>NZ_SOAP01000001.1 GCF_004364805.1 Pelagimonas phthalicica
AAACAACCCCTGGTCAAAGGCTTTGCCGTCGGCCGCACAATCTTCGCCGACCCCGCCCGCGCCTGGCTCAAAGGCGACATCAACGACGCAGAGGCTGTTGACCAGATGGCCAACCGCTTCAAACGACTCTGTAATATCTGGGATCAGGCCCGCAGCCTCCCCGCCAACACGCCTTTGAATGAGGGTTAAGAAACATGACAACCATCCGATTGACCGCCGCGCAGGCCATGGTCAAATACCTCTCGGCACAAATGACCCCCGAGGGCGAGCGTTTCCTGGACGGCGTCTGGGGCATCTTTGGCCATGGCAATGTCTGCGGCCTGGGCGAAGCCCTGCAACAGGCCGGTAACAGCTTTCCGACCTGGCGCGGCCAGAACGAGCAGACCATGGCGCATACAGCGATTGCCTATGCCAAAGCGCATAAACGCAAGCGCGCACAGGTCGTAACCTCGTCGATTGGGCCGGGTGCGACCAATATGGTCACTGCCGCCGCTCTGGCGCATGTGAACCGCATTCCTGTGCTGTTTGTGCCTGGTGATGTCTTTGCCGGCCGCGCGCCCGATCCGGTTTTGCAACAGATCGAAGATTTCGAAGACGGTACGCTGAGCGTCAATGACTGCTTTCGCCCGGTCAGCCGCTATTACGACCGCATCATGCGGCCTGAACAGTTGCTGACCGCCCTGCCCCGCGCCATGCGAGTGATGACCGATCCCGCAGCCTGCGGCCCGGTCACTCTGTCCTTTTGTCAGGACACTCAGGCCGAGGCCTATGATTACCCGGTCAGCTTCTTTGAGCCGCGCACCTGGCATATCCGCCGTCCGGAACCGGATGCGCGCGAATTGGCAGAAGTGGCCGAGATGATCAAAGGGGCTGAACGCCCGGTGATCGTTGCTGGCGGCGGTGTGATCTATTCCGAGGCCGAGGAGGCGCTTGGCGCATTTTCAACCAAACACGGCATTCCGTTTATCGAAACCCAATCGGGCAAAGGGGCCCTGCCCCAAAGCCATGAGATGAACTTTGGCGCATCCGGTGTGGATGGGTCAGCAGCGGCCAACAAACTGTCTGAGCAGGCTGATCTGGTCATTGGAGTCGGCACAAGGTTCCAGGACTTTACCACCGGGTCCTGGTCGGTTTTCAAACACCCGGATCGCAAGATCATCTCGATCAATGTGCAAGGATATGACGCGCAGAAACATGGCTCGGTCGGGTTGGTGTCAGATGCACGCATCGCGCTTGAAAAGCTAACCGCCGCGCTTGGCGACACGCGCAAATCCGGGTTTGATCCTCAGGTCCGTCTGGATTGGTTGGCGCGTGTGGATGAGCATTGCCGTAACCGCGACGGTGGCGAAGGCTATTTGCCGATTGATGCCGAGGTGATTGGGGCCGTGCAGCGCACCGGATCTGAGAAAACCGTTGCCATGTGTGCTGCAGGCACCATGCCCGGCGCGCTGAAACTGCTTTGGCAGGCCAGTGCTGGCGGCTATCACATGGAATACGGCTTTAGCTGCATGGGCTATGAGGTTGCAGGCGCGATGGGTCTGAAACTGGCCCAGCCCGAGCGTGACGTAATCTGCTTTACCGGTGATGGCAGCTATATGATGGCGAATTCGGAACTGGCCACCGCCGTGATGCGCAAGGTGCCCTTTACCGTGGTACTGACCGACAATCGCGGCTTTGGCTGTATCAACCGATTGCAAACCGGCACTGGCGGGCAGCCGTTCAACAACCTTTATGAACATTGCAACGTCGAGGAACAGCCCGAGATCGACTTTGTCGCCCATGCCGCCGCAATGGGGGCCAAGGCGATGAAAGCCAAGGATATCGCAGATCTTGAGGCCAAACTGACCGAGGCCAAAGGCTCGGATATTCCCGTGGTCATCGTGATCGACACCGACCCGTGGCATGGCCCGACCGAGGCCGGTGGTGGGGCCTGGTGGGATGTGGGCATCCCCGAGGTCAGCAATCAGGAAAGCGTGCGGCAGGCCCGCGCCAATTACGACGAAACCAGCAAAGCGCAACGCGCCGACTAAGTGGACATAGAAGACATGAGCGTCAAAATCGGGATTTCCCCCATTGCCTGGCAGAACGATGATCTGCCCGACATCACTGCCGACTACACCATGGAGCAAGCTCTGCGCGAAGCGCGTGAGATTGGCTATACCGGTGTGGAACGCGGCCAGCGCATGCCTGCCGATACCGAAGGGCTGCGCGCCTATCTGACCGAATATGACATCGCCTTGTGCGGTGGTTGGTGTTCGGGCAATTCGCTGGTCAATGATGTGGCCAGCGAACAGGCCGCCGTGCGCCAGCAGGTGGACCAGTTCATTGCCCTCGATGCCCCCTGCATCGTCTATGCGGAATGCTCCAACACGGTTCAGGGCATGATCGATGTGCCGGTGAATGACCGCCCCAAACTGTCTCGGGACGAGGTGCTGGCCTATGGGGCCAAACTGACCGAGCTGGCCAAATGGATGGCGGATCTTGGCATGCCGATGACCTATCACCACCATATGGGCTCGATCATCGAAAGCGAAGATGATGTGAACTGGCTGATGGAAGGCTCGGGCCCAGAGTTGAAGCTGTGCTTTGACACCGGCCACCTACTCTTTGGTGGGGGCGATGTCATGGCGACGCTGAACCGCTGGGGCGACCGGGTGCATCATGTGCATTTCAAAGATATCCGCCCGGATATCGTTGCGGATGTGCGCGCCAATAACCGCTCGTTCCTGGATGCCGTGATTGCCGGTGCCTTTACCGTGCCCGGCGATGGCTGCATCGATTTCCAAGCGGTTTCCGACGCGCTGAAGGCGATGGAATACAGCGGCTGGATCGTGGTCGAGGCGGAACAGGACCCGGCCAAAGCCCCGCCTTATGACTATTCCAAGATGGGATATGAGCACATTCAAAAAGTCTGTGCCCAGTCTGGCCTGACCATCCAGACCTGATTTCACTACCTGCTTTGCAGGCAACACCAAGACCATGACCAAGGAGGTTACCATGGTTGAACAAGAGCTCGGATATATTCCCTATTTTGATCGCGAATCCTGCGATCTGGATGAGTTCAAGGTGTTGACTTCGCAACAACTTACCTCCGAGGCGGTGCCATTAGCCGCCTCGGTTCAAAAGAACATCCCTCTTTATGACATGAATGCCTTGCGCCCCAATCTGGCCGATGCTGAGCAGCGGCGCGCGCTGATGGGCGAATGGGCCAGTGTTCTGAACCAAAGCGCTGGCGTGATCGTGCTGAAACACGCTTACCCCGACACGTCGGTGATTGATCGGGCCAGCGATGTTTTTCGCGCCATCATCGCCGAGGAAAAAGCCAAGGGCGGCGGCGAAGGTGATCACTTTGCCGCCTCCGGGGCCAATGACAGGGTGTGGAACGCGCTGCAAAAACATGCGCTTCAGGACCCAGAGGGGTTTGCGCTTTATTATGGCAATGCAGCGATAGCCACAGCCTGCGAGGCCTGGCTAGGACCGCATTACCAAATGACCGCGCAAGTGAACCAGGTGCGGCCGGGTGGCAAGGCACAACAAGCGCATCGCGACTATCACCTCGGCTTTCAAACCGCTGATGTCGCGGCCAAATTCCCGGTTCACGCCCATCTGGTGACGGCGGCCCTGACCCTACAAGGGGCCGTGGCCCATTGTGACATGTCCATCGAAAGCGGGCCAACCAAGCTGTTGCCGTTTTCGCAGAAATATGGCCCCGGCTATCTGGCCTTTCACGATCCCGGTTTCGCGGCCTATTTCGACGAGGCCTGTGTGCAACTGCCCCTGTCCAAAGGCGATGCGGTGTTTTTCAACCCGGCGCTCTTTCATGCGGCTGGCGCGAATATCACCGAAGATGTGCATCGGATGGCAAACCTGTTGCAGGTCTCCTCGGCCTTTGGACGGGCGATGGAGGCGGTGGATCGTTCGACCATGTGTCGATCACTCTACCCGGCGCTGCAAAGCCTGCGGGGACAGATGGGGGCTGCAGATATCCAGGCTGCAATCGCCGCCTGCGCCGAAGGCTATGCCTTTCCCACCAATCTAGACACCGATCCCCCTATCGGGGGGAACGCTCCGCAAACTCAGGCCGATATTCTGCGCCAGGCTTTGGCCGAAGACTGGACAGATGCCACGCTCGACAGCGCGCTCAGCGCGTTGAGCCATCGACAACGTGCCTGACACAAACCGCCGCCAGCCGAACCTGGCTGGCGGCTTCACCCCTTCAGAAAGTCCCAGAACATGCCCGATCTCTTGAAAAAGCCCTTTGGAACCCATGGCAAGGTGCACCAGATCACCCCGGAAAGCGCAGGCTGGCGCTATGTCGGGTTTGATCTCCACCGTCTACGGGCGGGTGACAAGGTCGCTGAGGCCACCGGTGACAATGAAGTCATTCTGGTCATGGTCGAGGGCAAAGCCGCGATCACCAGCGCGGGTCAGGACTGGGGTGTGCTGGGCGAGCGCATGAATGTCTTTGAAAAGACACCGCCGCATTGCCTTTACCTGCCAAATGGCAGCGATTGGGCCGCCGAAGCCGAAACCGACTGCACCATTGCCGTCTGCTCGGCCCCCGGCAAAGGCGGTCACGAAGCGCGCCGGATCGGACCGGATGGCATCACGCTGACCGAACGCGGCAAAGGCACCAATACCCGCTATATCAACAATATCGCCATGGAAAACGAAGACTATGCCGACAGCCTTTTGGTGACCGAAGTCTTTACCCCGGCGGGCCATTGGTCCTCCTTCCCGAGCCACCGTCACGACGAAGATGATTATCCGCGGATCACCTATCTTGAAGAGACCTATTATCACCGTCTGAACCCGGCCAGCGGGTTTGGTATTCAGCGCGTCTATACCGATGATGGCAGCCTGGATGAAACCATGGCCGTGGCGGATGGCGACGTGGTTTGCGTGCCACGAGGCCACCACCCTTGCGGCGCGCCCTATGGGTTTGAAATGTACTACCTCAACGTCATGGCAGGCCCCCTGCGCAAATGGCGTTTTGTGGCCGCGCCCGAGGTGGAATGGATCATGGAACGCGACGCCTGATTGCGGAGCAGACACAGAACGAGGCCCGACATGACTCAACCATTTCAACTTGCCGCCTGTGCCGAAATGCTTTGGCAGGACAAACCCATCGCATGGCGCGCCGCGCGTTTGACCGAGATGGGGTTTGGGGTCGGACTGTGGAATTGGCCCGACCACGACATTGCCAAGCTAGAAGCCGTGGGCGCAAATTACACCATCATGAACGGGTATCTGCAGGGGCGCTTGGCGGATGATGAGGGGGCAGAGATCCTGCTCGCTTCGGCCAAAGAAACGGTTCAGGTCGGCAAGCGCCTTGGCGTGGATCGCCTGAACCTGCACGGAACCGGACTTGGCGAGGGTGGCATCCCGATCTGGCAACATGAGCTGGAAACGGGCGACATGTGGCTCAAGGCGCGTGACAGCTTGATGCGGATCTGTGACCTGGCCGAGGCCGAAGGCGTTGTCTTTACACTGGAAAACCTGAACCTGCTCGATCATCCCGGTTGCCCTTTCGGGTCAACGGCGGATGTCTTGGCCCTGGTGTCAGCAATTGACCTGCCGCAATTGCGGATCAATCTCGACCTCTATCACACCCAAATCGGCGAAGGCGATTTAATCCGCTGGTGCGAGAAATGTCTGCCTTGGATTGGTGAGGTTCAGGTTGCGGATAATCCGGGGCGCTTTGAACCGGGCAGCGGTGAAATAAACTACACCGCTGTGGCCCGCGCGCTGGCAGAAATGGGGTATCGGGGACCAATTGGGATGGAGGCATTTGCCAAAACCGACTCCGAAGCCGCTTTGGAAGCCTTCCGCAAAGCGTTCACCTTGTAACGTTTCTGTCGCATCGCGTTTGGTTGAAAGCGGCCCAATTATCCCTTAGCAACAAATTGGGTCTTGGAGACGACATGTCCAAGACCCAAAATTTCGCTTGGCCAAGGGATTGTGATGGTTGTCACGCTAAAAGACGTAGCAAAACGCGCCGGCGTCAGCCGCTCGGCCGTTTCGCGCACCTTCACCGAAGGCGCGTCTGTCTCTGCCAAGATGCGTTCCAAGGTCGAAGCGGCGGCGCAAGAGCTGGGCTATCACCCCAATGCGCTGGCCTCGAGCCTGACCACCGGGCGGACCAAGTTGATTGGCCTGATCTCCAACAACTTTCACAACCCTTTGTTCCTTGAGGTGTTCGATCAGTTCACCCGTGGGTTACAGGACAAGGGCCTGCGGCCTTTGCTGGTAAACCTGACCGATGAAACCGATCCGGCGGCCTCGGTCCGCATGTTGCGGCAGTATTCTGTGGATGGGGTCGTAGTTGCCTCCTCGACCCTGCCCCCCGCCTTTGCGCTTGGGTTTCGCGACGCAGGTATCCCGGTTTTGCACGCGTTTGGACGCGCCGCCTTTAATCCACAGGTCCATGTGGTTGGGGTCGACAACCAGGAATGCGGTCGCATGGCTGCCAGCGAGCTGATGGCGCGCGGCTATCGCCATGTGGGTTTTCTGGGCGGTCCTAAAGAAGCGACATCGACCCAGGATCGCTTGCTTGGCTTTCGGTCCGAAATCGCGCGCCACCCGGATACGCGTTTGGATATCAGCTTTGCCGAGGCTTATTCCTTTGACGCCGGGCGAAAGGAAATGCTGCGCCAGTTAGAAGGCACCCCATGCGAAGCCTATTTCTGCGGCGATGATGTGCTCTCTATCGGGGCGCTCAGCGCCTTGCAGGATCGAGGGCTATCCGCGCCGCAGGATGTCGGGCTGATTGGATTGAACGATATGGAAATGGCGGGTTGGGAAAACATCAACCTGACCACCATCCGCCAGCCCATCCCCGAGATTGTCGAGGCTTCGATCGACGTGATGATGGCGATGTTGCAAGACCCGGACAACGCCCCTGCCGCCCGGATCTTTGAATGTCAGGTCATTGAACGCGGGACCTTGCGACCCCGCGCTTAGGATCGGCCCCCTAGCGAAACATTGGAGGCCGGGCATCGGTCCATTGACCATCCGCCTTGCCACTTTCCGCCACCGCGAAAACTGCCGCCATCGAACGCAGGCCGTCCTCGGCACGCGGATAAAGATCCGCTGCCGGGTCCATCGGACGCCCGTCCTTTGCGGCCCGTATCGCTTCGGCCAAATCGGAATAGATATTGGCAAAGGCCAGCGGCATGCCCTCGGCATGGCCAATCGTGACCCGCGTGGTGCGATCTGCCTCGGGAGACAGGCCCGCTTCGCCGCGCTCAATCACCTGAAGACGTTCGCCAAGCGGCATCCAATACAATTGGTTGGGCTGTTCCTGCGCCCAGCGCAGCCCACCCTTTTCTCCAAAGACCTGCAGCGTCAGCCCGTGCTGGCGCCCAATGGCAACGGAGGAGGTCCAAAGCCGCCCGACAGCCCCGCCATCAAAGCGCATATTGACCATAGCGTCATCTTCTAGCTCGCGTGACGCGATGCAGCTTACCGTATCGGCGGACAGCGATTTCAGCTCTTGCCCGATCACAAAGCTTGCCATGTGCAAAGCGTGAATACCGCAATCGGCAAACTGAGCCGAAACCCCCGCCTGTGCCGGATCATAGCGCCAGCGTACCCGTGGGTTATCAGCATCCGCCGCATCCGCGTGATGGCCATGGGCGAATTCGGCCTTGACCAGACGGATCGCGCCCAGGTCGCCCCGCGCCACCATCGCCCGCATATGGCGCACAAGAGAATAGCCGGAATAGCCGTAATTCACTGCGCAAATGCGGCCGCTGGATTTGGCAATGCGGACAATCTCTTCGCCTTCTTCCACGGTCATGGTCATCGGCTTTTCGCAGAGCACGTGAAAGCCAGCTTCCAGAAACGCCTTGGTGATTTCAAAATGCGTGGCGTTGGGGGTTGCGACCGTCACCAGATCAACCCGATCTTCGCGCGCTTTTTCACCGGCCAGCATTTCCTGCCAATCACCATAAGAGCGATCTGCCGCCAGACCCAGCGTCTGGCCATAGGCCCGCCCGGTATCGGGGCGATGATCCAACGCTCCGGCGCAGAATTCGAATGCCCCATCCAATCCGGCCCCAAGCCGGTGCGCGGGTCCGATCTGGCTGCCTTCGCCGCCACCAATCATGCCCCATTTCAACTTTGTCATGGCTGTTATCCTTGTTCCAAGCCAATTCATTCTGTGTCGTGGCGGGCCATCGCATTGATGAGAGCTTGGCCCGTCCACCTTTAGTGGGTCGCGACGTCGACCCAGCTATTGGTCACTGTAGATTCCCAGGCGGCCTCGATCACTTCTGACACGGCCAATCCATCACGGAAGGTGGGCCAGACCGCGGTCCCAGTCTCAATGGCCTGCAAAAAGTCGCGCGCCTCGATGATAATCTGATCCTGATAGCCGGTGCCATGTCCAGGCCCTTGGCAAAACGGTTCGAAATCCGGATGCGCTGGCCCGGTCAGGATCTTGCGGAACCCGCGCTGCGCCTCTGGCCCTTCGGCCAGATAGAGCCACAGCGCATTTTGATCCTCTTGATCAAAGCGGATATGCCCTTTGGTCCCGTGGATCTCATAGGCATAACCCATTTTGCGCCCCGTCGCGATGCGGCTGGAATAGAGATGCCCCATCACCCCAGATTCAAACCGCAGCATCAGCTGGCTGTGATCGTCATTGGTCACAGCTTGGCCGGAGCGCTCAGAATGTACCGTTTCGATATCCGCCATGACCCGCGCCACAGGCCCCATCAGGGCCAAGGCGGCGTTGATCGGATGCGGAGCCAGGTCGCCCATATTGCCATTGGCCAAACCTTCGCAGCGCCAGTTAAAGGGCAAAGCAGGATCCGCCAGGAAATCCTCGGTCATTTCGCCCCGGAAATAGGTTACGTCGCCAATCGTGCCCTCAGACAAAAGCTGGCGGGCAAACTGACTGGCGGGTGTGCGAATATAGTTGAAACCAACCATATTGACGACCCCTGCCTTTTCGGCGGCTGCCACCATGGCGCGGGCGTCTTTGATGCTGGCGCCCAGGGGTTTTTCGCACAAAACTGGCTTACCCAGTTCAAATGCAGCCTCGGCAATGGCGCGATGGGTTTCTTGCGGTGAGGCAATCACGATGGCCTCAACCTTTGGGTCCTGAACCAACTGCTGCCAGCTCTCTGCTGCACGTGCGAATCCAAAAGCTTTGCGATAGCGCTGCGCCGATTCCACTGACCCCGCTGCCACCATTTCCAGCCTTGGACGCAGCTTGGTATTGAACACCGCCCCGACTGAAGACATGGCGACAGCATGGGCTTTGCCCATATATCCGCCCCCGACAATACCTATTCCCAATTCCGTCATGACCCCTCCCCTGGTTCAGTGTCGGAAAACAATTCTTGCAACCGGTTGCAAAATAGGTAGCTTGAGACTAGGACTTGCGCAAGACGCAAATTAATCCGCTGCCGGATTTTATGCGTTGCAAGAGGGAGGAAACATGGCAGACCTTAATCGCCTTGGCGAAAACCGTTTTCTTGTTCTGGGCCGCGCCGGGATGGATCTTTATCCGGATCCGCCTGGCACCAGTATCGAAGAGGCTCGACGCTTTACCGCCTGTCTGGGTGGATCCTCGGGCAATATCGCAGCGGGCCTGGCCCGGCACGGCGCTCAGGTTGCTTTGGTCACCCGCGTGTCGCAAGACCCGGTTGGCCAGTTTTGCCTGAAAGAATTGGAAAGCTACGGTATTGAGACCAGTTACGTGACGACCAGCACTGGTGAAACGCGCACATCGCTCGCCCTGGCTGAATCCCGTCTGGAGAACCATCAGGCGGTCTTGTACCGCAACGGTGCCGCCGATTTCGAGATGTCTGCTGAGGACGTTCAAAAGATCGATTACACACGCTTTTCCGCGCTGATCGCCACGGGCACCTGCCTGGCAGCCGAACCATCGCGCAGCGCGACATTCAAAGCCTTTGAGATGGCCAGCGCCGCTGGCCTTCCGGTGATCTTTGACATTGATTACCGCCCCTATAGCTGGCCCTCTGCGGACATTGCAGCCGAGACCTATTCGCGCGCCGCAGACCTGTGCGACATCATTATCGGCAATGATGTCGAATTCGGCTTTATGGCCGGAGATTATGATCAGGGGCTGGCCAAGGCGCGGCAATTGGCAGCCGACAGCGCGCAGATCGTCGTCTACAAGATGGGCGAAAAGGGTGCGATCACCCTGACCAAAGCCGGCGAGACCCAAACCGGCATCTTCCAGGTCCAGGCCCTGAAACCTGTCGGTGCCGGAGACGCCTTTATGGGCGGCTTTGTCGCTTCGCTGGCTGCCGGTCATTCGGTGAAAGATGCCGTCACGCGCGGGTCGGCCTGCGCCTCTATCGTCGTCTCGCGCGTCGGCTGCGCCCCGGCCATGCCCACACCTGCCGAACTATCGGACTTCCTGAACACCCATCCCGGCCCCACTTTGCCCTGAAAGGATCACCCATGCACATCGCCCCCTATGACAATGCAAATGCGCCCATCGTTGATGTCGACAGTGATCTGGTGCCGCTGAACTATTTCAACATCGTCAAACTGAAACACGGCGAGGCGTTTGAATATCAGGTTCCGGGCTATGAAACCTGCATCGTACCCGCCACCGGGACCGTTGATGTCGATGTCGAAGGCGTGTCCTTTGCCAAGCTTGGCAATCGCGGTGAGGATGTCTGGGATGGCGATCCCGAAGGTGTCTATGTGCCGGTCGGTGCCAAAGTGACCATGTCCTGTGTTTCTGAAGACACCGAAGTCTTTGTCGCCGGGGCGAAATATGACAAGGTGCTCGATCCTTTTGACGTGCGCCAGCATGACCTTGTTCAATACGGCTCGGACGACACCAAAACCCATCGCAAGATCAAACACATCCTGGGCCAGAAACAACATGACAAGGTCGGGCGGCTTTTGGTCAGCGAGTTGTATACCGTCGGCACCGGCGGCTGGTCCGGCTTTCCAAGCCATAAGCACGACACCAACCGTCTGCCCGACGAAACCCGCCATGACGAGACATATAACTTCCGCTTTAAGCCCAACCACGGCTCGGGTCTGCAAATGCTGCAACGTGAGGATAACAAGCCCGGTGACGCCTATCACATCGTCGATGGCTCCACCGTTGTAATCGACAAGGGGTATCACCCCTGCTGCGTGCTGCCGGGTTATGAGATGTATTACTTTACCATTCTGGGCGGGCTGACCCAGCGGTCGCTGGTGCAATATTTCCAGCCGACCCATGCCTATCAGATCGAAACCATTCCTGGCATCAAAGACATGATTGCGAAATTCAAATGAGCATTGCGACCCTTTCTGACGTCCTAAAACCCGCCATGGCCGAGGGCTACGCGGTGGCCGGACTTGTTTGTCTCGGCTGGGAGGAAATGCGCGCCTATGTCGAGGCGGCCGAGCATGAACAGGTTCCGGTCATCCTGCAGGCGGGGCCCTCTTGCCGTGAACATACCCCCCTGCCCGTTCTGGGCAAGATGATGCGGCACCTGGCCGATGCCGCGTCAGTTCCGGTCGTCGTGCATCTGGATCATGGATATCAGTTGGAGGAGTGTCAGCAGGCTCTGGACAGTGGCTTTACCTCGATCATGTATGACGGATCGCGCAAAGCGCTGGCGCAAAACATCAAGGAAACCGCAAGAATCGCCGAGATGGCCCATCGCGCGGGTGCGTCCTGCGAGGGGGAGATCGGATTTGTCGGCTATGATGGCGGTGAGCAATCCGCCGGTACCGATCCCAGCGAGGCTGCAGAGTTCGCCAAGGCAAGCGGTGTGGATGCCATGGCGATCTCGGTTGGAAATACCCATTTGCAACAAGGGGCTGGCAAAGGCCTGGACGAGGCCCGCATTCGCGCCATTGAAAGCGTGACCAACCTGCCATTGGTGATACATGGCGGCTCTGGCGTGCCAGCCGCCCAGCGCAAATTTCTGGCGCGCGGCTCGCGGATCTGCAAATTCAACATCGGAACTGAGCTGCGCATGGCTTTTGGCGCAGCCCTGCGCGAGGCTGTGACCCGCGACCCATCGCGGTTTGATCGGGTCTCAATTCTAAAGGAAACACATGATCCGGTGGTTGCAGCGGCGCGGCAAGTCTTGCAAAACTTCAAACCTGCCCAGATAACGGCGTAACACCACCCCGCGAGTTTCGCGCAAGACCAGCAGTGATACCTCAAAAAACAACCATATGTAGTTTGCAATAATTCCAAAGCGCGGGCATCTTGCCCGCATGGAAACCCTGCCCTTTACTCACAGCGCCTTTCTGACGGCGATGGCTGGCCTTGTTGCCCTGGTCTCTGGCTTTACCGGCCTGTCCCTGACCAGAGACCTGTCCAGCAAGACGATGTTTGACAAGAAGGTGTCGATTGCCCTGGCATCCATCGCCTTGGGTGGTGGTATTTGGGCGATGCATTTCATCAGCATGCTTGGGCTACAACTGCCCATTCTGTTCTTCTATGATGCGGCAATCACACTGATCTCGGCATTAACCGCGATCCTGATCGTCGGCGCTGCGCTGATCCTTTTGCATTTCACCAATCGAACGCCGTTGGTCATCACCTTGGCCGGAGCGGTGCTCGGCATCGGCATTCTGGTGATGCACTATATCGGCATGGCAGGGCTTGAGCTGTGCCGCGCGATCTACACCCCGTTTGGCCTGTTGGTATCCTCGATCCTGGCGGTTGGGCTATGTATCCTGGCCATCTGGGTCGCCTATGGCGAGCGGACCAACCGAAATATCGTCCTTGGAACGCTGTGCTTTGCCATGGCGGTTTGCTCGGCGCATTTCCTGGCGATGTTTGGCACCGCCTTTCAGGCTCTGCCCGGGGCAAATGAGTTCGGGCCGCGCATGGATAATGAAACATTGGCGCTCGGGGTAATTCTGTTCAGCTTTGTCATTTTCGGGGCCTGCTTGTGGGTCAGTGTGACCTACCTCGTTCCTTCTACGCAGCAGGAAGAGGTGGCATTGCCCGCTGCCCGCCCCAAAGCCGAACCAGCCCCACCTTTGCTACAGATCCCCTGCGAACGCGACGGCGGCAAGGTCTTTATCGCTCCGGCCGAAGTGCTGTTTGTCCGTGCGGACGGCCACTACACCCAAGTCTACACCCAGACCGAACGCCTGTTCTGTGTCTGGCCTGTAACCGAAGCCTCAAAGCGGTTGGAGCCGCTGGGATTCCTCAAGACACATCGCAGTTATCTGGTGAACCCGACCTATGTGGTGCGCTTTGAGCGTAACAAGGACAAGGGGCGCTGCATCTTTGATGGCGACTCTGTCCCGCCCGCCCCGGTGAGTCGCTCAAAGCTGCGCGATATTCAGGACGCCTTGGCGGCGCAGGTCGGTGCATTTCGTGCAACCTAGCGCGCATTTCGTGCAAAACACTTGTTTTCCATGCATTTTTAAAAGCCAGCCCTAAGTGCTGCATGCTCACTTCCCCATAGCCAGAACATTCGCTTGAAGGGAGGAGAGCCGATGATTCCAGCGGCATTCGAGTATTACAGGCCCACGGATTTAGCCGGTGCCCTGTCCATTCTAGAGGAGCACGGCGATGATGCGCGCGTCATGGCGGGCGGTCACAGCCTGATCCCGATGATGAAGCTGCGCATGGCCGATGTGCCCCATCTGATCGACCTTCAGGATGTCGAAGGTCTGGGGGGTATTGAGGTTTCAGGTGACAGCATTCGCCTGGGCGCAATGGTCACCCAATCCGACATCATCAACCACGCCGCCCTGACCGAGGCGGCACCCATCCTGCGCGAAGCGGCGCTGCAAATCGCAGATCCGCAAGTGCGTTATATGGGCACTGTTGGCGGCAATGTTGCCAATGGCGATCCCGGCAATGACATGCCCGGTCTCATGCAATGTCTGGATGCGTCTTTCACTCTTGTAGGCCCGGATGGTTCCCGTGAGGTCGACGCCCGTGAGTTTTATGAGGCGGCTTACATGACCGCCCGCGAGGACGAAGAAATTCTCACCGCTGTCACCATTCCGCTGCCAAAGGGCGGCTATGCCTATGAAAAGCAAAAGCGCAAGATTGGCGATTACGCCACAGCGGCGGCGGCGGTTCAATTGGTCAAGGATGGCGAAAGCTGCTCAGCCGCATCGATCGCGATGACCAATCTCAGCGACACGCCGGTTTATTGCGAAGCAGCGGGTGCCGCATTGGTCGGCACCACGCTGGATGACGCAGCCATCAAGGCCGCTGTCGCGGCGATGTTGGGCGGGATTGACCCATCCGAAGACAATCGCGGCCCCATCGCCTTTAAAACACATGTGGCGGGCGTGATCCTGCGCCGCGCCATCGAACGCGCCTGGTCGCGCGCATAAGGGAGCGTTCTGAAATGTCCAACAAAATGCACATCAAGATGACCGTGAACGGCAAGGAAGAGGAATTCCTCGCCGAACCGCGCGAATTGCTGATCTATACGCTGCGCGAGCGGCTTAACATCACCGGGCCGCATATCGGCTGCGACACCTCGCATTGCGGGGCCTGCACTGTGACGCTGAACGGCAAATCGGTGAAATCCTGCACAATGTTTGTGGCGCAGGCCAATGGGGCCGAGGTCACCACCATCGAAGGGCTTGGCACGCCGGATGACCTGAACCCGCTTCAGGCTGCGTTCAAGGAACATCACGGGTTGCAATGTGGGTTCTGCACGCCGGGCATGATCACCCGCGCGTCCAAGCTGCTGGAAGAAAATCCAAACCCGACAGAAGAAGAAATCCGCTTTGGCATGGCCGGCAATATCTGCCGCTGCACCGGGTATCAGAACATCGTGAAATCCATTCAGGCGGCAGCCGCCGAAATGGCCAGTGCCAAGGAGGCTGCGGAATGAAGGACGAAATCACACGCGACGACCGCGTCGCCAATCTTAAGGGTATGGGATGTTCGCGCAAGCGCGTCGAAGATGCCCGCTTTACCCAAGGCAAGGGCAATTATGTCGATGACATCAAGTTGGATGGCATGTTGTTCGGCGACTTTGTCCGCTCTCCCTATGCCCATGCCAGAATCAAGAATATCGACATTTCCGCTGCTATGGAGGTGCCTGGTGTTCTGGCGGTTCTGACAGCCAAGGATCTGGAGCCGCTGGGCCTGCATTGGATGCCGACATTGGCAGGCGACAAGCAGATGGTGTTGGCCGATGGCAAAGTGTTGTTCCAGGGCCAAGAGGTGGCCTTTGTCGTGGCCGAAGATCGCTATGCCGCCGCTGATGGCATCGAGGCGGTCGAGGTCGATTACGAAGAGCTTCCGGTGATTGTAGACCCGTTCGAAGCACTGAAATCAGACGTTGTGCTGCGCGAAGACACGGTTCAGGACGGCAAACCCGTCGATGGCGCACATGGTCCGCGCAAACATCACAACCACATCTTCACCTGGGAAGCAGGCGACAAGGAACCTACAGAAGAGGTCATCGCAAATGCCGAAGTGGTCGCAGAAGAGACCATGTATTACCACCGTACCCACCCCTGCCCGCTGGAAACCTGCGGCTGCGTGGCGTCGATGGACAAGGTCAATGGCAAGCTGACGCTTTGGGGCACCTTTCAGGCACCACACGCGATCCGCACCGTGGTCAGCCTGATCTCTGGCATCGAAGAGCACAATATCCGAGTGATCTCGCCCGATATTGGTGGCGGGTTTGGCAATAAGGTTGGTGCCTATCCCGGCTATGTCTGTTCGGTCGTGGCCTCTATCGTGACGGGCAAGCCGGTCAAATGGATCGAAGATCGCATGGACAATCTGATGACCACGGCCTTTGCCCGTGACTATTGGATGACCGGCAAGATCTCGGCCACCAAAGAGGGCAAGATCACCGGGCTGCATTGTCATGTGACGGCCGATCACGGCGGCTTTGACGCCTGCGCCGACCCGACCAAATTCCCGGCCGGGTTCATGAATATCTGCACCGGGTCCTATGACATCCCCACCGCCTTCCTTGAGGTGGACGGTGTCTATACCAACAAGGCCCCCGGCGGGGTCAGCTATCGCTGCTCCTTCCGCGTCACCGAAGCGGTCTATTTCATCGAGCGCATGATCGAAGTGCTGGCGATCAAGTTGGATATGGACGCGGCTGAGCTGCGCCGGATCAACTTTATCAAGAAAGAACAATTCCCGTACAAGGCCGCGCTAGGCTGGGAATATGACAGTGGCGACTATCACACCGCTTGGGACAAGGCGCTGAAGACCGTCGATTACGATGGGCTGCGCGCCGAACAAGCCCAGCGGGTTGAGGATTTCAAGGCGGGGAAAACTCGGTCCCTGATGGGCATTGGCCTGTCGTTCTTTACCGAGATTGTCGGCGCTGGCCCGGTCAAGAATTGCGATATTCTCGGGCTTGGCATGTTTGACAGCTGCGAGATCCGCATTCACCCAACCGGGTCGGCGATTGCCCGTCTGGGTACTATTTCACAAGGACAAGGACACGCGACTACCTTTGCGCAGATCCTCGCCTCAGAAATCGGGCTGCCCGCAGATAGCATCACGATTGAGGAAGGCGACACTGACACGGCCCCCTATGGTCTGGGCACCTATGGCTCGCGCTCTACGCCTGTCGCAGGCGCTGCTACGGCCATGGCCGGGCGCAAGATCCGTGCAAAGGCGCAAATGATCGCGGCCTATCTGCTTGAGGTGCATGACGATGACGTTGAATTCGACGTGGATCGGTTTGTGGTCAAAGGCGCGCCTGAGCGGTTCAAGACGATGAAGGAAATCGCCTTTGCCGCCTATAATCAGGCCATTCCTGGCATCGAGCCCGGGCTTGAGGCGGTCAGCTATTATGACCCGCCCAATATGACCTACCCGTTCGGGGCTTATGTCTGTGTCATGGATATTGACGTCGACACCGGCGTGACCGACATTCGCCGTTTTTACGCGCTGGATGATTGCGGCACCCGGATTAACCCGATGATCATCGAGGGCCAGGTCCATGGCGGATTGACCGAAGCGCTCGCCGTCGCTCTGGGACAAGAGATTGCCTATGACGATATGGGCAATGTGAAAACCGGGACCTTGATGGACTTCTTCCTGCCCACCGCCTGGGAGGTGCCCAATTACGAAACCGATTACACCGTCACCCCGTCGCCGCATCACCCAATCGGTGCAAAAGGCGTTGGCGAAAGCCCGCATGTGGGTGGTGTGCCCTGTTTCTCCAACGCCGTGCAGGATGCGTTCCGCGCCTTTGGCAACACGCATACCAATATGCCGCATGATCATTGGCGGATCTGGAAAACCGCCAATGCCCTTGGCCTGCACGACTAAGAAAGGATGCAGGGCGCGTTAATCCGCGCGCCCTGCAAACACCATCATGACATGGACCGAATTACAGACCTCGCTGGGGGGTGACGGATATGTTGCATCCGATGACCTTGCCGTCGCGCTGCAACTGGCACTGTCTCTGGGCCGCCCCTTGCTATTGGAAGGCGCGGCAGGTGTGGGCAAAACCGAAGTCGCCCGCGCCCTGGCCACCACCCAAGATGCCAAGCTGATCCGCTTGCAATGCTACGAGGGGTTGGACGCTTCGCAGGCGATTTATGAATGGAACTATCAGCGCCAATTGCTGACCATTCGAGCCGCGGCCGAAGATGGAGAGACCGGGAAATCGGTCGAGGCCCGGATCTTTTCCCGCGACTTCCTGCTTGAGCGCCCGCTCTTGGCGGCTATCACCCAAGACACACCGCCCGTTCTGTTGATCGACGAGATCGACCGCGCGGATGAGGAGTTTGAGGCCTATCTGCTGGAAATCCTGTCGGATTTTCAGGTTTCGATCCCTGAACTGGGCACCATCACAGCCACGTCGCGCCCGATTGTCATCCTGACCTCAAACGGCACCCGTGATCTGTCCGACGCGCTGCGGCGGCGGTGTCTTTATACCTATGTCGATTACCCCGACCGCGCGACCGAATTGGCGATCCTCAAGGCCCGCTGCCCCGAGGTTGAAGCGCAATTGGCGGAGCAGATCATTGGCTTCGTACAAACCCTGCGCAAAGAAGAGCTGGAGAAAGTGCCCGGCATCGCCGAAATGCTGGATTTTGCTGCGGCGCTGATGGGCTTGGGCATTGCCGATCTCACAAGCTCGCCCGATGTGTTGCAATCGACCCTGACCACCCTGCTGAAAACCCAAAGCGATCAGGCGCAGATCACTCGTGATGTCGCCGCACGCATCGCGGGCAAGGCCGCATGAGCCGGGTCACGAAATTCGCCTCGCGCGATCCCGGGCCCACGGCGCGGGTGGTGGGGTTTGTCGCCCATCTGCGCGAAAACGGTCTACGTTTGGGGGTGGGTGAGGCCGAGCTCGCCTTGCGCGGGTTGGCCCAAACGCGGGCGGTGACCCATCAAGATTGCCGCCGTACCCTGCGCGCCATCTGCACCGGCTGTAAAGACGAAATCGAGCGGTTTGACGCCTTGTTTGACGCCTATTGGCTGGATGCCGGGCGGGTCAAACAAAAGGTCATTCCCAAACCGCAAACCCCGATCAATGACAGCGTGCATTCCAACCGCGACCGCGCTGAGCAAGACGCGCAAAGCGGCTTATCTGGCTCGGCCACCGCTCCGGATGATGGCCAGGGTGAGGCCGATGGCGATGGCACCGGCAAGCTGATCGCCACAATGCAACGCCAGCTGTCGCGTCAGGATCTGCGCGACCTTGTCCGCCCCGAAGACATTGCCGCTGCGGAAAAGGTTGCGCTCAGGCTTGGCGCGGCCTTGCGTGATCAAAGATCCCGCCGCCGCATAGCCGCGTGCAAAGGGGATCGCCTGCATTTTCGCAAAACCATCCGCCGCAGTTTGGCCACTGGGGGCGAGCCGCTGCATCTTTTGCGCAAACGCCGCCCGGATCGTCAGCGCAAGATTGTGGCCCTGTGTGACGTATCGGGATCCATGAGCCTTTACGCCCAGGTGTTTCTGGCCTTTCTTGCCGGGCTCATGCGGGCCGACAAAGATGCGGATGCCTACCTGTTTCACACCCGCCTTGTGCGCATCACCGAGGCCCTGCGCGACAAAGACACGATGCGCGCCATTGGCCGTATGTCCATGATGGCGGACGGGTTTGGCGGAGGTTCCAAGATCGGACCGTCGCTGCAACGCTTTGCCGACACCTATGCCAAACGCTTTGTCGATGGGCGCAGCGTGGTGATGATCCTGTCCGATGGCTATGACACCAGCCCGCCCGAAGAACTGAGCAAAGCCTTGCAAAAGCTGAAGAAACGCGGCTGCACGATCATCTGGCTGAACCCCCTTAAGGGATGGAAAGACTATGCGCCCATCGCCTCGGGCATGGCCGCTGCCCTGCCCTGGCTTGACCTGTTTCAACCCGCCAACACTCTGGCCGATCTGGCCAGTCTCGAAAAGGAGCTTGCCGCCCTATGAAACCGCAAACCATCCTGGATTTCGAATTCGGCAAAGTTGTTGAGGAGCTTGGCGCGCGCCAACAACCTTTTGCCTGCGCCACAATTGTGCGCTCCAGCGGCGCGACCGCGGCCAAGGCCGGGGCCAAAGCCATCTTGGCAGCTGATGGCACCATCCTGCATGGCTGGCTCGGCGGCGGTTGCACCCGTGGCGCTGTGAAACGATTTGCCGTGCAGGCGCTGAAAGATGGCAAACCGCAAATGGTTTCCATCGCGCCAGAAGAGCAGCTAGAGGCGCTGGGGGTCGCGCCGGGGGATGAGGTCGATGGCACCCATTTTGCCCGCAATGGCTGCCCCTCTCGCGGCACGATCGATGTGTTCATCGAACCCTATTTGCCGCAGGCGGAATTGGTGATTCTGGGGGCTTCGCCCGTGGCCAGAGCGCTGGCATCTCTGGCCCCCTCCCTTCATTGGAGCGTCACAGACAGTGTGACCGCCAAAACCGCCCCCGCACAGCAGCAAGTCATCGTCATTGCCACCCAAGGCCAAGGTGATCTGGATGCGTTAAAATCCGCCCTGTCTGGAACGCCCGACTATGTTGCCTTTGTCGGCAGCGCACGGAAATACGCGATGCTGGCGGACAAATTGTCAGAGGTCGGCTTTCCCGACGCAGCCATCCAGGCGGTGAACTCCCCGGCTGGTTTGAACCTTGGTGCAATCACACCCGAGGAAATCGCTCTCTCGATCCTCGCGCAACTGGTGCAGCACCGCCGCCAAAACACCCAACCCGGAACCGAACAAGTCACGGACGTTTGAAAGGAACCCACATGGCAGCCCTGAAATCTCTCTTCTCTCGTCTTGGTCGCAAAATGGCGATGAAACCCGAACAGGCCGAATTGATCGCAAAAATCAAATTTCCCTGTTGTTAAAAGGAAAAAACATGGAACTTTCAGATGAAATCACCATCGCAGCGCCGCTTGAGCAGGTCTATGCCGCGTTGAACGACCCAGAGGTGCTGCAAAAATGTATTCCCGGCTGCGAGGAACTCATCAAGCATAGCGATACCGATTTGGAAGCCAAAGTCGTGCTTAAGGTCGGGCCGGTCAAAGCCAGATTTGGCGGCACTGTCGAACTGGATACCAGCGGCGCACCCAACGCCTTTTCCCTGACAGGTCAAGGGAATGGCGGCGCAGCAGGTCATGCCAAAGGCGGGGCCGATGTCACCCTGACCGCTGATGGCGACACAACGATTCTGCGCTATGACGCCAAGGCCGACATTGGCGGCAAGATCGCCCAGCTTGGCAGCCGCTTGATCCAAAGCACGGCCAAGAAACTGGCGGCGAAATTCTTCAAATCCTTCGCGGATCACTTTTCCGAAGAAATTGCAGCCTAGGGGCAGCAAAGCATACAGAACGAGTGGCGGCCCAGGTTGCACAAGCAAAGTTTTAGGGCCGCCCCTTGCGCAGTTCCGCCGAGCGCATCATCTTGGCTTCATGATGAAAACCGAAATCAACCGCACCGTTGTCACCAGAATGATAGCCCTGTTTGGCTTTGTGGCAGCGCTTTGGGTGATCCAAGCGCTGAACTGGGCGACGGGCTATTGGTTCAACACGCTCTTTGGGCTGATCCCGCGACATGTCTCAGGCTTGGATGGCATCTTGGGGATGCCGCTATTGCATGGCAGTTTTGCGCATTTGATTTCTAACACGGCACCGCTGCTGATGCTGGGCGGGCTCTTGGTCACTACGGCCACCCGAGCCCTGGTGGCGGTGAATGCCTGTATTATCCTGCTCGGCGGACTTCTGGTTTGGGTTTTCGGCAGTACCGCCATCCATATCGGTGCCTCGGGGCTGGTGTTTGGCTGGTTCGGCTTTCTCATAGCGCGCGGCCTCGTCGATCGCTCAATGGTCACACTCGGGGCCGCTCTGATTGTCGGCTTGCTTTACGGGTCGATCATATGGGGTGTCCTGCCGGGGCAACCCGGTGTGTCCTGGGAGGCCCATTTGTTCGGAGCCTTGGCCGGGGTGGTCGCCGCCATCGCCATTCGAACCCATGTCCACGCCCCGCGCGTGACGGGCATTCGAAACCGCTAGATGCCAGTGCCGCGCGGTCCAAAGGGGTTTGGAAACAGTCGCGGGTTTTCACCAAAACCCCTAGCAAATCCTTGGCAATTGCTCGCCAACCAACATGTCAACGATACGTGCGCCACCGAACAGTGTGCGCATGGTGACGCGCCCAGGTGTTCCGTCAAGAACCTTACCGATCACACAGGCGTCACGCCCCTCGGGCAAGGCGCGCATCGCTGCAAGGGCGGCCTCGGCCTGATCCTCCGGGACAACCAGTGCCAGCGTGCCCTCATTGGCAAGGTAGAGCGGATCAAGGCCCAAGATCTCGCACATGCCTTTGACTTCCTTGCGCAAAGGCAAATTCGTTTCGTCAATTTCGATGGATAACCCGGCGGCTTCGGCCAATTCGTTCAGCACCGAGGCGACACCGCCACGGGTCGCGTCCCGCGCCGCGCGAACACCGGGGGCCGCCGCCAGAACAGCCTCAACCAGATGTCCCAAACCTGCGCAATCCGATGTGACCTCGGATGACAGCGCCATATCCCCCCGGGCCGCAAGGATGGCAGCCCCGTGATCGCCCAATTTGCCATTCACCAACACCACATCCCCGGCACGAATATTCTCGGCCAGCAGATTGCGCCCCGGCGGGATCACTCCCACTCCGGCTGTGGTGACAAAGACCTTATCCGCCATACCCCGGCCAACAACCTTGGTATCGCCAGTCACGATCTTGACGCCCGCCTTGTCAGCCTCGGCCTTCATCGAGGCGACAATCCGGCGCAGCAGGGCGACTTCGGTGCCCTCTTCGATGATAAACGCAGCAGAGAGCCACAAGGGCCGCGCGCCCCCAACGGCCAGGTCATTGACCGTCCCACATACAGCAATCTTGCCGATATCTCCGCCTGGAAATTCGACCGGATCAACCACAAAACTGTCGGTGGTAAAGGCCAGACGGGCGCCCGGCTCTTGTAGCGCGGCCTCGCTCAGGCGGGCCTGATCCTCGCGGCTTTCCGGAGCGAAAACCGAGGTAAAGACGGTGTCGATCAAGTCGCGCATCGCTTTGCCACCGCCACCATGGGCAAGCGTTACCTTTTCGTCGCGCATGGTTCTAGCGATCATGTTCATAACGTCCCCTACTCTGCCGCTTCTACAGCGCGCGCACCGCCATATTGGTAATAGGCCGCGCAGGCCCCTTCGGAACTCACCATCAATGCGCCAAGCGGCATTTCCGGCGTGCAGCCTTTGCCGAATTGCGGGCAGGCAACGGGTTTCATCCGGCCCGTCATGACCGCTCCGCAGGAGCAGCCTTCGGGTTCTTCGACGATGCGGCGTTCGGCCCCGTAGCCGATGTTGAATTTTTCCTCGGCATCAAAGGCCGCGTATGTGTCGCGGATGCGCAACCCGCTGGCATCAATCTCGCCCAAACCGCGCCATTCAAAGCTGGGCCGGGCCTCGTAGACGTCATCGATCGCGGCCAGAGACACCGCATTGCCATGTTCCGGCACAACGCGCGAATATTGGTTTTCGATCTCGCAACGGCCGTCGCGGATCTGTTCCAGCACCATCAGGACCGATTGCAACAGATCCAGCGGCTCAAACCCGGCGACGACCAAAGGTTTGCCGTAATCTTCTGCAATGAAATCATAGGGGTGTACGCCAATAACCATCGAGACATGGCCCGGTCCCACGAATCCATCAAGAACCATATGCGGGTCATCCAGCAAGGCTTTGATCGGGGGCGGCACGGTGATGTGATTGCAAAAGACCGAAAAGTTGCCCAGCTCCTCACGCGCCGCCTGCTGGATCGACAAGGCGGTCGAGGGCGTCGTTGTCTCAAACCCGAGGCCAAAGAACACCACTTCGCGGTCCGGATTGCGGCGGGCAATTTCAAGCGCATCCAGGGGCGAATAGACCATGCGGATATCGGCCCCGTCGGCCTTGGCCTGCATTAGCGATTTTTGGGTGCCCGGAACGCGCATCGCATCGCCAAAGGTGGTAAAGATCACCTCGGGCCGTTCGGCCAGTTCGATGCATTCGTCCACCCGGCTCATCGGCAGAACACAAACCGGGCAACCGGGGCCATGGATGAATTCGATCCCCTCCGGAGTGAGCTTGTCCAACCCGTAGCGGAAAATCGCATGGGTGTGGCCGCCGCAAATCTCCATGATATGCACAGGATTATCGGCGGTTGCTCCGATCTCGCCGACCACTTTGGTGATTTCATCCAGAACGGCGCGGGCTGCGACGGGGTCGCGGAATTCCTCTGCATATTTCATGTGCTGCCCTCCAATGCCGCATCTCCGGCCGCCATTGCCTCGAGCGTTTCCTGCGCCTCGCCCAAGCCGCGCAGCGCCTCGAGCGTCTTGGCCGCCTCGTCTTCGTCGATTTCGCTCATGGCAAATCCGACATGGATCAGGGCCCATTTGCCGATCAGGCTCTCAAGTGGCCCTTGAGCGATGCAGGCGGCGTTGACCTCGCGCCGCACGCCCGACACTTCGGCCATCACCATCATGCGCGCCTCATCGGTCACAGCGACGATCTGGCCCGGAATTCCTAGGCACATGCTTTAATCCTCCTCGGTTTGGCGTTGTCCAACCTTGCCCGGTTCGACAATGCCATATCGCTCAATCTTGGCGCGCAAACCGACCCGGCTTAGGCCCAGTTCGGCCGCTGCGCGGCTTTTGTTCCATTTCAATCTGGTCAGGGTCTCGCGCAGGATGCGCATTTCGATCTGTTCCACCCGTTCTTTCAGCGTGCCCTCGGACATCAGCACCTGATCGGTCCCGCTGTCGCGCCCGCTATCGGACGGGCTGGCTTGCAGGATGTGGCGGCTGATCAATTCCGGGCCCAGAATGCTGTCCTGCGAAAAGATCAAGATGCGCACCATCTCGTTTTCAAGCTCGCGCAGATTGCCCGGCCAATCGTAGCGTTCCAGAAACCGGACCGCGTCATCCGACAAGCCATGTACCGGTTTGCCATGTTCCGCAGCCGCGTCGAAAAGGAAGTTCTGCGCCAGAATGGCCAGATCATCTTTGCGCACGCGCAAGGGTGGCGTGGCCACGGTGGTTTTGCTGAGCGCATAAAAGAGGTCAGAGCGAAAGCGCCCCTCGACCACCTGATGCGCAATATCGTCGGGGGCCGAGGCCAGCAAACGCACATCACTGTTTTCCAACTCGCCCCCGCCAACCGGGCGAAACACGCCTTCGGTCGCGAAACGCGCAATCGCCCGCTGCATATGTTGCGACAGGTCGGTCACTCCGCGTAGGAACACCGTGCCTTTGTCCGCCTTGCGCAGAACCCCCATCTTTTGCGTGGGCCGCCCCGGCACAGCGCCCCGTTTGGCACCAAACAGTTCAATTTCGAGCAAGTCATCATCGACACCGCTGCAATTGACCTCAAAGAACGGGCGATCTGAGCGTAACGAGCTGTAATGCATCGCCCGCGCCAGCGCCGATTTCTGCGTGCCAGCCTCGCCAATGATCATCACCGAAACGTCGAAACTGGCAAATTGCCGGGCCTGGGCCACCACACTGTTCATGGGAGAGTTCGGTGCGCGCAGGACTTTCTCAAATCCGAGCCCCTCACGCAGGGCTTTGCGCTGCTCCTCGACCTTGCTTTCCATGTTGCGCGACAGAAAGCGCATCTCAAGAGCCAGCTGATCATGCTCGCGTGTCAGGCGAAACAGATCAGCGGCGTTTTTGGCGCTCATAAGCAGGTGATCGGGGTGCCAGGGTTTGGTCAAGAATTGATAGATGCCCGCATCATTGATCGCGGCGATAATGTCATTGGTTTCGGTATAACCGGTGATGATGATCCGCACCGTGTCGGGCCAGCGATCCCGTGCTTCGGTCAGAAACTCAACACCGGATTTGCCCGGCATACGCTGATCGCAAAAGATCACCTGAACAAAATGCTCTTCCATCAACTGGGTCGCATCGTCGGCATTTGTCGCCGTCAGACATTCAAAATCATCCTCAAGCGCCAATCGCATGGCGGCCAGCGAATGTTCTTCGTCATCGACCAAAAGGATTGTTGGAAGAGCATCTACTGACATGAGTTTACTCCGCCGCTACCCGGCCCTGCTTGCGCTCAAGACTGCTGCGCAACCAGTTCAGCCAATTCTCCATGCCTTCGCCGGTGCGCGCAGAGACGCGGATCACTTCGATCCCCGGATTCACGCGGCGCAGGTTCTTTTCGTAAAGATCCAGATCAACATCACAATGCGGCGCAAGATCGACCTTGTTCAGGATGGCAAGGCGCGAGGCGGTGAACATATCGGGGTATTTCAGCGGCTTATCTTCACCCTCAGTCACCGACAAAATGGCGACCTTGCAATCTTCGCCCAGATCGAACCCAGCCGGGCAAACCAAATTTCCAACATTCTCGATCATCAGAAAAGAGCCGGGGGCAAGCTCCAGATGCTCCATGGCGTGGCCAACCATATGACCGTCCAGATGGCAGCCTTTGCCGGTATTGACCTGAATGGCCGTGGCCCCGGTGGCGCGGATGCGTTCGGCGTCATTGGCCGTTTGCTGATCCCCTTCGATCACCGCAAGCGGATGATCCCCAAGCGCCTCGATGGTTTTGCACAACAACGTGGTTTTCCCCGATCCTGGGGAAGAGACCAGATTGACGGCAAACGCCCCGAGCCCGTTCAAAACGGCGCGGTTGGCATCGGCATAGCGGTCATTCTTGGCCAGAATATCGGTTTCGATTTCGATCAAACGTTCCTGCGTCATGCCAGCGACCTCGACGCCCGCAGGCCCCTGACCAAAATGCAAATCCTGCCCGTGATGGGAGTGATCGTGATTATGGTGATGATGCCCGTCATGATCATGGCTAGGGTCATGCGCGTGATCGTGCGAATGGCTATGCCCCTCGACACTGGCTGTTCCACATCCACAAACAGTACACATCACACCACCTCCAAATCTTTGATTCTCATTTCTTCACCCGATACGGGCATCAACTTGCCCCCCCCACAGTCCGGGCATGGGGCCAGCCTGTCATCCAAAGTGACTTCCTTCATACAGTCATAACACATGGCCTTGCCCGGCAGGTCGATCATCTCAAAGGCCGCGCCTTCGGCGACCGAGCCGCGCATGACCACGTCAAAGGCGAATTCAAGCGCCGGTTTCTCAACCCCGGAGAATTGGCCAATTTCAACGCGCACCCGTTTGACGGTCTTGAAATTATGGCTGCGCGCCTGATCCTCGATCACCTGGCGAATGCCTTCGCATAGCGACATCTCATGCATGGTTTGACCCTCCGCTCAGTGTCACAGGTATGCAAGGGTCGATAATCTCGATCAAGAGCGGAGCCAGCGCGTGTTTGTCCGCAGGCAATGCGGCCAGAGATTGTTCAAGAACACCGCCCTTTGCCAGGATGTGATCTGTAGGGGTGACACGGCGAAAGGAAGTGACCCGCCCCTGACGCTGCGTTGCGCGGATGGCGTAGAGCCCGCGGGCCGCAGGAACCAGAACAGCCCCATCGGAGCGCACCGGTTCGGGCAAGCCCTGAGACAGGGCGCTGCACAGATCCAGCGCCTTGGCTACCAAACGCCAAAGCGGCCCGCGACCGCGCGATTTTTCCACGTGACGCATCACGGGATGGGCGTCATGACGCGCCGCAACCGTGTTTTCGATGGCCCCCGGGGTTTCGGCGTTTTCTGTGCGGATCATAGGCAAGTCACTGCAACACGCACCCGTAGCAAACATCTGATCAACCTCCTGCAAAACCGGGGCAATCCCCAGCCCGCTTTGCAGATAGGTCTCAAACATCGCAGGCGTCTCGGGAAACCCGTCAGCGCCAAACAGGCAAGCGGGCAGATCCTCGGTTTCCTTGGGCAAAGGCATCGGGGATTTACCCAGCCTCACTGGCAGTGTCACCGCCAGTTTCACCGCATGATCACGCGCAATATCACCGGCTAATGCCTGCGCCCAGCCCTGCGCCAGCTCCAGCCCAAAGGCCAAGCGCACCGCCACCTCTTGCGCCGCACGACACAGGTTGAAAATGCGCGGCAACAGCTCCACCGCCTCTTGGACCGAACGACCAATCACCAGTTTCTCCACCGGGGGAAATGGATTGGTTTGGATCGTCCAAGACGGATGGGCCGGGGTGCACAACATTTAGCCAGCCTTCTCAGACAGGCCCGCCGTCAAGATCTGGCGGCGGTTGGGTTCATCGATCACCGGTATGCTTTCGGCCTCAGCCTCAGCCTCAGAGTTATCCTGGCCCTGTTTCGTCTCCTCTTGCGCGGCGATTTCAGCCTCGCGCGTGGCGCGAATATCGGCCGAGCGATCCGTTTCGGCCCGGTTTTCCTCTTGGAACAAGGCCAGCATCACCGCCTCGGCCACATCCATGGCCTGTTTTTGCGAGTTGAATTCGCCCATCGGTGAGAACAAAGAACACGCCTTGTAACCGCCTGTCATTTCACGCGTATTGTGAATGAATTCGTAGTCACCTGACGGAAAGCTGATGACCTCTTTGGCACCGGCGACCAGATCCGACCAATCTTCGCCATCGGCGGGCAATTGGATCAGGTTCATGAACCAAGGCGAAATCAAAACGCCCAACGGGCGGCCCTCGTGCATTTTCCAGCCCACCGCCTGCACATGCAGCAGCTTGTTGACCATGGGCACATCGCGCATCTTGGCATGCCAGACTTCGGTGAAGTCGGTCACAAGCGCATCGGTCTTGGCGGCAATCACCTCGGCTTCGCGCACGACGTCCGATCCGGGATCTTCAGAGACCAGAAACTGTTCCTTAGGTGCATCGCAATTGGGGCATTTCCAATCGTCAGGCAAGGCAATGAAAGGGGTGCCGGGCAAGATCTGCCGGGTGTCGTCACCCTCTGCCGGGTCATAGGGTGTCCAGCAAATTTTGCATTCCATGATCGCCTGCGTGCTGATCTTGTCATTTGCGCCCAGGAAAGACCCCTCAAACCCGCTCATGTGATGGCCTCCACAACTTCGACAACCCGTTCGCTGCTATCGATCAAATCCTCTGCAGCCGCGATGACCACCTCGGGCATTTTGGTGACTTCGAACGTGTCGAGGATCAACGTGTCCATCGAATTGTAAAACTGAACCCGCCAGACATGGGGCAAAGCTGTCGACGTGACCCGACAATTGCCATAGCCGCGCGACAAGACATCAACCGATCCAAGGCCCATTGCCGTATCAAGCCAAGCCAGATCCTGTTCGGTATGTGGCAGCAGGGTCAGGTTGACGACATGTGCCTCGGCCGCCGGGTCAAAGGCAGCAGATTTGTCGGTCAGCTCAACATAAAGCGGCGGCGCGTTCACCACGCCCGGCGCTTTGGGAGCATTCACCCCTTGCGCATTGCGACGTGGCTCAAAGGCACGATCAAGCGCGCCCTGCGGGACCGAACCGACTTCGATCTTGTCCAACCCCGCACCGCGCAAACACCAGATTCCGGCGAACACGCTTTCCTGAGCGGCAATGGCGGGCACATCGTGAATTTTGACCGAAACTTCGCCCTCGCCCATGGTCTCCGAGATCAGGGCCCGGTTCGCCTCATCCAGGTCCGAGAGGTCAAACTGGATATTCGCTGCCCCATGCCCAACGCGCGCCGCTGCCGCCGCAATGTCGCGCAACAAAGTCAAAGCCGGAGCAAGCTCTTCGCCTGCCTCGACCTCGGGGATATGCGTGGAATAGGCCCGCATGTCCTGAGGCATTTTCATATATTCCAGCTGCTCGCCATTCTCTTCTGTGGGTTGTGATCCCGGACCGTAACCCACTGGCGGCATGTGAAAATTGCTGACCATCCTGTTTCCCCTTATTCCGCTGCAACCGGTTGCGCGAGGATCTGTGCGATCCGCAGCATGTATTCATCCCAGTCCCGCACTTTGGGGATGTTCCCGATCATGTCGCCGTCGCGGTAAAAGATCAGGCTGGGGGTTTTCAGAACGCGTGTGTTCTGACGCAGATCGGTTTCGATATCATCGCCCACGACGGCGCAATCAAACTTACCCTGAAAGGCCATCTTGAGTTCGGGCAGGATCACGGCGACATCCGCCGTTTCCAGGTTGCGCGCCGCATCACCCGGAACAAACAAGACATGCGCGCCGGGCCGATCGGTAAACGCAGTTACCGCGTCAGCGTCATTCAGAACCGGCCAGCCAAATTCCGTGCTGAGCCTGTCGATCAAGGGATGGGTCATGCATGTCTCCTTTGGTCACGCGACCGATTTGCCATTTTTCATCGCCGCTTGCAGATGCGGCGGCAGGGTTGGGCTGGTTTGTTCAAGATCGGCAAACGCGTCACCCAGGTCGCCGCCCTGCATCAGGGAGCGCAGCCCCTCTAGCGCGGCCAGGATTTTGCGCGCCTCATCTTCCGAAATCACCTCGCGCGCAGCCCCCAGAAAGGTCAGCACCCAATCGCCGACCGGCACCGGTCCTGTGAGGGACAAATCAATGGTTGCCTCTTCGCGCCCATCGCTTGCCTGGGCAGCGATGCCATCGACGGAAAGGATCTGCATGGGGATGCCGACACACATGGTCTATTTCGCTGTCGGAAAGAAACGATCATCGCCGGTGCGACAAGCCGAGGCGGCGTCGGGCCGCCCTTCTTCATAGGCATCGCGCATGATGGACGCATCCGCCAGCAGGCTTTGATCTCCGCTGCCCTTGCGTGCCTCAATCCCCCAGCCGCGCAGACGCTCAAGCGCGATCTCGATGGCTGGGTCAATCCGGGCGGCAATCTGGTCACGCAAACCGCCTCCATAATCTTCGAGCTCTTCAGGCTGACACCCGATCAGCAGAAGCTGTTCGGGGCAGTATCCCATCAACTGCGCAGTGGCGATCACGTCCTGAAATCCGGTCTGGTGAAGGCTCATCTTTTTGGCCCCCATGAACTGGGGCACCTCGTCATTTTCGACGATTTTCAACGTGCCCGGCTCAAGGCCATAGTCAACCGCATCAAAGACAATCAGGCTGTCCGCTTCCTCAAGAAAAGGCAAAAGATAGAGGCCCTGGGTGCCGCCGTCCAAAAGCCGGACATTGTCGTCAAACGCATATCTGGAGGCCAGTTGTTCGACGCAACGCACGCCGAACCCCTCGTCCGCCCAAAGAACATTCCCGATTCCAAGGATGAGCACATTTGCTGGCAAGTTCCGGTCCTCCCAAACCTAGAAGCTGGCTGCTTACTTTCCGATCTATCGTGGAACCGAAATTAGACCAACCTGATTGGGCAACACACATCATGTTCTGTATACCGAGGAATACTTTTAGGAGGCTGATTTTAATGAATAATATATGAGTCATCTTATTTTCAGCGCCCATCACAGTGAAAAGTAAACTTCCAAAATGGCGACAACTTGGAAGGTGGAAGGCCAAAAGGGCGAAGCATTCGCTCCGCCCTTTTCGATTCGCGTGAATTCTCGGTGCTTATTGAGGCCTGTCATCCTTAAAGGTGCGATGCCCCGAAATCATTGTGGATACGATGGATTGCCGGCTCATGATGTCCTCTCTGATCGCCACATAGATGTGAACAATCATGAAGATAACAATCCACCACATACCCAGATGGTGCAGAGTATGGACGATATGCGGGTTATGACCGAACAAGGTGAAGACCCAGCCGAACAAGGCATAAAGACCACTGTCTGTCCCCAACCCTTCGGCATAAAGCGCCAGGCCGGTCACAATCATAAAGCTGACGCCCAGCGTTATGAAAAAGAACATGGCCAGCTGTGCCAACGGGTTGTGCCCGACATATTTCTTGGGCTCGCGCGTTAGGAACAGATACCATTTCACCTCGTGAATGACCTCTTTCCAATAGGCACCATTCCAGAACGGGAAATAGAACAACTGGCGGGCGTGGTGATTGCCAAATATCGCCCAGTAGATGCGGCCAAGGAACCCAATCGCAAGAATCCAACCGGCGGCAAAATGCGCAAAGCGGATATAGCCAAAGACAAACTGATGCGTCGCCTCGGCGATCTGCATGGAGGGCGGTGGTGAGCCGATGAAATATCCGCTCAGGCACAGCACCACAATTGCAAGGGCGTTGACCCAGTGCCAGATCCTGACCGGCACCTCATAGACATAGACCGAGGTCTGGCGCGAAGCGCTGGCCAGATCCTCGGGGTCGGCATGGGCACCTTCGAGATGGGGAGTATCTGTCATGACAGCCCCTCCTCATGCTTTCTGCCGGGCACCACGCCAGGCAGAAACAAGACGGCGCGCCGCCATGGCGGATGCAATCGCAGCAAGCGCCACGATCACTAGATGGTCACCCTGGGTCAGCCAATGGCTGTCCCCTTCGACAATAGCGGCTTCGTGTCCCTGATGGGCCGCGGCTGCGTTTGCGCTCAGCAGTAGGGCAATGATTGCGTGTTTCATTTGGGCTCTCCTCAGCGCACTTTGACTTCGGTCAGTTCTTCGCCGTCGGGCGACATGACATGGGTGGAACAGGCAAGGCAGGGATCGAAACTGTGCAATGTGCGCAGGATTTCGACTGGCTCATCCGGGCGTTCCATCGGGGTGTTCATCAGGCTGGCCTCAAAAGCACCGATGTTTCCGGCTGTATCGCGCGGCGACCCGTTCCAGGTGGTGGGAACAACGCATTGGTAATTCTCGATCCGACCATCTTTGATCTTGATCCAATGCCCCAAAGCCCCGCGTGGCGCTTCGGTCATGCCCACGCCCTTGGCCTCTTTCGGCCAGGTCGATGGATCCCACTTTTCGATATTGGCCGTGCTTTCGTCACCGTTTTTGATATTGGTGATCAGCTTGTCAAAGAAGTGCTTTTGCAACCGTCCACAATACTCGCTTTCCAGCGCGCGTGCGGCAGTGCGCCCAAGGGTGGAGAAGATCGCGTCAAAGGGCAGGTCCATGTCCCGCAGGAACCCGTCAACCTGATCCTTGATGTCTTCATGCCCCTTGGCATAGCCAACGACGTAGCGCGCCAATGGCCCGACCTCCATCGCGTGGCCCTTCCAGCGCGGAGCCTTGATCCACGAATATTTGGCCGCCTCATCCAGCTCTTTGATATTGGTCTTGGTGCCTTTTGCGTTTGGCCCAAGCTCGTATCGAGGTTCGGTGACACCATCCCATGGGTGCAGACCCTTGCCCGGCGTGCCGTAATCGTACCACGAGTGATCAACGAATTCCTGCACCTGATCAGGGTCGCGCGGATCCACATCCAGCACTTCGTTGAGATTGCCATTGATGATCGCCCCGCGCGGCAGATGCAGCTGTTCGGGTGAGAAATCATTGGGGTTCTCGGGGATATCGCCATAGGCGAGACAGGCCTGAGAGGAGAGCCCGCCACCATAGAGCCAGTTCTTATAGAACCCGCCAATGGCCTTCACATCCGGGATATAGACGTTCTTGTTGAACTCGATACATTTGTCGATGATCGAGCTGACAAGGTTCAGCCGTTCCATATTGATCGCACCCACCGCACCGGTGGAATGCACGTTGATCGGGCAAGGCACGCCACCCACCAACCAGTTGGGATGCGGGTTCTTACCGCCAAAGATCGTGTGGACTTTCACAATCTCTTTTTGCAGATCCAACGCCTCCAGATAGTGCGTGGTCGCCATCAGGTCAGCTTCGGGGGGCAGCAGATAGGCTGGATTGTCCCAATAGCCGTTTTTGAACAGGCCCAACTGTCCGGACTCGACAAACTTCTTCAGCCTGTTCTGCACATCGCGGAAATAGCCCGGCGACGACAGCGGATGTGACGGCGACACCGCTTGCTGCAATTCAGACGTCGCCTTTGGGTCCGCGCGCAGGGCGTTGACCGGGTTCACCCAATCCAGCGCGTGCAGGTGATAGAAATGCACGACGTGGTCGTGAATTTCGAGGTTCAATTGCATCATGTTGCGGATCGAGTTGGCGTTGTCAGGGATGGTGATGCCCAGCGCATCCTCGACGGCGCGCACAGATGTCAAAGCATGCGTGCCTGTGCACACTCCGCAGATGCGTTCGGTAAAGGCCCAGGCGTCGCGTGGATCGCGGCCCTTGAGGATCACCTCAAGGCCGCGCCACATGGTGCCGGTGGACACGGCGTTGCGAATGACACCGTCATCATCGACATTCACTTCGCAGCGCATATGACCTTCGATACGGGTGACCGGGTCCACCACGATACGGCGGCCGGTAGTGTCGAGGTCGAAACCGTTGGGAGTCGTGACCATCTATCAGGCCTCCTCTTTGCTGGACTGAGTTTTCTTTTGCGCGGCTTTTAGAGCGGTAATCGCGGCATGGGCGGCAACCCCGGCCCCGACCACACCCGCCGCTGCCATGCCAACCTTGTCGGCATTGGCTTCGACCCCGAACTGGGTCAAATCGGTCACGCGATCATAAAAGCTACCCTGATCCCAGAACCCATCTTCGGAACAGCCAATACAGCCATGCCCGGATTGGATCGGAAAGGACGTGCCTTCGTTCCAGCGGATGGTGGAACAGGCATTATAGGTGGTTGGGCCCTTGCAGCCCATCTTGTACAGACAATAACCCTTGCGCGCATTCTCGTCGTCCCATTGCTCGACGAATTGACCGGCATCAAAATGCGGGCGGCGGTAGCATTTGTCGTGGATACGCTGCCCATAGAACATGGCCGGACGCCCCTGACGGTCCAATTCAGGAAGACGGTCAAAGGTCAGCATATAGGTGATGACGCCGGTCATGACCTCGGCAATGGGCGGGCATCCCGGAACCTTGATGATCGGCTTGTCAGTGATGACCTTATGCACCGGCGTCGCCTGGGTTGGATTTGGTTTGGCCGCTTGCACACATCCATACGAGGCGCAGGCCCCCCAAGAGATCACCGCCTTGGCATCCTTGGCCGCATGGCGCAGCTTTTCGACAAAGGGCTTGCCGCCGGTGATGCAGAACATGCCATCCTCGTTCAAAGGCGGGTTGCCTTCGACGGCGAGGATATAGTTGCCTTTGTATTTCTGGATGGTGTCCTCAAATGCCGCTTCTGCCGCATGGCCTGCCGCGGCCATAAGAGTGTCGTCGTAATCCAGGCTGATCATCGACAGGACCACATCCTTGGCCAACGGGTGCGCCGAGCGGATAAAGCTTTCGGAACAGCAGGTGCATTCCAGCCCGTGAACCCAAATCACCGGCGTGCGCGGTTTGGTTTCCATCGCTTCGGCGATCTTGGGCACCATGGCTGGGCTCAGCCCCAATGCGGCGGCTGTCAGCGAACAATACTTCATGAAGCTGCGGCGGGTGATCCCCTGCCTGCGCATCACGTCGTAAAAGGTTTCAATCTGGCTCAATGCTGGTCCTCCCGAAGGTCCTGTTTCCACCGGGATACGAGCAGTGCGCACCCCTTCATCCTGAGAAAAACAAGACCGGCGCGGGAAAAAAAGAAATCTGGCGATATTTTCGAGAAACGAATTAGTAATTCAATGTCAGATGGTTAACCTGAAAAAGTTGCCTCTCATCCTTTGCTGGAGCGGCCAGTGGCTAACCGACTTCCATGGTGGGCGGTCAGCGACTTACCGCCTTAGCCGCGGCAATGACAGCCTGACCCAGCGCCAGCCCGCCGTCATTGGCGGGGGTCTTGGTATGGATCAGAACCGGGACATCCCCGAGCGCCTGCACGGTCAAATCCAACAACAACGCGTTCTGAAAACAGCCCCCGGACAGGACCACCGCTCGGGCTTCGCCATCGCGAACCAAGCGCAGCGCTCGAAGCGCGAATTGGATCGCCAGCCATTGGTGAAAAGCAAAGGCCAGCGTGGGCCGTGTCTGTCCACCCTGTGTCATGTCCCGGATCAGACGGCGAAACAGCTCATCGGTTTCGATTTCAGGCCCCGGGCTGTGTCCCGTCCGCTTTGCCCAATCGATGCCCAACGCTTCCGCCGCCTCCGAGGGCTGCGCACGCGCTTCCAACCACATCGCCGCCTGCCCTTCAAAGCTCTGCGCCTCAGAGCTGTTTTCCAAAACCGCCGCAACCGCGTCGAACAGCCGTCCCACACTGGAGCAAGCGGGTGAGTTCAATCCCGAGGCTGCCGCTTGTCGCGCGATTTCCAGAGGCTGGTCGGCGAACAGAATGTCCGCCCATTTGGACAGCCCCGCCCCGTCCAGCCGGACAAGCGCGTTGCGCCATGGTTCGCGCGACGCCATGTCGCCACCGATCAACGGGGCCGGTTTGAGCCAGGCGCGGCGCTCGAACCCATGATAATCGCCTAGCAGGACCTCGCCACCCCAAACCGCGCCATCCGTCCCAAGCCCAATGCCATCCAGAATGATCCCTGCCACCTTGCCCCCGTCCAAGGGCCAGCCGTTTTCGGCCAGACAGGCGGCCAAATGAGCATGGTGATGCTGCACTGGCACCACAGGCACGCCCTTGGTTTGGGCATATTGGCTGGCGCGAAATTCTGGATGCAGATCGCAGGCAACAATCTCGGGGGATTGGTCAAACAACTCGGCATAGTCCCGATCCGCCTGGCAAAAGGCATCCCAGGTCAAGGCCTCGTCCAACTCACCCAAATGATGGCCCAACAGCGCCTGCCCATTCTTGATCAGACAAATCGCAGCCTTCATCTGGCCACCATAGGCGGTGATCGGCGGGCAGTCTTCGAACCCTTGTGGCAAGGGCAAGGTGCCCGGCACACGGCCTCGGGCGCGGCGCAAGACCATACGCCCACGGGGCGTGATCCGCTCGACGCTGTCATCCAGCCTCCGCGCGATCTCGCGATCATGCATCAAAAAGGCATCGGCAAAAGCACCCAGCTTGTCCCGCGCTTCGTCGTTCCCGATGACTTGCGGCTCGCCTGAAAGGTTTCCGCTGGTCATGACCAAGGGGCGCTGGATCTTGGCGAGCAACAAATGATGCAGCGGGGTATAGGGCAACATCCAGCCCAGGGTCGACTGGCCCGGTGCCAGCTCATCCGGCAAATCGTTGCTCTTGCGTTTCAGCAAGACAATGGGCGCGGCGGCCTGTTGCAGCAAGGCAATTTCCTGATCAGACAAGTGCGAATGCGCCCCCACCATCTCCAAGGTCCCCATCAGGGCAAAGGGCTTGGCCGGGCGATGTTTGCGTTGACGCAAAAGCGATATCGCCTCGCTGTTGGTTGCATCGACCGCAAGGTGAAAGCCACCCAAGCCTTTCACAGCCAGAACTCCGCCCTGCCGCAAAACATGCGCAGCCTCCTCAAACGGATCACCACCCTGACCGGGTTCAATCCATAGTCGCGGGCCGCAAGTTGGGCAGGCAACGGGCTGCGCGTGAAAACGGCGATCTGCGGGGGCGTCATATTCGCTCTGACACTCTGCACAAAGCTCAAACGGAGCCATGGTTGTCTGCGCACGATCATAGGGCAAGGCCCGAAGGATGGTGAAACGTGGCCCGCAATGGGTGCAATTGGCAAAGGCATAGCCAAAGCGCCGATCATTTGGGTCCCGTATCTCAGTCAGGCAGGCTGAACAGGTGGCGGCGTCCGGGGTAATGCGCGTCTCTGCCCCAGCCCCTTGCGAGGCCGCAATCTCAAAACCTGCCCCCGGGTCAAACTGAACCGGTTCGGTTTCGACCGCATCCACACGCGCCAAAGGCGGAGCCTCGGACCGGATCGCATCGGCAAAGCGCGCCGTGTCGTCCCCGCAGGCAAAGATCAAAACCCCTTCGGGATCGTTCAAGACTTGCCCGCGCAGGCCAAACCGTTTCGCCAATTGCCAGATAAAGGGGCGGAACCCGACCCCTTGCACTTGCCCTCGCACCCGTATTTTGACGCCGGTTTCCATCGCTTTCGTCAATGAACGGTGCAGACCATGCAAGGGTCATAGCTGCGTACGATGTGCTGGACGCTGATTGGCGTTTCCTCGCCTTCAGCCACGGGGGCCCCGACCAGTGCAGCCTCGACCGGGCCCGGTGTGCCTTGGGCGTCGCGCGGGCTGAAATTCCAGGTGGTCGGCGCGATGATCTGATACGAGGTGATTTCGCCTTTTTCGAACCGCACCCAATGACCCAGCGCACCGCGTGCCGCTTCGACCAGGCCAAACCCTTCGCCGTTTTGTGGGATGTTCACCACCTCCATAAAGCTCTGTTTGGGATCGATCTCTTGCAGCAGAGCCTCCAAAGCAATCTGCGTGCGCGCGATTTCGAGAAGGCGACCGATGATGCGCGCGCGAACGCTGCCTTCCTTGGCGAGATCAACAGCAAGAGGATGCCCATCGATGATCTGGCGGGCCAAGGCCCCGGTTTCAAAGACATCACCCGACAATCTCGGGGCTTTGCACCAGCTATACGCCTCGTCGCGCATCAGAGTATCCGGCGCGGTCTGCCCTGATCTGGGATGCTGAGTTTCGCCCAGCATCCAGGCATGGCTGAGGTCTTCGGTAATGGCGGCCGGATCAAACATGCCCAGCTTGCCATCCTGCCAAATCCCCTGCCGAAAGATCACACCATCAGCAGAGGGATACGCCCCGAATGACAAATAACGCCCCTGCCCGACCCCAAGTTGATCCAGCCCTAAATCGCGTGAGATTTCCAGAAACAGACCCACATCGCCGGTGGTCCAGGCGTCCAAACCATCGCGGCTTTTCACCTCGACAAAACACTCAAGCTTTGCGCCAAACAAATCCGTTTCCAGGTAGCGGCGAAAGGCGTTGAGGTCTGCGCCGATGCGGATCTTGTCCCGTTGCGATGGGGCGCGGGTTGCGCCGCCGGGCTGGATGGCCAGCGTGTGGGGCCATTTCCCACCCAGAAGACCAACAATATGAAACAGCTCGGCCCGCGCCTCGACCGCCTGACGCAAGCCTGATCCTTTCATCGCGGTGAAACGGGCAACCGCGCGGTCGAACCATGCCTGTCCCTCGTAATTGGGACGGGTGAAATCCGGCATAAAGAACAGGTTGAAATGGGTGATATGGTCGGCAAGATTTTCAACTGCATGCAGCAATGTGGCAACCTTTTCGCCCTGCGAAGACGGCTGCGCGCCCGCTGCATGCGCCAAGGCCCGCGCCGCTGCGGCGGATTGGCTGATCGAACAGATGCCGCAAATGCGCGGTGTGATCGTCAACGCCTCGGTCGGTGCTTTGCCCAGCAAAATGCGTTCAAACCCCCGGAACAAAGGTGAGTTGGCATAGGCGGCGGTCACGCGCCCATCCGACACATCCAGCTTGATCTCAAGATCCCCTTCGACACGATTGAACGGACCAACAAGAAGCGATTTCTGCGTCATTCCTTGGGGCCCTTCAGACTTGGCGGCACCGTAATACGGTCAGAGGTGGCATTGACGCCGATGCGATGCGGCGTGGCGGCTTTGGATAGGCTGGCCAAAGCCATGAACCACGCTTTGGGCATGTCAGAGGGCAGACCAACGGGGATACCAGCAAATTTCGGCGTTTCGGTGAATTTATGCCCGGGTTCTTCAAACTCGGGCGCGGTGCAATTGATGCAGGGATATCCCGCCCGGGTACAACTCCCCTCGCCGTTCCAACTGCGGATATTGCAATCACCGACCGCTTGCGTCCCGACACAGCCCAGATGCTCCATCATACAGCCAATTTCCGAAAGCTTGGTGGCACTGGCCTTGTACTCATAAAATTCGTTTTTGGGGCATGCATGATGGACAAGGTGATCAGCATAGAATTTCGGTCGCCCAAACCCGTCAAGCGACTGCTCTGTCAATTCGCCCGCTGCCAGCAGTAACAGGGTTTCCGTCACCCAATCCGGATGCGTAGGGCAGCCTGCAATATTGATCACCGGCATCCCCCCGGCGCTGGTGAAATCCGCAGGCAAGGCCCCGCCGCGATGTGATCCTTCATATTGCACACCGACGGCATCTGTGGGGTTCTCGCCGCTCGATGTGACACCGCCATAGGTGGCGCAAGTGCCCACTGCCACAACATAATTCGCCCTTTGGGCCAGGCTTTGCACCCAGTCCAACATCGACCGCCCCGTTCCGGCCAGGATGTGAAACTTGCCCGTGCCATTTGGCCCCCGCACGATCGAGCCTTCGACACATAGCACATCCAAGGGTTGCTCGCCGCTTTCCACTTGTTGCAGAAGCTTGCGCACCTCAGCCCCGGTTTCGATACTTAGCGATGGATGCCACAGGAACGAGATCCCCGCCCCGTCCAACAGGTCCAGGACGTTTGGGCTTTCAGCGCAGAGCGTGGACATGGTGCAGCCGCCGCATCCGGCGGATTGAAGCCAAAGTATGTTCATGAGGTCCCCTTGACCGGCAGTTCCAGGCGAAAGCACGCGCCGCGTTCCGCCGAAGTTTCCAGGGTCAATGCCCCGCCATGCTCTTCGGCAATCTTGTGAGAAATCGACAGGCCAAGTCCGGTTCCGTCTCCGACCTCTTTCGTTGTGAAAAACGGGTCGAAAATCTTGGTCCTGACCTCATCAGGGATGCCGGGGCCATTGTCGCTGACCGTCAAAATGGCACGCCCCTCTTCGAGACTGAGGTTGAGAATGACGGTTGCGTCCTGAACATCCGTCACCGCGTCGACCGCGTTTTGCACCAGGTTCATGATCACCTGTTGGATATGCCCACGACGGCCATAGGCCATGCATCTGTCAACGCCTTCGACTTTGATTTCAAAGTCCGACTTGATGCCACGCTTGACCCAATCTGCCGACATTTGCGCCGTCTCGACCAGATCGAACATGGCGAATTCGCCGGACCCGTCGGAGGACAGGCGCCGCAGGTCTTCGACGATGCTGCGCACGCGCTCGGACCCGTCGCGCGCCCCTTCAATAGCGGTGCGCAGGTTTCTTAGGTCGCGGTCCAGTTTCAACGTCTTTCGCAGCTCGATCAACTCAGCACGCGAGGCCCCGGCCTGCACCTTTTCAAAATAGGTTTCGAACCGGTCCAGGTATTTCTCTAGCGCATGGGTATTGGCATAGACAAAGCTGATCGGATTGTTCAGCTCATGCGCCACACCGGCTAGCAAACGACCAAGCGAGGCCAATTTTTCATTGCGGACAAGCTGCCCCTGCGCCTGCTTTAGCTCTTCGTGGCTTTCCTCAAGATCAGAAAAGGCACGCCTGAGTTCGCCAAGGGGGCGCCCGGTCAGAACGACGCCAATGACTCGTTTACGCCGATCCAACCGTGGTGCAATTTTGAATTCAACCGGGTCCGGCCCGTTTTCGGTGGCCAGATCCGCCTCGACCGTTGCCCCGGTTTTCGCGGTCAGCACCGCTTGCAACATGTGCAAAAGGGGCTGGCGGTCCGTCTCGCACATGAAGTCGGTAACATTTCGGCCAATCACCGCGTCACTCTCAAGCCCGATAGCCGCACAGAAGGAGGCATTTGCATCGGTGATGCGGCAATCCCGCTCTGTCACCACAAGAAAATCGTGGATCGACGACATCACCGAAGACAAAAAGGAGCGCAGCAGCGTCAACTCAGAGTTTCGCGCCTCGAGCTGCTCCTGGTAGTCGACCAATTCGGCATAGGTTTTGTCGACGGCCTCAAGGACATCAACCCATGCTTCCTCTCCGAATTTTGTAGCTTCTTCAGCCACTTTGCCTCCTGAACCGCCTGGGGATAGGCATTGGTTCGAAAAGAGTAGGTCAAAGATCTGGCTTTGTAAAAACGTATCCTGTCCCTCGTAGAGGATTGGCTGTCATGGTGCGGCGCGGGCGATGTCAGCCCGCGCCTAAACTGCACGGACAATGCAGTTTTGGTAAGCGGAACAAGAGGCAACAAAGCCGCCAGTCCCCTGACGGCTTTGAGTATAGCAATGGAGTTTCTAGGCGCGGCGGGAGCGCAGATCGAGTCGTTCACAACTTTAGAGATGGACACTTAACGCCCATCCAGCCGCAAAACATGCAAGGAAGGTTTCCACCCGCACCACTCAAGCACCAAACCCTGCCGCTTCACCGGCAAATGGATTCAACCGAGGCTTTGACACTGGCGGGATCAAAGATCCTGTCCAGCCAACCATCCTTGAAAATAACCGGCTCCGCTTCCTTAATGGCCAGCAAGCACCCATCCGACAATTTGCCCCCCGGTTGATGACCAAAGGCCACGGCCAGCAGGATGGTCAGGTGGCCCAACATGAAATCTTCGGCTGCTTGATACGGGATACCCCGGTCTGCCGCCGCCTGGGTTGCGTCTGCAAGCGCCTTGGCAAAGGTGGCACCAACGGATTCAGACAAAGCAGGCTCAAGGATCGCCAATTGTTCAACCGAACACCGATGCGCTCGCATGACCGGCGCGTAAAAGGCGCGCGCGATATCTTCGCAGATTTGGTAATGCTCCTCGGGCCCTTGCGCCAAGGCGCAGACGATATGTTGCTTGGCCGCGATCCCGCCAAAATAATCCTTTTTGGCATCCGGGTCCGTTTCATCATTGAACAAAGGCGGATGGCAGGGATGGGCGACGAAATAGGTCACATCCGAACGCTCGGGCAATGTCCCGGCATGGGGCGCGGCGGCGTCCAGCATGATCACGGCCGTGCCTGGTTTCAGATCTTCGACAAAACCTGACAGCACCTTGCCAATCAGCCGATCCGGAACCGCCAGAATAACGACGTCAGCCCGATCCAGCGCCTCGGCTTGATCGATACAGTCCAGCCCGGTTTCCTCTTTCAGGCGGGTCTGACCTTGGGGGCTGACTTCGACATGCAGGGTTTCGTAATCGGATTTGGCAAGATTGGTGGCCAGCCGGACACCCATTTTTCCCCCGGCTCCAAATAGCGCGACAGTTGTCATTTTGTTTCTCCTTATCAATCTGGCCCGGCTTTCGGGCCTTATTCCAGTGTTCAGCTGTGGCAGCCGGTCTTGGTGCGCACAAAAAAGTCGGGATCACCGATCTGACCGCCCTTCAGCGCCACTTCCAGCCCGTCGATTTGTGGATTGGCGCGTGTATGAACGCGGCAAAGCGGCCCGCCGGGGTCCAATGGCGCGACCGCTGACAGGGCGTCGGCCCCAAGCGATGTCAGAGCATGGCCCGAGGTATCCCCGCCGCCGATGGCGATCCTTGGCAGGCCGGTTGTCACCCGGATTTGTGCCACCAATTGCCCCAAGGCTGCGCCAAGCCGGTCGCGTGCGTCGCTGAGCGACGTTCCGGCTTGCTCTGCCGCTGCAACCATCCGCGCCACCGCCGGATCATCCGGCCCCCGTGCCGAAGCAACGATGACATCCTGCCCTTCCGACAGAGCCTTGAGGCTTGCTGACAGCGCGCGATCTTGCTCTTGAGCAAGGAAGTTTGCGTCGACAGCTGTTGAGGCGTCAAAAGGCACATAGGTGAACCCGTGACTTTCCGCATAGGCGATTTGGTCAGCGGTCGTGGGCGCAACAGAAGCCGACACGGCAAAGAGTTGGTCCACCGGTGCCAATCTGGGCAGGTCCGGCCTTGCAGGCAGACGGCCCTGATTGATCCAATGGGCAACCAGCGCGTATTCAACGCCCTGAGACCCAACCGCAAAACCAGGCTCTTGCCCCTCTTGCCAGATCAATCGTCCGGCTACTGCCAGGGTTTCATCATCGACAACATCAAGCGCAATTATGTCTGCCCCTTGGGCCAGATTGCGCGCAATGGCGACATCCGAACTGCCCGATTTCATCTCTGCCAAAGACACGACACCCACCGACAGATCAGTCTGATGCGACAGGTGGCACCCAAGGTCCGCCTCATCCATCGGAGTGACCGGATGGCGCGACATAACTGGATGGCGATCCAGTCGAAAGCAGCGCTCGCCAGCTTTGGCAAAGAGATTGCCAAACGCCTGGTATCGCCCCATGGCCGGAGCGCCAACGACCAGAGGAATCCACCCCTGTTCGCGCACCTGCCGCCCCAGTTCAGTTGCTTTGCCAATCGATCCGATATGGGGCGCGGAATCAAAGGTCGAACAGGTCTTGTAATGCAAGATCGGCGCGCCCAACGCGTCGAGCGCGGCAAAGACCGGCGGCAAGTTTTGCTGCATCCAGTCTGGATCCTTGGAACGGGCAATCCCGGCGACACCAATCGCCTGAACATCGGGGTAATCGGCCAAAACCTCGGCATTCGGCACATCCATGAACAGCATGGTGGGGATGCCAGCAAAGCTCAGTACCTCCATCACCGCAGAAGCACCGGTAAAATCATCGCCGTAATATGTGATCAGAGGGGCCACTGGTTGATCCTCAATACACAGACAAAGCCGCGGCCAGCGCCGGGTGATCTTGGGCATAGGTTGGCAGATCAACCCCCGCCGCCGCCGCATCCCAAGCCTCGCACATGGCGGTCACGCCAGCCGCAATACCATCAGGATGGGCAACAACGCCGCCCCCAGCGGTCACAATCAGATCGGGGGAGCCTACGGCCTGCAATGTGCCTGCCGCCTGACGGACGGTCTGGCCCGAGGAAAACACCGGAACGGCGCGCATGGGGGCTTCCTCAAAGAGCGGCTCACTGAGCGAGCGGGCCGAAGCGATGACGCTGTCATCCGCTTCCGAAAACTTGTTCTCAAGTCCGTTGACGTGCATATGGTCCGCCCCGGCCAGCCGCCAAAGCTTGGACCATGCCGGATAGGACCACCCCAACATCGGCTCGCGTGTCAGCGCGCCCCAGCCGCAACGATGGGCGTGGATCGGCAATTGACTATGTCGGCGCAACTCGATCATACCGGCCATGCCCACGGCTGTCAGGCTGGCCATGATGCATGTGCCCCCTTCCGCCAGGACAAGGTCATGATGACGGCGCATGTCATCCATGTCGCCGGTCAGGTTAAACGCCACCATAGGCTTTTTGCCGGTGCGGTCCGCATGGCGATTGACCACCGCCATCACCGCCTTGACCCGGGCATCAAACGGGCAAGCCGGGCCATCCGCCTGCAATTCGTCATCCTTGATGAAATCAATGCCGCCAGCGCAGAGCTGGTCCACCATGGCCGCCGTATCCTCAACCGTCAGGCCGACACTGGGCTTGATGATGGTCCCGATCAGCGGACGGCCATGCACGCCAGCCAATCGCCGCGTGCCCTCCATCCCGAATTGCGGCCCGGCATATTTCTGCGCAAAGGCCCGCGGCAATCGTAGATCAACCAGTCGCAGACCCGAGAAAGGTTTGAGTTCAAACAAGTTCCCCGCAATGGTGGCAATCAGGTTTGGCATGGATGCTCCTAGGTTTTCGATCGGCCAGGACAGTGTCACCTTGGCCCGCTGCCAGAGCCCGTCCCCCGCGTTGGGTCGCCCTGCCCCGGGCAAAGTCGGCTGGGCCACGCTGTCATAGACCGTCAAACGCTCGACCCGCGCGGCTGACCGTTCTTTCAATTCCGGCGTTTCCCCCGGAACAGAGATAAACGTGCCCGATGATTGCTCACCCGCCATGATTTCGGCGGCTTGCATGGGATCAAAGGCGGTTTCGATCAGGTAATCCGCTTCGATGCGGTCAGGATCGATCAAGGGCGCAGTCATTCTATGGATGCTCCGACAGAGGTTAGTGGAGGAACAGGGTGGTGATTTGCGGCACCAGCAGGATCAGCATCAGAACCATGATCTGGATGCCGATAAACGGCAGGAAGCTCTTGAAGATATCCGGCAGCGTGATGTGCGGCGGGGCCACCGATTTCAGGTAAAACGCCGCACCACCAAAGGGCGGTGACAAAAAGCTGACCTGCATATTCACGCAAAACAGCACGCCAAACCAAACCTGTACGGCCAAACGGCTGTCCAACCCGCCAGTGATGCCCAGCTCATCCCAGGGCAGTTTCAGCACGATAGGAAGGAAGACGGGCATGACCAGCAGCACGATACCTGTCCAGTCCATGAACGCCCCCATAAAGAGGAACACCAACATCATGATCAGCAGGACGCCCAAGGTCGGCAAGTCCAGCCCGACAATCAAATTCGCCACAAAGCTTGGCCCACCTGCGAGCGTATAGGCACCGGCCAATGCTGTCGCACCAATGGTGACCCACATGATGGTTCCGGTGGATTTGAAAGTCCGCATGGAAGCTTCGCGCAGCAAGGCCCAAGAGAATTCGCCACGCAGAATGATCAAAAGCAGCACTGCCATGGCCCCGATCCCGGCTGCCTCGGTGATCCCGGTGATGCCACCATAGATCGATCCCAACACGACAAAGACGATAAGCAGCGGGGCCACCATGCCTTTGCCATTGGCCCAGGCGGCCACGGTGTTCTCACGCCCGATGGCGAACCACAGGACCGCGCCACATAGCGTGGCAAGCACTGCAGCCTTGATAATGAACCCGGATGTAATCCCGCCTGTATCGGTTTCGATCAGGTCAAAAGCGTTCAGGTAAAGACCTCGCGCCACCATGATGGCTGCAGCCACGCCAACGATCATCACAATGAGCGCAACGCCATAGATGCTTTTCTGCCGACCGGTCAGATCCGTGTCCTTTGGTTCGGGCAGAGGGGCCAGAGACGGGTTCAGATTGGTGCGGATCAGGATATAGGCGATGTAACACGCCGCCAGAATGAATCCGGGGACAAAGGCCGCTTGGAACAGCGCGTGAATGCTTGTGTCCGTGATCAGGCCATAAAAGATCAAAACGATAGAGGGCGGGATCATCGTGCCCAAAGACCCCGAGGCACAGATCGTGCCAATCGCGAGGTTTTGGTCATAGCCCAAGCGCAGCATTTGCGGCAGCGCGATCAACCCAAGCAGGACGACTTCACCGCCGATAATACCGGACATGGCCGCCATCACCACAGCCATCAATGCTGTGACCACGGCGATCCCGCCGCGTGTGCGGTTCATCCAGGCCTCAAGCGTGTCATACATGTCGCGCGCAATGCCCGAGCGCTCCAAAAGGTTCGCCATGAATATGAAAAGCGGCACGGAAACAAGGACATAACTGGTGGTGATCCCGTAGATCCGCTGCCCTAACAGGTTCAAAGGCCCGGTCCCGAAATTGCTGAACAGCAGGTCAGGGCCAAACTTCATCACCATGACAACCACTGCCAGAAAACCCGAGGCAAACCCCAACGGCATGCCAATGGCCAAGAGCAAGAGCATGCCCAACAACAAAACAAGCGAAATGGTTCCGATATCCATCTTGGCGTCTCCTCTGCGGCTTTACTGCTTGGTGTCGGGATGGTCTGAAGCTTCGCCAGCCGGGCGCGCCTCAAGGTGATCAGCACCAACTTGTGCCAGGAGTTCGTCGAGATCCTCGACCAGCGGTTTTTCACCTTGGTCGGTGTTCCAATCAAAAATCAGGTTGGAAATCGCCTGCAGGGCCAGAAGCGCCATGGTGATCAGGATAAGCGGCTTGAGCGTTGCTGGGATCGGCGGGTCAAATTTTGTGCCAAAACGCTCCCAGGTCATGAACTTGCGTACCGCCTCGTCATACCCGCCCCAAATCAGAGCCACGGCGAAAACCACGATGCAGAGGGTGGAAATGACGTCAAAGATACGACGCAACCAACGGGGGCAGAGATCGTAGAGGATGTAAATCCGAATGTGGCTGCGCTGTTGCATCGAGTAGAGGCCAGCAAACAAATAGGAAATTCCAGCAACCCAAAGCGAAGTTTCATTGACCCACATGGTCGCCCGGCCAAAAACGTAACGCATCACCACTTCGAAAAAGATGATCGCGACGATAAAGGCAGGAAGCCACATTGCGATCCGGCTGATGCCCCATGTGATCAGGTCCAAGGGGCCGGTTCTTTTATGCTCTACCATTTGCCCCTCCCCGACAAATCGCTGGCCATTTCGGCGTTTGGTGACGCGTTCCCGACCAGGCCGGAAACGCGCATGTCTTTAGAAACAGGAGATTATTCCTGAACCTTATTCCTGGATCAGGCCGATACGCTTCATGAAGGAAACGTGGCTGGCGACCATGGCTTTGCCCTCTTCGGTCTCACCGCCATAGACATCCCACTGCTTCTGAGCCGCCGCGCGGAAGGTGGCGCGATCTTCGGCGGACCAATTATAGGTGGTCACGTCCATGCTCGGCAGCTTGGCCAGTGCTTCGCCATTATCGACCAGGGTTTGCAGGATCAGATCCATGCCAACGTTCTGATAGGCGACTTCGATGATCTTGCGATGCCGTTCGCTCAGCCCGTCCCAGACATCGGTGCGACACGCCAAGTGATCCGCTGCCATCGAATGAAAGCCTGGGAAATTGGTGTGCTTGCCAATGTCATAGGTGCCAATGCGCAGGTTGTTGCCCAAGGTGGAGGCATCAGCCCCGTCGATGATCCCGGATTCAAGCGCGGTGATCACTTCGGAGAAGTCCATCACAATCGGCTTGGCCCCCAAAGATGCAAAGATGTCAGAGGCCATGCCCGGAGGCGCGCGGAACTTCCAGTTTTCCAAGTCAGCGACCCCAGCCAAGGGACGGGTCGATGTCAGCGATTCCTGCCCGCCGACATGCGCCCCGACAAAGGTCATGTTGTAATCGGCATATAGCTCGTTCACGGCCTCGCGACCGCCGCCCATTTCGACCCAGGCCTGATATTGCAGCGGGCTGTCATAGCCGCCCATCGTGTCGGATACGAATTGGAATGCCTTGTTCTTGCCCGCCTGATAGCTGCCATTGGTCATATCGCAATCAAGAATGCTGTTCACTGCAGCATCGAAGGTTTCCGCAGATGGCACGACCGACGAAGAATAGAACATTTCGATTTGCAGATCGCCCCCGGACATCAGGTTCACGGCATCCACAAACTCCTGGATCGCACCACCATAGGACGAAGATTGCCCCTGATGCGTTTGAATCCTCAGAGTGGTTTGCGCGCTTGCGGCCCCGGCGAGCAGTGCGGTCACCGCCACGCCGGCGGCAAGTGTTTTGGTCACGGTCTTGAGCATATTGGTCCTCCCTGGTGCTCCTGTTGGCGGGACGTCCCCCGTCATTCAGAACTGGTATGATGAGTATATCACCATCCCAATATGTCAAGCACCTTTGAACCTCGCCACCGATAGAACGGGCCCCAAAAGCGCTCTGACCCTGAAAAACAGCCATTTCCCAAGGAGTAAGAAACCGAAAAGGCGGTCGCACATTTCCGTGCGCCGCCCTTTGCGTGATTGAAGGATGATCGAAATCAGCTCGAATCGAGCTCTCTGACCACCGCTAAGTGAGCGTATTCGTATAAAGCGGATCGGACCGGTCCAGATGCTCGCGCATCAAGGCCGCGGCAGAATCCGCGTCACCTGCCTCGAGGAAATCAACCAGTTTTTCATGCTCCATCAGGGTCGTGTTCTCTCGACCCGACCAATGCAGCAGAGGTTTGTAATATTCAAAAAGCCAGGTCAGCATGGCATGGGTCACCGCCTGCAAAAGCGGATTGCGCGTGGCATTGGCGATGGCCGTGTGAAAGGAAATGTCGGTCTCGATAAAACCCTTTTGGTTCTTGGTTTGCCGTCTTTGTACATCGACCAAATCACGGAGGGTGCGTATGTCGTCCTCGGTGCAATTGGCCGCCGCAACCCTTACCAAACCCGCCTCAAGTATCTTTCTAACCTGCTTGAGATGCTCAAGGTTTGACGGCTCAGCCGACAAAAGCAGTTTGGCAATGTCATCAACTTGATCCAAGGCGATATTGGCACTGAACTCATTCACTCGGGTGCGTTCCCCATGGGAAATGGTGATCACGCCCTTATTGGCAAGCATCTGCAATGCCTCGCGCACTGCCGGACGCCCGACACCGAACTTTTCCATCAGCTTGCGTTCAGAGGGGATAATGTCCCCCGGCTTGAGATCGCCGGACACTATCATTTCCCAAAGCCGATCAAACACCTGATCCGACAGTTTTTGCCGCGTGATTGGGGCCACGTCAAAGCCCGATGGCGTTGTTGGATTCTTGGCCATAGCGTCAGATGCCCCCTAAACAGCTCCCTTAACAGATAGCGAAGGTATACTGGTATGACAAGCTAACGTGACAATCCGCGGCAAGGCCATAGTGAACGAAGACTGAGACAAAAAGGAAACCTATCGGCCCGTCGTTGAACCTTACCGGTTTTCTTCCGCCGCCATCTTGCCCGCGACGCCACCGTTAGTTTTCAAGCTATACCAACGCTGGGCAGCTCCAAAAAGGAGACTGGCACCGGCAAATACGAGACTTGGGAACAAAAGAGCAATTGCCGCTGATAACATAGTTGGGCTTTGCGCATGACCAAAATAAAGACCTCCAACAATCGCAATGCTAAGAGAGATGCCGATTTGCTGTGATGTCTGTAACACCCCCGAAGCCGCACCCGCGTCTGCTCCTGCGACCTCAGACATTGCAGTAGACATCAAGGCCACATTGGACACCCCTATTCCCACCCCCACCAGTGAAAGCGGAAAAACCAAGTGCAAGGTTCTGATTTCATCCTGAAACGCTTGGAATAGGATCACCAATAGAGCAACCCCGGTGCATACTGCCAGCGAACCCAGTAATGGAAGTTTCCAGGGGGTTTTCGGAGTGAAACGCCCAGCCAAGTAAGCGCCTAGAGTGGCAAAGAGTGGATGGACTACCAATGTCGACGCGACTGAGCCTGGTGAAAACTGCGGACCTTGCTGCAGGGTTATCGCCAAAAGGAACGGAACACCCGCTATCCCGCTAAACGTCAACAAAACCATTGCAGCGCTGAAACAGAATACCTTAGACCGAAGCAACTCACGAGGTATGAGCGGCATCAGCCTCGGCGAACGTCCGCGCGCTTGGCATACAAGCATGTAAGAAATCAAACCGAGGCTGATCAGGATCATCGCCAAGAGCCAAATCGGCCAGCCTAAGACGCGACCTTGTGCAACAGCAAAAACCACCCCTGCTATTGCACAAATGCTCAGTGCGCCCTGCCATACGTCCATGGTATGTTTGCGCACAAACTCATCTTTATCTAGACAAAGCAAAGCGACCAGAAAGGCGACGGCGCAGGCTGGTATGGATGGCAAAAAGACAAACCGCCACCCCAGCCCAAAGAGGTCTAGCTCAAGAAAAACACCACCAAAAACCGGGCCGGCAATTGCCCCCATGGCACTGATCATTCCAAAATACCCAAACGCGCGTCGACGCTGATCAGGAGGAAGGGTCACGTTGATAAGCGCGAGGATTTGCGGCATCAGGCATGCAGCGCCAATTCCCTGCAGGGTTCGAGCTGCAACTAGGATCGCCGACGTCGGTGAACACGCCGCCAAACAGGCGCCCATCGCAAACGCCGCGACGCCAACACAAAACAAGCGACGGCGACCGAGAGCATCCCCAAACCGCCCCATAGGCAGCAAAAACGCAGCCAGCGGTATGAGATAAGCCAACAGGACCCACTGTGCTTGCGAACCCGAAATTGCGAAATCCTGCGCAATATTCGGGAGGGCCAGGTTGACCATGGTCACGTCCAGCATGGCAACAAAGGCAGCGAGCAAAAGCGCCCAGACCGCGCCCCATCGGCGTGCCCCAGTGGACACAAGGTTGGTACCTTGATGCGGCATAGTAATTCTCCAACTGCGCAGATTCGTTACTATTAAAGTCACATGAAAACGCCTGTCAATCTCTCGTGAATGCGTTTGTCACGAAAGCGTGATTGGGTTAACAAGCCGATATGAGAACAGACACGCGCCTTCCCAGGGTTTTACACATCTTGCTTCATCTGGATGAGATCAAGGATCCGGTTACATCCGAACGCATGGGTGAGATGTTTGGCATGGATGCTTCGCTGGTGCGACGCATGATGGGCGGGCTGCGCAATCAAGGATTGGTGACATCCATCAAAGGCCATGGGGGCGGCTGGCAATTGTTGCGCCCCACATCCGAGATCAGTTTGATGGATGTCTACGTCGCCCTTGGCTCACCAACCGTCTTTGCAATTGGTGCCCCCGAACCGTCATCACCTTGCCTTTTGGAACATGCTGCCACAGGCGCAACACGCGCGGCCATGAATGCTGCCAAACGTCTTTTTGAACAGGAGCTCAGAAATGTTTCTGTTTCTGACCTTGCTGCGGCTGCGAAAATTGGCGGGTAGACGCCCACCAAAGCGGCTATGCCCGTTTCGATTTCTTTTCACGCAACGCCAAAAGCAAGGCGTGAAAGGTATCCCCTTGGATGGCAACGTGATCTTTGACCGCCTGGGCCGCCGTTTGGGACTCCGCCGCGCCCAGCGCATCCAGAATGACCCGATGTTCGGCCATGGATTGCTGCAAACGCCCTCTTAGCCGAAGCTGAATGCGTCGAAAGGGGCGCAACCGTTTTTGCAGGCGCAGGGCCTCTTTTTCCAGAAACCCATTGCCGGATTGCCGATAGATGATCTGATGGAACCGCTCATTGGCTAAATAATAGGCATCCGCCTGCCCGGCATCAATGGCCTCTTGGCAACGCTGATTGGCTTCCTCCAATTCGCCCAAGGCCTCATCGGATATGCGTTGCGCCGCCAATTCACAGCATGTCGCTTCTAGCACCGACATGACTTCGAACATCTCACTTAACTCAATAGGGCCCGGTTCGCGGACAAAGGCACCGCGACGCGGAACGAGCTCAACAAGACCCGTTTGAGAAAGCCGCTGAAAGGCCTCTCGAAGCGGCGTTCGCGACACGTTGAGTTTTTCGGCCAGTTGAACCTCGCTCAACCGTTCTCCGTCTTCGAAATCGCCATCAAAGATCATCTCTTCGATGTTTTCTGCGATCCTCTCTGAAAGCCTTTGATCCATGAAAAGAAACCTAAAATCGGCCCTTCCAAAAATCAATAGCGCATTTATTGTATACAATATAGTTGACGCTTAAAACATTCCAGCCATACTGCATACAAGAATCATTATCCTGGGTGGCTCGCCACATGTTCGTCACTGACGACATCTTCATTCGGCACAACTCTCGAAAACCTGCGGTGCGAACTGGCAGCGACCTGCCTGTGCTGCCGACACCGTGCCAAGACCAAGCGTCCCCCCAGCACGTTACCCAAACCGCGCCATCAAGAGCGCGGAACACGTAAACACTTGAAATTCAACAGAGAGGAAGACTTATGAAACTCCCTAATCTATTGGCAGCATCCGCAATTGCGCTGTCCGCTGGCGCCATGTCCGCCCAGGCAGACAAGGCGGATGACACGCTGCGTTTGGCATTCACCAAAGAGCTTGAAACCGTCGACATCTACTTCAACAGCGCCCGCGAAGGCATCTTGCTGGCCCGCGCGATCTGGGACGGTTTGCTGTATCGCGACCCGGTGACAGGCGAGTACAAGGGCAACCTTGCGACCGAGTGGAAATGGATCGACGACGTCACATTGGAACTCAAACTGCGCGAAGGCGTGACCTTCCATAATGGTGAACCGTTCAACGCCGATGACGTTGTTTATACGGTTAATTACGTTGCCAACCCCGATAATGGCATCGTGGTTCAACGCAATGTCAGCTGGATGGACCGCGCCGAGAAGGTGGATGATTACACCGTCCGCATCATCCTGGACGCCCCGTTCCCCCCGGCCGAGGAATTTCTTGCCGGGCCTGTGGTGATGTATCCCAACGAGTATTACGCCGAAGTTGGTCCTGCAGGCATGGCGCTGAACCCGATCGGCACAGGCCCTTACAAGGTCTCAAGCGTTGATCCCGGTCTGCATTATGAATTGGAAGCCTTTGACGGCTATCATGGCGATCCGCGCAATGCCGCCAGTATCGGCAAGATCGACATTCGCACCATCCCGGATTTCAACACGCAGATCGCTGAGTTCTTCAACGGTCAGTTGGATTTCCTCTGGAACGTGCCCGCTGATCAGGCCGAGAAACTGGATGCGATGGGCAAGTATCAGGTCGAAAACGCCGAGGCGATCCGTATTGGCTTTATCTCGATGGATGCGTCCGGTCGCGCTGATGCAGATGGCCCGATGACCAATCCTTTGGTGCGCAAGGCAGTGGCACATGCCATCGACCGTCAGGCCATCGTTGACGCACTTGTCAAAGGGTCGTCCGAAGTGGTGCATTCCGCCTGCGCAAAGATCCAGTTCGCTTGTGAACAGGACGTCGCCCAGTACGAATACAACCCGGAAAAAGCCAAGGCCTTGCTGGCCGAAGCCGGGTATCCTGATGGTTTCGAAATCGACTTCCACGCCTATCGCAACCGCCCATATGCCGAGGCGATGATGGGTTTCCTGGATGAGGTCGGAATCAAGACAAATCTGGTGTACCTGAAATACTCTGCCCTGCGCGATGCCCGCTCTAAGGGCGAAGTGCCCTTTACCTTCCAAACCTGGGGTTCCTATTCGCTTGCTGATGCTTCCGCGATTGTCGGTGAACACTTTACCGGCGGTATGCTGGATGATGCCAAGGATGCCGAGGTGACAGCTTGGGTGAACGAGGCGGATTCCACCACCGATAAGGACAAGCGCATCGGCCTTTATTCGAAAGCGTTGAAAAAGATCGCTGACGAAGCCTACTGGCTGCCGCTTTGGAGCTACAACGTGAACTACGTGATGTCTCAGGAGGTTAGCTATGCGCCGACCAATGACGAGATCGTCCGGTTCTTTGACTTCTCCTGGAAGTAACCCACTCCCCTGTGGGCCGACCTGGCCCGCAGGGACCTCTACCTCACGGAGAACGACATGTTTCGCTTTATTCTAAAGCGTCTCGGGCTTGCGGTTTTGGTCGCATTTACCGTTTCAGCAATCAGCTTTGCTTTGCTTTTCCTGGCAGGCGACCCTGCAACCGCAATTGCCGGTGAAAACGCCGCCAGCGAAGACATCGCAATCATCAATGCGCAATATGGCTTTGATCGCCCTTTGATCGTGCAATACTTGGATTGGCTGAGCAAAGCCGTGACCGGTGATCTCGGCCAGTCCTGGTATTTCAAACTGCCGGTGTCCCAGATTATTGGCGATCGTCTGCCCACCACCATGACACTTGGTCTCTGCGCCATTTCCTTTGCGCTGATCCTGTCGATCCCCATGGGTGTCGCCGCCGCCGCGCGCCCGAATTCGATCATCGACCGCTTTGCGCTTTTCATCGCTGTTGTCGGCCAGGCGATCCCGTCCTTTTGGTTCGGCTTGCTGTTGGTCGTGTTCTTTTCGATCCAATTGGGGCTGGTTCCGGCCTCGGGTAGTGGCACATGGCGTCACTTTATCCTGCCGACCGTGGTCCTGGGCTATTACGCAACCCCGGCCATCATGCGCCTGACCCGGGCCGGCATGATCGAGGTTCTTTCCGCGGATTACATTCGCACCGCCCGCGCCAAAGGACTGCCAACCCGCAAAATCATGTTCAAACATGCCCTGCGCAACGCAATCATCCCGGTGGTCAGCCTGGCGGCTGTGCAGATGGGGTTCATGCTGGGCGGGTCCATCGTGGTGGAGTCGGTGTTTGCGCTTCACGGCGCGGGTTTCCTGGCCTGGGAGTCGATCTCGCGTAATGATCTGCCCACAATGCAGGCGCTGATCCTGATCTTCTCCATGTTCTACATCACATTCACTTTCCTCGCCGACGTCCTGAACGCTTGGCTGGATCCCCGCCTGCGGGTCGGGTGACGGGAGGCCGCTATGACTGATACCAGCTCGACAAATATTCCCATTTCCCCGCGTCAGGCGATGATCCGCCGCGCCCTGCGCCACAAGGGGTTGATCTTTGGCACAGTGGTGATGGCAGTGGTGATCCTGATTGCCATTTTTGCCCCGCTACTGACCGAATACGACCCCTACAAACAAAACCTGCTGACCCGGATGAAGCCGCCGGTCTTGTTGGGAGGAGACCCGGATCACTGGCTGGGCACCGACGCATTGGGGCGTGATTACTGGGCCCGGCTGGCCTATGGCGCGCGGGTATCGTTGACCATTGGCATTGTTGCCGCCGTGATTTCCGCCACCATCGGCTGCACGTTGGGGATTTTGGCCGGGTATTTTGGCGGGCGCGTCGATGCGGTTGTGACCTTTTTGATCAACGTCCGCCTTGCGATGCCGGTCGTACTGGTGGCGCTGGCTGTTGTCGCCTTGCTCGGCGGTTCGCTAATCGTCGTGATTTCTGTCCTAGGCCTTTTGCTTTGGGATCGTTTTGCCGTAGTCCTGCGGTCGGCCACAATGCAGGTGCGTTCTTTGGAATACATTGCTGCCGCCGAAGTGCTTGGGGCCTCCCTGCCCCGCATTCTGGTCAAGGACATTCTGCCAAATGTCATGAACCACCTGATCGTCATTTTCACCCTGGAAATGGCCCATGCCATCATCCTCGAGGCGGCGCTCAGCTTTCTTGGATTGGGCGTGCAACCTCCGACCCCGTCCTGGGGGCTAATGATTTCAGAAGGCAAAGAGATGCTTTTGTTTGAAAGCTGGCTGATCACCATTCCCGGTGTTGCCCTCTTCTTCCTTGTTTTGGCGATCAACATGATGGGTGACGGCATTCGCGATGTCACCGCACCAGAGGGGCGCAACTGATGTCCGATCCTATTCTCTCAATCCGCAACCTCACTGTCGATCTGCCCAAAGGCGGCGACCGCCAATATGCGGTGGAACAGCTGTCGCTTGAGGTCGCTCCGCGCGAGATCGTCTGCATCGTTGGCGAAAGTGGTTCGGGCAAATCCATTACCTCTTTTGCGACGATGGGCCTATTGCCCAAGGTGCTTACCCCATCAACTGGCGAAATTCGTTTCGGGGGCCAGGATCTGTTGGCGCTGCCCGCATCGGAACATGCCAAACTGCGCGGTTCGCAGATGGCAATGGTGTTTCAGGAGCCGATGTCGGCGCTGAACCCCTGTTACACTGTCGGCACGCAAATCGAAGAGATGTTTGAAACGCATACGGAGCTTGCGAAATCCGAGCGCAAGGCACGGGTGATGAAACTGCTGGAAGAGGTCCACCTGCCCGACCCGGCCCGTGTCTATGCCAGTTATCCGCATCAATTGTCGGGGGGGCAACGGCAGCGGATCGTCATCGCGATGGCACTGGCACTCGACCCTAAGCTGCTGATCGCGGATGAGCCGACAACCGCGCTGGACCTCTCAACGCAAGCGCAAATCCTGCACCTGTTCAAAGAGCTGCGCGAACATCACGATGCCGGGATCATGTTTGTCACCCATGACTTTGACGTTGTTGCGGAAATTGCCGACCGGGTTATCGTGATGCAACATGGTCGCATCGTCGAGGAAGGCAGTGCCGAAGAGGTCCTGAACCGGCCCAAGCACCCTTATACCCGCCTGCTGATCGACGCCGTGCCACGCCGATCACGAGATGCGCGCGGGGCCCCGGCCGAGGATGTTCTGCTTTCGGTCAATGCGTTGAACAAAATCTATCACATCCCCGGAAATATGTTCAAACAGGCGCGCGACGTTCATGCCTGCAAGGATATCAACTTTTCGGTGCGCAAGGGGGAAACCCTTGGGATCGTGGGCGAAAGTGGCTCTGGCAAGTCGACCCTGGTCAAATGCCTGATCCGCCTCGAAGACCCCAATAGCGGTGAGGTTTTGATCAACGGCACCGATCTGGCCAGTTGTTCGCGCAAAGAGTTGCATCCCTATCGCAAGATGATCCAGATCGTGTTTCAGGACCCTTATGGCTCGCTCAACCCACGCCGCACAATTGGCGATCAATTGATCGAAGGTCCGGTAAATTTCGGCGCAGATCGCGCGAAATCCATGGAGCGGGCCAAGGAGTTGATGCGCATCGTCCGCCTCGATCCGGATGCGTTGAACCGTTATCCCAATCAGTTTTCCGGCGGTCAGCGGCAAAGGATCTGCATTGCGCGAGCCTTGATGGTTGAACCAAAGGTTTTGATCGCCGATGAGGCAGTCTCGGCCCTGGATGTTTCGGTGCAAAAAGAGGTGCTCAAGCTGCTCAACGAAATCCGTGACACGCTGGGTCTCACCGTGTTGTTCATCACCCATGATCTGCGCGTTGCGGCGCAGGTCTGTGACAATCTAATTGTGATGCAAAAAGGCGAGATCGTTGAGCGCGGCAATGTCGAACAGGTGTTCGGCGCGCCTTCCAGCGATTACACCAAGATGTTGCTGGACGCACAGCCGGGCAAAGATTGGGACGTCCCCGATATCTCCACCCTTCCGCCTGTTGCCGTATGAGCGGATCGTTTTCAGTCAGCCAAACCACCCGCAAACCGGGGGTTGTGGCACATAAGGGCGGCGTCGTCGCCGCCCAACATGTCGAGGCGGCGCGCATTGGAGCCGACATTCTTGCTGCGGGTGGCGATGCGGTCGATGCTGCAACAGCGGTCAGTTTTGCGCTTGGCGTGCTGGAACCCTGGATGTCGGGGCCAGCTGGTGGCGGTGCCATGGTGCTGTGGCGCGCCGATGAGGAAAAAGCCCATGCGCTGACCTATGGCATGCGCTCCTCTGCGTCTTTGGATTTGGATCACTACCCGTTGGCCACAGAAGGCAAGGCCAGCGATCTTTTCCCATGGGACGCGGTGGAAGGGGATCGCAACCTGCTTGGCGCGACGGCAATTGCCGTGCCTGGCACCGTTGCCGGAATTGCCCAAGCCCATCAGCGCTTTGGCAAAATCGAATGGGCCGAACTGCTGGGCCCGGCCATATCGGCGGCTCGGCTTGGTCTGCATGTGGATTGGTATGCCGCGCTGATTATTGCCTCATCCGCGCGCGATTTGGCTCAGGACCCGGACGCAGCAGCCCTGTTTCTGGATGAGGGAACCTGGCCCAAGGGAACCGGTTGGACCGCGCTGCATAAATCGCGGTTGGATCAATCGGCCATGGCTGATTGCCTGAGCCATCTGGCCCAGGCCGGGGCGCAGGATTTCTATCGCGGCGATATCGCAAATAGTCTGGTCAAGGACGTTACCGCGAAAGGCGGTTTTTTGACCCATACTGATCTGGCCGACTATGCGCCGATCTGGTCAGAGCCGCTGGCCATTCCCTTTCGCGACGGCGTGGTTCACGCTGTACCCGGCCTGACCGCTGGGCCAACACTGGCTGACGCTTTGGAAGCTTGGCAAAGACAATACCCGCCCGAGGACAGCGCAAAACCTGCCGGGTTTGTGGCGCGCGCGCAAGCCATCCAAGCCGCCTATCAAAAGCGTTTCGCGACCATGGGCGATCATGAAAGCAACAAAGCGCCGGGTTGCACGACCCATTTCTCGGTCGTCGACAGGCAGGGCAATATGGTCTCGATGACGCAGACATTGCTGTCGATCTTTGGGTCCAAGGTTGTCTCCCCTTCAACCGGGCTACTTATGAATAACGGCATCATGTGGTTTGACCCGGCTCAGGGGCATCCGAACTCTCTTGCTCCAGATAAATCCTGCCTGATGAATGTCTGCCCGGTGATCGCGGAAAGCGGCGCGCGGCGCTACGCAATCGGGGCCTCCGGGGGGCGCAAGATCATGCCCGCCGTGGCGCAACTCCTTGCACATATGTCCGAGCGGAACATGACCATACAAGACGCAATCGAGGCCCCGCGGTTCGACGCCTCTGACGGTGCAACCCTTGTCGCGGATGAGCGCCTGATTGGTCCGGTCACCGATGCCCTCAACGCCGCGATCCCAACCAAAACCGCCCAAAGCCTGCCCTTCCCCTATGCCTTTGCCTGCCCGGCGGGCGTGGCACGAGAAAGCGGGTTGAATTCCGGCACGACCGAGACATTCTCACCTTGGGGGGACGCCGTGGCAGAACCCGAAACATCAGAGACCTGACATGAGCCACCACGACCAAGCCGTCGCGCATATTTCCTCTTATTTCGATACAGGCAGCTTTCAGGCCGATCTTGGCCGGTTGGTGTCACGCCCCACCGAAAGCCAAGACCCGCGCGGGCAACCGCATATCAAGGCCTATCTGACCGAAGACATGCCTGCGCTGTTGGAAGGCATGGGGTTTTCGCAAGAGATCTTTGCCAATCCCAAGCCCGGCTTTCCGCCGATCATGGTGGCGCAACGGCTTGAAAACGCGGACCTGCCGACTGTCTTGATCTATGGACATGGCGATGTGGTTTTGGGTCAGGATGACCAATGGCGCGCAGGTCTGAAACCATTTGAAATCGTCGAAGAAGGTGACAGGCTTTACGGGCGCGGGATCGCCGATAACAAGGTCCAGCATCTCATCAATATCAAAGCGCTCGACGCCATCATCGCAACCAAGGGCGCGTTGGGGTTCAACGTCAAACTGCTGATCGAAATGGGCGAGGAAGCGGGCTCACCGGGATTGCGTGACTTCTGCCTAGCACAAAAAGAGCTTTTGGAGGCAGATGTGCTGATCGCCTCTGACGGGCCGCGCCTGCGTCCGGATGTGCCAACCATCTTTACCGGCGCGCGCGGGGGCATCGCCTTTGCGCTTGAGGTCAATCTGCGCGACGGGGCCAACCATTCCGGCAATTTCGGCGGCTTGCTCAGGGATCCGGCCATCACATTGGCCCATGCGCTGGCCTCGATCACCGATGCGCGCGGGCAGCTTTTGATCCCCGAATGGAAGCCGACAAGCCTGACGCCCCGTGTTCGGGAGATCCTGGCCAAACTCCCCGCCCCTCAGTCGGGCGTGCCCCTCGACGCAGATTGGGGCGAAGAGGATTTGACGCAAACCGAACGCGTGCTGGGCTGGAACAGTTTCGCTGTCCTGGCCATGGAATCCGGCGTGCCCGCCGCCCCTTTGAACGCCATTGCCGGTTCTGCCCGCGCGGTCTGCCAGTTGCGCTTTGTTGTGGGGACCGACATGGATGCGATCATCCCGGCTTTGCGCCGCCATCTGGACAAAAACGGGTTCCATCAGGTTGAGATTTCGATGGAGGGCAACCATCACATCTTTCCGGCGACCCGGCTAGACCCCGACCATCCCTATGTCGATTTCGTCGCTGCATCGATCCGCGACACCACTGGCAATGCCCCCGATCTTTTGCCGAACCTCGGCGGCTCGCTCCCAAATGATTGTTTTGCTGATGTTTTGGGATTACCGACAATCTGGATACCGCATTCCTATGCTGGTTGCTCGCAACATGCCCCCAACGAACATGTGTTGAAACCACTGTGCCGCGAGGCGTTGATCGTTATGACCGGGCTTTTTACAAAGATCGGTGACGACGGGCTTCCAGACAGGGGGAGGACATGACGGACCTTACCGAGCTATCCGCACGTGACGCTGCCGCCTTGATTGCCGATCGCTCATTGTCGCCGGTCGACTTGGCCAAGGCTGCGATTGCTCAAATCGAAAAGATCAATCCGGCGGTCAACGCCCTGGCCGATCATGATTTCGATGCTGTACTAAGCGAAGCCCATGCCGCAGAGGCCGCCGTCATGAGGGGCGACATATTGGGCCCGCTGCATGGTGTGCCCTTTGGGGTCAAAGACATGATCGACGTCAAAGGGCTGCGCACGACCTTTGGATCAGAGGCCTTCCAGGACAATGTCGCCACCAAGGATGATCGCATCGTCGCCGCCATGCGTGCGGCGGGCGCTGTGCCGCTGGGCAAGACCAATAATCCCGAATGGAGCGCAGGCGGCAACACCCGAAACCGCGTGTTTGGAGCCACCGCAAACCCCTATGACCTAAGCAAAACCTGCGCCGGGTCCTCGGGTGGATCGGCCGTTGCTTTGGCCTGTCACTATGCACCTTTGGCGACCGGTTCTGATACCGGCGGATCGCTGCGCAACCCCGCCGCCTATTGCGGCATTGTCGGTTTTCGCCCCAGCCCCGGCGTTGTTCCCGGTGATACCCGCGCGGCAGGCTTGCTGCCCATCTCGACCGCCGGACCAATGGCGCGAACAGTGGCGGATGCCGGTCTGATGTTGTCAGTACTGGCCCGCCCGGATCGCGACGACCCGTTTACAACAGTCATCAAGGGGCAGACCCCCTGGACCGCTGAGGGTTTCGCCAACCTTCCGGCGCAGGACCTGTCAAAGCTGCGCATTGCCGTCACAGAAGATTACGGATTTGCGCCAACCGAACGTTTGATCCGTGAGCATTTTCAGGGCGCAATAGCAACACTGGCCCCCTACCTCCCTCGCCTCTCCGAGGCGCATCCGGACTGCGCTGATGCCGACCGCATCTTTGCGGTCTTACGCGGAGTGGTGTTCCTCGGCATTCACGCAAAACTCTATGACGAAACACCTCACCTGGTTGGCCCCAATGTCGCGGAAAATGTGCGCGAGGGGCGCAGCTATGGGGCCGATGACATTGCTCAGGCGCTGTTTGCCCAATCGGCCTATCACCGGCGCTGGCAGGCCTTCTTTGAGCAATATGACTATATTCTCTCCCCCGCCGTAACGATCAGCCCGCGCCCGTGGCGAGAGCTTTATCCAACTCAGATCGACGGGCAGGCAACCGAAAGCTACTATCACTGGTTGGCAATGGCCTATGCCTCAACCATTCCAGGCCATCCATCAATTACCATCCCCTGCGGATTTGACGCATTGGGCATGCCGTTCGGATTGCAAATTGTTGGCAAACGCCATGATGATCTGGGCGTTCTCGCTGTCGCCCAAGAGCTGGAGCGCATCATTGCTGGCACAAATCTTGCCCCACGCAGCCCGGATTTCCAGGCTCTTGCAGATGCACCGCCGCTGAACCAGGCGGAAGAGTTTCTAACCTTCGACTAAGGACGACCCCAAAATGAATATTCCTCTCTCCAAAAAACGCCGTGTTGGCTCGACCCTGTATCTCTCTGGCGAGCTCGGATTTGATGCCGATCGCAAAATTCCAGAAGGCATCAAGGCGCAGACCGAGAACTGTATCGCCAATATCAAGGCCACCCTGGCAACCGAAGGCATGGATCTGTCAAATGTGGTTTCAGCGACCTGCTACCTGACTGATCCGGAAGATTTCGCCGCCTTCAACGAGGTGTATGCCGCCGCCTTTCAAGAACCCTATCCGGTGCGCACCACCGTTGGCAGCGCCTTGATGATCGACGCCAAGGTGGAAATCACCGTCATCGCCGAGGCCTGATCACGTGAGCAGTACCATCGTTCTGGGGGCCGGCATTGTCGGCATCAGCACCGCCCTTGCGCTACAGGCGCGGGGGCTGGACGTCTTGGTTATTGACCGCAAAGCGCCGGGTCAGGAAACCAGTTTTGGCAATGCGGGGGTGATCCAGAACGAGGCGCGCGCGCCCTATGCTTTTCCGCGTGCGCCGCTGACTTTGCTGACCTATGCGCTGGGGCGCAGCAATGACGTTATTTTTGACCTGCCCGCCCTGCCCGGCATGGCCAATGCTTTGGCACAGTATTTCTGGCAATCCGCCCCGCGGCGACACGCCGATATTTCGCGCCACTACGCCGAACTGGTTGCGCAAGCAACGTCAGACCATGCAGCGCTGATCACCGCCTCCGGCGCGGAACACTTGTTGTGCAAATCCGGCTTGGGCGAGATTTTCACAAATCAAAAGGCATTCGAGGCGCGTGCGCTAGAGGCAGAGCAATTTGGCAAAACCCACGAGCTCGCCATGACCACTGTCGATGGCACGCAAATTGCCGCTGAGGAGGGGCTGACCAAGGCACCTGCCGGGGCTGTTCTGTGGCGCGATACATGGCATGTGCGCGATCCCGGTGCCCTGGTTACCGCCTATGCCAAACACTTCATCCGCAATGGCGGGCGCGTGGAGCAGGCGGACATCACTGCGCTGAGCCCCGCCGGGAGCGCGTGGAAAGTAAACACCACATCAATCAGCTATGACGCGAAACACGTTGTAGTCGCGCTAGGCCCCTGGTCGCCAAACCTGCTGGCCCCGCTGGGATATCGCATCCCCATGGTCATGAAGCGCGGCTACCACGCTCACTACAATCACGAAACCGAATTGTCGCGCCCCTACCTCTTTGCGCAAGAGGGACTTGTGCTGTCTTCCATGAATGCAGGGTTGCGTGTAACAACTGGAGCGCATCTGACAGATTTTGACCGACCACAAAAACTGCACCAACTCAAAGCAGGGCTCAAGGCCATATCCGGTTATATTTCTCTGACCGACCGAGTACCTGAGCAGCAATGGCATGGTACAAGACCCTGTTTGCCCGGAATGCTGCCATTGGTCGGCCCAGCGCCAAAGCATCAGGGCCTTTGGTTTAACTTTGGCCACGGGCACCAAGGCTTGACCCTCGGCCCCACCACAGGAAAACGCCTTGCCGCGTTGTTTGAACTGGCGGCAGACTAAAGAAGGCAGATAAGGGCTGCGTTCTTGGCAAACGCCCACTCATGAAGCGACCGCTCAACTTGGCCAGCGACATTTCTGGTCAAGAAAACATGATGCAATTAGAAGTGGCGGAGGCTCAGGGATTCGAACCCTGGGAGGACTTTCACCCTCGCCGGTTTTCAAGACCGGTGCATTCGACCACTCTGCCAAACCTCCGCGTTCGACCTCTTTAGACAGGCCTTTGCGATTCTAAAAGTACCAATGCGGGAAAATCTGCCGATTGATAAACTGCAGGCTTTTCATATGAGCCTCAACAGGTTAATGTGAAGCCAAATATGGGCCGAAAGAGCCCGTTTGAGGCAGTAAAAGACCGGAAAATCCGGCTAAACAGTGCGGCAACGCCCGCGCGAACACAGGCATGAGGCACGGCATGAGCGGGAAAATTTCGCCCAAGTACAACCGGATTCTGCGCGCGACTGTTGCGCTAACAAGCTTTTTGCTGCTTTCGGCCTGCGCCGACGGCCAAATGCCCGGTTTCCTGCAACCCAAGGCGGGCGGCAGCGAGGATCTGGTGGCGCGTGCCGCGACATCCGGCGCGACGACGGAACGCGATGTCGAAGCCCCGGACATATTCCAAGCCACAGAAGCCGGTCTTTGGGATGGTCGCCCGTCATTGGGTGGTGTCTGGGTGGCGCATCCAGATGTAACAGACCCGGAACGTGCCATTATTCGTAACGAAGCCAATGGGAAATTCGTGATCGGAGCGCTGTTCCGCCGCGAGCGTCAATCCCCTGGCCCGCGCTTGCAAGTCTCGTCTGACGCCGCAGCGGCTTTGGGGATCTTGGCCGGTCAGCCGACAAACTTGAACGTTGTCGCCCTGCGCCGCGAAGAAGTCTCTATTGACGCCCCCCTGCCCCAGGCTGAAAGCGCAGCAGCGGCCATGCCCGCCGCGCCGGAAATCAGCGAGGGCACGCTTGATCCGGTCCTTGATGGTGCCAGCAAAGCGATTGAAACCGCCTCTTTGGCACCAACCGCAGCTCCGGCAGCGCCAGCAGCCAAACCTGTGTCTTCCCTGTCGAAACCATTCATTCAGATCGGTATCTTCAGCGTTGAGCAAAACGCGCGCAACACGGCCACGGCAATGCGCCAAGAAGGCATGGTTCCAACCGTGAAAGAGCAAAGCTCGAACGGTAAGAAATTCTGGCGTGTCGTCGTCGGCCCAGCTCAGGACAAACCTGAACTGCAAGCCCTGCTGAAAAAGATCAAAGGCACCGGGTTTACCGACGCCTATGCGGTGACGCATTAATCCCAAAGCGGCGCAGCTTTTCTTTGTATCGGCAAAAAAACGCAGAAGAGCATGGGCGGGCGGGTGACACCCCGCCCCATTCGCGCAATAAACAAAGTGACAAAGCGCAAGCGATTGGCTGAATCACACGCCCATGGCACCGGAGCCATCCGGATTTCAACGGGCTTTACGTTCATCCTGATTGCCCGTGCTGTCTTTGGACCCATTTGTTTGGACAGGAGCTGCCTTTCATGAGCTTTTTGCCCCGTCGCCTGTTGGCCAGCGCCGCTGTTTTTGCGCTTCTTGCTGTGCCTGCCTCGGCTTTTGACACGCGCGCCAAGGCGGCATTTGTTCTTGATCAGACCACAGGCACCGTTTTGCTGGCCAAACGCGCCGACGAAGCCCTGCCCCCCGCATCGATGTCCAAATTGATGACGCTCTACCTTGCGTTTGAAGCTATTCGTGATGGCCGTCTGCGGATGGAAGAGAAACTGCCCGTTTCTAGTCACGCCATGTCTTATGGTGGCTCGACCATGTTTCTGGACACCACCGACCGCGTCAAAGTCGAAGACCTGCTGCGCGGCATTATCGTGTTGTCGGGCAATGATGCCTGCGCGGTGATTGCCGAAACCCTGAGCCCTAACGGGACTGAGCGTGGCTTTGCGCAGTTGATGACGCAGCGGGCGCAGCAATTGGGCATGACCAGCTCCAGTTTCCGCAATGCGTCGGGCTGGCCTGCTGATGGCCATGTCATGTCGATGCGCGATCTTGTGCTTTTGGCCACGCGGCTGATCGAGGATTTCCCTGAGCATTACGGGATGTTTTCGGAAAAGACTTTTGCCTTTGACGGGCGCGCGCCAGGCAATGTCAAAAACCGCAACCCCTTGTTGGCGCTTGGGATTGGCGCGGACGGGTTGAAAACCGGCCATACACGTGAGGCAGGTTACGGGTTGGTTGGCTCGGCTAAAAATGGCGACCGCCGCGTGATCTTTGCCATCACCGGCCTGGACAGCGAACGCGCCCGAGCCGAGGAATCCGAGGCGATCGTCAACTGGGCCTTTCGCCAGTTTGCCGAACAAACCATTGTGACCAAGGACAAGGCCGTCGCCGATGCAGATATCTGGCTTGGGGCTGAGGATAAGGTCGGTTTGGTTTCAACCAAAGACATCACCTTGCTTTTGCCGGTGAACCCATTGGGCGGCGTCAAGGCCGAGGTTGTGTATACCGGCCCGATCGAAGCGCCTGTCGAGCAAGGCCAAAAACTGGCCGAACTAATCATCAGCCCCGAAGGACTGCCAGAAACCCGCGTGCCTCTGGTCGCCGAAAAGGCGGTTGCCGGGGGTGGTTTCATGGATCGGATGCTGACTGTGTCCCAGGTTCTGTTGAAACGTTTGCAGGACGGTCCAAAGGAGCAGATGTGACGACTTCAAACGGCTCATCGGGGCTGTTCATCAGCTTTGAAGGCATTGACGGATCAGGAAAATCCACCCAAGCGCGCATGTTGGCGCAGGCGTTGGAACAAGACGGGCGCGATGTTGTGTTGACCCGCGAACCGGGTGGCAGCCCGGGGGCTGAGGAAATTCGCGCACTTGTTTTGCAGGGCGATCCTGACCGCTGGTCTGCCGAGACGGAATTGCTGCTGTTCACAGCTGCGCGCCGCGATCATCTGGAACGGACAATCCGCCCAGCTTTGGCTGCGGGCAAGGTGGTGATTTGCGACCGTTTTGCCGACAGCACCCGCATGTATCAGGGCCTGTCGCGGGGTGATCTGCGGGCCAAGGTTGACGCTTTGCATGAGTTGATGATCGGGCAAGAACCGGATGTGACCTTGCTCTTTGATATGGACCCGGCGGCGGGTCTTGCGCGGGCCAAGTCGCGCGCGACGGTCGAAGAACGGTTTGAGGATTTCGGCGTTGGCTTGCAGGAAAAGATGCGGGCCGGGTTCCTTGCCTTGTCACAGGAATTTGCCGCCCGCTTTGAGGTGATCAATGCCGCGCGCGGGATCGAAGACATTGCGGCTGACGTTCTCGCCCGGATCAAGGCGCGCCTGCCATGAGCGACGCGCCACTTCCCGAACCGGATCGCATCGCAGGGGCTCCGCATCCGCGCGAAACCCTGCGCCTGATTGGACAACAGGCCGCCGAAGAGGACTTTCTGACTGCCTTCAACTCGGACCGCTTGCATCATGGTTGGCTGCTGACCGGCCCGCGCGGGGTGGGCAAGGCAACCTTGGCCTGGCGGATTGCGCGGTTCCTGTTGGCCACGCCGCCGGCGGCGGATGACATGTTCGGGGCCCCTCCCCCGCCAGACAACCTAGATATTTCACCGGATCACCCCGTATCGCACCGCATTTTGGCCCTGTCTGAACCGGGCCTGTTCCTTTTGCGGCGCGGCGGTGCGGGCAGTTCCGAAAGCGATCAGGCCAAAGCCTTGGCCGAGGGACGGTTCGCCGCCGAAATCCGCGTAAACGAAGTGCGCAAGCTCGGCCATTTCTTTTCGCTGTCGGCGGCGGATGGTGGGCGACGCGTGGTGATTGTCGATAGCGCGGATGAGCTGAACGTACAGGCCGCCAACGCCATTCTCAAAATGCTCGAAGAGCCGCCTGCGAACACCACGCTTATTCTGATCAGTCACCAACCCGCGCGCTTATTGCCGACGATCCGGTCGCGCTGTCGCGTGCTGCGCCTCGGGCCTTTATCGCCCGAGGACATGTCCGAAGCATTGGCGCAGGCCGATGCCCATGTCGAACCACAAGACGCTGCTGCGCTCACCGAGCTTTCACAGGGGTCGGTTGGCGAAGCCCTGCGCCTGATCAATCTCGATGGCCTGCCATTATATAATGAGATCCTGTCGGTTCTTGGCAGCCTTCCCAATTTCGACCGGCCACGACTCTTGGCGTTGTCTGAAAGCTGCGCGGGCAAAGGCAAAGAAGCGCGACTGGATCTGTTGTTGACGCTTGTCGATCAGGCAACCGCGCGACTGGCCCGCACAGGCGTTACAGGCCAGCCCCCTCTGAACGAAGCCGCTCCGAAGGAAGCAGGCATTCTGGCGCGCCTGTCGCCGGATGCGCATACAGGGCGTCACTGGGCGACCATCGCCGGACAAGCCAGCGACCGGGCGCGCCATGCACGCGCGGTCAATGTCGATCCGGCCGCTTTGGTAACGGATCTGTTTTTGCAGTTAAAAAGCTGAAAAGCACAGTCACGCCTTCTTTTCGCCAAAGACGTGCGCAATTGCTCAACATATTGAGTTTAAGTTGGTTTCCCGTCGATGCTTCGCACCCTGTTTTTCAGCCTTCTACTTTCCATCACCTGCTTAGCCTCTTTTGCGCAGGTCGCTGGCAAGAGTAGCGAACCCGCTTATCAGGTCATCTTCCTTGCCTGGGAAAATGACTTTGACGCACTTGATCAATATCTTGACGATTTGCGCGTGAATCAGCGCCTGCATGAAAATGGCGCGTGGTTGCTGACACACGCGTACTTTCCATTTTATGAAAATCCTCAAATCTTGACCGAAGAGTCAGTGCCTACAATTGTTAATAGTGTCGACTCCTGGCGCGCGGCCCGTCCCAATTCGGTAAGCGCCCTAAATGCAAAGGCGATTTTACTAACGAGGCATGCGAAATCCCTGCCCGAAGACTCATCAAACCGGCAGGATGCGGTTACTAAGGCTTTGGAGTTTATGGCGAACCATGCGGAGATCGGCGATCAAGATCCACATTGGCGCGCAACCCAGCTAGAGCTACTGGCCCTGCAAACAGTCCCAATCCCCAACTTTGAGGCTAGGTTTGCTGAGGAGCTATCTCAGAATCCCGGTTTTGCTCCCCTTCAACGCAGCGCCGCGTCCTATTTGGCGCGCCATGAACCGAAGAAGCTTTCTGAGTTTGTTCTGACCGCCGATGAACGCTTTACGGGCATGACCTCGCGCCTGTTCAGCCACATCTTACATGACCTCCCTCGACCCAGCGAAGCAGACTGGTCAAAAATTCGGACGTCCTACTTGTCGGTAATGGACGAGTTCCCAAACGCTTGGAACCAGCAAGCGTTGGCGAAGGCGGCTTGTACCGTCGGTGATTTCGAATTGGCGGCTAAGCACATTGAAAAATTGCCGTGGCTGGATGTGCTTTGGGTATGGGGGACCCCAGATGTACCACAAACCTGCCGGGATGAGATCATCGCGCGCGAGATCTGGACCTGCGAGGAATCGCGCTCTTCACAGTGCCTTGCACAACCGGAGTCGTTCAGTTGGTTCGAAAGTTTTCTTGTCATGGCGGTTGGATGTTTTGCAGCGACTTACGTTAGCGTTTCGCTTTGGTCTTGGTACAAGCTTCGAAATGCCCCCCGTATTACACAAGATGAAATCGACGCGCTAAAACAAGCGCAAGACCAAAGCCGTTTGCCGCGTGTCAGAATAGAGAACACAGCATTGCCACCTGCCGATAATGTCCAAAGCCGTCTGGGCGGAGCACCTACTGCCGACGAAACCCATCGCCATTGGCCCGTCACCGAGGAAACGGGAATGCCAATGTTGTTTCTCGCGCAGATCAATTTTTCCGAAACCCAGCCCCTGCCTGATTTTCCGGATAGTGGCATTTTGCAGCTGTTTGCTGGCATCGAAACGGATGGGCGTTTGGTGTTTACAGAAGACCCCGGCAGTTTCGAGTTGAGATACCTGCCTAATCCCGAAGCAGACGACACCATGGCCTTACCTTTCCAGCTTGAGAATGTCCCCAAACACTCAGCGCTGAGCAAAGAGGCTCTTCTTGAAGGGCGGGCACTGCGCTTTGAGGCCGATACCGCTATTGCCTCAATCCATCACAGCTCTCTCGATCGGTTTCGTCAGGATTGGCACAATAGGTTGCCCGAAAGCGACGATATTGGTGCACAACTTGAAGCCTTCGAAAAGGCCGAAGAGCTGGAATCAGCCGCTGCCCCTACCCATTGGGTCGGCGGGCATCCTGACTTTGTTCAAGAGGATGTGCGTTTTGATCCAGACTGGCAGGAGATGGATCGGGTACTGCTCCATCTTGGCTTTGACGATGATCTATGTCTGGGCGACGCGGGCATGCTCAACGTCATGATTACGCAAGAGGATCTGCGCAACAGGGCGTTTGACAAGGCTATTTGCACTTGGGATTGCAGTTAAAAAAATGGGCGCGAAACCGCGCCCGTTTTTAACCCCAGATCGTTCTTAGAGGAATTACACAATCCCGCCTTGGATCAGACGATCCGCAAGCTGGCCATAGGCTTTGGCCATATCGCTTTCCCCCGTGGCGATGGGCGTGCCGCCATCTCCGCCCAAGCGGGTGTCGAGATCGATGGGCAATTGCGCCAGCAGCGGAACACCCAGCTTATCTGCCTCTTGCGAAACACCGTTATGGCCAAAGATATGGCTCTCGCCGCCGCAATGGGGGCAAACAAAGACCGCCATGTTTTCGATCAGGCCCAGGACCGGCGTTTTGAGCGTTGCGAATGCATCCAGCGCTTTGCGTGCATCAATCAGGGCGACATCCTGCGGGGTGCTGACCACAATGGCCCCAGCGACCTCGGATTTTTGGCAGAGCGACAGTTGCACGTCACCGGTGCCGGGCGGCAAATCGACGATCAGCACGTCCAATTCGCCCCATTCGACCTGCATCAACATCTGCTGCAGCGCCCCCATCAACATCGGACCACGCCACACCACAGCCTTTTCCTCGGCCAGCATAGAGCCAATCGACATAACGGTGACGCCATGAGCCTTAAGCGGGATGATGGTTTTGCCATCCGGGCTGGCGGGTTTGTCGGTCAGGCCAAACATGCGCGGCTGCGATGGGCCATGAATATCCGCATCCAGCAGCCCGACCTTTTTACCAGCCCGAGCGAGGGCCACGGCGAGGTTCGAGGACACGGTAGACTTGCCAACACCACCTTTGCCGGACCCAATCGCCAGCAGCGTTTTCACACCGGCAGGCTTCATCACCCCCTCTTGCGGTTTGGGATGCCCGCCCATTTTCAACTGTGGTGGCGGAGATTTCGCCTCGGCCGTCAAAACCGCGCTGACCGAACTGACCCCCTGAACCTGAGCAACCGCCGCCTCTGCCGCTTTGCGCAGTGGCTCCATATGGCGGGCGATTTCCGGATTCGGTGCTTCGATAACAAAGCGCACATTGCTGCCCTCTACCGTCAAAGCACGAATCATATCTCTGGAATATAGGTTTCCGCCATCAGGCAATTCGAGCCGGGCCAGGGCCTCTCGAATCGCGGATTTCATGTCACTCATGCGAATTCTCCGTTTCTGATGCACCTTTAACTGGCGTCACCCCCAACTGTGTGCAACCCAGAACATCACTTAGCTCAAAGCTAAGGCGTTTTGTGAAGGTTACCCAACGTTTCTCATGCATTTTCTGCATAGCAGCAATGCTTTGACAGCCATTGTGCAGTCGCAGCATTTCCCCCATGTTTAACGCAACCAAGCACTACAGCCACAAAGGCACGATGAAAATGGCATACGCAACGCACACTGATACAGCAGCCCAAAGCGGTTTGGGTGCACGTGTTTCGACGCTTCTGATCGACATCCGTGCGCGTCTGGCGCGTCGCAAAGTGTATCGCCAGACCCTGACCGAGCTGCAGACCCTCAGCAACCGCGAGTTGGCGGATCTGGGTCTGAACCGCTCGATCATTCGCCGCGTGGCTTATCAGGCCGCTTACGAGGTCTAAGACATAGAACACCGCCTGACGCTCTCCTCCTCCCTGCGTCTTGCGGCTTCGGCGACGGTATCTCTCCTCCTCCCTGATACCGCCGCCGCCTAATTCGAGCCAGAACGGCTCAACGACATGACAGACCCTCTCCTCCTCCCTGGGTCTTTCATAGATGCGGTGGCCCCTCTCCTCCTCCCTGGGGTCACCGCAACCAGTTTCGGACCAAGCGGTCCACATGACATGTCTGGCCCACTCCTCCTCCCGGGCCTTTCATAGTCGCGGCGGCTCCTCTCCTCCTCCCTGGAGCCGCCGCAAACCAAATTCGGACCTGAACGGTCCAACGCCTTGCTGGGTCCTCTCCTCCTCCCTGGACCCTTCAAAGCGGCGGTGATGCCACTCCTCCTCCCGGCCTCACCGCCACGCTCTTCGGGTCAAACGACCCAACGATATGTCTGGCCCTCTCCTCCTCCCTGGGCCTTTCATAATTGCGGTGGCCTCTCTCCTCCTCCCTGAGGTCACCGCACAAAAATTCAGAGCCTCAATGGCTCATCTGCTTTGGAGCCCCATCTCCTCCTCCCTTGGGGTTTTCAAAAACTGGAAACGGCGGTCGCTCTCTCCTCCTCCCTGAGCGCCGCCGTTTTTCCGTTTTCAAAGGAGGGGGATTCAGCCGATCCAGGACAAGGTCGCGGCAGCCAGGACGAGATACCGCCCGGCCTTGGCAATCGTCACCAAGAGCAAAAACATCCAAAGAGGTTCGCGCAATATCCCGGCCATCACCGTCAGGGGATCCCCTACAATCGGCAGCCAACTGCCCAGAAGGGACCAACGCCCGTAGCGGCGATACCACGCTTCTGCGCGGAGCAGTTGATCCTCGGATGCAGGAAACCAGCGCCGTTTTTGAAACCGCAGGGCAAAACGCCCCAGCAGCCAATTCACCAGCGACCCCAGCACATTTCCCGTTGTGGCAAAGACCAACAACCAGACAACGGAATGTGCCTCGCCCAGCAGCAACCCGACAAGTACGGCTTCGGATTGCATCGGCAAGACGGTCGCAGCAATCAATGCGGAGGCAAAAAGGCTGAGATAGGCGATCATAGGCTTTCCCTGTCGCACAGATTTGCAAAGGTAAAGCCTTGAAAAGCGATTTCGTCCCGCGCCACCTTCCACTTCCTCGCCACATTCGCTAGATGCTTCTCAACCAAAGACGAGGAATTTCCGATGCCCATGGAAAAGACGTTCAACGCCGCCGAGGCGGAGCCGCGGATCAGCAAGCAGTGGCAGGACCAAAAGGCCTTTGCCGCCGGTGCCAATAAAAGCCGGGATGAGAGCTTTTGCGTGATGATCCCCCCCCCGAACGTCACGGGTGCTTTGCATGTGGGCCATGCGTTCAACAACACCTTGCAGGATATCCTAACGCGCTGGCACCGGATGCGCGGCTTTGACACGCTGTGGCAGCCAGGACAGGACCATGCGGGCATCGCCACCCAGTTGATGGTGGAAAAGGAACTGGCCAAGACCCAGCAGCCCAGCCGGGCAGAACTGGGGCGTGAGAAGTTCCTTGAAAAGGTTTGGGAATGGAAAGGCCAATATGGCGGCACCATCGTCGAGCAGCTCAAACGTTTGGGCTGTTCCTGCGACTGGGATCGCAACGCCTTTACCATGGCAGGCGCGCCGGGCGACCCGCGCACCGGGCACGAAAACTCGCCCAATTTCCACGATGCGGTGATCAAGGTCTTTGTTGATATGTACAACAAGGGGCTGATCTATCGCGGCAAGCGTCTGGTCAACTGGGACCCGCATTTCGAAACTGCAATTTCTGACCTTGAGGTCGAGAACATCGAAGTGGCGGGCCATATGTGGCACTTCAAATACCCGCTCGCGGGTGGGGCCACCTATACCTATGTGGAAAAGGACGAAGACGGGAATATCACGCTTGAGGAAGAGCGCGATTATATCTCCATCGCCACCACCCGCCCCGAAACCATGCTGGGCGACGGCGCGGTGGCTGTTCACCCATCCGATGAACGTTACGCCCCTATCGTTGGCAAGCTCTGCGAGATCCCGGTTGGTCCGAAAGAGCATCGCCGCCTGATCCCGATCATTACCGACGAATACCCTGACAAAGATTTCGGCTCGGGCGCGGTGAAGATCACCGGCGCGCATGATTTCAACGACTACCAAGTCGCCAAACGTGGCGGCATCCCGATGTATCGCCTGATGGACACGCGCGGTGCGATGCGTGCCGATGGTGGATCCTATGACGAAGCTGCGACTCTGGCTGGTGCCGTAGCTCGTGGCGAACGCACGTTGAGCGAAGCCGAAGCGGATGCCGTCAACCTCGTCCCAGACCACCTGCGCGGGCTGGATCGGTTCGAGGCGCGCGAAAAAGTCGTGGCCGAGATCACCGCCGAGGGGCTGGCGGTCATGACCACCTCAGACGATCCACGCCTGGGCGGCAAGAAAAAGAAGAAGGGCGAAGAAGACAGCGACCCGATCCAGGTACCGCTGGTCGAGGCCAAGCCGATCATGCAACCCTTTGGCGACCGCTCCAAGGTTGTCATCGAACCGATGCTGACCGATCAATGGTATGTGGACGCCGAAAAGGTCGTCGGCCCCGCTCTGGATGCGGTGCGCAACGGCGACATCAAGATCATGCCGGAATCGGGCGAAAAAACCTACTACCACTGGCTGGAAAACATCGAACCTTGGTGCATCTCACGCCAGCTCTGGTGGGGCCACCAGATCCCGGTTTGGTATGTGCCTCATGGACAATGCACCAACGGAATCTGGGAAGTAACCGGGTTCGAGGCGGTCTGTGCCGCGACCGAAGCAGATGCATGGAAAAGAATGCAGATTCCCGGTGATGCACGGATCGCTAGCTACGAAGAGGCTGTGGCTAAGAATTTCTTTGACGAGGAAACGGATGAGTTGCTGGTCTATCGCGACCCCGACGTGCTCGACACCTGGTTCTCCTCCGGCCTCTGGCCCATTGGCACGCTGGGCTGGCCCGAAAACACTGAGGAGATGCAGAAATACTTCCCCACCGATGTGCTGATCACCGGCTTTGACATCCTGTTCTTCTGGGTCGCCCGGATGATCATGATGCAGCTCGCCGTGGTGGATGAAAAGCCGTTCCACACCGTCTATCTGCACCAACTCGTCCGCGACGAGAAGGGCAAGAAGATGTCGAAAACCACCGGCAATGTCATCGACCCGCTGGAAATCATCGACGAATACGGTGCCGACGCCCTGCGCTTTACCAACACCGCCATGGCCTCCATCGGTGGCGTGCTGAAACTGTCCAAAGACCGCATCGCCGGCTACCGCAACTTTGGCACCAAGCTCTGGAACGCCACCCGCTTTGCCGAGATGAACGGCGCGGTGGGAGCAGACATGGAGCCGCGCGCCCTGCCCGCCAACCCGCAGGCCACGTTGAACAAATGGATCATCGGTGAAACCGCCAAAGTGCGCGAAACCGTTGATTTGGCCCTGGCCGAATACCGCTTCAACGACGCGGCGCTTTCGCTTTATGCCTTTGTCTGGGGCAAGGTCTGCGACTGGTATGTGGAATTCTCCAAACCCCTCTTCAGCAGTGATGACGAGGCTGTCGCGCAGGAAACCCGCGACACCATGGCCTGGGTGCTGGATCAATGCATGATCCTGCTGCACCCGATCATGCCCTTCATCACCGAAGAGCTCTGGGACAACACCGCCAAACGCTCCAAGATGTTGGTTCACGCCGATTGGCCGACTTATGGCGCGGATCTTGTGGATGCCGAGGCCGAAGCCGAAATGTCCTGGGTGATCGCCCTGATCGAAGGCGTACGCTCGGCCCGCGCCCAGATGAACGTGCCCGCCGGTCTCTATGTGCCAATGCTGGGTCTTGGCATGGGCGACAATGCCAAAGGCGCGTGGGAACGCAACGAAACGCTGATCAAACGCATGGCACGGATCGAGTCTCTCGACCTCGTCGATGCCTTCCCCAAGGGCTGCATCACCATCCCACTAGGTGACGCCAGCTATGGCTTGCCACTTGCCGACATCATTGATGTGGACAAGGAAAAGGCGCGCCTGGAAAAGGCTCTCGCCAAGCTGCAAAAAGAAATCGCCGGGTTGCGCGGTCGCCTCAACAACCCCAAATTCGCCGCCTCCGCCCCGCCAGAGGTCGTCGAAGAGGCCCAGGCCAACCTGGCTGCACGCGAAGAGGATGAGGCCAAGCTCGAAGAAGCCCTCGCCCGCCTCGCCGAAATCGGCTGATCAAAACATAACCCGGAGCCTTAAAACGCTCCGGGTTTTCGTTTCTTCTTGGCCAAAATACTCAAGCGAGTGCGCCTTTTGCCACCCGCTCTCGTTCAACCCGAGTTGGGGAGCGCGAGGGGCATCGCCCCTCGCACCCGCCCGCCGCAGGCGATGGCCGAAGGTCATTCAATATCAGGCGTCACGCGAATAACCGTCGGCCCCGGCGCAGCAAACGCCGCGACAACCGCCGCTTGCATCTCTGCCAGGCTCGCAGGCTCCACAGCCCCGGCCCCATAAGCTTTAGCCAAAGCAAGAAAATCCGGATTGCGCGCCACAACCGCGTTAGGTGCGATTTGGCTGCGCACCATGCTTTCCTCAATCTCGGCCAGTTTGCCATTGTCCCAAATCAGGATCGGCAGGCTCAGCCCCAGCTCAACCGCTGTCCCCAACTCTTGTACCGTGTATTGAAACCCGTAATCCCCAAGGATCGCCAAAGTCGGCAAGCCTCGGCGCGCCACCGCACCGCCAATCGCCGCGGGCAAAGCATATCCCAAGGTCCCAAACCCCGTCGGGTGATGCCAATGCCCGGCACGCGGCATGTCCCAGACTTCCTTGGCCGCATAGGCAAATTGGGTCATGTCGGAATAGATCATGCAGTCATCAGGCAGAGCGGCCCTCAACGCTTCTGCCACCTCGACAATCCCAGGACGTTCCGCCATAACTTCAGCCCGCCAACGCGCCTTTGTCGCTGCAACCGCCTTGGCATCCCAACAAGGTTTTCGATCTTCAACGCGCGCTGGAATAGCCACCGCCATCGCGCGCAGCAACGCCTCGGCATCCGCCAGCACCGGCAGATCCCCGGCCTTTCCTTTCGCCAAAATGACCGGATCAATATCCACGCGGATCATTGGGGCTTGGTGCCCCAACTCATCGCGCCACAGATCCCCTTCGGACAGTTCCGTCCCCAATGCGATCACCAGATCCGCTTCGCCCAAAACAGAGGCACTCTCGGGGCGCGCCAGGTAGGACCCAAAGAACAAGGGATAATCCGCCGCCACAATCCCGCGCCCGGCATAGGTTGTGAAGGCTGCGGCACCGGTCATGCGCAAGACGTCTGTTGCCACATCCGCCGCCGCGACAGAACCGCCGCCAAAGATAAACACTGGCTTTTCCGCCGCCAACACCCGGTCAACCACCGCGCGCAGTGTGGCCGTGTCCGCCTTGGGCAATCCCGGTGGCATGGCAGCGGGTTTGGCAGGCTCGGCCAATTTCCCCAAGGTGCCAATTGGAACCTGAATGTGACAGCTGCGTTTTCGCTTGCTCGCAAACCCGACCAATGCCCGGTCAACCAGTTCATAGGCCGTGCCCGCATCCCGCGCCTCTTCGGACCAGTCGCATACCGTGTCCGCCGCCGCGCGCTGATCCAGCATCTGGTGCAACTGCCCACGCTTGCCCGTCACGTCATCCAAACAGGACGTCACCGCCAGAACCGACACGCTGTCGCTATAGGCCTGGCCAAGCGCCGTCATGGCATTGCACAGCCCCGGCCCGGTGATCAGGTAACACACCCCGGCCTTGCCGGTTGCACGGGCATAGCCATCCGCCATAAAGCCCGCGCCCTGCTCATGGCGTGCCAGCACATGAGTGATCCCGGCCTCTTCGATGCCGCGATACATTTCCACATTGTGAACACCGGGAATGCCAAAAATCACCTCAACCCCGCGCGATTTCAGCATGTGTGAAATCTGCGCCCCCAATGGTCTTTGCATTACGCCCTCCAGAACCGGATTGTGAAAATGGCGTAAACCGCCAAGAGTTCCAGCCGTCCCGCCAACATGGCAAAGCTGAGCATCCATTTCGCCGGATCGCCGATATCGGCGAAATTACCTGCCGGACCGATCTGATCCCCCAATCCCGGCCCGACATTGGCCAAGGCCGTCGCTGCGCCGGACACTGAGGTGATAAAGTCGAGACCGGTCAAGCTGAGCGCGACGGATAAAACTCCAAGCGACACCACGAAGAACACAAAGAACGACATGACCGAAGACATAACCTCGGCCCCGACCGGAACTCCGGCATAACGCGTCGTGAAAACGCCAGAAGGCGAACGGATACGACGCAGCTGCGTGCTGATCGAGGCAAAGAGCAGTTGATAGCGGAAGATTTTTACCGAACAGGCCGTCGAGCCCGCGCAACCGCCGATCAAGCCGACAAAGAAAAACAAAGCGACAGCAAACCCGCCCCAAAGCCCGTAATCCTGGCTGGCATAACCGGTGCCGGTCAGGATGGAGACAACGTTGAAGAGCACTTTGCGATAGGCCTCTTCGCCATTGGCATCGCCGATGGAATAGCGCCAGAACGCAACCAAGGCGACAATCACAATGGCCGTGACAAAGAACCCCCTGACCTGGCTGTCCTGAAACAGCGGGCGCACATCGCGAAGGGCGGTCATCTGAACAAAGCGCACAAATGGCAGCGCCGCCAGCATCATGAACACAACACAGACATATTCCGCACTGGCCGAAAACGCGCCAAAGCTGGCGTCATAATTGGCAAAGCCACCGGTTGCGACCGTGGTCATGGCGTGCACCGTCGCGTCAAACGGATCCATGCCCGAAAGCAGGTACCCCCCGGCGCAGATCAGGGTCAGAGACACATAGATTGTCGAGATCGATGAGGAAATCTGTGTGGCGCGGGGCAGGATTTTCCCCATCGTATCAAACCCTTCCGAGCGGAAGATTTGCATACCACCAACCCGCAACTCGGGCAAAAACACCATCGCAACAACAATGATCCCGATCCCGCCGATCCATTGCAGCAATCCGCGCCACAGCAGCAAACCTTTGGGCAAGTCATCCAGACCAGACAGCACCGTCGACCCGGTTGTTGTCAGGCCTGACATTGCCTCAAAAAACGCGTCCGTATAGCTGCTATGGGTTTCGCCGATCATAAACGGCAAGGCACCGAAGACCGGCAGGGCCAGCCAGACGCCAGTCGTCAGCAAAAAGGTCTGTTGGATGCTCAGCCCTTTCTTGACGGCATTGGAACAAGCCAAAGCCGTCAAGCCACCGCTCATGATAGTAATCAGCGCGCTTTCCAGAAAAACCGGCCAATGCCCACGCCCTTCAGCAATGTCCACCAACATGGGCAGAAACATCGTGGCACCAAGGATTGTGACAAGCAGGCCAATGACATAGGCGACGGGGCGAATATCAAACATACCCGCAGGGTTGGAGCCTTGCAGGGCTTATGTCAAGCCAAGCCTGTGATCAGATCATCAGCTGTAAAGAATGTCGCGAAACACATGCGGCAGGATATCATCGCGATGTAGGCCCTGACGGGCCAATTCGCGGTCGCTCTGCGATTCCAGTTGGATAATTTGGCGCAGCCTAGACCGGCGCAGCCCAGCCGGGTTCATACCGAATCCGCGATCGGCAAAGAACTGGTCAATTTTGAGCGCCAATGAGCTGTGCCCCATGGCAATTTGTACGTTATCGCGTGGCATTTCGGAAACCTTTCTTGCGTTCGGGTTTCCTCCCTAAAGACAAGGTGCCACGAAAAAGATGTGTTTTCAGTGAAGGCCGCGCGCTTTGTTCTCAGAAATGCGCAACATGCCGCTAATTTCCGCGAAAAGTGAGTTTTCGCTGCACCTTCTTGCGTGTCTCAGCCGACATGAAAGAGCGTAGAAAACAGTTTTGGATCCAGGCTATCATTCGAAAACAGCTCGCCTTCGGTCAAAACCGAAACAGCGTCATGGCTGTGCAGGCTTTCCTGATGGCTGGCCACAACACGGAAATCCCCAATACGCGGATCATCCTCCAGACCTTGCGCAAACAGGCGCGCGGCGTCTTCGACAAAGATCGGGTTGGCCGCGTTCAACTCGGCAAAGGCCTGTTCATCTTCGCGTTTCACCATGACTTGAGTTTCGGTCGGCACGGCACGGCGGCATAGGTCAATCAGATCTTCGAACCACAGACATTCCCCCGGCAGAACCTCGACCGATATCCGGGCGACAGAGCGCTGGGAATGCGGTGTCGCCAATTGCCCACGTTCGCGCCGGGCATGTTCGCTCAACTCCAGAGAACAGGGGCATGTGGAGCTGTAAACATAGTCGAGATGCAGGATTTTGCGCCGCAAACCCGCGACCTCAACCAATTCCAAAGCGATGTCGTAATACTGAAACCCAGACAAGCCCGAGCGCAGGCTGTCCACCTTCATTGGGAAGCTGAACCGCATCTGAATGCGCGCATCAAAACTTTCAAGGTCGCTCTTGTAATCATCAAGAGCGGCTTCCATCACCTCAAAACTAAACGTTTTTTCGGAATGCGCATAAAAGGACCGCATGATGCGGCTCATATTGATGCCCTTTTTATCCGCTTCGAGGCTGACTGTGCCAGTAACCGAAGTTTCCAGCGTCAAATCGCCATTGTCACGGGTGTGATAGCCGATCGGTAAGCGAAAGTTTGAGATCCCCACATGCTGAATGATCCGCTTTGCCCCACGGATCAGCGAGGCCGGGCCGTTTTGAAGGTCAGGCAGGGTTTCCTTATAGGCCGCGTCCACGACGAAATTGTCAGGATAAACATTGTGCAACTCCGGGTACGCGCCGGTCAGCTCAGCCAATGCCGCAGGGTTGCCCGCATAGCGCCGCAGCAAAGCCAGCGCTTGTTCGGCCTCTTCCCGGCTGGGCTTTTCGCCGATATCCGATTGGATATTCATGGGGTTGCCCCTTCCTCTTCGTCCTGTCGCATCCTACAGATAGGCGCGCGCTGCGCAAAGTCCATCTGCGCAGCATAGCTTTTCAAATGCGACATGGCGAGTTGGTCGAGCTTAGGCGGCATCCAACGCTTGCAAAACATCCGCCACGAGGTCGGCAGGATCTTCAATGCCAACAGAAAAACGTACCAACCCGTCGCTGATCCCCAGTTCCGCGCGCTGTTCCACGCTCAGACGCTGGTGAGTCGTCGTCGCGGGATGCGTCACGATGGATTTCGCATCGCCCAGATTGTTAGAGATCACCGCGATTTGCATGGCATTCAAAAAGCGGAACGCCGCCTCCTTCCCGCCTTTGAGTTCCAAAGACAGCATGGTGCCCCCCGACCCCAACTGACGCTGCGCCAGATCATATTGCGCATGACTCGGCAGACCGGGATAGATCAGGCGGTTGAGCTTTTCATGCCCTTCTGTCGCTTTCGCAATCGCCAGCGCGCCCTCGGTCTGGGCCCGCACACGCAGGGCAATGGTTTCCAAACCCTTGAGCATGACCCAAGCGTTGAATGGGCTCAGCGAACCACCGGTATGTTTCATGTAAGGCTCAACGACACCGCGGATATGTTCCTTGGTGCCAAGGATCACACCGCCCAGACAGCGCCCCTGCCCGTCCACATGCTTGGTTGTGGAATAGACAACAACATCGGCGCCTTGCTCGATGGCCTTCGAGTAGACCGGCGTGGAAAACACATTGTCCACTACAACCTTGGCACCAACCGAATGGGCGATCTCGGCCACACCGGCAATGTCGATGACTTCCAGCGTCGGGTTGGACATGGATTCAAAGAAAACAGCCTTCGTATCTGGGCGCACGGCTGCGCGCCATTCATCCAAATTAGCCCCATCGACAAAGGTGACCTCAACGCCGTAGCGGGTCAGCACCTCTTCGACGATATAGAGACAAGAACCAAACAGCGCCTTGGCCGATACGATATGGTCGCCTGCGCGGAGCAAAGACGTCAATGCACCATTCACAGCCGCCATGCCCGAGGCACAGGCAAACCCGTCTTCGGCCCCTTCCAACAGCGCCATGCGCTCTTCGAACATGGCCACGGTTGGGTTGCCATAGCGCGCATAAATGAATTCGTCCGGGCCGGTTTCCAAGAACCGCGCCTCAGCCTGCTCTGCGTTTTCGTAAACAAAGCCTTGGGTCAGGAAAATCGCTTCGCTGACCTCGTTCCATTGGCTGCGCTTGGTTCCGCCATGCACCAGATTGGTACGTGTTCTTTTGTCTGTCATCTTGCTCTCCGCAACAAAAAAGCCCCGTTCGCGGTCAAGCGAAAGGAGCCCTTCGTCTGACCTCTTTAGCGGGATGTTTAACGTGGCCCGCAATCCGGTGAACAAATCGCCACGATGGCGGTGGCATACGCCTGTTGCGCGCCCCGGTCAAGACCGTCACGCAGCTGTAATAATCTGTTCACGAATCCGGCGCAGCCTTGGCCTTGCCACCATCAAACCCGTTCATGGATTGCCACTATGCCAATGCTGCGCATCTCGGATGTCGACAATCAGCCCTGCCTGCACGGGGCAAGCTCGCCGCTGCTGCCGACATTGCGCCATGCCCTCAGCCTGGATGATGGACCTGTTACAATCATGATTCACGGGTTCAAGTACCAACCCGGCGCACCCGGTTTTTGCCCGCATGACGGAATTTTTTCGCGCACGCCGCTGACCAAGACCGCGCGCACGGTCAGTTGGCCGCGCCATTTGGGCCTGCGCGGGCAAAAGGGCGAAGGGTTAGGCATTTCTTTCGGCTGGTCCGCGCGCAGCAATATATGGGCGGCCTATGATCGGGCGGCCTTGGCGGGCCAATCCCTGGCGCAACTTGTTGGGCACATTCATCAGCTTTCCCCAAGTCGCAAAGTACGCCTTGTTGCGCATTCACTAGGCGCACGCGTGGCGTTGCACACGATCAGAAACAGCCACACGAAAACCATTACTCACGCTGTGCTGTTGGCCGCCGCTGAGTTTGGTGGCCCCGCCAGAGATGCATTGAGTTGCGAAAACGGGCGGGCAACCCAAGTGCTGAATGTCAGCAGCCGCGAAAACGACCTTTATGATTTCCTGCTGGAACGGCTGGTCAAACGATCCACCAGCACCGAAAAAGCCTTGGGCCATGGCTGCACCCGCTTGCCCAACATGGCGACCCTGCAACTGGACGACCCCAACAGCCTCAGCGCGCTCAAGGCAGCCGGATATCCCATCGCGAAACCGCAAAAACGGATCTGCCATTGGTCACCTTACCTACGCCCCGGCGTTTTCCCGCTTTATCGCGCCTTTCTGACCGGTCGCCTTCCTTTGGCACGGTTGCAGGCTATTTTGCCCTCGGCCTGCGAGCCGCGATGGTCTCGGCTCCTGCCTCGGCAATCAAACGCCCAAATTCGATTTTCTAATAGGCAACAAGCCTCTTTTTGACGGTCTTCATCTAGAGTTTACAGCCCATGGGTCTAACTAGATGTTGCGTATTGATGTGTTATGAACGCATCATGAAACCAAGCAACCGAAGGTAGACCAAAAGCATGGAATCCCTGCTGTTTCAGGCATCTGTTTTTCTGATAGCAGCTGTTATCGCTGTCCCCTTGGCCTCCCGTATGGGCTTGGGATCGGTGTTGGGGTACCTCTTGGCTGGCCTGGCAATTGGCCCGGGCTTGGGCCTTGTTGTTGATACCGAGGACATCCGCCATTTTGCCGAGTTCGGCGTTGTGATGATGCTCTTCATCATTGGTCTGGAGCTGGAACCGCGCGCTCTTTGGGATATGCGGCATCGGCTTTTGGGCCTGGGCGGGTTGCAAATCGCTGGCACGGTTGCCGCGATCACCCTTGGCGCGATGGCGCTTGGCCTGTCCTGGAACACCGCCTTGGCCATTGGTTTGATTCTGTCGCTGTCATCAACAGCGATCGTTTTGCAAACCTTGTCTGAAAAGGGGTTGATGCGCACATCTGGTGGGCGCGCGACCTTTTCAGTTCTATTGACGCAGGACATCGCCGTCATCCCCATGTTGGTCATCATGCCGCTTTTGGCCTTTGCCCCCGCCGTTACCCTGTCGGCGGATGGCTCCATCCAGCGCACCGCCATTGCCCATGCCGAAGACGCCCATCACAGCATGTCTTTGGTCGAAGGCCTGCCCGGTTGGGGTGCGGCCCTAGTGACGCTTGCGGTCATCTCTGGTCTGATCCTCGCCGGGATTTATGGGGCCCGCCCGCTTTTCCGCTACATCCACTCTGCCCGCCTGCCCGAGATGTTCACCGCCATCGCCCTGCTGATCGTGATCGGCATCGGCTTCTTGATGATGCTGCTGGGCGTATCCCCGGCCTTGGGGACCTTTCTGGCCGGTGTCGTTCTCGCCAACTCTGAGTTCCGCCATGAGTTGGAATCTGACATTGCCCCCTTCAAGGGCCTGCTATTGGGCCTGTTCTTTATCACCGTCGGGGCCGGGATTGATGTCGACCGCCTGCTGATGGAACCGCTCACCATTCTGGGGTTGGCGGCAGGCGTGATCCTGATCAAAGGAATGATCCTCTACGGCATCGGGCGGTTGTTTCAGCTCAGCAATCGGGGTCAGTGGTTGTTTACGCTTGGCCTGGCGCAGGCAGGTGAGTTTGGCTTTGTGTTGATCTCCTATGCCAGTCAGCAAAGGGTGCTGACGGACACTTTGAACGACCGGCTTCTATTGGTTGTTGCCCTCTCTATGCTGATCACCCCGCTGTTGTTCCTCACCTATGAATGGGTGATTTCGCGGGTTGACGAGGGCAAGGACTCCATCGAAGCGGATCAGGTCGAGGCAGAAGGTCCGGTCATTATCGCTGGGATTGGCCGTTTCGGGCAGATCGTAAACCGCTTGGTGCGCAATTCCGGCTACAAAACTGTGGTTCTGGACCACGACATGCAAACCATCCAGTTGATGCGGCGCTTTGGCTACAAAGGCTTTTTTGGTGATCCTACCCGTCCCGAACTGTTACACGCGGCAGGTCTGGAAAGCGCCCGTGTGCTGGTTGCCGCTTTGGATGACCCAAAGGCCACGGTCAAGCTCGTCGCTTATGCACGCCGCTTGCGGCCAGATCTCCATATCGTGGCCCGCGCACGTGATCGGACCCATGTCTTCGCGCTCTATCAGGCAGGCGCAAACGACATCGTGCGCGAAATGTTCGACAGTTCCTTGCGGGCCGGGCGCTATGTGCTCGAAAATGTCGGGATGAGCGAATATGAGGCCGCGATTGCCGAAGAGACATTCTACCATCACGACCGGCACACGATCCGCGAATTGGCCTTGCTGTGGGACCCGTCCATCGCGCCGGCAGACAACCACGCCTATATCGAGCGCGCGCAAGAGTTAGAGAGAGAGCTGGAAACCGCCCTTTTCACTGCCCTTGAGGAGCGTGGCAAGAAAGAGATGGCCTGATCGCACCAGGCTTGCTCGACCAAAACTTTTTCAAAAGTTTTGCAAATTCCGTCGACGGAATTTGTCACCGCCAGACACAAAAACGCAGCCCTGATGACTCAGGGCTGCGTTTTCAAAACAGGGAAAAGATCAAGCGGCGCGCAGGCCGAGAACTTCGTCCACTTGCTTGGCGGCCGCGACCTCGTCACCACCTGCAACGGCAGCAACTTCGCGGGTCAGGCGCTCCAGCGCAGCCTCATAAAGCTGACGCTCAGAATAGCTTTGCTCGCGCTGATCATCCGCACGGTGCAGATCGCGCACCACTTCGGCAATGGCAATCAGATCACCGGAGTTGATCTTTTGCTCGTACTCTTGGGCACGGCGCGACCACATGGCGCGTTTGACCTTGGCCTTGCCACGCAGGGTTTTCATCGCTGCGTCAATCACATCCGGCGAGCTCAGCGAACGCATGCCAATCTCTGTGGCTTTGTGCGTAGGCACCCGCAGGGTCATCTTGTCCTTTTCAAAGGAGATCACAAAAAGTTCCAGCTCAATGCCAGCGATTTCCTGTTCCTCAATCGACACGATTTGCCCGACTCCGTGTGCCGGATAGACAACGTAGTCATTGGGACGGAATTCGGATTTCTTCGCTTTGGTCATATAAGTCTCATTCCTTACTGCGCATCTCGTGCGGGCGACAAAAAAGACGAACGGGGATCCCTTTGATTCCCGGTCATCTGTTTTTCCATTTTGGGCGACTAAATCAGCGCCTGCTCCCCCGACGAAATACCGTCATGTGAACAGACAAGATAACATAAAAAAGCGCCCATTCCCATAGGGGCAGGAAAACGGCGCTTTTTCGTTTGATTTCAACAGGTCAGGCAGCGTATCGCACGTCGTTTCCAATCGGGAAACGAATCAATTAGCTGCCTTCACCCGGGGCTTCGGAGAAGTATTTGGTCATCTTATCCGCTTCGCCGTCACGCTCTTCGTAACCCGGCAGCGGATCTTTCTTTTCGATGATCACAGGCCATTTTTCCGAGTATTTGCGGTTGAACTCAACCCACTTCTCCATATCCGGCTCGGTATCCGGGCGGATCGCGTCTGCTGGGCATTCCGGTTCGCAAACGCCGCAATCGATACATTCATCCGGATGGATCACCAGCATGTTCTCACCCTCATAGAAACAGTCTACGGGGCATACTTCGACACAGTCGGTATATTTGCAGGCGATGCAGTTTTCGATAACCACATAAGTCATGAGTCTCGATCCTTCAAAGAGCTTGCAGCGTCCCTAGACCAGAGCGCCAGATCATTCAAGCACATCCCGACGCAACTTCTCCAGCTCGCGGCGATCCCGTTTGCCCGGTCTGCCACCGCCATCAAACCTTGGCGCGGCAACTGATTTCTCTTTGGGTTTCGGAGGATCGAGATCGCTATAAAGCGCCTGAGCCTCGGGCGCTGATCCGCGCCGCGTGCCCAAAGCCACAAGTTTGATCACGCGAATGTCATCGTTTTGCGGAAAGGTCAGCACATCGCCTGCGCTGACCCCATAGGCCGGTTTCGAAACTGGCATGCCGTTCACGCGGCATTTTCCAGCCGAGACCACCTTGGCCGACAGGCTGCGCGTCTTAAAGAAACGCGCATGCCAGAGCCATTTATCAATGCGGATTTTCTCGGCGGTTTCGGCCACTTAGCCCTTGTCCTTCAACCCCATCAGAGCCGCTGCAAACGGGTTATCTGGATCAATGGCCTTTTCCTTTTTCGGCGGACGCGACTGGAAGGATTTGGCCCCCCGATCACCGCCGCCTTTCGGACCTTTGCCACGAGGTTTGCCTTTGCCGCCCTTGCGCTCGCCACGATTGTCACCGCGGTTGCCGCCACCGGGTCGCGCATCGCGACGTGGCTTGCCACCACCGCGACGCTGGCCGCCACGATTGCCACCCCAAGTGAAGGTATAGAACACTTCCATTTCGGGCTCGCCGGCCTCAGCAGCATCCGCTTCGACAACCTCAGCCTCGGCCGGCTCGGCTTTGGCCTCTGCGACCAAAGTCTCACCATCCTCGGAAGGCTCTGCAGCTGTTTCAGGCGTGGTTTCGTCTTCGGCAGCACCTTCGGCGATGGGCGCAGGCTTCACCTTGGCACGTTCGCCTTTCTCAGCTTTGTAGCCCAGCCCTTCCATCAGGTCGGAGAACTGCTCAAGCGTCATGCCTGTGATCGAGAGCATATCCGCCTTGGCTTCAAAGCCTCCACGGCTGTCCTCGGTGCGCAGCATATCGGCAAGCCGTTCCAGCATATCGATGCGGATCGCGCGGGCCCCTGCCTTGCGGTAACCAGCCAAGGCGTAGTGACGCGCAGGCACGTCCTCGACATTTGGCACGGTAACCAAACCGGGAGGCGGCGCCTCGGGGAACTCTTGCAGATCGTTGGCCAGGCTCCACAACACCAAACGCAGGCGCGTCGGGGCGGGTTTTAGCAGCAGCGGCATAAAGATGGTGTACTGACCAAAGCGCACACCATGCTTGCGCAGGGTTCCACGTGCATCCTGATCCAACGCTTTGACGTCGTCGGCCACATCCGAACGCTGCACAATGCCCATGGCCTCGACCAGTTGAAAGGCAAAGCCACGCGCCAGACCGGCCAGGGTCTCGTCATCACGCATCTTGATCAGCGGCTCAAACAGAGCGGCGATCTTGCGATCCATAAAGTGCTGCAAACGGCGTTCCACCTTTTGCGCCACATCGGCCCCGGCCTCGTCATCGACAAAGACAACGACGCGTGGCTTCAAAGGGTCGTCGCCCTTGGCCAATTTGCCGACCGCCTGGTCGCCCCACATAAGGCCGCCCTGCTCAGTAAAATCGATTTCGCTATCAGGCGCGTTGTAAAAACGGTCTGCGCGCAAATGGAAATGCGGGGTCAATGCCTGCAGCGACGCTTGTCGCAGCGTCTTGGCCTCTTGCCCGGTTGCGTCCTTATCCTGACGGAACCGGAACCCTTCGAGTTTCCCGACGAATTCACCTTCGACGGTCACTTCACCCTGATCATTCACTTCGGCCAAAAGGGCCTCCTTCTGCTTCAACCGGCGCAAAAGAACGGATGTGCGCCGATCAACAAATCTTTGTGTCAGGCGCTGATGCAGCGCATCTGACAGGCTGTCTTCTACCTTGCGAGTTGCCCCGCGCCAATGGTCTTCGTCACGCAACCAACCTTTTCGCTGCGCGACATATGTCCACGTGCGAATATAGGCCAGACGTTTCGACAATGTGTCAATGTCGCCATCCGTCCGGTCAATACGGTTGATTTGACGTGCGACAAATTCATCCGGAACGTGTCCTGCTTCGTGCAGATGTTGATATATCAACTGCAAAAGACCCGCATGTTCATTGGGCGAAATGCCGCGGAAGTCTGGAATTCGGCACACATCCCACAAGAGTTGCACCGATTTTCCGTCCGAAGCGCGTGCGCGGATTTCCGCCTCTGAAGCAAGGTTACGTAGCGCTCTGAGGTCATCAGCCTCGCGCGCTTTGATCAAAATTTCATCATTTGGTGCCTGATCGAGACTCGCCTCAAGCGCATCGATAGACCCGAAGCGCAGATTTGGATTGCGCCAATTCAGCTTTTTCAGCGGTGTGAACTGGTGATTGCAGATCGCTTCGGCCCAGTCTTCGGGGATCGGCCCCGCCTCGCCGGTGACACCAAACGTACCATCCGACATGCCGCGCCCGGCCCGTCCGGCAATCTGGGCCAGTTCATTAGGTTGCAAGGGGCGCATGCGCCGCCCGTCAAACTTGGTCAGCGCGCTAAAGGCCACATGGTCGATATCCAAGTTCAACCCCATGCCAATCGCATCGGTCGCAACCAGAAAATCGACCTCGCGATTCTGATAGAGCGCCACCTGTGCATTTCGGGTGCGCGGGCTGAGTGCCCCCATGACAACCGCCGCCCCGCCCTTTTGGCGCTTGAGTAGCTCGGCAATGGCATAGACGTTGTCGACCGAAAAACCGACAATCGCAGTGCGAGGCTGCAAGCGACTGATCTTTTTCGATCCGGTATAGACGAGCTGGCTCATCCGTTCGCGGCGCACGAATTCCACATCGGGAATCAGCGCCTTGATCGGGTCGCGCATGGTATCAGCCCCCAAAAGCAACGTTTCATGGGTGCCCCGCATCCGCATCAAACGGTCGGTAAAGACATGGCCGCGCTCGGGGTCGGCGCAAAGCTGGATTTCGTCCACCGCTACGAAATCTGCGCCCATGCCCTCGGGCATGGCCTCAACCGTGCAGATCCAGTATTTGGCCCGCGGCGGCACGATCCGCTCTTCGCCGGTCACCAAAGCAACAACGGAAGGGCCGCGCAGATCCACGATCTTGTCATAGACCTCGCGTGCCAGCAGACGCAGCGGCAGGCCGATCACCCCGGTGCGATACCCCAGCATACGTTCAATAGCGTAGGTGGTTTTGCCTGTATTGGTCGGGCCGAGAACGGCCGCGATCCTTGTGTTCATGCCCATTTGGTACCTTGGCCCGTGGTCTGATCTGGGGCCGCCTTTGTTTTCAGAGCTTGGTGCCCTTCACGTCTCGTTCCAACCGCGCCATGGCGTTGATCACATCCTGATCATGCGGTCGCAGCTCAAGTACACGCGCATAGGCATCATAGGCAAGAGCCCCCTCGCCAATCTGTTCCTGAATCGCTCCGACGCCGCGTAACGCCCCAAAATGATTGGGGTTTAGGGCCAAGGTGCGCTCCAAGGCATCCATGGCAACGCCAAACCGATCCGCATGAAAATAGGCCAAACCCAGCCCGTGCCAACCTTCGGCAAAATCCGGCGCATGGTCGGTCAGCGCACGAAAATGTTCAATCGCCGCCTCGGTCTTTTCAATCTCCAAAGCGTCATGCCCGCGCTTGAGCAGCAAATCCATTGCAGGCGATCCAGATTTGGACCATTCTGCTATTAGTTGATTTTCCAACCTCTGGGCTGACAGCGAATCTTCCGCAACGGAAAGCTCTTGCAAAAGCTCCGACGCGCGGGTTTCCGCCCTTAAACCGGAAGGTAGGGAAATCATGACTACGGTGCAAACTGCCGCGAGGATAGATTTGAAAACCATGGTAACCCGTGCTCTTAACTTACGCCAAGTGTAGCGCCGGAGCGCAAGATTTCCAGCGCCACTTGGATGTAGAGAGGAAAATACATGAGCGACATTATCTCCACCGCCGTTTCGGCCCTGACCGAAAAACTTGGCGGCGAAGGATTCGATGCCACCGCAAAATTTGTTCTGGGCGACGAAGGCAGCCTGATCGTTGACGAAAACGGCGTGCGCGCCGGCGACGATGATGCCGACGTGACCCTGACAGCGGATGTCGACACGTTTGAGCAGATCCTGACTGGTGATCTAAACCCGACCGGTGCTTTCATGTCCGGTAAACTGACCATTGACGGTGACATGTCCGCCGCCATGCGTCTTGCTTCGGTACTTGCATAATGAATTTAGTTCCCGCGCCTTTTCACGCTGATCTGTCCGAAGGTCCCGTTGGCAGTTGTGCCTGGTGGATCGAAACAGTTGACGGTTTGCGCCTTCGTATCGCGCATTTCCCGGCAGAACAGGCGCGGGGCACCGTGCTGCTTTTCCCCGGTCGCACGGAATATGTTGAGAAATACGGCCGCACTGCCGCCGATCTGGCCGCTGGTGGTTACCACGTGCTGGCGATTGACTGGCGGGGTCAGGGCCTTGCGGATCGTATGCTGGATGAACCCATGGCGGGCCATGTCGCCGTGTTCGAGGATTACCAGCACGATGTCGCGGCCGTCATGGAATGCGTTGAGGCGTTGAACCTACCAAAACCGCTGCACCTGATCGGCCATTCCATGGGCGGATGTATCGGATTGCGGGCCGTGATGGATGGGCTCCCGGTTGACTCCTGCGTCTTTACCGGCCCGATGTGGGGCATTCGTATGGCTGACCCTCTGCGCCCTGCCGCCTGGGCCTTGTCCTGGTGGGGCAAACAAATCGGGCTTGGCCATGTATTCACACCCGGCACCAAACCCGAAAGCTATGTGGCGTCGGAGCCTTTCGAGGACAATTTGCTGACCCGCGACCGCGATATGTGGGATTATATGCAGCGTCAGGTTTTGGCCGTTCCCGAATTACAGCTTGGCGGGCCATCCTTGAACTGGCTGCACGAGGCCTTGGCCGAAACGCGTGAATTGTCGCGCCGCCCATCGCCTGCCCAACCCTGTCTGACCTTCTTGGGCACAAATGAACGCATTGTTGATCCGACACGCATCACCTCGCGCATGGAAAAATGGCCCGGTGGACAATTGGTTCAGATCACCGATGGTGAGCATGAAATCCTGATGGAAGATGAAACCACCCGCCGTCGTGTCACCGACCAAATCTGCGCTTTTTTTGACCGTGCAGGGTCGAGCAACGCGATGACTGCTTAAATTGTAGCGGGTCGGCTCTGCGCAGAATTTGTGAAACTTGTATTTGCCTGTGACTGTTTGCTTGTTGAAAGCAACTAGAATTGCAAGATGCAGATTTTAAGCGGAAGAGCCGCCATGATACGTTTTGCCCTTATTTTCGCGATCTCCCTCCTTGGCGCCCTGCCCTCAAAGGCGGCGGATTGGGACGGCTTTGTCTGGGCCGGGTTTCAAGCCACAGATGACGCGTCGGGCTTTGGATTTCTGGATGTTACGGCCGCCTTTGACCTATCGCGCTCTTATCCACTGTCGCTTGAAGTCGGCGTTTACGAATTTGTGCTCCCTGAAAAGCGCCCACATGAGACCTATGTGGCCCTGACATGGGATGATCGGCTCCGATTGGGGGTGGTCAGACCGGCCTATGATTCCGTTCTGCCCTCAAAATTCGAACGTATCGCCCCCTATCTCAGCTATGAGCGCGCAGAATATTCCCGCGCCCGAACCACGACCCTAGCCTTGCGCGATGGGGCGGTGCCATTCGGGCTGAGCTACCAGTCGCGCCCCGGAGACTGGAGCTGGGCCGTATCCGCCCATTCGGCGCGTGGTGGCGATTTTCACAGTGCCAGTGCCGCCGTAAGCTATGAAAAAGGCCCGTGGACCCTCGCGGCTGCGGTTGAGGGGCTTTGGCCCGATCACAGCGACGGGGCGGAATTGAATGCCAAGGCCGGAGTCACCTATACCAAAGATAAGTGGGCAGTCGGCCTTAGCTTTTTCCACCCTTCAGCCCATGACGACCCTGACATCTTAGCGTTGGACCTTTCCTATCAGGCGACACGCGACCTAACGCTCTATCTGGTTTCCGAACTGGCTGAAAACAGCGATTTCAACGCCCATGGCTTTGGCCTGAGCTACTCGGTTTCAGACCGGGCCGCCCTGACCGCGGCCATCACCCAAACCGGCAATCAAGAGACAGCCGGACATTTTGGTCTATCCTGGCGTTTCTAGCCACCTGCCCCTTGAACCTTGGGCCAGAGAAGGCTTAGCTCTCTCACAGATAACCAAGGAGTTCCCCATGAAAATCCAACCGCTTTATGACACCAATGCTATGTCAGGGGGGGGAGAGCTTGGGCCACTGCCGGAATGGGATCTGAGCGACCTCTACCCGTCAGACGACTCACCCGAATTGAAACGCGATCTGGACTGGCTGGAATCGGCCTGTGCAAAATTCGCGGATGATTACGAAGGCAAGCTTGCCACGCTGGACGCAACCGGCATGCTTGAGGCGATCAAGCGTCAGGAACGCATCGACAGCGTCGCCGGGCGGATCATGTCTTATGCGGGCTTGCGTTACTACCAGCTGACCACTGACGCGGATCGGGCGAAATTCCTGTCTGACAATCAGGAACGCATCACCAATTTCTCGACCCCTCTGGTGTTTTTCACCCTGGAATTGAACCGGTTGGACGATGATTTTCTCACCGGGCTGTTCGCAGAAAGCGATGAGCTGAAACGCTACAAACCGGTCTTTGACAAGATCCGCAAGATGAAGCCCTATCAACTCTCTGATGAGATGGAGAAATTCCTGCATGACCTTGGTGTTGTTGGCGATGCCTGGGAGCGGCTTTTTGACGAAACCATTGCCGGTCTGACCTTTGATATCGACGGCGAAGAGCTGAACATCGAAGCCACACTGAACTTCCTCACCGATCAAAACCGTGACAAGCGTGAAGCGGCAGCGCGGGAATTGGCCAGCGTGTTTGCGGAGAATATCAAAACCTTTGCTCGTGTTCACAACACTCAGGCCAAGGAAAAGGAAATTCTGGATCGTTGGCGCGGCATGCCGACGGCGCAGACCGGGCGGCACCTGTCAAACGATGTGGAACCCGAAGTGGTTGAGGCGCTGCGCAACGCTGTTGTCGCCGCTTATCCCCGCCTAAGCCACCGTTATTACGAGTTGAAACGCAAGTGGTTGGGCTTGGACGTGATGCAGGTCTGGGACCGCAACGCGCCGCTGCCGATGGAAAGCGACCGGATCGTTGGTTGGGACGAGGCCACCAAAACCGTGATGGATGCCTATAACGGCTTTGATGCCCGCATGGGTGAGATCGCCGATCCGTTCTTTACCAAAGGTTGGATTGATGCCGGGGTGAAACCGGGCAAAGCCCCCGGTGCCTTTGCCCATCCCACAGTCACCGATGTGCACCCCTATGTGATGCTGAACTATCTCGGCAAACCGCGCGATGTGATGACCCTCGCGCACGAGCTGGGTCACGGTGTGCATCAGGTTCTGGCCGCCGGTCAGGGCGAGATGTTGAGTTCAACTCCGCTGACTTTGGCAGAAACCGCCTCGGTCTTTGGTGAGATGCTGACCTTCCGTGCGATGCTGGATCAGGCCAAGGATCAGGCAGAACGCAAAGTGCTGCTGGCCGGTAAGGTCGAAGATATGATCAACACGGTTGTGCGTCAGATTGCATTTTATGACTTTGAATGCAAACTGCATGACGCACGTCGCAGTGGTGAGCTGACCCCGGATGACATCAACGCACTATGGATGAGCGTGCAGGCCCAAAGCCTTGGCCCGGCTTTTGAATTCATGCCGGGATACGAAACCTTCTGGGCCTACATCCCGCATTTCGTGCATTCGCCGTTTTACGTCTATGCCTACGCCTTTGGCGACGGGTTGGTGAACGCGCTTTACGCGGCCTATCAGGAACAGCCCGAAGGCTTCCAGGACAAGTATTTTGACCTGCTCAAAGCCGGTGGGTCCAAGCATCATTCAGAACTGCTGGCCCCGTTCGGTCTGGATGCCTCGGACCCAAGTTTCTGGGACAAGGGCCTGTCGATGATCGAAGGCTTCATCGACGAATTGGAAGCCATGGAAGACTAAGACAAAAAGGCCGCAAAAGCGGCCTTTTTCTATCTGAACAGAGATAGCAAAGTTTGCGGCTGCTGATTGGCAATCGACAGGGCCTGCACCGCCAATTGTTGCTGAACCTGCAAAGCCTGCTGACGTGCTGAGGTCTCAACCAGATCGGAATCCACCAAGGCACCGATCCCGGTTTTGAAACTGTCGATCAACTGGGATGTAAACTTCTCTTGCGTGGTCAATCGCCCCTGGACCGAGCCAATCTCAGCCGCGGCGTCCACGGCCGCTTCGATCATCACGTCGACCCGTCCCAGGGCGTCACGTGCCCCGGCCTCGGTCGTGACGTCGATCGAGGCCAGATCGCCTAGGTCGCCACCGGTCACATTGCCCGCATCCGCCCCAAGACGGCTGAGAGTCACCTGCAAGGTATCGCTCCCCGAGCTGACATCCGAACTGGCCGTAATGGTACTGCCAGCGAATTCCAAGCTCAGAACGTCCGAAGAGAGCGAGTTTGCATTGGCATAGGCCTCCCAGCGGCGGCCAAGCCCGGTGACCACGTCAGCCATGGTGTCCCCTTCTCGGGCGACATAGGCCAAAGTTCCCCCGGCAATCTCGGCCTGAGTTGGCGCGCCGGCGGCGGTGGTGCGGTAATCACTTTGCGCAAAGGCTGACCCGTCCGCATCGATGCCAAAGACCGAAATCGCAAAGGCTGTTCCGACGCTGACCGATTGCCCGCTCAGATCCATGGCCGCGCTTTGCGTGGCGTTCAGCGTCACCTGGTCCGCAGCCGCGGTGTATGTGCCACCACTGGCCGCGACGACAGCGGCCAGCCCCCGCAAGTCTTGCCGTTTCAGCGTTATATCAGTTGTGGTCACCGAGCTTTCAGTGCGGCTGAGCGAGGCTAAAATCTGAATATGGCCAGACCCGGCATCGGTGCTGGTATGTTTGATCAGGTTCTGCCCGTTGAACTGAGTGGCATTCACAACCGCATTGATCTGATTGCGCAGGGCATCAACGTCTGCCTGCACTTTCTGACGGTCAATATTGTCCTGTTGGCCAACCACGATCTTACCCTTGAGATCGGTCAGCAAATCCGCCAGGCTTTCCGCCCCTTGCCGCGCTACAGAAAGCGTCGCCTGGGCAAGGCCAAGCCCATCGGAGATCTGTTGAAACCCTTTGACATCGGATTCCATGGTCTTGGACACCGCCCAGACCGACGCGTTCACACCCGCATTCGAGACACGCTTACCCGTGCCCACTTGCTGCATGGTATCATCCAGATCAGACCCGACTTTTCTCAGGGTCTTCAGGGCGTTCAACGCACCCATATTGGTCAAAATGCTCGACATGTTTCACGCCTCTGCATCACGGCGGCGCTTCTGCGCAGAACACCGATCAGAAAGTGTTTGCAGGCGACATTCTGCCCCGGCAGATCGGCCTTTCTCCCGGATCTGCATCACTCGCTTGGTTGGTTATCAAACTGGCGTGAGTTCCTTAAAACCCTCCTAAATCGACGTCGCGAGATATTGAAATTTGTGGCTAAATTGTGGCGTGATTGTGGCGACCCTGCCATCTTGTTGAAAACCCGGAATTATCCAAAAAACAAAAACCGGCCAGGCAGGACCTGACCGGTTTCACCAGAAAACTTTTGACCAATTCAGGCCGAAAGAAGCCCGTAAATCTCATCTTTCAGCGCCGCGCGTTTCTTGCGCAACTCACCTTCGGCCAACTCGCTCATCGGTTCCACATTGGTTTCAGCGCGATGCACTTGGCGATTGAGATCATGATACTCGTCAGCCAGCTTGGCAAAATGCGCATCAGACTGCTTGAGCGTACTCATTTTCTCGACAAATTCCGGGAATTCTTCGGCAAGCTCATGTGGGGTGTGGGACATCTGCGTCTCTCTCCTGATCGTTTCGCAAATAGTGTCGCACAGGGCACCAAAGGTGACTTTGACCCGGATCAATTCAACCGATTGAACCTCTCTTTTTTCAGTCCCGTGCCATCCGCCAACCAGCTTTACGCGCCTCTTCCAAGGAACAAAACCAACGTTCCCCCTGCTCCGGCCTGATACGCGTTTCATCATACCACTTTTGGCCCGGCACGTGAAAAATCCGCGCGCCCTTACGCGAGATATTGCCCTTGATCAAACATCCTACTGGCGCACCCGCCAATGCCCACTTGGCGCGCGCCTGTCGCGCATGGGCACGAAACTGTTCGGGCGCAACAATCTGCGTGGCATGAAGCCCACGGTCCGCAATCGCGGCGGCTTTTTCATCCAGATCGTAATCCAAGCCATATTTGCGATAGGCAAAGGCCAGTCCGTTTTGCACTAGAACGCGGCCCATATCCTGCCCGTCCACAAAACACCGGGCAACGACGCGATAATACTTGTCGATATCAACTTCTTCGCAGCGCGCAACACGGCCCTGAAACATGACTTGCGCTTCGGATTTGCTCCAAAGCCCACATTGCCATTGGGGTTGGTTTGCGCCGCCGCAACGCTGATCGCTTTCCGGTGCATCTATTGCATGCAGGCGGATCGGGATTCCGTTAATCCGGATGGTATCTGCATCAGAAACGTGAACCGTGCCCGTAATATCGCTGGCAGCAATTTGCGCCCCAAAGACCGCACTCAATAGAACAATGCAAAAACGAAACCTTAACATGTGGCTAAAATCGGGGCTGCAAACCCCGATTTCAACCGTTTCCGTTAAGAATAGTTAACGCTGCTGCGCCTCCCAATTTGGATGGATCCAAGGCGCGGCATTATCTGCTGGCAATCTGCGCCCCAGAACATGGTCCGAGACCTTTTCACCAACCATGATCGAGGGCGCATTCAGATTACCATTGGTGATTTGCGGAAAGATCGAGCTATCCGCGACTCGCAACCCATCCACGCCGATCACCCGCGCTTCTGGATCAACCACAGCCATCGGATCATCCGCATCCCCCATCTTACAGGTCCCGCAAGGGTGATAGGCGCTTTCCACATGCTCTTTGATAAAGCCATCCAGCTCTTCATCGCTTTGCAAGGCATCACCCGGCTGGATCTCATGACCGCGATAAGGCGCAAAGGCCTCCTGACCAAAAATCTCGCGCGTCAAACGAATGCAGGTACGGAAATCCTGCCAGTCCTTTTCATGGCTCATATAGTTGAACAAGATGCTGGGCGCAGCTTCGGGATCGCCCGATTTCAGCGTAATCGCCCCGCGCGAAGGGGACCGCATCGGGCCCACATGGGCCTGGAAACCATGCCCTTCCGGGGCCACCTGCCCGTCATAGCGCACGGCAATGGGCAGGAAATGATACTGAATATCCGGGTACTGCACCCCGGCCCCAGACCGGATGAAACCACAGCTTTCAAACTGGTTCGAGGCCCCAGGCCCAGACCGCCCAAACAGCCAGCGCGCGCCAACATAGGCCTTACCCAAAAGGTTCCAATACTTGGCCAAAGTGATCGGCTGGGTCGCCGCCTGCTGGATATAGAGCTCAAGATGGTCCTGCAGATTCTGCCCAACGCCGGGTCGATCCGCCACAACGGCGATCCCGTGCTCTGCCAAATGCGCCGCCGGGCCAATCCCCGAATGCATGAGCAGTTTCGGTGAGTTGATCGCGCTGGCGGCGATGATCACTTCGCGGCTGGCCTCAATGGTCTCGACACGGCCCTTGCGTCGTAACTCAACGCCGACCGCCTTCCCATCCTTGATCACAACCTTACGCGCCAGACCACGCACCACCTGCGCCCCAAGCTTTTCCGCAGGCCGCAAATAGGCCGAAGCCGCAGACCAGCGCGCGCCTTTCCAGACGGTCATGTCAAAGGGGCCAAACCCCTCTTGCTGCTCCCCGTTGTAATCCTCAGTCACCGGGTACCCGGCCTGACGCCCCGCCTCGACAAAGGCCGGCACCAGCGGGTTCACCCGACTGCCCCGCGTCACATGCAGCGGACCACCCTGCCCCCGCCAGGACGGGTTGCCGCCATGGCCGCCATCATGCCAATCCTCTTGGCGTTTGAAATAGGGCAACACATCCGCATAACCCCAGCCCGAGGCCCCCATCTCCCGCCAAGTGTCAAAGTCCAAGGCGTGACCGCGCACATAGATCATCCCGTTGATCGAGGAGGATCCGCCAATCACCTTACCCCTTGGACAAGCCAAGCGGCGCCCGCCCAGATGCGGCTCCGGCTCGCTTTCAAAGCCCCAATCATAGGTCTTCATGCTCATAGGATAGCTCAACGCCCCCGGCATGTTGATGAACGGCCCCCAATCGCTACCGCCATGTTCGATCACGATGACCGATTTGCCTGCCTCCGCCAATCGATAGGCCATGGCACATCCGGCGCTTCCCGCGCCCACAATCACATATTCCGCTTGCATCTCAACAACCCTCGGTGATTCCACGAAGGGTCAAGGATCGCCCTTAGGCGAGCGCGCCCTAGGGGCGCCCTGTCCTTGACGCTTCGGGGAATCGCCCCCTTACACTTGACTTGGCGCGTTCAGGGCAGACCTGCCCCTGAACCGCTTCTCAGCAAATTCTCAATTCAGCCAAACACATGCCCCAGCCAGATCCGCATCCCCTCCGCCCCGGCGAGACGGGGTGGGTGGGCGGGAGACTCGCCGGGGCGGTGTCCGACCTCAGAACGGAGATTCAACATCTCCCATGCGCACATAGACCGACTTCACCTGCGAATAATGCTCAATCGCGCCCTTGGCATTCTCGCGCCCGACACCGGACATTTTCGAACCACCAAAGGGCAATTCCACAGGCGCATCATTATAGGAGTTCAGGAAACAGCTCCCCGCCTCCATCTTGCCAATCACCCGGTGGCCGCGGGTCAGATCGCTGGTAAACACACCGGCTGACAGGCCAAATTCCGTATCATTGGCACGCGCCACAACCTCGTCCTCATCCTCGAAATCCAGCACCGCCATCACCGGGCCAAAGATCTCTTCGCGCGCGATGGTCATGTCATCATCCACATCGGCAAACACCGTCGGCTCGATATAAAACCCATTGCCCTCAATCTCTTGGCCGCCGCAAACCAGCCTTGCTCCCTCATCCTTGCCCTTGGCGATATAGCCCTTCACGATCTCGCGCTGTGCCTTGCTCACCATTGGACCAAAATTCACGCTTTCATCCATCGGATCGCCGATCTTGGCCGTCGCCAATCGCTCCGCCAGACGCGTCAGGAACGCCTCTTTGATGCCCTTTTGAACAAAGACACGTGTCCCGTTGGAACAGACCTGCCCGGAGGAATAGAAATTCCCCAAAATCGCGCCGCCCACAGCATTTTCCAGATCCGCGTCATCAAAAATGATCAGCGGGCTTTTCCCCCCGAGTTCCATGGTAACATGTTTCATGCCCTCGGCCGCGGCCGCGTAAACCTTGCGTCCTGTCGGGACAGAGCCTGTCAAAGACACTTTGGCCACGCGCGGATCACTGACCAGAGCAGCCCCCACCGCCCCCAGGCCTTGAACCACGTTGAACACACCGGCAGGCAAGCCGGCTTCGATCAGGATCTCGGCGACTTTCAACGCACAAAGCGGCGTGGTCTCCGAGGGTTTAAAGATCATCGCATTGCCACAAGCCAGCGCCGGCGCGCCCTTCCAGCAAGAGATTTGCGTCGGATAATTCCAGGCCCCAATGCCTACACAAACGCCCAACGCCTCGCGCACCGTATAGCCCCAATCGCCACCCAATTGCACATGCTCACCAGTCAGGCTGCCCGCCAGACCACCAAAGTACTCCAGCGCATCCGCCGCACTTGTCGCATCCACATAGAGCGTTTCCGACATCGGCTTGCCGGTGTCATAGGTCTCCAGCTCCGACAGCGCGCGGTTGCGTTCGCGCATGATGTCAGCAGCCCGGCGCAACACCCGACCACGTTCAGTGCCAGACAGAGCCTCCCATTCCTTTTGTGCCGCATGGGCCGAAGAAACCGCCGCCTCGATCACCGCAGGCGTTCCCGCATGCACACGCGCGATCACCTCGCCCGTGGCCGGATAAACCACCTCGATCAGCTCGCCCTCTGTGTCTTCCAGATAGGCCCCATTCACAAAATGGCTGGCGGTGGGTTGCGTCTCATATCTCATATCGTGTCTCGCAAACTTTCATAAGAAAGCATCACCGTCGCCTGATAGGCAGGCCGCCCGGTGAGCCGGTCATAATAGGCACGCAAAGCAGGCAAGTCCTTGCGCGTGATTTCGATGTCGAAATAGCGGTACAGCACATGGCCCAGGTGAATATCCCCCGGTGTCATATGATCCCCCGCCAGCCAATCTTGTTGGCTTACCTGTTGCTCCGCCACGCTCAGCGCGGCTTCAAGCCGATCAACCGCCGCCTCAATCGCAGGCTTATCCCACCGCGCCCGAGCTGTGCGCACCACACGCCAAAAAACCGGCCCGGTAAAACGGTTGGCGACCATCTGCTTGGCCCACTCGGCCCATTGGTCCACCTTGGCCAGCGCCCGACTGTCTCGCGGCCAAAACCTATCGTCACCAAAGCTCCGGGCCAGATGGCGGATAATGGCGGCGCTTTCAAACAAGGTCAGCTCCCCCTGTTGCAAGACCGGGATCAAGCCATTGGGGTTCATCTCCAGGAACTCTAGCCGATCCAAACCGCCAAAACCCTCGCCGACATCGCGACGATCCACGACCAGCCCCAGCTCAGCAGCGCACCACATCACAGCTTGCACATTCGAAGAGGTCTCACGCCCCCAAACCACAATCGTTTCGCCGGATTGGCGCGACGGGGTGGGTGGGAGGCCGGCGCGCCAATCCGGTGAAACCGACATCGCCACGGTCACTCCCCCCTCGGAAAGCGTTGGCTTTCCTCAAGATCGTTCAAATCCATATGGTTGCGCATATAGCGCTCTGATGCCTTTTGCAGCGGCTGGTAATCCCACGGGTAATAGCCGCCCTGCCGCAAGGCCTCGTAAACCACCAATCGCCGCGCCTGGGATTGCCGGACCTCCGCATCAAACTGCGCCAGATCCCAGCGCACCTCCGCCTTGGCCCGCATCGCCTCCAAGGTGCCCGCATGGGACGGATGATCCGCCAGGTTGGTCAATTCATGCGGATCCGCCTCAAGGTCAAACAACTGCTCGGGATCCAGCGTACACGCGGTGTATTTCCACTTGCCATACCGCAAACAGATCAGCGGCGCATAAGAGGCCTCTGCCGCATATTCCATCGCCACAGGCGTGCTGCGCTCACTGCCATTCATCAAAGGCACCAGACTTTCACCGCTGGTCCAAGGCGCAATCTCGCCCATATCGGCCCCGGCCAGCTCGGCCAGCGTCGGGCACAGATCAATGGTCGACACGGGCGCATCTACCCGCTGCCCCTGCCCATCCGGCAGGGCAATCATCATCGGAACCCGTGACGAACCCTCGAAAAAGGACATCTTGTACCAAAGCCCGCGCTCACCCAGCATATCACCGTGATCCGAGACAAAAACCACCACCGCCTCTTGCCGTGTGTCTTCCAACACCGCCAAAAGCTCGCCAATCTTGTCGTCCAAATACGAAATATTGGCGAAATATGCGCGACGAGAGCGACGGATATTTTCCTGCGTCACCTCATAACTACGCCAGTCATTGGCATCGAATATGCGCTTGGAATGCGGATCGTGATCCTCATACCCCATGGCGGGCACTTCGGGATCAAGATGTTCGCAATCCTCATAAAGGTCCCAATATTTGCGCCGCGCCACATAAGGATCGTGCGGATGGGTAAAACTGGCGGTCACGCACCAGGGTCGCCCGTCCTTACCACGCGCCAAATCGTACAGCTTCATTTTGGCGTGATGGGCGACTTCGTCGTCATATTCCATCTGATTGGAGATTTCCGCCACGCCAGCCCCGGTGACCGAGCCCATATTGTGGTACCACCAATCAATCCGCTCCCCAGGTTTGCGGTAATCCGGTGTCCAACCAAAATCCGCCGGGTAGATATCAGTGGTCAGGCGTTCTTCGAACCCGTGCAACTGGTCGGGGCCGACAAAATGCATCTTGCCGCTCAGGCAGGTGTAATACCCGGCCCGGCGCAGATGGTGCGCATAGGTCGGGATGTCCGAGGCAAACGCAGCCGCATTGTCGTAAACCCGCGTTTGGCTGGGCAACAGGCCAGACATGAAACTCGCCCGTCCAGGCGCGCAAAGCGGGCTGGCGGTGTAGCTGTTGACAAACCGTGTTGAACGCTTGGCCAAAGCCTTGAGATTGGGGGCATGCAGCCAATCTGCCGGACCGTCGGGAAACAAGGTTCCGTTCAGCTGATCCACCATGATGATGAGGATGTTAGGCGTCATAGGTTTTGACCTCTAACAAAGCCTGCGCCACCGCCTTAACCTGATCGGCCGCCCCGCTCATGTCGCCCTTGTTCAAGGCTGCACGCAGATAGACGCCGTCGATCTGCGCCGCGATGATCTGCGCGGCTTCCTGCGGTTTGTCGCAACGGGGACGCAAGGCATGGACCAGGTTGCTGTGCAGGCGCTTTTGATAGATGCGCAACAACCGCCCAGCCTCTTGGTCGCGTTGTGCGAAACTGTAAAAATTCAGCCAGGCCGACGTGGCCGCTGGGTCAAAACAATTGGGGTCAAAACTGCCATCGATAATGGCCTCGAGCCGCCGATCCGGCTGCGCCTTGGTCAGCGCGTCACGAACGTCGCGCGAATATTGGTTCAGGATATGGCGCATGGCCGCGAGAAAAATCTGGGTCTTCCCGCCGAAATAGTGATGGGCCAGCGCACTGGACATGCCGGCGCGTTTGGCAATTTGTCCAACAGTCACCTCAAGTGATCCCGCCGCCCCGATCTCTTCGACCGTGGCTGCGACCAATGCGGCGCGTCTTTTGGGTTCTTGTCCGATCTTAGGCATACTGAATTTGCTGCCGGTTATTGACTGACAAGTCAATCAAAAACAAACAAGGCGGACAAACCAACAAAGTCGAGGTGCAACAGTCCTGGACAAAACTGTTGTGTTTTCTTCGATTTAGGTCGCCAACCGGACGCATCCCTCACAGTCCGGGGCTCCATCGTCAGCCCTCGCGGGCTGCCTCTGAACATGGCCAATCCGGCCAAATTCATCTTTCGCGCGGCTTAGAAAGCAGCGATTCCCTTGGGCATCAGCCCGACGGGATTACATTTCGAATGTGCCCAGAACCTTGTTTTGTGGCAGGCGCGCAACCTCGATACCGCCATCGGTCCGACGCAGGTTGTAGCCATAGCCACGCATCCGAAACCGCCATTCCGCATCCGACAGAACCTTGTCCCGCTCTTTCAGCAGAAAGGCCTGAATTTCTTCCATATTCTCAGTCAATTTATTCTCCGCAAACATTTGTCACTCCATCCTCACGTTACGGGTCGATGGTTGACAAACTGCTTAAGGATTGCGGCGCGATTGCGACGATTGCGGGGAGTTTTAACGAATTGGCGACAATGGCCGCAGGATCAGTGTTTCGTTTCCACAACACCAGGTGTGACGCGCCGATTCAACACAGCTTCGCGCCAGGTGATGAACACAACCGCCCCCATAATCAGCCCGCCGCCAGCAATAACCCAAGGGTCGACCGCCTCGTCAAACAGCAACGCTCCAAGGCTGACCGACCACAGCAATTGCAGAAAGGTCACCGGCTGCGTCACGGTCAATGGGGCCGCTTTGAAGGCCAGTGTCATCGCGTAATGGCCGCCGGTGGCAAAACAGGCAACCAGGAACAAAACAAACAGGTCCTGCCAACTGGGCCAAACCCAAACCGGGATCGCCAAGGGCGCAAGGCAGATGGTGACCGTCACAGACATGGTGGCGACAACCATGGCCGGGCTGACCTCGGATGACAGGATTTTGGCCACCAGGTAAGACGCGGCAAAACAGCTGGCGGTGACCAGCATGGCAAAATGCCCCGGATCCAACTCGCGAAAACCCGGGCGCAAAATGATCACCGCCCCGATCATCGCCACAATGATCGCCATGACGCGCCGAAAGGCCAGCCGCTCCCCCAACAGAACCACCGCCAGAAGGGTGACAAAAATCGGGTTCAGGTAATTCATCGAGGTGACTTCGGCCAGGGGGATACGTGTCATGGCAAAGAACCAGAACACAACCCCCAAGGCTTGGAAAACACCGCGAATGACAAACAAACGCCATTGTCGCCGACTGGGGCGAAAAGCGGTCAATTCGCGCCAGAATGGTAGGATAAAAACCAGCCCCATGACATAGCGCAGAAACGCCGCCTCAGCCGCGGGGACGCGACCATGCACGGTTTTGACCAAGGCCGTCACTGCGACAAAGCAAAGCCCGGTGACAACCATCCAGAATATTCCGACAGCGGGGCGTGATTGTTCCATGGCAAAACACTTAACGCATTCACAAAGTCGCGCAAGCCTTGGGTCGCAGGAAAATCAACAGGATGTCAGCCGCGCAGCAAAGCCCAGGCAATCAACAACATCGTGACACCTATGCACAGGTCCAGGATCCGCCAAGCCTGTGGCTTTTCAAAAACCGGTGCCAAGAGCCGCGCGCCAAACCCAAGCGAAAAGAAAAAAACAAGGCTTGCACAGGCCGCCCCCGCGCCGAACAAAAACTTGTCGCTGTACTGAGACGACACCGCTCCAAGCAAAACGACCGTGTCCAGATAGACATGCGGGTTGAGCCAGGTCAGCGCCAGACAGGTCAAAACCGCCATTTGCAAACTGCCCGCTTGCTCCCCAGCTTGCATCGCCTGCCCGCCTTGCCAAGCGCCCCATAGGGTGCGCAGCCCGTACCAGACCAGGAACGCCGCCCCGAATAGGCGCATGCCCCATTCCAGCCCCGGAACGGCCGTCGCCAAGGCCCCAAACCCCGCCACGCCGGCAGCGATCAACACCGCATCTGACAACGCGCAGACCAAAACGACCGGCAACACATGCGCCCGCATCAACCCTTGGCGCAGCACAAAGGCGTTTTGCGCGCCAATGGCCAGGATCAGGCTGAAGCCAAGGAAAAAGCCTGCAAAATAAGTGGTCACTGTCTGGTCTCCTGTTGTGTCGCTCTTGACTAATTCAGGAATTCTCAGCAATCAAATTAAAGAAGCTACACCAAAATAAGAGGCGCTAATGCAGTTCGATCCCAATCACCTTGCCGCTCTCGCCTCGGTTTTGCGCCATGGCAGCTTTGATGCCGCCGCCAACGCGCTGCATGTCACCCCCTCGGCGATTTCACAGCGCATCAAGGCGCTGGAAGAGCGGGTTGGCACGACGCTGGTCAATCGTGCCACGCCCTGCACGGGTACACCGCATGGCCTTCGGATCGCGAAACATGCTGAGGATATAGGGTTGCTGGAAACGGCTCTGACCCGCGACCTCAAGCTCGATGGCTCAGACGTGCAACGCCATCTGCGCATCGCCATCAATGCCGACAGTTTGGCCACCTGGTTTGTCCCGGCTATGGCCAACCTGCCCGAGATGCTTTTCGACCTAGAGATCGACGATCAGGACCACAGCGCCGATTGGTTGAAACGCGGGGCGGTAAGCGCTGCGATCACCACTACGCCCAGCATTCCGGGCTGCGACGCCTTCCCGCTTGGTTCCTTGCGCTATGTCGCCACCTGCTCGCCCGAGTTTCACGCGCAATGGTTTACCAAAGGAACCGATCCCGCTGCGCTCAACGCGGCCCCCTGTCTGGTTTTTAACGCCAAGGACGGGTTGCAGCGCAATTGGATGGCAGCCCAAGGTGCCCCTCGCGCCGCGCCGCCCAGCCATTACCTGCCGTCAACCCAAGCCTTTGTAGATGCCGCGATTGCCGGACTTGGCTGGGGGATGAACCCGGAACTGCTGGTTTGGCGGGCTTTGCGTCGGCAAAGGCTTGTCACTCTGAACGAAACCGCGACATGGGACGTTCCTCTTATCTGGCAGGTCAGCCGTATCCTTGCCCCGGCGCTGAAGCCGGTCACCGATGCGGTGATCAAAACCGCCAAAGCGACGCTGGTTCAATCTGACTCGCCCGAACGTGACCCGGTGCCAAACAGGTAATCCACCATCAGGCCCATGCGAAATGGCAGGCTGTCCTTGCGATCCGCCAATTGGCGCACCGTCATGCGACGTCGGCGGATCACGGCGCGGGCGACGCGGTAGTCGAACGCGCGTTTTCGTTTCAGCAACCCCTCTGGCAGCAGTTTCTGAAGCCCTTTCCACAACAGCCCCAGCTGCAAAAAAGCAATCGCCTTGAACGTCGATTTTTGCAGCGTGACCCAGATCATCCGCCCTGCCGCCGTCGCCCCGGCGACAATCCACAGAGGCACCTGAACCGAAAACAGCACCAGCCACAGCCCGATCGAACTGACCGACAGGGCCAATGTGGCAAAAATCAGGATCAGCGCAGACACGGCTTTTTCCAGGCCGCTAAGCCCGCGATACCAGCCCAACATGCGTTCATAGCGCGCTTTGACCGCTTCGATATAGCCCGAAAACAACCCGGCCAGGCGGCGCAGCAACGCCTTGCCCAAGACCAGCGGCATCAACGTGGACATGATCCATTTCTTGATCAACTCGATCTTGAAAAATGCCGAGGCTTGGGTTTTCAGCCAAAGGATAAAGACCGGCAGTTCAAGCGTTGCAACTTTCTTTAAGATGATTTTGGCCTGCACAAGGATCAGTCCCAGCGCGATCAACACCTCATTCCCAAAATAGACCGTGGCCGCCACGGAAAGGCCCACCACAAGGGTCAAAAGGAAAATTGCGCGCAATAACATGGCGATATGCATAAGGCAGGGCCTGAGATTGGGCAAGTCTCAGGCGCGACTGACATATATCAAGGAAAGAATGTCAGGCCCGCGTTACACTTAGCTTGTTGGGGAACGGTCCCTGACCTCTCCGACACATGGATTAAAGGGGAGTATCTCGTAATGAAACAAATGGTCAGACTTCTCGTTGCGGCGCTGGTCGCCAGTTTTGCCACAACGGCAACGGCTGGAGATTGCACAGGCTATGTGATTGGGGTGCGCCCGATCAGCCAGTACAACCACAGCGCAGGCAAAGGATTTCTGGCAGTGCGCACCGGTCCGGGATCCAACTACCAGCAGATCGGCGAGCTTTATCGGGGTGATGAGATCGCCGTTTGGGATCGCGCCGGGGGATGGTACCGCATCCAATGCATGTCAGGCACATGCCTCAACCCGCTTTGGGGGCAACCCGACCCCAATGGATGGGTTTACGGCAAATACCTTGATATTGGCGGTGTTTGCCCTTGATTTAGGGTGGTCCAACCCGACTGGTTGGGCCAGCCATTGCTTTCTTCTTAGTTCATCGGTTCTGTTTCAGATTTTGAGTATCCAGCGCGACATCGTTTTTCCCACGCGCACCGTCTCGCTTTAGAACTGCGCGGCGACTTTGAAATGCGTCAATTCATGAGGTCATATGCCGGTTCAAACGTCGATTCAGCCAGAGGATAACTTTATCTATTCGCGGTATTTGGGTCAGGTAACGTTGGCCCAAATCCGAAATTCGATGATACAGACATATACCAGCTGCACCTATCGCCCCGGCATGGTGGAAATTGACGATTTGCGCGAGATCTCGAAACTGGATCTGCGATTTGCCGGTGTCCTGCACATCACCCGCAGTCTCGTGCGACATCACAAAGCCCAGGGCACCCAGCCAAAAGTGGCGCTTATCCGCGGGTCTGACATGACCTATGGCGTGGCACGCATGTTTCAGAACCTCATGACCGCTGAGATGCCCGAGGCCGAAATCGATATCGTAAGGTCTGAGGAAGATGCCCAAGCAACTTTGGGATTGCGCAAAGGGGCTTTGGGCGGGCTGACACAGGCAGCAAAGGCTCACCGGCGCAGTGCGCACCGATGAGCCTACATGTCAGAGTTGGGCCATAACCTCGTCGGAGGCCTCAAAATTGGTGGTGACTCGCTGCACGTCATCATCGTCTTCCAATGCATCCACCAGACGCATTAGCGATTGCATCCCGTCCAAATCCAGCTCGGTCGTGGTGGTGGGCTTCCAGATCAGCTTGGTCGATTCAGATTCGCCCAGCGCGGCCTCCATGGCAGTGGAGACATCGTTCAGATCGGTATCCGCGCAATAGATGACATGCCCATCTTCCGAGCTTTCGACATCTTCGGCACCCGCTTCAATCGCGGCTTCCATGACGGTGTCATTGTCACCAACGGAGGCCGGATAGATGATCTCGCCCACACGGTCAAACATGAACCCAACCGAGCCTGTCTCGCCCAGATTGCCGCCATTCTTGGTAAAGGTCGAACGCACGGTCGAGGCGGTGCGGTTGCGGTTGTCTGTCATGGTTTCGACGATCACCGCCACACCATTCGGGCCATAGCCCTCATAGCGGATTTCTTCGTAATCATCGCCCTCGCCCGCAACGGATTTCTTGATCGCGCGTTCGATATTGTCCTTGGGCATGGACTGGCTCTTGGCCTCTTTTACGGCCAGGCGCAGACGCGGGTTCTTTTCCGGATCGGGATCACCCATCTTGGCAGCAATGGTGATTTCCTTGGAAAGTTTCGAAAACAGCTTGGCCCGCAATTTGTCCTGACGGCCTTTGCGGTGCTGGATATTTGCCCATTTGGAATGGCCGGCCATGGTCTCGCCTCGTCTCTATTCGTCCAGTTTGGCGCATTCTATAGGGTATTGAGCGGCAAGTTCCAAGGCGGCTTTGCCCTCATGTGACCCCGTGCAGGCTTGGCTTTGTCCTGGGGCTGCGTTAGGCGGGGAACATGGCTAAATTTCTCTTGCTGCAACTGCGCCCTGAACCTGAAACCAGCGATAGCGAATATCACGCAATCCTGGACAAAAGCGGGTTGGACGCAGATCGCGTGCACCGCATTTGTTTGGACCGCGAAGACCTGCCGGATAACCTGAACGTTGAGGATTTCGCGGGTGTGATTGTCGGTGGCGGGCCGGGCTGTGTCTCTGATGCGCCGGAGCAAAAGACGCCGGTAGAGGCCCGGATCGAGCAATCCTGCCTGTCACTGATGCCGCAAATCACCGCGAACGATCTGCCCTTTATGGGTTGTTGCTACGGGATCGGGATTTTGGGGCACCATTTGGGGGCAGATGTCTCCAAGGCGCAATATGGCGAACCGGTTGGCCCGACGACCTGCATGGTGACCGAGGCCGGGCGCGCGGACGCGTTGCTGCGCGACATGCCCGCACAATTCGACGCCTTTGTCGGGCATAAAGAAGCCTTGCAGGAACTGCCCACGGGGGCAGTGCATCTTCTGTCATCCGCGCCCTGCCCGTTTCAGATGATCCGCTATGGTGACAACGTTTATGCCACGCAGTTCCACCCGGAAGCTGACGGGGCCGAGTTTGAAACCCGCATCCGATTTTACCGCCACAAAGGCTATTTCGCGCCAGAGGACGCAGACCGGCTTATCGACATGTGCCATTCGGCAGATGTGACCTGGCCGGAAAAGATCCTTGCGGCTTTTGTCGCGCGTTACAGCTAAACCGGTATGGGGCGCTGCCCCGCCCCGAGCAAGCTCGGGACTCCCCGGGATATTTTTGGCCCAGAGAAGCCTAAAGCGCCCGACTATAAACTTGAGACACGAGTACTCTGCCGTGCCTTTGGCACCCTCGGGACATTGGTGCCTCACGGGGTTTCAGTTCAAAAGTCGGACGCATTAGGATCAGAGCGGCCAGAAGAGCGGAATGAACAGGGACGCGATCAAGCCGATGCTGATATTGAGCGGCAGGCCAACTTTGACAAAATCGGTGAACTTATAGCCGCCAGGACCGTAGACCAATGTGTTGGTTTGATAGCCAATCGGCGTGGCAAAGCTGCAAGAGGCGGCAACCATGACGGCAACCACCAGCGGGCGCGGATCGACACCGATGGCGCTGGCAAGGCTGATGGCAATCGGTGTCACCACCACGGCGACAGCATTGTTGCTGACCGCTTCGGTCAGGACAGACGTCAACAGATAGACCGCCCAGATCAATAGGAAGGGCGGCAACCCCATGAGATGCGGCGCGACCGCTTCGACGATCATCTGGACCGCGCCAGAGGATTGCAGCGCCGCCCCAATCGCCAGCATGGCAAAGATCAGCGCCAATAAGCGCCCTTCGATAAAGGAAAACGCCTCTTCGGCATCGATACAGCGAGCCAGAAGCACCACTGCCACTGCGACGATTGTCAAAGGCAGGATCTTAGCGACGCCCAGCGCTGACAGGATGACAATGCTCGCCAAAGCCAACAGGGCGATGGGCGCATGACCGCGGCGAAACGCCTTGGCCGAGGGGCGCGAGACATCGACCAGGGCCATATCTTCGGCGAGGCGTTGAATGTCTTCTGGGTTGCCTTCGAGTAACAGCGTATCACCAACGCGCACCACCAATTGATCCAACTGGCGGCCAATATTCTGGTTCCGCCGATGCACCGCCAGCGGATAGACACCATAGCGGCGGCGCAGACGCAGCGCGCCCAGGCTGCGGCCAATCATCTTGCAACCCGGAGAAATCAGCACCTCGACCGTGGTGGTTTCCTTGGCCGAAACCTGATCCACGCGTTTCAGCGATTTATTGCGCTGGAGCGAGAGCAATTCGGTCATCTGGGTGCGCAAAACGACCCGGTCGCCAACCTCAAGCATGACACCTTGCAGGTTGCGGCGCAGGGATTCATCCCCTCGGATCACGTCAATCAACCGCACCCCATCGCGCTTGAACAGTTGAACACCCAGCACTTCGCGCCCAATCAGGTTGGATTCCGGCGGAATCACCGCCTCGGTAAAGAATTTCATCCGCGAGCGGTCAGACAGCATCCCGGCCATCGACGTGCGATCTGGCAGCAAAAATCGCCCGACCAGCAGCAGATAGAGCATGCCAAAAGCAATCAGGACCACCGCCAGCGGCGTGACCTCAAAAATCGTGAAAGGCTGCATGCCTTGGGTGCGTGCCACCCCGTCCACCAGCAGGTTGGTCGAGGTCCCGATCAGGGTCAGGGTCCCGCCCAGAATGGCGGCATAGCTCAGCGGGATCAGCAATTTCGACGGGGCAACCCCCAAAGATTTGGCCAATTGCACAAAGACCGGCAGCATGACCACCACCACAGGCGTGTTATTCATAAAGGCCGAGGCCACAACCACAACCGCCAGAATGGCCGCCATAGCCGCCTTGGGATGGACCATGACCTGCGCTTGGGCATAGTTGGTAAAGGCATCCAGGGCCCCGGTGCGCACCAAAGCCCCCATCACGATGAACATGCCTGCAATCGTCCAGGGTGCCGGGTTTGACAGAACCGCCAAGGCCGCCTCGTAAGGCAGAACGCCGGTGACCAGCAGCAGTGCCACGCCCCCTAGGGCAGTGACTTCTGTCGGATAAATGTCGCGCAGAAACAGCGCGAACATCAAAACGACCACCGCAATTGCAACACCCGCCTGCCCGGTTTGGCTCAGTTCGATAAACTGCATCAGCTGCTCTTTTGTCTTTCAACCAAAGGCATTGTGACGCGTTGTTCGCACGGGAACAAGGCAGAGAATGCGCGAAAGCCTGGTGTTACAGCCCGGATTGCTGCAAGCGTCCGCCATGACGGATGGGCGTGATGCTGGTCGCTTTGCCGGAGCGATCATCTGTTTCCACGACAATGCCGGACAGGGTCGCCTCTCCGGTGGCAGGGGTAAAACGCCCTTTGACCATACCGGTCACAAAGCGGCGCATCGGCTCAGCTTTTTCCATGCCGATGACGGAATTGTAATCCCCGCACATGCCGGCATCTGTCAGATAAGCGGTGCCACCGGGCAGGATCTGCGCATCCCCCGTCGGCACATGGGTGTGAGTGCCGACAACCAGACTGGCACGACCATCGCAGAAATGCCCCATGCCCATCTTTTCCGAGGTTGCCTCGCAATGCATGTCGACCAGAATGGCCTGCGCCTGCCCGCCCATTGGATGGCGACGCAGCACCTCATCCATGGCTGAAAACGGATCATCATAGGCGCGCTTCATAAAGACCTGCCCCAGCACCTGGCTGACCAAAACCTTGCGCCCTCGGCGATCATTGAACAGCCCGACCCCGCGCCCCGGTGCCTGTTTGGCAAAGTTGATCGGGCGCAGCACGCGCGGCTCGCTTTCGATAAAGCTCAGCATGTCCTTTTGGTCAAAGGCATGATCGCCCAGCGTCACCACATCCGCCCCGGCATTCAGGATCAGCTTGGCATGTTCCCCGGAGAGCCCCATCCCGTTCGAGGCGTTTTCGCCGTTGACCACAACAAAATCGAGCCGCCAGTCGTCGCGCAGCTTGGGAAGGTGTTCGGTGATGGCAGCGCGCCCCGCGCGGCCCATCACATCGCCGAGAAAGAGAAGTCGCATGGCGCTGCCCTAACGCCAAAATTCATGAAAGCAAAGGGGGCCAGGCGATTCTTATCAAGTTTGGTCAGACAGTGACGGGATGGTGGGTGGGGCGACAAGCTTTGCTTGAGCGCCAGCCCCGTCCCTTATTTCAATCGACACTCCATGGCGCGCTTGATTGCATCTGCGCTATAACGACCCAAAGCGCGGCTTCTCAGCCCTTTGCCATCAAAAGTAACAGCCAAGACACGCCGCCAATCCCCAGTGGCCACAATCATCTCGGGCCCCTGCCCGCAATCGCGAATCCCACCTTCGATGTAGTCCCAGCCAATCCGGTGATTGCTCAGGCCTTTGCCCGCCGCCACCTCGACCAGCTTGCCATCGACAAACCGCCAGATCCGCAATGTCTTGGCCAGATGTGGACGGTCGATATAGGCTACTTCCACATAGCCATCCCCATCCAGATCCGCCGCTCCTATTGGGGCCAGCCAGCGATTGCGCTGACCAATATGGGGCGTCTCTGCAAGCTTGTGACCAAGGGCGTTGTAGATCGCCAATTGCGCCCCAAGCTGCATGTCGCTTTCCACAACCATGACAGCTTGCATGCCATCACCCAAATCCACCAGGCGCGGGGCAATATCCTCAAAGACATGATCCTGTGGCAATCGCACCGTCACGCGATGCCGATCAGTAGAGGCTTTGGTGCCCTCGCGATCCTGATCACTGACGATGACAAGCCCACCGTATTCCACATCATCGCCCAATACCCCATGGGCGTAACGCGTTGTTGGCGCGTCATAATAGGCGTCGGTTATATCACCCGCGGCAGCCCCCGGCAGCCACAGGCTCAACGCCAGACACGCGCCGCGCATGAGGCGGCGCAAAGGGCGCAACGGATGACGCGGCGCCCCCATCCTGTTAGATCTGCTTTTCGGGCAGTTGCACGACCAAGCCATCCAGATCATCAGTCACCTTGATCTGGCAGGTCAGGCGCGAGCGGGCGGGATCAGGCTCAAAGGCGAAATCCAGCATGTCTTCTTCCATGTCATCCTTGGCCGGAACCTTTTCGACCCAGGCCGGATCCACATAGACGTGGCAGGTGGAACAGGCACAGGCCCCGCCGCAATCGGCTTCGATGCCCGGCACGCCATTGTCGCGCGCGCCTTCCATCACGGTCAGCCCATTGGCCACCTCGATTTCATGCTTGGTTCCATTGTGCTCGATATAGGTAATTTTTGCCATCAGCACCGCTCTCCATACGTTTGTCGCCGGTATACCTAATCCGCCGCCGCCGCCTCTGCCAGCCCCTTTTATGCCCTGCCAGGGGCCGTCCTTCACAATCTCTTGCATTGCGCACCATATGTTCTATCTTTGTTCCCATGCAAATTGCCGCCCCCCATAGGCGTGACTGGCCCAGGCCACCCTCCGCCCTGCCCGCCGAGCGTTTGGTGGAACCGCCAAATGGCGCGCGCGTGACCGTGGCCGGGTTGGTGATACTGCGCCAGCGCCCCGGCACCGCCAATGGGGTGATCTTTCTGACGCTCGAGGATGAAACTGGCATCGTCAATATTATCGTCTGGCGCAAAATGTATGAACGATTTCGCCGCGCGGTGATTGCCGGGCGCATGTTGCGCGTCACCGGCCAGATCCAGCGCGATAATGGCGTCACCCATGTCATTGCGGACACAATCGAAGATATTTCGCACATGCTGGACCGGCTTTTGGACACAGAGCTTTGCACAATGCGCGATAATCGCTAGGGTCAGCCCAAGATAAGTACGCAGGCACGATAAGAGGCCCGAGCAGAATGACCCGTTTTTTCGCCCCGCTTTCCGCGTTGGCGCTATTGGCTGCATGTAGCACATCGCAGCCCGTAACCCGTGCCGCAACCCCCATGGGCCCGCCGCCCATGCCCGAAGCCGACGCCTCGGGCAATTGCTGGGCACGCGAAACAACGCCTGCGGTTTATGAACAGGTCATGGGCGAAGTGCAGGTCGTCCAGGCTGAAATCGCCGAGGATGGAACGGTCATCCGCCCCCCCATCTATCGCAAAGCCCCGGTTGCCCGAGTTGTCATACCACGCGGTGAGATGAAGTTCGAGGCCCCCTGCCCGCCCTATTTCACGCCAGAGTTCATCGCCTCCCTGCAACGCGCCCTTGCCGTGCGCGGCTATTTCCATGGCAATGTCACCGGCGCACTCGACGCGCCGACAACAGCCGCGGTCAAGAAATACCAATCCGAACGCGGCCTTATCAGCGGCCAACTCTCACTGGAAACCGCCCGTAGCCTCGGTCTTATCGCGGTTGAGCGCAGCAGTTTGTGAACGTTATGACCACCAAGAAAATCGCGGCCTGGAAAGACTGCCTTGACGCTCAGATCGACGTATTGAACCAAGCGGGCTATGCGTTTGCGAGTGAAGTTCAATACAAACAACCTCCGCTTTGCCCAGCCAGCTCGCAAGCCAAACGCGCCTGGGATAAGCTAGCGAAACTGAGCCGCCTTCCCGAATTCTGTCTGGAGATGGTCCATCACTTGGGACAAGTCGACCTGCGTCACGCATATCCCCATGACGATGCCAAACCTTTACAAGAGCTCGCCCATTTCGACCCATTCGTCTTTGATCCAGAATATCTGAGCGAAGGTTTTTCGGAAATGTTCTTGAAGCCCGGGCAAAAGTACTTTGTCGAATTTGCACCCGATATAAATCACAAGGCAGATGTGTCAGGCGGTGACGGTTACGGATTTTGGATGGAGATCGAACGCGCCTCCACTTCGCGCCGCCTCGACCCTCAGCAACTCGCCTTTGACGGTGCCGATTGGCAAGAACAACAAGCACCAACGCCTCCCTCTGTCACAGACGTAACAATAGAACCTGTGCAAATGCCACTCCTGGACTATGTCGACGCGACATTGGTAAACGGCGGTTTCTTTGGGTTATACCTTGATGGCGGGTTTAGTGACGTGACTCGCAAGAACATTGAAACCCGAGATCTGGGCACACACCCGATCCTGGATGAACTGCGTGGCATCGCCGCGAAAACCCTCAGCTAACACTCTCAGAAGCCCCTACTAAGACCGCGTCCGCCACTTGTCCAAGGCCTCTTGCGCCTCTTTGGCCAGCGGATCGATATAGAGCTTTTCAAGTTTGGGCATCAAACCGGCTCCGGCAAACCCTTGGGGCAAGGAATAATCTTCCTCCAGATCTTCCTCCTCAAGCTCCAATTCCAAGCTTTCCAAAGACGCGAATTCCGACAGAAGCAGGTTGGTTACCGTCTGTTGATCCACAGGACCACCGGACACGCCGATACTATCGGCAGCCGCGTAGAGCGTTTTCAGGGCCGGATGTCGCACCGGTGCCCGCAGCGCAAATTGCCCAAATAAGTCCAGCTTTTCCAAAGCTGGGCATTGTTCAAGAAACGGCCCGATCTCGCCGAGCTTTCCGTAATACTGCCCGCCATTGAACAATTGCGACATATCGCCGAGAACAGCTTTGCGCAAGGACGGCAAAGGTTGATCCAAACGCACAATGGCGGCGCGCATGTCGTAATCACCCAACCGGTGCTGAGCATAGTAATGCGAGGTTCCGACCGCCAGAATCTCAACCTTTTGGGCCAAGGGATCGCTCATAAAACTGCCGATGAGGTCCACCTGAACAGGCGCGGCTAGAAAAGCCACAGCCTTCAGACCCTCCGGTAAGTTATCAATCGGGTCCAAACCGTCCATCGCCGGAACACCAATCAACAGCTTGCCCTGCCGTTGCGAGCAATTTTTGAACCCATAAGATGCCAGAGCCTTTGCAAAGGGCGATTTGGAATTGCCAAAGGGGTTAAGAGAAAATCGCATGTCCCACGCCTGAAAAAGTTGCGTCTGCCCCTATGCTAGGGTCAGGACCCATTAATTCGCAATGCTCAGCATGGAAAAATACGTGTTATCGGCGGTTTGAATTTCGCAGACAAGGCTGGTTGCCTTGGCAAGAAAATCGAGTCACTGAGAGCATTTATTTCTCCATGCCCGTCCTCCCGAAGGGAGGCCAATAGATATTGGCGCGCCTCTGGCGCGACGGGTTCGCCGGATTTTGCCCCAGCCTGCGTTATATACCCTTGAAAGAGAAACACTAATCCTGCGGGCATATGCCTGGTTTGGAACAAAATCTGGCGAACTGAGCGTCGCGAATTAATGGGTCCTGACCCTAAGCACGCGCCGGGAAACCGCCAACAAAAAAGGGGCCCAGACGGGGCCCCTTTTGAAATGATAGGATTGCTTGCGTTACTCAGTCAAGCCAAGCGCAACAAAGCGTGGATCACCACCACGGCGCACCAGCAGCAGGATCGACTTGCGACCCGCTTCTTTCGCCGCATCAATGCGCTCTTTCAGCGAGTCCAGATCAGCAACCGGGTTTTGCCCCGCTTCGGTGATCAGATCACCCGCGCGCAGACCTTTTTCAAAGGCGGTCGAGGTCTCGTCAACCGCAACCACCGCAAGACCTGTGGCTTTTTCATCCAGGCCAAGCTCGCCACGGATCTCATCCGTCAGTGGGCTCAGGGTCAGGCCCATCAGTTCGAGCTTCGAAGGCTCTTCTGGTGTGTCATCTTCAACGGCGGCAGGCGCTTTGCCCTCAGCCTCTTCACGGCGGCCCAGAGTCACCTTAAGGGTTTGCGTTTCACCGTTACGGTTCACGACAACGCGCACAGTCTTGCCGACCGGAGCATTGGCCACGACGCGCACCAACTGGCGGGTGTCTTCGACCGCTACACCGTCAAAGTTCACGATCACATCGCCAGCTTCGACACCGCCATCCTTGGCAGGACCATCCGGCACATCAGAGACCAGCGCGCCTTTGGCTTCTTCCAGACCCAGCGATTCCGCCAGATCTTCGGTCACGTCCTGTATGCGCACACCCAGCCAACCGCGACGGGTTTCACCAAACTCTTTCAGCTGGTCGACAACCTTGGTGACAACGTTGGACGCCATCGAGAACCCAATCCCGATCGAGCCGCCATTGGGCGACAGGATCGCGGTGTTTACGCCGATCACGTCGCCATCCATGTTGAACAGCGGACCACCCGAGTTACCACGGTTAATAGCGGCATCGGTCTGGATGTAGTCGTCATAGGTCCCGCTCAGCGCACGATTGCGGGCCGAGATAATACCAGCGGACACGGAAAAGCCCTGCCCCAGCGGATTGCCCATCGCCATGACCCAATCGCCAACGCGGCCCGTGTCACTGTCACCAAAGCTGACGAATTTCAGCGGCTCTTCGGCTTCAACCTTGAGCAGTGCAATGTCCGTGTTCGGATCGGTGCCGATCAGCTTGGCAGGCAATTCGAACCCTTCGAAGAATTCGATCAGGATCTCATCCGCGCCCTCGATCACATGGTTGTTGGTTACGACATATCCGTCCTCGGAGATGACGAAACCAGACCCCAGGGCCGAGCTGCGCCGTGGGCGATCACCTTCACCACCGCGATCCTGGAATTCGCGGAAAAAGTCTTCGAACGGGGATCCTTCGGGCACGATCCCCTGTGGGCCACCACGCCCTTCGACAACGGTCGAAGTTGTGATGTTCACAACCGATGGGCTGATGCGTTCAGCCAGGTCAGCAAAGCTTTCGGGCGCGCCGCGGGCATGCGCCATCAGCGATTGCGACAAGATCAGAACCATCGACAATGTCGTCAGCCAGAACAGGCGCAATGGCGTCACATTGTCCTTGGTCAAAGCGAGGGTTTGGGGTTTCAACTTGGCACTCCTTGTCCATTTCGGCGGGTTACACACGTTCTGCATGTTTCTGCTCGCCTCTTGTTAATGTGTCAAAGATAGGTGCGATTGCGCAACACCAAAGGAGGGAAATCCTCACCTCAAGCAAATGTGAGGTGCTGGTGAGCGAAACTTTGCAAACGCAAGCTGTCTATCTTGGCAGAACTCCTGATCAATTTTGGCGGTATTGGGCCAAATCGAAGTTAACGAATTGTAAAAGTCCGCCTTTCAACAAAACCTAATCAAAACCTGTAACGCTTTTGACAAAGACGTGCGATGTCGACCGATGACAAGGGGCACTGGCCTTCCTATCTGGGCTGTGAAATATCTTTGCCAAAGCGAACACAACCAGATGAGGCCCGTCATGAGCACCTTTGATTTCGATCTTTTTGTCATTGGCGGAGGCTCTGGCGGCGTTCGGGCCGCACGTGTCGCAGCGGGTGAAACCGGTGCCAAGGTTGGCCTGGCCGAAGAAGACCGCTATGGCGGCACCTGTGTTATTCGCGGCTGTGTGCCCAAGAAACTGATGGTCTTTGCTTCGGGCTATCCCGAAATGGTCGCCGAAGCCCAGGCCTATGGCTGGGATATGAGCGCCGGGGATTTCAACTGGGATCACTTCCACGACAAATTGACGACCGAGTTGGACCGTCTCGAAGGTATCTATCGCAAATTGCTCGCCGGTAGCGGTGTCGAAAGCTTTGATGCCCGCGCCAAGATTGTCGATGCCCACACGGTCGAGCTGTCGACCGGCGAGCGCAAGACGGCCAAGCATATCCTGCTCGCCATGGGCGGCCGCCCGGTCATCCCGGATTTCCCCGGTTCGGAACTGGCGATTTCCTCGAACGAGATTTTCCACCTGCCGAAACTGCCCGAAAACATCCTGATCGTTGGCGGCGGCTATATTGCTTCGGAATTTGCCGGGATCATGAATGGGCTTGGCGTGAAGACCACGCAATTTTACCGCGGCGAACAGATCCTGCGTGGCTTTGACCAGGAAGCACGCGACCTGATCGCCTCTGAAATGATCCGCAAGGGTGTTGACTTGCAACTCAACACCAATGTCGCGTCATTGGAAAAAGCCGGAGATCGCATCAAGGTCACCGACACCAATGGAGTCGAAACCCTGTTTGACCACGTGATGTTCGCCACCGGTCGCCGCCCCAATACCGACGATATGGGTCTCGAAGAGGTGGGCGTTAAAATCGGCAAAAAGGGCGAGGTCATTGTGGATGAGTATTCCCAAACCGCCGTTCCTTCGATCTATGCGATTGGTGACGTAACTGACCGCGTGAACCTGACTCCGGTTGCCATTCGCGAAGGCATGGCCTTTGTCTCGACCGTGTTCCGCGGCGACCCCATGCCGGTTGATCACGAGCTGATCCCAAGTGCAGTCTTTACCCAACCGGAATTCGGCACAATTGGTCTCTCCGAAGAAGAGGCCAAGGCGCAGGAACCGATCGAAGTCTACACGACAAATTTCAAGGCCATGCAATCCAGCTTTGCCGGGGGCGAGGAAAAAGTGCTGATGAAACTGATCGTCAGCCAGGCCAACCGCAAGGTCTTGGGCTGCCATATCGTCGCACCAGCGGCGGGCGAAATGATCCAGTTGGCCGGAATCGCCGTAAAAATGGGGGCAACGAAAGAAGATGTCGACCGAGTGGTTGCGGTTCACCCCGTAATGGCCGAAGAACTTGTCACAATGCGGAACCCCACGCGGACTGGTTGAATTTTAACCAAATCACGCACAGGTTACTGTAGATAAGACGCCAGAGGACCAGAGAAGGACAACGCTTCATGGCAGGAAACAGTGGCGGCCCCTGGGGGGGCGGCGGAAATAACGGGAATAATGGCAGCGGCAATAATGGTCGCGGCCCGCAAGGTGGCGGGGGCAAACGCCCCGATGACGGCCAGATTCCCGAAATCGACGAGTTGATGAAAAAAGGTCAGGAGCAGCTGCGCGTGCTCATGGGCGGGCGCAGTGACAATGGTGGTGGCCGTCGCAATGGCGGCGGTGGCAGCCCGGCGGGCCCTGGCTTTACCCGTGGGACCGTGGCCTTGGGCGTGTTCGGTCTGATCGCTCTGTGGCTTTTCGCCAGCTTTTACACCGTGCGCCCGGAAGAGCAGTCAGTTGAGCTTTTCCTTGGTGAATATTCCAGCACCGGCAATCCGGGTCTGAACTTTGCACCTTGGCCGCTGGTAACCGCCGAGGTGGTCAATGTGACCTCGGAACGTTCGGAAACCATCGGGGCTGGCCGGAACGGCAATGGACTGATGCTGACCACGGACGCCAACATCGTCGACATCGATTTCCAGGTCGTTTGGAACATCACCGATCCGGCGAAATACCTCTTCAACATCCGCGACCCCGAACTGACCGTTCAAGCGGTGTCTGAGGCGGTCATGCGCGAAATCATCGCGGCGACCAACCTCGCTCCGATCCTGAACCGTGATCGTGGTGTCATCGCCGACACCGCCATGGCCAATATCCAGACCACTCTTGATGAGTATGAATCGGGTATTTCCATTGTTCGCGTGAACCTGGCCAAGGCTGACCCGCCACGCGAAGTCATCAACGCCTTCCGCGAAGTTCAAGAAGCCGAGCAAGAGCGAGATCGTTTGGAGCGCCAGGCGGATGCCTATGCCAACAAGGTTGTGGCCGAAGCCCGTGGTTCTGCGGCGCAGGTTCTGGAACAGGCCGAAGCCTATCGCGCCCGCGTTGTGAACGAAGCCGTCGGTGAGGCCGCGCGCTTTACCTCGGTTCGCGAAGAATACGCCAAGGCACCAGATGTGACGCGCAAGCGTCTGTATCTGGAAACCATGGAAAACGTGCTGGGCGGGGTCGACAAAATGATCCTCGATCCCAGCCTGACCGGCGAAGGCGGCGTTGTCCCCTATCTGCCACTGAATGAGCTGACCCGCTCGAGCGGAGGCAAGAACTGATGCGCAAGACAACTTATCTCCTTCCCGCTTTTGTGGTGTTGCTGGTGATCTTCCTTTCGTCGATCTTTGTGGTTGATGAACGGGAAAAGGCGCTGGTGCTGCAATTTGGTCAGATCAAGGCCGTGAAAGAAGAGCCGGGCCTGGCCTTCAAGATCCCTCTGATCCAAGAGGTTGTGCGGTACGAAGACCGTATCCTGTCGCTGGATTCCGAAGAGATCGAAGTCACCCCGTCAGACGACCGCCGTCTGGTTGTGGACGCCTTTGCCCGTTATCGGATTTCCGATGTGGTTCAATATCGCCAAGCGGTGGGTGCCGGTGGCACGCGCGTTGCCGAGGAACGCCTGTCCGGCATTCTCAACTCGATGATCCGCGAAGTGCTGGGTGCCGATCAGGTGACCTCTGACCGCATCCTGTCCGAAGATCGCCGCGAGCTGACCGACCGTATCCGTGACCGCGCCCGGCTACAGGCGCAATCGCTGGGGCTTGAGGTTGTGGACGTGCGTCTGAAGCAAACCAACCTGCCGCCCACCAGCCTTGAGGTAACCTTTGCCCGGATGCGTGCAGAACGTCAGCGTGAAGCCGCAGACGAAATCGCCCGCGGTAACGAAGCTGCTCAGCGTGTCCGCGCCCTGGCGGATCGTACCGTGGTGGAAACCACCTCGGAAGCTGAGAAAGAAGCGAACATCATTCGCGGTGAAGCGGATGCGGAACGCAACCGTGTCTTTGCCGAGGCCTATGGCGCGGATGAGGAATTCTTTGCTTTCTATCGCTCGCTGCAAGCTTATGAAAAGGCGCTGCAAGGCGGCAATTCGTCAATCATCATGACGCCGGATAGCCAGTTCTTTGACTATTTCGGAAGCGAAACCGCGGCACCTGCTCAGCAATGAGCTGGACAGATATACTAACGGGGATCGGAATGGTCCTCGTGATCGAGGGGCTGGTCTATGCACTAGCCCCTTCGCTTGTGGAGCGCCTGCTGGAAGCGCTGCGCGAGATGCCCTTGGACGCACGACGCAACCTGGGTCTGGCAACCCTAGTGACCGGTATCATCTTTTTGTGGATTGCGAATTAACGCCTACGATCCCGGCAAGCGGTAATAAATTTCGTGCACGAAATTTGCAAATTCCGTCGACGGAATTTGTTTCGCACCGCCTGACACGTCACTCCGACCTGACCGACAGTCCTTGGATCTTAAATATCGCGGAACAGATTGTCGGTCTCGACAAAATCCAGGCGATCTTCTGACACGGTGCCCTCGTTGATGTCGCGGGTTTCGACCCGACCATCGCCATAGCCGATCACCACCTTGTCGCAAATATCGATAAACAGCCCGTTTTCAACAACGCCGGGGATCTGATTGATCACCATGGCCAGCTGGCGCGGATTGCCAATTCGCCCAAGATGCAGGTCCAGAATATGGTTCCCCTCATCCGTGACAAAGGGCACGCTGCCATTCATACGAAGCGAAGCCTGCCGCCCCATCACATCCATGGAAACAAGGGTTTCCTCGATCAGGGCCTGGGTGGTTTGCCAGCCAAAGGGAATAACCTCGATCGGCAGGGGAAAGCTGCCGAGGTGCTCGACCTCTTTGGCCGCATCAGCAATAACCACCATCTGGTCAGACGCCGTTGCAACGATCTTTTCCTGCAACAACGCCCCGCCGCCGCCTTTGATCAGCGACAGATCCGCATCAAATTCATCCGCCCCATCAATGGTCAGATCCAGCCAACGCGCCTCGTCCAGCGAGATCACCTTGATCCCGACCTCGCGCGCCAATTGCGCCGTGCGGGTCGAGGTCGGCACGCCCAGGATCTTGAGCCCGTCTTGCTCAACCATTTCCCCAAGGCATCGCACCAGCCAAGCGGCCGTAGATCCCGTCCCAAGCCCCACGCGCATGCCGTCTTCGACAAACTCGGCCGCACGTTTGGCCGCAACGAATTTGGCCTTGTCTATGGGGGACAGCTCTCCGGTCATGGGGCACCTCGGATTGGGACAGACTCTTTATGCGGGCAAATCCTTATAAACCGGTTTCGCCCGCTTGCGAGAGAAATTTCCCTATAAAATGGTGCGCATTACCCTCGCACGCGCACCGGATCAAACCCAAGAAGGAAGCGGGATTTCGACGGGACCTTGGCCGCGATAGGTTTACAGGTCGCACGCGCGTCCAAGATGTTTGTGCCAGATTTTGCCACAGTAAAGTAACCCAATCCCCGCAACACCTTCTTGCCCTGCACCTTGACGAAACCTTTGCGCAGAATTGCGCGATTGTGTCTGGACATGGTCGAATGCTTATCCGAGGCAATCGCCCCGCATACCATGATCTGCCCGTTTTGCTCGATGACCCGCCATGCCAAATGGGTTTTTCCCAAACCACTTGTCCATTGGCTGGAGCTGATGCTGAAATCTTTGGTTACAGGAATTGTCGGTAGTTTGTCTTGGGAAACCGCAGGAGAGGCGGAAAGCGAAACTACGGCAAAACAGACAGCCAGCAGATGCGATTTAATAGGTTTGGGCATAACATTCTCTAGTCAGTTGTGAAACTGCCCCTATTTAGCGTCACATCCTCGAACGTTCCAGCTATTTCAGTAGATTACGCCGCTGCATCCCTTCGCAGTTTACCGCCAGTTTGCATCTGCTGCTTTCAATGGCCACCTAATCCAATCATAGTTACCAGCCACGTCAAACCGCCCCCAAAGAACGCACCTATCAAATAAGGCAGGACTTGCCGCCACATGGGTACCTTCGGTTCCTGTCCAACCCGTATTTCCACTTCACGCCATAAAGCAGGCGGCGGGGTTTGGGGCTGGACCGTCTCAAAATAGGTGCAGAAATAGGCCTGCCAGGCCGCAACATCCTGTTGCAGGTCACGATCCTTGTTGAGCTTCGTCTCAAAAGGCGTTGCTTCGGCATCGCTCAGCAGACCCAGGACATATTCAGCCGCGGTGGCCTCGTCCCCTCCGGGCAGATCAGCGGGCATAGCGTCAACGTCAACTGTCATCGGCTCAGACACTCCCGCAGTTGCAACACGCTGCGTCGCAAGGCCGCGCGCAGCTCTCCCCCCTGCTTCCCGGTGATCTCAGCCAGGTCCGCATAAGTCATCCCGGCCTTAAAGGCCCGTTCCATCCAGCTTGCCCGATCTGGGGGCAGTTCCAACAGGCAGGCCTGCAATTGGACCGCCTCGGCACTGCCACCCGCATTGGGGGCGTCGGTTGCGTATAGGCGTTCCGTAATGTCCAGCGCGGCGGGAATGCCCGTGTTGCGACGTTGCTGCCGCAAATGCGCCACCGCTGTGTCCCGCGTCAGTGTGAGCAACCAAACATGCGGCGGCACGCCATTGGCGCGCATCATCCCCGCCATTTGCCAAACCCGCTCAAACACATCTGTCAGGATATTCGATGCCGCGCTTTCATCTTCGACCAAATAAACCGCCACGCCATACAAATCAGCCCCGACACAATCATACAGCCCGCGCAGAGCGCGGTGGTCCCCTTTGGCAACCTCGGTCAGCAATGTTTCGATTTCCGATGACTTGGGCTGTAACTGCATCACGCACCCCACCACATATCCCGCCCCTTGGATGCCACAAACCAACGCGCCGGTCCACGAAACTCTGCCCCTCGCCCACCGGAACGCGCCTTAAGGCCAGTCCGCATCTTGGCCTCGGCCATCCCTCGTTCCGGCGAATTTCGCGGCATGGCGCGGTCTTATTGCGGCTCGGCCCGCAGAAACGATTGCAGCCCCTTGCCCCTGCTGGCGAAATGAGGCACGACAAGGCGACGTTAAGACAGCCCGATTGAATAAGGACACCGGAACATGGCGGACGGCATGATTGATATCAACGCGAAACCGACTGAAGAGATCTCTGTCCGTGAAACCTTTGGAATCGATAGCGATATGGTTGTTCACGGCTTTCCCGAGAACAGCGACCGCGTTCCCGATATCGACAGCACTTACAAGTTTGATCCTGACACGACCCTCGCGATTCTGGCCGGTTTCCGCAACAACCGCCGCGTGATGATTCAGGGCTATCACGGCACCGGTAAGTCCACCCATATCGAACAAGTTGCCGCGCGCCTGAACTGGCCTGCGGTTCGTGTGAATCTGGACTCACATATCAGCCGGATCGATTTGATTGGTAAGGATGCGATCAAACTGGTGGATGGCAAGCAGACCACCCAGTTCCAAGAAGGCATCCTACCCTGGGCCCTGCGCAACCCGACCGCCATCGTGTTCGACGAATATGATGCAGGCCGTGCTGACGTTATGTTCGTGATCCAGCGCGTGCTGGAAACCGATGGTAAGCTGACCCTGCTGGATCAGAACGAAGTCATCACCCCGCACCCTTATTTCCGCATCTTTGCGACCGCCAACACCGTGGGTCTGGGCGACACAACCGGGCTCTATCACGGCACGCAACAAATCAACCAAGGTCAGATGGACCGCTGGTCGCTGGTTGCCACGCTGAACTATCTCTCGATTGACGCGGAAACGCAGATCATCCTGTCCAAGGCCCCGCATTACAACACCGAGGCCGGTCGCAAGACCATCAAACAGATGGTCACCGTCGCCGATTTCACCCGCCGCGCCTTTATGAATGGCGAACTGTCGACTGTGATGTCGCCACGGACCGTGATTGCCTGGGCACAGAACTCGGAAATCTTCCGCAATGTCGGCTATGCCTTCCGCCTGAGCTTCCTCAACAAATGTGATGAGCTTGAACGCCAGACAGTGGCCGAGTTCTACCAGCGCTGCTTTGACGAAGAACTGCCTGAAAGCGCAGCGAATGTGAGCTTGGGCTGATGATCCGGCTTGGTGCATTTCTGTTGATTTGCACCACCAACGCCGTGATTGCCGACCAAAACTCTATTTGGTCGGTGACGCCTCGTAATACGTTAGTAAATTGCGCAGCCCATTTTGAGGCACGAGCTATTTGGCGAGAAACGCTAACCGGGGCGCGTGATGCACATGCGATCATGATGCGCGCACGCGCGAACCGCCTAATTGACGAAATGCACAGTGCCGCCAAGCCCATTGCTCCAAGGATGCCTGGGCAAACGATGCCTTTGAATAGTTTGCCGAAAAACCATGAGTTGAAGGCTCGGGTTGAAAGCTGGCTGGTCGTCTTCGCAAACCACGGCCATCTCCATCCCTGCATGGAAGATCCGGCTTGCACAAAATGTAACACGGTTTTTAATTGGCCTTCTTTGGCTTATTGACCAAGGCAGGCGTGCCTATCGTGCCGCCTTTTCCATTAACGCTAAATGTGACAGCTCAAGTCTTGAAAGGCCCATTATGCATCTCGGTCTCATTGGCGGCATAGGCGTCGCAGCCACCGTGGTTTACTACCAGCGCCTGACCGCCGCCGTGGGCGGGCCGTTTGATCTGACCATCGAACATGCCGACGTACAGGCCTTGATCGTCAACAACCTTGCGGACCGTCGCGAAGAGCAGGCCGAGATTTATGCCCGCCATATTGACCGCCTCGCCGAGGCGGGCTGTGACGCGGTGGCGATCACCTCTCTGGGTGGTCACTTTTGCTTTGAGGAAACCGTCAAACGCTCCGCCCTCCCCTTGATTTCCGCCGTTGCCCCTTTGGACGACTTCTTTGTTTCCGAAGGGATCAAGACAGTGGGCCTGTTGGGAACGCGCGTTGTCATGAACACCCGCCTTTACGGGCAGTTGACCCAGACCAAAGCCGTCGCACTGGACGGTCGGATTGACGAGATCGGGCAGAGCTATCAGGACATGGCCGTCGCTGGCATTTGCACGCCAGAACAGCGCCAGCTGTTTCTCGGTGCTGGCTAGGACATGGTTGATCATCTGGGCGCGGATGCGGTTGTTTTGGCGGGCACTGATCTGAACCTCGCCTTTGATGGGCAGGCCACCAACTACCGGGTGATTGATGCGCTGGATGTGCATATTGCCCTGCTGGCGGATCTCATCACCGGCCGCGCGACGCTGTAAATCACCCCCGTTGTTTCCAGATCAGAAACACAGCGACGCCCTTTCTCAGGCTTGTAACCTTTTGTTAAGCCTGTTTTGCTGGTCCAAAGATTTGGCTGGGGGGCTGAGATCATGGGGTTGGGGATTGTCGCGCGTGCCGCGTGTTTCACTTTAGGTCTGATTGCGGCTTCTGGCGCTCAGGCCACAAGCGACGCTGACAGGCATGTCATGCAATATTGCGCCGGAGTCTTTGATGCGCGGGCCAAATGGCTGGATGTCATGAGGCCCGGCGATACCCAATCTGTCACGATGTCGGCCCATCGCGACCAATTGCTCGCCGCTTCGGACTATTCCGTAACCGACAGAACCGCACCGCTGCGCTATGGGGCCACGGAAACCCGGTTTGACGAATACAGCTTGGCTCTGTTGACCCGTTTTGCGGAACGGGGCGAGGTTTCCTCCTGCAGTCAGGACGCGCTGTGCGTGGCCTGTACAGAGCTTTTGCCGACCGGATCAAAACTGCATGATTGAAGGCCAGCGGCGTTCCGAGCCGTTGCAGCACCGTGGCAAACCTGTGTTTTTAGGATCACTTTTATTAAAAGTTTTCATTTCGCTTAAGCATTAAGCGATAAATTGCCCCTATCATCCAAAATATGGGCGATCTGAAAACAATTTTAGGAAGTCTGACACTGGCGCTTTTGTCGAGCCTGCCAGCACATGCCATGCCCGACGCCCCGCGTGATCAGGCGCAGTTTTTTGCCACATGCTTGGGTCGTTTTTCAGCAACCCGCGAACATGCCTGGTTAATGGGGGGTGAAGATCATCAGGCCGAGGCCGGGTATTCCCTGTTTCAGGATTTGCTTTCCGCTGTGATCGACGATGCCCGCCAGTCGGGGCTGAGCGGCAAGACCGTGCTGGCCAACCGGATTGAGGCCAAGATGGCCCATGCCCGCCTGTTACAGGCGGCAACCTTTCAACAGGATGAACGGCGGCGGCACATGTCGCAGCGTTTGGCCGATCAGCACCTGATGACCTGCCAAATCATGGTGCTAAGCTAACCGCCCGACCGCTCTAAAACGCCGCTTTCCCTCTTGCGGCGGAGCGACATTCTGCTCATAAAACTGACATGAGCAAACCATCCGACAATCCCGCAGATCCGTTCAAGAAAGCCCTGGCAGAAGCCACCAAGGTGATGGCAGACGATCCGGAACTGTCCGTCAGCTATACGGTCGATCCGTCTGGCGTGTCAGGCGATGCTATGCGCCTGCCGCAGGTGTCGCGCCGTATGACGCGGGATGAGGTTTTGCTGGCCCGGGGCACAGCGGATGCTTTGGCCCTGCAACGTCGCTATCACGACGAAGGCACGCATGCAAAATTTGCGCCTCCGGGCGATATGGCGCGCGAATTGTATGAGGCGATGGAAACCGCCCGGTGCGAGGCAATGGGCGCGCGTGATATGCCCGGCACCGCTGGCAATATCGACGCCAAGATCAGCCATGACGCCATTCGGCGCGGCTATGGTCAGATCACCCAGGCCGCCGAGGCCCCCCTGCCCGTTGCGGCCGGATACCTGATCCGCCACCTTGCCACCGGGCGCGACCTGCCGCCTGAAGCCGCCAATGTCATGGAACTTTGGCGCGGTTTTGTGGAAAATCAGGCGGGCGGCACGCTGGAGAACCTTCAGGACGTGCTGTCTGACCAGTCGGCCTTTGCCAAATTCGCCCGCCAGATGATCACCGATCTCGGCTATGGCGACCAGTTGGGCGATGACCCGGACGAGTTGAATGATGAGTCCGATGATGACGCCTCGCAGGATGAGCAGGACGAGGACGAACAGCCAGACAGCACTGGGCAGGATGACGAGAGCGAAGATGCCGAAGCCTCGCCCGAGCAAAGCCAGGAAGAAACTCAGGATCCGTCTCAGGCTCAGGTGAGCATGGATGAAATGGCGGATCAGGAATTGGGTGATGAGGCAGAAATGCCCGAGGGCGAGGCCCCGATGGAGCCCCCCGCCCCGCAACCGATTTCCGAGGCCGACCCGGATTATCAGGTTTATGACACCGAATTTGACGAAGAGATCCTCGCCGAGGATCTGGCCGAACCGCAGGAATTGGAACGGCTGCGCGCCTATCTGGATCAGCAGCTTGAACCGCTGAAAGGCGCGGTGTCGCGTCTGGCCAATAAGTTGCAGCGCCGCTTGCAGGCCCAGCAAAACCGGTCCTGGGAGTTTGATCGCGAAGAGGGCATTCTGGATGCCGGTCGTCTGGCGCGGGTTGTCGCCAACCCGACCACCCCGCTGAGCTTTAAGATCGAGAAAGACACCGAGTTCCGCGACACGGTTGTGACGCTGCTTTTGGACAACTCCGGCTCGATGCGCGGGCGCCCGATTTCGATTGCGGCGATCTGCGCCGATGTTCTGGCCCGCACACTTGAACGCTGCAGCGTCAAGGTCGAGATCCTCGGCTTTACCACCCGCGCGTGGAAAGGCGGCCAGGCGCGTGAGAAATGGCTGAATGCCGGGCGCGAACAGCAGCCCGGGCGCCTGAACGACCTGCGCCACATCATCTATAAGGGGGCCGATGCGCCTTGGCGGCGGACCCGGGACAATCTGGGCCTGATGATGAAAGAAGGCCTTCTGAAGGAAAACATCGACGGCGAGGCGCTGGAATGGGCGCATCGGCGCATGGCGGGCCGTCCTGAGGCGCGCAAAATCCTGATGGTGATTTCGGACGGGGCCCCGGTGGATGACAGCACCCTGTCGGTGAACCCGGCCAATTACCTTGAGAAACACCTGCGCGATGTGATCGCCATGGTCGAACGCAAGAAACAGGTTGAGCTGCTGGCGATCGGGATCGGCCATGATGTGACGCGCTATTACGACCGCGCCGTGACCATCACCGATGTCGAACAGCTGGCCGGTGCGATGACCGAACAGCTTGCCTCGCTCTTTGACAGCGATCCTCGGGCGCGGGCCCGGGTGATGGGGATGCGCAAGGCGTCCTAAATTCTGGGAAACCCTGACGGGTGGATAAGGGGGCCAGCCCCCTTGCAAGCCAAAGGCTTGCCACCCCCGGGATATTTTTGGCCCAAAGAAACCATTGGGATGGTGGTCACCTTGCGGTGGCGATGTTTAAAGGGGAGGCGGATTTGTTTCAGTCTTTTGAGGAAACGGCATCACCGGAACAAGGGCCTGCGCGGCTTGAGGCTTTGCGCGCGGCCATGGCGGCGGCGGGTGTTGACGCCTTTTTGGTGCCACGCGCCGATGCGCATCAGGGGGAATATGTCTCTGCACATGATGAAAGGCTGGCCTGGTTAACCGGGTTCACAGGCTCTGCGGGCTGGTGCGTGGCCTTGGCAGATCGGGCTGGTGTCTTTGTGGATGGGCGTTACCGCGTGCAGGTACGTGCGCAGGTCGCGGATGTATTTGAGCCGGTGGATTGGCCGGAAGTCTCCTTGGGCGATTGGATTGCTGAGGCACTGCCAAAAGGGATTGTCGGCTTTGATCCCTGGTTGCTTTCGCTGGATCAGCACCGCGCACTGGCCAAGAAATTGCCAGACCGTGAGCTGCGCGCCTTGGATAATCTGGTTGATCAGGTCTGGCAGGATCAGCCAGCCCCGCCTTTGGGCGAGATTTTTGTTCAGCCTTTGGATCTGGCCGGTGAGGCGCATGGGGAAAAAATCGACCGCATCTCCCAATCGCTGACAGCGGATGCGGCCATCATCACCCTGCCCGACAGCATTGCCTGGCTGCTCAATATCCGCGGCAGTGACATTCCGCGCAATCCGGTGCCCCATGGCTTTGCTATTCTGCATCGTGACGGGCGGGTGTCGCTGTTCTGCGCTGCTGAGAAATTGGTTGGTTTGGGGGATCACTTTGGCCCCAAAGTGTCGGTTGCTCCGGTAGAGGGCTTCCTTAATGCGGTACAGGCACTGGAGGGGCGGGTTCAGATTGATCCGGCCACCTGCCCCATGGCTGTGGCCGCATTGTTGAACGATCCGCATGAGGCGCAGGATCCGATCCTGCTGCCAAAGGCGCGCAAGAACGCCGCCGAGTTGGAGGGATCGCGCCAGGCCCATCTGCGCGATGGGGCCGCAATAGTGCGTTTCCTCGCCTGGCTTGACGCGCAACCCGTCGGAAGCCTGACTGAAATCGACGTGGTTAAACAGCTTGAGGGTGAGCGACGCGCCACCAACGCCCTGCGCGACATTTCCTTTGAAACGATCTCGGGCGCGGGGCCGAATGGGGCCATCGTGCATTACCGCGTGACGGAAAAAACCAATCGCAAGGTTGAGGACAATCAGCTTTTGCTGGTCGATAGCGGTGGCCAATATGTCGATGGCACCACCGATATCACCCGCACCATTGCTATTGGCTCCCCCGGCGCGGAAGAGCAGCGCGCCTTTACGCTGGTGCTGAAGGGCATGATTGCCATCTCGCGCTTGCGCTTTCCCAAGGGACTGGCCGGGGCCGATCTTGACGCGCTGGCCCGTGTTGCGCTTTGGCAAGAGGGGATGGATTACGGACATGGGACCGGTCACGGGGTTGGGGCCTATCTGTCGGTGCATGAAGGTCCGCAAAGGCTGGCGCGCACGGGAAAGGTGCCGTTTGAGCCGGGCATGATCATTTCGAACGAGCCGGGTTTTTACAAAGAAGGGGCCTTTGGCATCCGTATCGAAAACCTGATAGCCGTAGAAGAGGCCCCGGCCCTGCCCGGCCAGTCGGTTCCGCAAATGTATCGCTTTGAAACCCTGACCTGGGTGCCCATCGATCTGCGGCTGATTGATGCGGATTTGCTAACAGAGGCTGAACGGGATTGGCTGAACACCTATCATGCCGAGGTCGCGGCCCGGATTAGTCCTTTGGTCGAAGGCGGCGCAAAAGACTGGTTGTCGCAGGCCTGCCGGGCTATTTGACATACTGCTGAAACAATTCCCGTGTCTTAAACGCGGGTCAACGACAAAACGGGGGAGAGAAACATGAGCAAAATCACCATTATTCCAGCCGAAGGCACCTGGATCATTCGGGCCGGTGGGGCTGTTCTTGGGGAATCCAGCCGTGCTTTGGAGCTGACCGAGGGGGATTACCCGCCGGTGATCTATTTCCCACGCGAAGATATCGGCATGGCCTTTCTTGAGGCAACTGATCACAAGACCACCTGCCCCCATAAGGGCGAGGCCTCGTATTTTTCGATCATGTCAAAATCCAAGACCTATGAAAACGCGGTCTGGAGCTATGAAGCACCAATTGATGCGGTCAAGGAAATCAGCGGCTATCTGGCCTTTCAAGTCCAGGATGGCGTTGCCATCGAACAGCTGCCCTAAGTCTGAAATCGGGAAAACCTTGCCAGGTCAGTTATTCCTGACCCTTAGAACTATACCTTAAAATTCAGATGGTTAAACACCATGTCATCCGATATCACCCGTCCAGCGGCGGGTGATATTGTATATCTGGCACCCCTCTTCCCATGATCGTCCTATCGCTGCTTCAGCAAAAAGGACAATCAAGATGTTTCGTATTCTCGCCTGCCTCATGGCCCTATTCATTGCCACCTCTGCCGCCGCCACCGAAGGGCGTCAGGTCTATATCAACGCGCCCAAAGACGGGTTTTTGAACCTGCGCGAAGGGCCATCCACGCGCTACCCTGTCATGGAAAAGATGCGCCATGGCGACAATGTCACCTTTCTGGCGCAACCGGGTGAATGGGTGAAAGTCTATCACCACCAGTCGGATTCCATTGGATGGGCGCATGGGCATTTCATCAGCGACACCAAACCGCGTGATCGTGACACAAACCCGATCTATGAACCGCGCAAATTCCGCTGGGTGGACGCGCCCTATGGCGATCTGAACCTGCGCAAAGGTCCGGGCACCAATTACCATGTGGTCCGCAAAATGCATAACGGCACCAAGGTCGAGATCCTGGGGCGCAGTGGCAAATGGCGCTTGCTCAAGCTGAATTCCGGCCTGATTGGCTGGGCGCACAAAGCCTATCTCAGCAAGGAGCGCCCGCACACGCCCAAGCCACAACCAAACCCGCGCCCTTATAGCGATTTGCAAGCCGCTTATGACGCCTGTGAACACCACCGTGGCCGCGATTTCCGCTTCTGCATCATGCAGCGTCTGCCCGGCAATCGCTAACTTTTTAGCCTAGCTGTGCTCTTCTTCAGCGGTAGCAGCAAGAGCTTGGTTATAGGCCTTCAGCGCATCAACATGAAACAGCGCCCCTTGCAAAACAGGGGCGTTGTTTTCGTCACGTGAGATCACCGGCAAAAACGACAGATCAGACCGATCAAGCAGGGGCAAGGCTGTCTCCAACGTGGCGTCTACTGGCACATGCAGCCCCTGTTCAATCAGGTCGCGGCAGGCCTGCTCATCCGCAGCATTCTCATCCGTGGGTCGTCGCATCACCCCCTGCACACGGAACATGGCCAAAAGATAGGCCTGCGGCCCCGCCGCCAGATGCACATTGCGCCGTTCCAACTGGGTCAGGAAAAACGATCGATCCACTAGCCGCGAGGCCAAGGCCGTGGACATAGAGACAGAGACCATCACCGCCAGCCCGGTTTGCCAGTCACCGGTCAGTTCGAACACAATCAGCGTTGTGGAAATGGGCGCGCCCAAAACAGCCGCCGCCGCCGCCCCCATGCCCGCCAAAGCGTAAAGTGTAAAGGCCGAGGACATATCGGGAAACAACCCCGTCGCGATATGGCCAAAGGTCAGCCCGGTCAGCGCCCCAACCATCAGCGAGGGGGAAAACATCCCGCCCCCCATGCGCCCGGCGACCGTCAGCGACACGGCAAACACCTTGAGAACGGCAAAGATAAACGCCTCGTGCAGCAGCAGATTGCCGGTCAGTGCCAAAGATGTGGTTTCATACCCAACCCCGATGATATGAGGAAAGAAAACCGCGATCCCACCCAGCAACAGCCCCGCAACAGCCGGGCGCAGCCAATAGGGTAGTTTGAGACGGTTTTGCAGCTCGGTCTCGACATCATCCGCGAAGAATATCGCCCGCATCATCACAACGGCAACCACGCCACAGACCAGCCCCAGCAGGAAAAACGCCGGGAGTTCCAGGTAGAATTCAACCGTTGTTGTGCCGGGCAAAGCGAACTCGGTCACATCGCCATAGACCAAGCGGCTGATCACGGTCCCCGCCGCACTGGCCACCACGATGGGCGCGAATGCGTGCAGGGCGAAATGGCGCAGGATGACTTCGAGCGCGAACAAAGCCCCGGCAATCGGCGCGTTAAAGCTGGCCGACACAGCAGCAGCCACGGCGCAGCCCAACAGGTCGCGCCCGGTCACACCGTCCACCTTCAACGCATTGGCAACCCAGCTCGACGCCAAGGCCGCCAGATGCACAACCGGCCCCTCGCGCCCGGTGCTCCCCCCGGTCGACAGCGTGATCCAGGAACACATGGCCGAGGCCACCCCGGCCTTGCGCTCGACCCGGCCATCATTCAGCGCCGCGCCCTCGATCACATCCGCCACCGATTGCACACGGCCATCCGGGGTGAAATGATGCAGGATAAACCCAACCACGATCCCACCAAAGGCCGGAATCATAAGGATAAAATACCAAGGTAACTCTTCGGCGAAACTGTGCAGCGTGTTCACATGTGGCGTGCCGTAAACCGTGGTTTGCAACCATTCAATCGCGGCGCGAAACCCGATGGCGATCAGACCAGAGACAATCCCAAGCACCAAAGCGATCAACCAGAACTGTATCTGGCTTGGCCCTTTGTGGCGCAAAAGATCCCAACCCTGACCAAAAGCTCGCCGCATCTGCCCCACTTGGTTGCGCAATTGGCTCAGCACTTTGGTCTCCTCATATCCAGCGGGTTTCGTCCCGCCTTGAGCTTGGTTAACATGCCCCCAATTGAAGTCGGAGGCCAAAATGCCCGTAGAACAGGCGCTAGCAGAGTTACACACACTTCTTGGCGAAGGTTTAAGCCTGTCCAAATCCGAGCTTGAGGCCCATGGCCGCTCCGAATCGCACTTTCCCATGACACCGCCAGATGCGGTTGTGTTTCCAGAAACAAGTGAAGAAACTCAAGAGATTGTCAGGATTTGCGCCAAATATGCTGTGCCTGTGATCGGTTGGGGGGCGGGAACCTCGCTTGAGGGGCACGGATTGGCCACGCGCGGCGGTGTTTGCGTTGATTTCAGCCGCATGAACAAGATCTTGCAGATCAATGCGGCGGATATGGATGTGGTGGTGCAACCGGGCGTGACGCGCGAGGCGCTGAACGAAGAACTCCGCGCCACCGGCCTGTTCTTTCCCGTTGATCCCGGGGCCAATGCCTCGATCGGCGGCATGGCCATGACCCGCGCCTCGGGCACGACCACGGTGCGCTATGGGTCCATGCGCGACAATGTCATGGGGATGAAGGTGGTTCTGGCCGATGGTCGCCTGATCGACACCGGCAGCCGAGCACGAAAAAGCGCGGCAGGCTATGACCTTACGGCCTTGATGGTTGGATCCGAGGGCACGCTGGGGCTGGCGACGGAACTCACGCTGAAACTGCATGGCATCCCCGAAGCAATCAGCGCCGGCATCTGCAGCTTTCCCGATATGGCCAGCGCGGTCGCCGCCGTCACCGAAACCATCCAGATGGGCATTCCCATGGCACGGATCGAATTTGCCTGCGCCGATACTGCCCGCGCCTTCAACGATTATGCCGGGGTTTCGATGGCCCAGGCCCCCCATCTCATGGTCGAATTCCACGGCAGCCCCGACAGTGTCGCACAGGATGCGGAACGCTTTGCCGAAATCGTAAGTGATTATGAAGGCTCACCTTTTCAGTGGTCCACCCGCGAAGAAGAGCGTCGATCCCTATGGGCGATGCGCCATAACGGTTATTATGCGGTGCTGGCCTCCAAGCCTGGGGCGCGGGCTATGGTCACCGATATCTGCGTGCCGATCTCAAACCTTGCCACGGCGGTGGAACAGACCCAGGCCGATATCGCCGCATCCTCCCTGTCCGGCCCGATCCTGGGCCATGTGGGGGATGGCAATTTCCACGCGATCCTGCTGATCGACCCAAACCAACCCGCCGACCTCGAAGAAGCAAAACGCCTGTCAAATCAAATGGTTGCCCGCGCGCTGGCTCTGGGCGGCACCTGTACTGGCGAGCATGGGGTCGGCATTGGCAAGAAATCCTTTATGGCGCAGGAACATGGCGAGGGTTGGCAGGTCATGGGGGCCATCAAACAGGCGCTGGACCCAGACAACCTCATGAATCCGGGCAAGCTTGTCCCGGGCAACTGAGCCAGTTGCCAAAATCCAAATAACGCAGCGCACGCTGCCGGTAACGCCCCGCGCGATCAACAGGCAACGGGGCAATCGGTACAAAATTCGCGGGATTTCGGAGAGATTGCCCCCAGCAATCCGAGGCCCCGGATCTGGAACAAACCGTAAACAGTCCGATTCTGCCGCTGTTTCGTATAGATTTCCTGCTCCCCCAAGCGCGCCTTGACCCGCCACGACCTCAAAACATTAATTTCGCCTTCAGACCTTTTAACCCGCCCCCGCTTCTTCTCTGGGCCCCAAATATCCCGGGGAGTCCCGAGCCCCGCTCGGGACGGGGCAGCGCCCCCAGGGCGTGCCGGCAACGACCAGACGGCCCTACCCCCCTTTGACCAAAAACAACACCGCCTCGGCATGTTCGGCCCGAGCGCGGCGGGCGGCGGCATCGGGGACCGGCATGGCACCGGTGGCGCACCGGATCTGCCAATCCCCCACCAGAAGATCAACCCAAAGCGAGGCAGCCGGTGCCGCCGGGCCGTGCAACAGCTCTGCCGCGATCAAATCGTCAAACAGGGCTGCGATACGGGGAAAGACGCGGCCACGCCCGGATTCGGCCAGGACCTGTCCGAGTGAATTGCTGGCATCTGCTGCCGCCGCGCGGTTCAACGCAATGGCCTGCGGCGAGAGCAACATGTCCAACAAGGCAGGCCCCAAAATCTGCAAGGCGGCGCGCGGGTCTGGCCGCTCGGCAAGCGCGGCGTCCAAAGCATCAGCCACACGATCTGCATTGCGTTCAATCAGCGCGCGAAACAGGCCAAGCTTGTCTCCGTACCAGCGATACAGCGTCTCGTTTGACGCCTTGGCCCGCTTCGCCACCGCCAGCATCGACAATCCGTGAAACCCCTTTTCGGCCATCAGCGCATAGGCGGCACTGGCGATTTGGGTTTCTCTTTCGGCTTTGGCATCGGCGCGCATGCTGTCTCCTATTCGATTGGCAGGGCGTTTCAACAGCCCCTTGACAGAAACCGTACACAAGATTACGTCAATGAACAACCGTACACATCGTTACGGAAACGGATTATGAAACCAAAGGAGACGACCCATGACATCCCCTGCCCCGCTGCCCGCCTCTCCCAAGAATGCCGCCCTGTGGGTGTTGATCACGTTACAAGCGGTGATGCTGGCCTCTATGTTTGCCGGGTTGGCCCCGCACCCGCCGCGCACCATCCCGCTTTTTGCGCTGGCCCCGTTTTTAGGCGTGGCCATTGCGGCTGCCATCGCGTCGCTGCAGATGGGCACCAGCCTGGCCGGGCGCGCCTTGGCGGTGATCGCCGCGCTTTTGGCCAGTGTCAGCTTTGGCCCACATAAATATATCGACCCCGCCTTTGGTGAAATCTGGCCCGCTGTGATCACCGCGCAGCTCGCGATTGTCACCATCCTCTACCAAGTCTTTGTCGCAGCCCGCAAAGGGGCCGAGGCATGATGGCGCGGGGCACAGGGCTGCTGGCCACAGTCTTGGCTGGCGGGATCTTTGGGTTCTTCTATGCCTGGATCTGCTCGACCATGTGGGGCTTGGACGCTGCTGACCCACGCATCGCCATTCCGGCCATGCAGGCGATGAATGCCAGCGTGCGCAATGTGGCCTTTGCCCCAATCTTTTTTGGCACGCCGGTGGTGGCTTTGCTGGCGGCGGGGCTGTGTTGGCTTGCTGGAGCGAGGCCGGCGGCATTGTTGTTTGGCGCAGCTGGGGTGATTTACCTGGGTGGGTGTTTGGCCCTGACGGCCTCGGTCAATGTGGTGATGAACAATGAATTGGCGGCTGTGGCAGTGCCCGAAGGGTTGGACAAGGCCAAAGCGGTGTGGCAGGCCTATTCGCCACGCTGGCAGATGTTCAACATGATCCGAACCGGAGTGGCCGGGGGTGTGTTGGTGCTGTGTGTGTTGGGGTTTGCGCGCGTGTCGGCGGTGAAGAGTTAATGTGCAACACGAGGTTCATGCCCGACCCACTTCCAAATGCAAACCTTCGGTTTGACGGGCGGGTCGGGCGTGAACCGGATTGCAAGCAATCCGGGCCAGTTACCCCACCAACAGCGCTCGCGCCGCCGCGCGAGCCTGATCGGTGATCGTGTCGCCCGCCAACATGCGGGCGATTTCGGTTTCGCGCTGGTCCGCATCCAGTGGCGACACATCCGAGGTGGTCACCCCATCCGCCACATGTTTGGCCACGCGCCAGTGATGCCCGCCAAGCGCGGCGACCTGCGGCGAGTGGGTCACGACCAGCACCTGACCGCCATCGGACAGAGCCTTGAGCCGCCGGCCCACCGCATCCGCCGTGGCCCCACCGACACCGCGGTCGATCTCGTCAAAGATCATGGTCACGCCCGCATTGCGCTCTTCGGAGAGGCAAACCTTGAGCGCCAGCAAAAACCGGCTGAGTTCACCGCCCGAGGCGATCTTGTTCAGCGGTCCGGCGGGGCTGCCCGGATTGGTGGCGACCGAGAAACACACCGCATCGCGCCCCTCGGCGCTGTCGGGAGCAGGGGTGATTTCTGTCACGAAAACAGCACGTTCCATCTTGAGCGGGGCCAGCTCTGAGGCCACAGCCGCATCCAGACGCGTCGCCGCGGCACGGCGGTTTTGCGTAAGCGAATCAGCGGCGGCACCATAGGCGGTCTCGGCCTGTTTCAACGCGCTTTGCAGCTCGGCAATCTGGGATTCTCCCGCATCCAAGGCCGCCAGACGCGCCGAAAGTTTGGCGCTGAGATCGGCCAGTTCATCGGGTTGCACCTGATGTTTGCGCGCAAGCCCGCGCAGAGCAAAGAGGCGCTCTTCGGTGTCTTCGAGCTCCGCCGGATTGAAGTCGAGACCGTCGAGACAATCGGCAACGCCGCGCGCCGCCTCGTCCAGCTCGGCCATGGCGCGGGTCAGGGCGTTGATCGGGTCATCCAAGCGGCCATCCGCCTTTTCCGACGCGCCTTCGAGCCAGCGCAGCGCATTGGCCATGGCGCCTTCGGCCCCGTCATAGCCCAGAGCTGACGACGCCTGACCGATGTCATCGCGGATCTTTTCCGCCTGCTGCATGCGGCGGCGGCGTTGGTCCAGCTCGGCCTCTTCGCCGGGTTCTGGGGCGAGTTTGCTGAGCTCATCCACCGCGTGGCGCAGGAATTCCTCTTCGGCGCGGACCTCTTCCAAGGCAGCCTGTGCCTTGCTCAAACCCCGCCGCGCCGCGCCCATTTCGGACCAGCGGGCGCGCAGATCGGCGCGCAGGGCGTCATTCCCAGCATAGATGTCGAGGATCGCCAGATGCCCCTTGGGATCAAGCAAGCCGCGATCATCATGCTGGCCGTGCAGCTCAACCAGAGTGGCCGACAATTGACGCAGCACCTCGCCCGATACACGGCGGTCATTGACCCAGCCGGTCTTACGCCCGTCGGTGGTGTTCACCCGGCGCAGGATCAGCTCATCCCCGACCGGCAACCCGGCCTCTTCGAGCACGCCAAAGGCCGCGTGACCGGGGGCGAGATCAAAGACAGCGGTGACTTCCCCCTGTTGCGCGCCTGTGCGCACCAGCTCGGCGCGGCCCCGCCAACCCAGAACAAAGCCGAGCGAATCCAGCAAGATAGACTTGCCCGCCCCGGTTTCACCGGTCAGCACGTTCAGGCCCGGTTGGAAAGCAAGGTCCAACCGGTCAATGATCAGCATGTCTCGGATTTCAAGCGCGCGCAGCATCAGGTCTCAGCCTTGTCCAAAAGCGGCGATACCACCCTCAGAGCCATTCGCCCTTGATCGTTTGACGATAGGCCGCGGCCAACCAGTTGCCACGGAAGAATTTCGGCTCAAGCCCCTGACCGCGCAGCAGGCTGTAGCTGTCTTCGTACCAGTCCGAGGATTGGTAGTTGTGGCCCAGAACGGCGGCGGCGGTTTGCGCCTCTTCGACCAGACCAAGGGACAGATAGGCCTCGACCAGACGATGCAGCGCCTCGGGCGTGTGCGTGGTGGTCTGGAAATCCTCAACCACAACGCGGAAACGGTTGATGGCGGCGGTGAAATGATCCCGCTTGAGATAATAGCGGCCGATCTCCATTTCCTTGCCCGCCAGATGGTCAAAGGCCAGGTCGAATTTCAGGATCGAGCTTCGGGCATATTCGCTGTCGGGATAGCGTTCGATCACGGTGCGCAGCGCCTGCAGGGCCTGAAAGGTCAGGCCCTGGTCGCGACCGACCAGTTCGATCTGGTCATAATAGCTGAGCGCCAAGAGATATTGCGCATAGGCGGCGTCATCATCGGCTGGATAGAAATCAATGAAACGCTGCGCGGCGGCGCGGGCATCTTCGTATTTCTTGTCCTGATGATGGGCATAGGCCTGCATGATCAAGGCACGTTTAGCCCATTCGGAATAGGGATAAAGCCGTTCAATTTCAGAGAAATAGAGCGCACCATCCTCGTAATCTTTGTTCGACAGTTCGTATTCGCCGCGCTCAAAAATCTGTTCGGCGGTGTAGCTTTCCAAAGGCACGCCACCCGGGCCAACACCTTTGCGTTCCAACTCCGAACAGCCCGCAAGCGCAACGACACCCAAGGTCGCCCCGATCAGTGCTGTTCTTGATCCGCCCCCTGCCATGCTTGACTACCCTTTGATCTTTGATCCGGTCACAAATAAGGACCCAGTTGGCATTGGTCTAGCACAGAATTTTCCCGTGCAAAACGTCTTAACGCGGATTTCATGCGCAAGGGACCGCGCATGACATTTCTATCAGTTCAAAACGGGAATTTCGTCGAGTTCGACACCGGCACCGGGGAGGTTTTGCGCCATAAATGGGTCGCAGGTCACGATGCGGAAGGCCGATGGCGTGGCAAAGAGTTCGTGCAGCAAAGCATTGGTCATGGCGTGACCGGCCTTGTGCCCTTCGTAATGGCCAACAATCGGCAGACCCGCCAGCGCCAGATCGCCCAAAGCGTCGAGCATTTTGTGGCGCACGGCCTCATCCCGGTGGCGCAGACCGCCGGGGCTGAGCACTTTGTCATCATCGACGACAACTGCGTTTTCATAGGTGCCACCCAGCGCCTTGCCCGCAGCATGCATCGCCTCGACATCGGCGGCACGGCAGAAGGTGCGGCTGTCGCACAGCTCGCGCACAAAGGTGCCGTTGGCGAGGTTCAAGGTTTTGTCCTGCTGGCCAATGGCGCGATCGACAAAGTCGATATGGAAGTCCATTTGCAGCCCCTGCCCCGGTTGTGCCGGGCTGATCTGTGCCCAACCCTGATCGGTTTTCACGCTCACGGGGGCGAGCACTTCGATCACTTTCAGTGGGCTGTCGAGTTCTTGCAGGCCACAGGCGAGAATATCACGCACAAAAGGAATGCTGGACCCGTCGAGAATCGGAACCTCGGGGCCATCAATTTCAATCAGGGCATTATGGACGCCGCAACCGGACAGGGCCGCCATGACATGTTCAACGGTCGAGACCGAGGCCCCGGTTTCGTTGCGCAGCAATGTGCAAAGCGGCGAGGTTTCCACGACATCCCAGCGGGCCGGAATGAGCGTGTCGGCCTTGGACGGTGTTGTGTCCAGATCGGTGCGTTGAAACCAGATCCCAAAATCGGCAGCAGCTGGGCGAATGGTCAGACATGCCGGTTTCCCGGAATGCAGGCCGAAGCCCTGGAATGTGATGGCCGATTTGAGCGTTGTCTGCACGGGGTATCCCTTGGTTACCGCCACCCTCCCCATTGGGCGCGGCTTTGGCCAAGTGGATACGAAAAGGGGCGGGTTGGCTCAAATCAAAGATTGTAACCAAGTGAAACATGCCCATTAAGAATTGGCGGATCACCGCGCATCCCGGATTTGCATGGTGTAAGGTGTTGAAAACGCGTTGGTTTGAAATTCTTTCCACAAGGTTACTCACAGGCGGAAAGTCGGATTTTCCGACAATTGTTAACGATAACTCACAGAAAAATTTCAACATCTGACATAAAACGCCCCCGCAGATGCAGGGAGGTGAAAAGCGAATCCAACTATAGCGTTTCGGGTTTTACCTGAGACACGAGCATCGCGCCTCGCGTTTGAGCCAAAGGCGAGCGGCAGCGAATGGCGTTTCAGGTTTAACCCGAAACGCTTCAGGATAATTGCAACTGCACTCTATGAATTTAGACAAGCCGCGCTTTCGCCGGCCCGCGGGTTGGCGATGCAACCAGAGTTTCTACCACTTTATACCAGCCAAGCTCTTTCCATCATCTGTGTTCACCCAGACGTTAGCAAAATCGCCGACCCGGGGGGCGGGACGGCGATAGCGCGGCGGCCCAAGGGCCTTGATTCCGCGCTGATTGGAAACCTCTGATATTGATGTTTAAGAAGTCCCAAAAACAAAACACCCCCGGCTAAACCGAGGGTGCTGTCTGTTTCCAACCTTAGTCTGGCTTAATTCGCCTGACGACGCAGGAAGGCCGGGATTTCGATGCGGTCATCTTCTGGCTCGGCCTCGGCTTGTGGCATTGGCGCGGGGCGCTGTGCCTGAACCGGAGGCTGCTGACGCGGGGCCGGGGCGGCCTCGGGGGCGGCCTGTTGACCACCGCCGGTCATGCGACCGATCAGAGAATTCACGCTGAAACGTGGCTTTTCCGCTTCGGGCGCCGGAGCTGGCGCGGGCGCAGCTTGTGCTTCGCGGCCACGGGCTGCAGCGGCCTTGACGCGGGCGACCATGTCGGCATTCGGATTGCCAGCGCTTGGCGCGCGAGGGGCAACAAAATCCTGCGGATCGGCTTCGATGGTGTCGGGCTGCGGACGGAACTCGGCCACTTGTGGCTGGTAGGCCGGGGGGGGCAGGCCGTCATCGTCCAGAACCTGCTCTTCTTCCTCAAAGATGGTTTCCATCTGCTCTTCGGCAGCGGCGCGCTCGGCGTCGATGCTCTGGAACAGCGAGGGTTCAGGTTCGGCGTGCTGTGCGACAACCGGTTCTGGCTGCGGCGCAGGCTCTGGCGCGACGGCAACAACAGGCTCAGGCGCTGCAACCGGGGCTGCGGCAGGCGCGTCAACCGCCTTGGTCGCACCAGGCTGAGACAGCGAACGGCGCGGCAGCGGGGTTTCCGCGTGGCTTTCCATCGCGTCGATGCCGGTGGCAACAACGGAGACGCGCATCATGCCGTCCAGACCATCATCCAGCGTGGAACCAACGATGATATTGGCGTCCTGATCGACCTCTTCGCGAATGCGGTTGGCCGCTTCGTCGAGTTCGAACAGGGTCAGGTCGGAGCCGCCGGTGATGTTGATCAGCACGCCTTTGGCACCTTTGAGGCTGATTTCGTCCAGCAGCGGGTTGGCGATGGCCTTCTCGGCGGCCTGGATAGCGCGATCTTCGCCAGAGGCTTCGCCGGTGCCCATCATCGCCTTGCCCATCTCGTCCATCACGGCGCGCACATCGGCAAAGTCGAGGTTGATCAGGCCGGGGCGGACCATCAGGTCGGTCACGCCTTTAACACCTTGATAAAGCACATCATCCGCAAGGGAGAAGGCCTCGGTAAAGGTGGTTTTTTCATTGGCCAGACGGAACAGGTTCTGGTTCGGGATGATGATCAGCGTGTCGACAACCTTTTGCAGCTGCTCAACACCGGCCTCGGCTTGTTTCATCCGCTTGCCGCCCTCAAACTGGAACGGCTTGGTTACGACGCCAACGGTCAGAACGCCCAGTTCACGCGCGGCTTGCGCGATGATCGGGGCTGCGCCGGTGCCGGTACCACCGCCCATCCCGGCGGTGATAAAGCACATATGCGCGCCGGCCAGATGGTCGACGATTTGTTCAATGCTTTCCTCAGCAGCCGCCGCCCCAACGGTCGCGCGGGCCCCTGCCCCCAGACCTTCGGTGACCTTCACGCCCAGTTGAACGCGCGCCTGGCTATGGCTTTGCTGCAGGGCCTGGGCGTCGGTATTGGCCACGACAAAATCAACCCCTTCGAGGTTTTTGTCGATCATGTTGTTGACCGCGTTGCCGCCAGCCCCGCCCACGCCGAATACCGTGATACGAGGCTTCAATTCTTCCTGACCGGGCATGGTGAGATTCAATGTCATACGCTTTCCGCCTGTGCTTTGACCGATTTCAGGCCTGTTTTCCGGCCCGTTTCGTTCCAGAGTAACGGCTGGCGCGCGCCACGTCACGTAAAAAACACGTATTTCATACCAAATATGGCATGTTTTTGGCAGGTTTTCGCGGGATTTCGCCCAAACCGCCAGATTTTGCGGAAACCCATGACCCAGGCACAAGACAAGAGGCGCGGCGCACGGGAGGAGGTGCGCTGCGTAGGATTCGATTTGAATGGGATCTGCTCGATCCAATGCCGCATCTCTTGGTTGGAGCGGTTGGTTAAGAGTAGCCTAAAATTTAGGCCCTGTCACGCTCTAAAGTTGTGGGACTAACTAGATATAGCGGTGAAACAAGGTTTTGAGCGCAGATAGGTGATCAGGCTCTGTTGACAAAACCCAGCCACCACCGGTTTCAGTCCAAATTTTGTCAGCGCTAAAGCGCTTCCAGTTTACATTGGATCAGCTTTCGCTGCCTTTCGCCTGCGGCTCAAACGCAGAAACTCAAACGCAGAAAACTGATGCTTTGTTTCAGCAAAACTGAAAACGCTGTAGGCGTTTTCGTGCAGCTAGGGTGGCTCCCTGGCAAGCGGAAACAACGACATGCTGGTTGAATTTGGCGAAATCGCACGCGACGCGGCAGATTTTGCTTCTGACCGCCCTGATTTGCCCTTCTGATCACCCAGATCGCCGCGGTCAAATCAGCTTGTCAGCAGCAAAATCTGACACGCGCCGGTGGCGGCTGGGTTTTGTCACCAGAGCCTAGACAAAAGTAATGTCGCTGATATCGCTGACACCATCAATCAACAGCACATCGCCGCCACCAAAATCAATCTCGATCCCGCTGACATGCGCCCCACCCGCTGACAGGGTTGTGACCACCGACCAGCTATAGGCAGAGGTTGCGAGCCCGCCATCAAGGCGGATTTCGTCGATACCAACCTCATAGTCGAACACCGTGTCATGACCGGAGGCAAAAACAAAGACATCGGCATCGCCATCATTGCTGCCGCCATAAAGGTCGTCATTGCCGCCGCCGCCATTCAGCGTGTCGGCCCCGTCTCCGCCTTCTAACGTGTCAGCATGGCGGCCACCGGAGAGACCGTCATTACCTGCGCCACCGACAAGGGAATCCGCGCCATTGCCGCCATCCAGAACGTCATTGCCATCCCAGCCAAACAACCGGTCAGCACCGTCATTGCCATAAGCCGTGTCATTGCCACTGTCCGCATCGACATAGTCATCGCCTGAGCCTGCGCTGACAAAGTCATGGCCGATCCCGGCATAGATATTGTCATGACCAGTGCCGGCTTCGACACTGTCATCTCCGGCTTCGCCATAGATGTTGTCATCGCCCGAGCCTCCGATCAGGGTGTCATCACCATAGCCGTCTATTAGATCATCATCCCCATCCTGCCCCGCCAGGAAATCATGGCCATTGCCGCCGGACAGGTCATCATCGCCAGAGCCGCCAAACAGGCTGTCACGCCCCGCTCCGCCATAAAGCGCATCCTGACCTGCCCCGCCAATGATGCTGTCATTACCGCCTTCGCCATAGACAACATCATTGCCATTGCCGCCCCAAATCGTGTCGGCTCCATCGCCTGCAAACACGGTATCGCGGCCACCCCAGCCCACGTAATATTCTGCGGTTGACGTGCCATTCCACAAGTTGTCGCTGTCATCGCCTTGGATGGCAAAGAAAGGGTGGCGCAAACCGGGATGGTCGAAATCGATTTGCAGGCCGAATTGGGGAAAGAGAATAGAAGAGCTTGGCATGGTCATTTCCTTTTTGAGGGGGGCGGTTCATGGAGGATGGAACGGGGTCTGGATTGGCGGCGCGTTGGCCTTGATCAAACGCTTATTCAGACAAAGGTCAGATCGTCGTAATCAAACACGCCTTGGACAATGATCGCATCGCCGCCTGCGAAATGTAGCTCGATTCCCGATAGCACGGCCCCGCTGGGGGACAGAAAGGTGCCGACGCTGTAGCCCGCCACGTTTTGCCCATCGACAAGATCCAGCATGTCCAGCCCGACCTCGTAATCCATCACGGCATCCACCCCATGGCCGGTTTCAAAGACAAAGCGGTCAGCCACCCCATCCCCTGCGCCGCTGTCAGACCCGTAAAGATCGTCATTGCCGAAGGAGCCGCCGATCACATCCTGCCCTTGGCCACCAAACAGGGTGTCATCCCCTGCCCCGCCGGACAGATTGTCATTGCCTTGGCCACCAAAGATCTGGTCATGGCCCGCGCCGCCCAAGACCAGATCCTGGTCGGCACCGCCATAAAGGGAGTCATTGCCATGGCCACCCTGGATCTCATCCGCGCCAGCGTCACCGAAAATCAGATCATCACCATTGTCACCAAAGATGAAATCATCACCGGAGCCGCCATGCGCTTCGTCATCGCCCGCGCCAAGATAAATGTCATCATCGCCATATTCGCCAAAGACGGTATCGTCTCCGGCGCCGGCAAAGATGCGGTCATTGCTGGACCAGATCAGATTGATGAAACCCGGGCTGCCGGGGAGTTGGCTGCTATCACCATAGATCAGGTCATTGTCGGAGCCGCCGATGATCGTGTCATCGCCATAGCCGCCCAAAAGCAGGTTGTCGCCGGTGCCGCCAACCAGCCGGTCATGCCCCCAACCGCCATCGATGGTATCGCGGCCTTCGTCGCCTTCCAGGGTGTCATTGCCCTCGAACCCAAAAATCCGGTCATTGCCCGCAAGCCCACGGTAACGATCACCGCCCGAGCCTCCGATCCAGGTATCGTTGAAAATGCTGCCAGTGATGAAGGGAAAGGAAATGGTGGGCAGAGTGAAAGGCATGAAGAAATCTCCTGAAGACTGTTGGACAAAAACGCGCCCGTTACAGGAGGTTTAGAGGGATCGCAGGGGTTGCCCTATGGGGGAAAACCGGAAGGTCTGGAATGCCTGACCTTGGTTGGTGAGTATTTGGGGGGCGTAGAAGTTCGGCCCCCGGCCACGATTTGGGGGAATCTGAAAGCGATGCTTTTGGCGTTATGGAGTTGGGAGCGTTGGGATCGGGCCCTCACTGAGTGGGCTGAGGCTCTTTTGCTTTGCAAAAGACCTCTTTGCCCACCGTAACAGAATTTTTCGGGGCGTGGTGATTGGGGCCTCGCTGAGTGGGCTGAGGCTCTTTTGCTTTGCAAAAGACCTCTTTGCCCACCGTAACGGAATTTTTCGGAGAAAATTCTGTTACCAATTATCCCTAAACCACTGCACGGCGCGTTTGAAGCTGCGGGCGGGGTATTTGTCGACCGGAATCTCGAAATCCCACCATTCGTCCTGCGGATGGGCGGCGAACAAAGACAGGCCCACGGCACCTGCAAAGCCCGGACCTGTGGCCGCTTGGGGTAAGCCATGCACGCGCAGGGGGCGACCAAGGCGGACCTGGTGGCCGAGGATGCGCGAGGCCAATCCGTCAAGGCCGGGGATTTGGCTCGCCCCGCCGGTCAGCACGATTTGCTGGCTTGGCAGATGGTCAAATCCTGCGGCATCAAGACAGCCACGCACCTCTTCGAGGATCTCTTCGACCCGAGGGCGCATGATGCCGATCAGCTCGGCGCGCGACACGGTGCGGCGGTCATGTTCCCAATCGCCGGTCTCGCCGCCGGTTTCGATCATCTCGCGATCATCCATGCCGGTGGCGACAACGCCGCCATAGAATGTCTTGATCCGTTCCGCCGTGGCGGTGGGCACCTGCAGCCCCATGGAAATGTCGCTCGTCACATGATCACCGCCCATACGCACGGAATCAGCAAAGATCATGTGTTTCTTCATAAAGATCGACACGCCGGTGCTGCCGCCGCCCATATCGATACAGGCCGCGCCAAGCTCTTGTTCATCCTCGACCAGAGCCGAGACCCCCGCCGCATAGGCGGAACTGGCCAGACCAGCCAGCTCAAGGTCGCAACGCTTGACGCAATGGGCGATGTTCTGGATCGCCTGCGCGTCGACGGTCAGCATATGCATATCGCACGCCAGCTCATTGCCGATCTGGCCACGCGGATCATCGAGACCCGAGCGGTGATCCAATGCAAAATTCACCGGCTGCGCGTGCAGCACTTCGCGGCCAAAGCCAAAATCAGGCACATCACAGGAGCTGAGCACGCGGGCCACATCCTGTTCATCCACGGTAACGCCCATGACATCGACCTGCCCCGCCAGCCCATAGCTGCGCGGACCTGCGCCCGAAAAGCAGACAATCACGTGATCCACCCGGATCCCGGCCATTTTCTGCGCCGCCTGTACGGCGGTGCGAATGGCGCGCTCGGTCTCGCCCATGCTGGAGATTTCGCCGAATTTCACGCCGCGCGAGCGGGTGGTCGCGGCACCGATCACGCGAAAGCCCGATTGCCCCGCCAGCGATCCAATCCCATCATCCGCCGGGTCCGAGCCATCAAAGCGCAGCACCAGGCAGGCGATTTTTGAGCTGCCCACATCCAGAATGGCCACAACACCCCGCTGCATCGCCGCCTTGCGCATATTGCGCATCGCCCGTTGGGATTCATAAAGCTCGATCATTTCCTGTACTTCCCCACCAGCATTATTCTTGTTTTGCGGCCCAGAGGGCCTCTGTTGCGTCTGAGCCCATCCGGATGGTCGGCCGCTGCGGCAGGCGCAGATCCACGACGATCAGGTCGCGCGACAACATCTGAATGGCCTGGTCCATGGCGATGGTGCGCTCAAAGGCGCGCACCGCATTATCTTCGGGCAGCATGATACGCTGGCCCTGATCCAGCACGACATCCCAGCGCCGCGCGCCCATGCGTTCAAAACCGCGCAGGCGGGATCGCAAAGGGCCAGTTACCTTATAAAGCTCCAACGCCTCGGGCACCGCGTCATGGGCCCCGTCGCCAGCAATAACCGGCAGCATCACGTGATCCGAGCGGGTCTGCGCCGGGCCAACCAGCGCGCCGGTGTCATCGAGCAACTCAAGCCCACGATCCCCACGGCGCAAGACGGCGGGGACACGTTCTTCGATCTGGATTTGCAGGATATTGCCTTCGCGCACCCGGATCTGAGCAGTTTTCACCGCATGCATATTGACCACGGTCTCATGCATCTTGCCCAGGTCCAGATCAAAGGAGCTGACCGGGAAATCGATCGGCAGCGCAGCGCGGATCTGTTCGGCCACGCCCGCAGAGGCTCCATCTACCGCCATCAGCTTGACCTGAAATTCAGGGCGGCTTTCGACCGTTTCGCGCATATCGACGATCATCTGATTGAAGGCGTTGCGGTTTTCCTCGGCAGCGAACCAGAGCGAAACCGCGCCAAAGCCAAGCGCACAGGGCAGCAAGACCCGGGTGGCAAAACGAAAGCCTGGCGTCAGTTTGAGCCGTTCAATCCGGTATTTCAGACGGGAGGGGGCCGGGTCATGGCTGGCCAATTTGCGCTTGCGCGCACGTGGCGAGTTTGGCGGGCTTACCTGCTGCATGAGCTGCCCTCCGACCTGTGCAGACCGCATGCGGCCCGCATTCCATGACAATAGTTTTTGCCCCTCAAAGCAGCCGTGCATTCCTGCCCGGATAACAGAGTCCTTGCGCGCAAAACGCCAGGATCACCTATTAACACCGCTGCTTTCGGGAGTGTCCTGCTCGACATCCCAAACGCCTCTTTACCTGGGGTTTATCCCTTTGCGGGCTTGTCCCCTTGTTCTTGTTTCCGGCCTGCCTGTGGCCGTTTGATTGGCGGCTTGTGCCACCTTATTCTTGCGACTTGCGCCACTATATTTTGCGACGTGCGCCACTTTGTTTTCGCGGCTTGCGCCACTGTATTTTCGCGCCATCTGCCGCGTAATATCGCAACTTTGGCGGCTTGGTCGTTACGATTTGGTTAACTCAACGCGTCGATTTTTATCTTAGGGTCTGTGCCGTATGGCGCCTGCCCCTTAATCCTGCGCCGGTTCACCAACCCGCATGATTTCCCATACTAGCTCTATTTGGCTGTTTTGGAAAACCTTTTTTCGCACCTCTTCGCCAAGGGATTCAAGGTCATGCGCGGTTGCATCACCTGTATTGACGAGGAAGTTGGAATGTTTCGGGCTCATCTGCGCGCCGCCAATGGTGGCCCCGCGCATCCCGGCGTCATCGATGACCTTCCAGGCCTTGAGCTCGTGGGTGTCATCGGCCTTGCCGGTGCTGGAGAACCCGGCGGGATTGCGAAAGGTGCTGCCTGCGGTGCGGTCTTTGGTCGGTTGGGTCTCGTCGCGCTTGGCCAGCTGCGCTTCCATCCGCGCCTCAAGCTCTTCGGGGTCGCCTGTGGGGCCCTCAAAGGTCGCCTGGGTGATGACCCAGCCCTCGGGCAGATCGGTTTGGCGGTATTGGAAGTTGAGGTCGTCGGCCTTCAGCGTGACCTCTTCACCTGCGCGGGTGATGGCCTGTGCTGAGACGAAGTGATCCGCCACATAAGAGCCATAGCAGCCCGCGTTCATCCGCACCGCCCCGCCGATGGCGCCAGGAATGGTGCGCAGGAAGGTGAGGTCAACGCCCGCAGCGGCGGCCTTGCGCGCCACGATACTGTCGAGTGCGGCCACCCCGGCGGTGACGCGATTGCCCTCGATGGTCACATCGTTAAAGCCCCGCCCCATGCGGATCACCACCGCACGGATACCGCCATCACGCACGATCAGGTTGGAGCCAACCCCCATGGGAAAGACGGCAATCTCGGGGGATAAGGATTTTAGAAAATCCTTGAGATCATCCAGATCCGCCGGCTGAAACAAAGCATCCGCCGGCCCGCCAACCCGCAACCAGGTGAGATCGTTCAAGGGACGGTTGGGCGTCAAACGCCCACGTGTTGTCGGAAATTCCATTGCTCTGCCACCACCGCTTATTTTGGATCGGGTTTACGGGATGTGCGGGGGAGGATCAACGGGGGGGGTGGTTTAGCGGGCCAATCATCGCTCAGGGCTCGTTACTTAAAACGCCAGCTTCAGAATTGCCTGAACCGCAGCAGCGATTTTGTCGGAATAAAGGACCCCCGTGACGGCGGCCCCGGCCACGGCGCTTTTGGCGGCAATCGAAGCGACGCCACCCACTGCTTTGTTGCTTTGCTCAACCCATTCCACGGTTTCATCGCGCGCAGATTTCAGGTTTTGATACCGCGCGGCCAGCCAAACACCCATGATGCGACCTGCAACGCGGGTTGCCGCCCAAGCCCGCATGGCTTTGGACTGCCCCGGTTGGGTCATCAGTTCAGCGGCCTCTTTGGTTTCGGCAGCCAGTTCCGGCTCCATGACCTCTGCCACCGCATAGGCTGCGAGGTTGAGCACCTCTTGGGATTGCGTATCTGGCGCGTCGGCCTCGGTGACTGGAGCGTCAATAACCTTTTGGACGGCGGGTTCATGTCTGAGACTGCTCGTGACTTCAACCAAGGCGGTTTCGACCAGACCGACAACGGGTTCTTGTCGATCATTTGGGCAACCGCCCGAGGCGATATTGCCTTGGAGCAAGGACAAAGCCGAACGGGCGTTGTTCCAGACCATGGCAGCGTTGTCTTTGTGTTGATCAACCGCGTTTGAAATGAGGAACATTTCACCGCGTAGCGCGCCGCCAAGGTTCCCCGATACTTCGACAAGACCACGTATCTCAGTAAGGCGCTGAACAGCGAACTCTAACCGGTCTGGGTATTCTGCGTCAGGTGCTTTGGAAGCAAAATTATCCCTTTCTGGATCATAATGGATTTCCTCACGGCTAAGACCGTCAGAGAGGTGCGACTGCCAAATCTCATTGATGCGTTTCAGCGCTGCTGGTTCATCTTGCCAAATCTCATTCGGCAGCAAGGCGATTTCGACCATCATTGGGTGGTCGGGGGCAAGGGCAGTGCCGGTAAGCAGGCGGTTGTACCAGTCGATCCAGAAAGCCCAGTCTTTCTCCTGACCGGTTTCGCGCAGGGTGTTTTGGACTTTGGTCCAAAGCTCTTCGTTTGGTGGATCACCCTGCCAAAGCGGTAAGGAAAAGACCTGCTTTGATTTGGTTTCATCCTGGAAGGCCTGCCAAAAGGCCTTTGCATCGATGCGGATATTCTCCCAAATGGCGGCGGTGGCGCTGGCGGCGATGGCTCTGGCAGCGTCGGCGGCGGCGGCGGAGGCAGCGTCGGAGGAGGCGAAGGCGGCGACGGAGGCAGCGTCGGAGGAGGCTCTAGCGGCCGAGGCGGCGGCGGAGGCGGCTCTGGACGCGGAGGCGGATCTGGCGGCGTCGGAGGCGAAGGCGGCGGCTAAGAAGGAGGCTTTTCTGATATCCTCGGTTGGTACAAAAGCGGCAACCGGGGATATCAACAGGCTGCGCAGAACAGGCAAGGCTGTCAAATCAAGTTTACGCGCGTTTTCAGAGGTCAGCGAATAGTCCCACCAGTAGGGCAAGGCCCGCGCGGCGGTGCGGAAGGTGATGGAGACGGCGATGCCGCGGGCGGTGGCTTGCTCTTCCTCCGTCTCCCGAGGAAGCGCGTTCAGCCAAGCCACAAGGCTCTCGCGGTCTTTAATGTCTTTAATCTCTACCATCGCGGGCAAGATGCCTTGCAATACTGATGCTGGCAAGCGTCAAAAGGGGCGCGTGGTCAGCACATTTCGCGGGGGCGGAGATGGGCCAGGGCTGCTCCGATCAGGGTGGCGATGAGGCTGGGGGTCACGACGAAGAGGCCTAGCAGCGTGTACATGACGCCATCCAGGCCGGGCACTGTGAGTTCTTTGAACAGCAGCCATGCGCCAAAGCCGATGAGGGAGGCGGTGAAGGCCCAGGTGACCTCTCCGTAACAGGAGCGCAAGGGCAGATAGCCCAGCAAGAGGCCAATCAGAAAAGCAGCAAAAGGTATTATCATCAGCATGAGCAATCCCCCGATTACCCTTAACAAGATGGGGTTCAATCCTGGTTAACGCCAGTCAGGAATCCCCGACATTCACGCAGGGATGATGTGCGGTGATGAATGGATGCTTTGGGCGAGGTTTGCGTCAGTTTGTATCGGGGCGCGAGAATTGCCGCTTGATCCAGGCAAAAAGATAGCGCACCGGCCAGCGCAGAATGCTCATCCCCGCGGCCAGGGCCAGGAGGCCGATCCAGGGGCCGTTTTCATAGGTGACATAGCCCAGCAAGGGGATGCCAACGGCGATCAGCCCATAGGCGCGCGCCCAATGATTGTCTTTGGAAGGGATCATGGCAAGCACATTGGCTGCCACCAGCCAGAGGCATGCGAGGATCAATGAGAATGTCATACCCGTCTCCGCTGCCCCCCAAGGCGCTTTGAACATGCCTCAGCTGCGCGCATTTTGCAAGGGATTTGATGGGGGTTAGCTGGGGCCTGTCTCTATATGGCGTCAGGACCCGCTGCGCTTGCGCCAGGTGGTGCCGAACATCCAGCCCAAAGCCGCACCAATGGCAAAGCAAAGCGCGGTTAGGATGGCGAGCAGTGTGCTTGCCCCCATGAGGTAGGCGGCGATGGAGCCGCAGAGCAGGCAGGCGGCGCTGGTGAGGGCGCCCAGAACGCGCCCGACCACGAGGCAGATCACAAAACCCGAAACGAGCGCGATGGCGAGGGTGTAGAACATGGGCGGGCCTTTCCTTGGGGCGCTTTGTGTCAATGTGCGTCTTTAGAAAGCTGCAATCAAGGCGATCGCGGACAGGACCAGCCCGAGAACGGGCACAAAGAGTGGTACGGTAAAGGGGCCAGGTTCGCCTCGGCGTTTGACCGCGATAAGCGCGGCATTGACCAGGACAAAGACCGCCAGGAGTACGGCTGAAGTGGTCTCGGCCAATGTGGCGACGGGCAGAAGGATCGCGCCGAGGATAACGGCCAGGCCGATCAGGGTCGAGGCCAGCGCCGGGGTGCCAAAGCGCGGATGGACATGGTGGAACAGGGCCAGAGCCGGGCTGCGCTTGCCCAGGCCAAAGAGCACGCGGCTGGCCATGACGATTTGAGCGAGCACGCCATTCAGGGCAGCAAAAACCGCAATGGCGGAGAGAAAGCGCGCATCGCCGCCAGTGGCCGACGCCCAAACCAGGGCCAACGGTTGATCCGAGCCGGCCAAGGCTTCGGGCGGCACGGCGCGCAAAGCGGCCCAGACCACAAGCGCATAGAGGCTGGAGGTGATCACCAGAGAGATCAGGATGGCGCGGGGCATGGTAAACGTCGGGTCGCGGGTTTCCTCGGCCATGTTGACGATGTCCTCAAAGCCGATAAAGGCAAAGAAGGCGAGCATGGCCCCTGCCCCGATCCCGGGTGCGACCTCGGCCCAAGGAACAGCGGTTTCAGTGATTTGGGCGGGCGTTGGATCGGTGGTTGCCCCGGCCCAGACCACGAGGATCAGGCCAATGACTTCGATGGCTGTGAAGAGCGCGGCCAGGCTGAGGCTCTCCATCACGCCGATCACAGCGACGCCGGTGAGCAAGAGGCCCATGGCAATGGCAGCCCAGATCAGCGGCACATCAGCAATGCCAATGAGATAGCCCGCGCCGCCGCGCAACACGGCCGCCGCCGAGACCGTTCCGGCCAGCACAATGGCCAGCCCGACGAGAACGGCCAAGGCTTCGGAGCCAAAACCCTTGCCGATATAGGCGGCCTCGCCCGCAGCTTCGGGAATACGGGTGGAAAACTCTGCATAGGACAGCGCGGTCGGGGCGGCGATCAACCCAGCGAGAAGGAAGGCATAAGGGGCAAAATGGCCGGCAGCGCCAGCGACGGCGCCGACAAGCACATAGATCCCCGCCCCCACCATGACGCCAACGCCATAGGCGATGAGCAAGGGCAATCCGATGCGGCGTTTGAGATGGTCAGCCATGAGTGCTCTCCCCTGTTTGCGGAGAGATTTTGGCGGGTCTTGAGGGATCTTGCCTTGATGCAACGCAAGGTTCTGCGGTGGTGGTAAGGCGGGGCTTGGACGGTTGATGTGTTGACGGAGGGCGGGTTGGGGGCGCTGCCCCCGTCTGCCAAGGCAGACTCCCTCGGGATATTTTGGGCCCAAAGAAACCTGGGGGCGGTTAACCTAGCTTTAGGGTCATGCGCCTCCCCGCCCGAGCGGGTCGGGGTGGGTGGGTGGGCGACCTGCGAGGGCGGGGTCGCCAACCTATGTTTTTCAGTTTTGCAGGCGGGCTGGCAGGGCGTTGGCCCAGGCCGAGATTGTCCCGGCGCCAAGGCAGACCACCATATCACCGGGTTGCGCCTGTTCGCGCACCAGCCGTTCCAGATCTTCTTCGCTGATCAGCGCGCGGGCATGGCGGTGTCCGTGGCGCACCAGACCTGCGACCAGATCATCGCGGCTTGCGCCTTCGATCGGCTCCTCACCGGCGGCAAAGACCTCGGCGATAGCCACGACATCTGCATCGTTAAAGCAAGAGCAGAACTCTTCGAAATGGTGGTGCAGGCGGGAATAGCGATGTGGCTGATGCACCGCAATCACACGGCCGTCACAGGCCTGACGTGCGGCCTTGAGAACGGCGGCGATTTCGACCGGGTGGTGGCCGTAATCGTCGATGATGGTCACCCCATCCACTTCGCCCACCTTGGTGAACCGACGATTGACGCCGCCGAAATTCGCCAGGGCCTCGCGGATTTCATCGCCGCTCATGCCGAGATGACGGGCCACGGCCACGGCGGACAAAGCGTTAGAAACGTTGTGATCGCCGGGCATGGGCAGAGTGCAGCCTTCGATCACCATGTCTTCGGATTGGAACACCACATCAAAATGCGCCACGCCTGCCTTGTAAGTCAGGTTCACCGCGCGCACATCGGCCTGGGCGTTAAAGCCATAGGTCACAACGCGGCGGTCGGACACGCGACCGACCAGAGCCTGAACCTCGGGGTGGTCGATGCAGCAGACGGCCAACCCGTAAAAGGGGATGTTGGAGACAAATTGATAGAATCCGTCGCGCAGATTCTCGATGCTGCCCCAATGTTCCATATGTTCGGGGTCGATATTGGTAACGATGGCGACGGTGGCTGGAAGGCGGTTAAAGGTGCCGTCGCTTTCATCCGCCTCGACCACCATCCATTCGCCCTCGCCCATGCGAGCATTGGAACCATAGGCGTGGATGATGCCACCATTGACCACGGTCGGGTCGAACTGACCCGCATCCAGCAGGGTGGCCACCATGGTGGTGGTGGTGGTTTTGCCATGGGTGCCAGCCACCGCGACATTGGATTTCAGGCGCATCAGCTCGGCCAGCATTTCGGCGCGGCGCACCACGGGCAGACCACGGCGGCGGGCTTCGTCCAGTTCCGGATTGCCCGGTTTGATCGCCGAGGAAATCACCACGACCTCGGCCGCCTCAAGGTTTTCCGCCTTTTGGCCAACAAAGATATGCGCGCCGAGATCCGCAAGCCGTTTGGTGATCTTGCTTTCCTTCAGGTCCGAGCCCTGCACCACATAACCGTGATTGAGCAGCACTTCGGCGATGCCCGACATGCCGATACCGCCAATGCCGACAAAATGGATCGGCCCGACATCACCGGGAAGTTTGGTTGCCCCTGTCATGGCTGCGCTCCGTTCAAATTCCAGATCTTTCATGGCTCTGCCCCGCCTTTATTATCTTTATTCACGCGTTTCACTATTCTTTTGCGGCCCCTGCCCCGCCGCCAATTGCTCGACCAGGGTTCCCAGCTCTTCCGCTGCGTCGGGTTTGGAGACTGACAGCGCCGCATTGGCCATCTTGATCGAGCCCTGCTCATTGGTCAGGACCTGAAGGATCGCCTCGCTCAGGCTTTCGATGGTCAGCTTGCTTTCCGGCATGCGAATGGCGGCCCCGGCATCGACCAGGCCTTGGGCATTCACGGTTTGATGGTCGCCGGTGGCAATCTTGAGCGGGATCAGGATCGAGGGTCGACCGATCACGCTGATATCGGCCACGCTGGAGGCACCGGAGCGCGAGATCACCAGCTGCGCCTCGCTCATCCGGGCGGGAACATCGTGGAAAAACGGCTGCACATCGGCGCTGACACCGTGTTCCGCGTAATAGGTGCTGACGCGCTCGCCATCCTCGTCGCGGGCCTGGTGGCTGACGCGGAGATTGCCCAACACGTCCAAAGGCAGGGCGGCAATTGCGGGCGGCACCATATCCGACAGGATGCGCGCCCCTTGCGAGCCGCCGATCACCAGAACCGACATCGGGTACGGACCGGGGGCGATATAGCCCGCTCCGGCGCGTTCTTTGACCGAGGCGCGCACCGGGTTGCCCACATGCACGCCTTGGACATCCTCGGGCAAGGTGGTTGGCCAGGTGCCGCAGGCGATCAGATCGACGCGGCTGGCAAAGATCTCGTTCACGCGGCCAAGCACGCCATTTTGTTCATGGATCATGCGCGGCAGTTTCAGCAGCCAGGCGGCGGACAGCGCAGGGATGGAGGGATAGCCGCCAAAGCCGATCACCACATCCGGCCGATCCTTGCGGAACTTGAACAGGGTCGAGACCACGCCACCCAGAATACGAAACGGTACCAAGGCCTTGGCCGCGAAGCCACCTCGCGCGAAAGTGGCGCTGGAAACTTCCTCGATTTCGACACCTTCGGGAAAGGCCTGGGTGTAGCGCGCCCCGCGCGCATCGGTCGACAATTTGACCCGCCAGCCATGGGCAAGCATGCGTTCGGCCAAGGCCTGGGCCGGAAACATATGCCCGCCTGTGCCGCCTGCGGCCATCACCAATAAAGGCTTGCTCTCTGCCATCCTACCAACTCCACACCCGGATTTCGGGTCAGATACCGTATAGACCCCATCGGGGCAATCACATCGCTAGATCCTGCGCCGATCCTCGCCAGTTTTGCTCTACGATCATGATATCATTGAAACAGAGGTTCGCGCCCGACACCGAGGGCGGGCTTAAGCTAGATGGTGAGGCGTCAAAAACTGCATAAGGGTCCAAAGAATTCGGCCATCTCGTCATTCGCGCCCGCCCTGGGGGGCGGGGTCGGGCGCGAACCGGATCGCAAGCGATCCGGTGAAGACCCTGAAGGGTCCTCGCTCCGCTTGTTCGTTTCTCTGCCCCACAATAGTCCGTAGGGTGGGGTTTCACCCCACCATGGCTCATCGTGTGCGCCCGCGCAGGATATCGCCAATCTCGCCCTGCGGCCGCGAGCGGGTAAAGGCCAGCAACATCCCCACGGCGATGCCGCCTGCAATCAAAGAGGACCCGCCATAGCTCACAAAAGGCAGCGTCATGCCCTTGGCCGGCAAAAGCCGCACGGCAACGCCCATATTGATCATCGCCTGCACACCAAACATCGCCGCGAGCCCGGTTCCCGCAAAGCGGATGAACGGGTCGCGTTCGCGCATCAAGCGCACAAGCGAGCGCACCACGATGGTGGCATAAAGCGCGATCACCGCCAGCACCATGACCAGCCCGTATTCCTCGGCGGCCACGGCGATGATGAAATCCGTATGGGCATCGGGCAGCGACCATTTCACGGTACCCTCGCCCACACCAACGCCAAAGAACCCGCCCTCGCGGATCGCATTGGTGGCATAGCCCAGCTGTGTGGTCGGATCGACATCTGGGTTGAGAAAGCCGTCAATGCGGCGGGCAAAGTGATCAGAGGCCCCATAGGCGAACATACCCCCCAGAACCACAAGCCCGGCCAGCCCCAGCAAAAGGATCATCGGCGCACCGCCAACAAACCACATCACGCCCCAGCCAAACAGGATCAGCGAGGCCTGACCAAAGTCGGGCTGAAGGGCCAGCATCAGCACGATGGTAACCATGAGGATAAAGCTATAGGTGCGGCCCGGAGGCCCTCCAAGCTCCAGCCCCGAGGCCATGAGCCAGGCGGCCATGATCACAAAGGTCGGTTTCAGGAACTCCGAGGGCTGGATCGAGGCAATGCCCAGCGAGTACCAGCGCACCGCACCTTTGCCAAAATCCGTGCCCAGAACCGGCAGCAAGGCCAGCGCCACAAAGGCCGCGAGAAACCCCAGCACAGCCAGTCGGCGAACCAAAAGCGGGCTCATCATCGAGGTGAGGAACATCACCACCATGGCCAGCCCGCCAAAAAACGCCTGTCGCTGCACATAGTAGAACGGGGTTAATCCGTTGCGTTCCGCCAAGGGCGGAGAGGCCGCCAGCCCCAGCAGGATCCCCATGCCAAACAGCATCAGGATACAGCTGAGCGTCCACTTATCCACCGTGCGCCACCATTTGGGCAACACAGGTTCCACATCACGCACGGGGGCCGTGCCATACACCATCTCTGTCATGAGATCACCGCTACTCTGCCTCATCGTCCCGATTTTTCGGGATCGCTTTGCGACAGGTTAGCCGTTTACGCGGCTCTTGGCCAGAATTTTAACGTTAATGGCAGTATTGCCCGGGGGCGGCTGCGGCGCTCACATCCCCATGGCCCGTAAGGCCAGCAAGGTGGCAACGCCCGCGGCGACAGCAATCAGCAAGGAGCCACGCAGACAAATCAGGCCGGTGACCAGCATGGCCACAACACCCGGCAAGCCACCGCTAAACGCCGACGGGGCAACAAGCGCGGTCAGAATGGCGACGGGCACGGCGGACAGCGCCGCTTCGACCCGGTGATGGACCTTGCCGAATTGCAGCATGATCAAATGCCCACCGGCGCGCGTCAGATAGGTCGCCATGGCGCAAAGCAGAATGATAACAATGGTTTCATTCATGGTCTTGATCCTCTTTCGGCTTGCTGAGAACCGCCGCGACCAACATGCCAACGCCGCCGCCCAGGGTGATATGCCAGGGGCTGCCAAGGGTGCGATGCACCACAATGGCCGCCGCCGCGCTGACGATCAGGATCAGCCAGAACTGGCTGCGCCCTTTGAAACCCATAACAAGGCCGAGGAAGTAGAGCGGCAGGAGAAAATCAAAGCCCCAGGCATCGGGATTTTCGATCAGCGCCCCAAAGAAAATGCCCAGCGTATTGGCCCCAAGCCAGACGAAATATAGCGCAAAGGCATAGGCAAAATAATAGGCAGGCCGCAGCCCCTGCTTTTGCGCCCGCGCCTCGGATGCAGCAAATTGCGGGTCAACCAGCATGTGAAAGGCCAGGATCTTTTGCCCGGTGCCAAATGCCCCCATATGCCGCCCAATCGATGCGGAATAGAGCACATGGCGGAAGTTCACCGCAAAAACCGCCAGAACGATCGACCAGATCGGCACCTCCTGCCCCATCAGCTCGATCATTACGAATTGCGAGGCCCCGGCATAGATCGTGGCCGAAGCCAGCAGAACCTCGGCCATGGACAGCCCCTTTTCCGTGGCCACGGTGCCAAACACCGCCGCAAAAGGCACAATGGCCCCCAGCACCGGAGACACATCGCGCAACCCGGCGCGGATGTCGCCTTGGATGCTGCTTTGGGGGGCGGCTATATCGGCCATCTCAACCTCATATCGAACGTTGTCCATTTAGATGAACGCGCACATAGCGTTTGTCAAGGCGAACAACGGACATTAAAACGAACGAAACAGCTTCGAGGGGCCCATGACGCCAATCACACTCATCGCCCGCGCGCTCAAGCGCGAACGCAGCAAGGCGGGGCTGAGCCTGTCGGCCCTGGCCGAACGCGCCGGGCTGGCGAAATCCACCCTGTCGCAACTGGAAGCCGGGCAAGGCAATCCGAGCATTGAAACACTATGGGCGATTGCCAGCGCGCTGGATGTGCCTTTTGGTTTTCTGTTCGATACCGCGCCGCCGGAGCTGACTTTGGTGCGCGCTGGTGAGGGCACACCGATCAGCTCTGAGGGCACGGATCTTAAGGCTGTGCTTTTGTCCAACGGCCCGCCGGGCAGCCGCCGGGATCTTTATCGCTTTGATCTGGTGGCTGGTATGACCCGTGACGCCGCCGCCCATCCCCAGGGCACGATGGAGCATGTGCTGGTGGCCAGCGGGCGCGCGCGGGTCGGGCCCAAGGACGCGCCCGAAGAGCTGGGCCCCGGGGATTATTTCCGCTTTCCCGGCGATGTCGCCCATATCTATGAAGCGATCAGCGCGGAGGCGGTGTTGTTTTTGGCGATGGAGTTTCCGCGGTAGGAGCCTGCAGTCTTGCCGGATTTTCTTCACGCGGAATCAAGGCCTTTAGGCCGCCGCGTGATCGCCGTCCCGCCCGCCGGGTCGGCGATTTTTCTAGCGTTTTGGTGAACACGATTGTTGGAGAGAACTTGGCTGAGATAAAGTGGCAGAAACCAAGGTGATTTCGCCAACCCGCAGGACGGCGATCACGCGGCTTTTTTCAATTCAGCCCCATTCCCCCTTGCGCATTACGCCAAAGCAAGGCAGGCGCAGGGAATGAAGGTAGACACGCTAATCCTTGGGGCCGGGGCGGCCGGGTTGATGGCTGCGGCCCATGCCGGGCCGAACACGCTGCTGATTGATCACGCCAAAGCCCCGGGCGAAAAGATCCGCATTTCCGGCGGAGGGCGCTGCAACTTTACCAATATGTATGCCGGGTTCGAAAATTACCTGGGCCAGAACCGCCATTTCCACAAATCCGCCCTGACCCGCTACACGCAATGGGACTTTGTCGAACTGGTGGGCAAGCATGGCATTGCCTGGCATGAAAAGACACTGGGGCAGTTGTTTTGCGACGATAAGGCCACGCAGATCGTACAGATGCTGGTGAGCGAGTTGCGCGACGCCGGGGCGGACCTGTGGCTGCAGACCGAGGTCAAGGAACTGCGCCATGAGGGGACGCGCTTTGTCACCCGGCTGAGCCGAGAGGGCAAAGAGATCACCGTGACCAGCGCCAATCTGGTGGTGGCCACCGGGGGTAAGAGTATTCCCAAGATGGGGGCGACGGGGCTTGCCTATGACATAGCCCGCCAGTTTGGCCATGCGGTGACAGACACCCGCCCTGCCCTTGTGCCCTTTACCTTTGACAAGGGGCGCTTTGCCGAGATTTCCGGCGTCTCAGTGCCCAGCCAAATCAGCTGTAACGGCACCATGTTTGACGAAGCTCTGCTGTTCACCCATCGCGGGCTGTCCGGCCCGGCGGTGCTGCAAATCTCGAGCTATTGGCACGAGGGGGAAACGATCAGCGTCAATCTGCTCCCCAAAACCGATCTTGCAGCCGTGCTGAAAGACAAGCGGCGCAGCGAGGGGAAAAAGGCGTTGACCACGGAACTGGCGCAGCACCTGCCGGCACGATTGGTCGAGCACCTGAAAGCGGAAATGGATCTCAGCGACAAGCTGGGCGATCTGTCGGATAAGCGGATCGAGGCGCTGTGTCAGGACCTGACCGCCTGGGCGCTGAAACCCACCGGCACCGAGGGCTATCGCACCGCCGAGGTCACCCTGGGCGGGGTCGATACGGACGGGCTGAATTCGCAAAGCATGATGTCGAAATCCGTACCGGGCCTGTATTTCATTGGCGAGGCGGTGGATGTCACCGGCTGGCTCGGAGGGTTCAATTTCCAATGGGCCTGGTCCTCGGCGGTGGCGGCGGGCCAAGCCATCCGCGCGAGCTGTCAAAAATAAGTTACCCATTCTTTACAAGAATGTCGTGAGACCGTTAGGTTTGCCGCCAGAGCAACCTATATCGTCAGCATGTCCGATTACCCACCGTTTCAAATTCGCAACTGGCATCGCAGCATCGAAACGCAAGTGCCGCAAAAAGCGCTGCGTGATCTGAAGAACCGTCTGCTGTTTGGCCCTGACGCGCCGAAGAGTGATGAGCGGATCTTTATCGACCCGCGCCAAGTGACCCGCGTTTTTCAGCGCCGTAAGGGGATGAAACTGCTGCGCCGTCACACAGGGTTGGTGCGCGGTGGCGATTGGGATTTATCCACGCGCCCATTGCAAGAATTACGCAAATTCCGCGCGGTTTGGGAGCATTTTGTCGAGCATAAAAGCTGGGAAGAGACCGGCATCATCGAGTCTATGCTGCAATCGGTGCGCGAAAAGGGCATTTATGATGGCTGTCGCAATCGCGACGACATCCTCAAACGCTACCGCCATATTGACGCGCTATATGACAGTATCCGCCGCTTGGGCCGCATTCAAAGCATGGCGGAACGGCCCGAGTTTTTCCGTCGCGAATATGACGGGGTTTTTGTGCATGTGGATCGCCATGGCGAGGTGATGCTGGCGGGGAATGGCAACCACCGGCTGGCGATTGCCAAGGTGCTGGGGCTGACATCCATGCCCGCGCAATTGGGCGTGGTTCACCGCGACGCGGTGGAGAGCGGCGCCTTTGACAAGCTGCGTCAGGTGCCTGCCTCTTATGCTAAGGCTTCTGGCTGGGACGCGCCGCAATCCGCGTAAGGTGTTCTAAGGACGCCCTTAGAGCAGCTTTTCCACCTGCGCGACAAAATCATCGCCGCGTTTTTCGAAATTGTCGTATTGATCAAAGCTCGCCGCCGCCGGAGCCAACAGCACCACTTCGCCCGGTTGCGCGTCTTTGGCAGCCTCGGCCACGGCGCGCTCCATGCTGGTGCAAATCTCGGCCTCGACACCGGGGAGTTGCAGGGCAAAGCCTTCGGCCTCGCACCCGATCACATAGGCTTTGACCACATTGGCGCAACCCGGTTCCAAGGCCTCAAGCCCGCCTTCCTTCATCAAACCACCACAGACCCAGCGGATTTTCGGGAAAGCTTGTAGCGCTTTCAAAGCGGCGTCGACATTGGTGGCTTTGGAATCGTTCACAAAGCGCACGCCATCCTTTTCGCCCACCACCTGGCTGCGATGGGGCAGACCAGCAAAGCTGTGCAAGCCCTGTTCGATCTGGCGTGGGGCAAGGCCAACCGCTCGGCAGGCCGCATAGGCAGCGCAGGCGTTTTGGTGGTTATGCGCGCCGGGCAGGCCTGTGACTTCGCGCAAGTCGATCGAGGCGACCTGACGCCCTTTGCGCCATTCCGACAGAAACCCTTTGCGCGCAAAGACCTGCCAGCCCGGGCCGGTCAGCTTCGAGCCCGAAGAGACGCGGATCACCCGGTCATCCCCTGGCCCTTCGGCCAGTTGATTGGCCAGAAACAGGCCCTCATCCTCATCGACACCAATGATGGCGCGATCCGGCCCACCCTCGGCAAAGAGCCGACGTTTGGCGGCGAAATAGCCACCATGACCGCCATGGCGATCCAGATGGTCGGGGGAGAGATTGGTAAAGACCGCCACATCCGGGGTCAGGCTGCGGGCCAGCTCGGTCTGGTAGCTGGAGAGTTCCAGCACCACGACGCTGCCATTGATCAGCTCATCGATATCCAGCACACCGCGCCCGATATTGCCCGCCAATTGGCTGTCGCGCCCCGCACTTTCCAACAGGTGATGGATCAGGGCCGAAGTGGTGGATTTGCCGTTGGAGCCGGTGACGGTGATCACCTTGGGCGTGACATCAAAGGCGTCCCAACCCTGCCCCAACGATTGAAAGAACAGCCCGATATCATTGTCCACCGGCACGCCTGCGCGCAGGGCGGCAGCGATCACCGGGTTGGGCGTGGGATATAGATGCGGGATACCGGGGGAGACGACCAGACGGGTCAGCTCATCCATGGCTTTGCGCAGATCGCGGGCCTCGAACCCTTCGGCCTCGGCACGTTCGCGGGCGCTGGCATTGTCATCCCAGACGATGGGCACGGCCCCACCTTCGCGCAGAGCTCGCGCCGCTGACAGGCCAGAGCGGCCCAGGCCCAACACGCCAACCTTGGCCCCTGTCAGGCCCAGAACCGGGATCATGCGGGAACCTCGTGATAATTGGTGACGTAATAAGCGTCGCTATAGGTGAGCGACAAAGAGAAGTGACAGCTTTGCGGCAGCTTGGCCTTTACCGCCGCTTCGACATCGCCCATCAGCGCCTGGGTAAAAGTCGCGTCGCGATGCGGTTTGCTGAGCAGGCTGAGCGTCAGCAAGACATGGGTGTGATGAAACTGAGAGCAGTGATAGGCGCGCCCCTTGCAGGCCCCTGCCCCACCATCATGGCGTGAAATCACCGCTTCGATATCGGCGAGAATAGCCGCCGCATCCAAAGCCAGATCATCAGAGTATTTCAGCTCGGCATGTGGCATGGTCACCCCCGGTTTAAACGTGCCTTAACGCACCTTGAGCGTCGCGAGACCGATGATCGCCAGGATCAGCGAGATGATCCAGAAGCGGATCACGATGGTCGGTTCGGCCCAGCCTTTTTTCTCATAATGGTGATGGATCGGGGCCATCAGAAAGACGCGCTTGCCGGTGCGTTTGAAATAGAGCACCTGAATGATCACGCTCAGCGCTTCGAGCACAAACAGCCCGCCGACAATGGCCAGCACCAGCTCGTGCTTGGTGGCCACGGCAATCGCGCCCAAGGCACCGCCAAGGGCCAAAGACCCGGTATCGCCCATGAACACCGCCGCCGGTGGGGCGTTGTACCACAAGAAGCCCAGACCACCGCCGACAACGCCCGCCGCAAAGACGAGGATCTCACCGGTGCCGGGGACGTAATGCACGTCGAGATATTCGGTAAAGTCGACCCGGCCCACCGCATAGGCGATGATCCCGAGGGTCGAGGTGGCGATCATCACCGGCATGATGGCCAGCCCGTCAAGACCATCGGTCAGGTTCACCGCATTTGCGGCCCCGACGATCACGATGATCGAAAACGGCACGAACAGGATGCCGAGATTGAGCAAAACATCCTTGAACACTGGCAAGGCCAAATGGTTGGCCAGCCCTTCGGGATGGTATTGCGCGGCCCAGAAACCAGCGACGCCAGCAATGACAAAACCCAGCAAAAGCCGCACCTTACCGGAAACACCAGCGGTGTTCTGTTTCGACACTTTGGCATAATCATCAGCAAAGCCAATCGCCGCATAGGCCATGGTGACAAAGAGCACCATCCAGACAAAGGGGTTGTCCAGACGCGCCCAAAGCAGGGTCGAGGTCACAAGCGCGCCGATGATCAGCAGCCCGCCCATGGTGGGCGTACCGGCCTTGACGAAATGCCCCTCGGGGCCATCATCGCGGATCGGCTGGCCTTTGCCTTGTTTGCGGCGCAGGACGTTGATCAGGGGGCGGCCAAAGAGAAAGCCAAAGATCAAGGCTGTCAGAAAGGCGCCACCGGCGCGGAATGTGATGTAGCGGAACAGGTTGAACACATCCCCGCCATCGCTCAGTTCTGTCAGCCAATACAGCATTGCCTACCCCTTTACCCCTGCTTCTTGCGCGGGGGAGTGGCCCATTTTGCGCATCGCGTCAACCGCGCAGGCCCTTCCCATGTTGTTTGCCCCTTGGATTGGGGCCTTATTCTTAACGCTCTGATCCCTGTCGCCTCTGCCAGAGCCGCTGCCAGAGCGGTCGCCATTTGCCTGCCCGCGTCTGGAAAACACTTTTTCCCACGCGGCGCTCAGCATCACAGGCCCTTTCCGTCCAGCGCCGCCACGGCCACGCTGGATTGCTCGACATCATCAAAGGGATAGACCGTATCACCGACGGTTTGGCCGGTTTCATGGCCTTTGCCGCAAACCAGCAAGGCATCCCCCGGCCCCAGCGCATCCACCCCGCGCAGGATCGCCTCGGCGCGGTCGCCGACTTCGATTGCGTCTGGTGCCCCCGCCAGAACGGCCGCACGAATGCTGGCCGGGTCTTCGGAGCGTGGATTGTCATCGGTGACAATGACCATATCCGCGTTTTCCTGAGCCGCCCGCCCCATCAGGGGGCGTTTGCCAGCATCCCGATCTCCGCCCGCGCCGACAATGGCCACAAGGCGGCCCATGACATGGGGGCGCAGGGCCTTGATCGCGGTTGAGACCGCATCAGGCGTGTGAGCGTAGTCAACAAAGACCGCCGCGCCATTGTCGCGGGTCGCAGCCAGTTGCATACGGCCCCGAACCGTGCCGAGCATGGGCAGGCAGTCAAAGACTTCGCCCGCAGGCGCGCCACAGGCGATGGCCAGGCCCGCCGCCAGCAAGACGTTCTCGGCCTGAAAACCGCCGATCAACCCAAGCCGGGCCTGATAAACCGCCCCGCCCCAGCTCAGCCGGATCTCTTGACCGGTGGCGTCAAAGCGCTGCCCCTCAAGGCAGAGATCCGCCGCATGGCGACCCACGGTGATCACCTGTTGACCACGCGCCTTGGCAATGGCCAGCATGTCAACGCCGCGCGGATCGTCGATATTGATGACGGCGGTGCCTTCTTCGGGCAGGACACGGGCAAACAGCCCGGCCTTGGCGGCGAAATAATCGTCAAACGTCTCGTGGTAATCGAGATGATCCTGGGTGAAATTGGTAAAGCCCGCCGCCTTGAGCTGAACCCCGTCCAACCGGCGCTGCGCCAACCCGTGGCTTGAGGCCTCCATCGCCGCATGGGTGACATCCGCCGCCGCTGCGCCCGCCAACATGCGGTGCAAGGTGATCGGTTCGGGGGTGGTGTGCTGCAAAGGTGCGGTCCAATCGCCCTCAACCCCAGTGGTGCCCAGATTGACGGCGCGTTTGCCCAAGGCCTGCCAGATCTGGCGGGTAAAGGCCGAGACCGAGGTTTTGCCATTGGTGCCGGTCACCGCAATCACATGTTCAGGCTGCGCCCCCCACCACAGGGCGGCGGTATAGGCCAGGGCCTGACGGGGATCTTCGGCGATGATCAGGGCAGCATCAGAGGCCGCCAGCTCATCCGCAGCAATCTCGGCCCCTTCGGCATCGGTCAGGATCGCGCCCGCCCCCATGCGCAGGGCAAATTGGATGAATTCGCCGCCATGAACACGGGTCCCCGGCAGCGCGGCAAAAAGATAGCCCTCTTTGACTTCGCGGCTATCCACGGCAAGGCCCGTCACCTGCGCCTCGCGCCCGGCGCGCGCGGTCAATCCCAGCTCTGTCAGGCTTTTGCTATGCCCGGCTGTCATACTCATGAACGCCCCCAGCCTTCTTCTTTCGTCAAAAACGTTCTGCGCAAGCGGGCCTTTGCGGCCACGTTATTGCTTGATGCGCACAACGCTTTCCAATTGCCCTGTATTATACTCCGGACGCAAGCCCAGAAGCGGCGCAACGCGGCCAATCATTTCGGCGGCGACGGGCACAGCTGTCCAACCGGCGGTGCGGCGCGGTTTCTCGCCGCTGGTTTCAACCGGTTCGTCCAGGGTTACGATCAGCACATATTTCGGATCATGGGCAGGAAAGAGCGTGGCAAAGGTGGCGATGACCTTGTCATCATAATATCCGCCGCCGCGTTCCTTGGGTTTGTCCGCCGTGCCGGTTTTGCCACCAACATGATAGCCCGGCACTTCGCCAAAGCTGGCGGTGCCTTCGGTCACAACCTGGCGCAGCATCAGGCGCGAGGCGGCGGCGACCTGTTCGGACATGACGCGCGGGCCGTCCTGAGCGCCGTTTTGTTTGAGCAAGGTCGGCTTGACCGCGATGCCACCATTGGCAATGGCCGCATAACCCGCCGCAAGGTGCAATGGCGTTGTCGAAATACCGTGGCCATAGGAAATGGTCACCGCGCTGAGATCGGTCCAGCGTTTGGGCAACAAGGGTTTGCCGCCCTTGGCCTCGACAATTTCCGCCGGGGTCGGGTCAAAGAAGCCGAGGCTGCGCAGAAACTCTTGCTGCCGCTTGGGACCGATGGCCAAGGCCATTTTGCCGGTGCCCCGGTTCGAGCTTTTGATGATGATTTCAGAGACGCTGATCTGGCCGTAGTTCTTTTTCTTGAATTCACCGATCTGGTGGCCGCCAACCTTCATTGGTGGGCGGGTGTCGATCACGGTGTTTGGATTGACCAGCCCAAGATCCATCGCCTGCGCAGCGGCAAAGATCTTAAAGGTCGAACCCAGTTCGTAAACGCCCTGCACCGCACGGTTGAACAGCGGGCTGTCGGATGGGTTGCCTTCGACCAGCGGATTGGGGCGGTCATTGGGGTCAAAATCAGGCAGGCTGACGATGGAAATCACCTCACCCGTATGAACATCCATCAGGACCGAGGCAGCGCCCTTGGCGTTCAGCAGCTTCATCCCGGCATAAAGCACATCCTCGGATGCGGCCTGAACAGAAAGATCCAGCGAGAGCTCCAGCGGCGCACCTTCGCGCGCAGGGTTGCGCAGCTCTTCATCAAAGAATTTCTCTATGCCTGCTGTGCCAATTACCTCGGCGCTGTGCACACCCTCGCGGCCAAACCCGGCCCCGCCCAACACATGCGCTGCAATCGCACCGTTGGGATAAAGCCGCATTTCGCGCGGACCAAAGAGCAAGCCCGGTTCACCAATATCATGCACGGCCTGCATCTGCTCGGGGCTTAGCTTTTTGCGCACCCACATAAATTTCTTCTTGGGGTCGTTAAAGCGGCGCGCCATGGCCTCAACATCCATGTCAGGAAAGATCTTGCCCAGCTCTTTGGCGGTGCGATCCGGTTCGATCATCTGCTGGGGATGCGCATAAAGGCTGTGCGTATCCATATTCGTGGCCAGCACCCGGCCCCGCCGGTCGACAATATCGGCGCGGCTGGCGACAATCGACGCCCCGGTGGAGGCTGCGCGCGGCTCGACTGGTTCGGTCGCGGCAATGGCGCCCATACGCGCGCCAATCACCCCAAAGGCGCAAAAGAACATGACACCCAACACCAAAAGCCGCCCTTCGGATTGCAGGCGGGTGCGGTCGCGCATCTGCTCGTGCCGCAGACGGCGGTTTTCCTTTTCGATGGCGTCGGGGTTTTCGCCCTTTTGACGTGCCTCAAGAATGCGGGCCAGCGGGCGAAGCGGTGTGCGCATCATGGCTGCGTCGCTCCTGTGCTGATCACATCAATAGGCTCGCTCACCTCAAGCGGGATCTCGGGCACCGGGCGGATCACATCCCGGACCGAGCCGAATTGATCCGGGCGCAACGGCATGAGGCCAAGGCGGGAATAGTTCATATCCGCCAGTTCTTTCAGCCGGTCGGGGCGGTTCAGATAGGCCCATTCGGCCCGCAGGATTGCAAGACGTTCGCGCGCCTCGCCAATGTCGCGGCGCAGCGCGTCAACGCGGTCCAGCTCGTCCTGGGTGCGATAGTTTTCATGATAGGCCCAATACCCTGTGCCAATCACCGCCAAGGCGCTGAGAAGAAAAAGCAAACCACGCATCTCAGTGTCTCCTATCTTGGATTTGCCCGGCAACCAGGGGCATGGCGATCTCGCCGGGGTCAATATCGCGCGCCGCAATCGATGTGCGCCGCGCAACACGCAGCTTGGCCGAGCGCGCGCGGGGGTTTTCCACCAGCTCATCCTTGTCCGGGCCAACCGCTTTGCGGGTCAGGATCTCAAAGGGCTGAGTCATCTCGGGGGCCTCTTTAGCGTAGCGATTGACCTTGACCTTTTTCTCACCGTGTTCCTGGAAAAAGCGTTTGACCATGCGGTCTTCGACGGAATGGAATGTCACGACGGCCAAAAGCCCGCCGGGTTTGAGCACACGCTCCGCCGCCATCAGCCCCTGCCAAAGCGCGCCATATTCGTCATTCACCGCAATGCGCAGCGCCTGAAAGCTGCGGGTGGCGGAATGGGATTGGCCGGGCTTGCTGCGCCCAATGGTCTTTTCGATCAGATCAGCCAGTTGCAGCGTGGTTTCAAACGGGGTTTCGGCGCGCGCCTCGACAATGCGGCGGGCGATTTTGCGCGATTGGCGTTCTTCACCATAGATATAAAGAATGTCGGCCAGCGCCTCCTCAGAGGCCTCGTTGACCAGATCCGCCGCGCTTTGCCCGGCTTGCGCCATGCGCATATCCAGCGGGCCGTCCTTCATGAAACTGAAACCGCGCTCGGCCTGATCGAGCTGCATGGAGGACACCCCAAGATCAAGCACCACGCCATCGGCGGCCTCAACCACCTGATCAAGGTGGGCAAAATTACCCTCGACCAGGTCAAGCCGCCCGGCATACTCGCCGATCCAATCCATCGCCATGTCATGCGCCAGCGGGTCGCGATCAATACCGATCACGCGCTCGGCCCCGGCCTCGACCAAAGCACGGGAATACCCTCCTGCCCCAAAGGTGCCGTCAATCCAGATACCAGACACAGGTGAAACCGCCTCGATCAGAGGCCGCAGAAGAACCGGAATATGTGGCTTGCCCCCCGACATGGCCTCAGATGTCCTCTTCGTCGTCTTCGTCGAGCAACATCAGAGGATCAAAATCATCATCCTGCTCGTCGAGGAATTCCTCGGTGGCCTCCATCTCGGCCTCGTATGTCTCGGGCTCCCAAATCTGGAAGGTGTCGGCGGCACCGGCAAATTGCGCCTCTTTCGAGATGCCGATCTTGTCGCGCAGCTTGGCGGGAAGAACAATGCGCCCGGTCTCATCCACAGAGGTGGTCATGGACTGGCTGAGGAACAGACGTTCCAGAATGCGTCGTTTCTGGCTGCCACGCTTCATTCCGGAAATACGATCTTCGACCGCTTCCATTTCCTCAATCGTGTAGCATTCCAGGTATTTGCGGCGACGATCGCCATAGACGATCACAAAGTTCGGGTTCAGGCCGTCAGTCCAATCCGGGTCACCGGCCTGAAGAACACGGCGAAAGGAGGCTGGGATAGACACCCGCCCCTTTGTATCGACCTTATGCCGACTTTCACCTCTGAACCTCAGCCTACGGCTCACTGTCCCGGCCTCTGCCCTTCTCCCCCAGCTTGAAACGAAATACGGCGGGTTGATCTGCTGCCACTGATCAACCCGCCGCTTGACCCGCTAGGCGGGTATCTCCGACTGCGCGCGCCACCTGGGGGGATGTCTGCTCGCCCGCGCGCCGGATCCTTATTGGGATGAGAGCGGATGCCTGTATGAACCTGCTCTTATTTTTATTTTTGAAGTCGGTGTGGGGTCGTTAGCGCCCCGTTATCCGTCTCTCATCCTGTGATCTATGGATGCCATGGGAAATCATGGGACGCAACAGTTTTTTGTGGGAATTTTCTGGACTGGAGGGTTGGTCGGCGCTGCCAAGGTCATGATCTCATACCTAAATTTAGGCAAAATCATCCACAGTTAGGCGGATAATTCCCAACGGCAACTACATATAGACAAAAGTAGGAGACGCCAAAATGTCCCATAATTTCCCAGAAAAACTCGAATTTGACGTTCAAACCCTCCCCTGAGGGCTCGCGACGCCCGTGATATAGGCAGTTATCCACAGGAAATCACCCCTTACCCGCCAAAAACGATTCGTTTTGGCGGTGATTTGCCGGTCTCACCACTGCCACCCAGCGACTTTCCCAAGATTTCCCATATCGCGACCCATGTTTTCCCATATGACCGCCACACAGGATATGTCGGGTCTTTTCGTGCGGTTTTAACGAATAAAATGTCGGACTGACATGGGACCGGGCGGGTCGAAAATGGCAAACCGGATCAAATCAAAGCCCTACGACCGGTTCTCTATTCTTAGGAAACGACGGCTCTTATTAATGAATAGCCTAGCAGCAGGCAGGCCGCTTCATCTGCACTCTCGAACCAACTCGTCAGGAGAGAATACAAAGCCTTTTACCAAAAATCAGGTCCGTTTCTTCTTTCTTAAGCCGTTTCGCCTAAGATCAGGTCCGCTTTGGACGGAGACCGGAATGGCAGGCTCTAGGAAACAGGTGATCGCTGGTACGCGTCGGGAAGAACGCTTAATCTTGGACCTTGCCAGTGTGGCAAGTGATAAGGCGACAAAGGTGAACTGCCTCATTTACGACATCACGGTTGATGGCGCTCTGATCAAATTCAACACTGAAGAACGCCCTTTTGAGGAGGGCGCGCGGATCAATCTGACACTCCCCGAATTTGGCCCCTGCTATGGCACCATTCGCTGGTATGGAGCCCGCAAAGCCGGAGTGGAATTCACCTTGGCCACGGATGAACGTCGGATGTTGCGCAATATCCTGGATGGGTTGATCTAAACTCAAATTCCAGCCCCTCCCGCGTCACGCGACAGACACATATTTATGTGTGCGCATTGAGTGCCCTTCCCCCGGACCGCCCCACTTACCCTCCTTGACCCTGCGCGCGGCTTGATTGATACCTGCGCCCAAGGAGTTCCCATGACCATCACCATTACTGACAGCCATTGCCATCTGGATTTCCCCGATTTCGACGAGGAACGCCCAGAGATTGTTCAACGCGCGGGTGACGCAGGCGTGGCGCGCATGGTCACGATCTGCACGCGGCTGCGCAATGAACCAGCGGTGCGCGCCATCGCCGAGGCCTATCCGCAGGTCTTTTACGCCGCTGGCACCCACCCGATGAGCGCCGCCGAAGAGCCTCTGGCCAGCGTTCAAGAGCTGGTGACCCTGGCGCAGCATCCGAAATTTGTTGGCATTGGTGAGACCGGGCTGGATTACCACTATACCGCCGACAGCGCCGAGATCCAAAAGCAAAGCCTGCGCATTCACATCGAAGCAGCACAGGAAACCGGCCTGCCGCTGATCATCCATGCCCGCGCCGCGGATGATGACATGGCCCGCATCCTGACCGAGACCTATGAGGCCCGCCCTTATCATTGTGTCATGCATTGCTTTTCCAGTTCGGCTGAACTGGCGCAGGCCGCGCTTGACCTTGGGTTTTACCTGTCCATGTCGGGCATCGCCGCCTTTCCCAAAAGCCAGGAGCTGCGCGATATTTTTGCCAAGGCTCCCTTGGATCGCATTCTGGTCGAAACCGACAGCCCCTATCTCGCGCCGCCCCCCTATCGCGGCAAGCGCAATGAACCCTCTTATGTGGTGAACACGGCCAAGGTCGGGGCCGAGCTGTTTGGCCTGCCCTATGAGGAGTTTGCCCGCGCCACCGAGGCCAATTTCGACCGCCTCTTCCCCAAGGCCAGCCTGAAAAAGGCCGCCGCATGAGCGCCGAGTTACGTTTCACCATTCTGGGCTGTGGCAGTTCCGGCGGCGTGCCGCGGATTGGCGGTCATTGGGGCGCATGCGACCCAAACAACCTGCGCAACCGGCGGCGGCGCTGTTCCATGCTGATCGAACGCGAAACCGAGGCCGGCACCACCTCGGTTCTGATCGACACCACCCCGGATATGCACGCCCAGCTGATTGATGTGGGCATTGCCAAGGTCGACGCCGTGGCCTGGACCCATGCCCATGCAGATCACGTGCACGGGCTCGATGATCTGCGTCAGATCGTGTTCAACACCCGCGAGCGGCTGAATGTCTGGGCCGATGGCGATACGCAAAACGCGCTTCTCTCGCGCTTTGGCTATGCCTTTGCCCAGCCCGAAGGCTCGCCCTATCCGCCGATTCTGAACATGCACACAATCGATGGGCCGTTCACGATTTCCGGTGCCGGTGGCGACATCACCCTCACCCCGTTCGAGGTCAATCACGGTGCGATCGAGGCCTTGGGCTTTCGCGTCAACGATCTGGCTTACCTGCCCGATGTGGCGACCATTCCCGATGACGTCTGGCCGCATCTCGAAGGGTTGGATTGCTGGATCCTCGACGCCCTGCGCCGCACGCCGCATCCCACCCACGCCCATCTAGATTTGGCGCTGGAATGGATCGCCCGCGTCGCCCCACGCCGCGCTGTGCTGACCAATATGCATATCGATCTCGATTATGCGGAGGTTGAGGCCGAAACCCCAGATCACATCACGCCAGCCTATGACGGCATGGTGATCCGCTATGATGTTTAACTTCGTTCGGTTTCTTCTTGGTGCAAATATCCCCGCCGGAGGCCAAGCCCACGCGGCGCGCCCCGCTTGTCGCATCGCCACCAGCAGCGCGCCTTGCGCCAGCGCGACACGCGCAGCGGGGCGCAATCCCTCCCATGTAGACGGATAACCTGATGCAAGCGCTTCTCGACGTCATCCTGCCTGTCTTTCTGGTGATCGGTGCAGGCTATGGCGCGGTTTGGCGCGGATGGTTTTCTGACAGCGCGGTTGATGGGTTGATGAGTTTCACCCAGAACTTTGCCGTGCCCTGCCTGCTGTTCCGGGCGATCTGGACTTTGGATATCGGGCCGGATTTCGACCCGTTGATCCTGCTCTCCTTTTACGCAGGCTCGGCGACCGGGTTTGTGGTTGGCCTGCTTGGTGCGCGTTACCTGTTCAAACGCGATTGGGAAGACGCGGTCGCCATAGGGTTCTGCTGCCTCTTTGCCAATTCGGTGCTGATCGGCCTGCCCATCACCGAGCGCGCCTATGGCTCTGATGCCCTCGCAGCCAATTTTGTCATCGTCGCCCTGCATTCTCCGTTTTGCTACTGCATCGGCATCACCGCGATGGAGCTGGTCCGCGCGCGCGGAGCACCTGCGCGGGAACTGCCGAGCAAGGTCGCCCGGGCCATGTTCCGCAATGCGCTGGTGATTGGCATCCTGCTAGGGCTGGTTGCGAACCTGTCCGGCATGTCCCTGCCCGGCCCTTTGACCGACGCGATTGACATGATGATCCGCGCCGCCCTGCCCGCCGCGCTGTTTGGCATGGGCGGTGTGCTGTTTCGTTACCGCCCGCAGGGGGATGGCCGCGTGATTGCCTTTATTTGCGTTGTGACCCTTATCCTGCATCCCACCATCACCTGGACTTTGGGATCTCTCTCGCAGCTATCGACGCCCGCGTTCCGCTCTGCCGTCCTCACCGCTTCCATGGCCCCTGGCATCAATGCCTATGTCTTTGCCAATATGTATGGGCGCGCCCGACGGGTGGCGGCCTCGTCAGTCTTGATTGCGACCGGTCTCTCGGTCATCACCGTCTGGGTCTGGCTCTCGCTGCTGCCCTGACCGCTGCGAGGCCCGCCAATCGGCGGGATGAGCAGCCTTGCAGAGCGCAGGTTTCCACCATAGCGTGCCCGAATGACCACCAGCACAAGTACCGACCAGTTTGACCGCCCCCTGCTCGGCATCTCTTTGATGCTGGGCTTTTGCCTGCTGATCCCTTTCGGAGACGCGCTGGCGAAATTGCTTGGGCCGTATCTGTCGGTCGTTCAATTGCTCACATTGCGCTTCGCAATCCAAGGGTTGATCCTCTTGCCGATAGTTGCGCTGACTGGCCGGCCCTGGCGCGCCTCGGGCAAGACCTTGGCGCTGATCATCTTGCGCACATTCATGTTAATCCTCGGCATTGGCCTGATGTTCACATCGCTGCTTTATCTGCCGCTGGCAGATGCAGTGGCCATTGCTTTTGTCATGCCGTTTATCATGCTGCTTCTCGGCCATTGGTTTCTCAAAGAAGAGGTCGGGCTGCGGCGCTTGAACGCTTGTTTGGTCGGTTTCATCGGCACATTGCTGATCATCCAGCCCGCCTTTGCCGAGGTGGGCTGGGCAGCACTGCTCCCGCTTGGTGTGGCTCTGGACTTCGCACTGTTCATGCTGGTCACCCGCCAGATATCCGCCACCACGGATCCGATTGGTATGCAGGCCTTGTCAGTGCCCATTGCGCTGCTGGTGCTGATCCCGCTGCATTTCCTGCCCTTGGACCTGCCCGCGCTTGACTGGGTCTGGCCTTCACTCGACATTTGGGGGCTGGTGCTGATCATGGGATGCGTTGGCACCGTGGGCCATCTGTTGATGACCTGGTCGCTGCGCTACGCGCCCACATCCACCCTGGCCCCGATGCAATATCTTGAGATCCCGGCGGCCACATTGGTGGGCTGGATGATCTTTGGAGACCTGCCCGGCCCGCTGGCCAGCCTGGGCATCGCCATCACCATCGCCGCAGGCCTCTATATTATTCTGCGCGAGCGGGCCATGTTAAAGGCGCGCTCTGCAACCCGTCCAGAACCGGATCAAGCGCCTCCGGCGGCAGAATAAGCAGCATTCCCGGTGCCTCCATCTCAAGAGCGACAGGCCCGGAGACCTCATTAGAGGTGCCAATCCGTGTATTTGGCGAAAAATCGATCCCGTCGATCGGCCAGCGCAGACCAAGCGACGTGCCGCGCAGGTTCGTCATAGGAAAGAGCGAGAAGCGCAGGCCTTTGGGCAGGTTCAGCTGCAGTTTCGGCGGGCAGAGCAAGACGATGTCATCCTCGCCCACCAACACACAGCGCCGATCAGCGCGGCGCACCAGCACGTTGAAGACCGCCAATTGGTGATCCACCCGCGCGCCCAGAAACCCATGCGCCAAAACCAGCGGAGCCTCGATATGGCGCAGGCATTTGTCAAAGTCGGTGCTGTCCTGTTCGGCGATATGTTGCAGCACACCGGGCGCAAGCCGCGCCTGCAACTCGGTAGACAAACTGTCCATATCCCCGATCACCGAATCGGGCATATGCCCGCGCGCCAGCAATTCTGCCGCCCCGCCATCGGCGGCAACAGCGCATTTTGTGTCAGAAAGCGCCTTGGTTAACGCTGCGTCAGCGCACCTTCCGCCGCCGACCAATAAAACAGGGCTCTCGCTGTGAACAATTTTAGTATTCATGTCCAATTAATGGCCTTTTGGGAAACAGATCACAATCTAGCCACGAAATGATACGCTGATGATCACAGATTCGGTCACCTTTCGTCGCGGTCGTCATGGTAAACACATTGTTGCAGAACGAATGAAAGTGAGCAGCACATGGTGAGTTCGAGCAAGATTCTCACGGTGTCTTATGGCACCTTTTCCTGCACCGCAGAAGGATTCGAAGATCCTTTGGCGGTGATGAAGGACACAACACATTTCTTCCGCTCCGTTGTCGGAGAGGACCGGTTCTTTGGTGCCGAACCCCCGCAATTTGATCCGGAGCTGGCGTCAGAATTGATGCGTCAACAGATTTCCGCCCCCGAAGGTGGCAAGATTCAACTGGATCTGCCCAGCGGTGTTGCCGCTGCTTCTTCTGGTGCCTTGGCCGCCGCCCTGGCCGCTGGCCCTGCCCGCGCCAAACCCGAGGAATCGGTTTTGGAAGAGGCTCTTCCAGATGATGCGACCATCGAAGCCACCGCTTATGAACCAGCGCCCTCGCCCGATCTCAGTGATGAGGTTGCGCTTGAGGATGACGCGGCAGACAACCAAGGCGATGATACATATGAGATGACTGATCCCGATGCGTCTGCATTTGCCGCAGACGATATGGATCTGTCAGCCGACCTGGCTGGCCCGGCTGAGGATGCGCCTGCTCCGCATTCCACCGGTGCCGCCAGCGTCGCGGCCAAACTGGCGCGCATTCGTGCTGTCGTGTCAGACAATGAAGCCGAGGATTCCACGCCTGAACCAACCGCTCCGACCGCCGAAGCCCCCGCCGAGGAAAGCTTTGACGAAGACACGCTGAGCGCGCTGCTGGGTGGAACCCTGTCCGAACCGGCCCCAGAGGCCCCGGCAGAGGTCGACACCGCGCAGGACGTGGCCGAGGAAGAGGACAATCTCTTTACCGACACCATCGCCAGCGTCATGCAGTCTGCCTCAGACGAGATGGCCGTGGCAGTTGAGGATGTGCCAAATGTTGATGATGTGCTGGATGCGGCCTTTGACGAAGAGGATGAAGATTTTGATCTGATGTCCGCTTTAGATCAGGTCGATCAGGCCGAGGCGGCAGAGACTGTCACCGAAGAACTTGCTGACCTGTCCGATGAGGGGGCGGAAATCTCTGTCGATGATGCCCTGACCACCTGGGATGAGGACAAGCGCGATGACAGTGCCGATCTGGCTGACACCCTGGCCAGCCTGACCGACACCGCGTTTGATGATGAGTATGATGACGGTCTCTTTGACGACGAACCGCTCGAGGCCACCGTCGCCGAAGCCGTCGCAGAACCGGAACCTGCGCCCGCACCCGAACCGGCCCCGCGCCGCGTACGTGCTCGCGTGGTCAAAGTAAAACGCACAGCCTTTGAGCAAGCGGTTCAATCCGGTCAGCTTGAGGAAATCGAAGAACCTGACGTCGAAGACAAGCCGCTATCCGCGCCGCTTTCTGCGACAAGCAGCCTGTCGGATGAGGACGAAGATGATCTCGCCCGCGAATTGGCGGCTGTCAAAGCAGAGCTTGCGGGCGGCATGGAAGGTTGGGACGACGAGGAAACGCCCGAAGTGCAGGCCTCGGATGCCGAGCCGGTCGCACAGGATGACGACGATTGGGGCTGGGATGACGAAGAGGACGAGGATTTAGCAGAGGTTGCCGATGACATGTCCGAACCGCTCCGCCTCGAAGATCCGGTATCCACACCAGAGCCCGAGATTGATCTGAGCGCCGCGATTGACGGGGCCCGCAAGGCGGTGAAACTGGCCAGCCCGGCCCGCGCCATGCTGACCGAGCAAAGCGTCGAAGACTTTGATGAGTCGCGCATTCTCGACCAGACCAATACCGAGCTGGAAGAGCCCGAAGGCAACCGTCGCCGCAGCGCCATTGCGCATCTGCGCGCCGCTGTTGCCGCGACCAAGGCGGACCGGCTTTTGGGCCGCAAACCCACCGAGGCCGAGGAAACCGAACCTTATCGCGAGGATCTGGCCAGTGTCGTGCGCCCCCGTCGCCCGCAATCTGGCGGCGCGCGTACGGAACGCCCCAGCGCCGAGCCTGTTCAGGCCGCACCGTTGAAACTGGTGGCAGAACAGCGGGTTGTCCAGGACGACGTCACTGCGGCACCAGCTGAAGCACCGGCACCAGCCCCGGTCACTCCGGTTCGTCCCCGCCGCGTGGCGCGCTCCAATACGCCCTCGCCGCGTGCTGCACGCCCTCATGAGGAAAGCGCCCCCGCCCCGATGGCCCAGCCAAGCGGCGATGGTGATTTCGCCGCCTATGCCGAAAGCGTCGGAGCCAGCGAATTGCCCGACCTGCTCGAAGCAGCGGCGGCCTATATGTCCTATGTCGAAGGCATGGAACAATTCTCGCGCCCGCAACTGATGACCACCGTGCGTCAGGCCGAGACAGGCGAATCCAGCCGCGAAGATCGCTTGCGCAGCTTTGGCCAGCTTTTGCGCGATGGCAAAATCGAAAAGACATCCGGCGGTCGCTTTACCGCGTCCGAGCGGATCAGCTTTAAACCGTCACGGGCTGCCGGGTAACCGCTCCAGCCCCAACCAAAGACAAAAGGCGACCCAAGCGGGTCGCCTTTTTTTCATGTCTCACGCGCGCGTTTGTCCGCGATGGGACGGTGGGCGGGGCGCCTTTGCGCAGCAAACAGCGCCGCACCGTTCCTAGTCTTGGCCGTCTTCCGGATCCGCATCCGGATCCGCCTGCCCAATCCCCAAAAAGATTGGTTTCAGCGGAAAAACCCAGCCAATGCCCAGCGCCACATAGATCACAAATTGTACAAAGCGCGGCAGATCAGACACCCCAACGCGGTTGGCGATGCTCACCGCCACCACCACGTAAATCGGCATGCCAATCAGCAAGATCACCAGCGCCCAGCGCCGCCGGGCTTTGTAACTCAGAGCCACAGGATCAATCCTCGAACGGGTCAGTGACCAGGATGGTATCATCCCGCTCAGGCGAGGTCGACAGCAGCGCCACCGGGCATTCGATCAACTCTTCGACACGGCGCACATATTTGATTGCATTGGCGGGCAGATCATTCCAGCTGCGCGCGCCCTCGGTGCTTTCGCTCCACCCGTCAATCTCTTCATAGATCGGGGTGCAGCGCGCCTGTTGATCGGCGGCAGTGGGCAGGTAATCCAGACGATCCCCATCCAACTCATAGCCCACACAGATCTTGAGCTTTTCAAACCCGTCCAGCACGTCAAGCTTGGTCAGGCAGATGCCTTTGATGCCCGACGTCGCACAAGTCTGGCGCACCAGCGCCGCATCAAACCAGCCACAGCGGCGCTGACGTCCGGTTGTGGTGCCAAATTCATGGCCGCGCTCGCCCAGACGTTGTCCATCCGCATCCGGCTTGCCCTCTGCATCCAGCAATTCGGTCGGGAAAGGCCCCTCACCCACGCGGGTCGTATAGGCTTTGACGATCCCAAGCACATAATCAATCGAGCCAGGACCGATGCCAACGCCGGTCGCCGCCTGACCCGCAATCACATTCGAAGAGGTCACAAAGGGATAGGTGCCAAAATCGATATCCAGCAAAGCGCCTTGCGCGCCTTCAAACAGGATGCGTTTGCCCGCCTTGCGCTTTTCGTTGAGCACTTTCCAAACCGGCGCGGCATAAGGCAGGATATCCTGCGCAATCTCTTTCAACTGCGTGATCAGCGCGTCGCGATCTACGGCTTCGATGCCCAGACCTTTGCGCAACGGGTCATGATGTTGCAGGGCGCGATCCACGCGCGCCTCAAGCGTTGCATCATCCGCCAGATCCGCCACGCGGATCGAACGGCGCCCCACCTTATCCTCATAAGCCGGGCCGATGCCGCGCCCTGTGGTGCCAATCTTGGTACCCTTGCTGGCGGCCTCTTCGCGGGCGCGATCCAGCTCGCCGTGAATCGGCAGGATCAGCGGCGTGTTTTCGGCGATCATCAGTGTCTCGGGCGAAATCGTCACGCCCTGCTCGCGCACGGTGGCGATCTCTTTGACCAGATGCCAAGGGTCCAGCACAACACCGTTACCAATCACCGACAGCTTGCCGCCGCGAACAACGCCAGAGGGAAGCGCATGAAGTTTATAGACTTTTCCGTCCACAACCAGCGTGTGACCGGCATTGTGGCCACCTTGAAAACGCGCGATCACATCCGCGCGGCTCGACAGCCAATCCACAATCTTGCCTTTGCCTTCGTCGCCCCACTGAGCGCCCACGACAACTACATTCGCCATAACACATCCTTTTCGGTGATGGTTTTCAAACCCGCGCCGGTATATCCAAGCGACACGCAACAGGAAACCGTAAAATGGCCGCAGGTGCAGAAAACGCATATCGTTATGATTGGGCCGAGGCTGCAGATGCCCCGGCCTTGGGTCAGGTCATGTATGCAGCAATCCATAGTGACCCCAGCCCCTATAGCGCAGCGCAGCGGCAGGCCTGGCTGGCCACGCCGCCGGATGGGTCGGGGTGGCGGGCAAAGCTGGCAGCGCAACACGTCGCGGTAGCGCGCAGCGGCCAAGCCCCCATCGGGATGATGACGCTGGACGATACGGGCTATCTGGATCTGGCCTTTATTCATCCCGATTTTCAGGGCCAAGGTCACCTGCGTCACCTCTGGGCCATGATCTCTGAAAAGGCGCGCACCTTGGGCTGCAGGGATATCACCACCCATGCCAGCCTATCCGCCCAAGCCCCGTTTACAGCGCTTGGTTTTAAACTGATCCGTCACGAAGAAGTCGAGAAAGACGGCCAATTCCTAAAACGTGCCGAAATGCGGTTTGTGTTGTAAAGGCGCTGGACCTCTCACACCAATCCGTTAGACCTGACATCACCAAATATGCGGAGACCCGAGATGAGTTTTGCCCTGCGTTGGCTGTTTGCCTTTGTCCTTTTGGCCGCGACCTATAACCCGACCGAGTGGAATTTCACCCGTTGGGCCATGGCCAATTGGGAGGGTAACCTACCGGTCACGGTGCTGACGGCTTTGATCCTGATGGTTGGCTATATCATCTATATCCGCGCCACTCTGCGCAGCATTGGGCTGTTTGGCATGCTCTTGGTTCTGGCGCTGGTCGGCGCGATCCTTTGGGTGCTTTGGGATTTTGGTCTGCTTGATCTCAGCAACCCGCAGCTTTCGACCTGGATCGGCATTTTCGCTCTGTCGATCGTTTTGGGCGTTGGCCTGAGCTGGTCGATCATCCGCCGCCGCCTTTCTGGTCAGGTCGATACGGACGACGTCGAAGAGTGACTGTAGGGTGGGGTTTTACCCCACCTTCACCTCACCCGCATTCAAATGCACCGGATGCCCATGGGGCGTGGCCAGATAGGCGCGTTCCCAACCGGCCTTCAATTCGGCCAAAGCCCCGGCATCGGCCACTTGTTTTTGCGCACAAATGCGCTCCAGCGCCGTGATCCACGCCAGAAAGTAATCATCCCCGCCATTCAGCTCGCGCGATACGCCGTGCTCTTGCAAGACCGCGCCAAAACATTGCGTCCATTCCCGCCAATCAAACACACCTTCCGCGTTCAAATGTACAGCCAAGGCAAAGGCCTGAGCGTGCCAGGGGGCTTCAAAAACAGGTTCCGGCGCACTCATGTCACCGGTTCCAGATAACTTTGCCAGAGGTCACAAGTCACCTCATCCCCGGCCCGCTCCGGCTCGCCCCAGAGATCGCCAGCATCGAAAACCACGGTGTATAGCGGCTCGGGCTGCTCGCCCAACCGATGCGCGGCGGCGTCTGGCAAGACGTGACATCCATGGGAAAGGATGATCTCCCCCTCCACCCCTGCGGCATAGGCCGGTAATCGAGTATGACCGCCATCGAGCATCACATTACGGGCGATGCGGCGGGTGCGCACCTTGTCCCCGATTGCGAATTTTGGTGCTGCCCCGTCACGATTTGCCGGACCACCCGCAGCCAAAACCGTAGCGACTCGCGATGCGCTCAGCTTGCGCTCTTGCAGCTCTTTCGGAGCAGGTTGAGGAGCCGCCCCGGCCAGTTCCTCGCGCGTGACAACGCCCCCATCAACCAGCAGATCTGCAAGGCCCCCCATCCACTTTTCATAATAGGTGAAGCGGCAGTAATCCTTGGGTGACAGGCATTCGCGGGCATGGCGGGAAATGTCGATATTCCACTTGCCCAAGGCCCCCGCCGCCAAGGTGACCGCCAAGGCCCGCGCGTGCCACTCGGTTTCGAAAACCGGCTCATCCGTGCCCGCAATCGGAATGGGCCCGTCGCCAAAACGGCCGCCCATATCATGCACCCGGCTCATGCGCCTTGCTCCTTGGCGAGACCGGTACCGATCATCGACTCCCGTGTGACCAGTTTGGCCAGGTCTTCCTGGCTCAAGCCTTCGCTTCCGGCAGGACGCTGGGGCACCACGAGATAGCGGATTTCGGCAGTCGAATCCCACACCCGAACCTTTTTACCCTCGGGCAAGGTCAGGCCAAATTCTGCCAGAACCTTGCGCGGCTCGCGCACAACGCGGGCACGGTAAGCATCGGATTTGTACCAGCCGGGTGGTATACCCAAAAGCGGCCAAGGATAGCAGGAGCACAAGGTACAAACGACAACGTTATGCGTGTCATCCGTGTTCTCAACCGCCACCATATGTTCGCCCTGACGCCCATAAAACCCCATCTCGCTTACCGCCGCTGTGGCATCGGTCAGCAAGGCGCGGTGAAAATCCTCATCCGCCCAGGCCCGCGCCACCACTGCCGCGCCGTTTTGCGGGCCGATCTTGTTGGCATAGGTTTCGATGATTTCATCCAACGCCGCCGGGTCCAGCAACCCTTTGCGTTCCAACAAGGTTTCCAAGGCCTTGACCCGCAAAGCCGGGTCCGGAGGCAACAATGTGTGCGGGTGGTCGTGGTCGTGATGATCATGTGGCATGGCGCGACTTTGGCTGCTGTTCGCCATGCCGTCCAGTGCTTTGTGTCCGATCTGACAAGACTACCGCTTGCGCCGCCTCGCCAAACCTCCTACATAGCCCGGCAGAACCGCACGCATCTCGCCGAACGCTTATCGTAGGTCCCATGGAAAACGTTATTCTCATCGTCCACCTTCTTCTTGCCCTCGCCTTGATTGGCGTGGTGCTTATGCAGCGTTCCGAAGGCGGCGGCCTTGGCATGGGTGGCGGCGGTGGCGGGGCCATGAGCCAACGCTCGGCAGCGACCGCAATGGGCAAGCTGACATGGATTCTGGCGATTGCCTTTATCATCACCTCGCTCACGCTGACGGTGATTTCTGCGCGCAACGCAACCGGCACCTCGATCCTTGATCGCGTGGGCGGCAGCGCCCCGGCGGCTGTTGAACCTGCCGCACCGGGCGAAGGTCTGGACACAGACGCGCTTCTGCCTCCGCCCTCTGCGGACGGTGGCGACGCCCCATCGGTGCCACGCGCCGACTGATCCGCGCCACAGCGCGATCCCAAACAAAAGGGCGGCTGATTGGGCCGCCCGTTCTTTTTCCTGAACCTCCCCGCGTTGCGTCGCGCAACGCGCCTGACTTGCTGATCCAGACCCGCCCTATGCTTTTCTTTGCCGACCTCACAAAGATACCTGGATCGCCTCGCTTTCCGGCTCTGCCCCAGCGCGCCCTTGTCGCGCCTGGCAAGCCGCCCGCCCAAACCACTACTGGCTGTGTTTGGCAATTTTTCCGCAACATCATCTTGCGGCGATCTTGCCAAAGCGTCCCGAATCCTCTATATCTCGAGTCCCGTGATATAGCTTGGTCGCGACGCTGCCAGAGCTCATAATAATACGCAAAATCACGGGGTTAGCCCAATATGGCACGCTTTATCTTCATCACCGGTGGTGTGGTCTCTTCGCTTGGTAAGGGTCTGGCATCTGCCGCGCTTGGCGCATTGCTACAGGCGCGCGGCTATTCGGTTCGCCTGCGCAAGCTTGACCCCTATCTGAACGTTGACCCCGGCACCATGTCGCCTTTTGAACATGGCGAAGTGTTCGTGACCGATGACGGGGCCGAGACCGATCTCGACCTTGGTCATTACGAACGCTTCACCGGTGTGCCTGCCTCGCGCACGGATTCGATCAGCTCGGGCCGGGTCTATACCAATGTTCTGGAAAAAGAGCGTCGCGGCGATTACCTGGGCAAGACCATTCAGGTCATTCCGCATGTGACCAATGAAATCAAAGACTTCATTTCGATTGGCGAAGATGATGTTGATTTCATGCTGTGCGAAATTGGCGGCACCGTGGGCGATATCGAAGGCCTGCCGTTTTTCGAAGCCATCCGCCAATTCGCCAATGACAAGCCGCGCGGCCAGTGCATTTTCATGCACCTGACCCTGCTGCCCTATATCAAGGCGTCCGGTGAGCTGAAGACCAAGCCGACCCAACACTCGGTGAAAGAGCTGCGCTCGATTGGCCTGGCTCCCGACATTCTGGTCTGTCGCTCCGAAGGGCCGATCCCCAAGAAAGAACGTGAAAAGCTGGCGCTGTTCTGCAATGTGCGCCCCGATAGCGTCATCGCCGCGCAGGATCTGAAATCCATCTACGAGGCCCCATTGGCCTATCACCGCGAGGGTATGGATCAGGCGGTGCTGGACGCGTTCGGCATTGCCCCGGCACCCAAACCCAACCTCGACAAATGGGAAGACGTGGCCGACCGCGTGTTCAACCCCGAGGGTGAAGTGAACGTGGCGATTGTCGGCAAATACGTTCAGCTCGAAGACGCCTATAAATCCATTGCCGAGGCGCTGACCCATGGCGGTATGGCCAACCGGGTCAAGGTCAATGTGGAATGGGTCGATGCAGAGACTTTTGACCGCGAAGACGCCGCGCCGCATCTTGAGAAATTTGACGCCATCCTGGTGCCCGGCGGCTTTGGCGAGCGCGGCACCGAAGGGAAAATCAAAGCGGCACAATTCGCGCGCGAAAACAACGTGCCTTATCTCGGCATCTGCCTTGGCATGCAAATGGCAGTGATCGAAGCGGCCCGTAATGTCGCCGGTCTGACGGCTGCGGGGTCAGAAGAATTCGACCATGAAGCCGGGGAAAAACGTTTTGAACCGGTGGTTTACCACCTGAAAGAATGGGTCCAGGGCAACGAAAAAGTCTCGCGCAAGGTGACGGATGCCAAGGGTGGCACCATGCGCCTGGGGGCCTATGATGCCGTGCTGGCCGAAGGATCGCGCGTCGCCAATGCCTATGGCACAACCACGATCGACGAGCGCCACCGCCACCGCTATGAGGTCGACATCAAGTATCGCGAACAGCTGGAAAAAGCCGGGCTGCGCTTTTCGGGTATGTCCCCGGATGGCCGCCTGCCTGAGATCGTGGAATGGCCGGATCACCCATGGTTCATCGGCGTTCAGTACCATCCAGAGCTGAAGTCCAAACCATTTGAGCCCCACCCCCTGTTCCGCGACTTTGTTCGTGCCGCGAAAGAGGCGTCTCGGTTGGTTTAGTCTGGCCTGTTGAAGTAGGGAGGCCCGTCTAATCCTAGGGCACATATGCCGTGCAAAACGCCAACCAAAAAGGCCTCCCAATACATCATGTCGTGCCCTGCTAGAAAGATTGTATTAATAGTTTCACCAATCATCTGGGCGTCTTTCGCGTTAACCTTGATCCGGCGCTCCTTTAGTCCCTTTTGAGACCTAAGGTATTCAAGATGCCGCTCGATTTCCTGCGGCATAAGGAACTTATTCACTCCTACTTCATACAAATGAACATATGGACGACGCACGTGTAATACTCTGTATCGTAAACGCTTTATCTCGTGGTCCAACCGCCTCGGAACAACAATTGTAAAACTATCAAAGGGCTGGCCAAAAAAATCGATATCTTGATTAATCGGGAAACTCGGTTTTGTTTCTTGCGCCTCATTCAGTAGCTCCCAAACCTTATTAGTAGAAACCCCGGCCGCTGCTCCGATCAAAACGTCAGTCAAACGGCCCGCAACCAGTTTTACCCTTAAAGTTTTTTTATCTTTTAGAGGAAAGAAACTCCTTAGATCGGACAAGTTATACTTGAATAAGAAACCCTGATCTTTCTCGATAACAATAGCCCGGACGTGTTCCGTTAAGACCAATCCTGCAAGTCTTTCGAAATCGATTTCATATAGATCTTCGGCTTGTTCAAATGTAGCCCAAACTTCGTTTCCCATCTCTTTACTCTCGGCGCCAACTTTACTTGTCAAACTAGGGTTCTCTTAAAACGTATCAAATGTCCTGTGTATGAAAAATTGACCTTTACCTATGTCGGCAGGTTACGTCAGGCGGGGCTTAAGACCAAGTTTCAACCAAACAGATCCACCCACTCACCGCCTCGCACTCCGCCGGCCCGACGCGTTCCCCCATCAGGTACAAGAACCCGGCAAAGCCGAAGCCATGGGTGAACAGAACCATGCGGGCGCGGCCGTCATGGGCGGTGCGGGAGAGGGCTGCGTTTAAATCCGGAAAGCCTCGGTTCAGGCGGCGGAATTCGCGGCTCATGGTGGTGGCGATGTCGTAATGCTGGCGCAGGGCCTGGGCATTGACATAGGTAAAAGCTGCAATCGCGATCACAAACAACCCGCCAAACCCGGTGCCAATCTCGCCCGGATAGAAATGCAAAAAACCAAAGAGCGGAATGTAGGAGGTGATGAACATGCCCCAGATGAAATCAATCTTCTGCCAGATCATCACATAGACCCTAAGGTACTCAAACAGTTCCTTTTCCTGGTTGTCGCGATCGATTGGGCCGCTCATCTCTTGAATGCTCCTGATAAAATCCACGCCAAGTGGTACCGGAAGGTTTGCCATTTGTACAAGCGGTGGAATTCCGGATAAAAGCGCAGAAAACGAGGGCCCCATGCTATCATATCAACACAGTTTTCATGCCGGAAATCTGGCGGATGTGCACAAGCATGCATTGCTGGCCTGGGTGCTGGACTACCTGACGCGCAAGGACAAACCGCTGAGCTATATCGAGAGCCATGCGGGGCGCGGGCTCTATGATCTCAGCGATAAGGACGCCACCAAAACCGGCGAGGCGGCGCAGGGTATTCTGAAAATTGCCAATTGGTTTGGTGCAGACAGCCCGTATTTGCGGGCTTTGGACCAAACCCGCGCGGCGCATGGGGCGCAGGCCTATCCGGGGTCTCCTCTCATCGCGCAAGCGCTGCTGCGCGACACGGATCGCCTGCATCTGGCCGAATTGCATCCGGGCGAACATGCCGAGTTGCGCAAGAATTGCCGCGCCAGAAACACCAAGATCCATCAGCAGGATGGTTTGGAACTGGCGCAAAGCCTCGCCCCGCCTGATCCACGCCGAGGGGTTTTGCTGATCGACCCGCCTTGGGAGATCAAGAGCGACTATCAAACCATCCCAAAGGCGCTGCAACAGATCCATCGACGTTGGAATGTCGGTGTGTTGATCCTGTGGTATCCGATCCTAAGTGACAAACGCCATGCGGGCATGGTCGAGGCGCTAAAAACCAGCTTTCCCGAGGCGCTTTGCCATGAGGTTACCTTCCCCCCCGCGCGCAAAGGTCATGGTATGATCGGGTCGGGCATGTTTGTGATCAACCCGCCCTGGGGGCTGGATGACTATGCGGCAAGCTTGACACAGAACTTCAATCAGTTGTGATAGCTATGGAGTGAACCTACCTCATATGGTAGGTTTGCGCGACCTGATTAGGGAAGGATGCCCCGATGCTCGAGCAGCTGACACAGTTCTTTCAACGCAAACACGCGCCCGAAGCCCCGCTGCCCAAGCCGGATGCAAAACTGGCCCTGGGGACGCTTTTGGTGCGCGTGGCCATGGCCGACAAAGCCTATCTGTTTGAAGAGATCGAGCAGATCGACCGCATTCTTGCCAAGGCTTATGATCTGAACCCAATCGAAGCCGCCAAGATGCGCGCCACCTGCGAAAAGCTCGCCTTTTCGGTAGAGAATGACGAGGACATGGCAGCGTTGATCCGCGACAGCGTCGATTACGACCATCGCCGCGAAAAGGTCGAGGCGCTGTGGCAGGTGGTGCTGGCTGATGGCATCACGGATGAGCGCGAGGCCGCCCTGGTCGATTTGATCGAAAAGGTGCTTGGCGTGGATGCGGACCATTCCGAAGCGGCGCGTTTGGCGGCTTCTATTCCGTGAAAGCGCGACGGGTGATTGAGCAAAGCCCAATCGCCCCCTATATGTCATCCCATGTTTGGATCCTTCTTTGCCCGCCTGACCGCCGCCCAGCCCGGATCGCTTCCGGCTGAGGATTGTCGCCTTGCCTTGACCGCGCTTTTGGTGCGGGTTGCCCGCTCTGATGGGCATTATGACAAGGACGAACAGGCGCGCATTCTTGAGGTGACGCAGGCGCGCTATGAGCTGTCAGAGGCGGATGCGTTGACTTTGCGTAGCGAAGCCGAAGCGCTGGAGGAAGAAGCCCCAGACACCGTGCGGTTCACCCGCGACATCAAAGAGGCGGTGCCGATCGAGGAACGTGTCAAGGTAATCGAAGCGCTCTGGCAGGTGGCCCTGGCAGATGGTCAACGCGACGAACACGAAGATGCCTTGCTTCGACTGGTTGCCTCGATGCTTGGCATTAATGACCGCGACAATGCGCTGGCGCGTCAAAGGGTTGAGCGCCAGTCATGATCGCCACCCTCCCCATGTATGACCGCCCTGAAACCATGGCGACAAATGACAGACTTTGGGGTTTGATCCGCGAAGAATTGGGTTTTGGTCCGGATGAATTAACCCGGTCAGATGATCTTTGGGACCTGTGGACCTCACCCGATCTGGTTCTGGCTCAGACCTGCAACCTGCCCTATCGGTTGCGTTTGCATGGCAAGGTGCAGCTCATTGGTAGCCCTGATTACCAACTGCCCGGCTGTCCGCCGGGGTATTACAATTCGGTGCTGATCGCGCGTGCAAATGACCATCGCTCTCTGCCCGAGCTTTTGGCCGCGCGGGTTTTGATCAATCAGGATCACAGCCAATCCGGTTTTGGCGCCCTTTGGTTTCATGCCGCCGATCTTGGCACCCAGCCGAATGTGACCGGTGAGACTGGCGGGCATGTCAGATCTGCCCATGCGGTGGCCGAAGGCCATGGTGATCTCGCGGCCCTCGACGCCATGAGCTGGCGTTTGATCAAACGTCACGATCCCCATGCCGCCGAGCTGCGCGAAGTGGCTCGCACGGTGCCAACCCCAGCCACGCCATTCATCACCAGCCTGTCGCAAAACCCCGCTCTGATTCGGGCTGCGATGCAACGCGCCATTGCACGACTCGATGAAAAAACACGCGAAGCGATCTCTTTGTATGCAATTTGTGCACTCAAGGAGTCGACCTATCTGGACCTTCCAAACCCGCCAGCACTGCAATTTGCGCAGGTTAACGCCTCGTAAACCCTCTTTTGACTGCACTGAACGGGCGTTTTGCGCATTGCATCGGGTTTGAGTTTTGCTGCACTCTGCCCGGCAACGCCCATTTGCCTAAGGTGCTCCGTGACTGCCAGCAGCCCCGTTATCGAAATTCGCAATCTCCACAAAGCCTATGGGTCATTGGAGGTCTTGAAAGGGGTCGACATCACCGCCCATGCCGGCGACGTGGTGTCCTTGATCGGCTCATCCGGCTCTGGAAAATCCACCTTGCTGCGTTGCTGCAACCTGCTTGAGGACAGCCAGCAGGGCGACATCCTGTTCAAGGGCGAAGCCGTGACCTGGAAAGGTCAGGGATTGGCCCGCGTGCCCGCGGACCCAAAACAAGTGCTGCGCATTCGCACAAACCTGTCGATGGTGTTTCAGCAGTTCAACCTTTGGGCCCATATGACCATTCTGCAAAACGTTATGGAGGCTCCGGTCACTGTGCTGGGCCGTGACCGCGATGAGGTCGAAGCGGCAGCGCGCAAGTATCTCGACAAGGTTGGGATTGGCGACAAATGCGATGTCTATCCGGCGCAGCTTTCGGGGGGGCAGCAACAGCGCGCGGCGATTGCGCGCGGATTGTGCATGGAACCCGAAGCGCTGCTGTTTGACGAACCCACCAGCGCGCTGGACCCGGAATTGGAACAAGAGGTTGTCAAAGTCATCAAGGATCTGGCGCAAGAGGGGCGCACGATGCTGATCGTGACTCATGACATGAAGATGGCCGCCGATGTGTCTGACCATGTGGTCTTTCTTCATCAGGGGCTTATCGAAGAAGAGGGCGCGCCAGATCAGCTGTTTGGCGCACCAAAATCAGAGCGGCTTCGGGGTTTCCTGAAATCAACCACTCACATTTAGAAAGGCCCGGGTAAGGGTCAAAACTAGGGAGCGAACTATGAAAAACCTACTGATCGGAACAGCAGCCCTTGCCATGATGGCGGGCGCGGCCTTTGCCGAAACCACCGTGCGTCTGGGCACCGAGGGGGCCTACCCTCCGTATAACTTCCTCAACGATGCGGGCGAAGTTGACGGGTTTGAGCGCGAGCTGGGTGACGAGCTGTGCAAGCGCGCCGAGGTGACCTGTGAATGGGTGACCAATGATTGGGACAGCATCATTCCCAACCTGGTTTCCTCGAACTATGACGCGATCATCGCGGGCATGTCGATCACAGCCGAACGCGCCGAAGTCGTTGACTTCTCGCAGAACTACACACCTCCATCGCCCTCCGCCTATGCGGCCATGTCTGACGATGCCGACCTGAAGGGCGGGATCATCGCGGCACAGACCGGCACAATCCAGGCCAACCACGTGGTCGATACCGGCGCAACCCTGCTGGAATTCCCGACACCGGATGAAACCATCGCAGCGGTAAAATCCGGCGAGGCTGACGCGGTTATCGCCGACAAAGACTATCTGATCCCAGAGGTCGAAGCCGCTGCTGAGCTGAAATTCGTTGGCGAAGACGTGCCTTTGGGCGGCGGTATCGGCATGGCCTTCCGCAAGTCCGACCCGGAACTGCGCGGCAAGTTCGACGCGGCGATTGCCTCGATGAAAGAGGACGGCACGCTGAACGAAATGATCATCAAATGGCTGGGCGAGGAATCTCCCCGCTTCTGATCCGTGATCGGGGCGCGGCTCGCGCCCCCTTTTGACATGACGCGACGGGGAATGCCCCGTCGCCAACATGACGAGGTCCGTCATTTTCGGCTATTGCGCAAATCCCGAAACGCTGGAAGGCATTGCCTGGCTGTCGTGCTTTTTGACGACGGGCAAACACATGTCTTTCTATGTGTCCTTTGGCACGGTCCTTCTCTTGTTGGCGATCACCGCGCCCACCGCTTTGCTGTTCGGTTTTGGCGGAGCATCGGCGGCGCGTTCGCGTATTGCGCCTCTGTCCTGGTTTGGTCGCGGCTATATTGCAGTGGTGCGCGGCGTGCCGGATATCGCGTTTTTCCTGTTCTTTGTCATAGCCTTGGATCAGGGTTTTGAATGGCTGCGCCATCAGGCGCTATGCCCCGATTGGGACGAACCCATCCGGCAGGGCAATGATTTTGTGGTTTGCGCGGCGGCCAAGCTGCCTCTGTCAACGGCAGATCAATGGGTACATGAAGTCTATGGATTTTTCCTTGCGGTGCTGACCTTTGCCATCGTCTTTGGAGCCTTTGCCGCCAATGTGTTGTTTGGTGCCATGCGCGCAGTGCCCCATGCGCAGCTGGAAACCGCTGCCGCCTATGGTATGACGCCGCGCCAAACCTTCTGGCGCGTTTTGGTACCACAAATGTGGGTCTATGCCCTGCCCGGCCTGTCCAACCTTTGGATGGTTTTGATCAAAGCCACGCCGCTGCTGTTCCTGCTCGGCGTCGAAGACATTGTGTTCTGGGCGCGTGAATTGGGTGGCTCCAAAACAGCGCGCTTTACCGATTACCCACACGGGGATTGGCGCATGTGGTATTTCCTTGGCCTGTTGGTGTTCTACCTTGCCTTCACTAGGGTGTCCGAGATTGTGCTGGATCGGTTGATGAAGCGCCTGACCCGGGGACAGGCCACAGCAGGTGGTGAAGCGCAACGAAAGGCGGCGGCATGAACGGCGCGGTTGAATTGGGGCGCTGCCCCGCCCCGAGCAAGCTCGGGACTCCCCGGGATATTTTTGGCCCAGAGAAACAGGGGCGTGGCGCATGAGCTGTTGGCAGACGATTGCGGATTATGGGCTGCGGTCCTTGGGCTATGGCGAGCGGTTGTTGCCGCGCGGCGATTTTACCCTGTGCCAACAATTCACCCTGATCGGGTCCGGCATGATCTGGAACATCTATTTTGGCGTGCTGGCGCTGTTGGCAGGGTTCTTTTTGGCCACCGCCTTGGCCCTGGGCAAGGCGAGCCGGGTTTGGCTGCTGCGCAAAGCTTCAGAGTGGTTCATCTTTGTGTTTCGCGGCTCGCCGCTGTTTATCCAGTTCTTCTTTGCCTATTTCCTGTTTGTGTCGTTGAAAAGCGCGGTTCCAGCGCTGGCTCCTTTCACCGCCGCCTGGCTTGGGGCGCTGGTGGTGCTGTTCCTGAACACCGCCGCCTATACCGGTGAGATTTTCTATGGCGCTCTCCTGTCGATCCCCAAGGGGGATACCGAGGCGGCGGATGCCTATGGGTTTTCAGGCTGGAACAAGTTTCGCAAGATCACCTGGCCGACCATGCTGCGCCTGGCCTGGCCCGCCTATACCAATGAAGCGATCTTTTTGTTTCACGCAACGACGCTGGTGTTCTTTTCCGGATTTCCAGCGCTGAGGCAGCGCGGTGATGCCCTTTACTACGCCAATTACTTTGCCGACAAGACCTTTAACCCGTTCATCCCCTACCCCATCCTCGCCGGATATTTCATCCTGCTGACACTGGCGGTAATCGGAGTTTATGGGGTTGTGAACGCGCGGTTGAACCGGCATTTGCCACGAAATGACCGTCCTAAGCTGAAAATTCGACCAAAGCTCATTCGCTAAGGTCAAGCTGGGCGGCAGAGCTGTGGAAGGCTCTTGCCAGCGAGAATTTGCGCGCCTAGAGTGAATTTGATCAAATTATTCGACAGGTGACTCATGCCCGCCCTGACCGCAGACTGGCTTCGCGCCCATCCGCAAGCCCGCACCATTCGTGCAGCTGCCTGTGATCTGAACGGGGTGGCACGGGGCAAGCGTATGCCGATCCCCAGCGCCGAGAAAGTGCTGAAAGACGGCACGCGCTTTCCCATGTCGGTGCTCAATCTCGACATCTGGGGAGAGGATATCGAAGACAGCCCGCTGGTTTTTGAGACCGGTGACAAAGATGGTCAACTGTTCCCGACGGAGCGTGGATTTGTGCCCATGCCCTGGCTCGATTCCCCCAGCGCCTTGCTGCCGATCTGGATGTTTCACGAAGATGGCCGCCCCTATGAGGGCGACCCGCGCCATGCGCTGAACCGTGTGGCGCAACGCTACAAGGACAAGGGGCTGACACCGGTTGTTGCGGTTGAGCTGGAGTTCTTTTTGATCGATGACAGCTCGCGCAAATTGCAGGTGCCGGTCAGTCCAAAATCGGGCAAACGCCGCCAGGCCGCCGAGATCCTGTCAATCCGCGCGCTCGATGCTTTTGATACCTTCTTTACCGAGCTGTATGACGCCTGCGAATCCATGGAAATCCCTGCAGATACAGCAATTTCCGAGGCCGGGCTGGGACAATTTGAAATCAACCTTGTCCACGTGGCCGACCCGCTGCGCGCGGCTGATGATGCCTGGCTGTTCAAACAATTGGTCAAGGGGCTGGCGCGCCGCCATGGGTTTGCGGCCAGCTTTATGGCCAAGCCTTATGAGGATTATTCCGGCTCGGGCATGCATGCGCATTTTTCGGTGTTGGATGCAGAGGGCAAGAACATCTTTGATGATGGCGGGGCGAAAGGAACCGACGCTTTGCAGCATGCAATCCAAGGCTGTCTGAGTGCCCTGCCCGACAGCGCGCTGATCTTTGCCCCTCATGCCAATTCCTATGATCGGCTGGTGCCGGGCAGCCATGCGCCGACCTCGGTTTGCTGGGCCTATGAAAACCGCACCGCCGCGATCCGCGTGCCCTCGGGCGCGCCCGCCGCACGCCGGATCGAACATCGTGTCGCCGGCGGGGATGTGAATCCTTATCTGGCGCTCGCAGCGATTTTGGGTGCGGCACTGAACGGCATTGAAGATGGGCAAATGCCCCCGGCACCAATCACCGGCAATGCCTATGATCAAAAACTTGATCAGATGCCAGGCAGCTGGGCCGAGGCCATCGACCGGTTCGAAAACAGCCCCGAAATTGAACGCATCTTTGCCCCGACCCTCATTCGCAACATGCTGATGACCAAAAAGCAGGAAATGCGCGATATGGCCGAACTGACACCGGCCGAACAGGTCGAGATCTATCTCGACACGGTGTAACTTGTTATGAAACCGGCGACAAAGACAGGTGCCACATGAAAATCGGCATATTGCAAACCGGGCTCGTCCCCGAAGATCTCGTCAGCGCCTTTGGCGAATACCCGCAAGTGTTTCAGGATCTCCTGGCCGAACACGGCTTTGACTTTGACAGCTATAGCGTGGTGCGCGGTGAATTCCCCTCTGGCCCTGAGGCGGCGGATGGTTGGCTGATCACCGGGTCGCGCCACGGCGTCTATGAGGATCACGACTGGATCCCCCCGCTTGAGGAGTTGATCCGCGGCGCGGTTGCCGCAGATCGTCCGGTGGTCGGTGTTTGCTTTGGTCATCAGATCATCGCGCAGGCCCTGGGGGGGCATGTTGAGAAATTCAAGGGCGGTTGGGCGATCGGTCCGCAGGACTATGAGCTGAACGGCGAAACCGTGACCGTGAATGCCTGGCATCAGGATCAGGTCATCACCCCGCCCGAGGGCGCGGAGACTGTTGGCAGTAATGCGTTTTGCCAACATGCAGCGCTTCTTTATCCGGGCAAGGCCTATTCCGTGCAGCCCCATCCCGAATTCAGCGATGCCTATACGCAGGCGCTGATCGACACGCGTGGTCCGGGCCTGGTGCCGCAGGACATTCTGGATAGTGCCGCCAAGCGGCTGGGCGCGCCTCTGTCTCAGGCCAAACTGGCTGCGCAATTTGCCTTGTTTTTCCGCGAAGGGAGGATCTCATGAGTGACTGGTTGACCAGCCTGCCTGAGGCGGCACAGACCTATCTGGACGGGCAACGCCTGGACGAGGTGGAATGCATCGTGTCGGACCTGCCCGGCATCGCGCGCGGCAAGGCCGTGCCAGCGTCGAAATTCGCCCGTCAAAAGCATTTCCACCTGCCGGATTCGATATTTTTCCAAACCATCACAGGGGGATGGGGCGAGGCTGCTGATGAGGATGGCTTTATCGAAAAGGACATGCTGCTGCGCCCGGATATGACCACGGCCACAGCCGCGCCCTGGACCGGTGACTGGACCTTGCAGGTCATTCATGACGCCTTTGACCGCCATGGTGAGCCTATCCCTTATGCACCGCGCAATGTTTTGAAACGGGTTGTTGAGCTCTATCATGCGCAGGGTTGGAAACCGGTTGTCGCGCCTGAGATGGAGTTCTTTTTGATCGCGCGCAACCTGGATCCGGCGCAGGATATCATGCCGATGACGGGCCGCTCTGGCCGCCCGGCGGCCGCGCGCCAGGCCTATAGCATGACGGCGGTGGATGAATTTGGTCCGGTGATCGACGATATCTATGATTTTGCCGAGGCGCAGGGGTTTGAGATTGACGGCATCACCCAAGAGGGCGGGGCCGGGCAGTTGGAGATCAACCTGCGCCACGGGGACCCAGTGAAGCTGGCCGATGAAGTGTTCTATTTCAAACGCCTGATCCGCGAAGCCGCGCTGCGCCACAATTGCTTTGCCACTTTCATGGCCAAACCCATCGCCGAAGAGCCGGGCAGCGCCATGCATATTCACCATTCGGTGTTGGATATGGAGACCGGGCAAAACATCTTTGTCGGCCCGCAAGAGGGGGAGACGGATGCGTTTTTCCACTTTATCGGTGGATTGCAGAAACACCTGCCCTCGGCAATTGCCGTGCTGGCCCCTTTCGTGAACTCGTATCGCCGATATGTGCGTGACCACGCCGCGCCGATCAATCTGGAATGGGCGCGGGACAATCGCACCACCGGTATTCGTGTGCCGCTATCCGAGCCTCAGGCACGTCGGGTGGAAAACCGCATCGCCGGGATGGATTGCAACCCTTACTTGGGCATCGCGGCCTCGCTGGCCTGTGGCTATCTAGGGATGATGGAAAAACAACGCCCTTCGGCGCAATTTCGCGGCGATGCTTATGAGGGCGAAACCGATATTCCCCGTGTTCAAGGGCAGGCCCTGGCGCTGTTTGAACAGGCCACGGATTTACATGCGGTGCTGGGCGAGGATTTTGCCCGCGTCTATTCCATCGTGAAACGCGCGGAATATGAGGAGTTTTTGCAGGTGATTTCCCCTTGGGAGCGGGAGCATTTGTTGCTCAACGTGTAGGGGGCGCTGCCCCGTCCCGAGCAAGCTCGGGACTCCCCGGGATATTTTTGGCCCAAAGAAACCGCGAAGAGATATTTGGGAGCTGTGCGCGTGAACCTGCTATTTGCCAATGACAAGAGAGGTGCCTTTCCGGCAAGTTGGTATGCCGCGACTGCAGGGGATGCGCCGGATTATGATCGGCTGCGCGGCGAAACTCGCGCAGATGTCTGCATCATTGGCGGCGGGTTTACCGGCCTGTCGGCGGCCCTTCACCTGGCTGAGGCCGGGCTGGACGTGGCTTTGTTGGAGGCACATCGGGTCGGGTTTGGTGCCTCGGGGCGCAATGGCGGGCAGTTAGGCTCGGGGCAGAGGCAAGATCAACAAGAGTTGGAGCGCATGATTGGCCGTGATGCGGCGCGGCGCATGTGGGAGCTTGGGCAAGACGCCAAGGCGCTGGTGCGCGATCTTGTAGTAAAGCATCAGATTGAATGTGCGCTGAAGGATGGGGTGGCCTGGGCGGCGAGTTCGGAAAAGTCTCGCCGTTGGACCCATGATTATGCGGCGTTTTTGCAGGAACGCTATGACTATCCGATTGAGGCGCTGGATGCGGCGGATTTTGCGCAAATCTGCCCATCGCCGGATTACCAGGGGGGTATGCTGGATATGGGCGCGGCACACCTGCACCCGCTGCGTTTGGCCCAGGGTTTGGCCCGTGCAGCCCACACCGCCGGGGCGCGGATTTTTGAGCATGCCCATGTGCATGACGTCAACCCCAATGCGGCAGGTAAAATCCGCATCGCCACGGATCAAGGTCATGTGCTGGCCGATCATCTGATCTATGCCTGTAACGGCTATCTCGGCGGCTTGGAGCGCAAAGTCGCCGCGCGGGTCATGCCGATCAACAATTTCATTGTCGCAACAGAACCGTTGGGCGCGCGCGCGGCAGAGGTTTTGACCCGTGACATTGCTGTCGCAGATGACCGATTTGTGGTGAATTATTTCCGCCTGAGCGAGGATAAGCGTTTGCTCTTTGGCGGGGGCGAAAGCTATGGCTATCGCTTTCCTTCGGATATTCGCGCCGTGGTTTCAAAGCCAATGTTGCAGGTTTTTCCAGGCCTTAGGGATGTAAAGCTGGATTATGCCTGGGGTGGGACGCTGGCGATCACCATGAAACGCATGCCTTATCTGGCCCGCCTCGCCCCAAATATCCTGTCGGCTTCGGGCTATAGCGGGCATGGGTTGGGCAATGCTATTCAGGCGGGCAAATTGATGGCCGAAGCTGTGCGCGGTCAATCCGCGGGCTTTGACGCCTTTGCAGCCTTGCCAACAACCCGCTTTCCTGGCGGGGCCGGGTTCCGCACGCCGCTGCTCAGCCTCGCCATGAGCTGGTACGCGATGCGCGACCGGCTGGGCTTCTGACCGCGCCCCAGTGTCATTAACTTTTCATGTCCAGGTAGTGGATTTCTCTTGGTGTGCGCAGGCCACTAGTTTAAGAATATTCAAAACTGAAATTCAGGAAAATGAAATCCATGCTTCCGAACATGCACGATGCCGAGCCGATCCCCGAAGCCGCCCGCGCCGAAATTGACCGGCTGCTGCAATCCGGGGATCTGTTTCGCTACCACGCGCCGCAAGATGCGCCGGTGGCCCTGTTGGAACAGGAATTCGCCGCCGCTCTGGGCAGCAAGTACGCTTTGGCTGTGTCGAGCTGTTCGGCGGCGCTGTTCCTGTCGCTGAAAGCACTGGATCTGCCACGCGATGCCCGCGTGATGATCCCCGGCTTTACTTTTGCCGCTGTGCCGTCGTCGATCGTGCATGCGGATTGCATTCCGGTCCTGTGTGAAGTTGGCGAGAATTACCGCATCGACATGGCGGATTTTGAGGCCAAGATTGATGGCGTTCAGGCGGTGATCATCTCTCATATGCGCGGTCATACTTCGGATATGGACGCGATCATGGCGCTGTGTGAGGCACGCAATATTCCGGTGATCGAGGACGCGGCCCATAGCCTGGGCACCACTTGGCATGGCAAGAATATCGGCACGATTGGCAAGATCGGCTGCTTTAGCTTTCAAAGCTACAAGATGATCAATGCTGGCGAAGGCGGGATCATGGTCACCGATGATGCCGAGATCGTGGCGCGTGCGGTCATCCTGTCGGGTGCTTATGAGCATAACTGGCGCAAGCATATGGATCGCAAGGATAATTCCGCTGAGTTGGAAGAGGCCTTTGCCAAGTGGCAAAACAAATTGCCGCTGTATAACCTGCGCCTTTCCAACCTGGCTGCTGCGGTGATCCGCCCGCAAATTCCTGTGCTCACATCGCGGGTATCTGCCGGGCGGCGCAATCATGATCGGGTGGCAGAGCAGATCAATCAGAGCCCCTGGATCACCGTGCCTGCCAAGCTAGGGCCGGAGAATCGCGCGCCGGATTCGCTGCAATTCAACCTCTGTGGCATGTCCGATGAGGATGTGCATGGGTTTGTGGCAGCGGCTGAGGCTCTGGGCGTCAAGGTTCAGGTCTTTGGCCTGACCAATGACAATGCCCGCGCCTTTTGGAACTGGGAATTCCTGCCTGAGAAGTTTGACCTGCCCAAGACGCGCGCCATGCTGATGCGGGCCTGTGACACGCGTCTACCGGCTCGTTTGAGCGAAGCGGATTGCGACGCGGTGGCGGCTGTTCTGATGCAGGCCGCGACCCAAGTCATGGAGCCGGTTGCAGCGGAATGAGCATGAAAAAGGTGGGGTAAAACCCCACCCTACATCTTGCTGGCCAGGACAGTTTACTTGTCGAGCTTGGACAGTTTGTCCTGCAGATCGCTCAGCTGTTTGCGGATCGCTTCGAGGTCTTCGCCCTCTTCCGGAGCATCCTGTCGTGGTGCGGTAGTGCCCGCCATGCCCCCGGTCATCGCTTTTAGAAACGCCTCTTGCTGTGCTTGCAGCGCCTCAAAGCCCGGCATATTGGCCATGGGGTTCATCGAGCCCATCGGGTTCGCTGCACCCATGTTTTCCATCCATTTGGACTGGCTGTCACGAAACATCTCGAAGCTGGCCGCCAGGAATTGCGGCACTGTGCTGCCTGCCTGACTGGTATAGCTGCGCACCAGATCGGTCAGCACATTGATCGGCAAAACGCTTTCGCCTTTGCTTTCATGTTCGGCCACAATTTGCAGCAGATATTGTCGGGTCAGATCATCACCCGACTTCAGGTCGATAATCTCGACATCCCGACCATCCCGGATAAAGCCCGCGATATCCTCCAACGTGACGTAGTCGGAGGTTTCCGTATTATAAAGCCGCCGACTTGCGTAGCGCTTAATCAATAACGGCTTGTCTTGTTCAGCCATCCTCGCCTCCCCTGCGATGCAGCAACGCAGCAAAGCTTATGCGAGCGCAGAACAAAAAGAAAGCCTGTCAAAAGGATAGCGACATATTCGTCGCGTCAGAACAAGCTGCCTTGTGTCGGTTTCGGTGGGTTCGGCGGTTTTTTCGCCGGTTTTCGGGCTGTTTGTCCGCCCCCCACGGCCAGGCGACCATCGGCAAATTCGATCTCGAGCGCCGAGGCTTTCTTTGCATCCGCAGCGCTGGTCACCACATTGCCGTCCCCATGCACTACCGCATAGCCGCGGCGCAGCGTTTCCTTGTAGCCCAGGGTTTCGCGCAACCGATCCAAGGCATCCAATTTGGCCCGCGCATCTGTTATGCGGGTATTCTGGCTGTCATCCAATCGGCGCGACAAGGTGACAAGCCGTTCTGATTGCAGAGAAATTTCCCTGAGAATTGGGCGGTCAGACAAGCGATTGCCCCGCTGCGCCAACGCCTCGCGCCGGGTGTCCACCAAGCGTTGCAAGGCCGGGTGCAGACGGCGCGCGCGCTCATCCAGCTTGTTGCGTTCGGTGACAATGGCACGGCTCAGTACGCCAGGACGCAGGCTGCCCGCGCTTTCAGACAGGCGCAAACGTTGGCGATCCACCAAGCGACGCAGCGCGGCGGGGAGTTTGTCGCCCATCACGTCCAACCGTTGCCGTGGCCCCTCGAGCAGGGTTTCAGCGCGCGGCAAGGCACGGCCCAGATCCCGCAACCGCTGACCGCGTTGTTCAAGACGCTGCTCAACTGCGCGAGTCATGCGCGCGTCAAAATCCCGCAACCCGGCCAGCAACTCCATGCGCACCGGCACCGCCAATTCCGCCGCTGCAGTGGGTGTTGGGGCGCGGCGGTCCGAAACATAGTCGATCAAGGTCGTATCGGTCTCATGCCCCACCGCCGAGATCAGCGGAATGTCCGAGGCCGCCGCGGCACGCGCCACGATCTCTTCGTTAAAGCCCCAGAGGTCTTCGACCGAACCGCCACCGCGTGCCACGATCAGCAGATCGGGTCTGGGCAAGGCACCACCCGGGGTGAGTTGGTTAAAGCCATTGATCGCGCGGGCCACTTCGGGCGCGCATTTCGCGCCCTGCACGGCAACGGGCCAAACCAGCACCTTGCGCGGGAAACGGTCGCGCAGGCGGTGCAGAATATCGCGGATCACCGCCCCCGAGGGCGAGGTCACAACACCAATGATTTCAGGGAGATAAGGCAAAGGCCTTTTGCGCGCCGGATCAAACAGCCCTTCGGCCTGCAGCTGCGCCTTGCGCTTTTCCAGCATCGCCATAAGCGCCCCTGCCCCGGCGGGGCGGATCTCTTCCAGGATGATCTGATACTTTGACTGACCGGGAAAGGTGGTCATCTTGCCGGTGGCGATGACCTCCATGCCTTCTTCGGGCTGGGTCTGCTGGCGGGCGGCCACGCCCTTCCACATGATCCCCGCGATGACAGATTTGTCATCCTTGAGGTCAAGATACACATGCCCCGAGCGCGGACGGCTGACCCGCCCGACCTCGCCACGCACGCGGACAAAGCCAAACTCACCCTCAATCGTGCGCTTGACCGCGCCGGAGAGTTCCGAAACCGTGAATTCCGGAGCGTTGTCCGATGTGTCCGGGGTATCGTCGAAAAGGTCCATGCTCTGCCTCGATGCAAATGTCAGGCCAACTTATGCTGTTCACAGGTCAGTGGCTAGTCGCCTCCGCAACCACCACCATCTCCGCAACTTCCTCCACTTGATAGGCCTTTACGACGCGGTCTTCGATCCCATAACCAAAGATAGATACCCAGCGCTCCAATACCCCCTATGATCGCAATATCCGTTCTTTCAAAGATCAGGCCACCAATACATGCGACCCAAAGAACGAATTGTGCCAAGTCTAAGACTTCCTGAAAGCGAACAGCTCGCCAATACCTCTCAAGTGGCGTTACCCCGAACTCTGCCTCATACAACGCCAAGGTTTCTGCAAACTGCGGATCATCCTTTGGTGCAGGGCCGCCGGGAATATGGTGAAGTTTACGCCCCAAAACATCTGGGCAAAAACGATCCCAATAATCCTGGGTCACAGTCAGGTGAATATGCCAAACCTCGTCGACATAAGAAGATGGCCGCATCTGCCCTGGCGCGATCACGCACAGATAGACAAATCGCCGGTACTCTTCGACCAATGCCTTGGCATCGGTCAATTTGTAACCGGTCTTTTCTGCGACGTACTCTTCAAACTCCTGACCATCGACCTTTGGAAATTGATATGTCTCAATCCGTGTCCACAGGTCCAGGTCACTCAAAGAACCATTCATTGCGACTACTCTTGCCGTTTTACGTTGCGGATATTAGACCGCGTCCAACGGATACCAAGGGGACCATGCAATGAACATCCTAATTCTCGGTAGCGGCGGGCGTGAGCACGCTTTGGCATGGGCGGTGTTGCAAAACCCCAAATGTGACAAGCTGATCGTGGCCCCGGGCAATGCCGGGATTGCGCAGATCGCCGAATGCGCGGCGATGGATGTCAATGATGGCGGTGTGGTGGCGGAATTCGTCAGCGAAAACGCCATTGATCTTGTGATCATCGGGCCAGAAGCCCCCTTGGCCGCCGGTGTTGCGGATCGTTTACGCGAAGCGGGTGTGTCGGTCTTTGGCCCGTCTGCAGCAGCGGCGCGGCTTGAGGCCTCGAAAAGCTTTACCAAGGAAATCTGCGACGCAGCCAATGCCCCGACAGCGGGTTATGGACATTTCAAAGAGGCTGAGGCTGCAAAAGCCTATGTCCGCACCCAAGGCGCGCCGATTGTGGTCAAGGCTGATGGTTTGGCAGCGGGCAAAGGCGTGATCATCGCCGAAACCGTGGCTGATGCAGAAGCGGCGATTGACGATATGTTTGGCGGCAGCTTTGGCGCGGCGGGTGCTGAGGTTGTGATCGAAGAATTCATGACCGGCGAAGAGGCGTCTTTGTTTGTACTGGTTGACGGCGACACCTGCCTGCCCGTGGGCACGGCGCAGGATCACAAGCGCGTTGGCGAAGGCGATACCGGGCTGAACACCGGCGGGATGGGGGCCTATTCCCCTGCCCCGGTTTTGAATGATGATGTGCTGGCCAAATGCATGGACGAGATCGTGCGCCCGACCATGGCCGAGATGGCCAAGCGCGGCACGCCCTATTCCGGTGTGCTTTATGTCGGTTTGATGATCGAAAACGGCCAACCGCGTCTGGTGGAATATAATGTGCGATTTGGCGACCCGGAATGTCAGGTTCTGATGCTGCGACTTGGCGCGCAGGCGCTGGACCTGATGCAGGCCTGCGCCGAAGGGCGTTTGGAAGAGGCGCAGGTGACCTGGGCAGATGATCACGCCATGACCGTTGTGATGGCGGCAGAGGGTTATCCTGGGTCTTATGAAAAGGGCACGGTGATCAAAGGCTTGGACGCGCTGGTCGAGGATAGCTTTAACGTGATGTTCCATGCGGGCACCTCGAAGTCAGAGGCGGGTATTGTCGCCACCGGCGGACGTGTCTTGAACGCCACGGCGCGCGGGGCCAGCCTGCAAGAGGCGCGTGACCGTGCCTATGCCATGGTGGACGCGGTGGATTGGCCCGAAGGGTTTGTGCGCCGCGACATTGGCTGGCGCGCACTTTAAGGCCGTAGCGGTAGACGGTACCCGGGTTGAAACCTGACGGTTTCCGCGTGCCGCGGGCGGGTTGGGGGGGGCTCGCCCCCTCTGGGCCCTAAAGGGCCCATTCACCCCCAGGATATTTCTGGCCCAGAGAAACTAAAGGCTGGGCGTTACGGGGTGAGAACGCCCTGTTCCGTGATGATCAGGTCGAGCGGTTGATCGGTTGGCTCGAGCGGGAGCTCATCTGCCTGTTGCGCGGCGAAGGCAAAGCCGACCGCCAAGGTTGGGCGTTTCGCCCGCAGCAATTCCAATGAACGATCATAAAAGCCGCCACCATAGCCAAGACGCCCGCCCTCGCGCGTAAAGGCGACCAGCGGGACAATGACGATTTCAGGTTCAATAAAGTTGAGCTTGGCCGGAATCTGAGCGCCAAACGGACCATCTTGTAACGCGCAATCAGGCTCCCATAGCGCGAATTTCAACGGTTGCCCGGCCCCGATGATCACCGGAACAGCGACGGGGCCATGGGCTGCGGCCTCTTCCATCGCGGCGAGCGGATTGATCTCGGTCCGGATCGGCATATAGCCTGCAACCGGAACCCCGCGATGCCCAGCGAGAAACGCGCTGAGATGGCCTGCTTTGCCCGGTTGGTTGAAGGTAAAAGCCTCTTTGCGTCGCGCAAAAGCCGCCTTACGTGCGGCGGCTTTTTCCTGTTCCAGATCCATCTCTTACCCCTATAGCAAGACCAAAACCGCCAGCCCGAGAAAGGCGAAAAAGCCCACCACATCTGTCACGGTGGTCACAAACGCGCCCGAGGCCAGCGCCGGATCAACCCCGGCCTTTTCAAGAACCACGGGGATGGCGATTCCGGCAAGCCCGGCGACGACCAGATTGATCACCATTGCGGCAGCGATCACCCCGCCAAGCGCGGGTGAGCCGAACCAGATGACGCCAACCACACCCATGATCACCGCAAAGGCGATGCCGTTGACCAGGCCAACCAAGACCTCGCGCCGTACCACACGCCAGAGGTTAGCTCCGGTCAAATCTTTGGTGGCCAGGGCCCGTACCGCCACTGTCAGCGACTGCGTGCCCGCATTGCCGCCCATCGAGGCAACGATCGGCATCAGCACCGCCAAAGCCACCAATTGCGAAATCGCTTCTTCGAATTGTGCAATGACAAGCGAGGCCAGAACTGAGGTGATCAGGTTGACGCCGAGCCAAGGAAAACGGCGTTTGGTGGTGTCGATAACCCGGTCAGAGAGGCGGCTTTCGCCGTCTACACCGGCGAGGCGCAGGATATCCTCTTCGTTTTCCTCATCCAGCACCGCCATGGCGTCATCGATGGTGATCACCCCGACCAAACGGTCATTTTCATCCACAACGGGCGCGGAAATCAGATGATATTGGTTGAAAGCATAGGCGACCTCGCCCTCTTCCTGCATCACTGGGATGGTCTGAAACGTCTCTTCAGCGATGCTTGTCAGCAAGACCTCGCGGCGCGAGGACATCAGCCGCCCAAGCGTCACATTGCCCACCGGGCGCAGACGCGGATCGACCAGGACCACGTGGTAAAACTGCTCTGGCAAATGCTCTTGTGCGCGCAGGAAATCAATGGCTTCACCGACATTCCAATGGTCGGGGGCCATAACGACCTCGCGCTGCATCAAACGCCCGGCAGAGAATTCCGGGAAGGTCAGCGATTGCTCGACAGCGGCGCGGTCGCTGTCTTCGAGCGCGTCCAGAATCGCCTCTTGCTGCGGTTCGTCCAGATCTTCGACCAGATCGACAACGTCGTCGGTTTCCAATTCCCGCACCGCCTCGGCCAGGACCTGTGGGTGCAGGATTTCGATCAACTCTTCGCGGATCGCATCATCAAGTTCCGACAGGATTTCCCCGTCGAATTCCTGACCGTACAGCTTGACCAGCCGCATCCGGTCAAAGGCGTTGATCTGTTCCAAAAGGTCGGCAATATCCGCCGCGTGCAGCGGCTCCATCAGCTCGATCAGCGCATCACGATCATCGCAGTCGACAGCATAAAGAACCTTGGCCACGTCCTTGCGATCCAAGGCATATTCCCCGTCACTCTCAGCCACTTGTTTCGTGATGTCATCAAGCATGGGCACCTCCGGAGAATCCTGACCCGACTTTAGGGCAAGCCGTGGGGAGGTAACAGAGAGGTTGCGAAAAGATCGCAGATCAATGTAGCTATTGTGGTCGCCAATTGCGGCGATGCACGTTTCCGGAGCCCCCTATGTCAGAAGCCACCTTGCATCTTGGTCAGACCCTGCGTTTTGACGGCGATCCCTTTGTCGACGGGTTGGCGGCTGCGCGACATGAAACGCGCGGTGCGCTTTTGGTCGAGAATGGCAAGATCCAGGCGGTTGGCCCGGCGGCGGACCTGCGCGCGGCCTATCCTTGGGCGGATCAGGTGGATCATGGCGATGGGCTTTTGCTGGCCGGGTTTGTCGATGCGCATGCGCATTACCCGCAAACCGGGATTATCGCCAGCTGGGGCAAACGGCTGATTGACTGGCTCAACAGCTATACGTTCCCCGAGGAAATGCGATTTGGCGATCGGGCTTATGCAGATGAGGTGGCGGGGCGCTACCTTGATTTATTGCTGGCCAATGGCACGACAAGCGTTTGTTCCTATTGCACAATTCACCCCTCTTCGGTGGATGCGTTCTTTTCCGCGGCTGCCGAGCGTAATATGCGCGTGCTGGGGGGCAAGACCTGCATGGATCGAAACGCGCCCGAGGGGCTGCAGGATGATGCCAAGTCCGCTTACGATGACAGCCGCCGCCTGCTGGAGCATTGGCATGGGCGCGGACGTGCCTCCTATGTGATCACGCCCCGGTTTTCGCCCACGTCAACACCGGAACAATTGGAGGCCTTAGGCGCGCTTTGGGCCGAGCATCCCGATTGCCTGATGCAGACCCATCTCAGCGAACAATTGGACGAAATCGAATGGGTCAAAGGCCTGTACCCGCAGGCGCGCGACTATCTAGACACCTACGAAAGCTTTGGAATGCTCGGGGAAAAGGGCCTTTATGGCCATGCAATCCATCTGGAAACCCGCGAAAAGGCCAAGCTGCGCGAGGTTGGTGCCTCGCTGATCCATTGCCCGACTTCCAACACGTTTATCGGTTCCGGGCTATTCGACATGGCGGGTTTGAAATCGGCAGGGCAGATTGTTGGGCTCGCCACAGATACCGGTGGCGGGTCGTCCTTTTCCATGTTGCGCAGCATGGCGGCAGCCTATGAGATTGGGCAATTGCGCGGCACGCCTCTGCACGCCGCCGAATTGCTCTGGCTCGCTACAGCTGGCTCGGCCCGTGCCCTGCATCTGGACAATTCTATCGGCAATCTGGGCGTTGGGATGGAGGCGGACTTCATTGTGATGAATCTCGCCTCGACCCCCGCTATTGCGCAGCGCTCCAGCCGCGCCAAGGACATCTGGGAAACGCTGTTTTCCACCATCATGATGGGGGATGATCGCGCGATTTCAGAGACTTACGTTTCCGGGTCCCGAGTCGCCGCCAAAAGCTAAGACCTTAGCAACCAGACGTCGCCAGCACCATCACCCAATAATTGCCCGGCGCTTTGACCAAGCCATATTCGGTCACGCGCTTGTTCAGCATATTGCGGCGATGCCCCTTGGAATTTGCCCAAGCGGCCATGACCTCGGTCAGGCTGCGCTGGCCGTGCGCGATATTTTCCGCCACCACACAAGGCCCGTATCCGGTGCGTCGCACACGCGTCATCACCTGCGACCCATCTGAGCCCTTGTGGGAAAAAAACCCGTTGCGCGACATGTCCATCGCATGGGCCATCGCCGCCTTTTCCAAGCGGGGAGACGGCTGAACCTGCCCTAACCCTTTTTCAGATCGCATACCGTTCAACATCTGCCGCGCCTGCTGCGCTGAGGCAGGCAGGCCCAAAGCCATTATCACGGTCAAAAGCAAAGCAAAGCGCAGCATGTGGCGTTCCCAACAAATTCCGGTCAGATCTTCTCTCGCAGAGAATGGGCTAACTGATTCTGTTTAACAATGGCCTTTTCCAGATCAATTGTTGTGATCTGACCGTCTTTGACCACATGTCGCCCCTCAACCAGTAGATGTTTGACCTTCATCGGACCCGCAAGCAAAAGCGCCGCCGGATCCCAACTGCCCGCGGCCTCAATCGTTGACATATCCCATAGCGCCAGATCGGCCCGTTTGCCGACAGCGATCTGGCCGCATTCATCCCGCCCCAAAACCTCGGCCCCGCCGCGCGTGCCGATATACAACGCCTCGCGCGCGCTCATCGCGTCGGCACCATTGGCCACGCGCTGCATCAGCATGGCCTGGCGCGCCTCGGCTGCCAGATTCCCGGAATCATTGCTGGCCGACCCGTCAACGCCATAGCCAATCTTAACCCCTTGGTCGCGCATCTGGCGCACCGGCGCAATACCCGAGCCAAGGCGGCAATTCGAACAGGGGCAATGGGCGACACCAGTCTTGGTTCTCGCAAATAAATCAATTTCTTGCCCATCGAGTTTCACGCAATGCGCATGCCAGACATCATCGCCAACCCAGCCTAGGTCTTCGGCATATTGCCCGGGTCGGCAGCCGAATTTCTCCAGGCTATAGGCAATATCTTCGTCGTTTTCCGCCAGATGGGTGTGCATCATCACCCCCTTGTCGCGCGCTAGCAGGGCGGCATCCCGCATCAACTCGCGACTGACCGAAAACGGCGAACAGGGGGCGACGCCGACACGGACCATCGCGCCCTCCCGCGGGTCGTGAAAAGCGTCGATGACTCGGATGCAATCCTCGAGAATGGCCTGCTCCCGTTCGACCAGGCTGTCGGGGGGCAATCCGCCATCGCTTTCCCCAATGCTCATGGCGCCGCGCGTCGGATGGAAGCGGATTCCGAGCTCACCCGCTGCGTGTATCGTATCCTCAAGCCGGCTGCCGTTTGGATAAAGGTAGAGATGGTCCGAGCTCATCGTGCAGCCGGATAACATCAGCTCGGCCAAGCCGATTTGCGCCGAGGTGAACATCTCTTCCGGGCCAAAACCTGCCCAGATCGGGTAGAGCGTCTGCAACCAGCCAAAGAGCAGCGCATCCTGCCCGCCGGGCACGGCCCGGGTCAACGTTTGGTACAGGTGATGGTGGGTGTTGACCAAGCCGGGTGTTACCAGACATTTCGAGGCCAAAATCACCTGCCCCGAGCTGCGCAATCCCTGCCCGATTTCCGCAATCACACCGTCGCGCAAACGAATGTCGCAACCTGCCAGTTCCCGCGCCTGATCATCCATCGTCAGGGCAAGCTGGGCGTCGCGGATGAGAATTTCTGTCATCACGATCTCCGCCCTTTTCGGTATGTGAAAATCTGCGGGACGCCAGAAAAGGGAAGGACGCGTCGCCAGCTAGGACAGTTTAGCGCTGCTTTTGCAGCACTGCCAAGGCCTCAGCGTAGATTTTGGCATTTGCGGCGGCAATAACCTGCCCGCCCTCATACGCAGGCTCGCCCTGCCAATTCGTGACAATCCCGCCCGCCGCTTCGATCACGCCTATCGGTCCCTGAATGTCATAGGCGTTTAATCCAGCTTCGATCACCAGATCCACCTGCCCCATGGCCAACAACGCATAGGCATAGCAATCCATCCCATAGCGCACGAGTTTCACTTGCTCGGCCACGCGATGAAAACTGAGCCGCTCCTGCTCGGTCCCAACCTTTGGAAAGGTTGTAAAAAGGATTGCCTGATCAAGGGATTGCGTCGTTCGGGTTCGCAGATCTCCGCCTCCATGTGGGCCGCGCCACTCGGCTTTGCCCAGACCACCAATGACCCGCTCGCCAATATAGGGTTGGTCAACAATCCCAAGGATCGGACCAGTATCATTCGAAACAGCGATCAAAACACCCCAAGTCGGTGTCCCAGACAGAAAGCCGCGCGTGCCATCAATGGGATCAAGCACCCAGATCAGGCCCGAACTTCCCTCTTGATGTCCGTATTCTTCGCCAAGGATCGCATCCGTTGGGCGGCGTTTGGCCAGAATAGCGCGCATGGCCCGTTCTGCCGCCCGGTCCGCTTCAGTCACCGGGTCAAACCCGCTGGCCAGCTTGTTATCAGCTTGCAAATCCGCCGCGCGGAAATACGGCAAAATAGCTGAGCGTGCGGCATCAGCCATCGCCTCAGCCGTTTCAATCAGCTCCGCTGCTAGATTTTGCGATACCATGCCCACCCCCTGTTTGCGGTTTGTCACCGTGCTAACCGAGGGTCGCCTAATGCTCAAGCCAGCATTACAACTGGCTCGCTCACGATCAGGCTACGTCAGACAGAACCCGCGCCAGTTCGAACAGGCGGCGACGCTGGTTTTCCGGAATGGCATAATAGGAACGCACCAGATCCAGCGCTTCTTTGTCACCCAGAATATCGGCTGGTACATTGTCTTCTTTAGGTTCGGCAGCGCTATCGCTTTCGATCCCTTCAAAGAAGAAGCTGACCGGCACTTCCAAAGCATCGGCGATGTCCCAAAGACGCGACGCGCTGACACGGTTGGCCCCGGTTTCGTATTTCTGGATTTGCTGGAATTTGATCCCAACCTTTTCGGCCAGCTGTTGCTGAGTCATTCCCACCAGCCAACGGCGGTGACGAATGCGTTTGCCGACATGTACATCTACAGGATGCGCCATTTTGAATTTCCCGTTCTTTGTTTCATTGCCGGGCCAAAGGGCGCGACACGTGTCGCTGCATGCTCAACCCGAACCTGTGCGCTTCATAGCATGATGTGCTACTGCAAAAATGAGGTTAAAATCAAGCCGCACACTGACCTAAAGATGGTGGAATTGCTAACAAAACAACACAAAGTTGCAATTTCACCGTCATTATCCCCATTCTGACCCCTAATTCTCCTCTCTTGGTGCCATTTGACAGGCCCTGTTGGATTCGGCACTCATGCGCGCAACAATCGGAGATCCCAATGCGCGCCTTTCGACTCACCTCACACGAATCCCCTCCCGCAATCACAGATTGTCCTACACCCGAGCCAAAATCCCAAGAGCTGTGTTTGCAAATCGCTGCCTGCGGGCTGAATTTCGCCGATCTTCTGATGATGAAGGGCACCTATCAGGACACGCCCGACCTCCCCTTCACGCTCGGTCTTGAGGTCTCAGGCCGGGTGACGGCCATCGGCAGTGAGGTCACAGATTTCGCCATTGGTGATCGGGTGGCAGTCTATGGTGGCCAGGGCGGTCTCGCAGAATATGGCTGCTTTGACGCCAGCCGCGCGGTCAAACTGCCCGACAGCATGGGCTGGGTCGATGCCGCGGCGTTTCAGATCGCCTATGGCACCTCGCACCTCGCGCTCGATCACCGCGCGCGCATGTTACCCGGGGAAAACCTTCTGGTGCTCGGTGCCGCCGGGGGCGTCGGTTTGACGGCTGTGGAAATTGGCAAACTCATGGGGGCCACTGTCATCGCCTGCGCCCGCGGAACAGACAAGCTTGACGTGGCCAAAGCCGCCGGAGCTGATCATCTGATCGACGCCAAAACCGACGACATTCGCGCCATAGTGAAATCTCTGGGCGGGGCTGATGTGGTCTATGATCCAGTTGGCGGCGACCAGTTCGAAGCCGCCTTTCGCGCATGCAACCCCGAGGCGCGCCTAATCCCCATCGGCTTTGCCTCCGGTGACGTGCCGCAGATCAAAGCCAACCACCTGCTGGTCAAAAACCTGTCCGTGCATGGGCTCTATTGGGGCGGCTACCTGTCCTTCCGCCCCGATGTTCTGACCAAATCACTCGAGCAGTTGATCGCCTGGCATGGCGAGGGCAAGCTCAAACCGCATGTCTCGCATGTCCTGCCCCTTGAGCAAGCCGGCGACGGTATGGAGCTTTTGCGCGGCCGCAAATCCACTGGCAAGGTTGTCATCCAAATCGCCGATCTCTGACCCAATAGGCGCGCAGGCTGGAGGGTGGGCCGCTGCCCCAAAGGGGCAGTCGGGGCACACTCCAGCCCGCGCCGCAGATCACGCGCTTTCCGCTTCCCACACCATGTCAATCATGGCCTGTGTGCCGCGGCTGAACTCCAACGGGCAGGCATAGCCCGCCCCGTCCAGAACGGCTGCATTAAACGCTTCGACCTGGTGGACATAATGATTGTCCGCCGGATAGCGGATCGTCTGCATTTCCATCCCCTCAGGCCCCGCACTCTGCAGTTCAATCCGCGCTTCACCATAAAGATTGGCGTTAAACGGCGCGCTCAGGCGCATCACGCCTTTATCCCCGTGAAAGACCATTTCCTGCCAAGGTGCCATGCGCATCGACACCACCCCCGTGTAATGAAAGCTCGGAAACTGCGCAGTAATATGGCTCCAGACATCCACCCCATTTTCGCGCCGCACTTCGGTGCTCAGGATCTTTTCTGGCTCCTCCCCGGTCAGGAATCGCGCAGCGCCATAGATATAAACCCCAATATCCGGGATCGCCCCGCCGCCCTTGCTGGCATCATTGCGGATATTCTGCGTATCGGCGGAATTGTCATAGGAAAACGCCCCACTCACTCGGATCAGCTTGCCAATCGCCCCGCTCTCGTACAGCGCTTTGGCGCGTTTCCATTGCGGGTGATGCACAATCATATAGGCTTCAGCGGCCATAACACCGCTCTCATCGCGCTTGGCAATCACTTTGTCAAAATCGGCACAGCTCATTGCCAGAGGCTTTTCAACCAAGACATGTTTGCCCGCCTCCATTGCCTTCAACGCCCATTCCACATGCAAATGGTTGGGCAATGGAACATAGACCGCATCCACCTCCGGATCAGCCAAGAGCGCCTCATAACTGTCATGAACGCGCAGCCCCAGCGCGATTTCCTCAAACGGCTTGGCCTTGTCCGAACTTGACGTGGCCAAAGCCACCAGCTGTCCGCGCCGCGCGGCGTTGATCGCCGGAGCCATATGCTCACGCGCAAACTTGGCCGCGCCCAAAACTCCCCATCTGACCACCATGGCTCCCCCCTATTATTTTGCGATCAAAGAAAATGTTAGCGCCAAACTAAAGCAGGCCTACGCAAAAGCAAGGGCCTCCTTCCGGGACAAAGAAGGAGGCCCTGAAACCTGTCGCCGGGCGGGAGGAAGACCCGGACAACAGTTCTTAAGCGATCGCCTTAATGGCTTGGCAGCATCCCCTGCTCGCGCGCCAATTCACGCATACGCTTTTGCAGCTTTTCAAACGCGCGCACCTCGATCTGGCGAATGCGTTCGCGGCTGACATCATATTGGCCCGACAGATCCTCAAGCGTCACCGCGCTCTCGGCCAGACGGCGCTGAGTCAGAATGTCCTTTTCCCGGTCATTCAGCACATCCATCGCCTCGGTCAGCAAGGCCCGGCGCGCATCCATTTCGTTGCGCTCGGCATAATCACCCGCCTGGTCGGCATCTTCATCTTCCAGCCAATCCTGCCATTGCATGGCACCTTCGCCATCCGACCCGACAGTGGCATTCAGCGAGGCATCGCCACCGCTCATCCGGCGGTTCATCGAAATCACATCATCTTCGGAAACGCCAAGATCATTGGCGATCTTTTCAACATGCTCAGGACGCAGATCGCCCTCTTCCAGCGCGCCAATGCGGTTCTTGGCTTTGCGCAGGTTAAAGAACAGCTTTTTCTGCGCGCTTGTGGTGCCCATTTTCACCAGGGACCAGCTGCGCAGGATGTATTCCTGAATGCTGGCACGGATCCACCACATGGCGTAGGTCGCCAGCCGAAACCCTTTTTCCGGATCAAAGCGTTTCACTGCCTGCATCAGACCCACATTGGCCTCCGAGATCACCTCGGCCTGCGGCAAGCCATAGCCGCGATAGCCCATGGCGATTTTGGCGGCCAATCGCAAATGCGAGGTCACCATCTTGTGCGCGGCGCGGCTGTCTTCATTTTCAACCCAGCGTTTGGCCAGCATGTATTCTTCTTCCGGCTCCAGCAGCGGAAATTTGCGGATTTCCTGCAAATAGCGGTTCAGCCCGCCCTCAGGTGTCGGGGCTGGAAGGTTTGCGTAATTGCTCATGTCCCTGTTCCTCCAGTAAATGTAACAACCTTTAACATCGGTTGGATCATAGGTAGGCAGCGCTAACAGCCGGTTCAAGGGCTCTGCCACCAAAAGCTTGACAGGCAATTAAGATTTCTTGCCGAGAATGTAACCTTTGTTTCTGTGCTCTCACGCACAGGTGCTCTGTGTTACAACAATCCTACCACGCGATGCCGCGCCAAAAGCAGTCAGGAATTCCGGAGCTTAGCGAATTTTTGCTGCTCTTTCTCCAGCGCCTTGGCCTCAGCCCGCGCCAATCGCTCTACGGCCTCTGACACAGATTTGGCCCTACGCCAGATTTTCAAACAGGATTGCGCAGACCAGGGCAGTTTCGCCCCTGCCATCCAATGACGCAACTCCTTGGGCAAGGCATCATAGGCCGCCATGGGATCAATATTGCGCTTTGAGCGGCGCAGATGGGTCGCCCCCAAGTTACCGGATTGCATCGTCATCTCCAAATTTCGACGCATGTTATATCATTACACTCGCAAAAGGGACAAGCCCATCTGCCCCCTGCCCGTTCATCCTTCGCCCAGTCTTCTTTGGGCCAAAAATATCCCGGGGAGTCTTGAGCTTGCTCAAGACGGGGCAGCGCCCCTTCCCACCCGCGGCACGCGCCCAGCTAACTTAGGTTCACCGAAGCAAAGCCAGTAAGTCCAACATATCCTGGGGGATCTCCGCCTGAAACAGCAGCTCCTCACCGCTGACCGGATGCACAAAGCCCAATTCACGCGCATGCAAGGCCTGTCGCGAGAATCCGGTCACCGCCGCATGGGCCTCGGGCGACATCGCCTTGGCCGAGACCTTGCGCCGCCCGCCATAGACCGGATCCCCGATCAAGGCATGGCCCGCATGGGTCATATGCACGCGGATTTGATGCGTGCGCCCGGTTTCCAACCGGCATTCCACCAGGCTCAGCACTTCGGGGCTGCCATAGCGCTCCAACACCCGGGCATGGGTGATCGCATGCCGTCCCTGCCCGTCAAAATACACCGCCTGACGCTGCCGCTCGGTCTTGTGACGCGCCAAGCCGCTGGTGATGGTGATACCCCCTGCCCCGGCCGAGACCCCTTTGGTCCCCATCAAGCGCGGATCGGCAGGGTCTGGCACGCCATGCACCAAAGCCAAATAGGCGCGCTGTGCGGTGTGCTTTTCAAACTGCTTTGCCAAGCCGTGATGGGCGCGATCGGATTTGGCCACCACCAGCAAGCCGCTGGTATCCTTGTCAATCCGATGCACAATGCCAGGGCGCTTTTCTCCGCCAACCCCGGACAGGTCGTCGCCAAAATGATGCAGCAGGGCATTGACCAAAGTGCCATCCGGCGTGCCCGGTGCCGGATGAACCACCATGCCTGCGGGTTTGTTGACAACGCAAAGATCCTCATCCTCCCAGACGATCTCTAGCGGGATGTCCTGCGCCACCACGTCATAGCTGACGCTTTCCGGCACGGTGATCTCGATCTCATCCCCCTCGGCCACTGCCAATTTGGGATTGTCCAGAACCACGCCAGCGCGGCTGACGGCCCCTTCGGCGATCAATTTCGCCAAACGGGTGCGCGACAGCGCTGCCTCCTCTGGCACATCGCGGGCCAAGGCCTTATCAAGACGGGACGGCGGATTGGCCGCAATGGTGATGCAAAGGTTTGTCATGGACACCCCTGAGAATGAAACTCTGCCCGAACCACCCCAGCTGCGCTTTCTGCGCCTTCTGGTGACGGTGCTCACGGGCGTGATGATAGCTGGGATCGTGCTGATCCTCGCTTTGATCTGGCATCGCTATAACAATGCCCGCGCCCCCTTGCCAGAGGTGATCACCCTGCCCGCCGGTCAAACCGCCACCGCCTATACGCAAGGGGCGGACTGGTACGCGGTGGTGACCGAGGGGGATGTGATCCTGATCTTTGACCGTGCGTCGGGCAAATTGCGCCAGGAAATCCAGATCCAACCGGCCCCATGATCATTTGCGCATGATTGTGCTGAATGTTGTCCCGGCCACAATTTTGCGCTTGGCATTTTCGTTATGATATAACATACCAGCTCGCAATCTGGCCGCAACACATTCGGCCCGAGCTTTTAACAAGGTGGGAACGCGAGATATGAAACAACTGTCCTTTGGATTGGCCCTGGTGGCGCTCTCTGGAACCAGCGCAATGGCGCAGGATTACCCGGTCACCATCGAGAATTGCGGCCACACCGTAACTTTTGATGCGGCCCCCGAAAGTGTGGTCAGCATCGGTCAGGCCACCACCGAAGCGCTCTATCTGCTGGGTCTGGGCGACAAGGTTGCGGGAACCGCTGTCTGGTTCACCGATGTCTTGCCGGAATATGCCGAATTGAACGCAGGTGTTGAGCGTATCGCCGACAACACGCCAAGCTTTGAGGCCGTGGTCAACAAACGCCCCGGCCTCGTGACCAGCCAATATGAATGGTATGTCGGCCCCAAAGGTTCGGTCGGCACGCGCGAGCAGTTCCACGACCTGTCTGTCCCGACCTATATCTGGCCCGCTGATTGCGTCGGCAAGGATAACAGCGTCGGCGTTGATGGCACCCGCGAAGAGCTGATCTCGACCGAGGTGATCTATCGCGGCCTGATCGAGCTGTCGCAGATCTTTGGCGTAGCCGAAGCAGGCGAGGCTGCTGTCGCAGACCTGAAAGCCCGCGAAATGGCGGCGATTGAACGCGCCAAAGCGCTGAAGATCGAGGACACCTCGGCCCTGTTCTGGTTCTCCAGCGCCAAAATGGATGCAGATCCCTATGTGGCCGGGGCCAAAGGCGCGCCAGGCTTTATCATGAGCCAGCTCGGCATCAAGAACGTCGTTGAATCCAGCGAAGAATGGCCCACAGTCGGCTGGGAATTCCTGGCCAAGGCCAACCCGACCTATATCGTTCTGGCCGACCTTCAACGTCGCAAGTTCCCGGCAGATGCTGTTGAAGTCAAACAAGAGTTCCTGAACAACGATCCGGTGGCCAGCCTGATGGATGCGGTCAAGGAAGATCGCGTTCTGGTTCTGAATGCCCATGCGATGGACGCCACGATCCGCACCATCTCTGGTCTGGAACTGCTGGTGGATGCCATGGAAAAGAAGGCTCTGACCCAGTGACAAACACCAAATTCGGCGGGCTCACCCCCGCCGTCTCACTCCTAATCGGGGCGGCAATTGCGATTGCCGCCCTCGGTTTTGCGCTGGTGATCGGCGAAACCCGCATCCCGTTGGACTCGGTTTGGAATGTGTTGCGGATCGAAGCGGGCTATCCCGCACCCGAGGTCAATCCAATCGATCACGGCATCTTGTGGAGCTACCGTTTGCCCCGCGCCATCATGGCCATGGCCTGTGGCGCATCCCTGGCGCTGAGCGGCGTTGTCTTGCAGGCCTTGCTGCGCAACCCCCTGTCTGACCCTTATATTCTCGGCCTCTCTGCCGGGGCCTCGACCGGCGCGGTGGCCGTGGCGATCCTTGGCTTTGGTGCCGGGGCTTTGACCCTTTCGGGGGGCGCATTCATCGGGGCCCTGCTGGCCTTTGGCTTTGTCGCGTTTCTGGCCCGGCTCGCGCGCGGCAATTCGGCTGCCGCAACCTCCAGCCTGGCGCTGTTGCTGGCCGGGGTCGCCGGGGCGCAGCTGTTTCATGCGCTGACCGCGCTTATCATTGCCAAATCCGCCGACGCCAACCAAGCGCGCGGCATCATGTTCTGGATGATGGGCAACCTGTCAGGCAGCCGCTGGCCCGATATCTACCTTGCCGTGCCTGTTGCGCTGGCCGGAGCGGGTGTGATCTTTGCCCATTTTCGTGCGCTGGATGCGATGACCTTTGGCCGCGAAGCTGCGCAATCCATGGGCATTCGCACCGGGCTGGTGATGACCATCCTGATCGGGACCACTGCCCTGCTGACCGCTGTCATGGTCTCGATGACCGGCGCCATCGGGTTTGTCGGCCTTGTGGTGCCCCATGCCATGCGTTTTCTTGTCGGGGTGCGTCATGTGCGCCTGATCCCCGCCTCCGCCTTGGCCGGCGGCGTGTTCCTGATCCTTGCTGACATCGTGTCACGCATCCTGATTCCGGGGCAAGCCATGCCCATCGGCGTCGTCACCGCCCTGGTTGGGGCCCCTGCATTTGCCATCATTCTGGTCCGGAGTTCCCGTGCGCATTCAGGTTGAAAACATCTCGAAATCGATCCAAGGCAAACAGGTCTTGCGCGATGTGTCCTTTAGCGTCGAGGCCGGGCAATCCCTGGCTTTGCTTGGCCCCAACGGCTCGGGCAAATCGACCTTGCTGCGCATCATCGCGGGCTTGCTGCCTGCGGATGGGGTGCATGTCACCATTGGTGGCGACCGGGTCGACAGGCTTTCACCGCGCAAACTGGCGCAACGCTTGGGTTTTGTCACCCAGGAGGCCGGGACAACCGACGCCATCGCGGTCCATGATGCGGTGAAACTCGGGCGCACACCTTGGCTTTCCTTTGCCTCCCCCTTTGGCGCAGATGACCAACGGTTGGTGGATCAGGCCATGCGCGACATGGCGATCGATACCCACCGTGACAAGCTGTTTAACGCCCTGTCAGGAGGCGAAAAACAACGGGTGCATATTGCCCGTGTTCTAGCCCAGGCTCCGCAAGTCTTTCTGCTGGATGAACCAACCAATCACCTGGATATTCGTCACCAAATTGCAATCATCGACTGGGCCAAACACCAAGAGGCCACCGTGGCCATGGCGCTGCACGACCTCAACCACGCCTTCGCCTGTGATCGGGTTGCGGTGCTGCGAGATGGATCACTCGAGGCTTTTGGCGAACCTGATACTGTGCTGACTGCGGATGTGGTTGGACCAATCTTTCAGGTGGCGGTCCACCAAATCCGCGCTGCGCATCTGGACCACCCGGTTTTGACATTCGCTAAGAAAAATGGCTCTGATCAAGATCAGCCCGTTGTGGTGCCTATTTCTGCCCGCCGGTGAACTGCGACGAGTAAAAATAGGCGATGGCTTGGGTGCGGTTTTTGACTGACAGCTTCTCGTAGACATTTGACAGGTGGAATTTCACCGTATTGGTCGAAATCTGCAATTCTTTGGCCAATTCGCGATTGGACAGCCCCTTGGCCAGTGCCTCCAGCATAGCGCGCTCCTTGCGTGACAGGCTGTGGATCGGGTCCTGCTGCATTTGACGCACATCGATGAAGGGGAAGACCATTTTGCCAGCTGCCACCTCGGCGCAGGTGTCCAGCAATCCCTCAACCGCCCCCGAACGCGCAACAAATCCCGCCGCTCCGGCCTGCATCGCGAGACGTGCCATATCGCCCCCGGCATCGCCATAGACCACAAAGCGCGGGGCGTTTTCCTGTTCGCGCAGCACTTCGATCAGCTTGGCCGCGCCCAGAACCGGCAAATGCCAATCCACCACACCAACCTGAACCGGCACCCGCATCACCGTGCCGAGAAAGCCTTCGGCCGTGGCGGATGTCGCCACCAATGAGAATCGCGGGTCGCGGTCAAACAATTCCGACATGGCCGTCAAAACCAGAGGATTGCTGTCCGCCAGCATGATGTCGATCGAGGGGCTCAATTGGTCAGGCATCTGTTTTCTCACAGGTATTCGCGATTTCCCACCCATTTGGGTGGGGCTTTATACGGTATACAGCGGTATTCTCACACAAAAGGATAGGTAATTTCCCACCCATTTAGATACCCAAAAGCAGTCGTAAGTTACGTTGCGCCACATGACAAGCTTCGGTTTTCCTACCCGTCAACATGAGGAGCGGCCCGGCCCGCCCCCCAAGACACGCCCCCAAGGGCAGGAGGAGACCAACATGACCATGCCGATTTACCCACAATTGGAAATCAGCGAGACCCTGGCCGCTGGCCCCGGACCGGGCAATACCGATGCCCGCGTCCTGGCCGCGTTTTCTCGCGTAGGGATGGCCGATCACATGCAGGATGACGTCTTACGCGGCATGATCGAATGCAAGCATATGCTGCGTCGCCTTTGGGGCACCCAGAACACCCATACCTTTGCTGTTGCGGGCACTGGTTGGAGCGGGTTGGACACAATGTTTTCCGCCGTCATGCCAGGCGACACGGTTGTTGCCTTTGTGAATGGCACCTTTTCGGGCATCGATGCCAAGACCCTGAACATCAAGGCCGCCACAGCAGCGGAACATGCGGCCAACCCGCTCGACCCGCAGGCGGCTTCGGTCACCACCGTTGAGATTCCACATGGCCAATCGATCAGTGGCGAGGTGATTGAAACCGCTCTGGCCAGGCACAAACCCAAATGGGCCTTTATGGCGCATTGGGAAACCGGGTCGGGCCGCATCAATGATCTGCAGGGCTTTTCGGATGCCTGCTCACGTCACGGAGCCATGGGTCTGATCGATGCAGTCTCCTCTCTTGGAGTCGAAGAATTCGCCATCGACGATTACCCGGGTGTTGCCGGTTGGGCCTCTTGCCCGCAAAAGGGTCTGTGCTGCCTGCCGCTCACCTATGCCCCGGTCAGTTTCACTGATGCCTATATCGAGGCGCTCAAGACCCGCGGGGCTTATAGCTATGTGCACAACCCGATCTTTGAGGCGCGCCATTGGGGCATTGTGAATGGTCAGGACGTCGACAAAGGCAGCTATCATCGCACCCATTCCGCCTATGCTGTGTCAGCCTTCCACGAAAGCCTGCGCTTGGCGCTGCAAGACGGACTGGCCAAGCGCGCCCATTCCTACCGCACCCACGAAGCCGTGCTGCGCGAGGCCTTGACCGCCATGGGCTGCGAAGTGACCTCGAACATGACCAGCCTTGTGGTGCTGAACCTGCCCCCGGCCCTTGCCGGACGCGAAATGGAGCTGGTGCAGAACTGCCGTGCGCAGGGGTTTGGCATCTGGCCCACCCTGTCTGAGCCGGTTCAGGTGCGTATCGGCATTCTCAACCTGTTGGATCGCGGCGTGATCAGCAAGATCGTTCACCTCTTTGCCGATGCAATGCGCGACCTCGGGGCCGAGGTAGATGGTGCCAGCATCGCTGCCATTCTGGACACCCGCTATGGCACCAGTGTTGCCGCCTAGGCTCTGAAACAGGCCCCTTTGAGGAGAATGGGGCCGTCGAAACAAACGGACCATTGAGGGAGGAGAACCCGATGGACATTCATGAGTATCAAGCCAAGGAAATCTTGGCCAATTTTGGTGTGGACGTGCCCCCTGGCGGATTGGCCTATAGCCCGGAACAGGCGGCCTATCGCGCCCGCGAATTGGGCGGCGACAAATGGATCGTCAAGGCTCAGGTCCATGCCGGTGGCCGTGGCAAGGCGGGCGGCGTCAAGCTTTGCGACAGTGAAAACGACATGTACGAGGCCTGCGATGCCATGTTTGGCCGCAAGCTCGTCACCCATCAAACCGGCCCCGAAGGCAAAGGCATCTACCGAGTCTATGTGGAAAGCGCCGTGCAGATTGATCGCGAGATCTATCTTGGCTTTGTGCTCGACCGCTCCAGTCAGCGCGTGATGATCGTTGCCTCATCCGAAGGCGGGATGGAGATCGAAGAGATCTCGGAACAGCGCCCCGACAGCATTGTGAGGTCCATCGTTGAACCAGCCGTTGGTCTGCAAGAATTCCAGGCGCGTGAAATCGCCTTCAAACTGGGGCTCGAAGCGGGGCTGGTGCAGCATATGGTGCGCACGCTTCAGGGCTGTTACGCCGCTTTCTCCGAGCTGGACGCCACAATGGTTGAAATCAACCCGCTGGTGATCACCGGCGACAATCGGGTGCTGGCGCTGGACGCCAAGATGAGTTTTGACGACAACGCCCTGTTTCGCCACCCGCAAATCGCCGAGCTGCGCGACAAAAGCCAGGAAGACCCGCGCGAAAGCCGCGCCGCAGATCGCGGCCTGTCTTATGTCGGGCTGGACGGCAATATCGGCTGCATCGTCAATGGCGCGGGCCTGGCCATGGCGACCATGGACACGATCAAGCTGGCGGGGGGTGAACCGGCCAACTTCCTCGACATTGGCGGCGGGGCCTCTCCTGAACGGGTTGCCAAGGCGTTTCGCCTGGTTCTGTCGGACCAGAATGTTCAGGCGATCCTTGTCAACATCTTCGCCGGGATCAACCGCTGCGATTGGGTGGCAGAAGGCGTGGTTCTGGCCCTGAAAGAGCTGGATATCGATATTCCCGTCGTGGTTCGCCTTGCGGGGACAAATGTCGAAGAGGGCCAAAAGATCCTCGCCCAATCCGGTCTGCCAATCATCCGCGCCACCACCCTGATGGAAGCCGCCGAGCGCGCCGTGGGTGCCTGGCAAAACGACTTGACCCAAGCCACCAGAATGATGGCCCTGAAATGAGCATTCTTCTAGATCGTGAAAGCCGCGTCATTGTTCAGGGGATCACGGGCCGCATGGCACGGTTCCATACCAAGGACATGATCAAATACGGCACCAATGTTGTCGGTGGCGTCGTGCCCGGCAAAGGTGGCGAAACCGTCGAGGGCGTGCCGGTGTTCAACACGGTGAAAGAGGCGGTTGCCGCCACCGGGGCCGATGCGTCGTTGGTCTTTGTACCACCGCCCTTTGCCGCTGACAGCATCATGGAGGCGGCGGATGCGGGCATTCGGTATTGCGTCTGCATCACTGATGGCATCCCGGCCCAGGACATGATCCGGGTCAAGCGCTACATGTATCGCTACCCCAAGGACAAGCGCATGGTCCTGACCGGGCCAAACTGCGCGGGCACGATCTCACCCGGCAAGGCGTTGCTTGGCATTATGCCCGGCCATATCTATCTACCCGGCCATGTTGGCATCATTGGGCGATCCGGCACGCTGGGTTATGAAGCGGCGGCACAGCTCAAGGAACGGGGCATCGGCGTCTCGACCTCGGTCGGCATTGGTGGCGACCCAATCAACGGTTCCAGCTTCCGCGACATTCTCGAACGCTTTGAACAAGACGAAGACACCCATGTCATCGCGATGATCGGCGAAATCGGAGGCCCGCAAGAGGCCGAAGCCGCTGCTTTTATCTCTGACCACATCACCAAACCGGTGATCGCCTATGTGGCCGGTCTCACCGCGCCCAAGGGCCGGACTATGGGCCATGCCGGCGCGATCATCTCTGCCTTTGGCGAGAGTGCGTCGGAAAAAGTGGAAATTTTGTCGGCTGCCGGTGTCACCGTCGCTGAAAACCCGGCAGTAATTGGAGAAACAATCGCTCGTGTGATGGAGGCCGCGTGATGGTCAAACCTTCCGTTTTTGTCACCCGCCGCTGGCCCGCAGCCGTCGAGGCCAAGCTGGCGGAAACCTATGATCTGCAACTCAACACCGGTGACATCCCCCTGTCACCGGCCGAGTTGCGCGAGACCTTGGGCAAATACGATGCCGTATTGCCCACGGTGACGGACAGGTTCACCGCCGAAGCGCTGGACGTAAAAGGCGCGCAAACGCGTATCCTGGGCAATTACGGCGTTGGCTACAGCCATATCTGCGAGGCTTCGGCTCGCGATCTCGGTCTGACCGTCACCAACACGCCCGACGTTCTGTCTGAATGTACCGCTGATATCGCCATGACGCTGCTGCTTATGGTGGCCCGGCGCGCGGGCGAAGGCGAACGCGAGCTGCGCGCGGGCAATTGGACCGGCTGGCGTCCCACCCATCTGATCGGCACCAAGGTTTCGGGCAAGGTGTTGGGCATCATCGGCTATGGTCGCATCGGGCAGGAAATGGCACGGCGCGCCCATCATGGCTTTGGCATGCAGGTGGTGGTTCATAACCGCTCGCCCATCGCGCCCGAGGTACTGGCACGCAACAACGCCACCCAGGTCGACTCGATCGATACGCTTTTGCCGATGTGCGATTTTGTGTCCCTGCATTGCCCTGGCGGTGCCCCGAACCGCCATCTGATCAACTCTCGTCGGCTCGACCTGATGAAACCAGACGCTTTTTTGATCAACACCGCCCGTGGCGAAGTGATCGACGAATGGGCCCTGACGCAATCCTTGATGTATGGGCTGATTGGCGGGGCGGCGCTGGATGTGTTTGACGGCGAACCGCGTATCAATCCGGACCTGATGCAATGCGACAACCTTGTGATGTTGCCCCATCTTGGCAGCGCCACCAAGGAAGCGCGCGAGGCCATGGGGTTCCGGGTGCTCGACAACCTGTCCGACTTCTTTGCGGGCCGTGATCCCCGTGACCGGGTGATCTGACCCGCGGGGCCTGCCCCCTTCTCTTCGTCTTGACCGAACCCGGCGAAACGCATCGCCGGGCACACTCCCGCTTTGCCTTTCGCCCCCCTCCTCACTTGACCAAAGGACCACCTACCATGTCATTTTTCCCGATTGATCAGGCCCCTTCCCGCATCAACCGCTCCGAACTCGCGGTGCCTGGCAGCCAACCCGGCATGTTCGAAAAAGCCGCGCAGTCCGATGTGGACGTGATCTTTCTCGATCTCGAAGACGCGGTGGCCCCGGATAAAAAGGAACAGGCGCGCAAGAATATCATTGCAGCGTTGAACGACATTGATTGGGGCACCAAGACAATGTCGGTGCGCATCAACGGGCTCGACACCCATTACATGTATCGCGACGTGGTCGATGTGGTGGAACAGGCGGGCGAACGCCTCGACTTGATCATGATCCCCAAGGTCGGCACCGCTGCCGATGTCTACGCCGTCGATATGATGGTCACCCAGATCGAAGACGCCATGGGCCTGAAAAAGCGTATCGGCTTTGAGCATATTATCGAAACCGCGCTGGGAATGCAGAATGTCTCTGAGATCGCCGCCGCCTCCAAACGCAATGAGAGCCTGCATTTCGGCGTTGCCGATTACGCCGCCTCCACCCGCGCCCGCACCACCATCATTGGCGGTGTGAATCCGGATTACTCGGTGCTGACCGACCCAATTGACGACGGTGCGCGCATGACCCATTGGGGCGACATGTGGCACTATGCCTTGGCCCGAATGGTGGTTGCCGCCCGCGCCAACGGCCTGCGCCCCATCGATGGGCCATTCGGCGATTTCCAGGACCCCGAAGGTTACAAAGCCGCCGCAAAACGCGCCGCCGTTCTGGGGTGCGAGGGCAAATGGGCCATCCATCCAAGCCAGATCGCCCTGGCCAACGAAGTCATGTCCCCCTCTGACGCCGAGGTCACCAAAGCCCAGCGCATCCTCACCGCCATGACCGAGGCCGAAGCCGCCGGCAAAGGCGCTGTGTCGCTGGATGGTCGCTTGATCGACTATGCCTCGATCCGTCAGGCCGAAGTGCTGGTCGAAAAAGCCCGCCAGATCGCTGGCAGTTAAAGCGTTTCAGGCCGGGACAGCATTCCAACCTCCCGGCCCTTTCGAAATTTGGCAGAACCACCCCTTCCGGTGCTGCTAGGGCCTGTGAACAATCAGTATAGATCATCAGTTTCAGTCCAAAATTGCTCAGTTCTAGGGTCAGGACCCATTAATTTGACGTCACTGGCGCAGGAAGGGCAATAAAGCAGAGGTTTTGGACGCGCAGGAACTGGCGGGGGCAATTGCAAGCGGTCAAAGCCGCTGCTTTGCAGCGCTTCCTGCGTCTGCAAGATTTGGTTGGTCTTGCCCCTGAGCTGCGTTACATCACCTTGAAATACAACCAGTATTTCTGCGGAGACGTGCCTTGTCAGGACCAAGATCAACCAAACCAGTGGCGTTAAATTAATGGGTCCTGACCCTAGGCATTTGAGCGTGGCACTAGCGGGCTAGTGTGAGCGAAAATAACGACGAAATGGGCAATTTTGGCGAAACAGCGGAGCTGCGCGGCCCATTTTGCCTTTGCATCCGTCAATTTGCCGGAAGGCCCGGGCAAATCCCGGCGGAATGCAAATTGTTCCCGTGCAACACCCCCGTCAATCTGCATCAAAAGATCAATTCAGGAGAGTGCCGTGAAGGGTGCAGATATTCTCGTTCAGATGCTGATGGGCTACGAGGTCGACACGGTTTTTGGCGTGCCGGGCGACACCAATGTGTCCTTTTACGAGGCGCTGCAACGTCAGGAAGACAAGATTACCCATATCATGGCGCGCGATGAACGCTCGGCGGGGTATATGGCCGATGCCTATGGCCGCTTCACCAAAAAGCCCGGCGTGTTCGAATGCCCATCAGGCGCGGGCGCGATGTATTCCCTCCCCCCGGTTGCCGAATCCAATGCCTCGGCGGTGCCAGTGATCCTTTTGACCATCGACATCCCCCTGCCCGGTGAAGGTCGTGGGGTGCTGACCGAGCTGGATTGCGCCAAGCTGTTCGAACCGGTGACCAAGCTGTCAATACAAGTGAAGACCGCGCAAAAGCTGCCCGAAATCATCCGCCGCGCCTTTCGCGTGGCCTGCTCGGGTAAACCGGGGGCGGTTCATTTGCAGATCCCCGAAGACATGCTGACGGCAGAGGTCGATCCCGAAACCATCTCTTTGCATGTCGAGGAAGACTGCAAGACCTTTCCGGCTTTCCCGACACGCCCCGCCCCGGATGTCCTGCCCGCCCTTCTGGACCTTATTCGCGATGCCAAACGCCCGCTGATCGTCTCAGGCGGTGGGGTCAATCGCGCCTGCGCTGGCGTCGATGTCCAGGCCCTCGCCGAGCGCCTGAACATCCCGGTCTGCACCACGATGACCGGCCAGGGCACCATGCCCGATGATCACCCTTTGGCGATCGGGGTTATCGGCGATAACGGCTATCACCCCCATGCCAATCAATCCCTCGAAGAGGCTGATTTTGTGCTCTTTGTTGGGTCACGCATGGGGTCGGTTGTCACCATCGGCTGGACCTTTCCCAAACTCACCCTGAACAAACGCGTGGCCCAGATCGACATCGACCCCGAGGTCATGGCAAATAATTACGAAAACCTGATGAGCGTGCCGGGGGATGCGAAACTGGTGTTGCAAGAGATGCTCACCCTCGTCGATCCCGCATTTGACACCGCCAAACACCAACCTTGGGTGGATCACCTGAACGCCTTGCGCTCCACATTTTGGGACAATGCGCAGGCGCTTTTGAATGATAACAACGCGCCTTTGCGCCCCGAACGCGCCGTGCGCTGTTTCAACGAAGCGCTCGAAGCCTCGGGCCAGCCCGCCCTGATCTATTCCGACGCCGGAACGCCGACGCCGCACATGACCCGGTTCCTGCGGTTGCAGGATTGCGAGACCCGCTTGGCCATCCCCCGCGCCTTTGGTGGCCTTGGTTCGGCTCTGCCTGCAACGGTCGGGGCTTGGCGTGCCGACAAAACCAAGCGCCCGATTGGCCTGTTCGGTGACGGTTCCTTTGGCATGACAACCGGCGAGCTTGAAACCCTTGTCCGTCTGCAGGTTCCTGCCATTCTCATCCTGTTCAACAACGGCACCTTTGGCTGGATCAAAGGGTTGCACCGCCTGAACGGGCATAACCAATGCTTTGGCGTTGATTTTACTCCCCCCCGCGGTCAGGCGATTGCCGAAGCCTTTGGCATGAAAGCCTTTACCGCCAAATCCGCCCCGGAGCTGGATACGGTGTTACAGGAGGCCTTTGATTACAACAAAGGCCCCTGTTTCATCGATGTGCATGTGGAATCCATCGCCGACCGCGTCCCGCCGGTCTATTCCTGGCTGCGCAAACGCGGCGAAGACCCGCTTAGCCTGGATGGCAAACGGATCGGCTTTTTCTGATATACAGGGGCTCGGCCAATGCTGGGCCGCTAATCCAGCGCAGCCTGGCGCAGCGACTTTGTCTCACTGTGCAACCAATCCCGGAATGCCAGCACGGATTTGTACTGTGCCTTGCGTTCCGGGCTGACGGCAAAATAAGTCTCGCCACTGAGCACCGACGGGCCAAAGGGCAGATGCAGATCGCCGCGCTCCAGATCCGGTTCGATCAGAAACGTCGGAACAATGGCCAGCCCCAGCCCGCTGATCGCCGCATTCGCCAGCATGTTCACATGCCCAAAGCGCGGCCCCTGAATACGTCCCTTGAAATCAACCCCTTTGGCCGCGATCCAATTCAGCCAGCCATCAGGCCGGGCCGAGCTTTGCAACAGCGGGAAGTCCACAAACCGCTCTGGTGCCAGCTCGGTTCCGCGAGGGATCAAGCCGGGGGCGGCCACCACTGCCACCCGTTCGGGAAATAACGGCGTCGCCACCGCATTGGACCATTCATTTTTGCCCCGCAAAATGGCGATATCCACGGCGCTGCTTTCCAGATCCGTGTCTGCCGTGACCGGCGTCACCTCAAGATAGGTGCCCGGATGACGTTTGGAAAACCTGTCCAATCGCGGTGCCAGCCAGCGCGCCGCAACCGTCGGCATCGCTCCGACCATGAGCGCGGCATCGGTCTTCCAGCCGCGCACCATATCCAGAGAAACTGATTCCAACTCATCCAACACCCGTGACACCTCTTTGGCATAGGCCCGCCCTGTCTCTGTCAGGATCAGGCGTGGCCCCACCCGGTCAAACAGTGGCATACCAAGATGATCCTCTAATGACTTGATTTGCCTACTAATCCCACTTTGCGTGATGCCCATCTCTTCGGCCGCACGGGAGAAATTCAAATGCCTTGCCGCCGTTTCAAAGGATTGAAGCGCAGACATGCTGGGAAGGAAACGTCGCATAAGCATGATTATATGTCATACTAAACTGCAGATTAATTGTTTTTTTAACCGCGCGACTTCTGCCACCGTTGCGGCACGCGAACCGGGGATGATCAAGGCCATCATGCAGTTGCAACCACGAGATCAATTGGACAGAAAGCTTCTTGTTTTGCTCGAAAAGGATGCGCGCATGTCCGCCTCGCAAATCGCCCGCGAACTTAGGATTGCGCGCTCGACCGTCAATGACCGCATTGCCCGTCTGGAACGTGATGGCGTCATTCAGGGCTACACCACCATTCTTGCCGCCGATCCCGAGGCCAGCCAGACCCGCGCTCTGATCTTTCTGAAATGCGAGCGGCGCATGATCAAAACCATCACCCGCGATTTGCGCAACTATGCCGAAATCCGCGCCTGTTACTCGACCTCCGGCACCTATGACCTGTCTTGCATGGTCGAAGTGCAATATAGCGAAGATCTGGACGCATTGATTGATGACGTCAGCTTGCTTGATGGCATATATGCGGTAGAGAGCCAGATGATCCTGGCGACAAGATTTAGCCGAAACACCGGATTGCAGCCCGCCAAAGCCCAATATCTGGAAGTCGTGAAATAGAGCCAAACACATGCCCAGCGAAGCCCGGCCCAGTTTGGGTGTCATCATGCTCGACACCAAATTCAAACGTGTCCTCGGGGATATCGGCAATCCTGACAGCTTTGATTTCCCAGTGCTCTATCACAAGGTCCCCAAGGCTGAGGTTCACAGGATCATCTCTTCTGGCTCCATTGATGATCTACTCCCCGCCTTTATCGATGCGGCCAAAACGCTGGAACACCGAGGCGCACAGGCCATCACCACCAGTTGCGGATTTCTATCCCTGCTGCAAACCCAATTGGCCAAAGCGGTCAAGGTGCCTTTGCTCACCTCAAGCCTGTCTCTGGTGCCCGACATCTACCACGCCCAGGGGGCCAAACCGCTGGTCATTGTCACAGCCAGTCGTGAAAATCTGACTTGGGATCACCTGCATGCGGTGGGCATTTTAACCGATTGGGATCTTCACATCATCGGCATGGAAACCTGCCCGGCCTTTCGCAAGTCCATCCTAAGCGATGGCGACCCAGAGGCGATCACTCTGGACCCGCAAGCCCTGCAAGACGAGCTTGTCACACTATGCCAATCCTCTCTGATTGAGCATCCCGACACGGCCGGTTTCCTCTTTGAATGCACCAATCTGCAACCCTACGCCGCTGCGGTTCAACACGCGTGTCAAAGGCCGGTCTGGGGCATCAACGATGTGATCGCCCGGCTCAACCCCTCGTTTCGCATGGGCGAAACGTCTTAGGGTCAGGGCCCATGGGCGATTAATGGGCGATTAAAGGCCCATCTCCGCAAAAACCTGTGCGAAAGATCAAGGATTATGGCATCCTGAAACCACCATTGGTTGAAACATAAGGTGGTTCCCGTGCCCCCAAGTATTTGTTCACATTTGATCACCCGCGCGGCGTTGATCGCCGTCCTGTCCCTGTCTGCCGTCAAATCGCAGGCGCAGAGCGAGGCCCTGCCAGCCTGGTTGCAAAAGCATATTGGGCTGAGCGATGGGCAGATTGCACCCATCGTCCTGGAACGTGCCCGCGCGCATTATTTCAAAAAGCTTGGCCAGGGCGCGGTCAAAAGCCCTTGCTATTTTGCCATGGATGCCACCCGCCCCAGCATTGCCAAAAACGGCCAACCCAGCCGCCGCTTTTACACCATTTGCGAGGGTCGCCAGACCTTTCGCGCCGTATCTTCGGGCTATGGTAATGGGCGCAAACTGCCCAAGGCCGATTTTTCCAATGGCCGCCAATGCGCCAAACATTTCAGCAATGCCGAAGGCTCCAAGCTGACCATGGGCGGATCTTATGTCACCGCCGAGGCCCGCACCTCGTTCAAAGGCTATCACCGCCAATCCGGTGACATCCGCCCCTTCCATCGCACATTCGTGGTCTTTGAAGGCGAAGGAGAAACCCGCAATTCGCGGGATCGTGCCATTGGCGGCCATCGTGCGATGTTCCTGAAATGGCAATGTCGGATGAAAATGCCGGACTCGCCCCATGCGGATAAAGACGGCTATGTGCCCTTTGGTCGTCTGGTCGATTACACCGCTGGGCGCAGCAATGGCTGCACAACCTGGTCCGACACCGCTACGCAAGAGATTCTGCCCCTGATCAACAAAGACCCCGCCGCGCTATATATCTACCCGGAGGGCAGCGATATTACCCAGATCCGCGCCGCGCTGAAATCCGGAAAATCACTTGGCTCCGAAGGGCTTTATTGGGACAAAACCTGTCTGGCCAAGATCGGCAAACCGCAATTCTGGCCCAAGCGCAAACTTCAACCGGTGATCAATCGCTGGCGGCGCTCCTTGCCCAAACAGCCCCCTTTGGAATTGCCGATCTGCAAATAAGGGTTCGAAGCTCAGGACCCAAAACACAACCCTGTGAGTTAATGGGTCCTGCCCCTAGTCACCCGGAACCAAAATTCTTGTCATAGAGATAAGGTCCCCGGATCGCCTGCGATCCGGTTCGCGCCCGACCCCGCCCCCAGGGCGGGCGCGAATTTGCCTCAACGTTTCAACCAGATGCACAGTTACCTGATGCCACCACCCAGTTGCAAAGATTAGACGCGCCCACCCTCGGTGTCGGGCGCGAACCTGTGTGGTTGCTAATTATCTATGTAGCGGATTTCAGCTCCATGTGACCTCGCGCCCCTTGCCTTGGCGCGGGGGCAGAGGCACATTACCCCCATGCGGGCCATGAGAACCCTGATCTGCCTTGTTGCCATTGTGGCCGCGCTCCTGTTTGGGGCGGGCGGGGTCTCTGCTGCCGCCATGCCCGACACCGCCATCCCAAATATGTCGGAAGAAACGGCTGGGATGCCCCATGCCTCCCCCTGCGCGCCACCCTGTCAGGACGCGCATGAGATCGGCAGCAGTTGCGACCTCTGCCTGAGTTGCCTGGCCCTGCGCGCGCCGTCCCTGAACGACAAAACAACAGCTTTAGCAACGTGTTTGCCCCTGCCAATCCCCTTGGCGGCGTTACACAGTGGTACGTTGCCAGGTTTTGATCCCCCACCTCCGCGCGCGTGAAAATGAACACCCCGCAAAGGGGCCATCATTTTGACATTGCAGAGGACATCACATGAAGAAACAACTCATGATCGCAGCCGCCATCGGCGCGGTTGGCATCGGAGCATGGGCATTCCTGCCTCCCAAAGCCCCACCGACGGGCCAACCGCAAGCCGCCAACATCGGCGCGGCGCTTGTCCGGGTCGCCCTGCCCGCCTCCCTTTCGCCCAACGCCCAATTGGGGCAGCGGGCCTATGAAACAGTTTGCGTGGCCTGCCATGGCGAAGACGGCAGCGGGCGCAACGGCATGGGGCCGCCCCTGGTTCACAAAATCTATGAACCGTCGCATCATGGCGACGAAGCGTTTCAACGCGCCGTTGCCCTGGGCGTGCGGGCCCATCACTGGAGCTTTGGCGACATGGCACCGGTATCCGACTTCACCCGCGCCGATGTGAAAATGATCATCACCTATCTGCGCGAATTGCAGCGCGCCAATGGTATTAACTGAGTTGAGGAACACACCATGAAGCTGACAAAAACGCCTCTCGCCATGGCCCTGCTGATTGCCGGTATTGGCTCGGTCGCCCTCGCACATGGCGGGGTCAAAAACGCCGCTGTGATGGCGCGGATGAATGGCATGACCTCTATCAGCGAGGCGATGAAAGTGTTGGGGGCGATGGCCAAGGGGCAAACCCAGTTTGACGCCGAAACCGCCCGCGCCGCGGCCAAGGATGTGGCCACCCTATCCGCCCAAATCCCGGACCTGTTCCAAGCCCCCGAAACCGACCCCAAGACCGAAGCGCTGCCAGTGATCTGGGAGCGTTTCGACGCCTTCACCGCCTTGGCGCAGAACACCGAAGCAAGCGCGCTTGCGCTCTCCCAAAGCCTGACCACCCCCGATGATCTCACGGCTGGGTTGGCGCAGCTGGGGGCCACCTGCAAAGCCTGCCACAAGGAGTATCGCAAATGACCGGTTTCAATCTGACCCGGCGGGGGGCGATGGCTTCGGGCCTTGCCCTGCTCGCCCTGCCACGCGCTGCCCTGGCAGCGCCAACCGTGTTGCGGGCCGCGCCTGTGAGCGCGCAAATCCTGCCCAAAGGGGATGGCACAACGGCCATGCTTGGCCTGAACGGCACCACCCCCGGCCCGGAATTGCGCGTCAAACAGGGATCGCGGCTTGACGTCACCTTTGAAAATCAGATCGGGGCGGACAGCGCCCTGCATTGGCACGGCATTCGCATCGAAAACGCCATGGATGGCGTGCCCGGCATGACCCAATCCGCCGTACCCCATGGCGGCAGGTTCGACTATTCCTTTGTCGCCCCGGATGCCGGAACCTTTTGGTATCACTCCCATAGCCGCTCTTGGGAACAGGTCGAACAGGGTCTCTATGGGGCCCTGATCGTCGAAGAGGCAGAACCGCCCGCAGTGGATCACGACGTGACCGTCCTGCTCGACGATTGGAGGTTGGAAGAGGACGGCACGCTGATTGGTGGCTTTGGCAATCGTCATGATTTTGCCCATGCCGGGCGGCTGGGCAATTTTGCCCGCGCTCTGGTCTCGGTCGAAACAGTCCGGCGCGGCGACCGGCTGCGCCTGCGTCTGATCAACACCGCCACGGCACGGATATTCCCGGTGATCCTTTCCGGAGCCTCGGGCAAGGTTGTGGCGCTGGACGGCATGCCCCTGCCCGCCCCGCGTGAGATCAGCGACATCACCTTGGCCCCGGCCCAGCGCATGGATTTGATCGTCGATGTCACCAACACGCTGCGCTTTGACTTTCCGACACGGGGCGACCCTTACGAGCTGGGCCGCATCGCGGTTGAGGGCGACAACCCGTCGCCAATCGACACAGACATCACGCCGCTGCCTGCCCCCAATACCCCAACACCCGGCCCTGCCGATCATGAGTTGACCCTGACCATGCAGGGCGGCGCGATGGGCGGCCGTCATTCCGGCGATGACATCTGGGCCCTGAACGGCCATTCGGGCCTGCCTGAAACCCCGTTCGCCCGCTTTAAACGCGGCGAAACCGCCCGCATTCGCCTGGTAAACGAAACTGCCTTCCCGCATGGGATGCATCTGCACGGCCATCATTTCTATGAGACCAACGAAGCGGGCCTTGGCGATTTGCGCGACACGACCCTGATCAATCGCGGCGAAAGCCGGGACATTCTATGCGTCTTTGACAATCCCGGGAAATGGCTGCTGCATTGCCATATGCTGGGCCACCAGGCAGCTGGCATGAAGACCTGGGTGGAGGTGACATGAGGCTCTTTCTGATTGCAGGCCTGACCATGGCGACATCTGCGCAGGCCGGTCACGAGCTGGAGGGGCGCGACATTGCGACGGGCAAAGCGCTTTTTGCTGAAAACTGCGCCTCCTGCCACGGAGACAATCTCCAAGGGCAGCCCAATTGGCGAATTGCCGATGACGATGGCGTGCTCCCCGCCCCGCCGCATGATGAAACCGGCCATACCTGGCATCATTCCAACGCGGATCTCTTTACCTACACCAAACTGGGCGGGGCCAAAGCCCTTGCCCAGATGGGCGTGACCGGGTTTCCAAGTGGTATGCCGGGCTTTGCCGATGATCTAAGCGACAGGCAAATCTGGGACATTCTGGCTTTCATCGCCTCCATCTGGCCAGAACGCCAAGCGGAAATCCAAGCCGGGCGCAACCCGCCTCACTGAGTATTGGCAATGCTGCCCGAGCGGTTGCTCTGAGCCGATCTTGCAGCAAGCCCCGGGCTCAATCGACAGGCCCAGCCATAACCGGCGCGTATCGGTTTACGCGCCGATTATGGTTTGTCAGATCAGCCACTTCACGCAGTTGGCAGCGCATGTAACCGGGTCAATGGCGGCGATTTCCAAACCCGCCTGAACAGCCGCCGTCACGCCCGCCATCCCGGCACATCCCAAAATGACGGCGGAAATATCGTCACTGGCCTGCGCCTGCAAAGCCTCCTTAAGAACAACCGCCCCGGAACCAACGGGATCTGCGTCGAGTTCAAGGACTGGAACCTCCGATGCGCGGACTTGCGAAAGAAACGGGGACAGGCCCTGCCGTTGAATATTTGCCTGAAGGATTGGCACGGAAACGGACAAGGTCGTCACAACACTAAAGCGCCAATTCCTGAGCGCGGCATAGTGATAGGCCGCTTGGCCCAGACCAATAACAGGGCACTGTGCAAGGTCTGCGGCCTCTTCCAACGCGGTGTCGTCAAAACATCCGATAATGATGCAATCGGCCCCCTGTGACGAGGCTTTCTCGACCAATTCCAACAGCGGGCGCTTTGCCGCCTCCCCATCTGCGACCCCTTGTATCGCCGCAGGGCCATTTATCGATGTCCAACCTTCAAACCGCACACTGGGCGCGGCAAGCCGGGCTTGGTTGACCATCGCTTCGGTCATCGATCTGGTGCTGTTGGGGTTGATGATGATGACCGCCATCAAACCATGCCTTGGCCTGCATTGGATCCTTGACGAGCCCGGCGACGATTAAGCAACCACACCACCAGCAGGAACACCAAAATGATGATCAGAGAAAACACCGTCGTTAACGTGCCAAGCGCAAACAGCACCGGTGTGGTCACATTTGTTGTCATTCCAAAAATCTCAAGCGGCAGCGTGTTGTAACTGCCAGAGGTCAAAAGCGTGCGCGCAAATTCATCATAGCTTAGGGTAAAACCAAACAACGCAACCCCGATGAGCGATGGCGCGATGATCGGCAAAACCACATGCCGGATAACCTGCCAAGGCGAGGCCCCAAGATCGCGCGCGGCTTCTTCATAGGACCTGTCGAAACGGTTAAAGACCGCAAACATGATCAGCAGGCCAAAGGGCAGCGTCCAGGTCAATTGCGCGCCAAAACCCGAGGTCGACCAATGAACCGGCAAACCGGATTGCGACCAGATCAGGCCAACCCCCAAGGACACCAGAATTGAGGGGATCACCAAAGAGGTGATGATCAGGTAAAATAGCAAGGTCGCGCCGACAAAACGCTTGCGAAAGGCCAGACCACCCATCACCGAAACGACAACGGTCGTCACCATGACCATCAGCCCCAACGTCAAAGACCGCGAGAACGAGCCCCAGATGTCTCCTACTGCTTGTTGCTCGAACAGGTCGCGGAACCAATGCAGCGAAACACCCCGCATCGGAAAGGTCAGCCCGCCGCCCGGCCCCTGAAGGGACAGGATGCCGATGGTCAGTGTTGGACCGTATAAAAACACCAGGAACAGAATAAAAAAGGCGGTCAAAGCGTAGAAGGATCTTGGACGCGGTTCCATTCAAAGCTCCTTTCTGATGTCGACAAAGCGCAGCATCGTGCCGATCAACAAAAGCACGGTGATCAATAGGATGACGGCTGTGGCCGAGGCTGAGGGGTATTGGAGCAAGCCGATATCGTTCTGGATCATGCGGCCGACATTTGCAGACTGACTGCCGCTCATGAAGCGCACCGTGATGAAATCCCCCATCACCAGCGCCACCACGAAAATCGTGCCAATCATGATGCCGGGTTTGGTCAAGGGAACCACCACATGCCACAGCGTCTGCCAACCGGTGGCCCCCGCATCAGCCGCCGCTTCGATCAGCGATTTGTCAATCCGCATCATGGTGTTGAAAATCGGCACAACCATGAACAGCGTGTAAAGATGCACAAAGGCCAGGATGACGCTGAAATCGCTGAACAAAAGCCATTCCACCGGCTCGTCGATAACGCCCATCGACATCAAGGTTGAATTGGCGATCCCATTCCGCCCCAGAAACGGAATCCACGAGATCATACGGATGATATTGGATGTGAGAAACGGGATCGTACACAGCAAAAACAGCGCGATCTGCCAGGTCAGGCTGCGGATGTGAAAGGCCAGGTAATAGGCCACGGTAAAGCCAATCAATAGGGTGCAGGCCCAGGTGATTGCCGCGTATTTAAAGGTGTTAACAAAGACCCGATAGGTCACTTCTGACGTCAAAAGAAACGCGTAATTGTCGAACTGAAACGCGGGGTAGATCGACCATTCCGTCGCGCCCCAAAAGCTCACGACCACAATCATCGCGATCGGTGCGACCAAAAACACCAAAAGGACCAGCGACAAGGGGCTCGCCAGCAACCATCCCGTAAGCGAATTTTTCTGCACGCCTGCCTCTTTAGATATCTTGTTCTGAAGGTGTCGGAGGGCCGATGCCCTCCGACATGCATCGCTTAGGCAGCGATGAATTCGTTCCATTTGCGAACCATGTACTGGTTCTCATCCATAACGGCGTTCCAGCAGGCCACTGCGCCCATGCGATCATAGAACGAGCCGCCATCGCGCACGGCACCGGCTTTTTCCATGACCTGGCCAAATGGGTTGGTAATGTCGCCCTCTGCGGGTTTGCCTTCGAACCAGAAACCCCATTCATCGGCGCTCATGAAGTCTTTGGAGGTTTCTGGCACTGCGGAATAGTAGCCCTGGCGCATCAAGAAGCCGCCGACCCAACCGCTCAGATACCAGTTGATGTATTCATAGGCCGCCTCCAGCTCCATACCAGACAGCGAGGCCGAGAGACCAAGCCCGCCACCCCAGGACCGATAGCCCTCTTCCAGCGGCTGATACACACATGGAATGCCCTGCGAACGCACCGCAGTAATCGCAGGCGACCACATGGACTGGATCACCACTTCGCCCGAGGCCATCAGGTTCACGGATTCATCAAAGGATTTCCAGAAAGCACGGAACTGACCGTTTTTCTTGGCTTCGGTAAAGATGCCCAATGTCAGGTCAATCTCTTCCTTGGTCATGTTGCCTTTGTCCGGGTAGGTGTATTCACCCATGGATTCCACAACCATCGCCATGTCCATAATACCGATGGACGAGATGTCGAGGATCGATGCCTTGCCTTTGAATTCAGGGTTCAACAGCTCAGACCAATTGCTGATCGGACGGCCAATCAGGTCCGGGCGAATGCCCAGAGTGTCCGCATTGTAAATCGTCGGGATCAGCGTCATCCAGCCGGATTCTTCGGGAACAAATTCCGTGCCATCCACACCAGTGGTAAAGCCAACAGTATGCGGCGCGGTGCCCTGTGCGATTACGCTTTCAGGCGTGAGTTTCCCGGACCGGAAGGTGCCGACGATCTTGTCGTAATTGGCGATCTTTGAAGTATCCATGGCCTGAAGGTTGCCGGTCGGCCAGACCTTCTTACAAATCCAGTACTCAATATCGGCGATGTCAAAGCTGTCAGGCTGAGTGGCCGCACGCTGCGTCACGGAGTCAGAATCCAGAGCGGTCATTTCCAGCGTAAACCCTAGGTCTTCCTTGACCTTGGCTGCGACTTCGTTGAGGTTGGAAACCCCGGTGCCAAACTGGCGCAAGGTGATGTTTTTCGTCTCTTGTCCCCATACCATTGGAGCCGGAAGCGCGGCGGCCGCCACCGCCGCGCCACCTGCTTTCAGCATGGACCGGCGCGAATAGCGCACTTTAGAAATCGTCGTCATAGCGTTTTCCTCATTGTTGAACGTTCAGTTATTGTGCCAAGGCTTGTGCCGCCCTGGCCTCCCAGCCGAGACCAATCGCCTCGCCTATTTCCTTTGGACTGTCGAAAAACTCGTGATCAGACAAAAGGGCTGTGACCTCTTGGTCGCCCGGAACCATGGCCGTCACGGCGACATGGGTTCCTTGATATTCGATATTTGTGATTGTTCCCGGCAGCTTGGCGGATTCCCCGGTATCCAGCGTAAGCGCGTCAGAGCGAATGGCGACCATTCCCTCGGGCATTTTCACCACATTATGAGAGCCCAAAAAGCGCGCAACAAAGGCCGTCTTTGGGGCGTCAAAGACCGACCGCGTTTGCCCTGCCTGTTCAATCTTGGCGTTGTTCATCACGACAATTTCGTCAGCCAGCGCCAAGGCCTCATCCTGCCCGTGGGTGACATGGATAAAGGTGATGCCAAGCTCGCGTTGCAGCTTTTTCAATTCGGCCCGCATTCGGATACGCAAAAACGGATCCAATGCCGAAAGCGGTTCGTCCAAAAGCAGCACGTCGGGTTTAGTGATCAAGGCGCGGGCCAGCGCCGCCCGTTGCTGCTGCCCACCAGAAAGCTGCGCTGGCAGGCGATTTGACAAGGCCGACATATCGACCAATTCCAGCATCTCTCCGGCGCGCTTATGACGCTTTTCGGTCTCAACCCCTTGCATTTTCAGACTAAAGGCAACGTTATCCAACACGCTCAAATGCGGGAAAAGCGCATAGTTTTGAAACATCATAGCCGTGCCGCGTTTCGCCGGTGGCAAATGCGAGATGTCGCGACCGCCCAGCGTGACGGCCCCTTCGGACACTGTTTCGTGGCCTGCAATCATCCGCAAGGTCGAGGACTTTCCGCAGCCAGAAGGACCCAGCAAACACGCATAGGTACCCGTGGCAAAATGATAGCTGATCGCATCAACCGCCACGGTTGCTCCATAGCGTTTTGTCAGGTTGATAAATTCCAAGTCCAGTTTTTGACTCATGTCACCCCCGAGAAGTTGATCTCAGGCTGACCGACTTTTTTACGATTTCCCTAGCCGAAACCGCGCGAGCTCTCGGACCAAAAGGGACAAGCGCCTAAATCGAAGACATTCGCACTCACATTGTCCAAGATTTAATCAGTGATTGTATACGATCCAGCACACCTTTGTGTGAGATATTGAGAAAAACCGCGCTTTGGCCCATAGGTCATGCAGGAGTATTTGAATGCCTATCATGACCGAATCAAAGATGTCGGCTGCCGACGAAATCGCCAAACAACTGACCGAAGCCATTCATGAACATCGGTTACAGCCCGGTGCGAAACTGCGCGAGGACGAGATCTGCGATATCTTTGGCGTAAGCCGCACCTTGGTGCGCCAGGCGCTGCGGTCCTTGGAATTCGAAGGCCTGCTTACCATCCAAAAGAACCGCGGGGCCTTTGTCGCCAAACCTTCTCTCAAAGAAGCTCGCGAGGTGTTTCAGGCGCGTTCCCTGATCGAACCCAGCATCGCACGCATGGCCGCCGAGCGGTCAAAATCTGAAGACATTCAGGAGCTTGAGAAACATATCAAACGTGAGCACGCAGCACTGGATCAGGGAGAGGCCGGGCTGGCGCTGAAGTTATCCGGGGATTTTCATCTCAAGATTGCCGAAATCGCGGACCAGGAAACACTCGAACAGTTCTTGCGCCAGCTTATCTCGCGGTCCTCACTGGTGATTGCGCTCTATTGGCGCCGCCGGAACGCCCTTTGCGAAAGCAATGCGCATCACGACCTCATAACTGCGATTGGCGAGCGTGACGCGGATTCCGCTGAGGAGTTCATGAAAAGCCATCTCTTGGACATCTATTCGCAATTGGATCTACAGGAACGGGACGGAGGGTTCACATCACTCAGGGATGCCTTGCGCCAATGACCAAATTCAGAAATGCCTCTTTGTCAGAAGTGTCGACAATTTTGGGTTGGGCCGCGAAAGAAGGTTGGAACCCCGGTATCGATGATGCCGCCGCGTTTTTTCAGGCTGACCCGAATGGTTTCTTTGTTGCGACAAACGACAAAAACGAACCCCTCGCGGCGATTTCTGTTGTAAACCATACTGCGGATTTTGCCTTTCTCGGGCTATATATTGTCCGTCCTGTCTCGCGCGGCATGGGGACCGGTTATGGCCTTTGGCAACATGCAATAGGGCATGCGGGTCGGCGCACGGTTGGTCTGGACGGCGTGGAGGCACAGCAAGGCAATTATGCGGCCTCCGGATTTGACTATGCCGGGGGCACAACCCGTTTCACCGGTCAAATCCCTGCCGCGCGCTCCGCTGAAATCTCGCTGGCCAGCGATCATGACGTCCCAGATTTGATCACGTCAGAGGCCGCAGCTTCGGGCGTTGAAAAACAACAATACCTGCGGGCGTGGTTTCAGAATTCGCCCGACAGAACCACGATTACATACCGCTCACAGTACGGGTTGGAGGGGTTCTGCACCGTGCGCAAATGCAGTCTCGGGTCCAAGATCGGGCCGCTCATCGCCAGTAATGCATCCATCGCGCAGCGGCTGATTGCGCATGCCGCGTCCCTGTTTGATGGTCCCATCACGCTGGATGTACCGGAAAGTGCGACTGGACTGACGGCGCTGTGCCAGCAGCTCGGCCTGCAACCCGGTTTCAAGACCGCACGCATGTACAAAGGCCCATTCTTACCCAGCTCAGCAGAATTCTTTGCTGTGACCAGTTTGGAACTGGGGTGAACAAAGCTTGGCAGCGCAAAAAACCTGATGGTTTGACCCATGTTCCGATAAGTGTTCTCTATAGGCATGACCTTTGAACAACTTCGCACATTTCTTTGGGTGGCCCGATTGGGTGGTTTCCGCAAAGCCTCTGAGCGGCTGCATTTGTCCCAGCCCGCCGTCTCAACACGCATCTCCAATCTCGAGGACGAATTACAGGCAAAGCTGTTTGAACGGGGTCCCGGCGACCTCGTTCTGACAAAGCAAGGTCAGCAATTACTCGGATATGCCGAACAAATGTTGTTTGTCGAAGAAGAGATCAAAAACCGCGTCGCCAACCCCGCCGAAACCGAAGGCCTGTTTCGCCTCGGTGCCTCGGAGACCATTGCCCAAGCCTGGCTGCCGCGGTTCATCGAAGCTTTCAGCACGCAGTTTCCAAGGGTCAATGTTGACCTAACAGTGGATATTTCCTTGAACTTACGTGCCGCAATCTTGGAACGCCGCCTGGATCTCGCGTTTTTGATGGGACCGATATCCGAGTATTCCGTCAAAAACCTCGCGTTGCCTCAGTTCGATCTGCATTGGTACAAGTCGAAACAGATCAAAGATGTCGATCTGGCCGAGATTCCGATCATTTCCTATTCCAGCAAGACCCGCCCCTACCGCGAACTCACCTCGGAATTGTCGCGGCGTGTCGGTCCAAAATCCCGCGTGTTCTCATCCGCGTCCCTGTCAGCCAGCCTGAAAATGATCGCGTCGGGAATCGCCGTTGGCCCCTACCCTCGCGTTTTGGCTGCGCGCCACTTAGAGGCGAACGAGGTCGAAGAATTCGATCCAGGCTTCGTTCCGCCACCTTTGGAGTTCACGGCCTCCTACCTGGCGGAACCCAGAAGCTTTCTCGTTGAAAACAGCGCAGAAATTGCGCGGGACGTTGCCGTGAACTGGCATAATGCGCACCCCAGTTGATTTCAAATTTTTTATCAATGTAGATAAAAAATGATAATTTGAATGAATGCGCACCCTGTGTGAAGTTTCAATGACACTTCCACAGGAGGCAGCATGTCGGTGCAGCAAGCCAGAGAAAACGATCTCTCACATCTTTCCGGTGACGACATCCGTAAGCGGATAAGAGCAGGCCAACACGCGGCCCATACCGCTGGGCTTGCTCCGGGAAAGCTCCAGTGCAACCTCGCCATACTCCCCGAGGCCTTTGCACTGGACTTTCTCCGTTTTTGTCAGCGAAACCCCAAACCCTGCCCCGTTGTCGGTGTCAGCGATACGGGCAATCCGATGCTGACAACGCTGGGGCGCGACATTGATATCCGCACGGATGTGCCGCGATACCGCGTCTTCAATGACGGGCGCCTGTCGACCGAAACGACCGAGATCTCTGACTATTGGACAGATGACCTCGTGACGGTTGCCCTTGGCTGTTCCTTTACCTTTGAAAACGCGTTGATGCGGGCGGGAATACCGGTGCGCCACATCGAAATGGGCCGGAATGTGCCAATGTTTCGAACCAATATCGATCTTGTCCCGGCTGGCCCCTTTGGCGGTCAGATGGTTGTGACCATGCGACCGCTGCTCAAAGAGCAGATCGAGGACGCTAAGCGTATCAGCGCACGCTACCCTCAGGCTCATGGCGGACCAATCGCTATTGGCAACCCCTTGGATATTGGCATCAGCGATCTCAACACCCCGGATTACGGCGATCCTGTCGACTTCCAACCCGGTGAAATCCCCGTTTTCTGGGCCTGCGGAGTGACGCCGCAAAACGTTCTTCGCGCTGCGCGGCTCCCGCTCTGCATCACGCATGCGCCCGGCCACATGCTGATCACGGATGTCGCCGAAGACGCAGAAACAACAATTTACCAAAACAACACCAACTAGGAGAGAAATATGAAACGTACCTTGTCTTTACTCGCGGCAACGACAACCTTTGTCGCGCCAGCATTCGCCGAAGACCTGTCTGTGGTCGGAAGCTGGTCAAGCCTGCCTTTGCACAAGGCTTACGAAGCTCCGTTCTGGTCCGAAACGCTGCCCGGCGCTGGCGACTTTAAGGTTGAGCTGACAACCCATAACCAGATGGGCCTTGGCCTCTCTGAAATCTATCCGCTGCTTGGTCAGGGCGTTTATGATGTTGCGATGACCGTGGCCGACTATGCGGTCGGGGACGCGCCCGAACTCGAAGGCCTTGATGTGCCTCTACTGGCACTCACCGCGGATGAGGCCCGCGCGATGGTTGATGCAGCCCGCCCGATGGTGGCTGACATCTATCGTGCGCGTTTCAACGCCGAAGTTCTGGCAATCGCCCCCTATCCACCGCAAGTCGTGTTCTGCAACGCTGAAATCAACAGCTTTTCTGATCTGGCCGGTCTGAAGGTCCGCGCTTCTGGCCGGATGACGGCGCTATTTCTCGAAGCCCTCGGCGCTGAAGGCGTGAATGTCTCCTTCTCAGAGGTTCCCGGCGCGCTTCAGAATGGTGTTGTCGATTGCGCCGTCACCGGTGCCGGCTCGGGCTATTCCGCGGGGTGGTGGGAAGTTTCTACACACCTGCTGCCCATTCCGCTTGGCGGGTGGGATCATGTTGTCACGGCCATGAATGCTGATCGCTGGAACGCGCTGAGCCCAGACAAACAAAACCTGGTCCGCGACCAGATTTCATCCGGCTTCGAAGAACCAGCATGGGCCAGCGCGCAGGACGCTCTGGTGAATGACATCGCCTGTCTGACCGGAAACGGCGAATGCGCATCGGGCGATGCGCGTGACATGGTATTGGTAGATATCTCCGATGCCGATTTCGAAACCGCCCGCGGCATTCTGGTCGGAGACGTTCTTCCTGATTGGGCAGAGCGCGCAGGCGGCGACTGGGCGGCTCGCTGGAATGACAGCGTCGGCCAGGTTGTCGGCGTTACAATCAAATAATCACACAGGGACAAGGGACGTATTATGGAACTGGCGTTGATCAATAAGCTTAGAAAGCTCAATCGCATCGTTGCGTTGATCGTGGGAATTGGGCTTCTTGGAATGGCGACTTTCGTCGTTGCCGATATCGCTCTGCGCCAGATCCATGCCTCCTTTGGCGGAACGGAAGAGTTGGCTGGCTATGCAATGGCTTTGGTCAGCTCATGGGGAATGGCCTATGCTCTTTTAGAGCTTGGCCATATCCGCATCGACCTGCTGCGCGCGCGCACCCAAGGTATGCTGCGCGCGCTGTTTGATGTTTTCTCGATGATTGTCATGACGGGCGTAATCGCAACGATCGCGGTCAAATGCTGGCCTGTTGTCGCGCGCGCGGTTGAAAATGGCAGCCGCGCCAACACCCCCTTGGCCACACCGTTGGCTTGGGTGCAAATCCCTTGGTTCGCTGGCTGGATCTGGTTCGCAACCATGGCCAGCCTGGTCACACTCGCAGCGATCAGCCTGATGTTGCGCGGCCAAGCGTCGAAAACCGAAACCTTCATTGGCGCATTTGCCGAACAGGACAGCCTGAAATGATCACCTATGTTTCCGCAGGCCTTCTGGCGCTGCTTGCCCTCTCCATTCCCGTAGGGATCGTCCTTTTTCTGCTGGGGTTTGGGGTTGATCAATTCTATACCAACTTCCCGCTCAGCCGTGCGCTTGGCAATATGGTCTGGTCCTCATCCAGCTCCGCAACACTGATTGCCATCCCGTTTTTTGTCCTCCTGGGCGAAGTACTTGTCCGTTCCGGCGTTGCGACGCGCACCTATGCGGCGCTGGATAGTTGGGTCAGCTGGCTGCCCGGTGGCCTTGTGCACGCCAATGTCGCGACCGCGACCATGTTTTCTGCCACGTCCGGGTCATCGGTTGCAACGGCCGCCACGGTTGCGACCGTTGCCATGCCGCAAGCTGAAAAGCTCGGCTATGATCCAAAGCTGTTCTCCGGTGCCATCGCCGCCGGAGGCACTTTGGGCATTATGATCCCGCCTTCGATCAACCTGATCGTTTACGGGTTTCTGACGCAATCTTCGATCCCGCAGCTTTTCCTTGCCGGGCTGATACCCGGTCTTGGCTTGGCGCTCGCCTTTCTGGCCGTCACCGCCATTCTTTGCACCATCTGGCCTGAACTTGGCGGCCATCGTCGGGTGTTTCCTTTGCTCCAAATGGCCCGCGCGCTCATTGATCTTATCCCGATCCTGATCCTGTTCGCGCTCATCGTTGGCTCGATCTATCGCGGCTGGGCGACACCAACCGAGGCCGCTGCCGTTGGTGTGGCGGGCGCACTCCTGATCGCATTGGCCTTTGGCGGGGTCAGCTGGACGATGATGCGCGAAAGCCTTTTGGGCACGATCAAGGTCACCTCAATGATCATGTTGATCATTATCGGCGCATCCTTTCTGAACTTTACCCTGTCCTCTGCAGGTCTGGGACGCGAACTGACGGCCTTCCTCGAAGGTCTTGGCCTCTCACCCATCGGCTTCATTATGGTGGTGGTGTTGATCTATATCGTTCTGGGTTTTTTCATTGAAACCCTGTCACTGATGGTGGTGACCATTCCGATCATCGTGCCAATGGTCTTGGCTCAGGGCTATGACGTGATCTGGTTTGGTATCCTGATGATCGTCCTCATCGAGATGGCGCTGATCACCCCACCGGTCGGCCTGAACCTCTATGTCGTGCAGGGCGCGCGAAAATCCGGCAATCTGAACGAGGTCATGCTCGGAGCCCTGCCCTATTGCTTGACCATGCTTGCCATGGCCTTTGCCCTGATCGCCTTCCCTGACATCGCACTTTGGCTGCCCTCCGCGCTTAATTGACGCCTAGGGTCAGGACCCAATCACACTTAACAAAATAATGCAGCCACCGGGCTGCAAACCAAGGAGACATGTCCCATGTGGCAATTTTGGGTAGACCGTGGTGGAACCTTCACCGACATCGTGGCAAAGACCCCTACAGGTTCACTGAAAACGCACAAGCTGTTGTCGGAAAACCCCGAAGTCTACCAAGACGCCGCCGTGCATGGCATTCGGGAATTGCTCGACCTCGCACCAGATGCACCCGTCCCAAGCGGCATGATCGACGCCGTAAAGATGGGCACAACCGTTGCCACAAACGCCCTGTTGGAACGCAAGGGCGAGCGGACGGTTTTGTTTATTACAAAAGGCATGAAAGACCTCTTGCGGATCGGGTATCAGAACCGGCCCAAGCTTTTCGACCTCAATATCGAACTGCCCGAGTTGCTTTATGACGATGTGGTCGAAGTCGACGAACGTCTGGATGCAAAGGGCAATGTCATCACCCCCTTGAACATGGCAAAGGCGCGCGAAGCGTTAACGCAGGCCCACAACCAGGGCTATCGATCCATCGCCATCGCGCTCATGCACAGTTATCGGTTTTCCGATCACGAACGGTGCCTTGGCGAAATGGCGCAGCAATGCGGGTTCACTCAGATATCACTCAGCCATGAGGTCAGCCCGCTGATCAAGCTTGTCGGGCGCGGCGACACCGCCGTGGTCGATGCCTATCTCTCTCCGATTTTGCGCCGCTATGTCCATCAGGTTGCCAATGCTTTGGGCGCAGATTCCGGTGGCTGTGAGCGGCTCATGTTCATGCAATCAAACGGCGGCTTGACGGATGCACGGCTGTTCCACGGTCGCGATGCAATCCTCTCTGGCCCGGCTGGCGGCGTGGTTGGAATGGTGCGCTCGGCCGGTGAACTGGGTTATGAGAAACTCATCGGGTTCGACATGGGCGGCACGTCAACGGATGTTTGCCACTATGCCGGAGACTTCGAACGCTCCTTTGAAACCGAAGTGGCTGGTGTGCGGATGCGGGCACCGATGATGTCCATTCACACCGTCGCAGCCGGTGGCGGGTCTATTCTGTCTTACCGCGATGGTCGTATGCAGGTTGGCCCCGAAAGCGCGGGTGCCAATCCAGGCCCTGCCGCCTATCGCAGGGGCGGCCCGCTGACGGTGACAGATTGCAACGTTCTGTTGGGCAAGCTGAACCCCGACCATTTCCCGCATGTCTTTGGCCCGAATGCGGACCAACCGCTTGACCGCGCTGTCGTGCGCCGGAAATTCGAGGAACTGGCCAAAGAAATCGGCGACGGCAAATCCCCCGAAGACCTGGCCGAAGGATTCCTGAGGATCGCTGTCGAAAACATGGCCAACGCGATCAAAAAGATCAGCGTGCAACGTGGTTACGACGTGACCACCTACACGATGAACTGCTTTGGCGGTGCGGGAGGTCAGCACGCCTGCCTTGTCGCCGATGCCCTAGGCATGGAACGCATCTTTATCCACCCGTTTGCCGGTGTCCTTTCGGCCTTTGGCATGGGTCTGGCCGACGTAACAGCCATGCGCGAACAGCAGTTTGAAAAGCCCCTCAGCGATAATGGTGCGCGCCAAGCTCTCGACACGATGGCTCAAAACGCGCGCGACGAAGTGATCGCTCAGGGGATTGATCCGGCTGAGATTGATCTGGCCGAAAGGGTGCAAATTCGCCCACGCGATGCGCAGCAAAGCCTGGAGGTTGCCTTTGGCACGCCCTCTGACATGGAAGCGGATTTTGTGCAGGCTCATCAGCAGCGGTTCGGGTTTGCGCCCGACACCAGTGACCTCATCATTGATGTGCTGGTGGTCGAAGCCATTGGCCGCACAGGCGAACAAGTCAGCCTTCCAGACCCGCATGAGACAACACTTGATCAGACATCCGTTTCTGTGTGCTTTGAGAAAGAGTGGCAGAATGTGCCCTTGGTCAACCGCGCCAGTTTGGCGGTGGGTGACTCCGTCGATGGCCCCGCAATCCTGACGGAACCCACCGGAACCAATGTCATTGAACCTGGGTGGCGCGCGACCTGCGCCAAGGGGGGAAACCTTGTGCTCGAACGCGTCGTTCCCATCACACGGGCCGAAGCGATCGGCACCTTGGTGGATCCTGTGATGCTTGAGGTCTTCAATAACCTCTTCATGTCCATTGCCGAGCAGATGGGGGCCACTTTGGCCAACACGGCCTATTCGGTGAACATCAAAGAGCGGTTCGATTTCTCTTGCGCGATCTTTGACCAGCATGGCGATCTGGTCGCCAATGCGCCGCATGTGCCGGTGCATCTGGGTTCAATGTCGGAAAGTGTCCGCACGATCCTGCGCGAAAATGCCGGCAGCATCCGCCCGGGCGATGTGTTCATGATGAACAACCCCTATAATGGCGGCACGCATTTGCCCGATGTCACGGTGATCACGCCGGTCTTTGATCCTGACGGGGACAGGATCATCTACACAGTGGCGTCGCGTGGGCATCATGCAGATATCGGTGGCAAAACACCGGGCTCAGCCCCTCCGGACAGCCGCGTGATCGTGGAAGAAGGCGTTGTCATAGACAACTTCCTACTCGTGGATCGCGGCACGTTGCGCGACACCGAAACCCGCGCCCTGCTTGCGTCCGGAACCTATCCTTGCCGCAATGTCGATCAGAACATGGCTGATCTGGCCGCCCAAATCGCAGCCAATGCAACAGGCGTTTCCGAACTTCAGAAAATCACCAAACAGTTCGGGATCAACGCCGTGCACGCATATATGGGCCATGTTCAGGACAATGCCGAAGAAAGCGTCCGACGTGTGCTGGACGTGCTGAAGGATGGCCGTTTCAGCTACCCGATGGATGACGGTTCCAAGATCGAAGTGGACATCCAGGTCGACCGGGAAAACCGCTCGGCGACGATTGATTTCACCGGCACATCCCCGCAAAGCGCCTTGAACTACAATGCGCCAATGGCGATCTGCCGGGCCGTGGTGCTCTATGTCTTCAGAACGCTTGTCGGGCGTGACATTCCCATGAACGAAGGCTGCCTCAAACCTCTGGAATTGATCGTCCCCGAAGGCTCGATGATCAATCCCAAATCCCCTGCGGCTGTGATCTCGGGCAATACCGAGGTCAGCCAGTCGATTGCAGACGCGCTTTATGGCGCTCTTGGTGTCATCGCAGGTAGCCAAGGCACGATGAACAATTTCGTATATGGCAATGACGTATACCAAAACTATGAAACCATTTGCGGCGGTACAGGTGCGGGCGATGGATTCCATGGAACCAGCGCGGTGCACAGTCACATGACCAATACGCGCATGACGGATCCAGAGGTTCTTGAAACCCGGTTTCCCGTCCGAGTTGATGAATTCTCAATCCGGCAAGGCTCTGGTGGGAGCGGAGAGTTTCGCGGAGGCAATGGCATCATCCGCCGATTGACCTTTAACGAGGCCATGACGGTCACGACCTTGACCTCTCACAGGGTCGTTCCGCCACAGGGGGCGCAGGGCGGTGTTCCGGGCGCAACCGGGGAAAACTCGGTTCATCGAGCGAATGGCGCAATTGAAACCCTGCAAGGCAACGACCAGACCGATTTGGCACCCGGGGACAGCTTTGTCATGAAAACACCCGGCGGCGGCGGTTACGGTTGCCCGCAGCCATGAGGGCATAACGGCTGGATCCAGAACAGGTATGGATGCCATGTTTGACCACATGGCATCTCATCAGACCATGTCCTTTGAGGAAAGTTGGCTTAAGTCTTTACTTGCGTCAAAGCACTCGAAGTCAGACGGAACCTGTTCCAAAGCTGTAAAGGCCTGGACCATACAGTCAATCTCGTAGCCTTAGCCCAACAGGACGAATGAGCGTTGATGAGCCTCCAAGGGCATGAGGTCAAGGATCGGGGTTCGACCGTTTGTTACTTTGCCACCTGCCGCTTCAAGGATCATGGCCATAGGATAGGCTTCGAAAAATAGGCGGAGACTTCCCCTGTGCGACGGGTTTTCATCCTCGACACGACAGGGAAAGATCGCCCCGCATAACAGGAGACTGTGAACCTCAGCCACTATTGAAGCTGTCCAGCGCATAACAAGGTTTTGGATGGGTGCCCGCCGGGGCGACAGGGTGATTACAAATTCTACTGCGTTCTGCGGAACCGTCACATCGGGATGGGTCAAAATGAACGTGTCCGTTTCGGGATCAAGGCTGAACCCTTGGACACGGTTTCCAATTGTCAGCACCAACATGGTCGACGGGCCATAGATCGCATAGCCGGCGCAAACCAGCTGCCGCCCTGAGGGCAGAGCGGTCTTTCCGCAATCCTTTGACACTTTGTACACAGCGAAAATGGATCCAACCGGAAGACCAACATCAAGATTGTAAGCGCCATTCAAAGGATCATAGGCCACAACAAAATCGCCGGTTTGGGGATCTTTCAACGTTATGACCTCGTCGACTTCCTCAGAGATCAGCATTGCGACGCCAGCATGAGCCGCACAGCCTCGCGCAAACACATCGTCTGCCAACAACTCGTGCGGGTTTTGCAGGTCACCCTGTCGATTGGCTGAACCCACCTCATCCGGATTGCTGTGTAAAGCAGAGCGACGAACCAGTGACGAAATGGACCAGCAGGCGCTGGCAATCCGGTCGAGAAGATCATGCAGACTTGCGTCGCCTACCTCGCGGTCGAGATAGGCGTGAAGTGTTTCCTGTTCCATCGGATCAGCTTGCGAGATGTTCGAACAGGCGGGCCACCGCTTCGGCGCCGGGATCAATATGACCATCCAACTGCTCGGCATTGATATAGCTTGCGCGCCCGGCCTTTGCTGATGTCAGGCTCGCCGTGTAATCCGCCCCTTTGCGGGCTGCCGCCGCAGCCGCCGCAACGCTTGTTCCCAACTCCTCAAGAGCAGGCAACAGCGCGTCAACCATTGTGCGATCACCGGGATTGGCCCCGCCGATCTGCCGCATCCGCTCCAGCCCCATCTTGAGGGCATCTTTCATCGGTAAACCAGACGACGAAGCGTCTCCTGCCGCTGCGAAAAAGATGGCCAGCAAAACGCCTGATGATCCGCCCATGGTTTGGCTCAACTCCAGCCCGATCGCGCGATAAAGCTGTGTGTGATCCGCCAGCGGCAGGGTGTCCATCGCTTCGATCAAGGCGCGCGCAGCAGTGGCCAAAGTCGAGCCCGTGTCGCCATCCCCTGACTTCGCATCAAGCAAATTCAGATCCGCTTCGGAGGCGATCAGCACATTGCAGCAGGCTGTCAGAAACGCCTTGGTCGGTTCATGTTGGGATGCAGGCGCGCGAATGGGGGATAGCCCATCCGGCAATGGCAGAACCTCGGGCACATGAACGGTGTTGCAACCGGGCCAGGCCGGGGCACCAACGGCCTGGGCCAGCAGCTCTTCGTCGCCATTGGACAGTTCCAACAGCGATACCGAAAAACCGTGCATATCCAGCGCTGTCATCATCGCGTCGGGGCCGATCACATGCCTGATATTCTGCCCGATCTCAGAGGCCAATAAGGTCTCCGTCAGGATCAGCATTTCAAGAAACGAGGCCCCGCCCAGATTGTTGATCAGCGCGACATGGGGCGTTTGCGGCATTCCCGCCGCCAGTTTCTCGGATATCAGCGCAATCGCATCCCGCGCCCCGCGCGAGGCGACCTGCTCCACACCGGCCTCGCCGTGGATTCCCAATCCCAGTTCCGCCATGCCCTGCGGGATACGCTGTTCCTTGAGCGAGCCGGGAACGGTGCAGGTGTCCAAAGACATGCCGATGCTGCGGGTCGCTTTGATCACACGTTCGGCGGCTAGGGTGCAGGCCTCGAGGTTAGATCCGTTTTCCGCCATGGCACCGGCGATCTTATGGACAAAAAGGGTGCCCGCAACCCCGCGCGCCTGCGGCAGGTCGGGCAAGGCGACATCATCGTCGACAATCACCATGGAAACCTTGTGACCAAAGGCCCGCGCACGTTCGGCCGCAAGGCCAAAGTTCAGGCGGTCACCGGTGTAATTCTTGACAATCAACAGACAGCCCGCCGGACCAGTCACCGCCAGAATGCCCGCCAAAACGGCGTCAACGGAAGGTGAGGCAAAGACATCGCCGCAGACCGCCGCGGTCAACATGCCTTCGCCCACGAAACCCGCATGGGCAGGTTCGTGTCCCGAGCCGCCGCCAGAGACCAGCGCGACCTTGGATTTGTCCCAATCAGAGCGCACGACAACGCGAATATGCGGATACCCGTCAAGCCGCGTCAGCTTGCCCCCGGCTGCAGCAATCGTTCCGTCGATTGCCTGTGTGACCATGTCTTCCTTGGCGTTGATAAAATGTTCCATGCTGCCCTCCCTCAGGCCACGCGCGCGCCAGAGGCGTCAAAGTAATAAGGTTTCTCGGGGCGGATTTTGACAATATCGCCCTCGCTAAGCTCCGTATGTGCATCCGTAACCGTGATCAGGTCGTGGTTTTTGAAAGCCAGATGCAATCGCGTCTGATCACCCAGATGTTCCACGCGTTTGACCATGCTGTCCTCTCCCTCGCCCTGCACGATATGTTCTGGACGCAGACCGATGGTTTCCGCCGCTTGCGGCGCACCTCCAAACAAATCAGCGGGCACCACGTTGATGCGCGGCTGCCCCAGACGGCTGGCGGCATAAACGCTGACCGGGTTTTCATAGATCTCGCGCGGAGTTCCAAATTGCACCAGCCTGCCATTGTCCAGCACCCCCACATGGGTGGCTATGGTCATGGCTTCGATCTGGTCATGGGTCACATAAAGCAGCGTCGCGCCGGAATTTGCCTGGATGTTTTTCAACTCGATCCGAAGATCTGATCGCAACTTGGCATCCAAAGAGCTGAGCGGTTCGTCCATCAGGTAGACTGACGGGTTGCGAACCAAGGCCCGCCCAATCGACACCCGCTGCATTTCACCACCTGACAAGGCCGTGGCCTTGTTGCCCAGTTTATGGCTGATCTGTAGAATCTCGGCCACCTCGCCTACCTTCTGGTCAATCACCGATTGCCGGGTGCGCAGGATCGGGGATTTCAGCGGAAACTCAAGGTTTTGCCGAACCGTCAAATGCGGATAGAGCGAATATTGCTGAAACACCATGGCGACATCGCGCTGCGCAGGTGTGAGCCCAGCCATATCGCGCCCGCCGATGCTCACATGCCCGGCATCGGGCTTGTCAAGCCCCGACACCATGCGCAAAGTCGTGGTCTTGCCCGCACCGGTCGGCCCAAGCAAAACGACAAAGGACCCGTCCGGCACCGTCATGTTCACATTGTCCAAGGCAGTTTCATCACCAAACGCTTTGGACACGCCGTTTAGAACCACCTCAGCCATGCGACAACACCTCCATATTCGCGGCGCTTTTCAGCGCTTTCCCATTTTCTGCATCAAAAAGGGTGATCGTGCGCGGATCAAAGCGCAAACCAGTTTGGTCGCCAACTTTCACAGCATCAGCTGACGAAAGCCTTGCCTTCACCTCTCCATTTGCAGTGTCCAGGGTCACAATTTGCGTCGTGCCCAGATATTCGGTGGCAATCACGCGGCCACGATAAGGGGCCGCATCGTCCAGGCGCACATGTTCGGGACGAATACCAAAGGTCAGTGCACCGTCACGGCCTTCGCGCATCTCGGGCATTTCGATGGCCACATCGTTCATCCGCAGCTCGCTCTGGCCGGTGCCGACCATCCCTTGGAAATCTAGGAAATTCATCGGCGGAGAGCCAATAAACTGCGCAACGAACTTGGTGGCAGGCCAGTCATAGATGTCCTGCGGAACGCCGAATTGCTCGACGACACCGTGGTTCATCACCACAATCTTGTCACCCATTTGCATGGCCTCAAGCTGATCATGGGTGACATAAACCGTGGTGGCGTTCATCCGATCATGCAGCGCCCGCAATTCTTCGGACATATGTTCGCGGAATTCAGCGTCGAGCGCGCCAAGCGGCTCGTCCATGAAAAACGCCTTGGGATCGCGGACAATGGCGCGGCCCAAAGCGACCCGTTGCCGATCACCGCCCGACAGACCACCAACTGGTTTGTTCAGAATGTCGGTGATGCCAAGGATCTCAGCGATCTCACCGACCTTCTTTTTGACCTCTGGTTTTGGCATCCCCTGGCTCAGCAGCGGATAGCTGATATTCTTGCCCACATTCATATGCGGGTAGAGGGCGAACATCTGAAAAACAAAGGCGATATCGCGCTGGCTGGCGGGTTTTTGCCCCACCTCTTCGCCGTCGATATAGATTTCGCCCGATGTTGGCAGTTCAAGCCCCGCCATCATCCGCAGCGTTGTCGTCTTGCCGCAGCCCGACGGCCCCAGCAGCATAAAGAATTCTCCGTCCTCAATCGTGAAGGTTGAGGATTGCACAGCCGTAAAGGCCCCGAATTCCTTGCGCACGTTTTCAATGCGAATTTGTGCCATTGTGCGCCTCCTATTCTGGAAAGTGGCTGACGATGATGAACATCACCGTGCCGATCAGGGTTACGATAAACGAGTAGGTGTAGAGCCCGATGGCGATGGGCTGCATCAACATGATCACACCCAAAGCGATAAGGATCGAAGCCACCATTTCCCACGGACCACGGCGAAGCCGTAGCAGGCCATTGATAAAGTTTGTCATTTGCGAACCGCTCCGAAGGTAATGCCGCGCAACAGGTGCTTGCGCAGAAGCACGGTGAACACCATCACGGGGACAAGGAAGATCGTGGCACCCGCGGCCACAGCCGGCCAATCCTTACCGTTCACGCCGATGATATTCGGGATGAAGGGCGGTGCGGTCTGCGCCTCGCCCGAGGTTAGCAAGACCGCAAAGGCATATTCATTCCAAGCAAAGATCAGACAGAAAATTGCAGTAGACGCGATGCCTGTTGCAGCCTGAGGCAGCACGACTTTGTAGAAAGCCTGAAACCGGGTGTATCCGTCGATCAGGGCGGCTTCTTCGTATTCCATCGGAATCTCGTCGATGAACCCTTTGAGCAACCAGACCGATAGCGACAGGTTCACCGCCGTATAAAGCAGGATCATGCCAAGATGGGTGTCGTTCAGGCCCAAGTTGCGGAACATCAGAAAGATCGGGATCGCGACCGCAATAGGCGGCATCATCCGGGTGGAGAGAATGAAAAAGAGCAGATCGTCCTTCAGTGGCACCCGAAACCGGCTGAACGCATAGGCGGCGGCGGTCCCAAGGATCATGCACAGCGCCGTAGACCCAAAGCCGATGATGACCGAATTGAGAAAACGTTCGCCATAGCGGGACGGACCAGAGATGACTGTGCCCCGCTCCCGCGCGATTTCTTCGTACCAGGTTTGCGGCGGGCCCGCGGCCTCCAGCATATCCTCGGTTGCACGTGTGCGGTCGGTAAAGAGGTTCACATACCCTTCGAGCGTCGGCTCAAACACCACCACGGGTGGATAAGCGATGGAATCGGCGGGTGACTTGAACCCTGTGGCGATGATCCACAGCAGCGGGATAAGTGTGATGACCGCATAGGCGACGACCAGAACTCCAGCAAACCACTTGGTGCCCTTGGTCGGTTCGGTGACGGAAAAGCTCATCTTTCTTTTACCTTGTTCAGCGCTTTGACATAGATCGACGCAAGGCCGAAGACGGTGACAAAGAGGATGACGGCGTAAGCAGAGGAGTACCCGGTGCGCCATTTCTCAAACGCCTCACGCTTGAGGTCGATCGAGGTCAGTGTCGTGGTGTTGCCGGGTCCCCCCCCGGTGAGCTGCACGACAAGATCGAACATCTTGAAATTCTCGATCCCACGGAACAAAACGGCCAACATCAGAAAGGGCAGTGCCATGGGGATCGTGATGGTCCAGAACTGCCGCCACTTGCTGGCCCGGTCGCATTCCGCCGCCTCATAGATGCTGTCTGGAATGGATCGCAAACCAGCGAGACAGATCAGCATCACAAAAGGTGTCCACATCCAGGTATCCGCGATGATGATCGCCCAGGGGGCCAGATGCACATCGCCGATCATCGAGAAACTGGCCGGATCAGCGCCCGTGAAAAACGCGATGACGTAGTTAAACAGGCCAATCTGCGGCTGATAAAGAAAGGTCCAGAAATTACCGACAACAGCCGGGGACAGCATCATCGGAAAGACGATGATCGTCGTCCAAAGATCGTTGCCCTTGAATTTCTTGTTGATCAGGTAAGCCAGCGCAAATCCGATCAGCACCTGCAGCGCAATGGTCCAAAGAAGGAAATGCGCCGTTGCTTGCATCGTGTTCCAGATGTCTGGATCATTCAGGATGCGCTCGTAGTTTCGCAGCCCGACCCAATCAACATCTTTGTTGGGGCGGTTCACCCGATAGTTCGTGAAACTCAGGCGGATCGTCCAAATCAACGGAAAGATATTGACGGCCAAGAGCAGGAAAATTGTCGGGGCCACGAAAATCCAGGCAATCGTTCGGTCCGAAAGCCCTTTGATATTACGTGCCATCCCCGGTGGCGTTTTTTCAGCCATCTTTTGTATGGGTGATGCGGTCATCGCTGTTCCTTTTGTGCAGGTGCCCAAAGACGACAACCCGCAACTTGTGCCCAATTTAGATATGGCCCCAGCCGACCGTTTGATCGGCTGGGACGTCCGGCGCATGGGGCATCCACATGCGTCCGACAGGGAGGTTATGGTTAGAGCTTGCCTTCGTCCTCAAAGACTTCGGTCCAATCGCGAACCAGGCCATCCAGCGCCTCTTGCGCCGTGCCTTCGCCGGCAATGACGTAGTTGTGGATACGCTCTTGCATCGGGATCAGAAGGTCGGCATAGGCCGGTTCCGCCCAGAAATCCTTGACGATTGCCATGCTGTCGAGAAAGGTCTGCGCATAGGGCTGGCTCTGGACAAAGCTGGGGTCTTCGACAACCGCGCTCAGGGCAGAATACCCGCCGAGTTCCCACCAACGGGACTGAATTTCAGGCTGCGCAAACCACTGAATATATTCCAGGGCCGCATCCTGCTTTTCAGAATAGGCAACGACCGAAATGCCCTGCCCGCCGAGTTGTGCGAACTGACCAGACGGGCCAGCAGGGTTCGGAAAGTACCCGGACTTGCCGCCACCAACCTTTTCATCCGCTTCGACACCCGGCCAGATGAAGGCAAAATTCATCTGCATGGCGACCTGGCCAGAGCGATAGGCGTCGATGTTTTCGCCCATATACCAGTTCGATGACCCCGGAGGCGTGGCCGTATCATAAAGCGCCTTATAGGCTTCCAGCCCCGCAGCGGCATCTGCCGAGTTTACGAAGCCGTCAAGATCATAAGGTTTGTCTGGATTTTCGTAGAGGAACCCATGGTTATAAAGCCAATTGGTCACCCCCATGGTGATCCCTTCGGAACCACGTTCGGTATAGATTGCGGCCCCGTAAACCGTGGTACCGTCAATATCACGCCCCTGAAAAAACTGCGCAATATCTGTCAGCTGCTGCAGCGTTTCCGGCACGCCCAGGTCGTAACCATAGGTGGATTTGAACTCTTCCTGAAGCTCGGGGCGTTCAAACCAATCTTTGCGGTAGGTCCAGCCAACCACATCGCCAAAGGCCGGAAGCGCATAGTAATTCGGCGTGTTCTTTGGCCATTCGGCATAGCCCGTCACGGTTGCCGGGATGAAATCGCCCATATCGATGCCATTGGCGTCAAAGAAATCGTTCAGCTTGACATAGTGACCATTCTCAGCCCCGCCACCAATCCACTGGCTGTCGCCGATCATGAGATCACAGAGCTGACCGCCAGAATTCAACTCGTTCAGCATACGATCCGCAAAGCTGGTCCAGGGCACGAATTCAAAATTCATCTTGTGACCGGACATGGCCTCAAAATCTTTTGACAGCTCAACCAGGGCATTTGCCGGATCCCATGCGGCCCAACAAAGCGTGAGTTCGGTCGCATGCCCATCCGCCAGAGCCGTGCTGGCAACACCAGATGCCATAATCGCACCCACTGCGACTGAAGTGAGATGTGTATTTTTCATTCGGAAATCTCCTCCCTGAAGTTTCGAGCCAAGCCTCCTCGCTCCGACTCGATGCCCCTCATTCCTATTTGAGGCACGTGCATCAAATCAAGATATTTTTGATGCACGTGCCTCATTTTGTGCTAAAAGGTCGTAACGCCTCCGGGAAAGTCATCGGTTTTCGTCATCGCAAAGGTCTGATATTAAATTGAAATCAACGCAGCTCTCTGGTGATCATTTTATGATGCGTCCAACGACAAAAGATCTGGCCAAAGCAGCCGGCGTCAGCCGCGCCACAGTTGATCGCGTCCTAAATGGTCGCGAGGGCGTCAAGCAAAAGACGGTCGACAAGGTGAACGCCGCCATCAAAGAGCTGGGCTTTGTTCGCAACATTCAGGCGGCGAACCTCGCCAAATCGAAACGCTACCGGTTCGTCTTTGCCCTGCCCCGCTCCGGCGAAGAGTTTCTCGAAGAGATCGTTCGCCATATCCGGGACGCAGAAGAGGCATTCGCACTTGATCAAGTCCGATGTGACGTTGAACATATTGACGAAAACGACCCTCACAGCATCGCTGCCTTTCTGGCCTCGCTTTCCCCGGACGAGACAAGCGGCGTTGCCATCATGGCCCCGGAATCTCCGCAAGTGCGGGACGCCATCTTTCGCCTTCAGGAACGGGGTGTGGCCGCAATCCCTTTCATTTCCGATCAGACCACGATGGATACCGACTGGGTCGGCATCGACAACCGCGCAGCCGGGGCGACGGCGGCCGCTCTACTGGGCCGGTTTAGCAAATCCGACAGCGGGTCGATCATGGTCATCGCGGAAAGCATGCAGTCGCGCGACAGCCTGGAACGCCGCCTTGGATTTGACGCGGAACTGGGCAAGAGCTTCCCGAATCTGACCGCCCTGCCCTCGCTCGAAACCTATGGGGACGAAGAACGCGCCGAGGAAATCATAACAAATGTGGTCAGCAACGATCAGGACCTCGTGGGCATCTACATTATGTCCTCAGAGGCCAAGATCCCAGTGACCGTGCTGTCGACGCTGCCCAGGATCAAAGATGTGGTGACCGTCGGTCATGAACGAACCCCCTTCACCGAGGCGGCTTTGCATGACGGGCGGCTCGATTGTGTCATCGCTCAAAACGCAGGGCATATGGTTCGCAGTGCCGTTCGCAAACTGAAAGCAATTTCGGACAAAAGCACCACGCACAGCCAACAAGAACATATTCGCATCGAGATTTTGCTAAACACCAATCTCTAGGGTCAGGATGCAGTGCCAACCAGGTTTGCTGCCATGCTATAACTCTGTCCTTCAGCACGTGGATCAGTATCAGAATATTTGATGCCGAGATCTCTCAAGATAGGCTTGGCGCAGCTGCACCAATCTCACCCGCCTGCGCGATAGGCCTTGAGTACATGTGGGTGTTGCGAATGCTTTCTTTTGCCGTCGATTTATCTACAGACCCTAATTTGCGTATTGCAGCGACATTCTTGTGATCTTGTCCTCTCTATCCCACCAATAGGAATAATGAACGATCCAACTCAGCCAGGTAACTTCGGTTTTGGCATAGCCCACGGATAGTTCCAAGATTTCCCGGTGCTGAAACGTTTCCCCATAGGGAATCACCTCCCGCTCTGCCCAAGCAGCAATCGCCTTTTGTCCGCTGAAGCTGCGTGAGACATCTGTCATCTCGGCCTCTTCTATGAAGCACGCCATATAGGCATTGATGTCCTTTGCATTTGTGCTGTTCTGATAGCAGGAAATGGCGCGGGGAAGATCCTGCGCATAGGCAGGGCTTGCCACAGTGATCAATCCAAGGAACAAAGGTTTAAGCATTGCGTTTCTCCCTAGTGTGATTGGCCGCTCTACGCCCGGCCTCAGCAGCGAGATCTGCGTTTCCCGATGCGAATTTGAAGTTGAAACGCATCGACGACAGCCTCCAAAATCCATTCATCCGCGCGAGCGTCAGATCATAAGTCCCTACAACCAATTGCAAATCTCCACCGGGATAATTCGCAATGAAATGCGTGGCCATCCCGTGGCACTGGACCTTCGCAGTTTCACCCTGTTGCTCGATAATCAGATTGCCGATCTGATGATGAACCTGATCAAAGAAGGGCAGCAAATCCGCCCATGCGCTTGTCAGCCCTCTTGGTGTCACGTCCGAAGCGGGCCCACCGCCATAGGAAGAGTAATCAACGTGGAAGGGGTTGGTCATCAGCTCCCGAACCGCGGCCCAATCGCAACGGTCGACCGCAGCAAAGAACCGCGCAACGGTGTTTGAAATGTCGGTTGTCATCAGAATTCTCCTTTGGAAAAGCCCGTGTTCTCAGTTGCGAGCAACACGGGCCGAGCGCGGTCAATCAGCAAGACGGGACGGGACGGGCTTCAATTGGTACTGCGACCAAAAGAATGTGTTGGCCGCATCTTGATCGGCAGACAGATTTGTCGCCTCGACGATCTTTCCGTTTTCAATCCGGTAGACCAGCGCCCATGTCGTATCGACATTTGGCTTGCCCTCGGCATTCGACCAACCACGATGGATGTCCACGACATGTGTTTCATCTGCGCCAAAATATATCGGGTCGGCCTGGAAGTTGGCGGCCCCCAATTGGGCGAAGAAGGCGAGCACTTCGTCCCGACCGTTCTTGGTGCCGCTGAGCGGGTGGCGGCCAGGAATGTGCCATATCACATCTTCGTCCATGACAGCGGCAATACCGTCGGGATCGTTCGCGCCATAGGCCGCAAAGAAGTCTTGCACAACTTTGATATTGTTTTCGGGTGTGTCAGCCATAGCGGTTTGTCCGGTGATGAATACTGCAGTCGCAAGGGAGAGTTGGATAAGTGATTTCATGGGGGTGTTCCTCAGGATTTGAAGAAGTCAGAAACTGCGTCGACTGAGGCTTTCACAACATCTGCGCGGTCGTAGAAATCGAACTGCGTGACATCCTCGCCCAGCCAGATTTTTTCGAACGGCGCATTCGTGCGGGCTTCATAGGCTACCGCCCCAGCTGGCAAGGCAATGGACGGCGAGCCGACCATCAGAATCGGCTTGGTCAGACGATCTGCCGAGGCTTGAGCGTCATAGGTCAGCCATGGCTTCCAGCTGAGCGCCGAAAACTTGTTGTCATAGGCTGGGATCAGGCCGCGATCTTCTTCGCTGTAATATGGTGCCTGATACATGACGGCGTTTTCTTCGGTTGCGCTGGCCCCCAATAAAACGGTTTCAGCAGCGCCTTCGGCATCACTGGCAGCAATCAGGTTGGCAGCGGTTTCAGCACCGCCATAGATACCTTCAGCCATTTCGGGATCATGCAACCAGGGTGCCACCAGCGCCAACTTGCTCAATCGCGCATCGTCAGCAACCGCCACCGCCATGTAGCCCGAGGAGGCACAGATGCCGAGACCGGAAATGTCGTCGATATCATCACGGCTGTTCAAATAGCTGGTCGCGGCTTTGATATCGGCTGTTTTCACGGCGGGATCCTCGACAAAGCGGGGTGCGCCGTCGCTTTCGCCCCAACCGGTGAAGTCAAAGGCAAGTGCCGCAAGGCCACGCGCAGCCAATTCGCGGGCATAGGTGCCCGGCATTTGCTCTTTGACGGTGGTCCAGGCTCCAGTGACAATAACAGCGGTCAATGGCGCTATTGCACCCTCAGGTTTATAGAGAACACCCCGCAGCGTCGCGCCATGGCTGTCAAAGCTAACCTCCTCGGAAAGGACGCCCTTCAATTCAGGTGTGTTTTGCAGATTGATCGTTTTCATGAAGTCTCTCCATCAAGTTCGTTGTCTTACGGAGAGAGCTAACCCTTTAGGTCAAACAAGATAATACATGCATTTTTCACAACTATCATGTATCAAATCGAATTATGAGATTGCCCTTACCAACGCTCGAAATATTCAATGCCATTGCCCGGGAAGGGTCTTTCAAGGGCGCGGCCCAGCGGCTTGGCTTGCAACCTTCCACTGTCAGCCACCAACTCAAGTCACTTGAGGATCAGTTGGGCACGGCGCTTATCATCAGAACAACACGCTCGCTCAGCCTAACCGAAGCCGGGCGCGCCCTGCTGCGAGGGGCAGGTCCCGCCTTTGATCAACTGGCCGATGCGGTGGAAACCGCGCGTTCTGTAGGCCATGCACCGCGTGGCACATTGCGTCTGGCGATGACGGATTTTGTCCATGAACTCTATGTCGGCCCAGCATTGCCCAGTTTCTGCGACACCTTTCCTGAGATTGAGATCGAGATGCAGTTCACCGATGCACTCACGGATTTGCTGGCAGAAGAGCTTCACGCAGGGTTCCGATTGGGGGACCGTATCGCACCCGATATGGTCGCAGTGCGCATTAGCAGGGCCGAACCCTTGGCCGTTTTTGCCAGCCCCTCTTACCTGCAGAAGCATGGCGCGCCAAAAACGCCATCTGATTTACTGGATCACGACTGCATCCGGTATCGTTTCCCCACATCCCGCCATATCGCCCCTTGGACGTTCAAAAGGCATGACGAAGACTATGCGGTCGAGGTAAAGGGCCCATTGATCGCCAATACACTTCCCGCAATGGTCGATCTGGCGACGCGGGGCCTTGGGTTGATATTCACCTTCAAAGACTACTGTGCAACGCAAGTTAGAAACGAACAACTCGTTCCGGTCCTAGAAGATCACATCGGCAAGACGCCTGGCACCTATATCTACTTTCCGCGTGAATACCGAAACATCGTCCCTCTGCGCTTGTTCATCGATCACTTAAAAGCTGTCAATAAAACGGGGAGTTAGGGTCTTAGTTTGCCTGCGAAGCGTCTAACCGCATTATGCGCAGCGCATTATGCTGTCACAGCCCCCAAACCCGACCCGCCAAGGCATGCGGCACTGCATGAAAACTCGGGGCCAGAGAAGCCAGCACCTGACGACTTGACCTCCGGATACCCACCGGTTTAAGAACCCGCAGGCTGCAGACGCCTGCCACCCGCTGACATTTGTCTTGGTTAAGTTCTGCGACGTAAATATCTATCCATCTCTGTCCGCATATCGCGCGGATGGTAATGCGGGTCCCATCTTTGCTGCGCGAATTGGCTAGAGAGTTACGGGATATGACTGAGACCCCCACCAATACATTTACAGATGGGCCGCTTGGCAAAATCTATCTGAAAACCGCGTTACCGATCATATTTGTGATGGGGATGAACGGGTTGCTTACTGTGGCAGACGCATTGTTTCTGGGCCTTTACGTTGGGCCGGATGCACTGGCCGCCGTCACGCTGATGTTTCCGATCTATATGCTGGTCGTCGCGCTTTCCACACTTGTGGCGAACGGTATGTCGAGCCTCTTGGCGCGCGCCCTCGGTGCAAGAAATGTCGATAGCGCGCGGGCCACATTCGCAGGTGCCCACGGATTGGCCGTCGCTTTGGCCGCAATCCTGATCACGGTGTTTTTTCTGGTTGGCCAGCCAATGGCGATATTGGCAGCAGGCGGGTCTGAGACATTGGCGCGAATGGGTCTGATTTACTTGCGGATCACGATTTGCTGTTCTCCGTTGCTTTTTGTCTTATCGGTTAACTCTGACGCATTGCGCAACGAGGGGCGTGTTGAATTCATGGCTGCAATGAGCCTGCTGGTCTCGACTGCCAATATTGGTTTCAACTACCTCCTGATCGCCGTTCTGGACCTGGGGGTCGCGGGGTCAGCGTATGGCACTGCGGCGGCACAGGCGCTTGCCCTTGTCATCATCCTGGCCTTCCGTGTTTTTGGCGAAACACCTTTGCGCCCGACCACTCTATTGTCCCATTCGCTGCTGGGGAAATGGGGGCGCATCCTCTCACTGGGCGCGCCACAAAGCCTGAACTTCATTGGGCTGGCCCTCGGTTCGGCTGCGATCATCACCGCTTTACAATGGGTCGGGCACCCCGGCTACACAGATACGATTACCGCCTATGGGATCATCACACGGGTCATCACTTTTGCCTTCCTGCCGCTGCTGGGGCTGTCCTTTGCGATGCAAACAATCACCGGAAACAACTACGGTGCCGAACTTTGGCACAGGTCCGATAAAAGCCTGCGCATGGCGCTTTGGGTGGCGTTCATCTATTGCGTGGTGGTCCAAGCCCTGGTGATGGCTCTGCCAAGCCAGATCGCCAGCACCTTTGTCAAAGAACCAGCAGTGATTGCGGAGGTCGCACGCATCTTGCCAGTCATGACCAGCGTCTTCTTTTTGGTCGGGCCATTGATGATGCTCGCAACCTATTTTCAAGCGATCGGGTTGGCGGGCAAAGCCGCGTTGCTCAGTTTGACCAAGCCATATGCCGTTGCGATTCCGCTGACGTTCTTGATGCCTCTTTGGTTTGGTGAACTAGGCATCTGGTATGCAGGCCCCATTGCCGAAGTGATCATGTTGGGCATCACGATGATCGTTCTTTGGCACGCAGCCCGAAAAACGGCTTTGAAATGGGGAATTTTCCACAGTGCAAAGGGCGTTGCCTTATGACCCGCCCTCTTCCCTCACTGACAGAAGCCAAGGACCTGGCCAAACGCCTACGCAGGAAATTGACCGAGGCAGGCACGCCGATCGGTCATGCCCAGTCGCTTGAACGTGTGGCCCATCAGCATGGGTTCCGCGATTGGAACACCATGCGCGCAGAAATCAGGAACGGACCGCCCAAGGGGTGGGCCGTCGGTGAAACGGTCAACGGCACCTATTTGTCGCAACCGTTTCGCGCAACAGTGGTTTCCATCAAAATAGTCAAACCCGGATGGTTCCACGTGGGTCTGGACTTGCACGAAGCCGTTGACGTTGTCCGCTCAAAGCGGTTTTCCAATTTGCGTAAACGAATTCGTGGCGTCGTTGGACCCAAAGGGCATTCGGCTGAAAAAACCAGTAACGGAGAACCCCAGCTAAAAATTGATCTGCGGTAATGGAGAAAGCCCGAGAACATCTGAACTTACACTTGGGAGGGACTGCTCGCAGGGGACCATGCCGCCTCTAATGTACAAACTTGGTCGCGACCGAACGCTTGGGATCCTCCCGCAACTTCAAAGGCGCAGCAAGAGGTCCTGAAATGCCGACAGCTCTTCTATCTCCCGCCAGACCCTACCCGGCGAAACCAACGAAACATCGACCAATGATGTAATGTGTGATGGTACCACCTCCCCGGCTCGAACGGGGGACCTCCTGATCCACAATCAGGCGCTCTAACCAACTGAGCTAAGGCGGCACTGGCGCGTGATTTACCCCCCGCCTCCGATGAATGCAAGAGAGAATCTGCGAGAAAATTCATATCATATTTTTGCGGTCAAATCGACCTGCCAGGCTTGCTCGACCAGATCGACGCCAAAACTGTGAACCGGTTTGGAACTCAGCAACTCCCAACCATTCCGGGCATATAGGGCGCAGGCGGCCTTGTGGCTTTCATGGGTCCAAAGCTGCATGCGCTCATACCCGGCCTCGCGGGCAAACCCCATGCAAACATCCAGCAAACGCTGCCCCAAACCCAGCCCGCGCGCCTCAGGCACCAGATAAAACAGGCGCAGCTTGGCGCAAGTCTCGTCCAGTTTCACGCAGAACACCGAGCCCAGTCGCTCCTCCCCCCGCCAGGCGATGAAGGCGCGCTCACGCTTGGGGTCATGCCCGGCCTCAAAATCCGCCAGGATTTGCGCCACCAGCGGACCGAACGTGTCGTCAAACCCCTCTGCCTCGGCATAGGCGCGACCATGTTGGTCCACCAACCATGCGGCATCCCCGGGGCCAAGATGTTTCAGGGCAATCTCCATAGGGGCATGGTGAAACAGGTCCGACAACAACTCAACCCCTTGGCAAAGGCCGCCTTTCGATTTAATCCAGTGGCTTCGCTGGTTGTGACAAACAAAGGACAGCTCAATGGGTATCAATACCGAACGCGAGATCGAGGCCAACCTTCAGATCGGCCCCACCGATCAGGGCATGGTGCGCCTGTTCATCTTTGCCGGCGACCTTGAGATCCCGATGGATTTCGAACCAGACGAGGCCGAGGAAATCATCGAAGAGCTGCGCTCGGCCCTGGCCACCGCCCGCAAGGTGAAATCCTAAGGCTTGTCATCAGTTGCGCGGGCAGGCCCTAACCTCTCGCGGCGAGCAACCAAAATTTTTATCTAAAAATTTTGCAAATTCCGTCGACGGAATTTGACCAGACCGCCCCGGTCACTCCACGCTCAACAGGCCCGATAGGCGCGGATCGCGCAGGGCGTGCAGACGGCGCGCGGCGTGAAAGGCAAATTTGCGCACCAGCTTGTTGCGCCGTGCCGCTGCCAGCTTGTCCTCGGGCCCCATGCGCAGGATCTCAGCGTCATAGCCATCGGCGATGATCAACCCCGTGCCCTCTGGCAAAAGATCAACGTCAAACTCCTGATCCACCGCCCAGAAATAGCGGTCACACCAGGGCAGATATCCCTGCCATTTCTGATCGCTCATGAAATCGGCGCGGCTGGATTTGCACTCAACCACCCAAAGCTCGCCCTTGGCCCCCAGCGCCATCACATCCACGCGCAGCCCGCGATCCGGGACAAATTCCTCAATCGTTGCAAAGCCATGGCTGGCCAGATGCCGCGCCACCCCGCGGGCCAAAACCTGCCCCGGTTGCAACCCTTCGGTGCCCAATCCTTCTGATCCGCGCGAAATCATGCCCAAAACATCGAACATTTCGTGAACAAATGCAAGCCACCTTTCCCAGCCCCAAATCTGGGCTACAGTCCTCGCAACGAACAGGAGAGGACAAGATGAGCGATCCCCATCTCACCCGGGCCGAGGCCCGTGGTGTGCGTTATTCGCGTGAGCTGGAAACCCATTTGACCTGGCTCGATACGTTTTCCGGCACAGCGCTTGGCGTTCTCGCCACCGCCTCGGGCATCTATACCTATCTCGGCGTCTCGTCTCTGTTGGATGAAAACGGGGCCATGTCGGTCTTTGCCGCCATCGCCTATTCGGTCGCCGTTTCTGTGGGTATTTTTGTCTTTTGGTCTTACCTTTTGCGGCTGTTTCCTGCGGTGCGCACGGCCCGTGCCCGCGCCGGACTCTTGGCGGCGATGGGGCTCGGCAGCCTTGCCATTGTCGCCATGTCGTCGTGGTTGAACGCCGCCGCGCTGGCCGGCTCTGCCGCCGTCGAACAGCACCTTGCCGAAACCGTGCAAGATTACCAAACCGCATTGGAACGCGCCCACGAAATCGCCCTGTCGGGTCAGGCGTTGCAACGCGATGTCGCCCGCACCCGGCAAGGGTTCGAGGATCTCTCGGAACAAGAGGCCGAGGGCACCCTGTCCGGTCTCGCTGGACGCGGGGCGGTGTTCCGCGTCTTGCGTCAGAAATCCGCCGAGCTTTCGGCGCTCGAGCAACAGATCGCCGCGCAAACCCCGCTGGTCGAGGCCACCTTTACCGAAGGCAACACCATCCTGTCACGGATGCGCGCCCTTACTGTCGAACCCGGCAATGTCGAGGCGCGCTCGGTCGAGTTTTCCGAGGCCGCCGTGCGCCTGCAAGGGTTGATCACCCGGTTGCGCCAGCTGTCGGTTGCCACACTCGTGGAACGTGCCGCCCAAGACCTCGCCGCCTCTGTTGTCCTGCCCGAACTTGACGGGCGCACAGCGGCGGATCGCAATGATCAGGCCTCCACCATCACCTCGGTGCTGGATGTTCTGGCCGCCCGCGCCAATACGCTGGAAAAGGCGGCACAATCGGTGTCATCCCAAACCGCGCCGGTCGATGTCACCTATACACCGCTTTCGGCAGCGGATGCGGTCATTCTATATGCGCGCAATTTCGTGCCCTCCTGGGCCGGGGCCATCGCCATTGACCTGCTGCCCGCCGTGCTGGTCTTTATCCTTGCCGTGACCCAAAGCGCCATTCGCGCGGGGCGCGAGGGGGCCGGAGTCGAAGACACGCTGACCCTGGCCGAGCTGCGCGCCGCCGTCACCGCTTTGCGCGATGTCGAGGGGGTGCTTGACGCCCCAGCCCAGCCGCCAGCCCCCGCCGCACAGCCCGCCCCAGAACCACCCACGCCCCTGCATGACACCGACAAATCCGACCACCTTCAGCCGGTCGAGAGCACAGACAGCAAGGCCGGGGGCGGTTCATGAACCCCCGCGCCGTGGCCCGCACCATGATGGCGGTTCTGATCTTTCAACTGGGTATCGGCGCGCTTTTGGTGCTGGGGGATATTCAGGGCAACGGGCTGCCTTTGCCCAGCTTCGCCCCGGACGCGCCGCGCCTCAGCCAACCCGTGCGCCCCGGCGATCAACGCCGCCAATTCCGCCCGCAAGAAGACAATCCGCAGGTCCAGCCGGTGCGCGACCCCGGCCAATTGCCCGACCGCCTGACCTTGACCTTCGAAGACGGCACCTATCGCCTCGAAGGCATGATCGCCCCCGGCGATGCCCCGCGCCTGATTGCCCAGATCGACCGCTCAGACCCGCCGGTCAACGAGTTGATCCTGCAAAGCCCCGGCGGCTCGGTCCGCGACGCCCTGGATCTTGGCCGCCACTTGCGCGCCGCCTCAATCGCGACCCGCATCCTGTCAGGCGAATATTGCTATTCCGCCTGCCCCTACCTGTTCTCTGGCGGTGCAAAACGCTTTGCCTCCCCATCCGCGTCAATCGGGGTGCATCAGCACGACTTTGACAAAAACACCTACCTGCCCGCCTTTATCGCCATCGAAGATATTCAGCGCGGCCAGGGCGATGTCATGGCTTACCTGCATGATATGGGCATAAACCCCCTGATCATGCGCCACGCCTTGGCCACGCCAGCGGATGAAATCTATATCCTGCTGCCCGAACAGGTCGAAGAATACGGTCTCACCACCGAAACGCCGTCCTGACCCAAAGGCCAGGACGGCCATGTATCGCTCATTCGCGCGCCTTGCTCCCCAAAGCCTCTTTCAATTCTTCGGGATCCATTTCGAGATACTTGGCCGAGAGCTCAAGTGAATCCCCGCCCCCTTCCATTGCGGCTCCTTTGGGTTTGTTCTGAACGCAATCAGGCGGGTTCCGTCCGGGTGTCCGGCAAAACAGCTTGGGTTTGAACTGCGAAAAATGTCTGTTTGCCTGACAAATTGGCCCCGTCGCCCGGACACAAAACTCGGTGCCCTTTTGTGGTGATTTCAGGATGCAACAATCCCCGGCAAGGGCCGTTTGGGGGGCACTGACAAACCCCGTGACTGATAAAACAAAAGCGGCAGTCATCGTCCGAATAGTCATATTTCGTCTCCCATAAAAATGCGGCGCTGAAAATTTGATGCGCCACAGACAGGCTGCGAAATTCCGGGCAACCGATCAAGAATTGCAGGGCCAATTGAGGGCTGACCTGACAGAATTGCCATGGACCAGGACAGCCCGGCGCAAAACAATCCGACACGCCCACTTGACGAGATACCAAAAGGTATCCATAAATAGGATACCAAATGGAATCATTTTAGCCGAGGCCCCCATGCTCCGCCCCCTGTTAACCTGTCTCACACTCCTGCCAACCTTTGCGCAGGCCGAGATCACCCTTGTCCCGCCCGCCGCACTCGACTGGGAAAAAACACCCGAAGGCGTCGCCTTTGCCCCGCTGCGCGGCGACCGGATGCGCGATCCCTATTTTGCCATGGTGCGCCTGCCCGCCGGATTGCAAAGCCCGCCGCACACCAAATCCGCCACCATGATCGGGCTGATGGTCTCGGGCGAAATGACCCATGTTCTCGCCGGGCAAGACCCGCACTCCGCCCCCCCAATCGGCCCGGGCGGGTATTACGAGATCCCGGCCAATCTGGCGCATGTCTCCTCTTGCGTCTCTGAAACGCCTTGCGTAACCCTGCTCTATCAGGACGGCGCGTTTGATTTTCTGCCGGTGACACCATGAGCGCCGCACCCGATCTGCAACCCGCCTTTCGCGCCCTGGCCGATCCCACCCGCCGCGACATTCTCAAACGTCTCAGCGCGCGGGAAATGACCCTGGCCGAAATCACCGCCCATTGCGACATGACACGCGCCGCCGTCAAAAAGCACCTCGTCGTGCTACAAGACGGCAACCTGATCCAGATGCGGCGCTCGGGGCGCGAAACGCTGTCATCGCTGAATGCTGACGCGCTGAAACCCGTCGTCAACTGGCTCACCTATTTCGAAAGCTTCTGGGACACCCATCTGGGCGCGTTGCACGACACGTTATCAGATTTGAAAGACACCGAATTGGAGGACAAAGAATGACCCTGACCATCCGCAAAACCGTATTCCTGCCCGCCGCCCCGGCCATCGTCTGGGATCACCTGACCAAGGCCGATCTGATGGGCAAATGGTTCCACCCCGCTGCCGAGGATCTGGCCGAGGGCCAGCCCTATACGCTGCTCTCAGCGGCAGATGGCGAACGTATGTGTTGGGGCGAGGTCGAAAAGGCCACCCCGCACGAACATATGCGCTGGAGCTTTACCGTCGGACCGATGCAGGGCGTCATGTCCACCGTGGACTGGCGGCTCGCCCCCGCGCCCGGCGGAACCGAACTGACGCTGGAACATTCCGGCCTGCCCGAAAATGGCGAAGGCTATGGGCTCGTCCTGGCGCTCGACAAGGGGTGGCATGGCTTCTTGGGTAATTTCCACGCCATGGGCGACGATTACACCGCCACCATCCGCACCCCGGCCTCGGTCGAGGCCGCGCAAAAGGCGATCTTTGACGAGATGCATATCTGGTGGTCAACCCGTGTCGAAAAGACCGAGCGCGGCGCGACAATCCATTTCGGCAACTCCCATGTCAGTTTCGACTTTGCCATGCGCGACGGCACCTATGTCTGGACCTGCCGCGAGGCCAATATGATCATCGAGGATGTGGCCGACGCCACCGAATGGCAGGGCACATCGCTGATCTGGCAAATCCTGCCCGATGGCGACGGGTCGCGCATTACCCTGTCCCATCTCGGCCTCACACCGAGCTTGGACTGCCACGATGTCTGCACCCGTGGCTGGCAACATTTCTTTGAAAACTCACTTTTGGCGCATCTTTCCGGAGAAACTGCCACTCCAGAAACCCGAGAGCCCTTGTCTGCCTAGGCCCACTCGCCTATGTCAGTCGCTGGCGGGGGTCTGCGCTTTGCGTGAACGGGTACATTCCGGTGGCCTTAAGCAAATCCGAGGGGGCTGGCTCTGTCGTAGCCGTGGCTTCGTTACCTGGCGCCCACCTGTATATACAGGTCCTCGGGAATGCGTTCACCCACACGGAAGATGTGGTCCCCGCCGCAAAAAACCCTGATTTTTTTGCGGCGCGTAGGCAAGGACATGTTTTTCAAAGAAAAACGTGTCGGCTTACCCAGCGAGGCTCTTGTCCAGGCTCCTTCAAATTTCTCCGAAAATTTGCGGCGCGTATAGCGTTTCGATTTCAGCATATAAAAGCATTGCTTCACGCGTTGAAATCTCTGATTTCAGGCAGCGTTAAGCAATCCATTTCTAATCGACAACGCTTTGAACAAGGACATGTTTTTCATAGAAAAACGTGTCAGCCTACTCCGTGAGGCTCTTACCTCATCACTTCCCCAAAAAGCCGCTGCTTTGCAGCCCCCCTTGCGCCTGCAAGACCACGCGAACCAGTGGCGTCAAATCAATGCATCCTGCCCCTAAGCCACCGCCGTCATGCCCTGACGCAAGTAGCTGCTCAGCGTGTCCACCATCTGCGTTTTGCCACTACCGGTATAGAGGTTGATCTGCTGTGTCCCAAGATCGGGCAGTGCATTGCCATTCTCGATCTGCTCCAGATGCGGTGGCGCGTGGCCTTCCAGCTTGGTTGTGATCGCCAGATCGGCACTGACTGTTGCATCAATCGTGACATCACTGTCGGAATCCACCGCCAGTTCCCAGTCGATCCCCGCCTCGTCCAGGCGCTTTAACGTGTCTTCACGGAACACGCAGCGGCGGCAAAAGGCCACCCTCAGGGGCCGCGCCTTCCACATCTGCCCATCCGGTGCGCCAATCCAGCGCAGGGGCACCTCGGCCAGGGTTTCGCCACCGCGCTCAACCCCGGTTTCCGTGGTCAGGATCACATCAACTTCCCCTTTCGAAAAACTCTCCTTCAAGGTCTTTGTAAACGACGTGATCAATTGCACCCGCACCCTCGGATGCGTGCGACCCATGCGATGCAGAACCTGCGGGATCACCGGATAGACGATGTCTTCGGGCACGCCCAAAACAATATCCCCTTCCCAATTCTGATCGGTCAGCTTGGCATAAGCCTCATCGTTCAGATCCACGATGCGCTGCGCATAGGTCAACAGCTGCGCCCCGGCCGGTGTCAGTGTCACGCCGCGCCCGGATCGATCCAGCAATTGCAGGTTCAGCGTTTCTTCCAACCGTTTGAGCTGCATGGACACCGCCGATTGCGTCAGATTGAGAAACCCGGCAGCGCGCGTCACGCCGCCCGCATTAGCCACCGCCATGAATGACCGCAGTGTTGTGATGTCGAGATTGCGCATTGATCACAGACCTTGATGGATGACGTCAAAAACATTCGTTTCACAAATGAAACACAAGAGGCCATATCCATCAACAGGAAAAATACGAAAACGCAAATCCATCACAAATCTTGAAGGAGACCATCATGATCCGTGTTGCAACCCGCTACGCTCCCTCTGTTTCCCTGCGTCCCCTGACCATGATGCAGAACTGGATGGCCCTGTCCCACCAGCGCAAGTCCCTGTCAGAGCTGGATGATACCATGCTCAGCGATATTGGCCTGACCCCGGACCAGGCCCAGGCCGAAGCATCGCGCCCCTTCTGGGATGCGCCGAACCACTGGCTGAAATAAAACGCCAGACGCCTGGAACCGAAATCCGCAACTTAGACAACTAGCAACCACGCAGGTTCGCGCCCGGCACCGAGGGTGGGCGCGTCTAACCTTGGCAACTGGGTGGTGGTATCAGAAAACTGTGCATCTTGTTGAAACGTTGGGACGAATTCGCGCCCGCCCAGGGGGGCGGGGTCGGGCGCGAACCGGATCGCAAGCGATCCGGGGACATTTCCTGTTTGATAAGAGTTTCGGCTCCATGTGACTAAGGTCAGGATGCATTGAATTGGCACCACTGGTTTACCTGACCTTGCACCAGACACAGCATATCAGCACAGAAATACCGGTTGTCTCTTCAGGCGATGCAACGCAGCTCAGGGGTAAGACAAACCAAATCCGTCGCTCCAGAGGTGCGCCATTTTATTTGTCTCCCCTTTGAGGAGACAGACGCAGGAAGCGTTGCAAAGCAGCGGCTTTGAGCGCTCGAAATTGCCCCTGCCAGTTCATGCGCATCAAAAGCCCCTGCTTTATTGCTCTTCCTGCGCTAGTGGCTTCAAATCAATGCATCTTGCCCCTAAGTTTCCAGATATCTTTACGGATGTGGTACGGAATTCCTTGAAAAATCCGCCCACATCCCCAATATCTGAGCCATATCCGACGCGATCCCGCGTCGCCATGCGGTTCCCGCATGTACGGTTTCTTTGACGGAGGCTTTTATGGCTGAATACGACACGGTCCGTTCCGCAGGCATTGGTGCCCGCGCGGCCGCGATCGATGAAGGGCTTCGCGCCCATATGAACAAAGTGTACAGCACCATGTCGATCGGCATGCTGATCACTTTTGCTGCGGCCTGGGCAATTGCAAGCCTGGCAACCACCACAGATATCAATGCCGCCGAAGGCATGGTGCATGAAGGCACCTATCTGACCGGTCTGGGCATGGCGATCTATGCCAGCCCGCTGAAATGGGTGATCATGTTTGCCCCGCTGGCCTTTGTCTTCTTTGGCTTTGGTGCGGCGATGAACCGTCTCTCCGCCGCCGGCGTTCAGCTGACCTTCTTTGCCTTCGCGGCTTTGATGGGGCTGTCGATCAGCTCGATCTTCCTGATCTATACCGGCTTCTCGGTCATTCAGGTCTTCCTGATCACAGCGATCTCCTTTGCTGGCCTGTCCCTGTGGGGCTACACCACCAAGAAAGACATCTCCGGTTGGGGGTCTTTCCTGATCATGGGTGTGATCGGCCTGATCGTGGCGTCGATCATCAACATCTTCCTGGGCTCGGGCGTCATGCAACTGGCGATTTCGGTTCTGGGTGTGCTGATCTTTGCCGGTCTGACCGCTTATGACACGCAAAACATCAAGAACACCTATATCGCCCATGCTCAGCATGGCGATCAGGAATGGCTGGCCAAGGCAGCGATCAGCGGTGCGCTGAACCTGTATCTGGACTTCATCAACATGTTCATGTTCCTGCTGCAACTGCTGGGCGACCGCGAATAAGCGCGCCTGTCACGACGACATAACAAAGGGCCGGTCACAACGACCGGCCCTTTTGTTTTGTGCAACGAAAACCCTGCGTTTTGGTACTGCGTTAAAAAGCGCACCGTTAGGACGTACCGCGTCTTCACTGCAAAGGCTGCGCCACCTGCTCCAGCGCCATCACCATGGCCTCTTGCCCAGCCCCCTGCCCCTTGGCCAGGGCCAGCGCCTCGGCCTCCTCCATATCTTCAGCGATATGGCCCACCAGATAACACCCGCCCTTTTCAGCGAAATACATCATCCGGCAAGGATGGGCACAGCCCTCCAGCACCATTTCGCCCGACATCTGAAAACCTTCACCAACCGCCTGCCCCGCCGCCGCCATGCCCTTTTGCAAGCGAAACAGCATCTCCAACCCGGCGCGGCAAGGGGTGCCACTCTGCGGGCAATCAGTGCAACGCGTTAGCCGAAATGGCTGCTCATGCGCCACTGCCGTGCGCAAGCCCCTGCTGGAAAGTGGTTTGTTCATCTGGCATCCCTCCGCGCCATAATGCGAGGTTGGGGCCGATCAGATCTGTTTTGGCACGCGCCATCATCATAAGCCTCCCCAGGGCACCCCGCCCGGTTCCGTTTCAACTCTGATGGCAGGTCTCCTGACTTGCGGGTCTCTGCTTGTCCAACCCTTCCCAAAGCGGTTCGCTTCAGTGGTTTGTCAGACAGGCTCTCCGCCTACAGTTGCGGGGGCAGTCGCGGAATTGCCGTAAGGCGCACCATGTTCCCTATTCTCTGACGACCAATGGTCGGGACGTCAGAACCATCACTTGTGACACTGCCAAAGCGCGCGGCCCCGGTCAATGCTGCAAATGCGAAGCGACCAAAGAAGCTCTGGTCGCTTTGCCTGATCACCACGCCATGTTCTCAAGCTTGAAAGCCAGGTTGGCTTTGACCATGCCCCATTCGCTGGCGATGATCGAATAGACCGCTGTGTCGCGCAACGTCCCGTTCGGCATCCGCATATGCGACCGCAACACCCCGTCCAGCTTGGCCCCCAACCGCTCAATCGCCCGGCGGCTTTGCACATTGACGTAATGGGTACGCAGCTCCACACAGACACAATCCAACTCTTCAAACGCATGTTGCAACAGCATCAGCTTGCATTCGGTGTTCAACGGCGTGCGCTGCACCGATTTGCGATACCAGGTCGAGCCGATTTCGACCCGCTTGGTGGCCGCATCGATATTCATATAGGTTGTCATGCCCACCGCGCGACCAGAGGCCGTGTCGATGATCGCAAAGGGCAACATGGTGGCGAGGTTTCGACGACGGTCGATCTCCGCCCGCATCCCCGCCCGATCCGGCACCGAGGTGTACCAAAGCTTGGACAGTTCCCCATCCTCGGTGGCGTCGCACAGATCATCGTGATGGTCCTGCGACAAGGGCACAACGGAGACAAATGCTCCGTGCAATTCAACAGGGTCTGGCCAGACTGTCATTGTCTCTCTCCCATTTGGCCAAAGAAAAACCGCGCTAGGGTCACCCCTGCGCGGTTTGCAATCTCGGTTGAACCGAAAAAAGGCTTACTTGATTTTGCCTTCTTTGTATTCAACATGCTTGCGCACAACCGGGTCGTACTTTTTGATGACCATCTTTTCGGTCATGGTACGGGCGTTTTTCTTGGTCACGTAGAAGTGGCCGGTGCCTGCGGTCGAGTTCAGGCGGATCTTGATTGTTGTCGGCTTCGCCATGGGTCATCTCCTGCAACGCTGGGCGTGGGGCCCACGTGAAAATCTGGAACCTGCCTTTTACTGGCCTTGCCCCCCGAGTCAACCGCTCTGGTGCACATTCCTTGGCTTTTATGCTTGATTTTGGTCATGGCGCGGCTTTGCCCGGGCTTTTATCGCTGTGGTGACTGTCTTACCCACCCTATCAGAGGCCCAAATGACCAGATTTCTGCTTTTCTCCCTCGTTTTGGCCAGCTTGACCGGCCCCGTTTCAGCCCAGGGCTTCACCCGCATCGAATCCGAGTCGCAATTCGTGGAATTGGCCGTGGGCAAAACGCTCTACCTTGGCGACACAACCGCCTTGGCACAAAACGATGGCCGCTTGATCGTGGTGTTCAAAGGCAAGGAAATCACCGGAAGCTGGGCCTGGAAAGAAGGCTATTTCTGCCGTGTGTTGCAAAGCTATTCCACCAAAGAAGACTGCCAGCTTTGGGAATATGACGGTGAAGATTTCCAAGTGACCCGCGACAAGGGCGCGGGCAAGGTTTTTCTTTATACGCTGGAGCCGTAGAGGCAAAACCAAACCTTTTCCCGGATTGCCCGCAATCCGTTTCGCACCCGACCCCGCCCCCAGGGCGGGTGCGAATATGCGACGTCGAAACACTCTGCCATCATGGCGGTTTTTACCTACGGATTGCCAAACAGAGGGCCGCCCTCGGGTTCGGGTGCGCCCCTCTGTTCGTGCAAACTATCCTCAATACTCCTGATTCAACTCGTGACTCGCCGGAATTTCCCGTTCACGCCGCGCGATATAGTCCAGCAGTTCCTCATTCTTCGCCTCATCCAGCTTGGGCTCCTGATACTCAGACAACAGCGTCTTGGCATAGCCCAGCGCCCGCTCGGTGATCTCAACTGATCCTTCTGCGACCCATTGCTCGATCGAGTTGTTATCGAACAGCTCCGGCATAAAAAACGCGGTCTGAAAATTCTCCTGCGTGTGCGGATGCCCCAGGTAATGCCCGCCTGGCCCCACATCCGGAACAGCGCGCACCGCCTCGTCGAAATCGCCCCATTGCGGACCTTGAGCCATGCGATAGGCCATGGCGCATTGCTCGGCATCGACAACAAATTTCGCAATCGAACAATGCATCCCAGCCTCGTTCCAACCCGCCGAGTGCCAGATATAATTGGCCCCGGAATGCATCACCGCTGACAAGGTCGTGGCACTTTCATATCCCGCTTGCGCGTCAAAACTCTTGGCCCCTCCCAGCGTGTTCGAGGTCCGCCAGGGCACATCGTAATACCGCGCCATCTGACCGATCATGAAATTCATCAGGCTGATCTCCGGCGTCCCCGCCATCGGTGCCCCAGATTTCATCGACACGGTCGACAGGTAATGCCCGTAAATCGCCGGGCAGCCACGCCGGATCACCTGCGTATAGGCCAGAGCCGACAGCGCCTCGGCATTCAATTGCGCGACTGTCGCCGGGACCGAGGCCGGGGTGTTCGCGCCCCCAAGCACGAAAGGCGAGCACAGAACCGGCTGATTGCGCCGACAAAAGGCCCGCATCGCGCCCAGCATGGTCTCATCCCAGACCAGCGGGCTATTGCCGTTGCAATTGCCTGTTGTGACCGGGTGGCTGTCGATGAACTCTTCGCCAAAGAGGATCGCACACATATCCATGACGTCTTCGGCATTCTTGGGGCTGGTGGTCATGCCCATGAACATTTTGTCACTGTATTTCATCGAGGAATAGGTGATGCGCAAATGACGCTGGCTGATCGGGTGATCATATGGCTCGACAATGTGATGGGCGCTGGAATGCAGCGCGGGCAGCATGTGGCTGAGCTTGTGAAAGGTCGCCAGATCCTCAAGCAGCGGGTTACGGCGCACATCGTCGAGATCGCGCAGAAACGGTGCGCCGGTCATTGGCACAAAGACCGAATGCGGCCCGCCCAGACGCAGATTATTGGCCGGGTTGCGCGCGTGATAGGTGAAGTCCGCCGGGATGGTCCGGATCAGATCACGCACCAGCCCGCGGTCAAGATAGACCATCTCGCCCACCACCTTGGCCCCGGCCCTTTTCCAATCCTCCAAGGCGATGGGGTCGCGAAACTGCACCCCGACATTCTCCAGAATATCCATCGAGGCCGCATCGATGCGTTCCACCTGCTCCTGATCCATCACCTCGCAAATCGGAATGCCGCGCTTGAGCCCCGGCAACATGGTGACATCCCGCGTGCTGCGCGCCGCCCGTCGGGCACTGCGCCCCCCGGCCCGGCTGCGTTCTCTGGTTGGCATTGGCGTTTTCGAAAGCGTCTGGGTCATGGCAATCTCCTGTCTGCCCGCAAGACTGCCACCGCCCAACGCCCGCACGCCTGTAGCTGAGCGAAATCCTGTTGCAGGAACCGACATCGCTCATGCGCCCGCACAACAGGCCACGTAGTGGCCAGTGCCAGCAACTGTTTCCACTAGGAAAACAATGACAAAAACAAGGAAATAGATTTGCAATCACAAATAGATAAATTTTTTATAAAATGACCCCGATTCACAATTTTTGCACGAGTAATTCCCATGTCCCCACTTATTCTCTTATTTCTCGGACTTTCTTTGGCACTGATCGGCAGCTCCGACAGCGAATCCGATCATTCCGATGACACCCCAAGCGACGATCCAGGTGATGAGGTGGACCCAGGTCTTGGTACCGACAGCTCTGATAGCCTGGCCGGTACAAATGGAGACGACATCCTCCAAGGCTTGGCCGGAAACGACACCCTGGTGGGGGGCGAAGGCAATGATCAACTGTCCGGCGGTGCTGATCGGGATGTCTTGTTAGGCGGGGAAGGTAACGACATAATCACGGGCGGCGATGCCAATGACCGTCTTTCAGGCGACGCAGGTAGTGACAGCCTCGATGGCGGCGCTGGACGGGACTTCATGAATGGCGGTGATGGCAGTGATGTCATGGATGGCGGTTTGGGAGATGACACACTTCATAGCGGCGACGGCGCTGACGTCATGGATGGCGGCGAAGGAGATGATAGGCTGATCAATGACGCAGGTTCCGCTGGTATGTTCGGCAGCCAAGGCAATGACACTTTGGAAAACAGGGGAGATTTCAGCGACCTGAATGGTGGAGACGGGGATGACCGTTTGATTGCATCTTCATGGTCAACGCTGACAGGTGGTGCAGGAACCGACGAATTCCACCTTTTTCAGGACGGTAACAACGTCAGTATCATCTCCGATTTCGCTCCTGGCGAAGACCGACTAATTTATCGTAATGTCGATATCCACCCTGGCACAACTCCTCTAGACGGAGCCCTGAGCGTTGCGGACTCAAGCGACGGAACCAGTGCCGAACTGTATTACGCTGGCGAACACATTGCGACGCTTAGCAATGCAGCGGGCATTGACCCCGACACCATCGATTTCGCCGTCGAATTCACCGGAAGCGAAGGCGATGACACGCTGAATGGCGGCACGGGTAACGACTACCTGGTTGGCTATAACGGCAATGACATTGTGAACGGCAATGCCGGGGATGATATTCTGTTTGGTGGTCATGATGATGATACGCTGACCGGCGGCGATGGCGATGATCGCCTCCAGGGCGGAACCGGTATGGATCAACTCTTTGGCGATTCTGGCAATGACATCCTTTATGGTGGTGGCTATTCACCCAATGAGGTCGCGCTGGCCGATGAACTCTTTGGCGGCGAGGGAGATGACACCTTGCTGGGTGGGGCCGATGACACGCTGACCGGCGGAGCGGGTGCGGATCTTTTCACCAACGAGGAACTGGGCAATGGCCCGATCACCTTTGCCGATTTCAACCCTGCCGAGGACGTGATTGGCATCACCATTAATCCGCACGGCAGCATCGTGACCGATTTCGACGCCCTGACTATCACGGTCGAAGACTGGCCAGATGGCACCGGGGCGAATGTCCTGGTGGATGGTGAAATCTTTGCCATCGTACCCGGCGGCCAGGGCCTCGACCCGGCCTCAATCATCGAGGTGCAGTTGTAAGCGGCGCGCGCTTCAGGCGTGTCAAGGTGAAGATCCCTCTATCTGGGGATTGCCTGTTTGATCGCCAGAAGCCACCTAATGTCGGGTCTGACAAAATGACGGAAACTCAGATTGAAACCCGCAAGAAATGCGTGGGCTGCCGCGAATTGATCGATGTCGAGGCTTCGATCTGCCCACATTGCGGCACCAGACAATCCCAAGTCAGCCGCAACCTGATCCGATTTGCGGCACTGGCCGGGGCTTTGACCACAATCCTGTCGCTGGCAACCGCGGGGGTGGCCCTGCTGCCCCAGGCGCTGTCGGTCTGAGGCTCTGTTGACAAAATCCAGCCATCACCGGCGCGTGTCAGGTTTTGCTGCTGACAAGCTGATTTGACCGCGGCGATCTGGCTGATCGGAAGGGCAAATCAGAGAAGGCAGAAGCAAAACCTGCCGCGTCGCGTGCGATTTCGTCAATTTTTGCCTGCGCGTCGTTATTTCCGCTTCTAAGGCGGCCACCCTTCCTGCGCGCAAACGCCTAGCGCCGACAAAAATTGGTCTGAAACCGGTGGTGGCTGGATTTTGTCAACAGAGCCTAGCCCCCAATGTCAGCGCCCGCCTGTATTCCACCGTCAAGACCCAGCAGGGCCCGAAAAAAGATGAATTTCTGCAACTCGGCCTGTTGAACAATGGTAATGCCGACCTGTTTGTTGCCAAGCTGATCCTGCGCCCCACAGATCCGAAACTGGCCGATGTCAATCCGACCACTTTTGTCATTCGCCAAACCCTCCCCGCCAATGGCGTGATCGAGGAAAGCATCGCCCTGCGCCCCCTTCGCAAGGCGCGTGTCGGCACCGTCGCCATTGACAGTTTTGCCCGCCACAAGCAGGACCTCACCGAGGCAGGATGCTATCGACCCGGATGTTATTTCGCGGAGCCGAATGATTTTGACGAGGCCGGCACCCCGCCCCTGCCCCAATTTGCCATTGCCGAGGCAGTCACACCCCTTGAGGCCTTTATCACCTTCAGCACCCCTAAAACCCGCGGCCGCGCCGAGGAATTACTGGTGGCCAAAGGCCTGACCGGAACACTGTTATTCCACACGGTTTGCGCAAAAACAGATCCCCCAAAGGACTGTTTGGAGTAGGCAGCACAGCCCAGTTTCCCGCCCTCAAACCACCAAAGCCACCCACCAAGGCGCGCAGCCAACACCCAGATCGCCTGCCGCCTGCTTAAGCGCCTCTGCCCCCAATGAAGGCCTCCACCCCTTCAGGTTTCTTTGGGCTAAAAATATCCCGGGGAGTCCCGAGCTTGCTCGGGACGGGGCAGCGCCCCCAAACACTCTGCTCGCGGTTCCTCAAAACGCTCCTACAAAAACGCCCTGTATTCTAGGGTCAGGACCCATTCATTTAACGCCACTGGTTAACCTGATCTTGTTCCTGACAAGGCACATCGGCGCAGAAATGCTGGTTGTATTTCAAGGCGGTGTACCGCAGCTCAGGGGCAAGATCAGGTAAATCGTCCCGACGCAGTAAGCGCTGCAAAGCAGCGGCTTTAGCCGCTTTCAATTGACCCCGCCAGTTCCTGCGCGTTCAAAAACTCTACTTTTTTGCCCTTCCTGCGCCAGTGACGTTAAATGAATGGGTCCTGACCCTAACCCTAATACACCCGGCTCCCGATCAGATCGCCAATATGCTCCGGCAGATCCTTCCACTTGGCCACCTCGCGCACGCGCGGGCCAAAGACATGGCGGGCCCGGTACGTCACAAGATCCGGGAACAGCTGCACCAAACGCGCCCGCCCCTCCCGGCCCAGCGTCGACACCGCCATACGCCCCGGATAAAAGCTTTCGGCGGGCATGCCATTGGCAAACAGGATCTCATGGCGCTCCAGCATCAGGTGGAAATAGCTCACCTGCCGCTTGCCCAGCATCACCCGCGCCTGCCCGCCTTCCATCCGCGCCAAATGCCCCGCCTTGATCAAAGCCCGCGTCCCACCGCGCCCCGGCAGCATCAGGCCATGTTGCGGCGACACGATCAGCGGCACCTCGCCCCCTGTCAATTTCGGCGAAATCCAGACCGGGCGGCTCTGCGCCTCTTTCTTCAACCGGCTGAACGGCACATCTGACCGCTCAACATTCACAATTTCGCACAGACCGCGATCCATCGTCTGCACGAGATCCCCCGGACGCAGCTCTTCGATCGCCACCTCCCCCTCAGCGCAGCGGATCATCGTGCCCTTGGCAAAGCAGATCACCCCGGTGTTTTCCACCGTGAACGACGACCCATCCGCCGACGCCCCGGTAAAGCTCAGACTGTCGCCCACCGCAAACTGCGTGTTGTCCGAATAATCGACCCCATCCACCCCGTCATTGGACTGGTTCAGGACGCCGTCATCGGCCAGATCCGCATGCAGCTCCCAGATATCATCGTAAAATGCGCTGAGGTCGATAAAGTCGTTATTGCCACTATCCCCGTCGCTCAGCGACCCGGAATTGCCAAAGTTGAAATCGGTGATCGTGTCGGCCCCGTCTCCGACACTGTAGTTAAACGTATCATCGCCATCGCCGCCAGTGAGCGAGTCATTGCCCTGCCCGCCGGTCAGGCTGTCATCCCCGGCCAAAGCCGAAATCGTGTCATGGCCGGTGCCACCGATCAGCGTATCCCCTTGAAAGAGCCCGCCCGTATCATCCGACCCGGTGATGGAATCGTCACCGCTGCCGCCATCGACATAATCACCAACCCCGGACACCGTGCCGGTACTGCCCTCAACCGTATTGATGGTGTCATTGCCCGCACCACCATAGACCGTATCCCCCAGACCATCATTGGCAAACCCGGACGAGATCAGATCATCGCCATCCCCGCCATAGATCAGATCATCCGCCCCGCCCGAGCTGATCGTGTCATGGCCCGTGCCGCCATGGATCGTATCGACATTGGAATTGCCAACACTGTCGACGCCCCAGGTCTCGATCAGATCATCGCCACCGCCCGCGTCGATATAAAGATCCATCGCCCCCATGCTGGCATCCACCGTGGCATCCACCGTGTCATTCTGACCGGTCAGGATCAGGCTTTCGATCTGACTGAAGGATATCGTATCCGCGCCGTTGGTGATGATTCCGGTCTCATGACCGGTGAAATCCACAAAGACCGCGCCACTCAGCGCGCTGAGGTCGATCGTGTCATTATCCGTCGCGCCGCCTTCGCCACCGACAATGGTGACACCGGCATAGCTGCCGCCGCCTGAATCGTATAAAAGGAACGTGTCGCTGTCATCACCGCCATCCATCGTGGCGGCTCCGCTCCAACTGCTCAGCGTGTCATCACCAGCGCCGCCCAAAAGCGAATCCGCCCCGTCGCCACCGGCAATCACATCATCGCCAAGCCCGCCCGAAATCGTATCCGCCCCACCGGTTCCGACCGCATTCGCCGTGCCCCAGATCATACCGCCATCCAGCTCGGCATCGGGTTCGGATGACCATGTCAGCGGCAGGCTTGTCGGATCGGTGCTCCAAACCTCGCCCGTTCCTTCATAGGCCAACACCTGGCCATCCGCAGACAGTGACAGTCCAAAGACATCGGTGTCTCCACCGGCCATGCCCAGATTGGTTTCATTGGTGAAATTGCCCGACCCGTCGATATCATATTGATAAATCACGCCATTGGCTGTGACCCAGGCCGTATCATCATCCAGTATCAGAATATCAGTCGCCGGAATCGGGATCGTCCCGGCATTGACACCCGCAAGGAACCCGCCAGCCCCATCGCTGGGGTAATAGGTCACCGTACCGGCATTGTCATTGCTGACATAGAGGCCGCCATTGCCATCCGCCGCCAATGAGGAGTGCAGCTCCGTCCCCTCTGGCAAATCAATCACCAGCGTCTGCGCCCCGGTCACCGGATCTATCTCATAGATACCGGCATTGCTGAGATCCACTTCGTTGAACACCACGCCAAAAAGGGAACCATCCGGCGTTGTGGCAATATCTCCGTAGGGTTCCAGCCCGCTTTGCAACAGGGTGGAACTGCCACTCTCTGGCTCATAGAGGAACAAATCACCCGTATTGGTGATCAGATAGCTTGCCGCCTGATCGGCGAAATCCCCATAGATCGTGTCATTGCCTGACCCGGCGGTGATCGAGTCACTGCCCCCCTGCCCTTCGATGATATTGCCATCATTGCTGACCTGATCCCCGCCGCCATCGCTGGGGCCGGTGCTGTCATCATAGCCCAGGCTGATCGTGTCATCACCGGCCTCACCATCAACGGTGCCATCCAAGGGCACCATATCGATAGGCTCGGCATGAAAGCTCTGCGTCAGGCTGTAATTCCCGGCAACCGAGCTGGTGATCTGGAACGAAACCACAGTGTTGGTTTCCATCGGATCTTTTTCAGCTTCTGCATCATGCAGCAGGATGACATCGCCATTGGTGGACTGCATCGCCCACATCTGGATAGTGATGACCGATCCATCATCCAGCGTCGCGGTGACATTATAGAGCGCAAGCTCTTCCATCTGCGTGGTCACCGGGCCTGACCCGGTGTCGAAACTCATCGTGTCGAGCAGATTGTTTTCAGCAATATCCGCGTTGAAATCATTGGACGTGGTGGTAAAGCTCATGGCCTGATCATTGATCGGGCTGCCACCGCTGCCATAGGTGCCCAGCACCGCGTTCAGATTGCCATCCAGCGCGGCAAAATTGCCCAGATACCAGCCGTAATGGGTGACCGTGCTCATGCCAGCCCCCTGCGCAAAATGCTATTCTTCGTCCACGAGGTCATTGCATCAGCCCCACATCCACCTGTGGGACAGCGACCAGACATAACAGAGCCTTAGCCCGCCCCGGCAAAACCTTGAGGCACGGCGATCTCTCGTATTCCTGGCAGTTCCCACAATTTTGAAAGGCCGACCAAGGCCCTTCCCACCACCGTTCATGATTAGGTCAGCTCTGTGAAAAAAGCCTTGCGTCCCCCGCAAGCGGGGCACGGAAATCTACGGGCAATATGAAGAAAACTTGAGGTTTGCAGCGTTGCGCCGCCAGCCCATCAGAGTTCGGCACCAGAATGTTACCCCCATTGCGCGCAAACTATGGTAATCTGCCAGTATTGATTTCAACCCAAGGATATTTCCCATGGTCAATTACGTTCGCCTCAAACGGCGCTACGGCTATTTTTCTGCCGGGGCCGAATGGGCCAAATGGACGTCCGAGCGTTTGCTCGCCCTGCGTGCCCAGATCGCCCGCGACATCCCGCCCAAATCCGCCCGCGACACCCTGCTGATCGCCAGCTGGAACATCCGCGATTTTGGCAAATCCACCTTCAATCCCAGCCCCCGCCTGCCCGAAACCTCCTACTATATCGCCGAAATCCTCTCAGCCTTTGACATCATCGCCGTGCAGGAAATCGGCGATCTCGACCAGTTCGACCAACTGATGAAGCTCATGGGCAAGAACTGGGATTACATCATCTCCGACATGACCGAAGGTGCCTCGGGCAATGGCGAACGCATCGCCTTTGTCTTTGACACCAACCGCGTCTTCACCCGCAATGTCGTCGGCGAGGTTGTCCTGACCGAGGCCCGCGAGATCGGCGGCGACGCCACCACCGTCAAACTCCCCGCCGGCGCCCAGCTGGAAACCGAAGACGGTGTGCTGGACCTCGACAAGGGCGACCTGCTCCACCTCCCCGAAGGCCAAAAGGTCGTCGACCGCAAACAATTCGCCCGCACGCCCTTTCTCGTCGCCTTCCAGGCGGGCTGGTTCAAATTCACCCTCTGCTCGGCCCATATCTATTTCGGCAAGGCCCGCGGCGCAAAATACGACCGCCGCGTCAAAGAGCTCGCCGCCCTGGCCCGCTTCTTCAAGGATCGCAGCGCCGGTAACGACGAAAACTACATCATCCTGGGCGACTTCAACGTCGTCTCCACCGAAGATGACACGATGAAAGCCCTGCTCGACAACGGTTTCTCCGTCCCACAAGAGCTGTGGGGCCTGGCCACCAACATGATGCGCAACGCCATCTATGACCAGATCGCCTTTCGCGTGAAAGAGAAAGAGCTCGAAATCCCCGATTTCGCCAATCACCCCAATGCGGGCGTGTTCAACTGCTTTGAAAACGTCTTTCGCGCCAATCACGATGATGGCGTGCCGCAGGGCGAGAGTTTTGACCATCTCACCGCCGAGACCTCGGATTTCGCCCATTACCTGGACAACCTGCCCCCCGATAAGATCGAAAATTTCACCGAGGTCGAAAAGCGCGCCTATTACTGGCGCAAATGGCGCACCTGGCAAATGTCCGACCACATGCCGCTCTGGGTCGCCCTGAAAACCGACTTCGCCGATGACTACCTGAAAGAAGCCATCGAACTCGCCGAACAGGACCTGGCGGAGGAAGATTAGGCTGAGATTACCCGCCCCCCTATGCGCACCCGCAAAACAAAAGATACCCCTCACGTTAAACACCCGGATCGCTTGCGATCCGGGTCGCGCTCACAACAAATGCATGCTTTCAGCATGACCCCGCCCCTCACGTCAAATCCCCCGGATTGCCCAGCAATCCGGTTCGCGCCCGACCCCGCCCCCCAGGGCGGGCGCGAATTAAAATAACCGCCACGCAAGAGAATTCGTTCAGTACCAATTCACCCAATCACCCAGCCTCCCCAGCCCACCCTCGGGCCCGGGCGCGCCCCTCCGTCGCGCCCCTTGCCACCCGATGCGCTCTGCTTTCTACTACCCACAGTTGCGTTTCGTGAAAGACAAAGCAGTGCTTGCCTCATTTGACCCAAACTCCCTTGCTCAATGGGCCACCATCCTAGGCCTCCCCATCGCCCTTATCGGCCTCTACCTCGCTTGGCGCGGATTGCGCAAACCCACCGCCAAGACCGTGAACACCGCCACCTCCAGCCAACGCATCCGCCAATCCGGCAGCCCGGACCGCGACACCACCAACACCGCCTATGACTCCTCAGACGTGGATCAATCCGGCTGATGTTGGGGGATAAGACAGACAATTCCGTCACCGGCTCCAGCCATGTGCAACAGGCGGGCGGCAACATCACCGGCATCTCGCCCGACCTGCATCGGGAAATGCTGGAAACCGCCCTCGCCGACCTGCGCAAGGATCTTGAGGCGAAACACGCCGAGGCCAGCCGCGCCGACCGGGCCGAGCTGAAAATGCTCAACATGCAGGTCGACATGCTCAACGCCCAAATCGCCGAGCTGCAACGCAAACTGGCCGACCCCGAGGCCTCCTACGCCACAGACATCGCCCGCATCAACGACATCGCTGACCGCCTCGACCGCGAGGCCAATCATCTCGGCGAAGAGAAAATCACCGCCGCCAAGCAGGCCCTCGCCCGCTTCGACTACTCCGCCGCAGATGCCCTGTTTGAAGAGGTCAAAGCCCTCAACCAACTCGCCGTCGAACAAGTCGCCCGCGCCGAATTCGGCCAAGGCGAAATCGCCGAAGCCCGCATCGACTGGCACAGCGCCGCTGCGCATTACCGCCGCGCGGCGGAGTTGAACCCAACCTTGGAAAACCTGAACAGGGCCAAAGCCTTTACGCAACGCGCCGGAGACTACAACGCCGCACTCCCCATTTCTCAGAAATACCTCGCCCTGGCGGAACAAGACTCTGAAGCCGAATTTGCCATCGCCCTAAACAATCACGCCGGGTTGCTCGAAACCATGGGCCGCTATGACGAGGCAGAACCTCTCTATCGACAGGCCTTGCAGATCGGCAAAGAAACGCTTGGTAAAAGCCATCCAAACTATGCCATTCGCTTGAACAACCTCGCAGAGTTGCTCAGAAACGCGGGCCGCTATGACGAGGCAGAACCGCTCTATCGACAGGCATTGCAGATTGCCAAGGAAACGCTGGGTGAAAACCATCCAAACTATGCCATTGCACTAAACAATCTCGCCGGATTGCTCGGAAGCACGGGCCGATATGAAGAGGCAGAACCACTCTATCTACAGGCATTGCAAATTGACAAAGAAACGCTGGGCAAAAACCATCCAGGCTACGCCATTCACTTGAACAACCTTGCCGAATTGCTCAGAACCACAGGACGCTATGACGAGGCAGAACCGCTATTTCGACAGGCCTTACAGATTAACAAGGAAACTTTGGGGGAAAACCACCCAGATTATGCCATGCGCCTGAACAACCTAGGTGTATTATTCGGAAACCAGAGTAAATGGGCACAGGCAGAGCCATTTGTCGCCCAAGCTTTAAATATTTTTCTAAACGTGTTGCCAGCCGATCACCCAAACAACCAAGCCGTCGCAAACACCCTCGCATGGATCCGCGAAAACCTCGCCAATAACCAAGATTAACCTCCCCTAACCCATTTTAACCAAAAACATGCCTAGCAAGGGCTTCAAACCCCGCCCGTCCCGGGCAATCCCCCCTAAACTCGGCTAGAATCGGACAGATTGCCTTGGCGGGCTTGATCCGGGGCCCCGGATCAGGGGGCAAAGCATGGGGGGCAATCTCCCCCAAACGCGGGCGGTTTTGGACTGATTGCCCCGTTGCACAAAAACCGCCCGCCCCGTTACCGGGCACCGAGCGGTTGGTTAAGATGTAGGGTGGGGTTTCACCCCACCGCCCGCATGTCAGGGTTTTCAGAACGCCTCAGGCTGCGCTTCACGCGCCATATGATCCAGCACAGCGTTGACAAATTTGGTCTCTTTCCCGTCTGGAAAGAACGCTTCGGCCACGCTGACAAATTCGACAATCACAACTTTAGGGGGAGTTTCCAGCGCCACCAATTCCGCCCCCGCCGCTCGGAACAAAGCCCGCAAGGTGGTGTCGATGCGATCAATTGGCCATTTGACCACAAGGGCGCGGTCGGTCATCTGGTCGATCTTGGCCTGATAGCTCACCGCATTCTCCAAGAGTTTGGAAAACAACGAGATATCGCCATCCAACATCTCAACCCCGGCCTCAAGCTCGGCCCCAAAACGGTAGTCCAGAAACTCCTGACGCACCTTGTCCAGCGGCTGGCTTGACTGTTCCATCTGAAACAGCGCCTGCACCGCGAACATCCGCGAGGCGGATTTCATCTTGCGTTTCTGATTGCCAGACAGGTTATCCCCAGGTTGTGTCATGCGAGGTCAGGTCCCTTTGCGTCGCCCGCGATCTGGATCTCATCGGTGGCGGGCTGAAACCCCACCCCCTTGCGCGGACCGCCCCACTTACGCGCCAACGCCACCAAATGCAAGGCCGCCGCCGCCGCCCCACCACCTTTATTTTGCTCAGAAACCAAAGCCCGCACCCGCGCCTGCTCGTAATTTTCGACGGTCAAAATGCCGTTGCCGATGCACAGACCTTGCAGGCCCAAAAGGGTGATCCCGCGTGAGCTGTCATTGCAGACAGTCTCGTAATGCGTTGTTTCTCCACGGATAACGCAGCCCAAGGCTACGTAGCCGTCAAAGTTGCTCATCCGTTCGGCGATGCCGATGGCGGTTGGGACCTCCAAGGCACCGGGCACTTCGACAAGGTCCCAGGTCCCCCCCGCGGCCTCGATCTCGGCCTTGGCACCGGCGACCAATTCATCAGCGATATCCTTGTAGTACGGCGACACCACGATCAGAATCTTCACCGGCTTGTCGAATTCTGCACGCGGCAGAACATAGTGATTGATCGATGCCGCCATTATCCCAGCTCCGAGATTTTACGAGTGCCAACGATTTCAAGGCCATAGGCCTCAAGCCCGACCACTTTGGGGGTTGGTGAATTGGTCAACAGGATCAGATCCGACAGCCCCAATGAGGACAGGATCTGCGCACCCAACCCATATTGGCGCAGCGTCTTGGGCGAGACCCCATCGCCGACATCCAGCTTCATCGAGGTGTCACGCAGCAGCACCACGACCCCGCGCCCTTCCTCGGCAACAGCCGTCATGGCATTTTCAAATTCATGCGCCCGACCTTTCGGGCCGACACCGATCACATCCAGCATCGGATCCATGGCATGCATACGCACCATAACCGGCTCTTCCCCGGAAATATCGCCTTTGATCAAGACGATATGCTCATCCCCATGGGTTTCGTCGGTATAGATCTTCATCTCCCACTCACCGCCAAACTCGCTGGTGATGGTTTCGGTTTTTGAGACTTTGACCAGATTGTCATTGCGGCGACGATAGGAAATCAGGTCGGAAATTGTCCCGATCTTGAGCCCGTGACGCTGTGCAAAGGCCACCAGTTCCGGCAAATGCGCCATGGTGCCGTCTTCGTTCATGATCTCGCAAATCACACCGGCCGGGTTCAAACCTGCCAGGCGGCTCACATCAACCGCCGCTTCAGTATGGCCCGCACGCACCAACACACCGCCGGCCTTGGCGCGCAGCGGAAAGACATGGCCGGGCGTGGCGATATCCGCTTCCCCTTTGGAGGCGTCAATGGCCACGGCAACAGTCCGCGCACGGTCCGCCGCAGAAATCCCGGTGGTCACCCCTTCGCGCGCTTCGATCGAGGTCGTAAAGGCGGTTTCATGGCGCGACGAGTTGTTGGTCGACATCAGCGACAGGCCCAGCTCTTCGATACGATCACCGGTCATGGCCAGACAGATCAGACCCCGCCCATAAAGCGCCATAAAATTGATAGCATCCGGGGTCGCCCATTGCGCCGGAATGATCAGGTCGCCTTCGTTTTCCCGATCTTCATGGTCCACAAGAATGAACATGCGCCCGTTGCGCGCATCCTCAATGATCTCTTCCACCGAAGAGATGGCATCTTTCCAGTTTTCCTCAACCGGACCGGGGGTCTCGTAGTCCACCATATCGCCTCCTGAAGTTCATAGTGGCAGATACGCCAGCGCAGGCTTTTTGACCAGAGGAAACGTCACGCCAAAGGCGCGCAGGGGTTAGGGTCAGGATGCATTGATTTGGCACCACTGGCGCAGGAAGAGCAATAAAGCAGAGGTTTTGGACGCGCAGGAACTGGCGGGGTCAATTGCAAGCGGTCAAAGCCGCTGCTTTGCAGCGCTTCCTGCGTCTGTCTCCCCAAAGGGGAGCCAATTGTAATGGCGCACCTCTGGTGCGACAGATTTACCTGATCTTGCCCCTGATCTGCGTTACATCACCTTGAAATACAACCAGTATTTCTGTGCCGATTTGCTTTGTCAGGAACAAGATCAGGTAAACCAGTGGCGTCAAATCAATGCATCCTGGCCCTAGTCAAAAATGTCCTCGATGAAATCAAACGCCTCATCAAAGAGCTTGGCCCCAAAGCCTTTGCGCTTCTTCTGCTTTTTGCGCTTTTCAACATAGCTGCCTTTTGGCGGTTTGCGATGATCCTTGCCCTTGGATTTCTTTCCGATAGGCCGGGCCGGGCCTGCCCCGTCGATATGGGCGACACCCGCCACGCTGGATTTGATCCGCTTCAGGTCATGCAGCGGTGCCCCGCAGGAGCTGCAGACCAGCTCATGACGGGCCTTGTCCAGAACCAAAGCCGCGCGGGTTCCGCAGTAACAACAGGTGGCAATCTTGGCGTCCATGAACCCTCTATCCTTTTGACTTTGGGTCAATATGGGGATGCCTGAGGGAAATGTCAGCCCCTCGGTCCCATGTTCATGCACGCGCGGCGTATAGAGCGACAGCCGCTGCGTTGGAAACGTTCAAAGAGCCAAATTCGCCAGCAAAATCAATCCGCACCAATTGGTCCACGGTTTCTTTGGTCTTGGGGCGCAGCCCCGGCCCTTCTGCCCCGAGAACCATGGCAATCGGCGCATCCCGCCGCCCCTCGACCGCCTGTTCGATGGTCTGCTCGCCTTCGCCATCCAGGCCCAGAACCAGATAGCCCATATTCTGCAATTCAACGATCGTATCAGACAGGTTGCGCATGCGCAGATAGGGCTGGCGTTCCAAAGCGCCCGAAGCGGTTTTGGCCAAAGCCCCGGTTTCCGGCGCCGCGTGATGGCGGGTACCGATCACAGCCTGAGCGCCGAACACCTCGGCCGAACGCAGAATCGCCCCGACATTATGGGGGTCCGAGACACGATCCAGCAGGACCAGACGCAAAGGGCGATCATCTGCCGTGATGGCCACCTCTTGCAATGCACCCCAATTCAGCGGTTTCACCTCAAGCGCGGCCCCCTGATGTACCGATTGCGGATCAAGCGGTGCTTTGAATTTGCGCGGGTCCTGGACTTCCGGTTCGATCCCCGATTCCTTGACCGCATCTGCCAGCTTGTCCGCCGCGTTTGGAGTCAGAATCAAACGCAGCTTTTCCCGGCGCGGATTGACCAAGGCATCGCGCACCGCATGCAGACCAAAAAGCCAGACGGTTTCCGCCGCAGCCGCCCGTTTTGCCTGTTCTTTTTCGATCACCCATTTCGGTTTTTGTGCCATCTCATGCGCCCTTGCTATCTGATGTGTCTCCTTGCACCCAACAAAGATGAAAGCCAAGAGATTTTCCTGTTGACGCCGCTTTGGGTGGGCTGTATTCCGCCCCTCACGCTGACATTGGCAGCGCAACGGTGGGCGACAGGCCGCAAGGTGTGGCAGGGGACTGTAACTCCCTCGAGGCGACTCACGCCTGGTTCGATTCCAGGGTCGCCCACCATTCAATCTTCAAAGAAATGAACAACTTGAACCGCGATATGCGGCGCATTTGTCGTGGTTTTCAGGTTCATTTCCACCTGTTTCCGACACTTGGCTCGCCCCAAAAGGACATAAAACTTTGGGCTGGCTGACATCCCCCCGTTACAGAACGGATCAAATCATTCGAATGAATTTCACCTTGGGAGTGCATTCAAATGAAACTTCGTTCGATTCTGGCCGGGGCTGTTCTGGCCGCATCCGCTGCCTTTGCCGCTCAGGCGGAAACCTGGAAACTGGCTGTCACCGATGTTGAAGGCATGGAACGCCTGCAGCTGGAATGGGGACCGTTCAAGGACGCCATCGAAGCTGCCACCGGCGAGAGCTTTGAGTTCTTTGCGGTCAATTCGCGCACCGCAGCCGCCGAAGCCTTGCGTGGCGAAACCGTGGATTTTGTTGTTTCCGGTCCGGCGGAATATGTGGTGATCAACAAGCTGACCAAGGCCACGCCTCTGATCGGCCTGGGTCGCCCTGACTATCACTGCGCCATCATCGTGCGCGCCGATAGCGGCATCAACGTGCCTGCCGATCTGAAGGGCAAGAAGGTTGCCTTTGGCGATATCGGCTCCACATCGAACATGCTCTGCCCGATGCAGGTTCTGGCGGATCATGGTGTTGATCCGGTCAATGATCTGGAAAAAACCCACACATCGCGCAACATCGCCCATGAGGCGCTAAAGGCAGGCGACGTGGATGCTATTGGCTCGAACGCAGGCAGCTGGCTGAATGTGCGCGCCAAGGAAACCGAACTGCCCTATGGTTTCTTCAAGATGATCGCACGGTCCGGCGACTTGCCAAATGACATGATCATGGTTGGCGCGCACGTCCCCGCCGACAAGGCTGAGATGGTCAAGACCGCCATTCTTGAAAACAAGGCAGAGATCATCGCGGGCATTACGGCCCACGAAGAGAACGATAAATATGTCGGCATGGATCTCGTCGCCATCGAAGACAGCGCCTATGACTATGTGCGCTCGATGTATTCCAACGCGGGTTTCCCGCAATTCGACAAGTTCATCGGTGACTGATCTTCTCGACAAGCAGACCGCACAAGAGCGGTCGACCGGAACCGGGGCAGGTTTTGCCCCGGTTTTGCCCGTTGATATTCGCGCCTGCGCTTTGAGCAAGAGCTTTGGTGATACCCTGATTTTCTCGGATGTGTCCTTTGGACTGTCTCGTGGTGAGGCCGTGGCCATTGTGGGGTCAAACGGAACCGGAAAATCCACACTGCTGCGCTGCATCATGGGGTTGATTGCGGCAGATAGCGGTCAGGTTGAGATGCTGGGCACAAATGTGAGCGCCGCGCGTCCCGCCGAGTTGCGCAAATTGCGAGCACAGGTTGGGCTGGTGTCGCAGAAACACAACCTGGTCCCGCGGCTTAGCGTCCTGTCCAACGTGGTCCATGGACTGCTAGGGCAGCACCCAGGCCTGCGTCATTGGAGCCAGGCATTGGCCCCGACAGGTTCGCGCGAAGCCGCGATGGAGGCCTTGGGCAAAGTTGGCCTGGCCGATCTGGCCAATCGTCGCGCAGACCGCTTGTCAGGCGGACAATCCCAACGCGTCGCCATTGCCCGCGCCTTGGTTGGTCAGCCCAAAATCCTGTTCGCCGATGAACCCACCGCTTCGCTGGATCCAGCCGCTGGCGAGGACGTGATGGACCTGTTCTTTTCTCTGGCCCGCAAACAAGGTGTCACCGTTGTCTTCATCTCCCACCATATGAGCCATGCGCTGACTTATGGCGACCGCGTGCTTGGGCTGGCGGGTAAAAAACTGCGACTGGACACGCGCGCCGATCATTTGAACGAGGCCGAGTTGCGAGAGCTATATGACTGACATTTCTCACCCTGCCCGCTTTGAACGCCCTTCGGCGCTGGCCTTTCTTGGCTACGCTGTTGGGCTTGTTATCATCTTTTGGTCGTTTGCCGGTGCGGGTTTTTCACTCGACAAGGTCATCTCATCGCCGCCGCGCTTTGCCGATTTTCTTGATCGCGCCTTCCCGCCCAATCTTGAACCCAAAGTTCTGAGTAGGCTTGGTTGGAAGATGGTCGAAACCTTGCAGATCGCTTTGGCCGGGGCGGTGATCGGCGTTATTCTGTCCTTGCCGGTCGCCTTGCTGGCGGCGCGCGGATTGATCGCCGGACCATGGATCAACCAGATCACTCGTACCAGCCTGGGTTTCATCCGCGCCGTGCCAGATATCGCCTGGGCGCTGGTCTTTGTGGTGGCCGTTGGCCTTGGCCCCTTTGCTGGAATGCTGGCCATTGCGATTGATACAATCGGGTTCTGTGGCCGTTTCTTTGCCGACGATATGGAGGCGGTCGAGAAAGGCCCATCTGAAAGCTTGACCGCAACAGGTGCGCGCAGGCTGGATGTTGTGGCCTGCGCCACAGTCCCCGCCGCCCTTCCCGCCTTCATCTCAACCTCGCTTTTCGCGCTAGAAAAAGCGGTGCGCTCCTCCACCATTCTGGGTCTTGTGGGGGCTGGCGGCATCGGGATTGAGCTCAAGGTCGGGTTCGATCTTTTTGATTATCCCACCGCTATGACGGTTATTTTGATGATCGCGGTCGTTGTCATCGGGATCGAACAAATCAGCAGTAAGGCCCGAAGCCGCATTATCGGAGAACAAAGATGAAGTCGGACACAGCAGACAGCCATTGGAACGATCAATGGGCCAATATCGAAGCAGACAGCAAGTGGCTGACACCCGAGGCCGAAGTGATCACTTGGGCCAAGGGTTTGCAGCCCGGCGCGCGTATCCTTGATCTGGGTGCTGGCGTCGGTCGCCACGCATTATGGCTGGCCAGCCATGGCTTTGACGTGGTCGCACTCGACGCGGCCCCCGAAGGGTTGACCGAAATAGACAAGGCAGGCGGTGTTGAGACCGTTCTGGCGCGCATGGATGCGTTGCCGTTTGAAGATCAAAGCTTTGACCACGTTCTGAGCTGGAACGTCATCTATCATGGCAATGAAGAAGTGCTGAGCCGCAGCATTTCTGAAATTCAGCGGATCACCAAACCGGGTGGGAGCTTTCTGGGTACCATGTTGTCCAACCGGCGTTTGCCTTTTGAACAGGCACGCTATCCGGGGCAGGAAATCAGCCGCAACACATGGGTGTTCGACGCTCCGGGAACCGATAAGATCCATCCGCATTACTTTTGTAATGCGCAGGATCTCTTGGCGCTGTTCAAAGGCTTTGAAATCACCTGGTTGCATGATCGAGAGCATGAAAAGCCCGGCTCCTGGCATTGGCACTTGGTCATGGAAAGGCTGTAAGGTGATGTTCACATTCGAAGGGGCCAGCGTTTTTCTGGCTGATGACATTGTCGAAACGACAGTCACGGTCGCGGACGGGGTGATTATTGAGATCGGAGGTCCAGCGCAGGGCGAAGTCATTAACGCGCGCGGGCACATTTTGGCTCCGGCGCTGATTGACGTGCATGGGGACGCGTTTGAACGCCAGCTCATGCCTCGCCCCGGCGTGTTCTTCCCCATCGAGACCGCCGTACTGGAAACCGACCGGCAATTAGCAGTCAATGGCATCGCGACGACCTATCATTCGGTTACGCTGAGCTTTGAATCAGGGTTGCGCAGCGTCGCGCGCGGGCATGAGTTGATGAAGACCATTCGTGCCCTCGCCCCGCGCCTGCTGGTGGAAAACCGCATCCAGCTGCGGTGGGAGACCTTTGCCTTTGAAGCGCTTGACGTGCTGGACTGGGCTTTGGACGCGCCGCTGAAACCCTCCTTGGCATTCAATGACCATCTGTCAATGAGCATGCGCCCCTTTGACATGGCCGTACAGGACCGCCCGTTTGAACACAGCCCAGATTTCGACACGGTCAGCGTGCATGATGAACGCCTTACCAGGCGTCACGCCAAACAGGCGGAACGCTCGGGTAAGGATCTGGACAGTTATATGGCACATCTGAGCGAAGTCTGGGATCGTCGCCCTCAGGTGTTACCCAAAATGCAAGAGGTCGCAGCAAAGGCCAAAGCCCGAGGCATACCGATGCTCAGCCATGATGATACTCAGGCTGAAACCCGCGATTTCTATCGAGGTTTGGGCGCATCGGTGGCGGAATTTCCGATGACAATGGGGCCAGTGGCTTCGGCGCGGGATAACGGCGATATGATCATCTTTGGCGCACCCAATGCGGTGCGCGGCGGCAGCCATATCGGGTCGCTCGCGGCAGCGGATATGGTTGAAGATGGGCTCTGTGATGTGCTGGCCTCAGACTACTATTACCCGGCCATGCTGGCGGCGATGGATCGCCTGGATCGCGAAAAGCGCGCAGATCGGCTGGCGCTTTGGTCGCTCGTGTCGGGCGGCCCGGCCCGGGCCATGGGCTTATCGGATCGAGGCGAGATCGCCGTCGGCAAACGCGCTGACCTTGTTTTGGTTGATTGGCCAGACGGGCACGCACCCGCGATCCAAGGCACCTGGGTCGCCGGGCGCGCCGCATATCGCGGCATGCCCGCGGGCTAAGCCAAATGATGATCAGCCGCGATTACCTGCCTGCCATCGGCCTCGGCATTACCCAGATCATGGGCTATGGCTGCCTGATGTATGCCTATGCCGTTTTGCTGCCGCATATGGCAACAGATCTTGACCTGAGCCTGTCCGAGATCTTTGGCATCCTGTCTTTGGGTCTGTTTTTTGGTGGGTTGATCTCACCGCTTGCGGGGCGGTTGGTGGATCGGCATGGCGGGTATTGGGTCATGATGCTGGGTGCGGTCGTGGCCGGGTTGGCTTTGATGGCGATGAGCCTGGTCGCAGACACATCCGGATTGTTCTCGGCGATACTTCTGGCCGAGGCGGCGGGCATGTTTGTGCTGTATAACATCGCCTTTGCCAGTGTGACGCAGCTGGATTTAGCGGTTGCCCCGCAACGCTCGATCTCGGTGATCACGCTATTTGGCGGCGTCGCCTCGACCATTTTCTGGCCGCTAACCCTGACCCTTTTCAACACGGTCGGGTGGAAAATGACATGGATATATCTGGGCTTGGCCTATCTCGTCATCTGCCTGCCGCTGATACACCTTTCGCTGGCCCACCCCATGCGCGACCTTGAGCAACCGCACGCTGCCCAAAGCAACGAAACAGATTGGCCCGAGTTGAGCGGCACTGAACGCAAGCGCGGTTTGCTCTGGATGATCATTTCCTTTGTCTTTTCAGGCTATCTGATGGGCGCAGTCATGACGCTTTGGGTGACCAATGTACAAGATCTGGGCCATAGCGCCGCCATGGCCGCGCTGGCTGGGGCGCTGATCGGGCCATTCAAGACCGTTGGCCGCTTCTTTGAGATGTTGGTCAGCCGCAATCTCTACCCCCTGGCGACCTATGTCTTGGCTCTCGGCCTGATGATGGCGGGCTTTCTGACGCTCTTGCTCTTGGGCGTCACCCTGGCCGGAGTTCTCATTGCCGCCGCACTTTATGGCATGGGTGACGGGATCAAAACCATTGCCCGAGGCACTCTGCCCCTCGCCCTGTTTGGGGCCAAAGGTTATGGCGCGCGGCTGGGATGGATTTCCTTTGTCCAGATGAGTGTCAATGCCTCTGGGCCGTTCGCCTTTGCCTGGGTCACCCAGACATATGGCGGCTGGTGAAGCTTTGCCACGATGACCGCAATTCTGGCCTGCGCGCTGGCCAGCTACACCCTGATCCCCGACCCGAGGAGTTCCACCCATGCCCTTTCACCAGACCCCGCCCAAAATCGGAGCCTGCCTGAAGGCCAGTGAAATCGGCGATCATCGCGATTGGCTGTTCGAAGATCAACGCGACATCGAACTGCAGGATTTCGGCAGCCATCTTGCCTTGACCTCGGAGTTCGAGGATCGCATCGCCGCCGCAAATGCGGCACTGGATGGGCATTGGGGGCGACGCGGCATCCACGGCCCCTATGAAGGTCTGGACATGGACAACAAAGATCCAGAGCTGCGCCCGCTGATCACCGCGCGTTTTATCAAGGGTTTGGAGGCAGCCGAACGGGTTGGAGCGCGCCAAATGGTCCTGCATTCACCATATTCTCGTTGGTATCAGTGGAACCGGCTGGCGAAACCTAATTATGATGATACCAAGCTGAACCGCATCCATGACGTTATGGTCCCGATCGTGAAGAGTGCCGAAGACCTCGGCATCACCCTCGTGATCGAAAACATTCTCGACGTTGACCCGTCCAGCCGACGCATGATGGTCGACAGTTTTGGATCCCAGTATGTCAAGCTGTCGGTTGATACCGGCCATGCACATTTGGCACGGCGCATGTCGGGCGCCGCCCCGGTTGACTACTTTATCCGCGATGCTGGAGAACAACTGTCCCATGTGCATCTACAAGATCTGGACGGCCACGCAGATCGGCACTGGGCTCCGGGCGAAGGTGAAATCCATTGGCCCGAAGTGTTCCGCGCGCTTTCGGACTGCCCTTGCAAACCGCACCTGCTGCTTGAGCTACGGCGCAAATCCGATATTCCTGCGGGCTTTGCCTATCTCAAGGGGTTGGGATTGGTTCAGTGATCTAACCCAAAAAGATCAGCGCCACGCCGCCGGTCAGCAGAGGGATCGGACAGCTGAGTATCACTCGGGTGAAAAGGAAGTGAGGTCCGAGAAAAGCCAACTCTTCGGCAATGATCTTGGTCAGCGCAAAGAGTCCCCAGGCGGTGATATAGGCAACGATAGCCGGAGCAGTGGCACCGGCCTGAAGCGCGCCTGCGGCCAAGGCAAAGCTGACGAAACCGCCCCCGGGTGTGAAAATCCCCAGGCCCATACCAATCACAACCCCGGCAAAACCTGACGCATCACCGATATAATGTCGGACAAGCGTTTCTGGCAGCAGTTCCGCAAACAGCCCGGCCGAAATCAGCGCCAGCATCACCCGCGGCAGATTGGTAATCACCATGGAACGTACGCCCTGCAAGGCCTGGTCTCGCGCGGTGCCCGTTTCAAGTTTGCGCCACACCCAGCCTGCCAAAGCCATCAAAACCAGCGTGCCGATGACAATATTCATCGCATCACCTTTTGCGCCAGCCAGCCCAACAGAAACGGAACTGGCAGGCAAATGGCCACGCGCGCCAACACAAAATCGATCGGGAGAAAGGACATTTCCCAGATCACAGTGCGGTTTAAACCGTAAAGGCTCCAGGCAGTGACAAAGCTGATGAGCACTGCGGTGGACGCGCCAGCAGCGCGAAACCCAGCTGCCAACGGGAAGATCATCATCGGCCCGCCCGGTACCAGAGCGCCCGCAAGGCTTGCCATGGCCAGCCCGCGCGTGCCGCTGCCCTGCCCGACCCAACGGGTGATCACCTCTCGTGGGATCAGGATCGGAACGGCGGCAGCAACAAAGAAACCGCAGAGAATCTTAGGGCTTAACACCAATAAAAACCCGAGATAGCGCGCCATGATCTCAACCACGCGCCCTGGCCCATGCAACCATGCGACTCCTGTCGCCGCAGCCATCGCGATCACCAGCAGAATAACAAAGGACGTGTCAAAGGCACGCTGACGCCCCAGAGGTGAAGCCTCCTTTGTGGTTGTTTGCTCTGACTGAACACTCACGGCTGCTCTCCTTCTTGAGAGCGTTAATGCACCCTGTGGAAGGTTGGGAAACCCTACCCGCCATAAAGGTCAGGTTTTGCGGTATTTTTCAATGAAAGCATCGATGTTCAGCGCACGAATATCAGGCAAAGCGGCCTGGTATTTGTCGCGCGGCCAGTCCCAGACGGCGATGTCCATCAAGGCCTCGGCCTGGGCCTCGCTAAAGCGGCGCTTGATCACACGTGCGGGCACGCCTCCGACAACCGTATAAGGCGCGACGTCGCGCGTCACGACTGCCCCGGCCCCGATCACCGCCCCTGTGCCAATCTTAACACCTGCAGTCACTGTCACGCCGTGGCCGATCCAGACATCATGCCCGATCGTCACCCAATTCTCGCGCCGCCAGTCAAAGAAATCGTGATCATCCTCGCCCAGCCCATAGGCTTCGGCGCGATACACTGAATGGTGCTGAACCGCGCGCCAGGTTGGGTGATTTCCCGGGTTGATCCGCGTCGCATTGGCAATCGAACAGAATTTTCCAATCGTCGTCCAAACGACATGGCAATCCTTTGTGATATAGGAATAATCCCCCAATTTAGAGGATTTCATCATCGTACCGCGCCCGACCTCGGTCCAAACGCCCAATTCGCAGTCGCTAACGCTTGCCTCTGGGTGAATGGTTGGGGCTTCGCTGAGATGGGTTTTGGACCCTGCTCCGCTCATTTCGCAAGCTCCGATTTGCCGATGATCCGGGTGCGGATCAGACCCGAGAGGTAGTCGATTAGATAGACCATGGCGATGATCATAAAAATCATGGTCCAGGCCTGATCCCAGTGATAGGTGCTGATCCGGTCGCTGAGCAGAAAACCGATGCCCCCCGCGCCGACGATCCCCAGTATCGTGCCCGAGCGTACATTGGATTCAAAATTGTAGAGCAGAACCGAGAGATGCACGGGCAACACCTGTGGCATGATCGCATAGCGGATGGCCTGCAATCGCGACCCACCCGAGGCGACAACGCCCTCAACAGGTTTCCTGGACGTGTTTTCCAATGCTTCAGAAAAGAGCTTGGAAAAGGTGCCGATTTCGCTGACGGCGATGGCCAGAATGCCTGGCAAAGGCCCAAGCCCAAACGCACGAATAAAGATCAGCGCCAGGATCAGCGTTTCGAAGGCGCGGATGATATCATATCCCCGGCGCGTGCCCTGACGCAGCCAGAAAATGCGGTTGATATTCTTGGCCCCGAGAAAGGAGAGCGGAAAGGCGACGACAGCGCCGAGAACCGTGCCCAGAAACGCCATGGCGATGGTTTCACCAAGCGCGGTCAGGATTTCGAGCCATTCCGCCCAAGTTGACCAAAAATAGGGCGGGAACATAAAGCTCAGCACGCGTCCCAGCCGCCCGAGGCCGGTCCAGATGCGCTCTGGCGCAAAGTTGAAATCGTAAAGGCACCAGCAAAACAAACCAATAAAGCCAACCCAAAGCGCGATCTTGCGCGCGCGCATCGCGGCCGTGTCACGAAAAACACGGGGATGGGCTTCCATTGCGGTGCGAATGTCTTCTTGTGTCGGAATCATGCGCTTGGCCCTTTTTCTAATCCGATCACACGGTGGCGGAGTTTTTCTGAACCGTAGTCAATGACAATCACGGTAACGAAGATGATGATGAATAGCGCTGAGAGGTCCGTGTATTCCTGCAAAGACAGCGCTTCGCGGAACTCTTGCCCCAGGCCGCCCGCGCCGACATAGCCAATGATGGAACTGGCACGCACATTGATCTCGAAACGCAGCAAGGTATAGCTGATGATATTGGGCAAAACCTGCGGCACCGCACCATAGCGTATCTGGTCAAACCAAGTGCCACCAGCGGCTTTGACCCCTTCGAGCGGGCGCATGTCGATGTTTTCGTTCACCTCGGAATACAGCTTGCCCAGCGCGCCGGTGGCGTGCAGGCCAATCGCCAGCACCCCGGCCATAGGGCCGACAGAAAAGCAAAAGACAAAGATCAACGCCCAGACGAGTTCGGGGACGGTGCGGGCAATCTCAAGATAACGGCGGCTGACCCAAAGCACAGTCTTGTTCGGGGCCAAGTTACGCGCAGCCGGAAATGAGAGAAGAAAGCCACCTATAACACCCAGAGTGGTGGCCATGAACGCAATCAGGATGGTTTCCACCAGCAAGTTCAACCAGATCTTCCACCGCCAGAACCAATTGGCCAAATCCGCGCTAAGCGTCTCCCAGCTGAGTTCCGGCAATGTCTTGGCGATGAATTCTCCGAGCCGCGGAATACCGGCGGGAATGATCCAGCGCCATTCACGCGCGCCATCTGGCATCGTGACTTGTGTCACCTTGAAGAAATCCCCAAGCCAGGCGGAAAATGTGAACATGGCCAGAAAGATCACGCTGGCCACGAGCCAACCCATCTGGGTTCTGCGGCGCAAAGCGCTGTAATCAACCTCGAACTGCTGCATAGGCGACAGATCAGGCGTATCGGCAAAGGCGGTCATGGCGCGACGTCCCAAAAAGAAAGCCCCCGGCCAGATTGGCCGGGGGCGATGGTGGAGTTTAGGAAGAGCGACGCTGGCGCTTCAGCCAAGCACGCATGTCAACAATCCACTGATAGCGTTCGTGGTTGACTTCGATCCAGCCGGTTTGCGGGTTCGGATCTTCTTCTTTCCAGCCGGTCATGGCGCGGAACGCTTCCAGGTCTTTGTCCTGAACGGTCATCACTGCCTCTTTCACCGCATCTTTCAGCTCTTGTGGCAGGTTCGCGCGCGCGGTGAAGGGGCCAGAGGTGATTTCCGGGCTTTCCCAGATCGGGCAGACAACGCCCTCTTCGATCATGCCCTTGTCGATCATGCGCTGCCAACGGCCATCAACAGCGTTGTTCTGCCAAGTGGCTGCCGCATCAAAGGTGCCCTGAACCACGCCAGCAACACCGGCTTCGTGCGAGCCAGAGAAGGGGATCGCCGAGAAGAACGTCTTTGGGTCCACCTCTTTGGCGATGTTGAAATATGGAACCGCATAGCCCGATGTGCTGTCCGGGTCGGCAAAGGCCAAAACCTTGCCTTCGAGATCCTTGATGTCTTTGTAACCGTCGGCGCAGCGGGTTACGACGACCGAATAGTAACCGGTGGACCCGTCTTTACGCTGGCGCGAAACAAGTGGCTCAACCTTGCCGTCGGTGCCGGTATAGGCTGCGGCGTAGGAAGAGGAGCCAAAGAAGGCGAATTCGATCTGATCCGCGCCAATGGCTTGGATCACGCCGTCATAGTTGCCAGCGGTGAAGATTTCGACCTCAACACCCAACTCTTTTTCGAGATACAGCTCGAACGGGGTGTAACGCGCGATGCGGTCTTTTTCGTTTTCGCCCGACAGGATGCCGAATTTGATAACGGCATAGTCTTCTTTCCAGTCAGCCGCGACAGCAGCCGATGCGGTCAATGCGACCAGAGCGGTAGTAGCCAATAGTTTCATGGTGGTGTCCCCCAGGTTGGTTTGGCTTGGTGGTAAGTCGAGGTGATCCGCGATAGCCTGCGCTTAGGCAGGCACCGCAATGGATTGAGTGGAGGTGACGGCTTCGTTGAATTCGCGCAGCCCTTGCGTGCCATAGATGTCGCGCACAACATCATCGGTCAGCTGAGCGGCAGTGCCGTCGAAAAACACACGCCCGGCTCGCATGGCGATGATGCGGTCGCAATAGGCGCGTGCAGTATCCAGCGTGTGGAGGTTGACCAGCACGGTCAGCCCGTCTTCTTTGTTAATCTGCTTTAGCCCGTCCATGACCAGGGTGGCATTGGCCGGGTCAAGCGAGGCAATGGGTTCATCCGCCAGCATGATCTTGGGTTGTTGAACCAGCGCCTTGGCAATGGCTGCGCGTTGTTGTTGCCCGCCGGACAGGGTCCCGGCGCGCTGCAAGGCCTGTGGAACAAGATCGAGGCGATCCAGCGCTTGCAGCGCCATGGTGCGTTCCTCATCCGAGAATTGCATGGCCATTGAGCTGAGAAAGCCATGTTCCGCCAAACGCCCGATCAGCACATTGGTCAGAACATCCAGACGGTCCACAAGGTTGAACTGCTGGAAAATCATCGCGCAATCGCGTCGCCAGTCGCGCAATGCTTTGCCGCGCAGGCTGGTGATTTCCACACCGTCAAACGAAATCGACCCCGTAGTGGGGTCGATCAAACGGTTGATAAGACGGAGCATTGTGGATTTGCCGGCACCAGAGCGGCCAATCACGCCGACAAACTGACCCGGTTCGATATCCAGTGAAACTGTGTCCACGGCCTTTGTTTCAGCAAAGACCTTGGAGACCTTGGTAAGTGTAAGCGTTGCAGCCATGATGATTCATCCGAATGAATTTTCTAGGTTACATTCCGCTGTGAGTGTGACTGTGAGTTAACCTTTAGGTAACAGTTTCTGAAAGATCAGGCAGCGGCAAAGCCCTGGTGCAGCGAAGGTTGCACAATCCCGTTGGAATAGATGACCCGGCCTTCGCGCAGGGTTGCCACAACCCGGTCGCTTTGATCCACCAAAGCAAGGTCAGCACGTTTGCCCAGAGCAATTTCACCGCGATCAGAAAAGCCCAGCGCCTGCGCCGGATTGGCCGATGCCAAACGCGCCGCGCCTGCCAAACCATTCGGGTCAGACTTGGTCAGATTGCGAATGGCGGGCAGGATTGCAGCTGGGTGATAGTCTGCCGCGAGGATGTGCAACAGCCCAGCCGCTTGGGCATCACGGGCCGACAGGTTTCCGGAATAGCTTTGCCCGCGCATGGCATTGGGCGCGCCCATGGCTGTCATCATGCCACGCGCGCTGACCGCTTGCGCAGCCTCAAGCGTCACCGGGAACTCACTGATCACTGCGCCCAGATCTGCCATCAACTGCCCCTTGTCGGCGGTATCATCATCATGACTGGCCAGAGCAACCCCAGCTTCGCGACACAAACGCGACACGGTTTGCAGATTGTGCAGGACCTCTTCGCCCGGCGTGGCCGCGTCGATCCGCTCCTGAACCTTGGCCCGCGCCTCTTCGAGCGAGATGTTGTGATGGGCCGCGCGCAGTTCAATATGTCGTTCCAGATTACGATATTGCCCCTGCCCAGGCGTGTGATCCATGACCGAGACCAGATCGACCATGCCGTCACGCAACAGCCCTTCGAGCGCGTCAATCGCTGCGGTAAAGGTAATGTCAAACCGGGCATGAATACGGTGATCAACCCGGGCATGAGATTTGGCGGCCTTCAGCGCGCGGATCACCTCACTGGTATGGTCAAAAGAGCGACGTTCGCCATTCCGGGCACCTTTGGAAAAGGACACGGCCGCATAGGCGGTGGTGACACCTGCCGCAGCCAGCCGCACATCCAAAGCATTCAGCGCCACATTCATGGGGAAATCGACCTGCACGCGCGGCTCGATCTCTTGTTCGATCATATCGCCATGCATGTCAATGAAACCAGGGAACGCCGTCAGTCCCGCCCCCAGGCCGTGACCTGCGACCGGGGTTTCCGAAATCTCGACGATCACGCCATTTTCAATCCGCAAGGCACCGGCAGGCACAACGCGGTCAGGCAGAACAAGGGTCAGATCAGACAGCCACATCTGCACGGTCCTCTTCGTTATAATGATCGGGGGTCAAGTCAACGATACGATCTATCAGGTGCTCCACATCATCGGGGTGATGGAACACGCCAATCATGGCCGTGCCTTGCGACTTCAGCTCGGCCAGGCGCGCAACCAAAGCAGCGCGGGCCTTGGCGTCCAAAGACGCCGTCGGTTCATCCAGCAAAAGCAGCCGTTGCGGTAGGATCAGAGCGCGGGCCAGATTGACTTTTTGCTGCTCTCCTCCGGAAAAGGTCGTTGGATAAGCTGGCCAGAGGTCTGGCTTTACGCCGAAAATATCTAAGGCATGGCGGGCCTGCTCCAGCGCGTCGTCGGCTGCCACTCCCGCCAGGCGCAGCGGTTCGGCGACAATCGCCTCGGCACTGACCCGAGGGCGCGCCGTAAGGAATTGTGTGACAAAGCCAATCTCACTGCGGCGCAGGTAGGCGATGTCAACTTCTGCGGCCCGCGCAAGATCAATTTCTCCATGTGACGATTGAAACCGGATTTGTCCGGCTTGTGGCAGGTAAGAGCGGTACAAGGTGCGCAATAGCGTGGATTTACCCGCACCATTCGCCCCTTTGAGAAGCACAAACTCCCCTGCATCCACGGCAAAAGAGATTTTCGAAAAGGCCGCAATCCGATTGCCCAGATGGTGCAGGTCAAAGGCTTTGCTCAGCCCGTCGATTTCCAGAACAGCTGTCATAGTTTTGCATGCACCAATTGTTGCGTATAGGCGTGTTGCGGGTCTTGAAAGATTTGGTCCGCAAGGCCGGTTTCCACCACCTGCCCGCGCCGCATGACCATAACGCGATCCGCCAATGTGCGGATAACACCCAGATCATGGCTGACGATGACCATCGTAATCTGACGATCCTGTTGCAGACGTTTTAGCGTATCCAGCACTAGCGCCTGCACCGAGACATCCAAACCGGTGGTTGGTTCATCCAACAACAGCAAAGCGGGCTCTAGCGCGATGGCTTTGGCCAGTTGCACGCGCTGCTGCATACCCCCCGAAAGCTCAATCGGCGGCGCGTCAAGGCGTTCCAGCGGGAATTCCGAGGCTTCAAGCGCCGTTGTCGCCTTGGCGCGCAGGGTCGCAAAACTACGCTCGCCCGCCACCAAGAGGCGTTCGGCAACGTTGCCCGACGAGGAATGTTTCATCAGCAAGCCCAGATGTGGGTTTTGATAGACAATGCCGATCTTGGTGGCGCAAAGCATCCGGCGGGCAAACCGGTCAAGGTCGAACAGGTTGCCCTCGGTTTCGGGGAGATTAAGGCTGTAGCTGCCCTGATCCGGCGTTTCCTCAAGGTTCATCATGCGCAACAGCGTCGATTTCCCCGATCCGCTTTCGCCGACAATCCCCAACACTTCACCGGGATAGGCATAGGCCGAGACGTCGCGCAGTGCTTGAACATCCCCATAGGTTTTTGACACGTGATCCACCCGCAAGAGCGGCAGGGTTTTCACGAAACGGGGAGCTTCCAATGCCAGTGTCATTGCGCCATCTCCCCGTTTTTGTACCAGGTTTCGCCTTTGATGACGCCCTCTCCATCGCGCTGTCGAATGGCCTTGACACCCCATTCACTGTCCGACACCTCGTAGGTCGATGTTCCGCCATCTTGCGGAATTTCATTCATGAAAAAGCCCTTGGTCCCGGAACGATGGCATGTCAGGCCGCCATGATCTTCGACCCTGTAGGGCACATCTGAAAAGACCAGTGGCTCAACCCGGGTATAGGGCGGCACGGCATAGATGCGTTTCTCGCGTCCGGCAGACAGGATGGTCAGATGTTTAGCCATATGCAGCTTGGGCACGTCCCAGCGAGGGATTGGCGACGGGGTCATGATGTGGCGGCCATGCACCAGCGAAGGATAGCTGGCCCCCTGCATCACCCGCCCCGAACGCACGATCTGTTCATAGAGCTGCAGCCACATACGCCCGTAGTCGGCATCCGCATGCATCTGACGAGCGATGGACATATTGGGCTGAACCGGGCGCAACGGCTCGGGGTTTGGAACTTGCAGCACCAGGATCTGATCCTCGCTCAGGATCTCTTCGGGGATGCGGTGACGTGACTGGATCAAATCAGCCTGCAAGGTATCCATCGTGACAGGAGCCCCGGCCACCCGCGCAATAAAGCGGCGGATCGAGGCGGCATTGACACTGTCATCCGCCCCCTGATCAATCACTTTTACAGTGGTTTCTGGGTTCACCAAGGTCAGCGAAACCTGCAAACCTCCGGTCCCCCAGCCCCGCGCCATTGGCACTTCGCGGCTGGCATAGGGCATCTGGCAACCCGGCACCGCCACAGCTTTGATCATCTTGCGCCGCAACTCACGCTTGGCCGAGGCATCCAAAAAGCCATAGCTCATGGCCTCCCAAGGTTTGGTCAATTCAGAAAGGCTCATTCCGCAGGCTCGCTTTTTGTCGGGGCCGGGTCACTGGTAGCTGACTCAGTTTTGGCAGCGTTCTTGGCCTTGGCATCGCGCATGGCATCCAAAGAGGATTGAAAGGTGACGTAGTGTGGCAGTTTGAAATGGATACAAAAGCCCGAGCTTTCGACCCCTTCGGTGTGATAGAGAAAGAACTCTTCTTCGGTCGCTGACCCTTTTGGCGCGCCACCGCTGTTCAAGTCCAAAGTGGCGGCCGAGATACATTTGACTTCGTTCCAGCCAAAGGTCGCCGCAAAGCCAAGGTTGAGCTTTTCGGATTTCTTGCTGACGACCTCGGCCTGGCTGACTTTGACACGCCCCGCCGAGAATTTGCGCCCGTCGGGATGCGAGACAGTGATGTCCGCCTCGGCCAATCGCAATTCATTGACCGTTGGGTGTGCCTGCCCATAGCCGCGCATCGCGGCATAGCCCAGCGCTAGAACACCGCCTGTATCCGCCCGGGCAAGGCTTTGCAGGGTATGGGCACGTTTGGACGGGAAAAGCAGGGGTTCGCGAGTCAGATCGGGAATGTCACCGCCTGCGGTTTGATCCGGCTCTGGCAAATCCACCAGATCGTTCTCCGCCTGCCAAGCACTGACAGACGGTTGTTGCGCCGGGGCCGGCTGATCGGCGGGTTCGACTGAGGACGGGGTAAACCGATCACCGCGCAGCACATCTGTTGCCAGAATACGGTGGGCATAATCCAAAGTTGGCCCTAACACCTGCCCGCCGGGAATGTCCTTGAACGCAGCAGAAATGCGGCGATGAGTGAAAAGGTCGCCCTGCTCAACTGGCTCGGCGACGGTGAGGCGAGGTTGCGTCGTGCGCCAGGCCCGAAGCAGCAAAACCGCCTCATAAATCTCGCCGCCTGTTTGCGCCAAAGCCAGAGCCGCCAGATCTTCGTCATAAAGCGAGGCTTCGCCCATGACCCGATCTACGAGATAAGGCAGGCTTTGGCGAATATCGTTGACACGCTGCGCATCAAAGCTGCCGATCTCTTCACGAAACAGGCGTTCGGACTGCTCAATCGCCCGTTCGCCGCCGCGGGTTGCTACATAAGCCATTACAAAACCTCGACAATTGTGGAGCGGGGAAGAGCGGCCAGACGATCGCCATCCAGTAGGATCAGTTCAAACCCGGTTGGGTAGCGCATGACCTGCGCGCGCGTCTGCCAGAACCCATCAGGCAAGCCCGCAACTTGCAAATCGCAGGTTCCGTTGACCCCAGGGCCACTGAGACGCAGATGTGCACCTGCGCCCAATTTGCAGCGAAGGATCACCGTCGCGCCCTCATCAGGATAGAGGTCACTGCCCAGTTGAAGCGATTTCAAAACTTCGCTGTCTTGAACGGTGGCTAGGAATACATGGTCAGCGCTGGCCATATCGGCGATCTCAGCGCCAGAGCGCATGACCTGCGGTATCAGCAAGGGATCCGCTGAATACACCCGGCATTCACGATCAATCAGCGCATCGATCAAGGCAGCCTCGCCCGGTTTGGGCAAGTGCCGGATCTGCCCCGGGCGGCTAAGCGCCCAAAGCAAAGCATCAAAGCTGGCATTGGCCTCAATTTCTTCGGCACTGCGGAGGGGGGGGGCGGATTGGGACATCAAAACGTCTCCATGTTCACACGCGTCGCTTCTACCCGGCGCAGGGTTTCGCGATCTTCGGCGGCTTGGTCATTGGCGGCTTGGTCGCAAAAGGCAGCGCAGGCCTCTGACTGCACATCGTTTTGCAGCGCCAAATCGACCAGAGCCATGGCCATCGCCGCCTCAAGATCATGGCCGCGTCGCATGCCGTAACCTTGCTGGTCGCCAGCGCGAATATGTGCTTCGCTGACCAGAACCTCGCCTAGGTGAAATACGGTGCCTTGCGCCGTATCGCGCATGGGCAGCATGATAAGACCTGTCCGGCTTTTCAGCACGTCGATCTCTCCCAGATCCCCAATCAACGTTTCTGCAAAATGTTTTAACTTGTCGGGTGCGGCCCGTGCCAAAACGTCGAGTTGGGGGTCTGTGTCAGCCATCATCCTGCCCTGATATTGTGAATTTCACCCGCCCGGATGCCCAGATCACCCGGCTAAAAGAAATCGGAGCACCGTCCTGATCCGCATCCAGGGCCAAAACGACGATGACCGGTAAGTCGCTGTGTTGTTTCAGCGTTTTGGCCTCGTCAGGCTTGGCGGGACGTGCGTAGAAATCGGTTTCGGCGCGGTGATAATCATCGATGCCATAAGATTTGAAGGTCTCGGTTACCGAACCCAACACATCCCGCCGTTCAACAAAATCCGCAAAGCGATCCGCCGGATACCAAGCCGTGCCAAAGGCCACCGGCATTCCGTCGGCAAGCGTGATGCGGCGGCTTTCAACAACCTTTACCCCTTTGGGCAAGTTCAACGCTTCGCGCACCGGTTCGGGGGCAATGATCATATTGGCCCCTAGCAACGCACCAGTCACCTCGCATCCCTGCGGCAACAGATTACGGCGCAGGCGGGTGCGTTTGCCAATGGCGTAAGAAAGACGCGGCGCCTCTTCGACAAAGGTGCCGCGCCCTTGCTCAATGCTGACCTTACCGGCTTTGGCCAACGCATCGACCGCACGGCGCACAGAATGGCGCCCAGCCTCAAATCGCGCGGCAAGCTGCGGTTCGGTCGGCAGCTTGTCCCCGGGGCGCAGACGGCCGGAAGAGATATCATGTGCGAGCGCGTCGCGGATCATTGTCCAATTGGTCCGTGTCATGTCAGAATCATTCGAATGAATTTCAGATAGTAGCGTGACGTTACATCTAAGTGACAAGATTGCCGATCAGAAGCCACATTTGCCGATTTCCGCAGGCACAGCATTAAGGGAGGCCAGAACGGCCCAAACGTCGTGATGAAATCTGCAGCACGCGGGGAAAAGATTTGCTAAACCCGATTGGTTTCTCTTGGCGTGGTCAGAGGCTCGGCCTAGGGTCGCGTCATGAACCAGCAAACTTATTTCATTTCACAAATCACGGAATCCGACGACGGGGTTAATGCCCTATTGGCGCGTCACCATGCCGATATGCGCGCCGGATCACCCGAGGAAAGCTGCCACGTCATGACCGGTGACGAATTGCGCGCGGCCGGTGCGCAGGTCTTTGCCTTGCGTGATGGCGATGGGCAAGTGCAATCGATTGGGGCGTTGAAACCCTTTGGGCAAGCGGTAGAACTGAAAAGCATGCATACCGCGCGCGAGGCCCGAGGCCTGGGTTATGGTCGCAAGATGCTGGCGCATCTTTTGCAGGCGGCTAAAGATCAGGGCGCGCAAAGCGCCTGGTTGGAAACCGGCTCTCAGGAGGCGTTTGCACCGGCGCGGTCTCTGTATCATTCGGCAGGGTTCGAGATTTGCCCACCCTTCGGGGAATATGTCGAGGACCCTCTGAGCACCTTTATGACCAAGCGGCTCTGACCCTAACGGCGTCCAAACAGGCTCGAGACAAGAAACAACCCGGCGGCGGCGCAAACGATGCTTGGCCCGGCGGGTGTGTCTATTTCCCAAGCGGCCCACAAGCCCAAGAGAGAGGCGCAAATGCCCAGACCCGCAGCCCCAACAACCATCTGTTCCGGGGTGCGGGCAAAAGGGCGCGCCGAGGCTGCCGGGATGATCAGCATCGCGCCGATCAACAACGCCCCAACGATCTTGATGGCCACGGCAACCACCAAGGCCAAGGCCAGCATCAAGACATATTTTTCCCGCTCCGGGTCATTGTCGGACGCATAGGACAGGTCAGGCGACAAGGTCGCCAGCAACAGCCCATTCCAGCGCCAAAGGATCAGCGCCCAAACCGCCGCCGCCCCGCACCAGATCATCAAGAGATCGCTCTTGGCCACCGCCAGGATGTCGCCAAACAGATATGCCTCAAGGCTGATGCGCGGCCCATCGACCAAGGACACCGCCACAAGGCCAAAGGCCAAGGCCGAATGGCTGGCAACGCCCAGGATCATATCCGGGCCAAATCCGCGCCCGGTCAGGGCCGCAACCGTAAAAGCCATGCCAAGGCTGATCAGCAAGGTGCCGGCAAAGACAGGCGCTGAAAAGGCCAAGGCCAAAGCCACGCCCAAAACCGCCGCATGTGCGGTTGCATCGCCAAAATAGGCCATGCGTCGCCAGACGACGAATACGCCCAGTGGCGCGGCGGCCACGGCAACACCCACCGCGCCCAGCACGGCGCGGGTCAGGAAATGGTCCAACATTATGCCGTCTCCTGATGATCATGGTCACAAGATGCGCCATCATCATGGCTGTGATTGTGTTGGTGCCGGTAAAGCGCCAGTGCGCCGCCCGTGCCACTGCCAAACAGGGCGCGATATTCTTCGGCCTGCGCGACGACTTCGGGGCGGCCTTCGCAGCAAATATGGCCGTTCACGCAAAGAACCCGGTCAGAGGCGCTCATCACTACGTGCAAATCATGGCTGACCATCAGCACGGCGCAGCCGAGATTGTCGCGCACCTCTTCGATACGTTTGTAAAAGGCCGCCTGCCCCGGCTGATCCAACCCGGTGGTTGGTTCATCCAGTAGCAGGATCTCTGGCTTGTTCAACAGGGCCCGCGCCAGCATCGCCCTTTGAAACTGCCCGCCGGACAGATCGGTCAGCTGGCGATCGGCGATTTCGCTCGCCCCGGCATCAGCCAAAGCCGCCTGCCGGGCTTCACGCGGGCTGCGCCGCGGCAGATCCAGAAAGCGCGACACAGTCATCGGCATCGAGGGATCGACGCTCAGGCTTTGGGGAACATAGCCTAAACGCAAGCCTTTCTTACGAGTCACTTGCCCTTGGAACGGGGTCACAGCGCCGATCAAAGCCTTCATCAAGCTCGATTTGCCCGAGCCATTCGGCCCGACAATCGTGACGATCTCACCGGCATGAATCGCAAAATCAACGTTACGCAACACGGTGACATTGCCCCGTTTGACATGCATGCCCCGCGTTTCAATCAGCGCCGTCATGCGGTTTTGTCCTGGCAGTCCGGGCAAACTCCCTCTGCTTCGATTGAGACTTTTTCAACGGTAAAGCCCAAATCCGTCCCGGCTTTGGCCACAACATCGGACACAGGTTTGCCCGGCAATTCCGCGACGGTCGAACATTCGCGGCAGATCAGAAAGCTTGGCGCATGGTGTTCGCCCGGATGGACACAGGCGATAAACGCGTTCAGGCGTTCGATCCGATGGACGAATCCGTTGCTGACCAGAAAATCCAAAGCGCGGTAAGCGACCGGCGGTTGCGAGCCGAGCCCCTCTTCGCGCAAAAAATCCAAGACCTCATAGGCCCCCATAGCGGTATGTTTTTGAGCAAGAATTTCCAACACGCGCCGCCGAACCGGCGTCAATTGCAGGCCTTTCTCACGACAGGTCTCTTCGGCCACCTGCAACGTGTTCGAGATACATTGCGTGTGATCGTGAGACTCAAAACCATTGGCGGTCATGCGAACTTGTCCTTTGAGGGGATCGTTTTGGGGTTGATATGTTATGTTCTAACCTTCTACAAGCTGTGACTGTTATATCATAACATCCGCCCTGCCTGAAGAGAGACCCAATGAAACTGCAATATTCTGCCTTTGCTCTGATGATGACCTCAAGCGCCGTTTTGGCCGAAGCCCCAAATGTTGTCACAGATATCGCCCCAATCCACAGCCTAGTCTCCATGGTGATGGGTCAAACGGGCGAACCGGACATGCTGATTGAACCGGGCACATCCGCCCATGATCTCGTGTTGAAGCCGAGCCAGGCGCAAATGCTGAGCGATGCGAATGTTGTGATCTGGGTTGGCCCCGAGTTGAATCCGGCCGCCGGGAACCATATCGAGACACTGGCCCCCAATGCGTTGCATATTGAGTTGATGGAAGTCGAAGGCACACACATCTTGCCGTTCCGCGAAAACGCGATTTTTGGCGGGCATGATGATCATGACGCTCATGAGGAGCACGCTGAACACGATCACGACGATCATGATCACGGGCATGACGACCATGCAGATCACGATGATCATGCAGAACATGCGCATGAAGATGACCATGCCGAGCATGATCACAAAGAAGAACATGATGACGGTCACGACCATGGTGACCAACATGATCACGCCCATGAAGGCGAAGAGCATCACGATGATCATGACGACCACGCCCATGATGATCACAAGGAAGACGGTCATGAAGAGGCTGGGCACCATGATCACCACCATGGCGAAAACGACCCGCATGTCTGGCTGTCACCGGACAACGCCATCTTCTGGCTGGGCGTGATTGCCGAAGAGCTTGGCAAAGTCGATCAGGACAATCGTGACACCTATTTCTACAACGCGACCAAAGCGATCGAAGAAATCAAAGCGGCAGAGACCCGCGCAAAGGCGATCCTGGAACCGGTCAAAGATGCCCCACTAGCGGCCTATCACGACGCGTATCAGTATTACGAAGAAGCGTTTGATCTGAACGTTCTGGGCGCGATTACCGATAGTGACGATGTTGCCCCCGGTGCCAAGCGGATCGGCACATTGCGCGACGAGTTTGCCGAGCTTCAGCCCAAGTGCTTTTTCATGGAACCTGGCGCAAACGCGCGTCTGATCTTGTCTGTCGGCTGGGCGGAACTGCTCAACAATGACAGCGGTAAAGAGCCAATTGCCCGCCTCGACCCACAAGGTCGGTATCTTGAACTTGGTGCAGGCCTCTACCCGGCCTTGATCGAAGACACGGCGCAACGCATTGCGGATTGTGTGGCAGAATAACTGCGCCGCTACGTATAGAAATCGAAACCCCGCCTTGGTGATCAAGGCGGGGTTTTCTTTTTTGAACCGGCGTTTCACGCGCAAAGAAAACGGTTACGCACGTTTTCTAATGTGGCTTGCGCTGCGCCTCAGCGGCGGCAATCGCCGCTTCTTCCATATCTTCCGGATCTTGCGATGGGGTCGAATAGGACCCCGAAAGCCACTTGGCCAAATCAATATCCGCGCAGCGTTTGGAGCAAAACGGGCGGTATTTGACATCGGTGTCTTTTGCGCAAATCGGGCAGCTCATGATTTGGCCCTCAGGCTTTTCAAGGCCAGTCGGTCGCGTTTGCGCTGAATTTCCATCAACCCAAGCTGCGTCCACCCGGCCAGAATGGTTTCGGTCGCTTCACGTTTCAAGGACGCCCGCAAAACGCCCTCAAGCTGCTTACGCTCTTTCTTGGGGCACGGGGCCGGGTCGACAATGATCTGCCCGCCAAGGCCACGCAGGCGCAGCTGGCGTGGAAGGTCCTTGAGCGCCGCCAAGTTGGCCTTGAGCCCTGCCGAGAACGACGTGTCACCGCCCGTATTGATATCAACAGCCACCAAAGCCGAGGTCGGCTCGATGATCATGGAATACCCGCCGGGCAAAGCCACATGCGGCTCTAGGGCGCGATCGATTTGGTCCAGCACATCGTGATGTTCAAAACTGCCCGGCTCATTGGCAATCTGAGCCGGGTCCGTCCATTCGCGCCAGGCCATCGCATGGGGGCCGTCGCCCTCGGATAGCAATTCCGCCTCGGTGCCTGTGTCGCCCAGAACGGCCGTCGCCAATTCCGCCATGGCCAGTACATCATCGCTGATGTCTTCCGGATCTGCATCGGCACAAGACGACCGCAGGATCAAACCGGCATTTTCTGGCAAGGCGCAGTCGGCCAAGGCCTCATGCGCAGCTTCCAACGCGGCCTCTCGCAACTCATCATCCTTGATCGCGCGCGAGACATTGATGCCCGGTGCATCCGGCGTGACAATGGCGTAGCGGGATTTGAACAGCAGGCGCTGGGTGACTGGAATGGCTTTGCCCGGATCGGCATAACCCGTCACTTGCACCATCAATGGCTGACCGGGCTTTAACCCTTTGACCTGACGCAGAAACGCCATGCCGTCAGGCGTGCGCAGAAACATGCCCCCCTGCCCTTTCACGGGCCGGTCGGCAATGGCGCGGTAAATCGTTCCCGGACGCGGCAGATCGGTGTCGATCAGCAAATCATCCAACTGACCATCCTTGATCAAAGCCGCGGCCTCGCGCCCTTGCCAATGGTCCAATGCGATAAGAGTTCCCTTCATGAGGCAGGCTTGTAAAGCGGATAGCCCGCAGACAGAAGCAAATTCGCCGTCTCCGCCAGCGGAAGGCCAACGACGGCTGTAAATGACCCGTTGATCCAAGGGACAAAGGCCCCTGCTGGGCCCTGAATGGCATAGCCGCCAGCCTTGCCCTGCCAGTCATTGCTGGCGAGATAGGCGTTCAGCTCTTCGTTCGAAAGGTTCTTCATCTTGACCTGGGTGACCACATCGCGTTCCCAAACCTGATCCCCCTTACGAACCGCCACAGCTGTGATGACGCGGTGGCGCCGCCCCGACAGCATGGTCAGAAACTCTGCCGCTTCTGCCGCATCAGCCGGTTTGCCAAGAATGCGACGCCCCAGCGCCACAGTGGTATCCGCAGACAGAACGATCTCGGAAGGTTCTGCCGGGATGGCCAGCGCCTTTTCCCGCGCAAGACGCACACAATAGGGGCGCGCTGCCTCGCCCTTCAACGGATCTTCGTTGATGTCAGGCGGGCGAATGTCATCGGCCACAATACCAAGCTGGGCCAGCAACTCACGGCGGCGCGGGCTGCCGGACCCAAGAATGAGGCGGGTTTTGTCTGTCATCACAACATCCGCATAGGTTTGAAGTGGGATTGGCCAGTCAGGCCGGGTGCTGAAAAGTTTTTCAAAACTTTTGCAAATTCCGTGCACGGAATTTTGGCGCATAGAAGTGAGGTCTTGGACGAAAAACGCCGGGGTGGTCCCCGGCGGTCTTCAACGCATCGCTTATTTGAAGCGGTAGTTGATGCGCCCCTTGGTCAGGTCATAGGGGGTCATTTCAACCTGGACTTTGTCGCCAGCCAGAACACGGATGCGGTTCTTGCGCATCTTGCCTGCCGTATGTGCGATGATTTCATGGCCGTTTTCAAGCTCGACCCGGAATGTCGCATTCGGCAGGAGTTCCTTCACGACACCAGGAAATTCGAGCGTATCTTCCTTGGCCATGTTTTCTCCATCATTTGCCATCCCGCCAGACGCGGGACCCCTGCGATATGAGCCTTTTTTGCTGGTATTTCAAGCCACCATATCAGCGCAACTGCGTTATTTGCGCTGCTTTGCAGCGGGTTTCCTGGTCAATCCAGTGCCGCCGATTGAATTGAGCGCCGGTTTCACGCGCCTGACGCACATTGGTTAACGAAACCTCAGCATAGGTCCATCCGGGCGTGTTCAACTCTCCAAGCGCCAGAATACCGGTATCCGGGAAACCGGCATCAGGTGGGCCAAAGACACCACCCGCCCCGACATTCTCATCGACCGCGGGCGACCAATCGCAATCACCGACCGTCGAGGCCATCACGCAAACGCATTGGTTTTCCAAAGCCCGCGCCATCGCCCCGATCCGCACCCGCCAATAGCCAGCCAATGTGTCCGTGCAACTGGGAACCAGCAGAATATCCGCCTCGGACAAGGCGCGACCCAGCAAGGGAAATTCGCTGTCATAACAGATGAGAATACCGATCTTGCCCAGGGCCGTGTCGAACACCTGCAGTTGCTCACCGGCATCAACATGCCAGATCTCGCGCTCAAACCGGGTCATGATTTGTTTGTCCTGCGCAACCATCTCGCCGGACGGCGCAAAGAGGCGGGCGCGGTTGACGGGACGTGCCTCATCATCGGCAAAGACCGGTGCGGACGCCGCCAGGATATGCACCTTGAACCGCTGCGCCAACGCGGCATGCAGACGGTCTGCGGCTGGTAGGTACCCGGCGACCGCCTTCAAAGACGCCTCCAAATCCGCTGCAATCTCAGCCCCGGACAAAGTCGCCAATTCCATCGCTCCATACTCAGGAAAGACCAGCAAGTCAGCCCCGTTATCCGCTGCCTCACGCACCCAGGCCGTGAGTTTTTCGGTATAGGCCTCCCAATCGGCCAAGACCTCCATCGGATAGGCGGCAGTTGCGATTTTCATGTTGTCAACCAATCCATTATCTGCCTCAGCGTTTCAAATCTGTCTTTGCCAAAACTGAAGGCGCTTCTTGCTCTCGCTATGCTGATCTACATCCGTCCAGGTGAACTCGGCCATCACATCAGGAACCGGCGCATACCCACGTTTGCGCCAAAACGGATCAAGGGACGCGTAACCTTTGTGGCGCAGCGCGTGATCCTCGGGTCGGATAACGGCACAGAAGGCGCAATGGGTTAGCCCTAGTTTTCGCGCCTGCTCCTCTCGCAGGTCAAAGAATCGATGACCAATGCCATGCCCGCGATAACCCGGCAAAAGCACGGATTCGGCGCAATAGAATGTCTGTTCTGCATGGGGCAAAGCCCCAATGATCTGGGTCGCATCCGCATGATCGACAAAGGGCATGCCTGTGGCGGCACCGACAATCTTGTCCCCATCGCGAGCGGCCACAAGAATGGCGTGCGGGTTATTGCGGTACGAACGCAGGTAATGACGCTCATAATCCATGTCGCCATCATAGAGATAGGGAAAGGCGCGGAACACTTCGATACGCAGCTGCGCCAAATCATCCAGAGCCGCGTCAAACGCGTCTCCGGTCAAGGCTTCTACGGTCAGGGTCATGAGACCTGACGCACCCAATCAGCCAGATTGTAGTAGGTGACCACGCGGGAGATCTTGCCATCCTGCAAGGAAAAGAACGATCCGGCGGGCAGTTTATAGGTTTGCCCCGTGGCCTCGGGTAGGCCCGCATCTGTGGCTTTATAGGTGCCGTTGACCGTGTATTCCGCGGCGGCACGGGTGCCGTCCTCGGACAGGAAAATCACCATATCGGTCAGATTTTCGGCATAGCAGCGGCTCATATGGTCGCAAAAATCACCAAACTTTTCTTTGCCGATGCGCACCTGCCCCTCGTTGACGTGATGCGCGACATCTTCGGTCAGGCAATCCAGCATTGCAGGCGTATCACCCGCATTGAAAGCGTCAAAATAGGTCTGGATCGTGTCGCGGCTCATTCTTGTCCCCATTTGCCCTGCATCCGATCCGTCAATTGTTCGCGGGTCTGACGATAGGCATTCAATTTCTGTTCACGGGTTTCCCCAATGCCTGTCGGGTCCATGATGGGCCAATATTCCACTGTAAGATGGTAGAACCGGGTCAATTCCAACGCCCGGCGTTGCGAGGCCGGGGACAAGGTCACGATCACATCAAAGCCTGACAAGGCCTCTCCGTTTTCTTCCATTTCCTCAAAGGAGCGCGAGCGGTGACGCGACAATTCAACGTCTATTTCCGAACAAACCGAAATGGCAAAGCCGTCAATTTCCAGATCATTGACCACGCCCACCGACTGAACATAGGTCTCTGTCCCGAAAAGCTTTTTCATGATGCCTTCGGCCATGGGAGAACGCACGGCATTATGATCGCAGCAAAAAAGAACTGATTGCGGCAAGCCCCCCACGCATCAGCCTCCGAAATGCAAGACGCAGACCAAGGTAAAGAGACGGCGCGCGGTGGCGTCATCAATCTCGACCTTGCCATCAAGACGTTCCTGCAAAATGCGTGCGCCTTCGTTATGGATGCCACGTCGGGCCATATCGATGGTTTCGATCTGGCTGGGTGGCAGGGTTTTAACCGCGTCGAAATAGCTTTTGCAGATCTGGAAATAATCCTTCACCACCTGCCGAAACGGCGACAAAGACAAATGGAAATCCCCGGCCTTGTCGCCGCTTTCTGTATTGACCTCAAAGACCAACCGTTTGTCCCGGATCGACAGGCCCACATCATACGGCCCCTCAGGCACGTCGCGATCATCACGCGACGGCAGAGTAAAGGAGTTTTCCTCCATCAAATCAAACATGGCGACGCGGCGCTCTTGTTCGATTTCAGGTGTCGGCGGTGGCAGATTGGCGTCATCAAGCGCGATATGTGCAATACGAGTCATGGGTCAGTCACTTATCCTGTTACACAAATGTGTAGCGTGGCCATAACAAAGGGGCAATGAGACCTATTCATAAGTTCCAAAGCTGGACATTTTGCCCCAAGCCCCCACCTGTCTGTACAAAGGCATTTGGGAAAAGTGATGAAAAACAAGGCAGAGAAGAGCAGGCCCCGTTTGGAAGGGCTGGATCTAGCCCGGTTTCTGGCGCTGTTCGGCATGGTCATCGTCAATTTCAAGATCGCCATGGGCGTTGAACAGGCAACCGGAATCCTTGGACAACTCTCTGGCGCTCTGGAGGGTCGGGCTGCTGCCAGTTTTGTGGTCCTGGCAGGAATTGGTTTGGGCTTGGCCTATCGCGGAGCTTTTCAAAACACGCTGGTCACAGCTCTGAAACGCGCGCTGTTTCTCTTGGTACTGGGCCTCGCCAATATGCTCATCTTTGAGGCTGATATCCTGCACTACTACGCCTTTTACTTTGCCTTTGGCGCGCTGTTGTTGCCGTTTGGGACCGGGGTTTTGATCGCTATTGTGGTGGCGCTGAACCTCGCCTTTGTCGCGATGTTGATGGTGTTCAACTATGACGCTGGCTGGGATTGGGTCACATTGACCTATAGCGGCTTCTGGACACCCCAAGGGTTCATTCGCAACCTGTTTTTCAATGGCTGGCACCCGGTAGTCCCATGGTTGGGTTTCCTTGTGGTCGGGATTATTCTAAGCCGTCTGACTTTGGCAGAACGCAGCACACAATGGCGGCTGTTCTTGGGCGGGATCGTTGGCCTGATCGCGACCGAATTGGTCAGCGGATTCATGATAAGTTTGGTCCCGAACGACCCCGAGCTTGCGGTTTTGCTTGGCACTGCCCCCGTGCCACCTATGCCGCTTTACACAGTCGCGGGCATTTCCGCCGCCTGTCTCGTTGTCGGCGCAAGCCTGCTACTGGCCCCTACCCTGCAAAAATGGCGGCTTATGCAATTATTCACCCCCGCCGGGCGACAAACCCTAACGCTCTATATCGCGCATATCCTGATTGGCATGGGCACGTTAGAGGCGTTGGGCATGCTGGGCGGACAAAGCATCGAGGCTGCTTTCAGCGCTGCGATACTCTTTGTTCTGGCCGCCATGACCTATGCTTGGATATGGAAACACGTCTTTAAACGTGGTCCAATCGAAGCGGTCATGCGCAAACTGGCCGGGTAGTCGCCATGTCTACAACGACGCCCGGCCGACCGCTCAGCCATTAAGTTTCTTCAACCGTGCAGTGACCGACAGGCCATGTGCCTCAAGGCTTTCCGACGTCGCGAGGATTTCGGCTGCGGGACCAATCGCTTTGAGCGCGGCCGGTGTCATGCGGGCAAGTGTTGTGCGTTTGACAAAATCCATCACCGACAGACCCGAGCTAAAACGCGCCGAGCGGGCGGTGGGCAAAACGTGGTTTGGGCCACCGACATAATCGCCAATCGCTTCGGGCGTCCATTGGCCAAGGAAAATCGCGCCCGCATGGGTGCATTTTTCAGCCAATGCATCGGGATCCGCGACGCAGAGCTCTAGGTGTTCCGGGGCAATGCGGTTGGACAGCGCCGCCGCTTCGTCCAGATCACGCACGGTGATCACCGCGCCGTAATCACGCCAGCTGCCCCCTGCAATCGCGCTGCGCTCCAGCGTTTCCAGACGTTTTTCAACGGCTTCAGCAACAGCGCGGCCAAAACCTGCATCGGTGGTGATCAACAGCGATTGCGCGCTTTCATCATGTTCGGCCTGGCTCATCAGGTCCAGGGCGATCCAATCCGGGTCGTTGTCACCATCGGCGATCACCAGAATTTCAGACGGGCCAGCAATCATGTCGATGCCAACCTTGCCAAATACCCGCCGTTTGGCCGCAGCAACAAAGGCATTGCCGGGACCGGTGATTTTATCAACAGGGGCAATGGTTTCTGTACCATAAGCCAGGGCCGCAATCGCCTGAGCCCCACCAATGCGGTAGACCTCATCCACGCCTGACAGTTTCGCCGCCAGCATAACCAACGGGTTCACCACGCCATCCGGTGTTGGCACAGTGATAGCCAGCCGTTCGACCCCAGCCACCTTGGCGGGGATTGCGTTCATCAGCACAGAAGAGGGATATGATGCCAGCCCACCCGGCACATATAACCCCGCCGCTGAAACAGCCGTCCAACGCCAGCCCAGCTCGGCCCCGCTGTCATCGGTCCACCGCTCATCCCGCGGCAATTGCTTTTCGTGATAGGCGCGGATGCGCGCCGCGGCCGTTTCCAGCGCCTGACGTTCCTCGTCAGAGACTTGCGCGCAATAGCCGTCAATCTCTTCCGCGCTAAACCGCATGCCTGCCGCGTCCAAAGGCAGACGGTCAAATTTTTCAGTCAGCTCCAGCACAGCCGCATCGCCCCGCGCCCGCACATCTGCGATGATTTCGGCGACAACAGCGTCGACATCCGGGCTGTCTTCGCGCTTGGCGTTCAACAGGGCCCCAAAGGCGGCTTCGAAATCAGTGTCGGTGCTGTCAAGAAAGACGGGCATGAGCTTCTCCGGAATTACCCCGGCTGAATAGCCCTTGTGGCAGCGGGTCTCAAGCGTGATCAAGCTGCTTTAGCATCAGCAAATCGTCGCGCGGCGTGCCATTGACGATCACCGACCGCGGCCGCAGCCCGATTTGAACAAAACCACAGGATTTATAGAGGCCAATCGCCCCGTGATTTGTCGCATCCACGCAAAGCTCAACCTGCAACAGACCCATGTCGCGCGCCGCCTGTTCGGCCACTTGCATCAAAGCCCGGCCAAGCCCCCTGCCCTGCGCGCTGGGATGCACGTATAGCGGCCCAAGATCGCCCATATGGCGCAACCGTTCCGGCCCGCCACGCGACAAGGCAATCATGCCAACCAGCTGGTCTTGTACAAATGCGCCAAAAATCGTGCCCTGTTCCAACCGCGCAATCAATTGCGCATCTGTCATGCCCACAGCTTCGGCTTCGGTCAGGAGAAATGCGTCGGGCGTTCGGCGCAACCCATCAAGCCACATGGCGCGATAGGCCGACAGGTCAGCACCAGTCAGTGCGCGGATCATTCGGGGTGCGAGGGGGCTTTGCCCGATGGGGCAATATAAGGGCGCGTTACGTCTTTGAGCGTCACTTCCAATGCCTCGACCTCGGCGCGCAGGGCCCCGTCACCGGCGAAAGTCAGCAAAACATGCCCGCCGCCCTCTTCCCCCGGTTCAAAGGACACAGATAAAAGCGACAGGATCATCTCTTGGTCAGATTTATCAATCCCTTGTGCGCCAACGCCCAAAGCGGTTTCGATGGTCAAGAGCGACTGCACCCGTTCCACAGGACGCCCGCGTTGGGCGGCAGCATCCAGATCCTCGCGGCGCACGCGATTGAGCAAGAGGCACAGACGATGGTGACGTTTCTGAAAAGCGATTTCGGTGACGGGCAGCACAGAATCCTGCACCAAAGCCGATACGACCTGCAAATCCTCAGCATCCACCGCCCCCAGGTTCAGGGGACGTTCACCGCCATCTTCGAAACGTGCGTCTTCGCTCATTCGCCTTTGACCCTTTCGATCTCTGCACCGACATTGCGCAGCTTGCGCACAACATGTTCGTAACCGCGATCCAGGTGATAGACACGGCTGACCTTGGTTTCACCCTCAGCAGCCAGCCCCGCCAGGATCAAGGAAACCGAGGCACGCAGGTCAGTCGCCATAACCGGTGCACCGCGCAGTTTTTCCACGCCGGTGACTTTGGCGGTCCCGCCGCTCACATCAATCTGCGCCCCCATGCGCATCAATTCCGGCGCGTGCATAAAGCGGTTCTCAAAGATCTTCTCTTCGAGAACCGAAGTTCCTTCGGCGGTGCAAAGCAGCGCCATCATCTGGGCCTGCAAATCGGTTGGGAAGCCCGGGAAAGGCTCTGTGGTTACGTCCACAGCCTTGATCCGGCCATTCTTGCGCGCCACGGTCAGACCTTTGTCGGTTTCGGTCACCGAAACACCGGCCAGCTCCAGCTTTTCAACAAAGGATTCGACCAAGGACAGGCGACCGCCCAGGCAAGTCACTTCACCGCCGCAAATCGCCGGGGCCAGCATATAAGTGCCTAGCTCGATCCGGTCCGTCACCACGCGATGGGTTGCACCGCCAAGACGATCGACACCTTGAATGGTGATCGTGCTGGTGCCGTCCCCGTCGATTTGCGCGCCCATCTTGCGCAGGCAATCAGCCAGATCGACAATCTCAGGTTCGCGCGCGGCGTTGTTCAGAACGGTAGTTCCCTTGGCCAGAGTCGCCGCGAGCAACGCGTTCTCAGTCGCCCCAACCGAAGCAAAGGCAAAATCGACCACACCGCCACGCAACCCGCCAGACGGGGCTTTGGCGTGCACATAGCCGTCGCGCAGGTCCAGTTCGGCCCCCATCGCCTCAAGGGCTTTGAGGTGCAAATCAACCGGACGTGCGCCAATTGCACAACCACCGGGCAGCGAGACTTCGGCATATCCATAACGCGCCAGCAACGGCCCCAACACCAGGATCGAGGCACGCATCTTGCGCACGATGTCATATTCGGCGCGCTGGCTGGTCAAATCGTGGCTCGACATGGCCAAAACCTGCCCGTCTTGCAGGCTGGTGACCTCTGCCCCGAGCGATTGAAGCAGTTGCGTCATCGTGCGGATATCAGACAGGCGCGGCGCGTTGGTCAGCGTCAACGGCTCTTCGCTGAGCAAGGTGGCGGGCATCAGGGTCAGGCAGGCATTCTTGGCACCTGCAATCGGAATGTCACCATTCAGCGGGCCATTGCCCTTAACAATAATCGAATCCATACCTGTCAGTCCTTGTCCTGTACCGCCTCATCCCCGTTTTCCGGCACATCCTGCGCCGTCGCACTGCGAGCCCGGGCCTGCGCCTTGCGCCGCCCCATATTGGCCTTGAGCGCAGCTTTCAGACGCTTTTCGCGTCCGGCATCCTTGTGCTTTTTACGGGGTTGTTTGTTTTGTTCCATGCCCTGCTTTACCCCAGCCTTTGACACGGGTCCAGTGGGGCGCTGATCCCAGGCGAACAGCCTTGGCGAAGAAAATCGAACGAAGGCACACTTTTTTCAATTTCCCTCTTGCACCCTCGCAAAACCGGGTCTAGAAGCCCGCTCACGCTGCTGCTGTAGCTCAGAGGTAGAGCACTCCCTTGGTAAGGGAGAGGTCGAGAGTTCAATTCTCTCCAGCAGCACCATCTTCCAACCTTGTTTAACCGCCTAGCTGAAGATAGTGCGCAGTTTCTGTCGAAACTGTATGTGCAGCGGCTTTTCCCGAGCGTCGCATGATCATGTTCCATAAAATTGAACCTTTTTTGGCTAAAAGAACACATTCAAATCCACTGCTATAAAATCGGTCTTAAGAGCCCTTCAGGCACAAAGCTTGCGCGCGATTCACTTACTGGCCTGACTTCTGGCCTTCGCAGAGCGGTGGAGGCTCATTTATGCAAGCGATCTTTTCCCTACCTGTTCGCACACTTGGCAGAGCGATTGTTGGCTCCATTCTGTTCACCGCCATCATGATTGCGGGCATGTCGTTTTGGTCGTTCAACAGAACCGGCGACGCGGCCAACCTTATGTCCGAATATGAACGGCGCGCCAATCCAAGCGAACGTGCGCAAAATGAACTGGTTCAAGCCCTTGGATATGGTGGAATGATCCATCAATTCAAAAACTACGTGCTGCGGGGGGATGAAAAATATTACCACGCTGCCGGTCAAAACGCCGGGGCCGCCATGGCCGCGTTGGAGCAGCTCAAGAATCTCAATCCTGAAAAGGCGGAAGAACTAGATGCCGTGGGGCAAACAATCCAATCCTATGTCGCAGCGCTAGAGACTGTTGAAAACCAGTATGGCGCAGGTAAATCCGCCGCAGAAACAGACAGTGTCGTCAAAATCGATGATTCTCCGGCCCTGAATGCGATCACATCCCTGTCGGCTTCTCGTGCGGAAACCGAAACCGAAAGCAAGGCCAGCATTTTGGCAGAGTTACGTGGCCATATTGGCTATGGCGGTATGATTCACCAGTTCAAGAACCTGGTGCTGCGCGGCGACAAACCGCGCATTGCTAAAGTCGAAGCAGCCGCCGCTGCAGCCCAAGCTGCCTTGGCAAGGTACCGGGCAATGTCGCATTCCCCTGAAGAGGGCCAAGCCATTGCTGATATTGAACAAACCATTGGGAAATATGCGGCTGCCTTGACGGATGTTTCGGCCATGATCGACGCGGGTAAATCTGCCGAAGAGATGGATTCCGTTGTCAAAATATCGGATGGCCCAGCTCTGGATGGTCTGCGCGTCCTCGATGCCGCTGTCGTTGCAGAAGGGCGGCAGATTTCGCAAACTGTTCACGACAATCTGGCGGCCACGCAAACACTTGTGACAATTGTCGGTGGGATTATCGCAGTCCTCTCTTTGCTCACTGCGCTTGGTGCACGTGAAATTCTGCGCCGCGGCGTTGTTTCCAAACAAGACAAGGCAGACGAAATGGCTGCGACCTTGCAACAGGAACGTGAAGATTTTCAGATGCAGGTGTCACAACTGGCAGCTGCCGCAAGTGCAGGTGATTTCAGCAAACGTATCAACCGCGATTATGGCGACGACACCTTGGCCGAGGTCGCGTCGCATCTGGATCAGTTGCTGGACAAGATCGAAGGCGGTCTTAACGCCGTGGTTCAGGTCAGCCACGCGCTGGCGCGAGGAGACTTGACCCAACGCATGGACGGAGACTTTGACGGTGCCTTCGCGCGGCTGCAACTGTCGATGAACGAAGCGGTGACCTCCATGTCAGATTCCATCCGTGCCGTCTTGGGCAGTTCGTCGGAGATTTCGGACTACACCGCCAATATTTCATCGGCGGCCTCTGACCTTGCCCGTCGCACTGAAACCCAATCTTACAACCTCGAAACAAGTGCCGCTACATTGGGAGAGCTCACAAGCTCTGTCGATGAAATCAGTACCCGCGTCTCCGCCGCGCGCGGTACAGCTGAAGCCGCAAATGAGATCGCGCAGAACGGGGCCACCGTGGTCGAAGAAGCCATTAGCGCGATGGACAAGATCGTCGATACCTCAAAAAAGATTTCCAAAGTCACTGAGTTGATCGAAGAAATTGCATTTCAAACCAATCTCTTGGCTTTGAATGCCGGTGTTGAGGCCGCTCGGGCTGGCGAAAGTGGTCGCGGCTTTGCCGTTGTCGCCTCCGAAGTTCTAGCCTTGGCACATCGCGCGTCGGACGCCGTTCAAGAGATCAACGATCTCATCAGTTCCAGTGAATTGGAAATCGAAGATGGTGCCGGGCGCATCGCCGAAGCCGGGAATTCGATCAAGGGGATCTCAGGCTATGTTCGGGAATTGGACCAAGCCATCGAAGCGGTGGCCAGCTCGACCGGGGATCAGGCCACGCGACTGAACCAGGTCAACAAAGCCATTTCCGAGCTTGAAGGGGTGACCCAGCAAAATGCGTCGATGTTTGAACAAACCGCCGCGTCCATTCAATCATTGAATGAGTTGACCAGCGACCTCTTGGGGACAGGTGAGAAATTTCAGGTGGAGCCACCGCAAACCGCGCCTGAACAAGAGCATGAGTTGAAAGAGGCAAGTTAAGAGTCGCACCCTTTCTGTCGAGACATCAGAGGCGGGCCATTTGCGTCCGGCTGTAACGTCGCGGTGCCCCCTGGATGACTTTTCCCCTGTCCTTAACCTGGGGCAACTGGTTGCCAAACAGTGATGCTTTTCTCCCGTCCAAACTCGCGCTATTTGCAGGAGAGACCCAAAGCTCGGAGCTGACATGCTGACACCTTTCCACCTCGCCTATAATGTCACGGATCTCGACGCGGCACGGCAGTTTTACGGAGAAACGCTGGGCTGCAAGGAAGGACGTTCAACCGACTCATGGGTCGATTTCAGTTTTTTCGGGCACCAGATCTCACTCCATCTGGGTGAACCTTTCAAAATCCAGGCAACCGGCAAGGTTGGTGACCACATGGTTCCCATGCCACATCTCGGCGTCGTTTTGCACATGCCAGATTGGAAAGCACTGGCCGCGAGATTGACCGAAGCGCAAATCGCATTTGTCATCGAACCAACCATCCGGTTTGCCGGAGAGCCGGGCGAACAGGCGACCATGTTCTTTTACGACCCAAGCGGGAACCCCATTGAAGTCAAGGGGTTTGCCGACATGGAGGCCGTTTTCGCCTCATAACCTTTGAGGATGGATCACTCCTTGATCAGAGCTGGCAGGTCCTTTTTCAGGATCTTGCCCGTCGCCGCCGCCGGAAGCTTTTCCATGACCACAATGCGCCAAGGGCGTTTGTAGCCAGTCAATTGCGTTTGCGCATAGGCGTGCAAATCCTCTTCGTTGGGCCAATCATTGGGCGAGGCTTCGACAAAGGCGCAAACCTTCTCATCCCCGTCGCGTGTGACGCCAACTACAGCGCATTGGATCACCTGAGGATGCTCATTCAGTGCCGCCTCGACCTCGGGCGGGTAGACATTGAAGCCGCCGTGAATAATCAACTCCTTGGACCGTCCCATGATGTGCAAATTGCCCTGCGCGTCCAGCCGCCCCAGATCCCCTGACCGCAACCAGCCATCCGGGGTAAAGGCCGCCGCTGTCGCCTCTTGATTGCGGAAATACCCTTTCATCACGCCCCCACCGGCGATCAGGATTTCCCCGACTTCGCCACCTCCGCCTGGGGCCTGCACATCAAGTTTCAGCTGCACACCGGGAAAAGGTTGACCAACTGAGATGTCATCATTGCTGCCCATATGGCGCGTGACGCAGACCCCGGCACTGGCTTCGGTCATGCCATAACCGTTCTGCAAGGGCTGGCCGAAAAAGGCTTCGGCTTTGCTTTTCCAGTCGATATCCAACGGGGCCGCGCCGGATGACACATAGCGCAGGCTGTCAATTGGCAGGTGCTCATGCCCCTGTTCGCGGGTGTAATGCATCAGTTGCGCCAGCATCTGCGGCACAGAGGAGAGCAGCGTGACCCCTTTCAACAAAGCATTGTAGAGATTGGCCGGTGCAAACCTGGGTTCAATCCGGATAGAAGCACCGCCCAAAAGCGCAGCCACAACGACCGAGGCAAGCCCAAAAACATGGCTCATCGGAAGCACGCCGTATAGCACATCCTCAGCCGTGATCTTGCGGACATCGCAAGAGACGCGACCGCCAAAGATCAGGTTGTCATGGGTCAGCATAACGCCCTTGGGCACGCCAGTTGTGCCAGTGGTGTAAAGAATGGCACCAACATCGCTCAGCTCTTCCACAGGATCCGTCGCTCGCGACGTGGCGAAAAGCGCTCCGTTCAAACCAGCAAGACACATGTCCTGCGCGCCGGCCCATTCGGCATGTACCTTGGCCTCTTTTGACACGCTCACGGTGAACAAGACTGCAGCCGGGGTTGCGTGGTCGATAACGCGTTGCAGATCCTTGTCGGTTTGGCGCGCGTTAAAGGGGATCAACACCGCGCCGACCTTGGATACCGCCAGCAAGGTCGCGACCGCAGGGGCGCAGTTTTCCATGACCAGCAAAACCCGGTCCGTCGGTTTCACCCCCAGATCAACCAGTTTCTGGGCCAGCTCATCAACCACATGGCCCAAAATCTCGTAGCACCAGTCAAACCCGAGGCTGTCTGTCAAAGCCGGCGCAACGGGCTGCTTCGCAACTTTCTGCTCCAATATGTCGTGAATGCGCATGGTCAGGCTACCTCGGTCAGTGGGGCGCGAAGGGCATCTATGCGCGCCAGGGCCTGGCACGCTTCTTGTTCGAGCTGATCAAAAATTTCGGCCATCGGTTGCACTGCGCTGGTCAGCCCCAGAGCATGCCCAGCCGAAAGCAAGCCGCGCGAGACATCGCCGGTCTCATAGGCTTTGCGCCCGATTTGCCCGGAGACCAAAGGCATCAGATCCGCGATGGTGACATTCGGATTATCGGTTTCCATCCGCGTCACAGCCTCTGTCGTTTCATTGGCCAAGGTCCGCACGGTATTGCGCACGCTGGACATGGTCAGCACGGTGTCACGTTCGCTCGCCTCTGCTATGGCACGTTTGTAATCGGGATGGGCGTTCAGCTCTTGCGCCACCAAAAGCCTGGTTCCCATCACCACGCCAGCCGCCCCCATGGCCAAGGCCGAAACGATTTGCGCGCCGTGGCCGACACCGCCGCCAATCATAAATGGAATATCCAGATCGCGGCCCGCCATTGCGGCATTCACAAAGCTGCCAATCATGTCCATCCCCGGATGGCCACCACATTCTGCCCCGACGATCGAGACCATGTCGACACCGACCTGTTGCGCCTTGATTGCATATCTGACGGCGGGCACCTTGTGGATCACCACCAGCCCCAATTCGCGCAGCAAAGGCAGGTAAGGCTCGGGGTTGCGGCCAGAGGTTTCAACCACTTCGACGCCCATTTCGGCCGCGATGCGAAACACCTGTTCGGTGCGCTCGCCCGGAACCAGCTTGGGCAACATCGAGACATTCACACCAAAGGGTTTGCCCTGACACAGCTCTTGCGCCCGCGCAATCTCGGCGCGCAATTGCGCGTCTTCGGGAAAGCTGGCGGCGGTCAGGAAACCCAAAGCGCCAGCATGAGCGGCGGCAGCAACGTAATCCGCGTCGGCCAGCCACATCAAACCGCCCGCCAGAACCGGCAGGCGCAGACCAAATCTTTGCGTCAATTCCGTATGCATCAGGGTCATGTCGGGAACTCCGGTTGGCGTTTTTCTAAAAAGGCACGGATGCCACAGGCCGCCTCAGCCCCGCCTTGGGCTTCGGCCATAAAATCAGCCTCGCAATCCAGTTGCTGCGACAGCGTTTGATTGGGGGCGGCGTTGAGCAAGTTGCGAATACGCGATTGCGCCTGTGCCGGGCCTTGGGCCAGTTCCGCAGCCAAGGCCTGAGCCTGATCAAAGGCCTGCCCCTTGGGCACAAGCGTGGTCACGACACCGAAATTGGCCAGTCTTTCCGCCGATATCGGCTGCGCCAGCAGGCAAAGCTCCATCACCAATTGACGCGGCAGCGCCAGCGACAGGAAATGCGTTAAACCACCATCCGGAGTCAGCCCCGCTTTGATATAGGCTGCGGTGAATTGCGCCTGTTCGGCAGCCACAACAAAATCGCAAGCGAGGGTGATCGACAGCCCTGCCCCCGCAGCCCCGCCTTCGACGGCAGCGATGATCGGCACAGGGCAGGCCATCATGGCGCGGATCGTGTCATGCAAGCGCTCAATCAGCGCGCGCCGCTCGTCCAAGGGGAGCTCAGCGCGCTTGGCCAATAGATCAAGATCCCCCCCCGCGCAGAAAAACGCGCCACCCGCCAGGATAATCGAGCGGACGGAACCGTCATCTGCACGGGCACAAGCCTCTTGTATGGCTTGGTACAACTCGACCGAGATCGCACCGCGCTTTTCCGACCTGTTATGCAGAATCAGACAAGAACCGACCTGTTCCAGACGGACATTCATGCCGCCCCCAGGTCGATAAACCGCTCAAGGTGGTGGTCTGTGTCGCCGAACCGATGATCGGACATAGTAATACGTTTGGCATAGCGCCCCAGGGCGTATTCCTCGGTCATGCCAATGCCGCCATGCATCTGAATGCATTCTTCAGACACCAAACGCCCGGAACGCCCAAACAGGTTCTTCGCAGCCGCAATATGCAAATCGCGCGTCTTGGCATCTGCCTCCAGATGCCCAGCGGCCAGAATAACCATGGAACGGGCCTGTTCCACCGCGACGACCACATCCACCAGCCGGTGTGTCAAAGCCTGGAAAGTGCCAATCGGGCGACCAAATTGCTTGCGCGTGGTCAGGTATTCCTGGGTCATGGCAACGCAGATATCCATCGCACCCAAGCATTGCGCCATTTCCGCCAAGGTCGCCGCGGCAAAGGCTTTGGCCAATTCAGAACCGGCCTCAGCGATCAAGGGTTTCGCCTCGACATCCGTCAGTGACACCTCAGCCGCACGTCCCCCTTGCGCTATGTCATAGCCGCGAATTTGCAGCCCCGGCGCGTCTTTTGCGACCAACCACAGGCCGATGCCCTGTTCATCACATGCCACCCCGGAATGGCGCGCAGACACGATCAGGCTATCCGCATCCTCGGCCCCGACAACAACGGTTTTCTCACCGGTCAGACGGTTGCCTTCGGCGCGGGTTTCCACCCAATTCAGATCATAGCGAGCCGCCGTTTCACCATGGGCCAGCGCCAATCTTTGCGCCCCGCCAATCAGGCCTTCGACATCCTGTCCACCAGCAACCATGAGCAAGCCAGGCAGCAAAGCATTGTCAATCAAGGGGATGGTCAGATCCGCGCGCCCCAGCTCTTCGAACACCACGGCCATGTCAAAGCCAGCGCCGCCGAACCCGCCCTGCTCTTCTGAGAACAAGGCACCGATGACGCCCAACTCGGCCAAGCCTGCCCAAATGTCGCCTTCGGCCCCGGCCAGATAGCGGCGCAGGCTGTCTTGCAGCATTTGCCGCTCTTCGGTCAGCTCAAAATTCATTTTGCATCCCTCATCATTTGCTTGGCGTAGATTTCACGCTGAATTTCATTGGATCCACCAAAGATCGACAATTTGCGATTGTTGAAATAGCTGGCCGCCACGGCCCCGGCATCAAAGGCATCCGGCAGAGGTGTGTTGCTCTCCACCTCTTCTGACACAAAGGGCAAGGCCTGCGGGCCGACCGCTCGACGGGTAAGATCGGTGATCTCCTGCCGGATCTGCGTGCCCTTGATCTTGAGCAGCGAGCTTTCAATACCCGGAGCCTGCCCTGCCGCCGCTTTGGAGATGATGCGCAGATTTGTCGTGGACATGGCCATAAGGTCAATTTCCACCTGTGCCACCCGCGCCGCGAAATGCGGGTTTTCGATCAGAGGGCGGCCGCCGGACATGGCCCGCCCCGCAATGCGTTTGACATTGTCCAGCCCGGCGCGGCTATAGCCGACACCGGCAATATTGGTACGCTCATGGGTCAGCAGATATTTGGCATAGGTCCAGCCTTTGTTTTCCTCACCCACCAGGTTTTCTACCGGCACGCGCACATCGGTCAGCCAGACCTCATTCACCTCGACCCCGCCATCGATCAAGGTGATTGGGCGCACTTCGACACCAGGGCTGTCCATGTCGATCAACAGAAAAGAAATGCCTTCCTGCTTTTTCGCTTCGACGTCGGTGCGCACGAGGCAAAAGATCATATTCGCGTGCTGGCCCAGGGTGGTCCACGTCTTTTGTCCGTTGACAACATAGTGATCGCCATCGCGCACCGCGCGGGTTTTCAATGCAGCAAGGTCGCTACCAGCGCCGGGTTCGGAATAGCCCTGACACCACCAATCATCACCATTCAGGATGCGGGGCAGCCAGTAATCCTGTTGCTCTTGCGAGCCGAATTTCTGCAAAACCGGCCCCAGCATGGCCAAACCAAAGGGCACAATGCGCGGCGCAAAGGCCAAGGCGCATTCTTCCTCAAAGATATGCCGGCGCACCGCGCCCCATTCTGCGCCGCCAAACCGTTTGGGCCAATTGGGCGCAAGCCAGCCTTTTTCGTTCAGCTGAGCGTGCCAAAAATCATGGTCGGCTTTGCTCAATCCTTTGTTCAACCGCACCTTATCTGCCAGCTCAGCCGGCAGTTTTTGGGCAATAAAATCCTGGACCTCGGCCCGAAAGGCGAGGTCTTCTTCGTTAAAACTCAGATCCATGTTTGCCTCTCTTAGTAGATCTCAAACAGCCCGGCTGCGCCCATGCCGCCAGCAATGCACATGCTGACAACCCCGGTTTTGGCACCACGCCGCTTGCCTTCGAACAACAGATGTCCGGCCAGTCGGGCCCCTGTCATGCCAAAGGGGTGCCCAATCGCGATGGACCCGCCGTTCACATTCAGTTTCTCGGGGTCAATGCCCAGCTTGCGCTGGCAGTACAGCGCTTGGCTGGCAAAGGCCTCGTTGATTTCCCAAAGGTCGATATCATCGACAGACAGCCCGTGACGCTCCAACAGACGCGGCACAGCAAAGACCGGGCCGATACCCATTTCATCGGGGCCACAGCCCGCCACGGCAAAACCTTTGAACGCGCCCAGTGGTTCAAGCCCGCGACGTTCAGCTTCACCGGCTTCCATCAGGATCAAACCCGCCGCCCCATCCGACAGTTGCGATGCGTTACCGGCAGTCACACAACCGCCTTCGCGAACTGTGTTCAGCCCAGCCAGACCGTCCAATGTGGTGCCGGGGCGGTTGCATTCGTCCCGATCAACCGTGACCTCTTTCTGAGAAACGTCGCCGGTTTCACGATCTTTCACTGCCATGACCGTCTGCATCGGAATGATTTCGTCGGCGAATTTTCCGGCCTCTTGCGCGGCAGCAATGCGTTGCTGCGACACAAGGCTAAAGGCATCCTGATCTTCGCGGCTGACACTGTAACGTTCCCCAACCAGATCAGCGGTTTCGATCATGGTGTGATATGTCTCGGGCATGCGCTGCATCAGGGTCGGTTCCGGCACGCGGCGGATCTTGGCCTGGATCAGGCTGATGCTTTCGACACCGCCCGCGATCTGAGGGCCCGAGCCTTCGCGAATGGCGCTGGCCGCTGTGGCCACCGCCTGCAGCCCCGAGGCACAAAAGCGGCTGACCGTTTGCCCGGCCGAGCTTTTGTCGAGCCCGGCCAGCAACCCTGCCTGACGGGCGACATTGCCGCCGGTCTCGGATTCAGGGTAGCCGCAACCGATCACCACATCTTCGATGGCATCCGCCTCAAGGCCAGTGCGCGCCATCAGGCTTTCGATCACATGCGCCGTCATCGTGGCCCCATGTGTCTGGTTGAATGAGCCGCGGAAGGATTTTGCCAATCCGGTCCGTCCAGCTGCGACGATCACCGCTTCTCTCATGCTGCGGCCTCCTTGTTCAGATCTTCGAAATTACGTCCCTCGGCCACCAGTTGTTCCAACAACGGGGCCGGTTGCCAGAAATAGGCGTCCTCTTGGGCAAAGCTTCTGATGTCTTCCAGCAACGCCGGAAGCCCTTGCAAGTCTGCCCATTTCAGCGGGCCACCATTATAGCGCGGAAAACCATAGCCAAAGAGCAGAACCATATCGACATCCAGCGGGCGGCGGGCAATACCTTCGCCCAGGATCTTGGCGGCCTCATTAACCATGGCGGCCATATAACGGCGCAAGATCTGGTCGTCGCTATAGCCTTTGTCGGTCAGGCCCAATTCGGCGCGTTCGGCCTGGATCAGAGGCATCACGTCAGGGTTGGGCGATTTGGCGCGTCCGTCATAGACGTAATAGCCCCGCCCGGTTTTCTGGCCGAAATGCCCATCCTCACACAGCTTGTCCGCATAGGTCGGCACCCTTTCGCGCGCGTCACGCGTGGGGGCCAGGCGTTTGCGGTTGGCCCAGCCAATGTCTAGCCCTGCCAAATCCGAAACCGCAAAGGGCCCCATAGCAAAACCAAAGCCCTCCATGACCTTATCAATCTGATAGGGGCTGGCCCCGTCCAGGATCAGGTGGTCTGCACAACTGCGATAGGTGTTGAGAATTCGGTTGCCGATGAAGCCGTCACAGACGCCGGACCGTACCGAGATCTTGCCTAGCCGCTTGCCCAGCGCAAAGCCTGTAGCCACCACATCCGGCGCGGTTTCCTTGCCAACCACGACCTCAAGCAGCTTCATCACATGGGCGGGGCTAAAGAAGTGCAGCCCGATCACATCTGCCGGGCGCGAAGTGCTGGCAGCGATTTCATCCACGTTCAGATAAGACGTGTTAGAGGCCAGGATCGCCCCGGCTTTGGCGACGGTATCAAGCTTGCCAAACACCTCTTTCTTGACGTCCATGTTTTCAAACACGGCCTCGATGATCAGATCCGCATTGGACAATGCCACGTAGTCGGTTGCGCAGGTCAGGGCGTCGTTGAGGATGTGGTCATGTTTGTCTTGTTCAATCTTACCGCGTTTCAACGCACCAGACAGATTGCCCGCAATGCGCCCCTTGGCGGCCTCGGCAGCCTCGGCTGTCATTTCGATCAAGACGACATGCAGGCCTGACAGCAGCGCCGCCGTGGCAATGCCCGCGCCCATTGTGCCCCCGCCAATGACGCCAATTTCGGCAACGTCACGCGGCGCGACGCCCTGAAGCTCGGGCAGCTTGCTGACTTGACGTTCGCCAAAAAAGGCGTGGATCATGCCTTGGCGCTGATCGGTTTTCATCAACTCCATAAACAGGCGACGCTCTTCGGCCAGCCCCTCTGAGAAGTCCATGCGGGTTGCCGCCTCGACCGCGTCCACCGCCACAACGGGTGATATCTGCCCGCGTGATTTCTTGCGAACCGCGTCACGTGCTGCGTCAAAATCAATGGCATCGGGAACGGGCAGCGCGCTTACGGGGCGCACTTGGGCGTTTTGCCCGATCAATTCCTGCGCATAGGCCAAGCCGATCTCAAGCGGATCGCCGGTTTCGATCTTGTCGATAATGCCAAGGGTCAGCGCCTTATCGGCCCCGATGGGTCGGCCGGAGGTCATCATGTCAATAGCGGCCGCATGACCAATCAAACGCGGCAATCGCTGCGTGGCCCCTGCCCCCGGGATCAGCCCCAAATGCACTTCGGGCAGACCCATTTTTGCCGTCGGCACCGCAACGCGGTAATGGCATCCCAGCGCGACCTCCAATCCCCCCCCCAAGGCGGTACCGTGCATGGCTGCGATGACAGGAACGGCGCTGGCTTCGACAATATTGCAAACGTCTGGCAGGTAAGGCTCGAGCGGCGTTTTCCCGAATTCCCGGATATCGGCGCCAGCAAACCATGTGCGCCCCTCGCCATAGATCACGATGGCTTTGGCACCGTCTTCGTTTGCGCGGGCAACCCCGTCAACCAGACCTTGGCGCACCGTCTGTCCCAGGGCATTCACGGGCGGGTTATCGGCCTTAAGAACCGCGATATCCCCTTGTCTTTCATAGTGAATGGTCATGTCACTCTTTTCTATGCTCTCAATTGATCCAAGGCCCGCGGGCCCCCGGTTTTGTTTTCCAAATCCTGCATCGCATTGCGCAGCATCGGCCCAACCTCGGTCAGAATGCGATTATCTGTCAGCTCTTCGGGGGTGGCCCCGCAGCCAAACACCACCGGTTCCCCAAGGTCCGAAGCGTAAAACGGGCGCGACACGGCATTGACCGTTTTGGAGTAACGCGCCTCGCCCTGCACAAAGACAAAGCCACGCGCCGCCAATTGCTGTTGGGCTTCCTCGCGTTGGGCGTGCAATTCGGCATCCGGATCCAGCGCCTGAAACCGCTCGGCATTCAGCGCCGCCAAAAAGGCCTGCCCGGTCGATGACCGCGACATGGGCACACGGTTCCCGGTCTCAAGCCAGATCGAGCTGGCATTGCGTGGCCGCCAGGTGCGCACAAGGGTCATGGAATGCCCATCTCGCACCGCCATCAACACAAGCGTCTGACTGGTATTGGCCAATTCCTGCATCGGACCATTGGCCAAATCCAGAAAACTGGCCGACATCTGCGCAACACTGGCCAAGGCCAAAGCCGCCGGCCCAAGCCGCAACAGATTGCCGTTTTGGCTGAGATAGCCCAACTCCTTCAAGGTATAGGTCAGCCGGGTGATGGTCGCAGGCGACAAACCTGTGCGCTCGACAATCTGACTATGGCTCAATCCATCATCGCTGATACGAAACGCCCGCAAAACGGAAAGCCCCCGCGCCAGAGTGTTGGCAAATTTTCGATCGGTCATGGGGCCTCCTCACATACTCGTTGGTATCAACAAAGAGATAACCGGGAAGGCCATGATGAGCAAAAGCACGATCAAGTCGACGGACAGAAAACGCGCAATCCCGGCAAAAATGCGATCCAGCGGTGCGTCCTTGCCAACCACACCCGCGATGACAAAGACATTGAGCCCGACAGGCGGAGTGATCAATCCGATCTCCAGCAATTTGATGATGACAACACCAAACCAGATCAGATCCAACCCGTAACCTTCGACCAGCGGCACCATCAGCGGCAGGGTCAGGACCATGATGCCAATCGGATCAAGGAACATGCCCAGCAGCAGGTAAATGACCGCAATTGCCGCCATAAGGGCGAAAACCGAAAGCTCGGCATCAGAAACAAAGCTGACCAGTTTTGGCGCGACCCCCGTCAAAGCGATGAAGGCGACAAAGATCTTGGCACTGGCCGCAATGATAAAGATGCCCGCAGTCTGAATGCAGGTCTCTTTGAGGGAGTCCCAAAGATCGGACCAGTTCAGCGTTTTCTGTGCAAATCCAACTGCAACGGCCAAGGAAACCGAAACAGCGGCAGCTTCGGTCGCGGTAAAGACACCGCCATAGATGCCGCCGACGATCACAACAAAAAGCAAAAGCGCGGGCCAGGCTTTGATCGCGGCCTGCATGCGTTCCTTGTTGGAATAGTGAATGCCGGAATCCGGCGCGATGCTTGGGTCGCGATGCACCCAGACGGCGACAACCAACACGAACCCGGCCAAGGTCAGTAGCCCAGGCAGAACACCGGCCAAAAACAGTTTCGAGACCGAGGTTTCGGTAAAGATACCGTAAATGATGAACAGAACCGACGGCGGAATGAGCGAGCCCAGAGTCCCCCCCGCCGCCACCGAGGCTGTGGCCAAACGGTTGTCATAGCCCATACGCAGCATTTCGGGCGTACAGATCCGCCCCATGGTCGAAGCGCAAGCAATCGAGCTGCCGGTAATCGCTGAAAAGCCACCGCAGCCGACAATAGAGGCCATGGCCACCCCGCCGCGCAGACGTGTGAGCCAGACCTTGGCGGCTTCGTAGATATTGGTCGTGATCCCGGCGCGATAGGCGACATGGCCCAAGGCAACGAAAAGCGGGATCATGGACAGGTTATAATTGTGAACCAGGTCAAAGGCGTTGGAAAACACCATCGACGTGGTCGGGCGCACCGCGCGTTCCGGGGCAAAGGCTCCGGTCCGGGTGGCAAAGATGATAAACGTGCCCAGCGTCGACGCGCTGGCCAAGGCAAAGGCGATTGGCACACGAATGGCCAACATCCCCAGCACGGCGGCAAAGGCGATAAGCCCGATTGTTGCTCCGTCCATGATTATGCCTCTTCATTGCGCAGAAATGCGCGTGTGTCTTCGATTAGCACCAACAGAAGCCGCAGCCAGCAGGCGCTCATTGCCAGGAAAAAGACCAAGCGGCCCGGCCATTTCGGCAAAGACAGATCGCCGAAAAAGAAGCTGCCCTTGCTCCAGGTTGCCGCCAGCTCGCGCCATCCAGCATAGACCATCGGTGCCAGAGCCAGCAGGCCAATGACCCAGCCGATCAGGATCAACCCTTGGGTCACGCGGGGCGGCAAGCGGTTGGTCAGCACTTCGACGCAAACATGGGCACGCTGAGCAGTTACCACCGCAAGCGGCAACAGAATGCCAGCCACCATCAATTCGCGCACCAACACGACGCTATCAGGCAACGAGGTGCCAAACAGGCGCAGGATAACGTTGACGGTGATCATCGCCCCCATGACCAGCACGGCCAGGGCTGCCAGCCCCAGCAACAGGCTTTCGACTTTCTTGAGCACGTCAGATGACCTTACTGGCGATCCCAGGGGTAACCCTTTTCGTCGCGCTCGGCGGTGTATTTTGCCAGCAGACCACGATAGACCTCAAGCGTCGCAGCGCCATCCAGGCCCGCCTTGCCCGCTGTTTCGATCCAGGCGTCAACATAGGGTTGGCCGCGCTCGATCAGCTTGGCGCGTTCGGCCTCGGGCAGTTCAATGACTTCCAGACCTTGCGCTTTCATGTCCTCGATCGCCTTGGCATTGGCCCCGGTCAGGATCTGACCAAAGTAATCCACCATGTCCGACCCGGTGCTCAGCAGCAATTCCTGCTGATCGGCACTGAGCGCATCAAAGGCATCTTTGTTCATGAACGTGCCAACGCCGCCAACTTGCCCCCAATTCAACAAGGTATAGCTGTCCATGACCTCGGCTTGTTTCAGCGCGGAGACGGCGTAGGAATAACCCTGCGAACAGTCGATCAAACCGCTATCCAAACCCTGATATGCGTCATAGATCGACATGCGAACCATGTTGGCCCCCATTTCACCGAACACCTTGCCGTAGGCTCCAACGCCGCGCACTTTTAGACCGTCAATGTCGTCGGCGGTCCGGATCGCAGCCCCTTTGCATCCGATATTGACCTGGCTTGTGGTGAAGGTGCCGATATAGACAAGGTTCTTGTCATCCAGAATGGCCTTGACCGCTGCATTGGTGCGAAACAACTCATCCGTGGCGCGCATACCAACCCAGGCATCCGGGTTATCCAGAGGCAGGTCCGCAATTCCGTAGCTGGCGAATTCCTGCGGGTAATAGACCGAAATCACGGTGCCCATATCGGCCACGCCATCATGGATCGATTGCAGCGCCGCGTTGGCTTTGAACAGGGCACCGCCCCACTGCACATCAATCCGCATATCCCCCTCGGACCGCTCAGCAACCTGATCGGCAAACCACTGGATTGCCTTGGCGCGCGCGCCTCGGTTCGGGCCCGCCTCTCCGTGGATCAAAACAGTTTCCGCAGAAACAGCGCCTGCGGCCAAGGTTGTAACGGCCGCGCAAAGTGCGGCTTTCAAATTTCGCATGAAATCCTCCCAGTTTCACTATGCAAAATTGCATTTCACTTTTGATCCTGACGAGTCCCGCGCTACTTTTCAAGGCTGTTTTTTTCGTTTCACCCTGAGCTTGCGCGTAGAGGTCAAAAATCTACAAATACTTTCAGGATCTTACCCACCACTTTACATCCCAAACATTTTGAGTTGGCGAATTTACAAGTTGAAGGCTCCAGCAAGGAGCGAGCGGATCGAAGTATCCAAATTGAACCAATCTCTCAACTTTGACGGGAAACACGTTGAAAGTAATGGCTTTTCGAGGCCTGCCCTCGGCGGCAAAGGCCACGCTCTACATAACGCAGTTCTGCGACTTGTACTTTTCCGACCATTCATGGGATTCGCCGCATGGAGAAAACTCTGAGCAGGTCGGTTTTGTGAAAATCCTTCAGCTCTATCTGCAAATACTGACGTCAAAAAATCGCACCTATGCAAGCTTAATGTTGGCCGCAGAAGTAGCAGGTGCAAGTGATTAACCTAGCATACACCTCAACAGAGGCAACTAACGCAATGAAGCCAATTTGAAAACCCCGACATCCACAGTTTTATCCACAGGCGCGTTCTCTCGCGGTGCTGAGCGGTCGTGTGGCGCATATCTCCGCTTGTCTTTTGTTGCGCGAACAGACACATCGAAACCCAATCCCTACGAATGGATATCTGCGCGTGCTGCTATATCGCTTCCTCATCAGCCTGTTTTCCGCGATTTCGCTGGCCAAAGGCCCGGTGCGCGCGCGATTGGGGCGCGATACCCAACCGATCCCTGCGGGCCCCCATGTCTGGCTGCACGGCGCGTCCAATGGTGAGCTAGCGTCCTTCCGGCCAATTCTGGAGGAGCTGATCAAGGACCAGCCAAGCATCAATTGGCTGGTGACAAGCAACACGGAAACGGCCCGCGATATGGTCGCCTCTTGGGCTCTGGATCGCGTTTCGCCCCGTTTGGCGCCGCTGGATCTAAGCTGGGTCACACGCGACATGATCCGGCAATGGAACGTCCAAGCCCATATCACTTTGGAGTCCGAAATCTGGCCACACCGCATCTTAAACTGCCCCGGCCCGGTCCTGATCCTGGGCGCACGGATGAGCGCGGGGACAGCAAAAGGCTGGTGCAAGCTCGGCAGGTTGCCAGCCCGGGTGCTTGGCAAGGTCTCCCTCGCGTTAGCACAGGATGCGGCCAGCCAATCCCGCCTCTTGGAGTTGGGCCTGAGCACACAGGCAAGCGGCCCGGTCATGGATCTGAAGTCTCTTTATGCCGCCTCAGGCCTCACACCGGACCCGCAGCTTATAGCCGCCTTTTCACGATCACAAACTTGGCTGGCCGCCTCGACCCATGAGGGTGATGAAGAGGTTGTCTTGGAGGCTCATGCCTTGGCCCTGCAGGACAGGCCCGACACAAAACTGATTCTGGCCCCCCGCCACCCAAAGCGCGCGCAAGAGATCGCAGACATGATCCGCGCGCGAGGGTTCAACACTGCCCGGCGTAGTACCGGAGAGCCGCCAAACAAAGACGGGCGGCAGATTTACCTGGCGGACACGATGGGCGAAATGGCGCTTTGGTACCAACTGGCAGGGCGGGTGTTTATCGGCGGCAGCCTGAGCGACAGAGGCGGTCACACGCCATATGAACCTGCGACCTTTGCCTCGGCAATCCTGCACGGACCGGATATGCGGAATTTCAGCGCTGCGAGCCAGCGCTTGAAAACCAACAATGCCGCCATCCAGATTGAAACGGCGCATGACCTGGCCCAAGCGCTGCTATGCTTGGCCCCGGAAGACATGCAAATCGCCGCCGGGCAGGCTGCCAAAGACGCGCTCAAGTCGGACCTGAACCTAGACGAGCTCTGCCAAACCATCGCGAAAATCATCGCTGCCCCAACGGAATGAGCCCCTGCGCCCCTTGCGCAGCGTAACGAAATGTTTACCTTTGGCAGGCCGAATGGAATGACCCTAAACACCCGCTTCCTATGATCCAATACAGCCTAAAATGTGCCAATGGGCACCGTTTCGACAGCTGGTTTCAGTCTGCCTCTGCTTTTGACAAATTGCAGGGTGCCGGGCACGTGACCTGTGCTGTTTGCGGTTCAAGCGAGGTGGAAAAGGCGCTGATGGCCCCTCGGGTCAACAAAAAGGCTGAGGCGGAGTCAAACGCAACTGATCTGCGCAGCCCGGAAAGCGCCGCAGAAGAGGCTCTGGCCAAGATCAAGGCGCATGTCGAAGAGAATTCGGACTATGTGGGCAAGGACTTTGCCTCTGAGGCCCGCGCCATGCATTTGGGCGACAGCCCCGAACGCTCGATCTGGGGCGAAGCCAAGCCGGAAGATGCCAAAGCCCTGATTGATGATGGCATTCCGGTTGCCCCCCTACCCTTTGTTCCCAATCGCAAAAGCAACTGATCCTGCAAACCAGCGGGACCTATTTTCTCGTTTCGCCGCGATCCACCCAATGCACCCTTGCACAAAACCACGTCAGCGCGTACACCCCCGCGCGACCTGACAGGAAAGGTGCATCATGCCCATTCTCGTAATGAAATTCGGCGGAACCTCCGTCGCAACGCTGGACCGCATCCGCCGCGCCGCCAAGCGCGTGGGCGTTGAAGTGGCCAAAGGCTATGACGTGATTGTCATCGTCTCGGCCATGTCCGGTGAAACCAACAAGCTCGTTGGCTATGTCAACGAAACCTCGCCGCTGTTTGACGCTCGTGAATATGACGCGGTTGTCAGCTCGGGCGAGAACGTGACCGCCGGCCTGATGGCGCTGACACTGCAGGAAATGGATGTTCCCGCGCGCAGCTGGCAAGGCTGGCAAGTGCCGGTCAAAACCACCGACGCCCATGCCAGCGCGCGGATCGAAGAGATCCCGACCGACAATATCAATGCCAAATTCGGCGAAGGTATGAAGGTTGCCGTCGTCGCTGGTTTCCAGGGTATCAGCCCCGAGGGCCGTATCACCACGCTGGGTCGCGGGGGCTCTGACACCACCGCTGTGGCCTTTGCGGCCGCCTTTGGCGCAGAACGTTGTGACATCTACACTGATGTCGACGGCGTCTATACCACCGACCCGCGCGTCTGTGAAAAGGCCCGCAAACTTGATAAGATCGCCTTTGAAGAAATGCTGGAACTGGCGTCATTGGGAGCGAAGGTTCTGCAAACCCGTTCCGTCGAATTGGCGATGCGATACAAAGTCAAACTGCGCGTACTGAGCAGTTTCGAAGAACAGTCCGACGAAGCAGGAACGCTCGTTTGCGACGAGGAGGATATCATGGAAAGCAATGTCGTGGCCGGTGTGGCCCATTCTCGTGACGAAGCCAAAATGACCCTGGTCTCGGTTGCAGACCGTCCGGGCATCGCCGCAGCCATCTTTGGCCCGCTAGCCGAGGCAAGCGTTAATGTCGATATGATCATTCAGAACATCTCTGAAGATGGTCGTACAGATATGACCTTCTCCTGCCCCACCGACCAAGTGGCCCGCGCCCAGAAAGCGATTGACGGGATCAAGGAAAGTGGCGCGCTGAACTTCAGCCATTTGGATATTGACGAAGCCGTTGCCAAAGTGTCCATCGTTGGCATTGGCATGCGCAGCCATGCTGGCGTGGCCTCTAAGATGTTTAAGGTCCTGTCTGACGAGGGCATCAACATCAAGGTTATCACCACATCCGAAATCAAAGTCTCGGTTCTGGTTGAGCGCAAGTATATGGAACTGGCCGTCCAAGCGCTCCATGACGCCTTTGAGCTTGAAAAAGCCTAAGAACTGGATCACGCATGGGGCACACCTTGCAGGAGTGCCCCTTTGTCCTTTTATAAATCAGTGATTGTGCCCGTTTTGGCCGCCCTTGTTCTGGCCAACCCGGCAAATGCAAAACCTCTCTTTGAGAATTCTGTTGTTTCCAATGATCTGGAGTTCATCAAGACGTCGGATCCGTCTTTGCTCGCCTGCCTGAAACAGCCCATCGGACGCGAGCGGCGGGAAATGCCCGACAAGCGTAGCAACCAATTATTCGCAGATGGCGTCATGGTTTACGAGGCCCGGTATCTGGACGGTAAACGCCTGGAATTGCTAGCGCACCCTGATTTCAAACACCCCAAGGCCGCGCAGGCCATTGCCTATCCGGTGGCCAAGGCCATTGGCCGCCTGCCCACGTCCATGCGCGCCAAACTCAGCCATGTTGTCCTTCACAAAGGCGACCACACAGCCTTTGGCGAGGATCGCGGTCGATTCTTTGTTTTGTACTCGCAAAATGTCAAAAAACGTCTGAGCACCCATGATCTGGATGAGACCGTCTTTCACGAAAGCGTTCACGCCACGCTGGATCACCCCCATGCCGTCAGCGGTAAATGGCGCAAGGCCCAGCGCAAGGATCGTACGTTTCTGACTCGCTACGCAGAACGCAACCCGGGCAAAGAGGACCTCGCTGAAACCGCGCTGTTTGCCTATGCGCTGCAATACCATCCGGGCCGCCTGCCTTCCAATATCGAACGTGCGGTTCAAACGATGGTACCAAACCGGCTCAAGGTCATTGGGCCGCTTTTGGCCGGTGGCAATAAAGGTCGCAAAACGGCTGCACAGATGTGTGACTGAGACAGGTGGTCTTGTTTGCAGGCCGCTCTGTCCCGTTCGTTCGAAGGCGGGCTGAGACAATCTGCTCAAACCATTAGCATCATGGAAAAACACGCATTTTTGCTGCGATGCGGCGGGGCATTGTGCTTTCCCTCCCCTGCCCAACTCGCCTATAACTGGTATCCGGAGCGTTGAGGGAGCAGAGCCTTATGGCCGATGGTCTGGAAAGTGAAAGCCGCAAGCTGCTAGGCAGGTTGCGTGACACGATGGCTGAGGAAGCCGCCGGTCAGGAACGGCTGGACAAGATCACGCATCTGACCGCAGACAGCATGCAGACCGAGGTGTGCTCGGTCTACCTGTTCCGTGATGCTGAAACGCTGGAACTCTGCGCGACGCAAGGTTTGAACCAGGAAGCCGTGCATCAGACCCGCATGAAACTGGGCGAAGGTCTGGTCGGGCGCGTTGCGCGTTATGGAGATGTGGTCAACACCGCCGACGCGCCATCGGAACGCGGTTTCCGCTATATGCCGGAAACCGGAGAAGAGATCTATTCAAGCTTCCTAGGGGTTCCGATCCAACGTCTCGGCGAAAAGCTTGGCGTTTTGGTTGTGCAAAGCAAGGATAAGCGCGAATTCACCGCCGATGATGTTTATGCCTTGGAAGTCGTCGCCATGGTTCTCGCCGAAATGGCGGAACTCGGGGCTTTTGTCGGCGAAGGCGCGGCGTTGAAAGCGCTTCACACCCAGGCAGTTCTGATCCGGGGGGGCGTCGGCCAAGAGGGCACAGCCATGGGGCATGTCTGGCTGCACGAACCGCGCGTTGTGGTGACCAACCCTGTCGCCGATGACCCAGAGAAAGAAAGCCTGCGCCTGCGCGAGGCGGTTGATCATTTGCGTGTCAGTGTTGATGAAATGCTCGCCGGAGCCTCGGCCGATGCGGAACAGATGCAGGTGCTCGAAGCCTATCGCATGTTTGCCAATTCCAAAGGCTGGATGCGCCGCATGGAAGAGGATATCGCCCGCGGCCTCTCTGCCGAAGCGGCGGTAGAGAAAGAACAATCCCAGGCCCGCGCCCGGATGAGCCAGGTCACGGATGGGTATTTACGCGAACGGCTACACGACCTCGATGACCTGTCGAACCGCTTGCTGCGGATCTTGACCGGTCAAGGCCGTGAAACCGGGTCCGAAATGCCGTCCGACCCGGTGCTCATTGCGCGCAATATTGGCCCGGCTGAACTGCTGGAATATGGCCGCGGCCTCAAAGGTGTTGTGCTTGAGGAAGGGTCAGTCGGGTCTCACGCCGCGATTGTCGCCCGCGCCCTGGCGATTCCGCTGATCATCCATGCTGACCGGATCACCAACGAAGCTTTGAACGGGGACCAGATCCTGGTCGACGGCGATCAGGGCATTGTGCATCTGCGCCCAGATGAGCAAGTCGTCAGCGCCTTTCGCGACAAAATGGCGATGCAGGCTAAGGCGCAGGAACGTTATGCCTCGATCCGCGAGGCCGATTGCATCACAGCAGATGGCCAGCATATCCATTTGCACATGAATGCCGGCTTGATGGCCGACCTGCCCTCATTAGACAATTCCGGGGCCGAAGGCGTGGGGCTGTTCCGCACCGAATTACAATTCCTGATCCGCAACCAGATGCCCAAACGCACCGAGTTGGCAGCGCTTTACAAACGGGTCTTGGACGCGGCCCATGGCAAGCGCGTGGTATTTCGCACCCTCGATATCGGGTCAGACAAGGTGCTGCCCTATATGAAACCACAGGAGGAGCCTAACCCTGCTTTGGGTTGGCGCGCCATCCGCGTGGCCCTGGATCGACCGGGTGTGATGCGCATGCAGCTTCAAGCGCTTTTGCGCGCAGCTGAAGGGCGGCCGCTGACCATCATGTTCCCCTTTATCGCTCAGTATAGCGAATACAAAATGGCGCGAAATGAGGTCGATAAGGTCCTGGCACGGGAAACGCGGCTGGGTCACAAGGTCCCGGAAAGGTTGGAAATCGGGGCGATGCTCGAGACGCCGTCACTGGCCTATGCGCCTCAGCAGTTCTTTGACGAGGTGCAGTTCCTGTCGATTGGCGGCAATGACTTGAAGCAGTTCTTTTTCGCCGCTGACCGAGAAAACGAACGGGTGCGCCGCCGTTATGACACACTGAATGTTTCCTTCCTGACCTTCCTTGAGGGGGTCGTGCGTCGCTGCGAAGACTCCGGCACCCATCTCAGCTTTTGTGGCGAAGATGCAGGCCGAACGGTGGAGGCACTGTGCCTAGCCGCCATGGGCATTCGCAATCTTTCCATGCGGCCTGCCTCGATCGGCCCGGTCAAAAGCCTGTTGATGCGCTATAATCTCAATGAGATCCGTCAGGTGATCCATGAGGCGGGCGCAAACGGTGAGCAATCCGTGCGTAACGCGGTGATGACCTATTTGCGCGAAAACGGCTGAAGCGCGCGCGACCAAATTCCATCCATGGAATTTGCAAAACTTTGGCAAAAGTTTTGGATCACCTAGCCTCGCGGTCACGGTTACCGTGGGCCGGGAATGAAAACACCCGGTTGTGGAGTGCTTCCATCAACCGGGTGTAAAGTCTTCGACGTCAGTCTTGCGTCCCCTACCATTCTGGCCAGCAACGCTGTTCGCGCTATTCTACGCGATTTGGCTCTGTTTTCACCCAATGTCGGTTTGCACCGCTCCTGACGATACGGCCGACTGCATTGGATCAGACCCTTTAGATGAGGGGACTTGGTTTCCCCTTTGCAAAGATGAATTTAGGGGAATTCCCCTAAAATTTGTTTAAGCGCTGTCCTTTTCTCGCGCTTTTTCCGACGCCCGGTCCTGCTCGGCTTCCAATGCCGCCGACATTTGTCCCACCAAATCGGTCATCGGGACACCAGTGTCGCGCGACAGGGCCAAGAGGCCAAAATGCACATGCGCCATCTGCTGGTAGTAATTCGTAAAGGCAAAATTGACCGCCGCGCCAGCCGCAGCCCCGATCACCGGCACCGCCTGCGTGGCCAGTTTTTGCCCCATGATAATCGACATTCTTGGCGCGATGGCGGCGATAATCCGATGCGCGGTTGAACCAGTCAGAGCCATACGCGCCGACAAAAAGGCAATGTCAGCCCCGTCATCCTTTTCCAGCGGTCCGGCAGAGGCAAAAACGCTGAGACATTCGCGTGCGATCTCATCCTGGTCCGGATCAAACCCGTGCTCAACCGCAATCCCCTGGATGGCGCGCAGCAAAACCGTTGTGGTCACCGGCAATTCGCCCAGCGACGAGGCCAGCCCACCAGCGCCCCCAACGGCACCCATTGCCGTGGCAAAAGCCGTGTTTAGCCAGCCCTTTTGGTCAGGCACCTTGCCCCGAGAGTATTTCGCTGAATGGTAGGCCACACGCAACGCACCTGTTGTCGCTTCTTCCAGACCGGATTTGACACCATCTGGCAGTCGGCTCAGCAGGCTATCCGCCTGGCTTCCCAAGAGGCTCAGCACCTGCATCCCCGCATGGTTCGCAGCCCGGTGCCGTTCAGCCAGAACCGCGATTTCGGCGGGAATGGAATGGGTCGGTAGGGTCGTATCACTCATGAAATGCTCCTTTCGCGCTGTCACAAAGATGTGAGCGCGAGGGTCGGTTTTCAACCCTCGGTCGTTTCGCAGCGGGAAACAGATCCTTTCACCCCATCCCAGGCACCATCGACCAGGGCGACACCCAAAATCCGGTCAGGGTTGGTCGGGGGGGGCATATCGACCCCGTTCAAACGCACAAAACCAAAGCGAGAATAATAGGGTTCATCGCCAACCAATATCACCCGTTCATGACCTGCTTCACGCGCCCGCTCCAACGTATCCCGCATCAAAGCGGATCCCAGCCCTTCGCCTTGCGCCGTTGGATGTACCGCAATCGGCCCCAGCAACAAACAGTGCCAGTGCCCGACCATGACAGGCCAGTACCGAATGGCCGCCCCCAGGATCCCATCAGCGTCGCGCGCCACCACGCACAACCCCCTTACCGGCTCCACACCTTCGCGCAGGCGGTAGGACGACAAAGCTGTGCGGCCGGGCGCAAAGCAAGTGTCATAGAGGTTCTCGACCTCCCACCAATCGTCAGGGGTTTCGGGGTGAAGCGTGTACAAGGCAACCTCGCATGGCAATCCGGCGCAAAGCGGCGTAACACTTCCACAATTCTCGCGCAAACAGGAAGACGCATAGATGTTCTACCGTCCCCAAGACGGCCACGGCCTGCCCCACAATCCCTTTAACGCCATTGTCACCCCTCGGCCCATTGGCTGGATCTCGACCCGCGGGTCGGAGGGCGACAATATCGCCCCCTATTCCTTTTTCAACGCGGTCGCCTATGTGCCGCCACAGGTGATGTTTTCCTCCACCACTGCCAAGGACAGCCTGGCCAATATCCGCGAAACCGAGGTGTTTTGCGTCAACGTGGTTTCAGAGGCTCTCAAAGAGGTCATGAATGCCAGCTCGGCGGCCCTGCCCCGCAATGTCGATGAATTTGCCCATGTGGGAATCGAAAAGGCCGAATGCGAAACCATCAACGCCCCGCGCGTTGCCAATGCGCCGGCAGCTTTGGAATGCAAGCTGACCCAGATTCTAGAATTGCCGGGAGAAGCAAATTTCGCGGTCTTTGGCGAAGTCACTGGCGTCCACCTGCGAGATGACTGCATTCGGGATGGAATCTTTGACGTGCTCAGCTTCAACCCGGTTTCGCGACTTGGCTATCGCGATTTTTCCACCGTGCGCGAATTGTTCAGCCTGTCGCGGCCCGGCGAATAGACACGCATGGACTCTGGGTGATCCGGGGGTTAAACTAAACCCGCAACAATGGAGGGCGTGATGGACCAGTACCTTTGAATCACTGATTTCAACCAGTTTTCAAAGGAGGCAACATGCTATTGCCTGATCCCAAACGCGCCTATCCCATCACCTTGCCTGACGGTTCCGTTCACAAGGGCACGGTTTTTCTCAACCAAGTCATCGACCATCCCAGAATGCGCATCGGTGACTTTACCTATGCGTCTGATTTCAACCCGCCGGATGATTGGGCCAGTCACCTTGCGCCCTATCTCTTTCCGTTTAGCCAAGAGCTGTTGAGCATCGGAAAATTCTGTCAGATCGCCCATGGCGTGCGCTTTGTCGGAAGTTCTGCCAACCATGACACCCAGGGGCCCAGCACCTTTCCTTTTGCCGTCTTCGACCCGGAAACCATGCTGGGCTATCAGCCAGACACCCGCGACACGGTGATCGGGCATGATGTCTGGCTGGGCTACAAAGCGCTGGTTTTGCCCGGTGCCAAGATCGGCAATGGGGTGATTGTCGGGGCTGGGTCTGTCGTGCGCGGCACGATCCCCGATTACGCCATCGTCACAGGCAATCCGGCGCAGGTGGTCAAGATGCGCTATGACGCGGCAGAGGTCGAGGATCTGAACGCGCTGGCCTGGTGGGATTGGCCGCTTGATCGCATCGCCAAAGCGCGCGATGCGTTGACCAAGGGATCGGTGCGCGACCTTGGGGTATTTGCGCCGCAATAAGCCGAAAAACCAGGCTGAAAAGCAAAGAGGGGGCCAAGCCCCCTCTTCTTTCTTCGCGTCCGTAAATGTGGATCAATGACCGCCCAAAATCCCGGTGCGCACGCCATAATCGGCGGCAATCCGGTAATCGGGGTCATCATCGCTGTCGACCATCAGATGCCCCGCCTTGGTCAGCAACTGGTGGCAATCACGGCTGAGATGGCGCAGCTGAATTTTCTTCCCGGCCATTTCATATTTGGACGCAACTGCTTCAATCGCTTGCAAGGCCGACTGATCCGCAACCCGGCTGCCCGCAAAGTCGATGATCACAACCTCTGGGTCATGGGCGACATCGAACAGCTCGGTAAAGCCATCCGCCGAACCAAAGAACAGCGGACCGTGGATTTCGTACACCTGCGCGCCCTCTTCGGTTTTGGACTCACGCTTGGTCGCCTGAATGCGGGTTGCGTTCTGCCAGGCATAGGCCAGGGCCGACACGATCACACCGACAACCACCGCCACGGCAAGGTCTTCCATCACGGTGACAACAGTCACCAGCAGGATAACAAAGGCATCGGTCAAAGGCACCTTGCGCAGGATGGTGAGCGAGTTCCAGGCAAAGGTCCCGATCACCACCATGAACATCACACCAACCAGCGCAGCCAGCGGGATCAGCTCAATCAATGGCGCGGCGAAAAGGATAAAGATCAACAGGAACAGCGCTGCCGCAATCCCGGCGATCCGCGTGCGCGCGCCGGATTTCACGTTGATCATCGACTGACCAATCATCGCGCAACCGCCCATGCCGCCAAAGAAACCGGTGAGAATATTCGCCCCGCCTTGGGCGATGCATTCCTGCGATGCGCCACCACGCTCGCCAGTCATGTCGCCGACAAGGTTCAGCGTCAGCAGGGATTCAATCAGGCCAATCGCCGCCAGGATCACCGCATAAGGCAGGATGATCATGAACGTGTCCCAATTCAGCGGCACGGCCGGAATATGGAACGGAGGCAAGCTGCCGCTGATTTCCGCCATATCGCCGACGCGCGGAACGTCCAGTCCGAACCCGATCACCAGTGCCGCAACCACCGCGATCCCCGCCAAGGGGGCCGGAACCACGCGGCTGATCTTGGGCATGACCCAGATAATCGCCATTGTCAGCGCCGTCAGACCCAGCATCAGGTAAAGCGGCATGCCTGTCAGCCATTCGCCACTGCTCAGCCCCTCACCGGTGTTGACCACCGATCCGGGCACCTTGAACTGGCCCATCTGCGCCAGGAAAATCACGATGGCTAGGCCGTTCACAAAGCCCAGCATCACCGGATGCGGCACAAGACGAATGAACTTGCCCCATTGCATGACACCGGCAAAAACCTGCAAGATCCCCATCAGAACCACGGTGGCAAAGAGGTATTCCACCCCATGCTGCGCCACCAGGGCCACCATGACCACCGCCAAGGCCCCCGTCGCGCCCGAGATCATGCCAGGACGACCGCCAAACAGCGCGGTGATCAACCCCACCATAAAGGCAGCATAAAGACCAACCAGCGGATGCACCCCCGCCACAAAGGCAAAGGCCACCGCCTCGGGAACCAAGGCCAGGGCAACGGTCAAACCGGCAAGCAATTCGATCCGCAGCCGCGCCGGGGTCAGCCCCTCTTTCGGCATCAGGCTCAGATCAGGCATAGCAAGGCGGTCCGAAAAGGCCGCCAAAAGGGATCGTTTCATCGGGAATCCTGTTCATAGACGCGCGCCCCGCCTACTGCACCCCAGCAGAAAAGGCCAGTCTATGCGCAGAACCCTTATAAAAACGTGTCCAATCGGCAGAGCTTTGATGCCGCGCTGTGCATAATCGCCGCCTAACGCATCAATGCGATCCCCCAACAGGTAAGGAAGAGCCCCAAGCCAAAGGCCCCATGAGCGATCAAACTGTTCTTGCGTGCCTGAGCCGGATTAGGCGTTTTGCGGGCAACTGCGCCAAAACCAAACCCCGGCTGCATGATCAAGAACGGCAATCCGACGCTAACCAAACCAAAGCCAATATGGACAACCGCATTTGGCTCCAAGGCCCTCTCGGCCCCAATCAAGGCCCCAAGCCCCCAGGCCAGCGCAATGCCGATGGCGTAGTGCGCAACCCACCCAAGTGCCAGTTCACCACGCAGCGACGCGCTGTTCATAATCGGCTGATGAAAGAAACGGCCGCGCGGCATGTATAACAGCCAACGACCGACAAAGGCATAGTTCAACCCACCGACACCAAACAGCTTTGCCCGAACGAGGGCACTAACATCCATAACTGCGGTCGCCACTATTCCGGCCCCGCCCAATAATAGCCAATCCACGATACGCTCCTTGCTCTTTTCAAGTGGATCGGCAAACTGCCACTTGAAGTCAGATTGAGGTCAACATGGAATTGCTTGATATTGGCGATGTTTCGGAACGCTCGGGCACCAGCCCATCCGCACTGCGCTATTACGAGAAACGTGGGTTGATCGAAGCAATCTCGCGCAAGGGACTGCGACGCCAATATGAACCATCCATCCTGCCGCGGCTGGCGTTGATACGCCTGTGCCAAGCGGCCGGGTTCACTCTGGAAGAAACCGCAGAAATGCTCCCGGACGAGCCACGCTTTACATTGGATCGCGACAAGATCACGGCGCGGGCCGATGATATCGACGCGCAAATCGAAGATTTGGAAAAGCTCAGCAAACTCTTGCGCCACATCGCCAAATGCACCGCCCCCAGCCACGCGGAATGCCCCAATTTCCAAGCGGTTCTGAACTCTCTCCCTCACAAGAAAGTTCCGCGCTAAACGCTTTTCTTTTGCCCCGCTTTTGGGCAGGTTACGCTCAAATCAGGACACCTATGGGTTTGGAAACATGACAGAGACAATGATTGGCGTGATTGGCGGATCGGGCCTTTATGACATTGATGGGCTGGAAAACACCGCTTGGGTCGATGTTGAAAGCCCGTGGGGAACCCCGTCGGATCAAATCCTGACCGGCAGTCTGAACGGCGTCAAAATGGCCTTTCTTCCCCGCCATGGCCGCGGGCATGTGCACAGCCCGACCACAGTCCCCTATCGCGCCAATATCGACGCGTTGAAGCGTCTTGGCGTGACCGATGTGATCTCGGTCTCAGCCTGCGGATCCTTTCGCGAAGAATACGCGCCCGGCCATTTTGTCATTGTTGATCAATTCATTGACCGCACCTTTGCCCGAGAGAAGAGCTTTTTCGGCACCGGTTGCGTGGCCCATGTCAGCGTGGCCCATCCCACCTGCCCACGCCTTGGCGAGGCCTGCCATCAGGCAGGGCAAGCGGCCGGTATCACCATTCACAAGGGGGGCACCTATCTGGCGATGGAAGGCCCGCAATTCTCGACCCTTGCGGAATCCAAGATGTATCGTGAACACTGGGGCGCGGATGTGATCGGCATGACCAATATGCCCGAGGCCAAGCTCGCCCGCGAAGCCGAGCTTTGTTACGCGTCCATCGCGATGGTCACCGATTACGATAGCTGGCACCCCGATCATGGCGAGGTGGATGTGAATGACATTATCAAGACTTTGATGGGCAATTCCGAAAAGGCCCGTAACATGATCCGAGGCCTACCGGACCTGCTCGACCATGATCGCGCCCCCTGCCCCCATGGCTGCGACCGCGCCTTGGATTTCGCGATCATGACGGCCCCTGAAAAACGCGACGCGGATCTGGTGGCGAAACTCGACGCCGTCGCCGGACGTGTTCTGACCGCCTAATGCTGCGTCTCCTGGCCTGCATAGCGCTGCTATGTCCTGCGATCTTGCGGGCCCAGGAGTTTGTCGAAACAGAGGGCCTTTTGAGCGATGAGGCGTTTTACCGCCTCGTCGCCTGTGCCGCCCCACCTGACGGAACCTGCGCCAAAAAATTCCTCCGCTGGCCTTCTGGGGACCAAATCAGGGTGAGTCTGGAACCTCTGGACCGCGCCTTTCTAGGTGGCAAACAAAAGCGCGCCAAAGCTGCCCTGACCCGCGCTATCCAATATCTAAACCGCGTCCCGATGAACCTGTCCTTGACGCAGGTGCCACCCGAGAACGACGCCGATATCCGCATTTATTTTGTTGATACCGATGGCAGCGAACCGATTTCAGGCACTGGCCTGCCGGGGGTCGACGGCCAAACCGTGGCCGGTGCCCGCGTGATCGTTTGGGCCAGAAATGGCGTCATCAACCGAAGTGTCATTATCTTTGGCACCCGCCTCCATATCCGCAGCTATGAAAGCGCTATGCTCGAAGAGTTGACCCAGGCGCTTGGTTTATTGACCGATATTCGAAATCCTGATTACGATGACATCTCGATTTTCTCACAGGACAGCAACGCGTCCAAAACCCTCGGCCCGCAGGACATCAAGGCCCTGCAACGCCATTACCCGCAGGACTAAATCATGAGTTTAGAAATTTGGCTGGCCTTCACCGCCGCATCCATCGTTTTGCTGATCATCCCCGGCCCGACCATTCTGTTGGTGCTCAGCTACGCGCTCAGCAAAGGCCGTAGCGTGGCCGTCGCCTCGGCCGCGGGTGTCGCGGTGGGGGATTTCATCGCCATGAGCCTGTCTTTGGCGGGGCTGGGCGCGTTAGTCGCCACGTCCGCTACACTGTTCACCGTTCTGAAATGGGTCGGTGCAATCTATCTAATCTATCTCGGGATCAAGCTCATCCGCTCCGCCCCGACCAGCGGGCTGTCGCTCCCCGAAACCGATGTGTCGGCGCGTGGGATCTTTGCGCATAACGCTGCGGTCACAGCGCTAAACCCCAAAAGCATCGCCTTTTTCATCGCCTTTGTTCCGCAATTCGTGACCCCCGCTGCACCGCTCTTGCCGCAATTTGCCATTTTGGTCAGCACCTTTGTGGGATTGGCGACGCTGAACGCCTTGGCCTACGCGCTGGCCGCTGACCGTTTGCGCAGCATGATCTCGCGCCCCTCGATCCTAGCCTGGATCACCCGGGCAGGCGGCTCTGTCCTGATTGCCATGGGCGTCTTTACCGCCACCCTGCGCCGCGCGACTTAATCCGAATTCTCTTCGGCGTGTTTCTTGAGAAACCGCCGAATGAACAGCCTCACCTCACGGCTGGCCGAACTGTCCAATTCCTGGCACAGCTCCACAAACGCGTCCCGTTCCTCGCGCCCCAAGCGCAGAACCAGTTGCGCATCTTTCTCTTTTTTAACCTTTTTTTTGGCTTCCTTGCCCAAGATGGCCCCACGTTAGTTGAAATTTAACCAAATATACGTATATACATCTTACATCACAGGCACAGCACTTTGCTGTATTATCAGAAGGTATTAACAATGAACCCGATGCTTGCAAAGACTTTCTTCGTCAACGACCAGTTGAATGGCAACCGCGCACGCTTGCGTTGGCTGCCGAAACGTTTCTACAACTGGCGCGCCAAAAAATCCTGATTTCTCAGATGGGCCTTGCCTAACAGGCCGCTCTCCGACACTAGGGGGCGGCTTTGTTTGTGCAGGAGAGACTCATGTCCGCCCCCAAAAACGCCCGCCCTCAGGTCAAAGACTACATTCGCACGATTGTTGATTTCCCGCATGAGGGCATCATGTTCCGGGACGTTACCACCCTGTTCGCCGATCCACGCGGATTTCGCATGGCGATCGACCAGCTTTTGCACCCCTATGCCGGCGTTCGATTTGACAAGGTTGTCGGGTTGGAAGCACGCGGATTCATTCTGGGCGGCGCTGTCGCACACCAGCTTTCAGCCGGCTTTGTACCGATCCGCAAAAAGGGCAAATTGCCCGGTGCTGTGATTTCCGAGGAATACACACTCGAATATGGCGAGGCGGTGGTTGAAATCCATGACGACGCCATTCTGCCCGGTGAAAAAGTCTTGGTCGTGGACGACCTCTTGGCCACCGGCGGCACGGCTGAGGCCGGGATCAAACTGATCGAGCGTCTGGGCGGCGAGATCATCGGCACAGCATTTATCGTCGACCTGCCCGAACTTGGCGGGCGCGCCAAGCTCGAAGCCATGGGCATGGATGTCCATATCCTCTGCGAATTCGAAGGTCTCTGAGTTTCGCCCCGGATCTTCTTTGGCCAAGGCTTCTTTGGGCCAAAAATATCCTGGGGAGCGCGAGGGGCTGGCCCCTCGCCCGCAACAAAGAAAAAGGCACCACGCAAATGCGGGTGCCTTTCTTTTATCAGTCAAAACGCCGGTTCAAGCCGCGTCGGTTTTAACCGCTTTCAGCTTGGCCTTACGCTTGGGTGCCGGCTTTTTCGGTCCTGAGTTGGAATCGATGAAATCCAGCACCAGCGGGCGAATATTGTTACGCCAGCTCTTACCCGCAAAGATCCCGTAATGCCCTGCGTCAGGCTCCAGATGCGCGGCCTTCATGTCATCGGGCAGGCCAGTACACAGATCCAGGGCCGCAACACATTGGCCAGGCGCGGAAATATCATCCTTGGCCCCTTCCACGGTTTTCACAGCCACATTGGTGATGGCCCCGATATCGACCTTGTGACCGGCGACCTCAAAGGAGTTCGACGCGATCTCGCCATTCTTGAAAATCCGCTCAACCGTCGACAGGTAGAATTCGGCGGGCATATCCATAACCGCCAGATATTCATCATAGAACCGGTTATGCGCGTCATGATCTGACGCTTCGCCACGGGCCACCCGCAGGATTTGGTCGTTAAACGCTTTTGAGTGGCGATCCGCGTTCATGCTCATGAACGAGCTTAGCTGCAACAGACCCGGATAGACCATCCGACCCACGCCTTTATATTTGAAACCAACCCGCTGGATCATGGTCTCTTCAAGCTGCCCCATGGTCACACGATGGCCGAAATCGGTCACATCGGTCGGGGTTGCATTCGGATCAATCGGGCCGCCGATCAATGTCAATGTGCGCGGTTGCGCCTCGGGATCCAGCTCTGCCAGATAGGCGGTCGCGGCCAAGGTCAATGGCGCGGGCTGGCAAACGGCGATCACATGGGTGTCAGGGCCCAACTCGCGCATGAATTCCATCAGGTAAAGCGTGTAGTCTTCGACATCGAACTTCCCGGCAGACACAGGAATATCGCGGGCATTGTGCCAATCGGTGACATAGACCTCGCAATTCACGATCAGGGATTTCACAGTCGAGCGCAAAAGCGTTGCATAGTGACCCGACATGGGCGCAACAAGCAGGATCTTGCGCGGCTGCTCTTCGCGGCCAGCAACATCAAAATGGATCAGGTCACCAAACGGCTTTTCGACCACGGTTTCCACATTGACCAGATGATCCTTGCCATCTTCGCAGGTCATGGTGTGAATGCCCCAATCCGGCTTGACCACCATGCGTTCAAACGTGCGCTCAGTCACCTCGCCCCAGGCTGCGGCCCAGGCCAAGGCTGGGTTTGGCACAATGGAAAAGGCCGGGTAAGATGCCATGGTCTTGGCAGTCGCCCCAAGCCATTGATTTGTATTGCGCATTGTTTCCATTAGATCATAGGTCATCATGTAGCGCATGCGCACAACTCCTTACGCGTTTCCAAAGTGGCGCATTTTTGCCGCGCCTTTGTCCCCGAGCCAATTCGTCGCTTTGCCGATGGGGCATCCCGGGTCTATTCTGCAAATGCGAAGATAGGGGGGATTTGCATCAATGACAACAAACGACGTTGACGCAGGCACAAACCGCGCCCAACTCGAGGCCAATATGGCCCGAATCGAAGAGCTGCAACAACGGCTGGTAAGCGCTCTGACCAAAAAGCGGCCCATTCCCAACGCCTTGAACGGGCCCGAGGCGTCGCTTTATGCCAAAGCCGGTCAGGCCTATTGGCAAGAAGCGCTGCAAAACCCCGCGAAATTGATCGAACAGCAAGTTCATTATTGGGGCAAAACGATGCAGCATTTTGCAGAAGCGCAAAAAGCTTTTGCAGCGGGAAAAATGGAAGCCCCCGAAAACACAGGTCGCAAGGATCGCCGGTTTTCCAATCCTCTTTGGGACACGCACCCCTATTTCAACTTCATCAAGCAGCAATATCAGATCAATGGCGACGCCATTCGCGATGCGGTCGAAAGCATCGACGATCTCGATCCAACCGAGAAAAAGCGCCTTCGGTATTTCGCGCAGCAAATCACTGATATGATGGCCCCGACCAACTTTTTCGCGACCAACCCTGACGCGCTGGAAAAGGCGATTGAGACGGATGGCGAAAGCCTGGTCAAAGGGTTGGAAAACCTGGTGGCCGATGTCGAAGCCAATAATGGCGAGCTGATCGTGCGCCTGGTCGATGAAAGCGCCTTTGAGGTTGGCGGCAATATCGCCACCGCCAAGGGCGAGGTGGTCTATCGCAATCGCATGATGGAGCTGATCCAATATGCACCATCGACCGAAAAGGTGCATGAAACCCCCATCATCCTGTTCCCGCCTTGGATCAACAAGTTCTACATTCTTGACCTCAAAGAGAAAAACAGCCTGATCCGCTGGATTGTCGATCAGGGCTATACCCTGTTCGTTGTCAGTTGGATCAATCCGGACGAGGCCTATGCCGATATTGGCCTGGAGGAGTATATCGAAGAGGGCTATCTCACCGCGATGAATGTCGCGCGCGAGATTTGCGGCACCGAACAGGTGAACGCCATTGGCTATTGCATCGCCGGTACGACCCTGTCGCTCACCCTGTCCTTGCTGAAAAAGCGCAAACAAAAGCTGGTGAAATCCGCGACCTTCTTTACGACCCTGACCGATTTTGCAGAGCAAGGCGAGTTCACGCCCTTCCTGCAAAACGACTTTGTCGACGGGATCGAAGAAGAGATCAACAATACCGGCATTCTGTCGAGCTTTATCATGGCGCGGACCTTCTCCTTCCTGCGCTCCAACGACTTGATCTATGGCCCTGCCATCAAGAGTTACATGATGGGGGAAACTCCGCCTGCCTTTGATCTGCTGTATTGGAACGGCGACGGGGCCAATCTGCCGGGCAAGATGACCATGCAATATCTGCGCGGCCTCTGTCAGCGCAACGAATTCGCCAATGGTGAGTTTGAGATGTTCGGCGAAACCCTGTCGATCAAGGATGTGGATATCCCGCTAATGTCGGTTGCGACAGAAACCGATCACATTGCAGCCGCTTGCGATGTCTATCGCGGCGTGCAGCAAATGGGATCAAAGTCCAAGCAATACATCCTCGGCGGGTCGGGCCATATCGCAGGTATCGTCAATCCCCCGTCCAAGGTGAAATACGGCTATTCCACCCATGAAGATCTGGGGCTGGGATTTGAAGACTGGAAAAATACTGCAACGCAGCATGAAGGGTCTTGGTGGCCCCATTGGGAAGCCTGGCTGAAGAAGCGTTCGGGCAAGAAAACAGAGGCTCGCGTTCCGGGTGATTCGTCATATAAATCACTCGCCCCGGCCCCTGGAACCTATGTTCAGATAAAAGCTGTGAAGCAAAAACAGTAACTTATCAGGTTTTATGCTGCGTCGCAGAACTTTCACTTGAAATGCTGCGCCGCAGCATGCATATTCTTTGCAGCTGCAGCACACCGGGGTGGGCCCGAGAGCAGCAAGAAAAGGATTTGCATCATGGCACAAGCACAAGATTTCACCGCTGTTCTCAAAGACGTTATGGGTTCTTTCCCAGTTGACACCAAAGCCATGGAAGACGCGTTCAAGTCGCAAGCTTCCATGAACGAAAAACTGGCCGCAGTTGCTCTGGAAGCTGCTGAAAAGTCCACCGAGCTGCAGGCAACCTGGACCAAGGACACTCTGGCCAAGCTGGCAGACATGACCACCGCCAAAGAAGAGCCTGCCGACTACGCCAAAGCCGTCACTGATTTCGCTTCCGCTCAGGCAGAAGTTGCTGCAGAAAACATGGCCGCTTTCGCTGAAATCGCGAAAAAAGTTCAGATGGACACCGTTGAGCTGCTGATGGCAGCTGGCAAAGACCTGCAGGAAGAAACCACTGCAGCCGTCAAAAAAGCCACTGACGAAGTGACCAAAGCTGCCAAAAAGGCATCTGCATAAGATAATCAGCCTTCGCGGCTGAGCAGGATAATTGCACCCCTCCTCCCAATCTGGTGCAATTTCCTTGAGGCGGGCTCCGAAAGGAGCCTGCCTTTTCATTTGTCAGCCCTCCAGACCGAGGTAAGGAAAGGCTGACCGTCAATCATGCCATTTTGCACCAGCGCCGTCTGAATGCTCTAATCGGGGTGTCCCTGACACAGCGGAGGCGCGAGATGATACGCCTGACTTTTGCCCTGTTTCTAACCCTTTGCACCGCCCTGCCTGCCTTGGCGCAAGAGCGGGTATTGAAGTGGCACAACCTTGATCCGGTGACGACCGAGACCCTGCTGAACAAGCTGGAGAGCACCGGTTTTGAGCTGCAAGGCATGCGCCCGCTGACATTGATCATCAATTCCCAAGCCTGCAGCGCGGGCTGTACGGTTCGCAATGCGGGCTGCGCTTGTCCCAAGCAGGGGGATGCCTGTGCTGAGGGCACCACGCCCAGCCCTGGCGGCGCGCTCTGCACGGGCCCGCTGAATGGCGCTGCGGTGATGCTAGAGGATGGTCGGATCAGCACACCGGTGAATTTACCTTAGGGTCAGCCCCCGAGCAGTATCCCCACGAAAAAGGCCGCCGAAACCCCGGCGGCCTTAACATTTCAAACGCTCAAGGAACTTAGACGATTGTGGCCTGCGTCGATGCGCGGAACTCTTCTTCGCTCACGCCATCCGCCAGTTCGACAATCTTCAAGCCGCCTTCGACCACATCCATAACCCCCAGATTGGTGATGATACGGTCGACAACCTTTTGACCAGTCAGCGGCAGCGTACATTCCTTCAACACTTTGGAATCGCCGTGTTTGTTGGTGTGATCCATCACAACCACCACGCGGCCAACACCGGCCACCAGATCCATCGCGCCGCCCATGCCTTTGACCAGCTTGCCCGGGATCATCCAGTTCGCCAGATCGCCATTCTCGGCCACTTCCATCGCGCCCAGGATCGCCATGGCGATCTTGCCGCCGCGGATCATCGCGAAAGACTGCGCCGAGTCGAAATAGGCGGTCTGAGGCAGTTCGGTGATGGTCTGCTTACCGGCATTGATCAGGTCGGGATCTTCCTCGCCCTCATAGGGGAACGGGCCCATGCCCAGCATCCCGTTTTCCGATTGCAGCGTCACTTCGACACCTTCCGGGATGTAGTTGGACACCAGCGTTGGAATACCGATGCCAAGGTTCACATACCAACCGTCCTGCAATTCCTGAGCGGCGCGGGCCGCCATTTGGTTACGATCCCAAGGCATTATGCACCCTCCTTCTTACGCACGGTGCGCTGTTCGATACGTTTCTCATGCTCACCCTTGATGATGCGGTGCACATAGATCCCCGGCAGGTGGATCTGATCGGGGTCCAGCGACCCGGTCGGAACGATCTCTTCGACTTCAACCACGCAGAGCTTGCCACAGGTCGCGGCAGGCGCGTTGAAGTTGCGCGCGGTCTTGCGGAACACCAGGTTGCCGGTCTCATCCGCTTTCCAGGCCTTTACGATGGCGAGGTCAGCAAAGATGCCCTCTTCCATGATATAGGTCTCACCGTTGAAGTCTTTGTGGTCCTTGCCCTCGGCAATAACGGTGCCCACGCCGGTTTTGGTGTAAAAGCCCGGGATGCCCGCGCCACCAGCGCGCATACGTTCAGCCAGCGTGCCCTGCGGGTTGAATTCCAGCTCAAGCTCACCGCTCAGATACTGGCGCATGAATTCCGCATTCTCACCCACATAGGAAGAGATCATTTTCTTGACCTGCTTGGTCTGCAACAGAATACCGATGCCGAAATCATCGACACCCGCATTGTTGGATGCAAATGTCAGATCCTTGACGCCGCTTTCCTTGATCGCTTCGAGCAGCAGTTCAGGAATGCCACACAGGCCAAAGCCACCCGCAGCAATCAGCATCCCGTCCTGCAGCACGCCATCCAGCGCCTCTGCGGCCGAGCCGTACACTTTCTTCATGATGTCCTCCCTTGGAACACTTGGATGGTCAGGTTTGTGACCCGAGGGTAGTTAACGTGTCAACTGTTTCGCCGCAACGCAGCACACGCTCTGTAACACTTTCGTTTAAGTTGTGCGAAATGACCTAAAAATTCCCGCCATTTTTATAGAGGAGTAATTCATGTTTTAACTCCCGTTTAAATTGCACATCAAAATTCGTCCTAAGAAATGAACCTTTTGCCGCCCTGCCCGCACTCTCTAATATCAACGCAGGAGAGCAGATGAGCACCGCCAGACGCATATATGAGGAATATCTCGTCGCCAGCACCCGGACAGGGGACAAAAAGGCTGCAATCGAGCTTGTCGAGCTACGTGGACCACGTCTTTTGCTGCACGCGACTCGGCTTCTCGGGAATCACGATGAGGCGCAAGATGCCGTCCAGGACGCTTGGATCGACATTTTCAAAGGGCTGAAATCGCTGCGCAGTGACGCCGCCTTTCCGGTCTGGGCCTTGCGAATTGTGACCCGCAAATGTGCCGCGCTGATCAAAGGCAAGCAGCGCGACCGTTCACTTGCCGCTGCCCTGGCCCCGGAGATGCCGCAACTTGTCGAACCGCCGCCCGGCGTGTCACGCGACCTGGCCCAGGCCATCGCCGCCCTGCCCTCGGCTCAGGCCGCGACAGTGGCGCTGTTCTATCTCGAAGACCTCAGCCTGACCGAGGTCTCAATCGCGCTCGACATCCCTGTCGGCACCGTCAAATCGCGCCTGTCTTTGGCGCGTAGAAACCTGAAAACCGCATTGGAAGGAGAAAACGATGTCTGATGCTTTTGAAAAAGACCTAGACGCCCAGATCAAAGCCGCCCTCACCGGGCAGGATCGGGAAATTCTGGAAGCAACACAAGAGCTTGGCTGGTTTGAACTGGGTTTCAAGCAGTTCGGCGGCAAGCTGGGTTGGGTAACCTGGGTCGTGATGCTTGTCCAAACCGCGATGTTTATCGCAGCCGTTTGGTGCGCGATCCGCTTCTTTGGCGCGACCGAAACCATGCCCGCCCTGAAATGGGGATTCAGCTCAACCGTGCTGATGTTGGGTGCTTTGCAAATGAAGCTGAGCCTGATGCCGCAAATCCAGGCCGACCGCGTCATTCGCGAAGTCAAACGCCTGCAATTGATGGTCGCGTCCAAGCATGACTGAAAGAAAAGGCCCGGCGCATTGCCGGGCCTGTTTCCTTAGTCGTCAGCCGCTGCCTTTTTCGCAGTGGTTTTCTTTGCCGCAGTCTTTTTCGCCGCCGTTTTCTTGGCTGGGGCTTTCTTGGCTGCCGCCTTTTTCTTGGGCGCTTTCTTGGTCTTTTCGGCAATCAGGTTGATCGCCATCTCGTCGGTCACATCCTTGGGATCGACATCCTTGGGCAGGGTCGCATTGACCTTTTCCCATTTGACATAAGGCCCATAGCGCCCGTCATAAATCCCCATCTTGCCGCCATCGGGATGTTCGCCCAGCTCACGGAGCGCCTTGGCAGCCGCACCTCGCCCGCGCCCTGGATTGGCGCGTTTATGGGCCAGCAGCTCCACCGCGTGGTTCATGCCGACTTCCATCATCTCGCGATAGGTTTTGAAGTTCACATAGACCGGTTTTTCGTCACCGGGCGCTTTGTGCATGATATAGGGACCAAAACGCCCCAAATTGCCGCTGATCCGGTTGCCTTCGGGGTGGTCGCCCACATAGCGCGGCAGGCTGAGCAACTCGATGGCTTGCTCAAGCGTTGTCTCTTCCTTGGGCCAGCCACCATGACGGGCCTGCGGGATCGAAGAGCGTTTCGGCTTCTTGTTTTCAGGCGTCGCCTCACCGCGCTGAACATAGGGGCCATAACGCCCATCTTTCAGCCAGATTTCGTCGCCCTGATCTTCGCCCAGCAGTTTTTCCTCACCCTCGGCACCTTCACCCGCAATCGGGCGGGTATAGGTGCATTCAGGATAGTTGCCACAACCGACAAACCCACCGGTGCGCGAGGTTTTCAGGTGCAGCTGACCATTACCGCATTTCGGGCAGATCCGCGGGTCAGAGCCGTCTTCGCGCGGCGGATAAAGCTGCGGAGCCAGCGCGTCGTCCAGCACATCCAGCACCTCAGAAACACGCAGCTCGGTGGTTTCCTCAATCGCTACTGAAAAATCGCGCCAGAATTTGCTAAGCACCTCAACATATTCGATCTCACCCGCCGAAACATGGTCCAGCTCATCCTCCATCGCCGCGGTGAAATCATATTCCACATAGCGCTTGAAGAAATTGAGCAAGAAGATCGTCACAATGCGCCCGCGCTCTTCGGGGAAGAGGCGGTTTTGCTCCTTGCGCACATAGGCGTGCTCTTCGAGGCGGGTCAGGATCGAGGCATAGGTGGACGGGCGGCCAATGCCCAGCTCTTCCATCCGTTTGACAAGCGTCGCTTCGGTGTAACGTGGGGGCGGCTGGGTAAAGCTTTGCAGCGCCAAGACGGCCGCATCTTCGGACAATACCGCAGCATCGCAGCGCTGCATCCCCTCAATCACCGCGCCAGAGGTGCCCGCCGCCTTGTCATAACCGCCCTGAAGCGAGCCCGCCGCAAAGCCTGCGGCCTCACCCATCATAATCTGGGGCAAGCGCTTATCATCATCCTCGACCGGCTCGTCCCGGCCCTCTTCATAGACCTTGAGGAAACCATCAAAGAGCACAACCTGACCACTGGCACGCAACCCAACCTGGCCATCATCGCTGCCGATTTCGACCGTGGTGCGCTCCAATTTGGCGCTGGCCATCTGGCAGGCCAGGGTCCGCTTCCAGATGAGATCATATAATTTACGCTGATCATCTTCCGTCAGCTTAAGACTGGCCGCGTCGCGCGTCATATCCGTGGGGCGGATACATTCGTGCGCTTCCTGGGCGTTTTTGGCCTTGTTTTTATAGACGCGCGGGCTGTCGGGCACATATTCCGCGCCATAGCGATCGCTGATTGCATCGCGGGCGGCGGTCACGGCCTCGGGGGCCATGTCGATCCCGTCGGTCCGCATATAAGTGATGTAGCCGGCCTCATAAAGGCGCTGCGCCGCGTTCATTGTCTGACGCGCGCCCATGCCGAATTTTCGGCTGGCTTCCTGTTGCAGGGTTGAGGTCATGAACGGAGCCGACGGGTTGCGGCTGGCTGGTTTGGCTTCGACCTTGGTGACCTTGAGCGCGCGCGAGGTGATCGCCTGCACGGCCATCTCGGCCTGGGTGGCATTCTCAAGATCAAACTTGTCGAGCTTGCTGCCAGCCAAAGTCGTCAGGCGTGCCTCGTAGTTTTGGCCGCGCGGCGTGGTCAACTGGGCTTTGACGCTCCAATATTCGCGCGGCTTAAACGCCTCAATCTCCATCTCGCGTTCAACGATCAAGCGGAGCGACACAGACTGCACCCGCCCAGCCGCCTTGGCCCCGGGCAGTTTGCGCCACAAAACAGGCGACAGGCCAAAGCCCACCAACCGGTCCAGCGCGCGGCGGGCCAGATAGGCCTCGACCAATGGTGTATCAATGTCACGCGGATTGGCCATCGCTTCGGTCACGGCGGATTTGGTGATCGCGTTAAAGGTCACGCGGCTCACATGGGTCGATTTCTTGATCGAACGCCTTTTGGTCAGCGCCTCTTTCAAATGCCAGCTGATGGCTTCGCCTTCGCGATCAGGGTCAGTCGCGAGGATCAGTTCGTCATCGGTTTTCAATGCGGCTGCAATCGCTGCCACATGTTTGCGCGAATCATTCGGGACTTCCCAAGTCATTGAGAAATCGTCATCCGGATCGACCGCGGTGCCCTTGCGCGGCAGGTCGCGCACATGCCCGTAAGAGGCCAGAACCGTGTAGTTCGACCCAAGATATTTGTTGATTGTCTTGGCTTTAGCCGGGGATTCAACAACTACGACAGGCATAAAACTCAAAACCTCTTTATGATATTTCGCGCGCCTCTTTGCGGGCCGCATATGGCGGCGCAGAGTGGAGGGTGCAAGGGGGAATTGTCAATGTGGGCAACTATCACGCTTGGCGAATATCAGGGGATTGCGTTAAAAACGGGCATATTCACAGGAGATATTTGCATGACTTTTCTACGACTTTCGCTTTCACTTCTGCTGTCGGCGGGCATTGCCTTGCCAGTTCAGGCCTGGACAGAACCCCAACGCGGCACGGCGCTGCGCAGCGATCTGATGGATGCCTTGCGCCCGCATGCGGAAAAGGTGTTTGGCGCGCCGGTTGTCTTTGTTGTGCAGGATCTGCGGGTTGAGGGGGACGTGGCCTTTGGCATGTTGCAACCGGTGCGCCCGGATGGATCGGAAATCGGCATCAATGACCTGCGGTCGCCCTACGCAGATGGCGAAGAGGCGGAGTTTTGGGGCGGCCCGGACATGCAGGCGCTGTATCAGAAATCCGGCAATACCTGGGTTGCGGTGCATCATGCCTATGGCGCGACGGATGTCTGGTGGGCGGACCCGTATTTTTGCCCGGTTTGGCATCCTGTGATCCCTGAAACCTGCGCGAATTAAGGCCTGATACCGCCTAATGCCGGGTCTCGCTGGCATCTGGCACCAAGGTCAAGAAACCGCCAGGCTTGCGTTGCACGCGCCCTTCCAGCTCAAGATCGGTCAGGGCCGGTGCCACCTCGCCTGACGGGGCCCCAAGGTCGCGGATCAACTGATCTTCGGCGACAGGGGATGGGCCCAACTGTTTCAGGATTTGCAAATGCAGCTTGGCCGTGTCACGCAAACTGCGTTTGGGTGCTGGCGTTTGCGGGAGCCTGGCAACCACATCCTCAAGCGGCTCTTCCTCGAAACCGGGCAGTTCCGGTTGAGCAGCGGTGTGGATATCCGGGAGTGTTTCCAAAACATCCGCGCCGTTTCGCACCAGCCGTGCGCCGTCGCGGATCAGGATATTACAGCCAGAGGCCCGTGCATCCATTGGATGTCCGGGCACCGCCAAAACCTCGCGCCCCTGATCCAAGGCGGTGCGCGCGGTGATCAACGAGCCGGATTTCGCCGCCGCTTCGACCACCACTACAGCCCGCGCCAAGCCAGACACGATACGATTGCGGGTCGGAAAATGCCGCGCCATGGGCTGCAATCCCATCGGTTGTTCACTGATCAAAGCGCCACCTTTGGCCACGATATCCTCGGCCAAACGGGTGTTTTCCGACGGGTACAGCACATCGACCCCGCCAGCCAAAACCGCCACTGTCCCGGTTTCCAACGCCTCCAGATGCGCCGCCGTGTCGATCCCGCGCGCCAGGCCCGAGACGATCTGATACCCCGCCTGCCCCAAATCGGCCGACAAGGATCGCGCCATGCGAAGGCCCAGTGACGAGGCATTTCGCGCGCCCACCAGGGCTATCATCGGTCGCGACAACGCCGTTGTATCACCGATCACCCACAGCATGGGTGGCGCATCATCGATTTCCGCCAAGTCAGTGGGGTAAGCCGCCTCGCCCCGGCAGACCAACCTGGCCCCACGCGCCCGCGCCGCTTTCATTTCCGCCAAAACCACGCCCTCTGGGCAGGAGTCATATTTTTGCACGCCAGCCGCACGGGCGACCTCGGGCAAAGCCTGCAAGGCGTCCTGAGCGGTTCCATGTTCGGAGAGCAATCGCCAGAACGTCGCAACACCGACGCGGCGAGATCGCAAGAGACGGAGCCACGACACCCGATCATCTTCCGTGGTGGGTGGGAGTGGGGGGTGAGTGGAAGAGTAGCTGTGGTCGCGCATCTTGGCCCCGTCGTCTTGCACGTTTAGAGGTAGCGCAAAGAGGGTTAACCACGGGTAAATTGCGGCAGTTTTCGCCAGATTTAGTTACAAAGCGTTGAAACAGCTGCATTTAAACAGCGGCAATGGGCTGAAATTCGCCCATCACCATGTCTCAAACCGTCAAAAAACGGCTCAAAATTAGGGAATCGGCTTAGTTTCCAGCCCCGCCAACCGTCAAACCGCCGATCTTGACCGTCGGTTGGCCGACGCCAACCGGCACCCATTGGCCCGCTTTGCCGCAATTGCCCATGCCCGGATCCAGCGCCATGTCGTTGCCAAGCGCCTGAATGCGTTTCAGCGCATTGGCCCCGTCGCCGATCAAAGTCGCGCCTTTCACCGGCGCGCCAACCTTACCGTTTTTGACGCGATAGGCCTCGGTGCAAGAGAACACGAACTTACCATTGGTAATGTCGACCTGACCGCCACCAAAGCCAACGGCCCAGATCCCGTCATCCAGATCGGCGACAATATCCGCCGGGTCGGCATCGCCGCCCAGCATATAGGTGTTGGTCATGCGCGGCATTGGCACATGGGCATAGCTTTCCCGACGCCCATTCCCCGTGGGTTTGTCCCCCATCAGGCGGGCATTTTGGCGATCCTGCATAAAGCCGACCAAGATACCGTCTTCGATCAACACATTCTTGCCCGATGGTGTGCCTTCGTCATCCACCGTGATCGAGCCGCGGCGATCAGGGATCGTGCCGTCATCCAGCACTGTCACCCCTTTGGAGGCGATCTGTTGCCCCATCAAACCGGCAAAGACCGAGGCCCCCTTGCGGTTGGCATCGCCTTCCAGCCCGTGGCCAATCGCTTCGTGCAGCAAGATCCCGGGCCAGCCCGGGCCAAGCACGATATCCATCACACCCGCCGGGGCCGGTTCGGCCTCGAGATTGACCAACGCAATGCGCAAGGCCTCGCGCGCTTTACCCTGCCAATCCTGCGGGTCCAGCAGCCCATCCAGAGCCACACGACCGCCACCGCCCGCCGTGCCAGATTCGCGACGACCGTTTTCTTCGACAATGACCGAGACATTGACCCGCGTCATCGGGCGCACATCGGTGACCAGCCCACCCTCGGGACGCAGAATCGCCACCTCTTGCAATGTAGCGGCAATCGTCGCGGTCACTTGCACGACCCGAGAGTCAAGCTCTCGAGCAAAGGAATCAATTTCGCGCAGGGTTTCGATCTTGACCGGGAAATCCGCCCCGGCAATTGGATCGCTATCTGTATAGAGCTTTTTATTGGTGCCTGCCGGGGCCGGAGCCAGAATTCCCCCGCCCTGCCCTACAGCCAAACGCGCCGTTTCGCTGGCACGTTTCAGCGCGGCCTCACTGATTTCAGTGGCATGCGCGTACCCAGCCACCTCACCATTCACGGCCCGCAACCCAAACCCTTCCGAGGCATCATAACTGGCGGTTTTCACCCGCCCATCATCAAAGACCAATGATTCCGACCGCCGCCGCTCCAGAAACAGCTCTCCATCCTCGGCCCCGTTCAGGGCGTCCCGCAGGATTTTTGTACTGTTTTCAAGGTCGAGATGGGTCTCGAAAGGGCGGAAGGGGGCATCGCTCATGGCAACCTCGATTTGATCTGGATCAAAAAAGCGGCGCTTTGCCGCAAGATGGGACCTTTATAGGTGCATCAGAATATGATTTTAAACGGTCAGAACGCAATGGGAGGTGAGGGAGTCGGTTTGCCCGGTGCCCTCCTTTTTCCGTAGGTAACAGAATTCGCAACCGATCAGGGTGAGATATGCAACTGAAGACGATGCTGACGGGCCTGGCGGCCACTGTCTTGGCCGCGCCGGCACTGGCGCAAGAGCTCGAAGTGGTGGGGAAACCCGTTCCGGGTGGCGTGGGCTTTCAGCCCGCAGCGACCGGCCTTGCCGAGCAACTGCACGGTTTGGACAACCTGCTGCTGGTGATCATCACCCTGATCACCCTGTTCGTGACGGGCCTTTTGGCCTTTGTCATTGTCCGCCATAACCGCAAGGCCAACCCAAACCCGGCCAGCTTTACCCACAACACACCTCTGGAAATCGCCTGGACGCTGATTCCCATCGCTATCCTGGTTGTGATCGGCGCTTTCTCTCTGCCAGTTCTGTTCTCGCAGCAGGAAATCCCAGAGGGTGACGTCACCATCAAGGTCACCGGCTACCAGTGGTACTGGGGCTATGAATATGTTGATCACGAAGAGCTGGCCTTTGACAGCTACATGATCGGCGCAGGCGACAACAAAATGTCCCCAGAAGTCGAAGCAGAGCTCGTTGAAGCCGGTTACAGCAAAGAAGACTTCCTGCTGGCCACCGACACCGCCGTTGTTGTTCCCGTTGGCAAAACCGTTGTGATGCAGGTCACAGGCGCGGACGTGATCCACTCCTGGACCATCCCGGCCTTTGGCGTAAAGCAGGACGCTGTGCCTGGTCGTTTGGCTGAACTGTGGTTCAAGGCGGATCGCGAAGGTGTCTATTTCGGTCAGTGTTCCGAGCTCTGCGGCATTGCCCACGCTTACATGCCCATCACCGTCAAGGTCGTCTCTGAAGCCGCTTACGAGGCTTGGGTTGAGGCCAACAAGGGTGGCGCTGACTACACCCCGGTTGAGCAGTTCCTGACCAACTGATCCAGCGGGGCCCCGGCCCCGTAAAACTCTCGAGAGGCGCGGAAACGCGCCCTCACTTGTCTTAACAGACCAATACGGAAGACCACATGAGCGACGCCAGCTTTGAGAGCAAGCCCATCGAGAACGAGGCACAGTTCGGCGATTTCTTCGCCCTGCTTAAGCCGCGGGTTATGACGCTTGTGGTCTTCACCGCTTTTGTTGGCCTCTTGGCCGCACCGACAGCGGTGCATCCCTTTGTCGGCTTCTGCGCGATTCTCTTCATCGCCTTGGGCGGCGGCGCATCCGGCGCGCTGAACATGTGGTATGATGCCGATATCGACGCCGTGATGAAGCGCACCGCCAAGCGCCCCATCCCTGCTGGCAAAGTCACCCGCGAAGAGGCCTTTGCCTTTGGCCTGACCCTGTCGGTCTTTGCCTGTGTCTTTCTTGGCCTGGCCACCAACTGGCTGGCCGGTGGGCTTCTGGCCTTTACCATCTTCTTTTATGTCGTGATCTACACCATGTGGCTGAAGCGTTCGACGCCTCAGAACATCGTGATTGGCGGTGCCGCCGGGGCCTTCCCCCCGATGATCGGCTGGGCCGCTGCCACGGGTGAGATTTCGACCGCATCCGTGCTGATGTTCTGCCTGACCTTCATGTGGACCCCACCACATTTCTGGGCGCTGGCCCTGTTCATGCGCTCTGACTATGACGATGCTGGCGTTCCGATGCTGACCGTCACCCATGGTCGCCCCTCTACCCGCCGCCATATCCTGGGCTACACCGTTCTGCTCGCGGCCCTGGCGATTGCACTTGGCTTTACCCAAGTGGGCGGCTGGGTTTACCTTTCCGTGGCCATTGTCCTGAACGCGCTGTTCCTCAAGGGTGCGTTCGACATCTATCGCCGCGACGAGGACATGTCCGAGGCCGACAATTTCGCGGTCGAGCGCAAGTTCTTCAAACTGTCCCTGCTCTATCTCTTTGCCCATTTTGGTGCGATCCTGATCGAGGCAGGTCTGGACAAATTCGGAGTGGCGCTATGAGCCTGACAAAACAGCACGAGCTTCATGCCCGCCGCAAAGGCCGCAATACCGGGCTGGCCTTGGTTCTCGTCGCATTCGTCGCCATCATCATGGGCCTGACCGTGGTCAAGGTAAAGTCACCGGGCTTCCAGGTGCCAAATGTCGAGGGCACAAATGGCAACTGATCCAAAAACCAAAACCGTATTCCAACTGCTGGGCGTCGTGGTCACCATGGGGGCCCTGGCTTGGGCATCTGTGCCGTTTTACGACTGGTTCTGCCGTGTCACGGGTTTTGGCGGCACCACCAATGTTGCCGAAGGTCCGGCAGGTGAAATTCTGGACCAGACCATCAAGATCCGCTTTGACGCCTCGCTGGAACGCGACATGCCGTGGGAGTTCAAGCCCATGCAGCGCGAGATGACCATGCGCATCGGCGAAGAGGGCATGGCCTTTTACGAGGCTTACAACCCGACCGACAAACCGGTCGCGGGTCAGGCCTCTTATAATGTCGCCCCCTATGCGGCGGGTGGCTATTTCTCCAAGATCGAATGTTTCTGCTTTACCGAGCAGGTTCTGATGCCCGGCGAGCGTGTGCAGATGCCGGTGCTGTTCTTTGTTGATCCTGACATCATCAATGACGGCGACGCGAAATATGCCAAGCATATCACGCTTTCCTATACCTTTTACCAGATCGACCTGCCCGATGAGGCGCAGGCCGCTTTGGCCCCAACAACAGACGACAACACGTCTTTGAATTAACGCGAAACGAGGACAGAATATGGCCCACGCCAAGAACCACGATTATCACATTCTGAACCCCTCTATCTGGCCTTTCCTGGGCTCAGTTGCAGGCTTTATCATGCTGTTTGGTGCCGTCATGTGGATGCATGACAATGGCCCATGGATGTTCCTCATCGGCTTTGTTGGCGTTCTTTACGTCATGTTTGGCTGGTGGTCCGAGACCGTGGCCGAAAACCAGGTTGGCGATCACACGCCGGTGGTTCTGATCGGCCTGCGCTACGGCTTTATCCTGTTCATCATGTCCGAAGTGATGTTCTTCTTTGCCTGGTTCTGGAGCTTCTTCAAGCACGCCATGTACCCAATGGACCCCGACGGCAACAGCCCGGCCATTGATGGTGTTTGGCCACCCGTTGGGATCGAAACCTTTGACCCGTGGCACCTGCCACTGATCAACACTCTGATCCTGCTTTGCTCCGGCTGTGCCGCAACTTGGGCGCACCACGCTCTGACCCATGACAATAACAACCGCAAAGACATCAAGTCTGGTCTGGTTATTGCCATCATCCTGGGTCTGATCTTCACCGTGTTCCAGGCGTATGAATACAGCCACGCGGCCTTTGGCTTCTCGGGCAACATCTATGGCGCAAACTTCTTCATGGCGACCGGCTTCCACGGCTTCCACGTTGTTGTCGGCACCATCTTCCTGTTCATCTGCTACCTGCGTGTTCTGCGCGGCCACTTCACCCCGACCAACCACCTCGGATTCGAAGCGGCAGCTTGGTACTGGCACTTCGTTGACGTGGTCTGGTTGTTCCTGTTTGCCGCAGTTTACGTCTGGGGTGGCTAAGAGCCCATATTTGATCCCGGTTTGAGGTTGAAACCCTCTGCCGAGAATGAAAAAACAAGGCGCGCCAACCCGGCGCGCCTTTGCTTTTTCGGAGCTGCCTTGAAACGTCTCATCGCCCCCCTGCTGATCGGTCTGGTCGGAGCCGCGATCCTTGTCGCGCTTGGCTCCTGGCAAGTGCAGCGTCTGACCTGGAAACAAGGTGTGCTGAATGAGATCGAGCAGGTCATCGCCAGCGATCCTGTCCCCCTACCCCGCGTAATAGCCCCCACTGAACAGCGCTATATGCCCGTCCAAGCCTCCGGTACCCTGAACGAAGGCGCCTTGTTTGTGCTGGTCTCGATCAAAAGCCGCGGCCCCGGCTGGCGGGTGATTTCGCCGCTGACAACCGATGAGGGCCGTCGCGTTCTGCTGGATCGCGGCTTTGTCCCGACCGCCAAGAAATCCGCCCCGCTCTATACCGGCCCTATCGAAATGACCGGCAATCTGCTCTGGCCCGATGATCGCAACAGCTCGACCCCGGAAAACGATGTGGCGGGCAATATCTGGTTTGCACGTGACGTCCAGCAGATGGCTGAAACCCTCGACACCGAACCGCTCCTAATTGTTGCGCGAAGTTTGTCGCCCGCTGACAAGGGCATGACGCTCTTGCCGGTCGACATTTCGGGCATTCCCAATGATCACTTGCAATATGCCATCACTTGGTTCTCTCTGGCCGGGATTTGGCTCATCATGACCGGCGTCTGGCTGCGACGCTTGCTGAAAAAAGGCGACTGAAATGAAATATGTCTCGACACGTGGCAACGCCCCGGAACTAAGCTTTGCCGATGCCATGCTGACCGGCCTGGCGCGTGACGGGGGGCTTTATGTTCCGGCTGAGATTCCGCAGATGAGCGCCGATGAGATCCGCGCCCTGCAAGGTCTCAGCTATGAAGAAACCGCCTTTCGCGTGATCAAGCCTTTTGTCGGCGATTGCTTCAGCGATGAGGAGCTGATGGGCTGCATCACCCGCGCCTACGAGGGCTTTGGCCATAACGCCCGCGCGCCAATGGTGCAGCTCGCTCCGAACCATTTCCTGCTGGAACTGTTCCACGGCCCCACCCTGGCCTTCAAAGATTTCGCCATGCAGATGATCGGCCAGCTCTTTCAGGTCGAACTCACCAAACGCGGTGAGCGTGTGACCATCGTTGGCGCAACCTCCGGCGATACAGGGTCTGCCGCGATTGAGGCATTCAAGGGTCTGGACGCCGTGGATGTCTTTATCCTCTACCCGCATGGCCGCGTGTCCGAGGTACAGCGTCGCCAGATGACCACCCCGCCAGAAAGCAATGTCCATGCTCTGGCGCTTGAGGGGCATTTCGACGATTGCCAGGCCCGCCTCAAGGACATGTTCAACCATTTTGAATTCCGCGACGGCGTCAAACTCGCTGGCGTGAACTCGATCAACTGGGCGCGGGTTCTGGTGCAGGTGGTCTATTACTTCTCCGCCGCTGCCAGCCTCGGCGCACCGGATCGCAAGGTCAGCTTTACCGTTCCAACCGGCAACTTTGGCGACATCTTTGCCGGTTACATCGCCAAGCAAATGGGCCTGCCGATTGACCGTCTGGTTGTGGCCACCAATCAGAACGACATCCTGCATCGCTGCCTGACCACCGGGGCCTATGAAAAGGGCGAGGTCGCCCCTTCGATCAGCCCGTCGATGGACATCCTGGTCAGCTCGAACTTCGAGCGCGCGCTTTTCTTTGCCTATAATAAGGACGGCGCGGCCGTCGCCCAGCTGATGGACGAGCTGGCGAATGGCGGCTTCTCCGTTTCCCAAGGCGCATTGCAAGCCTTGCGCGAAGATTTCGACTCCGGCCGTGTTTCCGAAGAGGAAACCCTCGCCTTTATCAAAGAGGCCAACGCCACCATGGGTGAGCTGCTTTGCCCACACTCCGCCATCGGGGCCAAGATCGGCGAAGAACACCGTGATCCCGCCACCCCGATGATCACGCTTGCCACGGCGCATCCGGCAAAATTCCCCGATGCGGTGGAAAATGCCTCGGGCATTCGCCCGCCTCTTCCCAATCGCATGGCAGACCTTTATGAGCGTTCAGAACGCGTGACACAGGTCCCCAATGACCTCACCGCGCTGGAAACCCTCATTCAGGAGCGTCTCGCCAAGTGACCGTCCAACTCGCCACGCTTTCAAACGGCTTTCGTATTGTCACCGAACACATGCCGGGGCTGCAATCTGCCGCCCTTGGCATCTGGGTCACTGCTGGTGGCCGCAATGAACGCTTTGAGCAAAATGGCATCGCGCATTTCCTCGAACATATGGCGTTCAAGGGCACGAAAACCCGCAGCGCTTTGCAAATCGCCGAGGCGATTGAGGATGTGGGCGGTTATATCAATGCCTATACCTCGCGCGAAGTGACAGCTTATTACGCCCGCGTGCTCAAGGCCGATACCGGTCTGGCGCTGGATGTGATCTCGGACATCCTGCTCAACCCGATCTTTGACGACAAAGAGATCGAGACCGAGCGCCACGTGATCCTTCAGGAGATCGGCCAGGCCTTGGACACGCCGGATGACGTGATTTTTGACTGGCTCCAGCAAGAGGCCTATCCAGATCAGCCCATCGGGCGCACCATTCTGGGTGAGGTCGAGCGCGTGCGCAGTTTTGATCGCGAAGATCTGGCACGTTTTGTCTCTGAACATTACGGGCCTGGTCAGATGATCCTTTCAGCCGCCGGTGCTGTCGATCATGACACATTGGTGGCTCAGGCCGAGGCGCTGTTTGGTGCCCTACCTGCCCGCTCTGCCCCCGCCTTTGAACAGGCACGTTTTCATGGTGGCGAAAGCCGTCAGGTCAAGGACCTTGAACAGGCGCATATGGCGCTGGCCTTTGAGGGACCGGGCTATCGCGACCCTGACTTCTACACCGCACAGATCTACAGCAGCGCTCTGGGCGGCGGCATGTCCTCGCGCCTCTTTCAGGAAATCCGCGAGAAACGTGGCCTATGCTATACGATCTTTGCCCAAAGCGGCGCTTATGCCGATACCGGCATGACCACGATCTACGCGGGCACCAGCGGCGAAGAGCTGGGCGAGCTGGCCACCCTCACCATTGACGAGATGAAACGCGCCGCCGAGGATATGAGCCAGGCCGAACTGGATCGCGCCCGCGCCCAGATGAAAGCCGGGCTGCTCATGGGGCTGGAAAGCCCGGCCAGCCGGGCCGAACGCATGGCGCGTATGGTGCAGATCTGGGATCGTGTCCCACCGATCGAAGACACCATCACCCGCATCGACGCCGTCACCTTGTCAGACGTGCTGGGCTTTGCACAAAAGCAAGCGGCACAGGCCTCCCCGGCTCTGGCGCTCTACGGCCCGATCTCAGAGGCCCCCGCCCTGGCTGATTTGCAGGCACGTCGGGCGGCCTGATGCTGGGATTGCGGCGCAAGCTCAAGCTCGAAACCGAGCGGCTGACCCTACGCCCGCCGGTGCATGGCGATTACGCCGCCTGGTCCTCCCTGCGCGAGCAAAGCCGCCACTTCCTGACGCCCTGGGAACCGAGCTGGTCAGCAGACCATCTCAGCCGCCGCGCCTTTACCAACCGGGTCTATTGGGCCTCGCGCGCCATTTCCGGCGGCACCGCACTGCCGCTCTTCCTGTTCCGCCGCGAGGATGACACGCTGCTGGGGGCCATCACCCTCGACAATATTCGCCGCGGCCCCGCTCAGGCCGGAACGCTGGGCTATTGGATCGGCGATCCTTACGCGCGCCACGGCTATATGCGCGAAGCCATCTCAGCCGTGGTGCATCACAGTTTCGAAAAACTGGGCCTGAGCCGGATCGAAGCCGCCTGCCTGCCCGAAAACGTCGCCTCACGCGGCCTGCTCGAAGCCTCGCACTTCAAGTATGAGGGCGTGGCGCAAAGCTATCTGCAAATCAATGGTCGCTGGCGCACACATGTCCTTTATGCCTCCTTGCGTATGGATCGCCGCGGCAAAAGCAACGCTGGTCTCTGACGCACTGCTCCCGGGCCGGGGTCGGCCAAGGCACGCTCCCTTCCCCCCAAGGGGGAAGGACAGGTTGGGGGGCCAACTCCACGAATGCCGCTCGCGGCATACCTTTAAACAGCGTTTCGCCTGTTCTTGCACAGCTCCTTTGTCTATCTCTACCTCCAAGACCTCAAAAACAAAGACGCGCCCGTGACCCTTTCCCCCTTTGACGATACCTCCGCCAACGCTCTGGCCAAGCTCCTGCCGCCTGACACCCTTCGCCCAACCAGCCCTCATCATCTTGAGGAGCCGCGTGGGCGCTGGCAGGGGCGTTCCACCCATGTCGCCCTGCCCCGCAACACGCAAGAGGTCGCGACAGTCGTTACCTTCTGCGCGCAAAACAATATTGGCCTCATCCCCTATGGCGGTGGCACCGGCCTGGTCGGCGGTCAGGTCGCCTCTGACGGTCCCGCCCCGCTTCTTCTGTCGCTCGAACGCATGACCGCAATCCGCGCCACCTACCCGCTGGAAAACGCCATGATTGTCGAGGCCGGGGCCATTCTGGCCGATGTGCAATCCGCCGCCGAGGATCAAAACCGTCTCTTCCCGCTCTCCCTCGCCTCCGAAGGCTCGGCCCGCATCGGCGGATTGCTCGCCTGCAATGCCGGTGGCACCAATGTCCTGCGCTATGGCAATGCCCGCGATCTCGTGCTCGGGCTTGAGGCCGTCCTGCCCGATGGTCAGATCTGGAACGGGCTCAAACGGCTGCGCAAAGACAATACCGGCTATGACCTGCGCCATCTGCTGCTGGGATCCGAGGGCACGCTGGGTGTCATCACCGCCGCCAGCCTCAAGCTTTTCCCGCGCCCCGCTGCTCAGGGCACCGCCCTGCTCGAGGTCACCTCCCCCAAAGCTGCGCTGGATCTGCTTGCCATCGCCCGCAACCAACTTGGCGATTGCGTCACCGGGTTCGAGCTTATGCATCGCACCGGCTTTGACTTCCTTACCGAAACTCTGCCGGACATTCGTCAGCCTTGGCCAATGCCTCCCGAATGGTCCGTTCTGCTCGAAATCAGCCTGCCGCGCGGCTTGGACCCGCTGGATTGCCTGACAACGCTTCTGAGCGATGCCATTGACAAAAATCTCGTCTCAGACGGTCTCCTCGCGCAGTCGCAAAGCCAAGCCGCCGACTTCTGGTCCCTGCGTGAACATATCCCGCTCGCCAACCGCGCCATCAGCGCGATCTCCAGCCACGATATCTCCCTGCCGCTCAGCGCGATCCCCGAGTTCATCGCCCTTGCAGGCAGCATGCTATCCGCCTTGGGAGACATCCGCATCAACTGCTTTGGCCATCTCGGCGACGGCAATCTGCATTATAATGTCTTCCCCGCCCTCGGGCGTGACCGCGCGGATTATGACGCCCTGCGCGATCAAATCATAACGACGGTGCACGACCTCGTGGAGGCGATGGACGGCTCTTTCAGCGCCGAGCATGGCATTGGCCGCCTCAAAACAGCAGATCTGGAACGCTATGGTGATCCGACCAAGATTGCGGCCATGCGCGCCATCAAATCCGCGCTTGATCCGAATGGCATCATGAACCCGGGCGCAGTGCTGCGCCCGCTCTGACCATTTCTATTGCGGCAGCCGGAACACGCAGCCATCCGAGGCCAGCTGCGGGCGTGTCAGACACATGCCCGCCGCCACCTGAAAGGCCGCCAGCACTTTGGGCACATAATCACGGGTCTCGGCAAAGGGCGGCACACCGCCATGTTTGCCGATGGAATTCTCACCGGCATTATACCCGGCCAGAACCAGAATCGGGTCGCCCTCAAACTTCTCCATCAGGAAATCGAGGAATTTGATCCCCCCCTTGATGTTCTGCGCCGCATCAAGACTGTCACTCACGCCAAATCGTTTCGCCGTGGCAGGCATCAACTGCATCAACCCCTGCGCCCCGGCTTTGCTCAGCGCATCACTCTTGCCAGCAGATTCGACCGAGATCACCGCCAGCGCCAAGGCGGGCGAGACCTGCGTCCCCACCGACTCGCGCAAGATATCGCGTCCATACTTGGCGGCGATCTCTTGCATATGCTGCAAACGGGGCGCTTTGACGGCCTGCCCGGCTGGCCCTTTGCTGAGACTGTTCAAGGCTGGCTCCAACCGCCCGGCCCCCTGCGCCCCTAAATTGGGCGAGACCTGATCCCAATACCAAGCGTAATGCGCCGACTTGGGCGTGGCAGCGGCTTGTGGTGCCGGTGCGGCTCCGGGCGGCGGTGCTGCAACTGGCTGCGCTTTGGATTTGGGTGGCGGCGGCACAGCCGGATTTGCCCGTGGCGCGACCTGAATCGTAATCCGCTTTTGCCCCGGCTTGGGCGGCTTCACGCGTTTAAAGGTAAAACTGGAGCCATCGGATTGCGCCGCCAGAGGCGCTGGATTCGCCAAAAGCACGGCGCACAGCGCCGCTGAAAAGAATCTCATAACCATTATCTGCTCGCACCTGCGTTGGGTGTTTTTCTATTTATGGCACAATTATAGCTGCTTTTCTATCTGTGTCTCCAAACCGGAAACATTGTGCCATGATTTTATACCCAAAAGGATAGGCTACCTATCCAAATTCAACAAAGGTTAACATTTTTATACTGCAAATTCAGCAGCTTAAGTTTTTTATTTCGGTTTTTTCGGGAAAGCTAAAAATCACTGCAATCGGGTCAAAATCTCGCCCCAATACAGGGTGATAAGTGGCTCATACCGCAGCGGACAGGCAAGTGAGAGAGGCCGACAATGTCCAAAGCGGTGAGCGAAACACGACCAATTCTGGAGAGAGACCATGATCAAGTTCATCAAAAACTTCCGCAAAGACGAAGCTGGCGCAGTCACCGTTGACTGGGTTGTTCTGACAGCTGCTGTTGTTGGCCTGGCCATCGCCGCCTACTCGACCATCGAGACAAACGCCAACACCCTGATCACCGCTGCTGGTGGTGCTGTTGCGGCAGAAAACGACTTCTAAGTCGGTCGCGGCGTAATCGCCGCATAGAAAGATCGGCGCGTGGGCCGACCCTGCGCGCCACCTGACCTGAAGTTCCCTACACACATATTCGCCCATAAGGGCACCGGAGAAAAACCATGATCAAGTTCATCAAAAACTTCCGCAAAGACGAAGCTGGCGCAGTAACCGTTGACTGGGTTGTTCTGACAGCTGCTGTTGTTGGCCTGGCCATCGCTGCTTACACCGCGATTGAAACCAACGCCAACACCCTGATCACCGCTGCTGGTGGTGCTGTTGCGGCAGAAAACGACTTCTAAGTCCCTCGCGATCACCTGATCGCTTGAAAGTCGGGCGATGGGCCTGATGGCCCCGCCCAAATGACCAAGACTTAACCTTATGCTCGCCCCGCTGGGGCAACCTGGAGAAAAACCATGATCAAGTTCATCAAAAACTTCCGCAAAGACGAAGCTGGCGCAGTCACCGTTGACTGGGTTGTTCTGACCGCCGCTGTTGTTGGCCTGGCCATCGCCGCCTACTCGACCATCGAGACAAACGCCAACACCCTGATCACCGCCGCTGGTGGTGCTGTTGCGGCAGAAAACGACTTCTAAGTCGATTTCGCAAAAGCCTAAGTTTCTGGTCGGCTTGTCTGACCAGAAACCCCACTATCAGAGCAGGAAAGGGTCAACATGCTGAAATTTATCCAAGCATTCCGCGAAGACCAATCTGGTGCCGTCACCGTCGATTGGGTTGTCATCACTGCCGCTGTAGTTGGAATGTCCGCGATCTCCTTCTTTATGATCGAAGACAATTCACTGGCGCTGATGAACGCAGCTGGCGGAGCAATCGCCGCAGAAAACGATTTCTGATTTCCCTGTTCCCTACGCAAATGGGCTGTGCTTGTCTAAGCGCGGCCCATTCTTATGAGCGGATCATGCGTGAAACTTCACGGAAGAACCGCCTTCGTGGCCCGATTTCGCCACAATTTTTGGTCAGTTTGGGTTTCGGATCGCACCCTATTCATCGCGGTCCCGAGTTAATCATGAGGTGAAACATGCGACTTGTATTCGGATTGGTGCTGATTGCAGGACTGGGGCTGGCAGGTTTTGCCGTCTACATGGCGCAGAATTATATCGGCGCTTATGAAAACGCCTTGCAACAGGAACGCGCCAAAGTGACCGCCGCTGTGCCAACACAGCAGATCTATGTCACAACCCGCGCCATTGCCTTTGGCGAACAGATCCTACCCGAGGATATCCAACTGGCCCCCTGGCCCAAAGAGATCCTCCCCGAAGGGTATTTTGACGAAGCCAACCCAACCTCCGCCGTGGGAGAAGATCCGCGCGTGGCGCTGCGACCGATGGAAAAGTTTGAGGCCGTTCTGGCGATCAAAGTGTCCGAACCCGGTGGTGACGCCGGCCTGACATCGCGCCTTGAAAGGGGCCAACGTGCCTTTGCGATCAAGGTTGACGTGGCTTCGGGTGTGTCGGGCTTCCTGCGCCCTGGTGACCGTGTTGACGTCTATTGGACAGGCCGCATCCCCGGCAACGATCCGCACCTGCCAAAGGGCGACGTAACTAAGCTGATCGAAACCGGCATGCGTCTGATTGCGATTGACCAGATGTCTGAAACCGAGACAACGGCAACGACTATCGCTCAAACAGTCACCGTCGCGGCCAGCCCGCAGCAGGTTGCTGCCCTCGCGCAAGCTCAGAAAACCGGTCAACTGTCCCTGTCTCTGATGGCCAGCAATGATGACACCGTCGCCGATGCCATCGAAGTCGACCAACTGTCTTTGCTGGGTCTGGAACAGCCCGAAGCCGAAGAGGCCCCCAAGCGCGCGCTGCAAACCTGCACTCGGATCGAACGTCGCGGCAATGTCCGGACCGAAATTCCGATCCCCTGTTCGAACTGATACAGTTTCAACACCTTGCGATCAGACGGGCGCCCCAATCGGGTGCCCGTTTTGCTGTGGCCTAAAAATCATCTGTTGCCAGTTATCCACATAAATTTTGCGACCGAAGTCATTGATTCTTGCAAAAAATCCAAAACTGGCGCAGATTTGCTCCAAATACAGGCGAAAAGACCTGTGAATGAGGCGTGATCGAAAGGCAGGTCACATGAAATTTGATAGATTCATGAAGGCGGCCCTGTTGGGGCTGACAATGGCTGTGACCGCTCCGGTCGCAACAGAGCTGCGGGCGGAAACCCTGCGGGTCATGCGCAATGGCACCGAACAGGTGCTCAAGGTTGCGATGAACCGCGCGGTTGTCGTCGAAAGCGACCAGCCCTTTGGCGAACTTTCGGTGGTAAATCCCGAAATCGCCGATATCGCATCGCTCTCTGACCGCACCATCTATGTTCTGGGCAAATCGCCTGGTGCTACCACCCTGACCATTCTCGACGGCCAGGGCCGGCTCATTACGAATGTCGATGTGCGCGTCACCGCCGACATCACCGAATTCAAAGAGCGGCTGCGCCAGATCCTTCCGGATGAAAAGATCGAAGTCCGCACCGCCAATGACGGCATTGTTCTGTCCGGCACGGCCTCTTCAACGGCGCGCATGCAGCGCGCGCTTGACTTGGCAGAGCGTTACGCGCCTGAACGGGTGTCAAACCTGATGACGGTCGGCGGCATCCAACAGGTCATGCTCAAGGTGCGCTTTGCAGAAATGCAACGCACCGTTGGCAAACAGCTCCGCGCCTCTCTGGCGACCGGCGGCTCTGTGCTTGGTGGCGATCTTGGGCTGGAACTCGGGACCGGCAACGCTGCCCCATTGGCCCATGTCGATGCCGTTTCCAACAAACTCTTCCCCGAGGGGATCGACACCGAAGGCAGTGCACTGCTTGGCTTTAACATGGGTGGCCTCGAAGTGGGCATCCTCCTCGAAGCCCTTGAATCCAAAGGCGTTGTTCGCACCCTTGCGGAACCGAACCTGACCGCCCTGTCCGGTCAAGAGGCCAAGTTCCTGGCCGGTGGCGAATACCCGGTTCCGGTCTCTCAGCAGAACAACACCATCACCATCGAATTCAAACCATTCGGGGTCGAGCTCAACTTTATCCCGCGCGTGATCGATGGCGATCTGATCAATCTCGAAATGGAAGCCGCGGTTTCCTCGATCGACAACACCAACGGTATCAGCCTGTCGGATATCACCGTCGCAGCCTTTAAGCGGCGCGAGACCCAGACCACGGTCGAGCTGCGCGATGGTGAAAGCTTTGCGATTGCAGGGCTTTTGATGGATGACTTTACCGATCTGAACGGTCAGGTGCCCTGGCTTGGCGATGTACCGGTGCTGGGCGCGCTGTTCCGCAGTGCCGAATACCAGCGCGAACAATCCGAGCTGGTCATTATCGTGACGCCGCATCTGGTGACACCGACACGCGGCGAGGCCCTGGCCCTGCCGACCGACCGGGTCATTCCCCCGACCGAAAAGGATCTGTTCCTGCGCGGTCGTGTGGCTGGCACACCAAAAACCGGCGCAGCGGGCGAAGTGGCGAAACAAGATTTCACCGGCTCTTACGGCTATGTGATGGATTGAGCGGAGGCATGGGACAGATGATCAGGACCACGATTACCGGCATCACAATCAGCCTCGCGCTGGCCGGATGTAGTAGCAACCCAGCCGGGGAAAATGTGCGCGGTGCGTTTTACCGCGAAGCGGGCTCGTTGATTGACACCGGCCATTTCGGCAATGCCACCATGCACAACACCCAGATCATGAATGGCGACAAACAATTCGTCTATGATCTGTCCCAGCGTTTTGCCTCCGAGGTCATGACCACGGTGAACTTTGCCTTTAACAGCTCGGTTCTGGATGCGGGTGCGATTGATACGCTGCGCGAGCAGGCGCATTGGATCCGCCAATTCCCCGAAGTGCGCTTTAAGGTTTATGGCCATACCGACAAAGTTGGCGGCAACAGCTATAACAAGGCTCTGGGCCTGCGCCGCGCGCGCACTGTTGTTAACTATCTTGTCTCCCAAGGCATCGACGGTTCGCGCCTCGAGGCGGTGGTCAGCTTTGGCGAAACCCAGCCGTTGATCGTCACCGAAGGTAAAGAGCGCCGCAACCGCCGCACCGTAACCGAGGTTTCGGGCTTTGTGGACGGTCACCAGACTGTGATGGACGGCAAATATGCCGAAGTCATCTATCGCGAATATGTCCGTAGCGCCGAACCTGTTACGGGTTTGACCGGCGTTGCCAGCTCGAACCTCGAAGTAGATAGCGGCATTGACGGCGGCGAATAAACCACCCACACAACAACCAAGATTAAGGCACCTTTCGGGGTGCCTTTTCTTTTGACCGTCCAGAAATACCGTACAATTTCGACTTTTTGGCCCAAATGTTGCCGCCTTTCACCGTCAGTTTCGACTGCAAAGGATCAAAGCGTCGCAATTTGAGTCGGCGCATCGGATTCGGAAATCGGGTGGCGAAATGATTGGTTTCTTCACCTTTCCGGTTCGGCAGAAAGGACGCGAGGCCATGACGAGTACTATTCCAACCCAGGCGGACCCATCGCCCATCGTTGCCTGCACCATCAGCCGTGATGTGCAAAACTTCGATCTTCTGATCGAAGACATGGAAACGATCCTTGGGGAAAGCTGGGGGGATCTCGGCTTTGACGAAGCCCTGGCCTTTTTCAACCAAAAAGAGGCCGAAGGGTTGGAATTTGTCGCCATGGCGATTGATGCCATCGACGAGCCAGACCTCGCCCTGCTCAGCGGCATTATTTCCGGGGCCAAGAACCGGGGCATCAAGGTTGTCCTGATCGCCGAAGATGTCACGCCCGCCTCGCTTCACCAATTGCTGCGCCAAGGGGCTGATGAATTTGTTCCCTATCCGCTACCCGAAGGGGAGTTGGCCGCTGCGGTTGAGCGTATGCGCAATCCCCCTGCCCCGGTCGCCGCAGAGGTGCAGCCGGGTGAACAAGGCGTCAAGCTCTCCGGGGATGGCGATGGAGTTTTGATTGCGGTCCAAGGGCTTGCCGGTGGTGTTGGCGCAACGACGATGGCCGTCAACCTGGCCTACGAGCTCGCCGAATGTCGCAAAGAGGGCCAACCCAAGGTCTGCCTGATCGACTTTGGCCTGCAATTTGGCACAGTCGCCACCTATCTTGACCTGCCCCGCCGCGAGGCCGTGCTGGAACTGCTGTCCGATGTCGAATCCATGGATGGTGACAGCTTTGGGCAAGCCTTGGTCAGCTACGAAGATAAGATCCAGGTCTTTACGTCACCTTCAGACATCCTGCCGCTCGACATGATTGGCCCGGCGGATGTTCAGGCCATTCTCGACGTGGCGCGCAATCACTTTGATTATGTCATCGTCGATATGCCCAGCACGATTGTGCAATGGACCGAAACCGTCCTGACCGAGGCGCAGGTCTATTTCGCCATGGTCGCGCTCGACATGCGCTCGGCCCAGAACGCCATGCGCCTGAAACGCGCCCTGCAATCCGAAGACCTGCCCTATGACAAGCTACGCTATGTGCTGAACCACGCGCCCAAATTCACCGACCTGCAAGGCAAAGGTCGCGTGAAACGCATGGCGGATGGTTTGGGCATTGCCCTTGATCTGCAACTGCCTGATGGCGGCAAGCCGGTGGCGCAAGCCTGCGATCACGGTCTGCCATTGGCCAATCACGTGCCCAAGAACCCGCTCCGCAAAGAGTTTGTCAAACTGGCCGCCCAACTGGACGCCATCGGCAATTCCGACGCCGAAGCCGCCTGATAACGAGGATTATTGATGTTTTCGCGCTACAAGAAAAACCAGGTTTCCGAGGCAGCCCCCGTTCAGGCCAAAGCCCCGGCTGCCCCCGTTGCGCCTGCGGCAGAAGCCGCACCAGCCGAACAACCCGCCGCTCGTCGTCCGGTTCAGCCCAAGGTCGCGGCCAAAGCTGCGCCTGCGGACAAGGAAAAGAAACGCAAGGAACGTCTGGCTGACATCAAGCTGGAAATGCACCGCGCGTTGTTGGACAACCTGAACCTCGCCGCACTTGACGCCGCGAGCGAGGCAGAGCTGCGCGAAGAAATCAACGACATCACCACCGAGACCTTGCAGGAAAAAGGCGTGGTTCTGAACCGGGACGAACGCCGCACGATGATCAATGACCTCTATGACGAGGTCAAAGGTCTGGGGCCGCTTGAACCCCTGCTCAAGGACGAGACGATCTCGGATATTCTGGTCAACGGTCCGCAGCAGATCTTTATCGAACAAAACGGTAAGCTCAGCCTGTCGGACGTGACCTTTAAAGATGAAAAGCACCTGATGCGGATCATCGACAAGATCGTTTCCGCCGTCGGTCGCCGCGTCGATGAATCCAACCCTTATGTTGACGCCCGTCTTCAGGATGGGTCGCGTTTCAACGCCATGGTGCCGCCGGTTGCGATTGACGGCTCGCTTGTGTCCATTCGTAAGTTCAAAAAGGACAAACTGGGCATTGACGACCTGGTGAACTTTGGCGCCTTTACCGAAGAGATGGCGGTTTATTTGCAGGCCGCCGTGGCCACCCGCCTGAACGTGATCGTCTCGGGCGGTACCGGTTCTGGTAAAACCACCACGCTCAACGCGCTGTCCTCTTTCATCGACAACTCAGAACGTATTCTGACCATCGAGGATACGGCGGAACTTCAGCTGCAACAGACCCATGTGGGCCGCATGGAAAGCCGCCCGCCCAACGTCGAAGGCAAAGGTGCCGTTACCCCGCGTGACTGTCTGAAAAACGCTCTGCGGATGCGCCCTGACCGGATCATCGTCGGGGAAACGCGTGGCGAAGAAGTTATCGACATGTTGCAGGCCATGAACACCGGCCACGACGGCTCCATGACCACGATCCACGCCAACTCGGCGCGTGACGGCGTGGCGCGTCTGGAAAACATGATCGCCATGGCCGGGATCGAAATGCCGCTGAAAGCGATGCGCGCGCAGATCTCGTCGGCTGTGAACCTGATTGTTCAGGCCTCGCGCCTCCAGGACGGCTCGCGTCGGATGACCTCGATCACCGAGATCACCGGGATGGAAGGCGACGTGATTTCCATGCAGGAAATCTTTCGTTTCCAACGTGTTGGCCTGACCCCCGATAACAAGATCATCGGGCATTTCACCGCCACTGGCGTGCGTTCGAACTTTTCCGAACGTTTCCGCATGTGGGGATATGACGTGCCCGCCTCGATCTACGAACCTTTCCGAGCGGAGTAAGACCCATGCTCAGTGCAGCCCCAATCATCTATGGCATGATCTTCCTTGGCGTTCTGGTCATGGTCAACGGCATCTATCTGGTGGCGTTTGGCAAATCGATCAGCCTGTCCAACAAGGTCAATCGTCGCCTCGAAATGCTCGACAAGGGCGAGCGGCGCGAAGACGTTCTGGCCAAGCTCCGCAAGGAGATGGACCAGCACATGAAATCACGCTCTTTGCCGCTCTATTCGCTCTTGGCGGATAAAGCGCAAAAAGCCTCCATCGCCTTTACCCCGCAACAGCTGATCATGGTCATGGCCGGTGCCTCTGTCGCTGCCTTTGTAGGCCTGTCCGTCGGCACCGAGGCAAGCCTGGCCGTGCGTCTGGTCATGGGTGTCGCCATGGGCGTGGGTGGTGTTTACATGTGGGTCAATCACAAGGCCAAAAAGCGCCTTAGCATGATTGAAGAGCAGCTGCCTGATGCAGTTGAGCTTATGGTGCGTTCCTTGCGTGTCGGTCACCCGTTCAGCTCGGCCATCACCATTGTGTCCAAAGAAATCAAAGACCCGCTGGCCACCGAATTCGGCGTCATCGCAGACGAGGCCACCTATGGCCGCGATGTGGGCGAAGCCCTGAAACACATGGCCGAACGGCTCGACATGCAGGATTTGCGCTTTCTCGCGGTGGCCGTGGCCATTCAGCAGCAAGCCGGTGGTAACCTCGCCGAGATCCTCGAGGGTCTTGCCAAGGTGATCCGCGCCCGTTTCCGCCTGTTCCGCCGCGTCAAGGCGATCACGGCCGAGGCACAGTGGTCCGGTAAATTCCTGTCCGGTTTCCCGGTCGCCGCGCTGATCTTTATCCAGGTGGCCAAGCCCGATTACTACGACGAGGTGCTCGATCACCCGTGGTTCATCCCGGCCTGCTTTATCGTGGGTATCATGCTGACGCTGAACATCTTTGTGATGCGCGCTCTTGTGAATATCAAAGTGTAAGGACGCCCTGACATGTTTGACCAAATCAATCAGATGATCACCGATCAGCTTGGCCCCGCCGGCCCGCTGATGGTGGTGGCCGGGCTGGCCTTTATCCTGATCCTGGCGACCATCCCGATGATGATGAACGCCAAGCCCGATCCGATGGACAAGCTGAAAAAGTCCAACGCAGATCGCATGGCCGCCGACAAGCGCGCGGTGTTGCGGGACAAAAGCCGCAATGAGAAGCTGAACAAATACTCCCAGTTCCTCGAACCGCAGGACGAAAAAGAGCTGTCCGATGTCCGGATGAAGCTTTTGCAGGCGGGCTATCGTTCCAAAGACTCCGTTCAGCTCTATTTCTTTGCGCAAATGGCGCTGGGTTTGGGCCTCTTGGCGGTTGGCGTTGTCTACTTCCTGATGTTCGTCAACGGGCCCGAGGCCACGTTGCAGCAAAAGATGATGTATATCCTCGGCCCCGGTGCCGCTGGTTACCTCGCGCCGAAATACTGGATCAACAAACGCGTCGAAAAACGCAAAGAGGAAATCCAGGGCGGTTTCCCCGATGCGCTCGACATGATGTTGGTCTGTGTTGAGGCGGGTCAGTCGATGGACCAATCCATCGTTCGCGTCTCAAAAGAGCTGCGCGCCTCTTACCCGGCCCTCGCCGATGAATTTGAAATCATCAGCCACGAGATGAAAGCAGGTAAGGACAAAACCAGCGTTCTCAACGACATGTCCGAACGTTGCGGCGTGCAGGATGTCAGCTCATTCGTGACGGTTCTGAACCAGGCGCAGACCTTTGGTACCTCGATTTCAGATGCGCTTCGGGTCTATGCCGGGGAAATGCGTGACAAAAGGGTCATGCGTGCCGAAGAAAAAGCAAACCAGTTGCCGACAAAGATGACGCTGACCACTATGATGCTGACAGTGCCTCCGCTCCTGATCATTCTTGTTGGTCCTTCTGCGGTTGGCATCACAGAAATGGGCAATATCGGACAGTAAACATGCACTTGGCCCCACTCGGAGCCGTCCTGATCCTGAGCTTTTTGGCCGCCTGCAGCACGGGCGGCCAAGATGCGTCTTTGGACACCCCTTTTGCACCCGCCCTGGACCCCAAGGGCGAGGCCGTTGATGGCTTGATCGTTGGCCATCGCCTGATGGATGCGGGCCAGCATGAATTGGCGCTGAATGCCTTTACCCGCGCTGCTGGCGAACATGGTCTAACGGGCGAGGTTCTGATGGCCCTTGGCACGGCCAACCTCGCGCTGGGGCGGCTGAACCAGGCCGAAAACCAGCTGCGCGACGCCGTCAAGAAAGAACCCGACTGGCCAGAAGCCTGGAACAATCTCGGGGTTTTGCTGATCGAAAAAGGCGAATTGCCCGAAGCGGTCGAGGTTTTGCGCCGCGCTTTTGCCCTGGATAATGGCGAAAGTGACGCAATCCGCGACAATCTTCGCTTGGCGATAGAAAAAATGGAAAATTCTGTTTATGGTGCTGATACAGAATACGAATACACGTTGGTGCGACGAGGGCGCGGACAATTCACGATCCGCAGCGCGCCAGCGCAATAGGCAGAGCAGTAAAAGGACGCAGGCAAAATGCGCCATATGACATATCTTTCACTTGCCGCGGCAGGTGTTCTTGCGCTGGCAGGATGCGAAAAAGAGATCGACGTCGCCGAAATGGAACGCAAGTTTCAGGGCGTGAACGTCATTGACGAATCCAACCTGAACGAAGTCATGCTGACCGCTGCGGACCCGAACGAAGCGGTGTCCTATTTTCAGCGCGCCTCGGCCCAGAACCCCGAGCGCATTGATCTGCTGCGCGGGCTGGCCTCTTCACTGATCCGCGCCAAACGCAACAGCGAGGCCGCCATTGCCTGGGCGCGTGTCGTGGATCACAAGGACAAAACCAATCAGGACGCGGTTAACCTGGCTGATGCACTGATCCGCGCCAATGACTGGGAAAAGGCGGAAAAGGTGCTGAACGCCATTCCACCCACCCACGAGACCTTTAAGCGCTACCGTCTTGAGGCGATGATCGCGGACAGCAACAAGGATTGGAAAAAGGCCGACAGTTTCTATGAAATCGCCCTTGGCCTAACCACCAAACCTGCCTCCGTGTTCAACAACTGGGGCTATTCCAAGCTGACCCGTGGCGATTACGCCGATGCCGAACGCCTGTTCTCCGACGCCATCCGTCAGGATTCCAGCCTCTTCACCGCCAAAAACAACCTGGTTCTGGCCCGCGGCGCACAGGGCAAATACACGTTGCCGCCGCTGCCGATGACCCAGATCGAACGCGCCGAACTGCTGCATTCCTTGGGCCTTGCTGCGATCAAACGCGGCGATGTCGAGATTGGCAAAGGTCTGCTGCGCGACGCCATCGAAACGCATCCCCAGCATTTCGAAGCGGCCAAGACCGCCTTGGACGCGCTGGAAAACGCGTAACTTAGACAGGCTCAGGCACGATCATGCATATCCCTGCGACCCAGGCCTTGCTCTTCGCCATCCTTGTGGTGCCGATCTGCATTTACACGTTCTACGTGGATATGAAGCTGAAAAAGATCAGCAATCTCACGGTCTGGGCCCTGTTCGCCACCTTTATCGTGATTGGCGTGTTCACCATGCCATTCACGGAATTTCTCTGGCGCTTTGCCCATTACGGGGTTGTCTTTGCCATTGGCCTGCTGATGTGGATGATCCGCCAGGTTGGAGCCGGAGATGTGAAATTCGCCGCCGTCATGGCGCTGTTCATCCATCAGGGCGATCTGCGGCTGATGCTGTTCATCGGTATCGCTGCCATGCTGGCCGCCACGGTGACCACATTGCTGGTCACCTTCAGCCCGCTGAAACGCCTGGCCCCGGAATGGAAAACCTGGCGCATGCGTGACCCTTCCAACCCGGACTCTGTCGGCGGGGGCAAACAATTCACCTTGCCGATGGGTACAGGCCTTGGCCTGATGCTCTGCGCCTATCTGGTGATGGGGGCCCTATACGGGGCCTAAGCCGGTTTGTCTGGCTTTCTCTGAACGGTTGGTTAAGCTTCTCTGGACCTCTCTTATTGGATCGGGGCCCTAATGGTTGACTATATTGATGACACCGACTTTGACGCCAAAGTTCTGAAATCAGACACAATTAACGTTGTGCTCTTTCGCGCCACCTGGGCCGGATCCAGCAACTTCGCCTATTTAGACTTGGAAAGGGCGGAAAAGTCTTTTCCCCAAACGGCTAAGGCTTTTTACTTGGATATGGATTACTCGGTAAAGGTTCCGCAAACCTATTCGGTGAATATCTACCCGACCTTTCTAGTCTTTCAAAACGGCAAGGAGGTCTTTCGCTACCCTAGCTGGCCTGCACCAATTGACATCCTTGGTTGGATCAGCGACCTCAAAGACTGAAATCTGCTGCCCCCCAAACTCCCCCAACCAGCCCACATCCTGCCACAAAGCCTTGCCATTCTCTGGCCAAGACCCAAAAGCGGCAGGATATTGAGCGATGAACATGCAGACCGGCGCGGTGATGGCGCCCCCTTCCCCCAAGAATTTGGATGATGTCGGCCTGACCATGGTCATGATGCGCGACATTCTGTTGAAGACTCAGTTCCGCAAGAACATCAACAAGGTCACAGATCTGGCCAAGGCGATCTGCCTGCCGGTCCCTTGTACCCAGGAATTGATCGACATGGCGCGCGGCCAGGGCCTGATGGAGGCCATGGGCACGCTGGGGGCTGCCGGTGAAATCAGCTCGGAAATGCCCTATCAGCTCACCGATGCGGGCAAGGCCCGCGCGCTGGATGCTCTTGCCCAGTCGGAATATTTCGGTCCAATGCCGATCCCGCTGGAGAAGTACCAGGAACAGATCAAACGCCAATCGATCCGCAATATCCAGATCACCCGCGACCAACTGACCTCGGCCATGGGTCACCTGATCCTGCCCGAGGACCTGATCGGCAATCTTGGCCCCGCCGTCGGCTCTGGCCGCTCGATCCTGATGTATGGCCCACCCGGCAACGGTAAGTCCTCGATCTCCAACGGTATTCGTGATGCCATGGGCGACAAGATTTATGTGCCCCGCGCCATCGAATATTCCGGTCAGGTGATCACTGTCTACGATCCAATCGTGCATTCCGCCGCCGAAGAGGATGTTGACGAAAGCAAACAATTACGCCGCCGCGCGCAGTTTGACCGCCGCTATGTCTATTGCCAGCGCCCCACGGTCATCACGGGGGGGGAATTGAGCCTCGACATGCTTGATCTGGTCTACAACCCGACCGCGCGCACCTATCAGGCCCCTCTACAGCTCAAATCCACCGGCGGCATCTTTATCGTCGACGATTTGGGTCGTCAGGCGGAACCGCCGCAAAAACTGGTCAACCGCTGGATTGTTCCGCTCGAAGAGAGCAAAGACATCCTCGCCCTGCAATCGGGCGAAAAGTTCGAAGTGCCCTTTGACACGCTGGTGATCTTTTCCACCAACTTCCACCCCAATGAGATCTTTGACCAGGCGGCCCTGCGCCGGATCTTCTTCAAGATCAAAATTGACGGGCCGAGCCAGGAAAACTTCCTCAAGATCTTTGCCCTCGTGGCGCGCAAGAAAAAGATGCAGCTGGACGAAGCGTCGCTGGTGCATCTGCTAAAGAACAAATACCCGACGATCAACAATGTCTTTGCCAACTATCAACCGGTGTTTTTGATCGACCAGATGATAGCGGTCTGTGATTTTGAGGGCATCCCCTACAAAATGACCCCTGAACTGGTGGATCGTGCCTGGGCGAACATGTTCGTCAAAGACGAGAAAATCGTGAAATAACGGAAAGGCTGGGCATTAGAATTTCTAATGCCCAGCCTCCCGCTTCAATTACAGCTCAAGAAACCGCGCGATTTCTGCCAGCATCTGACGATGGATTTCCTTGCGATCCGCCCCTTCAGGATCGGTGCAAATCGGATCGTCCTGCTCCTCTTCCAAGATCGCCGCGCCTTGCGGTTTGCATTCCGGCAGCGCGGTAAAGTGGCTGGCCGGGGCCAAGGTCACATAGTCCACATCCCCCAGCTTTGCCGCCAGATCACTGCCTTTGGCGCTGACATCAGATGCGGCAAGCCCAGCCTCGTCCCCAAGGTTGATCAACTGCACCGGCAGTTCCATCGCGCTCAGGCTCGCCTCTGTCGCCACATAGGTAAAGGCCGGGTCAATCGCGACCGCTTTGGACACGCGCGGATCGCGCATATCCGCGGAAAACCCGGCAGGCAGGTTGGCAAAATCCACGCCACCTTTGGCAAAGAACTGACAATCCAGGCGCTGCATCTCGGCGCTGCTGCCGCAATAGGGCGCATAGGCGGAGGCATCAAATTGCAGCCCGGCCAGGTTCAGCGCCGTCGCGCCACCCAGGGAAAACCCAACGCTGTAAATCCGATTCAAGTCCACATAAGAGGCAAAAGCAGGTTCCGCCAGCAGCACATCCAGCGCCGCGCTCAGATCCTGTGCGCGCTCATCCAGCCGCATGGACCGGCGTGGAGAGCTGTCGCCCGACGTGCTACCCGGATGGTTCACCGCCAGCACCATGGCCCCCTCTTGCGCCAAGCCGGACAGCAACCAGGCCATCCCATCCATATTGCCCCCCGATCCATGCGAAAACAGGATCAGCGGGTGCTTTCCCTCAGCCACGCGCGGGGCCTGCAAGACCGGCATACCATGCCAAATCGGGTTGTCGCCAATGCGGGCAAAATAGGTCTTGCTGCCTGCCGGATACCAGACCGAGGCCGCAATGGGCCAGGCGCGATGCGGGCTTTTGACATCCATCCGATCATATCCCGGCACGCCGATATCGGGGCTGTCACTTTGCGCCATCATTGGGGTCACGAGGCTGGCCATCAGGGCGGCAATCAACAGGCGGGTCATCATCATTCCTTTTCAAGGTTTCTTGTTTCGATGCCCCTCACCTGCGCCTTTCTTGGCCCTTTTTCGTCCTGAAACCGGTTTTCGGTCGTCAGGAACCGGATTTCGCACTACCACAACACCAATATTCACGACCCGAGCGCTTTGATGATTGCCCTGCCCCTGCCGTTGATCTTTTGCCTGATTATTCTGTTTCTGCTGATCCATAACCTGCGTGAACTAGGCCACTGGCGGGTGTTTCATACGCTGCTGGTGCTTTGCGCCTTTCAATCGCTGATCGTCGCGCTGGTGCATTACTATGGGGTGCAGGCGGTCTTTCCGGTCCTGCCTGTGTCAGCCTGCGCGCTGCCCGCCATGGCCTGGATCGCCTTTCGCGCCACCCTGATCGCGCCCTTTTCGATCAAGACCGCGCTGCCCCACGCCCTGCCCGCCTGCTTCTCGCTCTTTTGCCTGCTCTTTGCCTCGCAAACGCTCGACTTTGTGATCTTTCTCACCACCTTTGGCTATGGCAGCGCCATCCTGTGGTCCCTGCGCCCCAGCGCCGACCTCCCCCTCGCCCGTCTGGCCGCGGGCCCGGTGCCAAGGCGTGTCTGGCAGGGGATCGGAGCCATCTTTGTCATCGCCTCTTTCGGAGATCTTCTGATCCTCTTTGCCCTGCAACGCGGAGAAATCGGTTGGCTCTATGTCGTGGTCAATGTAATCTGGTCGCTCTCGATGCTGGTCATTGCCGGGCTTGCCCTGATCCGCGAAGACGTGGCCGAACCCGAGCCCCAGGACAGACCCGAAGAGCCCGAGATCGACCCCGCCAATGATGCCGCTCTGATGCAGCGCCTTGAAACCCTGCTGAGGCAAGAGCAACTCTTCCTCGAACCCGACCTCACCCTGTCGCGTCTGGCCAAACGTCTGCATGTCCCGATCAAGCAGCTGTCGGCCACGATCAACCGCCATACCGGCGAAAACGTCTCGCGCTATGTGAACGGGTTCCGCATCCGCCACGCCTGCGATTTGCTGCGCGCCGGCCAGCCGGTGACCGAGGTTCTTTTTGCCAGCGGTTTCAACACTAAGTCGAATTTCAACCGCGAGTTTCTCCGCCTGATGGGGGCGTCTCCGAAAACCTGGTTGGCGAATTTGGAGCCAGACCTCCCAAGGCAGAAAATTTGACATTTTCTTGTCGATTTGCGCTTGACGACTCTGCAGCCCAGCCTTATCCACCGCCCACGGTCCGGCGCGGTAGCTCAGTTGGTTAGAGCGATCGACTCATAATCGATAGGTCGGGAGTTCAAGTCTCCCCCACGCCACCATTCCTCTCCAGCAAAAGTTTACAAAAACGCGGCATCCCTCTGCGCGCGGCAAGCGTCCGAAACCTACCTCAGCTACTGGTCCAGCCGCGCCAAAGCCTCCTTGGCTTTCTCAAATCCTTGCGCTGCAGAAAGCTTGTACCACTGGCGCGCTGTCGTCAGGTTCTTTTCCGTCCCCAACCCGATCTCATAATACCGGCCGACCTTGTATTGCGCCTCTGAATCGCCTTGATGGGCCGCATCCTTGAAATAGGACAGCGCCATCTCGCTGTTTTGCAAAACACCACTGCCCGCCTCGTAATGCGACCCAAGGTTGTATTGCGCATAAAGATTGCCCTGATCTGCGGCCTTTCTGAACCAAAACAGCGCTTCAGAAACGGATTTATCGACCCCTTTGCCCTGCAAATACATCGTCCCCAAGGCGTTTTGCGCGTAGGAATAGCCTTTTGCTGCGGATTTTTCATACCAGAGAGCGGCTCTCAGATCTGATTGCTGCACACCACGCCCGTTTTGATAGGCCCGGCCCATCTCGTATTGGGCAGGCGCATGGTCTTGCTCCGCAGCCAGTTGGAACAGGCTCAGGGCCTCTTCGTAATTGATCGGCACACCGCGCCCAAACGCATACATCCCGCCCAGGTTTTTCTGTGCATCAGCCAGGCCTTGAGCCGATGCCAAGCGATACCATTTGACCGCCTCTGCGAAATCCTGCGCGACGCCCCGTCCCGTGTGATAGGCATACCCCATATCGAATTGCGCATAGGAATAGCCCTGCCGCGCCCCCAGTTCCGCCCATCGCAGAGCCTCTTGATGTGATTGCGCAACCACCCGACCATCCGCATAGAAAAGCCCGACATTGCGCTGCGCCTTGGCAAAGCCCAAATCCGCCGCCTGGCGGTAATAGTCCAGCGCAGTTGCGTTTGACTGCTCCACACCCCGCCCAAATTCATAAAGCTGGCCTAGATTGGTCATGGCCTCGGGCACACCCAGTTCCGCGCCGCGCACATACAGCTCAGCCGCGCGTTCGTAATCCTGTGCAACACCGTTGCCTAATTCATAAAGCGCTCCCAAGGCATTGTGGGAGCCAGCATGGTCCTGATCCACCGCCCTCTGATACATGTCGGCAGCTTTCTCATAGGATTGAGCGGTGCCAACGCCCCGTTCATACAAAACGCCCAAATTATGGAGTGCCGCAACTTCACCCAATTCCGCAGCGGCTTCATACCACCTGACCGCCTCGATATCCGATTGCGTCGTGCCCAATCCGAGGCGATAGTTATACCCGAGATGGGTCATCGCCTGGCGGTCGCCCAACTTGGCAGATTTCAAGAACGCCTCTTGAGACTCCTCATACTGTTTCGCGGCATAATAAGCCCGGCCCAGATTGTAAGACATCCGCGCATGGATCGGAAAAGCTGACACCGCGCTCAGACAAGCCGTGATGGCGGATTCAACATCAATATCAGCTAGAAGCACGCCCACCTGCTCAGCCTTACCAGACAGAAAATCCGGGTGTTCCGACATCCCTGCCAAAGCGTCGCATCGCTTTACCAGGCTGCTTTTCTCTCGATCCGCCAGCACAATCCGCGCCGCAGTGGTCAGCGCGCTGTCCTTCTTCGCTGCTTTGCGCAACTCTTCGATCTCGGCACGCAAGCGTTCCAACTCTGACAGGTCGTCATCATCCTGTTGCCCTTCCTGCGTTTGCAGCCCAAGGTTCAACGCCTCATTGATCGGACCAATCCGATGCCCCCCGTTAAAGCCCCCCTGCTTGTTCAGCCCGCCCTGATTGTGCAGCCCGACAATGGCCAAAGTGCGCGCATCCAGCAGCAACGACCCCGAAGAGCCCCCAGTGCTTTCGCATTTATGGCGCAACTTGCTGGAGGTGTCCGGCACATCGCTTTGGCGCTCATGAATCTGACAAGTGCCACTGGAAAACTGCTGCGGCGCGGCTCCGGGGTGGTGGATCATGGTCAAGGCACGACGGGGCGTGGCCTCTGCCTCCATCACCATGGGAAAATGTCCGCCCTGCACGCCATTAGCGTCGCCAAACACCCGCAAGATCATCGCGTCAAAATCTTCGGAAACCGCCAATTCGCGCGGATCAACCAAAAAGGTCTCCACCGTTTCAGTCAGATCACGATCAACATAGTTGAAATTGACCCGCACTTCGCGCACCACCGTAAACCCGGCATCGCGGATGACGTCATCATAGAAACAGTGGCGATTGGTCAGCAGGCGATTGCCCGGCAACAGCGCCGCCGTGCAATAGGTCGTGAACACGCTCTTGCTGCGCGTAACCCCATTGGCCATTCGCATCGGACGGGGCTGCCCATCCGGGGTCATCAGACAGATATCCAACCGGCCGATAAACTTGCCCAAGGCGCGCACATCATCGGGGGCCTCATGGATCGGGCGCCAAAACCCGCCACGGGTCTGCGCCCCTTCGACCAAGGCATGAAAGGCCGAGGATTCATGTTTGACTTCAAAATCAAAGCGACAGTCTTCAACCGCTTGAGCCCCGGTCGCCAAATGCGCCGCCACAATCAACGCGCTTAGGCCGCCAAACACCCGCCCCAGTCTGGAGTTGAGTTTCTCATACATGTTTCAGAACGTAACCCGGTCAATGAAATGCAAAATTATGCCTCAACCCTAAAACGGCCCCACCTTTTTTGGCAAGCCTGACCTCTGCCAACAAAAGCAGCCACTTTGGGGGGCGCCATCGACAACCAGGCGGCCCAAGGTTTCTTTGGGCCAAAAATATCCCGGGGTGAATTGCTCGCTCCGCGAGCAAGAGGGGCAGCGCCCCTTCTCCCAAAAACAAAAACCCCCGGCTCGTCCAAGCCGGGGGTCCTGAAATCACAGATCAGCGCCGCAATCAGGGCTGTTCATCTTCGTCGTCATCGCTGCCACCGGGCAGGTTAAAGAAGCTGTCCGCATCCGAATAATCGGCCTCTGGCTTCTCTTCTTCATCGCCACGCGGATCAGAGAGGCTAAAGCTCTCCAAACCTTCCATCGAGCTTGGCAGACGCGGCTCGGTCTCCATCTCAAGGCTCTGCTCGGTCGAAACCAGCTTGCGGCGCTCATCGTCGCTCATCACCTTGTCCATCGACTTGGCGGCTTTGGCCACAGCAGCGTCCAGTTCGGACTGGCGGCACAGGCCCAGCGCAACCGGGTCGATCGGCTGCATATTGGCGATGTTCCAATGGGTGCGCTCGCGGATCGACTGGATGGTCGGCTTGGTGGTGCCCACCAGTTTCGAGATCTGACCGTCGCTCAGTTCCGGGTGGAACTTGACCAGCCACAGGATCGCATTCGGGCGGTCCTGACGCTTGGACAGCGGCGTATAGCGCGGGCCACGGCGCTTTTCTTCGTCATGCGCCGCCGGGTTGAACTTGATCTTCATCTTGTAAAGCGGATCGTTCTCCGCCTTGGTGATCTCTTCCTGAACCAGCTGGTTATTGGCAATCGGGTCAAACCCTTTCACGCCAACAGCCACATCCCCGTCAGCAATGCCCTGAATCTCCAGCTCGTGAAAGCCGGTGAAATCGGCGACCTGCTTGAAGGTCAGCGTGGTATTATCCACCAGCCAGACAGCGGTTGCTTTGGGATGAAGCAGCTTTGCCATGTTATAAACTCCTTGCGTCTTTTGGCCCGGCAATAGCATCTTGCCCCGCCCGAGGCTTGGGCCAAGGGCGGCCCCGGAGATGCCGGGGCGGGTAACCGTTTTAGGGAAACTTGGCGATGTATATAGGCACAGAACCGGGCTGAGGAAAGAGAAAATGCAAGGGGATAACCGCGCTTTCACGCTGAATTCAGACCCGATTGGGCAATTCGGCGCTGATTTTGCGCAAAATTCGACTGGTCCCTTCGGCGCTCAATGAATGCATAGGCCGAAACCTCTGCATCCCAACACTCGAATTTGAACTAAATCACCCCCGCGTAACGCACGCCGCTCAGATCGGCGGTCTCGCGTTTCCAGCTGGTCAGGTCGCGTGGCGTAAATCCCGACAGGCTGTCATGGCCGCAGGCACGGGCCAAAACCTGCATCAGCTCAACCGAGGCACCAAAATAGCGCGCCAGCTTTTCCGCCCCGACCTGCACATCCAATCGCTTGCGCAGCTCCGGTTTCTGCGTCGCCACCCCAACCGGGCAATTGTTGGAATTGCACATGCGCGCCGCGATACAGCCCACCGCCTGCATGGCCGAGTTTGAGACCGCAATTGCATCCGCGCCCAGCGCCATCGCCTTGGCGAAATCTTCGGCCACCCGCAACCCGCCGGTGATGACCAGCGTGACCTCGCGCCCTGTCTTGGCATCCAGATGCCTGCGCGCCCGCGCCAGGGCGGGAATGGTCGGAACCGAGATATGATCGCGAAAGATCAAAGGCGCCGCCCCGGTGCCGCCGCCGCGCCCATCCAGAATGATGTAATCAGCCGAGGCTTCGAGCGCAAAATCAATGTCATCCTCGATATGATTGGCCGAGAGTTTGAAGCCAATGGGAATGCCGCCCGAACGTTCGCGCACCTGATCGGCAATCCGTTTGAAATCCGCCGGGCTGTGCAGCTCTGGAAAGGTTGCAGGCGAGATCGCTGATTGCCCCGGTTCCAATCCGCGCACCTCGGCGATTTTGCCCTGCACCTTGTCGCCGGGCAGATGCCCGCCCGTGCCGGTCTTGGCCCCCTGCCCGCCCTTGAAGTGAAAGGCCTGTACCTTGGTGACATGATCCAGCGACCAGCCAAACTGAGCCGAGGCAAGTTCATAGAAATAGCGGCTGTTCTCTGCCTGCTCCTCGGGCAGCATCCCGCCTTCACCGGAGCAAATGCCCGTCCCGGCCAGCTGCGCCCCGCGCGACAGGGCCGTCTTGGCCTCTTCGGACAGGGCACCATAGCTCATATCCGAAACGAACAATGGGATATTCAATTGCAACGGCTTGGCCGCGCGCGGACCAATGATGACCGAGGTCGCTACCTCGGCCCCGTCCAGCAACGGTTTGCGCGCCATCTGAGCGGGCAGGATCTGGATGTCATCCCAATGCGGCAGATCCTTGCGCGGAACACCCATGGCCCCCATCTCGCCATGATGGCCAAGCTTGCTCAACCCATCCCTGGCCAACGCGTGAATGCGGGCCACTGTGGGTTCCTCGGGGGTTGGCGTGGCCTGGGGCACGTCTGATTTTGGCGCAGGGGCGGCATCGCCCACCTCTGCCGCGCCCAACCGCGTATGCGAGCCGTCACAAAACGGGCCATTGGCGGTGGATTTGCACCGGCACAGTGCCGCGTCGCCGCTTTTCTCTGCGGTGAATTTCAACGGAGTGATGCCCGTTCCCGCATGGCTGCCATCACAAAACGGTTGCGATTTTGATCGCCCGCATTGGCACCAGTAATAGTCTTTGCCCTCTTCCAAAGTGACCATGGCAGGTGACTTGGCAGCGATGATCGGGACGGCTTGGGTCATTCTTGAACTCCTGGCGACTGTGTAATGGGTTCTCCTGCCGCCGCGTATCTCCAAGGTTGCCAAAGGCATGGCGGTTGATTGGCGATCCGACAAACAGAAAACCCCTGGCACGGGGATCCGCACCAAGGGTAAGATTAGTCTTGTTTGCAGGTCTATCAACCGCCCGTACAAAGCTGGGGTTAGGCTTTACTGCGCCAACCCGGCTTTTTGCAGATAAGTTATTGATCTCTCAACGCTTTGATCCCCGTAGACCTCGATGATCAGCCGGGGCTTGCTGCTGAGTTGGCCAATCGCGCGGAACACGGCATCCCAGCGGATCGTGCCTTCGCCCAGCGCCCAATGGCGATCCGCATAGCCGTCTGCATCCTGCAAATGCACATGCTGCAACCGACCTCCTGCCGCTTTGACAAAGTAGTCTACTGGCGGCGCGCCGCAGACCCCATGGGCGTAATGCGCATGCCCCGTATCGACTGAGATCTGCAACGCATCCGACGCCAAAGACGCCGCCAGCTCGACCCTGAAATGCGGGTCAATATCGGCGATGTTTTCCAGAACCAGCGTGGTCCCCACTTCTTCGGCGCGTTTGACCACCGGGGCCATGGTGGCCTGAAACCGCTCAAAGATCCCCTCTTTGGCATTGGGGTAATGCATGATGTTGCGGTGATCCCATTCCAGATAGGGGCTGTGCACCACCATATGCGTGCTGCCCAAGGCCTCGCAGATGCCCAGCGCCTTGAACATGCGATCATGGATCACCTCGCGGATCTTCGGATCCCAGGTCGCCAAGGGCAAGTCCCAGAACGGGCCATGAATGCCATGCCGCCCCTGATAGCCCTCCAGCGCCGCCTTGGCGCGATCGACCAAGCCGCTGTAATCGCTGTCCAGGGTCTGCGGGTTATGGAAATCCTGCAGCTCCAGGTCGCGATCCTTGTCAAACATGACATCACGCATTTCGACAAACTGATCCAGCGACAGTGCCGCGCCGACAATGGGAAGCTCAGACATTGTGTATTCCTTTCAAACCCCTACCCGATCTCGGGACAGCGGGGGTCACTTGATGCCAGCGCGCATAAAGCTCTGCACGAATTGGCGTTGAAACAGGAGGAAGGCGATAAGCAGCGGGCCCGAAGTCATCAGCGTCGCTGCATTGATCACCGACCATTGAATGCCACTATCGGTCACGGCAAAGATCGACAGGCCCACGGTCAGCGGCCGGGTTTCCACCGAATTGGTGACGATCAGCGGCCAGACAAAATTGTTCCAGTGATGGCTGACCGAGACCAGCCCATAGGCAAGGAAAGTCGGCTTGGCCAAAGGGATATAGACCCGCCACAAAATGCCGAGATAGCTGCAGCCTTCGACCCGCGCCGCGTCATCCAGCTCTTTCGGGACAGTCATAAAGGTTTGGCGCAAAAGGAAAATCCCAAAGGCCGAGGCAACATAGGGCAAGCCGATCGCCGCAATTGTGTCGATCAGGCCAAGCTGGCTCATGGTGCGGTAATTCTCGACAATCAGGATGTCGGGCATGATCAAAAGCTGCATCAGCACCAGCGCAAACATCAGCCCCTTGCCGCGAAATTCGAACCGGGCAAAGGCAAAGGCCGCCAGCGTACACAAGGTGAATTGCGCCGCCACGATCCCGGTCACCAAGATCATGGTGTTGAGGAAATAGCGCGCAAAGGGCGCTTCGGACCAGGCTTGCACAAAGTTCTGCAAGGTCAGCGGGGCCAAAGGTTCGAAACGGGTCTCAAACGCGGCCGGATGAAAGGCGGTCCAGATGGCATAGGCCAGCGGCAAAAGCCAGAACAGCGCCAGCAGCCAGGCGGCGGTGGTGTTCAGGATGCGATCATAGCTCATTTGTAATGCACCTTCCTGTCAAAGAGGAAGAATTGCCCAATCGCCAGCAGGATCAGGATCGCGATCATCACCACGGTCAGCGTGGCGGCATAGGCGGTGTCCCAATAGTCAAACGCCACTTCGTAAATGTAGAAAAGCAGCAGCGAAGAGGCATTGTTCGGCCCGCCTTCGGTCATGACAAAGATATGATCGACCAGACGGAAGGAATTTATCACCGCATTGATCGACACAAACAATGTTGTCGGCATCAACAGCGGAAACAGCACGCGGCGAAAGTAATACCAACGTGATGCGCCCTCGATATCGGCAGCTTCGCGCAGGCTGGGTGGGATGGTTTGCAGCGCGGCGAGGTAGAAGATCATAAAGAACCCGGCCTCTTTCCAGATCGCCACGGCGATCATCGAATAAAGCGCAGTGTCAGGCGAGCCCATCCAGTTCTGTTCCGCCAGCCCAAACAGCCCGCGGATCTGGTCGATCAGGCCGAAACCCGGCGTATAAAAGAACAGCCAGATATTGGCGACAGCGATGAGCGGCAGCACTGTCGGGGTGAAATAGGCCATCCTCAGAAAACCCCGCCCCCGGATCTTGTCATTCACCCAAAGCGCCATGGCCAGCGACAGGAGGATCGACAGCGGGATGGTCCAGACCGCGTACCAGAAATTGTTCATCAACACTTTCCAGAACACGTCATCCAGGATCAGCGTCTGGTAGTTGTCCAGCCCGATCCACACCGCTTTGCGCCGCCCGCGCGGGGTGGAATAGAACGAATTCACAATGGTCTGCACCGCCGGGTAATGGGTGAACAGGATCAACAGCGCCATGGCTGGGCTCAACATCAGCCAGGCATAGATCCATTGTCGGCGGGCGGTTTCCATTTTGATGTCCTTGTCGAGGCAAACCCTGCCCGGCGGACCGGACAGGGCAGGAGTTCTTGGCAATGCTTACTGGTAAGGTTTCAGGATGCGCTCGGCCTTGGCCTGCGCCTCATCCAGCGCTTGCTGAGCGGTCATCTCGCCAGCAATTGCAGCCGCCAGCGCGTCGTTGAACGCCTGGGTCACTTTGCCGTTTTCAAAGGTCGACAACTCGGCCACTGCGAATTCCAGCTGGTCGCGCGCCACCAAAGCCGGTGGGAAATCAGCGGCATAGGCCTTCATCTTGTCGGTTTCCCAAGTCTCGGCGCGCGGGGCGATATAGCCGGTTGCGATCGACCAGGTGGCCGCTTGCTCGGGCGCGGTGATCCACTGCACGAAATCGACAGCCGCTTCTTTCTGTTCATCCGACGAGTCCTTGAACAGATAGAAGTTGCCACCACCGGTTGGCGCGCCACGGCGTTCTTTGGCGGGCAGCATTGCGACACCAAAGTCAAACGGCGCGTTGTTGCGCATATTGGTCAGGTTGCCGGTGGTGGTCCATACCATCGCCGCTTCGCCCTCAAAAAAGGCTTTGGGCGTCGGGCCCCATTCGATGGAACCGGGTTGCATGATTTCGTGGGTCTTGGACAGGTCGACCAGATATTCCAGCGCCTCAACCACTTTGGCGTCGTTGAAGTTCACCTTGTTGCCATCCGAATTGGCCAGGATCGCGCCCGCTGGCGTCGACAGGCCTTGGAACAGCCAGTAAGGAAAGCCCGCAGACGGAATGCGCACACCCCATTGGGTGACATTGCCGGCATCATCCTTGAGGGTCAGGGCCTTACCCATTTCAACCATCTCATCCCAGTTGGCCGGGGCCACGTCTGGGTCAAGCCCTGCGGCTTTGAACGCTTCTTTGTTCCAGTACAGAACCGGGGTCGAGCGTTGGAACGGGATGCCATAGGTCTTGCCACCGGTCTGGCTGTTTTCCATGAAAGACGGGTAGAAACCGCCGATCCAGTCGGCCTTTTCCTCTTCGCTCAGATAGTCATCAAAGGGCACGATCACGTCTTCGTCGATCAGGGCAAACATCTGTGTCGACAGCAGAACCGAAAGCTGCGGAGGGGTGCCACCGCGCGCGGCGGTCAGCGCCTTTTGACCGGCGTCAGAATAGGAGCCAGCATAGATCGCGGTGATGTTCACATCCGGATTGGCTTGCGCATATTCGGCGGTCAGCTGTTCGATGGTGTCAGCAGCTGCGCCACCCACAGCAACGGGGAAATAGAATTCCAGATCAACGGCATAGGCCGGGTTCAATGAGGCCACAGTTGCGAGAGCCGCAACACTGGCAGTTTTCAGAAAATTGGCAAACATAGTGCTACCTTTCGGTTGACGAGGCGTGTGACCCCAAAGGGGCGGTTGTTTGCGCCGCGCTCAGCGCCGCAAATTCTGGAGGAAGCGTGTCGAGCCGTTGCCCGCTGGCGCTGTCAAAGGCGTGCAGATCATCACGCGCAACGCTCAGGCGGATCGTTGCCCCAAGGGTCAACTCGGTCCGGCCCGAGATGCGGCAGGGCAAGGTCTCATCCCCGACGCGACACTCGACCATGGCATCCGCGCCCAGATATTCCACATGCCCAACCCTGGCCCGGATCGGCCCGTTTTGATCCAACACCAAGGCTTCGGGGCGAATGCCGACAGTGATGTCATCCCGCGCAATCCCAAGCGCGCGGGCGGAACAGGTGCCCATAGGCGGGGTGCCGATAAACTTGGCGGTGAACAGGGTTTCGGGGCGGGAATAGATCTGACGAGGGGAGCCGATCTGTTCGATCTCACCCTGGTTCATCAGCACGATCTGATCCGCCATGGTGACCGCTTCGACCTGATCATGGGTGACGTAAACCATTGTCACGCCCAGTCGTTTTTGCAAATCACGGATCTCTTCGCGCATCTCGGCGCGCAGTTTGGCATCCAGGTTCGACAGCGGCTCATCCATCAAAAAGATCGACTTTTCGGCCACGATCGCACGGCCCAGCGCCACCCGCTGCTGTTGCCCACCAGAGAGTTGCGAAGGCTTGCGATCCAGCAGATACGACAGGCCCAGCATATCCGCCGCCGCCGTCAGTTTGGCGTCACGCTCTGCCCGGCCCATGCGGCGCACGCGCAGGCCAAAGATGATGTTTTCCGCCACAGACAGATGCGGAAACAGCGCGTAGGATTGAAACACCATGGCAATATCGCGGCCCGAAGCGGGGCGCGAAGTCACATCCTCACCGCCGATCTCAACCGTTCCGGCGCTGACCTCTTCCAGCCCGGCAATAATGCGCAGCGTCGTGGATTTGCCGCAGCCGGACGGGCCGAGGATCGTGGTGAACTTGCCCTCAGGAATGGTCAGATCGATCCCCTTGAGCGAGACCGTCTCGCCCCAGGCCTTGCGCAAGCCGCGCAACATAATGGATTTGCCCGTTGTCACAGCCTGGCCTCATCACAAATGGTCAATTGCACCCCGGCCTCGTCCAGCATCGCGCAGATTGCGGCAGGTGGGCGGGCATCGCAGACCACATGGTCCACTTTGTTCACATGCCCGCTACAGGTATGGGCGCGCCGCCCGAATTTGCTGGAATCCAGTACCAGGATCTTGGTCTCGGCATTGCGGGTGATCGCTTCACGCGCATGGGCGTCTTCATCCGACAGGTCCAGCAACGCGCCATCCTCGGCCACCGCCGCAACACCAAACAGCCCGATATCAAACCGATACCCGTCGAAAAAACTCACCGCGGACGGGCCAACAATATCCGCCTCAGAGGCGCGCAACCGCCCGCCGGGAATCGTGACCTCGGCCGTACCGAATTTATGCGCGCTCAGGGCGACATGCAGATTGTTGGAAAACACCCGCAGCCCCTGATGATGATCAAGACAGCTCACCGCCAGTTCCGGGGTGGTTCCAATGGAAACCGCAAGGGTGACATCATTGGGGATCAGCTGCGCCGCGGCCTGGCCGATCTTCATTTTGGCCGAGAAATTCAGGATGCGACGCAGGTCATAATGCTCGGCAGTGCCGCGCGCCAACTCCACCCCGCCATGGACTCGGCGCAGCAGACCCTTTTCGCACATCACATTGATATCTTTGCGAATAGTCTGGGTTGAGACCTGAAAGAGCGTGGCAAGGTCGTCAACCTTGGCCTCCCCCTGATCGCGCACGATCTCGGCAATCTGGGCCTGGCGCTGCGAGCCATGGGAAGAGCCCGAGGCCAAAGCGGAAAGAGGCATATGTGTCGCGGTTTCATTCATATGAACCGAATGTCGATTTCATATGAAAGCCACGTGACGCGCGCATGAAACCTGTGTGACACACGCCCCGAACGTCAGGACGTTTATTACAATGCCAAACAAAAAGCGAAGGGGCCAAGCCCCCTCGCTCTACAGCCGTAAGCAGCAAAAAACGCGTTATTGCAGCCCGGCTGGGTCCACCACGCCCGAGGGGCAGCCGACAGATTGCACCGTCCCGGCGCGGATCAGCGCACCGACATCGCTCTGCTCTGTGATCTCACCGCCAAGGGCGATTTTGAGCTCCTGGATCAGTACACGGCCCTGGTCGCCTTTGCAGTTGATCTGCACCCGCTCCCCCGCACCGGCCCCAAAACTCGTATCAAAGGCAGCGCGAATTTGCTCAGCCGTCACCGTCCCGCCGACATTCTGCGCAAACAACGTACCCACCTCTGATCTGTTGATCGCCTCCAACACATAAAGCGTGTCGTCATAATATTCGTCACCATTCCGGTCACCGAAAAAGCAGGTGCCGTGCTTGATCCATTCGTGACGATCCAGAAAGCTGGCCGTGCCCGGCATCGCCACTGCCAGCCGTTCGCGGGTATCGTCATCCAGCTCCGGTGCGGGCAATTCGCTCCAGCGTCTGTCCTTGTCCAATTGGCGGATCTCGTCAGACACGCCGCAATAATCATTGCCGCGCGGTTGCGGCCACAGCCCGTGCAGCGAAAGCTGGGTCTCGGTGATCGGCAACAGCCCGTCATTCACCTGCACGCATTCGGTCTTGGACGGTTTCATCTCACAAAAGGCCGGTTGCCAGCTCAGCGCCAGCAACAGATCGGTTGCTTCCACGCCCTCCTGCGGTTCAAAATCCTCGACCGGCGCAGTCCCGCCACTACCGCCCCCGCTGTCCGCGGCAACCACATGCACACCGCATGTCTTGTTCACCCAACGCACCGTTGTGACCGGCGCATCATCAATGCGGATTTGATACCAATCACCGCCCGGGCGATTAATGCCAATCATATCATAGGCCACATGGTCGATCAGAACGATATCGCCCGGATTGGTCAGGCGGTTCTTGGATTGATAGGCCTCACATTGCTCGGTCGCGATAAACCAGCCTTCCAAAGGCTCTTGGGAATATGCCGGCAAGGCATGGCCAAAGATCAGCGCCGCAGCACCCAACAGGATCCGTTTCATAATTCCTACTCCGGTAACAACTTTTGTAAAAAGACTCGAAAGCCGCTTTCAACATAAGGTTGTTTTCCGGTGCGAAGCAAAGTTTTTATACCTCGGCTTTCTCTCTGGCTGGTTCACGCCGACCCACACGCAATCAGGCCCGGCCTTCCCCAAAGCGGGGCCTGCCGGGCCTGCGGATCAGAACCTAAGGTCCTACCTCTAGAACTCCATCTTCCAATTGATCGCCACCCACGCATCCGAGGTTTCGCCCTTGGTCGTGGCATTGCCCATCAGGGACAGGGTCGATCCGGCCAGATCAACTTCGAACCCAGCCCCGGCGCGCAGCCAATTCTGCTCATAGTGGGATTGCGCGATGCTGAAATCGCTGAGGCCGATCACCTGCCCGGTCACGTCGCTGCCCTTGCCCTGAAAGCGATGCACCCCTTCCAGCGTGCCGTTCAGACGAAAGCCGGAAGAGACCGGCACAGTCGCATCAAAGCCCAGCCGCGCTTCGGTCACATCATCACAGAGCTTGTCGAAACGGGCCGGAAAGGCACCGCCGGTTTCGGTATAGCCGTCCATGCAGGTGCGCATATGCGACAGTTCCCCATAGGGTGAAAAGCGCAACTGTTCAGACACTTGCTCCCATTGCAAACGCGCGCGCAGGCCATACCCTTCGATCTTGGTGCTGCCAACAGAAGAATCGACCAGCCCACCATTGTCGAGATAGTTGCGGGTGATATCCGCATCACCACGCATCCCGATCCCCCCCAGAATAAGCCACAGGCTGCCGGTTCCGGCGCTGTAAAGCTCTGACAGGGCCTCAAGCTTGACGAAATTCACATCCGCTTTGGTCTGACCACCCAGAAACGTGTCCTGATCGAGATTGCTGCGTCCGATGGTGGCATTCAGTTGAACCGACCCGAAATTATGACCAAAGCCGAGCTCGCCCAGACCAAGACTGCCGTCACGATCGCCATGCCGATCCAGCCCGTAATCGCCGCCAAGCCAAAAAATCGACTTACCGTCAGACGCCCGCCTGTCCAGAGGGCGCGAGCCCGCGCCATTCATGGCCAGCCCGGCCCCGGTCAGGGTGGCGACATTGGCCGTAGAGCCAGCCACAAGGCTCTGGTTCAAATCTGCCACCGTGATGATCCCCGGCCCCGGTCCCGGATCGGGTGTGGGGGTTGGATCGGGTGTCGGTGTTGGGTCAGGTGTCGGCGTCGGATCAGGCGTCGGTGTTGGATCAGGCGTCGGCGTCGGGTCAGGTGTCGGCGCAGTGGTGGTCGCACGCGCAATGAACATCTGCCCGTCCTGCGTTTCCCCCACCACAATGGTCCCGTCCGCGCTGACGCCATGGGCTTCGCGGGTGATTTCCGAGGCAATCGTCGCCCCGGCAGAGCGCAGCCAGTTCTCGATGGTCACCGCATCCGTCGCCTCGGTCCAGCGAAAGGCACGCGGGCCGGTTGTTTCGCCGGTCCCCAGAATTCCGACAACTACGGAACCATCCGCCGAGACATCATTGGCGCGCGCAGCGGTGTAATTGATATTGGCGGCGCTCAGCGCCACCAACCCGCTCGCCTCAGTCCAACGAAAGGCGCGCAAGCCGTTAAACGCATTGCCATCCGCCGCTTGCCCGACAATGACTGATCCGTCCTGTGAGGCGGCAAAGGCTTCGGAAACCGAGCCTTCGTTCAGTCGTCCAAGGCTTACCATGCCGGTCGCATCCGTATAGCGAAACGCGGTCATGCCCAGTCGCGCGCCTTCTCCCGATGCTCCGACAATGGTCGACCCGTCTCCGGAAATCCCATAGGCCACCGAGCCGATCCCGGTATTGGTGCCCGGGTCAAGCGTGCCCAGGCTTTCGATCCCGGCACTGGTCCAGCGCACCGCATGGACGTTGAAATTGAACGACGCCCCGGCATTGGAGAAGCCGACAATCGTGTTGCCATCATCCGAGATGTCAAAGGCCACAGCAGAATCGATAAACCCGGTGCCATCCCCGCTGAGATAGGGCAGCACCTCGACAGCCCCGGTTCCGGTCAAACGCACCGCGCTGTCGCGCCCATTGGCACCGCGGGTCCAGCCCGCCATGACGCTACCATCCATCGACAATCCCGAAATCGTGCCGCCAAAGGTAAAGGGCGAAAACCCTCCGGTATCGGTCCACAGGATGTTCTGGTCACCATTGCGGCCCAAAGCCGTTGACCCATCCGCCGAAATGGCAAACCCCTCTTCTGAAAGCGGGCCGGATGTGGCCCCGACATCGTCGAAGGCGATGGCAGGATCACCAAGGGTCACGACCTGCGCCTGCGCCGGGGCGACACAGGCCAATGCCATGGTGATCGATGTTGTTATCAGCAGCGAGCCGCGCTTGTGATTGAAATGAATCATGGCTCGAAGTCTCCTTGCCCAATTTGGCCTCACTCGCGCCAAAGATTAAGATTTGCGAAAATGGCCTCCCATCCCCTGTTCGGGGGAGATTGCGCCCCTTTTGCTTGCTATACTGTGCAAACACGCTTCGGATTGGCCCGTCAGGCAGGTAGATTTGAAACCAACACCCTTTACCCTTCTTTTTGCGGCCACCTTGCTGGGCCTTGCAGCGATATGGGGGGTTCTCGCCATTTCGCTCAGCCAGCCCTATCTGGGCCTCACCCTGTCACCACAACCGGAACTGGGCTTTGTCTGGATCGCGGATGTGGACCCGGATGGCCCCGCCGCACAGGTGCGACCCGGCGCCCCGCTCGACAGTGTTGGGCCGATCTCCTTGCGCCCATTTGATCTGGTCGAAGAATCCGACACCGCCCCAAGCTATGCCGAATTAGAGGATTTCCTTGAGCGACAGGAACAGCTTTACGCCCTGATCAGCGCCCCCAGCGTGACGCTCACCATCGCCGAGCCCCATGCGGCCCAGGCCGACGTCGCTCCCGCGCCAAGCCGCCCGATCCGCGACCTGCCTCTGGTCTTTTGGGTCCAGATCGTTGTCGGCCTGATCTCGGTGGTTGTTGGTGTCTGGGTCTGGTGCCTGCGCCAAACCCAGCTGGCCCCGCAACTGCTGGCGCTGGCCGGTATCGGCATCGCCCTCTCCGCCTTTCCTGCCGCGATCTATTCCGCCCGAGAGCTCGCCCTGCCCTCGGCCTTGTTTCGCACGCTGTCTGCCATCAACCACTTTGGCACGCTGGTTTTTGGCGTTGCCATGGTGTCGCTGTTTCTGACCTATCCCCGCCGCCTTGTTCCTGCGTTTGTGCTTTGGGTGATCACCGCGATTTTTGCTGTCGTTTGGGTGATGGAGGTTTTTCGCATCCTCAGCCCCGGCCCGGCCCAAGCCATCCATCTGCCCGTCGTGATCCTGATGCTGGGTATCCTGGCCGGGGCGCTTGCCCAGTTCTGGACCTCGCGCAGCGATCCTGTCGCACGGGCAGCGCTGCGCTGGTTTGCCCTGGCGGTGATCTTGGGGGCCGGCACCTTTGTACTGCTCATCATCGTTCCCAATCTCATTGGCTTTGCCCCGACCCTGTCCCAGGGCTATGCCTTCCTGCTCTTTGTGCCGCTCTTTATCGGGGTCGCTGTGGGCGTTGCACGCGACCGGCTGTTCGAACTCGAAGGCTGGGCGTTTTCGATCCTGTTCTACTTTGTCGGCGTGCTTTTGCTTTTGGTGCTGGATGCCATTCTCATCGCCTTTGTCGCCTTTGAGCGCGCTCCGGCCTTTGGCTTGTCTCTTTTGTTGATCGCCCTGACCTATCTTCCCAGTCGCGATTGGCTGGCCCGGCTGATCACCCGGAAAAGAAACGTGAACCGAGAGGACCTGTTTCGCCGGATCGTCGATGTGGCGCTGACCACGGACAGGCTGGACCAAGAACAAGGCTGGCACCAGATCCTGCGCGATGTGTACCAGCCTCTGAACCTCGCCCAGACAGAACAACCCGGCCCCTCCGCCCCGGAAATCCACCAGGAGGGCGTTGCCCTGTCCCTGCCCGGCGCAGGCCCCAGTACAATTGCGCAATGCCCATGGTGGGCGGCGGTTGTTCAGCCTGCGGGACAAACGCTTTGCTGATGAGATTTGCGCCATGCTGGCCCATGCCATTGCCAGCCGCGACGCTCAGGAAGTGGGGGCCTCAGCCGAACGCACCCGCATTGCCCGCGACATGCATGACAACCTTGGCGCGCAGCTGCTATCCGCCCTGCATAGCGACAGACTTGACCGCAAGGACACACTGATCCGCCAGACCATCTCGGACCTGCGCGACATCATCAATAACAACGCCCAAGGCGGCAAAACCCTGGGTGATCTGCTGGCCGATATGCAGCTCGAGGCCCGTGAACGCCTCGCCCTTGCTGATATTGGCCTTGATTGGATCGAAGAGGGCGACGCAAATCGTGACCTGCCCCTTGCGCCCAATCTCATCCATTCCCTGCGCTCGATCCTGCGCGAAACCGTCAGCAACACCATCCGCCATTCCGGGGCGCAAAAGGCATCGATCAAGTTCCAACTATATGAAAGCAGCCTCAGCCTGGCTCATCGTGATGACGGTACCGGCGCAACACCTGCCCCGGCCGACCCCGGCCATGAAAGCGGCGGCAGCGGCCTGGCCAATATCGAAACCCGTGTCGGGGCGCTTGGCGGATCGGTCAGTTGGGAAAACGCCGCAACCGGCTTTGTCATCCGCGCCGATATTCCCCTTGTTGATATGGGGGCATCATGACCCGCATCCTGATCGTCGAAGACCTCGCGGATATTCGTAAATGGCTGACCGGCATCGCGCAAAAGGCCTTTGACGCCCCGCACGAGATCGAGACCGCCGCCACCCTGCGCGCCGCGTTGGGTGCCGCCCGCAAGAACAGCTATGATGTGGCTTTGATCGATCTCAACCTGCCCGATGGCAGCGGCATCGACGTGTTGAAATGCCTGCGCCAATCGCGCCCGGAAACCCTCTGTGTGATCACCACTGTGATGGGGGATGACGCCTGGATCGTGGCCGCTCTGTCGGCGGGGGCGAATGGCTATCTGCTCAAGGAACAGCCCTCCGAGGTGATCGTGCGGCAATTGTCGCAGCTCGCCGATGGCATCCCCGCCCTGTCCCCGTCCATTGCGCGCCGGATCATGGAGCATTTCCAATATACCGGCCCGGTCGGCGAACCCGACGCCAACCTGACCGGGCGCGAAAAAGAGGTACTGGCCCTGATCAGCCGTGGCATGCGCAATGTCGATGTGGCCGAGCAGCTCTCCATGGCCGAAAGCACCGTCGCCCATCACATCAAATCGATCTATCGCAAACTGGGCATATCCTCGCGGGCCGAGGCCTCCTGGCATGCCGCCCGTCTGGGGCTGGCCCCGGGCCAACCTGGGGGCTAGCACTTGCTCTCCCTAGCAAATGCTGGACGCTGCGCCGTCAGTCGCGTAGCAAGGCGCGGGTAACCGGCCACATGCCAAATCGCGGCCAATTTCGGGAGTGCATCATGTCAAACATCAAAACCGCCCTTATGGGCCTCGCCGCCTGCCTGTCCTTGGCCGCTCCGGCCGCCGCCGATGGCGAAAAAGCGGGTGTGTTTGACTACTATGTCCTCGCCCTCAGCTGGTCGTCGAACTGGTGCGAGGTCGAAGGCGATGCCAAAGGCTCGGAACAATGTGACACCCGCCATGATTACGGCTGGGTCATGCACGGTCTCTGGCCGCAATTCCATCGCGGCTGGCCCAGCTATTGCCCCACAGTGGAACGTGCGCCCTCGCGCCGCATGACCTCTGAAATGGTTGATATCATGGGCTCCTCTGGCCTCGCCTGGCACCAATGGAAGAAACACGGCACCTGCACCGGCCTGTCGGGCCGCGCCTATCTTGACCTGTCGCGTGAGGCCTATGACAGCGTCACCCGCCCCGAGATCTTTCGCAAACTCGACAAAAGCGTGAAACTGCCCGCCTCGGTGATCGAAGAAGCCTTTCTCAAGGCCAACCCCGATTGGTCGGCCGATAATCTCACCATCACCTGCCGCGATGGCTATATCTCTGAGGCGCGCATCTGCCTGTCCAAAGACCTGCAACCGGTCCCCTGCGGGCGCGACGTGATCAAGGATTGCGCGCTGAAAGACGCCAAATTCGAACCGATCCGGTAAGGTTCTCGTGAGTGTTATCCCGACGACATCCCTGCTGACAGTTGGGCTGCTGTCCTATGCCTTGATCAATTTGTTCAGCTTTGGCCAATTCTTTTGGGACAAAAGACAAGCGCGCCAAGGCGGCAGCCGTATTCCCGAGAAAACCTTGCTGTTTTGGGCCCTTATAGGTGGCAGCTTAGGGGCAAAACTGGGGCAAAGATACTTTCGCCACAAGACGCGCAAACACCCGTTTGCGCGCAATCTTAACATGATTGTTCTGTTGCAGTTCGTGCTTGTGACCTTATTGCTGATCCCAGCGACACGTCAGATCGTCTTTGATTTCCTTCACGCCGCCGTCGCCTCGGCATAGGCGCGCAATTTCGACATATCGCGGATCGACACCAGGCGGTGGCTGCTGGAAACGCCAACCGGTTTCAGCCGCGCAAAGGCGCGGGACAGGCTTTCGGGTTTCATGCCCAACTTGCCCGCCAAAATGACCTTTTCAAAGGGCAGCTCAAACTCGATCGCGCCGCCTTCGGCCTCGTAAAGGTCGATCAAATAGCGGGTCAGCCGTTGCGCGCCGGTCTGCACCTTAAGCCCCTCGACCTGCGCCATCATCCCATCCAGGTGGTGGCTGGCCATATGCAAAACCGCCGCCTGCAAATGTTCTTTGGCTCGCTCACAGGCGCAGATCGCCTGCAGGTCCAGATGCAACACCGTACAGGGGCTGACAGCTTCGGCAGAGGCCTGTGAAATCCCCCCCTGCAAGGCCGCGACCTCGTCAAAGCTATCCGCCGCCTGCAACGTCGCCAAAACCGCCTCTTCGCCCGAGCCCGAGAGCCGGTAGAGCTTGACCCAACCATCCAGCACCAATTTCAAGGTCCGCGCCTGCTCCCCTTGCAGGCAAATCACCGCCCCACGCCCGTAACTGCGCGGCTGCGCTTTGGAGATCAGACACTGGCACAGCTTTGGCGGCAACTGTTGAAACAGCGGCCCCTTTGCCAAAACCTGTGCCAAATGCGGTGTCATTGAAACCTGCCCCCTTGCGTATCTTTTCTTTAGGTCAAGCTTGGCGAGCGATTTCTTGACCCAGATCAAGACAAACGAAAAGAATCGAAGGGGCGCGATCGGCGCATACCTGTTTTCGCTAACAAAACAGCGGCTTACCCGTCGATCCCGGAACAGGAAAATTCTGACATAATCGTTTCAGATACCGGCTGATTTAGGATTAGATCCCTAGAAAGTATAACCAAACCGCGCGATATCCTCGGCGCAAAGTCGCCCCAACAAGTCGCGCAGATCAGCGTCGTAATAGCTGCGATACTCTGCCCGGTCCGAGCGGTTTTCATGTGGCAGCTCCGGCACAAACCCCAAATGCGCCGCCAGCGGTGCCATATCCTGTTCCAGATGTTCAAGGCGCAGAAACACCCCATGCTCCTGCCCCGTCACATCGCGCATATATCGCCCATAGGGCCAGGCGAGCATGGTTGAGATGGTCAATTTGTGCTGCAGGAACGGGGCAAACTCCAATTGCTTGGCCAACCCCACTGCCGGGTGGTCAAAGCGCTGCTCCTTCAGCCAATGATAGTAACTCACCGCCCGGTCCCAGGGGTTGCGCACCAGGGTAAAGCACAGCATCTCGCCAATCTGTTCCGGGCTATAGGCCCCGTCGAGATCCGCCAGATTGGAATGTTTCCACATCCGCCCCTTGGACTGCAACCGCTCCGCCCGCGCGCGGCGTTTGCGCGCCTTGGGCGTGTCACCGATCAGAATATCATCCCGATGCGCCCGCGCCTCCAGCGCCAAGGCCATCGAGGTCCCCCCGGTCTTGGGGATATGCACAAAGATGAAATTGCGGCCCGGCGAGATGATCATGGGGCAAGTCTATGGTTTTGAAATGGAAATGGAAACGGGTCTTCTACCATCGCTGCAAAGCCGCGTGATCGCCCTCCCGCGGGTTGGCGTAAAGACATCCGTTTCTGCCACTTAATCTTTGCCAAACTCTTTCCTACCCCCGTGTTCAGCAAGACGTTAGCAAAATCGCCCACCCGGGGGGCGGGAGGGCGATCACGCGGCGGCCTTCGGCCTTGATTCCGCGTGACTGCTCACCTGCATTTGAGACTCCGAATCCCCTTTTCTCCGCCCCCTTCCCTGCGCATAGTGCCTCTCACCATCATGGACAGGGAGGATCACCATGGGTTGGATGCGCGACGAAACCGGGCTTGGCAAAAACGCGGCAAACTATGTGCCCCTGACCCCGCTTTCCTTTCTCAAACGCGCCGCAACCATCTGGCCCGATCACCCCGCCGTGGTCTATGGCTCCTATCGCAAAAGCTATGCCGACTACATCACCCGCGTGACCCGGCTCGCCTCGGCTCTCAACAAACTCGGCGTTCAGCCCGGCGATGTGGTCGCCTCGATCCTGCCCAATATCCCCGCCCAGGCCGAGGCGCATTTCGGCGTGCCCGCTTGTGGCGCTGTGCTGAATGCCATCAACACCCGTCTCGATGTCGACACCATCGCCTATATCCTCGATCACGGCGAGGCCAAGGTGGTGCTTTGTGACCCGCAATTCTTGCCGTTCCTGGCTGAGGCTCTGGACCAACTCACTGGTCCCAAACCCACCATCATCGAGGTCGCCGATGATCAGGCCGGGGTGCACGCCCATGGGCATTACATGGAATACGAGGCCCTGCTCGCCACCGGTGATCCCGATTTCGACTGGATCATGCCCGAGGATGAATGGGAAAGCCTCGCGCTCAACTACACCTCCGGCACCACGGGCAAGCCCAAGGGCGTGGTCTATCACCATCGCGGGGCCTATCTGAATGCCATGGGGCAGGTCCTGTCCTGGCGCATGACCTTGCACCCGGTCTATCTGACCATCGTGCCGCTGTTTCACTGCAATGGCTGGTGCCACACCTGGATGATGCCCGCGCTTGGCGGCACAGTGGTCTGCTGTCGCGACATCACCGCTCAGGCGATCTTTGACGCCATCGCGGATGAGGGTGTCACCCATTTCGGCGGCGCGCCCATCGTGCTGAACATGCTGGTGAACGAGCCCGAAAAACAACGCCCCGTCGACCATATTGTCGAGGTCTTCACCGCCGGTGCCCCCCCGGCCCCCGCCACCCTGGCCAAGATCGAACCCATGGGATTCAACGTCACCCAGGTCTATGGGCTGACCGAGGTCTATGGCCCGGCCACCGAATGCACCTGGAACGCCCGCTGGGAGGGGCTTGAGGGCGATGAGCGCGCCGCGATCAAGGCCCGTCAGGGCGTCGCCATGCCCTTTATCGAAGAGGTGCGCGTCACCGATGAAACCCTCACCGACATCACCCGCGACAGCGAAGCCAAAGGCGAAATCATGTTTCGCGGCAATGGGGTGATGAAAGGCTATTTGAAAAACCCCACCGCCACGGACGAAGCCTTTGCCGGGGGGTATTTCCACTCGGGCGATATCGCCATTCAACACCCTGACAGCTATATCCAGATCGCCGACCGCGCCAAGGATATCATCATCTCAGGTGGCGAAAACATCTCTTCGGTCGAGGTCGAATCCTGCCTGATGAATCACGAAGCCGTGCTGCTTTGTGCCGTGGTCGCCAAACCGGACGACAAATGGGGCGAGGTGCCCTGCGCCTTTATCGAACTCAAGGACGGGCACAGCGCCACCGCAGAGGAAATCACCGCCTTTGCCCGTGAACGCCTGGCGGGCTTCAAAACCCCCAAAGCCGTTGTTTTCCAAGAGCTTCCCAAAACCTCCACCGGCAAAATCCAGAAATTCGCCCTGCGCCAACAGGCCAAGACCATCTGACCACTAGCTTGCCCCCTTCCAGCTGGGTGAGGTCTTCAGCGACCTTACTCAGCGCATCTTTTTGATAATTATCCGTGGCCCTTGAACTGCGGCCCCTGCAGGTTTCGTGGCATATTGCAGCACAATTGCCGCGCCGGGGCCGTCGAGATAGCCAATGGAAGACAACATCCCGATCTTGACGGAGCTGCGATCCAGAACCGCCTGCCATCCCAACAAATCGCCCTTCAAAGGGGTTTCTTTGAACAAGGTCTTGTCCGTCGCGCCGTAGCGCTCAATCCAAATCTGTGCCAGTTGCCGCGCCTGAGGAACGGTCATGTCAGGCACGCTTACCGAACAAAAAAGGCTCTTTTGTTCGGCGGAGTTGGAGCGCAGAAAAACCACGATTCCCGACTCAGACACCAAGTACTCTAGGCGCTGGCTATCGGTCAGCTTTGCGCGGGTCCCTTCAATGCGCGGATGCGAGGAAGACGAAAACCCAGCAGACTTCAATCTTGAAGCAATCTGCAAAAGGTTTGGCGCGTGCCGTGAACACGTTTGAGCCGCCATTCTAGCCACCCCCATGACCTCAGGTGATGCGGGTGTTTTACTCGCCGTTCTTGCGCCGTTCTCAGACAAACATCCTGCAAGGAAAACACAAGCAACAGCTAACAAACCCAATGGCTTAAACATCTCAATCACCTTTTCAATTCTTGGGGTTTGATATGCCGCAACACGCTCCTCTTAATCAATGCCAATTAGGTTCAAGACGCATGTATTCTCTGGAAACGCGCTTGACCTCGAACCCGGAATGTTTCTCCAATGTGTATGTCCCCGCGCGAAATCCCAGCAATGTAATTCCTAGCGAAGACACATATTCCGTTGATCTGTGCGCCAATAGCGGGGCAGGTTTGCGTATACTAACGCTTATTCGGGATGCATCATTCTGTCTTTCCGGGTAGCTAACGACAAAAATGACGCAATCTGTCAGCTTGTAGGGATTCCCCTTCGGGCGGACCTCTCTTCTCAAAGGTGGACACCATGAAAACCTTGCGCGCGACATCTCTGGCCGTGGCGGGCCTGCTGAGCTTTTCCAACATCCTCTACGCCCAGGACACTGCCAGCGCGCCGCGCCCGGCCAAGGTCTACACGGTCGAGGCCAGCGAAACCGTCCTGCGCCGCACCTATTCGGCGGTGGTCTTCCCCTCGCAAGAGGTCGAACTGTCCTTTCGCGTCTCAGGCCGGGTGATCGAATTGCCGGTGCGCGGCGCGGATCAGGTCAAAAAGGGCGATGTGATCGCCAAACTGGACCCGCGCGATTTCGAAGCCGCCATTGCCGGGCTTGAAAGCCAGCGTGACCAGGCCCAGGCCCAGCTCAAGGCCTTGGAATCCGGGGCGCGTGACGAAGAGATCGGCGCGCTTGAGGCCGCTGTCGCCTCGGCCCAGGCCCAGGTCGATCAGGCCCGCGAACAGGCGGATCGCACCAAACAACTGGCCGATCGCGGGGTCGCCGCCCAGGCCCGCCTTGATCAGGATCTTGCATCGCTGCGCGTTGCCGAAGCCAATCTGAAAGCTCAGCAAGAGCAGCTCTTGATTGGTCAATCGGGCGGCCGCACCGAAGATGTCGAGGCCGCCAAGGCCGCCCTGCGCGGGCTGGAAACCCAGCTCAACACCGCGCGTGACAATCTTGACGATGCCACCCTGACCGCCCCCTTTGACGGAGTGATCGCACGGCGCGACATTGAAAACTTCACCAATGTGCGCGCCGGGGACAAGGTAGCGCTGCTCCAGACGCTCTCGGTCATCGACCTCGCCTTTGACGTGCCCGGCGTCGATGTCACCGCCCTGTCGCGCTTTGGCACCCCCACAACCGTGGTCCGTTTTGACGCCCTGCCCGATACCGACATCCCGGCAGAATTCGTCGAATTCTCAACCCAGGCCGATGCGGCCACGCAGACCTATCGCGCCCGCGTTGCGGTCACTGTGCCGGAAAATCTGACGATCCTGCCCGGCATGGTCGGCCAGATCGAGGCCTCGATTGAAACCGATAACCGCTCGGTCCTGACAGTCCCGCTCACCGCCATTGCCGCCGATAGCAGTGGCAACCCGATTGTCTGGCTTGTCGACCCTGACGCCAAAACCGTTTCGACCATGGCTGTCACCCTTGGCGATGCGGCGGGCGCCTCTATCGAAGTGCTCAGCGGCCTCAAGGATGGCGATATGGTCGTCATCGCGGGCACCAACAAGCTCCAGGAAGGCATGGCCATTCGCCCCATCACCAAGGTCGGGGGCTAACCCATGGATCTCGCACGTTTCGCTATTGAAAAGCGGGTGATCTCGGCCCTGTTCTCGCTGCTTATTCTGGTCGCGGGCTATTTCAGCTATACCAGCCTGCCGCGTTTTGAAGACCCGGAATTCATCATCCGTCAGGCGCAGATCATCACCCCCTATCCCGGTGCCAGCGCCGAAGAGGTGGCCGAAGAAGTCACTGAAGTGGTTGAAAACGCCCTGCAGGAATTGCTGGGTGTGAAAGAGGTGCGCTCCGTCTCCTCCCCCGGCCTCTCGAATGTCTCGGTCGAGTTCACCATCGCCTCGGCGCGCGATTATCCCGCGCTTTATCAACGCTTTGCCCAGATGCGGGCCAAGATTGACGACATTCAGGACACCCTGCCCCCCAATGCCTTGAAAACGCAGGTCTATGATGATTTCGGCGATGTCTATGCGCTCTATTTCGCCATCACCGGCGAGGGCTATACCATGCCCGATCTGCACGCCTATGCCAAACAGCTCCAACGCGAGCTGGTCACCGTCAAAGGCGTGTCCAAGGTCGTGCTGAACGGTGTCCAGGATGAGGTCATCTATGTCGAATACGCCCCCGCCCGTCTGATCGAATTGGGCCTTGCCCCGTCTCAAATCAGCCAGGTGCTTGAGGGTCAGAATCTGGTTGTTCCCGGTGGCTCCGTGGTGGCGGGCGAACGCCGCATCACTTTCCGACCACAAAGCGCCGTGGACTCAGTTGAAGCCATCAGCAATCTGGTGATCTCGAACCCACAAACCGGGGCCTCCTTTCGCCTCTCCGACATTGCCAGCGTGTCCCGTGGTCTGATCGACCCGGAACAAAACCTGCTCTATCGCGACGGTCAGCCCGCCATTGGCATCGGCATTTCCAACCAGATCGGCGGCAATGTCGTCAATATGGGCAAGGCGGTCAAAGAGCGGATGGACCAGCTGATCAGTGAACGCCCCATCGGCATCGAGATCCTGCCAATCTCGGATCAATCCGTCTCGGTGGAAACCTCGGTGAATGACTTTGTCATGAACGTTGTGGTGGCGCTGATCATCGTTGTTGGCACGTTGCTTGTCTTCATGGGCATCCGCTCGGGCCTGCTGATGGGCGGCATCCTTTTGGTCACGGTTGCGGGCACCCTGTTTGGCATGTTGCTTTATGGGCTGGATATGCAGCGTATCTCGCTTGGTGCCTTGATCATCGCGTTGGGGATGTTGGTTGATAATGCCATTGTGGTGGTCGAAGGCACGCTGGTGCGGGTCCACAAGGGCGAACACCCGCGCGACGCCTCAATCGCGGTGGTCAACCAGACCAAATGGCCGCTTTTGGGCGGCACCGTGGTTGGCTTTCTCGCCTTCTCCCCCATCGGGTTTTCGCCGGACAATACCGGTGAATATGCGGGCAGCCTGTTCTGGACCATCGCCATTGCCCTGCTGTTTTCCTGGCTGGTGGCCATCTGGCTAACGCCCTATTTCTGCACCTTGCTGCTGCGCGCCGAAAACAAGGAAGACGGGGCCGAGGCCGCCAAGGAAGGCATCGTTCTGCGCCTCTATCGCCGCCTGCTCGGCACCGCGATCCGGCTGCGCTATCTGACCGTCCTGCTGGTCGTCGCGCTGTTTGGCTCGGCCATAGCCGGGTTCAGCCTCGTGCCTCCGGGCTTTTTCCCGGCCTCAACCCGGGCGCAATTTGTCATCGACTACACCCTGCCCGAGGGCACCGATATCAGCAAAACCAAGGCGGACCTGCTCGAGATCGACGCTCATGTCCGCGGGCTCAGCGGCGTGCAAAGCACGAACCTCACCATCGGCAGCGGCCATACCCGGTTCATGCTGATCTACGAGGCAGCAGATTCCAATCCCGGCTATGGTCAGATCCTGGTCGATGTCGAGGATTTCACCCAAATCGCCGATCTCGAAGGCACGCTGCAAAACTGGATCGATGACCGCTACCCCTCGGCCAATGCCAAGGTCTGGCGCTTTATCCTCGGCCCCGGTGGCGGCTCCAAGGTCGAAGCGCGCTTCTTTGGCCCCGATGCGGCGGTGCTGCGTGATCTCGCCGCGCAGGCCAAAACCATCTTTGCCCAGGCCGGGGCCGTCGCCATCAAGGATGACTGGCGCGAACAGATCCAGGTCATGCGCCCGGTCATCAACACGGAAAACGCCCGCCGGCTTGGCCTAACCCAGGGCGAGATTTCCAGCGCCATCTACGCCCATTTCAACGGCACTAATATCGGCGTGCTGCGCGAGGGTGATGAGCTGCTGGACATCACCATGCGCCCCCTGGCCTCGGCGCGCGATGATATCGAGATGCTGAACAGCGTGCAGATCTTCAGCCCCTCCATCGGAGCCTATATCCCGATCTCGCAGGTGGTTGACCGCTTTGATCTGGTGTTTGAGGCGGGCAATCTGCGCCGCATCAACCGCAAGCTCGCCATCACCGCCCAGGCCGATAACGCCCCCGGTGTGCTGTCCGGCGACCTCTTCGAACAGGTGCGCGCCCCTGTTGAGGCCATCCCCCTCCCCCCCGGCTATGAACTGGTCTGGAAGGGCGAGGCCGGCAACAGCGCCGAGGCCAATGCCGGTCTGGCGCAAACCATGCCGCTGGGCTTTGGTGCAATGATCCTCGTGGTGTTTCTGCTCTTCAACGCTGTGCGCCAACCGCTGATCATCTGGCTCACCGTGCCTCTGGCGCTGATCGGCGTGGTCTGGGGGTTGGTCGCCACCAACACCCCGATGGAGTTCATGGCCATTCTCGGCGTGCTCTCGCTGACCGGGATGTTGATCAAGAACGCCATCGTCCTGATCGACGAGACGGATACGCAAATCGCCGATGGCAAAGCGCGCATGCAGGCGGTTGTCGATGCCTCGGTCAGTCGCGTGCGCCCGGTGATGTTGGGGGTTTTGACCACGGTGCTGGGCGTGGTCCCACTGATCTGGGATCCGTTCTTTGCCTCGCTGGCGGTGGTGATCATCTGCGGCCTGAGCTTTGCAACCATCCTGACCCTGATCATCGTCCCCACCCTCTACGCGGTCTTCTTCCGCATCCGACAGGACGAGGTCACAGAGTAAAAAAGGCGGGGCCAACACCCCGCCTTTTTCAAATGTCGCTTGGGCTCTGTTGACAAAACCCAGCCACCACCGGTTTCAGTCCAAATTTTGTCAGCGCTAGGCGTTTTCGCGCAGCTAGGGTGGCCTCCTTGCAAGCGGAAACAACGACGCGCTGGCAAAATTTGGCGAAATCGCAAGCGACGCGGCAGATTTTGCTTCTGACTGCCCTGATTTGCCCTTCCGATCACCCAGATCGCCGCGGTCAAATCAGCTTGCCAGAAGCAAAATCTGACACGCGCCGGTGATGGCTGGGTTGTGTCAACAGAGCCTAGTGTCAGGTGTTATGGCCAAAACAACCTGAAACACGCACACCCGTTACAGAATGAAATCATCCACATCGAGCAAACTTACGCTCGCCACATTTTCCAAAATCACGCTGTTTCCATTGCCAAGATCCAGCAACAGGCCAGTTCCCGTATCGGTAATGTTATTGTCAATGAAATCCTGCGCGTCAGTGATATGAGACAGGCCCGACAGGTCGATCTTGTCACCTTCATTCGGATCGAAATCCGCAATCCGGTCATCTCCGGACCCGCCATGGAATACAAAGGTATCAGCACCCGCATTCCCGTTCAGCCGATCATCACCAGAATTCCCGTTGATACGATCGTCGCCATTGCCGCCAACGATGGTGTCATTGCCGCCTTCGCCATGCAGAAAGTCGTTGCCGTTATCTCCGTGCAGCCGATCATTCCCGGCCCCACCTAGCAAAAGGTCATTGCCTTGGCCGCCGGTGCTGGTGTCGTTACCTTCGCCCCCATACAGGCTGTCATTGCCATCATCGCCCTGCAAGTTGTCATTGCCGGTTCCACCATGGAGCGCGTCGTTGCCGCCCACACCTCTTAGCGTGTCGTTGCCACTGTCACCATGCAAAGTGTCACTGTCGGCACCGCCTCCCCCCCAAAGAAAATCATTGCCGCTGCCACCATACATGACATCCGCACCGGTCTGACCATTCAAATTATCATTCCCGGTGTTTCCGAAAATGCTATCCGCACCATCGCCGCCGATGATCGTGTCATGTCCACTGCCACCCCAAACAGTGTCATTGCCACCACCGGCTTGGACTGAGTCAGAATTGACACCGGCCGCAATAACATCTCCATAAGCGGATCCGGATATCACAGCAGCTACATCGGCCGGTGTATCGTCGTAATCATTGATATAATACCCATTGGTTGCAGGGGCGGCACCATTAGGAACGACGTTTTGAGGGTCGACAAAGCTTACATCTGGCAGGTTGTCGAAATCTGGGTAAGTAGATGGGTCATTTTGATCCCCGATAAAATGTGATTCTTGCAAACCACCGGGACCACCGACATCACTACCATCCACACGAGCGCCTTCTAGGGCGTAAAAGACACGCGCACCATTTGCAGTTGTAATCAAGAGCCACTGCTGGGGATCCGCGTTAGGATCGAGGTGATCACCGTTGTAAGAGACAACCCGTACGTTGCTTGGCAAATTGTTGAGGTCAATAATGTTTCCCTCAATGGCAATCTCGTCCCGAGAGGGATCAAAATCCTCGATCCGACCGACAACAACCGAACCAGCCGCAATTTGATCCAAGTTTCCAAAGTTGAAAACATCGCTGCCGAGTGACGCTGATAAAACCGTCTCGCCTGGTGCAAGCGTCTTAGGGTGATCTTCGTCCCCGCGCACATGGTGCCCATCCGCAAAGGGCGATGTTATATTGTCAAAAAACATGTTGATGGTATCGTCACCATCGCCAGCATAAATATGCACATGAGAGTTGTTGTTAACGGCGAAGGTATCGATCCGATCATTTCCACCCCCACCCCAGACACCTCCTCGGCTGTCTCGAATAATGTGATCGTCGCTATCTGATCCATAGAATCTTAAGGCCGCGTTCCAACCATCATGCGTTGTAGCGTAAGCACTATTCTGGAAGAGGGTTGTTGCCCGAAAATCATCCCACAATTCGTTAACATCTACCTCATTTACGAACCCACTTCCTTCATAATAAATGTAAACCAGTCCATTATCCTGAAACTCAAAACGGTAATCACCCCAAGTCAAACTAGGCATACTTTTCTTCCCTATCAAAATTTTCAACCTCTGAACTGAGGTTTACGTTTTGAAAGTAAACAGAGAGACTAAGAAACTTCAACTTAAAGGGCAGACTTATTTGCAACGAAATATCATTGATTGATAATCGATGAAACCGACAGGTCAGATGAGGTTAAGTTATTGCGGTCCGATTGCGTCGCTTCGGCCCGTAGTTGCTCAGCAAGCGTTGTCAGTTGTCAATTGTGTCCAGAAATACACAGTTTACTTGTTCAAAACGAAATGGGGGCCACGAATGGCCCCCGTTCTTCCCTTCAATTCCAACCAGTGATCACAGATCAAAACGATCCGCGTTCATGACCTTGGTCCAGGCGTTGACAAAGTCGCAGATGAATTTGCCCTCATTGTCACTCTGGGCATAGACCTCGCTCAGCGCGCGCAGTTGCGAGTTGGAGCCAAAGACCAGATCGACGCGGGTTGCCGTCCAGCGGGTCTCGCCACCGGCCTTGCCCTCATAGACCCCGTCCCCGGCATCCGACCAGCTTGTGCCCATATCCAGCACATTGACAAAGAAGTCATTCGAAAGCGTACCAACCTGATCCGTGAACACCCCATGCGCGCTGCCGCCATGATTGGCCCCCAGCACCCGCAAGCCACCCACAAGCACGGTCATTTCCGGCGCGGTCAGGGTCAACAGCTGCGCCTTGTCAATCAGCAACTCCTCTGGGGACACACGATAGGCCTGCTTCTGGAAGTTGCGGAACCCGTCCGCCTCCGGCTCCAGATAGCCCACGCTTTCCACATCGGTCTGCTCCTGCGTCGCGTCGCCCCGGCCCAGGGTGACCGGCACCTCAACATCGTGACCACCGGCCTTGGCCGCTGCCTCGATGCCAGCCGCACCGCCAATGACGATCATATCCGCCATGGAGACAGCTTTGCCGCTGCTCGCCCGGACACCCTCCAGCGCGCTCAGCACCCGGTCCAGCTCAGCCGGTTCATTGGCGGCCCAATCCTTCATCGGAGCCAGTCGCACCCGCGCCCCATTGGCCCCGCCGCGCATATCCGACCCACGATAGGTCGAGGCCGAGGCCCAGGCGGTTTTCACCAGGTCAGACACGCTCAGCCCGGCCTCCAGAACCGCGGCCTTCAACGCCGCCACATCGCCGTCGCTCAGATCGGTCTCACTGGCCGGGATCGGATCCTGCCAGATCAGCTCTTCGCTCGGCGCCTCCGGCCCGACATAGCGCACGCGAGGGCCCATATCACGATGGGTCAGCTTGAACCAGGCGCGGGCAAAGGCCTCGGCGAATTCCTCGGGGTTCTCATGGAAGCGCTTGGCAATCGGGCCATAGATCGGATCCATGCGCATCGCCATATCGGCGGTGGTCATCATGGTCTTGACCTTTTGCGAGGCATCATGCGCTGCCGGGGCCATATCCTCTTCTTTGACATTCACCGGCTCCCAGATCCACGCCCCCGCCGGGGATTTGGTCAGGTTCCAGTCATAGCCAAACAGCAGATCGAAATAGCCATTGTCCCACTGGATCGGGTTCGCGGTCCACGCGCCTTCGATCCCGCTGGTGGTGGTGTCGCCTCCCTTGCCGGACCCGTGTGAATTGATCCAGCCAAAGCCCATGGCCTCGATCGGCGCGGCTTCCGGCTCTGGCCCGACTTTGGCCGGATCACCCGCACCATGCGCCTTGCCAAAGGTATGCCCCCCGGCGACCAGCGCCACGGTTTCCTCATCATTCATCGCCATGCGGGCAAACGTCTCGCGGATATCGCGCCCCGAGGCCAGAATATCCGGTTCGCCATTCGGCCCTTCGGGGTTCACATAGATCAGCCCCATCTGCACCGCAGCCAACGGGTTATCCAGATCCCGCTCACCACTATAGCGGCTGTTCTCATTCTCATCCGGGGCCAGCCATTCGGTCTCTGCCCCCCAATAGACATCCTCTTCAGGCTCCCAAACATCCGCACGGCCACCGGCAAAACCAAAGGTGCGCCCGCCCATGCTTTCAATCGCCACATTGCCCGCCAGAATGAACAGATCCGCCCAGCTGATCGCATTGCCGTATTTCTGCTTGATCGGCCAAAGCAAGCGGCGCGCCTTATCCAGGTTGCCATTATCGGGCCAAGAATTCAGCGGCGCAAACCGTTGCTGCCCGGTGCCGCCACCGCCACGCCCGTCAGCGGTGCGATAGGTCCCGGCAGAATGCCAGGCCATGCGGATGAACAAGCCACCATAATGGCCATAATCGGCGGGCCACCACTCCTGACTGTCGGTCATCAGCGCGGTCAGATCCGCCTTGAGGCCTTCGTAATCAATCCCTTTGAACGCCTCAACGTAATCAAAACCCTCACCCATCGGGTCGGTCTTTGAGGTGTTCTGGTTCAGGATGCGCAGGTTCAGCTGGTTGGGCCACCAATCCTTGTTCGAGCGCATGCTGACATTGGTTGCCCCATGTGCGACCGGGCATTTGCCCATGCTGTTACCGTCCATAAAATCTCTCCCTAGCTGACGTGGCGACTTGGCTCCTTCACAGCCTAGCCGGGTATTTTCATAAAAAGAAATTGCATTTTCGAATGGTTCTAATAATTTCAAATTATGAGCAATATCACCTTGAAACAGCTACGCTATTTCGAAGCCCTCGCCCGGTTGGGCCATTTTGGTCAGGCGGCGGATGCCTGCGCCGTGTCGCAACCCGCGCTGTCCGTTCAGATCAAAGAGCTTGAGATGCGCCTGGGCGGGCCGCTTTTCCTGCGTGAACCGCGCCGGGTTCAACTGACGCATCTCGGCATAGAAATGCTGGAACGCGCCCGCGCCATCCTGCATTCGGTGGACGAGCTCGAAGACCTCGCCCGCGCCGCCCAATCCAGCCTGCAAGGCCAGTTGCGCATCGGGATCATCCCGACCATCGCCCCCTATCTCTTGCCCGCCATTCTTGACCCGCTGACCCGCGCCTTTCCCGATGCCGATATCCATATCCGCGAGACGATGACGCCGGTGCTGATTCAGGAACTTTCGGATGGGCAATTGGACACCGCTATTCTCGCTTTGCCCATCTCGGAACCGTGGCTCAGCGAACATCCTCTGTTCGACGAAAGCTTTGTTCTGGTCCGCCCCGAGGGCGAAGCCACCCTGCCCGTCCCCGACCCCAGCGACCTGCAAAAGATGCGCCTGCTGCTGCTGGAAGAGGGTCATTGTTTTCGCGACCAGGCGCTGGCCTTTTGCAACATCCCCGCCTCGCAACGTGCCCGCACTTTGGATGGCACGACGCTCTCGACCTTGGTGCGCATGGTCGAGGCCGGGTTTGGTGTGACCCTGATCCCGGAAATGGCCATCGCCTCCGAGACCCGCTCCGCCCAGGTCTCCACCGCGCATTTCACCGCCCCCCGCCCCAGCCGCACCATCGGCATGGTCTGGCGAAAATCCTCGCCGCTTGCGGGGCATTTTCAGGGCATGGCGGCGATTATTCGTGAGGTGCAGGGGACGCTTTGAGTGACAGAGCAAAGCCGAACGAAGACGCGTGAGTGACGATACTGCAAATCTGATTTGGAAAAATTCTCCTTCCGGATTGCTTGCAATCCGGTTCGCACCCGACCCCGCCCCCCAGGGCGGGTGCGAAACTCCATCGGCTCAACCGCCGACGACCCAAATTCTTGGCCCACCAGACTGGACAAATTGACAGCCGCCCTCGGGTCCGGGTGCGAACCTCGGCACCCCCTAATTAACGCAAATTAATCGAATTTAACCAAAAACCCGGCCCAACAGCCGCCCCGCAAACCAACCAAACACCCAATCTCTACAAAACGCGGCCAGAATCAGACAGATTGCCCCGCAACCCGCGCCAAATCCCTATTCCGGGGCCCCGAATTGCCCCAGGCAATCCCCCCTAAACAGGCGGTGTTTTGTACCAATACCCCCGTTGCGCAAGCCGCGAACGGACCGTTACCACCACCGAACGCTGGGTTAGGGTCAGGATGCATTGATTTGGCATCACTGGTTTGCCTGTCTTAGCCCCTGACAAGGCACATCGGCAAAGAAATACTGGTTGTATTTCAAGGCGATGTAACGCAGATCAGGGGCTAAGACAGGCAAATCGTCCCGACGCAGGAAGCGCTGCAAAGCTGCGGCTTTGACCGCTTGCAATTGACCCGGCCAGTTCCTGCGCGTCCAAAGCCCCTGCTTTATTGCTCTTCCTGCGCCAGTGACGCCAAATCAATGCATCCTGACCCTAGCTCACCCGTCGCCCATGGCTCCAAACCGAGCGGATCAGATGCGTGTCGCCCACCATTCGGATGCGCACCAGATCGGCGCGTTTGCCGGTCTCGATCACGCCGCGATCCTGCAAGCCAGCCGCCACTGCCGGGCTTTCTGTCACGCAACGAATGGCGCGGGGTAAGTCCTTCCAAACGCTCGCCAATTTGAACGCCGATTGCAGCAGAGCCGCTGGGATGTAATCCGAAGACACGATGTCGAGCAGATCCATGTCTGCCAGTTCCAACGCCGAGACATTGTTGGAATGCGACCCGCCGCGCATGATATTGGGCGCGCCCATCATCACGGCTATGTCTTTGTCATGACAGGCTTTTGCCGCCTCAACCGTGGTGGGAAACTCGGCCAGATGAATGCCATGCCCCGCCGAAACCGCGACCTGCTCGGCGGTGGTGTCATCATGGCTGGCCAGCACCGCGCCAAAGCGCGCTGCCTCGGCCACCGTACCCGCCTCATGCGCATCCCCATGCGCCTCACGCAACCCTTTGAGATGCGCCACATGCTCTTCAAACTCCGCATCACTCATGCCGCGTTTCTTGGCCACATATTGCTTGAGTTTTGAGATATCGCGGAACTGGCGCTGCCCCGGCGTATGATCCATCAGGCTCACGATGCCAACCCGATCATCCGGTCCAAATTCCGCCAATTCCTGCAAGAGCGTTTCAGAACAAACCTCAGCGCGTAAGTGCAAGAAATGACTAATCTTTAACGCCCCCGCCGCGCGCAATTCCAGCATCTCACTGGCCAGGTTGCGGGCATATTTCGAATAGCCACCTTTGGTATTCTCCTTGGCGATCGACCCCACCCGCATCGCGTCAAAAACCGTGGTGATCCCGGTCGAAGCCAGCTCGGCATCATGGGCCACAATCGCCGCCGCATGGGGCCATTCCACACCGGGACGCGGCTCGATATGACGCTCAAGATTATCGGTGTGCAGCTCGACCAGACCGGGGATCAGAAAATCCCCCTTGCAATCCATCGCCCCCACCGGAATATCCCCGGTTTCCTCAATCGCCACGATCTGCCCCTGCGAGACACTGACAGCGCCGGTAAAGACCTGATCGCGGGTCACAACCTTGGCATTGGCGAAGCAGAGATTTTCTGTCACATCACCGTCATCGGTTTGCGGCAAAAGCGTTGGAGTGAAAGGCGAATTCATGTCAGACTACTCTCGTTTCGGAATTTACTATCTGCCCCCAAACGGGGCTCTGGCGGCGTTTGGCGCGCAGTGGCTGGGCTGGGATGTCGAGACCGGTACAGCGTGCGATTTGCCCGATGTGGCCGAGATTGATGACATTACCATGACACCGCGCAAATATGGCTTTCACGGAACGCTGAAACCGCCTTTTGTGCTGGCTGTGGGCACTGATCTGGAAGGGTTGAAATCCGCGCTGACCACGCTTTGCGCCACCCAAAAACCGGTCAGTATTGACGGGCTGGAACTGGCGCAGCTGGGGCGTTTCATGGCGCTGGTGCCCTCTGGCGATACCAGCGATTTGGCCGCCCTCGCTGCGCGTCTGGTGCAAGAACTCGACGGGTTTCGCGCCCCCGCCTCCGAGGCGGAACTGGCGCGCCGTCGCAAGGCCAACCTCTCGCCCGAGCAAGAGGCGCATTTGCTGAAATGGGGTTACCCTTACGTGCTGGATCAGTTCAAATTTCACCTGACCCTGACCGGAAAACTGTCCAAACCGCAGGCCCGCATCGCAAGCGAGGCTTTGCAGCGCCTTCTGCCCGACCTGCCTCAACCCTTTGAAATCAAAGAGGTTGGACTGGTGGGCGAACGCCCGGATGGTCGGTTTGAAACGATCCAACGCTACACCCTTTCCGGCTGAAGCAAAGCGCGCGCCTCTGCAATAGTGTCCGCAAGGGCACCATCATTGCTCACCGTCACCACGCGCAGATGCCCCGGCAGATCCGCACCGCTGCGTGCCAGCCGCTGTGCGATATCCTCGGCACTTTCACGCCCCCGCCCGGCCAGACGTTTGGCCAAGACCTCGCCGCTGGCGGTCAGGTTCAACACGCGAAAATCGGCAAAGACCTCATGCGCTTCGGCCAGAACCGCGCGGGACAGGTTGATCAGGTAATTCTGCCCGGCATTGGCCTGTTCCTGCACCCGTGCCGGGATGCCATAGGACAGCCCATGCGCCTGCCAGGACAGACAATAGCCCCCCGCATCCTGTCGCTCGGCAAACTGCGCCGGGCTGAGCGGGGTAAAATCCTCGCCCCCCAGTTCGGCTGCGCGGGTGATGTCGCGCTTGACCAGTTGGTAAGAGCCATCAGCCGCCATCAGCCCAGCCATGACGCTGTCTTTGCCGACGCCCGACGGGCCGACGACAGCTATGACTCTTCCCGGTGTCATGCCGCCGCTCCGACACCAAAGCCAGACAGGTCGATCTCGCGATCACACACTTCCGAGCGCGCCTCGGCATCGTGGAAAATGCCGATAATCGCCGCGCCACGGGCCTTGGCCTCTTTGATCAGTGACAGCACGACCTCGCGGTTCACCGGGTCAAGGCTGGCGGTGGGTTCATCCAGCAGCATGGCCGGATAATCATAGGCAAAGCCGCGCGCGATATTCACCCGCTGTTGCTCCCCCCCCGAAAACGTCGTGGGCGACAGCGACCAGAGCGTTTGTGGAATGTTCAAGCGGCGCAGAAGCTCTTCGGCCCGGGCCCGGGCCGCCTCGCGATCCTGCCCCACCGCCAAAAGCGGCTCGGCCACCACTTCCAGCGTCGCCACCCGAGGTACCACGCGCAGGAACTGGCTGACATAGCCCAATGTATCGCGGCGCAGGGCCAGGATCTGGCGTGGTTCGGCCCCAACCAGATCCAGATCACCAATGCGGATCGACCCGGAGGAGGCAAAATAATTGCCATAGATCATCCGCATCAGGGTGGATTTCCCCGCCCCTGATTGCCCGGTCAGCGCCACGCATTCCCCCGCCGCCACCGACAGGTTCGCCCCGCGCATCACGTCGATCACGGCGCTGCCCTGATTGTGCAGAGTGAAGCTTTTGGAGAGGTTTTCGACTGTAATCATGGTGTTACACCTGCAAAACAGAGCTGACCAGCAGCTGGGTATAGGGTTCTTGCGGATCGTCCAGCACCTGATCGGTCAGCCCGGTTTCGATCACATGCCCGTCTTTCATCACCATCAAGCGATCCGCCAACAGGCGCACAACAGCCAGGTCATGGGTAACGATGATCGCTGACAGGCCCATGTCGCGCACCAGCCCGCGTAGCAGATCGAGCAGGCGCGCCTGAACCGAGACATCAAGGCCGCCGGTGGGTTCATCCATAAAGACAAGACGCGGATTGGTCACCAGATTGCGCGCGATTTGCAGACGTTGCTGCATACCGCCGGAAAAGGTGGTCGGGCGGTCGTCGATACGTGCCTCGCTGATCTCCACCCGGCCCAGCCAGTCGGCGGCACTGTCGCGGATATCACCATAATGGCGCGCGCCCACGGCCATCAGCCGCTCGCCGACATTGCCGCCAGCGCTGACATTCATCCGCAGCCCGTCCCGCGCATGTTGATGGACAAAGGCCCAGTCGGTGCGGCGCAACATGCGCCGCTCTGGCTCGCTCATCTGCAAGGTATCGCGCGGGCCAGCCTCGCGCGTGCCAAACACCACCTGCCCCTGATCTGGGGTCAATTGCCCTGCCAGACAGTTCAACAATGTGGTCTTGCCCGAGCCGCTTTCCCCAACGATCCCCATGACTTCGCCCGGATAGAGGTCAAACGCCACATCGGTGCAGCCTACATGGCTGCCATAGGTCTTGCGGATATCCCGCACGGATAGCAAAGGTGTCATGCTGCATCCTTTCCAACATGCCCCGCCGCGCGGCGGCTTTCGCAATAATCAGTGTCCGAACAGACAAACATCCGCCCGCCCTGATCATCGGTGATAACCTCATCAAGATAGGAATCCTCGGCCCCGCACAGCGCGCAGGCATGGGGGGCCTTGGACGCCTCAAACGGGTGATCGTCAAAATCAAGGCTCACCACTTTGGTGTATGGGGGCAGCGCATAGATGCGCTGCTCACGCCCCGCCCCGAAAAGCTGGATCGCCGCCATCTCCATCTTGGGATTGTCGAATTTCGGGATCGGCGACGGGTCCATCACGTAACGCCCCTGCACCTCGACCGGATAGGCATAAGAGGTGGCGATATGGCCGTGGCGGGCGATATCCTCGTAGAGCTTCACGTGCATAAGACCATATTCCTCAAGCGCGTGCATCTTGCGCGTCTCGGTCTCGCGCGGCTCAAGGAAACGCAGTGGTTCGGGGATTGGAACCTGATAGACAAGGATCTGATCCTCGCTCAGCACCTCTTCGGGGATGCGGTGGCGGGTCTGGATCACCGTGGCCTCAGCGGTTTTGCTGGTGGTGGCCACATCCGCCGTACGCTCAAAGAACTTGCGGATCGAGACCGCATTGGTGGTGTCATCCGCGCCCTGATCGATCACCTTGAGCGTGTCATCGGGCGTCAATGTCGCCGCCGAAACCTGCACCCCACCGGTGCCCCATCCATAAGGCATGGGCATCTCACGGCTGGCAAAAGGCACCTGATAGCCGGGGATCGCCAACCCCTTGAGGATCGCGCGGCGGATCATACGTTTGGTCTGTTCATCCAGATAGGCGAAGTTATAGTCACTCATGGAACAGTCCTTTTCCGAGTGAGGTGAAGACATGAACGGCACAGTGATTGCGTTCTTCATGGCGGCCGTGGTTGCGGCCATAATCGGCACGGTGATCTGGGACAGCCGCCGACGCAAACGCCGCCGCGCCAGCCTGCATCAGGACAGCAGCGGCACCTGGGTTTGGACCGATTTTGACGGCTCCACCCGCAGCTCGCGCACCCATCCCGAAGAAAAAGGCGGCGATTGGTACAATGAACCCGGCGGCGGAGGTTATGATGGCGGCTCTGACGGGGGCGGCGATGGTGGCGGGGGCGGCGGCGATTGACATCACAGCAGACCCCGCTTGATCAACTCGACCTCTAAGGCCTCGGCCCCGGTGAAATGGATCGCATCCATCCCCGCCGCCTTGGCACCGGTCACGTTTTTGGGGCTGTCATCGATAAACACACAGTCACTGGCCTGAACGCCAGCGCGCTCACACAGGATCTCATAGATCCGCGCATCGGGCTTGATGATCTGCTCTTCGCCAGACACCACGGTCACACCAAAGGCGGTTTTCAGCTCGGGGTGCAGGTTGCAGCCCACCGGCCAGGTCTCAAGCGACCAATTTGTGATGGCATGCAGCGGCACATCGCGCGCCTGCAGGCGGTGCAGCAATTCCCAGCTGCCGTCCAGCTTGGTCTGGATCGTGCGATCAAACCGCCCGACATAACCCGCCAACCGGGCGCGATCCTGGGCATCGTCAATCTCCAGCGCCAGATCGGTAAAGCGTTCGCCACCATCGGCGCGCAGGTTACGCTCGGCAAAGCCCACGCGCTCCATAAACGCCTGCACGGCCTCAACACTGCCCAGCTCGTCGAGCCAGGCCAGATGCGGCTGCCAATCCAGCAGCACACCGCCAATATCAAACACCACGACCGAGGGTTTCATTCCGCGGCCTCCGGCACTTGGTTTGCCATGTCGGCAGCTGCGCGGGCCTCTTCCACCTCTTTGCGCAGGGTCCGCACCAGCTCCAATTCCGATTGGAAATCAACGTAATGGGGCAGTTTGATATGTTCGAGGAACCCTGTCGCCTGGATATTGTCACCATGGCTCAGCACAAATTCCACATCCTGCGCAGGCGCGCCAACATTGTCCTCGCCCAGCTCTTCCCAACGCAGCGCCCGATCCACCAAAGCCATAGAGATCGACTTGCGTTCAGACTGACCAAAGACCAGCCCATAGCCGCGGGTAAACTGCGGCGGTTCGGTTTTTGAGCCGGTGAACTGGTTCACGGTCTCGCATTCGGTCAGGGTGATTTCACCAATCTCGATGGCGAAACCCAGCTCGGGGATCTCCATTTCAACGGCAACCTCGCCAATGCGCAGCTCGCCGACAAAGGCATGGTTGCGGCCATAGCCGCGCTGGGTGGAATAGGCCATGCCAAGGGCAAACCCCTCATCCGAGCGGGTCAGGGCCTGCAGGCGCAGCGACCTGTCCGCAGGAAATTCCAGCGGCTCGCGGGTCAGATCCGGTGGGGTGTCCTCGCCCTCGCCCGCCTCTTCGATCAGCCCTTCGCGGTTCAAAAATCCGGTGACATGGGGCACGGGATCGGCGCTGGTCTCGCGACTTGGGGCCTCGGCCACCTCGCCATTGGCGGCCAGTTGAAAATCGATCAAACGGTGGGTGTAGTCAAAGGTCGGCCCCAAGACCTGCCCACCCGGCAGATCCTTGAACGTCGCCGAAATGCGCCGCTCGCAGGCCATCTCAGCAGTGTCCAGCGGCAGGCTGCCACCAAAGCGCGGCAAAGTTGTGCGATAGGCGCGGATCAAAAAGATCGCCTCGATCATATCGCCGCGCGCCTGCTTGATCGCCAGCGCCGCCAGATCCGCATCATAAAGCGAGCCTTCCGCCATGACGCGATTGACCGCCAGCTTGAGCTGTTCGCGGATCTGCGCAACGCTCAGCTCGGCAATATCCCTGTCGCCCCGGCGTTCTTCGCCCAGCCAGGCATGGGCGTTTTCAATGGCGCGTTCGCCACCCTTTACAGCCACATACATCAGTTGACCTCCGTGCTGCGCGGCAGGGCCGCGAGTTGCGCGCCTGCGGTAAAGACAAAGTCCAGCCCCAAGGGAAACAGGGTGTGATTGGCCTGAAAGGCGGTGGTTTCGGGCAGAGAAAGTGCCGCGCTGTCCTTGATCCCGGGACCGCGCAGGGTTGCGCCATTTTGCGTCAGGCTATCGCTTTCCACGATCAAGGTGGCCGAGCGATCCGGGTATTCGGCGGTGCCGATCCGGTATTGCTCCAGTGGCAGCAACTCCTCCCAGCGCCCCAGCGCGAAATCCGCCCTTTCGGCCGGAACCAGGGGCGCGCCGAAATGAAAGGCAACCCAGCCGCGCATTTCTGCACTGTCAAAGCTCGGGGCCAAATAGAGGCCAGTATCGGCGTCGCACAGGGTCAACAGGGTGACCGCCGCGCCAATCGACAGCGGTGCGGGCCCCTGCCCGCCGCTGACCTCAAAGATCTCGCCCGGACGTGCCATGGCGTTCATCAAGGCGCGAAACCCGTGGGCGGCCTCCTGGGCCGGATTGGCAAAACCGCCGCTGAGTGCTGCACTGTTCATCAATCTTCCCCTCGCGCCATCGTAAAGAATTCAACTTTGGTGGCGGCAGCCTTGCCGGCGCGGGTCGCGCGGCGTGTCGCCATCTCTTGACGCAATGGTGCCAGCACCGCGTCGGCGATGTGATCCGCAGCCTCGGTCTGCATCAGCGCATCAATCAAGGCCGCGCTCAGCGCATCCTCTTTGCTGCGCCCCTGCACATAGCCATGACCAACCGTTCCGCACGCCAGCTTGAGACTGGCGCGGGTCACGGTGATCTCGCCCAGATTGAACGGAGCCCCCGTGCCCCCGGCCCGACCGCGCACCATGACGCTGCCAATTTCGGGGGCGCGCAACAGCTCATGAGACGGGCTGAGATCCAGCGCCGACAACAAGTCTCTTGCCCGTCCGGTGGGCGATTTTGCCAGCAGGCTCAGCCAATCGCGCCGCGCCGTGTCTGTTGTTTGATCGAGCATCTAGACAACCTTCTCAGATACTATACAACTAGACACATCATGGCAAATCCGCGCAGATTCGACCATAGGAAATTTGTGAAACTCTCATGACAGCTCCCCGAAAAACCCCGATCTGGAAAGAGATATCACGCGCGTTACGCGCTGATATCGCTGAGAAAATCTATACCGAAGGCGACAAACTGCCGACCGAGGCCGAGCTGGCCGCGCGGTTTGGAGTCAATCGCCACACGGTGCGGCACGCCTTGAAATCACTGATCGAGGACGGATTGCTGCGCAGTCGGCGCGGGGCCGGTGTCTATGTCACCGCCGCCCCCACGGACTACCCGATTGGCCGCCGCGTGCGGTTCCACCAAAACGTGCTGGCCGGGGGGCAAACCCCGCAAAAACGGATCCTGCATATCGACCACCGCCCCGCCTCGGATGGTGAGGCACAGGCCCTGAAACTGCCGCTGCGCGCACCGCTGGTGGTGTATCATGGGATCTCGCTGGCCGATGATCATCCGATTGCCCTGTTCAGCAGCCATTTCCCGGCGGAACTGCTGCCCGGCATGGCCGACGCGCTGCGTGAAACCTCTGGTGTGACCGAGGCGTTGAAACGCTGTGGGGTGTCGGATTACACCCGCATCTCGACCCGCATCAGCGCCCGGATCGCCACCGCAACCCAGGCCAATCATCTGCACACCCAGGAAGGCGCGGCGCTGATCTATACGACCGGGGTGAATGTCGATCCTGACGGAACTCCGGTGGAATTTGGTCAGACCTGGTTCGCGGCAGATCGCGTGACCTTGACCTTTGACAGCCCCGATTGAGGGCTTGTCCCAAGCGCGCGGCAGGCGGAACAAAAGTTTTAACTAAAACTTTTGCAAATTCCGTGCACGGAATTTGGGGGCGCTGCCCCGTCCCGAGCAAGCTCGGGACTCCCCGGGATACTTATAGCGTTTCGATTTTCCTGAAATGACAAGCACCACTTAACGCGTTGAAATCTTTGATTTCAGGCAGCGTTCAGTGGTTCAGGTTTAATCGACAACGCTTTTGGCCCAAAGAAACCTAAAGCGTTACGCCTTTAACCGCCGTATTTTTCCAAAAACTCAAGGACCGGAAGCGCGCGAAAATCTGTCAGGGTCTCCCGCAAGCGCGAGTGTTCCCAATCCCACCAGGCCAAGGCGATGATGCGCTCGGCAATCTCGGGCGGCTGGCGGTCGCGCAGTTTGGTGGCCGCTGCGCCTGCCACAATCGTATAGGGTGCCACATCTTTGGTCACCACCGCGCCCGACGCCACAACCGCCCCATGGCCGATGCTCACCTCGGGTTTGATCATCGCGCCATGACCGATCCAGGTGTCATGGCCGATAAAGGCACGGCGCGATTTGCGATGGGCGAAAAAGGCCTCATCCGTATCGGCGTCCTCCCAATAATCGCCCGAACGATAGAGGAAATGATGGCAAGAGGCGGTGTGCAACGGGTGATCCGTCGCGCCGATCCGAACAAAGCTGGCGATATTGGCGAATTTGCCCACTGTGGCATTGGCGATATCGGCATAGCGGTCGCAATAGCTGTAATCGCCGATGTCACTATAGGCGATGCGCGCCCCTTTGCCGATCTCGCAATAGCGGCCAAAGCGCACCTCTGTCAGGTCAACATCATCGTGCAAAAACGGTGTATCAGCCTTGAGACGGGCCATATCAGAACTCTCTTTCTTCGCCGCTAAAGCGAAAGAACTTGCCGGTATCGGCCAGTGTCAGGCGTTCGATCACATCCATGATCCCTTCGGCCACGGCGACCGGGTCTTCCTCCGCCTCCGCGCCGCCCATATCGGTGCGCACCCAGCCGGGATCGACCAAAGCCACGGTGATGCCTTCGGGTTCCAACATCGTGGCCAGCCCCTGCATAACTTTGTTCACCGCCGCCTTTGAGGCGCGGTAGGCGATCCGGTCCGCTTTGCGATAGCCCATCCAGGCCATTTGCGAAGAGATCGTGATGATCTTCGCCTCGCCCCCCTTCCGCAAAGCAGGCAAAGCCGCCTGCGCCACCGCCAAAGGGGCCAGCGTGTTGACGTTCAAGGTCTCGGCAAAGCCGTCGAAATCCATGTCCAGCGGGGATTGGCGCTCCGGACCAATCACCCCGGCATTGTTGATCACCACATCCAGCGGGCCAAGGCCGTTAAGCTGCTCCGCCAATTGCGCCGAAACTGTCGAAGGATCATCCAGTTGTAAGGCCAGAGTATCCCCCTGCCCGTCCCGGGTCGTGCCGATCACCTCATGGCCACGGGCCCGCGCAACCTCGGCCAGCGCTTGCCCAATTCCCCGGTTTGCTCCGGTCAGCAGAGTCCTCGCCACTAGTCTTTCTTTCCGATCAAGCGCCCGCGCAACCAGCCTGACAGCCAGTCCATCACCATGACCATCACAATCACCAGCACGATGTAATAGGCGACCTCTTCCCAGTCCTTCTGGGTCTGCATGGCCTGGGTCAGCAGCAGCCCGATCCCGCCGCCAGTGATCGCGCCAATAATGGTCGCGGATCGTGTATTGGATTCAAGGAAATACAACACCTGAGCAATCAAAACCGGAACGATTTGTGGAATAACGCCAAAGCGATAGCGTTGCAGCGGCTTGGCCCCGGTCGATGAGACGCCTTCGATCTGCTTGTTGTCGACATTTTCCAAGGCTTCTGAGAACATCTTGCCAAAGGTGCCGGTATCCGTGATCAGGATCGCCAGTGCGCCGGTCATAGGGCCGGGGCCAAAGGCGCGGGCCAGAACGATGGTCCAGATCAGCCCGTCAACCCCACGTACAAAGTCAAAGATCCGCCGCATCCCAAAGCGCAAGGCCAGGATCGGGGTAAAGCGTTTCGCCGCCAGAAAGGCCAGTGGCAAGGCGACCATGGCGGCGCCAAAGGTGCCCAGGAACGCCATCAGGATGGTTTCGCCAATGGCCCACAAAACATCTCCATGGCGCCACATGGGGTTGCCCCAAAAATCCTGCCACGCGCCTTGTAGATTGCTGCGCTCCGGGTCGATCTGATCGCCAAACAGGATCTTGCCCAGCCCAACCCCATGATAAGGCGAGGCCAGCGTGAAAAAGAACAGCTCCCAACCGCCCGCATAGCGGAAAATCTCGGTCTTGGAGCGGGTCAGGGTCACGCGGCCATTCTCGGTGAACACACTCACCCGGCGCGGACCGGCCTTGATCCAATCCGGCACGTCATTGCCGCGATTTGTGGTGATCTTGCCGCCCTCCAGCTGCGCTTCGATCTTGCCAAAGCCGGGCACGTCAATCTCGGTGTAATTGTCCGGGAACAAGGTCACGATCGCACCGTCCCCCAAATCAACCACAACCTCATCCTCTCCGCTCACCCAATCCGGGCGGGTGCCCTCGGGATAGCGACCCTTGCGCTCGCCCTCGATGGCGTAATCAATCGCACCATCACGGTGAGAGCGGGTGACATGGGTCTTGTAGCTCCAGCTATCCGAGGCCAGGATCACCGCGTTTTCCATCTTGGCCCGCTGTGCGAGGCCGGGGATGTCAAAGGCAAAGAACACATAGACAAAATAGGTCAGGATCACCGCAGGAACGGCAAAGCCGATCCATTTCTTGCGGCTGAACAGGGCGTCGGTTTCTTGTTGCAACAGGCTGAGATCGGCCATCACTGTGTTCCTTCGGTCAGACGGTTGCGATAGCGGCTCGACACTTGGTCAAACAAAACGATGGTGCCGAAAAGCAGGATGAAAATCGCAGCGGCTTCGTCAAAGCGCCCCGGCCCCCAGGCCATGGAGTTGCGCAGCTCGTACCCAATGCCACCCGCGCCAACAAAGCCCAGAATGGCCGAGGCGCGGATATTGATTTCAAAGCGCAGCAGGGTATAGCTCAGATAGTTGGGCGCGACCTGTGGGATCACCCCCAGCAACATCTGCTGCGACCAGCTTGCGCCGGTGGATTTCAACCCGTCAACTGGCTTCAGATCGGCGTTTTCCGCGACTTCGGAAAACATCTTGCCCAGCGCGCCGACCGTGTGAATGGCAATGGCGATCATCGCAGGCACCGGCCCGCCGCCCAGGACAAAGATCAGCACCAGCGCGATGACGATCTCGGGCACGGCGCGCATGATGTCCAGCGCCCGACGCACCAGCGGGATCGCCCAGGGCCAGCGCGCCAACCCTCGGGTGGCCAGCAGCGACAGGACCAAGCCCCCCATCGCCCCGATCAGGGTCGACACGGCGGCGATATTGATGGTCTCGATCAGCGAGGGCAGGTATTTGACCAGCAGCATCGGCAGATCGGCGCGTTTCTCCCACGCCTCGGACAGAACCGCGGCGGGGTAATCCCCAAGGCGATGCAAGCCTTCCCAAAACCCACCCGCATTGCGGTCTTCGGCAATTGAAAAGCCGCTGGCCATCAGCAGCACAAAGATCAGCAGGGTCAAACCACCATAAAGGCGGCGGCGACTGGTCAAAGCCATATAGTTGGCTTTGATCTGTGCAGTGGCGTCGGTCATGGGAAAGCTCGATATAGCAAAGGGCCACCCACAGAGATGCGGATGGCCCTGAATTGTTAGGAATTAGTTCTTCATCTTGGCCTTGCGGGCCTCAACGATGGACACATAGGTGTCATGGGTCACCGGCTGGAAGCCCAGGGTTTCACCCGCAGCAACACCATAGGCGCAATCGGCGTCGTTTTCGTGCAGCTCGTCAACCAGCTGGGTCATTTTGGCTTTGACATCGGCTGGCAGGGATTTGCGCAGAACGATTGGGCCTTCCGGGATCACAGCAGATTTCCAGATCTGCACCAGGTCGTTCATGTCAACCAGACCCGCATCAACCGCCTTGCGCAGCGCGCCAGAGTTATAGCCGTCTTCCCAGTTGCCCTGACCGTCAGCCCATGTCACGCCGCCGTCGATGTCGCCATTGTTCACAGCAACGATGGTCTGCTCGTGACCGCCGGTGAATTTGACCTCACCGAAATAGTCACCTGAGTCCATGGTGATGCCCTCTTTGTACTGAGGGATCTCGATGGATGGGATCAGGTAGCCGGAGGTGGAGTTTGGATCACCAAAGCCAAAGACCTTGCCCTGCATGTCGTCCAGCGAGGCAATCGCCGCATCCTTGCGGGCAAAACCGATGGAGTGGTAGCCGATAGAACCATCAACATTGACCTTGATCAGAACAGGCTCAACCGCTTCTGGATCCTGGATAAAGGTCGCCGCGTAAGAGGACGCGCCCAGCCATGCCATATCGATGGTGCCGCCCAGCAGGCCCTGGATCACACCGTTATAGTCGGCAGGGGCGAACAGCTTGGTTTCGACGCCCAGCGCTTCGGTGGTGTAATCCGCCAGACACTGGTAGGAATTCATACGGTCCTGGGCGTTTTCGCCGCCCAGAATGCCGATGCGGAATTCTTTGATACCTTCAGCGCTTGCAGCCGAGACCAGAGCGGTCGAGGCGAACAGAGCCAGAGCAATTGCGTTTTTCATGAGTTTTCTCCGGGTTGGAAAGAGAGGTTCGGGTCTTCAAACGAAATCAGGCCAAATCACGCAGGAACGGGTTCCGACCTGTCGAGTGTTTCGATTTCGGTGCTGGTGGCGGCTTCGGAAAAATCCGCGCCCGCGCCGTAAATGTCGCGCGCCACGCCGGTGGTCAGCTGCGCAGGCGTGCCGTCAAAGACGATGCGACCATCGCGCATACCAATGACGCGGTCGCAATAGCGGCGCGCCGTGTCCAGCGTGTGCAGATTGGCGATGACCATGCGGCCATCCTCTTCGTGAATGCGGCGCAGGGCCTCCATCACGGTCTGGGCATTCATCGGGTCAAGCGAGGCGATGGGTTCATCCGCCAGAATAATCTCGGGGTCCTGCATCAACCCGCGCGCAATGGCGACACGCTGCTGTTGACCACCTGACAAGGCTTCGGCGCGTTTGGCGGCATGTTCGGCAATGCCCAGACGATCAAGGATCTCGATCGCTTTGTGAATGTCGCCGGTTGGATAGAGGTTGAACATGGTCGCCACGGTCGAGCGGCGGTTCAGCGTGCCATGCAACACATTCGACACCACATCCATACGCGGGACCAGGTTGAACTGCTGAAAGATCATCGCGCAACGGGCCTGCCAGGCGCGCTTGGCGGAACCGCTCAGCGTGGTGACTTCCTGACCATTGAACGTGATGCTGCCTTCGCTGGCATCGGACAAGCGGTTCATCATGCGCAGCAGCGTGGATTTCCCCGCCCCCGAGCGCCCGATAATCCCGATCATCGCCGGTTTGTCGACGTCAAAGCTGGCGCTATCAACGGCGGTCTTGTCACCAAAGCGCTTGGTCAGTTTGTCGATCTTCAGCATATACGCCCCCAAAACTTCTTGGGGCGAAGTACGGGGGGTGCATGTCTCTTACGTGACAGAAATGAATCACGAAGATTAAAGATTTGCTGCACATTTGTAACGCAACCTGAGGTTATGTCACATTCAACCGAAGGTACGTAGGACCGCGCTCAACGGTTTTATAGGACCGCATGCCATCCCAAAAGCTAGCGACGCGCTGACCTTGTCCAGCACCGTCAAGGTGTTCGCCTATTGACCCCGCCGGGCTGGTTCCTGCTGGTGCAACATCCGATTGGCTATCCAGACCTGCCCTTTACCACTTTGACCGGCGTGGTGGATACGGAGCGGTTTCGGGACGGCCATGTGCATTTTCCGGCCCATCAGTTGCGCGAATTTGAGGGAGTGATCGCCAAGGGCACCCCCATTGCCCAGCTCCCCCCGGTGCAAAAGCAGATCGAGTTGGAAACCGGTGTATCGCAACACCTATCGCAGGTGGGATATCTGTCAAGAGGTGGGAGGGGCGCTGCCCCGCCCCGAGCAAGCTCGGGACTCCCCGGGATATTTTAGTCCAAAGAAACCCTGAAGTTTCGTCACAGCCGCAAAGGCAGGCTGCCTTTTGAGGCGCGGGTCAGGCTGCGCAGGGTCTCGGCGCGGTTTTCCTTGTCTTGCAGCAATTCATCGCGCAGGGCGGTGGTGTCTTCGCCCATTTCCGAAGCGATACGGTATTGCGCCTCTTTGGCCTCGCGATCCGTCGCCCCCATAAAGGCCAGGCGCGCATCGTCCCAATAGCCCAGCCGCAAAGCGACCCGGCCCAGGTTGCGACGCGCATCGCCATCGCTGGGATCCAGCGCCGCCACACGGGAAAACGCCAACCAGGCGGCCTCGAGATCGTCTTCTTCGAGGCTGATGCGGCCCAGTTCAAACCAGGCAAGCCCATAGCCAGGGCGCGCCTGTATCGCCCGTTGCAGCCAAACCTTGCGCTGCCGGGGTTTACCCGCTGCTTCCAGCACTTTGGCGAGGTTGTAAAACACCTCAGCCGGGGCCGCCTCGGCCTTGGCCGCGCGGCGCAAAAGCTGTTCTGCCTTCTCCCAATCCTGCGCCTGCAGAAAGGAGGGCAATGCCGATAAATCTGCCATATCCTGCCTCGTTTTCACACGGGTTTTACAGGCGGGTTGCAACAGTTTCGCGACACTTACGCGAGAAGAAGAGCCCCATAGGACAACCGACTTTTTCGCCCTGCCCGGCCAGGTCTTCTGTTGCAGCGTTTCGCCAAATCACCATGGCTGCGGGTCAGCATCATTGATAGTGCGGGCAAACGCGCCTGGTTGAACCCGGTCTTCCGCGATTGAGAGCCTAGGCGCTAAATCGACGACAGCCCGGCATTTGTGTTCAGCAGGAATTGCGTAAAGATCGGGCTGCTTGCGGCACCCATGCTGCGGGCGTTTTCGCCAATACTGCCTTCGCAGATTTCAGGCGGGATCAGCCCGCGCACATCCTGATTGGCCAGATAGCGCTGCACCCGTTCGACCAGCTCTTCGCGCACATTTTCAGGAAAGGCCCCGTCGATCACCACCGCCTCAAAATCGATGACCGAGCAGATCGACAGCGCCGCCTTGGCCAGCTCCTGCGCGGTTTCCCCGATCCAGGGGTCGACGTAACGCGACAACTGGCTCCAATCTTGCGGATGGCCCCAAAGCATATCCGTATCCAGCCCCGCCTCGACCAGGCGGCGTTCGAGCAAGTGGATAGAAGCCACGTCAATCAACTGGCGACTTTCGCCCAAGGGCCCGGTGCTGCGCATCGAGCCCAGCGCCCCGGCATTGCCCTGATTGCCCTCATAGACAGTGCCATTCAGCACCACCCCGCCGCCAATAAACGAGCCGATAAAGAAATAGGCGTAATCGCGGTAATCCTTTGTTTTTCCGAAAAGATGTTCTGCACGACAGGCGGCGGTGGCGTCATTGACAACAAAGACCGGCAGGTCGCTGAACTGGCCAACAATCTGAGCGATATCCAGCTCGCGCCAGGACAGGAAATCCTGCTCGGGCGCGCCGACCAGATCATGCCATTTCCAAAGCTCAAAGGGCGCAGCAATGCCGATCCCACAGAGGCGCGCCCGCGCGTCCTCGTCCAAATCCGCAGCCAATTGCGCCACACCGGTTTCGAGAAAACCAAACACTTCTTGCGGCATCGGGTAGGTATAAGACAAGTGCAATTGCTTGCGCACCTGCCCGGTAAAATCCAACAGGGACAGATCCGCACTGCGCCGCCCCACCTTGAGCCCAAAGGAAAACACCCCATCCGGGTTCAGCTCCATCGGGATTGAGGGTTTGCCGACCTTACCGCGCACCGGCTCGCCCCGTTTGACGATGCCGTCGCGTTCCAGTTTGCGCAGGATCACCGACACGGTTTGCGGCGACAGCCCAGCGCGGCGCGCCATGTCGCCCCCCGCCGCCGGACCGTTTCTTTGCAACATAGAAAGAAGCAGACGTTCGTTATAGTCGCGAACCCCGCTTTGGTTCACGCCTCCGATACGTTCTCTGACATGTTCGCCATCCATGATGCCGACCATACTTGTCTCCTCCACAATAGGAAAGATGCCTGCCGCCTATTAATAAATCAAGTTTATTTATTTATTGACAGCCGCGTTGGAATCAGGCTTCCTTAGGGCCAACCTGCCGCGAGGAGGCGCTCAGGTTTGCGTGCTGGTCAGTCCAAGGATCAGTCCGTTTTTATCTATGGGAGGACAATATGAAGAAATTTCTCGCTACATCCGCAATCGCACTGACAGCCATGGCTGGCGCAGCTTCGGCTGACGAAGTCGGGGCCTGCCTGATCACCAAGACCGACACCAACCCGTTCTTTGTGAAAATGCGCGAAGGTGCCGAGGCCAAGGCTGCTGAACTGGGCGTGACCCTGTCCAGCTTTGCGGGCAAGGTTGACGGTGACCACGAAACGCAGGTGGCCGCGATCGAAACCTGCATCGCAAGCGGTGCCAAGGGCATCCTGCTGACCGCATCCGATACCAGCTCCATCGTGCCAGCCGTTCAACAGGCGCGTGATGCGGGCCTGCTGGTCATCGCTCTGGACACCCCGCTTGAGCCGATTGACGCAGCGGATATGACCTTTGCCACCGACAACTTCCTGGCGGGTGAGCTGATTGGCCAATGGGCCGCTGCTGCTTTGGGTGACGATGCCGCAAACGCCAAAATCGCCATGCTGGACCTGGCCGTCAGCCAGCCAACCGTGGGTGTGCTGCGCGATCAGGGCTTCCTCAAGGGCTTTGGCATCGATCTGGGTGATCCTAACAAATGGGGTGATGAAACCGATCCGCGCATCGTCGGCAATGACGTGACAGCGGGCAACGAAGAAGGTGGCCGCAAGGCGATGGAAAACCTTCTGGCCAAAGATCCGATGATCAACGTGGTCTACACCATTAACGAACCCGCCGCCGCCGGTGCCTATGAGGCGCTGAAGTCGATTGGTCGTGAAAATGATGTTCTGATCGTTTCCGTCGATGGCGGCTGCCCCGGTGTGGCCAATGTCAAAGACGGCGTGATCGGCGCCACATCGCAGCAATACCCACTTTTGATGGCCTCCAAGGGCATCGAAGCGATTGCCGCATGGGCCAAGGACGGCACCAAGCCCGCCGCCACCGATGGCAAGGATTTCTTTGATACAGGCGTTGCCCTGATCACCGACAAGCCAGCCGATGGTGTAGAAAGCATTGACAGCGCCAAGGGCACTGATCTTTGCTGGGGCTAACCCGCAGCTAAACCTTTGAAAGGGAAAGGCAGGTCACTCCCTGCCTTTCCCCCGACCAAGGATCGTCACAGATCCGCGCCTGTTGCGCGGGTCTTGCGGGTCACACCTCCCCCTGATCCGTCCAGATCACGCCTTTCCCGTGATCACTCCCTGATCACAACATCCCCCGTGATCACTCCCTGATCACAGCTTCCCCCGTGATCGCCCCCGATCACACCTTTCCAGGAGGAAAAAATGTCCCAAACGGACCAGTATGAGGCGGTTGCCAGCGGCAGCAAATCCGAAATCGCCTCGTTCGAAGATACGCGCAAAGGGTTTGTCGGCCGCTTTCACCACGCGCTCCACACCACCCCCGCCCTTGTGCCCCTGATCGTGCTCGTCGCGGCGATCATCATCTTTGGCCTGCTTCTGGGATCAAAATTCTTTTCGCCATTCGCGCTGACCCTGATCCTGCAACAGGTGCAGATCGTCGGCATTGTCGCCGCCGCGCAAAGCCTGGTGATCCTCACCGCCGGGATCGACCTTTCGGTTGGAGCCATCGCCGTGATCTCTTCGGTCGTGATGGGGCAATTCACCTTTCGCTACGGCCTGCCGGTCGAGATCTCCATCGCCTGTGGCCTGGCCTTTGGTACCGCGATTGGCGCGCTGAATGGCTGGCTCGTCGCCGCGATGAAGCTGCCGCCCTTTATCGTTACCTTAGGCATGTGGCAGATCGTTCTGGCCTCGAACTTCCTTTATTCCGCCAATGAAACCATCCGCTCCCAGGACATCGCCGCCAATGCGCCGCTCTTGCAGCTGCTTGGGGCCAAATTCAAAATCGGCGGGGCCGTGTTCACCGTTGGCGTGATCTTCATGCTCTGCCTTGTGCTGATCCTGGCCTATGTGCTGCGCCACACCGCCTGGGGGCGCCATGTCTATGCGGTGGGGGATGACCCCGAGGCCGCCGAGCTTTCCGGTGTGAATGTCAAAGGCACGCTGATCTCGGTCTACGCCATCGCTGGCCTGATCTGCGCCTTTGCCGGCTGGGCCCTGATTGGCCGTATCGGCTCGGTCTCCCCGACCTCCGGCCAGCTCCTGAATATCGAAAGCATCACCGCCGTGGTGATTGGCGGCATCTCGCTCTTTGGCGGGCGCGGCTCGATCCTCGGCACCTTCTTTGGCGCGCTAATCGTTGGGGTCTTTACCCTGGGTCTGCGCCTGCTTGGGGCCGATGCCCAATGGACCTTCCTCTTGATCGGTGCGCTTATCATCGCCGCCGTTGCAGTTGACCAATGGATCAGAAAGGTAGCCGCCTGATGGAACCGATTTTAAAAGCCCGCGGCCTTGTCAAACGCTATGGCAAAGTCACCGCCCTGGACCATTGCGACTTTGACCTGATGCCCGGTGAAATCCTGGCGGTGATTGGCGATAACGGCGCCGGTAAAAGCAGCCTGATCAAGGCGGTCTCCGGCGCGGTCACCCCCGATGAGGGCACCGTTACGCTTGAGGGGCAAGAAGTGCGCTTCTCCTCCCCCATCGAGGCCCGCGAGGCCGGGATCGAGACCGTCTATCAGACCCTCGCCATGTCCCCCGCCCTCTCCATCGCCGATAACATGTTCATGGGCCGCGAGCTGCGCCGCCCCGGTTGGCGCGGGCGCTATCTGCGCCAGCTCGACCGCCCCGCGATGGAAAAATTCGCCCGCGACAAGCTGACCGAGCTTGGGCTGATGACCATTCAGAACATCAACCAGGCGGTCGAAACCCTCTCAGGCGGCCAGCGCCAGGGGGTAGCGGTGGCCCGCGCCGCCGCCTTTGGCTCCAAGGTGATCATCCTCGATGAACCCACCGCCGCGCTGGGGGTCAAGGAAAGCCGCAAGGTGCTGGAACTGATCCAGGATGTGAAATCCCGTGGCATTCCGATCATCCTCATCAGCCACAACATGCCCCATGTGTTCGAACTGGCGGATCGCATCCATGTGCATCGCCTGGGCAAACGGCTCTGCGTCATCGACCCCAAAGATTACACCATGTCCGACGCGGTGGCCTTCATGACCGGTGCCAAAGAGGCCCCGCAAGCAGCATGACGACCCTCTCCCCGTCTCTGCCCGAACTGGCCGAGCGTATCCTGTCAACACCCCTGCGCACCCGGCGACGCCTCATCGCGTTGGCCGGGGCCCCGGCCAGCGGCAAGTCAACGCTGGCCGATCAACTGGCCGACCAGCTGCGCGATCAGGGGCAAACCGCTCAGGTGGTGCCAATGGATGGGTTCCACCTGCACAACCGCACCTTGGCGGATCGCGGCTGGCTCAATCGCAAAGGCGCAGCGCATACCTTTGACAGCATGGGCTTTCTCAGCCTGGTGCGCCGTCTGCCCGACGAAGAAGAGGTGTTCTACCCCGATTTCGACCGCGCCCGTGACATTGCCATTGCCGCGGCGGGCCGCATTGGCCCGGATTGTGAAACGGTGATCATCGAAGGCAATTACCTGCTCTTTGATGCGCCGATCTGGCGGGACCTCGCGCCGCTTTGGGATCTGTCCTTGCGCCTCGACATCCCCATGGATGTGCTCGAGACACGGTTGATCCAGCGCTGGCTCGATCATGGGCTGAGCAAGGACAAGGCGATTGCCCGCGCCAATCAGAACGATCTGGTCAATGCCCGCGCCATCCAAGACGCCCCCCTGCCCGCCGATATCACCATTCGCGCAACGCCATAGCGGCCTTCACCAAGATACAAGACAAAGCCCCCCAGGCGATCCCTAGGGTCAGGATGCATTGATTTGACGCCACTGGTTTACCTGATCTTGTTTCTGACAAGGCACATCGACGCAGAAATACTGGTTGTATTTCAAGGTGATGTAACGCAGTTCAGGGGCAAGATCAGGTAAATCCGTCGCACCGGAGCTGCGCCTTTTAGTTGGCTCCCCTTTGGGGAGACGGACACAGGAAGCGCTGCAAAGCAGCGGCTTTGACCGCTTGAAATTGACCCCGCCAGTTCCTGCGCGATCAAAACCACTGCTTTATTGCTCTTCCTGTGCCAGTGACGCCAAATCAATGCATCCTGACCCTAGGGGGCTTTAGAGCGTGTACAGTTCAAATGAATGCACTCAGCAGGGCGAACGCGTTGTGAGCTGCAAACGCTGCCTCGCCCTGCTGAATGAATGCGTGACCCCGAATAAACTGAACACGCTGTCATTCGTTTCCGGAAAGGCGGCGCGACCCCACGTGCCAGAGACATGTGCTTGGTCTTGCTTGCCGCGCAGGCCTTTCCGAAAGCTCTGAATTCCTTATTGCGGTCTATATATGACCATTTTAGTCAGATTAAAAGCCCCCAGCCGCAATCCCCAAAACACCGCGCCAATTGCCACCATCCCCATGGTTTCTTTGGGCCAAAAATATCCCGGGGAGTCCCGAGCCTGCTCGGGACGGGGCAGCGCCCCAAATTGCCGCTTTATGTCTCATGATCCGTTCCAGGTTTCGCGCCCGTATTTTCGCACCAAACCTTCCCAATTCAGCCTGTCGTTGCGCTCATACTCTCTCAAGACTGCTTAAAAACTGGTTAACAAATTCGCTAAAAATGAAAACACCTCCCGGAGGGAGGTGTTTCTTTTCCATTTATTCGCATGAACTTACAGACACGCCTCAAAAAGAGCGCGCAAGTTGACAGCAGTCAACTCCACCGGATTCCCGCCACATGACGGATCTTCCAGCGCCATGGCCACAAGGTCGTCCATCCGATCGCCATTGGCCCCCAATTCCGACAGTTTGCGCGGAATCTCAAAGCTGTCATTGAACCCCTGCACAAAGGCGCAGAAACCCTCAAATCCGCCCTCAATCCCAAGGTAACCTGCCGCGCGGTCAAAGCGGTCGCGGATCACCGGCGCATTCAGATCCAACACCGCCGGCATACAGACCGCATTGGTGGTGCCGTGATGGGTGTTGAACACCGCGCCAATCGGGTGGCTCATGGCATGGATCGCGCCCAGCCCTTTCTGAAACGCCGTCGCCCCCATGGCCGCCGCGCTCATCATATTGGCCCGCGCCTCAATATCGCTGCCATCCGCATAGGCGCGCGGCAGGTTATCAATGACCAGTTTCATCCCCTCCAGCGCAATGCCCTGGCTCATGGGGTGATAATGCGGGCTGCTGAACGCTTCGACGCAATGGGCAAACGCATCCAGCCCCGTCCCGGCAGTGATGAATTTCGGCATGCCCACGGTCAGTTCCGGGTCACAAATCACCACACTGGGCAGCACTTTGGGATGGAAAATGATCTTTTTGACATGGGTTTCGGAATTGGTGATCACGCTGGCGCGCCCCACTTCCGAACCGGTCCCCGCCGTGGTCGGCACCGCCACAATCGGCGCAATCGCATCCGCATCGGCCCGCGTCCACCAATCGCCAATATCCTCGAAATCCCAGACCGGACGCGTCTGCCCGGCCATAAAGGCCACCATTTTACCCAGATCCAGCCCCGAGCCACCGCCAAAGGCAATCACCCCGTCAAAGCCACCCTCATTATAAACCGCGACACCCGCCGCCAGGTTCAGCTCATTCGGGTTCGGATCAACCTCGGAAAACAGCCCACGGCCCAGCCCCGCCGCTTCCATAATATCCAAGGTCGCCGCCGTGATCGGCAAATCCGCCAGCCCTTTATCGGTCACCAGCAAAGGCTTGGTGATCCCCGCCTGCGCGCAGGCCTCGGGCAATTCCTTGATCCGACCGGCACCAAATTTGATCGCGGTTGGATATGACCAATTTCCAACGAGGCTCATGATGTCACCTTTTTCATGTGATAAGATTTTGGACGTGTCAGGTTGTGATAGCCAATGATCGAAAGGCCCCCACCCCGCCCGGTATTTTTGCAGCCAGTCCAGCACAGGCCCGGATCCAGATAATCCGCGCGGTTCATGAAAACCGTCCCGGTCTCAAGCTGATCGCCAATCCGCGCCGCCCGCTCCAGATCCTGGGTCCACAGGCTCGCCGTCAGACCAAATTCGCTGTCATTCATCAGCGCAATTGCCTCTTCATCCGACGCAACCTTCATGATCCCAACCACGGGACCAAAGCTTTCATCCCGCATCACCCGCATCTCATGGGTCACATTGGTCAGGATCTGCGGGCTCAGATAGGCGCCGTTATCATCCTCGGCAAACCTTTCGATATGCGGGGTCGCGCCCTCGGCCACCGCCTCGGCAATCTGCATCCGCACTTCTTGGGCAAAGCGCTCATGCGCCATGGGCCCCATCGTGGTGTCCGGATCCAGCGGATTGCCCAGCTTATAGCCTTTCACAATCGCCACAGCCTTGTCGACAAAAGCGTCAAACCGGCTCTCATGCACATAGATCCGCTCAATCCCGCAGCAGCATTGCCCGGAATTGAACATTGCCCCGTCAATCAGCGTCTCCACCGCCGCATCCAGGTCGGCATCCTCCATGACATAGCCCGGATCCTTGCCGCCAAGCTCGGTCCCGACACCGGTAAAGGTGCCCGCTGCCGCGCGCTCCATCGCCTGACCACCGCCAACCGACCCGGTGAAATTCACAAAATCAAACGCCTTTTCCGCAATCAAAGCCGAGGTCACATCATGACCCAGATACAGATTGGCAAAGACATCCTCCGGCACGCCCGCAGAATGGAACGCCGCCGCCATACGCTCGCCGACCAACAAGGTCTGGGTGGCATGTTTCAGCGCCACCACATTGCCCGCGATCAAGGCCGGGGCAACGGTGTTAATCGCTGTCATATAAGGGTAATTCCAAGGCGCGACCACAAAGACCACCCCATGCGGAACCCGCTTGATATAGCGTTTGAAACTGGCATCCTCGCCCACTTCAATATCGGCCAGACTTTCCTCGGCGATGGCCGCCATATGGCTGGCGCGCTCATTGAACCCGCCAAATTCACCACCATAACGCACAGGCCGCCCCATCATATGGGCGAGCTCTGGCACGATCTCATCATTCATCGCGCCCACAGCGGCCACACCAGCCATCACAAGCTCGATCCGCTCCGCCAAAGGTCGCGCCGCCCAAGCCCCCTGCGCCGCCCGCAACCGCGCCACTTCGGCACGGGCCGTCTCCAGATCCAACGCCTCGCGTTCGGCAAACACCGATCCATCAATCGGCGACACACATGTCAACATCTGGCCCATGGCCAAACCTCCATTTTCGCAAAACGGCCCCCCAATGTTCCATTGGCTTTCTTTGGGCCAAAAATATCCCGGAGAGCGCGAGAGGCAGCGCCTCTCGCTCCCCGACCCTCAGGCGTGTTCCTAGGCGCGTTCAAACCCGCGCGCGATTTCCCAATCGGTGACAACACGATCGAATTCCTCGATCTCCACCTCTGCCGCGCGGGCGTAATGGGTGACAACATCCTCGCCAAACGCCGCCTTTAGCATATCAGACGCCAAAAGGGCCTCGCGCGCCTCGCGCAGGTTCACCGGGATCATCCCGCTTTCCCCTTGATATGCATCGCCCACGGTTGGCGGCTCCAGTTCCAGCCCTTCTTCAATCCCGGCAATCCCCGCCGCCAGCATCCCGGCCATGGCCAAATACGGATTGATATCCGAGCCACCGATCCGGCATTCCATCCGCACGGCCTTGCTTCCCTCACCACACAGGCGGAAACCCGCGGTGCGGTTGTCCACCGACCAGATGATGCGCGTCGGGGCAAAGCTGCCCTTCATAAAGCGTTTGTAACTGTTGATATAAGGCGCAAGGAAATAGGTGTAATCCGAGGCATATTTCAGCATCCCCGCCACATAGGATTTCATCAGCGCGCTCATCCCCAACGCATCATTGGCGTCGTAAAAGGCGTTCTGGCCATCCTTCCACAGCGATTGATGCACATGGCTGGACGAGCCGACTTTCTCATGATGCCATTTTGGCAGAAAGCTGGCGGCGTGGCCCTGTTGCCAGGCGATTTCCTTGACCGCGTGTTTGGCAATCGAATGATATTCAGCCGTATCCATCGCGGGCGCATATTTGATATTCAGCTCTTCCTGCCCGGTCTCGGCCTCACCCTTGGAATTCTCAACCGGCACCCCCGCATTCCATAAATGATTGCGGATCGGGCGCATCACGTGTTCTTCCTTGGTGGTCTGCAGGATGTGGTAATCTTCGTTATAGCCACTGATCGGGGCGAGATCGCGGAAGCCGGATTTGCGGATCTCGTCAAAGCTTTTCTCGAACAGGAAAAACTCCAGCTCGGTCGCCATCATCGGCGTCAGGCCTTTCTGTTCCAGTCGTTCAACCTGGCGTTTCAGGATCGCGCGCGGGGAATGGGGCACCTCGGCATGGGTATGATGATCCAGCACATCGCACAGCACCATCACCGTGCCCTCAAGCCAAGGCACCGGGCGCAGGGTGGCCAGATCGGGCTTCATGACATAATCGCCATAGCCGCCCTCCCAACTGGTCGAGGCATAACCATCCGGCGTGCCCATCTCAAGATCGGTGGCCAGCAAATAGTTGCAGCAATGGGTTTCTTCATAAGCCCCGGCCACAAAATGCCCAGCATGAAAGCGCTTGCCCATCAAACGCCCTTGCATATCCACCAAACAGACAAGGACGGTATCGACCGCCCCGTCAGACACTTGCTGTTTCAGTGCCTCGAAACTCAGATTTTGGGCCATGATGCCTCCCCTGTCTGGGCCGCGCCCCAAGGTTTCGGGGCGCGGGTCGTGTTGTTATCCGTAGCGATAAGGCCGGCCGGCCTTTTGCATATCGGCATTGTACTTCTTGAAGATCTCGACAACCTTGGCTTTGGTCTCGGACTCCGCTGCGATCTCGTCCCAGAACTTGAGCGCTGCGGCCTCGACCGTGGCCCATTCTTCATCCGGGATCGAAGTGAGCTGCATCTTGTCGCCATTGACGCGCAGCGAGGCTTCACCGCCCCAATACCACCACTGGCGGTAGTAATGCGACTGGTCACAGCAGACGCGGAACAGGGTTTGCAGATCCTCTGGCAACTCGTTCCAACGGTCTTGGTTGGCAAAGAAGCTGCCCGCCCAGGCCCCGGAAATATTGTTGGTTAGGAAGTAGTTGGTCACGTCTGCCCAACCAACGGTGTAATCCTCGGTGATGCCGGACCAGGCGATGCCATCCAGCTCGCCGGTTTGCACCGCGACCTCGATATCTTCCCAAGGCAGGGTTACCGGCACCACGCCGAACTGGCTGAGGAAACGGCCCGCTGTCGGGAAGGTAAAGACGCGCTTGCCCTTGAGGTCAGCCAGCGAGTTGATCGGGTCTTTGGTGGCGAAATGGCACGGGTCCCAGGAACCTGCCGAGATATGTTTGACGCCGACCTTGGAATATTCCGCGTCCCAGATTTCGTTCAGACCGTACTGGTTGAACAGCACCGGCACGTCCAGGCTATAGCGCGAGGCAAAGGGGAAATAGCCGCCAAACACCGTGACTTCGGTCGGTGAGGCCATGGAGTCGTCATCAGACTGCACCGCATCAATCGTGCCGCGCTGCATGGCGCGGAACAGCTCGCCCGTGGGCACCAGCTGATCGGCAAAGAACAGCTCGATCTGCATCCGGTCACCGGCGATCTTGTTGAACATATCAATGGCCGGCTTGACCACATGCTCGGCCAGCGCCGCGCCCGCATAGGTCTGCATACGCCATTTGATGGTGGATTGCGCCAGAGCTGGCGTCGCCAAAGGTGCCGCCGCGAGGCCCACCCCGGCTGAGGTGATAAACTTACGTCTTGTTGTCATTGTCGGTCCTCCGAATTGGAAAGGTTATCCCCGTTTTCCCGGGGTTCTTATTGTTAATTTCCGTAGACATATCCGGGCAGCCACAGGGCGATTTCCGGGAAGCTCATGATCAAGGCCAAGGCGGCGGTCATTACCATCACGAAAGGCAGGATCGAGGCGTAGATGTCGCGCAGGGTGATCTCGGGCGGGGCCATGGCGCGCATCAGGAAGAGGTTATAGCCAAAGGGCGGCGTCATATAGGCAATCTGGGTGGTGATCGTGTAGAGCACGCCGTACCAGATCAGATCAAAGCCCAACGCCTTGACCAGCGGCACATAGAGCGGGGCAACGATAACCAGCATCGCTGTGTCATCCAGAAAGGTGCCCATCAAGATAAAGCTGAGCTGCATCAGGATCAGGATCACCCAAGGATCAAGGCCAAGCTGCTCGGTAAACAGGCTCTTGATCGCGTTGACGGCACCCAGCCCGTCAAACACCGCGCCAAAGGCCAGAGCGGCAAGGATGATCCACATGAACATGCAGGAAATGCCCAGGGTCATGCGCACCGAAGTCTCGAACACCTCGCGGGTCATACGCCCCTTGAGCACCGCCGCCAGAAACGCAGTGATCGCCCCGATGGCCGAGCTTTCGACCAGCGAGGTCCAGCCATTCACGAAGGGCACCATCATCGCGGCGAAAATCCCCAGCGGCAGCAGGCCAGCGCGCAGCAGGGCCAGTTTTTCGCCCATAGGCATGGCGCGCTCTTCCGGTGTCAGGGCCGGGCCAAGCGACGGGTTTAGACGACAGCGAATGTAGATATAGATGATGAACATCGCCGCCATGATCAGGCCCGGAACCACTCCGGCCAGCCAAAGCTGCCCCACCGGCTGACGTGCGATCATCGCATAAAGCACCAGCACGACCGAAGGCGGCACAAGGATGCCAAGGCTTGATCCCGCTTGGATCACCCCGGTCACCATCCGCTTGTCATAATTGCGTTTCAACAACTCGGGCAGCGCAATCGTCGCGCCAATTGCCATGCCTGCCACGGACAGCCCGTTCATGGCGGAAATCAGCACCATCAGGCCAATCGTGCCAATGGCCAGCCCGCCGCGCAGGCCGCCCATCCAGACATGGAACATCTTGTAAAGGTCATCGGCAATCTTGGACTCAGACAGCACATAGCCCATGAAAATGAACATCGGCAGGGTCAGCAGCGGATACCATTTCATCAGCTTCATCGCTGATGAAAACGCGATGTCATAGCCGCCGCGGTCGCCCCAAAGCGCCAGCGCAGCAATCACAGCGACAAAGCCAATCGCGCCAAACACCCGCTGCCCGGTCAGCAGCATCGCCATCATCGTGGCGAACATGAAGATCGCAATCATCTCATAGGACACGAGGGATCTCCTCTCCGCGCAGGCGCAGAATGTCTTTGCAAAGTTCGGATAGGGCTTGCAGCAGCATGAGCGTGATGCCCGTGCACATGATCACCTTGATCGGCCAAAGATAGGGCCGCCAGGCGGTTGGGCTGCGCTCGCCCCCGTATTGGAAGGAATAGATCGTGCTGTCGATGCCGCCCCAAAGCAGCACACCCAGATAGAAGATCAGGAAACAGACGGTGATCACGTCGATGGCCGCCTTGCGCCGGTTCGACCAACCGCCATAGAGCAGATCCATACGCACGTTTGATCCCATCTGGATCGAATAGGGCCCGCCCAGAATGTAATAGGCGACCATGGCAAATTGTGCCATTTCCAGCGTCCAGAGCGAGGGGTTGAAAAAGGTCTTGGAGATCGAAGACCAGAGCAGGATCGCCATCATGGCAAAGATGCCATACATGGACACGCGCCCGACGCGGTAATTGATGGCATCGACCAGTTTGATGAACCTATGCAGGATGCTCACTGGCCTTGCTCCCTGGCGCTGAGCGCGCGTTTGGCGGTGATCAGCGTGCCCGCCAGATGATCCGCCACGGTCTGCGCCTTCATGGTGGTGTCGATCAAATCATTCCTCACTTCGATCATCACATTGGCAATGCCCCGCGCATCGCCATGTTTTTGCAGTGTGTAAGTGACGCCATCACTGGCAGAATAAGGTTCGTCCAAATCGGCCAGGAACCGGCCCCGTTCACGCTCATGGGTGACGCAGGCCTGAGCCAGACGGCGGTCGGAATGGCTGAGAAACCCGATCTCAACCGCACGTTTTTCGCCGTTATAGACCGGGGTAAAGCTGTGAATGGTGACCAGAACCGCGTCTTTCGGCGCGGCGTCCATAACGCGGGTCACCGTGTCATGGAACGGTGTATGGATCTGGTCATAGCGGCCCTGACGGCATTCCTGCGGAATGTCGATATTGCCCGGCACGTCATAAATTTCGCTGCGGGCCGGGATGTTATCCGGGGCCTCAAGCGGGCGGTTGCAATCATAAACCAGGCGTGACACCGCCCCTGCCACCAAAGGCGCGCGCAAACGCTGCGACAGGCGCATGGCCACATCCAGCGCGCCAATATCCCAGGCCGCATGAGACAGGCGCGCCTTTTGGCTCAGCCCGAGATCATCGGCATTGGGCGGGATAAAACTGGAGGCGTGTTCACAGACCAGCACAAACGCGCCCTGCCCCGGCTCTCCATAGGTTGCCGCCGCAGGCCAGCCCCAAACATCAGCCGCCATATCTAAATGTTGTTCATTGCGTTCCATTGTGTAAAAATCACTACAACCGCACCCCTTGTGTCAAGAAAAATTCTGTAGCAATCACTACAAGAACCAAGTCGATGAATAAAAAACCAACAAAACCAGGCGCACCCCGCCTTGTCGGGGATCTTATCCGGGACAAACAGTCAGAACTGACCGGAGCCGAAAGGCGATTAACCGCCGTCTTGTTGGATGATTCTCTGGTGCCGGGGCTGCAATCGGTGACCAAACTGGCCGAAAGCGCCGAAGTCTCGACGCCGACCATCATTCGCCTGGCCCGCAAACTGGGGTTCGAAGGCTTCCCGGATTTCCAGAATGCCATTCGCGAAGAGATCGCCGCACGGATGAAAGAACCGCTGGCCAAGCTCGAAGAGCCCAGCAGTGCCAATAGCGACCATATTGTCAGCCGCTTTGCCCTGGCCGTGTCGCGCAATATCAATGCCACGATTGACCGTCTCGATCCCGAGGAATTTGACCGCGTCGCCGCCGCTCTGGCCGATCCAAACCGGGCGCTTTACGTGCTGGGCGGGCGCATCACCCGCTCAAACGCGCATTACTTTTTCAATCACTTGCAGATCATCCGCCCCAATGTGCACCTGCTCGACAGCTCACCCAGCGTTTGGCCACAAAGCCTGCTGGATATGGATGAGCGCGCCACGCTGATCGTTTTTGACATCCGCCGCTATGAGAAAGAACTGGAACGCCTCGCCAGTCTGGTGGTGGGCCAAGGGGCCAATATCGTGCTCTTCACCGACCAATGGGGCAGCCCGATCGAAAAATACGCCGCCCACACCTTCCGCTCTCTGGTCGAGGTGCCCTCGAGCTGGGACAGCACGCTTTCGATCAACTTCCTGATCGAGGCGCTGGTCGCCGCCATCCAGGCCCTGCACCCCAGCACCGACCGCATCACCGCGCTCGAAGAAATGATCGGCGAAAGCCGCATCTTCCGCGGCAACTGACCCACCCTCTAGGGTCAGGATGCATTGATTTGGCGTCACTGGCGCAGGAAGAGCAAAAAAGCACAGGTTTTGGACGCGCAGGAACTAGCGGGGTCAATTGCAAGCGGTCAAAGCCGCTGCTTTGCAGCGATCCCTGCATCCGTCTCCCCAAAGGGGGGCCAACCAAAGGGCGCAGCTCAGGGGCTAAGTCAGACGAACCAGTGACGCCAAATCAATGCATCCTGACCCTTGGTTTCTTTGGGCCAAAAATATCCCGGGGTGAATTGGCCAAAGGCCAAGAGGGGCAGCGCCCCTCCCCCCGCTTGGTTCAAAACGCCTTAAACGTCTGGGTCGTATAGGTGCGTTCGATCCCGTCAATGTCCAGCAAGCGATCATTGATATAGCGCCCGACATCTTCCCCCTCGGGCACATAGAGCTTCATCAGCAGGTCATAATTGCCGCTGGTGGAATAAAGCTCGGAATGAAATTCGCGCAGGGCGATGTCATCGGCAACCTTATAGGTCGTGCCCGGGCGGCATTGGATTTGCACAAACAGACAGGTCATTGCCTCTTCCTTTTCAGTCTTGATGCCCGCTCAGGCCAGTGAGGGACCCAAACGTATCTTCAAGGATTTTTGCCCGGACTGCCACCTGTATTCTCGCTCAAACCCCCAGATATTGCGTGGTCACGGCTTCGTCCAGATCTGCCATGCCGCCGGTCCAGACATCTTGCCCCCGTTGCAGGATCACGGCGCGGTCTGCCACTTGGCTCAATTCTTTCAAGGACTTGTCCACCACCAGCAGCGCCATGCCGGTTTCGCTTTTGAGCTTGGCAATGGCGGTCCAGATTTCTTGGCGTACGATGGGGGCCAGCCCTTCGGTGGCCTCATCGAGGATCAGCAATTTCGGGTTGGTCATAAGGGCGCGGCCAATGGCGAGCATCTGTTGTTCCCCCCCGGATAGCGAGGATGCGGCCTGATCGCGGCGCTCTTGCAGACGCGGGAAAAGCGCCGCCACCTTGGCCTCGTCCCAGGGGCCGGGGCGCGCAGCGGCGATCAGGTTTTCCGCCACAGAGAGCGAAGCAAAACAGCGCCGCCCCTCAGGCACAAGCCCCACCCCAAGACGCGCGACACGGTGGGCTGCGAGGCGGGCCAGATCCTGGCCCGACAAGCGGATTTGCCCGCCGCTGGGCGGCAAAAGCCCGCAGATCACCTTGACCGTGGTGGATTTCCCCATGCCATTGCGCCCCATCAGGGCCAGCACTTCGCCCTCGCCCAGGCTGAGCGAAACGCCAAACAAGGCCTGCGTCGCGCCATAGGAGGCGGTGATGTTTTCAAGCGTCAGAAAGCTCATGCCTCATCCCCCAGATAGGCGCTGCGCACATCGGGATTGGCGCGGATTTCCTCCACGGTGCCGGTGGCGATCACCTCGCCATAGACGAGCACCGAAATGCGATCCGCCAGGGCAAAGACCGCGTCCATATCATGCTCCACCAACAGGATCGGGGCCTCGGCGCGTAACCCGTCAAGAAAGCCGGTCAAGCGCAGCGATCCACCGGTGCCCAGACCCGCCATGGGTTCGTCCATGACAAAGGCCTTGGGGCGTAGGGTCAGCGCCACGGCGACCTCAAGCTGGCGGCGCTGACCATGGGAGAGCTCGGCGGTGCGGGTGGCGGCGTGCTCTTGCAACCCGACCCGTTCCAAGGCGTCCTGTGCGCGGGCGCGCAGATCTTTGTCCCCCAAAGCCGCGCGCCAGAACCGAAACGGGCGACCGCTGGCCCCAAGCGCGCCAAGCACGGCGTTTTGCAGCACGGTATCTTCCATGGCGAGCGCCGAGATCTGAAAGGTGCGCCCCAGCCCCAACCGTGCCCGCGCGGGCGTGTCGAGCCCCGTCACCTCGCGCCCTTGCAAAAACACCTGCCCGGCATCGGGGCGCAGGCCCCCGGCGATCTGCTTGATCAAAGTGGATTTGCCCGCGCCATTGGGGCCGATCAAGGCGTGGATCTCACCCGGCATGAGCGTCAGAGAAATGTCTTTGCTGGCCTGAAGCGCCCCGAAAGTTTTGGAAATGCCGCGGGTTTCGAGAACTGGGTCAGTCATCATGGGATCAGTCATGCGCCACCTCCCGTCCGGTCAACGTGCCAATCACACCTCCGCGCGCAAAGAGCACGATTAGCAGCAGCAGCACGCCGAGATAGATGTGCCAATAATCCGACAACCCGCCCAGCAGATGTTCGAGCGCGATAAAGATCACCGCGCCAACAACCGGGCCAAACAGCCGCGCCACCCCGCCGATGATCACAAAAATCATGATCTCGCCACTGGTTTGCCAGCTGAACATGGTCGGGCTGATAAAGCGGTTGAGATCGGCAAAGAGCGCGCCCGCCAAGCCGGTGATCATGCCAGAGACCACAAAGGCCGTCAGGCGCAGTTTATAGGGTGAAATCCCCACAGTCTCGACCCGTTCTGCCGTTTGCCGCGCCGCGTTCAGCGCCAACCCGAAGGGCGAGCGCGCCAGTCGCGCCGCAAAGAACAGCACCAGCGCCAGAAGGGCAAAACAGATGCCATAGAATTGGATCGGATCCAGCGTGTTCAGCCCTGGAAAGCCATTGCGCACATAGATCGACAGCCCGTCCTCGCCACCATAGGCGGGCCAGGAGATGGTGAAGAAAAACAGCATCTGCCCAAAGGCCAGCGTGATCATGATGAAATAAACGCCCGAAGTGCGCAAAGACAGCGCGCCAATCGCCAGCGCCGCCAGGCCCGAGCAGATCACCGCGACCAACCAGATCACCGGCATGGATTTGGTGCCCTCGATCAGGAACGGGGTCTCGATCAGCGGGGTGTAATTCTGGGCATGGCTGGCGAGGATGCCCATGGCATAGCCACCAATCCCGAAAAACGCCGCATGGCCTAGGCTGACCAGCCCGCCCAGCCCCAACGCGATATTCAGGCCAACCCCCGCCAGCGCCAGGATCACCGCTTTGGTTGCGAGGGTGATCATAAAGGGTTCATCGGCCAGCCAAGCCCAAAGCGGGAACAAGATCAGCGCCGCCATCATGGCGAGATTAAACAGGGTTTCGCGTGTCATGGTGATCATCAGCCCCGCGCTCCGAACAAGCCGGTTGGGCGCCAGATCAGCACCACGGCCATGAGGATGTAAATCGCCATGGAGGCCAGCGATGAGCCGACAGATGTCGCCGCCGAAGCCTCCATGAACTGTTTGAACAAGGCGGGCAGCAGCACGCCGCCCAATGTGTCGGTCAGGCCAACCAAAAGTGCGGCGATCAGCGCGCCCTTGATCGAGCCGATGCCGCCGATCACGATGACCACAAAGGCCAGGATCAAGACCGGTTCGCCCATGCCGACTTGTACAGATTGGATGGCCCCAACCAACGCGCCAGCCAGCCCGGCCAAGCCGGCCCCGATGGCAAAGACGATGGTGTAGAGGCGCGAGATGTCGACGCCGAGCGCTGCGATCATCTCGCGATCATTCTCACCGGCGCGGATCTGGATGCCAAGCCGGGTGCGCGAGATCAGCAGGAACAGGCCCAGCGCGATCAGCAAGCCCACGGCGATCAGCGTCAGGCGATACATCGGATATTCGATCCCCCCCGGCAAGCTCACCGGTCCAGCCAGATAGGGCGGGATGTTGAGGAACAAAGGAAAAGAGCCAAAGAGCCAGCGCGTGCCTTCGGAAAAGATCAGGATCAGCGCAAAGGTCGCCAGCACCTGGTCCAGATGGTCACGGTTATAAAGCCTCCGGATCACCACCACCTCGACCAACGCGCCCACCGCCGCCGAGGCCGCCAGCGCCGCCGCCAAGGCCAGCAGGAAAGACCCGGTCGCGCCCGCCACCGCCGCTGCGGCAAAGGCTCCGATCATAAAGAGCGAACCATGGGCGAGATTGATCAACCCCATCACCCCGAAAACCAGCGTCAGACCAGCGGCCATGACAAAAAGCATCACGCCAAGCTGCAGGCCGTTCAAAACCTGCTCAGCCAATAATATCATAGACATGTGTGGAGATCCGTTTTGTCAGATCCGGGCACCATCGCGCCCGGATCGTGCATTTTCAAAGATCAGAATTTGCAGTCAGCCGCATAGACATCGCCATGCCCGCTCAGTGCGGTGCCGATGATCTTGTTGGTGAAGACGTCACCCTCTTTGATGACTTCACGCACAAAGATATCTTGCACCGGGTGATTGTTGGAGCCGAATTTGAACGCGCCGCGTGTGCTGTCAAAATCCGCTGCTTGCAGGGCCGCGCGGAAGGCAACGGCATCGTTGATATCGGCCACATCCATGGCGCTCATCAACAGGTTGGCAGTGTCAAACCCCTGCGAGGCATAGAGCGAAGGCAAGCGGCCATAGGCCTCTTGGAAGGTTTTGACAAACTGCGCATTGGTCGGATTGTCGATATCCTTGTTCCATTGCGAGGTGTTCACAACCCCCATCGCCGCGTCGCCAACCGCCTGCAAGATCCCCTGATCAAAGGAGAAAGCCGGGCCGACAACAGGAATGTCCAACCCGCTATCGGCATATTGCTTGAGGAAGGAAATCCCCATGCCGCCGGGCAGGAAGAAATAGACGCTGTCGGCCCCCGAGGCGCGGATCTGCGCAATCTCCGAGGCGTAATCGGTCTGGCCGAGCTTGGTGAAGAGCTCACCGGCCAGCTCGCCCTCATACATGCGTTTGTAACCGGTCAGCGCGTCCTGCCCCGCCGGATAATTGGGCGCGAGGATAAAGGAATTCTTGTAACCCGCCGTGTTGGCATAGGCCCCACCGGCCTCGTGCAGGTTGTCATTCTGCCAGGCGACGTTGAAGTAATTCGGGTTACAGCCCTTGCCTGCCAGTTGCGAAGGCCCGGCATTGGGCGAGAGGTAGAACTTGCCCTGCGCCACCGCAGCCGGCACCACGGCCATGGCGAGGTTGGACCAGATGATACCGGTCAGCACGTCGACCTTTTCCGATTGGATCATCTTATCCGCCAGTTGCACGGCGATATCAGGCTTGCGCTGATCATCTTCGATCACCACCTCGATATCCTTGCGATCCGCCTGGTTCACCGCCAGCATGAAGCCGTCGCGCACATCAATCCCCAGCCCGGCACCGCCGCCTGACAGCGTGGTGATCATGCCGACCTTGACCCCTTCGGCCATTGCCGGGGCTGCGAGCGCGGCCATGCAGCTGGCCAATGCAAGTGCTTTGAGTTTCATTCTGTCTTTCTCCATGTTGGTCCGCTTGGCGCTCTGGCGGGGCCTTGGGCGGGTTCGATTGTCTGGTGTTCTACTGATCGCTTGACGCGGATCTTGCGATGCAATGATCAATGCAAAACGCGCGCGGTCAACACTCTTTTACCAATTGGTTCATTTAGCCGTCTGCCCGATCCTCCTGTTCGATCAATGCCGAGACAAGGCTGTCCATCTTTTCGGTCAGCGCGTTGACTTCGCCCTGTGAAATCACGCCGAGCAAGCTGTTGACCCAGGCTTCGTGTTGCGCGGCCTGGTCTGTGAATTCGGTTTCACCGGCGGCTGTCAGGCGCACCAGCGCCGCGCGCCGATCACCCGGGACCGAAAACCGCTCTACCAACCCCTCATTGGTCAGCCGGTCAATGATGCCGGTGACATTGCCGTTTGAGACCCGCAACACGCCTGACAAAGCGCTCATCTTAAGGCCCCCGGGATGCTGGGACAGCGCCGCCATCACATCAAAACGCGGTAGGGTTGAGGCAAATTCACTGCGAAAGCGTTCGCGCAACTGCGCCTCGATCAGGCGGGAGGATTTGAGCAACCTGAGCCACAGGCGCAACCGATCCTTGGACACTGACCCGGCGCTATCCTGCATCAACGATATCCCCCAGGTGACAGGTTGGCAGGCAGCGCTGCTGTGCGTCGCGATCATGCCACGGCTGTCGCCATATCAAGCCGCAGTCTGTGGGTCGCTGTTTTGGCACCATCACTCCCCTTTCATTAACGCCTGTCGCATTGAAATTGCGGTTAAGCCGAGCGGCCTTTTCCTCAACTTCGGGCCGATGGATGCGGCCCGTGCGATCACGCTTTGATCCCGATTGCATCCGCGGATGTGTCGAGACCGTTTTGGGTTTCAATGAAGCTTAGGAGGCGAAATTATTTATTTCAAGTAAAAATAATTTATGTTTAAAATTACTATAAAAGAGAGCGACGCACTCACCTTCATGGTTTTGAAAAGTATACCTTTTCAGAACCGCGCGTGAAGTGGTTTTTCGGATGGATATCCCCACGACGCACATGGGGCAGCCATTTAGTTGCGATTTTTCGCCAGTGTCAAAACGGCCTGTGGCAAGCGCTCCAGGGGGTATTCTTTTTCGACCGCTCCAGCCTTCATCGCCTCCCTCGGCATACCATAAACGATGCATGTCGCCTCATCCTGGCCCAGGGTGCGTGCCCCGGCCTGACGCATTTCCAACATGCCCTTGGCCCCGTCATCGCCCATACCGGTCATGATCACGCCAATGGCGTTTTTACCAGCTGTCTGCGCAACAGAGCGGAAAAGCACATCCACCGACGGACGGTGACGCGAGACCAATGGGCCATCGCGCACCTCAACCGCGTAATTGGCCCCGCTGCGGGTTAACAAGGTGTGCAAACTGCCCGGCGCGATCAAAGCATGCCCGGTCAGCATGCTGTCACCATTTTCCGCCTCTTTGACCGTGATCCGGCAGCTTCCGTTCAGCCGCTCGGCAAAGGCCTTGGTAAAGCCGCCAGGCATGTGCTGCACGATGATGACCGGCGGACAATCGGGTGGCAATTGTTCGAGAAAATTGCGCAACGCCTCTGTCCCGCCGGTCGAGGCCCCAATGGCGATCACCGTCTCAGTCGTGCGCGCCATGGATTTGTGATTGGGCGGAGGCAAGACCGCATCCGCCGAAAGTTTTTGCGTGACCCGCGAGCGGCGACGCGCGCCGACCTTGGCGACAGCTGCCGCCTTAACCGTGTCACACAACATGGTGCAACTATCCTGCAAGAATTCGCGCACCCCCAGTTGCGGTTTGCAAACAATATCAACCGCCCCCGCATCCAAGGCCTGCAAAAGTGTCTCGGACTGGTCATTCACCAGAGACGAACACATGACTACCGGCACCGGGTGCTGCGCATTCAGGCGACGCAAAAAGGTGATGCCATCCATGCGCGGCATTTCCACATCCAGGGTAATGACATCGGGCACTTGTTTGCGAATGATATCAGCGGCGTGCACCGGATCAGAGGCCGTTCCGATCACTTGCAACTGCGGGTCTGCATCAAGGATTGCCTGCATGGACTGCCTGACCACGGCACTGTCATCAACCACGAGCACTTTGTAAGGGGGGGCAGGAATTTGGGCACACATGTCAAATCCGTCGGTAGATTGTTGGCTTAATCTGTTCGAGCTTCCCGGCGAGGGACACAGTTTCAGAATGTCCGGTCAACAAAAAGCCACCGGGGCGAATGCGGCTGACAACATTCTGAACAACCTGTTTTTGCTTTGCGGGCTCAAAATAGATCAGAACATTGCGCAGAAAGGCGATATCGGCCTTGATTCCATCCAAACCGTTAGCGTTTTGCAAATTAGCCTGCCGAAAATGCGCCTTGTTCCGTAATTCTGGCACCAAACGGTAAAGCGGGCGTTGAGATGGATCTTTTTTGTGTTTGGAGCGCAGGAAAAACCGCGACAGGCGGGCCTCATCCATGCCGTCGATCTCTTCCTCGCTGTAGGTGGCCGATATGGCGCGTTTCAGGATACGGTCGGAAATATCCGTGCCGATCAAGCTCCAGTTCAGCGGCATGTTCTGCCTGTCCTGATATTCGGACAACACCATCCCAGCGGTATAAAGCTCTGCCCCAAGCGAAGCCGCCGCGCTCCAGACCGTGATGCAGTGATTTGGGCGCTTTGAATAGATCTCATCCAACCCATCGCGCGACATCCAATCGTAATGGCGCCTTTCACGAAAGAAACTGGTGGTATGAGTGGCCAAGGCCTCAACCAATTTCTTGAGCTCCTTGCCGGTGGCATCGTTGGAAAGATACAGGTTGTAGCTTTCAAAATCATCCAGCCCAAGCGCCGCCAAACGCCCGGCAACGCGCAAGCGCACAAAATCTGTTTTGGCAGAATCCACCCGAATGCCGGACACTTGTTCGGCTTTCGATACGATCAGACCTGCCAGTTCCTTGGACAAGGGTGGGTGAACCAGAGACCCGTTAAAAATCATTGTTTACCTGTCAGAAAAGTCAAAAGGTCCGCGCGGTTGACTACCCGCGAGGATGTCCTGGATACGCAGTAACATGGCGATCCCCTCATCGCTGCGCAGCATCCCTTCAGCCACGTCGCAATTCCATCCGGACATGGTGTCGGGCACCGGTTCGATCTGGGCCGCATCAATTTCCTGCACCCGCAAAACCCGATCCGCCATGATCCCCAACGAGGTGGTTTCCTCAGATCCAGTATGTGCCGAAAACTCGAAAACGATAATCCGCGCTGCCGAAGGATCCTGCAGATGCGCACCGATTTTGCCCGCAAGATCAACGATGGCAATCCCCTGCCCGCGCAGATCAATCATGCCCAACACATCATGCGGCGCATTGGGAAGCGCACCAATCTCCGTCATGTCGAGGATTTCGCGCACGCAATGCACATCGACAGCAAAGAGCTGCGACCCGATCGAAAAGGTCAAAACGGTGGGGGGCTGATCCTCAGTCTCTGGATCAGCCTCGGTTTCCATATCTGCCAAGGCAAAATTGTGCATAGTCATTCCATTCTCATCAAAAGCGATCAGGAGGCACGCGGGATGGGTTCAAATTCGCTATCGGGGATTTCTTCGGCCCAGAGGTCAAGATCAAACCCGTCCTTGCCAACCTCCGGCTTGTCCTGCGCCTGCACCTCGCGGGTCTCGACCGGTTTTGCAGGTTTCGCTTCGGCGCGCGCCGCTGGTTTTGCGGTTTTTTCGCTGGCAACTCGCTCCGGTGGCGCGCTGCGTTTGGTGGCATTGCCCGGCAAATCGAGTTTGTAAAACTCGATGATATCGCGCAACTGCCCGGATTGTTTGGTCAGGGTCTGCCCGACCGAGGCCGCCTCGCCCGCAAGCGAAGCGTTCTTTTGAATGACCTTATCGAGCTGCTGAATCGACTGGTTGATTTGCTCGGCCCCGATATTCTGCTCGCGCATGGCGGCCGAGATTTCGCCCACCAAATCCGATGTGCGTCGGATGGAGGGCACCAGAGTTTCGAGTTTTTGACCGGCGGTTTCGCTGACCTGCAGGGTCTTCTTGGACAGGACGCCAATTTCCGAGGCTGCCAACTGGCTACGCTCCGCCAATTTGCGCACTTCCGAGGCAACGACAGCGAAGCCTTTGCCATGCGTACCTGCACGGGCAGCCTCAACCGCGGCGTTCAAGGCAAGCAGGTCTGTTTGTCGCGCAATCTCTTGAATAATGGTGATTTTCTCGGCGATGGATTTCATCGCAGCCACCGCTTCGCTGACCGCTTCGCCACTTTGGATTGCCTCTTCGCTGGCTTGCGCCGCAATGGTTTCCGTCTGTGACGCATTCTCGGAAGATTGACGGATATTGGCGCTCATCTGTTCCATCGCGGCGCTGGCCTCTTCGGCAGCTGACGATTGCTGCACCGAACCATCGCTGAGATCCGCAGCGGTTCTACTGAGTGACTTGGCACCGCTATCGACACTTTCGGCGTTAACAGTGACTTTGCCCAATACATCGCGTTGTTTTTCCAACATATGACGCAGGGATAGCCCAAGCTGATCAACGTCCGAGCGCTCCTGGATCGAGATCGTCAAATCCCCTTTGGCGATTTCATCCGCGCTCTTCGACATTCGCAACAGCGCCTCATTCATGCGCCCGAGCGCAATCAGCAAGTCACCGATTTCATCCTTGGACCTTGGCCGACAATCCACCGACGGATCCCCATTGGCCACCTTGTCAGCAATTTCGACTGCGCGGCGAATGCCATTCGGGATCACGGTCGCCATCCAGACCGCCGCAAAAATCCCAACCAAAACAGCAATCGAGGATGTCGCCAAAATCAAAACGGTCGATTGATCATAGAGATTGTTGGTTTGCGCCTTTTCCGCTTCCATGATCTCAAGATTGCGGACCAGGATTTCATGCAAAAGCGCCTTGCTGCCCGACAGAATACCCGCGCCTTCTTTGTTCATCAGTTCGAGCGCCTCTGCGCGCAGGGCGGTCGCATCGTCGCCAAAACCAAGTTTCTGCTTGGAAAGGCTGCTCTTGATCTTTTTGGTAATGCTCTTTTCCAATGCAAGATAGGGGGCAAAGGTCTCTTCCAGACTGTTCAGCGCGCTCAGATCCTCTTCGCGGTGGTCAATTTCCGCGATGGCTGCAAATTCCTTTTTCAGGGAGGTCAGCAGGTGGAAATGCTCCTCAAGCTCTTTTTGCACCGCCTCAACTTCTTCACCGGTGGTGGCAAGGAAAACACCGTTCTGCGTGGCGTATAACGCGTAGAACTCCGTTTCCATCGCTGTGGCCAGGCGCACTTTTTCTGCTGTGATATCAACAATATGGTGCAGCGCTGAGTTGAATTGATTGAACCGGCTGACAGCCACCAATGATAGGACAGCAACCAGCAAAAGGATGATGGAAAAACCTGCAATTAACTTAGACTTGATCGAGAAACGCATCTGATCTGCTCCTTACGCAGCGGCGAATGACGGATTTGGGGAAAATAATGTATCTGGGTCGAGAAGGATGATCAGTTCATCCTCGCGGCGAATTGCGCCCAACAGGTAAACCTGCGGCCAGCTCGCCCCGAGTTCTGGAACCGGCTCCACGTCGGACATATTGACCTCGAACACTTCCTCAACAGCATCAGCTTCAAAGGCCAGCTTTGTTTTCACGTCTTTGATTTCATGTTCCAGCACGATCATGCGCGCGTTTTCAGTGGCTTGTGCGGGCCCCATCCCAAGGCGCAAGCGGACATCAACAAGCGGCACAACCGAGCCGCGCACATTGATCAGCCCGGGTGAAAACGCATCCGCATTGGGCACCATGGTTGGCCGTTCACGATCCAAAATCTCGTGCACATAGGAGACCGAGACGCCAAAGGCCTCGCCCTCCAGCCGGAACACCAACAGGATATTGCCATCGGTCATTTCAGAAAGATCTGTCATCTCAGGCCACCTTTTGAATATCTGCCGCTTGGCTTTGGGCCCAACGCACCAGGGTTGCGACATCCATGATCAGCGCCACGCGCCCATCGCTTAGGATGGTTGCACCGCCCAATCCGGGCAGTTCGCGGTGATAGGGGCTCAGGCTTTTGACCACGGTTTGGCCCTGGCCGAGAATGTCATCGACAACCAGACCAATGCGCTGACCATCCACCCGCACAACGACGACGCGGCGGTTTGTTTCGCCGGATTTCGGCATGTTGAACAGGGTGTCCAATGTCAGATAGGGCACGACTTGTTCACGGATCTGCAGGACCGAGCGGCCACTGGTGCGCTTGGTCTCGTCCTCATCCATTTCGACGCATTCCTCAACCGAGGAGAGCGGGATAACAAACACCGATTGTCCGAGCCTTACGCGCAATCCGTCAATGATGGCCATCGTCACGGGGAGCCGCAGTGTGATACGGGTGCCCTGGCCCAGGGCGGATTCGACATCGATATTACCGCCCAACCCGTCAATGGTGGTGCGCACAGCATCCATGCCAACACCCCGCCCTGAAACCGAGGAAACGGTTTCGGCCGTGGAAAACCCGGGTTCGAAAATAAGGGCATAAAGCTCGCGTTCGCTCAGATCCGCGTCCTCGGCAATCAAACCGTTTTTGACCGCCCGTTCGCGGATTTTATCGCGGTTGAGACCACCGCCATTGTCTTCGATCAGGATGAGGATTTCGCCGCCTTCCTGACGCGCGGACAGGCTGACGGTGCCCTGGGCCGGTTTACCAGCCTGTTTGCGAATCTCGGCAGTTTCGATCCCGTGGTCAATCGAGTTGCGGATCATGTGAACCAGCGGGTCCCCCAAGCGATCAATGACATTTTTATCAACTTCGGTTTCGCCACCGCTGGTGATCAGACGCACATCTTTGCCAAGCTCGGAGGAGAGGTCACGCACCACGCGCCGGAATTTTCCGAAAACGTTTTCGATAGGAAGCATGCGAATGGCCAAGGTGACGTCGCGCAGGCTGAGAACCAGACGCTCCACCTCTTCGACAACTGCGTGCAGGGCGGGGTTGGAAATGTCTTCCGAAACGGCATCCAATCGGGCCTGCGCAATGACAAGCTCGCCAATGGAATCCATCATACCATCCAGCTTGGAGGAAGCGATGCGAATGCTCTCCTGCTTGCCCGCTGGCTGTGGTTTTTCCTGCTTTTCAACGGCTTCAGGTTTCTCGACCGCGGCGTCCGGCGATACGGCAACCTCATCCGTTTCTTCGACCTCCCAGATGTCCAAATCGGCATCATCTGCAAAGATAAAGACATCCTGGACAGCCGCCAGCCCCTTATCTGTGGTCAATTTGGCAGACCATGTGATCCAGGAATCGGAGGGGTCCAGAATTTTGAGGTCGGGCAGCTCATTGGCAGAGAACTGAACCTCGACCTGCCCCAATTCCTCTAATTCCGTCATCAAGAGATCCGGGCGCATGCCATTGCGCAGAGCATCCTTGAGCGGAGAAAAGCGAATGCCAAATGTCTGCATCTGCCCCGGTTCCACCGTCGAAACCCGAGCACTGTGCGACGGGTTCGCGTCGCCAGAGCCGGTCATCGCCTTGATTTTGTCAATCAAGGCAACGGTTTCCGGTGATTTCAGCAAGGTTTCGGCATCAGCGCCATCTCCGCCGAGCTCTAAAAACTCCTCCATCCGGTCGCGCGCTGCCAAGGACAAATCAATGAGGTCACGATTGATTGGCAATGTGCCAGAGCGCACCTGCTCAAACGCGTTTTCAAAATGGTGGGTAAAGGCGGCCAGCTGCGTGTAACCAAACATCGACCCAGAGCCTTTGACCGTGTGTAACCCACGGAAAATTGCGTCAATCGTGGCTTGGTCAGGTTGCCCTTCAAGGCCGAGAATCTGATCTTCGAGCTCGGAAAGAATCTCATGTGCTTCTTGGATAAAGGCGGCGACAGCTTGCTCTAGCATGATCCTACCCCAGCAATTTCTTGGTTACAGCAACCAATTTGTCGGCATCAAACGGCTTGTTGATCCAGCCGGTTGCGCCAGCGGCCTTGCCCTTGGCCTTCATCTCAGGCGCGGATTCCGTGGTCAGCATGACAATTGGAATGCCGCTGCCCGCCGGGTCGGAGCGCGCGTGGGTGATGAAATCCAACCCGTTCATGACCGGCATATTCAAATCGGTGATCACCAGATTCGGGCGGGCGGCGCGCAGTTTATCCAGCCCATCCTGGCCGTTTTCAGCCGCCACCACCTGATAACCTTCAGGCTCTAGCGTGAAGGTGACCATGTCGCGCACGGCCTTGCTATCATCCACTGTCAAAACGGTTTTCGTCATGTTCTATTGTCCTTCAGCCTTTGTTTCAGCTGCCATTGTTGCCGCCGCATGTTCCCCGAATGACAGGGTCACATCCTTGCCCTGCAAGGCCCGGGCACCGGCAATAAGAAGTTGCAAAGAAATCTGTGTGGGCATGGGCTCAGAAAGCTCCAACTCCGCCGATTGCCCAGCATCTATTGAGCCAACCCATCCAGACAGGTCCGAATGAACTTTGCTCGCCATTCCGACATCCAAATCTGCCGGTATAATGAATTCGCTCATAACAATTGCCCCATTTTTGAATTGCGGCGTTCGGCATCACTAAACGGGCAAAGAATTAAACTTTCGTTTCCCGACCTTTAGACTTTTCAACTTTTTCCAATAAGCCATTTACCCCTTGTTTATTCCATGCTGCGCTTAGTTCCTGAACACGTGGGAGTGTGATTATGCAGGTACAAGTTTCAAATCAGGAGACATCGCCAGACAGGCAATCAGCCCGTGTTTTGGCGCAAGATGCCGTGTCCGCATTCGGTTCCGTGACGGATGATTTGTCGAAAATTCGCACGCTGCATTCGGAAATTACCAAGCAGCTCAATGAGTTTGCAGAACTGGTTGCCTCACGCAATGCGGTTGACAATCTGCTGTCCAACCTTCAGGACAAAGTGGATCGTATGGGGGAAGAGCTCAGGTCATTCTCCGGGTCGTTGCAAAAGTCCGAAACCACGCGCCAAATGTCCGATGGGCGAACGGTGCTGCAAAAAATATCGGGACAGGGGCGCAATCTGGCGGCGATTGCCACATTGACGCGCACCACCGCCGGGTCTTTGGGCGTGACAAAAATCGATCGATATTTAACGGAATTGCATCAAACAGCCGCCTTGATCAGATCGGCCTCGACCCATGTTGATGGCGGGCTGGACGGCCTGGTCGAAGGCTATGATCGCATGCATGCCAGCTGCGACAGCGCGTCAGATGCCATGGGGGCCCTGCCCCCAAAACTTGCCGAAGGGCGCGCTGTGCTGGACCAGTTGAGCCAGGAAGAGGCCCGCGCCGCTGAACAAATTTCGACCCGCGCCGACAGGCTGGTCCAAAGCGGCAAAAGCAAATTGAAAAGCTTTGTCAGCGCGATGCAGTTTTCCGACCGTCTCGCGCAACGCCTTGATCACATTGCTTTTTTGTTAGAGATGGATGATCCGCATATCACCCGGATCGCCAAGGCCCAAGCGGCGGATTGCACCCGTGACATCGCCGATATCTCCGGCGAAGTGCGCGATACCATGCGCGCCATGGCCGATTTGGGGCGCGATGGGGCTGCCTTGTTTTCCGAAGGAGAAATTGCTGCCCTGATCTCCGAAGCGATGAAACGGCGGGACGAGTTGTTGACAATGGTCTCCAATGAGGTCGTGCAGGTTGACGCCGTTCTCGAGGCCGTACATCGCGATGCAACGGAAATTTCTCAAGCAACTCAAGATGCTGGCGAAAAATTCAGCCAATTGCTGGATGCGGCGGAACGGCTCTCCATGGCCTCAGTCAACTCCCTCTTATTGGCGGCCCGAAACGGGGACAAAGGCGCCCCATTGGCGGTTCTGGCCTCTGAGGTGCGCCAAACCGCAACCGATTGTCTGGCTGATGTGGCCAAGTGCAGGAAAAGCTTGAACGGCATCATGAGCTCGCGCGATGACGCCCGAGAATCTCTCACCAAAGCGAGCGAAGACTTGTCTTCGGCCATTTCCCAACACGCAAGCATTGGCAAGGACAGCGAAGATCGGTTGGATCAGATCAACAGCCTCAGCCAGACAGCGCTGGATTGCGCTGAATCGCTGATCGCCATGGTTGAGGCGGTTCATCATTCCATGTCAGCTGTGGATGCTGTTGGCACCGCCCTGTTGGACTTGTCCGCGCAGGACATGCCCGAGGTCACAGCCCCCCCCGACCAAGGCAAGCTGAGCCAGTGCTGGGCGCTTTATACCATGGATGAAGAACGCGCCGTCCATGCCGAGCTTTACCCAGATGACGCCCTGCAAGGCGCGGCTGCTGACACCGCCGAAGACAGCGACGACCTGGATGACATTTTCTTTTAGAAGCGAAAGGTGACCCAATGGGACTTTACCGATTGATTTACGCCTCAACAGCCACCGATATTGATCGGGACCTCCTGACCAATATCATTGAAACCTCTAACCGGCTGAATTCCAAAAATTACATCACCGGCATGATGATTTTCGACAATGGTTATTTTCTGCAACTTCTCGAGGGGGAGCGCGCGTTTTTAACCAAACGCTTTCTGGAGATCAGCAAGGATACCCATCATAATGACATCGAGATCCTGACATGCGGCCCGATCCATGCGCGACTGTTCACCGGATGGGGCGCGCGGTATCTGGGCAGCCAGGGGGCCTCGTCCAAGATCCTGAAACGCTATCAGGGCGGGCCAGAGTTTAATCCTTACAAATTCACATCATCAAATGTCGAATACCTGTGCTTGGATATGTCGACTTTTGCCGTGTCGTCCAATGATGTTGCGAATAAATTATCAATCGCGCAATAAACAAAATATCTATTTGCAAATCACCTTTAACTTTTTCGCGGCCCTATTAACCTCCTTGAAAGGCAGGCCACATAAAGTAACTGGAATTCGACGGTTTACGCTTGACTGAAGGGCTATAAAAAATGCGCATTCTGAAAGGACCCTCAAAGAAACCAACATTGCCCGCCTCTATGGCGATGGCGACATTGGAAAACGCAATTGATTCCGTGGTCGTTATTGATACCGACAACCGGGTGGTTTTTTTCAATCGCGCAGCTGAAAACCTATGGGGTTATTCCGCCGAAGAGGTGCTGGGCAATAATGTCAAAATGCTCGTCCCGGTCGAACATCAATCGCGTCATGACGGTTATTTAGAGAAAAATCGGACGACGGAACGCGATACAATTGTCGGCTCCAGCCGGGATTTGCAATTGGTACGCAAGGACGGCACCGAAGTGTCGGTGTCTTTGGCTCTTTCGAAAATGCGGATTGGCAAAAGCTGGGGCTATGCCGCCTTTGTCCGCAATATCTCGGAAGAATATGAATCACTTGATCGGCTATTGGGGCAGGTCAGCGTCAATTCGGACAATGTTCTAACCGGCTGCACGGAACTGGGCGACGCTGTCTCAAAAGTCAGCGAAGGGGCGACGCAGCAGGCAGCCGCCGCACAAGAGGCCAGCGCCTCGATGGAACAGATGACCGCCAATATCCGCCAAAGCGCTGACAATGCCGCACAAACCGAAAAGATCGCGGTGCATTCCCTGGAACAGGCGCGCAATTCCTCGGCCATTGTTCAGGATGCGGTAGATGCGATGAAAACCATCGCGGAAAAGATCAACATCATTCAGGAAATCGCCCGCCAGACCGATCTTTTGGCGTTGAACGCCGCAGTTGAGGCCGCGCGCGCAGGAACCCATGGGCGCGGATTTGCCATTGTCGCCGCCGAAGTGCGCCGCCTCGCAGAGCGCAGCCAGGTGGCCGCGGATGAAATTGTCGCCCTGTCCAAATCCACCGCCGAGAAATCAAGCAAGGCAGGTGAAGAGCTGGATACCTTGGTGCCGGAAATTCAGCGCACCGCCGATCTGGTTCAGGAAATCTCGGCTGCGACGCAGGAACAGCGCATAGGGTCCGAGCAGATCAACACCGCAATTTCCGAATTGGACCGCGTCATTCAGGCCAATGCCTCTGCCTCGCAAGAGGCCGCCGCGACTACCCAAATGCTCAGCGACAGCGCCGAGGCGCTGAACGGGTTGATCAGCAGTTTCCGCGATGAGGATGGCAATATCGTGCGCAAGGAAGAGGGCACATCAGAATCCAAGGTCGCCTGAAGCGTTTAAAGACATAGTTGAGACAAACGGATCGCAAATGGCCTGAGATCGCGAAGCGTGGCAAGGAATGTGCGACTCAACATTTTCTCAAAACGCTGCAACGCAGCGGATTCGACGGGACTGGGGCCAATAAAATCAAACGCCTCGATCTCGCATTGCAAAAAAGTGATTCAACGGGCCTTTACCAGTGCCAAGGTTCAGGGTTTGACCGGCTATCAAGGCCTGCAGCGTGTAATCCTTCGCAGCCTGCACAGCCCGTGTAAGCGGCTCCCCCGCCGCCAATTGGCAGGCCAAGGCCGAAGACAACGTACAGCCCGTCCCATGGGAATTGCGCCCGGAAACCCGTTTTGCTTCATACCACTGTGACGCGTCCCGGCTGACCAGCAAATCGGCACAGACCCCACCGGGCAAATGCCCACCCTTGAGCAAGACATCCGGCCCATATGCCCGCAACGCCTCTGCCTGTTTGCACATCTCTTCGCGATTCTGCGCCGCGCCACAGCCCAACAAAACCGCCACCTCGGGCAAGTTTGGCGTGACGATGGACACCCGTGGCAGCAACATCTCCAGCAACGCTGCGCGCCCTGCCCCGTCCAGCAACGGTGCCCCAGATGTCGACGCTAGGACAGGATCCAGAACCACCGGCACCGAGATGCCTTCCAAACAGGCGGCCACCACTTTGACCACATCGACATGGCCCAACATGCCGATCTTGATCGCGTCGACCCGCATATCGGACGAGATCGCCTCGATCTGACGTTTCACCAAATCCGGAGCGACCGGCGCGACATCCGCAACGCCTTGCGTGTTTTGCACGGTCAATGCCGTCACCACCGCCATGGCATAGCCGCCATTGGCACAAATCGCCTTGATATCGGCCTGAATGCCCGCCCCGCCGGACGGGTCAGAGCCTGCGATGGACAAAACGCTGGGGATCATTGCGACACCTTTGAGTCATTTCGACAAACAGGCTTTACGACCCGCCCGCGGCCCTGTCCAGCACCGCGCAGATTGCCCCGCCGCCGCGACCGTGTTAGGCTTTGCCATAACAGAGGCAGAGCAGCCCAAGAGCACCCCAATGACCGCACTCAAGGAATTTGAACGGCTCGAGGCGACCGGATTATGGCGCCCCAACACCGCAGAACAGCGTCGCGAAGTGGTCGTGTCGCTGGGCGATGCCACATTGACCATAACCGATGTGCCCGGTCGGGTCCTCGCACACTGGTCATTGGCGGCGGTCGTGCGGTCAAACGGCACAGCCATACCGGCAATCTATCACCCCGATGGCGACCCCGGCGAAACGCTGGAACTGGGTGAGGGCGAAGATGAGATGATCAACGGCATAGACCGTTTGCTCAAAGCCATCGAACGCCGCCGCCCACATCCCGGCAAGTTACGTCTCGTACTTGGCACGGCCCTGGTGCTCGGCTTGGTGGCGGGCACGGTACTGTGGCTGCCCGATGCCCTGCGCGCCTACACGGCCAAGGTGGTGCCGCCGGTCAAACGCGCCGAAATCGGCATTGGCCTGTTGAAACACATGACCCGCGTCACCGGCCAGCCCTGCCTGACGCCTGAGGCCCGCCCTGCCCTGCAAAAACTCGCCCGCCATGTGCTGGGTCCAGAGCGTGCGGATTCCATCATTGTTGTGCCCGGCGGCGTGGTGCAAAGCGCGCATTTGCCCGGTGGTATCGTGGTGTTGAACAAATCCATCATCGAGGACTTTGAAGACCCCAGCGTGCCCGCAGGCTACGCGCTGGTTGAGGATGTCAAGGCCGCCGAAACTGATCCCTTGGCGCAGATGCTGGCCCAGACCAGCTTGATGACCAGCCTCAAACTGGTGACCACAGGCCAGGTGCCAGATGACACGCTCAAGGCCTACGCCGAGGATCTTTTGACCGAAGCTGACTCGCCTCCGGCAATTGACGCCACCTTGGCCGCCTTTCAGCGCGCCGCGCTGAGCAGCAGCGCCTATGCCTATGCCAAGGACCTCACCGGAGAAAGCACGTTGCCCCTGATCGAAGGTGATCCCATGGCGGGGGCTGAGGGGGCGGATGTGCTGAGCGACGGGGAATGGTTGCGGCTGCAAAGCATCTGCGAATAAGAAAGCCCGCCGATTGGATAACCGACGGGCCACATTCTCAGAAATCGAAGCTTTTAACGTGTGTAGGCTCGGGTATAGCCGACCGCGCGCACCTTGTTCAGCGCCAGATTGACCTGATCGGCGGACCCAAACGGGCCGACCATCACGCGCTGCATCGGCTGCCCATCCTTGCGGTAATAGCCCATTTTCACCGGCAGACCGGTTTGGCCCAAACGGCTGGCCGCTGCCTGCGCCTTGGCCGTGGTGGTGAACACGCCGATTTCAACGTAACGCGCTGCGCTGGTTGCCTTGACTGGAGACGAGCGGGTGGAGATCACGGCGCTGTTCTGCGCAGAGATATACGGGGCTCGGGTCGTCGCCGAGGACGCGTGATAGGCGATCACCGGCTCTTTGAGCTTGTGGCGACGCGCCTGGTTCACCGCGATACGCGGCACGGTGTTTGTCCAGACCTGCTGTGTCTGGCGATAGCCATCCACGGTTTGATAGGCGCGATACGGGTTCAGGCGGTCATCATCCCAAGCCGGGCGATAGCCCGCAGGGACATAAGCGATGGAATTGTCACGCTTTTCATAGACGTGACGCGGCACGATGCGGGTGTTCCCCGGCAGGTGCAACTGGCTGCCCTGCCAACCACGGTTGTGATAGACCTTTTTGCCGGGTCCAGGGGCTTCGCCGCGGCGGATCACGGTGACATGCGGCGCTGTTTGAGGCCCGCAACGCACGGTGACGGTGTGCCTGCCAACGGTCTTGGTGCTCTGACCATTGCGGCAGGGGCTGTAGCTCGGTGTCGTGACTGCGCGACCGGTCGGTTTGACGGCTGGCGCTGCGGCGCGGGGCACCTGACGCACAACGCGCGGCGGCTGTGCGGCAACGGGTTTCGAGGCCGGGCGACGCACAATCTGCTGCGGTTTTGGCATCGGCTTGGGCTTGGCCCGGACCTGCACCTGCGGTTTTGGCTTGGGGGCCGGGGCCAGAACGGCGCGCGGGGTCGCCACACGCAATGGCGTGCCTTGTGGTTTCGCAACCCGGACATTGGCCGCGCGCGGCTGGGGTTTTGGGGCCGGTTGTGGGGTAGGCACAGTGATTTGAACAGGGGCCTGGGCAGGTTTGGCCGCCGGGGCCGCCGCTGTCGCCGAACCGCCAAAAGTCGGCTTTTGACCACAGACCTGTTTGCGTTGACGCGACACGCGCGGCACCCAAGTCACAGCCCCGTCAAACCCGGCCCGCACAAAGACACATCCGTTATTATCAACGAACTGTTTGCCGGAAAAAGAGGCCGGTGGAAAATTGACCGGAACCTTGCCGGTATTGCTCTGAGCCATGGCCGGAGCGGATGCGATTCCGAATCCAGCGGTCAAAACGGCGAAAATAGTTAAGGATTTCAATGTCATGTCTGCCCCCACAGATGCAGGGGTCAGAATGCCCGATCAAAAACGCTCTGTAAAGCGTTGAAATCGTTTATTTCGTTCCAAACATACGGTCCCCGGCATCACCAAGGCCCGGAACGATGTACCCGAGTTCATTGAGTTTTTCATCCAGAGAGGCGGTGACGATGGGCACATCGGGATGGGCCTCTTTCATGCGCGCCACGCCTTCGGGGGCGGCCAGCAGACAGAGGAACCGGATGTCTTTGGCCCCGGCCTGTTTGACCAGATCAATCGCTGCGGCCGAGGAATTGCCCGTGGCCAACATGGGATCAACAACAATCGCCGTGCGCTCTTCCATGCGTTTGGGCAGCTTGTTGTAATACTGGACCGGTTGCAGAGTTTCCTCGTCCCGGTAAAGACCGACAAAGCCGACCCGCGCCGCCGGGATCAGCTCCAAAATCCCATCCATCAAGCCATTACCAGCGCGCAGGATCGACACCAGCGCGAGCTTTTTGCCCTCGATCATCGGCTGCTGCGATGGGCAAAGCGGGGTTTCGATCTCGGTCATGGTGACCGGCAATTCGCGCGTCACCTCATAGGCCAAAAGCAGGCTGATCTCGCGCAGCAACTGACGGAAAGACGCGGTCGACGTTTCTTTCTTACGCATCAGGGTCAGCTTGTGCTGCACCAGCGGGTGATCGACGATGGTCAGATGTTGGGTCATGACGCCTCCAATGCTTTGCGAATCCTTGCCTTTGTATCGGCGTCGCAGAAGGCCGCGTCTACGGCATTCTTGTCTATTTGGTCAAAGATTTCACCATCCCAGCCAAAAACGCGTGCCAGATCTGCATATTCCTTGCGCATGGTGGTGTGGAAAAAGGGTGGGTCATCGGTCGACACCGTCACTTTGACGCCGCGATCGCGCAGTTTTTCGATCGGGTGTTTGTCGAGACTGTCATAGACGCCAAGGAAGACGTTGGAACCGGGACAAACCTCTAACGTGATGTCACGTTCGATCAACATGTCCACGACGGCCAGGTCCTCGCTGGCGCGCACGCCATGACCAATACGGGACACACCCAAGTCCTCAACCGCTTCGCGCACCTCTTGCGGCCCGCGCCATTCACCGGCATGGGTGGTCAGATGCAATCCCGCCTCGCGCGCCATGTCGAAGCTATAGGCAAAGTCACGTTGCTGGCCCTGGTTCTCATCCCCGCCCATGCCAAGTCCGGTGATGAATTCCCCGGCGGTTTCAGCGGCGCAAAGCGCGGCTGGCTTGGCCTTTTCCGGACCAAAATGACGGATCGGTGTGGCGATGCCGCGCAGGGTGATACCCAGATCACGCTCGGCCACCGCTGCCGCATCTTGAATCGCATGCAGATACTCTTTCCACGCGGTCAGATCACTGCCGCCACAGAAATCGGGGCTGATAAAGCTTTCGATATAGACCACGTCATTGGCCGCGGCCTGTTCCAGCACGGCACTGGTAAGGCGGGCAAATTCCTCGGGCCCGGTCAGGACCGAGGTCGCCGCCTCATATACCGACAGGAAATGCACGAAATCCCGGTAATCATAGGATCCGTCCTCGCGGAAGATCTTGGACAGGTCGACATTCTTTTCCTGAGCGAGGCCACGGATAAAGGCAGGTGGGGCCATGCCCTCGATATGGGTGTGCAGCTCGATCTTGGGGCGCTTGATCAGCGCGTCCAACTGTTCTTCGTTCATTACAGAAAACTCCTGCCCGGCCCCTGCGCCGGGACGTTCAAATGCGCGGCAATGCTGGCGGCAACATCCGCAAAGGCAATCTGGCCAATCTCGCCGCTGCCCTTGCCCGCCACCAAAACCGGAACCCGTTCGCGGGTGTGATCGGTGCCCGACCAGCTGGGATCATTGCCGTGATCGGCGGTGACGACCAGCATATCCCCCTCGCGCAGGCGCGGCAGGACTTTGCCTAGTTCAACATCAAACCATTCCAGATGCCGCGCATAGCCCGAGATGTCGCGGCGATGGCCGTATTCGCTGTCAAACTCGACGAAGTTAGCAAAGGTCAGACTGCCCTCTTCGGCCGTGTCAACATAGTCGGACAGATGCTCCATTAGCTGCGCATCGCGCCCCTTGCGCACCTCGTCGATCCCAGTCATCGAGAAAATATCTCCAATCTTTCCAACGCCATACACCTTGCACCCCGCATCTTGCACCCAATTGGTCAGCACCGGTTCAGGTGGTGTAATGGCAAAGTCGCGACGGTTGGCGGTGCGCTGAAAATGCCCAACTTCGCCAACAAAGGGGCGCGCGATGACACGGCCAACCTTCATCTCGTGCAGCATCGGTGCCAAGCCTTCGCAAAGCGCATAGAGCCGCTCAAGTCCAAAGAATTGTTCATGCGCGGCAATCTGAAAGACACTGTCGGCAGAGGTGTAACAGATCGGATAGCCCGAGCGCAGATGGTCCGCGCCAAAGCGGTCAATCATCACCGTGCCAGAGCCGTGACAATTGCCCAGAATGCCAAAGGTTCCGGCGATTTCGCACGCCTTTTCAACCACCTCCGCCGGGAATGCCGGCAGCGCGTCTGGAAAATAATGCCAATCCCAAGGCACCGGCAACCCAGCCAATTCCCAATGACCCGAGGGCGTATCCTTGCCCTTGGACACCTCCGTCGCCGCCGCAAATCGCCCGGTCAGCGAAGGCGTTTCAACCTCCATCCCGCTGGCCAGGCACAAGGCGTTGAACAACCCAAGCGCGGCCATGTTCGGCACGGCCAAAGGCCCGCTGCGCCCCTCTTCGGCGCGTCCCTCGGCGCAGGCCTGTAGGATATGGCCCAGCGTGTTGGCCCCTGTGTCGGGCAGGTCACCGTTGAAATACGCCGCAGCATCCGGCGCACCGCCAATCCCGACCGAGTCGATCACAACCAGAAATGCGCGCATCAGGCGATCCTTTCCAAGGTCAGCGGCAGCAGATCGGGTGCCGGCCCATCCAGCGAAACCGCCGCACGAATGGCGGCGGCGGCGGCATCGGCCTGTTCTTCTCGCGCGGCGTGGACCACGGCAATTGGTTGATTTTTTGTGACTTTCTCGCCCAAACGCACCACATCCGTCAGACCAACCGCCGGGTTCACCTGATCGGTTTCTACGCGGCGCCCGCCGCCCAGATCGACCACGGCCAGGCCCAGCTGTTCTCCATCAATGGCCGAGACAACCCCGGCGCGATCCGCCGTGACCTCGCGGATAACCGGGGTTTCCGGCAAGAAGCGCTTCCAATCCTCAACAAAGCTCAGCGGCCCACCCAGCGCATAGACCATCTTGCCAAACCGCTCTGCCGCCGCGCCTGAACTAATGGAGTCGCGCAGCTTGGCCTCTCCGTCTTCGATCCCGGCGGTTTTCAACAGTTCAACGCCCAGATCGACGCTCAGCTCCAATAGCGGCCCCTTCAGCGCGCCGGTCAGAACCTGCAGGCACAGGTCGACTTCTAACGCATTGCCAAGCGCGGGCACCAAAGGTTGGCTCATATCGGTGATCAAAGCCGAGGTCGGGCAGCCCGCCGCATTCGCCGTCGACACCAAAGACGCCGCCAGCGCGCGCGCCTCTTCGGGGGTTTTCATAAACGCGCCCGATCCAACTTTGACATCCAGAACCAGCGATTGCAGCCCCGCCGCCAGTTTCTTGGACAGGATCGAGGCGGTGATCAGGTCCAGGCTTTCGACTGTGCCGGTCACATCGCGCACCGCATAAAGCCGTTTATCCGCCGGGGCGATATTGGCCGACGCGCTGACAATCGCGCAGCCGGCCTCCTTCACCACTTGGCGAAAGCGCGCCTCGTCCGGGGTGACAGAATAGCCGGGGATGGCTTCGAGCTTGTCCAGCGTGCCGCCCGTATGGCCAAGGCCACGGCCCGAAATCATCGGGTTGTAAACCCCGCAAGCGGCCAGCATCGGGGCCAAAACCAGACTGACACAATCGCCGACACCGCCAGTGGAATGCTTGTCCACCACCGGTGCGTCCAGATCCCAGTCCAGCACATGCCCGCTGTCGCGCATGGCCAGGGTCAGCGCCACGCGCCCAGCCTCGGACAACCCGCGCAAGCAGACCCCCATGGCAAAAGCTCCGGCCTGGGCCGAACTAACCCGCCCATCCGCCAAGCCATGGGCAAACCAGGATAATTCCGCTGGGCTTGGCTCTTCGCCTTTGCGCAGCGCGGCATTAATCGCTCTTGCGTCCATCAGGTGTTTTCCATGTGATCGCGGCCAAAGGCACCGGGCAGCAGGTTACCCACAGTTGTGACCTTCTCAACACCATCAGTGGTCGCCATGGTGACCTGAACGTCCGATTTGGAAAACTCCGCCAGTTTCTGACGGCACCCGCCGCAGGGCGGCACCGGGTTCGGGCTGTCGGCAATCACATAGGCCTCGGCAATCTCGCTCTCGCCTGCGGCGATCATGGCCGCGATGGCCCCGGCCTCGGCGCAGGTGCCTTCGGGATAGGCAACGTTTTCTACATTACATCCGGTATAGACATGGCCCGACGGGGTGCGCAGCGCGGCCCCGACTTTGAAATTCGAATAAGGGGCATAGGCGTTTTCACGAACGGCGCGGGCCAAATCAGCTAACGACTCAGGACGGGACATCTCACTCTCCGGGTAATCAAGGGGGCAGTTTGCGAAGTGGCACGCCAGATTGCAAGGCCCCCTCTCCCGGCGTCAATTCCATTTTCAATCTTGGCGCGAAACTGCTAAGGGACAGGGGACCCGACCACAGGCGCAAAATTTGGTTTAACGCTAAACCATATTAAATATCAGGACCTAGACATGACCGACTCAGCCAAGGAATCATTGCGTCAGGCGGCGCTTTTCTACCACGAAAACCCGCAGCCCGGTAAATTGGAGATCCGCGCGACCAAGCCAATGGCCAATGGGCGCGATCTGTCGCGGGCCTATTCGCCGGGGGTTGCTGAGGCCTGTCTTGAGATCAAGGAAGACGAGGCAAATGCCGCCCGTTACACCACGCGCGGCAATCTGGTTGCAGTGGTTTCGAACGGCACAGCGGTGCTGGGCCTAGGAAATATTGGCGCTTTGGCCTCCAAACCGGTCATGGAAGGCAAAGCGGTCCTGTTCAAGAAATTCGCCGACATTGATTGTTTCGACATCGAAGTCGACGAGTCGGATCCTGAAAAACTGGCTGATATCGTCTGCGCGCTGGAACCGACCTTTGGCGCGATCAATCTCGAAGACATCAAAGCGCCCGATTGTTTTATCGTTGAACGAATTTGCCGCGAGCGGATGAACATCCCGGTTTTCCACGACGATCAGCACGGCACAGCCATCGTTGTCGGCGCGGCGGCGACCAATGCCCTGCACGTGGCGGGCAAAAAATTCGAGGATATCAAGATCGTCTCGACCGGTGGCGGGGCTGCCGGGATTGCCTGCCTCAACATGCTGCTGAAACTGGGCGTCAAACGCGAGAATGTCTGGCTTTGTGATATTCACGGACTGGTCTATGAGGGCCGGACCGAGGATATGAACCCGCACAAGGCCGCCTTTGCGCAGAAATCAGATCTGCGCACGCTGGACGATGTGATCGAGGGCGCGGATCTCTTCCTTGGTCTCTCTGGTCCGGGCGTTTTGAAGCCCGAACATGTAGCCAAGATGACCAAGCGCCCGATCATCTTTGCCCTGGCCAACCCGACCCCGGAGATCATGCCCGATCTGGCTCGTGAAACCGCACCTGATGCGATCATCGCCACGGGCCGCAGCGATTTTCCCAATCAGGTCAATAACGTGCTCTGCTTCCCCTTCATTTTCCGCGGGGCTTTGGATGTGGGCGCGACCGAGATCAATGACGCCATGCAGGTCGCCTGTGTCGAGGGCATCGCCGCCCTCGCCCGCGCCACCACTAGCGCCGAGGCCGCCGCGGCCTATGCTGGCGAACAACTGACCTTTGGCGAAGATTACCTGATCCCGAAACCCTTTGATCCGCGCCTGTCCGGCGTTGTCTCAACCGCTGTGGCCAAGGCCGCCATGGAAACCGGTGTGGCCAAGCGCCCGGTCGAGGATCTGGACGCCTATAAGGACAAGCTGGACGCCAACGTTTACAAATCCGCCCTGCTGATGCGCCCGGTCTTTCAGGCGGCGGCCACGGCTTCGCGCCGCATCGTCTTTGCCGAGGGCGAGGATGAGCGCGTGCTGCGCGCCGCGCAGGCCATTCTGGAGGAAACCACAGAAACGCCGATCCTGATTGGTCGCCCCGAGGTGATCACTGCGCGCTGCGAAAAGCTGGGTCTGGAAATCCGCCCCGAGCGGGATTTCAACATCGTGAACCCGGAAAACGACCCGCGCTATCGTGAATATTGGGGCACCTATCACCAGCTTATGGCGCGGCGCGGCGTGACCCCGGATATTGCCCGCGCGGTCATGCGCACCAACACCACCGCCATTGGCGCCATCATGGTGCATCGCGATGAGGCTGACAGCCTGATCTGCGGCACCTTTGGCGAATATCGCTGGCATCTGAACTACGTCAATCAGGTCCTGGGCGGAGAAGGGTTGCACCCGCATGGCGCCCTGTCGATGATGATCCTCGAAGACGGGCCGCTCTTTATTGCTGACACTCATGTGCGCTCGCTCCCCTCGCCCGAGGAATTGGCGCGCACCGCAATTGGCGCGGCGCGACATGTGAAACGCTTTGGCCTTGAGCCCAAGATCGCCATGTGTTCGCAGTCACAATTTGGCAACCAGGCCGAAGGTTCGGGCAAACGTCTGCGCGAGGCGATTGCCATTCTCGACAGCGTACCACGCGATTTCTGCTACGAGGGCGAGATGAATGTCGATGCCGCCCTGGATGAGCATTATCGCAACATGGTCATGCCCGGAAACCGGATGAGCGGCAGCGCCAATGTACTGATCTTTGCCCATGCCGACGCGGCATCAGGGGTGCGTAACATCCTGAAAATGAAGGCTGACGGGCTTGAGGTCGGGCCGATCCTGATGGGCATGGGCAACCGCGCACATATCGTGACCCCATCGATCACCGCGCGCGGCTTGCTCAACATGGCCGCCATCGCCGGCACGCCTGTCACGCATTATGGCTGACCCAGCCTATAGCAAGAAAGAGATACGCAGGGCGGTCAACCTCTCTGCGTTCCTTGGCTGGCTGGCAATTACCTTCCCTTTCTTGTGGTTGGCGCTCGGAGCGTCTGGATTCGCCGGGATGTTGGCCTATCTCTTCTATGCGTCGATCTTTGGTCTACCCTTAGCATTTGCGCTCTGCTGGCTTGTCGGACGTCCCATCCTGGGCTTTGCGATGAAAGCACCCGTCAGCTGGGGAAAAGCCGTGCTTTGGGGGGCTGTAATCTCAACAACAATCGCCGGGATTACCATCGCAATTGGTCGCTATCGAGGTTGGCGGCAATCTTTGGATGATCGTTTCTATTCGAGGCTCGGTGGTGGCGACAATGTTCAATCCATTGATGGCATCCTCACCCTCTATGGCTGGCAAGTCTTGGCGCAAAACACCGCTCTGTTTGTCGCCCTCGGCGTCGCCATTGCGTTGATTGTCCGCTGGCACATTGGGCCGGGCCATTCCAAACTGGAACGCTAAGCGCCAAATACCGCCCCCTGACTCCCCAAGACAAACCGCAGAATCAACGCACCCCAAAGCCGCATCCCATTTGCAGCTTTGGTTTGCAATTTTGCAATATATGCAAAAATTTGCAGTCAAAGCGCTAAACCACAAGAGCTTTGCAAAAATTTGCAACTCCGCACCTGCGACCATCCGACCGAATTTGCGAAAAACCGCCCCCCAAGGTCGCCTGCAGGCTTGCCCGGATCAACGCCGCCCGCTTATCCAATTGGCAGAGGATGGAACACCGCGCCCGCCGCTTATGACTTAAGATCAAGGACTGGCCGCGCGAGAGGAGGATAAGATGGGTTATCAGGACGTATATGACAGTTGGAAATCCGATCCCGAAGGGTTCTGGATGCAAGCCGCCGAAGCGATCGACTGGGAAAAGAAACCCAGCAAGGCGCTCAGCGATCTTGGCGACAATATGTATGAATGGTTTGCCGATGGCATGACCAATACCTGCTGGAACGCCGTTGACCGCCACGTTGAAAACGGCCGGGGCGAGCAGACCGCGATCATCTATGACAGCCCAATCACCCATACCAAACGCGAAATCACCTTTGTCGAGCTGCGCAACCGCGTGGCCACCTTGGCCGGAGCGTTGCGCGCCAAGGGCGTCGAAAAAGGCGACCGCGTCATCATCTATATGCCAATGATCCCCGAAGCGCTGGAGGCCATGCTGGCCTGCGCTCGCCTTGGCGCGGTCCATTCCGTTGTGTTTGGCGGCTTTGCCGCGAACGAATTGGCGGTGCGCATTGACGATGCCAAACCCAAAGCGATCATCGCCGCCTCTTGCGGGTTGGAACCGGGCCGTGTGGTCCATTACAAACCGCTGCTTGACGGCGCGATTGATCTGGCTGATCACAAGCCGGATTTCTGTGTGATCTTCCAGCGCGAACAAGAGGTTGCCGAGCTTAAAGAAGGCCGCGACTTTAACTGGCACGGCTTTCAATACGGCGTAGAGCCCGCCGATTGTGTCCCGGTTGAGGGCAATCACCCGGCCTATATCCTCTACACCTCCGGCACCACCGGCGCCCCCAAAGGCGTGATCCGCCACACTGGCGGCCAGCTCGTCGCGCTGAACTGGACGATGAAGAACATCTATAATGTCGATCCCGGCGATGTGTTCTGGGCGGCCTCGGATGTGGGCTGGGTCGTTGGCCACTCTTATATCTGTTACGGCCCGCTGATCCACGGCAACACCACCATTGTCTTCGAAGGCAAACCGGTTGGCACCCCCGATCCCGGCACCTTCTGGCGGGTTATCGAAGAGCATAAGGTCAAGACCTTCTTCACCGCCCCCACCGCCTTCCGCGCCGTGAAACGCGAGGATCCGACGGGGGAATATGTCAAGAAATACGATCTGAGCTGCCTGGAACAGGTCTTTCTTGCCGGTGAACGCGCTGACCCGGACACCATCGTTTGGGCGCAGGATCAGCTGCAAAAGCCGATCATCGACCATTGGTGGCAGACCGAGCTGGGCTTTCCCGGCGTCTGCAACCCGGTCGGCATTGAATTGCTACCGGTCAAGCTCGGCTCCCCTTCGGTGCCGCTGCCCGGTTACGAGATGAAGATCGTCGATGATGCGGGCAATGAGCTGCCCCGTGGCGAGCTTGGCGCGATTGTCACGCCCCTGCCGCTGCCGCCCGGCACCTTCCCCAATCTCTGGAACGCCGAGGATCGCTACAAGAAAAGCTACCTCACCAACTTCCCCGGCTATTACGAAACCGGCGATGCGGGCATGATCGACGAAGACGGTTATCTTTACATCATGGCGCGCACCGATGATGTCATCAACGTCGCCGGCCACCGCCTGTCCACTGGCGGCATGGAAGAGGTGCTGGCCGATCACCCGGATGTGGCAGAATGTGCAGTCATCGGCGTGTCTGACAGTCTGAAAGGTCAAATGCCGCTGGGCTTCCTCTGCCTGAATGCCGGCACCGAGAAACCGCATGACGAGATCGTCAAAGAAGTGATCAAACTGGTGCGTGAAAAGATCGGCCCTGTGGCAGCGTTCAAGCTCTGCTGCGTGGTCGACCGCCTGCCCAAGACCCGCTCAGGCAAGATCCTGCGCGGCACCATGGTCTCCATCGCTGATGGCAAAGAATACAAGATGCCCGCCACCATCGATGATCCCGCGATCCTGGACGAGATCAAGCTGGCGCTTCAAGGGCTGGGTTACGCCAAGGGGTAACCCGCGACCACTACCGACGGTCACGCACAAACAAAGCCCCGGCAAACGCCGGGGCTTTTCTCGTTTAAAGCGTTTCGACACATGGTTGAGATAAACGGATCGCAAATGGCCTGAGACCGCGAAGCATGGCAAGGTTGTTGCGCCTCAACGCTTTATCGAAACGCTATAGCCAGAGTCCCAACGGGACGGTGGGTGGGGCGATCTGCGCAGCGCGCAGCAGCGTCACCCCCGGCCCTCACACAAACTGTTCGCGGATCAATCGCTCTTCCAGCCCATGCCCCGGATCAAACAGCACCCGATGCTCGATCCCAGGCTCCGACTTGATATGCACCTGCAACACATCCCGGACCGAGCCGCCATCCGCCTCGGCCATGACCGGGCGTTTTTCGGGGTCTAGCACCTCCATCGACACCTCCGCCGATTTTGGCAACAGGGCCCCGCGCCAGCGACGTGGTCGAAACGGTGCGACGGCGGTCAGCGCCAGGACATCCGAACCTATCGGCAAAATCGGCCCATGGGCGCTGTAATTATAGGCGGTTGAGCCCGCTGGCGTCGCCACCAGCGCCCCGTCGCAGACCAGCTCGGCCATGCGCACCTGCCCATCCACGCTGATCCTGAGCCGCGCCGCTTGCGGCCCGGCGCGCAGAATCGACACCTCATTGATTGCCAGCGCGCGATGTTCGGTGCCATCAGCGCAGGTCGCGCGCATGACCAGCGGGTTGATCACGGTTTCCTCGGCCGCCCCCAGCCGCTCTTCCAGCCCGTGCTCGCCATATTCGTTCATCAAGAACCCGACCGTGCCCCGGTTCATCCCATAGACCGGTGCCGGGTTGCCCTCGGTGCGGTGCAGGGTTTCCAGCATGAACCCATCGCCCCCCAGCGCGACAATCACATCCGCCCCCTGCTCCGCATGATCGCCATAGCGGCGCGTCAACCCAGCCAGCGCCGCCTGCGCAATCGGCGCATTCGAGGCGCAAAAGGCAATTCGTAAGGACATGGCCTGTTTCCTGTCTGTCGCTTTTGTCTCCGAAACAATCACAAGTTCACCGAACTGACCAGATATGGCGCAAGATAATTCTCCTACGTCGTTTTATCGCCTTTGACTCTGGGAAAGTTTCCGATACGAAACATCGCAAATTCGATTCCGCATCACTCAGGACAACCGAAGGGAACAGCCCATGACGGCCTCGCGCGATTTCTTTACCCAGCCATTGGCAGACCGGGACCCAGAGCTTTTTGGCTCCATCACAGATGAGCTTGGTCGCCAGCGCGACGAGATCGAGCTGATCGCCTCGGAAAACATCGTGTCCCGCGCCGTGATGGAGGCCCAGGGCTCCATTATGACCAACAAATATGCCGAAGGCTATCCGGGCCGTCGCTATTATGGCGGCTGCCAATTTGTCGACGTGGCCGAGAACCTCGCCATTGATCGCGCCAAGCAACTGTTCAACTGCGAATTTGCCAATGTGCAGCCAAACTCCGGTTCGCAGGCCAACCAGGGTGTGTTTCAGGCGCTGATCCAGCCCGGCGACACCATTCTGGGCATGAGCCTTGACGCTGGTGGTCACCTGACCCACGGGGCCAAGCCGAACCAGTCCGGCAAATGGTTCAACGCCGTGCAATATGGCGTGCGCAAGCAGGACAATATGCTGGATTACGACCAGGTCGAAGAGCTGGCAAAAGAGCATCAGCCCAAGATGATCATCGCCGGTGGCTCTGCCATTCCGCGCCAGATCGACTTCAAGCGTATGCGCGAAATCGCCGATATGGTTGGGGCCTATCTGCATGTGGACATGGCGCATTTTGCCGGTCTCGTGGCCGCGGGCGAGCATCCCAGCCCGTTCCCCTATGCCCATGTCGCCACCACCACCACCCACAAAACCCTGCGCGGTCCGCGTGGTGGCATGATCCTCACAAATGACGAGGCGATTGCCAAAAAGGTAAACTCGGCAATCTTCCCCGGCATTCAGGGTGGCCCGCTGATGCATGTCATCGCGGCCAAGGCCGTCGCCTTTGGCGAAGCGCTGCGCCCCGAGTTCAAAGACTACGCCAAGCAGGTCATCGCCAATGCCCAAGCCCTGTCTGATCAGCTGATCAAAGGCGGTCTGGACACCGTGACCCATGGCACCGACACCCATGTTGTTCTGGTCGACCTGCGCCCCAAAGGCGTGACCGGCAATATCGTGGACAAGGCCCTGGGCCGCGCCCATATCACCTGCAACAAGAACGGCGTGCCGTTTGACCCGGAAAAGCCGACCGTGACTTCCGGCATCCGTCTCGGCTCCCCCGCCGGCACCACCCGTGGCTTTGGCGAGGCCGAGTTCCGCCAGATCGCTGATTGGATCATCGAAGTGGTCGATGGCCTCGCCGCCAATGGCGAAGAGGGCAACGCAGCGGTTGAGGAAAAGGTCAAAGGCGAAGTCGCAGCCCTCTGCGCCAAGTTCCCGATCTACCCCGAGCTCTGATCCAAGCGATCCGCGCCTGAAAAGATGTAGGGTGGGGTTTGACCCCACCCTTTTTCTATCCCACGCTCAACAAACACCGCACCAGCGCGGTTTGCGAATTTACCCCGGTTTTCACATAAATCCGGCTCAGATGGGTGCGGGCGGTGTTGACGCTGATCTTCAACATCTCTGCCGCCTGGGTCAGCCCGTCGCCGGCCACGATCCGGCAGGCCAGCGCCATTTGCGCCTCGGACAGGTTAAAAACCGAGCGCGCCGCATGCAGGCGATCCGCCAAAGCCTCGTCGTCATGCAGCTCCAAAAACGTGGTTTCGTCGCGGACAAACAGGGTGCAAACCGCTACCCCGCCTTCGTCTTTTTCGCCCAGAACCACCGGCAGGCGGAAATTGCGCCCTGCTTCGCGGGTCTGGCGATAATGCTGGAAATAGCGGTGTTGCGATGCCGCACAATCCAGCGCCGCTTGCAAAACCTTGTCCCAATCTCGCCGCGAGGCGCGCAGACGGCCCTGTGACACGGTCAGCCCCAGCTGGGTTTTCACCGCCTCCAGAATATGAGGCGGTGCGCAGATCACTTGCCCCTGCCCGTCGATCGCCAGCCGATTGGCGTCCTCCCATTGATGGCCCCGCACAACAAAGGAGGAAAACAGGATCCGCCAAATCCCGTCTGTCTTTTCCAGAACCCGCGTTTCAAAGGTGCGTTCCACCCGCCCATCGCGCAGCACCGAATGCCCGTCAAACACCACATGCGCCAGACCGTCCGTCACCGTCATATCGACATTATGCCGCTCAAAACGGACCATCTCACAGACCTTGCCGACCTCAAGAACCTCTTGAATATGAGGCGCAATTTCGCTCCACCCTCGCAAGACGGTAATACCGGCCGCCGCCGATCCGCACATTTCCCGCGTGCGCTCATCCTGCACCCAGCACTGCGCCCAACCGTCAAAATCAAAGTTGAAAAACGTCTCAGTCTCGCGCTCGATCACTGTCATGATGGCAAGCTGATCCTGCTGAGAGGGGGGCGGTTTGGTCATAGACTCTCCGATTTGGTAATTAGCCGACCATGCGGTCCAAAGATCGCTTGTCGCGGCCAAAGGCGCAAGCCGAACCGCAATACGGTTTTCAGCGCCAACAGCCATTCACAGCCATGATGCGCATAAAACTCATTTTCTGTCAGCGGGCTTTTGCGGGGCAAGCTCTGACTTGCCAGCGGAAGGGACTGATCCATATGCGATCTCCTATGGGTATCTGCAATGACCCTAGCCCTGCTGATCATCCTCCCCTGTCATCCGACCTGACCACATACTGCAAAAAAACTGCAAAAAATCTCGGCTTGTCCCGACGGAAACTGTCAGCGGGCCCGTGTAATACCACAATAACCAACAGGAGACAGTGACATGCGCAGCCCGATCAACGCCCCAATCCTCGCCACCAGCTTTGCCATCGGCCTTGGCTTTCTCGCCCAATCCGCCAGCAGCGAAGAACCCTATCAGGGACCGATCCAATCCCTGTGGTCATTCGCCTGTGATGAGACCAAGCAAGATGTGCGGCTTGACCTGGGCGAGCCGAAATACACTGTTGATTTGTAAGCGAAGACCACCGCCGCCTAGCCCCGCAAGACAGCCTGAGCAGCGTCAAAATTGCGCGCGCGCAGTTCGTTTTCGGGAATGGTAAACGTTGCAGGCCAGCCTCCCGTTTTAGCACCGCTCAGCCCAAGGTCGGGATCGCTAGCATCAAGGGTCAACAACGGGACGCGCGATACGTCCTCAAAGTCCTCCCAACCGCCAATATCAGGCCCCAAAAGCATGTTGTGACGCAACTGATCGTCCAATGCAGGCCCCTTTGGGGGACGCAGCTGGAACCACCTTTTTTGAGGCGGAGCAGGAACCAGCTCTGCTCGTCTCGCCTCAGCCAGATGAACCTCATTGGCAGCGAGCGCCGCCTCACGGAAATCCTTGCTATCAAACATCGTGCAATTGCAGCACTGCGCCTTGGTTGCGGCAACAGGGATTGCCTTAGCCTTTGACGCTGGCCCGTCCGAGCGGAGTGGCCTTTCACCATCAAAGACATGTTCAGAAAACAGAACCCGCGCCGCCACCAATGCGTCATTCAATGGCGATGTCATATCGACAAAGAAAAACAGCATCCCGGACTTTGGCAGAATGGCAGTTGGGGGCAAGTGGCCCAGGTTGATCTGCGCAACAAAGGTCAGGGGCACCTTACGCCCATCACGATGCGTCACCACTGGCCAGGGAATGTGATCGGGCAAGCTCGGTTCCCCCATCAACCAGGCACCGGGCGCGGCCCATTTCTGGTCCACCTTGTGCAGAACGACGCCCTCTGTCGTGGCCATATCGACCATACGCTCCAGTTCCTCCGGCCCAACGGGAATAAGGCTCGCCTCATCCCGCGCCTGCAGGATCCGCTTGCGAAAATCCGCGTCGTAATCCGCGTATCGTCCGAAAACGCCTGCAGCCTCGGCCGCAGTGACGGCCCGCCCCAAATGATCAGACATCACGTCACAGATGTGGCGCGTCCCCGCCTCGCTGAACCAAATGGTCTTGCCCTGTCGCTGCGAATACAAACCGTTCACCGACCACCTCCACGTGTCTTTGCACGCGACCGCCTATCGGACACACCTCAACACGCTCACCTGCCGCCGCAACTGTGATCGACCGATCCGCGTTTCGCAAGCCGGGTCTGGCCTGGCGCTTGAACACCACTACAAACGCGACGAAATGCGACACGGTATACGCTCGTATACTGTAGACGCCCCGCCATTCTTCCCCTATGAGGAGCGCAATCATTTTGAAAGGCGGTCCTCATGTCTGATAACACCCCCGATATCATCTACACCATCGTAGACGAAGCGCCCGAGCTGGCCTCGGCCTCTTTCCTGCCCATCATTCAAAGCTTTGCCTCTGCGGCGGGCGTGTCGGTCGGCACCAAGGACATCTCCTTGGCCGCTCGAATCATCTCGGCCTTCCCCGAAGCCCTGAGCGAAGATCAGCGTCAGTCCGACGATCTGGCCGAGCTGGGCCGCCTGGTGAAAACACCAGAGGCCAACGTGATCAAGCTGCCCAACATCTCGGCCTCCGTGCCCCAGCTGGTCGCCGCCATCGAAGAGCTGCAAAGCCAGGGCTATGCCCTGCCCGACTATCCCGAAGAGCCCAGCACAGATGAAGAAAAAGCCGTGCGCGCCAAGTATGACGCGATCAAAGGCTCGGCTGTGAACCCGGTTCTGCGCGAAGGCAACTCAGACCGCCGCTCGGCCAAAGCCGTGAAAAACTACGCCCAGAACAACCCGCATTCGATGGGTGAATGGGTGTCGGACAGCAAGACCAAAGTGTCCTCCATGTCCGGCAACGACTTTTACGCCAACGAAGTTTCCGCCACCATCACCGAGGCGCAAGCCGGTGACGCGAAAATCGAATTTGTGGCCAAGGATGGCGCTGTCACCGTGTTGAAAGACGGCTGGCCGCTTGAGGCAGGCACCGTGGCTGACGCCACCTTCATGTCCGCCAAAGCGCTGGGTGAATTCCTTGCGGCGGCGATCGAAGACACCAAAGCCGACGGCACCATGTTCTCGCTTCATATGAAAGCCACCATGATGAAGGTCTCTGACCCGATCATCTTTGGCCATTGTGTCCGCGCCTGGCTCGCCCCTGTCTTTGAAAAGTTCGGTGCAGAGCTGGACGCATTGGGTGTGAACCCGAATTCCGGTCTGGGTGACCTGCTGGAACGCGTCAAAGACAATGCCGATATCATGGCGGCGATTGAAGCCGTGAATGCTGACCGCCCCTCCATGTATATGGTCGACAGCGACAAGGGCATCACCGGTCTGCACGTGCCGTCCGACGTGATCATCGACGCCTCCATGCCTGCCGTGATCCGCGCTGGCGGCAAAGGCTGGGACGAAACCGGTGCCAAGGGCGACACCAACTGCGTGATCCCGGATCGCTGCTATGCCGGCGTCTATGACGAGACCATCAACTTCTTCAAAGCCAATGGCGCGCTGGATGTGACCAAGGCCGGTTCGGTGGCAAACGTAGGTCTGATGGCCCAAAAGGCCGAGGAATATGGCTCGCACCCGACCACATTCGAAGCCCCTGCCGACGGCACCATCCGCGTGGTTCTGGCCAATGGCGAAACCCTGCACAGCCACGAGGTTGGCGCGGGCGACATCTGGCGCTCTTGCACCGTCAAGAAAGCTCCGATTGAGAACTGGATCCAACTGGCGATGGACCGTCAGCGCCTGACCGGCTCCGAGGCGATCTTCTGGCTGGACGCAAACCGCGCCCATGACGCACAGCTGATCGAATACGTCAAGCCCGCGCTCGAAGCCGCCGGCGTTGCCGACAAGTTCCAGATCATGGCCCCACGCGCTGCCACCAAACAGTCGCTGGAAACCATCACCGCGGGCAAAGACAGCATCGCCATCACCGGCAACGTACTGCGCGACTACCTGACCGACCTGTTCCCGATCCTGGAACTGGGCACCTCGGCCAAGATGCTGTCCATCGTCAAACTGATGAATGGCGGCGGCTTGTTCGAAACCGGTGCCGGTGGGTCTGCCCCGAAACACGTGCAGCAGCTGGTCGAAGAAAACCACCTGCGCTGGGACTCCATGGGTGAGTTCTGCGCGCTGGGTGAATCGCTGAACTTCCTCGCCGACAGCCGTGGCAATGCCAAGGCAGGCGTGCTGGGTGCCGCTGCCGAGGCCGCGACCCAGGGCATTCTGGACTTCAACCGCTCGCCATCGCGCAAGGTTGGCCAGCCTGACAACCGCGACAGCCACTACTGGTTCGCCCGCTACTGGGCCGAAGCTCTGGCCGCTCAGGGTGACGATGCCGATCTGGCCGCGCATTTCGCACCCATCGCCAAGGCACTGGCCGATGGCGAAGAGGCGATCCTGGCCGAGCTGGCCGCAGCCCAAGGCCCGAAAGCCGATATCGGTGGCTATTATCGCCCAAGCGTCGCGCTGAAAGCCAAAGTGATGCGCCCAAGCGCAACCCTGAACGCGATCTTCGGCTAAGACGCCGAAAAACCTGAAAACAGCCCGTCGCAACATCCGTTGCGGCGGGTTTTCTTTTGCGACACCGCATCTGGAGACAAACGGTCAGCAGTACTCAAAATCAATACCTAATTAAAATAATCAGGATTGACATACCTGAGTCTTTAAGTCACATTACATCCTATCAGCCACCCCGCACCCGGGTCAGCCAAATCTCGCGAAAACGGAGAAACCCGATGCAGATGACCCCTGCACCCAAGGCCAGCAGTCCTACGACCTCGCGATCCCACGAGGTTTCCATCGGCTTTGATCTCGGGCTTCCCCGTTTTCGCACCTTAGAAAACCTGCTGGATCTGATCGAATTTGCGAAAGGTGACGAGACATGACCCTGAACTTTGCCCCCGATATGTCGGAACAATCCATTCAACGCCTGCCCATTCATGACGCGACCAAACTGACCCAGGGCGGCAGCCTGGCCAATATTCAGTTGGGCGATCAGATGTATACGCTGCGTATCACCCGCGCGGGCAAGCTGATCCTGACAAAGTAAACCCGATTGGGCTCAATTGCCCAAAGCCAGGAACCGGGCGGCCTCGGCTTTGTTCTTCAGCCCCAGTTTTTCATAGCTGTTCTTCAAATGCGTCGACACCGTGTGGTGGGAAATCCCCAGCGTGTCGGCGCATTCGCTTCTGGTTTTACCTTTTGCAAACAGCAGGAACACCTCGCGCTCGCGCGTGCTGAGCACCTCCAGCCCCTGTGGCAGTTTTGGCTCTGCCTCACGATCAATCAGATCTTCGAGCTTGCGATGCGCCACCATGCAAAAGGTCTGGAATGCCGCCTCATGCGGCAGGATCTGCGCTTCAAACTTTTCCCGGCTCAGACCGGTGCCCAGATTGAACCCACCATAGCGCGCGCTGCCCTTGACCCGTACCGGAATGCCCAGCCCGGCGCGAAACCCGTTCTGCGCCGCCAATTCGATCAATCGACGTTCTTGCGCACCCAAATAGGCGTAATCCGACAAGAACTCTGCCCCGGTCCGAGTCACCGCATAACTATTGCAGCAATAATCCAGAAACGGGTCGCGATACCCGTCAGGGATGGCCGCGCTCAGGTCGATATTGGCCTCCATATAGAGATCATCGCCGCTGAGACTCAGATAGATGAACCGGGTGATCCCGACCGAGGTCATGCCATCTTCGAACAACTGCCAAAACCGGTCCAGATCAGGAACGGTTTCCAGCCGCTGCGCCAGCACCATCAACCTGTCTTGCGCCAAGCTCGCCCCCTAAATTCGCCTGCCTCCCCTGTTTGAGGGATGTTCAGGATTTTTCCAAGTAAATATACCGGTTACGCAGCGGAGTTTGGAATACATCCCTATCCCGTGACCAAGACTTAGACACAGTTTTTTCAGAACCTGCACCTTCCTTCAGGCTCTGCTGCACCTCTTCATTCGCAATGATTGCGCCACGGCATCGACCGGGCTAGGCTACCCTTATTTTCAACAGGAGGTGACCCATGCTTCGCCGTGCCTTTATTTTGTCTCTCGTTGCTTTTACATCTGCCTGCGCCGTGCCCAATGGCCAATTGGCGCTGGCCCCCAATTCCACCCTGATTGTCGTGCGTCACTCTGATCGTGACGGCGAGAATCTGAACGCCAAGGGCATTGAACGCTCCAAGGCGCTGGTCAAGGCGCTGGATGGCATGCCTCTGGATGCGATCTATTCGCCCGGGATCAAACGAAACCTCGACACCGCCGCGCCCCTGTCCAAGGCTCGCGCCCTGCCGGTTCAGCGTCAGGCCCAGGAAAATCCGACCCCGGCCCTTGTGTCAGCCTCGGCCGGTCAAACCGTCATCTGGATTGGCAACAAGGGCAATATCGCCGCCATTTGGGAGGATCTGAGGCTCTCGGACCCGGCCCCGCTGGACTATGGTGATTTGCATATCATCCGGTCCGACAGCGCCGGAGCGGTCACCATTGAACGCCGCCGCTTTGGCCCCTGACCCCACCAAGCGCAACAGAACAGGGCCAAATTATCTAGGGTCGGGACCCTAAGGCCCTGTTAACAACATTCCCTAATCCCAGCTTCTTCGTTATAGCTGTGCAAACCCATTCGGATCACAGCAAAATACGGAGCGCGACATGGACGGGGACAAATCCGAAACAATCCCGACAAACCTCAGATTGCTGCTTGTGCTGGAAGAGGTCGCACGGATTGGCGTGCCCGTAACCCCGACCTCGGTCAATGACCAGATCGGCCTGCCCAAACCAACGATCCACCGGCTGTTCACCACCCTGGAAGAAGAGGGTTTTTTGCAGCGTGACATGGATGGGCGCAGCTATTCCCCCGGCCCGCGGCTGCGCGATATGGCAGGGGGCATCCTGTCCTCTCTGCGCATCCGAACCGCGCGTCAGGCGATTTTGCGCCGCCTCAGTGGTCAGATCGGCGAAACCTGTAACATCGCCCTGCCAGATCGCCACGCCATGACCTATCTGGAACGGGTCGAAACCGAATGGCCACTGCGCATTCAGCTGCCGATTGGCACGCAGGTGCCGTTTTACTGCACAGCTTCGGGCAAGATGTATCTCTCCTCGCTGACCCGAAACCACCTGCGCCGCTACCTCGAGGCCGCCGCCCTTGACCAACGCACCCCCAACACCCTGACCGATCCTGACGCCTTGGTCCGCGAGATTGCGCAGGTGCGTAAATCCGGCTACGCGCTGGATCGCGAAGAGTTCATGACCGATATGATTGCGCTGGCGGTGGCCATTCCCGATCGCCATGGCCGACTTTTGGCGACCCTGTCCTTTCACGCGCCCACGCAACGATTTGACATCGACAAAGCGCTGGATTTCCTACCCGCCCTGCGCGAAGCCGCTCAGGATCTGGCGGCACTGATGACCGATGACGGGTTGCAGGATTCAACAATTTGATCACATTTTGCAACCTTTGCTGAAATGCGCTTGAAACCCGGTGCCAGTCTTTTGCTAATGGCTCGGCTGACATTTCGCTCAGTTATTGTGCAAAAGGGGGCTGCCAGATGGCGGTGTTTGACCAGATCTTCATCGCTGGTGCGTGGCAACCCGCATCCGGGCAAAGCCTTGCCCTGATCAACCCCGATACCGAGGCACAAGAGGCGCAGTTGGTTTGCGCCAGCCCGGACCAATGCGCCGAGGCGGTCGCCGCCGCGCGCCGCGCCTTTGACGCGGGCTGGGGCCAGGCTGATCTCGCCACCCGCCGCGCCGCTTTGGAGCGGGTCATCACCCAGATCGAGGCCCGCGCCGAGGAGCTGGCGCAAACCATCAGCACAGAAATCGGTGCGCCGATTGATTTCGCCCGCAAGGGCCAGGTCGCAGCTGGCCTTGCCCATTTGCGCGCCACATTAGTCGCGCTGGATGGATTGGTCGAAGATTGCCCCCTCACCAACCACCCCGAGCATCGCTTGCGCTACGAACCGCTGGGCGTTGCCGCCCTGATCACCCCTTGGAACTGGCCACTGAACCAGGTGGCGCTCAAGCTTGGCGGAGCCTTGGCGGCAGGGTGCTGCATGGTGCTGAAACCCTCCGAACTCTCCTCGCGCACCGCGCTGGTTTTGGCCGAGGCCATGGAAGCCGCCGATCTGCCCCCCGGTGTCTTTAACCTGATCACCGGCGCGGGGGATATCGGGGCCGCGCTGGTGCAAAACCGCGATGTCGATATCGTTTCCTTTACCGGCTCCACCCGCACAGGCCGGTTCATCGCCGCCGAGGCCGCGCAGAACATGACCCGCACCGTGCTGGAACTGGGCGGCAAGTCCCCCAATATCCTGTTTGAGGATTGCGACCTGCCGCTGGCCATCACCCAGGGTCTTGCCCATTGTTTCCGCAATGCTGGTCAGTCCTGCAATGCCGCTTCGCGCATGTTGGTGGCGCGCGACATCTATGAGCGCGCGGTCGCCTTGGCTGCCGAAGGGGCGGCGCAAACCCGCGTTGATCGCCCCGCCCTGCCCGGTGCCCATATCGGCCCGCAAATCACCGCGCTGCAATATGCGCGGGTTCAGGATTATGTGTCCCAAGGGCTCGCCGAGGGCGCGCGCCTGATTGCCGGAGGTCCGGGCCGCCCCGATCACCTCGATCACGGCTTTTATTCGCGCCCCACGGTCTTTGCCGATGTCACGCCCGATATGGCAATTTTCACGGATGAGATCTTTGGCCCGGTCCTGACCATGACCCCCTTTGACAGCGAGGAAGAGGCCATCGCCCTGGCCAATCAGACTGAATACGGGCTGGCGGGCTATATCCAAACCGCCGATCCCGCGCGCGCTGATCGCGTGGCTCGGGCCTTGCGGGTTGGCATGGTGCAGATCAATGGCCAAAGCCGCGAAAACGGGGCCCCCTTTGGCGGGCGCGGCTTGTCCGGCTATGGCCGCGAAGCGGGATTGTTCGGCATCCGCGCCTTTCAGGACGCGAAATCAATCAGCGGCGCTGTGGCAGTCTAAACTCTGTCAACAAAACTCCGGATCGCTCGCGATCCGGTTCGCACCCGACCCGCCCCCCAGGGCGGGTGCGAAAACTCTGCTGTTTCATTCTCTTGGAACGCCGTGGTTTTCACAAAATGACACAGGCCGAAAAACCCGCCCTCGGGATCGGGTGCGAACCTCTGTTGTGTTATACTTGCCTATTCGACATTATTTCGAAAAGCCAATCCCCTAAGGCACCTCACCCTTATTCCAAACAAGGCGCGCCATCAGGCGCGACGACCACCTCCGTCTCCCAGCCTTTGCATTTCGCCGCCAGATCCGCGGTCAGCGGTGCATCGGTGAAAAACGTATCAATCGCCTCAAGCGAGGCAATCCGGGCCGGGGCGCTGCGGGTGAATTTGGACCCATCTGCCACCAAAAAAGTCTTGCGCGACTGGCGCAGGATGGTCTGGCTCACCCCGACCTCCTGAATGTCGAAATCCAGCAGGTCGCCATCCTTGTCCAGCGCCGAGCAGCCGATCACCGCTAGATCGACCTTGAACTGCTTGATCGTGTTGCCCGCCAGGTTCCCGACCAAACCACCATCCGTGCGCCGCAACTGCCCGCCGGTCACAATCACTTCGCAACTGCCATGCCCGGCCAGGATATTGGCCACATTCATGTTATTGGTGACAACCAGCAGATTGCGATGCCCTGACAGCGCACGCGCCACCGCCTCGGTGCTGGTGCCGATGTTCAGAAACAGCGAAATATCGTTGGGGATCTCGGCCGCGCAGGCCCGCGCAATCGCGTCTTTGACCTCGGGGTTCAGCACCCGGCGTTCCTCATAGCCGATATTCGTCGTGCCCGAGGGCAGCACTGCACCGCCATGCACGCGCTCGAGCCGCCCCTCTTCGGCAAGATCGGTCAGATCACGGCGAATGGTCTGCAAGGTTACGCCAAAATGCGCCGCCAGCCCGTCAACGGTAACTTTGCCCTCACGGCGCGCAATCTCAAGTATTTCTGGATGGCGAATGGTCTGCGACATCACTCCACCTCGCAAATAGCTGTCAGCGCGTCGATCAAGGCCTCATGCTGCTCATCGCCCAGCGCGATGCGGAACTTGTCCATGATCTCGGTGGTTTCTTCGAGATTACGATCAATCACCGCCTGCCCAGCCGGGGTGACGGACAGGTTCTGACGGCGGCGATCATCGGTATCCTGCACCCGCTCCAGCAGCCCCCGTTCCAGCATCGCCCGCACAATCCGCGTCAGGCTGGGCAACAGCAGACAGGCGCGTTCCGACACTTCGGTGGCATCAATCGTCCCGGCCTCTGACACCACTCGCAACACCCGCCATTGCTGTTCGGTAATCCCTTCTTCAACCAGCACTTTGCGGATCGGTGCCATGATATGCTCGCGCGCGCGGATCAATGTGATCGGAAGCGAGCGCGCGGTCGGGGGAAGCTTGGATCTGCTAGTCATCGAACCTGCCATTTCACGTTTGGGCCAACCTAAAGTGCTTTCGATGTTAATGGAAGTCTGGCGAAACGAAGCAGGCTTATTCAGCACACCAGTGTCTCACAGGATGCCCCGCCAAGATTCGAAGGAAGGGTGTTTCCCACAACTGTTGGCCGCGCTCCTGAACAGTTCAACGCCTTTTTCTACGCATTAAAACCTACACTTAAAATCAACCTTTCACCCCGCTGTCGCGCATCCCACCCAAAAACCCATTCCTTTTCAGAAGGCTGCGCATAAATTCCACTTACAGAATACATTCAAGGCCTTACAGTGCAAAATAATCCACCAAAGACATGACTTTCGTCAATTACCCGCAATCGGCCCGGGCCTATGCCTGATTTCAAGCCAGATTGGGGCACCCTATGCAACATCAGCCAAAACGACGCGCCTTCTTGACCGGGCGGATGAATAGACCGCTTCCGATGCGCCCTCCCGGTGCCATCGAAGAAGAAGCCTTTCAGGACACTTGCACCAAATGCGGCGACTGTGCCTCGGCCTGCCCGCAGGAAATCATCCGCTTTGATGGCGACGGGCTGCCCACTGTCGACCTGTCCACCTCTCCTTGCACCTTCTGCAATATTTGCGCCGAAAGCTGCGAGGCCGGCGCGATTGACTATGCCGATGGCTGGGATTGGCGTGCTCGGGTCGATGACAGCTGCATGTCGGCCAATGGCATCATGTGCCGCACTTGCGAAGACCAATGTGACCATCAGGCCATTCGGTTTCGCCTCCTCCCCGGTGGCCTCTCAGAAGCGCAATTTGACAGTGACGCCTGCACCGGTTGCGGGGCCTGCGCCAATGCCTGCCCCAGCGGCTCGATCTCTTTTTACACCCCGAAACAGCAACGCCCCAATCACGAAGGCCCCAATCAGGAAAGAAAGACACAGACATGCTGAATATTTGTGGCTGCCTTGTCCATGTGATGCCCGAAAAGACCGACAGCGTCGTCGCCGCCATCACCGCCACCCCCGGTTGCGAGGTGCACGCCCAGGAGGATGGGCGCATTGTCGTGACCGTCGAAGACACCGGTGACAAGCTCGCCAGCGACCAGATCATGGACATGCACCAGATCCCCGGCGTGCTGACCGTCACCCTGACCTATCACCATTTCGAACCGCTCCACGCGCAAGACGGCCCCGCAATGGCCGCTGCGCCAGCTCTCTGAGGAGGCTTTGCCATGACCAAAACCACCGATCCCCTAATGACTGACAGGCGTAAGTTTCTAAAGGCCTCGGCAGCCGCCGCCACAGCCTCAGCCGCGGGCATCACCCTGCCCAATGGCGCGACCGCACAGGTCGGAACCCCGGATATCCGCTGGGACAAGGCTGCCTGTCGGTTCTGCGGCACTGGCTGCTCTGTTCTGGTCGGCACCAAGGATGGCCGCGTTGTCGCCACCCAGGGCGACCCACAGGCACCGGTGAACCGAGGCCTGAACTGCATCAAGGGCTATTTCCTGTCCAAGATCATGTATGGCAAAGACCGCCTGACCACTCCGCTGCTGCGCAAATCAAACGGCGTCTATGACAAGAACGGTGATTTCGAGCCCGTCAGCTGGGACGAAGCCTTTGATGTCATGGCCGAAAAGTGGAAGGAAACCATCGCCAAGAAAGGCCCGACCGCCGTGTCGATGTTCGGCTCTGGCCAGTGGACTGTCTGGGAAGGTTACGCCGCCGCCAAGATGATGAAGGCCGGGTTCCGCTCCAACAATATTGACCCCAACGCCCGCCACTGCATGGCCTCGGCTGTGGCCGCCTTTATCCGCGGCTTTGGTATTGATGAACCGATGGGCTGCTATGACGACCTCGAACATGCCGACACATTTGTGCTCTGGGGCTCCAACATGGCCGAGATGCACCCGATCCTGTGGTCGCGCCTCACCAATACCCGCCTGACCAAGCCGGGGTGCGAGGTGCATGTGCTCTCGACCTTCGAACATCGCTCGTTCGAGCTGGCCGATAATGGCATGATCTTCACGCCGCAAACCGACCTGGCGATCCTGAACTACATCGCCAATTACATCATCTCCAACGGTTATGTGAACGAGGACTTCGTCAAGAACCACGTCAACATCACCAAGACCGCCACCGATATCGGCTATGGTCTGCGCCCCAACCACGAGCTGGAACAGGCCGCCGCCAATCCAAGCCATGAAGGCAAGCACGGCAAGCTGACCCCGATGTCCTTTGAGGAATATGCCGAGGCGGTTTCCAAATACACCGTTGAATATGCTTCGGAATTGTCCGGTGTCCCGGCGGCGAAACTGGAACGTCTGGCCCAGCAATACGCCGATCCAAACCGCAAGGTCATGTCGCTTTGGACCATGGGCTTTAACCAGCACACACGCGGGTCCTGGGTTAACGGGTTGATGTATAACGTCCACCTGCTGGTCGGCAAAATCGCCGAGCCGGGCAACTCGCCCTTCTCGCTCACCGGTCAGCCCTCAGCCTGTGGCACCGCGCGCGAGGTTGGCACCTTTGCCCACCGTCTGCCCGCCGATATGGTGGTCATGAAAGAGGCGCATCGCGACATCGCCGAGGCGAAATGGGGCCTGCCCAAAGGCACCATCCCGCCCAAGCCCGGCTTTCACGCCGTGTTGCAGCACCGCAAGCTCAAGGATGGTGATCTGAACTGTCACTGGGTGCAGTGCAACAACAACATGCAAGCCGCGCCGAACATGAACGAAGAAGGTTATCCGGGTTACCGCAACCCCGAAAACTTCATCACCGTGTCCGACCCTTACCCTACCGTGACCGCCCTGGCCGCCGACCTGATCCTGCCCACCGCCATGTGGGTCGAAAAAGAAGGGGCCTATGGCAACGCCGAGCGCCGCACCCAGTTCTGGCGTCAGCAAGTGGACGCGCCGGGCGAGGCGAAATCGGATGTCTGGCAGGTGATGGAATTTGCCAAACGCTTCAAGATGGAAGAGGTCTGGCCCGCCGATCTGCTTGACCAAGCCCCTGAATACCGTGGCAAAACCATGTATGAGGTGCTGTTCGAAAACGGCAAGGTCAACAAATACCCGCTGTCCGAAACAGCCGAAGGTTTCAACAACACCGAGGCCAAGCATTTTGGCTTCTATGTCCAGAAAGGCCTGTTCGAAGAATATGCCGATTTTGGCCGTGGCAAGGCGCATGATCTGGCGGACTTTGACACCTATCACCAGGCCCGTGGTCTGCGCTGGCCGGTCGTGGATGGCAAAGAGACCCTCTATCGCTTCCGCGAAGGCTATGACCCCTATGTCGAAGCTGGCAAAGGCGTGCAGTTCTACGGCAAGCCCGATGGCAAGGCCAACATCATCTTTGCGCCATTCGAACCAGCGGCTGAAACCCCGGATGATGAATATGATCTCTGGCTGGTCACCGGTCGTGTGCTGGAACATTGGCACTCTGGCTCCATGACCCGTCGTGTGCCTGAGCTGCACCGCTCTTTCCCCAGTGCAGTTCTCTACATGCACCCACAGGATGCCAAGGATCGTGGGTTGCGCCGTGGTCAGGAAATCAGCGTCTCAACCCGACGGGGCGATGTTCTAACCCGCGTCGAAACCCGGGGCCGCAACAAGATGCCTTTGGGCGTCGTGTTCATGCCTTGGTTCGACGAAGGCCAGCTCACCAACAAGCTGACCCTGGACGCAACCTGCCCGATCTCGAAAGAGACCGATTTCAAGAAATGCGCCTGCAAGGTTGAACGCGTCTAAGCGCTGACGAGAAAAGAGAACACCCATGTCCGCCGCCACCAAGCATAAACCGATGGATCGCCGTCGCTTCCTTAGGGATGCGTCGCGCGGTGTCGCCGGATGCGCTTTGGCGGGCATGGGTCTGACCCAATTCATTTCGGATGCCCGTGCGCTCCCGGCGCAAGCCATCCGTCCGCCAGGGGCGCTTGAGGAGAGCGATTTCCTGGCGGCCTGTATCCGATGCGGCCTTTGTGTGCGCGACTGTCCCTATGACACGCTCAGCCTCGCCGAGCTCGGGCATGACGGCGCGGCCACAGGGACCCCGTTCTTTACCGCGCGCGACGTGCCCTGCGAGATGTGCGAAGACATCCCTTGTGTCGTCGCCTGCCCCACCGGCGCTCTGGATCACAACCTGACCAATATTGACGATGCCGATATGGGCGTCGCCGTGCTGATCGACGAAGAGGCCTGTTTAAACGCCCTCGGGTTGCGCTGCGATGTCTGCTACCGGGTCTGCCCGGTCATCGACAAAGCAATCACACTGGAACTCAGCCCCAATACCCGCTCGGGCGCCCATGCGATCTTTATGCCGATTGTGCATTCGGACCATTGCACCGGCTGCGGCAAATGCGAAAAATCCTGTGTCCTGCCCGATGAAAGCGCCATCAAGGTGCTCCCGACGCGGCTGGCCAAGGCCCATAGCGCCGAGCATTACAAACTCGGATGGGAGGAAAACAACCCGCTGGTGGATGAGCTGATCGACCTGCCCGACCGCCTGCCGGGTTCGGGCACCGACAATCTCGCTGCGCCCGGTGGGTTCCTGCCCGGAGATATGCCTGATCCCTCCATGGAAGGCGGCTTTACCTCTTCGATTAAACTCCCTGGCACCGGGGGGGCAGGCCAATGAGCGACAAGACCCATCTGCCCGTCGGAGCCGAGGCCATCCGCGACAAAGGCTGGCTCACTGCGCATAAATACCTGCTGCTGCGCCGCGCCTCTCAGCTGTTCTTCCTGTTCCTGTTTCTCATGGGGCCGTGGTTGGGCATCTGGTGGGTCAAGGGCAACCTTTCAGGTTCCCTGACCTTTGACATCTTGCCGCTGACCGATCCGTTTATCGCGGCCCAGGGGATCATTGCCGGGCACTGGCCCGCCCTGACCGCGCTTATCGGCGCGCTGATCGTTGGCGTCGCCTATGCGCTGATCGGCGGGCGGGTCTATTGCTCCTGGGTCTGCCCAATCAACCCGGTCACCGATGGCGCGCATTGGCTGCATGACAAGCTTGGCATGACCAAAGGCTGGCAGCCCAAGCGCGAAACCCGCTATTACGTGCTGGGCATGGTCTTGGCCGTGTCCCTGTTGACCGGCACCATCGCCTGGGAATTTGTCAATCCGATCAGCATGTTGCATCGCGGCCTGATCTTTGGTGTCGGCTTTGCCTGGGCCTTTGTGCTGGCGGTCTTCCTGTTCGACTTTGCCGTGTCGCGGCGCGGCTGGTGTGGCCATCTCTGCCCTGTGGGCGCGTTTTACAACCTGCTGGGCACAGCTTCGGTGCTGCGGGTCACGGCCAAAAACCGCGCCGCCTGCGATGATTGCATGGATTGCTTTGCTGTCTGCCCCGAAAATCACGTCATCACCCCCGCCCTGCGCGGCCAGGATGACGATACCCCACTGATCCTATCCCCCGACTGCACCAATTGCGGCCGCTGCATCGATGTCTGCGCGCCAGAGGTCTTTGAATTCACCCACCGTTTCGACGCCACCCCCGCCCCGGGGCGTGTGCGAGCCAAATCAACCCCTGCGCCAAGAGCCGACAAAGCGGCCTGAGCACGCCCGCCCGGGCAAAAAAGGAGACATGATATGAAAAAGCATAGCCTTATAAGCGCCCTCTCTATCGCGGCCCTGCTTGCTGCGGGCGTCGCCATTGCCCAGCAATCCGGGGTTAAATCCCTGCGCGGGGCTGAGATCGACGAGCCGGTCGTGGTTGATCCGGTGCACAAACAGCAGGATCATGGCCGCTACACCCGCAATTACCGCCAGCAACCGCCGCTGATCCCGCATTCCACCGCGCAGTATCAGATCGATCTGAACACCAACCAGTGTCTGACCTGCCATGACTGGACCAAGGCCGGAGATCGCGGCGCGCCCACCCTCTCGATGACCCACTATCTGGGTCGCAATGGCGAACAGCTCGACAGTGTCGCCGGCACCCGCTGGTTCTGCAACCAGTGCCACGTGCCGCAGGTCGACGCCCCGGCGCTGGTCGACAACACCTTTGTACCGTCGAACTAAACGCGGGGAAGGAGCTGACCCATGTCTGATCAAAAACCCGGCCTGTTCAAAAGGTTCTTTACCCCTTCGGCGGTCTATTCCTTTGGCGGTATCCTGATCGGCGGTTTTATCGCCGGGATCGTCTTTTGGGGTGGTTTCAACTGGACCCTCGAAATGACCAATACCGAGGAATTCTGCGTCTCCTGCCACGAGATGGAGGTGAATGTGTACGCCGAATACCAAGGCACCATTCACCAGAATAACGGCTCGGGCGTGCGCGCCACCTGCCCCGATTGCCACGTGCCCAAAGACTGGACGCCCAAGATCATCCGCAAGATCCAGGCCTCCAAGGAGCTATATGGTCACTTCATCACCCATGTGGTCGACACACCCGAGAAATTCGCCGAACACCGCGCCGTCATGGCGTCGCGCGAATGGGCGCGGATGAAACGCACCGATTCCAAAGAGTGCCGCAACTGCCACAACTTCGATTACATGGATTTCACCATGCAAGAGACTCGCGCCGCCGAGAACCACCAAAAGGCCATTGACGAGGGTAAGACCTGCATCGACTGCCACCAGGGCATCGCGCATGATCTGCCGTCCAACTATCTGGAACATTACGAAAAAGTGGTTTCGGATCTGGATGACAAGGGTCTGATCCCGCCTGCGCAGGGCACCCGTTTTGCCGATGGGGCAGCCATTCGGGCGCATTTGTCCGACCAATGAGCCATTGACGCACTCCCCAAAAGGGCGTCCCATAAGGGCCGCCCTTCCTTCATGAGGTCCAAGAATGCAGATCGCCTATCTGAAATCCGCCGATGGCGTCGATGTGAATGCCACCCTCGCCGAGCTGGCGGCGCGCTTGATTGATCAAGGGCTGCAGGTGGTGGGCACCACCCAGACCAACACCGCGCGCACAGACACGCATAAATGCGATATGGATGTGCGGGTTTTGCCCGATGGCGAGATCATCCGCATCTCACAAAATCTCGGCCCGAAATCGCGCGGCTGCCAATTGGACCCGGATGCGCTGGAACAGGCGGTGGCGGCGACCCTGACCCGGCTTGAAAAGGCCGATCTGCTGATCATCAACAAATTCGGCAAACACGAGGCGGATGGGCGCGGCTTTCGCGAGGTGATCGCTGCGGCATTAGAGCTGAACATCCCGGTTCTGGTGGGCACCAATGGCTTGAACCTGCAGGCCTTTCTGGAATTCACCGATCATTCTGCCAGCGAACTGCCCGCTGATATCGAGCAACTGACCGCCTGGGCCAACACCCTGCGCCGCGCGGCCTGACGGGGGGGGCGCTGCCCCCGTCTGCCAAGGAAGACTCCCCCGGGATATTTTGAGCCCAAAGAAACCGTGAGATCGTGGTTTCAAAAGCGCTAAAAACCTGCCATCACCCGGGCCATGACCATACGCCGTGCCACCATTGACGATGCGTCCAGCCTCGCCGCGATTTCGATCGAGGTCTGGATCGGAACCTATCTCAAGCACGGTGTCTCGGCATTCTTTGCCGATTATGCCTTGAACACCTTTCGTGCGGAGAAGCTGGCGCAGCTGATCACTGATGACCGCCAGTCGATCTTGGTCTCGGAAGAGGCAGAAGGGATTGTTGGTTATGTCCGGCTTGCGACAGCCAGCCCCGCCCCGGTGCCGGGCTGTTCTGACACCGAGATCGCGACGTTTTACCTCCAGCCGCGCCATCATGGAAAAGGCATTGGCAAAACCCTGTTTGAGGCAGCCTTGGAGGAATGTCGTGCCAAGGGCATTGCCTCGCTCTGGCTGACCACCAATGCCGAAAACGACCCAGCGATCGGGTTTTACCTGGCGCAGGGGTTCCAGCGCGACGGTGAGACATATTTCGAGATCGAAGATCAGAAATATCTCAACCACGTCTACACTTATCAGATCGAGTGATCCTAGGGCCTGTTCAGGCCCGCCCCTCCGCCTCGTCGATCAACCCCTGCACCCAATGCGCCATCAGGTAATTGGCCGGCACACCCAAAGGAATTGCCAGGATCAGGGCGGTCAAAGGTGGCATAGCGGGGATGCCAAGCGCTTGCAGCATCAAGAAAAGCAGGAACAAATTGATCGCCACCGCGGCGGCGACAAACGGATAGAGGATCAGTTTCAATTTGAACGTGGTCTTGCGCAACATCATCACGCTGCCTCCTGACTTTCCGCGCGCAGCGCCTGCGCGATGATCTCGGCCGTTTCGGGCCATTCGATAAAGGAGGGCAGCACCGCCCCCTCAAACCCGGCCTGCTCCAGCGCCTCGGGCACGTCATCCAGCATATGCCCGGCCACCAGCGCGAAAAACGGCAGGCAGATCGCCTGGCCAAGGTCGCGCGCGGCGGGTTCCAGAAAGGGCTCTTGTTCGACAAACCCGGTGCGGATCTCGCGAAACCCCATGCGCTCTTGCAGGGCGGTTGCGAAATCCTGCGCCGCATCGGCGCTGCGCTTGGACACGGCTGAGCCATGCGCCGCCACCAGAACCGCCGTTTCATCCGCCTGCCAGTCACGCGCGGCCAATTCCCGCGCCAGCCGTGTTTCGACCAGGGTCAACAGGGCGGGATCAACGCCAAACGGTGTCATGGGCGAGAGACCAAACGGGGCCAGCCGTTTTGGCAAAACCCGCCCGGTGAAATAGCCCTGCGCCATGAAATAGGGGTAGATCAGCGGGGCCGCCATTCTGCCCAGCTTTTCCTCCAACCGTTCCGGCGCGGCCAAGGTTGCGCTTTTGACGTGCCATCCGGGCAGATAAAAAGCCACGCGCACCGCCAAAGCCGCCAGCGCCGCCTCTTGCGTTTCAACATCCGAGGGGCTGCCATGGGTGACTAAAAGGGCGCTTTGCGGCATTGGGGTGATCCTTGCACAAGGGTTTGGCAAGGATATAACCCGCGCGCCGCCAAGGGCAATCGGATTGCCCGTCAGCGCCGCGCCCACTGCAACCGCCTCAAACATCACAGAAACTGGTGTTTGGGATCGTGACGTTTGCCCCGAAACGGGGTGACTACCACGCCATCACCAATGCCATCGGCAATCCCAACCTCTTGATTGCTCATGTAACAGGCCGGATCTTCGGCCCAGGGATCACCTGTCACCTGCAAGGCCCGAATGCGGGTATTGCCACCGCAAACCTCCTTAAAGGCGCAGGCCCCGCAGCGCCCTTTCAGGGGGCGCGGGCGTTGGCGCAGGGTGGCGAGCATCGCGTCATCGCCGGTCCAAAGCTTGGTAAAGGGGGCGGTTTTCACATTGCCGATGGTGTAATCGGACCAATAGGTGTCGGGATGCACCCGGCCCAGCGGGTCGATATTGGCCACGCCAAGCCCCGAACTATTCCCACCCCAGGCCTCAAGATGGGCGCGCACATGTTCGGCCTGCTCGGCGCTGAAGTTCTGTTGCACCCATTGCAGGAAATAGACCGCATCCGCATCGTTATTCCCAGTCACCAGCTCCAGCGGCTTGCCATTCTGGATCGCCTCCCAACCGCGCTGGATCAGCACATCCATCGCGTGGCGGGTGCGTTTGTGTTCGGTGTCATCACCGCGATGCTTGTCGCCGCGCCCGGCATAGACCAGATGGGAAAGGTAAAACTTATCGACCCCTTCGCTGTCACAGAGATCCAGCATATCCTCCAGCATATGGGCGTTTTCCTCGGTGATGGTGAACCGCAGCCCCACCTTGATGCCCCGCGCCTTGCAGGCCCGAATGCCCGCCAGAGCCTCGGCATAAGCCCCCTCTTGGCCGCGGAACCAATCGTTGAAATCCTGCACCCCGTCGATACTGATCCCCACATAGTCAAAGTTCAGATCGGCCACGCGCTCAGCGGTATCGCCAACCAATTTGGTGCCATTGGTCGACAAGGCCAGATAACGGAAATCGAGATCACGGGCATGGCGGGCCAGATCAAAGAAATCAAAGCGCGACAGCGGCTCGCCCCCCGACAGGATCAGCGCCGGGATCTTGAACCCGTTCAGATCATCCAGAACCCCCATCGCCTGGTCATGGCTCAGCTCACCGGGAAACTGCACATCCGCCGAGGTCGTATAGCAATGGCGGCATTTCAGATTGCAGCGCCGGGTCAGGTTCCAGATCACCACCGGCTTGACGCCTCCGGACCCACGCCGCACGCGCACCGGGGTCGGGGTTTTCAGCTGTTGCATATATTGGCTTAGACGAAACATCAGGTGCTTCCTTTGCTCAGGCGCATGCCGGTCTTTTTCAGGATGCGCGTCGAATAGAGAATGTCGCAGCTGCGAAGTGCTTGACCAAGCAGGGTTTTCACCTCCTCTCGATGGGCTTCGACCTCGGCGCGGGTCGCGCCATGCAGCATGGCGAACAGGTTATAGGGCCAGTCCGGCAGCGCGCGCGGGCGCAGGTAGCAATGGCTGACAAAATCCAGCGCCCCGATCTGCGCGCCCAATTCTTCCGAGCGCGCGTCCTCCACATCCCAGACCGACATGCCATTGGCCACCATGCCCAACGCATAATGGTTGGGGGCCACTGCGATGCGGCGGATCACGCCGCTATCAATCATGGCGCTAATGCGGGCGACGACCTCGGCCTCTTCCAACCCCAGCCAGCCCGCTACTTCGGCATAGGGCTGCGCGGTCAGTGGCAGCCCACCCTGGGTGGCGGTCAGGATCTTGCGGTCAGTTGCGTCGATGCTCATGCGGACACCTTGAAGCCGATAAAGAACTCTTTCAGTTTCGGGAACCGTTTGACCGCGATACCGGTCTCTGCCTCGATCTGATCCGCCGCCTGATCAATGCCTTCGGGCTGATCACAGGCCAGCACGAACCACATATTCAGGTGGTGAACGCGCTCATAATTATGCGCGACCTCTTTATGGGCATTGACCAAAGTCATGACATCTTCGAATCTGTCCTGAGGCACCGCCATGGCACAAAGGCAAAAGGCCCCGCCCATCGCCGCCGCATCGATAAAGGGGCCAAAGCGGGTGATTGCGCCGATCTCGCGCAGATGCCCCAACCGTTTCAGCACGTCCTCCTCGGAACAGCCTAGTTGTGCGCCAACCTCGGCATAGGGCCGGTTGGACAGGGGAAACCCCTCTTGCAACAGATTGATCAAGGCCCGGTCGGTGGCGTCCAACGCCCCCTCTGGCAAAGGTTGACGGCGCATCACGCGGCCCTTTCCTGACGGGATTGCAACATCGCCCCGGTCTGTTTGAAACAGCGAACGGAAAACAGCGGCTCGCGCGTGATCCCGGCAAGCTCCGGCATCTCACTGGCGCTGGCCAAGATCTCCAGCGCTTCGCTCCGGCTGCGGGCATGGATCATGGAATACAGGCTATAGTCCCAAACCCCCGGCACCGTGGCGCGCTCGTAACACAGGGTGACACCGGGATGATTGGCCAGGGCCTCACCGGCGGCGATCATACGGTCCTGCGGGACTTTCCAAACCACCATGGCGTTAGACGACCACCCGACCGAGCGATGCCGCACAATCACCCCGATCCGCGTCAGTATCCCCGCCGCCAGCAGCGCCTGGACCCGTGCAATCACATCATCCTCTTGCCACCCCAACTGATCCGCCAAAGCCGCAAAAGGCCGCGAGACCAGCGCCAAACCCTGCGACATGGCATGCAAAAGCGGCCGATCACTTTCACGCAAAACCGTCAGGTCCGGCTCGCCCCGGCGCGGTGTCGTGCGACGATCCCCGGTCAGGCGAAAGCCCAGATCGATGTTGAACGGGCGGCGCAGGCGCAAGTCCAACACCTCCAGCCCGGTATCGCTCTGGATTCCGTTCAGACAGGTTTCAAGCCGGGCCACATCCGGCGCGGTGGCGACAAACCACAGGTTCCAGTCATTCTCGCGCTGGTAGGAATGGTTCACTCCCAATTCGCGCCCCACCCGCGCGGCGACCTCAACCATGCGCTCCTCGGGCACCGCCATCGCCGCCAGGGTCGAGGCACCGGCAGTGTTGGGCCGCACCGTGCCCCCCACCCGCGCAATCCGCCCCGCCGCCTGCAAGGCCCGCAATCGCTCCAGGACCTCATCCTCGCTCAGCCCCACCTGCCGCGCCAGTTCAACAAAAGGCCGCGCGACCAGGGGAAAATCGCGCTGAAAATCATCAAGCAGGCTGCGGTCAATCGGATCAATCCGTGAAATCATCTTGGAAACTCCCGTGGGAAGGCATTGCGCCGACCTGCAGCTGACCCGGAAAAGATCAACGCGGCTGGCATGTTTTTGGGGAAATAAAAGGCCGGATGCAGGGCGATAGCCCGCTCCCGGTGGCATGCGGCTGATACCGCCATGGCTGGCAGGGACGATACCAGGCCATGGCGGATCAGCTTGGGCGCAGGTGTTGCGACACCTATCGCGCCCGAATGTCTGGCCAGCACGCCTCCCCAACCACAGATTCCCCGTGTCATTTCAACGAGAAAGGGGGTGATAGGGATCATGGCGCGCACTCTTGCTTGGCTTCATCTGCTGGCTTTGCTCAGAGACTCGTCGCCTCCGTTACCGCCCAAATTGTCGCTTCGCGCCTGTCGCCTCCTTGACTTTGGTCAAAGCAAATCTGCGCGCCAAAGCGGAACCTGATCGCAGGCGATACGCGCCCGCAAAAGCAACCGGAGTCCCGTCATGAGTTTCACCCCTTGCAAGCGCCTGCTTTCAGCCGGTTATCGGGTTTTCTTTCTGCTTGCAGGCCTGTTTGGCCTGCTCTCCATCGCGATCTGGACGCTTTGGCAGGCCATCTATGGCGCGTTTGATCTGCCTGTCGCCCTGCCGCAGATGTGGCACGCGCATGAGATGGTCTTTGGCTATGGGTCCGCTGCGGTGGCTGGCTTCCTGCTCACCGCCGCCCCCAATTGGACCAAATCCGGACCCGAGCCATTGTCCTTTTTCGCCGCCACATCAGGGCTTTGGCTGCTCGGGCGATTGGCCATGTGGCTGTCAGGCGACCTGCCCGCGCTGCTGGTTGCGTTTGTCGATCTGGCCTTTTTGCCGGTCCTGGCCGGGCGCATTCTGCAAACCCTGCTGAAACGCCCCAAACCCCAGCAACTGATCCTTCTGGCGGCGATCCTGGTCCTGTGGCTGGGAAATTTGCTGACCCATGTGGAATGGGTCGGCCTCAGCGCTGACACCGCTGACCAAGGGCTGCGCGGCGGGCTTTTGGCGCTATGTGCGCTGATCATGATCCTCGGCGGGCGTGTCACTCCGGCCTTTACCCGCAATGCCATGCTGCGCGAAGGGCGCGAAGAAAACCTCCCGAGCAACCCCGCCCCGCTGGCCGCCATGGCCATCGCCCCGGCCCTGCTGGCCGCGCTGGCCACCCTCGCGGGTCTGCCGCTGCAAATGGCCGGAGCTGCAGCGCTTTTGGCCGGGCTATCCGGCCTGATCCGCGTTGCGCTCTGGCGCGGGGCTTGGACCCGCAACCAGCCCATCCTCTGGGTCTTGCACCTGTCCTATGCGCTCAACGCTCTGGGCTTTGTGCTCTACGGTCTCGCCGCCATTGATCTGGTCTCAGAGATCGCGGCCCTGCATATGCTGGGGATCGGCGGGGTTGGCGGCATGACACTGGCGGTGATGTCGCGCGCCGCACTTGGCCATTCCGGGCGCGCCCTGATCGCCCCGCGCCCCGTGGCCCTGGCCTATGCGCTGCTCCCCCTCGCCGCCCTCTCGCGGCTGGCCGCAAACCTCTCACCCGACCTCTACATGCCCGGCATCATCGCCTCCGGCCTGCTCTGGACCCTGGCCTTTGCGCTCTATTCCTACGCGCTCTGGCCGGTCTTCTGGGGCGAAAAACAACAAAAACCTGCCCCGGCCTGACGAGGCCGCCGATCCCACGGCCCCACCTCCGATTTTGCGTTTTGACCAGTTTTGCGCTATTCTAGCGCATATTGAACCCAGTCATTTTCAACGCAAAATCATTCCGGAGGAGGATTTGTCATGACAGAGGTATTTGATGGACAGGTGACCATCCGAAACGCCGGCGGCACGGAAGAGCGCATCATTCTTTCAGGCGAAGGCTCTGAAGTCTCGATCAAGGGCGGGGCGCAGGTGGCCCGACTGCGTTTGAAAGACCGGACCGGGGCCGACAGCATGGTGATTGATGGCGAAAATTCCAGCATCAACGGTTTTAATGGCGGGCGGATTTCCTTGCGCGACGCCGATAACCAGCCGCGACTGATTTTTGACGGGGCCAATGGCAATCTCAATGTGCAGGGACCGGCAGGGTGTCAGGTTGTCACCAAGCGAGACATCGACGATGCGAGCTTTGCCATCGGCACCAATTTTGGCCTCAGGATCACCAATCCAAACGGCTCGCCTCGGGTCAATATCAGTCAAAACGGCCAGGTAGAAATCTTTGACAGCGCAGGTAATCTGACCTTCAAGGTTAATCCCGAAACCGGTGATGTCTCTATCAAGGGCCAGATCATCCAGCTCTGAGATTTGCGCGGCCCGTTGACTAGGAACAAAACCCTAGGAACGGGCCACCTCTGCATAAGGATTCCAACATGCGCCGCCACAGCCTTAGCACCGCTCTGCTGCTCTTCGCCTTCGCACCACCCGCCCTTGCCGCCGACTGTTTTGATCGCAGCCTGGCGGTGGCCCGCTATCACTATGTCAATCCCGGCAATATCGCCGACAATTGGCAAGAGATTTACCAGCTCACGCTCAGCGGTGGCACAGTCACAAAATCCACCCGCCTGACCAAAGGGGCAATTTCATCGCCGCGCTATGACAGCTCTGCCCCGGTCTATTCCCCGGATGGTGCGCATATCGCCTATGTGGAATCTGATGCGGGCGGGGCCAATGCGCGGCTCAAACTGATGGAGGCCATGGATGCGGACCAAGACCTGCAGGGCGATAACCCGGTTGTGCTGGATGACACAGATGTCGACATCACCTTGGTCGCCTGGGGGCCGGGCGATCGTCTGGCCTATGGGAAATTTGACGGCAATGGCGACACCCAGATCGCCTCCGCCATCCTAAGCGCCGGCGGGCTTGGCACAATCACCCTGCATACGAGCGATGCCGATTACCCCGACAGCTTTGCCTTCGTGGCAGCAGATATGCTGGTCTATGACGCTGACGGGCAGTCGCTCAAACATATCGACCTGACCAATAACACGATCACCTTGCTCAGCGGCCCCACGCCGCGTGATCGCACTCCGACAGCCAGCCCAAACAGCGCCGAGATCTTTCATACCCGTATTGTCGGATCGACGCTGGACCTGTGGAAAGCCACATTGGCCTCAGGCCCCAGCCTCACCGCGCAGCAATCAGTGCTGGCCACCTCCGGCATGAACGAAGCCAGCGTCGCTCTCAGCCCCGACGGGCTCTGCCTGGCCTATCTCGCTGGTGATCTCAGCATCACCTATGGCCCAAATTCCGACCTGTGGATCCAGGATCTCGAAACCGGGGCCATCCAACAAATCACCGCCTCCCGCGATCTCGCTGCGGTGGCTTGGAAACCATAGCCCCAAAACGGCAGACGCCGGTCACGCAGACCGGCGTCCTTTCTTGCGGTTCTTCCAAAACGGCGGGATATCCCCGGCCATGATGCAGCCATAAGGGTCGATGTAATCGACGATCTCGGCCAGATCATGCGACTTGATCTGATCGACCACACCCTCGGCCCGCTTATAGCTCGATGGCAGCTCCGAGGCATCCACCGCCCCGGCATAAAACCGCACATCCAGCCCCTCGGTCTCCGCCTCCAACAGCTGGTCCGGCGTCATCTGCCCCATCCGGCGCTTATGCTCGGAGCGCGAGAAGTTCCGCCCCGCGCCATGTGGGCTAAAGCCCAGCGCGTGATCGGCATCCTTGCCCTTCACCACCAGAACCGGCTCGGACATATTGAGCGGGATCAGGGTCAAGCCATTGGCGTCATTCGCATAATCCCCCCAGGCCGGAGTCGCCCCCTTACCATGCAGGTAAATGTCTCCGCGTTTGAAGACAAAATTATGCTCGTTCCAATACCGCTCACCGGAGTAGGCTTTGGCCGCCTCCACCGTCGCCTGATGGATGGCATTATGGTTGGCCTTGGTCCATTTCCGGATCAGCTGTAGCGCCGCCCAATAATCCTGCCCTTCCTGCGTGTCCGCCGGAATCCAGGCATTCTGTTTGGCGGTTTTCGGCGACAGCGTCTTGCGGAACTTCTCCGCCACCGCCATGCCGTTCTTGTACAGCACCGCCCCCGGCCCGCGCGAGCCGTGATGCGTCACCATCGCCGTGCGCCCTGTCGCGCGTGACCGCCCGACAAAGAGGAAATGATTGCCGTCCCCTTGCGTGCCCATATGCTCCTGCGCCATGCGCAAGCTCTTGGGATTGTTCAGAAACGGGTTTTCCCGGAACGCGTCAAGCAGGCTCAGAGACACGGTAAACCGCTTGCCCTGAGGCCGCCCGCCCGGACCAAAATGCGTCACCGATTGCGCCGCATCCAGCACGGTTTTCGGGTCGGCATCGCCGAGGTCCGTGATCATCACCGAACAGCAGATATCAGCGGAATGCATGCCCGGATGAATGGCGTTCCTGGCCGCGGCCACGCCCCCAACCGGGATCGTGCCCACCGGCCCCGCTGGGCAGGCATCCGGCATGATCGCCCCGCCCACAAGGGTCGGCGTGCGCATCAGCGCCCGCATGGTTTCGCGCACTTTGACAAGGTTGTCTTCCTCATCCGGCCCGCTGACCTCGATATTCTCGTGAAACGCCACCGCGCCCGGCGCGTGCAAATCCAAGGTCTCCGGCTCGGGCACCAGATCGCCCTCAAGCTCCCGACGGATTTTCACCAAACCAAACCCCTCGGCCCGCAGCCCATTGGCCTTTTCCAACAGCTGCGGAAACTGCTTGCCCGGCCGATGCCCCCATTCTTTGAGGTGGTCCCCGGTGACCGGGTCAAATTTCGTTTCATGTGTCATCTCAATCTCCTCGCAACCTCATAGGTCGCCTTACTCGTTCAACACGGTCACCTGACCGCTCCATTTTCGTTCTGCAAAATCCATGCGCTCACGCACGGCCAAGGATTTATCCCCACGCAATCGCTCCGTGGCCTAATTCGCTGATCGGTGACCACTGGTTTGGCTCCAGAGTAGCGTGCTATGAAAGCAATCAATCAACGCAAACCACTGTCTCATTGTTCTTTCCAATAGGTATGCCGCGCTATGGGCACGAACACATGCCACTGATAGCTATCTGCGTATTCCGTTCCGACCAAAGCTCCGCATTTGCACAGCTTGTTGGGGCCATTATTACCGTCGACCCCATCACGCCCCACATGATAAGATACCTCTGAAATCCAGTGCAGAACCGATGTCAGATCACTTGGGTTGATCCAGACAGTATCCTCGGCATCAATGGAATTGGGCTGCCAGCTCGCCGGAAACTCTGTGCAAAATTCAGCGTCCACACATAGCTTGCCGCCCTTCGGGACCGGCGCAACTTCGGCGACACGGTTTTCACCAGGTTCTACGAAATTGCACCGCGAAACACCCTCCGGCGAGAGCGGGATCACATCCAACCGTCTGGTCAATTGTGCGTCACAGTTCTTGCAATACAAAGCGCTCGACATGGTCTTTTCTTTCGTCTGATACCTTTCAAAGCGCGGGGACAAGGGTGCGCAGGATGAATTTTCCGCCACCGGAGTTTTGCGCTCCGGGCCGGGTTTGAACCGGCAAGGGCCTCGGGTCAGCTAAACCAAATGGCCCATCCCCATGGGGGATGCGTCTACCTGTAATCCTGCGGGCATTCCCCGCTGAAATTTCAATTTGGCCAACCAGAAAGATACTCTGGCGGCACATGATCGGTGAGCCAGACACCGTTATCCGCCTGATAAAAGGCGAACCCGTCTGCCTGCATCCGCGCAGCATCGACATGCAACACATGCGGCTTGCCGTGTCGCGTGCCAACCTGCCTTGCGGTGGCTTCATCCGCCGACAGATGAACCTGTCTCCGGCTCATCGGCTTTAACCCCTCTGCGCGTAGGATGCTCAGCTTGTTCAACGCCGTACCATGGTACAACTGGTCAGGCGGTTCCACCGGTTCCAGCCCAAGGCAGACATCAACCGAATGCCCCTGCGCTGCTCGGATACGTTGCCCATCTTGCGACAGCGAAAACCGCGACTTCTGGTCGTTTCGGACAATCGCCTTGAGCTCCTCAAGAGATAGGGCCGTCCCATGCGCCTCCGCTTTTTGCAAAAGAGCTGGGACATCGGCCCATCCCTGCGCATCAAGGGTCAACCCAATTGCATCGGGTTTATGGCGCAGCACGTAGCTGATAAATTTGCTTTTCTGTGTCATCATCTTGGTCACGCTTGGCGGCGGTAGTTTCAATTTTCTAGTGTCAGGACCCGACATCGGACCCGCTCCTTTGTTCCACGGGCATCGCCCGCTATTCCTTCAACACGTTTAAAATTAGGCCTCGGCGACAAAGCGGTCACGCTTGGCGCGACCAAAGAAACAACTCGGGGGCCTGCCCCGTCTCTGAATGGGCAGAGACGTTTGCCATATGGGCATCCGCGAAAGAGGGGAGTCGAACCCGCTCGGCACACCCGAAGGTTTGATGCGATGTAGTTCCTTCGGCATTCGCCGAGGCTTTTGAAAAATGGATCTGGCGACAAATCAGCCGTTGCGACCTAAGGGTGAAACGATCCTGCTCTACCTGACTGAGCTACGCGCCATCACTTGCCTGATTGGCTGGCGCGGCGGGATTCGAACCCGCGACACGTGTAGTTCCACCGGCATTCGCCAGAATGTCAGTATTTTCGGTCCTGACGACAAGGTGTGGGTGAACCAATCCGCGCTCTCCAGCGTTTGGCGAAGTCCTTTCGGAGATGACTCCCTTGGCGCGTTGAAATCTCTGATTTCAGGCAGCGTCAAAGGAGCCCGTCTCTTCGCAAACGCTTTTCCACTGAGCTACGTTCCATTTTGGAACGGCGGGAGTCGAACCCGACTCTCGGGCGTCTTGGGCTGTAGGTCCACCTGCATTCGTCAGGCTATCTTCCTTTCTTTTCAATTCCTGTTCAGGCCGGGCGGACAAGGGATCTGCGAGACGTTACAGTTTGGAGATGTAGTCCCGCAGGCATTCCGCCCGGTTTTCTTTTCTGTCCCCCGGGGCGGTCACCCGCCCCGAGGTATGAGGTCAGACCTCGATTTTGGCGATCTGCTCGACCCAGTAATCCGGGCCGGTGGCGCCATTGGCAAAGCGCGCGATCTGGTCAAAGACCACATCCGAGAACCCGCCGATATTCAGCACGTCCTGGCGCGTCTTGGCCTGTGCGGTGCCGTATGGCGCGATGTCGATGCAGACCAGCTTGGCCTTTGGGTTGCGCCGTTTCAGCGCTTCCCATTCCTTCATCATCGCCGTCCCACGATGCCCATCCCGGGCATCCACCCAGGATTGGTTATCGGAGACAAACACCACCAGATCCGGTGCCTGGCGTTTCGCGTTCAGCAGCCGCAGCGGCGCGGAACAATCCGTTCCTCCACCGGCATAAGCCGCCAGGCGCTCGGCATTGGTCAGCACGCTATCGCGCGGCCGCAACCCGCCCTCATGCACCTTGGTGTCAAAGGCCAGCACCCGCGCCCCACGGTTCGCCCGCAGAAACGCCGCCGCCACCAGCCCCGCCACATCCACATGCCGCATCACCGAGCTCGCGCCCTTGCGATAACCGGTCACTGGCCAGGTCATCGAGCCGGACACATCCGGACAGATCACCACCTGACCCGCCACCTTCGGCACATTCTGCACCGCGATCTCCATCGCATCCTGCAGCGCCTCGGTGATCTCACCCGGCATCTCAGCCGCAACATTCTGCGCTGCCACCATCAGCTGACACGGAAAGGCCCGCGCCTTTCGGATCCGCTTTGGGTCGCGCAACAGCGCCGCCACATGTGCCCGCATCTCGGCATCCTCAAAGACGCCGTGACGCAGAAACGTATTCAGGTTCTGCCGCACCATCTGCCAAGACCCGGCCCGCGCAATTTGCGCCCAATGCTCGGTGCTCAGCTTCAGCTGCGTCAGCATCTGAAACGGCACATCCGGCACTTCACCGCGCCCCGTGGCCTGAAAGCCCAGCCAATCCTGCAGCGCCTGCGGCAACAGCCCAACCTCGCAGGGCTTCCCCAACACCCAGGCAAACAGCGCCTCGCGCTCCTTGCTCACAGGCTTTGGGTGCACCATACGCAGCACATCCGCCAGAGCCGGATCATTGCCGATATTGGCCATCAGCAGCGCCCGGTCCGAGGCCGTGTTCAGCCAGTTCTGCACCATCGCCTTTGGGGCCGAGCCCAGAGACTTGCGCCCGGTCTGGCCCGAGCGCATCACCTGCACAAAGACCCGCAGCATCTTGCCATTATCGACCACGCGACCAAACACCGCCCGAAACAGGGCCGGATCACGCCGCGCCAGCACCGCCAGCAACACCGCTGGCATGTCCTTCATGTAACCGGACTGACGGGCATAGATCGCCGCCTGTGCCAGAAACCGTGGCTCGACCTTCTCCGCCGCCGCGACAACCTTGGCCAGCTCCGCTTCGGCGGATTGGTAAAACATCTCACCAAAGCTGCCGGTCACAGCCAGCTGCGCCAGCTTATGCGCATCGCTCAGGCGGTAGGCCGGCGCCCCTGTCGCGTTCCTGGTGTCCGCCTGTGGCAGCAACCGGCCCTTCAGTGATGCAAACACGGATTTGTTTGCCATTGTTCCATTCCTTCTCTTTGGTGAGCTTGTTTTGCCATGGCCAACCCCCGGCCCAAAGAAAAACTAAAAATCCAAACAAACACCTGAAACAAAACACAAAAATCAGGATTTGAAAAAATCCACCCCATCACATACGATACAAACATATCGTAACTTATCCATTTGGATCACATCATGCGCAATGTCGTCCTCGGCTTCCTTGGCACCACGCTTGATATGGGGCGCAAACGCAAATGGCGGCCCAGCATCAGCCTGGTCATGCATGATGATTTCCACGTGGACCGGCTGGAACTGCTCTATGACGAGAATTTCCACCGCCTCGCCCATCAGGTGAAACAAGAGATCGAGGCGCTGTCACCCGATACCGAGGTTCTGCTGCAAACGCTCAACCTCTCCGACCCTTGGGATTTCCAAGAGGTCTATGGCAAGCTGTTCGATTTCGCCCGCAATTACGGCTTTGATGAGGATCGCGAGCAATATCACATCCACCTGACCACCGGCACCCATGTGGCGCAGATCTGCTGGTTCCTGCTCGCCGAAAGCCGCCACATCCCGGCGCGCCTGATCCAGACCGGCCCGCCGCGCAGCGATGATCCCCAGCCCAGCTATGGCATCATCGACCTTGATCTCAGCCGTTACAATCTGCTCCAGCACCGCTTTGACCAGCTCTCGCGCGAATACGGCGACCAGCTCAAAGGCGGGATCGACACGCGCAACCCCGCCTATAACGCCCTGATCGACCGGATCGAGTTGGTGGCGGGCAATTCCGACGAACCGATCCTGCTCTTGGGCGAAACCGGCACCGGCAAGACCGAGCTGGCCGAGCGCATCTACAATCTCAAACTCGACCGCCGCCGGGTCAAAGGGCGCATGGTGCATATCAATTGCGCCACGCTCAACAGCGCTAACGCCATGGCATCCTTGTTTGGCCAGCGCCGCAGCTATACCGGTCAGGCCGGCTCGGAACGCGGCGGGCTGCTGCGCGAGGCGGATGGCGGCGTGCTTTTCCTGGACGAGATTGACGAGCTTGACCTCAAAGGTCAGGCCATTCTGCTGCACGCCATTGAATCCGGGCGGTTCTACCCTTTGGGCTCCGATCACGAGGTCTCCAGCCGGTTTCAGGTCATCGCCGGGGCCAATCGTGACCTGCGCAGCCTCAGCGCCGATGGCTTGTTCCGCCCCGACCTGCTGGCCCGGCTCAGCATGTGGCGCTTTACCCTGCCGCCCTTGCGCGAGCGCCGCGAAGATATCGAGATCAACCTGGCCTACGAGCTGGCCCGCTCCGAAGGCAATCTTGGCAGTCAAACCGGGTTCAACGCCGATGCCCGCGCCGCCTATCTGCGTTTTGCCAGCGATCCGGCCACGCCCTGGCCGGGCAATTTCCGCGATTTTGGCGCGTCGATCCGGCGGCTCTGTACGCTGGCCCCGCGCGGGCGCATCACCCGCGCCATGGTGGACGAAGAAATCGCCACGCTGCAACGCCATTGGCATGGCTCCACCAAAGACAGCGATGCCCGCCTCGTCGCCTCGGTTCTGGGCGCGGCGGCGCAGGATCTTGACCCGTTCGATCTGGTGCAACTGGCCGAGGTGATCCGCTGCTGTCGCCAATCCGCCAGCCTTTCGGCGGCGGGCCGGGCGCTGTTTGCCGTGTCACGGGCCAAGCGGACCTCCACCAATGACGCCGATCGCTTGCGCAAATACCTCGCCCGGTTTGACCTCGACTGGGACCGCGTCTCGCCCTTGTGATCCACGCCTTTAACCTAAGTAAAGGCAATTTAACCCTTTTTCGCGTCGCGCCCCGCGCACCGGGCCTCTCTGCGCACCCAATCCCCCCAAAACTCCGCCAGAATCGGACAGATTGCCCCCAATCGCTCCCCCGGGGCCCCATGTCCACCCCGGGGCAATCCCCCCAAAACGCGGGCCAAAACGGACCAATTGCCCCGTTGCGCAAACCCCGCGCGATCCATTACCCCCACCGCCCGCCACCTTTACCCATTGCGCAAAAAACACCCCGCAACGCCCCCCCAAAAACACCCCGCCGCAGGCTTCTTTGGGCCAGAAGTATCCCGGGGTGAATTGGTCGCCCCGCGGCCAAGAGGGGCAGCGCCCCTCCCCCGCCCGCGGCACGCGACTGCGCCATTTATGGCGCAGAAACCGGCTTGATCACCCGACAACCAGGCCATCTCCGCGCCACAGCATCACGCAAATAACAAAACAAATTCAGACAGCTAACCAATCACCCGCCGCCGATTGACTATTGTTAAGGAGCGACTCGCCCCCCTGAGGGATTTTCTGACCACCAGAAAACTCAAGGGAAGGATAAGCGCGATGCGCGAAGTCATGACCAAGAGCATGGCCCGCAACATCTTCTATGGCGGGTCATTGTTCTTCATAATCATATTCCTGGCCCTTTCGGCCCATTCTCACCGCTATATCGTCACGACCTCAACCAACGAAGACACGCTCACCGAGAGCGTGAAACTCGGCAAACATGTCTGGGAAAAACACGCCTGCATCAACTGTCACACGCTGATGGGTGAAGGCGCATATTTCGCCCCGGAATTGGTTAACGTAATGGAGCGCTGGGGCGTGGAAACGCCGGAAGAAGCCCACGAAGCCCTCCGCAACTGGATGGAAGCCATGCCGACCGGCATCGAGGGGCGCCGCCAGATGCCTTTCTTTGACCTCAGCGACGAAGAATTCCGCGGCCTCGCGGACTTCCTGCTCTGGTCTCAGACCATCAACGCCCAAGACTGGCCGCCCAACGAAGCTGGCTAAGGAGAGAGGGACATGAAATATCAAACACAAAAAATCGCCTTTGCCTATTTCATCGTGGCCATGGCGCTGTTCGCAGTGCAGGTAACGGTGGGTCTGGTTCTGGGCTGGATCTATGTCGACGGAAACTTCCTCGCCGAGCTGATCCCCTTCAACATTGCCCGCATGCTGCACACCAATTCCCTGGTGGTCTGGCTGCTGCTGGGGTTCTTTGGCGCGGCCTATTTCCTTGTACCCGAGGAATCCGAGCGTGAAATCCACTCCGAAAAACTCGCCTATCTTCAGCTGCTTATCCTCGTGATCGGCACGGCAGGCGTCGTCGTCACCTATCTCTTTGACATCGCACAGGGCAACTTCCTGTTCGGCAAAGAGGGGCGCGAATTCATCGAGCAGCCCAAATGGGTCAAGGCCGGTATCGTCGTTGCGGCGCTGATCTTCCTCTACAACATCTCGATGACCGTGCTGAAAGGCAAAAAAACCGCGATCACCAATATCCTGCTCTTGGGCCTTTGGGGCATTGCCATCCTCTTCCTGTTCAGCTTTTACAACCCGGCCAACCTGGCGCTCGACAAAATGTACTGGTGGTACATCGTGCATCTCTGGGTCGAGGGCACCTGGGAGCTTGTGATGGCCTCCATCCTTGCCTTCCTGATGCTGAAACTGACCGGTGTGGACCGCGAAGTTGTTGAAAAGTGGCTTTATGTTCTGGCCGCTCTGGCCCTGTTCTCAGGCATCCTTGGCACCGGACACCACTATTTCTGGATCGGCACGCCGGGTTACTGGCAGTGGATCGGCTCCATCTTCAGCTCGCTCGAAGTTGTTCCCTTCTTTGGCATGATGGCCTTTGCCTTTGTCATGGTCTGGAAAGGCCGCCGTGACCACCCCAACAAGGCCGCTCTGCTGTGGTCCTTGGGCTGCGCAACACTGGCCTTCTTTGGCGCGGGTGTCTGGGGCTTTTTGCACACGCTGCATGGTGTGAACTTCTACACCCACGGCACGCAGATCACCGCCGCCCATGGTCACCTGGCTTTCTTTGGGGCCTATGTGGCGCTGAACCTGGCGATCATCTCCTATGCGATGCCGATCCTGCGGGGACGCGACCCGTATAATCAGGTGCTGAACATGGGGTCCTTCTGGCTGATGGCCGGTGGCATGACCTTCATGACCTTCACCCTGACCTTTGCGGGCACAGTGCAAACGCACCTGCAACGCGTCAATGGCGAAGGCTTCATGGATGTCCAAGACCAGCTCTGGATCTTTTATGTCATGCGCTTTGGCACCGGCATTGCCGTGGTGCTTGGGGCTGTTCTCTTCATCTATGCGGTTCTGCGCCCACGCAAGGAACTGATCGAAGCCGGTGTCTCTGGCACCCCAGCCGAGTAAAGGAGCCATGACTGTCATGGACGGAACTCAAATCACGGAGGGGGCGGCACATGCCCCCTTCTACCTCCCCACCGGCGATGAATGCGAAATGTTCGCCGCCGCCAGCCAGAACAATCTGCCGGTCCTGCTGAAAGGTCCGACAGGCTGCGGGAAAACCCGGTTTGTGGCCCATATGGCCGCCAAATTGAACCGCAAGCTTTACACCGTGGCCTGCCACGATGACCTGTCTGCCAGCGATCTGATCGGGCGCTACCTGCTCAAGGGCGGTGAAACCGTCTGGGTGGACGGCCCGCTGACCCGCGCCGTGCGCGAGGGGGCGATTTGCTACCTTGATGAGGTTGTTGAGGCCCGAAAAGATGTAACAGTCGTACTTCATCCGCTGACCGATGACCGGCGCATTCTGCCGTTGGATCGTACAGGCGAAGAGCTGGAGGCCGCACCGGGCTTTATGCTGGTGGCGTCCTATAACCCCGGCTACCAAAACATCCTGAAAACACTGAAACCTTCGACGCGGCAACGCTTTGTGTCGATGGAATTCGACTTCCCCAGCCCCGCGCATGAGATCCCCGTGGTCGCACGCGAATCCGGCCTGGACGAAGAGCGCGTCAAACCCCTTGTCCGTCTTGCCAATAAGCTGCGCGACCTCAAGGGGCAGGACCTTGAGGAGGGTGTCTCGACCCGGTTGGTGATCTATGCGGCAACGCTGATCAACCAAGGCATGCCGGTCGAGCGCGCCATTCTGGCCGCCATGATCGAACCGCTCAGCGATGACGCGGACGTGAAACGCGGGCTCCTCGATCTTGTCACTGCTATTTTCGGGTGAGGCCAGTGGTGAGCACGATCGAAATTGAGCCATGGGAACCCGAAGAAACCGTCGGGAAGCTGTGGCACAATTATGCCAGTCGTCTGGACGCACCTGTCGTCCACGAAGGAGCCCGCGTCGACCTTACCGAGGTCGGCGGGCGACTGGCAGTCTTATTCCGGGGTTTGGGCGGCGATCCGTCGGTCGAACTTAAACCAGTTGGTGATGAGGTGTCTCATCACCGTCTGTCCCTGCGCCGCAAATTGGGCACCTGGGCCGAGGCCGTGCCGCGCGCCAGCTATGACGGGTTTGCCCTGCGCATGCCCGAAAGCCTCGCGGTGTTCCCGGCGCGCGAGGCAAACGCGGCGCTTTATCTGTGGCTGGCCGCTGCAGCGGCTGGGGCGGCGCAGGTTGAGTGCCTCAGCGAAGAAGACGACCCACTGCGCGCCGATATGGCGGGGCTTGGGGCCGCAATGCAGGTGATTGATAAGGCGCTGGACATCGCACCGGGCTATCGCAAACTTTATGCTGATCTGCGAGAAGCGACTTTGTTGCTGCGCCGCACGCCAACCCTGCCTCCGGCAGAGGCTGCGGTTGAGGCGATTATCTGTCATCTGCTGGGGTCCGATGCGCCGCTGAATGACCGAGCGAAGGATATGTTGACTGCAATCCGGGCTGGCGAACTGTCCGACTGGCGCGCCCCGCGCGGCTACCTGCCCTTCCGCCCCATCGCCATCTGGCCCGATCTGCGCCCGGCTGACCGCTCGGAATCCATGACCGTGGACAACCCAGAAACCGATGGGGAGACCGAACAAGGCGACACCGAAGAGGGCCGTGCCCGCAAAGCCCGTCGTCGCAAGGCCGATCAGGTCGAACGCCCCGACAGTTTCATTCTGCACAAGTTCGAAGCCATCCTGAGCTGGGCCGAGTTCATGAACATCAACCGCCGGGTTGAAGATGACGAAAACGACGACGCCAAAAAGGCGGCGGATGATCAGGAAGAGATCGGGTTGGGGCAGATCAAACAGGCTCCGGCGACACGGTTAAAACTGCACCTCGATCTCGCCCCCGAAGACGTGGATCGCGAGATGTTATCGGCGGTCACCACCTATCCCGAATGGGATTGCCGCACCGGGACCTATCTGCGCAATCACTGTCGCGTTCTTGCCTCAAAGGCCGAGCCGGGCGATGTGGATGTCTTTACGCAGGACCCGAGGGCGCAGGCCCGTATCCGCGCCGTGCGCCGTCAGTTCGAAGCGCTGCGCCCCGGTCGCATCTCGACCCATGGCCATCCGGATGGAGATGAGCTGAACACCGAACGCGCTGTGCGCGCCCATGTGGATTTCATCGCCACCGGGGTCTCGGATGATCGCGTCTGGAACCAGACCCGCGCCGAAAAACGCGATCTGGCAGTGTCGATCCTGCTGGATGTCTCGCGCTCAACCGAAAGCGCGATCCCCGGACATGGCCATGATGGTCGCCGAGTGATTGATGTGGAACGCGAAGCCTTGGCGGCTTTTGCCTGGGGGCTGGATGCCTGCGGCGATGATTTTGCCATCAACGCCTTTAGCTCGCTGAAACGCGACCGGGTTTATGTGCAAGAGGCCAAAGGCTTTGACGAGCAGATGAGCAGACAGGTCGAGGGTCGGATTGGTGCGCTGCAACCGGGGTTCTACACCCGGCTAGGGGCGGCGATGCGCCATGTCTCCAAGGATCTCAGCAATCAGCCGCGCAAACGTCGTCTGCTGCTGGTGATTACCGATGGCAAGCCCAACGACCTCGACCATTACGAAGGCCGCCACGGCATCGAAGACAGCCGCAAGGCGGTGCAAGAGGCGCGCCGCGCCGGCCACGCAGTCTATGGCATTGCCGTGGATCGCGATGGCAAAAGCTGGTTCCCGCGCATCTTTGGCAAATCGGGCTATTCGCTGATCCCCGACCCGGACAAGCTTCTTGTCGCCCTGCCCCGCATCTATCGCGAGCTTGTGGGGGCGGGATGAGCGAGCAAACCGCACCGCAGGGCATCGACGCCCTGCCCGGTGATCTGATGATGTGGGTTCTGATTGTCTCGGAGCTGTTGGTTTTCGGGGCTGGATTGGCGGCCTTCATGGCGGTGCGGGTCACGGACCCTGTCGGCTTTGCCGAGGCGCAAGGCCATCTCAACGCCACCGCCGCCGGGATCAACACCGTGGTTCTGGTCACCTCGGGTTGGTTTGCCGCACTGGCCCTGCGTTGTAGTGAGACCGGCCAAATTGGCCGGGCGCGGGGTTTGCTGGGTGCTGCCATGGTGTTGGGCCTGGTGTTTCTGGTGGTCAAATGGCTGGAATACGTCGCGAAATCGGAATTGGGGATCACCTTTGAAACCCATGATTTCTTTCTGTTCTATTACATGCTGACGGGTTTTCACGCCATGCATGTCATCGCTGGGATTGTCATTCTCGCCCTCGTTGCCTGGAAAATCAGCCCCCGCAATACCGAGGTTGGGGCCGCGTTTTGGCATATGGTTGATCTGGTTTGGGTGCTGCTCTTTCCGATCATTTACCTGCTTTAGGTGTCTGCCATGCCTGTTACCCAAGCCTGGCTGTCTCTTATCGCGCTGTCGCTCGGCTCCACCCTGCTGGCGCTGTTCGGAGCAAGCGGCATTTGGGCTGCTTTGGCGATGCTCGCCTTGGCCTGGATCAAAGCGCAGCTCATCTTGCGGGTCTATCTGAACCTGCAAAGCGCGCCCGGCTGGGGGCGCGGATTTGCCCTTGTTCTGGCGATCTATATGAGTGTTATCATGGGCTTGGCCGTGCTGGCCGGGTAAAAACAGGAGACCGCCATGGAATGGATTGAATTCGCCGTTGCGATGCTGCTTTTCATGGGGTCACACCGGGTTCCAGCCGCACTTGGCGTCAAGGATGTGTTGGTGACCCGGCTTGGCACAATGGGCTACACGGCGCTGTTTTCATTGGGCTCGACCTTGCTGTTGCTCTGGGTGATCTGGGCGGCCGGGCGCGCGCCTTTTGTGCCGCTTTGGGACCAATCTGCGGCGTCGCGTTGGGCGGTCAATCTGGTGATGCCCGTCGTCATCTTGCTCGCAAGTTTTGGCGTCGCCGCGCCCAACCCCTTTGCCTTTGAGGGACGCAGAAGCGGCTTTGACCCTGACCATCCCGGCATTGTCGGGCTGACCCGACAGCCCTTGCTTTGGGCCCTGGCCCTGTGGTCGGGGGTGCATCTTTGGGCGAACGGAGATCTGGCCCATGTCATTCTGTTTGGTACTTTCGCGGCGTTTTCCGTGCTGGGCATGGGCCTGGTCGAGCGCCGCCGTGCGCGGATAATTGGGGCGGATTGGGGCCGTTTGTCTGCGCGCACCTCGCTGATGCCTTTTGCAGCCCTGATATCGGGCAAATGGCGGCCGCGTTCCTTGCCGTCATGGTTGCGTTTGACAATTGCGATCCTGGCCTGGGCGGCGGTGTTTCACCTGCATGAAGCGGTGATCGGGGTTCTGCCGGTGCCGTGAGACTGGGTCGGGCGTGAGGGGCGCTGCCCCTCTTGGTCGCGAGGCGACCAATTCACCCCGGGATATTTTTGGCCCAAAGAAACGCAGGCAGCCTTTGATAGCAGTTCAGTCTCGGAACATGGCTGCAAAAGGTTCCGGAAGGTCGAACTCCTGCAAGGCACGGGCGCGGCCGTCAACCGACATTTTCGCCGCCGTGCGTTCAACAATACGGGGCAACGCTTCGGGTTTTTGTGTGTCGGCGAAGGGCGAGAAATACCATTTCAGAAAGGTGAAACAGATCACATCCTCGAGCGCCTGCACCTCATCGTCGCGCTTGATGCCTTCTTTGCGCAGCAAGACACCGACGCGCTCTTGTGCCGTCTCGTCATAACCGGCCTCGGCCATGATCCCGGCGACGCGTTCGCCGTGGCGGCGCCCCTGTTCCTTACGCCAAGCGAAGTAACCGGCGCGGCCTTCGGGATAGTCTTTGCGCGGTAATTTCCAGCGTTCCACATGTTGGCCGCGGCTGGCGATTTTCAACACATCCGAGGCATCAGGAAACAGGCGATCGAGCTCAGAGCTCATGCGTTCGCCATAAAGACGCGCGGCGGGCTCGCCATCCTCCAATGTTGGATCAGCCGCATTGGCCGCATCAATCAACGCGATGGCTTTGTTCAGATCTCCGGCCATATCAGCCCCCTTGTTTTCTTAGCGGCCCCAGGCATTTGCCGGGTCTTCCTCGGCATAGGCGCGCAATTGTTCGACGTCCGAGATTTCCGCCTTGTTCTGTTTGATCTTGACCCCATGCGCCTTGAGCGCGCCAAAGGCGCGGCTGAGGCTTTCGGGTTTCATACCCAGACGCCCGGCAATCAGCACCTTGTCATAGGGCAGGACAACTTCGCAGCTGCCCATCTCGCATTTGGACAGCTCTAGCAGGAATTCCGCCACGCGCTGTGCGCCAGTACGCGCCTTGAGCGCTTCGACCTGGCCGACCAGACTGTGCAAATGGGCAAAGGTGGCCGACAGGATCGACACGGCCATTTCCGGGTTGGAGCGGATCATATGCAGGAAATGGTCGGCCTCGATGCGCGCTACGCGGCAATTGGTGACCGCCTCGGCAGAGACCGGATAGGTGTCATGGCGAAAGGCCACCGCCTCGCCAAAGCTGCGGCCTTTGGTAAAGACGCCAACCACCGCCTCGGACCCATTGCGGGCAATGCGGTAGAGTTTCACCCAGCCATCCAGCACGATATAGATCGCGCTTGCCCGCTCCCCTTGCAGGAACACCGTGGCCCCTCGATCAAATTCGCGGGCCTGGGCGCGCTGTAACAACAGCTCCCGCGCCTCTGGCGACATGCCTTCGATCAACAGCGATGAGGCGGCGATTTCAAGATCTTCTGGTTTCATGGACACGGATTATTGGCGGGCCGATAAGGCATTGCTATTTGCCCTTTTTGTATTGCTGATTGAGCCCGCCATGTCGAGGGCGTGGCCCGCCAAATCCGTGAATTGCCAGGATCAAAAGGCCTGTGCGGCGCTAACGGCACGTTTCCACGCGCCATATTTGCGATCACGGGTCTCGGCCTCCATCTGGGGTTGAAACCGGTTTTCCAGCGCCCAGGTTTTGGCGAACCCGGCTTGGTCCGGATAGATCCCAGCCCGTTGTCCCGCCAGCCAGGCCGCGCCCATTGCGGTGGTTTCCAAGACCTCGGGGCGATCAACCGGCGCGTCCAGAATATCGGAGAGGAATTGCATTGCCCAATCCGACGCGCTCATCCCGCCATCAACCCGAAGGGCCGTATCCCCAGACGTGCCCCAATCGGCCTGCATAGCCTCCAATAGATCGCGTGTCTGGTAGCCGACGCTTTCCAGCGCCGCGCGAGCAAACTCTTCGGGGCGCGAACCGCGGGTCAGGCCAAACACTGCGCCGCGACATTCCGCGTTCCAATAGGGCGCGCCCAGCCCGGTAAAGGCCGGGACAAGGATCACATCCTGATTGTCATCCGCCTGTTCAGCCAGGGCCTGCGTTTCTGGGGCGGAGTTGATTATCTGCAACCCATCACGCAACCATTGCACCACCGCACCGGCAATAAAGATCGAGCCTTCGAGCGCATAAGTCGGTTTGCCATCAAGCTGATAGGCGATGGTGGTCAGCAGGCGATTTTTAGACGCAACCGGTGTGTCGCCGGTATTGAGCAGCGCAAAACAGCCCGTGCCATAGGTGGATTTCAGCATACCCGGTTCGAAACAGGCCTGCCCGATTGTAGCTGCCTGTTGATCACCCGCCACGCCCAGAATGGGCAGTTCGGCCCCCAGCAATTCGGCTTTGGCCGTACCAAAATCAGCCGCGCAGTCGAGCACCTCGGGCAGCATCTGCATCGGGATTTTCAACAGCTCGCAAATCTGCGACGACCATTGGCCAGAGCGGATATCGTAGAGCAAGGTGCGCGCCGCATTGGTGGCGTCGGTCACATGACGGTCACCGCCTGTCAGGTGCCAGATCAGCCAGCTATCCACGGTGCCAAAGGCCAGTTCGCCTGCTTCGGCACGCGCACGCGCCCCATCAACATTGTCCAGGATCCAGGCCAGCTTGGTGCCGCTGAAATAGGGATCAAGCAAAAGGCCGGTGGTCTCGGTGACCATTGCCTCATGCCCAGCCGCCTTGAGGCTTTGACACATGTCAGAGGTGCGGCGATCCTGCCAGACGATGGCGTTGTGGATGGGTTCACCGGTGGCGCGATCCCAAACAACGGTGGTCTCGCGCTGATTGGTGATGCCGATGGCTGAAATGTCGTTGGCCGCGATCCCGGCCTGAGCGATGGCCGCTTTACAGGTGGCCAGGGTGGTGGTCCACAGGTCCATGCAATCATGCTCAACCCAGCCAGAATCCGGGAAATGCTGGGTGAATTCCTCTTGCGCGCTTGCGGTGATCTTGAGATCGCCATCAAAGACAATCGCCCGGCTGGACGTCGTCCCCTGATCAATGGCCAGAACAAAGCCCATTTTCCCCTCCACTTTCGTCAGTTTTCGAAATTTTTCGAAAACTAGCCCAATTCGAACAAGGAGGCCATAGAAAAGCGCGCGGTTTTCCGTTCTGAGATACGTTTAGGCCAGCCCTTTGTCACGGGCGATCATGGCCACATGGGTACGATTGCGCGCGCCCAGTTTGCGGCTCAGGGTTTTGACATGCAGCTTGACCGTCACCTCTTGCAGATCAAGGTCACGGGCGATTTCCTTGTTCGCTTTGGCCTCGCATATGCCGCGCAACACGTCCAATTCGCGCCGTGTCAGCATCCCGGCCTCATCGCTGGGCTTTTGCTGCATGAATTCGACGGGGGCATAGACCTCACCCGCGGCCATGAAACGGGCCGCGGTCAGCAGCGATTTCGCGCTTAGCGTCTTGGGAATAAAACCTTGTGCCCCAGCCTGAAGCGCCGCATCCGCCACCTCGCGCGAGGCGCTGCCGGAGATGATGGCCACTGGCCGCCCCTCATTGGCTTCTTTCATGCGGGCGAGCCCTTCAAGCCCATTCATGCCCGGCATATTGTAATCCAACAGAACCAAATCAAAACTGCCGCCGCTGACAGCCGCCTCAACCGCATCATCCAAGGTGGAGACTGTGACGACCTCATCCCCTTCATTTCCGGTCAAATAGGCGGCGATGGTATCGCGGACCAGATCATGGTCATCTGCTAACAGAATGCGCATTCGGTTCATTCCACTTCAGGCCTTTTGGCCACTTATTGTTATACTCTCACGAGAAGGTTAACATTGGTTATGCCCGTTTGGGACGCTGTTGCCGCTTACATGCCAGACCGTCACGTTCCATGCCCTAGCCTGCCACCCTATACGAAAGAGAGCAACAGGTATCCGCCTGCACCTATCAACATTAAAGAGCCACTGACCACACTTGCGGCCACCTATTCTTGGTGGAAAGTACCTAAATATGATTCGTTTTTTGCGCAGCTGCTTTGTTTTCCTTGTTTTCTTTGGTGGCGTGCAGGCACAAGCAGATGAAATGCCCATCCCGACCGGTCCTGTTATCCTACAGATGTCCGGCGAGATTTCGCGCCACAATAACGAAGATTTGGCCGAATTCGATCTGGAAATGCTACAGGCCCTGCCCCGCACCGAATTGCGCACCACCACGATCTGGACAGATGGGATGCAGGAATTTGTCGGCGTCGAATTGGGCGACCTGCTTGACTATATCGGCGCGAATGGAACGGTTATCGACGCCTGGGCCATCAACGACTATTACGCCGAAATACCGCTGACGGATGCGGTTCCCGGCTCGGCCCTGATTGCCTATCAGCGCAACGGAAAACCCATGTCCGTGCGCGACAAGGGGCCTTTGTGGATCATTTACCCCTATGATCACTCCTCGGATTTTCGCACCGAAGTCTATTTTTCCCGCAGTGTCTGGCAGTTGAACCGGTTGGAGGTTCTTCGCTAAGGTCGCGGAGACCAAACAAAGAAACAAGCCAGACAGGATCCCCCGGTGAGCACATGGGCCGATAGCGACACAGGCGAAACCGGCAAGATGCGGCGCGGTTTGACCGCCGTCATCGTCATTTTGTTCATCACGATCATTCTGCTTTTGGTGATGGATGTGCGCCGGCAGTTGGAACGTCTGGCCTATGCCACATCAGACAATGTGCAATGGTTCCTGGCGCAGAGCGAATCCGAAGCCTTGTCGCTGGAACTCGCGGCGCAAAAAGCGCTCAATTCAGAAACCCCTGATCTGGCCAATCTGAAAACCCGTTTCGATATTTTCTACAGCCGGGTGGACACGCTGCAAAGCGGGCCGACCTTTGCCCCCCTGCGCGAAAAGGAACGCATTCGACAGAACATCCTCTATATCGGCAAGTTTTTGACGAAATGGGTGGCGATTATCGATGCGCAGGATGGCAGTTTTGAAAACTCGCTCGAGGAATTTGCCCGCGATGCTTCGCTTGCGCGTACCGCCAATCGTCAGATCGCCCTGTCCGGGATCAAGGTCTTTTCCGAAATCCGCGACGCCCAGCGCGCCAGCATTTCGCAAACGCTGACCCGTATCGCCATTCTGACCATCGCCTTGGTCACGGTTCTGATCATCGTGGTGCTTGCCATGTTCCGTCTGGCCCAAATCCGCGAACAGGATGCCCAGACCAATCTGGAAATCAGCGAGCGGATGGAGGCGATCATCGCCACCTCGCTGGATGCCATCGTCGTGACCAATCGCGATGGTGAAATCGTTGAATATAACGGCGCGGCCGAGCGGATGTTTGGCTATCCGCGCGATGTTGCCTTGTCGCAAAACTTTGTCGACCTGATCCTGCCAGAGCCCTTGCGAGAGAATCTTTGGACTCAATTGATGCAGTTCAAGGCCGCCAACCAGCAAAACCTGGGCACCCTGTCGAGCTTGGTCAATCTCGACAATGTCAAACTCGAGGCGCAGCATCAGGACGGTCAGGCGTTCCCAATCGAGCTGGCCCTGGCGCGCACCCATAGCCGCGATGGTGAAATCTTTGTTGGCTTTATTCGCGATATTTCCACCCGTTTGCGCGCCGAAGAGGCCATGCGCGATGCCCGAGACCGCGCCATTGCCGGGGAAAAGCACAAGGCCGACCTGCTTGCCGTCATGAGCCACGAGATGCGCACGCCGCTTAATGGTATGTTGGGCACGATGGAGCTGTTCGAGCCGGACAAGATGAATGACGAACACCGTCATTACCTTGGCGTTATGCAGAAATCCGGCCAGATCCTGCTGCGCCATGTGAATGACGTTCTGGATGTCTCGCGCTTGGATGCGGGTAAGATGAACCTGCGCCACGAGGCCTTTGATCTGGTCGAACTGCTTGAGGAATTGATCGAGGGCCAAAATGGCCGCGCCAAGGCTCGTGGCAATATGTTGACCCTGTCCCCCATGCACCCTGCCCTGCACGAGGTTCATGGTGATCCGGATCGGTTGCGGCAGATCCTGCTCAATCTCTTGGGCAATGCCATCAAGTTCACCGAGAATGGCGAGATCACCATCGAGGCCGATTGCCAGAACGGCCTGGACGAGGTCGAAATCCGCGTGATCGATACTGGGCTTGGCATCTCGCAAGAGGATCTGGACCGGGTGTTTGGCGATTTTGTCACCATCGACAGCTCTTATGCCCGCTCAAATACCGGCACCGGCCTTGGTCTTGGAATTTCGCATCGGTTGGTCACAGCCTTGGGCGGTGACATGGGCGCTGAAAGCGAATTGGGCGAAGGCAGCGTGTTCTGGCTGCGCCTCTCGCTGGCCTATGACGCGGAAAAGATGGAAAAGCAGCCGATTGCGGATGTGGCTGGCGACGCAGGCGCAGGCTTTGATCCTGAAGCCGAACAAAACACTGCCCTGCCCGCGCCCATGCAGGTGCTTTTGGTCGAGGACAACCCCGTCAACCGCATGGTGGCGCGCAAATTGCTGGAACGGGACGGCCATACCGTCACCGAGGCCGAAGACGGTTTGATCGGTGTTGAAAAGGCCCTGCAAGGCGAGTTTGACGTGATCCTGATGGATATTTCGATGCCCGGCATGGACGGGCTGACCGCCACCGGCGAAATCCGCAAACAGGATCAGGACACACCGATCATTGCCACCACCGCCCATGCCCTGCCGACCGAGGCCGCGCGCTTCATTGGGGCGGGCATGAATGCCGTGCTGATCAAGCCGATGACCAAAACCGCACTGCGCCAAGCCCTTCTCAATTGCCGCGCCGGGCAGAAATTCACCCTCAGCGACCTGAACTTCGACCAATCCCTGTTGAACACAACCGTGTTGGACGAATTTCTGGACGAAATCCCAAAGGCACAAGTACGCAACCTGTTGACCAAGTTCACCGAAGAGATGACCGCCTTTCTTGCCGATCTGCCCCCGCATAAGAAACGTCTGGATGCTTTTGCCGCCGAGGCCCACCGCATGGCGGGCTCAGCGGGCGTTTTCGGGGCCAATCGGTTGAATATCCTGTTGCGCACCTGTCAGGAAGAGGCGCTCAAAGGCAGCCGGTCCCTGCCGCCTTATGTCGAACAGCTCCCGGATACCTGGGCCGCGACATATGCGGAATTTGAGAAACTTGGCCTTGTTTCTGCGCCCGCAGAGGGTAAACCCTGACGCCGGTTTGCCGATGTGAACACTTGGCAGAGGAACGGAGGACGCGACATGGCCAATCTTTTGCATGACAGCCTGCTGGGCAAACAAGCCAACAATCCCGCGCCGTTTCTGCATCTGCCTGAAGGGGGCCGGATCAGCTATGCTGAGTTCGCCAAACGGGCTGCGCAATTTGCCCAGGCTCTGCGGGATAAAGGCATCAGAACCGGGGACCGTGTCGCCATCCAGGTACAAAAATCCCCCGATGCGCTGGCGCTGATCTTTGGCTGTATCCAGGCCGGGGTTATCTTTTTGCCGCTGAACACTGGCTACACAGCGGATGAAGTGTCTTACTTTGTCGAAAACAGCGGCGCGCGTCTGTTGGTTTGTGATCCAAACACGCGCGACAGCCTGACTCCAGTGGCCCAAGCCGCAGGTGCGATGATCAGCGATCTTGGCACGGGCGGCGATCTGACAAATGCCGCGGCGGCCTGTTCAGGCGATTTTGCCACCGAACCGCGCGCGGGCGATGACATTGCCGCCTTTCTCTATACCTCCGGCACAACGGGCCGGTCCAAAGGCGCGATGCTGAGCCAGAACAACCTTCTCTCTAACGCGTTGATGCTGGTGGATCACTGGCACTTCACATCTGAGGATGTGCTGCTGCACGCCTTGCCGATCTTTCACACGCATGGGCTGTTCGTGGCGACAAATGTCCTTCTAGCCGCCGGGGCTTCGATGGTCTTCTTCCCCAAGCTCGACGCCGATGCGCTGATTGATCACATGCCCAACGCGACAAGCCTGATGGGCGTGCCGACCTTTTACACCCGCCTACTCGACAATCCGCGTTTTGATCAGGCGCTCTGCGCAAAAATGCGGTTGTTCATCTCGGGTTCGGCCCCCTTGCTGGCGGAAACGCACCGTCAGTTTCAGGCGCGCAGCGGCCACCGCATTCTAGAACGCTATGGCATGACCGAAACCAATATGAACACCTCAAACCCCTATACCGGCAACCGCCGCGCAGGCACTGTTGGCCTGCCTTTGCCGGGGGTTGAGATCAAGGTCTGCGATAGTGCCGGTCAGGAACTGCCGCGCGGCGAGATTGGCGTGCTCGAAGTGCGCGGGCCGAACGTGTTCCAGGGCTATTGGCAAATGCCCGAGAAAACCGCCGAAGAGCTGCGCCCGGATGGGTTCTTTATCACCGGGGATTTGGCGCAGCAGGGCGAAGATGGCTATGTCACCATCGTTGGACGCAACAAGGATCTGATCATTTCGGGCGGCTATAACATCTATCCCAAAGAGATCGAGACCCTGCTTGATGATCAACCCGGGGTTCTGGAAAGCGCTGTGATTGGCGTGCCCCATCCCGATTTTGGCGAAAGCCCGGTGGGGATATTGGTGGCGCAAAAGGGCGAGGCCCCGGATCTGAGTGCCATTGAAACCGCCATTGCCGGGTCTTTGGCACGGTTCAAACATCCCAAACGCCTGATCCTGGTAGATGAATTGCCGCGCAACACAATGGGCAAGGTGCAAAAGGCCCTGCTGCGGCAGGACTATGCGGATTTGTTTTTGCCAATCACAGGTTAGATAGAAAACCTCTTGAAGTGCATTGCCCACCAGAGGGTCGCACCCCATCCCGAGGGCGGCAATCAGTTTGGTCCAACACTAGGCCTAGTCACCTGAAACTTAAGTACTTGCCATACAGATATAGTTCCCGGATCGCCTGCGATCCGGTTCGCGCCCGACCCCGCCCCCCAGGGCGGGCGCGAATTCGTTTCAACGTTTCTTATGGTTGCACGGTTCTTTGATGCCGGAACCCGATTGCCAAGCTAATTCGCGCCCACCCTCGGTGCCGGGCGCGAACCTGTGTGGTGGCTATTTATCAATGTAGCGGATTTCGGTTCTAGGTGACTGGAACTAGCGTTCCAGTATAGTTTTTCACTCAAGTAATCGCGCCCGCCTTGGGGGCGCGAACCGGCTCGCCTGCAATCCGGGATTTGCCTCCAAAAGCGACCTACTTATCCGGCGCTTGCACGCTATAGCCGCAGCGATCCGGCTTGATATCCAACAGCGGCGTGCCATCCAGACAATCCAGCCCACGCACCGTCAAAACCGCCCCATCAACCGCCACGAGCTCAACCAAAGACGTGCCGATCGGATTGGGCCGCACGGGCGAGCGCAGGGCAAATGTGCCGCGCGTTTTGCCATCAGATTTCGGGCTTTGCGTCAGCAGATCGCGGCGCGATTGGTGCAGCCAATACAGAATCTCAAGCCGTTTTCCCGGTTCAAGCCCCTGCAAAGCCGGAACAAAGCGCGCCTCAACCTCAATCCGGCACTCCGGCCCATCAAACCGCCCCTGACGCGGACAGTCATCGCGGGTTTTGAACGGGGTGCGGATCACGCCGATGAATTGAACATGCGCGTCCGGCGCGACTTCGGCATCCAGAACAGTCTCTCCGGGACGTGGGGCGTATTTGTCTGTCACGACGCGGCGTGCTCCTGCTAAAGCAGGACCTGATGTTCCTGCTGACCTTGAGCAGCAGTTTGCACGGCAAAGACCTGCCCACGCAAGGGATCTTCGTCGCCTAGACCCGTCGCTGCCGAGGTGGCAAACAAGGTGCCCAGCTCTGGCCCGCCAAAGGCCGGGCAGCTGATCTGTGTCGCCGGATACGGCACCGCCTCAACGAACGTACCCGCCGGATCATAACACGCCACCCGCGACGCGCCCCATTGGGCGTTCCAGAAATTGCCCGCCGCATCGATTACGGCGCCATCTGGGGCGACGCCCTCGGCATTCAGGTCCAGCCAAGTCTCAGCCTCGCCGAACGGCCAGCCATCCGCGTCCAGCGCCACGCGCTTGATCAGCTTGGTGGGCGTGTCGGTGAAATAGGCGTGTTTGCCATCGGGAGCAAAACAGATAGCGTTGGAAATACTGATCTCGCCAAACAGCTTGCGCAGCTCACCCTTGTAAAAGCGATAGATCGCGCCGGCACCGGGCTCTGCATTATAGCCCATGGTGCCAATCCAAAAGCCGCCCAGCGGATCGGCCCGCCCGTCATTCGACCGGGTCACCGGATTGTCGGCCTCAAGATCAACCAGATGGGTTTGCGCCTCACTTTCGAGGTCAAACACAAACAAATCGCGTTCCGAGGCGATCAAAAGCCGGGTCTCATCCACCCAGCCCGCCGCCGACACCGCGCGGTCAAACTGCCAGACCCGTTCCTGCCCATCCTTGTTCTGATAGAGGCGATGTTCGAGAATATCGAACCAGAACAAACAGTTGAGCTTTGGGTGCCAAAGCGGGCCTTCGCCCAGCGTGCATTGGGTCTGAGACAGGATCGTTGCGGACATGGGCGGACTGCTCCGTGTGAGACGTTTGCGCCAACTTTTACGGGAGCATCAGCAGAGGTAAACCCCCGCCCCTAAGCCGCATCCACTGCGTGACGGTTTTGCATCCAATCCTCAAGTGTCGCAACCTGATCCGTACTCAGATGCAGCCCCAGCTTGCCGCGCCGCCAGATGATGTCTTCGGCGCGGGTGGCATATTCACGCTCCATCAGCCAAATCACCTCGGCCTCGCTCAGCCCTGCGCCAAAATCGCGCCCCAGATCTTCGGATTTGCGCGCATTGCCCAGAATGTCCGTAACTTCGGTGCCATAGGCGCGAAACAGGCGTTGCGCCGATTTGGGCGTGAGGAAGGGATAGCTGTCTTGCAGCATAGCGATGCGCGCATCGACCTCCGCCACCGGGAAATCACCGCCGGGCAAAGGCACGCCTGCGGTCCAATCACCCTCCATCCCGTCGAAATAGGGAACAAGCTTGGCCAGAGAGTTTTCCGCCAAACGGCGATAGGTTGTGATCTTGCCACCAAAGACATGCAGCACCGGCGCGCCGCCTGTGTCATCAACCTTGAGCACATAGTCCCTCGTTGCCGCCGTGGCGCTGGAGGCCCCGTCATCATAAAGCGGGCGCACCCCGGAATAGGTCCAGACCACATCCTCGGCGCTGAGATCACGGGTGAGGTAGTTATTGGCAAAATTCAGCAGGTAATCGCGTTCATCATCGGTGCAGCGTGGCTTTTCACCCAGCTCCGCATGTTCCGCATCCGTGGTACCGATCAGGGTGAAATCCTGCTCATAGGGAATGGCAAAGATGATCCGACCATCTTCGCCCTGGAAGAAGTAGCACTTGTCGTGATCATAAAGCTTCTTGGTCACGATATGGCTGCCACGCACCAGACGAACACCCTCGCGCGAATTCAGGCGCAGGGTTTCCTGCAAGACCTGCCCAACCCAAGGCCCGCCAGCATTGACCAGCGCGCGGGCGCGGTGCGTACGGGTCTCGCCGCTGCGTTGATCTGTAGTTTCGATCACCCAGATCCCCTCGTCGCGTCGGGCCGATGTGACCTTGGTTTGCACCAAAATCTCGGCCCCGCGCGCCTCGGCGTCACGGGCGTTCAGTACGACCAGACGCGCATCCTGCACCCAGCAATCGGAATATTCGTATGCCAGTTCAAACCGATCCTCAATCGGCGCGCCCTCGGCGCTGCCTTTCAGGGACAGGGTCTTGGTCCCCGGCAGGATCTTACGCCCGCCCAGATGGTCATACATGAACAGGCCCAAGCGGATCAGCCAGGCCGGGCGCCGCCCCTTCATCCAAGGCATAAAGGTGGTCAGCAACCGCGATGTTGGCGTGTCTGAATCAAAGCGCATTTCCTTGTGATAAGGCAGCACAAAGCGCATGGGCCAGCTGATATGAGGCATGGCGCGCAGCAGGGTTTCGCGCTCAATCAACGCCTCGCGCACCAGCCGCACCTTAAAGAATTCCAGATAGCGCAATCCACCATGGAACAGCTTGGTCGAGGCCGACGATGTCGCCCAGGCCAGATCATTCATTTCGGCCAAGGTCACCGACATGCCCCGCCCCGCCGCATCACGCGCGATGCCGACACCGTTGATGCCCCCGCCGATGACGAACAGGTCTGAAATCTTGTCTTGCGCAGCGCTCATTGCGGCCTCCATTGGCTTACCTGCGTCAAATGCCACAAACTTCGCAAAATAGAAAGTCAAAATGTTCGCTTTTGCGCGCAATCACGCAGAAGCGAACATTCCATTTCCGCTCATTATTTGGGCGATTGATCGCAAACTGTGCAAGTGCAGCAAAAAGCATCGCAATACGCTGCACCGCAGCTTTACTTCCCGTGCCGAGGCAGGTTCCAACCGTTTCATGTCGAGCCAGCTATCCATTGTCGTGGTCGAAGCCGACCGCGAGCGCGCCTTTCAAATCGTTGATTCCCTGCGCGACGCCGGAGAGTTCGAAATCCATGTGATTTCCGAACCCACCGGCCTTGCCCGCCAGATCCAACGCCATGACCCCGATATTGTCCTGATTGATGTGGAAAACCCGTCGCGGGACACACTTGAGGAACTGACGTTGGCCTCGGGCCCACAGGATCGCGCTGTGGCCATGTTTGTCGATCGCAGCGAAGACGGGCTGTCTGCAGCCGCCATCGAGGCCGGGGTCTCGGCCTATGTGGTTGGCGGTATGATGCCCGAACGGGTGACCCCGATTGTCGAGGCCGCCATCGCCCGCTTCCGCCTGTTCCAACGTATGCGCACCGAACTTGAGGAAACCAAACGCGCGCTTGAGGAGCGCAAGGTCATCGACCGCGCCAAGGGCATGATCATGAAAGCCCGCGGTGTCACCGAAGACGAGGCCTATGCGCTGCTGCGCAGAACCGCGATGGACCAAAACAAACGTATGGCCGATGTGGCTCAGGCCCTTGTTACGGCAGCGGGGCTGCTCTCATGAAGACCCATGTGCTGCCTGTTGGTTACATCCCCCTCGTGGATGCTGCCCCGCTGATCGTCGCCCAGGAAATGGGGTTTGCCGCCCAAGAGGGGCTGGTGCTGGATCTCAAACGCGCGCCGTCCTGGTCTGGTCTGCGCGACATGCTGGCCTTTGGCCAGGTGGATGCGGCGCATATGCTCTCGCCGATCCCGGTCGCCTCGGCCCTTGGGCTTGGCAGTGCCGGGGTGCATTTTGACGCCATCATGGTGCTGTCGATCAATGGTAATGTGATTGGTGTCGGCAAAGAGCTGGCGCATCAGTTGCAAGATCAGGGGCATGACTTCTCGTTCAATGACCCGACCAAGGCCGGCCGTGCGCTGATCGCCGCCGCCAAATCGCGTCTGCGTATTGGCGTGCCTTTCCCTTTCTCCATGCATGCTGAGCTGCTTTATTATTGGTTAACCGCCCTCGGCCTGCCTGCACCGCAAAATGTCGACATCCGCACCATCCCCCCCGCCCTCATGGCGGACGCGTTGAAAGCGGGTGAAGTGGATGCGTTCTGTGTCGGCGAACCTTGGGGGTCGATTTCTGTCGATCACAGCGAAGGCGCGCTTTTGCTACCCGGTGCCGCGATCTGGAAACGCGCCCCGGAAAAGGTCTTGGCTGTGCGCAGCGATTGGGTGCAATCGGACCCGGCGATCGCACATCGCCTGATCCGCGCCATCTGGCGGGCCTGTGCCTGGCTTGCCGCGCCCGGTTCGCGCATGTTGGCCTCAGAACTTTTGTCGCGCGGTGGCTATCTCAACCTGCCGACCGAGATCATGGACCGCGCCCTGACCGGCACGCTGACCGTAACCCCGCAAGGGTTGCAGCGTCACTGCGCCAATTTCCTCGAATTCCACGACGGCAGCGCAAATTTCCCGTGGCGCAGTCAGGCGCAGTGGATCGCTGGCCAACTGGCCGCCCGCACCGGCTTGGATCGCGTTCAGGCCATGGATGCTGCCAGCACGGTGTTTCGCGCCGATCTGTTCCGCCAGGCCCTGCGCCAGACAACCGCAAACCTGCCCGGTGCCTCAGCCAAGATCGAAGGCGGAAACACGGAATCGGCCACCGTCGCCGGAGAGAGTGGCAGCCTGATTCTCCCCTCAGACAGCTTCTTTGATGGCCAAATTTTTGACCCATCCCAGCCTGCGTGACTAAAAAATAGGCAACAAGCCTGACCTAGACGCTGCATTGCAGCAAATCTAAGGAGAATCTTTGCCAATCCCGCGCCGTCTGGCGCAACATGAATTCAGGTCAGCAACGGAGCTGCCCCTTCCGAATTCCCCAGAACCTTCTGGGATATCCAGAGCAAAGCCGCTCGACAGTTGCCATCCTCCCTTAGGCAACCTGTCGGCGGCTTTTGTTGTTTCGGACCAGACCCTGGCCCCGGGACGCATATATGAAAAAGGAACTGATCCTGATGAAAAAGCTGTTTTTCGCACTTGCGGCGACAACTGCCCTGACAACCCCGGCCCTGGCCGAGATGCTGGACCTGGAAAAGGACGAGCTGACCTTTGGTTTCATCAAACTGACCGACATGGCTCCGCTGGCCGTTGCTTATGAGCAGGGCTTTTTTGACGATGAAGGCCTGTTCGTCACGCTCGAAGCACAAGCCAACTGGAAAGTACTTCTGGATGGTGTGATCGATGGCACTTTGGACGGCGCGCATATGCTGGCCGGTCAGCCGCTGGCGGCCACAATCGGCTACGGCACCGAAGCGCATATCATCACCCCCTTCTCCATGGACCTGAACGGCAACGGCATCACCCTGTCCAACGATGTTTGGGAAATGATCAAGCCGGGCCTGCCCAAAGACGATGATGGCAAGATCATTCACCCGATCTCCGCCAGCCACCTCAAGCCGGTGATCGAAAGCTACCAGGCCAAGGGCAAGCCCTTCAACATGGGCATGGTTTTCCCGGTTTCCACCCATAACTACGAACTGCGCTACTGGCTCGCCGCCGGTGGTATCAACCCTGGCTATTACAGTCCGGAAAACGTAACCGGCCAGATCAACGCCGAAGCGTTCCTGTCCGTGACACCTCCACCGCAAATGCCAGCCACTTTGGAAGCGGGCACAATCGACGGTTACTGCGTGGGTGAACCCTGGAACCAGCAGGCCGTATTCAAAGGCATCGGCGTTCCTGTGATCACCGATTATGAGCTCTGGAAGAACAACCCGGAAAAAGTCTTTGGCATCACCGCCGAATTCGCCGAAGAGAACCCAAACACCACCCTGGCTGTGGTCAAGGCTCTGATCCGCGCCGCGCAGTGGCTGGATGAAAACGACAACGCCAACCGCCCCGAAGCGGTCGAAATCCTGAGCCGTCCAAACTATGTGGGTGCCGATTACGACGTGATCGCCAACTCCATGACCGGCACCTTTGAATATGAAAAAGGTGACAAGCGCGACGTTCCGGATTTCAACGTGTTCTTCCGCTATAACGCGACTTACCCGTTCTACTCTGATGCTGTCTGGTACCTGACCCAGATGCGTCGCTGGGGCCAGATCCCAGAGGCCAAGCCTGACAGCTGGTATGATGAAGTCGCCAAGTCGGTTTACAAGCCTGAGATCTATCTCGAAGCCGCCAAACTCCTCGTCGAAGAGGGCCTGGTCAACGAGGCAGATTTCCCTTGGGACAGCGATGGTTACAAGGATCCGACCCCAGCGGCCGATATCATCGACGGTATCGCCTATGACGGCAAGGCCCCCAATGCCTATCTCGACAGCCTGCCCATTGGTCTGAAAGCAGACCAGCGTGTGATTGGCTCCGATATCGAGGGTTAACCTTCTCTCCCTGCCGGTGTTCTGCTCATCCCGAGACCACCCCAGAGCACCGGCCTTCTTTTTAGCTCCCTACGGGACGGTGGGTGGGGCGCGGTTTGCCCCGCAAACCAGCGTCACCCCCGTCCCGGTCATTCAGGCCCCCATCTAGGCCAAACTTCAGGACAGACCTATGACTGCCACCGACCCAGATAGCCTTAATATCGACGCCGAGCGCGAAGCGCGCCGCGCCCGTATTTTCACCCGCATCAACGCCGCCGACAAATGGTTCCAGGTTCTTGGCCTGGCCTGGATCACCCCGATCCTCAAAGCCGCTGCTGGTGACAATCCCAAGGCCCAGATGAAAGACATCTGGACCTTGCTGGGCGTTCCCGTCCTTTCCATTACCGCCTTTCTGATGCTTTGGGCCACCCTGGCCCCGCAGGTGCAAACCTCACTCGGTGCGATCCCCGGACCAGCCCAAGTTTGGACCGAAGCGGTCAACCTGCACGAAGACGCCGTTGCCAAGGCCGAAAAGAAAGCCGCCCATGAAGAACGCGTCGCCAAGCGCAATGAGCGCCTGATTGCCCAAGGCAAGGCTGACAAGGTCAAGGACATCCCCTTTACCGGCGCGCCCAGCTATTACCAGCAGATCTGGACCTCGATCAAAACCGTGTTCTTTGGTTTCCTGATCGCCTCGGTTGTCGCCATCCCGCTCGGCATTCTGGCCGGCCTCTCAGCTTCGGCCAATGCCGCGATCAACCCGCTGGTGCAGATCTTCAAACCGGTGTCGCCCCTAGCTTGGCTGCCCATCGTGACCATGATCGTCTCGGCCACCTATGCCAATGACGGCTTCTTTGCCAAATCCTTCCTGGTCTCCGCCATCACCGTCACCCTGTGTTCGCTCTGGCCAACCCTGATCAACACGGCGCTGGGTGTGGCATCCATCGACAAAGACCTGGTCTCGGTCTCCAAAGTTCTGAAAATGAACACCTGGACCAAGATCACCAAGCTGGTTCTGCCCTCTGCCCTGCCACTGATCTTCACCGGTCTGCGCCTGAGCCTCGGTGTCGGCTGGATGGTTCTCATCGCCGCTGAAATGCTGGCGCAAAACCCCGGTCTCGGCAAATTCGTCTGGGATGAATTCCAGAACGGCTCCAGCCAATCGCTCGCCAAGATCATCGTTGCGGTTCTGACCATCGGCATCATCGGCTTCCTGCTTGATCGCGTGATGTATGCCCTGCAGTCGCTCTTCACCTTCTCCAACAACCGGTGATCGACATGAGCAGCACAAACAGCATTCTCAAGTTCGAAAACGTCAACAAAGGCTTCGGTGAGGGTATTCACCGCACCGAAGTCCTCAAAGACATCAATCTCGACATCGAAGAAGGCGAATTCCTCGTGATCCTCGGCTTCTCCGGCACCGGCAAGACCACGCTGGTCAATCTGATGGCCGGGCTCGATCAGCCCTCCTCCGGCTCGGTGACCTTCAAGGGTAAGCCGATCAAAGACCCCAGCCCCGAACGTGGCGTGATTTTTCAATCCTACTCGCTGATGCCTTGGCTGACGGTGAACGGCAATGTTCAGCTGGCGCTGGACTCGGTCTTTCCCAAAATGTCAAAGGCCGAGAAAGAAGAGAAAACCGCCCATTACGTCAAAATGGTCGGCCTGTCCCACGCCACCAACCGCCGCCCAGCGGAACTCTCTGGCGGGATGCGCCAGCGCGTGAACGTGGCCCGCGCCCTGGCGATGGACCCAGAGATGCTGCTCCTGGACGAGCCGCTCTCAGCGCTTGATGCCCTCACCCGCGCCAATCTGGCCGATGAGATCGTCAATATCTGGGATGAAAGCAAAAAGACCTGCGTCTTGATCACCAATGATGTGGACGAGGCCATTCTGGTCGGTGACCGCATCATTGCGCTCAACCCCGATGGAACACTTGGCTCCGAGTTCAAGGTCAACATCCCGCGCCCGCGTGATCGCAGCGCCATGAACAATGACGAGGCGTTCAAAAAACTGCGCGCCGAGGTCACGGGTTACCTCATGGATGTCGGTATCAAGGGAAAGGTCGAAGGCTCCAAGATCCTGCCGGATGTCACCCCGATCCACGGCGTGCCGTCGGCAATCGCCGAAGCTCAGAAAGGCATGATCGAGGAACGTTTCCTCGACTTCAGCCAGTTGCACAAGATCTATCCAACGCCCAAAGGCCCGCTGACCGTGGTCGAGGATTTTGACCTCAAGATCAACAAGGGCGAATTCATCTCGCTGATCGGCCATTCGGGTTGCGGTAAATCCACTGTTCTGACCATGGCCGCCGGCCTGAATGAAATCTCCAAGGGTGCGATCAAACTGGATGGCCGCCATGTTGAGGGCGCGGACCCGGAACGCGCAGTTGTGTTCCAATCCCCCAACCTCTTCCCCTGGCTCAGCGCCCGTGAAAACTGCGCCATTGGCGTGGACAAGGTCTATCCCAAGGCGTCGCAGGCGGAACGTCAGGATGTGGTGGAATACTATCTGGAACGCGTGGGTCTGGCCGATGCCATGGACCGCCCGGCGCATTCCATGTCCAACGGGATGAAGCAACGCGTCGGCATCGCCCGCGCCTTTGCTCTGTCACCGAAATTGCTGCTGCTGGACGAACCTTTCGGCATGCTCGACAGCCTGACCCGCTGGGAGCTGCAAGAGGTTCTGATGGAAGTCTGGGACCGTACCAAGGTCACCGCAATCTGCGTGACCCATGACGTGGACGAAGCCATTCTTTTGGCGGATCGCGTGGTCATGATGACCAACGGCCCGCAGGCGACCATCGGCAAGATCACCGATGTGGATCTGCCCCGTCCGCGCACCCGCAAGGCTCTGCTGGAACATCCCGATTACTACACCTACCGCCAGGAAGTGCTCGATTTCCTTGAGGAATATGAACATGGCGCAAAACCGAAACCCAAGGCGGCCCCGGCCAAAGCCATCGCTGCGGAGTAACTCATGACACAAAAACTCGTCATCATTGGTGCAGGCATGGCCGCTGGCCGTGTTCTGGACCACCTTACCGACGCGGGAGGCGATTGGGACATCACCCTGTTCAACGCCGAACCGCGTGGCACCTATAACCGCATCATGTTGTCCCCAGTTCTCTCCGGGGAAAAGACATTTGACGAAATCGTCACCCATGACGACGCTTGGTATGCCGACAAGGGTGTGGCCACCAAATTCGGCGTCAAAGTGACCGAGATCGACAGCGCAGCGCAGATTGTGCGCGGCGATGACGGCAGCGAAACCGCCTATGACAAGCTGGTCTTTGCAACCGGCTCCAACCCGTTCATCATCCCGATGCCGGGCCATGATCTTGACGGTGTGGTCGCCTATCGCGACCTTGAGGACACCGAAGCCATGATGGCCCTGACCGAGGGTCAAAAAGCGGTCGTGATTGGCGGTGGTCTCCTTGGCCTCGAAGCGGCGGCGGGCATGGCCGCGCGTGGCGTCGACGTCACCGTCGTGCACTTGATGGGCCACCTGATGGAGCGCCAGCTGGACGAACCCGCCGGTTACCTGCTGCGCAAGGCGCTGGTCGACAAGGGCATCACTGTCAAATGCTCGGCCAATTCCAAGCAGATCCTGGGCGAAAACGGCAAGGTCAAAGCTCTGCAACTGGACGATGGCACCGAACTGCCCTGTGATCTGCTCTGCATGGCCGTGGGCATCCGCCCCTCGATCGCTTTGGCGCAGGAAAACGGTCTGGCCGTGGGTCGTGGCATCCATGTGGATGACCAGATGCGCACCTCGGTCGAAAACATCTACGCCGTGGGCGAATGCGTCGAACATAACGGCGATATCTTTGGCCTCGTTGCACCGCTCTTTGATCAGGCCAAAGTTCTCGCCAAGGTCCTGCAAGGCGAAGAGGCAGAATTCGTCAATCGCGAAGTATCCACCAAGCTCAAGGTCACCGGCTGTGATCTGTTCAGCGCGGGTGATTTCGCCGATGGCGATGATCGCGAAGACATCGTTTTCCGCGACCCGGCGCGCGGCGTTTACAAACGCCTTGTGCTGAAAGAGGACAAAATAATCGGTGCGGTCATGTATGGTGACACGGCCGATGGCAACTGGTTCTACGGCATGATCAAGGACGGCACCGATGTGTCCGAGATGCGCGATACGCTGATCTTTGGCCCAGCCTACCAGGGAGGTACCGCCGAGGACCCTCTCTCAGCCGTTGCAGCCTTGCCGGATGATGCGGAAATCTGCGGCTGCAACGGCGTTTGCAAAGGGGATATTGTAAAGGCGATCAACGCAGGTGCGACGGATTTGGGGGCGATCAAAGCCACTACCAAAGCCAGTGCGTCATGCGGGACCTGTTCAGGCCTGGTCGAACAGGTTCTGGCGGTCACTTTGGGCGATGATTTTGTCATGCCCACCGCCGAACCTATGTGCGGCTGCACCGATCTGACCCATGAAGATGTGCGCCTGCTGATCAAATCCAAAGAGCTGAAAAGCATGCCTGCGGTGATGCAGGAACTGGGCTGGAAAACCTCTTGCGGATGCCATGTCTGCCGCCCGGCTCTGAACTATTACCTGCTGGCCGATTGGCCCGAGGACTATATCGACGATCCGCAAAGCCGTTTCATCAATGAACGCAAGCACGCCAACATCCAAAAGGACGGCACCTATTCCGTTGTCCCACGCATGTTTGGCGGCATGACCACCCCGGACGAGCTGCGCGCCATTGCGGACGCAGCAGACAAATACAACGTGCCAACCGTGCATGTGACCGGCGGTCAGCGGATCGACCTGCTTGGCGTCAAAGGCGAAGACCTGCCAGCGATCTGGAAGGATCTCAACGATGCGGGCATGGTCTCGGGCCACGCCTATGCCAAAGGCCTGCGCACCGTGAAAACCTGCGTCGGCAAGGATCATTGCCGCTTTGGCACCCAGGACAGCACCGGGCTTGGCATCAAGCTGGAAAAGGCGCTGTGGGGGTCGTGGACACCGCATAAGGTCAAGCTGGCCGTGTCCGGTTGCCCACGCAACTGTGCCGAAGCCACCTGTAAGGATATCGGCGTCGTCTGCGTCGATTCCGGGTATCAGATCGGGGTGGCTGGTGCGGCTGGCATGGATGTGAAGGAAACCGAACGTCTCGCCGATGTAGCAACCGAGCAAGAGGTCATGGATCTCGCCACCGCCTTTATGCAGATCTATCGTGAGAACGCCAAATACCTGGATCGCCCCTATAAATGGGTCGCCAAGGTTGGCTTGGATTGGGTCAAAGAGCAGATCGTCGACAATGTCGAAGAGCGCAACGCCCTGATCGAACGCTTCAAAATATCGCAGAAGATCTACCAAAAGGATCCATGGGCCGAAGAGGCTGCCGACAAGGCAGACCAATACGAACCCATCGCAAACCTTGTCTTGGAGGCCGCAGAATGAGCACTTGGACCGATATTGGACCGCTGGACGCGGTGCGCCGTCGCGGTGCGCGCATCATCAAGGCCCCCGGACAGGATCTGGCGGTGTTTCGCACCATCGACGATCAGGTCTTTGCCCTGGTCAATGCCTGCCCTTATCGCCAAGGCCCTCTTTCCGAGGGCATCGTGCACGGCACGCTGGTCACCGATCCGCTCTATAACTGGGTGATTTCGCTGGAAACCGGCGAAGCCCAGGGCGCGGATGAGGGGCGGGTCGACACTTTCCCGGTCAAGGTCGAAGGCGGCCGCATCCTCTTGGACACGTCCAGCATCTATCAAAGGCAGGCAGCATGACCCAACCCATTCGCTCGACCTGCCCCTATTGCGGCACCGGCTGCGGGGTTTTGCTGACCCCGACTGAAAACGGGCTCGAGGTCAAAGGCGACCCGGATCACCCGGCCAATTATGGTCGGCTCTGCTCCAAGGGCTCGGCCTTGGGCGAAACAGTGGGCCTGGGCGGGCGATTGCTTGCCCCGCAAGTCCATGGGCAAGAGAGCGATTGGGACACCGCATTGCAGCTGGTGGCGGATAAATTCGCCGCCAGCATCCGCGATCATGGCCCTGATAGTGTCGCGTTTTACCTTTCTGGTCAGTTGCTAACCGAGGATTACTACCTCGCCAACAAACTGATCAAAGGCTATATGGGCACGGCAAATGTCGACACGAATTCAAGGCTTTGCATGGCCTCAACCGTGGCCGGACATAAACGTGCCTTTGGCACCGACACGGTGCCGCAAACCTACGAAGACATTGAAAGCGCCGATCTGGTGGTGCTGGTGGGTTCCAACCTCGCCTGGTGCCATCCGGTGCTCTATCAACGCCTGATCGCCGCCAAGGCCGAACGTGGAACCAAGATCGTGGTCATCGACCCGCGCCGCACCGCCACCTGCGATGGGGCCGATCTGCACCTGCCACTTGAGGCGGGCAGTGACGTGGCCCTGTTCAACCATCTGCTGGCGCAGATCTATGAGCAAGGGGCAGTCGACGCCGAATTCCTTGCCCATGTGAACGGGTTTGACGCGGCGCTCGCCGCTGCGTTCAACAGCGATCTGTCGGTGACCAAGCTTGATCCCGATCTGGTCCGGCAATTCTGCAACCTGTTCCTGCGCACCGAAAAGACCGTCACAATCTTTAGCCAGGGTGTGAACCAATCCAGCGCCGGCGCGGATAAGGTCAATGCCATCCTCAACTGCCATCTGGCCACCGGTCGGATCGGCAAACCGGGCTGTGGGCCTCTATCGGTCACCGGGCAGCCCAACGCCATGGGCGGGCGCGAAGTTGGCGGGCTCGCCAATATGCTGGCCTGCCACCTCGATATTGAAAACGCGCAGCACCGGGATGCGGTGCAGGGGTTCTGGCAGTCCCCCTGCATGCCTCAGGCGGCGGGGTTGAAAGCCGTCGACATGTTCCGCGCCGTGGGTGATGGCCGGATCAAGGCATTGTGGATTATTCACACCAACCCCGCCGTCTCCATGCCCGACGCCTCAGCCGTGCGCGACGCGATTGCAGGCTGCGACTTTGTCGTGGTCTCGGACGTGACCGGACAGACCGACACCGCGCGCCTGGCAGATGTGCTGCTTCCCGCCTCGGCCTGGGCCGAGAAAAGCGGCACCGTCACCAATACCGATCGCACCATCTCGCGCCAGCGGGCCGTTCTGCCCGAACCCGGCTTTACCCGCCCCGATTGGGCGCAACTGGCCGAGGTGGGCCGCCGTATGGGCTGGGAAGAGGCGTTCACCTATGCCTCCGAGGCCGATGTATTTCGCGAATACGCCGCGCTCTCGGCCATTTCGGGAGATCTGGGCAAGGATTTCGACATTTCCGGCCTCGCGACGCTTAGCGATGAGGCATATGACGACCTATCGCCCACCCGCTGGCCAATTGCCGATCACAAACAAGGTGGTCGCTTCTTTGCGGATGGACAATTCTTCCACGCGGATGGCAAGGCCAAGATGCTGGCCGTGACCCATCGCCCACCGGTGGCGCGGACCGGCCCGCGCTACCCGTTCCGGCTTAATACCGGGCGGGTGCGCGATCAGTGGCACACCATGACCCGCACCGCCCGTTCGCCGCGCCTGTCGGCCCATCTCGCCGAACCCTTTGTCGAGATCAACCCGACCGATGCCCGCCAGCTTGAGATCAAAGCGAATGATCTCGTGCAACTCAAAAGCCCGCAAGGCAGCGCCGTCATGCGCGCCCGCATCACTGATGCGGTGCAAACCGGTGCGCTGTTCGCGCCGATCCACTGGACCGGCGAAACCGCCCCGGCCGCGCGGATTTGTGACACCGTCGCCGGTGAGGTGGATCCGGTCTCCGGCCAACCGGAAAGCAAGGCGTCGGTTGTGTCTGCAACACGGTTCCAGGCGGCATGGTTCGGCTTTGCCATCACCTTAAACGACATCACCCCGCAAGCGGAATACTGGGCGAAGGCCAAGACCGAGGCAGGTTTCCGCGTCGAACTCGCCGGTGCCACGGTGCCCGAGGATTGGGAGGCCACCGCGCGCGCCATGTTTGGCCTGCCAGAGGCTGATTTGCAGATCCTGCAGGACAAGAAACGCGGCGTTGCCCGCCTTGCCTTTCACAAGGATGGCATCCTTCAGGCCGCGCTCTTTGTGGCCCCCGATCCGGTCGCCCTGATGCGCGACTATGCGGCCACCCTGCCCGGTCAGGCTGCACCTGACGCGCTCACCGGGCGCGCGCCCGCCCACATGCCAGACCCCGGCCCGACGCTCTGTTCCTGTTTCAATGTCGGGGTGAACACCATCCTGACCGCCATCGAAACCCAAGGGTTGATGAGCGTCGAAGCCATTGGCGCTGCGCTGCAGGCAGGCACAAATTGCGGCTCTTGCCGCCCGGAAATCGCAGCGCTTCTGGCGCAAACGCAACAGCTTGAGGCGGCTGAATAGTCTATCTGTGCTGATCCACCAGGATCACATTGCCATCTGGATCGGCGATAACGAAACTCGCCGGTCCGCTTTCTCCGCCCTGCTCCTGACTGATTTCAACGCCAGCCTCTTGCAGCCGCGCCTTGATCTCTCGCACATCATCAAACGGGTTCACCTCGCCCGCTGATTGATCCCAACCGGGGTTAAAGGTCAGCATCTGCCCCTCAAACATACCTTGAAAGAGCCCGATCAGGGTCTCTCCATTCTTCATGATCAGGTAATTGTGCTCCTCCGTCCCGCCAAAGGACCGGAACCCCAAGCTCTCATAAAACGTCTTGGACGCCGCCAGATCCTTGACCGCCAGCGACACCGAAAATGCACCCAATTGCATCATACCCTCCTGAAATGACCTGTCAGAAGGGTATCACATTTCGCGGTTAAAGCCCCGCAACATCCTTGATCTGCGCGACAACGTCGCTCACCCCGTTTCCATGCCTTAGGGCTGTAAAAACAAAGGGGCGGCCTGCGCGCATGCGGGTGGCGTCGCGTTCCATCACCTCGAGCGACGCCCCGACATGTGGGGCGAGATCGGTTTTGTTGATGATCAACAGATCAGATTTGGTGATCGCCGGGCCGCCTTTGCGCGGGATTTCCTCACCTGCGGCCACATCAATCACATAAAGCGTCAGATCCGCCAGCTCCGGGCTGAAGGTCGCGCTCAGATTATCGCCCCCGCTTTCAATCAGCACAATCTGCACCTCGGGGTGACGTTCCTGCATCTGCGCCACCGCCGCCAGATTGATCGAGGCATCCTCGCGGATCGCCGTATGCGGGCAGCCGCCGGTTTCCACCCCAATCACCCGATCCGCTGGCAGGATCTGCATGCGCATCAGCGCCTCGGCATCCTCTTGCGTGTAAATATCGTTGGTGATCACCCCAATCGAAAAGTCCTCTTTCAGGGCTTCGGCCAAACGGGCGGTCAGCGTGGTCTTGCCAGCGCCCACCGGGCCGCCAATACCAATTCTCAAAGGGCCATGGAACGTCGTCATGATTGGAACAGTCTCGGTTGTTGTGTTTCGTGTTTCATCGCCGCGATGTCTGACAGAAAGGCGTTTGACCACAGGTCCTCGACTCCTTCACTGCGCGACACCAATGTCAGGCGCAGGCAAAGCGGGGTCAGCGCGGTGACCACCTGCTGCGCCTCGGTCTGACCCAAACGCATAAGCCGCTGCGCCGCCGAGACCAGATTGCCAACAAAAGCATTGAGATAGAGCGAGACAACCGCGTCGCCATCCATGCGTTGGCGCGCCGCCGCTGCGCCAACCGCCAGAGGCAATTGCACCGCCGGAAAATTGGTGAACCAGACCGCATTCACGGTTTTGACAAAGGCCGCGCCTTGCTTTTCCGCCTCGCGCAATCGTTCTGCTGCCGGGGCATAGGCGCGCGCCAAGGCGTTCAGGTCATCCAAATCCGCACCATCCTGCATCGCCGCACGGATCCAGATCGCATCCGCCCGCCCGGTCCCTTGCTCCAACACATCCTCAAGCCAGTTCTGCAGGCTGACCGCATCATGCACCCACCCCGCTTCAATCGCGGCCTCAAGCCCGTGGGAATAGGTGAAGGCCCCAATCGGAAAGGCCGGAGACAGCCATTGCGACAGGATCAGGAGATTGCCATCAATGGGCATGGCTATGGGCCTTTTCGCCGCTGTGATCGTGGCTGCGTCCATGGTCATGCCCATGATCATGAGCAGAGGCCCCATGTTCGTGGCTATGGGTGCGCCCATGCCCATAGGCCCCGCCCTCGGGCGTAAAGGGTTCCACCGCCTCGCAAATCTGCGCATCAAGATGCTCCAGCATATGCCGGATCACCGGGTCACGCTGGATCACCAACCGTGTGTCCTCGACCTGACAGGGGGTGTGGCGATTGCCGATATGCCAGGCCAACCGCGCCAGATAGCCGGTCACGACCAGCACATCCTCTGCCGCGGCCCGCACCTCGATCAACCGACCATCGGCCAGTTGCAACGCATCCCCGGCCTCAAGCGAGGTGGTTTTGGCCAAATCCACCACAAAGCCCAGCCCGCTGTCGCAGACCAGTTTCTTACGGCGCAGAAACCGCGCATCATAGTCGAGTGTTACGAACTCGGTCGCTTCGCCCCAGTCCCCTTTGCGCAACAGCACCTGCGCTACCGGCAATGCCTCAGCCATTTTCCACTACCTTCCGATCTTGATTAGCCAAGAGTCCACCCCTGGCCAACCTCTTTATTCCACTGCGGAAATTCCGACATAGCTGTATCTCTCCAGCTTGCCATTGTCGTAATACCCCGCCAGATAAGACAGCCCAAGCTCCGGGAAGTAATGCAGGATTTCATGATCACCGGCGGGTTGATACACCGCATCAACCGGGATCATGTCATAGCTGCACTCCCCAAAGCTCTGTTTGGTCAAAGCGCCAAAGACATATTCTACGCTTTGCGCCTCAAACCCCTCAGACATGTATTGCGCGTTCCAGCCGCCATTGGGCGTGGGCACCGGCATTTCCGAGGGCCGCATGGCATAGGCATAGGTGCTGCGCGTGCTGGCCAGGGGTTTGCCATCTTCGATATCCATCAATTGCAGCAGATAGATGCCTTGGCCCAGCAACACATGACTGCCGGTCGCGCCTTCGACCTCATAAAGCGACAAAAGCACCCCGTCGCCATAATTGCGAATGGTCTCGCTTTCCTGCGCGTTGACGGTAAAGCGGATGCCCTTGTCCAGATCCGCCGCCACCGGGCAATCGGCCCAAACGGCCCCAGCGCTCAGGAGACCTAAGCAACTGCCAAGCAATACGGTTTTCATGTTCCAATCCCTCTCAAAACCAAATTCCAATGCAGGTTAGAACATGAAATAGCGTTGCGCCATGGGCAGTTCCGTGGCCGGTTCGCATGTCAGCAACTCGCCATCGGCGCGCACCTCGTAGGTTTCGGGATGCACCTCCATCTCCGGGGTTGCGCTGTTGAGCTTGAGGTCAGATTTGCCAATCTTGCGGGTGTTTTGCACCGCAACCGTTTGCTTGGCCAATCCAAGGCTATCGCCAATCCCCTCGGCCTGCGCCGCTTCTGAGACAAAGACAACGGCCGAGTTTTCGACCGAACGGCCAAAGGCCCCGAACATCGGACGGCTATAGACCGGCTGCGGCGTCGGGATCGACGCATTGGGGTCGCCCATCTGCGCACAAGCAATCGTGCCGCCCAACAGAACCATTTCAGGCTTCACCCCGAAAAAGGCCGGATTCCACAACACCAGATCAGCGCGCTTGCCCTCTTCGATACTGCCAATCTGATGGCTGAGCCCATGGGCAATGGCCGGGTTGATGGTGTATTTCGCGATATAGCGGCGCACGCGGAAATTGTCGTTATCGCCGGTTTCTTCGGCCAGTCGTCCACGTTGTTTCTTCATCTTGTCAGCGGTTTGCCAGGTGCGGATCAGCACCTCGCCAACCCGGCCCATGGCCTGACTGTCCGAGGCGATGATGGAAAACGCGCCCATGTCATGCAGGATGTCTTCGGCGGCAATGGTTTCGCGCCGGATGCGGCTTTCGGCAAAGGCCACATCCTCGGGGATCGCCTTATCAAGGTGATGACAGACCATGAGCATATCGAGATGCTCTTCGACCGTGTTGACCGTAAAGGGCCGCGTCGGGTTGGTTGAACTGGGCAGTACATGCTCTTCGCCACAGATCTTGATGATGTCGGGCGCATGGCCGCCCCCTGCCCCTTCGGTGTGGAAGGCATGGATGGTGCGCCCTTTCATCGCCGCGACGGTGTTTTCAACAAACCCGGATTCATTCAGCGTGTCGGTGTGGATCATCACCTGCACATCCATCGCATCCGCCACGCTCAGACAGCAATCAATTGCCCCTGGCGTGGTGCCCCAATCCTCATGCAGTTTCAGCGCGCAGGCCCCGGCGCGCACCTGCTCCTCAAGCGCAGCCGGAAGCGAGGCATTGCCTTTGCCCGCAAAGGCCAGGTTCATCGGAAACGCATCCGCAGCCTGCATCATCCGACCAATGTGCCAAGGGCCAGGCGTACAGGTGGTGGCCAGCGTGCCATGGGCCGGGCCGGTGCCACCGCCCAGCATGGTGGTCAGCCCGGAATGCAAGGCATCCTCGATCTGTTGCGGGCAGATATAATGGATATGGCTGTCAAACCCGCCCGCCGTCAGGATGCGCCCCTCACCGGCAATGGCTTCGGTTCCTGGGCCGACAATAATATCGACGCCGGGCTGGGTATCGGGGTTGCCCGCCTTGCCGATCTTGTGAATGCGCCCATCGCGCAAACCCACATCGGCCTTGTAGATCCCGGTGTGGTCCACGATCAACGCATTGGTGATCACCGTATCAACCGCGCCTTCAGCCCGCGTGGTCTGAGCCTGCCCCATCCCATCACGGATCACTTTGCCGCCACCGAATTTGACCTCTTCGCCATATATCGCGGCGTTTGGCCCGGCCCCGCCAGACAACGCCGCGCCGACAGTTTCAGCGGTCAGGTCGCGTTCGACCTCAATGATCAGATCGGTGTCCGCCAGCCGCAGCTTGTCACCGGTGGTGGGGCCGAACATGGCGGCATAGTCGGAACGTTTGATTTTTGCTGGCATGGTTTGCCTCCACGTCGGGGGATACTTCCACCCCAGATCGCTTGCGATCCGGATCGCGCCCGACCCGCCCCCCAAGGCGGACGCGATGTAGCAACGCTGCAAAAAGACCCAACGTTCTACATGAATTCTAACTTTGTTTTCGCCTCAGCCCGCCCTCGGGCCGGGCGCGATCCTACCGGCTCAGTCCAAAGCCCCCATGACCTTCTGATTAAACCCAAAGATCCGGCGCGCGCCGCCTATCGCGATCAGGTTCACCTCGCGCCGCTGACCGGGCTCAAAGCGCACAGCCGTCCCGGCAGCAATATCCAAACGCTTGCCACGCGCGGCCTCGCGATCAAACTCCAAGCCCGGATTGGCCTCGGCAAAGTGGTAATGTGACCCAACCTGCACCGGGCGATCCCCGGTATTGGCCACCATCAGCGTCACCACCTCGGCCCCGGCATTCAGCTCCAGCTCGCCTTCGGCTGGAAACAGCTCGCCCGGGATCATCGCATCACCTTGTAAGCGATCACCCCAAGCCCAGCCAGAACAGCCACGACCCCCAACCACATGCCACCATCATGCGGGTGCAGATGTGCGCCCTCATGCGCCAGTGCCGGGCCTGCCATCACCACCAATGCAAATGCTGATCTCATCATGTCTCAATCCCCTGTTTCTTCTTGGTCCAAATACTCAATTGCTCACCGGATCGGCGCGTGGACGGTCACCAGCTTGGTGCCATCCGGAAAGGTCGCCTCGACCTGCACCTCGTGGATCATCTCGGCGATGCCATCCATGCAATCCTCACGCGTCACCACCTCGGCCCCGGCCTGCATCAGATCCGAAACCGAGCGCCCGTCGCGCGCGCCCTCGACCACCGCATCGGTGATCAGTGCAATCGCTTCGGGGTGGTTCAGCTTGACGCCTCGCGCCAAACGTTTGCGCGCCACCTCGGCGGCCATGGCCACCATCAGCTTGTCTTTTTCTCTTGGGGTCAGTTGCATCTCACAACCTCCATGATGTCGGTAAACGATCGCCACTGAGGCGATCCAAGATCGGGAGCAGCGCCCGGCGCAGCTCAAAACTATCGCTGGCCAAGAGGCGCAGGGCCAGCAGATCCTCTGCCAAAAGCGACGCGCCACCGCTCTCTGGCAACAATTTGCGCAGCGGCTTCAGATGTGCCTCGGCATTGGGCGCGACCAACACGACCGAGGCCATTGCCCCCGCCCCGCCTGCAACCCGGGCCATCTGCGCCCGCAGATCTCCGGTCAGGTTCAGCGCATCCATATAAAGAGGTACGCCATCGCGCCTGATCTCGATCCGGTCCTGAAACTGCACATTGGTCAGTTCTTCGCCCATGGCGACGCGGCCAAAGACAACCGGTTCGACCATCAGCAGCTCGGCCTTGCCCTGTAACGCAATCTGCAAACGCCGCTTCAGCGCCGCGCCTTCAAACAGGATCAGCTCTTGGGGCAGCCAATGCATCCGCGCGCTGTCCTCAACGCAGAGCTTGGTGCTGACGCGCGCAACATCGGCGCTGGCCTTATAGGCGCGCTCCGCCGCCTGCGTGGTCAGGCTCATCCGCGACCCCGCGCCCACACACGCGTCTATATCCAGTTTGTCACCGCCGGTCAGACCACCGGCTGTGTTGATCACAATCGCATCAACCCAATCAGAGCGGCGCGGGAACAAGGCCTTCATACAGCCCTGACTGCGCAGATGTGCGATGGCACTGCCGTTTTCACGGGCTTTGCTGTGCACATCCAAGCGGCCAATGGCTCTTGGCTGTGCCACAAGCTGTTCGCCCGCCGTATTTCGCAATGCAAAGTTGATGACCCTGTCCCCGTTTCACGCGTTTTCGCCTCTTTGTTCAGCACGCAGCCCGGTTTGCGGCAACGATTCTGGCAAAAAGAGAATGAACGCCGGGTTGGCGTGTCTAATTTTTAAACAGTCGCGCCTGTGACTGCTGAAATTTTAGACAATTTCGGTGAAGCCCGCGCATTCTGCATCCGCAGAATTGACCGCTGCACCCGCACAACCAATGACTAAGGCACCCGCCGGGACAGTGATGAACGCAATTTCGGAAACGGGTGTGTGACGACCCACGTGAATTGGACCTCAACAACGGGCCGCCACACGAGACGCAACAAAAGTTGCGGGGACCGCGTAACGCATTTGCACATCATAGTGCAATGCCAGCCTCTTCCCCGCAGGGAGAAAGTGATGAACTGCTTCACCAAACTGCTCACCAGCACCGCCACCCTTGCCGCTCTTTCGGCTCCGGCCTTTGCCGAATGCGCCGATCCGGTCAAAGTTGGCGTTTTGCACTCGCTCTCCGGCACCATGGCCATTTCCGAAACCACCCTCAAAGACACCATGCTGCTGCTGATCGAAGAGCAGAACAAAAAAGGCGGTGTTCTGGGCTGTGAGATCGAAGCGGTTGTCGTTGACCCGGCCTCCGACTGGCCGCTCTTTGCTGAAAAGGCGCGCGAGCTGCTGACCAACCACGAGGTTGACGTGATCTTTGGCAACTGGACCTCCGTGTCGCGCAAATCGGTTCTGCCGGTGATCGAAGAGCTGAACGGCCTGCTGTTCTACCCGGTTCAGTATGAGGGCGAAGAAAGCTCCAAAAACGTGTTCTACACCGGTGCCGCCCCGAACCAGCAGGCCATCCCTGCCACCGATTACTTTCTGGACGAGCTGGGTGTTGAGAAATTCGCACTGCTGGGCACCGACTATGTCTACCCACGCACCACCAACAACATCTTGGAAAGCTACCTGAAGTCCAAAGGCATCGCCGAAGAGGACATCTTTGTAAACTACACCCCGTTCGGTCATTCCGACTGGGCGACCATCGTTGCTGACGTTGTGAAACTGGGCGAAGACGGCAAGCAGGTTGGTGTGATTTCCACCATCAATGGCGACGCCAATATCGGTTTCTACAAAGAGCTGGCCGCGGCGGGCATTTCGGCTGACGACATTCCGGTTGTTGCCTTCTCCGTGGGCGAAGAAGAACTCTCTGGCCTCGACACAGCCAACCTGACCGGTCACCTGGCCGCCTGGAACTACTTCCAGTCCGCCGAAGGTGAGGCCAACGCGGCCTGGGTAGACGCATGGAAAGCCAAAATGGGTGAAGAGCGCGTAACCAATGACCCAATGGAAGCGCACTACATCGGCTTCAACATGTGGGTGAACGCAGCCACCGCCGCTGGCACCACCGATGTGGACGCCGTGCGCAGCGCCATGTACGGTCAGGAATTCCCGAACCTGACCGGCGGCACCGCCGTGATGCTGCCAAACCACCACCTGGCCAAGCCGGTTCTGATCGGCGAAATCAAGGCGGATGGTCAGTTCGACATCATCAGCCAGACCGCCGAAGTGCCGGGCGATGCCTGGACCGACTTCCTGCCGGAATCCGCGGTTCTGAAATCCGACTGGAAAGATCTGGAATGCGGTATGTACAACACCGAAACCAGCTCCTGTGTTCAGATCAAATCCAACTACTGATTTGACCTAACCTGACAGGGATGTGCGGGGGCTCGCCTCGCGCATCCATCTCTAGACCGACTTTCCCCGAACAGGTAAATTCTCATGCTCCGTGCCCTCCTCACGGTCTTGACCCTGCTATGCCTTCCGGCTGCGGTTCTGGCCCAAGATCTCCAACCGCTCTTACAGGAAAACCAGGCGCAAATCGCCAAACCTTCACGTAAAAAGGTCGGCCCGGTTCTGGATGCTTTGGTCGGCTCAGGCCTGCCACAAGCGCAGGAATTCCTTGAGAAATGGCAAGGCAAAGAAGTCTATCAGCGACAAGAGGATGGGCTGTTCTTTTATGCGGTCAAAGGCGATGGCGGGCTGGTCCTGACCGATATCGACAGCGGCGAGACCGCGACCATCGACGCCAAGGCGATGAAACAGATCAAACCCAATGGTGGCGTACGCAAAGCCATTGGCGAAGCGCTGGTGCAGTTCCAACTCTCCTCCCCCGATCTCACCCGCCGCCAAGAGGCCGTCACCGCCCTGGCCCGCAATCTCGACCCCGCTCAACTCGGCGCGCTTGAGGCCTCGATTTCCGGCGAAACCGATGCCGCGCTGAAGGCCCGCAAAGAGCAATTGGTCACCTATCTGACCGCCCGCTTTGGCGACACGCCCGAGACCCGCATCGCTGCAATCAACACCCTCTCGGGCGACATCAGAGTCGAAACCCGCGCCGTGCTCTCGCAAATCCTGACCACCAAGACCCTCTCCACCCAATCCCAGCCCGACGCCAATGTCGCTGGCACCCTATCGCTGCCCCGCGAAGAGGCCTATGCCCTGCTGGTCGAGACCCAAGACCTGCCCGCGCCGCTGACAAATGATGTCATCCGCAAAGCGCTTGAGGCCAATATCGAGGGCGGCAAAGTCGCCGGTGTCTCCGCCGCCAGCCTGAACACCATCGCGGCGCGCAACACCGCCTATGACGCGCTGGCGGCCAGCGGCAAAGCCCCGGCCCGCGTCAGCGAGTCCGACATAACCCAAGCCCTCGCCACCTGGACCATCTACGAGGTCTACGAAGATCCCGACCCCGCCGTCACCGCCGCCGCCAAGGCCGCCCAAGACGCGGTGAACACCAAGGTCGCCGTCAGCCAGACCGCCGACCTCGCCCTGGACGCGCTATCCCTGACCTCCATTTACTTCCTCGCCGCCATTGGCCTTGCCATCACCTTTGGCGTCATGGGGGTGATCAACATGGCGCATGGCGAATTCATCATGATGGGGGCCTATACCGGCTATGTGGTGCAGCTCTTTATCCCGAACTACACCGTGTCGCTGATCGTGGCCCTGCCGCTGGCCTTTGCCGTGACCTTTGCCGCCGGAGTCGCCATGGAGCGGCTGGTGATCCGTTGGCTCTATAACCGACCGCTGGAAACCCTGCTGGCCACCTTTGGTGTCTCCATCGCCCTGCAACAGCTGGCCAAGAACATCTTCGGCACCCAGGCCCGCCCGCTGACCTCCCCGGGCTGGCTCGATGGCGCGCTGGTCTTTAACGATGTGATCCAGATCTCCTATATCCGCATTGCGATCTTCGTGCTCGCCCTGCTCTTCCTCGCGCTGCTGCTCTTCATCCTGAAACGCACCCGCCTTGGCCTGGAAACCCGCGCCGTGACGCAAAACCCACGCATGGCGGCCAGCATGGGCATCAACCCTGACCGTATCAAAATGCTCACCTTTGGCCTCGGCTCCGGCATTGCTGGCATCGCGGGCGTCGCCATCGGTCTCTATGCCAAAGTCACCTCGGAAATGGGCTCTGACTATATCGTCCAAAGCTTCATGACCGTGGTCGTCGGCGGCGTCGGCAATATCTGGGGCACCCTGGCCGGGGCTTCGATGATCGGCACGCTGCAAAAGGGCATCGAATGGCTGAACCCGTCCAACACCCTGGCGGCCCAGACCTATATGATCCTTTTCATCATCCTGTTCATCCAGTTCCGCCCCAAAGGCATCGTCGCCCTCAAGGGCCGCGCCGCAGGAGACTAACCCCATGTTTCTTCTTGGCCAAAAATATCCCGGGGGAGCGCCTTTGGCGCGGGGGCAGCGCCCCCTCCCCGCCCATCCCCAAGGACTTGCCCGCAATCAAAGGGTCACCCGATGACAAAAGCCCTGTCAAAAACCTTCCTGATCCGCCATCCCTCCACCCTCTGGGTGCTGGCATCGCTTGGCCTTTTCACCCTGATCGTCTCGGTCCTCTCCGAGGCGGCGGGCACCGGGCTCATCTCCACCTCCTTTGTCAAAACCCTGGGCAAGACCCTGTGTCTCTGCCTGATCGCCATCGCCATGGATGTGGTCTGGGGCTATTGCGGTATCCTCTCACTGGGCCATTTCGCCTTTTTCGGCATTGGCGGCTATGCCATCGGCATGTGGCTGATGTATGCCCGCACCGAAGCCATCGTGGCGCAAAACCTCTCCGCCAACCTGATCCCGCCCACCGATAGCGAAATATCCGACGCCATCGCCACGCAGATCTTTGGCGTGGTCGGGGCCTCGGAATTTCCGGCAATCTGGGCCTTTTCCCATTCCCTAACGCTGCAACTTCTGATGGTCCTGCTGGTCCCCGGCCTGCTGGCGCTGGTCTTTGGCTGGCTCGCCTTCCGCTCCCGCGTCACCGGCGTTTACCTTTCGATCCTGACCCAGGCCATGACCCTGGCCCTCGCCCTCTATCTCTTTCAGAACGACAGCGGCTTGCGCGGCAATAACGGCCTGTCCGGCCTGCAAAACATCCCCGGTTTCGAGGCCACCTCCCAAGCCGTGATCTCGCTCGCCTTCTTCTGGGCCTCTGCACTTGCTCTGGCGCTTGGCTACCTGCTCTTCGCCTGGGTCACCGCGGGCAAGATGGGCAGCGTGATCCGCGCCATCCGTGATGACGAAGCCCGCGTGCGCTTCCTCGGCTATCAGGTCGAAAGCTACAAACTCTTCGTCTTTACCCTCACCGCCGTGGTCTCTGGCATTGCAGGCGCGCTCTATTACCCGCAGGCGGGCATCATCAACCCGGCCGAAATCGCCCCCATCGCCTCGATCTACCTTGCCGTCTGGGTCGCCATTGGCGGGCGTGGCAAGCTTTACGGCGCGATCATCGGCGCGGTCTTTGTCTCGCTGCTCTCGTCTTATTTCACCGGCGGCAGCGCGCCCGACATCAATCTCGGCTTCTACGTGATCAAATGGACCGATTGGTGGCTCGTCCTGCTTGGCCTGTCCTTTGTGGCAGTCACCCTGCTCTTCCCCGGCGGCATTGCCTCCCTCTTTGACAAACTCGCGAGGAAACAATGAGCACGCTTCTCGAAATGTCCGGCGTCTCCGTCTCCTTTGACGGGTTCAAAGCGATCAACAACCTGTCCTTTCAGATCGGTGAGCCGGAAATGCGCGCCATTATCGGCCCCAATGGCGCGGGCAAGACCACCTTTATGGACATTATCACCGGCAAAACCCGCCCCGATGAAGGCCGGGTGATCTTTGGCGAAAAATCCATGTCCCTGCTCGGCATGAGTGAAAGCCAGATCGCCCGAGCCGGGGTGGGCCGCAAGTTCCAGAAACCCACGGTTTTTGAGGCCCAAACCGTGCGGGAAAACTTTGCCCTGGCACTGAAAAACCCGCGCTCACCTTTTGACGTGCTCTTGCACCGCAAAACACCCGCCGGGGCGGACCGGATCGAAGCCCTTGCGGAACAAGTCGGCCTTTCAGATCAATTGCCTCGCATGGCCGGTGAACTCAGCCATGGTCAGAAACAATGGCTGGAAATCGGCATGTTGCTGGCGCAAGACCCGCGGCTATTGCTGGTCGATGAACCCGCAGCGGGCATGACCCCGGCGGAACGTGAAAAAACCACCGACATCCTTGTCGCAGCAGCGCAAAAACACGCGGTGGTCGTGGTCGAACATGACATGGAATTTGTCCGCCGCCTGAACTGCAAGGTCACCGTTCTGAACGAGGGCTCGGTCCTGGCCGAAGGCAGCTTGGACCATGTCACGAACAATCCCGACGTCATCGACGTCTATCTGGGGCGCTAAATCATGTTGGATATCAAAGACCTGACCCTGCATTATGGCCATAGCCAGATCCTGTATGATGTCTCTATGCAGGCGGAGATGGGCCGCATCACTTGTCTCATGGGCACCAATGGTGTCGGCAAAACCTCTCTCTTGAAGGCGATTTCAGGCACGCATAAACGCTCGGGCGGTGAGATGTCTTTGAACGGCCAACGCGTCACAAAATCCACTCCGGCCCACGCCCTGGCGCAGCTGGGGGTTGGCTATGTCCCGCAGGGGCGCGACGTGTTCCCATTGATGACCGTGCGCGAAAACCTCGAGACCGGCTTTGCCTGCCTGCCGAAATCAGAACATTTTGTTCCCGACGAGATTTTCGAGCTTTTCCCGATCCTCAAAGACTTCCTCAACCGGCGCGGCGGCGATCTGTCGGGCGGCCAGCAACAACAGCTCGCCATCGCCCGCGCGCTGGTGGCCAAGCCCAAGCTTTTGCTGCTGGATGAACCCACCGAAGGCATCCAGCCCAATATCATCAAGCAAATCGGCGAAGTCATCAAATACCTGCGCGACCGCGGCGACATGGCGATCCTTCTGGTCGAGCAGTTCTTTGATTTCGCTTACGATCTTGGCGATCACTTTGTCGCCCTGGAACGCGGCAAGGTGATCCATGACGCCAGCGCCCAGACCACAAATCGCGAGGATCTGCTCAAAAAAGTATCAGTTTAGCGCCACAAAAATAGGCAACGCACATAGGCTAAAACGTTTTAATCCTTTCTCAATTGCCCCCGGTATAGACCTTCCCCACCTGACTAAAATTCATTTGGATTGGGGAATGACGTGATCAAATTGCCGGACTGGAAACTTGCGCGGAAACTGCCACTGACAATTGCCTTGCCAGCGGTGCTTTTGGTCATTGTCTCTGGGGTCATCCAATTGCGATTAACCGCGCAACAGATCGAGGCAGATCGTCATGCCGTGTTTGAAAGCCACGTTCATGAAAAACGCGACGTTGTGCAACGCTGGCTGGCCGAGGCACAAAAAGACGTGCAAGCCCTGTCGGAAAGCTATGCGATCACGGCGGCGCTGACGGCGTTTGACGCGGCTTGGGGTGATTTTGGCTCCAATGCGCCCGATCACTTCCGTCGCCTCTATATATCCGACAACCCGCATCCTCTGGGCAGCAAGGATGAGCTGGTCGCCGCCACCGATGGCAGCCCCTGGTCCGAGGTGCATCAGAAACACCACACGGGTCTGCGCACCTTCCAGCGGGCGCGCGGATATTATGATCTTTTCCTGTTCAATACCGGCGGGGACCTTGTCTATTCCGTCTTCAAAGAGGACGATTTCGGGCTCAACTTCCAGTCCGGCAAATATGCCTCCAGCGGTTTGGGTGAGGTGTTTCAGGCGGCCAACCGGCTGGAACCGGGGCAATTCTACATGACCGATATCGCGCCCTATGCGCCCAGCGCCGACGCCCCGGCAATGTTCCTATCCTCCCCTGTTTTTGAGAATGGCCAACGCATCGGGGTCGTGGCGGTGCAATTGCCTTTGGATTTTATGGCCTCGCTGTTGTCCAACTCTGAACTTCTTGGCCAAACCGGCGAAGTTTACCTGGTGGATAATAATGGGCTGGCCCTGACGGTTTCACGCCACGAAACCGGACACAAAACCTTGGACCCACTCCCAAAACTCGACCAGATCCAACTGGCTCTGAACGGCGAAGAGGCGCATTTTTCCGCGACACCGGGTCTAAGTGGTCAGACGGTCATCGCCAGCACCTCAAGCGTTGCAACGCCGCGAGGCGACCATTGGGGGCTGGTCTTTGAAATGGACCGGGCCGAGGCCATGGCATTGGTCACGCAGGCCACCTTTGCGCGCATTCTTGAGACGCTGATCACCGGCCTGCTTTTGTGCCTGCTCGCCTGGTTCGCCATGCGCAGCGTCATTCGCCGCATCGAACAGATCGCCCATGAGATGGAGGGGATCGCCGATGGCGATTACGCCCAGGACATCGCCGGGCAGGACCGAGGCGACGAGGTCGGCTTTATCTCCAAAACCATCGCCAAGATGCAGGTGCACCTGCGTCAGGGGGCCGAGGCGCAGGAGCGCGAAAAGATCTCGCAGGAAAACAACAAATACGTTGTCACCCAGCTCAGCACCGCGTTGGTCAACTTGTCCAAGGGCGATTTCCGCTCAGAAGTGACCCAGCATTTCCCCGAAGAGCACAAGAAGCTGCGTTACGAAATCAATGACGCCATGGCCGAGCTTGGCTCGACCGTCGGCATTTTGAAAGCCACGTCGCAAAACATCAATATGGGGGTCGAGGGAATCGCCTCCTCGGCCGATGCCCTGTCACAACGCACCGAAAGCCAGGCCGCCACGCTGGAACAGACAGCCGCCGCCGTGGATGAGGTCACCGCCAGTATCAAACTGGCCACGGATCACGCCGCCAATGTCGAACAAACCGTGCGCGAGGCGCGCGATAAGGCCGAAGAAAGCAGTGGCATCGTCAGTGAAACCATCGATGCCATGACCGAAATTGAACAATCCTCCAAACAGATTGAGCGTATCACAGGAGTGATCGACGATATCGCCTTTCAAACCAACCTCTTGGCGCTCAATGCCGGGGTCGAGGCGGAACGCGCTGGCGAAGCCGGGCGGGGCTTTTCCGTTGTCGCCTCCGAGGTGCGCGGGCTGGCCCAGCGCTCGGCCGATGCCGCGAAAGAGATAAAATCCCTGATCGAGGCCAGCGGCCAGCAAGTCGACAAAGGCGTGCGCATGGTGGGCCGCACCGGCGAAGCACTGTCAGTCATTCTGAACCAGGTCAAAGACATCTCGGGCCTTGTGCATGAAATCGCGCAATCCTCGCGCGAACAATCCGCCTCGTTGACGGAAATCAACACCGGCATGACCCAGTTGGACCGTGTGACACAGGACAACGCCGCCATGGTCGAGGAAAACACCTCCGCTGCCCATGACCTGCGCAATGAGGCGGGCAAATTGATCGGGCATGTGGGCAAGTTCAGAACCAGCGAGGCGCATGATACCGCCGACTTGCCCGCACAGGAAAGCGCAACATCTGTTGCGGAAAAGGTCGCGCCAGAACCCGTGGGTGAGGTCGACCTCACAATGGAACCGCCCTCCGCTTTGCCCGGCCCACAAGACAATCCAGAACCCCCAATTCAAGAGCCACCCAAGCAGGTTGCCAACGGAACCTGGGCGGAGTTCTAACCCTTTGCCACGGCGGGCCAAACCCCGTTGCCCAGCACCCAGAAACTCTCAACCGGCGCGCAATTTGTCTGACAGAAACGCCAGCACCTGCGTCCAATCCTGCACCAGCACGTCATGCCCGCCAGGTCTCAGGTGATAACCCAACGCGCCCGCGTGAAACGACCATCCGCCAGGTGGAATACTGGCTGGATCAGGCCAATGCGCATTGGTTTTTTGCCCCCAGGCCAAAGCTGCCTGAGACAGGGCAAAATAGCTCCCCAACGGATCGGCCCAGACATCCGCTTCGGCCTCGCTCAGATACAGCGCTTTGGGCGCACAAAGGGCCAAGAGCTGGTGCTGATCCACCGGCAATTTCGCGGGATCTGTGATCGCATCACGCCGCAACCAATGGGGAAAGCGGCTGACCAAATCGCACAATCTCTCCCCCACCGGGTGCCTGGCAGGGGCGGCCCCGGCACAGCCAGAATTATTGGCCCAAACCGCAGCGATCCGAGGATCATGCGCCCCCGCCCATAATGCCGCCTTGCCCAGACGCGAATGCCCGCAAATGCTGAGCCGTTGTGCATCAATCTCGGGAAAATCCACCGCCACATCCGCCAGCCGCATCAGTGCCCAGGCCCAAAGCGAAATCGCCCCAGTGTCAGGCTGGCCCAGCAGCGGATAAAGCCCATGATCTCGACAGGCATCCGGGTCGTCTGGCACCCAGGACCCATAGCAGCTCACCAAAAGGCCAAAACCTTGCGCTGCGATCTGCTCCAACGGCCAACGCCGCCGCGATTGCCCGGCAAGCGCTGGGATCAATTGGCCATCTGCCTGCCATTCTGGTGACGCATAGACCCGCGCCTGCGGATCGGCGGCAAAGCTGCCGGGGGGCAAAATCCCGAAAGGCCCCAAAAAATCCAACCCGATAATCAACGGAACCGGCCTTTTGGCCTCGGACGGAAGCCAAAGCGCCGCCTGCACGGCAAACCGCCGCTTTGCCACGCCGATCTCAATCTCGATCAGTGAAAACCCATCTTCGCGCCGCTCATGGCGTTGACATCGCAGCCAATCCGGGGCCTGTGGCACCTGACCATATAGCGCATCGGCCAGGGCTTGGCGGGTCCTCGACCGTTCTGCCCGAGGCAGCGGCGCGCATCCCAGCCACAGCTCAGGCAGGCAACCAACCATCATAAAGCGGATGATCCGCCCCCAAAGGCAAGCGCACCGGAACATTGCGCCGTGCCGAGTCATAGACCGCGGTCACAAACTCCAGCGACCGCCGCCCATCCAGCCCGGTCACCTCGCGCCCGCCCTGTCCCTCCAGCGCCTTGGCCAAGGCATCAAACAAACCGGCATAGCCGGTCTTGACCGGCCCAATCCCGGCCAGAACCGCGTCAATCTCGGCCTGTTTGGTTGGTTCACGCGCGGTGAAGACCCAAGGATCCGCCGCAGGCGCATAGGGCGAGGTGCCGCTTTCCACCGTGAACCCTTCGAACATCAGCCGCATATGGCTGTAATCGCTGGCGCAGCCCAAGGTCACCGATGAGGTGATCAAAGCGCCGCTTTCCAACCGGATCGAAAGGGCGGCGCAATCTTCGACCTCGATCTCGTTCACCCGCGTGGCAAGATCGGCAAAGACCTGCGCCACGGGTGACAAAAAGGCCGGCAGGAAATCATGGATATGGATTGCATGGCCCAGCACACAACCGCCGCGCTCTCCGGCCCAGGTGCCCCGCCAATCCACGTCGTAATAGGCGGCGTCGCGGTTCCAATGGGTCTCGATCGACCCAGCAAACAGCTTGCCCGCCAGCCCCGCCTCTTGCAAGGTCATCAGCTGCGCGGTGCCAATGCCATATCGGTATTGAAACACCGGAAACAGGCTCTTGCCCGTGCGCTGAACGGTTTCCAGCAACCCATCCGCCTCGCGCAAAGACGCGACCAAAGGTTTCTCGCAAATCACATGTTTGCCCGCCAAAAGCGCGCGTTTGGCCACGTCGAAATGCAGATGCGGGGGCAGGCAGACATCAATGATGTCAATTGACGCATCCGCCAGAACCGCCTCTAGCTCCGCAGTCACAGCCACGCCCGTCTGCCCGACAACGGCGGCTGCCCGCGCGGTATCGAGATCACAAAGACACGCAACCTCAAAGACTTCAGGTAGGTCCAGAAACCCAGCCAGATGCTGCGCACCAATCCCGGCCCCGACAATCGCAACCCTAAGCATCGCCCTGCCCCTCCGCCTTCATCTGCGCCTTGATCGCGATCTCCATCGTCAGAAAGCTATGCGCCTGCGGGCAGGCGGTTTCACTGCGGTCCAACACATCCGCCACAAGGCGCGGGAAGTAGGTGAGTTCAACATCCTGACAGTCGATATGCACGTTCTCGGTGCCATTGACCAAATAGAGGTTATTGGTGCGATGCGGCTGACCGATATCGGTGTATTTTCGGCATTCAATCGTGCCCTCGGTGCCAAGTAGGAACAACCGCCCATCGCCCCAGGTCGGCAGGCCGTCAGGCGTGAACCAGTCCAGCCGCATATAGCCATGCCCCTTATCGCCGCGCAGGGTCATGTCACCGAAATCCTGAAAACCGGGATAATCAGGCTGGGTGGTGTTTTCCACATGGGCGCTGGCAATTTCGACCTCGGTCGAGCCGGTGAAATGCAGGAACTGGTCGATCTGGTGACTGCCGATATCGGTTAGGATGCCGCCATAGCGTTCACGCTGAAAATACCAATCAGGGCGGGTTTTGAGGTTTTGTTTATGCGGGGCCAAAGTGACCACCTGAATGACCCGCCCAATGGCCCCCGCCGCGACCAGCTCGCTGGCTTTGGCAGCGGCGGGGACTTGAAACCGTTCCGAGAAATTCACCGACCAGATGCGCCCCGTACGCGCCTGGCAGGCCTTGATCGCGGCAAGCTGGTCAAGCGTGGTGCAGCCGGGTTTGTCGACCATGACATCCTTGCCCGCCTCCATCGCCTCAATCGCCAAAGCCGCGCGATCCGCAGGTACGGCGGAAATCAGCACCATGTCGATACTGGCATCCTCAAGAATCGCGCGCCGATCCGCCACCTTGGTCAGCTCAGGAAAGACCTGCGCGAACTTGTCTTCGGTGACGGCGTGGCCGTCTGTCCAATAGCTGTCGCATGTACAACCCTGTGCTTTCATACCTGCAAGCATGCCAAAGATATGGCCGTGATCGATGCCCAAAACCCCGAGCTTCAGTGACATATAAATTCCTCCCTCGCAGCGCGCGCCTCCAAAAGTTTTGCAAAACTTTTGCAAATTCCATCAATGGAATTTGGATGCACCCCGCCTGTCTGTTACTCCAAAATGATTGTGCGTTTCGCCTTGGCTGACGCTTCCAGCGCATCAATCAACCGATGCACCTCCAAGGCCTCCCGCCCTGAGACCAAAGGCGCGCGCCCTGTCTGCAACGCCTCAACAAAATCCTCGATCACAAAACGGTGCCAATCGCTGGTAAAGGCCATCGGATCCGCCCCCGCGCCCGAGCTGGCCGCTTGCCCGATGGTTTCCTCGCGCCCATCTTGCCAACTGACCTGCAACAGCCCTGCCTCCAGATGGACCGAGCCCTTGGCGAAATGCAGGGTGATCGTCTCCCCCCGCCCCGGAAAGCTTGCCGTGGTGGCAAAGACCTGCCCAACCGCACCGGTCTCAAAGCGCAGGCCGGCACAGACAAAATCTTCGGCCTCCATCTGGTGAAAGCCGGTTGTGGCGCTCATGGCGGACACCTCAGCCACCGGCCCGGTCAAGGACAGCATCAGATCCAGCGTATGGATCGCCTGGCTGATCATCACCCCACCACCATCGCGTGCATAACTGCCGCGCCCCGGCTCATCGTAATAGGCCTGCCCACGCCACCAGGGCACATTGACCTCGGCCATGCGCAATGCGCCCAGTTCAGGCAGCAATTTGCGCAGATCCGCCACCACCGGACGGGCGCGATGTTGCAGCATGATGCCCAAAGGCACCTCCGCCGCCTCACATAGCTCAACCAGCTCCGTCGCTGCTGCCAAAGTCCGCTCAACCGGTTTTTCCATCAGGATCGGTTTGCCCGCCGAAACCAGCTCTTGCACGATGTGCCTTCGGGCATTGGGTGGCGTGGTCAGCAGCACAAAATCCACATCCGACGCGGCAATTTCAGCGACAGCCCCTGCCGCGGCCGCGCCCAGATCCGGCCAATCCGATAAAAAACGCGCCCGGGACTCTGCCGAGCGCGCATAAACATAGGCCAGATCAACCATATCGGAGTTTCGGATGGCATCGCCAAAGGTGCGCGACACCATGCCCAATCCGATCAAAGCCACCTTCATCGGGTCAACCCCATGGCTTTTTCATCCGCGTCAAATAGATGAAAGGATTCCGTCGGAAAGCTGACCCCAATCTCCTGCCCCTTTTGCAGCGGGATCTGATGGGCGTGCTGCACCGTCAGTTTGTCCCCATTGGCGAACTCAGCATAGATATAGGTCACCGCGCCGAGCTGCTCAAAGTTTTGCACGGTCACGGTTTCATCACCCTTGCCCTCCAGATCGACATGGATGTTTTCCGGGCGAATGCCCAGGGTCACCTTGCCGTTCCGAGGCTCCGCCACCGGAACGTCGCGGACCATCCCGCAGTCCAGCGTCATGACATTGCCGTCCAGCGATCCTTCGAGGAAATTCATCTGCGGCGCGCCGAGGAACCCGGCGACAAACTTGTTCGCCGGGTTGTTATAAAGATCCAGGGGGCGGCCCACCTGTTCGATATAGCCACCGCGCAGCACCACAATGCGATCGGCCATGGTCATAGCTTCGATCTGATCATGGGTCACATAGATCATCGTATTGCCAAGCTTTGCATGCAGATCCGAAATCTCGACCCGCATTTGCAGGCGCAATTCCGCATCGAGGTTCGACAAAGGTTCGTCAAACAGGAAGATGATCGGTTCGCGCACAATGGCGCGCCCGATGGCCACCCGCTGGCGCTGACCGCCCGACAGCTGGCCGGGGCGGCGGCTCATCAGATGGTCGATTTGCAGCAGTTTGGCCGCATCATCGATGCGCTTTTGGATCTCAGCCTTGTCCATGCGCAGGTTTTCCAGGCCAAAGCTCAGGTTCTGCGCGATGGTCATATGCGGGTACAAAGCATAGCTTTGAAACACCATGGACAGCCCCCGTTCCGAGGCTGGCACCGTGTTCACCCGCCGCCCTTCGAGATTGATATCCCCCGAGGTCGGATCATCCAGCCCCGCAATCAGGCGCAGCAAAGTAGATTTGCCACAGCCCGAGGGGCCAACAAAGACGATGAATTCGCCCTCTTCGATCTCAAGATCAATGCCATGGATCACGTCCACATTGCCAAAGCTCTTGCGAATATCCTTGAGCTGCAGCGCGTGGGGTTTTGCTGAGGTTGCTGTGTCGTTCATTTCAGACCTGTCGTGGCAATGCCGGTGGTGATGAAGCGCTGCAACCAGACGAACACAAGTGTGATCGGGATCAGCGTCACCACGGTCATGGCGAGGATATAGTGGAAATTGGTGTCGAATTCGCCCGCAAACTGGGTCAGGCCCAATTGCAGCGTATGGGTGGCAGGATCAGAGATCAGCACGATCAGCGGCCACAGGAAATCATTCCAGCGCCAGATCACGCTCAGGATTGCCAATACCGACAGCGCAGGCAGCGAGAGCGGGATGATGATACGCCAGAAAATCCGCCACTCCGAGGCCGCATCCATGCGCGCCGCCTCAAGCAGTTCATCCGGGATGGTCAGCATATATTGGCGCAGTAGGAACACACCGGTGGGCGTTGCCGCCGCCGGGATGATCACTCCCCAGAGCGAACCAAAAATGCCAAAGCTCCAGACCACAAAGAACAGCGAGACCAGAATGATCGAGCTCGGGATCAGCAGCGTCGCCACGATCAGAATGGTAAAGGTCAACCGGCCCTTGAAACGGTATTTTGACAGCGCAAAGGCCGCCATGGCGTTGATCAGCAGCGTGATCAGCGTCGCCACCACGGTCACAAAGACCGAGTTGTAGAGATAGGTGAAGAATTGGAAATTATCCTGCCCGTTCCGTTTCAGGATCGGGTCCAGATAGTTTTCTGTCGCCACGCGCATCTCTTCATGCGGAGACAGGCTTTTGCGTGGAACTTTGAACACCTCATCGGGCTGATCCACCAGCGCCACATCGGTCAGCTTGCGGGTCGGCCCCGCCTTATAGACCAGCTGCGTGCTGCCATCCTCAGCCGTATAGACCCAGATATCCTTGGGGCCGACGCCCGTGATCTCTTGGCTGATCTGGCTCATCGGGGCAAGACGGGTGTCAAAGCTTTCCACCGCCGTGTCCGATTTGATCGAGCTGAAAAAGGTCCAGAGCACTGGTACAAGGATCACCAGCACACCGACCAACAGATAGGCATAGGCCAGGAAATCCTGGATCGAAAATGTCTCGGCGGTGTCCTTGTTGCCCTTGGTGCGGGTCAGGAAGGTCGCTACGCTCATTTAGTTTCCTCCCCCTTGTTTGGAGAACCGGCACGGAATCAAGGCCCTTGGGCCGCCGTGCCAGCGCCGACCCGCCCCCACGGGGCGGCGCTTAGGTGAGGTAAGCACTACCGACGTTAGCTCGCTCAGACTTAGTGTGGATAAAGTGGCAAACATGACCGGCAGATGCGCCCCCCCGCGGGTCGGCGCTGGCACGGCTAGCGCCACGGATTTAGAAACGTAGGTCTGCATTACAGGTCCGACTGCCTCCGCGTGATCCAGAGTTGGAAGAAGGTAAAGACCGCAATCACCACCGCCATCAGGATCGACCCAGCCGCAGCTTGGCCGTAATCCGGGTGATCGTTGGAAAACGCCACTTCGTAAATGTTTTGCACCACCATAAATGTCTCGCGGCCCGGGCCACCACCCGTGAGCAGATAGACCTCGTCAAAGATCTGGAAGCTGCGGATGAGCGAGAGCACCAGCACCACCGTCAAGGTCGGCATGACCAGCGGCAGGGTGATGCGATAAAAGGCCCGGAACGGCTTGGTCGCGTCCATCTTGGCGGCCTCATAAAGATCGCGCGGGATGGCCTGCAGGCCCGCCAGCAGGATCAGCATATAGAATCCCATATGGCTCCAGCAGAAAACAAAGACCAACCAAAAGAACGGCCAGCCGGTATTGGGTGTCACCAGCCAGTTGATCGGACGGTAACGGCCAAAGCTGAACACGCTATCAAACTGGATCGCCAGCAGCAGCGCGACACATAAAATACCCGCGCCGATCACCACGAGGCGTGCCGCACTTTGGCCCGACGAGACAACCCAATAAAGGCCCGCGCCCAAGGCCAGCCCCAGCCAGCCAAAACCGCCCATGCCAATCAGGCTCAACGGTTGCGCCCAATAGACCAGCAACGCCAAAAGCGCGCCAAAGACCCCTGCCCAACTGGCCGATGGCCCATCATTGCCGCGCAAGGTGCGCTCGGACACGATCAACAGGATCACCGCGAACAGCACCGTGGCCACCATATCAAAGCCGCTTAACCCTGCCAGCCCGGTCATGGCCTCGCGCGCCTCGCCGATGCTGGCATTCAGCGCGCCTTTGCGGTGCAGCACCCAGTTCCAGATATTGGCAATGACAACCGGCGACAGCATCACCGGGTAAAAGAACATCGCCCGCCAAAATCCGCGCCCCTTGATATTCTGGTTAACCACCAACGCCGTGATCAGCGCAACAACGCAGAGGATCGGCACCTGAATGGCGGCAAACCACAGCGTGTTGAACATGCCGGTCCAGAAATTATAGCCCGGATTGGTGCAGGTCTTGGGCGTAAAAATGCTCTCGCAATTGAAGATCTCGCCATATTTTTCCCAGCCCACCCAGGGCCGATCAAACAGCGAAATCGACGCGCCGCCGGTGAAGGAGACGTAGAAATTCAGGATCACAGGCAAAAAGGTGAAAAAGCCAAAGATCAGCATATTGGGCAGCAACAGCGCATAGGGCACGCCGCCCCGCCCCCAAACGCTCTGGGCCAGTTCCACCGGGAACCCCAGCAGATCCATAAAGAATTGTGGCACTTGGCGGAGCGTATAGCTGCGCCGCTTCAAGAGCCAGATCGCCCCGCCAAGCCCCCAAAAGAGGGCGGCAAAGGCTACGACAAAGCCTGCAGGTGTCATGAATTGTCCCGTTCGCCTGGGTGAGGCCCAAAGACATCCGCCCAGTCAGCGAAAGCCCAAGAGCAAAGGGCGGGCACACGCGGCCCCCGCCCCGGTTTGGTCACGCCTTACTGGTTGGCGTTGGTGTCCAGCTCTTCCTGGATTTTGACCATGGCTTCGTCCAGCGACAGCTCACCATTCAGAGCACCGCCGATATATTTGACCGTGGCGTTATACATCACGAACCCCTTTGGGCTGCCCTGCAGCTGGTAGGCCTGCGGTGTCTGCTCGGCCGCTGCCGCTGCCATAGCGGTAAAGGCCGCCAGACCATTGGCCACAGCTTCTGTTGCGCCGGCACCGGTGTAATCCAGCCCTTCGGCCTGCAAACCGGAATGGGCCGGGATCGCATAGGTCTTGGTATACCACTCCTTGGCGATCTCATCGCTGCCCATCCAGGCCACGAATTTGGCGGCTGCTTCTTCCTGAGCGGCATCACCGGATTTGAACGCCACCAGACCAGCACCGCCCGGCATCACGCCACAGCCCGCCGGGCCACACGGCACTGGCGCCACTGTCCAGTCGAACTTGTCGCCAACATTGTTCTGCACATTGCCGGTGTTCCAGGACCCAGACATGTAAAACGCCACATCCTGGTTAAAGAACATCTCGTTGCCATTGGCATATTTCGCACCGGACACGGCAGGCCAGACATCCGGCGGCATCAGGCCAGATTTGTGCCAATCGATCATCAGCTGTGAAAACGCCTTGAACCCGTCATCGGCGATCAGCTTGCCATCATCGCTGAAATAGGCTGCACCATAAGACATGGCCGGGCCCGCCATACGGTGGCCCGAGCGATCCATGACCATCCCGGCATAAGACCCGGTCTTATCCATGACCTCGGCAGTCGCCGCCGCCCAGTCTTCCCAGGTTGCGCCCGGTGCTGGCACGTCAACCTCGGCCTCTTCGAACATGGTCAGGTTCACATAAGGCCCCGTGACGGTCATTTCAGTGTGGAAGCCAAAGATGCCATCCGGCGCGCCTGCACGATACCACGGCAGAACCGCGCCATAATTCGCTTCCCAAGTGGCGGCGTCCACAAAAGGCGTCAGGTCAACATAGTGCGGGTTCAGCCCCCCCAGATTGGTGACAAAGGCCAGATCCGGCCCGCTTCCCGCCTCAAGCTGGATCGGCAATTGCTCGCGGATCACATTGTAACCCACCGCGTTCAGAGTGATGGTCACGTCCGGATTAGCGGCCTGATAACGCTCGGCCAATTCCTTGACCAGGCCCGCCTTGCCATCCACATCCGAGATCATCAGGTCGATCTCCACCGCTTGCGCGGCCCCTGCGACCAGCATGGCCAAAGCCGATACCGACCCCGCCAATTTCATCCCTTTGAGATGCATCATTTCACATTTCCTCCCATGTGTCTCGTCCCGCCTTAAAGGCAGGTGATAGCTCGATAGTGTGAAAGCAAACGGGCTGGGTCAACTGCTGACACGCGGCTCATGGCGAAAATTGATCTATTATTGCTACACATTAAGGGCCTGTTGATCAGGCACCCGTTCCGAATATGGCGCGAACATCATCGAAAATTCAGGAAAACGCGGTTTGGACATCCGAATCACTTTGGCGAATGAACGCAAACCACCGCCCCGCCCCGCGCGATCACACCGCCTGTTGAGGTGTATCAATTTCTGGCAAACCCACCGTCATGCCATTCCCGACATCAGGGTTTCTTTGGGCCAAAAATATCCCGGGGAGTCCCAAGCCTGCTTGGGACGGGGCAGCGCCCCCTCCGCCCTCACGCCCAATCTTCCCAATCATTGCCATGCCACACCACCTCGCCCTCCCAGGCAAAGGGGATCTGATGGATGACCACATCCTCACCACGTAGCAAAATCACCCGATAAGACGGCTCCAGCGGCCCGGAGGGGGATTTGTCCGACGGGGCGAGATTGGGGATGGTCTGATGCACGGTCGAGGTCACGCCGGAAAACGCAATTCCCGCCATCGTTCCACATAGCGACTCATGCACATGGCCGAAAAAGATGTGGCGGATCTTGTGTTGGAACAGCTTCAACAGGCTGCGCAGCTCCGCCTGATCCGCCCTGTTCAGAGACAGCTCGTCACTGCAGGGATCGCCCAGATCCAGAATATTGTGGTGAAAAAACAAAAGCACCGGTCCGGGCAAGTCCAGTTGATCGCGCAGCCAGGCGCGGCGTTTTTCGCAGAATTCTCCCCAATGCACCTTGGGGCGCACCGTGTCGCAATAGATCAGCCGCAGGTCCCCGACCTGATCGCAATGATTGACAAAACCATTCAGATCAATGCTTTGATCCGGAAAATGCTCCAGAAACACCGCGCGATCATCGTGATTGCCAATCATTAAGCGCACCGGCATCGGCGGCAATCGAAGCGCTTGTTTCAAGGCTTTGTAGGCGTCGGGATTGGCGTGATGGGTCAGGTCCCCGCTGATCACCAGACGCGTCGCATCGGCGTGATGCTCGGTCATATGACCAAAGGCGCGCGCCAGCCTTTCATGTGGATCGATACCTTCGACCAGCCCACCCGGCGCGCAGAGGTGAATATCTGAAAGATGAATGATCTTCATGCCAACCCCAAATCCATGCCTCAAATTAGGTCCGTTCTAGCGACCGGCTCTAACAGCTTTGCGACACAATAAAGGGATTTGAGGATGAGAGGGGGTTGGGGGCGCTGCCCCATCGCGGGCAAGCCCGCGATTCCCCGGGATATTTTTGGCCCAAAGAAACCAGGGGCGCTTGTTACCAATCAAAAGCGTCGGTTTCGATCCGTTTGCCCAGCATCAGGGCATCGGCCACATGGCGCAGGGGCGAGAGGTCCATGTCGATCTCTTTTGCCCGCACCAGCTGAGCCATCTGTGCATAAAGGCCCGGATATTCCCCGGGCACCACCGGATCAGCCCCGGCCTCGACACCGTCGATGGTCATATGCTCGCCGCCATGGGTCAGATGCAGCTTGCCCGCCTCAGTCCAGACCTCGACATCCCAGGTTTGCGGCCCTTCTTGGCGCCAATCGAAATCGGCGCTCACATTGTCGGTGAACTGCAATTGCGCGGCGATGGGAGTCTGGCGATTGGCAGGAAAGCTCAACTCTGCCCCCAGCAGATGCACCGGCGCGGGCAGGATCTTGGTCATCACCGACAGCGCATTGATGCCCGGATCAAAGACGCCCATCCCGCCGGGGTCAAAGACCCAATCCTGACCGGGATGCCATTTGCGCACATCCTCGCGCCAGGTGATGTGGCAGCGGGTTATGGTCTTGTCCGCCAGCCAATCCCGCGCCGCCGCGACGCGGTTGGCCTCGCGCGAATGCCAGGTTGCAAACAGGCTCACCCCAGCCTTGCGCGCCATGTCTTCCAGCGCGTGGCATTCCGACAGGGTCGCGCCGGGGGGCTTTTCCAACATGACATGACGCCCCGCCGCAATGGCGCGGCGGGCAAAGTCAAAGCGCGGCACCGGCGGCATACACATGGAAATTACCGAAATATCAGGATGGGCCGCCATCATCTCGTCCAGATCCGTATAGGCTGGGATACCCTCGACCGAGCCCTGGCGCGAACAGGTGGCGGCGAGCTTCCAATCGGGGCTGGCAGCGATGCTGGGGATATGCTGATCCCGGGCGATCTTGCCCACGCCAACCAAGGCTATTTTCATCATCACACTCCCCTTTTCGCGCGCTCTGTCGTTTCAGACGCAGGTGTTAGCGCAATCGCCCCCCAAGTCAATGGGGCCGTCAATGGCACAAGACGGTCTGGACATCCGGCGCGTTGAGGCGTTCAATCACCGCAAAATTCAACAGCGAGGATAATTCATGCGAGTCTTGACCACATTGGCCGCGCTTTTGCTGGCCACCACCGCCAGCGCCGAAACCTGCGCCACCGGCAAAACCCTCAAGGAGGGCGTACTGACCGTCGCCACCGGTAACCCGGCCTATTTCCCTTGGGTGATCGATGACGCCCCCGAAAGCGGCCAGGGTTTTGAGGCCGCTGTCGCATATGCTTTGGCAGCGGAAATGGGCTTTGGCGCTGATCAGGTGGAATGGACCCGCACCAGCTTTGATCAGGCGATTCAGCCGGGCGCAAAGGAGTTCGACATCAACCTTCAGCAATATTCCATCACGCCCGAGCGTGAGGAAATGGTTGATTTTTCCGACCCCTATTACACTTCGGCCATGGCGGTTCTAACCACCAAATCGGTGGTCGAGGCCGGGGCGAGCGCCGATGTTGCCTCGTTGAAATCGCTGGTCTGGGGGGCGGATGCCAATACCACTGCTGTGCCCATGCTCACCGATCTGATCGCGCCGGAAAAAGCGCCGCTTTTGTATGATGACAATGCCGATGTCACCGCCGCCATGCAGGCGGGCCAGATTGATGCGGCGCTGTTTGATTTGCCCACCGCGCTGTACCTTTCGGCTGTGGTGCTGAATGACGGCGCATTGCTGGGGCAATTTCCGGCGGATCGCAGCGAAAACCCCGATCAGTTCGGCATGTTGATGGAGAAAGGGTCGGCGCTCAAGGAATGCGTCAACGCGGCTTTGGCATCGCTCAAGGACAGCGGCAAGCTGGCCGAGATCGAGGCCGAATGGATGCAGGCCACCACCGGTGTTCCGCTGATCAAGTAACCCTTTGGTCAGGTTTGGCCGCCTGCGTACGCTGGGGGCTTACCGCCCGGATTGGTGGCCAAACCTTTCTGACGACAGCAGTTTTGCGCCTCACACCGCATCGATCTCGCTGGAGAGATATTACCCGATCTTAACGAAGTTGACTCCTGTCAACTTTTCCCTATCCAGCGCGCAACCGGATTTGCATTCGCAGGAGTCCCATGCCCACCCAAACCCGCCGACAAATGTTCGAGGCGCGCCAGCGTCGTCGCGCCAATACCATTGCTGCTGCTTCGACCCTGGCGGTGTTTGTGGCGGTGATCGTGCTGATCCCGCTGACGCCGGGCTGGGAAAATGTGCAGCGCAGCTTTTTCAATGGGGCGGTGTTTGCCAAAACCTTTCCCGGTCTGTTGAACGCCTTTGTCATGGATGTGGCGATTTTCCTGTGGTGTGCGCCGCTGATTGCGCTTTTGGGATTGGCGGTGGCGATTGCGCGGGATCTGCGCAGCCCGGCGCTTTACCCGCTGCGGCTGTTGGCGATTGCCTATACGGATATTTTCCGCGGTCTGCCGGTCATTCTGGTGATCTACCTGATCGGCTTCGGCATTCCGGGGCTTGGCCTGCCGCGCCCGTGGAATTCGCCTTATATCTGGGGCTCGCTCGCCCTGATCCTGGTCTATGCTTCCTATGTGGCCGAGGTCATCCGGTCGGGCATTGAGAGCATCCATGACAGCCAGCGCAACGCCGCCCTGTCACTGGGCCTATCGGGGTCGGATACCATGCGTTTTGTCATCCTGCCCCAGGCCATTCGCCGTGTCGTGCCTGCCAATATGAACCTCTTTGTGGCCTTGCAAAAAGACGTGGCCCTGCTGAGCTTTATCGGCCCGGTCGAGATCTTTCGTCAGGCCGGGGTCTACAAATCCCTCATGGCCAATTTCACCCCTTATGTAGGCGCGGCGCTGATCTTTCTGGCGCTGACCATCCCGGCCACAAGATACGCGGATTATCTGATGAACAAACAAGCGAGCGCGCGCAGCTGATGGGTGATCTTGTTCTTGAAAACGTGCAGAAAGCCTTTGGTGACAACCCGGTTATTCGCGGCATTGATCTGAACGTGGCGCGCGGTGAGATGATCTGTCTGATCGGCGCGTCTGGCTCGGGGAAATCCACGCTGTTGCGCTGTATGAACCTGCTGGAACCCATTGATGATGGGCGTATTTTGCTGGATGGCGAGGATATCTCGGAACCTGGGCGCGATCCGCAACCGGTGCGTCAGCGCATTGGCATGGTGTTTCAAAGCTACAACCTGTTTCCCCATATGACCGCGCTGGAAAACGCCATGCTGGCTCCGCGTCGCAATCTGGGCAAGTCCAAGACCGAGCTGCGTGAGCCGTTGGCGCAGATGTTTGAACGCTTTGGGCTGGGGGACCGGATGAACCACTATCCCGACCAACTGTCGGGCGGGCAGCAGCAGCGTGTGGCGATCATCCGGGCGCTGGCGATGCAGCCGGAAATCATGCTGTTTGACGAGATCACCTCGGCGCTGGATCCGGAATTGGTCGGCGAAGTGCTGGACGTGCTGCGTGATCTGCGCGCGCAAGGCATGACCATGGTTCTGGCCACCCACGAGATGGGGTTTGCCCGGGAATTGGCGGACAAGGTCTGTTTCCTGGACCAGGGCCGCATCCTTGAAGAAGGGCCACCGGAACAGATCTTTGACACGCCAAAAGAAGAGCGGACGCGGGCGTTTTTGTCTCGGGTTTTGTGAAGAATGGCAGGGGATAACCCTGCCATCCACAGTACTCACTGATCGACCGGAACGATGTCGAGCACAAAGAAATGCGCCTCTTTGCCGGTGTTCTTCACCCAGTGATCCACCCCTTGGCTTTCCATGATTGCGGTCCCGACCGGAACAGGGGTTTCAACCTCGCCCTGCACGTCGATCACGCCCTCGCCTTTGATAACAAAATAAGCCCCCGGGCGCGTGCTGTGATCATGGCGGGCCACGACGCCACCGGGGGCCAGTTTGACCTGGCGAATGCGCAGTTGAAACCCTTCCATCGCCGGGATCTGCGCACCAAGTTCCAGCGCATCACGACCAAACACACTGACTCCTTTGTGTTCCGTCGGGGCCTCATGCGCGAGGCTGGAGGTTGCGGTGGTTAGAATGAGGGCGGTCGCAGTGAGGAAATGTTTCATTCTCGGTCTCCTGAAAGTCTTTGTGGAATGGGTCGCGTGACCCGGTGTGACACCTGATTTAACTTAACCAACTTAAGTAATTAAATAACATTACTTGAAGCAGTTTTTACTTTACGTGTGCTGCAATCAAGCTAGAGTCGGCTGTCACGCACTGTCTGTTCAGCTGAGGAGCCCATGACGCAGCCAACTGACCTCCCCCGGCCCTTTCCTTTGACGGCATCACGGTCGGCCTTGCTGAAAGACGGCGAAGATCACGAGCTGCGGCAGCTGCTTTATGAAGTGACAGCCTTGTCCGCGCGGATCGAGGCCATGCGCGCCCAGTTTTCCAAACGGCTTGGGATTTCGTCCCCGCAATACAGTATCCTGCTTTACGTGGCGCAAAACCAGGGCCGGGACGGTCTGACCTTGACGGCCATCGCCGAGGCGCTGCATGTCAGCGGCCCACATGTGACCAAGGAATCAAAAGCCTTGGTTGAGATGGGGTTGCTGCAAAAACGCCCCAACCCCGCCGATGGGCGCAGCAGTCTTTTGCAAAGCACGAAGAAAAGCGATCATGCCATCGCCGAGCTTGCGCCCATTCTGCGCGCTGTGAATGACAGTCTTTTTCAATCGCTCAGCGCAGAGAGGTTCACCGAGTTGGTTTCAAGCGTGCATGACACCTTGCTCGACGCTGACCGGACACTGGCGCGGTTGCCTTACTTTCTCGACCAATAACGCGCCTTGTTACCGCCTGTGGGATGCATTCCGTCTCCCCCCTGCGCAACCTGCCCCAAAGGACCCAGATATGCCCAAACTCAAACTCTCTTCCGCCGAGATGGTCGCCCAATCCCGCGCCCGTATTCGTGAGATTGAAACGCCTAACCTGATCGCCTTGGTTGATGATCCCAATACGGTCATCGTGGATATTCGCGACATCCGGGAACGCCAGCGCTCGGGCTTTATTCCCGGGTCCTTTCATGCGCCGCGCGGGATGCTGGAATTTTGGGTTGATCCGGACAGCCCCTATTTCAAAGAGATCTTTGGCGAGGAGAAGCAATTTGTGCTGCATTGCGCCTCGGGCTGGCGCTCGGCCATTTCGGCGGCGACGCTGTGCGACATGGGATTCGAAGTCGCCCATCTGCGCGAAGGATTTTCCACCTGGGAGGCGCAGGGCGGCCCGGTCGAATTTCCCGGAAAAACCTGAAACCGCGCGAAAAGCCATGAATACCCGACCCTGATCGCGGCATTTCAAGCAAAGGAATGCCTTAGGGTCAGGTTTTCCGTCGTTGACTCAATCGGCGCGGCTGGATGATCATCAAATCACTTGCCCGACAAGGATTTTTTGAGAGGACAGACCCGTGCGCAATTTTGTTGCCCTTACCGCTTTGATCGCCGGATTGGCCGCCGTCGAGCCCGTGTCCGCCCAGGATATTGTAGGTTTTGACCGCAGCGATTTCGGCAATATCGTCCTCAACCGCAAACAATCCGCCAGCGCAGGAGACATCGAATTCGAGCTTTCGGTTGGTGATTACAACAATGAAAGCATCCGCAATTATTCCCCGGCCAGTATTTTCGCCAAGATCGGCCACAGCGTCGGGCGGCTGGATATTCTGACCGATAAGGGGATTTTTCCCTGTACGGCCTTTATCGTCGACAAGAAACACATCCTGACCAATTACCACTGTGTGCCCGGCATTCTGGACAATGAACGCGCCGGGGCAACGCGCATTGACGCGGTGCAATTCGTGGCGGGCTACACCCAGCAGGGTGTCGAGGAAGGCACCAAGAAATATATCGTCAGCCCGACCCCAGTCGAGGCGCATGAAGATCTGGATTATGCGCTGCTTGAGGTGCTGGGCGACCCCAGCGCCGAATATGGCATGCTGAAACTGGCCTCATCGACCCCGCATGATGGCGACCCCTATTGGGTGATCGGCCACCCGATGGGCGAGGCCCAGCGCATCAGCCGCGAAAAGTGCAAGGCCAACAATCCGGCCCTGTCCAATAACCGCTTGCTGCATACCTGTGACACGCTGCCGGGCAATTCCGGCTCGCCGGTTATTGACGCATCCTTGCAAATGGTTGTGGGCCTGCACCATGCGGGGTCCAAGCGTGACAGCGTGAACTTTGCCATTCCCATGGCTGATATTATTGAACGCTCCGAGATCCTTGAGGCGGCGCTTACCACGCAAAACGATGCGCCCCCGGTTGATCCGAAACCTGACACAACGCCAGATCCAAAACCGGGCGAAGATGGCGCGGGCACGCCGCCCAAGCCAGACCCAGCGCCACAGGATGAATCCACCGTTCTGTGTGATGCGCTTTATTCCGAGGCCAAGGGCTATGGCGTCTGCTTTGCCTATCAGGCCTATCTGGAGCAGTGCCAGGGCCACAAATTTGCGCCCTTTGCGCAGAGCTTTATCAACCATCAGTGCCAGACCGCCGATGTGAAACCTGACCCGGTGCAGCCCGATCCCGTGCAGCCCAAGCCGGTTGATCCGGCCCCGGTCACCTATCTGCGCCCCTGGTGCAGCGCTTCGCATCTCAACAATACCGAGCGCACCATTTGTGGCGATGCTTACCTGGCCGGTCTCGATGAGCGTCTGACCCAGGCCTATAACGGCCAGTCCGGCAAGGCGACCGCGCGCCAGCAGGCCGATTGGCGGGTGAATACCCGCGATGTCTGCGGCACCAGCACATCCTGCATCAGCCGTGTTGTGCTGGATCGCATCACCTATCTGGAAACCCCCGTTGTGACGCCTCCGCCATCAACCGGAGGAGATTACCGCGTGGTGCGCGGCTCTTACCAGCTGTCGAGCAGCCAGTGCTATATCGTGACCGCCTCGCGCCCCTCGATTGCCGAAGCTGTCAGCTTTGCCAAGCAATGGTTCCCTGGTCGCAGCGGTGTGCGCATCTTCCAATCGACCAATGGCTATTATGGCATCACCCTGAAAACCGTGCGCAAATCCAACTCGGAATGGGAGATCAGCCAACTGAAATCGCAAGGGGCCGTGCCCTCTGACAGCTATTGCTCGGTCGGTGGTCGCTATATTGCCGAGGTGCTGTGGCAGGGTGGCGGCGCGTCATTGCCGCCCAGCAATCCAAGCCCGTCCACCTACACCATGTATGTGGCCAATAACAAAGATGGCGGGCTGAATGTGCGTCCGGGTCCGGGCACCCAGTACCCTTATTTCACCGAAATCCGTCCGGGCACCAAGCTGACCGTGATCGGAACCTCGGGCAAGTGGTCCAATGTGATCCTGCCCAGCGGGCAAAAGGGCTGGGTCTATACCCCGCTGCTGTCGCGCTCAAAACCCCATGTTGCCCAATGCTGGGCCACGGTTCGGGGGCTGCGCTCGATCTCGCAATATAACCCTTCCACCGGTGCCGGTTTCCTGGCTGTGCGCACCAAACCTTCAACCAAGGGCCGCAAAATCTCTGAGGTCTACCTGGGCGACCGTGTCGAGGTGATCGGACAGACCAATAAATGGGCCCGCATCAAATGTGTCTCGGGGCAATGCCGTTCCCCCTTTGCTGGCAGTGCCGGCGTCATGGGGTGGTCCTCGAAAAAGTACCTTTCCATCAGTTGTAATTAATCATCCCGTTAAAAGAGCCACCGACAGGTAGCAGGAGAAGTGATATGAAACGCGTAAATCTGTTCAAAGCCAGCCTTTTGGCGACTGCGGCGATCCTGACCGCGCCCGCCGCAATGGCGCAGGAGACGGCGACCCCGGTTGCCGCCCCCACCGCCGCTCCGGGTGCTGACCCGGTCGGGGCCCCGCCCCTGCCAATGGATGCCAGCCCCGCCGAAGAAGCCGCCTATAAGGTGCTGGATAAATATTGCGCCAGCTGCCACCAGGACGGCGCGCTGGAAAACGGTCTGACCAAGTCGAAATCCGGGTTTGGCCACGTGCTGGACATGCGCCGCCTGGCGCAGGATCCGAAATTTGTGACCTTGGGCGATCACACCAAGTCCAAGCTGTATCAGGTGATCGCCGGTGGTTCGCCGCCCATGCCGGACAATTGCTGGTCCGCCGATTGTACCCCCAAGGCCGAAGAGCTTGAGGTTCTCAAGCTGTGGATTGACGGGCTGGATGACGATGTCGAGGAAAAGAAATTTGTCTCGCTCGAAGAGCTGCATCGCCTCGCCCATGAAGATCTGCAAAAGCAGCCCACCAACCGCCGCGACCGCATCCGCTATATCTCGCTTCGCCCGCTGTATAACGACTCGGACGTAAGCCCGGAAAACTACGAGGCCTATCGTCAGGCGACGGTCAAAATGATCAACGCCCTGAGCTGGAACCCCGAGCCCTATAAGTGGGAAGCGGTGGATGAATATGGCGTGTTGATGCGCATTTACCTGCCTGAGATCGATTGGGACCAGCACAAGTGGCATACGCTTGAGGCAATCTATCCCTACGGTGTTGGCAGCGAAACCGACCCTTATCTGAGCCCGCTGAAGCATATGGCCAAGACCGAGGTGCCGATCCTGCGCGCCGACTGGTTTGCTGCCACCGCGTCGGTCTCGCCGCTTTATTATGATCTGCTGGGTCTGCCGGACACGGTTCAGGGGCTGGAGCAGCTGTTGAACCTGGACATGGTCAAGAACATCCAGAACGAACAGGTTGTCCGCGCCGGATTCCAGGATTCGGGCGTGTCGACCAACAACCGCCTGATCGAGCGTCACGCGCTTGGCACCGGCTTCTTCTGGACGTCCTATGACTTTGCCGGATCGAAGGGGCGTCAGAGCTTTTTCGAATATCCGCTGGGTCCCAAAGAGGCCTATGGCGAAGAGCTGGCCTTTAACCATGATGGTGGCGAGTCGATCTTTACCCTGCCCAACGGCTTCCACGCCTATTACCTGAATACTGCCGAAGGCGAGCGTCTGGATGTTGGCCCCACCAGCATTGTGCGCGACGATGACTATTCCGATGGCACCGGCGAGGTGGTGAACGGCATCAGCTGTATTTCCTGCCACTCCAAGGGCATTCGCTATAACGATGATGGCGTGCGTGATGTGGCCATGAGCAACCTGTCCCTGTCCCCTTCAAGCCGTCAGACCATCGACGCGATCTATCCGGGCAATGACGTGGTGCAGGACTGGTTCAAGAAAGACCAGCAGGCGTTTTTTGACACGCTGACCTCGGCCGGGATCGACCCGGAGACCACCGCCGGTGGGCTTGAACCGGTGCGCGGGCTGTTTGTCTATTATGTCGATCACTTTGTCGATCTGCAGCAAGCCGCAAACGAGCTGGGCATGCCTGAGGAGGAGCTGCGCAAGCGGATGCCTTTTGTTGGACACCAGTTTGCCAGCCTGATGACCCGTCTGGAGCAAAGCCCGATTGCACGGGATGAATGGACAGCCGCCTATCCGGTTCTGCTGGAGAAGCTGACCGATTACCGTCCCTATGTGAATGATCACAAGCCTGTGGCCAACCTGACCCACACCGTGGCAGCGGTGGTCAAGGACACCCCGTATGAGCCACCGGTCAAGGATGATCATTCGGTCTATGCCCCACCGCCTGCGAAAAAGCACGTGCCAGACACGACCTATGCGGATGTGGCCAAGCCTGATCACAAAGCCTATGACCCGGTTGCCCATTCGGTGCCTAGCCAGTCGCACCTGACGGTGTACACCGACAAGCCGACCTATTCGGTGGGCGAAGGTCTGCAGGTCTATATCGAGCCGCGCCATGATTGCCGCTTGACCCTGATCTCGATTGACGACCGTCACCAGAGCTGCGTTCTGTATCCTTTCCCTGGTCTCGATGACATCGTGATCAAAGGTGGCAGCCAGTATGTCTTCCCGCCCAAGGGCACTTTGCGCACCACGCATGAAGGTCTGGAAACCATTCTGGCCATCTGTAATGGTGGTCATGATGCGATTGATCTGCACACCCGCGACACATCCAAGGTGTCCTGTGCCGCCGATCACAAGCCACTGACCAAAGACCAGTATGAAACCGTCGTGAACGAAGTTCTGGCGCTGGATCTGGGGGATGATCACGGCAAGGACAAGCACAGCCCGGCCGGTGTCGATTATCGTGGCGTGAGCGATCACAACCCGAAAATCGTCAAATCCCAGATCTCGGTCGTTGTAACCGCACATTAAGAACAGGAGGCGGAGATGTTGAAGAAAACCCTGATAACCTCCGCGCTCTGCCTGGGGCTGCCTCTGGTGGCCCCCATGGCAGCCCAAGCGCAAAGCGGAGAGATTTTCATTCCAGGTGCAGGGGATGCCCTGCCCGAGATCAAGGCGAAACCCACCAACCCATTGGCGCGCTGCATGTTCGATGCCTCGGCGGCGAATTGTGCTGATATTGGCCGGGATGACAGCGGCGTGCAGTTCGAAAGCGCCGTGGCCCCGCAATACGAGACTCTGGTGCTGGACCTGAACGACCACAAGGTCGCGATCAGCACCGAACCTCCGGCCAAGCCACCGGTCTATGATGCGCCGCCCGCACCGGCCTATAAGGACCCCAAAAAGGCGCCGGATTACACCGCCAAGCCCAGCCATGATCCGAACTATGCCGCAGGCCATACGCCACCTCCGGCGCATGACCCCTATGCGGGGGGCAAAATCGCCCTGCCCTCGGTCGCGATCTCGATTGAGTTTGATTATAACAGCGACCACATCCGCGCCGATCAACTGGGCAAGCTGACCCAGCTGGTGGCGGCGCTACAGGACCCGGCCCTGTCGGGCACGCCTTACGCGGTGATCGGCCATACGGATTCCGCTGGGTCCGAAGGCTATAACTGCGATCTGTCCCTGCGCCGCGCGGCATCGGTGACCCGAGCGCTGGAGAGCAGCTATGTGCAATTGCCGCTCTACCCGGTGGGGTTTGGGGAATATGTGCTCAAGAACGAGTATAACCCGAAAGCCCCGGAAAACCGCCGCGTGACCTTCCTGCGCCTGCCGGATCATCCCGGGACGGTTTTGCAGACGGCCAATGCCGTGTGCCACTATTAACACCATCAGCGGGGCGCGTGACATCACGGGCCCCGCAACCAAATTCCGTCCACGGAATTTGCAAAAGTGTAGGGTCAGCAAGCCCTGATTTGGCGGCACTGGCGCGCGAAGGGCAATAAAGCAGAGGTTTTGAGCGCGCAGGAACTGGCTGGGTCAATTGCAAGCGCTCAAAGCCGCTGCTTTGCAGCGCTCCGTGCGTCCAAAGGATTTCAATGATCTTCTCTCTGAACTGCGTTACGTCGCCTTGAAATACACCCAGTATTTCTGCAGCGACGTGCCTAGTCAGAAACAAGATCATTGAAACCAGTGCCGCCAAATCAGGGCTTGCTGACCCTCCTAAAACTTTTGGACCTGTTACCCTTTCAGGCGATTTTCCAGATCTTTGGCCAGCAGGCCCATGCGGTTGCGGAAACGCTTGTCGATCCCGCCTTTGGCCAGTTTCAGAGATTGCACCAAAAGCCGGGCTGACAGGGTTTTGGGCAGGAATTCCGTCACCACCCCGATCCGAGTGCGCGAGCGTGACAGGGCAACCAGATCCACGGTTGTGCGCGCCTCTAGCCCGCCGGAAATGCTGGTGAACACCAATTGTTCGGGCGCGCTGTACTCGGCCAGCTCAATATCCGCCGTCCGCGTCTTGCCGCGAAAGCGAAACCCCGCCTGCCAGGCCATCCCGGCAGCCACCTGCCCCGGATCATTGGTGCGGCGCACATCGATCCCCCGACGCAGCACCTGACGTTCGATCCCGTCGAAATCCGTCACCTCGGCAAAGACCCGATCCAGGGGGGCTTCGATATCTTCGCGTGCTGTCAGTTCCATATGCTCGACCCATTTGTGGTGTTTGTTAACGAATTCATAGCCGAGTTTTGCCGTTAATCCAATCGATCTGCCAACCAATTTCTGATGAGAAAATGAGCAATTGCCCCTTTTCGACCGGGCAGAATGTCGCTGCGCTGTCCGGCATAGGCTTCGATCATATCCTCGCGGCTGACCCAGCGCGCATCCTCAAGCTCATTGGGGTCCAGCGTGATCGCACCGTCCAAGGCTTCGCCATGGCAGCCGATCATCAGGGACGACGGAAAAGCCCAGGGCTGGCTGGCGAGATAGCGCACAGGACCAACCGGCACGCCCGCCTCTTCCATCACTTCACGCCGCACCGCCGCCTCGATGGTTTCGCCCGGTTCCAGAAAGCCTGCGAGGCAGGAATACATGCCCTCGGGCCAACCCGGCGAGCGGCCCAACAGGGTCTTGTTGCCACGGGTGATCAGCATGATCACCACCGGATCGGTGCGCGGAAAATGCTGGGTGCCGCAGCTGGGGCAAATGCTTTGCCATCCGGCCTGATACCACTCGGTTTTCGCGCCGCATTTGCTGCAAAACCCATGGCTGGCATGCCAGGCAAAGATCGAGCGCATGGTCGCCGCAAGCTCGGCATCACGGGCAGAGAGACGGGTCATGATCCCGCGCAGCTCGGCAAAGCGTTCATCGCCGTCAAAGCTTGGGTGGCGCTGTTCGCTGGGGTCGATGAATTGTTTCAGCGCCTCGCTATCCAGCCCCTCGGGTTCCCAGGCAGACAGGTCATGAGCAAACAGCGCCGCGCCATTTTCGCGGCCCAAAAGCATCGGCGCGCTGCGTGCCTCGGCCAGCACCGGATGGGTCATCGGCACGCGGACCAAATCCAACGCTCCGTCGCCCGAAATCAGCGGTTTTCCCCGCCAAATCAAGGCACAACGGGTGTCCGGGGCCTGCATCGCCGCCGCCAAAGCCGGGATATCGCCACGTAAATCCGCGGCCCGATCCAGGTCAGAGCCACCAAAGGTAACCGTTTCTGCGTGCTTCATGTGCCTGCCTCTTTTTCCGGCGCGACTGTGGCCTGCTTTGGCGCGGGACGCAACGGCAAGCGACGCGAAAAACTGTGATGCCTTGCAACCCGAGGAATCATGGTATCCTGTCACAATCCTGTTGAGAGTCGCTGCCACATAAGCAGAAGGACCAACCAAAAATACAAAGAGGTTACTCATGTCCAACACATTCAATAAACTGTCGCGCCGCCAATTCCTAGCCAGCACCACCGCCGGTGCCACGATGATCGCCCTGCACCCCTATTCTGCTGCGGCGTCCTCAAATCAGGCGCATCTGCGTATTCTGGAAACCACCGATATCCACGTGCATGTGCACCCCTATGATTACTACGCGGACAAACCACGCGACACGGTTGGGCTGAGCCGGGCTGCCTCGATCATCAATGAAATCCGCGCCGAGGCCACCAACAGCCTGCTGGTCGATAATGGCGACTTTTTGCAGGGCAACCCGATGGGCGATTACATCGCCTATGAGCGCGGCATGAAAGAGGGTGATATGCACCCGATCATCACCGCCTTTAATACGCTGGGCTATGATGCGGCCACCATCGGCAACCACGAATTCAACTATGGCCTCGACTTTCTGATGAAATCCGCCGCCGGGGCGGAATTCCCGATTGTGCTGGCCAATATCGCCAAAGAACAGGGCGCAAGCCCGCGCGAAGACAAGACCCTGTTCAAGCCCTATTCGATCCTTGAGCGCGAGTTGACAGACGGCAATGGCGAGCCCCATCAGATCAAGGTTGGCGTGATTGGTTTTACCCCGCCGCAGGTGATGAACTGGGATCGTCGCCATCTTGAGGGCAATGTCTCGGCCCGCGATATTGTCGAGACCGCCAAGGCCTATATCCCCGAAATGAAAGAACAAGGCGCGGATATCATCATCGCGCTGTCCCATTCGGGCATTGGCTCGGCGGATCACAGTGACGGCATGGAAAACGCCTCGGTTCCGCTGGCGGCTGTTGACGGGATTGACGCGCTGGTCACCGGGCATTCACACTTGGTCTTCCCCTCGGCCACCTATGCGGATTACGCCGCTGTGGACGCGGAAAAGGGCACCATCCACGGCAAACCCGCCGTCATGGGCGGTTTCTGGGGCTCGCATCTGGGTGTGATCGACTTGCTGCTGGAACGCGAGGGCAATGAATGGCGCGTGATCACCACCACCTCGGAATCCCGCCCGATCTCCAAGCGCAACGAAGATCGCTCCATCACCGCACTGGTCGAGGATGATCAGGCGGTTCTGGCGGCCACCGCCAAAGATCACGAGGAAACCCTGGCCTATGTGCGCCGCGCCGTCGGCAAGACATCCGCGCCGCTGCATTCCTATTTTGCGCTGGTGGCCGATGATCCCTCGGTCCAAATCGTGTCGATTGCACAGAAGTGGTATGTGGAGCAGATGCTCAAAGGCACCGAACACGAAGGCCTGCCGGTGCTCTCGGCTGCGGCGCCGTTCAAGGCCGGTGGCCGCGGTGGCCCGGAATATTACACCGATGTGGCCGTGGGTGATGTGGCGATCAAGAACGTCTCTGACCTCTACCTCTACCCCAACACCGTGCGCGCGGTGCGGGTCACCGGGGCGCAGGTCAAGGGCTGGCTGGAACGCTCGGCCGGGATGTTCAACCAGATCGAGGCCGGGTCGTCTGATGCGATCCTGCTCAACCCGTCCTTCCCGTCCTACAACTTTGATGTGATCGACGGGGTGACATATCAGATCGACCTCAGCCAGCCCTCGCGCTTTGCCCCCAAAGGTGAGCTGCTGGATGAAGGCGCAAGCCGGATTGTCGACCTGAAATTCAATGGTGAGCCGGTGACCGATGATATGGAATTCATCATCGCCACCAACAATTACCGCGCCTCGGGTGGCGGAAACTTCCCGGGCACCAAGGACACCATTGTCTTTGAGGCCCCGGATACCAACCGCGACGTGATCGTGCGTTATATTGTGGAACAGGGCACCATTGACCCCAAGGCCGATGCCAACTGGTCCTTTGCCCCGCTGGACGGCACCACCGTGCTGTTCGAAACAGGGCCCAAGGCGCGTGACTATATCAACGATGTCAAAGGTGTGAGCATCGAGGATGCCGGGGATGGAGCCAATGGATTCGCCGCCTTCCGCATCAAGCTTTAAGGCGCACCAATAACGGAAACCACAAACAGGCGCGGCATAACAAACGCGCCTGTTTTCTATGCGTGCGGAGTGCCTGCGGGATGGTGGGTGGGGCGAGGTCAGCTTGCTGACCAGCGTCCGCCCCCATCCCCCGCGTGACTTTTGCCGCGCCCTCGCCTATGCCAAGGGCAAAGCAGCAGTTCAGGACCACCTCATGTACAAGTTCCTCGCCGGTATGATCTTTATGGCCGCTCTGGCCGCGTTTGTCACCAAGCCCGGCCCCGATGCCGCCGAGGCAGAGTTGAAAAGCCAACTCATGACCGCAATCAGCACGCAAAAACTGGGCGAACAAGACGGGCTTAACGCCGCCGCCCTTCTGGCCTGCCGCCTGGATCCCAACAGCTGTTACGACCTGCTGCGCAGCGGCATCGATCTCACTTACGAAGACCGCTACCTCTATGCCAAGCTCGACCTGGACGGGTTTGAGCGCCAAGCCAGCTGTTACGGTCTCTATACCAAGTTCTACTGCCCGGGTGGCTTGCAAAAACAATGACGTATCAGGGCGTGATCTTTGATCTCGATGGAACGCTTTTGGACACCGAAGCCATGGCGCGCCGCGCCGGGGAACACGCGTTTCAAACGCTCGGGTTAGACGTGCCCGATGGGTTCTTTGACAGCCTGGTCGGGGTGGACTTTGACACGGGCATGGCTCAGATCATTGCCCGCTGGCCCGATTTGGATACGGACCGCCTCAACCAGCTTTGGGGGCAAAAATCGCGCGAATTGCACCACCAGGGCATCCCGCAAAAGCCCGGCGTTGCGCAGATCCTGGATCATATCGACCGGCTGAACCTCCCCAAGGCCATCGCAACCTCCTCCTTTCGGGACTCGGCCCAACACAAATTGCAGGCCGCCGGGCTGGCGGATCGATTTGACATCGTGATTTCGGTGGATTGCGTAAGCCGGGCCAAACCGGCCCCTGATCCATATCTTTTGGCGGCAGAGCGCCTTGGCATAGCCCCAACCGCCTGCCTGGCCTTTGAGGATAGCGAGACAGGCGCGCAATCCGCTTTTGCCGCCGGGATGTGCGTGGTTCTGATCCCCGACACCGCCCCGGTCAGCGGCCAATATGCCCACCATATGGCCGCTGACCTGCTGGCTGGCGCTGGCAAAGCCGGCTTGATTTAGAGCGCGTTCAGTTCAATTGAATTCACTCGGCAGGTCGAACGCGTTGTGCCCTGCAAACGCTGCCTCGACCTGCCGAGAGAATACTTGAATCTGATCAAACTGAACACGCTGTAACCCCGCTCTAACCGGCGCTTCAGGCTGCCAACAATCGCCCCAACCATTCGCGCATGTCCTGATCCTGCAGCGCATAGCGGCCGCGCCCCGGACGCCAGACAATCCCGCGTTCACGCAGCCCGTCCAGCGCCTTTTGCACCTTGGGCGCTGATGGTTTTTCGCCCATGGCCTCCCCGATCCGCGCCAGGGTCCGGGCCGCAAAGGGGGAAAACCCACTGCCATCCTCCAACAGCACCTCGAGCACCCGGCGTTGCAACGCGGTCAGGCCCTCAAACCCGCTATTTTGCGTTTGCCAGGCCAGCAAGCGCAAACTGTCTGGATTTTGCGTGATGGTCTGACGCAGCCCGGCGCTGCCCTGCGCCCCAAGCGCGTGATCTACAAGCACATGGATCAGGGTTGCGGGCTGATTGCCCAGTAGGGAAAAGGCCGTGTCCACATCCTCGACATCCAATTGGTTGCTGTCGGAAAAACGGGCGTTCAAAGCCTCGGTCAGGGCCTCGACAAATTCCCGCCCCAAACGCGGGAATTCCTGAACATGGGCCCCGAAAAACGGCGCTTCCTTTTGCAGTACAAGCGCGTTGAGCTTGTCACGATAGGACCCGGTGCAGATCAGGCGCAAACGCCCGGCCCCATCCGCCAGTGTCGCCGGTGACATCAGCGCACGCATTCCGATCAAAAGCGCCATCCCGTCGGCGTCATCCAATATGTCCTGGGCTTCGTCCAATATCAGGACCAGATCGCGCTTTGTATATTCTAGAATATCACGCAGCAACCCAAGCACAAAACCCGCGGTAACAGAGGCCACATTTGGTTTTTGCTTTTCACCTCCGTTCGAAAGATATGCCGCAATAAGCGGGGCATGTTGATTGGAAAGGCTGTGCAACCCGGCCGAAACCAATACACCGTTCAAAGCCACCAGCAATTCGCCCCTTGCCCCGCCACTTTCCTGCGACCAAAGATCGCAATAGGCTACATTTGCGCCATCCTGTCGCAGCTTCGGCATCAAGTCATTGATTATGAATGATGTTTTCCCAACCCCCTTTGGAGAGGACAGGAAAAGGCAATTCAGGTCATGCGGTTCGTCTTTGGAAAGGAAATCGGTGCAGAGGGCCTCTGACTGAAAATTTCTTTTGAAATAAAAGTTTTTAAACATGAAAGATCTTTCAGGAATTTCGGAAAACAATCTCAGCACAAGTTGCGAAACAAAATTTTACTCACCTTATGGTTTAATTTCACCAAGGTCCAGAACCGAATTCACGGGCCAGGATAATTGCCGCGCAAACCCATTAATCTGCCGCGCAATACGGGCAGTTTGCTGGGATTTCAATCAATCTTATTCGGTTTCGTTACTCATTGTTAACGAAGAGCCCCCTCACAGGAGCCTGAGCGCTAAAGCGCCCCGGTCTTATAAAGCTTGACCTTGAGCCCGCCAAAGGACACCGGCGGGCCGGAGGTAAAGGGCAGATCGCAGGCCTTGGCAAGGCCGCCGTCGGAGGTGATCAGCCCGACACGCCAGCCAGCAAAGCGCTCGCGCATGATCTGCCCAAAGCTGCCATAGAGCGAGAACAGCAATTTGCGGTTGCCGATGCGCGCCCCGTAAGGTGGATTGACGATCACCAGGCCCGGCGGGCCGTCGGGGCGTTGCACCTCACCAACCGGAGCGCGGCTGAACTGGCACCAGTCCGCCACCCCGGCCCGTTTGGCATTGGCGCTTGCCCCGCGGATCGCGCCGTCATCGCGGTCTGATCCGTAAAAGCGGATTTGGGGTGCGGTTTCTGGTGCAATTTCAGGCGCGCTTTGCGTCATCGCGCCCCAGGCGGCCGTGTCAAACCCGGCGAAGTGTTCAAAGGCAAATTCACGGCTGCGCCCGGGATGCAGGCCCGCCGCGATTTCCGCCGCCTCAAGCAGGAAAGTGCCCGAGCCGCACATCGGATCGAGCACCGGTTCCTGCCCGTCATATCCGCACTCACGCAAAAACAGCGCGGCGAGGGTCTCGCGCATGGGCGCTTTGCCCACCGCTTCTTTGTGGCCGCGCCGGTGCAAGGGTTCGCCAGAGGTGTCGAGGCTGAGGGTGACAAGGTCATCTTCGATGCGGACCAACACGCGGATTGCGGCCTCGGGCTGGATCGGGGCCCCCAAAGTCTCGGTGATCGCGCGTTCCACCCGCTGGCGGGCGGCGCGGTCATGGTAGATCTTGGAATTGCGGCAGGTGGCTTCGACCCGGACGGGGATGTCAGGGCGCAAGAAAGCCGCCCAGTCGAATTTACGCGCCCGTTTGTCGAGCTGCGCCAGATGGAAGGCGCGAAAAGACCCGATACGCACCAGAACGCGCCCCGCCCCGCGCAAGGTCAGATTGGCGCGCCAGACCTCGGACCAGGGGCCACGGGTGGTGACGCCGCCAGCGGTGGGTTGCGGATCGGCAAAGCCGTGATCGCGGGCCTCTTGCGCCAGCAAGGGTTCAAGGCCCGGCTGACCAGCGAGGAAAATGTCGAATTCGGTGCTCATGCCCCCGTTTAGAGCCTGTTGATCGCAGGTGCGAGGGGAAACATGCGCGAGGCGGCTGTCATGAATTTGAAACAGAGCATTGCGAATCCCGATCCGCGCCATTACATGAGGCCCTGAGAGGTTGCGCGGGCAGACGCCTCGCCAACCTGGTCAGGTCCGGAAGGAAGCAGCCACAACGAGTCCCGTTTGGGTCGATGCAATCTCTCACCTTTGGTTTTCCGTGCAAACTTAGCAAGTGAATGCGCGAGGCAGTCCGCCTCCGGATCGCTTGCGATCCGGTTCGCACTCATGCCAGAGGCATGCTTACAGCATGACCCCGCCTCCCAGGGCGGGTGCGAAATCCAATCAGCGTGTCGTGAAACTGTGCCTGTTTGATACCCCAAACTCTGCCACCAAGTCCAAAGGCACCCACCCTCGGTGCCGGGAGCGAACCTCTGTCGCGATCTACGGCCTACTCACTATGCCGCATAAAGAGCGGCATATTGGGTTGGGCACCTTTGGCCCAGTTGATCTGGGTGGCATTGCCGATCCCGGCCTCTTGTGCGCTGGCAAGACGGTCTTTGGTATCGCCCGGCGCCGCCCCTGTTTCGATCATCAGGCGCAGGGCCACCATGGCCGAGCGCGCGCCGCCATCGCCACAAAGCACCACCACACGCCCGCCGCCCTTGAGTGCGCGGCGCGCGCGGTCGCTGATCTGATCCCAGCTTTCACCGCCCGCCTCTTGCGGGACCTCATCGGTGGCGATCTTGAAATGCACCCAGCGCGTACCGCGATCCTGCATCTGCGCGCCAAGTTTTTCTGCCCGTGCCTCGGCCATCTCTTCGGCAGTGGCCAGGGTGATCACCATGGCGGGCATCCAACTGGAAAGATGTTCGAGATCACCAGCGTAATCCCCCCCTGCCCCCGGCAGGGTCGAGAGCGCCAGAATACCGCCGCCAACCGGCAAGGCCTGAATGACGATAGGCACGGTTTCACGCGGGGTTTCGGTGTGTTGAGACGAAGAGGGCGGTGTGGTCACGAGGTTCCCCCCGGACCAGACATGTCATGCCCCCCATCCGTTTGGTTGCCAGGCCCTTTCCCAGGCAAGCCCCGCAATCCCATCTCCAATCCCCCCAAAGCAAAACACACCAGTCAATCGAACCGGCAAAAAATTTACCGAAGCGATGATACACATTCATCCGATTTGGCCTAGCGATTCGTTCACAAGCGGGTTGGGGAGAGGGGGGAGCGGCGCGCCAGACCCGTCCGGCGCGCCTGTTTTGTGGTCAAACCACCTGCCCTGGCCGGGCTTCGGCCCAATCTTCGAGAAAGGCGCGCAGGTCTTCGCGCCCGACCAGCGGGATGTCTCGGGCGGGCAGCGCGACACCTTCGGTCAGCGCCAATTCGAGACAGGCCTGATAATCGCGCCCATCGCGATCCGGGTTGTTTTCCGAGCCATGGATGATGGTGGACAGCAAAGTGCCACCATACCCATTCACATGTGACAGATCCGGCCCGAGTTTCAGGAAGTATTCCATGACCTCGGGCAACCCCTCCCACCCGGCAAGCTGCACCGGGGTCAGGCCTTCGCTGTCGGGCTTGTCCCAGGGCAGGCCCAACGCGATGAGCTGTTTGACCTGATCCAATCGCCCCGGCAGGTGCAGGATCTCGCGGATCAGATTGGCATAGGCCGGGGCGAGTTGGGCGGTGTCGATATACTCTCCCGGGCTGGCCAGCCCTTGGGCGGCGCGGGCCATCAGAGTCTCTTCTCGGGTCAAGGGCATGGCAGCATCACGCGCCTCAATCGCCTGAACCAAATCCATGTTGCCATGCACACGGGCATAAGCATAGGCATTGGCCCCTTGATAGATGCGTGCCGGGTCAGCGCCAGCACTCAGGAGCAGATCAATCATGCGGGCGTCACTGCCACGCCGCGCGGCCTGATGCAGAGCGGGGACGACCCAGGGGGATTCTCCCCCAATCTCGGCATCGTTGAAATCATCCGCCTTGGCCCCATGGGCCAGCAACATCTCAACCGCCTTGTGATCGTGGAAATCCATCGCCCGCAGCAAGGCATTGGTGCCAGACGGATCGGCCCCGGCCTTGAGCAACATTTCAAGTCCTTGATGATGGCCCAGCTCGGTGGCGTGATAGAGGCTTTCATTGTCATTGGGATTGGCCCCGTGATCCAAAAGCCATTGGCCCAGCGCCATGTTATTGGCATGGCCAATCGCACCATAAAGCGCCGAGAGCCTGTGATCAGAGCCCGGTTCATGCGGAAAGCCGTCATTCACATCGGCCCCATTGGCGAGCAATAGCTCGGCAATGCCCAACATATTGTCCCGCTGATCCGGCCAGGCATGGATCCATTTGGAAAAGGCCAGATGCAGAATCGGGCGGCGCGGGCCAAAGCTCTGCGTGGCAAGGCTTGGGTTGTCTGCCAAGGCCGATTGCACCGCCTCAAGCTCGTAGAGCGCAACCTGAAGGGCGAAATGCCCCTCGGCCAGGTCAGGCGTGTCTTCGAGCAGGGTTGAGACCACGGTGTTTTGCCCGTGATAGAGCGCGATTTTCAGGCGTTGTATCTTGGCCGCGCGGTCCAGGCCCAGCGTTTCAGCCGCATGTTTCAGGCGCGGCCAGCTTTCAAAGCCGTTTTCGCGTGCCACCACATGCAGGAAATCCGCCCGTTTCAGGGTAGCATCATCGCGCCGGGGCGGACGTTGGCGCAGGCGTTCAATCGCGCGTGGCTCACCCGCCATATAGGCGCGGTGCAATTGCTTGGCCTCTAGGCGCAATTGGTCAAGCGACAGCGCGGGGGGGAATGGGGACATGATCGGGTTCCTCCGTCTTGCCCAATGATCCGCTAAATCGGGCAGAGAAACCGAATTTTCGGTGAAAATTCAGCCCATCCCGTTGCTGGTCAGAAACCGGCGCAGGGTTGGAGCAGGTGCAAACGCTTTCCGCGGATCAGGTGGCCGCCTGCAAACGGCCCGGCTGCACACTGCCTCGGATCGAAACAGAAATCAAGCGGTGGACGGCAGGCAGCGCAAAGCGTAACTTGCAGCCTGACTTAATGCACTGGGACCCCGATGTCAGACACGCCCGAATATCAGGTATTGGCCCGTAAATACCGCCCTGAAACCTTTGCCGATCTGGTCGGGCAGGACGCCATGGTGCGCACGCTGCGCAACGCGTTTGAGGCGGATCGCATCGCGCAGGCCTTTGTGATGACAGGGATTCGCGGCACCGGCAAAACCACCACCGCGCGGATTATCGCCAAGGGGATGAACTGTATCGGCGAGGATGGCCAGGGCGGGCCAACCACCGATCCTTGTGGGAAATGCGAACATTGTCAGGCGATCATGGAAGGTCGCCATGTGGATGTGATGGAGATGGACGCCGCCTCGCGCACAGGGGTGAACGACATCCGCGAGATCATCGACAGCGTGCATTACCGGGCGGCCAGCGCGCGCTACAAGATCTATATCATCGACGAAGTTCACATGTTGTCGACCAGCGCGTTCAACGCGCTGTTGAAGACGCTCGAGGAACCGCCCGCCCATGTGAAATTCATCTTTGCCACCACGGAAATCCGCAAGGTTCCGGTGACGGTTCTGTCGCGTTGCCAGCGCTTTGATCTGCGCCGGATCGAACCCGAAGACCAAATCGCCCTGCTGCGCAAGATCGCCACCGCTGAGGGTGGTGAGATCACGGACGAGGCCTTGGCGCTGATCACCCGCGCGGCGGAAGGCTCGGCTCGGGATGCAACATCGTTGCTGGATCAGGCCATTTCGCATGGGGCGGGAGAGACCACGGCGGATCAGGTGCGCGCCATGCTGGGGCTGGCGGATCGTGGCCGGGTGATGGATCTGTTCGAACGCATCATGCGCGGCGATGCGGCCGGGGCCTTGCAGGAATTGGCGTCGCAATATGCCGATGGGGCCGACCCGCTGGCGATTTTGAAGGATTTGGCCGAGCTGACCCATTGGATTTCAGTGGTGAAAATCACCCCGGATGCCGCCGAAGACCCGACGATCTCGCCCGATGAACGGGCGCGTGGGCTGGCCTTTGCGGACGGGCTGGGTATGCGCAGCCTGAGCCGAAGCTGGCAGATGCTGCTGAAGGCGATCGAAGAAGTGTCAAATGCGCCGTCTTCGATGATGGCGGCAGAGATGGCGGTGATCCGTTTGACCCATGTGGCCGACCTGCCCGCCCCCGAAGAGCTGATCCGCAAGTTGCAGGAAACTGCGCCGCCTCCGGGCCCCGGTCCGCAAGGTGGCGGCATGATGCATCAGGGCGGCGGCGCGGGCGCGCAGGCGACAGGTATGCCCAACCCAACCCATCCCGGCCCCGCCGCACCGGGCAATGGCGGGCCGGTGGCCTTTGCCGGTGGTGCGGTTACCGCCTTGGCCACCGATCAGGGGCTGGCGAAATACGCCACGTTTGAGCATGTGCTGGAGCTGATCCGGGTCAATCGTGATGTGAAGATGCTGGTTGAGATTGAGGGCAATCTGCGCCTTGCGGCCTACCAACCCGGACGGATTGAATTTGCCCCGACCGAGACCGCCGCGCCCGACCTTGCCGCGCGTCTTGGAGGAGCCTTGCAGCGCTGGACAGGGCAGCGCTGGGTTGTGACCGTCGTCAATGAGTGCAACACACCCACCATCGTGGAACGGCGCGACGCGGCGCGGCTGGCGCTGCACGCCAAGGCCGAAGAACACCCGCTGGTACAGGCGGTTGTCGCGGCCTTTCCCAAAGCCGAGATCCTAGAGGTGCGCACCCCCGAACAAATCGCGGCCGAGGCGCAGGAAGAGGCGCTGCCCGAAGTCGAGGATGAATGGGATCCGTTTGAGGAAGATTAAGACCTGGAGGTACGCGCCTCCAAATTCCGTCGACGGAATTTGCAAATTTCATCCATGAAATTTGGGGCAAGACGCGGCGTGAGGGCTGTGAACAGTCGGTATTTCCTGACCTGTCTGATCAAACAGAACATGCTAGGCCAATTTTGCCTAAAATTTTACGGGCTGCCTTCTATTCAAACCCTCGGGATATTCCTATGCGCCTACTTACCTATACTTTGACCTGCCTTGCCCTGACCGCCGCCCCTGCCTTGGCCGATTGCAAACCGGGCAGCTGTGGCAAGGGCAAACGTTGCTCTTACAATGCCACAACCGGTACCAAAGAATGCATCGATGCCACATCCAAAGGGCTGACCGACATGATCAAGGATCGCGCTCAGGTTCAGGGCGCGCAAATCGACCCATCGGGTGATCGCCCCTCTAAATAAATCGCCAATCCGAGCACCTATTCACGGCCCCGGTTTTGCTCCGGGGCCGTTGCGCGGCCTTGTGAAAACGGGCCGTCCGGCCTATGTGTCACTTCAACGAGACGCCGCAAGGAGAGACGCAATGCTCAAAGGTTTGGGCCAGCTTGGCGACATGGCCAAGATGATGAAATCCGCACAGGAAATGCAGGCCAAGGTCGTGCAGATGCAAGAAGACCTGAACAACACCGTCGTCATTGGCGAATCCGGTGCTGGTCTGGTCAAGGCGCGTGCCACCGCCAAGGGCGAGCTGACCGGCCTTGAGATCGATCCGTCGATCTTTGTGCCCTCGGAAAAAGAAGTGGCCGAGGATCTGATCCTGGCCGCGATCAAGGACGCGCAGGTCAAAGCCAAAGAGCGCGAGCAGCAGGAAATGTCCAAGATCACCGAAGAGCTTGGCCTGCCCGCAGATATGAAGCTGCCTTTCTGATGACCGCGCGAGGGCTTGTTGGCAAACTGGCCCTCGCGGCGATTTGGGCGGCGGGCGTGATCGCCCCTGCCCCTCTGACCGCGCAGGATTGGGCGACGCCCGAGGTTTGCGACGTGTCGATCCTGTCAGAATTTCCCGAAGCCCAAAGCGATCTGCCGCTTGAGCAGTTGCAAAGCGCTGCTGCGGAGATCCCCAATGGGCAGGGCAAATTCTGGCGCATCACCGCGCCGAATGGGGCCGTGTCGCATCTTTGGGGCACCTTTCACAGTTCCAACCGCTTTATTCTCGATCTGCCCGACCCGGTTTTGGCCGAGATCAAATCCGCCCGCCGCGTCGCGCTTGAGATTGACCCGGTCTATAAAAGCCGCGCCGCTTATGAGCGTGCTCTGGGGCAGCCCGGATATTTCCGCCCGGCTGGCAGCGGCTTTGATTTTGGCGATCTGGGCCTGCCGGATACGGTCGAGACCTGGATTTCAGCGCGGTTGCAGGCCGTTGGCTGGGGCAGCTCTTCGATCCATTACCTGTCCTTGGGCGGTTTGTCGGAAATCCTGCTTTGGTCGCCTTGTGATGATTTTGACGCCGGCGTCATTCCCAACCAGGACAGCTATATCCAAACCTTGGCGCGGATCGAGAACATCCCGGTTCTGGGGCTGGAACCACCAAACCGGTTGATCCGCCACCTGAACCACCCAGACAACCACGCGCTGGCCCGGGCCATGGTGGCGGTTTACGGGTCTTACCTTGCGCCGATGGAAAATTCTGACGGGTTCGCTGCGCATATCACCCTGTATGTTCAGGGAAAAATTGCCACCTCAATGGTGATGGATCAGGAATGGACCCTGAATGCCTTGGGCAATGAAGGGCCTGCGCTACATGAGCGGCTGAACAATTACCTGCTTGATCAGCGCAACCATGATTTTATCACGGCCGCCGAGGCGGCGCTGCAAGAGGGTGGATTGTTCATGGGGGTCGGGGCGTATCACCTACCGGGGCATCAGGGGGTGGTGGAACTTTTGCGAACAAAAGGCTACCAAGTGGATCGAGTTCCCTTGCCTGACGAAACCACCGAATGACCCGCTCCACCGACAAGATCGAAGAATTGATTGCGCTGATGGCGCGGCTGCCCGGGCTTGGCCCGCGCTCGGCCCGCCGGGCGGTGCTGCATCTGATCCGCAAGCGCGGGCTGCTGCTGACGCCACTGGCGGACAGCATGAAAGAGGTCGCCGAAACCGCGCGGGAATGCCTGAATTGCGGCAATGTCGGCACCTCGGATATTTGCGAGATTTGCGAGGATGAGCGCCGCGCCAATGGCGAGCTCTGCGTGGTCGAAGATGTCGCTGATCTCTGGGCGATGGAGCGCGCAGGCGTGTTCAAGGGCCGCTATCACGTGCTGGGCGGGACACTGTCGGCGCTGGATGGTGTCGGCCCGGACGAGCTGCGTATCCCGCAGCTTGTCAACCGTATTCAGGCGGAACAGATCAGCGAAGTGATCCTGGCCCTGAACGCTACAATCGACGGCCAAACCACGGTGCATTACATCGCCGACCAGCTTGAGGGCCGGGTCGAGATGACCTCACTCGCGCAGGGCGTGCCCATTGGGGGTGAGCTGGATTACCTCGACGATGGCACAATCTCGGCCGCCATGGCGGCACGCAAGAAACTATGACAGGCGTATCGCCTTTTTATCGTTGAACAAAACGCTGCGCGATGCCGCCGAGTTTGGCCATATCGGATACCACAAGAGCGCCGTCGCGCTGGTGCAGCATGACACCCGAGGCGGCTTGCTGAACTTGCGCCAGGTCTTTAACCCGCACATCCAGCCCCGCGATGCGCGGACCGCTGGCGAGGAAATCATCGGGCAGCTCCACGCCCAATAGCGCAGTGACCTGCGCCGGGGTGCCGATGCGCCAATATCCGTTTGTGGTCGCCACCCTGTCAAAGCCCAGAGCGTCCTTGCCCGGATTTTCACCGTGAAGGGCGCAAAGCCAATCCAGCACCGGTGCCGCATCCTCGGCCACAATGGTCACTGCTTCGAACCCGTGCGCGCCATTGGGATGTGTCATCCGGTCAGGAAACTCCAGCAGGTCGCGGCGATGTTGCTGGCAGGCAAAAACCGAGAGCCGCGGCATTTCGACGTTGTGAAAGATCTTGAGCGTGGTTTTGGTCCGATCCGGCTGCCCATCGGCGCGGCGCACGTCACGGCCAAAATTCACGGTTCCGGTGCAGGGGATGTTGCGCGCAGCCAGCTCGGCCTCAGCCTGCGCAGCATTTTCGGTGAATAGCGCGGTCAGGGCCACGCCCTCGGACAGGTTCAAAAACCGTTCCACATGGCGGCCAAAGCGGAACCCGCCGGTTTCATACCCGTCCAAGAGCGAGGGATCGCCAATGCTGACGATCTCAAGGATTTGGTGGCGGAACAGGGCCAACGCCGTAGAGGTCCCCCAAGGATGCTGCCCCGGCGGCGCGATAAAGAACCCCAAAGCGCGATAGGTGGCGATGGTCTGCTCAAGATCACGCACCGCGATCAAGGGGTGGTCAATGCCCAGAAAAGCCATTCTTATCCTCCTGCCTGCGCGGCGTTCAGCGCTGCAAAACTCACTCGCTCGGCGCATAGCCAAAGGCCACGCGCGGCACCTCGGCGGTTTCGACCCAGACGCTTTTGGGCGCGGTATATTCCATCAACACATCGGTCCCAGATGAACGCCCAAAGCCCGAGGAGCGGGACCCACCAAAGGGGGTGGAGACATGGATGGCCTTATATGCGTTTACCCAAAAGGTCCCGGCGCGCACATTGGCCGCCATGCGATGGGACCGCCCCACATCCCTGGTCCAGACTGCCCCGGCCAGGCCGAAATCGGTGCTATTGGCGATGCGCACGGCGTCTTCTTCATCCTCAAAGCTGAGCGCGGTTACGACCGGGCCAAAGATCTCGCTCTGGGCAGCATCGGCAGTGGGCGGAAGATCAGCCAGGATCGTTGGAGGAACGATCAGACTGTCGCCCTCATGGCCCGGCGCAGCCATGACCTGTGCGCCATCCTTGGCGGCCTGGCTGACCATGGCGCTGACATGGTCAAACTGGCGGCGGTTGCTGATCGGGCCGATTTCCGTGCTTTCGTCCAAGGGGTCCCCCAGCTTGAGCTGCGCCATGCCATCGGCAACCATCTGAACAAATCTCTCGCGAATTGAGGCCTGCACCAAGAGCCGAGACCCAGCGACACAGCTTTGCCCTGCCGTGGCAAAAATCGCCGCCTGCGCGCCTTTGCACGCGGCTTCAAGATCGGCATCGTCAAAGACGATATTGGCGGATTTCCCGCCCAGTTCCAGCACCACGGGCTTGAGCGCCCGACCCGCAGATGTTGCCACGATCCGGCCCGTGGCGGGCGAGCCGACAAAGACCACCTTGCGCACCGCATCATGGGCGATGGCTGCCTCTGCGGCTGTGGGGCCCAGTCCGGCCAGCACGTTGATCAACCCTTTGGGCGCGCCTGCCTCTTCGCAGATCGCCGCCAGCGCAATCGAGGTTACTGGCGTCAATTCGCTGGGTTTCAACACCACGCCATTGCCGCAGGCCATGGCCGGAGCAATCTGCCAACCCGCTGTAAACATGGGTGCATTCCACGGGGTGATCTGAAAGATCACACCCAAGGGTTCGCGGATCGTATAGTTCAAATGGCCGGATGGCACCGGAATAACCTGGCCGTGCAGCTTGTCCGTATAGCCCGCATAATAACGAAACATTTCCGACACTTTGGCAATTTCGACCCGGCAATCGCGGATGGGCTTGCCCGCGACCACCGCCTCGACCTGGGCCAGCCTTTCCAGCCGGTCATCGACCAGCGCCGCGATCTTTTGCATGACAATTCCGCGACCCGCAGCGGTAAAGCCGGTCATCCACACCCGTTGCGCCACATCGGTGGCTTTGCAGGCTTGGTTGGCAATTTCGGCCCCGCAATCGGGATATTGCGCCAGGACCACGCGCGCATAGGGATCTTCGAGCGAAATCACCTCCCCTGCCCCGGTAACAAAGGCCCCGTCGACATAGCTATGGGGCGTTTCGGGCAGGCCTAGATCGGCACAAAGCGTTTTGTAATGAGAAAAGCGATCAAGCATTGGAGCGTTTCCGGTATTTGTAAATTTCGTTGAAATCAGCGCTGTCATCCAGCATGTCACGGCTTTGTTCCCAGATCGCCGCGATGACTTCGGTTGCGGGCAGGGAAATGCCCAGCCGATCCGCCAAACCGGTGGCAAGGCCGACATCCTTGCGCATCAACCCCATGGTAAAGCCCGAGTCATAGGCCTCGTTGGTGATCCATTTCGGGAAATTCACCTCGCTGACACCGGACCGGCCCGATCCGGCATTCACACCGGCCAGAAGCTCGGCCAGGGAAATGCCCGCCCGTTCGGCCATTTGCGCCATTTCGCCCATCAAAACCAGGTTGGCCGCGCAGAGCAGGTTATTGGCGATCTTGACCGTATGCCCGGCCCCGGATGGGCCGATATGAAGCAGTTTGCCGGTCATTTTTTCTAGCAGCGGGCGCACCTTGGCAAAGGCATCTTCGTCGCCGCCCACCACCATAGTCATCGTGCCCGTGCGCGCGCCCAAAGGCCCGCCGCTGACTGGGCCGTCAAGGAAGTGGTAGTCGTTATCGCTTGCAATGGCCGACAGGCGCTTGGTCGTGTCCGGCTCGGAGGTCGAGGTGTCGATCACGATGGTGCCCGGGCGCAAATGTGGCCCAAGCTCGGCCATAACCGCTTCGACGATGGCGGCTTTGGGCAGGGACAGAATGATGGTTTTGCAGGTAAGGCCGAGGACCTCCAATGAGGCCGCAACCGATGCCCCCTTGCCCTGCACCCGCGCGCGCGCTTCGGGCATGGTGTCAAAACACAAGACCTCGCAATTCTGCTCCATCAGGCGCGTTGCATACCCGCCGCCCATCGCGCCCAGTCCAATAAGTCCGATCATGTGAACCTCCAAGTTTGGAGGCAGCGTAGACGGGGACGATGCGTGCGGGAATTGCGCCGAGTGAGGAAATTCGTTGCGTTAGGCGCAACAATTAGAACTAGGCCAACGTCTTGAACGCCTGCATGGACCGCATCACATGGTTGGCCAGACGCATGGCGGCCTCGGGCAGCCTGCGCCCGTTACGCGCGATCAAGGCCACTTCGCCCCGGGCAAATTCCGGCACATCCAGCGGCAGGGTCACAATGGTGCCATCGGCGATTTCCCGGGCCACCACAAAGCTTGGCAGCACGCTGACACCCAGCCCCTCGCGGACGAAATTGCGGATGGAAGCCAGGGAATTCGCGCGCAAGGCAGCGGTCATGTGAACGCCGTAAATCGTTTCGACCTTATGCACCATGGCCCCGATCCCGGTGCCCGGCATCAACAAAGCTGCCGGCATCGCCGCCAGCGCGTTGATCGAGACCGGGGTTTTGTGGTCTGCCCATTCGGAACGCGGGCTGGCCAGCAATTCCAGGGGTTGGATCGTGCTGGCCAGAATTTTGCAATCCCGATTGGGCTGCGCGTTAAAGACAAACCCCAGATGCGCCGTGTCATTCTGGATGTCTTGCATCACTGTTTCGGTAGACCCGCTGCGCATGGCAAAGGTGATCCCGGGAAAGGCGGCCTTGAATCCGGGCAGCGCGTTTTTCATCAGATCACTGATAAATCCTTCGCCGACTGCCAACGACACCGTCCCCCGTTGCAGCCCGCGCAGGGCGTCAAATTCGGCGGTCAGGGCCTCAAACTCCGCTTCTTGCCCGCGCAGATGCTTGAGAAGCAGCATGCCCGCTTCGGTCGGCGTAACACCCTTTTTGCGCCGCTCCAGCAATTGGATGCCCAGTTCGGTCTCAAGCGCGGTCAACCGACGGCTGATGGTCGACGGCTCCTGCCCCAAAGCGATGGCGACCGCGCGAATGGAGCCTTCATTGCAGACCTGCATAAAGGTCTTGGTCAGCTTGCCGTCCATCGCGCCCCACTGTGTTGCGTTTGTCCGCAAGTTTTGTCGCAAGTCTCGGCCAAATTCGCAACACTGCGATCAGGCCTTGCCCCTATTTGGCTTGCACCTGCGCAGGTAATTATCAATTCTGACCCGGTAGTGATTTGAAGGACAGCACGGTGCGCAATATTATCTCCAATTTTTTGAACCTGAACGCTTTTCCCTCCCCCTTGGTCAAAGACCTTCAACGCCTTGATTCCATACAGAAAGGGCTGGCCAACAAAGCCCTGACCTATGTCTGCAAAGGCACCGAAGGATCGGTTCTTTCGACGCTTGCAAATGTGGACGCGGCCAGTGCCCTGGGCCTTGAAAACAACTACTCGGATGAGCCGGGAGACAGGGCGCGACGTCTCTACCTTGCCCGAGAGGCCAAAGATGCAAGCCTGCTGGCGCGCTATGGCGAGGTGCTGGCCGCTGCAATGGGCGGTGAAAAGGACTATCTGGTCGGGTCAAAACATGTGCCGCTGAGCCTGCGGGTTTTGTTCACCAAGGCTGGAATGGGTCTGGTCGCATCGACGCGAACATGGCCGCGCAAATTTATTGATGCGAAATCATGCGTCCTGGCGCCCGAGTTTTGCCTCACCATATGTAATGCCTGCGGTGGCAGCGCGGCGGATCTGTTTGACATTCTTTACAATGATGAGGGGCGCTGGGGCATAAGCGAAGATATCAGGGGGCTGACAGACATATTTGATTTCGCGCCCACCGCGCGCAGCCATGTCAGCGACCTGTTGATTGCCGGTCGCCGCATGGGGGCCAGCGGGCGGGTGGCGCTGATCAAACAGTTGCGCGACTGGAACATGCTTACCCTTCCCGAAGTGAACGCCTATCTTGTCGATATGCTGGCGGATGGGGCCAAATCCGTACGGCAGGAAGCCATCCAAGCAATGATGACATTGCCCGAGGATCAGACGCTCGCCATTGCCAAAGACAAGCTCGCAACAGGGAATGTCAGCCTTCGCGGGGCCATTGTCGAGTTGTTGACCGGGCTTAGATCGGACACGGGGTTTGCCCTTTTGCGGGACCATCTGAAAACGGAAAAAACCGCCCGTATCAAGGCCGCCATTGAAAGCGCGCTGAGCGTCAAAGAGGTCACAGAGGCCGATGACACCGTGGATTTTGACGGCACCAGCTATCTGGCCTTGGATGGCAGCCGGGTCGACATTCCACCGCGACGCCCCCTGTCCAAAGAGCCGAATGTCCAGTTTGGAGCCGAGGACCAAAAGATACTTGAACAGATCATTGCCAAGGAAAACCAAGAGATTGACCAGCGCAATGCAGTGCGAAAAGCCAAGATGAGAAATGTCGTGCCCCGGCTGAAAACCTCGTTTGCTAAACAGGTGCTAAAGGTTCTGAACGGGCCGGTCGAGGATATTGCAAAGGGAGACCACACCAGCCTGTGGCGCTTCCTGAATTACACCGCGCGCGACACATGGACCGTGGATGCACTGACGCGCATGTCTCAGGATCGCGCGCTGAGATTTGCCGCCTCCGCCAGACGCGATTTCGATGTGGCGTTTCACCTGCATGAATGGGGGGCCATGCAAAGCTATCTCGTTCGCTATGTGACCGGCAGTGATGCGGATTATCGCAACCTCGAAGCCCTCAATGTAGAGATGGGTGAAATCGACATTGGGCCTTGGAGCAATCGAAAAACGCGCAAGGCCGAACCCGGTGATCTGTTGCGTGCCGAAATTGGCCGGGAATGGGCCGATTATGATGTGATGGACCTGAACCGCGAGGCGATATGGCCCTTCCTGGCCGAAAGCTTTGACGTGTTCGACGAGGCCTTTGGTTTACGCCCTGCGGGTGAGCCCGTGCCGCGCAAAATCCGGGCTATCGCGTTCTTGCGCCTGCTCCCCAAAACCCCACAACGCTATTATGGTCCTTTGTTAGAGATCGCGACGGGGGCCACCAAAACCGGACGGGCCGAGGCAAGGGCCATGCTGCAAGGTGCGCCCGGCCTGGTTGATCGCGCCGTGGCCTTGCTTGACGACACCCGCCAGGACGCCCGTGCCGGGGCGGCTGAATGGTTGGCTGATCTCGGAGCCAAAGAGGCGGTCAAACCACTTAAAGCCCGCCTGAAAAAGGAAAAATCCGATCTCGCCAAGGCGGCTATTCTAACAGCCTTGTCACGGTTGGACGTTGATCTCTCTGACTATGTCGGCCCCAAGGCGCTGTTACTTGAGGCTGAAAAGCTGTTGAAAAAAGCCAAGTTTGACAAGCTCGATTGGCTGGTTGGCGATCATCTTCCGGCATTGAAATACAAGGGTGGGCAAAAGGTGCCACCCGAGGTGATCAAGGCCTGGGTTTTCCTTGCCAACAAGCTGAAACAACCCGGCGGCAATGCGCTGTTTGACATCTATCTGGCGCAACTGGCCCCGGAAAGCGCGCGCACCCTGTCCACCTGGATCTTTGATGCCTGGATCAACTATGACACGGTGCGCCCCAGCGACGACGAGGCCAATGCCCATGCGGAACAACATGCCGATCGCAATTGGCAAAGCATGAAGCGCTGGATCAAGGATTACACCCGCGAACAGGCCTTCCGAGACCTGCATAACGAGTTCAAAAGCCAATATTTGAATTCCGGTGCCGCAAGCAAAGGTATATTGGCCCTGACCAAACAGGTGGACCCGGCCCACGCGGCGGCCACCATTCGCACCTATCTCAAACAGCACGGCTCGCGCACGTCGCAGGCGTCAGCGCTTTTGGACCTGCTGGCCGCCAAGGGTGATCCGGTCTCGTTGCAGATCGTGATTTCGGCGGCCACGCGGCTGAAACAGAAAGGTGTTCAGGCCCATGCGGGCAAGCTGGTCGAAGCGGTGGCCGAGACCCGTGGCTGGTCCATGGATGAATTGACCGACCGGACCATCCCCACCGCCGGGCTGAATGATGACGGTATTCTGGAATTGCCCATTGGGGAAGAGGCGAAACCCTATTCCGCGCGCATGGATGACGCCTTTAAGCTTGTGGTGTTGAACCCCGATGGCAAGGCGATCAAAGCCCTGCCCGCCGGTGACGACGACAACACAAAGGCCAGCAAGAAACAGCTATCGGCGGCCAAGCGTGAATTGAAACAGGTCATCACTCTGCAGGGTGAACGCCTCTACGAAGCGCTCTGTGCCGAACGGCGCTGGCAGATCGATGACTGGATACGCGATTTTCGCCAACATCCGCTGATGGGCCGCTTGACCGAGCGGGTGATCTGGCTGGGTGAAGACGCGCAGGGGCAGGTCGTTTCAGCCTTCCGCCCGACGGCAGAGGGCGATTATGTCGATGCGGATGATAACGAGGTCGATCCGCTGCAATTCAGCGCAATCCGACTGGCGCATGGGGCCTTGCTGTCAGAGACCGAGGCGCAGGCCTGGGAAAGCCATTTGGCCGATTACGAGGTCAAACCGCTCTTTGCGCAATTCGGTCGCCCGCTCCTGGCGCTTGAGGGCGAGATGGGCAAGGCCACGCAGATCGAGGACCGCAAGGGCTGGGTAACCGACACGTTCAGTTTCCGCGGAGCCAGCTCGAAACTGGGATATGAGCGCGGCGAGGCGTTGGATGGCGGCTATTTCAACGAATATGTCAAAACCTTCCGCAGCGCAGGGCTGTGCGCAGTGATCGAATTCTCGGGCAATTGCCTGCCCGAGGAAAACGTCGCCGCCGCCCAGATCAGCCTGGAATTTGTCAAACTGCTTGGCAACAACCGACGCGGACGCGCCATGCCACTGTCAGATGTGCCACCCGTGCTGTTGTCGGAATGCTGGAACGATTACCGGGACATGGTCGCCAAAGGCGCGTTCGATCCCGATTGGGAAAAGAAAATGCCATGGATGTAAGGCCGGAAACCGCCCAGAAACTGCCTGCCGAGCAGCGCTATCAGGATGAATTGGACCGGCTGCGCGCAGCGGATCAAGATCCCAAGCCTGCCGGATGGGCCTTGTCGCCACGCGCTGTGCGCCGGTTTATTCTGGGGGACAAAGCGGTGCAGGTCAGCCGCAAATTCTATGGCGATGACCCGCTGGTGGATCGCTGCATCGTCGCGCTGATGGGGCATCAGGGCCTGATGCTGGTGGGCGAGCCGGGTACGGCGAAATCTTTGCTTTCCGAGCTGCTATCCGCCGCGGTTAGCGGCAATTCGCGTCTGGTGGTGCAAGGCTGCGCCGGGGTGATCGAAGATCACCTGCGCTATGGCTGGAACTACGCCCTGTTGCTTGCCGAAGGCCCAAGCGAACGCGCGCTGGTTCCGTCGCCGGTTCTGACCGCGATGCAGGAGGGCAAAATCGCCCGCATCGAAGAGCTGACCCGCTGCGCCCCCGAAGTTCAGGATGCGATGATCTCGCTCCTCTCGGAAAAAACCGTGGCCATGCCAGAGCTTGGCGCGGGTCGCGAGGTGCGGGCGGAACGGGGGTTCAACGTGATTGCCACCGCCAACTTGCGCGACCTTGGCGTCAATGAAATGTCCAGCGCTCTGAAACGGCGGTTCAATTTCGAAACCGTCGCCCCAATCGCCGATGCGGCGTTTGAAAAGGAGTTGATCGCCCGCCAGGTCGGCGAACGGATGGCGGAATATGACATCGCAACCGAATTGCCCGAGGATGTACTGGACGTTGTGGTGTCGGTGTTTCGCGACCTGCGCACCGGGCGCGCCCAAGATGGTGCCGTCGTGGCGCAACCCAAATCCGTGATGTCCACCGCCGAGGCGGTGAATGTGGCGCATGGGGCCTTGCTGGATGCGAGCTTTCTGTCCGGAGAAGCTCCGACCGGGGCCCATATTGCGCGGCAATTGCGCGGGGTGGTCTTTAAGGATGATGCCGATGATGCCCGCAAATTGCGCGCCTATGTGGACACGATTGCCCGCGCCCGCGGCAGAACCAGCCGCACCTGGGCCATTTTCCACAAGACGGCCAAGGACGAATGCTAGGATCAGGAAAGAAATAGGCTGATCATGCAAGGCGAAGCTGTGATCCACGATGTCCGCGGGCGGCTGTTCCAGCCCGAGGCCGGGTTTTATCTCGCGCCGATCCGCCACCATTCGCCCGCCTGCGCCTGGGCGGTGCAGGCCATGATCCGTGACTTGAAACCCGCGCGTATTCTCATTGAGGCCCCGCATGACCTGTCGCATTTGATCCCGCATTTGCTGGCCCCTGACACCGTGCCGCCCGTGGCAATGGCCAGCTTGCTTGACCAGAAATCCGGCCCGCGCCTGGCGGCCTATTACCCGTTTTGCAGCCATTCGCCGGAATGGGTGGCGCTGCGCGAAGGGGCGGCTATTGGCGCGGAACTGCGCTTTGTCGATCTGGGCTCGGACGCCAAGATGAAAGCCAGCGACCCTAAGGAAACCGGACCACAAGCACTGGTGCGCGAGCATGGGTTTGACAGCGGCGACTACGTGCGCGCCCTGTGCGAGAGGCTGGGATGCCGCGACGGGTTTGAGCTTTGGGATCACCTGTTTGAAACCCGGATTGGTGATGGCGATTGGCGCCGGTTTCTGGGCGATGTCGGAACCTATTGCGCTGCCCTGCGCGCCTCGACACCCGAGGATCAGATCCAACAGGGCGACGACCCGAAACGCGAAGCGCATATGGCGGCCTGCATACGTGATGCGCTGGCCCAGGGCACCTCGGAAGGTCCGGTGATTTGCGTGATCGGCGGCTTTCACGCCTGGCCCCTATTGACGCCAGAGGCAACTGCCGGGGATGTTCAGGCTGGTGGCCGCTCAGAGGCGTCCTCCTACCTGATCCGCTATGGATACAAGGACATGGACGCGCTGATGGGATATGGCGCGGGCCTGCCGCAGCCCGCCTATTACCAAGCGCTGTGGGACCATGTCGAGGCGCGCGAGACCGCGCCAAGCTGGCCAGAACTGGCACAGGATCTGGTGGCAGGATTTGCCGCCGAAATGCGCAGAAACGGCCATGCTATTCCTGTCCCAGCGCAAGTCGAATTGCTGCGCAGCGCCGAGACTTTGGCGCAGTTGCGCGGCCGCCCCGGCGCCTTGCGCCATGATCTGTTTGACGGGCTGACCTCATCCCTGCTCAAGGGGGAGTCCAGCGGGTCCGATGTCTGGCGCGATCGCTTTGTCCAGTTTCTGCGTGGCACGGCGCTGGGGGATGTCAGTGACGGTGCCGGGCAACCGCCCATTGTCGCCGATGCGCGGGCGCGGGCCGCACGTCTTCGGTTCACGGTCACCGATGGCCAAAGGCGCGAGCGCAGTCTCGACCTGCGCCGCAAGCCGACCCATCTGGCCGCCTCTCGCTTTGCCCATGCCTTGGCCCTGCTAGACACCGGCTTTGCCACCCGCAATGGCGGGCCGGATTTTGTGAACGGCCTTCAGACCGGTTTGCTTTTTGAGCATTGGGAGTACGCGTGGTCCCCGCATGTCGAAGGGCAGTTGATCGAGGCTGCCATTCACGGCGACTCCCTGCCCAGCGCCTGTTTGGGCAAATTGCAAGCCGAGCGTGCCGCCCTGGCCGAAAATGGCCGGGCTGACGATCTGCCCAGCCTGATCGCCCTGTTCAAAAAGGGCCTCTTGGCCGGGCTCAGTGACGAGTTGGACAGTTTTCTGGCCGAAATTGCCAGCGCCATCAATCGCTCTGCCGATTTTCCCGGCACGGCCCGTGCTATGATCGACTTGCATAGCATCGAAGCCTCGCGCGGGCCGCTGTCCTTGCCTAACGGCTTGGCGATCAAACCGGTGATGCAACAGGCCTTTTCGCGCGTGATTTACCTATGCGATGACCTGCCCAATATGCGTGATGAGGCAATTCCACCCTGTTTAACGGCGTTGCGCCTGATGTCTGAATTGTTGCGCAGCGACGCGGCGGCTGCGGTTGAAGCGGAGCGTTTCAAGGAGGCGCTGGACCGCGTCATCAAGGCCGACCCAGCCCCGGAATTGATCGGTGCAATCACGGCCATTGGCGTGGAAAGCGGACGCAGGGCAGAGCATGAGTTGCCCGATCTTCTGACCGCGCAACTGCGCGGGAGCGCGCCGGATTTACCGACGCGTCTGGCCGGGCTGCGCGGCGTTCTCGCGGTGTCGCCCTCCTTGCTTTGGACCGTGGCGGGGGTGCTGGACGCCCTGGACGAGTTCCTCAACCACCTGTCAGACACTGAGTTTCTCGAGGTCCTCCCGCATCTGCGGCTGGCCCTGTCGGCCCTCAACCCGCGCGAGGCCGATCAGGTTGCCGAGGCGCTGTCCCGCCGTCACGGAGGTTCGGCGGGCGACTTCAGCGTGCATCACCATGACATTGCCCCCGATGAAGCCGCAGCAGGTGCTGCGATGGAGCTGGCCCTGCGCCAAAGCCTTGCCGCGGATAGGCTTGAGGATTGGATCACAGGAGGGCAGGCATGACCCAGTCCGATCCGAACCACGCGAAACGGCGCTGGCGTCTGGCCCTGGGGCGCTATTCCGAACGCCAGCTTGGCGGGCTAAGCGGACAAGAGGCCCGTACAGATCGCGCCTTGGACTACCTTTATGGGCGCGAATATGATCGGCGCGGGCTGCATCGCCCTTCGGGGCCCGGATCGCTGGACCCGACACAGATGAAGGCGCTGGATTGGCTGGGCGAGGCGCGCAAACTGTTCCCGCAATCAGTGTTCGAAGTGATGCAGGATCACGCCCTGGACCGTTACGGGCTGACCGACCTGCTGACAGATCCCAAGACACTGGACAGTCTCGAACCCAATCAGGAGCTGTTGAAAACACTGCTCAGCTTTCATGGCCGCGCCAGCCCGGACATGAAGGAAAAGCTGCGCCAGGTGGCGGAGGCCGTGATCCAGGATGTCATGCGGCGGTTGCGCACGGATATTCAGCGCGCCTTTTCCGGTCGGCGTAACCCTTTCAAACGTTCTCATATAGCGTCGGCTGCGAATTTTGACTGGCGCGGCACCCTGCGCCGCAATCTCAAGAATTACAATCCCGAAACCGGACGTATCATTGCAGATGATTTGCGCTTTGTGTCGCGCGAACGTCGCCGTTTGCCCTGGTCGGTGATCCTCTGTGTCGATCAATCCGGTTCGATGACCGATAGCATCATCCATTCCGCCGTCATGGCTGCCATCCTCTCTGGCTTGCCCGGGGTCAAAGTCTCGATGGTCCTGTTCGACACTTCAATCATTGATGTCACCGACAAACTCACCGATCCGCTTGAGACGCTGTTGTCTGTGCAATTGGGCGGCGGCACCAACATTGGCAGGGCGGTCGAATATTGCGAGCGCTTTGTCGATACGCCAGAGCGCACGGTCTTTGTGCTGATCTCGGATTTCGCCGAAGGGGCAAGCCCAAGACGGCTTTATCAATCCATTGCCCGCATGAACGAAGCCAAGGTCCGCCTGATCGGATTGTCGGCTCTGGACGATCTCGGCGATCCTTATCTGGATAAACAAATCGCCGGGCGGCTGGCGGGGCTGGGCATGCATGTCGGAGCGATGACGCCGGACAGGCTGGCCATTTGGCTGGCGGAGGTCATGCGATGAGCCTGTCCGCATTGGTGGCCTCCTTCGACGACGAAGCCCTCGTTGCCTTGGCCAACAAAGGGTTGCTGCGCCGCGCCAAAAAGTCCGAAAGCGCCGCGCGGGTTCATGATTTCAACGATAAAAGCGCCACGGTGGAGGTCGACGGGTTTCAGGTGGACATCCCCGCCACTGGCCCGCAAAGCGCGACATGCACCTGCCCGGCACCGGGCATGTGCAGCCATATCCTGACGGCAATGCTGGCCTTGCGGGGCGCAAATCCCGAAGCCTCCCAGCCACAAAACGCAGCAGCGCTCAAAGAGGCCACTCCGGAACCGCCAACTGACACGGGTGCAATTGCCGGTCTGGTCGCCATGGATACTCAATTGCTGGAAAAATTCGCCGGGGCGGATTTTGCACCGGCATCAACGCTTGCCGCCACGGCCGAGATTGAGGATCGGGTAGAGGCTGCGCTTGTGCGGTTTGCCTCACCGGAATCTTCGGTGACATTTGTGGCCAATCAACCGCTCAGCGCCGCGCTATTCAAAGGGCCAAGCACCCGCAAACGCCTGGTGGTCGCCGCTGCCGCCCTTGCGATCCGGGATCGCGAAGGGGTCGTCCGAAGCCAAGCCACGCCGACAGCAACACCAACGCCCGCCAGTTTGGCCACAGACACGCTGCCCGATATCGCCCAAACACTAGAGGCTGCCATCACCCAGGTCTTTCTCGGTTCAGCTGCATTGACGCAGGAACGGCTCTTGGATCTCGCCATCTCGGCCAAGGTGCAATCGGCGCCGCGGCTGACCGGCCATCTGCATTCCCTCTCCACCCAAGCGGGCTGGGCCGAGGCGGGCGATATCCGCTTTGATGGAGGGCAATTTTTGGCCGCGCTGGCGCAGGCCTATGCCCTGGTCAAGGCTCTGGGCCAAAGCCCGGACGACCCTGATTTGCTAGGGATCGCCCGGCGCAACTATGCCCCCAGCCCTGCTGTATCTCTCTGGGGGCTCGGGGCCAATGCCTGGGCCACCCCAAGCGGGGCGCGCGGGCTGACATTCTACCTGTTGAACCCCGAAACCGGCGCTTGGCACAGCGCCACAAGCGCGCGGGCGGCGGGCATGGATGCGACCTTTACCCCGGCACGGGCCTATGACAGCCCGATCTGGGGCGCTGGCTCTTTTTCAACGCTAAGCGGCACCGCCCTCTCGCTGGACGCGCCGCATATGGATAAGAGCGGGCAGTTGTCGATCTCGGCCAAAACCGTGGCGCAGGTGAACGGACCACTGCAGGCAAGGGCCTTTTGGGACAGTCCGTTGGTGCTTGACGATTGGGCCGCGTTAGTCGCCACGATGCAGGAGCGTATGGGGCATGGATTGCGCAGGGGGGCCGTGCCGCTGCCAAACCTGATCAAGCCGTCAGCCATTGACCCGCCGCAATTTGACGATATCAGCCAGCGCTATCTTTGGCAGGCACATGATGCGGCGGGCCGTGCCCTGACCCTATCCGCGCACCCCAAGGATTTGGACCATCTGCAATCGCTGCCCAGCCATTTCCCCGGCGCGGCGCTTTTGATCCTGTCCTTCATGAGCGAAGACGCCCTGCATCACAAAGCCGTCACGCTGTTTGTGCCCAAGGGCGACGCCCTGAGCACAACCAATCTGGATTTTCACCCAGCCCCCGAGGGCAATTTGCTGGCGCGGGCCAAGGGCGGGCTGCGCAAAGGCTTGCGTAAATGGCAAGGGCTCGATCAGTCCAACCCGCATCTTAGTTTTGCCGCGCAAACCCTGACGGCTTTGGCCGAACAATGCCGACATGCCCAGCCCGAGGCCCTGGCCCGCCTGGCCAATCAGGCAGAGGCGCGCCAGCTTTTGTTGCTGGCCGACCGTCTGCGCCTGTTGCAGGATCATCCCAGCCCCGCCAATGTGCTGGCCGCTGCATATCTGTGCCGGGAATTGACCGCGATAGAGGCTTTGAACGCGCTTGACTGAGGGGGCTTCGCCCCCTTTCAAACCTTCAGGAAAATACCTGCGAAAAAGCGGGCCAAGTCCTGATGCGCCTGCAATGGCAATATGGCCGCGACATGTTGATCCGGGCGCACCACCACCAGGCAACCTTGGTCACGGTCGATCTTGCGCAGGTCAAAAATGTCCTCACCCGGCAGGGTCGAGGCGCAAAAGACCTTTTCATAATCACACAGCCCATGGCGACCTTTCAAAGGGCGCAGCAAAGGGTGCATTTGCGTATGCTCCAAATCGCGAAAACCCTGTTGATAGATGGCGCGCAGGTCGATCAGAGTGTCGATATCCTCCTGCGGGCGGCGATGCACCTTTAGCGGCGACATCGGATCATCGGCCAGAAAATCGCACAGCTCGCGCAGCGGCGCATCCTCCTTTGGCGCAAAGGCAAAGAGGGTCCAACGCCGTCCGGCCTCAACCGTGTGACCCAGTTGCATGGGCTTGGCATCGGCCAGACGCACCACCGGGGCCGAATGGAACCGCGCCCCCAGCTCAAACCCCGCCGCACGCTCCTGCCACTGCGCCGTGCCGATTAACCGGGATGGGGCATAGGTGACGGTCAATCCGGCGGTGAACAGCCCGCCCTCAATGAATTTACGCTGCACCGCAGGCATGTCACCCCCGGCATCCGACGGCGCACTGACCGCGCGGGACCAGGCGTGGTCATAATCGATCAAGGCTTTGGCCGCGCCCCAACGCTCTTGCGAATAGCTGTGCAAAAGCGCCGGATCCGCGCGGCCCGTCAGCACCGAAATCAGCTTCCACCCCAGATTAAACGTGTCACCCATCGAAACATTCATCCCCTGCCCCGCCTTTGGGCTATGGGTGTGGCAGGCATCCCCGGCGGTGAACACGCGCGGCGTGCGGGTGGACGTTTCGGGGGCAGAGACATCGTCAAACCGGTCGGTCAAGCGATGCCCAATTTCATAGATCGACCACCACACCACCTCTTTGACCTCAAAGGCAAAGGGGCTGAGAATTGCCTGCGCTTTGGCGATGATATCCTCAATGTCCAGGCCGCGATCTGCGACGCGCTCATCCTCGTTCAGCTTGTCCAGTTCAACGTACAGACGCAGCAAATAGCCGCCCTCACGTGGAAGCACCAGAATATTGCCCGCCTGTGACTGGATGATCGACTTCATGCGGATGTCAGGGAAATCCGTGACCGCCAGCACATCCATCACGCCCCAGGCCTGATGCGCGGCGTCCCCATGCAGGGTGCCACCAATGGCGCGGCGCACATTGCTGCGCGCCCCGTCGCAACCCACGACATAGTTTGCACGCACCGTCTCGGTCTCGCCCGCGCGATCCGGGGCCGTATGTTCCAGCGTCACGGTCACCGGATGATCCTGCCCATCAGCATCGACCTGCACATCCATGACGCGCAGCTGGTAATTCGGCTCCAGCCGTGATGGCGAATGGCGCATGATGTCGAGAAACATGTCATGCACCCGCGCCTGATTGATCAGCACATGCGGCATTTCAGAAATGCCATCCGCCACGTCCTGCACCCGCCCCGCCCGCATGATCTGCGAAGGATCGGCAGAGTCCGGCGTCCAAAAGGTGGTTTCATTGATCCAAAGGCTTTCGCGTTTGACCTTATCGGCAAAGCCAAAGGCCTGAAACATCTCCATCGAACGAACGCTGATCCCATCAGCCTGGCCCTTTTCCATCGGGCCAGCTTTGGGTTCCACGATCAAAGTCGCGATTTCGGGAAACCGCGACAGTTGCGCCGCCAGACACAGCCCAGCAGGACCACAGCCCGCAATCAGCACATCAACTTTCTGCGGCAGTTCAGGGGTTTTCCGGGCCCTGGCCGGATCGGCGGGCAGGATATCGGGGTCGCCGGGCGTGAAACCGTTCAGATGATATTGCATGAGCTGTCCTCCTTGGGGTCACGCATTTAGTAACTATACTTACTATATTGAGTCAACAAGTATGTGTACATCCTTTTTCCCAGCCGCTATTTTGCCCCCATGTCATTGAAACACACGCATGTGCAGCACATGGCTGGTCACCTGATCCGCCGCCTGCATCAAAGCTCGACCCAGGTTTTTGCCGCCCGTATCAAGGCGGCGGGCCTTGACCTGACCCCGGTGCAATTCGCCGCTCTGGATGCCATTCACGCCAATCCCGGCGCGGATCAGGCCGGGATCGCCGCCCTGATTGCCTATGACAAAGCCACCATTGGCGGGGTGATTGACCGTCTGGAGGCCAAGGATCTGGTCGCCCGAACTCCGTCAAAACGCGACCGCAGAGCCCGCGAAGTGCGCCTGACCGAGGCGGGTGAGTCCCTGCTGACCCAGGCCATGCCCGTGGTCAGCAAATTGCAAGATGACATCCTACCTGGGCTAAGCCTCGAAGAACGCGCGCAATTTCTCGATCTCGCCCGCAAGGCTCTAGGGCCTGCAGACAATCACCATAAATCATCAGCGCGAGACCCATTTTGCCATTGACGAGGCGATTTTCCCGCAGCGATCTGGTTGATCGGTAGGGGAAATCAACGAAGGCAGAGGCAAAATGGGTCTCGCAGCTTTGCTGTTTCGCCAAAATTGCTCATTTCGTCGTTATTTTCGCTCGCATTAGCCCGCTAGTGCTGCGCTCAAATGCCTAGAACTGAGCAATTTTGGACTGAAACTGATGGTCTATGGTAAGTGTCCACAGGCCCAAGCCACTGATTAACACGTAAAGTTTAATGATTGACTCCGCCGCGCCAATTTAGTTATACATCATACCTATTATGAACTGCACCCAATGGAGGAGCTCGGATGCGGATCGAGGGAAGCGTGGCGATTGTCACCGGAGGAGCAAGCGGTCTGGGCGAAGCCACAGCGCGGCATCTGGCAGCCCAAGGGGCCCGTGTGGGCGTTCTGGATTTCAACATCGAACAGGCCACCCGCGTCGCGCAGGACATTGACGGTGTCGCCGCGCAGGTCGATGTCAGCGACGAAACCGCCGTGGACGCCGCCATCGCTCAGGTCGAAACCGCCCTGGGCGTGCCCCGGATCGCCGTGAATTGCGCAGGTATCGGAACGGCCGCCCGCATCGTCGGGCGCGAAGGCAAGACCAGCTTTGACACCTTCCGCCGCACGCTCGAGGTCAACCTGTTCGGCAGTTATGCCGTCATGACCCACGCCGCCCGGCGCATGATGGAGCTTGACCCGGAAGAGGGCGAACGCGGTGTCATCGTCAACACCGCCTCGGTCGCCTTTCAGGATGGCCAATTGGGGCAAGCGGCCTACGCGGCCTCAAAGGGCGGGATCGCGTCGATGAGCCTACCCGCCGCGCGCGAATTCGCCCGCGCTGGCATCCGGGTCATGACCATTGCCCCCGGCCTGTTCAACACCCCGATGATGGAGTCGCTGCCCGACGAGGTCACCGCGCAGATCGTGTCGAATATTCCTCACCCTGCCCGCTTGGGCGCACCAGAGGAATATGCGCTGATGGCCGCGCAGATCATTTCAAACCCCTACCTGAACGGAACAACCATCCGACTGGATGGCGCAACGCGCCTGCCGCCGCGCTAAAGGAGCCCAAATGTCCGACATTTTGAACATCCAGGTCGACGATCAAATCGCCACCCTGACCATGAACCGCCCTGGCAAGCGTAACGCCATGTGCGAAGAGCTGCTGCACGCACTGGAAGAGTTCTATTTCAACCCGCCCGAAGGTCTGCGCGTGGTCATTCTGACCGGTGTCGAGGGCCATTTCTGTTCCGGGCTTGATCTGGCTGAACATGTACACCGCTCTGCTGAGGAAAACCTGTATCACTCGCGCAAGTGGCACAAATTGATGGATCAGATCCGCTTTGGCGGTCTGGCCACCGTATCCGCCATGTTTGGTGCGGTGATTGGCGGCGGTCTTGAACTGGCCTCGGCCACCCATGTGCGTATTGCCGAACCTTCAACGATTTTCCAATTGCCCGAGGGGCGTCGCGGCATCTTTGTCGGCGGTGGGGCAACGGCCCATGTTGGTCGCCTGCTGGGGCCGGATCGCATGACCGAGATGATGCTGACAGGCCGCAAATACGGCGCGGGTGAAGGTGTGTCGCTGGGGCTTGCGCATTATTCCGTTGGCGACGGCGAAGCTCTGGGCTTGGCTCAGCAACTGGCGGGGAAAATCTCGCGCAATGCGCCGCTGTCCAACTATCTGATGATCCAGGCCATTCCCCGGATCAATGACATGTCGAATTCGGACGGATTGTTCACCGAAAGCCTGGCCGCCGCCCTGTCACAGACAACGCCCGACGCTGAGGAAGGGCTCAAAGCCTTCCTTGAAAAACGCGCGCCCAAGTTCCGGTGACACTATGCCAGCACCAGAACAAGACATCGAACAGCCCACCCGCGTGAGCGACGAGACCCTGCGCCGCTTTCTGGGCTATCATATGAAACGCGCCTTTAACGTGGTGCAGGCGGATCTGACCGCGACCCTGAAACCTTTTGACCTGCGCATGTTGACCTATACGGCGCTGGTCCTGATCTGCGACAATCCCGGCCTCAGCCAAACGCAATTGGCCGCTGCCATGGATATCGAACGTCCCAATCTCGTCGTGATCATCGACGAGCTGGAGCGCCGCGAGCTGATCAACCGCACCCGCGTTCCCACGGATCGCCGGGCCTATGCCCTGATCCCGACACTGGCGGGGAAACGGCTTTGTGAACAGGCCGTTGCCGCTGTCCAAGCGCATGAAGCAAAGCTGTTTGTCGGGCTTGATGACGATATGCGCGCCGCAATGATTGAAACACTTTCCAAGGTGAGGGGCACATGAAACGGACCTCGAATTTCAAACCCCATAACGTGACCCGCGAAGATCGCGCCGATGGGACGATTTTGCTGCGCTCAGCCGAACCGCTGAGCCCGGTGGCCAACACAACCGGCGAATGGTTGCATCGTTGGGCAGACGAAGCCCCCGACCGCACCTTTATTGCCGAACGCTATGGCGCGGGTTGGCGCGAAGAAAGCTATGCCGCGACGCTGGACAAGGTGCGCAATCTGGCCGCTGCCCTTCTGGCCCGTGGCATGGGACCGGATACGCCGATCTTGATCATGTCTGGCAATGGCGTTGATCACGGCCTGCTGGCCCTGGCCGCGCAATATGTTGGCATCCCAACCGTCCCCGTGGCCGAGCAATATTCGCTGATCCATGGCGCGCATGGTCGCCTGCGCCACGCGATCGAGTTGGTCCGCCCGCGCATGGCCTATGTGGTCGATGCCGCGCAATATGCCGAAGCATTGGCACTGGACGCGCTGGAGGGGATCGAGATCATCGCCTCGCGCCCCGGCCCCGGCGCCACCCCATTTGACGAATTGCTCAAGGGGGACAACAGCGTCGATATCGACGCCGCCCATGCGCAGGTTGGCCCCGATAGCGTGGTCAAATTGCTGATGACCTCAGGCTCGACCTCAAGCCCCAAGGCGGTGATGACGACCCATCGCATGATGTGTGCAAACCAGGCGCAATTGGCCGATGCCATGCCCTTTTTGCGGGCACGCCCACCGCGCATTGTTGACTGGCTGCCCTGGAACCATGTCTTTGGCGGGTCGCATAATTTCAACATGATGCTGGCCAATGGCGGCACCTTTTATATCGACGAAGGCAAGCCGGTGAAGGGCGTCTTTGATCGCACCCTCGAAAACCTGTCACTGGTCACCGGCACCCTGTGTTTCAACGTTCCTGTTGGCTTTGCCATGCTGCTAAGCGCACTGCGCGAGGACGCGCCCCTGCGCCAACGCTTTTTCGAAGACCTGGATATGATTTTCTACGCCGGTGCCTCGCTGCCGCAAGATATCTGGCAGGGCTTTGAGCAGATGGCGATGGAGACCAAGGGCGAGATCCCGTTGATTACCTCCTCTTGGGGGCTGACCGAAACCGCGCCAGCCATGATGCTGCAACATGAACCAACCGAAAATTCCGGTGTTGTTGGTGTGCCTCTGAATGGCGTGACGGCCAAGCTGATCCCGGATGACGACATGCGCTGCGAAGTGCGTGTCAAAGGGCCCAACCTAATGCCGGGCTATTTCGAAGCACCGGAAAAGACCGCCGAAGCCTTTGACGAAGAAGGGTTCTTTATCACCGGCGATGCGATGAAATTCGTTGATCTGGATGATTTGAACAAGGGTATGAAATTCGACGGGCGCATCTCGGAGGATTTCAAGCTGCTGACCGGCACCTGGGTGCGCGCGGCGCAGCTGCGGATCGACATGCTGGCGCTCCTCTCTCCTCTGGCGGCGGATCTGGTGATCACCGGGGCCGACAAAAACGAGATCGGCGTGATGATCTTTCCCAACACGTCCGAGCTGGAGGCCGAAGGTTTTGCCCTGCAAGACGACAATGGCGCGATCCTTTGCCCCTTGCTCTTGGGGGAAATCCACCGGCGCTTGGCGGCCCATGCCGCGACGGGTGCCAGCAGTTCGACACGTGTGGTACGGGCCATCGTCCTGTCAGAACCCGCCTCCATGCCCGACGGTGAAATGACAGCCAAGGGCAACCTGAACTTCCGCAAGGTCCTGACCCGCCGCGCCGACCTTTTGAACCGCCTTTATGCTGACGCCGACCCGGCTGTCACCACGCTCTAGGAGACTGAAATGGTAGATCTGTCCAAAGTCCGGGCCATCGACATTCACACCCATGCCGAAGAACCCTGCGGCTGCCATGATGATGACGGCTATGATGACCTGCAATCCACCATGGCCAGCTATTTTGGCGCGCCCTGGGAACATCCGCCGACCATCCACCAGACCGCCGCGCATTACCGCGAACAAAACATCGCGGCGGTGATCTTTCCGGTCGATGCCGAACGCGAAACTGGCTATCGCCGCTATGACAATGACGAAGTGGCCGAAGCGGTTGCCGAAAACAGCGATGTTCTGATCCAATTCGGCAGTATCGACCCCTGGAAGGGCAAGATGGCCGTGCGCGAGGCCAAGCGTCTGATGCGGGATTACGGCGTCAAAGGGTTCAAATTCCACCCGACGATGCAGGGCTTTTTCCCCAATGATCGCATGGCCTATCCCTTTTACGAGGCGATTGCCGAAGAGGGCGGCATTGCCCTGTTTCACACCGGCCAGACCGGTGTCGGATCGGGCATGCCCGGCGGCAATGGTATGCGGCTGAAATACTCCAACCCGATGTATATGGATGATGTTGCGGTGGACTTCCCCGAGCTCAAGATCATCCTCGCCCACCCGTCTTTCCCCTGGCAGGAAGAGGCATTGGCCGTCGCGCAGCACAAACCCAATGTCTATATCGACCTGTCCGGCTGGAGCCCGAAATACTTCCCGCCCATCCTGGTGCGTTATTGCAATTCGATCCTAAAGAAAAAGGTGCTGTTCGGCTCTGACTGGCCAATGATCACGCCGGAACGCTGGTTGTCCGATTTTGAGAAAATCGACATCAAGGATCACCTGCGCGAGGATATCATCAAGGGCAATGCCGCGCGCCTCTTGGGGATTGCAGACTGATGCAGATCCCGGTTCCTGCCCTGTCTCATGCCTTTACTCTCCGCGTGGAATTGGCCGCTCCTATTGAGCTGGGACCGGGACGCGCAGGGCAGCGCCGCATCATCCCGATTGTGGGCGGCGCGGCGCTGGGGCCAGACATCACCGGCGAGGTGATGAACCTTGGGGCCGATTGGCAAACGATCTTTGCCGATGGTGCCGCGCATCTCGACACGCGCTATGCGGTGAAAACCGATGATGGCGCGGTGATCGAGATCGTCAATATCGGCACCCGCCACGGCCCGCCCGAGGTTCTGGCCCGCCTTGCCGCGGGCGAAGAGGTCGATCCCTCGACCTATTACATGCGCACGGCGGCGCGGCTCGAAACCGGGGATGCGCGCTATGACTGGGTCAATCACACGCTGTTTGTCTGCGCCGGTATCCGCCGCGCCTCTGCGGTCGAGATTGCCTATTACAAAGTCGATTAATCCAAGAGGTAAACATGAAAACCACATGTTGGATGACGGGCCTAGCCCTTGCAGTGGCAGGTCCGGTGATGGCGGACAGCCATCTCGATATTGCCTATGGCGAAGGTGCGCGGCAGCAGCTTGACCTCTATCTGCCAGAGAATGTGGACACCCCGCCGATTGTGGTCTTTGTGCATGGCGGGCGCTGGTTCCGCAACGACAAGAGCCAAATCGCGCTTTACGATCGCATCACTGCCCTGAACGACGCCGGCATCGCCATTGCCTCGATCAATTACACGTTCTCGGATCAGGCCATTTGGCCCGCGCAACGCGATGACCTGCGCGCGGCCCTGACCTTTGTGCGCGATCACGCGGATGAATACGGCTATGATAACGGCGATATGGCGGTCTGGGGGCAATCCTCGGGGGCGCATCTGGCGCTTTGGGCCGCTTTTGATCAGGCGGCAAGCGGCGACGTGGCGCTGGATGCGCTGATCTCCTGGTATGCGCCTTCCGATCTATATCAAATTATACCAGACCGGGCCGCAGATGATGTCAAAGATCGCGGCGACCTGGCCAAGGAACCAACACCCGAAAGCCAATTGATAGGCGCACCTGTTCCTGAAAATCGCGCTCTTGCCGATGCGGCCAGCCCTTTGAAATTCCTCGAAACCCTGCCCGAGGGCACCGAGCTCCCCGCGACATTGCTTGTGCATGGTGATCAGGACTTTGTCATTTCGCCTTTGCAAACCGAACGGCTTTACGACGCCATGACACAACGCGCGGCATCCGGCCCGGTGGCGCTGCGCATTGTCGAGGGCGCAGGCCATGGCGGTGATCTCTTCAATGCCGAGGTCGCGCCAGTGGTCGCGTTCCTGAAAGACGCGTTCAACGACTAAGACAGCACCCGGGGCACCCCCTGCCACGCTGCCAAGAAAGGATAATCCGATGAAACCGTTCCAAGCGCCGTTGGACGATATTCTCTTCTCGCTCAATCACGTGGCGGGGGCTGCTGATGTCCCTGAATACGACGCTGATTTTACCTCGGAAATCAGCGGTCATTTTGCGACATTTGCCGAGGGCGAAATCGCCCCGCTGGACGAACCTGGAGACATGCAGGGCTGCAGTCTGAAAGATGGCCGTGTTTCCATGCCGGACGGGTTTGCAGAAGTCTACCAGGCTTACGCCGAAGCCGGTTGGCCCAGCCTGACCCTGCCCGAGGAACATGGCGGTCAGGGCATGGATGCGCTGACACTGGCCGTCACCTCCGAGATCTTTTCCGGGGCCAATCACGCCTTGCAGATGGTCACCGGTCTGGTGCCCGGCGCTGCGCGGGTCTTGACCCGCTTTGGGTCCCAGGATCAGCAAGCGCGCCACATGCCCGGCCTGGCCTCGGGCGAGGTGATCGCCACCATGTGCCTGACCGAACCCGGCGCTGGCTCGGACCTGTCGCGCATTCGCTGCCGCGCCGAACAAAGCGACAGCTGGACAATCACCGGCGAGAAAATCTTTATCTCTGGCGGCGATCAGAACCTGTCAGAACGTATCCTGCATCTGGTGCTGGCGCGCACATCGGATAACGGGGTCAAGGGCCTGTCGCTGTTCCTCTGCCCCTGCACCCGCGCCGATGGCAGCCGCAACGCCGTGACTGTCACCCGGATCGAAGAGAAAATGGGCCTGCACGCCTCACCCACCTGCCAATTGGCCTTTGACGGGGCCGAGGCCGAGCTGATCGGTGAGGAAGGCAAGGGGCTGGCGGCCATGTTCACCATGATGAACCACGCCCGCCTTGATGTCTCGCTGCAGGGGGTGGCCCATGCGGCGCGCGCCCATGATATCGCCGCAACCTATGCGGCGGAACGGGTGCAGGGGCGCGGGGCGGATGGGCAGCCGGTCACGCTGGATCACCATGCCGATGTGCGCCGCATGCTGGACGAGGCCGATAGCCTTGCCATTGGCGGGCGCGCGATTGCCCATCTGGCGCTGGTGACGATGGAACGGGGCGATAATCCCGATCTGGTCGAGTTCCTGACCCCGCTGGCCAAGGTCTATTGCACCGAAGCGGGCATGCGCGCGGCCGAATTGGGCATGCAAGTTCTGGGCGGTTACGGTTACCTGCGCGAATACCGGGTCGAGCAAACCTATCGCGACGCGCGGATCACCGCGATCTACGAAGGGGCCAACGGCATTCACGCACGCATGCTGGCCACCCGTTTGGCCGCCAGTGCCCCCGGCGATGCGTTTGAAGCATTCCTTTTGGCGCAGGCCGCGCACTTCCCCGACAGCGGCATCAAAGCCTTGGTCACCAACTGGCAGGCCAGCCGGGACGCGTTGAAAACGGCCGAGGATCCGGCAAGCCTGGCGCAGGGCTTTCTTGAGGACAGCACCAAGGCGCTTTTGGCCTGTATCTGGTCCACCATTGCCGCGAATGCCGCGCTGCATCCCGATCCGGCGCGCCTCAACCGGCTTTGCACTGCAAACACCGTATAGGCCCAGAACCGAAATTCTTGTCATAGAATTGATGTCCCCGGATCGCCTGCGATCCGGTTCGCGCTCATGCCAGAGGCATGCTTTCAACATGACCCCGCCCCTTGGTGCCGGGCGCGAACCTGTGTGTTTGCCTTTTTCTATGTAGCGGGTTTCGGTTCCATGTGACTAGGATCAGGCCCCGCCCCGCCCGACCGGTGTCAGGCTGGCAAAGGGTTTGCCGGTGACCGCCTCATATTCCTCTTCGTCCCAGAACCCGATCAGGATACCCCCCTCGGCGGCCTTGCTCTGACGCGCCAGCACCTCGGGCGTGGCGGTGATACGGGCGTGGTGGCGCATCGACCAAGCCAAAAGCGCCTCTTCCATGCGCGCCCGCACGGCGACATGTTCCTCGCTCTCAGAACCTCCGACATCCACCAACTCATCCGGATCAGTTTCCAGATCAAACAGGACCGGGCGGAAGGTCTCGCAGCGGATGTATTTCCAACGCCCATCAAAAATCATAGTGGTATGGGCATCCTCTTGTGGCTGGTTCAGCTCGCGCGCCATGTCCGACCAGTGATAATCATGCTCACTTATCACATATTTGCGCGAGAACCCCTCGGTTCCATGCAGGATCGGCGTCAGATCGCGCCCCTCAACGATCCACGGCTTGGGGCGACAGCCCGCCGCCGCCATAAAGGTCGGGGCCAGGTCGATCTGTTCCACCAAAGCATCCGTCACCAGGCCGCGCGTGCCATCCGCCTCAGGGCGCGGGTCATAGATGATCAGGGGCACTTTGACCGATTGCTGGTGATAGAAATCCTTATCCCCCATCCAGTGATCGCCCATGTAATCCCCGTGATCCGAGGTAAAGGCAATGATGGTGTTCTTGGCGATTCCGGTTTCTTCCATCCAGGCAAAGAGCCGCCCCAGATGATCATCCAACTGCTTGATCAGCCCCATATAGGCCGGGATCACATGTTCACGCACATGATCGCGCGAAAAACTACGGCAGACGCGCGCGTTGAGATAGGCCCGCATCAAGGGGTGATCCGTCTCGCGTTCAGCCTCTGAGCGCACCGGATCGATCACGTGACGCTCGTCATACATATCGTGATAGGGGGCCGGCACGATATAGGGCCAATGGGGTTTGATGTAAGACAGATGGCAGACCCAGGGTTTGCCATCGGCCTCAGCGTCGCGCATGAAATCCATCGCGCGGTCAGTCATATAGGCGGTTTCCGAATGCTCTTCGGGCACATTGGCGGGCAGGCGCGAATTCTTGAGCAACCAGGCCGACAGGGTTTCGTGATCATCGCCAAGGCCGGAATTGGCGAAATCCCCCCATGGGTTGTCCGAGTCAAAGCCATGCGAGACAAGGTAATCATCATAGGCAGACCATTTCTGACGCGCGCTGTCGGGGTGCAGCCCGTCATCGCGCTCATAAGGGTCAAAGCCGCATTCCGAGCGGCTGACGCCAATCTCGCTTTTGGGATCAATGCCAAGCCAGGCCATACCTTCGAGATCGGCGGTCATATGGGTCTTGCCCACCAAAACGGCGCGCGCTCCGGCCTCGCGCAGGTGATCGCCCATCGTGGGCTCCCCCACCCGCAAAGGCATACCATTCCAGGTCGAGCCATGGCTGCGCACATAACGCCCGGTATAGGACGACATGCGCGACGGCCCGCAGACCGGCGATTGCACATAGGCATTTTCAAACCGCACCCCACGTGCCGCCAGCGCATCAATATGCGGCGTGTGCAGATGTGGGTGGCCATAGCAGCTCAGGTAATCGAAGCGCAGCTGATCTGCCATGATCCACAAGACATTGGGGCGCTCGGCCCCTTGTGGGGTGGTCGGGGTGGTCATTCTGCGGACTCCTCGTTCAGAAAGTCATCAATGGGCTGGCTCAGAAAGTCGTCGAAACGATCCAGAAAGGACGCAAACAACGCCAGTTCATCGGGGGTGAATTGCGCACGCATGGCCTCGCGTCGGCGCTTCATAAAGGGGGCCGCCTGATCAAAGGCCTCGCGCCCGGCGGTGGTCAGCTCGACGATGGTCTGCCGACCATCCTCTTCGTCCCGGCGCATCTCGACCAGACCTTTGCGGCGCATATCCGGCAAGGCGCGCGACAGCAAAGAATGGTCGGTTCGCTGGATCAAAGCCAGTTCGCGAATCGTCAATGGTCCAACTTCGGCCAGGTCCCAAAGCGTGCGCCATTCCACGATGGAGAGCCCCGCCGCGCGCTTGAGAATCTGCTGCCCTTGCTTGCGCGAAGCCGCGTAAGTCGCGGGAAGACGTGCAAAAATATTCTGGGTCTCGCGCAAGCGCCTTGCCCGAATCCGATCATCTTTGCCGCTGACTTCTCTGAGGTCACTCTGCGCCATCATTCTCCTCCAATATCCTGAAACAAAGCAGAAAAAAAATTACGTGACAAGTCATATATTTTTTGCGTACCTTTAATTACACCCCGACCAGGGGCGCGCATTCGGAGGAGGGATGCGCGAGCAACAGGGAGGAAACCATGCTCAAATCCGCCATATTGGGGGCAGCCGCAGCGATCATGCCACTCACGGCTTTTGCGACAGAAACCTTGACCCTTGAAACAACAAGCGTCGGGTCCAGCCCGCATTACATCGACACAACCTTTGCCTCGATCCTGCAAAATGCCGGTATCGCTGATCTGCAGGTGACCGAAGGCGCGACCCTGACAAATTCGGTGCAGGCCGTGGCTGAGGGCCGCCTTGATATCGCCCCTGCCCCGTTGATCCTGCCCTTTTTGATGTCCAAGGGGATCGGCCCCTATTCGGGCCTGGGTCCGGAAAAAGGCGCTGAGCTGGCCAGCAATGTGCGGGCGATTTTCTTTATGGCACCCTCGGTCCAGATTTTCGCCTATTACAATTCGAACCCGATTGACGACATCACCAAACTGGATGGCAAGCGCATCTGGAACGGCCCGCCACGCGGGGCAGCGCTGACCTCGGGCCGCGCCACGGTACAGCTTTTGGCCGGTTTGAAAGAGGGCGAAGGCTATGAAGGCGTGCAGACCCCTTGGCCCGATGCCATTCCCACCATCACCAGCGGCAAAGTAGATGCCTGGACCTCGCCCGATGGCCTGCCCTCGGCGCGCCAAATTCGCATCGCGGCAGCCGGTGGCATCACCATCCACGATATCCCCTCCGAGATCTATAACAGCGAGCTGGGTCAGCAGATTGCCAACGCGCCGGGCCACGCACCGGTTTCGATTCCGATCGATGTTTATCGCAAAGCCTATGAGGGCAATGATGTGACCGTTGTGGTGGATGACGACACCTTTGACAGCTATGCCACGGCCTTTGCCGAGATCGTTCCGGCCAGCATGGACGAAGAACTGGTCTTTAACATCGTCACCGCCTTCCTTGAAGGTCAGGAGCGTATGGAGACCAGCGCCCCCATCGGGCCGCATCTGAACATGACCTTTGCCGATATCGACGGCAAGTCGCAGGGCGTCTGCGGTGCGGTTCAGATCAAGATGCACCCCGGTGCCATTCGCGCCTTTGAGGCCAAAGGGCACACCGTCGCGGATTGCCTGCGCCCTTAACCCCACTCACCCAAGTTGAAATCTGGCTGTCCGGTCCCATTGTGACCGGACAACCCATCGTCGCGAGCAAAACATGACAGATCCGATTACCCCCCGCCCATTGGCCAAGACGGTCGTCATGGTGCTTGCCATCACCTTTGTGATTGTCGGCATGATCAACACCATGCCCGAAATCCCCGGCCTACAAGCCTTTATGCGTGACTTGACCGGGCAGCCTTTTCTACGCGTGTCCGGCTTTCCCCCGGAATACTTCTTTCCGCCGATTTTCCTGCTGATGATGGTGATCGTGGCCATCCATGGCAGTGCCTGGGCCGAGTGGTCGCATCGACAGCTGCCCTGGCGTCCCGGTTGGCTGGGCCTGGTGCTGGATATCGGCCTTGTCACGGCCGCCGCCCTTGGTGCCCTGGGCTACCTTGTTGAAAACGATGCGGTTTGCCTGTTCGATCAAATCACCGGCGAACGGGCGCGCCTGATCGAAGAGGCCAATCAACGCGCCGCCGGTGTTATCCCGGGGATGAGCTTTGACGCCGAGGTTCCGGCCTGTCAGGCCCGGTTTGGCATCTGGATCTTGCCGCTCTTGTTCACCATTATCGGCCTGTTCTTCCTCTATAATATCCGCATGTGGGGCGCGCCGCTTGTGATCGTGGCCACCGTAGTTGTCGCCTATACCGTGGCCACGGCGCTGGTCTGGATGTTCGATCTCTCCTCGAACAATTTCTTTCTGACCAAGCTCGGCGCAGATGGCGGCGATGCCCACGCCGCTGCGATCCAAAAGGCGACCAATGTCTTTATCACCCCGGACGGGTTTATGGGGCGGTTCATGAATATCGTCGTGAACCAGGTCTTTCCCTATGTGATCCTTGGCGCGCTGTTTGGCACCTCAGCCGGGGGGACATCGCTGATCAAACTGGCCGTGCGCCTGACACGTCGCCTGCGTGGCGGCCCGGCCCATGCCGCCATTGTGTCTTCGGCGCTGTTTGGCACCATCACCGGCGGCCCGGTGACCAATGTGCTGTCCACCGGGCGGCTGACCATCCCCATGATGATCCGCAACGGGTTTAACGCCCGCTTTGCAGGCGGGGTCGAGGCCGCAGCCTCCTCGGGCGGGCAGATCATGCCGCCTGTGATGGGGGTCGCCGCCTTTGTGCTCGTGGCACTGACCGCGGTCCCCTATACCAAGGTCATCGTGGCGGCCTTCCTGCCTGCCATGGCCTTCTTTATCTCGATCTTTCTGACGGTCATGTTCCAGGCCCGGCGCGAAAACGTGGCCGCCATGGAGGAGGTGCCCGAAGATCTCAAGATGTTCCGCCAGGATTGGCTGAATGTGATCATGATCTTTGTGCCCATTCTGGTGATCCTCTTCCTGCTGCTGGGCAACAAAGACGCCGTGGCCAACGGGCCCCTGTCCCTCGTGCTGCCCGGTTTTGTGGTGCAACTGATCGTCAACGCGACGGGTGACGCGATTTCGGCTGGTTGGTGGGCGGTTGTCGTGCTGATCCCGCTCTTGTTCCTGGATCCCGAAACCCGCGCCAAACCATCCAAGATCCTGCATTCTCTGGCGGATGGCGGCATCCTGCTGTCGCGCCTGTTCCTGCTGCTCTTTGCGGTGTCGATCATCTCGGCCTTTCTTAATGAAAGCGGCCTGACCGGAGAATTGACCCGCGCCGTCACCGCCTGGTTGGAAAACGCGCAATCCGTGACGATCTTTGGCTTCACCATCCCGATCACCGGCGGTGTCTATCTGATGGTCGCCCTGGTCAGCGCCATGTTCTGCGCGATCCTGCTCGGCATGGGCATGCCAACTGTGCCTGCCTATGTGAACGTGGCGCTGCTGCTCGGCCCGCTTTTGGCCAATCTCGGCGTCAGCTTTTTCACCGCGCATATGTTTGTGTTCTACTTCGCCGTGGCCTCGGCCATCACACCGCCTGTGGCCATCGCCGCCTTTGCCGCAGCCTCCATCGCGAAAACCGAACCGATGCGCACCGGGTTTGCCGCTGTGCGGGTTGGTATCGTGATGTTCACCATCCCGTTCGTCTTTGCCTGGTATCCCGAACTGTTGCTGATCGAAGAGGCCGTGACCATTCTTGACGAGAGTGGCCGCCAGCAATTGATCGAAGGTTACACCGGCACCACCGACTGGCTGGCTTTGGGCGGTCTGGCGCTGCGCCTGGCTTTGGCGCTCTACCTGCTGGCCTCTGCACTGGCCCGCTTTGATCGTGGTGCGATGACACGGCTTGAAATGGCCACCCGCCTTTTGGTCGCCGTGCTGGTGCTTTGGAAAACCGCGCTGGTGATGTGGGTGGGCATTGGGGCCGCTGTTGTGATCCTTGCGGCGCACCACTTGTTCTTGCACGGCTCATCCACCATGCGAATCCGCGCCTGATTGACGTTTTCAGGCACGGATAACCGCCCCGATCCGACTTCCCCGGGTCGGGGCAATCCACCCTAAACTCCGGGCGTTTTGTACAGATTGCCCTGTTGCGGTTAGACCGGGCGGCCCGTTACCACCACCGCTCGCCGTCTTAACGTAGGGTGGGGTTTCACCCCACCACTCCGCGCGCAAATCCGACGCAAACCTTACCGCTTCTCTTGGATGCTCTCGATATATTCCAGCAAAGCCAACAACTTACGCGGTGTTGGCGTTTCGATCCCGTCGCCGCTGTCATAGGGGATCAGGTCCCCCTCAAGCAGCGCGCCAAATTCCGGCATTCCCGGCCCGGCAATATCTGAGCGCGCATAGCCGTCAATGGTGGATAACACCTTGGATTTAGGGAATTTATCGCCATGACGCACTTGGATCAACGTCAGGTCCTTGGGCGTTTTTTCCATCGCCCGCGCCATAGGCCCCTCACCCTTGCCATTCGCCCCGTGGCAACTCGCGCAGTTTTCCATGAAAAGCGCTTTGCCATCAGAGGCTTGCGGCATTTCCGCCTCAACACAGGCCAGCAAGGCCAAACAAGCGGTCAAGCCACTGAAAACCCTTATCATTTTACGTCTCCTGCAAGGTTTTGACATAGGCGACAATATCCAACAATGCCCGGGGCGTTAAGGTCTTTTCGCCACTGGGCGACACCCATTCCACCTGTTCCCCTTCGAGCAAGGGGCCAAATTCCGGCATCAGGCCTTGGTGAAATTTCCCCGGATATCCAAAGACTTGCACCATGACGCGCTCGGTCGGGAACACGCCATCATTGCTGGCGCTGAGTTGTGACAGGTCGGCAGGAGCGACTGGTAAACTTTGTGCTAACGGCCCATCCGCAACACCCCTAACCCCATGACAAGAAACGCAAAAACTTGTGTAAAGGTCTTTTCCGCGCCGCTCGGACTCCGTCTCCATTTCGCCGCAGGCCACCACGCCAACCAGCGCCGCGACCCCAAAAATCCCCAATAATATCCGCATCTTAGCTCGCCCCCTTTGTCCTTGTCCTAGCTGTATTCTACTCTGCCCCACACTGGACAGACTTGATCTACATCAGCCCCCTCGACAACCGCCCAAATCCATGCTCAAGTCCATGAAAACCAACAGGATTTTCGATGACTCATTACGCGTTAACCATGCTCGCCGCCGGGATAGGCATCCCGGTCTTAGCCGCCCTGAACGCCGCGCTTGGTGTGCGGCTGGGATCGCCCGTCTCCGCCGCTATGATCTTGTTTTTCATAGCCATTCTCAGCACAACCTTGGTCTGGTTCACCCTCGGCCGCCCCAGCCTGACCGAGGCCGTAGCTGCCCCCAAACACCTCTTCCTCGCCGGCGTCCTGATCGCCTTCTACGTGCTCTCCATCACCTTCGTCGCCCCAAAATTCGGCGTCGGCAACGCGGTGTTTTTTGTCCTGCTCGGCCAGTTGATCAGCACGGCCGCGATCGACCATTTCGGGTTGTTCGGAGCCAAGGTCACCCCGCTCAACCTGATGCGTGCAGCGGGAATTTCTGTTATGGTTCTAGGGGTTTGGATCACACAACGCGCCTGAGCTTCAACCTTCGCGCAGCAGCCCGGCCTCAAGATGTACACAACGATCCATACGCGCGGCAAGCTCCAGGTTATGGGTCGCGATCAAGGCGGACAGACCCGTCTCGCGCACAAGCGCCATGAGGGCCGCAAAAACCCGATCCGAGGTTTCAGGGTCAAGGTTCCCGGTCGGTTCATCCGCCAAAAGCAGTTTAGGCGCATTGGCCATGGCCCGGCAAAAGGCCACACGCTGTTGTTCCCCACCCGACAAGGCACCGGGCCGATGCTCAGCCCGGTCTTTAACCCCGACACTGTCCAACAAATCAAGGCTGCGCGCCTGCGCGGCACCGCGCCCGACGCCATTGGCCAATTGCGGCAGAACCACGTTCTCAAGGGCTGTGAACTCGGGCAGAAGATGGTGAAATTGATAGACAAACCCAACCTCAGAGCGACGCGTCGCCGTGCGCTTGCGGTCAGAGCGCCCCTGCATCGCCTCGCCTGAGATTTCCACACTTCCAGCCGTAGGCGTGTCCAACAGACCCGCGATATGCAGCAGCGTCGACTTCCCGGCACCAGAAGGCGCAACCAGAGCCACAACCTCGCCTCGACCGAGCTCCAGATCGGCACCGCGCAAAACCTGGACCTCGCCCGCTTCGCCCCGGTTATAGGTCTTTTCAATTCCTTTCAGGCGCAACACGAGATCAGACATGATCAGCCTCCTTAACGAGGGACCGCATCCAAATTCCGTCGACGGAATTTGCAAAACTTTTGCAAAAGTTTTGGGCGCTTACCGCCCGGACAGCATTTTTATTCATAGCGCAGCGCCTCGACGGGGTTCATCCGCGCCGCGCGGCGGGCCGGGAAGATTGTCACGATAAAGGAGAGGCCCAAGGACAGGCCAACTGCCGACAGGACATCGCCCAGTTGTAGTTTGGCTGGCAGCGCATAGATGCCGCGAATGGATGGATCCCAAACACCGCCCCCGGCGACGTAGTTCACAAAGGCAAAGATCGGGTCGATATAAATCGCAAACAGGCAGCCCAAGATCACCCCGGCCAACGTCCCCAGTATCCCGGTAAAGGCCCCGCAGATAAAGAAGACCCGCATGACGGAGCCTTCGGTCAGCCCCATGGTGCGCAATATCCCAATATCGCGGCCTTTGTTTTTCACCAACATGATCAGCCCCGACACGATGTTCATCGTGGCGATCAACACAAGCACCGAGAGGATCACAAACATCACGTTATCTTCGATCTCAAGCGCGCGCAGGAACCCGCCCGAGGCATCCTGCCAGGTCCAGATCAGCGCCCCGGCCCCAGCGGCCTGGGCCACGGGTGTGGACAGGGTTTCAACCGCTTCGGGATCGGTGACAATGACCTCAAGCTCATCCGCGACACCTTCGCGATTGAAATAGAGCTGCGCCTCGGCAAAAGGCATATAGACTCGTGTCTTATCAATGTCATAGCGCCCAGCGGTGAAAATATAGACCACCTCATAGGCTTTGATCCGAGGCGAGGTGCCAAAGGCGGTTTTCACCCCGTTTGGCGAAATCAGTTTGATTGTGTCGCCCACGCCGACCCCCAGCGTCAGAGCGACGCCAGAGCCAATGGCGATCCCGTCGTCAAAGCGAGCTAAGTCACCGCGCCCGGTTTCGGGATCAGCGATGCGGCGGATCTTGGTAATGTCTTCTGCCTTGATCCCGAACACCTCGACCCCGGCATTGGCCCCCGTGACATTGGCCATGACCTGCCCTTTGACCAAAGGTGCGACGCGGGTCACGCCGGGCACCTGGCGCACCGCCTCGGCCATGCCCGCATAGTCTGGCAGGGTGCGCGTGGGACGGTCATATTCGTCAAGGCGCTGCATGTGATACACGGTCAGATGCGCGTTGCTGCCCAGGATCGTATCAACAAACTCTGCACGAAATCCCGAACGAACCGCCAGGGTCGCTATCAAGGCAAACACCGCCAAGGTGATGCCAATCAGGCTGATCCAGGTCATGACGCTGACGCCACCCTCGGCACGTTTGGCGCGCAAATAGCGCCAGGCAATCATCCATTCATAAGGCGCGAAGGGCGCGGGTTGTCTGGTTTTGACACTGCTGGTTCTGGGGCTATCGGACCCGTTGGGCATCTTGGCCTCTTTTCGCTGCTCCCTTTCGCTTGACCAGTTTGCACGCACAGGGTCAAGCGCGCATCTGATCGCGGCGTGGTTTCTGGCAAAGATGTGCTGGTTTTCCCGCAATCCGCTGCGCAAACCCGTCGCTCATGGCTTCCCCCTTGCCCAAGCGCCTGTCTTGGCCAATAACCCGGGCATGACCGGACCTCGCTACCCCTCGCTGATCGCCTCGCTTCCTGAAACCGTGCCGTTTGTCGGCCCCGAAGTGCAGGAACGCGCCCGTGGCGCGGCGTTTGATGCGCGATTGGGAGCAAATGAAAACATGTTCGGCCCCTCGCCCAAGGCGGTTGATGCCTTGCAGAGAGCGGCGGGAGAAATCTGGAAATATGGTGATTCAAGTAGCTTTGATCTGCGCCATGCGCTGGCGGATCATATTGGCTGCGCCCCGGACAACCTGATTGTTGGCGAAGGCATTGATGGTCTGCTGGGCTATCTCGTGCGTTTGCTGGTCGAACAGGGCGACGCGGTTGTGACCTCGGATGGGGCCTATCCGACGTTCAACTATCATGTGGCCGGGTTTGGTGGGCAGTTGCACAAGGTGCCTTATTGCGATGATCGCGAAGACTTGCCCGCGCTTCTGGCCAAAGCCGCTGAGGTCGATGCCAAGCTGGTCTATTTCGCCAATCCCGACAATCCCATGGGCAGTTGGGTCAACGGGGCCGAGATCGAAGCGGCGCTGGATCAGATCCCCGCGGGCTGCCTGTTGATCCTTGACGAAGCCTATATTGAGTTCGCGCCAGAGGGCGTTGCCCCCAAGATCGCCTGTGACGATCCGCGCGTGATCCGCTTTCGCACCTTTTCCAAGGCCTATGGCATGGCCGGGGCGCGGGTTGGCTATGGCATCGGACATCCGGCGCTGATCACTGCTTTTGACAAGATCCGCAATCATTTTGGCATGAACCGGGCCGCTCAGGTCGGGGCGCTTGCTGCGCTCAAGGATCAGACCGGGTTGCAGGATGTCCTGGCTCAGGTTGCGAAATCCAAGGCCGAAATCACCCGGATTTCTGAGGAAAACGGTTTGGAGCCCCTTCCCTCGGCCAGCAATTTCGTGACGATTGATTGCGGGGCGGATGGTGACTTTGCCCGGGCGGTGCTGGCCAATCTGGTGGCGGATGGGGTCTTTGTGCGCATGCCTTTTGTCGCGCCTCAGGATCGTTGCATCCGGGTCAGCGCCGGTCGCCCCGAGGATATGGCCGCCTTTGCCCGCGCCCTGCCAAAAGCCTTGGCCAAAGCGCGCGACACCGGCTGAGGCTCGGGCTTAACCAAAAATTGACACCTGACGGGCAATCTAAGGGGCACACGCTGCCAACGCCATATGTCTGCCCGCAGCCCATTCGGACCGCGAGCCTTTGGCCCATCACAGGAGCCGGTCCCATGCATGATGCTGACCCTCGCCCATCTGGCCCGCAGGTAAACGGGTCAAACTCCGTTGCAAATCTGATCTTGATCTTTGCCAATATGATTTGGATTTTTCTGGTGATCTGGTCAACCTGGGGGATTGGGGCGGTGATGATCCTTGGTGCGGCCTTGAACCATCTGATCACCCGCTACGAATTTGGCCTGCGACGAGAGGCGGCTGGCATCAACGCGCAAGACGACAGCGATGATGACCCACGGCAACCCCAGACCTGACATCCATACCTGGCTTTGCGTGCGCGGTAGGCGCTGACAAAAGTTTTACAAAACTTTTGCAAATTCCGTGCACGGAATTTGGATGCGCGGGCCTGCCGGGCCTCCTTCTAAACTGATGAGGCTGTGCTGATCACCTGCGCCGCAGCCGCAACCCCACCCGGGTTGTGCGCGATACCCAAGGCATCAAGCCCAGCCTCGACACTGCCCAACATGCCCAGAACCATCGTGGCATTTAGATGCCCCATATGGCCAAATCGGAACACACCGGCTCCGGTCGGGTCAGCCTCGGTTCCCATGCCCAGGCCAATCCCCAAGGTGACACCGGCATTGGTGCTGCACCACTCCCGTAGCCTGTCGCCATCCGGCGCACCAATCTTGACCGTTGTCACCGCATGAGAGCGCTGCTCGGGGTCAGCGACGTTCAACGCCATGGGGCTGTCCCAATACTCAACCGCCGCCCAGATCGCTTGGGCCAGTGCCTGGTGCCGTGCCCAGACAGCTTCGATCCCTTCGGCTTTGATCATGCCCAGCGCAACCTCCAACGCATAAAGGTGATGCGTGGGCGCGGTGCCGCCAAAATACTGATAAAAGATCTCGGGCTCGACCCGAGGTTGCCAATCCCAATAGCCAGACACCCGGGCCAACGCCTGACGCGCCGCCATGGCGCGGTCATTGAACCAGACAAAACCCAGCCCCGGAGGCACCATCAGCCCCTTTTGACTGGCCGAGATCAGAACATCGACGCCCCACTTATCCATGTGCATTTCATCGCAACCCAAGGACGCCACACAATCCGCCATCAGCAGCGCCGGATGGCCAACCTCATCCAGAACCTGACGCAAAGCTTTGATATCACTGCGCAAAGAAGTTGAAGTATCGGTATGCACCGCCAGAACGGCTTTGATCTGTTGCCCCTTATCGGCCAAGAGCGCCGCGCGCACCTGTTCGGGATCAATGGGCGTCTGACGCCCGTGATCGATCAGCTCGACCTCAACCCCAAGATTTTGCGCCATTTCCGCCCAGCCAAAGCCGAACACCCCCATGACCGGGGCCAGAACCTTGTCACCGGGTTGCACCACATTGCTCAGCGAGGCCTCCCAAACGCCATGGCCATTGGCTATGTAGATCGCCACCTGGTGCTGCGTCTGAGCGACATATTTCAGATCCCGCACCAGCCCCTCGGTCAGCACCCGCAACTCATCCGAATAGATATCGGGCGCAGGCCGCATCATCGCCTGCAAAACCGCATCCGGCATAACAGAAGGCCCCGGCAGGGCCATGTGAAGGCGCCCATTGGCAAGTGACATTGGCAAATCCTTTGAAACAGCGACCATTCCCGACAAGTCGGCCCTGGCAACTTTGGGGCAGAGTACCGCTGCGTTAGGGATCGTCAATAGCGCGAATGCTTGCCAGTTGCGCGCGCAAGGCTTAAACCGCGCATCTGAAGCTAAGGGACGTATGATGCTGGCGAAACTCTGGACGAAACTCGACGATGCCGAGCGCCGCCTGCGCCGCTCCTTTGGCAAGGATATTTCGACCCCGTCGGCCCGACGCTGGGCAAAGCTGCACTATCACCTGTTCGATCATGCGTTTCTGCGCGTCTTTTGGACCAATTTTTACCAAGTTGCCCCAAATGTGTGGCGCTCGAACCAACCCACCCATGCGCGGTTTGAAAAATATGCCCAGATGGGCATCAAAACCGTCATCAACCTGCGCGGCGAAGACAAATTTTCTTATTACCTCTTTGAAAAAGAGAGCTGCGAACAGTTGGGTCTGGCCCTGGTCAATGCCAAACTCTGGGCGCGCAACGCGGCCTCGGCGAGAAAGATCATCCCGGTGATCGACGCCCTGCGCGAAGCCGAACGTCCGATGATGTTTCACTGCAAATCCGGGGCTGATCGCGCCGGATTTGTTGCGGCGATGTATTTGATGATTTTCGAAGGGGCCAGCGTTCAGGAAGCCAAGAAGCAGCTTAGCCTGAAATACATCCATCTCGACTTTACCAAAACCGGGGTGCAAGACTATATCCTGTGTGTCTACGAAGCGCGGTTGCAACTGGGTGACATCGGGTTCGAAGATTGGATCCGCACCGAATATGCCGCAACGTCCATTCAGGAAGGCTGGGACAACAAGGTGCCGGAACTTGAGATTGCCAAAAATCTGATGACCCTTGAGCAGACCAATGCCTGACACGCCGTCCGAGCCAAACGTAGAGGCCGCCAGCTGGCCCTTGTTTCGGTGGCTTTGGACCCGTTACCTGAAACGCTATGTCTGGCTTTTGTTGCTGGCTGGCGGGTTGATGGCGCTTGAGGGCGGGCTGACCGCCAGTTTCGCCTTGATGATGCGGCCCTTGTTTGACGATGTCTTTCTTGGCGCGGATCAAAACGCTCTGATCTGGGTGGGTCTGGCCGTTTTTGCGATTTTTGTGGGCCGTGGCCTAGTTAGCATGGCGCATAAGGTGATCCTGAATGCGATCTCACAGCGGTCCATGGCGGATATCCGACAGGACATGTTGACCCATCTGATGCGACTCGACGTGGATTTCCACGCCGCCCATGGGCCGGGCCATTTGATCCAACGGGTGGATGGCGACGTGTCGGGCATCGCCAAAGTCTGGCGGACCTTGGTGACGGGTGCGGGCCGCGATGCCGTGACCTTTGTTGCTTTGCTGGCCGTTGCCTTGTGGACCGATTGGGTCTGGACCCTGGTCGCCCTGATCGGCCTTCCGCTGATGATCGGCCCCACGGCGTTCCTGCAACGCTATGTCAGACGCAATTCGCGCCATGCCCGCGAGGTCGCCGCCGACCAATCCACGCGGCTGAATGAGGTTTTTCACGGAATCCTGCCGGTTAAGCTCAACCAACTCGAAACCTATCAATCCAAGAGCTATGCCAAGCTGCAAAAACGCCGGGTTCGGACCGAAGTGCGTGCCTCGGCTGGGCAAGCCTCTTTGCCGACGCTGATCGATATCATGTCCGGGCTTGGCTTTTTCGGCATTCTTTACCTGGCCGGTGGCGAGATCCTGAGTGGTGAAAAGACCGTTGGCGAGTTCATGACCTTTTTCACTGCCATCGGTCAGATGTTTGAGCCGCTGCGCCGGCTGGGCGCGGTCAGCGGAGCCTGGCAAATGGCGGCGGCGGCGATTGAGCGGATCAAGCTGTTGCTCGAAACTCCATCACAGTTGCGCGACCCCGATCGACCAGTGAGCGCCCCGCAGGGCGTGCCTGGCATACGGTTAAAGGATGTTACCCTGGATTACGGTGATGCACAGATCCTGAACGGGTTGAGCTTTACCGCTGAGGCGGGCAAGACCACCGCCTTGGTCGGTGCCTCCGGGGCCGGGAAATCCACCGTTCTCAACCTGTTGACCCGTTTGGTCGATCCCAAGGATGGTCGGGTCGAAATTGCAGGCATCGCCCCATCAGAAATGAGCTTGCACGATTTGCGTGGCATGATCTCGGTCGTCAGCCAAGAGGCGCTGCTGTTTGACGAAACCCTGCGCGAAAACATCGTGTTGGACCGCAATGTCAGCGAAGAGCAGTTGCAAAATGCGCTTGAGGCCGCCTCGATCACCGACTTTTTGCCGCGTTTAGAAACCGGGCTCGACAGCAGGGTTGGGCCGCGTGGGTCCAACCTGTCCGGCGGGCAGCGCCAGCGGGTGGCCATCGCCCGCGCCTTGCTGCGCGACACCCCGATCCTCTTGCTGGATGAGGCGACCAGTGCGCTTGACGCCCAATCTGAGGCCAAAGTGCAAGCCGCACTGGATCACCTCGCCATCGGTCGGACAACGCTGGTCATCGCCCATCGCCTCGCCACCATTCGCAATGCTGATAAGATTGTGGTCATGGATCATGGCCGCGCCATCGAAGAAGGCACGCATGAAGAGTTGCTGGCCAAAGGTGGGGCTTATGCAGAGCTGTGCAGGCTCCAGTTTGATCAAGGCTAAGATCACTTTCGATAAGCGCGCGCCAGATCCTCGGGCTTGGCCCCGGTCAGGAATCGGGCCAGCGTCCACAGATTGCGCCCTCCGCGCTTGAGCCAGCCCTGACGTTGATACTTCTCCGCCGAAGTCACCGCACGGAAGTCCAAGCCCTTCAAGCCCCCTTTGAGCGCACGGGCCATCACCACATCCTCCATCAAAGGAATATCAGCAAACCCGCCGACACGCGCATAGGTTTGACGGTCAATCAGCAGCGCTTGGTCACCATAAGGCAGGCCAAAGGCGAGAGACCGCAGATTGGCCCAGCCCGCCACCAATTGCGGCGCCAACCCAGCAGCATCAAAGCGCAAACACCCGTAATAAGCCCCGTTCTGCGCCAAAGCTGCCGAGATATGCGACGTCCAGCCTTCGGACAGCACCGTATCCGCATGCAAAAACAGCAACCACGCCCCTTCTGCCGCCCCTGCCCCGCGCCGCAACTGCCCGCCGCGCGATGCTTCTCCGGTGACGATGGTGGCCCCGGCGGCCTCGGCAATCCTCAAACTGCCATCCGTTGAGCCCCCGTCAGAGATCACCAATTCCCGGATCAATCCCTCCGCAAGGCCTTCGCCCAACGCCGCCAGACAAAGCGGCAACCGATCAGCGGCATTCAAGGTCGGGATGATAACGGAGATTGGGGCGCGCATGGGGTCTGTTCGTTTGGGCTTTACCGGCCTATATGGCAATCACGGACAGAAGGAAACGATCATGAGCGACACCACACGCAAAGTGCTGCGCCTCAGCGGCAAGGATGTGACGGCTTTTCTACAGGGGCTCGTCACCAATGATGTGGAAAAGCTGACAGAGGGCTTGGTCTACACCGCCCTTCTGACCCCCCAAGGCAAGTACCGCGCCGATTTCTTTCTGGTGCCCGATACTGACGCGGTTCTGCTCGACGTTGCGACCGATCTCGCACCGGGGCTGATCCAGGCGCTGAGCATGTATAAACTGCGCTCAGACGTGACGATTGAGGAAACGGATCTTGCAGTCACGCGCGGGTTGGGCGACGCGCCAGAGGGCGCTTTTGCCGATCCGCGCCACCCAACTTTGGGCTGGCGCGCCTATGATGGGCAACCCGGCCAAGACGTTGACTGGGACGCCCTACGCGTCTCCGCCTGCATTCCACAAAGCGGCATCGAGCTGACCCCTGATACCTTTATCCTCGAAGCCGGCTTCGAACAGCTGAACGGGGTCGATTTCAAGAAAGGCTGCTATGTCGGCCAAGAGGTCACCGCGCGCATGAAACACAAGACCGAGCTGCGCAAAGGTCTGGCCGTGGTGGAAATTGAGGGCGACGCCCCCGCCGGAACCGAGATTTTGGCCGGCAAAAAACCGGCGGGCACCCTGTTCACACAATCGGGCAACCGCGCCATCGCCTATCTGCGCTTTGATCGCGCCAAGGGCGACATGCAGGCGGGCAGCGCCAAGCTTCGTTACACAAGGTGACCCCAGGGTTTCTTTGGGCCAAAAATATCCCGGTGAGTCCCGAGCCTGCTCTGGATGAGGCAGCGCCCCTGCCCCCTACAGGTATTTCTCCAACATCAAAGCCCGGTCCACCGCCCCGACCGAGCGATAGAAATCCGTCGCAGGCAAGTTGGTCGCGTCCTGGGACACGACCCAACGGCTGATCCCCTGATCACGCATATCCTGTTCCATCCGCGCCACCAGTTGGTGCCCCAGACCCAAGCCTCGATGGGTCGGAGCGATATAGAGATGGTCGATCTTGATCCGACGACCGCCACGGCGCAGGCCATTCTGCGTTCGGTCCTCTTGCAAAGCGAGCAAGTAAGCCACCAATCCCCACCCCGCGTCGACCGCATAGATTCTGCCCCCTTCTGACAAGGCTGAGCGCAAGATATCCAGGTAGGCCTCATCCGCCCCTTCGGCATGGTAAATATGCGGTGACAGACACACGTGGAAATTGTGCAGCGCGCGGAACAGCGGCAGCACCTCATCTAGGGTCGGATTGATCACAATCATCAAAAAAGCCTCCGGGCCAAGTGCCGGAGGCTTTGTTCTTTCAATCCCACTCCCCCAGCTTTTCGGGGGATATGCGCGCGGTCCCCGAGGTCAGGCGCGCTCGGAATACGACATGGTTTCGGTGTTCACCACGATGGATTCACCCTGCGCGATGAATGGCGGCACCGAGATGCGCACACCATTGTCCAGCACAGCCGGTTTAAAGCTGTTCGCTGCGGTCTGACCTTTAACCACTGGCTCGGTCTCTTCGACCACACAGGTGACCTTTTGCGGCACGGTGGCGTTCAGCGCTTCGGCCTCGTGGAACTCCACAACGATGGTCATGCCGTCCTGCAGAAACGGGCGGCGGTCGCCCAGGATTTCGGACGCGATCTGAACCTGATCATAGGTTTCGGTATCCATAAAGATCAGCTGACCAGCATCCTCATAAAGGAACTGCATGTCCTTTTGTTCCAGGCGCACGCGCTCGACCTTGTCGGCGCTGCGGAAACGTTCGTTCAGCTTGGAACCGTTGCGCAGATTGCGCAGCTCGACCTGTGCAAAAGCACCGCCTTTTCCGGGCTTCACATGGTCGACTTTGACAGCGGCCCACAAGCCGCCGTTATGTTCAAGTACATTTCCGGGCCGGATTTCATTTCCGTTGATCTTTGGCATAGCAAAACCTTGTCAAAAGGTTGATGAAACTTTGACGCATCCTATATCTGGCAGGTTCCGCCAAAGCAAGGCAACGATATGTCGTGGTCGCCTTTTCGAAGCTATGCGTTAACGGAATGGGTGCTATGCAACTATGGGGTACCCGAATCGGTATGAATAGGTCATACACGCCCTCACGCCGAAAAAGACAAGAGCAATAATCAAAGGTCGAGATATGAGAGATTTCGTTGACGGCACCGCTTTTAATGCAGAGCAAGGTAATCGCGCTCGCAAGCTGTTCGCAGCAGTGGTGTTGGCTGCCCTAGACGACGCAATCGCTGACGACAAGAAATACGGCAACGGTCCGGAACAGATCGCCCGTTGGGCACGCTCGCGCGATGGTCGCGAAGTGTTGTCCTGCGCGGGTATTGATCCGAACGAACGTGTTGTTTCTGGTTTGATGGAGTTTGTGTCCAAAGGTGTCCGCACCTCTGTCGCGCTTTCGCGTGAAGAGAGCGAGCGCCGCAATGCAGCACAACAGGCAGAAGCCGCCTGATTTTCCAGGGTTTTCCTGTATCAAAAAACGCGCCCCATTTTGGGCGCGTTTTTTATTTCATCTTTTCTTGTCAGCGGGTCTTGGTTTTCACCGATACTGCGTGGAATAGATCCGCGCTCAGGTTTAATCGAAATCCTGGCTCATCAGCACACGATTGATTTCGCGGCGCACAAGTTTGCGGACATTTCGAGTGATCCGCTCCCCCAGCGCGCCTTGCAATTCCTGACGCACAATTTCTGACACCATGCTGCGCAAAACGGTTTCGTCAATTGTCAGGTTATCGGCATTTGCTACAGGTTCTGCGGACGCCATGTCAGCCCCCTCACCCCCAGGCAACTGTTCTACCTTTGCGCGAGCGGCCTGCACATCGTCGTGAACATCATCCTGGGCGACACCTTGATCTGCGTCCGCTGCGTCTTGCCAATCCAAAACTTCGGATGAACGCTGAAAAATCGGGGCCTCGGCATCGCTAGCGGGGTCCTCTGGTTCCCAATCCTGGGCGTGATCCCGACCGACCAAGGCCTCAAGCGCGGCGATCTTATCCTCAAGGCTGTCATCAGTCGCAGAAACCGGCGGCTCGACCTCCTCTTCCTGACCAACCACATCCTCAGCCTCTCCGCCCAGGACGTCGTTCAGAGCTTCGTGCAGGTTTTCAATCTGCGCGGCCTGCGTATAGCTGTCCGGTTGGCTTACCTCCTCAGCCGCATCTAGGTCTTCGGCCTCCACGTCATCTGGAGCGACCATTTCGGCAAGGGCTTCGCCAACCTCTTGCTCAACGATTTGCAGCAAGGCCCCGTCGTCGATCAGATCTTCATCGGCGGTTTCAGCCTCGTCCTCCAACCCGGCCTTCAGCTCATCCACTGCCGAAGCCGCCGCCTCGTCAGCGTCTTCGTCAATCTCAGGCTCTGCAGGCTCATCCGGTTCGACGTCTAAATGAGCCTCGTCACTCTCAGGGTCTACATCTTGCTCTTCGATGACATCATCAAGAGCAACGCCCTCTGGCGCGGCCTCTTCGACAAGGGGGGCCAGATCCGTCAACAGGATCGGCGTATCATCATCTTGCGATTCGGCTGTGTCGGCCTCGGATTTCGGCGCATCATCTGAGACATCCCTGTCTTCGGGTGAGACAGGTGCCAGATCATCATCGCTCACCCGCAAAGCCGGGGTCAGAACCAGTTTTTCAGGTTGTTTCACAGGATTCTGCACAGGTTTCATAACCCGCGCATCATCCGATACCAGCCGTCGGATAGAGGACAGAACATCCTCAATTTCTACATTCGTAACAGGGTCGGTCATTCTTTGTACCACGCTCGCCTCGGGCATAACTGTACCCGGTGAGCCTGATTCAGACAACAGATGCTGAAAAAGTTACTCTTTTCCCATCGCGCGAAGCACGCGATCCAGCTCTCGACCCTGCTTTGAAGTCGCAGATGGCGCAGATTTGACCAAGTTATAATACTCAGCCGCATCATATTGTGGCACGTCCAAGTGCAACGCCTCAGCGGTCAACTGACCCAGTGATGCAAGAATGGCATAGGAGGCCACAACTTCATCCACTTGCGCAGAAATCAGGTTGGTGCGTGCATCGATCAGATCCTGCTCTGCATCCAGAACATCCAGAGTCGTACGCGCGCCCAGCTTGGCCTCTTCGCGCACACCGCGGAACGCAACCTGAGCCGCGCGAACCTGCGCCTCAAACGCCTCGCGGCTGGCGCGGGCCACGTCCAATTGGACATAGGAATTGCCGACATTCTGGATCACAGCATGGCGCACCACATGCAGCCCGCCGCGTGCACGGTCACGATTGGCACGTGCCTCGCGGATCGCCGAACGGATCTTGCCCCCGGAATAGATTGTCCCGGTGGCGTTCAACCCGATTGTACCCGAGCGCGTATAGCGATTGGTGTCGTCATCATCTGTCGTCACACCGTAGCTGCCATCCAGCGTCACGCGCGGCTTGAGCGAAGCTTCGGCGATATTGATGGCCAATTCCGCGCCAGCCACCTGATGTTGAACCGAAATCATGTCAGGATGAGACCGAACCGCCTGTTTCTTGGCCGCATCAACGGACCGCGGCAAGCGCGGTGCGCCTTTGGGCGTTTGCAGATTGCCCGGTTTGCGTCCGACTGCCGCCCGGAATTCCTCTTGTGCAATCACAAGCTGCCCTTTGGCGGCAGCCAAGGCCGATTCCCCCTGCGCCAAACGCGCCTGGGCCAAAGCCACATCTGTCCGCGTGACCTCGCCAACTTCAAAACGGTCTTTGGCCGCCCGCACCTCTTGTTGGATGACCCGCACGCCATTTTGACGCAAGGCAACGGTGTCATAGGCGCGCCGCATCTCCATAAATGCACCAACCGCGCGGAACAAAACCTGCTGCTCAATGGCCAACAAATCCGCTCGCGTCGCCAGTACGGTTTCCTTGGCGGCTTCAACCCTCAGCCGGTTGCTACCACCGGCATAGAGTGTCAGAGACGCAAGCAACCGCAATGTCGCCTCATGAGAGGCGAAACCCGTCGTGCGATAATCACGAATGGGCGTGAAGGGAAAATCGGGCAGGGTCGCTACTTGCTGGTAATTCCTCGCTTTGCCAAACGTCCTTTGCACGCCGGCAGACCAGGACAAAACAGGGCGCAAATCCGCCATGGCCTGAGCAACGCCTTCATCAGCGGCGCGCAAGACCGCCCGGTTCTGTTCAATCAGACCGGAATGCTTGTAGGCCGCAACCAGCGTATCTGCGAGGTTTTCGGCCCAACTGGCCGAGGCAGAGGAGACCAAAACAGACACGGCTATCGCGCCGCTTACACAAAACCGTTTATACCCAAAGGTCATTCTGCCCCCTGTTCCCCTGATGTTACAGGGCGAATTCTGTTGCCTTTTCAAATCCCTTGAGCACCGGAGCCGTTCCGTTGAACGCGTGACGCCAAGCGATTTCGCCTTCTAACTTATGTCCGACCCGCACGGTTCCAAGGGCATTCTCAATAAAGATGCAGGCAATTCTGCCACCTTCCTTGAGTTGATCGGCAATCGCCGCTGGAACAACCTCTACACCGCCCTGGATGATGATGACATCATAAGGGCCATGCTCGGCTGCGCCATCGGCCAGCGAACCGGTGTGAAAAACAACATTGTCTGAGTGATTTTCGCTCAAAAGGCTCTGAGCTTCGGCAACCTGCGCCTCATCGTCTTCGACAGCAATGACCGCTTCGGCAATGCGGGCGATGACGGCTGAGGAATAGCCAAGACCCGCCCCGATATCGAGCACCAGGTCGTCATTGGTCAGGTCCAAAACCTCCAACATTTTGGCAAACAGGCGCGCATCCAAAAGATGACGTCCAGACCAAAGCTCAACATGGTCACCGGAATAGGCGGCTTCGACCTTTTCCACGGGAACAAATTTCTCACGCGGAACGGTGAGCATGGATTCAATGATCGGAAACTCGGTCACGTCCGAAGGACGAACCTGTGTGTCAACCATCATGCGGCGGCGGGTGGCAAAGTCTGTCATGCACTAAACTCTTTCGTTCAGATACTTGCGGATGGTTGTGCCACATTTGCATCCTCGCGGCAATGACCGAGCGCGTTCAATCTTAGCTTATGCGGCAGCGTGACCTTATTTTTCATCATCAGTCGTTTTTGCCAAGATATCCGCTTGACCTCACCGCCGCATCCGCCTAATCAGGCCTCCACTCTGGCGAGTTGGCGGAGTGGTGACGCAGCGGATTGCAAATTCGCGAATTTCCCCAACATTTTCAAGCGCTCGGTGTGTGACAGCCCCATGGAACGTACCGAATACAAATCGTGAAAGTGCGGTGGCCCCCTTTTGCCCAAAACTCAAACTTTGCGATACAAACCACACGCGTATAAACTGGTCGTTAACCATCTCGTCTGATCATCATAGCATGTTTGTTTACATTGCGATTGACCGACCAGATTCGTCCCTGCCAGATCGCAGGCAAGGATATATAAGAGCTGAAACCGAAGAAGCTGCCCAAAAGAAGGCTGGAAAAAACGTTCTTTTGGTTCTCACGCCTAATAAGGTTTGGCCAGGGCCTCCGAAATCCGACATTTGCTGGTTGTGATAGCGCTGATCACCATTCGGATCGCCTTGCATCAGCATAGCTGCGCATGATCCTTAGCCGTCTGATTTGAAACTCCATGTGCGCATGCACAGCTTCCACATAGTCCAACTCACAGTAGCAAATCAGGCTTAATCAACTAATAACAAGGCACCAATCAGGCTTTGAAAGCGACGGAATTCGAGTGTCAAATAGAGCCTCTTGAGCCACAGTCAATTCAGGATCTCGCCCCATTTTATTTTTCATCATGTCTATCAACGGAAACAAAACACTAGACTGCGAACGCATCTCGGGTATCGCGATGCTACCCCCATTGCTCTTATGAAGTTTTCTGGAAACTTCCCTAGGCACGACGTAATCAACTTTGGGCCCAAAAACTACTAGCTCTTCTACCGTTTCAACTTCAAAATACTCAGGAGACAACTGATTATAACCTAATATCCCAAATTGAGACGTGATGCTAAATGAAGCGGGCACAATAACTCTATCGCTTCTTTTTACAAGCTCCTCCAAAAACCTTGCCGACCTTTCCACTCCTCGATGAAGAACAAGCGGAATTTCAAGCTTTTTTCCTAACGTACTATAAACGGCTGAACCCAAGAGCAATTGTTCATGCCTGGTCATTAGACCGAGATCGACCATATTAAGTTGCCCCTCTAGCCAGCGATCTATTGCCTTCTCTGGCGCATTGGGGTGAGCATATTCTCTAGACGCCCTCACAGTTGAGCATTCTACTACACCAATAAATGGGATTGGGGCGCCTGTGGAAGTCGTCATCGGGATTCCTAATTGACCGGTGACAATACCACCAACAGCCGCACAACCAAAGGAACCTGAATTACCTGAGTTACCTCTCGTTAGTTCCTCAACGTCCAGAGCGGCTCTACCATGAACTGTACCGCTGGCATCGGTTATGGAACTAAGCATGCTTTGTGGTTTGTGTCGTTCAAATTGCTCCGTAAAGCCAGTAAAATAAAGTTCGTCTAGGAACTTAGTCGAAGCGCTCCCATAGATGTCTGGGAGATGTCGAAACTGCTCGCCAGTTCTTAGGTCTTTGAATTGGACCTCTACATCCAAGAAAGACACCATTGATAACAACCTCTGTGTAAAACCTAAACTTTTAGTGTTCTCCGCCCTCCTTTCAGCCTCTAATTTGCGCAACAACCCCCTAGCGGTTCGCTTGTCTTTTTTTGGGGGAGCTTCTGCCTCGATAAGTTCAGCTTTCTTTAGTGACATTGTAACCCGTGTCGAGGTGTCATTTGGCAATCTGTCACTTGCATTTGTTCTCAACAAAGGGCGCGCTGCCAATCCCGAAAACTCAAGGGCATTGGCTTCTCGCTTGCCAAGATCATATCGCCTCGAAGTAACTGAAACTTTGTCCGTGAAGTCAAAAATGGAAAAAAATCCAATTCCAAATTTACCTATTCTCTGGAAACCTGATGACCTTAACCCAGGAAATTCTTCGCGAAGAGCACTCGAATCCCAAAAGGTCTTCCCAAAGTCCACCAGAGTTGTTGTTAAAACCCTCGAACTCATTCCCAATCCATCGTCATCTACATGAACCAAACAAAGAGTGTCATCGCTTGGGTGGGCTTCTATGGTAACGTTTATTCTCCCAAATTCTTGGCCCCGTTGTTCATGGGCGCGCCTCGCGCGAATAGCGTCAGCAGCGTTTTGTATAAGCTCCCTAAACGGGACAAGTATGTTTCGACCGTAGAGATTTTCTCCACCCAGTTTTTTTGCAAGAGAAACCGGATCTGTGACTCGGATACTGGCATCAATAGGGTGCCAATCGGTTGTTTTTACCAGATTGGCGAACGAACGTGACGATTTAGCACCGGCAACACGCTGAACAACGAAAGGAGGCTGCCCAATTTCAGTTAGCAACGCGTTTGAAGAGTTGATTTCTTTATCCAAAATCTGGGCAAGATCATACGCAACCCACCACGCTTCCGAATCCTTAGAAGAAAAAACAGAAGAGGAAGTAAATTGAATAGAATCGCCGCAAACAGTCGGACGGTTCAGTTTACTTTGAGCTAGCCAGTGAGCCTTCGAAAAGCCGGTCGGGTTTACCGCCGCTTGGAGAAGGAGCGGAGCTCGGGTCCGGTCAACTTGGGCTGCATCCGCGCATCGCAAAATGCATGCTAACTTTTGCTCATTGATATCCCAACCGGCAGGTAGACTTGGACTACCACCAATTTGAGACGACAACTCTTCAGCCACACGGTTGATCGACCAGTGATGGCTGTGGGCGATACGCCCAATACACTCTCCAAACGCTTCTCGAAGCTCACTGTTCTCTAGGAGGTAAACATTGTTGCCAGGCTTCAATACCCAGGCCTGCGTGCACAGGCTTCCCGCTCGTTCTGCATGGAGTTCACGCAAAACCGCGAAGAGTACCGAAGCTTCTTGCTCAGCGGTAATTTCGCTGCCTCCTGTCTTTTGCAATTCGTCGGCAACTAGGTCGTCCCAGAGATCAAGTTTCTTAAGCCCTGCGCGCCCCTCTGGATAGGCAATGGATGTAAGCCCGGCGTCATGTGTTAAAATCGCCGCCCCCAATACAAAGGTCTCCGAAGGGTTCAGTTCCCACTCGCTTCCACACAAGAGATCCGCTGATGTCCACAAAGCATCCACATGGGAAATGTCGTGAACCGTTAAGTTTTTACAATCGGCGGGGATGTGGGTTACCAGCTCTTTCACCTGATCGCGCATAGAAAGCAACGCTGTCCGAAGAAGTGATCTTGCCTCTTCATGTTGATCATCTTCTCTCGGCTCAAAAGCCTGTCGCCACAAATCTGTTGTCTGAAAATCCATGCTACCCTCGAAACCTCTGATTAATCCATATTGTTTTAGGCTTTTGGTTGCAATGATTACAGGAAGTTGTGCAGTGACTTAGATAGGCACCACATTGCGCTTGTTCCTTCATTGGGTTCACCGAGAATATTGAGTCAGCTCTAAATGGAACGCGTTTACACCGTTTTCAATGGCTCCATCCCGGTGCAGAAAGGACCAAACCGTCCACTCCGACAATCGTTGTGTCGCGGCTGATATAGTGTGGAACGCCCGCAGCCGTCAAAGCGGCCTCCAACTCCGGACCGGTTCGGTTGCCGAAGCCAAAGGTGCAGCCCGCCTCTACTGTGATCGATGCCGGGAAGTTGGTTCGACCCGCCTGGTCGGCCAAGTCCTTTAGGACCGTGCCGCCCTTCAAAACGAGATGAGATTGCTCGACAGTGACGTCAGAGGGCCAACGCACCCAGAGGAACCGTTTGTCATTGTCGCTTTCATCGCGAACATTATCCAAAACCAGAGTGGGCGCGTTGAAAACTGAGCCGGTTGAGCGCACGCAAAGCTGGTTTTTGTAGCTTAGGCTGTTGGCCGCGCCACCGGCGATTACGGTATCTTTCAACGTCAGGTGGCTGTTTGCCCCGGCGAATGTGACCAAGTTGGTTGTGTTCGTGACCGGATTGGCTGTGGTGTCGATCCGCCCGCCGCCGAGAAACTCCCAAACGCCGGCACATTTGAACATGTTGTCGATCGCAGTGACGCGAAGCTCTGCATCGCTCAAAATCCCAGCGCTGTAGACGGGCAGCAGCCCAGCGCCTACCGCGTCTTCATCAAAACCGCTCCGGCAATTGTCGATGGTGACAAGGCCACTCACAAAGACCTTGCGATAGCATTGGTTGCCGCTGCCATGGGCGTAGACCGCCTTGGCAAAGTTCTTTGCGGTCAGGCCATCAATGGTCAAACCCATGTCGGAGTTGAATTGCGGCGAGTAGAAATTGACCGCTGCCCCTGACGCGCGGCCATGAGCTGCGTCAAACATTCCCGAGCGCGGTTCCCCAATGGCCGCATGCCGCGTTAGAAGGGCCGGGCCAACCCAGGCGTGCCCCCCGGCCCCAATGACTTCGCAATCCACAAAGGTGGCAGGGTCGCCGTAATCGGAAACGCCCAAGGAATCCTTACTGAAAGCACCGATCATCCGAGCCTTGCGAACAGTCTGGCCATTAAAGAAGCCATGAGACGCCTTGTCAGAACAAAAGAGAGCTTGTCCCGTTGGATCACCTCCGCCAGGTAGCTTTACAAAGAGGTCAAAGGGGCCGGTGGTTGACGCATCAGATCTTATGTCCTGTTCGGTGGAGCCGGAAACATTGACCGCAAATCCCGCCTCTTCAGCGGCTAGGGTTGATAGGTTGGCCGCAATGTCTGCACCACCCACAATCCAATCCAGGAACTCGCTTCCGTGCCAGACACCAAAATAGGTCGTGTTGCTTCCGGTTCCGCCGGGTGTGTGTGGGTCTGCAAGGTTGATCTGGGTGGAAAACACCCCATTGCCCTCGTTGACCCATGTCGCCGAAGCGAGAGATTGACGTGCATCCAGCAGCGCCAGACCTAGGCGGCGCGGGAACGGGCTGAGCGAGCCCAGAGGCGACGGAAAAGGGCGACTAGGCATGTCGGACCGACACCAGCCCGCCAAATGGCGCATACACCCACAGATGATCCGCATCGGGGGCGTCAAGGAATATCTCGGCCAAAGTGCCGCGCTCACCTTTGCCGGGCGGGCATTCCAGCGCACCGCTTGTGTCTGCCGGTTGGACATTGCCAACGGACGGTTGAAACTTCAGATCCAGGCCGCGTTTCGTCTGGAACACGATTCCGCCCGTCGCCGGTGCCTGTGTTAGCAGGTTCCACCCGCGGACCAATTCGATGTCACCTTTTGCCATGCTGGTTCCCCACTTAGTTGCCCTGCCGCTGGAGCAGCGTTTTGATGTCGGTTTGGATTTCCCTTAGGGTTTGGCCAGTCGAGTTTTCATGGCGGCTGATCCGGGAATGCAGGTCGGTCACATTGTCTTTACGTGCCTCGGCCTCGCGCTCGACATCTTTTTCAATCGCGCGATTGCGCTGCCTGTTGAGGGCTTGCCCAACTTCCAACCGGATACCGAACCCGACCAGAATCGCAACCACAGGCCAAAGGGCTTTAAACCATTCCATAATTGACACGCCGTTCCCCTTAGACTCCTCGTTTGAAGCGAACATGGGGAAAACGGGAGATGGTTTCCTCTGGCGGTTTCCTATTGTTTGGAATATTTTTCTCGTGCCGTCGGCTACTCAGGCGCGTTAAGAATTGCCTGATCACAAGTCTGCGTGAGGATAGATAAAGCTCGCTCGATGGAAGCCCTTCTGTCATTCCTTAAAGTTGGGAACAGCCCCTCTAACTTATCGCTAAACGCATAGTTTTCCTTGCCGAAGAAATTTAGCTGACTGTCGATCAAAAGCCACTGCAAATTCTGACTAAGAGTCTTGGCTTCTTCACGCTCATCTTCGTCGAAAAATATTGTGATTCCAGAGACTGAATTTATAAGTTCTTCAATTGCTTGGCTGTCCCTCTCGACTTGCATCGAAAACACATAACCAGATTTGGAAGCTGTTAACCAATCTACGAAGTCGAGGTCTTTGGACAATGGAGCGACAAAACCGTTTAAATCTAAGGTGTCGTCTGGAAACAATTCTTTCACGTTCATGCCTCCGGACCAAGTCAAGGTAGACTGAACTCTTCTAGTCGCCACAAGAAACTCTTCGCAAACTTGGATCCGGCGCAACTGAAGGTTGGCTTTGTATGGAGTATCGATCGTTTCGATCAATATCCTCGTTTGCCAGAGCGAGACCCCCGCAGCTATCGATGCTACAACCAAGGCCAACACTTCGACCCAATTACCAAAGGTCATCTTTCGCGAGTTTTCGGAAGGCAGGTTTGGTGCAATCTCGACAGAGGGCGCTTCTGGTTCCGTCTTCGGTTTACGCACCTTTGTGAAGCGTCCATCGACCTTTCTGACAGCCATAATTGCTCACCTCGAAACACTGATCTCAAAAGACTGCGTTCAAAATGCTTTGGCGACAAGATGTGTCAAAGAAAAAGAGGGCCGAAGCCCTCTCTTAAGTTTCGTGTCACCTCAAGATGATGACTTCTGTCTCTTTGCCTTCCGGCGTTCGCAAGACGATCGTGTCGCCGTTACTCTGCCGGTCGCTCAGTATCTCGAGCAGCTCCACTGATCGGCGGATCACTTCCGAGAGTGAGTCGCTGTCCAGGCGTTCCTTCAACGCTTCGATCTTTGACCGCGTGCGTTCCGACATCGCCAGGTTCATTGGCTTTTTTCGTTCTCCCATCGGAGCTCCGTTTCCAAGTCGATGAGACCGTTATCACCACAGCGCTCAACAGAGCGGTGATTTGTACGGACATGGGCGCGTTTGCCCCCAGCCATACAATGGCGATGATTGTAGCAAGGCCAGCAATCCAAGGGTTGGACGGAACGACATGTTTCAAGAAATCCCACACACCTTTGACTGGTGTTTCTGGCATGTCAGTTACGTTCAAGTCCTCAAAATCGGACCCATCGATATAAAGTCTACCGTTCTCTTTGCGCGCCATCTGGCCTGTTCTCCGTATAGCTACGGAGGTGAGGCCAGAATGAGCGCTCGAGATGCAGTGCAGATGATTGGTTCATCAGCCTACCTCCTCAAACAACTCAAACTGGAGCACGCCTCGCCTCACAAATTCTTGTGCGTGTGTGGAGCGCGCTAGTTTTCGTTGGGTTGAAATCAAAAACTTAGAGGTCTTAGCAATGGCCTCGCTGGACATGAAAGGAAACAAAATTGCAGACACACGACGGCGAAAAGACATCTCCCTCTCGAAAATCCCATGGCCCCGACCCGGGGCGCAGGATTCTCTATTCATGGGAGACCTAACCTATACCTGCGCACAACATGCGCACAAAGTCAACACTTGATGGCTAAGCGATGCGCTTCGCTTGCGCCGTGGTGCTGTATCCGGCCTCAGACAGTTCGTGCGATGCAGTTTCCACCACCCATTGGCCAGACGCCGCCGCGCTGAAGTCGAGCGGTATGATTTTGCTCTCTGCAACCAAACTGGGGTTTCCCGGCATCTCGATAGACAGGGTTTCCATGGAGCGCCCAGCGCGTCGGGCTTCGACCTGGGCAACGGCCTGCGCCTCGGCCTGAGAACCAAATCGGTGGCGTAATCGGCGCACAGGTTCCCCCTCGCCCACTTTGACCTCGATATCCTTGCCTTGATCCAGATCCCGATAGGTGGCGATGACGGTGCCGGTTGCCTCGCCAAGGCTGCGCCCCATCCCCCAGCGTGTGACATCCGCTTCTCTGAGAGAGAGTACAGGCATAGGCTCACCAGATGCTTTGATTGCATCCCCCTTCCGCCCGACAAAAAGCACCCCACCGGTGGGCTTCGCAACCAAGTCATATGCCGCCGCGATACGGGTTAGGACTGACATGTCGCTCTCATCGATCTGGTCGATATGCCCGGGCTTCAGTTTGGCCGCGGCCTCGGTAACTCCGGGCTCCAAACCATTTTCTCCGGCGATTGTGGTCACGATATCATTCAGGGTTAAGCTTTCGTCCCAAGAGCAGGATTTTTGCTGGTGAATTGGTGCCTTGCCGCTCTTTGTTTCCCCCTGGGCCTTGGCACGGCAGACAACCCGGATGGATCGAGGCGGACCACCCTCGAAGACATCATCGACAACATAAAGCCCCATTGATTTGAAGTTTCCCAGATAGCCTAGGGCGATTTCGATCTCTGCACCCGGCTCCGGCATTGCAAAAGGACCAATGGGGGATGCGTTGGCAAAGACGATTTCAGCCGTATCAGAGACAAAGCCCGCAACATCTGTCACCCTGATCGATGTCAGATGCGAAAACGCAAAGCTTGATAGGGGCACACCATCGATCGTGACGCGCGCAAAGGGGCGAAAATCACTCAGCCCCATAGCTGAGCCGTTTCAACAGGGGTTTGATTGCCCCTCTCCGGCAAGGCAATACGCAGCCCGGCGCGAAGCACGGCCCCCTCGGCGGCAAGCCCAGAGTTGGCACGTAGAACCGCCTCGACCTTGCCGCCCAGCGCATCACCATAGTGAGCGGAGACAACCTGGTCTAAGACATCCCCGTCAGAGGTAACGTAGTAAAGATCTGAGGCCACCGTCATACCTCGCCATTGCCAAAGTGAATTCTTGTTTGTGGGGCACGCCCTGAGACGCAAACAGCTCTTGCCCTTCAGTGATGCTTTCCACCACCCAGAGGCCCAGCACCCGCCCCAGACCGGATACAAGGGGCATGGGCAGGCCTAAACCGGCTTGGGTGCGCATCTTGTCCACCTGTTTCAAACCGCCTCGGAAATGCGGATAAATCACGCCCTCTAGCTCGATGTTCTCCGGGCCATATCCCGTGAATTGCAGGGCGTCGTTTGAGCCAATGCGCGACTGGCGTGCCCAGCGGTATTCCGTCGATCGGCTAAGGCGCTGATAGGTAGCATTGTTGATCGAGAATTGCAGAAACCCGAGCTGCAGCATGACTTCAGACATTCCTACCTCCCGTGCAACCCGGTTGCCGGTACGCGGTCAAACAAGCCGTTATGATGATCGCGCTTGTCTTCTTGCTTCAGGAGGCGCACCACCTCATATGCATCCGCGTTTGCGGCGTGGATGGTGTAGTTTTTCGTGACGTGCTGAGTGACCGCTTGGGCCGCCGCTGATTGGGCCATGGTCGCGGCTTTCGAGAACAGAGCGTTGACCCGCTCAGAAAGGCCACTGGGGGCCGTAAGCCGTTTTGAGCGCCCGCCTATCACAGATCCCACTTTGCCAGCGTAATCAGCGAGCTGGCGCATGGCACGATTGTCCGCGACATACCCCGCTCGGTTCTCAAATTTCAGTTCTGGGCCCAGCTCACCAGTCAAAGTCCAACCGGGATTGAAGGGGCCGCCCAGCGCCCGCTTGGTTACTGCTGAGCCGGGTTGCATCGACGGAGGAATGTTGCCGCGCAACCGATCCATGCCACTTGGCTGGCCCGGTTTCTTGTTCCCTCCGGGGTTGCTGTCCAGAACACTTGACTTTCGCCCCATCCCGACCGCTTCGGAAATGGCAGAACCAGCCTTTTTGGCATTGTCCATTGTCCAGGTCAGCGCCTCAATCACCGGCTTGATAAAGGCCATGACGCTATCGAACTTTTGACCAATCCAAGTCAAAACCGGATCGAGCGCAGCTTTGGCTGCTTCCCAGGCCCCGGCAATTCCGCCCGTCGCCTTCAGACCATCGATCACCGGCTTGATGAATGCCGTCCAAGTCGCATCAAAACTAATCCCTATTCCGCTTATGGTGGGGTTGAGATTGGCCTTCAATCCATCCCACGCCAGGCGGATGCTTTCCGTGTCAACAAGCCCCGCGATGACGGGTTTGATTTTAGCGGTCCAGGTCGATTGAAAATTGTCGCCAACGCCCGAAAGAACAGCCCCGTGGGCCGTCTTGAACATCTTCCATTGGTTTTCGATCGGCTCGGTCAAGCCCAGCTTGTCAGTGACGGGCTTGATGACGTTTTCATAATTCCATGCAAAGGCATCGCCAATGGTGGCGAGGGTACGATCAAACGCGCCCTCTAAGCCCGTCCACATGGTTTCTAATCCATGGGCGGCCCGATCCATGTCGCCCGTGAACACACCGCCCACGAAATTGCTGAACCCGTTGAACGTTTTTTTGACATCCCCCCACATGCCTTTGAACCACGGGGCGAGCTTGTCCCAATTTGCATAGATCACCGCTCCGGCCGCGGCGATACCTGCGACGGCCAAGCCGATCGGGTTCATCATCATGGCGACACCGATCGCACGGAGTCCACCGGCCACCAGAGGCAACACCCCCTGCAACCCAATGAGCGCTTTGCCGAAGCTGAATACCGCCGCGCCGAACTTGACAACACGGGTCACGGTTCGGGCTGCAAGAACAGCACCAATGACAACACCAAAGTTTTCCCACCCGCCAACCATCTCGGCGGTGCCTTCAACCACGCCCCATACAATGGAGCTGACACGGCTGATTCCGGCAAAGACTTCACCGACCAGCGGCAAGACACGCTCAACCCCGCTCGCGAAATCCTCTGACCATTTGATGATGCCTTCACGGTTGTCGATCAGGGCGTCCCCTACCCGCTTCATAGCCTTGGTCACAACAGGCATGAGTGCCGCGCCTACCGTATTTTTCAGCCCCTTTAAGGCAAGTTCGGTGTCCAGGAGCGTATCTTGGAAAACCTCCGCGTCGCGGGCCGCTTGTTCCGTCAGGACATAGCCGGTGCGGCGCGCATCTTCGCGAAGTTGTTCCAGGCCCTCAGAACCACCACGCAGCATGTTCAACATGCTGATGCCCGACCGGCCCAATAGGTCGCTGGCCAGGGCCGCCTTTTCGGCATTGCTATCGATGCCCTGCAAACTGTCTGCGATCGCTGCAAGAGCCGCTTCGGGTGACATTGCGGCGAGATTTTCGGCAGACAGGCCCAAGGCATCAAGCGCGTCTTTTTGCGCGCCCGTTCCCTCAAGAGCCAGACCAATGTTCTTGGTCATCTTTTCTAGCGCGCCGTCAAAGGTGGCGGTTGCCACCCCGGAACGCTCAGCCGCATAGCGCAGCTCTTGCAAGGTCTCGATACCGATACCCAGTTTGTCGGCAGTCTTAGCTACATTGTCGCCCAGCTCGGCAGTCGAGGATGCGACCCCGAAGATCGCGCCACCGGCCAAACCAGCTCCCACCGCAATGCGGCGCGCGTTTCGCCCGATATCCGAGGCCATGGAATTGAATGTGGCACCAACGCGGCGTGACGCTTTGGCTGCCCGGTTCCACCGCTCTTGTGCGCGCCGCAAATCGTTTAAGGTGCGCTCAAGGTCCTGATATTCGCGATCGAGCTCTTCGACCGATTTGCCTTGCTTCTTGAGAACGGCGCGTTGGCGGTCCAATTCCTTTTGGCGGCGCTCAACCTTTTTGATCGAGTCACCGACCTGTTCAAGGCCGCTTTTGAGGAAACCGATATTGCGCTTTACCGACCCTTCCAGGGCCGCGCCAACCGTGATCGTTGCATTCAGGCGCTGGTTCTTACTGCTCATGCTTTTGCAGACCTTCTAGCCACCAAAGGAAACGACTTGTTGGCATCGCCAGAATTTCGGTTTCTGACCAGCCGGTGTGATGGGCCAGACGCAATGTCCCGACCCTCACTTGGTCGCTGGTCAGCTGGTAAAAAGCTCGTATGCGGCCTGAAGGCGCGAATAGGCGCGGATTTTCAGAGCCCCGATCGCTTCAGGCGATTGTTCTGTCAGGTTCGCAAACAGGCTGATTTCCTTGTCACCCGCATGACCCGCGCTCTTGTCAGCGGTCACCTGATCTTGCGCAGTTGGCTCGCGCATGGTCAGGACCTTGACTTTGGTGCCGTCGATTTCCGGCGCGCTTTTCAGGTCGTCAAATTTGATGGTGATAGAACCGTCATCGCCTTCAACCAACCACTTAGGATTCTCGCTCATGTGCCCTCCTTACAGGCCAATATTGGCGCGATGCTCTGCGAGCTGATCAACGCCATTGATGATCCGCACCATGTTCACCGCATCGATTTCGCTGATGGTGCGTTGCCCATGGGTTTCACGATAGTAATTGAGGCTGAGCGTGATGGTCAGAGAAGGCCGCGCGCCAGATCCCCAGGTGCCACGGGCAACAGAGGTCAGCTTGCCCCGCATGAAGTGCGCAACCGGCGTTTTCGTACCGTCTGGGCTCTCCAAAGACCCTTTGGCCGTCATGCGCACAGTAGACCCGTCTTTGACGCCCCATAGGGCCAAAACATCCGCGTCATAAGATGTCAGGACAAAGGAACATGTGAGCTTTTCCATGCCCATGTCGATGTCGATCGGGATATCCATGCCGCCGCCCCGAAATTCTTCGGTGGAGACGGTCAAATCTGGCGGGCTGTACTCGTCGATTTTGCCCGCATAGCCGCGACCATCGACAATAAGGTTCAGATATTTGAGGATGTCTTCAGCGGCCATCAGTTAAAAACCTCTTCGATGTAATCGTTCACCAGATGGGAACGGAAAGTGACGTGTTCAGCGGGGTAAACCGCGGTGAAATCGAAGTTGAAGAACACCTTGCCAAGCTGCACATTCGCGGGCGTGTTCAGATCCGGGTCGGCCCAGCATTTGCCGCCGAGAATGGCCCCCATGGCGACAAGGCCGCTCAGGTAGTCGTTCACCCCTTCTTCAACATCCTCGATATAGGTGCGGGTGATACCGCGATCGACGGCCCACAGATGCGCGCGCAAGAGCGAGTCATTGATGATGTCGGCAGTGCGACGCACACAAAGGAAGTGCCACTTGCTATCCGCTGTGAGGCTGCGATTGCCCCAGGTGCGATAGCCGTTTTGCTGAATGGTGGTGCCGATCTTGCTTTCATTCAGCAAGTTCGCCCGACAATTGGCATCACCCAGCTTGAAATCAACAGGTCGGGTGGTGCCCATGATCCCATTGATAAGTTGGTTTGACAGCGAAGCCCAAAAGCCGATTTCATTGTCAACACGGGCCTGAATACCGGCAAGACGCGCCGAGGGTGGAACGTCGATAATGTCGGACCCACTCAACACCTTGTGCCAAGGGTCACTCACATAAACCCGGCTGGAGCCGAAATCACTGGCGAATTGCAACGCGTCCGCATCGTTTGTGTTCGGACCATCGGCAAAATGCACCGCGCGCAAGCGGTCACAGATACCCAGAAGCTCAGCAACAACAGGGTTTGCAAGGTTGCTGGGCCGCTGATGGGTAAAGCCTGGCGCGATGATGATGCGAGGTGACGCCCCAACGATGCTTTCGGCCCCCAAAAGCGCATGCACCCCTTCATAATTCCCGGTTCCGGCATGCGCACCGCCGATCACATTGGCAAGCTGGGTGGTAGTGTCGTTGTCTTCTGCAACGCGAACAACCACGACCGCAGCCCCGGCCTGATCGAAAATGCCACCCATCGCCGCGGGCAGTGTGCCCTTACGGTCGCCCGTGGTGTCGAGCTTCGCGGCCTTGGCGCGAGATCCGGCCACCATAACCGGGGTATTGAGCGGGAAGATATCGGCGTCTGCGTCCGGCGCAGTACCAACAACACCAATCACAGACGATTTGACTGTCTGAATTGGGCGGGGGCCTGCATCGATTTCAATGACCTCGACGCCGTGAAGAAATGCCATGTGAGCCTCGCTTGCGGATGATGTTCTTTGACGCATCATTCCACTTGCCTTTGGCCTATTCCTCTGGCGGTTCCCCCACGGGCAGGTCTGTTAGATCATCTCTGGTCAATTCACGGTTTCAAATCGAAACTTGATATATCGAGCCCACCTGCTTCTTTAAACTCAAGGCGAGATATCTTTGGCTGGCCGGTACTCTCTTCGTTCAAGCCAACCAACATGCAAACTTTATTTTCCTCTAGAACTATTAAATGTTCCTGCAATAAATTTGTCATTAACCTAGTCCAGTAAAAGACGTCAGAAAAGTCCTGTGGATTTGCTACCGGCCCTTTAAAGATATTTTTGACGGATCCTCGATGCAGAATGCTACCAGCGAGGTTCCACAACTCGTAAATTTGGGCCTGAGTAATACAATCTTCATTATTTATCTGAATTTTAAACCGCCCATTTGGACGGTGCACCCTTACTGCCTGAGGAAAAAACGAGCCTCTGAGTTCTTTTAGTTTCTCCAAGATAAACCTGGGTTTATATGATTTTTCGACCTTTGCTCCATACTCAATATCACCATGAGCGACTAAGCATCCTAGAGATATCAGTTCGCAAAGCATCCGCAATTGGAGAAAGCAGTTCTCACGCACAATCGCAGGGGGCAACTCGGACTTAGCTGCATACGAAAGGTTGATTGCATGCAACCGAAACCTAGCCTCAGACATCAAAGCTAGGTAACCTTTTGCCTGGCCTTCTTCCGTTTTAAAATCATCCTTTCCCAGCATTCCCAGCTCCCAACCCACGACTGAGAGTAACGAATAGCACAGGGGCTGGGGAAAAACACTGTTCATCGTTTCACCCACATCGAACAGGTGCCGTGGTGAATTAGACTCACGATTTCAAAAGGCTTCAAATCGCTGAACGCAAATCGAGCGACGCAAACTATCATGCAATTATCAATGCGGCCCGCGCCCTAAGAGAACGCGAGCGCTCACATTTCGGTTCTTCCTACGCCTCTTGCAAAGCGCTGGACACGGCGGTCGCGCGCTGCTCGATTTCGGCCAATACGGCGTCGGTCCCTTTGACTTCAAAGGGCAATACCACCTCGCCGCTTGCCACTTTGGCAAGAAAGTCGGCTGATAGCGTGGCGAAAGGCTCGGTGGCGGCCCGCACCTCTGCCAGACTGTTTGCCGTTGATAGCTGCGCTGCCATTTGCGCCAACCCGAAAAAGGTGAGCGCCACGGCGTCTGATGTTGTCCCAAGCAAGCTTGCAACGTCGCCAGCATCGCGGGCAATGGATTGGCGAATTTGCGAGCGCTTCGCTTCGGCCTCTAGGGCCGCGTGCTGCTCTAAGGTGATTTGGGCTTCTGACATGTTACAGGCTCCTTAAACGTTGTAGACCGACACGCCATTCACGGCGATTTGTGCATTACCGCCATGGGTCAGGACCGGCTGGGGCGCACCGGTGCCGGAATGTGTGGTATTCTCGAAGCGGATGAATAACCGCTTGTTCCACCCCCCATCGACGCCATCAACGATCGGCACTTCAACCGCCGCGACTGTTGAGCCCCATGAGCCGAACAGATCCGGCACCAAGGCCAATTCTGCGAGGCGATTGTCAATGTCAGAGCTTGTGGTCCCGGCAGTTGCGAGAACCGCGCGGAACCATGTTCGGGACCAGTTGGTAGAATAAGGCGGCTCTTCAAACCCGCCATCACTGAAGGAGTATTGGCGCGACAAGTGCAAGATCGCAGTAGCGCTTTCCTGCGCGCTGATGACTGCATCACTATGCAGCGGATCGATTTCGATCCACTCTGTACGCAAGTTGTTTGCTGGATCCGCCGCGGCTGCCAAGCTGACCTTGGTATGAATGACGGACGGGTCATGGTGAAGCGTCGCGGCCTTGATGATGCCGTCGCGCGCGCCCGAGATAAACGCGTTAACCTCGGCTTCCTTAGCGGAGATACGTGCATCGGCATCGTCCCAAAACCCCCCGGCACGTTGCGCCACCAGGTTGAGGGCATCCGCCGCGTTGTTCAAATTCTGCATCGGGTCCATGTTGGATATCCTCCGTTAAGCCGCGACTTCGATATCGCGAAATTTCTTGGCTTGCTTAAGCAACAGCTCCGTTTGGATTGCGTCCGTTGTCAGCTTCAGCACGGCATGATCGATGTAGTCATCAAGCGGCGCATCAATCATGATCAGGCCGCTTTCGACGGCCCGAAAATCTAGCGCGTGCTGAATGAGGTATTCATGGGGGCCAGTGCCGCGCCCATTGCCCACATCCGTACCGGCCCATAACGCGATGAGGTCGCCATCTTCGTCAAAAAAACCCATCTCGCGCACTGTGATTTCGGTGGAGCCAGACGGAAAAACAGCCTTCACATACCAAGCGTTATCACCGACCGGGTAGTGGCGTTCGATTTCGGTGCGAAGGCGCTCTCGACGCAAGCCTGTTTGGGTGGCTTCTGGGGCATAGGGCACGCCTGCCGCATCACCCAAAGCAATAAATTTGATCTTCACCTTATTGGCGGTGCCCGCCGCGTCGCGGATCTTGCGAAGGCCCAGATTGGTATAGATATCGACCCCATCAGTCATGCGGCATCTCCCAGAGAAAATGTATGGTTTTGACGGCTGATCGCCCGTTGCACACTGTTCGCGCGCACATTGATCGTCGTTTGGTGAACGTCACTTGGCACCGCAGGCGTTGCGACCCTGCAATTCTTCACCCGCTGGCAAGACGCCACACCCGTTTCGATGGTGCCGCCCTTCTTTTCACCGATCCGCAACGTGAAATGCGAGCGTTCCGGCTTCACATTGACCAGAATAAGGGTCACCAGATGAAACAGCTCGGGATTGATACCAAAGCCCGCCTCGAAAACATCATCACCAAAGGCGTCAATTCGGAAAGTGTGAGGCTCTCCCCCGGTTTCAAACCATTCGGTAAGATCCGTGCGAAACCCGATACCGGCCAGCGCTTTACGTACCGCCCCAACCGTTCCCTTGCGGCGGTGAATTTTGATCGCATCAATCACAACTTGGCGGCGCTGCTGTTCAGACCAGGACGCATCCCAGACCTCAACCGAAAACGCCCAGGCGAGATAGGGTAGCAAATGAACAGGGCAAATCTCTGCATCCCAAAGCGCGGCCACCGGATCGGCCATGCCTTGCAAGCGGCTGGAAAGCTGTTCTAGGTCATATTCCACCTTTCGCGCATTTGGCGGCAACAATGTGGGCAAGTCAGACATCGCGCCCCCCAACTTCTACGGTGGGTGGTTCACAAAAGGCGGCTTCGGACGTTGCCACCACGATATCCGCAATCGGGCTGGTGAGCGTGACTTTTTGGACGCCAGGTTGATGCAAGGCCGCGTGCAGCCCGGATATCGTGATGTCGTGGCCTAGGCGGTGATGCTCTGACACATAGGCGGTAACAGCAGCCAAGGCGGCTTGCCGCACAACCTCAGCATCCGGCCCCTCGTATAAGGTGAGCAAGGCCGACACCTCGTAAGGAATAATCGTTGCGGCCTGAACAGTGACTTGATCGGTCAGCGGGCGCACATCTTCATCGTTGAGCTGCGCGGTGACTGCATCAAGAACGTCGGAGGTGGGCAATCCATCGCCCTCACTCCCCAGAACTGTCACAAGCACTTGCCCCGGCGCTGGGGATTCCACCCCGATATCTTTAACCAGTGCCGACGCTGAAAGCCCCCAAAACACATAGGAACCGCGCGGGCCCGCCGTGGTGAACCCCTCAAGGGCGAGTTGAACGCGCAAACGCAAGCGCGCGTCATTTTCTGTCAGCTCGGGTACGGGCGGAATGACTGAGTTGTCGGCCTGCTGGACGATTTGGCGAGTGACGCCATAAAACGCCGCCAGGTGATCAAGCTGCGCACCTGTGGCGAAGGCCAGCATATTGCCGCGCGCCGCGTCATCAAATTCAACGCGCAATAGCATTTCCCGATAGGCCCAAGCCTCAAGAATTTTGGTAATCGGTTCGCTTTCGAGCGAAAGAATAGGCTCAAGCCCGGGTTCCCGACCGATCAACCATGCTTTGAGCTCGGCCAGAATGCCTTCAAAATCCTTGCGCTCGATCACTTCCGGCGCTGGCAGTTTTTCAAGATTAATCGCAGTAAAAGCGCTCATGTGATCTCAACCCCGTCGAGGTTGATTTCCCTGCCATCTGGCAAGTACCGCCCAATCAAGTCAATGACCACATGACCAGGCTCATAGGAAACGAGGTTGATTTGCTCCACATAAATGCGCGGCTCCCAAATCATCAAAGCTTCGGCGGTCGCGGCAATGATCGCGAGGCGCGTCGCTGATGTGTAAGGGGCGTCGATCAACTCGAAAAGTCGCGACCCGTAGTCACGACGCATCACCCGCGACCCGATCGGGGTCGTCAGAATATCGCGGATAGATTGGCGGAGATGGTCAAGCCCGCCCAGCTTCCGGCCTGTAGATGCGTCAATGCCATACATGTCGCCAGAGTGGCGCAGGTGGCCTTCGGCTTCCTCTGGCGGTTTCCCACTACTTCGGCTTCCCGGTATCACTTGCACCAGGCGTTACATCCTTGTGGACGTGTTCAACCAAGCTGATATCGCTGGCAACAACATCACCCTGCCCCTGAACCGTGCCCTGAAACGTAAAATCGCCATGAAAGTTCTGCCCCGGAGCCCCACCAATAAACGGGCCGGGATAGACAATTCCTTGCGTTGTGTCGCCGCCTGGGGAAAGCACCAAAACCTGATCACCTTCATTTTGCGGTATCCAGAATTTTTGTTCGTTAGACCCCAACTGTGCCAGCTTTAGCCAAGCGCTTTCCGCGCCGTCTGCCCACATAACTTTGACCCGATCACCTTGGCGGCGCGAAACGGTGGCAACACGCACCATGCGCTCGATCGCCTGCATGATTTGAGAAAGTGCGAACTCAGACATGTTGCGCCTCGTAATCGGCCTCATGATCCACGCCTATTTGCGGAGTCCAAGAGGTCAAAACCTGGGTCGGCGTCACCCCGTCATCGACGAAATAGCTTTCCCCGATATCGGCAGAATGCACCCATTCAACCATCCAGACTTCATAGCTGTTAGCGACGGGCGAAAATTCATCCGGCTCAACAGCTAGGATCTGCGCCGCGCCCCATCCAACCCCCAATCGCGCGCTATGAATAAAGGCTGAAAGAGCACCCGCCGCCCTAACGACTTCGCGCCGAACTTGGGGGGTGCGATGCCCCATCACAATACGCGCCTCAAGGTGGATAAGGCATGGAAATTGTCCGGTATGAGCATCGCTATCAAGATCCGGTTCCAACTCAGTCATCTGAACAATTATAGCCGGAATTTGCAGCTCTTTGCGGTCCTGATCCTCGGCAGCCACCGTTTTGAAGGTTGGAAACTGGGCTTTCAACGTTTCAACCACTGTGTTGAGGGCCTCGCCCAGGTCAATTTCTTCAGGCATTGCCAACCCCCAGAATTGTTCTGGCCCGAATTTCGGACACGAAATGCTTCATGAAGATGGAATCGACATCCACGAAAACATTGTCTTCGAGATAGATCATCATGCGATCTGAAACGGGCATCAAAGCCTCGCCAATTTGCCACCGCTTGGAGCCGTGACGCACCATGACCCGGCGCTTGCCACCCATCTTGGCGAAAAACGCCCCGTGGATCATCGTTTCCCCGTATTTCACCCCACCTGCCACCTCTTGCGGGCGGCCTTTGAACGCGGAAACTGGCAAGTCATTGGCCCCATACCAGAGCTTGATCGAGTTGCTACCTTTGCCGACGCGGTACTCTTTGATCCTGCGCCGCAACGCCGAGGCGTTTCGCAAACCTAGCTCGGTTTTGAGCCCTGCTGATGATAAGCGCCGCAATGTGCCGGCGGTGCGCTTAAGTGAGCGCCCCCGCGCCAGGTCAACTTGCTTGGGTGTGGCCGAAAATTCATCCGCCACTTGTTCAAGTTCTCGGTCATCAAAATCAAAGGCCAGCATCGTGGATCACATTCGGCGTCGCGAGGTGCAGAACGGCCAGCCCCGTTCCGTCCAGCTCTGGCGCGCGCATTAAATCAAAGGCCTTGCCCTCGATCGTGACGACATCCTTGGCGTGAACCAAGGACACTTCCACCTCGGCACAAACAAAACGAGGGTTCGGATGCTCCAATTCGAACTCGCCAAGGCTGGCAACGTCAGTTGGATCGTCAAAAATGCCAAAGACCTCTGCGACAGCTTCAGCTCCACGAGTGATAATTGCCTTAGTCGCAAACTCATCTGGATCAAAGAAGTCGGAGAGGTCTTCCCAATCAGGGTGGGGCATGGGCCTTACTCGGCTTCGGCCTTCTCGATCGCTTCGACCAATTGCGCCTTGGTCAAGTTATCCGAGACATCAAGATTCCAATACTCTGCCTCTTCGAGAAGCTCGGCCTTGGTCATCTTGGAAAGAGGCTTGTCGTCATCATCCGCAGCATTCAGCTTGGCGCGTTCGCGGCGAAGCAAATCCTTTGCGACCGCCTCATCCACCGCAACAGTTTCACCCGGAGTGATGATTTGCCCATCAACAACTACAGCGGCAGTAATTGTGATGCTGATTGTTTTTGACTTATCGACCATGTTCTTTCTCCGAAAAAAGGGAAGGAAGGGGCTGCCCCGCCCCTATTCTTGTCGCGTTACACAGAACGTCCCAGGCAGAAGCTTTCTTTGCGGCGCAGAGCGACATCAAAATCCTGATGTAGAACGATGCGGCGGGTGCCTGAGAGTGATTTGGTATAGGGATCAACCAGGATATCCAGCGCGCCCCACAGGCCGATCAGCACGTCCTTGAGGTTGCCAAAAAGAACATCACCATTTGCAAACTGGTTGGTAATTTCGGTTTTGGAACCGTTCACGGTATTGCCGTTTTCCCAGACAGGTTGCCCATTGGACCCAGCAAACTTTTCAGTCGATTTGCAGTGACCGCGGAACTTGGCGTTGCCGACGTAACGCACCGAGCTGGTCAATGCGTTGTCCAGCGCCACTTCGGTTTCCATTTCAATAATTTCACCATAGGTCGGTTGCTGGCCCGCGAATGGGACGGCATTGATTCCTGTTGTGTTCAGCACACCCAACGGATTGTTACCCACGCCGTCGCCATAGAAACCATAGTGATCAACACCCAGTGCAAGATCTGTGGCCAGGCTGGACCGGAATTGCAATTCAACATCCATAGACGATTGCTGCAACATGCGGCGCGTAACGCTACCAAAAACACCAATGGTGGTCGGCGACATTTTGATAAGCCCAGTGTCCATGCTGCCTTCGCCAACATCTTCATCTTCGCCAACGATAAAGACGTTGCCACTGCCGGTTTGCCCCGGCATGTCGAGATTGCCAACGAGCCCGCCCATAGGGGTGCCCAAGGAAAGCAACGTCGCACGATTGCGCAACATCTCGATAAAGGATTGAGAGGCAAGCGTTGTATCCACCAAGAATCCGCCAGTGTCACCAGGGTTTGCGCCAGATGTCGATGTGTTCAAGGCACGGGTGAGCACGTCAACGGGTACGGTGATCCCGTCAGAAGAGCGCCCCATTGACTGCTGCGCAGCTTCCGACGCCTCGCGCTCAAAAGCTGCTTCTTCCTGTGCAGAGCGGCTTTCCGGGTGCAAGAGCGCACGGGCCGCACGAATAAAACTGAAACGGCGCACCTCGGACTCGGTCATCCCGATTTCACCGGCATTATCGTCTAGGGGCTCGTTTCCACCCCCATCGCCACCATTGACGTGATCCAGCAATGTGCGGGTGAACTCATCAACGCTGGTGCCGTTGCGGATCGCCTCGGCGGCCAATTGCTGTGCAGAATACTGCTCGCCCATTTCCAGCAAGCTTGCGGTGCGTTGTTGTTCGGCCTGTGTGCCGCGTGTAACCAAAGCTTGTGTATCCGCCGCGCGCTCAAGAACTTCGACAACTTCCACAATGTTCCCGTCGTCATCAACCTTGGCCCGGACAAGGTCGCCGTTTGCATTGCGGAGAATTTTGGTGTGCATTTCGCCCGGTCCTTCTGGTTCGGTGGCAGTTGTTTGCAGGTCATTATTGGGGGTTAGGGAACCGGGTTCCTCTGGCGGTTCCCCCACCGCTCGCCCCACCCCTACGGTCGGATCGGCAGGAACACTCACCAACGAGATTTCATAGGGCTCCCATTCAGTTACGGTCACCTTGTCGCGCTGGCCTTCCCGCTCTTCGGTTTTGATCGCGCGAACAAAGTAACCAACGGACACATGTCGAATGATACCCGCCGCAACATCGAGCCAAATTTCTTCAGCCTTTGCAGATCGCCCAAACCGCAGAACCGCGCGCCCTACCCGGTCAGGATCGATGGTCGCAGAATCCACCACACCGATATGGATATCAGCGTCATGGTTCCAAAGAACAGCCGCGCCATTTTGCAGCCGCGTCTGAACCATTGCCCCGGGCGAATGATCGAGAATTTCGTCACCAAACCAGCGCGATACAGGCTCTTCAGAACTGAAAGCAACCTCAACCGTGCGCGCTTCTTCGTCCACATTGCGCACCGCAGCATGACGCTGCAATGGCGATGCGCCGCGATTGGCATTGATTTGCTCGACGGTTAGCGCGCGGGTCAGACCAAAGCCGACCCAAGACGCGGCAAGGCTATTCTTCTTCAGGATCATCTTTGTCATTGTCGCTCTCCTCAGATTGGTCTTTTTCGGGTTTGGGTTGCGCAGGCGCTGAAGGCTGCACGCCTAAAACGGCGGCCATAATGAAAGCTTCGGGCATCCCGGCGGCTTGCATTGCTTTGATGTCGGCTGCGTATGTGCGCCAGGTCGTGTCTGGATCATCGCCTTTTCGACGGATGATCTCGGACGGCGATGTCAGGAGGTTGTTTTTGGCGTCAATTTCGGCCCGAATATCCTTGCTCGGATCTACCCAGGCCCATCGACGCCCCTGCCAATAGACATTGCGATAACGCTCAATACGCTCCGGGCGTAGCCGAATGCCACCATGCGCGATGAGCCCCATCAAAAGCGCAGGAGCCAAGGCCGATTGGTAGCAACGATCGATCAATGTTTCGATCAACCATTCCTGCAAATCCATCCAATGGTCGCGCTCATCCAAAACACCTTGCCGGATTGAGCTGAAATTCACACCTTCCAGATCGTTTGCAAAGCTGACATAGGCGACGCCCATGCCCGCACCCGCACCGCGCAACATGGCCTTGTGAAACGGCCCAAACTCACCAGCCGGGTAATGCGAGTTGAATTCCTTGACCTGGGCACCGGCGGGCAACTCTTGGAACACGCCCCCTTCAGGCTCGATATAGAGCTCTTCATCTTCAAGCTCTTCATCCGCTTCGGGGCCTTCTCCGTCTTTCCATTCGATGAACCCGCCAACGGCAGCGCCCGCCCGAGCACTGGTCAACGCAGCCTTTTCAAAGCCGCCCAACATATGCAGTCGCCAAAGCGATGTCGCAGCCCATGGGATACCCCGGCGCTGACCCTCGATCTCATCCAAGAAACCATGAATGATTTCAGCGGCAGGCACACGCTTAAGGCTGGAACCATTGAAGGTATAACCCGAATGCGCCGGATCGCCGGTCATGAAATAGAAAGCCAGAGGGCGGCCTTCGCGGCTGTATTCAATCCCCTGCCGAACAAAGCGACCATTCGGCATGCGATCTATGTTGTAATCGACAGGGCAACGTTGCGGGTCCAAAGTTTGCAGCGCATACCCCATCGGCCCCGCCTTCGCACCTTTGATTTCGCGGAACATGAATTCACCGTCTTTTGCGGCGGTGCGAACAGCGCTCTTGCACATCCGGCGGAAACTGCGTCGCCCGGTGATGTCGCAGTTTTCGGCGCGCTGCCACTTCTTCCACCATGCTTCCAGCGCTTCATTGGCAGGCCGGTCAAGGCTCCCGTCGCTCAATCGGGTTTGTGCCTGAAGCGAAAACCCACGGTGCCCCACCATGTTTTGTTCACACAGGCGCAGATAGCTTTTCATGTAGTCATTCTTGAGCGCCTCTTCGCGAGACCGCGCCACAAGAACACGTTGATTGCGATCGATCACCTGATCGGCGCTTAAGGGTGTTGTTGACCAATTCGCGGTTAGACGGTCAGAGATTGCCGCATCAAAGGAACGCTGACCGACCACGCCGCTTTGCCGGTTGCCGCGTCGGCGGATTTTTGGGATGGGGCTTTCGCGCTCTTCGACCTCTACAACGGGTTCGACACGCTGGGCCGGTTCCGACTGATTGCGTTTTCCAAGGCCAAACATTAGCGACTAAACCCCACTTTGACTTTGCGCCGCAGGAGTTTGCCAGGTCCGCCCGCCTTTTGACGTGCAAACTCTTTCTTGTACCGGTCCCGCAGCAAAAGCAGATCCGCAATGGCGGTACGGACCAAGGCGCGCCCGTTGATCGTGTAGCTTTGCTGATCTTTGCTCGCCCGCCCTTCAATCACAGCCTCAATAGCGTCCAGGACTTTTTGCGCATGGCCGCGCGCATCGTGACCAGGCTCCAAGCCCACCAAGTCGGGTGTAATCTTCACCTGCCCGGCTTCAACCTCATGGACATCGCCCCCGGAAACCGCCCGAATTGAGGCGGCATAATCTCCTGCGTTCCAGCCCTGGGTGTCACTTGCCGAAACTGCGAACTGGTGAGCCGTTCCGATTGCAATTGAAACCAAATCAATCGCAGAAGGCCCCCGCAAAATGGCGTGCAATTCCCATTCCGGCGCGAGAAATTCGTGTGAAATCACCTCACATTTCAGGTTAAGACCTGCTGTGATCGACGTCGGAAAAAAGTTCAACACGACTTGCCTCATTATTGCGCACTTAGACAATGAGGCATCGAAAGTGGTCAGTCCTCCGGCGGTTTCCCACCGCCAGATTGATTTGACTCGCTTAAAAGGCGGTGTCCGTCTAAGCTGAAACTATTAAATAAAGGGTGTGGAAATGGACGATTTTCAGAAGAAACAATACGAGCAACGCAAAATTGATGAGCGGTTGGCCGATAGCGGCATGACGAACGGAAGCAACCAATCGTTAATTACTCAAAAACAAGAAGAACATAGAAGAAAACAAGAAGAACTAAATGGCGGAGGGTGTTTTGCAGTCGGCACTAAGATTTCTACTCTTGATGGCTTTGTTCCAATCGAAGAAGTCTCCGAGAGTAGTTCGGTCCTCAGTCTTTCGAAATCTGGAGAAACAAATATTAGCAGAGTTTTCGAGGTTCGACGTTACAGACCAGCTCGAATTTGGAAAATTTGCCTGACAGGGCATTCCCAAGAGCTGAGAGCAACTTGGGGTCACCCATTCTTAACATCTAGAGGAGTTGTACGCACGCGTTTTCTAAGACGCGGAGACCACCTTTTTAAATTAAATGAATCCAACCAAATAGTTAGGACTTGCGTTGCATCTGTAGAGGCTACGAAGGAACGAGAGGTCGTTTACAATCTTATTGTTGACGACGATCTCTCCTACTTTGCAGGCGGCGTCGCAGTCAATTCCTTTAGTTTTGCAGGCAAGCTTCGCTTAGCATGCTTAAAGTTTCGTCGATACAGAGGCTTAGCTACACCGACACTACCGCGCTTTGATGTTCGACCCTAAGCCGCGGCCACGGGGGCGGCGAGCCCTTCGCCGCCTAGTCTTGCTAGGCTTTTTCGAAACTTCCATTGTCGGTTCCCCCACCTTTTCAGACGCGTCGCGAGTTTCAGGGGCCGGTTTCAACCGTCTCATGCGTAGCGGGATATTGGGGTCGAGGATTTTGAGCGCCGCATAAGCATAGACACGGCAGTCGAGCGCTTCGTTTCGATCTCTGGTTTTCTTCCATTCCCGAACCGGAAAGCCTTTCACGAAACGGGTAACCAGTCGCTCGGCGGTAAGTTGCTGGAACCATTCAGGATCGCGCTCGATGTCTACATGGCAATAGCCTGGGCCGGGTTTCTCCTGAAGGAAGCGACGCAACACAACAAGCTTGGCGTCATTGACACCAAGGGTGAATAGAGTAACCGGACGCCCTCTCTTGCCGCTTCGCGATTTAGACGGAGCCGAGGCAATCGGTTTATCCCAACCTTTCCCACCTTTGATCGCAAAGATATTGCGCCGCTGCTTACCGCGTAACTGCTCATATGCGGCCTGGGTCAAACCACCTGAACCACCGGTATCAACGCAGGTCGCGGCGATGCGCATCTTCGCACCGGTTTCATGTTCGAAAGTTTGATCGAGGTACTCGAACAGTTGCGCCCAGACTTCCGGTTTGAGAGGATCACCCCAAAATACTTGCGTATCCAGACTCCAACTTTCTTCACCCAGCCCCCAGCCGACCCGTTCAAGTTCGAGCCGGTCTTCCTGCATATCAACGCCGCAAGTCTGCAAGGCGACGCCCGCGGGGATCTTCGCCGGCATGGGCTTAGCCCTCGCCATCAACGCATCAGCTTCGACCTTCTCGGCTTCTTCCTCCCAGGCTTCGGCCAGCGTGACGTTCACAAATGTCTGAATGTCATTGGCCGCCTTCTTGTCCAGGAATGATCGGACAATTTTTTGAAGCTCAACAAAGCAGGAGTAGAGCCCGCTAAGATGAAAACTGGCATGACCTCGAAACGGCTTCTTTGCTTTCCATCCATGGCCCAGTCGCTCCGCATTTCGAATGGCATAATACCGATCGGTATCAGACCAAACGCAGCCATCCGTTCGACACTCATAGTAAGCAGTTTCGGGCAGGTGGTTTCCGTCGGCATCCTTGTCCCATTTGACGTTTGACCATTCGAGCGTTTGTACGCCACCGCAATGGGGACATGCGACGTGGAATTGCCTCTGATCGCCTTGCTCATAGGCATGATCGATCCAAGATATCTTCTTTACAGTTGGCGTTGAAATCTCAATCAGCTTGCGCTGATCGCCAAATGTGTTTGCCCGCTCCCAAAGAAGGCCGACTGGGTGACCCTCGGCGGTTCGGTCATAGCCATCTGTTTCGTCACAGACGATAAACGGCGCAGATCGACCGCGCTGAGTTTTCGGGGACCCGGACCAAGCGAACATCAACCACCCGCCCGGATAGGATTTCATCCGCGTGTTGTTGACACCTTTCCTTGCCCGCGGCGTGGCGATGGTGGCCTCTAACTCGCTATTGGCCTCGACCAGGGGATTGAACTTGGTTGTGAGCCATGTTTGCAGATCCCCTTCTGACGGCTGCATCATGAGCTGCGAAACCGGATCTTCTGTGATCCGATAAGCCTGGGCACACAGGGCAAGTTGCGTTTTGCCAACCTGCGCACCCCACTTAAGCGTGATGCGTTCACATGTCGGGTCGATGGTTAGATCCAGTGGCTCGCGCTGATACGGGGCATTATCGAAACTGATAAGGCCAGGAATGGCGTTGCCGATCGGAATGTGAACCGATTGCTCGGCCCATTCCGAAGGCTTCAATTCGGGAGGTGGTGCCAAGCCCCGCAGAACCGCCGTGGCTACTTTGAAGGCGGCTGCGCCATAGGGCCACGACATCAGGAAACCCCCACCAAATCGTTAGGGTCAGTTTCCGACAACCGCCGCAATGAAAGAGAGATTTCGTCTTTCGCGATTGCCTTTATGGCAGACTCTTTCCGCTCGGATTTTGCGCGCGACGCGATCCGAGTTGGGACATTCCGCAAAAGGTTGGCCCGGATTTCCGAAACGACCACCCCAAGCGCTTCGCGCATTTCGTCTGCGTCCACCAGATCGCCGCGCATCTTTGCCGCTTCCATCTCGGCGATCTCTGCTTCTGCCACTGTCTTGCGGACCCGCGCTTCATTCAGAGCGTTCTTACTCTCACCTTGCGGGGCCTGAACCTTGGTTTGCAGGTAGCCGATATACCCTTGAACTGCCTCAGTTATTTTGTATTTCCCGCGAGCCGATTTGGGAATAACGCCCTCTTCTGCGAGCTGCTGGACCCGCCGCGGTGTCAGCTTCAACAGGCGTGCAATTTCTTCCACCCCGCAGGTTGGTTCTGATGCCCCGCCCAATCAAATCACCCAGCCAATTCGCCAAGGCAGCCCGCCGCCAAAACGAAACGAAATGGCTTTTCCAGCCCACGCACAAGTTTCTTTTTGCGACGTTGGACACCCACTAGGCTTACCCCGCCAGGAAGGACCCGCTCATTCATGCGCCAGCCTTTCATCGCGCCCGCAACCATCCTTGCGGCCCAGACCATCACCGATCAACGCAGCGACGGGGCGGCAGGCGATGCGCGGGTTTTCATCGGCAAGATGTTTGGCGAACTTGTCTGCCGCTTCTCGGGTGAAATGGCACGAGCCGTTACCGCGCGCATAGAAGTTCACATGTAACGTGCGTGTTTGCTTCGCCTCTTTTGGCATCATCGACCGGCCCTCACCTGCGCACGCAACACCGCATAGTCAGCGATCATCATGGCCAGCACGCTATTGGGCGGCAGGGCTTCAAGCTCATCAGCCGCCCGCGCCTGCACCTCTGGCGAATATTCTTTTACCGGTGGCAAAGCGTTAGAAACGCCCTGCGCGCATCCGCTCAACAATAGAGCTGCGATCGGTAGCAACAGACGCGCCTGCATCCTGCATCCTCCTGATTGATTTGAGTGTTTCAACGGAACGCTTGGCCCGTTCGGCCTTCCGTCCCCTGCTTTGCTTGACCTCGCCCCATGCGGACACGCCAGCAAGCCCAGCAAGGAAGAGCATCAGGTATCGCCCCCATGTCGAGCGAGACAGTGCCATGGCAAGACGTTCGATCATCGTGCCAAACTCCGCCCCTCGCGTGCGTCGCGTAGACGGCGCTTGCGTTGCGATCCAGACAGAGCGCGCAAAGCGAGCCATGCGACCACACAGCCACCACTGAACACCAATGCGGGCCAATACTGGACAACTGTCGCTGACAATGTGCCAAGCAAACCTGACGCCGCCTCGACTGTTTCGGACGCCTTTTGCGCTTGCTTCGCTATCCCCGCAACGCCACCGACGCCGATTATGTCGCCGACCACCGCAACCATACGCGCATCCTTGGCCGTTCCGCTTTCCGCGTCGATTTCAGCTTGCGAGATCGCACGCATTGGGCGCGGCTTGGCTTCGCCCAGCGCGCGCCAGGTCATGGCTCCGGCGATAGCATCGGTTGCCAAGCCGTTGTCTGCCTGAAAGGCCAACAGGGCCGCGCGGGTCAAAGGGCCAAAATCACCGTCCATTCGCCCGCTGAAATAACCCAGCGCGGCCATATCGGTTTGCAGCTCGGCCACAGCAACGCCCTGATCACCAAAACGCAAAGTTGGTCGATTGGTTGCGATAACCGGTTTGCTTCCCAGCACAGCATTGACCCGGCTGCGCAGATAGTCACCAACCGGGCGCGCGCCACGCAATTCAGGTTTCCATGGCAAACGGGTCATGTCCCACTTGCCCTTTTGTTTCACCCCAAGCGTTGGCTCGACCTCAGCATGGGTCAACACGGTTTCAGGCGTGACCGGGATTCCGTATTCCAGACATAGGCTGGCAATCATCTGACAGAAGGCGTGGAACTGCGGTTCATTGATCGGAGATGGACCAGCGTCAAAGGGGGTTTCCTTGGCATTGTGCATTCCGCACATGGCCACCCCGATAGACCCGGTATTAAGGCGCAGGGTATGCGCTGCATAATCCCCATCCCCGGTGGTGATGTTGTCCTCGATCGCCTCGGTTCCGCGCACATGCGTACCGTCATATTCTGTCAAGCGATGATAGTGCTGTTTGTCACTGGCTGAGGCACGACCGCGCCCCGCTGTCCAATGGGCGATAATGCGCCTCATGTGTGCGTTAGCCATATGCGGCCTCCCTCTCTGATTTTCTGGCGTGGGCAATGATTTCGCGAATTTGGTATTTCGACATCTCGTAGACATCGGCGATTTCGCTGACGGGGACACCTTCGGCATGCGCCCGCGCGATCTGCTTATTTCGATGCGCCCTTTCCATGCCCTTCAGTGTCGAAGGCTGAAGGATCATCCCTGAGAAGGCGTAGCAAATCTTGTTCGCATCTTCCCAGCCCAGCATCGAAACCAGCTCGTGATCCATCGGCAGGCTCTTCGGGATGTAGATACAGGCCCGCCATTTGCGCGAACCGGATCGGGGAAGCTGACGAATGAAATCGAGCGCTTTTTCGCGGCCAATAACATCGGCAATTTCCTGAACAGATTCCGGCAGCTTGGTGGACGGCTTAGGCGGCATCAAATTTCTCCACCTCGTTTCCCCATACGGCCCAGCCGTTCCGTTTCTGGCGCGAAAACAGCTCGATGCGCTTGGCGTCAGGCATCAGTTTTTCAGCCGCTTGAAAGGCCTCATCCGGCTTTCTGCTATGCTCTCGCGCAATCGCTTCGATCGTGATCGAGCTGGCGGGAACTTCAGCGGGGCAACAATCCGAATAGCTTGCCGTTGTGGAACGAACACCGCGCGTGGTCTTCGGTGCGCCACGGGTTCCAATCAAAATCGGCTCATTGGATGATCGGTAGATATAGCCGGTTCCAAAGGCATCCTTGCCATGCTTGGTGCGTTTCACCCATGTGCCGGCGGTTTTGAAGGTAAAGCCCCAGGCATCCATGACGCCCAGCGCTTCGGGAAGCAGTGGATTGGTTGCCCATAGCCATAACAGGCAATCCTGAGCTGCAAGCGCCTGAACTGGCATGGCCTTGATGTCATCGAGCGACATGGTGTCGTAATGGGCCTGGGGGGCCTTGGCCTCACCCTTTTCGGAAAACATGGTGTAGTGCCAAGCCGGGTCGGCCATGATCAGATTGAACCCGCCAAAGGGGCGCATGGCGTTGAACTGCTTCAACAGGCTCATGTGCAGACCACCGAAATTCCCTGAGCGGCGAGAATGGCGCGCTTCAGCTTAAACACCTCGGTTTCATGGCCCTTTTTGTCTTCGATAACGGTGATGCCCAGGTCGTGATCAACATAGACGAAATCGGCCCGGTATACGCGTTGCCGCTTGCCACCGTCTGTCATGATAGGGCCATCGCGACCAATCAGGGGGAAATCCACTTGGCGGCGTAAACCACTGATCTTCCCGGCGCGCTGCAACAGCTCCAATTGCTGCCAACGCGTCGCCTCGGCCTGACTGTCAAAGCTCTCATTGCCAATGGTCACACGTTGTGCGCCGCGCACACGCGGTTGCCCTTTGGGCTTGGCCTGCATCTCGTGCAGTTGCGCGGCGCTGATACGTTCCACCATTAGGCCATGCCCAGCGCGGCTTTGTACATTTCCATCACCGCTTCTTCTTCGGCGATGTCGTCAGCGTCGCGCTTGCGCAGGGCGACGACCTTGCGAATGACCTTGGTGTCATATCCGCGCCCCTTGGCTTCGGCCATGACTTCCTTGATCTGTTCGCCAACCTTTTTCTTTTCTTCCTCAAGGCGCTCGATCCGCTCGATGAACTGTTTCAGCTCACCCGCTGCAATGCCGTAGCTTTCACCCGTTTCGGTTTGATCGCTCATGACTGACGTTCCTGATGTGATTGGAGTTGCTGGACCGCGAATTTCAGCGCGCGGGCAATGTCGCCCGCCACTGGATCGGTCTGGGCCAAACCGATCTGAACCTGATACGCCGCTTGAATTTCCTCGACGCTGTGAAACCGAACCCGGCGCTGAACTGGCAAAATGGGGCCAGGGCGTGGGGCGCGAATAACGCAGTCGCCAAGGGTGAGATCGACGGTCACAACCGCTTCGCCAAACACTGTGCCGTGGGTGGCTGGGTCTGCGTGGGCGCTCATCTCATCACCCCCGCCGCTTTGCATTCCGCCTCGGTGATCAAACCAAGTTCGATCATTTCACGGGCCGAGGTGGCCGAGACATGCGCAACCACCCATGGTTGGCATTCTTTGATCGCTTTGGCTCTTTGGCGAAGAATGAGGTCACGATCCACTTTTTGACCGGAAACGTCGTGCCCTTCCCAGCGCTTTGCCTTCACCCAGTTTTCGGAATAGGCGATGTACTGGCGTGCGTTGCCCTTCTGCTCTTCGGCATAGGCCTTGGCCGCGGCTAGGATCTGGTTTGGGTCTGCCCCCTCGCCCAGCGCCTCGCGAAGTGCCGCCTCGGTCAGATCGCGTTTCCCGGCCCGGGGATAAGCCGCCGTGAACTTTTCAAAGAAATCAGAGAAAACGAAATCTTGTGTGTGGCCACGGGACACACAAGGTTCCTTTACTGGTTCTTTTACAGGGTTAGTGTCCGAATTCCGGACACGGGATTGCCGATTTTTCGGACACGGGATTGCCGATTTTCCGGACACGGCTCCCGTGTCCGAATTCTGGACATGGCTAAGCGATTTGTTCCCGTTTTGAACTTCTATAATCCGTGTCCGAAAATCAGACACGGCATGTTCAACCTCCGGCGGATTGTCAAAATCAATTGCCAACACATAGAAGGTCGGCATCTGTTTTTGGGTCTTTGGATTGACCCTCTGTACACGGATGATCAATCCGCCGCCCTCTAGGTCTTTGAGGTGCTGATTGACGGTGGATCGGGACATGTTGCAATCATGGGCAAGCAGCGCCTGCTCCGGGTCCACACGTAACGTGTCCTTGTTGTGCCGGTCAGCAAGCATGACCAAAACGCGCCATGGTGCCGGTTTTAATTGACGTTGTTCAAGCGCCCAATTCACCGCTCGATGGCTCATAATTGGCCTCCCTCAAAACTTGCTGAAGGTGGCGGACATGTGTCCGCCTTAAATCGCTGCCGCGATCGCCCATGGTGATCCCGCACCGACCAAACGGGGGAACCGCCAGAGGAAAGCCCGCGCGAATCCACTGAGGTTGGGCTCAATGAAAACGCGCGGGACGCGTGAGGGGTTTCCCGACCCGCCACACTCACCATTCCGCCCCAAATCAAGGAAAGAGCGGAATGAATACCGTCAAAGAGCTGAGGCTCTTCTTTAAACTGTTGTCTGAAAATCAACGCTTTGCGCGGTTTACGATGCGCGCTGTCTTGTTCGCGCTCTGGCTTTGGCTTGCCATCCAGACCATAGCGTTGATCGAGCTTTTGGTGGCGTGATGAAGTCATGTGTCAGACTCCACACCACGCATTTTTCTGAGAAACTGGAATGCTTCAGCCCTTTTGTGGCTGGGCATCCTGCCCCACAGCTCAATAATAGCTATGTCTTGGGGTGTCAGCTTTGCGCCGATCATCCCTCTGCCTCTCGGGTTTCTGTCGATTGGTCACAACGACATTCAGGAAGGGTGACGCCTTCTTCTTTTGCTTTCACTAGGAGAAACGCGTGGATTTTGGCGGCAGTTCCAACATGGATTTCTCGGTTGTCACCCGAAAGAAATTTCTTGATCGAGTTGGTCGGCAGTTTTGCCAGACGCGCCGCCGTGCCAGGCTTTAAATTCAACTTAGCTAGAGCGGAATCCAGCCAAACTCGAAACTGGTCCGCATCCGGCTGAAATTCAAAGGGGACGGTTGGGGCTGCGCTCAATTTCACCTCCAAGGTGTTTTTTCACCCTTTAGGGTTATACTAATACTAAAGGGGTTGTCCACCTAACTTTTAGGTATCTTTAAAATCACCTTAAAAGGTGAAATACTGACCCCGAGAATAATCAGGCAGAATGCACTATGGATATTTGGGAACGCCGCAGAAGGAACCTGAAGGCAATTATGGCCTTCAAGGGGTACACCGCGAAAAAAGTCGCGGATGAGGGTAACATTGGCGTGAACACGGTTGGTAAATTCCTGCGGGGGGACACCCACAGCATGAAGCACGAAACACTTGATATTGTCTGTAGTGTCCTAAGTATCTCGAACCTGGCAATCCTTGATTCCGAAAACCCGCTCAGCGAAACCAAAGACCGCCTCTACGCTATGGTTGCGGAAATGTCTGACGACCGCGCTCAACGGGCGCTAGAGCTCTTGGAAGAGCTAGAATAAACCTCTTCCTCAAGACGCTTTAGGAACTTCAGGGCCGTCTCTTCGTCCATCTCTTTAATCTTTTCAACAAGCCGCAATTTCGGGCTCTCAATCTGTGACATCTCAAAACACTTTCCTGACGCCTTTCAGCATCAGTACACCCCCAGAGGTTGCATGTCCACCACTTGCGGAATAGTATCACCCTATAAGGTTATTTCGAGGTGACATTATGCTATTTCTTGAGGGCGCACCCGAACCGTTGGGGAACATTGCTGACAAGGGTTTCGCGATTGGGGTCGGGAACTTTTTGACAGGCGAGATCGAAGTTGCGTCAAACTACGCCAACGATTGGCAACAGCTTTACAATGAAAAGAATTGGGCGTTCGTCGACCCTGTTATCCGAATGGGTCTGCAAGGCTCGGACATCCAGCCATGGCAATTAGGCCCCGATCACAGCGAATTCACTACCGCTGCGAACGATTTCGGACTTCAAAGCGGCTGGGTGGCTTCTAGTTTCATCGGTGGCAGCAGATGCATAGCAGGTCTGTCAGCCACAAACACCTCCAACGCCACTCATGCAAAGGAAATTCTGGGGCTGGTTCGCAAGTATCACCTTCAACAGCTTGTAAATAAGGCTCGATCATTGAGTGCTGGACAATTGGATCTGGTGAATCTGTTTGCGATGGGCCTTAGAACTAAAGAAGTTGCGGCAACCTTTGGGGTGTCAATTGATGCAATCAAACAGCGCAAGCTTACCATCCAACGCCACATAGGCGTTACCAATTTCTTGGTTGTGGTCAACGTTTGCACCCGTGTTGACGTGGAAAATCACCTTATAAACCACGGGCATTAATTCAAGTTTCCCGCGATTATCCTCCCAGTTGTACAATTGGAGGGGTCGATGGAAACTGCAATCATCACTTGGAAGACAATTCACGAACATGGCGACCTTTGGTGGCAACATCATTGCCTAAGAAAGGCGCTGTTTGTTGACGAAATGAAATGGCAAATCCCCCACACCGATCAGGTGGAGTGGGACCAGTACGACACAGGCGCAACTACCTACGTTGTTAGTCACCAAAACGGTCGCGCTCTTGCAGCGTCACGCTTAATCCCTTGCAGCTTCAACTCCTGTGACTGGTCGTACATGATCCGAGATGCATCGCTGGGCAAGCTACCAGGCATTCCAACCGAAATTTGCGACAGCCCACCCACAGACAGCGATACCTTGGAAGCCACCCGCTTCACCGTCGATCCGCTACTAGCACCGGAAGAAAGAAACGCCGTCCTTACCCACAACGCCTTAGCACTGGCGAGTCACGCAAGGGCCACGGGAGTTCAAAGGCTCATTGCCCTCATGCCGCCCGCATACATTCGCTGGCTAACGGGAATTGGCCTCCCCTCCCGACGGTACGGGCCAACTTTGCGCACTCCCGAGGGAAACAGGATTTGCGCGATTGAAATGCCGATCTCCTACGCAACCATAGCAAAGCAAAGTGCATAACCTTTAGGGTTGCTATTCACCTTTTGGGGTGATAAATATCACATTAGTGTTTGTCACTTACAAGGCACCCCATGCACAACTCAGCCCACACGCCACAAAGCGAAGATTGCCAATGCGATGACAGCCAAGAAAACTGTCAGGCCCGGGTTGCTGTAGAGGGTGGCGACCATAATCCGAATTTCCTTCAGAGATTTCATTCCGTCTTCTTTCGTCTTCAAAGGCGGGATGATCGGGCGGTTGGTGCTGGTTACACCGCCGCCCACCCCGCGGGTGAGTTATGCGAGCATGATTCCCCGCGGGCGCTTTTTTTTCCTCTGGCGGTTCCCCCGTGTGGTTCAGATGGGCAACCCATGCTCCAATCACCCACCTCTACGAACCAATGCGATCGCAAGAAGAAGAGCCATAACAAAGAACTGGGTTTGCTGTGGCGTATTTTGGGCAAGTTCAAAAGCGAGCCGAAGCTCGCGCACAAATTCTGCAACGTTCATGGGGTGAATTGTCCTTTTGACATGAGCGGAGCAGATCGGGCGGTTGGTGCTGGACACACCGTCGCCCACCCCGCGGGTGAATTGTGTCCGCATGATTCCCCGCGGGCGCTTTTATTTCCTCTGGCGGTTTCACCATATGGGTGGACGCTATGAGCGCAGCCCTGAACCTCTCCGTGATCCGCGACGCGGTTGGGCTGATCGAGGCAGTATCGGTAGATGGGCAGCTATTGGCGCTCAAGAACCTCGCCCAGAACAATGGCGGCCGCTGGGATCTGCCCAGCGTATGGCCCGGGCCGGACGGCCAGCCGTTCTATTCCCCGCTTCTCTCATCGATCGAGGTCGCTGGCGTCTATGCCATGGCCGAGGCGGTGGAAGAGCTGCCGCAAAACTGGCTCCGCGCCGCCCGAAACATCCTGAACGCAGCCGAGACCGCCACATGACCCTACGCGTTCTAATAGGCTGCGAGACCTCTGGTATCGCGCGGCGGGCATTTGATGCTCTTGGGGCCGATGTTTGGTCTTGCGACATTCTACCTGCCGAGGATCGCAGCAATCGGCACATCCAGTGCGACATCCGTGATGGCATCCTTAATGAGGGCTGGGACCTGTTATGCGTCATGCACCCGCCCTGCACACGCCTGTGCCGGTCAGGTCGCCGCTGGATGAGCGGACCGGGCAAATGGACACCGCCCAAGAAATTGCCGCAGGGGCGCACCTGGGACGAAATGAAAGCTGAGTTTGAGCTTGGCGTCAGCATCTTCACCGCATGTTGGCAGGCTCCGATCAAGCGCCGTGCGCTGGAAAATCCGGTAATGAATGATCTGGCCAAGGACCGCATGCCAAAGGACCTGCCCGCTCCGCAAATAGTTCAACCGCATTGGTTCGGCGCACCGGCCTACAAGGCAACTGGCTGGTACTTGGACGGCTTGCCCGAGCTGACGCCAACCAACAGCCTGACCGAACCCGAGCGCGGCAGCGACGAATGGAAGAAGTGGAACAAGATCCACCGCATGCCACGCGGCCCGGAACGCGCGCGCCTGCGCAGCCGCTCTTTCCCCGAAATGATGAACGCCGCCGCCGCGCAGTGGCTTGACCATGCGCAGGCTGATCAAAGGAGGGCCGCGTGATGGGGGCACCAAGAATTTCAGCAGCCATCATCAAAGAAGCAGTTGCCCAGGTCGAAGAAACCGGGGTGACTGTCAAAATCGAAACCAAGAGAACGGTGGTTACTATTTCGCCGCCCGAAACATTGAAGCCTGTAAACCCAGCGGATTTGATAGACCCATGACCAAAGGCAAGGATCTTCCCTCCTACATTCACCGTCGCAAACGAGACGGCGTTTTATTGTTTCGTAAGCGCGTCGCAGGCAAGATTATCGAGGTCCGGCTCGAAACTCAGTTTCCCGAGGGTACCCCGGTTCCCTTCGCCTTGCATCAAGAACGCGAGCGACTGATTGCGCAGCCAGAACCGGTAGCAATCGGAAAAGACATGGCCTCAGTTCTGAAGCAATATAAATCTCTACCAAAATTCGGAGACCTCGCCCCGCGGACACGCTCGGACTATGACAAGCATCTCCAGTATTTTGCTGACAAGCTGGGCACACTCTCGCCAAAGCAAATCGAACGGTACCATGTGATCGCGTGGCGCGACGCCTGGGCTAAGCAACACAGCCCGCACTTTGCGAACTACCGCGCTCGCGTCTTATCGATCGTACTTGAACACGCAAAAGACATGGGCCTGTTGAAAAAAACCGACGAAAACCCCGCCAAGGGATTGAAGGCGCTCAAATATGAGAAGCAAGAGCGTCAGGAGTGGCCCGCCGAGAAGGTCGAGGGTTTTCGCAAAGCCTTTGGTTATGGCACTCGTGAACGGACGTGTTTCGAGCTGTGCCTTGGTACAGGTCAACGGATTGGCGATGTTCTCAAGATGCAGTGGTCTCACATTCGCGGTGCTTCCATTGCCGTTAAACAGAGCAAAACAGGCAAGCGGCTCGAAATACCTATGACAGAGCACTTGCGCGCAGCTCTTGCCGCTGCTGACCGGAACAAAGAGTCGCTGTTTATTCTGCCCAAAGACATGTCGAAAACCAAAACTCCCGGCCCTTGGGCATATCGAAGTGCCGCTCAGGCGATGCGCAAGGCGAGAGAGGCCGTTGGGGCGCAGGCGTACGATCTGCATTCGCTCCGTTACACTGCCGGGGTTGAGCTCTTGCTTGCTGGTTGCTCCGACGATCAAATTGGAAGCATCACCGGCCAAAGCCTAGAAATGGTTCGCCACTACACCAAAAGCGTGCGTCAACGGGCTAGGGCCGAAGAAGCTCAAAGAAAACGCGAAAACGTCACATGGAAGAGAACATGAACAGAACAGGAATGTGTGGCAAAGTGTGTGGCAGAACTCAAAATCACTCTTGCAGCCATTTTGGGGCGCTGCTAGAAGCCGTTGAACCACAGGGCATTAAGCCAGTCGGCGGCGAGTTGGCGGAGTGGTGACGCAGCGGATTGCAAATCCGTGTACACCGGTTCGATTCCGGTACTCGCCTCCATTTATTTTCAATCACTTAGCTTTCTCCTTTCTTTGCCCCATCAGGGGCGTTTACAATAGCATTGATAGTATTCCTCTCGCGGCGCTGCTTTTCGTGCTCCAGTGGGTGTGGGGATGATACCTTTGAGACAAGTGTCCCACCCTCAGGCAGAGAAAGACCTACATGACCTTCACGACATAGATCGTAGCGAAGGTTGCGTCGTGATCGTCTGTCTGGACCAACACTTCGCCGACATTTTAAGCGGGACGGTTCACACGTTTGGACCGCCCCTTCTCGCATTCAAAGCGCTATCGTCGCTTGAGTTTTTCGGTTGCTTTCGCGGCTGCCGCACGCATGTTGCGGGCGAACAAGGTCACGTCGATTTCGGTCGCAATGAAAGTTGCCCCAAGCGCGCGGCATTTTTGCTGCATCTCTTCGTCGAGAGTTAAAATGCCCGCAGCCTTGCCTGAGGCGACGATGCGCTGGATGGCGTCCAAAACGGCTTCCTTCACTTCTGCTTGTCCGGCCTTGCCGATATAGCCCATATCCGCAGCGAGATCTGACGGACCAATGAAAACACCGTCCAAACCATCTACAGCCAAGATCTCGTCCAGTTCTGCCATACCTTTGAGGTTCTCGACCTGTGCAAGCAGGCAAATCTCGTCGCGGGCCGTGGTCAGGTAATCGCCAATTGCCGAGAAATCAGACGCGCGGGCCAAGGCCGACCCGACTCCGCGCACGCCGTGAGGCGGGTAGGTGACGGCCGCGACAAGTTTGCGCGCCTGCTCTGCGCTTTCAACCATGGGGATCAGAAGTGTTTGCGCCCCTGCGTCCAGCAACTGCTTGATGAGCCATGTTTCACCAATGGGCGGGCGGACAACGGCATGTGCGTCACGCGCTGCAATGACCTGCAATTGCGCCGTGATTGAACGCAGATCATTGGGTGCGTGCTCTCCGTCAATCAGCAGCCAGTCAAACCCAGCCCCTGCGCTGATCTCAGCGACATAGGGATCAGCCAAGCCCAGCCAGCAACCTAGCTGCAAGTCACCTTTGGCGATGGCGTGCTTAAAAGGATTAAAAGGCGCTGGCATGAAGATGTTCCTTACGCGAAATTGATGTCGACGGTTCCAAAGGACCCAAAATCCGCATGGATTTGTGTGCCTGACGGGCACTCTATGGGGCGAATGAAGCTTCCTGAAAGAATGATGTGTCCGGCTTCGATCTGTTGACCATATGCAGCCATACGCCGCGCCAACCAGACGACACTTTCGACGGGATCATTGAGTACCCCGGCACCTAAACCCGTTTCCTCCACGGCACCATTGCGCGAGGTGATTGCCCCAACCCAGCGAAGATCCAAGGCGTCGATCGCGTGTCTGGCGTCCCCTAAAACGAGGCCAGCATTGGCGGCATTGTCGGAGATCGTGTCGAAAACGCTGCGGGTTTGGCCCGTTTGTGCGTCTGCCCGGATAATACGCGTGTCAAGGATTTCGATGGACGGCGCGACATAGTCTGTCGCGGCAATGACATCCGCGCGCGTGACGTTTTCACCGCCGATCGTCTGCTTCATCACAAAGGCAATTTCGGCCTCGATACGGGGTTGTATAAACCGTGTTTTGGGCACGGTGCCGCCATTCACGAACACCATATCATCAAACAAAATCCCGCTGTCGGGAATGTCGATGTTAAGCGCGTATTGCATGGCTTTGGAGGTCAGGCCAATCTTCCAGCCGATCACCTTGCGCCCTTCGGCCAGTTTGGCGCGATAGATTGCGTTTTGGATCTCATAGGCATCGTCCATGCCCATTTCGGGGTGCTTCAGTGTCAGCAGACCAACCTGCTCGCGTGTTTTTTCAGCCTCCAATAAGGCGGCTGCGACTGCTGCGTGATCTTCGGGTGTCATACCACTTCGTCCTCAATACCATTGCGCAATATGCCAATACCTTCGACTTCGATTTCAACCACATCCCCTGGCTTGAGGTACTTCGGCGGATCGAAGCGCGCGCCTGCGCCCGTTGGCGTGCCCGTGATGATGATGTCGCCCGGCTGCAATGTCATGAAAGTCGAGATATATTCGATCTCGCGGCGGACCGGGAACATCATGCGAGAGAGCACATCATCTTGACGGGTTTCACCGTTGACCCGCGTCACGATGCGTGCGTCGTCGAGTTGCTTGGCATCGGTGAAAGGCACGAGCCAAGGACCGATAGAGCCCGAGTTGTCCCAATTTTTGCCCTGCGTCACGTTGAATTTCGCATGACGCACCCAGTCGCGGATCGTGCCCTCGTTGCAAAGGGTCAAGGCGGCGATGTGATCATAGGCGTCGTCTTGTGAAATGCGGCGGCCACCTTTGCCAATCACGATGGCAACTTCGCCTTCGTAATCGAGAGTGTGATTTTCAGGGGGGCGCACAAGGTTGCGCTCGTGTCCCGTGAAGCCGCTGGCAAAACGCGGAAACAAAGACATGTATTTCGGCTGCGCGGAGCCGTCTTTGTATTCCGCGTTGCGATCAGGGAAATTCACCCCAACGCAGAGGATGCGCGGCGCGTTGGGCAGGACCATCTCATATTGGAATTCCTTGTGCGTTACATCCTTGCCCTCGGCAGCCTTACCCAGAGCCTCAAGATCGTTGGCGCGAACGGCGTCCAAAAGCGTTGGGTACTGTGGAAACGCCGTCTCAAGGGCGATCATGCCTGCGTCGGTGACAGCGCCGTAATGCGTTTGTCCAGAGGCGGTATAGGTTGCGAATTTCATTTGATCTGCTCCCAGATGTCTTGGACGACGGTCTGGACCATCATGACGTCGTCGCGCGTAGTTTCGAATTGGCCGACTTGGACCCGAATGATTTTTTGGCCCTGAAACGCGCCCTGCGTCAGGTAGATGCGCCCGTCGTCATTGATCGCATCGACCAGACGTTGCTGAGCGGCATCGTCGCCGGGGCAGCGGAATGAAAACAGGCTTAGGATCGGGTCGGTCGTGATCTCAAAGCCATCCATCCCTCGGATCGCTTCGCAGAGGTCACCCGCCCACGCGACATGGTTGCGGATACGCGTTTGCAAACCTTCGAGCCCATATGACCGGATCAGGAACCACAGTTTCAACGCGCGGAAACGACGCCCCAGCGGGATCGTCCATTCCGAATAATTGGTCACAGCCTCGCCCGAGGTCTTGAGGTATTCCGGTTCGATCTTGAGCGTATTGAGCTGAGGCGTAGCATCGCGCAGGAACTGGATTGAGCAATCAAACTGCGCACCCAACCATTTGTGCGGGTTGAAAACGATGCTGTCGAAACCATCGACGCCATCCCAGAACTGCTCATGGATTTCGGGGCAGATCATGGCTGAACCAGCCCAGGCAGCATCCAGATGGGTGTAAAGGTCATGCGCCTTGGCGACCTTCAGGATTGACGCCAGATCATCGCAAGCGCCAACACCCGTGCCCCCCGTGATGGCAATGACGCCTGCCGGGCAGTGCCCCGCCGCGATATCCTTACGGATTGCAGTATCCAAGGCATCGGCGTCCATGCCATGGAGCGGGCCGTTCCCCTCAATCTTGACCAAATTGTCTTGCCCGATGCCCGCGACCCAACATGCCCGATCGATCGAAGAGTGTACTTGATCCGAACAATAAACCCGCAAGTGCCCCTTGCCTGAAAGCCCTTCGCGATTGCCCGAATATCCGGTTGCCCGTTCCCGCATGGTCAAAACAGCAGACAAAGTGGCCGAAGAGGCACTGTCCTGAATAACACCGGTGAAACCTTCGGTCAGACCCAATGCCTGCCGCATCCAATCCACCATCAGCCCCTCAACCTCGGTGGCGGCAGGCGAGGTCTGCCAAAGCATGCATTGCGCGGCAACCGTGTTGACCAATTGTTCGGCCAGCATCGATGCTGGGGCCGCATTGGCAGGAAAATAGGCAAAAAATCTTGGATGCTGCCAATGTGTCATGCCCGGCATCACGATGTCTTCAAAGTCGCGCAGGATCGCCGCCATGTCTTCGGGCTGATCTGGCGGATTAGCTGGCAAACGTGACGCTACCTCGCCCAGCTTGGTTTGGGCGCGCACTGGCCGATCGCGCAGCGTTTTGTGATACCGCGCGCCCCAGTCGGCAATGTGTTTGCTCCAGTCTGCGAAACCGTCCCAGTCCATCATTTACGCCTCTTCGATGCCGCCTAAGCAGATGTATTTGATTTCGAGGTAGTCATCCAATCCGTGACGCGAGCCTTCTCGACCCAGCCCCGATTGCTTGACGCCCCCAAAGGGTGCTTCTGCAGTTGAAATCAGGCCGGTGTTCACACCAACCATGCCGTAGTCCAATGCTTCCGAGACACGCCAAACGCGGGCATGGTCGCGGCTATAGAAATACGACGCCAGTCCAAATTCCGTGTCATTGGACAAAGCAACGACTTCGGCCTCAGTTTCGAATTTAAACAACGGTGCAACAGGCCCGAAGGTCTCCTCGGTCGCGACGGCCATGTCATTGGTGACACCTGTCAAGATGGTTGGCTCGTAGAACGTGCCGCCAAGCGCATGGGACTTGCCGCCCAAAATAACCTGAGCGCCTTTGGATGTTGCATCCGCGACATGCTCATCGACTTTCTGGACGGCGGCCTCATCAATCAGCGGGCCAAAAACAATACCCTTGTCGACTCCATTGCCGGTTGGCAATGTTGCGACCTTGGCGGCCAGCTTTTCGGCAAAAGCATCATAGACGCTCAACTGGACGTAGATGCGGTTCGCGCAAACACAGGTCTGGCCATTGTTGCGAAACTTCGCAATCACCGCGCCTTCGACGGCAGCATCCAGATCGGCGTCGTCAAAAACGATGAACGGCGCGTTGCCCCCCAATTCGAGGCCGAGCTTTTTGATCGTCGGCGCGCATTGCGCATAAAGTTTCGCCCCCACTTCGGTGGACCCGGTAAAAGTCAACTTTTGGACTATCGGGCTGTCGGTCATGGCCTTTCCGATGTCGCGCGCCGCCCCGGTTACAACCGAAAACAGGCCGGGCGGCAGCCCTGCCTCCTCAGCCAAAACCGCCAGTGCAATGGCCGAGAACGGCGTTTGTCCCGCTGGTTTCAGAACCATGGCGCAGCCTGCGGCAAATGCGGGCCCGGCCTTGCGAGTGATCATGGCGTTCGGGAAGTTCCAAGGCGTGATTGCGGCCACCACACCGATCGGCTGCTTAACTGACAGGATACGCTTGTCAGGCGCATGCCCAGGTGTGATGTCGCCATATGCACGGCGGGCTTCTTCTGCGAACCATTCGATGAAGGACGCGCCATAGGCAATTTCGCCTGCGGCCTCAGCCAAGGGTTTGCCCTGCTCTGCAGTCAGGATTTGCGCCAGATCGCTCTGGTTGGCCATCATCAGATCAAACCAACGTCGAAGCACCGCTGAGCGATCTTTTGCGGTTCGTGCGGCCCACGCTTTCTGCGCAACCTGCGCCGCGTCAATCGCCTCAAGCGTCTCAGCGGCACCCAAACGAGGCACATATCCAAGGACTACGCCCGAAGCAGGATTGGTAACGGCAACGCCTGTTGTTGCATCGCCAGCGATCCAGCGGCCCCCAACGAGGGCCGCCTCACGCATCAGATCAGGGTTGTTTAGATCGAGGGTCATGGTGCGATAATCGGGCTGGCTTGGATTTCAGAATCCTTGGTGTCCACGCCTACAAATGCCGTTCCATGCTTGAACCAACTTTCAGGCGCAGGTGCGCCCCAAAGGGTTTGCCGCTGCGGGTCTTGCAAGTCCCATTTGATCGGTTCCAGATCCGGATCGACGGTCTGATAGTCGGAACAATAGATCTCAATCCGGTGCCCGTCGGGGTCAAGGATATAGAGAAAGAAGGCGTTGGAAATACCGTGACGCCCCGGCCCACGTTCGATGTTATCTACGTAGCCTGTGGTCGACATCAGATCGAGCAAGTCGATGATATTGAGCGGCGTCGGCACCCAGAACGCAACATGGTGCATGCGCGGTCCGGTCCCGTTGGTGAACGCCATATCGTGCACGCCGCCTTTGCGGTGCATCCAAGCCGCCCAAAGCTTCTTGCTGTCATCATCTTCGGTGTATTCGGTCACGCGGAAACCGAAATCAGAATAGAATGCGACCGAAGCATCAACATCATGAGAGAAGCAGTTGAAGTGATCGATCCGGAGCGGCTTCACGCCGCGATAAAGCGCATACTTCTGGTGGATGGGCTCCAACCGGTCCATCTTGTGATAGAATTCCAGGGGAATTCCCATGTTGTCCGACGTCAGCAGCGTCCTTACCTGATAGGGGCGGTCAACCCATTCGGTCGGACGCCCCTTGGCTTTGAAATAGGCTTCAGCGCGATCAAGATCGGCCTCGTCAAAGGTCTTGAAGCCCATGACTTCAACCGTACCGGGCTGATCTGACTTTTGCAGGATGATACAGTGGTGACCGCGTTCTTCCATCGCCCGAAGATAAACGTGGCTATCGGTTTCATCAGTGACCTGAAGGCCGACGATATCAGTATAAAAGGTTTTGGACTTGTCGAGATCTTTCACGTTCAAGCAAACGTGGCTCAGTCGGATCGTGTTGAAATCCGGATAAAGATTAGGTGCAGGTACGGGCATCGGGGCCTCCTACTGAACGGGGAAGATGACGTTTGTCTGGCCAGTGCCCGACGACGGAAAATAGTCTGTGATCACCTCACAGGGCGCATCGTACGCGTCCCAACCGAGCGCACCATAGAGCATCGCAGTGTCGTGCATGGAACCTTCGCCGCAGCAGTATTCTGCATATTCGGGCAACATCTTGAGAAATGTCGCGTGATCACCGCGCTGCCACATATCGAGGACATGCAGGTCCATTTGGCGGTTGAATTCGGAGCTGATCGTAAAGGTGCCGTTGTTGGCGGCATAGTCCTTGTTCGGCCAGATCTTGTGTGACAATGAACCGGACGCGACGAGCAAAACCTTGCTGTCGGAGGCCTCAACGGCGGCTCGGATCGCCTCGCCGACAATGCGGCTTTCGTCATGGCCATGTACGGTACACCATGCCGCGACCGACACGACCTTCATTTCATGGGCACGCGACATGAACCGCATGGGCACGAGTGAGCCATATTCCAACTCTAGACTGTCGAGGTGGTGCGCGAGAGTATAGGCACCACGGTCCGACGCTTCTTGTGCAATGGCATCGCCCAGTTCAGGGTTTCCCTTATAGTCATAGGGCATGTCCTGAATAAACTGTGGGAACTCGTTCGAGGTGAACAGCCCTTCAAAGCGGTCGTTTGCGTTGATGTGAAAACCCGCATTGATGACCCAATGCGTATCGCAAATCACCACGGTATCCGCGCCGAGTTCCTTGGCACGTCGGGCGATTTCAAAATGGCCGTCAATGGCTTCCTTGCGGGCCCCTTTCACCGGGCCGTCCTGTTCGGACATGAGCATCGTCGGCACATGAGTGCATTTGGCGGCGAGGACAATCTCTCCCATTAGTTTGCTCCCAGTTTGGTGATTTTATGTTGGCCAAGGGCAAAACCAATATGTTTTTGTTCCATGTAGAATTCGAAAGACCAATCACCGCCGTCGCGGCCGATGCCGCTGGCTTTGACGCCGCCGAACGGTGTCGGCAGATGGCGGACGTTCTCTGAATTTACCCAGATCATCCCGGCTTCGAGTTTATCGGTGAACCTCAAGGCGCGGGTCAAATCGTTGGTCCAGACATAGCCAGTCAGGCCATAGGGAATATCGTTGGCGATTTGCAGGGCCTCTTCCTCGGTCGAGAAAGGAATGGAGGTCAGCACGGGGCCAAAGATCTCTTCTTGTGCAATACGCATCTGGTTGTTGGCATTCGTGAACAGGGTCGGACGAACGAAATACCCCTCATCCCCAACGGTGACGCCCCCTGCCGCAACGGTCGCACCGTCTTGCTTGGCGATGTCGAAGTAACTGGTGACTTTATTGAAGTGTTCTTCAGTTACAAGCGGGCCGATTTCCGTCGCCGGATCCAACGGGTGGCCAACCTTGATGTTGTTGACGCGCTCGATCAGCTTGGCTTCGAACTCTTCGCGGATAGTGTCTTGGATCAACAGGCGCGACGATGAGGTGCAGCGCTCACCGTTGATCGAATAGATCATGAAGATCGCCGCATCGAGCGCCCGATCCAGATCGGCGTCATCGAAGACGATAACAGGGTTTTTGCCCCCCAGTTCGAGGTGATTGCGCTTGAGCGTATCCGCCCCCTGTTTGGTGATAAGGCTCCCTGTGCGGCTTTCGCCGACAAAGGCAATCGCCTTGATCTTGGGGTGCTCGCACAGCGCCTTGCCGGCCCCTTCGCCGAAACCATTCACGGTGTTCAACACACCGGGAGGCAAGCCAGCCTCTTCAGCAATTTCAACCAACAAGCGCGCGGTCAGCGGGGAGGCTTCAGCGGGTTTGTGGACGACTGTGCACCCCGCAGCCAGAGCCGGAGCAATCTTCCATGTGGACAGCATGAATGGCGTGTTCCACGGCGTAATCACACCGACGGGGCCGATTGGCACCCGTGTGGTGATGTTCATCAAGGTCGGAGATTTCAGATGCTGACCGTCACGCGCCTGCACGACCTGATCCGCAAAATAACGGAAATTCTCGGCGCCGCGCAGTGCGGCCTTGGACATGAATTTAAATGCCTGTCCGGTGTCCCAGCATTCGCATAGAGCAATCTCTTCGGCGCGCGCTTCGATGCCTTCGGCAATGCGGATCATGATTTTTTTGCGTTCTAAAGCCGGCATATCGCGCCACGCGGCGAAGGCGTCATGTGCAGCGCCTGCAGCGACGTCGATGTCTTCCGCGGTGCCATGCGCAACATCACAAATCACGGATTTGTCGACGGGTGACGTGTTTTGGAATGTGCCATTGGCGCCCGCAACATCCTGCCCTGCAATACGGTTCAAGATACCTGTGTCGCGAAAGCGGCCAAGATAACCACCCAGTTTAGAGATGTTTTCGTCTAGTTTGGTCATGGCTAGTCCTCCAGGTGGTCACGGACGTTTCCGAATTTGGGTGAAAGGTCGGCGTCAATGTCTCTCATCTCGGCAGACAGGGCGATGGAATGGTTTTCCATCGCGGGAGTCATGAAGTCTTTGAGCGCCATGAAAATACGATTGATCGCGTCTTTCTTGACGGAATCTGGGCGACCTTCCCGCAACCTCACACTGAGATCGATGAACCCGTGTTTGGGATTGCCGTCGGCCATAGCGACATGATCAACGCGCGTTGCGCGGACGCGAATGCCCGCCGCAGGAAAAGTGTCAATCTCGGCTGCGGCGGCGCGGATTGCTTCGCACAATGCCGCCATGTCAACGACAGCTTCGAGGTTCGCTGAATAGTCGATGTGAAAGTGCGGCATGTCATTTCCTTGCTTCGTTAATGATTGCTATGTTAATTATTGTCATGTTGTCAACTCGATTTTTGCGGTGCATGTCATTGTCACTCAGATTTTCGAGGCCGCTATGACCAGACCACTTCCTTCCACTGCACGATCCTTACCAATCGCCCTTATTCGTGCGCGCGAGGGCGTTATGTCGCCCATCCGCGACATGCTGTCGGAAACGGGAATCACCGAGCAGCAGTGGCGGGTGCTGCGGGTGCTGTCCGAATATGGTCAGATGGACACCAAGACCTTGGCGGATCGATCCAGCTTATTGTTCCCCAGCATGACGCGGATTGCGGCGACGATGCGCGAAAAGGGGCTGGTGACACAAACGCGCGACGAAAAGGACCGCCGGCGTCAATTCGTTGAAATCACACCGAGCGGCCAGAAGATTATCGACGATCACTTGAGCCAGGCCACGCAGATTGTGGCTGGCTTCAAGAAAACCCTGGGTGAGGACAATTACGAAACCTTACTTGACCTTTTGCAAATGCTGGACCCAGGAGCACATGACTAGGGCCTGTGGACACTCACCATAGGTCATCAGTTTCAGTCCAAAATTGCTCAGTTCTAGGCATTTGAGCGCAGCACTAGCGGGCTAATACGAGCGAAAATAACGATGAAATGAGCAATTTTGGCGAAACAGCGGAGCTGCGCGGCCCATTTTGCCTCTGCCTTCGTTGATTTCCCCTGCCGATCAACCAGATCGCTGCGGGAAAATCGCCTTGTCAGCGGCAAAATGGGTCTCGCGCTGATGATCCATGCTGAGTGTCCACAGGCCCTAGAACTTAACCGTGCCGTCGGCGCACCAAGCGTCGAATATTTCCAAAGCCTTGTCTGCGAAAGCGCTGTCATTGATGTGGCACGGAATGCGGTAAGCTTGTACGGTATCGGGAAGCGTGTTTTCGAGCTCAGCCAGGAACGCCGCCAAACCGTCGGGGTTATGCAATTCTGCGCCTTCGCGATCCCATTCACCAAGCCCGTCTTGCGGCAGGATCATAGCCACCGGGCCTTTGGCCGTCGCCAGTTGTTTTGCATGTGCTTGCGCAACCAGCTTTGTTTCGGCCGGTTCAAGCACGATAGACGTTAATAGCCGATTGTGTTCGTGCTTCACATGGGCCTTCCATTTGGCATCCAGCGGTTTCCAACCAACCACATCCACCAGATCATAACACCCCGGGGCGACAATCTGAGGCGTCCCATTGAGACCCGCATTTGTCAGGCGATCGGCCCCCGCAGAAATATTGGATCCATTCACGTGGTTGCCCAACTCCTGCGTGCAGAAATCGAGGACACAGGCAAAGGCACCCTGCCCTGCAAGGCTTTCGAAAGCGCGTCCGCCCATGCCCGTGGCATGGAACACCGCGACTTCGAAACCACGCGCTTCCAAGGCGGGTTTGAGGGGGATCACGTATTTCAAGGCGGAAGTGCCCAGCGACATCATCCCGATCACAGGCTTGCTTGGGTCGGGTTTTTGCACCGCGCGCGCCGCGCCCAGAACTGCACCCGCCGCCTGAGACAGCGACGCCTTGCAAACCGAATTCAACCCGTAAAGCCCGCCAGCCCAAAGGATCATCTGCGTGTCAGCCGCCAGTCGTTCAGCCGGGATAATCGGCGAGAACGATACCGTTGAGACAATGTATTTTGGCACGCCCAAAGGAAGCGCGGAGGCGACATCAAGCGCCAGATCGGTACCCATTGTGCCGCCAAGAATGATCGTCCCGTCGAACACGCCTTCAGAATGTAGCCGCGCGGCAAGCAAACTGGCCCCTTTGGCCATGATCTGCATCGCGTGGTTTTCGTCACCGCTATCGATGGCGGCCTGAATGGTGCTGCCGCCCTCCCCCGCAACATCGTGTTTGGAGTAGTCCGTGGGCTTGGACGGATCGCCCAAGACAGAGACATCCATCGTCACGACATTGCCGCCCTGATTGCGGATCACATCGGAAAGGAATCCCAGTTCGTCATCTTTTGTGTCGTAAGTGCCGATCACCAGAATAGTTTTGTCAGACATCATAAGGCCCTACAGCTTGATCCATGCGGTTTTGAGATTTACGTATTTTTCAATGGCATGCAGAGACTTGTCGGCCCCGTTGCCCGATTGACCAACGCCGCCCAAAGGCACTGTCCCATCGGCACCACCATAGGTGTTTATGTGCATGACGCCCGTGCGAACCCCTCGCACCATCCGATGCGCGCGGCCAAGATTGGATGTCCATGCCGCACCCGCCAAACCGTAGACGGTCGAATTCGCCAGGGCGATGGCCTCGCCTTCCGTCTCAAACGGGGTAACGCCCAGCACGGGACCAAAGACCTCTTTTTGGGCGAGCGTTGCGTCACGGGTCACTCCGGTGACAATGGTCGGTGCCATGTAGTACCCGCCAGTATCTTGCAGTATCCGATCCCCGCCAGTGACGACTTCTCCGCCTTCGGTTTTCGCGATTTCCACGAAGCCGAGGTTGGCCTTGAGTTGCTCTTCTGAGTTGACCGCTCCAACATGAGTGTCGACCTTGAGCGGGTCGCCGACGCGCATTGCTTCGGCAGCCTGAGCGACCTTGGCGACAAACTCATCATGGATCGCAGCCTCAACCAGCAACCGTGATCCGGCCACGCAGACCTGACCTGAATTGCGGAAGATACCGCTTGCCGCGACCTTTGCCGCCTCATCCAGATTGGGGGCGTCTGCAAAAACGATGTTCGGAGATTTGCCGCCCAGCTCCAGATAGACCCGTTTCATGTTGCTGCGAGCGGAATATTCCATCAACCGCCGGCCTGTGCCGCCGGATCCGGTGAAAACCAGCACATCTACGTCCATGGAAAGACCCAGCGTTTCGCCAACCACGCGCCCCTCGCCGGTGACGGCATTCAAAACCCCCGGAGGCAGGCCTGCCTCCAACGCGAGCTCGGCCATTCGCATCAGCGAAAGAGACGCTGTCTCCGCGGGTTTCAGGACCACCGAATTGCCCATCGCTAGGGCGGGCCCAAGCTTCCACGCGCCAATCATCATCGGGAAATTCCACGGGATGATGGCCCCGACAACCCCGACAGGCTCCTTGTGAACCAACCCGAGGATGTCACCGGGGGTCGGCGCGATCTCGCCATAAATCTTGTCGAGAGCCTCCGCATAGTAGCGGATCGTCGCGGCCGCCGATCCCGGCTCGGCCTTGATCGCCATGCCGATCTCTGTGCCATTGTCTCGCACACCCAGAACAGCCAGTTCCAACGCATTGGCTTCGATCAAGTCGGCCCATTTCAACAGCACCTTCTTGCGCGCCGCAGGAGGTTGGCCGGCCCATCTGCCGTCTTCAAAGGCAGCCCGCGCTGAGGCAATCGCCGCCTCCATGTCGGCGGCTGTACCCGCAGCCATAGTTGTGATGACTTGCCCATCAATCGGAGAGATGACATCCATCGTACCCCCATCGGACGCAGGCACCTGTTTTCCATCAATCAGATGGGTAAAGGCAGAAAGGGGTTGCGCGCGGAGCACATCAATTTTGGTCTGGTCCATCAGGGGTTACCTTGTCTGACTGTCGTGCAGGTCGTGGTCTTCTTCGGGCAGATGCGCGCGCCATTCTTTGATGAGCGTGCGCACATGGAGTGCGAGCACCAAAAGGATCAGCCCGAACAGAATGGCCGCAATAGGCCGGTCGATCATATCAAGTGGCGTCTTCAGGCGCGGCATGGCCGAACGCAGTTTGACCTCCATGATGCCACCCAGAACCATGCCCAGAATGATTGGTACAATCGGCAGGTTGAGGCGTTTGAGGATCAAACCGAACACCCCAAAGCCCGCCGCAATCATGCAATCCGTTAGAGAGTTGCGCAGCGAGTAAACTCCCACGAACGACAGCAACAGGATCATGACACCCAAAAAGCGCGTGGGAACGCGAATGATCTTGGTCAGCAAATTCGTCGAGAACAGCAAGAAGACCATAACAATAACGTTCAGTGCGATCAGCGCGAAATAGAGGCCGTAAACAAGATCGATATTGTTCTGGAACAACTGGGGGCCCGGGATCACGTTGTGCACGTAGAACACCGACAACATCATCGCTGTCAGCGCCTCACCCGGAATACCCAGCGCCAGCAGCGGGATCATGGCGGCGGCAGGAACCGCGTTGTTGGCAGCCTCTGACGCGATCAATCCTTCGGGAGACCCTTTGCCGAACAGATCGGGGTCCTTTGAGGTCTTTTGCGCGTAGGTGTAGGACATGAACTGCGCCGTGAATTCACCGGTGCCTGGGATCATGCCAAGGATGACACCAAATCCGGATGCAACGCTGGCCACACGCTTGTGTTTCAACAGTTCCTTGATCCCTGCCGTCATGCGGCCTGCAATGGGTTTTGCGTCGGGGCTGTTGTCAGGAGCTGTTAACAGAAAGAAGGCTTGGCTGAGCGCGAAAAGCCCCAGCACTACAACGATCAGGTTTACGCCAGATGACAGGAAGGATTGGCCAAAGGTGTAACGCTGCGTATAGGTCACGGCATCCAGGCCGACTGTTTGCAGGAATATACCAAGCATCGCCAGCAAACCGGCTGCAAAAATCTGACCGCGATGGGCCAGGATGACGAGGATGATTCCAAGCAGGGCCGCTAGGAAAATCTCTCGGCTCCCGAACATAGGTGCAACCAAGGCCAACACGGGTGATAGCAGGATCAGGCACAAGATGCCAAAGATACCGCCCCAGAACGACGCGGAATAGGCGATGGAAACAGCACGGTGGGCTTCACCGTTTTGGGTCATCGGGTAGCCGTCATATGACGTCAGCGCATTGACCGCCGTACCCGGTGTGTTGATCAAAACCGCTGGAATGGCACCGCCGTACATGGAGGATCCGTAGATGCCGAGCAGCATCGTTAACCCGACAATCGGTTCAAAGGAGAAAGTTGCAGGCAACAAGATCGCAATCGCGACAGCTGGCCCGACCCCGGGAATAGCGCCAATGATGACGCCACCGATGGATCCCACCAATAGGGCAAGCATCACATCCCATCGGGCGAGCAGTTCAAGTCCGGCTAGGAGGTTTTCCATTTCCAGTTCCGATCAGAAATAGGTCAGCATGATCTGGCGCAGCCCATCGGGCAAGCTCTCATAGATCAGGCCGGAGGGAAGATTGACCTTCAGCATCGTTTTGAACAGCAAGACGATGACGATGGCGGCGATCGCTGCAGCGCCAAGGGTTGAGGCTTTGCGATACCCAACGCGAAAGGTAAGCACGACGGCAAAGATTACGGTCGACGGCAGATACCCAGCGTAGGGCACCGCAACCGCATAGGCGATAAACCAGCCCGCAAATTCCAGCGAACTGATCCACAGCCAGACCTCTTGCCAGCGCCCGTGGATCCGCTCAGACAATGCCGAACCAAGCAAATGGAACGCTGCAAACAATGTCATCGCGCCCAGCGAAACGGCTGGCCAGAAGCGAGGTTGAGCAAACAGTTTCCCACCGCTTCGCCACGCGGTTTGATCCGCAAGCTGCGACAAAAGGAAAACGGAAACGAACAAGGCGAACCAGGCAAAAACAATGTCACCGGGTCTGCGGTATCGCTTGAAGAGTGCTTGAAGCGTTTTCACGCGTAACATGGCGGATGTCGCCCCCCTGATCTAAGAACGGCTGGGCAACAGGGTGCCGCCCAGCCGTCTGCGTATCGCTTTATTCAGCAAGCATGCCTTCGATACGGGACATTGTGTCGATATCCTTCTCGATCTGCGAGACGACATCAGCAGCAGACTGCCAATAAACCAATGCACCAGTCTCCGCTGCGAGCGTCTGTGCGCGCTCAGACATCATAGTCTTCTCTGCAACCGCGATAATCTTGTCTTGCACGTCCTGCGGGGTGTCGGCGTGAACAAACAAACCGTTCCACAGAGCAACATCAAGACCTGGGGCAAGTTCGGCCACGGTCGGTGTGTCAGGTGTCAGCGAGATCCGCTCGGACCCGATGGAGGCCAGCACGCTGACATCGTCAAGGCACGGCAAGATCAGTTGCAGGGTCGTGTTGATCACGTCCACGTCGCCCGAAGCCAATGTGTTGCAGTCCAGCGCATCAAATGCAGCGTCGGACGCATAGGAAAAGCCCATTTCCTTGGCCAGACCCATGGTCACCTGCGTCGGAACCAGAGGCGCGCCAAAGTGCCCAAGTACAACGTCATTGTCTTTTGCATGGGCCGCCAGTTCTTCCATCGTGCTGTAAGGCGCATCGCCGCTGGTTGCGACAACAAAGGGATAGGTCAGGAAGTTTCCAAGCGGCACGAAGGGGTCAGGGTTCAGTTCCGGAATGCCGATCTGAGGCCCAACTACGGGGATCGCAATGATGAATGAGCCGATGGTGTAACCATCCGCAGGCGCGTTCGCGACTTCGATCGCGCCGGGAAACGGGCCGCCACCCCCACCCGGCTTGTTTACGACGGCTGTTGGCACCCCATAGGCCTCAGAGAAATCATCGGCGATCATTCGGGTCAGCACATCTTCCAAATCGCCTGGAGGCCACGGCACGACAAACTCAACGGGCTTTTCCGGGTACTCCGCCTGCGCGGCACCCGCGACGGCCATTATGGCGAGAGCCATCGCAGAAACAGATTTAGCAAACTTCGGCATTTCTTTCTCCCTACTGCGGTTCGCATATTGAACCGTCGTTGCACAAAAAGGTTGCCTTGTTAATTTACTTGTGTCAAACTTTTTTTCAGATCAGCCAAAATGAGATGCGAATAATGTCATCTGCGACCAAAGCCCTTACGCTCCTGTCCTACTTCTCAACGTCTCGTCCCGAGATCGGATTGTCCCAGATGTGCCGTATCGCTGGACGCGACAAGGCAACCACCTACCGACACCTTCAAGCGCTTGAAACAGCAGGCTTTGTTGAGCAAATCCCCGCAACAAAGCAATATCGGCTTGGCCCCGCCCTTCTGCAGTTGGCCCAGGTAAGAGAAGCAACTGTTCCGCGTAAAGATGGTGCCAAAGCAGCGCTCGCCGCCCTGGCAGACGCAACCGGTGAAACTGCACACGCGACCTTACTCTCAGGCAATGTCCTCTATGGATTGTGCGATTGCGAATCCCCACACCACTCGACGCGGGCAGTCATAGACATGAATGTCTTTCCACTACACGCGACAGCCTCGGGCCTGTGCTCTTTGGCCTTTGGGCCGGAAGAGCTATTGCGCACAGCCGTCACCAATCTGGAAGCCTTCACTGAAAATACAGCGACCACCGAGGCCGAGCTTGAGACCTTGGTCGAGGATGTCCGTCTCACCGGTTTCGGGAGAGGCGACAAGAGCTTCGCAACCGAAACCCAAGGCCTCGCAGTACCTGTCTTTGACCACACAGGCCATTTTGCAGGTGCCGTGGCAGTGGCAAGTGTCGCGTCGAGGTTCACCGCTGAACTCGAATGCAGCATCAAATCCGAGCTCATTATCGCCGCACGGGAAATTACCCGCAATTGGGGCGGCACCATCCCTGACGCTATCGAGGCCCTATGGACCGCCTCTCTCAACAATCCAACCGAAATGGAATCCACATCATGAAAGACTCGAACTTCCTCAAGGAACACAACGGCCGTATGATGTGGCACCCTATGACATCACCCCAAGACAGTATCGAACAGCCCCCCAAGATCATCACAGGCGGAGATGGCGTGTCGATTGTCGATATTGACGGGCATCGTGTCGTGGACGGGGTTGGCGGGTTGTGGAACGTCAACCTTGGTTATTCCTGCCAGCCTGTGAAAGACGCCATCGCGGCACAACTTGATACCCTGCCCTATTACTCCACGTTCCGTGGCACATCAAATGACGCGGCAATCGAACTGTCCTACGAATTGTCCGAGTTCTTCGCGCCTGACGGGTTGTCGCGCGCGTTCTTCACATCGGGTGGGTCCGACAGCGTCGAGACTTCGCTGCGTCTGGCACGGCAGTATCACAAATTGCGCGGTGATGCGGGACGCACCAAGTTCCTGAGCCTCAAGAAAGGCTATCACGGCACGCATATCGGTGGGGCTTCGGTGAACGGCAACGCAAACTTCCGCAATGCCTACGAACCACTTTTGCCGGGCTGCTACCATATTCCAGCGCCCTACACCTATCGAAACCCGTTCAATGAGAGCGATCCGGAACGGCTGGCCCAGCTTTGCCTTCAGGCGCTGGAAGACGAAATCGCCTTTCAGGGTGCCAATACGATTGCCGCAATGATCATGGAGCCGATCCTCGGCGCAGGTGGTGTCATCCCGCCGCATCCCTCTTTCGCGCCTGCGGTTCAGGAGATTTGTAACCGCAATGGTATTTTGCTGATCACCGATGAGGTCATCACCGCCTATGGTCGTACCGGCGCATGGTCCGGTGCACGCCTTTGGGGCATTCAGCCAGACATGATGTGTACAGCCAAAGCCATCACCAACGGCTACTTCCCCTTTGGGGCCGTTATGCTTGGCGACCGCATGATCGAGGTGTTCGAAGGCAACCCGGCCGCAAAAATCGGGCACGGTTACACCTATTCCGGCCACCCCGTCGGCGCAGCTGCCGCTTTGGCCTGTTTGGCAGAAACCAAACGTTTGAACGTCGTTGACAATGCCGCGACACGCGGCACGCAGCTCTATGAAGGGTGCAAGGCCCTGATGGAGAAATACGACATCATCGGCGATGTGCGCGGCGGCCATGGCCTCATGACGGCCATGGAGATGGTCAGCGACCGCGCCGCCAAGAAACCTATCGATGGGGGCACCGCCGCCAAGGTTCAAGAAGTTGCTTATCAAAACGGGGCCATGGTGCGTGTTTCTGGCCCCAACTTGATCCTGTCGCCACCTCTGGTTCTGACCGAAGCCGACGCCGACACAATTCTAACCGCGCTCGACGCCGGTTTCGCTGCCATCTGAAAGGCCACACTATGACCAGCGAATACGTTGCCCTTCTGGGCACCAAAGGTGGGCCTGCGGTCCGTCCGGGATCGTCAATGCCCACTTCCAACCTACTCGTCATGAATGGACAACAGATCGTTTTGGATTGCGCCCTCGGCGTGACGCGAGGCTTGGTGGATCAAGGTATGAACCTCAAGACGCTCTCAACGATCTTTATCAGCCACATGCACTCGGACCACTATCTGGAACTTGGTCCCCTAATCCACACCGCTTGGTGTTCGGGGCTTGTGACGCCCGTAGACATTTACGGACCCAAAGGCATTCGGGCCTATTGGGACGGGTTCGTAGCCTCCATGAAGGCTGATATCGACCTGCGCATCGATGACGACGGCCGCGACGATCTACGTGCGTTCGTGCGGGTGCATGAGATTGACGAAGGTGTGGTTTTGGAGCGCGATGGGCTGACGATTTCGGCAATTCGAAACGCGCACCCCCCCCTGATCGACAGTTTCGCCTTTTCGTTCAGAACGGAAACCAAACACGTTGTGTTTTCCGGCGACACGGCACCGATCAAGGCGCTTGAGGACTTTGCGCGGGGTGCTGATTTGCTCATTCACGAGGCCATGCTTGAATCCGCTCTTCCATCGCTCATGGAACGGGTCGGCAATGGGTCAGATAAGTTGATGCAGCATTGGCTGCGCTCCCACACTTTTGCCCATGATGCCGCCATTACGGCTACAAATGCAGGCGTCAAGCGCCTGGCCTTGTCCCACCTGATCCCGTCCGACGATCCGACCTATGGTCCAAAGGATTGGCAGGACGCCTGCGCCGATCACTATACTGGAGAGCTTGTTGTCGGTCACGACGGCATTCGCATTGATCTATGACACGTACAAACGCTGAATTATTGGCCGACCGGGCACGGTTGATGGGGCCAAACGTTTCCACCTTTTACGAGGACCCTTTGCATATCGTGAAGGGTGAAGGCGTCTGGCTATGGGATGCCGATGGACGCAAATATCTGGATTGCTACAATAACGTGCCTCATGTCGGGCATTGCAACCCACGTGTTGTTGACGCGATTTGCGAGCAGGCCAGAACGCTTAATACGCACACCCGCTACCTTCACGAGGGCATCCTTGCCTATATCGAACGCCTGACCGGGACGATGGACGCATCCTTGGATACCGCGATCCTGACCTGCACTGGATCCGAGGCAAATGACATCGCCCTGCGCATGGCCGAAGCCGTCACGGGCAAACGCGGGATCATTGCCACTGACGCGACCTATCACGGCAACACTTCTCTAGTCAGCCAGCTAAGCAAGTCCAACATCCCGACCGTTGGCTTTGGGTTGGGTCAGTATTTTCGGTTTGTGGACGCACCGGACAGCTATCGAAACCCTGATCCCGATGGCACAATTTTCGCCGCTCAGGTCGCCGACCAGATTGAGGCTTTGAACGAAGACGACACCGGCTTTGCCGCCCTTGTCGTTTGCCCCTATTTTCTCAACGAAGGTTTCCCAGATCATCCAAATGGCTGGCTGAAACCTACAGCAGAGGTCGTGCGCAAGGCCGGTGGGGTGCTTATCTGCGACGAGGTGCAATCGGGCTTCGGGCGGACGGGCACCCATATGTGGGCGCATGAAAAGATGGGTGTGGTGCCAGATGTGATGGTGCTTGGCAAACCCATGGGCAATGGCCACCCCATCGGCGGCGTTGTTTCCCGTGGCGAGATCGTTGCCGAGTTCCGCAAGGGATATCGCTATTTCAACACCTTTGGCGGCAACCCTGTTTCATGTGCGGCGGCAATGGCTGTGCTGGAGGAAATCGAAGACAAAGATCTTGTAAGCAACGCGCTCGCTGTCGGGAAACATGCGCGCATGCGCATGAACCAGCTCGCAAAAAAGCATGAGGTGATCGGGGACGTGCGCGGCTCAGGCCTGATCTTCGGGGCAGAAATGGTGACTGATCGCACCACCAAAACCCCGGCAAGCGAATTCACTGACCGTGTCATCAATGCCATGCGCCATCGCGGGATCGTGCTCTCGAAACTGGGACGCTACAAGAACGCGCTCAAAATTCGCCCACCAATGCCCTTCTCGATCCAGAACGCCGATCTGCTGTTTGATACGCTGGATGAGGTGGTGTCAGAAACGCCGGTGCACCTATGACGACGGCCGAAAAAGCCCTTCCCCTTTGGGGTTTGGAAGGGGCAGAGGTCACCTTGATCGCTGCCCGCGAAAACACCGTCTACCGTCTTGATCACCCGGCGGGTAAATTCGCACTGCGTTTGCATCGCGCCAGATACCGGACCGATGCACAATTGACGGCGGAGCTTGACTGGATGGCATGGGTCTCGCAATCAGGCTTATCCGTGCCGACGCCGCGAATGAGCTTGAGTGGATCGCACCTCCAGATCGTGGATGGCATACAGGTCGATGTCCTTGGCTGGTTGGAGGGCAGCACGCTCGATCGCTCTTTGCTCGAAATGGGCGCGGCGGCGCGGGAGCTCACTTTTGAAACCTTGGGGCGCAACATGGCAAAGCTGCACATAGCAAGCGACGCCTGGCCGGGGGCTGCGGACAGCGCGCGCCCTGTTTGGGATGCCAACGGGCTGGTGGGAGACGCCCCACTTTGGGATCGCTTCTGGGACAACCCGGCTCTCTCGAACGGGCAGCGGGACTTGTTGCTCGCGTTTCGCGAAAAAGCGCGCAGCGATCTCGCCGCACTTGCCCCGTCACTCGACTTCGGTTTGATCCACGCTGATTTGGTGCCAGGCAATGTAATGGTTCAGGGGCCCCAACTTCATCTCATCGACTTCGACGATGGCGGGTTTGGTTTTCGCCTGTTCGAGATCGCAACGGCCCTGCTGAAAAACCTAACCTTGCCCGACTTTGACACCCTGAAATCCGCTTTGATCTCGGGCTATCACGCGGAACGCCAGCTGGATATGACCCATCTTGACCTGTTCCTTGCACTCAGGGCCGTGACCTATGTCGGCTGGAATATCAGCCGTACCAACGAGGATAAAACGGGCGCACGAAACGCCCGGTTCATTAGAGATGCGGAAGCCTTGGCCGTGTCCTATCTCGAGCGTCACCCAGGTTTTGGATAACGCCATTGGGCTAGCGCATGATCTTCGCTACTGGCAAACATGACAAATTCGTGCCGAACGGTTGCCATGCTAGAAACGCAGTCACCCGACCAGCTTCCACCTCGGCGCTATCATCGAATTTGCCTAGTTGCGGCTAATAGGGCAGATCAGGAATTCCGTGAACCCACCGTGAAATTTCAGTGTTTGCCAGGCGACTAGGTCGACACTTAACCTATTCGCCAGGTGTGTTGACAAACGGGGGAACCTAGAAATGCCATTTTTGCAGACAAGCCAGACGTCGCAAACCAGCCAGACGTCCCAAACCAGCCAAACTTCAGCACTGCCGGACCTGAATCACGCCGGAGGTGCCAGTTCAACCCAATTGAGCCATGCGCTGAACTCAGTTTCGCAAAGCTTTGCAACAAGTAGCTTTGTTGTGACGGCCCAAACGCCGAAGGCTGCGAGCAAAGAAGAGTTTCGGAAACTTCAACCCTTGCACCGTCACGTTTTGATGACGGAAGCCTTGTCCAAAGGTTTGTCCATCAGCGGCGACCACACAAAAGTGCACGTTGAGAAAGACGGAACCAAACAGACGTTGGCAGGTGGTTCTGGTGACTTAGAGCCTGCAGTTCCCGATGGTCCCGCCTTGACCCAAATCCAGAACCGTCGATGGCTTCGCGCGGAACGAATGAATGAAATCGTTGGCCAGCAAGCCGATATTCTGAGCTTTCTCGCTTTGGCCTATCCGATGACTCGGGATACCCATCCGTTTACCATGTCGATTTTAGACGCGGTTCTGGCAGCCGTCGGAAAACTAGTAGTAGAAGCAAAGTTTCTGTTGAACGTTCCAAGGCCCGCCGATGTCACAGGTGGTATTGGTCCGGTGATCCGAACCCCTGCACACGGCGCGACACCAAGCGGACACGCAACAGAGGCATGGGCCATGGCCTATGTAATGGAAGCCATGATCTTCAATAAACCGTCGCAAGAGCTTCGCCTGATCGCAGCGCGTATCGAAGAGAACCGAATTGTGGCTGGAGTACATTACGAAAAAGACGGGTATGCCGGACGCATTCTGGCAACACTGGTCGCAAAGGAATTTGCTGTCCGGCTGGGCATTAGCAGCGGCCATCTGGACACCACGCGCGAACCTGTTTGGGAAGGCGCAGGGCAAGCAGGTTTGATGAAAAGCGGAAAACTAGGCACGAAACAGGCGCAACCCCAGCAACCGAACTACATCGCTGCAAGCCCTTCAAATGCTGGGGTGCTACAACACGCGATGGATCTGTCGCGGGCAGAACTGGGCTACGCTTAGGAAGGGGCTCAAAATGTTAAGTTTCACACCACTCGAAACCCCAGCCCCAGCACCTGTGAACCTGTTGCCTGCGGGTCTTCCGATGATCGTAGACACGTTTCAAAACAACGAGTTGCGCCAAGCAGTTTATTTCGCTGATACGCCTGAAACGCTAAGTGTCATCCAACTCCAACGCAGTGACGACGTGGAAGACCCGTTCAAGAACCTATGGCCTAGCATAGCTGGAGAGGACGAACTGAATTCAGACGACCCGCTCATCTTGCTTCAAAAATACCAGCCGGTTTCGTTGGGGCACTTTGTGCCTGCCGGCGGATTAAGGCTTGGAAGTCAATTGCCATTCACCGGGGACAAAGAGGACCAAACGGCCGCCGACGATATTGAAATCGGAATGATTGATGCGGGTATCTCATTTTGGAATCCTGTCGCAGTGACCACTGATCCGACCAACGCAACAAAAACCAGTAGGTTTGCCACCATCGGCGGTCTCAAACTGGAAAACGGGGTGATCACCAATCCACACCTGACGCCAACGCAGATTGCAGACTTTGTTGATCGCTCGGATCAACAAAACCGTGAGGAAATGGAGAAAGCCTTTCCTGAAAGTGTCTTTGCCGAATGCGCACGGCGACCTTTGAATTCGCCGTCGGGGTCAGCTCACGGCACCGCGATGATGGACTTGCTGTTGCGAACGATGCCACAGGACAAACCCTTGCACGCGTTGGAATTGCCAGCGTCGGTTCTGCGGGATTTGTCGGGAGGCTTGATGTCGGGCATCATGCATATTGCGATCCGCGCCCTTGTGCAGCAAGTGTCGATTTACAGGAAGTCAAAGGAACTAAGCGACAGGTTCAGGATGGTCATTTTGATGGCCTACGGATTTACTGGGGGGCCTCAAAAAATAAGATCCGACGTCTTGGTCCCGCTTGAAAAAACCCTCTGTGAACTACATGCACGGCATGGGAAGGTCGAGCTTGTTGTTCCGATAGGGAACCACCTCCAAGATCAGGTGCACGCGACCTTGCATACGGGAGAGCAGATAGGTTGGCGCATTCAACCCGAAGATTTCTCTGCGAACACGCTAGAAGTCGTACAGGGCATGGACGATCCCCCAATTGAGGTCGCTGCGCCAGGAGGCGCATTTGCACAACTACCTCAAGTGCTTGGGCTACATCGTGTAGATTTGGACGGCACACCGATAGGCGCGTTGTGGGTGAAAGACGACAATGGACTCAAACGCTCACGGCTCAGTTTGATTCCAACCGCCACGCGGAAAAGCGGTGTTGCGACAGCACCATTTGGTTGTTGGTCTTTTAGCGCGGGCCGCGGCGCCGCGGATCTTTGGGTGTTGCGCGATGAAACCGGATTTGAGGCAGACCCGTTTAAGCCGGCGCGTTCTTCCTGGTTCGAGGATGTCGGCTATGAAAAGGCGGATGCTGTTGGGATGCCTTTGCTCGAAGATAATCCGTCCAACGCTAACGCAAAACTGCCGCTTGTGCGCCGCAAAGGCACCGCTTCGATTATTGCGACCTCCAAACACCCTAATGTGGTCGTTGTTACCAGCCAAGATGAAACCGGCAAACCTGCGAACTATGCAAGCCTAACCCAAGACGGGACAGCGGCACGTCACGCAGTAAAGTTATCAACGGGCTTCGATCCGATCGAGGAGTTTGACCTGCTGCCTATCGGTCCTTTCATTGGCCCAGCAGTCCTAGGCAACGCAAGTAAAGATCGCTTCCGGGGACAAGGGACTTCGATGGCAGCGGCCTTGAAAGCTGGAGAACTTGCGCATTAACAGCGCATCCTGCTGAAAACATTGGATCTGCAACCAGGCGAGTACACCTTGAACAGAGGATGTGCTCGCTTGTTACTGATACTGGAGTTCACCCACCAATCCAAGATTTTGCAACGTGTGGATCGGATAATCACTTTTCCTTAGATGTTCGATCCGAAACCCGCTCTCCAGCCCAGCCAAACGGTCAGCCGCATGTTTTGCTTCGAACTGGTCATCAACCAAAAGGCTGGTGGCAATCAGGTAACGAAGCGATGCGCGGTGACGCGTATTGCTGCGGTGGGCCCGGCGCGCAGCGTCATGGGCACCCGAGAAATCTCCTAGCGCCAACGCGGTGAGACATAGCTCAACGTCCCAAGCAAAGGCGTGCGGCAATCCATCAGCCGCAAGACGCGCGGTTTGCGCGAGGCGCTGCGCGTCTTCTGTTCGACCGCGTTTAAGGGCGATGCGGGCAGCGGCTTGTAGGACGTAAGGGTTTCCATCCGAACCGCCGAGCGCAGCTTGGACCAACCAATCCGCATAATCCAGGTCTCCGATGAGATCCATTTCGATCCGCGCCGCAATGGCGACAACCAACGGATTGCCGGGGCGCATGTCGACAGCATCCTGTGCCAGAGCACGCGCTTCCTCTGTCTGGTTTGATTCACGGAATTCCAGACAGCGTACCAGTTTTGCGAATCCTCTCCACGATATGGACGTAGCCAAGGCTTCACTCGTCTCAAGACAAGACAAATCCTGTTCCGCGGCGATGACCCTTTCAAGACTTGGGTCATAAAGCCTCGCGGCAGCCCGCGTGGTCATCATCAAAGGCGAAACGCTCGCGTTACGGCACGCATAATACCGCGCCATAATCTGGCTGATTGCGCGCGAGACAAAACTCGACAACTGCGCAGTCAGCGAGTCGTGTTTCGATTCCAAGGCTAGGCGCAATCGGTCAGAACAAAGAAAACGACGATCCTTGTCGGCTAAACATCTTAAGTGAACAGACCAGAACCCGGCTTCGATCACTGAAACCATTTCAAGGTGAAGGATCGTAGACGCCTGCGCCAAGCGATCTTCCGAAGGTTCCGCCAGCGCAAAAACCGTATCCGCCCCTTCCGATTCAAACCTTTGGGATATTGTGTCCGCCAAAACGGTTTCGAGAAATTTGGTCTGTGCCGTTGCATCAGCGCTGTTTGAGCGAATGATGATTAACGTCGTACCACACTGCTCCTCGTCACCCGTGTTCACAGAAGAAGGATGGGCAGCTGGCTCGGTTGTAACCGCAGGATCTTGTGCTCTTAGATCACGCAACCATTCATCAAAAGCCGGATCCGGCGCGTCGACCAGTTCCAATAGCTCAGCAGGTGTACCGTCGGTCGTGTCACGCGTCACTTGCACATTTTTGGTCAACCAAACTTCATGTCGGTCGGCATCAATCAAGTCAGGATCCGAAAAAGCGCGCCGCAAGTTTTTGAGCGCAGTTCGCAGACTGCTAGCGGACTTTTCAGCAGGACTGTTGGACCAAAGTATAGATTGCAACCACAGTCGCGATGCTCGGAAATCGTTGCATGTGGCAAGCAACGCAACAATGGCACGTTCTTTTCGATTGCTTGGAGTCAAATCGCCGTTATCGGCGGAAACTATCTTAAAGCGTCCGCGCGCATGTATGTGCCACGACTGGCATTTGTCCCCCATAGCTTGCTTGCCCCACAACTCAGGTGTGATGGAAACCGTGCACCTCCCAGGCCAACAAAAAGGCCGCCAAAAATAGAAACACATAACGCAATTTCAGTCAAATCGGCACGCCCATGCAGGCGAAAAGCAAGGTCACAAACCGGTGCCCCACGAAACCAAAGTCGCTTATCCAAAGCCCGTCTTGCCCTGATGCCCCCCAATCACGATCAGTTCACGCTCTCTGTTTCATGTTGTCGATATCAAGACATTCCGGATCCTGGAGATATTTTAATGCTTGTTTCATTTCGTCACGGCCAACACATCCCAATTACCGATGGGCAAGAAGAAACCGATTGCTCCAGTTTTGACTATTTCTTCAAAACTGCCGCTGAAGCTGAGTTTGGCGAGGGCACGCTTTTGGCGTTGGATGCCGTTCACCAGGACATGGTGGAAAGTGATGATCCCTCAGACAAGAATCATTCCAGCCTCCCTCCAATTTTTACGTATTTCGGTCAGTTCGTGGACCACGATATCACGGGCTTATCACAACGCGATGACGCAGCCCCTTTGCCCGAAATAGACGGTCCATTTGAACCACAATCCCGCAATCATGTTTTGGCAAAACTGATCAATACTCGCACGGGTCGCTTCGATCTCGACAGCCTGTACGGGTCCGAGCGCGACACAGGAAACGCCTCGTTGAACAAGCTCAATGGTTTGCTACGTTTTCCAAAAGATCGTGCGATGATGTGGATTGGTACGTACGGCAATCTGGATCGGCGCGTAAGGTTTCCGGAAAACGATCCTGGCGGCGACTTATTGCGACTGGATCACCTTCTTAAAACTGGCGCTTTTACAGAGGGCGACATCGAAGCATTGCCGGCAGCACACCGTGCATTGTTCATGCATCCTGACGGTTCGCTCAATCGGTCACGCGCCATTATCGCCGACGCGCGAAACGATGAGAACTTATTCATCGCTCAATTACATCTTGCCTTTTTACGCTTTCACAACCGGGTGGTTCAAGAATGGCCCCATGCGCGCAAAGCAGGTGACGAGAACGAAGTGTTTGAATGGGCGCGCCACCAGGTTCGTTTGTATTATCAGTGGCTAGTTCTCAACATCTGGCTCCCTGCCATCTGCGATCCGAAAGTTGTACGGGAAATCCTTTCCGATGGCCCGAAACTCTATGACGCGCTGTTAAATCAATGTCATTGGAACCAGGGCGACCCCTTGCCTATGCCTCTGGAGTTTGCAACCGCCTGCTTCCGCTTTGGTCACTCTATGGTTCGCGGAACGTATGATTGGAACGAGAATTTCGGACGTGGCCCGTCGCCGTTGATCCCCTCGGGCGCAGCTTTTGAGTTTATGTTCCTTTTCACTGGGTCAGTGCCAAAATCCGCCGGTGATCCGGCAAATGGTATCCCGCCCAGAGAACCAATGGGCGGCAATGGACCAAAACTGCCAGGAAATTGGGGGGCCGATTGGGATCGATTGGTGCATCCATTGTCCCAATTTGCAGATCGCTCGACCCGTCGCATTGACACCGTCCTGGCCGACCCACTGACGCGGATGGAAAACGAGAAGCCAAACCCGATTGCCAGAAATCTATTGGCACGCAATGTACGGCGTGGGTTCTTGCACAATCTTCCAACCGCACAGTCCGCGATAAATGGGCTTGAGGCGCTGGGCATGTCGTTCCGCAAATTGACAAAGGCTGAAATTTGCTCCGGTAGGACTTCTGGCGAGATCAAGAGCGGTGGGTTCGACGATGAAACCCCCTTGTGGTTCTACACGCTAAAAGAGGCCGAGCTTTTAGGCAGTGGTCAGCACCTTGGTCCACTTGGCAGTCACATCGTGGCAGGCACGATCATCGGCCTCATCTTGCGTGGTCCGAACCCCGTATGGGAGACGCCTGGCTCTCACGAAGGACGTTGGCATCCAGTTGATGGACCGCGTGTATCTGGTCAGTTGGTCGACAGCTTTCCCGCGCTCTTGCGCGCGGCGCTTCTGATGGAAAACCCCGATCACTAACCCTGTCGCAATTGGTGGCCCGCGTTTCTAACCCGGCCTCCAATTGTACGCAATTTTCTAAAATCACAGTAAAAAACAGGAGGGTATTATGGCAAACATGGCCACGCCTTATCCCGCGAGGAAAGTTAACGGAGCAGCATTTGCCGCAGCCGTTTCTTCAGTGCTGTTATGGGTGCTTCGAGAGCGTTTGGGATGGCAACTCCCCATAACGTTGGAACCTGCCATCGTGGCGATCGTAACCTTTGTGGTCGGGTATTTTATTCCACCGGCAGACCGCGACACACTGGATAGACTTTGTTGCACAAATGGTATGAGGGCTTCGCTGTTTGAATCCAGTGGGGTAGCTAGTGTGCATGAGCAGTTGTTCCCCTGCGAAGCAGAAGACCAGGAACTTTCCTTCTTACAACACGGCGCTGAAGCAGTATGGTTCGCTACCGATCTGGTTTGATCCCGAGATGCCTTAGCATGCATGTCCAACAGGCAAACTTGGTCGTCAACGTGAGTTCAGCGATGCAGCAATCCAGGTTTTCCTTATGATGAAGGTGCTTTTCGGTATGCCCCTTCGGCAAACGAACGAGTTCGTCGAGAGCCTCCTGCGTCTTGCCGGGTTGACTGGAAAGCTCCCGACTTCAGCACTCTGTGCCTCCGTAAGAAGGCATTGAACGTCGCCATCCCTTACCGCAGTGGATCGGGCTCGCTCCATTTGTTGGTTGATGCGACCAGGATCAAGGCCGAAGGTGGAGGCCAATGGAGCACCCGCAAACATGGCGGTTGCAAAAAGCGCCTGTGGCGCAAGCACCTCCTCGGAATGGACGTGAAAACACTGGCGGTTCGCGCGGTCGGGGTCCCCAAAAGCAATGTCGGCGATGCCTCGATGTTGCCTGACCTGCTTAAGCAGGTCCCACCGGGCCAAGACATCGCCACGGTTATCGCCGATGGAGCCTATGACACGCGTAGATGCCAGAACGTAATTGCCGCTCGCGACGCCGCTGCCATCATCTCTCCGCGCAGGAACACCCAACCTTGGACACCAACCAAGGCGGGTGCCATCGCGCGAAACGAAGCTGTAAGGGCGTGCAAGTATCTTGGGCGAATACTCTGGCGAAAACTGACAGAATATCACCGTCGAAGACGCGCAGAGACAAAGATGAATTTCGTCAAACTCCTTGGCCAAGGCCTCATGGCCCGAGACTTCGACCGACACGTTGTTGAGCTCCAGGTCAGGATCCTGATGTTAAACCGCTACACCGCTCTTGGCATACCCTTCACTGAATCCGTAGGATAAATCCGCTGGGGAAAGGGGAAGCTCGACCTCCAAACCTTTTGTGCAACAGAGCCGATCCCGACCCTAGGTCGTGTTGACATTTAGGATTCCCAGAAGTGTCTGTTTGTGATTCAAACTGTTTACTGGTTAGGAGGCCAGCATGATTGAGCAGACAGGAATTAAGCGACAGAGTTTGGACGAAGCTGGAACCTCATTTACCCGGCAAACCGACGGACCCGGGACGTAGCGGTCAAGACAATAGAAAATTCATGGAAGCCATACTTTGGCTTGCGCGAACTGGAGCGCACTGGCGGGCCCTACCGGAGCACTTCGGGAAGTGGAATTCGGTCTATGTGCGCTTCAATCGCTGGTGCCGAGATGACGTGTTTGATCGTCTTTTCAATGCGATGGTGGATGATCCAGACTTCGAGTATATCCTTGTGGACAGCACCATCGTTCGTGCCCATCAGCACAGCGCGGGCGCGCAAAAAGGAGGGCTGAAGCTCAAACGTTAGGGTGCTGACGAGGTGGGATCAGCAGCAAAATTCACCTCGCGGCCGATGCGCATGGCAATCCAGTCCGCCTGATCCTGACAGGCGGGCAACGCAATGACATCACCCAATCCGAACCCCTGCTTGAGGGGCTGAAAGCTGAGTTCGATCTGGTTCCCTCTCGGGATATTTGCGGCGCAAATACCCTGTCGGGCAAGGGACAAAGGGTATGATGGCGCGCGCGCAATGCGTGCAATCGCTGCGGCAGAGGCGATCCCTGTGGTTCCCCGTCGCACCACGACGGCATCGTGGCGTAGGTTCGATGCGGCGCTCTATAAGGACCGCAACGCTGTCGAAAGGTTCTTTAGCAAGATCAAACACTTTCGCCGCATCGCAACCCGCTACGATAAACTCGCACGCAACTATCTAGGCTTCACAAACCTCGTCTGTGCCCTCAAATGGTGCAAATGAATGTCAACACGACCTAACACATGTTGAGCTAACTGGCCATCTCTGTGGGCAGATTCACCCATGTTCGAAACCGTCCGAAATTAACTGACAAAAATACTTGGCTTTTTAAACGACTCCCCCTAAGAGGCGCGGTGTAATCAACCAATTCGGAGACCGCCATGTCTTTGCAGACATCCCTGAGCGGCTTCCTTGGGGCCATTGCAGCCAGCGCGACCTTGATCGTGTCAGCAACCGATGCTCAAGCAGAAGCCTTGACCTTTACCGATATCGCAGGCCGCGAAGTCACCCTACCAGAAATGCCCGACAAGATCATCCTGGGCGAAGGCCGGATGATGTATGCGATCAGCGCCGTGACCGACGGCAACCCGTTCGAAAAGATTGTCGGCTGGAACAACGACCTGATCCTTTATGACCCGGATGGGTTCCGCAAGTTCGAAGGTGTGTTCCCAGAAGACACCGCGCGCATGATCAATTTCGGCAATCCCTATGCGGGTGATTTCAGCATCGAAGCGGTTCTGGAATCCGAAGCGGACCTGGTGCTTTTGGAATCCGGAAGCCTGTTCAAGGCACAGGAAACCGGCCTGATCGAAAAATTGGACAGCGCCGGTGTGCAGGTGGCCTTTATCGATTTCCGCCGCAATGCCACCGAAAATGTGGTGCCGTCGCTGCTGGCGCTGGGGCGTATTCTGGGTGAAGAGAAGCGCGCCGCCGAATTCATCGATTTCTACATCGCCCAGATGCGCAAAGTGACCAATATCGTCGATGCCATCCCCGCCGAAGAGCGCCCGTTGGTCGTGGTTGAAAATGCCGCCGGCTGGCAGGTTGATTTCTGCTGCTGGTCCTTTGGCCCCTATAACTATGGCCGCTTTGTCGAATTGGCGGGGGGCACCAACTATGCCTCGACCCTGGCGAATGCCTATTCCGTCACACTGAACCTCGAAGGTGTCATCGAAGCCGATCCGACACATTTCGTTGCCACTGGTGCCAATTGGGCCGAATTCAAACCCGAAGTAACCTCGGTCCTGCTGGGTTATGAGGCTGATGATGAGGGCAACCAAAAGCGGATCCAAGCGCTGGCGGCACGGGCCGGTTTTGCTGACCTCGATGCTGTGAAAAACGGCAATTACCACGCCATTTTCCACCAGTTCTACAACTCGCCCTATCACTTTGTGGCCATTCAGCAATTGGCGAAATGGTTCCATCCCGATGATTTTGAAGATCTGGACCCATGGGAGACCTTTACAGAATTGCACGAACGGTTCCTGCCATTTGAACCTTCGGGCACGTTCTGGATGTCAGCCCCGGCTGCAAAATAACCACATGCGCCCGCAAAGGATCTGCCTTTGCGGGCCAAAGGAAAGGTTTTCGAATGTCCGACCAGACTATTTCCGCCGACGCGCTGTCCCTGGTTTCCGCTTATAAACGCCGGTCAATGTGGCGCGCGGCGCTGGTTGGCCTGGCCGTGCTGGCGCTGGTGACGCTGGTGGTTGTGGATATCAACACCGGCCCCGCCAATATGAGCTTTTGGCGCACGCTGCATGTGATCCTGGATCCCGATGTCGCCACCAACAAGGAACAGGTCATCATCTGGCAGGTGCGTTTGCCCGTGGCCTTGATGGCGCTGTTTGTTGGCGCGATGTTGGGTGTGGCAGGTGCTGAAATGCAGACCATTCTCAACAACCCGCTGGCCGACCCGTTTACCCTTGGCCTGAGCTCGGCGGCGAGCTTTGGGGCCGCTTTGGCGATTGTTTTGGGCTGGTCGGTCATTCCATGGTTCGGCGGCGTGATGGTGACCGTTAACGCGTTTGTTTTCGCGATGGGCACTTCGTTTTTGCTGTTCCTGTTCACGCGCTTGCGCGGTGTATCCCCCGAAGCGATGATCCTTGTGGGCATCGCGGTTCTGTTCACCTGCAACGCCTTGCTGGCCTTTTTGCAATACGGGGCCTCTGAGTTCCAATTGGCGCAGCTGATTTTTTGGCAGATGGGGTCACTGGCACGGGCCACCTGGACCAAGGTTGGTGTCTGCGCGGCTGTCCTATTGGTTATCCTGCCCTATTTCCTGTCGCGATCCTGGGCTTTGACGGCGCTTCGCATGGGTGAAGAAAAGGCCGCAGCCCTTGGTATCAATGTCTCGCTTTTGCGCATCACCGTGCTTGGGGGCGTTTCGGTTCTTGCTGCCGTGGCGGTGTCTTTTGTCGGGGCGATTGCCTTTGTCGGGCTGGTTGGACCGCATATCGCGCGCATGATCGTGGGCGAGGACCAGCGCGGCTTTCTACCGCTCTCGGCACTCTGTGGTGCGCTGATCTTGTCGGGCACCTCGATTGCCTCCAAGGCGATCACGCCGGGCATCGTCTATCCGATTGGCATGATCACGTCGCTGATCGGCATTCCCTTTTTCATCCTGCTCATCCTGGGCCAGCGCAAGAGGCATTGGCAATGACTAAACTAAAGGCCAAAGGGCTGTCGTTTTCATATGGAAAGCACAAGGTGCTGAGTGACGTCGGCTTTGCACCAATCGCGCCCGGCACCTTGACCGCACTGATCGGGCCAAACGCTGCGGGTAAATCGACCCTGTTCCGGCTGATTGCGGGGCTATTGCGCTCGGAAACTGGTGCGGTGCATCTGGGCGAGACAGACCTCGCCAGCCTGCCCACCCGCGAAAGGCTCAAACGGGTGTGCTTTATGCCGCAATTCTTTACGGCCAACGCCGCGCTGACGGTTTTTGACGTGGTGATGATGGCGCATAAGCAATTGCGAGGATGGCGGGTCAGCGAGGCTGATATGCGCGCCGTTGGTCAGGCGCTTGATCTGGCCGGGATTGGTCATTTGGCCGAAGCCTATGTCAGCGAATTGTCCGGTGGTCAGTCGCAAATGGTGTCGGTCGCCCAGGCGCTTATCCGCAAATCTGATGTCTATCTGTTTGATGAGCCAACCTCGGCTCTGGATCTGCGCCACCAATTGCAAGTGTTAAGCCAGATCAAAAGCGCCATGGCGGCGCGGGGGGCGATTGGCATGGTGGCCTTGCATGACCTGAACCTGGCCGCCCGGTTTGCTGACCATCTGGTGCTGATCGGGCAAGGCCGCGTTCTGGCGCAGGGCAGCCCCGACGAGGTTCTGCGCTCGGCCGCGATTTCAGAAACTTACGGGGTTGATATCGAAATCAGCACCGGCCCAAGAGAGGATCTTTTGGTTCATGCTTACGCGTCGTGAATTTGTTCTATCCATGGGGGCTTTGGCCGGGGCCAGCGGAGCGCTGGCCTGTCCCGCGCCCCTGTCCAACGGCAAGAAACATGCTGTTCTGATGCTGAACGCAGCCTGCGGCAATCCGGATATTCCCAACGTTTTTGAACCGGCGCTTTTGCATGTTGATATCGGCGATAGCGTGACGTTTCTGGCGACGGATGCGGGGCATAACTCCGCCTCGAAAAAGGGCATGATCCCCGAAGGTGCCGCCGCCTGGAATGGCGGTCTGGACGAAGAATTGACGGTGGAATTCACAGTACCGGGCATCTACGGCCATATCTGCCTGCCCCACTATGATTGGGGTATGGTCGGGTTGATTGTGGTTGGTCGAGACCTGCACAACCTCCAGACCGCCAAGAAAATCCGCCATCCCGGCAGTGCCCGGAAAGTGTTTCGAAACCTGCTGAAAGAGCTGGAAAATCAGACCTAACGCAGACCCTGTTGCCACCACCTGAGTATGCACTGCAGCCTTTACGTGAGCTTAGGTCAGGCGGCGTCAGTCGGTCCAAAGATTGCCTTTGGCTCTTGGCTGTACCAGGCCCAAACCCAGTTCCCGTAGTCAAAATGCCACCATTCGCTGGGTAAGTTTGTGAAACCGGCCGTGGTCATGGCCTGCAACAACACATGACGTCTTTCCATATGGTGCGGCTCGACCTGAGCCAGCGTCCAGCTACGCTCGCTTGGCTCGTCAAACTGGCTGCCCATATCCAGAAACTGCCCATCCGGGTCAGCAAGAGTGACATCAACAGACCCTCCGGTGATATGCGGGCTTGGGCGCAAAGGGTCGTCTGACGGACGCGAGGCGAATTGTAGCGTCAAGCGTTCAATCTCGTTGGGTTTAAGCTTGGGGTGATCCGCGATCACTTGCTGGCGAATGGTGTGAAACAAGGTGTTTTGCACCTCCTTGGAGCGCCAGCCATCCAGCAGCACCAGCTGGTAACCCTCGGGCAGGTTGCACGACGCCTTGATAAGGCGGTCATAGACACTTGCCCGAACCAACACTTCCGCCAAAGCCCCATCCAGCCCATTCTTGAAATAGACCGGCCATGTGATCCAGTGCGCGCAGGTCGAGGTTGGAACCAGCGGCTCATCACTGGTTCCGGGGGCAATCTGACCGGCAGCGTCCCAATCCAATGCGTGATTTTGAGGTGATGTCATGGTTACTTCAGGATTGAGGGGAGCCAGGTGGTCAGACCTGGCACCAGAATGATGATCATCAAGACGCTAAGCGCCACCGCGATGAACGGCCAGATTGCCACAAAAAGCCGTGCAATATCGACCTTACCTACAGCCGAGGCCACAAAGATACAGGCCCCCATAGGCGGTGTGATCAGGGCAATGGTGATATTCAGGGTAATCACGATGCCCAAATGGACGGGATCAATGCCAGTCACCTGCGCAACCGGCAAGAAAATCGGTGTGAGCAGCATCAACGCCGAGACTTCCTCCATGAACATCCCGGTGACAAAGGTCACGAGGGAAATAGCGATCAAGGTCAAGGTCGGGCTATGGGCAAAGGGCGCCAGCAATTCGGCAAAGGCTTCTGGCGCGTCTGCAAAGGCCAATTGCCAGGAAATCACCGAAGAGATGGCAATGATCACAAAGACAGCAGAGGTCAGAACCGCCGTGTCACGCAACGATGCCCAAAGACTGCGAAGATTGAGGTTGCCACTGACAACGCCCCAGATGGCCACATAGGCCACCGTCAGGGCCCCGGACTCTGTCGGCGTGACAACGCCAAAGACAATGCCTGCAACAATGATGATCGGCGCGACCAATGCGGGTAGCGCGCGATAGGCGGCACAGGCGATTTCACGCAACCTTGCGCGTTTCGCTTGTTTTTCAACACCATAGATCCGCGCATAAATCACGTTCATCGCGATAAAAGCCAACCCAAGCGCCAGGCCGGGCAAAATTCCACCAAGAAACAGACTGCCCACAGAAGTGCCGGTTTGACTGGCATAAAGGATCATAAAGATCGACGGCGGAATGATGGGGCCAATCAGCGAGCTGGCAGCGGTCAAACCGGCTGCGTAATGCCCCGGAAAGCCCGCTTTGCGCATTCCCGGCACCAAAAGCGTCCCCAAGGCAGAGGTATCCGCAACGGCAGACCCATTGATCCCGGCAAAAAACACACTGGCCACAACATTCACATGCCCCAACCCGCCGCGCAGATGCCCGACCAGCCGGTCGGCAAGTTGCAGCAAACGCGGCGTCATATTGCCATTGTTCATCAGGTTTCCGGCCAGAATAAAGAGCGGGATAGCCATCAGGGAAAACACATCAATACCGCCAAAAGTTTGTTGCGGAAAGATGCGGCTCATTTGATCAAAGCCGACAAAGCCAAAACCGACCACAGCCGTCACCATGAGGCTGATAAACAAGGGCATGCCGATCAGCACGTGGATCAGCATCACAAGAAGCATAACAGTTATCATTGATCACCCTCGACCACCTGGTCGCGCATGGCTTTGGGCCCGTTCAACAGCGCCAAAAGGAACAGCAGCCCAAACCCAAGCGGCATGATCGCGACAGGCCAGGAACGAGAGATCTGCAACCCTGGCGTTTTGAAGAACCCGACCTTGCCGACATATTCGTAGGAAAACCAGGTCATCGCCCCGGCCAATGCAACGGTCAGCACCCATTGGTAAGTGATGATCACCCTGCGGAGAGGCGGCGCGACACGTTTCTCAAGGATGGAGACGCGCATATGCGCCCCTTCGACCCAGACCGCCCCGACCCCGATCATGGCGGCCCCGATGATCGAATAGCGCGCCAATTCATCAAACCAGATCGGTGATGAGCCAAAGAAATAGCGCGCGCCGACGCCATAAAGGATAAACCCGGTGACCCAGGCGACCAGTAGGGAAGACACGCCCAAGGTGAGGCGTGCCAACCATTTTTGCAGCGCTGCAAGCATTACTTCAGCAGGTCGGATTTGCCGAGGTCAGCAAAGGCCGCTTCGATAAAGCTCTTATCGATGGATTGCGTGCCCAGCCAGTTGATAAAGCTTGGCTGACCGATTTTCTGGAATTCAGCCAGTTGGTCCGCTGTCGGTGTGATCACTTCCATGCCGTTTTCAGCCAGCCAGGTCACACGTTCCTCGACTGTCGCCTGCACCTTGGCGCGGGTTTTGTTGTTTGCTTCGACAACTGCCGCCTCCAATACGGCGCGGTCCTCGTCTGACAACGACGCCAACCATTCGCCATTGCCGACCAGAAACTGCATGGAATACTGCACGTTAGCCCGTGTCATGTATTTTTGCACTTCGTTCAACGAGCCCAGAATGATGTAAAGCGGTGGGTTCATCTGACCTTCGACAACACCGGTTTGCAACGCGCTGTAGACTTCGGTCCAAGGGATCGGCGTGCCGGACGCGCCCATCGCCTCGTACAGAGCGACCTGCGATGGATCCATCGCGCGGAACTTCATGCCATCAAAATCTGCCGGTGTATGGATCGCCTTGTCTGTGCTGGTGAAGGCCAGGAAACCGCCCTCTTCCACCACGGCCAGGATTTCGGAACCACCAGTGCGCTCGGCAAAGGCTGCCTCGACCATGCCCCAATATTTGCCCTCATCAAAAAAGCTGCGCGCCTCTTCAGGTGAGCCAAACATAAAGGGGGTGTTGGACACAAAGCTTTCTGGCACCACCGGAGACAGGCCGGCAAAACTGGCCACGTTCAGCATTGGCGAGGCCAGTGTATTTTCCATGCGCTCCTGCTCGCTGCCAAGTTGCGAGTTCGGGAACAGTTCGATTTCGATGTCAGTCTTTTCCTCGACAATCTTCTCAAGCGTTTCTGCAAAATAGTGAACGGCGTTTTTCTTGGCATCGGGCGCGCCATTATAGCCAAGCTTGATAGGGTCGGCATGGGCCGCAAAAGCAGTCGTCATGAGCAACGCGGCTGAGGCCAGAAGCTTGAGTTTCATGATGGTATCCTTCCTGTTGAAGAGGCATTTTCATTCATTGGCCCCGCTTGCGGTCTTTGCTTTGCACCTGAAACAACGGGCAGTTCAGCAAAAGAATCCGGCACAATTGGGCGTATCTATAGCGTTAGCGCAGTCCTCAAATGTTATCAAGATAACATTTTACGTGATAATGTTATTAAACGTAACACTTTGCAATTGCACAGACTCTATGATCAAAACGATACTGTACCCGCCAAAATCATCAGGGATGGAGACCACAAGAGTGGAGCAGGAACGCGACAGTCTGAGCCGGGCAATCAAAAACGCCGAAGCTGGTTTTACCCAAAAAGAGAAGCGTATCGCAGCTTACTTTCAGGCCCGCCCTGATGCCGTGATTGTCGAAAAGAACGCCGATATTGCCAAAAAGCTGGGCCTGAGCCCGATGACCGTCACCCGGTTTTTCCGCAAACTCGGATTTGCTGATACCGCGGACGCGCGGACGCGCATAATCAATGCCAACTATTCTTCAGGCAGCAGCCGTGTCGATCGCCGCTTCGAAGATAATTTCCTGCGGCGTACCAGCAGTGGCAGCGACAGTGACCTGGATCTCAGCTATGCCTCGATCGAAGCCGCCTTTGGGTTTCGTAATGGGGCGATGTGGACGGAGATCGTAGAGCTTTTATGCGCCTCAGATGCCGTGCATATCACCGGTTTTCAAACCATGCATTACCTGGCAGATGGCTTTTCCCGGCGGCTATCCTATTTACGCGACCGCGTGCATCTGGTCGACGGAATCGACGGGGTTTATGCCGGTCTGTTGCCTGAGGATGGCGAACGGGTGACCCTGGTCATGATGGATGTGTTTCGGTATGGTGCACATGGCCCGCAACTGGCAAAATTGGCCAAGAAACGCGGGATCGAAGTTGTCATTCTGGCCGATGAGTTTTGCGATTGGGCCGCCGGTATCACCCCGCATGTCTTGCGCTTTCCCGCCGAGACGCATTTCTTTCTGGCGATGCCACAGGGGATCACAACCGGGCTGAATCTTTTGCTTCAGGATGTCAGCACGCAACTGGGCGAAGCGGCAGGTCAACGTGTCAAAAAACTGTCCGAAGCACAGGATTATTTCGGCCTCTTTTTGGACTAGGGCCTGTGGGCTCTCACCAGAGACCCTAAGCCATTCTCAGCAACTTGGAGCAAATCGTACATCCAAGGCCCGTCGAAACGAATACAAAGACATCCAACCCCTCAGGTCACGCACCTAAATCAAGACCAGAAATTATGCTGCCCGATCGGACCCCGTTATCAACCCCTGGTCTTTTTTTGCCATGTCGTGGGTTTCGGGCTTATCTTTCTCGGTCGAAAACCGCCCGACAAGCCCGCCGAGCTCTTTCGCGCTAGCGCTCAATTCCTGAGCGGTTGTCGATGCTTCGATGACCATGGATGCATTCTGTTGGGTAACGCGATCCAAATTGGAGATCCCGACATTGACCTCGTTCAACCCCTCGGCCTGTTCGCCTGCGCTTGAGGCCAGGCCATTCATCATATTGGCGATTTCTTCGACTTCGCTCAGGACCTCATCCAACGCGGTGCCAGCTGCTTGCACCAATTCAGCGCCGGATTGCACCTGTTCGCTGGAACTCATGATAAGCCCTTTGATCTGCTGCGCCGCCTCAGAAGATCGTTGCGCAAGGGCGCGCACCTCGGAGGCCACAACAGCAAACCCGCTGCCAGATTCACCGGCTCGCGCGGCTTCGACGCCCGCATTCAACGCCAAGAGATTGGTTTGAAAGGCGATGTCGTCGATCATCGAAGTAATCTCGGAGATTTTCTTGGAACTGTCTTGTATCTGATCCATAGCCTCAACTGCGGCGGTCATGACACTGCCATTCTTGAGGGCGATTTCCCGAGTTCTTTGCACATTCTCATCAGCTTGCGCAGTGTTTTCGGCGACGGACTTGACCGTGTTGAGCATTTGCTCAAGCGCGGCCGCTGATTGTTCCAGAGTCGCGGCCTGGGTTTCTGTCCGTTGTGACAGTTCGTGTGAGGCCGAACTCATCCGATTGGCATTGTTCAGGATGAACTCGGCATTCTTGGCGACATCCCGCACCAACGCGTGCAGGTTACCACTAGCCCGATTGAAATTGACGCGCAGCGGCTCGTTGTCATCGTCAAAGCGATCGTCAATCTGGTGATACAGGATGCCCTCGGCCAAGCGGTCAAGCGCCTTGCCCATTGTCAGAACAACACCCTTTTGGATGTCGAGCAAGGCAGCGCGCTCTTCCTCTGAGGTGCGGCCGGCGCTCAGAACCTCGCGAAGGCTGTCGATGCGTTTGGCAATTGCGCCGATCTCATCAGGTCGCTGATCCATGCCTGTGGGTGAGAGGTAATCCCCCTGCTCGACCTGCGCCACGCTGTCTGACAGGCGTGTCAAAGGTTTCCCAACCATGCGGTGCAGCAAGAGCAAAGTCAGGCCCATCATCACCGTAAAAACAACTATAGCCAGGAAGACGACACCACGAACACTGCGGGCAACGACGGCACGCTGCGCCTCATAGCTGGACGCGATGGCAAAAACCCCGAAGGCTGGCCCGTCTGGCGATCCCAACACAGGATAGGCGACCAGACGGCCACTTTCGGCCCGTTCTGGCACCCCGCTTTCCAATGCTTGTGTGGCCAGAGTCATAAGGGCGCTGCCCTCCTCGGCACTTTGGCTTAGCACAGCACCGTCTTTGCCAAGAACCAGCGCCTCAGTTGCGTTGTCGCCGGCACTGTGAAGTGTCTGCAAGGCGATCTCATCGACCTTGTTAACCACATTAAAACGCAGCGGTTTTTGCAACGCGTCCACCGCTGAGGCCGCAAGATTGTCGACTTGTCTGTTCACCCCTTCAACCGCGAAACGATCCAATAGATTTAGTGCGCCTATCGACAAAGTTGCAGCGACCATGATCGTGGTGATCGCCATTGTTGCCGAGCAACGAAAAAAGATCGAATGGAAGAAAGATCTTTTTCGCGATTTCGGGGGGGGTGTGTCAGTCATTGAGCTCCCTTTCGGCACGCGCCCGGCCAAGGGCGGGTGCGCTTTGATTACATGATAAGCTCAGCATTGATGCCGACGGTCAGTGCGCCGATTGGTGCGCCGTTACTATCGGTCAGGGTAATCGATACCTGAGCCTGGTAGCTTTGGCTGGATTCATCGAATTCGATTTCAGACACATGAACGGCATCAGGTCCGACCGAGTAGGTCTTTTGAAACTTGGCCTCATCACCCTGCCAATAATCCGATGTCGGGTTGGATGCAGCGACGTTCAAGCCATGTTGATCCATGATGAAAATCTCGGTCAAAGCGCCGTCAGAGGACACGACCTGAGACCGCAGAAAGTCAGCCGCGGTGCTGGTCAATACGGAATCGACCAGGTCGGACCCGCCTGTGCCCACTTCGGCGCGCCAAACTTGATCCAGTTCCAGAATTCTGGCCTCGTTGTAATCCGCCGTGGTGACGTTTTGCGCGTTGATCGCCTCAGTCAAAACAGCGTCTCCGGCCCATGGCAGGATCAATGTATCGATCACCCCCTGAATGGCGGCGTCGGGTTCAGCAGCGGTCGCGAGGCTGGATTGAAGTGCCAAAACGGCAGAGATAATGAAAGCGCGGGTCATGGTGACCTCCGTAGCGATGGGTTTCCTATTCGGGACTAGGATCCTAAAAACCAATCGCTGCGATCCGCTTAATCAGGATCGCGGGGCGCTGTCCTCTTTTGTGTCATAATGCTTAAACTTGTTCTGTTTGGTACTGGCATCCGAGAATCCCACTTGTTCGATCCCAACACCCGCCAGATGATGAATAACATCGCGGTGGCAGGATTTGATCCAGCCGGTTTCGATGAGATTGTGTAAACGCATGACCATCGTGATCATGTTTGAGGCATCATCGGGCCCAACGGCGCACAATTTTCCAAACGCGCAGATCTAGGGCCAGGATGCATCGATTTGTTGCGCTTACTGCGCCATTGGCGTCAAACCAATGCATCCTGTCCCTATTTTATATGTGTGCGGCTTCCGCCCTCTCCTTGGGAATTTTGCGCGGGAAACGCTCATAATTCACGAGTCTCTCCCATCGCCTCACAAGGGATATCAGGCTTTGTTTTCCGGACAAGCGTGCGCCTGACCACTTGGTTGCCGACACAGACAATGTTGCGCGGCCGGTCAGAGCGCGAAGCGCTTTGATTTTCAGGGAGGAAAACCATGCGTGACTTAGTTCTAACTCGTCGCAACGCCTTATTTGGCGGAGCGGCCATGATGGGGGCATCCGTAACCGGCATACCCGGCGCAGCGGCTGGAACCGATTTGGTGACGCCAAAGAAATGGGACCAGGTTCCATATTTCTACAGGTTCAAACACGGCTCCATGCGTGGAACCGTGATCTCGGACGGTATCTTGCCACTGGGCGAACCGTCGGCCAGTTTCCTGGGCACAACCAAAGAAGAAGTCGGTCAGATGCTGACCAACAACTTTTTGGATCCGAACAACGTGATCCTGGAACAGAATATTCTGGTGCTGGATACGGGCAGCAAGCTCGTTCTGTTTGATACCGGTATGGGACATTCCGAGATGTTTGGCCCCACCACCGGCCAGATGATGAAGAACTTGGCGGCGGCAGGCATTGATCCAGCTGATATCGATGCGATTGTGTGTACGCATGCCCATTGCGACCATGTTTGGGGTATCATTGGGTCCAACGGCGTACCTAATTTTCCAAACGCGCAGATCTATATCTCGCAAACGGATTTCGAATTCTGGACGGATGAAGCGAAACTGTCCTGGGCAGAACCTGGTTACATGAAAGCCTTTGTCGCTGGGGCGCGTGCTAATCTACTCCCCATGCGCGACCGCATTGTGTTTTTCAAAGATGGTGAGGAATTCCTGCCAGGTATCCAAGCGATGGCTGCCCCGGGCCATACATTGGGGCATACCATCTTTATGATCGAAAGCGACGGGGAAACCATGGCAGCCATCGGGGACACCACGCATCACCACGTCCTGCTTTTGGAACGCCCCTTAATGGAGTTCGCCTTTGACACGGATCCCAAACAGTCGGCGCAAACCCGCTACAAGGTGCTGGATATGCTCGCCCGTGAACGCATTCCGATGATCGCCTACCACTTTCCTTGGCCAGGCATTGGCCACATTGCCAAAGTCGGCGACGGGTTTCAGTTTTACCCAGCGGCCATGGTCATGCAAACGCTTCCCGGCTGAACCTGTCACTCTCGGAACAGCCAAAGAAACCTCGGCGGATCACTTTTCCGCCGAGGTTTTTTGTCATCTGCAAGGTCCTCTAGCAAAGGCTGACGTCACACCCCGCCGAGGCACACATATTTGATTTCCAAGTAGTCATCGCAGCCATATTTGCTGCCCTCCCGTCCTTGCCCGGACTGTTTAACACCGCCAAACGGTGCGAGCTCCGTCGAAATCAGCCCCGTATTGACGCCCACCATTCCATAATCCAGCGCCTCTGCCACTTGCCAGACCCTGCTCAGGTCTTGGGCATAGAAATAGGATGCCAAGCCAAATTCCGTGGCGTTTGCCAATGCGATCACGTCATCCACCGTGTCGAACTTGAACAAGGGTGCCACAGGGCCAAAGGTTTCTTCCCGCGCGATCTGCATCTCGGCGGTTGCCCCAACAATCACAGTCGGCTCAAAGAAAGTGCCACCGCGATCATGTGGCGCACCGCCTGTGGCAACGGCCCCGCCTTTGAACAGAGCATCGTGGATGTGGCCTTTGACCTTTTTGACGGCCTTTTCCGAAATCAGGGGACCAGCTGTAACACCAGTTTCAAACCCATCCCCAACTTGGATTTTCTCAACCGCGGCAACCAGTTTCTCTGCGAAAGCCTCGTAAACACCAGACTGAACGTAAATTCGATTGGCGCATACGCAGGTCTGCCCATTGTTGCGGAACTTGGACACCATCGCCCCCTCGACCGCCGCATCAAGATCTGCGTCGTCAAACACAATGAATGGCGCGTTGCCTCCCAACTCCATCGAGGTCTTTTGAACCTGTTGGGCCGATTGCGCCATGAGGATTTTCCCAACGCCTGTTGACCCGGTAAAGGTCAGTTTTCTCACCAACGGGTTCGAACAGAATTCTAGTCCGATATCCGAAGACGCTGTCGAGGTGATCACCGAGAACAACCCGGCAGGCAAACCAGCCTCAAGCGCGAGCTTGGCCATGGCGAGAGCGGACAGTGGCGTTTCTGCGGCCGGGCGGGCCACGAAACTGCAGCCGACCGCCAAGGCCGGCCCGACTTTTCGAGCGATCATCGCATTTGGAAAGTTCCAAGGTGTGATCGAGGCCACAACGCCGACAGGCTGCTTGAGCACCAGAATGCGCTTGTCGGGCTGGTGCCCGGTAATAATGTCGCCATAGATGCGTTTGGCTTCTTCTGCGAACCATTCGATATACCCTGCCCCGTACAGGATTTCCCCCTTTGCTTCAGCCAGAGGTTTGCCCATTTCTGCGGTCAGGATTGCGGCCAGATCATCAGCATGAGCAACCATAAGGTCGTACCATTTACGAAGGACCTGTGACCGCTCCTTGCCTGTGCGTGCCGCCCAATCGTGGCGCGCATTTTCGGCGACCCTGATAGCTTCTCGCGCCTGCTCCAGGCCCATATCCGGCAACTGGGCGATAACCTCACCGGTCGACGGGTTCGTCACGTCAAAGCGTTGTTCCGCCTCCGAAACCCAGTTTTCCCCGATCAAAGCCGCTTCGACCAGCAGGTCCTGACGATCAAGCCTATTTTTCAAAGTGTTTTCTGTCATTTTTCTGTACCTTGATGCCTGTCTAAAGCGAGGCTTCATAGATGCACGCCGCATCCGCCTCGGTCACATCACGTGGATTGTTCACCAACAGACGCGTCTGGTTCATTGCATCAGAGGACAGTTTGGCGATGTCGCCCTGTTCAATCCCAACGCCACGCAACCCGGGCTCAAGCCCGAGTTCCGTGTTCAAACCTGCCAAGCGGTCAATCAGTTCAGCTGTGATTGCCTGACTGTCGCGATCCGTCGCGATATCCGGGAAGATATGTGGGGCCAACTCGGCGTAGGCCGGTGCCGCAACCAAAGCATTGAACCGCATGACGGCTGGCAGCACGAGCGCATTGGACAGGCCATGCGGGACCTTAAACAATGAGCCAACCGGATAGGCCAATGCATGAACCGCCGCGACCGGCGAATTGGCAAAGGCCTGCCCGGCCAGCATAGAACCCAGTAACATATTGGCACGTGCTTCGCGATTGGACCCGTTGAAAACGGCCTCGCGGATATTTTGCGACAGAAGCTTCAAGGCCTGCACCGCCAAAATCCGGCTAATCGGATTGTTGTTGGCGGATTTTGAAGTGTAAGCCTCGATTGCATGAACCATCGCGTCTACGCCCGTTGCCGCCGTGACAGCAGGCGGCAGTCCAAGCGTCAGATCACAGTCCAATAGGGCAATATCCGGCAAAATCAGCGCGGAGCTGATCCCTTTCTTCTCGGCGGTTCCGGTCGTCAGAATGGAAATTGGCGTGACCTCAGACCCTGTGCCCGCCGTGGTTGGCACAAGAACTAACGGCAGGCGGTTCCCGCGTGCCATCCCGACACCGTACATGTCGTCCAGCGGCTGGTCAGAGCCCAGACATAATGCAACCACTTTGGCCACATCCATCGATGACCCGCCTCCAAAGCCGATGACTGCGGAGACCTTTGCATTGCGCGCAATTTCCGCGGCCTCCAGAACGGTAGTGGCTTTGGGGTCGGGCTCGACCTGATCAAAAAGCGTCACCTCAAATCCCTTTTCGCTGAGATCTTGCAGTGCCTTTTCCGCTAATCCCAAGCCCATGATTCCGGGATCTGTCACAAAGAGAACCGTTGCGCTTGGCGCGACCTTGGGCAAACCAGCGATCAGATCGCCTATCTGGGCTGCACCGCCCGCCATTTGACGAACAGACGGCGTTGTATTGAAAATGAAATCTGACATGGTGTTCCCCCTAAGCGGCTCGTTTTGTGTCCATCAGACCGACTTGGCCGCGTTCAACGGCATAGACCTTGTCGACGACTTTTTCGGAATGGGTGTAATCGGATTCAGAAATCAGCACCGAAAGGTGCTCTTGGCGCAGGTCGCCAATAACCTCCATCAAACGTTGGGCCAGCGCGGGGGCCACCCCTTCAAAAGGTTCGTCTAGCAACAACAGATTGCTGCCCGCGACCAAAGCCCGTGCCAGCGCCACAAGCTTCTGCTGCCCTCCGGACAGGCTCATCGCCTTGCGATCGGCAAAGCGGCCAATCTCTGGCATGAGTTCGTAGACCCATTTCAGACGCGTTCGGTCCGTGTTTCCTGTCGCCCATAGTGAGACAAGGATGTTATCCTCGACCGTAAAATGGGGCACCAAACGGCGATCTTCGGGCAGATAGCCAATGCCAAGTTCGGCCCGGTGATGGGCGGGTTTGTCATGCAGCGCCCCGTGCTCGAACTGGATGGTACCGCCTTGCAGCGGCAACAACCCCATGATCGCACGCATCGCGGTAGTCTTGCCTGCACCGTTGCGCCCAATCAAACCGACCGTTGTCCCAGTTTCGATCTCCAAAGACACATCTCTTAGGATCGGCGTGCGTTGGATGGACAATGAAACATTCTTGAGTTGCAGCATTATGCCTCCTCCTCGGCTGTTGCCTCAGTTCGATGGAATTCGCTGCCAATGACGAATTCGCGAACCTTGTCATTGGTCAGCACTTGCTCGGTTCGCCCATCGGCCAAAATGGTCCCCTCGTAAAAAGCCACCACACGGGGGCTGAAGGTCTCGATGATTTCCATGTCATGTTCGATGAACAGCACGGCCGTTTCGGTTGCCTTCAAGGCTGAGATCAGGGTCGCCATAAACGCCATCTTCTCGTCTGCTGAAACGCCTGACGTCGGCTCATCAAGAAACAAAAGCTCAGGCTCGGCCACGGTGGCCATTGCGATGTCGACAAGCTTGCGAATGCCTTGGGCCAGAACGCCCACTTCGCGATGGGCGTGCTGGGCAATCGAAAACCGGTCAAGCAAGGCCAGCGCCCGCTTTTCGAGCGCCGGATTAACAGCCGTTTTGAACAAGGCCGGTCGCGGGTTGTCAGCAACACTCAGCGCGATCAGCACGTTATCCAGAACGGACAGTTCCGGAAACAATTGCGGGATCTGGAACGAGCGGCATATGCCCTTTTGGGTGATCTCGCGGGTCGGCAGACCGACGATGTTTTCACCACGATAAAGGATCTCACCGGACGATGGCGGCAGATAGCCCGTTACCATGTTGACGAAGGTTGTTTTGCCCGCCCCGTTCGACCCGATAACCCCCAAAACTTCACCTGATGAAATTTTGATATTGATATCATGGGCGGCGATAACAGCGCCAAAAGTGCGTTTCAGTTTTCGGGTTTCAAGTATGACTGTCATCTATCACACTCCCTTTGCCACTGCGTCGCCCGTATCGGGATCGAACCGTTTTCGAGGAGAGGTTTTCTGTACAAGTGACCAAAGACCTTTGGGCAGGAAAATGATGGTCAAGAGCATCACCGATCCTAGGATCATCTGCCACGTATTAGGCGAAAGCTCGACCGCGTAGACCCGCAGGATCTCCAACAGAAACGTGCCGATAAGCGGGGCGATGATACTGCCCGTACCAGCCAGAATGACGATGAATACAAAGGACCCCGATGTGGTCCAATTGGTCATTTCCGGATCTACATGGCCCAAAGCCAGCGCCCAAAGCACGCCGCCCATCGAGGAAACAACCGCGGCAACAACATAAGTCATGTGCACCGCCATATGCGCCGACGTGCCCAAATATTCGACCCGCAGCTCGTTTTCACGAATGGCTTCATTCACCAGTCCCAACGAAGATCGCAACAAGCGGTTCAGGACAACGGCACTTAGGATCACGATTGTTGCGGTGATCGCAAACAGGGTCAATCGCGCGGTTTCACCTTCGGGGGCAAAAAACAGGTAGGTTGGAACAGGCAGATTGAAGCCATCCGTCGACCCCAACTCTTCGGTCGAGGACAAAAGCCCGTAAAGGATCATGGAGACCGCCAATGACAGCATCGCATAAAAGATTTCGCGGTAGCGACGCAACAAGAAGCCCAGCGCGACCGATGTCACCAGCGCAACAACAACGCCCAGGCCCAGCAAGGCAAAGAGGTCAGTGATCCCAAAGTATTTCCCGGCGAGACCTGCGGCATAGCCACCAATGCAAAAGTAAAGCCCTTGTCCAAAGCTCACCAGCCCGGCCCGCATTTGGATCATCACGCCAAGCGCCACCATACCGGTGCCCAGGCTGACCTGAATGTAATTCACGATCCAGGACGGCAGGAGAACACTGAGAAGAACAAGAACTGGAAGCGCCGCGAAGAGAGTTAGTTCGGTACGATCAAACTGCGTCATATTTTGCGCCCTTCTGCCAGGGCGAACAGCCCATAGGGCTTGACAGCCAACACGGCCGCCATCACGAGGTAGATGGAAAAAAGTTCAGCTGGCGGGTAAATGTGAACCGAGGCAGCACGGGCAAATCCTACGATCAGTGCGCCGATAATGGCTCCTGGGATTGATCCCATGCCACCGATCACAATGACAGCAAATGCCATAACGATGATCTCGGCTCCGATGCCCGGCACCACCGAGATTTCAGGCGCGGTCAAGGCACCGCCAAGCGCCCCCAATGTCGCCCCGATCAGGAAAGTAATGGTAAAGAACTTTGTGACATTGATGCCAAGTGCCATGGACACTTCGCGATCCTCGATCACGACAAGCAAAAGTTTTCCAACCCGCGTATGCGTCAGGCCCCAATACAGTAGCCCTCCACACAGCATTGCGACACCGATAATCAGAAACTTGTAACCCGTGTAAGGAATCCCTGCGATGTCGATCGTCCCCAGCGCGTAGGCGGGCTGCCAAGCGACATAGCTGTCAGTGCCCCAAATCAATTTGGTGACATCTTCGAGGATCAGAAACATTGCATAGGTGACAAGCACCATAAGGACTTCATCACGCCCATACATGAACCTCAAAACACCGCGCTCAATCGCAAGACCGGCAACCACACCGGCAATCAAGGCCATGACAGGGATAATCAGAAAGGCAAATCCAACCGGGTTACCGGTCTGCATGTACAGCCCGATCCCCCAAGCCGAGGCATAAGCCCCTAAGGCGTAGAACCCGCCATGGGCGATGTTGAGGATGCGCATCACACCATAGATCAGCGTGAGACCCACCGAAGACAGGAACAGCCAAGCGGCAAAGCCCAGCCCGTCCACTGCAATGGCTATTGCAGTTAGCATAAAGAACTCCGTGATGAGAGAAGGGCCCGGTTCGGGCCGAAATATGGTCGAACCCGCCCGAGTCAGGTTCGACCAATTTGTAAAAGCTCAGGTCAGTTGCAGGTCGCGCCGTCAAAGCCAGACTTGATCCAATTCAGGGATTTCACGCCTGCTGGAGGGTTCACACACCCGGCATCATAACGGATCACATCCACTAAAGAGGCAGACCCGTCTTCTGCCAGTTTGAACGTGCCATAGGCCGTATCCTGGATCGCTTGGTGACCACCTGCCAGGGCCATGGAAACCTTGCCCGACGGCCCCTCCCATTCAAGCCCTTCCAAGGCACCGATCACATCGTCTTGCAAAGAAGAGCCAGCTTTGTCAGCGGCGGCTTTTACGCCCAGCAGTGCCTGCGCCATCTTGTAGGATGGATAGGTCGGCTCTGAGCCGAAACGCTCTTTATAGGCCGCCCGGAACCATGTGTTCAGGTCGCTTTCCGGTGCCAAATCTCCATGTGGCCCACGGGCCCCGATGACCGTACCTTCTGGGATTTGTTTTGCCAGCGAGAACATCGCAGTTTCACCTGCGGTCAGTACCACTTTGGAGCGTTCAAACAAGCCGCGAGCTGACCCCTGGATGACAAAAGCCTCCATGTCGCCTCCCCAAAAAGAAGAATGCACGACCTCAGGTCGATTGGTCAAAAGCGCTGAAATTTCAGAGCCATACTGACCGGCATAGACTTTGGGAAATTGTTCGGTGACAACTTCGGTTGCCTCGGCAAGCTGCTCCAGCGAAGCCGAGAAATCGCGCCAGCTGTCTTGCCCCCACGCATAGTTTTGATTGATGCCAGCGACACGGCCAGCATCCGCGCCGGTATCCATCAGATAACGCGCGGCAGCCACATTATCCATGGTTGCCGTGGCCGCCGTTCTGAAAGTGTAATGCGGCTCGGTTACGATGTCCTCAAAAATCTGCGGCGTGCCGCAATCGAACAAGATTGTGAGCCTTTTCAGTTTTTCCGCCTCGGGCGCGATGGACTTGCATGACGAGGAGGAAATATAGCCGACGACCATTTCCACTCCGTCTTTTTCCACCAATTTCTGAAAGTCCGCGTTCTTTTGTTTCGAGTTCTCATCGACATAAACCGGCGCGATGGTGTTACCTGCCAACCCCGCCGTATTATAGGGTGCAGGCAAGTCACCTTTGTTGATCGCGTCAATGACAAGTTCCGCAGCGTTTCGCGCAGGCACACCAAACGGCCCGGCCGCCCCGCCCGACAAAAAGGTCACCACGCCAACTTTCACATCGTCTGCAAATACAGGCGCGGCACAGATTGTTGCTGTCGCGACAGCGGTTGTGGTCATCAAAATACGGGAAATTTTCCTCATGCGAGGCCCTCCATTTTCTCAATAATCCCGCAAGCGACAAATCCGCGGCATTGGCCGCGATGATGGTCTGAAAAAGTCTTGCGAAATCCTCCCTCGCGCTTTGCTTGAAGCGCAGAGAAACCATGAGCGGGGAGCTGTGTGACCTCAATTCAGCCGCAAACAAGATCAGAGCGGAACGCGCGCAATTCGCCAATTTCACGAGCGGTTTCCGCTCGCTGGCCGTAAGAGGCAAACCCTGACGCTACTGGCCGGAAAAATCCGGCCATTGCGGCGGAGGGAAATAGACCGAAATATCCGTCAGCATCATTTGCGCCGGAGGGAAATCTGCATTTGGCCCGGTCCGCCCGATTGCTTGGGCCTGCATGATCTGATGATGCTTCGGATCCATATAGGATTGAAATCCGTCCGGATCTTCTGGCAAGGCAAGGCTGAGGGTCTCCAAGGCTGTCTTGATTTTCTCTTTGTCAGCGGTTCCTCCGGCCTGCCGAACCGCCTCGGCTATGGCCAGAATACCGGAATAGGCCCCCTCAGCGCTATAGCTTGGAAACCGCCCGGTCCTTTGATGAAACTCTTGTACAAAGGTTTGGTTCGCAGCCGTTTTCGGCCAGTTCAAATGGTGACGCGCAGATAGAACCAACCCTGCGGGCATATCAGAACCAAGTTCTGCCAGAATTTCGTAATTGCCACCGGTATCAAAGTTCATGAACTGAGACTGTTTGAACAAACCTAAACGATCTGCTTGACGGACAAAGGTCACAAGATCCAACCCCCAATGGGCATTGACGACAATGTCGGGCTCATCCGCCATGATATTGCGAATATAAAGGCTGAAATCAGTATCAAAGAGCTTTGGCCAATAGGTCGAAACGACGTCATACTGCACCCCAAGATCATCTAGGAAGCGCCGCAAGTCTTCATAGCTGCGATAGCCGTAATCGTAATCCGGCCCGATGAAGCTGATCTTGAGCAGCCCCTGTGCTGCATAATGTTCCGCGATGTATTGAGCACCGGCCGACATGGACTGACGCGCCCCATTCGTAACGCGAAAATAATAAGGATGGAGATGTGTCGAGGTGAGCGCTGGCGACGCGTGATCGGTACCAATGAAAAAGGTTTCACTGCTGCGGGCATAGTCAGACACTGTCAGTGCCACCGCCGAACTGACTACTCCACAGAGAAAATCCACGCCGTCATCTTCGACAAAACTTCGTGCGATCAAGAGGGATCGCAATGTCTTGGACCGGCTGTCGCGCACAGTCACATCCAGCTTAGGGTATCCGCCTTTTGCCGCCAGATGATCCTGAGCCATTGCGATAGCTACCTGAGAGTCACGCCCATATAAGCCACCCGCGCCCGACAGAGGATACAGACACCCGACTTTGACGACGGTTCCATTTGCGACATCGGTTTGCGCCAAGCTCAGACTTGCACAGACGGCGAGTGTAACGGCGAGAAAAAATCTCATACCATCCCAAGCCTTTGCATTTTCCGCTTCAGCGCATGGCGGGAAATCCCAAGCTGTTCCGCCGCCAGCCCCTTGCGCCCTTGCGCTTTGGTCAATGCGTCGCGCACCAAATCGCGCTCAACATTTCGCATTGTTTCTTCAATCCCAAAGGCTGCGTGCGCGTCTCGCACTGTCATGTCCGCGGGCAAATCGGTCTCGGCCAGCACCTCACCGCCCTTTAAAATGGTCAAACGCTCTATCAGGTTCTTCAACTCTCGCACATTGCCCGGCCAACCGTAGCCTTTCAGCCCGTCGTGAAAGGCGCGCGAAAACTGGACCGACCGTTGATCCAACCTGATCGCACATTCCCGAGCGAAATGAATGCACAACAGTTCTATGTCCTGCGGACGCTCGCGCAAAGGGGGCACTTTGATAGGGAGCATCGACAGTTTCAAATAAAGATCTCGGCGAAAACTGCCTTCATCGCAACACTGCGACAGATCACGAGAAGATGTGGTGATCAAACGCACATTAGATGCAACACCTGACGTTCCGGGTGTCAGATAAAGACATCCCTTGTCCAAAAAATCCAATAACCGTGCTTGCGCCGTGGCTGGTAGAGCCTCGACTTCGTGCAAGAACAGCGTTCCACCATCCGCCGCTTCAATCAAACCCGGACGCGGCAGTTCTCCCTGACGCCCAAACAGCTCCGTTTCAACAAAATCGCCAGTCAAAGTGGCGCAGTTCACCTCAACAAAGGGCGCATCCTCACCGCAACTTCTCTGGTGCAAATCACGCGCAACAACAGCACGCCCTACGCCCAATTCCCCAAGCAAGTACACGGCGCTCAACCTGGTTCGTGCAGCACGATCAAGCAGGCCACGCAGATGCCGAATTTCAGGGCTATTTCCCAAAAGGGAGACATCATGAAGTGACGCTTCAGACCGAAATTGCGTCTCGGATCGCGCGCCACTTGCCTGGACAGTGTTTGCCAGCAGTTGCACCAATTCATCCATATCGAACGGCTTGGCCAGATATTCAATCGCGCCTTGCTTCACCGCTTCGACTGCATCGCGGGTCGCGTCCAGCGCCGACATCATGATAACCGGCAATTCGGGCATATCCATGCGCAAATGCCGAAGGATTTCCAGACCGGACATTCCCGGCATGCGTACATCCAGCAGCACAACATCCGGTCGCTTTTTCAATGCTAATTCATAACCTTGACGCCCATTATGGCTTTCGAGGCATTCATAGCCGATTTGCCGCAATGTGAACGACAAGGATCGCGTCAACCGGATTTCGTCATCAATGATCAGGATGGTCTTGGTCATCTGCCCCGCTCCTTTTTGCACTGCGTGGGAAGGTTAGGGTAACCTTGGTACCCTTGCCTTCGGCGCTCTCGATGTCCATTCGTCCGCCATTCGACCGAACCAATTCCGCACAAACAGCAAGCCCCAATCCCGACCCACGCGTTCGCGTGGTAAAGAACGGTCGCAAGACTTTGGCCAAAACCTCCTCAGTCATCCCAGTTCCATTATCCTCGACCCGAATTTGAACATCGCCACCGACGCGCAACGCAGTGAGGGAAATCAGCCCCCCCTGTGGGAGCGCATCAATCGAATTCAGAATGAGGTTCAAAAGGATCTGTCGCAGATGCGCTTCGTCAATTTCGAACTCCAAACGCGACTCACCACCCAGGTTTAGGGTCACACCATGTTCCATGAGTTTGGCCGCTGTCAGCGTGTGCAAGCTTCGGAACACATCCCGCACAGCCACGCGTTCGACATTTGGGCGCGCCGGTCTGGCATATTTCAAAAACTCCTCGATGGTTTGATCCACCCGTTCGATTTCTTCGGCAATTTCATCATACATTTCGATGCGGTCGCCTTTTGTTTCCTGCCGTTTCAGCCCGTAAAGCGCTGTTACGACAGTCGCCAAAGGGTTGCGCACCTCATGGGCAATCCCCGCGGCCAAGTTGCCCAAGGATGCGCGGCGTTCACTCTCTACGCGCGAGTTGATCATGTCCCGCAAGTGCCGTCGCATATGGTTGAAGGCCTTTGCGAGGCTGCCCAACTCTCCTGGTCCTGTCTCTGGCACCGCTGTCATGAAATCCCCACGAGACACCGCATCCGCCCCCGCCTTTAAAGGGGCAAGGTAGGTATTGAGCCGGTGAGACAGCCTGAGAAACAAAAGGACCATTACCGCAGCTAAGAGCGCCGATAATAACAGTAAGACGATACGCAAGGTTTGCCTCGGGCTGGTCAATTGGTCGTTCTGAGCGACAAGCTCCAAATGCCAGCCCGGCAAGATTGCCCGCGACGATTGCAAGATTGTTTCGCCCGTGGCCATTGCGCCCGTGCTTTTGAGTTTCATTCGATCAAAAACCACCAATTGCGGGGTGCGAATGCCTTCCAGTTCAAGAGGTTGCATTTGCTCTGTCAGGGATGCCAGCCGCATTCTCATGACGGCGTAACCCAATATTTGGTGGTCGACCTTGACCGGCAAACTGAACTGGAACCAGCCCGGGTATCCATCCGCCGGCAAAACAGGTCCAACAACTTCTGCGTTCTGAAAACTGATTATAGGCGTGGTTGGCAACACGTCGCCCCGAAAGCCATCTGAGGACGGAACCACCGCCAGAACCTTGCCCTTTGGGTCCAGTAACTCGATGGAATAGACATCCTGGCTTTCTGCCTCCAATAGGAGGAAATCAAGCAAGTCTGACGCCTCATTAATCGGCTGACCACTCCCCAAAAACCGCGCTGTTTCAGGCAAGTCCACGATGTTTTCCAAACGGTTCAAATGCCCGCCGAGAAAGCTGCCCATGCGTGACGTCACAGCCTCCAGCTCACCTTCGGCTCGGCTGTGTGAAATCGTGTCGATCAACTGTGCGCTATAGCGATCATACAGCACGGATATCAGGATCAGCGGAAGAAGCGCCGCAAAGAGCGCAGCAAATAGATAGTTTTTCGCCACGCTGCCGTTTCGCCCGTCACGCCCAAAAATCATTCAATCCCCCCCGTCACAAAGTACCTTATGACAACAATGAGGACACAGATAGCGATTGAAAAAATGAGCGGTTTCCGCTCATGGCGACTGAGCTTCATCAGCCCGGCTACCAACACGTCTCCTAAGGAAGCACGCCCAAGGTGCCGCCATAGCCAGAAACGATTTCAGGACCCGAATGCGTTACTTTCGCGCCAGAATGCAGGTTTGCAAATTGTGTTGCATGGGAATGATCTCTTCCACAGTAAGGAAGCTTCCCCAAGACGTTCTAATATAATCAGCTTTGTGAAAGCTGAGCGTGCGATAGGGGCCGATCTCGGTGCGACGATAGGTTTGCACATCCTGCGTCATCGGATGAGCCAGATCATCCTTTAGACCAGAAAACTGCGCTACTTTTTCAGACAAGTCCGATCCCGTTTGCGCGACCTGCTCGCGCCACGCCTCCCAGGTTGGCTCGGTATGGGCGGTAAGATAGGCCAGCCCGCCGGGGCGCAGTATTCGTCTGATTTCGCTCAGAAAGGCGCTTTCGAACGTATCCACATGCGTAAAGACCGAAAATGCCGTGACAACGTTGAAATAGTTATCCTCGAATGGCAGATTGGGAAGCGCCGGCACAAAAACTGGTTTGACGTTTTGAGGCATCACCTTGGAAAGCCAGCGGATATGGCGCCCATTGATATCTGTTCCCCAGATTTCGGGCGTATCACTTTGGCACGCAAAGTGCCGCAACACCCGACCGCTGGCACAGCCAATATCAAGGATGCGGTCAATTTGGATGTCTCGTGTTCTCGCCGCGGCCTGAACATGTTCGTAGTCGCGCAGCCCGCTGATCCAGTAACGCGCATCCTGCCCTTTGCTATACCCCTCTCGGTCCTCGGAATTTGGAATGGGCAACTGATCTTTGTTCTTCATTTCGAGCAGCGGCAAAGACCGGAGGTTCGCAGGCAGGCTGATCTGGGTTCGGGCTTCAAACTCGGTATCATCCCATGTGGATATCGCAGGCTGGTCGGAAAAGGCGTCTGCATCCAAGGCATTGCAAGAAAAATCATCTTCCCAACGCTGTGGCCTGTGTTCCGGGGCAATCGGCTGAACCGAAGCGGTATTCACCTGCTCAGACGCCGCGGGCTTGGTTGTTTTTGGGGCCGGTTTCACATCGGTCGGCGCATTCAGTTCCCTCAACCCGTCCAACCGCCCCGGTTCACGCGCCGCGACAATGCCAATCCTGGACGCCCTATTAGCTTTCAACCTGTCCGGCAAATTGGCCTGCCAATAATAGATTTTGGCCTCTGCGAAACCCAACCACTTCAAAATGTCCTTTAGAACCTTGGGACCGCTGGGCAGCCAGCTCAACTCATGGACCCCCGACATCACTTCCTCGACACCTTCCTTCTTGTAATGGAGGGCCGGCACTTCCACCTCACCCGGGATGTAGGGCGAGCACGCGGTGTTCAGGAAAAGCAGTTCCTTGGTGCGGTCTGCGGCGTATTTCAAACCCGTAACCGGGTCGGGAAGGTGATAGAAAATCCCTGAAAACCAGGTGACGTCAAATTCCTGATCTCCCGCGCCGATCTGCATAAGGTCGGCAACCTCAAACGCCATGCCTGAACTGTCCGCGTCGCGGTTTGCCAAGACAAAGTTTGCCTGATTGATCCAATGGTCCCGAACATCAAAACCATAGGTCCGACTGGCCCCGGCATCCTTTGCCGCAAAGGAGTACCCCCCCGCATTGCAAGCACAATCCAGAAAACTGCGCCCTTCCATTCCGTTTGGCAAAACATGCTCGGTCGCGAATTGGAACGAGCTATGCGCGTTTAAGAAGGTGACCTCCTTGCCAGTGGTATCGAGATTTGGCTGATCACTGGTCGACAGCCCATTACCAAGCTCCAAATGGTGGTGCCATGGGGCCAGTTTTTGGATCTGATCAAGTAACTCTTGGCGGCTCATGGTTTTCCAACTCCGGGCAAATTAAGGTCGGATTTCTGAAACGAGGGCATCAATGAAACAAGCCTCTCGGCATTGGGATTCAAAGCGACCAGGTTTTCAACCGCTTTGATATCGGTCAAATCCAAGGCTGAAAGGTAAGGCAAAGCCAAATACATCAAATCCACATCGACATGCGGGCCGGTTTCGACCGCATGGATCGGATAGGCCAAAAGCCGCAATTGCGCTGTCGAGGCAAACCGCAACGTATTCAAGAGCGTCAGTTTTTGTGGCCGCGGATTGACCAGCAATTTCGCAACCAGCGCCGCGCGTGATGCCACGTCATTGGCCTTGGGCTGATGGTGGCGCACCCGATGCCCCAATTGCCTCAAACGCTCGGCAACCTCCTCCGCTTCCTCACTGAACCGACCATCGATCAAAGCAATGTCGAGCGGCGTCTCGGGATCTAATCCTTCGCAGCTTTCGAAAACAACCAAATCATGTTGGGTGGCATTCATGATGACCAGGTGCTCTGGCACCTCTGGCGGGTTCAATTCTGGCCATCCCGATGGTGGGGAGGGTGCCACATCCTTGATCAAATCATAAAGGTCTTTTTGGTAGTCAAAATAGCTCCAGGCATCCTTGATCTTTTTGACAGCCTGACCGGAATGCGCGTTCACCAGATCCAGATCATCCACATATGACAGCACGGCCTGCGCCATTGCGGCGAGGTCATAAATGTCAACAATCTGCCCGCAATCGTCACCAATCAGCTCGGGTGCGCCGCCGCCCTCCCGAAAGGCAACAACCGGCAGCCCGCAGATCATGGCTTCGTGGATCACACAAGGAAACGGATCCGCCCGCGCGGTCAGCAAGAACAGATCGCCCCCCAGAAAAACCTGTTCAATCTCAGGCGTAGAGGGCAAAAACCGAACTCTGTCTTCTATCCCATGGGCGCGAACAGCCTCTTGCGGATAGGAAAAACTCGGGTCCGGCTTACCATACCACAAAAAATAGACCGGGCGATCTGCGGGCAAAGCGTCAAGGCAAAGCTTTGCCGTATCGACAAACAGATCCCCGCCCTTTCGGACATCCATCGTTCCGACGTTCAAAACGATAAACGCGTCCTCTTCCAGACCCAGGTTTTCGCACAAGGTTCGACGACATCGCATGCGGTCCATACTGCCAAAGCCATCGGTCAATAATCCCTGTCCGCGCACCCAAGCTTTGGACATGTCCATGTCCGAAAACTTGGCGGCGGCTTTCTTAACGAACTCAGAGGGGAACACGACCTTTTCGGAACAAGCGCCGAATTCAGTGAACTTTTCACGGCCGTAATAGGCTGCGATTTCGTGGATCAGCGAAATCATCGGAACGCCTTGGCGTGCCAGCCCTTGCGCGATCCGCAAGGATTCTGCCGAATTCACAAGGGCAAGGACCGGTTGATTGTTCTGAAAAACACCTTGCCGATCAAAGAGCCTTGCAATTTCGGCAAAGGCCTCATCATCCGAAAACCCTTTGTCATGGCGGTTTCTGGACATCACATAGGTATGCGAAAGCTCCTGAAACTCTTCCAAACGTTCACCACCATCGTCCAGGATCGAAAAACACTCAAACGCGCCGCTTTTGCTAAACATCTCAAGCAAACGCAAAATGATCGCGGGGGCTCCGGTCCGAGAGGCGTCATGGCTGACGAAAACCAGCCGGGGTTTGTGTTGCAGTTTCGATGCCAAATAGGCGTCCAAAGGAGGGACACCGTAATGCGATGAGTGGTCCAATCCATGAAAGACATATCGCTCGCTAAACCATTCATTCGGTCGGCGCTTTTCCTGGCGACCGAACCTTTCGAAATGACGCAACGGGTTGATATTGGCCTCGCGCACATCCTGGTTCACCCGCAGATAATAATCGCCGTCAAACAGGTCTTTGACATCAGCATCAATTGCGGGCGGCAAAGCCCTCCGCAAGGCGCGTCTGAAAAGGCTTGTAGGGTCTCGATCCTTGTCATCTAGCATGACGTCAGCCCCTCCTGAAACCTCATCCGGTCGGCTATGCGTGGGTTCAGCGCCGCCATTTCCGAAATGATATCGGCATTTGCCACCAAGATTTCATCCGTCAGGTCAGCAAAGTTGTAGATCTCGGCCAGTTCAGATTGGACGCCGTCCAACACCCAAAGCACCCTGTCAAAGCTGGCTATGTCCTGCACCGACAGCCCCGCACTCAACCCACGCACATTGTATTCAGTCGCGCCATCCACATGCAAAGCCGCCTTGGCCCCCATCGAAAGTGGGGATGTCATTAACTGGTGTCTGGTGAACCTGATCGGCCCGGTTGGGAGTTTGGTCTCTCGCTCGGCATCAAGATCGGCCAGCACTTTGGCAACGGAGGCTCCGGCAATAACCAAGACCCTTTGCGGCGGGCTGAACAGCAACTGTTTTAGGAACGGTTCTTGCAGAGACAAGGCACTTGAACAGTGGTTAAGCTCTGACAGGAACGCCATAACAGGTTTAATCTTGGGGAAGTCTTGCTGATCGATGGCAAGGTCATTTTCCACTTGCTCGGCCAACCCTTTCAATCTGGATACGATTTCAGGCAGCGCAAAGGGCGAGCAAATCGCCGCTTCTCCGCCAGGCTGAATGTCGCCCCTCGCCCCGCTGATAGATATCGTCGCGAGCCCCAGGTTTTGCGCATAGGCACGCACATTTGCGTCCCCGCCCCCCCGTTTCGTGTCCAGGAATACGTCAGAGGCCGCCAAAACCTCGGCAAGATCCATGTCCTTGACAGTCGTGAACACCTCGGATTGGTCCGACAGCTCGGCAAAATAAGTTCCGTAAAAATGCGCGGTATTGGCATAAGTTGGACCATCCCCAGCCCAGATAAAGTGAACATCCCGTTCACAGGCCCATTCGGTGCGGAACTTCGCCCCAATGACCCCGAAAAAATCTATGCCACTGTCTAGAGAAAAGGGCCCCTGCCCCGCTACAACAAATGCATCAGACGCGACGCCAAGCCGTTCTCGCATCTCTACACGACTGGGCGGTTTCTGCGCCTGACGCGCACCCAAGAGGACACCGGTGGTGTAGCCAAGTGTAGACGAAGCTGAAATGCCGCCTGGCAAAGATTTGGGTCCCCCGTCCTGCCCAGCCTGAGATGTAAGAACATGATCAACATGCTTTTCTAAAAGCTGTGCGGCATCTTCACTGTCAGGCTCCGGCCACATCTTGGAAAAGACAACGTTTTTACCCGCTAGGTCATGCAAAACCTCAAGCAGTGACAGGTCTTGGTCCGTTTGAAAAAAAGCAATCTCAGGCAGGTTGCCGGACAACGCCTGACGCAAACGGGCAAGGCTGTTTCTCAGATGGGCCTCATACCCTTTTTGGTTTTTGGGGGGCAGGTGCCAGATATGGGCGCAGTTGGAAAATTCTCGGCTCAACGCCCCGCTAGCACGCGTCACAATCACCACATCGAGGCCCAGCGCGCCAAGCTGCAAACGCAACGCGGCGCTAAGCGTGCGGTTAATCGCCGTATCGTCCAGATTGTCGAGTGCAAACATAACCCGTCTGCGCAGATGCCAACCGCGCTGAAAATACGCTTTGACCGGGCTTTCGTCATCAACGCCCAGGAAAGCCAGTTGCTCGGCGATGTATTTTACATTGATCAAGCCATTTGGCGGCCGTTGCTTTGGATTGCCGTGGCGCAGGTAGTGGTCTCTGATTGCTGCAGGCTCTTCTTGAGTAGCCAGATCACCTTTGTTTTGGTTCTTCCAATAGACCGGATCAAACTCGGGGATTACCTGTGACGGCACCATCTCAGGTCGCGTCGCCAGCAATGTTTCCATCGCCAATCCCGTATTCGCCGAGGCCTGAGCATGGAGTTGAGATTGCGCGAACCTCACAATGGAAAGACCTGTCGCCGAGGAATGCCCCCCCTGCAAAAAATGCTCCAGAGGCACGTCGCACTCGCCAATCCGCGCCCGGTAATGCTCGGTTTCGAAAAACGCAGACGGGTTCAAACCCGCCTGTTGGCCATGGGTGATGTAATGCTCAAACGGGCGCTGCGGTGTAATTTCGAACCTGTCTTCCGCATCCTTGACGTAAAAATCAGGATCGAACAGAGGCTGAGGTGAGTGCGCCCCATCGGAGACCAAATAGTGATAGACGGCTCGTTTGATGCCGTGATCTTCACCCAACTGGGCGCGATAGAAATCGAGATCGAACAACACATGTGTCGAAACATCCTCTTCAGCCATCCAATAGGCTGCAAAGGTGTCTCGATAGTTTTCAAACCTCTGGTCAAGCTGGCGCCCCAAATAGCCGAGATCGACCAGCGGATGTGGTCTTTCAACGAAAAACGCGCCAGAAAATAGCGCATTGTGAAATCCGTTTGGCGTGGAAAGCTCCTGTTGGTGACGCAAATAGGCTTCGTCAATGAAAGGGTGAACCGCCGATAGGTCAGCCCCCTCTCTCAGCCGTGACAGGCAATCACGAATTGCGACAACAGGATCTTGGGGCAGGTGCACGTGCCGAGACAGATAAAACGCTGGGTCAAAAATCGGGTTTGGCGAAACGCCGCGCGGCAGCCCGACCTGCAAATACTGCAAGACACCATTTTCTGTCCCGCTATCCTGCCCGCAAACCGTTCTGCAATGAATGTCGTCGAACAGCACATTGGGGGAAAATGGTGTCGGGTTCGACGGATCCAAAATCTCGGCCAGTAACCGCTCATTTGAAAGCGACTGCGCCTCCTCATACCGTCCACGCACATAGTCAAGATCGAAAAACCACGGGTGGATATCGGCAAAATTCATATTTCGGTCAGGCATTTAACGTAACTGTCTCGCAGGCTTTCGGCTGCCAATCCAAACAATGCCAACGTGCCGCTGTATGGATTATGTTTTCAAGAGATGAGTGTTTGGCTTCAAACCCGAGAAGGCGTTTGGCTTTGGCCGGATCAGAAATCAAAGACGCGGGATCACCTGGGCGGCGAGGTTCCTGGCGAAACGGTACCGAGGTATTCAATTCTGCTTCCACTGCCTTGATCACCTCAAACACCGAATATCCCTTGCCGACACCAAGATTGAAGACATCTGTTCGCCCGCCATTCAACAAATAAGAGCAGGCGGCCGCGTGGGCCTCGGCAAGATCCGAAACATGGATATAGTCGCGAACGGCCGACCCGTCGGACGTGTCATAATCGTCTCCGAAAACGGCAAAATCATCAATTCGGCCCAGAGCGGAAAGGATCGCGCGCGGAATAAGATGGGTCTCTTGACGATGGGCTTCACCGACTTCCAAATCCGCATCCCCCCCGGCCGCATTGAAGTAACGCAGGCTCACACTTCTCAGATCGTAAGCTGCAGAAAAATCCTGCAAGATCTGTTCCACCATGCGCTTGCTGCGGCCATAGGGGTTGATCGGCTGCTGCTGGGTCTCCTCAGTGATCAAGGACACATCTGGCGTGCCATAGGTTGCGCAGGTCGACGAAAAGATGATCGGGATATTGCCAGCATCTGCGGCGGCCTGGACGACATTCAACGAGCCAAGCGTGTTGTTTTCATAGTACTTGGCGGGGTCACTGACGGACTCCCCCACATAGGCCAGCGCGGCAAAATGAATGATCGCAGCCGGCGCGACTTTGGCAATTGCGGCGTCCAAATCAGGTTTGGATCTGATGTCGCCTAGGATCAGCTCCCCCCATTTCACAAACGCGCCGTGCCCATCTGACAGATTGTCAAACGTCACAGGATCAAAGCCTTTCTGACGCAGCTTTTTACAGGTGTGGCTGCCGATATACCCGGCCCCACCTAGAACAAGTATCTTTTGGGTCATAAATGGAAGAACCTCTCCGAAGCCCGCGTCGACCGCTTGTCAATTGAAAAAGGTTACAAATTTAGTACATTAAGCCCGAACATGAAATCGAACTTTATTAATTTGAGTCAAGAAAAAAACATCCGCAGCTCATGTTTACCTTAGGTCGCCTGCAAAACACGCATGCACTATGGAGCAAATTCTGGAGTGGGATCACCTGTATGAAAAAGCATCTTGTCAACGTCCACATCCCGAAATCTGCAGGCAGCGCCTTGCGCGCCAATCTCGCAACTCTCTTCCCCACGGACGATCAAGGCCGAACCTTTGTGCTGGGTGTTTCGCCGAACAAAGAGAGGGAATATCACGACGGCCTGCGTCAGGGTTTCGACGCGACGCTTCCGCGCCTGTTCGACCTCAGCCATCGCATGATCTCAGGCCATTACAGATATCGAGATATCGCGGATATCCTGGCCCCTTACCGTGCGCGGCTGTCGTTGATCACCTTCTTACGTGACCCGGCCTGGCGCACCTTGTCGGATTATTATTACAGCATCTCGACAAAGAACCCTGGTGCCGAGACGTTCCATGCGACCTATCCGACATTTGAACACTACATGAGCAACCCGGGCGAAATGAACAAAATGTCGGATTTCCTACGCCTGGACGAAACGGAAACCGTCCAAGACGTTCTGCTCCACGCCTACCGCGACTTTGACTTTGTCGGGATCACTGAGCACTTCACCCAAGATCTGGAGTTCATCGCCAATTCGCTTGGGCAAACCATCGATACTGAACGGCGGGAAAATGAAAACAAGAACAAAGACAAGATGATCGAGGCGTATGAGAAATTTGCGCCCATATTGCGAGACGTATTGAGTGAAGATTATACCCTGTACGAAGGTGTGCTGGAGCATCGCGGGCTGTCGAACTAGCGCAGCAATGTTTGTGATGGCTTAGGCGCTCTGAACGTCTAGGGTCAAGATGCATTGATTTGGCACCACTGGTTTACCTGATCTTGTTCCTGACAAGGCGCATCGACGTAGAAATACTGGTTGTATTTCAAGGCGATGTAACGCAGATCAGGGGCAAGATCAGGTAAATCTTGCAGACGCAGGAAGAGGCGCCAAATCAATGCATCCTGACCCCAAGTCATTTGCACATCACAACAATAAACCACTAGATGCAGACCAATATCCGAGCAGCCGTTGACCCCAAAGCTTTGGCGCGTTGACCTTCCGCAATGGTGGGATAGAAGAAACAGGTCTGGGTGCCGGGGTGCAAAGCATTCTGGTCTCCATTGTCGAAAGCGGAGCACAGGCCAAGGATCTGGTTGCAGCCGTGACCTATCCGCCCCGGGGCGTGCGCGGCGTTGGATCCGCCCTTGCCCGCGCGTCGGAATTTTCGGCAATCCCCGATTACCTGACCACAGCAGACGAACAAATCTGCCTGCTCGTGCAGGTCGAAAACCGCGCCGGAATGGCCGCCCTGGACGATATTCTGGCCACCGATGTGGACGGTGTCTTTTTTGGACCGTCAGATCTGGCCGCGGATATGGGCCATATCGGCCAAGCGGGCCACCCCGAGGTCAAAGCCGCAGTTCTGGACGCCATCAAGCGCATTGTCGCGGTAGGTAAGGCCGCCGGTATTCTGACGCTTGACCAAGAGACGCAACGCGCTTGCCTGGACCTTGGAGCTACCTTTGTCGCAACCGATATCGATGTGACCCTGTTCGCACGCAATATGCGGGCGGCGGCAAAACAGGCCAAAGCGGTGCGCGACGAATAGGGTCGCGGCACCAACGCTACATACCTTCAGGAAATACCACCATCCTCAGCGTTTCTTTTGTTGTGGGTCAAGCTTGGCAACCAAATCCAGTTTTGTAATCAAACCCGTTTAGTGACCCAACCGGCGGCCTTGCGGACACGCAATCACAATTGGGCAGTTCCTGACCAGCGAACACACCCTCAAACAGTCAACTATTCCAGCAGGTCAAATGCACCTTTTATCTGTGCGGCAAAAACAATATCCATCTAAAAGTGTAAAACCACCGCATAAGTTGAATTTGTGTCCTATTAGAAAGCCGAACCATGCTAGTTACCGATCAATCATCGTATAATGATGCTACCGCAGCAACCGCCGAGCACTTTGGTGGCAATGTTGTCTCCAATCGTTACGACCAATGGGTTTCACCCGGCAGTGAAACCTTTAGTGATATTCAAGTCGACCATATGGCATATGACCTGGTCGATGACCTTGGAGTGACGATTCTTCGCTATCCCGGTGGCAACGCCAACGAAGTCGATTACGCAAACCCAAACCCTACTCCGGTTGACGGCGGTCCCAACCTAATCGGACAAGACATGTTCTATCAGACGGTCGCGTCGATGAATGCCGACTACGGGAGCAACATCCAGATTAATTACGTCCTGGGCATGAATTACGATGATGCATTTACCACCACTGCGGGCCAACACCTGCTATTGATTGACGACTCCAATGGCACAGAAGGTTACGGAATTACAAATCGCGAGGTCAATCCAGACTTTGTCGAAATGGTTGCCCAATATGCACTGGATGCTGCCATTGCAGCCGCCGCAGCAGGCGTAGAACTGCACTCCTTTGAAATCGGCAACGAGTCCAATTGGGCGATGCCCCCCATGACAAGTATCGAATATGCGCTGCTGGCATCGCAGGTGGCCTTGGCCATCGTTGAGTTATTCGCAGAACATCCTGAGCTCGAACAGCCTGAAATTCTTGTCGAATCCCATATTGGTCGCATTGGCGGACAACCAAGCAACGCAGGCGGCTCAACTTTCTGGGTGGATGAGAATGACCCCAACTTGACCGTTTATGCTGAAAGCGCACCTGGCTTGACTCAGGTTGATTGGGACTGGGATGAGGGTTTGGATCCCTTGGTTGGAAATGACCAACACTTTGGTCATCAGGGTCAAAACCTTGCCAAGATTGCGATCTTCAACAGCACGGTTTCTTCGGTAATCCCGGGTCTGACAGCAGCGAACGCCATCGATGGCATAACCACCCACATGTATGTTGATTCCGGAATCGACAGCATTGATGTCAACGGGAACCATACAGATGCCGTCTTCGAAAGATTGGCAGAATGGCAGGAAGAACTAGTTAGAGGCGCAGGCTTGGACGAGTTGCAAACCTATGTGACAGAATGGAACATGGAGGCCGATGGTGACGGGCACAACCACCCAGACAATACCGGGCTACCAAATGCCCAGGGTTTGGTTGAGCTTATGTTTGAAATGCTCGAACATGGCATAACCGGCGCCCAAGTGTGGCCATTGGTCCACAACAATTCCACTGTAGGGACGGCACTGACAAACCCGGACACAATCGTCGATGGTGAGCACACGCATCACCTGTCCATTGTCGGAACGGCCTTTGCCATGATGTCTGAAAGCCTCTACGATCTGGCCCCGATCTTTGATTTTGACACCGGCGCAGTCAGCATTGGCGGCACGTCGACAAATTTCGACGTCCATGGATTTGGGAACAGCAACCGTCTGGTCGCCTTTGCGTCCGAGCGCGCGGGCAACCTGATCCAAAACGGCCAATTTTCGCTCGACTTTGCCAACTTTATCGATGACGGCGCGAGTTACTTTGTGACGATGACCCAGTTGCATACTGCGGACAAAAACCCCGAAGGAGCTGGGAAATTCCCGCATGTCGAGTTTACCGATGGCACGGTGATTACAGGTGCGGAAGTAGACCTGATCGACACCAACCCTACGAACCCTGACGGGGTTGACCTCAATGTTCCCTTCGACACGATCGAAGATTACAGCCTCATTCGCATCGAAATGACCAAAATTACCGCCGGAGCGGATCTGCTGGTGGGCCGGGGCGGCAATGACAGTGTCTACGGAGCGAGTGGCAATGACACGATTATCGGTGGCGGTGGGGATGACACGCTGCTGGGTGGATACGGCTTTGACACGATTGAAGGGGGCGAGGGTGACGACTGGATCGATGGTGAGCAACACGCTGATCGCCTCTACGGCGGAGCTGGTGATGACACCCTGATCGGCGGTCAGGGCACGGATCATTTGCTGGGCGGTGAGGGCAATGACAGCCTGGATGCCGGGAGCGAGGCCGACCGGGTTTGGGGCGGTGATGGCAATGACATCATCCGCGCCGGGTCCAATTTTGGTGAATCCGTTGACGGGCTCTGGGGTGAGGCCGGGAATGACACGCTTTATGGCGATGCGGGCTTTGATTATCTGTCAGGAGGCACGGGTGAGGATGTGCTTATAGGCGGCCACCAGGCGGATAACCTCTATGGAGATGCAGGCAATGACTCGCTCTATGGTGGTCAGGGGCTGGATCGGATGTTTGGTGGTGACGGCGATGACCGCCTTGAAGATACCCTTGATAATAATGGATTCTTTGGCGAAGGCGGCAATGACACAATGATTGCCGGAAACGGCAATGATCGCTTTTTCGGTGGCTCTGGAAATGACTCCATTTCAGCCGGAGGTGGCAATGACTCGATCTATGGCGGCTCGGGCTTTGATACGATCATTGGCGGCGCGGGCAATGACGTCATGCGCGGGGATTTCAACGCCGATACCTTTGTCTTTGAAGACGGGCATGGCGCGGATACGATCCAGGATTTCGACACGAACACCAACCTGGAACAGATTGATTTATCAGGCGTTTCCGCGATCTCCAACGTCAATGACCTGAACCTCGGATCGGCCACATCGGGCGCGGCGACGCAGGTCGGCGCGGATGTGGTGATCGACACCGGCGGCGGCAATTCCATCCGCCTGACCGGGGTGAATATCGCCGATCTTGAGGCGGGCGATTTCATCTTCTGAAGCCAAATTAACGCAGCGCCCGCTGCCCGGTAACGGGGCGAGCGCTGATTGGGCAACGGGGCAATCCGTACAAAACACCGCGCGTTTGGGAGAGATTGCCCCCTGCCCTTTCGCCCCCAATCCGGGGCCCCTGATCAAGCCCCCCACCCAATCTGTCCGATTCTACCTGAATTCAGGAGAGATTGCCCCCTGCGCTGGTTTTGCTTGGCAGAAAGTGGGTTAATTTGGGTTAGGGGTGGTTAAGGTGATTTCGAGTGCTACAGGACTAATTTGGCTATTTGTCTTACGAACGACTCCGTTGTTACATTCAGAAGATGGGGCGGAAACTAGGCTTTTGCTGCACAAAAATAGAACGACTGCTTTACCCGAATTCATCGCACTTAGAGTTTCAAAACTTTTTGCTCGTTTTCTTAAAAAGGCCACATGCTGTAATTAAAAAATCCCATCATTGCTTTAACTAACTTTTTTCCCTATAAACGGGTCAGGCAATCCTGCCTACCGGGGTCATCGCGCCCCGCAACATCGGTCCCTCGTGACCCATGGAGTACTCAAAGATGGCTATCAAACCGTATCGGTTTGAGGTGTCCGAGGCGCGTAGCGTCAAACACCCAACCCTCCCTAAAATTGTTAAGCACACTTTTTTGGTTCCTGCACGCCTGTTTCCCAAGGACGTTCCGACTGGAGCGAACCTGCGTGATCCCGTTGGCATGAATAGGCAGGTTTACAAGGATGTCAAAGCAAGCCTTGAAGGCAAAGAAGCGCTCCCAGGCACCTTCGATTTGCTGAACCTTGGCATAACTATTATTGCAGAAGATATTGAAGTGATCGACAAACGGATCTTCGATGTAATGATAGACGATGACTACGGCATCGCCAATGGTGGTCACACCACCCAGATTATCTACGACTGCCAAGAGGATGACTCGATCGCCGAAGGCCAGCACGTCGAAGTCAAAATCATCACCGGGCTGGAAGGTGGAGAAAACCACACGCTCCGCGTGGACATTGCAAGAGGGCAAAACACTGGGATTTCAGTACAGCCCCGTTCGATCTTTGAACTTGATGGGGCTTTCGAAAGCCTCAAAGAGATCGTGAAGGATCAAGACTGGGCAGGCGACATTGGCTTCAAGGAGTCGGACAAGAAGGACATCGACGTCCGCGAATTGGTGTCCGTGCTCGAACTGATGAACATCACGGATTTTCCAGTCCGCGACTCGAAGCACCCCATTGCGGCGTATGAGAAGTGGTCTACTCCTCTCAAGAAGTTCGGAGATGACTACGAAGATAACCGCGTTGACCCGTCAAAGCGGAAGTATGTTGCTTTCGAGCCGCTGCTTCTCGATGCACTGGTTCTTTACGATCACATCCGGCGCGACTTCCTGCGGGTTTACAATGAAACGGTCGGTGGCCGGGCAGGGAACTTGCGTATTGTTGAAAAGGCTCCTCCTAGCAAAGGTCGCTACCAATTTCGCTATGCAAAACTGGACGATCATGACCAACGTCTGACCAAGGGTGCAGCATTTCCCATTCTGGGTGCTTTCAGGAACTTTGTAGTTGTTAACCCTGAGACAGGCACCGTCGAGTGGCTTGGCGGTTTTGAAAATGTGTTGGCTTCTTGGCGTGAGCTTGCGCCCGAGTTGGTTTCGGAAACCAAACAGGCCATTCGTGACATTGGCAACGCTCCCGACTCGCTGGGTAAAAACCGCAATCATTGGGCTAATTTGTTCAAAACGGTGCGGCTGCATGTGATGCAGCAGCAATTGGACACTTTGGGTTGAGGAGACTCGGCATGAACAGCCAAGAAAACAAACTCCTCATCAAAATTGGAAAGCACTTCGAAGCAAATGCTAGCGGTAATGTCGCTGTCGGTGCAGTCGTTGTGATCGCATTAACGCTCGTCGTGGTCGGCTTTTCCTTCATTTGAAGGCGGAGGGCGGCCGCTTGACTGCGGCCGTTTTCTTCTTTCTTTCTGGCCGTATTGGGCGACTGATTTTCGCGTTGGCTTAGCCGCGGCAGGTTGCCTTAAATGGCGGACCGAGCATTGTATTTCCTCTGCAAAACTCATATTTCTACCAGATGCGGTGTATAGGCGTCCCCCTCAATCCCGTCGCGGATCCCGAGGGTATGTCCCCAGCACCTCGACCATGTCCGTAAAATAGTCGAGTTCTTCCATGGCGCGTTGCACGCCTAGGTCGTCGGGGTGGCCTTCGATATCGGCGTAGAACTGGGTCGCTGTAAAAGAGCCGCCGACCATGTAGCTTTCGAGCTTGGTCATGTTGACGCCATTGGTGGCGAAACCGCCCATGGCTTTGTAAAGCGCCGAGGGCAGGTTGCGGACCTGAAAGACGAAGGTGGTCATCATGCCATGGGTGCCGCGGCGCGAGGCGTCGGCCTCGGGGGACATGATCAGGAAGCGGGTGGTGTTGTGGGCGTGATCCTCGATATGGCGGGCGAGAATGTGCAGCCCGTTGATCTCAGCGGCGAGGTCAGAGGCGAGCGCCCCGATTTTCATCTCTTTGTTGGCGGCGATCTCGGCGGCGGCGCCGGCGCTGTCGGGGGCGGATTCACCCTTGATGCCATAGCGGGAGAGGAAGGATTCGGCCTGGGGAATCAGCACGGGATGGGCGCGCACGAGCTCGAGGTCTTCGATCTGCACGCCGGGCATGGCCATGAGGGAGATATGGACACGGACAAAGGCTTCGTCGATGATGCGCAGCCCGCTTTCGGGCAACATGCGGTGGATGTCAGCAACGCGGCCATAGGTGGTGTTTTCCACCGGCAGCATGGCGAGGTCGGCCTTGCCGGATTTCACCGCCGTAATGACGTCTTCGAAGGTCTGACAGGGCACGGGCTCCATATCGGGGCGGGCATCGCGGCAGGCCTCGTGAGAATAGGCGCCGAGCTCTCCTTGGAAGGCGATACGCTGGGTCATGGGGCGGTTTCCTGTCAGTTTGGACGCAGTGGCCCGGTGGGCGGGCGTTTGGTCGCGCCTTCTACACCTTGCCATGGGCGAAGGGAAGCAATAGACACGCGCCCGACGAATAGCGAATGCGAATAGCGAACAGGGCACCTCATGTTTGACACAATGACCATGACCAAAGTTGTAGGCGGCGTCTGCGGATCCCTGCTGGTCTTCCTTCTCGGCAAATGGGTTGCCGAAGAGCTGTATCACACCGGCGGTGGCCATGGGGACCACGCGCAGGCGGCCTATATCATCGATACAGGCAGCGACGATGCGGCGGCGGATGAAGAAGTCGTGGAAATCGACGTGGCGGCGGTTCTGGCGGCGGGTGACGCTGGCAAGGGCGCGACCACCTTCAAGAAGAAATGCGGCTCTTGCCACAAGGTTGACGATGGCGCGAACGGCACAGGGCCATACCTGTTTGGCGTTGTGAACCGTCCGGTTGGCACGGCGGCTGGCTTCTCGGGCTACTCGGGTGCTTTGAACGAAGTGGTGGACAACTGGACGCCTGAGCACCTGTTTGGCTTCTTGGAAAACCCAAAAACCTACGCACCTGGCAACGGCATGAAGTTCAAAGGCTTCTCCAAGCCGGAAGATCGCGCAGATGTGATTGCTTATCTGAGCACCCTGGGCAACTAAGCCCAAATCGCGAGAGAATCAGGCCGCGTCCCGCTGGGGCGCGGTTTTTTTATGCGCGACTGCCGGCGCAACTCTTGCACAAACCTGGCGCAACTAGTGCGCGATTCCCGTAACATCACGGAATCTCAACTTGAAACTGCACCGCACCTGCCCTTAGCTATAAATTAACTAAAATGAAGATTAGTTATATGCACCGCCTCACAGGACCTATCAGGGAGATCCCATGCTGAGACCCAAAGCCGCAGCCCGCCCCTTTACCCGACCTGCTTCCCAAGCCCCTGCCCGCGCACGATCCGTCGCCTTTGACGTGAAACCCATCGCAACCGGGGCCTTGCTGGCGCTGGGATTGGCGGTGCTGGCAACCGGGACCTTGGCCGAGCAAGAGGTGATCAAGGCGCATGGGGTGTCGACCTTTGGCGAGCTGAAATATGATGCGGATTTTCCGCATTTCGACTATGTGAACCCCGAGGCCCCCAAGGGCGGTGAATATTCCAGCTGGGCCTTTGGCACCTTTGACAGTCTCAGCCCTTATATCATCAAGGGCAATGCCGCGGCCGGGTCCAGCCTGTTCTTTGACACGCTGCTGACGGGCAATCTGGAAGAGCCGGACGCGATGTATGGTCTGGTGGCGCATACGTTGGAATACCCGGAAAACCGCGAATGGGTGATTTTCCACATGCGCCCTGAGGCAAAGTTTAGCGACGGGTCTCAACTAACCGCCCATGACGTGGTTTTTTCCTATGATGTGCTGCTGGAAAAGGGCCAGCCGCGCTACAAATCCCTGTTCAAGGATATCATCGGCGCTGAGGCGATTGATGATTACACGGTCAAGTTCACCTTCAAACCCGACGGGGCCTTGCGCGAATTGCTGATGACCGCTGGCGGGCTGCCGATCTTCTCCAAGGCCTATTACGAGACCGTCGATTTCGCCGAAAGCACGCTAGAGCCACCCATCGGGTCTGGCCCCTATCTGCTGGACAAAGTCGATCCGGGCCGGTCCGTGTCCTATAAGCGCCGCAATGATTACTGGGCCAAGGATTTGCCGGTCAATGTCGGGACGCTGAATTTTGACGTTCTGAAATATGAGTATTTCGGCGATTACCTCTCCGCCTTTGAGGCGTTCAAGGCCGGGGCCTATACCTATCGCGAAGAATACACGTCCAAAACCTGGGCAACCGCCTATGATTTCCCGGCGCTGAACGATGGCTACATGATCAAGGAAACCCTGCCGGATGGCCGCCCGACGGGCACGCAGGGCTTCTGGTTCAACATGCGCCGCGACAAATTCCAGGACCCAAGGGTGCGCGAGGCGCTTGGCATGGCCTTCAACTTTGAATGGTCCAATGAATCGCTGTTCTATGGGCTTTATGGCCGCACCGACAGCTTCTGGGAGAATTCTCCGACCCTTCAGGCCTCGGGGATGCCCCCCGCCGAAGAGCTGGCGATTTTGGAACCATTGCGCGAATACTTCCCCGAAGAAGTGTTCACCGAAGAGGCCTTTACCCCGGCTGTGTCCAAATCCATCGATCTGGCGGATCGCCGCGCGCTGCGCCGCGCAGGCAAGCTGCTGGATGAGGCGGGCTGGGAAGTTGGCGATGACGGGCTGCGCTATAAGGATGGTCAGCAACTGACGCTTGAGATCCTGAATGACGTGCCGGGATATGACCGGATCATCAACCCCTATGTGGAAAACCTGAAGCGTCTGGGCGTGGCAGCGGTGCATAACCGGGTCGATGCGGCAGAAGCCAAGGAACGCGAAAAGAACTATGATTACGACATGGTCACGCAGCGTTTTGTCATGTCCAATACGCCGGGTGACGAGCTGGAGCAGCTCTTTGGCTCGGCCACCGTTGATACCGTAGGCGGATATAACATGGCCGGCCTCAACAATGAGGGGATCGATAAGCTGATCGACATCATTGCCAACGCCAAGAGCCGCGAAGAGCTGGATGTTGCCGTGCGTGCGCTGGACCGTGTGCTGCGCGCCATGCATATCTGGGTGCCGCAATGGTACAAGGGGTCACATAACATCGCCTATCTCGATGTCTATGGCCGCCCCTACACAGACACGCCGCCGCCCCTGTCCATTGGTCAGACCTCGATCTGGTGGTGGGACGAAGACAAGGCGCAGCGTTTGCGCGATGCAGGGGCACTGTAACGCGCCATGGCGGCCTATCTTCTCCGACGTGTGCTTTTGATCATACCAACGCTGCTTGGGATCATGATCATCAACTTCGCCCTGGTGCAATTTGTGCCGGGCGGGCCCATCGAACAAATCCTGGCCGAGATTGAGGGCGAAGGCGATGCCTTTGCCGGGATCGCGGGGGGCGGCAATGAGGTTGCCGGTTCCAATGACGAAGGCGTGGGTCGGCGCGGCCTGCCCGAGGAATATATCAAGGAGCTTGAGGCGCAGTTCGGCTTTGACAAGCCGCCGCTTGAGCGATTCCTGAACATGTTGTGGAACTATATGCGGCTTGATTTTGGCGAGAGCTATTTCAGGTCGATTTCGGTGATTGATCTGGTGCTAGAGAAGATGCCGGTGTCAATTTCGCTGGGGCTATGGTCGACACTGATCGCCTATATCGTGTCGATCCCGCTGGGTATCCGCAAGGCGGTGCGCGACGGGACGCCCTTTGACACCTGGACCTCGGCCACGATCATTGTCGCCTATGCTATTCCCGGTTTTCTCTTCGCGATCCTGCTGCTGGTGCTGTTTGCGGGCGGGTCCTATTGGCAGATTTTCCCGCTGCGTGGCCTGACCTCGGAGAATTTCGATGAGCTGACGCTGTTTGGCAAGATCTATGACTATCTCTGGCATATCGCGCTGCCGGTCTTTGCCTCGACCATCGCCGCCTTTGCGACGCTGACCTTGCTGACCAAGAACAGCTTTCTCGATGAGATCAAAAAGCAATATGTGATGACGGCGCGGGCCAAGGGGTTGTCCGAGGGGCGGGTGCTTTATGGGCATGTGTTCCGCAATGCCATGCTGATCGTGATTGCCGGGTTGCCGGGCGTGTTTATCGGCGTGTTCTTTGGCGGCTCGATCATCATCGAGACGATTTTCTCGCTGGATGGGCTGGGGCGGCTGGGCTTTGAAGCGGCGGTTGAACGCGATTATCCGGTGATCTTTGGCACGCTGTTCATCAGCTCGCTGATCGGGCTGTTGATCGGGATTCTGTCGGACATGATGTATGTCTTTGTCGATCCGCGCATCGATTTTGAAAAGCGGGAGGGCTGAGCCATGTTCAAACTGTCCCCGCTGAACCAGCGCCGCTGGAGCAACTTCAAAAAGAACCGCCGCGCCTTCTGGTCGCTGTGGATCTTTGCGGTGATCTTTGGCCTGTCGCTATTTGCCGAATTCATCGCCAATGACCGCCCGATCCTGGTGAATTACCGCGGCGAATATCGCATGCCGATCTTCAGTTTCTATGCCGAAACCGATTATGGCGGTGAATTCCGATCCGAAGCCGCCTATCGCGATGTCGAAGTCAAATGCCTGATCTATACCGGTGGGATTGAGGATTGCCTTGATGATCCGGACGGGCTGATCGAACAGGTGAAATCTGGCCAAGGGGCCGAGCTGGGCGAAGAGTTTAGCGAAGGCTGGATGATCTGGCCGCTCATCCCCTACAGCTTTAACACCTCGGTTGATCGCCCCGGTGCCGCCCCCCTACCCCCCAATAGCCAGAACTGGCTGGGCACGGATGACACCAAGCGCGATGTGGTCGCGCGGGTGATCTATGGCTTCCGCCTGTCGATCCTTTTCACCCTGCTGGTCACGATCTCAAGCTCGATCATCGGGGTGATTGCCGGGGCCTTGCAGGGCTATTTCGGCGGCTGGCTGGATCTGATTTTCCAACGGGTGATCGAGATCTGGGCCTCGACCCCGCAGCTTTACGTGATCATCATCTTGTTCGCGATCCTGGGGCGAAGTTTCTGGCTGCTCGTGGTGTTGATGATCCTGTTTGGCTGGATGGGCCTTGTGGGCGTGGTGCGCGCCGAATTCCTACGCGCCCGCAACCTGGAATATGTCCGCGCCGCCCGCGCTTTGGGGGTGAGCAACTGGACCATCATGTTCCGCCACATGCTGCCCAATGCCATGGTTGCCACCCTGACCTTTATGCCCTTTATCGTGACCGGCACTATCTCGACCCTGGCCGGGCTTGATTTCCTGGGCTTTGGCCTGCCCTCCTCTGCCCCGTCGCTGGGCGAGATGACGCTGCAAGCCAAACAGAACCTGCAAGCCCCCTGGCTGGCCTTTACCGCCTTTACCGTCTTTGCTGTGATGCTGTCCCTGCTGGTCTTCATCTTTGAAGGCGTGCGCGATGCCTTTGACCCGAGGAAAACATTCTCATGACCCTTCTCGATGTCAAAAACCTGAAGGTGAGCTTTACCCAGGACGGCAAGACCAATGTCGCCGTCAAGGGCGTGTCGTTTCAGATTGCCAAGGGTGAGACCCTGGCGCTGGTCGGCGAATCCGGGTCGGGCAAATCCGTTTCGGCCCTGTCCACCGTGTCGCTGCTGGGCGACAGCGCCCATGTCGAAGGCTCGGTCCTCTATGAAGGGCAAGAGATGATCGGGGCTGATAAGAAGCTGCTGCATGACGTGCGCGGCAACGATATCAGCTTTATCTTCCAAGAGCCGATGACCTCGCTCAACCCGCTGCACACGCTGGAAAAACAGCTGGCCGAAAGCATCACCCTGCATCAGGGGTTGAGCGGAGCCAAGGCGCGCGACCGCATTCTGGAACTGCTGCACAAGGTTGGCATTCGCGACCCGGAAAAACGGCTCGGCTCGTATCCGCACCAGCTGTCTGGCGGGCAACGCCAGCGCGTCATGATCGCCATGGCGCTGGCCAACAAACCCGATCTGCTGATCGCGGATGAACCCACTACGGCGCTGGATGTGACCATTCAGGCGCAAATCCTTGATCTGTTGGCCGAGCTGAAAGAATCCGAGGATATGAGCCTGCTGTTTATCACCCATGATCTTGGCATCGTGCGCAAAATTGCTGATCGCGTCTGTGTGATGAAAAGTGGCGAGATTGTCGAGCAAGGCCCTACCAAAGCGCTGTTTGATAACCCGCAGCACCCCTATACGCAGATGCTGCTGTCGGCAGAAAGCACCGGCGGGCCGGAACCTGTGGCCGAGAATGCCGAGGAAATCGCCAGCACGGAAAACCTCAAGATCTGGTTCCCGATCCAGACCGGGCTGTTCAAACGCACCACGGGCTATGTGAAGGCGGTGAATGACGCCTCGATCTCTCTGCGCGCGGGGGAGACCTTGGGTATTGTGGGAGAATCCGGTTCGGGCAAGACGACGCTGGCGCTGGCCATCATGCGGCTGATCCAATCGCAGGGCGGCATCACCTATCGCGGTGAGGATGTGCGCAGTTGGTCGGTGCGCGAATTGCGCCGCTTGCGATCGGAAATTCAGATTGTGTTTCAGGATCCCTTTGGCTCTCTGTCGCCGCGGATGACATGTGAACAGATCATTGCCGAGGGGCTGGGTGTGCATGGCGCGCCCGAAGGCCTGTCGCATCATGATATGGTGCGCGAGGTGATGGAGGAGGTCGGGCTGGACCCGGACACTATGCACCGCTATCCGCATGAGTTTTCCGGCGGTCAAAGGCAGCGGATTGCCATTGCCCGCGCCATGGTGCTGCGCCCGCGTCTGGTGGTTCTGGATGAGCCGACCTCGGCGCTGGACAAGACCGTGCAGGTGCAGATTGTCGATCTGCTGCGCGATTTGCAGCGCAAATATGATCTGGCCTATCTGTTCATCAGCCATGACCTGAAGGTTGTGCGCGCCATGAGCCACAAGGTCATGGTGATGAAACAGGGGGATGTGGTCGAAGTCGGGACCTCGGACCAGATCTTTGATGCACCGCAGAATGAATACACCAAGGCGCTGTTACACGCGGCTTTCGATCTTGCTGTTTAGGACCGGGCGGGGCGGCGTGTTTGCCGCCCGCTGTGCCGCCCAGATTGAGGCGAGGATAATGGCGGCACCGGTTATTTGAACCGGGCTCAGCGCTTGGTTCAGGATGATCCAGCCCAGCAGAACCGCGCTAAGCGGGCTGAGGAAGCCGAGGCTTGAGATCGTCGCCGGGCCAAGCCGGGCGAGACCACGAAAGAACAGCACATAGGTCAGAGCCGCGCCGATCACGCTGAGCCAGATCAAGCCAAGCAGGGCTGTGCCGTCAATCTGGGGCAGTTCCGGGCGACTGATCCAGGCCATGGGCAGCAGCAGGAGCCCTCCGGCACTCAATTGCCAGGCGGCAAAGGTCAGCGGCGGCACCGGCGGTTGCCAGCGGCGCGACAGCACGGTGCCAAGCGCCATGGAGCCTGCGCCGATTAATGCGGCCAATAGCCCGATGGCGTCCAGTTGCGCATCCGGTCCAAGGATCAACAAGGCGACACCGCCGATCCCGGCCAGGGCGGCCAGGATCGCGGCCAGTCGCAGCTCGGCCCCCAGCAAGAGATGCGCCAGTACCAAAACCAAGAGCGGCTGAACCGCGCCCAAGGTCGCCGCGACCCCGCCGGGCAGGCGATAGGCGGCCACGAACAACGCGCCCCAGAAGATGGCAAAGTTCAACCCGCCTAGAATGATCACCCGCCCCCACCAGGCCCGTTCGGGAAATTGCCGTGTGATGACCAGCAAAAGCACCCCCGCCGGAAGCGCGCGCAAAAAGCCGACCCAGAACGGGTCAAAGCCCGGCAAGGCCTCGGTCGAGACGATATAGGACGACCCCCAGATGATGGGGGCCAGGGCGGTGAGGAAAAGGTCGGTTTGGCGGGACATGGCAAATACCTTGATGTCGAGATTTATATCTTGACGTGAAGATAGGTGCAAAAAGCTTGACGTCAAGCTTGTTTCTTTTCACATACGGATCATGGACCATGTCGACAAAATCACCGCGCAATGGAATGCCGCCCGCCCGGATCTGGATGTGGGGCCCATGGGGCCCATCGGGCGCATGGCGCGCCTGTCACAGCATCTGCATGTGGGTCATGCAGCGCTGTTTGCGAAACACGGGTTGAACAATGCCAGTTTTGACGTGCTGGCGACACTGCGCCGCGCGGGCGCGCCCTATGCGTTGACGCCCAAAGCGTTGCTGGCCCAGACCATGGTGACCTCGGGCACCATGACCAACCGGCTGGATCGCCTGGAACAGGCCGGCTTGATCACCCGCAACCCCGACCCGAATGACGGGCGCGGCTTTCTGGTGCAACTGACGGATCACGGCTTTGACGTGATCGAACAAGCGGTGAGCGCGCATGTCGCCAATCAGGCGCAGATGATCAGCGCGCTGACGGGCGAAGAGCGAGAGCAGCTAAATACGCTGCTCAAGAAGTGGCTTGGCGGGTTTGAGACCGCTGAGTGAGCGCCGTTTCGCGTTGAAAACGTCCCGCCCCTAAATCGCCGAGCTATGCCCCGCCTTGGACAGGTCATAGGCGTCGAAACTGCGGGCAATCAGGCGGGTCAGCGGACGCGCCTCTTTCGGGATGAACAACCCGGTCTCATCAACGCGCAGAATGTTCTCAAACTGCGCATTGGCGGCCCGAAACATATCCATCAGTTCCCCCTGAGGGGTGCCGAAATCGCGGGTGATCTCCTGCGCATCAATGGCGAAATCGCACATGATGGCCTCGATCAGACGCGCGCGCAGCTTGTCCTCTTCGCTAAAGGCATGACCGCGCGAGGTGGAAAAACTGCCCTCGCGGATCTTGCCGGTATGGGCCGAGGTTGACGGCGCATTCTGGGCAAACCCTTGCGGGAATTTCGAGATCGAAGAGGCCCCAAGCCCGATCAATACATCAGCCGTATCATCGGTATAACCCTGGAAATTCCGCCGCAACCGCCCGGTTTTCTGAGCAATCGCCAGACCATCGGATTTGGTGGCAAAATGGTCGATGCCGATTTCCTGATAGCTGTCCCACATGAACAAGCGGCGCGCGGTTTCGAACAGGGCCAGCCGTTCATCGGGCGTCGGCAATGCGTCTGACGGGATCAACTGCTGGCGCTTGGCCATCCAAGGCACATGCGCATAACCATACAGCGCCACGCGGTCCGGCGAAAAGCTGAGCAGCTTTTGCACGGTTTCGGTGATCTTGGCCTTAGTCTGGTGCGGCAAACCAAAGAGGATGTCGGCATTCAGGCTGGCCACCCCGGTGGCGCGGATCATTTCGACCGCCTGTTTAGTCAGTTCAAACCCTTGCGGGCGGCCAATGGTCTCCTGGATCTGCTCGTCAAAATCCTGCACCCCGATCGAGGCGCGATTCATCCCGCCCGCGGCCAGCGCCTTGAGCCGGTCCTCGTCGATCTCATTCGGATCAATCTCGACCGAAAATTCGGCATTATCGGCAAAATCCGCCGTTTCACGAATGGCCGCGATCAGCCGGGTCATCATGTCTGGCGACAAGAGCGTCGGCGTTCCACCACCCCAATGCAGGCGCGACAGCTTGACGCCCCTGGGCAGGTGTTTGCGCAGCATCTTGAGCTCGTCAATCAGCGTGCCAACATAGGCCTCAACCGGTGAAAGCGTCGAGGTGCCTTGTGTCCGGCAGGCGCAGAACCAGCACAGCCTGCGGCAAAAGGGAACATGCAAATAGAGCGATACCTCCCCATATTCTGGAACAGATTCGATCCAGTTCGTGAATGTATCAGGCCCGACGCCACCGGCGAAATGCGGGGCAGTTGGGTAAGAGGTATATCGGGGCACTTTTGCGTCAAAGAGACCTAAACGTGCAAGTTGTGTTCTGTCCACCATGGGCGTAGAGTTATGGATGTTGGGGGAGCGCGACCTTGACCCAGATCAATATGGGACCATGCCAATGGTGAATAAACGAAGCCTCGCAGTTCTGCAGGAATGTGAAGACTGCCCGATCAAGCACCGCGCCGTTTGTGCGCGCTGCGAAGATGATGAGCTTCAACAGCTTGAAGAGATTAAGTATTATCGCAAGTTCGAAGCCGGGCAGACCATTATCTGGTCCGGTGACCGTATGGATTTTGTCGGCTCTGTCGTTTCTGGCATCGCAACACTGACCCAGACCATGGAAGACGGACGCACCCAGATGGTGGGCCTTTTGTTGCCATCGGATTTTGTCGGCCGTCCGGGCCGGGGCGCGGCAGCCTATGACGTGGTGGCGACCACCGATCTGGTCATGTGCTGCTTTCGCAAGGCCCCGTTTGAGGACCTGATGGTCAAGACCCCGCATATCGCCCAGCGCCTGTTGGAAATGACTCTGGACGAGCTGGATGCGGCGCGGGAATGGATGCTGGTTCTGGGCCGCAAAACAGCGCGGGAAAAGATCGCTTCGCTTTTGTCGATCATCGCGCGGCGCAATGCCACGCTGCACCTGTCCACAACCGATGGACCGCTGGTCTTTGACCTGCCACTGACCCGCGAGGCGATGGCGGACTACCTTGGCTTGACGCTGGAAACCGTGAGCCGCCAGATTTCGGCGTTGAAACGGGACGGGGTGATCGTGCTTGAGGGCAAGCGTCACGTGACCATTCCGGATATGTCTCGGTTGATGGATGAGGCCGGGGATGACGCGGATGGGGGCGTTTTTGCCTGAGCAACTGCCCTTTGCGACCTGCGATGTGTTCACCACCGAACGGTTCACTGGCAACCCGCTGGCGATTGTGCGCGGGGCGGATGGGATGAGCACAGAGGCGATGCAGACCATCGCGCGCGAGTTCAACCTTTCCGAGACCATCTTTGTGCAAACACCGGATGACCCGGCCCATAGCGCCAAGGTGCGGATTTTCTTTCCCACAGCCGAGATCCCCTTTGCCGGGCATCCCACCATTGGCTGCGCCATCCATCTCGCCTTGGAAACCGCGCCAGAGGGGGATTTCGAGACCAAGATCACGCTAGAGGAACAGGCGGGGCTGGTACCGGTGCGTGTCTGGCGTCAGGCGGGCCATGTACAGGCGGAATTCCAGGCACCGGTTGTGCCTTTTGCCGCCAGCGAGGGCCGCGCGCCCGAGGCCGGGCACTTGGCAGCGGCTCTGGATTTGTCCGAGGATCAGATCGGCATGAGCGGCCATGCCCCCGGTGTGTTCGAAGGGGGCCCGCGGTTCATGTATGTGCCGGTGCGCGATCTCGACGCTTTGGCACAGGCGCGGCCTATCGAACCGGCATGGAGCACGGCGATTGCAGCGGGCGCGGTGGACAATGCCTATGTCTATACCGCTGTCGATGGTGGCTATCAGGCGCGCATGTTCTCACCCACGGCCGGCATCCCCGAGGATCCGGCCACCGGATCGGCCAGCGCCATTCTGGCGGCGCAATTGCTGGCAAATGGCGCGCTAGCAGAGGGCGAAACCGCCCTCACCCTGCGCCAAGGTGTGGAAATGGACCGCCCGAGCGAGATCGGCTTTCGCGCCATCACCAAAGATGGCGCGCTTCAGGCCGTTTACATCTCGGGATCAGCCGTGCCGGTCAGCAGTGGAACGATCACCCTGCCCTAACAGAACACCGTCCTGCGGGATGGTGGGTGGGGCGATGTGATCAGGGTTTACCCTGAGCACAAGCGTCCCCCACATCTCGCAAAATCAATGCGCCATCAATGTGGTGACTTCGGTCTGTTCCAGCATGTTGCGGGTCGCACCGCCCAGAATGGCTTCACGGAAGCGCGAATGGCCATAGGCCCCCATCACCACCATATCCGCATTCACATCGCGCACATGGCGCTGCATGACATCCGCCACCCGGGGCAGGGTCTTGGACAGCACATCAATCTCGGCCTTCACGCCGTGCCGCGCCAGGTATTGCGACAGCATCCCACCGGGATCGGAACGGTTCGGCCCGTGCTGCGGAGGATCGATCACAACCACATGCACCGCATCCGCCTGAACCAGAAACGGCATCGCCGCGCGCACAGCGCGCAAGGCCTCGCTGCTTTCATTCCAGCCAATGACAATGCGTTCGGGAGATTTCGGCGGCTCGACCTCTTCGGGCACCACCAGAACCGGCACCTGCCCCTCGAACAGGGCCCCCTCCAGAACCGGTTCCAGCTCAACCCCGCGACCGGTGCCATAGGGTTTGGGCAAGACGACCAGATCGCTGAACCGCGCGCGCGCTGCCACGTGACGGCCGATATCGACCAATTGCGCCACCCCGTCTTCGACCCCCCAACGGGCCTCGGTCCTGGCCAAACGCTCGCGCGCCTGCGCGCCCAACGCGGTTGCTTCGCCGCTTGCGCGGGTCAGGGTTTCCTGCAGCACCATCGCATTGGCCCCGGCATAGTAATAGCCGGTTTGCGTGCGATCGACGCCAAAGCACATGACATCAAGATGCGCATCACATCCGGTTGCCACAGCAGCGGCATGGTCCAGGGTCGTTTCTGCCAGCGCCGGGTCAGTGACGACTGTAAATACTGATTTGAAGGCCATTATCCCCTCCTGTTCCTAACTCACCCCACGCTAGACCGGCGCGGATGGTCGCACCTTGACCCTCGTCAAGGTCAAGCCGCAGATCTATTGATGCAGATCAATGCCCTCATTTCCCGAAACGTCCAAAACCAAGCCGGTCTAATAACCGCTCGCACGGCTTTGCGAATCGTGCGGGTCAGACGAAGGGACGAATTATGATCAACTATCTCAAGCTGATCGTGCTTGGACTGGTTGCGATCTTTGCGATGATCGCCGCCTCCTATGCACGAGATGTGGCTTATCAGGTCCATGCGATCATCATTCTGGCTGTTGCGGCCGGGATGTTTATCTGGACTCTGCGCCGCACCGATGAACCCGTGGTGGCAACACCACAGAACGAATATATGGACGATGTGATCCGCGCCGGTGTGATTGCCACAGCCTTCTGGGGTGTGATCGGCTTTGCCGCGGGGACTTTCATCGCCTTCCAACTTGCTTTCCCCGTGCTGAACTTTGATTGGGCGCAGGGATATGCAAACTTTGGCCGCCTGCGCCCGCTGCATACCAGCGCGGTGATTTTTGCCTTTGGCGGAAACGCTTTGATTGCGACCTCTTTCTATATTGTCCAGCGCACCAGCGCCGCGCGCCTCTGGGGCGGCAACATGGCCTGGTTCGTATTCTGGGGCTACCAGCTGTTTATCGTGCTGGCGGCAACCGGTTACCTGCTGGGTGGCACGCAATCCAAGGAATATGCAGAACCTGAATGGTATGTTGACCTGTGGCTGACCATTGTCTGGCTCGCCTATCTGGCGATCTTTGTGGGCACCATCGTCAAACGCAAAGAGCCGCATATCTACGTGGCAAACTGGTTCTTCCTGTCCTTCATCCTGACCGTCGCAATGCTGCACGTGTTCAACAACCTCAGCATCCCGGTCTCGATCTGGGGCTCCAAATCGGTTCAGGTCTTCTCGGGCGTACAAGACGCGATGACCCAGTGGTGGTATGGCCACAACGCTGTGGGCTTCTTCCTGACCGCGGGCTTCCTGGGGATGATGTATTACTTTGTGCCAAAGCAGGCCGAACGCCCTGTTTTCAGCTACAAACTGTCGATCATCCACTTCTGGGCGCTGATCTTCCTGTATATCTGGGCTGGTCCTCACCACCTGCATTACACCGCGCTGCCTGACTGGGCCTCGACCCTTGGCATGGTGTTCTCGGTCATCCTGTGGATGCCGTCCTGGGGTGGTATGATCAACGGTCTGATGACCCTGTCCGGTGCCTGGGACAAGCTGCGCACCGACCCGGTTATCCGCATGATGGTGATCTCGATCGGTTTCTACGGCATGTCCACATTCGAGGGTCCGATGATGTCGATCCGCGCCGTGAACAGCCTGAGCCACTATACTGACTGGACCATTGGCCACGTGCACTCTGGTGCGCTGGGTTGGAACGGCATGATCACCTTTGGTGCGCTGTACTACCTGGTACCGAAGCTGTGGAACCGCGAACGTCTCTATTCGTTGCAACTGGTCTCCTGGCACTTCTGGCTCGCCACCATCGGCATCGTTCTTTACGCCGCCTCGATGTGGGTCACCGGTATCATGGAAGGTTTGATGTGGCGCGAAGTTGACGCCAATGGCTTCCTGGTCTGGAGCTTTGCAGACACCGTAGGTGCGAAACTGCCGATGTATATCGTCCGCGCTTTGGGTGGTGTGATGTTCGTCGCTGGTGCCGTGATCATGGTCTATAACTTGTGGATGACCGCAAAAGCAGCCCCGGCAGTCGATGCCGAAGCCGCCAATGCGCATGCCACCCCGGCCGAATAAGGAGGACCGGATAGATGGCAATTCTCGACAAACACGCAGTCCTTGAGAAAAACGTCACCCTTTTGGCAATCTTTGCCTTCCTTGTGGTGACCATCGGGGGCCTGGTGCAGATCGTACCGCTCTTCTACCTCGAAAACACCATCGAGGATGTAGAGGGCATGCGTCCCTACACCCCTCTCGAGCTCACCGGGCGCGAAGTCTATATCCGCGAAGGCTGCTATGTCTGCCATTCGCAGATGATCCGCCCGATGCGCGACGAGGTGGAACGTTACGGTCACTACTCTCTGGCTGCAGAGAGCCAGTATGACCACCCGTTCCAGTGGGGCTCCAAGCGGACAGGTCCTGACCTGGCCCGTGTGGGCGGTCGTTACTCGGATGAGTGGCAGATCGACCACCTGCGCGATCCGCAATCGGTTGTTCCGGAATCGGTGATGCCGAAATACGGCTTCCTCGAGGCCAAGATGATCGACGGCAAATATGTTGGCGAGCTGATGGCAACACATCGTCTGGTGGGTGTCCCTTACACCCAAGAGATGATCGACAACGCTCAGGCAGACTTTGCCGCGCAGGCGGATCCGGACAGCGATTATGACGGTCTGCTGGAACGCTATGGTGACAAGGTCAATGTACGCAACTTTGACGCCCGCGCTGGTGTCTCTGAGGCGGACGCGTTGGTCGCTTACCTGCAAATGCTGGGCACCCTGGTCGACTTCTCGACCTTCACGCCTGACGCAAGCCGCTAAGGAGAACGGATATGGAAACCTATTCTTTCCTGCGCGAACTTGCCGATAGCTGGGCGCTTTTGGTGATGTTCTCGATCTTCATCGGCATCGGTCTCTGGGCGTTTCGCCCAGGCAGCCGCGCCATTCATGACGACACGGCCAATATCCCGTTCCGCCATGATGATCGTCCTGCCCCCCTTCGGGGTGACGACAAACCCGCCGCGGATTAAGGAGGCGAGGAACAATGAGTGACAAGAAAAACGACGATCTCGACTATGAGACAACAGGCCATGTCTGGGACGGTATTCACGAATACAACAAGCCGCTCCCGAAATGGTGGGTCTGGACCTTCTACGCCACCATCGTCTGGGGTATCGGTTATTCGATCGCCTACCCTGCCTGGCCGATGATCAGCGAAGCCACCCCTGGCTTGCTGGGTTATTCGACCCGTGGTGAGGTTGCAGCGGAAATCGACCGTGTGAGTGAGGCCAACTCGGCAATCAACGCCAAGCTGGCTGCGGCCGAGTTGACCGCGATTGCAGATGACTCCGAGCTGAGCACCTATGCCAACAATGCTGGTAAAGCCGTGTTCAACACCTGGTGTGTCCAGTGTCACCAGACCAACGGCAAAGGGGCCATTGGCTATCCTACGCTGCTGGATGATGACTGGCTCTGGGGGGGCTCCATCGAGGATATCCACCACACGGTCAGCCATGGCGTGCGTAACGAAACAAGCGACGATGCGCGCTATTCGGAAATGCCCGCCTTTGGCCGCGACGAGCTGCTGGAGAAAGAGGAAATTGTCCAGGTTGCAAACTATGTGATGCAACTGGGTGGCAATACGCCTGCGGATGCCGCTGCTGCTGAGGCCGGTGCTGAGGTCTTTGCCGATAACTGCTCCTCCTGCCACGCAGAGGACGGGACCGGTGACCGCAGCCAGGGTGCTCCGAACCTGACCGACGCGATCACGCTGTTTGGTGACAGCTATGAGGACATCCTCGAAACTGTGACCAATGCCCGGTTTGGCGTCATGCCATCCTGGAACGACCGGTTGAGCGAAGCGGAAATCCGCGCCGTATCGGCCTATGTGCATGGTCTGGGCGGCGGCGAAGCCTCCGAATAATCAGCGCTTGAAACCAGAGAATCGGGCCTCTCACAGCAATGTGAGAGGCCCTTTTTTTGTGTCAGAGGGCAATGTTAACGCTTTGTAAAGACTTTCAGTCAAATTTGATCAAAGCCAAATCTGCCCCTTTGCCTATGACAGTAACAGACACACATTTGACCGCACCTAGCCCCTGCGCGCCAAGGGCTTTTGTCGATGCCTTTGACCAATTCCCCGAGCCGGTGATCCTGACGGATCTGGCGCGGCGCGTTATCTGGTGCAACGCCCATTTCGAAAACCTGCTGGGATATGATCTGAGCACAGTTCAAGGCACCAGCACCCGGTCGCTTTACGCCAACAGACAAGACTTCGATCACATCGGGGGCAAGCGGGCCATTCCCAAACGCGATCTCGACAGACGGTGCTACACCGCAGAATACCGTCACAAGGACGGGTCCAAGATCTTTGCCGAAACCACCAGTTGGCCGGTCAAGGATGCCGAGGGTCAGTTGATCGGCTTTGCCGCCATTCTGCGCGACAAGACTGCCAGCTATCGTGTGAACGAGGCGCTGTCAGACCTATATCGGATTTCCTCGTCTCAATCTCTGACCGGGTCCGAGAAAATCGACGCCATCCTTGCCCTGGGCCGACGCTTTTTTGGCTTGCCCATTGCCCTGGTCAGCCTCATTCGCGACGACAAGTTCACGGTGTTGTTTTCCAATTGCGCCCATGCGGATATTCCGCCCACGACACAGTTTTGCCTCGACGAAACCTTTTGCCATCAAACCCTGGAAACCGGCGCGCCCCATGCGGTGCACCAGATTGACGAAAACTCCGATGCGCAGACCCGCGCCGTCGGTGACAAAACCGGATTGCAGGCCTATATCGGCTTGCCGCTGACCGTCGATGGTGAACGTTTCGGCACATTGGGCTTTTCCGGACCCGCGGCCAGGCCCGCCTTTGGCAAGGCGGATTTTGACGTGCTGAAGCTCTGCGGGGCCTGGATTGCGCAGGAATTATCGCTTGAAATGAGTTATCAGGCGCTGACCCGCGAAGCGCAGCAGGATTGGTTGACCGGCGCGGGCACCAATCGCGCTTTTCGCAAGACGCTGAACATGGCCTTTGCCAAGACCAGACTGTCGCCATCATCTGCGCAACTAATCCTGTTCGATATCGACCATTTCAAATCGATCAATGATCGGTTTGGCCATGATCGCGGGGATGTTGTGCTGCGCTCTATTGCGCAGGCGGTGCAAGAGAAACTGGGGCGGGACCTACAGCTCTATCGGATCGGCGGTGAGGAATTTGCGGTTATTCTAGAGCAGTGTGACACGCAATTTGCCGTCGATTTGGCCGAATCCCTGCGAGAGGCCATCGCCTCTTTGGCATTGGGCTTTGACACCAGCGCGAGCTTTGGTGTTTCCCCTGCGGCCAAGGGGTTCAAAACCGAAAATGACTGGCTGAAATGTGCGGATCTGGCGCTTTATGCGGCCAAGCACAATGGCCGCAACCAGGTGGTCACCAATAACGGCGTGCCCTCCCTGAGAGTGAGCGGCAAATGCCCAATGACTTCGTGCCCGGAAAGCGAAGAATGTAACGCGCGACGCAGCTCGGCTTGATACAAATCAAGGAAGCCCGAGATTCGTTTTGGCAAACTGTCCTCAGAAAGACTTGGGGACCTCCCCCCATGTCATAAAACACCCCGGCCCCAGTGCCGAGGCGTATTGCGCCGATGCCCTGTCCTGTTCGCGCGTTTCCTAGGGTATCGGCGCATTTTCTATTTCACGCTCCCCCGAGTTGACCGCCAGCGATGCGGTGCCAGATCAAGGTCGGCAAGATGCACGGGTGTCTGCGGGTGCTCCAGATGAAACTTATGTAAGTTTTGACGCGATGCAAGCAGCATGGAATTTGCGAGAATATTGAACATAGCCAGCTCCTTTGTTGACTTTCTGCGTTCCAACATGCTGAAATCACCGCCATCAAGCCAGCCAACTATCTTTCCATTATGTAAGCTGAACTTAAATGAAGTGGTCCTCTGTCCCGCCCCTGGCCCCGCTCAAGGCCTTTGCCGCCTATGCCGATACCGGTTCGGTATCGGCCGCCGGGGCGCGGTTGAATGTCAGCCATGCGGCGATCAGCCAGCATATTCGCCAGCTTGAGGGGCATCTGAATGTCGCCTTGGTGGATCGGTCAGGGCGACAGATGGTTTTGACACTCGAAGGGCGCGCCCTGGCGACGGCGCTGCTGGATGGATTCGGCACCATTGCCGAAGCGGTTGAAGCGCTGTCAGAGCAAGAAGATCAGCGGCCCTTGCAGATTTCCTGCACGCCCAGCTTTGCCTCTTGCTGGTTGATGCCGCGCCTGGCCCGGTTCCGCGAGAAACACGGCAATATCGATATGATGATCGATCCCAACCCCAATCTCGTGACACTGACCCCCGGCGGCATTGATGTGGCCATTCGTTATGGCACGGGCGGCTGGTCGGGCTTGGAAAATCGCGCGCTTTTTCCGGCGCAGCTGGTGCTTGTCGGTGCGCCGGTCCTGTTTCCCAACAAGGTGCCCCGCACAAATGCCGATCTGCAAAAACTGCCCTGGCTCAATGAGTTGGGCACGAACGAAGCCTCGCTTTGGCTGGAACGCAAAGGGTTGAAACGCGATCAGATCACCTCGATCACCGATGCGCCGGGCAACCTGGTGCTGGACGGGCTGCGCAGCGGTCAGGGAATCGCCGTTGTCACCCGCCTTGCGGTGGCCGAGGATATCGCCTCGGGCCGGTTGATCATCCTGCATGAGGAAAACACCGGGGCGAGCTATCATCTGGTCACGCGCCCCGGATTGCAGCGCCCAGCCCTGCGGGCATTTTGTCGCTGGATCTTGGACGAAGCCCGAAAAACCTAAATTAGAGATTCAGTATTTGATGCAGGTCAAGGCTGCGCAGGTCGGCTTTTGGGAAAACACGCATCGACAAAATCCCTTAACGGAGCGATTCCCCGTGTCCGACAATACGACCCCTCCCTCCCTTTACGCGGCGCGCGAGCCAGTTTTCCCAAAACGAGTCAGCGGCGCATTTCGCAACATGAAATGGATCATCATGTTGGTGACATTGGGGATCTACTATCTAACACCTTGGATTCGTTGGGATCGCGGGCCGCAACTACCGGATCAGGCGGTGCTGGTCGATCTTGCCAACCGCCGCTTTTATTTCTTCTGGATCGAGATCTGGAGCCACGAGTTTTACTTTGTCGCCGGCCTGCTGATCATGGCCGGGCTGGGGCTGTTCCTGTTCACCTCAGCCTTGGGTCGAGTCTGGTGTGGCTATGCCTGCCCGCAAACGGTCTGGACCGACCTGTTCATTCTGGTGGAACGCTGGATTGAAGGCGACAGAAACGCCCGCCTGCGCCTGCATCGCCAAAAGAAATGGGATCTTCGCAAGCTGCGGCTGCGTGTCACCAAGTTTATCGCCTGGTTTGTGATTGGCCTCGCCACTGGCGGCGCTTGGGTGTTCTATTTTGCCGATGCGCCCACGCTTTTGGTGGATCTGGTCACCGGCCAAGCCCACCCAATCGCCTACACCACCATGCTGACCCTGACCGCGACCACCTTTTTCTTTGGCGGAATCGCGCGGGAACAGATCTGCATCTATGCCTGCCCCTGGCCGCGTATTCAGGCGGCAATGATGGACGAAGACACGCTGACCATCGGTTATCGCGACTGGCGCGGTGAACCGCGCGGCAAGCTGCGCAAGAAACAGGATGCCAGCCAAGAGACCGGTGATTGCATCGATTGCATGGCCTGCGTGAATGTTTGCCCCATGGGGATCGACATTCGCGATGGTCAGCAGATGGAATGCATCACTTGCGGCCTCTGTATCGATGCCTGTGACGAGATGATGGACAAGATCGGCAAGCCACGCGGGCTGATCGATTATCTCGCCCTATCGGATGAGCCGCGCGAACGCGAAGGCCAACCACCGCGCTCGGTTTGGAAGCATATCTTCCGCGTGCGCACCATCATGTATACCACCCTGTGGTCACTGGTCGGGGTCGGGCTGGTTTTTGCCCTGTTCATCCGCCCCGCCATCGAGATGACCGTCGCCCCGGTGCGCAACCCGGTCTATGTCACCCTGTCTGACGGGTCGATCCGCAACACATATGACATCCGCCTGCTCAACAAACATGGCGAAGACCGCCCGTTCCGCCTGACCCTCAAGGCCGACCCAACCCTGCGTCTGCAACTGGAAGGCACGCCCTATGAAACGGTCACGGTCAAAGCCAATGAGACGCTGCTGCAAAAGGTCCATGTGATCGCACCGCGTCATTCGGACCCGGCCAAGGGTGGCCGCGCTGACATCCGGTTCTGGGTCGAAGATTTGACCACCGGAGACCGCGCCCATAATGATACTGTCTTTAACGGACGAGATGACCAATGACCAAGACTGAACGCAAACTGACCGGTTGGCATGTGCTGATGATCTTTGGCGGTGCCTTTGGGGTGATCATCGCCGTGAATATGGTGCTGGCCTTTAGCGCGGTGAAAACCTTTCCGGGGTTGGAGACCAAGAACTCTTATATCGCCAGCCAGACCTTTGATGATCGCCGCGCCGCGCAAGAGGCGCTGGGTTGGACGGTTGAGGCCCGCAATACGGGCGGTTTGCTGATCCTTGCGATCAGCAAAGCCGACGGCACTCCGGTGCAGGTGGGCAAGCTGACGGCGGTTCTGGGCCGCCCCACCCATGTCAAAGAAGACCGCGAGCCGGATTTCCAGTTTGATGGTCGCGCCTATGTTGCGCGCGAAACCCTCGCGCCCGGCAATTGGAACATCCGTATGAAGGCCACCGCCCTGGACGGGACCCCGTTTGAACAGCGCGTTGTGTTTGAGGTGAAGGATCCGTCATGACAGCCGTAATGCCGCCCCCAGCCTCTGCCTGCCCTGCCTGCTCTGCCGCCCCTGCGGCCGAGGCGCTGGCGGCGGCTCAGGAACCGAGTGAGGCGCATATCATCCTGTCTTTGCCGACCATCCATTGCGCCGCCTGCATGTCGGCGGTGGAAAGCGCGCTGATGAAATCGGACACGGTGCGCTCGGCCCGGGTGAACCTGACCATGAAACGGGTCAGCATCGAAGCCAATCCCGATCTGACGGCGGCGGATGTGATCCCGCTGGTCGAAGCGGCCGGTTACGAGGCCCATGAGTTGGACAGCACCGCGCTGTCGGCCACGCAAACCGACCGCGCCGGGCGCGAATTGCTCATGCGGCTGGCGGTGGCGGGCTTTGCCTCGATGAACGTGATGCTTTTGTCCGTGGCGGTCTGGTCGGGGGCCGAAGGGCCGACTCGCGACATGTTCCACTGGATTTCAGCGGCCATCGTGCTGCCCTCGGTGGCTTTTGCCGCGCAACCGTTTTTCAAAAACGCCTGGACGGCGCTGAAGGCCGGGCATCTCAATATGGATGTGCCGATCTCGCTGGCGATCCTGCTGGCGCTGGTGACCTCGCTTTGGGAAACGTCTTTATCAGGGGAACACGCCTATTTCGACGCCGCGATTGCCCTGACTTTCTTTTTGCTGACAGGGCGTTACCTTGATCATCGCACCCGTTCCGTCGCGCGCTCTGCGGCTGAGGAATTGGCAGCGCTCGAAGTGCCCCGCGCCTGGCGGGTCACCGAGGATGGCGAGGAACAGATCAACGTTGCCGAGCTGCAAGTGGGCGACCTGATCCGCGTGCGTCCCGGCGGGCGGATGCCGGTGGATGGTGAGATTGCCGATGGCACATCTGAGCTGGATCGCTCATTGCTGACCGGGGAAACCCTGCCGGTCTTTGCCGAACCGGGGCTGAGCGTCAGCGCGGGTGAGGTCAATCTGACCGGCCCGCTGACCATCCGCGCCACCGCTGTGGGGCGCGACACCTCACTGCATCGCATGGCTGATCTGGTCTCGATCGCGGAATCCGGGCGGTCGCGCTATACGTCTTTGGCTGACAAGGCCGCCAAGCTTTATGCGCCTGGCGTGCATATCCTGTCGGCTTTGGCCTTTGTCGGCTGGTATCTCTATAGCGGTGATTTGCGCGTGGCGCTGAACATCGCCGCCGCTGTTTTGATCATCACCTGCCCCTGTGCGCTGGGTCTGGCCGTGCCCGCAGTGACCACCGCCGCCTCGGGGCGTTTGTTCAAACGCGGGCTGCTGATCAAGGACGCCACCGCGCTGGAGCGCTTGGCGCAGATCGATACGGTTGTTTTTGACAAGACCGGCACCCTGACCGCGGGCACGCCCGAGGTCACCAATATCGATGATTTCACCCGGCGCGATCTTGAGATCACCTTGGCCTTGGCCTCTGGCTCCTCGCACCCGCTGTCGCAATCCCTGACCGCTGCCATTCAAGGCGCAGGTATCGGTGCCGCTGAAGTCAGCGAGATCCAAGAAGTTCCCGGCCATGGCACGCAAGGGCGCTGGAACGGGCAATTGGTGCGTCTGGGCCGTGCGGCCTGGGTTGATGGGCCAAGCCTGGCGCTGACATCGACCTGTTTGCGGGTTGGTGATGGGCCGGTGCAGGCCTTTACCTTTACCGACCGGCTGCGCGACGGGGCCGAAGAGGCGGTGCGCGCGCTGCAAGAGGCCGGGCATAAGGTGATCTTGATGTCGGGTGACACCACCCCGGCGGTTGAAGCGCTGGCCAACCGGCTGGGCATCGAACAATGGCTGGCCGAAGCCCTGCCGCAAGACAAGGCCGCGCGCATTCAGGCGCTGACCGATCAGGGGGCCAAAGTGCTGATGGTTGGCGACGGGTTGAACGACACCGCCGCGCTGACTGCCGCCCATGCCTCGATCTCGCCCGCATCGGCGCTGGACGCTGCGCGTGTGGCCTCGGACATAGTGCTGCTCGGCGGAGAGCTGGATCCGATCCCCGAAGCCATCACAACCGCGCAGAAAGCCACCCGCCGCATCCGCGAAAATTTCACCATCGCCACTTGGTACAATATTATCGCGGTGCCTTTGGCGATTGCCGGCCTGTGTTCACCCTTGATTGCGGCGCTGGCCATGTCGAGCAGCTCGCTGACCGTGTCCCTGAACGCCCTGCGCCTGAGGTAAACTGATGAATGTTCTGACTTATCTGATCCCGATTTCCTTGGTTCTGGGTTGTGTGGGCTTAGGCTTTTTCGTCTTTACCCTGCGGTCCAACCAATATGACGACCCTGAAGGCGACGCCCAGCGCATCCTGTCCGGCGATTATGACGACAAGCCCAAGGGGTGATTTAAGACCACGAGCTTACAGGAACATGGCCTCGCGCTGAATCGGCTCGCGATTAGCCGCGATCAGCTCGGCCTCGCGCCGATGTAAAGAAGGGCGGATCAGGTGATATTTGCGATCACCAACCACATCCTTGATCGCAGCGCGATCCTTGGCATCTATCAGATTATCGACAATTTCGCTTGGCAGCAGGCTTTCGCACGGGGCCCCTTGCGCCAAAAGGATATCATGTCGGTCCAACAGGATATGGACATAGGTCACCCGATCTTTTTCAACCTGTCGGATGCGTTTCCCATCAACAAGCGAGATGGCGGGCACCAGAATTTCCCGCTCGCCAAAATGCAAATCCGCCTCATGGGACGAGATCAAGACCCGGTGTTGTGGAGACAACTTGATCGGCGCGAAATTCCCGATGGCCCCTTTGGGAAAGCGCACCGGAGCCGCTGCTCCGCGCCCGGACACGGTCTTTCGACCGATCCACAGGATTTCCCGTGCCACTCCACCCAGGGTGCACACGGTCTCCCCCACCTTGAGCTGACCGGCCCGAAAATAGCCACGCGGCGTGGCGATCTGCGTTGAGCGTTCAAAGCAGATATATTCATGGTCGTAAGCTGGGTCTTGGTCGGTCGTGTAGAAATTTGGCGGGTTTGAGGGGCCGTAATTCGTCCAATACCAGTTTTCGAGATCAAAATCGGGAGTCCAGATGACATGGACCGTTTCGCCGCCGCTCGTCCCTTCAAAAACAACGATTCCTCCATTGCCAGGAGCCGGATCACTGCGCACGACAACCGCATCTTCCAAATTGCCACCACCATGACCTGACCAGGACACATCGTAAGTATCGCCAACTTCAAACACCCTTGGGTCAGGGTCACCATCATTCGTGGTGATTTGCAGGTTAGAGGTCGAATTGGGCGGATGATCGAACCGAGAATAGCCGGGTTGGATTCCCACATTGCTGCCGCTTGCCACGGCAAAGGAGTTATCCCCTCCTTCAATTGTAAACGAGGCCACCAATTCAAATACCCCTGCGTCACGCTGCTGCGCAGAAATTACCGGTTCGGGGTTAATTCACAGTAAAGCCGTGATATTCAGGGGCTTACCCTAAACGGGCAGCGCTGTAGTCTTGAACACGGTGCGCAGGGCAAAGCTGGATTGCATCTGCGCCACCCCTGGCAGGCGGGTCAGGTATTGGCGGTGAATGCGGGCGAAATCTTCGGTATCTTCGGCAACAACCTTGAGGATGTAATCCGCCGTGCCCGCCATCAGGTGGCATTCCAGCACATCCGGCACCCGCGCCACCGCCTTTTCAAAGGCCTCAAGCACTTCATCCGCCTGTGCGCTGAGCTTGATCTCGACAAAAACCGTGGTCGGCATGCCCAGCTTGCGTGCATTCAAAAGCGCCACATAGTCGCGCACATAGCCATCGGCCTCTAATCTCTGCACCCGACGGTGACAGGCCGAGGCCGAAAGATTGACCTCTTCGGAGAGGTCGGCATTGGAAATGCGCCCCTTGCGTTGCAGCACCCTTAGGATTCGGCGATCTGTCTCGTCCAGGCTCATCTACGCCCCTTTCATCGAAGTTTTCCCACAATCATCGAAGATTCTTCGATTGTTGACGCTAACTACGCAGCATTTTCGGACAGAAAATTCAAGGGTTTCATTCATGCTTAAAAAATAGGCGAACGGAGGATGACCATGAAAATCGGATGCCCCACAGAAATCAAACCCCAGGAATTTCGCGTCGGTCTGACGCCCAATGCGGCACAGGAGGCCGTGGCACATGGCCATCAGGTGATCGTGCAGAAAGGTGCCGGGATCGGTGCCGGTTTCACTGACGAAGACTATGTCGCCGCGGGTGCTGCGATCATCGATACCGCCGAGGAAATCTTTGCCACCGCGGATATGATCGTCAAGGTCAAGGAACCCCAGGCGGTTGAACGCAAGATGCTGCGCGAAAACCAGCTGCTGTTCACCTATCTGCACCTTGCCCCGGACCCGGATCAGACCCATGATCTGCTGGCCTCTGGCTGCACTGCAATTGCCTATGAAACCGTGACCGATGATCGCGGTGGCCTGCCTCTGCTGGCCCCGATGTCCGAGGTTGCCGGTCGTCTCGCCCCGCAGGTTGGCAGTTGGACGCTGCAAAAGGCCAATGGCGGGCGCGGTGTGCTGATGGGCGGCGTTCCCGGTGTTGGTCCGGCCAAGGTTGTCGTGATCGGCGGCGGTGTCGTTGGCACCCATGCGGCCAAGATCGCCGCAGGGATGGGCGCGGATGTGACCGTTCTGGATCGCTCGCTGCCGCGTCTGCGTTACCTGGATGACGTCTATGGCGGCACGTTCAAGAACCAGTATTCCACGGCTGGTGCGACTGCTGAGCTGATCAAAGAGGCCGATATGGTCGTCGGCGCGGTTCTGATCCCCGGTGCAGCGGCGCCCAAGCTGATCTCACGTGCGCAGCTCTCGACCATGAAGCCCGGCGCGGCGCTGGTTGACGTTGCGATTGACCAGGGCGGCTGCTTCGAGACCTCCAAGGCGACCACCCATGCGGACCCGGTCTATGACGTCGATGGCATCATGCATTACTGCGTCGCCAACATGCCGGGCGCGGTTGCGCGCACCTCGACCATCGCGCTTGGCAATGCCACCCTGCCCTTCATGCTGAACCTGGCAGACAAAGGGTGGCAGCAGGCCTGTGCCGATGATCCACATCTGCTGAACGGGCTGAACGTCCATGCCGGCAAGCTGACCTATTTCGCGGTCGGCAAAGCGCTTGGCATTGATGTCACCTCACCCCAGTTGGCGCTCAAGGCGGCCTAAGGTCGGCTTGGCACCCGGTGCCGTCCCTTCGCGTCCCCTAATTGCCAGGGGCGGCACCCCATATTTCTGTCGAAAGGCGCGCGAAAACGCCTCGGGCGAGGCATAGCCATAGCGCCGCGACACCGCATCGACACGATGCCCCAGGCGCAGATCCTGACGCGCTACGCTCAACCGCCATTGCCGCAGATAGCTCATCGGGGTTTGCCCGACTTTCTGGGCAAAGATCTCGGCAAAGCGCGAGGGGGACAGCCCCGCCTCGGCCGCCAGATCCGGCCCGGTCCAACCATGGCCCGGCCGGTTATGCATGGCCACCAAAGCCCGGGCGAGGCGATCATCCGACAGGCCGGACAAGATGCCAATCTGCGCGCAGCCGTTTTCGAATTGAAAGCGCAGCAGCCGCACGATAATCACCTCTGCCAGCCGCCGCATCACCGAGGTGCCACCGCAGCGATGCGCCTCGGCCTCGCAGGTGAGCGCGATCACCAGCCCCTGCAAGTCAGGGCTGGAAACGGGCATCTCCATCCGCTCGGGCAGACCCCTTTGAATCGGATTGTCCTTGCTGCCCCAATCCACCAGCGCCGCAAATTGTGCGCCGGGCACAGGCTGCGCCTGTTTGTGAAACAAGATGTGCTGCCCCGCCCCCGATTGCGTCACCACCAGATGCGCCGGTTCATCCACGACAGGGGTTATCGCAATATCAAAGCGTTCGATCAAATCAGCCAAACGGTCGGGGCGGTTGGGGTCGGACATGAGCTTCGATATTCCTGCAAGGTTTTTCGGAATTTCCTAGCTTAGATTTGCGCAATATAGGGTCATCGTCAAGTTCACAGAGGAATTCCAGATGTTGATGCCCCGCCAGAAAACCCCGAACCTGCAGTTGCCAACGCTTGACCACGGCACCTTTGACCTGTCCCAGATCACCTCTGAGCGTGGCATTTTGGTGGTGTTCTATCGCGGGCTGCATTGCCCGATCTGCGCCAATTACCTCAGCGAATTGGCCAAGCAGCAAGCCAAGTTCGCAGAGCGCGGGGTTGATGTGATTGCCGTCAGTTCGGATGGCCAAGAGCGCGCCCGCGCCATGGCGGACAAGGTTGGCGCAGAGAGCTTGCGCTTTGCCTATGATCTGCCGCTGGATCAGGCCCGTGATTGGGGGCTGTATATCTCGACCTCGCGCGGCAAGACCTCGATTGGGATCGAAGAACCTGCGCTGTTCTCGGAACCCGGTTTCTTTTTGATCAATCCCGATCAGACGCTTTATTTTGGTTCGGTACAGACCATGCCCTTTGTGCGCCCGCATTTCTCTGAGCTGGTTGGAGCCTTGGATTTTGCCATCGCCAATAATTACCCGGCGCGTGGCGAATATACCGGGGCCGTTTGAACCATAAAAAAGGGGGCCTTGTGGCCCCCTTTCCCATCGCACCGTAGTGCAGATTACTTTTTCAGGCTGTCGCGGATTTCCATCAGGATATCCAGCTCGGTCGGGCCTGCTGGCTCTTCTGCCTTGGGCTCTTCGGGCTCTTCTGCGGCGGCCTTGGCCTTGTTGACCATCTTGACCAGCATGAAGACCACAAAGGCGATGATCAAAAAGTTGATCACGGCCATGACAAAGCGACCAATGGCAAAGACCGGCGCGCCTGCTTCTTCGGCGGCGGCCAAAGTGCCATAGGCTTCGCCGTTCAGCGCATAGAACCATTCGGTGAAATCAACGCCACCCATGAACAAGCCGATGATCGGATTGATCAGATCGCCAACCAGCGATGTCACAATCGCGGTAAATGCGGCACCAATGATGATACCGACTGCCATATCCATAACATTGCCCTTGGCAATGAAATCCTTGAATTCCTGGATCATGTCCCAGTTCCCCTTTTTCCCAAGCAGGCCCACCCCTGCCGCGTCAAGATAACGCGGGAACAGTTCATTCACGCAATGGTGTTTGAGAAAAAGAGGGAAATTAGATGTGCCTTTCCCACAAAGGGGCGTGCTGGCGGTTACCCGGGCAGGTCGCCGGTCTGCACATAGCGCAGGATCTGCACCACCTGTTCGGGCGTGCGGGCCACGGCAAGGGCGGCGGCATCCACTTCTTTCAAAGCATGGTCATGCTCAGGTTGTTGCAGGATAATCAGAGACTTGCCCAGCGCACTGGCATAGCCTGCATCAAAGGCCGCGTTCCACTGGCGGTACTTTTCGCCAAAGCGGACCACAACGATATCAGCCTCTTCGATCAGCTTGCGGGTGCGGATGGCGTTCATCTGCGCGCCCTTGTGATCGTGCCAGAATTTGTTGTCCTCAGCGCCAAGAATCCTGACCCCGCAATCATCTGACCCCGCGTGATCGGTATTTGGCGCGCTGAAAATCATGTCGAGCCCGTCGGCCCCGTCAATAATCTGATCGCGCCAATCGGTGTGAATTTCGCCGGAAAGGTAGACGTGGAATGTCATGGTGAGGCCTTTGTCCTGAATTTTGCCCCAAGATAGCTGCCCGCGCAGAATTGGCAATCAGCGTTGCCAGAACCGTTTTGATTTCGATTTGTTAGCCTTGAGGTGTTTGCGCAGATCCGTGTAGCCGCCGATCTTTTGCCCGTCGATAAAGATCAAGGGCGTGGTCGCCACGTGATGCTTGTCTTTAAAGGCGTCGGTTTCGTGGCGAGTGCGCAGGATGTGCTCTTCGATCTCGAAACCCTGTTTGCGCAGCAGGTCGCGCGCGGCGGTGCCATAGCCGCAGGTGTATTTGGGCAATTCCATGCGATAAAGAACGGCTTTGGGCATCGGGGTCTCCTTTGTGAGACACTTACAAAAGAAACGGGGCCTGCCAAAGCAAGCCCCGCCTTTTCACGTTTCGGTGACCTTTTGCAGGCCCACTCACCCATCCTTGCGGATGGTCTCGTTCTTTGGGTCATAGGGGCTGTCGCAGGTGACAACAGCATCCCAGAGCTTGTCTTGCATTTTGACTTGCAGCTTGGTGCCTTCGACCGCCAGCTCTGGCGGCAGGTACCCCATGCCGATGCTCTTTCCGAAGGCGACCGAGTAGCCGCCCGAGGTCAAACGACCAACACGGGTGCCATCCAGAGTGTAAAGCGCCTCGCGGCCCCAGGGATCGGCATCAGACGGGCCATCAATTAGCAGGGTGCAGCATTTTACACGAATGCCTTTGGCTTCCATCTCGGCCTTGCCGTGGAAATCCTTGGACAGGTCGATAAAGCGCGGCAGATCGGCTTCGGCCGGGGTCGCATCGCGGCCCAGCTCGGTGCCAAAGGCGCGGTAGGATTTCTCCTGACGCAGCCAGTTCTGCGCGCGCGCGCCAACCAGCTTCATGCCATGCTTTTCCCCGGCCTTTTCGAGCAGGTCAAAGAGGTAGTTCTGCATCTCGATCGGGTGGTGCAGCTCCCAGCCGAGTTCACCGGTATAGGCGACGCGGATGGCGTTGACCGGGCACATGCCCAGCTCGATCTGGCGCGCACTAAGCCATGGGAAACGCTTGTTAGAGAGCGCCGTGGCAGGATCGGCGTCAACGATAACCTCTTTCAGCACGTCGCGGGATTTTGGCCCGGCAATCGCAAAGACGCCCCATTGCGTGGTGACATCCTGGATCTCGATATAGCCGAATTCCTCCATCTTGTCCTCGGCCGCCTTGCGCAGGAAATCTGCGTCATATTCGGTCCAGGCCCCGGCGGAGACGAGATAGTAGTTATTCTCGCCATTGCGCACGATGGTGTATTCGGTGCGGGTGGTCCCGGCAGCGGTCAGCGCATAGGTCAGGTTAATACGACCAACCTTGGGCAGCTTGTTACAGGTGAACCAGTCAAGGAACTGCGTTGCGCCGGGGCCTTTGACCACGTGTTTGGTAAAGGCGGTGGCGTCGATCAGGCCCACGCCTTCGCGGATCGCCTTGGCCTCGTCCACCGCGTGTTGCCACCAGCCGCCGCGACGGAAAGACCGGCTTTCCTTGTCAAAATTGTCCGGTGCGTCCAGCGGGCCGAAATAGTTCGGGCGTTCCCAGCCATTGACCCAACCGAACTGTGCGCCGCGGGCCTTTTGACGCTCATAGGCAGGGGCGGTGCGCAATGGGCGGCAGGCCTCACGCTCTTCATCCGGGTGGTGCAGGATGTAGACGTGCTCGTAGCATTCCTCGTTCTTGCGCGCTGCGAATTCGGTGGTCATCCAGTTGGAGCTGTAGCGCTTGGGATCGAGCGAGGCCATGTCGATCTCGGCCTCTCCATCCACCATCATCTGAGCGAGGTAATAGCCGGTGCCGCCTGCTGCGGTGATGCCAAAGCTGAAGCCCTCGGCCAGCCACATGTTGCGCAAGCCCGGAGCCGGGCCAACCAGCGGATTGCCGTCGGGCGTGTAGCAGATCGGGCCGTTGAAATCATCCTTGAGGCCGGATTCGGCGCAGGATGGCACACGCTCGGCCATGGCCATGTATTGATCGGCAATCCGGTCCAGATCGAGCGGGAACAGGTCAGCGCGGAAGCTGTCAGGCACCCCATGTTCAAAGCGCGCCGGTGCGCCATGTTCGTAGATACCCAGGATCCAGCCGCCGCGCTCTTCGCGGGCATAGGATTCATTGTCAGCGTCGCGCACAACCGGGTGTTCAGGATTGCCGGCCTCACGCCATTTCACCAATTCGGGGTCTTTATCCATGACGATAAAGGTGTGCTCGACCGGGATGGCGGGCATCTTGATGCCCAGCATCTTGGCGGTGCGCTGCGCGTGGTTGCCGGATGCGGTTACAACATGCTCGGCGGTGATCACGACCTGTTCGTCGGATGGCACAAGGTTGCCGCCCTTTTCCACCATCTTGGTGCAGGTGACTTCCCAATGGGTGCCGTTCCAGTGGAAAGCATCCGCTTGGATCTTGCGCACGATGTCCACCCCACGCTGGCGCGCGCCCTTGGCCATGGCCTGGGTCACGTCCGCAGGGTTAATATAACCGTCCTCAGTGTGATAGATCGCACCCTTGAGGTCGCCGGTCTCGATCAGCGGCCAGCGTTCCTTGATCTGCTCGGGGGTCAGCCATTCATAGGCCACGTCACAGGTTTCGGCGGTCGAGGCATAGAGCATGTATTCATCCATGCGTTCCTGTGTCTGCGCCATGCGCAGGTTGCCGACCACGGCAAAACCGGCATTCAGCCCGGTTTCCTCTTCGAGGGTCTTGTAGAAATCCACCGAATATTTGTGGATATGCGTGGTGGCATAAGACATATTGAACAGCGGCAACAGGCCCGCCGCATGCCAGGTGGAACCGGATGTCAGTTCATCCCGTTCAATCAACATCACATCATCCCAGCCAGCCTTGGCCAAGTGATAGGCAATCGAGGTTCCGACGGCGCCACCGCCAACAACCAATGCTTTGACTTGGGTTTTCATGTCACTTCTCCTGCGAGCTTTGCCAAAGTGATACCGGCCCTTGCCCCGTCCGTCAGAGCCAGCCCGACCGGTTAGGGTGAGAAAACGACCTAGGCTCTGTTGACAAAACCCCGCCACCTCCGGTTTCAGTCCAAATTTTGCGACGCTAAGCGTTTTCGTGCAGCCAGTGTGGCCCCCTTGCAAGCGGAAACAACGACGCGCTGGCAAAATTTGGCGAAATCGCAAGCGACGCGGCGGGCCGGGCCACGCCTCGGACCAATGGCGGCATGGCCCTTGCTGCTTCTGCCTGCTCTGATTTTCCCTTCCGATCCCCCAGATCGCTGCGGTCAAATCAGCTTGTCAGCAGCAAATTCTGACACGCGCCGGTGATGGCGGGGTTTTGTCAACAGAGCCTAGGGTTTCGCGAACTGTATGGGGCGCGCGATAAAACATCCCTGCAAACTCCGCAGTTTGGCCTTACCCCTGCCGCTATTCGGCGTCACCACATGGGTAAAGGTCTTTTCAGGAGTTGGTTATGTCAATTGCAAAAATCATGGGCGTCACGGCGATTGCCGGGCTGGCAGGCCTTGGGGCCTTTGCCGTGGATTATTCTGTTCAATGGAACAAGGCCGGCGCAGAGTTTAGCGGGCCGCAATACGTCATGAGCCTTTACGACAGGTTTGGCGATAGCGGGGGCACTTTGGGTCTGATTCTGCGCAAATCTGCGATGGTTTACGCCGTCTTGCCCGAGGCACCGCATGGGTGGTTTGCCTATGAGTGGAACGAGGCAATTGATGATATCCTCTATAGCGCCAAACAGGCCGAGGTCTTTGCCAAACACGCCGAAACCGCGCAGCTTGGAATTCCGGAATTCGAATTCAACCAATTGCCCGATCTGGACCTGTTAGAGGCCTATCACAGCGACACATCGGTCTATTACGAATATGGCGATCACGGTGTGGCGCTGTGGGTCAATGACCCGACCAAACCTGTAAACAGCGCCTTTTGGCGTGCAGCGCTCGACCGGATGGAGGCGCATTTCGACAAGATCGAGAGCAAGCAATCCTATGCGCGTCTTCAGGATCTAACCTGGGTTGAGGTGTTCAGCCCGGTTGAAAAGGCCTCTAACGCCCACCTACCCTATAAGCTGCGCCATTTCGAGGCGCAAATTGGCGAGGTCGAGCTCTCGCTGACCACCCGCGCCTCAGACAAGATGATCCGCAGCTTTATGGAGCAGGTTGATCTGAACGGCATCCGCCATCTGGCCGGTCAGCCGGTTGCAGATGCCCCGGCCCAGATGGCCCGTGCTGAACCAAAACCCGCGCCCGTTCGCACAGGATCCAAACCGCAGGTCACCCGCCTGACCGGGGCCTGTGGAAACGGGACGTTTTGCAAGGTGGATTGAGGGAAAGGTTCAGGACCCAGGATCAAAACGCACCAAACAAAAACCAACCCGCGCGCATTGCCGGGTTGGTTTTTCTGTGTCTGGGAATGGGGAAGAAAGCCGACGGCTGTTATTTCAGCAGATGCGCTGACATATCCCGGTTGATCTGGCGCAGGATCGCCTTGACCGAGTCATCCGAGGCCCGCGCCACCGCATAGACCCACAATTCCCCATTGCCTTCCGCCTCGGCGTAAATCCGTGTCGTACGCTGAGATTTTGCCCGAGACGGGTACCATTCTTTGACCGGAAGTTTACGGAACTCCATCCCATTGTAACGCATGAAATGTGGATGGTGGGGTTTGGTATAGCCCCGTTCGAAACTGTCCAGAATAAAGCTGGGGGTCGGGCCAGACGAAACTCGCCCACCTTGATGCTTTTCCCGGAAATATTTGATGAAGACCGCGACCTTCTGGTGGCCTTTTTCGTAGATCCACGCGCCCTTTTCCTGCGGCTTCATCGGGCAACCTTCGGGATCTCCATCCATGATTTCCACCATGGTCGGCGTGCGATTGCGCCCTTTGCAGAAGGCCATTTCCGGGAACATGGTCCAGAAATCATCTTCGACATATTGGCGCTTGCTCCACCCGGTTGGCGCGGGCGGATAAATGGCGTCAATCTGGCGGGCGAGGTCTTTTTTACTGCCAATCGGGGTGACCGTCGCCATGCGCGGCGCTTGCAGGGCCTGGGTTTCCTTGCCCAGACGCATCTCGACATAGGCAACCGGCCCGGCCGGTCGGTTCAGCGCATTGGCGTAGGCGCGGAACATCATGAAATCGATGCCCAGCGCCATCATCAGCATCACCGGAATGGCAGCGACAACAACCAATATTTTCCACATAACTCAGCCCTTCCTCAGTCTGCCTTTCCCCTTCGGGCAGGCCTTAATATTCCCGTGACAACCCGTAACGTTCGTTATGGTGGCGCAACTGAGCGCGATAACGGGCGCGATCCTGTGCCGCCCTTTGCATCAGGCGTTTTTCCTTGAGCATGGCCGCCTCGCGCCGGGCCAAAACCGCCTCGGATACGCCCGCCATCAACTCGCTATGCGCACCGGGATCAGCGAGTTTGCGGATGCGGGTAAAATCAACCCCGTTCAAGACGCGTTTGATTTCGGCATCCTTGGCACGGGCCAGAGCCGTGACCCGGATGCTGGACCCGTCGGGCAGGATCATATCCGCCCGGATGGTGCGGAAGGTCTGCGCCTCCCAATCATCCATGATCTCTAAAAAGACCACCCCACGAATGCGGGCAAAGCCGATCTCTTTTTTACTCCAAGCCGTTTGCTTGGCCGCATTTCTGATGGCCGCCTCTTCGATGGTGCGCGCCTTGCGCGGGGCCTCGATCTGGCGAATGCTCAGGGCAATCCGATCCTTGCCCTTGGCGTAAACATAAGTCTGCTTGGCCTTCTTGCGGTGATAGGTGGCCTTGGAATAGCCCCCCATCAAGTCGGAAAAGGATGCATTGGACGCGCCCAGCTCCTCCTGCGCGATACGCTCCAGCTCATCATGGCTGGGGATCGCGCCCCGGTAATGGCCTTTGATCAGCTTGGATTGTGTGATGCTCCAGGATTGCCTGGTCCATCCAGCCGGGGCGGCGGGCAAGAGATCGCGCAGATCATTACCCAGATTCTCCGTGACCAGCTGTTTTGACCGCCGTTTTTCCGCGGCAATCCGTCCGCGTTCGGCAAAGGAATTGGCCCAGCCCTTGAGCCCAAATTCAAGAAATCCCTGATTGGCGTTGATCGCCTGCATGGCGTAATCTGCCATGCCCAAAGAACTGACAATCGAAATAAAACCGCAAAGAATACCTATCGCAATACGCACGTTGCCCTCGTGTGTTTCCAAGCACCTCTAGCCAGACAATCACGCCATACGCTCAATACGCAGGCGACACGCCATTCCGGCCCAGACCGGATGGCTTGAATGACCTTTTGGATAGGTTCTCTCAACCAATGCGGGCAGAAAAACGGCTGCGACACGGCAATTCTTGTGCAATTTTAGAGAGCTGCCACAAATGCGGCGAATTCATGCTGATTTCCCCGCAGCGCACCCTTTCCCATCCCGTGTCTCCCCCCTATAAGAACAGCCGGTCCGCACTGGCAGAGTCGCGGACTTATCAGGCTATGGGGCCACTTCAGGGGCAGGACGCGAATGTTTGGAATTGACGGTATCATGGGCATGTTTTCCTCGGACATGGCCATTGACCTTGGGACGGCGAATACGCTGGTCTATGTAAAAGGCAAAGGCGTGATCCTGTCAGAACCCTCCGTGGTCGCCTACCACGCCAAAGACGGTCAAAAACGTGTGCTGGCCGTGGGCGAAGACGCCAAGCTGATGCTGGGCCGCACGCCGGGCAGCATTGAGGCCATCCGTCCAATGCGCGAAGGCGTGATTGCCGATTTTGTCGCCGCCGAAGAGATGATCAAGGAATTCATCCGCAAGGTGCATCGCCGCTCCTTCCTGTCCAAGCCGAAAATCATTGTCTGCGTGCCTCATGGGGCCACCCCGGTTGAAAAACGCGCGATCCGCCAATCGGTTCTGTCCGCCGGTGCGCGCCGCGCCGGGCTGATCGCCGAACCGATTGCTGCCGCCATTGGTGCGGGCATGCCGATCACCGACCCGACCGGTAACATGGTTGTCGATATTGGCGGCGGGACGACCGAAGTTGCGGTTCTGTCGCTGGGCGACATTGTTTATGCGCGCTCTGTTCGTGTGGGTGGCGACCGGATGGATGAAGCCATCATCAACTACCTGCGCCGCCAGCAGAACCTGCTGGTCGGGGAAAGCACGGCTGAACGGATCAAGACCTCGATCGGCACGGCGCGTATGCCCGATGACGGGCGCGGCAGCTCGATGCAAATCCGTGGACGCGACCTGTTGAACGGGGTGCCAAAGGAAACCGAAATCAGCCAGGCCCAGATCGCCGAGGCGCTGAGCGAGCCGGTTCAGGCCATTTGCGAAGCGGTGATGACTGCACTTGAGGCGACCCCTCCGGATCTGGCGGCTGATATCGTGGATCGCGGTGTGATGCTGACCGGCGGCGGTGCACTGCTGGGTGATCTGGACCTCGCCTTGCGCGAACAGACCGGTCTGGCGGTTTCGATTGCGGATGAAACGCTGAACTGCGTGGCGCTGGGCACCGGCAAGGCGCTGGAATATGAAAAACAGCTGCGCCACGCGATTGATTACGACAGTTGATCGACGCCTTCTGATCTGGATGCCCCAAATTCCGTGCACGGAATTTGCAAGAATTTTCGAAAATTCTTGTCCCGCAACACGATAGGTCGCACAAAGATCACAGCTTTGATCAGGAAACGGAGGCGTTTTGGCGCAGGATCGCTCCAACAGCGAAGATTTCACCCGCCCGCTCAGGCGGCTCTTGCTGGCGGTCGTGACCCTGTGCCTGTTGTTGCTGTTCCTTGTCTGGCGCATTGACTCGCCACGCGTGGAACGGTTTCGCGCCCAGGTGGTAGATACGGTGGTGCCCAACATGGATTGGGCCATGGCCCCTGTCACCGCAACAGCGCAACTGTTCCGGGATTTTCAAAGCTATCAAAGCATTCACGAGCAAAACCAGGAATTGCGCCGTGAATTGCGTCAGATGACGGCCTGGAAAGAGGCGGCGCTGCAATTGGAGCAGGAAAACGCCCGGCTGCGCGACCTGAACAATGTCCGCCTTGATCCGCGCCTGACCTTTATCACCGGGGTGGTGCTGGCCGATTCCGGGTCGCCGTTTCGCCAGTCGGTTCTGATCAATGTCGGCTCTCGCGATGGGATTGTTGACGGCTGGGCAACAATGGACGGGATCGGCCTTGTGGGTCGCATCGCCGGGGTTGGGGCCAATACCAGCCGGGTCATCCTGCTGACCGATACCAGTTCGCGCATTCCGGTTGAGATCCAGCCCTCGGGTCAGCGCGCTCTTGTCGCCGGTGACAACACCGCCGCCCCCCCGATTGATTTCCTGGAAAACCCTGACCAGGTCCGCCCGGGTGATCGCATTGTCACCACCGGTGATGGCGATGTCTTTCCCCCCGGCCTGCTGGTTGGTCAGGTTGCGCAAGATCCCGGTGGACGCCTGCGCGCCCGTCTGGCCGCCGATTATGAACGCTTGGAATTCCTGAGGGTTCTGCGCGATCATGGTGCGCGGCGCGTGACCGTTCCCAGCGGGTTGATCCTGCCCGAAAACCTGCCGGATTCCGAAGCCCCCGCCCCGGCCCTGCCCGGCAGCGAAGGGGAAGGCGATGGCTGAGCTGAACCCGGTCAAACTATGGCTCATGCGCCTGGCCTATCTTGGTTTTGCTTTGCTGATCTTGTTTGCGCATCTTCTCCCACTTGAGATCAGCCCGCGCCCCTTTGGTGGCCCTGATGTGCTTGTGGCGCTGACCTTTGCCTGGGCCCTGCGCCGCCCGCAATATGTGCCCATGTTGCTGGTCGCCTTTGTGCTGCTGCTGGCCGATATGCTGCTACAACGCCCGCCGGGATTGTGGGCCGGGTTGATATTGCTGGGCACCGAATGGCTGAAATCCCGCGACCGGGCCCTGCGCGAAAACACATTTTTCGCCGAATGGGTCACGGTGGCCTCGGTGCTTTTGCTGGCCCTTGTCACCTATCGCGCGGTTCTTGGCCTATTGCTGGTCTCGCCGGGTGCGCTATCTCTGTCTTTCATGCAATATGGCACCACAATGGCCATTTACCCCTTGATTGCCGGGCTTAGCTATTTGGTATTTGGCTCGGCCAAAGGGAAGAAAGACGATTTAGACCAGATGAGGCACCGCACATGAGGCGCACATCCCGCGAAACCGAACTGAGCGCCCGCCGGATCACCCGGCGCGGGCTGCTTTTGGGGGGCGCGCAGCTGGCCTTTGCTGGCGTTTTGGGCGCGCGGATGCGTTATATGCAGGTGGAACAGGCCGATGAATTCCGCCTGTTGGCCGAAGAAAACCGCATCTCCATCCGTTTTATCCCGCCAACCCGGGGCCGGATCTTTGACCGCAATGGCCGCGTGATTGCCGAGAACGAGCCGACCTATCGCATCATTCTTGTTCCCGAAGATGCCGAAGACGTGCAGGATGTCATCGCGCGGGTCTCGCAACTGGTTGAGTTGGAAGAGGGTGATTTGAACCGCGCCCTGACCAGCATCAACCCGCGCCGCCCGTTTGACCCTGTGACAATTGCCGACCGCGTCAGCTGGGCCGATATCAGCCGCGTCGCCGCCAATGCCCCCGCCCTGCCCGGCATCTCGACCGAGGTGGGCCAATCGCGCGTCTATCCCCAATCCGAACTTTACGCCCATGTGGCGGGCTATGTGGCCAAGGTGAATGACCGCAACCTGTCGCGCTACGAAGACCCGCCAGCGGTGCTGAACCTGCCTGGATTTCAATTTGGTCAAGTCGGGATCGAGTCGAAATACGAGGACCTCTTGCGCGGCAAGGCCGGGGTCAAACGGGTCGAAGTGAACTCGGCCAACCGCGTGATGCGCGAATTGGACCGGCGCGAAGGCTCGACCGGGGCTGATTTGCAGCTCACCGTGGATACGGATCTGCAAGATTACATTCTCGCAAGGCTGGGTGAGGAATCAGCCTCGGTCGTGGTGATGGATCTGGAGAATGGCGACCTCAAAGCGATTGCCTCGGCCCCGTCTTATGACCCCAACAAATTTGTGCACGGAATTTCGACGGCGGATTACGCGTTGCTGCGCGACAATGATCACCGCCCGCAAGCCTCGAAAACCGTACAGGATGCCTATCCGCCCGGATCGACCTTTAAGATGGTCACGGCGCTGGCCGGGTTGGATGCCGGTTTGATTTCGCCCGAAGATACGGTCTATTGCCCCGGCCATATGGAGGTCGGCGGGCGCAAGTTCCATTGCTGGAAACGTTCGGGTCACGGCAATATGAACCTCGAACAAAGCCTGCGCCATTCCTGTGACGTCTATTATTACGATCTGGCGCTCAAGGTCGGGATCGAACGCATCGCCGCCATGGCGCGGCGTTTGGGGCTGGGCGAGACCCATGGCGTGCCCATGTCTGCCGTCACCAGTGGTCTGGTACCGGACAAGGCCTGGAAACTGCGCAAGCACAAGCAGGAATGGGTGATCGGCGACAGCGTCAACGCCTCGATCGGGCAAGGCTTTGTGCTGACCTCGCCAATGCAATTGGCGGTGATGATGGCCCGGATTGCGACGGGGCGTGATATCTCGCCCCGCTTGGTCAAACGGATTGGCGATGTGGACACCCCATTGCGCGGCGGCACCGATCTGGGGTTGAACCCCAACCACCTGCGCCTGATCCACCGTGCCATGTATTCGGTCAGCAACAATCGCCGCGGCACCGCCTATGGCTCGCGCATCATCGCCGACGGGATGCGCATGGCGGGCAAGACCGGCACCGCGCAGGTATCGTCAACCGTGGTCGATAACTCGGCTGTGCCTTGGGAAAAGCGCGACCATGCGCTGTTCGTGAATTTTGCCCCCTGGGACAACCCCAAGATCGCCGTGTCGGTGGTGGTGGAACATGGCGGCGGCGGTTCGGTCGCGGCCGCCCCGATTGCCCGCGATGTCACTTTGCAGGCCCTTTACGGCGGTGATCCTCCACTGGATGCCTATCCGAAGAAGGACCGCGCCCGCGTGAAGGCGCTTCAGGCGCGACTGTCAAAGGAGCGTGAGGAACGTCAAGCGCTGCGGAGCAACCGCGCGTGACCTTTCTTGAACATAATATCAAGAGCGTCCCCACCGGCTGGCGCAAGATCTTGCACCTGAACTGGGCGCTGATCGTGTTGCTGGCGGCGGTGGCGTCGGTCGGGTTTCTGATGCTGTATTCGGTGGCAGGCGGGTCATTCACCCCCTGGGCCGAGCCACAAATGAAACGCTTTGCCCTTGGTCTGGCGGGCATGTTCATTGTCGCGATGATCCCGATCTGGTTCTGGCGCAATATGGCGATTGTGGCCTATATTGTCGGGCTGATCCTGCTGGTCATGGTCGAGCTTTTTGGCGAGGTCGGCATGGGCGCTCAGCGTTGGATCAACCTTGGTTTCATGCGTTTGCAACCCTCAGAGGTGATGAAAATCGCAATGGTCATGGTGCTGGCCGCCTATTACGACTGGTTGCCTCTCAACCGAACCTCGCGACCGACCTGGGTTCTCCTGCCAATCGTGCTGATTGTCCTGCCAACCATTTTGGTTCTTGGCCAGCCGGACCTTGGGACAGCCCTGCTGCTATTGGTGTCCGGCGGATTGATGATGTTTCTCGCCGGGGTGCATTGGCTCTATTTTGCGACTGTTGCCACGGCTGGGGCCGGAACGATCTGGGCGGTTTTCCAAAGCCGCGCCACGGATTGGCAATTGCTGAAGGATTACCAATATCGCCGCATTGATACATTCCTGGACCCAAGCACCGATCCACTCGGCGCTGGGTATCACATCACACAGGCCAAGATCGCCATGGGCTCTGGCGGCTGGACCGGGCGGGGTTTTATGCAAGGCACCCAGTCGCGGCTGAACTTTCTGCCTGAGAAACAAACCGACTTTATCTTCAACACCCTGGCCGAAGAGTTCGGCTTTGTCGGCGGGTTCTCGTTGCTCGTGCTTTACATGCTGATCCTGTTTTTCTGCACGGTCTCGGCCCTGCAGAACAAAGATCGCTTTTCCTCGCTGCTGATCCTCGGGATCGGCCTGACCTTTTTCCTGTTCTTTGCGGTCAATATGTCGATGGTGATGGGGCTGGCCCCGGTTGTCGGCGTTCCCCTGCCCCTGGTCAGCTTTGGTGGATCGGCGATGCTGATCCTGATGCTGGGCTTTGGGTTGGTGCAAAGCGCGCATGTCCACAGACCTAGATAACTGGCCCCAAAAAAATGACGACCCATATCCTGTTTGCCGCCAAATCCGAACGTTGGCCGGAATACGAAGCCCCTTTGCGCGCAGCCCTGGACGCGGAAGGTCTGGATTATGTGCTGTCCTGTGAGATGGATGCGGAGCTGGTGGATTACATCATCTATGCGCCCAATTCCGGGCTCAGCGATTTTTCGGTCTTTCCCCGCCTCAAGGCAGTGATGAACCTCTGGGCCGGGGTCGAGGATGTGGTTGGCAATAAGACTCTGACTGTGCCGCTGACCCGAATGGTTGATGAAGAGGGCCTGACACAGGGCATGGTGGAATGGGTCACCGGCCATGTGATGCGCCACCATCTGGGGATGGATGCACATATTGTGAACCCGGAGCGGATCTGGGACGACACGCCGCCCCCCTTGGCTAAGGATCGCAAGGTGACGGTGCTGGGGCTTGGCGCGCTTGGCACTGCCTGCGCCGGGATGCTGGCGCAGATCGGCTTTGCCGTGACCGGGTGGAGCCGATCCGACAAGGAGATTGCAGATGTGATCTGCGAACATGGTGACGAGGGATTGGCGCGCGCGCTGAGCGGGGCCGAGATTGTCGTGCTGCTGCTGCCCAACACGCCGGCGACCGAGGATGTGATCAACGCAGAACGCCTGGCGCTGATGGCCAAGGGCAGTGTGATCATCAATCCGGGGCGTGGGCCTTTGATCGATGATGCGGCGCTGCTGGCGGCGTTGGACAGCGGCCAGATCGGTCATGCGACTTTGGACGTTTTCCGCGTCGAACCGCTGCCTGCGGATCACCTGTTCTGGGCCCATCCAAAGGTCACCGTGACCCCGCATATCGCCTCGACCACCCGTCCTGACAGTGCCGCACGAGTGATAGCGCAAAACATTCGCCGCGCCGAGACCGGCACGCCTCTGTTGCATCTTGTTGACCGCAGCGCAGGGTATTAAGCCCTAGCCAACCCTAGCCGCAAGGATTCGACCATGAGCTTTGATCGCAGCGTCAAGATCGCCCCCTCTATCCTCTCAGCCGACTTCGCCGATTTCGGCCGTGAAATTCAGGCCATTGAAGCGCAAGGCGCGGATTGGATTCATGTCGACGTGATGGACGGGCATTTTGTGCCGAACCTGACCTTTGGTCCCCCCGCCGTGAAAGCGTTTCGCAAACATGTGAAAACGGTCATGGATGTGCATCTGATGATCTCGCCGGTGGATGCTTATATCGACGCTTATGCCGATGCCGGTGCGGATGTTTTGACCGCCCATGTTGAGGCTGGGCCCCATAGCCACCGCACCTTGCAGGCCATTCGTGGCGCGGGGATGAAGGCCGGGATCGCCTTGAACCCGGGCACACCTGCGGAAGCGGTCGAGCATTTGCTGGACCTGACCGATCTGGTCTGTGTGATGACCGTGAACCCCGGTTTTGGCGGGCAAAAGTTCATCGATATGACCGCCAAGGTGCGCAAGCTGCGCGAGATAATTGGCGACCGTCCGGTGCATATCGAGATTGACGGTGGCGTTGATCCCACCACCGCGCCGCTGGTGGTTGAAGCCGGGGCGGATGTTCTGGTGGCGGGTTCTGCCGTGTTCCGCGGTGGTTCGGTCGAGAACCCGGCCCCCTATGGTGAGAATATCCGCGCGATCAAGGCCTCGGTCGCCGGTTGATAGGGGGTTGGGGGCGCTGCCCCCGGCCTGCGGCCTCCCCCGGGATATTTTTGGCCCAAAGAAACCTAGAGCGCGTCCAGTTCAATTGAATTCGCTCAGCTGGTCGAACGCGTTATGCTCTGCAAATGTTGCCTCGCCCTGCCGAGCGAATACTTGAATCAGATCAAACTGAACACGCTGTAGACGCGTGATCTAATTGGCGTGGGTCAGCCGGACTTGCGGTAGCGGAAGGTGCCGGCGCCTTTGGCGATCAACTCGCCGGTTTCGTCGGTGATTTTGCCTTCGGCAAAGAAGGTGGATTTGCCACCGCCGGTTTTGAACCCTTCGGCGATGAACATCTGACCGCGCGGGCGCGACAGGTATTGCACGTTCAGGGTCAGCGTCCAGCACATTTGGCGGTTGTCCGGATCACCGGTATAGCAGCCGGCAAAGCCCATGACCGTGTCGAGCAGCGAGGCATGTGAGCCGCCATGCGGGCTGCCATGGCGGTTCATGATATGGGGTTCCAGCGGGAGCTGGAATTTCGAATAGCCCTCGCGCCAATCCACCATCTCAAAGCCCAAGTGACGCGCATAGGCGTATGATTTTTCCCGTAAAGCTTCATCCATTCCAGTCGCGCGCCTCTAATCCTAACTCTGCAAATCGCGGCACAAAAGCCCCGAGTTTCAAGCCTTTGTCGGGGTTGGCGGCATTGCCGTCAAGCGCGCGTTTCTTCACGCCTTGCAGGATGGCCGCCATGCGGAAAAACGCAAAGGCCAGGTAGAAGCCAAAGTTTGCGATCTGGGCGATGCCGCGACGCGCGCAATAGTCGGCGACGAATTCGGCATCGCTGGGTAGGCCCAAGGCGGCCCGATCAAGCTCGGCCAGCCCGCGCCCTTCGCTGCCCGGTGGCAATTGCCATTGCATGATCACCCCGGCGAGATCGGCAAAGGGGTGGCCGAGGGTGGACAGCTCCCAATCAAGCACGGCCAGGCAATCAGCGCTGTTTGGTGCAAAGAGCAGATTGTCGATGCGAAAATCGCCATGCACAAGGGTACGCTGGCCGTCATCGGCGGGCATTTCCGCGCTGAGCCATTGGTTCAGCGCCTCCATCGCCGGGATGGTTTCGGTCTCGCTGGCGCGGTATTGTTTGGACCAGCGGGCAAGCTGGCGTTCGAAGTAATGGCCCGGTGGGCCGTAATCGGACAGGTCAACCGCGTCGACATCCACTTTGTGGATGGCAGCCAGAACGCGGGCCATTTCAGCGATGATGGCGCGGCGGTGGGCGGGGGTGGCATCGGGCATGGAAGGGTCAACGATATTGCGCCCGGTGATATGCTCCATGATGTAGAAATCGGTGCCCAGGACGGTGTCGTCCTGACAGAGGGCCAGCATGGCGGGGACGGGCACATCGCTGTCTGCCAGGGCCTTTTGCACGCGAAATTCGCGATCCACCGCATGGGCCGATTTCAGCAGCACCCCGGGAGGCTTGCGGCGCAGCACATAGTTGCGCTGAGGTGTTTCAAGCCGATAGGTCGGGTTGGATTGGCCAACATCGAATTTCGCCGCCCGCGCCGAGCCTTGAAAGCCCGCCACATTGGAGACCATCCAGTCACTGACCCGCTGCAACTCCTCTGGGGTCATGGCTCAGCTCGCCTGATTGCTGTGCTTGCGCAGCTCGGCCCGGGCGACCTGACGGCGATGCACCGCATCCGGACCATCGGCAAAGCGCAGGGTGCGCACATGGGTCCACATCGCGGCCAGCGACGTATCCTGAGAGATCCCCGCCGCGCCGTGCAATTGCATCGCCTCATCGATCACCTTGCCCGCCATCAAGGGCGCGATGACCTTGATCTTGGAAATCCAGGGCTGGGCGGCGCGCACACCAGCGGTGTCCATCATCCAGGCAGCCTTGAGACATAACAGCCTAGCCATTTCGATCTCCATCCGGGCATTGGCGATGATGTCGTAATTTGCGCCCAGATCAGCGATGCGCTTGCCAAAGGCTTCGCGGTCAAGGCCGCGTTTGCACATCATGTCCAGCGCCTTTTCCGCCTGACCAATCGCGCGCATGCAGTGATGGATGCGGCCGGGGCCAAGGCGTCCCTGCGCCACCTCAAAGCCGCGTCCCTCGCCCAGCACAATATTGCGCGCCGGGATGCGCACATCGGTGAAACGCAGATGCATATGGCCATGGGGCGCGTCATCCTGACCAAAGACCTGCATCGGGCGCAGGATCTCGATCCCCGGCGTGTCGGCATCCATGACAAACATGGTGTGGCGGCTGTGTTTGGCGGCGTCAGGATCGGTACAGGCCATGAGGATATAAAGCTGGCAGCGCGGATCCCCTGCCCCGCTGATCCACCATTTTTCGCCGTTCAGCACATAATCATCCCCATCACGCCGGGCCTCAAAGGCCAGTTGCGCCGCGTCAGATGACGCCACATCCGGCTCGGTCATCACATAGGCTGAGCGGATGTCGCCATTGAGCAGCGGCACCAGCCAGCGGGTTTTCATCCAGTCTTCGCCATAGCGTTCCAGCACTTCCATATTGCCGGTATCAGGCGCGTTGCAGTTGAACACCTCGGCGGCTATGCCGACCTTGCCCATCTCTTCGGCCAGATAGGCGTATTCCACGGTGCTGAGCCCATAGCCGCGGTCGCTATCGGTCAGCCAAAAATTCCACAACCCGCGCTCACGCGCCAAACCCTTGAGACCGTTCAGGATTTCCAACTGACGTTCAGTGTGTTGAAACCGGTCGCCTGAGGGGTGTTTGCCCACCTCGCCGTGGAATTCCGCGTCCAGCGGGGCGATATCATCCTCGACCATGCGTCGCACCGCCTCGATCAGTGGCCGCACCCGATCCGTCATTCCAAGATCCATCTAACTCTTCCTCTCAAATCGGGTGATCCATTGCGCGGCCAGGGCTGGCCGCTCGGCGTTTTCAATTTCGACCGTGACATCCCAATGCACCGCCAGCCAGCCATCGCCCTCATCAACCGAGGCCACAGCAAAGCGCCCACGCACCCGCGCGCCCACCCGCACGGGCGAGACAAAGCGGATGCGATCAAACCCGTAATTGATGCTGGCCCCAAGGCCGGGCAGATCGGGCACGATCTGATAGGACATCATCGACAACATCGACAGGGTCAGAAACCCATGCGCAATTGCCCCTCCAAACGGGGTTTCGGCGGCGGCGCGGGCCTCATCCAGGTGGATGAACTGCCAATCCTCGGTGGTATCGGCAAAGGCACGCACCCGCGCGGCGTCCAAAGTGACCCAGTCCGAGTGCCGCTCTGGCAGGGCGCGCAGATCGTCAACCAGCATCAGGCAGCACGTGATCGCCAAAGGTTTTACGCAGGGTGAGTTTCGAAACCTTACCCGTCGCGGTCAGTGGCAGCGCATCGGTCAACACCATATCATCGGGCAATTGCCAGCGCGCCACATGTTCCAGCATCATCTCGTGGATCTCAGCCAAAGCGGGCGGGTCATTTGCGTCATGCGGCACGACAATCAGCAGCGGGCGTTCATCCCATTTCGGATGGGCAATCGCGATGACGGCACAGTTGGCAATCTTGGGATGGCCCAGGGCGATGTTTTCCAAATCAATCGAGCTGATCCATTCGCCGCCCGATTTGATCAAGTCTTTGGAACGATCCTGAAGCGTGAGGAAGCCACGTTTGTCAATGCTCGCCACATCGCCGGTGCCAAACCAGCCCTCTTTGTCCAGCGCGGCCTCGGTCGCCTCATCATTGTTGAAGTAGCCCGAAATCACCGCATTGCCGCGCACATAAAGCTCGCCCACGGCCTCGCCATCATGGGGCAGGCGCTTGCCCTCTTCATCGACGATTTTCATGTCGACCCCAAAGACGCGCCGCCCCTGTTTGCATTTGAAATCAAGCTGTTCTTCGGCGGGCAACTGTTTCATCGGGCGCGAGACCTGGGCTTGTGTGCCAATCGGGCTCATCTCGGTCATGCCCCAGGCATGGCAGACATCAACACCTTTGCTTTCAAAAAAGGTAATCATGTCGCGCGCCGCAGCCGAGCCGCCGATCACCAGTTGATCCAGCTCGGATGGGGTGGCATTGCGGCTCTCAATCTCGGCGCGAAGGCCCATCCAGACCGTTGGCACACCCCAACTGGCGGTGACTTTTTCGCTCTCCATCAAATCAAAGACCGAGGCCCCATCCAGTTTCGGCCCCGGCATTATCAAATTGGCCCCGACCAGCGGCGCGGCATAGGGCAGCCCCCAGGAATTGACGTGGAACATTGGCACCACGGGGAGGATGCGCGCGCCTTCATGCAGGCTGCGCGGCACGGCGATGGCCACCATAAAGGCGTGCAAAACGGTCGAGCGATGTGAATAAAGCGCGCCTTTGGGATTGCCGGTGGTGCCCGAGGTGTAACACAGCCCCGCCGCGCTGTTTTCATCCATTTCCGGCCAGTCGAATTGCTCGGGTTGACCGTCCAACAACTCTTCGTAGCAGAGCAAATCAAGCGCGCTGTCAGGCATATGGGCGCGATCCGTCATCACAACCAAACGCAGCCCATCGGGCAGCTGATCGGCCAGCGCCTCAAGGATCGGGACAAAGGTCAGGTCGACAAACAGCACCCGGTCACCGGCATGGGAGATGATATAGAGCATCTGTTCAGCAGAAAGACGCGGGTTGATCGTGTGACAGACCGCCCCCATGCCGGAAATGGCGTAATAGAGTTCGAAATGGCGGTAACCGTTCCAGGCCAGCGTGGCGACACGATCGCCGTCACCAATCCCCAAACCCTTGAGACCATAGGCCAATTGCGCGCTGCGCCGATAGGCCTGATCATAGGTCTCGCGGTGAATGTCGCCTTCGGTCCGCACCGAAACGATTTCCCCTTCCGGGTGAACTTCGCTCGCATATCGTAGAATTTCGATAATGCGCAGCGGCATTTGCATCATCATGCCCTGCATCTGGCCCTCCCCTGCCGTCCGCTATGTATTGGGACAGATTGGCCAATTCGCGCAGCGCTAGGCAATAGGCATTTCGACTCGCAGCAAAAAAATGACGTAAGGGGATTTACGCTCAGAGCCCGTCAATTTCGCTCTGCGGTTCCAGCGCCAGCGGTGCGGGCGTTCCGCCAAGATCATCGACCATCAGCGGGCTGTTGGGCTTGGCCAAGCGATTGCGCACGACCCAATGCAACCGCTCCGAGGCGCGGGTGATCGCCACATAGGCCAGACGTTTCCAAAGCGGTTGGCCTGCCTCGCTGCGCCCCATCCGAGCCGCGGCATAAAGGTCGGGGGCAAAGACCTGCACGTCTTCCCACTGGCTGCCCTGCGCCTTGTGGATCGTCACCGCCGCCCCATGCAAAAACGTCGCCCCCATCCGGGCGGCATAGGGGATAAACGGTTCTTCTTCCTCAGGTTTTTCGATTTTCACAATCGAGGCCGCCGACACTTGTGGTTCAATCGCGCCCATCACATGCAGCCGCGAAAACCCCGGTTTGCGACCGGGGCCAAGATAGACCACCTGCGCACCCTTGATCAGCCCGCGCGCCTCAAGATCGAGGCGTTTCTTGCGATGTTTCAGCGGCAATTCGATCCCGTCGCAAATCAGCGGCTCACCGGGCAAAAGCTCGGTTTCGGGCGCGCCATGAACCAGGCGAAAGGCGTTGATCAGCCGGATGCGTGTGGCATTGCGCCAGACCAGAACCGGCGAGCGCGCCATCAGGTCAACCTCGACCCTTTGGGCGAAATTAACCCGCACATCCCGACGCGAGGCCTCTTCGACCAGACGCTCAAAATCCTCAAAGCCAATCTGGGGATCAGCCAAGGCATGGGCCAAATCCAGGATCGGGTTATCCGCCTCTTGACGGTGGATGCGGTGCAGTTCGAGCTTGTTCTTTTCGGGCAGTTTGTCAAAGACCATCTGCCCGGATTGATTGACCGGAGCCAGCTGCGCCGGGTCGCCAAACAGCACGAGGTTCGGAAAAATCTCTTTCAGATCTTCGAATTGCCGGTCATCCAGCATCGAGGATTCATCAACGAATCCAATATCCAGAGGGTCTTCGCGCCGTTTCCAACCGGTGATGAAATCCGAGCCGCGCAGGCCCGCCGCCGCCAAAGCTGCGGGAATCGATTTATGCGCCTCATAGGTCGCTTTGGCCCGATCCAGCGCCTCTTGGGTGATGCCCTCGATCTCGGGTTGTTCTTCGTGTCCGGCCAGCCATTCGGCGATCTTTTCGTATTCCGGATCATAGACCGGTGTATAAAGAATGCGGTGAATGGTGGTGGCGGGCACGCCGCGGGTGCGCAGAACAAAGGCCGCCTTGTTGGTCGGGGCCAGCACCGCAAGGCTGCGCCGCCCTTTGCGCTGTTTGGATTCGAAATCGCCTGAAACAATTTCAACATCAATGGCTTCGAGCGCTTTGACGAGTTCGGACAAAAGCAGCGTCTTGCCGCTGCCCGCCTTGCCCATCAGCGCCATCACCTGACCGGAGCCATCACTGGCAGGCAGGCAAATGCCGTCATCCAGATCAACACCGGCCGCGCGCAGCATCTCGGCGACACGGTCATGGGCAAGGGCCTGATCTTCGGAGAAAGTGAGGGCTGGCGCGTTCATGGCGGCACCCTATCGGGCCGCGTCGGGATGCACCAGTTGAAAGGCCAGAATTAGGGGCCGATATGCGAGGGGGTGAACCCTCGCATATGGATCAAGGGGCTTTGTGGGGGTAACCTCCCGCCGGGCTTTCGGGCTCAGGCCGCTTGCGGGGCCAATGCCAGAAACGGGTTTGGCATGGTGTCCATGCGTACGGTTTCGCCAAAGGAGGCTTCGAACCAGCGTTTCATGAGATCGGGCGAGACGCCGGCGACCTTGGACACAGCGCGCTGATTTTCCTCAGTAAATTCCCAGATCGCAACGCTGATAGCACCTTTGCCGGTCCCATCGGTGCCCAGCACTTCGGGGGTGGAGCCAATGCGGCGGAAGACGCGGACCATATGAGCAAAGATCACACCGACAAAATGTTCGATACCAAACTCTTTCATCACCTCGCCCCCGGCCAGCATCAGGGCCGCAGCCACACCGGGACGCGCGCCTTGGGCCAGGCAAAAGCGGGTGCATTCCCAGATCAGCGGGCTTTCGATGCGCACGCCGTCGGTCAGGTGCAGAAAGTGATCATTGACCATGGTCTTGCCCACGGTTGGCATCAGGCGCAGCGAACCACCATGGGTGCCATCGGGGTTCTGCCAGATAATATAAAGCGGGTTTTCGACGTCATATTGATCGCGCTCCAGCCCGTCCTCATCAACGGTAACGTCCCAATCATGGCGGGTTTTGAACTGCGCGGCGCGGTCCTGAAACATCGTGCGAGCCAGCAGCGGAAAGTTGTGGAGATCTTCGGCGTAGATAAAGCGGATCATGGTGTGGTGCCCCTCGTGAAACTTGATGAGGACAACACTGAAATTTCCCGGTTAACGGGTGCTGATCCAAGCGTACGCTCCGGTAAACGAGAGTTTACCAGAGGGCACAATCAGATGACGATCAACCCGCGGTTCAGGGCCCGGGCGACCGCATGTGTGGTGTTCAACGCGCCCAGTTTGTGGCGGGCACTTTCGACATAAACCCGAAGCGTATGTTCGGAGATCGACAAGGTATCGGCGGCCTGTGCGCGGCTGTAACCAATCGCCAGAAGGGTCATCGCCTCAATCTCACGTGGGGACAAGGATTGAGAGGGTTCAGGCGTACGCCCCGGCTGAAAGTCCAGCGCCTTCTGGTTAAAGCTGTGCGCAATCAAGATAAGATCGCGCCGGTTCTTTGTCGTAAACTCCTGCCAGTCTTCGTCGCTGCAATTATGGCTTAGGGTGAAATGCGCAAACTGACCGTTCGGGCCCCGGATCGGGATCGAATAGCCTTGATTGCCGATGCCATGGTTGATGGCGTCTTGCATAAAGGCGCGGGCGGCTTTGCCGGACCAGTCGAGGCGTTTCCAATCCACCGGGTGGAAGCGTTGAAAGCAGCCTATGATGACAGGATCGACGCGCAGATATCCCTTTTCGACATAGCGGTTGACCCAATCCAGCGGATAGGTCCCGCAGCCATATTGATCGCCGTTGCTGTTCACCCAATGATACAGCATGTGATCGATCGAATAGCCATCCCGAAGCTCTTCGATAACGATCTGAAGGTCGTCTAACCCCTCACTGGACTCCAACCGTTCGATCAGACGGTCCAGTCGCGGCACCTCGTCCAAAAATCCCAACCCCGTTTTCCTCGGCAAGGGACGCAATTTCCGCCTGAGCCACAAAGCTCGCATCATCCAGCTGCGCCGCCAGCGACGGCATACCATTTTCGCGTGCAAAGGTTTTCAGGTCAGCCAGTACGTCCAAAATCCAATCTTGTCCCATGTGTAGTCTCACTTATAGCAGGTTAATGATCCATTAAATCAACCATAGCATGACCCGATCACGGTTAATATTCACGGAATCCTACTCCCCAAAAACTGCGAGGGGGCGATTTCCCAAGGTATTGTTTTCTAAAATGCGATCTATCCAAAGAAAACGCCCGCGCGCCAAAAGGGCGATTCGCGGGCGTTTCCGATGGGTGGTCAGACGTGCTTACTTCTTGGCTTCCAGCGCGTCTTCGAATGTGCGCAAACCGGTGGTCGGCGCTTGCACCAGAACAGCCATGTTGCCGGGCTTGTGCAGGTTCTTGTACATCTTCATATGCGCGTCCGGAATTTCATCCCAAGGGAAGACTTCGGACATGCAAGGATCAAGGCGGCGCTCGATCATCAGCTGGTTGGCAGCTGCGGCCTGTTTCAGGTGCGCAAAGTGCGAGCCCTGCAGGCGCTTCTGGTGCATCCACATGTAGCGCACGTCAAAGGTACAGTTGAAACCCGAGGTGCCGGCGCAGATCACGACCATGCCGCCCTTTTTCACCACGAGGGTCGAAACCGGGAAGGTGGCCTGACCGGGATGTTCGAACACCATGTCGACATTAACACCCTTGCCGGTGATCTCCCAGATCGCCTTGCCGAACTTGCGGGCTTCTTTCAGCCACTCGTTATATTCGGGGCTGTTCACGGTGGGCAATTCGCCCCAGCAGTTGAAATCCTTACGATTAATCACGCCCTTAGCGCCTTGCGCCATGACGAAATCACGCTTGCTTTCATCCGAGATCACACCAATCGCGTTGGCACCAACGGTGTTGGCCAGCTGGATCGCATAAGAGCCCAGACCGCCGGAAGCCCCCCAAACCAGAACGTTCTGGCCCGGCTTCAGCTCGTGCGGGTGGTGACCGAACAGCATGCGGTAGGCGGTGGCCAGGGTCAGGGTGTAGCAGGCGCTCTCTTCCCAGGTCAGGTGCTTGGGACGGCGCAGCAGCTGCTGGGCCTGAACATTGGTGAACTGAGCGAAGGACCCGTCGGGGGTTTCATAGCCCCAGATCCGCTGGGTTGGCGAGAACATCGGGTCGCCGCCGTTACAATGCTCATCGTCGCCATCATCTTGATTACAATGGATAACAACCTCGTCGCCGACTTTCCAATTCTTGACCTTGTCACCCACGGCCCAAACGATGCCGGAGGCGTCGGAACCGGCAATGTGATAGGGCTGTTTGTGCACGTCAAACATGGAAATCGGAACGCCCAGACCGGCCCAGATGCCGTTGTAGTTCACGCCAGCAGCCATCACCAGAACCAGCACTTCGTGGCTGTCCAGCTTGGGCACGTCGACCACTTCGACCTGCATCGCCTGCTTGGGTTCACCCTGACGATCCTGGCGGATGGCCCAGGCATACATCTGCTTTGGGACATAGCCCAATGGGGGCATTTCGCCGATCTCGTAGAGGTCTTTTTCGGGGGCGTCGTATGCAGCGATGCCGGTGTCCTGATCCAGAGCCATTTGGGCCTCCTGTTCACTTAGGTTTCCTGCTTCCGGACCGTTCTGCACTGCGGAATCGGGCCGGGATTGCCCAATGGACTACAAGAGGGCGCGCAACAATGCAATCGCAGAAACTGGGTATTTTGTAATTTTATAACCGAGCGAACGCAGAAAAACCTTCGCGCACGCAGAATTTCCCTTAAAATTCAGTTAAAACAGGTGCCGGATCGAATTCGCATAAAATTCGACGATTTTTCGAGACGCTTCGTTAACCCGGTAGATTTCCCCCTGTTTTGCGACCAGATCCCGTTCGGTCAGCGCCCGCAAACCGACCTCGACCGCATAGGATTTATCGGCGCGTGGCAGATGCACATGGCTGGATTGAAGCCGGTCAAGCGCGGCGAGAAAGGCCTGTTCCAGCCCTGCCCGATCCAGATCGTTTTCCAGCAGCAGATGCGCCACCAGAGGCACGGGCAAAACCGGGATGACCTGACCGACCTGCGCCATCAGATGTTCGGCCAGAACCTCGGGGTTGGCGACCAGATCGGGGTGTCCCCGCAAGGAAACCGGCGCGCCAAAGCTGACGGCGGCATACCCAAAACGGTGATATTTGCCCCGGAGGCGCAGCCAGATCTGACGCAGAATCGCACGGGTCACCTTGCCTATCCCAGCATTGAACCGCCGCCCGCCCGCCTCGGCCCCGCCGATCAGAACCTTGTCTTCGAGCACGCGATCATAGTTCAGCCCAACCGGGACAAAGACCACATCCCGCGCCTCAAGATCGAGCCCTTCGACAATGTAACTCAGCAATCCCAGCTTGGGTTTGGCCAGCGCGCCATCCAGGCTGAGCCCGCCTTCGGGAAAAATGGCCTGGGTGACTCCGCCTTGGGTCGCCTGCCCGACATATTGGCGTAACACCTTGCGATATAAGGCATCTCGGGATTTGCGACGGATGAAATACGCCCCCATCGAGCGAAACAGCTGCGACAAAGGCCAGACCTGCGCCCACTCCCCCACCGCGTAGCTCAGCGCCGAGCGATCCGCCGCCAGATGGGTGACCAGCACGTAATCCATGTTGCTGCGATGGTTCATCACAAAGATCACCGTCGCCTCGGGGTCGATCCCGGCCAGTTCCTGTGGATCGTGATGGCCAAGGCGCACACGATAAAGCGCGCGGGACAGAAACCGCGCCCCGCGCACCCCCCAACCAAAATAAGCAAAGGCGGAAAAGCTGGGCACGATTTCGCGGGCATAGCGGCGCGCCTGTTCAAAGGCGACATCCTCGCGCATCCCTGCCTCGCGCGCATGGTCGACGACGGCGCGGGTGACCTCGGGGTCATAGATCAAACGCTGGATCAGGTCATAGCGTCTGAGCAGGCGAAAGGGTTCGATCGGGCGCTGCAGCCGGGTGTTAAGCTGCTTGACCGCACGCTCCATCCGGCGGCGAAAAAACCAGCGCACCGAGGGGAACAGAAAATGACTGGCAAAGGTGATCGCGGCAAAGACCAGGATCAGCAGGAACATCCAAAGGGGCAGTGTGACGGGATTACTCATGGTTAATGAGCCTGACAGGGCAGGCAACACCGTTCAAGAGGGGGAATCTGTCCGATTCTCGGGATGATTGAGTCTGATTGCCCCCCTTTGAGGCCCGAAAAAACGCCGGGCGGGCGTGATTTGCACCCGAAAACTGGTTAATTCCGCCGCGCGCCCTGTGCGCAACGGCCAATCTGTACAAAACACCCTGATTTTAGGGGGGATTGCCTGTGCCTGTTGCGCCCTGATGCGGTTACTGCGCGCGTAAGATACACCGGATTTTCGCAATTTGCGGCGAGGCGCCCCATTGGGGGTGGTGCCCGATGCGGTATTCTGCAAATGCACTGCCGCAACGCAGCGAATTGACGCGACATATTCTTTCGTCTATCCATTCGCGAAAGCAATATGATTGCGACCCCAGATTCTTGCCGATGGAGGCCCTGATGACCGAGACCGAAATCAAACGCGACCGCCCCTGGCTCATCCGGACATATGCCGGCCACTCGACTGCCAAAGCGTCAAACGCGCTGTATCGCAACAACCTGGCCAAGGGTCAGACCGGGCTGTCCGTGGCGTTCGATCTACCGACTCAGACCGGCTATGACAGCGACCATATCCTGGCGCATGGAGAAGTCGGCAAGGTCGGGGTGCCGGTCTGCCATCTGGGTGACATGCGCACCCTGTTTGACCAGATTCCGCTGGAGCAGATGAACACCTCGATGACCATCAACGCGACCGCGCCCTGGCTGCTGTCGCTTTATATCGCGGTGGCCGAGGAACAGGGCGCGGATGTGTCCAAGCTGCAGGGCACGGTTCAAAACGATCTGATCAAGGAATATCTGAGCCGCGGCACCTATATCTGCCCGCCCAAGCCGTCGCTGAAGATGATCGGGGATGTGGCCGAATATTGTTATAAGAATGTGCCGAAATGGAACCCGATGAATGTGTGTTCCTATCACCTGCAAGAGGCCGGTGCGACGCCGGAACAGGAATTGGCCTTTGCCCTGGCGACAGCGATTGCGGTGCTGGATGAATTGAAGCCACGCGTTGCGGCCGAGGATTTCCCGGCGCTGTGTGGGCGGATTTCCTTTTTCGTGAATGCGGGCATTCGCTTTGTCACCGAAATGTGCAAGATGCGCGCCTTTGTCGATCTGTGGGATGAGATCCTGCAAACCCGCTATGGCGTAGAAGACCCGAAATTCCGCCGCTTCCGCTATGGGGTGCAGGTGAATTCGCTGGGATTGACCGAGCAACAGCCGGAAAACAACGTTTACCGGATCCTGATTGAAATGCTGGCGGTGACGCTGAGCAAAAAGGCCCGCGCGCGGGCGGTGCAATTGCCAGCCTGGAACGAAGCCTTGGGATTGCCGCGCCCTTGGGATCAGCAATGGTCGATGCGGATGCAGCAGATCCTGGCTTATGAAACCGATTTGCTGGAATATGACGACCTGTTTGAGGGCAACCCGGCGGTGGATCGCAAAGTCGAAGCCCTGAAAGAGGGCGCACGGGCGGAATTGGCCAATATCGAAGCCATGAACGGTGCGATTGGCTCCATTGAATATATGAAGGGTCGCCTGGTCGATTCAAATGCGGATCGCCTGAACCGGATTGAACGCAATGAAACCATCGTGGTTGGCGTGAACAAATGGACCGAGGGTGAGGCCTCGCCCCTGGTGGGTGAAGATGGCGGGATCATGGTGGTTGATCCGGCGGTCGAGCAAGAACAGGTCGCGCGGTTGAACGAATGGCGTGAGGGTCGTGATGCGGGTGCTGTTGAGGCGGCTCTGGCGGCGCTGCGGGCGGCCTCGCAAGCGGGTGAGAATGTCATGCCCGCCTCGATCGCCTGTGCCAAGGCCGGGGTGACAACCGGCGAATGGGCGGCGCAGATGCGCACGGTACATGGCGAATATCGCGGCCCGACCGGCGTGTCGAAATCGGTGAGCAACAAGACCGAAGGTCTGGAAGACATTCGCGAAATGGTTGATGCGGTCAGTGACAAGCTGGGCCGTCGCCTGCGGTTCCTGGTCGGCAAGCCGGGGCTGGATGGGCATTCCAACGGGGCCGAGCAGATCGCTTTCCGTGCGCGGGATTGCGGCATGGAGATCGACTATGAGGGCATCCGCCTGACGCCGGAGCAGATCATCGAGGCGGCCAAGGATGGCGCACATGTGATCGGCCTGTCGATCCTGTCGGGCAGCCATATCCCTTTGGTCGAAGATGTCATGGCCCGGATGCGCGCCGAGGGGCTCACCCATATTCCGGTCACAGTGGGCGGCATTATCCCGGATGAGGACGCCGAGCGCCTGCGCGCCATGGGCGTTGCGCGAGTCTATACACCCAAGGATTTCGAGCTGAATTCGATCATGCGCGATATCGTGACATTGGCTGATCCCAAATCGGTCGCGGCCGAATAATCGATTTAGAATACCAAAAATGATCCGCGCGACTGCCATTCGCGCGGATTTATGCTATTTTATCTGGATTGACACAAAACGACAGCTTGCACTTCTTGGTTAAGTTATTGAGGTAACGTCCCGGAAACGAAGGAGACTGCAATGAGCATCGATCTAGAAGGCATGTCCCGCGAGGAACTGAGCCAACTGATTGCCGACGCAACAAAAGCCCTAAAAACAGTGGATGCACGCCGCAAAGCCGAAGCGAAAATCGCTGCGGAAAAGGTTGCCAAGGAATTTGGCTATTCGCTGGATGAAATTCTGAATGCCGGTGGCAAAACCACCAAAGGTGCCCCGAAATACGCCAACCCGGCGGATCCAAGCCAGACCTGGACAGGTCGCGGTCGCAAGCCGAAATGGGTTGTCGATGCCTTGGCCAAGGGAACACCTGTCGAAGATCTGGAAATCTGACACCTGACTGGTATTGTGGCCCATCAGCCCGAATACTGTTCACTTTGGACAGAGAGGGCCACACATCCACAGGTGGAGTATTGCATTGACAGTCCATATTGGGGCCGAACAAGGCCAAATCGCTGAAACCGTTCTCATGCCGGGCGATCCCTATCGCGCCGAATGGGCCGCCAAGACGTTTCTTGACGATGCGGTTTGCATCAACAAAGTCCGCGGCATGCTGGGTTTCACCGGCACCTGGCGCGGCAATCGGGTCACCATTCACGGGTCAGGCATGGGGATGCCATCGCTGTCGATCTATGCCAATGAGCTGATCCGCGATTATGGGGCCAAGACCCTGATCCGCATCGGGTCCTGCGGCGGCATGCAGGACGCGGTCAAGATCCGCGATGTGATCATCGCCATGACCGCCACAACCCTGTCGACCCCGTCACGCGGTATTTTACGCGAGCTGAACTTTGCCCCTTGCGCCGATTACAGCCTGCTGGAGGCGGCGGTCAACGCAGCCAAATCGCGCGAGACCCCTTATCATGTGGGCGGGATCTATTCGTCGGATGTGTTCTATGACGAGCGCCCCGATCTGAACGAACAGATGGTGCGCCATGGCACGCTGGGGGTCGAGATGGAAGCTGCCGAGCTGTATCTGGTTGCGGCCCGTCACAAGGTGCGCGCGCTGGCGGTTCTGACCGTGTCTGACCACCTGCTGACCGGCGAGGCGCTGCCCTCAGAAGATCGCGAACGCTCTTTCGGTGATATGGTGGAAATCGCGCTTGAGGCGGCTTTCCCGCAATCTTGAGCTTTTAGGGTCAGAACCCTGGAACCGAAATCCGCAACATAGACAATTAGGGCCTTTGGACAATCACCATAGACCATCAGTTTCAGTCCAAAATTGCTCAGTTCTAGGAATTTGGCCACAGGAATAGTTATCTATTTCACGGTCAAATAACGACGAAATGAGCAATTTTGGCGAAACAGCGGAGCTGCGCGGCACATTTTGCCTCTGCCTTCGTTGATTTTCCCTTCCGATCAACCAGATCGCTGCGGGAAAATCGCCTTGTCAGCGGTAAAATGGGTCTCGCGCTGATGGTTTATGGTGATTGTCCACAGGCCCTAGTAACCACGCAGGTTCGCGCCCGGCACCGAGGGTGGGCGTGTCTAACCTTGGCGACTGGGTGGTGGCATCAGGTAACTGTGCATCTTGTTGAAACGTTAAGACGAATTCGCGCCCGCCGCTTTGCCGAAGGCAAACCTTTGGTTTGACGGGCGGGGTCATGCTGGAAGCATGCCTCTAGAATGAGCGAGAACCGGATCGCAGGCGATCCGAGGACATTAACTCTATGACAAGAGTTTTTGTTCCGGGGGACTAGATTGTGGTGGGGTAGAACCCCACCCTACCCTAGTTACAAACCGTGGCTGCGGTTGTAACCGTTGCGCGGCGGGCTGGTCCACCAGCCCGACAAGCTGTCCGGGTCTGGCGTAAGGACCTCGACCTTGAGCGGGTGACAGGCCGCCGTATCGGAGCTGTGTTCCGAGGAACAATCGCCACCCGGACAGGCGCTGAGCGCGCCAAGCAGGGGAATTTCGGCAAATAGGGTCAAGCTGTCACCGGGGCGCACCGGGCTGGCCTTCATGAAATATTGGCCGGTATCGCGGGTAAAGCCGGTGCACATAAAGACATTCAGCACGTCATGCACATGCGGTTCGGCATCCTCGGCCGCGATGCCAAGGTGATCGGCCAAGGCGCGGATCAGGTTGGAATGACAGCAATAATGGTAATGATCCCCGGCCAAAAGGTTGTGGGTATAGGGATCACAGCGCGTGCCGATCACGTCATGCACCGAACCGCCAAATTCATCAATTCCGTACCAATCCAGACTGTCCTGAACCACGCTGGCCATGGGGCGCAGATGTGGGAAGGAGGACCAGAGCCGATCGCCAAGATTGACATGGGAGCCATGCAGGGCGCGGGTCTTGCCGGAATAGAAACGTTCGGACAGGTCCTGCGCGTTCCAGAGGTTCAGGTCGCCGACCTGTGGCCCGTCAACCGAGGTGATGCGGACGAAACTGCCTGCCGGAGCCTCAAAACAGCGGGCATCGCGCGGCGGGATCAGGCAGGTATCCGTAACCTCTGCCGTGGTCAGGGCCGCCTGATAGGCGGGCAGATCGATATGCGGCAGAGTGTCATTGGGATAGCAGATCACCGGTGCAATCGCGCGGCGCGCCTCGGCATCCTCGGGCGGGGCGGTTTGGAGCTCTGTCATGGGCGGGTCCGTGGCGTTTTGTTGGTTGGGGTGCTTTGGGGGCAAGGAAACGCACAAGGCGGCGTTTAGGCAAGCCAGAAAACGCGTTGTGCAAAAGAAAACCGCGCCTGGTCAGCGCGGTTGTCGAAGCAGCCATTTGATAGGGTCAGGCTGCGAGAGGGATATCCTCGTAAGCGGGGCCAGCGGGTGCGGGACGCGGGGTCGGAGTGTAATAGGCCCAGGCCTGTTCCAGGACCTCAAGCGCTTCTTGCGCTTTGGTTTTTGTCGAATTGAGTGCCGCTGTGTTTGCCATCGGAGTGCCTTTCCTTGATTTTGGCAACTCCTCCCTGTGGCGCAATCTAGGTGCGGCCCGGCCCGGGGTCAGCCCACAAGGTTGCAAGGACGCTTTGCGATTTTTGCATAGGGGTGGCGGGCTCTAGGGTCAGGATGCATTGATTTGAGGGGGATGGGGGCGCTGCCCCCACCCGCCGAGGCGGGTTCCCCCGGGATATTTGTAGCCCAGAGAAACCTAGAAAGGGACAAGATCAGAACTTGCCGTTCTCATGGGCGAATTCGGTTGGGATGGGCGAGAGCGTGTCCCAATGTTCGACGATCTTGTCATCTTCGACGCGGAAGAGGTCGAAAAAGGCGGTGTGTTGGTCGCCGAGATAGCCTTCGGAAGCGGCAAAGACGAAATTGCCCTCGGCCACAACGATATGGGTTTCCTTGTAAGACATCGGCGTGCCCGCATCCGCCATGGCCTGCAAGGCCGCGCTGAGACCGTCAAGCCCATCCGCCACCAGCGGGTTATGCTGGGCGTAATTGTCGGGCGTGATGTAATCGGTGATGGTCTCGGGCGCTTTGCCATAGAGCACCGCGTCGATGAAATTGGTGACGAGGGTCTTGTTTTGGGCAGTTTTGTGGAGATCCGTGACCTCGGTCGCACCATCGGTCATCGAACGGCCAGAGGCGGTTTGATCGGCGGGCACCGCCGCTTGCAGATTGTCCCAATGTTCGGCCAGCTTGCCATCTTCGACCCGGAAAACATCAAAGGCGACAAGGCTTTCCGCGCCGAAGGCCTGAGCGTTGTGATAGGTGGCGTGCAGAACCACAAGGTCGCCCTCGGTCAGGATGCGGTGCGGAGTGGCGGTGAGGCCGGACTCTTTGAGCGCCGGCAGGAAGCCGAGCAAGGGGGCCGCCCCGGTGGGCACAGATGGGTTGTGCTGGATGTAATCGGGTTTCATCAGCTCGGCCGCGGCCTCGGCATCGAAATTCACAAACAGTGCGGTGACGGCGTTGAGGACGGTTTCGGTGACACTCATATCTCTGTTCCTTTGTCAGACGTGATGGAACAGTGTAAGTATTGATTCTGCACTTAGCGTCAATTACGCACTAATTTCATATCAAATACCGTAGAGGTGACCAAGTATGGTGAAGGATACCAACCTGGAAGGTGAGCTGAAGGAAGACAAAGACAACCCCTGCCCCGTCCGCCAGGTGCTGAGCCGGGCAACGGGCAAGTGGCATATCCTGATCATGCTGGTGCTGATGGATGGGCCGCAACGGTTCAACGCGCTGCGCCGTTCGATCGGGGATGTCACGCAGCGGGTGCTGACTGAGAATCTACGCTCGCTTGAGCGAGACGGCTATCTGACCCGCGACGTGAACCCAGGGCCACCGGTGGCGGTGAGCTATGCGCTGACCCCGCTTGGGGAGGAGCTGGCGCGGGAATTGCGCTCATTGGCCGGGTGGGCCAAGCGGAACCTGCCATCGGTTGAGGCGGCGCGAGAGGCGTTTGACGGGCGGGGGTGAGGAAGGCCCCTCTCCCGCGATCTGCCATCAAGACGCTGGCTGCGCTTTTGCAGCTTGGTTCACCGCGGCTGCAACTAAATCATAGTGGTCAAGGACAAATGCTTTTAACTTAGTTTTCAACTCCCCGAGCCTATTTTCACAGCCGTGCAACTCTTCCCAAGTAAGAATGCCACCTCTCTTGTAATGGTGAACCCTCGTTGTGGGTTTTTTCCGCTCTGCAAAAGCTTCGTTCATTGCAGAAATCAGTTGGAGCCGAAATTCCACATCCTCACCAATGGGACCCACAGCAAAAGAGGCGACGATCTCTTCATTCTCTGCGGTCACTTCAAGAACCAATTGAGAGGCAGAAGAAATCCAATTCTTATCTCCCTTTCGCAAAGCAGGGTACTCATCCATAAGGTCCGGGAATGAAAAGCGCCGATATCGCCGAAACGTTTCATCTGCCACGATCCGTATGTCACCTCCAAGCCTTTGCGCAAATGCGTCTTTCTGTTCTTCCATCGCTTCGAGAACGTCATTCAAGGGGTCGGGACGGTTCGCTATCAGATAGTCCAACGCTTCCTTGTGTTTCGACCAAATCATCTGGACCGCTTGATCCAAATCGTCTTGTTCACCCGTTTCGTGTACCAACCCATGCCTCTTCATCATGTTTTTGTAATGTCCAAAGAGTTCGGCCCCGTCGCCGATAATGTTCTCTCGTAAAAGCGCTTGATCAATTTCGTTCAAGAGGTCCTGAAAGGATAAACTCTTCCATTCCTGGTCTCCTTGTGTTTCGCCCTCACGGCCATCCGGAGACAAAAAGCAGAAGAGATGATGCCAGCTCTCGGCGGGATAAATCGACGTGATCCGTTGCGCATAATCCTTGAGCTGGTTCTGGCGTTCCGAAGCATCGACCTTGACTTCGATAGCGATCACAGCGCCCTTACCACCTTGGTTTGGGATTTCGATTAGAATGTCGATCCGTTCCCGTTCGCGCCAGACATTGGCCGACGACAGAGGCAAAAAATGAAAGCGCAGGCTTTCACTTGGCAAAGCAAAGGGCAAAGCCTTTAACAGAGCCCGCAGAGCTGTGTCCCCAAGCCCGTGCGGACGCGAAGGGTCAAGAATATAGCTTAGAAAATGAGAGTGCCGGATTTCCTGTCTTGCCATTCCAATAGCTTCAAAAGGGCAAAACTGATGCATTTCCCGTTCGATTTTTACAAACTCGGGAGAACTCAAAACCAACTGGGATAGCTTTTCTAACATCATGAAATCGGACATGGGGAACACTCTCAACGGGCTTGTTTAATGACCGGCCTGTTAAGGAACCGTATGAAAAAAATTGAAAAAGTCCCAGCGCCAAGGAGCGCTGGGACCTGCGTTTTTCCTAGATCACGACCAGTTCAGATCACACGTGGCGCGAGATCATCATCTTTTTGATCTCGGCGATGGCCTTGGCTGGGTTCAGGCCTTTAGGGCAGGTTTTCGCGCAGTTCATGATGGTGTGGCAGCGATAAAGCTTGAACGGATCTTCGAGGTCATCCAGACGCTCGCCGGTGGCCTCATCGCGGCTGTCGATGATCCAGCGATAGGCGTGCAGCAGCGCCGCTGGGCCGAGATATTTGTCGCCATTCCACCAATAGCTTGGGCAGGAAGTGGAGCAGGAGGCGCACATGACGCATTCATAGAGACCGTCGAGCTTTTTGCGGTCATCGATGGATTGCTTCCACTCTTTGGCCGGGCGGTTGGTCTTGGTCTCGAGCCAAGGCATGATCGAGGCATGCTGGGCGTAGAAATGGGTCAGGTCGGGGATCAGATCCTTGACCACCGGCATATGCGGCAGCGGGTAAATCTTGACCACGTCTTTTTCGACCTCATCCAGACCATAGATACAGGCCAGGGTGTTGATGCCGTCGATATTCATCGCACAGGAGCCACAGATGCCTTCGCGGCAGGAACGGCGGAAGGTCAGGGTCGGGTCGATCTCGTTCTTGATCTTGATCAGCGCGTCCAGGATCATCGGGCCGCAGCTGTCCATATCGACGAAATAGGTGTCGACCTGAGGATTTTTGCCGTCATCCGGGTTCCAGCGATAGATCTGGAACTGGCGTACATTGGTCGCCCCTTCGGGCTTGGGCCAGGTTTTGCCCGTGCGGATGGTGGAGTTCTTGGGGAGGGTGAACTGGACCATGAGGCTAGATCCTTTCTGTTTTTGGCTGCGAGGCTTTGGACGCAAGGCCCTCAATGAATTTATAGCTGCTCAGGACCTCGAAGCGGTTGAAATAGGTTTCAACGCCGAACTCGGAGAGCGACAGCTTCTCATATTTTTCGACAAACGCATCATAGCCCGCCTGTAGGGCTGTGTTTTCTGCGTCCAGATTTTGTACGACGACCAGCCCGGTCGGATAGGCATCCAGAACCGAGATGTTCAGATCGGGCCGCAGATCTTGAAGAACCACAAGGGTTTTCCAGACATCGCCGGTCCACATTCGGACATCGGCGGGATCGGTGTCGCGGTCTTCCATGGCGGCGTTGAGCGGCAGGCAGTCATGCAACACGGCCACCGCATCTGGACCGGCGTGTTTTTCAAAGTTGATGAAATCACGCAGCAGGAATTCGCTGAGATGCATGCCGTCCAGAAAACCAAGGGTCGGTTTGATCTCGTTCTTGGTCAGGAAGCCGCTGTCAAAGAAAGCATCCGAGGTCTGCTGGAAAAAGTGGCCCTTTTCCATCTTGCCCAGGGTATATTTCTTGAGCCGGAATTCGGGGTCGATGGCAACGAAATTGCCAAGGCAACGCTCAAGGCTGGTGCCGGTGCGGGTTCCGATCTCAAGATACCATTCGGGGCGCAGGATCTGGTGCAAAGTCCCTAGGACGTCGTGATAGTGCGGGCCGTCCACCAAAGGGTGCCCCGGCTCCATCTCTTCGAGGATGAAAGGCGGCAAGCGCGAGTCCGTTTGCCCGGCGCGATGACCCAGAGCGGTCACCGATCCTATGGGCTGGACCTTCTTTTTGCTGCTTTTTTTCAACAGGTTGAACATCGAGTTCTCTAGTTAAGGATGGCGGCCAGACCGTCGGTGGCGAGGCATGTGACGGTCTCGGGCTTGGAAATGATCTGGGTGACGATTTCCACGGTGCTTTCGGTGGGGCCGGTCACGGCATCTAGGGCGAGCGCCCCGATCTGCGTGCTGTTGGCATTGTCGATGACGCAATTGACTGCCGGTTCCACGGGCACGCCGGGGAATTTGTCCTGCACGACCGGGGTAACGGCGCGGCGCGCCGCCTCGCGGGCGATATCGTCCTGCGCCTGCGGAGAGCAGGCGCTGAGGGCGATCAGAGCGAGGCCGGACAGGAGCGCGACAGGTTTATGCACGGCCATCAACGACAATAGAGCGTCCCCCGATACATGCCGCGATAGCCAACCGGGCAGCCATAGGTGGACGAGGCCAGCGGCCCCTGGAAGCCCAGCGTGCGCGCGGCGCAGGAATTGATGTCGCGGGCCTGCCATTCATTGACGATGCCACCGGGAACCACGCGCACAATCGGGTGACCTTGATTGTAGGTGGTTTCCATAAAGGTTTCGGCCCCTTGCGGGGGGACACCGAACAGGCGGTCCTGACAGGCTGTCAGGATTTTGCGCTGTTCAGCTTCGATTGCGCGCGTATTGGCGGAAGCGGGGCTTGGCAGAGCCCCAACAACCATCGCGGCCAGAGCAGATATGACCAGAATGTTGCGCATCAGAATGTCCGTGCTTTCGGGGCGATTTTGGCGACCGAGATGCCGCCTTCTGCCTCAGTGGTGAGCGGGTCTTTGACAACCGGGCGATATTCCAGATCCACCTTGTTCCCGTCGATGCGGGAAATGGTGTGGACGCGCCAGTTATCATCGTCACGCTCGGCAAAATCCTCATGCGCATGGGCGCCGCGGCTTTCCTTGCGGGCCTCGGCCCCGACGATGGTTGCCAAGGCGTTTGGCATCAGGTTGGTCAGTTCCAGCGTCTCCATCAGATCCGAGTTCCAGACCAGCGAGGAATCGGTGACCTTGAGGTCATCCATCTTGCCGGCGATTTCGGTCATGGCGGTGACACCTTCGGCCATGGTTTTGGCGGTGCGGAAGACGGCGGCGTCACGCTGCATGGTCTTTTGCATCTCAAGGCGCAGCTCGGCGGTGGCAATGTTGCCCTTGGCGTAGCGCAGGGCGTCAAAGCGGGCAAAGCTCTTGTCGATCTCGGATTTCGGCGCGGTCGGCACGGCGCTGTCACGATCAACAACCTTACCGGCGCGGATCGCGGCGGCGCGGCCAAAGACCACGAGGTCGATCAGCGAGTTGGAGCCAAGGCGGTTGGCGCCATGCACCGAGGCACAGCCCGCTTCGCCCACGGCCATCAGGCCCGGAACAACAGCATTCGGATCCTCAGAGGTCGGGTTCAGCACTTCGCCCCAATAGTTGGTCGGGATACCGCCCATATTGTAGTGAACCGTCGGGATAACCGGGATTGGTTCCTTGGTCACGTCAACACCGGCAAAGATCTTGGCGCTTTCGGAGATACCCGGCAGGCGTTCGGCCAGTGCTTCGGCAGGCAGGTGGCTGAGGTTCAGGTGGATGTGATCCCCTTCGGCCCCGACACCGCGCCCTTCGCGGATTTCCATGGTCATCGAGCGCGAGACATAGTCACGCGGCGCGAGATCCTTGTAGGTCGGCGCGTAGCGTTCCATGAAACGCTCGCCTTCGGAGTTGGTCAGGTAACCGCCTTCGCCGCGCGCGCCTTCGGTGATCAGGCAGCCAGAGCCGTAGATGCCGGTCGGGTGGAACTGCACGAATTCCATGTCCTGCATTGGCAGGCCCGCACGGGCCACCATGCCACCACCGTCACCGGTGCAGGTATGGGCCGAGGTGGCGGAGAAATAGGCGCGGCCGTAACCGCCGGTCGCCAGAACCACCATCTTGGCGTTGAAGACATGCATGGTGCCGTCATCCAGCTTCCAGCACAGCACGCCTTTGCATTCGCCGTCTTCCATCAGCAGGTCGATGGCGAAGTATTCGATGTAGAATTCCGCGTTGTTTTTCAGCGACTGACCATAGAGCGTATGCAGGATCGCGTGGCCGGTGCGGTCAGCGGCAGCACAGGTACGCTGTACGGGCGGGCCTTCGCCAAATTCGGTTGTGTGGCCACCAAATGGACGCTGGTAGATCTTGCCTTCTTCGGTACGCGAGAAAGGCACGCCGTAATGCTCCAGCTCGTAAACCGCCTTGGGCGCTTCGCGGGCGAGGTATTCCATCGCGTCGGTGTCACCCAGCCAGTCAGAGCCTTTGACAGTGTCATACATATGCCACTGCCAGTTATCCGGGCCCATATTCGACAGCGAGGCGGCGATACCGCCCTGCGCCGCAACCGTGTGGGAGCGGGTTGGGAAAACCTTGGTCACGCAAGCGGTGCGCAAGCCCTGTTCGGCCATGCCCAGAGTGGCGCGCAGACCCGCGCCCCCGGCACCGACCACTACGACGTCATAGTCATGCGTCTCGTATTGATATTCAGCCATGTCTTATGTCCTTCAAAGCGCGATCTTGGCCAGGGCGAACAGCCCGGCACCCATCAGCGTGTAGCTGAGGCAGATCGTGACCATGATTGCAGCCTTGCGCGCGGAACCGCGCATGTAATCCTCGATCATCATTTGAGCCCCGCGGCGGAAATGCTGCAGGCCAACCACCAGAACCAGAGCGGTCAGGATGGCCGGGAACGGGCGCGAAAAGGTCGCGAGGACCTCTTCATGCGTACCACCCAGAGCGGAGCCAAAGTAGAAAACGAAGGTTGGGATCAGCAATGCCAGGCCCACGGAAGAGACCTGCATATACCAGTGATGTTCAGTGCCCGAATGCGCGGACCCTTTGCCAACGGCGCGCTTGCGATCAGTCAGATAACCCATGACAGCCCCCTTAGACGACGACGATGGTGAAGATGGTCAGCAAAACCGAGGCGATCACGATGACCCAGCCCAGGGTTTCTGCTGTCGGAATATCGAGCCCTTTGCCCGCATCAAAATAGAGATGACGCAGACCGGCCAGGTAGTGGTACCAGATGGCCCAGGTCGAGCCGAGGAAGATCAGATCGCCAAACCAGGAGGTCACGATCCCATCAACGATGGCGAAATATTCCGGAGAAGTGGCCGCAGCGAGCAGCCACCAGACCCCAAGGATCACAGCAACGATCAAAGCGTTGCCTGTCACACGGGTGAGGATGGAGGTGACCGAGGTCAACTGCGGGCGATAAATTTGCAAATGCGGCGAAAGCGGGCGATTGCCCCGGTTCACGTCGGCCATGATGATGTCCTTTTCTTTCCCTTGCCTTCTGTTCTACTGACTTTTTCTCGCCTGTCACGTGCATGACAGGCCCTCAGGCGCGGTTTTTTGGCGCAATTGGCCGGTTTTTGTTAATTTGTGATCACTGACAAATGCAGTGTGATCACAAATTCAGCGCCAACAGTGCCGCGATGCAGAAAGGTGAATTCTGAGCTATTCTATCAGGTAAAGACTCGGATTCGCGGCACGCCTGCGGGGTCGGGTTTGCCAGAGGAATGGACGCTTATCCCCTATGACATGCCAAAAGGCGCAACGTGATCACGCTGCGCCCCAGGTGCCTTTGATCGGGAAATCAGAAGGAGAATTTGACCCCGAACGTGGTTTTGGACAGGTCCAGAGTGTTGGGATTTTCGCGCCCGGTGCCACCGGCCACTTCGGCGATGCCGTCAAACTCAATCCCGTCGACCTTGGTGTATTCGGCAAAGAGCGCGATCTGGTCGTCGATCTTATAGGTGCCGCCAACCCCATAGGAATACCCGGTTTCCGAGAAGTTGCGATCCCGCTTGGGCGGGGCAAAGGTATAGGCGTTGCGGGCCTCGAAATCGACCTGGGTGACACCGGCATGGGCATAGGCGGCGAATTTCTCGGTGATGTCGAAACCACCGATCAGACGCGCGCCATAGCTGGCCTCAAGTTCAATATCGGTGACGAGGACGCCGTTGATATTGCGGGTTTCGCCATTTTCGAAGTTGTAAAAGACTTCGGCCCCCCAAAAGAAATCGGACTGGCCGAAATGCTGCTCATAGCCAAGTGCTGCGCCAAAGGAGAAATCGGTTTCCGAGACAAAGGAGGTGCCGCCGACATCGGGAACTGGCAGGACAGTGCCTGCGGTGTCGCGTTCGATGGAATGATCCAAGGTGGTGCCGCTGAGCGAGCCGGAGAAGTAAAAGCCATCCGCGTAGGCCGCAGAAGACAATGTCGCAGCCGCCAAAGCCGCGAGGGAGAGATGTTTTAACATGTGTGTTTCCTGAGTAGTGCGAGAAGGTTCGCTGGGCCTATTCATGACCCGCTCGGGAATGGGGTTCAAAACAACTCGCGTGGCGGCTTTGTGCGCGGTTGTGAAGACGTTGCGCGAGAATAGGGGTTTGTGCGACGGCGGCTCATTTCCTGTCAAATACAAGTGAGATTTGCGTGAAAAACCCGCAACTTGGGGCGCACGAGCTAAGCCGGGTTCACGCCTGCCGCGCAGAATGCGATAAGGGCGCGCGCACAGGAAGGAAGACCCATGGCCCCACTCGGCATTCTGATCATCGTAGCAACCACGATTTTCCCGGCATTTCAGTTGTGGGCCCTGCCCAATGTCAGCGATCAAGTGGCGCTGTTTTCGCAATATCTGGGATTGGCGGCGCTGATCCTGATGGCCTGGGGGCAAATTTTGGCGACGCGGTTGCCGGGGATTGAGACGGTGTTTGGCGGGTTGGATCGGGTCTATGTGCTGCATAAATGGGCCGGGATCGTCGCCATGGCCGCGATCCTGCTGCATGACACGATCGACGCCGAGATGCGTGATGGCGGGCGCGACACCTTTCTGAGTGAGTTGGCAGAGACCTTGGGCGAGATGAGCCTGTATGGTCTGTTGATCCTCGTGGTGATCTCGGTCGCGACCTTTGTGCCGTATCACCTGTGGAAATGGACGCATAAGGCCATGGGGGCGCTGTTTGCTGCTGGTGTGTTCCACTTTGTCTTTATCATGAAGCCCTTTGCCATGGGCGATCCGGCGGGGCTCTATACGGGTACGTTTTGTGGCGCGGGGGTGCTGGCCTATCTTTGGACGCTGCTGCCGGAAACCCTGCGCCCGTCCAAAGGGTATAAGATCAGCGGGTTGGACAAGAGCGGTGGAGCTTTGGTTGTGTCGATGGTGCCCAAGGGCAAGGGGATCACCCCGGCGGCGGGGCAATTTGGTGTGCTGAGTTTTGGGGCGGCGGGCAAGTCCGAGCCGCACCCGTTCAGCTTTTCCAGCATTGACCCGGATGGGGCGCTGCGGGTGACGATCAAGGCGCTGGGGGATTTCACCACCGGGTTGGAGCGCGACCTGGCTGTTGGGCAGGATCTGCGCATTCAGGGGCCGTTTGGGCGGTTTCGGCTGGGCGAGAAGGCCCGCGAGGTTTGGATCGCTGGAGGCATCGGGATCACGCCATTTCTGGCAGGAGCGCAGGCGCTGAGGGCAGAGGGAAGCGTGGTCGACCTGTTCTACTGCATCCGCAGCCGCGACGCCGCCCCGCATCTGGCGGAGTTGCAGGCAATGGCAGAGGCCAAGCCCAATCTGCGCCTGCATCTGATGGTCTCGAGCGAGGGGCAACGGGTTTCGGCAGACAAGATCGCAGAGATGGTCGGAGAAGATCTGGCCAAGGCAAGGGTGGCCTTTTGTGGCCCCGTCGCGCTGCGCGAGGCTCTGAGAACCGGTTTGGCCCGCTATGGGGTGTCAGCGCGGCAGTTTCATTATGAAGAGTTCGAATTCCGCACGGGGATCGGGCTGCAACGCCTGGCCGCCTGGGTACTGCGACGCGGCCTGGAAGTGTCGCGTCAGGCGCGGGGGAGTTAGCCACCTGGAACTGTAATCCGCAACATAGACAATTAGTTACCACACAGGTTCGCGCCCGGCACCGAGGGTGGGCGCGTCAAACCTTGGCAGCTGAGTGGAGGGATTAGGTAACAGTGCATCTTGTTGAAACGTTGATATGAATTCGCGCCCGCCGCTTTGCCGAAGCCAAACCTTTGGTTTGACGGGCGGGGTCATACGGAAAGCATGCCTCTGGCATGAGCGCGAACCGGATCGCAAGCGATCCGGGAACATTTTCTCTATGACGAGGATTTCGGCTCCACGTGACTAGAGTCTAAAAGACCCGAACCACGGTTCAAGCCCGCCCCGGCCATGCCTGGGGCGGGCGTTTAGAGCGCGTTCAGTTCAATTGAATAAACTCAGCAGAGCGAACGCGTTGTGCCCTACAAACGCTGCCTCGCCCTGCTGAGTGAATGCTTGAATCCGATCAAACTGAACACGCTGTAATTACATCGGCATAAGCGCCCAGTAGTCGAGGTCGAGCAGGACGTCTTTGTTGTATTTGCCGTCTTCGCCGCGCAGTTGGAACGGTTCGCCGCCCTTGGTGGCGACCAGGCGCAGGCGGATGGCACCGACGCCGGGGGCGGAGGTTTCGGCTTTGTCGAGCACTTCGGACCAGGCTTTGATGGTCAGGCCGGAGAAACACGGATTGGCATGGGCCCCGCCATTCAAGCCGACAATCATCTGCGCGTTAGCGAGTCCGTTAAAGGACAGCGCCCGCGCCATGGAGATGACATGGCCGCCATAGATCAGACGGCCTTCGGGGCGGAAGGTCAGGTCGAAATGCACCTTGGCGGTGTTCTGCCAGAGGCGGGTGGCCATCATGTGCTCGGCCTCTTCAACGGTCACGCCATCCACATGGTCGATGGTCTCGCCAACCTCGTAATCGCCCCAGCGATGCGGCTCGCCGGCGAGGGTGAAATCGTAATTGGAGAAATCGAGGCCTTCGGGGATGACCAGATCAGAGGGGGCGAGCACTTTCTTGAGCTCGGGCACCACGGTTTCCGGCGCGGGGGCGTCGATGTCGCGTTTGCGCACCATGACCCAGCGCACGTAATCCATCACGGTTTCACCCATCTGGTTGATGCCGCGGGTGCGCACCCAGACAACACCGGTCTTGCCATTGGAGTTCTGTTTCAGTCCGATTACTTCGGAGAGGGAACGCAGGGTGTCGCCGGGAAAGACTGGCTTGAGCCAGCGGCCTTCGGCATAGCCAAGATTGGCCACAGCGTTCAGCGACACATCCGGGACGGTTTTGCCAAACACCACATGAAAGGCGGCGAGATCGTCGAGAGGGCTGCCCTCGAGCCCACAATCACGGGCAAATTCGTCAGAGGAATAAAGCGCATGGCGGGCGGGATAGAGCGCGTGATACAGCGCGCGCTCGCCCTCGCCCACCGTCCGGGGCACCGCATGGGCAATGACCTGCCCGATATGATAATCTTCGAAAAAGCGACCCGGATTGGTTTTGGCCATGGCTTTCAGGTTCCCTTGTTTGGTCGGCGCGCTAATGCTCGCCCAGTTTGGTGTCGGGCGTGTAGGTGCCCTCGGCGTCTTTGACGACGGCCTGACCACAGCGCATGACACCATTGGCGGCGTCAAAGGCATAGGTCGGGTCGCCATGCAATTCCCATCCCTTGTTCAGGGCTTCGGTGACTTTGTGGCAAAAGGCCGATGTGTCATCGGCGCTGAGAAAACGATAGAGTTTCATGTCAGATCCCTCATCCAAAGGCTGCTGGGCCAAGAAGGCCGTGGATATAGCCGATTACCGCCAAAAGGATGACGGACGCGGCCAGGAACATGCCGTCTTTGGCGATGCTGCCCTTGGCGGGCGGTGTCCAATCCGGCTCGGAGCGGTTGATCACGACCATGGTCACAAGCGACCAGATCAGCAAGCCGCCAAACAGGATAAAGGATTCGGTATCGCCATTGACCAGCAGATGCGCGGCGGCCCAGATGGCAAAGCCGGTCAGCATCGGATGACGCATCTTGTAGAACAGCGCGCCCTTGGACGGGCCTGGGCTGGTGAAATAGAGCGCGAAGATCATCAGCAGATTGTTGATGCCCACCGTGGCGGGGTGGCGCCCCCAGAAGAAGGTGCCATCGGCCATGCGGTAGCCCAGCACCATAAGGATGATCGCGCCGAACAGGGCCAGGGCAACCATGCCCTTGGCCTTTTGATCGCCCAGTGCGGCGCGTTGTTCTGGCAAAACGCGCTTGAAAAGATGCGCCCCCCACCAAATGGCGAGGCCGAGACATAGTAGAAGCATGGTTATCCCTCATGTTAACCCGCTTCACACCTATCTCATTCAGCCAGAGCGGCAATAGCCTCGGCCTTGGCCAAGGTCTTTTTCGCGGTTTCGACATGCAAGTTTTCAACAATCTTGCCGTCAACCACTGCCACACCACCGCCTGCGGCGATGGTTTCCTCAAAGGCGGTGATCTGACGCTGGGCGAGATCGATTTCGACTGCTGAAGGCGCAAAGGCGTCGTTCGCCACATCAACCTGCGCCGGGTGGATCAGGGTTTTGCCATCCATGCCCATGTCGCGGCCCTGGTCACATTCGGCCTTGAGACCCTCCGTGTCTTTAAAGGCGTTATAGACGCCATCAACGATGATACAGCCAGTGGCCTTGGCGGCCAGCAGGCACAGGCCAAGGCCCGGCATCATGGGCAGGCGGTCAGGACGAAAGCGGGAATTGAGCTCTTTGGCGAGGTCATTGGTGCCCATGACCATGCCCGCCATTTTGGGATGCGCGCCGATTTCAGCGGCGTTCAACATGCCGCGCGGCGTTTCCATCATCGACCAGATCGGTTTGTCGCAGAGCTTGGCCAGCTCATCCAGTTGCGCTGCGCTTTCGACCTTGGGCAAGAGAACCGCGTCACACTCCATCTCGTTCACCGCGCGGGCATCATCCGCGCCCCATTCGGTGTCGAGCCCATTGATGCGCACGATACGGGTACGGTTGCCATAGCTTTGAGTCAGAGCGGTTTTGAGCGTCTCGCGCGCAGCGATTTTTTCGCCCGGCGCAACGGCGTCTTCGAGGTCAAAGATGATCGCATCAATCGGCAAGGTCCGGGCCTTTTCCAAGGCGCGTTCCTTGGACCCTGGGATATAAAGAACGGAACGATAAGGGCGGGCTTGCATATCCATTAGACTCTCTCCTGACATCGGGTGAGTAATTTTCTTGCGCGCAGATGGCCCGTTTTGGCGGAAAAGTTCAAGGGAAAATGTGCCGCAGCGCAGAAAATAGGCAAAATAACCCTACGCAAGCGCGGCATTTGCGTTGGATTTGACGCAACGCACGCCCTGTTAACCTTTTTGAAGTCGCTGAGACCGAAAGTTGTTACATGCCGGAAAACACGGCATCGGCGGCGTCGCAACAGACCCGCACCTTGAATGAGGGGACTTCATCCGGTTCTGGGCAACGCCAAAGATGCGCCTGCCCAAAGCCAAGCCGAAAGGTGACACTATGACGGAGAAATTCGCAAAAGTAGCCATGCTGAGCGCAGGTCTGGTTCTGGGCGCAGCGACATTGGTAGAAGCTCAGGGCGCGCAAAACTGTGCCCCACGTGAAAAAGTTGTCGAACGCCTGGCCGTGAAATATGGCGAAACCCGCCAAAGCATGGGTCTGGGCAGCAATAATGCAGTCATGGAAGTGTTCGCATCGCTGGATAGCGGTTCCTGGACCATCACAGTGACCATGGCAAACGGTGTGACCTGCCTCGTGGCAAGCGGCCAAGCCTTTGAAGAGCTGGCAGAAGCATTGCCACCCGAAGGTGACCCGGCTTAAGGCCCCAGATGTTTTGTGGTTTTCGGGGCGCGGCGCTGCGTCTGCCCCCCATCACTCCAGATCCCATCTGCGTTATGTGCTGGCCCGGATTATCCCGGGGCACCGCGTCGATCAGGTCAGGGCATCCCAGACCAGCTTGGCCCCGGTCAATGTCAGGGCCACATAGGTGATCCCGAAAAAGATCCGATCAGACACAAAATGATGCGCCCGGATCCCGATCCATGTGCCCAGAAGGGCCGCCGGGATCAGGAACAGATCCATCAAGAGCGTGTCGCGCGTGAAAATTCCCATTCCGGCGTAAAAGCCGGATTTGAAGAAATTGACCGCCCAGAACACCAGAACCGTGGTTGCCTGATAGGTCAGCTTGTTCAGCCCCTGCCCCAGTAGAAACACCGCCGCTGCGGGCCCGCCCGCATGGCTGACAAAGCTGGTAAACCCCAGGACAAGCCCGGATAAAAGCCCCGTTTTGGGGCCAAATTGCGCCTGACCCAGGCGGATCAGCCCAAATTTCTGCGCGCCCTGCCAAGCGACGAAGGTCAATGCCACCAGGCCGATCATCAGTCGAATCATGTCCGGATCCGCGAGCGCAAAGAAATACGCCCCCAAAAGCGTGCCAGGAACAGCCCCGGCCAGCAGGACCCGCGCCGCGCCCCAATCCCATTTGCGCCAATAGGCCGGAAGGCTGGCCACGTCGATCAGCATCAAAAGCGGCAGCATCAGCCCGATGGCCACGGCCGGTTCCAAAACCAGCGCAAGAATCGACGCGCTGGCAAAGGCCACACCCGAGCCAAACCCGCCCTTGGATATGCCCGCAAAGACAACTGCCGGTATTGTGACGGCAAAAACCGACAAGCTGAACAGCTCCACGCCTATCTCCCTAAACTCGCGCGTTTACATGGCTTTATCGCGAAATTGTTCGCGTTAACAGCCCTCAAAACCGCCCCCCGCGCGCACACGCCGCAACGCAGCACCCTTGCGCGAAGCGGCGTAAAGGCTTACGCACTCGGCAAAATTCACCAAGGACTGGAGATTTTTCCATGGCACGACCCAAGATTGCCCTTATCGGCGCAGGTCAGATCGGTGGCACCCTTGCCCACCTCGCGGCAATGAAAGAACTGGGCGACGTTGTCCTGTTCGACATCGCCGAAGGCACACCTGAAGGCAAAGCATTGGACATCGCCGAATCCGGCCCGTCCGAAGGTTTTGACGCCAAGCTGAAGGGCACTCAGGATTACGCCGATATCGCAGGCGCAGATGTCTGCATCGTCACCGCCGGTGTTCCGCGCAAACCGGGCATGAGCCGCGACGACCTACTGGGCATCAACCTGAAGGTCATGAAATCCGTTGGCGAAGGCATCCGCGACAACTGCCCCGACGCGTTTGTTATCTGCATCACCAACCCGCTGGACGCCATGGTTTGGGCGCTGCGCGAATTCTCGGGCCTGCCCCATGCCAAAGTTTGCGGCATGGCCGGTGTTCTGGACAGCGCGCGCTTCCGCCACTTCCTGGCCGAAGAGTTCGACGTGTCGATGAAAGACGTCACCGCATTCGTTCTGGGCGGCCACGGCGACACCATGGTGCCGTCGGTGCGTTACTCGACCGTTGCCGGTGTGCCTCTGCCTGACCTGATCGACATGGGCTGGACCACCCAAGAGAAAATGGACGCGATCGTTCAGCGCACCCGTGACGGTGGCGCAGAAATCGTTGGCCTGCTGAAAACCGGCTCCGCCTTCTACGCGCCTGCAACTTCGGCGATTGAAATGGCCGAAGCCTATTTGAAAGACCAAAAGCGCGTTCTGCCTTGCGCCGCCTATTGCGACGGCGACCTTGGCGTGTCCGACATGTATGTTGGCGTGCCAACCGTGATCGGTGCCGGCGGTGTCGAGAAGATCATGAACATCAAGCTCAACAAAGAAGAGCAAGAGATGTTCGACACCTCGGTCAACGCGGTCAAAGGTCTGGTCGACGCGTGCAAAGGCATCGACCCGTCGCTGGCCTAAGCCACGGCTAGACAGATTACGAAAGGGTCCGGTTCGCCGGGCCCTTTTGCTTTGGAAGACGCGAGGCCGGGCATGAGGTCGCTGGAAACTGTCGCGCCTTTTACTCAAAGGCGACAGACACGTTTCGCTTCCCTCCCGCATAGCGGTCATAAACAAGTTAATTTTATTTGATTCCCCGCTCAGCGCTAACATTTATTTTACTTGTGATCACACCCACAAAAAGTGTGATCACAAATGTCGAAAACTTGCGCAAAATCACCCCATGCGGCAAAATTTCGTTTAACCTCTGCTGCTAGAGAGGCCTAAACCAGTCTAAATCGCAGCAAAACGGGGGACATATTCCCATGAACATCCACGAGTATCAGGCCAAGGCGCTTTTGCGCAGCTACGGGGCTCCGGTCTCGGACGGCCGCGTCGTTCTGAAAGCAGAGGACGCGAAAACTGCCGCGGGCGAGCTGGACGGTCCTCTTTGGGTTGTCAAAGCGCAGATCCACGCAGGTGGTCGCGGCAAAGGCACCTTTGAAGAAGAAGATGCAGGCGAAAAGGGCGGTGTGCGCCTGGCCAAGTCGGTTGAAGAAGCCGCCGAAGAAGCCAAAAAGATGCTGGGCCGCACCCTGGTCACGCATCAGACCGGCCCGGCAGGCAAGCAGGTCAACCGCATCTATATCGAAGACGGTTCTGACATCGAACGCGAGCTGTACCTGGCCCTGCTGGTCGATCGCGTCTCGTCCCGCGTGTCTTTCGTCTGCTCGACCGAGGGTGGCATGGACATCGAAGAGGTTGCCGCCGCAACCCCGGAAAAGATCCTGAGCTTCTCTGTTGATCCGGCCACCGGCTATCAGGCTTTCCACGGCCGCCGCGTTGCCTTTGCCCTGGGCCTGGAAGGCGCGCAGGTCAAGGAATGCGTCAAGCTGATGGGCATTCTCTACAAAGCCTTCATGGAAAAAGACATGGAGCAGCTGGAAATCAACCCGCTGATCGTCATGCCCGGCGGCAAGCTCAAGGTGCTGGACGCCAAGGTTGGCTTTGACGGCAACGCCGTGTATCGCCACCCCGACGTGGCCGAGCTGCGCGACGAGACCGAAGAAGACCCCAAAGAGCTGGAAGCGTCGAAATACGACCTGAACTACATCGCTCTGGACGGTGAAATCGGCTGCATGGTGAACGGCGCGGGCCTGGCCATGGCGACCATGGACATCATCAAGCTCTACGGTGCTGAGCCTGCCAACTTCCTCGACGTGGGCGGCGGCGCAACCAAAGAGAAAGTGACCGAAGCGTTTAAGATCATCACCTCGGACGACAATGTCAAAGGCATCCTGGTCAACATCTTTGGCGGCATCATGCGTTGTGATGTGATCGCCGAGGGCGTTGTGGCCGCGGTGAAAGAGGTTGGCCTGCAGGTTCCGCTGGTCGTGCGTCTGGAAGGCACCAATGTGGATGAGGGCAAAGCCATCATCAACAATTCCGGCCTGAACGTCATCGCCGCCGACAACCTGTCGGACGGGGCTGAGAAGATCGTTAAGGCGGTTAAGGGCTGATGCAACGCGCTCTTCTCAGTACAGTGTTTAGCACGTTTTTGCTCTGCTTTGGCGGCTATGCCTTAGCAGACGAAACCTATTCTTTGCACAAATCTGAGCTAGAGAAAGCGTTCAGCATCTGCATGGCCTGGGAAGGTGATGAAAAGCAAACAATTGCGAAATTGAGCGCTCTGGGTTTCACCGAGACCTCGGATATCACCATTAAAAATGATCATGTCTTTGAAGCAACGCACTGGCTGACCTCACCGAACGGTGCAGCGACTGTCGAGATCTTTTACGGGCAAATGGCTCCACACTGCAGGGTCTCATCGAATACAGTGGGTGCATCGGACGTCGTGAGTATCATTCGCCAACATCTTGAAACCAATCACGCTGGTCTATTCCGAGAGCGTGAAATTGGAACTCGAGTGTTTGGCGAAGAGCTAATCTGCCCGAGCTTCATCGAAAAAGACGAAAGCCATCCCTTGCCCTTTGAGATCTTTGTCTTTCCGCCAGAGGACGCTTCTAAATGCGATGACAGCCTAGGTGCTGAAATCGTTGCGGACCGCTTGGTATGACGGGTCTTTGAAACAAAACGAAATCCTCGCGGGCCTGCGCTTGGCCCGCACATGAACCGATCAAGGAGTAAGCCAAAATGGCAATCCTCGTAGACGAAAACACCAAAGTGATCTGTCAGGGCCTGACCGGCTCGCAGGGCACATTCCACACTGAACAGGCGCAGGCCTATGGCACCAAGATGGTTGGTGGCGTGACGCCGGGCAAAGGCGGTCAGTCCCATCTGGGTCTGCCGGTCTTTGACAGCGTTCACGAAGCCAAGGCCGCGACCGAAGCCAACGCTTCGGTGATCTATGTGCCCCCACCCTTCGCCGCGGACTCGATCCTTGAGGCGATTGACGCCGAGATGGAGCTGATTGTCTGCATCACCGAAGGCATCCCGGTGCTGGACATGATGAAGGTCAAGCGCGCGCTGGAAGACAGCTCTAGCCGTCTGATCGGCCCGAACTGCCCCGGCATCATCACGCCTGACGCCTGCAAAATCGGCATCATGCCCGGCCATATCCACAAGCGTGGCTCGGTCGGCGTTGTGTCCCGCTCCGGTACTCTGACCTACGAAGCGGTGAAGCAGACTGCTGACATTGGTCTCGGTCAGTCCACCGCTGTGGGCATCGGCGGCGACCCGATCAAAGGCACCGAGCACCTGGAAGTGCTGGACATGTTCCTGAGCGACGAAGAAACCCAGTCGATCATCATGATCGGTGAGATCGGTGGTTCTGCCGAAGAAGAAGCCGCTGAATTCCTGGCGAATGAGCGCAAGAAAGGCCGTTGGAAGCCGACAGCTGGCTTTATCGCAGGCCGCACAGCGCCTCCGGGCCGCCGCATGGGCCACGCGGGTGCGATTGTTGCCGGTGGCAAAGGTGGTGCCGAAGACAAAATCGCCGCGATGCAAGAGGCCGGGATCGTCGTCGCCGACAGCCCCGCCACCTTGGGCGAAGCCGTGCTGAAGGCGATCGGCTAAAAACATGTGGGCCCGTCTGGCATATGTGCTGAGGGCAGCGACCGGCCGCGGGGGGGCGAGAAGCGCCCGCCCGAGGGGGCGGTCGGTCGCTGCCCGGCGGTGCCGCCGGGCGGGCCATTTTACTGTCGCATTGGTCTCTTTGTTAATTGTACCATTCAAGGTCGTCGATGCGCAGTCAACTTCTCCACACCCCTATTCTGACGTCCTGACCTATTGCGCATCGCCCTCCGCTGATTTTGAAAACGCGGTTGCAGGTTTGAATGATGCTGGCTGGACATCTATCCCCCAGGGTCGCTCTGATGAAATTGCTAAAATTATTGGTGATGGAAACATTCAAAGTTACAAAATTGCGACTTCTGCAGAGCAGTTAAAACGGCATCGAACAACTGCGCGTTTGATGTTAGCGAAGTACGTCAAAACAAAGAACTCGACCTATTTCCAGTCGAGCACGTTCGCGTCACCGGATAACAACAGCACTTTTGTAAACCTGTACTATCAAGTTAAGGCCGACAGGCTCTTTTGTCGCGCAGCAAGCACACGCACAGATATTCCCAGCGACCTAAACGTTGACAAACATCTTTACATGAACGGCCTTCGCAGAATCGACACCAATGATGAAATCTTGGTTGTCAGTAAGAAAACGAACTCCATTGGCAGCTCGAGCAGGCTCGTTGAGCTCAATGCCGGGGAGTTGAATAAACATCTGAACGAAGCTTTGCTAGCAACTTCGTCACTCACCGTCGTCCGAAAAAGGCAGTAGCGCAATGAACGATCAAAGCCCAAACGACCTCTTCCATGCTTCCAGCTTTATGCAGGGGCATAATGCGGAATATCTGGAGCAGATGTATGCCCGCTATGCCAATGACCCCAACGCGGTCGATCAGGCCTGGCAGGAGTTTTTCCGCCAGTTGGGCGATGCCGAGTTGGACGCCAAGCGCGAGGCCGAGGGGCCGAGTTGGTCGCGCGGTGACTGGCCTCCACAGCCCAATGATGATCTGACCGGCGCGCTGACCGGCGAATGGCCCGCCGCCCCGGCAGAGGCCAAGGGTGCTGGCAAAAAGATCAAGGAAAAGGCCGAGGCCAAGGGCGTTGAGCTGACCGATGATCAGATCCAGCGTGCCGTGCTGGATTCGATCCGCGCGCTGATGCTGATCCGGGCCTATCGTATTCGTGGCCACTTGGCCGCCGATCTGGACCCGCTGGGCCTGCATGGCCGCGACCCGCATCCTGAGCTGGATCCGAAAAGCTATGGCTTTACCGATGCCGACATGGATCGCCCGATCTTTATCGACAACGTGCTGGGCCTGCAAATTGCCTCGATGCGTCAGATCGTCGAGATCGTGAAACGCACCTATTGCGGCACTTTTGCGCTGCAATACATGCATATTTCCGACCCGGAACAGGCGGCCTGGCTCAAGGAGCGGATCGAGGGTTTCGGCAAGGAAATCCAATTCACCCGCGAAGGGCGCAAGGCGATCCTGAACAAGATGGTCGAGGCCGAGGGCTTTGAGAAGTTCCTGCATGTGAAATACATGGGCACTAAGCGGTTTGGTCTGGATGGCGGCGAAAGCCTGATCCCCGCGATGGAGCAGATCATTAAGCGCGGCGGCAATCTGGGCGTCAAGGAAATCGTCATCGGCATGCCGCACCGTGGCCGTTTGTCAGTTCTGGCGAACGTGATGCGCAAGCCTTACAAAGCGATCTTTAACGAATTCCAGGGCGGCAGCTTTAAGCCCGAAGATGTCGACGGGTCGGGCGATGTAAAATATCACCTCGGTGCCTCAAGCGACCGCGATTTTGACGGTCATCCGGTGCACCTGTCGTTGACCGCGAACCCATCGCACCTTGAGGCGGTGAACCCGGTTGTTCTGGGCAAGGTCCGCGCCAAGCAGGATCAGGTCAAAGACAAGGCGCGCACCAGCGTGCTGCCTATCTTGCTGCACGGCGATGCGGCCTTTGCCGGTCAGGGTGTTGTGGCGGAATGTTTCGCCCTGTCTGGCTTGCGTGGCCACAAGACCGGCGGCACGATCCATATCGTTGTGAACAACCAGATCGGTTTCACCACCGCGCCGCATTTCAGCCGCTCCAGCCCCTATCCAACCGATAACGCGCTGGTGGTTGAGGCCCCGATTTTCCACGTCAACGGGGATGACCCAGAGGCGGTGGTGCACGCCGCCAAGGTCGCGACCGAGTACCGCCAGAAATTCGGCAAGGACGTGGTCATCGACATGTTCTGCTACCGTCGCTTTGGTCACAACGAGGGCGACGAGCCCATGTTCACCAACCCGATCATGTACAAGCAGATCAAGAGCCACAAAACCACCCTGTCGCTCTACACCGAACGCCTGGTCAAAGACGGGCTGATACCCGAGGGCGAGATCGAAGACATGAAGGCCGCCTTCCAGGCGCATCTGAACGAAGAGTTCGAGGCCGGCAAAGTCTTTAAGCCCAACAAGGCCGACTGGCTGGATGGCCGCTGGTCCCATCTCGACAAGATCAAAGAGGGCGATTACCAGCGCGGCAAAACCGCAATCAAGCCCGAGACTGCGCAGGATATCGGCACCGCGCTGACCCGCATTCCCGAAGGCTTTCCGCTGCACAAGACCGTTGGCCGCCTTGTTGATGCGCGCGCCAAGATGTTTGAAAGCGGTCAGGGCTTTGACTGGGCTACAGCCGAGGCGATGGCATTCGGCTCGCTCCAGCTCGAAGGGTATCCTGTGCGTCTGGCCGGTCAGGATTGTACGCGCGGCACCTTCTCGCAGCGCCATTCCGGCTTTGTGAACCAGGAAACCGAAGAGCGTTACTACCCGCTCAACAATATCCGCGAAGGTCAGGCCCAGTACGAGGTCATCGACTCGGCCCTGTCCGAATATGCGGTTCTGGGCTTTGAATATGGCTATTCGCTGGCGGAACCCAACGCGCTGACCCTGTGGGAAGCGCAGTTCGGCGACTTTGCCAATGGTGCGCAGATCATGTTTGACCAGTTCATCAGCTCGGGCGAAAGCAAATGGCTGCGCATGTCCGGCCTGGTCTGCCTGCTGCCCCACGGGTTTGAGGGTCAGGGCCCCGAGCACAGCTCGGCGCGTCTGGAACGCTTCTTGCAGATGTGTGGTCAGGATAACTGGATCGTGGCGAACTGCTCGACCCCGGCGAACTATTTCCACATCCTGCGCCGCCAGCTGCACCGCTCGTTCCGCAAGCCGCTGATCATGGTCACACCAAAATCGCTGCTGCGTCACAAGCTCTGCACCTCGGCGATTGAGGACTTTACCGATGGGTCGTCCTTCCACCGTGTGCTGTGGGATGATGCCGAAAAGGGCCAGTCCGACACCAAGCTCAAGGCTGACGACAAGATCAAGCGCGTCGTCATGTGTTCCGGCAAGGTCTATTACGACCTGCTTGAGGAGCGCGACGCCCGGGGCATCGACGACATCTATCTGCTGCGCGTCGAACAGTTCTACCCCTTCCCGGCGCTGGCGCTGGTCAAGGAGCTGGAACGCTTCCCGCAGGCGGAAATGGTCTGGTGTCAGGAAGAGCCCAAGAACCAGGGCGCATGGTCCTTTATCGAGCCCAATATCGAATGGGTTCTGGGCCGCATCAAAGCCTCGCACCCGCGCCCCCGTTATGTCGGTCGCGCGACCTCGGCCTCTCCGGCCACCGGTCTCGCCAGCCAGCACAAAGCCCAACAAGCCGCGCTCGTGAACGAAGCGCTGACAATCGAATAAGCCCTCCCTACGGGATCAAAGAAGGAAAACAACATGACCGAAGTGCGCGTTCCCACATTGGGCGAATCCGTGACCGAAGCCACGGTGGCCACATGGTTCAAGAAACCCGGCGATGCGGTTGCCGTTGACGAAATGCTCTGCGAGCTGGAAACCGACAAAGTCACCGTCGAAGTGCCCTCTCCCGTGGCGGGCACCCTGGCCGAGATCGTCGCCGCCGAAGGTGACACCGTGGGCGTCGACGCCCTGCTGGCCAATATCTCTGAGGGTGCGGGCGCTGCGGCCCCGGCCCCGGCGGCGGCCCCTGCAGCTGCGGCGGCTCCGGCGGCCTCTGCTGAGAGCACCGATGTGATGGTGCCCACCTTGGGTGAATCGGTGACCGAAGCCACTGTTTCCACCTGGTTCAAAAAGGTTGGCGATGCGGTTGCACAAGACGAAATGCTGTGTGAGCTGGAAACCGACAAGGTCTCGGTCGAGGTGCCTGCCCCCGCCGCTGGCGTTCTGGCAGAAATCACCGCCGCCGAAGGCACCACTGTGGATGCCACAGCCAAGCTTGGTGTGATCTCCGGCAGCGCCGGTGCGGTTGCCGCCGCCCCTGCTGCAGCCCCGGCGCCTGCTGCTGCTCCGGCCGCTGGCAAAGACATCAAAGACGGCCCAGCCGCCGAAAAAGCCATCGCCGAGGCGGGCATTTCCCGTGACGCTGTTACCGGCACAGGCCGCGATGGTCGCGCCACCAAGGCCGATGTTGCCGCCGCCGTGGCTGCGGCCTCTGCCGCGCCTGCGCCGGCCCCTGCCGCTGCCCCACGTGCGCCGGTGCCAGCCGATGACGCCGCCCGCGAAGAGCGCGTGAAGATGACCCGCCTGCGCCAGACCATCGCCAAGCGCCTGAAAGACAGCCAGAACACCGCCGCCATGCTGACCACCTATAACGAGGTCGACATGACCGAGGTGATGGCGCTGCGCAAAGAGTACAAAGACCTGTTTGAAAAGAAACACGGTGTGCGTCTCGGCTTTATGTCCTTCTTTACCAAGGCCTGCTGCCATGCGCTGAAAGAAGTGCCCGAGGTCAACGCCGAAATCGACGGCACCGACATCGTTTACAAGAACTTTGTCCATATGGGCGTTGCCGCTGGCACCCCGACCGGTCTGGTTGTTCCGGTGATCCGCGACGCGGATAGCATGTCTTTCGCGGCCATCGAAAAGGCGATTTCCGAAAAGGGCAAGCGCGCCCGCGACGGCAAGCTGTCCATGGCAGAAATGCAGGGCGGCACCTTCACCATCTCTAACGGTGGTGTTTACGGCTCGCTGATGTCCTCGCCGATCCTGAACCCACCGCAATCCGGCATCCTCGGCATGCACAAGATCCAGGACCGCCCAATGGTCATCAATGGCGAAATCAAGATCCGCCCGATGATGTATCTGGCCCTGTCCTATGACCACCGCATCGTCGACGGCAAAGGCGCTGTAACCTTCCTGGTGCGCGTCAAGGAAGCGCTGGAAGATCCCCGTCGTTTGTTGATGGATCTGTAACAATAATCATGTCGTCTCCTGACCCCGCCATTTACCCAAAGGCACCGGCACTCGTCCTTGGATGCGCGCTCTGTTCTATGGCGGCGGGGTTGGGAGGATTATTGCAAAATGCACCGTTGCACAAAACAGGCTTCCTGGGGGTCGCTATCGTCTTTGGCTGGCTCACACCTTTGTTCATTGGTTTTGGCCTACTCGCCGTTCGCAAAAGGTTCGAAAAAGTCAAAAAAGGGAACAAATACGTAACCTGGCGGTGGGCGTTATTTGGCTTGCCCCTTTCTTGGTGGATCGCGCGTTCCTATTGGGGGCATGAATTGGTCGATGACCTCATCGGAGGATGGCTGTCCTCACAATGGTACTGGTTCAAATATGTTGCGATTTTTGGCCCCCCGATGGCGCTTCTTCTAAAACTTTTTGGCGAACTGCAGCACTCGAAATGACCGCCGAACTCACATATCTCACCTTCCGCGTGCCTCAAACGGACCGAATAGAAGCCATCTTAGGGGCGCAGGCATATGAAAGCCTCAAAGGCCATCTTACGACGTTTGGAGCGAGCCAGTGACAGACCATACTGAAATGTCTCCACTCTCGTTCAAAATTGCCTTTATGGTCTGTGCAACGATAGCATTGATCAATGCCACGATGGTTGGCTTTGGCTTGTGGTTTACTACCGGAAAACCTGTCTGGGAAACTCATTTGCCCAGCTACGTCCTTGGTGCCGCTCTCTGGGGAGGCCTGGCCGCGGCGATTTTCATGCTTCACAGAATTGCAATTGCTTTCATTGCGGTCATCTTGGTGCGCAAAGGGTTTGGCTTGTGGCAGATCTACAATGCGAACCACGAGGCCGAAATGCTGTTCGGCTCGAGCGTCGCACTCTTTAGCATCGTGAGCCTGGCGATTGTTATTTTTGTCGCGGAATTCGTGGTGAAAGCGTGGCGAAGGGGATACCTCGTATGACACTGAGACAAGCGCTATGACCGCCGAACTCACATATCTCACCCTCGCCACGCTCTGGCTTGCCGTGCATTTCTGCGCCTATGCCTGGACAGCGGGGCGTCAGGTCGGGTTTGACTACACCATGGGCCCGCGCGATCAAAACCGCCAACTCAGCGGCAAACCCGCCCGGCTGCAACGCGCGCTCAACAACCATTTTGAGGCGCTGATCCTCTTTGCCATCGCAACTATGGTGATCACCTATTCCGATCAGGCCACCACCACCACCGGCGCGCTTGCCCTGGTCTTTCTCATCGCCCGCATCCTTTATCTGCCCGCTTATTACTGGGGTTTCACCCCCTGGCGTACGCTGATCTGGCTGCTGGGTTTCGCCTCAACCTTCCTCATTCTCATCCTGGCCCTGATATGACGCACTCTTTCGTTTCTTCTTGGCCCAAATACTCCGGGGGGAGTCATGCAGCGCATGACGGGGGGCTGGCCCCCCTCCCCGCCCCACAGAAAGGACATCCATAATGGCACAATATGACGTCATCGTAATCGGCGCGGGCCCTGGCGGCTATGTCGCGGCCATCCGCTGCGCCCAGCTCGGCCTCAAAACCGCCTGTGTCGAGGGTCGCGAAACCCTGGGCGGCACCTGTCTGAATGTCGGCTGTATCCCGTCCAAAGCCCTGCTGCACGCCACCCACCAGTTGCACGAGGCCGAGCACAACTTTGCCACTATGGGCCTCAAGGGCAAATCCCCGTCGGTCGATTGGGACCAGATGAAAGCCTATAAATCCGACGTGGTTGGCCAGAACACCAAAGGCATCGAATTCCTGTTCAAAAAGAACAAGATCGACTGGCTCAAGGGCTGGGGCTCCATCCCCGCCGCCGGTCAGGTCAAGGTCGGCGATGAGGTCCATGAGGCCAAGAATATCATTATCGCTTCCGGCTCCGAACCTTCGTCCATCCCCGGTGTCGAGATCGACGAAAACATCGTCGTCAGCTCTACCGGCGCGCTGGATCTGAAAAAGATCCCCAAGAAACTGGCGGTGATCGGTGCGGGCGTGATTGGCCTGGAACTGGGTTCGGTCTATGCGCGTCTCGGCTCTGAGGTGCAGGTGATCGAATTCCTCGATGTCATCACCCCCGGCATGGACACCGAAGTGCAGCGCAACTTCCAGAAGATCCTGAAAAAGCAGGGCATGACCTTTACCATGGGTGCGGCTGTACAAAAGGTCGAGACCACCAAGACCAAGGCCAAGCTGACCTATAAGCTGCGCAAAGATGACAGCGAGCACACCATCGACGCCGATACCGTGCTGGTCGCCACCGGGCGCAAGCCGTTCACTGACGGTTTGGGTCTCGAAGCGCTGGGTGTTGAAATCTCCCCACGTGGTCAGATCAAGACTGACAACCAGTGGCGCACCAATGTGCCCGGCATCTATGCCATCGGCGATGCAATCGACGGCCCGATGCTGGCCCACAAAGCCGAAGACGAAGGCATGGCCGCCGCCGAGGTCATTGCGGGCAAGCATGGTCACGTGAACTATGACGTGATCCCGGGCGTGATCTATACCGCGCCCGAGGTTGCTTCGGTCGGCAAGACCGAGGCGCAACTGAAAGAAGAGGGTGTCGCCTATAAAGTCGGCAAATTCTCTTTCATGGGCAATGCCCGCGCCAAGGCCGTGTTCCAGGGCGACGGCTTTGTCAAACTGCTCGCGGATAAGGAAACCGACCGCGTGCTGGGCTGTCACATCATCGGCCCCGGTGCCGGCGATCTGATCCACGAGATCTGTGTCGGCATGGAGTTCGGTGCCTCTGCCGAAGACATCGCCCTGACCTGCCACGCCCACCCGACCTTTTCCGAAGCGGTGCGCGAGGCAGCGCTGGCCTGTGGCGACGGCGCAATCCATATGTAAGCGCGTCTTTTATTACGCCGTGTCAAAGCCCCGGTTTCAACTGGGGCTTTTTCATGTCTGGCCCCACCTGCAAAAAGAGCTTCCCATAGGTCAGCTTCGCCCATAAGCTGAATTTGCGAACAGGGGAAAGCATGTCCGATTTTGATATGAAATCCGCGCAAGCGGTGGCTTTGGCGTCTTTGCAGACGGCCGAGAATATCTCGAAAATGATGTTGGACGCGGTTGCCGATCAGCAGGAACGCCAGCAAAAGCACCTGTCTGAAACCGTTGATCTCATTCAATCCCTATTAAATCCCAAATCCGATTGATCCAAAAGGAGCGCCAGAATGGCCGAACCAACAGCCGTGAATTCCCAGATCACCGATGCCGTCACCCAATCCAATGTCAAAGTCGTCGGAGAGGCTCCGGCCATGGCGATGGGAGCAATTTATCAGAGCCTGGCCCATAGCACCGGGATGCTTTACGAAAACGCCGTGAATGCTGCGCAGCAAAACAACGTGACGGCACAGGCGGCGACAACCATGGGGGTTGCCACGCTTTACAGTGTCGACACTGAGGCGCTCAAATCCGCGGGCAAGGCCAAATAATCATGGCCTTTCCAACAGCGGTCAACGATCAGATCACCGATGCGATCAGCCAGAGCAATCTAACTGTTCTTGGACAATCCAGCGCAACAGCCGTGGCGACAACCGCGCAATCCTTGGCGCATAGCTTTGGGCTCAGGCTCAGCGCAGAACAAGCCGGGTCAGCGCGCTTAGGGATTTTGCGCGAGGCTGTCACCAATAAATGCGTCCAAACACTTGGCACGTCCTAAGGGGGAAAGATGGCTTATCCAACACCAGTGAATGGACAGATCACCGATACGGTCAGTCAGTCCACCTTGATGTCGGTCGGAACCGCCGGATCGGTGGCGCGCAGCGTGATCACCCAAGGGTTCGCAGCGGCCATGGCTGCCTCTGGCCAAAATAGCACCGCTCAGCAGGAAGCGACGCAAATTCTGGCGGATGCCGCGATGACTGCTGCTTTGGCCCGGATGGAGACAGGAGGCGGGGATGACTGACAAGAGTGTAGACTCCACCGAAACAGATGCTGCGAGCACTGTGACAGCGGTCAATGGCCAGATCGAAGACACGCTGAAAGCCTTGAACGAGAGTATTGGCTCTGATGCCTCCTCTTTGGTGAGCGAGGCTGAGGCACAAGCGCAGGCGCTGGCCAAGACACTGGCGCGTCAGGATGCTGTGGCGCATTTGCGGCGCATGCAGATCCTGTCAGAGACAGCTTTCTCAGTTGCGGTTTCAAAACAGGCCAATGGCGATATTGCGGCAGGCGAAGCGATTATGAAGATCGCACAAGAAGCCCTGCGCGATGCGCGCGACATGGTTGCCGAGCTCTAGGGGCCACGGGTTCTCCGTTTGAAAAGGCCCTCTGATGGATGCCAGAGGGCCTTTTATTGAGGCTGGGTGCAGCCAAATTCCGTCAACGGAATTTGCAAATTCCATGCATGGAATTTGGAGGCTCACCACATCCGCGTTTTCGCGTAATCCGCATAGCCGTCGTCATAGGGTTTCGCGGAAACGTCGCCTTCGGTCATGTCCTGCAGGATCTCACCCACGGTTGGCACTGTGCCTGCGTCATCGCGCGACCACAGGCCCGAGCGCATCAGGGCTTTGGCGCATTGGATAAAGACCTCCTCCACCTCAATTACGATCACCGAAGCAGGCAGGATCGATTTGCGCGCAAAACTCTCGCGCAGCGCTGCATCATCGGTCAGCCAGGCCTTGCCGTTTACCCGCACCGTCGTATTCGACCCCGGCACCATGAAAAGCAGCGCAACGCGGCCGTCACAAACAATATCGCGCAAAGCATCAAGACGGTTATTGCCGCGCCAATCGGGCATGTGAATGGTGGTGTCATCGGCCACCCGCACCACCGGGCCATCATCGCCGCGCGGCGTGCCATGCACGCCCTGCGGCCCGACGGTGGACAGGATGCAGAACCGCGAGCCCTCGACCCATTGCCGGTAAAGCGGTGTCAGACGGTTGGCGACCTTACGCAGCGACAGTTCTGCTGGCGCGTCATAGAGATCGCTCAGCGCCTCCAGCGAGTTTACTTTCAGCATCAAACCCAAGCTCCTTCATCAACGCGTTTGATTTAGCCTCAACCCGAGTCTCAAGTTGCGCCATAAAATCAGCCTTTGCCATCCCAGGCGGAATCGGATCGAGAAATTCGACCACTGCCAGACCGGGTTTACGCATGATACCTTTGCGTGGCCAAAGCAGGCCAACATTGGTTGCAGCGGGCACACAGGGCCAGCCCGTTTCCTTGTAAATCGCCGCCGTGCCCACCTTGTAAGGCTTGTAATCCCCAGGAGCGACACGGGTGCCTTGGGAATAGATCACCAACTGTCCGGGCTGAGCTGCGCCCTTTTTCACGTCTTCGAGCATCTGCGCAATCGCCTTCCCGCGCTTGCCGCGATTGACCGGGACACAGCCCAGCCGCCAGGCATATTGGCCAATAAAGGGGGTAAAGAGAAGTTCGCGCTTCATGATGAATTTTGCAGCTGGTACCGCGTCATAGATCATCATGATGTCAAGAAAGCTTTGATGTTTGGCGGCGATAACAACTTCACCCGTTGGGATGGGTCCGCGGATCTCGGTCTTGATGCCCAAAAACACCCGCGCCAGCCACAGCACATGCGCCGCATAAACGCCGCAGACCCAGCGCGCGCCCTTGGGATGCAACAAAAGCGGGAAGCAAACCACGCCCCAGACCGCCATGAACAGATAGATATAGATCACAAAGATCAGCGACTTAAGCCATTGCATCAGGCCAATTCTCCCAAAACGCGCCGCGCCGCGGCTTGTGTTGCGGCAAAGGCGACCAGGGCCGCCAGGGGCGGTACCACGGCAGGCCAAAGCCAGTGCCAGCCCTGAAACCGCAGACCGGTCAGGAATCCGCCCGCATCCGATCCGCCCGGCATCAACAGGATGGCGATAAATCCCAGCACGGTGCCCACCGCCGCTCCGGTCAAGACACGCAGCGTATAGCGGCGCACAAAGGCCGAGGCGATGTAACCATCGGTCGCTCCAACCAGGCGCAGCACTTCGATCACCTGCGCATTAGCGGCCAGCGAAGCATTGGCAGCCAGCGTCACCATGGCCCCCGTTGTGGCGGTGATCAGCAGGATCGACACCCAGCCAAGCAGGTTCAACCGGCTGGCCGCCGCGACCAAAGGTTTGCGCCAGCGGGTATGTTCATCCAGCACGGCACCGGGGGCTTCGGCCTGAAGGCGCAGGCGCAACCCTTCGGAATCATACCCTTGGGCTGTTTCCGCGATTTCAATCAGTTGCGGCACGGGCAATTGATCAACCGGCAGGCCGGGTCCGAACCAGGGTTCGAGCAATGCCTGTTGTTCTTCGGCTGTCAAAGCACGGGCCGAAACCACGCCGGGCGTTTGGGTCAGTACTTTGAGCGCCGCTTCGGTCTGCGCAGCCATTTGCCCGGCTGGGGCCGAGATGCGGATGGTCGATGAGCGCGCCAGTTCCTCGCCCCAGTTGGTGGCCAGCCGGTCGGCAGCCAAAGACAGGGCCAAAGCAAAGACCGTCAAAAACGCCATGGCCGCCGAGGTAAAGACCGTCAGGCGAACCGTAAAACCAGAGGGCGGGACAACCCGGTCGGCACCCAGATCCGCCTGCATCAGTGGTTTGAAAAACTCCAGGAAACGCTTCACAGATCGACCCCCGCTGATTGCAACGTGTGGTTCGAAATGCGCAGCACCCGCGCCGAGACCTGCGCCTTGGCGGCGCGGATCAGGGCAAGATCATGGGTGGCGATCATCACCGTCTTGCCCATCTTGTTCAGCTCGACCAGCAGGCGCAGCAGGCGTTGCGACATTTCCCAATCGACATTGCCGGTGGGCTCATCCGCCAGAATGACATCGGGCGACATGATCAACGCGCGCGCTAGAGCGGCACGTTGCCGTTCCCCGCCTGACAGCTCGGGCGGCAGCGCATTGCCGCGCCCAACGAGGCCGACCCAGGACATCAGCTCTTGCAGATTGGCGAACTGGTCAGGCGTGGCCTGACCGGATACGGTCAGCGGTAAGGCAATGTTTTCATTGACCGGCAAGTGGTCAAGGAATTTGCAATCCTGATGCACCACACCAATGCGCCGCCGCGCATAAGCCACCGCATCACGGCCCATATCGCGGGCGGAATGGTCAAAAATCCTGACGTCACCATCGGTTGGCAGCAAAGCCCCATAGCACAGCTTGAGAAAAGTGGTTTTGCCCGAACCAGACGGACCGGTCAGAAAGTGGAACGAGCCCGGAGCCAGGCTGAACGAAATATCGTTCAAAAGCGCATCCCCGCCATAGCTATAGGCTACATTGTTCAGCTCGATCACGCCTGTTCCGCCCGTGTGTTGTGCAACGGACCTGTTTTGCCGCAGCGCAGGCCATCTTGCAATGACGCGTCGCTAAAATTGGACTTTTCCCGCCGATCCATGCAACCTATTGTCGCGAAAAGAGACTGTGTCAGCTCTGGGGTAGAGGTAAGGGGACATGAGGTGAGCAAAATTCGGTTGATCTGCCCAAATTGCGGTGCGCAATACGAGGTGCCCGCCGAGGTGGTGCCCGATGAGGGGCGCGATGTGCAATGTTCAAACTGTGCGCATACCTGGTTTCAGCGCCACCCTGACCATGACCCGGACCTGGCTGAGGACCTGAACCAGCCAGTGCCTGATACGGCTTGGGAACCCGAGGAGCCGCCTGCGCCGCCCCCGGTTGCGGACACACCGGTCGAGGACGTACCAGTCGAGGCACCGCCTGCCCCGCGCGGGATTGACCCGGAAATGGCTGAGCTGTTTCGCGAAGAGCGCGAATATGAGGCCAATCAACGGGTTGCCGATGCGCTGGAAAGCCAGCCAGATCTGGGTCTGCAGGAACCCAGCGAAGATGAACAAGCCCGCCGCTCGCGCGAAGCGCGTGAGCGTATGGCGCGGATGCGCGGCGAAGACCCAGCAGCCGCCCCGGCCCCGCCGCCGCCCTTGGCCGCGCCTGAGCCAGAGCCGGAAACGGATCGCGAATATGCTGTGGCCCAGGCTGCGGCGGCGGCCGCCGCCGGATCGCGCCGGGATTTGTTGCCAGATGTGGAAGAGATCAATCAGACGCTGCGCTCCAGCTCGGAACCGCGTGTCATCGACACCGCGCCCAAGCAGGTCTTGCCCCCGGATGAACCAAAGAAAAAGGGCGGCTTTTCGCGTGGGTTCCTGACCATGGTTTTTTTGGCGGCCATCGCGGTGGGCGTCTATGTCATGGCCCCAAAGATTTCCGAGCAGCTGCCGCAAGCGAAACCTTATCTGGATGGGTACGTCGCGCAGGTCGATGGGCTGCGGCTCTGGCTGGATGGGCAGGTGACCGCTTTGCTGACCACGTTGGACGGGATGAGTTCGGAGGCCGAGAGCGCGCCGGATGGGGCAGAGAACGACAGCTAACACCCTGACCAAATGGCAAAAAAGAGCGGGCCAGCGGCCCGCTCTTTGGTTTTCCATGCTGTTGGTGGATCAGATCTTGCCCTTCCAGGGGACCAACGCGCGTTCGGCCAAGCGCATCAGGATGTCGATGCCAAATCCGATGATCCCGATCAGGATGATGCCCATGATCACGATGTCCGTCAGCTGGAATTTCGACGCGACCATGATCATCATGCCAGCGCCCTTTTCCGCCGCGACCAGTTCCGCTGCCACAACCGTGCCCCAACAGACACCCATGGCCACCCGCGCGCCAGTAAAGATCTCGGGCAGAGAGTTTGGCACAATCACGTGTCGCATGATCTGGGTCTTGGAAGCCCCGAGGCTGTAGGCCGCATGCACCTTGGAAATCGCCACACCAGACACCCCGGCCCTGGCCGCAATCGCCATGATCCAGAGCGCCGCGAGGAAGAGCAGGATCACCTTGCCCTCTTCGCCGATCCCCGCCCAGATGATCACCAGCGGGATCAAAGCCAGCGGTGGCACCGGACGCATGAATTCGACAATCGGGTCGAACCAGCCGCGGAACCAATCCGACAGGCCCATGGCATAGCCCAAAGGAATGCCAATCAGCGCGCCAAGTATGAAACCGGCAAAGACGCGGAACAGCGAGTAAGACAGGTGTTCCAACAGGGTCGAGCCGCGATAGCCTTCGCTTGCGATTTCCATGAAACGCGACCAGACAGCTTCGGGCGCGGGCAGCCAGATTGGCTCCATCTGCCAGCCCTTGGCCGGTTCAAAGTTCAGCGTGCCCTTGGGCGACATGCCCACACGGCCATTTTCGGTTTCGACAGACTGACCCGGCGCAATGGCCTGGCCGTTCACGGCGGTCACACGGTGGCCTTCTTTGCGGCCATAATCGTCATTCTTGTCGACCCGGATCAGCCCAGAACGCCAAGCCCCGATGGAATCGGAATCGTTCTTGGCCCAGCCATCGCCCGGCTCAACCTCCGGCGCATCGCCCTCTTGGCCAACCTCAAAGACACGCACGGTCACGGTCGCCTCATCCGGTGCCTGCCCATCCGCCTCGGCGGTATAGGTAAAGCTGGTGGTGCCGACAAAAGGCCCCGGCGCATGCAAGAAGGAGGGCACAAGGCGCGAGCCAGTAAAGGCCCCCCACATCACAAAGATCAGCAGAATGGAAATCGCCGAGGCGGCATAATTAGAGGCCACCGCGCTTTCATCACCAAAGGTGACCGTCTTGAGCGAGCCATAATCCTTTTTCGGGGTCAAAAGGCGTTTGATAAACCGCCAAATCATCAAGGTCAGGAGAATGATGCCAATATAGGCCGCGATATAGGGCAAAGCCTGCACGACAGTGATAAAGACATCTCGAAATTCGGCCATTAAGTCCAGGAACCACATCAGCTTGCCTCCTCAGAACGGCCCATGATTTCTTCTTCCATGTCCCAGATCATGCCGAGGATTTCCTCGCGTTTGACGGCAAAATCGGGATGTTTCTTGACCTCGCGCAGATCCTGACCCACGCCAAGATCGGCAAAAGGCAGCCGGTATTCGCGGTGAATACGACCCGGACGCGGGGCCATGACCAACAAGCGTTCACCCAGCAGCAGCGCCTCTTCGACCGAGTGGGTGATCAGGATGATGGTCTTGCCGGTTTCTTTCCAAAGCTTCAGCACCAGCGATTGCATCTTTTCGCGGGTCAACGCGTCAAGCGCGCCCAGAGGTTCATCCATCAGGATGACATCGGGATGATTGGCAAGACAACGGGCCAGTGCCACGCGCTGCTGCATGCCGCCCGAAAGCTCATAAATTGCCTTTTCCTTGAAGTCCTGAAGACCAACGATTTCAAGCAGATGGTCAACTTCTTCGCCGTAATCGGCCTCACGCTTGCCCGCCATGCGGGGGCCAAAGCTGACATTGTCACGCACGCTCATCCATTCAAACAGCGCGCCTTTCTGGAACACCATGCCGCGTTCGGCATCTGGCCCATGTACCGCGTGACCGTTCATCCTGATCACGCCTTCGGTCGGGGCAAGGAACCCGGCGACAATGTTGAGCAAGGTGGTTTTGCCACAGCCCGAAGGGCCGAGCACGCTCATCAGCTCACCTTCGGCAAGGTCAAGGGACACATCCTTGAGCGCCTGAACCGCCGAACCATTGGGCAGGTCAAAGCGCATGGAGAGATTTTCAATGGATAATCCGCTCATATAAGCAGGCCTTTTGCTAAAAGGGGACCGCGCACAAAAGTCATCGATGACTTTTGCAAAAATCGTGCACGATTTTTGGGACCGAGGGACGCAAGCGCGCGCCCCCCGGTGATAGGATTACATGCCTTTTGCGGCCGTCAAAGGCCCAGCATTCACGTTATCCGCATAGCTGTCCAAGGCGCCATCGATCGACCCGGATTCCACAAAGACGTCAGCCACGCCTTTCATGAAGTCCTGCGCACCGCCGCCCAGCCATTTTTCACCCAGCTGATCGTCCAGCCCAGGGAAGGCAAAGGTGGCCAGCGATGCAGCCGCGTCAGCCTCGTCCATACCGGCATCCTTGGCGATCACCGGCAGCATTTCGTCGGTATGCTCGCCGGAATTCCACATGTCATTGGCCTTGGCCGTGACGGCCAGGAATTTGGACACGGTTTCGGAGTTTTCCGCAACCCAACCCGCCGGGCCAGAGGTCACGTCAAATACCAGAATGCCCAGCTCTTCTTTTTCGCCACCGGTCAGCAGCACATTGCCATGCTCTTTCATACGGCGCAGGGAGCCGCCCCAGCCACAAGCCATGTCCACCGATCCCTGAGCAAGCGCAGCCGCCCCATCCGGGGGTGCCATATCGACCACCTCAAGCGAGCCAAGTTCGACCCCGAAATGAGACATCTGTTTCAGGAAACCGAAATGCGCGGCGGTTCCCAAAGGCACGGCAACTTTCTTGCCCGCCAACTCGCCCGCCGAATCCTTGTCGATCTCCAGATCTTCGCGCACGACACAGTTGTCATTGTCAGAATAGCTGACCGCCACATCGAGGATTTGCAGATCTTGCCCGGCCGAGGCCGCCACAACGAAGGGCGGAACACCCTGGCTGACCGCGATCTGTACATCGCCCGAGGCCATGGCCGCCGACATGGCGGTCCCCGTGTCAAAACTGACCCAGTTCACTTCCATGCCCAAGGCTTCGTCATACATGCCTTTGGCCTTGGCATATTCAAACGGCATCGGCCATTCGAGGAAATAGGCCACGGTGATTCCATGCCCATCTGCCATGGCAGCCTGCGTTCCACTGAGAAGAGCCAAGCCCGCTGCGGCACCTTTCAGATAAGTCTTTATCGTCATCTTTTTCTCCCTGTTGCGTCGGTCTGTCGCGCCGATCAAGGCGTCTTGCATCCGAATTTCGAGTGCAAATTTGGCCCCGGTTCTTGTGGGGCTCCCCTAAATCCGAACGGAAAAAAGGCATTCGATCAATGTTTTTTCCACATTCAGCTTTTTGAAAAACTGGTTTTTCGGGGATAGGCCGTTGCGCTAATTGTCTGAATTTTCTAGGTAATCCATTTTGAAACCGATTCATTTTGCCGATTAATGAGACCAATTGGCCTTATAGCAAAATGGATTTGGCCCTATCCGCCTGCCTGAATTTCAGGCTCATCTGCTCTCAACCGGCATAAGCCGCATTTCCTAACAATCAGGAGGTCCACCATGGACGGCAATTACAGTCAAAACGATCTGTCCCACGTTGTTGAGGCCGATAAGGCGCATGTGTGGCATCACCTGATCCAGCACAAGCAATTTGAAAGCAAAGACCCCAACATCATTGTTGAGGGCAAAGGCATGCGTGTCTGGAACCAGAATGGCAAAGAGCATCTGGATGCGGTGTCTGGCGGTGTCTGGACCGTGAATGTCGGCTATGGCCGCGAAAGCATCGTCAAAGCCGTCGCTGATCAGCTGATCAAGCTGCCTTATTTTGCCGGGTCCGCAGGGTCGATCCCCGGCGCGCTCTATGCGGAAAAGCTGATCGAAAAGATGCCGGGGCAGAGCCGCGTCTATTACTGTAACTCCGGTTCTGAGGCGAATGAGAAAGCCTTTAAGATGGTGCGCCAGATCGCGCACAAGCGTTACGGTGGGCAAAAGCACAAGATCCTGTATCGCGATCGCGACTATCATGGCACCACCATTTCCTGCCTGAGTGCCGGTGGCCAGGACGAGCGCGGCGCACAATATGGCCCCTATACGCCGGGCTTTGTCCGCGTGCCGCATTGTCTGGAATACCGCGCCGGTGATCAGGGCGCGCCGGTTGAGAATTACGGTGAATGGGCCGCCAACCAGATCGAAGAGGTCATTCTGCGCGAAGGACCGGACACGGTCGGTGCTCTTTGCCTTGAACCTGTGACCGCCGGTGGTGGTGTGATCACCCCGCCCGAAGGCTACTGGCAGCGCGTGCAGGAGATTTGCAGGAAATATGAGATCCTGCTGCATATTGACGAAGTGGTCTGCGGCGTTGGCCGGACCGGTAAATGGTTTGGTTACCAACAATACGGGATCGAACCAGACATGGTGACCATGGCCAAGGGCGTGGCCTCGGGCTATGCCGCGATTGCCTGCCTGACCACCTCCGAGAAAGTCTTTGAACTGTTCAAGGACAATGCCGATGATCCGCTGAACTATTTCCGCGATATTTCCACCTTTGGGGGCTGCACCGCTGGCCCTGCCGCGGCGATGGAAAACATGCGCATCATCGAGGATGAAAACCTGCTGCAAAACTGCACCGATATGGGGGCCTATATGCTCGACCGTCTGGGCGAGCTTCAGGACAAGCACGCCGTTATCGGTCAGGTGCGCGGCAAAGGCCTGTTTCTGGGCGCTGAGCTGGTCAGCGACCGCGAAGCCCGCACCCCGATGGAAGAAGCCCGCGTTCAGGCCGTTGTTGGCGATTGCATGCAGCAGGGCGTGATCATCGGCGCGACCAACCGGTCTTTGCCGGGTTACAACAACACGCTGTGCTTCTCGCCTGCGCTGATCGCCACCAAAGACGACATTGATGAGATCATTACCGCCGTCGACGGAGCCCTGGGCCGTGTCTTTGGCTGATCTTTCTGCCACCGGTCAGCCGGTGGGGCAAAAGGTGGACGGGGAATTCCCTTGCCCCGTTCCACCTCATCATCCGCTTGTCGGGCGTTTCGGCCAGCTCGTCCCGCTGGCCGAAACTCATTCTGATGGGTTGTTTGACGCCTTTGCGGCAGATCAAACTGGCCGCGGCTGGACCTACCTTCCGATAGACCCATGGGCAGACCGCGCAGTGGCGCGCGCATGGTGCGCCCAAAACGCCACCAGCCGCGACCCGCAATTCTACTGCATTCAGGATCTTGACGGGGTGCCTTTGGGCTTTTGCTCTTACCTGCGCATCGCGCCCGAGGTTGGCTCAATCGAGGTGGGATATATCCATTTCTCACCGCTGATGCAGAAACAGGCCCTCGCGACCGAAGTCATGTTCCTGATGATGCAAAACGCCTTTGACCTGGGCTATCGCCGCTATGAGTGGAAATGCGACGCGCTTAACGCGCCGTCCCGTGCAGCAGCGCAAAGGCTGGGCTTCACCTATGAGGGCACGTTCCGACAGGCCACCCTGTATAAGGGACGCAATCGCGATACAGCGTGGTTTTCGATCATCGACACGGAATGGCCCGCGCTGAAAACCCGGTTTGAACGCTGGCTGTCCCCCAACAATTTCACCACGTCAGGTCAACAGATCACATCGCTCAACCAGATTTGATCCTGCGGGATGGTGGGTGGGGCGAGGTTTGCGGGGAGCTTGCCTCCCCTCAAACCAGCGTCCCCCCATCACGCTTGTATGCGAAAATGCGCTTCGATCTCCACGGCCGCATTGGCGGGCAGACTGCTACTGCCAACAGCAAAGCGCACATGCGTGCCTTTTTCGGCCCCCAAGGCCGCAACCATCAGGTCAGACGCCCCATTCACCACCTGCGGATGCGCGGCAAATCCCGGTGCAGCATTCACAAAGGCCCCAAGTTTTACCAAACGGTCGATTCGCTCCAAATCTCTCAAAGCCCCCTTGGCCCGCGCCAGCAAACCAATCGCACAACACCGGGCGGCCTCTTGCCCCTGTTCGATACTCACCTCTTCACCCAGGCGACCCGTGATCACCCGGCCATTTGGGTCGATGGAGATCTGCCCGGAAATAAACAAATCCGTCCCATCAATCAGGTAAGGCGCAAAATTACCCAAAGGTTTGGGAGCGTCGGGCAGCTCTATCCCTAACGCTTTCAAAGCGGTTTCAATATTTGGCATGGGTTCCCCTTCAATCGGGTGCAAACTGGCAACGAAAAAGGGCCGCGCAATGCGCGACCCCTAAACATGATCCGATAGATACCGGATTAGGCGTTCACGCTATCTTTCAGCGCTTTGGCGATGGTCATTTTGACCTGCTTATCCGCCTCTTTCTTGAACTGTTCACCGGTGGCTGGGTTGCGCACCATACGCTCAGGACGCTCACGGCAATAGATTTTGCCAACGCCTGGCAGAGTCACCGCACCGCCTGCAGACACTTCGGAGGTGATGATCTCGACAACAGCGTCCAGAGCCGCACCGGCGGTCTTTTTGTCTGCGTCCATCTTTTCAGCCAGTGCAGCAACCAGCTGAGTCTTAGTCATGGGTTTGTTCGCCATTTGAATGGTCTCCTTCACTGCCCAACTCTTGGGGCCCTGTTGCGGGAATAAACAGGATGTAGGAGGAAAACACAACAATTCGTGTGCAGAAAAGCCTTAAAACATGGCCTTTCCCGGCATTTTTCCTCCCACTGACCTTGGGTTACAGGAATGCGGTCTCTTCGAAACTGCGCAACTTCCGGCTGTGGATGCGTTCCAGCGGCATCTCGCGCAGTTTTTCCATGGCGCGAATCCCAATCATCAAATGTCGTGCCACCTGAGTCTTGTAGAAATCGGAGGCCATACCGGGCAGTTTCAGCTCCCCATGCAGCGGTTTGTCCGAGACGCAAAGCAAGGTCCCATAGGGCACACGGAACCGGAACCCGTTGGCAGCGATCGTCGCACTTTCCATATCCAGCGCGATTGCGCGGGATTGCGACAGGCGCTGCACTGGGCCGGTATGTTCGCGCAATTCCCAATTGCGATTATCCACCGTGGCCACGGTCCCCGTCCGCATGATCCGTTTCAGGTCATACCCTTCCAGCTGGGTTTCCATGGCGACCGCCTCTTCCAAAGCGATCTGAATTTCCGCCAAAGCCGGAACCGGAACCCAGACGGGCAGGTCATCATCCAGCACCTTGTCTTCGCGCAGATAAGCATGGGCGAGCACAAAATCCCCCAGGCTCTGCGAATTCCGCAAACCGGCACAATGCCCCACCATCAGCCAAGCATGGGGGCGCAGCACCGCGATATGGTCGGTCGCAGTTTTCGCGTTAGATGGCCCAACCCCGATATTGACCAGGGTGATCCCGCCGCCACCTTCACGCTTTAGGTGATAGGTCGGCATTTGCGGCATGCGCGGCGCGGCGGGCAACTCACCATCCGGTGTCGTGATCTCGGCATTTCCGGTGCTGACAAAGCTGGTATAGCCACTGTCGGGATCGGCCAGTTGCGTGCGGGCATAGGCCTCAAATTCAGAGACATAGAACTGATAGTTGGTGAACAACACGTGATTCTGGAAATGCTCGGGATCGGTGGCGGTGTAATGCGCCAAACGGGCGAGCGAATAATCGATGCGCTGCGCGGTAAACGGGGCCAGCGGCGCGGGTTCACCCGGGCCTGGGTCTGCCACCCCGTTGACGATGTCATCATTGGTGGTTTCCAGATCCGGCACGTCAAACACGTCGCGCAACACAAAGGATCCGGCCCCTTCCTGCGGCACCGAAATATCCGGAAAATTGGCCACGGCAAAGTGAACCGGCATCGGCGTATCCGACAGGCCAATCTGCACTTTGACCCCGTGATTATGGATCAACAACCCAATCTGTTGGCGCAGATAATGCTCAAACATGCGCGGGCGAGTCACGGTTGCGGCGTAACATCCGGGCGATGTCACATGACCGAAGCTCAACCGGCTGTCGACTTTGGCGAAACTCGAGGTGGTGATCCGGATCTCGGGGTAAAAGGCCCGATAGCGGACCCCGGGATGCCCCTGAACCACGGCGGACATGAAATGATCCCGCAAAAAGCTGGCGGCCTCATCATAGAGCGCAATCAATCGCTCAACAGCGGCCTTTGGGTCTTCGAAACTCTCGCTGGCAAATCCATGCGGAGAGACAATCTGCAATTCGGCGGCTTTATCCTGCATTCTTTTTCCTTTTCTTTTTATGTGCGTCTCGCGCCGCTTCGGCGGTTTCACCGGAACCGAGCAGTCACAACGCCCGGGTTTCGTCATTGCCTTACGGGGAAACCTGCCAGGCAGCGCGTGAATTGACCGAAAGTGGCAGCTTCACCGCAAGGTTTCAAGCGCTAACAGCGCGAAGGCATATGAAGATTTGACAACAGGTCTTTTGCGGTTTTCAGATAGGTGACAACACTTTCCGAAAAGGCGGCTTAGACATGCAAACCAAGGCCAATATCGAACACTGGCAGGAACGGGTTGATCTGGCTGCGGCCTTTCGCTGGACCGCGCGGCTGAACATGCATGAGGGCGTCGCCAATCATTTCAGCCTTGCCATCAACGAGGATGGCACACGGTTTCTGATGAACCCCAATCAGATGCATTTCGCCCGCATCCGCGCCTCGGACATGATCGTCGTGGACGCCAATGATCCCGATACACTCAGCGGCCCCAATGCGCCCGACCCGACCGCCTGGGGATTGCATGGTGGCATCCATCGCCACTGCCCGCATGCCCGTTGCGCCATGCATGTGCATTCCATTCACGCCACGGTTCTGGCCTGCCTCAAGGACAAGCGCCTGCCCCCCATCGATCAGAATTGCGCGACCTTTTTCAACCGCGTGGTGATTGATGAGCATTACGGCGGCCTGGCCTTTGAGGAAGAGGGCGCGCGCTGTGCTGCGCTGCTCACCGATCCCAAGCAAATGGTCATGATCATGGGCAATCATGGCGTCATGGTGATTGGAGACACGGTGGCCGAGACGTTCAATCGGCTCTATTACTTTGAACGCGCCGCCGAGACCTTTATCCGCGCCCTGCAAACGGGGCAGCCGCTGGATGTATTAAGCGACGAGATCGCCGAGAAAACCGCGCGCGAGCTTGAGGACTATCCCGAACAAGACACGCGCCATCTGGCCGAGCTCAAGGCTCTTCTGGATAGCGAGGGCAGCGACTACGCAAGTTAACCCGGGCGCAGGCCCGTCTCAACCAGTAGCCCCTTTCGTTTGGCCTCATAATAATAGCCTTTGGCGTACCACATGATCGCTTCATCCGGGTCGCCATCGGCCACCAAATAGGCACCTTTGAGGTATTTCAGCGCAAATTCCAGATTGGTTTCGGCATCCAACAGCCCCTCGGCGCTACCACGATACCCCATGGTGCGCGCGGTTTCCGGCAGGATCTGGAACAACCCATAATAGGGTCCGTTACGCGCCCAGGGGCGATGGGTGCTTTCACGGATAGCCAGTCGATGCACCAGCAAGCGTGGCAAATCATAATGATCCGCCCATCTGTTGATCTGCTCCCGCAGCTCGGGCGTTTCATTGGGATAAAGCGGGGGATCATAAGGGGTTGGTGCCAGAGCAGGGACAGGCTCTGGCACCGATTGGGACACTTTAGATACGCTGGAACATGCGGATAGGATCAGCGCACCAACCAGGAACAAGTGAGGGTACATGAGAGCAGCTTAGGACATCTCAAAGTAGAAATCTCTCAGCGGATTTGTGCTGAGCACAAGATTGCTTATTGCCGGCAAGAACAGGCCAGTCCGCCACGCATTCCCTCCACAGGTGCTCCTGAACAAGACCGGCCTATACCGTCTTTGTCTTCTCTGGTCCCCAAATACCTCGGGGTGAATGGAGCCCTAGGCTCCAGAGGGGCAGCGCCCCTTAAGCCGCGTCAAAGTCCAGCACCAGCTTTTCCGATGTCGGGCGCGCCTGACAGGCCAAGGTAAAGCCCGCCTCCAACTCCCAAGGTTCCAGCGAAAAGTTCACCGCCATTTCCGCATCGCCTTCGACCACCTTGCAGCGGCAGGTGCAGCACATGCCACCCTTGCAGGAAAATGGCAGCTCGAGCCCCTGCCGGGCCGCCGCGGCCACCACATCCTCATCCTCGGCCTCAACCTGAAAGCTGCGCCGCGCGCCATCCAGAATGACATCAACGGTGACACCCGCCTCAGCCGCCGCCATTGCTTTGGCCGAGCGTTCGGGTCTTGGCCCCACTTCGGTGTAGAACAATTCGTGATGGATCTTATCCGCACTCACCATTCCATCCAAAGCACCAGTTACGTTTTCGATCATCTCGCCCGGGCCGCACAGGAACACACCATCCGTGCCCGCCAGATCAATCGCGCCCGCCCGCGCCAAGGCTGTCACTTTCTCACCATCAATGCGCCCATTCAGCAGCGCCACATCCTGCGGTTCGCGACTGAGCACATGGATCAAGGTAAAGCGATCCAAATAGCGATCCTTCAACGCCTCGAGCGCGTCCAAAAACATGATCGACCCGCTGTCGCGATTGCCATAGATCAACGCGACCTCGCCACCTTGTTCCAAAGCCTCTGAGGCTATGGACACCATCGGCGTGATCCCGGATCCGGCGGCAACCAGCACAATCCGGCCCTGCCCATGATAGGTAAAGCGCCCTTCCGGCGGCATGACCTGCACCGTATCGCCAGGTTTCCAATCCTGAGCGGCTGTCGAAAAACACCCTCCCTCAACCCGTTTGATGCCAACGGTCAACGGCGCTCCGGGGGCCGAGGCGATGGAATAGCTGCGCCGCACATCTTCGCCCGCGATCTCACTGCGCAAAGTCAGATATTGCCCGGGCAAAAAGGCAAAATCCGCCTTCAACGCCTCCGGCAGGTCAAAGCTGACAGCGATGGCATCGCGCCCCTCGGGCCGGATCTCGGAAATGGTCAAGTCGTGGAACATGCATCTCTCCTCAGATACATTTGAAATAGTCGAAGGGTTCAGCGCAGCTTTGGCATTGGTAATGCGCCTTGCAGGCGGTTGAACCGAACTCGCTGATGCGGATGGTGCGCACGCTGCCACAGCGCGGGCAACAGACATCCGGGCTGGCAAACAAGGCCGCTTTGCCGCTACCTGTCACAGGCGGTGCGATGCCAAAGGCGCGCAGCTTTTCGCGCCCCTCAGCGGTGATCCAATCGGTGGTCCAGGCGGGGGACAAGACACGATCGATCCGCGCCTCAAACCCGGCATCACGCAAAGCCGCCTCGATGGACAGCTCAATCGCCAAAGTGGCCGGGCACCCGGAATAGGTTGGCGTGACCTTGGCCACCGCCACGCCATCCTCCATGCTGACCTGTCGCAAAATGCCCAGCTCGGCCACCGTGACACATGGCACCTCTGGATCCGGCACAGAGGCCGCCGCCTGCCAGGCGACCTGCTCTGTCAGTTCGGCAATCACCAGACCGCCCCGGGATGGGCGCGGTGCAGGCTTTGCATCTCGGCCAGCATATGACCCAGCACCTCATTATGTTGCCCCGACCGGCCACCGGTTTGCGGATAGACAGCTTCTGGCATGCTCAACCCGGCCTCGGCAAAGATACGCACAATGGTCGCCTGCCAAATCGGACGGATCGCCGCCCGGCTTGGCAAGGCATCCACGCCCTCAGCAGCCCCTTCCTCAAAGAGCTCTTCGGTAAAGCAATGCAGCTCCTCCACCGCATCGCGCATTCGCGCGGCACTTTCCTCGGTGCCATCCCCAAGCCGGATCACCCATTCTCCAGCATGGCGAATATGATAGGCCATCTCTTTGACCGCCTTGCCGGCAACGCCTTTGATCACCTCATCCGAGCTGTCTAGCCCCGCCTGCCAATAAGGTTCCATAAAGGCGGCGAAATAGAGCTGGCGCAGCATGGTCACGGCAAAATCACCATTCTCGCGTTCAACCAGCAGGCAATTGCGATACTCGCGCTCGCCGCGCAGATAGGCCAGCGCATCCTCGTCACGCCCCTGCCCTTCGACCTTGCCTGCGTGATCATACAGCACCCGCGCCGTGCCAATCAGATCCAGCGCCATATTGGGCATGGCCAGATCTTCCTCAAGCATCGGCGCATGGCCGCACCACTCCGACAGGCGATGCCCTAGGACCAGATGGTCATCCGCCAGTTCCAAAAGCGCGTTGAACAGGGCCATCACATATGCCCCACTTCTTCGGGGATGTCGTAAAATGTCGGGTGGCGGTAAATCTTGTCGCCGGTGGGCTCAAAGTTCTCATCCGCCTGATCGGGGTCGCTGGCGACAATCTGGTTCGAACGCACAACCCAGATTGAGGTCCCCTCGCCCCGACGCGTGTAAACATCCCGCGCCGCGTTTAGCGCCATGACCTCATCCGCCGCATGGAGCGAGCCGACATGTTTGTGGCTCAGCCCGTTGCGTGGGCGGATGAACACTTCCCATAGGGGGATTTCATTGGCCATTTTCTTTCCTCTTCCCAGTTTCGGAGCGCCCAAAGGGATGGTGGGTGGGGTGTCGCGCCTTGCGCGCACGTCCCCCATCCCTTGGCGCATTATTCTGCTGCTTGTTTGCGCGCCGCGCGTTTATCCGCATGGGCCAGCGCCGCCTCACGCACCCAGGCCCCATCGTCCCAGGCCTTCTTGCGCGCTTTGATCCGGTCGCGGTTCATCACACCGTTGCCTTTGACCACGCGCCAGAATTCTTCCCAGTCGATGTCCCCGTGATCATAACCGCCCTTCTCCGCGTTCCATTTCAGATCCGGATCCGGCAGCGTCAGCCCCAGAAACTCCGCCTGCGGCACTGTCGCGTCGATAAACTTCTGCCGCAGCGCATCGTTGGAAAAGCGTTTGATCTTCCATTCCATGCTCTGCTCGGAATGGGCGCTATCCGCATCATGCGGCCCAAACATCATCAGCGAGGGCCACCACCAGCGATTCAAGGCATCCTGCACCATTTCGCGCTGCGCCTCGGTCCCGCGCGCCAGATACATGACGATCTCATAGCCCTGACGCTGGTGAAAGCTTTCTTCCTTGCAGACCCGGATCATCGCCCGCGCATAAGGCCCATAGGAACAGCGACAGAGCGGAATCTGGTTCATGATCGCCGCGCCATCCACCAGCCAGCCGATTATGCCAATATCGGCCCAGCTGAGCGTTGGATAGTTGAAGATCGAGGAATATTTCGCCTTCCCGCTCAGCAACTCCTCGGTCATCTGCTCGCGCGACACGCCCAAGGTTTCAGCCGCAGAATAAAGGTACAGCCCATGCCCGCCCTCATCCTGCACCTTGGCCAACAGAGCCGCCTTGCGCCGCAATGACGGAGCGCGTGTGATCCAGTTTCCTTCGGGCAGCATACCGACGATTTCGGAATGCGCGTGCTGACCGATCTGACGCACCAACGTTTTGCGATAGCCTTCGGGCATCGCGTCATTGGGTTCGATCTTTTCCTCGGCATCGATGCGTTTCTGGAAAGCATCCAGAAAATCCTGCGTTTCCTCGGTAGACCCATCCGCGCCGATCAATCCCTGGGAATACATGTGGCTTTCCTCCTCTTGCGCGCATCGATCCAAGCGATGCCCGCGTTAAAGCTCTACCGACAAGATATGTTACAAAACTCAATCTGAAAAGCATTTTTCGTAACACTTGAAACAAAACCCGTTTCGCGCCACCTATGTCCCATGAGAAAAACACTTTTTTCCTTGGGCCATGGTTATACAGCCAGCGCATTGGCCCGGGTCCTGATCCCGCAGGGCTGGCGCATCCTCGGCACAATCCGCGATGAGGCGCGCGCCGATTCCATGCGCAGCCAAGGCGTCGATCCGGTGCTCTGGTCGCCCGAAAACCTGTCAGAGGCCCTGTCAGAGGCCAGCCATCTTTTGATCTCTGCGGGGGCCACGGATGAAGGGGACCCAACGCTCAACGCCATTGGGCCTGACATTGCCGAACGGGCGCGTCAGCTTAATTGGGTCGGCTATCTATCGACCACGGGCGTTTACGGAGATCATGGCGGCGATTGGGTGGATGAAACCACAGCGCTAACCCCGTCCACCCATCGCGGCGAAATTCGCGTTGCTGCAGAAAACGCTTGGGGCGCCATCCCTGATCTGCCGCTGCACATTTTCCGCCTTGCGGGGATTTATGGCCCAGGGCGTGGGCCTTTTTCCAAAGTCCGCGCTGGAACCGCGCGCAGGATCATCAAAGCGGGCCAAGTGTTCTCACGTATCCATGTGGACGACATCGCCCAGGTTCTGGCCGCGTCAATCAATGCCCCCAATCCCGGTAGCGTCTACAATGTCTGCGATGACGACCCGGCCCCGCCGCAAGACGTGATCGCCTATGCCGCAGAACTTCTGAACCTGCCTCTGCCCGAAGAGGTCGATTTCGAAATCGCCCAAATGTCCCCCATGGCGCGCAGTTTTTATGCTGAGAACAAGAAAGTCTCAAACACGCGTATTAAGGAAGAGCTGGGGGTTCAGTTGATCTATCCTGACTACCGAGCTGGGTTGCAGGCTTTGTTGAGGGCGGAAATTCATGGATCTGAATGACTTCCTCATGCTTTACAAAGCTCGGACTTTGCGCCGGTTACGTGCGCGTATTCGCAAGCATTACCCTGACGCTTTGCAGAAAATTATGTCAGAGCGAACACTTATGGGCGGGCCAGGTCCCTTTTTCTTCCCCTTGTGGCACAGTGAAATGAGCCAACTGCAGTGGCTTTGCATATGCAATCCACAAAAGCTCCCCGTCTACCTTCTTGGTGACGCCGAAATTTTTGCCGACGTGCAGCGACTGAGAAAATCACTGGTTTTTGTGTTGCTCTCGCTCACCGGCGTTACCGCCAGCAAGCTTTAAGCACGCTTATCCAGCACCTCAACGCCCAGCACATTCAGCACCTTGGCTTCGATATGTTCCGCATTCATCGCCGCCACGTCATACATGGCGCTTGGGCTGGCCTGATCGATGAACACATCCGGCAGCACCATCGAGCGGTATTTCAAGCCGCGATCAAAGACGCCCTCTTCGGCCAGCAACTGCCCAACATGCGAGCCAAAACCGCCCACGGCCCCCTCTTCGATGGTGATCAAGGCCTCGTGTTCACGCGCGAGGCTCAGGATCAGATCCCGATCCAGCGGTTTGGCAAAACGCGCATCCGCCACAGTGGGTTTGATGCCCCGCGCCTGCAACGCCTCTGAGGCTTTCATGACCTCACCCAAACGGGTGCCAAAGCTGAGAATCGCAACGCGCGCGCCCTCCTGGATCATCCGGCCTTTGCCGATTTCGAGCACTTCGCCGCGCTCTGGCATGTCGACGCCCTGCCCCTCACCGCGCGGATAGCGGAAAGCAATCGGGCCCGCGTCATGCGCTGCCGCTGTCGCGATCATGTGGCACAGCTCGGCCTCGTCCGCTGCCGCCATAACCACCATGCCCGGCAAATTGGCCATATAGGCAATGTCATAGGATCCGGCATGGGTCGCTCCGTCGGCCCCAACGAGACCTGCGCGATCAATGGCAAAGCGCACCGGCAGGCGCTGAATGGCCACGTCATGCACCACCTGATCATAACCGCGCTGCAAGAAAGTCGAATACATCGCGCAAAACGGTTTCATCCCGCCCGCCGCCAAAGCCGCGCAGAAGGTCACGCCATGTTGTTCGGCAATTCCGACGTCAAAACACCGGCTTGGATAACGTTCAGCAAACAGGTCAAGCCCGGTGCCATCCGGCATGGCCGCCGTTACGGCACAAATCTGCGGGTCATCCGCCGCCTGTTTGATCAGTTGATCGGCAAATACCTTGGTGTAGCTTGGTGCGTTGCTGGGGGCTTTGTGCTGCTTGCCAGAAACCACGTCGAACTTGCCACGCGCATGGCCCTTGTCGGGCGCATATTCCGCATGGGCATAGCCCTTGCCCTTTTTCGTCACCACATGCAGCAAAACCGGCCCGGTCGCGCGTTCGCGCAAAGTACGCAGGATCGGCAGCAATTGGTCCATGTCATGGCCATCAATCGGCCCGACATAGCTAAACCCCAACTCTTCGAACAAAGTGCCGCCCAAAGCCATGCCCTTGAGCATTTCCTTGGCGCGTTTCGCCCCTTCGCGGAAGGGTTCGGGCAGCAGGCTGACTGCGCCTTTGGCGGCGGCCTTGAGGTCTTGCATCGGGGCCTCGGCGTAAAGCCGGGTCAGGTAAGAGGATAGCGCGCCGGTGGGTTGGCCAATCGACATTTCATTGTCATTGAGCACCACGAACATACGCTTTTTCAGGTGCCCAGCATTGTTCATCGCCTCAAAGGCCATGCCACCGGTCATGGCACCATCGCCGATCACGGCAATGGCGTCACCATGACCAACCGGGCTGTTCCCGCCCAGATCGGCGGCGACCTTGAACCCCAAAGCGGCGCTGATCGAGGTCGAACTATGCGCCGCGCCAAACGGGTCATAGGGGCTTTCGCTGCGCTTGGTGAATCCGGAAATGCCGTTTTGCTGACGGATCGTGCCCATACGATCGCGTCGCCCGGTCAGGATTTTGTGCGGGTAACACTGGTGCGAGACATCCCAGATGATCTTGTCCTGCGGCGTGTCAAACACCGCATGCAAAGCCACGGTCAGTTCAACCACACCCAGCCCCGCACCCAAATGCCCGCCGGTCTTGGACACAGTGGCCACCGTCTCGGCGCGCAGCTCATGCGCCAGCCGGGTCAGTTCGGCATCGCTGAAATGCTTGAGATCCGCAGGCGAAGATACACGATCCAGCAGCGGCGTTTCTGGCCTATCAGACATGAGGTCTCCCTTGGGATTACCCGGCTTTGCGCTCAGTTTTGACGCGAAATAACGAAGCGCGCGGCCTGCCGCAAGCATTCGCCATCATCACCGTAAATAGATAGCGCATCACAGGCCTCGGTCACGAGCTGTTCTGCGCGGCGTTTCGCCTCGTCCAAGCCCAGCAGACTGACAAAGGTTGCCTTGCCCGCATCGGCGTCTTTGCCCACGGCCTTGCCAACCAGCGCCGCATCGCCCTCGACATCCAGAACATCGTCCCAGATCTGAAAGGCCAGCCCAAGCGCGTCGCCGTAATCCTCAAGGAAACTCGGGTTTTCCCCGGCCATCCATGCCCCAGCCGAAGCAGACCATGTGATCAGGGCCCCGGTTTTGCCCGCCTGCAGGTCAATGATTTCGTCCAGTGTCAGAGGGGTTTCAGCGGTTTCGGCAGCAATATCTTTTGCTTGCCCGCCGACCATCCCCTCGATCCCCGAGGCGCGTGCCAAATTGCGGATCAAGTCAACCGTGGCTTCAGCGGGCAAGCCGGAATCGGCGACCAGCTCGAATGCCAAGGCCTGAAGCGCATCCCCAGCAAGAACAGCGGTCGCCTCGTCCCACCTGCGATGCACAGTGGGCTGGCCACGGCGCAGATCGTCGTCATCCATGCATGGCAGATCATCATGGACCAGACTATAGGCGTGGATGCATTCAATCGCAGCCGCAACGGCAACCGCCCCCTCCAAAGCGACACCGTTTACACGCGCACTTTCGATAACCAGAAACCCGCGCAGCCCTTTGCCACCTTTGACCGCATAGGCCATCGCCTCGGCGACCTGCCCATCAAACCGGGCAAAGTTGCCATCGAGGAATTCTTCGACCGCAGCACGTGCGGTACGCAGCGCTTGCTCAAAGGGAAGTGGGCCCGGAACCGGCAAGGTTATGGTCTCGAGTTTTTGCACCTGAAATCAGCCCGCATCAAGTGGCTTGGTGCCCGCCGGATTGCCGTCGCCGTCCAGCGTAATGGCAGCAACTTTTTCCTCGGCCTCTTTCAGCTTGGCCTCGCAATGGGCGCGCAGTTTGGCACCGCGATCATAAAGCGTGATCGACGCCTCAAGCGCCACGTCGCCGCGTTCCAACTGGCCGACAACCTGTTCCAACTCGGCCATGGCCTGTTCGAAACTCATCTCTGCGATTGCTGCGTCGCTCATGCGCCTGCCTCCATCAAAACCTCTACATGCGCCTTAGCTGACGCTGCGAGGGCCTGCAAATCATACCCGCCTTCCAGAGTCGATACCACGCGGCCCTGTGCACATTCATCGGCGATTTTGCACAGATCTTGCGTAAGGCGGCGGAAATCATCGGTCGACCAGTTGAGCTGGGCCAACGGGTCGTCCTGATGGGCGTCAAACCCGGCTGAGATGATGATCAGCTCGGGCGCGAATTCGCGCAGACGTGGGAAAACATGCGCCTCATAAGCTGCGCGCATATGCGCCCCGTCGCTTTCGGGGGGCAGCGGCACATTGACGATCTGCCCGTGCTTGCCCCGCTCAGAGGCCGCGCCAGTGCCTGGCCAAAGCGGCATTTGCTGGCTTGTGATCACCAAGGCGCGCTCTTCATCCCAGAGCAGATCCTGCGTGCCATTGCCGTGATGCACGTCGAAATCGACCACGGCCACACGGGACAGCCCGTGTTTGTCCAAGGCGATCTTGGCCGCAAGGGCCGCGTTGCCGAACAGGCAAAAGCCCATAGGCGTTTGTTTTTCTGCGTGATGACCCGGTGGGCGGATCGCGCAAAACGCATTTTGCGCGTCGCCACCCAGCACCATATCCACGGCCTTCACCACCGCCCCTGCCGCGCGATACGCAGCTGTCAAAGAACCGGGCGACATCCAGGTATCCGCGTCCAACTGATGGTGGCCCGCATCCGGGGCAGATTTGCGGATCTGATCCAGATGGGCCTGCGGATGGATGCGCAAGAGGTCGCTATCCTCGACCATAGGAGCCGTTTCGCGCTGCAAAGACATACCGGCCAGGGCATGCAAAACATGTTCAAGGCGCGCCACCTGTTCTGGATGCCCATCCGGTGTCACGTGATCCAGACAATCCGCATGCGTGATCAAAGCTGTCGTCATAGCTCCCCCAGTGTTTCAAAGGTTTCCGGCGCGTTACAGAGGCGATTTAATCCGGGGCCAGCATATAGCCAGCACCACGCACCGTTTGCAGATAGCGCGGCTGTTTGGGATCGGATTCCAGCTTGCGCCGCAGCCGGGTGATTTGAACATCCACGGCCCGTTCCTGCGCTTGACCTTTATCTCGGCCCAATTCTTCGACCAGATTGGCGCGACTGACCGGTTCACCCGGGCGTGCTGAAAAGATCTTCATCAGCTGACTTTCGGTGGCGGTCAAACGCACCAGATCTTCGCCGCGCCACATCTCGCCGCGCTCAATATCATAGCGAATGTCACCCAGCGTCAGCAGTTTTGGCGCAGTGTCATCTGCGGTTGCGTCCGGCATACGCCGAAGGATGGCGTTGATCCGCAAAAGCAGCTCTTTGGGCTCGAATGGTTTGGCAAGATAGTCATCTGCCCCCGCCTCAAGCCCTTTGATGCGGTCCTCGGTTTCTGCCCGGGCCGTCAACAGCAAGATCGGTGTACCCGAAGTCTCGCGAATGCCTCGCGTCAGGCTGATCCCATCCTCGCCGGGCATCATCACATCCAGCACGATCAGATCAAAATCCAACCCGCTCAGAATGCGTCGCGCATGGGCGGCATCACGGGCGGCGCTGACCAGAAAGCCGTTTCTGATCAGGAACTTTTGCAACAAGGTGCGAATCCGCTCATCATCATCGACAATCAGCAAATGTGCGTCAGGTTCACTCATCAACGGCCCTCCCTCAGACGTTGATACTGCCTGCGCATCTCCGGGTCCATCATGGACTCGAGCACTTTGCGAAACCCTGCCACGGCCTCGGGGCCTGCCTGTTTAAACGCCGCACGCATCCGGGCGCGTTGCGCGTCCGAAAGCTGACGTTCCAGATCTTGCCCCGCTTCGGTCAGGAACAGGTGACGTTCGCGCCGGTCATTGCGCCCGACTCGGCTTTCGACCAGCCCGTCTTCGACCATGGTCCGCAAGACTCGGTTCAAGGATTGCTTGGTCACCCCAAGAATATTGAGCAAATTATTCACGGTGGTGCCCGGCGCGGTATGGATGAAATGCAGGGCGCGGTGATGGGCGCGACCATAGCTGAGCCCCGCCAGAATGCGGTCGGGATCCGCCGTAAACCCGCGATAAGCAAAGAACATTGCCTCTGCCCCCTGGCGCAATTGCTCATCCGTCAGGAAGAGCAGTGTGTCACCGCTGCTGGTTGCTGTATCCACCATCGGGGTCTCCTCGCAAATTCTTTGATCCAAGTTTAAGTCAGCCTTGTTGACATTCCAAGTCTGAACTGGTAGCGAATCTCAGTTTTTGCGCAACTTTATGACCGAAACGGACCAAAAGCGCGCAACTTTTGCAAATATTAGCGTAGGGAGAGACGCACATGGCTGATGGAGCATATGACGACCGCGACGGCAAAATCTGGCTGGATGGCGAAATGGTGGATTGGCGCGCGGCCAATGTCCATATCCTGACGCACGGGCTGCACTATGCCAGTTCGGTATTTGAGGGTGAGCGCGCCTATAATGGCAAGATTTTCCTGAGCCGCGAACACTCCGAACGTCTGCATTTCTCGGCTGGTGAGCTGGATTTTGAGATCCCGTTTTCTGTTGATGAGATCGAAGACGCCAAGAAACAGGTTCTCGAAGCCAACGGGCTGACCGATGCCTATGTGCGCGCGGTTGCCTGGCGTGGGGCGGGTGAAGATATGGGTGTCGCTTCGGCGCGCAACCCTGTCCGCCTGGCCATCGCGGCCTGGGAATGGGGCAACTATTATGGCGACGCCAAGTTCCAGGGGGCCAAGCTGGACATCGCCAAGTGGAAACGCCCAAGCCCGGAAACCATTCCGGTCCATGCCAAGGCGGCGGGCCTTTACATGATCTGCACCATCTCCAAGCACGAGGCCGAGGCCAAGGGCTGTTCGGATGCGCTGTTCATGGATTATCGCGGCTATGTGGCCGAAGCGACCGGTGCGAATATCTTTTTCGTGAAGGAAGGCGAAGTGCACACGCCCAAGGCGGATGTGTTTCTAAACGGATTGACCCGCCAAACCGTGATCAAGATGCTGGAAGAAAAGCAGATCAAGGTTCACCAGCGCCATATCATGCCGAAAGAGCTGGAAGGGTTTGAGCAGTGCTGGCTGACCGGCACCGCCGCCGAAGTGACTCCGGTTGGCCAGATTGGTGACTACACGTTTGAAGTGGGTGATCTGACCAAGGACATCGCCGAAAGCTATGAACAACTGGTGCGCAGCTAACCGTAGTCAGATCACGAATAGAAAGGGGCGGGAAATTCCCGCCCTTTTTGAGTCCGAAATGTCGGACGGACGCTTTTAGAGCGTTTCCACTTTACATGGATCAGCTTTCGCTGCCTTTCGCCCAAGGCTCAAACGCAGAAAGCTGATGCTTTGCTTCAACTAAAACTGGAAACGCTTTAGCGTCTCGAGAAAACACTGAATCGCAAATACCTTGCCACGCTTCGCGTTCTCAGGCCATTTGCGATCCGCTTGCCTCAACCATCTCTCGAAACGCTTTAGATAAGCGATCGCAACATTGAAGTGTTGCCCTGAATAACCGAGTTCAATTCGACAATACGAGCAAGGCGTTGTTCGATTTCGTTTTGGCAGGCATCCAGCTGATCGACGATCCCGGAAAGGGCCGTGCCAGAATTGGACAAAGAGGCGCTTTCGATCTTGCACATCATGCGGGTCGAGCTCAGGCCGGTCACATAGCGTTTCATATCCAGAACACTGCGACCAAATCGTTTGGCTTCATTTTCGACACTGCTCAGCGCCTCTGCTGTCTGCTCAAGATATTTTTGGCGCATTTTTTCGAGTTGCGCGATTTCGGTCTCAACCACGACCTCATCCGGATAGGCAGCACCGCTATTGCGGAATGAATCACCCATTTCGTTTTCCAACGCCATAGCAAAGCCCAGGAACTGACCTTGCAAAATAGCGTCTCGGATACGGGCAAAGACACAGGCATCGCCGTCAACAAAGGTCGAGACCCATGTCGACATCTCTTCGAGCATCTGGCTGTAATTGACCGAGATCGCACTGATCGGACCGCCAGCGTTTTCCAGACGAGAGGCAATAATGCGCATATTCATAGGCACGGTGCGGATGGCTTTGAACGCCTCAGTCATTTCGGTCGTTTCGACCTGTACCTGCTCAATCGCACGGGACATATCCAAAAAGCGTTTTTGCAGCTGGTCAACCGGCCGCCCCAACCCCCGGGCGCGCATTTCGAATTCTGCTGCGATTGCCGTGGCCTGGAAGGCAGCATAGCTGCTGAACCCGCGTTCTTGTAATTTGCTCAACAACAAGTCGGCGCTGTCTTTCGGCGACATGCCTTTGGCTTCTTCGTCGAGCATCTCTTTATAGATCTGCACCATGGTTTGATGATGCTCCGACGTGGGTTTGATCCGCGTCGACAAATACCCGCCCTCGGTTTTCGACATCAGCGCCATAACCCAATAGAACCGGCCATCTTTACGTTTGTTGTTGATATAAGCCGCAACCGTTTCGCCGGCTTTCAACTTAGCCCAAACAAACTCAAACGCGCCGCGTGGCATTTCTGGGTGACGCACAATCTTGTGCGGAGCGCCAAGCAACTCATCCCAATCGTACCCTGATACGCGATGAAAAACCTCATTCCCCGCAAGAATAACCCCCCGTTCATCTGTGCGAGAAAAGAACATCTCGGACAGTTGAAACAACGCCTCAGAGGTGGCTGTTTTCGCCTCGGCGGCGAATTGCGGACTAAGTTCGGTCATTGAAAGTTCCTCGGACACCGGGTTTGCCAAAGACAATCGGTCGGAAGCCTTTCGAAAAAATGAAAACCGCAGGCCCGAATACAGGCCTGCGGAGAAAAATTGCCAAAAATTGGAACGAAACGGTTTTCCGAGTTTAGCTTGGGCTCATGCCCCGCAGCTTCTCGGACCGGCGTCGCAGGATTTCCACGGTGGTCAGCAGCGCAATCGAGATCGCCACCAAGATCGTCGCCACCGCAAGAATCGTCGGGCTGATCTGTTCCCGCAAGCCGGTGAACATCTGCCATGGCAATGTCTGTTGCTTGGCCGAGCCCACAAAGATGACCACCACAACCTCGTCAAAGGAGGTGATAAAGGCAAAGAGGCCACCAGAGATCACGCCAGGCAGGATCAGCGGCATCTGAACCCGGAAAAAGGTCGTGACCGGATCTGCCCCCATATTGGCCGCAGCACGGGTCAACGAGCGGTCAAAACCAACCAGCGTCGCCGTCACAGTGATGATCACAAAAGGAATCCCCAGCGCCGCATGGGCCAGAACCACGCCGAAATAGGTGCCCTGCAATCCGATCCGGCTGTAAAAGAAATACATGCCAGCGGCCGAAATAATCAGCGGCACAATCATCGGCGAAATCATGATCGCCATAATGGCGCGGCGGAAAGGCACGTGAGATTGGCTCAGACCAATCGCGGCCAAAGTGCCAAAGCTGACCGACAAGAGCGTCGCCATGGGCGCGATCTTGAGCGAGTTGCGCAGCGCCACCATCCAGTCGCCGGTCGCGCCTGTCAGCTTGCCGATGATCAAACCGAACAGGCCAAAGACCAGAACCGGAATGATCGAAGTAGCAGTCAAACCGCCACGGCGATAGGCCCCGAAAGCGGCCCAGGCGACGCCAATCGCCAGACCAATCCACAAGCCGGTCACCGGATTGCCATCGCTGCCCAACATGTCGCGGTAATGTTTGAGACTGTACCCCTCAGGATCCAGACGCAGCATTTCCGGCGTGAAGGTAAAGAAGTCCTGCGCGTTAAAGCTCAGCGGCATCACGATGATGATGGGCGTGATCAGGAAGATAAAGATCAGCGCACAGATCACACGGAAAGAATAGTACCAGACGCGCTGGGGCGTGGTGGCATAAGGAGGAAGTCCGCTCATATCAGTTACCCCAGTTTCACGTTGTCGATGCCGACGATCTTGTCATAGGCCCAGTAGAGGATCAGAACGACCGCCAAGAGAATGGCCCCAAGCGCCGCCGCAAGCCCCCAGTTAAGTGAGGAGGAAATGTGGAAGGCGATCCGGTTCGAAATAAACGTCCCGGTGGTGCCGCCGACCAATGCGGGCGTGATGTAGTAGCCAATCGCCAGAATAAAGACGAGAATACTGCCCGCCCCGATCCCCGGAATGGATTGCGGGAAATAGACGCGCCAGAAGGCCGTCCAATTCGTCGCGCCCAAGGACTTGGCCGCTCGCAGATAGCTTGGCGGGATGGTCTGCATCACCGAATACATTGGCAGGATCATGAAAGGCAGCAGGATATGGGTCATTGCCACGATGGTACCAAACTGGTTGTTGATCATGACCAATCGGCTGTCATCGGCGACGAATCCTATCCAGACCAGCACATCGTTGATCACCCCCTGTTGTTGCAGCATGATCTTCCAGGCCGATGTCCGCACCAGTAGCGAGGTCCAGAAGGGCAGCAAAACGAGGATCATCAACAGGTTGGCATGGCGCGCGGGCAGATTGGCCAGCAACCAGGCCACCGGATAGCCCAAAGCAATGCAGCTCAGCGTGATGATCAAGGACATTTTCATCGTGCGCCAGAACAAGATGCCATAGATCTGTTCGTTTTCCGGGCGCATTTCGGCCCCGTTCGTCCCCACCTGCATATCGACTGCATTCAGGTAATAGCCCTGGGTTACACGCGGCGAATAGGTCTGAATCGTGCGCCAAACTTCGGGGTCACCCCAGCCTTTATGCACTTCGATCAGTTGCTCTTTCCAGGGGCCACCTTCTTCGACGTTCCACTTTTTGGCCTTACGCCCGGATTTGCGGAAAAGCGAGGAAATCCCTGGTTGTTCATAGTTCAGGCGTACCCCCACCTTGGTGTGGGTCTTCTCTTGCGCCGCCTGTTGCAGGTCGGCCGCCATGGCGGCAAAAACCGCCTCATCCGGCAATTCACCGCTATCGGCATCCCAATCCTGCAGCGCCACCACGGTGCGCGGAAGGATTTCGCTGACGATTTTGTTGTCGACCGAGCGATAGAGCATATCCGCCACCGGCAGAATAAAGGTCAAAAGGATGAACAGCAAAAGCGGGGCGATCAGCATCAGCGCCCGCATCTTTTCGCGGCGCAGCGCACGTGCCAAGGAGCGTTTGAGCGGCGTGCCGTCTGCCGCCAGCATGGGTTCGGAATTGCTCATCAGGTGCCCTCGACCACATAGATTAGGCTATCGGCAGTGCGGCGGCGGATCTCGGCAACCTCTTGGTAATCCGGATCGTTATAGGCCTTCAACGCCTGCTCGTAGCTTGGAAATTCAATAACGACATGGCGCTGTGTTGCGGGGGCTTCGCCCTCAACTGTCTGCGACTGCCCGCCTCGGATCACAAATTTCGCTCCAAAACCTTCCAGGATCGGCGTGTCTTTGACCACGTATTCCTTATAGGCTTCCGGCTCTCTCACGGTGATATGGGCGATTATGTAACCCTTGGGCATGTCGCGCCTTTCGTCTGCTGGGGCCTTTGGCAGTCACGCCGCCAAAGGCAAGATGTAGGGTGGGGTTTCACCCCACCATCCCGTTGGTTTTGGGATTACTTGGCCAGCCACGCCTGGAATTTTGCGTCCAGATCATCGCGGTTGTCGGCCCACCATTCGTAGTCATAGACATGCACGTTGCCAGCATTGGCAGGGTCGGTTGGCATGTGAGGTGCCATGTCGATGCCCAGCTCTTCGTGCTTGCCAACCAGCGGCGCAGACGAGGCGCGTGCCGGACCGTAAGAGATGTACTTGGCCTGATCCGCCAGACGCTGAGTGTCTGTTGCGAATTTCAGGAAGTCCATGACGCGTGCCTTGCGGTCAGCCGGCAGGTTGGCAGGAACAATCCAGCCGTCCAGGTCAAAGGACTGCATGTCCCAGAGCATGCCAATCGGCTGGTTCTGCTCGGCGATGGCCGAGAACAGACGACCGTTGAAGGTCGAGCCCATGACAACTTCGCCATCTGCCAGCAGCTGAGGCGTTTCCGCACCGGCGGTCCACCAGACAACCTGGTCCTTGATGGTGTCCAGCTTGGCCAGAGCGCGATCTACGCCTTCCGGGGTGCCCAGAGTGTCATAGATTGCGTCTTTTTCAACGCCATCGCAGTACAGGGCCCATTCCATGTTGTCGATCGGGCGCTTTTGCAGCGCGCGCTTGCCAGGATAGGCTTCGAGATCAAAGATCGCGCAGATTTCGGTTGGGGCCGTGTCGCCAACCAGATCGGTGCGATAGCCGAAAGTGGTCGAGTAAACGATCTGAGGCACAAAGCAATCAGACACGATCAGGTCGCCAAAATCGTCAGAGGCCGAGGTGCCGTCAGGGGCAGAGGCCAGAACGTCGTCATGTGCCAGCTCTTCGGCCAGACCTTCGTCACACAGACGCATGGAGTCAGAAGCCACAACGTCAACCAGATCCCAGGTTACATTGCCCGCTTCGTCCATGGCGCGCAGCTTGGCAACCGCCTCGCCCGAGCTTTCGTCCCAGGTTACGGTCACACCAGGATTGGCGGCCAGATAGGGCTCGACATAGGCTTTGTGCTGGCTGGCCTGATAGGCACCACCCCAGGAAACCAGTGTCATTTCCATAGCCATATCTTCGGCGACAACGGCACCGGCAGCCACGGTCAGCGCGGTCGACGCCATCAGTGTCTTGGTGAGTTTCATAGTATACTCCCTAAAGTACCCGTTTTATTGGATGAGAGCCACGTCACGGGCTTGACCTGACCCCTCAACAAGACCCCGCGACACCGGTGCCGCGAGGCAGTTCTCTTCCTGCTCAGGACGCGTCCAGCGCCCGGCAATCCTCTGGCAACCAGCCGATCTCGATCTGCGCGCCGGGCTCCAGGCGCACCTGATCCGGCGCGTTACGCGTTTTGATGATGAATTCATCATTCCCGGCCACGCGCAGACGCGTGCGGAAGATGTCACCCATATAGATGAATTCCAGAACCTCGGCCTTGAGCGTATGCGCGCCCTCTTGCAGACGGTTCTTGTCGACTTCAACGCGTTCCGGGCGGATCGAGACACGGGTGCGTTCCCCAACCGAGGTCACGTTGATCGGCGTTGCATCCAGCTCTTCGCCGTCATCCAGGCGGACCACGCAGGTGTCGCCCTTCATCTCGGTCACCACGCCCTCAAGCGTGTTGTTTTCACCGATGAACTGCGCCACAAAGCTGTTTTCAGGCTTTTCATAAAGCAGATCCGGCGGGGCCAGCTGTTGAATGCGACCATCGTTGAACACTGCGACACGGTCCGACATGGTCAGCGCTTCAGTCTGGTCATGGGTCACGTAAACTGTGGTGATGCCCAGCTCATGCGCCAGATGGGTGATCTCGAACTGCATCTTTTCGCGCAACTGTTTGTCCAACGCACCCAGCGGTTCGTCCATCAAGACCAGCTCGGGCTCAAACACCAAGGCGCGGGCCAGGGCGACACGTTGTTGCTGACCACCAGACAGCTGCGCCGGACGACGGCCGCCAAAGGCCCCCATCTCAACCATGTCCAAAGCGCGCTTCACCTTCTCTTCGCGCTCAGACTTGCCCATCTTGCGCACTTCCAAGGGAAAGCTCAGATTCTCGGCAATGGTCATATGCGGGAACAGGGCGTAATTCTGGAACACCATGCCAATGCCGCGCTTATGCGGTGGGATGTTGTTGATACTTACCCCATCAAGAAGAATATCGCCATGGGTCGCGGTCTCAAACCCGGCCAGCATCATCAGGCAGGTCGTTTTGCCTGACCCCGAGGGCCCCAGCATTGTCAGAAACTCGCCCTTGGGCATCGAGAGGTTGAGGTCTTTCACGACGAGCGTCTCGCCGTCATAGCTCTTTTGCACGCGTTCAAATGCGACAAACGCGTCGCTGTTTCCCGAATCGGCCAAAGGCACACTCCCTATGTATCCGCGAATTTTCTTCGCTGTCTTGGCTACAAACTAAACCCGCTCGCGCCGCGTCTTGCAACCGTTTCAGAAAAAAATACCGGTGAGAAAAGCATTTCCGGGAAAATCGCGCATGAATCCGACATACCGCAGTCAAATACGTCATTCAAAATTGTGCAAACAAAACATCTGCCTGCAAAAAATCCTAACGCGTTGAGGCCGATAGCGCTGACAAAGCGTCAATGGCTCAGGGATTCCGCCACAATCACTCGGGTTCCTGGGCGTGCCAGTTGCACAATCCGACTCAGATGGTCGGGTCGAAAGGCGATGCACCCCTCGGTCGGAAATCCCGGTCGCCGCCAGCGATGCAGGAAAATCGCCGACCCGCGGCCCGGAATTGCCTTGGGCCAGTTCCAATCGCTCAGCAAGATCAGGTCATATAGGGGATCTGCTCGGCGCAGGTTTTCATGGCTTGCGGCGTAAGGTGCGCGCACCAATTGATTATAGGCCGGATCATTCACGTCGTCCGACCAAAGATCACCGGGCCGGATGGCCCGCGCCCAAGGGGTGGGGGCAGCCATGCGATCAGGGCGGTATAGCAGGCCGGTGATGCGATGGCAGCCCACAGGGGTGGCCCCATCGCCTTCCCGCTTGTCACGGGCAATCGCCCCTTTACCAATCGTGCATGGCCAGAGTTGTCCAGCAAACCGCAGCCCCTGCCGCGTCAGAACCATATCCATCGGACCTTTGGCAGACATCAGGCCAGCTCCGTCACTGCTATTTGTTGCATCGCTTGCGCCGCGATTTCAAAACTGCGCATCCGCGCTTCGTGATCGTGGATTTGCCCAGTAAAAATCACCTCGTCGGGACGGTGGCGCTTGATCAGATCGCGCAATTGCAGCTCAACCTGTTGCGGCGTGCCGACCACGCTGATTTTCAACGCAGCGTCCAACGCGGGCCAGGCCGATTTCGGCACAACGCTTTCCAGATCATCAACCGGGGCTGGAAGCTTGCCAGGTTTCCCAAGCCGAAGCTTATAAAAGGCCTGCTGCATGGTGGTCCTCAGCCGTTCCGCCTTGGCCTGTGTTTCAGCGGCAAACACATTGACCGCCAACATCGCATGCGGGCGCGCCAATGTCTCTGAGGGTTGGAAATAGCGCCGATAGGTATCAAAGGCCTCGACCAAGGCCGCCGGGGCAAAGTGAGAGGCAAAGGCATAAGGCAAGCCAAGCTGCGCCGCCACCTGCGCCCCATGCAGGGATGAACCAAGAATCCACAGCGGCACATGGCTGCCCTCACCCGGAAAGGCCCGCACCGGACGTCCCTCAGTTGGGTCCCCCATCATCGCCCGCAGTTCAGCCACCTCGCGGGCAAAATTTTCGGCACGCGAAGTGTGAACGCCCAGCGCCTGCATCACAGCGCCGTCGCCCCCCGGTGCGCGCCCCAGCCCAAGGTCAATGCGACCGGGATAAAGGGTTTCCAAGGTGCCAAAGGCCTCGGCCACCGCCAAAGGCGCATGGTTGGGCAGCATGATACCACCCGCCCCGACCCGTATCGTCTGCGTCGCCCCGGCCACATGCCCGATCAACACCGCCGTCGCCGCGCTGGCGATTCCGGGCATGTTGTGATGTTCCGCCATCCAATAGCGGTGATAGCCCCAGCTCTCGGCAGCCTGTGCCAAAGCAACCGTATTGCGAAACGCATCAGCGATCTCCGCGCCCTCTGGCACCGGAGACAGATCCAACACTGAATAGCGCATTCTGCTTCTCCTCTGAGACCCAATCTATGCCTGCCAAGTCCTACGACCACCCCAGGCTTCTTCTTGGCACAAATACTCCGGGGGAGTCCGCCTTGCGGACGGGGGCAGCGCCCCCTACCCGCTAAAACATATGCCCGGACTTTGCAGCTTTAACTGCCAAGTAACGTTCATTCTCAGGCGTCTTTCCGACCTGCAAAGGCACCCGTTCTGCAACGCCAACCCCGCAACGCTCCATCATCGCGATTTTGCCGGGATTATTGGTCAGCAACCGCACCGAGGAAAATCCCATCTTCTGTAAGATCGACGCGCCAATGCGAAAATCGCGCTCATCATCTTCAAAGCCCAGCCGGTGATTGGCCTCAACCGTGTCAAAGCCCTGATCCTGCAGCGCATAGGCGCGCATCTTGTTGGCCAGACCAATGCCGCGCCCCTCTTGATTGAGGTACAGCAAAACACCGGCCCCCTGATCCCCCATTGCCGCAAGCGCTGCGTTCAATTGCGGACCACAATCACATTTCAATGAGCCCAGCACATCGCCGGTGAAACAGGCCGAATGCAGGCGCGCCAAAACCGGGGCGTCACGATCCGGGCGGCCGATTTCGACGGCATAATGCTCTTCGCCGCCATCCTCGGGGCGGAAAATATGCAGCCGGGTATTGCGGGCCGCCCGGATTGGTACCCGCGCCGCCACCACATTATCAAGTGCCGCCATCTCCATCACATGAGGCGAGGCCAGATCACCCGGTACAACGGTCAGGTTCTCGTCATTGGCCAAACCCAAAGGATCGTGCAAATCCTGAACCAGGACCGCCGGCAACAGGCGTGCCGATTTCACCAGGGTGATCGCCAGGCGATGCAACTCGCAATTGCCGCCGCGCCGTGTCTGCAAAGGCCCCTTCATCGGCACCCGCATATCATCCGCCGGATCAGCCAGAGCCTGCACCCACGCCAGACCCGCGCTTTCCGGCAACATCACCCGCGCCACATCCCCGTCATAGGCCCGCGCCTTCAGCGTCTCGGCCCGCCGCCCGGTCAAAACCAGGTCAACCTCACCACGCGCCATCAATGTGTCGTAACGTAATTCGCCCGCGGTTTCCGCCGCCATGACCAGCAAAGCACCGCCCCGCCCGGTCAAGACAACCGGGACGCCCATGCGCAAATCTGCCCGCGCCCGGGCCAATATGTCATTCAATAGCGGTTTCAGGCCCAAAACCTTGTTCCCTTGTAACATTTGGGCAATTTTTCTGACACATTCTCGCACTTGAAACACGAGCGCGTGAATTGGTTGCAGCAATCCTTGCCGAGGTGCCAAAATGGGCACATCTGCCGAAAAAGGCAACACGGGAGACCCGGAAATGGCACAGTTGAAAAACATCCTATTGGTCGATGACGACGACGATCTGCGCGAGGCATTGGCCGAGCAGTTGATCATGACCGAGGATTTTGAGGTTTTTGAAGCCGATAATGGCGCAAATGCCATGACCCGGGCCAAAGAGCAGATCTATGATCTGATCATTCTGGATGTCGGCCTGCCTGATACCGATGGGCGTGAGCTGTGCCGCTTGATGCGCAAACAGGGGATCAAGGCCCCGATCCTGATGTTGACCGGCCATGACACCGATGCTGATACCATCCTTGGCCTGGATGCCGGTGCCAATGACTACATCACCAAGCCGTTCAAATTCCCTGTATTGCTTGCCCGCATCCGCGCCCAGCTGCGCCAGCACGAACAGTCCGAGGACGCGGTCTTTACCGTTGGTCCCTACACGTTCAAGCCGTCAATGAAACTGCTGGTCACCGATGATGACCGCAAGATTCGCCTGACCGAGAAAGAGACCAATATCCTCAAATTCCTCTACCGCTCGACCGAGGGCGTGGTGCCGCGTGACACGCTGCTGCACGAGGTGTGGGGCTATAATGCCGGGGTGACGACACATACGCTGGAAACCCATATCTATCGCCTGCGCCAAAAAATCGAACCTGATCCCTCGAACGCGCGCCTCTTGGTCACCGAAAGCGGCGGCTACCGTTTGGTAGCGTAACGTTAACCTTTCTACCCCAAGGTTTGTCTATTGACCCAGATCAAAGACGCATCCCAGATCAAAGACGCATCATTGCCACATCTTTAAACCGGGTCTCAACAGTTCCCGTCGCTTGTGCGGGTTATCACAAGCACCTCCCTGTTGGACTAAGCCGGGCCTGCGTGCCCGGCCTTTTTTTGTCCGTCAAAGGCGTTCAAATGTTGTTTAGATTTCCAGTTTGATCCAAGCCCCGCCTGCCGCCTTCTCTTCGACTATCAGCAACCCGGACTTGCCCTGCCACACCCGCTGTGCCAGCACACCGGGCACGCCGCGCCGCGTTTGCAATTCGCGCAACCGTTCAGCTGCAACAGCGGTCTGGATCGAGTACCCGGTTTTGCCGGATTGCACCTCGGACCCCAACGCCAGTCCTGGCAAGGTCAAAGAGGCGACAAGGCCCAGAGTCACGTCACGCCGATTACATGTCATGCTCACAGCGGCATCCTTTCGAAATACTGCACATCCGGCGGCCCGGCCATAAAGGAGAGCAGTTGCTCCATCACCCCGTTTTCCGTGATCGCCGCGATGTAAGCTTGGTGATGCTCGCGCGAAACCCATTCCTCAAGCAGCATGAAACGACCCGTCTCCGGGTTAAAATACAACTGCACCAGCAAAGCACCGTCAAAGCCGCGCACGGCGGGCAGGTTGGCCTTTAGAAACGGCTCCAACTCAGCCATCGCGCCGGGGCGCAGCTGCATTTCTAGAGTTACCCAAATGCTCATCTGTCTCTCCTAATTCGTGATGCGCTTGGCTTAGCAGTGTTTCGGGGTCGGAAATGCCGGGCAAATGCCGAAATGCCGGTTTTCGATCACCTTCTGGGGCGAGATGTCCTATCGTTTCTAAGGCGGGACAACGGCAGTCTCTTATGAACGCAACTTAGGCAGCCCCATGACCGCACTCCTAAAACAGCTCGAAGCCGCCGGGCGGTGCCTGGTCATTCCCGATGGCTTGTCCCAGTTCAAAGATGCCACGCTGCGAATGGCGGCCGGGCGCAGCTCGATCTATTCCAAACTCATCAAGGCCAGCGCCTTGGGGGTCGAGTTTCACTGCACGGACCCTTGTCTTTGCTATGTGATTTCCGGGCGCGAGACGTTTTACACCGCTGACGGGACCGAGTTGACGATCAAGCCGGGTGAGATGATCTTTTTGCCCGCCAACAGCTATATGGTTTCTGATTTCGTCAATTCCGACGGGCCTTTGGCGGCCTATCTGTGCTTTTTCGGCCATGAGGTTCTGGGCGAGTTTGAACGCAAGGTCCCGCTCACCACACCACCTCCGGCAAGCGCGACGGCCTACAAGCTGGACGCACATCACAGCCTGTCAGGCTATTTCTCAGCGCTTGCTCCCGTCTATGAAAACGTCACACCCGCCGCGCCACTGGTCCAGGCCAAACTGCTGGAATTGCTGTTGTTGATCGCAACATTGGATGACGTGAAACGCCTGGCCGGGTTTCTGCTGGGTAACAAAGGCACGCCAGCGCGGCGCAACATCAAACATCTGATGCGTGAACACGCCAATCACAATATCAGCGTCGCCGATTTCGCCCGTATCTCCGGGCGCTCAATCGCTGGTTTCACCCGGGAGTTTCGCCGTGTCACCGGTCAGTCCCCCGGTCAATGGCTGTTAGAACAGAGGATGGTTCGGGCAAAACACCTGATCCTGACCTGCGCGTCTTCAGTGCAGGAGATCGGGCAAGAGGTTGGCTATGCCAACACCTCTCATTTTATTGCGCAGTTTCAGAAACGCTTTGGCGCAACCCCGTTGCAGATGCGCAAGGCGCAGATTTAACTCTGCGAGAGGTCCTCGGTATACAGGCGCACCGCGTCCTGAACATGGCGAAACCGATCACCGCCCAGATGTTTGCCGCCATACCAGCGGGTTACGACAATGATGTGGTTGCGCAAATTGTCCCGTTCCAGCATCCGCAAGATCACCATACCCGCGCCGCTTTCACCGTCATCATTCTTAAGCGGGGCGTCATCGGTCAGGCAGGCCCAGGTGTTGTGGGTCGCCTTGGCGAATTTCTTGCGTCGCTTGAGTTCCTTGAGGAAAGCCTTGGCCTCAGCCTCGGACCCACATGGCCCGCCCGACACCGCATAGCGCGACCCGCGATCCGAAATGATGTTTTCAAGAACCTTCATGACCCCGATCTATCGGGCCTGTCGGCCTATCGCAAGAACCTGAAAACGAGTTGGGGGCTTTGGCATCCCTGTCCAAAGCCCCCGCGGCGCATCCCGTGAGTGTAAAAAAGGAACCGCAACCGATGCGGTCTTTTGACAGATTCAGAATACACCTTCAGGGGTAAATGAAACCTTAAGTTCCCCCCGAACGGCCTGCTATGATTGGCTCTGCCATCAATTCTTCGATAAACAAGCTCAGCAATTGCAGCCGCCCACTGACCCCGGCCTTGCGATAAACCGCCGCTGATTGCGCTTTGATCGTGCCTTCTTTTGATCCTCGCAGATCGGCCATCTCGGCAATCGACAATCCCTTGATCGCGAGACGCGCCACATCACGTTCCGACGGGGTCAGCCCCCAATCATCGAAATGCTCCTGCAAGACCTGTTCGAACGCGCCCGAGGCGAGGTCCAACTGTTGTTCCAGCCGTTTCTGACGCCCCAAGACGTGGCGCAAAGACAGGCCGGTGATGACCGTCCCGACAACCAACGCCCCGGCGATCATGTTTTCCAACATCTGCGCAATGGGCCCGTCCATCGCGGCCCCCTGCCGCGCATCCAGCACCGCATCATAGACAAAGAAACACGTACAGGCCCCCTGGAACACCAACAACACCCATAACGTGGTCGGAGAGCGCAGCATCATGCGCTCTCCTGTTCGAGGGGCTTAGCTGTCGTCGCTATCCTTGTCGTCATCGTCGTCGTCATCCTCAGAATCGTCGCCGGAGTCATCTTCGGCTTCGAGCGCAATCACCGTACCTGTGGCCGGGTCCAGTTCCGCCTCATATTCTGCGCCATCAAGGATGTATTCAACCTCGATCTCACCCTCTTCGATCTCGATTTCGGTGACTTCCGCCCCTTGTGCTTCCATCCAGGCACGGATCACCGCCTCTTCGGTGCCAACCTGATCCCCCAGTTGCAATTGCGCAAAGGCAAGAACGGGAACCGAGGCGATCATTGTGGTCAGGGCGGTCAGTTTAAAGGTTTCAAAGCTCATGAAGGTTACTCCTGCTTAGTCAGTTTGATAGTGCCATCGCTGGTGTTGCGATGACTGGCATATGGGCAGGAGCGTCGGGGTCTCTATTCGTAAAAGGGTTGATTTTGCGTCTATTGGACCAAGGTTTATGCCGGTTTTTCAGGGGTTTCGCGCAGGTTCTTGCGTAAGCTCAGGATCTGGTCGCGCAAAAGCTTGGCCTGGTCTTGCCCCAGCTCAGTCTGCGCGAAAAAGCATTGCGCGGCCGTGTTGGCGGCTGTTTGCATCTCGCGCCCGGCCTCTGTCAGACGTATGCGCACCACGCGTTCGTCATCGGCGCTGCGCCTACGCGTGAGAAATCCCTTGGCCTCGAGCCGTTTCAACAGCGGGGTCAGGGTGTTGGTCTCTAGCATGATCTGGCGTCCCAACTGACCAACCGTCACATCATCTTCGGCCCAAAGGGACATCAACACGATGTATTGCGGATAGGTCAGCCCCAGCGGGGTCAACAAGGGTTTGTAGGCGTGCTGCATCGCCTGCGCCGTCGAATAGAGCGCAAAGCAGATCATGTCCTGGGGGGAAAGATTATCCATGGGCAGAAAGTAAATCGTGCACGATATTATCGCAAGCCTATTGACTCACTTCTACGTTTTCGCCACTTGTATCGCGCACGATATATTTAGGAGCGATACAAAATGACTGTTGATACAAAATACTGGGCCGATGCCTATGCAACCGGTGGCGGGCGGAATGGTTTGGCTGGGCTGGCGGATGGCGCATTGACCGCGACCATGGCCGCGCCGGTTGAACTGGGCGGCTCAGGCAAAGGGCGTAACCCCGAAGAATTCTTTGCCCTCGGCTATGCGGCCTGTTTCCTAGGCGCGATGCGTTTTGCTGCGCAAAGCGAGAAACTGGGCGATGTGCCTGACGACGCCAAAGTCACCGCCAAGGTCGGCGTCGGCCCGCGCAGCGATGGCGGGTTTGGCATTCAGGTCAAGCTTGAGGTGTCCCTGCCCAGCCTTGACGCCGCCACCGCCCAGATCATCGTCGAGCGTGGCCACTTTGTCTGCCCCTATTCCAACGCCACCAAAGGCAATATCGACATCGAAACCACGCTGGTTTGATGCACAAACGAAAAAGGGCTCCCAAATGGGAGCCCTTTGACGTTTCAGAATGAAGCAACGATTACTCGTCTTCTTTCTTTTTCTTCGGCTCAGGAGCCTGCTCTTCGCCGGTCTCTTGGTTGACCATCTTCATGGCCAGACGCACCTTGCCGCGATCATCAAAGCCCAGCAGCTTAACAAAGACTTCCTGACCTTCTTTCAGAACATCAGACGGATGGTTCAGACGGCGGTTTTCGATTTGCGAAACGTGGACCAGACCGTCGCGCTTGCCAAAGAAGTTCACGAAGGCGCCGAAATCGACGATCTTCACAACTTTACCTTTGTAGATCGCACCTTCTTCGGGCTCAGCGACGATCGAGTGGATCATCTCATAGGCCTTCTTGATGCTTTCGCCATCAGGCGACGCGATCTTGATCACACCATCATCGTTGATGTCGACCTTGGCACCGGAGGTTTCCACGATCTCGCGGATCACCTTACCGCCCGAGCCGATCACTTCGCGGATCTTGTCGGTTGGGATGTTCATGGTCTCGATGCGCGGCGCGTGAACGCTGAATTCAGACGCTTCGGTCAGAGCCTTGGCCATCTCGCCCAGGATGTGCAGGCGGCCTTCTTTGGCCTGTGCCAGCGCTTTGGACATGATTTCCGGGGTGATCCCAGCAACCTTGATGTCCATCTGCAGCGAGGTGATGCCGTTTTCGGTACCAGCCACTTTGAAGTCCATGTCGCCCAGGTGATCTTCGTCACCCAGAATGTCGGACAGGATGCCGTAAGATCCGTCTTCTTCCAGAACCAGACCCATGGCCACACCGGCAACAGGCGCCTTGAGCGGAACGCCCGCATCCATCATGGACAGGGAGCCACCACAGACCGACGCCATCGAGGACGAGCCGTTGGATTCGGTGATCTCGGACACCACGCGGATGGTGTATGGGAAATCGGTTGCTGCAGGCAGAACCGCCTGAAGCGCGCGCCAGGCCAGCTTACCATGGCCGATCTCACGGCGACCGGGGGAACCAACACGGCCAACTTCACCCACCGAATAGGGAGGGAAGTTGTAATGCAGCAGGAAGTTGGATTTGAAGTTGCCATGCAGCGCATCGATGAACTGCTCATCGTCGCCGGTGCCCAGAGTGGTCACAACCAGACCTTGGGTTTCGCCACGGGTGAACAGGGCAGAACCGTGGGTGCGTGGCAGCATACCGGTTTCGGACACAATCGGACGGATCTCGTTCAGGGCGCGACCGTCGATGCGGCGGCCATTCTTGACCACGTCGCCACGCAGAACACCGGATTCCAGCTTTTTCAGCGCGGAACCAAGGTTTGCGTCAGCTTGCTGCTCTTCGGAAAGACCAGCGATGATCTCTTCTTTTACGGCTGCAACGGCAGAGGTGCGTTCCTGCTTGTCACCAATGGCATAAGCGGCGCGCATTTTCTCTTCACCAGCCGCTTTGACGACGTCGAACAGCTCGGAATAGTCAGGCGCGACAAACTCAAACGGTTCTTTCGCGCATTCTTCGGCCAGATCAATGATCAGGTCGATGACCGGCTGGATCTGCTCATGCGCGAACATAACGCCGCCCAGCATTTCCTCTTCGGTCAGCTCGTAAGCTTCGGATTCAACCATCATCACCGCGTCTTTGGTACCGGCCACAACCAGATCCAGACGCTGTTCAGGGTTGTTGCGCAGACCTTCCATGTCATCCACGGTCGGGTTCAGCACATATTCACCGTCTTCAAAGCCAACACGGGCACCGGCAATCGGGCCACGGAATGGCGCGCCGGAGATGGTCAGCGCCGCAGAGGCCGCGATCATTGCAACAATGTCAGGATCGTTGACCAGGTCGTGGCTCAGCACGGTGCACATCACCAGAACTTCGTTCTTGAAGCCAGGTACAAACAGCGGGCGGATCGGACGGTCGATCAGACGCGCGGTCAGGGTTTCTTTTTCCGTTGGGCGTGCTTCACGCTTGAAAAAACCGCCAGGAATTTTACCGGCGGCGTAGTATTTCTCTTGGTAGTGAACGGTCAGAGGGAAAAAGTCCTGGCCCTCTTTCTGTTGCTTGGCAAAGGTCACGTTCGCCATAACGCTGGTCTCACCCAGAGTCGCGATCACGGTGCCGTCAGCCTGACGGGCAACCTTGCCAGTTTCCAGTGTGAGCGTTTCTTCGCCCCACTGCATGGATTTCTTGGTTTCTTTGAACATCATCGTATCCTAATTGGGATCGCTCGGCCCCTGCCGAGTTCCCGTTTGAAGGGCGGCCCCATTGCCGCCGACCCCATATTTCATCTCACGTGTCATCTTACGTCACAGCGCGTGGGTCAGCGCGCTACGTTCCAGATGGCGCGGGCATAGAGGAAAAGCAGGGGTTTGTGAACCCATCAGATGCGCTGCACACAGGGCCAGAGCAAAGAAAAGCAAACAACCTTAGCCTATCGCTGGACGCCCCGGCATTGATCCTGCATTCTTGATCCAGTTTCCTAGGTCAAAGGGCCCCGTCATGCGCCGTGTTCTGCTGCTTGTCTCTCATTTAATTGCCGTTGGTTTCGGCTTTGCCCTTGGCATCTATTTCCTGCCGATCCTCACCGCCCCCCCCGGCCCAGAGACCGCCATGCTTGAGGAAAAGGCCAAATCCGCCACGTTCAGCGGCACCTTTGATCGCGACCGCGCGGGCAGCGATTTTCTACATTGGGGCGAAGGGGTGATCAGCCTGTCGGACAGTGAAATCGTGCATATGGGCAAGCTCGCCCCCGGACCGGATTACATGCTCTATCTGACCACGGAATTCGTCGAGGATGAGGCAGGCTTTGAAGCGATCAAGGCCAATTCTGCGCGCATCGGCCCGGTCAAGACCTTTGACGGTTTGATCCTGCCCGTGCCCGAAGGAGTATCCATTGCCGATTACACCACCGTTGTGATCTGGTGCGAGGCGTTTTCGGAATTCATCACCTCGGCGCAGTATCAATGATGGCCTAGCCTTGGTTCGCAATAAAGACCTGAGACCAATTTCCCCCTTTCCTAAACCGCCCCCCATGTTAACACGCCCGTGACACAGAGTTTTTCGGGACCGTTATGAATATTCTGCAGATTGCTTCCTTGCTGATCGTGCTCGCCGGCGTGTTTGGCACCATCAATTACCTGTTTCTCAAACTGCCTGCTGCGATTGGCATTCTGGTGGTGGCTTTGCTGGCCTCTATCGGGACTATGGGCTTTGACCTTGCCTTTCCAGGCTGGGGCATTTCAGAACAATTGCGCAGTGTGATCCTGGGCATCGACTTTTCGGATGCGCTGCTTGAGGGGATGTTGGGCCTGCTGCTTTTTGCCGGGGCCATGCATGTGAAACTGTCGGATTTGCGCGCGGTTTGGCCGACGGTGCTGCTGATGGCCACCATTGGTGTGGGCCTGTCGACCGCGATCATCGGCTTTGGCTTTAGCTGGTTGACCGGAGCACCGATCCTGATTGCGCTGGTCTTTGGCGCGTTGATCACGCCCACCGATCCCGTCGCGGTTCTGGGTGTATTGAAAGAAGCCAATATGCGCAAATCTCTGGAAACGCAGATCGCCGGGGAAAGCCTGTTCAATGATGGCGTTGGCTATGTGGTGTTTCTCGTGCTGGTTGGGCTGGCCTTTCCGTCTGACGCCCATCACGAGGCCGGGGCCAGCGCCGCGCTGATCCTCTTTGTGCAAGAGGCCTTTGGCGGTGCGCTGCTGGGTCTGGTTCTGGGTTGGCTGGTCTTCCGCGTCATGCGTCTGATTGACGACTATTCGCTAGAGGTGTTGCTGACCCTTGGCCTTGCCTTTGGTGGCTATACTTTGGCGCTTTGGCTGCATGTCTCTGCCCCCATCGCAGCCGTCGTTGCGGGCCTGTTGATCGGCGATATTGGCGCGAAACATGGCATGTCCGCCGAAACACGCGAATATGTCGACAAGTTCTGGATCCTGATCGACGAGATCCTCAATGCCGTGCTCTTCCTGTTGATCGGGTTCGAGGTCTTTGCCGTGCAGCTGGAACAAAGCTTCCTGATGACCGGCGTCATGTCCATCGCTCTGGCTTTGGTCGGGCGTCTGGCCGCGGTGGCTGTGCCGGTTCTGATGCTGAAACCCTTCCGTACCTTTGGCCCGGGCGTCATCCAGATCATGACCTGGGGTGGCCTCAAAGGCGGGATTTCCGTCGCCCTGGCCCTGTCCCTGCCCGATAGCGAATGGAAGCCGCTGATCCTGACCACCACCTATGTGATAGTTGTCTTCTCGATCATCATTCAGGGTCTGACTGTGGCGAAACTTGCCAACAAGGTCGGGCGCGAGCCGGATTTGGTGTAAACTTCGACGGGCTGGCAGGCTCCTGACAGGATCTGTCAGCCCGCTCTTTTAAGCAGCGGTCCTGAGTTTCATTGAACACAAGGACATCCCATGCTGACCCTTTTTCACGCGCCCATGTCGCGTTCGACCCGGATTGTCACCCTGCTCGAAGAGCTTGGCGCGCGCGAGGCCGTGCAGGTCAAAACTGTCTCGGTGCAGCGCCGTGATGGCGGCGGCGGGCCAGACCCAGAGAACCCGCATCCGGAAAAGAAAGTGCCGGTCCTGGACCACGACGGCACCATCATCACCGAAAGCATCGCAATCGCCATTCATCTTTGCACCTTGTTTCCCGATGCGGAACTGATGCCAGCTGCGGGCACACCGGAACACGGCAAAGCTCTGCAATGGCTGGCCTGGAATGCCGGTGTGGTTGAGCCAGTCCTGGTTGCCAAATTGACGGGTGACGACAACCCGGCTTTCCGGTCTGCCTTTCGCGGCTGGGACGAGGTCATGATGCGGCTGGAATCCGCGCTGGACACGTCGCCATGGCTGCTGGGGTCCAAGTTCAGTGTCGCCGACCTGATCGTGCATTCCTCTTTTTCCTGGATGCCGGACCTCTTGCCCGATCACGCCGGGATCCAAGACTGGAACAGCCGCATGATGGCGCGCCCGGCAGCGCAAAAGACCTTTGCCGAGGATCAAGAGGCCATGGCCGCGATTGCGGGTGCATAAGCCTGGACGCTATGACCAAAAAACCGGCTCCAAGGGCCGGTTTTTCTGACTTGTTTTCAAAACCGATTGCCGTTTCACTTCTCGGGAAAATTCACTTTCCAACAAAAGGAACCGCCATGCGTCCCTTTTTCATTGTTTCTGCCTTTCTTGCCCTGTTCCCTGCCTCTGCCGCTTTGGCCCAAAGCGGCAGCCCGGATCTGAACGCCGCCCCGAGCTCCGTGCGCGCCATTGCCGAGAACTTCGCCGCCGGGCGCGGGGCCGACCTTTCGCGCCATTACGCGATGTTTGTCAAAGTCATCGAAAATCCGGGGCCTCAAAAGGACATCAATGCGCGGCGTATTACATCGGTCGAGCGCAGCCCTGTTGATACCAAATACGACTATCTCAAAACGCATCTGCAAACTCTGCCGCGTGATGGCGGCAATTCCCGCCTCTACGAAGCGCTCGGCGGGCGCAGGAATTCCCGCGATGTTGCGCTATTCGGCACGCCTGAGGCCGGTTGGGTAGCCGTTCAGGGCTGGCAGGATAGCAGCCAAATCACCATGAGCATCCTGCATCTGTCTCCCGGCCTCACGCAGGCCAAGATGGCGAGCCTGAACCTCCCCTTGGGCGACAAAGGGTTTTCGGCGGGCGAGGATGTGTCGTCTCACGTGCCAAACGACATTTCGGTCGCCTTTGCCTCGGACGGCGATCTGCTTTTGTCCTTTGACACGCTCAATCGCTGTTCGGGGGATCGGCGCATGGGGGTCGTGATGCGGCTCGCCGCCAGTTTTGACCGTTTGGAATGGGTCTCGCCCCTGCGGGTGGCAGGCGGGCGGCATTTTGCCTTTAGCGACAAAAGCCTTTTCGCCATTGATGGCGGGTCTTGTGAAAAGGATTACCTTTACGAACTGGACCTGAACAGCGGCAAGGTCAAAACCCGCCAGGTCATGCCCAGCGCCCAAGATGCCGGAGATTTCACCGCGCTGAGCGGCAATGATCTATACTTGGTGCTGTATAACCGCTTCATTCATTACAAGCTGCGGTGACAACCACACCCTGCCAGCACAAAAAGAAAAACGCCTGCTTGTCTCCAAGCAGGCGTTTCTATTCTAACGGTATAAACCGAACTTAGCGGCGGATACCCAGGCGCTTGATGAGGTCCTGATAACGGGCTTCATCTTTGGCTTTGGTGTAGTCCAGCAGCTTACGACGCTGAGCAACCAACTTCAGAAGACCACGACGGGAATGGTTGTCCTTCTTGTGGGTTTTGAAGTGCTCGGTCAGGGTCGAGATGCGCGAGGTCAGAATGGCAACCTGTACTTCGGGCGAACCGGTGTCGCCTTCTTTGGTTGCGAATTCTTTCATCAGGCGTGCTTTTTCTTCAGCAGTGATCGACATCGGGGTCTCCTCTCGGATTAAGGGTTATGGCACAAGCCGGGATGTCGTCCAGCAAGGCCCATGGAGTATCCACATAAAGTGGATGCGCGCACATACGCGATTCCTGTTTGAAAGGAAAGTGTTTCTTGAAGAGATTTGTGCGTTTCTGCGACCGGGCCCGCCGCGAAATGCGCCCGGGTTAGGCTGCCGCCAACTCTGCAGCCACGCTTTCGCCGACCAGCACCACGTTCTCCAGATCCGGTGCGTCTTCGGTCGGCAACGTGGCCAGAACGGTGCCATCAACGACAATCTCGGTCGTGTCAGGATCATCCGCGGATTGGCGGATCTCAAGCTCGGGGTCTTCTGATCCGGTGCTGTCGTCAAAGACGATTACAATCTGATCTTCGGCCTGATCGTAATCCATCAGTTGCGCGGCATCGACGGTGATCCAATCGCCCAGAACAAAGGTATCAGCCCCCTCGCCGCCCGACGCGATATCGCCATTGCCAATACCGATGGTGTCATTGTCAAAACCACCATTCAGATAATCATACCCGTCGATATCCACGCCATTTTCATCGCGTACAACGCCGCTAAGAACGTCATCGCCATCCATACCGGCAATGTTGTCTGCACCAAGACCACCATTGAGCACATCATCGCCGCTGCCACCGATGACAACGTCATCTCCGCTGCCGCCATCCAAGGTGTCATTGCCAACGCTGCCATTCAGCGTGTCATTACCATCACCGCCATCAATCTGGTCATCATCCATATAGCCAGTCAGGTCATCATCACCCATACCGCCATAAAGGAAATCGGCACCGTCCTGACCCAAGAGAGTATCATTGCCCTCGCCACCAATCAGCGTGTCATCGCCATCCTGACCGTCGAGCAGGTCCGCATCTGCGCCCCCATCAGCGTAATCATTCCCCGCACCACCCGACAGCACATCATCATAATCTGTTCCAGTCAGGGAATCATCGCCATCTGTGCCATAATCAACTTCGCCCAACCGGTCGATTATGGTGATAGGTTCGCCTGTTGCGGTCTCATAATCCCCATTATCTCCACCATCTTCAGAACCAGTGTCTGAGCCAGCTTCACTCCCCGGATTTTCAACTGTGCCATCAGCGGTTTGCGAACCACCCTCTGAACCATCATCAAAATCGCTTGGGAATATGCCGAGCTGGTCGAAAACAGATGTGCTGGTGCCACTGCCTTCCTCTGCGCCGTCATCGACCTGCGCATCATCAAAATCTTCTTCGACATCGTCATCGGAATTTGACGTACTGACCACGACTACAGAGCCGAGCGCCATCATCCCCAATAAACCCGCCAGAAAAAGCATCGTACCAAACCTCGCAATAAGCCAAGGGGACTATCCCAGAAACCCGCGATTCCTTCAATGAAATTTGAAACAAATGGTTAACGCAACCCTACAGGTTTCGCTTCAATTTCAAATACCTGCGAATGAGCGCCTGCCACTTACCCGCTGCCTACGGCCCGCCATAGCGATGTTTTTTCTCCCAAACCTCGGGCTGCGTGGCATAAGAGACATAGAGCGGATGGCGAGGATGACCGTCTTTGGTCAACCCCAAATGGCGCACATCCCCCTCTAGCAACTGCGCCACGGCCTGCCCCTGCCCCAACAGGGCCCCATGTGTCCCCCATCCCGCAATCGTCATCTCTGCCGCGCCGGACCAGCGCCGCAACAGGTCAGCGTTTTCAGGGCCTTCCGGGTCCTTGGCCTTACGCAAATCTTTTGGCAGCGTGGCGCGAAAAGCAAACAGGTTGGCGATCCGCATCGCGCCAAACCCCAATTGCACCGCCCGGCGCTGGCAACGCTCAATCGTCGGGTCATTCCTTTCTTCGGTCGCCGTAGACGGGTTCAACATCACGTATAGAAGTTCCGGCCCGCGGCCCCATACCCGCTGCAACCCATAACGATAGGTGTCGCACGCCGAATAAAGCGCGATGCTGTCTTGTGTTCCTTGGGTCGCCCGACGTTCAATCATGCGCGCAAGCTGGCGCATCCCTTTGCCCCGTGCAAGCCCTGTTGACAGTGCCTCGTAGCTGGGGCCCATTACGGGCAAAACCGGATCAGGATAGTTTTATGAATTTCGACATGATTTCAGCCGCCTCGGACCGTCTCAAAGGCCATGTCCGGCGCACACCGCTCTTATCTTCTCCGGCTTTGGACGAGATCGCAGGCAAACGTATCCTGATCAAAGCGGAATGCCTGCAACACACCGGCAGTTTCAAGTTTCGCGGCGGCTGGTCGGCGGTCTCGGCCCTGGATCCGGAAACACGCTCGCGCGGCGTTATCGCCTTCTCTTCGGGCAACCATGCCCAGGGTATCGCCGCCGCCGCCCAGGCTTTTGGCGTGCCTGCTGTGATCGTAATGCCTGCCGACGCCCCAAGCCTGAAAATCGAAGGCACCAAGCGGCTTGGAGGCGAAGTCGTGCTCTATGACCGCGCCGCACGCGAATGCCGCGAAACCATTGGCACACGGCTGGCAGAAGAGCGCGGGCTGACCCTGATCAAACCTTATGACGAACCGCAAGTCATCGCTGGCCAAGGCACTTGCGGGCTGGAAATCGCCGAGCAGGCAGCAAAGCTTGGGGTGACATCGGCAGATGTGCTTGTCTGTTGCGGCGGCGGCGGGCTGACCTCCGGCATAGCCTTGGCGCTGGAGCAATTAGCACCGGACATGCTGGTGCATCCTGCCGAGCCCGAAGGTTATGACGATGTGGCACGCTCGCTGCGCAGCGGTCAAAAAGAACGCAATGCGACTGAGGCAGGCGGGCTATGCGATGCGATCCTGACCCCAACGCCCGGCGACATAACATTCCCGATCATGTCCCGCCTGTGCGGCGCAGGTGTGGTCGCCAGCGAAGACGAAGCACTGCGCGCCATGGGGCTGGCCTTTCAACACCTCAAAGTGGTCGCGGAACCCGGTGGAGCCGTCGCCCTGGCCTGCGCCCTGTTTCACGCGGATGATCTGAAGCACGACACCGTCATCGCCACGATTTCAGGCGGCAATGTCGACCCTGCCATCTTTGCACGGGCGCTCAAAACACTCTAACGCCCTCAATTAAAGAGTATCCCATGTTCAGACTTCTAGCACCAATTGCCTTTTTTGGGCTTTTGATTGTCGGCGGGTATTACGCCATCTCTTCCACCAGTATCGAAACACGGCTCGAAAAGAAGCTTGCAATACTCATCCCGGAAGAGGTTCAGGGATCCGTCCAACTTGAGGGCTGCATGTTACAAGTCAGCTTTCCTGCATCAGTGAAAAGCAAAGACCTGGATTATTTTCTGAATGCGAACCTGGTTGATTTCGATCTTGGGTCTGTCTCTCTCATCCCAGGTTCGGACGGGACAACCCGCTACTTGGCGCAGCCCACATTCTTATCGAAAGAAACCCGAGATCAGGCATTTGCCATTTCTGAACTCGCCCGTGAATTCACCCCTCCGTCGCAACACACAACGACCCTTTTTCCAAACTCCGGCGGGCAAGTCACCTGGGCACCGTTGGATCAGGACCCTGACATTGCCCAGCGCCGCCTTGCATTCGATACCATGCTGAAACAACCCGGAGGCAAACTCCAGATTCACATCATGGCGAAAGCTGAAAGAGACGCCGCCACAAACACCTCAAAACTGGTGGCCCATAAGGATGCACCCGTCTTTTATGACTTTGTTCAGGCTGTGAAAGCGATGCCCAACCACCGGTCGCTTGTGACTACGCTCTCTTTTTCTGAGCCGCCCTATGATCGGAATAGCTTTGTGATGGGGTCAATGCATAGTCCGGCACCGATTGACCTACGCTTTCCAGATACTGAAGAGGCGAAAGAATTTGCCAGATTGATGCTGCTCTATCGCCAGAAACACTGCCGATAAATCCATTGGGTTCGAACAGGTGGCGGCGGGACGGTGGGCGGGGCGCATTTGCGTCGCAAACAGCGCCGTCCCCGTCACGCCTCCAGCTTGCGGGCCTCATCCACCAACATCACCGGAATCCCATCGCGGATCGGAAAGGCCAGTTTGGCGGCGCGACTGACCAATTCCTGCTTGTCCGCGTCATAGTCTAACCCCGCCTGAGTGACGGGGCAGATCAGTGCTTCCAGCATGCGGCGATCCATGACGGTTGTCGGATTACTCGGGCTCATTGAATCAAATCCTCTTCTCCGCCCCGCAGGGCATATTCGATCAGCGTCACCAGTGTTTCGCGCCGGGTGCACAGGGACGGAGCCTCTAACAAGGCCTGGCGATCTTCCGGTGTCAGATCCAACAGCATCGACAGGGAATTGATCAGCAGCTCATCATCCGCATCGGTCAGCGTCGGCCAATCCACCGACAATTCCTGCGCCTCAAAATAGCGCTCCAACAGCTTCATGAACCCAGGCCGGTCAAACCCGTCATCCGCTTCGGCCCCCGCGCGATCCCTGTCAAACCCGTCCCAGGACACGCGACAGCGGCGATAGGGTTGAAACCCCTCCACCTCTTCGATCACACGAAACCGGGAAATCCCCGAAAGCGTGATCATATAGCGCCCGTCTTCCGTCTCGGAGAACTGCGTCACGCGGCCCGCACAGCCAATGCAATGCAGACGCGGTTTTTCGCTATCAGGGGTCGGACAGGGCTGGATCATGCCGATCAACCGTGTGTCACTTTTCAACGCATCATCCAGCATCGCCAGATAGCGCGGTTCAAAGATATGCAACGGCAGCCGCGCCCGGGGCAGCATCAAAGCGCCCGGAAGTGGAAAGACCGGAAGCAGCTCCGGCAGATCGGAAAGCCAAGTCATGCACAGTAACCTAGCGCGAGTCGCGGTTTAGGCAAAGATCATCGAGCTCAGCTTGCGCCGCCCGTTCAGGACAACCGGATCATTCGGCTTGAGCGCGTCAAAGATCGTGAACAGCTGCGCCTTGGCCGCGCCGTCATTCCACTCACGATCACGGCGGAACAATTCCAGGAACTGCGCCACGGCCGCTTCGCCATCACCACTGGCATAAAGCGCCTGTGCCAGGTCAAAACGCGCCTGATGATTGTCCGGGTCCGCCTCGACCTGCGCCGTCAACTCGGCCACCGGGCCGGCATCTGCTGCCTGTTTGGCCAGCTCCAATTGCGCATGAGCTGCTTCCAGTTCCGGTGTGCCGGAAATTTCAGCCGGTGCCCCGTTCAGGATCGCTTCGGCCTGCTCCAGATCTTCCAGCGCCAGATGCGCTTGAACCATGCCCGCATAGGCGCGCGCATTGGCCGGATCTTCTCCCAGGATCGCCGCATAAGTCTGGGCCGCGTCCGATGCCGCGCCCGCCTCCAGCATCTCATCAGCCGCATCCAGCGCATCGTCCAACCCGCCAGAGGCATCGCCACCCGCCGCCTGAACCACGCGCTCAACAAAGGCTTTGATCTCGGACTCGGGAACCGCGCCCTGGAACCCGTCTATCGGTTGGCCTTGCCAAAAGGCATATACCGTCGGGATCGACTGGATCTGCAACTGCCCCGCGATCATTTGCGCCTGATCCACATTGACCTTGGCCATCTTGACCGCGCCCTTGGCGGCCGTCACCGCCGCCTCAAGCTGCGGCCCCAATGTCTTGCAAGGCCCACACCACGGAGCCCAGAAATCCACAATCACCGGGGTCTGCATCGAGGTCTCGACGACCTCAGTCATGAAGTCCTGTTCGCTTACATCTTTGATCAGATCAGCCGCCGGAGCAGCCCCACCCAGTTCCAACATGGCCTGAATCCTTCGATTTGAGTTGCCCCTATATGGCCTTAGTCAAGGCTACCGACAAGAGGAGAGATCAACCTTCAAATTCTTCGGCGTCAACCGCTAATCCCTGAGGCGATACATCCTCCGGTTTAGAGCGCTCATCTTTGATTGAGGGAGGTCTACGCTGCCACGCCACGAGCTGGACCCCCAATCGGTTATAAAACTCAGGAACAATACGCTCCAACTCAGCAACAAAATTTGCTTGTTGCGCAAATTTTGCTCCAAGCTTCTCCGACGTAAAGACCTCAAATCCGTGAGGTGCCAAATGCGGTTTGTCTTGGCAGGCAATTTCGACGTTTTCCATTATGTCGGTCAGAGCAAAAAGTGAGGGCTCGCTTGTACCGGGCCACTTAAGGCGTACAAAGTCATTCTCGTTAGCTTGCCCTTTCAATTGACGCATCAACCAGTTCAAACGTGCTTTAGTCGACTTTCGGTCTTCGGGAGCTTTCAATACCATCCCTGCTTCTACACATCGACGCATCAAATCAACTCGAACATCCATGGGCGCAGCGGCATCTGGAATGGACAAGCAACATGACAAGCACAAACGTTCTCTTAAAAGAGACAACTCATCTTTTTGCCGTTGGCCAGGATTATCTTTGTGTTTACGGGGCAACTTTTCTAATACACGGGTTCCAGTCATCCTCGTTAGAATGAGAGACAGATCTCGTGTTTCTTGGTGCCACGCGTCCAGAACTGTTAAGACCAAATCGCTCTGAGATGGTAATTGACCACCACCCGAAACAAACTTGTTCAACTCCGTCCATTCACGTGGCATTCGCTCAAACCCTTTGACACCCGCACTTTCATGGGTCAGGAACCGACGCAATTCATTGAGCAGAACCAATTGATCGGCATCTTCAACATCCTCTCCAGATACCAAAAGGTCTACAATGGTGAGTATGTGCATCCATGACCAATGAAATACGGGGATCTTGGACCGGCTTTTTCGTACCGACTCGAGAGGATGACTTGAAGGTGAGGTTGTGAACTGGTTGGAAATAGAAATAACGCAATCGATGCCATTTTCCTTCGCTAACAAGCGGTAACGTTCGATTTGCTCCGCTTCAAGTGCAGTACTTCCAATCTTAGCCTCGATTAGAGCTCGCCAAGTTCTGCTGCCAACACGCAACTCGATCAAGCCGTCGGGACGATCCTGACTGTCGCCCCGTCCAGACGAGAGTACAATTTCCGTATAGGCTTCCAAGCGCGATCTCTTACCAACACGTTGGCCTACCGATTGCAAAAGATGCGCTCCAAATTCTTCAACTTTTGTCATGCAGCCTAGAACAATTGACGTCGTTCGTCCTTCTTTCGAAGTTGTCGCCAATACCGGAAAGAGCCGTGCCGCTTCTCCCTGCTTCAAGTACTCCGGCAATTTCTCGTCAGCCATAATAATACCTCCAACCTATTGGAAGCATGGAAACATGTAAGGTCCAAAAAATCAACTTATCCGTGTCTTGAGCGGTATCTACAAATCCACCTCAGCAAACACAGGCGCATGGTCGCTGGGTTGCTCCCAGCCGCGCACGTGGCGCAGGATGCGGCTGTTGCCGCAGGCTTCGGCGATGTCGGGTGTGGCCCAGAGGTGATCGAGGCGGCGCCCCTTATCCGCCGCATCCCAATCCTTGGCGCGGTAGGACCACCAGCTATACAGCTTGCCCTCGGGAATGTCGCGCCGCGTCACATCCACCCAATCGGCGGCATCCTGCACCTGCGCCAGATGCTCCACCTCAATCGGGGTATGCGAGACGATCTTGAGCAGTTGTTTGTGCGACCAGACATCATCCTCTTCGGGGGCAATATTCAGATCCCCCACCAGAATGCTCTTTTCCGGCTTATTGGCATGGAACCAATCGCGCATCTCGGTCAGGTAATCCAGCTTTTGGCCAAACTTCACATTGACCTCGCGATCAGGCTTATCGCCACCTGCGGGCACATAGAAATTGTGAATGGTCACCCCATTCTCAAGCTGCCCGGCAATGTGACGCGCATGGCCCAGCTCGGCAAAATCCTCACGCCCGACCTCTTGGATCGGCAGCTTGGACAGGATCGCCACGCCGTTATATCCCTTTTGCCCATTGGCCACCATGTGATCATAGCCAAGCTCCTGAAACACCTCGACCGGGATCTTGTCGACCGGGGATTTGCATTCTTGCAAACAGAGCACATCCGGCCCCTCTTCGCGCATCAACTGCGCCACCAGACCTTTGCGCAAACGCACAGAATTGATGTTCCAGGTGGCAAGGGTAAAGGGCATGACAACTCTCCTGATCAACGCGAGGCAGACCATGCCAAGATGCGAACAAAAGGGCAACCCGAAGCCTGTCCAATTTTGGATCACATCTTGCGCAGGCAGTTTTCCAGCAGCGGAAGCACCTTGGCGTGAATATCCTCAAACACCGTTATCGTGTCTGACGTATCATACAGAGACGAGACATCGTAATTGATACCCAAACCGGCCAACAAAACATCAGGGTCTATGCCAAATTCGTCGATAACCTCGTGTAGATGGCTCCACAAATAACTTGGGTCATTGTGAAACAGGGTTGCATCATCGACCGGGGCTCCGTCAGAGATGATCAAAACCATATGCGGACCGGCTGACCAAGCCTTGGCTCTTTGCACCGCCCAAAGAATAGCCTCTCCATCGACATTTTCTTTGAGCAGATCTGCAAGAAACATTGCCCGCAAAGAGTTTGGATGATCTCCGTCTGTAAAGTCCGAATAGACGACGTGATTTAATGCACATAGGCGGCCCGGGTTTGATAGAGCCCTTTGTGCGCTCCACAAATCTCGAACCGGCGCGCCCTTCCATTCAACAGTGGTAAATCCGAGTACCTCAAAGGGCAGGTTGAGCTTGATCGCCAATTGCACAGTCACTTCTGCGACAAAGGCAGCCAGCTGGATTTTGTCCCCTCTCATTGATCCGGAGTGATCTATCAACAAAGTCAAAGTCGAAGATTTCGGCAAATTCAACGAAGGTTGCAACCGCCCCGCAAGGCGTGTTGTTTCTGCCTGAAGAAGGGCGAGATCGGTTGCCCAAAACTGCTGTAATTCGCGCCAAGTTCGGTCGGCAGACGCGGTAGGTTCCCCAGCGTATTTTCTGCTGCGTTCCAGATCCTTGGCAAGAATTTCTTGATCAAACGCGCTTGTGAACACCTTGTAAGACGGGGATAGGTGGTATGAATCGTTCAACGGCACCGGGCTTGAAAAAAGCTTGCGCAACCAATCCATTCTTACCACCCACTCAAAACCAACGATCAGAGTCCCCTGGCTTCCGGCTTCACTCAGGCAGCTTCGCCATGCGTAGATAAGGCAGCACAGTGTTGATCTCACCATATTTGGCAATCGCATCCTCATCAGACACGGCGACCGGCACCACCACATCCTGACCCAGGGTCCAGTTCGCCGGGGTCGCCACGTTCTCACGCGCCGAGGTCTGTAGCGCATCCAGCGCGCGCAACACTTCGGCAAAGTTGCGGCCCACTGTCATCGGGTAAGTCATGGACAGTTTCAACTGCTTGTCCGGCCCGATGATGAACACCACGCGCACAGTGGCACTATCCGCCGGGGTGCGGCCATCTGGCAGCACATATTCGGCGGGCAACATGTCAAAGGCCTTGGCGACGGTCAGGTCTTCATCGGCGATGATCGGGAAACCGGCCGGCGCGCCTGCGGTCTTTTCGATATCCGCTTTCCAACCCTTATGCTCTTCGACCCCATCGACCGAAATGCCCATCACTTTGGTGCCGCGCTTGTCCCATTCTTCGGCAAGCTGAGCCACCGCGCCGAATTCGGTGGTACAAACCGGTGTGAAATCCTTGGGGTGCGAAAAGAGAATCGCCCAACTGTCGCCAATCCAGTCATGCAAAGTGATCTCACCCTGGTCAGTCATCACTGTAAGATTGGGAATTTCATCATTGATACGCAAACCCATGTCGCATCCTTTCTAATTTGATGTCGCTTGTTGGCTATGTGCTGGCGAAACCATATTTTCCCGACGTCAGTTGTAAAGCCCCGACTTGCGCACCCGCATATGGGATGTCAGACTTTGCCGATACTCCGTCTTTAGGGCGGTCGCCTTCATGCATGGGAGAGACGCATGATCGAGAAAAAACAGTTTTATATCAATGGCGAATGGGTCGATCCGATTGAGGGTCGCGACTATGACGTCATTAATCCGACAACCGAAGAGCCCTGCGCGGTGATTTCCTTGGGGGGCCAGGCTGACACCGATGCCGCCGTGGCCGCCGCCAAGGCCGCCCTGCCCGGCTGGATGGCCACACCGGTCGCGGATCGCATCACCCTGCTGGAAAACCTGCTCGCGGTCTATATGGATCGCGGCGAAGATCTGGCTCAGGCCATGTCGGTCGCAATGGGCGCACCAATCGATATGTCCCGCTCAGCCCAGGTTGGCTCCGGGTCTTACCACATCAAGAATTTCATCACCGCTGCCAAAGATTTCGCTTGGGAACATCCGTTCGAAGACGGCACACTTGGCGCGCGCATCAGCCACGAGGCGGTCGGGGTCTGCGCCCTGATCACCCCATGGAATTGGCCAATGAACCAGGTCACGCTCAAGGTCGCAGCGGCGGCTGTGGCAGGCAATACCATGGTGCTGAAACCCTCCGAGGAAAGCCCGCTAGACGCCATGGTCTTTGCTGAACTGATGCATGAGGCGGGCTTCCCCGCCGGTGTTTTCAACCTCGTGAATGGCGACGGTGTCGGCGTCGGCAGCCAACTGACCGCGCATCCCGATGTGGACATGGTCAGTTTCACCGGATCGACCCGCGCGGGCAAGCTGATCTCCAAATCCGCCGCCGAAACGCTGAAACGCGTGCATCTGGAACTGGGCGGCAAAGGCGCGAACCTGATCTTTGCAGATGCGGATGAAAAAGCGGTCAAGCGCGGCGTGCTGCACATGATGCAAAACACCGGCCAAAGCTGTAACGCGCCTTCGCGCATGATGGTCGAAGCCTCGGCTTATGACCGTGTGGTTGAAGAGGCGGCGCAGGTCGCGGCCAAGGTCACGGTCGGCCCCGCAGATATCGAAGGCCGTCATATCGGACCCGTGGTCAATGAAACCCAGTGGAGCAAGATCCAGGGCCTGATCCAATCCGGCATCGACGAAGGCGCGCGCCTTGTCGCTGGCGGCGTCGGGCGCCCGGACGGGCTGAACAAAGGCTTCTATGTCCGCCCCACGATCTTTGCCGATGTGACCCCGGAAATGACCATCGCCAATGAGGAAATCTTTGGCCCGGTCCTGTCGATCATGAAGTTCGAGACCGAAGAAGAAGCCGTACAGATCGCCAATGACACGCCCTATGGCCTCACCAACTATGTCCAAAGCACCGATGGCGCACGCCGCAACCGCCTGGCACGTCAGCTGCGCTCGGGTATGGTGGAGATGAACGGCATGTCGCGCGGCGATGGTGCCCCTTTTGGCGGCATGAAAATGTCCGGCAATGGCCGCGAAGGCGGAGCCCATGGCATCATGGATTTTGTCGAGATCAAATCGATCTCGGGCTGGGCGGACGACTAAAACAAAAAAGGGCCGCGCCACTCTTATGCGCGGCCCGTGTTTCTTTGGGCCAAAAATATCCCGGGGTGTCCTGCGCCATGCGCAGGGCGGGGCAGCGCCCCGTCTCCGCTCACGTCCTAAAACGGTGTTTTGGCCCGCACACGAATACCGCGCCCGCTTTCGGGATGGCTGAACCGCAGTTCTTCGGCATGCAGCATCATCCGCTCAAACCCAGCCGCGGTTTCCGGCGCATAAAGCGGATCACCCAGGATCGGATGACCCAGGGCCAGCATATGCACACGCAATTGATGGCTGCGCCCGGTCTTGGGGAACAGCTTGACACGAGTCTCGTCTTCGTTCGATCGCACGACCTTGTATTCGGTCAATGACGGCTTGCCGGTCTCGTGACAGACCATCTGGCGCGGCCGGTTCGGCCAATCCACGATCAGCGGCAGGTCGACCTCACCCTCCTTGGGCTCCAGCTGACCAACCACCCGTGCTACATAGGTTTTCTTGGTCTTGCGCGCCTCAAACTGCGCCCCCAGATGGCGCTGCGCATGGGCGGTCAGACCAAAGACCATGACGCCCGACGTATCGCGATCCAGCCGATGCACCAACCGCGCTGTGGGAAAGGCGACCTCGACCCGGGTCAGCAGACAATCCGCCAGATCCGGCGTCTTGCCGGGCACTGACAGCAGCCCCGCCGGCTTGTTCACCACCAAGACCTCAAGATCTTCGTGCAGGACCTCCAAAGGATCCATCGGTGGGGTGTAAACGTCGTTCTGCTGCATCAAAGCCTCGGCAAATCACGCCCGGCGCATCTGCCGGACCAAGGGCACGGAATAGATCACAAGCGCGGCCCAGATCAATGGGAAAGCGATCTGACGCGCCGGATCGACCTCCTCGCCAAAGGCAAACACCGCCACCAAAAAGATCATTGTTGGCGCGATATATTGCAAAATCGCAATGGTCGACAGGCGTAACCGCTTGGCACCATTAGCATAAAACAAAAGTGGTACAGCGGTCACGATCCCACAGCCCATCAGGATCCAGGTGTCATAAGCACTGCTCAAAAACTTGCCCTCTGGCCCTATCCAGATCAGGTAAAGGATTGAAGGCACGGACAAAATCAGCACTTCGAGCATGAAACCCTGATTGGGTCCGATGGGGAGCGATTTCTTGAAATAGGCATAAAACCCCCAGCTCACCATCAGGCCCATGGCGATCCATGGCGGGCGAGGGGTGGCGATGAACAGGATCACAACGGCAATGGCCGCCAGGAAAAGTGCGATTATTTGCAGACGGTTAGGGCGCTCTCCGAGCAGGACAGCCCCCATCAACACGCTGAACAGCGGATTGACGTAATAGCCCAGCGCGGCATCCACTGTGCGATCAATCGAAATCGCCCAGACATAAATCGCCCAATTGATCGAGACGAGCGCCGCCGTCAACGCGGCCATTCCAAGCATCTTTGGGTCGCGCAAAGCATCGCGTAAATCACTGGTACGACGCAATAAAATTAGGACAAGCCCGGCAATAGGCACGGACCAGATCACCCGATGCGCCACTACTTCGACCGCGGGAACATGCTCAACCAGCTTGAGGTAAAGCGGCAAGAATCCCCAAAGAAAATAGGCGGTTACAGCGTAGGCCAGCCCGCTGGGGCTATCGGTATTGGTTGGCGATGTCATGGAAGGTCTCCTTGGCGAAAACCTAACCATGTGGTCAGAAAAAGGGGAAGCCTGAGCGCGATGACATTTTGTGATGGGGGCGCACATTTCGTGATGAAAGATGGGGTATTTGTACCAAAATCGGGGTGTTTTGTACCAATTGCCCCCGGTTTTGCGCGCATTCTGCGAGTTGGGTCGCCGATTCCGGGCGATGAGGCCCGATTCAGACCAATCTGTACAAAACGCCCCGCGTTTTGGGGGGATTGCCCCTATAATATAGCCACGCCCAAAAGCAGCCCGGAAATCAGCAAACACAGCGGTCCGTAATAGCGTTGGTCCAGCGTGGCGAAGGGTTCCATCGGCGTTCTTTTTCGCCAGAAACTTGTGTAGGTCGCAAGACCGCGCAGCGTGAAAACTGCGACCATGACCCAGACCGCAAAAGAGTAAAGCCAGTCCGGCCCAAGTCTCGGCACCTGCCCCGCCGCTGCCAAAGCCATGAACCCACCCAAAAACAAAAGCGCAGCCACGGCGGCGCTTGCGGCTGGAGGGGGCATTCGATCGATGTCTTTGAACCCGGCCACACGCTGAGCCAGGTCCCGTTCCGACTTGGCGGGCCATGTCTGCCCAAAGGCCCAGGCCAAATGCAATGCGGCGATCACCGCCAGAATAAGGCTGACAAGGAGTGCGCTCATGATCCATCCTCTGCTTTGCCAAACCATACGCATGCGTATGGATTCACGCAACGGAAAACCAAGCGCTGCAAGGGAACGAAAACCGACAATAGCTGCATCAAAAAAGGCCCCGAAAACCGGGGCCTTTCAAATCACTTGTGAGCATAGATCAGACTTTGACCCGTTCCGATTTCGGGTCATACATCGGCTTGCTCGACACATCGGCACGCACCCGCGTGCCCATCACGTCGATCTCAAAGGTCGAGGCCAGCACATCGGCGAGCTTTTCACCCGCTGCCGGGACATAGCCCATGCCCATGGCCCCACCCAAAGTGTGGCCGTAATTACCCGAGCACAGATAGCCGACAATCTCGCCATCCCGCAGCACCGGTTCGTTGTGATAGAGCATCGGTTCCGGATCGGTCAGCTTGAACTGCAAGAGACGGTTTTGCGGGCCGGTTTCCTTGCGGGCAATGACCGCCTCACGGCCAATGAAATCGCTCCCCTTGTCCACTTTGACCGCGAAGCCCAGCCCGGCATCAACCACGTGATCCTCGCAGGTGATGTCATGGCCAAAATGGCGATAGCCTTTTTCCAGACGCAAGCTGTCCATCATATGCATACCGCAAAGCTTGAGCCCCATATCCTGCCCTGCCGCGTGCAGGGTTTCAAAGACATGACCAGCCATGTCGGAGGAGACATAGATCTCCCAACCCAGCTCACCCACATAGGTGACGCGATGGGCGCGGGCCAGGCCCATGCCGATCTCGATCTCTTGCGCGGTGCCAAACGGGTTCACCGCGTTGGAGAAATCTGCAGGCGAGACCGCTTGCAAGAGTTGGCGCGCATTTGGCCCCATGACGGCCAAGACGCCTTCGCACGCTGTGACATCGGTGATGACGACGTTGAAATCCCCCTTATGACGCTCCATCCAGGTCTGATCGGCCAGACGGGTCGCCGCCGGGGTGACGACCAGATAGGCGGTTTCCGAAAGCCGAGTGACGGTGACATCCGCCTCGATCCCGCCGGTGCGGTTGAGGAATTGGGTATAGACGATCTTGCCATTGGGCACGGAATAGTCGCCGCCGCCGATATAGTTCAGGAATGCCTCGGCATCCGGGCCTTCGACGCGGATCTTGCCAAAGGAAGACATGTCATACATGCCGACATTTTCGCGGATGGCGCGATGCTCGGCGGCGCTGTTTTCGAACCAATTCTGGCGTTTCCAGCTATATTGGTATTCGCGTTCCTGACCGGGATCGGCGAACCAGTTGGCGCGCTCCCACCCGGCCAATTCTCCCATGACCGCGCCCTGTTCCAACAGGTGGTGGTGGAAAGGCGTGCGGCGCACACCACGGGCGGTGGCCTTTTGGCGGTAGGGGAAGTGGTCGGCGTAGAGCAGGCCCAGCGTTTCTTTGGAGCGTTCAAACAGATATTGTTTGTTGCCCTGAAACGGCTGCATGCGGCTGATATCGACATCCCCCAGATCAAAGGGTTTTTCGCCGGTATCCATCCATTCGGCCAGCGCCATGCCCGCGCCCCCGGCAGATTGAATCCCGATCGAGTTGAAGCCTGCGGCGACCCAGACATTGTCCATCTCGGGCGCGAGGCCAAGGTGATAGGCATCGTCCGGGGTAAAGCTTTCGGGCCCGTTAAAGAAGGTGTGAATACCCGCCTCGGCCAGCATTGGCATGCGGTTGCAGGCGGCTTCGAGGATGGGTTCGAAATGGTCGAAATCCTCGGGCAGTTGGTCGAATTCGAAATTGTCGGGGATGCCGTCCATCGCCCAGGGTTTGGCATTGGGTTCAAAGGCCCCAAGCAGGAATTTCCCAGCGTCTTCCTTGTAATAGGCGCATTCATCGGGCACGCGCAGGACCGGAAGCTGGGTGAGACCTTCGATGTTTTCGGTGACGATGTAGAAATGTTCGCAGGCATGCAGCGGCACGTTGACCCCGGCCATGCGGCCCACCTCGTGCCCCCACATCCCGGCGCAGTTCACCACCATGTCACATTCGATATGGCCGCTTTCAGAGCCATCATCCGCGACCCAGTCCACACCGGTGACCGTGCGCCCGGATTTGACGATCTCGGTAACCTTGATACGCTCTTTGACCAGCGCGCCGCCCATACGCGCGCCTTTGGCCAAGGCCAGCGCGATATTGGCCGGGTCGCCCTGCCCGTCGAGCGGCAGGTAAACCGCGCCTTTGACGCCGTCGAGATTGATATGCGGATAGAGTTCCTGCACGCGCTCGTTCGAGATCTCTTCGACCTCAACGCCAAAGGCACGGGCCATGGCCGCCTGGCGATAGATCTCTTCCTTGCGTTCCTCGGTCAAGGCCACGGTGATTGAACCGCAACGCTTGAAGCCGGTGGCAACGCCGGTCTCTTCCTCGAGCGTGCCATAAAGCTCCTGGCTGTATTTGGCCAGCTTGGTCATGTTCTTTGTCGCGCGCAGCTGCGCGATCAGACCGGCGGCGTGCCAGGTGGTGCCAGAGGTGAGCTGTTTGCGTTCCAGCAGCACAACGTCTTTCCAGCCCTTTTTGATCAGGTGATAGGCCACGGAACAGCCGATCACACCGCCACCAATAATGACCACGCGGGCCTTTTGAGGAAGATTGCTCATGAGGTCACAGTCTCCGAAACGTCAGGAATTTGAGGCAGCTTGGCATGAAAGCCAAAAGCAGAATGTGGAAAAACCGTCACGCGCTGTCGGATTTCCCAAGCTGTGATGGATTGGATGACCCAAGGCGGCGTTGTTTGCGCAGGGCAAAGGGGGTGATTCCGAAGAAGCCTTTGTAGAGGCCGGAAAAACCGCTGGGAAAGCCGCAGGCCAGACCGACCTCGCGCACGCTCATATTGGTGTTGAGCAGCAGGTTATTGGCGCGAGCCAGACGCAATTCGCGGTAATGGGTGTTGGGTGTGGTGTTGAGATGGGTGCGGAACTTGCGCTCGAGCGAGCGGGCGGAAATGCCCAGCACCTTGACCAATTCGGAAATCGGGATCGGATCTTCGATATTGGCCTGCATGATTTGCAGACATTGGTCGAGCTCGCGATCCCCGGACCCGGAGCTGCGCGCGCCGCCAAGCGGTTGGCGAGTTGAGAAATCGCGGATTTTCTCGTGCAGCAACACATTGGCGACAGTCATCAGATTGGCGGATGAGATATGGCGGCGCAGCACTGCCAGCATCACATCCACCGTCGCGCCCATACCGGCGCAGGTCACGACCAGCCCATCTTCGGTGGCGATGGCATTGCCCGCCTCGAAAAGCCCGGAACGTTCGCGCAGGACGTCAGAATTTTCCCAATGGGTGGAAAGATGGCTGCCATCATAGCCGCGTTCCTTGATGTAGCGGCTGGCAGCTTCGGCGAGCAGGAAAACCTGCGCGCCGCGAAAGGTATAGCGATCAATCTGGGTGCCCACGGACAGGGCCGGACAATCGGGATCGGCATTGCCGATAACAAAGGCGTAATCGGCCTCGGGCTTTTGGGCAAAGGACTCGGCTTTGACGCAGACCTCGGCCCCGCTTTCGACAACGCCACCAAAGGCCGACCGGTACGTCCAGGTAAACGGGGGGAAAGCGGCGACCCGATTGGCAATGCGCATCGCGTCCACGATGCCTGCCACTTCGGTCAGGACAAACCCGTCAGCGACGAGAATGTCGACATGCCAGCGCTGCTTTTCCCCCGCAGCGCTCATACGATCCGATGCTCGGCTTCGCGCAATCGGCGGGCAATTTCGGCGATATGCGCCGGGCCGGTTTCACAGCAGCCCCCTAGGATGGTGGCCCCCATATCGACCCAAGACATGGCGTGATCAGCATAGTTCTCCGGGCCCATATCCTGACGAGCCCGCAGATCTCCGGCAGTGGTCCCTCCTTCAAGGAAGGCCTTGGTGATCATGGTGAAACCATTGCCATACGCCCCAAAAGGCAATCCCGCTTTGGCAAGTTGTTCAAGGGCAGCTGGCATCGCTTCTGGTGCCGAGCAATTGGCGAGGGCGGCAGCCGCCCCATCTTTGAGGATTGCGGCCAGATCGGCCACCTTTTCGCCGGATCGCAGCAAGGTTCCATCTTCGTCATCGATTGTGACGGAAATCCAGACGGGTTTCTCGGCGGCCAAAGCCCCCACCAGAGCTGAACGCGCTGCATCCAAAGAGGCGACGGTTTCACACAAAAGCACGTCAACCCGCGGGCCAATCAGACCGGCAACTTCGCGATAAAGCGGGACGGCCGTGTCGTGATCCGGGTGCAGATCCGCACGGTAGCTGGCACCCAAGGGGCCGATACTGCCCGCAATCCGGCCAGACCCGACAGCGTCACGCGCAGCACATGCTTCGGTCAGGGCGGCATCGTGCAGGGCTTCGAACTTGTCTTCGATATTGGGCATTTCGGCGCCATCAACCGCGTAATGGTTGGACGCCCCGCGCAGACGATCCCGGTGGATCGCATAGGTGTTGGTCGTGGCAACACTGGCCCCTGCCCGATAGTAATCTTCGTGCACGGATTGGACGATTCCAGGCATGTCCATCATCACCTGCGTCGACCAAAGCGGCGTTGGTCGGTCACCGGCACGATGAATCAATTCCTGCCCCATTCCGCCGTCCAGAAGTGTAATTTCAGCCATTTCAAAACCCTTTTTTCGTGTCAGGCCATATGCACGGCCTGACACGATCTTAGCAAGTCCAGATCAGGCGCGGAGCCGTTCGTTTTCCGGATCCCAAAGCGGCTCGTCCTTTTGCACCACAGCCTTGCACAACTGGCCAAAGATATTGACCTCAAGCTCGGTTCCCGGTGTGGCAAGATCGGGGCGCAGCATGGCCAGCGCGATCGAGGCATCAACGCGGTAGCCATAGGTGCCCGAGGTGGTTTCCCCGACCACTTCGCCGTTGTGGAAAATGGTCGACATATAGGGCGCATCCGCCTCTGGCGCGTCGATGATCAGGGTCGCAAAGGCCTTTTTGCTGCCCGCCTCGGCCTCTGCGGCCAGCGCGGCCTTGCCGGGGAAATCCTGTTCCTTGGTCAGGCGCACAAAGCGGCCCAGCCCGGCCTCGAGCATGGAGTAATCGGTGGAAAGGTCGCCCTTCCAGGTGCGATAGCCTTTTTCGATGCGCATGGAATCCAGGGCAAACATGCCAAAGGGTGCCGCCCCGCCATCGCGGATCGCGGTATAGACCTCGGCGGCGTTTTGGGTTGGGACGTGGACTTCCCAGCCCAGTTCGCCCACAAAGGACACCCGCGACAGCATGGCCTCGTGACCGGCGACCTTGGCGGTCTGCAAAGACAGCCAGCCCGCCGAGAGATCGGCATCGGAGATCCCGGCCAGCACGTCACGGGATTTCGGGCCAGTGACCAGCATGGTGGTGATGTCTTTGGAGATGTCGGCCAGCTCAAGACCCGCAGGCAGGTTGCGCCAGAGCAGTTCGTAATCGTGCCATTGCGCGACAGAGGCGGTCATCAGGGTGAAGTCATCTTCACCATGACGGATGCAGGACATCTCGGTCACGATGCGACCGCGATTGTCGGCAAAATAGATCAGGTTCATGCGGCCCACCTTGGGCAGGGCGCCGGTGACCATGCTGCGCAACCATTCCGCCGCGCCATCGCCCTTGAGCGTGAAGCGCGAGAAGCCGCACATGTCGATGACACCAACACCGTCGCGCACGGCCTCAACCTCGCGTTTGACGGCCGCGGTCCAGGAGCCTTGGCGCGCCCAGGTTTCGGTACCGGCCTCGGAGGTGTCTTCGCCCTCAGCGGCAAACCAGCAGGCGCGTTCCCAACCGTTAAAGGCCCCCATTTGTGCGCCATCGGCGATCATGCGGTCATGATTGGGCGACAGGCGCTTGTTGCGCCCGGCGGGCCATTGGTGATGGGGGAAATGCATGGCGTATTCGTGGCCATAGGTCTCCATCGCCTTTTGCAGGCAATAGTCGTGATCGGCGTAACCCGTGTAGCGGCGCGCATCCACGGCCCACATATCCCATTCGGTCTGCCCGTCGACGATCCATTCCGCCATGCATTTGCCAGCGCCACCGGCCTGAACGATGCCAAAGGTAAAACTGTGCGCCTCAAAGGCGTTTTTGACGCCGGGCATCGGCCCCATGAGCGGCAAGCCGTCTGGCGCATAGGGGATTGGGCCATTGATATTGCGGCCCACCCCGGCGGTGCCAAGCGGCGGAACCCGCGCCATCGCGTCCTCGATATACCATTCCAGGCGTTCCAGATCGTCCGGGTAAAGCTGGAAGGAAAAGTCATCGGGCATCGGATCGTCTTCGGTGACCCAATGTGCCTTGCAGTTGCGCTCATACGGGCCGAGATTCAGGCCGTAGGTGTCCTGACGCAGGTAGTAAGAACTGTCCACGTCGCGGATCATCGGGAGCTTTTTGCCGTTCTCCTGGGTCCAGGCTTTGACCTCGGGGATGACCTCGGTGAGGAAATACTGGTGGGACATAACGACCATCGGCACGTCGCGCCCGCCATAGGGTTTGAACCACTCGCCAATGCGCGCGGCATAGTAACCGCCTGCATTGACAACATAATCCGCCTCGATATCGCCTTTGTCGGTGTGGACGATCCAGCTGTCATCGTCTTTCTGAGTGACGCCTGTGGCCGGGCAGAAACGCTGGATCGACGCCCCGAGATCACGCGCGCCCTTGGCCATGGCCTGAGTCAGCTGCGCCGGGTCGATATCACCATCCAGCGGATCCCAGAGCACCGCGTCGAGGTCATGGGTTTCCAGAAACGGGTACAGCTCTTTGGCCTTTTCCGGTGACATCATTTCCAGTGGCAGGCCCTGATATTGACCCATTGAGGCCACCCGCTCGAATTCCTGCCTGCGCTCTTTGCTGTGCCCCAGACGCAAGGCCCCGGTGACGTGGTAGTTCATCGGGTAATCCACGTCCTCGGCCAGGGTGCGATACATCTCAAGCGAATAGCGCTGCATGTTCATGACCGCCCAGGAGGCCGAGAAATTCGGGCAATTGCCCGCCGCGTGCCAGGTCGAGCCGGCGGTCAGCTCGTTCTTTTCCAAAAGCACGCAATCGCTCCACCCCTTTTTGGCAAGGTGATAGAGCGTGGAGACACCGACAGCGCCGCCGCCGATGATGACCACTTTGGCCTTTGTGGGAAATTCGCTCATGATTGTGCTCCGTTAATCGTGCCGAGGCAGCGTGTCGTTGATGTCGTAATAGTCGCCCTTGGAAGCGGTAAAGATGTGCTTTTCCAGGGTGATACCGGTGGGCGTGTCGAGCGCGCCAAGGGCAAAGCTGATCATGTCTTCGCCCGTGCCCTGCCAGAAAAGGAAACTGCCACAGGTCGGGCAAAAGCCGCGTTTCGCATCTGGGCTGGCCTGATACCAACGCAGCTCGCCGCTGATGGTCAGCGCGTCCTGCGGCACCTGTGCCGAGGCCCAGAGGTGACCGGATTGGCGTCGGCATTGGCCGCAATGGCAGATGCTGGCTTTGATCGGTGTGGCCTCGGTTTCAAAGCGGACAGCACCGCAGAGGCAGGATCCTTTGGTCATGATACTCTCCTTAATAAACCGGCGGCGCGATGACCCAGACCGCAATGGCCGGGGTTTCATAGGGGTTCATCCAGCGAAACGGCTCGCCCTTGATGCGAAAGCTGTCGCCGGGTTCCAGATGGAACAGATGACCACCAATTTCGATGTCGAGCTTGCCGGAAATCACATAGCCAACCTCTTGGGTGGGGCGCTGCACCGGGGCGGGGAGGCTTGCCCCGGGCAGGAAGGTGGAATGCACCATCTCGAAATCATCTGTGAGATCCGGAGACAGCAATTCCTCGCGCAGCCCCTCTTCGCCCGGGCCAATGGCCCGGCGCGCCTCGGAGCGGACAATCCGCCCTGTTTCATGCGCGGGAGACGGCGCATTTGAAAACAGGGTCGAAATAGAGACGTCCAGCACAGAGGCGATGGCGCGCAGGTCATCAATGCCCGGATCGGATTTGTCACGCTCGACCTGAGACAGCCAACCAACTGAGCGACCCAAAGCATCCGCCATCTGCTGCAGGGTCAGCCCCCGCGTGCGGCGCAAGGCGCGAATGTCGGCCCCAAGGGTGGTGGAGTGGCGATGTGTTTGGTCCATAGGCTACGTGCTTTGAGTCGTGAAAAAATCAATCATATTTTCACGCTGCCACGGATTTGTGAAATTTCAAAGCATTTTTTCACGCTGCAGATGCATCATTTGCCCCAAAGTTAGGCCCTGAGCGACGACCACAGCGCCACCCCTTTGAAACCATGAGCAAAATCAATGCATCCTGTCTCTAGCAACCTGGAACTGAAATCCGCAACATAGACTACTAGTAACCACACAGGTTCGCGCCCGGCACCGAGGGTGGGCGCGTCTAATCTTGGCGAACGGGTGGAGGCATCGGATAGCTCTGCAACTTGTTGAAACGTTAAGACGAATTCGCGCCCGCCCTTGGGGGGCGGGGTCGGGCGCGAACCGGATCGCAAGCGATCCGGGGACATTAACTCTATGACAAGAATTCGGTTCCAGGTTACGAGCAGTTTAGATCGCAGGCTGACCCGAATTCGAGCCAGCGGCGATCTTTGAGGGACAGGACTGCATCCAGAATCGCATCGTAATCCGCGAGCTCTTTTTCACTCAGTTGGCCCTGCCATTTGCCACTGCTGCCGCTGTCAAAGAAATCCGAATCTGACTTGAAAAACCCTTTGCCGCCCGAGGGGCAGAACCGATCGGCGTTCTGTTTCATATTGTCGAAATCGGCGGCCTGAATGAGCTGGTCCATCACCTGAGGGGCATGGCGCACGCCCAATAGCCGCGCCACCTGTTCAAAGGAGCCAGGCAAATCGCGTTTCATATCGGCATAGTGAAAAAGCGAGACATTGGGCCGATCCGCCACGGCCTTGGCCGCCATGAAATGACGCAGGATCAGCGAAAGCGGCATGGCATCACATTGGTCTCCCTGCGCGTCGCCGGTCAGGAAATGCTGAAACGTCGCCCCGGCTTGATCATCCGCTGGATACCAAGGGTCAAAGACCGGAAAAGGCACGTTGCCCACATGTTTGCGAAAGGAAAAATGCGCATCAAGCGGGTGGCGAAAGACGCAGACATAATGCGCGCTGTCGTCGAGGGGGAGACCATCAAGCGGCGTATGGCTTTTCAAACTGCGGCGCTGGGGCATGGCGGCCAAACGCTCGGACACCTAAGACAGGTCACGCATACGCATATCGACCCAAGGCATCCTGATCGACAGCTCGGTCTCGACCTCGGGATCGCCAGAGAGCAAGAGCGCGATGATGGTTTGTATCCAGGTGGTGCCGGATTTGGGTGGCGTGACGACGATGATGTCATCAGGACGCAGCGCCACACTGTCCCAGCGGCTGTTATCGGTGAGAGGGCCGGAATAGGCCACGCGTTTGGTCATTTCAACAATCCCAATAAACAATACCCCCCAACCCTAAACCGCTTGCGCTCGGCATGGGAATGGTTTCTGCAAGATGGGCATGTCTTTGGCGGGTAACCCATGAAACTCTCAGGCCCCTTTTTGTTCATATTGGCGACCATGTTGATCGACGCGATTGGCGTCGGGATCGTGTTTCCGATCATGCCGGATCTGATGGATCGAGTCGGCGCGGGAGACACAGCGCAGGGAGCGTTTTGGGGTGGCATCATGATGTCGGCCTATGCGGCAGCGATGTTTCTGGTCGGCCCGATCATAGGCAGCCTGTCTGACGCTTATGGGCGCAGGCCGATCCTGGTGCTGGCATTGGCAACACTGACCATAGACTATGTGATCATGGCCCTGGCCGAGACCTATTGGGTGTTGCTGGTTGGTCGGATATTGGCGGGGCTGGCCGGGGCGACCTATATCACCGCAACCGCCTATATCGCTGACATCGCCAAGCCCGAGGAGCGCGGTGCCGCCTTTGGTATGATCGGCGCGGCCTTTGGGATCGGGTTTGTGTTGGGGCCGGCATTGGGTGGGCTGGCCTCGGGCTGGCATATCACCGCGCCCTTCTGGATTGCCGCCGGGCTGTCGGCGCTGAATGCCTTGTTCGGGATTTTTATCCTGCCCGAGTCGCTGAAACCGGAAAACCGCCGCAGGTTTGGCAAAGGCGATCTGAACCCGTTTGCGTCGATCTGGAAGGCCTTTATCCTGCCCGGTCTTGCCATCCCCTTGATCTGCCTCTTTGTTTTTTAAATGCGCCAATATGGTCTATGTCACGCTTTGGGCCTTTTGGGGGCGCGAGATGTTTGGCTGGGATGGGTTTGTGATCGGGCTGACCCTGTCGGGCTATGGCGTGTTGATCGCGGTCGTACAGGCGGGGATCTTGCCGCAGCTGACCAGACGGCTGGGCGATTACAAGACGCTGATCCTTGGGGTCGTGGCGGCGATTATCGGTTTTACCGGCTTTGGGTTTTCGACGGCGGTTTGGGCGGTTGCGGTCATCCTGCCCTTTGCCGCCCTGTCCGACATGGCCCCGCCCCTGCTGACCGCCTTTGCCGCCAACAGGGTGGGCGAAGACCTGCAAGGCCTGGTGCAGGGGGTGATCGCCTCGCTGTCCTCAATCGCGGCAGTGGCGGCCCCGCTGGTGATGACCGGCGTGTTTCAACGCTTTGTCGGGGATGCGGCGGTCTATTTCCCCGGAGCGCCGTTCCTGTTGGCCGCCGCGATGATCGTGATGATCCTGCCACTGGTGTGGCGTATGCGGTAAAGGGGTTTATTTGGGGCATGGGCGCCCGAGAGTAATCGTCCAAAATTCGACAGTCGGTCGCCATTGCGAATTACAAAAACTGTCCGCGTAACTTCCAATTTGGGGGTCTCGATTGAGCTGTATAACGACAGATTGGAACCTAGCGACATCCCGATCAGAAGTGGCAAAAATCAAGGTGTCGAGGTCCGGCCAGTTCAGGACCAAAAGACCGGTCGAAACATCCCCAACTTTGTCACTGGACTTTGAGCGGATTGCAGGAAGAAAAAAGACGCCGCCCTCGCTGGACAAACCCGCAAATACTGGATGGAAATTGTTGGCCAAGCTGACCAAATAGAATTCGGGAACTTGAACCTTATGTGTTTGACCATTCTCTTCGATCGCAATGAATTGTGATCGAAACATCTCTGAAAAGCGGTAATTCACGTCAAAGAGACGTGCTCGAAAGTGCCTGGTTTGCGTTCCGTCCTGTACTGTCGTTTTCGCAACCCAACTGGCCCTATAATGTGGGTCGTCGACCAATCCGGTTGGCAAAATGTCACCAGTGAATATCCTTTCCCGAGGCGGCAGATACGTCGGCAGCGTGATCTGCACAGTTTCAGAAGGCGGAAGAGAGACATAGCGCGCGGGAATTTGTGTAAGATCACCCGTTTCGAAGCGCATCCAGCTAAATAAACTCAGAGCGATGAAAGTTAGCTCTAAAACCAAAATCGAAGCTTACCCCTGCAATTTCGTGTTTAAAGTGGCGCTTCCAACGTTGCAATTCCACCTGTCACTGTTGTTAAGGTTGGACCCAATGGTCGGAGGTTCCAGATCAGTGTTTTTTAGGAATTTATTAAATGCAGGACGTTTCGCCACAAACATCAATGCTGAGCATTTGGGCGTGGAATGCCGCTTTGCTCGGCTGCATTTTGGTGATGGTATTGATTGGTTGGAATTTTGGCGATCTTGCGCCCGGATTGATGGCGAAAGGGGCAGACGGGCCAATTTATTGTCGGGAATTAAAGAGTTCAGGCGCTGACGATGATGCTTTGATCTTTGCCTTCACCCTCTTTTCTGTGCCTGGGGCGCTGCGGCTTGCGCGCCTTCACAGAAAGCCAAACGGGGTTGAACGACTGGTTTTGGTTGCCTGTATCTTGTCAGTCTGTGTCGCCCTTTATCTCGTCCCCCTGGATTGCGGAGAGATTGTTTTTAGCACTGTCCACTCGGGCTATTGGCTTGCTTTTGCCCAGCTTGCCCTGGCGCTCAGCATTCCCGCGTTTATAGGGCTAAGCCGCGCCTGGGCGTGGTGGGAATTCCGAATTGCGCCCCAAGCCCTCTCACACGAGGACTTGGGGAATTGAGTTAAGGCCGTTCAATCGCAATCGCCGTGCCTTCGCCGCCGCCAATGCAGATGGCGGCCACACCGCGTTTGAGGCCGCGTTTTTCCAAGGCGTTCAGCAGGGTGACGATAATGCGTGCGCCGGAGGCCCCGATGGGATGGCCCAGAGCGCAGGCTCCGCCATTCACGTTCACCTTGTCATGGGGAATGCCCATTTCCTGCATGAAGGCCATGGGCACCACGGCAAAGGCTTCGTTCACCTCCCAAAGGTCGACATCCTCGGTGCTCCAGCCCAGACGCTGCAGCAGTTTCTGCGCGGCGGGCACCGGGGCGGTCGGGAAAAGGCTGGGGGCGTGGGCATGGCTGGCATGGCCCAGAACGCGGGCGCGAATCTCGGTCCCCGCTGCTGCGGCGGCCTCGGCGGTGGTCATCACAAGGGCTGCGGCCCCGTCAGAGATCGACGAGGAATTCGCCGGGGTGACCGTGCCATCCTTGCGAAAGGCGGGTTTCAAATGCGGGATCTTTTCAGGGCGGGCATTGCCGGGCTGTTCATCTTGCGCAACCACAACCTCGCCTTTGCGGGTTGTCATGGTGACCGAGGCGATTTCCCCCTCAAACGCACCGCTTTTCTGCGCCTCAAGCGCCCGTGACAAAGAGGCAAGCGCGTAATTGTCCTGCGCTTCGCGAGTGAACTGAAAGCTTTCGGCGCAATCCTCGGCAAAGGTGCCCATCAGACGGCCCTTGTCATAGGCATCCTCAAGCCCATCAAGGAACATATGGTCGATGACCTGACCATGACCAAGCCGCGCACCATCCCGCATTTTTGGCAGCAAATACGGGGCGTTGGTCATGCTCTCCATCCCGCCAGCGATGATGGTATCCGCGTGGCCCAGCGCTAGCCGGTCAAAGGCAAACATCGCCGCCTTCATCCCGGACCCGCACATTTTGTTAAGTGTCGTGGCGGGCACCTCTTCGCCCAGACCAGCGGCAAAGCCAGCCTGACGCGCCGGGGCCTGCCCCTGTCCTGCTGGCAAAACGCAGCCCATCAGGACCTCGTCAACCTGGGGATTCGCGGCCTGTTCCAGCGCGGCCTCGATCGCGCGACCGCCCAATTTGGCGGCTTCTTCACCGCTGAACGCGCCCTGAAATCCCCCCATCGGGGTGCGCGCTGCGCCGGTGATGACTACTTCTTGCATGTGAACTCCTCCTAAGTGGGTCTTGCATACCGAATGGTAAGGATTGCCGTCTAGGGTCAGCGTGACTTTATGAATGAGGCGGGCATGGAATTTTCTACCCATACACAAGATCATGTGATGATTGTCACGGTTGAGGCCGAGCGTATTGATGCGTCAGTGGCCATCGCGTTCAAGGATAAGATGCGCGAACAAATGGGCGGCAATGCGGCCCAGTATGTTCTGGACCTTCACAAGGTCATGTTCATTGATTCCAGTGGGTTGGGGTCAATCGTGGCGGCGATGAAACTGGTGCCCCAAGGCGGCAAGATGGATCTTGCCGGCCTGACACCCGCAGTGGACAAAGTGTTTCGCATGACCCGCATGGATTCGATTTTCACCATCCATGGCTCGGCCCAGGATGCCCTGGCCAAAAGCGCCTGATTGCTGAGCCCTTTCGGAGAGATCGAAATGACAGCCGGATCTGGCGCCAATGACACGCTGGCCTTCCAATATGTCTTGCGCAGCACACCAGAAGCTGTGCGGGAAACGCTGACATCGCTGCGCGAACAGCTGGAAGTCAGCGATTTCCACACATGTCCTGGCGACATGTGGGAGGTCGTCATTGCTGAGGTTCTCAACAATATTGTTGAACACGCCTATAAGGAACGCCCGGATGGTGAAATCCAACTGGATGTGAATTTCCAAACCGCCGTGCTCAAGGCGCATTTCGTCGATTGCGGCAGTGCAATGCCGCATGGGGCCTTGCCCGAAGGCAAATCAGCCAATGTTGATGTGGACATACAAGACATGCCCGAAGGTGGTTTCGGTTGGTATCTGATCCGCACGCTCAGCGATGAGCTGACCTATGAACGGCGGGGCCGTGAAAACCACCTGTCGCTGGAAATGCCGATCCAGGTGGTCGGCGGTTAATTAGATCGCCCGACCTTAAACTTGAGACACGAATACCCTGCCACGCCTTCGGCGCTCTCGGGACATTCGTGTCGCTTGATGAGTCAGGTTAAAGGCCGGACGCTATAACGTCAGATCCGTGCTGTTTGCGTTCGCTTACCCGCAATGGGCGGACTTGTTCCGTGTGGCGTTTGCTCTTCTTCAGAAACGAGACCATTGCCCCTTGGATGTCCAAGATCTGAGGTGGGCAAATGGGTCGAAACAGGGGTTTTGAGCAGAGCCGCGATTTTACCCCAGCAGCGTCTCAATTTCGGCCAAATTCAGCGGCAAAACTAATCCCATAGCTGCATATAGCTTACCTCGGCACCATGCATTATCAGCCCCCACCCAGTGCATGGTGTCGAGGATATCCCCCGAAAAAATCACATAAGCTATTGTGCCTTAAAACCGGCTGCGTTTTCTGTTGCGTGGACAATTTTTGAGAAAATGTACCTGCCGCAAAATCTCCTTACACCGGTCATATTGGTGCCTCAGCCAACCGTCAAAACGGGTCTTGTAGCTGCATAGGCTTCCCTCGGTGCCGCGTGTTACAGCCCCCACCCAGTGCGCGGCGCCGAGGACTATCAGCTTTCCCCCCTAGCAGAACGCAACGTCCAGAAGATCACGCACGGCTTGACCGCGCCTTCGGGCCTCCTATTGTTCAACGCAAACAATAGGATCCTCACCCCATGCGCGACTTTCATTTGCCGGGCCGGTCGGCCGTTTTTGCCACGAACGGGATGTGCGCAACCTCGCACCCTTTGGCTGCTCAGGCGGCGATTGGCATCCTGCAACGCGGCGGCAATGCGGCGGATGCGGCGATTGCCGGGGCGGTGTTGCTGGGGGTGGCCGAGCCACAAATGACCGGGTTGGGGGGCGATTGCTTTGCGCTGATCTCGGAACCGGGCAAGGATGTTGTGGCCCTGAACGGCTCCGGGCGGGCGGTAGCACAGGCCAGTGCCGCAGAGTTGCGCGAGCAAGGGCTCGACAAGATGCCGCTTTACGATGCGCATGCCGTCACGATCCCCGGCGCGGTGGACGGGTTTTGCACCTTGTCGGAACGCTGGGGAAAACTGGGCTTGGCCGACAGCCTTGCGCCCGCGATTCACTATATGGAACACGGGGTTCCGGTCGCACCACGTGTTGCCTTTGACTGGCAAAACAGCGCTTCGATTTTGCAAGGCAGCGCGCGCAGGGATTTCCTGATCAACGGCCAGGTGCCGCAGGTGGGTGAGGTTTTCGCCCTACCAAAACAGGCGGACCTGCTGCGCCGCATCGCCAGCCAGGGGCGCAAAGGGTTTTACGAGGGCGAGGTGGTCGATGACATGTTGGCCAGTTTGAACAAGCTCGGGGGTCATCATTCTGCCGAAGATTTCGCCGCCACGGCCTGCACAATCGGCGACCCGGTCAGCGGATTTTACAAAGATAAAGAGCTGTTGGAGCATCCGCCCAACGGGCAAGGCATCATCGCGCATCTGATGCTGAATATCCTGTCACATTTCGATCTAGCCTCGATGGATCCGCAAGGCGCAGACCGTGTGCATATCGAGGCTGAGGCCGCCAAACTGGCCTATGATGCGCGCGATCGGTTTCTGGCCGATCCCGATCATATGGCCAAATTGGATCACCTCCTGTCTGCGAAAACCGCCGCCGACCTGGCCAGTTTGATCGACCCCAACCGGGCCATGGCAAACGCCAATCGCCAAAGCGAAGCGGTGCATAAGGACACGATCTATATCACCGTGGTGGATCGCGACCACATGGCGGTGTCGCTGATTTATTCGATTTTCCATGGCTTTGGCTCGGGGATTGCGTCGGAAAAATTTGGCATTCTGTTCCAGAATCGCGGGGCGGGATTCTCGCTGCAGGCTGGGCATCCGAATGAATTGCAGGGCGGCAAGCGCCCGATGCACACGATTATTCCCGCCATGTTGCGCGACAAGGGCCGGGTGATCATGCCCTTTGGCGTTATGGGTGGGCAGTATCAGCCCAATGGTCATGCGCGTCTGGTAAGCAATATGCTGGATTACGGCATGGATGCTCAGACTGCGCTGGATATGCCGCGCAGTTTTGCCACCGAAGGCAAGCTGCAAGTCGAGCGTGGCTATGATGATCAGGTCCGCGCGGAACTGGCCGCCAAAGGACATGACATCGAGATTCCCGAAACCGCGCTGGGGGGCGGCCAGGCCATTTTCATCCATGAAAACGGTGTGTTGGAAGGGGCATCGGACCCACGCAAGGATGGCTGCGCCCTTGGGTATTGAGACCGGGCCAAGAGTGATCACAAGCTGAGATAAATCCCAAAGCAAAGCCGCAAGCTTTCCCAGTTCGCGCCCGAATTTTGCCCTGCTTTTCGGGCAAAAAAATGCTGACCGTATTCTACCGGAGCATGAAAATGATCGGCCCGCATACCGCATTTGAGAATTACATCTTTCGCGCTTTGAACATCACGGGCCGAGCCACGCGGGCGGAATTTTGGTGGGTGCAGGGGATTTTGCTGACCCTCGGCACTCTGGCTGTGGGCTTTGATCTTTATACTATCGCGACCGCTGACGTGCCCAATTTCAGCATTTTTGCCTATATGACGCCGGTTTTGATTATTGTGACCATCGTGCCCACGCTGACCTTGACCGTGCGCCGCCTGCATGATGCCGGGCGGTCGGGCATGTGGTATTTTGTCAATTCCATTCCGATTGTCGGACCGATCTGGCTGTTCGTGCTGTTGTGCCTGCCCTCGGAGAGTGAGGAAAACAAATGGGGTCAGCCGCCGAATGGGGCTGGTGGCCCCTGGGCCGCGCCGCATGCGCGTGGGTTTGAGGGGCTTTCAGGTAAGGCCACTGAAACCGCCAGCGCGAGCAAACCTCACGATGCCCGTCAAGGCTATGCAACCTTGCTAAAATTGCATCAGGAGCCCAGCGCAGAAGAGTTGGAAGCGCAACGCGCCCAGATCAGTGACTATTACCGGACGCGGGTTTTGGGGCAGGCCAGTTCCTGACCGCCCCGTTTGCGCGCTTTACAAGGCACGCTTTGGGGCGCTGCCCCGTCCGCCAAGGCGGACTCCCCGGGATATTTGTGGCCCAAAGAAACCGGGGGGTGGTTTTAATAGGAGTACTGCGCGTAGATCTGGCTGAGGTCGCCATTCCAGTCACCGTGATAATGCGCGAGCAATTCATCGGCGGGGACCTGGCCGGTTTCCAGTGATTCCTTGAGCGCGTTCAGGAAGTGGGTTTCGTCCGGGACCAGCCCCCCTGCCCCGGGTTTGGCACGGGCCTTGAGACCGGATTCGGAGATCGCCACAACTTCGCGCGCAAGGTCATGCATCTTGATGCCGTTGACCTCGGCCTGAAGCCCATCGACCGATGCCGCGACGCGCAGGGCTTCGCGGGTTTCCGCATCCCAGTCTTTGGCAAGATCCCAGGCCGCATCCAGCGCGGATTGATCATAGGTCAGACCAACCCAGAAAGCGGGCAGCGCGCAAAGGCGACGCCAGGGGCCGCCATCTGCCCCGCGCATTTCGATGAATTTCTTCACCCGCGCCTCAGGGAAGATCGTGGTCAGGTGGTCGGCCCAATCGGACAGAGTTGGGGTTTCGCCGGGCAGCGCGGGCAATTCGCCCTTGAGGAAATCGCGGAAGGATTGGCCCAGCGCGTTGATATATTCGCCATTGCGATAGACGAAATACATCGGCACATCGAGCGCGTAGTCGACCCAGGCCTCAAAGCCGAATCCGTCTTCGAACACGAATGGCAGCATGCCGGTGCGCGAAGCATCGAGATCGCGCCAGATCCGCGAGCGCCAGCTTTTGTGACCGTTTGGCTTGCCTTCGGTAAAGGGCGAGTTGGCGAACAGCGCGGTGGCCACGGGCTGCAAGGCCAGGGCGACGCGCATTTTCTGCACCATGTCGACCTCGGAGGCGAAGTCGAGATTAACCTGCACGGTGCAGGTGCGATACATCATGGATTTGCCAAGGGTGCCCACCTTGTCCATGTAATCTGTCATGAGGCGATAGCGGCCCTTGGGCATGACCGGCATCTGCTCATGTGTCCAGATCGGAGCACCGCCAAGGCCGATGAAGCCGACGCCGATCTGATCCGCGATGTCTTTGACATCGACCAGATGCGCGTTCACCTCGTCGCAGGTCTGGTGAATGGTTTCCAGCGGCGCACCGGACAGTTCCAGCTGGCCACCGGGTTCGAGCGAGATATTGGCCCCATCTTTGGTCAGGCCAATGATATTTCCCGCCTCTTCCAGCGGGGCCCAGCCATGGCGGTCGCGCAGCGCTTCGAGCACAGCTTTGATCGAGCGTTCGCCCTCATAGGGCAAGGGTTTATGGGTGTCGCGGCAATAGCCGAACTTTTCATGTTCGGTGCCGATGCGCCAATCCTCTTTGGGCTTGCAGCCCGAAGACAGGTATTCCGCCAATTGTTCATGGCGCTCGATGGGACCGCCGCCGGATTGAGGGATGGACATGGGCTCTCCGCCTGTTAGTGCCGCCTTGGATGTTAGGGTCAGGATGCATTGATTTGGTGCCTCTGGTTTGCCTGACTTAGGCCCTGACAAGGCACATCGGCACAGAAATACTGGTTGTATTTCAAGGCGATGAAACGCAGGTCAGGGGCTAAGTCAGGCAAATCTTGCAGACGCAGGAAGCGCTGCAAAGCAGCGGCCTTGACCGCTTGAAATTGACCCTGCCAGTTCCTGCGCGTCCAAAACCTCTGCTTTTTTGCCCTTCCTGCGCCAGTGGCACCAAATCAATGCATCCTGACCCTAAGCCATGAGGCGAATGTCAGGCGGTGTCAATGCACCCGGTTTACCGATGTTTGCACAGAGGGCTTGCGCCAGATCACATAGCTGTGTGGTTCGGTGGCGGACATGGCGCGAATGGCGGCTTCAAAATCTGCGCCGGGAAGGGCCGAGAGCATGTCGAAAATGGCATCGGTTCCGGCGGCGTCGATGGGGATGGCCAGGGTGCCCTCTTCGCCGACGAAAACCCATTGCACCGCCATCATGTCCAGCACATCAACCGTGACGCGCCAGAGCCCGTCAACCGACAAGGCCCCGCCCCCGGTGGGCGAGAAATAGCTGATCTGGCGCTCGGTGATCTGGACAAGGCCCAGCCCGTCCTCGTCATGGGCAAAGCGGGCGCGGCGAATGCCGCTGGCACAGAGAAACGCCCCCAAAACGGCGAGGAAATAGCCGATCCAATGCAGCAGGCCACCGCCGGTGAAAAACGCCCAATAGAGCCCCAGTGCGCTGATGGCGGCACCGGTCATGGCTTCGCTCCAACGCGACAGGGCCTTGGCGGCTTCGGGGCGGATCAGGGCCATGGGGTTTCCTTTGGCTTGGCGGGTTGTGTGACTGACATTAAGGGCGCGCTGACCGGGTTCACAAGGCGGATTTTTCCAGCGGCCCCGAGGGTTTGGGGCGGATGACGGAAAATAACGGCAGTTCAATTAAGGTTGTTTTGAATGTGAGCCACCCCTGTCACAGATATCGAAGCACCGGCGGGCAACACATTTCGAACCGTCACAAGCGTCAATTTTCCGGCGCGCGATGAAATCTGACTGTCACGCGCATATTCCTGCAGATGGCAGACCCACATACAAAGGGACCAACATGTCCATTATCAAATCCTTCATCGGCGGTGTCGCCGTTTCTGTTGCCCTCGCATCCTCTGTTTTGGCTGCTGGCTTTGACGTCAATGCCACCACCACAGGCCTGGCTTTGCGCGGCTATGACCCCGTTGCCTATTTCACTGATGGCGCGCCAACACCGGGTGATTTCCAGATCACTGCTGTCTATAACGACGCGACCTACCGTTTTTCTTCTGAGGAAAACAAAGCCAAATTCGAAGCCAATCCAGAGGCTTATGCCCCGGCCTATGGCGGCTATTGCGCCTTTGGCACGGCCATGGGTTTCAAATTTGACGGCGACCCGGAAGTCTGGAAAATCGTCGACAACAAGCTGTATCTGAACCTGTCACCGGCTGTGCAGGAACGTTGGGACGGCAATATCCCCGGCTTTATCCAGGATGCGAACGGCAAATGGGATGACATCGTTGATGCCGACCCGGCTGTACTGCTGGCGGATCAGTAACCTCAGTTTCGGGGAGATAGCCCGCCTTTGGTGGGCTATCGCATTCTGGCCGGGTTTGGCTGCGGGGTGACCGCGGTTGGTTTGGCCAGAATCGCCACCCTGAAATCACCAACCTTTTGAAATCCGATTGCCTCATAGGCCCGCGCTGCCGGGGGGTTATTGGCAAAGAGGATCGCGGTTTTGGCCCCATCATCCCGCGCCTCTTGCAAAAGCGCCGTGGTAACGCGCCGCCCCAGCCCCTTTTGACGCTGATCCTGAGGCACGAACACACCACCCACCTGCACATAATCGGCCACGCTGGCATTGACGGCCGCCATGGCCACGGGTTGTCCCCCGCGCAAGAATAGCCGGATGGATTGGGTGTCCACCGCCATTTGCGCCCGGTCGCGGGCCGGTTGGGCGACGTTATCTTGTGTGTTTTGCTGGGTATCGACCAGATAGCCCGAGAACCAATCAACCAAAAGCTCCAGATCTTGCGGCTGAGGCGCGCGCATGGGCAGCCTGCCCGCTGGCAAATGCGCAAGATCGAGACGGTAGAGCGGCTCGGCATGGTTGAGCTGATAGCGGGCGGTGTTCAGCCCGAGGGCAGTCAACGCTTGTACGACCTGATTGTCCGGGCCGGTCATGCCAAGGGCGCGTTCCTGATCAAGAATTTGGGCAAAGGCGGCAAAGGCCTCGGGCGGGCAATTGGGAGCCTGAACCAGAAGAAAGCCGGAGACCGTTGCGCCAAACACCCCCTGCATCTCGCCCCAGATGTAGAAACGGGTGCCATGGCGGTGGTCGCGCTCATCCGTGCCATGGGCGGCCAGATTGCTGCGCAGGAACATGGAGCTTTCGGCATGGTGAGCCAGGAAGGCGTCGAGGGCTGCAACGTCTTGGGCGGTTGCCAAACGCAACATGTTACCAATCTCCGAAACGGGTTTGCCAAAGGGTCATGGCCGCAATCGCCGCGGTGTCAGCGCGCAAAATACGTGGGCCGAGGCTGAGAATATGGGTATTGGGAAGCGCGCGTAATTTGGCGCGCTCGGCTGGGGCAAACCCGCCTTCGGGGCCGATCAGGATGGCCCAACCGGCATCAGGCGCGGCCCCGTCGCCCGGCCCGCCATGCGCCCCGGTCTCTGTATTATCGGCAGTATTGTCGGCAGTGGCTTCGTCACAAAACAGGATCTGGCGGTCTGAAAGCTGGTCCAGCAAAGCGTCAAAGCGGATCAGCGGAGCCAATTCGGGCACATAAGTGGCGCGACATTGCTCGGCTGCCTCGACGGCATGGGCCTGCAAGCGGTCCTGGCGGATGCGTTCGGAATTTGTGAACTCGGTCTGCATCGGCACAATGCGCCGCGCGCCCATTTCGACCGATTTTTCAACGATAAAATCGGTGCGGGATTTTTTGATCGGGGCAAAGCAAAGCCAAAGGTCCGGTGGCAAGGTTTGGGGAGCGGTTTGCTCTGAACATTCCAAAGTGCCGCCACGCTTGCCCGCCTCGACCACCTCGGCGCGCCATTCGCCATCCGTGCCGTTGAACAGGGCGACGGGCGATCCGCTGCTCAGACGCATGACGCCAAAAAGATAGTGCGCCTGCGCACGCGTCAGCGTGACGGCTTGTCCCGGACCCAAGGGGTGCTCTACATAAAGGCGGATTTTCGGCTTCATGAGGCGCAGCATATGACCGGTTCAGACCAGACACCAGAGGCAGAAGCCCCCGAAGCAGAAGGACAAGTTGCCGACGCTGTCAAAGGCAATTGGGTCGACACGCTGGCCCCGGCCCCGCTGCGCCCCTATCTGCGCCTCAGCCGGGCAGATCGCCCCATCGGGTCTTGGCTGTTGCTGTTGCCTTGCTGGTGGGGGTTGCTGCTGGCGATGATCAGTGACGGGCAAATGCGGCTGTTTGATCTGTGGATTTTTGTCGGCTGCGCCATTGGTGCGGTGTTGATGCGCGGTGCAGGTTGCACCTGGAACGACATCACCGACCGCGATTTTGACGGCAAGGTGGAACGCACCGCCTCGCGCCCGATCCCGTCGGGGCAGGTTAGTGTGAAACAGGCGCTGGCCTGGGCGGCGCTGCAATGCCTGATCTCTTTTGCCATTTTGCTGACCTTTCCGCCCATGGCGATCCTGCTGGGGGTGGTGTCGCTGGTGCCGGTGGCGATCTATCCCTTTGCCAAACGTTTTACCTGGTGGCCTCAGGTGTTTCTGGGTGTGGCCTTTAACTGGGGGGCGTTGCTGGCCTGGACCGCGCATACTGGCAGCCTGAGCCTGCCGGCGGTCATGCTGTACTTGGCCGGCATGGCCTGGACGCTGTTTTACGACACGATTTATGCCCATCAAGACACCGAAGATGACGCGTTGATCGGAGTGAAATCCACCGCGCGCCTGTTTGCCGAGGATACGCCGAAATACCTGGCCTGGTTCCTGGTTATCACTGTGGCCCTGATGGGAATCGCCGTGATTGCTGCCGCGCCAGATGGGGAAATCCTGCAAATGGTCATTCTGTTGGTCGGGCCTTGGGCGATGGGCTGGCATTTGATGTGGCAGCTGCGTCGCCTGAAACTGGACGATAGCGCGAGATTGCTGGAACTGTTTCGCGCAAACCGCGATGCGGGCCTGATCCCTGTGCTATTTTTCGCCGCTGCGCTCTTCGCCTGATTGCGCATAGGGTTAACCTTGCGTATCAACGCCTAAGACTGAAATTACGGGATCAACAGCGTCAATGCGCCTTTCCTCGATCTTTACCTTTGGCGGAACCTTCGCCGCAGCAGGCGCCGTGAGCTTGGTCAGTGCATATTTTTCCGCCGGAGTGATTGAAACAGCGTCGAAAGCTGACGTTCTGCGCGAGCTGGATCTGGCGGGGCTGAGTTGGGCCGAGGTGGACACCAACGGCTTGCAGGTCTTTCTGATCGGCACCGCCCCGGATGAGGCCGCGCGCTTTCAGGCCCTGTCCACTGCTGGTGGCGTTGTGGACGCGGCCCGTGTGATCGACCAGATGCTGGTGGAAGAACCCGATGACCTGGCTCCACCGGATTTCTCAATCGAAATTCTGCGCAATGATGCCGGGGTTTCCGCAATCGGCCTGATCCCGTCATCGACCAACCGCGAAGAACTGATCGAAGGCTTTGCCGCTTTGGCCGGCGATGGCGAAGTGTCAGACCTGCTGGGTGTCGCAGAGTTCAAAACGCCAGACGGCTGGGATGCCTCACTGGAATTTGCCCTATCGGCCCTGCGCGATCTGCCACGCTCGCAAATCTCGGTCGGGCCGGATCGGGTTGCGATCAAGGCTATGGCGGAAAGCGATGAACATCGCCGCCGGATCGAAAGCGGTCTGGCACGACGCGTGCCGGATTCGATTGCCCTGACCCTGGAATTGTCGGCCCCGCGCCCGGTGATCTCGCCCTTTACCCTGCGCTTTGTCATCGATGAGGATGGCGCGCATTTTGACGCCTGTTCAGCCGATACCGAAGAGGCCAGCAAGCGCATTCTGAAAGCCGCCGCCGAGGCAGGTCTGGATGGCAAATCATCCTGCACATTGGGCCTTGGCGTTCCGTCGCGTCGCTGGGCCGACGCGGTGGTGCTGGCGATTTCGAAACTGGCAGAGCTCAAGGGCAGCTCGGTCACCTTTACCAATGCCGATATCTCTCTGGTTGCCCCCGAAGGCACCAGCCAGGCGCTGTTTGACCGCGTGGTTGGCGAGTTGGAAAGCACCCTGCCCGGCGTCTTTGCCCTGCACGCAGTTCTGCCCAAAGCACCGGAACAATCCGCCGAAGGCCCGCCCGATTTCACAGCAACACTCAGCCCCGAGGGCAAGGTACAGTTGCGCGGCCGCGTGGCCTCGGAAGTTGCGCGTCAGACCATGGACAGTTATGCCCGCGCGCGCTTTGGCTCCGAAGATGTCTATACCGCCGCCCGCGTGGCCGAAGGTCTGCCAAGCGATTGGCAGGTGCGCACGCTGGCCGGGCTCGAAGTGCTGTCGAGCCTTGTGAATGGGGCCGTGACAGTGACGCCTGACAATGTGGCCGTGTCGGGCAAGACTGGCAATCCCAATGCCAGCGCCGATATCGCCCAGCTTTTGGCCGCCAAACTGGGCGACGCGGCTGAGTTTGAGATCAACGTTGAATATGTCAAACAGCTTGACCCGCTGCTCGGCCTGCCAACGCCAGAGGAATGTGAGGCCCAGATCGTCGAGATCATCGGCAGCCGCAAGATTTCCTTTGAACCGGGCTCGGCCACGCTGGATGCATCAGCCAAGGACATCATGGATGAGCTGGCGGACCTGTTGAAGAAATGTGGTGACATCCCGCTTGAGATCGGTGGCCACACGGACAGCCAGGGCCGTGAATCGATGAACCAGAAGCTGAGCCAGGACCGCGCGCAATCGGTTCTCGAAGCGCTGCGCGGGCGTTTGGTTCCGGTCAAATCCTACACGGTCACCGGCTATGGCGAAGCCAATCCGATTGCCGATAACGACACTGAAGAAGGCCGCGAGGCCAACCGTCGCATTACCTTTACCCTGCTAAAGGCCGAAGAAGAGCCGGTCGCAGAGGAGGACGTTGCTGAGGGTGCCGAGGCCCCTGCCGCAGCGGATGGTGCAGAAGCGGATGCTGCGCCTTCGGACGACAAAGAAGAAGAAGCCGAGGCAAAGCCGGCAGAGGGGACAAACGATGGATAGAACACAATTCATCATAGTGACGGCCGTCATTCTTTTTGTGGCCTTTTGTCTGGGCTGGTTTGCCCATTGGCTGTTGCACCGTTTTACCCGCGTCAGTCAGGCCGATATGGATCAGCTCGAACGCATGAGCCAGGAACTGCATGAGGCCGAAGAAACCCGCGATCAGGCGATCACCTATCTGCAACAGCGCGAGGCCGAGTTGACCAACCAGTTGGCCCAGACCGAAGCCGAGCTGTCCGCCGCCATGGACGGGCTGCGCGAAGCCCGCCAAGAGGCCGAAGAAATGCGCGCCTATGTGGAACGGGTGCAGCAAAACGGCTAATGGAGCCGCCGCGCCCCTTTTCAGCCGGGGCGCGATATGGGATGACCGGGGCAACTGTCCCCAACGCGCGTGATCCCCGACATGACCCAGATTATTTCCGCCCTCTCTGAAATCTCATCGCGCTATGACGCGCTTTTTGTCGATCTGTGGGGCTGTGTCCATAACGGGATCACCGCCTTTCCCGAGGCGGTGACCGCGCTGCAGACCTATCGCCGATCCGGCGGCATCGTCATTCTGGTGACCAACGCGCCGCGCTCGCGCCATGAGGTGGCCAAGCAGCTGGTCAAGTTCAACGTCCCTCAGGACGCCTATGATGATATTGCCACCTCGGGTGACAGCGCCCGCGCGGCGATGTTCCAGGGGGCGGTTGGCTCCAAGGTCTGGTTCCTGGGGCAGCCGCATGACCTGCCGTTTTTTGATCCGCTCGCCCTGATCGAGAACCCGGTCGAGATCCAACAAGTGCCGCTGGATGAGGCCGAAGGCATCGTCTGCTGCGGTCCTGAAGATCCGCATGCTGATCCTGCGGTGATGCGCCCGCAATTCCTGTTGGCGAAACAGCACGGGCTGAAACTGCTCTGCGCCAATCCCGACATTGTTGTCGACCGCGGTGAGAAGCGCGAATATTGCGCCGGGGCTCTGGCCCAGCTTTATACCGAGATGGGCGGAGAGAGCCTCTATTTCGGAAAACCGCACCCGCCGATCTACGATCTGGCGCGCCGTCGCCTCGCAGCGATCAAGCCGGGGATCCTGGACGCCAATATTCTGGCCATTGGCGATGGCCCGCATACGGACATCCAAGGGGCAATGGGCGAAGACATCGATTCCCTCTTTATCACGGGCGGATTGGCGCGCTCGGAAACAAAAACCGGGCTCGATCCGGAGCCCGAAGCGCTAAGCAGTTATATTTCAAAGGAAAGCATCGCGCCGCAATTTAGCATCGGGATGCTGCGCTAACAGAATTCCCCCTTGATTTTTCTGCAGTTGCAAAGTAATTAAATTGCCAAGCAGAGCACAGAAACGCTCATTTGTTACGTTAACAGATGAGCGGATCATCAAGGAGGATGAGATGTTGGACAACCTGCCCCGCGGCACGATCTGCATCGAAGACATTGAAATGGGTATGACCCGATACCTGCGCAAACAGGTGACGGATCAGGATATCGAAATGTTTGCGGAGGTTTCGACCGACCGCAATCCGGTGCATCTGGACGATGATTATGCGCAGGATACCATCTTTGAGGGGCGCATTGCCCATGGGATGCTGACCGCCGGGCTGATCTCGGCCGTGATCGGCGAACAGCTGCCCGGCCATGGTACGGTCTATATGGGTCAGACGCTGAAATTCCTTGCCCCTGTGCGCCCTGGCGACATGGTCTATGCCGAGGTCAAGGTGATCGATATCGACCACGCCAAGCGCCGTGTGACCCTGGAATGTCATTGCGCCGTTGACGGGAAAAAGGTGCTGATCGGCGAGGCCAAAGTGCTCGCCCCGTCGCGCAAATTCGACTGAGGCATGGTGGGGCGAAACCCCACCCTACATCACCAGATCAACCGGTGCGTTTCGCGTGTCGGTTTTTTCATGCGCCTCTGCGGGATGGTGGGCGGGGCGAGGCTCGTTTACGAGCCAGCGTCCGCCCCATCCCGGCACGTTACTTTCCAAAACAAGCGGCAAAGCCAAACCCATCCGGGATCTCATCACGCCCTTCCAGCACAAGATCCGCCATCACCTGCCCCACTTTCGGGGCCATGCCAAAGCCGATCTTAAAGCCACCATTGGCCACGAAATGCCCCTTCCGATCCGGCCAGGCCCCCAGCAAAGGTGCGCGTGATCGCGCCCGTGGCCGCACCCCGGCCCAGCGCCCGATCTCTTCGGCCCCACGCAGATCAGGCATCGCGGCGCAGGCCCGTTCCAACAGCGTGTCACATTGCGCATCGACCGAGGCCGGATCATCAAACTCCCGCTCCGAAGTCGATCCAATCGCCACCGTACCATCCGCGTGTGGGATGATATGCAACCCATCCACAAAGACCTGCGGAGCGTCGCGCGCGTCATAGCGCAGGGCGACAGACTGGCCTTTCACCCCGTCGCCCACCTTGCGCCCCATCGCGGCGTTCAACTCCAGCAGACCTTGCCAGCCGGTGGCCCAAACCACTTGCCCTTCATCCGCCGCGTCCTGGACAATCTCAACACCGCGCGCCCGAAGCGCTGCGACCAACGCCCCTCCGGCACGGCGTGGGGACATGCGTGCGGTCAGTGTATCGCGGATCAACCAGCCGCTGGGGCTGGCGGGCGCAAAACTACCCGCTTCTTCGACCCGGATCACCTCCCAAACGGCCCGGCCCTGCCACAACCCCTTGGCCCCGTCTCCGCGGGCGCGGGCCAAGTCCAAACCCGCCTCATTCGCCACAGGTTGCAAACGCCCGGTGCGCCCATAGCCCGAGGACACGCCGCCCACCTCTTCGACCTCGGCCCAGAACGTTTCGGCCATCAGCAGGCTTTCGAGCTGAAAGGCTTTCTTAGGGTTCCAATTCTCTGGCACATGCGGGGCCAGGGCCCCGACCAAACCGCCAGACGCCCCCGCGCCCGGGCCAAACGGATCAACCACCCGCACTCGCGCCCCGCGCAAAGAACAAGCCCAGGCAATGGACAGCCCAAAGATCCCGGCTCCGCGCACTGTTACATCGACGCTTGTCATTGCTGCCCCTCGCTGTATGTCATGTGGCCACCTTTTAAGGACAATGCCCGTGACAGACCAGAACCCGCTCGATTGGCGTGGCGAAACGCCGGTTTCCACCCGCTTTGACGACCCGTATTTCTCGCTCGAAAATGGTTTGGCCGAGACGCGGCATGTGTTTTTGCAAGGCAATGACCTGCCCGCGCGTTTTACCGATGGCTTCCATATCGCGGAACTCGGCTTTGGCACCGGGTTGAACCTGCTGGCGGCGCTGCAAATGTGGCGCGACGCCAAAACCCCCGGTCAATTGCAGTTCACCACCTTTGAAGCCTTTCCCATCTCGCCCCAGGAAATGATCCGCGCCCAGGCCGCCTTTGCCGAGGTGTCGGACATCGCCGCTGATCTGCGCGTTTATTGGGGACAGACCCGATTTGAAACGCCTGAGCTGCGCTTTGAGATGATCCAGGGGGATGCGCGCGAAACGCTGCCCCTTTGGCAAGGTCTGGCAGATGCTTGGTTCCTTGACGGGTTTTCACCCGCCAAGAACCCCGAGCTTTGGTCACCTGAGTTGATGGCCGAGGTCGCCGCCCATCTTGCACCGGGCGGCACAGCGGCGACTTATACGGCAGCGGGTCATGTGCGACGTGGACTTGTCGCTGCCGGGCTCGACGTGACCCGCATTCCCGGCTACGGACGAAAAAGACATATGACACGGGCGCATAAGCCCGATTAGCACACATTCATTTACCGGGGTCTCATGACACAACAGAACAGCGCGCTCGGCATCTGGCTGATGATCCTGACCATGTTCATCTTTGCCGTGCAGGATGGGATCTCTCGCCATTTGGCCAGCGAATACAATGCCTGGATGGTGGTGATGATCCGCTTTTGGTTCTTTGGCGCTTTTGCGGCTGTGCTGATGTCGCGCCAGCCCGGAGGGTTGAAAGCGGCGCTGCGCCCCAACCGCCCCTGGCTTCAGGCTTTTCGCGGCGCACTTTTGGCGCTGGAAATCGTCGTGACGGTGTTGAGCTTTGTCTATCTAGGTCTGGTCGAGAGCCATGCAATCTTTGTCTGCTATCCGCTTTTGATCGTGGCCTTTTCCGGTCCGGTGCTGGGGGAAAGCGTTGGCTGGCGGCGTTGGAGTGCGGTTGCCATTGGCTTTGTCGGTGTGCTGATCATTCTGCGCCCCTCGGGCGGAGTGTTTTCGCCTTACGCGATCATTCCGCTGGTCGGGGCGCTGATGTTTGCGCTTTACGGGCTGTTGACCCGGCTTGCGGCACGCACCGACAGCGCCATGACCGCCTTTTTCTGGACCGGCCTTATGGGGGCCATTACGTCGACAGCCACGGGGATCTGGTTTTGGGAGTCGATGGCGGGGTCGGATTGGCTCTGGATGTTGTTCCTAAGCTGTACCGGCATCGCCGGGCATTTCCTGTTGATCAAATGTTATGATCTGGCCGAGGCCAGCGCCCTGCAACCCTTTGCCTATTTCCAGCTGCCCTTTGCCAGTGCGGTTGGTGTTTTGACCTTTGGCGAAACCATCCGCAGCAATGTGGTGATCGGCGCGGTGATTATCGTCGGGGCCGGGCTATTCACCCTCTGGCGAGAGCGCCGGAAGGGTTGAGCCGATCAGCTCACGCGAGAATGGCACCGGATGCGGGTTTTGCCCCAGGCGAGCGCGGTAGACCGGCAGGCTTTCGGTAACGCGCATGACGTAATTGCGGGTTTCGTCAAAGGGGATGAATTCGATGAAATCGACCACATCGACCTCGCCTTTGCGCGGGTCACCAAACAGTTTCATCCAACGATCTGGCCGCGATGGCCCGGCATTGTACCCGGCCGCCATCATCACCGCATTGGCATCAAAGCGTCGCGCCAAGGTCGCGAGGTAGGTCGAGCCGAGCGTGGCATTATAGCCCGGATCGCTCAGCAGCTTATCCTTGCTGTATTCGATCCCCAACTGCGCCGAGACCTCTTTGGCGGTGCCGGGCATCAGCTGCATATAGCCCCGCGCCCCAGCGCCGGAGATCACGCGCGGGTCAAACTCGGATTCCCGGCGCGAGATCGCCAAAACCAGCTCTTTGGGCACAGGGAAGGAGGTTTTGATAATTTGTTCCGGCAAAGCATAGTAGGGCGCGGCCAGTTCATGGCCAAATTGCGCGGCGCGTTTGCCCAGCATGACCTGAATATGCGGGCGACGCATGTCTGACAGCATCTTGCCAATCTGACCCATACCTGTGCGGTCCTGCGTCTCTGCCAGATGGGTCAGGAACCGTTCCGCGAGGCTGGTTTCGCCCGCTGCCAACAACAAAACCCCGGCGCTAAACACCGAGCTTTTGGTGAAGTCCGCCTGGCGCCAATCGCCAAAATCCTCTTTGCCCGCCAAAGCTGCGTCAAAGGCAAAACCACCGCGTTCCGCCGCGAGTAGCCCGTAAAAAGAGGTTTGGTATTTGGCCCCTAGCCCGTAGGCCTCCTTGGCCGCTGAGCTATCCCCCATCGCCTCAAAGGTACGGCCCAGCCAATAGCCCGCGCGGCCCAGCGAAATCGGGGTCCAAACGGCGCGCTGGAAATTGCTGAAATGTTGCAAGGCAAGGTCGGTGCGATCAAGATAGCGCAGGGCCAGATAACCCGACAGCCATTCCAGATCAGCATAATCGCGCCCCTCAACCAGATAATGGGACGAGGCGATGTTATAAGCCTCGGTCACCGCCCCTGCGCGCATGCGTTGCCGCGCCAGATCACGCCGCGCCCGCGCCCAGGCCCAAGGCTCGCCCAGGGCTTCGGCAGAGGTCGAGCGTTCCAACAGCAAAGCCACCGCATCCGCCGTGCGGCGTTTGCTGACCCGCCAATTGAAACGCTCATAGGCCAGGCCGGGATGATCCTGCAGCGATGCCGGGATCTTTTCGATCAGCGCATCCACCCCGCCGGATTTGTTGCGCAGCGCCAGCCGCGCCTCGGCCAAAGCCTGCCAGCCCTCATCCACCAATGGCACCATGGCCCCGGCATTGCGGCTCCACCCCTGCCACAGCGCGTGGTCCAGACGTGCCACGTGATGGGGGCGCAGAATCTCTTTCCAGTTTTCCAACATGGCGCGGCGTTCATCACCCGAGAGCGACAAAGTACGCCAGGCCAGCACGATCTCGGCCTGCGCTGCGCCCTCATCCCCTTGCGCCAAAAGCGCTCGCGCATAGGCCAGCGCCCCAGCCCCGGTTTGCGGCTGATGGTCGGCAAAGAACGCGCGAATATCACCATGCGACGCCTCAGACATCGCCAGCTCGGACTTTTCCTTGAGATAGGCCAGACCGGGCCAATCGGGATTTCGCGTCAGAAAATCCTGCACCTCGACCGCATCGCCACGCCCAGCGCGCAACGCATGCCAGAGAATCACATCCAGCGCCGCCTGCCCGTCAGCGCGGGCTTCGATTCGGGCCGAGGCCCAGTTGCCGTCGCGCATGGCCTGCATCGCCCGTGCCAATCCCTGCCCCGCATCCTGTGCCCACACCGCACCGGCCCCCACAAATGTGGTGAGCAAAAGAAACAGTGTCAGGAAACCTGAGACAAGAACACGCGACATCGGCTTGCATTTTCCGGCATGAAAAGGAATAGACGCTCTGAGAGAAAGATAACCCCGTGCCACAGCCCTTCAACTGACAAAACTGTGGGGCGGCGGATTTTCTCCTGAACCCGAAGTTTGAACAAAAATAGGAGCGTGAGATGTTCAAGGGATCAATGCCAGCCCTGGTCACGCCGTTGAAAGACGGCGCTGTGGATTTCGACACGCTCAAACGGCTTGTCGATTGGCAAATCGATCAAGGCAGCCACGGATTGGTGCCGGTCGGCACCACCGGCGAAAGCCCCACCCTCACCCATGAGGAACATGAGGCGGTAATCGAAACCGTCGTGGCACAGGCCGCAGGCCGCGTGCCGGTGATCGCCGGGGCCGGGTCGAATAACACAGCCGAAACCATCCGCTTTGTGCAGCATGCCGCCAAGGTGGGTGCTGATGCGGCGCTGATCGTGACGCCTTATTACAACAAGCCGACCCAGGCCGGGTTGATCGCGCATTTCACCGCGGCCCATGACAGCGCCGAACTGCCGATCGTCATCTATAATATCCCGGGCCGGTCCGTCATCGACATGACCCCGGACACCATGGGCGAACTGGCCAAGCTGCCACGTATCGTCGGCGTCAAGGATGCCACCGGCGACCTGGCCCGCGTGTGCCAGCAGCGCATCACCTGCGGCACCGATTTCGTCCAACTCTCGGGCGAAGACGCCACCGCACATGGGTTTAACGCCCAGGGGGGCACCGGCATGATCTCGGTCACCGCCAATGTCGCCCCGGCGCTTTGCGCACAGATGCAAGAGGCCTGCCTTGCTGGTGATTATGCCAAAGCGCTGGAGTTGCAGGACAAACTGATGCCACTGCATCAGGCGATCTTTGCTGAGCCTGGCCTGTGCGGCGCGAAATACGCCATGTCCAAGCTGGACCTTTGCGCCAACGAGGTGCGCCTGCCACTGCTGCCGGTCACCGACACCACCGCCGCGCGCATTGACGCCGCCTTGGCCCATGCCGGGCTGCTCTGAGCAAAGTAGGTAAGACAAACACAAGGGCGGGGCCAACACCCCGCCCTTTTTGCTTCTTTGGGCTAGGGCCTGCGGACGCTCAGCATAGATCATCAGTTTCAGTCCAAAATTGCTCAGTTCTAGGCATTTGAGCGCAGCACTAGTGGGCTAATGCGAGCGAAAATAACGATGAAATGAGCAATTTTGGCGAAACAGCGGAGTTGCGCGGCCCGTTTGGCCTCTGCCTTCGTTGATTTCCCCTACCGATCAACCAGGTCGCTGCGGGAAAATCGCCTTGTCAGCGGTAAAATGGGTCTCGCGCTGATGATCTATGCTGATTGTCCACAGGCCCTAAAATATCCTCGGGGGAGTTTGAGGGGGCAGACAGCCCCCTCAATCCGGCCTCGTAAAGCTCACAACCCTTCCGGTTGGCCAACCACGACAAAATGCAGTTGATCGGGTTGCAAAAGCTCCCCTGCGACGCGTTGGATGTCTTCCAGCGTCACTGCCTCGATATTGGCATTGCGGGTTTTGATGTAATCGGGGCTCAGCCCCTCCATCTGCATGCCAACCAGAATCCGGGCAATCGGCCCATTGCCATCAAACCGCAAGGCATAGCCACCGGTCAGATAGGTTTTGGCGCGATTAAGTTCATCCTCAGTCACCCCCGCGCTTGCCATCTTGGCCCATTCATCGCGAATGACGGAAACCGTTTCGGCAATGCGATCATTGGCCGAGGCCACCCGGCCCAGATAAAGCTCGGCGTGATCCTTGGGGACGAGGTAGGAATAGACCCCATAGGTCAGGCCACGTTTTTCGCGCACCTCATTCATCAGCCGCGCCTCAAACCCGCCGCCGCCAAGAACGACGTTCAGCACATAGGCGGCAAAGAAATCGGGATCGTCGCGCTTCATGCCTTTGTGACCAAAGACCGCCACCGATTGCGGCGTGTCAAAGGGGATCACCGTGACCCCCGCCTTGGTCTGCACGTCGAAATCAGCCGGCATTTCAGGGCCAGAGGCGGGCAGATCCGCCAGCAATTTGTCCAGCAAAGCCCCCAGCTCTTCGGCGGAGATATCGCCAGCGGCAGCCACATAGACCCGATCATCTGCCAAAAGCGATTGATGTGAGGCAAGAATGTCATCGCGTGTCAGTGCCGAAACACTGTCCAGCGTGCCGCTATAGTCCGACCCATAGGGGTGGTCGCCGAACACCAGATTGTCCCAGCTTTGGGTCGCGATGGTGTCCGGATCCTTGGCATCCGACGTAATGCCCGACAGAACCTGCGCACGCACACGATCAATGGCATCCTGATCAAAACGCGGCGCAATGAGGGACTGGCGCAGCAGCTCCATTGCTTCATCCTGAGTTTCGCTCAGAAATTTGGCGGAAATGCTGACCGAGTCGTCGGACACGTCATAGCTGAACTGAGCCGCAATGCTCTCGGTTGCAGCGGCAAAACCGCGGGCATCCAGATCACCGGCCCCTTCTTCGAGCAAGGCAACCATCAGGTTCGCCGCACCACGTTTGCCGGGCGCGTCAAGCGAGGCACCACCCTTAAATCGCAGCTCCAAAGCGACAAAGGGGATGGAAGGCTCTTCGACCAGCCAGGCCGTGTGTCCCGCCTCGCTCTCCACCACTTGGATATCGGTCGAGGCCTGGGCAAACGCGCCGCAGAACATCAGCCCAACTGTCAGAATCAAACGTTTCATTGGCTGACCTCTTGCTTATCTTCACCCATCAGATAGCCGGTGACCGCTTTCTTGCGATCAAACACCTCATGCGCGGCGGCAAGGATGTCTTCGGCGGTGACAGCCTGCAAGATGTCGGGCCAGGCCTGCACATCTTCGACGGTCAACCCCGAGGTCAGCGCCACACCATAGCGGCGCGCCAGACGGTTGGCGTCATCGCGGGCGTAGATGTCCTGTGCCTTGAGCTGAAACTTGATCCGCTCCAACTGGTCGGGATCAATGCCTTCTTCGAGGAATTCGGCAACCGCCGCGTCCAGGGCCGCCTCTCCCTCTTCCAGAGATACCCCTTTGGCGGGCACGATGATCAGGCCAAAGGTTGTGTCATCCAGCGAAACACCGGAATAGAAAGCACTGGTATAGATGGATTTTTGCGTCTCAAACTGCAATTTGCGGTTCAACACGCTGGTTTGACCACCGCCAAGGACTTCTGCCAACAAAGTCAGCGCCGCCGCCTTTTCCTGTGCGCCACTGTCCCGTTCCGGGGCAAGATAGCTGCGCAACACATAGGGTTGCGCCACGCGCGGATCGCTGAACATCAGGCGGCGTTCAACGATCTGTGGTGGTTCCTCGGGACGGTGACGGGCCTCAAGCTCGGGATTGGCCGGGATTGGGCCGTAATGTTCCTTGGCCAGTTTCAGCACGTCCTCGGGTTGCACATCACCGGCGACAATCAGAATGGCGTTATTTGGGGCGTAGAAGCGTTCGAAATAGGCAAGCGCATCGTCAAGGCCAAGGTCGACCATCTCGTGACGCCAGCCGATGATCGGCGTGCCATAGGGATGGTTCAGGTAAAGCGCCGCCATGCGCTGTTCACGAAACAAAGAGCCGGGATCATTTTCAACCCGCTGGTTACGCTCTTCGATGATGACTTCGCGTTCGGTCAAGATATCGGCTTCGGTCAGACGCAGATTGACCATCCGGTCTGCCTCCATCTGCATCATCAGCGGCAGACGATCCGAAGCAACGCGCTGGAAATAGCCGGTGTAATCATAGCTGGTAAAGGCATTGTCGCTGCCGCCATTGGCTGCGACGGTCTTGGAAAACTCGCCGGGGTCCAGCGTTTCGGTCCCTTTGAACATCAGATGTTCGAGGAAATGCGCAATGCCGGATGTGCCGCGGGTTTCATCCGCTGATCCGGCGCGATACCAAACCATATGCACAACGGCAGGCACGCGATGATCTTCGATCACGACCACATCCATGCCATTGTCGAGCTCATAGGTCGTCACCTGGTCAGACGCCGCCGTAACAAGCGACGGGGCAAGGGACATCGTAAAGGCAAAGAGCGATGTCAGTATCGGCAATCGCAGCATCAAAGGCCTCCTCCTGTTAATTTTATGAAAACTTACGTCAGAATTAGTTAACTTCAACCTACCATGACAGGTCTGTTACCTCGGTTCGCCCAGCTTGGCCTGAGATTGAGCAAAGAGACGCCAATGCGCCTGCATTTCAACAGGGCATGACTGATCATACCCCAAAGGGTATGAAACAGGTTGCTGTCATTGGAATTTGGCCCCGGTTTGAACCAGCGGCTTAACGAGTCGGAGGCGGAGCCGTTGGTGTCTGGGCCCCGGCCTTGCGATACCGGATCAACCAATCATAAGGGTCCAGCGACTGGCGGCGATAGGCGCGGTAATACTCATCCTCTGGTACGATTGACCAGGTAAAGAGCGAACGCGTCTTGCGGAAAGCCAGATCTTCGTCAGCCAAAGTTGAGCGGATACCAGCATCGCGGCCATAGCGGCTGGCGCTGGAAATCAAGGCTGTGTCGCCCTTGGGAACACCATCACCCGCCTGCAAACGCGTCGGGTTTCCACCCAATGCGGCGACGGCGTCAGCCTTGGGGTTCTGATCCGTGATGTTTGCCCCACCCGGAGTCGGGGTTGGCAGCTCAGCATAGCTGTCGGGTTGAACCAGCGGTTTTGCGGGAACAATCGAAAACTCTTCGGGTTCGCCGCTATAGGTTTTCAGATTATGAAGGGTGATATCCCGTTCGCGCCCGGCACAAGCTGCCAAGCCCATCAAAGCCACCATTGCCACAAGATGCGCAATTCGCATCGCCACCCTCCGAAATTCATTCTGTGACAGCTTTAACCCAATTGAAAGGCGACGTCACGCAGGCTTTTTGCCTCCGGGAAACAAGACCAGCCCCAATGCCCCGGCAAAGATCGCAATATCGGCGATATTAAAGGCAAACGGGTTGTTTATCCCGCAGCAGGACATGTTGAGAAAGTCCGCAACCGCGCCATAGGCCACACGGTCGACGACATTCCCAAGGGCTCCACCGATCAGCATACCGGCGGAAATCAGCCCATAGCGCCCCGGAGGGTCGCGTCGCATCCAGACCAGAACAAACAGGATGATCCCCAATGCCACGGAAATCAGAATCCAGCGCGTTGCCGGGGCTTCGCCCGCAAGCAGGCCGAAATTGATGCCGTAATTCCACGCCATGCGGAATGTCAGATAGGGTGGAAAGACGTCGATATTCAAACGGGTGACCAGATCCATGATATGGACCACCCAAATCTTGGTCAGTTGATCAACGACAAAGATTATCCCGGCCACGGTCCAAACCAGGCGGAGCATCCCTTGCTGACGTTGTTTCTCAACGCGTTCCATTCTGCCTCACTGCTTCTTATTCAAGGATCGGCACATATCAGCATTCACGTGGAATGGGGACCGGAAATCGATTGCCCTATACGGATGAGCCTGAACCTGCCGATCCGTGTTTTAAATGGTCGAGACGGTGTTTCCCAGCCTTCTCCTAGGGGAATAAGTCAGAGCGGGCTTCAAAAAAAGTTGAGGTCACAGCGAAAATGATCGCCATGACCTCCTTGTCTTTTTCGATGTCTGTGCTCGGTGCCTAACCGCTTAGTGGCGGAAGTGGCGCATGCCGGTGAAGACCATGGCGAGGCCTGCCTCATCCGCGGCGGCAATGACTTCGTCGTCGCGCATGGAGCCGCCGGGTTGGATCACACAGGTTGCGCCAGCGGCGGCGGCTTCCATCAACCCGTCCGGGAAGGGGAAGAACGCATCAGATGCCACGGCAGAGCCTTTGGTCAGCGGCTCAGCCAGGCCCAGCGCTTCGGCCATGCGTTCCGCTTTCTTGGCGGCGATCAGGGCGCTGTCGACGCGGCTCATCTGGCCTGCGCCAACACCTACGGTTGCCCCGTCTTTGACATAGACAATCGCGTTGGATTTGACGTGCTTGGCGACCTTCCAGGCAAAGAGCAGATCGCGCATTTGTTCCTCGGTCGGGGCAACCTTGGTCACCACCTTGAGGTCATCCAGCCCGATATAACCAACATCCTTGTCTTGCATCAGGAAGCCACCGGCCACCTGGCGCAGGGTCTGGCCGCCCACGCGCACATCCGGCAACCCGCCGGTTGTCAGCAGGCGGAGGTTTTTCTTGGCGGCAAAGACCTCTTTGGCCTCATCAGTGGCCTCGGGCGCGATGACCACTTCGGTAAAGATCCCGGTGATTTCGCGCGCGGTATCGGCGTCCAGCGTCTGGTTCAGCGCCACGATGCCCCCAAAGGCCGAGGTACGGTCGCAATCAAAGGCAGCTTTGTAGGCTTCGGTCAGGGTCGCGCCCTTGGCCACACCACAGGGGTTAGCGTGTTTGATGATCGCGCATGCGGCTGTTTCAGCCGGGTCAAACTCGGCGACCAGCTCGAAGGCGGCGTCGGTGTCGTTGATATTGTTATAGGACAGCTCTTTGCCCTGAAGTTGCGCGGCGGTTGCCACACCGGGGCGGCCGGTGCCATCGGTATAAAACGCCGCTTTCTGGTGCGGGTTCTCACCATAGCGCAGGGTCTGAGCGATGCTGCCTGCCACGGCGCGGCGGCGCGGGGCTTCTTGGCCAATCGCGTCGGCCATCCAGCTCGACACAGCCGCGTCATAGGCACCAGTGCGCGCATAGGCGATCTGGGCGGAGCGCTGACGGAAGGCCAGAGTGGTCGCGCCGTTCTGCGTATCCATTTCGGCCAGCAGCGCGTCGTAATCTTCGACATCGACGATGGTGGTCACAAAGCCGTGGTTCTTGGCCGCCGCACGGATCATCGCCGGGCCGCCAATGTCGATGTTTTCGATGCAGGTCTCGTAATCTGCGCCCTTGGCGACTGTCGCCTCGAACGGGTAAAGATTCACCACCAGCAGGTCGATTGCGCCAATGCCATGTTCGTCCATCGCCGCCACGTGCGAGTCATTGTCGCGCAGCGCCAAAAGACCGCCATGCACCATCGGGTGCAGGGTTTTGACGCGGCCATCCATCATTTCGGGAAAACCTGTGACCTCGGCCACATCCTTGACTGCCACACCGGCGTCACGGATGGCGGCAGCAGACCCACCTGTTGACAGGATCTCGACCCCGCGTGCCTCCAGCGCTTTGGCCAGGTCGATGAGACCGGTCTTGTCTGAAACGGAAATAAGCGCGCGGCGGATGGGTTGATCTGTCAAAGGTGTGTCCCCCGGAGTGTGATCAGGATCAATTATATGTCGGCGTCCACCTCTTCCTGCGCCAGGTCGCGAATAGCAACGGCTGTTTCCTGCGCCTTGGCAAAGGACCAGCGGACGCGCGTCGCATACTCCATTGCGCGGCCAGATAAAACGATCTGTTTCGTCGCGCGCGGCTGGAGCCGGCCTTTTTCCAGGTAAACCGAAGGTTCGAGCTCCATCTGGAAGTCACCTTCTGGTCGGAAAACCCATATTTCACCAGACCTTAGCGCCATCGACACCGCCTGCCCGTTCATATCCAGCGCCATATCCACATCCGGGTGCAAATGAAAGCGCACGTCAAAAGGCACACCGGCGAGGCGCAATTTATCCATCGCTTTGTCGAACCGCTTCTTTGCGGGCGAATCAAGGGCGACCAAATAATCCTCGCCCGCCAGCGAGCGACCATCGAGAGACAGTTCGAGACTTCGGGCATGGGTCAGCCCGTGCAGCCCGACATAACCATCCATGCCGCCCTCGAACCGGTAGCTTTCCGGCAGATGGGTCATTTGCACGGGAACATGGCTTGGCAGATCTTCCAACAATTCGCGTTTGGCCGCACCGATCCAACGGGGCGGGGCAAGTCGGGCGCTGGAATAACCCTGCAAGGATAGAGTGGAATGAGACAGCGTGGCGCGCCCGGCCCGGCGCCAATCCTCGCCAAAGCCGCCGCCGGATCCGCAACTGACAACCAAGGGCCGCCGCCCCGAGGTCAGCTCAAACGCCAGGGTCGAAGCATGGGCATGGGCCGAGGCGCTGCCATCGGGCGGCGCGGCGGCGTCGATGATCACCGTGGTGCGGCCCGCCGACAGACGGGCAAAGCCCATCGCCAAACCATCGGGCTGACGGCGTTTGTTGCCCGAGGCCGCTAGCGCCTGATCCAAGCGCCCCTCAAGCCCGCGCCCACCACCATGAAACCGAGCCAATCCGCCATCCGCATGGCGAAGGCTGCGCAGGGTTGGCGCAATATGCGCGATGGCTTCGACATGATCCTCGGACGGGGTTTGCCCAACCTCTTGCAGCGCCAATTGCGCCCATGTCAGCAGGGTAAAGACCTCAAGCAACTCTTCGGGATTGCGGGTGGGAATACCGCCCTGATCGGTGATCTGACGCTTGCATTCCTGCCCCAGAGCCGCACGGGCGGGCTCCACATGATGCTCCATCCCTTCCAGCGAGATCCCGGCATAAAGCAAGCCTGTCAGCGCTTCGAAACGCGGCAGGCCGGGCGCGGCGGTCTGCCAACGTCGCCCCAGAAACCGGGATTGCGCGGCAAGGGCCCGATAAAAGCTCTGGGAATCAACCGATTTCCCGCGCAAAAGAAACAGCGCATGATGCACCCAGCGGATGATACGGCGGCCCGTCAGTTCCGGTGTCCAGCCCGGCCCATGTCCGGCCCCATACCTGTCTATCCAGCCCCAAAGCCAGGATTGCGCCAATTCCCGCGCTTTCAAATCGCCCACGGCGGCCAGATCATCCAGCCAGGCAAAGCTATGTATTTCTTCGACAAAGGCCTCGTCAGGGTGATCGAGATCCCAGATCATCGCCCCCTTGGCCTCGACCAGGTGCCCGGCAAACATCAGGTTTCCGGCAACCAATTGCCGCCCCCGGGCAAAGAAACCAACGGTGCGCGGTTCGGGATTGGACACAAAGGCGGTGGCCGCGCGCGTGCGCGCTGCCATACGCGCATGCATACGGTTCATAACCCGCGCACGCGCGGTTCGCCAGCTTTGCCGTTTGGCCATCTGCACTGCCTCTTGCAACCCTTTTGCGGGTTTGTCTTTGCCCGACACCATATCGCAGGTATTTGACAAAGTCATTAGGGCAAAACGTGCAGGGTCTGGACGTCAGGTTTTGCGCAGAACCGCCATGTAAAACCCGTCCATGCCACCGCGGTCTGCCCAGAAATCCGGCCGCAGGCGCAAACCGCCCTCTTCCGAGCGCCATTCCTCTTCGATCCAAGGGAAATCAAGCGTTTCAACACTGATATCGCTGTGCTTGGCCAGCACTTCTTCGATCTGGCATTCCCCTTCATCCGGGATCAGGCTACAAGTGGCAAAAACCAGCCGCCCGCCGGGTTTGAGCAAGTGCAGAGCGTGATCCAGCATCGCCTCTTGCAGCCCGATCAGCTCGGCGATCTTTTCGCCCTGGTGCGCATGGGGCAGGTCCGGGTGACGGCGGATCGTGCCAGTCGCCGAACAAGGCGCATCCAAGAGCACCGCATCATAAAGCCCGGTATGATCCATCGCATCGCCAACAACCAATTCCGCCGTAAGCCCCGTGCGCTTGAGGTTCTGGCGCACCCGTTTCAGGCGCTGCTCAGACAGATCCAAAGCCGTCACTTGCGCGCTAGCCGCCGCAAGTTGCATGGTCTTGCCGCCCGGGGCCGCGCACATATCAAGAACACGCAAACCCGTGATGTCACCCAGCAATTTCACCGGCAGGGCCGCCGCCGCATCCTGCACCCACCAATCACCCGCCTCATAGCCCGGCAGGCCGGTCACCTGCCCGGCATCCTGCAAGCGGATCGAGCCGGTCGGCAGCAAATCGCCCCCCACAGCCTTGGCCACGGCCTCCGCATCGCCCTTGGCGGTCAGATCAACCGGAGCCCCGGCAAAATGCGCTGCCTCCATGGCTGGAACAGCCTGTGCGCCCCAAGCTTCAACCAGCGGGCCGCGCAACCATTTTGGCAGACGCGGCACCCTTAGCTTGGCCCAGGCCTGATCCGCATCGACGGTCATCTTGCGCAGTACCGCGTTGACCAAGCCTTTGGCCCCCATCGTGGGGCGCGCCGCGGCCGCAAGGTTCACACAATCGCTGACCACCCCATGCGCTGCACCGCCCTGGCACAGCTCAACCGTGCCCAGGCGCAGGATATTCATCACCCGCGTGGTGGGTTTCTTGCGCAAATGATGCTGCAACAAACGATCCGCGCGCTCCATCCCGCGCAGCACATCCGTCGCCAAACGCTGCGCCGCCGCACGATCGGCCGGGCTCAGCCCCTCCAACACCGCCGCATGCTCGGACAAAGGCCGCCCGCGATCCAGAACCTGATCCAACAAATCAACCGCGGCCTTGCGCGCCGGGCTTGGCGCGTTTTTGGGGGCCGATTTGGCGGTCTGGCTGCTTTTCTCTGACATGCATGCTCCTGCGTCTGCGCGCCCGGGTCACCTTGCCTCTGCGCTGCCGCGCCGTATATCAAGGCCGCAAACCCAAGGAAAGCCCGAGGCAAACCTGATGTCTGACACCGAAAACCAGCTCCCCGCCGCCGCACAACGCGCCCTCGCCGAAGCCGCCGAACGCCGCGCCGCCCAAGAGGCCCGCGAACAATCCGCCCCCAAAGAGCTGGGAGGGCGCGATGGCCTCGACCCGGCCCGCTATGGCGATTGGGAGAAAAAGGGCATCGCCATCGATTTCTGAAGCCAGGGCCTGTGGTTTCTCTGGGCTAGAAATATCCCGGGGTGAATTGTCGCTTGCGACAGGAGGGGCAGCGCCCCTTTCGCCCGACATCCCGCGCCCCGCATCCCCCGCTCTGAGCAGGGCGCAGGGGTGGGCGGGTGGGCTGTGCCCTGCTCAGAGTGGGGGATGCGGGGTTAGCCCTTCAGCCCCAGCACGTCCAACATGTCATATTCACCCGGCGCTTTATCCTGCCCCCAAAGCGCTGCTTTCAAGGCCCCACGCGCAAACAAGGAGCGATCCGACGCCATATGTTTGATCGAGATCCGCTCACCCCCGGTGGCAAACAAAACCTCATGCTCGCCCACAATGTCGCCGCCGCGCACCGCGTGAAACCCGATATCACCTTTTTTGCGCGCGCCGGTGATGCCATCACGGCCACGATCTGACACTTCGTCAAGATCAACGCCACGCCCCTCAGCCGCCGCTTCGCCCAGCATCAAAGCTGTGCCGGATGGCGCATCAACTTTGCGGTTGTGATGGGCCTCGATGATCTCGATATCCCAATCCGCGTCCAGCGCCGCCGCCACCTGTTTGGTGACTTGCGTCAACAGGTTGACCCCAAGGCTCATATTACCGGCCCGTACGATCACTGCATGACGTGCGGCCACATGGATCTTTTGCAGGTCTTCTTCGGTCATGCCCGTGGTGCCAATCACATGCACCGCGCGGGCCTGCGCCGCCAAAGCGGCGAACTCTACCGTCGCCGCCGGGGCCGTGAAATCAATCACCGCCTGCGCCTTGGCAAAGACCTCCAGCGCGTCATCGCTGACTGCGATACCCAGCGCCGCAGCGCCCATGGCCTCACCCAAATCGCGCCCGACCCAGTCGTGACCGGCCCGCTCCAATGCCCCGACCAGCCGCAATTTGTCATGCGCCAGGATCTCACGCACCAGCATCTGCCCCATCCGGCCAGAAACCCCTGTCACCACCACGCCCGGCTGTTCGGTCATTGCTTTTCTCCAAAATTTGCTTATCGCCTCCTTACCCGGCCCAAGCGCGCTTGGCAAAGGGGGGACAACCGCTTAAGTCTGACCGCATGGCAAAAAACAAATCCAAAGAACATTCCGGCCCCCGTCAACGTCAGTTGCGCGTCGCCGAGTTGATCCGGCGCAAACTGTCGGAGATCCTGTTGCGGGGCGAAATCCATGACCCCGACCTCAACCGTCTGTCGCTGACCGTCGGCGATGTGCGCGTGTCCCCTGACCTGCGCGTCGCCACCGTTTATGTCGTCCCGTTGGGCGGCAAGGGCGAAGAGGAAATGAACGCGATCCTGCGCCGCAACAAAGGCGAACTTCGCCGTGCTGTCACCCATGGTCTCAGCCTGAAATTCGCGCCCGAGCTGCGCTTTCGCCTCGATGACACCTTTGACCGCATGGATGAAACCCGCCGCCTTTTTGAGCAAGAAGAGGTGCGCCGGGATCTGGACAAATGAGGTAACCCCGTTGCGCATGCGCTCTCTCGTTTTCACTTTGGCCGCGATGTTTCTGGCCCCCGCCGCCGCGCAGGCGGTGGAGTGCGAGCGGCTGAGCTTCAAAAGCAACGGGTTCACGATTTGCCGGGTGGATGCCAGCACAGAAGCACTAAGCCTGTTTCTGAACGATCAGAACGGCGCGCCGCTTGGGTCCTTTGAAACCGTGCAGCTGAAACTGCGCGGATTGGGGCGGCGGCTGGTTTTTGCGATGAATGCGGGCATGTATCACGATGATCGCCGCCCAGTTGGCCATTATGTCGAGAATGGCCAGGAATCGATGCGCGTGATCTCAAACCCCGGACCGGGGAATTTTGGCCTTTTGCCCAATGGCATTTTCTGCATCCGTCCGGAGCGCGCCGATGTCATAGAAACGCGCGCCTATCTCGCGCAGAAACCGCAATGCCGCCACGCCACCCAATCCGGTCCGATGCTGGTGATCGACGGGCAGATGCATCCACGCTTTCTGAAAAGCAGCACGTCACGTTTCATTCGCAATGGTGTCGGCACCAGCGCGGATGGGAGCGAGGCGATCTTTGTAATTTCAGACAATGCGGTCACCTTTTACGAATTTGCAGAACTCTTTCGCGATGAATTGGGCACGCCCAACGCGCTGTTTCTGGATGGCAATGTCTCGCGCCTTTATGCGCCCGAGCTTGGCCGATCCGATAGCGGGCGGCGCATGGGCCCCATCGTCGGGGTTTCCATACCGGCAGGCCAATAGGGCCCGCCCCGATGCGCGACAAACCAACTGAGGATATCAGATGACGCTTTCCCCCCAAGACCTGACCCAAGCGCTTTTGGACGCGGCCAAGAAAGCCGGGGCCGACAGCGCCGATGCCATGGCCTTGGCGGGCACCTCGATCAGCATTGATGTGCGCGACGGCAAGCTGGAGCAGGCAGAACGTTCCGAGGGGCAGGATATTGGGTTGCGCGTGTTTTTGGGGCAGCGCAGCGCCATTGTTTCAGCCTCGGACACCCGGCCAGAGACCATGAAAACCATGGCCGAACGCGCGGTGGCTATGGCCAAGGAAGCCCCCGAAGACCCCTATGCGGGTTTGGCCGATCCAAGCCAATTGGCGCAGGATTGGAATGTCGACGCACTTGAGCTGTTCGACCCCAGCGACGAACCAGCACCAGCCGATTTGCAATCTGATGCCCAGCGCGTCGAAGCGGCAGCCCTGAGCCAGGAGGGCATCACGCAGATCCATTCCACATCCGCGGGCTATGGCTCGACCGATGTGGCTCTGGCGGCCAGCAACGGGTTTTCCGGTGGTTATCGCCGCACCTCGCGCTCCATGTCCTGCGTGGCGATTGCGGGCGAAGGGCTGAGCATGGAGCGCGATTATGATGGCGATGGCCGTGTGTTCCAAAGCGAATTGCGCAGCCCCGAAGAGATCGGGGAAACCGCGGCCAAGCGCGCCCTGGCCCGGATGAACCCGCAGAAACCCAAGACCGGGGCCTATCCGGTCTTGTTTGACGAACGGATTTCATCCTCGTTGATCGGGCATCTTTTGGCGGCGGCCAACGGATCGGCCATTGCGCGCGGGGCGTCTTGGCTGCTGAACGATCTCGGTGGGCAAGTTCTGCCCAAAGGGGTTGATCTGGTCGAAAATCCGCATCGCCCGCGCAAATCCGCATCGCGCCCTTTTGACGCCGAGGGCCTGCCAACAAAGGTGCGCCAGGTGATCAGCGACGGGGTGCTGCAGGGGTGGACTTTGGATCTCGCCAATGCGCGCAAGCTTGGCCTGCAATCGACGGGCAATGCCGCGCGCTCGGTCTCGGGCGGGATTGGTCCGGCGACCTGGAACATGGAATTGACCCAAGGCAGTGCCAGCCAGGCCGAGCTGATGCAGCAGATGGGCACTGGGTTGTTGGTGACCTCGATGATCGGGTCGACCATCAACCCGAACACCGGTGATTATTCCCGTGGCGCGTCCGGGATCTGGATCGAAAACGGGGAACCGGCCTATCCGGTGTCTGGCGTCACCATTGCGGGCAATCTGCGCGATATGCTGGGCTCGATTATCCCAGGCAATGATGCGCGGCCCTGGCTGACCTATGTTGTCCCCTCTCTGCTGGTCGAAGGGTTGACCCTTGCCGGCGAGTGATCTGACCTTATTGACGGAAATCGCGCTTAGGGCCGGTGAGATTGCGCGCAGTTTTGTTGGCAATGAGCTGAGCATTCAGCAAAAGCCCGACGATGCAGGGCCGGTCACTGCGGCTGATCTGGCCGTGAACACCATGCTTGAGGACCGCTTGCGCGAGGCGCGACCGGATTATGGCTGGCTGTCCGAAGAAAGCACCGATGATGACACCCGCCAAGGCAAAGAGCGGGTGTTTGTGGTCGACCCCATCGATGGCACTCGGGCCTTTATTGAGGGGGGCAAGACGTGGTCCCATGCTTTGGCCGTGGTCGAAAATGGTGAGCCGGTGGCGGCGGTGGTTTACCTGCCGATGATGGACAAGGTCTATACCGCCACGCGCGGCCAGGGCGCGCGGCTGAACGGGTTGCCCATTGGGGTCAGCGCGACGAAACAGCCGGATGAGGCCAATGTTCTGGCTGTCAAACACAGTGCGGACCCGCAGTTCTGGACCCACCCTGTCCCCAATTTCAAACGCCATCACCGCCCCTCACTGGCCTATCGGCTCAGCCTTGTGGCGCAGGGACGCTATGATGCGATGTTCACCTTTCGGCGCAGTTGGGAATGGGACATTGCCGCCGGGGCGCTGATCCTCGCCGAGGCGGGCGCGCGGGTCACGGATCGGCGCGGGTCTCCGCTTCGGTTCAACAACCCAGTACCGCAAACCGACGGCGTGGTTGGGGCTAACCCGAAATTGCACGCCGCCCTACTGGATCGCATGGCGTGACAGTTGGGTTGAGACCCGGTGTCTCACCCCGCTTGACCCCACCCCGAACATGACTAGGCTTGCTGCAAGCGCAAAACCCGGCCTGCTCGCCTGAATGGGCCGGGAACTTCAAGGCCCTGATACCCAATTGAAAGAGGCTCCATGCAACGGCTTCATCTTGTCTTTGGCGGCGAATTGACCGACCCGTCCACCACCGTGTTCCGCAATATCGACGAAATCGACATTGTCGGGATCTTCCCCAATTACGAAGCGGCCTTTAACGCCTGGAAAGCTGCTGCGCAGCGCACGGTCGATAACGCCCATATGCGTTATTTCATCGCCCACCTGCACCGGTTGCGCGACGAAGAACAATCCGCCTCGAGCACCGAGGAGCTCGGCTAAGCCCATGTCGCGCCGCGCGTTATCGCTTGCAGCCTATTTGGCCTATGCGCGCGGCAGCGCTTTTGCAAAACCCATTTCGTTGCCGGATCGCCCTTCGGGTCCGGTGATCTGGGCCTATGCCGAAGAACACGAACAAGGCCGGGCTTTGGGCAGCCTATGCGCCCGGCTTTTGGGCATTCGGCCCGAAATCAGCGTCTTTGCCTCTGGCAAAATACCGGTGCGCCCTGATCTGACCCACATAAGCTTGCCCGCCGAAACCGTGGCGGAATGCGCGCAATTCGCCAGCGGCCTGCGCCCCGACATCGTCTTGTGGACCGGGCGCAGCTTGCGCCCTGCCCTGCTGGATGAGCTTAAGAAACAAGGGGCCTATCTGATCGCTTTGGATGCCCGCGACAAGCTGTGGCAAACCCCTGCTCCGCGTTGGATGCCAGACCCCGGCCCCGCCACGCTGACCCTTTTTGACAGCTTTTACACGGTGGATGCCTCGGCCAATCGCAGGCTGCGCAGGCTGGGGGTTGATCGCGAGCTGTTGCGCAAAAAGGGGCCGTTGATCGACAATGATCCCCCGCCGCCTTGTGACGATCAAACACATGAAGAGCTGGCGCAGATCCTGTCCGGCCGCCCGGTCTGGTTGGCGGCAAACCTGCAATCGGACGAGGCCGGAGACATTTTGCGCGCCCATCGCATGGCCACCCGTCTGGCCCATCGCCTGTTGCTGATCATGGTCCCGGCCAGCGAAGACGACTATCCGCGCATGAAGGCCGAGGCCGATGAGCTGCAAATGCGGATATGCAATTGGGATTTGGGCGAAACGCCGGATGAGTTAACCCAAGTGCTGATCACCGAAACGCCTGAGGAGTTAGGCCTGTGGTATCGGCTTGCCCCTTTGGTTTTCCTTGGCGGCTCACTGACAGCCGGGCATGGCGGACAAGACCCTTTTCTGGCGGCGGCTTTGGGTGCGGCGATCCTTTATGGGCCAAATGTCGGCCAGCATGTCGATGCCTATTCGCGTCTGGTCGAAGCCGGAGCCGCACGGATCGTGCGCGACGCTGACAGTCTGGCGGCGGCGGTCTCGCATCTGGTGGCACCGGATCAGGCCGCTGTCATGGCCCATGCGGGCTGGGATCTGGTTTCCTCGGGCGCGGCCCTTGTCGATGCGGTGCTGTCCGAGATATGCGCAGAGCTCGACAAAGAAGGAGAGCCTTGATGCGCCCGCCCCGTTTCTGGCTGACATCCCCGGACAAACCTGCCCTGCGCGCCCGCCTGCTGGCCCCTTTGGCAGCTTTGACGGCGCGGGCAACAGCGAGGCGGGTGGCGCGTGCACCGGATATCACGGCTGATGTCCCGGTGATTTGCATTGGCAATATCAATGCCGGGGGCACGGGCAAGACACCAACAACCATCGCGCTTGCCCAACACCTGATGGCACGCGGTTTGACCGTACACGTTGTGTCGCGCGGCTATGGCGGCAGTCTGAGCGGCCCGGTTGAAGTTGATCCCCGTCAACACAGGGCAGATCAAACCGGCGACGAGCCCTTGTTGATTGCCGCCTTTACCCGCACCTGGGTCGCCAAGGATCGCGCTGCCGGGGTGCGCGCCGCGCAAGAGGCCGGTGCCGAGATCATCCTGCTGGATGATGGTATGCAAAACCCAAGCGTGAAGAAGGACCTGACCCTTGTCACGGTGGACGCGGTTGTGGGCTTTGCCAATGGGCGTTGTCTGCCCGCCGGTCCCTTGCGCGAACCTGTGGCTGAGGGGCTGAAGCGGGCGGATTTTGTTCTTTCCATCGGGCAGGACGCCGCTCAGACACGCTTTGCCGAGACCTGGGGGGACGCTCTGACCGTGCCGCACCTGACCGGCAAGCTGGAACCGTTGCAAACCGGCATGGATTGGCAAGACCTGCCCGCCCTGGCCTTTGCCGGTATCGGCCACCCCGAGAAATTCTTTGCCACCCTGCGCGGCCTCGGGGCCGATATCAAACGCGCCGAAGCTTTGGCAGATCACCAAAGCTTTTCCCCCTCGCTGCTGTCACGGCTTGAGACCGAGGCGCGCATGCTGGGCGCGCAATTGGTCACCACGGAAAAAGACGCAGTGCGCCTGCCGCCCGAGTTTCGACCAAAGGTTCTGGTGGTTCCAGTCAGGTTGCAAATCGCAGATACCAGCGCGCTGGATGCCGCTTTGGATCGTCTACTTGGCTGACTATTCCGCCGCCAACTGTTCCTGTTGTTGCGGGCCTATTGCGGCCAATTCAGCCACCACACCACGCAGCAATTTGCGGAAAGGGTGGAAATTGCCATTCGGGCGTACTGTTTTCTCATCCATATAGATCGAGCGATCAATCTCGATCTGGATGGCGTGCTGGTTCTGCGAGGGGCGGCCGTAGTGCTGAGTGATAAAGGCCCCGGCAAAGGGCGCATTGCGCACCACACGCAAACCGGCCTGGGCAAAGGCCGCCTCAACCCGCTCAACAATCTCGGAACTGGCCGAAGCCCCGAACCGATCGCCGATCACGATCTGTGGCAGATCACCCTTTTTGCCGCTTTGGCGCACGGCCTCATGTGGCATGGAATGGCAGTCAATCAAGACGCTGGTGCCAAACTGCGCGCGCGACTGCACCAAAAGCTCACCCAACTTGTCGTGATAGGGCCGCCAGATCCGGGTGATTCGCTTATCCGCCTCGGATCTCGGCAATTTGCCGCGATAAATTGCGCGCCCATTGGCCACGACGCGCGGCACAACCCCAAGGCCCGAAGCAATGCGCGGATTGTTCCCTGCCTTGCGCACACCGTCGATCAGAGCCGGGTCCAGCTCATCACAGGCGCGGTTCAAATCCACATAGGCCCGCGGGGCCCCGGCGCGCAAAAACGCCGCACCGAATTGCGGCGCACAGTCAAACAGCCTGTCTACAAAGGCGTCTTCTGAGGAGCGTATGGTATGCTCATCCAGAATCGTTCCGCGCAGGAAAGACCACGGATAATCGCGCCCGCTATGGGGCGAAGCAAATACAACGCAGGATGTAAACTCATCCGGCAAATGCAAGTGGTACGACGTGCTGGGCATCCGCGCTCCTTTGTCTTGGATCATAACCAGAAAAAAACCTCTATCAACGCTCTTGATCCCCGTTCCGACTCCTTTTATAGAGCGCGAACCGGCGCGGTGATCCGCGCCCCGTTTTATTTCGGGGCTAGGAAAAGGCGCAGGCCATAGGGGCGGTTAGCTCAGCGGTAGAGCACTTCGTTGACATCGAAGGGGTCACTGGTTCGATCCCAGTATCGCCCACCATGGAATTCATTCCCGCGCAGTCCATGACGGATAGCCGGGGTCAAGGCAACCAGGCGCTCGCGCGCCGCGATAGAGGAGAGACCATCATGAAGGTCGCAAACTCGCTCCGTTCGCTCAAAAAGCGCCACCGCGACTGCCGCGTTGTGCGCCGTAAGGGCCGCGTATACGTCATCAACAAGACGCAGCGCCGGTTCAAAGCTCGCCAGGGCTAAGCCCCGAGCTTGACGGACATCCCATTTCGGGACAGTGATAAAAACCGCAGACTTCGGTCTGCGGTTTTTCTTTTTGTGTTAGGCAGTTGGCCCTTTGGGGCGGCTTTCAGGACGATGCGGACTTTTAATCTCGCCTCAAATTCGCATCGGCAGCCACATATTGGTTAGGGCCTTATCGTAACAAGGACATCATTCGTGGCAGAGCTTCTTGAACTTGTCGTATCTTTACTGGCTGTTGGAATTTACGGCACGGAAGACAGGCCCAGACATCCGATTTGGCGAAACAGCATAAGGACAATCGCATTTGCGGGACTTTTGGTCTCAGTGGCGGACGTCCTCGGCATTTTGGGAAGTGTAGAGTTTCCCTTTGTCGTCACTCTTGTCTGGGCGTTTTGTTCGCTCATTGTGATAACAGCTGAGTATTATGTGGGGTCAAAAAGAGTATGCTTGGCAGCATATATTGCCTACCCGATTTGGCTGGCAATTTTGATCTATTCGGAACGATAGTTGGTAGGTACGGGCTCAGAGTGGCCCCTTGTCCCAATGTTTAACGATCAAACCCCTTTGTGATTGCTTCGTCGACACCAGCGAAATAACCGCTTGTCTGCACCGTTCAATTACCGCCCCAACAAGCTCCCCGCCAGCAGTTGCACCACGGTTTGTTCGTCCAGAAAGCCTGACACCCGCAGCCCATGCGCCTTTTGATAGCGACGGATTGCGGCGCGGGTTTGTTTGTCAAAGCGGCCGTCGACCTTGCCGGGCTTCATGCCCAGTTTGGCCAGCCGCGCTTCGGCCAATTGCCGGGCGACCGGGTTCAGGGACAGGGCTTGTTCCTCGGACAGGGCCGCCTGGCGGTCCTTTTCGAACTCGGCAGCGCGCTGCAACTCTGCGATCCGCGCTTTGGCTTCACCGGCAAAGGCCCCCTCGGGCCGGGCACGCAGATAGGCGCGCAGCGAGGCCACGGTGTCGGTCTCGCGCGCAAGGTTCCAGGCCCGTTGATCCGCCGCGGCGGCAGCGTCTCCACGTTGTTTTTCAATCGCACGCAAGAGGCGACGTGCCTCATCGGCATGCAAACCATCCGGGTACTGGTTCAAGTAATTGCGCAAAGCCCCTTCGCTGCCCTGCGAGGTGGTCGCGGCCCAAAGGGCATTGTCGGCCTTTTCCACCAGAGCCTGACGTTTGCGGGCCTCTTCCTCAAGCTCTTCGGCGCGTTTGGCGGCGGCGGCAGACAGGCGATCGATTTCCGGTTGGGTCAGATAGGTCGAAGGCACATCACCAATCGCCTCTTGCCAGCGTCCAATCGCCTTGCGTGATCCGGGGCCAAAGATCCCGTCAATGCCGCGCGGATCAAACCCGAGAATGGTGAGGTCACGTTGGATTTTGCGGCGCGCATCCCGCGTCAGCCCCAGCGCCTCTTCGGCGCGGCGCTGTTTGTAATAAGGTTCCGTGGCAATCGCCTTGAGCCGTTGTTTCGCGGCAGAGGCAAAAGCCCCGTCGCCAAAACTGTCGAGATAGGCCTGATAGCCCGCCGCACTGTCCAGCCTTTGGGCGGTCTGCCAAGCGGCCACATCCGCGTCTGGATCAACTGTTGGCTCAGGTGGTGCAACCGGCGCGACAACCTCTTCGCTATAAAGCAGGGTCAGGTCGCGGGGCGCGTAGCCTTCGACCGTCAGACCATATTCATTGGCCGCAACGATTATCGCGCTGTCGGGATTGGTCAATTCTTCGGACGCAAAGCCAACCACGTCCTTGGCCGCGCCGCGAATGACGGTCACGCCAGACGGCAATTCCAACCGCCCTGCCCCCGGTGCCAAATAGGCCCCAAGCTCTTGTTCCACCGGGGTTTCCCCAAGAACAAGGAAACCGCGACCAGGATAGTTCTGCAAAATGGTCAGGGCGGCGTTGAGGGGAAAACCACGGGTCAGAACCTCGGAGGTTGCTGCGCCCTCATCCTCGCCGACGGGCAAAAGGTAGGCCCCGCCAAACCCATGCACAAAGGCCCCGGCCAGCAGGATCACCACGGGGCTGTCATCGGCTTCCAGTGTTTTGAGAAAGTCACTCAGCCCCAAGCGCATTTCATCCGATGAGGCATCCTGCAACTCGGTGACATCCAAGCCCTTGGCGCGCAGGGCCTCGGCGGCGACATCCATGCGATCCGCGCCAAACAGGGTCTGAATGGCATCATATTGGCTGTTGCCAATGACCAGGGCATCGCCCGCAGCATGGGCCGATCCGGCCATCAGGACAGAAAGTAGAGCTAGTACAGAAACACGCATGACCAATCCTCCTGTCCCAAGCCTAGCTAGGCGCAGGCTTGGGACAAGGGGGAAAGTCAGTCGTAGCTGCGCGCATCCTCGATCACCAGCCCATCGCGCGGCAATCCGCCGATTTCGACCAATTCAACCTTGCCCTTGAGCTTGAGCAGCTCGGAAACCGAGCGCTCATAGGCCGTTGCATCGCCGCCCGAGGCCTCGATTCGAACGGTCATGACGTCCATTTCCCCTTCGCGAGAGGCGACGACACGGGCCCGGGCGATTTCGTCATGTTTGGCGACCAGCTGCGCCACTTGTTCTGGGCGTACAAACATGCCTTTGATCTTGGTGGTTTGATCGGCGCGGCCCATCCAGCCCTTGATGCGCATATTGGTGCGGCCGCAGGGGCTTACCCCCTCCATCACGGCCGACAGATCGCCAGTGGCAAAACGGATCAGCGGGTAATCCGGGTTCAGGGTGGTCACGATCACCTCGCCCACCTCACCCGGAGCGACAGGATTGCCGGTGCCGGGGGTGACGATTTCGACAATGACGTTTTCATCAACGATCATCCCCTCCATCGCGGGACTTTCATAGGCAATATTGCCAAGATCGGCGGTGGCGTAACATTGCAGGCAGGAAATGCCACGATCTGCATAATACTGCCTTAGGGATGGGAAGAGAGCGCCACCGCCAACCGCGGCACGGGTGATATTCAGCGTCAGACCCAGCTCGTCGGCTTTCTCAAGAATGATCTTGAGGTAGTCCGGCGTGCCGGCATAGGCCGTCACCCCCACATCATGGGCCGCACGCGCCTGCAATTCGGTTTGCCCGATCCCGGCGGGCAAAACAGCCGCCCCAACCGCGCGCGCGCCATTTTCGAAAATCATCCCCGCCGGGGTCAGATGATAGCCAAAGCAGTTCTGAACAATATCCCCCTGGCCAATGCCAACAGCATGCAGGAAACGCCCCATGCGCCACCAATCATGGCTAACCCCACCGGGTTCATAGATCGGACCCGGGCTTTGGAACACATGGGCAAGGTTGGAGACTGGAATGCCACCAAAGGGCGGGTTTTCCGCCTGGCGTGCCACCAAGTCCGATTTCCGCAACACCGGCAGTTTGGCCAGATCCGACAGACTGCTGACCGGGCTCATCTCATTGCGCGCCAGTTGAGCATTCAGACCCTCAAGCTGGGCGGCCTCGCGCGCGTCTTGGCTGCGGGTTTCTAAAGCGTCGAAATAGGTGCTCATGCTACCCTCCGTCTGTCACTTTGATTGGATTTTAGGGAAAAAGGTCTTGCTAACTTCTGTGTATTAGACTGGCCGCCACGCGCGTCAGAGGAGAGCGTTGCATGACCCAGGAATTCACGGACCGAGTGCGGTTCCATGACGACCTTCAGGCAATGGAGGTCGATTTTTACGGCTTTCATTTCCCGGACAGTAAGAGCGTCAATGCGGCCTACGATTGTATCGAAGACTGCATCGCCCAAAGCGGGCACAAGCATTGGTTCTTTTTGGTGAACTTGCACGGGCTCCAGGTCGACCAAAGCGCCTGGCCCGCCTATGCCAAACGTGGCAAAGCGCTGAACCTTGCCCATAGTATGGGAACCGTACGCTTTGATGCCTCTGAGGAAACCGCGGCCCGTATTTCCGCCGCTGCGCAGACCGAGAATTTTGATCCCAATCTGTTCAACAATCGCGAGGATGCGATTGAAAGGATCCGCAAACTGCCATCGCGACGCAGCAAAGGGGCGGAAAACACCCCCAATCACAGCGCGGAAACCTTGTCTAACAGGATCAGCTTTGACCCGAGCACCGGCATTATGGAGGCCGATCTGAGTCACCTCACGCTGTATCATGGTCGCGATGCGAACGATCTTTATGACCAAATCCGTGACAAGATCGCCCAGTCGGGGCAGGACAAGTGGTACTTTCTTATCAACTACGAGGCCTGCAAAATTGAACCGGGTGCCTGGGTGCAATTCGCCCATCGGGGCAAAACCTTGAACAAAGCCCACTCGCTGGGCACCGTCCGCTTTGCCCCCGGCAGCGAAACCGAAGACGAGATTCGCCAACGCGCGACCAGTCAGGAGTTTCGTCCTAACATTCGCAACACAAGGGAAGAGGCCCTTGAGCGGATAGCAGAAATGAAAGCGTCGGAACACGCTTGACCTCCTGACGTGGCACGTCAACGTTAAATTGCAGGGTTACGGTGGGGTTTTGGACGTTAGGCCAGCCACCGTTTGCGACGGCGATAAGACCGCACATCGCGGAAACTCTTGCGCCCGTCGTCCGAGACGCCGAGGTAGAATTCTTTGACATCCGGGTTCTCGCGCAACTCAGCGGCAAGCCCATCCATCACCACGCGACCATTCTCAAGAATATAACCGTAATGGGCGTATTTCAGCGCCACATTGGTGTTCTGTTCCGCCAAGAGGAATGACACGCCTTCATTCTCGTTGACCGATTTCACGATCTCAAAGATCTGCTCAACCAATTGCGGGGCTAGACCCATGGATGGCTCATCCAACAACACGGTTTCCGGGCGCGACATCAGCGCGCGACCAATGGCGACCATCTGCTGTTCACCGCCTGACGTGTAACCTGCCTGTGAGCGGCGACGCTCCTTAAGACGTGGGAAATAGTTGTAGACCATCTCCAGATCGCTCTCGATCGCACCTTTGCCATCTTTGCGCGTATAGGCACCGGTCAGCAGGTTTTCTTCCACGGTCAGGTGCTCAAAACAGTGACGCCCCTCCATGACCTGGATCACGCCACGCTTGACCAACTGCGCCGGATCCAGATCCTGAACGCTTTCGCCCTGATAGACGATCGAACCTTTGGTCACCTCGCCCCGTTCGGAATGCAGCAGGTTGGAAATCGCCTTGAGCGTCGTGGTCTTGCCCGCGCCATTCCCGCCGAGCAAAGCCGTGATCCCGCCCTTTTTCACATTCAGGCTGACCCCTTTCAAAACAAGGATCACGTGATTGTAGATCACCTCGATATTATTGACCTCAAGAAGGGTCTCGTCCGTCTTGGCGGCATCCAGCATGGTACTGTCTTCTCTTGCTAAATCGGGGGTCCGGTGGCGATAAGATCACCGCCACCGGAGGGAATAGGGGCTTAGCCCTCGCAGGCCTCGTTCACAGCCCAAGGTGCGTTGGCTTCGGCATATTCTGCCGCCTTGGCCTTGACGATATCCGCATAGGCCGAGGTGTCAGGAACCAGGTGGTCAGACACTTTGACAAACTTGGCACCATCCCATTCCAGCATCCAACCGCCGGAGTTCCCGGTGTGGTTCGAGCAGGATGTAGAGAACGGAGCAACCATGCCGGACATGCCCAGCTCGGCCAGACGTTCCTCGGTGATGTTGATGTTTTCCAGGCCCCAACGCAGCTGTTCGGCGTTGATCTCGGCTGTCTCATACTTTTCCTGAGCAACCTTGATACCTTCGGCCAGGATCATCGACATGACCAGACCACGGCCATAAAACACGCCTTGCATTTCGGTTTCATTGGACTGAGAGGCACCGGCATCCACAACGTATTTTTTCACGTCTGCCATGACACCTGAAGAAGCATCCGGGAAGGACCAGCTGATCGACTTGTAGCCTTTGCCCTTGTCGCCAACAATGGCCAGATCCGCATCATGGCCGGACCACCAAACACCGATCATCTTGGACATGTCGAACTTGGTCTTCACCGCTTCGGTGATGGCACCGGCGTTCATCGCGCCCCAGCCCCACATGACCACATAATCCGGACGCTCGCGGCGGATTTGCAGCCACTGGGCCGACTGGTTCTGCATCTCTTTCAAGCCAACCGGGATCGGCAGCAGCTCATAACCCATGGTCTCGGCTTTGGCTTCCAGCAGCGGCAGCGGCTCTTTGCCATAAGGGTGGTCGAGGTGCAGGAAAGCGACCTTTTTGCCCTTCAGGTCACCCTCGGAGGCCAGGAATTGCAGGATCATATCCGCACCATCCCAGTAACCGGATGGCATGTTGAACGCCCATTGGAAGGTCTTGCCATCCATCATCGGCGAGAAACCATAGCCCGGAGCCAGGATCGGGATCATGTCCACGTTGGTTTTTGGCAGAACCTGCAGGGTGATGCCGGTCGACCAGGGCTGTGTCACGATGGCCTTGCCTTTGGTCTTTTCGTAGCACTCAACGCCTTTTTCGGTCGAATAACCGGTTTCGCATTCTTCAAAGTCGATCTTGACGCCGCCAACGCCGCCGTCACGGGCGTTCAGCATGGCCATATAGTCTTTCTGGCCATTCATCAGCGGAATGCCGGTGGCCGCAAACGGACCGGTGCGATAGCTGAGGTTCGGCGTATACAGGCCCTCGGCCACTGCCGCGCCGGCTACCACGGATGCCACAACGGCGGCCGCTGCCAGTTTTGCAAAGTTCTTCATCTTTTCTCCTCCCATGGATTTTGATGTCGTTTTGTTGCAAGTCTTGGTGTTGTTGAGCCGCCCCCGCTTAGTGCGGGAAGGGCCAGATAATGAGTTTCTCGCGGATCAGGCGCCAGAGTTGTGCCAACCCGTGCGGCTCTACGATCAGGAAGAAAATGATCAGGCTGCCGACAATCATGATGTTGAGATGTTCGACTGTGGCCGAGCTGATCGGAATACCCAGCGCGCCAGGCACAAGGTTCAGGATCACCGGCAGACCAACAATCAGGATCGCACCAAGGAAATTGCCCATGATCGAGCCAAGGCCACCGATGATGGCGATGAACAGCACACGGAAGCTGAGCGGGATGTCAAACAGGTTCGGCTCAGCCGCCCCGCGCCACATAAAGACGAACAGCGCCCCGGCGACACCAACAATATAGGATGATACAGCAAAGGCGGTCAGCTTGGATTTCATCAGGTTGATCCCGATGAGTTCGGCGGCAATGTCCATATCGCGCGTCGCCTTCCACGTCCGGCCCAGATTGCCACGGGTCAGGTTGATGCAGACCATGGTCAGCAAGGCGACGATGAACAGCACAACGAAATACTGCACGACCGAGCTTGCCTGCGGACCGGCGATATAGACACCGAACATATCGAGGTTCGGCACCTGAATCGCGCCAGAGGCATTGTAATTATACAGCCAGGCCCATTTCTCAAACAGCCAGACCAGAAAGAACTGTGCGGCAAGCGTGGCAATCGCGAGGTAAAACCCTTTGATCCGCAAAGACGGGATACCAAAGGCGACGCCCACCCCGGCACTGAACACACCCGACAGCAGGATCGCCACGATCGGGTTCATCCACGGCATCAGGGTGACCATCTTGTAGCAGGCATAGGCACCTACCCCCATGAACGCCGCCGTTCCCAGCGATAACTGCCCAGCAAACCCGGTCAGAATGTTCAGGCCCAAAGCCGCCAGCGAATAGATCAGGATCGGGATCAGAATGGTCTGAAAGGCGAATTCAGAAGCGGTCAGCGGAAAGATCACCACCGCAAAAAGCAGGATCACCCCCAGCAAAAACGCGTCTTGTTTGATCGGGAACAGCGCCTGATCGGATTTGTAGCTGGTCTTGAACTGACCTGCGGTACGATAAAGCATCAGACCATCTCCTCATCGGTCTTGAAAACACGGTTGGCGGGTTTGGCATATCCAATCTGTTCAGAATGGCGCACCAGCCAGAGCCAGCACCACAACCCACAAGCCGCGCCAATGACGGCCAGGATCACAGCAATGGTGGTTTGGTTGGTGACCTCGGTTCCCGCACTAACCGCGAGAAAGCCAAAGGCCCAGAACCCGCCCCAGGCGATGACATTCAGAATTGCAATCAGTTTTGCCATTCACACCCCTCCCAAGGTGCCCGCGCCTTTCCGCGGTTTGTCCATAGTCTTGCCCGATTTCCCGGGCAGGTTGCGCTCATGACGATCAATCACAGGTGCTTTCTATGATCTTTGACCTTTTCGAACGCAGCGACAGGAACGAACCGCGACCCAAAACCTTTGGCGAAGCCCTCATGCGCTTTGGCCGGGATGTCATGTCTGACACGCTGACCACCGTGCTGGTCTCCATCATCTTGGGTTTGATCGCGGTTACCATCGTTTCCTTCTATTTCGGCATTTCCTTTATGACGTCCTTGGCCGTCTGTGCCGTTTTGCTGGTTGCGTTCTTTGTCATGAATGTTTTCTCGAATTTCTAAGGTTGCGCGCCCCGCGCTGCCCTAGACCCGTTCGATAATCTTCTCCCCAAACAGGCCTTGCGGGCGGAAGAGCAGCACGACCAGCGCCAGCACAAAGGCGAACCAGGTTTCCGTGTTGCCGCCCAGCAAAGGCTGGCCCCAGTAGATTTCGAACAGTTTTTCCAGGATACCGATCATCAGGCCACCGATGATCGCGCCGGTGATGCTTTCCAGACCACCCAGCATCAGAACCGGCAGGGCTTTGTAGGCGATAACCTCAAGCGCAAAGCTCACCCCGGCGCGTGCGCCCCAGGCAATCCCTGTGACCAGAGCGATGATGCCAGCAATGAACCAGACCAGAACCCAAACGGTTTGCAGGCTGATCCCCACGGACAAAGCCGCCTGATGGTCATCCCCCAGCGCCCGGATCGCCCGGCCCATCTGAGTATAGTTCAGGAAGGCCAACAAAGCCGCCACCAGCGCCGTCGCCACAACAACAACCGTGATATCAAGGTGCTGCAGAATCAGCAGACCACCCCAAGGCTCTAGCACAGTGTCGCCGGTCGGAATGCCAAGCTCTTCTGAGATCATGACCTTGTTTTCACCGCCAAAGATGATCTCACCGCCGCCAATCAGGAAGAGGGTGATGCCGATGGTGGCCATGAACAGGATAATGTCGGGCTGCCCGACCAGCGGGCGCAGCACGATGCGCTCAATACTGACCGCCAGTACGAACATTACGCCCAGCGTCAGCACGACCGAGATCCAGGCCGGTATCCCCATCGCATGCAGCCCCACCAGCGTCAGCGCGGCAAACACAACCATGATGCCCTGCGCAAAGTTGAAGATCCGGCTTGAGCGGAAGATCAAAACAAAACCCAATGCGATCAGCGCATAAAGGATACCCGAAACCAGCCCTTCCCACAGCACCTGCAACAGGAAATCCGGTGCCGAAAACATGTCGGCAAACGGCGTTATGAAGATGTCTTTCAGCATGTTTGCCCCCAGTTAATGCGGAACGCCAAGATAGGCGTCGATCACGTCTTGATTGTTGCGCACCTCATCAGGCGGGCCGTCACCGATCTTTTTGCCGTAATCCATCACCACGACGCGGTCGCTCAGATCCATCACCACGCCCATATCGTGTTCGATCAGGCAGATCGTGGTGCCAAATTCGTCATTCACATCCAGGATAAAGCGGCTCATATCCTCTTTCTCCTCAACGTTCATCCCGGCCATGGGTTCGTCCAGCAGCAGGATGCTGGGCTCCGCTGCCAAGGCCCGCGCCAGCTCCACCCGCTTTTTCAAACCATATGGCAGGCGACCCACCGGGGTCTTGCGGATGTTCTGGATCTCAAGGAAATCAATGACTTCCTCGACCTTCTCGCGATTGGCGACCTCTTCGTCCCGCGCCTTGCCCCACCACAAAGCCTGGGCCCCAATCCCGGCTTTCATATGGGTCAGACGGCCGGTCATGACGTTGTCCAGCACAGTCATGCCCTCAAACAAGGCGATGTTCTGGAACGTCCGTGCCACCCCCATGCGTGCAACTTCAAACGGCTTCATCTGCGGGCGTTTCTTGCCTTTGTACCAAAGCTCACCAATTGTCGGCGTATAGAACCCCGAAATGATGTTGAGCATCGAGCTTTTGCCCGCCCCGTTCGGCCCGATAATCGCGCGGATCTCGCCCTCATGGATGTCGAACGAAATATCGCTGATCGCCGTCACCCCGCCGAATTTCAGCGTGATATCCTTCAGCTCCATCAGCACGCCGCCAATCTGACGACCGTCTGCGGTGACGTATCCTTCAGTCTCTGTCATGCGACCTTCTTCTCTCTGAATTCTCGCACCCCATCAGTGGGATGCCTTGCGGGATGGTGGGTGGGGCGTCGTGCCTTGCACGCGCGTCACCCCTCATTCCGCAGCTATCTTTGTGGCAATCGGTTGCACCTTGGTGTCGCGGATCTGCAATGTCGCCGAGATCTTGCCCTTGCGGCCATCCTCATAGGTGACCTCCGTCTCGGTATAGATCTCATCCTTGCCGCCATATAGCGCCTCAACCAGATCACCGAACTTCTCACCAATGATCTTGCGCCGCACCTTCTTGGTCCGGGTCAACTCGCCATCATCCGCGTCCAGCTCTTTGTGAAGCACCAAGAAGCGGTGGATCTGACAACCCGCCAACATATCATCCTGCGCGATCGAGATATTGGTCTCCTCGATATGGCTCTGGATCGTATCCAGCACCTGAGGATGCCCGGCCAGTTCCTGATAAGAGGCATAGGCGATGTTGTTACGCTCGGCCCAGTTGCCCACGGCCGTCAGGTCAATATTCACAAAGGCCGTGCACCGATCCTTGCCCGCGCCAAACACGACAACTTCAAGGATATCCGGATAGAACTTCAGCTTGTTCTCAACATATTTCGGCGCAAACATTGCCCCATCGGACATTTTGCCGACATCCTTGATCCGGTCGATGATCCGCAGATGCCCCGTATCCTTCTCAAAGAAGCCAGCATCGCCCGTGGCCACCCAGCCCTCGGCATCCTTGGTACCGGCGGTGCTTTCGGCATTGTTGTAGTATTCCACAAACACACCGGGGGACCGGTAATAAACCTCGCCGCTCTCGGCGATCTTCACCTCGACCCCAGGGCTTGGCACCCCAACCGTGTCCGAGCGCACCTCGCCATCAGGTTGCTGGGTGATAAACACCGTCGCTTCGGTCTGGCCATAAAGCTGCTTCAGGTTGATCCCCAAAGAGCGATAGAAATCAAACAGTTCCGGACCAATCGCCTCGCCCGCCGTATACCCGATCCGTACTTTGGAAAAGCCGAGCGCGTTCTTGAGCGGACCATAGGTGGTGAATTCGCCCAGCGCATATTTCAACCGGTCGAACAATCCGACGGGCTTGCCCTCCAACAGGTCAGGGCCAACCTTGCGAGCATGGTCCATGAAATAGTGGAACATCTTTCGCTTAAAGGTGCCCGCATCCTCCATCCGGATCATGATCTGCGTCAGCTGGCCCTCAAACACCGCTGGCGGCGCGAAATAATAGCTCGGGGCGATCTCGCGCAGATCCGTCATCATCGTCTCAGCGCTTTCCGGGCAGTTCACGCAGAAGCCCGACCAATAGGCCTGACCCAGAGAAAAGATGAAATCCCCAACCCAGGCCATCGGCAGATAAGCCAGGATCTCTTCTTTCTCACTCAGACTGTCGAATTCCGAACTGGCCTTGGCCGTCTCGACAATATTGCGGTTCGACAGAACCACGCCCTTGGGCTTCCCGGTGGTCCCCGAGGTGTAGAGCATCACGCATGTGCTGTCATAAGTCAGCGCGGCGCGGCGCGATTTCAGCTCCTCGATATATTCATCATAGGCCGCCCGACCCTGATCCTGCACATGGCTGAACTGATGCAACCTGCGATGGTCGTATTTGCGCATCCCGCGTGGATCGACATAGAGCATATGTTCGAATTGATGCAGGTGCTCCTGGATATCGATAACCTTATCGACCTGCTCCTGATCCGCCGCGATGACAAAGCGCGCCCCGCAATGGGACAGCACATATTCCATCTCTTCGGCCACCGCATCCTGATAGAGCGGCACAGGCACCGCACCCACCATTTGGGACGCCAACATTGACCAATACAGATACGGACGGTTGCGGCCGATAATCGCCACATGATCCCCTGGGTTCACCCCAAGGTTCAGCAGACCAAGCGCCAGCGCTTCAATCTCGTCCGAGGTTTCTTTCCAGGTCCAGCTTTGCCAGATCCCGAATTCCTTTTCCCGATAAGCGGGTCGGTCGCCGAACTTTTCGACGTTGCGCTGCAATAATGCAGGTACCGAGCACAGCCCATCTGTGCCCTCAGCCAATCCAGCCACGTTTTGTCCTCCCTAATACCGGCTCCTCAACCGGTACCAAATCAGTGACCCCGTTTCGCGGGTCTGATCGTTGAAACGATTCTGTCACCATTTTGGTCAGGCTCTAACTTCCCGGTCAACTTTTTCCTGAACATTTCCCAAATCTTACGAATTGTAACAGCGCTCCGATTGCCCTTGGCCTCGCCGGAAAAACGGCGTTACTCTGGGGATAGAACACAGGGCAGAGCCTGCCGCTTTGACGCAACATCGATGCTTTCACGATCTTGCGGGATGGTGGATGGGGCGATGTCCAAAGGACAAGCGGCACCCGACATCCCCATGACCAACCAAGCCCTCACCCAAGCTGGTTTGAACCTCATCCAACAGGCGCTGTCGATCTATGACAGCGACCTGAAGCTGGCCGTCTGCAACGCGCCCTTTGCCGAAATGTTCAACCTCCCCAAAGAGCTCACCACCCCAGGGGCTTCCTTTGCCGACACCATCCGCCATCTGGTTGGCAAAGGCGAATATGGCGAAGTGGATGATGTCGAAAGCTTCGTCCAGGACCGCGTGGAGACCGCCCTCGCCTTTCAACCCCATTATGTCGAACGCACCCGCTCCAACGGACGCATGCTCTCCATCGAAGGGGCCCCGCTTCCGCAGGGCGGTTGGGTCACGGTCTATACCGATATCACGGAAACCAAGGCTCAGGAACGTCTGCTGCGCACCCGCTCGGAACAACTATCAGAAGAAGTCCTGAAACGCTCCGAAGAGCTTTCAGCCACCAACCGCGCCCTCGCCGCCACCAACAAGGCCCTGATGGAGGCGCGGCGCGAATTGACCGAGATGGAGGCGCGCACCCGCCTCACCACCGAAATGATGCCCGCCCATATCGCCCGGGTCGATGCCAATGGTCGCTACACCTTTTCCAACCGTCGCCTGCATATGGTGATGCCCGGGCGCCCGGCCTCTATCGTCGGGCGTCACTTCAGCGATGCCTTGGGCAAACAGGCCTATGCCAAGATCCTCCCACATTTCGAAGCTGCACTCGAGGGGCGGCAGAACACCTTTGAGTTCACACACGAGGCCTCGTCCCGCCGTATTCGCGTCGTCTTTACCCCAGATCCGTTGGAACCCGGGGTCTATATCCTCTCGCAGGATGTCACCGAAGAAACCCAGACCCGCGCCGCCCTGCAACAGACCCGCCGACGTGAAATGGCCGCGCAGCTGACCAGCGGCATGGCGCATGATTTCTCCAACTTGCTGACCATCATTCTGGGCATGCAATCGAAACTGGAACGCATGTATCTCGGCTCCAATGCCGAACCGCTCATCGCCGCCACGCTTCAGGCCGCGCGCCGCGGTGGCCGATTGCTGAACCGTATTGCCGACATCACCGCCCATCGCCGCTGGCAACCTGAGGCGCTCGCACTTGGTCCGTTCTTAGGCGACTTGCAAACTCTCGCGACCCCGTCCCTGCCCTCTGGCATCACATTACAGGTCGCCGATGAAACCCAGAATCGGCTTATGGTCGATCATGGTTTGCTTCAGGACGCGCTGTTGAACCTGATCCTCAACGCCCGCGATGCCTGCAAAGATGTCGGCACAATTCGGGTGATCGCGCAAGAATTCAAAGACACCTGGTTGCAAATCAGCGTCACCGATACCGGCCCTGGTTTTAGCGAAGAGGCGCTCGACCACGCGCTTGACCCGTTTTTTACCACCAAGGGCGGCGAAGGTTCCGGCCTCGGCCTTGCCATGGTCTATGATATGACCAAGCTGGCGGGGGGCGATATGCGCCTGTCCAACACCGCCACCGGGGCCGAGATTCGCCTGCGCCTGCCGCTGCGCCGTGCCATCGACCTGCCCAAGGCTGGGCTAGTCATGTTGGTCGAAGATAGCCCGGATATTCGCACATCGGTGCGAGAAATGCTCACCGATCTGGAATTCACCGTGGTCGAGGCCGCCTCGGTCGCCGAGGCCCGCGCCCTGGCGCAAGACCTGCCCGATATTGTCCTTGTCCTGTCGGATATTTCGCTGGAGGGTGAGGAACCCGGCCTCGATTTGGCTGATCATCTGCCCAATCTGCCCTTGCGGCTGATGACCTCATTGCCGCCCGACCACCCCTTGCACGAAAAGGCCCGTGCCCGTGTGCCCGTTTTGGCCAAACCCTTTGACGCGCAGGCATTGACCCGGTTTCTCGGCCTTGGAAAGGATCAGAAATGAGCGCCCTCGTCACCATTCTCGATGATGAACCCGCCATTCGCGATATGCTCTCCGAAGCGCTGACCGAGGCCGGTTTTCGCACCCTGACCTTTGCCCGTGCAACCGAGTTTGAGGCCGCTCTGCGCCGCACAACGCCGGATGTCTGCCTTGTCGATCTGGGCCTGCCCGATCGTGACGGGCTGTCTGTGGTCCACCGTCTGGCCCTGGAACAGGGGGCGACGATCATCATCATTTCGGGACGCGCGCAGGTGCAGGACAAGATCACCGGACTCGAGCTCGGGGCAGATGATTACATCATCAAACCCTTTGATCCAGCCGAAGTCGTCGCCCGTATCCGCGCCCGACTGCGCGGCCCGAAATCGTCGGCACCGCAAGGGGATACCGCGCATTTCAACGGCTGGACGGCGCATTTTGACCGCTATGCACTTGTGGACCAATCCGGCGATGAAACCCCGTTCAGCCATGCCGAAGGCGAGGTGCTGCGCCTGTTCCTGCAAAGCCCCAAACGCCTGATTTCCCGCGCCCATATGCAGGAAACCCTGGGTGGTGCCGCCGGAGAAAGCTTTGATCGCGCCATGGATGTGCGCATTTCACGCCTGCGCACCAAGCTCAAGGAAGACCCGAAAAACCCACGCCTGATCAAGACGATCTACGGCGCGGGCTATATCTTTTTGGGTGATGTGGAGTGGGCCTGAATTGCCTGCCCCTTATTGCCAGCCGACAACAATTCGATCCGGGCCACTCAGATCATCCGCTGCGCGCGTTTGCAATTTGTCCTCGCCAATCCCGCGCTCAATCAAGGCCTGACGCACCGCCTCGGCACGGCGACGGCTGAGTTGCCGATTAAGCGCGGGTATCTCAGACACGCTGACCTGGGCAGAAATCACCCCGGTTTGGCCACCAAACCGCGCGCATTGCCGGGCCACCGCAGCGTGATGGGCCAGCGGCCAATAGCTGCGAAATGCGGGGATGAATCGCCCGCGTTCAAAGGGAATCTCGGGCACGGCGCGGCTTTGGCGGGTGCAGGCGTCGACACTGGGTTCAAAGCTGAGCGAAGGCAGCCAATAGCCGCTGGAAAACACCTGAGCCTCGTCCAGAAACACATGCCTGCGCCGTGTCCCTTCCAAGGGGGGGGCGGCAGTGTCGACGTGAACAGTCAGGCCGGGCATATCCGCACGCATCCGTTCCTGCAACGCGCCCGCCTCCATTCCGGGCAAGGCAAACACCGTTAGCGAAGTCTGACCTTCGTCAAAATCCAACGTGAACCCGTCAACAAGATCCAACCAATCGGACAAATACGCCAAGCGGGTCAACACATCCCCACCGTCACCGTCAGGCGCGACCCGAACCGTGCCGCGCAAGGGGGGGAGGCCAAAAACCTCGGCCAAACTGTCCGGCGTCAAGCCTGCAGGCAGCTTGCCTATGATTGTACCGCCAATGGCCGCGTCAAAGGTGACAGAGAACCGAGCGGGCGCACCATCATCTTCGAGCAACACAGACATGGTTCCGGCTTGCCCCAAGACCTGCGCCGCCTTGTGCCGTGCAGCGGGATCTTTGGCGGTGCCGGTGATCTCGATATTGCCATCAATCAGGCTCAACTCGCCTCTATTAAGCGCTGCCAAAGCTGGCAAAGCCCGCCAAAACGGGTCCGACCAACTCCCAAGGTCAGGATGCGGGGCAAAGCTCAATCTGGCCGAAACCGTCTCGGCAAAGCCCGCCTGCCATGCCAGGTATTCCTCAGGCGACAGGCTTTGAGCCTCGGCCTTGCCCCAGAAATTTGCAGGAACATGACCGCTCAGCGTCAATTGCGCCCCATCCCAGGACGCGGTGAGCGTCAGCGCTTTGCCATCGCCTTCTGGGACAAAGGCCAGTTGAACCGTGTACCCATCAGGGGCTTCATCCGCGCGCTGGGTCAAACCCGCGATTTGGTCCGCCGACAAAGGACCGCCCTGCACATAAATCACCCCCGGCGCGACCGACAGGCTGCCATGGGGCAAAGGGGCAAACAGGGTCAGGCCCAGCTCCAGGGCCTGCTCAAATCCGGTATAATCCAAGGCGAAAGGTGCGTGCGTGAAATCAGCTGCAAAACCTGACAACGCCTCGGGCAGGACATCCGGCGGCAATTTCCCGGCGGCGCTTGCCCCCATGATTGCATCCCGTGTCAGGGTGACGTGATAGGGCAGGCCATCATCTACCGCGCGCAGATCCGTCGCACTCTCATAGCCATCGGGCACAACTGCCCAGCGCTGTTCCAATGCTTTCTTTTGCGTTGGCAAGTGGATTTGCCCGGTTATCTGCACTCTGCGCCCCGTCAACTGCGCCTCGCCCTGCATCAAACGGGGCATGTCCTGCGCCAAGCGATGGGCAAGCTCAGCCCAATCGCGATCAGGCACTCCTGCCGCAACCGTCAGATCAGCCTCTTGTAGCGCAAGAGCCGCCAAAATGGCGGCCTTGCTTGGCTCATCCGGGACAAAACCTGCGACCGAGACCTTCCCGTCCTGCACCTCGAAACGAATGTCAAACGGATCGGCATTGGGCAGGATGACCCAGTCTCCGATCACATGTTCCACCCCATCCAAAGCAGTAAGGCGCGCCTCGATGCTGCGCGCCTCTGCTTCGGTCTCCACCCGGCCCGAGGCGGTGATTTCCCGCCCTTTGACCGTTATCCGCACGGGATGTTTTTCTTGATAGACCGCCCCATCCGCGGCGGCCTTTATCCCGGCGGCAACCAGGGCGTTTTCATCAGGAACCTGAAACACACCCAGCCCGATCACCGCCAGAATGATCGCGATTATGGCAAAGAAATCGCGCAATGCTTTGGCTTAGATCGCCGCCTTGCGGCTTTCGTCCAGATAGATCTCACGCAGGCGCGCCGCGCGGGTGCCAGGAACACCCTCACCAATGGCTTTGCCGTCGATCTCGACCACAGGCATCACGAAAGTCGAAGCCGAGGTGATAAAGGCCTCATCCGCGCCCTGTGCCTCTTCGATGGTAAAGTTGCGCTCTTCAACCTCCATCTGTGCCTCGCGCGCGAAACGCAGCACAGCGGCGCGGGTGATGCCGTGCAAAATATCAGTGGACAGTGCGCGGGTTACGATCTTGTTGCCCTTGATGAAATAGGCGTTGTTCGAGGTGCCCTCGGTCACAAAGCCATCCTCAACCATCCAAGCATCATCACAACCGGCTTTCTTGGCCATCATCTTGCCCATGGACGGGTAGAGCAGCTGCGTGGTCTTGATGTCACGACGCCCCCAGCGCACATCCTCGATCGAAATCACCTTGATCCCGGTCTTGGCGGCCGGGCTATCGGCCAGGCCAGGTTTGTTCTGGGTGAACAGCACTACAGTGGGCTTGACCTCTTCGGGGTCGGGGAAAACGAAATCACGATCCGAAGCTGCGCCACGAGTGACCTGCAGATAGATCATGCCCTCGTCGATCTCATTGATTTCAACCAGTTTGCGGTGGATATCGAGCAGATCGTCAAACGCCTCGGGCTTGGGCATGTCCAACTCGTTCAAGGACCGCTCCAACCGTTTGATATGGCCATCAAAGTCAATCAATTTGCCGCCCAGCACGCTGGTGACTTCATAGACACCATCCGCCATCAGGAACGCCCGGTCAAAGATCGATACTTTGGCTTCGGTTTCGGGCAGGTAATCTCCGTTCACGTAAACGGTGCGTGTCATGTCTTGGTCTCCGGCATGAGATGAAGCGCTGCATATTGCAGCAAGATAACGGTTTTTGCATCGCGGATGCGGCCATCGCCGATCATGGCCAAAGCCTCACCCAGCGGCAAGTCGAGAATTTCGATTTCTTCGCCCTCTTCGCGAAGACCTCCGAATTTTTGTTGCGCTTCGTCTGCGCTGTATTGCGCGGCGAAATAGTGCATGCGTTCGGTGATAGATCCGGGCGAGGAATAGAGTTCAAACAGGAATTCTGGGGCGGTCAAAGCCAATCCCAACTCTTCCTGGGCCTCTTCACAAATCCGTTCTTCGGGGGCGGTGCCCTCAAGCAACCCTGCCGCGGCCTCGATCAGGTGCGGATCACCATCATTATTATAAGCGACCGGCCAACGAAACTGCCGCCCCAGCAAAATATGGCGACGCATGGGATCATAAGGCAGGATCGTCGCGCCATCGCCGCGATCATAGGTTTCGCGCCATTGCTCTGACACCGCGCCATCGGAAAACTGGAACCGCAACCGCGTGGTCTTGAGCACCGCCCAATTGTCAGACAGCAGGCGCTCTTCCAGAATGTCCCACTTGGTGTTTACCCCCACAGCGCTTTCTCCGGCGGATGAACCCCCGCCGCATCAAAAAGCAACGGCGTGTCCCGGTCTTCGGCCAGAAGCAGCGGGCCGTCAAGGTCTGTCACCATAACCCCCTGCGCCAGCAGCGTCGCCGGAGCCATGGCAAGGCTCGACCCAACCATGCAGCCCACCATAATGTCATACCCTTCAGCCAGGGCCGCCTTGCGCAACTCCAGCGCCTCGGTCAGCCCACCGGTCTTGTCGAGCTTGATATTTACCACATCATATTTGCCCTTGAGCTTGGGCAGGCTGGCGCGGTCATGACAGCTTTCATCGGCGCAAACCGGCACCGGACGGTCCATCCCGATCAGCGCGTCATCCTCACCGGCAGGCAAAGGCTGCTCAACCAAGGCGACGCCCAACCGCACCAGATGCGGGGCCAATTCGGTATAAACCTCGGCACTCCAGCCCTCATTGGCATCGACGATGATCTTGGCCTCTGGCGCGCCGCGACGCACCGCCTCAAGACGCGGCATGTCATCCGGTGTGCCCAGCTTGATTTTCAACAAAGGACGATGGGCATTGTCGCGCGCGGCCTGTTCCATATTCTCTGGCGTGTCCAAAGACAGGGTATAAGCGGTGACTTCAGGGCCCGGCTTTTCAACCCCGATCAGGTCCCAAATCCGCTTTCCGGCCTGCTTCGCCTCCAAATCCCAAAGCGCACAATCTACAGCATTCCGCGCAGCCCCGGCTGGCAACAGCTCTTGCAGGGCAACACGCGTCACATCCTCCGGCAGGCCTTCGATCTCGGCTGTCACACTGTCCAATGTCTCATCATAGCGCGCATAGGGCACACATTCGCCATACCCCGTCACCCCATCCCGGGTCACCGCAACGGTCAAAACCTTGGCTTCGGTGCGCGAGCCACGCGAAATGGTAAAAGCTTGCGCCAGTTTGAAAACATCACGCGTGACAGTGATCATAAAACTATCCTTCAAAGTCAAAGAGCCCTGCGGGAGGGCGGGTGGGGCGATGTGCTTTGCACGAGCGTCACCCACCCTCCAATGCAGGTTTAGATCGCGTCCAACGCATCCACAAGTCGGCCCGCACCATGGCGGTACGGATCAACGGCAGGCAGACCCATGCGATCCTCGACCTCTTTCAAATAGGCCACCGCATCCTCTTCGCTCAGATGCTGGGTGTTGACCGAAATCCCAACAACCTCACAGGCCGGGTTGGATTTGCGCGCCAATGGCAGGGCCGTATCGCGCAGCTCTTCCAGCGATGGCAGGCTGAAACCGGGCAGGCCACGCATATGATCGCGGGTCGGCTCGTGGCACAGGATCAGCGCATCAGGCTGACCACCATGCACCAGCGCCATGGTCACACCGGAATAGGACACATGAAACAGAGAGCCCTGGCCTTCGATCAGATCCCAGTGATCGTCGTCATTGTCCGGGGTCAGATATTCAATTGACCCGGCCATGAAATCCGCGATGACCGCGTCCAGCGGCACGCCATGCCCAGTGATCAAGATCCCAGTCTGACCGGTGGCGCGGAAGGTCGACTTCATGCCGCGCTTTTGCATTTCTGCATCCATCGCCATCGCGGTATACATTTTGCCGACTGAACAATCGGTACCAACGGCCAGGCAACGCTTGCCCTTGCGTTTCACACCATTTGCAATCGGATAGCCAACGGTTGGAACGCGCACATCATGCAATGTGCCACCATGGGTTTGCGCGGCGGCAACCAGATCGCCCTCATCACGCAGCAGGTTATGCAGGCCAGAGGCAAGGTCATAGCCCATCTCAAGGGCTTGAATCAGAACCTCTTTCCAGGCGGCCGAGATCACACCACCGCGGTTGGCAACACCAATGACCAAAGTTTTGGCACCCGCAGATTTGGCTTCGGCCAAGGTCATGTCGGTCAGCCCCAGATCGGCCCCGCAACCGGGCAGACGAATCTGGCCAACGGCATTTTCCGGGCGCCAATCGCGAATACCGATCGCAACCTTGGCGGCCAACATGTCCGGCGCATCGCCGAGGAACAAGAGATATGGTGTTTCAATCATAGCGTTTCCCCTAAATCGCAGCATGAGGAGCTTGGCCTGCAGTTTCCGGGAAATCCTCTCTAGTTAATCTGCATTTTGCAAAATTTTCGAAATTTGTTCGTTAAATTGGTTATTATCAACAAGATTCTCCCACCGCTGCAGCGCAGAAGGTCGTGAGGCTCTCTTTTTGCTTGCGCAGCATTGCGCAATTTAATAACCCTCACAGGCAAGAAATAGAAATTTCCTTGCCGAAAGGATTCCAGCATGAGCTTCCGCATTCAGCCCGCCGCCCCGGCCCGTCCGAACCGCTGCCAACTTTTTGGCCCGGGTTCCAACACCAAACTGTTCCCCAAAATGGCCGCGTCGGCTGCGGATGTCATCAACCTTGACCTCGAAGATTCCGTCGCCCCTTCCGACAAAGATGCCGCGCGCGCCAATGTGATCGAGGCGCTGAACACAGTTGATTGGGGCAATAAATACATGTCCGTGCGCATCAACGGGCTGGACACCCCCTATTGGTATCGCGATGTGGTCGATGTTCTGGAGCAAGCGGGCGACCGTCTCGACCAGATCATGATCCCAAAAGTTGGTTGTGCTGCAGATGTCTACGCGGTTGACGCGCTGGTCACCGCCATTGAGGCCGCCAAAGGCCGTAGCAAGCCGATCAGCTTTGAGGTGATCATCGAATCCGCCGCGGGTATCGCCCATGTCGAAGAGATCGCCGCCTCCTCTCCGCGCCTACAGGCCATGAGCCTTGGGGCCGCTGACTTTGCCGCCAGCATGGGAATGCAGACCACTGGTATTGGTGGCACGCAAGAAAACTACTACATGTTGCGTGAGGGCGAAAAGCATTGGTCCGATCCTTGGCATTGGGCGCAAGCCGCCATCGTCGCTGCCTGCCGCACCCATGGTGTGCTGCCGGTTGACGGCCCGTTCGGTGATTTCAGCGATGATGAGGGCTATATCGCCCAGGCGAAACGCTCGGCCACGCTGGGTATGGTCGGCAAATGGGCCATCCACCCCAAACAAATTGCGCTGGCAAATCAGGTCTTTACCCCATCCGAAGAGGCTGTCACCGAAGCCCGCGAAATCCTCGCCGCGATGGAGCAGGCCAAGGCCAATGGCGAAGGCGCAACCGTTTACAAAGGCCGTCTGGTCGACATCGCCTCAATCAAACAGGCCGAGGTGATCGTGGCGCAGGCCGAGCTGATCGCGGCCTCCTAAGCAGCGCTGCGTTCGCCCAAAATAAATTCCGACAACAGCCAATATGTCCGATTCTATCTTTGAATCGGACATATTGCCTTCATGCGATATCACCCCGTCTCTGAGGTTTTGGGGACGACAAATGTCACCTGATGGGCCTCTCGCAGGTCGGGTGGCTCCAGCTTGCGAAGAAGCGCGTGAATGACGGTTTCCGGCACCGCCTCCTTGCGTTGGCGGTTTTGCATAAACACCTCTTGCCAGTCCGGCTCGATATAGACAATCCGCGTCCGCGCCCCATAGCTGTGAAAAAGGTTGAGCAGCCGCGCCCGCTGTTGCCGTGTGACATTGGTGGCATTCCAGACAAATCCCTGCCCCTTGCGTAGGAACACCCGAGCGCGCGCCATCCCTTCCTGCGCAACGGGCCCTTGATTTGCGGTTGCAGGCACGCCCATCTCGCCCCGAATCTCATCAAGGCTGATCATTGGCAGGTCAGGCAGGTTCCGCGCGATCCATGTGTCTTTGCCCGCGCCGGGCAAACCGGACATCAAAACAACATCGCTGCCGAATTGCTCATGCGGCGTATAGGTCGGGTCGCGCCCCTCACGGTTCAGGTATTCGATCCGTGCCCCATCCGAGGCGAAGTCAAAGGGTTGATCGGCACAGCCCAACTCCTCAAACTGGGCCAGGCTGAGCGCGGTATTGTCCAGTATCGCGGCTTGATCCGCGCAGATCCGCCCCAAAGCATCCGCCTGCGCGTGAAGACACAAAAGATCCGCGCGACACGTTAGCGAGGTTTCGATGGCCAAGCGTGGCGGATCAGGGCGGTCGAGCAACCAAAAGGGCAGTTGATGTGACCGGATCAAGGCGCAAAGCTCTTCTCGCCACTGAAACGGCACCCGCGCCCGGCCCAGAAGTTGACGCGCAATCGCAGCCCCGACACGGGAATGACCGCGCGAGGTGATGCGCCCGGCCTCGTGCCGGGTGGTGGCGGGCTTGCCGATATCATGCAGCATGGCCGTCCAGAACAAGAGCGCCCGACGCCCCGGGTTGAGGGTTTGCCAACCCGGCAGGGTCAGCAATGCCTCGACCACCATACGCGTGTGGGTGCCGACATCACCCTCGCCATGATGCATCGGGTCCTGAGGGCAGGTATCCAACACGTCCAGCTCGGGCCAAAGCCCCCATAGCGCGGCCCAATTCGGCGATTGGCCGACTGGTGGGACAAGATCCAGAAGCTGCTGAAAGGAATGTGAAGAGTTAAGTCTCATCATAGGCTCCTTTCCCGCCAAGGGTCTGCGCCAGAATATCCACACCGGGGGCAAGCGCATTGGGCAAGATCGGGCGCGATTGCCAATGGCCATCAGAGGCGGTGATGGTTTGGCGAAACCCGTCGCGCACAAATTTGTAGCGCGCCACCACCTGGTCGCCCTCTTCCTGTTTGACGTAAAGCCCTTCGGCCAGATCGCTGTCTTCTGTCTGTTTGGCGACCAGATCGGGGCGGCTGTGGCTGGCCTCGGCGGCACGCATCAGCGCCGCGCGCCACTGCGGTGATTTATAGAGGCTGGTATTGATCAGACCCTGGAGATCGGCAGGTTTGGCCAATGGGCCATTGTGCAAGATCGGGACCGGCATGACAGGCAACCCTGCCAGCACAGCCCGCCGGGCATTGCTGGACAGGAACACGCGCTTTTCGCGATCAAAGAGATCGAATTCGAGAAAGTAATGCGGCAGGGTGTCGTAAAAGCAGGTGTGCTTGGCATACATCCATTCGCCATACATGACGTAACGCGCGCCCAAGGCCTGAAACAAACGGGTTTGATGGGTCGACGCCCAGGTTTTGAACAGGGCAAAATGGCGTTCGCGCCCGCCGCCGGTCAGGTAATGGCCCCGGCTTTGCAGCAAAAGCTGGCCGGACGGGTCAAAAGACACAGCCGCATTGGCACCGTCGAGCTTTTCCTCAACGATGAGCGGCATGCCCGAGAGGGCGGCCAGTGGCAGATGATCAGGCATATCGCCTGTTTGCAGGCACGAACCAGAGAGATGGCGCGTGCGCGGGAATTTCAACAGTTTCATGAGAGGTCTCAGCACGAATAAAGGACAAATCTTGATGAGGTGAGGCACAGCAAAACCGGTCACCAAGGCACGGGGCCCGGCGGGAGGGGATCAAACAGAAGCTGAAAGAGATCCGAACCGGTTTTTCATCAAGATTACATTGTCCTGCCATGGGCTGAGGGTTGATTTGCGCCCGTAATTAGCAGGGATTGGCGCATGTGGATAGGGGGTTTGGGGCGCTGCCCCGTCCTGAGCGGGCTCAGGACTCCCCGGGATATTTTTGGCCCAAAGAAACCTTGGCTAGGCGCGTTCGTCCTTGGGCGAGCCCATGACCACGTAGGAGGTGATGGAGTTCACCTGTGGCAGGGTGCCGAGCACTTCGTTGTGGAAATGCTTGTAACTGGATAGGTCAGCGACCTCGACGCGCAGCAGATATTCCACGACGCCGGTGATATTGTGGCATTCTCGCACTTCGGGGGCAGCCTCCATCGCGCGTTCAAAGGCGCGCTGCGCTTCTTTGGTGTGCAGGTTCAAGCCGACAGTGACATAGGCCAGAAAGCCGATGCCGGTCTTGACGGGGTCCAGCACGGCGCGATACCCGGTGATCACCCCGCGTTTTTCCAAAGCGGCCACGCGGCGCAGGCAGGCGGAGGGGGACAGGCCGACGCGATCCGCCAAAGCAAGGTTGCTTTGCCGTCCATCCGCCGAGAGTTCGTGCAATATCTTGCGGTCAATTTCATCCAGATCTGACATAAGTTGCAAATCTAGACCGCAGATGACGCAATTTGCAACCTATAGCCCCGTCATGCGCGCAATTATTGCGCCATGACTTATGAAATCCTCCTGGCGCTTGCGCTCTTTGCCTTTTCCACTGTGTTTACCCCGGGCCCCAATAACCTGATGCTGATGAGCTCGGGCGCGAATTTTGGGCTGCGCCGGTCCATCCCGCATATGACCGGGGTCGCCTATGGTTTTCCGTTTATGATCATCCTGGTGGGTCTGGGTGCGATGCAATTGTTTGACGCCTGGCCGCCGAGCTATCTGGTGCTCAAGATTCTTTCGGTCGCTTATATCCTGTGGCTGGCCTGGAAGATCGCCCATTCTGCGCCCCCAGCGGATGCGCCAAGTGATGCCAAGCCCTTGAGCTTCTTGCAGGCCGCCGGGTTTCAATGGCTCAACCCCAAGGCGTGGTCCATGGCGCTGGGGGCGATCACTCTATATGCCACCAGCCGGGATTTGAGCGCTGTGCTGTGGGTGGCCGGGACCTATGCGGTGATCGGCACCGGATCGGCGACGACCTGGACGGTGCTGGGCACTGGCGTGCGCAAGCTGTTGGCGCGCCCTGAACGGTTGCGGATGTTCAACTGGACCATGGCGGTGTTACTTGTGGCGTCGATGATGCCGGTGCTGCTGGGTGGGTGAACCGCCCGACCAGCTAAAATCAGCATGAGGCCGGGCGGTCAGGACTTATGACGCCAGGGGCATGCAAATCTCGGTGATCAGATCGGCGGGCGCGGTATCTTGGGGTGAGTTCAGATAGCGTTCATAGCTCGGGGCGTCGGCGGGTTCATGACCGTTTTCAGCCAGCCAAGGACCGTAGAGATAGTCATAGGCGGCCTTGAGACCGGAATATGGCCCTTTGTGGATCAGAACCGCATAGCGCCCGCCCTGAATGGCGACATCCTGCAGACTTTCGGGCATGTCAAAATCCGCCTCGACCTGAACGCCGCAATCGCAGCGCAGCTCGGCCTCGGGCGTGCTGTCAGGGTCATCATAATAGATGCCCGCCATGCCGCGCGCCTGCGGCCAGAGATTGTTGGTGGCAAAGATCGCCGCGACCTGTTCATAGGCCCGCCCGCTTTCGAGATAGGCGCCGGTATGGCGGATCGCGGCGAGGCGGCGGGCGGGGAGGTCTTGGAGGTCAACGTTAAACATGGTGCTATGTCCTATTCGCAAAGTGACATCTGGTGCCTTGGCCTGCCCCGCGGCCCGAAAGGCCGCCGGTGTCATGCCAAAACGTTTGCGGAACGAGCGGGCAAAGCTTTGACTATTGTCATAGCCGGCGCGTTTGGCGATCTCATCAATCGACCAATCGCGCTGAACCAGCCAGCAGGCGGCACGATGCGCGCGAATGCGGCGCACGGCTTGGGCGCAGGTCTCGCCGGTCATGGCGTGATAGACTCGGTGCCAGTGAAAGCGCGACATGCAGGCGACATCGGCCAAGGCATCCAGCGACAGATCCCCACCGGGATTGTCAAAGATGTATTGAACGACGCGGCGCAGCCGGGCCTCGTAATGCTGGTTCATGTTCTGCCTCCTTGTTCCACCATCAGGCATGCCTGATCTGGAATGGACAAGTCTTGCTATATGCAGCTGCGCCAGTTTTTTGGGCAGATTGGCCCAAGATCTCATGCGACAAAGTTGCATCCCGAGAAAAGCCACGCCATATAGCAGCAACATCCAATGGAGCAGCGAATGGCACATTACCTCGACTTCGAAAAACCCCTGGCCGAAATTGAAGGCAAGGCAGAAGAGCTGCGCGCGATGGCGCGGGGCAATGAGGAGATGGATATCGAGGAAGAGGCCGAGGCGCTGGATCGCAAGGCCGAAGAGCTGAAGAAAGAGCTATATGAAAAGCTGACGCCCTGGCGCAAGTGTCAGGTGGCCCGCCACCCGGACCGCCCCCATTGCAAAGATTACATCGAGGCGCTGTTCACTGAATTCACCCCGCTGGCCGGGGATCGCAACTTTGCCGATGACCTCGCGGTGATGGGTGGCTTGGCGCGCTTTAACGATCAGCCGGTCATGGTGATTGGTCAGGAAAAGGGCGACGACACCCAAAGCCGGATCAAACGCAATTTCGGCATGGCCCGCCCCGAAGGCTATCGCAAGGCGGTGCGCTTGATGGAGATGGCTGGCCGCTTTGGTCTGCCGGTGGTGACGCTGGTGGACACACCCGGTGCCTATCCGGGTCGTGGTGCCGAAGAGCGCGGCCAATCCGAAGCGATTGCCCGGTCTACCGAGAAATGCCTGGAGATCGGCGTGCCGCTGGTCTGCGTGGTGATCGGCGAAGGTGGCTCGGGCGGGGCTGTGGCCTTTGCGGCGGGCAACCGCGTCGCGATGCTGGAACACTCTGTTTATTCGGTTATCACGCCCGAAGGCTGTGCCTCGATCCTGTGGAAGGATGCGGAAAAGATGCGCGATGCGGCAGAGGCGCTGCGCCTGACCGCTGCCGACCTTTACCAGCTGGGCGTGGCAGATCGCGTGATCCCTGAACCGCTGGGCGGGGCGCATCGTGACCGCGACGCCGCGATTTCCGCGGTCGGGAATGCGATTGCTGGTATGTTGGGTGAGCTTAAGGACATGTCCGGCGCAGAGCTGATCGCAGCACGGCGCAAGAAATTCCTTGAGATCGGCTCGCGCGGGTTGGCGGCGTAAATCGTTACACACGAAGAACAAACAAAGGCGCGATCCAGAGATGGGCGCGCCTTTTGTGGTTGCAACACCCTGCATTCGGGACCACCTTTGCCAGATAGCAACGCTGTCGAGTGAGAGGGTTTCACATGCAAAAGACGCTGCTTTTGACCGGGGCGAGCCGCGGGATTGGCCATGCCACGGTGAAACGGTTTTCGCGTGAGGGATGGCGGGTGCTGACCTGTTCGCGCCAGCCGCATGATCCGGCCTGCCCCTGGCCTGATGGCGAACGCAACCATATCCAGTTGAACCTGTCAGACCCCGCAGACACGATCAACGCGGTTGAACTGATCCGAGAGCGGCTGGATGGGCTATTGCATGGGTTGGTCAACAATGCCGGGATTTCCCCCAAGGGGCCAAATGGTGAGCGGCTGAACACCTTTACCACCGACATCATGGATTGGGGCAAGGTGTTTCATGTCAATTTTTTCGCCTCAGTTGTGCTGGCACGCGGATTGCGCGAGGAACTGGCGGCGGCCAAGGGATCGGTGGTCAATGTGACCTCGATCGCGGGGTCACGGGTGCACCCGTTTGCCGGGGCGGCCTATGCGACGTCCAAGGCGGCTTTGGCCGCTTTGACCCGCGAAATGGCCCATGATTTCGGCCCGCTGGGTGTCCGGGTCAATGCGATTGCGCCGGGTGAGGTTGAGACCTCGATCCTGTCGCCGGGCACCGAAAAGATCGTCGAGGGCCTGCCGATGCAACGGTTGGGGCAGCCCAGCGAAGTGGCGGATGTGATCTATTACCTGTGCTCGGACCAATCGAGCTATGTCACCGGCACCGAGATCGAGATCAATGGCGGGCAGCATGTTTAGGGTCAGCCTGTCAAAAGGCACGCATTTGACACGAAAAACCTCGCGCGCCTTAACCGGAAATTAGGTCTCAAGATCAACACTCTGTCAAAGCTGTAGGAGCGTTGAATGGGGGCCAGTAACACACCGCTTTTCGACCTGGTCGAACTGTCATCGCTGAACACCAATGCAACCTTTACCACCGCTGCGGGCGGCGGGGGCGATATCATTGGGCTTGTCGACAACGCGACCTATACCGATGGGGACGCGTCCAACAGTGCAACCGAAATTCAAGAGCTGAACGAGACCTTTAGCGGCAATGGCGGCACCCTGACCATCGACGGGGTGGATTATAATATTCAACTTGTCGTTCCCGATGGCAGTTTCAATGACGTGACGGTCACTTATGATGGCGGCGGCTCTTCGGCTGATTTGTCGGGAAATGGATTAACATCCGAGATTGTCTTTATCATCGCCTCGCCGGTAGGAGGCGGGTCTGACCGGTATTTTGCAGCGATTGACGATACGGTTGGCGATCTGCCGGACATCTCGTCGATCCAGATCCGCAATCTTGATTGGAGCCCGTCGGGCGATGACGTCATGATCAACCTGGATCAGGACAATATCGTCACCATCTGTTTTGCCGAGGGCACGCGTATTCTGACCCCGACTGGCGAACGCAAGGTCGAAAGGTTGAACCACGGCGATCAGGTGATCACGCAGGACCACGGCCCCCAACGGATCCGCTGGATCGGAGCATCAACACGGACGCGCAGCCCAGCGCTGCAACCCATCCGTATCGCGGCCAATGCGCTGGGTCCGGGTATCCCGCATCGTCCCCTGTTCGTGTCACCGCAGCATAGGATGCTTGTTCGATCCGCCATCGCCCAGCGCATGACCGGCAAGAGAGAAGTGTTGATTGCTGCCAAAAAGCTGACCGATATGCGGGGCATTCATCAGGACACCCGGCCCGGACAGATCCGATATTTTCACATCCTGTGCGACGCGCATGAGGTGATTTTTGCCGAAGGGGCACCGGCTGAAACGCTGCTTCCCGGGCCGCAAGTGCGGGAATTGCTGGGATCAGAGCTTTGGGAGGAATTGGCGACGATCTACCCGCAAATTGCGGTTTCCTTAACGCAGCCCGATCCACTGCGCCCGGTGTTGCGCGGTCATCAAAAAGACAGCCTGACGCGCCGCCATCGCAAGAACCGCCTGCCCTTGGTCGAAGCGACACCTTGAGCGCCGTGTCAGGACGGCCCAGCCTAATTTACCTGCTGAACCGCCCTGATTGCGTTTTGTTCGGATTTACCCCATCTGAGCGGATGGGGTTGATTGCGAGATGGCGATTTCCTCGTCGCTCATCACTTCGGGCACCCCGTCAAACAGCGGCGTTGAGAGATAACGTTCGCCCGTATCGGGCAGCATCACCAGGATGTTGGAACCAGCGGGGGCGTCTTTGGCAATCTCCATAGCAGCGGCAAAGCTGGCCCCGGCGGAGATGCCACAGAAAATGCCCTCTTCCGCAGCGAGACGACGGGACCAGGCGATGCCATCAGGGCCGGGGGTTTTGAGCACCTGATCATAAAGCCCTTCATCCATCGCCTCTTGCAAAACAAAAGGGATAAAGTCCGGGGTCCAGCCCTGGATGGGGTGAGGTTCGAAATTCGGGTGGCTTTCGGTGGCCTGATTGGCCGCGTTGCGGGTGTTGATATAGCCCGAGCTGACCAGCGCGGCATTGGCGGGTTCCGCGAGAATGATCTTTGTTTCGGGGCTTTCACGCCGCAATACGCGCCCAATACCGGACACGGTGCCACCGGTGCCATACCCCGTCACCAAATAATCCAGCTTCTCCCCGGCGAAATCGGCCAGGATCTCGCGCGCGGTGGTGTTTTCGTGGATATCGGCATTATCGGCGGTCTCAAACTGCGAGGCCAGGAACCAGCCATTGGCCTCGGCCAGTTCCTTGGCCTTGGTGTACATACCAAACCCCTTTTGCGCCTTGGGCGTCAGCACAACCTTGGCCCCGAGAAAGCGCATGAGGCGGCGGCGTTCGACCGAAAAGGCCTCGGACATGGTGATGACCAAAGGATAGCCCTTGGCGGCGCAGACCATGGCCAGGCCGATGCCGGTATTGCCCGAGGTTGCCTCGACCACGGTCATGCCGGGTTTCAGACGACCGTCACGCTCGGCGGCTTCGATGATGTTCAACGCCAGACGGTCCTTGACCGAACCGCCGGGATTAAAGGCCTCGGCCTTCACGTAGACATTCACATGCTCGGGCGCGATGCGGTTGATTTTGATCACCGGGGTGTCGCCGACCGTGTCCAGAACACTGTCATAGCGGGTGGCGCGGCCAGAGGTGGTTCTGATGCTCATGTCTTGTCCAATCTGTTGTGATCCGTGCAATTTGCGCCAACATGGCGGAAGGCGGATCAAAGCACCAGTCGCGGATTTTGCAACATTGCACACAGCGATGTGACCGCCAGTGCGCAGAGGTTTAAGTGACAGCTCTGTCGCTGTGAGCGATACATGCGGCATGGAATATGTATTTGCCTATGGCGCTGGCCTGTTAACCCTAATCAACCCTTGCGTGGTGCCGATCCTGCCGATTGTCATCGCCGGAGCCTTGCAATCCGGGCGGATGGGGCCTGTGGCGATGGCCGCCGGTTTGTCGCTGAGCTTTGTTGTCTTGGGCGTTGGCGTCACGGCCTTTGGCCACCTGCTGGGCATTGATGTGCAAATGATCTCAGATGCCGGGGCGGTGTTGATGATCCTGTTCGGTCTCGCCTTGTTGATCCCGCAAGCGGGCGAAGTGCTGGCTGGGGCGACAGCGGGCATGTCGGCCCGTGCTGATGCCTCGATGGATGATGTGGACCGCGCCAGTCTGCGTGGGCAGTTTTTGGGCGGGCTGCTGCTTGGGGCGGTTTGGAGCCCTTGCATCGGCCCAACCTTGGGCGGTGCCATTGCTTTGGCCTCGCAAGGCGAAGGGTTGCTGCATGTCACCGTGATCATGCTGTTTTTCGCCCTTGGTGTGTCTACCCTGATCCTGGGCCTTGCCTATGGCACGCGCGGCGCGATTGGCCGCTATAACGCGCAGCTGCGCGGGCTGGCCATTGCGGCGCGCCCGCTGCTGGGCGGGGTGTTCATTTTTGTTGGCGTGGCTTTGCTGCTGCGCTGGCATCACGTGATCGAAGCCTGGGCGCTGCAAGTGCTGCCTGCCTGGCTCGTTGATCTTTCCGTTTCCCTCTAACCCGTTCTCTGACCATAGGAGTTTCTCATGGATCGTCGTTCCTTTCTTGCCTTGACCGCCGGTGCGGTTGCCTTGCCCGGCCTGGCCATCGCCGCCACGGATTACACACCTGGGCTGGTGAAAAAGCACCTTGATGCCGGGGATGTTGTGTTTCTGGATTTCAAAGCAAGCTGGTGTTCGACCTGCGCCGCTCAGGAACGGGTGATCAAACAACTCAAGGCCAAGAATGCCGATTATGCCGCCAAGATCGTGTTCATCGACGTGGATTGGGATCAATACGGCCGCTCGGATCTGGTCAAAAGCCTGAAAATCCCGCGCCGCTCGACGCTGGTCGCGCTGAAAGGCGATCAGGAGCTGGGACGCATCGTGGCACAGACTTCGACCAAGACCATCAAAGCGCTGATGGATACGGCTTTGGCTGCGGCTTGACGAAACACTCAGGAAATCTCTTGCTTCCAGTCAGCCCTCCTTTGAGGGCTGCAAAAATCGCAGCATGCGGGCCAGTTGGATGCGTAAAGTGACATGAGGCAGGCTACGGATTGCTAGCGTGGGCCTGCCCTCTGCAATATCACGTGCTTCACGGTGATGGTCAGCATTACCGTCTTCCAGCCAGAACAACATCTCGCCAAACAGATCTAACGCGTTTCCCTGTTCGCGAATCGTGACCTGACAACGTTTTTCACAGATTGGTGTGATCTCGGTTTCCATAACTGTGACACTGCGCCGTGTCGCCGTGGACAAGACGTCGTTTCCTGCCAGAACTGATTGGCTCACCTGCCTAAAACCTCGCTCTTGAAGAATTTTGACATAGTAATCGGGTTCGGATTTCAGACGCTCTTGAAGCGTCGGATAGGCAAGGCCATTGGTTTTGTCCGGGAAGATTGTCGCAAGCCAGACGGGAATAAACCCATCTGGGCGGCAAGGGCCATAGGAACGGGCCCCATTGCTGCTGTCGGGCCTGATCAGATAACTCGCGGCACCCCGATCTACGGGGACATCCAGTTCGTATTGGGTCACGCGCAACCGGTTGCGCCGCGGCATATGTCCGTTAATCGCGTTGAACACAAAAGGTATGAGGCAAAACAGAAAATAGATCAGGATCGCGACATTCAGCGGGTGTTCAAAGAATGACGGCCAATGCGGAGCAATTAAAATCAGAATTGCGGTTGCCAGTGACAAGGACAAAGCATCCACCCAGCCTTGAGGAAAAACAACGCCATGCAGCGCAGCGAGCAATGCTACGAAAAGAAAAGCCCCCAAAAGGGTTTCCATCGGGGCACCAGCAGAGGCAAGAGACAAGACCGGCAACAGGGAGCACACAAAGGTCAGCCGCCGCAGCAACCAAAGCCGATACAACACATCTTGATGGCTTTTGGGCCAATGGAACATTCTGATACCTCCTGACCCAACCTGACTGACGCCAAATTGCGTCAGATTTGAGACCAAGGTACGGAAATGGTGGGCGAAAGCGTTACCAATCGGAAAAGCGTCAGCTTTGTATGTTTGCGCCATCAGCGAAAGCCGCTGATGGCGTCAAAACTTTTGGAAACACCCTAGTTTGCCAGCATACGCAGGCCCTGAGTCACGTCCGACCGCACGGCCAAACGAAGGCCGGGTTCATCCCCGGCCTTGAGGGCTGCGATGATCAGGCGGTGATATTGCGGGGCTTCGGTGCGGCGCAGGCGTCCGTAAAGGGCGCGCATGGTCGGGCCAAGTTGCAGCCAGACGGTTTCGCACATGGCCAGCATCGCCGGGGCTTGGGCGCGCAGGTAAAGCGTGCGGTGAAATTCCAGATTGGTACGGATATAGCCAACCGCGTCCCGGTTGCTGACCACATCGGCGATGCCGCTATTGATGCTTTGAAGGCGTTCGATCAGCGCCATATGGGCGCGAGGCAAAGCGCGCGAGGCCAGTTCGACCTCGATCAAGGCGCGCAGAGCGGCGAGTTCCTCGATGCGTTCATTGCTGAGTTCGGGGGTGGAGACCCGCCCCGAGGTCGACATTTGCAACGCCCCTTCGGCCACCAAACGCTGCACCGCTTCTCGGGCCGGGGTCATGGAGACCTCGAACTCTTTTCCAAGGCCGCGCAGGGTCAGCGCATGTCCGGGCGCGATCTGCCCATGCATGATACGGGTTCTGAGCCCACGATAGACACGATCATGGGCCGAGGCGGTTTCGAGGGGCTTCGGGTTCTGCATAAGGCGTTTGTGATCACAAACGGGTGGTGGGTCAAGAGGGGCTGTTGTCGGGGCGCTGCCCCGCCCCGAGCAAGCTCGGGACTCCCCGGGATATTTTTGGCCCAAAGAAGACCGGGGGACGGTCCACTACTTTGAACTGCGGCGTGCTTGTTCTGCCTGAAACCCAGCAAGGATACCGGCCCAAGCCTGACGAGAAGCTTTGCCAAGGTCAGTTTCGGGCAGATCAAGGCGGAAGGATAAAAATCCAAAACAGCTGTGCACAGCGTAGCGAAACAGGTTGGGGTTATCTGGATCCTGAATGAGGACCAGCCCGACTCGTGCGCCGGGTTCAATACCGAAGACTGCGGCGTCTGGGTCTTGCAGGAGCGCTTTCATCTGTGGCGTTTTTGCGCTGTCAAAGCAGGTTTGGACTTTGAACGCGCTGGAAAACGGACCGATTTCCGACACCCCTTTGGTGAAGGACACCTTGAGGCAGGTTTTGGATCGGGACCTATCCGCGAATTCGACCGCCACCACCTCTGCCTGCCCCAAGGCCAAGGCCTCAAACGGCCTGGTGTCGAGATCATAGAGCAATTTTCCCTGCCCATTTTCGCAAGTCAGCGCTGAGGTGGCGAATAGGCAAAGGCAGATGGTCAGGATTATTCGCACACGCGCACCTTTTACTGAGAACAAGCTTTGTCTGAGCGAAAAAGATGTCAATCTTGCGGCGGGTTTGCAGATGTTCGGGTCAGATTCTTTTGGTTAACCGGCACCGGGGCGCGATCTCGGGGTGTTGTGTTCGATCTCAGTCGAACTTGTAACGGTGCAGCGAGGTGCCGTTGGTGCGCAGCCAGTCGCGGGCGGGTTTCCAATCGCCATAGATGCGTTCGACCTGGGCCCAGAAGGCGGGGGAATGGTTCATTTCGGCGAGATGGGCGACCTCATGCGCCGCGACATAGTCGAGGATCTCCGGGCGGGCGAGGATCAGCCGCCAGGAAAACATCAGCCCGCCATCATGGGTACAGGACCCCCAGCGCGAGCGCGTGTCGCGCAGGGTCAGGCGGGAGTAGGGACGGCCCAGGCGGTGGGCGAAATCATCGCAGGCCTCGGCCAGCCGGTCACGGGCCAATGTGCGCAGCCAGCCTTTGAGCTTGGCGGGCACACGGGCGGGATCTCCGGGCACCAAGAGCGCGTCATCCAAACGCCGCACCGATCGCCCCTGCCCCGGCTCAATGCGCAGCATCTCACCCTCAACCGGGATCTCGGAGCCGAGGCCCACCAGAACATCCGCCTGACGTTTGTCGAGATGGCCGCGCAGCCAGGCCTCTTTGTCACGTAAAAACGCGAGACCTTGTGATTCGGGCACCGCCTTGGGCAAGGTCAGGGTCACCCGCCCATCCAGTTGCGAGAGGCGCAGGGACAGGCGGCGCGCACGGGCGGAACGGCGCAAAACGACATCAATCGGAGGGTTGCCCGGCAGGCGAATCTGTCCCATATGGCCCTTACACTGAATTGCCCGTTGAAAAGCCCGCAAAGGCTTTGACATGGGCGTCTTGTTATGGCAGTTGGCGCAGATTGTCGACCAGACCACGAGTTGAAGGGGACCACCCATGCCCAAGGAAGAATGGGGCGTCAAGCGCGTTTGCCCGACCACCGGAAAGCGCTTTTACGACCTGAACCGCGATCCCATTGTCAGCCCTTATACCGGCGAGGTCGTTGCCCTCGACACCGGTAAGAAATCGCTGATGGCTGCGGATGCAGAAGACCAGGCTTCGGCCAAAGCAAAAGAAGCAGATGTCGAAGACGTCGATCTGTTGGATGATGACGACGTCGATGTGGATATCGATGACGATACCATGCTTGAGGACGAAGAGGACGATAACGTTTCTCTGGACGAAATCGCCGACGTTCCCGGCAATGACGACGAGTCGTAAAAAAACTTTGCGAGGCGGGATTTTTTCGCTTGATCCCGCCCGCAGCAAGGCGTAATCAGCGCCTCACGGCAGCAAACGCAGCCAAACATGATGGGGCCTTAGCTCAGCTGGGAGAGCGCCTGCATGGCATGCAGGAGGTCAGCGGTTCGATCCCGCTAGGCTCCACCATCACCCTTATTTCCCTGAGTATCCGGCAGAAGATAGCAGCAAAAACGCTGCATGATTGGCATCTGTGATGTCGGTCTGTCGTAGGCTGTCAGGGGCTCAGCTGTCTTCGCGATCAAAGCCCAGGTCGAATTCGAAATCCTCGGTGTAATCCGCGGTCATGAAGCTGCGAAACCCGTCATGGAACTGCCGGGAATGTTCATGCGCCAATTGATCGGCCAAAAGCACATCCTGTTCGCGGATGGCGTCGATCATATCGAAATGGGCCGGTGACAGCAGGTTGTCTTTTTCTGACTTTTGCAAGAACCCCATATGCAGATGCAAGATGCGTCGCCCATCATCCAAGAGCCGCCCATAGGCCTGCGCCAAATACGGGTTCCGGCCTGCATCCGCGATGGCCATATGGAAATCGCGATTGGTTTCCGAGATCAGCAGGTGACCGCGATCTTCGATGGCCAGCTCAAAGGCTTTGGCCTTTTCGACCATCAGCTCGAGATCTTCGTCAGTGCGATTCTCGGCCGCCAGGCGGGTGTTGATTCGCTGCAGGAAATCCAGTGCCTCGATATAGCGCGGGAACTCTTCGAGCCGGACAGGGGCCACAAGGGTCGAGCGGTTGGAGAGCATATCCACCAACCCATCCGCCGACAGCCGCACCAACGCTTCGCGAATGGGCGAGCGCGACATCACAAAACGTTCCGCAAGGCTGGTTTCATCCAGCGGCATGCCCGGTTTCAACTGCAGGGTCAGGATTTCTTTGCGCAGAACTTCGTAGACATGCCGCGCCCCGGTGCCCCGCGTCACCCGCTGTATCGGGAGAGATTTGTTTTTCGTAGGGCCGGGCGTTTGCATCGTCTCGAGTCACTTCCAAAGGTACGAAATTCGTCCTCGCACCGGGTCAGCCTATCGCCCTGTCGGCACGTTGTCGACTGTTTGATAAGATCAAGACCTGTTTGCGCAATCTCGTATCGCGGCCCGAAAAGCGGGCTGGCGGTTACCCTATGGTCAAAAAGAAAGATTGCAAGGCTGCGTTTACCTTTGAAAGTGTAGACGCCCCCTTTGAGACTTCGGGGCTCAAAAAGCCGCAAAAAATTGCGACTTGACCAAACCTCCATCGCTCGTCTAAGCAAAAAGCACGCAGGGGGGCCCCGCCTAGGGGGCTGAGAGGCTGATAGGCATGTGCCGGTGACGCGACCCTTTGAACCTGACCCAGTTGATACTGGCGTAGGAAGCTAGGACGCGCAGCCAGGGGAGATGTACGCCCCGACCTGTGTGGACCGAAACAGGGGGCCGTACACCCTCTCGTTTTCCTCAGCCCACGCTCATCTGGTGTCTTTTTGAGTGGATCGCTTGAGGAGCACCGACATGAACATCCCCAATCCGAAAATCACCACGGGTGAATTGCCCGCATCGCGCAAGATCTATGTTCCGGGAGAGCTTCACCCCGAGATCCGCGTCCCCATGCGCGAGATTTCGACCCATCCCACCGCGGGCGAGCCGCCGCTGCCGGTCTATGACAGCTCAGGGCCTTATACGGATCCGAATGTTCTGACCGATATCAAGCAGGGTCTGGAACCGTTGCGCGCCGAATGGATCAAGGCACGCGGGGATGTGGAAGCTTATGAGGGGCGCGAAGTGACCTCGGCGGATAACGGCTTTGTCGAAGGGGATCGTTTGACGCCGGAATTCCCGATCAAACCGCAACCGCTGCGCGGGATTGATGGCAAGGCCCCGACCCAGCTGGCCTATGCCCGCGCCGGGATCGTCACGCCGGAAATGGAATTTGTCGCGATCCGCGAAAACCAGTTGCGCGAAACCTCGCCCTGCCACCGCGACGGCAATGATTTTGGCGCCAATATCCCCGATTACGTCACGCCGGAATTTGTGCGCAGCGAAATCGCTGCGGGCCGCGCCATCATCCCGGCCAATATCAACCACCCAGAGCTGGAGCCAATGGCGATTGGCCGCAACTTTCTGGTGAAGATCAACGCCAATATGGGCACGTCGGCGGTGACTTCGTCGATGGAGGAAGAGGTCGACAAGCTGGTCTGGGCGATCCGTTGGGGCGCAGATACGGTGATGGACCTGTCGACCGGGCGCAATATCCACAACACCCGCGAATGGATTATCCGCAACTCGCCCGTGCCGATTGGCACCGTGCCGATCTATCAAGCGCTGGAAAAGGTAAACGGCATTGCCGAAGATCTGACCTGGGAAGTGTTCCGCGATACGCTGATCGAACAGGCCGAACAGGGCGTTGATTACTTTACCATCCATGCCGGCGTGCGCCTGCATATGGTGCCGATGACCGCCACCCGCGTCACCGGGATCGTGTCGCGCGGTGGCTCGATCATGGCCAAATGGTGCCTGCATCACCACAAGGAAAGCTTTCTCTACGAGCATTTCGAAGAGATCTGTGAGATTTGCCGTCAATACGATGTGTCCTTCTCCTTGGGCGATGGCTTGCGCCCCGGCTCTATCGCCGATGCCAATGACGAAGCGCAATTTGCTGAGCTGGAAACCCTGGGCGAGCTGACCAAGATTGCCTGGAAACATGACTGTCAGGTGATGATCGAGGGCCCCGGCCATGTCGCCATGCACAAGATCAAAGAGAATATGGAGAAGCAGCTGGAATGCTGCCATGAAGCTCCTTTCTACACGCTTGGGCCGCTGACCACGGATATTGCGCCCGGTTATGATCATATCACCTCGGGCATTGGTGCGGCGATGATTGGTTGGTTTGGCTGCGCGATGCTGTGTTATGTGACTCCCAAGGAACATCTGGGCCTGCCCGATCGTGATGATGTGAAAACCGGGGTGATCACCTATAAGATTGCCGCCCATGCCGCTGACCTCGCCAAGGGGCTGCCCGGCGCGCAACGTCGTGATGATGCACTGAGCCGCGCGCGGTTTGAATTCCGCTGGGAGGATCAGTTCAACCTGTCGCTCGACCCGGACACCGCACGTGAATTCCACGATCAGACCCTGCCAAAAGAGGCGCATAAGGTGGCGCATTTCTGTTCCATGTGTGGGCCGAAATTCTGTTCCATGCGGATTTCTCACGACATCCGCGCCGAGGCGCAGAAAGAGGGCATGGAGGCCATGGCCGCCAAATTCCGCGAGGGTGGCGAGCTATATGTCCCTGTGGCAGAGGCCAAGCCCGCGCTGGAGCCGGGCGAATGATCAGCATCGCTGGGGCCGGAGTATCCGGCCTCGCCTGCGCCTATGAACTGGCGAAACGCGGGACAGAGATCCAAGTCTATGAGCTGGGATCTGCGCCCTCTGACAACCCGTGCAGCTGGTTCGCCGGGGGGATGTTAGCCCCCTGGTGCGAAGGCGAAACAGCCGAACCAGAGGTGGTGCGCCTTGGTATTGGCGCGCTGGCGTGGTGGCGTCAGATCACCGAGGTCACCGAGCGCGGCACGCTTGTGGTGGCGCAAGGCAGGGATCGGGCCGAGCTTGCCCGCTTTGCCCGGCGCACGGAAAACCACGTGATGCTGAGCGCCAATGAGGTTGCACAAAAGGAACCGGCCTTGGCAGGGCGGTTTCAGCAAGGGCTGTTCTTTGGTGAGGAAGCCCATATCAATCCGCGTCAGGCCCTGGTTGATCTGACGGCGGCGGTGCAGGCACTGGGTGTCGTGATCCACTATGACACCCCTGCCCCGGATCAGGTTGATGTGGATTGTCGCGGTCTGGCCGCCAAGCTGCCGGGCCTGCGCCCGGTGCGCGGGGAAATGGCGGTGATCGAAAGCCATGAGGTCGAGATCACCCGCACCATCCGTTTTCTGCATCCACGCATTCCGCTCTACCTCGTGCCGCGCAGCAAGGGGATCTATATGATCGGAGCAACGATGATCGAAGGCTCGTCAAGCGGGCCGATTACGGTGCGTTCCATGCTGGAACTGCTCGGCGCAGCCTTTGCGCTACATCCGGCTTTGGGCGAGGCCGCAGTGCTGGAAACCGGCGTCGGCCTGCGCCCCTCATTCGATGACAACATGCCCCGGCTGACCCAGATCGGCGCGACCACCCATGTGAACGGTTTTTATCGGCACGGGTTTCTGCTGGCTCCGGCCATGGCGAAACGGCTGTGCGCGCAACTCCTTCAGGACAAAACCCATGCAAATCAAAGTGAATTCGAACCCTGTTGAGGTTCAGGCTGAGCGTCTGTCGGACGCGTTGCAAGAGCTTGGCTTTACCTCGGCGGCGATTGCCACGGCTTTGAACGGCCAATTTGTATCGCGTGAGCAGCGCGTCGAGATCACGCTGAGCCCGGGCGACGCTCTCGAAGTGCTTGCCCCCATGCAAGGGGGCTGAGGCGATGCAGTTTTATGGAACCGAGATCAAGAACCGCTTGCTTTTGGGCACGGCGCAGTACCCCTCTCCCAAGGTGTTGACCCAAGCCATTCAGGCCTGCGGCACCGAGATTGTCACCGTGTCCCTGCGCCGCGAAAGCGCGGGGGGCAGCGGTGATGGATTTTGGGAGGGCTTGCGCGCCACAGGTTGCAAGATCCTGCCCAACACTGCCGGGTGTCACACGGTGCAAGAAGCCGTGACCACGGCTCATATGGCGCGCGAGGTGTTTGGCACTGATTGGGTCAAGCTTGAGGTGATTGGCCATTCCGACACATTGCAGCCGGATGTCTTTGCCCTGGTCGAGGCCGCGCGGGTGCTGGTGCGCGATGGGTTTCAGGTCTTTCCCTACACCACCGACGATCTGGTGGTGGGTGAGAAACTGCTCGAAGCGGGGTGTGAGTTGTTGATGCCCTGGGGGGCACCGATTGGTTCGGGTCAGGGGTTGCGCAACCCCGATGCTTTGCGGGCGATGCGGGCGCATTTCCCGGATATTCCCCTGATCGTGGATGCCGGGATTGGCCGGCCCTCGGATGCCTGCCGCGCCATGGAGCTCGGCATGGATGCGGTTCTGCTCAACACCGCCGTGGCGAAAGCGGGCGATCCGCTGGGCATGGCCTGCGCCATGGTTCAGGCGATTGAGGCGGGTTTGGCCGGGTTTGACGCGGACCCGATGGAGCCGCGCGACATGGCGGTGCCTTCGACCCCGGTCCTTGGTTTGGCGGAGTTGGGATGATGCACGGCAAGGTTCACGCCCGACCCGAAGGCGGCCTTCTGGCATCCGCAACCTGTCGATATGCCAATCGTATCAAGGCACAACAACCTTTCATCATCACGCCCGCCCTGGCGGCGGGTTGGGCGTGAACCGGATCGCAAGCAATCCGGTGGGTGCAAAAAATCAAAGGCAAGGACATTTCTAATGGAACGCTTTTATTTGCTCGTAGGCCATGTTTCGCGGCTTGAGCTGCTGGTCCCTTTGGGGGTCAAGCTGGTGCAGTTGCGGATCAAGGATCAGCCTTTGGACGAGGTGCGTCGGCAAATCATTCGCGCCCGCGATTTCTGCGCCGTCCATAAGGCGCAGTTGGTGGTGAACGATTACTGGGAATTGGCGCTGGAAGAGCGCTGTGATTTTGTCCACCTTGGCCAAGAGGATATGGACACCGCCGATTTCGCCGCCTTGCGCCGGGCGGGCGTGCGCTTTGGGCTGTCGACCCATGACGAGGCCGAGCTGGACCGTGCCCTTGCCTTGCAACCCGAATATGTCGCGCTGGGGCCGGTCTATCCGACCTTGCTGAAAAAGATGAAATGGGGGCCGCAGGGCTTGGATCGCGTCACCGAATGGAAACGCCGTGTGGGCGACGTGCCTTTGGTCGCTATCGGTGGGCTGACCCCCGAACGCGTGCCGGGTGTGTTGGCTGCGGGGGCCGACAGTGTCGCCGTTGTGACGGATATCCAACAAGCGCCCGATCCCGAAGCGCAAACGCGCCTCTGGATCGAAACCTGCGAAAGCGCAGTGGAATGAGCCGTTTTGCCCGCCAAGAGCAGATCATCGGCACAAAGGCGCAGCAGGCGCTGGCCCGCGCTCATGTCTTGGTGGTGGGGGCGGGCGGCCTGGGCTGCCCGGTTTTGCAGTATCTGGCTGGGGCCGGAGTGGGTGAGATCACCTTGATGGATGATGACCAGGTCGAGGAAAGCAACCTGCACCGCCAGCCGCTTTATCGGATGGAGGATATCGGCACAGCCAAGGCGCTGGCAGCGGTGCGACACCTGACAGCCGCCCATCCGGCCACGAGGCTGCACCCGCATCTGAGCCGTTTGACCCCTTCCAACGCCGAAAACGCCGTGACCCATGTGGATCTGGTGATCGACGCGGCGGATAGTTTTGCGGTGTCCTATATATTGTCGGACACATGCCAACGGGTGGGCAAACCTTTGGTCAGCGCCTCGGTTCTGGGCATGTCGGGCTATGTCGGGGCCTTTTGCGCCACTGCCCCGAGCCTGCGCGCGGTGTTTCCCGACCTGCCCGACAGCGCCGCCAATTGCGCGACCGCGGGCGTGCTGGGGCCGGTGGTTGGCATGGTCGGCACGGCGCAGGCGCAAATGGCGATCTCGGTCTTGGTTGGTGCAGACCCGAGCCCGCTGGGGCAGCTTTTGACCCTGGATATGCAAAGGTTTGGCTTTGGCGGTTTCCGCTTTGACAATGCTCCGGATCCAACCGCCCCCCTGCCCTTTGTCGATGCAGCGCTGCTGGAAGAGGGTGACCTTTTGATCGAACTCCGCCCAGCTTCGGAATGCGCTGAGACATTTGCCCCTGCGGCCCAGCGCGTGACGATGGAAGAGTTGGCGGATTTAAACGTCCCGCCCACCCAACGCCTTGTACTCGGCTGTCAGACTGGTCTGCGATCCTGGCGGGCGGCACGGGTGTTGCAAAGCAAAGGGGCCAAAAACCTCGCCTTGTTTGCACAATGTGCGGCCTGACTGCGGGTTTTGACGGTTGCGTAAGGCGTGTTAGGGTCAGGCAATTGCCCCCCAACAGGTTTTCCCATGTCTCTTATGCGTCTCGCTCTCCTCACCTGCCTGCCTTTGCCCGCCTTGGCCGATCCCTGCGCGGACAGGCTGGCCGATATTCTGGCCAATCCCTTGTTCACGCAAACACCGTATGAGGCCCAGGCAACGGGCAAAATTGGTGGCGGCGAGACTGTCACCTTTCAGCAATTCATGAGCGACACCCATTCGCTGATCAAAACCATCACTCCCAAGGGCCTGCCCGATACGCTGTTTTACGAAGGCGGAACCTATCAGGCGGATGGCAATGGCGAGTGGACGCTGCTCTACAGCACGGATTTGCAGCAATACAAAGACGGGCTGGCCGCGACGCGCAAAAGCCAGTCCGAGAATGTTCTCAGTGCGGAATGCGACAGTGTTGAGATTGACGGGAGCACTTATGACCGGATCAGCGGTGTGATCGACATAGTGCCGCCTTATCAAAGTGAATGGCAGGTGAGCTATGTGATGGACCCGGCCACGGGCCTGCCCAAGCAGTTCACCTATGCCTACACCCTGAACGGGATGGAGGCGGTGTCGCGTTTCGACTACACCGCCAAGCCGGATATGCAACTGCCCAAGCCATAAGACCTAGGGTCAAGACGTTCAGACGTCAGCGGATCACGTGCACCGCACAATGCGCGTGACGCACCACTTTGGCTGCGGTGGAGCCAAGCAGCAGATCCTGCATGCCCGGCTGGTGAGACGCGACGACAATCAGATCGACGTCATTCGCTTCGGCCCAGTCCAGAATGGTGCGGCCGGAATGCCCTTCGACCACAAGCCCGGTGCCGCCCGGAACTTCGGCCGCCAGATCCTGCAATTCGCTATCCAGCGCTTTGCGGACCTGAGCGGTGTAATCCGCTGGAAGATAGCTGACAGCGTAGCCGGGGATTTGTTCAACCACATGCAACAGGGTCACCCGCGCACCATCAGCGGCCAGGGCCTGAGCAATTTCGATACCCTTGTGACCTTTGACATCCTTGGTGTCGTCAAAAGCGATCGGGACCAGAATATTCTTGTACATGATGCTGTACCTCCTGCCCCATATCCTGCCGCGTTCCCCGATTTGCAACCTTGATACAAGTCAGACCAAATCCGTATTTGCGCCACATTTGTTGCACATTTCGTTTCTATCCCTAATCCAAGCGGCAGAACGTTGCTTTTCCGATCCATCTCGCAGTCAGAAGGCGCTGATCTGGATCCCGAACGCCATGTGTGTGGTCCCATTAGGGCCACGAATGGCCGGGACCTCTGGAAACGGGAGGACGACCCTATGCGCTATATGATCGCTGAAACAAGCTGGGACATGATGAGCCTGGCACAAGATATTCTGGGCACCGGAACTTTGCTGACGCGAACCGACCGGCCCGAAGATTTGATCCATTTCCTCGCTCTAGGAGTGTCGGACCTAGTGCTGATCGAAGCCGATCAAATCGGCAAAGGCTCTATCACCCTGCGCGAACTGCGTGCCGCATCCGGGCGCACACCTGTTGTCCTTCTTTCCGCCGACGCATCATCCAAGCAAAAGGCAGAATGGTTCTCTGAGGGGGCGGATGCGATCATTGACCCGACCCAGCCCAACGAAGAGATCCTGCACCATTTGATGGCCGTGGCCCGGCGTGCTCTAGGGTTCCCGATGGCGCAGGTGGATTATGGTCCGCTGCGGCTCGACCTGAACAAACGGATGGCCCATATCAATGGCTGCCCGGTCAAGATGAGCCCGAAGATCTACGAAATGCTCGAATTTATCGCCCTGCGCCCCGGTCAGGTTGTGACCCGCGATGCGCTGCTCAATCATATCTACGGTCTCGAAGGCGAACCCGAGACCCGGATTTTCGACGTCTATGCCTGCAACATTCGTTCTTGCCTCAAGGCAACGGCCAATGCGGTTGAGTTGGAAACCGTGCGCGGTGCCGGTTTCCGGTTAAGCCTGAACGTGACAGTCACACCCGAAGCGGCCTGACGCTAAAACGTGGCTGCGACGTCGTAGAGCACGGGCTCGAACGTGCGACACAGTTCCGAAATGCGCCGGTTGCGTTGGCGCATTTCATCGCTGCGCAGCATCGCCTGAAAATCCTCGCGTTTTTGCCACTGCGAATAGTTGGCGATCCGCGTCTGGGCGTCATTCACATGCAACCCGGCGGCGATAAAGCCCGGCTGTTTGGAAATGAACGACGCATAGGCGTCTTGCAGTGCGTCCAACAGATCCTGGCAGGTGCCCGGGCTGGTTTCAAAGGTGGTGATGACGGTCTGGGCGTCAGAGCTGGCTGAAATATTTGGCATAGCTTCCTCCCTATCCCCTCATAGTGACAGGGTTTTTGCATCTGTCCAGCGCTTCGGCCCCCTCTAAACTTGGGAAATCCTTGACAGAACCGGCCCCAAAGGGCCAAAGATGGACCAACCCCGCGCCAAGATCGCCCCAAGGCGACAGTTATGCGCATCCGAGCAATCAGATCACAGGTCACATTAGACATGAGCAATACGCAGCGTATCGAGGATTCCCTCCGCGAAAGCATCATTTCGCGCCCGGATATGATTCTGGACGACAAAGACCTGATGCATGCGCTGATCGCTGCAAATGAGCGCGCCATGGGGGGCAATATCATCGATCTGCGCGGCATCGCGATGGAGCGGCTGGAATCCCGGTTGGACCGGTTGGAGGACACCCATCGCTCGGTCATCGCTGCGGCCTATGAGAATCTGGCGGGCACCAACCAGATTCATCGCGCCGTGTTGCGGATGCTGGACCCGGTGGAGTTTGAACCTTTCCTCAAGGATCTGGGCACCGAAGTGGCGCAAATCCTGCGTGTGGATGTGATCAAGCTGGTTCTGGAAACCGCCGCCTCGGACGGGGAAAATGTTGTGAAAAGGGTTGGCGATGTTCTTTCGGTCGCCGAACCGGGCTTTGTTGAAACCTTTGTTGCCGATGGCCGCGAAGCGCCGCTGAAACAGGTGACCTTGCGCCAACTCCACAATGGCGATGCGCGTATTTATGGCGACAAGGCCGAGTGGATCCGTTCCGAAGCCTGCCTCAAGCTTGACTTTGGCCCGGGCCGCCTGCCCGGCTTGCTGGTTCTGGGCTCCGAAGATCCGCATATGTTCACCCCTCAGCAAGGCACTGACTTGCTGGGCTTTTTCGCTGGCGTGTTCGAACGGACCATGCGCCGCTGGCTGTCGTGAGCGCGGCACCCTCACAGGTGATGATTTCCCCGGCAGCGCGGGATGCGCTGCAAACCTGGCTGTCCCATGCCCGTGCCATCAAGGCTGCGGCAGACAATACAATCGCCGCCTATCAGACCGATGTTCTGGAATTCATCGCCTTTCTGACCGCCCATCATGGCGAGCCGCAAGGCTTGACCCCTTTGGCACGGGTGACGACGCGGGACATGCGCAGTTGGATGGCGCATTTGCGCCAAACCGGCACCGGAACACGCTCGGTCGCGCGCAAATTGTCGGCGGTCAAGAATTTCTACCGCTGGCTGGCGGATCGCGAAGGGTTTGAACCCACCGCTGTTCTACTGGCCCGCGCGCCAAAGTTTGAAAAGAAACTGCCCCGCCCCCTGGCAGAAGACGCCGCCAAGGCGATGATCGACACGGTGGCTGTTCAAGCACGTCAGGATTGGATCGGTGTACGCGATGCGGCGGTGATCACTTTGCTTTATGGTTGCGGGCTGCGGATTTCCGAAGCTTTGGGTCTGCGCGGTCGCGACCTGCCCTTGGGCGAAGCGCTGCGAATCCTGGGCAAAGGTGGCAAGGAGCGCATTGTGCCCGTGCTGCCCGTCGCACGGCAAGCGGTTGCTGCCTATCTCAAACAATGCCCCTTTGAGATAGGGCCGGATGATGCCGTGTTTCGCGGTGTCCGCGGCGGACCGTTGAACCCGCGCCAGATCAGCAAGGTTACCGAACAGGCGCGGATGCAACTGGGCCTGCCCGCCACCGCAACGCCGCACGCCATGCGCCACAGCTTTGCCACGCATTTGCTGGAGGCCGGGGGGGATTTGCGTGAAATCCAGGAGTTGCTGGGGCATGCGTCGCTCTCGACGACCCAGGCCTATACGGCTGTGGATCAAGTGCATCTGATGAAAGTCTATGAGGCCACGCATCCCAAGGCGAAAGACAGCTGAGAGCGCTTGCCAATCCCGCCTGGCGGGTTAGCTTGCCCGTGACCATAGTGACGCGACAGGATTGACCCATGCAGTTGTATTTCTCACCCACCTCTCCTTATGTGCGCAAAGTCAGCGTTTTGCTGCGTGAAACCGGGCAGATGGCGGATGTCGAGCACCTCGCGATTCAGACAACCGCCCTGAACACCGATGCAGATCTGAAAACCGCCAACCCGCTGGGCAAGATCCCGGCCCTGACACGCCCGGATGCGCCGACGCTGTATGACAGCCGGGTGATCTGCCGCTTTCTGGATGCCCGGGCCGAGGCCGGGCTGTACCCGGAAGAGCGGATTTGGGACACGCTGACACTGGAAGCCACAGGCGATGGTATCATGGATTGCGCTGTGTCCATGGCCTATGAGGTCAAACTGCGCCCCGAAGAGCTGGTGTTTGACGACTGGCTGACCAGCCAATGGGCCAAGATCGAACGCGCGCTTGATGCGCTGAACAATCGCTGGATGAGCCACCTGTATGGCCCGCTCGATATCGGGCATATCTCGGTCGGTTGCGCTTTGGGCTATCTGGACCTGCGCCATGATGCCCGCAATTGGCGCGCGGGGCGCGATGCCTTAGCCGCCTGGGAAAAGAGTTTCCGCGAGCGCCCATCGATGGCCGAAACCGTACCGGTTGCGTGAGCGTTCTAAATGAAAAAGTCGGGGTCGACCCCGCCTTTTGTTTCTTAGCCTTTCGAAACCAAATCAGAAGGACATCGAGATACCGATATTCAAGGCATTGGTTTTGATATCGGTTTCGAAACTGCCGCCCTCGTCCAGATCGACCTCGTTATGAGAATAGGTGAACTGGTATTCGCCAAAGACTGAATAGCGATCATTGATGGCATAGCTGGCACCAGCCGTCAGGCGCATGGCCGGGCCGGTATATTGGAATTCATAGGTGCGCGAATCCGACGCATCATGGCGCACATCCACATGCGGGATGGCGACACCAAGACCACCGCTGACATAAGGGGTAAAGCTGCCCCATTGATCCTGCCACCGGCGCGAGACGTTCAGCGTGACGATGTTCAGACCATCGGTGAACTCAAGACGGGAAAAGCCCAGGTTTTCGCGGTCAGATCTGTTGGCGTAGACTTTGTTATGCGAAAATTCGACGCCATAGCCCCATTTGTCATTCTGCCACCAGGTTGCGCGCACACCATAATAGGGCGGCAATTCACCTGAGCGACCTTCCCAGCCGAACAATTCGTTGAAATCAGCGCCAGGGGCCGCATCGCCTGTTGTGTCGCCAATGGCAAAAGCCGGGCCGCCAGTTTGGGACGCATCCGTGCCACCACCCCCACCAACAGCATCACCGGGCAAAGTGCCCTTGACGCGGCTATGGGGTGCGGTTTGCCAACCAGTATAAATGGACAGCTCGACCTCGGCCAAAGCTGGGGCTGCGAGGGCAAAGCTAAGCGAAGTTGCAAGCGCTGTGGTCAGAATCAGTTTGGTCATAGGACATACTCCGATCGATACTTGGCCAGATAGGCTTCCAACCCCTGTCATGCAACCGCGACACATCCGCGCTGATTGCAAACTCAGCTCTTTGTGTTCTTTACGCCCCGAAACGTGACCGCTAAATAACGCCCCGGAAACGCCGCCGATCAAGCGGCCTTTTGTGTTGCGGTCGATTCTCTCGGCCCCGAGCAATAGCAATGGAGCAAACCTCGTGTCACAAGCAGACGATCACGAAGGCACCCGCAGGGACTTTCTGTACTACGCCACAGCCGGCGCTGGTGCAGTTACCGCTGGTGCCGCCGCATGGCCCTTGGTCAATCAGATGAATCCATCGGCTGATGTTCTGGCCCTGTCCAGCATCCGCGTGGATGTGTCCGGCGTTGAGCCAGGCACTCAGCTGACCGTTAAATGGCTGGGCAAGCCGGTCTTTATCCGTCACCGCACCGGTGAAGAGATTTCGAAAGCCAAAGAGCAGAACGAAGCCTTTCTGGCAGGCGAAGCGGTTATCGACCCGCTGGCGCGAAACGCCAACCTGAGCGACGGCGCGGCCGACGCTTCGGACGCCAACCGCACAATGCCATCCCCCGAAGGCGAAGCGCCTCAGGCGTGGGTGGTTCAAATGGGCGTTTGCACCCACCTGGGCTGCGTTCCATTGGGCGATGCAGGCGAATATGATGGCTGGTTCTGCCCGTGCCACGGCTCCCACTATGACCTGGCGGGCCGCATCCGCAAAGGTCCGGCGCCAGAAAACCTGCCAATTCCACCGGCCCAGTGGGTCGATGGCAGCACAATCAAACTCGGATAAGGGAGCGCAAGAATGTCCGGAATTCCGCACGATCATTACGAACCCAAGACGGGTTTCGAAAAATGGCTTCACGAGCGTCTGCCCGTTGTTGGCCTAGTCTATGACACCATCATGATCCCCACCCCCAAGAACCTGAACTGGTGGTGGATCTGGGGCATCGTTCTGGCCTACTGCCTGGTCCACATGATTGCGACCGGCGTTATCCTGGTGATGCACTACACCCCGCATGTCGATTACGCCTTTGCGTCGGTCGAACACATCATGCGTGACGTGAATGGCGGTCACATGATCCGCTATCTGCATATGAACGGCGCGTCGCTGTTCTTTGTCGCCGTTTACATCCACATGTTCCGCGGCCTTTACTACGGGTCCTACAAGGCCCCGCGTGAGATCACATGGATCGTCGGGATGCTGATTTTTGTCCTGATGATGGGCACCGGCTTTATGGGCTACGTTCTGCCTTGGGGTCAGATGTCCTTCTGGGGGGCCACCGTGATCACCGGCCTGTTTGGCGCGATCCCGTTCATCGGTGAATCGATCCAGACCTGGCTGCTGGGCGGGCCTGCTGTGGACAATGCCACGCTGAACCGCTTCTTCTCGCTGCACTATCTGCTGCCATTCGTGATTGCTGCCCTGGTGATCGTCCATATCTGGGCTTTCCACACCACCGGCAACAACAACCCGGCAGGCGTCGAAGTGCGTCGTGACAGCAAGGAATCGGTCAAGAAAGACACCGTTCCATTCTGGCCCTACTACGTCATCAAAGACGTATTCGCGCTGGCTGTGATCCTGGCTGTGTTCTTTGCCATCGTCGGCTTTATGCCGAACTATCTGGGCCACCCGGATAACTACATCGAGGCGAACCCGCTGGTAACTCCGGCACACATCGTGCCTGAATGGTACTTCCTGCCCTTCTACGCCATCCTGCGTGCGTTCACCGCCGATGTTTGGCTGGTGCAGTTCGTTTCCTTCGTGACCGGTGGCATCGTTGACGCCAAGTTCTTTGGTGTTGTGGCAATGTTCGGTGCGATCGCCGTTATGGCGCTGGCCCCTTGGCTGGACACCTCTTCGGTCCGCTCCGCCCGTTTCCGCCCAATGCTGAAATGGTGGTTCTGGCTGTTGGTCATCGACTTTGTCGTGCTGATGTGGCTGGGTGCCATGCCCGCCGAAGAACCCTATGCCAGCTTCTCGCTGATCGGGTCGGCCTATTGGTTCGGTTACTTCCTGGTGATCCTGCCGCTGATGGGTGTCATCGAAAAGCCGCTGGCCCAGCCTGCGACCATCGAAGAAGACTTCAACAACCAGTACGGCAAATCCGCCGATACACCTGCTGAGTAAGAGGACCGACAGAGATGTTCAAAAAACTCACCCTTTCGGCTCTGACTGCTTTGACCCTTGGCGCGACCAGCGCCATGGCGGCAGGCGGTGCCGGCCATGTCGAGGATTTCCAATTCTCGTTCGAAGGTCCGTTTGGCAAGTTTGACCAGCACCAGCTGCAGCGCGGCTTGCAGGTTTACACCGAGGTCTGCGCAAGCTGTCACGGTCTGCAATACGTGCCTCTGCGTACTCTGGGCGACCCCGGTGGTCCTGAGTTCACCGAGGACGAAGTGCGCGCCTATTCGGAGCAGAACTTTGAAACTTGGGATCCGGAACTGGCAGATGGCGATGGCGATTTCCGCCCGGCCAAGCCTGCTGACTTCTTCCCGGCCAATACCGGCGCTGGTGCCCCTGACCTGTCCTTGATGGCCAAGGCCCGCGCAGGTTTCCACGGCCCCTATGGCACAGGTATGAACCAGCTGTTCAAAGGCATGGGCGGCGCGGAATACATCGCCTCTTTGCTGACCGGTTATACCGGTGAGGAAAAGGAAGAAGCCGGTGTGACCCTGTACGCGAACACCGCTTTCCCGGGTGGCTGGATCTCCATGGCACCGCCGCTTTATGGTGAAGACGTGGAATATGCCGATGGCCATTCCAACTCGCTGCACCACGAAGCCGAGGACATCGCCGCCTTCCTGATGTGGACAGCAGAACCCAAAATGATGGCGCGCCAGCAGGCCGGTTTCACCGCCGTTCTGTTCCTGACCGTGCTGTCGGTCCTGCTCTACCTGACCAACAAGCGTCTGTGGAAGCCGATCAAATACGGCCGCAAGGACTAAGTTCTGCGCATAGCGAAACACAAAGCCCCGCCAATCTGGCGGGGCTTTTTTTGTTAGGGCTGAGCTGTCTTCTTTAGCAAACCATGCTCACTTCTCAGCAGCCACCCCTACATACTCCCGATATGCCTCCGGCGGGTTGGCAAAGAAAGCCGCTGTCGCGACTGGCAGATGCACTTTGTTTTCTGCCACCAGCACCACATCCTCGGCAAAGCTGCTTGCATCTGCGGGGTCGTGGGTGACCATGATCACCAGGGCCCCGACATTGCCCGCCACCTCTTTGACCAGGGCCAGCATTTCCGCCTTGAGCGCCGGGCCAAGTGCGGAAAACGGTTCATCCAAGAGGATGATTGGGCGCGCCTGCAGCATCACCCGTGCCAAAGCAGCGCGGCTTTGTTGGCCGCCGGACAGGCTGCCCGGTTTGCGATCCCCCATCCCCTCAAGCCCAACACGCTTCAGCGCCCCTTCAATGCGCAAGCGATCCTGTGGCGAGGCGGCCCGGCCTCCGGGGCGAAGAGCCAATGTGAGATTGCGAAAAATGCTGAGATGCGGGAACAGATTGCTGTCCTGAAACAGGATCGACACCGGCCTTTGATCCGGCGGCAAGCTGGTCAGATCCTCGCCCGACCAACGGATTTGCCCCACCTTCAGCCCGCGAAACCCGGCCAAAGCATCGAGGAAAGTCGATTTGCCTGCGCCGCTTGGCCCCAACACAGCCACCCGCCGCCCCGGAGCCAAGGTCAATGTCCCAGACAGGTCCGAGCTGTCCATAGGGACAACCATATTCTCAACGCTCAGCATGAATGCGCCCCCCGCGATCAAACAGCCAGAACAGGCCAAAACTCAGCAATAACAATAACAGTGCTGCGCCAGCCGCAGCCTCCATCTGATAGGCCCCCATCAAACGGTAGACCTGCAAGGGCAGCGTGGCGCGGTCCGGGTCCGCGAATAAGGCTATCACGCCGAGATCCCCCATCGCCAAAGCCGCCGTCAACCCGGCGGCAAAGCCCATCGGCCGGCGCAGGCGCGGCAACCAGACCAGGCGTAACCAGGCCCAGCCGCTCATGCGCAGTGTCTGGCGCAAGCGACCAAAGTCTTGCTCCAGTGTCTCGGCCTCGGGCCTCAGTATACGCAGCGCAAAGGGCAAGGCCATCATGGCGTTGACCACTGTTGTGACCGGCAAAGCCATGCTGAACGGGTTCACGAAAGGCCGCAGGATCAGGAACAACCCGGTGCCCAGAACCAGCGGCGACATGGCGATGGCAGCCACAGAGAGCAGCTCTCCGCGCCGATTGGCCAAGGGCAGAGCCCAGAGCAAACAAAGCGCGGTCGAGGCCAGCGCGACTTGCAGAGAATGCTTGGCCGCCTGCCATGTCCCCTGCCCGGCCCCATCTAACAGGCCCGGAATACCCTTGGAGATAACCATCGCCAGCGGAACCAAGAGGAAAGCCGCGGCGGCAAGAACCCAGGTGGCGTCCATGATGCGCGCCCAAGCGGCCCCGTTGGACCAAGTGGATACCGGCCTGTCGCGTCCAACACCAAACCCCTGCGCCGGGGCCAGCCGCAAGGCGATGATCCCGGCAACAACAGCCAGGCCAAGTTGCAGCATCGCCAAGGTCGCCGCCCGCGCGAGATCAAAATCAAAACGCATCGCTTGATAGATCGCCAGTTCGACCGTTGTGGCACGCGGCCCTCCGCCCAGCGTCAACGCTACCGCGAAACTGGTCAGGCAGATCACAAAGATCACCGCAAAGGCCCCCGGCGCAATGCGGCGGATCAAGGGCCATTCCAATGTCAGAAACCGCGCCCTGGGGCTGAGCCCCAGCGATGCCGCCAGTCGGAAACGCTCACCCGGAATGGCCAGCCAGGCCTGCAATAACATCCGTGTGGCCAGTGGCAGGTTGAAAAACACATGCGCCAGCACGACGCCATGCAACCCGTAGACATCGAGTTTCGGCGAACCAAAGGTCGCCAATCCCGCATTCAACAAACCGTTCTGACCAAAGACTGAGATCAGCCCCATGACCGCGACGATGACGGGTAAAATAAAAGGTGCACCCATCAGGGAAATCAAAATCCCGCGCCCCGGAAACTGGCGGCGCGCCAGCGCGCGTGCGACGGGAATGGCCAAGAGGACAGAGAACAAGCCCGACAGCACCGCCTGCCAGACGGTGAATTGCAACGCTTCAAGGTCACCGGGCCGGAAGGCTGACACGCCCCCGGCCCGATAAAATACCGCAATGATTGGCCCCAGCGTCAGCGCCGCCAGAACCAAACCCGCGCTTATTGCGAGAGCGCGCTGCGCCATGCCTCGATTGCATCCTCACGCAAAGCCGCAGCTTCGTTTTCGTCAAAGAACAAGACCTTTTCCGGCAGATCCAGCTTTTGGAACCCTTCGGGCCATTGCTCTTTTGGCAGGGCGGCGGGGATCGACCAGTTGCCTGTCGCGATCATGCCCTGGAAATCGCCACCCACGACAAATTCCATGAATTGATCCGCCAATTCAGGCTGATCGGTCGAGGCGGTTTTTGCCGCCAATTCCACCATGAAATAGTGCCCTTCCGGGAAGATCGCCGCCTTTTTGGTTTCATCGCCCTCGGCGATGATGTGATAGGCGGGCGATGTGGTGTAGCTGAGCACCATGTCGGCTTCACCATCGGTGAACATGCCATAGCTTTCAGACCATCCGCGCGTCACGGTAACAATCTTCGGGGCGAGCTTGGCCCAAGCCTCTTCGGCTTTGTCACCATAAACGGCGCTGACCCAGAGAACCAAAGCTAGACCGGAAATCGAGCTGCGCGGGTCCTGAATAACCAGACGCAGATCATCCGGCGCGTTCAACAGGTCATCAAAGCTGGCCGGGGCGGTGTCGATCTTGGTCGTGTCATAGATAAAAGCGGTGTGGCCATAGTTGAACGGCAGGAACGTGTCATCCGACCAGTCCAAAGGCAGGGTCAGCCCGTCCAGCGTCGCGCCATGCGGGGCAAACAGCCCGGATTCGCGCGCCTTTTTGGTGACATCGGTGTTTAGGCCAATGACGATATCCGCTTCGGTCTTGTCGCCCTCAAGCAGGACACGTGGCAGCAGATCACCGGGCTTGAACTGCAAGTCGCAGCCGCATTGCGCTTCAAACAGCTCTTCGATCTTGGGGCCCGGGCCCCATTCCGACACAAAGTAGTCAGGCGCGTAGACGGTCAGCACAGGCGTTTCGGCCAAGGCCGTGCTGGCAGTCAGGCATCCCGCGACAAAGGTGAAGGCTTTCATGGTGGTGGTCACCGTGATTTTCATGGTCGTCCTCCAAGACAATGGCGCGAAGGGGTCGGCACATATCTCAAGTCCGGACCTTTCCTCCGCCGGAATTAACCGGGTCAGGTTCAACGGGTTCACCCATGGCCTTGCGACCGGGCATCTCAGCCGGAAACCGGCACCCCGAGGTGGCCGTGACGCTAGGGGGACAGGGCCGGATGTGCAAGCAGTTTTGCCTCAATAGCGCTTGAGGCTCTGGCCGCTCTGCCCTAGGAGTGCTTGGCAAAGGAGACCCGCCCATGAGCATGAATACATTTGGTCATCTCTTCCGTGTCACGACCTGGGGTGAAAGCCATGGGCCGGCTCTGGGCGCGACGGTTGATGGTTGCCCTCCGGGTGTGGAAATCACCGAAGAGATGCTGCAGGTCTGGCTGGACCAGCGCAAACCGGGTCAGAACAAGTTCACCACCCAGCGGCGCGAACCGGATGCGGTAAAGATTTTGTCGGGTGTTTTTGAGGGCAAGACCACCGGAACATCGGTGCAGTTGATGATCGAGAATACCGATCAGCGCTCCAAAGACTATTCCGAGATTTCGCAAAAATTCCGACCCGGCCATGCGGATATTACCTATTGGCAGAAATACGGCATTCGCGATTATCGCGGTGGTGGTCGGTCCTCGGCCCGCGAAACGGCGGCCCGTGTGGCTGCTGGCGGATTGGCCCGCGCGGCTTTGGATCATTTGGCCCCCGGTATCCAGATCAAAGGATACATGGTGCAAATGGGTCCGCGCCGCATGGATCGGACACGGTTTGACTGGGATGTGATCGATACCAACCCATTCTGGTGCCCGGATGCGGTGACCGCCGAGGATTGGGCTGAGTACCTGGACGGGTTGCGCAAATCTGGCGACAGTGTCGGTGCCGTCATCGAGGTGACCGCGCGCGGTGTTCCCGCAGGTCTTGGTGCGCCGGTTTATGGTAAGCTGGATACGGATCTGGCGGCAGCCATGATGTCGATCAACGCAGTCAAGGCGGTTGAGATTGGCGACGGCATGGCGGCGGCGGAACTAACCGGAACCGATAATGCAGATGAGATCCGCATGGGCCCCGATGGGCCAGTTTACGGGTCAAATCATGCGGGTGGCATTTTGGGCGGTATTTCGACCGGCCAGGAAATCGTGACCCGATTTGCGGTCAAGCCGACCTCGTCGATCCTGAACACGCGCAAGACCATCACAATCGACGGTCAGGACACCGAAATCGTGACCAAAGGGCGTCACGACCCCTGTGTTGGCATTCGCGCCGTACCGGTTGGTGAAGCGATGATGGCCTGTGTCATCCTGGATCATCTGCTGTTGCATCGTGGTCAAATTGGCGATGCAGGCGGCAAAATCGGTCCTGTTTGAGGCCATTTAGATTGATGACAGTTCAGGGGCAGGCCCGCCCCTGAACTGTCAACATCATCAGAACTCTTTCCACTGGTCAGCATTGGCCGCAACCGGCTGATGCGGTTCCATGGGGACCGGCTCTGGCTCGGGCAGGTCAGCTGACCAGGTTTCCACATCCGCATCCACCGGCGCGGAATGTGTCGGCTGGTTTTCCCAATTGCTGTCCATGTTGTCCCCGTCCAGGTCTTGCGTCAGATCAAGATCGACCCCCGAAGTTGAACCTGCCTGTGCCAGCCCTTTCCCAAGAGGCCCTGCCGAGGAAACGTGATGCGGCTCGGAATTGCTTTGCGCCGCAGCTTCGCCGCCAAAATTCACCAGACTTTCATGGTCCAGATCCAGTTCGACAGGTTCATGCACCTCCATCGGTTCAGATGCACCAGCAAAGCGTTCCAGAAGCTCTGTCAAACGCGACGCCTCACCGCTCAATTCCTGACTGGAGGTCGTAGCATCACCAACCATGGCAGCGTTTTGCTGTGTGACTTTGTCAAGTTCAGCAACCCCAACATTGATTTCTTTGACCGCGCTGGCTTGTTCACGGGCGGAAATGGCGATTCCGGACACCATTTCGGACACATTTGTCACGCTTTCCACGATCAATCCTAGGGTTTCCGAGGTCTGCTGGACCAGCTTTTCGCCATCTTCGACCTGGGCGGTACTGTTGAGCACGAGGTCCTTGATTTCGCTTGCGGATTCCGCTGCTCGCTGGGCTAGGCCGCGCACTTCTGACGCCACAACAGCGAAACCCTTGCCGGATTCACCAGCGCGCGCAGCTTCGACACCGGCGTTCAAAGCCAAGAGGTTGGTTTGGAAGGCGATATCATCGATGACCCCGATGATCTGAGTGATCTGATCGGATGATTTCGCGATCGAACTCATCGCCTCCAGCGCCTGATGCATCACCTGACCGCCTTCTTCGGCCCGGCGGCGGCCCTCGACCACTTGCTCATCCGCCTCTTGCGCTCGTGTTGCGGCCCCCTGCACGCTTTCAGATAGCTCATCCAAAGCGGCTGCGGATTCCTCAAGCGTTGCGGCCTGTACCTCAGCTCGGCGGGACATTTCATTGGACATGTTGGACAATTCACAAGAATTGCCCTCAACCGTCCGAGCGCTATCACGCAGGGATTTCACCAGTTCCGCCAACGTATTAGCGAGGTCATTGAAGTCCTGGCACAGATCGACATAGCTTTCACCGAGATCTTGCCAGTCGTCACATTCAATCCGATCCGACAGATCGCCCGCCTTGAGCTTGCTCATGGCGTGACCAAGTTCGACAAACAGTTCGGCGCGCCGCTCATGTTCGGTTTTGACTTTGGCCGCTGCTTTCTCGCCCTTGGACAGCTTGGTTCGCAAAACGTCCAACTGGCGCATGATTTCACCGATTTCATCGCGACGATTGGTGTCTGGAATTTCCTCAGCATAATCCTTTTCCGCGATCAGCCCGACCGAATGTGTCACGCGGCGGATGGGTGTTGCCAGCATTTTGCCAAAGACTAGAGCCAAGGCAATGCCAAGAATGGTAGAGACAACGATGCCGGCGATCACAGCTGTTGTTGTCGCCGAAACCACACTGAGCATGACGGTTGTCTTGGCTTCGGAATTCTGCCGCAGAACCCTGTGGTTTTCGCCCAAAAGGGCCACTTTGCCTTGCAATAGGGGAATGACACGGTTGCGGAAATCGCGGGACCGTTTGAAACCCTGTTCCGCTTGAAAGGCCGGTATCTCTTTGAACAGTGAGTCCAGTTCAGACCGGGATATCGTCAGGTCTTGGGTAACTTGTTCTTGCACATCACTGGAAAAATCGACTTCGGGCAAACCCGCAAGCGCCTTGTCCAAGGAGGAGACACTCGCCGAAAGGGTTGCAGAAAAGGTTTCATAAGCCCCAGGCTCGGCCCGGTCGATCATGAGAACACTCAGAAGAGCGCCCTCGGCCGCGCTCAGCGCCTCTGACACCTGAAAATCAACTTCGGCCGCGTGGCTGGTTTCCTTTACCAAGGTCGCGACACGTGTGTTGTTGATCAGCGCAAACAAGGCACCGCCCAGCATCAGGACTAGAAAGGCCCCCGCTAATGCAAAGATTTGGGCGCGGATCGAAAACCTGCTCATCACCAGTTTCCCCATTATGAATGCAATTGGTCAGCACAATGGGTAGGGGCTGGCTATTAAGAAACCTTGGACGCCCTCAGCTTTCCGACCCGAATTTAGGTCGAATTTGTTCTTTTTCCGAAACACGGGAGAGTTGCACCGCCAAAATTCCGGTCGCGATGATCAAAACGCCCAGGTAATCCGACCCTTGCAAGGCCTCTCCCAAGAGAAGACTGGCAAAGGCCACGCCGAGAAACGGGTTGAGAAAGTGAAAGGTCGCGGCGCGCACGGCACCGATGCGATTGACAAGCAAAACCCAGATCACGGTCGCCGCCAAGCCCGGCACAAGGGTGGTGTAAATAAAGGCCAAGACCAGGGAGACAGACCATTGGACAACCACCTGCTCTAGCAGCAGTCCGGCGGGCCAGAGAACCGCGCTCCCCACCAGCATCTGCAGGCCGACAATCATCATGTAATTGCCGCCACTTAGCGCCCCTTTGAGCGACATCGTGGCGACTGTCAACGCGATGACCCCGATCACACAAAAGCCCAAACCGACAAGATTCACGCCGCCTTGGAGACGAATGCCCATGATCAGCGCCACGCCAGCCAAGCCCGCCACCAAGCCAAACAGGGCCAGCGGTTTGGGTCTGTCCTTTAGAAACATCCAGCCCGCCAGGGCCACAAGCAAAGGCATGGTCGAGGCAACGATGGCGGCCAAAGACGCCTCAACCCATTGCATCGCAACAAAATTCAATCCCAGATACAGCGCATTCTGGCAAATCCCGAACAGGATTGTCGCGCGCCATTGCGCAGGGGTGAGCCGCCATGTCTGACCCATCAACCGGGCCAGAACGACCGCAATCAAACCCGATAACAGGAACCGCAGCGCCAAAGCCGTCAAAGGCGGCGCAGAAGCGACAATGATACGCGCCGAGGTGAAGGCCGAAGACCACATGGCCGCAAAGAGCAGGCCCATCAAAATAGCGCGAATATCCATGGGCCCGTTCTACCGAGAAATGCGCAGATGGCAAAGCAAAGACCATGTGCCCCAGATAATTACCGGTGAGGGCAGGTTTACCGGAATTGGCACCCGAGAATTGGATTGCTACAGTGCCGCTATCGTAAAGGACATAATCCATTTCACGAAGGGACACACCATGCGCAAGTTTCTGATTTCAGCAGGTTTTACTCTGCTCCCGCTCGCCGCTGCCGCACAATCAACCGTTGATGCTTCCGATGCCAATGTTCTGGCCGCACTGCTTAAGAACGAAGGGTATTTTATCGATATCACAACCGACAAGGTTGGCGACCCGCTGCTCAAGGGCAAGCTGGACGGAACCAATTACGACATCTTCTTTTATGACTGCACCAACAATGCCAATTGCCGGACGATCCAGTTTCAGGTTGGCTATGACATGACCAATGGCATGTCCTTACAACGCGCCAATCAGTGGAATTCGGACATGCGCTATGCCACGGTGCATCTGGATGATGAAATGGACCCGTTCCTGCAGATGGATCTGAACATCGATTACGGCGTTTCCTCCGAAAACTTTGTCGATAATTTCAAGATGTGGGCCAATGTCCTTGGTCAGTTCGAAGATTTCATCGACTGGAACTGATGCGCTCTGCATGAAACGAAAAATGCCCCGCTTGCCGGAAAACCTTTCGGACAAGCGGGGCCAGTAGATGCCTGTGATGACTCACATGGCACCGGCGGTGTTCTTGAATTTATTGAAACTTTTGAACCCGAGGCGGATCAGTTCGTTTGATCGTTCATTTCCGCCCGGATCTGCTGACGCAGCACGTCAATCGGAACGGTTTTGCCGTCACGTTTGAAGCACCAGTAGGTCCAGCCATTGCAGCTTGGCGCGCCTTCAAGCTTGGCGCCAACCTGGTGGATCGAGCCCTTGATATCGTCACCAATCAAGGTGCCGTCGGCGCGGACCTTGGCTTTGTGGCGGCCATTCATCGACCAGAGCTGTTCGCCCGGGCGCAACATCCCGCGCTCGACCAATTGGCCAAAGGGCACGCGAGGCTCGGCACGTTTTGAGGTCGAAACCTGCAGCGCGTCCTTGTCGAATTTGCGGATGTCGTTGATGCGCTTGGTCGCGATCTTGCGATAGGTCTCTTCGCGCTCGATGCCGATCCAGTCGCGGCCCAGCATCTTGGCCACAGCGCCGGTGGTGCCGGTGCCAAAGAACGGGTCAAGCACCACGTCGCCGGGGTTGGTCGAACCAACCAGAACACGGTGCAACAGCGAGTGTGGCTTTTGCGTCGGGTGGGCCTTGTCGCCGTTTTCGTCCTTGAGACGCTCGCCGCCATTGCAGATCGGCAGCACCCAATCGCTGCGCATCTGGATGCCTTCGTTGAGGGCCTTCAGCGCTTCGTAGTTAAAGGTGTATTTAGCGCCCTCGGATTTGGACGCCCAAATCATTGTTTCATGGGCATTGGTGAACCGTTTGCCGCGGAAGTTCGGCATCGGGTTCGACTTGCGCCAGACAACATCATTCAGGATCCAGTAACCTGCGTCTTGCAACGCCGCCCCAACCCGGAAAATGTTGTGATAAGAGCCGATTACCCAAATTGCCCCGTCGGGTTTGAGCAATCGGCGCGCCGCTTTGAGCCAGTCTTGGGAGAACTTGTCATAGGCGGCAAAACTGCTGAACTGGTCCCAGTGATCATCCACGGCATCCACCTTGGAATTATCCGGGCGGTGCAGCTCGCCTTTGAGCTGCAGATTATAGGGCGGATCGGCAAAGATGAGGTCGACCGAATTGGCCGGGAGGCTGTTCATAACCTCCACGCAATCCCCTTCCAGAATCGTGTTTAGTGGGAGCGCATTTGCACTCGTCATCTTGGTCATCTTCGTCATTTTCTGCCTCAATCCATGCCGCGTTTTTCGCGATCGTTGGTTGAGCCTAGGATGAGTCATGACCGAATCAGGGTCAAATTCTTTATTTAATCAGGGCGTTACGATTTACTCTTGATACAAGATATCGCGTACCGGCTTGAACGAACGTCTATGGTGTGGGGTTACCCCCAAATCTCGGAGTGCAGATTTGTGACATTTCGTGGGGTATCCGGCGTTCTTTTCCCAGCCATATCCTGGGTAGTGTTGCGCGATCTTGATCATGACATCATCTCGCCACTTTTTGGCCACAATTGAGGCCGCTCCGATGGTTTGCGAAAGAGAGTCCCCCTTGACGATTGCAGAGGCCGGGCACGGGAGCCCCTCGGGCAACCGATTCCCATCCACCAGCAAGTGATCAGGGCGAATCGGCAATCCTTCGACCGCGCGGCGCATGGCCAACATGCTGGCTTGCAGGATATTGAGTTGGTCGATTTCCTCGACCGTCGCTTCGGCGATGCTGACATGAGCGGTCTTGCGGATCAGAAGATCCAGCGCATTGCGTTTCTTGGCTGAGAGCTTCTTGGAGTCCGTCAGACCTTCGGGGATGTTATCCGGGTCCAGGATCACCGCACAGGCCACCACAGGGCCCGCCAGAGGGCCACGGCCCACCTCGTCAACCCCAGCCAGCCGCAGACCGCGCGCATGATAAGGGGCGTCCATGTTTTCTGTATGTGTCATGCTGCCAGAAAACCCATCTGCCCCGGCCATACAAGGGGAAGGGTTTGGCAACGCTATTTGCGAGCGCGTGAACCGCTCTTAAATAGCTTCGTCCTGATCGTCAGACCGCATATGGCGCAGGGCGGCATCCACAAGGGACAGCGCGGCCACCTCTTCGCTGACATCACGCCCTGCGATGCGCTCAGAAAGCTGCATGCGCTCTTCGAGGGACAAGGGGATTTGCAGCGGCTCAGAAGAGCCGGTTGCGACATCTGTCGTCCAATCCAGCCCTTCGGCCAGCGCCTTTAGCAGGGATTGGCGCACGAGATATGCCATAGGAAGGTTTGCCGGAGACATGTCCAGCAACTGTTTGCGCAGCCCGTCCGGCACGCTCACAGATAAACCTTTTCTCAGATTATGGCAGCTCATTCGGTCCCCCAAGAAATTCCATCTTAAGATGAGCTAGGTTAACAGATTGCTTTCCAAAGCAGAAGTCCCTGTCTGTTTTTTGCCAACAGTATTTCGTGGCAGGAAAGCCAGGACAACGCGATGTGGAAAACGCACGGTCTTTCCGCAGTTAGAGCGTACCAGACCGCTCTCGTGACAAAGGCGCCCCGAGGGACGCCTTTGCACAATCGTTTATCGACAGGTCCAAAGACCAGTTGATTACATCATGCCGCCCATGCCGCCCATGTCGGGCATTGCAGGTGCGCCAGCACCTTCTTTGGCAGGCTTGTCTGCAACCATCGCTTCGGTGGTGATCAGCAGGCCAGCAACCGATGCCGCATCTTCCAGAGCGGTACGGGTCACTTTGGCAGGGTCGATCACACCAAAGCCGAACATGTCGCCATATTCTTCGGTCTGAGCGTTGAAGCCAAAGGAGCTTTCGTCGCTTTCGCGAACCTTGCCAGCAACAACCGCACCGTCAACACCGGCGTTTTCGGCGATCTGACGCAGAGGCGCTTCGATGGCTTTCTTAACGATGGTGATACCGGCGTTTTGGTCAGCGTTTGCGCCTTCCAGACCTTCCAGTGCTTTACCGGCCTGAACCAGAGCAACACCACCACCAACGATGACACCTTCTTGAACAGCAGCTCGGGTTGCGTTCAGAGCATCGTCAACACGATCTTTGCGCTCTTTCACTTCAACTTCGGTCATGCCGCCAACGCGGATCACAGCAACACCGCCCGCCAGTTTGGCAACGCGCTCTTGCAGCTTTTCACGGTCGTAGTCAGAGGTGGTTTCTTCGATCTGCGCGCGGATCTGGGAAACACGTGCTTCGATCTCAGCTTTCTCACCAGCACCGTCAACGATGGTGGTTTCGTCTTTGGTGATCTGAACTTTCTTGGCGGTGCCCAGCATGTCCATGGTCACGGATTCAAGCTTCATGCCCAGATCTTCGGCAATCACCTGACCACCGGTCAGAATTGCGATGTCCTGCAGCATGGCCTTGCGGCGATCGCCAAAGCCAGGAGCTTTGACAGCAGCGATTTTCAGGCCGCCACGCAGTTTGTTGACAACCAGAGTCGCCAGCGCTTCGCCTTCGACGTCTTCAGCGATGATCAGCAGAGGCTTTTGCGACTGGATCACAGATTCCAGCAGAGGAACCATTGGCTGCAGAGAGGACAGTTTCTTTTCGTGCAGCAGGATCAAGCAGTCGTCCAGCTCGGTGGTCATCTTGTCAGCGTTGGTGACAAAGTAAGGCGACAGGTAACCGCGGTCGAACTGCATGCCTTCAACAACATCGGTCTCGGTTTCCAGACCTTTGTTCTCTTCAACGGTGATAACGCCTTCGTTGCCGACTTTCTGCATCGCGTCTGCGATCTGCTGGCCGATTTCGGCTTCGCCGTTTGCGGAGATGGTGCCAACCTGGGCAACTTCTTCGCTGTCTGCAACAGGGCGAGCAGAGGCTTTGATGCCTTCAACAACCTTGGCAGTTGCCAGGTCGATGCCGCGCTTCAGGTCCATTGGGTTCAGGCCAGCTGCAACCTGCTTCAGGCCTTCTTTGACGATGGCTTGTGCCAGAACGGTCGCGGTGGTGGTGCCGTCGCCTGCTTCGTCATTGGTGCGCGAAGCAACTTCTTTCACCATCTGCGCGCCCATGTTCTCGAACTTGTCTTCCAGCTCGATCTCTTTGGCAACAGAAACACCGTCTTTGGTGATGCGTGGTGCGCCGAACGACTTGTCCAGAACAACATTGCGGCCTTTGGGGCCCAGGGTCACTTTGACAGCGTCTGCCAGAATGTTGACGCCTGCCAGCATACGGTTGCGGGCGTCGGTATCGAATTTCACGTCCTTAGCGGCCATGTGTATTCTCCTCAGAAAAAGTAGAAATTGAAGCGATCAGATCAGGATGTAGGGTGGGGCTTCACCCCGCCGCCCTGCTCTGGACAGCGGCGGTTCAGCCGATGATGCCCAGGATGTCGCTTTCTTTCATGATCAGCAGCTCTTCGCCGTCCAGCGTGATCTCGGTGCCGGACCATTTGCCGAACAGGATCTTGTCGCCTTCTTTGACGTCCATCGCGATACGATCACCGTCTTCGTCGCGCGCGCCAGCGCCTACAGCAACAACCAGGCCTTCGGCTGGTTTCTCTTTTGCGCTTTCAGGAATGATCAGACCACCCGCGGTCTTTTCTTCGCTTTCAACGCGACGAACAACCACGCGGTCGTGCAGCGGTGTAAATGCCATCTTCGAGTCTCCTTGGCTCAAAGTTAATCTCGTTGACCCCTGTTTCGGGGCCGTTAGCACTCACCCTTGTTGAGTGCTAACGGCGTATAGCTAGGCAGGTCAAACTCATGAGTCAACACGCAGTGGTGAAAAATATTGTTGGATTTTGGCGTAGATCAAATCATGGTTTTGTCGGGTTGGTTTAGGAATTGTGAACAGGCGCTGGTCACGTTTGAAAATGTTAGCGCAACCATTTGAGCAAGGAGACGAGTCATGAAAGTCGGGATCATCGGGGCGGGAATGGTTGGCTCGGCCGCCGCCTTTGCCTGTGTCATGCGCGGAGCGGCGTCACGGATCGTTTTGGTTGATCTCGACACGGCCCGCGCCCGGGCCGAAGCCGAAGATATCGCCCATGCGGTCCCCTTTGGTCACACTGTGCAGGTTGATGCCGGGGATTATGACGATCTAAAGGGCGCAGGCATTGTCATTCTGGCCTGCGGTGTCAGCCAACAGCCGGGCGAAACGCGGCTGGAATTGCTTGGACGAAATGCTCAGGTCTTTCGCTCGGTCGTGGGCGAGGTGATGCGCGTCTGCCCGGATGCGATTTTGCTGATTGCCTCCAACCCAGTGGATATCATGACACAGATCACTCGCGACTTGTCCGGTCTGCCGGCCAGCCGCGTCATCGGATCCGGAACCATTCTGGACACAGCGCGGTTTCGCTGGCTTTTGGGGCGGCACTTGGGCATCGCGCCGCGTTCGGTGCATGGCTATGTGCTGGGGGAACACGGCGATTCCGAAGTCCTGGCCTGGAGTTCAGCGCGGGCAGGCTCGGCCTCGATCACCAGTTTTTCACAACAGGTTGGCCGCCCACTTACCACAGAAACACGCGCGGAAATCGACACAGGCGTGCGCCGCGCTGCCTATACGATCATCGAAGGCAAAGGGGCGACCTGGTACGGGATCGGCGCTGGCCTGGCCCGCATCGTCGCGGCCATTGCCAGCGACGAGCAGGCGGTTCTCACCGTTTCCTGTGTGTCGGATATCTTGGGCGTCAAGACCGTCGCCTGCTCCATCCCTCGCATCGTTGGCGCCCGGGGCGTCAGCATGGAGTTGCTGCCAGATCTGTCACCGGATGAGACCGAGGCCCTGACGGCCTCAGCTCAATTGCTTAAGGATACCGTAACGCAGGTTGAGGTTTAGGCCCCTGCCTGTGGCGAGCGGTGTTTTTGGCGTCTTGCCTTGGGCTTGCCCGCCGGTTTCCCCGCCGCATTGCCGGCACCACCACGGGGTTTTCCACGGCCACCGCCGCTGCGCCCACGCCCGCCCCGCTGTGGTTTGGGGCGATCCACGGGCTCGGGCTCAACACCCGAAGCCACCGGAATATCCAGCTTCATCACCTTTTGGATCTGACGAAGCAGCAGCACCTCATCTGCGGCACAAAAGGCGATTGCCTCGCCATCACGCCCAGCGCGGGCCGTGCGCCCAATCCGGTGGACATAGTTCTCGGCCACTTCGGGCAGGTCAAAGTTGACCACATAGGCGACGCCGGGGATGTCGATCCCACGCGCAGCCACATCGGTGGCCACAAGGATGTTGATATCGCCGTCACGAAAGCCCTTGATGGCGCGGTCCCGCTGGCCCTGGCTTTTGTTGCCATGGATCGAGGCTGCGTTGAAACCATCGGCCACAAGACCCTTCATCAGACGTTCGGCCCCATGTTTGGTGCGGGCAAAGACAAGGGTCAGCGCATCGGGATCTTGAGAGAGGATTTCGCGCAACTTGCCCGGCTTGCCAGCCTTTTCAACGAAATGCACCGATTGGGTGATCTTGTCGGCGGCCTTGCCGGGGGGCGAAACCTGTACCTTTTCGGGATTGTCGAGATAGGCGCGGCTCAGCTCTTCCATCTGCTTCGGCATGGTGGCCGAAAACAGCATGGTTTGACGCGGCGTGCCCAACGCCGGGGCAATTTTGCGCAGCGCATGGATGAACCCCATATCGAGCATCTGATCGGCCTCATCCAGGACAAGATGTTTGACCGTGTTCAGCTTGACGGCTTTGCGATCCATCAAATCGATCAAACGCCCCGGAGTCGCGACCAAGACATCCGCCCCACGTTCCAGCATATTGATCTGGCGGTTGATCGACTGACCACCCACCACAGTACGTACCTTGAGGTGAGATTTCTGGGTCAACGCTTTGAGGTTGTCGGCAATCTGGTTCACCAATTCCCGCGTCGGAGCGAGGATCAGCGCCTTGACACTTTTTGCGGCCGGTTTCACCGGGTCCGACATCAGCGTATTCAAAAGCGGCAGCCCAAAAGCCAGCGTTTTGCCGGTTCCGGTCTGGGCAAGCCCCAGCACGTCACGCCCCTGCAAGGCCAACGGGATCGCTTTTTCCTGGATCGGAGTCGGTTTGGTTAGCCCTGCTTCGGTCAGGGCTTTGGTCAGGTTCGGCATGATGCCGAGTGGTTCAAATTCAGACAAAGTCATTCCTTTGGTGCGCAGGGGCAATGCCCGGCTGCGCCATTGGTCAATCCCGCACATCGCGTGCGGGTATCGGAGGGTTTGGCAAAACCTCTGGCCAGTCAGGCGGTTCCCGCGCTGTCCGGTCTTGCCAGTGCAACCCTGCGTGATGGGGAAACTGTTGTGGTGACGCTGAGGGCAAAGGCCCGGCATGCTCACGCGGCAGCGCAGCGACGATGCGGCAATGGCGGCTTTTTAGCGCCGCGTCAACCGGATTCGCTGTCTTCCCAGCTATAGGCCCAATGTTTCAGACCCGCGCGCCCCGTTTGGTTGAGCACATAGACGCCCTTTTCCACCTTGTCGAACCAACCATAGTGATTGCTGCGCATGATCGTGGTCGCCTTGGCCACACCTGTGGCCTTGGCCACATCCTTGCCCCGGCTCGCTCCGACCTCGGCCAGCATGGCGGCGCATTTCAGCGCGTCCTGCCGGTAGCCGGTGACAATCCCGTGACGGGTCGCACCGCCCTTGTTCGGATCACCATCCAGCCTCTGAAACTCGCGCAGCAACCTGGTCTGACGTTTCTTATTCTTGCGCGGCGCATAAGGGCCGGGATCGCAATGCACCTCGACCGTGTTGTCCGCTCGCACGGTAATAAAGCCCAGCCCAAGACGGCGGCACATGGCCAGATTGTCCTTGAGCGCGCGCTTGGCGGTTTTGCCCTTGGGCTTGGGAACAGCGATATAGACCGTATCCGTCACCGATAAACGCGCGATGGCCTGATGGTAAAGCGACAGGGAAATTGTCAGCTTCAACTCAACGATCACTGGCGGCTCGTCAGCGCGAACGGCCATCACATCAACAGCCCCGACTTCGCCCTTGACCTCATAGCCCTGCTTTTCCAGTAGGACCTTGATTGGCCCGTAAAGATCGCTTTCCCGCCTCATCCCTGCCCGTTTTCGCCTGTCTTTTCCGCTCTGACCTGCCTAATCTGCACCAAGTTCACAGTCGGAGCCACCATGTTGCGTTTTCTTTTGTCCTTCGCCGTTGCAATGACACTTGCCACTTCTGTTTCTGCGGCCTGCCTGGGACAGGATTTGCGGCCAGGCCTGACGGATGCCCAACGGGCTGAGATTGACGAGCGGGTCGCGGCGACGCCTTATGCGGTGGGCAATCATTGGACGGCAACGAAGGGCGATGAGACCATCCATATCATCGGCACGCTGCATCTGGACGATCCGCGTCTGGATGCGCCGGTTGCGCGTATAACGCCATTGATTGAATCCGCTGGTGTGCTCTTGCTTGAAGCGACGAAAGAAGATCAGGACAGACTTCAGCGCCAGCTTGCCGCAGACCCGTCGATTTTGATGATGCAGGGGGAAACCCTGATTGACCTGATGCCACCTGAGCAATGGCAAGCTCTGGCTGATGCGGCCAAGTCGCGGGGCATCCCGCCCTTCATGGCAGCCAAGTTTCAGCCCTGGTACCTGTCCCTAACGCTGGCCATGCCCTCCTGCATGATCGCCGAAATGCGCGAAGGGCAGAACGGGCTGGACAGTCGGCTGAACAAGATCGCGGATGCGGCTGAGGTGCCGAGCCAGTCGCTGGAAGACTTCATGACCCTGTTCAAGATTTTCGGACAGGAACCGATTGAGGAGCAGATCAGAATGCTCTCTGCTGGTGTCCTGTCGGATGAAGATAGCGAGGATCAAATCGCCACAACGCTGGCCAGCTATTTTGACGAACAGGTGGCTGAAAGCTGGCAGATGAGCCGGGTGCTGGCCCCTCAGTTTTCGACCTTGCCCAAAGACGAAATCGACGCGGTTTTCGACAAGCTGGAGGAAGAGTTGCTCAACAAGCGCAACCGCGCCTGGATCCCAGTGATCCTGGGTGCCGCCGATACGCATGATGCCCCCATCGTCGTAGCCTTTGGAGCCGCGCATTTGATGGGCGATGACGGTGTGTTGAACCTGCTGGCGCAACAGGGCTTTACCCTGCAACGCCAGCCATTCTAAGCAACCTGTCGCGGCGCGCTTCCAAATTTCGTCCACGAAATTTGCAAAAGTTTTAGATAAAACTTTTGTTGCACCCAGACGCGATCAAGCGGCCAGACCTCGCCCCTTAAGCAATGCCTCAACGCCGGGCATGCGCCCCCGAAAGGCGGTATAAAGCTTTTCTGCTTCCTGCGACCCACCCGCCGAGAGGATAAAGCGTTCAAGCTTTTGCGCCATATCCGCGTCAAACGGGTCTCCAACCTCTTCAAAAGCTGCAAAGGCATCCGCATCCATGACTTCGGACCACATATAGCTGTAATAGCCGCTGCTATAGCCATCGCCCGCAAAGACATGGGCAAAATGCGGGGTGGCGTGGCGCATGGAAATGGCGCGCGGCATGCCGATCTGTTCCAAAACTTCGGCCTGTTTCTGCATCACATCCGCCGGGGCCGGTCCGTCATGAAAGCCCAGATCAACCAAGGCCGAGGCTACATATTCCACCGTCTGGAACCCCATATCGAAATTCGCAGCGCCAAGCACCTTTTCCAACAGCTCTTTTGGCATCGCCTCGCCCGTTTCGGCATGCAGCGCGAATTTCTCCAGAACCTCAGGCACATCCAGCCAGTGCTCATACAACTGGCTTGGCAGCTCGACAAAGTCACGCGCCACAGAGGTGCCCGAAATCATCTCATAGGTGACATCTGACAACATCTGATGCAAGGCATGGCCGAACTCGTGGAACAAGGTGCGTGCATCGTCATAGGACAAAAGCGCCGGGTCACCTTTGGCAAAATTGCAGACATTAACTACAATCGGGATTTGTGTGTCAGGAAATTTACGCTGCGCGCGGATTGCCGAGCACCAGGCCCCAGAACGTTTCGACCCGCGCGCGAAATAATCACCGATGAAGATCGCAACATGTTCGCCATTGCGCGTCACTTCCCAGGCGCGCGCATCTTCGTGATACAAAGCCACATCCAGCGGAGCGAATTCCAACCCGAACAAACGGTTGGCGCAATCAAAGCTCGCCTCAATCATGCGGTCGAGTTGAAAGTAAGGCTTGACCTCGGCCTCGTCCAAATCATGCTCGGCCTTGCGCCGTTTTTCCGCGTAGTAGCGCCAGTCCCAAGCCTCTAGAGGCCCCTCAAACCCATCAGCGTGCAGCATATCCTCGAGGATTTTGGCGTCGGCATCGGCCTGTGCTTTGGCAGGGTCCCAAACCGCCATCAACAGCTCGCGCACGCGTTCTGGCGTACCCGCCATTTCGGTTTCCAGTTTGAAGCCCGAGAAATCATCATAGCCCAGCAGTTTTGCGCGCTCTTCGCGCAGGGCCAGCGTTTCGTTGGCAATCTCGCGATTGTCGGTTTCACCGCCGTTGGCACCGCGCAACCCCCATGCCTGATAGGCTTTCTGACGCAAATCGCGCTTGGGTGAGAACTGCAGGAACGGCACGATGACTGAACGCGACAGGGTGACAACCGGGCCAAGCCCCCGCTCTTCGCCCGCTGCGCGCATGGCTGAGATCACAAACTCCGGCAGACCATCAAGATCCGCTTCGGTCACTTCCATCACCCATTCCCGCTCATCCGCCAAAAGGTTTTGGGTGAAAGATGTCCCAAGCACAGCCAGACGGTTCTTGACCTCGGTCATGCGCTCAGAGGCCTCGCCCTCCAACCCGGCACCCGCGCGGACAAAGTTGCGATGCAACAGCATCAGCACCCGTGCTTGTTCTTCGCTCAGATCCAAGCTTTCACGCTGGTCCCAAACGCTCTGAATGCGGTCAAACAGGGCTTTGTTGGAATAGATCGCCGAGGAATGGGCCGAGAGTTTTGGGGAATATTCCCGCATCAACGCCTCACGCGCCTCATTGCTATCGGCCCCGGCAATGTTGAAGAACACCGACGCCACCTTGTCCAAGGCAGCCCCTGTGCGCATCAATCCTTCGATCGTATTGGCAAAGCTGGGCGCGTCGGGATTGGCAACCAGGGCCTCAACCTCGGCCAGATCCTCTGCCATGGCCGCTTCAAAGGCCGGGCCAAAATCCTCGTCCGAAATTTCCTTAAACGGTGGCAGACCAAAGGGTGTGGTCCAGTCCTGCAGCAAAGCGTTGCTCATCAAAATCTCTCCGATTGTTTCCTTGGAACGTAGGGGGCACAACCAAGGGCTGCAATAGCACCCATCGTTCAAAGTTGAACATGCAGGTGATCATCATGGCGCGCGGCGCGGCAGCCCTGAAAGCGCAGCTTTTGACCTTTCAATACCAGGCTCTCTGCCATGGGCGGTTCGAGAAACAGTTTTGAGATACGAGGATCAGCCGCCAAAATCTGAACAAGGGCACCGGTGCGCACAGGTTCCAAGGGGCGTTTTGCCCATAAGGGCTGCAGCCACGCAAAATCCCATCGCAATGTCGGCCATTTTTCAGGGCAAATGTGTTGGTCCAGCGCCTCGAACGCCCAATAGCCAATCAGAGACCGGGTTTTCCCAGGCAGGTAAGCCCCCAGTTCGTCAGTATAGTAGAAAGCCAGATCCAGTTTTTCACCATCATCATGGGACAGATGTGGCAACAGCGGAAACCCATCCCAAAACGGCAAGTTTGCATCCAGATAGAGTGTCACTGTCCCCGGATAACGCTGCGCCATTTCATCCGCTGCATCCTGCGCGACCTCCGCCAAATCCGGTGACACATAGTGCCGGGCCGTCGCGCAATAAAACAGCGATTGCGCCCGCAAAGTCGCGCCATGACAGGGCAGCGGTACGCGCCCGAATTGTGGCGCAACGACCAATGTCGCCGACCAAAGCCCAACATAGATCAAGAGGAACGCAAGCAATCGGCGGCGAAACATCAGAGCGATGATCCAGGCCAGCCCGCCGATCTGGGTCAGCAAGGTCGCCAGCAGAATACCAATCCCGTGGCCAAAAACCTTTAGGGTCAGGACCCATTTATTCGCAATGCTCAGCATGGAAAAATACGTATTATCAGAGGCTTGAATTTCGCAGACAAGGCTGGTTGCCTTGGCAAGAAAATCGAGCCACTGAGAGCATGTATTTCTCCATGCCCTTCGGGTTCGCCGGATTTTGCCCCAGCCTGCGTTATATACCCTTGAAATAGAGCCACTATTCCAGCGGGCATATGCCTAGTCTGGAACAAAATCTGGCGAACTGAGCGTTGTGAATTAATGGGTCTTGACCCTAGCCAGAACAACAGGGGCAGCCCTCGCGCTTTGTCAAGGTGATCTTGCGGGTCTCCCCCCAAAGCGCGTCATAAATCAACATCTCGCCGCGCAACGGAGCCCCTGCCCCGGTGATCAGCTTGACCGCCTCAACCGCCATCATCGACCCGACCACGCCGGGCAAGGGGCCAAGCACGCCTGCCTCGGCGCAGCTGGGGGCCAATTCTGGTGCAGGCGCTTCGGGGAAGATGCATTCATAGCAAGGGCCATCCTTGGCCGGATCAAACACCGCAACCTGCCCTTCCCATTGGCTCAGCGCGCCTGAGACCAGCGGGATGCCCAGCTTAACGGCCATGTGATTGACGAGATAGCGCGTGTCGAAGTTATCGGTGCCATCCAGAACAAGATCATATTCCCCGATCAGCTCCTCCGCGATTTCCTCGCTGAGACGGCGCTTGTAAGGGCGCACCTTGAGATAGGGGTTGATCGCCTTCATCCGCGCCTCGGCGGAAAACACCTTGGGCGTATCGATGGCCTCATCAGAATGGATCACTTGGCGCTGCAAATTACCCGCATCCACCTCGTCATCATCAATCACTCCAATGGTCCCAACTCCGGCCGCTGCAAGGTAAAGCAAGGCCGGCGACCCCAGCCCCCCTGCCCCGATGACCAAGACCTTGGCCTCTTTCAGCTTTTTCTGCCCCGGCCCGCCCAGCTCTCGCAGGACGATATGGCGGGCATAGCGTTGGAGCTCTCCGTCAACAAAAAGGCTGGCTTGCTCTGGCATGGTGGTCTCCTGCGGCTGGGCCTTGGCGCGCAATTTGGCCAGCGCTTGCCGGTAAATCCAGACCAAAGCCGCAAAACCCAACAGGATCAGCCAAAGTGCCGCGCTTTCCCCGGTCGCCATTCGCAGCGGATGCCCATCTGGCAGAACGAGATGCAAAAGGATCACAGCCCCAAAGAGTAGACCAACCAGCATGCCCCGCATGGAGGACGGCATGCGTAGCACATGGCCCAGCCCCCACAAACAGGCCGCGAGGCTGAGGACCAGAACCATCTCAGCGCCGCCCGGTCGAGCCGAACCCGCCAGCGCCGCGCGCGGTGTCATCCAGCGCATCGACCAGATCGAACCGGGCCAGGATCACCGGGGCCACAACCATTTGCGCGATCCGGTCCCCGTGACGGATGGTAAAACTCTCTTGTCCGGCATTCATCACGATCACCCCAAGTGGGCCGCGAAAATCGCTGTCGATTGTGCCGGGGCTGTTAGGCAGGGTGATCCCATGCTTCAGCGCCAAGCCGCTGCGCGGGCGGATCTGCACCTCGTAACCTTCGGGAATCGCCATGCGCAAACCGGTCGGCACCAAAGCACGCGCACCCGGAGCCAGGTCGATCTGACCGCGATCCGGCAGATTGGCCCGCAAATCGGCCCCCGCTGCCCCGGCAGACGCATAGCTTGGCAGACCCAGATCCCGGTCGGCCCCTTCATCCCAGATTAGCTGAATCGCAACCACGTCCGCCCCTTCTTCTTGGCAAAAATACTCAAATTTCGACGGGTCAACCCGCGCCCAATGCTGATGCGATGCGCTCGGCCAATGCTTTGGCGACCTCAGCCTTGCCCATGCGCGGCCAGCTCTCGGCCCCATCTTCGGAAATCAGCACAACTGCGTTTTCCGATCCGCCCATAATCCCGGTTTCGGGGGAAACATCATTGGCGACGATCCAGTCACAGCCTTTGCGCTGACGTTTGGACGTGGCGTTTTCGACCACATCATCGGTCTCGGCAGCAAAGCCGACGACCAAACCGGGTCGCCCTTTGGCAAGTTGCGAGACCTTGGCCAGGATGTCCGGGTTTTCCGCGAATTCGAGAACCGGCAACCCGCCCTTCGTCTTTTTGATCTTGCTATCCGAGGCGCTGGCAACACGCCAGTCGGCCACCGCAGCCGCAAAGACACCCGCATCAACTGGCAACGCGTCCATCACCGCATCATGCATGTCGCGCGCGGTTTCGACCTCGACAATCTTGACGCCATCCGGGCGCGCCGCCTCTGCCGGGCCGGTGACAAAGATCACATCGGCCCCGAGCGCGCGCAGAGCGTTAGCAATCGCTGTGCCTTGCGAACCCGAGGAGCGGTTGGCGATATAGCGCACCGGGTCAATCGGCTCATGGGTTGGTCCAGAGGTCACCAGTATCTTGCGCCCCTTCAATGGCCCATCTGACAATGCATCAGAGAGAGCCGCAACAATCTCCATCGGTTCCGCCATTCGACCGGGCCCGTATTCGCCGCAGGCCATGTCGCCCTCATTCGGGCCGACAACCGCCACGCCATCCGCCACAAGCTGGGCCAAGTTGCGTTGAGTGGCCGGGTGATCCCACATGCGCACATTCATGGCGGGCGCGATCATCACGGGCGTATCCGTGGCCATCAACAATGTCGTGGCCAAGTCACTGGCCAAGCCATTGGCCATCTTGCCCATCAGATCCGCCGTCGCCGGGGCCACCACCACCAGATCCGCCACGCGGCTAAGCTGGATGTGCCCCATCTCCGCCTCTTTGGTGAGGTCAAAAAGGTCGCGATGCACCTCTTCGCCCGCCAGGGCCGATACCGATAGCGGGGTAACAAACTCTTCGGCAGCGCGGGTCATGACAGGGGTTACCGCAGCCCCGCGTTCGCGCAGTCGACGGATCAGATCAAGGCACTTATAGGCGGCGATCCCTCCACCAATGATTAAGAGAATGCGTTTGCCTGTCAGCATGGTCCTACCCGCAGCTTGTTTGAGCAAGTGTTACGCGCTGCCCCGGCAAGTTTCAACGCGAAGACCGTCGCGCAGGCTCTCACTTGAAAGCATTACAAGGATCTTCACGTTCCGCTGGGGGGCTGTAGGAGATCTCGTCAAACTCCCCTGCCGGAGCTACCGCCCCCTCTTCACCTTGACCCAATGCATAGATCTCCAGATCAGGCGCGCGCTTAGCCAGATAGACAGGAGCCCCCCAATCCTTACGCGCGTGCCCGTTTCCGGTGATTACGACGACTGGCCCGCCAGTGGCATCAATCGCTTGCACCACAGCCCGAGCCAAAGCTGCATCACGCAACCGCTGCATGCCCACCATTTCCGGCAACAACTCAATGGGTAAAGCGTTGCAATGCGCGGCCAGTTGCATCTCTTCTCGAGCGTCTTGCTGCGCTTTTGGCAAAGCGATTGTAAGGCCATACTCTTCTGCTGATGGTCCAAAAACCTCCTCGACAGGTTCTTTCATCAGGCGCATGACATCACGTCGAGGCAGCCCAGCTCCGAACACTTTCGCCCCTGGCGCGGACTCGAAAATCGGGAAATACATCGCGAAATCCGGCCAGCCGGACTGTTCCCATTCCAAGGCCTGCGACAAGGCTTCAGCGTCTAAACGCAGCTCATCGGTCACCTTTTCGGCTTGCTCCCGGGTCAGCATTTCAAAGACGAGCGCCATGGGCTTCAACGCTGCAACTCGCTCAGCCTGCTGCACGTGATGACCCGGATTGTCATGGGTCTCGCCTAGGAAAAACACATCCTGCGCCATCACTGCCGCAGGACATATCGCTATCATAACTGCCCAAAATACCTGTTTCATAGCAGGAACTGATGCACCTCATCAGCGTTCTCTTCAAGCGTTTTGCGCATTTTACCCATTGCCGCGGCCTCGACCTGACGAATGCGTTCTTTGGACAGGCCCAGTTCTTCGCCGAGGCTTTCCAAAGTGCGTGGATCGTCCCGCAGTTTACGTTCGCGCACGATATAGCGCTCCCGCTCGCTCAGCAGGTCCATGGCAGCGATGATCCAATCACGCATCTGTTCGGTGTCGTGGCGATCCTCGACGATTTCAGCGGCCTGCGCCCCGTCATCGGCTAGGGCGTCAATCCATTCGCGCCCTTCATCTTCGGTCGATTGCGTCGCGTTGAGCGAAAAGTCAGAGCCGGACAGCCGGCCCTCCATCATCTCAACGTCTCGCAAAGGCACACCAATTTCCGAAGCAATCCGGTGGCGCAATTGATGGCCGTCCAAAGCCTCTCCGCTTACCGACGCCTCGCGTTCAATCTGCGCCTGCACGCGCTTCATGTTGAAAAACAAGGATTTCTGCGCGCTGGTCGAACCGGTACGCACCATGGACCAGTTGCGCATCACGTAATCCTGGATCGACGCCTTGATCCACCAGATCGCATAGGTCGAAAAGCGCACGCCGCGATCCGGGTCAAACTTGTCAGCCGCTTTCATCAGGCCCAGCCCCGCCTCTTGGATGAGGTCATTCATCGGCGCGCCATAGCGTTTGAACTTGGCCGCCTGGGCAATCGCCAGCCGCATATAAGCATTGATCAGGCGGTGCAGCGCCTGTTCATCCCGCTGGTCCCGCCATGCGCGGGCAAGCTGTAATTCGGTGTCGGCATCCAGCAGTTCCGCCTTCATGGCTTTGCGCGGCAGATGCTGATCGGTCATTCCATCAAGTGCCATCGTAAATTCCCTGTCGTTACGCTGTTCACTTTTGTCTACGGTCGTAGTCGCCGTTTGGATTACATGTGGGGCATAAATATCTTTGAACAACCCCAAGCTGACAAAGCTGTGATCAATGTTTCTGATAACAGCGCGCACAATTTAGAATTTCACATTGCGGGCACAGGTTGTAATCATGGCCCGAGCGACAGGAGTTACGATGAATTATTCAATCTTTATTGGGGATTACACCTATTCAAGCTGGTCACTACGTGGCTGGCTTTTGCTGCACCGTTTTGGCCTTCCCTATACGTCCAAAATGGTCCCATTCGACAAGGACAGCGTTGCCAACCAACTGGCCGATCTGAAACCGGCAAAAACCGTGCCCACCGTCGTCACCCCCGAGGGCGACGTGATCTGGGACAGCCTTGCCATTGCCGAGGAACTCGCAAGTCGCCATCCCGAGGCTGGTATTTGGCCCAGCGACCCAAGCCTGCGGTCACTGGCGCGCAATTTGGCGTCGGAAATGCATTCAGGCTTTATGTCTTTGCGCGACCAGTGCCCGATGAACCTGTCTGTGTCTTATTCTGACTTCACACCCTCAGAGCAAACACAGGCAGATCTGGCACGCCTCGACCTGATTTGGTCTTTTGCTTTGGAAAAGTCCGGCGGCCCCTGGCTCTGTGGCGAATACTCGGCGGTTGATGCATTTTTCGCGCCCGTGGTAGGCCGCATTGCGGGCTATGGTTTGCAGGTCAACGCAGCGGCGCAAGCCTATGTTGACCACCATCTCGCTGACCCGGCATTTCGGCAATGGCGTGCCATGGGCACTGCCCGAAATGTTGAACTGCCTTGGTATTCGCGGGACTTCGCGACCAAGCCTTGGCCCGGTCCAGCGCCGTTGAACGCTCGTGTTGTCGAGGAAGGCACACCCGAAAATGACGCATGCCCGTATTCAGGCAAACCGGCCACGCATCTGTTCGAGGTCGAGGGGCGCATATTCGGTGTTTGCAACGATTTTTGCCGCGCCAAGACCGTTGCAGACCCCGCCGCCTGGCCCGCTTTCATGGCTTTGTACAACAAAGCCTAAAGAAAAAGCACCGCGGGTCACGCTGACCGGCGGTGCAACACTTTCAACGATTGCTCGTTTATGATCCCAGCGGCATTTCGAAGGTGTCGGATGGTGATCGTATTCGACGAAGGCTGCGGAGCCTAAAGCCGCGCCATTCAACCGACCTCGCACTATGTTAGTGCGTCCAGGGGGCCTTGCGATCCACGGCGAAATTCTCGGCATAGCCGCGGGCGCGGATATTGGGCTTGCGCTTGTTGGGTTCAACAACCTGCGCCTCGATCCCGTTTTCCTTGGCGTAGTTCAGCGCGCCCTCTTTGCTGTCAAAACGCATCTTGACCTGGCTTTGCGTATCCGAAGACGAAGTCCAGCCCATCAGCGGATCCACCTCACGCCGCGACGCAGGCGCGAATTCAAGCACCCAGAACTTGGTCTTGCCCTGGCCCGAAGACATAGCGGTTTTGGCTGGCTGATAGATGCGTGCACGCATGGCTAAACTCCTTAGACACACGTGGTTATCGGAGATTCCCGCCGCCAGCGCAAGCGTCAGATCCAGCCCTTTTGTCACATATTGAGACTTGAGAAGGGGAGGCAAGCAGCGGTTCAGAGGGTAATCCGGCCACGGGGAGCGAGGGGTGGGTAAATTGCGGCACAGGAGGACCGCCAAACCGACTGCTTCCTTCAAAAGATACATTTTGCGCAAACTTTCTCGCAACAGTGTTTTACGATCGTTCCGAACAAGCCGCCCGGTCCAAACCGTTAACAAACTGATAACAGGTGACTTTAGGTCAACTGCGGCATTTTGTATTATTTTCACAGGCTTGCTGCGCGGCAGCATTCAAACCGCTTTGAGGGGTTGAAAACCGGACAAATGACGACAATTCTACTTTTGTTCTATTGCGAGAATCGCCATGCCCTATGCTCATTCCGACAAGACCATGCCGGTCTTGAACTCCCCTGCCCCGGATGTAAAAACCCGCGAAAAGCTGGAGGGCGGCAAGCGGTTCGTCATGCAAACCGAATTCGAGCCAGCCGGGGACCAGCCAACCGCCATTGCAGAACTGTCGTCCGGTGTTCTGGCCGGGGATCGCGATCAGGTTCTGCTGGGGGCCACCGGCACAGGCAAGACCTTTTCGATGGCTAAGGTGATCGAGGAAACCCAGCGCCCCGCCATTATCCTGGCCCCGAACAAGACGCTGGCGGCCCAGCTATATGGCGAATTCAAAGGCTTTTTCCCGGACAACGCCGTCGAATATTTCGTGTCCTTCTACGACTATTACCAGCCCGAGGCCTATGTTGCGCGCTCGGATACTTATATCGAGAAAGAGAGCCAGATTAACGATCAGATCGACCGCATGCGCCACGCGGCCACGCGCGCGCTGCTGGAAAGGGACGATGTGATTATCGTGGCCTCGGTCTCTTGCATATACGGGATCGGGTCGGTCGAAACCTATGGTGCGATGACCCAAGATTTGCATGTTGGCAACGAGTATGATCAGCGCAAAGTCATCGCTGATCTGGTCGCGCAACAATACAAACGCAACGACCAAGCCTTTCAGCGCGGCACCTTCCGTGTGCGTGGCGACAGTCTGGAGATCTGGCCGGCCCACCTTGAAGATCGCGGCTGGAAGCTGTCTTTCTTTGGTGAAGAGCTGGAAAACATCACCGAATTCGACCCGCTGACCGGCGAGAAAACCGGCACGTTTGACCGCATCCGCGTCTATGCGAATTCGCACTATGTGACGCCGAAACCGACCATGCAGCAGGCGATTATCAGCATCAAGAAAGAGCTGCGTCAACGGTTGGATCAGTTGGTGGGTGAGGGCAAGCTGCTTGAGGCGCAGCGTCTGGAACAGCGCACCAATTTCGACATTGAGATGCTAGAGGCGACCGGCGTCTGCAACGGGATCGAAAACTATTCACGCTATCTGACCGGCCGCGCCCCGGGTGAGCCACCGCCCACCCTGTTCGAATTTATTCCCGACCATGCCATTGTTTTCGCAGATGAAAGCCACGTCTCGGTGCCACAGATCGGCGGGATGTATAAAGGCGACTATCGCCGCAAATTCACCCTTGCGGAACATGGCTTTCGCCTTCCCTCCTGCATGGATAACCGCCCGCTCAAATTCGAAGAATGGGACGCTATGCGCCCGCAATCGATCTTTGTCAGCGCCACCCCCGCCGCTTGGGAGCTTGAGCAATCTGGCGGTGTCTTTACCGAACAGGTGATCCGCCCCACCGGTCTGCTTGACCCGCCGGTTGAGATCCGCCCGGTGGATATGCAGGTCGATGACCTCTTGGATGAAATCCGCAAGGTCAACGATCTGGGCATGCGCACGCTGGTCACCACGCTGACCAAGCGCATGGCCGAAGACCTGACGGAATACCTGCATGAACAGGGCATCAAGGTGCGCTACATGCACTCGGACATCGACACGATCGAGCGGATCGAGATCCTGCGCGATCTGCGCCTTGGGGCCTTTGACGTGCTGATCGGGATCAACCTGCTGCGCGAGGGTCTGGACATTCCCGAATGTGGTCTGGTCGCCATTCTGGACGCGGATAAAGAGGGGTTCCTGCGCTCTGAAACCTCTTTGGTGCAGACCATTGGCCGCGCGGCGCGCAATGCCGAAGGCCGCGTGATCATGTATGCGGACCGAATGACCGGCTCGATGGAGCGCGCAATTGGCGAAACCAACCGCCGCCGCGCCAAACAGATCGCCTATAACGAAGAACACGGCATCACCCCGGAAACGGTGAAAAAGAATGTCGAAGACATTCTGGCCGGTCTTTACCAAGGCGACACCGACCAATCCCGCGTCACTGCCAAAATCGACAAAGGCTCAGCCGGCGGCAACCTGCAAACCGTACTCGAAGGGCTGCGCAACGACATGCGCAAGGCGGCTGAGAACCTTGAGTTCGAAGAAGCAGCGCGTCTGCGTGACGAGATCAAGCGCCTGGAGGCAGTTGATCTGGCCGTGGCGGATGACCCATTGGCCCGGCAAGCCGCCGTGGCTGCGGCATCTGAGGAGGCCGTGAAGTCTCAGGGGCGCTCAACGGCTGGGAAGCCGGGGCAGCGTGGCGGGGTTCGGAGGCGTCGGGGGCGGTGAGGTTTAGACCAAAAAGTGAAGCAACCCCCTTTCGTAACTTTTTCAGGAAGTACTCGGATGACTGGCGCAAGCATAAAGAAGGCTTGGGACGTAAGGAGTTTTTGCGAGACCACGGAAAACGACACAGAAGTGTCGGTGCTATCGAAACCCGGTTCGACGGAATAGAAGGACATCTAATCGAACTCATCGCACAATCTGATGTCGCATTGGGCGCAATTGCTTGGCTAACAAACGAGAGGTTACTGGACGCATTGGCTCAGTTGAAAAGAGCATCGTTCGTTGTTCAGAAGGAAGATTTCCTGCGACCAGACCTCACCGACGAAAACAAACAGCACTTCTCCAGACGCTTACGCAGACAATACGATCAACTAAGACCCTTATCTTCAAACGACTTTTTGGACTGTTATCCTGGTTCACAAGAAGGAATGCCGGGACACAACTACAGCGTTGAGAACTGGCTGATTGCAGCAGACGGGCAATATATACAAACCGACGATGCAGTGAGGTGTATTGGCTTTCAACGAAATCAATCCAAGTTGTCCGTACCCACAATGCATCACAAGTTTGCAGTTTTTGGGATCTATAGACCTGACGTAATTATCTTGCCAACGTGTGTAGTTACTGGATCATTTAATTGGTCTGCAAATGCTCAAGTGAGTAGAGAAAACATCGTCACCATTTTCGACAAGCGCGTGTGCAATGATTACGTGTCTGAATGGGCACAATTATGGGCTCTGTCCGAAGAACTAGACTGGTCTCAAGAGACTCCTCGGTTCCCCAGTCACTATATTGGAACATAAAATACTAATGCCTAAAGGCTTTAGAAAGAGTTCTCGCCAGTACCCCTTCCTGCTTCCGTGCCTCTACACCAACGCCCGCCGCAGCAAGTTCACCCCGGCAACCAGCAGAACCACCAAAGTCGCGCGTTTAAAGGCCGCTTGGTCGATCCTGTCTTGCAGCCGGCTTCCGATCCACATTCCCAGCACCGCCGGGATCACCATCAGCGCGGAAAACTGCGCCGTCTGAGCGTTCAATATCCCCGAGCCGATATGCGCGACGACCAGCGCCACCGCGCCCAGCCCGTAAATTACGCCCTGCACCCGCATCTGCTCGCGCTTTTCCGTCCCCAAGGCCGTCAGATAGGCCACGGTCGGCGGCCCCCAGACGCCGGACATGCCACCCATAAAGCCCGCAAACACCGCCACGCTGACCTCAACCCGGCGCGTGGCTTGCAAGACCGGCTGCCACCCCGCCAGCTGCATCGCGCAAAACGACACGATGGGTACGCCGATCACGGCAAACATCACTTCGACCGGCAGGATTCGCACAAATTGTGACGAGATCAGGATCATCACACCACCGACCACCAGAAACAGCCGATATTGCTGCACCGTATGCCAGGCCGCCTTGCCGCCTTGCCGCAGCGCCTGCATGCCGTTGGTGACAACAGTGGGAATGATCAACCCGGCCAGGGCCAGCTCGGGCGAGATAAAACTGCCCAGCCCTGAGATGAGAATCATCGGCATGGCAAAGCCAACGATGCCCTTGACCACACCAGCCAAAAGGCCAACTCCAAGGCATAGGGACAAAAGTGGTATATTAGAGAAGATCGTGTCCATGCCCGTGATTTAACACGTCATTCTTCGCTGCACCGCAAAAATCCTTTGCGCAATTTTTGAACAACAGCGCCGCAGCATTGGTATTTTTGTTGCGCTGCGCTTGCAAAATAGCTAGACCCTTCACAAGATAAGTTTGAGGATCCGACAGATGGCACATGATGGACAAGACCCCAGCCTTGGCAGCGTAATCCTGCCTGACCTGCTGACCCTGACCGGCGCGGCGATTGCCCCGGTCGAAACCGTGTTCGAAGCGGCGCGCAACAGCGTGCGTGAGATGGTCAGCAAGGATGGCCGCGTATCCGGAGCGTTGATCGAAGCCAACCAGACCGCCGCCCATGGCCTCGCCTGGTTTGCCACCTATCTCGAAAGCTTGCGCCAGATGCAGGGCTGGGCAGAGCGTTTGCAAGCCGAGGGCAAATTTGGCGAGCTTGAACAGTTGATGCACCAGATCGCCTTTGGCGAATATCTCTGGCAGATCTATGGCGGCATCCAAATGAACCAGGGCGAAATGGTCCGCCTGCAGGATATGGGCCTGTCGCAGGACGATGCCCGCGCCCTGATGAATGACGCGGTCATGACCCTGACCCAAGGGGCCAACACCCAGGCCGCGCGCACCCGTCTGGTTGACGTGATCCAACAGCGCGAAGGTGACATCACCTATGGGGTAACCGGTCTGGACGAGGAACTGGAAATGTTCCGCGAACAAATGCGCCGCTATGCCGTTGATAAGGTCGAACCTTACGCCCATGAATGGCACCTCAAAGATGAGCTGATCCCGATGGAGATCATCGAAGAGCTCGCTGAAATGGGCGTGTTTGGTCTGACCATTCCTGAGGAATATGGCGGACTTGGCATGTCCAAAGCCTCCATGTGCGTGGTCTCCGAAGAGCTGTCGCGCGGCTATATCGGTGTCGGCTCGCTTGGCACCCGCTCTGAAATCGCGGCCGAATTGATCATCGCTGGCGGTACCGAAGAGCAGAAACAGAAATGGCTGCCTGCGCTGGCAACCGGTGAAAAGCTGCCCACCGCCGTGTTTACTGAGCCTAATACCGGTTCTGACCTCGGCTCTCTGCGCACCCGCGCGGTCAAGGATGAGAACGGCGATTGGAAGATCACCGGCAATAAGACCTGGATCACTCATGCGGCCCGCACCCATGTCATGACCCTGTTGGCGCGGACCGATCCGGAAACAAGCGATTACAAAGGCTTGTCCATGTTCCTGGCGGAAAAGACACCGGGGGACGACGCCAATCCTTTCCCGACCGAGGGCATGACTGGCGGTGAAATCGAGGTGCTCGGCTATCGCGGCATGAAGGAATATGAGCTTGGCTTTGACAACTTCCATGTCAAAGGCGAAAACCTGCTGGGTGGCGAGACCGGCAAAGGTTTCAAGCAGTTGATGGAAACCTTTGAAAGCGCCCGTATCCAAACCGCCGCCCGTGCCATTGGTGTGGCGCAATCGGCCATGGATGTGGGCATGAAATACGCCCAGGATCGCAAGCAGTTCGGCAAATCCCTGATCGATTTCCCGCGCGTCTCTGGCAAGATCGCCATGATGGCGGTGGAAATCATGGTGGCGCGTCAGCTTTCCTACTTCTCTGCCCGCGAAAAGGACGAAGGCCGTCGTTGTGACCTGGAGGCTGGCATGGCCAAACTACTTGGCGCACGCGTCGCCTGGGCCGCTGCCGATAATGCGCTGCAAATCCATGGCGGTAACGGCTTTGCGCTGGAATACACCATCTCGCGCATCCTCTGCGACGCCCGGATCCTCAATATCTTTGAAGGTGCCGGCGAAATTCAGGCTCAGGTCATCGCCCGCCGCCTTCTGGGCTGACTTAACAGTTTCACTCTCCAACTCATGGCCCCGCGCGAATTTCGCACGGGGCTTTTTTTCGCGCATCGTCTCTGTTTCTTCTTGGTCCAAATACTCCGGGGAGTCCCGAGCCCGCTCGGGACGGGGCAGAGCCCCTGCCTTGTGCAAAACATGATCAGGATCAAAGAAGACATTCCACCATTGTGATGTGTGAAGCCAAACACATCTCAGGAGCACGATATGAGCTGGTCAGACAAACTCAACGACACCAAAGCGCAGCTAAAACAATTGAACGGAGCCATCCCCGAGACCGTAGCTGGGTTCGGAGCAATCGGCAAATCAGTCAAAAAGGATGGCGCGCTCTCCTTCAGGGAAAAGGAATATGTCGCCCTGGGCATCGCGGTGGCCACACGTTGCGAGCCTTGCATCCTGTTTCACACCGAAGCCTTGGTGAAACTCGGCGCGACCCGCGAGGAAGTGGCCGAAGTACTGGCAACTTGCATCCAAATGGGCGGCGGTCCGGGCCTGATGTATTCCGGCAAAGCGCTGCAGGTTTTTGACGAACTCAGTTCCAAATCCTAAGCCTGCGTCAGCCTGTCGCGACGGAACGCCAAACACATTCCGTATCACCTATATGAAAATCAGTTAGGAGATCCGCGATGATCCGTTTTGCACTTCCCTTTATCGTTTTGGCGGGTACGGCAACAGCGCAACAAATGCCCGGAGCACATTTTCTAGAGAACTGGGACCTGAACGAGGATGCTCAGGTCACAACCTCCGAGGCGGCAGAGCGCCGGGGCGATGTCTTTGTGACCTTTGATACCAACGATGACGGGTTTCTGGACGCCAAGGAATACATCGCCTTTGACGAGGCGCGCGAGAATGACATTCGCGAACATGCGCAACCGGGCAAAGGTCTTGGCCGACGTGCAGCTGACGATCTGGCCTTGGTCCCGAATGATCTGAACAAGGACGGCAAGGTCAGCCGCGAGGAATTTGTCAGCCGCGCCGAAACTTGGATCGGCATGATGGACAAAAACGGCGATGGCGTCATTACCATTGCGGACTTTGGCCGTGGCCAAGGCAAGGGCGGCGGCCAAGGTCGCGGCAAAGGCTAACCCCCAACACAATGGGCCGGTCACATCGACTGGCCCATTGTGTTCCTTTGGGTAGGGTGGGGTTTCACCCCACCATTCACCCACGCAATTCGCCGCCCGTGGCTTTGGTCACCTTCTCGACGATCTTCGCGGCGACCGCCTCGATATCCTTCTCTTTCAAGGTCTTGTCGGTCGGCTGCAAACGCACCGTTATAGCGAGGGATTTCTTGCCTTCACCCAGATTGCCGCCGATGAATTCGTCAAACACCCGCACTTCTTCGATCAAGGCTTTGTCCGCTCCGGCGGCCGCGTTGATCAAGGTCAGCGCTTCGACCGAGGCATCCACCACAAAGGCAAAGTCACGCTCAACCGCCTGCAAATCGTTCAGCGCCAGCGCCGAGCGGGTTGCATTGGTTTTGCGCGGCATCGGCACCTGTTCTGGATACAGGACAAAGCCCACCGCAGGCCCTTTGACATCCATGGCGTCCAGCACTTTGGGGTGCAACTCTCCAAAGACGCCCAGCACCTTTTTCGGCCCCAGGCAAATGCGACCATGGCGGCCCGGATGCCACCACCCTTCGCCACCACGCAGGATCTGCACCTTGGCGGGCGCACCAATCGCGCTCAGCACTGCCTCAGCATCCGCCTTTGCGTCGAACAGATCAACGGCCCGCATCGCGCCATGCACATCCTTGGGGCCGGAGCGACCGACCAAAAGGCCAGCAATCTGCAAATGCTGCTCTTCGGGCTCACCGCCATGGAAGGCATGGCCGACCTCGAACAGAGCCAGATCATTGTATCCGCGCGCCTGATTGCGCGACGCCGCTTGCAGCAAGCCGGGCAGCAGCGAGGGGCGCATATGGCTCATCTCAGAGCTGATCGGATTCGCCACGCGGGTCACATCCGCGCCACCGCCAAACAGCTCGGCCGCCGCCTGATCGATAAAGCTGTAGGTCACGCATTCATTATAGCCCAGCGCTGCCGTGGTGCGCCGCGCGGTGCGCTCGCGTTTCTGCATTGGCGACAGGATCGGCTTGGGCACGCCGGCCTGAGGGCGCGGGAGAGGCTGGCTTTGCAGCTTGGTCAGGGACGCAATCCGCGCCACCTCTTCGACCAGATCCGCCTCGCCCTTCACATCCGAGCGCCAGCTTGGAACAAAGGCTTGGTCCCCTTCCATACGGAATCCCAGCGCAGTCAGCGTTTGGCGCTGCACGGCTTCTGGGATCTCCATCCCGACCAGAGATTCAACGCGTTTGGCGTCCAGCGTGTAGCTGCGTGTGGTGTCTGGCACCTGCCCCGCAACCACAACTTTCGACGCCTCACCGCCGCAGAGATCAAGGATCATCTGCGTCGCATCTTCCATGGCCTGCATATTGTAGTCGGGGTCAATGCCGCGCTCGTTGCGGTAACGCGCATCCGAATTGATCTTGAGCGCGCGCCCGGTATGGGCAATCTGCACGTGATCCCAAACCGCCGCCTCGAGGAAGACATTCACAGTCTCATCGGTGCAACCCGTGGCCAGACCACCCATGATGCCGCCAATGCTCTCGATAGCCGCGTCATCAGAGATCACCACCTGACCGGCGCTGAAGGTATATTCCTTTTCATCCAGCCCGACCAAGGTTTCACCACCCGCCGCGCGATGCACACGCAGGTTGCCGTTGACCTTATCCGCGTCAAACACGTGCAGAGGGCGGTTGCGGTCAAAGGTGAAGAAGTTGGTGATGTCCACCAGCACCGAAATCGGGCGCAAGCCAATCGCGGTCAGGCGCTGTTGCAGCCATTCCGGGCTTGGGCCGTTCTTGACACCTTTGATCAGACGCCCAGCAAAGACCTCACAGCCATCCTTGCGCGTGTCTTCGTCGATGGTCACAGAAATCGGGCTGTCAAAGCTGCCCTCAACACCCTCAACCTTAAGCGGTTTCAGCGTGCCGAGGCCGCGCGCAGCCAGATCACGGGCGATCCCATGCACACCCAGCGCATCCTGACGGTTCGGGGTAATGGCGATTTCGATCACCGGGTCGACTTTCTCAGGCATATTCGCGCCCAGCCAATCGACAAAGCTGTCACCCACTTCGCCACTTGGCAGCTCGATAATACCGTCGTGATCATCACCCAGCTGAAGTTCCTTCATCGAGGCCATCATGCCGTGGCTTTCGACGCCGCGGATCTTGCCCACGCTGAGCGTGATATCGAGGCCGGGCACATAGTCACCGGGTTTACACAGCACTACAGTGATGCCTTCGCGCGCATTGGGTGCGCCGCAAACGATCTGTTTGTCGCCCTCATCAGTGGCCACCGTGCAAACGCGCAGGCGATCCGCATCCGGGTGCTGCTCGGCATGGGTGACCTTGGCGATGGTGAATTTGGCCAGCGCCTGAGCCGGGTTTTCGATGCCTTCGACCTCGAGGCCAAGGTCAGTCAGGGTCTCGGCGATCTCATCGACCGAGGCCGTGGTGTCCAGGTGGTCTTTCAGCCAGGAGAGGGTGAATTTCATATCTCGGTCCCCTTGGGGCAAATACTGATCGTCTGGGTCGTGCTGCCGATCCTGCGGCGCGCCCGGCCCGGGGTGGGTGCGGAACGCGCCCGCCCATGGGGCGGGTCGGGCGCGTCGCAGGATTGACATCCTGCGGAATATTTCGAAACGTCCTTAGCGGATTGGCGCGAGGGAGAAAAGAGGCGCACGCCGTCAGCCCGCCAATCTTGTCCTAAAGGTCTAAGCTAAAGCACAACAAAGCCGATCAGCGCCCGACCTAGAGGGCGTTTTATTGGCTTATGATATACGTTGTGTGTTTCGAGTAGAGGCCGGTTCGTGTATCGCCCCAGGGCCAAAAGCTATTCCGAATTTGTTTCCGAAATACCGAAATCAACCGATGCAACACACCACAGATTCATTTGAATCTCACCCAGGGCAAACCGCTTTGCTTTACCATGATGCATCACTTCGTATGCGGCAAAGGTTTTGTCAGGGAAGTCCCTTAGCGCGACCCGACCAACCGCCTTTGCTTGCTCAGCAAGTGTGAAAACGTCCTCTCCATCAAGGAGCGCAGGTTCAGGGTCAACAAAGACCAAATACCCCCAGCCGCAGGGCCCAAAATCGGCGGTTTCGTCGCCTGCTCTGGACCCGCTGGCACTCACTTACTCAACCCACCATGCAGCGTCGGCGCATCCAAAGGCGTGAACCCGTAATGCTTCAGCCATCGCAGGTCTGAATCGAAGAAGGCGCGCAGATCGGGGATGCCGTATTTCAGCATCGCCAGACGGTCGATGCCGATACCAAAGGCAAAGCCTTGGTATTCCTTGGGGTCAACACCGGCATTCTCCAGCACCTTGGGGTGCACCATGCCAGAGCCAAGGATCTCCATCCAGTCATCGCCTTCGCCAACCTTCAACACGCCATTGTCCCAGGTGCATTGAATGTCGACCTCGGCCGATGGCTCGGTGAAGGGGAAGTGTGAGGCGCGGAAGCGCAACTCCACATGGTCGACCTCAAAGAAGGCCTTCACGAATTCTTCGAGGCACCATTTCAGGTTCGCCATCGAGATGTCCTTGCCAATGCACAGCCCTTCGACCTGATGGAACATCGGTGTGTGGGTCTGGTCATAATCGGCGCGATACACACGGCCCGGCGCGATCACGCGGATCGGTGCGCCTTGCGCCTCCATCGAGCGGATCTGCACCGGCGAGGTATGGGTGCGCAGGATATGCGGCGGGCGATTATCGCCCTCGGCACGGTGCATATAAAACGTGTCCATCTCGGCGCGGGCCGGGTGGTGGCTCGGGATGTTGAGCGCGTCAAACACGTACCAATCGGTGTCGATCTGCGGGCCCTCGGCGACGGCAAAGCCCATATCGGCAAAGATCGCGCTGACCTCTTCGGTGACCTGGCTGATCGGATGGATCGTACCGCGACGTTGTGGACGCGCAGGCAGGGTCACGTCCAGCCACTCCTCGGCCAGACGCGCCTCAAGCGCCGCATCCGCCAGCGCAGCTTTTTTCGCAGTCAAGGCACTGTTGATCTCATCCTTGAGCGCGTTCAGCGCCGGGCCTGCGACCTGACGCTCTTCTGGGGTCATCTTGCCCAGCTCGCGCATTTTCAGGCTGATCTCGCCCTTTTTGCCCACCGCCTGCACGCGCAGCTCTTCCAGCGCGGCTTCGTCACCGGCATCGTTGATAAGGGTCAGATACTTGTCGCGCAGATCGTCCATCGGGGCCTCCTGATTTCGCCTCATGCGTTACCGCGAAGCTGGGCGGGTGGCAACACCCCTAAACCTCTGAAACGCCCAGGGCTGACAGACGCGCGGTGAGAAAGGCTTTTTCTTCGTCCGACGGAGCCATCTCAATTGCTTTGACATAGGCTTGGCGCGCGGCGTCGATTTGGCCGGTGCGGGACAAAAGATCGGCGCGGCAGGAATGGAAGGGCTGGTAATCTCTCAGGTGCTCCCCGGCCCCGCTGGCTTCGAGTTGCTCAAGCGCGTGCGAGGCCCCCGCGGCGTAGGACAAGGCCACCATCTGGTTGAGGAAGATCACCGGATTGGCCTGTCGGCTGAGCAGGAGTTCATAGAGCGCAACAATCTGGCGCCAATCGGTCGCGGCGAAATCGGCGGCCTGGGCATGAAGCGCGCTGATCGCTGCCTGAATCGCGTAAGGCCCCGGGGAGCCCATGGACAGGGCCTGTTGCACAAGACCCGTGCCTTCATCAATCTTGGCCCTGTCCCAGCGCGCCCTGTTTTGCTCTTCGAGCGGCACAAAGTGACCATTCTCGGTGCGCGCAAGGCGTCTGCTTTCACCCAATAGCATGAGGGCAAGCAGCCCCTTGATCTCTGCATGGTCGGGCATCAGGCCAGACAGGATACGACCAAGGCGGATCGCTTCGGAAGCAAGGTCACCGCGTGTCAAAGGCCCGGAGGTCGCGCGATAGCCTTCGTTGAAAATCAGATAGACAACCTTGAGCACGCCATCGATGCGTGCTGGTAAATCCTCAGGCTCTGGCGCGAGAAATGGCAAATTGGCGCTTTGGATTTTCTTTTTCGCCCGGGTCAGGCGCGCGGCCATAGTGGCGGGTTTGTCCAGAAAGGCGGCAGCGATCTCATCTGTGGTCAAACCACCCAATGCGCGCAGAGTCAGCGCGATGCGCGATTTATCATCCAGGATCGGGTGGCAGCAGATGAAAATCAGCTCAAGGCGATGATCCGGGAGGGTTGCGGGCTCTGCCTCCTCGGCTTGGGTTTGTTCAACCCAAAGCGCCAATTGCTCGGCCTTGTCTTGCGCAGTTTGCGAGCGGCGGAATTGATCGATCATCTTGCGCCGGGCGGCTGTCAGCAACCAGGCGTCAGGGCTGTCCGGCACGCCAGAACGCGGCCAGTTCTGTAGCGCGGCAAGCGTCGCCTCTTGCAAACATTCCTCAGCAAGGGACATATCGCGGCACCCGGCCACAAGAACGGATAAAAGCCGCCCCCAATCTTCGCGGATCAAACGGTTGATCTGTTGGTCTATCGGGGACGGCATTTTTGTTAATCAAACACCATGACGGGGCGCACCTCGACGCGACCATGTTTGGCCGTTGGGATTTCAGCGGCGCATTTCTGCGCGTCGTCCATATCGTCGCATTCCAGCAGGTAATAGCCGCCAAGCTGCTCTTTGGTTTCCGCAAAGGGGCCATCCACGGTTTCCATCTTGCCGGTTTCCAGCGACACAGTTGTCGCGGTGGCAATCGGTTGCAGGGCATCGCCAGCGACCAGCTTGCCCGCCTCCTTCATCTTTTGGGTATAGGCCATATAAGCCTGAATATAGGCCCCGAACTCTTCGGTTCCGGGCTGTGGGCCACTGCCTTCGGCACTGTAAATCAAACACATAAATTGCATGGTCTCTCTCCTGTTAACTCGAAAAGCAGTTTTGCCTTTCTGACTAACAGACGGGTGACGAATGACCAAATCGACAGCGGGTGGAAAATTTTTGAAAAAATTTTCGCACGCCGCGCTGCTGTGCCATGAAAAAAGCCGCAGACCTTGCGATCTGCGGCTTTTCTATTTCAAACGCTCGTCAGCTTATGCTGGCAGTGCGCCTTTGGCCTGATCCACGATCGCCGCAAATGCTTCGGGCTCGTGAACGGCCAGGTCCGCCAGAACCTTACGGTCAACTTCGATGCCGGCCAGGTTCAGACCATTGATGAACTTGGAATATGTCAGTGCTTCGTCATGCGCACGAACAGCCGCGTTGATACGCTGGATCCACAGGGCGCGGAAATTACGCTTGCGATTCTTACGGTCGCGGGTTGCGTATTGGTTTGCCTTGTCGACCGCCTGTGCCGCGACCTTAAAGGTGTTCTTGCGGCGGCCATAGTAACCTTTGGCCTGCTTGACGATTTTCTTGTGACGCGCGTGGGTGACGGTTCCGCCTTTTACTCGGGACATAGCTCTTATCTCCTCTTAGCGGTCGTATGGCATGTAGCCCTTGACGGTCTTCGCGTCAGGAGCAGACAGGGTGGTGTTACCGCGAGCGTCGCGGATGAATTTCTTGGTGCGTTTGATCATGCCGTGGCGTTTGCCAGCCTGACCAGCCAGTACCTTGCCGGTCGCAGTGACCTTAAAGCGCTTCTTGGCGCTCGACTTTGTCTTCATCTTGGGCATTTCGGTCTCCGTCTTTTGGCGCGACTCGGCATGCCACATGGGCCGGACGCGCGGTTGAGACGCGCCGTATAGGCGGGGAAAGGATTTTTGGCAAGCCCGGAATCAGGCGAAACCGCTGAATTTCACTGCTTCGCAGCTTAATTCGTGAACTTGGCCACCACCTGAAAGAACACTTCGGGGATGTCCTGCATGCGATAGCCGCCCTGCTTGGTGTTCAGCGCATAGATCACCAATCCGCCCGCAATCACCATGACAATGGCTGCAACACGAGGTGTGCGGCCATCGGAAAAGGCTGAAATAATCGCAGGCAGCGAAAACACCGCCATAACCAAACCTGCGATCAACGTTGTATCTGGATCCATGACACCAGACCCTCAATGAAAACACCTGAGAGCAGGTTATTCCGGATCGGTGCTGTAAATCAAACGTTCATCACAAGGGGCGACGCGAAGAATGTTGGTTGTGCCCGGAATATTGAAAGGAACACCGGCTGTGACAACAATCTGATCACCTTCGTCAGCGAAACCACCTTTGCGGGTGGCGCGGGCCGCATTGACCACCGCCTGTTTGAACCGCTCTAGCTCGCCAGTCATCACGCAATAGGTCCCCCAGCTCAGCACCAAGCGGCGGGCAGTAACGCGTGACGAGGTCATGGCGATGATTGGAACACGCGGGCGTTCGCGCGACACCTTGGTGGCTGTGGTGCCAGACGAGGTAAAGCAGCAGATTGCCTTGATATCCGTGGTTTCCGCGATTTCCCGCGCGGCGGCCACAATCCCGTCCGCCACGGAGTGGCGCTCGGCTTTGCGGCTGGCCTCAATAATGTCGCGATAGGTTGGGTCGCCTTCGACTTCGACGGCGACATTGTCCATCGTGCTGACAGCTTCGATAGGATACTCACCTGCCGCAGATTCCGCCGATAGCATGATTGCGTCAGAGCCTTCGTAGATCGCGTTGGAGACGTCAGACACTTCGGCCCGCGTTGGCATCGGCGATTCGATCATCGATTCCAGCATCTGTGTCGCGACAATCACGGGCTTGGCTGCCGCACGGCATTTGCGCACCAGACGTTTCTGGATTGGCGGCACGTTTTGCACGGGCAGTTCCACGCCAAGATCCCCACGGGCCACCATAATGCCGTCTGATACTTCAAGGATCTCGTCAAAGCTCTCCACCGCCGCGGGCTTTTCGATCTTGGACAGGATCGCGGCGCGGCCATTGGCTAATTCGCGGGCTTCCCAAACGTCTTTGGCGCGCTGAACAAAGGACAGTGCCAGCCAATCAACACCCAAAGAACAGACGAATTCCAGATCGCGGCGGTCTTTTTCAGACAGCGCTGCCAGCGGTAGAACCACATCTGGAACGTTGACCCCTTTGCGATCAGAGATCACACCGCCGGTGACAACGGTGCAATTGGCGTGATCCTTACCACAATCTTCGACCCGCAAACGGATTTTACCATCGTTGACCAGCAGATGTGCGCCAGGTTCCAACGCGTCAAAGATTTCCGGATGCGGCAGGCACACGCGTTTCTTGTCACCCGGTGTCGGATCGAGATCGAGGCGAAAAGTCTCCCCCCATTCCAGATCTTGCGGGCCGTCAGCAAAGGTGCCCACACGCAGCTTTGGACCCTGAAGGTCGGCCAGAATGGCGATCGGACTGTCTAGATCCTTTTCGACCTGACGAATGATCTTGTGCTTTTCTTCGATTTCTTCATGGCTTCCATGGCTCATGTTCAGGCGAAAAACGTCAGCACCAGCTTCGTGCAGCGCGCGGATCATTTCATATGTCGAAGAGGCCGGGCCCAAAGTGGCCACGATTTTGATCTTGCGATTGCGCTTCATGTCTTTCCCCAATTCATCGAATGGTGTCCCCTAGGTCACCTTTAGTCCCAGTCTCAGCGTACAAACAGGCCAAAAGGCTGCATTGTTATCGCTAACGGCTTGCGCTGCTTATTGCCTATTTCCCTTCGCCGCGCAACTGCCCTATGTCTTGGCGATAACAGATGACGGTAAAATGACATACAAGCCATATCACATTGAAGGGGCCAACCGGAAAAGCCGTTGGCTGATCACCTGCGACCACGCACGTAACACTGTGCCACCGGATTTGGGCGGCAGTTTGGGCCTGCCTGCTGAGGATATGGCGCGCCATATTGCCTTTGACCCCGGTGCCGAAGGTGTGTCGCTGGCATTGGGCGAAGCTTTGGGCGCGCCGGTGCTGCTTGGCAATTTTTCACGACTGGTGATCGACCCAAATCGTGGCGAGGACGACCCGACACTGCTGATGAAGCTTTATGATGGCTCTGTCATTCCAGGAAACAGACACGCCGATGCGGCCGAGCGCGAACGCCGCCTGAACGCCTATTACCGGCCTTATCATAAGGCTCTGTCAGAGCTTGCGTCAAAGCATGAGGATACGGTGATTGTGGCGGTGCATTCCTTTACCCGTCAGTTGCGAGGACGTCCGACACGGCCCTGGCATATCGGCGTGTTGCATGCCTGGGACAGCCGGCTGAGCGACCCGTTCATTGACCTGCTGGAGGCGGAGCCAGACCTGACAGTGGGCCGGAACGAGCCCTATCCCGGACATCTGCCCGGCGACGCTGTGGATCGGCACGCGCTGAAACATGGCCGCAATAATACCTTGATCGAATTGCGCAATGACCTGATCGAAACAGATCAACAACAACAGCACTGGGGCCAACGACTGGCACCTCTGCTCGAGCAAGCCTTGACCAAAGTGCCAGACTGATCCCAACAGATCGGCCTGGTGCCCAAAAGTTTTATCTAAAACTTTTGCAAATTCCGTCGACGGAATTTGTATCGACAGCCACAAGGAAGTGAACCCAATGGACGAACAGACAAGACTGGAAATCGAAGCCGCCGCCTTTCGCCGGTTACGCAAGCACCTAATGGAAGACCGCCGCGATGTTCAGAATATCGACATGATGAATCTGGCGGGCTTTTGCCGCAACTGCCTGTCGCGCTGGTATCAGGAAGCCGCCAACGAAAAGGGCATCGAAATGGACAAGGCTGAGGCCCGCGAGATCTATTACGGCATGCCTTATGACGACTGGAAAAACCTAAACCAGACCGAAGCCAGCCCAGAACAGCAGGCCGCCTTTGAGGTCGCGTTCAAAGAGAACGTCACCGACAAAGAGGCCTAAGTCGCTAAGCCGCCTCTTTAGGCAGCCCCCTAAATATCCTGCTTGGCGCGCGCGGCCTTGAACCCGGGTCGCGTGCGGGTTCGCTTTAGATACTCGGAAAACGCCTCTGGGGGTTCTGGAAACTTGGCCGTCAGAGCCCAGCCCGCAAGATGGGTCAGCAGAATATCCGGAATCGTGAAGTCCTGCCCCATGAGGTAAGGCCCCTCGACCTCGGCCATGATCGCACTGACATTGCGTAGGTAATCAGCCTTACAGGTCTCTTTGACCTCGGGCACCCGTTCGGCCTCGGGCAAGACAAATGAGTGTCGAGCCGCCGTCCAGAGCTGGGTTTCAACCTCATCGAGAATGCGAAAGGTCATGGCGTCCTGCTGCGCGCGGGCAATCGTGCCCGGCTTTGCCGTTAATGCGCCATGCTTATCTGCCAAATAGGTCAGAATGGCGGCGCTGTCGCGAATGGCATCTTCGCCATCCATCAAAACAGGAATTTTGCCGAGTGCGCTGACCTGCTTGATATCTTCTGATTGTGGCGGTGCCGGGATCTGGTCATAGGGTTGCCCCAACTCTTCCAGCATCCACATGACACGAAACGTGCGGCTGCGCGGGTGGCCGTATAATTTATAGCTCAAATTGGTCTCCTGTCGCTGTCAGTGCCAATCTGACCCGGAGATTAGCGGCGCGCAAGATAGGCCAACCTCACAAATGCGCGTTCAACCAAAGCCACAGCTGGGGCCTTTTGCCCGGCAGAGCGCAAGGTCAAGTCGGCCTCCATCAACACATCCAGCGCGCCTTCGAGCCGTTCAACCGTCCAGCGCTGCGCCTGCCGCAGCATTCGGTCACGGCGTGGGCCAAAGATCGGCGGGCGCATCCGGGTGATGCCCTGAGCCGGACCACCTGGGGCCGAGGCCAAGGTATAGAGCGCGCGAAAATGGCGCATGCCCATGATCAGCAACGTCACCGGGGCGACGCCCTGCGCGGTCAAACGCTGCATGATCGGTGCAATCTCGGGCGTGCGCCCTTCGGCCAGAATATGAAATATCTGGTCAATCTCGGCTTCAATCGAGGCGGGTGCGTTCAGCTCAACCTCTTCGGCCGTCAAGGCAGAGCCGTCATTCAGCTTATAAAGCGCAATCTTTTCGAGAACCTGCCGGAAATCCCCCGGTGTCAGGCTGCGCGCCAGCTCTTCCAGCGCCCCCATCGCGTCGCGATCAACCTCTTTAAGCCCGGCGCGGGTCATCTCGGCTTCGATTTCGGCCCGTCCCATCGGGTCGTTATAGAGAGCCGCCGCATAGGTGCGCTGGTCACCTTCAAACAGCTTGCGCAGGGCGGATTTGGCCGTCAACTGCCCAGCCGTTGCAATGATCTGCGCATCGCCGGGCCGCCAATCGTCAAAGGCCGCCTTAAAGGTCTTGGCCAACCCATCCGTTGCCTCTTCGACCAGCACCACGCGCGGCCCGGGAAAGAACCCCTGCGCCTTGACCGCATCCAACAAAGCCGCCGCATCCTTGCGCAGATCCGCCCCGCTCATCCGGGTCAGGCGCATTTCCTCTTCGCCATTTGGGCCGACCAATTTGGCCACCACCTCTTGGCGTTTCATGGCAACGCGCATGGTGTCTTCCCCGCAGATCAGCAGACCTGCCGCATCCGGGTTGGGTTTGTTGAAATAGGCATTGGCGTCGCGGGCGGACAGCTTCATCTTGGCAAGTCATCCGCCTGCAGAATCAGATCATCAATCACCTGATCGGTGAGAATGATCATCAACCGCTCATAGGCGTCGCGCTGCGCCGCCATGGTGGCAACGGTCGAACCAGTGTTGGAATAGCCAGTGAAGGCGCTGGTTTTGCCAGTCAGCAAAACCGCCTTATCCTGCGACAGGCTATAGCTGGCATGGCCGTTCACCCGGAATCGGGTTGTGTTCCCGCTCGAGGTTGCGCCCTGCCCCAGTTCAGACGTCTTAAGCTCGACCTTGAGATCGTAAAGCGGATTAACCGCGTGGCCCATCCGCTCTTCAAAACGGCGATTGAACTGGTAACTGTCGCGCGTTTCCGGCGCGTTCAGCTTGATGCTGCCCTGCAACGGACCACCGGAGCCTTGCGGGCCATAAACAGGTGTAAACCCGCAAGCGGTCAGGGTCAGCGCCGCCAACCCTGCCAAAACAGTTCTTCGCTTAGACAACCACATTCACAATCCGCCCTGGCACCACGATCAGCTTTTTCGGTTGGCCCCCATCCAGGGCCTTCACCACAGCTTCGTGTGCCAGCGCGAGCTTTTCAACCTCTTCCTTGGCCAAATCGCGCGCGACCTGCATTTCGCCGCGCCGCTTGCCATTGATCTGGATCGGCAAGGTCACAGTATCCTCGACCAGCAGGCTTTCATCCGCCACCGGCCAAGGCGCATTCGCGATCAAGCCTTCGCCACCCAAAAGCTGCCAAAGCTCCTCTGACAGGTGCGGAGTCATTGGCGACATCAGCTGCGCCAAGGTCTTGGCGGCAAAGCGTTTTACCTCGGACCCGGCACGGGATTTGTGCAAGGCATTGGTAAAGCCATAAAGCTTGGCGATTGAGGCGTTAAAGCCAAAGCTTTCAACGCCCATGGTCACATCATGGATCGCCTTGTGGGTTTCACGCAGCAGCGCCTCGTCCTCTTTGGTCGGCGCAACATCGCCTTCCGCGATTTCCGCACAGATGCGGAAGACGCGCGACAAGTGCTTGTTCGCCGCCTCAGCGCCCGAAGCTGTCCATTCCACGTCCCGTTCGGGCGGGGAATCGGACAGGACGAACCAGCGCGCCGTGTCGGCACCATAGGCTTTGATGATCTCGACCGGGTCGACCACGTTGTTCTTGGATTTGGACATCTTGGCCGAGGGAATGATTTTGACCTCGGTTCCGTCTTTCAAGAACCCCTTGCCGTCGCGCAGCTCCACATCTTCTGGGAAATGATAGACAGGGCGGCCATCCTCACCGGTGGTCTGATAAATCGCGTGCGTCACCATGCCTTGGGTGAACAAAGCGTTGAACGGCTCGCGCGATTTATCCGGCAGATGGCCGGTGATGTTCATCGCACGGGCAAAGAAACGCGAATAAAGCAGGTGCAGGATCGCGTGTTCGATACCGCCAATATACTGGTCAACATTCATCCAGTATTCAGCCTCAGCCAGATCGGTCGGGGTTTGCGCACGCGGCGCTGTGAAGCGCGCGTAATACCAGGACGAATCGACAAAAGTGTCCATCGTGTCGGTTTCACGTTTGGCCGGAGCCCCGCATTTCGGACAGGCCACATCGCGCCAGGTCGGGTGACGATCCAGCGGATTGCCCGGGATGGAAAAGTCGATTTCCTCGTTGCCATTGTCAAAAGGCAGCTCAATCGGCAGATTTTCCTTTTTCTCAGGCACCACACCACAGCTGTCACAATGCACAACCGGGATCGGGCAACCCCAGTAACGCTGACGGGACAGGCCCCAATCGCGCAGGCGGAACTTGGTCACTCCGTTGCCCCAGCCATCCTTTTCGGCTAGGTCAATGGCCGCATCTACGGCGGCGTCACCGGTTTGCTCTGTCGCACCAGCAAAGCCACGCAGATAGGTGACCTTGTCGGTTTTTGGCGGCACAAAGGCCTCGGTGATGTCGTCTTCACCAAAGACCGGGATGATCGGCAATTCGTATTTGGTGGCGAATTCATAGTCGCGCGGATCATGAGCCGGGCAGGCAAAGATCGCGCCGGTGCCGTAATCCATCAGGATGAAATTCGCGATCCAGACCGGCAATTCCCAATTCGGATCAAGCGGATGCTTGACCCGAATGCCGGTATCAATGCCCAGCTTCTCTGCCTTTTCCAGCGCTTCGGCGGTGGTGCCACCTTTGCGCATTTCAGCGAGCTGTGCCGCAACTTCCGGGTTTTGCGCCTCAAGCTCTTTGGAAATCGCGTGATCGGGCGAAATACCGACAAAGGACGCACCCATCAGCGTATCGGGACGGGTGGTGTAGACGGTGATCGGGGCTTCGCCATCAGTGCGCTCAAAGCCAAACTCAAGCCCGCGCGACTTGCCGATCCAGTTCTCCTGCATCAGGCGCACCTTGGCGGGCCAGTTATCCAGCGTGTCCAAAGCTTCCAACAGCTCTTCGGAATAATCCGAGATCTTAAAGAACCACTGCGTCAGCTCGCGCCGCTCCACTTCGGCCCCCGAGCGCCAGCCCTTGCCGTCGATGACCTGTTCATTGGCCAGAACAGTCATATCTACCGGGTCCCAGTTGACCACGGCGTTTTTACGATAGACCAGACCTTTTTCAAGGAAATCAAGGAACAAGGCCTGCTGCTGGCCGTAATATTCCGGGTCGCAGGTCGCAAACATGCGCGTCCAGTCCAGGCCAAAGCCCAGCGGTTTCATCTGCCCGACCATGGTGTCGATATTGTCATAGGTCCAGGTCTTGGGGTGACCGCCCGACTTCATCGCCGCGTTTTCCGCCGGCATACCAAAGGCGTCAAAGCCCATCGGGTGCAACACATTATGACCGGTCGACAGCTTGTAGCGCGCGATCACATCACCCATCGTGTAGTTGCGCACATGGCCAATATGGATGCGTCCCGACGGATAGGGGAACATTTCCAGCACGTAATATTTGGGCTTGTCGCCCTCACGGCTGGCTACAAAGGTTCCGGCCTCTTCCCAGGCGGCTTGCCATTTTGGCTCGATCGATGCGGGGTCGTAACGCGACATATGTCTTCCTCAAACGGGCGGATTTGGCGGATGTGATAGGGGTATGGCGCGCAATCGTCCAGCCTTTGGCGGCTTTTTGGCAACCCATGACGCCATTTATGGCCCCTCCCATTGGCGAAGCCCCGCCCCCGTGGCACAAGAAGGCAAAAGAGTACCAGAGGCAGTGTCATGAAAATCCTTTTGATCCATCAGAATTTTCCCGGTCAATACAAACACCTTGCCCCTGCTCTTGTGAAACAAGGCCATCAGGTTGTGGCGCTGACCTGCAAGGTCAAACAACCCACCGAATGGCAGGGGGTGAAAATCATCCCCTATGAGGTCAAGGGCAGCTCGACCAAGGGGATTCACCCCTGGCTGGCCGATTTCGAAACCAAGCTGCTGCGCGCGACCTCTTGCTATCGCGGGGCCCTGGGCCTCAAGAATCAGGGATTTGAACCCGATGTGATCTGCGCCCATCACGGCTGGGGCGAATCCATGTTTCTCAAGGATATCTGGCCAACCGCGCGCCTGGGGCTTTATTGCGAGCTCTATCATCTGACCGGGCCGGATTTCCTCAACTACGATCCGGAATTCCCGTCCAAAAGCCCCGAAGGCGACAAGCTGCGCATTCGGATGAAAAATATGAACAACCGCCTGCATGAGGAAGTCATGGATGCCGGGATCAGCCCGACCCGCTTTCAGGCCGACACCTTCCCAGCGCGCTGGCAGGATCGCATCACAGTTGCCCATGACGGAATCGATACCGATCTCGTGCGCCCGAACCCGGATGCGCAGTTAAAGGTCTCGGATGACCTGACCTTGACTCGCAAGGATGAGGTCATCACCTTTATCAACCGCAATCTCGAACCCTATCGCGGTTACCACATATTTATGCGCGCCCTGCCCGAGATCCTGAAACGTAGGCCCAATGCCCATGTGGTTCTGCTGGGCGGCGACGAAGTTTCTTACGGGGCCAAAGCCCCTAAAGGGCAAACATGGAAACAGATCTTTATCGACGAGGTGCGCGGCCGCATTCCAACCCCGCATTGGAATCGTGTGCATTTCATGGGGCGCGTTCCCTATGACACCTATCTGTCGATGATTCAGGTCGGCACCGCACATGTCTATCTGACCTATCCCTTTGTCCTTTCATGGTCCTTGTTGGAATCCATGAGCGCAGGTTGCGCGATTCTCGCCAGCGACACCGCCCCGGTGCGCGAGGTCATGACCGAAGGCGAAACTGGCCAATTTGTCGATTTCTTTGACCATATGGCTTTGACCGAGCGGCTATGCGCCCTACTCGACGATCCTGCCACCCGACAAATGTTGGGCGAAAACGCACGGCAATTTGTGCGCGAAAACTATGACCTGAAAACGATTTGCCTGCCGCAACATCTGGAATGGGTTCAAAACCTCGCTCAACAATGCCCGCGCCCTGTGCTGGATTGACCCTCTGCGAGGGGTGTTAATGCTAACTGGCAGAATTCCTGCCCATTAAATCGAACCCGAAACAAAAAAGGCAGCGCAATTTCGCGCTGCCCTTAAATTCTCGTGCATGCCGTTTCGACCTTAGAGACGGCTGTCCTGCGCCCTCAACTGGCGTGCACGCGTCAGAATCGCATCTTCGATGGCACGAACCGTCGCCGCGCTTACCGGACCGGACCTTGTCGACAGTGCAACGTTCAACGACCGCGCGTCCAAAGCCGGGTCGTTTACATGAATGGTCGCCCGATAGGCACGTCCACCACCCGGAGGCGTGCCGTAGCCGGTGATGATCACGCCGCTAAATGGATCAATGGATTGAACCGGCAGAAAATCCAACGTTTCAAGTGAGGCGTTCCAGATGTACTTATTGACCGCGCCAATCTGGCCCTGGTCCTCACGCGACCGGAATAAGTCCCATATTGTCCCACGCGGTTTGTTCCGCCCCTCATAAAGGATGTCATCCAGAATCTCACTGGCAGGCGGCGTATCGACAGGTTGTCTGGAAGCCGAACGGCTGCATCCTGCCTCGACCAGCACCACCAGGCTCAGCCCAAGCCCCAAAAAGATTCGTGAAACGCTCATTCGGCCATTCCCCCACTTACGTGTTTCCCATTGCATACTCGGCGCGCGCGCGGGCAGCAAGATATCATTGCTAAACACTATTATCCTGAACTTATCGGCAGGTTGTTGCCCACATCTCTCGGATTCCGAGCCTCTCACCAAAAACCTTGTGGCAATTGCGCATCACTAACCCGCTTGTTGGCCACAGTCATTTCAGACGGGTTGCAAAGACCGGGGTCAGAAGCGCATAGATCACCCATCAGGGCCGAGCAGTCGGCCTGGTAGTGCCTTTGAACACATGAGGGAAACAATGAAACATATCCTGCTTGCTACCACCGCACTGGTCGCATCCGCTGGCATCGCATCTGCGGAAATCGAGCTGTCTGGCTCCGCTGAAATGGGCATCATCGGTGGTTCCGGTGAAGTTGGCGGCGTTGACGTAGACATCGAAACTCAGTTCCACACCGACATCGACGTGACCTTCACCATGTCCGGTGAAACCGACAACGGCCTGACCTTTGGCGCGTCCATCGATCTGGACGAGTCCGACAATGATGGCGCAGACAACAACGGCACCGACCCAACCGGTTCCCGCGCCTTCGCCAACACCACTCAAGGTGGTGAAACAATCTTCATCGCTTACGGTGCAGCAAAGCTGACCATGGGTGACGTTGACGGCGCGTTGGACGCCGCGATGAAAGAAGCCATCATCGGTTCCGCGATCAACGACGATCACGAGCACGCCGGTTACAACGGCAACTCCGGTTTTGACGGCGGTTACGACGGTCAGATCGCTCAGTTCTCCTATGCCGCTTCCGGCTTCACCGGCTACCTGTCGGTTGAACTGGACGATTTCGGCAACACCGACCCAATCTGGGGTCTGGGTGTTGCGTACTCCACCGAGCTGGCAGGCCTGACACTGGGTGTTGGTCTGGGTTACCAGACTGTTGAAGACGCAAGCACTTGGGGTCTGTCTGTTGACACCACCTTCAACAACGGCATTCAGGCAATCCTGAACTACTCCACCGTTGATTTCGGTGTTGCAGGTGCAGAAGATCAGAAGCACTTCGGTCTGGCACTGGGTTACACCATGAACGCTCTGACCATCGGCGTGAACTACGGTAAGTTCGACGATGTGCTTGGTGTTGATGGCGATACCTCCAAAGGCTTCGGCTTGGCAGTTGACTATGATCTGGGCGGTGGTGCCGAGGTTCAGTTCGGCTACGGCAAATCCGACATGGATATCGGTGGCGTAGAATCCGACCTGAGCACATGGTCCCTGGGTGTTGCAATGTCCTTCTAAGGACTGCAGCCTAATGGCTTAAGAGAGAGCGGGCTTCGGCCCGCTCTTTTCTTTTTGGGCAAAGCTCTTTAGCAGATGATCAAGACCAGACGCGGAGAGCACAGATGCCCCTGACAGATATCCAAGATCGAATTGCCAAAGCCTGTGCCGAGGCCGAGCGTGACATCTCTGAGGTGCAGTTGATCGCCGTCAGCAAGGTGCAACCACTTGAGCGGGTCGAACAGGTCTTGGAGCAAGGCCATCGGTTGTTCGGCGAAAACCGCGTGCAAGAGGCCGCCAGCAAGTGGCCTGATTTCAAAACCCGCTATCCCGATGCCTCGGTTCATCTGATTGGCCCGTTGCAATCCAACAAAGCCCGCCACGCGATGGAACTCTGCGACGCGATCCACTCGGTTGATCGGCCAAAATTGGCAACCACCCTCGCCCGCCTCGCGCAAGAGATTGGCAATTGCCCTGATCTCTTCATCCAGGTGAACACAGGCGAAGAACCGCAAAAGGCCGGTGTTCTTCCGGCTGAGGCGGACCAGTTTATCGCGGATGCCCGCGCGCTTGATCTACCCATCAAAGGATTGATGTGCATCCCGCCGGTCGAAGAAACCCCCAGCCTGCATTTCTCGCTTTTGCGCAAGATTGCTGAACGAAACGGGCTTGCAGGCCTGTCCATGGGGATGAGCGCAGATTTCGAGCAGGCCATCGCCTTTGGTGCCACTCATATCCGCGTCGGCTCGGCTATTTTTGGCGATCGGGTCAAACCAGCTGAATAGTTGATATATCCAGATTGCAGGCGGTTTAAAGCCAGTCTAGGGTGCCGCCATGGCTGTCCCTGTTGAAACATTCTTTCTGTCGCAAAACACCCAAGGCACCCTGCAGGCGCGAATCCAGCAGATGGTGGCCGAAGGGATCCTGTCGGGCCGTTTTCGTAACGGGGAAAAGCTGCCATCCACCCGCCAGCTTGCCAAACATCTCGGCGTCAGCCGTATCACGGTCACGCTGGCCTATACCGAATTGCAGGCCAATGACTACTTGGTCTCTCGCGGACGGTCGGGGTATTTTGTCAGCGAAAACGCCCCGCAGCCGCCCAACTTCGGCCCGCTTGCCCCGAGCGAAGACAAGGTTGACTGGGACCAGGCCCTGGCCCGCCGCTATCTGCCGGAGCGTCCGCTTGGGGCGGCCAAGCCTACCGATTGGGCCAGCTACCGCTTTCCGTTCATTTATGGCCAGGCCGACGCCAAGCTGTTTGACCACGCCAATTGGCGGCTCTGTGCGATGCAGGCTCTGGGGGCCAAGGATTTCACGGCGCTCACACAAGACCAGTTTGATATGGATGATTCCGAACTGGTCACGTTCATTGCGCGCCACAGCCTACCCCGCCGTGGAATCATCGCTGGCCCTGATGAAATCCTGATCACCATGGGCGCGCAAAACGCGCTGTGGTTGGCGGCCCAGCTTTTGGGACAAAAGCGCAAGGTTGCGGTCGAAGATCCGTGTTACCCGGAATTGCGCAGCCTGCTACGTCAGGTCGGCGCTCAGATCTCGCCGGTTCCCGTTGACGAAGAAGGCCTGCCACCGGAAAACATTCCAAAGGGCAGTCAGGTCATTTTCACCACGCCCAGCCATCAATGCCCCACATCCTCGACCCTGCCCCGGCATCGCCGCGAAGCCCTATTGAAACGGGCCGCCGAATTGGACGCGATCATTGTCGAGGATGATTACGAATTCGAAATGTCCTTTCTCTCGCCCCCCAGCCCGGCACTCAAAAGCTTGGATGAGGACGGGCGCGTGGTCTATGTGGGCAGCTTTTCCAAATCACTCTTTCCCGGCCTACGACTGGGCTACCTTGTCGGGTCTGCCGAATTCATCCGCGAGGCCCGCGCCCTGCGCGCCTCGGTTCTGCGCCACCCGCCCGGTCATATCCAACGCACCGCTGCCTATTTCCTGTCCTTGGGCCATTACGATGCTTTGATTCGCCGCATCGGCGTGGCCCTGACCGAACGACGCCAGGCGATGGAGACCGCCATTGACCAATACGGGTTGGAAATCGCTGGCAAGGGGGCGCATGGCGGCTCATCCCTGTGGATGCAGGCCCCTGCCGATATCGACACCCATATCTTTGCCCAAAACCTGCGCGACAAAGGCGTTTTGATCGAACCCGGAGAAGCGTTTTTTGCCGGACCAAGCAAGCCGCGCAACTATTATCGGCTGGGCTATAGTTCCATCCCCTCCGAACGTATTCCCGAAGGCATCGCCCGCATCAGCGAGGCGCTTGCGCAAATGAACCAGCAAGGCTAAGCCCCCGTTATGCGGATTATCAGAGACTACCAGTACACCACCTCCAAAGATCGCGGTGCCAGCGTCGCGATTGGCAATTTCGACGGGGTGCATGTCGGCCATCAGGCTGTGATTGAACTCGCGCGTCAGGCTGATCCGGATGCACCACTGGGAGTCCTGACATTTGAACCGCATCCACGTGAATATTTCGCGCCCGATGCCCCGCCCTTTCGCCTGATGAGTGCCGAGGCCCGCGCCTCGCGTTTGGATAAGCTGGGTGTCAAACACCTCTATCAGCTGAATTTCAACACAGCCTTGGCCTCGCTCACCCCGCGCGAATTTGCGCAAAACGTGATCTGCGACGGGCTGGGTTTGAAACATATCGTCGTCGGTGCCGATTTCTGTTTCGGCAAGGGGCGCAAAGGCACGGTTGAGGATCTCAAGGCCTTTGGTCAGGAATTGGGTTTTGGCGTGACCATCGCAGAGTTGTTGGAAACAGGAGGGGTGCAAGTGTCATCCACGGCCATTCGCAATGCGCTGAGCGAAGGACGCCCGCGCGACGCTGCCTTACAGCTTGGCCACTGGCACAGGATCGAAGGCGAAGTGATCGGCGGTGAACAACGCGGTCGCGAGCTGGGCTATCCCACTGCCAACATGTCCATCGACGGGCTGCATCCGCCAAAATTCGGCGTCTATGCGGTGCTGGTCGACGTGATGGACGGCCCCCATCAAGGCAGCTATCGCGGCGCGGCCTCGGTCGGCGTGCGCCCGATGTTTGACGGCCAGCATCCCAATATCGAAACCTTTCTGTTTGATTTCACCGGCGATCTTTACGGCGCGACCCTGTCTGTCGCCCTTGTCGATTACCTGCGCCCAGAGCTGAAATTCGACGGGCTCGACGCGCTTATTACGCAAATGGATGCCGATTGCGCTCAGGCGCGTGACATTCTGGCGGCGCTATGAGCGGTGACATCGACCGCAAGGGGCTCGCTCCGCGCTTTTGGGACCGAAAACCGCTCAACAAACTGTCCGATAAAGAGTGGGAAGCTCTGTGTGACGGCTGCGGTAAATGCTGTCTGAACAAGCTCGAAGACGAAGAAACCGGCGAAGTCGCCCTGACCCGTGTGGCCTGTCGCCTGCTGGATGACGCGACCTGCCTGTGCTCGCAATATGAGATCCGGCACCAATTTGTCCCCGAATGCATCGTTTTGCGCCCCTCCAATATCGAGAAGAACCTCTATTGGATGCCGGAAACCTGCGCCTACAAGCTTTTGTGGAACAAACAACCCTTACCCGAATGGCACCCCTTGGTGTCAGGACGCGCCGATTCAGTGCACGAAGCCGGCATATCCATGCAAGGGCGCACCGTCTCAGAATTCGACATCGCTGATGAAGATTGGGAAGACCATATTATTGAGGAGCCGATCTGATGTTCTTTGCCTCTGACAATTCCGGCCCGGCCCACCCCGCCGTATTGGACGCCCTGACCGCAGCCAATACCGGTTACACATTGGGCTATGGCAATGACGATCTGACCCGCGAGGTCCAACAAAAAATCCGCGACCTGTTTGAGGCCCCAGAGGCCGCTGTCTATCTCGTCGGCACAGGAACAGCGGCAAATGCCCTGGCCCTCTCTGTGCTCTGTCAGCCATTTGAGACGGTTTTTTGCGCCGCCCGCGCCCATATTGTCGAAGACGAATGCAACGCGCCTGAATTCTACACCGGCGGGGCCAAGCTAACCTTGGTCGGCGACGGCGATCAAATGACCCCGGCACAGTTGCGGTCGGCCATCGAGGCCGAGGAAAATCGCGGCGTCCACGGCCCGCAGCGCGGGGCCGTCTCGATCACCAATGTCGCGGAATTGGGCAATACCTATTCCCTGGCCGAGCTTGCTGCGCTTTGCGATGTGGCCAAAGAATTCGGTCTGCCTGTGCATCTGGACGGGGCCCGTTTTTCCCAGGCTTGCGCAGCCCTGAACTGCACCCCAGCCGAGATGAGCTGGAAACTTGGTGTCGACGTTGCTGTTTTTGGCGGCACCAAGAACGGCTTGATGGGTGTCGAAGCGGTGGTGATCTTTGACCCCAAACGCGCCTATGAATTCGAACTGCGCCGCAAACGTGGCGGCCATCTGTTTTCCAAACACCGCTATCTTGCCGCCCAGATGAACGCCTTTTTGACAGATGACCTGTGGTTGAATCTGGCGCAAAAGGCCAATGACTCAGCCGCGCTTTTGTACAATGGCCTTGAGGAATTGGGCGTTGATCTGATCACTCAAACCCCGGCCAATGTGATCTTTTTCAACCTGCCACTGGGCGCTCACAAAGCTCTGCAAAAAGCCGGGGCAGTATATTACCTCATGGGGGACGAAACCGGCCCTGACGCATCCATCGTCACAGGCCGTTTGGTGTGCGATTGGTCCATCGGGTCCGCAGGTGTCGAACGGTTTTTATCGGAACTGCGCCGGATTTTGGCATGATGTAGGGTGGGGTTCCACCCCACCTGTCTCATCCAAAGATCAATTCATCTGGAAGTGCAGCTCATAGCTTCCGTCATGGAAGGCACCGAACAGATCGCCAATATCCGGGTGATCAACCGGCTCACCGGAATAATCCGCCACCAGATTCTGTTCCGAGACATAGGCCACGTAAAAGCTCTGATCATTCTCGGCCAGCAAATGGTAAAAAGGCTGCTTCTTGGCCGGGCGCGAATCCTCGGGAATCGCCTCATACCATTCTTCGGTATTGGAAAATTCTGGATCTACATCAAAAACCACCCCGCGAAACGGATGTTTGCGGTGCCGGACAACCTGGCCCAGGTGATATTTTGCGCGTTTTTGTTGCATCATCCGCCTCTTTAAGCCCTATTTTAGCGAAAAAGCGAGGGGCTTGTCCATTTTTCGGGCCTGCTTTTTAGGAAACACTGTGTGCAATGCTTCCCGATAGTGCAAGTCAACCCGCCTGATACCTGCCCTATCGGCGGGATTCCATACCCATTCCGGAATTGTGATTTCCTCATCCGCTTTGATCCGTTAAAATAGGGTCAAAGAACAAAACAAATAGCGAGAGGCAAATGAGCAAGTGGCTTCGCGCAATGGTGATCACCCTCCTCGTGGCGTCCTGTGGCGGCGGCGGTGGCGGGTCTGGAAATTCACCGCGCAATCTGGATGACGCCTGTGCGATCATCAAACAACGACCGCAATATATCCGCGCCTTCCGCGCGGCAGAACGCAAATGGGGCGTGCCCGTGCATGTCCAGATGGCAACCATCTACCAAGAGAGCAAATTCGTCTCGGATGCGCGCACACCTTTGCGGTTCAAACTGGGCGTGATCCCGATGGGCCGGCAAAGCTCGGCCTTTGGCTATAGCCAAGCCCTGGACGGCACCTGGAAAGAATATCTGCGCGCCGAAGGGCGCCGTTCAGCCCGGCGCGACAATATCCGCGACGCGACCGACTTTATGGGTTGGTACATGAATGGCACCAAAGAGCAGCTGGGCATTCCCCTTTGGGATGCACGCCGTCAGTACCTTGCCTATCACGAAGGCCGCGGCGGCTATCGCCGAGGCACCTACAACTCCAAAGCGTGGTTGCTGCGTGTCTCGTCAGAGGTAGGGCAACGCGCTGTGACCTACCAACAGCAACTGTCGCGCTGCCGGGCTGCTCGATAGGCGCATGGGCATTCAGCGATTACAAAAACGAAGGGGCCGTCATTTCGGCCCCTTTTTGCGTGTCCTGTTCTGTAATCAATTATGCCGGTTCAGCTTTTTGACCTCTGGCTCAATCTGGAACAGGCGATTGGGCAGGCTCTTTTGTTGTAACTCGCCCAGGATCACCGTGGTCAGGCTGCCATTGCCGTCATCGATGATCCATTGACGCAACTGCACCGGGTTCCCGGTAAACTTGAGCTGGATCGAGCCATATTCGGGATGTTTCGGATCTCGCGCGGTTACAATGGTGGCTGTGCCGTCATAGCTGTGCCCTGTCACCATCCCCGCCGTTTTCAGATCGACCTTCTTGGCCAAAATGATCGATAGGGGCGTCCGGCGCAGGGGATAGGTTTCGGGCTGCCCGTTCAGCTTGCGATCCAGCACATAAACCGCGCCGCCATGGGCGAGAACCAGGGCCTTTTCCGGCGGGTTATAATCAAAGCGCACCTTGCCCGGGCGTTTGATCATGATCTCTCCGGTCGAAATCGATTGATCGGCATTGATCTGGGTAAAGCTGCTCTGCGCAGATTTGATCGTGTTCAGATACCGCGAGATTTCGTTCAGGCTCAGTTTCTGCGCCTGAGCGGGCAATGCGACAATCGTGACTGCCAATGCGGCAACTAGAGTGCGGATCATGTCTTGGTCCTTCTGCTCAACTGGCCCGTTTGTGCCACGATCCTTGCGGATATGCGATAGCGGGCCTTGGGCAAAAGATATCAGGCGCAAACCAGCCCCGATCAAGGGGAGAGTCGCGCCGAACGCTTCAGCTCTGCGCTCCAACAGAGTTTTGAGCAGGATCGTGCCTAAGAAAAGGGGCGATCCGCCAATGCGCACCACCCCAAATTCCGTCTACGGAATTTGCAAAAGTTTTAGATAAAACTTTTGTTCCGCCCAGACGTGATCATTGCTCAGGAACCAAAATCTCGCGTTTGCCGACATGGTTGGCCCCGGACACAACGCCTTCGTCTTCCATCTGCTCCACCAGACGCGCGGCCTTGTTATAGCCGATGCCCAGTTTGCGCTGGATGTAGGAGGTCGAGCATTTGCGATCCTTGATCACAATCGCCACCGCCTGATCGTACAACGCATCTTCGCCGTTGGTATTGCCACCGGTATTCAGCCCCAAAACCGCGTCGATATTGCTTGCCTTGTCCTCATCCGGACCAGCCACCACACCCGAAACATATTCCGGCGGGCCAAAGGCCTTGAGGTGGTTCACGATCTCTTCCACCTCTTCATCGCTGACAAACGGGCCATGGCAGCGGGTGATCTTGGCCCCGCCGGCCATATAGAGCATGTCGCCCATGCCCAGCAGTTGTTCGGCCCCCATCTCACCCAGAATGGTGCGCGAGTCGATTTTCGAGGTCACCTGGAAGGAAATCCGGGTGGGGAAGTTCGCCTTGATCGTCCCGGTGATCACGTCCACCGACGGGCGCTGTGTTGCCATAATCAAGTGGATACCCGAGGCCCGCGCCATCTGCGCCAAACGCTGGATGCAGGCTTCGATCTCTTTACCCGCAACCATCATCAGGTCGGCCATCTCGTCGACGATCACAACGATATAAGGCATCTTCTTGGGTTCGATCTGTTCGGTCTCGAACACCGGTTCACCGGTCTCATCATCAAAACCCGTCTGAACCGTGCGTTCAAACAGCTCTCCCTTGGCCAAGGCATCCGCCACACGGCCATTATAGCCGTCAATGTTGCGCACACCCATCTTGGACATCTTGCGATAGCGATCTTCCATCTCGCCCACGACCCATTTCAAGGCCACCACAGCCTTTTTCGGGTCGGTCACAACCGGCGACAGCAGGTGCGGGATGCCGTCATAAACCGACAGTTCCAGCATCTTGGGGTCGATCATGATCAAACGGCAATCATCCGGGCTCAGCTTGTAAAGCAGCGACAGGATCATCGTATTGATCGCCACGGATTTACCCGAACCGGTCGTCCCCGCGATCAGCAGGTGAGGCATCTTGGCCAGGTTGGCCACAACCGGGTCACCGCCAATATCCTTGCCCAGCGCCAGTGGCAGCTTGTGATTGCCGTCACCGAACTCACGCCCGGCGAGGATTTCGCGGAAACACACCATCTCACGCTTGTCGTTAGGCAATTCGATGCCAATCACACTGCGCCCCGGCACGGTCGAAACACGTGCAGAGAGGGCAGACATGGACCGCGCAATGTCATCGGCCAGGCCAATCACGCGCGACGCTTTTAGACCCGGCGCAGGTTCCAATTCGTACATGGTGACAACTGGGCCCGGACGGACCGAGACAATTTCGCCTTTGACGCCATAATCATCCAGCACCGCCTCAAGCATACGCGCGTTTTCTTCCAGCGCTTCATCGCTCAGATGGTGACGTTCCACCGCTTCGGGCGACATCAGCAGGCCGAGCGGCGGCAGCTCATATTCCGGCTTGTTGTCATCAAACTGCAATTGCGGCTGCGCCTCAGCCTGAGCGCGTTTGCTCGGTTGAATGGGTTTGCGCACCGGTTGCTGCACCACCGCCTTTTTCGGCTCGGCCTTTGGGATCGGCATATGTGGCTGAGCCATGCGCGGCGCAGGTGTTGGCTCCGACACGATCTCAGGTTCAGCCACAGGGGTGTAATCCTGCGCGCCGTAATCGTCGAAATCCGCCATTTCGGCGTAATGATCAATCTGCGGTTCCGCCGCCAATTCAGGCGCAGGGGGCAACGCGGTTTCAACCATCTCCTCAACCGCTTCCATCATCGGTGCCTCAGGCACAAACCCAGCTGTCAAAGGCGGTTCGGGCGGCAATTCCGTGCCGCGAGGCGCAGTATCTACGATCAACGGTTGTGGCCCATGCCCGCGCCCTTTGGTCAAAGGTTTGCTCGGGTCGTGTTGCGGGCGCACAGCGACAGGGCTGGTGCGACGGCGCGATTTGACCGCATCTGCGATCTTGGATTGGATACGGTCCGGGTTCGGGGCCTCGACGTCATGCTCCATGACATTGGCCACCATTTCCGGCTCGGGCATCGGTTCAGCCCCACCGCGACGGATCAGAGAAGGCATTCGCGACAGGAACCCGGTCTTGGCCGGGGCCGGTTCGACCATGTCCGCCTCGTCGACCAGATAATCGTCTTCTGCGACCGCCTCCTGCGGGATCTCAGCGCGTTGAACGCGCGGCGCGGCTGGCACCGCCTCTTGCGCCTCAGCCCAGGCGGCTGCCTCGGCGGCTTCAACACGGCGCGCCTCGCGCTTTTCGGCTTGCGCTGCCTGCACGCGTTGCGCCGCGCCAACGGCCCCAACAGCGCCGCGGCCAACCAGTTTCATCAATGTGGCATAGGTCACCACAACGCCGACAATCAGGAACCGGGCAATCCCGCGCAGCTCATCCTTGGTAAAGCCCAGCACCAGTGCGCCCATAGCCAGGATCACACCCGCCAGCAAAACCTGCATGATCTTCAACCCGACAGCAGCCGAAACCGGCAAAATGTTCAGCAAGGACCCCATGACCATATCGCCAAAGAGCCCGCCCATGCCAAAACTGTGGCTCCACCCTTCGGCCTGCGGCAGACCAGCGGCATAGACCGAACAAAGCGCAATCCAGATCGGCGAAAACACCGCCAGAAAGAACCGCCCCTCGCCGCGATGAGAGACAAAGCGCAACCCCCAAGCGATCAAAGTCGCGGCAATCGCCCAACTTCCCACACCACAAATTGTATAAAGCGGTGCGGCAAACAGGGCACCGGGGCGTCCCATCCAGTTTTGAATCGGCGCATCCGAGGCACTGAACCAAGAAGGGTCATTGGCAGAATAGCTGGCAATCGCCGCTGCGGCCATCACACCCAGCACAATCAACGCCATCCCGATCAGCTCGCGCCCGCGTCGTTCCAGCGTCGCCGCCGTATCGGTGTCGAACAATGGGTCGCGTCCCCGTGCCTGAAATGATGCCATCTTGTGCCTCTTTTTGGTCTTTTGGTTCTTGTTGTTATTCTTGGTCAAACAGGCAGTCCCGGATAAGGGTCAGCCCTGCTTCTGTGTCGTCATAGGGGGCGACCAGCGCCACCCGGATAAATCCTTGCCCCGGATTGCCCTCAGTCGTGTCGCGCGACAGATACGCGCCCGGCAGCACACGCACGCCGGTCTCTTGCCAAAGCTTCAGCGTGGCGGCTTCGCCATCCGCAACCGGCAACCACAGGAACATGCCCGCCTGCGGCGACATATAGCCCGGCACATTGCCAAAGATGCGGTCAGCCAACTCGTATTTGGCTTTGTAAAGCGCGCGGTTCTCTTCCACATGCGCCTCATCTGCCCAAAGCCGTTCTGCTGCGCGTTGTAGTGGCATGGGCAAAGGCGCTCCGGCATAGGCACGCAACTGCTTCATGCGCGCGATACTCTCCGGCCCACCGGCAACAAAACCAGACCGTAACCCCGGCAGGTTTGACCGTTTGGACAGCGAATGAAAGATCAAAACCCGTTCGGCACTTGCGCCCATGGCTTGCGCCACCTGCAACGCGCCCACCGGCTGTTCGCCGCGATAGACTTCGGAATAACACTCATCCGCCAGGATCTGGAAATCGTGTTTTTCGCCCAATTCGATCAATTGCTGCCAATAGGCTTCATCGGCAATTGTCCCCTGCGGATTGGCCGGCGAACAGATATAGCACAGCGCCGCACGATCCAGCTCTTCGGCAGGCAGGGCCGCAAAATCCGGCAAATGCCCGGTCGCCTCGGTCGCCGGAACAAAGACAGGCTCCGCCGCCGCCGAAATCGCCGAGATCATGTAAACCTGATAAAACGGGTTCGGCATGAGCACGCTGCTGCCCTCAGGGCACAAGGCCATCCCGGCATTGTATAGGCCTTCGCGCGTGCCATTCAGCGCCAGCACCTGCGTCTCCGGGTCTACATCCGCAGCAAAACGCCGTTTGATCCAATCGGCAATGGCCCCGCGCAGCTCTGGCGTGCCCTCATTGATCGGATAACGACCAAATTCAGCGGCATGTTCGACGATGACATCCGACACCCAGGCCGGAAAGGCATGTTTCGGCTCGCCAATGGACATATGGCGCACCGGACCACCCGGTTCGTGCACGTCCAAAAGAGCGCGCAGACGCGGGAATGCATAAGCCGGTAGGTTCGAAAACCGCTCGGGGAACATCGTAAAACTGCCTCATATATCGGGATCATTGGCGCCCCGTTTGACAGCAGGATACGAAATCAGAGGGGGATCTGTCCAGAATCCCCGTTTGTTCCCCGATAGATGTGGCGCGAATGTCGCAACTCGTGCCGATCACCGCAGCCGGCTCATTAGGTCGGCATGTTTCTCTGGGCTAAAAATATCCCGGGGTGAATTGGTCGCCTTGCGACCAAGAGGGGCAGCGCCCCTCCCCCCCCGCCCGCGGCACGCGCAAAGCCTGTCTCAGGCTTTTTGCCCGCGCAGAACCTGTTCAACACCCGCCGCCAGGCGCAACAAACGCTCCTCTTGCATCGGACCTGCATTCAACAGGATGCCGCAACTGGCCAAGGATGTGGGCAAGGAGATACTGCTCAACCCCATCAGGTTCCCAACCCGGGTGTTGCGCAAGGACAGCAGGTTGGCCCGCACATAATACTCCCCCTGTGCCAGCAACTTATCCGTTTTTGGTGCAAAGATTGGCGAGCTTGGAGTGATCACCGCATCAAAACCCCTGGTGGCTTTGGCATAGGCGGCCCGCGCCTGTTCCAACCGCTGCCAGGCCTGCAAATATTCCGCCCCGCTTGCGCCCTGACCGGCTTCAAACCGCTCGCGGATGGCCGGGAACATGACATCGGGCTGTGCGGTGATCTCCTCGCCCCACTCCGCCCAGGCCTCCACCGTATAAAGCACCCCCGAATCCGCCAATGATCCGGCGATTTCTGGCACTTCGATCGGTACAATCTCCACCCCGGCCTCAGCCAATTGCCCCAAGACAGCCTGGTAATTCTCAGCAATCTCCGGCTCCATCTCATCCAGAACCACATTTTGCAGCGCCGCCAATCGCACGCCTTGCAGGGAGACCCCACGCAGATCAGCCGCTTTGCGCCCCTCCAGGGTCGCGAGCGTCAGCGCCGCATCTTCGACCGTCCGACACAGCGGGCCAACCGTGTCGAATTTCTTGCAAAGCGGCACAACACCTTGCAAAGACAGACGCCCGGAGGTGGTTTTCAACCCGACAAGATCGTTCCAGGCCGACGGGATGCGCACCGACCCGCCAGTATCCGAGCCAATCGCCGCGGCGGCCAGGCCAAAAGCCACCGAGGCTGCAGCCCCCGAAGACGACCCGCCAGACACCGCATCCGGGTCATTCACACAAGGCGGCGTCTTCTTGACCGGGTTCAACCCAAGCCCAGAAAAGGCCAATTCGGACATATGCGTTTTGCCCAGGCAAACCAGGCCCATCGCCGTCGCAACCTGCAGAACCAAGGCATCGCTCTCAGGCACACGCCCTTGCAACAAATCCGACCCGGCTTCGGTCACAATGCCCGCCGTATCAAACAGGTCTTTCCAACTGATGGGCACCCCATCCAAAGGCGAAAGACGTTGCCCCAATTTGGCGCGCCTACTGGCCGCCTCGGCCTCGGCCAGGGCGCGATCCGGCGTTACGCGGGCATAAATCCGGTCCCGCAGCGGATGCGCGGCGATCTTGTCCAGATAGCTCTGGGTCAACTCCACCGGGTCCAGCTCACCACGTTCAATGGCCCGCCCCTGTTCGCTCGCGCTTTTCTCCGTCCAACCCATGACTTGCCCCTTCGCTTTTGCCGCACGGTAGCGGCAGTGTTGCGCATGGACAATCCCGTTCAGAGGCGCATATTGCAGCCCATGGATAGCGATTTGATCATAGTGGGCGGCGGGTTGAATGGCCCGGCCCTTGCTTTGGCCGCGGCGCAGGCCGGTTTGCACAGCATCGTGATCGATGCCCTGCCTTTGGACGCCCGCGACGATCCCGATTTTGACGGCCGTTCCTACGCCTTGGCGCAATCCTCCAAACGGATGCTCGCGGCCTTGGGATTGTGGGACAGACTGGCTGCAAACGCGCAAGCCATGAATGAGATCAAGGTTTCGGACGGGCGCGTTGGCGATGCCGAAGTCTTTCTGGGCCTGCATTTCAACAGCGCCGAGATCGAAGACGGCCCCATGGGCTATATGCTGGAAGACCGCTATTTGCGTCGCGCTCTCTTGGCGGCGATGGAGGCCAGCCCGCTGATCACCCATCACGCGGAAACAACCGTGGTGGCGCAGTCCTGCGATATTCAGCACGCTGCGGTCACACTGGCCGATGGAACCGAGCTCTCGGCGCGTCTCTTGGTTGGGGCGGATGGGCGGCGCAGCGGCACCTGCGCGCGCGCAGGCATTCGCCGCACCGGTTGGGATTACGGGCAGACCGCGCTGGTCTGCGCCATTGCCCATGAAAAACCGCATCATGGCGTGGCCCATCAGCTGTTCCTGCCGCCCGGCCCGCTGGCCATTTTGCCCCTGACCGGCAATCGCAGCTCTATCGTATGGAGCGAACGACACGCGCAGGCCCGTGCGGTGAACGCGCTGGATGAACGGGCCTATCTCGACATCCTGCGCCCGCGTTTTGGCGATTTCCTCGGTGAGATTTCTTTGGCAGGAGACCGGTTTACCTATCCGCTGAACCTGACCCTTGCCAATCACTTCGTCTCGGACCGCATGGCCTTGATCGGCGATGCGGCGCATGGGATGCACCCGATTGCCGGGCAAGGGTTGAATGCGGGATTGCGCGATGTCGCTGCTCTGGCGCATGTGATCACCCATGCGGTTCGGCGCGGCGAAGACTTCGCCTCGGTGCTGGTGCTGGAGCGCTATCAAAGCTGGAGGCGCTGGGACACGGCGTCGCTCGCGGCGGCAACAGATGTGTTCAACCGGTTGTTCTCCAACGATAACGCAATTATGCGCGCCGGGCGCGATTTGGGCATGGCACTGATTGGCGGCCTGCCGGGTTTACGACGCAGCTTCATGCGCGAAGCCGCCGGGTTGACCGGAGATCTGCCCGATTTGATGCGCGGATAGGGGGATTGGGGCGCTGCCCCGCCCCGAGCAAGCTCGGGACTCCCCGGGATATTTTGGGCCCAAAGAAACCTTGGGGAGGGGTTGATGGAAAGACTTGCAATTGTGACGGGCGCGGCGCGCGGCATAGGGCTGGCAACGACGGATCTGTTTCTTGAAATGGGGTGGCGCGTGGCGATGGTGGATCGCGACGGGACAGAACTTCACAGCGTTGCTGCAGAGCGCGAGAATGTTCTGGCGGTTGAGCGCGATATTTCGGACCCGGAGGCGGTCAGCGCCATGGTTGCCGACTGCCTGCAATGGGCTGGGCGAATTGATGCCCTGATCAACAATGCTGGCGTGGCAGAGTTCGGACCGGTAGGAGACACGGAATTCGCCATGTGGCGGCGGGTTATGGAGACCAATCTGGACGGGGTGTTTCTGTGCACGCAAGCCTGTAGCGATGCGTTGAAAGCGAGCAAAGGCGCGGTGGTCAATATCGCCTCGATCAGCGGATTGCGCGCCTCGACCCTGCGGGTGGCCTATGGTACGTCAAAGGCGGCGGTGATCCAATTGACCAAACAACATGCGGCGGAGCTGGGTGAGTTTGGCATCCGGGTGAACTGTGTCGCGCCGGGGCCCGTGCGTACCAAGCTGGCCATGGCGGTGCATACGCAAGAGATCATCGACGCCTATCACGACGCCCTGCCCCTGAACCGCTATGGCAGCGAGCGCGAGATTGCCGAGGCGATCTGCTTCCTTGCCTCTGACAAAGCCTCTTATGTCACCGGACAAGTACTGGCGGCGGATGGCGGGTTTGAGGCCACCGGGGTTGGCTTACCGGCTTTGCGGCGCTGATTGCATGATTGGACCAATCACCTCGATGCGGTTGGTCCAGACATAACCGTCGAAATGTGCGGGAACACGCGCCCAGGCATCGGCATCCTCGATCCCGCTGGAAAAGCCGGACCCGTCATAATCACCCAGCAGAATGACCGTGGTGCCCGCCTGTTGCATCCGCTGGGTAAAACGATGCGGCCAGCCCCAGACTATAGGTGCAAAATTCTGTGGCACGACGATAATCTGGTCGCGGCAGGCCTCGCCGACATATCCGCTCCATCCGGTCAGCATGTAGCTTTGGGCGCAGGCTTTTACGCTGACCTTGTCATAGCCAAGCATGCCCGGAAGCTCTGTCAAAGCAGCCCGGGTGGGCTGGCGGCCGCCATAAATGCCCCAGATCTTGGCGCGATAGGTCGGATTTTGCAGCAAGGCGGCCAGGGCAACGCCCTCTTCTGCGCGATTGCTTTTGAAGTTGATGAGGAACTGCCCCGGCAGATCCGCCTCAAGCACCTCAGTCAGGGTCGGCATGCGGTTGCCTTTGCCGCGTAGCGGATAATTTTGACCATCCGAGGTAAAGCCATAGCCGATATCCAGCGCACTCAGCGCCTCCCAGCTGTGTTTATGCGTGACGCCCTGGCCATTGGTTTGACAGTCCAATGTCCAATCGTGAAAGACGGCGAATTCGCCATCCGTGGTCAGATGCACGTCCAGCTCGACCACCTCGGCCCCCGCCTCAAACGCGGCGCGCATGGAGGGGATGGTGTTTTCGATGAGGTCATGGGTTATCGGGAGGACGTTTTCAGCGCGGCAGGTGTCATTATTGCGGTCTGAGCCCGCATAAATCTGGTGAATGCCGCGATGCGCCAAAAGTTTGGGGCTTGCATCGTCAGATACCGTCACCGGCAACGATGTGTTGTTCAACCAAAGCCCGAAACACAGCAATCCAACAACGATCAAAACACGCTTTAGAACGATCATTTGTACCCCGAAAAGCAAACAGGGCGGGAAGATCCCGCCCTGTAGAACCTTGCCGATTGGCAGGGCTTATTTCAAGCGCTGACCATTGGCCAGAACATGGCCTTCGGCGTTAACTTCGATCACTGAGGTTGCGGTATCAGGCTCTGCGCCCGGCACGGTGAACATGCCCAGCATCATGCGGCCACCCATGGCGTCCTCTTCGGACAGCAGGCCCATGCCAATCAGCTTGTCGATCAGGCCATTGGCACCGGAAACGGCGACGTCCAGCTTGCCCTCGGGGCGTGGCAGACCGTCAAAGCTGTCCAGATCCGTGTTGTCAAAGGTGAAGGCTCCGGAACCGGTGATTTTGCCACCCACGGCGTCGATGACCAGCTCACGCAGGGTGACCTCGTTCAGCTCGCCCGGCATGCTGCCTTCCATCTCCATCTTCATGACGTCGTCTTCGTTCAGGAAGTTGACCAGCGGCGAAACCTTGGCATCCATAGCAACGCGGATGGTGGCCGGATCGCGTGGCAGCTGAGCGCCCGGATCAAAGATGTTCCACAGCAGGTCGGCCATCTGGAAACCGCCCAGAACCACCTCAAGTGTAGCGTCTTGCGGGGCGTCGCCCGGCTTCAGCGGTGCTGCCAGCGTAAAGCCGGTTTCCGCCATCTGTGCCGAGACCGGCAGCGGGATTTCCGGGCCGGACATGTCGACCTTTACGTCAGTGCCGCCAACCTTGTAGGTCATGGCGTCACCCGACATGGCAATGGTCAGCGAGCCACTGCCAGAGCTGGTCTTGCCCTGCGTGGTGCCGCTGCGCTCGGTCACAGCGAATTCAAGACGGCCGCCCTGGTGACCCATGGTGACGTCAACGCCAAACCCGCCTTCGAACAGGGCGGTCGGGTCGGCATAATCCACACCTTCGGGCATGACGGTTTCACCGGAACCGGTCAGACCGTTCAGCGCACCGTTGAACAGCGCCGCATCGTCATTATCGGGGTCGTTGAAAGCAACGTCATAGGTCAGGTTGCCATAGTCAAAGGTCTGCGAAACGCTTTGCAAACCAGCCGCGCGCAGGACGGTGGATTTGCCCGAGATCGGGCCAGCCACGATATCGGCCCGCAGCATATCGCGGGTGATTTCCATGCCATCGGCCATCATCTTGCCCAGCGACATCGCCATTTTGGTGGCAGTGTAATCATAGGTCAGGTTGTTCGGCTCACCGGACACGACCAGCTTCATGTCTTCCTGGGTAAAGTTGATGGTCACGTCAATCTCGTCACCGCCATCTGTGCCCTTGATCATCACCGGCATGTCCGCCGGGAAGGTGATCAAAACAGTGCCATCGCCCTGATCGGTCAGATCCATTGTGCCCATGCTAAAGGCCACGGACCCGTCGATATCCGGGACCGGAATGGACATGACAACATCATTGACTTTCAAATTGCCGCCATCGGCCATCTCGGTGGCGGTCACCGAATAGCCAAATCCTTGCATATAGGCTTCGAGATCATCCCAGACCTGCTGCGGCGTCACATCCGCAAGGGCCGGGGTCGTCAGAGCGCATAGGGCCAGCGCAGATACCCCTGAAAACCGTTTCATTAATCCACCTCTTCTGTCGGTTGGTCAAAATATGCCCCTAGTGTGTTTGGCAAGGCGCGCAGGGTCAAGGGACTGGATTCCATACTATGTACGCTCTAACTAGTTTACGAGAGCGCAGGAGGTGATTGTCATGAATTTGTCCGGAAAAACTGTTTTAATTACGGGGGCTAGCCGTGGAATCGGGGCCGATGCTGCGCGGATTTTTGCCGCTGCGGGCGCGAATGTCGCTTTGGTGGCGCGCAGCTCTGAGGCGATTGCCGAGCTGGCGGGTGAAATCGGCGAACAGGCGATTGCCATTCCCTGTGACATCGCCCGCTATTGGGAGATGTCACAGGCGGTCGAGGCCTGCGTCAAGACATTTGGCGGCCTGGATGTGCTGATCAACAATGCTGGCGTGATCGAACCGGTTTCGCATATGGCCAGCGCCGATCCGGATGCCTGGGGCCAGGTGATCGACATCAATCTCAAAGGGGTCTTTCACGGGTTCCGTGCTGCCCTGCCGGTGATGCTAGAGGCCGGGGGGGGCACGGTGCTGACCATAGGCTCAGGCGCGGCCCATGGCCCGGTTGAGGCCTGGTCGCATTATTGCTCCTCCAAGGCCGGGGCGCTGATGCTGACCCGCATGGCCGATAAGGAATATGGCGACAAAGGCATTCGCGCGATTTCCCTATCGCCGGGCACCGTCGCGACGCAAATGCAGCGCGAGATCAAGGCCAGCGGCATCAACCCGGTCAGCCAGTTGGATTGGTCCGACCACATCCCGCCGGAATGGGTGGCCAAGACCTTGCTCTGGATGTGTGGCGATGAGGCAAATGGCTTCCTCGGGGGCGAAGTGTCATTACGCGATGACGCCATTCGCAAACAGGTAGGTTTGACTTGATAGAACTGACAAAGGAGGGCGGGGTCTGGATCGCGACGATCAACCGCCCCGACAAGGCCAATTCGCTTACCGCTGACATGCTGGAACAGCTTTGTGTGATCGCAGAAGACGCCCGCGAGGCGCGCGTGTTGATCCTGACCGGGATCGGCAAAGTGTTTTCTGCCGGGGCTGATCTGGACGCGGCCAAGGCCGGTTTGGCGACTTCCCCCCTTTGGGAACGCCTGTCCGGGGCCTTGGCGCGGCTGGATGCGCTGACCATTTGCGCCGCCAATGGCACTGTGGCCGGGGGGGCCATGGGCATGTTTTTGGCCTGTGATCTGAGGGTTGCTGTGCCAGGGGCCAAGTTCTTTTACCCGGTTATGAAGCTTGGCTTTTTGCCGCAGCCTTCGGATCCCAAACGGCTCGCCGGCCTTGTGGGGCCGTCTCGCGCCCGGATGATCCTGATGGCAGGGCAAAAAATTCCCGCCGATGAGGCGCTGGCCTGGGGCCTGATTGACCGGATCGTCGACGGAGATGTGATCGAGGCTGCCCAAGAGCTGGCAGCGGATACTGCCGGGGCGAGCAAAGAGCACGCCACAGCAATCAAACGTTTGATTGGATAGGGAATGGGGGGCGCTGCCCCCCTTGGCCTCTGGCCAATTCCCCCCGGGATATTTTTGGCCCAAAGAAACCTGTTCAGGCCGAGAGACGCGCCACCACGCTTTGCGCGCTAATCTGGCCGATGGTCTGGCCGTTTTCGGTCACGCTCAGGGTCTCGTCTTTGAGCCGCGCCATGAAATCCCGGATCGGGGTTTCGGCCTCGATTTCATCCCCACCACTACCCGGTTCCATCGCGTCCCGCGCGGTGAGCACGCCCAGCGGGTTCATATTGGCGACGAAATCCGCGACATAGTCATCCGCCGGACTTGAAAAGATCTCGCGCGGGGTGCCGCATTGCACGATGCGCCCACCTTCGAGAATGGCGATGCGATTGCCCAGCTTGAACGCCTCGTCGAGATCATGGCTGACAAAAATGATCGTACGCTTGAGGTCACGTTGCAGATCCAGCAATTCGTCCTGAAGCCGGTTGCGGATCAGTGGGTCAAGTGCGGAAAAGGGCTCGTCCATCAAGAGGATCGGTGCCTGGGTCGCAAAGGCGCGGGCAAGGCCGACGCGCTGCTGCATCCCGCCCGACAGTTCCCCAACTTTGCGATCAGCCCAATCTTTGAGACCAACCAGTTCGAGCTGCGTTTTCACCTTGTCCGCGCGCCCGGCATCCCCGGCCAGTTCCAGACCAAAGCCCACATTTTCTGCCACGCTGCGCCACGGCAGCAGGCCAAATTGCTGAAACACCATGGCGACGCGGCTTTGGCGGATTTCGCGCAGCTTTTGTTTGCCGCAGCTCACCACATCAACCATGTCGTCGCCGTCATTGACGCGGACCGCGCCGCGCACCACCGGGTTCAACCCATTGACCGAGCGCAGCAGAGTGGACTTGCCCGATCCCGACAGGCCCATCAGCACGAGGATCTCCCCCTCTTGCACCTCAAGCGAACAATTGTGCACGCCCAGCACCTGACCGGTCTGTTCCTGGATCTCGGCGCGGTTCATCCCTTGATCGGCATGGGGCAGCGCTGTTTTCGGCTTGTCCCCGAACATGATCGAGACATTGTCAAAGATTACGGCGCTCATGATTTCTGCTCCACCCGCAACATGCGATCCAACACGATGGCGACCACGACGATCACCAATCCGCTCTCAAACCCTTTGGCTGCGTTGACCTGCTGCAAGGCACGTACCACTGGCACGCCCAATCCGTCCGCGCCAACAAGACCGGCGATCACCACCATTGACAGCGACAGCATGATGGTCTGGTTCAAACCGGTCATGATTTGCGGCAGCGCATAGGGCAATTCGACCTTCCACAGTTTTTGCTGCGGCGTTGCGCCAAAAGCGTCAGCGGCCTCAAGCAAAGCCTTGGGCGTAGATGACACGCCCAAATGCGTCAGGCGGATCGGCGCGGGCAATACAAAGATCACCGTCGCGACCAGGCCGGGCACCATGCCAATGCCGAAAAAGACGATCATCGGGATCAGGTAAACAAAGGTCGGCAGGGTCTGCATCAGATCCAGAACCGGGCTGATGGCGCGATAGAGTTTGGGGCGATGCGCGGCGGCGATACCAATCGGCACGCCAATCGCCATACAGGTCAAACAGGCAAACAGGATCAGCGTCAGGCTTTCGGTGGTTTCATCCCAATAGCCCTGGTTCACCACGAATAAGAGACCCAGCGCCACAAAGACACAGGTTTTCCAGCTTTTCTGGATCACCCAGGTGATGGCGACAAAGATGGCGATCATAACCAGCGGATGGGGGAATTGCAGGATGGTCAGGGTCAATTCAATGACCCAATCCAGCACATTTTCGACGGTTTCAAAGAACCAGCTGCCATTGTCGCGCAGCCATTCAAAGATCGTCTTGCCGGTCTTCCCGACCGGGATTTTGCTATCGGTTAGCCAATCCATATCTCAGCTCTCGGGTTTGAGGGCCATTGTAAGGCCGGAAAAGATCAGGAACCCGCCAACGCCCCGGTTCAACCGGTGCAGGCGGATCGGTGTCAGCACTTGGCTCATCATATGCCCACATCCCGCATAGACCGCGATTGCGACCACTTCGAGCATCAGGAACAGCGCGCCTAGCAGGGCAAACTGCATCAGCAAGTTGCCGGTCTGATCGATGAATTGCGGGAAAAACGCGGTAAACACGGCAATCGCCTTGGGATTGGCGATGGCAAAACTCATGTCTCGGCGCATCAGGGCCAACACGCTTGTCTGGCCCGAGACGGTTTCATCCGGCACCGGCGCCGTCCACATCCTGTAGCCAACATAGATCAAGTAGGCCGCGCCGAGATATTTCACCGCGATCAGCGCCGTTTCAAACGTGGTCAGCAACACGGACAGGCCCAGCGCGACCAGGGCAATCATCGCCGCAAAGATCGGCAAACGCCCAAAGCCACCCAGCACAGCCGGGACAAACCCTAACCGCGAGGCATTGGAAAACGCCAACAGGTTATTGGGCCCCGGGGACAAGTTCAGCGCGAAACAAGCCGGGACAAACAGCGCAAGCAGGGTGAAAGACATGGAGAGGGTCCAAATTAAAAACCCGCCGCCCTTTGGCGACGGGTCAAATATATCGACGGATCAGAGACCCAGCGCCGCTTTGACAGCCGCTGTCGCATCACCACCGTCTTTGGTGGTCACACCGTCCAGCCAGCCCATAAAGGCATCCGGGTTGGCCTTGAGCCACGCTGCCGCAGCATCATCCGCATCTTCGCCATCATTCAGGATTGCGCCCATGATTTCGTTTTCCATGGCCAGCGAAAATTCCAGGTTGCTGAGGAATTTACCGATATTGGGGCATTCTGCGCTCAGACCTTTGCGGGTGTTGGTGTCCACCACCGCTCCGCCAAAGTTCGGGCCAAAGAAATCATCGCCACCCGACAGGTAACCCATGTCGAAATTGGCGTTCATTGGGTGCGGTTCCCAACCAAGGAAGACAATCGGCTCGTCTTTGGAAGAGTTGCGCGCCACCTGTGCCAGCATCCCCTGTTCCGAGCTTTCGACCACTTCGAAACCCTTCAAGCCAAAGGCATCATCGTCGATCATGCTCTGGATCAGGCGGTTGCCGTCATTGCCAGGTTCGATACCGTAGATCGAGCTTTCCAGCGCGTCAGCATGTTTGGCGATGTCGGCAAAATCCTTGATGCCCAGATCCATGGCCGCCTTGTTCACTGCCAGAGTGTATTTGGCCCCTTCCAGGTTGGTTCGGATGATTTCGACCGTGCCTGCCTCGCGGTAAGGCGCGATATCGGCCTCCATGGTTGGCATCCAGTTGCCCAGAAAGACGTCGACGTCACCTTCGGCCAGCGAGATGTAAGTGACCGGCACAGACAGAACCTTGATGTCGGTCTCATAGCCCAGCGCGCCCAGAACCGTGGTTGTCGCGGCTGTGGTGGCGGTGATGTCTGTCCATCCAACGTCGGAAAAGGTCACGCTGTCACAGCTGGCCGCTGCAGACCCTGCGCCCACGATCAACGCGAGAACGGAGGTTGTGAGTTTGTTCATTTTGGTGCTCCCTGGCGAATTGTTTATTTTGACTGTCCAGTCAATCAACGCAGTTTCAGTCAAAAAATCAACATCAAGTTTGACCTGCACGCCAAAAGCAGCGATTGCAGGAGGGTGATGCCACAACAGGGATTTTAACCCATGACACAGCTAGAGAACAGGATCGCCCAGGGCAAAGGAGACGAAAAAGCTGACAAGGTCTTGCGAGGTGGGCAAATTTTCGACCTCATGACCGGTGCGCTCTTGTCTGGCGATGTGGCGATTTGTGGTGACCGGATTGTCGGTGTCTTTGATGATTATGACGGCAAAGAAATTATCGATGTGAGCGGATTGATCCTTGTTCCGGGCTTTATCGACACCCATTTGCACATCGAATCGTCTCTGATCACCCCGTTTGAATTTGACCGTTGCGTGACGCCGCGCGGGATTACAACCGCAATTTGCGACCCGCATGAGATCGCCAATGTGATCGGGGCCGAGGGCATCCGCTACTTCCAAAAGGCCTCGGAACACACTCTGCTGGACATCAAGGTCCAGCTCAGCTCCTGCGTGCCCTCGACCCATATGGAGACCGCGGGGGCCGCTTTGTCCGCCGCCGATCTCGCCCCGTTGCGCGGTCATGCTTCCGGGCTTGGGCTGGCTGAATTCATGAATTACCCCGGCGTGATCTTTCGCGATCCAGATTGCATGGACAAACTCGCCCTGTTCGAAGAGGGCCATATTGACGGCCATTGCCCGTTGCTGTCGGGCAAAGACCTGAACGCCTATATCTCGGCGGGCATCCGCACCGAACACGAGGCCACCTCGCCCGAGGAAGCGCTGGAAAAGCTGCGCAAAGGCATGCGGGTGCTGATCCGCGAGGGCTCGGTGTCCAAAGACCTGCACGCCCTGCAACCGCTGCTGGACGAACGTACCTCTCCTTATATGTGTCTGTGCACCGATGACCGAAACCCACTGGATATCGGCGAACATGGCCATCTCGATTACATGATCCGCGAGTTGATCCGCCTCGGCACGCCCCCCCTCGCCGCCTATCGCGCCGCGTCCTTATCAGCCGCCGAAGCCTTTGGCCTCAAGGATCGCGGCATGATTGCCCCGGGCAAACGCGCCGATATCGTCGCCATTGACGCGCTGGAAAGTTGCAACGCGCAACTGGTTCTGGCGGGCGGCATTGTCGTCAGTGAAACCAGCTTTGCCGCCCGCGGTGATGTGGCCCCGGTTGGGCGCAACTCGGTCAAGGCCCCCGTGCTTCAGGCCTCAGACTTCCGCACCCGCGCCAATAAGGTGGAAACCGACGTGATCGGCATTCGCGAAGGCCAGATCCTGACCGACCACTTGCACGAAGACATCGCCATCAAGGACGGTGACAAACATCCCGATGTGTCGCGCGACCTCGTGCGCATCTCTGTGGTGGAACGCCATGGCCAGAACGGCAATATCGCCACCGGCTTTGTCAAAGGCTTTGGCCTGCAGGCCGGGGCGATTGCCTCCACTGTCTGCCATGACCACCATAATATCGCCTGCGTCGGCGTGGATTACGCGGACATGGCCGTCGCCGCCAACCGCCTCTCCGAGATTGAGGGCGGCTTTATTGTGGCACGTGATGGGGAAATCCTTGCGGAACTGGCCCTGCCCGTCGCAGGCTTGATGAGCCTTCTGAGCTTTGAAGAGGTGCGCGAAAAACTCATCGACTTGCGTTCAGCCGCCCGCACTTTGGGCGTCACTTTGGAAGAACCCTTTTTGCAACTGGCCTTCCTCGCCCTCCCCGTTATCCCCGCGCTGAAAATCACCGATCGCGGCATGGTCGACGTGCACAAGTTCGAAATTATCTCCTGACGCCACCTCAGAAAGCCTGCGCCTGGTTTCTTCTTGGCTCAAATACTCCCGGGGGTGCGGGGGCTGGCCCCCGCTTCAAATTCCGTGGACGGAATTTGCAAAAGTTTTAAGTAAAACTTTTGGTCCCGCGCGCCTCACAACTTGCTCAACAAAGCAGGGGTCGGCCAGGAATCCGCCGGTAGCCCCAGCTTGATCTGCACGTCACGCACGGCAGCCCGGGTCCCGGCCCCAAGGATTCCGTCGATCCTACCCACGTCATAACCCATGCCCTGCAGCTTGGTTTGCAGCGCTTTCATTTGCGCCCCGTCCAGCCCGGCCTCAGGCCGCCCGGCGTCATAGACACTGGCCCCTTCCAGCCGTGTGCCAAAATAGGCAGCAGTCAGGACATAGGTGAAACTCTGGTTCCACTCAAAATAGACGTTGAAATTCGGATAGGCCAAAAAGGCAGGCCCCTTGCGCCCCTGCGGAATGATGATCGAAGACGGCAACCGCCCATCATCCAACACGCCCTGGCGCGCCTTCACGCCCAACTGCTCCCACTCCGCCACGGTCAAGGAGGTCTGGGTGCCCGTCTTAGACCAATCAAAATCTGCGGGCAGAACCACCTCTTGCAACCACGGCTCGCCGGGACGCCAGCCCAGATGCGACAGCATTTTAGCCCCGGAAAGCAGCGCATCGGGTGCAGATGTCTTGAGCGTCACATGCCCATCTCCGTCCCCATCAACGCCATTCTCAAGGATATCCTTGGGCAACATCTGCACCATGCCGATTTCTCCGGCCCAGGCCCCTGTCGTGTTATCGGGGTCAAAATCCCCTTGTTCATAAAGGGACAGCGCCGCAAAGACCTGCGGGCGGAAAATCTCGGGGCGGCGACAATCATGGGCCAGGGTCACAAGCGCGTTTGCGGTGTTGAAATCCCCCTGAAACGATCCGTAATCAGTCTCAAACGCCCAAAATGCCAAAAGCACGCCGGGTGAAATACCATAGTCACGCTCGATCTGCTCAAAGACATGGGCGTATTTCTGGCCCATCTGCCGGCCCTTGTCCAAACGGCTTTGACTGATCAACTTACGCGAAAAGGTGATGAACGGGTCCTGAAAAATGCCTTGGCGCTGATCGGCTTTCAAAACCGCCCCGCTCTGCTGGATCCCGTCAAAAAACCGCTCTGTGGCCGTGGCGGAATGCCCCTTGGCAATCGCCTCTGCGGCCAGATCCCTTTTGAACTGAGCAAAGCTCCCCCCGCAGGGCACATCCTGTGCCTGAACGCCTCCGGCCAATGCCCCGGCAAGGACCAAGCCTGCTATCGCTACCAGTTTGTTCATTTCGCCCTCTTTTTAGCTTTCTTGGCCAACCTATCAGCAAGTCCAAACACAGCAAGGCGCAATCCCGCTCACCACGCTAAATGTTTATCATTTGTTCCTAAAGTTTACGCCTCGGTTAACTCTTTGTTAGGAATTCTGAAAGAAACGTAAGCCTCACGGTGAATCGTACCTTGGGGGAGGCCCAATTGAGAGTTCTGATAGTGGAAAACCAAATTGGTTTGGCCCAGATATGGAAGGGTCATCTCGAGCGCTTGGGCGCTGATGTCGCCGTGGCCGATAGCCAGGATGCGGCCATCGATCTGATTGCCCAATCCCCCTTTGACGTGATCGTTCTGGATCTGTTGCTGCATATGGGCAGCGCATTGGCGGTCTCGGACTTTGCCCAATACCGCCAACCGGACGCGCGGGTGATCTTTGTGACCAATACCAGCTTTTTCTCCGACGGATCGATCTTCAAGCACAGCGCCAATGCCTGCGCCTTCCTGCCCAGTTCAACCCCACCCAGCGACCTCGCCACGATGGTCGAGCATTACGCGCAGATGCACTGACCCACGTTTCAGACCTTCAAAGATCACGCCGCAAACAGCAATTCACGCCCATGTGGTTCAAAGAAATCCAGCTTTGGACCAATTGGCACGATCCGGTGCGGATTGATGGTTTCGTGACTGTAATGGTAATGGCGCGAGATTTGGTCAAAATCCACGGTCTCAGCAACGCCGGGCCATTGGTAAAGCTCGCGCAGATAGGCCCAGAGGTTCGGGTAATCGCTGATCCGGGCCCGGTTGCATTTGAAATGCCCGTGATAGACCAGATCAAACCGCACCAAGGTGGTGAACAGCCGCCAATCGGCTTCTGTCAGGCAGTTGCACATCAGATAGCGATGCGCGCCCAACCGCTCTTCGAGCCAATCCAGCGTCTCGAACAAAGGAATAACAGCCTCTTCATAGGCCTCTTGCGTTGTCGCAAACCCGGCTTTGTAAACGCCATTATTCAGGCTGTGATAGATACGTTCATTGACGTTTTCGATCTCTTGACGAATAGGCTCCGGCCATAAATCGAGCGTGTTCCCCGTCAGCCCGTCAAAGGCGCTGTTGAACATGCGAATAATTTCCGAGGATTCATTGGACACGATGGTCTCGCGCTCTTTGTCCCAGAGGATCGGCACAGTCACCCGTGTTGTCGCCTTGGGGTTGGCTTTGACATAAAGATCGCGCGCAAACTCAAACCCGTAAAGGTGATCGCCGCTGCCGCCCAGCGCATCACTTTGGAACGTCCAGCCATCGCTGCCCATATCCGGATGCACAGAGGAAACCGAAATCAGATCCTCAAGCCCTTTCAATTTGCGAAAGATCAGCGTGCGATGCGCCCAGGGGCAAGCCATCGAAACATAGAGGTGATAGCGCCCGGCCTCCGCCTTGAAACCGTCCTCGCCGCTTGGACCTGCGCTGCCATCCGCGGTGATCCAATTGCGATACCCGGCATCCTGGCGCACAAAGCGCCCTTTGCTTTGCTTGGTATCATACCATTGGTCGTGCCACTTGCCGTCAATCAACAGGCCCATCTTGGTCTCCTCTTGCCTCGCGGTCATGCCCGCGAAACGCTGTGAATCAGTGTTGAACAAGAGGTAGCCGCTGTTCCTGTGTGCGCAAATAGTCAGCCGCGCGCAGGATTGGCGCGCAGATGCACACCACGTTCTCGTGAGGCGCTCAGCGCCCCGCGAAAGACTTCCAGATATACAGCAGCAGCATCGCCCCCAGAACCGCGCCAACCAGCCCGGCAAAAGCCCCAAGCACCGCCAACAGGAAACGCAGGGCCAAACCGCCGATCAAGGCCCCCAGAATGCCAATGCCGATGGTTTGCAAAACACCGGTTTCAACCTTCATGAACCGCGTCGCCAAAAATCCGGCAGCTGCACCGATAATGATCAGGTAAACAATGGACATGGTTATTTCCGCCTCCAGTGAAAGGGAACAATGATCAAGGCACCGATCGAGGCCGCAATCGCGTTCAAGCCTGCCGAGCGGAACCCAATCCCGAACATCAATTGCACAAAATAGCCCAGAAAGGCCCCGCCGATGCAGATGATGATGCTTTGCAAGACGCCATTTCGGGTGAACCCGCTACGCTCCGAGGCATAGCCAACGATCCCCGCGATCACGACTGTTCCGATCAAGGTAGGAAACATGCTCTGCCTCTTTGCGTCTCTCTGCTCAGCGCAACCTTAATATAGGGAGTGAATTGCGCAATCCCTATGGCGGCAGATGGGGAAAGCCTGCACTCTCCTCCCCTCTCAAGGCCTGACTATGCGCCCCAAACGCTGCCCTTAGGCACCGGGTGACCGCGCAGGAACAACTCTGCATCCTGCGCACCCTTTCCGGCCCGCTGCGCCCGTGTGATTTGCACAGCCCCCTCGCCACAGGCGATGATCAGCGCATCGTCCAAGGCTTCGCCCGCCGCGCCAGACCCGGCCACCACACGTGCCCCCAGCAATTTCACACGTTGCCCAGCAAACAAAGTCCAAGCCCCAGGAAAGGGGGACAAGCCGCGAATTTGGCGCGACACCTCTTCCGCCTTGCGCGTCCAATCCACCGCCGCCTCGGCCTTGTCAATCTTGGCGGCATAGGTCACGCCCTCCTCAGGCTGAACCTCTGGCACGAGCTCGGGTAATTTTTCCAACGCTGCGCAGATCATCCGAGCCCCCATCTGCGACAAGCGATCATGCAGCGCACCGGTGGTTTCCTCAGCACCGATCTCCAGGGCTTCGCGCAGCAATACCGGCCCGGTATCCAGCCCCGCCTCCATCTGCATGATGCAAATCCCGGTCTCGGCATCGCCCTCCATGATCGCGCGATGAATCGGCGCCGCCCCGCGCCAACGCGGCAAGAGCGAAGCATGAATATTCAAACAGCCCTGTATCGGCGCATCCAAAACCGCCTGCGGCAGGATCAGACCATAGGCGACGACCACCGCCACATCCGCTTGCAACTGCGCAAACTCACGCTGCGCGTCCTCCCCCTTCAGGGACACAGGATGGCGCACCAACAGCCCCAACTCCTCAGCCTTGGCATGAACAGCGGTTGGCCGATCCTTCTTGCCCCGGCCCGCCGGGCGCGGCGGCTGGCAGTACACGGCGGCAATCTCATGCCCCGCCTCAACCAGCGCCTCCAGAACCGGCACCGAAAAATCCGGGCTTCCCATAAAGATCACGCGCATCGCTCTGCCCTTCTTCTTGGCCAAAATACTCTGGGGGAGTCGCCCCTTGGGGCGGCGGGGGCAAAGCCCCCTTCCCTCAACGCGCCAATTTGCGCGCCTTTTTGATCAGCATATCCCGCTTCATCTTGCTCAGATGGTCGAAATACATCTTGCCGTTCAGATGATCGATCTGATGTTGCACGCTGGTCGCCCATAGCCCGACAAAGTCGCGCTCAACCCGTTCACCCGTCTCATCAAGAAAGGCAACCGTGACCGCACGGGGTCGTTTGATCACCGCCGAAACGCCGGGCAAGTTCGGGCTGGCCTCATCATGTTCGCGGTCCTGTACCGAGGCGTGCAGAATCTCGGGATTCGCCATACGCACCACCTGCCCGCGCTCCTCGGAACAATCCACCACCGCCAGGCGCAACATCACGCCGATTTGCGGCGCGCCAAGCCCGACACCGGGCATGGCCTCCATGCAATCGACCATATCATCCCAAATGCCACGGATCTCATCAGTGATCTCACCCACTGGCTCCGCTGCAGTTCTCAACCGTTTGTCCGGCCATTGCAGAAAGGTCCGCACAGTCATGTCAAAGCCTCATATTCTTTCAAGACCCGTGCCTTTAAATCCGCCTCAACGCGGTCAAAATGCATCTTACCGTCCAGGTGATCCAATTCATGCTGCGCACAAATAGACGCGAAACCGGCCAACGGTTGGGTAAGCCGCTCACCCGTCAGATCGGTATATCTCAGTTCAACCTCGGCAAACCGTTCAACCTCAACGCTTACCCCCGGCAGTGACAAACAGCCCTCTTCGCCGGTCACACGCGCCTCGGAGCGCGACACGATCTCTGGGTTGATACAGGCCATCGGCTCCATCTCGCCGGTTTTCCAGCCGACATCCATGACAAAGACCCGCTGCATCACGCCGATCTGCGGCGCGGCCAGGCCACGGCCCGGCGCGTCATACATGGTTTCAAACATGTCAGTGATCAGTTCGGGATCAATTATCTCCACCGGCGCGCAAACCTGCGCTAGACGCGGGTCTGGCCAGGTCAGGACCTCTCTGACGCTCACGCCCGCGCCCGCTCGCGTTTCAGCTTTTGCATCTTGCGGGTGATCATCTGGCGTTTGAGCGGCTTGAGGTAATCAATGAACAGCTTGCCATTCAAATGGTCAATCTCATGCTGCACGCAAGTCGCCCAAAGCCCGTCAAACTCTTCGCTGTGCTCCTTGCCATCGCGATCCAGCCAATTGACCTGCACCTGTTTGGGGCGGGTCACCTCGGCATATTGATCCGGGATCGACAAACAGCCCTCTTCATAGACGTTCAGCTCATCCGAGCTCGCCACGATCTCGGGGTTGAACATCACCAAGGGGCGCGCTGGCCCCTCATCCTCTTTCACGCAATCCAACACGATCAAACGGTGTAAAACACCAATCTGCGGCGCGGCCAACCCGATGCCTGGCGCGTCATACATGGTTTCCAGCATGTCATCAGCCAGTTTGCGCAAATCATCAGACAGATCGGCAACCGGATCACAGACCTTTTTCAGACGCGGGTCGGGGTGAATGAGAATAGGGCGTTTCATGGCCTGTCACTTAGGCAAATTGCGTCCAAGGTGCAAGCGCTGCCCCTTGCACCTGCCGCAAAAGCCGCTAGCGTCTTGGTCAAATTGAAACAACCTCCCCCGCCGCAAGCACGCCCCCAAATTCCGTGCACGGAATTTGCAAATTTCATCGATGAAATTTGGGACAAGCCGCACGCGCAGGACAAAAAGGACCAGATATGAGCCGCTTTGACGAAGAAATCGACCGCTATGGCACCCATTCCGTGAAATGGGACATGATGGAAAGGATCTATGGTGTCCCAGCACAGGATGGCGTGGGAAAAGACGGGTTGGCCATGTGGGTGGCCGATATGGATTTCCGCCCGCCAACCTGCGTGCAAAACGCGCTGCAATCCATGCTCGATCACGGGGTCTATGGCTATTACGGCGATGATCAAAGCTATCGCGAAGCCATCCAATGGTGGATGCAGACCCGCCATAATTGGAGCATCGACGCAAAATCCATCTTCACCACCCACGGGCTGGTCAATGGCGTTGCCATCTGTCTGGAAACCTACACCGCCCCCGGTGACGGCGTGGTGCTGTTCACCCCGGTCTATCACGCCTTTGCCCGCACCATCCGCGCCGCCGGGCGCGACGTTGTCGAATGCCAGCTCACACAAGGCGAGGCCGGCTATGAGATGGATTTTGACGCCTATGACGCGCAAATGACCGGCAAGGAAACCATGGTCATCCTGTGTTCACCGCACAATCCCGGAGGCCGCGTCTGGACCAAAGAAGAGCTGCAAGGCGTGGCCGATTTTGCCCGCCGCCATGACCTGATCCTGGTCTCGGATGAAATCCATCACGATCTGACCATGCCGGGCCAAACCCATCTGCCCATGCCACTGGTGGATGAGAGCATTCAGGACCGTCTGGTTATGCTCACCGCCCCCTCCAAGACCTTTAACATCGCCGGGGCGCATTGCGGAAATGTTATCATTGCTGATGAAACCCTGCGCGCCCGGTTTGCTGCCCGGATGATGGGCCTTGGCATGTCAGCCAATTCCTTTGGTCTCTTCATGACCGAAGCCGCCTATTCCCCCGAAGGCGCGGCCTGGGTGGATGAACTCGTGCCGTATCTCGACGAGAATCGCAAACTCTTTGACGCGGGCGTCAACGCCATTCCCGGCCTGAAATCCATGGAGATGCAATCGACCTATCTCGCCTGGGTCGATTTTTCCGGCACCGGCATGACGCGCGAAGAATTCACCAACCGTGTGCAAAATGAGGCCCGCATCGCTGCCAATCATGGCCCGACCTTTGGCACCGGTGGCGACAGTTTCTTGCGCTTCAACTTTGCCACGCCCCGCGCGCGCATCATCGAGGCCACAGAACGTCTGCAAGCGGCCTTTGGCGACTTGCAATAAGCCCTTTGCCCGCTGCGTTTTATCGGCGCGGCGGGCGCGGTTTATAAACGGGCAGTGACCAGCCCCAAACCAGCGACCCGGCACGCAAGGCAAAAGTCAAAACCGCACAAGCCGCCCCTGCGGCCAGCACCCCGATCCATGGGGTCAATAGAATCGCAGATGAGCCAACAAAGGCGCAGGTGACGTAAAGCTCGCCCTTTTTCAGCACCAGCGGCACCTCATTGGCGACCACATCGCGCATCAAGCCACCGGCACAGCCCGTGGCCACGCCCATCACCAGCACAATCGCCCAAGGTTGACCCAGCTCATGCGACACCCCGGCCCCTGCCGCCACCGCAACAGGCAAGGCCAAAGCGTCGAGCCACAGGATCGCGTTGTATCGGCTTTCCAGTAGATGCGCGGTAAAGAACACGAGCACTGCGGCCACCCCGGCAATTGCCAGATAGGTCGGGTCAACGATCCAGATCGGCGTGCGATCCAGCAGGATATCCCGTACCGTCCCGCCCCCCAAACCGGTCAAACCAGCAAAAAAACCAAAGCCAATCAGATCCAACTGCGCCCGGCTGGCCACCAAAGCCCCGGTCAGGGCAAAGACCAATACGGCGGCAAAATCCAAAAGTGACAGAAAGCTCATCTTGCCCCCTATCCCGCCGCCTTCTTGAACGGAGCCATGCCTTCGCGCGCCAACTCATCCGCGCGTTCATTTTCCTCGTGCCCAGCATGGCCCTTGATCCATTTCCAGGTCACATCATGGCGCGATTGCGCCTCGTCCAGACGCTGCCACAGATCGACATTCTTGACCGGCTTCTTGGCCGAGGTCTTCCACCCGTTGCGCTTCCAGCCAAAGATCCAGCCGGTCACACCGTTTTTGACATAGGCGCTGTCAGTCACCACGGTGATCGCCGACGGTTTCGCCAAGGTCTCAAGCGCCATGATCGCCGCCATCAATTCCATCCGGTTATTGGTGGTCTCGGCCTCACCGCCGTTCAGCGTGCGCTCTTTCATCACCGTTTCACCATCCTTGGCAAACAGCAAAACGCCCCAGCCACCGGGCCCCGGATTTCCGGAACAAGCACCATCGGTATAGGCGAAAAGATCAGGCATGGCGCGTCAGCTCCGGGAAGTCATCAGGATAAAGGGGTCATCGGTTCCAGCAAGACCTTTGCCGCGCCCCAGAACCGCCTCAATATCAGCGAAGCCAGCTTGTGCAAGCCTGTCGCGCAGCTCATCCTCGCTGTAATAGCTGTAAAACCGGCCCAGCGCGTCGCGATGCTCGCCCGTGCCCAGTTTCATGCCCAGAAACAACAGCCCGCCGGGTCGCAGCGCCTGGTGAAGCGCGGCCAGATGTTTAGGGAACGCCGCCCTTGGCGCATGTAGCAATGAAAAGCTGGCCCAAACTCCATCAAAAACTGCCGTCTCAGTGACATCCTCAAACCGTCCCAACCGCGCCGGAACACCGTTCTTGCGCGCCTCCGCGACAAAAGCCTCGGTTGCATCCAGCGCGGTGACGTCAAACCCCGCCTCCATCATTTTGACCGCTTGCAATCCCCGCCCGCAACCCAAATCAAGGATGTGACCGCCCGGTCTCACATCTGCCATAAACCCGGTCAGGGCCTGTGCGTGGCTCTCCTCCATCGACATGGCGCTGTAATCCGAAACACGCGCCGCATAGGCCTCCAGCGTCTGGCGATCCCCGCTCACGCGCGCTCAAACGCCAAACGACCGGCCAATGCCGCAAACACCGCGGCAAAAGACCGGTTGAGCCAAAGCATCACACGCTCGCTGCCCAGCAGCCAGCGGCGCGCCAGTGCAGCAAAAGCCCCGTAGAGCACAAAGATGCCAAAGGTCAGCGCCATGAACACCGCGCCCAGCATGGCCATTTCAGCGCTCGCCGTCGCCGGATTGCCCGACAGGAAAGGCGGCAAAAGCGCGAGGAAAAAGATCGACAATTTCGGGTTCAGGATGTTGATCAGCGCCGCACGCCGCGCAATCCGCGCCAAAGGCTCTGCCTTGCGCTCGGAATTCACGCTCAGGCTGCCCCCGGACTTGAGGCTCTGCCAGGCCAGCCACAAGAGATAAGCAACACCGGCATATTTCACGATGTTAAAGGCCAGCGCCGAACTATGCAGCACCGCCGAAAGACCAAAGATCGCCGCCAGCAAGGCCGGGACGATCCCGATGGTACAGCCCACAGCCGCCGCAATCGCCGCGCGCCGCCCCTGCCCCAGGCCAATCGCCAACGTATAAAGGACGCCTGTTCCCGGAGCCAAAACAACCACAAAGGCGGTGAGCAAAAACTGAAGTGAAATCATCTATAGCGTTTCCCGTTTCCACTTAAACAACATATTAGCGTCCTGCGTTTGAGCCGCAGGCGAAAGGCAGCGCAAGCTGATCCAGTATAAACTGGAAACGCATTTATCCTCCCGTTGTGCCCCAACGTACGCAGCTGCAAGGATTTGCCAACCCTTTGCGCGCAATTTGTCTCTCGCTGCAGCACCGAAGATGACGTTCGGAAGGGGTCTCTCTTCCAGCTCTACTTGATCGCAGGGCCGCCCCATCAGGCGGCTCACACCCGAGCGCCAAAGGTCTTACACGCCTTTGGCCCTGTCTGCCCTAATGGGCGCGGTGCCGATCTTCGCCAATTTTGGGCCCTTACGCGGCCATCGGGCAATCGCCCAGACAAGACCCCGCCGGCCTCGGTTTCCCTCTCGATGTGCTGCGCGGGGCGCTTGCCGTGCCATTTCGCATCCTCGCGCTCGCTTTGGAGCGCAGGGGTGGGCGGGTGGGCTGCGCTGCAAAGGGAGCGCGGGGATGCGATCTGTCAGGCCGGTTGACGCAACACCCGTGGCACTTTGAACTCGACATTCTCCTGCGCGGTTTCAACCAGATTGACGGTCACATCAAACCGGTCCCGAAACGCGTCGATCACCTCTTCGATCAACACTTCCGGGGCCGAAGCCCCTGCTGTGATCCCCACAGAACCAATCGTGCCCAGTGCGCGCCAATCAATATCGCTTGCCCGCTGCACCAGCTGTGCATAATCGCAACCATTCTTGCGCGCCACTTCGACAAGCCGTTTGGAATTCGACGAATTTGGCGCGCCAACCACCAGCAAGGCATCGCAATCCGGCGCAATCGCCTTGACCGCCTCCTGCCGATTGGTGGTGGCGTAGCAAATATCTTCCTTATGCGGCCCAATGATCGCCGGAAAGCGTTTCTGCAAAGCCGCGACAATCCCCTTGGTGTCATCCACGGACAAGGTCGTTTGCGTGACAAAGGCCAGCCGCTCCGGGTCGCGCACCTCAACCGTGGCCACATCCGCCTCGGTCTCCACCAGCAGCACTTCGCCTTCGGGCAATTGCCCCATGGTGCCCACGGTCTCCGGGTGGCCTTCGTGACCGATCATGATCATCTGCAACCCCGCCTCCGCATGGCGCTGCGCCTCGATATGCACCTTGCTGACCAGCGGGCAAGTCGCATCCACATAGACCATCTCGCGCCGCGCCGCCTCGGCCGGGACGGATTTTGGCACGCCATGAGCGCTAAAGATCACCGGGCGGTCATCGGGGCACTCTTCCAGCTCTTCGACAAACACCGCCCCCTTGGCGCGCAGATCATCCACCACATATTTGTTATGCACGATCTCATGGCGCACATAGACCGGCGCACCCCATTTGCTGATCGCCATTTCGACGATCTTGATCGCCCGATCCACCCCGGCGCAGAACCCGCGCGGGGCGGCCAGATACAGGGTCAGTGCTGGTGTCTCGGTCATGGGCGCAGCCTCCTTCTTGGCCTTCACCTAGGGTCTTCTGTGGATCAGGTCCAGTTTTCAATCCCCAAAAGCAAAAGCCGCCCCGAAATCGGAACGGCTTTGCTTGATCTTGAACCAGGCCCTCATCCCCATAACGGCCTGCCCAAATTCTCTTGATCTGCGATAGCTTACTGGCCGTTGGCCACTTCAAAGCTGCGCTCCAGCGGGTTTTCCCGCGGCGGACGCCCGATCACTTCGCGCAACTCATCAAGCTCGATAAAGTTATCGGCCTGACGGCGCAGCTCATCCGCGATCATCGGTGGTTGGCTGCGAATGGTCGACACGACCGAAACGCGCACACCCTGACGTTGCAGAGATTCGATCAGCGGGCGGAAATCACCGTCGCCCGAGAACAGAACGATGTGGTCCACGCGCGGGGCCAATTCCATGGCATCAACTGTCAGCTCGATATCCATGTTGCCTTTGACCTTACGGCGGCCTTGGCTGTCAGTATATTCCTTGGCCGGCTTGGTCACCATGGTAAAGCCGTTATAGTTCAGCCAATCAACCAGCGGGCGAATGGGTGAATATTCGTCATTTTCCAGCAGAGCTGTGTAGTAGAAGGCGCGCACCATCTTGCCGCGTCGCGCAAATTCCTGTCGCAGGAGCTTGTAATCGATGTCAAACCCAAGCGCCTTGGCGGCTGCATAAAGGTTCGAACCGTCGATGAACAGCGCCAGCCGTTCGTCCTTGTAGAACATCAAAAAGTCCTTTCTATCAATATAACCCGCCGCGTATGTGTGAGTGTACGTGTGAGTGAAAATCAGCGGATCAGACCAACAAGAGTAATGGAAAATTGCTTGGATACAAGCACGTGCACCTGCTCAAAAGGATAGGCAAAACTGTTCGATGGTACAAGAATACTTGATTGCCCTAGGGTCAAATCTAGGCACAGCTGACTATACGTCATTGAAAACAATCCAGAATTGTCTTCGCGTTTTGATGTCGGGCAGCTGCAAGATACGTCGCGTAAGTCGCTTTTTTGTGACACCTTGTTTCCCAAAGGGCGCTGGCCCAGATTACATCAATGCCTGCGCGGCTGTGTCATTTGACGGCTCGCCTGACGCGTTCTTGCGTCACCTCCATCAGGTCGAAGCTGAATTTGGCCGTGTGCGCGAGACCCGTTGGGCCGGGCGCAGCCTTGATCTTGATCTGATCGCCGCAGGCTCTGACATCCTGCCATCGCAAGAGATGTTCGATCAATGGCGCAACTTGCCCCTGGACCGCCAGATGCGCGAAGCGCCCGATCAGTTGATCCTGCCTCATCCCCGCCTGCAAGACCGCACTTTTGTCCTTGTCCCGCTCTCCGATATTGCCCCGAACTGGTGCCATCCCGTGCTGAATCAGACAGTCCGGGAATTATGCGACGCGCTCCCGGCGGAGGATCGCGCAGAAGTCCTGCCCGTTAACACAGTATAGGCTTGTCAAGCCCCTGAAGCCGCGTTAAAAGCCCAAACTTCGGATACCCCCAATAGAGGTAATGTGCCCCATGGCCCGCGTGACCGTAGAAGATTGCGTCGACAAGGTTCCCAACCGGTTTGAACTGGTGATGCTCGCAGCCCATCGTGCCCGCGAAGTGTCTGCTGGTGCAGCCATTACTGTGGATCGCGACAATGACAAAAACCCGGTTGTTGCCCTGCGTGAAATCGCTGAGGAAACCCAATCGGTCGAAGAGCTGCGCGAACGTCTGATCGAATCGAACCAGACTCAGATCGAGGTCGACGAACCAGAAGAAGACGCCATGGCGCTTCTGATGGGGGCCGAGCAGGACAAACCGCAAGATGACGACATGTCCGAAGAAAAACTGCTCCGCGCGCTGATGGAGGCGCAGGGCCAAGGCTAACGGCCCCGGCGGGCCGCCAGCAAGGATTTCGCATGATCGCGGCAGACGACCTTGTTGCACTGGTTCGCAACTACAACCCAAAGACCAACGAAAAGCTGATCCTCGCGGCCTATGATTATGGCCGCGAGATGCATGAGGGCCAGTTCCGCAAATCCGGCGAGCCCTATTTTACCCATCCCGTCGCAGTCGCTGCCATTCTGACCGAACAGCAACTGGATGATGCCACCATCATCACCGCCTTGCTGCATGACACGATCGAAGACACTCGATCGACCTATAGCGAAGTGGCCGAAAAATTCGGCTCTGAGATTGCCGATCTGGTGGATGGGGTCACCAAGCTGACCAATCTCCAGCTGTCCAGCACCGAAACCCAGCAGGCTGAGAATTTTCGCAAGCTGTTCATGGCCATGTCCAAGGACATGCGGGTGATTCTGGTCAAGCTGGCCGACCGTCTGCACAATATGCGCACCATCCGCGCCATGAAGCCTGAAAAGCAGGTGAAAAAGGCGCGTGAGACCATGGATATCTATGCCCCGCTCGCGGGTCGCATGGGGATGCAATGGATGCGCGAAGAGTTGGAGGATCTGGCCTTTCGCGTGCTGAACCCCGAAGGGCGCAGCAGCATCATCCGCCGCTTTATCACCCTGCAAAAGGAAACCGGCGATGTGATCCACCGCATCACCGGCGATATGCGCCACGAGTTGGAAAAGATCGGGATCGAGGCTGAGGTCTTTGGCCGCGCCAAAAAGCCCTACTCGATTTGGCGAAAGATGCAGGAAAAGAAGATCGGCTTTTCCCGTCTTTCGGATATTTACGGGTTTCGCATCATCACGTTGAACGAGGCGGAATGTTACGCCACTCTCGGCGCGATCCACCAACGCTGGCGCGCGGTGCCGGGCCGGTTCAAGGATTACATCAGTCAGCCGAAATCCAATGGCTATCGCTCGATCCACACCACCGTGTCGGGCCGCGATGGCAAACGGGTCGAGGTGCAGATCCGCACCCGCCAGATGCACGAAGTCGCCGAAACCGGCGTTGCCGCGCATTGGTCATATCGTGATGGTCAACGCGCCGAAAACCCCTTTGCCGTTGATCCGGCAAAATGGATCGCCTCGCTGACCGAGCAGTTTGACGAAGATGATGATCACGACGAATTTCTCGAGGCGGTCAAGCTCGAGATGTATTCGGACAAGGTCTTCTGCTTCACCCCCAAAGGCGACGTGGTCAAGCTGCCCAAAGGCGCGACGCCGCTGGATTACGCCTATCAGATCCACACCCGGATCGGCTCAAAATGTGTTGGGGCCAAGGTGGATGGCATTCGCGTGCCGCTTTGGACACGTCTGAAAAACGGCCAATCGGTCGAGATCATCACCGCCGAAGGTCAAACTCCGCAGGCGACCTGGCTGGATATTGCCACCACCGGCAAAGCCAAAACCAATATCCGCCGCTCGCTGCGCGAAGCCAATAAAGAGCGTTACATCAAACTTGGGGCGGAACTGGCCCGCGCGGCGTTTGAGAACAATGGCAAGAAGGCCACCGACAAGGTGCTGGAACTGGCTGCCAAGACTTTGCGCCTTGAGGATGCCGACACATTGCTGGCCCGTCTGGGCAGCGCCGAACTGACCGCGCGCGAAGTGGTTGAGGCCGTGTATCCCGATCTGGCGATTCGCTCCGAAGGTGAGATTGAGGCCCAGCGTGCGGTCGTCGGATTGGCGCATGGGCAGGGTTTCGCCCGTGCGGCATGTTGTCAGCCCCTGCCGCATGAGCGCATCGTCGGAATCACCCATCGCGGGCGCGGCGTGGACGTACATGCCATTGATTGCGGGGCTTTAGAGGCATTTGAGGACGCACCAGAGCGCTGGCTAGACTTGCATTGGGCCGAAGGTTCTCATCCTCCGGTTTATTCGGTCAGCCTTGAATTGACGATTGGCAATGATGCCGGTGTGCTGGGACGGATTTGCACATTGATTGGTGAGCGTAAGGCCAATATCTCGGACTTGAAATTCATCGATAGGAAACCTGATTTTTACAGGCTTATGGTTGATGTGGATCTTAGGGATGCCGAACATTTGCATACGGTGATGTCGGCCCTTGAGGCAGAAAGCAATGTCGCGTCGGTGCAGCGCCGCCGCGATCCGGCCTTGGCAGCGGGTTTTGCTGTGGCGGAGTGATTGGAAGGGAAGACCGTGGTCTTCAAGAGACGTGACAGGCGCCCGATCTGGAAGATCGTGCTCGAATTCTTCTGGCCGCGCGGCGGCTGGGGGCGTGCCGCGCAATATGTCCAACACCGCCTGCGTCGCCTACCCGATCCGCCCCATCGCATCGCCCGTGGCATCTTTGCCGGCGTCTTTACCACCTTTACCCCGTTTTATGGGTTGCACTTTGTCACCGCCGCGCTGATCGCGCTGGCCATGCGCGGCAATCTGTTGGCCGCCATCCTGTCGACCTTTTTCGGCAACCCGCTGACCTATGTGCCCATCGGCGTCGCCTCGATGAAAACCGGCTATTGGCTGCTGGGGCTTGAGGGCAGCGAGGAACATGGCGGGCTGGTGCATAAATTCGTCAAGGCGGGCGAGGATCTATGGGACAATCTGGTCTCGATCTTCTACGGATCTAAGGTGGATTGGACCGATCTGGGCATCTTTTATGACGAGGTGTTCTATCCCTACATGATTGGTGGCATCCTGCCCGGACTGTTGACTGCCACCGTGTGTTATTACGTCTCTCTGCCGCTGATCACCGCCTATCAGAACCGCCGCAAAGGCGCGCTCAAGGCGCGGCTGGCCACCCTGCGCAAGAAAAAAGCCGAGAACGGCACGCCCGGCGAATAACCGGGCGAATAAGCACCGGTAACTGCGCTGAAAAGCAGCACAATATCGGTACAATCCATCGCTTGGATGGCCCGTTATTCCCCCATATGATCCCGCCGAATCCTCGCGGATTTTGTCGATCATGAAAGGGGCCGACCATGACCAACTATGCCGGAAAGCTGCGCCTTGGCGTGAATATCGACCATGTCGCCACCGTGCGGAATGCCCGCGGCAGCGCCTATCCTGATCCGATCCGCGCCGCGAAACTGGCCGAAGAGGCCGGGGCCGATGGCATCACCGCCCATCTGCGCGAAGACCGCCGCCATATCACCGACCCGGATATTGACGGTCTGATGGAGGCGCTGAGCGTGCCGCTGAATTTCGAAATGGCTGCGACCGATGAAATGCAGGCCATCGCCCTGCGTCACAAACCCCACGCGGTTTGCATCGTGCCGGAAAAGCGCGAAGAGCGCACCACCGAAGGCGGGCTTGAGGTCGCGCGCGAGGAAAACAAGCTGGCCCATTTCATCGCCCCTCTGCGCGAGGTTGGTTGCCGCGTATCGATTTTTATCGCTGCAGACCAAAAACAGATCGAGGCCGCCCACCGCATTGGCGCTCAGGTGATTGAGCTGCATACCGGTGCCTATTGCGATTTCCATGCCGAAGGGCGCCTGCAAGAGCGCGATGAGGAGCTCGCCCGGTTGCGCGACATGTCGGCCTTTGCCCATTCTTTGGGTCTTGAGGTTCATGCAGGTCACGGGCTGACCTATGACACGGTGCAGCCCATCGCCGCCTTTCCTGAGGTGATGGAGCTCAATATCGGACATTTTCTGATCGGCGAAGCCATCTTTCGCGGGCTAACCCCAGCCATCGCCGAAATGCGCCGCCTGATGGATGAGGCGCGCGCCTGACGGTTTTCCAACAACTCACTCAAATAAAGGGTTCCGTTTTGACGATTAAACTAGGCCGCTATGCGGTAACTTATGTGCTTTGTGTTCTCGCCTTGATGGCGCTGGCCGTTATTTTAGACATCGCCGCCGGGATTGAGCTGCCCAGTGGCCTCTCCACAGTCTTGCCGGTTCTCGTGGCCGCTCTGCTCGAGGGCCAACGCCATGCCAGATTGACCGGGGAAGAAATATCAAAGTCCGACGCATGGAAATTTGCCCGGCAAACAACATTGCTCGTGGTCGGTATTAATTTGCTGTTCATTGCCATATTCGTCTTGGTCGTTCCCGACTTCCTTGCCGTGTTTGCCATCATTGGTCCGGTTGGTGCGCTTATCCTGGCAACCATTCTCTTGGTTATCGTGCTGTTGACCAACCGCTTCTTTGTAAGCAAAGGCGCAAGTGGCGAATTGAAAAGTCGGAACAAGCAGCAAGGGTAAGGCATCCCGCCATAGCGCTTTTGCGAACCTGTGTTAGGCTTTGGAAAATCTGATTTTCAGGAGCCTGATATGTTTCGTCTTTTCGCCGCGCTTACCCTGTTGGCCAGCCCCGTTCTTGCCAATTCCCCGCAGGTCATGGATTGCGAATGGCAAAGCTCTGCCGCCAATATTGCCGAACCCTGGGAGGAAAACACCCGCACCTTCTCGAACGGCAAAACCCGGCTGGCTTTGCTGGACACCACAGAACCGGCGGCCGGTTGGGCCTATATGCTGGTTCTGTCGCCCCCCTATGACGAGCTTGGCCTGCGCCAATGCAAGCTGATTGGGTTCAACGGCATGGGCTTTGCCGGGATGGAGTTTACCCAGCTCAGCAGCAGCTATGATCCGTCTCGGGGCTTGATGTTCACCGTTCCCGTTGCCACTTATGATTTTGACACGCATCAACCGGTTTGGAGCACGCTGTGGTTTCAGTTGAACCAGGCGACCGGGGTGATTGATGCTCAAATGCGCTGAGCCATAGGACGACCCCAGCAAAGATGATCATCGGCATCGGTACAGACCTCGCCAATATTGAGCGGATACAGGGCACCTTGGACCGTTTTGGCGATCGGTTTCGCAATCGTGTCTTTACCGAGGTCGAGCAGCGCAAGGCCGAGCGGCGCCATGACGTGGCCGGCACATATGCCAAACGCTGGGCCGCGAAAGAGGCCTGTTCCAAGGCGCTTGGCACGGGCCTGCGCATGGGCATCGCCTGGAAGGACATGTCTGTCTCAAACCTGCGCAGCGGCCAGCCGATCATGCATGTGACCGGCTGGGCCAAAGAGCGCCTGAACAGCCTGACACCACCGGGCCACGAGGCCATTATTCACGTCACCCTGACCGATGATCACCCCTGGGCGCAGGCCTTTGTGATGATCGAAGCCCGTCCAATCCGGACAGAGGCGCAAGCAGAGTAATCAATGGCGTAAAGGATTGCAGATCAGGCGGCCCCACCGCTTGACTCCGGCCCGCGCCCCCCGCATGAAGCCTTGAGGTTTTTGAGCAAGGAACAGACCTATGGCCACCACCACCGAAAAGAAAAGCGGCGGAATTTTGGAGACGATCAAGACCATCGTCTACGCCCTCCTGATCGCTGGTATCTTCCGCTCTTTGTTCTTTCAGCCCTTCTGGATTCCGTCGGGTTCGATGAAGGACACGTTGCTGATTGGCGATTTTCTCTTCGTCAACAAGATGTCTTATGGCTATTCCTATGCTTCCTGCCCCTCGATCAAGATCCCGCGTTTTGGTATCAATATCGATGCAACCGATTTCTGCGGCTGGGCCGATGGTGACAATACGCGCCTCTTCGGCTCCGAACCCGAACGCGGTGATGTCGTGGTCTTTCGCCATCCAATTACTGGTGGCGATTTCATCAAGCGCTTAGTCGGCCTGCCCGGTGACAAGATTCAGGTCAGAAATGGTGTTCTTATTATCAATGGGACCCCCGTTGAGGTGCAACCTGACGGTAAGTTTGTAGAGGTTGCCGAACCTCAAGGCCCACAACGTTTATCGCCGCGGTGCGAAAACAGCCCCGTTGGTACGGGCGGCACATGCGAGAAGTCGAAATTTGTCGAAACTCTGCCAAATGGTGTTTCTCACAGCATCCTGAATATCGAAAACAGAAATAGTGCAGATAATACAGCGCTTTATGTTGTTCCTGAGAAGCACTACTTTTTCATGGGTGACAACCGCGACAACTCCTCTGACAGCCGTGTTCCAAGCATCGTCGGCGGTGTCGGCTTTGTGCCTTATGAAAACTTGATTGGCCGCGCGGATCGCGTCATGTTCTCCTCTGCCGGTCGGTCGATGCTGTTCTTCTGGACCTGGCGCAGCGACCGCTATTTCAAAGCCATCCAATGAAGATTTCCGCCGAATTGATCGCCCTGCAAGAGCGGCTGGGATACCAGTTTTCCCAGCCGGATTTGTTGCGCCAATCGGTGACGCATAGCTCTATGTCCGGGCCGAACCGGATCGACAATCAACGTCTGGAATTCCTAGGGGATCGGGTGCTGGGATTGGTGATGTCCGAAGCCCTGCTCGAGCAAGATAAATCCGCCACCGAAGGCGTTTTGGCCCCGCGCTTTAACGCATTGGTGCGCAAGGAGACCTGTGCTGATGTGGCCCGTCAGATCGATCTTGGCGCGGCGCTAAAGCTGGGCCGGTCCGAGCAGATGTCAGGCGGGCGGCGCAAGCTGGCCTTGCTGGGTGACGCAATGGAGGCGGTGATCGCCGCGGTCTATCTCGATGGCGGGTTTGATGCGGCGCGTGCCTTGATCCTGCGCCTTTGGGGCAAGCGGATCGAAACCGTCGAAAGCGACGCAAAAGACGCCAAGACCTCGTTGCAGGAATGGGCGCAGGCGCGCGGGCTTGAGCCGCCGAAATATGTGCAACTGTCCCGCTCTGGCCCGGATCACGCCCCGGTTTTCAACATCGAGGCGCGTCTTGCGACGGGTGAAACTTCAACCGCCAGTGCCGGGTCCAAACGTCAGGCCGAGCAGGCCGCCGCAAAGGCGCTGCTGGACCAGATCAGCAGTTAAGCTTCTGTTTTCAGAAATTGAGCGGCGCAGAAATGCGGAATTGAACCGTTTCGATCCCGGGATTGTCGTCATAGATACCGGCATTGGAACGGTGGTCGTAGCTCGCTGCAAAGCGCCAGCCCTTGCGGTTCTCAAACCCGATTTCAATCCCTGATCGGAATTCGACAGGACCACCAAGATCGAACCCGCCATTGTCCAGGTAAATCCCCGGCATCGCGTGCAATTCCGTATAGAACGGACTGTCGCCAAAATTGATCGTGTAGGTTTGGCCATACCCAACCCAGATTTCACCATTTTCGCCAAAAGAGGCACCAACAGCGTTGCCAAAAGGGCCAAGCTTGTGACCGAGGTCATAGCGGAAATACACCTCTGAGGCGGTATCGGCACGGCGTTCCACCACCTGACCTGCAGAAAAGGCCAGCCGTGGCGTATCGGGATTGCGCCCAAGACATCCGTTTCCGGAACCACAATGGTTCATGCTCATATCGGTCAGCCCGAGAACCAACATCAAAACCGCAAATGTTCCGTCAGCCATGACTCACCTCATTTGTTGCCACCAATGAATGGCCCAGTTTTCCCACCCTGTCCAGCGTCGCGAGCGATACCTCGCCTCCATTTGAAGGCCCTGCAGTGTGAAAGCGACACCATGGGTTAAATCGCAATCTAACCCGCACTTGCCAAAAGCGCGTCGAGAGACGGAAGGTTGCTGTCCGCCTCGGACAAAGTTGGCGTTTCCGTCGGCCAGTTAATTGCCAGGCCCGGATCGTTCCAGGCAAAGCCTTTGCGGACCTGACTGACAAAGGTCTCTGAGACTTCGTTGATGTAATCCACTTCTGTGAGACAATAAAAAGCGTTTGCCAGACCTTTGGAAATGACAACCCGGGCCCGTTTGCCTGGCTCATCCCCAATCAACCCTGACCAATGCTGTCGAAAAGTCGGACTGTCCGGGCGCGGATCAACCACCACAATCATCGCCGTCCCATGAGCAACGGTCACTAGCTTGTCCCACGGCTCCATGCGAAACCCCCGCAACGTTCCAGCGCTGGAACGTGAATGATTGCCTTGCGCAAATCGGTAGGGTCGCCCGAGCGCCTCTTCGATCCAATCCGCACGATAGCTTTCCGTGAAAAAACCACGATTGTCCTCAAAGACGTCGTTATAGAGGATTGCCAAACCAGAAATACCAGGTCTTTCAACACGCATAATTTAGAGCTTTCAATTCGTTGGAAATTTGCGCAAGCCTATGGACAATTTCCAATCCATTTCAAGGCAACAGTTTTGGCGCGTACCCTTATCATTTGCCCAACATTTGATCACGCAGATACGCTGATCGTGTCGATTTCAAGTGTGCTGGCCCAAACCGATCCGGATTGGGAACTTGTCGTCATTGCAGACGGCTCCCCCCCCAGGACATTAGAGATATTGGAAGAGTTTTCAGCCAGAGATAAGCGTATTCGGTTCGTGTCGCACGAAAAGGGTGTGCGTTTTGGCGAAGCCTATCGCGATCCCGTTATACGCGCGTCGGATTGTGAAATTGTTCTGCATCTGGGTGACGATGATGTTTGGGGTCACGAGCATATCGCCGCCATGCACCGATTGCTGAAAGACGCGGATTGGGGCCAACAGGCAACCCTGGCCTGTGCAGTCGATGGAACCAGCAGTTGGCTGTTCTCCCATGCCGGCACGCGCCTTTCCCGTAAACTGGCCCAAAACGGAGCCGTAATAACCAGCGGATTGAACAATACGGGCTACCGCCGAGACGCCTATGAGCGCTTGGCGCAAGGCTGGGCCCCTGCCCCGGAAACACATGCTTCTGACGTTTATATGTGGCTCAATTTCCTACGAGATAGGGAGTTACGTATCGGCGTTTCAGCGGAGACAACATGGCTCAAATTGCCGGGCAGACGGACGAGGCTAAAGTTTTCACCTAAAAAACGCGTGATGGAAGCAGCGCCATATCTGGCTCAGATAAACACACCGAATTTCCTGATGTCGCTCAGAGACACGGCAAGTCTCGGCGTTCCGCTATTGCGGACCTTGTTGTCGCATAACGCCCACCAAGCCAAGTCTTACCGAGGTGCTTTACGACTATGTCGATGGCGGCGTGTCCGAAAGAACCAGCAGATAAAACCGGTCGTGGGAGAACGTTTCCTTCCCGTCAAACTGAGCGAAACTCAGTTAGAGGAATTCAACTTCGCGTTTCATTTGGTCCGAATGATGCGAGGCGAAACGCCACCAGAGGGTATTCGCCAATTGGCAAGTCCGTACCGTCCGCTGCTCGGAACTTATCTTGACGCTTGCGCACGTTTGGATCGCGCCGCCTTTGACGGTTTGGTCACTGTGCTAGAGGGGCCTTTACAGATGCCAGCTATTTCTCTGCTGGGCAAAATCCGACTGGCCAAAATGTCGGGAAATTCAGCTCTTGTAGCCGACCTTATTTCAGAAGCATCAAAGCGATGGCCAGACGCACCTTGGGTCAAAGCATTGTGCTGAGCGATTTTTGGGGGATTATCATTCAGAGAAGTATTCTTGCTATTTATTAGGTTTGGCGGTGACCTACTCTCCCACACCTTAAGATGCAGTACCATCGGCGCAAAGGCACTTAACGGCCGGGTTCGGGATGGATCCGGGTGTTTTGCTCTCGCTATGACCACCAAACCGAATAAATAGCAATGTCGTCCTCCGGACGACGAGTGGGTGGCAGAGCATTTTGCTGTGCAAAATGGCTCGAGAACCCACACCCTCGCGGAGGATCGTCTCAATCAACCGGCTATTGCCGTATTGTCCAGTAAGTTCTGTGTATTGGTGTATGCACTTGATATCGCAGTATTTTGCGCTACCGCTTTGCTACTTGAGCGCGGTAAGTCTTGCTTTTACTGGATCAAATCAAGCCTATCGGACCATTAGTACCGGTCAACTGAACATGTTACCATGCTTACATCTCCGGCCTTTCGACGTGGTAGTCTTCCACGGTCCTCAGGGATACCTTGTTTTGAGGGGGGCTTCCCGCTTAGATGCCTTCAGCGGTTATCCTGTCCGATCATAGCTACCCAGCACTGCTATTGGCATAACAACTGGTCCACCAGTGGATCGTTCACCCCGGTCCTCTCGTACTAGGGGCAACTCCTCTCAAGTATCCTACACCCACGGCAGATAGGGACCGAACTGTCTCACGACGTTCTAAACCCAGCTCACGTACCTCTTTAAATGGCGAACAGCCATACCCTTGGGACCTGCTCCAGCCCCAGGATGAGATGAGCCGACATCGAGGTGCCAAACACTGCCGTCGATATGGACTCTTGGGCAGTATCAGCCTGTTATCCCCGGCGTACCTTTTATCCGTTGAGCGATGGCCCTCCCACTTGGGACCACCGGATCACTATGGCCGACTTTCGTCTCTGCTCGACTTGTCAGTCTTGCAGTCAGGCTGGCTTCTGCCATTGCACTCAACGAGCGATTTCCGACCGCTCTGAGCCAACCTTCGCGCGCCTCCGTTACGCTTTAGGAGGCGACCGCCCCAGTCAAACTACCCACCACGCAGGGTCCCGGATCCAGATAATGGACCGCGGTTAGACATCAAGCAGAATAAGGGTGGTATCTCAAGGGAGGCTCCACCAGAACTGGCGTCCTGGTTTCAAAGCCCACCACCTATCCTGCACATATTGTGCCTGATGCCAGTGCGAAGCTGTAGTGAAGGTGCACGGGGTCTTTCCGTCTAACCGCGGGAAGCCTGCATCTTGACAGGCAATTCAATTTCGCTGAGTCGATGTTGGAGACAGCGGGGAAGTCGTTACGCCATTCGTGCAGGTCGGAACTTACCCGACAAGGAATTTCGCTACCTTAGGACCGTTATAGTTACGGCCGCCGTTTACCTGGGCTTCAATTCAGAGCTCTCACCCCTCCTTTTAACCTTCAGGCACCGGGCAGGCGTCAGACCCTATACGTCGTCTTGCGACTTCGCAGAGCCCTGTGTTTTTAGTAAACAGTCGCCACCCCCTGGTTTGTGCCCCCGGCACTCATGTACCGGGCCTCCTTCTCGCGAACTTACGGAGGTATTTTGCCGAGTTCCTTCAACATCGTTCTCTCAAGCGCCTTGGTATACTCTACCTATCCACCTGTGTCGGTTTAGGGTACGGTCTCATGAAGGGCTATTTCCAGGAACCGGTTAAGATGCAGCCCAATCCGATAAGGACTACACGCCGCTCCGATCCGTCACTTCCTTCTGGCCCAGGAATATTAACCTGGTTCCCATCGCCTACGCCTTTCGGCCTCGGCTTAGGGGCCGGCTTACCCTGCTCAGATTAGCTTTAAGCAGGAACCCTTGGATTTTCGGCGAGAGGGTCTCTCACCCTCTTTGTCGCTACTCATGTCATCATTCTCGCTAGTGATCTCTCCACCGGATGCCTTACAGCCCGGCTTCATCGAAAGAACTCTATCCTCCAAGGCCTTCCGAAGAAGACTAAAGAGGATGAGTTCTATGTCACACTACGCTCCGCTACCATGCCTTACGGCATCCTAGACTTCGGCTCATGGCTTGAGCCCCGTTACATCTTCGCCGCAGGACAACTTATTTAGACCAGTGAGCTGTTACGCTATCTTTAAAGGATGGCTGCTTCTAAGCCAACCTCCTGGTTGTTTTGGTCGTCCCACTTGCTTTCCCACTTAGCCATGAATTGGGGGCCTTAGTCGTAGGTCAGGGTTGTTTCCCTCTCCACTACGGACGTTAGCATCCGCAGTGTGTCTGCCATCTAGTACTCCCGGGTATTCGGAGTTTGGTTAGGATCAGTAAGCCTGTGGGGCCCCATTACCCATCCAGTGCTCTACCCCCCGGGGTATTCGGATGACGCTCTACCTAAATAGATTTCGCGGAGAACCAGCTATCTCCGAGTTTGATTGGCCTTTCACCCCTAGGCACAACTCATCCCGACCTTTTTCAACAGGTGTGGGTTCGGACCTCCAGTAAGTGTTACCTTACCTTCATCCTGGTCATGCCTAGATCACTCGGTTTCGGGTCTGATCCATCTAACTCGACGCCCTATTAAGACTCGCTTTCGCTGCGCCTACACCTAACGGCTTAAGCTTGCTAGATAGACCAAGTCGATGACCCATTATACAAAAGGTACGCCGTCAGCTCTCAAGGAGCCTCCGACTGATTGTAGGCGTTCGGTTTCAGGTACTGTTTCACTCCCCTCGTCGGGGTGCTTTTCACCTTTCCCTCACGGTACTGGTTCGCTATCGGTCAGTAAGGAGTACTTAGCCTTCGAAGGTGGTCCTCCGATCTTCAGACAGGATTTCACGTGTCCCGCCCTACTTAATACGTCCCATCACGCTTCTCATACGGGGCTATCACCCACTATGGCTGTGCTTCCCAACACATTCTGATCACGTTCAAGGCTCGGCTGGTCCCCGTTCGCTCGCCGCTACTAGGGGAGTATCAATTGATTTCCTTTCCTCCGGGTACTTAGATGTTTCAGTTCCCCGGGTTTGCTCTTAAGACCCTATGTATTCAGGTCAAAAGTACCTGGTTAAGCCCACTATAAAGTACCGAAGTAATTATAATGAACTTTCAGGTGGGTTGCCCCATTCAGAGATCCATGGATCAAAGCTTATTCTCAGCTCCCCATGGCTTATCGCAGAGTATCACGTCTTTCATCGCCTCTTACTGCCAAGGCATCCACCAAACGCCCTTCTCGCGCTTGATTTGATCCAGTAAGAGCGAGACTTGTTAAAGCCTTGCGAAGGATGAGAACCCGGCAAAGGGAGACATCCATCTTACTGCATCAATGCATACATTTTCCCGCCCTAACTTGCGTTAGGACAATGGTGCCACTCGCGTGACACCGGGTTAGTGTACTTGACTTGGACAACAATTGCTCGTTTCGACTGGGGATATCGATCAATGGCCGGCTAGACCAGGGATCAACCTTCTCCGAAGAGAACCCAGCGAGGTTGGCCACTTACTTATGGCAACCAAGCAATGTTGATTGATTATCTCTAAACGATTTCAAACGAGTTCCGCTTGCAGAACTCTGTTTTGTCCGATTGGACGGAACAGAAGTTGAGTAACTGCTGTTCGATCAAATCGAAGAAGTGAGGCTTCCTGAGAGGCGCTCTCGGGACATTTTGCTAAAGCAAAATACCCTGTCACTTTCTCTTGGATGAACCAGGATACCTGACACTTTGCAAGCAAAGTGCAGGGTGGTGGGTCGAGGAGGACTTGAACCTCCGACCTCACGCTTATCAGGCGTGCGCTCTAACCACCTGAGCTACCGACCCAGATGTTTTTTGCTTTGCAAAAAACGTCGTTGCCGCGGCAGACGACTTTGCTCTGCAAAGTCTGTCGAGAGCGGCCAGTCAGCCCAATGTGGTTTACAAGGGCCAATTCTGGTGGAGCCTAGCGGGATCGAACCGCTGACCTCCTGAATGCAAATCAGGCGCTCTCCCAGCTGAGCTAAGGCCCCTTGATGATCCTCCGGTGAGGATCGCGTGTCTGAAGAGATATGAGGACGACCTGGTCCGTTCAATGTTTGGTCTCCAAAGGTAAGAGACCGTTGCTAAGTGATGCACGTGATAGGCAAGCCTATCAATCTAGCATCATCCTTAGAAAGGAGGTGATCCAGCCGCAGGTTCCCCTACGGCTACCTTGTTACGACTTCACCCCAGTCGCTGATCCTACCGTGGCCGCCTGCCTCCCGAAGGTTAGCGCAGCGTCGTCAGGTAGAACCAACTCCCATGGTGTGACGGGCGGTGTGTACAAGGCCCGGGAACGTATTCACCGCGTCATGCTGTTACGCGATTACTAGCGATTCCGACTTCATGGGGTCGAGTTGCAGACCCCAATCCGAACTGAGACAGTTTTTGGGGATTAACCCATTGTCACTGCCATTGTAGCACGTGTGTAGCCCAACCCGTAAGGGCCATGAGGACTTGACGTCATCCACACCTTCCTCCCGCTTATCACGGGCAGTTTCCCTAGAGTGCCCAGCCGAACTGCTGGCAACTAAGGATGTGGGTTGCGCTCGTTGCCGGACTTAACCGAACATCTCACGACACGAGCTGACGACAGCCATGCAGCACCTGTCACTGCGTCCCCGAAGGGAACCATCCATCTCTGGATGTAGCACAGGATGTCAAGGGTTGGTAAGGTTCTGCGCGTTGCTTCGAATTAAACCACATGCTCCACCGCTTGTGCGGGCCCCCGTCAATTCCTTTGAGTTTTAATCTTGCGACCGTACTCCCCAGGCGGAATGCTTAATCCGTTAGGTGTGTCACCGAATAGTATACTACCCGACGACTGGCATTCATCGTTTACGGTGTGGACTACCAGGGTATCTAATCCTGTTTGCTCCCCACACTTTCGCACCTCAGCGTCAGTATCGAGCCAGTGAGCCGCCTTCGCCACTGGTGTTCCTCCGAATATCTACGAATTTCACCTCTACACTCGGAATTCCACTCACCTCTCTCGAACTCTAGATCAGGAGTTTTAGAGGCAGTTCCGGGGTTGAGCCCCGGGATTTCACCCCTAACTTTCTGGTCCGCCTACGCGCGCTTTACGCCCAGTAATTCCGAACAACGCTAACCCCCTCCGTATTACCGCGGCTGCTGGCACGGAGTTAGCCGGGGTTTCTTTACCAGATACTGTCATTATCATCTCTGGCGAAAGAGCTTTACGACCCTAAGGCCTTCATCACTCACGCGGCATGGCTGGATCAGGCTTGCGCCCATTGTCCAAGATTCCCCACTGCTGCCTCCCGTAGGAGTCTGGGCCGTGTCTCAGTCCCAGTGTTGCTGATCATCCTCTAAAACCAGCTATAGATCGTAGGCTTGGTGCGCCGTTACCGCACCAACTACCTAATCTAACGCGGGCCGATCCAAATCCGATAAATCTTTCCCCCGAAGGGCGTATAAGGTATTACTCACCGTTTCCAGTGGCTATTCCTTAGATCTGGGTACGTTCCCACGCGTTACTAACCCGTCCGCCGCTCAACCCGAAGGTCGCGCTCGACTTGCATGTGTTAGGCCTGCCGCCAGCGTTCGTTCTGAGCCAGGATCAAACTCTCAAGTTGAAAAGCTGTTACCAGCTTATCCTTGACGTTCGAACCTCTGCACATCTCTGATACTTCAGAACCAGCTTTGGGGGCATGGTCCCTATCTCCACCCGGCTAGGAACGGAGACGCATCAGAAGTCATCTGTTTGATTGTGCTTCAGGTTTCATCAGAAACCGAAAGCCGCCTCAAACAGTGAAGCTGACATTCTATCATCGAGCCGAAACTCTAAGAATGCTGATATGCAGACATTTGATCCATCGATTTGAACCAAGGCGCCCACATATCTCTTCAGATATTAGCTATGTCAAACAACGTGGGGAAAATCCCCAGAGACAAAATCAACCGGAAGCGCCAAAATCTTTCTGGCGCAACCCGCTCAATCTGCCTCAAATTTCTTACCGTCTTGCGCTTCAGAGCCTCGCTCCGTCGCCCCGCCTGGCGTCCCGTTAGCGCCTCAGCGCCGCCGGTGAAGGGGGTTCTACGGATAACACCTCACACCCGCAACCCCTTTTTTCAGTTTTTGACCAAAAACATGAAAGTTTTTTGAAACATAAGCAATTTCAATAACTTAATTACGATATTACTCCTCTCCCCTGCTCTTGCTTTAACCGGGACTGGGCCAAAACCCCCGCAAAATCCCGCGACTCTGGGCTTATCCACAGCAAAACCCACAGACTCAGATGAGATTCAGGGGAGACTCGGGGCAGACTCACCACAAAAGCGGCGTTGGAATCGCGATTCAGCATCAAAATCCCGCTCAAGCCGACTCGGGCCTCTGAATCAGGGCCAAAAAACACCCCGAAGCGCCCGGTTTCAAAGCTGCGGCGCGCATGCCCTGCCCTGCCTGCGGCACTCTCGGGACATTCGCGCCGCCGGAGGCTTTCTGTGAAACACCGGCGCGGATACATTATATATAGGTGCCAGCCAGATCGGTGCATTTTGCCCCCTCCCTGCCCCTCTCTTTGCGCAATATCTCTGCCCAGAATTCAGCCCCGAACCAAGCTGAGCCAGCGGGCCGCCCACTGGCCAAAGAAGACACTGGGCAAAGAAAAACCCCTGTTTCGCGCGCGAAACAGGGGTTGGATGATCGTGGCTTTGGAAGGGCGTCAAAAATTCTGGCGCAACCAGGTGATCAGACGCGCCTTGAGCTTGTCATCAACCAGACGCCCCTCAAGCACCAGGCGCCCCTCTTCGTGACTGAGAGAGAGACCGCCGACGATGGGTTGCGGTTTTACCGGGTCGGGCTTGGGACCTTCAGCCTTGGCGGCTGGCTCCGCAGCCTCAGGCGGCTTGGGGCTGGGCACAATCGGTGCGGGGGCCAGAAAGCGGCTGAGGATCTCTTGTTCCACCTCCGCGTTCTCGGGGGCTTCCTCGGCCAGGGTGGCAGCGATCTGAACCGCCAGTTCCGGATCCTCGCCAAGGGCGCGGGACAAGGACAGGCCCAGCCGCTCGCCAATCATCTCGGGGAAACGCAGCGCCCCTTCGAGCCCGCGCACCAGCGCAATGAAACTGCCGATCTTGGAACGCTTGGGCCGCGAGGCGGATTGGAACAGCGCCTGCAGCGCGTCACGATCCGTCTCAAAGACACCAGCCTCAACCGATTTGGCAACGATGCGGGCGCGTTCAAAATAGCTCAGCCCAACCCGGATCTCGTTTTCCTCGACCATGGATTGATAAGCGTCAGCGCTGTCCTCGGGTTGGCGCAGCAGGCCAAGAACCGTGCCAAAGCGCGCCTCACCTGTTTCCGCCTGCAACGCCCGCAGCGCCATGCAGCGGCGCCAGCCGGAAATCAGACCGTAGCGCCCCTCGCCGATCTGCACCAATTCCACCGGGGTTTTCTGACCACGGGCGCGCAGGCTGTCCTTGAGCGCCTGGGTGTCGTCATCCTGAACCGCCACGCGGTCGCGCACCAGGTGATCCAGCTTGACCGCCTCAAGCGGCACCTCGATCACCATGCGGCCCTTTTCCCGCGCCTCTGCCAGAGTCTGTGCCAGCTCTTCGGCGGCGGCGCTGGCACTGGCCTCGCGGGCGACATCGGCGATGGGGGCGGCGCGCATGGGCGCGCCAAGGGCGGATTTCACCTCGGGGGCGGGTTCGAGAAAGGCGGGATTGGCAGGGGTCAGACGTTTGCGTTTGGCCATGGTCCGTCTCCTTGGGTGAGAGGGGGGATGAGAGGGGATAAGAAAGCCCAGGAAAGGGCAGGCGGGTTAGCGATCTGTAACCCGACCGTGCGGCGCAAAACGTTTCGCGCGCGAAACATCTGCCCGGATGGATGCGGGGCAGGGGCGAAACAGGGTCTCATTCCGCCGCCTCTTGCGCGGCCAGCTCATCGCGCCGCCAGGCCCCGATCAGCAGCGATTTGAACGCGGCATAGGTGGCATCAAAGGTCTCGCGCCCGCGCACATAGGTCTCGCGGTTGAAATCACGGTAATCGGCCTCATAGATGCCCTGCACCTGTTCCCCCGCCTGCCCGATCAGGGCGGTGAAGCCTTGGCGATGGGGGGACAGGGTGGGGCCAAGATAGCTTTGCATCAAAGCGGCCAGTTCCGCCTGTTGCGAGCCGTCATAGCGCGTCACCACCGCGCGCACCGCATCCCATTCAAAGGCCAGCCCCTCGCGCCCCAAGGCACGGGCCGCCATATTCTCGGCCTCTTCGATGCTGCCGAATGTGGAATGCAGCATGTCAAAGAAGCGGCCCGTGCTGTCGAATTCCAGGAAAGAGGCGCCAAGCGGCACCAGCAGGATGTCGGCGGCGGCCAGCCCGTTGATGGTCAGATAGCCAAGCGCGGGCGGGGTGTCGACAAAGACGATGTCATAGTCATCCAGCACCCCATCCTCATCCAGGCTATCAGTCAGCGCATCCCAGAGCTTCCAACTGCGCCCGGCCATGCGCCAGACCGGGATCTGAAACTCCGCCCAATAGAGATTGAGCTGGGCGCCGATGAGATCGATATTGGGCCAATGGGTTTTCTGGATCAGCTCCCCGGCTTTGACGGGCAGCGCGTCAGCCAAGGTGTCATCCAGCGGCTGCGCTGGTTCCCCGCGATCAAGACGGCGCTGATTGTCGGCCTGCAAATGCCGCGCGTAATGGCGCGCCAGCAGGGGGAAGACCGTCTGCCATTCATCGGCCACCTTGCCGCCAAAGATTGAGGTCATCGAGCCCTGGCTATCGAGGTCGACCACCAGCACCTTGTACCCGTCCAAGGCGGCGGACATGGCGAGATGCGCGGCGGTGGAGGTCTTGCCCACGCCGCCCTTGAAATTGGCCACGGCGACGATCTTCGCTGGCTGCCCCTTGGGGCGGTAGGGTTGGTAATTCTTGGCCTTGGAGCCCTCAGAGGCAAAATGCGCGCGCAGGCGCAGCACCTCATCCAGGGTGAACCATTTGGCGCCGCCCTCGGTCTCGCTAAAACCCTGGGGCAGGTCCGGGTTCTGTTTCAGCACGCGGCGGAAATGGCCGGTGGCGACGGGAATGAGATAGCGGGTGATTTCCCAGGTGGAAAAGCGGCGCAGGGAGCGAGCGCCGCCCTCCTCCAGCCCGCGGCTTGCCAGATCCTCGCGCCCGGCCGAACAGACCCCGGCGATGCGGGCAAAATCGGCGGTGGTGGTGGCGGCCTCAAGCTGGGTCATGGCAATATCGGGATCGATGCCAAAATAGGGAGGCAGGGATTGGGAGTCGGATTTCACGTGCTCGGTCCTTGAGTTTTTGCAGGGTGGTCCGGGGGATTTTCCGGTCTGATCCTGCGGGCCTGTCAGAGGGGCAAATCAGCTCATGTTCGCCCTTTTTGACAGAATACCCAAAATCCGCGCACATGAAAGAAAAATGCGAACACGCACAGCTTTTCTAAGCAAAATCAAAGGGGGAAATCTGGGAGATATCGCTGAGATCTGCGATTTCTAAGCAAAGGTCCAGTTATTTTTAGGTTATATTATTCGTTACGGGCTGGGGCGATTTTTTTAGAGACCTGATTTCAAAGAGTTTTTGGAGGCTGGCCAAGGTCAAGGTGACTCTGATCCCACGTTGAAGTGACTCTGAAGCCCCGAAGAAGCGACTCTGATCCCCCGATCTGATCCGCGGCTGCTCTGGACGCGGCTTGGGGATATCTCTACCTTGGGTGTCACTGAAACCCCGAAACCAGAATCGCCCCGTTAGAGGGCGCTGACACCGAACATCAATCGGGGGCGGAGCGAGCATTATGGCGACAGGCACACCCACAGCAGCTGGGGCAGGGGGGGCGTATCTTCCCGCGCAGGAAAGCGGCGATTTCTTTGTCTGCGATCTGTTTGGGGCCAGCCCCAAGGATGATCTCGGGAGTATGGAACACCCGATCTTTTCGCTCGCCACCCGGCAGGATCGCCGGGTGCTGGCCTATGAGCATAACGGGGTCGAGGTCGAAGTGACGCCCAGCGTCAAGGGCCGCGCCACCATTCATGACAAGGACATCCTGATTTATTGCATCAGCCAGCTGATGGCGGGGCTGAATGCCGGGCGCGATGTGACGCGCAAGCTGACATTGACGGCGCATGATCTCTTGATGGCGACCCAGCGGGATACATCGGGGGATGCCTATCACCGGCTCAAGGAGGCGTTTGAGCGGCTCGCCGGCACCCGCATCACCACCAATATCAGCGTGGGCGATTACGAGACCACCAGCGGCTTTGGCCTGATCGAAAGCTGGGAGATCGTGCGCAAGACACGCGGCGGGCGCATGGTCTCGGTCACCGTGGTGCTCAGCGAATGGCTGTTTCGCGCGGTGCTGAACAAATCGGTGCTGACCCTGAGCCGGGATTATTTCAAATTGCGCAAACCGCTGGAGCGCCGGGTCTATGAGCTGGCGCGCAAACATTGCGGGCGCCAGCGTGACTGGCAGATCTCGATCCCGCTCTTGCACAAGAAAAGCGGCTCCAGCGCCCCGGTGCGGGTGTTTCGCGCCGCCATTCGCAAGATGATCGCCGCCGACCATCTGCCCGATTACCATCTCGAAGAGCTGGAGGGGGACATCCTGCGGGTGTCGCGCCGCGATATGGTGGTGGAAAGCGATCTGTCTGATGCGCCGATCCTCAGCGCCGATGCGCTGGAGGCCGGACGCGCCCTGTGGCCCGGTGCCGATATCTATGCGCTCGAAGCCGAGTGGCGCGCCTTTTGGGTCAGTTCGGGGCGGATTCGGCTGCAAGATGCCGACAAAGCCTTCCTGGGCTGGATCAAAACCCGAAAAGCGGGATAGAGTTTACATGTTTTACCACTGGGAGGCGTGGGGCGTGTCATGTTGCGATTCATACAAAAGCGGCTGCCAGGCCTCTTGGCCTTGGGGGTCTGGAGCCTTGTCTGGGCAAGCGCCGGGGCTGACCCGGTGAGCGCGCGTCCCGAACGTGCGGTGATCCTGCTGGGCTGCGCGCAGGCCTCTGACCCGATCTGTCAGGCGATGATCCAGGAATTGGCCCACAAGGCCCCGGGCCGGGTGCCGCGCATCGTGCCCCCCGGTCAGGACAGCCCATCCCGCCCCGGCGATCTGGGCCTGCGCTTGGAACAGCAGGCCCATCAGGCCCGGCTGCTGTGGATTGCGCGAAACAATCCTGACAATGTGAAAGATAAAGGCGCCTGGATCCCGCTAAAAGTCACGGAATCGCCGCTTTCCGTTGATAGGGCTCGCCAAACCGCCCGCGCCCTTTTGGGGCATTTCCCAGCGTTTCTTTCCGAGCTTGACGAGGGTCAGTCGGGAACGAAATAAGTAAGAACGCATTAACCATACGACCCGGTTCGACGAGAAAGTATCTTCCATGTGTACACTTTGCAGCGCCACCCAGACCTTTGATCCCGCCCGGCATACCGATGGCGAACCGGCTTTTGCGGTTGTGATCGAAGGGGCAGACGCCCCCAGCAATACCGGCACCCCCTATATGATGGCGGTTGGGGACACATTCGAGGGCAGCCTGTCCCTGAATGACAATGACTGGGTCGAGGTCAATCTGGTGGCGGGGCAGTCTTATACGCTTTCCATGAGCGGCTCTTCGGGCGGCGGTGGCACCCTGAGCGACAGCTATCTTTATCTGACCAACAGCGCGGGCACTGTGATCGCACAGAATGATGATGGCGGCACCGGGCGCGATTCCCTGATCACCTTTACCGCCACCGCCACAGGCACCTATTATCTGGTGGCCGAGGCCTATAGCCCGACCAGCCAAAGCGGCACCTATACGCTGGAAGTGCAGGCCACCACCGTGACAGGCCCCAGCGCGGGCACGTTGGATGAGCTGGCAGATTACCTGACCTCGGGATATTGGGGCGGGCAAGAGCGCAGCTTTGACACCTCGTCGAGCAATGTCATCACCGTCAATATCACCGCGCTGACCGCGGATGGCCAGCAACTGGCGCGTTGGGCTTTTGAGGCCTGGGAAATGGTGGCGGATATCGATTTTGTCGAGACCACCGGCAGCGCCGATATTACCTTTGATGACAACCAATCCGGGGCCTTTGCCAGCTCGAGCTTTGACGGCAATGGCAATATTATTTCCTCTGAGGTTAATGTCTCCGCCAGCTGGCTGGCAAGCTATGGCACCGGGATCGACAGCTATTCCTTCTCGACCTATGTGCATGAGATCGGCCATGCGCTGGGTCTGGGCCATCAGGGCGGCTATAATGGCAGCGCCTCTTATCCCAGTGACGCGACCTTTTCCAATGACAGCTATCAGGTCTCGGTCATGTCCTATTTCAGCCAGACCGACAATACGAGCGTCATTGCCAGCTATGCCGAACCGATTTCAGCCATGCTGGCGGATATCGTCGCCATTCAATCGCTCTATGGCGCGGCCGGGGCCGGCAGCGCCACGGCGGGCAATACCACCTGGGGCGAAGGCAGTTCCCTGGGCAATTATATCGACAGCCTGACCAATAGTGATGGCAATTATGGCGGCGGGGCGGTGGCCTTTACCGTCTATGATGCGGGCGGGATCGATCTGTTTGATTTCTCCTCCAGCACCCAGAACCAATTGATTGACCTGCGCGCCGAGCAGTTCTCCAATATCAATGGTCTGATCGGCAATGTCGGCATTGCCCGTGGCACGATCATCGAAAACGCGATGCTGGGATCGGGGGATGACACGATCATCGGCAACCAGGTGGCCAATGACATCAATGCCGGAGACGGCGCGGATTCGGTCAATGGCTATGGCGGCAATGACGAGATCGAAGGTGAAGGCGGCAATGACACGATCCTGGGCGGCTTTGGCTTTGACTCGATTGATGGTGGTTCCGGCGCGGACAGTCTTGATGGCGAAGGCAATGCTGACACCCTGAATGGCGGCGCAGGCAATGACACGCTGATCGGAGGCGTGGGTACGGACCACCTCTATGGGGGGGATGACAATGACAGCCTGCTCTCTGGCAGCGAGGCTGACCGCGTCTATGGCGGTGATGGCAATGATATCATCCGCGCGGGCACCAATATCGGCCTGTCGGTTGATGGCATCTGGGGCGAAGGCGGCGATGATACCTTGTTTGGTGAAGGGGGGTATGACCTGCTTTCGGGGGGCACCGGCAATGACCTGCTCTATGGCGGCAACCAGGCGGATAATCTCTATGGCGATGAAGGCAATGACACGCTTTATGGCGGCCAGGGGCTGGACCGGATGTTTGGTGGCGATGGCAATGACCTGGTGATCGATACGGATGGATCGGGCGGGCTGTTTGGCAATGCCGGCAATGACACGCTGCAATCGGGGGATGGCAATGACCGTTTCTTTGGCGGCATTGGCAATGATGTGATTTCCTCGGGGGGCGGTGTCGATACGATCTATGGCGGCGCAGGCTTTGACACGATCAATAGCGGCGCGGGCAATGACGTGATCTCGGGCAATTTCAACGCCGATACCTTTATCTTTGAGGATGGGCATGGCGTGGATACGATCACCGATTTCGATGCGACCTCGAGTCTTGAAAAGATCGATCTCAGTGCGGTTTCTGCCATCACCAGCCTGGCGGATCTCGACCTGAGCTCGGCCACAAGCGGTGCCGCCACCCAGGTCGGCGCAGATGTGGTGATCGACACAGGCAGTGGCAATTCCATCCGTCTGACCGGGGTGACCCTGTCCGACCTCGATGCTGGCGACTTTATCTTCTAAAGCGTTTGCTCGAAACGCTACAAAGCTGACATGATTGAGAGGGACGGCGTGTTTCCGCGCCCTCCCATGACGGGAAAATTTGCCGATTGCTCCCGCTCCTGTGGCTCTGCTCTTTACCTCTCGGAGCGGGCGGGATAGGCCCTTTGTCAGTTTAAAAAGGGCCCCGCAGACCATGAGCCATAAAACCTTTGGCAACCTGTTTCTCAGCATCGGCGCGATGAAGGCCGGGACAACCTGGCTTTACGCGGTTCTCGAGCGTCATCCGGCATTGCATTTCACGCCGGAGAAGGAAATTCACTATTTCTACCACCGCTATGTGAACAATCGCCATCTCAGCGAAGAGCGGCGGCTGGCCTCGGCGCGCGACCGTTACCTGTTCCGGTTTGACCCGCAAAAGACCCAGATCGATCGCGTGCGCTATAACCTGCATTGGGTGGCGCAATATCTGCAGCGCCCGGTGGATGATTTCTGGTATCGCAACCTGTTTGACATGCGCGACCAGCAGATCTGGGCCTGTGACTTTTCCAATCTGCACGCCCATATCCCGGCCGAAGCCTGGCCGACCATCTCCAATTCCAGCGACCGCTTGCGCGTGCTTTATACCATGCGTGACCCGCTGAAACGGCTGTGGAGCCATACCAAGTTCCACCTGCAGATGACCAATAGCCTGGACAAGTTGCAGAGCTGGAAGGCCAAGGATTACAACAAATTCGTGCGCCAGGCCCATATCTGGGAAAATGCCGAATATGGTGCGGTGCTGCGGCGGATGAAAAAGGGCCTGCGCGAAGACGAGCGCAAGGTGATCTTTTACGAGGACCTGCATGCCGATCAGCGCGGCACCCTGCGCAGCATCGAAGAGTTCCTTGACCTGCCGGCCTTTGATTACCCGCAACGCCTGCTGGAACGCCGCTTTACCGAAAGCGTGTCACACCCGATGCCTGATTTCTTCCCCGAACTCTTTGCCAAGGATATCGAACGCATCCGCGCCGAGATCGAGGCCGAAGGATTCACGCTACCGGCAAAGTGGGGCTGAAAAATGGGGGGTGACCGCCCCCGTTGCCGATAGGGGCGAACTCCTGCACGAGGGTCAGGCCCCATCCAGACTAGCGTTTGGTTGGGGTCGAGAAGGTCGGCAGTGCGGACAATGCTGCCACCCGGCACATGAATTGACAGAGCGCATTGTTACATCGATTTCTTTTTTATCGACATTCGCACACCGTGATAGAGCCTGCGAATTGTTGTGTAGAATTCGTCGCGATCATAGCCAGTTATTGTTGATAGCTCCTCTTCGCCAAGAGCCGCACTTGCCAGGCAACAAAGCACCAACGAATTCAGCTTGTCTTCGTAGCTGAGACTTTCAGGTGTTTGATGGGGGCTGACGCGAGTTTTTAGTTGTTCCACGTCTCTATCTTCAACTTTGTAGAACGACAGAGCCTCCTTGATCACGCGACCATCAAATCCCCCGCGTTCGTTAATTGCCCGCCTGATAATCGCAAGATCTTTCTTGTCGAGTGGCTTGCGGACTTCTTCATAGGAAACCCCAAAACTCTGTTTGCTACTTTGCGTCAACTGATCTGCCTCTAGTCAAAATTACTTTAACCTTAGCCTCATAATTGGATTCTCAAACCTCCATGAGGATTAGTCTGGACTCATAGCCGCCATTTTCCGCATCGCAGGGATATCGGCGTGTTTTTCAGATCATCCCAAAGGCTGGGTATGGTGGGGAGTCTAGGATTCGAACCTAGGTGGGTTGCCCCAGTGGATTTACAGTCCACCGCATTTGACCGCTCTGCCAACTCCCCTGAGTTGGTGTCTTGAGAGGTGGCCGATCCACTGCAGGCGCAGGCCAAATCAATCAAGACATGCACGAAAAGACATGCAAGATAGACATGGGGTCTGACGGTGAATGGGAAATATGAAACGTTCAGCCAGCGCCCATGGTCGGACGCTTGCGCGCCCGATTACGAGTAATAATACAGCTGGTGAGTCATCCGTTTCATACCGGGCTGATAACACTTGCCCTATAGCAGGGCAAGTGCCGTTGTGACGGTGCCTTAACGCCCAGCCCCGGGCAGGAAGAGGTCGGCGGCTTCGAACGCGTCGCGCATGGCCTGTTTGCCGCGCTCAAAGGAGAAGCTTTCAGCCATATAGGCGCGGGCATTCTCTGACATTTCCTGCCAGAGCGCATCATCGCTGTTGAGGCGGATGATGGCATCAACCCATTCCGCCGGGGTGCGCGCGATGAAACTGTCATGGCCATGGCGCAGCCCGATGCCTTCGGCGGCCACCGGGGTCAGCACGCAGGGCACGCCATGGGCCAGCGCCGAGAGCACCTTGCCCTTGATCCCGGCCCCTGACAGCAGCGGCGCCACAAAGACACGGTGCTGGTCATAGGCATCCGCCGCATCCTGGACAAAGCCGACCGGATCCAGCGCATCGCTTTTCAGCGCCTTGATTTCGTCGGTCATACGCGAACCATAGACCGAAAGAACCAGATCCTTTTCGCCGGGTTTCTGCGTCTTTTTATGGCGCGCGCTCACTTGCGGGAGAATTTCCCGCGCAAACCAGAGCAGCCCTTCGGCATTGGGATGGTGACGGAACCCGCCAAGGAAGGACAGGCCCGACCGCTCAGACAGGGCCGGAATGGTTTCGGGCACATCCACCACCCAGGGCGTGCGCAGGATCTTGGCGCTGCCTTCGGTATAGGCTTCGATCACCGAATGTTCGAATTCATTATAGGACAGCACCACATCCACCTGCTGGATGACGGCCATTTCCTCGTCCCGGGTCTTGCGCGCCGATTCCATACGCTCGGTATCGTTTGACACCCGCGCCGCGCGGATTTCGCGCAGGAAGTGCAGGTCGGCATTGTTGAACAGCACCCGCGCCTCGGGCACATGGGCGCGGATCTGCGCCAGCGAGTCATTGGCGACATAGAAACGGGTGATGTAGAAGGCATCAAAATCCGTCGCATGCTGGGCGAGGTAATCATTCACCGACATGTAGAAGGGGGCATAGATCACCTCGACCCCCATCTTTTGCAGATCCTCGGTATAGCTGCCGAGATGGGCGAGATTGGTGGGCAGGAAGGTGACCTTGTACCCCAGGGCCTGCACCAGCTTGATTTCCTGGATCGCCGCATAAGAGCCGGCATCCTGATCGGGGCGCGGGGTGGTGTAATCGATGAACAGCACCCGTCCGACAATGCCGCGATCCTTTTCCAGATCGGGCTTTTGCCCCTCATGGCCGAAATTGGCATAGGCCTCGGCCCAGCGGCGTTTGAATTTGGGGCGGTTGACCTCTTGGTAGCGTTTGAAGCCCGAGCCTTTGACATCGGTGCCCGAGGTCATGCCCTCATAGTGATAGATCACCGAGGAGGGGATGAACCAGGTGCTGTACCCGGCCTCGCGCACCTTGAAGGAGAAATCCGTATCCTCGAAATACATCGGTTCGAGATAGGACGAGAGGCCGCCAACCTCGTCCCAGATCGCCTTGGAGGTCATCAGCGCCGCACCGGACAGGTAATCCGCCTGACGGGCATAGCAGAAGCGTGGCGCATTGGGGTTCTGCCGGTTGCCATAGTTCCAGGGGTTGCCGCTGCCCCAGATGATGCCACCCGCATCCTGCAATTGCCCATTGGGATAGAGCAGTTTCGAGCCCACCAGCCCGACATTGTCAAAGCGCTCAAACCCGGCGATCAATTCGTCCAGCCAGCCGGTGGTGACCTCGACATCATTGTTCAAGAGCAACACGAATTTGCCCCGCGCCTTGTCCGCCCCGGCATTGCAGGCGCGGATGAAACGTTGGGCTTCGGCATTGTGGATCACCGTGATGCCCGAGACAAAGCTCTCAAGCTCGGCGGTTTCATCGGTTGAGGCATCATCGACCACGATGACCTCGAATGTGGCTGTGTTGCTGGCCAGCAGCAGGGAACACAGCGCCAGATAGGTCACCTCGACCTTGTTATGGGCGGGGATGACGATAGAGACATCGGGGCTGTCGACCTCAGGAAAGCTCAGCGGTTTGAGCTTGACCCGCTCATAGCCGCCCTCAAGCGTGGTGAGCGCATGGGAGAGCTGGGCAAAATCGGTCTGTGCATCGGCGCGCGCCAGCAGATCCTTGAGCGCCGCATAGCGCCGTCCGGTCTGGGCAAAGATCGCATCGGGGAAGGGCGCATTGGTTTCGCGCTGCAGGATGTCGGTTGGGGTCAGCAGGGCGGGAACCAGACATTGGCTGGCCCAATACGAGATCGAGCCGGAGGGGTCGCGCAGGCTGACATGATGGGTGTTGCCATCAAAATAGCATTCCGACAGGCGCACCGGCGTATGCCCGGCCTCGGCGACAAAGGCCTGATCGGGTTTGCCATCCACATACAGCACCATATCGCAGCGGGTCTGGCTTTGGATCACCAGCGTGTGGCCATATTCATCCTCGACGGTGATCTTGGGCGCGGCCTCGGCGGTGTGGCTGACGCTCTTGCGGTTCTGACGCACATGCAGGGTCTGCTCTGGCGCCAGGGTGTTGGGCAGCGGCGCCGACATCCAGACCCCGTCCGAGGGGATGTAATCGCCATAAATGAACAGCGGGCGCGCCTCGGAAAGCTTGCGCGTACGGCGTTTGTCGGCGCGGATATCGGCCAGGAAGATAAAGGGCTCGATCCCGGTGCCATCATCGATATAGCCCTGATATTCGACCGCAAATGTGACCTCGAGAAAGCCTTTCTTGCGGGGCAGGGGCACCATGACTTCCTGATAGCCCGAGAGATGCTTGCCGCCCAGATTGGCGGTGGCAAAAGGCACTTTGCGGGTTTCAACACCGCCGGTATCGGGATCCAGGATATTGACCCGCAGCACCGCATTGGCGCGGTGAATGCCCAGCCGGGCCTGGAAGAACAGATTGTCATGATCCGCATCCACCCGGATGGAGCGGTTGCATTCGATCACGCAGGGGCTGTTATATTCGGTGATCATCAGCTGCAGGGTCTGGCTGCCCGACAGGGTCCAATCCGACAGATCATTCACCCAGATCGCATAACGGTCGCCATTGGCCTGCTCACCGGGGATCGAGCGCATATCCGCCTGCAGGTTCTGCGTCACCAGCGGGCTGCCATAAACCGTCGCATAAAGATCCAGATCCGAGGCCGGGCAATCGGTCAGGGTGGTCTGGGCCGAGCCGATGACCAGATGGGTTGCGGCATCGGGATGTTTGGTGAAATTGGCAAAAACCTGCCCGTCAACGAGCAATAGGGTTCTCAGATCGGGAAGGCCGGTCGAGATAATCATGGATAGTACGATCCTCAAAGCCCAAGACGGGCGTCAATCAGTTCTAGGTTGCTTGCTTATGGCTAGGGTCAGCCTGGGCTTATTTACATGGCTCAGCATGGAAAAATACAAGGGATCAGTGGTTTGGATTTCGCCGGCAAGGCTGGTTGCCTTGACCAGAAAACCACGCCGCTGAGCTCATGTATTTCTCCTTGCCCTTCGGGTTCGTCGGATTTCGGCGCAATCTGCGTTATATACCCTTGAAAGACAACTGGTATTCCTGCGTGCATATGCCTTGCTTGAGCCGAAATCTGACGAGTTGAACCATGTAAATAAGCCCAGGCTGACCCTAATCACATCCGGATTGTCAGGTCTATTTGTCAAGAATGTCACGGTGATAGCGATTGAGCAGGAACAGGCCGGCAATCGCAAAGACCGCGCCGATGACAAACGGGTAGGCGATCGAGACATAGGAGGGGTGATAAAAGGAATAAAACCCGTCCCGCATGACGCCGTTGATATGCACCAGCGGGTTGTACCACAGGTAATCGGACCAGGGGCGGGGAATGGATTCAAACAGGAAGAACAGGCAGGAGATCATAAAGATCGGCCGGTTCATCACCGACCAGATGGTTTGCCAGACCGGATAGGCCAGGATCAGAAAGCTGTTCAGGGTGCCAACACCAAAAGCCATCGCCATGGCCATGGCATAGGCCAGGGTGATCTTGCCGAAATCCAGCGTCAGGGTCGGATCGAAAATCACAAAGATCCCCGCCATGACGACAAAATTCACCATCAGCTGGGTCAGCGTGTTCAACAGGAACCGCGCCAGCAGCGCATCGACAAAGGTCACGCGGGGATATTCCAGCAGGGCGCGGGAAAAGGCGATGGATTGCCCCAATTTGTTGGCCACATCAAAATAGAGCATGAACGGCAATAATCCGCTGGCATAGAAAACCGGGAAATTGGTGCCCAGAGGCGGGTCGCGAAACCCGGCGGAAAAGATCGCCGTCAGCAGGGCAATCCCGGCGATGGGTTCGAGCAAAGCCCAGATATATCCCCCCGGAGAGCGCCCATAGGTGGTCGACATCTCGCGCAGGATCAGTGCCATGACCGCCCGCTGGGTGGCGAACCGGGTGTGGATTTCGCGCAGCTCCGACGGCTCGTGACGGGCGGGGGCGCTCAGGCTGTCGCTCTGGGACATGATCCTGTGAAAACCTCAAGGTCTTGGCTTGCCCCTGCAAAGAGGCTTATTGTGACACCCATAACGCATACCCCCCATTTTAGGGGCAGGGAAGCAGAATATAGCGGAAGATTATGTCAGAGCAGAAGCCCGGCCCGAAACTGGTATCCCCCAAAGCGCCCGCGCCCGTCGCGCGGCCGGCCCCATCGGTGCAAGCCCCCAAACCGGGTCCTGCCGGTGCCATTGACCCGCCCGTGCGCCCCCCTGTGGCCCCGGCCAAGATCCGCTCGCGCCATCGTTTTGTCCTCTGGTCCTTTCTGCTGGTTGTGGTGGCGCCGCTTGCCCTGGTGGGCTGGTATCTCTGGACCCGGGCCGATGATCAATTTGCCTCGCATCTGGGGTTTTCGGTGCGCACCGAGGAAAACAGCTCGGCCATCGAATTGCTGGGCGGTATCACCGAACTGTCGGGCGGCAGTTCCTCGGATACGGATATTCTCTTTGCCTATCTCACCAGTCAGGAACTGGTGCGCCGGGTTGATGAACGGGTCGATCTGCGCGGCATCTGGGCCGGGCAGGGGCCGCATGGGCTGATGCAGGGGGATCCGGTCTTTGCCTTTGACGAAACCGGCACGATCGAGGATCTGCAAGAACATTGGGAACGTCAGGTCTCCATCGTCTATGACAGTGGTGCCGGGCTGATTGACCTGCGCATCCTGGCCTTCAGCCCCGAAGAGGCGCGCGCCATCGCCACGGTGCTGCTGGATGAATGTACGCGGATGATCAATGAATTGTCCGATATCGCCCGCGAGGATGCGATCAAATATGCAAGGGACGACCTTGAGGTCGCGGTGGAACGGCTCAAGACCGCGCGTCAGGCCTTGACCGAATTCCGCAACCGCACCCAGATTGTCGACCCCACCATCGACACCCAGAACCAGATGGGCCTGCTGGTCACCCTGCAACAGCAATTGGCCGAGGCTCTGATCGAGCTCGACCTGATGAGCGAGACCTCGCAGGAAAACAATCCGCGCGTCGCCCAGGCGCAGCGCCGGGTCGAGGTGATCAACAAGCGCATCGAGGCCGAGCGGCGCAATCTTGGCATCGGGACGTCGGATGAACAGGGCGAGGTTTTCGCCACCCTGGTCGGTGAATATGAGGGGCTGATCGTGGATCGCGAATTTGCCGAAGCCGCCTATACCACCGCCCTGGCCGGGTTTGACGCGGCCCAGGCGGCGGCGCGCAAACAAAGCCGCTATCTGGCCCCGCATGTGCGCCCGACCCTGGCGGAAAAGGCGGAATATCCCGAGCGGATCAAGATCTTTTTGCTGATCGAGGTGTTTTTGATCTTTGGCTGGGCGATTGCGGTTCTGGTCTATTACAGCCTGCGGGATCGCAAATAGGATCTGGCGATGATCAAACTTGACCGGTTGACCAAGATCTTTGCCATGCGCGGGGCCAATAAGGTGGTGGTCAAGGATCTCACCGCGGTGTTTCCCAGCGGCAAAAGCGTTGCGCTTTTGGGGCGCAACGGGGCGGGGAAATCGACCCTGTTACGCCTGATTTCCGGCTCTTTGCGCCCCAGTTCGGGGCGGGTTCTGTCCACGGGAACCATTTCCTATCCGGTGGGGTTTTCCGGCTCGTTCCATCCTCAGCTGACCGGGGCGCAAAACACCCGCTTTGTGGCGCGGATCTATGGGGTGGATACGGATGAGCTGGTGGATTACGTGCGCGATTTCGCCGAGCTGGGGCCGCATTTCTACATGCCGGTGCGCACCTATTCCTCGGGCATGAAATCGCGGCTGAGCTTTGGGGTCTCCATGGGCATCCCCTTTGACACCTATCTGGTCGATGAGGTGACATCGGTGGGAGACGGGGCGTTTCGCGCCAAAAGCGTCGCAGTGTTTGATGACCGCCGCGCCCGCGCCGGGGCCATCGTGGTCACCCATTCCCCCCCCATGGTCAAACGCATGTGCGACATGGCGGTGGTGCTGGAGAACGGCAAGGTGGTGTTTTACGACGATATCGACGCGGCGCTGGAGCATCACGAGGAAAACATGCAAAAGCCCAGACCGAAATAGGGGTATTCGGTGATGGGGGCTTTGTTATGCCTTGGCGCGGAATCAAGGCCTTTAGGCCGCCGCGCTATCGCCGTCCCGCCCCCCGGGATGGCGATTTTGCCGTCGTCTTGGTGAACACGGATGTTGGAGAATGCGCGACTGGGATAAAGTGGCAGAAACAGAGCTTTCTTCGCCAACCCGCAGGACGGCGATAGCGCGGCTTGGCACATCATACATCCAAAGGGGCAGGGATGCCTTAAGGTCCCTCCAACCACCCCGCCACCAGGGTGCGGGCCTGGGCGTCAAAGGCGTCCGAAGACCAGCGTTTGGCCCAATGGGCGCGGATGCTGCTGCTAAGCCTGTCGCGATCGCTCAGATAGCGGGCCAGCACCCCGTCAATGCGCCGGGCCTGGGCCTCGGGCTTTTTCTGGGTCAGGCGCAGCCCGATGGGCAGCCCCTCGAGCAGATCTGCCGATCCGTTGAAATCCGCCAGGATCAGCGGCAGCCCGGCCTCGCAGGCCTCAAGCGCGCCAATGGGCATGCCCTCATAGCGCGACAACAGCATATAGCCATCCGCCGCCGCCATAAGAGGGCGGATATCGGGCAGGGGGCCAAGGCAGCGAATGCGTGGGGCTGCCGTTCCGGCCAGCTTGCTGACCTGTTCGCGAAACGCCGGGCGATCGGTGCCAAAGCCACAGAGGCTGAGGGTGATGTCATCGGGCAGGTGGCGCATCAGGCGCAGGGCTGCTTCGTAATTCTTTTGAAAGCCGCAGCGCCCGGTCATCACCAGATGACGCCCCGGAATGTCACGGCGATCCGGCGCGGGCAGGGGGCCAAGACAAGACGCATTGCCCAGCACATGGGCGCGATGGGGCTGCAATGATCCGCCCAAAGCCCGCGTCATAATCTGCTGCTGTTCTGTGCTGAGAAAGACCAGATCCAGGGGCGGGCATTGGCTGAGCAAGCTGCGCTCGATCCGTTTGGAGACCAGCGCGGTTGAACGGCGATGACCCGGGCCAAAGGGCAGCCCGTGATAGGTCAGCGCGATGCGGGTGCCGGGCCGGGGGCGCCAATCGCCCGAGGCCAGCAATTGCCGCCCCAACAGCACCGGCAGGCGGGCATGCAGCCAAACGATATCGGGGCTTTCCTGCTGTAACAGAGACAAAAGCGCGCGTTTCCCGGCGCGCACGGCGGCGGGGTTCAACCGGCTGGCCAACCCGTGCAGCGCCACATGGCGCGCGCCATATTGGGACAGCTCGTGATAGCCGCCAGCATCGGCCTCGCTGGCGACGGTGATCCGGGCCTGCCCTTGCAGGGCGCGGGCCAGATCGCAGATATGGCGCGGCACGCCCGACGGGTGGCCATCACCGCCCACCAGCAGGATATGGGGCCGCGTATCGGGGGCGTTATGCATGTCAGGCCCGGCCAATCAAAGACGCCCCCCAAAAACCAAAGGTAGAAAGCGGGCGCTGACGATAAAGACCCAGCGCATTCAGATCACGCAACCGCCGGGGCAGGGGCGCGCGGCGCGCCTGCATAAAGGCGCGATGCAGGGCGGCATTTTCCGGGGTCAGCCAGCGCTGACAGGCGATCAGCGCCGCATCATTCAGGTCCAGCCGGTCGCGAAACCCGCCCGCCAGAACCTTGGCCTTGCGCGCCATTTGCGCGCGCAGCCCCTGGCCCGAGCCCAGCACATTGCCACCATGCTGGCGATAGCCCAGCACCGGGGCGCCATTATCGGCAATCACCTGCCCGCCTGCGCCAATGATCAGCTGATAGAGCCACCAATCATGGGCAAACACCGCCACAACCTCGGCACTGGCGGCCCGCGCCAGCTCGGCCGCGGCGGGGTTCAGCACAATCGTATTGCCCTGAGCGATGTTTTCGATCAGCGCATTGCGAAACCCCGGCGGGCGGGCAAAGGGGGCGGACTCCTGATAGCTGTCGCCGCCATCCCAATAGCGCGAGCGCGCGCAATAGAGCGCCGGGATCTCTGCCGGGACCTCTTGCAGGGCCGCCACCGCGCGGGCCAGTTTATCCGCGAACCAGACATCATCCTGATCGGCAAAGGCCACCATATCGCCCGACCCTGCGCCGCTTTTGGGTGGCAATTGGCGGATCAGCGACATGAAATTGGCGGCAAACCCGGCGCGCGGCCCGGCGCGCAGGCTGAGCCGATCGGGCGTCTGGGCGAAAAACCGCTGGATCACATCGCGGCTCTCTGGGGTGGGGCTGTCATCGCTCACATGCAGGTGCCAATCGCCATGGCTCTGATCCAGCAGGCTTTGCAATTGTGCCTGCAGATAGGGCGCGCCCTCATAGACACCCATCAAAATCTGCACCTGCGTCATGAAAAGCCCGTCACTCTGCTCATACCCTCTTGAGCGACTCTAGCAGAATTCCCTCATGGTAGTTGCGAAGGAAATAGGCTATCCGACCCGCGGTTGCAAAGAGAGAGATGCCGCCCTGATGAGACGCTTTTTACGCCCGGCCCTGATCCGCCGGTTTTTTGCCAGCCTGCGCGAGGAAGGTCTGCGCATGGCTTTGCACAAGGCGCGGATCTATCTGGGCATGCAATGGCGCGGCCATGCCCCTTCGGTCCTGGCCGGGGGCAATACCGGGGGTGGTCCGGAAACCAGCCTGCACGGGATCTGGGCCGAAATGGCGCGCGGCGATGGGTTTCACGTCACCCGCAGCCTTGCGGATGGGCCGCGTATCGCGCTGATTGGCGATCTGAACCTCGCGCAATGTCGCAAATACCGCATCGAGCAGCTGGCGGAATTCTGGGAGGCGCAGGGCGTGCGCTGCGACTATTCCCATTATCAGGACGTGCCTCGCGCCACGCGGATTTTGCAGCAGGCCACGCATCTGTGCGAATACCGCTTGCAGGCCAGCCCGCTCACGCAGATGTATCGCTATGAGGCGCGCCGTCTCGGGTTGCCGATCCTTTATGATATTGATGACCCGCTGTTCTCGGTCTCGGCCTATGAGACCTATCAGAACATGGCCATGCTCGACCCGGGGCTCAAGGCGCATTTCCTGAATGAGGCCCCCAAATATGCCGCCATGATGGAGGGGGCCGATCTGGTCACGCTCTCCACGCCGGGTCTGGTGGAGCATGCCAGCCTCTATACCCGCCGCCCGACCTATCTGCGCCGCAACTTTGCCGATCAGGCGACGCTGGAGAATGGCGCGACCGCCATGGCCGCGCGCGAAAGCGATGATCTCTTCCGGGTGGTCTTTGCCAGTGGGTCACAGGGGCATGAGGCGGATTTTGATCTGATCCGCGATCAGGTCAGTGCGTTTGTCACCGCTGACCCGAACCGCCGCCTGACCATTCTGGGGCATTTCCAGCTCGATCACCTGCCCGAGGCGCTGGCGGCGCAGGTCGAACATCACCCGTTCAGCCAATATGACCAATATCTCGCCCGGCTGGCGGGGGCGGATGTGGCGCTGATGCCGCTGCAAGATGACATCTTTAACCGCTGCAAAAGCGGGGTGCGGGTGATTGATGCGGCTTCGGTCGGCTTGCCCGCCATTGTCAGCAGCGTCGGCGATCTGCCCAATCTGGTGCGCGACGGCGAGACCGGCTTTGTCGCCGCTGCGCCGGGGGATTGGACGGCTGCGCTTGAGGCTTTGGCCGCTGATCCCACCCGCCGCGCCGCCATGCGCGCCGCGACCCGCCAGGATCTGGAAACGCGCTGGAGCGCGCAAGCGGCCGATCACATCATCTCGCCCGAGGTGCTTGCGTGGATTCGCACATGACCCCCCCAGTGAAACGGCCTCATATCCTGCTGGGCAATGTGTTTTTCTCGCCGTTTTCCTATGGCGGGGCGACGGTGGTCGCCGAAGAGGTGGCGCGTGATCTGGTGGCCCGTGATGCCGCCCGTGTCAGCGCGGTTTCTTTGATGTCGCGCGCCGAAATGGCCCCCTATACGGTGATGCGCGCCCAGAATGCCGGCGTTGATAATTACATGATCAACATGCCTGCGGGCCGGGGCTATGAGGCCAATTACGACAATCCCGAAGTGGGCCGGGTCTTTGACGAGCTGATCGCCGATCTCGCCCCGGATCTGATGCATCTGCATTGCATTCAGGAAATTGGTGTCGACGCCCTGCGCGCCGCAAAACGCGCCAATCTGCCGGCCATCCTGTCGGTGCATGATTTCTGGTGGATCTGCGAGCGGCAATTCATGATCCGCATGGACAATGTCTATTGCGCGCAAAACCCGGTGAATATCGACAATTGCAAATCCTGTGTCGGCAATTGGGAAGCGGCCAAGGCGCGGTTGCTTTGCCTGCATGAGGTCGCGCGGGATGTCGATATGATCACCTATCCCAGCCATTTCGCCCGCGAGCTGAGCGAGGCTTCGGGTCTGGCACCGGGGCGCGGGGTGGTCTGGGGCAATGGCGTGCATTTGCCGGGCCCGGATTTTGCCGCAGCCCAGGCGGCGCGGCGCGCCCGCGATCCCCGGCTGGTCTTTGGCTTTGTTGGCGGGCCGTCACAGATCAAGGGCTGGCCGATCATCCGCAAAGCCTTTCAGGAGCTGGGGGCCGAGACCGGGCGCGATGATTTTGTCGTGCAGGTGGTGGATGGCAGCATGGATGGCAGCTGGTGGAGAGGCATTGATCTCTCGGATCTGCCGGGCGAATGGCAGGTGGTGCCGCGTTTCAAACAGGCGCAGATGGATCAGTTCTATGCGGGCATTGATGTGCTCTTGTTCATGTCGCAATGGAAAGAGACCTTTGGCCTGGCAATCCGAGAAGCGCTGGCCCGGGGTATCCGGGTGATCCAGACCGAGAGCGGCGGCACCACGGAACATGGGGCCGCCCACGCCCAAGAGCTGATCCCGATTGGCGCGGGCAGTCAGATCCTGATGCCCCAGCTCGATGCCGCCCTAAGCGCCCATCCCGCACCCGCCCCAGACCCGGTTGCGATCACCGGCTTTGGCGACCAGGCCCGGGAGTTCGAGGCCTTGGTGGCGCGGGTGCTGGCCTCGGTCAAAGGCTAAGCCGTTCGCGCGCGAAACGTTTGGGATTGGGGTGATATAGGCTCTACTTCTGCGGAATAGCGGCTGGGAAATACGGCTTAATTAACATAACACGCATTATTGGAGATGTGTTCAAAACATGAATACCGTAGACATCCCACCACGCTCACGCATGAAGACCTGGGCCTATACGGTTTTCATCATCGCATTCCTTTGCTTATGGCTGAGTGGGATGACGGCAGGTTTGATGGCTGGAGCCTGTCGGAACGACCGATATGAAGGTGAAAAGAAGCTGCGATTTTGCAATATCTCACTGACAGCCGCGGCTTGGATGCGTCTCTTGCCGGTTGAGCGCACCAAAAGATCAATCATTCACTTGGAACGTGGGATCGCATTGGCGCAAATGGGTCGAAACGACGAAGCAATCGCCGCCTTCAAGACTGCCCTGCAAGATGCACGGGAGAAACGCGGGTCTTGGGAGAAAAGGTTGCATCAGCGCATGGTTGCCCTGAAAGATCCTCATGCCCTGCCCCTGTGGGTCTCGGTTGTGCAAGCGGCTGAATAGAGATTCATCCTCCAAACAAACCGCTCAGCGCATTAAGCGCCATTTCGGTGATCTTGCCGCGCAGGAACAGCCAGTCAAAGAACAGGCAGGCGACAAAGATCATGCCCATCTGATAGCCCGGCGCGGCCCAGTCCTGCAGCAGGATCGTCAGCGCCCAGTTCTGCTTGGCCACATAGCCATAGGCCGCCCAGGCGCTGTATCCGGTCAGGGCGATGGAAAACGCCGTAAAGCGCCAGTTGAGAACATCGCGAAACAGCACCAGCCCCAGCATGAGCGACAGCACCACCACATTGACCAGACCAAAGCGGCGCAGATCCAGCAGCAAACCTCGGACCGAGCTTTCATAGCGCGCCAGCACAAAATCCTGCACGGTTTCTGTGCCAATCCGCAGCTGTGCCACCCGTTGCATCATGGCGCTGTCCGCAATCACCGACAGGGCCGCCCATGTCTCGCAATTTTCCTGACAACGATCTGACAGGGCATAAGACAAAAGTGCGGGCACGATCTGTTGGCGTTTGAGATCAAGCGCCTCGGCCTCTAGACCAAAGCGGCGCGCCAAGGCCCCAAGGCGTTCGGCGCGATCCCCCTTGGCCAATTGCACCTCGCCCGCTGCCCAGGCAGCATCAGCCGCCTCTTCGACCTTGGCGATGGCAAAAGATTGCAGCCGTTCTTCGACCTGGGTCGGGTTGGTGAAGGTGACCATGACCAGCAGGGCCGAAAGGATCAGCCCGGTCAGTTGCACGGCGATCAGGGGGGCTTTACCAAAGACACTCATACGCATGTGACCACCCTACCCCAACTTATCGGCGATCTTGCCAAGGTGGCGCTGCACCAGGCTTTGGGCGCGTTCAAAACTGGCGGCTTCGGCATAGCAACGGAATTCCGGGGCGTTGCCGGAGGGGCGCAGATGCACCACATCGCCACCGTCAAATGTCACGCGCAAACCGTCGGTCAGGTCCACACCGGATTCAGAGCCTGTTTCGGCGAAAAACGCCGCTCGGGCCTCGGCATCTTGCTGCAATTCCGCCAGAAATGCCTTGGAATTTTCCGTGGCTATGCCCTGCAAGCGATCCGCAGCGGTAAAGCGTGGCGGCAGGCTGGCGACAAGCTCACTCAAGCTCTGACCCGCCGCGCGCGCCATAGCCAGCGGCGCGAGGATCGGCAGCAGGCAATCGCGGGTCATCAGCGGGGCCAACGGCCCGGCGGGGCCACTGGCGGTAAAGCCCAAAAGAAAACCGCCATTGGCCTCGTATCCGACGACAGATGCGTCTCTATCCTTGCCCAAAACCGCCTCCATCGCGGCAATCACAAAGGGAGAGCCGATGCGGGTCAGGGTGATCTCGTCAAACTCGGACATCTGCGCAATCATCGAATTGGAGGAGACCGGGGTGCAGATCAGTCGCGCGCCGAGGCTCTGCGCGCTGAGCGCCCCCAGCACATCGCCGGGAATGACCTGGCCCTGCGCATTGGCCAGCATCGGGCGATCAGCATCCCCATCGGTGGAGATCACCGCATCCAGCCCATGTTCCGCGCACCAGCCACCCAGCAGGGTCTGGGTGTCGGGGTCAAGCGCCTCGGTATCGACGGGGATAAATGTGTCAGAGCGCCCCAAAGCCACCGGGGTCGCACCAAGGGCGGCGATCACCTCCATCATGATGTCGCGCGCCACAGAGCTGTGTTGATAGACGCCAATGCGCAGACCCGTCAGGGCGTCAGCGCCAAATGCGTCTCTATACCGGCCCGAATAGGCCGAAACCGCCGCCTCTGCACCATCACTCAGCGCCCCCTGCCCGCCTGCAGGTGCGCGGCCGAGATTGGCATTGATCGCGCCCTCATCCTCTTTGCTGATTTCACCCGACGGGGTGTAGAATTTCAGCCCGTTGCGGTCGGCGGGAATATGGCTGCCGGTGACCATGATTGCCCCGGCCTTTGCCTGCCCCGCCGCCAGCGCCAAAGCCGGGGTGGGCAGCACACCGCAATCGACCACATCAACGCCCTCGCCGCGCACCGCACCCGCCACCGCCGCGGCAATATCCGGTGAAGAGGCGCGCAGGTCGCGGCCCAGATAAACAGCGCCCCCCACGGGACAGGCAGCCAGAAAGGCCCTTGTGTAATCACTGACAAGCTCTTGGGTCAGATCGACAACCAGACCGCGCAATCCGCTGGTTCCAAACTTGGGGGGCATATCCGCTCTCCTGACTCATTGCGAAAATTCATTGGCTCACATGTCACCGGAACCAGGGCAAAAGGCAAATGCTTATGCGCAGTTTTCAGGCAAAGGGCACAGGCACTCAGCACCCATGTCGCGCCGGGCCTAACGGCAAGCCGGGATGGGAGCGGACTGGCAAAAAAACCACTGTTCGCAAGTGCAAAATCCTTATATGCCTGCCATGGCATGCCCCGGATCGACCGGCTGTGAGCTCTCAGCAGCCTTGGCCCGGTTCGGATACGGTTTTGACAAGACAAAGAGATTTTCACGCAGATGGGCAGTGGCGCGGATATTCTGACAAGACAGGCGGCAAGGCTGGCCTGTCCCCCGCGCCCCTTGGTCCCTCAGCAGCAAAAGGTTACCCCGATATGATCACCCCTATTCTGCTTTGCGGCGGTTCCGGAACCCGGCTTTGGCCGCTGAGCCGCAAGTCTTATCCCAAGCAATTTGCGCCGATCCTGGGGGAAGAGACCCTGTTTCAGGCCTCGGCGCAGCGTTTGCAGGGCGCGGGCTATGGCTGTCCGGTGGTGATCACCGGATCTGATTTCCGCTTTATCGTGACCGAGCAGTTGCAGGCGGTGGGGATCGACCCCGGCGCGATCCTGATCGAACCCGAAGGGCGCAACACCGCCCCCGCCGTGCTGGCCGCCGCGCTGCATGTGGCGAAATCCGACCCCGAAGGTCTGATGCTGGTGGCACCGTCTGATCATGTGGTGCCCGATGCCGAAGCGTTTCGTGCTGCGGTCGAGGCAGGCTGCACCGCCGCCAATGCCGGTCAGTTGGTGACCTTTGGCATCACACCCACCCATCCCGAAACCGGTTACGGCTATCTGGAACTGGCCGAGCCGCCAAAATCCGGCGCGCCGGTGCCGCTGAGCCGCTTTGTCGAGAAACCCGATGCCGCCCGCGCCGCCGAGATGCTGGCCGATGGCAAACATTTGTGGAATGCCGGGATCTTTCTGTTCCGCGCCTGCGATATCATCGCCGCCTATGAAAAGACCGCGGCCCAGCTGATGGAGCCGGTGCGCAACGCCTATGAGGCTGCCCAGCCCGATCTCGGCTTTCTGCGTCTGGCCCCCGAGCCCTGGGGCGGTGCCGAGGATATCTCGGTCGATTATGCGGTGATGGAACAGGCCGATAACCTGTCAGTGGTGCCCTTCCATGCCGGTTGGTCGGATCTGGGCGGCTGGGATGCGGTCTGGCGCGAAAGCGAACCGGATGCGCGCGGCGTTGCCACCACAGACAATGCCACCGCGATTGATTGTGACAACACGCTCTTGCGCTCGGAAAGCGAGCGGGTGGAGCTGGTCGGCATTGGGCTCGACAATATCATTGCCGTGGCCATGCCCGATGCGGTTCTGGTGGCGGATAAATCGCGCAGCCAGGATGTCAAAAAGGCCGTGGCGGCGCTGAAAGAGAAAAGCGCGCTCCAGGCGACATCCTTCCCCAAGGATCACCGCCCCTGGGGCTGGTTTGAAAGCCTGGTCATTGGCGAACGTTTCCAGGTGAAACGCATCCATGTGCATCCCGGCGCGGCGCTTTCCTTGCAAAGCCATCACCACCGTTCGGAACATTGGATTGTTGTGCAGGGCACCGCCAAGGTCACCGTGGATGAGGATGTGAAACTGGTGAGCGAAAACCAGTCGGTCTATATCCCGCTGGGCGCGGTGCATCGCATGGAAAACCCAGGCAAGGTGCCCATGGTGCTGATCGAAGTGCAGACCGGCAGCTATCTGGGTGAAGATGACATCGTGCGCTACGAAGATGTCTATGCCCGGTCCTGATCTTCAGGTTTGATTCAGGGTCTGACGATTGGACGTGACTTTGGGCTGAAACAGTCTCTGTTTTGGCCCTAAAACAGGAAGTCCGTGCCGTCGAGATCGTCCAGATTGACGTTTTGCAATCGGATCGAGCTGTCCGCCCCGGTGGTGATGATCACATCATTGCCCACCTGTTGCGATGCCGCCAGCACATCGCTGGTGGAGGAGAAACTGCTGTGCTGGCTGAAATCCAGCACTTCCAGCGCGCTATCGGCATCAAAATCCACCACCCGGTCATGGCCGTGATTGTCATCAAAGACAAAGCGGTCAGCGTTGAAATTGCCCATGAGCACATCATCGCCCTCGCCGCCATGGATCGTGTCGAACCCGGCCCCGCCATAGATCGTATCCACCCCGTCGCCCCCATCAATCAGGTCATTGCCCTGCCCGCCAAAGAAACGGTCATTGCCCACCCCACCCCAGAGCGTGTCATTGCCGCCTTCGCCAAAATGGCCATCGCTGCCTTCGCCGCCATAAAGCAGATCATTGCCGTCACCGCCAAAGAGCCGGTCCAGGCCGAGATCGCCCAAAAGCGTGTCATTGCCCGCATCGCCATAAAGGTTGTCGGCCTGATGCCCGCCATCCAGCAGGTCATCGCCGGTGCCCCCCGAGAGCAGGTCATAGCCAGCATCCCCCATCAGCGTGTCATTGCCGGAGCCACCCCAGACCCCATCCACGGTGATACCAAAATTGGTGCCCGCGCTGATCCAATCATGGCCATCCCCGCCATAGAGCCGATCTGCGGTGCTCCCACCCCAAAGGCTGTCATTGCCGCCCTCGCCATGGATCTGATCATAACCAGCCCCCCCGGAAATGACGTCATTGCCGGAGCCGCCCATCAGGGAATCCGCATGGGACCCGCCCGAGATGGAATCGTCTCCGTTCTGGCCATAAATCGTGTCAAACCCGCCATCGCCCAGCAGGATATCCCCGGTTGAGCTGCCGGTGATGCGGTCATTGCCGCCCTGGCCCGAAATCTGTTCACCGTTAAAGCGCGCGCCGATCACTTCGCCTTGGCCGCCGCCAATCAGGGTATTGCCGCCAACCAGGGCAATCGCCGGTTCCGCCAGCCGTTCCGGTCCGGCAGGCGGGGGGCCGGGAATCTGGCTGGGGTCCAGATCGCTGCCCGCCTCGGGGCCGGGATCACGGCCGGGATCGGGATAATCGTCAAGATTGACCGAGACATTGGGGGTCAGGGTGATGGTGTCACCCTGAAAATCGCTCAGCGACAGGGGCTGCCCATCGGCGGAATAGACCCAGAGCACCTCGGTGCCGATGCGGATTTCCGCGCCCCAGCTGCGGCTGTAAATCTCAACATCGCTGCGATCGGCCACCAGGTCGGAGCTTTGCAGCACCAGCCGGTCGGTGCCGCGCTGGAAATCCAGGATCTGGTCGCGCACCCCGTCCGAGCCCAGCACAAAGGTATCGGCCCCGGCGCCGCCGCGCAGGGTGTCGACCTGTTCGCCGTCGATCAGAATGTCATTGCCCGCCCCGCCAGTCAGCGTGTCATTGCCCAGGCCTCCGGCGATCACGTCATCGCCATAGCCCCCCACCAGCGCATCTGCCCCATCCCCCCCGGCCAGGGTCAGCCCGGCATTGTCCAGGGTGAATTCAAACTCCACAAGAAAGGGATCGGTCTGGGTCGAGACAAAGATGCGCGCACTGTCGCCTTCGACGGCCACATCCAGCGCGGTGATGCCGCCCAATGGGGTGTCCACACTGGCGGCCACCGTGGCCACCGGCAACAGCTGCCCACCGGGCAAAAGCGCCAGAACCGTGATCCCCTGATCCGCCCCCGCCGCAACAACAAAGGTCTGATGACCAATCACAACCGTTTCAACAAAATTGGCCTGACCAAAGCGGGTGTCGAGACTGTCGATCACATGGCCAGTGGGCACCAAGCGTTCATCCTGAATGGCCAGCACGGTCAGCGAGCTGCTGCCCGATCCGGCCACCACCACATAGGGCACGCCATCCGCCCCCACCACCGCGCTCATGGCGCCGGGGCGGTCGATCCACAGCCCGTCAGCCACATCCACGGTCTGGATCACATTATAATCGCCGCTGCCATTCATCCGCAAAAATGCCAGCGCATCCTGTTCGCCATAGGCCACCACCGCATAAGAGCCGCTATCGCTGCTGACCGTTGTGACATTGGTGGCATCCAGCCCGTTTATCTCGCCCAGCGGGCGGCGCACGGAAATGCCGCGCAGGGTGTGATCAAAGGTGAGTTGCAGGATTGACCCATCCTGCAAGGTGGCAATCGCCTCTTGCCCATCCCCGGTCACCGCAATGCTGGCAATGGTCCCGAGATCAAAAGACCCGGCATCATAGCGCAGATAGGTCTGCAAATCGGTGCCGACACTGGTGCGCCCGCGCAGATCGCCATTATCCAGCCCCGCCAGCAGGACCTGCAGCCCATCATCGGTGGGCAGGATCGCCAGATCGGTGCGTTCCAGTTGCAGATAAAAAGAGGGGATTTCCCAATGATCGATCAAGCGGGTCTGCCCGCCGCTCAGATCAAAAACACTGAGATAGCTGCCCGCCCGGCCCACCGTGAACAGGACAGGCCCCGACGCCCCCTGAACGACCTCAAGATCGGTCAGACCATATAACATTTCCATATCTGGAACCGAGATTGCGCCAACCCCGGACAAGCCTGCCTGCAGCATTTCGCCCTCGACATCCCGCACTCTATTTGCAGGGGCCAAGAGACGATTTTCATCGCGCTTTGCTGAGGATGAATTGGGGCGGTTTTCGGGCCTGAAACCTCAATTTTACAAAGATTAAAGCGTTTCCAGTTTTTGCTAAAACAGCGTCTTTTCCGGGCCTGCCATCCCGGCAAAGGCACCGGATATCTTGCCGGCGATTTCGCTGGGTGTTGCCGATGGCGCGCACGCTGGATTAAGCGCGCGCTAAGGCCCCGATGAAACCCTGCGCGGCGAACACTTCCCTGTTTTGCCAAATTTTGAAGGTCCCAGATGCCGCAGTCTTCGCCGATCATGAACCTCCCCTATATTGAACCCTCTCAGGCTCAGAAACATGTGACCCATAATGAGGCGCTGCGCATTCTGGATGCGGTGACCCAGCTCAGCGTGCAAAGCGCCGATCTGGCCACGCCTCCGGCCAGCCCTGCTGATGGCGATCGCTATATTGTCGCCGCGGGTGGCGTGGCGGATTGGGCCGGTCAGGATGGCAATATCGCCGTCTGGACCGACAATACCTGGCAGTTCTTTGCCCCCCAGGCCGGCTGGCGCGCCGATGTCACCCCGACCGGCAACAGCCTACGCTTTGACGGCACCACATGGGGCCCGGCCAGTGATGTGTCGGTCGTGCCTCAGATCGGAGTCAATGCCACGGCCGATACGGTGAACCGTCTTGCGGTGGCCTCCGAGGCTTCGCTGTTCAGCCATAATGGCGCGGGCCATCAGGTGAAGGTCAACAAGGACACCGCGACCGATACCGCCAGCCTGCTGTTCCAGACCGGCTGGTCGGGGCGCGCTGAAATGGGCACCGCCGGATCGGATGATTTCTCGATCAAGGTCAGCGCCGATGGCACCACCTTTCACACCGCCCTGCAGGCCGAGGCCGCGACCGGGCGTGTGGCCCTGGGCCAGGGGGCCGCACATGATGAGCTGTTCACCGTGGCCGAAAACGCCATTTCACCCACCATCCTGATCCGCAATCTTGGCGGCACGGGTGGCGCGCAATTCCAGGCCATTGATGATCTCTCTGGGGCCAATTGGAAGTTCAAGACCACCGGCGCGGGCGCCTTTAAGCTGCGCGACCAGACCAATCTGACGGACCGTTTGCAGCTTTTCCCCGGTGTGGAGGGTCGCATCGAATTTTCCGGCCCGGTTGTTGCCCCCTCTTACACCGTGGCCACCGTGCCAAGCGCGGCCACGGCCACCGCTGGGGCGATGATTTTTGTGAGTGATGAGGTCGGCGGGGCCGTGCTGGCCTTTTCCGATGGCACAAACTGGCTGCGCGCGACGGATCGCGCGGTGATTTCGTAAAAATCACCCTGAAAACAGGGTCGGGAACACCACTCAGGGCTGTCCTGAGACCTGACGTGACAAGGGCCTGACCCACTGTTAAGACGGGGCGCAAGACCATAAAGGGAGCGCCCCGTTGCAAGTGACCGAGACCCCCCTTCCCGGGGTATTTCTGCTGGAACCCCGCCGTTTTGGCGATGATCGGGGCTTTTTCTGCGAAAGCTGGAACAAGGCCCGCATGGCCGAGGCCGGTCTGGATTACGATTTCGTCCAGGACAACCATTCGATGTCTGCCCAGCTGGGCACGGTGCGGGGCCTGCATTTCCAATCGCCCCCCCATGCCCAGGCGAAACTGGTGCGCTGCGGGCGCGGTGTGCTGTTTGATGTCGCCGTGGATATCCGCAAAGGCTCGCCCACTTATGGGCAATGGGTTGGCTATGAGCTCTCCTTTGACAATGGCAAACAGCTCTTGATCCCCGAAGGGTTTCTGCATGGCTTTGCCACCCGCACGCCTGACACGGAAATCATCTATAAATGCTCTGACTATTACGCCCCCGAATGCGACGGCGCGGTGCGCTTTGACTGTCCGGATCTGGGCATTGATTGGGGTCTGTCGGGCGACGCGGTCCTGTCTGAAAAAGACGCCGCCGCCCCGGTGATGGCCGATTTTGACAGCCCCTTCGTCTGGGAGGGCGCGGCATGAAGATCCTGGTGACCGGCGGGGCCGGGTTTATTGGATCAGCGGTGGTGCGTCAGGCGATTGGCGACGGGCATCAGGTGGTCAATCTGGATGCGCTGACCTATGCGGCCTGTCTGGACAATGTCGCCTCGGTGGCCGATCACGAAAACTATGCCTTTGAGCAGGTCGATATCCGGGATCGCGCGGCGTTAGACACTGTTTTCACCAAACATGCGCCCGATGCGGTGATGCATTTGGCGGCTGAGTCCCATGTGGATCGCTCCATCGACGGGCCGGGTGATTTCATCGAGACCAATATCACCGGCACCTTCAACCTGCTTGAGGCGGCGCGCAAATATTGGCTTGAGGCTGGCCGCCCCGAGACGTTCCGTTTCCATCATATCTCCACCGATGAGGTGTTTGGCTCACTTGGGAAAACCGGGCAATTCACCGAAGAAACGTCCTATGATCCGCGCAGCCCCTATTCCGCCTCCAAGGCCGCCTCTGACCATCTGGTGCGCGCCTGGGCCGAAACCTATGGGCTGCCCGTGGTGCTGACCAATTGCTCCAACAATTACGGCCCCTTCCATTTCCCTGAAAAGCTGATCCCGGTGGTGATCCTCAACGCTTTGGCGGGCAAAGAGATCCCGATCTATGGCGATGGCTCGAATGTGCGCGACTGGCTCTATGTCGAAGATCACGCCGATGCGCTGCTCTTGGTGCTGCAAAAGGGCGCGCTCAATCGCAGCTATAATATTGGCGGCGAGAATGAGCGCTCTAACCTTGAGCTGGTGCAGACCATCTGCGCCATTCTCGACCGTCTGAAGCCCGCCGCGACACCTTACGCTGATCTGATCACATTCGTGACCGACCGCCCTGGCCATGATGCGCGTTATGCGATTGATCCGACCCGGATCGCCACGGAACTGGGCTGGCGCCCTTCGGTCACCGTCGAGGAAGGGCTGGAAAAGACCGTGCAATGGTATCTCGACAACGAAGACTGGTGGCGCGCGCTGCAAAATCGCGACGGTGTTGGTCAAAGATTGGGAACGGGCTGAGCCATGCCGATCTGTCGCGCCGGAGCCAAGCTGATCTATTTCGCCCATGTGCCCAAATGCGGCGGCACGGCGGTGGAACGCTATCTTGCCAAACGCTTTGGCAAGCTCGGCTTTTGGGACGAGGCCTATGCCCAGCGGGACCCGGCCTCGGCCTGGACGATCTCGCCGCCCCAGCATGTGCTTGAGGTTGTGCGCCGCGATCTGCTGCCCGACCGGCTGTTTGATGCGCAATTCGCCACGGTGCGCCACCCGGCCACCCGGCTGCGCAGCATGTTCCGTTTTCAGCGCGATATTGAAAACGCCCTGCCCCCCAACACCCGGTTTCGCACCTGGATCGAGGGGCTGCCGCGCACGCTGGCCACGGCGCCTTATGCGCTGCATGGCCATCCCCGCCCCATGTCGGATTACGTGCCCAAACAGGCGCAGGTCTTTCGCATGGAAGAGGGGCTGGATCAGGTCATCCCCTGGATCGAGGCGCTGATTGGCGAAGAGCCCAGCGACCCGCCCGAAACCTTGCCCCGCGTCAACGAGCTGGAGCGCCGCCTGCCCCCCGAGGTGGTGAACCGCCCGCCCGTGCTGCTGGATGAGGCCAATCTGGCGCTGATTGCTGATATCTATGCCAGTGACTATGACCGCTTTGGCTATGATATAGCCCCCCCTGAACAGACCTCTTGAGACGAAAGTAAGAGCCGCCGCGATGAATATCCTTGTTTTTGGTGCCACCGGTCAGGTCGCGCGCGAATTGCAATTGCTGATCTCTGGCTCCCAGGTGCATGAGGCACAGTTTCTGGACCGCGCCGCCGCGGATCTGAGCCAGCCCGAGACCTGCGCCGCCGCCATTCGCGCCGCCGCGCCCGATGCGGTGATCAATGCCGCCGCCTATACCGCCGTGGACCGCGCCGAAGACGAAGAAGAGCTGGCCAGCACCATCAATGGCGCAGCCCCCGGCGCGATGGCGGGGGCCTGCGCAGCGCTGGCTATCCCGCTGGTGCATATCTCGACCGATTATGTCTTTGCCGGGGATGGTGACACCCCCTGGACCCCGTCAGACCCTGTTGCCCCGCAAAACGCCTATGGGCGCTCAAAACTGCTGGGCGAAGAGGCGGTGCGCGCGGCGGGCGGCCCCTATGCGATTTTGCGCACCTCCTGGGTGGTCTCGGCGTTTGGCAATAACTTTGTCAAAACCATGCTGCGCCTTGGAGCCGAGCGCGACAAGCTCACCATCGTGGCCGATCAGATCGGCGCGCCCACCTGCGCGCGCGACATTGCCCGCACCTGCCTGGCCATGGCCGAGCAGCTGCAAAGCAATCCTGAGAAATCCGGCACCTATCATTTCAGCGGCACGCCCCTGACCAGCTGGGCAGGTTTCGCGCGCGAAATCTTTGCACAGGCCGGGCTGTCCTGCGCCGTCGAAGACATCCCGAGCAGCGCCTACCCCACCCCGGCCACACGGCCGCTGAATTCCCGACTGGATTGCAGCGCCACGGAAATCACATTTGGACAGCCCTGCCCTGACTGGCGCGACGGGCTGCGCGAGATATTGAAAGACCTTGAGACATGAGCAAACAGAGCAAGCGCAAAGGCATTATTCTGGCCGGAGGCTCGGGCACGCGGCTATATCCGATCACCATGGGTGTCTCCAAACAGCTTTTGCCGATCTATGACAAACCGATGATCTTTTACCCGCTTTCGGCCCTGATGCTGACCGGGATTCAAGAGATCTGTGTCATCACCACCCCGCAGGATCAGGACCAGTTCAAACGCACTCTGGGCGATGGCAGTCAATGGGGGCTGTCGCTGACCTATGTGGTGCAGGACTCTCCGGATGGGCTGGCCCAGGCCTATCTGCTGGCCGAGGATTTCCTTGATGGCGCGCCCTCGGCCATGGTGCTGGGGGATAATATCTTTTTCGGCCATGGCTTGCCTGACAAGCTCGCCGCTGCGGACGCTCAGGAAAGTGGCGGCACGGTGTTTGGCTATCGCGTCTCTGATCCCGAACGCTATGGCGTGGTGGGCTTTGACAGTGAGGGCAATGTCAATCAGATCATTGAAAAGCCGGATGTGCCGCCCTCGCCCTATGCGGTGACGGGTTTGTATTTCCTGGATGGCAGCGCGCCAGAGCGCGCCCGCGCCGTCAAACCCTCGCCCCGGGGCGAGCTGGAGATCACCTCGCTGCTGGAAATGTACCTTGATGAGGGTGCGCTGAACGTGCAGCAGATGGGGCGCGGCTTTGCCTGGCTGGATACGGGCACCCATGCCTCACTTCTCGATGCCGGGAATTTCGTTCGCACCCTCAGCGACCGCCAGAGCCAGCAGGTCGGCTGCCCCGAAGAGATCGCCTTTGAAAATGGCTGGATCAACGAGGCCGAACTGGCCGCCCGCGCCGAGCTGTTCAAAAAGACCAATTACGGCAAATATCTGCTGACTCTGCTCAGCTAAGTTCAGGATGCGTGAATTCCCCGCATAAGGGGGGCAAAACGCAAGCATGACAGGTTCAAGTTGTCAAAGAACTGGTCTACATCTGGGCAAACCGCGCGTCTCATTCCGGGGGCGCGCCCATATAAGAGAGTTTGGATGCGCGTCACGGACAGCAAAACGCCGCAGGCAAAGCCCCAACGGGCCGCGGGCCTGTCACCGGATCTGTCCCGCCGTCCCGCCAGCACTCCTGGAGATATATAATGGCAAAATCATTCCTGTTCGTCTGTGGCTGCCCAAGGTCGGGCACAACGGCGCTGTGGCGCCTGTTGGTCGGGGATTCCCGCATCCGCCTTGGGGTGGAACGCTATGGCAACCGGTTTTATGCCCGTGAATTCCTGACGCCTGACCTGTTTGAAAAAGACCGCTTTTTCACGCCTCAGCAGGGCGACACGTTTTATTCCGACCTGGCCGGGTTCAACCCCTATTACACCAAGGCCCAGGAGGGCTTTGATGACGCGGCTTATGTCGGTGACAAGATCCCCAAGCTGTATGGCTATCTGGACCAGCTGCAAAGCAATTTCCCCGGCTGCAAAACCATCTTCATCTTCCGCAACATTTTTGATGTGGCGGCGTCCTACAAGGCGCGGATGCTGGATGAGAATGACAATTGGCAGCTCAATGTCTCCAACGCGGTTGCCGATTGGAATGCCTCGCTCAAGGCGGCGCAGGCCTATGGCGGTGATCTGGCGCTGGTGGATTATGAAAAACTGCTGATGGAACAGCAGGGGCTGGAAAAGCTCTATGCCTTCCTCGATCTCGACATCACCCCCGAAGTGCGCGCCACTTTCAAAAACCTGCTGACCCGGTCGGGCACGCTTGAGGCCGGGCGCGCCCGGGCGCTGACCGCGCTTGAGGTCAAGGAAATCTGCGAAACTGCCGATTTCGAGACCTATCGCCAACTGGTCAAGGATGCCGCCGCATGAGCTGGGAAAGCCGCTTTGCCGAGGCCGGGATTTCATGGTTCGCCTTTGCGCGGGTCGTTGGTCCTCGGGCGCGGCTTCGGCTCGAAGGCCCGACCCGGGTTGGCATGTTCAATGTCGCCACCCGGTTTGAGATCGGGGCCTTTTCCTACATGCATGATGGGCAGGGGTTTAACCTGGTGATCGGGCGCTATTGCTCGATCGGGCGCAACCTTTATGCGCTGCAGCCCAACCATCCGGTGGACTGGCTGTCCACCAACCCGTTCCAATACCAGCCCGACGCGTTTTTAGGGGCCAAAAGCCCCTATTTCGACGGGTTTGAGGCCCAGCCACGCCCGCCGATTGGCAACAAGACCATCACCATTGGCAATGATGTCTGGATCGGCTCCAATGTCACCCTGGTCAATGGCATCACCATTGGCGACGGGGCGATCATTGGCGCGGGCAGCGTCGTGACCAAGGATGTGCCGCCCTATGCGATTGTCGGCGGCAATCCGGCCCGCCTGCTGCGCCATCGTTTCGACGAGGACACCATCGCCGATCTGCTGGATCTGCAATGGTGGAACCTGCATCCCAGCATGCTGAGCGGGCTGGAATTTTCCAATATCAACCGCTGCATTTCACAATTGAGACAGCGCATCCAAGCCGGGGCCGAACCCTTTGCCCCCGATGTGCTGGAAGGACTTTCAGGAGATTTTCTGTCATGAGCCAAGCCACCGAGACGACCGGCGTTCTGATCATCCATAATGACAGCTCGCTTTTGGCCGAAACCCTGCAAAGCGCCAAACATCTGGTCGACAGTCTGGTTGTCGTGGATGGGGCCTATGACTGGGTGGCGCCATTTTGCGAGATGAATGGTGAGGACCCGGAGAAATCCACCGATAATCTGCTCGAGATCCTCGATCAGTCCGGCCTGCCCTATACCTATCACACCGGCACCTGGCAGAACGAAACCCACAAGCGCCAGGCCTCGTTGGAATTTGTCAAAACCGATCGCGTCATGCTGATCGACAGTGACGAAATCTACAATATCGATGATGACAAGCTGCAGACCTTCTGGGCCTCGGGCAAGGTCATGGCCTCACTTCAGGCGCCGCTGTTCCTGCATCAGGACGTGGTGACCTGGCATTCCGCCTCAAACGCCTATCCGCTCAAGCCGGTCTTTCTGAACCTGGCCGGGCAGGAGATCGAAACCGTGGTCGCCTCGCTCTGGCTGCTGCTGCCCGATAGCGAAAAGGGCGAGATCGTGGATCGCGCGCTGATCGAACGGGTGCCGCTGGGGATTTTCTATCACCTCAGCATGTTCCGCACCGATAACAACCCCTATCGCCGCTCGCGTTTCTACAACCTGCTCTCGATGCGGGTGGGCAAGCGGATTGGGCTGGATATCAACAAGGAGTTCTCGAGCGACGCGGAATTCACCGAACTGGTGCGCCAATCCAACCGGGTGGCGATGAACAACATGTTCAACCTGCACCGTCTGGCCGCCGCCTTTCCGCAGAAAAAGAACAACCAGGATCTGGTGATCTTTGACTTTGACATCCCCGCCCATGGCGAGATCGTCGCCAAGGCCTATCAGGATATGCTGGCCGATCAGCGCGCCCGCACCGAAGCGCTGCGCGGCACCCCGTTTGAAATGTTCATCGGGCGCGGTGCCTTTCTGGACATGACCGGCCCCGCCGCTGATGGGGTGAGCCGTCTGGATGTGGAGCTGGGCGAAGAGCGCAGCAAGGCCAAGATCCTGTGGCATGTGGATTTCGGCACCCATCGCACGGAAATTCCCAGCGAGGATGGCACCCTGCCCCCGGCCGAGGCGCGCGAGGGCTGCAAGCGGCTTTTGGTGGAAATCACCCTGTTCCACCCAACGCAAAACACCGCATCCATGACCCTGAACTGGACCTGAGAGGCCTGATATGCAGCGCGTTTCCTCCGCCCCGAACAAGATCTTTGTCCTGTTCAACTGCCAGAACCGGATGCTGATCCAGGCGCTGCAACGCCTGCTGCCTGACTCTGAGGTGACGGGGATGAGCACGCATCTCTTCTCGCTGCGTCAGGAACGCGGAGAGATCGACAGCAAGGTTGCGGCAGATGCCTTTGTCTTTCTGCCCAATGGGCCAACCATTCTGGGCCATCACCCCAGCAGCGAATTGCTGCCGGATGTGGACCCGATCATGCTCAACCCGATCATCTTTCGCGGCTTTCACCCGGATGCGGTGGCGGTGCGCAAGGAACAGAATGGCACGGCCTTGCTGGCCGGGCTGCATTCGCAGATCGTGCATCGCGGATATGAGCGCGGCCTGTCCGAAACCGAGATCGCGGCGGAGTTCAACGAACACACCTATCGCGAGCTGGGCTATTTCGAGATGTTCCAGGCCGAGCAGAAACGGCTTTTGGCCGGGTTTGTTGATCAGGGGCTCGAGATGGGCGCGGCCTATAACAGCTGGATGCGCAGCAGCATTTTCATGCGCACCACCAACCACCCCAAACCGCATGTGATCTTTGATCTCGCCATGGCGCTGTGCAAGCGCGAAGGCTGGGCATTTGACCCCGAACGCGCGCGCTATTGGCGCCCCATGGCCGAGGATTTCCTGCTCAATGATACCAATTGGCCAATCTATCCGGATCTGGCCGAAGAGCTGGGTTTTGAGGGCAGTTTCTTTTTCCGGCTCTCGGGGCAAAGCGATGTGCTGACCCTGCCGGAATTCATCCGCCACGAACTGGCTTATTTCAAAGAGTCCGGCGTGCCCGCCTGACCGGCCCCCTGATACCCCTTCCCTGCCCTCTTTGAGGCCAACACGGAAAGACCAGATCATGTCCCACCCCTACAAGAATTTGCCCCCGCAGAATTTCTGGCGCAAAGCCGTGGCAGGGGTGCCCCGGCAGGATCTGATGCTGCCGGTCGCCTCCAGCTTTCAGGTGGAACCGGGCGACAAGGTGGCCACCGCCGGCAGCTGCTTTGCCCAGCATCTGGCCAATGGGTTGCAGAAATCCGGCTTTGACTATTTCGTGCCCGAAGCGGGCGAAGATCTGGACCCGGCGACGCGCAAACAGCGCAATTACGGGGTCTATTCGGCCCGTTACGGCAATATCTACACCACCTTGCAACTGCTGCAGCTGCTGCAAGAGGCCTATGGGCTGCGCACACCGCAGGATCGGGTCTGGCAGGATGATAAGGGTCGGTTTTACGACCCCTATCGCCCGGCCATTGAACCGAATGGCTTTGACAGTGCCGAGGCCATGCTGGCCTCGCGCGAGGTCATGTGCGCCGCGGTGCGCCGGATCGTTGAAGAAAGCGATATCTTTGTCTTTACGATGGGTCTGACCGAGACCTGGCGCAACCGCGCCGATGGCTCGATCTATCCGGTGGTGCCGGGGGCGGTGACCGGGGAACATGACCCCGATCAGCACGAATTCCTCAATATGAGCGCCTCTCAGGTGCGCGACAGTCTCGAAGAGGCGATGGCGTTTTTCCGCGCGCGCAATCCCGGCATCCGGTTCTTGCTGACTGTTTCACCGGTGCCGCTGGTAGCGACCTATGAGGATCGTCATGTGCTGTCCTCGACCACCTATTCGAAATCCGTGCTGCGGGTGGTGGCCGAAGAGGTCTCGCGCGCGCATGAGACGGTCACCTATTTCCCGTCTTATGAAATCATCACCGGCCATTATAATGGCGGGCTGTATTTCGAACCGGATATGCGCAATGTCTCCATGCGCGGGGTGCGCCATGTGATGCGCAACTTCATGCGCGAGATGACCCAGCAGGATGGCGCAAAACCGGCGCTGAGCCAGGAGATCATCGCCCAGTCCGAAAGCAGCTTTCAGGAGCTCAACAAGCTGGTCTGCGAAGAAGAAGCGCTGGACCCCTAAAGCCAGCGTTTCGATTTCTGGGGCGCTGCCCCGTCCGCCCCTTGGGGCGGACTCCCCGGGATATTTTTGGCCCAAAGAAACCTCGAGGGTCAGAGCCCCTTGCTCAGCGCATCATAATCGCGCAGCTGTGCGATGAGGGTGGCGAGTTGATCGACCTGGATCATGTTGGGGCCGTCACAGGGGGCATTGTCCGGGTCCTGATGGGTCTCGATGAACAGGCCCGCCACGCCCACGGCACAAGCCGCGCGGGCCAGGGTGGCGACGAATTTGCGCTCTCCGCCCGAGGAATTGCCGCGCCCGCCCGGTTGTTGCACCGAATGGGTGGCGTCAAAGATCACCGGATAGCCGGTCTCTGCCATGGTGGGCAGACCACGGAAATCATTGATCAGGGTGTTATAGCCAAAGGACGTGCCGCGCTCACAGAGCATGATCTGGTCATTGCCGGTGCTGGCGGCTTTTTCGGCGACATTGCCCATTTCCCAAGGGGCCAGGAACTGACCCTTTTTGATGTTGAGCGGCTTCATGGTGCGGCCAGCGGCCAGCAAGAGATCGGTCTGACGGCAAAGAAAGGCGGGGATCTGGATCACGTCCACCACCTCGGCAGCGGCGGCGCAATGGCTGGTCTCGTGCACATCGGTGATGACCGGGCAGCCGAAGGTGTCGCGCACCTCCGACAGGATTTTTAACCCCTCCTCCATGCCAATGCCGCGCGCTGATCCGATGGAGGAGCGGTTGGCCTTGTCATAGCTGGTCTTGAAGACGAATTTCGACGCGGTGGGCGCGCAGGCCTCGGCCACTTTTTCCGCCATCATCAAGGCATGGTCGCGGCTTTCCAGCTGGCAGGGGCCGGCGATGAAAGAGATCGGGTTGGCGCCGCCAAAGGGCACATCGCCCACCATCACGGTTTTGGTATCGGTTACGGACATTGAAAGGCTCCTTTCCGGCGCATGTGATCAGCGTTGCGGGGCTGTGTTTGCTTGGCATAAGGCGAGGGCGGTGTCGACTGGTTACTGGGGAGCGTTGAGACGCGTGATCGCCCTCCCGCGGGTTGGCGAAGGCACATTCGTTTCTGCCACTTTATCTTTGCCAAACTCTCTCCAACATCTGTGTTCACCCAGACGTAAGCACAATCGCCCACCCGGGGGGCGGGTCATGCCGAAGGCATGCCTCTGGCATGACGATCACGCGGCGGGCCAGAGGCCCTTGATTCCGCGTGGAGGGGAACCCACTAGGCTCCAACACCACCCAAAACAGAATTGATCCGCGCCACGTCTTCGGGGTTGTTCAGCTCCCAGAACACCCGGCCGCGCCCTTCGACCTCGACACAGCGCACCGTCGTGTCATTGACCAGAAAGCGCAGCTGCTCCAGCCCCTCAAGGGTTTCGAGCTGCGAGACCGGCCAGCTGGCATAGGCACGCAAAGCGGCGGGGCGGTAGGCATAGACGCCAACATGGTGATAGACCGGGATATTCTCATCCGGCACCTTGTCGGGATCGATATAGGGCAGCACCTCTTTGGAGAAATAGAGCGCGTGATGCTTGGCGTTGAACACGGCGGTGGTGCCGCCGACGCGGCCCGCCTGGCGATCCTCGACAAAATGACCATAGGTGAGCGGATCACATTGCAACACCGGCGTGGCGACCTGGGCCTCGGGGTCCTCTGCCATGGCGGCAATCAGGTCTTCGACGAACCATTCCGGGGTCAGCGGCGCGTCCCCTTGCAGGTTCACAATCAGATCCGCCTCAATCGCGCCATTGGCCAGGGCTTCGGCGCAGCGGGCGGTGCCATTCTCGGCCTCCGGGCTGGTCATGATCACCGAGGCCCCAAAGCCCAAAGCATGATCGCGAATACGCTCATCATCGGTGACCACATGCACCTCGGCCACGCCGGACACGCGCTGCGCGGCCTGCCAGCTGAGGTGAATCAGAGACTGTTTTTCACCCGATGGCAGGGTCAGTTCCGCCAAAGGTTTGCCCGGATAGCGGGTCGAGGCATAGCGGGCGGGAATGAGGATAACGACCTTCATCACACCACCCCCGCGCGCACCAGATCCTGCATATGCAAGAGACCAACCGGTGCCCCCTGCTGATCCAGGATCGGCAGCACATTGACCTTGAGACGGTTCAACACCGCCATCGCCTCGGCGGCGAAATCATCTGGATGCATGGTGGTCGGGTCCTTTGTGGCAATATCGGCGGCGGTTTTGGACAGCAGATCATCCATATGGCGGCGCAAATCGCCATCGGTGATAAAGCCGCTGAGCTGGCCATCACGCACCACCAAAGCGGCGCCCAACCCATGGGCGGTCATCGCCAGCAGCACATCCGACATGGGCGTGTCCCCCGTCACCAGCGGCAGATTCCCCCCATGCATCAGATCCCCCACCGTGGCCAGTTGCATGCCCAGCTTGCCGCCGGGATGGAAATTCTTGAAATGATCCGCGGTAAAGCCGCGCTGTTCCATCAGCGCCACGGCAATCGCATCCCCCAGCGCCAGGGTGATGGTGGTCGAGGTGGTCGGCGCCATGCCGATCGAACAGGCCTCTTCGGCCTTGGGGATCAACAGCTGATAGGTGGCGGCACGCATCAGCACACTGTCGGGATTGGCCGAGATCCCCGCCATGGGAATATCAAAGCGTTTGCAATAGCTGACCAGATCCTGCAGCTCGCGGGTCTGGCCCGAATTCGAAATCACGATGGCAATATCGCCCGGAACAATCATGCCCAGATCGCCATGGCTGGCCTCGGTGGCATGGACAAACAGCGAGGGCGTGCCGGTGCTGGCCAGGGTGGCGCTGATCTTGTGACCGATATGGGCGGATTTGCCGATACCCGAGACGATCAAGCGCCCGGACATGGACAGAACCGCCTCGATAAAGGCGGTGAAATCACCGGGCAGATCCTGGGCAAGCTGTTCAAGCCCGCGCATCTCTACATCGAGCACGCGGCGCGCGGTCTCGGAAATCGTGGCTGGGGGGTGGGACATACGGGACCTCATATCGCGCGAGAAACAATGCGCTCATGCGGTCTTAGCCCGAAGCGAGGGGGATATTGAAGGGGGATCAATGCGAACCCGCCAAAAGCAGCGGGTTCAAGCAGACAGGGTCAGGCCCCGCCGCGGCGCAAAACCACGTCCAGGGTGCGCCACAGGATAAAGGTCTCCATCGCAAAGCTGCGATTGGCGATATAATGCAGATCCGCATAGACCTTGCGGCGCGTGCCCTCGATGCCTTCGATATAGCCCAGTTCCACCTGGGCCAGCCCGCTGATGCCCGGGCGCACCGCGTGGCGCTTTTGATAGCCCGGCACGCTGGTGAGGTAATTCTTGGCATGTTCGATATAATCGGGGCGCGGACCGATCAGGCTCATATCCCCCTTGAGAACATTGAAGATTTGCGGCAGCTCATCAATACGAGACTTGCGCAGAAACGCCCCAAGCGGCGTGATCCGATCGGTTTCCAGCGGATCATTCGCGGCGCGTTTGATCGTGCCTTCGGGCCGCATGGAGCGGAATTTATACGCGGTGAAGGGTTTGCAATCGCGCCCCATGCGCTGCTGTTTGTAAATCAGCGGGCCGCGATTCCAGAACGGGTTCAGCACCAGCAGAACCAGGGCGCTGATCAGCGCAAAGGGCAGCAGCGCAAAGAAACTGACAAACAGATCAAAGGCGCGTTTGGAGAGGTTGAAAAACCAGGTTTGCCCGGAGTTTTGACCTGAAATCTGGCCCAAAATCTGGGAAGAGTGGCGCGTCGTCACATGCAGTGACTCGCTATTCTGGATATCGATGTCGAACATGACCTTGGCAGCCCAAAGAGGTTAACAAAAAAGAAATAGATATTGTTTAAGGATTTATTAACCTCGCTATATGACGTGTCAATGATTTTGCAGCTGCAGAAAAAGGTTAACGTTGAAAAGACTCAAATCAGGGTAAAAAATAAGCCAATTTTGCCAGGTTTCTGCCGAGCCAGGGCAGGCATGGGATGACGCAAATGCCGGTTACGTCACTGGCACACAACCACAAGCATCACCTCTCTGCGTTAACTCAGCATACAGACGCAAACTAGGGAATCGCCCGTCACGTCACCGGGTTTCCGTGCATCACAGCCAAACGAGCCAGGCTCCAAAAACGGTTTTCTCAAAGACCAAATACAAAACGGCCCGGAAGCAATGCTTCACGGGCCGTTTTTGTAGATTTGGTTGCGGGAGCAGGATTTGAACCTGCGACCTTCAGGTTATGAGCCTGACGAGCTACCGGGCTGCTCCATCCCGCGACACTTGTTAGTGCACTACCGCCTAGCGGCTACTTGAGTGCGTTTTGGCGTTTCCCCTTTTGGGGGTTGACCAAGTTTCGGGCCGCCGCATTTGCGATTTGGACCCTAAGCCCCTTTATCGGTTGGGATATCGGGGATATTCTTTATCATTCGGAGATATTTATTGCTATTTATTAGGTTTGGCGGTGACCTACTCTCCCACACCTTAAGATGCAGTACCATCGGCGCAAAGGCACTTAACGGCCGGGTTCGGGATGGATCCGGGTGTTTTGCTCTCGCTATGACCACCAAACCGAATAAATAGCAATGTCGTCCTCCGGACGACGAGTGGGTGGCAGAGCATTTTGCTGTGCAAAATGGCTCGAGAACCCACACCCTCGCGGAGGATCGTCTCAATCAACCGGCTATTGCCGTATTGTCCAGTAAGTTCTGTGTATTGGTGTATGCACTTGATATCGCAGTATTTTGCGCTACCGCTTTGCTACTTGAGCGCGGTAAGTCTTGCTTTTACTGGATCAAATCAAGCCTATCGGACCATTAGTACCGGTCAACTGAACATGTTACCATGCTTACATCTCCGGCCTATCGACGTGGTAGTCTTCCACGGTCCTCAGGGATACCTTGTTTTGAGGGGGGCTTCCCGCTTAGATGCCTTCAGCGGTTATCCTGTCCGATCATAGCTACCCAGCACTGCTATTGGCATAACAACTGGTCCACCAGTGGATCGTTCACCCCGGTCCTCTCGTACTAGGGGCAACTCCTCTCAAGTATCCTACACCCACGGCAGATAGGGACCGAACTGTCTCACGACGTTCTAAACCCAGCTCACGTACCTCTTTAAATGGCGAACAGCCATACCCTTGGGACCTGCTCCAGCCCCAGGATGAGATGAGCCGACATCGAGGTGCCAAACACTGCCGTCGATATGGACTCTTGGGCAGTATCAGCCTGTTATCCCCGGCGTACCTTTTATCCGTTGAGCGATGGCCCTCCCACTTGGGACCACCGGATCACTATGGCCGACTTTCGTCTCTGCTCGACTTGTCAGTCTTGCAGTCAGGCTGGCTTCTGCCATTGCACTCAACGAGCGATTTCCGACCGCTCTGAGCCAACCTTCGCGCGCCTCCGTTACGCTTTAGGAGGCGACCGCCCCAGTCAAACTACCCACCACGCAGGGTCCCGGATCCAGATAATGGACCGCGGTTAGACATCAAGCAGAATAAGGGTGGTATCTCAAGGGAGGCTCCACCAGAACTGGCGTCCTGGTTTCAAAGCCCACCACCTATCCTGCACATATTGTGCCTGATGCCAGTGCGAAGCTGTAGTGAAGGTGCACGGGGTCTTTCCGTCTAACCGCGGGAAGCCTGCATCTTGACAGGCAATTCAATTTCGCTGAGTCGATGTTGGAGACAGCGGGGAAGTCGTTACGCCATTCGTGCAGGTCGGAACTTACCCGACAAGGAATTTCGCTACCTTAGGACCGTTATAGTTACGGCCGCCGTTTACCTGGGCTTCAATTCAGAGCTCTCACCCCTCCTTTTAACCTTCAGGCACCGGGCAGGCGTCAGACCCTATACGTCGTCTTGCGACTTCGCAGAGCCCTGTGTTTTTAGTAAACAGTCGCCACCCCCTGGTTTGTGCCCCCGGCACTCATGTACCGGGCCTCCTTCTCGCGAACTTACGGAGGTATTTTGCCGAGTTCCTTCAACATCGTTCTCTCAAGCGCCTTGGTATACTCTACCTATCCACCTGTGTCGGTTTAGGGTACGGTCTCATGAAGGGCTATTTCCAGGAACCGGTTAAGATGCAGCCCAATCCGATAAGGACTACACGCCGCTCCGATCCGTCACTTCCTTCTGGCCCAGGAATATTAACCTGGTTCCCATCGCCTACGCCTTTCGGCCTCGGCTTAGGGGCCGGCTTACCCTGCTCAGATTAGCTTTAAGCAGGAACCCTTGGATTTTCGGCGAGAGGGTCTCTCACCCTCTTTGTCGCTACTCATGTCATCATTCTCGCTAGTGATCTCTCCACCGGATGCCTTACAGCCCGGCTTCATCGAAAGAACTCTATCCTCCAAGGCCTTCCGAAGAAGACTAAAGAGGATGAGTTCTATGTCACACTACGCTCCGCTACCATGCCTTACGGCATCCTAGACTTCGGCTCATGGCTTGAGCCCCGTTACATCTTCGCCGCAGGACAACTTATTTAGACCAGTGAGCTGTTACGCTATCTTTAAAGGATGGCTGCTTCTAAGCCAACCTCCTGGTTGTTTTGGTCGTCCCACTTGCTTTCCCACTTAGCCATGAATTGGGGGCCTTAGTCGTAGGTCAGGGTTGTTTCCCTCTCCACTACGGACGTTAGCATCCGCAGTGTGTCTGCCATCTAGTACTCCCGGGTATTCGGAGTTTGGTTAGGATCAGTAAGCCTGTGGGGCCCCATTACCCATCCAGTGCTCTACCCCCCGGGGTATTCGGATGACGCTCTACCTAAATAGATTTCGCGGAGAACCAGCTATCTCCGAGTTTGATTGGCCTTTCACCCCTAGGCACAACTCATCCCGACCTTTTTCAACAGGTGTGGGTTCGGACCTCCAGTAAGTGTTACCTTACCTTCATCCTGGTCATGCCTAGATCACTCGGTTTCGGGTCTGATCCATCTAACTCGACGCCCTATTAAGACTCGCTTTCGCTGCGCCTACACCTAACGGCTTAAGCTTGCTAGATAGACCAAGTCGATGACCCATTATACAAAAGGTACGCCGTCAGCTCTCAAGGAGCCTCCGACTGATTGTAGGCGTTCGGTTTCAGGTACTGTTTCACTCCCCTCGTCGGGGTGCTTTTCACCTTTCCCTCACGGTACTGGTTCGCTATCGGTCAGTAAGGAGTACTTAGCCTTCGAAGGTGGTCCTCCGATCTTCAGACAGGATTTCACGTGTCCCGCCCTACTTAATACGTCCCATCACGCTTCTCATACGGGGCTATCACCCACTATGGCTGTGCTTCCCAACACATTCTGATCACGTTCAAGGCTCGGCTGGTCCCCGTTCGCTCGCCGCTACTAGGGGAGTATCAATTGATTTCCTTTCCTCCGGGTACTTAGATGTTTCAGTTCCCCGGGTTTGCTCTTAAGACCCTATGTATTCAGGTCAAAAGTACCTGGTTAAGCCCACTATAAAGTACCGAAGTAATTATAATGAACTTTCAGGTGGGTTGCCCCATTCAGAGATCCATGGATCAAAGCTTATTCTCAGCTCCCCATGGCTTATCGCAGAGTATCACGTCTTTCATCGCCTCTTACTGCCAAGGCATCCACCAAACGCCCTTCTCGCGCTTGATTTGATCCAGTAAGAGCGAGACTTGTTAAAGCCTTGCGAAGGATGAGAACCCGGCAAAGGGAGACATCCATCTTACTGCATCAATGCATACATTTTCCCGCCCTAACTTGCGTTAGGACAATGGTGCCACTCGCGTGACACCGGGTTAGTGTACTTGACTTGGACAACAATTGCTCGTTTCGACTGGGGATATCGATCAATGGCCGGCTAGACCAGGGATCAACCTTCTCCGAAGAGAACCCAGCGAGGTTGGCCACTTACTTATGGCAACCAAGCAATGTTGATTGATTATCTCTAAACGATTTCAAACGAGTTCCGCTTGCAGAACTCTGTTTTGTCCGATTGGACGGAACAGAAGTTGAGTAACTGCTGTTCGATCAAATCGAAGAAGTGAGGCTTCCTGAGAGGCGCTCTCGGGACATTTTGCTAAAGCAAAATACCCTGTCACTTTCTCTTGGATGAACCAGGATACCTGACACTTTGCAAGCAAAGTGCAGGGTGGTGGGTCGAGGAGGACTTGAACCTCCGACCTCACGCTTATCAGGCGTGCGCTCTAACCACCTGAGCTACCGACCCAGATGTTTTTTGCTTTGCAAAAAACGTCGTTGCCGCGGCAGACGACTTTGCTCTGCAAAGTCTGTCGAGAGCGGCCAGTCAGCCCAATGTGGTTTACAAGGGCCAATTCTGGTGGAGCCTAGCGGGATCGAACCGCTGACCTCCTGAATGCAAATCAGGCGCTCTCCCAGCTGAGCTAAGGCCCCTTGATGATCCTCCGGTGAGGATCGCGTGTCTGAAGAGATATGAGGACGACCTGGTCCGTTCAATGTTTGGTCTCCAAAGGTAAGAGACCGTTGCTAAGTGATGCACGTGATAGGCAAGCCTATCAATCTAGCATCATCCTTAGAAAGGAGGTGATCCAGCCGCAGGTTCCCCTACGGCTACCTTGTTACGACTTCACCCCAGTCGCTGATCCTACCGTGGCCGCCTGCCTCCCGAAGGTTAGCGCAGCGTCGTCAGGTAGAACCAACTCCCATGGTGTGACGGGCGGTGTGTACAAGGCCCGGGAACGTATTCACCGCGTCATGCTGTTACGCGATTACTAGCGATTCCGACTTCATGGGGTCGAGTTGCAGACCCCAATCCGAACTGAGACAGTTTTTGGGGATTAACCCATTGTCACTGCCATTGTAGCACGTGTGTAGCCCAACCCGTAAGGGCCATGAGGACTTGACGTCATCCACACCTTCCTCCCGCTTATCACGGGCAGTTTCCCTAGAGTGCCCAGCCGAACTGCTGGCAACTAAGGATGTGGGTTGCGCTCGTTGCCGGACTTAACCGAACATCTCACGACACGAGCTGACGACAGCCATGCAGCACCTGTCACTGCGTCCCCGAAGGGAACCATCCATCTCTGGATGTAGCACAGGATGTCAAGGGTTGGTAAGGTTCTGCGCGTTGCTTCGAATTAAACCACATGCTCCACCGCTTGTGCGGGCCCCCGTCAATTCCTTTGAGTTTTAATCTTGCGACCGTACTCCCCAGGCGGAATGCTTAATCCGTTAGGTGTGTCACCGAATAGTATACTACCCGACGACTGGCATTCATCGTTTACGGTGTGGACTACCAGGGTATCTAATCCTGTTTGCTCCCCACACTTTCGCACCTCAGCGTCAGTATCGAGCCAGTGAGCCGCCTTCGCCACTGGTGTTCCTCCGAATATCTACGAATTTCACCTCTACACTCGGAATTCCACTCACCTCTCTCGAACTCTAGATCAGGAGTTTTAGAGGCAGTTCCGGGGTTGAGCCCCGGGATTTCACCCCTAACTTTCTGGTCCGCCTACGCGCGCTTTACGCCCAGTAATTCCGAACAACGCTAACCCCCTCCGTATTACCGCGGCTGCTGGCACGGAGTTAGCCGGGGTTTCTTTACCAGATACTGTCATTATCATCTCTGGCGAAAGAGCTTTACGACCCTAAGGCCTTCATCACTCACGCGGCATGGCTGGATCAGGCTTGCGCCCATTGTCCAAGATTCCCCACTGCTGCCTCCCGTAGGAGTCTGGGCCGTGTCTCAGTCCCAGTGTTGCTGATCATCCTCTAAAACCAGCTATAGATCGTAGGCTTGGTGCGCCGTTACCGCACCAACTACCTAATCTAACGCGGGCCGATCCAAATCCGATAAATCTTTCCCCCGAAGGGCGTATAAGGTATTACTCACCGTTTCCAGTGGCTATTCCTTAGATCTGGGTACGTTCCCACGCGTTACTAACCCGTCCGCCGCTCAACCCGAAGGTCGCGCTCGACTTGCATGTGTTAGGCCTGCCGCCAGCGTTCGTTCTGAGCCAGGATCAAACTCTCAAGTTGAAAAGCTGTTACCAGCTTATCCTTGACGTTCGAACCTCTGCACATCTCTGATACTTCAGAACCAGCTTTGGGGGCATGGTCCCTATCTCCACCCGGCTAGGAACGGAGACGCATCAGAAGTCATCTGTTTGATTGTGCTTCAGGTTTCATCAGAAACCGAAAGCCGCCTCAAACAGTGAAGCTGACATTCTATCATCGAGCCGAAACTCTAAGAATGCTGATATGCAGACATTTGATCCATCGATTTGAACCAAGGCGCCCACATATCTCTTCAGATATTAGCTATGTCAAACAACGTGGGGAAAATCCCCAGAGACAAAATCAACCGGAAGCGCCAAAATCTTTCTGGCGCAACCCGCTCAATCTGCCTCAAATTTCTTACCGTCTTGCGCTTCAGAGCCTCGCTCCGTCGCCCCGCCTGGCGTCCCGTTAGCGCCTCAGCGCCGCCGGTGAAGGGGGTTCTACGGATAACACCTCACACCCGCAACCCCTTTTTTCAGTTTTTCCCATCTTTTTTGCACTTTTCTTGAAAAGCACACAAAAACAATCAGTTAGCGGCATCTTTTTCTCTGTCTCCCCTTAAAACATCGAGCGCAACCCTGTTGGGTCGCAACCCAACGCTGCATCGCAGCACCAACGCACCCCAAGATATAGATGCCGCGCCTATTCTGGCCACAAATGCGCGACAGGACTCGGGCTGAATCGCGCGCCCTAGTGAAACCAAACATGCGCGCAATCTGCTTTCGCCCCCCAATCCCCCAACTCCGCGTCACATTATATACAGTGCGCAGCCGGCAAGTGCGATTGCATTGGCAAATCCCCCTCCTTACGCTATCCCACAGCGTCTGCTTTTACGGAGTATCAAAACGCCATGACCACCCGCGCCGGATTCGTCGCCCTGATCGGAGAGCCCAATGCGGGCAAATCCACCCTGACCAATCGCATGGTGGGGGCCAAGGTCTCGATCGTGACCCATAAGGTGCAGACCACCCGCGCCCGCATTCGTGGTGTCGCATTGGAAGGGGACAGCCAGTTGGTCTTTGTCGACACGCCCGGCCTGTTCCAACCCAAGCGCCGTTTGGATCGCGCCATGGTGGCCGCAGCCTGGGGTGGTGCGGCGGATGCTGATATTATCGTATTGCTGGTCGAGGCGCATCGCGGTGTCACTGATGGTGTAAAACGCATTCTCGACGGTCTTGAAGAAATCGGCAAAGGGCGTCGCATTGCCCTGGCCATCAACAAGATCGACCGGGTCAAGGCCGAAGACCTGCTGGCGCTCTCCAAAGACCTGAACGAACGCTACGGGTTCGAACAGACCTTTATGATCTCCGCCGAAAAGGGCCACGGGGTCGACGCTCTGCGCGAATGGTTGGCCGGCGAGCTGCCCGAGGGCCCTTGGCTTTATCCCGAAGATCAGATCGCCGATCTGCCCATGCGCATGATTGCCGCCGAAATGACCCGTGAAAAGCTCACCTTGCGTCTGCATCAGGAATTGCCCTACCAGCTAACCGTCGAAACTGAGAGCTGGGAAGAGCGCAAGGATGGCTCGGCCCGCATCGATCAGGTGATCTATGTGGCGCGTGACGGACACAAGGGCATCGTGCTCGGCAATAAAGGCGAAACCATCAAGGCGATCTCCAAAGCCGCGCGGGAAGAGCTGCAAGAATTCCTCGGTCGCAAGATCCACCTCTTTATGCAGGTCAAAGTGCGTGAGAAATGGCTGGAAGAGGCTGAGCGTTATTCCGAGATGGGGTTGGATTTCAAGGACGGCAATTGATGGCGCAACTGACGGCGCGCTTTTGGGTCGATGCCTATCTGGCGCGGCTGCGCTTTGCGGATATTCCTGCCTTTGTGGTGGCCCATGGCGATGACACCGCCGGATCGGTTCTGATCAAGCTCAACACGCTGGACGGTCAGGCCCGCGCCTTTACCCGGGGCTTTGATTTGATGAGCGGTGAGCGGGTCTGGAATGAACTCGCCACCGGGATCGAATCCGATGTGGATGCCAGCATCACCAAACAGCGCAGCTTTGACCCGGATCTTTGGGTGATCGAGGTCGAAGACCGCGCTGGTCGTCACCTCTTGGACCAAGACGGGCTGACATGAACTGGCGAAACCGCGCGCCACGCCTAAGCTTTGCGCTCATGTCACTCATATCCGCCATTGCCGGGTTCTACTTTGCTGCGGGCCTCGCGGCGACACTTCTGCCACCTTCGGCACTCTACCAATTGATCTTTGTTCTCACGGTCTTTCCAAGCAGTGCCGCGCTTTTACTCTACCTGCTCAGACCCGCCCTCAAAGCCCGCCATATTCTCAGGCATCTTGCCTTGTGCGCGACCGCCGCCACCGCCATGTTCGCCAGCATCTATCAGGGCTGGGTCACCCCGGTCGAGGGCATGATCCTCGCGCTGATCCTTCTCGCGGGCCTCTTCCTTGTGCTTCCCCTCCCCAAGCACCCCCGCTGAGGCGGCGCAACACGCGTGCAACACACACCCACCGGAGGGCAAAGCCCGACTAATCTGGATGCAGCTTGCTGCATACCGCATAACAGCTTGCACCTGCCCTGATCAGCGATCACCCTGCAGCCATGGAATGGCGCGACACTGGCATATTGCTGAACACACGGAAACATGGCGAGACTTCGCTGATCCTTGACGTGTTCACCCCAGAGCATGGCCGCCATGCCGGCGTGCTGCGCGGCGGCATCTCGCGCAAGAACACCCCGCATCTGCAACCCGGTGCCCAACTGGATCTCACCTGGCGCGCCCGGGTCGAAGAGCATCTGGGCGCCTTCACCATGGAACCCCAACGCTCCCGCGCCGCCGCGGCCATGGGGGATCGTCTTTCGCTAGCGGGTCTGAACACCGTGATCTCGCTCTTGGGTTTCGCCCTACCCGATCGCGCGCCTTATCCCAAACTCTATCAACAAACCGAACAATTGCTCGACCTATTGGGTCAGACCGAGATTTGGCCGCTGGCCTATCTGCGCTGGGAAATGCTGTTGCTTGAGGAAATGGGGTTCGGGCTCGATCTCAGCCAATGTGCCATCAGCGGGGCCAATGATCACCTTGCTTATATCTCTCCCCGCACCGGGCGCGCGGTCACGGCCTCAGCCGCTGGGGAGTGGATCGACCGGCTCCTGCCCCTGCCCCCGGTCCTGCTGGGCGACAGCCCTATGGATGATCGCGAAATCCTGACCGCCCTGCGCACCACTGGGCATTTTGTCGAAAACCAATTGGCCAACAGTCTGAGCGACAGCGCCCTCCCCCCGGCCCGCGCGGCCTTTATGGATCGACTGGCGATTCTGATCGAGCGGTAAAAATCATTTCCCCCCCCTGATCATTGGACAGCACCAGGACATCACCCGACACTTCGGAGATACTCATCTTGGCCAGATGATCAAAAAACCGCTGCTCTGCCGCCAGATCCGGGCAGGCCATTTTGGCCGCCGCCACAGGGCCAAGATCGAACCAGGGATAAGGCGCGGTTTGTGGGGCAGACCAGCTATTGCAGGGCGCACGCCCGGTCACACGCCCCGCCTTGGGAAAGATCAAAGTGGCATCCGCGCCAAAATCCGCCCCATCAATCTGGGTCAGGTGCCACACCTTATCCGCCGCCCCATAGGCACGCACGCCTTCGTCACCGGAACAGGCTGACAAAGCCGCGAACATCACGATTCCCATCACGCGCATCGTCAAACCTCACGCTTTTATTCACATTATCACAAATGTGCTCCCGCGACCCATTGTGCAAGCCCGCCCTGCCACCTTTCACAACAGGGAAATCCACGATAGGAAGGGGTTAATGACTTGGACGATACCAAATATCCTGACCGCCCTGCGTCTACTGGCCGCCCCGGCCCTGGCGCTTATGTTTCTCTATTTCCATCGCCCCTTTGCCGATTGGGCCGCCCTGATCCTGTTCATCATGGCCGCCGTCACCGATTGGTTTGACGGCCATCTGGCGCGGACCTGGAAACAGGAAACCAAGCTTGGCGCGATGTTGGACCCGATCGCAGACAAGGCCATGGTGGTGATCGCCTTGATGGTGATCGTCGGCTATTCTTCGATGTCACCCTGGCTGGTCCTGCCCGCCACGGTGATCCTGTTCCGCGAGGTCTTTGTCTCGGGGCTGCGTGAATTTCTCGGCGATGTCGCCGGAACGCTCAAGGTCACGCAGCTCGCCAAATGGAAGACAACCGCCCAGATGGTCGCAATTGCCATCCTCTTTGCCCAGGGCGTATTCGAACATTACCTGGGCATGTCTGCCTTTGGCATGGATCAGGCGATGTTCCAATCTATCTTGGACGGACAAGAGGAAGACGTGCTGGGGCTACGCTGGAAATATACCGGGATGATCTGGTCGGGGGATATTGGGCTGGTGCTGCTTTGGGTGGCCGCCGCGCTGACCCTGATCACCGGGTTTGACTATTTCCGCAAGGCCCTGCCTTTGCTGCGAGAGGACCGTTAACATGAACGTGCTTTACTTTGCCTGGGTGCGCGAGCGTATCGGTCTGCCCAAGGAAAAGATCGAAACCAACGCCACCACAGTCAACGAGTTGATCGCCGAATTGCGCGGACGCGAAGAACGGTATGAGGCGGCCTTTGCCGATCTGTCGGCCCTGCGCGTCGCCATTGACCAAGAGCTGAGCGATTTTGATTCCCCGCTGGAGGGCGCACAGGAAGTGGCGTTTTTCCCACCCATGACAGGCGGCTGAACCATGCGCGTCACCGTTCAGGAAGCCCCGTTTGACTATGGCCAAGAGGCCGAGAGTTTTGCCAATGGTCGCCATGATATGGGCGCTATTGTTACCTTTGCCGGGATCGTGCGCGATGTCGCTGGCGGCCTGGATGTCATGGAAATCGAACACTATCCGGGCATGACCGAAAAAGCGCTGGAAAAGATCGCCGCCGAGGCGGTGGAGCGCTGGTCACTCGGGGATGCGCTGATCATCCATCGTTATGGCCGCATGGGCGCAGGCGAAAAAATCATGATGGTCGCCACCGCCGCGCGCCACCGCAAGGATGCCTTTGAAGCGGCGGAATATCTGATGGATTACCTCAAATCCCGCGCGCCTTTCTGGAAGAAAGAGCACACGGCACAGGATGCCGGTTGGGTCGCCGCAAGGGATGAGGATGAGGCGGCGCTGGATCGCTGGTAATTTCCCTTTCTCGTTGGTAAGCTGACCTTACCAATTTGAAACGAGCCCCCCATGCCCTTTACCCCGGTCAAGCCTGAAAAACTCTCTGCCGCTGTTGTCGATCAGATCGAACTACTGATTCTGCGCGGGATCATTCGGCCCGGCGAACGCCTGCCCTCCGAGCGCGAACTTTCAGAGCGCATGGGCGTGTCGCGCCCCTCTCTGCGCGAGGCCATCGCAACCCTGCAGGATCGTGGATTGCTGGAAAGCAAGGCCGGGGCTGGGATTTTTGTGACCGAATTCCTGGGATCGGCCTTTTCCGAGGCTCTGACCCAGCTCTTTGCCAATCACGACGAGGCGGTGTTTGACTACCTGTCCTTTCGCCGCGACATGGAGGGGCTGGCGGCAGAGCGCGCCGCCACCCATGGCAGCGACACCGATTTGGATGTGGTCCAAAAAATCTTTGACAAGATGTGCGCCGCCCATTCCAAACGCAATCCGGCAGAAGAGGCGCATCTGGATGCTGATTTCCACCTCGCCATTATCGAGGCCAGCCATAACGTGATCATGCTGCATATGATGCGGTCGATGTATCAACTGCTGCGCGAAGGGGTTTTCTACAACCGGACCATCATGTTCCGCCAACGCACCACCCGCGATCAACTGCTGGAACAACATGGGCGGATCAATGACGCGCTCCAGGCCCGCAACCCCGAAGCCGCCCGAAAGGCAGTCGAGGATCATCTGAGCTATGTCGAAGCGAGCCTGTTCGAAAATCGCAAGACCGAACAAAACGAAATCATCGCGCGCCAACGCCTGGAACAGGAAAACAACCGCTAAGACCAGGCGCTACCAAATTCCGTCCACGGAATTTGCAAAAGTTTTATTTAAAACTTTTGGTTCCGCCGCCTTGGTAGGTCACCTATCCCTTAAGCCTTACCCGCGTATCACCTGAACCACATCCCGCGCCTCAGCGTCGAGAAACATATAGCTCCGCCCTAGCAAGCCCATCTGAGCCTCTTGGTCGAATTTATTCAACCCGCCCTTGCCCCAAAGAGCCTCTCCTTCGGTTAATCCCTGAAGGTGTTCCGCTGCCACCCAAGCCTGGTTTTCCAGAGTAAACTCTGCGGGCAACACGTTGAATGCTGACTCATTATAGGACACCAAGACTGCCCCATCGGTCATGGTGCGAGTCGCAAAATCGGGGTGAAAACCGACAATATCCAGCAGGATCTGCATTGCGGTGTCGATCGCGGCCTGTTCCTCTTTGCCCTTATCAAGGACGCAACAGGTCGAGTGGGAAAACAACACATAATCGTATTTGCTGCCAAAGTAATAGACCATGCGCTCGGAAACAGTTTTCAAATCCGGGATAACCTCAGGCGACCATTTCGGAACCGGCACCCAATCCGGGACCCCTCCCGCTCTGACCAAATTCGCACCCAAAAGGCTTGATAGCGCACCGAACATCAAACTACGCCGCTGCATCACAATCTCCAAATCAACAATCACGTATGCCGCTAAGAAAGCAAAAGGCCCCTCATATTTGAAGGGCCTTCCAAAGCGATCTGACTTTTAGCTCACGCCAGAGCGATATTCACCGCGCTCTCGCGGCCATCGCGGCCGGGTTCGATGTCGAATGTGACTTTCTGGTTGTCCGCCAGGCCGGTCAGGCCCGAGCGTTCGACCGCGGAAATATGAACGAATACGTCCTTGCCGCCGGTTTCAGGGGCAATAAAGCCGTAACCTTTGGTGGTGTTGAACCATTTGACAGTGCCGTTGGCCATTGTCTTTCTCCTATCTCAAATCTGCCCGAACTATTCGGCAGTGTGGCTAAGTCAGTGCTAAATCGATGCCTGACCCTGCGAAGAGTAGAGAAGTCGAAAGAGGTAACGTCGCGCAGATTAGATAAGTTCTATACCGCATAAATGAAAGTCTTTTCTTTGGCAGTCATAAACACGTCACAGTCACGTCAAACAGCTAAAGGCCCGGATCGATGGATCCGGGCCTCTTCATTTCATGTCACGCGGGGCTTAGCCCTTGGTGAATTCCGGATAGGCTTCCATGCCCAGCTCGGCCATGTCGAGACCGGTGATCTCTTCTTCTTCGCCAACCCGGATGCCCATGGTCATCTTGAGGATGAACCAGATCGCAAAGCTGACGGCGAAGACGAACACACCAACCACAACGATCGAGTAGAGCTGCTGGCCGATGGTGGCCGCGTCATTGGTGAAGACAACCGCGATGGTGCCCCAGATACCGGCGAACAGGTGAACCGGGATCGCGCCAACAACGTCGTCGATTTTCAGCTTGTCCAGGAATGGAACCGCGAAGACCACGATCACACCACCAACAGCACCGATCAGAGTGGCCACACCCAGGGTTGGGGTCAGCGGCTCGGCAGTGATCGACACCAGACCGGCCAATGCGCCGTTCAGAACCATGGTCAGGTCGACCTTTTTGTAGAGGATCTGGGTCAGCAGCAGGGCTGCAATCGCACCACCAGCAGCGGCGGTATTGGTGTTAGCAAAGATGCGCGAGATGTCAGCAACGTTACCGGCTGTGTCCATGTAAAGCTGCGAACCGCCGTTGAAGCCGAACCAACCCAGCCACAGGATGAACGTACCCAGAGTTGCCAACGGCAGGTTGGAACCCATGAAGGGAACAGTGCGGCCATCTTTGTACTTGCCCAGACGTGGCCCAAGCAGAAGCGCGCCAGCCAGAGCGGCCCAGCCACCCACAGAGTGCACAACAGTGGAACCAGCGAAGTCCTGGAAGTCAACTTGACCGTCGATACCCGGTGCCAAGAAGCCACCACCCCATTTCCAGGAGGCCTGGATTGGATAGATGAAGGCTGTCAGCAGGATCACGAAGATCAGGAAGGGCCACAGCTTGATACGCTCGGCCAGAGTACCGGACACGATAGACGCGGTGGTGGCACAGAACATCAACTGGAAGAAGAAGTCGGAACCAACAGACGCATAGGTCAGATCAGGTGTGGCTTCGGCCAGGCCAACCGGCTCGAGCACCGCCAGTTTGAACGCGCCGATTACGCCGTCCATGGTCCAGGCGTCACCCGGATACATCAAGTTGTAGCCAACCACGTAATAGGCGATCGCCGCCAGCGAGAACAGCGCGATGTTCTTGGTCAGCTGCATCGTGACGTTCTTGGAGCGCACCAGACCGGCTTCGAGCATGGCAAAGCCTGCGGCCATCCAGAACACCAGGAAACCGGCGACCAGGAACATGAAGGTTGTAAAGATAAAGCCGATCTCTTCGTTCGGCGGCGTGACGTCTGCTTCTTGTGCCAGGCCCAGCGAGGGCAGGGCCAGAAGAACAGCCGCCGAGGCGAGTGTCTTGAAATTCATCATCGTTTCTTCCCTTGATTTCTTGGTCGCGCTTACAGCGCGTCCGCGTCGGTTTCGCCGGTGCGCACCCGCACGGCCTGCGCCACATCCAGAACAAAGATCTTGCCATCGCCGATCTTGCCCGTCTGAGCGGTGGATTTGATGGTATCGACCACTTGATCCGCCATGGAGGCCGATACGACGATCTCCAGCTTGATCTTGGGTACGAAGTTCACAGCGTATTCAGCGCCACGGTAGATTTCGGTGTGACCGGACTGAGAGCCGAAGCCCTTGATTTCGGTCACCATCATGCCGCGCACCCCGATCCCGGTGAGCGCTTCGCGCACCTCTTCGAGTTTGAACGGCTTGATCGTTGCAATGATCAGTTTCACCTTGTTCCCTTTCATCTCATCGGGGTCACCCCCGAGCGTCCCCTCGCGTATTTCGCAAATGCAGAAAAAGCCTGTCGGCGGCGCAGATTGAAGCTTTCAGCCACAAAAACGGGCAACTTCGCGGAAATAGCGCACAAAAAATGCGCACAGCATGGTTAATGCTCAAAATTTAAGCTAAACAAAAAGTGTATATGGCAGTTTGAGGTGGTCAACATTCGCCAAAGAACAAGATAGAATCGTATCAATGAAAACGAGGCACCCGTAGTCGGGCAGCATTCAGGCAGGCAGAATTGATGAGTAACTCAGGACGAAAACCGGGGCGATTGGTGGCGGATAAACGCTATCCGCGTGCAGGTGCCAAGAAACCCACCAAAAAGCCCGCCCCGAAACGCCGCAAACCAGCCAAGCGCAAGACCGCGCGCCGTCGCAATCCCATTGCGGCCTTCTTTATCGGCATCTTTCGCTGGCTCTGGCGGTTGATCTGGCGCACCACTGTCTTTGTCTCGCTGGTTCTGGCGATGATCATCGGCACAGCGGTGTTTTACACCCGTGCGGGCCTGCCCGAAGTCTCTGAAATCGTTGATGGACGCGCGCGCGGCTCTGTCACCCTGCTGGATCGCGATGGCGCGGTCTATGCCCGACGCGGCGATCAATATGGCGGCGCGGTTACAGCTGACGGGGTGTCGAAACACCTGAAAAACGCTATTGTCGCCACCGAGGACAAACGTTTCTACAACCATTTCGGCCTCAGCCCCCGCGGCATTGCCAGCGCGGTGCGCATCAACCTGAGCGAAGGGCGCGGCCCCCTGTCCGGTCATGGCGGCTCGACCCTCACCCAACAGACCGCCAAACTGCTTTGCCTCGGCAATACCTACGACCCCAGCGAATGGGAAAGCGAGTCGGCCTTTGTCGCCGATTGCCGCCGCGGCAATATCCAGCGCAAGATCAAGGAAGCCATCTATGCGATGGCGATGGAAAGTAAGTATTCCAAGGATGACATCCTCGCGATCTATATGAACCGCGCCTATATGGGCGGCGGGGCCTATGGGGCCGAAGCCGCCGCCAAGCGCTATTTCAACAAGACCGCCGCCAGCCTGAACCCAGCCGAATCGGCGATGATTGCCGGGCTGCTGACGGCCCCGACCCGCATGGCCCCCACGGCCAACCTGAAACGCTCGCAAGATCGCGCCGCCACCGTGCTGCGCCTGATGAACGAACAGGGCTATCTCACCGCCGAAGAAACACGGCATTACCAAAACAACCCGGCCACCCTGGCCGCCGAGGCGCAAATGTCTGCCGGGGGTTATTTTGCCGATTGGGTCATGCGCTCGGGCCCTGAATTCTTTACCCGCGACACCACCGAAGACGTGCTGATCCGCACCACACTGGACCAACGCCTGCAGGCCGCCACCGCCGAAGCGGTCAACAAGGTTTTCTCTGAAAAGGTGCGCGAAGGATCCAAGGCCGAGGTCGCCGTGGTGGTCATGTCTGCCGATGGTGCCGTGCGCGCCATGATCGGCGGACGCAAAACCGATGCGTCAGGCCTGTTCAACCGTGCCAGCCAAGCGGTCCGTCAGACCGGTTCCGCCTTCAAACCCTTTGTTTATGCGACCGCTTTGGAACTGGGCTATGGCCCGCTCGACACCGTTTTGGACGAACCGTTCTGTATGAACATCCCTGGTTCCGGCGAATGGTGCCCCAAGAACTACACCAAGACCTTCAAGGGCCGCGTCACCCTGACCGATGCGCTGAAAGACTCGCTCAACATTCCAGCGGTCAAGATTTCCGAATCTGTCGGGCGCGATCTGGTCATGCGGGTCGCCCGCGACTTCGGCATCTATCGCGATCTCAAGGACACACCGTCCATGGCGCTTGGCTCCTCCGAGGCGACCCTGCTCGAGATGACCGGTGCCTATGCAGGCATCCTGAATGGTGGCTCCTCCGTGACGCCCTATGGCCTGACCGAGCTGCGCCTGCGCGGTGATGACACCCCGCTGATGGGGGCCGGCGGCGGCATTGGCGAACGTGTGATCCAGCCTCGCGCCGCGGGCGAGCTGATCTGGATGATGGAAAAGGTCGTCGCCGAAGGCACCGGCGCCCGCGCCCGCCTGTCCGACCGCCCGGTCGCTGGCAAAACCGGCACCAGCCAAGAGGCACGCGATGCCTGGTTTGTCGGCTTTACCGCCGATTACGTGGCCGGTGTCTGGATGGGCTATGATGACAACACCCCGCTGTCGGGCGTCACCGGGGGCGGCTTGCCCGCCGAGATCTGGCGCGAGGTCATGACACGCGTGCACCAAGGCATCCCGGCCAAGCCCTTGCCCTCGCAGGCTCCGGTGGTGCAGGCCCCGGCACCGCAACCAGCCCCGCAGCCCGCGCCACGCGACCAACGCGTGCGAGATTCGATCCTGAACCAGGTTCTGCGCGACATTCTGGGGGGGAATTAACGGCTGTCGCTGACCCAGAGGCCACAACACGCCTTGCCTCAACATGCTAGGCTGCCCTAAGGGAATTGAAATCAAACCGTTCGGACACGCCTTTGCGGCCTGTTTGGCCCCCGCGTGAAAGAGCCCGCCTTGCCCACCGCCCATCCGCTCCCGGTTGCGCCTTTGCGCGTGTTGAAACGCCTCACCCTCATCCTTTGCGGCCCGCTGATCTTTCTTTTCCTTGCGGTGGCCCCCAGTTTCTGCGGCCAAAGGCGCGGGTTTCGCGGTTGGTATTGGCGACGGGTCTCGCGCGCCTGTTCCTGGCTTTTGTGGTTTCTCGACATCCGTGTGATTATCAGCGACAGCGCCCGCGCGGCGCTGGCACAGGACGAAAATAGCGTCATCGCCGTCAACCATCGCAGCCATCTCGATGGGTTCGCCATGCTGCATGTGATCCCGGATCAGAAATGGGTGACTTTTGGTGCCAAGAAAGAGCTCTGCCGCGCCGCCCTGTTAAAACGCGGTTTTCAGGGCGCAGGCCTGCTGGAGATCGACCGTGAGAATGGCCGCCACGCGCTCGACTCGCTGACCGACGCCGTCGCGGCCATGCCACCCCGCCGCTCTCCGATCCTGTTTGTCGAAGGCACCCGTTCCCGCACGCCCGGCCTGCCGCCCTTCAAACCCGGCGCGGTTCTGATTGCCCAGGCCACAAAGCGAGCGGTCCGGCCCTTTGTCATCATTGGATCGGATAAACTGCTGCCACGCGGTGCATTTCTGCCCAAAGCAGGCAGTATCACCATCGACATTCTCGATCAGATCACGCCCGACCCGAGCCAAAGCACTGACGACAATCTCGCCACGCTCCGCCATGCCATGGCCGCCAGCTATGACGCGGCCAGCGGAGAAACAACGCAACTGGACTAGCCTGTGTTTCTCTGGGCCAAAAATATCCCGGGGTGAATTGGTCGCCCCGCGACCAAGAGGGGCGGCGCCCCTCAAAATCCGTCAACGGATTTTGGCTCCGCCCGCCTCACCCGGCTTTGCTCAGATCCTTGATCATCGCATCAATATCGCCGCGCCGCTTATCCAGCATCGCGCCAATCTCGGTGCGTTCGGTCAAAAGCAGGTTCACGCCTTCGATATACATATTGAAGAACAGGTTCTTGCCCGACCGATCCGAGACGTGGAATTTCAGATCAAACGGGGCCTCGCCACGCAGATGCGCGACGGTGGTCACCTCGTAATAATTCTTGACCTTGCGCACACCGGTCACTTCCAACCGGCCGCCAATGAATTCGCGAAAGCGCTTGCCGTATTTGCGCGACATGTAGCCGGTAAAGGCCTTGGTAAAGGCCTTTTTCTGCCCACCACTGGCCCGGCGACCATCAGCCCCCATGGCATAGGCCGCCACATAAGACAGATCGGCGTAACGTTTGAACACTTTCTCAAACTCGCCAATCATCGCCTTTTCCGATTTGCCGGAATCGATGATCTTGTTGATCGCGCCCACCAGCTTGCCAACCAAGGCGCTGGCCTGTGACTCATTCAGCGCCCAGGCCGCGCCTGGCATTGCCAACGCGGCTGTTGTTCCCAGAACAAATGTGCGGCGGGTCACATCAAACGCCATACTCAAAATCCTTCCGTATCCAGCGCCAGCGGGTCGATTTCATCCGCCGGGGCCTCTTCACCCAGTTCATAGCGCCGGTTCTGCAAATAGATCAGCCTTAGCTGAGCATAAGAATCCGCGCTTTCATAGTAGATGGAATCGACAGTATCCGCGAAACGCCCCCGATCGCCCACCTTGGACAGGACATAAGCACTGGTTCCCAAACTGCTATATTCAGACGGAATCACATAATCGAGCGGATTGGTGAAGAAGTCGACCACGATACCGGCGGTATCCCGCTCGGTCGAAGGGCCAAGGAAGGGCAATTCCATATAGGCCCCTTCGGGCACGCCCCACACGGCCAGGGTTTCGCCAAAATCGCTGTTATCCTCGGGGATGCCGAAATCGGTGGCCACATCCGCCAAACCGGCAAAGCCCAAGGTCGCGTTGATTGCGAAACGCACCGTGTTGCGGGTGGCCGGGCCAGGACGCCCCTGCAGGATCTGGTTCACCACCGTGCCGGGCAAAGCCACCGTATCGGCAAAGTTGCTGACATTGTCCTGCACGCCTTCGGGCACCACAGTCGCGTACCCAACCCCCGCGCTGCGCAGCACCTTTTGATCGATCTTGCGGTTAAAGGCATGCACTTTGCGGTTGGTCTGCTCATGAGGGTCATGCACCCCATCAGGGGCCTCGCCGGGTCCGGGAACCGAACAGGCCGACAGGCTCACCAAAATCAAAGTGGCCAAAGACGCACGCATCTGGACCATCCGCAAAAAACCTCTTCTAATTCCTTGGGGAAGCGGCAGCATTCCCATAAAAGGCTACTTAGTAACTTTTTACATAAGACCCAATGCGATCATCTGGTTTCAATAACCCTGTGACACATTGGCGACATGCCGCCCAGCTTGCCCGGATTTCGCCCGGGCGGCAACCTAGGAAACCAGAGTAGAACAACCCGGATGAACAAAGATCTAATCAAAGCAGGTCGGGACGAATTGCGCGCCGCCATGCGCCAGAACAGACCGTATTTCTGGTTTGCCGCCATCTTTAGCGCATTTGTAAACCTGCTGATGCTGACCGGGCCGATGTATATGATGCAGGTCTATGACCGTGTGCTTGGCTCGCGCTCCGAAGCAACGCTGATCGCGCTCTCTGTGCTTGTGGTCTTTCTCTATTCCATGATGGGGATTTTGGATTTTGTACGTGGGCGCGTCATGGGGCGGGTTGCAGCGCGGTTCCAATCGGCACTGGATCTGCGGGTCTTTGATGCGGTGCTGCGCCGCTCGGCGGTGAAGCCGGATCAATTGGCGCAAACCGGGCTGCGTGATCTGGAATCCGTCCAACGTTTGATGTCATCACCCGTCTTGCTGGCGCTGTTCGATATCCCCTGGACGCCGGTTTTCCTCATCGGGATCATGATCTTTCACCCCTGGCTTGGCATTCTGGCCTTTGTGGGCGGCGGTTTTCTGATCGTGGTGACGGTCATCAACCAGATGGTCACCCGCGCCCCCAGCCTGAAATCCAACATGATGGTGATGCAGGCGGAAAACTCCGCCCAGCAGATCCAGTCCGAGGCCGAGATGGTACAAGCGCTTGGCATGCGCAAGAACGCCTTTCAGCGCTGGATGGTGGCCCGGTCCCAAGCCTTGGCCGGGCAAATCGGCAGTTCGGACCTGACCGGCTCGTTCTCGACGCTCACCAAAACGTTCCGTCTGCTCTTGCAATCGGCGATGCTGGGGCTTGGGGCCTATCTGGTCTTGCAAGGCGAGCTGTCGCCCGGTGCGATGATTGCCGGTTCTATCCTGATGGGCCGCGCGCTGGCTCCGGTGGAACAGGCGATTGGCCAATGGCCTGCCGTGGAACGTGCCCGCAAAGGCTGGGAGAACCTGTCGCAGCTTTTGGGTGAAATGCCCGAAGAGAAAGAGCGCACCGAACTGCCCTACCCCCAGGCCAAGCTCGATGTGCAGCAGTTGACCGTGGTGCCGCCGGGTGAACAACAGGCCTCGCTGCGCATGGTGTCATTCATGCTGCAACCGGGGCAGGCTGTCGGCGTGATCGGGCCGTCAGGCTCGGGCAAATCCACATTGGCGCGCGCCTTGACCGGCATTTGGCGCCCGGCAGCGGGCAAGATCCGGCTGGATGGCGCAACGATTGACCAATATGGGCCCGACACGTTGGGCCAGTTGATTGGCTATCTCCCACAGCGGGTGACCCTGTTTGACGGCACCATCGCCGAAAACATTGCCCGCCTCTCGCCCAATCCCGACGCAGAAAGAATCGTCGACGCCGCGCGCAAGGCGGATGCGCATGAGATGATCCTGAAACTGCCCGATGGCTATGACACCAAGGTCACCGCCGCGGGTGGTCGCCTGTCCGGGGGGCAGATCCAGCGGATCGGCCTGGCCCGCGCCATGTATGGCGATCCGGTCTTGCTCGTGCTCGACGAACCCAATTCCAACCTCGACAATGAAGGCTCCGAGGCGGTGAACCGCGCCATTCGCGGTTTCAAAGAGGCCGGGAAATCAGTGCTGATCATGGCCCATCGCCCCGCCGCCATCCGAGAATGTGACCTGCTGCTGATGATCGAAAACGGCACCCGCACCGCCTTTGGCCCCAAGGATCAGGTGCTCAAGGATATGGTCAAGAACCACCAGCAAATCCAACAAGCCCCAACACAGGGAGGTGTGCGATGAGCAGCGGACAATATTCCATGCGGTTCCACATGACTCTGGGCCTTGTGGCCCTGTTGGTTCTGGTGGGCGGGTTTGGCACCTGGGCCACCACCACCAATATTTCCGGCGCGATCATTGCCAGCGGCTCAATCGAGGTCGATCAGAACCGGCAGATTGTTCAGCATCTGGATGGCGGCATTGTCGCGGAAATCCTTGTTGATGAGGGCGACACGGTCGAGGCCGGGCAGGTTCTGCTGCGCTTGGACCCGACTTTGTTGCTTTCAGAGCTGGCCATTGCCGATGGGGCGTTTTTCGAACTCAGCGCACGCTCGGCCCGGCTCAAGGCGGAACGTGACGGTGCAGATGACATCGCCTTTCCGGCTGAGGTTTTGCAACGAGCCGAGCAAGACAGCGAAGTGCGCGATCTGGTGACCGGACAGGAAAACCTGTTCAACGCCCGCCGTATCACCATCACCCGCGAAGTCGAACAGCTGAGCAAACGCAAGGATCAAATTCAGGATCAGGTCCGGGGGATCGAAGCCCAGCAAGCGGCGCTGTCAACGCAATTGGGCTTGATCGAGCAAGAGCTGTCGGATCAGCGCAAATTGCTTGAAAAGGGTTTGGCCCAGGCCAGCCGCGTTTTGAACCTGCAACGCGAAGAGGCCAATCTGGCGGGCCAAGTCGGGCAATTGCAGGCGCAAAAGGCCCAGGCCGAGGGGCGGATCACCGAGATCGACATTCAGATGCTCAGCCTTGAATCCCAGCAGCGCGAAGAGGCCATCACCACCCTGCGCGACCTGCAATTGCGCGAGCGCGAACAGGCCGAACAGCGCAACGCCCTGCGCGAACGTCTCAGCCGGATGGAAATCCGCGCTCCGGTCTCGGGCGTGGTCTATGGGCTGGCGGTCTTTACCCCGCGCTCGGTCATTCGCCCGGCGGATCCGGTGCTCTATCTCGTCCCGCAAGACCGCCCACTGGTCATCGCCGCACAGGTGGAGCCGATCCATATCGACCAGCTTTTTGTCGAACAGGACGTATCGCTGCGCTTTTCCTCATTGGATCAAAAGCAGACTCCGGAACTGTTTGGCCATGTGGTGCAGATTTCGGCGGATGCGTTTGAGGATCAAAGCTCGCAAATCCGCTATTACCGCGCCGAGATCGTGTTGAATGAGGACGAGATCACCCGCCTGCCCGAAGGCGCAACCCTGATCCCCGGCATGCCGGTGGAGGCGTTTATCCGCACCGAGGATCGCACCCCGCTGGGCTATCTGGTCAAGCCTTTCACCGACTACCTCGCCCATGCCTTCCGCGAGAGCTGACTGTTGTTAAGCGGTGCCTGCCAAGGCAGGCGCTTGATCAGCCCCTGACGGGGCGCGATGGGCGGAAGGTGACGTGCATATTGTCGGTCTTGCAAGACACGAGGCCCAATTGAGTATTTTGGCCAAGAAGAAGCATGGGGGCTTTTCTTTGCCACGCCCCAAGACTAGCGTCGCGCGCAATCTAAGGAGGGATTCTGATGAGCAATCCAATCGAAACGCGCCTGACTGAACTGGGTCTGACCTTGCCCGACGCACCGGCCCCCGCGGCCAACTATGTGCCTTACGTGCTCAGCGGCAATATGCTGTTTGTCTCCGGCCAGATCAGCATCGGGCCGGACGGGTTCATCACCGGCAAGGTCGGCGATGATCTGAGCGTTGAACAAGGCGCAGACGCCGCCAAAGCCTGCGCGCTGAGCCTGCTGGCGCAAGTGCGCGCGGCCTGTGGCGGTGATCTGACGCGCTTGAAGCGGGTTGTAAAACTGACCGGTTTCGTGAACTCCCACGGCGATTTTGCCGACCAGCCCAAGGTGATCAACGGCGCATCTGACGTGCTGGTAGACATCCTCGGCGACGCAGGTCGACATTCCCGCTCGGCCGTGTCCGCAGCTGCGCTTCCTTTCAACGTTGCCGTTGAAATCGAAGGCATCTTCGAGCTGGCCTGATGCTGCCTCGCACCTTGTTGGAACGCCCGGTTGCGCATCGGGCATTCCATGATGTGACCCAGGCCCGCCCCGAAAATTCGCGCGCGGCGATCCGTGCCGCGATTGCGGCGGGCTATGGGATTGAAATTGACCTGCAATTGTCGCGCGACGGGCAGGCCATGGTGTTTCACGATTACGATATGGCGCGCCTGACCGGTGTCGCCGGCCCCATTCAGCTTCGATCAGCCCCAGAGCTGGCGGAAACGCAATTGCTGCACGGGGATGAAGGGGTGCCGACCTTTGAGGAAGTGTTGCGGATCGTTGCGGGCCAGGTGCCCTTGCTGATCGAGGTCAAGGATCAGGATGGCGGCATGGGCCCCAATATCGGCGCTTTGGAGCACGCCACGGTCGCCGCGCTGGATGGGTATCAGGGCGATGTGGCGCTGATGTCCTTCAACCCGCATTCGGTGGCCGAACTCGCGCGGCTTGCCCCGCAGCGGCCACGCGGTCTGACGACGTGCAGTTTCTTGCCCGAGGAATGGCAGGTGATCCGCCCGGCCCGGTTGGAGGAGTTGCGCACCATTCCCGATTATGATCGGGTGGGGGCCTGTTTCATCAGCCATAACTGCAATGATCTGTCCAACCCACGGGTGGCAGAGCTAAAGGCGCAAGGCGTGCCGATCCTGTGTTGGACCGTGCGGTCGCCCGAGCAAGAGGCAGAGGCGCGCGAAATTGCGGATAATGTGACATTCGAGGGCTATACCGCCTGATCCAACCTTGATTGATCCGGCGAAAACGCCAGATTGGATCGCATGGAAGATCACGCGCCCCTTACCGTCAACATCTTGTCTTCGCTGGATCAAATCGCGACCCAGGAATGGGATGCCTGTGCTTGCCCCGAAGCGGCAGAGGGTCGCCCGCTGGACCCGTTCACGACCTACCGGTTTCTGTCAGCCCTTGAAAAAAGCGGCTCGGTCGGGCCGGGAACCGGGTGGGAGCCGCGCTATCTGGTGGTGGAAAAGGCTGGCCTTCCGATTGCGGTCTCGCCTCTTTACGCCAAGGGGCACAGTCAGGGTGAGTATATCTTTGACCACAATTGGGCCCATGCCTTGGAACAGGCTGGGGGGCGTTATTACCCCAAGCTGCAAATCGCCGTGCCCTTTACCCCGGCCACTGGTCGCCGCTTTCTGACCCGTCCGGGCTATGAGGCCGAGGGCATGTCGGCGCTGATCCAGGGGGCCGTGCAATTTGGGGCCGATAATGAGCTGTCATCGCTGCACATCACCTTTTGCACCGAGGATGAGGCGCTGGCCGGGGAGCAGATGGGCTTGCTGCGCCGCGCCTCGCAGCAGTTTCATTGGGTGAATGACGGGTATGCCGACTTTGACGCTTTCCTTGCCTCACTCAGTTCGCGTAAGCGCAAGAATATCCGCAAGGAGCGCTTGAAGGCGCAAAGTTTTGGCGGCGAGATCGAGGTGCTTAGTGGGGATCAGATCCAACCCCATCACTGGGATGCCTTCTGGATGTTCTATCAGGATACCGGGGCGCGAAAATGGGGGTCGCCCTATCTGACCCGGGCGTTTTTCGACATTGCGCAAGAGTGGCTGCGCGACGATATCGTGCTGGTGATATGCACCCGAGAGGGGCGTCCCGTGGCCGGGGCGCTGAACTTTGTCGGGCGCGACACGCTTTTTGGGCGCTATTGGGGCTGTGTCGAAGATCATCCCTGCCTGCATTTCGAAGCATGTTACTATCAGGCCATCGATTACGCGATTCAGCATAGGATGCGCCGGGTCGAGGCCGGGGCGCAGGGCGAACATAAACTAGCGCGGGGCTATCTGCCCGTCGTGACCCATTCCCTGCATTGGCTGGCCAATCCGGGCTTTTCCGACGCGGTGGCACGTTATCTTGAGGCAGAACGCGCGGCGATCGATGAGGATATTGAAATCTTGACGGCTTATGGACCGTTTCGACGCGAGATTCGGGAGGAACAGGAATGAGCGAGATTTTGTCAGAAACCGCGCGCAAGACCGTGCTGGCACCGCTGTTCGAGAGCGGGTGGAAAATGACCGAAGGGCGTGATGCGCTTGAGAAAACCTTTGTGTTCAAGGATTTTCCTGAGGCCTTTGCCTTTATGACTCGGGCGGCGCTTTGGGCGGAAAAATGGGATCACCATCCGGATTGGAGCAACAGTTACAAGCGGGTGAGCGTGCAGTTGGCCACCCATGATGTGGGCGGGATTTCGGCACTGGATGCGAAACTGGCGCGCAAGATGGACAGTCTCGTCGATTCTGACTGATCCGTGGCCTGAAAGGGACCGCATCCAAATTCCGTCGACGGAATTTGCAAAATCCATGCATGGATTTTGAGGCACCCGGATTTGACCACGCGTGCCCCAGTTTTGTTGAACACGCCTAGGGTCAGGACGCATTGATTTGGCACCACTGGCGCAGGAAGGGCAATAAAGCAGAGGTTTTGGACGCGCAGGAACTGGCGGGGTCAATTGCAAGCGGTCAAAGCCGCTGCTTTGCAGCGCTTCCTGCGTCTGTCTCCCCAAAGGGGAGCCAATGTAAATGGCGCACCTCTGGTGCGACAGATTTACCTGATCTCGCCCCTGAACTGCGTTACACCGCCTTGAAATACAACCAGTACTTCCGCGCCGATGTGCCTTGTCAGGAACAAGATCAGGTAAACAAGTGGCGCAAAAGCAATGCATCCTGACCCTAAAGCGCGTCGCGCATCGCCTCGCCGCCAGAGATGTCACAGACGCCGGGGTTTTCCTCAAGGTGCAGCACCTTGACCTCGCCGTCTTCGGCCATCAGCGCATAGCGTTTGGACCGGTTGATCAACCCGACAGGCGGGGCAGAGAAATCCATGCCAATGGCGGTGGTGAAACCGGCTTCGGCATCCCCCAACATGGTGATGCCCGCCGCGCTGGCACCGGTTGATTCGCCCCAGGCGGCCATGACGAACGGGTCGTTTACCGACAGGCAAATCACCTCATCCACGCCTTTGGCTGCCAGATCCTCGCGCACGCGCATGAAGCTTGGAACATGGGCCGAGCTGCAGGTGCCGGTATAGGCTCCGGGCAGGCCAAAAATCACCACTTTGCGCCCTGCGGTCAGGCTGCTCATCGCCACTTGCTCGGGCCCTTCGGCCCCCATGCGGCACAGTTGCGCCTCTGGCAGTTTGTCCCCTACTGAAATCGACATTGTCCTGGTCGCCCTTATGATTGCGTTTTCTATGGTTTGGACGGTAGTTTGCCCGCAAGGAATAGCAAGAGGTGTGCGATGAAAGATGTGGTTGTGATCGGAGCCGGGCAAGCGGCCGCGTCTCTGGTGGCGCGCCTGCGTGGCAAAGGGTTTGACGGAAAGATCACCGTGTTCGGGGATGAACCGCAACCGCCCTATCAGCGCCCGCCGCTGTCCAAGGCCTATTTGCTGGGCGACATGGCGCTGGAACGTTTGTTCCTACGCCCCGAAAGCTTTTATGCCGAGAATGATATTGAACTGCATTGCAGTACACGCGTCGACAGCGTCGATCGCGATGCCAAGACCGTTACGGCAGGTGATCAGACTGTGGCCTATGACCATCTGGTTTTCTGCACCGGGTCAGACCCGCGCCGGTTGCCTGCCGCGATTGGGGGTGATCTGGAGGGCGTCTTGGTTGTGCGCAGCCTGGCGGATGTCGATGCCATGGCCCCGCGCTGTGTCGCAGGGGCCAAGGTTCTGATTGTCGGCGGCGGATATATCGGGCTTGAGGCGGCGGCGGTTGCTGCGAAACTTGGTCTGAAGGTGACGCTGGTCGAAGCGGCGGATCGCATCCTGCAACGGGTGGCCGCGCCGGAAACCTCGGATTATTTTCGCGCCCTGCACCAATCCCATGGCGTTGATCTGCGCGAGGGCTGCGGATTGGCGCGTTTGACTGGCGATGGGGCCGTGAGCGGGGCCGAGCTGAGCGACGGCACCACGCTGGAGGTTGATTTTGTCATCGTCGGCGTCGGCATCACGCCGGGCAGTGGTCTGGCCGAGGCAGCAGGGCTAGAGATCGAGAACGGCATCAAGGTGGACGCACAGGGGCGCACATCTGACCCGGCGATCTGGGCGGCAGGTGACTGCGCCAGCTTCCCAGCAGCAGGCGGTCAGATGCGCCTGGAAAGCGTCGGTAACGCGGTGGATATGGCCGAGCTGGTGGCGGATAACATCATGGGGGCGGGTCAGGACTATGTTGCCAAGCCCTGGTTCTGGTCAGATCAATATGATGTGAAACTGCAAATCGCCGGGCTGAACACCGGTTATGATCGCGTCGTGGTGCGCGATGGCGAGGACGGGCCGCGCTCACATTGGTATTATGCTGGCGAGACCCTTCTGGCGGTGGATGCGATGAATGATCCGCGCGGCTATATGGTTGGCAAGCGCTTGATCGAGGCCGGGAAATCGCCTGCAGCCGAGCAGGTTGCCGACCTGTCGGTTGAGCTGAAAACCCTGTTGAAGGCCTGATAGGGATGGGGACGCCGCTTGTGCCAAGGCACATCGCCCCGCCCACCATCCCGCAGAGGCGCATATGAGAATCATTGCAGGAGAATTTCGCGGCCGCAGGCTGGCCTCGGTCGGCAAGGGTGATCCCGGCGCGCATCTGCGCCCGACCACGGATCGCGTGCGTGAAAGCCTGTTCAACACGTTGAATGGCGGGCGTTTTGGCGACCCGATTGAGGGTGCGCATGTGCTGGACCTCTTTGCCGGGACCGGAGCCTTGGGGTTGGAGGCTTTGTCGCGCGGGGCAGAGCATGTCACCTTTATCGATGATGGCCGGGTCGCCGGGCGGATCCTGCGTGAGAACATCCAGACCCTGGGCTGCAAAACTGCGGTCAAGCTGATCAACCGGGATGCCACACGGCTGCCACCGGCAGATACCCCGTGCCAGTTGGTCTTTCTTGACCCGCCTTATGGCAAGGGTCTGGGGGGCAAAGCCTTGCGCATGGCTCAGGAACAGGGCTGGATCGCAGACAAGGCGCTGATAGTCTGGGAGGAATCCGAGCCGCAGGAGGCCCCAGACGGTTTTGTGCTGCTGGATCAGAAACGTTATGGCGACACCTGGATCAGTTTTCTCGAGGCACAAGCCTAGTCACCCGGAACTGAAATCCGCTACATAAATAATTTTCAGCCACGCAGGTTCGCGCCCGGCACCGAGGGTGGGCGCGTTTAATCCTGGCAGCCGGGCAGTGGTATCAGATATCGGTGCATCTTGATGAAACGTTGAGACGAATTCGCGCCCGCCGCTTTGCCGAAGGCAAACCTTTGGTTTGACGGGCGGGGTCATGCTGGAAGCATGCCTTTGGCATGAGCGCGAACCGGATCGCAAGCGATCCGGGGACACTAGCTCTATGACAAGAATTTTGGTTCCTGATGACTAGAGCGTGTCATCAATTACCAGACCGCCCTAAGTCCCAAACAGTATAGACATATGGGCCGCCTCATATATCATCACATTCAAATGAATGCATGATGGAGGTCCCATGCCCCTGTTCCGCCCAACCCGCCGTGACCTGCTGAGCATGGCCGCCGCCATGCCCGCCTTGACCCTGCCCAGCCTGGCCCGCGCCGATCTTGGCCCGCCCGCAACCGCTAACCCCGGGCATTTCAGTTTTACCCTGGGACAGGCAAAGCTGACTGTGATCTCGGACGGCCATCTGGAAACCCCGGCCAGCGGCTTGGGCGTGAATGCGGACCCGGGCGAAGTGCAGGCCTTTCTCAAGGCGCATTTCCTCTCACCCACCAGAAATTACAGCCATACCAACCACCTGCTGATCGAGCTGGGAGAGGCCAAGGTACTGGTCGATACCGGCTCGGGGTCGCGCTTCCTTGATACGGCCGGGCGGTTGATGGAGAATCTCGACGCCGCCGGGATTGATGCCAGCACCATCACCCATGTGGTCATCACCCACGCCCATCCCGATCACATCTGGGGCATTCGCGATGATTTCGACGAGGCGATCATTCCCGATGCCGCTTACTTCCTTGGTGAGACCGAGCGGACCTACTGGATGCAGGATGGCTTGCTCGCCTCCGCCCCTGCCGAAGCGCAGCAATTCATTGTCGGGGCGCAGAATTCGATCAATGTGGACGGGGCCGAGTGGAAATTGGTCAGCGACGGGACCGAGATTGCACCCGGTGTACGGGTTATCGACACGCCCGGCCATACGCCGGGGCATATGGCCGTGGTGGTCGAATCCGACGGGCAGCAATTGATGGCGGTCGGGGATGCGATGAACCATGCCTGGATGAACTTTGCCCATCCCGATTGGGTGAACGGGTTTGACATGGATGGTGACATGACCGCCGCCACCCGCCGCCGCCTATTGGATATGGCTGTGGCGGATCAAATTGCGGTGCTGGGGTATCACTTCCCCTTCCCCGGTGTCGGCCATGTGATGAAAGAGGGCGAGGCCTATCGCTTTGTCCCGGCGCTTTGGCAGTGGTGAATTACAACGATTGGGCCGCAAAGAGCTCATTCGACATGCTCTTAGTCACGATGAAAGGCTTCTTCTGCGGCGGAGCCGCTCAGTTGGTTTCCCTAAGCCGATTGCGAGCAAAGCAGCACGAGTGGCGTTCCTTGCTAACCGAACAATGGTTCCTTACCATTAAGTAAAGCATTGGAATGTGTTATGCCCTCTCTGAACGACGAAACTCTTGATTGGTCTAGATTTCGAGTACCTCCACCCAACCCTCTCTTTCGTCGCTTTAACAGTAAAGAACAGTCTGAAGAATTTCTCTCAGGACAGATCAGGCTAAAAAACCTTATTTACTATAGAGAGATCGAAGACGTCTCTCGAAGAGACGAACTGGAAGGGATCTCTTTCGTAGAAGGAAAGGGATTGCCGATGACAATAAAAGACTCAGAGGGAAAACTGGCCTTTACAGGCAACTTGACTTCAAATCTTAAACTCAGCACGGCCCATCCAGAACGCTACTTTATCTCCTGCTTCTCAAGCGAGCTGTGCGAGTCTCACCGAAAATGGGGCGAATGGGTTGTGCAAATCAACAACCCAATGGAGTTGTTTCAAGATTTATCAGCTGAAACGCCTAATGGATTTGAACTGATTTGGGGCCCTGTCGAATATTCCGACCAACCACGCGGACCAGAAGCATTTGACGCACGCGACACCTGGCGGCGCAAGCGCTTTTGTTTCTCAAGCGAAAAAGAGTTTCGGCTAGCGCTATATGGTGGTGCGCTTGAAACTCCAAAGAAAGAAGCCGTACTAACCATGGAATATAACCCAAAGGACTCTGAACTCATCCTTTTAAGGGACCCCTAGGTCTTCTAAAACTCAGCTATGACCCGCTTATCCGCCCCAACCTTCCCTTCCTTTGGCAAACGCCTGAAACGCCAACGCGCGGCGCTTGGGCTCAAGCAGGAGGCCTTGGCTTTAGCGCTGGGGGTCAGCCAGACCACCGTGTCGCGCTGGGAAAGCGGGGCGCAGGTGCCCGAGCATGAGATGCAGCAGCGCGCCCTTAGAGAGTTGGGGGCCAGCCGCGCCGATGATGCGGCGGTCAAACGCCTGATCGAAGGGGCGGATTTTGCCGTTCATCTGGTGGATGAGGCCAGCCATGAATGCCTGGCCTATTCAAAAACCCGCGCCCGCGATTGGAATGTCAGCATGCGCAGTCTCATTGGCGTGTCGCTTTGGCAATTCGCCACCGAAGAGATTCAGCAGGCTGAGGCTGAACTGGACGGCAAAGGCTGGTGGGATGACATCGCCCCGGCGCCACAGCGCTTGATCACGTCGGGCGCAATCTATCCCGAGCTGCGCATCAGCCCGGGCGGAATGATCTGGGAACGCATGTATCTCGCCGATGGCCGCCCTGTGCGCCTGACCACCGGGTTTTGAACCGCCCTGGCAACTGAGTAATTTTGACGTCCCCCGGAACCAAAATTAATCCAAAGAGAAAAATGCCCCCTGGATCGCCTGCGATCCGGTTCGCGCCCGACCCCGCCCCCAGGGCGGGCGCGAATTCGCCTCAACGTTTCAACAAGATGCACAGTTACCTGATACCACCACTCAGCTGCCAAGGTTAGACGCGCCCACCCTCGGTGCTGGGCGCGAACCTGTGTAGTAGCTAATCTTCAAGGTCGCAGACTTCTATTCCAAGTAAATAGCATACGCATAATTTATGCGTGGCGCGTCACTCTGCGCAGGGCTAGACCCGGATCACCATTCCGCGTGCAGGCCCGTTCCATGACCATCCCGCTTCCAAAGCCACTCCTTGTTTTGCTGCTCTGGTTTGCCGGGCTCGGCGCGGCGGCGCAATTTGCCAAGATCGCGGTGCCGTTTGATCAGCTGCAAGCCGCCTATCCGGGTATCGGAGCGCAGGTCGGTTGGCTGTTATCTCTGGTCTCTTTGGTCGGGGTGTTTCTGGGCATCGTCGCGGGCAATCTGGTGGCGCGGTTCGGGGCCAAGCGGCTGTTGTTGCTCAGCCTGGCCTTGGGCGGGGCGTTATCGCTTTTGCAATCCGGCTTGCCACGGATCGAGTTGATGCTGATCAGCCGCGTGATCGAAGGTCTCTCCCATCTCATCATCGTGGTCGCAGCCCCGACCTTGATCGCGCAACTCACCGCGCCCCGCTTTATGGGGCTGGCCATGGGGCTGTGGAGCAGCTTTTTCGGCGTCAGTTTTGCAATCACCGCCTGGGGCGTGATCCCAATGCTGGGCGAACAGGTCCTGCCGCCTTTGTTCCTAGGCCATGGCGTGCTGTTGCTCGGGCTGTCCGGCCTTGTGCTGCTCTTTGTTCCAACCGTTATTCAACACGACAACACGGCCCCTGCCCCTCAGGGCTTTGTGGCCTCGCATATCACCGCCTTCCGCTCACCGCGCATTTCCGCCCCCGCCGCCGGGTGGTTGTTTTACACGCTGACCTTCGTGTCGCTGGTGGCCATTCTGCCGGAAAAACTCCCGCTTGAGGTCAAAGAGCTGGCTGTCGGGGCCATGCCGCTGATCAGTGTGATTGGCTCGTTGGCCATTGTGCCGATTTTGCTGCGGCGCTTTTCGGCGGTGCAGATCATCATCGCGGGCATGGGTGCAGCGGCGCTGCTGGTTATCGCAACCTTGGCAATCCCCTTTGGGCTGGCCAGCGCTCTGACGCTGTTTGCGGTGCTGGGCTTGATCCAGGGTGGCAGCTTTGCCTCGGTACCCGCGTTGAACAGCGACGTGCAGGATCGGGCGCTGTCCTATGGGCTGATGGCTCAGGCTGGCAATACCGGCAACTTGTTGGGCACGCCGCTGCTGCTTTGGGCTGGGGATATCGGCGGAGAGGCCGGTTTCTTTGCCAGCACCGCCGCAATTTACGCGCTTGGGGCCTTGGCCCACCTTTGGCTGGCCCGCCAGCGACGGGCCATTCCGAATTAAGCGGTCTTGTAAGTCGGGTGGAACATGTTCCCCGGCGACAGTGTAAAGATCTCGCAGCCATCCGCCGTGACGCCGATAGAATGCTCAAACTGCGCCGACAGGGATTTGTCGCGGGTCACCGCTGTCCAATCATCTGACAGAACCTTGGTTTCCGGGCGGCCCAGATTGATCATCGGCTCGATGGTAAAGAACATGCCCTCTTCCAGCACTTCGCGGGTGCCCGGACGGCCGTAATGCAAGACATTGGGCGGCGCATGAAAGACGCGGCCCAGCCCGTGACCACAGAAATCACGCACAACCGACATGCGTTGTGATTCCGCATAGGTCTGGATCGCATGGCCAATATCGCCAAAGGTATTGCCCGGCTTGACCGCCTCGATCCCCTTCATCAGCGCATCATGGGTGACCTGCACCAAACGCTCGGCCTTACGCGACATCTTGCCCGCCACATACATGCGCGAACTGTCACCAAACCAGCCATCCTTGATCACGGTGACGTCAATATTGAGGATATCGCCATCCTTGACCTTTTTGTCACCGGGAATGCCGTGACACACCACGTGATTGACGCTGATGCAGCTGGCATGCTGATAGCCCTTATAGCCGATGGTGGCCGAGGTCGTGCCCAGCTCTTCGACCCGCTTGCGAATGAAGTCATCAATCGCTCCGGTGGTCTGACCCGGAAAGACATGTTCGGCAACCTCATCCAGGATCTGCGCGGTCACCTGGCCAGCCGCATGCATGCCAGCAAAATCGCCGGGTTGGTAAATCCGAATTCCGTCGCGGGTCACGCGGCCTTTATCCTTGTTCACGTCAGGCTCCATGGGCTCCATCAAGACTTTGGCCGTATGTAAGGGCTTTGTGCGCAAGTGACCAGAGCAAAGGCTCTTTTCCCTGTCACACAAAGACCCTAAGACAGGGCCAAAGGAGCAGTTTCATGTCCCATATTACTCTTGTTCGTCATGGCCAGGCCAATACCGAGGCCCGCGATGAAACCAGCTATGACAAGCTCAGCGATCTGGGCTGGCAGCAAGCGCGTTGGCTGGGGGAGCATTTTCAGCAAACCGGCGAAGTGTTTGCCCGCACCTATACCGGCACCTTGCAGCGTCATATTGAAACGGCAGAGGGGATTGGCCCGGATTGCCCGACCGAGGTGGTGCGTGATCCGCGCCTGAACGAAATGCAATATTTCGACGTGGCGACCCGGTTGCAAGAACAGCATGGCCTGCCCATCCCGCAGGAACGCGAGGGGTTTATTGAACATCTGCCAACCCTGTTCACCTATTGGAAAGAAGGGCGGATCGAAGATGTGCCCGAAACCTTTGCCCATTTCGAATCCCGCGTCAGCGACGTGTTGAACGAAATCGCGGCGGGTGAGGGCCGTGCGCTGGTCGTGACCTCCGGCGGGCTGATTGGTATGGCCATGCGGTTGATCATGCGGCTGGACATCGCCGCCATGTCCCATATGTGTCTGACGATCGAAAACAGTTCGCTGCATCGGGTGCAGCCCCTGTCGACCGGGCTGGCCATGACGCAATTCAACGCGATCCCCCATCTGGACACCCCTGCACGCGCCTTTGCCCGCACACATCTTTAGGGTCACCGCCCCCAAAATTCATCGATGAATTTTGCAAGAATTTTGGAAAATTCTTGCGCCCAGCCGCGCGGTTGTGAACAGTCGCCTCCGTTCTAGCAAGCATCAAGGACCCACCATGACCCATCTCTGGATTCGCGCCGAAAGCCGCCCCAATGAAGAACGCGTCGGCATCACACCCGAAGGTGTGGCGAAACTGATCGCCAAGGGCTTTCGCGTCACTATCGAATTCAGCGCCACGCGGATCCTGCCCAGCGCGGCCTTTACCGCCGCCGGGGCGGAACTGGCGGATGAAGGGTCTTGGCCGGATGCCCCTGCGGATGCGATCATCTTTGGTCTCAAGGAATTGCCTGAGGCGGACACACCGCTGATCCACCGCCATATCATGTTCGGCCATGCCTATAAGGGTCAAGAGGCCGGGGCACGACTGCTTACGCGCTTTACCGCTGGGGGTGGGGCGCTTTATGATCTGGAATATCTGGTGGATGATAACGCCCGCCGGGTCGCAGCCTTTGGCTATTGGGCGGGCTATGCCGGGGCGGCGGTCTCGCTCTTTGCCTGGGCGGCGCAGAAACAGGGCGGCATGTGCCCTCCGGTCTCCACCTGGCCCAATTCCGAAGCCCTGCAAGCGGAGCTGACCACCGCGCTGGATCGCGTCGGAACCGAGCGCCCCACCGCCATCGTCATCGGAGCCCTGGGGCGCGTTGGAACCGGCGCACGAGATCTTTGCAAGCAGATGGGTGTTGCCACAACCGATTGGGATATGGCGGAGACCGCCAGCGGCGGCCCCTTCCCCGAAATCCTGGAACATGACCTGTTCTTTAATTGCATCCTCGCCGCCCCGGGCTGCCCGGTCTTTGTGCCAGACAGCGCCAAGACCGATTTGCGCCGGTTGTCAGTGATTGGCGATATTGCCTGTGATCCACAAAGCGAATTTTCCCCGATCAAGGTCTATGATCTGGAAACCAATTGGGCCCAACCCGTGACCCGCGCCTATGACGCCCCGCCGCTGGATGTCATGGCCATCGACAATCTGCCCTCGCTTCTGCCTTTGGAATCTTCGCAGGATTTTGCAGCGCAACTATTGCCGCATCTCGAAGCATTGGACGATATCGACAGCGGCGTCTGGGGACGCGCCTTTGACACTTATACACAGCACAAGCCCGAGGTCTAAACTATGACAATCCATTGGTGTGGCACCGGCCTGTCGGCCATTCCCGGCCTGCGCCGCCTGATCAGCGCCGGTCACCCCGTGACGGTGTGGAACCGCACGATTGCCAAGGCCCAAGAAGCGGTTGGCGATCTGACGCAGGATATTCGCGCCTTTGACAGTGACGCATTGGCCGGGGTCTTGCAGGCGGATGATGTCATCGTCTCGATGTTGCCCGGCGATTGGCACGTACCCTTGGCCGAATTGGCAATCAGCAAGGGCGCGCATTTTGTGTCCTCGAGCTATATCGCGCCGGAAATGCGCGCGCTGGACAGCAAAGCCCGCGCCGCCGGGGTGCGCATCATCAATGAGGTCGGGCTTGATCCGGGGATCGACCATCTGATGGCCCATGCGCTTGTGGCCGATTACAAGGCGTCGGGCGCTTACGATACTGAGAATGAGATCAGCTTTACCTCCTATTGCGGCGGCGTGCCCAAGATCGCCAATGCCTTTCGCTACAAGTTCAGCTGGGCCCCTGTGGGCGTGCTCAAGGCGCTGCGCTCCCCCTCGCGGTCGATCCGCCATTTCTCGGAACTGAACGTGAGCCGCCCCTGGGACGCGATAAGCCGCTATGATGCGCCGCTGCCCGTGCCCGAAAGTTTCGAGGTCTATCCCAACCGAGATTCCCTGCCATTCATGGAGGAATACGGGTTTGAGGAGGCTTGGAAGGTCAAAGACTTTGTCCGCGGCACCTTGCGCCTGAACGGCTGGGCCGACGCCTGGGCCGATATCTTTGCCGAAGCCGGCACGGCCAGCGATGCGCGTCTGGTCGAAATCGCCGATCAGCTTTTGGCGGAGAACGCCTATGAAGAGGGCGAGCCGGATCGCGTGGTGCTTTGCGTGGATCTGAAGGCCGAAAAGGACGGGCACGCGGTTTGGCACAAGACCTATGTCATGGATGCCTGGGGCGATGAGCGCGGCACCGCCATGGCGCGGCTTGTCTCGGTGCCGGTCTCCTTGGCGGTTGAGGCGGTGCTGAAACGCCAGATCCCGGTTGGCGTGATGGCGGCCCCATCTGATCTGAAACTCGTCACCGAATGGATGGACGAGGTGCAAAGCCTCGCGCAGCATCTGATGGTTGTGGATCAGGTCTGATACTCGGTCCTGCTTGAGAGCGCGGGAGCGAGAGGCCAGCCTCTCGCGCTCTCCGGAGTATTTTGACCAAGAAGAAGCATAGGCGTTTTCTTGAACGGAGAAGGCCCTTCTAGAGAGTTTCGATTAAAACCTGAAGCATCAGGCCGCATTTTACGCGTTGAAATCTATGATTTCCGGCAGCGTTAAATGTGTCAGGTTTAATCGACAACGCTTTAGCGGGGCCTTGTCACTCTCCCATGAGCTTTGGCGCGGGGCGATCCAGCACCAATTCCGCGTCTGAAAAGGTGATCGGGGTGCGCACGCCGGGGATGCCTCCGGGGGAGATTTGCATGCCGCGGGCCTGGACCTGCGGGTCGGCAAAGACATCGGCCATATCGTTGATCGGCCCAGCCGGTACGCCCTGCGCTTCGCAAGCGGCCAAAAGGTCAGCCTTGCTGCGCTGAGCCGTAGCCGCCGACAGGCGCGCGATCATCGCATCGCGATTGGCGACCCGATCAGCGTTTTTCAGGTAATCCGGATCCTCTGCCATCTCTTCGAGCCCCAGCAAACCACATAGCCGCTGATATTGGCCGTCATTGCCGGTGGCGATGATGATATGACCATCCGAGCAGTCAAACACCTGATATGGCGTCAGATTGGGGTGGTAATTGCCGGTTCGCCCCGGCGGTGTGCCGGTGCTGAGATAGTTCATCGACTGATTGGCCATCGCCGCCACGGCGCAATCCAAGAGCGCCATATCGATATGCTGCCCCTTGCCGGTGCGTTCGCGCTGATAAAGCGCCGACAGGATCCCGCTGACCGAATAGAGCCCGGTAAAGAGATCGGTGATCGCCACCCCGGCACGCTGCGGCTGCCCATCCGGGTCGCCCGTGATCGACATAAAGCCGCTCATGCCCTGAATGATGTAATCATAACCAGCACGATGCGCATAAGGCCCGTCCTGCCCAAACCCGGTGATCGAGCAATAGATCAAGCGTGGATTGAGCGCCGAAAGGCTCTCGTAATCCATGCCGTATTTCTTCAACCCGCCGAGTTTGAAATTCTCGATCAGGATATCCGCATCTGCCACCAAGTCGCGCATCCGCGCCTGCCCGTCAGGGCTGGCGAGGTCGACCACCTCGGAGGCTTTGCCACGGTTGCAGGAATGGAAATAGGCCGCCGACTGATCGCCTTCGCGCTCGATAAAGGGCGGCCCCCATTGCCGTGTATCATCCCCGGCCGGGGATTCGATCTTGATCACCTCAGCGCCAAGATCGGCCAGGGTCTGGCCCGCCCAGGGCCCCGCCAGAATGCGTGCCAGTTCAATGACTTTCACACCCTCCAACGGGCCCTTGGGCGCCGAAACATCAGATGGCTTCATTCGCCGAGTTTCTCGTCCAGCAAAGCTTTGAAATCAGCGTAGCTCATGTTCGAATAAAGCTCGCCATTGATCACAAAGGACGGGGTGGAACGGATCTCATCCTTGGTGGCGTTCTGCTGATACCAGGCCACCAGCGTCTGCAGCTTGTCACCATCGGTCAGGCAGGCTTCGATCTGCTCACTCTCCATCCCGGCGAGGCGACCAATCTTGCGCAGCTCATCAGCAATCGCACCCTCGGAACCGGCCCGTGCCCAGGTGCTTTGGCCCTTCATCATCATATCGGTGATGCCAAAGAATTTCTCGGGCCCATCACAGCGTGCAATCATCGAGGCCCACATGCCGAACTTGTCGAAATAGACTTCGCGGAAGGTAAAGCCGATCTTGCCGGTATCGATATAATCCGCCTTCAGCTGCTTATAGGTGTTTTCATGGAAGGATGCACAATGCGGGCAGGTAAAGGAGGCGTATTCGATGACCTGAACCGCGGCGTCGGGATTGCCCTCAACCATTTCGATCACGCTCGAAGTATCCACATCAGCCGATTGCGCATTGGCTGCACCCGGCAAGGCTGTCGAACCGGGGGTAGACGCGCCTTGCGTCATATACCAGGCACCGCCTGCCACCAGCGCCAGCGCAACCGCGCCAATGGGTAGAATCTTGTTCATCATCGGTAACATTTCCTCTGTAGCGGCACCGGTTTAACTCCGGTTACCTTTCGATATGACATTGCTGGCCAGCCGTTCAAGCGCTGCGCGAAGGGCCTCATCGGCAATCTCTTGCGCAGCGGCCTTGGCCTTGGCTTGCACTTCGGGGTTGGGTTTGGGTTTTTCCGCCTTTTTGCGATGGACAAAATCCACCTGCCCTTCGGCAAATCCGGTGGCGGCGGTTTGGGTCACGCGAATGCGGGCAATGGCGTTATAGCCGTACACCGCGTTGATCTTTTCGCGCAACTCATCGCGTTTCATTTGCAGCAGCGGAGCATTCGCGCCATTGGTCAGAACCGACAGGGTCGCGCCGAATCCCCCGCGCCCATAGCTGATCTCGACCGGGCGCGACATGGCGGCGATATCGCTGCCGACAATCTCTTCCCAATGGGTCAACACCCGCGATTGCGCAAAACCACGGGCTTCGGACGCCTTGCGCACCTGTGCTTGCAACAGGTTGGACGTACGGGCAAAGCCATAAGTGGTTGTCTTGCGCGGCGACATGGTGTGAATCCCTTATTCGGGCGCTATTGTAATGCGCTGCCCGTGGGGTGCCAGCCCCTACTCTTACTAATCTGCGTGATATCGCGCAGGAAACAGCGAAGGACATTCACCATTGCGTGACCTCCCCAAAGCCAGTGACCTGCTCGACTGGTATGACCGCCATGCCCGTGATCTGCCCTGGCGCGTTCCTCCTGCGGCGCGTCTCGCCGGGGTTGCGCCTGATCCCTACCGGGTGTGGATGTCGGAAATCATGCTGCAGCAAACCACTGTGGTGGCGGTCAAAAGCTATTTCGAGGCCTTTACCGCGCGCTGGCCCACTGTGATAGACCTCGCCAATGCCGCGGACGAAGATGTCATGGCTGCCTGGGCCGGGCTGGGTTACTACGCCCGCGCCCGCAACCTGCTGAAATGCGCCCGCGTGGTCACCTCTGACTTTGATGGCACCTTCCCCAACGATCATGACACGCTACTGACCCTGCCGGGGATTGGCCCCTATACCGCCGCCGCCATCGCCTCCATTGCCTTTGATCAGCCCGAAACAGTGTTGGATGGCAATGTGGAACGGGTCATGGCGCGTATCTTTGACGATCACACCCCGCTGCCCAAGGCCAAGCCGGTCTTTCACGATTACGCTGCGCAATTGACGCCAGAACTGCGCACCGGCGATTACGCTCAGGCGGTGATGGATCTTGGCGCCACCATCTGCACACCCAAAAACCCGGCTTGCGGCCTCTGCCCCTGGCGCGGCTCCTGTGCGGCCTGGACCGCCGGAACCGCCGCCGAACTGCCCAAGAAAGCCCAAAAGAAACGCAAACCCACCCGGTTCGGCATCGCCTATCTCGCCCGCCGCGTTGATGGGGCCTGGCTGCTGGAGCGCCGCCCCGACAAAGGACTGCTTGGCGGCATGCTGGGCTGGCCCGGCTCGGATTGGAACGAGGCCCCGAGCCCCGCCCCGCCCATCCGCGCCGAATGGAAAGAGCTGAACGCCGAAGCCCGCCACACCTTCACCCATTTCCACCTGCGCCTGAAAGTCCTGACCGCCCTCGTCCCCATGGATCGCAAACCCGATCAGGGCATGTTTGTCGAACCCGGCGAATTCAACCGCGACGACCTGCCAACCGTGATGCGCAAAGCCTATGATCTCGCCAGCAAGGGATAGGCCTTAGGGTCAAAACAATACATCCTGACCCCAGGTTTCTTTGGGCCAAAAATATCCCGGGGTGAATTGTCGCCTGCGACAAGAGGGGCAGCGCCCCTCCCCCGCCCAGCCTTGCCAAACCAAGCGACCTAACCCTAGGATGCTCCTGACAAAATCAGGAGTCCCGCAATGGTTCCCGCTTCGCAAGTTGCCAAGTTCAGCTCGGCCCTGCCCTTCTTTCTGTCCTTCATCCTGCTCCCCCTGGTCTGGTTCGGCGCAATCATGGGCGGTTGGTGGGTGGTGATCACCCCTCTGGTCACCTGGTATTTGTTCTCGGCCATCGACCTTCTGGTCGGCCTCAACACCGAAGACGCCGATCTCGATACCAGCGATGACCAGCTCTTCTGGTACAAACTCCTGACCCAAATCTGGGTGCCTTTGCAGTTCCTGACCATCATGGGTCTGGTCGCCTATGTGTCGCGCGCCGATCACCTGGGCGGTTGGGAGGTCTTTGGCGTCATGTTCGGAACCGGCGTGATGAGCGGCACTGTGGGGATCGTCTATGCCCATGAGCTCATGCATCAGCGCAACCGGTTCGAGCGCTGGCTGGGCGACATTCTCATGGCCATGGTGCTCTATTCACACTTCCGCTCCGAACATCTGCTGGTCCATCACCGCTATGTCGGCACGCCGCGCGACCCGGTCACCGCGCGCTATAACGAAGGTTTCCACCGCTTCTACCCCCGCGTTCTGCGCCAAAGCCTGCACTCGTCTTTCAAAGCTGAACGCGATCTCTTGGCGCGCAAGAACCTGCCCTGGCACAGCGCCAAGAACCCGTTCTGGCGCTATTGGGGCTTGCAAGGCGCAATGCTGCTTTGCGCGTTTTTGGTCGGCGGCTGGTATGGGCTCTTCTTGTTTGCGATCCAGGCCGGCATTGCGATCTGGCAGCTTGAAGTGGTGAATTACACCGAACATTACGGGCTGACCCGCAAACATCTTGGCGATGGAAAATATGAACATGTCATGCCCCGCCACAGTTGGAACGCCGCGCATAAGGCCACCAATTGGCTGTTGATCAACCTGCAACGCCATTCCGACCACCATTACAAACCTGACCGGCGCTTTCCGCTGTTGCAAAACCACGACGAAGCCGAGGCCCCGCAACTGCCCTATGGCTATCCCTTCATGGCGGTCTACGCGATGATCCCGCCGCTGTGGAAACGGGTGATGAATCCAAAAGTGCGGCGCTGGCGGCAGATGTATTACCCCGAAATCACCGATTGGTCCGCCTATAACAAGCACAAGACCCCAATGCCGCGCTGACCCCAAATTCCGTGCACGGAATTTGCAAATTTCATCGATGAAATTTGGGGCGCAGGCCGCAATGGTCGCAGTTCCGCTCTGGCGGGGTGACAAGGCTTGATTGCAGCGCTAGAAGGCGCGCAAACCGGACCTTTGTTAAGGAATGCATCATGACGACCCTGGTATTTGGCCACAAATCCCCCGACACCGATTCCACCGGCTCTCCGATCCTGTGGAGCTGGTACATGAACACCGTCCAGGGCGGCGACGCCGAGGCGGTTCTGCTGGGTGAACCCAACACCGAAGCCGCCTGGATGCTGCAGCGCTGGGACCTGCCCAAGCCGCGCATCATCTCCGACGTCGAAGACGGCCAGGCCTGCGTTGTGGTTGACACCAACAACCCCGCCGAACTGCCCGCCAATATCAATGGTGCCGACGTTCAGGCGATCATCGACCACCACAAACTGGTTGGCGGTCTGGAAACCAAAGGCCCGATCGACATCACCATCCGCCCGCTCGCCTGCACCGCGACCATCATGTATGACCTGATGGGTGACGATGTCGCCAAGATGCCCGAAGCCATCAAAGGCGCGGCCCTGACCTGCATCCTGTCTGACACGCTGGAATTCCGCTCCCCCACCACCACCGATCGCGACCGCGAAGTTGTGGCGGCTTTGGCGGCAGATCTGGGTGTGAACGTCGCCGATTATGCGGGCGAGATGTTTGCGGCGAAATCCGACGTCTCTGCTTTCTCGGACGCAGAGCTGATCCGCATGGACAGCAAGGAATACGAAGTCGACGGCGTGAAATTCCGCGTCTCGGTTCTGGAAACCACCGCGCCTGAGATCCCACTGGATCGCAAAGCGTCGATCATGGAAACCTATGCCACTGTTCAGGAAGAAGACGGTGTCGATCAGGTTCTGCTCTTTGTGGTCGACATCCTGAAAGAAGAAGCCACTCTGCTGGTGCCAAATGACGTGGTCAAAGGCGTGGCAGAAAAGAGCTTTGGGGCGGTTGTTGAGGGTGACAGCGTTGTGCTGCCCGGCATCATGAGCCGCAAGAAGCAGATCATTCCGAACCTGAAGGTCTGAGCCCTTTTTTTCGGTGAGCGGGGGGCCAGCCCCCCGCACCCCCCGGGATATTTTCAGCCCAAAGAAGACAGGGGCGAGGTGGAAAAAGGCAGGCTTTGCCCAAGCCTCACTGATTGCGGGGAAATGGCGCAGTCAAAGCACAGCACTTCGACACCCGATGCCGTGGCCTGCTCAAAGGCGGCGGCATATTTTTTATCGATATCAGCAGCCAAAGTCATTGAGGTGCAATCGGTGCGCTGAATCAGGTAGAGCATGACTGCGCGCTGGCCCGCTTGGGCCATATTGGCCAACTCGCCCAGATGTTTGGTGCCGCGTGCGGTGACGCTGTCGGGAAATTCGGCCAGGCCGGGTTGGCGCGACAGGGTCACTGATTTCACTTCGACATAGCAATCGCGCCGCCCCGCGCTGGTCAGCAGAAAGTCGATGCGGCTGTTTTCGCCGTATTTCACCTCGGGGCGCACCAGGTTATAGCCCGTCAGCCCCGCAACCTCACCCGCCATCAGCGCCGATTTGAGCATCTTGTTGGGCACGCCGGTATCGACTCCGGTGAAATGCCCGCCCTCATGTTCCACTAACCGCCAGGCAAATTTCAGCTTGCGTTTGGGGTCATCATTGGGTTCCAGCCAGACGCGCAATCCTTCGTCCTTGAGCCCCAGCATCGAGCCGGGATTGGCCACATGAGCAGTAATTTCGCGCCCATCCTCCAACAGGCAATCAGCGAGAAAGCGTTTATAGCGGCGGATCAGCGTGGCGGGGATCAGAGGGGCGGCAAACTTCATAAGCACAGGCTTAGCGCGCCATCACAAAAGAGGGAAGCAGCGCTTGCAGCCAGCGTGCGCGGCTCTATCCTTGGGCGCAAGACAAAGGAGTGCACATATGTCCAATCCCAGCGCCGCCATGCTTGTCATCGGGGATGAAATATTGTCCGGGCGCACCCGTGACGCCAATATGCATTTCCTCGCGCAGGAATTCACCAAACATGGCATCGATCTGAAAGAGGTGCGGGTGGTCAGCGATGACAAAGCCGCCATTATCGCCGCCGTGAACGGGTTGCGTGGTGCCTATGATGTGGTGGTGACCTCGGGCGGGATTGGACCAACCCATGATGACATCACCGCCGATTGCATTGCCGAGGCTTTTGGCACCGGCATTGATGTTCAGGACGAGGCGCGGGCGCGCTTGCAAGCGCATTATGACCGCCAGGGCACCGAGCTGAATGCGGCGCGCCTGCGCATGGCGCGTATTCCCTTTGGGGCGACACTGATCGACAATCCGGTTTCCATCGCGCCGGGGTTCAGCATCGAAAATGTGCATGTCATGGCCGGGGTTCCGGCGGTGTTTCAGGCCATGGTGGCCAGCCTTTTGCCAAATCTGACCGGCGGCTCCCCCCTGCTCAGCCAATCGCTGCGCATCTATCGCGGCGAAGGCGATATTGCCGGGCCGCTCGCCGAATTGGCCGCGCAATATGCCGATCTGTCCTTTGGGTCTTACCCGTTCCAAAAGGACGGGGTTTATGGGGCCAATGTGGTGATCCGGGGCGCGGATGGGGCGCAGGTTGATCACGCCATGGCCGCGCTCGCCACCTTGTTTCCCGACACGTGACGGCGCGCATCATCGCGCATGGACAGCATCGCCAAGCCGCGCCATAAACAAGGCGTGACACAGATGCTCAAAGACAGTCCGGGCAAAGACACGCTCTTTGCCGCGATAGACAAAACCTGGCCTGCCGCCGCGCTGGTCGAGGCGGGACCATGGCTTTTGCGCGAGGGGCGCGGAGGCGGAAAACGCATTTCTGCCACCACTGCCAAAAGCCCCTGGCAACCCGAAGACCTGCCCGCCGCCGAATCCGCCATGCGCCTGATGGGGCAATCGCCGCTATTCATGATCCGTCAGGGCGAAACCGCGCTGGACGAGGCCTTGGCCGCGCGCGGTTATGACAAGGTTGACCCGACGGTGATCCGGCTGGCCCCGATTGAAACCCTGACCGACCGCCCCCTGCCCCGCGTGACCGCCTTTGCGATCTGGGAACCCTTGGCGGTGATGTTTGAAATCTGGGAAGAAGGCGGGTTGGACCCGGCCCGTATCCAGGTGATGGAGCGCTGCTCTGCCCCCAAAACCGGGTTGTTTGGCCGCGTCAGTGACCGCCCTGCAGGCACAGGGTTTTGCGCCATTCATGACGGGGTTGCCCTGGTCCACGCCCTGGAAATCCGCGAGGACCATCGCGGCAAGGGGCTTGGGGCCTGGATGATGCGCTGCGCCGCGCTTTGGGCCCAACGCAAGGGCGCACGCTGGATCGGGGCCCTTGTCACCGAAGCCAACGAACATGCCAACGGGCTATACCAGTCCTTGCAGCTCGAAATTACCAGCCGCTACCATTATCGCATCCTCAGCGATGCAGAAAGCGATGAGACATGAGCCAAGATCTCCCCACCGCGCTCAACCTGCCCATGGTTGATCCACTGCCCGAACAGACCCAGAAATATTTCGACATCTGTCAGGACAAGCTGGGCATGGTGCCAAATGTGCTACGCGCCCATGCTTTTGACATCGACAAGCTGAACGCCTTCACCGCGCTTTATAACGATCTGATGCTGGCCGATAGCGGGTTGTCCAAGCTGGAGCGAGAAATGATTGCCGTTGTCGTCTCGGCCATCAATCGCTGTTTCTACTGCCTGACCGCCCATGGTGCGGCGGTGCGCGAGCTGTCGGGTGATCCGAAACTGGGCGAAATGCTGGTGATGAACTGGCGTGTGGCGGATCTTTCGCAGCGCCAGCGCGCCATGCTGAATTTTGCCGAGAAAGTCACCAAAGCCAGCGCCGAGATTGCCGAATATGACCGCGAAGCGCTGCGCGATGCCGGGTTCAGCGACCGTGACATCTGGGACATCGCCAATGTCACCGGGTTCTTTAACATGTCCAACCGCGTTGCCAGTGCCACAGATATGCGTCCCAATGACGACTACCATTCGCAACATCGCTAAGGCGGCATTGCTCGCATTTTGGGCCGCCGCCATGGCTGCCCCTGTGGCCGCTCAGGATCTCGCCCTGCCCAGCGGGGCAGAGTTGACGCGCGAAGTGGTGCAGCAAAAGGGCGCTTTCGCCCTGCCGATTGCGCCCTGGAGCGCGGATGCAGGTCTGCCGACCCAACGCGTCGAAGGCGTGGTGCGGGTGCAATCCTGGCGCATCAAGGCCAGCGGGCTGACGCCGTTGCAAATGATCCAGCCGCTGCGCGATCAATTGCGCGAGGCCGGGTTTGATGTGGCGCTGGATTGCGCCTCGGCGCGCTGCGGCGGGTTTGACTTTCGCTTTCAAACCTTTGTCCTGCCCGCGCCTGACATGTTTGTCGACCTAACCGATTACCATTTCCTGTCGGCCACCGGCCCCAAGGGCCAGGCGGTGGCGCTTTTGGCCTCGCAGGACAAAAGCAACGGTTACGTCCAGATTATCCGCGCCGGGGATGGTGGCGGGCGCGTGCGCGCCACCGGCGCGGCCCTGCCCACCGCTGCTGTGACCGACAGCGCCATCGCCGACCAATTGGAAACGCAAGGCCATGCCATCCTGAGCGATCTGGTGTTTCAAACCGGCTCGGCCTCGCTGGGTGAGGGCAGTGTCGCCTCACTGGATGCGATTGCCGATTATCTGACGGCCAATCCCACGCGTCAGGTGCTGTTTGTCGGCCATACCGACGCGGTCGGCTCTTTGGAGGGCAACCAGGCCCTGTCGCGCAAACGCGCCTCGGCGGCTGTGACCTATCTGCGCGACCGCCATGGCATCCCCTCTGGGCAAATCGGCGCGGATGGTGTCGGCTATCTCTCCCCTATCGCCTCAAACCTCACCCCCGAAGGCCGCAAAGCCAACCGCCGCATCGAGGCGGTGCTGATTTCGACGGAATAGGGCAGGAGCCCACCTGCAAGTACCGGTGCCCCTTTTGATAACAACGCAACAGATGATCATCGGCAATTTCAAAGAGCTGGGCCTTGCCCCTCCGACCTCAATTCTGATGCCTGATCTCACAGAACCCCTTGAACGTGTAGGTTACGCCCTTCCATCACACGAGAGCTATAGGGCTTTTGCTAACGCCCTCAACGCGCGCTATCCTGACCGCAAGATGATCCCCTTTGCGCAATCCCTGTCCAATGATGACACCGCCGGTTTTCTGATCGGCAAAAACATTCCGCCCGGCACCATCATTGAAATTCACAATTTTGCGTCACCGGGATCAGAAGCGCCCGCCACCTATGACTCGCTATCGCATTGGCTGGCTCACAAACAAAAGAAAGGCGACCTGTTCTAAAGCGAGGCACCACTTGCGGGGCATCACAAAGTTACGGTCCTGTTTGGTTTGAATTGGAGAAATTTGATGACGTTTGTCGTTCCGTATGTGGACGTAAGATACATGCATGATGACGGCATGCGCTTCTTTGACAGAAAGCAAGAAAAACAGATCGAAGCCGCGCTGCTAACAGCTGAGCCTCGCCAAGAGAATCGAAAATTGCAGCTGGAGCCGGATTTCCCGCGCAGCAAGGCGGCGGATCTCATTCAAGAACCCTATTTCGGGTACTTTATGATCCATGAAGATTGGGCAAGGCAAAACAGGCTCCGGGTTTCACGGGATTGGTTCTGCGGGCAGGTTGAGACCTCGAGATATGGCAATTACTTGGTTTACAGTACCGCAAGTATGGAGGCCGCTTTTCGCGAGTGCCTGGAGTATTCCCAGTCGGAATTCGCCAACATCAAAGACTGGTCTGTAGATAGGGAAAAAGGGCCAATCGAAATTTCGCGCAAAAAACATCCAAAAGACTGGACAGAACTCAGTGAACTGAGAGAGCCCCGCGCATTACCGGATCCATGGATTCCAGCCAGAGCATGCCTGTCGACTGCCTGGCCCTACGACGTTTTTTGTTTTGACGAACTCCTCTACTTAAACGCAAACATCGCTCTCACCGGAACCGGGCTGGTCCCGACTTTGTGCACAGCAGAAATACTTCCCAATAGCTGATCATCTCGTGTCCCGCTTCTCAAGAAAAACCCGGACCAAGTGGCCCGGGAGAGGAGGCCTGCGATTGCAGGCTACAGGGAAGAAATGAAAGGTTTTACCAGCGCTCTGGGCCTTTTTCGGCAAAGGCATGCACCAGATAATCGATAAAGGCGCGCACTTTGGGCTGGGTAAAGCGGCCCGGCGGGTAGACGGCATAGATGCCTTGGGTTTCCTGCGGCAGATCGGGGATCGCATCCTCGACCAGACCGGCCTCCATCGCTTCGTGATAGAGGTAAGAGGGCAGATAGGCGATGCCTAGGCCCGCCACACAGGCATTCAACAGCGATTGGCCGTCATTCACGGTCAGCCACCCGGCGGTGCGGACCTGACGCTTTTCACCCGACGGCGCGGTCAGCTTCCAGACATTGCCGCTGGACTGGTTGGAATAATGCAAGAGCTTGTGTTCGTTCAGATCATCAATGCGCTGCGGACGGCCATATTGCTCAAAATATTTGGGCGAGGCGATCATGCGTTTGCTGGTCTCGGTCAGTTTGCGGGCGCGTAGGGTGCTGTCTTCGAGCTCCCCAATGCGGATCGCCATGTCAAACCCTTCGGAAATCAGCTCAACATAACGGTTGTTCAGCACCATATTGACGGTGATATCAGGGAATTCAGCCAGGAAATCCCCCAGTTGCGGGCTAAGGTGGTTGACGCCGAAATCAGTCGCAACGCTGATGCGCAACAAACCAGAGGGCGCGCTTTGCATCGAGGTGACCAGGGCATCCGCTTCGCCAGCATCATTCAGCACACGACGAGCGCGGTCATAATAGGCCAGGCCAATTTCGGTCGGGGACACGCGGCGCGTGGTGCGGTTCAAAAGGCGCGCGCCCAGCCGGGCCTCAAGCGAAGAGACGTGTTTGGAGACGGCGGATTTTGAAATCCCCATCTTCTTGGCGGCATCTGTAAATCCGCCCTGATCCACCACGGTGGCAAAGGCTTCCATTTCGGTCAGGCGATCCATGCTCGGGTCCCTCTTCAATAATTTGTTGAAGACAGGTTTGCCGTGACAATGGGGCGGGATTTGGACAGGCCCGCGACAATATCGGGGTTTTATTGGTTTCTGTTCGCGGCGAGGAAACAGGGAGGGAGGTGAGTTTCCGACTGATACCCGAGTTGCGCGAAATAAGATGCGCGCCATTGACACGTCACCCGCCCGGCCTCGGGCCGGGCAGCCCCCGACCGCCCCCACGGGCGGGGGCTTCACCCCCACCCGCGGTCGGGGTCAGCCCTTCGGGAACAAATTGACGAGAAACACTTGGGGATAGTGAAGCTTCACTCTCACCCAGCCCAAATCATCACAGCCGCCATCCACACCGGCAAACTCAGCGCCGCCAACAATGTGCTTTGGGCGATCAATGTCGCCACCAGGCGTCGATCTGCACCAAAGCCAGCCGCCAGCACATGCGCGGCCGATGCGGTGGGCAGGGCGGCAAAGACCACCAGCACGGTCATCAGGCTTGTCTGGACCGAAACCAGAGCGCAGACCAGAAAGGTCAGGGCAGGCAGGGCCATCAGTTTGACGCCGCACAGGATGGCGCTGGACCGGTCCAGCCGCGCCAAGGCCCGCCAATCCATCGTCGCTCCGATCGAGATCAAGGCCACGGGAATAGCGGCGGCGGCCAGCATCTCAACCGGGGCCAGAACCGGGCCGGGGATCTTTAACCCCGAAAGACCCACCGCCACGCCAGACAAGGACGCCAACAAAAACGGGTTCAGGGCGATCTTTTGCAAGGTCGCCCCCAGCCCCAGACTGCCACCGCGTGACAAGGCTGTGACCGCCATCAGGTTTGCCATCGGAATGGCCATGCCCACAGCCACCGCCAATTTGCCCAGATCCGCGCCCGGCAAAGCCCCCACAGCGATAAAGCCCAGCGCCGTGTTGAACCGCCAAGCCGTTTGCCAGCCCCCCGCGAAATCCAGAAACCTCTGTGGCCCATAGCGCCGCGCGCCATAACCCAGAACCAATCCCACGCCCAAGATCACCCAGACCGCCGGCGCGATCCTTAACATATCGGCCACCGCAATCGGGCGGCTGGCCGCTGCGGTGAAAATCAGCGCCGGAAACAGGATCTCAAAGTTGAGCTTATCCAGCCCCGCCCAGGCATTCTCGCTCAGCCGATTGCGCAGCAATCCACCCAGAACGACCATCAGGAAAGACGGCAACAGCCCGTTGAGAATGGTGAGAAAGATCATAAGCGCTGGCCCTGTCCGCGAAGTCTGACTGATCTTGCAAACACCAATCCGCCGACCAGCGCAAGCCCGCCTGCAAGCGCTTTGGCGGGAATCAAAGAGTCATGCTAGCCTCACCTTATTCCAATACACTTTGATACGGAGCTTTCCATGATCCTACGCACTGCCTTGCTTGTCTCATCCCTTTTCTTTGCCTCTCCGCTGCTGGCCCAGGGGGGCGAAACCCCGGCTCCGGATGGGGCCAAGGTCTATTTTGCCAATATTGCCGATGGCGATACGGTCTCCAGCCCGGTGACCATCCTCTTTGGTCTCTCTGGCATGGGCGTCGCCCCGGCCGGGACCGAAAAGGACAATACCGGCCACCACCACCTGCTGATCGACCGCGCCCCTTTTGGTGAGGGCGAGGACGGGGCCGAGGAGTTGACCTATGGCGTTCCGGCAGATGACAATCACAAACATTTCGGCGGTGGCCAGACCGAGGTCACGATTGACCTCGCTCCGGGCACCCACACGCTGCAACTGGTGCTAGGCGATGCCAGCCATGTGCCTCATACCACGCCCGTCATGTCCGAGGTGATCACCATTACGGTTGAATAACCCTGTCAGGAGGCCCCGGCGGGCGGGCGATGCTGCCCAAGAACCACCGGGGTCACCTCCCCCTGGCTTTCCTTGGAAAACACGTGTTTCTGGATCTTCTGGAAGGCCTCAAGATATTGCGCATAGCTGGTCAGGTTGACGCTTTCGGGCGCGGGCAGAAGATCGCCCAAAGGCCCGGCAAAGCCGCGCACGCTGATCTCCATCTGAGCGCGGCTCATGCCCAGCTGCGCTTCGGCGGCGATATTGGGGATCGAGACATGAGTGTCCGAGGAAAACTCCGACGCCTCAACTTGCAAGCGCACCGCGACGCCAACTTCGGTCTCAACCCCATTCACCTCGCGCACGGTAAAGGCCTTGGCCTCTTGCACCACGCCCACCTGTTTCAGCTTGGCCTCTTGTTTGAACAGCGCCGAGAAAAAGCTCGCCTCGCCCTTGGCGTCGCGGGTAAAGGCCGTGCAACTGATCAAATGCTGATTGAGCTTTGGCGCGGTCACAGCCTGAGCAGGCTCATCCTCGGCCCAATCCGGCAGATCTTCGACATCGGCCTCCTGGATCGAAAACATCGGTTTGGCCGCGACCGCCTCCTGGCTCAATTGCAAATCAAGGCTGCGCAGACGCGGGTCCCCATCCAGCAAAGGTTCATATTTTGACGGAACAGAAAGCTGTTTTTCGGTCTTGGAATTGGCCATTTTGACATCCTCAAAAGACACCGCGCGCTCCGCCTATAGTATAGGGTCAGGACCTACTAATTCGCAACGCTCAGTTCGCCAGATTTTGTTCCAGACCAGGCATATGCCCGCAGGAATAGTGGTTCTCTTTCAAGGGCATATAACGCAGGCTGGGGCAAAATCCGGTGAACCCGAAGGGCATGGAGAAATACATGCTCTCAGCGGCTCGAGTTTCTTGCCAAGGCAACCAGCCTTGCCTTCGAAAGTCAAACCTCTGATAACACGTATTTTTCCATGCTGAGCATTGTGAAGTAGTAGGGCCTGACCCTATCACGAGCGCGCGGAAACTCCTATGAGCTATGAGGGGTCTGGACCCGGATTTCCCCGCATAGCCGCGGGCGCGGCGGGGGGCGTTGGCACTGCCGGGCGCGGGGCCGCGCCGAACATGCGCTGGAACATGCCCGGGCGCGGCTCCTTCTCGGGGCCAAACCAATCCTCGTTCCGTGTCGCCCACATGGTCAGGGCAATCGCGGCAAAGGCCAGGGTCGAACCCGCCATCAGCGCGTAATCTGCCGAGTTCAGGATCAGATACAGCACCGCATAGACCACAACCAGCATCGCCCCCAATACCAGCGCCCGCGCGCCCAGTTTCAGCGCGATAAAGCCGAACAAGGTCAGCAAACCAATCACTGCCCCCGCCGACAGCGCATAAGCCGCAGCAAAGCCGATCTGTTCCGCATAGGCGACCATCAGCAACACAAAGACCGATTGCGTGAGACCCACAAGGATATACTGCACCGCATGTACCGGCTTGCCGCTGCCGCGTTCAATCAACAGGATCGTCAGGAAGGTCAGCGCGATGAACAGAATGCCGTAATTCGCGGCGCGATAGGCCTTTTGGTAGAAATCATTCGGTTCGATAAAGTTCACCCCAAAGCCACTGCTGCGCCGCGCGGCGCTGATCGGATCCTCGCGCCCAATCTGCGGCAGCGGGCGGGCCAGATGTGGAATGCTCCATTTCGCGCTGAACCCTTCCTCACTGATCTCGCGCGCATCAGGCAGAAACGCCCCGCCAAAGCTTGGATGTGGCCAGTCGCTGGTCATGGTGACCTTGCTGTCACGCCCCACCGGGGCAATGAAAAGCTTTTGCGCGCCGTTAAAGCCCAGTTTCAGCTCATATCCCTGCCCGGCACGGGGATCGCCCAGCAGGGCCTTAAACCCGCTCGCCCCCGAGAGCGGGGCCAGTTCCAAAACCTCGCCGCCCCGCGTCATCTCAGCCGCACCGCGCAGCGCGCGGTTGTTTGAGACTTCCATCACGATCTCGGCCTGATCCCACAGCAGCGTTTCCTTGGGGCCAATCACCGTTTCTGCACCGCTGACGTCAAAGTCAAACACCATGCCCGCCTCAGCCTGATAGACCGGCACCTGAAAGATCCCGCGCGCGCGCATCTGGCTTTTGGTGCTCAGATCGACCTCAAAGTCACCGGGCAGCAGGTAGACCGATTCACTGCGCCGGATCACCACTTCTTCATAGCGTTCCATCAGCTCTTTGCCGGTCTCCGCATCGCTCATCACCACACCCGTGACCGGGTCCAGCTTGGGCCGGGTGCTGATCTGCACGATCTCCTTTTCCACCGGAATCACCATGACCGGCCCGACCAACACCTGCTGGCCACCCCATTCCATCCCGACATCGCGGATCGTGCCTTGCGAATAATTCTTACGCGATTGAATGACTTCGCCCGCGAACATCAGCGGGATGAACATCAACAAAACCAATATACCCACGACGATAAACCGCCGCCCTGCGGACTTGAGCATCTCACTCTCCTACAAAAATAAATCCGCCCCGGTTGTGACACCCCGGCGCATCAGACCTTGGGGAGAGAATGTGCAGATCTCGTGCAGGCGCGAGGCCTCAAAACTGACAGCCTTGCCCGCGCCAACCATGAGATCAACGTGATAACTGCAAGACAGGGTATCATCCCGCTTGCGTGATGTAATGTTATTTCATAACACATTCTCACTGGCGATACTCACCCCCGCCAGCACGCAATCAAAAGCGAGGACGTTGGCATGAACCTGGTACGCGAGATTTCAACAGCTCCCATGGCGGGCGTAGAGATCAACGAGGAGCCAACAGGCCTCGCCGCGATCCACACACCCAGCTGCGCCGCCGCGATTTGGAATCGCACGCCCTTGGCTCAATTCCAAACCTGGATCGATGCGCTCCCGCCCGAGACCCTGCCCAAAACGCGCACCATTCTGCGCCCGAACGCCGTGCAGCGGGCTATGCGGGACATCTATCAGGCCTCAGACCTGCCGGCGACTATGGAACGGGATCTGCTGATCGACGATGTTGCCGCCCTGGCCGAAATCTTTGCCGACACCATGCAAGCCCCCTATTTGCGGATGCGATTGGATGTGATCACCACCAATGCTTGCCGCAAATTCCATATGGATGTGATCACTGCGCGCCTTGTCTGCACCTATCGCGGGACCGGTACGCAATATGGAATCTCGCAAAACGGCGATGATCCCGCCCGTATCGAAACCGTTGGAACCGGCTCGCCAATCGTCATGCGCGGATCGCGCTGGCCTACCGTCCCGCAATCGGGTCTGCGCCACCGCTCCCCCCCGATCGAAGGAACCGGCGAGACCCGGCTAGTCCTGGTCCTGGACCCTGTTCAGGAGCTCGGGCTCGAACAGGGTGCACAGGTCTTTCACTAAGCCATTCCAATTTCAGGGAGATCAAAAATGAAAACACGCGCTGCAATTGCCTGGGGCCCCAACCAACCGCTTGAGATCGAAGAGATCGATCTTGAGGGACCAAAAGATGGCGAGGTGCTGGTGCGCATCGTCACAACCAGCCTATGCCACACCGACATGTTCACCCTCTCGGGCGAAGATCCCGAAGGCCTGTTCCCCTGCATCCTCGGCCACGAGGGCTGCGGTATTGTCGAAGAGGTGGGCAAAGGCGTGACCTCGGTCAAGCCGGGCGATCACGTGATCCCGCTCTATGTGCCCGAAGACCCGAATTGCCCCTATATCCAATCGGGCAAAACCAACCTGTGTCAGACCATTCGCGCCACCCAAGGGGCCGGTCTCATGCCCGACGGCACCTCGCGCTTTTCCTATAAGGGCAAGCAGATCCTGCATTACATGGGCACCAGCACATTCAGCGAATACACTGTCCTGCCCGAAATCTCGGTCGCCAAGATCAGCAAGGATGCACCACTGTCCAAGGCTTCGGTCATGGGCTGCGCTGTCCCCACCGGCATCGGAGCCGTACGCAATACCGCCAAGGTCGAAGCAGGCGCAACCGTCGCTGTCTTTGGGCTGGGGGCCGTGGGCATGGCGGTGATCCAGGGGGCCGTCCTGCGTGGTGCCTCACGGATCATTGGCGTCGACGTAAACCCGAACAAATTCCCGCTCGCCAAATCCCTTGGTGCGACCGAATGCGTCAACCCCAAGGATTTCTCGCAGCCAATTCACGAAGTACTGATCGAGATGACCAATGGCGGTCTTGATTACACCTTTGAGGCCGTGGGCAATGTCGGTCTGATGCGCTCTGCGCTCGAAGCCTGTCACAAGGGTTGGGGCGAATGCACCGTAATCGGTGTGGCTGGTGCCGGGCAGGAAATCTCAACCCGTCCGTTCCAATTGGTCACTGGCCGGGTCTGGCGCGGCACCGCCTTTGGCGGCGTGCTGGGGCGTAGCCAATTGCCGGGCATGGTGGATGAATGGCTGCGCGGCGATTTCGACGTCGATCCCTACATCACCCATCACATGCACCACGATCAGATCAACACTGCCTTTGATCTGCTGCAGAGGGGCGAGTCGATCCGGTCTGTAATCCATTTCCAACCGGATGAGACCATGACCGTGAACTCCTTGCCGGGCCAAATCATCCCACGCTAAGGCCTGACCAAACAAACAGGCGCGCGCCACACCAGCGCCCGCCTGATCATGAGGTCGGCCAGGCTATCCACCACGGCCTGCCGATTGCCAGCGTTCTGCCGCTAATCCGCCAGCATCTTCATCACGCCAGTCAAAATCTCCGGCTCAGACCAATAAGACGGGTAGGACACAGCACCAGACCGTGGGGAATCTTTAACCAAAGGAAGATTTTCCAGGTCATTCATGCTGAGGACATCCTGATACCCTGACATGACATACTCATACAGCTCTTCATCATCGACAGCGGCGTGATCGACATAGAAAATACCATCCGCTTTCATCTTGTGATCGCGCAAAATCTTTATGCCGCGCTCTGAGGTGGAATCCGACCCGTCGGAAACGGAGAACAGGAACAACACGGAATCCGTAACTTTGGCAACAGCCGCCTGATCCGCTTCTGTCCAGAACAAAGTATTGCAAACCGCCGCCAATACCGGCTGCGCCTTGGTGCCGATCTTGTACATGTCGCACTTACGAGGCTGATTTACCCCACCAAAGGGCAGATCCGCATAGGCGTTTTTCATGTCGACATCTTGCAGTTCTGGGCTGAGCTTGACCAAAGACCCAATGACATTCTCAGGGTAGCTTCCAGCCGTGTAGATGACCAATACCGTCTTGGGATCAACACTGTCCGCACTGACCTCAGTTGCGCCTAAAAGGCTTGAGAAAACGGACGCGGCTAGAGCCGCGGCAAAAGGGGGTTTGAACATGGGCGGGCCTATTCCTCAAAATCATACATATTCCACATATGATACAACTTTGAGCCGACCCGCAACCGCCACGCCTTGCAGCCAAAGACTTTGGGGCTATGAAGCCCCAAAACTCACCGCCAACCGCACGCCTTGATCAATGGCGCGTTTGGCGTCCAGTTCTGCCGCCAGATCCGCGCCGCCGATCACATGCGGGGTGATGCCCATTGCCTCCAGCTTGTCGGCCAGGCTGCGCTCCGACAGCTGACCGGCGCAGAGGATGACATTGTCACAGGCGATGACCTCGGGGTTTTCACGCGCCTCTCCGTAAGAGATATGCAGTCCCTCATCATCGATGCGCTCATAATTCACGCCTGCCTTCATCTGCACATTCTTCATCTGCAATGAGGCACGGTGAATCCAACCCGTGGTCTTGCCCAAACGCTTGCCCGGCTTTTCCTTCTTGCGCTGCAAGACGGTGACCTCGCGAATGGCGGGCTCGGGCTGTGGCCCTTCCGGGGCCAATCCGCCGCGCGCCTCTTCGGGGTCGGTCACCCCCCATTCGCGCATCCATTCCGGCAGGTTTTCGGTCGGGCTGTCATCGGTCACAAGATATTCAGCAATGTCATAGCCAATGCCCCCGGCCCCGATCACCGCCACCTTTTTGCCGATCTCGGCCTTGTGGCGCAGCACGTCGATATAGCCCAGCACCTTGGGGTGATCCTGCCCGGGAATGCCGGGATCGCGTGGGGTGACGCCGGTCGCGATGACCACCTCATCGGCCCCTTGCAGGTCTGCCTCGGTCGCCTCATGGCCCAGCTTCACGGTGACACCGGTTTCGGCGACCATGGTTTTGAACCAATCCACCAGGCCCCAGAATTCCTCTTTGCCCGGCACCTGTTTCGCCATGTTGAGCTGACCGCCCAGCTCGTCCGCGCGATCGTAAAGCGTGACCTCATGCCCAACCTGCGCCGCCGTGATCGCCGTTGCCAGCCCCGCAGGCCCAGCGCCGACAACGGCGACTTTCTTGGGCGCCGCAACGGGCGTCAGGTCAATCTGCGTCTCAAAGGCCGCGCGCGGGTTCACCAGACAGCTGCTGACCTTACCTTGGAATGTGTGGTCGAGACAGGCCTGGTTACAGGCGATACAGGGCGCGATGGTCTCGGCCTTGCCCGCCGCCGCTTTGGCAACAAACTGCGAATCCGCCAGGAAAGGCCGCGCGAGGCTCACCATATCAGCGCAGCCCTCGGCCAGCACTTGCTCGGCCACGTCTGGCGTGTTGATGCGGTTCGAGGTGATCACCGGAATGCCGACCTTGCCCATCAGCTTTTTGGTGACCCAGGCAAAGGCCCGCCGCGGCACAGAGGTGGCGATGGTCGGCACCCGCGCCTCGTGCCAGCCAATGCCGGTATTGAGGATGGTCGCACCCGCCTTTTCAATCTCTTGCGCCAGTTGCACCACCTCTTCATGGGTGGAGCCATTAGGCACCAGATCAATCATCGACAACCGATAGATCACGATGAAATCCGGGCCGACGGCTTCTCGCACCCGTTTCACCACCTCAATCGGCAGGCGCATACGGTTCTGATAAGACCCGCCCCAGCGATCCGTGCGCTTATTTGTGTGGGTCACCAAGAATTGGTTGAGGAAATAGCCCTCGGACCCCATCACCTCGACCCCATCATAACCCGCGCGCTGCGCCTGCGCGGCGGAATGGGCAATGTCGGCGATCTGCTTTTCGATCCCCTCTTCGTCGAGCTCCTTGGGCGGAAACGGCGAGATCGGCGATTTCACCGGGCTGGCCGAGACACATTCCGGCCCATAGGCATAACGCCCCGCATGCAGGATCTGCATGGCAATCTTGCCGCCATTCTCATGCACCCGGTCGGTGATGACCTTGTGATTGGCAATGTCCTGATCGCTAAACAAGCCCGCCGCACCGGGGAAAACGCCCCCCTCACGGTTCGGAGCCATACCACCGGTCACGATCAACCCCACATCACCACGCGCCCGTTCGGCATAGAATTCCGCCACCGCGTTCCAATCGCCGCGCTCTTCGAGATTGGTGTGCATCGAGCCCATCAGCACGCGGTTCTTTAGCGTGGTAAAGCCCAGATCCAGCGGCTGTAACATATGCGGGTAGTGGCTCATCCTGGCTCCTCCGAATTCTCCAAGCCGCACATCAGAGTCGCCCCCCTGCCCGGCATCTTTCGGCCAGATCACACAAACTGCTTTACGTTGTCATTGCCTACGTCACGTCAGGTCGGAGCAGAAAACGCTGGTTCAATTAACCGAAGTCAAGTTCACTTGGGGTAAAACCTAGAAAAAGCCCGTTATTCGTCCCTCAATTTTTCAGTGACCATGCAAACATTTGACCCGTCATACCTCCAGGAACAATTCCCCAAAGTCTTTCAGAAAAAGGGGGTCTTTCGCGATGCGTTCTACGGCAAGCTGGTTGAGCTTTCGCCGGATCTTGCGCCGCTATTTGACCATAGCCCGATTGCCAAAACCCATATGATGGAGCGGTTCCTTTTTGATCTGGTGCGTGCCTCTTCCAAAGGCAGTGGGATCTCGGACCTCGTGCAAAGCTTTGCGGCCTCGCATAGCAAATTCCGCCTTCAGCCGCAGCATTTCACTTCTTGCGAGGTGGCGATGAAACATGCCTTTGCCACCGTCACCCATCAAGATCAGACCATCCCGTCAGATGCCGAGATCAGCTTTCACATGTTTCTGGAAATCGTCTTTCACGAATTGCGCAAGACGCAGGTGCCTTAGGTTAACGCCTTAGGGTTAAACCTTGCGCGCCACGATAAAGCGGCTGATGGACTGTTTCTGGAAATACATCATTTCCTCGACCTCAAAGCCCGCCGCTTCGATCATCGTCTTTAACCGGGTGGGGCGGAAACTATGCACCGGGCGGGGTGCTTTGCCGATCCATTGCATCACCTTGATCATCGGGATGAACCAGGGCCGCGTGCCCAAACACGGGGTTTTCGAAATAAACAACCCGCCCTCGCGCAATTGCCCATGCACATGGGCCAAGGCCGCCTCGGGATCCTGCACCAGATGAAACAGGTTGAACCCAAGCACCGCATCATAGCTGCCCTGCCCGGCATCCCCCGCCGCCGCGGTCTCAAAGCGCAGGTTCTGCGCACCACTGCCCGCCAGCTTTTCATTGGCGATCTTGATCATCTCGCTGGCAATATCCGTGCCTGTATACTGCCCCGCCGCATCCGCCAGCTTCAGCGCCGTCGTACCCGTGCCGCAACCCAGTTCCAGTACATCCATATTCGGGGTGATCAATTCACGCACCCGCGCCAAAGTGGCCTCATAAGCGGGCATATTGCTGATCGGATCCTGCGCATATTTGCGGGCAATCTTGTTCCAAAACTGATCATGTTGCATCGGGCTGTCCTACGGCGTCTACTCAGTGATGCGCCTTAGATAGGAACACCACGACCCCTTGGGAATTGCCAAGCACAGCAGAGACATCATGCATTTATGCATATGTTTGACGACAGAAGGGGCCGCCACCGGCCCCTCCCGCACTCTGCCAAGCCCTTTCAGACGAACGTCACCGTCCGCTCAACCCCGCCTAGGCAGCACCCAATTGGCGCGCGGGAAATGGCAGGTGTAGCCATTGGGAAACCGCTCCAGGTAATCCTGATGCTCGGGCTCAGCCTCCCAGAAGTCACCCACCGGTTCCACCTCGGTCACCACCTTGCCGGGCCAGATCCCGCTCGCCTCCACATCGGCAATGGTGTCCAGCGCCTCCTGACGTTGCGCATCATTGGTGAAATAAATCGCCGAGCGATAGCTCATCCCCACATCATTGCCCTGCCGGTTCACCGTGGTCGGGTCATGGATCTGGAAAAAGAACTCCAGCAATTGCCGATAGCTGATTTGCGCGGGGTCGAACATGATCTCGATCCCTTCCGCATGGGTGCCATGGTTGCGATAGGTGGCATTGGGCACATCACCGCCGGTATAGCCAACCCGCGTGTCCCCAACTCCGGGCAGCTTGCGGATCAGATCCTGCATGCCCCAGAAACAGCCCCCCGCCAAAACCGCGCGTTCGCTCATACCAGATCCTCCACCTGATCGACATATTGGCCATAGCCCTCGTCTTCCATGTCTTCCTTGGCGATAAAGCGCAGCGCCGCCGAGTTGATGCAGTAACGCAGCCCGCCGCGATCCATCGGCCCATCAGGAAAGACATGACCCAGATGGCTATCCCCATGGCGCGACCGCACCTCGGTGCGGATCATGCCATGGCTGGTGTCACGCAGCTCAACGACATTGTCCGGTTCGATCGGTTTGACAAAGCTCGGCCAGCCACAGCCGGATTCATATTTCGACGCCGACGCAAACAGCGGCTCCCCCGAGACGATGTCCACATAGATCCCGGCCTGCTTGTTCTCAAGGTATTCTCCGGTGCCCGGCCGCTCTGTGCCATTTTCCTGTGTCACCCGATATTGTTCAGCAGTCAGACTGGCCACCACGTCGGGACGTTTTTCATAATTGGTCATGCGCGTTCTCCTTACCCCCCAATAAAGGCGAGATTGTCGAAAATTCAAACTGCCCAAACGGCACTTTCACATAAGCTTGAGAAAGACTCGCAAGAATCAAGACGTTCACATATGTAAACGGCGGGTGACAGCCCTATTTCTCCCAAGAACTAGGCTATTGCTCGGGGCGTCGGGATGGCAGCCTGGCGCCCCACCCACGGCTCCAGCCATCAGCCAGAGCCATTTTCTCCCTCGATCACCGGATGAAACAGGTCATCCACCCGCAGCCCAAACGCCTCTGCCAATTGAAACGCCAACGGCAGGCTTGGGTCATAGCGTTCCTTTTCAATCGACACGATGGTTTGCCGCGACACGCCGCAGGCCTTGGCCAGATCGGCCTGGGTCCAGCCACGCGCCTTACGCTGTTCGCGCAAACCATTGGTAATCCGCATCAACAAACCCTAGTAACGTCTTTTGACAAGGAAGCTGCTCAGCACCCAACAAGCGGCCATAATAGTCCAAACCCAAAACGCGCTTTGGCGTGGAAAACCGACCATTTCGAGAAAACCATAGTTGAACGTCACCAGTGCCGTTAGTGCAAAGGCCAGGCCGATGGCTTCGACCTGCACCCGCTTTTGCAACTCATCCATCCGCTTCAGATTGCGCCACACCACCCAAGCCACCACAACCGTGGCGGGCATTGGCACCAGCGACAGGTAAATCGCCCCATGGGCCCCCAGATCCAACGTATTTATCGCCAAGGAAGACAAAGCCACCGACACCCCGTAGAATGCCATGGCCGAGCCAAATTCAAACCCATATCTGCTCATCTCGCACCTTTTAGAAATGTAAAACGTACTTTACATCTATTGGGCGAGCATGAAATGTCAAGTGTGCTTTACATCAGCCAATCCGTGCCAAAGCCCAACGCGCCGCATCCGCGACCGCCACATCCGGGTCGTCGCACAAGGGGCGCACATACTCTGCCAGCCCTGAATCCCCAGAGTTTCCGATGGCATATAAGACATTGCGCACAAACCGATCCCGCCCGGCACGCTTGATCGGGCTGCCGCTGAACAGGGCACGAAACCCGGCATCATCCAGCACAACCAACTCTGCCAGCTTGGGGGCTTTCAACTCGTCTCGGGCGTGATACTTGGCCTCATGCGCCTCTTGCGCAAACTTGTTCCACGGACAGGCCGCCAGACAATCATCACAGCCATAGATGTGATTGCCCAGCCCCTCGCGCAGCGCCTCATCCACCGGCCCCGTATGCTCAATGGTGAGATAAGAAATGCAGCGCCGCGCATCCAGCTGATAGGGCGCGGGAAAGGCGTCAGTCGGGCAAACATCCAGACAGGCCCGGCATTGCCCACAGCGATCTACGCCAGCCTCATCGGGCTCCAGCTCCAGCGTGGTAAAGATCGCGCCCAGAAAAAACCACGACCCCAGTTTGCGACTGACCAGATTGGTATGCTTGCCTTGCCAGCCCAGCCCCGCCGCCATACCCAACGGCTTTTCCATCACCGGGGCCGTGTCGACAAAGACTTTGATCTCCGCCTCCTGCCTCTGCCTGTGCGCAGCTTCGATCAACCAACGCCCCAGCCGCTTCAGCCGTTTCTTGGCGACGTCATGATAGTCCTTGTTCTGCGCATAAACACTGATCGCCCCGCGATCCTTCTGCTCCAGAACCGCACGCGGATCAAAATCCGGCCCGTAATTCTCCGCCAGCATGATGACCGACCTCGCCTCGGGCCAAAGCGCATCCGGCGCCCCGCGCCAATGCACCCGCTCGCCCATCCAGCCCATCTGCCCATGCCGCCCCGCCTCCAGAAACGCCTGCAAACGCGCCATCACCTGGGGCACCGCATCGGGCCGACAGATCCGACAATCGGCAAAGCCCACCTCAGCAGCCTCAACCACCAAAGCCTGTTTCAGATCACCACTCATGGTTTCTTTGGGCCAAAAATATCCCGGGGGTGAGGCCGCAGGCCGAGGGGGCAGCGCCCCCTACCCCGCCAATATCAAAAATCCAGGTCAGCATAATGCGCAGGCGGCGGAAAGCCCGGCACCTGATCCTGCAAGATCGCCCGAAAGGCCGGGCGCGATTTGATCTTGGCATACCAATCCTTGACCACCTCAGAGCGGTTCCAATCCACGTCCGAGATGTAATCCAACGCGCTCAGATGCGCCGCAGCAGCAAAATCCGCCAGGGTCATGTTATCCCCCGCCAGCCAACGGCGATGATCCAGCAGCCAGGCCATGTAATCCAGATGATACTTGATCGCCTTGGCCCCGGCCTTGACATTGGTGCTGTCCGGGAACCCCGCCTTCATGATCTTCTTGTTCACCCGCTCATAAAGCAGCTTCGAGGTCACTTCCTGATGAAACTTGTCATCAAACCAGGCCACGATCCGGCGCACTTCGTAACGCGCATCGGCCGAGCGCGGCATCAGCGCCGGTTCGGGATATTTCTCCTCGATCCACTCACAAATCGCGCTGCTCTCGGCCATGATCTTGCCGTCAATCTTCAGCACCGGCACCTTGGCCGCCGGATTGCGGCGCAGAAAATCTGGATCCTGCTCCCAATAGCGCTCTTCCACCAGCTCGCATTCAATCTTCTTTTCCGCCAAAGACAGGCGCACCTTGCGGCAAAAGGGCGAAAGAGGAACGTGGTAGAGCTTGGCCATCTGCGACTTTAATCCTGCAACGGGAAACACCAGCCCTAATATCCGTGAAACCACACAAGGTGCAACTCCCCCTATGGTGAGAACCCGCCGCTCACCTAAAATGTTTGCCGCAAAGCTCTCCAGGCTCGCTCTAACTTCAAATCTATGTGGTTGTAAACTTCTCGCGCAGGAGGTCGAAGCGCGTCAGGTTGCATTCCCTCTTCCCCGATCTGTATGGCCTCGTACAAAATCTTCTTACTGTCGTTGCTGAGCGTATCATTTTGGGGCCAATCGAAACACTCAGTGGCATCCCATTTGGTGCGTATTTCCTTCTCTGAACTCATGCACAAAGCCAAAGCCTTATCATTGGTCACAAAAACCCTAGGCCCCTCAACTTTGTGCAAACGATTCATACTGGATGCGTATTCCGAAGCAAAATAACAGTCGCGGGCAGCATTCAGAACACCTGTCGCCGCCTTCTCAAAAGAACGCGAGTGAATTGATTTCAACATCGAACGTCGCGCCACCCCAAAATCTGAGCACACTCCAGAGAAATACAAGCAAAAGTATCGAATACTGCCAAATGCAAATGCCCCTTCCTCGTTAACCTTCTGCACCCACCTCTCAAGGCGGAGCTGCATTGTCAAATCTGGTAGCTTTCGTTCGATCTCAGCCGCATAAAGGCATGACAATAATTCAGCTTTAGCTTTAGAGTTTTCAGCAATCCACTTAACGTCCGATAACTCCAACCGTTTAGCCGACTTTCGCGGCCTGAACCGTGCAACTTGTTCGGTCACCAAATTCAGCAATATCTCGTCTGGGTCGCAGTTCAAACCGTAGTATTCAAAGGCTGTCAAAGCCCGACGCGTCAGCTTTGTGTCACTGGCAATACCTGAGTAGAACTCAGCAAGAGCAAATCCTGGGCCAAGTTTGGCGTTACAAAATGAGCTTAGAAGGCAAACAGCCAAAAATTCGAGTTCGGCCTTGTCAATTGCTGTTCCATCATGCTTTTCAAACAGGTCCAGAGATCGGCGTAAATAGTTAGCATCTAAACTAATCGAAACGGTCGCGCCATTGAGTTGTTGCTCCAGACGTGCCCTCGCTGGATTAAGCGCTGCATCCAGAACTTCGCAAAAGCCTGGGCCGTCACGTAGATGCTCAAATGAGCCATCACAGAACAAACCACCCGCAATTCGAAGTAGTTCTACAGCTTTTCGATAAGCTTCGTTTTCAACTCCTTCAAAACGTAGAAAGCCTGCCCCCCGATTGGGATCCTCGACAAGAAAAACCACTTAGACCTCCCGACCTACAAAGACTTGTTTTCAAAGATTGCCATCTTGACTTGACCTAAACCAGCCTTCAAGTTCTATCACCCCAAACGTCCCCCATGACGTAAGGAACACATCATGCAAGAATCCTTTTGGCAGGCGCGCTGGTCCGAAGGGCGGATCGGCTTTCACGAACCCGCCGCCAATCCCCTGCTCACCCGCTTTCTGCCCCAGCTCAATCTCAGCCCGGCGGATCATGTCTTTGTCCCGCTCTGCGGCAAAAGCTTTGATCTCGATTGGCTCCTGTCCCAGGGCCTGCGTGTCACCGGCATCGAGTTCAACCAAGCGGCGGTGGAAGAGGTGTTTGACCGCCTGTCACTGTCCCCCCAAATCACCAAAACCGGCGCTTTGACCCGCTACCGGGCGGGCGATCTGACCCTTTATTGCGGTGATGCCTTTGCGCTGACAGCCTAATGACTTAGGCCCCGTCACTGCCATCTATGACCGCGCTGCTCTTGTGGCCCTGCCACCCGAAACCCGCCCCTCTATGCCGCGCATCTGATCAAGATCACCCAATCCGCTCCGCAGCTGCTGATCGGGTTCGACTATGACCAGACCCTGACCGACGGCCCGCCCTTTTCCACCCCTCAGGATGAAATCTCGCAGCACTACGCGGACAGGTATGCGATCACCGAGCTTTTGTCCCAACCCATCACCGGCCCGCTCGGCACCCGCACCCAAGGCATGGAACAAGCCTGGCTCTTAACCCCGACCTAACCCCAAGCGCCCCCAAATTCCGTCAACGGAATTTGCAAAATCCATCGATGGATTTTGTCACCGCTCGCCGCACGCAACCGCGTCACATGACAAACAGCACTCCAGGTGAGGGGGCGTCACCCAACCGAGCTCGGCACAGGTGTCATTCCCCGACCTCTTGGGTACAGGAAGTCCCCCCAATCGGGGTTACTTTCATAAAGATACCGAAACCCCGCGACAAGCGGCGCGCGCATTCGTTCCGGCATCTGCAAGATATACTCCGCCTGCAGCTTCCAGCGGAACGCAGCATTGTCACAATCATCCCCGGACCGAACCGCATCCAGCAAAACAATCGCCAGACAGGGCGCATGCCCAAACTGACCCGGCACATGTGAAACCAGCTCAACCACTTCCGCAGGATGCCTGCGATCACTCGGATCAGGATAGACCATATCCGTCCCCGCCAGCATCTTTTGCAAACCCGCCTTATGGATCTCGACATCCCCGCCGTACTCCGCCCGCGCCACGGCCTCCACCCCCGCCGCACTCAGCGATTTCGCCAGCGGGATCAACAGCGCCTCAACCTCAGCCAGGCTCCGGCTCAGCATCAATTCCCGCTTAGGTTCTGGCTCAAATCTTTGATGCGAAAAGCGTTGTAACCACGCCACCGCCTGCAAAAGAGCCACACGCATCTCTGGCGCGGCCTGCTCGTAAATCCTGTGATTGTCTTCCCAGAGCCAAGCCAGATCCTGCACCGCCTCCACGCCCAGAACCGCCCCCTCAAACAAGGTCAGGCTTGCCTCCAAACAAGCCCCTGCATCCTCTTCCCCCGCAATGGCCGCCAACCAGATCTCGTCCGTGATCGCATCCTGCCAGGCCCGCCGGGCCTCTTCCTGCGGCAAAACATCAACCGCTTTGCCGCCAGCCGCCGCCAAATCCGCCAATACCTGACACTTGCGAAACTCAGACCACACGGACGAACCCCTTATTCAAAACACTTGGCGCGCCCGTCCCGCTTGATCGTCGCCGCCCCATCCTGAATGACCCGCGCCCGCTTGCTGACAAAGCTGGACGGGCGCGAGGCGCTGCGTTTCTTCGGGCTTGGCAACACCGCGGCCAACAGAGCCGCCTGCCGCGCGCTCAGCTTATCCGGGGCCACACCAAAATAATGCTGCGCTGCCGCCTCAATGCCAAAAACGCCCGTGTCGAATTCGGCCACGTTCAGATAGACCTCAAGGATACGCCGCTTGGTCCAGACCGCCTCAACGATCGGAGTCATAACCCCTTCCATCGCCTTGCGGATATAGCTGCGCTCCTGCCAGAAATAGACGTTCTTGACGACCTGCTGCGAAATCGTGCTGCCACCGCGCGCACCGCCATCAGCAATCGCCGCGCGGATCGCCCCCATGTCAAAGCCCCAATGGGTGCAGAAATTCGCATCCTCCGCCGCCACAACGCTGCGCAGCATCACTGGCGCAACCTCGTCAACATCCACCCAGTGCTGATCAACCGCGCCCAATCGGCGCTCTTCTGACCACATCGTATGGGTCGTGGGCGGGTTCAGCCCGGCATAAATCACCACCGCCAATACCATAAGCCCCATAGCAATCGCTCCTGCCCAAAACAGCTTGCGCAGCAGCCAGCGCAACGGGCGAAACCCCGGCTTGCTGTCTTTCTTCTTGCTGCGCGTCTTTTTCTTGCGTGTCGTCTTGGCGGCCATGATCCTGTCCTATACTGCCGCCCCGTCTTGTTCAAACCTGGCTTGTTCAAATCCCACCAGTACAGGACACCCCACAGACACGGGGCGTCCTCTCCCGAACAAATCAATCAGGGGCGTTCGGGCACGTGCACTGGGACACACCAAAATCACTCTCAAATCCCATTTCAGGAATGCGTTAACCATGCCAAAGAACTATGCCGGTGCCACGAAAACAATATGTCAAAACTGAGGTAATTTCCCTAGGGTGTCAGGCCTCGCCCCCGGCCAACAGCAAAGACTGGTAAACCTCGCTATTCTTTTAAGCTGGCCAAATCAAAACTCCATCGAACGCCCCAAAAGAACCTTCCATTCTCATAAGACAGGTTTCTTAACCGCTGGTAATACCAGCTGGTCTCCGTTGGCTCCGAAGAAAACACAGGTTCGCGATGCAATTCCACATCACCTTCTGACAGGACAAAAGACGCCCGGAACCGGTCCGGCGACATCCTCGCGTCGAATCTGCCTGTCAGGCCCAAACCCCTTGGGGATCTCTTGGCAAGAGTCCAAATGTTTTCACAACCGTTATCAAGAAAATCCTTGGCGACGTTATTGATCCGCTCTCTGGGAAACCTGGATTGCGCTTCGAGTTTAACAAGGCCTTCATCCAATAACTCCGCTAGAAAATAATAGAACTCAGGTGATGCCATGTCATCGGCAAGATAGCTTTCAGCATCCTTCAAGCGCACAGGAATATCAGCAACCTGCCATCCATTCGCTTGGTATATGTCTGGCATTGGCGTGTGATGCATCGCAATCAAAAGACTGCTGGGCGCGATCCGTTCCAGCTCTGGGGCTGAGAAGTTTCTATAGATGTAATTGCACATCGTCCTTGACCGGGTGAAAAATTTCCCGGCCCAACCGGGGGCGTTTGTCGACGCTCGAAGCGCATCAAATCCGATGTTCCGCAACCTCAAAGTCATGTCGGAAAACCACCGCCTCCGTTTCACCTTCTAAGAACCAAGAATACCCTAGGGACGGGCCCTAACGCCGTCAATTCAGGTCAGAACTGGCCTCCCCCAAAAACCAAAAAGCCCCACCAACCGGCGGGGCCTCTCGTTTTGCGCTTATGGGACGGTGGGCGGGGCGCCTTTCAGCTTGCTGAAACAGCGCCGCACCCGGACCGAAAATCACTCCGCCGGCACAGCCAGCTGATCCTCGATCCCCAGCGGGTGCTTGATCTTGTCCAGCATCTCTTTCGGGCAGACCTGTACGAAATTCGCCTTTTCCAGATCCCAGTTCTGCAGGATATCTTCGCCTTTGCGCGACCGGGTCTCGGCCACATGGCGTTCGATCAAGCCTTTCAGCTGCGCTTCCCATTCCGGGGTGCTCACCGGGCAGGTCACCAGGCTCTCCATATTCATCAGATCAGCCACCTGACCCTCCGGATCATAGAGATAGGCCATGCCACCGGTCATACCCGCGCCAAAGTTCGCGCCAATCGAGCCCAGGATCACCGCAACCCCACCGGTCATGTATTCACACCCGTTGGACCCACAGCCCTCAACCACCACAGAGGCACCCGAGTTGCGCACCGCAAAACGTTCACCGGCACGGCCCGCTGCGAAGAGATAACCATCGGTCGCACCATACAGAACAGTGTTACCGATAATGGTGTTCTCTGCGGCCACCAGCGGCGAAACCAGCGGTGGGCGCACCACAATTGTGCCGCCCGACAGGCCCTTGCCGACATAGTCATTGGCATCACCGGACACTTCGATCTTCAGCCCCGGCGCCGCAAAGGCCCCCAGCGACTGACCCGCCGAGCCGGTCAGCTTCACATGCAGGTGATCCGGCTGCAGCGCGTTGCGCATGCCAAATTTCTGCACGATATGGCTCGAGGTGCGGGTGCCCACGGTGCGGTGCGTGTTCATCACCGCATAAGACAGCTGCATCTTCTCGCCATCCTCAAGGAAGCGCGCCGCATCCCGCACGATCTCTGCATCCAGCGTATCGGGCACCTCGTTCCGACCGCGATCCCGGTCATAAACGATGTCATCCGAGCCATCGACACGGATCAACAGCGGGTTGAGGTCAAGATCATCCAGATGCTCGGACCCGCGCGAGACCTGAGACAGCAGATCAGCACGGCCAATCACCTCATCCAGAGTCTTGGCCCCAATCTCGGCCAAGATCTCACGCACTTCCTGCGCGTAGAAGGTGATCAGGTTCACAACCTTATCGGCATTGCCGGTGAACTTGTCGCGCAGGGCTTCGTCCTGCGTACAAACCCCAACCGGGCAGGTGTTGCTCTGACACTGGCGCACCATGATACAGCCCATCGCGATCAGCGCCGCGGTGCCGATGCCATATTCCTCGGCCCCCAGCATCGCCGCCATGACAATGTCACGACCGGTGCGCAAACCACCATCGGTCCGCAGGGTCACGCGATCACGCAGCTTGTTCATCGCCAGAACCTGATGCGCCTCGGTCAGACCCATCTCCCATGGCAGACCCGCATGTTTGATCGAAGTTGCCGGGCTCGCACCCGTACCACCATTGTGCCCCGAAATCAGGATCACATCGGCTTCGGCCTTGGCCACACCGGCGGCAATCGTGCCAACACCAGACGAGGCCACAAGCTTCACAGTCACCTTACAACGCGGGTTGATCTGCTTGAGGTCATAGATCAGCTGCGCCAGATCCTCGATCGAGTAAATATCGTGGTGCGGCGGCGGCGAAATCAGGGTCACGCCCTTGGTCGAATGACGCAGACGCGCAATCAGGTCGGTGACCTTCATGCCCGGCAGCTGGCCACCCTCACCAGGCTTCGCGCCCTGCGCAACCTTGATCTCCAGCTCTTCGCAATGGTTCAGGTATTCGGCGGTCACACCAAAGCGCCCCGAAGCCACCTGCTTGATCTTGGCGCTTGGGTTGTCGCCATTCGGCTCCGGCACGAAATGTGCGGGATCTTCACCACCCTCACCACTGTCAGACTTGGCACCAATCCGGTTCATCGCCACGTTCAGGGTCTTATGCGCCTCAGGGCTCAGCGCCCCCAAGCTCATGCCCGGCGTCACAAAGCGTTTACGAATCGAAGTGATGCTTTCCACCTCTTCAATCGGGATCGCCTTGCCCAGCGGTTTGATCGCCAGCAGGTCGCGCAGATGGATCGGCGGGTTGGCCTGCATGGCTTTGGAATAGGTCTTCCACAGCTCATAGCTGGCGCGATCACAGGCCGATTGCATGAGGTGCATGGTCTGCGCACCCCAGGCATGGGTCTCGCCGCTCTTACGGGCCTTGTAGAAGCCCCCGATTGGCAACACATCCTGTCCATTTGCAAAGCCCAGCGCGTGGATCTCTTCGGCCTTTTTCTGCAAACCGTTGAGACCAATACCGGAAATACGGCTGATCATGCCCGGGAAGAATTCGGCGCACATGGCACGGCTGAGGCCCACGGCCTCAAAGTTCAACCCGCCACGATAAGACGAGATCACCGAGATCCCCATCTTGGACATGATTTTCAGCAGGCCCTGATCGATGGCTTCACGATATTTGCCCACCGCCTCGGTCAGCGACATATCCAGCAGCCCGCGATTGATGCGGTCGGCCAGGCTGTCTTCGGCCAGATAGGCGTTGACCACGGTCGCACCCGAGCCGATCAGCACGGCAAAGTAATGCGGATCAATACATTCCGCTGCGCGCACATTGAGCGAGCAGAAGGTCCGCAAACCCTTGCGGGTCAGATGACTATGCACCGCGCTGGTCGCCAGAATCATTGGCATCGCGACCATGTCACCGCTGACATTCTCGTCGGTCAGGATGATATGCCCCGCGCCGGAGCGCACAGCGTCTTCCGCCTCGGACCGGATCCGATCCAGCCCCTCACGCAGCGCGCCTTCACCTGCGGCAAAGGTACAATCGATGGTCACGCAGGGCGAGTTAAAGTGCTTTTTCAGCTCTTCAAACTGGGCATTGCCCACAAAAGGCGTATCCAGCACCAGGATCTCAGTCTGCGCGCTGCTCTCATCCAGCACGTTTTTCAGGTTCCCGAACCGGGTCTTCAGGCTCATCACCCGATATTCGCGCAAGCTGTCAATCGGCGGGTTGGTCACCTGGCTAAAGTTCTGACGGAAGTAATGGCTCAGCGGGCGATACTTCTTGGACAGAACCGCGCTCGGAGTGTCATCCCCCATCGAGGCCAGCGTCTCTTTGCCATCCTCGGCCATCGGCGCAAGGATCTGTTCCAGCTCTTCCACACTGTAACCGGCAGCAATCTGACGGGTGCGCAGCTCGGCCCCCTCAAACAGCGCCTTCTCCGTCACCGCAGCCAAAGGCCCATCCAGCTCGGTGATCTTGGACACCCAGTCGCCAAAGGGCTGGCTCGCCGCCAGTTTGTCTTTGATTTCAACGTCGTGATACAGCTTGCCCTCAGCCATATCCACGGCAATCATCTGCCCCGGACCAAGCGCACCCTTTTCCCGTACGGTCGCCTCATCCGACGGCACCATCCCGGTTTCCGACCCCGCAATCAGCATCCCGTCGCCGGTCACAACATAGCGCATCGGGCGCAAGCCGTTGCGGTCCAGGCCGCCACATACCCAGCGCCCATCAGTCATCGCCAGCGCGGCGGGGCCATCCCAGGGTTCCATCACACCGTTGCAATAGGAATACATGTCCCGCCAGGCCTGCGGCAATTCCACCGCCTGCTTGGACCAGCTTTCCGGCACCAGCATGGTTTTCGCCATCGGCGCAGAGCGCCCGGCCCGCACCAGCACCTCAAACACACCATCCAATGCCGCCGAATCCGACGCCCCATTGGAAATGATCGGCTTGATATCCTCAGCATGATCCCCGAACGACGCGCTCGCCATCCGAATCTCGTGCGATTTCATCCAGTTGACATTGCCCTTGAGCGTGTTGATCTCACCGTTATGGGCCAACATGCGGAAAGGCTGCGCGAGCCACCATTGCGGGAAAGTATTGGTCGAATACCGCTGGTGATAGATCGCGAACGAGCTTTCAAAACGCTCATCCTGCAGGTCCGGGTAAAACTCCGCCACCTGCTCCGCCAGCATCATCCCCTTATAGATAATCGAGCGGCAGGACAGCGAGGCAATATACAGTTCCGGCACAGCCGCCGCCGCCGCCGCCTTTTCGATCCGACGACGGATCACATAAAGCTCGCGCTCAAACTGCTCTTCATCCACACCCTTGGAATTCGAGATCAGGATCTGCTCAATCTCAGGGCGGGTCGCGTTGGCTTTCTCACCCAGGCAGGCGACATTCACCGGCACATGGCGCCAGCCGTAAATGTAATAGCCCATGCGCAGCACTTCGGACTCAACGATGGTCCGGCAGGTCTCCTGCGCGCCATGATCCGTGCGCGGCAGGAACACCTGACCAACCGCAATCAGCTCATCCTTGCGCGGCTTGTGGCCTGTGCGCTCAACCTGATCGTAAAAGAAGGATACAGGGATCTGCACATGAATGCCCGCCCCGTCACCGGTCTTGCCATCCGCATCCACCGCGCCGCGGTGCCAGATCGCCTTGAGCGCGGTGATCCCCGCCTCAACAACCTTCCGGCTCGGTTTGCCGTCCAGAGAAACCGCAAGCCCCACCCCACAAGAGGAATGCTCTTCGCTCTCGTGATAAAGCCCATTCTCGGCCATCCACTTGCGCTTGGCCTCTTCGGCTCTGACCCAGTCCGCGTCATATTTGGTCATGGCTTCACCTCTTCATTTTGGCCGCTCCAGCGACCCGATTTCCAACTGGCCAATGTTTCTTCTTGGCCAAAATACTCCGGGGAGCGCGAGGGGCAGCGCCCCTCGTTCCCGATCTCTCAAACTTGCGTGACAGCCGCTTTTGCCCGGCCCTGCCCGCAAACCCATCGCCCGGCCTCAAGGCCGGGCCGCGCCCGACCCTCCCCCCGGGAGGGCGCATTCTCGCCGACACAAGTCACATAACCTATGCCCATGCCCAAACCTTCACTCATCTCATCCAGGGCAGCGATGCTTTTCCAGTCTCGGGCCCAGGCTCGGGCGCGTCCCTCTTCGAACATCATCACCCGTCCCCCAAAACCGAAAACTTCGCCACACAATCCGCCCGGGTCAGCAGCTTGCGCCCCTCTCCGGCATAGGAAAAACTGTCGGGCTTGTGGTCGATATAGATCTCGTTATCCATCTCGAACCCGTTCGGATCGTCAAAGACACCAATCGGGAATTCGATATTGCCCGACCAAACGCCCTCTTGCGTCACCCGGAAAAACATCCCGGTTCCGCATTGATCGCAAAAGCCGCGCTCGGCCCAGTGGCTGGAGGTGATGCGCTTGAGATGGGTTTCATCTTCCCAGGCAACGCTTTCCTCGGGCACGGTCACGCCCAACAGGGCGGAACCAGTCCAGCGGCGGCACATCTCGCAATGGCAGGCCCCGAAATGCGACGGGACATCACGCGCCGTGAAACGAACTGCGCCGCACATGCATCCTCCCGTCTTTTCCATCGCCTTCATCCTTTGCTAAGATCTGGCCCCTCTTGGGTCAGCCCACCTGCCTTATTAAGCTTTCCTAACGCCCGCCGCGCCGACTTGCTGGCATGGGGGGCAATCTCTCCCAAACGGGCCGGGTTTTGTACATATTGCCTATCCGGCATATGTTAGGCCCGATTTTGCCTGGTTTTGGCCTGGGCAATCTCCCCAAAATTCCGGGGGTTTTGTACAGATTGCCCGCCCATTTTTCGCCCGAGGCTTACTCGGCAGCGACCGCGGCTTTGGCGTTAAGATCACTTAACAGAGCCTCGGCGCAGTCACGCCCGTCGCGGATCGCCCAGACCACAAGGCTGGCACCGCGCACGATGTCACCCACCGCATAGACGCCCGGCATCGCCGTGCGGCCCGTGGTGAATTCGGCCTTGATCGTGCCCCAACGGGTCACTTCCAACTCGGGCTGATCCCAAAGTGTCGGCAGCTCTTCCGGCTCAAAACCCAGGGCCTTGATGACCAGATCGGCGGGTTCATCATATTCAGAACCTTCAATAACTTCAGGGCTTTGGCGGCCCGAGGCATCCGGGGCCCCAAGGCGCATCTTGTCCACGATCACCGCCTCAACAGTGTCGCCCTTAAAGCCCTTTGGCGCTGTCAGCCATTCAAAGACCACGCCTTCTTCCTCGGCATTCTTGGTCTCACGCTGGCTGCCTGGCATATTGGCGCGGTCACGACGGTACAGACATTTGACGCTCTCGGCGCCCTGACGGATGGCCGTGCGCACACAGTCCATCGCCGTGTCGCCCCCGCCAATCACCACAACCTTTTTACCGGCTGCATTCAGCTCACCGCTCTCATATTCCGCAACCGTGTCACCGAAATTTGCCACGCGATTAGAAGCAGTTAGATAGTCGATCGCCTTGACGATCCCCTTGGCGCCGGCACCCGGCCCGCCCAGATCGCGGCTCTTGTAAACGCCGGTCGCGACGATGATCGCGTCATGCTTTTCGCGCAGCTCAGCAAAGGTGACATCCTTGCCAATCTCGCAATTCATCACAAAATTCACACCGGCCTGTGCCAGCTGATCATTGCGACGCATGACCACGTCTTTTTCCAGCTTGAAGCCCGGAATGCCATAGGTCAGCAAGCCGCCCGCACGGTCATAACGGTCATAAACCGTGACCTGCACACCGGCACGGCGCAGCATGTCAGCAGCGGCCAGACCACCGGGGCCCGCGCCGATAATGCCGACGCTTTCAGGGCGCTCCTGCGCCGGGGTGATCGGCTTGACCCAACCATTTTCCCAAGCAGTATCAGTGATATACTTCTCAACCGCCCCAATGGTGACAGTCTCATGCCCGGATTGCTCGATCACGCAATTGCCTTCGCACAAACGGTCCTGCGGGCAGATACGACCGCAGATTTCCGGAAAGGTGTTGGTGGCCTGGCTCACCTGGTACGCCTCTTCAAGGCGGCCAGTCGCGGTCAGGTTCAGCCAATCCGGGATGTTGTTATGCAGCGGGCAGTGGTTCTGGCAATAAGGCACACCACACTGGCTGCAACGGCTCGCCTGCTCAGCAGCTTTGGCGGCAGCAAACTCTGCATAAATCTCGTCGAAATCTTTGCTCCGCACCGTCGCATCACGCTTCTCCGGCATGTCACGATCAACGGTCACAAATTTTAGCATCGGCTGCTTGGCCATGGGCAGTGCCTCTTTCTCGAAAGAACTTGGGTCAGGTCTCATTATAGAAGGGCGGGCAGGAATAAAAGTCAATTATGCTGACCTAAATTCACTTTTTTCACCCTCCACCATCAAAAATTGTAACGAATTTTCGAATTTTAGGTCCACTTCGGATTTACTTTAAAGCTTTCCTCAAAATTCCAATAGGTTATACAGACAGACAGCCCAGCCAACAAGATCGCCACATGACCTATACCTATCTGCTTATTTTGGCTTTGATCCAAGGGATTACCGAGTTTTTGCCGATTTCCTCGTCAGGTCACCTGATTCTGGCGTCACAACTCTCGGGCCAGCCAGACCAGGGCCTGGCCATTGATGTGGCTGTTCATGTCGGCACATTGCTCGCGGTGATTCTGTATTTTTGGCAGGATTGCAAAAGCGTCCTGACAGGGCTACCCCGCCTACTGACCGGCCGCATCGATACCCCCGGAAGCCGCCTCGCCTTTCTGTTGGTGATCGCAACCATCCCCGTCATCATCGCCGGTTTAATCCTGAAACTCACCGGACTCAGCGACATGATGCGCTCCACCGCGGTGATCGGCTGGTCGATGCTTGGTTTTGGACTTGTGCTCTATTGGGCGGATCAGACCAGCGCAGCCGACAAGGTAGAAACTGATTGGTCCCTGCGCGACGCTATCACCATGGGGCTGTGGCAAGCGCTCGCCCTGATCCCCGGCACATCACGCTCGGGCATCACCATCACTGGTGCGCTCAAGCTCGGCTATGCCCGCCACGACGCGGCCAAGCTCTCCATGTTGATGTCGATCCCTACCATCATCGCCTCGGGCACTTTACTGGGCCTCGACCTCGCCTCGTCAGCCAACGCACAACTCGCTCGCGATGGGGCCATCGCCGCCGCCATGGCTTTTGTCTCTGCCCTTGCAGCGCTGGCCATCATGATGCGCCTGCTGCGCAGCGTCAGCTTTACGCCCTACGTGATCTACCGCGTCATCTTCGGCGCACTGCTACTCTACATTGCTTATAGCTAACGCAACCCAGGTCCCTTTCAGGTCTTCTTTGGGCTAAAAATATCCCGGGGGTTTGGGGGCTGGCCCCCAATCTGACTGCGCGTCTTTAGACCCGGTGATACGGGCTCCCGCCCAGAATGCTGGCTGCACGATAAAGCTGTTCCGCCAACATCACCCGCACCAGCATATGCGGCCAGACCATCTTGCCAAAGCTCAACAACCGGTCCGCCTCGGCCCGCAAAGACGGGTCAATCCCATCCGCGCCGCCAATAACAAAGGCCAGATCCTGCGCGCCACCGTCGCGCCATTTCTCCATCCGACCGGCAAAATCGGGCGAACTCATCACCTCGCCGCGCTCATCCAGCGCACAGATGACCGCGCCCTTGGGCAGCACCCGTCGCAGCAAAACCGCCTCGGCCGCCATACCGCCGCCCTTCTTGTCCTCGACCTCATGCACGGAAACCGGGCCGAGCCCATGTGCTCGCCCGGCTTTGTCAAAGCGTGTCAGATAGTCGTCAATAAGCTCGCGCTCCGGCCCCTTGCGCAGCCGGCCCACAACACAAAGATGCACCCGCATTTATGATGCGGACGGGGCGGCACCCTCGCTGATCGGCACCCACATCTTTTCCAACTGATAGAATTCCCGCACTTCGGGGCGGAACAGGTGTACGATCACGTCACCCGCATCAATCAGCACCCAATCGCCGGTTTCCTTGCCCTCAATCGTGGACAGAACACCCAGGCGGTGCTTGAGCTCTTCGACCAGTTTGTCCGACAGCGCCGAAACCTGGCGGGACGAGCGCCCGGAACAGATCACCATAGCATCACAAACAGAAGACTTGCCGCGCAGATCAACCTGCACAACGTCTTCGGCTTTGTTGTCGGAAAGAATTTCAAGGATCGCAGCAAGGATCGCCTCGCTTGTTGCTTCCTTGGTGGGCAGGCCGCTCATTGGTTGGCCCTTTTGCGCGGCATCCGCCGCATTTGCCAGAGATGACAGGACATTGTCCTCCTTTAGGTCACACGCCGCAAAAGCCCCGGCGCCGGGCATGTCACCAAGATAACACTGCAAAAGTGAAATCTCAATGACTGCCCATAAAGGCGCTTAGGGACAGGGTTGCAAGGGGCCTGACCCCTTGTTTTCAATCTCTTCCAGATAACGTGACACGCTGAGCGCCCGCACCAATGGCAGGGCTGTTTGCCCATCCATCACCAGATCGATCGAAATCTCATCATCGGGGTCAGGCCCGCCATTGACCGTGCAAAGCCCGACACTGGCAGACAGGCTGCCGGATGAACCGCCGGGGTTTTGCTGCTTGGCCTGTCGCGCGACAACTTGCAAAGCACGCAATCGCTCAAGATCCCCCTCGGCCACGGCCAGTTCTTGCACGCCGCCCTTGTCGAGGTGCTGCAAGGTGAATTCATTCACTTGCGTCTCCCCATCCAGTGTCATGCTCAAAACCAATTGGCTTGACCCTTGTTTGACATCCAACCCCTCCGGCAGGTTTGCCAAAACCCGATAGAGGGCCGGATCAGTTTCCAGCGGATTGACCTGACTTAACCTGGCCAAAGTCACCGGGTTCACGGTCGAACAAGCCATAAGGGCAAGGCCCCCAAGGGAGGATAGTAAAAGTTTTGAAACCAGACGCACAATATTCTCCTTGTGGAATCATTTTTTATTGTTTTACATTAAATTATGACCCTCATGCAATAGGAGCTGATATGCCCTCCCTCCCAAACCGAACGCGCCGCCTTTCACAAATCTTGAGCCTGGTCAGCCTGTTTGCCCTGGCCGTCCTTTTTCTGACTGGGGCCTTGCTTAGCTTTCAGCCAGACCATCACATGGCGGAACTGGCGCAGGAGATTGGAATAACCGACATGTCCTGGACGCCAAGCCGTCTGGCGGTCACGCTTTGGTCTTTGTCGATTTGGGTCTCTCTTGCCCCGCTCTTCTATGTGTTCTGGCACATGTATCGGCTGTTCAGGGCCTTTGCGGGGGATGCCGCCCTGTCCACACAGGCCAGCACCGCCATTCGCGGGATTGGCGCCGGATTTCTGGTCAAAGCTCTGATGCAGGTTCTCAGCCATACCTGGGAAGTGCTGTTTCTGACCATGGATGCCCCACAGGGCCAGCGCCAGCTCTCTGTTGCTTTTGGGCTGGAGGACCTGATTTTTGCGCTGGCGGGCGGCATGATGCTTGTCATTGGCGTGGTTCTGACCCAAGCCATTGCGATCAAGCAGGAAAACGAGGCGTTTGTCTGATGCAGATCGTGGTGAGATTGGATGTTATGCTGGCACGGCGCAAGATGAAGTCGCGCGAATTGGCCGAGCAGGTGGGCATCACCGAGCAGAACATCAGCTTGCTGAAATCGGGCAAGGTCAAGGGCATCCGCTTTGAGACCCTTGCCCGGATTTGTGAGGTGCTCGACTGCCAGCCCGGTGATTTGCTTGAGGCTCTGCCAGAGGATGCCGCGTTTTAAAAGCAGGGTCGTTGCAGATATTTGGGGCGCTCCCTGCTGTCAGGGTGCGCCCCTCTTTTTTGTAACCGTCACGCGCCGTAAGGCACCCAGACGGTTTTGACCTCGGTCGCCTGATCCAGGAAAGTGCGCCCCTCGCCCGCCTCGCCCATCCAATCGCGCGCGATGCCATGGTTGACCCAGGTGCGTTTTAAATTGCCCGCGCCGCCTTTTTCGACCACCTCGGACAAGTCCGTGGATGAGAAAGACCAGACCGCCTCGACATCCATGTGTGTGGCCAAGGTCGAGGCAAGTTCTGCGTGGGAGCCGGTCAGGATATTGACCACCCCGCCCGGAACATCCGAGGTTTCCAGCACTTGGTAGAAGTCCGTGGCGACCAGCGGGAAGGGTCCGGAGGCAACCAAAACCACGCGGTTGCCCATGGCAATCGCCGGGGCCATGACCGAGATCAGACCAAGCAATGGCAGCTCATCCGGGCACAGCGCACCAATCACACCGCACGCCTCGCGCATGGCCAAAGCCACGCCACGCATGGGGACCGAGCGCACTTGCCCATCAAACTTGTCCGCCCAGGCCGCATAGGTGAACAGGCGATCCACTGCCGCCTCAACCTCGGCTGCACCGGTTTTGCCGCCGGTCAAACGATTGATCTGAGCCGCGAATTCATCGCCACGCGCGGACAGGTTTTCACCGATATAATAAAGCACCTGCGCGCGGTTATGGGCGGTTGCGCCGCTCCAACCTTTGGCAGCGCGGGCGGCCTCGACCGCGTTACGCACATCCTTGCGGTTGGCAATCGGGGCCTGGCCGATCAGTTTGCCGGATTTGTCAAAGATGTTGCGCGCATAGCCGCCATCAGGCCGCGCCTGCTTGCCGCCGATATAGAGCTTGGCGGTACGATCCACCGGCTGAGGCTCGGCATTATCTCCGGGGAACTCGGCAACAGGTTTCAGCGCCTTTCCCTTGCCCTTTGGCTTGGTATAGGCAGCAAGACCCTCCCAACCGCCTTCGCGACCAAAGCCGCTTTCGCGCACACCGCCAAAGCCCGCGGCCGCGTCAAACATATTGGTGCCATTGACCCAGACCACGCCAGCGACCAGTTTGGGCGCGATGTCCAAGGCGACATTGATATTCTCGGACCAGACCGAGGCCGCCAGCCCATAACGCGTGTTATTGGCCAGCATGATTGCCTCGGACGGGGTGCGGAAGGTCGAACTGACCAGCACCGGGCCAAAGATCTCATCCTGCATCAAAGCGGAGGCGGGCGAGAGGCCCGAGACCAGGGTCGGCGGGTAGAAACAGCCGTCAGGCAGGTCACATTTGGCGGTGTAAACCTCGCCCTCGCCGCCATGGGCATCAACCAGTGCCGCGACGCGGTTGCGCTGTTCCGGATCAACGATCGCGCCCACATCAATGCATTTATCCAGCGGATTGCCGATGCGCAGCTTGTCCATGCGTGCGCGGAGCTTGGCGTGGAATGCCTCGGCAATGCCCTCTTGCACCAAGAGCCGCGACCCGGCGCAGCAGACTTGGCCCTGATTGAACCAGATCGCGTCAACCAAACCTTCGACGGCTGAGTCAATATCGGCGTCTTCAAAGACGATGTAAGGCGATTTTCCACCCAGCTCCAGCGTCAGGGATTTGCCGCTGCCAGCGGTGGCTTCGCGGATCTTGCGGCCGACTTCGGTAGAGCCGGTAAAGGCGATCTTGTCGACCTCGGAATTGACGATCATCTCACCAACCGCCCCGTCGCCGGTGACGATATTCACCACGCCCCTGGGCAATCCTGCCTGGCGGCAGATATCAGCAAAACACAGGGCTGTGAGCGAGGTCCATTCCGCCGGTTTCAGCACCACCGTATTGCCCATGGCCAGCGCGGGCGCGACCTTCCAGGCCAGCATCAGCAACGGGAAATTCCACGGGATGATTTGGCCGCAAACACCCAGCGCCTGCGCCTCGGGCAGTTCGGCCTCCATCAGCTGGGCCATGCCCGCGTGATAGTAGAAATGGCGCTGTGCCAGAGGGATGTCGATATCGCGGCTTTCGCGGATCGGCTTGCCATTATCGAGCGTTTCCAGCACGGCCAACAAGCGGGCATGTTTTTGCAACAACCGCGCCAAAGCGTAGAGATAGCGCGCCCGGCCTTTGCCCTCCAGCTTTTCCCAAGCGGGTTGGGCTTTGCGTGCGGCACTAACGGCGGCGTCAATGTCACCTTGGCTGGCCTGGCTCAGCGTCGCGAGCACCTCGCCGGTGGCCGGGTTCTTGCTGTCAAACCCTGCGCCAGGAGCGGTGAAGGCCCCGTCGATGAAATGGCCAAACTTGCCGCCCTGGTCAACGATCCAAGCCAGCGCATCGCCAGAAGCTTCGGGGGCCGGGCCGTAATCCATGGTCTCAAAGATGTCCTTGATGGTCATTTTAGGGTCTCCCGCATCCGGTGATGCGTTTTGAAAGCGTGATTTGGCCACAAAAGGCAGTGCTGCCCCGATGAGGGGCGGGTTGGCGCTGCCCGGCCCGAGGCGGGGTTAAGAGTTCGCCGTATCAACATCTTTTACGCAACCGCATGACGCCAAGAGGCCGAATATGCCCCGGTCAGGTGGTGCTCAAGCTGGCGTTCGATATCGCCCAGCAAGGACGACGCGCCAAAGCGGAACAGATCCGGGCGCAGCCAGCGATCCCCCAGCTCTTCCTTGACCAGCGCCAGATAGTTGATCGCATCCTTGGCCTTGGAAATCCCACCCGCAGGCTTGTAGCCGACGCGATACCCGGTCGCCTCATAGTAATCGCGCATGGCGCGCATCATCACCAGCGAAACCGGCAGCGTCGCATTGACCGGCTCTTTACCCGTCGATGTCTTGATAAAATCCGCCCCGGCCATCATGCAGACCTGAGAGGCGCGGGCAACATTTTGCAGGGTCTCAAGTTCACCCGTTGCCAAGATCGCTTTGACATGGGCGTCACCACAGGCCTCGCGCATGGTCTTCATCTCATTATACAAACCCTGCCAATCCCCGCTCAGAACCAGACGGCGCGAGATGACGATATCGATCTCCTCTGCACCTGCCTTTACGCTCTCTTCGATCTCGGCAATGCGCAGATGAAAGGGCGACAGGCCCGCCGGGAAGCCGGTGGAAACCACGGCCACAGGAATGCCACTGCCCTCCAACGCCTTCAGCGCCGGGGGGATCATGTCGTGATAAACGCAGACCGCCCCTGTGGTCAGATCGGGCAGGCCCAGCGCCTCAAGCAGATCGGCGCGCACCGGCTGTTTGGCCTTGGCACATAGCCGCGCGACGCGCCCCGCCGTGTCATCCCCGGACAGGGTTGTCAGGTCGATGCAGGAAATCGCCCGCGCCAGCCAGGCGGCTTGGTACTCTTTCTTGACCGAGCGCCGCCCCGGCAGGGTTTTCGCCCGCCGCTCAATGGCGCTGCGATTGGCGCGGGTGTTCATCACCACATCCATATCCAACGCCATCCCCGGATTGCGGGGCTCAACGGTCTGGGGCAATTGCGCGCTGTCCAGGGCAACCCCTGTCTGCGTCCCGAGTTCTGACATCTCGTCCTCCGTAACGCCAAAAGGCAAGCCTGACCCTAGCCAGAGCTTTGCGTGAAATTCAAGCAATCTCTGACCAAACAGTCAGAAATTGATCATCAGGCCGCGTCAGGCCCTTTCTTATTGCGAATAAGTCGCAAGAGCATTGACTTCTTGCGAATGATTATCATATTCATGCTGTGAAAGGGAGAATTTTATGCTTTCTCGCCGTGCGATTCTGGCCGGATTGGCCGCCGCCCCCCTTATGGGCACCCGCGCTTTGGCCTCTGCGCCACTGAGTGTTGTCGCAACCACGGGCATGGTGGCCGATGCCGCCCGCGCCATTGGTGGTGATCTGGTTGAAGTTCAGGCGCTGATGGGGCCGGGCGTTGACCCGCATGGCTATCGCCAGACCCGCTCTGACATTGTTGCCATGACCCGCGCCGATCTGGTGCTGTGGAATGGCCTGTATCTCGAAGCGCAGCTCGAAGATTTCATGCACAGCCTTACCAAACGCGTGCCCATCACCGCCGTGGCCGAGGCGGTCCCTGCGGATCAGCTGCTGCATCACGAAGATTACGAAAACCGTTCGGACCCGCATATCTGGATGGTGCCGGAGTTGTGGACCCATGCGGTCACCGCCACCCGCGACGCCATGATTGCGCAGCGCCCCGAGGCCGCTGACGCCTTTACCGCGAATACCGAGGCTTATCTCGCCGAGATCGCCAAAGTCGGCAGCTATGCACGTGATGTGCTGGCACAGGTGCCCGAACAATCCCGCGTGCTGATCTCGGCTCATGACGCCTTTGGCTATTTCGGCGCGGCCTATGGGTTTGAGGTCAAAGGCATTCAGGGCATTTCGACCGAATCCGAAGCCGGGCTGGAACGCATCCGCACGCTGGTTGACGACATCGTCACCCGCAAGATCGGCGCGGTCTTTGTCGAAAGCTCGGTCTCGGATCGCAACATTCGCGCCCTGATCGAAGGGGCCGCGGCCCAAGGTCATGAGGTCAAGATCGGCGGCGAGCTGTTCTCGGACGCAATGGGCGAACCGGGCACCTATGAAGGCACCTATATAGGCATGATTGATCACAACGCGACCATGATCGCAGGCGCTTTGGGCGTTGATGTGCCTTTGCAAGGATTGAATGGCAAACTGGGCGGAAAGGTCTAAGCGATGACACCGGTCGAACTGGCAGCAGAAAACGGCGAAATCGTCAGCGAAAACCTGGATGGCGCGCCTTTGGCCCTGCGCGGGGTGACCGTGTCATATGGCGCGGATCCGGTGGTGTTCTCGGTCGATATGACCATCGCAGCGGGCAGCATGACGGCCATTATCGGCCCCAACGGCGCAGGTAAATCCACCCTGCTCAAGGCGGCGCTTGGCATTGTCTCACCTCTGGCTGGGCGCGTGACCTGCTGGGGCAAACCACTGGAAAGCCAGCGCAAACGCATCGCCTATGTGCCACAACGCGCCAGCATTGACTGGGATTTCCCCACGCAAGTGCGCGACGTGGTGATGATGGGTCTGCATCACGAGCTGGGCCTGTTGTCACGCATTCACGGCCACCACCACGCCAAGGTGACAGAGTGCCTGACCCGCGTTGGCATGCAGGATTTTGCAGATCGCCAGATTGGCCAGCTCTCAGGCGGCCAGCAGCAACGGGTGTTCCTGGCCCGCGCCTTGGCGCAGGGGGCTGACCTGTACCTGCTGGATGAACCTTTCGCCGGGGTCGACGCCGCCACCGAGGCCGCGATCATCTCGGTTCTGAAAGAGCTGCGCGATGCGGGTAAAACCGTGGTCGCCGTGCATCACGATCTGTCCACCGTCGAAGAGTATTTTGACCGCGTGTTCCTGATCAACCGCCGCCGCATGGGCGAAGGCCCGGTGGCCGAAGCCTTTACCCAGGATGCGCTGCACGCCACCTATGGCGGACGGCTGGGTGATGGGCTGGTGGCGCGCGCAGGCTGATCCGTGTTTGAGGCTCTGACATTGCAGCTCGGCTATAATGCCGTGTTGGTGACACTCGGCTCTGCTGCTTTGGGGGTCGCTGCCGGAGCGGTCAGTGCCTTTCTCTACCTTCGTAAACGCGCGTTGGTCTCTGACGCGGTCAGCCATGCCACCCTGCCCGGCCTCGCACTGGCCTTTTTGATCATGGTGGCATTTGGCAGTGACGGGCGGTTTCTACCGGGGTTGATGGTTGGCTCAGCCCTGTCGGCCTGGGCGGGCCTATGGACCGTCAACTGGATCACCCGCCAAACCCGCCTGCCCGAAGACGCCGCCATTGGCGCGGTTCTCTCGGTGTTTTTCGGCTTTGGCATTGTGCTGCTGACCATCATCCAGACCATGCAATCGGGCCGCCAAGCGGGGCTCGAAGGCTTCTTGCTCGGCTCAACCGCTGGCATGTTGCGCAGCGACGCTTTGGTGATTGCTGCCGGAGGCGCGCTGGTCTTGCTGGCTACATTCGCTCTGCGCCGCCCCATGCTGATGACCGCCTTTGACGAAGGCTATGCCCGCGTCCAGGGCCTGAATACCGCGCGCATTGATATGGCGCTAATGGTGCTGGTGCTGGCGGTAACCGTGGTGGGCTTGAAAATCGTCGGGCTGATCCTGATTGTCGCCATGCTGATCATCCCCGCCGTCGCCGCCCGGTTCTGGAGCGAGAATGCCACACACGTCGCCCTGCTGGCCGCGCTGTTTGGTGGCCTGTCTGGATATGTCGGAGCGGCCCTTTCCGCCACCGCCCCTGACCTGCCCACCGGCCCGATCATCGTCTTGGTGGCCTTTGCGCTCTTTGCCCTATCGCTTTTTCTCGCCCCCTCCCGTGGCGTTTTGGCTTCGGCCCTGCGCCATCGCCGGTTGCAACATGATGTGCATTTGCGCCAAGGCCTGTTGGCCCTCGCCCATAATCAACCAGTTTACGAAGCCATGACCCAGCGCATGTTACGCGCCCATGGTATGATGCGCGCCGATGGCGTGCCGACGGATGCAGGCCGCATTGCCGCCGCCGCAGCCCTGCAGGACGAAACCCGCTGGCAAGAGCTGCGCCGCATCGAAGAACTGGCCATGCTGGCCAGCCGCGATGATGGGTTGACGCCGATCACGGATATTCTGACCGCTGACCAGGTTGCGCTGATCGACAATCGTCTCAAACCACAGGGGGTGATCTGATGGGTTTTGAATTTGTCGCCCTGTCCCTACCGCCATTGGTGATTGGCACCTTGGCCGCCATGGCCTGCGCCCTGCCCGGCAACTTTCTGCTCTTGCGCCGCCAGTCGCTGATTGGCGATGCGATCAGCCATGTGGTTTTGCCCGGCATTGTCGTGGCCTTTCTGGTCACCGGCATGATCACAACCACCGCCATGATGGTCGGGGCCGCCGGGGCCGCCCTACTGGCAGTGATCCTGATCGAAGCCATCCGCCGCCTGGGCAAGGTCGAACCGGGGGCCGCCATGGGCGTGGTGTTCACGGCCATGTTTGCTGGCGGCGTGCTCCTATTGGAGCAATCAGACACGTCCGGCGTGCATCTGGATGTGGAACACGCGCTTTATGGCAATCTGGAAAGCCTGATCTGGCTGGACGCCGTGGGTTGGGCTTCGCTGACTGATCCAATTGCCCTGGCTGCTTTGCCCCCCGAACTTCCGCGTATGGGCGCGGCGCTGGTGCTGCTCTCACTGCTGACATGGCTCTTCTGGCGTCCGCTCAAGCTCTCCACCTTTGACGAAGGCTTTGCCCGCTCGCTGGGCCTGCCCACCACCGTGATCAGCCTCGCCATCGTCACCGCCGCCGCTCTGGCCGCTGTTGCCGCCTTTGACGCCGTAGGCTCGATCATCGTGATCGCCATGTTCATCTGCCCACCTGCCGCCGCCCGCCTGATGACAAACCGGCTGGAGTCTCAGGTCGCCTGGTCCCTGCTCTTCGCCGCGCTCTCAGCCATTTTCGGTTATGTGCTGGCAGGCTACGGCCCACTCTGGCTCGGAGCTTCTGCCTCGGTCTCGGCCGCCGGCATGATTGCGACGGTCTCCGGCCTGATTCTGGCCCTTGCCGCGCTCTTTGCCCCTCATCGCCAAGCGTAAGGGGCACGAAACGCCTCCGTTTCTTCTTGGCAAAAATACTCAATCACCGCAGTCAACACCGCGGAACCTCTCGGTTTTCCCGCGATCAACATACAGACTCCACATGAGAACAAAGCGTGAATATACTTCACCCATGTTCGCCGAATTCTGCATCACCTCAAACTTCACCTTCCTCACCGGGGCCTCCCATCCCGAGGAGTATATGGACCGCGCCGCCCTGCTGGGCCTCAGCGCCATTGCCATTGCCGATCAGAATTCCGTGGCCGGGATCGTGCGCGCCCATACCAAGATGCGCGATATTTCCCGGCTTGTTCAGGAACGCGCCGAGAGTGAGGCGCGCGATGGAGTCACAGGGCCGCCCTGCCCGGCCCATATCCCGCCACCACCCTCACAACATATCACCAATGTCCCGCGCCTGATCCCCGCCGCGCGCCTTTGCTTTTCCGACGGGATCGAGGCCACGGCCCTCGCCGCAAGCCGTCAGGGTTGGGCGCTGCTCTGCCGCTTGCTGACCACAGGGCGTACAAGGGCTGAAAAAGGGGCCTGCGATCTCCGCCTGTCTGACCTGCCCAATGACATGACCGGGTTGATCCTGATCCTGCACCCGAACCCGCAGACGCAACATCTGCCGCGCGGCGCGCATGACTGGCTGGAACAGGCGCAACAGCTGACGCGCCGCCTGCCCCGGGACACATATCTCGCGCTTTCTCCCTGCTATGACGGACAAGATACGCAACGCTTTGACCATCACGCACAGCTCGCCCAAAGCCTGCATATCCCAACCATCGCCAGCGCCGCGCCGCGGATGCATCACGGAACCCGGCGGCGGCTGGCCGATGTGCTCAGCGCCATTCGCACCGGCACCCGCGTCGACAAGCTGGGCCGCAGCTCTCTGGCCAACGGCGAACAACGCCTGCGCTCGGGCGCGGATATGCACAAGATCCTTGGCCCCCATGCCGCCGCCATTGCCCGCACCGCCAATCTGCTTGAGGCATGCCAGTTTGACCTTAGCTCCCTGCGCTATGAATACCCCTCAGAGATCACGCAGGATGAAACCCCCACCGAACGGCTCGCCCGCCTCTCACAAGAAGGCCTGCGCTGGCGCTATCCCACCGGTGCCCCCGACAAGGTGCGCGCCATGCTCGACCACGAACTCGCCCTGATCGCCAAACTGAAATACGAACCCTATTTCCTCACCGTGCGCGACATCGTGGATTTTGCCCGCTCGCGCGACATCCTCTGCCAGGGCCGCGGCTCGGCCGCCAATTCCGTGGTCTGCTATTGCCTCGGCGTGACCTCTGTCTCACCCGAAATCGGCACCATGGTGTTTGAACGTTTCGTCTCCGAGGCGCGGGACGAGCCACCCGATATCGATGTTGATTTCGAACATGAACGGCGCGAAGAGGTGATCCAGCACATCTATGAGCGCTATGGCCGCCACCGCGCCGGGCTCTGCGCCACCGTCATCCATTACCGCGGCAAACGCGCCATCCGCGAGGTGGGCACCGCCATGGGCCTGTCCCAGGACACGATCGGCGCGCTCTCCTCGCAGCTCTGGGGCTTCTTCTCGGCCAAAGGTCTCGAGGCCAGCCGCATGCGCGAAATTGGCCTCGACCCGACGGATCGCCAGCTGCAACTGACCCTGCAACTGGTCTATGAAATCATCGGATTCCCGCGCCATCTCTCGCAACATGTGGGCGGGTTCATCATCACCGAAGGCCGACTTGACGAACTCGTCCCCATCGAAAACGCCACCATGGAAGAGCGCACCGTCATCTGCTGGGACAAGGATGACATCGACGCGCTTGGCATTCTCAAGGTCGATGTGCTGAGCCTTGGAATGCTGACCTGCATCCGCAAAGCCTTTGACCTGATCGAACGCCATCACGGCCCCAACTACAGCCTTGCCACTCTGCCCCCCGAAGATCCGCGCGTCTATGACATGCTGTGTCAGGCTGACAGTATCGGCGTCTTTCAGGTCGAAAGCCGGGCGCAGATGAACTTTCTGCCCCGCATGAAGCCGCGCAATTTTTATGACCTGGTGATCGAGGTCGCCATCATCCGCCCCGGCCCCATCCAGGGCGACATGGTCCACCCCTATATCCGCCGCCGAAATGGCGAAGAAGAGGTCACCTTTCCCTCGGACGAACTCGGCGCGGTGCTGGGCAAGACCATGGGCGTGCCGCTGTTTCAGGAACAGGCCATGCAGATCGCCATCATTGGTGCCGGTTTTTCCCCCTCCGAGGCAGACCGGCTGCGCCGCTCGCTGGCCACCTTCAAGAAACACGGCAATGTCAGCGAATTCCGCAACCGCTTTATGAAAGGGATGCGCGCCAATGGCTATGACGAAGAATTCTCTGCCCGCTGCTTTTCCCAGATCGAAGGGTTCGGCTCCTATGGCTTCCCCGAAAGCCACGCCGCCAGCTTTGCCCTGCTGGTCTATGCCAGCGCGTGGATCAAATGCCACCATCCCGGTATCTTTGCCTGCGCGCTGCTGAATGCGCAGCCCATGGGCTTCTACGCCCCGGCCCAGATCGTGCGCGATGCGCGCGAACACGGGGTCGAGGTGCGCCCGGTCTGCATCAATGCCAGCTTTTGGGACAATATGATGGAGCCGGATGAAAATGGTGGTCTGGCCCTGCGCCTGGGCTTTCGCCAAATCAAGGGCATCCGCGAAGAAGATGCCAGCTGGATCACCGCCGCGCGTGGCAATGGCTATCACTCCGTGCGCGATGTCTGGCGCAAGGCGGGCCTGTCCCCAGAGATCCTGACCCGCCTCGCCGAAGCCGACGTTTTTGCTGAGACCGGCCAGGCGCGGCGCGAGGCGCAATGGGACACCAAGGCCCTGGTCAAAGGCGCAGAATTGCCACTTTTCGCCCGAGATCTGGATGGGGAGGCGATTTTTGAACCCAAAAACCAGCTCCCTGCCATGACCTTGGGCGAACACGTGGTCGAAGACTATGTCTCTACCCGCCTCTCCCTGCGCAGCCATCCCGTTGCCCTGCTGCGCCATATTCTGACCCCAAACGCCTGCGGCGGGCGGGTCAGGGGGCTCGCCCCCTCTGGAGCCTGACGGCTCCATTCACCCCCAGAGTACTTACCGCCAAGAAGAAACAAAGGCCGTGCTTCTTCTTGGTGCCAAATACTCCCGCCGGAGGCTTCCCAGTTCAAAGCAAAAAAGCCATCAGTCCTATCTCGCGCCTCCATCCGCCAAAAGCGCCAAACACGAAGCCCCCGCACAAGGCGGGGGCTGAGATATCAAGCGCGGGCCTTGGCCCGCACCTTTTGACAGTTGGATCAGATGCCAACCTTGATGATGGCCTCTGCCAGGATGGGCACCGAGGTTTTGTTGAGACCTGCGATATTCAAACGGCTGTCACCCACCATATAGATCGCGTGGTCTTCGCGCAGTTTCTGAACCAGCTCAGCCGAGGCCCCGAGACGCGAGAACATGCCACGGTGCTGGGCGATAAAGCCGAAACGGTCAGAACCGGACAGGCGCTGCAATTCCGAGGCCAGTTGCTCGCGCAGGCCCAGCATCGAGGTGCGCACCTCTTCCAATTCCGCCTGCCAATCTGCGCGCAGCGCCGGATCGTTTAGCACCATTGTCACCACCCGCGCGCCATGATCTGGCGGGAAGGAGTAGTTCTGACGGTTCAAAAACGCCAATGTGCCTTGGTTCAGCTTGGTCTTGGACGCATCCGCCGCGATCGACATCAGCAGACCCGTGCGTTCGCGATAGACACCGAAGTTCTTGGAGCAGCTCGCCGCAATCAGGCATTCCGGAACAGAGGAGGCCACCAAGCGAACCGCCGCCGCGTCTTCTTCCAACCCGTCGCCAAAGCCCTGATAGGCGATGTCGATCATTGGAACCGAGCCGGTTTTGTTCAGCAGGTCCACGACCTCTTGCCATTGGGTCAGGTTCAGGTTTGCCCCGGTCGGGTTGTGGCAGCAACCATGCAGCAGCACGATGTCACCCGGACCCGCCTTGGCCAGATCCTCAACCATGCCCTCAAAGTTCACGCCGCGCGTTTCGCCATCGAAATAGCGATAGGTCACAACCTCAATGCCAAGATATTTCAGGATCGACACATGGTTCGGCCAGGTCGGATCCGACACGAACACCCGCACATCGGATTTCGCCAAACGCGCCAGTTCGAAAGCCTGACGCACAGCGCCGGTGCCACCCGGTGTCGCCACAGCGGCAATGTTTTCGCGGGCCACACTGTCAGACAGAACCAAGTTAATCATCGCATCCGCAAAGGCCGGGTCACCGGCCAGACCGGTATAGGCCTTGCTGTCTTGTTCTTCCCACAGCTTCTTTTCCGCCGCCTTGATCGCACGCATGACCGGCGTTTTGCCCGTCGCGTCCTTGTAAACACCCACGCCGAGGTCAATTTTGCCCTCGCGCGGATCTTCACGATACATCTGCATCAGCTGCAGGATTTTATCGGCAGGTTGCTCTGTGAGAGTTTCGAACATCAGTCTTCTCCGGTGGCGACGGGCAGAGTGGGGAACTGCCCCCATTCGCTCCAGGACCCGTCATAAAGCGAGTGATCGCGCTTTCCCAGCACCTCAAGCGCCAGGTTGATAATCGTGCCGGTCACGCCGGACCCGCAGGATGTGATGGCTGGTTTGTTCAGATCCACGCCCGCCGCAGCAAAGGCCGCGCGCAGACCGTCGGGATCTTTCATCGTGCCATCTGCGTTCAAGAGCGTCGCAAAGGGCACGTTTTTAGCCCCTGGAATATGCCCGGCGCGCATGCCTTCGCGCGGCTCGGGATCTTCGCCGCGGAACCGGCCAGGCGCGCGGGCATCCAGGATCTCGTGGTCTTTCAGTTTCGAGGCCGCCGAGACCTGTGTCACATCTTTGACCATATGAGCCTGACGGCGCACGGTCATGTGGCGGTCGCGGATCACGGGAGGGAGATCTTCGACCTCGCGCCCTTCGGCCTGCCACTTTGGCAGACCACCATCCAGAACAGCAATATTATCCTGCCCCATCAGACGGAACAGCCACCAGACACGGGCGGCGGAAAACAGGCCCATCCCGTCATAGACCACCACCTGATGGCCATCGCCCACCCCCATGGCACGCAGCCGCGACATGAATTTTTCCACCGGCGGCACCATATGGGGCAGGTCAGAGCGGTTGTCGCTCACATCATCAATGTCGAAAAAGCGCGCCCCGGGAATATGCGCTGCGTCATATTCGGCCTTTGGGTCGCGGCCCATTGCGGGCAGGTACCAGCTCGCATCCAGAATGCGCAGGTCGGGGTCTTTGATATGTTTCGCCAGCCAGCTGGTGGACACAAGCGTTTTGGGATCGTCGTGAGACATGGCACACCCCCGAAATCATGGATCGTTATGTCCATAGGCCCCGGGGGCGGCGCTTGCAAGATCGGCATGCGCCTCGAAGGGCGCAAAACCTGAATTTATCCGGTCAATTTGTTGCGGATCACACCAACGATGGCAAGAACCACGCCGCCACCAACGCCACCGCCGGCAACTTGGCTGAGAATGCTACCCAAATCCATTCCCCCGGCGGCGCCTTCCATACCACCCAGACCAAGCTGAGACAGGATCGTGCCACCCAGGCCACCACCAACGATACCGGCCAGCGAGTTGATCAACGTGCCCTGGTTGAGGTTTTTCAGCAAACCACCAGCGGCGTTGCCGCCAATCGCGCCCGAGATCAAACCAATAATCAATTCCATTCCGTATTCCTTCCACACCCAAATCGGGTTTCCCCGCGTTACGGGGCGAAGATTACAGAAATGACATGGCGCTGATTACGGGAAGAACATCGCCGCGTTCCCCCCAAAAGGTCTATCTTCAACCCTGCTTGAGCAGCCGCTGTTTCTGGCGACCCCAATCGCGCTTGGCCTCGGTCTCGCGTTTGTCGTGGTTTTTCTTACCTTTGGCGATGCCGATCTTGAGCTTCACGATGCCCTTATGGTTAAAATACATCACCAGCGGCACGATGGTCATGCCCTTGCGCTGGGTGTCGTTCCACAGGCGCGACAGCTCTCTCTTGGACACCAGCAGCTTGCGGCGGCGCTTTTCCTCATGGCTGAACATGGCCCGGTCATACGGTGCGATATAAGAGTTCACGAGCCAAAGCTCACCATCCTCAACCGCAGCATAGCTTTCGGCAATGTTGCCCGAGTTCTCACGCAGGGATTTGACTTCGGACCCGGCAAGTACGATCCCGCATTCGATGTCATCTTCGATGGCATAGTCAAACCGTGCTCGCCGATTTTCGGCGATCACTTTGTAATTCGGGTCGGATGCGGGTTTCTTAGCCATGGGAGGGGTAGATAATCACTCCCTCAGCTCATGTACAGAGGACTTACGCTTTACCGTCCCGCGCGGCCTTTTCTTCTTTGCTCAGCACCTGACCCCACGTGCCCTTGGACAGGCCCAGTTCGGGTTTGGGGGGCTTGGTTGCGCCTTTGGTGATCTTACCGCCCTTGTTCAGGTATTCCTGGATCAGGGCGTCATCGGTGGTGTCTTTGATGATCTGGCTCATGAAAAGGGCTCCGACAGTGAGATGTCAGAGCCCTATCCGTCTTGCATGACACTAACGCGACGGTGGCTCAGAGCCCGCGCGCGGCCAATGGCAAAAAGAAGGAATTGCGCTCCATCTTGCCCATGAATTTATAGCCCGCATCGGGGGCCAGTTCAGCCAGCTTATCCTCATCAACACGTGCTTCGGTGGTTTCCAAGGACTCGACGACGATCATCGGCATGTTGCGCGTGATGATCCCCTGCGCGCCTTGCAAAGCCGGCCATTCCTGCCCCTCGATATCCAGCTGCAGGACCGAGATTTTGCGGCCCGCGTCGATCAGATCGTCAAGCCGGGTCACGGGCACTTCGACGGTTTGACCTTCGATATGTTCTTCAACAATCTTGGACAGCCCGCCCATGGCTTTGCCGCTGCGGCGCATGTTTTGAAACGGCAGAACCGCCTCTTCTTTGCCCACGGCGACCGGGTGCAGATCAACATTAAGCAAGGCATTCAGCGCGATCACCTGCGAGGCCGCATCAAAAGCGTCGGGATTGGGTTCAAAGGAGTGTACCCGCGCGCCCGGGACAAGAAAGCTAGACAAAGGCGGTAGGAAATCCCCGATGAAAGAACCACCGCTGATCACGTCACCCTCGCCGACCATGCGGCTGATCAATTCCAGCGTGCGCGGCTCATTCACCTCACCTCTGCGCAGTTTTTTTGCGACCTCGGTGTGCTGAAACGCTTCGGGAACGCAATAGAATCCGAACCGGTTCACCGCGCAATCATGGGCGACGTCCTGTAGTAGTAAATCTTTCATGCTCTGCTCCTGCCTCTTTTATCGGGCGTTTTGCTTTTACCTTTTGTTAACCCAAGATCGCGCAATCACCTATAGGTCAACACCGCAGAGTTAGAAAAACGAGGCAGTTATGCTTTGGTGCCCACTATTATCGCCTGTTCGCATTCGATGAAAAACTCCGAAACGACCGTCACTTCAGCCTACAGACAACAGCAAAGCCTCGCTCAGGACCCCCGATAGGTCGAATACCCATAAGGCGAAAGCAGGAGTGGGACGTGGTAATGGGCGTCTTGATCGGCCATGCCAAAGCGGATCGGGATTTGGTCGAGGAAAAGCGGATCTTCGCCCGCTTGCCCGGTCTCGCGTAGATAATCACCGGTGAAAAAGATCAGCTCATAGGTGCCGGTCTGGAACTTTTCCGCGGGCAAAATCGGCGTATCGGTGCGCCCATCGGCATTGGTCACGGTCTCGGCGATTTTGCGATGGCTGTTGCCCGTCACCTTATAGAGCGCGATTTTGATGCCTTCAGCAGGCACACCGCGCGCCGTGTCTAGAACATGTGTCGATAAATAGCCTGTGGCCATGATCCGCCCTCCTGTCGTGTTTCGCGCACACTCTTGACCAGAAATCACAAAAGGAAAAGAGGGGCCTCGCCGAAACGAGGCCCCTCGGAGCAGGGGGTGGGACAGACCCCCGGGGTTGCCCGCGCCGCAGGGGCGCGGAGCTGCTCGAACGAAATCAGTGACGCTTGGAAATGCGGAAACCGTGGTTCTTCAGGCAACGCACAGCGTAGGCCGGGCGCTTGTGGCCCTTGCGCCAGTAGGTGGTTTTGCAGGCTTTCGGCAGGCGGTGGAACGCGCTGTAATTGTGCTTGAGGCAGCGACGGGTCGCGATCCGCTTGCCCTTTTTCTTACCACCGACTTTGGTGATGCAGTAGCGCGGGATCGGAGGCTTTTTGGATTTCCAGCCGCCGTGACCATGGCCATGACCGTTATAGCCATGCACCTTTATCCTGCCGTTCTCATGCAACTCATGCAGCAGATACAGGGTCGCCGCCCCTGCGATGAACTTTTTCAGATTGTCATTCTTCTTGCTCCCGGCCTCGGCAGGGGCCGCAATGGCAAGCGTTGTAATAAAGGCAGCGGCTGTCAGGACGCCGGTAATGAATTTAGCAGACATGGGAAACTCCTCTCGGGTCAAATCTGTTTTCGCTGGGGATCAGCTTTGGTGAGTCGACCCTGACCGAAACCGCCGAAATCTGGCAATAACGCCGCGCGGTTATCGAATATCAGCCCGGCCAAGCCCCCGAATTCGCGTCTGTTATTGAATTTCAGCGCAGTTTTGCGCACCTTGGCCCCATGAGACATTTCATTGCCCCCCTCCTTGTGGCCATCACCCTGGCACTGCCCGCTGCGGCGCAGGCTGACTGCTTTGTTGAATACAAAGCCAAAAAGGACAGCCCCCTGCGTCTGCATTACGGCATCCTGTCACTTGATGGATCTTGCCCCTCTGCCAGCGCGGCGGCACAATCGGCAAGCCGGCGCGTTGCGTCCGGTGGCTGGACACTGCTGAACGTGGTTGGTCTGTCGGAAAACACGCCTTCGGGTGCGAAAAGGGCAAATGCTGGTGAGTACTACCTCCGTTACTGAGAATCTGCGAGCAGGCAGTCGGATCGTAACCATCGGAATCACCACCATCGTGGCGATTCTGGTTCTGGCCGGTGTCATGCTGTTGCTGACCTTGCCCGATGCCAATGCGTTCAACGCCCGAGTCGAGCAGATCTTTGTGCAGAATGACAATCTGACCGAACAGCCGGTTGTGAAACTGCTTGAGATTCTGGCGCAAAGCGGCACCGCCTTTGGTGATACGCTGACCAGCTATCGCATGGTGATCTTTGTGCTGCTGATCTTTGCCGCTGCGATGCTGATTTCGGCACTGGTGTTTTTGATCATGCTGGTCACGTTGAATCGCCGCATGGCCCAGATTGAACGGTCTGGGATCGAAGTGAGTTCGCTGGTGATTTCGCGCGCCGAAAACAAGGTCTATCTGAACACGATGGGGTTCAAACTGACCGATGCCATGATGGAAACCATGTCTGTTCTGGCCGAGGCCCGCATGGATGATGACATCATGACCGGTGCCCAGATCGAAGCGCTGATCTCTGGCAAAGACGAAAGCGATTGCGAAGAGGCAGCAGGGGCGACCCGCATCAAGCGGCTGCGGGACGGCTTGGGCAATCAGATGGTCAGCGAATTGCTGGTCAAGAATATCGCCCGACGCGGCTATGTTCTGGCCATCGACAAGAGCGTGATCGAAGTCTCTTAAAGCGTCTTAAACATCACCAGCGCATCCACATAGCCTTGCTCGGGGTGCAAAAACGCCTCGGGCAAACGGCCCACCACCTCAAAACCCGCCCGTTCCCAGGTGTCGATGGCTCGGGTATTGGTGGCGATGACGCTGTTAAATTGCATGGCGCGAAAACCCAGGCTGCGCGCCTGATCCAAACTATGCGTCAGCATCGCCCGCGCCACCCCCTTGCCCCGCGCTGCTGCGGCAGTGATGTAACCGCAATTGCAGACATGACTACCGCCACCCTTAAAATTGCGCACCACGTAATAGGTGCCAAGCAACGCGCCGTCTTCTTCGGCCACAAAGGTATGTTTCTCGCCCCCGGTCCAATAGGCCAGCGTTTCCTCGGCGCTCATATCCGTATCGATGGCATAGGTATCCCCCGCAGCAAAAACCGGCTGGATCATCGCCAGAACGGCATAAACATCACCCTCAGAAAACGGGCGGATCGTGACGGTCATGTGGAGGCTTTCCTATTTTAACGCTTTCGCTTTTGTACCTTTGAGAATCTGTCTGCGTTCAAGATTCGTCAATAAGGTGTTGATGCAAAATCGTGGACAATCCGCGTTGCAAAAGACTAAATGGGAACACCTCCAACGCGAAGTTTATTATGTCAATCGATCTTGATATTTTTGTTTCCTACAAACGCGAAGAAGCGCATTTGCGTGACAAGGTGATCCGCGCGTTACAAGACGCGAATTTCACTACATTTGCTGATGCAGAAATCGACAAAGGTGAAAACTTCAACGAAGTGCTAGATCGGATGGTACGCAGCGCCAAGCTGACCTTAGTCTTATGGACCGAAGCAGCCACACGGTCTCAGTGGATCCCTAAAGAAGCCCGCCTCACCAAGAAGCTGCAGCAAGAAGCCAAGGATAAGGGTCGCGAGGTTAGCAATATCTACCTCCCAGTTTACATCGGTGATCTAGGTGCACAAATGCCTATGGATCTTGCGGATGACCAAGGACTAGAATTTGATTCGCCGTTGAGCGAGACCGCGTTGAAGGAAATCATCTCCGAAGTCTCAAAGTTGATCGAACCTAAGGAACGTGGCGAAATCGACTCAGCCCCGACAAGTTCCTTCGCTTTGGAGCAGGATCTAAGACAATACCAATTTGCGTTGAGAGTTGATTCCGAAAAGTCTTATGAGGTCTACCTGCGAGATTTCCCAAATGGTGCGTTTGCACAAGATGCGCAAGAACGCATAAAAGCTTTGCCCCTCCCGCAAGACCTCAACAAAAAGCAGGCTAGTTGGGCGTATTTCGCGGAGGTGATGGCTTTAGGTGCAACGGTCTTGTTTCTTGTCGGTGCCATCGCATACAGTTTGCAGCTAATCGTACCAGGCTCTGCCGTTAAAGAAGCCAAGGATAGCTACGAACAAAGGCTGAACGAGCAAGAGCTAGCGAACAAATCCCGGTTGGAAAAAGCCGCCGTGGAACTGCAAAACCTGAATGCTATGGTCGAGAGCCTTGAGACCGAACGCGACCAACTTTCAGATCAGGCTTCATCTCTGAATGAAACCATCGACAAGCTTGAAACTAAGAACCGTAATTTGAGTCTGCAAATTAGAAAGCTCGAAAGACAGGTTTCCAAAAAAACTGACGCTGACTGCCCCGACCGGTTTGGTAAAGAACGTCTATGGGTCGTCAACACTTGCGTTAACTTCGATGCCACATCTCTCAATCTAGAAAACATCGGCGACCTCACCCTCCAGGACGTCAAGAAACTGACGTTCTTAAGGAAGCTATTTTTAGATGGAGCCAGCAACATCGATTTAGAAACAATAATGAGTTTGCCTCTCACCCATCTCAGCCTTCGAAGCACCAATGTCAATGACATTGCTGCACTGGCCAATATCTCAACGCTCGAAAGCCTGAACTTGGATCCGTCGTTGATCGAAGACCTTAGCCCTATTGCCGACTTACCCAACCTCCGCGTGCTCTTTGCGCCCAATGGCAACGTTTATTTAGACAGAGATGCCGTCAAGTTTTATCAAGAATCACTAAAATAAAAGGGGCAGCGCAAGTGCGCGCCCCTTTATCTTCATTGGTTTTGCAACAGTTTAGAACACCACCACAGAGCGGATCGATTCACCGGCATGCATCAGGTCGAAACCCTTGTTGATGTCGTCGAGTGACAGGGTGTGGGTGATCATCGGGTCGATCTCGATCTTGCCGTCCATATACCAGTCAACGATTTTGGGCACATCTGTCCGACCACGCGCGCCGCCAAAGGCAGTACCTTTCCAAACGCGGCCAGTGACCAGTTGGAACGGACGGGTCGAGATTTCAGCACCCGCCGGAGCCACGCCGATAATAATCGACTCACCCCAGCCCTTATGGGCACATTCCAACGCGTCGCGCATGACTTTGACATTGCCGGTCGCGTCAAAGGAATAATCCGCACCGCCCTTGGTCAGCTCTACCAGGTGCGCGACCAGATCACCCTCGACCTCAGCCGGGTTTACAAAGTCGGTCATGCCGAACCGCTCGGCCATGGCCTTTTTGTCCGGGTTCAAATCAACACCTACGATCTGATCCGCGCCAGCCATGCGCAGACCTTGGATCACGTTCAGACCAATGCCACCGAGGCCAAAGACCACGCCCCGGCAGCCGATCTCGGCCTTGGCGGTGTTGATCACCGCGCCGATCCCGGTGGTGACCCCGCAACCGATATAGCAAATCTTGTCAAAGGGCGCGTCCTCGCGCACTTTGGCCAGTGCAATTTCCGGCAGGACCGTGTGATTGGCAAAGGTCGAACAGCCCATGTAATGCAGAATGGGCGTGCCATCCAACATGCTGAACCGCGTGGTGCCATCGGGCATCAAGCCCTGACCTTGCGTGCTGCGGATCGCCTGGCACAGGTTGGTTTTACCCGATAGGCAATATTCGCATTCCCGGCATTCCGGTGTGTAAAGCGGGATCACATGATCGCCCGGTTTGAGCGAGGTCACGCCTTCGCCAACCTCCAGGACAACACCCGCGCCCTCGTGACCCAGAATAGCCGGGAACAACCCTTCGGGATCGGCCCCTGACAGGGTGAATTCATCCGTGTGGCAAATGCCTGTGGCTTTGATTTCCACCAGAACCTCGCCCGCCTTGGGGCCTTCGAGGTTCACTTCCATCACTTCCAGAGGCTTGCCCGCCTCAAGTGCAACAGCTGCACGTGTCCGCATTTGGACCTCCCATTTTAGCTTTGCCTTAACCTGCGACATTGCCGGACCACGGGCAAGCGTATTCGCGACACAAAGCGCGGTTCCCGCGCCATGGCGGATTTCGGGCAGGAGTTTCTTTAGGAATTGGCGCTAACCTGCATCCGCTCAAACAGAAGGTTTGAAATAGTCATGGATGTACAACCCGTCGCGGGACAAATTTTTGATCCCGAAAAACATAATCACAACACGCCGAAACCGGCGCAAAATGACACGCCGACCGCCGCAGAGGATCGCTTTGAGACCTATGTGCAAGAGGCGCATGCCCCCCCGATCGAAGAGCCTGAGCGGGTGATCGATCAGCTGCGCGAGGCGATTGACGATATCCGCAATTTTGAGGTCAAGCTGAGCGAGCAGATCAAAGAGCTGGAGCAACAGATCGAAGCCTTGCAAGGGGCCTTGCAAACCGCCACTGGCCCCCAGGCCGAAGCCTTGACCCGGCAGCTTAATGCGCTGATGTCGCTCAAGGCCGAACTGATGCAGGAATTGGTTCTGGCCCAGACGCAGCAGGGCAAAACCTCCAAGGATCAGGGCGGCGGCTCCGGACAGGATCTGACCCAAGAAACCTTGTTGACCGTGTTCAACCTGCGCGCCGAGGCCGATCCGTCCCTTGATCCGCGACAGGTGAAGAACACGCAATTGGCACGTGAATTGTCCGGTGATGCGTCTGAACCGCGCCTCTTTAAGGATGACCACGCATAGGGATCCGTTCCGGCGCAGAGGACTCGACTCAGCAAGCAAGGCAAATTAGAACAAATAGAGAACAAAATCATCCTCTGTCGATTCTCTGCCTGCCCCATGCCACATCGTCGCATCCTGTCGCTTTGGTTTCCCCGCCTTGGGGTTGATCGCCTGATCCGGGCGGAACCACATTTGCTGGGCAAACCTTTGGCCGTGATCCGCGATGAAGGGCAGGCACAGATCCTGTCCTCCCTGTCACCAGAGGCGGCGAAGCTGGGGCTGCATCTGCGCCAACCCCTGCGCGATGCCTATGCCATGTGTGGCGACCTGATCACCCGCCCCCAATCCGAACGGCAAGAGGCGGCTTTTCTCGGGGTGCTGCACCGCTGGGCGGGCAAGTTTTCCCCTTGGGTCGCCGCCTCGCCCCCGGATGGGCTGGTGATCGATCTGACCGGCTGCGCCCATCTGTTCGGCGGAGAGGTGGCGCTGGCGGAACAGGTGGCGCTGGATTGCGCCGATCTGGGGCTGACCGTCCGCCTTGGCATCGCCGATACATTGGGGGCTGCCTGGGCTCTGGCGCGGTTCACGGCGCAGGACACACAGGCACATCGCTCCGGTGATGCCATCGATCAAGAGGCCCGCGCCACCCGCTCCCGGGCGGGTAAGCGGCGGCATTGGACGCGCGGCGGCGCGGCCCCGCACATCTCCACCGGCCCCGCCTTGCAAGAGCGCATCGCGCCCATCGGCAAAAGCTGGCAGGTGCTTTCGCCTCTGCCCATCGCCGCGCTGCGGCTTGAACCGCAGATGGTGGAGCAACTGAACCGGCTGGGCCTGCGCCGGGTGGGTGACCTGATGGGGCAACCCCGCGCCGGGCTGGCCCGCCGCTTTGGGCGTGGGTTGGTGGATAAGCTGGATCAAGCGCTTGGCAGCGCGCCTGAGCCGATCTCTCCCGCCCCGCCACCCGAACGCTTTTCGGTGCGCATGTCCTTTCCCGAGCCTATCGGGCTTGAGGCGGATGTGGTCGCCGGGTTGGAGCGGATGCTGGAGCAGCTCTGTGCCAAGCTCAAGACCAAGGGGCGCGGGGCGCGGGTGCTGCGCATCGAAGCACATCGCTGCGATGGGCTGATGGAATGGCAGATGGTCAGCGCGGCGGTGGCCAGCACCTCCCCCCACAGGCTGATGCCCTTGCTGAAGATGAAACTGCCCGGGATCGAGGCTGGCCCGGGCATTGATATGCTGCGGCTTGAGGCGGTGGGCCATGACCCGCTGCATGACCGCCGCATGGCCGGACACAAGGCCGCCGCCGAACGCGGCAAGCAGCGCAAGGATCAGGGGGCCGCGCTTGAGGATCTGCTGGGCCGATTGGGCGCGCGCATCGGCATGGAGGCCATCACCCGCCGCCATCCAAGCAGCAGCCATATCCCCGAGAAATGCGCCACCACTCTGGCAGCGGCCTGGTCGGAACCGGCGCGGGACTGGCCCAGCCCACCAACCCCGCGCCCCCTATTGCTATGGCCGCCAGATGCGGTCACCGCCCCCGATCACCCCGACCTGCCCAAAGGCTTCCAATGGCGCGGACGGCGCTTTGTCACCACGGGGGCGTCGGGGCCCGAACGGATCGCCCCGGAATGGTGGCTGGATGAACCAGCCTGGCGCAGCGGGGTGCGCGATTATTGGCAGGTCGATACCGATCACGGCGACCGGCTCTGGCTGTTTTACGCCCATGGCGGCGCGCTGTCCTCGGGGTGGTTCTGTCAGGGCAGCTTTGCCTGACGTTCCCGAGGTTCTGAAACAGCGCGTCCTGGCGCAAAATTTTTTGCAAAAATTTTCGCCCCTCTCCCCCTCAGCGCTGGCCAAGAGGGGCATCCCATGCCAAAACCCGCCGCGAATGAGCCCCAATAGCTGCCCAAGGTGCCTGACCCATGCTGATCGTCTCTCTCATCGCCAAACCCGGCACTCTCGACACCGCGCTTGTTGATAACCTGCGCAATGCCTGGGGCGGCGGGGTCGCGGTTTGGCTGTCCGAGGGTGAGGCGGCGGAATTCCCGCTGGCGCAAGCGCCGGAGAATTTCGATGAGGTGCGCGCCTCTCTCCTTGATCAGGTCGACCTGAACATCTTCCCCGAGGCCGGGCGCAAGAAGCGCATGGTTCTGGCGGATATGGACAGCACCATGATCCAGCAGGAATGCATCGACGAGCTGGCCGAAGAGGCCGGCGTTGGTGCCCATGTCAAAGACATCACCGCCCGCGCCATGAATGGCGAGCTGGATTTCGACGGGGCACTGATCGAACGCGTTGCCTTGCTCAAGGATCTGCCCGAAAGCGTGATCGACACGGTCGTTGCCAATCGCATCACCCTGATGCCCGGCGGCAAGACTTTGTTGGCAACGATGAAACAGGATGGCGGCTATGCGGCGCTGGTTTCGGGCGGGTTCACCGCCTTTACCTCGCGCGTCTCACAGATGCTCGGCTTTGACGAAAACCGCGCCAATACATTGCTCGTTGCGGATGGAAAGCTGACCGGTGAGGTGGGCCGCCCGATCCTGGGGCGCGAGGCCAAGGTCGAGGCATTGGAACAGATCACCGCCAAACTCGGGATTTCCGAGGCTGATGTGGTCGCAGTCGGCGATGGGGCCAATGATCTGGGCATGTTGACCCGCGCCGGAATGGGCGTGGCTTTGCACGCCAAACCCAGCGTGCAAGCGCAGTGTAACCTGCGGGTCAATCACGGCGATCTGACCGCCCTGCTCTATTTGCAAGGCTATGCCAAGGCAGATTTCGTCTAAGGTCAGGCCCCTAAGCCGCGCCGGTCAACCCAGCCACTGGCCGTATTTCCCCCGTCACCAAACCGTCCCAGTTTTTAACTGGCGGGTTGAGAAAGCGTTTCACTTCCGGGTTCGCCGCATCCAACACGCCAAGCCGCACCAGAATGGCGGCAATCGCGCAATTGGAGGCACGGGTCGCCCCATCTGCAATCTTGAGCGAGATGCCGATCCCGCGTTTTGGCAGAATGGCGACGAAATAACCTTCGGCCCCTGTCTTGATAGCCAGTGGCTCCTGTGCGGCGCGCATCAGATGGGTGCAGGCGCGGGTTTCCCCGGCGACCAGTTCCGGGAAGGCCATCATCGCCTCGACCAACTGCCCCGCAGCGTTAGACATGGCGTCATTGCGCTGCCCCGCGCTGGCGAAAAAGGCCATGGCCCGCGCCATGCCATGCATGGTTGTGGCAAAATTCGGGGCCGAGCAGCCGTCAATGCCAAAACCCGGGCTCTCCATCTGGGTCACGTCTTCAAACGCATCCCGCACAGACACCTGCACCGGATGGCTGGGATCGACATAATTCGCACCCGCCCCAAGATGTTTGGTCAAGGTCAGAAACCCGGAATGCTTGCCCGAGCAATTGTTATGAACGCGGCACGGGGTTTCGCCGTCACGGATCATCTGGAACCTCAACTCCTTATCGCGCGAGGCTTCGGTCCCGCAGATGAGATCGCCGTCCCCTAGGCCGAGATCCGCCAGCCAGGTATTGACCGCCTGAACATGCAAAGGTGCCCCCTGGTGCGACGCACAGGCAAGAGCCAGCCGATCCGGACCGATGCCATAGGCTTGGGCGGCCCCGGACATGACCAAAGGCAGGGCTTGAATCATCTTGGCAGAGCTTCTGGGCAACACAATTGTCTCAGGATCGCCCCAGGCCTCAATTATACCACCTGTGCTATCACAGATGACCGCATGCCCCATATGTTGGCTTTCCAAAAATGGCCCACGGTGGATTTCGACCAAAGCTTCGGCTGCACACATCCTAGTTTCCTCATTGCTAAGCAATAATCTGCCAACAGGGCTTTTCGTTTTTGGTTTTTTCAGGCTATTGTCCCGCCGTCGAGAGAAAAAAGTCGCGCGCTGTCTTTGGAACAAAAGATCTGGCACAAGCGCGGCAAGAGTGAAGAGGCTAGACAGCTGGAGGCTGCAGGAATGATTTCAGGTCTTGGTCGGGTTTTCAAAGCCAGTGCAGCCGCACTGTTGCTGACCGCAAACATGGCGGTCGCACAGGAAACAAGCACAAACCGTGTTGATGCAATGACGGATTGGTCGGTCTTTGAGGGTGACAGCCCCAAGGAATGCTGGGCCGTGTCGACCTATAAGGAAAGCGTGAACACGGATGCGTCAGGACGGATCAAATCCGTGACCCGCGGTGACATCCTGTTGATGGTGTTTTTCCGTCCCGGAGCGGGTGTGACTGGTCAGTTGGCCTTTACCGGCGGCTATCCTTTTGCCAAAGGCTCCACCGTCAACATGAATATCGGCGGCACCCAGTTCGAGCTTTATACCGAGGGTGAATGGGCCTGGCCCGCGACGCCACAGGATGACGCCAAGATCGTGACTGCGATGAAACGTGGCGCGAATGCGGTTCTGACAGCGAAATCCGGGCGTGGGACGATCACCAAAGATACATTCTCCTTGCTGGGCTTTACAGCTGCGGTTGAGGATGCGGGCAAACGCTGCGGGTAACCCCTGCGGCGGGCGGGTCAGGGGGCTAGCCCCCTCTGGAGCCTGAGGGCTCCATTCACCCCCAGAATATTTGGACCAAGAAGAAACTTTGACAGAGTAAAAGGGCGCGGTTCAGATTGCGCCTTTTTCTTGTTCATCGGCATAGCCTTCACGCAACACGTAATCCCGCAGGGTTTTGCCCGGTTCGTCCTGAAACATGCGATCCGCCTTGAGCACGCCGCACATGCGGTCGATGCGAAAGACGCGAAAATCATTGCGGGATTCGCACCACGCGGTACAGGTCCAGACCGCGCCCCAATATTCCATTTGCAAAGGGCGGATGTGGCGGCGGCTGGTTTGGCCATCAGCCCGGGCATAATCCAATGTCAGGACCTGTTTTTCGCGAATGGCACTGCGGATCAGCGGCATGAAGGCAAAACTGGCCTGAATGTCATCGGACCCAAAAATCGCCATGCCCCAGCCCTCATCCGGAGGTTTGCGCGCCTCTGGCATGACCTGGTCCACCTTTGCCACCAGGTTGCGGGCGGCCTGTTGCAGCTCTGGGTCCGCACTGCGCTGGACAAGGGCCGCACCAAGATGCAGCGCTTCGAGTTCGACCTGGGTCAACGTCACCGGGGGCAGGAAAATCGGCGCGCGCAGGATATAGCCGACACCCCGTTCGCCTTCAATCGGGATGCCGGATGCGGTCAGCGTATCAAGGTCACGATAGATGGTGCGCACCGACACTTCGAGCACCTCCGCAAGGTCCTGCGCTTTGTGGAGGCGACCGTCGCGGATGATTTGAATAATCTCGAATAGCCGGTCGGTGCGCCGCATCTCAGCCTGTTTCGCCTTTCACTTCGTAATGGGACATAACCATGGAACTCTCGTCCAGAACGGTGACAAGGTCCATCAGTTCCGGGAAATTGGCTGGGTTAAAGGCCGCACCAGCCGCCTTGGCGCAGGTCATATCGCGCCACTCAACCAGATCAAGCCAGTCGCCCTCGCCCGTCACAGCCAGTTTGCGCGACAGAAACCCATCCTGGGCACGGGCAAAGCTTTGGGATTTTTCCCAGGCCTTGATCGCCGCCTCGGGGGTGGCATCAGGTTTCAAACGGTAGCGCACGGTTTCTAGAACAGACATATCAAATCTCCTGTATTGTCTGCTGCCCTTGTGACAGGGGCCAACTGACAACAGCCTGTCAGTTACCTTGCCCTTCAAATTCATTTTCTTTTTCACATCTTTTCGTGTAAACGCGCCCCTTACCTTGTTGAGACTCAGCCAGAGAGCACAGCCATGCCCGCCGATGCCCCGATCACGCAGGATGTTATGACAATCCCCCGCAAACTGCCGGAGGGAGAGAAAAAGAACCTTGTTGGTCTGACACGCGCGCAGATGCGCGACGTGCTGATCGAGGCCGGAACCAAGGAAAAGCAGGCCAAGATGCGGGTTGGGCAGATTTGGCAGTGGATCTATCAATGGGGTGTGCGCGACTTTGACAGCATGACCAATCTGGCCAAGCCCTATCGCGCCATGCTGGCTGAAAAATTCGTGATCGAGATCCCCGAAGTGGTGTCCAAGCAGGTGTCCGAGGATGGCACACGCAAATACCTGGTGCGCATTGCGGGGGGGCATGAGGTCGAGGTGGTCTATATCCCCGAGGAAGATCGCGGCACCTTGTGTATCTCCAGCCAGGTGGGTTGCACGCTGACCTGTTCCTTTTGCCACACCGGCACGCAAAAGTTGGTGCGCAATCTGACCGCCGGTGAGATCATCGGTCAGGTAATGATGGCGCGTGATGACTTGGGCGAATGGCCAGTGCCCGGTGCCCCAAAGGATGAAACACGGCTGCTGTCCAATATCGTGCTGATGGGCATGGGCGAACCTTTGTACAACTTCGACAATGTGCGGGACGCGATGAAGATCGCCATGGATCCCGAAGGCATTCAACTTTCGCGCCGCCGCATAACCCTTTCGACCTCTGGCGTCGTTCCAGAGATTGCGCGCACGGCTGAGGAAATCGGTTGTTTGCTGGCGATTTCTTTCCACGCGACCACGAATGAAACCCGCGATGTGCTGGTCCCGATCAACAAGCGATGGAATATCGATGAACTTCTTGAGGCGCTGGCCGCCTATCCCAAGGCCTCGAATTCCGAACGCATCACCTTTGAATATGTGATGTTGGCTGGGGTGAATGACAGTGACGAAGACGCGCATCGTTTGATTGACCACATCAAGCGCTTTAACATTCCCGCCAAGATCAACCTGATTCCGTTCAATGAATGGCCCGGCGCGCCTTATAAGCGGTCGTCAAACAATCGTATCCGCGCCTTTGCCAATATCATCTATCAGGCGGGCTATGCCTCACCCATCCGCAAAACGCGGGGCGAAGACATCATGGCCGCTTGTGGTCAGTTGAAATCAGCCACCGAGCGCGCGCGCAAATCGCGCAAGCAAATCGAGGCCGAGGCGGGTTTGGGAAGCTAAAACTCGTATCCCCGGATCAATAGGTCCGGGGGTAAGTGTTTGATTCGTGCTTTCGTTTGAAAGCTTAGGGTCCCGCCCCTAGGTCAGAGCCACGCGGCGCACGCCGGCTGCGGGCAGCATTTCACCCTCGACTTCAACCGCCTCGGTTGTGTGGTTGAACCAAAACCGTTCCGTCGCAGTATCGCGGGTGCGGATGCCTTTGGGCAATTGGCGCAGCTCCAGACCCGCGGCGCCGCCGATCAGAGCAACCAAGCGATCCATCGCCGCACCATCCCCCCAGCCCGCCATGTAGGTCAGATTGCCTTGGCGCATGGCGACCGGAGCCCCGGCCTCGGTCTTTAGCAGCGTTTCGGCACTGCCTTCGATCTCTTCGAGATAGCCGGTGATCGCACCGCCACCTTGCAAGGCTATGGGCATATCGGGGCGCAGGGTTTCCAGCCGTGACACGGTGACATCCAACCCCGGCATGGCAGGGGGCAAAGGCGCGTGTGGCATAACAAAATCCGCGTCGCGCGCACCGGTGCGCGGACCAAGAACGACCTGCGCCTTGCTCGCGCTGAGTGCCGCTTTTATCTCATCCGAAAGATACATGACACCGGGGACAAAGATCGCCTTGTAACCGTCAAAAACATCGGCGCGCAGCGGCAGAATGTCGACGGTCAACCCGGCCCGGCGCAAGGCGCGATAGGTATCCAGAACGAGACCAAAATAGCTCAGCCCCTGCCCCTGCGGTTGTGTCGCCCACATCCAATCCGAGGCATAGTCAAAGACCAGAGCCACCGGGGCCTGTTTCGGCTGCACCTCTGGCGCGTCTATCAGCTCATCCCTGACTTGCCGCGCCTCATGGATCGCCGGGGCATCCACGCTGTCAGGACGCAAAAGCCCAGCATGTAGTTGTTCCTGCGCAAAAGGGGCCTGACGCCAGCGGAAATAGCACACCGCCTCGGCCCCATGGGCAAAGGCCTCCCACGTCCAGAGCCGCACCATGCCGGGCAGCGGAGATGGATTGTAAGGAGCCCAGTTCACCGGGCCGGGCTGCTGTTCCATAACCCACCAACGGCCCTGCGCCACAGGTTGATTGCCCTTGGCCGCGCCCACGGCCCGATAGAGGTCATGGTGAAAGGCCTGAAAATCCGGGTCGCCCTGGCGCGCATAATCGCGCTGCTCTTCCAGGCTGGCCCCGACGCGATCCTCAAGAAAGCCGAGCGGATAGCTGTCCCAGCTCGCGATCTCCAGATCCGCTCCCACGTCATAGTGATCGAAGTCGGTGATCCGCCCCATATAGTTATGGGCAATGGGTGCCGAGGTGTGCTGTTTCAGGATATCAACCTGCACCTTGTTAAACACCACCACCTGATCCGAGGAAAAGCGGCGGAAGGCCATGACATGGGCCGGGTTCGGCTCGGTCACCGTCAGGTTGGGCAGGTCGATCTGGTCAAAACTGTTATACTCCATCGACCAAAAGATATTGCCCCAGGCCTTATTCAGCACCTCAACACTGTCATACCGCGCGCGCAGCCAGTCGCGGAACGCCAGACGCGCCGCATCGGAATAGCTGATGATCGTATCATGGCAGCCATATTCATTATCGGTCTGCCAGGCCGCCACATGAGGATTCGCCCCGTAGCGTTCCGCCACCAGACCAACGATGCGACGGCATTCGTCGAGATACCCGGCATGGCTAAAACAATAATGCCGACGCGAACCGAACTTGCGCGGATTGCCGTCCGCATCCACGGCGAGCATATCGGGATGCTTGTCCACCACCCAGCGCGGCGGCGTGGCGGTAGGCGTGCCCAACACCACCTTGAGCCCGGCCCTGCCCAGTACTTCGATGGCGCGATCCAGCCAATCCCAATGCAAATCGCCCGGTGTCGGCTCAATCCGCGACCAGGCGAACTCACCGATACGTATCCAGGTCAGTCCAGCCTCGACCATGCGGGCGGCGTCTTGTTCCCAGATCTCTTCGGGCCAATGTTCGGGATAGTAACAAGTGCCAAGCGTGCGCTTCATGCAAAAGCCTCGTCATAGGCGGTGACGATCTCAGCGGCCAATTCGGCCACCTGTTCGGCGCTATAGCCGGGTTTGTAGATGTTAGAGCCAATGCCAAAACCGCTTACACCCGCAGCCACCCAGTCCGAGAAGTTGGCTGGGCCTGCGCCCCCCACGGCATAGGTCTTGGCCTCAGGCGGCAGCACCGCCTTGAGCGCTTTAAGCCCGTCCACACCCAGTTTGAAACCGGGAAAGAACTTGAGCCCATCCGCACCATTGCGCAAGGCACTGAACGCCTCGGACGGGGTCATCACACCAGGATGGGACAGCATTCCCGCCGCCTTGGTGGCGCGGATCACTTCGGGGAAGCAATCAGGCGAAACCACCATCTGCGCCCCAATCTCAGCCAGTTTTTTGACCTGAGCGACCTCCAAAACCGTACCCGCCCCGATCACGGCGCGATCCCCGGCATGGGCACGCATCGCCGCAATGCTGTCAAACGGGTCGGGCGAGTTCAGCGGCACTTCGATCTTGGTGATCCCTGCATTGATCAGCGCATCGGTAATCGGCAGGGCCTCTGCCGGGGTCAGCCCGCGCAGAATGGCAATGATTTCACGGCTCATTTTGTTTCCTTGAGTGTCTCAAAGGCGGCGGTTAACCCGCGCAAGGTGATATCAGCGGCCGAGACCGAGCGCGGCATCGCGCCCTGCGCATCCAGCGCTTTCATATAGGCCCCGGCAATACCGCTTTCGCCCAGAACGACCACATCCTGCCCCAGCCAATAGGGGCGCGAGGCGGTCAGCTCCATGCCTATCAACTGGCCCGACAGGCGGGCGCGGGCCGTGGCAGGGCTGAGCCCCTGCAGCAGCGATTCCGCGCGCAACGCAAAGAGATCACAGCCCAGCGCCGCCGGGTGTGACATGCCTTGCGAAACCGCATCGAGAAAGGCGGCATCGTCCCAGCCGTCTTCGCCGAGCGAATGGCGCAACACCGATTGGCCACCGATCAAGGCAAAAAGCTCGCCTGTCATAAAGGTGCGAAAGCTGACGACCTCGCGGGCACTGATATGCACCCACTTGTTATGCGTTCCGGGCAGGCACAGCACGCCGTCAAAATCAGGCTCTTGCGCCAGGAACCCCGCGATCTGGGTTTCCTCGCCGCGCATGACATCTGCGGGTCGTTCCTGCTTGATCCCGGGCAGAATACGTACATCGAGCCGCGCATCTGCCGTTGCCACCTGCGTGGCTTGCGCCAGCGAGGGCGCTTCGCAAGGGGTGCTGGCATAGGGGGCCTCGCACCATCCTTGGCGAGAGCCAGCCATGCCGCAAACAATCACCGGGACCTGACCGCTTTCGGGCAAAGCCGCACCGACCTGTTCCAGCAAGACACGCTCATAATCCGCTGCGGTCAGCCGCCCCATGCCCTGATCACATTCCTTGCGATCCAGAACCGAGCCGTCATCCGCCATCAGCCAGACCCGCAAATGCGAGGTGCCCCAATCAACCGCTATCCAAGCCAAGCCGCTCATAGCCGCGCCCCCTCGAGGACCCACATGGTTTCCGGAAAACGCCATGGCAGGGTCAGGCCATGATGCATGAGAAATTGACCGCTGAGTTCGACCGGCCCCTGTTTGATCGCAGGCGTACCGCGCGACAGGTGATGGGCCTCATCAGCGTTGAGCAGGCTGATACGATAGGTGGCGTCCGGGTCCAAGCCCGTCAGGCACAAAGGGCGCGGCAGAATTTGCGCGCTGCTCTCTGCCTGCCCGGCAAAGACGACAAAGCACGCGCCATCCTCGGCCAGTTGCTGTTCAGCGATCACTGCAGGATCGTTGCTGTCGAGCCGCAAAATGTCCGCCCGTCGCATCCAATCTCGGTTGGCCTTCCACCAGCTGGCCACATCACGCAGCACTTGCGCTTCGTCCTCGCTCAGCTCGCGCGGGTCCATCTCGAACCCCATATGGCGCTGCGCCGCCACCCAAGCACGAAAGCGTATATCGCTGACCCGGCCTGACGTATGGCACTTGCGTGGCCCAACATGCGATCCGGTCACCGCCATTGGCAGCAACAGCGCCGCCTCATGCTGGATTCGCAAGCGCTCCAGGGGGTCATTGCTATCGGACAGCCAGACACGCTGGGTGCTGCGCAGGATACCGGCATCAACGCGACCGCCGCCCGAGGCACAGCTTTCGAACTCCACGTTTGGGTGGGCCTGACGCAGGCATTCCAGCAGGATCAAAGTGCCCTCGGCCTGGGTCGCATCCGGCGCGGGCAACAAGCGGTTGTGATCCCATTTGACGTAGTCGATGTCATGGCTGCCGAGCACCGCGTCAATCTTGTCAAACAGGTAATCGCGCACCTCGCCATTCGCCATATCCAGCACGCGCTGCTGACGCCCCTCGATCTGATCGGCACGCCCCAATATCCAATCCGGATGCGCGCGGGCCAGGTCACTGTCCATATTGACCATCTCAGGCTCAAACCACAGGCCAAAACTCATACCCAGGCTCTGCACATGCTCAATAATCGGCGTCAGCCCATCGGGCCATTTGCGCGGATCAATCTCCCAATCGCCCAGACTGGTCGTGTCATCATCGCGCCTGCCAAACCAGCCGTCATCCAGCACAAAGCGCTCTGCCCCCAGTTCAGCTGCGCGATTGGCGATATCCTTGAGCGTCTCTAGATCATGGTCGAAATAGATCGCTTCCCAGCAGTTGTAATGCACCGGGCGGGCGGTGTCGGGCTTGGGCCAGCTCACCACCTCGTCGCGAATGTAGCGTTGAAAGGCCGTGGCGCAGCCGTTGAGCCCATGGGTCGAGACAGTCACCGCCAGACTGGCGGTTTCAAACCGGGTCCCAGTTCCTTGAGTCCCGGTGGCATGGCCCCATTGGATTTGGCGGCGACCATCGGGTAGCTCTTCGGCTTGCATGATGTGACCACCGGACCAGCCATAATGCATGCCAAAGGCCGTGCCTTGGGCGTTGGAACACCCAGCTTCGGCAAAGAAGGCCAGCGGCGGATGTTCATGCCCCGAGCGCCCCGTGCGGGCTTCGCGTTTGAAAATACCGGGCTGCCAGGGCGCTTTTTCGGCGCGGAATTCTCCAATCCACCGCCCACCAAAATGGCGGATATCGCCAGATTGCGGCCCAGGTAGAACCGGAGCCGCCAAATGATGCAGGGTCACGGGTTGTGCAGCGTCAAGGACCGTGCGCGTCTCGATCACCGCACCAACAGGGTGGAACTCAACCGTCAGGCGCAGGCCCAATGCGGCATCCTCAGCCACAAAGCGGTTATCCTCGCCGGAAACCAACTCAAAGTGCGGATGCAGCGCCCGCCCGTTACGATAGGCAACCAGCCCGGGCTGCATATGCAGGCTATCCCCTTCGACGGGGCACAGCGGGATCGGAGGCAGGCGGTCAATCATCCCACCTGTCACGTCGACCTGAGCCTGCGCGGCGATGGCCGTCAAATCAGTCTCAGGCAGGCTCGGCCCCCAATAGATGGCGGCAGGAACACCGCCATCCGAGGCCAGAACAATCGTCTGGCCCTTTGCGTCAATGCGCCAAGTCTTCACTTCACGGCCCCCAGGGTCAGGCCCGCAATAAAGTGTCGCTGCATCATGAAGAACATCGCCACCGGCGGCAGCGCCGCCACGATGCTACCCGCGCTCATCAGGTGATATTGCGCCACGAATTGCGAGTTGAACGAGGTGATCCCCGCCGTCACCGGCTGCGCGTCCGGGCCTTGTGTCAGCACGACCGCCCAGAAATAATCGTTCCAGATAAAGGTAAAGATCAGCACCGCCAGCGCCGCAATCGCCGGTCGCATCAGCGGCAGAACCACGTACCAGAAAATCCGCCATTCCGCCACACCTTCGACGCGCGCCGCCTCGATCAACTCGAATGGGAGGGCGCGGATAAAGTTGCGCATGAACAAGGTGCAAAACCCGGTCTGAAAGGCGATATGGAACAGAACCAGCCCCAGCTTGGTGTCATACAGGCCTGCCGACACGGTCAGATCACGCACCGGCACCATGAGAATCTGGAACGGCACAAAGTTGCCCGCGATGAACATGAAGAAGATCAGCAAGTTGCCCTTGAACCGATAGATTCCCAGCGCAAAACCGGTCATGCAGCTCAGCGCCACAGCGCCAATCACGGTGGGTACAGTAATCACCAGCGAGTTCCACAGATAACGCGGCATATCGCTTTCAAAGAAAACCTTGCCGTAATTGGTGAAGAACTCGAACGAGGACGGCACGCCCCAATAATTGCCATTGGTGAAATCCGCCAAAGGCCGCATGGAAAACAGCATCACCGCAAGCAGCGGCAACAGCCACATGATCAACACCACCGGCAACAGGGCCTGATAAGTCACCTGCGCGCCGCGCGATTGCTTTTGAATAGGTGTCGGAAACATCTCAGCGCCCCCCCAGCTCAGCGGCAAAACGCCCCTGTTTCTTCTTGGTCCAAATACTCCCGCCGGAGGCATCCGACAGTGCATTCACATGTTGCCGCTTCGGCTCTTGCCCCCTGCTCATCGTCGCGCCTCCTTTTCGTCGCGATACATCGACCACAGGAAATAGGCGATGAAGAACAACATGATAAAGAACAGCACCACCGCGATGGCCGAGCCATAGCCCATGCGGAACCCGTATTCGGACAGCGCTTTCTCGAACATGTAGAAGGACAGAACCCGCGTTGATCCAAACGGCCCGCCATTGGTCATGATCGAGATCAGGTCAAACGAGCGCAGCGCACCAATGATTGTCACCACAAAAGCAATGAACGTCGCCGGGCGCAGTTGCGGCAAAATCACATGCCACAGCATCCGCCAGCCCTTGGCCCCATCCAGACGCCCCGCCTCGACCTGTTCAGGGTCCACCGCGTTCAGGCCCGTGAGGTACAAGATCATGCAATAGGCGGTCTGCGGCCAGATCCCGGCGGCGATGATGCCATAGGTCGCCGTGTTCGGATTGCCCAACACACCGCCGCGAATATCAACGCCAAACCAGCCCATCACGATGTCAAACAGGCCGACATTGGGCAGGTAGAACCAGGAAAACACCAGGCCCACCACCACTTGTGAGATCACAAACGGGAAGAAGAACAACGACTTATAAAGGCGAATGCCAAAGACCGTCTGGTTCAAAAACAGCGCAATGAACAACCCCGCCGGAATGGCCAGCAGATAGAGCAGCAGCCATTTGACGTTATTCCACAGCGAAATCTCAAAGGCGCGGTCGGTCACCAGCTCTTGGTAATTGCGCGCGCCCACAAAGGTCGCCTCGCCCAATCCGTCCCACTCGTAAAGCGAGATGTTGAAGCTTTGGAAAATCGGGATGATCACATAGACCGCAAAGAACAGCATCCCCGGCGCCAGAAACAGCAGCGGGGTCAGCGTCATACGGTTGCGATTGGCCCAGCTTTGCGTGGCTGCGCTCATGATGGTTCCTCCCATGCTTTGGCGGTTGCGAAGGCCGCCCGGCTTGCGAATACGCCCAAGACAGATGCGCCCCACCCAAACCGGGTGAGGCGCGGTTCAGTTTACTTGTAGATGCGGGTCCGCGCCGCTTCGAGGCGGTTCAGAATGTCGTCCAGGTTATCCGGGAACACCATGAATTCCTGCAGACCCTCCATGCCGACCGAGGCCATTTCCGCTGGGAAATCGCGGTCAAAGAACTGAGCGATCCCCCCTGTGGCATTGTTGGACAGCATGTCAAAGCCCTGGTTCAGGAATTCGTCATCATCCACAGAAGAGTTGGCGTTAACTGGCAGCTGACCGAGGCCGGAACCGGCATTGATCTTGGTCTGAACATCAGCCGAAGTGACATACTGAAGGAACGCACGCGCGGCTTCTTTGTTCTTTGCACCAGACGCGATGTGGAATGTGTCTGTCGGGGCGTCTTCGCCCATCGGCACATCCGCGATCTTTGGGAACTGGTAGAAGTCGATCTGCTCATCGGTCAGACCAGCTTCGCGCAGATGTGGCACTACGAAGTTACCCATCAAGTAGGCTGTCGCTTCACCATTGACGAAAGGTGGCAGCGCTTCCTGCCAGCTATAGGTCTGGTGATCGTCGATGAACGCGCCCATATCGATCAGCTTGCGCCAGTTGGCAAAGGTCGCCTTGACCTCGTCCGATGTCCAGGATGCCTGACCAGTGGCCAGTTGCATGTGGAAATCAAAGCCGTTGGTGCGCATGTTCATGTAGTCAAACCAACCACCTGCGGTCCACAGGAACTTGGACCCGATGGTGTAGCACTTACGGCCGGAATCAACGATCTTCTGGCAGTTGGCGATTTCTTCGTCAAAGGTGGTCGGCTCAGACAGGCCCAGATCTTTGAAGATGTCTTCGCGATAGTAGATGCCCCACTGGTAGTAGGTATAGGGCACACCCCACTGCTTGCCATCCATGGTCATCGCGCCTTTGACACTGTCCAGACCGGGCAGATCGCCATTGGCATACATGTCGGAAATGTCTTCGAACAGGCCAGCCTTGACATAGGGGCCCATACGGTTGGCCGCGTACCAGTTGATCACGTCAGGCGCGTCAGCGGTCAGCGCATTGCGGATCTGGCTTTTCCAGGCTTCGCGGTCAACGATCTCGACCTCGACGGTCAGGTTGGGGTGCATGGCGTCAAAGTCCGCTGCCAGACCTTCCATGATCGCGCGCGGTGCCGGGTTCGACATGTCTGACATGATGCGCAGCGTGCCCGACAGTTCCGCCATGGCCGGTGTGACAAGAGCGGTCGTCAGGGCCATTGCCCCTGCAACCGAAGCGAATTTCTTAAGCATTGGTGTCCTCCCATTTGCTTGTTGCTGGCGGCTTCATTTTATGTTCCAAATAATGAAACCAGTTTCCAACTATTGAAACTATGGAAGATTCGGGCTAGGACTGTCAACACTCTCGTTGGGTCTGACCCACGAGAGGACGGGAGGAAAATCGTATGAACAGCCAAGTAAAGCCCAAGGGCTCAGGCGATGGCACAGTCGGTAAAGCATTGGAAGTATTGGATTTGGTCGCCGCCAAATCCCGCCCCGTGCGCTTTGGCGAATTGCTCAGCGAATCTCCGCATCCCAAGGCGACCCTGTATCGGCTGGTTCAGACCCTGACCAATCAGGGGATGCTGGCCTATGACGAATCAACACAGACCTATTCGCCCGGATTGCGGTTGGTGCGCCTGGCACATGCCGCTTGGCAGCAAAGCTCGCTCGCTCCGATCGCCCGCCCCTTCCTGGATGACCTGTCCCGCGAAGTGGGTGAAACCATCCACTTGGCGCAGCTTGATGGTGGCCAGGTTCTCTATGTCGATAAGCGCAATGCCCTGAAACCGATCGAGATGTTTTCGGCGGCCGGCAAGGTTGGTCCGGGCTATTGCACCGGTGTCGGCAAAGCCATGATCGCCCATCTGGAGGACGACGCGCGCGAGGCCGCGATTCAACGGCAATCCTTTTACATCCATACCGCAAACACCATTGCGGATGCCGATGCGTTCCGCGCTGAACTGGATACGATCCGCGCTGACGGCATCGCCTTTGACCGCGAAGAACACGAACCCGGAATTATCTGCATCTCGGCCCCGATCCTGGCGCAATCCGGTCGGGTTCTTGGGGCCATGTCGATCACCACATCAACCCAACTCAAAACGCTGGACGAGCTGACACAGCTGCGCCCGGCCCTGACAGAAACCGCTGAAAAAATCGCTGAAGCTGCCGAATCCTGGCAGTTCCCCGATTGAATCGAAGGAGACCAACATGTCCGGCGTCACGCTGACCCAAGCCGTCAAGAAATATGGCGACACCCAGGTGATCCACAATGTGGATCTGCAAATCGACGAGGGCGAGTTTTGCGTCTTTGTTGGCCCCTCGGGCTGCGGCAAATCCACCTTGCTGCGCATGATTGCCGGGCTTGAAGAAACCTCAGCCGGTCAAATTGACATTGGCGCGCGCGACGTGACCCATATGGATGCTTCGGATCGCGGCGTGGCCATGGTGTTCCAGACCTACGCGCTTTACCCGCATATGACGGTCGAAGAAAACATGGGCTTTGGCCTCAAGATGAATGGCGTGCCCAAGGCCGAAATCAAGGCAAAGGTTGGCGAGGCCAGCCGCATCCTGAAACTGGACGACTACCTCAAGCGCAAGCCCAAGGCCCTGTCCGGTGGCCAGCGCCAGCGTGTTGCCATTGGTCGCGCCATTGTCCGCGGCCCCGAAGTGTTCCTGTTCGACGAACCGCTCTCGAACCTTGATGCGGAACTTCGCGTCGATATGCGGGTCGAGATTGCGCGCCTTCACAAGGATATCGGGGCGACAATGATCTATGTCACCCATGACCAAGTCGAAGCCATGACCCTGGCCGACAAGATTGTCGTGCTGCGCGCAGGCCGCATTGAACAGGTCGGCTCGCCCATGCAGCTTTATAAGGACCCGGATAACCGCTTTGTCGCCGGGTTCATCGGCTCGCCGTCGATGAACTTTCTCAACGGCGTTGTTGAGGGCGGCAAGGTGCGCATTCCCGATCTGAACAGGGTGATCGAGGCCAATGTCACCCTGCCCGGCGAAGGCAAGCCGGTCCTGGTCGGCGTGCGCCCGCAACATATCCGCGTGTCCGAGCAAGGCGATGACCTGACGCTGGACATTCGCGAACGTCTGGGTGGCGTGGCCTATGATTACCTGCTGACCAAGAACGGCGACAAGATCACCGTCGAAACCGATAGTGATGAAGAGATCGACGAAGGCTCGACCGTCACCATCGAATTCGACCTCGAAAACACCATGTTCTTTGACGGCGAAACCGAACAGCGCCTGCGTTGAACAACAAAACCGCCCCGGATGTTCGGGGCGGTTTTCCTGACAGATCGATCAAAAGCCCCTAGCGCAGATGCCGCTCAGTCCAGTCTTGGATATAGGCGTGGTGATCCTGCCAATCCGCCCAGGTCGCCTTGGCCCATTCTCGGACCTTCGTCGCATGTTGCGGACCGCCAGCAAATGGGCGCACATCAGACACTGTCATCGTATAGCTCTGAGGCGGCGCGAGATAGATCAAGCTCGCCTTGTACTGCCCTAGGCCCAGCATAACATTGTTGGAATCCTGCGGTGTCAGGTTTCGCCCCAATTGCAGGTAAAGCCGCGCCAAATGCAAACCTGTCGATTGCACCTGCCGCCGCGTTTCACCACCACCCCCGTGCTGAACCGCAAAGGTATCAACGGTCAATCGATGCGTCGGCAGCAGGGCACTGTCGCTGTATTCAAAGGCCAAAACATCCGTAAACGCCTCAAAACACGCAGCAGAAGACGTCATATAGGAATGCGTGGGCCCTGCGATTTCAGGCAAACAGGCACCGCACCCTGGACAGGTTGATACTTTGATGTCGCGCACGTCAGGCCCCATAGGTCATTGCTAAGACCCAGTTTATCCCCGCTTGGTAAATTGGTGAGAGGGAAAACATGCATCTTCAAATCATTTTGAAGAGCAAGTGACACCAATCTCCAATTTCGACGGGCGCGAATCCGACCTTATATGTCTCTGCAAGGCGGCCAATCAGGCCGCGTTGTGCATTTGAACTGGATGGCAGGCGCTCCTCATGCCATTCAAGGGGGAATGAAACGCATGTGGAACAACATCTTGGCCTCGCGCTCCTTTCGTTGCCCGGCCTATCTGGCGCTTGCGCTGCTTTGCCTTGCTGCTCCGCTGCGCGCCGAGCAGATCACGGTTTTTGCCGCCGCAAGCCTGAAAACCGCGCTGGACGAGGTAAGCGCGGTTTTTAAGGAAACCACCGATCACGATGTAACACTGTCCTATGCTGGCTCTGCTGCGCTGGCGCGTCAGATATCCTTTGGGGCCCCCGCGGATGTGTTCCTCTCGGCCAACAGCACTTGGATGACCTATCTCGAAGACCAGGGGGCCATCGTCGCAGACAGCCGGTTTGACCTGCTTGGCAATCAATTGGTTTTGATTTCCCATGCCCCCAGCCCGGCGCAGGATTGGACAGATTTGGATCTGTCCCAGAGATTGGGTGATGGATTTCTGGCCATGGGTCTCGTGCAATCCGTGCCCGCCGGGATCTACGGCAAAGAAGCCCTGGAAACGCTCGGACAATGGCAAAGCGTCGCGACGCAAGTTGCCCAAACCGACAATGTACGCGCCGCCCTCGCCCTGGTTGCTTTGGGAGAAGCGCCGCTCGGCATCGTCTATGCCACCGATGCGCAGGCTGACGAGAGGGTTCATGTGGTGGCCCCCTTCCCCGAGGACACCCATCAGCCGATCAAATACCCCGCCGCCCAAATCTCAGAAACGCAGGCTGCGACCGACTTTCTGACCTTCCTCAAATCCGCCGAGGCCAGCGCGCTGTTTCAAGCGCATGGTTTCGAAGTTTTGGGAGAGTAAACGTTGGAGTGGCTGTCAATTGAAGAATGGAACGCCGTCGCCCTGTCGTTGCGCGTCTCACTTTGGGCCACTTTTGCGGCTTTGCCTTTGGGCCTTCTGACCGCCTATGCCTTGGCCCGCTGGGAATTTCCCGGTCGCCAGATCCTGAACGGGCTGGTGCATTTGCCGCTGATCCTGCCCCCGGTGGTGACCGGCTATCTACTACTGCTGACCTTTGGCATTCGCGGCCCGGTAGGATCGCTTTTGCACGAAATGGGGATCACGCTGGCCTTTCGCTGGACAGGCGCTGCTCTGGCCGCCGCCATCATGGGCTTTCCGCTGATGGTGCGCGCCATGCGCCTGTCGATCGAAGCGGTTGATCCAAAGCTGGAACAGGCCGCCGCGACGCTGGGGGCCTCGCGCTTTTGGGTCTTTGTCACGATCACCCTGCCGCTGATCCTGCCCGGCATTCTGGCTGGCTCCATCCTCGCCTTTGCCAAGGCCATGGGGGAATTCGGGGCCACCATCACCTTTGTCTCCAACATCCCCGGCCAAACCCAAACCCTGCCCTCGGCGATCTATGCGTTCTTGCAGGTGCCAGGCGGTGAAAGCTCAGCCCTGAGGCTTGTGATAATCTCGGTCATCGTGGCCATGGGGGCCTTGGTCTTGTCAGAAATTCTGGCGCGGCGCATGGCAAAACGGGTGGGCCAGGGATGAGCCTGTCTGTCGCCATCACACACCGGTTGGGGGACACGGATTTCGACCTCAGCTTTGACGCGCCAGATGGGCTGACGGTTTTGTTTGGCCGTTCAGGCTCGGGCAAGACCACGGTGACCAACGCTGTGGCCGGGTTGGTCACACCCGATAGCGGGCGCATCGCCGTTCAGGACCGGGTGCTGTTTGACAGTGCGTTACGGGTGAACCTGCCGGTGCATAAGCGCCGACTTGGCTATGTCTTCCAAGAGGCCCGCCTGTTCCCAAATATGTCCGTCGCCCAGAACCTGACCTATGGCAGCCGCTTTGCACCGCCCAACCCCCAGGCCCCCAAGCGCGACATGATCATCGAGATGCTGGGTTTAGGGGCGTTGCTAACACGCGCCCCCGGCGATCTGTCGGGCGGGGAAAAGCAACGGGTCGCCATTGGTCGCGCCCTTTTGGCCGGGCCCGAGCTACTGTTGGCAGATGAGCCTCTGGCCGCCTTGGACGAACCGCGCAAGGCCGAGATCCTGCCCTATTTTGAAACCCTGCGCGACGAACTGAAACTTCCGATCCTCTATGTCAGCCATTCTGCGGTCGAGGTGGCGCGCCTGGCCACCACGGTTGTGGCGATGGAAAATGGCAAAGTTGCGCGAACAGGGACCGCGACGGATGTGCTCAGCGATCCCAGCTTTACCCCCACCGGCGTGCGCGCAGCGGGGGCCATTCTGGAGGCGACAGTCGCCGCGCATCACACCGATGGCCTGACCGAATTGGACGCTGCGGGCATCCCCTTGTTCTTACCAAAGCTGGATAAACCCACTGGCGCTCGCGTCCGGCTGCGCATTGCCGCTCAGGATGTCATCCTGTCCCGCTCCCGACCCGAAGGGTTGTCTGCCCTCAACGTACTCCCCGGCACGATCGAAGAAATCCGCGCCGGGGGCGGGCCGGGGGCGATCCTGTCGCTCTCCACGCCCGCTGGCAGAGTGCTGGCCCGCATCACACAGCGCAGCGTCTCGGCGCTGGATCTTAGCGTGGGGACAACCTGCCATGCGGTGGTCAAAACCGTCTCCGTCGCCCCGGCAGACATTGGCGGGGCTTGATCCCGTGTCGTCAAACTCACCGCATCTTTTCGCAGCCCAATTGACCCAAGGTAACGGTATCGATTTAGCTATTTACCATCCAAAGTTGCGACAGATTTGACACAAGCCCTGCGAAATGCCACCGAAATACGTATGCGGCATATCCTTTGCAGCGCAGACTACTAATCTTTTAATCCCGACCAAGGCCAATAGGAAAAAACACGACTATGAACCCGAAATTCCTGGTGACACACTCCGGCGGTTTCCATGCCGACGAACTTTGTTCCAGTGCCGTTCTCAGTCAATTGTTTCCCAGTTCCAAAATCATCCGCACCCGTGACGCGGAATGGATAAGCCCCTCAGAAAAAAAGATCATTTATGACGTCGGAGGTGATTACTGCCCCGAAAAGCGCATCTTTGATCATCACCAACGCCAAGCTCCCATACGCGATAGCGGCGCGCCTTACAGTTCCTTTGGCCTGATTTGGAGACATTACGGCAAGGCGTATATTCAAAGTCTGAACGTGCCCGCCGACGATCTCGACGCGGTGTTCGACGCCGTGGATCAGGAGTTTGTTTTGCCCATTGATCTGCTGGATAATGGCGCGATCAGCCCCTCAACCGCAGCGGAACTGGCCCCTTTGACTTTGCCCAGTTTGCTGGAAACCCTAAAGCCGGTTTTTGATGCTGAGGGCGAGGATGCGGATGACGTTGCTTTTGACCTTGCATTGGCCATTGCCAAGCCCTTGATCAAGGCGCAGGTCATGCAGCAGGCCGCCAAACGCCGGGCACGGTCTTTGGTCTTCCAAGCAGTCGAAGATGCCGGTCAAAGCCGCGTTTTGGAATTGCCCATGGGCATGCCCTTTCGCGCAGTTTTGGATGAGGCGGGTGCCGATCATCTGCTCTTTGTCGTCTATCCGCGCAAGCAAGGCGATTGGAGCATTGGCGGCATTCGACTGAGCGATGACAGCTTTGAGCAGCGCGCCGACCTGCCTGCCAGTTGGGCCGGTCTGACCGATGAAAAGCTCGAACAGGCAAGCGGCGTCAGTGGTGCCACCTTCTGCCATAACGGGTTGTTCATCGCCGCCGCCAAAACGCGCGAAGCGATTTTGGAAATGGCCGATCTTGCGGTGGCGGACGCGCTGCAAAACGCATGACGCCTCTTCTCTATTCCTTTCGCCGCTGCCCTTATGCCATGCGGGCGCGGCTGGCCATTGCCAGTTCTGGCCTCAAGGTCGAGCTGCGCGAGGTGGTTTTGCGCGACAAACCTCAGGCCTTTCTCGATGCCTCGCCCAGCGCCACCGTGCCTTGCCTTGTGACGGGTGACACGATCATTGATGAAAGCCTCGACATCATGATCTGGGCTTTGCAACAAGCCGATCCCGAAGCGTGGCGGGCCATGCCGGACGCGGGCTGGGACTGGATCAAGCGCAGCGATGGCCCGTTCAAATCGGCCCTCGATCGCACAAAATACGCCACACGCTATCCCGATTGCGATGCCGAAGAAGAGCGCGCCAAGGCCAGCGAATTCCTCGGCGACCTTAACGCGCAAATCGGTAATTGGATCTTTGAAGCGCCCAGCCTGGCCGATTACGCCATCCTGCCGTTTATCCGCCAGTTCGCCTTTATCGACAAAGCCTGGTTTGATGCCCAGCCCTGGCCCGCTTTGCAGGCCTGGCTTGAGCGTTTTTTGGAAAGCGACAGGTTCGCGGCGATTATGTCGAAGTACAAACAATGGCAGCCCGAAGATGCGCCGCTGATCTTTCCCTGACGGTCAGGAGCGCTGCGCAAACAGCGCGCGCTTTACCTTCACCCGAGTCGCCAGCAGCGCCAGAACAACGGCCATATAAATCAACGGCTCTATCTGGAAACCTTTGACCAACATCACAAAATGCAACGCCCCAAGCAGCACCGCAACATAGGTCAGCTGATGCAGTTTGCGCCAACGCGCGCCCAGCTTGCGCAGCGACCAGTTGTTTGAGGTCACCGCCAGCGGGACCATCAGCGCAAAGGCAGCCATGCCCACGGTGATATAGGGGCGTTTCAGAATATCGGCCCAGATCTGCGACAGGATCTGAACATCCAGAACCAACCAGACCAGCAAATGCAGAGCCACATAGAAAAACGCCAATAACCCAATGGCACGGCGGAATTTCAACAGGTTGAGCTTGGCAAAGCGGCGCAGGGGCGTGATGGCAAGGCCGACAATCAGCAATTGCAACGCCAATTCACCCAGCTCATGCTCTAACGCCTTGATCGGCTCGACGCCCAGACCACCGGTCAAGGCAAGATAAAGCAGCCAGGGCGCGGGCAAGGCACCAATCAGGTAGACAAACCAGGTCGGGACTTTGCGGATAAATGTGTTCAGGCGGTCAATCATCGGCAGTAACGGCTCAGAAATTCTTGGTCAGGTCCATGCCCTCGTACAGGGCGGCAACCTCTTTTTCATAGCCATTGAACATCAATGTTGGTTTACGACGCGCAAACAAACCACCACCCAAGGGCCGCTCTGTCGCCTGTGACCAGCGCGGGTGATCCACGGTTGGGTTCACATTGCTATAAAACCCGTATTCGCGGCCATTGGCCTTGTTCCAGCTGGTGGGTGGTTCAGAGTCTGTCAATGTGATCCGAACCACGGATTTGATCGACTTGAACCCATATTTCCACGGCACCACCAAACGCATCGGCGCGCCGTTCTGGTTGGGCAGCGGTTTGCCATAGATCCCTGTGGCCATCAGGGTCAGCGGGTGCATGGCCTCATCCAGACGCAAGCCTTCGACATAGGGCCAGTCGAGCACAGGATAGCGGGTGCCCGGCATCTCTTCGGGGCGGTAAACCGTTTCAAAGGCGACATATTTCGCCTCAGGCTTGACGCCTGCCATTTCCAACAGGTCAGCCAGTTCAAACCCGTTCCAAGGCACGACCATCGACCAGGCCTCAACACAGCGGAAGCGGTAAATCCGCTCTTCGATGGTCATCTTGGCGAGGATATCGCCAAGCGCGTAATCGCCCGGGCGCTCGACCATGCCGTCGATTTTGACACTCCAGGGGTCTGTGGTCAGCGTATGGGCGTTTTTGGCAGGATCATCCTTGCCGGTGCCGAATTCGTAATAGTTGCAGTAGTTGATGATGTCGTCCCAATCATTGGGTTTCAGCGCCTCTTGCGCCTGCGCCTGACCCGCGCTGAAACCAGCACCAATAACCGTGCTGGCCCCCAAACCCGCCAGAATTTGCCGCCGGTTCAGAAAGGCGGATTCGGGCGTGACGTCCGCCTGAGTGAGGTCGTTGATCCAGCGTTTGGCCATTGGGGTCTCCTATCTCTGTTGACGGATAGATAAAGGCTCTGTGATCGCGGACCAAATTAATTTGGGTCACGTTGGCGTGGTGGGGCTGTAACAAAACGGGGTTTCCCGGATTGCCTTGCAATCCGGTTCGCACCCGACCCGCCCCCCAGGGCGGGTGCGAATTTGCAATGCTGCGGTCCCTTGGAACGCCGAGATTGAGTTTAAGGTCGACCATGCCGGTGAGCCGCCCTCGGGTCGGGCGCGAACCTATGTCGAACCTCTACTTACTCAAATCCGCCAGCCGAATATCTTGCAACGCAACCTCGCTGCCCTCTTCATCCAACAAGGCCACCCGCAGCTTGGCGCGATCAGACCGACGCACTGGCCCAATCGGTGCCCCCGCCAGGTCAAGATGCCGATTACCCCATTCCAACAGCGCCAACAGGGACATAGCCAAATCAAACCCTGTTCGAGACAGGAGGTATTCATACCGCGTGCGCCCGCCTTCGGGCTTGTAGGGGCGCTTGGCCACAATACCTTGCTCAATCAGCGACGAGAGCCGCGCCGACAGTACCGATTTCGGCACACCGATTTCGGCGCGAATATCCTCGAACCGAGCGACACCATAAAACAGCTGGCGGATGATCATCAGCACCCATTTATCCCCCAACACCCCCGCCGCCAGTGCGAGTCCGCAGCGATCAGGTGGGAAACGGGGGATGATTTCGGAATCAGTTGAGTTTGACATACGAACCCAGATAGCCTACCTCAAGCTAAGTTCAAAATTCAAACTCAGGATTCGCACCATGTCCCCGCTTGCTTTGCTTTTGACTGTCAAAATTCTCCTCACCCTGCCGCTGATCGGGCTGTTCGGCTTTGCCACCAATGCCCGTTTGAACAATCTCACCGGTCAATGGGGCCAGGAACCACTGATCTATCGCCTGTATGCAGTGGCCCTCTCGGCCTTACTGGTCGGATATCTCGGCGCGCTCTTTGCTGTGCTCGACCTCCAGGTGCCCTGGGGCATGTTGTGGGTCGGCCTTGTTTCCAATGCCGGGGCGGCGCTCATGATTGTCACATGGAGCTGCCACCCCCGCCTGCGCCGATCCGCTTGGGCCTTTGGGACCATTGCCGCCGGGCTTGTCATCGCGCTGATTTTTCCGGCTCAGGCCATCTCGCCAGTTTTCGGTTGAGAGGGGTAAAGCTCGTTCATCTGCACGGATCGACCATCATCCCGAACAATTCGCACATGCCGTCGCCGCATCTGGCGCGGCTCGGCGACACCGACCGAATGGGCGATGGTTTCGACCTCGTAGATGATGGATTGCGCATATAGCGCGACGCGCTTGTGCTTTTCCTGCACGACAAGCCCCTTTTGCAGCCCGGCATCATGGGTCGTGATCCCGGTCGGGCAGGTGTTCTTGTTGCATTTCAGCGCCTGAATGCAGCCCAGCGAGAACATGAAGCCACGCGCCGAGGTCACAAAATCCGCCCCCGCACAGATCGCCCAGGCCACATCGCCGGGATTGATCAGCTTGCCGCTGGCGACAATGCGAATGCGCTCATGCAGCCCGTATTTGTCACGCAGATCGGTCATGCGTACCAAAGCCTCGCGCAGCGGCAGGCCCACTAGGTCCATCAAGGGCATCGGCGCGGCGCCGGTCCCGCCTTCGCCGCCATCCACAGTGATGAAATCCGGCGCATGTTCGGCCCCGCGTTCCTTGATCGCCTCAAACAGATCCACCCAAGGGTCGGCAGAGCCCATACAGGTTTTGAACCCCACCGGTTTGCCGGTCACCTCGCGAATATGGCAAATCAGATCAAGCAGATCGCCAAAATCATCCACCTCGCGGTGACGGTTGGGCGAAATGCCGGGCTGGCCTTCGGGAATGCCGCGGATCTCGGCAATCTCTTTGCTGACTTTAGCGGCGGGCAGGATGCCCCCCTTACCAGGCTTGGCCCCCTGGCTCAGCTTGATCTCAAACATCTTGACCTGAGGTTTGGCGGCCACTTCGCGGAGCTTGTCATCGCTGAGATTGCCTTCGGCATCGCGCACCCCAAACTTGGCCGTGCCAATCTGATAGACAATGTCACATCCCCCTTCGAGGTGATGCGGCGCAAGCCCGCCCTCGCCGGTGTTCAACCAAATCCCGGCCTTGGCCGCGCCTTGGCTCAGCGCCTGCACCGCTGGCTTGGACAAGGCCCCGTAAGACATCCCTGAAATGTTAAAAATCGACGGGGCGGCATAGGGCTCACGGCAATGCGGCCCAATCTCAAGCGGTTCGGTCGAGGCATATTGATCGTCCAGCGGCGGGAACACCGCATTCATGAAAATCGGCGTGCCCGGCACGTTGAGGTTGCGGGTCGAACCAAAGGCAATCGTATTGCTCTTGGCCCCCGTGGCCCGCGATACCCAATTGCGCTGCGCCCGGTTAAACGGCATCTCTTCGCGATCCATGGCAAAGAAATACTGGCGAAAGAACTCTCCCAATTCGGTGAACAGATGCCGAAACCGCCCGATGACCGGATAATTCCGCCGGATCGCATCGCCGGTCTGGCGACGATCCGCAATGAACAGCACAATGACCAGCGCAACGCCGATACCCAGAAAGAAAACAAACAAAAGCGCCAAATATTCCAGCGCGGCCATTGCATATCCCATATTCATCTCCGCGAATGTGTTGATTTGTCTCAAAGGCAAACAGATTTCTGCACCCTACTGTGCCATTGTCGCAGCAAAATGGCAGCCCCGCTGCCGAATTCGTGAAAGTGAGAGAGCATGAAACATTTTCTGACAGCAATGGCCCTGTCGATCCTCAGCAGCACTGCCCTTGCGGCGGACATGATCACCTATGATACAGAAGACAGCTTTGACGACGTTGTCTTTGGTCTTGAGAGCGCCATTATCGATGCTGGTCTCGTGATCGATTCCGTCTCCCATACCGGCGAAATGCTGGAACGCACGCGGGCCGATATCGGGTCTGAAAGGGTGTTGTTCCTCAATGCCGACGTCTTTAGCTTTTGTTCGGCCAAAATCTCGCGCGAAGTGATGGAAGCTGACCCGATGAACATCGTATTCTGCCCCTATGATGTCTTTGTCATGGTGCGCCCGGAAACACCCGACACCACCACCATCGGTTTTCGCACCTATCCCGAGGGCGAGATGAAAAAGGTCGAATCCCTTCTGGATGGAATCGCGCGTGCCGCAATTGGGCTGGACTAAAACCGCACTTCTCAACATTTGAAGCGCTCGGGCGCAATTGTTGCGCCCCGCGAAACCAATTTTCCCGCCATGCGTGCAATGGGGCCGAATTGTGGCGAAATTCGGACATTTCCTTTGCCAGCCCCATACGCCCTTTCTAGTCTCGTTAACCATATTGAGTTTGCAGCGATTTCGGGGGGAAATGGCCGCGCTTTTGGGTTCGGGGCACCACAACTTATTTTGAAAAGGGGCACTGCCATGCCAACCGTATTTGGAACCGACGGCGATGACAGCCTGACCGGAACGCTCACACGCGATGTTGTCGCCCTATTGGGCGGCAATGATTACTACATGGGGGATAACGGGGCCGACCTGATCCTGGGGATGAACGGCAACGACACCCTGCTGGGCGGCAATGGCGGTGACGAGATCCTGGGTGGCGAAAACGACGATGTCTTGATAGGAGCCTGTGGTCACGATTCACTCTATGGTGAAAACGGCAACGACCTGCTGGATGGCGGCAATGCCGATGATCTGCTGGTCGGCGGCGGCGGGGATGACACCCTGTTTGGCGGCAATAACAGCGACCAGCTCTTTGGGGGCGATGCCGAAGACTATCTGGATGGCGGTCAGGATGATGACACGCTGAACGGCGGTGCCAATGATGACACGATCATCGGCGGCAAAGGCAACGACCGCCTGACCGGCGAAGACGGTGCGGATCTCTTCATCATCGACGGCTGGAAAAGTGGTAATGACACCATCACCGATTTCGAACTGGGCATCGACAGGATCGACCTGACCGCAATTGGCGTTTACGACATTTCCCTGCTCAACATCCTCGATCTTGGGGCCAGCACGTTGATCATGCTGGGCAATGGCAACTCGATCGAGATTTCCGGCGTTGCCCCTTCTGACCTGAGCGCGTCCGATTTCGTGCTGACCGCAGCCCCTGTAACCACAACCACTTCGGACAGTTCCGACACGGTGGTTGGCACCTCGGGTGCAGATATAATCACGGCGGGCAATGGCTCTGACCGGATCTGGGGCGGCCACGGCAACGACCAGATTTTCGGAGGCTCGGGCCGTGACCAAATCCGCGGCGAACTTGGCAATGACCTGATCTATGGCGGGTCCGGCCAGGACAAGATCCATGGCGGGTTTGGCAATGACGTGATCTTTGGCGATGCAGATAACGACCTGATCTTTGGCGATGAGGGCAATGACTACATCAATGGCGGCAACAAGAATGACCGCCTTTATGGTGGTGACGGTCATGACGAGGTCATTGGCGAAAACGGCAATGACAAGATGTGGGGCGATGCCGGCAACGACATTCTTGACGGCGGCGCTGGCAAAGACTCCATGGATGGCGGCAGCGGCAATGACATCATGATCGGCGGCTGGGGTCAGGACCTGATGACCGGTGGCACCGGCTCTGACACCTTTGTCTTTGAAATGCGCAGCAACAATGACATCATCACCGACTTTGAGGATGGCTCGGATCTGCTTGACGTGTCCGGCTACGCCTCTGAGGGCATCACCGGCTATAGCGATCTGGTGATCACCCAGGTCGGCGCAGATGTGCATATCCAACTGGCTGGTGACAATTCGATCACGTTACAGAACGTCGATGCAAGCACCATCTCTGCCGACGACTTCATCTTTTGACCAAGCTGGGGCGGGTTTACCGCCCCATCAACATCTCTGCAGTATCTACGGCGTACCGATCAGTCATGCCCGACACAAAATCCGTCATGGCATGCAGTGCCGAATAGCTATCGGTCACGCCTCGCAAGTCCAGTTCCAGGGCGCGAACAACCTGTCGTTCGTAATCGGGCAACTTAGCCTCATCCCAACCCCGCTCAGCCAAAGCATCAAATACGGGCAAGAGCCCATCCAACACATTGCGGATCACATTGCGGCCACGCACTTCCAGCTTGGTTTTTCGTGGGGCAACAAACAGCTGTTCCCGCGCCGTTTTCTTGATCCTGGCAAAGGCCGGGCCTAGCGCGGAATCGGCAATAAGATCGTTGGAATAAGTGCCATTCATAATAGCGTCGTGATTGGCCTTAAACGCCTCGACACAGGCCCAAATCGCGCCACCAATGGCCAAGGCGCGGTAGTGTGAAATCTTTTCATATTCGGTATGATTGCCGAGATTGTCATCATTGGGTGTGTTTTCGATCAAAGGCAGCAATAGGTCCCGCACTTGATCAAAGCTGAGATCTCGCGCCGTGTATCCGTCTTCGAGATCAACAATATTATAGCAAATATCATCCGCCGCCTCGACCAGGAAGACAAGCGGGTGACGCCGCCACCACGTGCTGCCATCCGCTGCGGTTTCAGCAATCAAGCCCAGCCGGTCCGCGACTCTGGCATAGGTTTTTGCCTCGCGATCAAACAAACCAAATTTCTTGGCCCCTACATAGGAATGATCGGTCAATACCGCCCGCGTGCGGGCCGTCATCGGGTATTTGGTAAAAGCGCCCAGCACCGCCGCCGATAGGTCCATCCCGTAATCCCCGCGATACATTTCCAACCGCGTCAAAATGCGAAACCCTTGGGCGTTGCCCTCAAAGGCCTCGAACTCGGGCCACAACCCGGCATCAATACCGCGAAACACGCCGCGTGGCTCCTGAAATCGTTCTGCAAACCATTTGCCGATGCTCTCTTCGCCGGAATGGCCAAAGGGCGGGTTGCCGATGTCATGCGCCAGACAGGCCGCATGGATGATGCCCGCAACCCGATGCGCCTCACCTTGTCCGATGTACTTTTCGACCTCCAACCAGGCTCCGATCTGCATTCCCAAACTGCGCCCAACCGTTGCGACTTCGTTGGAATGGATCATACGGTGGCGCAAATGATCATGGCCATGGAGCGGATGCACTTGGGTTTTGTTGGCTAGCCGACGGAACGGCGCGGAGAAGATGATCCGATCCGCGTCCATGGTGTAATTGGGGCGCGCCGCGTCTTCCTCTTTATCCTTGAACAAACGCTGCGTATTCAACAGGCTCTGCCAGTCCATTCACACACTCCGATCCAATAATGCCCTGTTGTCTATAAGAAAAAGGCCCGCCGTGAAAGCGGGCCTTTGACTTGTGTCACAATGGTTTAATGCACAACGGCATCATCCGGCTTGGGCCGATTGCTGGCCCCGACGCGATCGCCAATCAGCAACCCGTCGGCCCCAGCGCTGACCACGATCGTGTCACCATCCGCCACGTCACCGCCCAGCAGCATCTCGGCCAGCGGGTTTTGCAGCGCGCGTTGGATCACCCGTTTCAGTGGACGGGCCCCAAAGACCGGGTCATAGCCCTCATCCGCAAGCCATTGGCGCGCATCCTCGTCCAGTTGCAGCGTGATCTTGCGCGCGGCAAGGCGTTTCAGCAAACGCGCCAACTGGATATCAACGATGCCATCCATGTCATCCCGACGCAGGCGGTCAAAGATGATGGTTTCGTCCAGACGGTTCAGGAATTCCGGGCGGAAATGGGCGCGCACCGCGTCCATCACATCCCGTTTCGCCTGCGCACTATCCGCACCCTCGGGCAATTGGCTTAGCGCCTGCGAGCCAAGGTTCGAGGTCAGGATAATCAGCGTCTGCTTGAAATCCACCGTCCGGCCCTGACCATCGGTCAACTGCCCATCATCGAGCACCTGCAACAGCACGTTGAACACATCCGGATGCGCCTTTTCGACCTCGTCAAACAGCACAACCTGATAGGGGCGACGGCGCACCGCTTCGGTCAGCACCCCGCCCTCATCATAGCCAACATAGCCCGGAGGCGCGCCGATCAGACGGGCGACCGCGTGTTTCTCCATGAATTCCGACATGTCTATGCGCACCATGGCGCTGTCATCGTCAAACAGGAAATCCGCAACGGCTTTGGTCAGCTCCGTCTTGCCCACCCCTGTTGGCCCAAGGAAGAGGAAAGAACCCAACGGCCGGTTTTCATCATTCAGACCTGCACGCGCTCGGCGCACCGCGTTGGACACAGCCGTAACCGCCTGTTCCTGGCCGATCACCCGCTTGTGCAAGTCATCTTCCATGCGCAGCAGCTTCTCACGCTCGCCCTCCAACATTTTCGAGGTCGGGATACCCGTCCAACGTTCCACGACAGCAGCGATATGCTCGGGGCGCACCGCCTCTTCGACCATGACATCATCGCTGTCCTCGGCCTCTTGCAGCTGCTTTTCCAGCCCCGGGATGATGCCATAAGACAGTTCCCCCGCGCGGCCCAGATTGCCCTCGCGCTTGGCCTGTTCCAGCTCAGCGCGGGCGCGATCCAACTGCTCCTTGATGTCACGCGCCGAGGCAAGCTTGTCCCGCTCGGCCTGCCATTTCGCAGTCATCTCAGCCGATTCCTGTTGCAGGTCGCCCAGATCCTGTTCCAGCTTGGCCAGCCGATCCTTGGAGGCCTGATCATCCTCAAGCCGCAACGCCTCAACCTCGATCTGCTTTTGCAGAATATCGCGGTCCAGCGCGTCCAGCTCTTCGGGTTTGCTGTCCACTTCCATGCGCAAACGCGAGGCCGCTTCGTCCATCAGGTCGATGGCTTTGTCCGGCAGAAACCGGTCGGTGATGTAGCGATGCGACAGGGTCGAGGCCGCCACCAAAGAGCTGTCAGAAATCCGCACCCCATGGTGCAGCTCATATTTCTCTTTGATGCCGCGCAGGATGCTGATCGTATCCTCAACAGTCGGTTCCTCAACCAGCACAGGCTGGAACCGCCGCGCCAAAGCCGCGTCTTTTTCCACATGCTTGCGGTATTCATCCAGCGTCGTCGCGCCGACACAATGCAGTTCACCGCGTGCCAAAGCAGGTTTCAGCAGGTTCGAGGCATCCATCGCCCCATCCGCCTTGCCCGCGCCAACCAGCGTGTGCATTTCGTCAATAAACAGGATGATTTCACCGGCGGCTTCAGTCACCTCGGTCAGGATCGCCTTCAGGCGTTCCTCAAACTCACCGCGATACTTCGCACCGGCAATCAGAGCGCCCATATCCAGCGCCAAAAGCTGTTTGTTGCGCAAGGACTCCGGCACGTCACCATTGACGATGCGCAGGGCCAACCCCTCGGCAATCGCAGTCTTACCCACGCCGGGTTCACCAATCATCACAGGGTTGTTTTTGGTACGACGGCTCAGCACCTGCATGGCGCGGCGGATTTCCTCGTCGCGGCCAATGATCGGGTCGATCTTGCCCTCACGCGCCGCCTCGGTCAGGTCGCGCGCATATTTCTTAAGCGCGTCATAGCCCTCTTCTGCGGTCGCCGTGTCGGCAGTGCGCCCCTTGCGAATATCGTTGATCGCCTCGTTCAGCTTCTGGGCCGAGACATCACCCGCCTCCAGCGCCTCTTTTGCCGGGGATTTCACCAGCGCCAGCGCCATCAGCATACGTTCCACCGGAACAAAGCTGTCCCCGGCCTTGGTGGCGATTTTCTCCGCCTCATCCAGCACCTTACCAGTGGCGCTATCCATATAGACCTGACCGGCATCCCCCGTCACTTTGGGGATCTTGGCCATCTTGGTGTCAACCACCTGCAACACGCGGCTCTGCTTACCACCGGCGCGGGTGATCAGGTTGCTGGCCAACCCCTGATCATCATCCATCAATGCTTTGAGCAGATGTTCAGGGGCCAGTTTCTGATGGCTCTCCCGCATTGCAATCGTTTGAGCGGCTTGAATGAAACCGCGCGACCGCTCCGTGAACTTGTCAAGGTTCATGGCTATTCTCCTTTGTCCAAGCGCCCTTGGCTGAATTTGCGCCCGCTTGGCGGCACGCGAAAGGTAAGGGCCTCATAGCCAAGATGGAGGTTCTCAGCCTCGCCTTCAAGGGGCAAGCGTTGCAAAAATACCATTGCAATTTGAATGTCTTTGCCCGCACGGTGCAGCGGTTTTTAAACACCTTTGAGTCAAGCTTTCGCGCGTGGAGGCTGCCTAAAATGATCATTTCCAAAGTAGAATATACCGGATTTCGCGATATTGGCCCCGGCGGGTGTATGCGCGGGTCTGTGTCGCTGGTCGCAGGGGAAACGCGTATCAACGTGCCCCTGACCCTGCCGCGCAAGGTTGAAATCGACAAAAGCCAGCATCGCCTGCTGCTTTTGGCCGAGGCGCTGCGCCAAACACGGCGCATGCCGGAATATCGTCGCAAAGGCAGTTTGAAACTGGCACCCGAGCTGATGAAGGCACGCAAACAGGCTTGACCTTATGGGGGCATGGACGCAAAAGGGGGCCGTTTGCTTTCTCGAAAGGTCCTGCCATGACGCTCCCCCCCTCTGATGACCGCCTGATTGTTGCTTTGGACGTGCCAAATGTCGTTGCCGGCATTGATCTGGTGCAAAACCTTGGGGACAGCGTGTCGTTCTACAAGATCGGTCTGGGCATGTTGACCGGCGGCGGCCTTGCGCTCGCCAATGAGCTGAAGGCCGAGCATGGCAAAAAGATTTTTCTGGATATGAAATTCTTTGACATCGGGGCCACGGTTGAGGCTGCGGTGCGCGGGATCGCCCAGTTTGATCTCGATTTCCTGACGGTGCATGGCGACCCGCATGTGGTGCGCGCCGCCAAAGAGGGCGCGGCGGGCAAAGACCTAAAAATCCTGGCGGTGACCATCCTGACCTCGCTGGATCGCGCTGATCTGGATGCCTCGCTGATCAAAGCAGGCGACATTCCCGACATCGTCACCGAACGCGCCGCTCGTGCGCTGGCTGCCGGGGCGGATGGGGTCATTGCCTCTCCGAACGAGGCGGCGCTGATCCGCGCCCTGCCCGAGGCTGAGGGCAAGCTGATCGTCACACCAGGCGTGCGCCCTGTCGGTGCTGATCTGGGCGACCAGAAACGCATCGCCACCCCGGCCATGGCCATCGCCAACGGAGCCGACCACATCGTAGTCGGCCGCCCGGTTCACAAAGCCGCTGATCCGCGCGCGGCGGCCCAGGCGATTGTGACAGAACTCAACAGTTAAGTCCGGGCACCCAAATTCCGTTCACGGAATTTGCAAAAGTTTTATCTAAAACTTTTGTCACCGCGTGCCGCGCGGGTTGTCTGCCAGATAACCCGCGACGATTGCCGCAAAGGGCGGGATGGCCTTGGGGTGGGCAACATACCTCTCCGGAGCCATTAAGCTCCACCCGACACCCTCATCGCCAAACACGATGTCAGTGACGGCTTCAGCCGCCAAATGCGCGGCAAAGAACCAGCTGTACCGGCCTTCACTGTCGCGAATTTGAACAAGGCGCAGCTGATCCTCGCTCAGCTGCAAACCCACCTCTTCCCGCGTCTCACGCATCGCGCAGGCCTCGGGGCTTTCCACCCCTTCGCGACCGCCACCCGGCAGATCCAAATACCTTGGCCAAGGGATGCCCGGCGTGTGATCGCGCTCAACAACCAAGAGGTCAGAGCCAAGGAAAACCAACACCTTGGCCCCGTGAAACTCGGCACGTGCCTTATCGCTCATTCAATTGTCGTTGATATCCGTGTGCCACACCTTGGTCTGCCCCTTGCGCTCGCCCACCAGCTTGCGCATGACCAACCACGCCACCAGCGAGCATAGCGCAAAAATCAGCAACGCGACGGGCAACGAAGTGATCAGCCCAGGGGCCAGCCCCATCAAAAGCGCAACCGCCAAAGCGCCAAACCCAAAGCCCAGGAACACAAATCCAGGGGCAAAGATTTCGACGATCAACATCACCAGACCGGCTCCGGCCCAGATCCACCATTGTTCCCACATCATTTACCTCCTCTCAGCATTGAAAACGCATCGCCAAAGGCATCCAATGCGTTAGCTGGCACGATCACCGTCTGCTTGCCCTGCCCCTCACCAACCTTCACCAAGGCCTCAACCTGTTTCAGCGCCACTTGATACTGCGCCGCCTCTACCCCGTGTTCCTTGATCGCCTTCGCAACGATCTCAGTCGCATAGGCCTCAGCCTCGGCGGTTACCCGGCGCGCCTTGGCCGCCTGTTCAGCCGCGTACAGATCCGCATCCGCCTGCAATTCCACAGCGCGGCGTTCCCCTTCGGCCTCGGTCACTTGCGCACGTCGGGCACGTTCTGCATTCAACTGCTGCAACATCGCGTCCCGCGTCGCCTGATCCAGGTTCACATCCAAAATCTCGGCCCGTGTCACCTCGATCCCCCAATCATCCACCGCATCCTCAACGCTGGCCTTGATCTGGGAAATCAGTTGCGAGCGGTTCGACTGAACTTCATCTAGCTCCATCTTACCGATCTCGGCCCGCACGATCCCGGCCACGGTGGTTGCAATCGCACCATCAACATCGCGAATCCGATAGACCGTCTTTTCCGGTTCCAGAATGCGATAAAACACCGAAGTTTCCACCTGAACCAGCACGTTATCCGTGGTGATCGCATCCTGATTGGCGTTGGGTAATTGGCGCTCAAGAATGGAAATCTTGTGCCGCACCCGATCCAGAAATGGTACGATAAAATTGATCCCAGGCCCCAGCACCGTACGCAAACGGCCAAAGCGTTCCACCACATGTTTTTCCGATTGCGGTACAATCCGCACGCCAAGCAAAATGCTGAAGATGATCAAGGCCGCCAAAAGCAGGATCACAACATTCCCGCTGGCGATCTCGGAAATCAGCTGTTCGATATCCATGAATTCTCTCCTGAAAAGACTTGTCACCAAGATGGGGATTTTTGCGCAAAAAGAAAGTCTTGATAACCATGCCCCGATTGTTGCCAAACCGGGTTACCTGTATCCTGACGCCATGCCATCCTTGTGCCGAGATTGCCTGACGCCCTTTGAAACCGGGGCCCGCTGCCCGTCTTGCGGGCGGCCCAGGATCATCTCGCATCCCGAATTATGGGATCTCTCCATCGCGCATATGGATTGCGACGCCTTTTATGCCAGCGTTGAAAAACGCGACAATCCAGAACTGATGGACAAGCCGGTCATCGTTGGCGGTGGGCGGCGCGGGGTGGTGTCGACCGCCTGTTACATCGCACGCATGCGCGGCGTGCGTTCGGCCATGCCGATGTTTCAGGCGCTCAAGAAATGCCCCGATGCGGTGGTCGTGAAACCGCGCATGGAGGTCTATGTCGAAACCTCCAAAGCCATCCGCGCCATGATGGAGGAAATGACCCCCTCTATCGAGCCACTCTCGCTGGACGAGGCCTTTCTGGACCTGACCGGCACCACCAAATTACACGGTGTTCCCCCGGCCATCATGCTGGCCCGGCTGGTCAAGCGGATGAAGGATGAGCTGGGCGTCACCGGCTCTATCGGCCTGTCACATAACAAATTTCTCGCCAAGATCGCCTCTGATCTCGACAAGCCCAACGGGTTTTCCATCATCGGGGCCGCCGAGACCGAAGAGTTTTTGCGCCCCAAACCCGTGCGCCTGATCTGGGGTGTCGGAACGGTGGGGCAAGAGTCGCTGGAACGCGCGGGCATCCGCACCTTTGAGGATCTGCGCCGCTGGGAGAAAGAGGATCTGACCGCGCGTTTTGGCTCCATGGGCGAACGGCTTTGGTATCTGGCGCGAGGGCAGGACAAGCGCCGCATCACCCGCAACGCCCCAATCAAAAGCATCTCGAACGAGACCACGTTTTTCGAAGACACGTCAGACCCGGAAATTCTCGATGGCCATCTCTGGCGGCTGTCTGAGAAGGTCTCTGACCGGGCCAAGGCGCGCGGTTTGGCTGGCCGTGTGGTGACGCTGAAACTCAAAACCGCTGATTTCAAGCTGATCACCCGGCGGCAATCCCTGCCGGATTCGACACAAATTGCGGATCGGATCTATCGCCTGACCCGCGCCATGTTTGACCAACAGATCGACAAGGGACCGTTCCGCCTGATCGGGGCCGGGATTTCGGATCTGGTGCCCGAGGACAGCGCCGATCGCGCCGGAGACCTGCTCGACCCCAAGGCCGGAACCCGCGCCAAGGCCGAACGGGCCACAGATGAAATCCGCGCCCGCTTTGGCTCGGATGCCATCGTCAAGGGGCGGTCGCTGCGATAGTTTCGGTCTCAGGACCCGCGGGTCATCAGTTGATCTTCTTCATCAATGGCATCAAAGCCCAGCGCCTCAAGCCCGCCTTCGAGATTGTCGACCAGATGCGGCGTGCCAATCAGGTAATCCGCCGTTGGCGTCGAGGCCTCGGCAATCGCGGTATCAAACGCCTCTTGCAGCTCTTCGGCTTCAAAGGCCCCGCGCCCGATCCACATGACCGCCACAAGAGCCGCCTGCTCCTCTTCGTCCATCCGATCGATAAAGGCGCGCAGCTCGCCCTCTGCCCGGTCCAACTCCCGCGCCATCACAATGACGGCAGCGGCTTTGCGGACACTGAGTTTACCACCAATACTTCCCATGTCGCGTCTCCTATTCAGGATTGTTTCGCTCAGGATATTGCATGGGCCAAAGGCCGGCGGCTTTGATCTTGCGCAAATGGGATTGGGAGTGGTCTTTTCACTTTTAACGAACTGAATCCCGCAGTTCGTTCTCTCCTAATTTTTAGAAAACGCTCTTCAAATTTCCGCTTCAAGCCCATGTTGACCGATGCTGCGCGCTGTTAGAAGGTCCGTTTTGGCGATGAGTATTGCAGCGCACCTCCGTGCGTTTGGAACTTTTTTAGACTCGCTTGGAGAAGCTATTCAAATGTTGAAACACGAATATGGCGACCCAACAATTTTTGTATTCGGGCGCGGACACGAGCCGTTCGATGTAATCGCGAACCACTTGCAGGTGCTGTTCCAAAATGCGGTCAAGGCCCGGCGGAGGCCGAGTTGGAGAGTGTTGCTCGACAGTGTTGTCTCAACCCTTCCTCGTGGTACTAAGCTCAAGTTGGTGGATGAACGGAATAGCGTTGGAATTGCGCTTAGCCACGAGAGTATCGCAACCGTTTCCGCTCTTGATCGGAAACTAGGCTTGGTCGTCGATGATATTGGGAGACACACAGAGTTTGGGTTTGGCAACCAAGAAATCGAACATGTTTGCGCCGCTGACAGTATGGCGGCTCTAGCGTTTACTACCTCTCGCTCTGGTTACGCCCGAGAACTCGGCTTGGCACATGTACATGGTTTAGGTCCGACCATCGGATTTGCGATGATCGTATTGCGACTCAACGACTGGGTGCCTCAAGTGCGCGTGGCATCTGCCAAAGCCATTGAAAGGTTGATGAAAAACGATGGCGGACCAAATGGTGGACTGCCTTACATGATCGCAGGCTCAATGGGTTTGCTCCTTGATGACGCAAGGTTTGGTCGAATGGCGAAGCCCGAAAGGGACGTAGTTGAGGCTCTCATCTCTTACCCCAAAGTGAAGGACGCATTGCGCACTATTCTTATCTTTGGCGTCTCAGATCGCGCTAAAAACCAAATCTTGGGCCTTATCCTCCAAACCGGCTTTTACGATGAGTTGCTTCCAGAGGTCGCGGAAAAAGCAGAGTGCTCGTATCGGCGTTTGATTGCATTCAAAGCATTGCTGTACAGAAAGTACATCTGGAAAGAAGGAGGCAAGGTTCGGGAACGAACGATCGAACTACCGGCTCATACCTCCGAGGTCGCCAGAAGGGCGCTTCTCGATAAGTCGGCCAATGTTGCCTTTGCTGCGCTAGGATTCATAATCGAAACTCGAGACTTGAGCGGATTGGACGATGGCACTGTCGAAATATTACTTAAGAGGCCGGAGGCATCACTCGAAAGAAGAATTGCCTTATTGCGAAGCATGATCGGTAGATAGCCAATTTGTTGTTGGAACGCGGCCTCCTACAGCTAAAACAGGAACGGCCGTTTTGTCCGTACTGCTGCCATAAGACACAAGACGCAAGACATAAAACGGTAACAAAAAGCGCGGGGTTTCTCCCGCCTTTAACTGTGAGTGATAATCGCTTACTTCGTCCGCTGCTCGGACAGCATCAGGTCGGTGAGGGTGACTTCACACATATCTGCGCCTCAGACCACATCACCTCCATGTCGAGAAGGCATCCGTAAGGGCGGTCAGTTTGCCTTTCTATTGGTTGAAACCTTGCCCCGACCTGCGCAACCACTGGTGCCTCGGAAATGCGTTGCTTCAACGCTTGCTCAAGTTGGTCGTATTGTTGATCGATCCCCCCGTGCCCCGGATGCGTTTCCAGTTTAACCCTGCCGGAATGAAATTGCGCTTCCCAAGCCCGGTAAATGGCCCATTGGTCAAGCGCCATTTGCAGGGTTTCGGCGTCGATCATTCTAAGCTCAAACACCTCCGAAAAATCGGCTAGGTCATTGTCAAACTTGTATTCAAAGAAATGGGGGGCTCCGTCATAGTCGGCGATGCCACTGCGCACCCCATCCCATAGGTCCCAGACAACATAAACCTGCTCAGCACCAGACCCCATTCCAACCTCTCTAGAATTACCAGCGGACCGGATCACCGCTCCTTTGCCGCTGCCTGCCGTTCCATCCAAACCCTGGCTTTCACCCCAAGGTCAAGAAAGGGTCGCGGCGGCAGCCGCGTCGGCTTGATCAGGTTCAACGCGTCGCTCAACCGCTCTGAGTCCTGTCCCGTCGCATATTCGGCGATCAACCGCCCCATAGCGGTCCCCCGAGAAACGCCAGACGCGTTGTAGCCACCGCACAAATACAGCCCCGGCTGGTTTTCCTCAAAAACCGGCTTGCCATTGCGGCTGATGCAAATCGTTCCGCTCCAGGTAAAGTCGATATCGCCCTCATCCAGAAAGGCAAAGCGTTTGCGCAGCCCGACAGCATGTTGTCGTTTGCGCGCGGCCAGGGCGTCGGGGCGCACACCGCCTGCCAGAAACTCCGCCGTGTTGCGGATCAGAAGTCTACGGTCGCATGTCAGCCGCATCGTCGCCCCCAGAGAGCGCGGCGAAAGGATGCCCCAGCTGGCCGGGTTGCCAATGGCGCGCTCCTCTTCCGGTTTCAGGGGGCGGGTCAAGCTGGCTGTCAGCGCCAATGGAAACACACGGCGTTGTTTCAGCCCGAGCCGGGGAAAGAACGCGTTCACAGCGACAAAGACCTGTTGCGCGCGCAATGTATGCCCGTTTGCCGTCATCGCCCAGCCCCCATCCAGGTGACGAAGTGACGAAATCGCCGTGTTTTCAAAGACCTCAACCGAGCGCGGCAAATGGGCCGCCAACCCTTGCGCCATCATCGCCGGTTGCAACAATGCGCCTCCGCTGGTCTCGACCCCCAAACCATAAAAATCGGTCCCCAACCGCGTCTTTAGCTCGGGCCCCTCTACCAGGCGCGCATTGATCCCCAATTGCTGAAACGCATCCAAATGGCGCTGCAATCGTTGGTAATTGCGCGGATCATGTGCCGCATGGATTGACGGGGTATCCTCCCATTGCGCCTCGATGCCATGCTGTTGAACCAGGTCTCGCAAACTGCTGACGCCAAAGCGATCAATCCGGTTCATGGTAAAGTAACTGGCCCGTCCCTGCTCTGTATGTAGCTGCGCATGACCGGGGCCCTCATTGGCAACGGCAAAGCCGGAATTACGCGAACTGGCACCGCCGGTCACGCGCTTGGCGTCCACCAGCACAACCCGCGCCTCTGGCCGCAGCTCGGCAAGGCGGCGGGCAATCGCCAACCCGGTAAACCCCGCCCCGATCACCACGCAATCCGCCGTGGCGTCAGCGTCAAGCGACCGATAGGGGGTCAGACCCGGAGCAAGCGCTGTCCAGCCACAGATATCTTCGACAAGTTTGGAACGAATATGCATTGCGACCGAGAGCTCCTGATTCAAAACCAGCCATCATATTCGCCAGATAACGGCAATGCCGTGCCCGATGAAAGCCATCACATCGCTATGTCGAAAAGTTCTGGAGGATCGCGGGGCGCAGCGTCTTGGCGACCAAAGGTCAACCTTCCAACTGCCACCTAGTCAGGCTGTCCTCTCAGACCTGCTGAGGGCCCGGTCCTGCCCCTAGCCCTATAGCGCTTCGAGAAAACGTTGAATCGCAAAAACCTTGCCATGCGTCGCGTTCTCAGGCCATTCGCGATCCGTTTGTCGCAACCATTTCTCGAAACACTTTAAACAAAAAAGGCGGGGTTTCCCCCGCCTCTCTTTGTGTCATGTTCCGCTTACTTTTTACGCTTTTTAGGCGGCATCAGGTCGGTGATGGTGCCCTCAAACATCTCGGCGGCAAAGTTCACGGTCTCTGACAGGGTCGGGTGCGGGTGGATGGTGTGGCCCAGATCAACCGCATCCGCGCCCATCTCAATCGCCAGCGCGCATTCCGAGATCAGATCACCCGCATTGGTGCCCACGATGCAGGCTCCCAGCAGACGATCATCGCTCGGGTCAAAGATCAGCTTGGTCATGCCCTCAGAGCGCCCATTGGACAGGGATTTGCCCGATGCGGCCCAGGGGAACACGCCTTTTTCGACCTTGATACCTTTGGCCTTGGCCTCGGTCTCGGTCAGACCGCACCAGGCGACCTCGGGATCGGTATAGGCGACCGACGGGATCAGCTTGGCGTCAAAGAACCGCTTGTGACCTGCGGCAACCTCGGCGGCCACTTTGCCCTCATGAACAGCCTTATGCGCCAGCATCGGCTGGCCGACCACGTCACCAATGGCAAAGATATGCGGCTGCCCGGTGCGCTGCTGCTTGTCCACGGCAATAAAGCCGCGATCATCCACAGCAACCCCCGCCTGGTCGGCATTGATCAGCTTGCCATTGGGCTTGCGGCCCACGGCGACCAGAACCTTGTCAAACGTATCGGAAAAGCTTTCGCCCTTATCATCCTCAAAGGTGACCTTCATGCCAGCATCAGTGGCCTCAACCGCCGTCACTTTGTTCTTGAGGAAGATATTCTCATAACGCCCTTTGATGCGGTTCATCAGAGGCTTCACCACATCCTTATCCGCACCCGGAATGATCTGATCCATCAGCTCAACCACGGTGATCTTCGATCCCAAAGCGTCGTAAACACAGGCCATTTCCAGACCAATGATGCCGCCACCCAGAACCAGCATCCGCTCTGGCACGTCTTTCAGCTCCAGCGCGCCAGTGCTGTCGATCACGCGCTCATCCTCAGGAATGAAAGGCAGCGCAACCGGCTCAGACCCCGCCGCGATGATGCATTGATCGAACGACACGGTGGTGACACCGTCTTCACCGGCAACCGAAATCATATTCGGCCCGGTAAAGGTGCCCATGCCGCGCACAATCTGCACCTTGCGCCCCTTGGACAAGCCGTCCAAACCACCGGTCAACTGGCCGACAACACTGTCCTTAAAGGCGCGCAACTCGTCCAGATTGATCTCGGGCTTGGCAAAGCTGACACCATGCGAAGACATCTCTTCGGCCTCGGTGATCACCTTGGCCACGTGCAGCAGCGCCTTGGACGGGATGCAGCCCACGTTCAGGCACACGCCGCCCAGGGTCGGGTTCTTTTCGATCAGCACAACCTTTTTGCCAAGGTCCGCCGCACGGAACGCCGCCGTATAGCCGCCCGGGCCAGAGCCCAGAACCACGACCTCGGCATGCACGTCACCCGCGCCTGTCGCGGTGCCGGTTGCGGCCACGGGCGCTGGAGCCGCTTCTGCGGCCGCGTCCGCAGGGGGCTCGATGCCCCCTTCGGACGCCCCCCCTCCAGAGGCCTCCAACACCATGATCAACGAGCCTTCCGAGACTTTGTCCCCTTCAGCAACCTTGATCTCTTTGACCACACCAGCTGCGGGCGACGGCACTTCCATCGTCGCCTTGTCGCTCTCGATCTCGATCAGCGGGTCTTCTTCGGCCACGCTGTCCCCCACGGCCACCAGAACGGCAACCACAGGCACGTCGGTGAAATCACCAATATCGGGTACTTTGATTTCCATGATTGTCACCTCACCACATCAGCTTGCGCATATCGCCCAGAAGGGTTTTCAGCGTCACGCAGAAGCGCGCCGCCAAAGCCCCGTCAATGGCGCGATGGTCATAAGACAGCGACAGCGGCTGCATCAGGCGCGGCACAAATTCCTCGCCATTCCAGACCGGGGCCATCTTGGAGCGGGTCAGCCCCAGGATCGCCACCTCTGGCGCATTCACGATCGGCGTGAAGGAGGTCCCGCCAATCCCGCCCAGCGAGGAAATGGTAAAGGTCGCCCCGGACATATCCGCTGATTTCAGCTCACCCGCGCGGGCCTTGCCGGACAGTTCCATCAGGTCCTTGGAGATTTCGACAATTCCTTTGCGATCCGCATCCTTGATCACCGGCACAACCAGTCCACCAGGAGTGTCGGCCGCAAAACCGATATTGTAGTAATCCTTCTTGATCAGCTTATCGCCGTCAGGATGGATCGAGCTGTTGACTTCCCAATGCTCTTTCAGCGCCGAAACAGACGCCTTGATGACAAAGCTCAGCAAGGTCACGCGATAGCCATTCTCTTTGGCCATCGTGTCCATTTCCTTGCGGTACTTGTCCAGGTCGGTGATGTCCGCTTCGTCATTATGCGTGACATGTGGAATGTTGAGCCAGTATTTGTGCAAGGCAGGCCCGGACAGTTTTTTGATCCGCGGCATTTCCACATCTTCAACCGGGCCGAATTTCGAAAAGTCTACAGCTGGGATCGGTGGGATACCCATGCCGCCCTGTGCGCCGGCTGCTGCCGCTGCCGGGGCCACGCTGGATTTCAGCGCCTTCTCGATGTCTTCGCGCAGGATGCGTCCCTTGCGACCGGTGCCGTTCACCTTGTTCAGGTCCACCTCAACCCGACGGGCAAAGGCACGCACCGAGGGTGAGGCATGCACCTTTGAGAACCCCGCATCGGTGACCGGAGCCGCCGCCACAGGGGCCGGAGCCGCTGCTGCGGGCGCTGCCGCCGGGGCGGCCTCTGCCTTGGGGGCCTCGGTTGGGGCGGCTGCCGCGCCAGATCCTTCGACCACCATGATCAGCGTGCCTTCCGAGACATTGTCGCCCTCGGCAACTTTGATCTCTTTGACCACACCGGCCACCGGCGATGGTACTTCCATCGTCGCCTTGTCGGATTCAATCTCGATCAGCGGGTCTTCTTCGGCCACCGTGTCGCCCACGGAAACCAGAACCGCCACAACCGGCACATCAGTGAAATCGCCAATATCGGGGACTGTTACGTCAACTGTCATTGTTCAAACTCCAGATTTCTTTTTGGCCGCTTGCCCGAACCGCAAAACCGGTACCCACTTTTGCTGGGCAAGCTCCATATCCCGCTCAAACCAAACGCGGGTTCGGCTTTTCGCCGTCGATGTCATATTTTGCCAAAGCGGCTTTCAGGTCTTTCTCGCTCACCACGCCTTCGCGGAAGAGATCGACCATCGCGGCTGCGGCGATGTGGTTGGCATCCACCTCAAAGAAGCGACGCAGGTTCACCCGGCTATCCGAGCGACCAAACCCATCTGTCCCCAGAACCGTGTAACGGTTTGGAACACAGGTGCGGATCTGCTCTGCATAGTTCTTCATGTAATCGGTGGCAGCGATGATCGGACCTTTGGCATTGGCGAATTGCTGCGCCACGTAAGAGGTCTTTTGCTCTGCCAGCGGGTTCAACCGGTTATGGCGCGCCACATCCTGGCAATCCCGTGCCAATTCGTTCAGCGAGGTCGCCGACCAGATATCCGAGGTCACGCCAAAGTCTTCCTTGAGCATCTCGGCGGCTTTGATCGCCTGCACCAGAATGGTGCCCGAGCCCATCAGGTTCACATGCTTTTTCGCCGGTTTCGCCGTCTTCTGGAAACGGTAGAGACCTTTGATAATGCCCTCTTCAGCGCCCATCGGCATGTCGGGATGGCTGTAATTCTCGTTCATCAAGGTCAGGTAAAAGAACACGTCTTCCTGATCCTGATACATCCGTTTCATACCATGCTGCACGATCACCGCGACCTCATAGCTAAAGGTCGGGTCATAGCTGATGCAGTTCGGGATGGTGCCCGCAAGGATGTGGGAATGCCCATCCTCGTGCTGCAAGCCTTCGCCGTTCAGCGTCGTGCGGCCCGCAGTGCCGCCCAGCATAAAGCCACGGGCACGGCTGTCGCCTGCGGCCCAAGCCAGATCGCCGATGCGCTGGAAGCCAAACATCGAGTAATAGATAAAGAACGGGATCATCGGCACGCCGTGGTTGGAATAAGACGTCGCCGCCGCAATCCAATCCGCCATCGCACCCGCTTCGTTGATGCCTTCCTGCAGAACCTGACCGCTTTCAGATTCCTTGTAATACATCATCTGTTCAGCATCTTCGGGCGTGTATTGCTGGCCCTTGGGGTTATAAATCCCGACCGAGCGGAACAGCCCTTCCATCCCGAATGTGCGGCTTTCATCCGGCACGATTGGCACGATATTCTTGCCGATCTTCTTGTCCCGCAGCAGCGTGGTCAGAATACGGACAAAGGCCATGGTGGTCGAAATCTCGCGCTCACCGGTGCTTTCTAGTTGAGCCTTAAACTTTTCCAGTTCCGGGATCTCAAGCGCAGGCGCGCCAGTAAAGCGTTTGGGGAATTCCCCGCCCAGCTCTTTGCGACGATCCGCAAGATAGGCTTTTTGCGCGTTGTTCAGCGTAACAAACGGCACCTTCTCTTTCAGCTCCTCATCCGTCACTGGAATTTGGAAACGGTCGCGCATGGCTTTCAGCTGATCTTCGGCCATTTTCTTTTGCTGGTGGGTGGTGTTCTGCCCCTCACCAGCGCTGCCCATGCCGTAACCCTTGACGGTTTTGACCAGAAGCACAGTTGGCTGACCCTTGGCCTCGGTCGCGCGTTTAAAGGCGTTATAGACCTTTTTCGGGTCATGCCCGCCGCGACGCAGCGCCCAAATCTGATCGTCCGACCAGTCTTTGACCAGCTCAGCCGTCTCTGGATATTTGCCAAAGAAATGCTCGCGGATATAGGCCCCGTCCTTAGACTTAAAGGTCTGGTAATCGCCGTCCACGGTCTCTTCCATCAGCTGGCGCAGCTTGCCGCTGGTGTCTTTCTCCAGCAGCTCGTCCCAGCCTTTGCCCCAAAGCAGCTTGATCACATCCCAACCGGAACCGCGGAAATTGCCTTCGAGTTCTTGCACGATCTTGGAGTTGCCGCGCACCGGCCCGTCAAGACGCTGCAGGTTGCAGTTCACAACAAAGATCAGGTTGTCGAGACCCTCGCGCGCGGCCAGATGGATCGCGCCGAGGCTTTCGGGCTCGTCCATTTCGCCGTCACCAAGGAAGCACCAGACTTTGCGGTCGGCCATGTCGATCTGACCACGGTTGTGCATGTATTTCATGAACCGCGCCTGATAGATCGCCATCAGCGGGCCCAGACCCATGGAAACGGTTGGGAACTGCCAGTAATCCGGCATCAGCCAAGGGTGCGGATAAGAGGACAACCCGCCGCCAGCAACCTCCGAGCGGAAGTTTTCCAACTGCTCTTCGCTCAGACGGCCTTCCATAAAGGAACGCGCGTAAATGCCGGGGATCACGTGCCCCTGAAAGAAGACCAGATCGCCGCCATGAATTGCGGATTTGGAGCGCCAGAAGTGGTTCAGACCAATATCATAAAGCGCAGCCGAGGAGGCGAAGGAGGCAATGTGCCCGCCATATTCGCTGCTCTCTTTATTGCGGCGCACAACGGTCGCCATGGCGTTCCACCGGTTGATGGTGCGGATGCGCCATTCCATATCGGTATCGCCGGGCATCTCGACTTCGTCATCGGTCGAAATGGTGTTCTGATAAGGCGTGGTCGCCGAGAAGGGCAGTTTCGCCCCAGCTGCGCGCGCTTGTTGTACAGCCTTGTCCAACAGGAAATGGGCGCGATCAGCACCGTCACGCTGGATGACGTCTTCGACCGCCTCCTGCCATTCCTGGGATTCAACCGGATCAATGTCATTTGGTAGATCTGCCATATGTCCTCTCTCCCTTGCTGCGCCGGGGCGCGTTAATTGGTTTAAAGCTAAACCAAGTCAATTTCCGCGCAATCAGGAAGAGAAAGCCAAGGCGATACTCTTCTGCAATCGCGTTGGAATGATGATTTAGCAGGTCCCGCTACGTCACGGCAGATAAGCAGACGCATAGCTTTCATGCGCCAGACGCATGGCTATTGTTTAACGTTAAACTTTAGATGATTTCTAAACTAGCTCTTATCCGGCAGGGCAACCACATTGCCCGTACCGTCCTGCGCCAGCTCTTCGAAATCGAAATTATCCAAACGCCGTGCACGTTTACCAGCCTTGTCCGAGCTGATCTTGATCTCTTCGATATCCTTGGCCGCCTGGCCAAAGTGACGGTCCAGATTGCCCACGCGGGTGCCCAAACGCTCCACATCCTGCGAGAGCATCGACAATTCTTTACGAATGGCCCCGGCCTGTTCGCGCATCCGCGCATCCTTGAGAATCGCCCGCATTGTGTTCAGCGTGGCCATACACGTCGTAGGCGAAACGATCCAAACCCGCGCGGCAAAGCCTTCGCGCACCAGATCGGGAAAGTTCGCGTGCAGCTCGGCATAGATCGCCTCAGACGGCAAAAACATCAGCGCGCCATCCGCGGTCTCACCATCCAGGATGTATTTCTCGGAAATATCCTTGATGTGCTTCCTGACCGAGGTCTTGAGCTGCCGCGCCGCCTCGACCACCTGCGCATCCGTCGTCGAATTGCGCAGCGCCTCGTACCCTTCCAGCGGGAACTTCGCATCCACCACAATCGGCCCCGGAGGGTTGGGCAAATGGATCAGGCAATCGGCCCGCTTGCCGTTGCTCAGCGTCGCCTGCAGCGTATAGCTGTCCTTGGGCAGTGCTTTGGAGACAATATCCGTCAGCTGAATTTCCCCAAACGCCCCGCGTGTCTGCTTGTTCGACAGGATATCCTGCAAGGTCAGCACATCACCCGACAGTTTGGTGATATTCTCTTGCGCCTTGTCGATGGTTTGCAGCCGTTCCTGCAAGGCCGACAGCGAGGTCGCGGTGTTCTTGGCGCTGCCAGACAAAGCGACATTCATCTTTTCCTGCAGATCGGTCAGGTTGCGCGCGGTCTTCATCTGCAGATCCGCCATATTCTCCTGCAACCGCACCTGATTTTGCCCCAGCGTCTCGGACAGTTTCAACTGCTGCGCCGCCATATTATCCGCTAGGCTTTGCTGCATATGGGCAAGGTTTTCACCGGTATTGCGCTGCACCTTTGACAGGTCCTCATGCAGGCGCAACTGCACCTCGCCCAGCCGCTGCTCCATCAGCACTGTCATTTGGGTCGCCGATTGGGTCTGCTGATGCGCCACCGAGTTCAAACTGCCTTCAAGCTGCCCCTGCCCATTGGCCAGATGATCGACCCGGGCCGACATATCGCCCAAAGCATGGGCCAGCATCTCGGCGGTTTGCGCGGTCTGCCCGGCGCGGCGCAGGCTGGTGATCAACAGCACCAGCATCAGCAGCAGCACAAAGCCAACCGCCAGCACCATCACAACCACCGGGTCCTGCAAAGAATAAGACGTGTCACCAATCTGGATCATGTGCGTCCAAACAGCCTTTCAATATCGCTGAGCTTCAGCTCGACATAGGTGGGGCGGCCATGGTTGCACTGGCCGGAATGGGGCGTTGCCTCCATCTCGCGCAAAAGCGCGTTCATCTCTTCGGCCCGCATCCTCCGCCCGGACCGGATCGAGCCATGACAGGCAACGCGCGACAGAATCGCCTCGATCTTTTCCTGCACCAATTGCGATTGGCCGATATCTGAAAGCTCATCAAGAATGTCGAGGATCAGCGCCTTGGCATTGATCTCGCCCAGGATCGCCGGGGTCTCGCGCACCGCCAAAGCCGATCCGCCAAAAGGTTCGATCACCAGCCCCATTTTCGCCAGATCATCCGAGATTGACAGCAAGCGGGTCAAATCATCCTCCGACAGATCCACCACCTCGGGGATCAACAGCGCCTGCGCCGCGACACCGGTCTCGGCCATCTGCTTTTTCAGCTTTTCATAGACCAGACGTTCATGGGCGGCGTGCTGATCGACGATCACCATGCCGGATTCTGTCTGGGCAATAATGTAATTCTCATGCACCTGCCCGCGCGCGGTGCCCAGCGGCAACCCCTCATCGCGCTCGGCCAAGCGCGCCTCGGTCTCAACCGGTTCCACCACGCGGGCCGAATAGCTGGCCGAGAGGTCGGAAAAGCCCGGCGCAACCGGATCGGACGCGGGCAAAGGGGCCTGAGCCTGATAACTGGCCACGCGCGCACCCAGTGACGGGCGATCCATCTGATAGATACGCGGCTCCACCGGTTCGGGGCGCATCGCCCCCAGGGTCATATCCGCCACCGTGGTCGAGGCGCGATGCCCCGCCTCGGCCAAAGCATGGCGCAACGAAGACACGATCAGCCCGCGCACAAGGCCCGGGTCGCGGAACCGAACTTCGGATTTCGCCGGGTGCACGTTCACATCCACCTTATGCGGGTCACAATCGACAAACAGCGCCACCGCCGGGTGACGCTCCCGCGACAGGAAATCCTGATAGGCCCCGCGCAGCGCTCCGATCAAGGTTTTGTCCCGCACCGGACGCCCGTTCACAAACAGATGCTGCGCAATCGCGTTGCCACGTGAATAGGTCGGCAAGGCGGCATAGCCGGTCAGGCGAATGCCTTCACGCTCCGCATCAATGGCCAAGGCGTTTTCGACAAATTCCTGCCCCATCACCCGGCCCAAACGTCCGCGCAGAGCGTCAAACAAATCGCCGGTCTCGGCCTCGACGCGAAAGCTGACCTTGTCCCGACCACCGGATACATCGCGCAGACAGAACCCGACCGAGGGCTCCGCCATGGCCAGCCGTTTGATTACATCGCTGATCGCCATGGTCTCGGCCCGGTCCGAGCGCAGGAATTTCAACCGCGCCGGGGTGGCAAAGAACAGATCGCGCAGGGTCACCACCGTGCCACTGTTTAGCGCACAGGGTTTGATGGCCGACATCTCGCCGCCCTCAACGCTCAGCTCAACAGCGTCAAAGCCGCGGGCGCGCGATTGGATGGTCAGGCGTCCGACAGCCCCCAAACTGGGCAGTGCCTCACCGCGAAAGCCAAAGGAATGAATGTTCAGCAGGTCCGACCCATCAATCTTTGAGGTCGCGTGCCGTGAAAGCGCCAAAGGCAGCTCATCCGCCGTCATCCCGCAGCCATCATCGGTGATGCGGATCAGGGTTTTACCCCCATCCGCAATCTCAATCTCCACCCGCCGCGCCCCGGCATCAATGGCGTTTTCAACCAGTTCCTTCACAGCCGAGCCCGGGCGTTCCACCACCTCGCCCGCAGCGATACGGTTAATGGCGGCATCGTCCAATTGACGGATAACTGGGCGCATATTGGGGGCTTGGGTATTCATCCTACAAAACTTAGCAGAGCGCCCGCGATTCTGAAACAAAGAATGAACAAATGCCCCAGCCGGTTACCTGACGCTTTCCATGCAATAATTGTCCAAAAGTCGCATACACGCCGCAAGAAAGTTTCGTTAACCTATTTTCACTAACGTGAGCGGTCTCGAATAAAGGAAAAGCAGATGCCAGTTGCCCTGATCACCTATGAAGCGATTTCCAACATCTATGGCGAGGCGTTCGCCAAGACCTGGTTCCGCCCAATTTCCAACGCACGCAAATCCTGAGGCCCGTATAGGGCGTGGCAAAAAGGGTGACTGGCGTCACCCCTCCTGCATCAGGCCCTTTTCCCGCAAAATCGCATGGGTCTCGTCCAAACTCTGACGGGCCCGTTCGATCAAGATGTCGATCTCTTCCTTCGAGATCACCAAAGGCGGCGAGATGATCATGCGGTCATAAACATGGCGCATAATCAAATTGTTGCTGAAACAGCGTTCCCGACAGATAAAGCCAACCGTCCCCGCCTCGGCGGCAAAGACCGCGCGGGTCTCCTTGTTCGGCGTGAGCGCGATGGATCCCATCATCCCGACAATCTTGGCCTCGCCCACCAGCGGGTGATCGACCAACGCCTCGAACTTCTGTTTCAGATAGGGGGCGGTTTCATCGCGCACCCGCTCGATGACCTTTTCCTCTTCCAACAAGCGCAGGTTTTCCAGCGCCACGGCGCAGGCCACCGGATGGCCGGAATAGGTGTAGCCGTGGTTGAACTCGACCCCGCCGATGACCTCTGCCACCTCATCACAGACGATCGAGCCGCCAATCGGCTGATAGCCCGATGACAGGCCTTTGGCGATGGTCATGATATGCGGGCGCAGGCCCAGAGTCTCGGTCGCAAACCAGTTCCCGGTGCGCCCAAAACCGCAAATCACCTCATCCGCGATCAGCAGGATACCGTATTTGTCAACGATCCGCTGGATCTCTGGCCAATAGCTGTCTGGCGCCACGATCACCCCGCCCGCGCCCTGCACCGGCTCGGCGATAAATGCGGCAACCTTGTCCGGCCCAAGTTCAAGGATCTTTTCCTCAAGCTGGCGGGCGCGTTCCAGCCCAAATTCTTCGGGCGACATGTCTCCGCCCTCAAGCCACCAGTTCGGCTGATCGATATGTTCGATCCCATCGACAATGCCGCCCTGCGCGTGCATGCCCTTCATGCCGCCAAGGCTCATCGCGCCCACGGTCGAGCCGTGATAGCCGTTCCAGCGCCCGATGATCACATTGCGCTCTGGCTGGCCTTTGGCCTGCCAATAGGTGCGCACCATACGCAGATTGGTGTCATTCGCCTCAGACCCGGACCCGGCAAAGAACACATGGTTCAAATCCCCCGGTGCCAGTTCGGCCAACTTGGCCGACAGCGCAATCGCGGGCACATGCGAGGTCTGAAAGAAGGTGTTATAATAAGGCAGGTCGCTCATCTGGCGTGCGGCGGCTTGCGACAGCTCCTCGCGCCCATAACCGATATTCACGCACCACAGCCCCGCCATCGCGTCAAGAATGCGATTGCCCTCACTGTCACTCAACCAGCACCCCTCGGCCCGGGTGATGATTCGCGCACCCTTATCCTCCAGTTCCGAGTTATTCGTGAACGGGTGCATATGGTGGGCTGCATCGACGCGGCGCAGCTCTTCGGTCGGGGTATTTACGGACAAAAGGGTCATGATACGGGCCTTTGCTGAGGGTCACGCCAGAATATGATCAAATTATTTCATGTCAATGACGCGCAGCATCTGGCGCAAAGATTCCCGCCCTCACAGATCGGGCTGCATGGATTGCCGGATCAGGTCCATCCCTTGGATGACATCCTCTTGGATGGCTTCGACAGCGGCATCGCTGTCCCGCTCCTGTAAGGCCGTCAGCAATTCCTTGTGTCGATCCGGCAGGTTGCGCGTGCCAAACTGACCACAAACCACCCGCAAAGACGGGCCAAACCGCAGCCAAAGCCCATCAACAAGCGCCGTCATGATCGGAGCCTGGGCAATTTCGTTCAATCGCGCGTGAAAGGCGTGATTCTCTTTGAGGTACAAAGAGACATCCCCCCGCTCAATCGCCGAATCCAAACGCGCATCAATTTCAGCCAGTTCGGCAATTTCCGCCTCAGAAATCAGCAAAACGGCCCGTTTGGTCAGCACCGCCTCCAACGCCAATCGCGCCTCGGTCAGCTCGTCCACATCCGGCAAATCCAACACCGGCACCATGATGCGGCGATTGCCCATAGCCAGCAGCGCGCCCTCGGCGGTCAGGCGTCGCAACGCCTCGCGCACCGGGGTCATCCCGGCATCCAGCCGCGCGACAAGCCCTTGAATTGTCAGCGGTTCACCCGGTTCAAATTCGCCAAACAGGATCGCGTCACGCAAATCTCGGTACACTTTTTCGTGCACCGGAAGCCCTGCGCGCTGCGCTTTGCTTGCTTCAGATTTCATCAACGCGCCTTTCCATTAAGCATTTGCGTCGCTCCGGCCCTTGCGCCGGGTAATTTCTCGTGTGAGCATCGCCAAAGTTGCTTTGCAATGCAACTTATGATCAAATTCTTGGAAGAGACACCAAGACGGGGGCAAAGACCCCCGCGACCAACGGGAGAATGAGATGACCAAGACGCTCACCACTATGACCGCCGCGCTGGCACTGATGGCTGGCATCGCCAGTGCTGACGAAGTTCGCGTATACAATTGGTCTGACTATATTGACGAGTCTCTTTTGAAGAAATTCGAAGAAGAGACCGGACTGACTCTTGTTTACGACGTTTTTGACAGCAACGAATTGCTGGAAACCAAAATGCTCGCGGGCGGGTCCGGCTATGACGTGGTTGTTCCAACCGGCGGCTTTCTTCAGCGCCAAATTCAGGCGGGTGTCTTCCAGCCGCTGGATAAAGCCAAGCTTGGCAATTACGGCAACCTTTGGGATGTGATCTCGGAACGCACCGCGCGTTTTGACCCCGACAACACCTATGCCATCAACTACATGTGGGGCACCACCGGCATCGGCACCAATGTCGACAAGGTCAAAGAAGTGCTGGGCGACGATGCGCCGCTCGACAGCCTCGCGCTGATCTTTGAAACCGCCAATATGGAAAAGCTCGCCTCCTGTGGCGTGCATTTCCTCGACGCCCCGGACGAGCTGTTCCCGGCGGCGCTGACCTATCTCGGCATTGATCCCAACACCCATGACAAGGAAGATCTGGAAAAAGCCGCGCTGCTGATGGAAAGCGTGCGCCCCCATATCCAGAAATTCCACAGCTCTGAATATATCAACGCGCTGGCCAATGGTGACATCTGCGTGGCCGTCGGCTGGTCCGGCGACGTGCTTCAGGCCCGTGGCCGCGCGCAAGAGGCCAATAACGGCGTCAACATCGCCTATAACCCGCCCAAAGAAGGCGCGCTGATGTGGTTTGACATGATGGCCATTCCGGTGGACGCGCCAAACCCCGAAGGGGCGCATAAATTCCTGAACTTCATCCTGGATGGTCAGAACATGGCCGCCGCGTCCAACTACGTGTTCTACGCCAATGGCAACAAGGCCGCGCAGGAATTCCTGGTCCCCGATGTGATCGACGATCCAGCGGTCTACCCACCGGCCGAAGCGCTTGAAACCACTTATATCAAAGACCCTTACCCGGCCAAGGTCCAGCGCTCTGTGACCCGTCTGTGGACCCGGATCAAATCCGGCGTCTGATTTGACAATCTGCCCGTCCCGATTGCGGGGCGGGCCCGTTCTTGCCGGGAAATTACATGGCCCAGACCGTCTTTGCCCCTTGGGAGGATTCCCAGGAAAAGCCCCTGATCGAATTTGTGAATGTCACCAAACGCTTTGGCGATTTCACCGCGATCGACAATCTCTCTCAGAAAATCTATGCGCGCGAATTCTTTGCCCTGCTTGGTCCGTCCGGCTGTGGCAAAACCACGATGATGCGCATGTTGGCCGGGTTTGAAACCCCGAGCGAGGGCAAGATCCTGCTGGCCGGTCAGGATATCGGAGCCGTGCCGCCCAACAAGCGCGCGGTGAACATGATGTTCCAAAGCTACGCGCTGTTCCCGCATCTCTCGGTCTGGGACAATATCGCCTTTGGCCTCAAGCGCGAAGGCATGGCCAAGGATAAGATCGCCGCGCGGGTTGACGAGATGCTGCGCCTGACCCGGCTCGAGAAATTCGCCCGCCGCAAACCGCACCAAATCTCTGGCGGTCAACGCCAACGTGTCGCCCTGGCGCGTTCTCTGGCCAAAGCCCCGAAACTGCTGCTGCTCGACGAACCCCTCGGCGCGCTAGACAAAAAGCTGCGCCAGGAAACCCAGTTCGAGCTGATGGATATTCAGGAAAGCACCGGCACCACCTTTGTCATCGTGACCCATGACCAAGAGGAAGCCATGACCGTGGCCAGCCGTGTCGCGGTAATGGATCATGGGCGCATTGTGCAGGTGGCCACACCTGATGTTATCTACGAAGCGCCAAACTCGGTCTATGTGGCTGATTTCATTGGCGATGTGAACCTGATCTCGGGCAAGGCCTCCACTCGAAAAGCCGCACCAGCGTCGCAGTCCAAACCAGCCCCGCAGCCCGCAAAACCCGCCGAACCGACATCGCCCAGCCCCTCGGACGAACGTCGCCCACAGCCCAATGCCATGGGTGAATGGCTGCATGACCGCGTGCTTGAACCGGTACTGGGCAAGCGCGATCCTAACACCCCCGCCCCTATTGTCGAGCAGGTCACAGCTGCCGAACCGCAGCCCGTCTCGGCACCGCCCGAGATCCCAGCGGGCGGGCTGGCCATCACCTGGTCGCCTGACCACCCGCCCCTGATCGCCTCCAACGCATCGGAAACCTTCGGCGGGGCTGATGTCGTACTGGCGCTGCGCCCGGAAAAGCTCAACATCTCCACCACCAAGCCCGACGCCCCCAATGTGCTTAGGGGCAAGGTGATCGACATTGCCTATCTCGGCAATATCTCGACCTATCACGTGCAATTGGACAATGGCACGATGGTCAAAGCCCAGATCGCCAATACACGCCGCGTCTCGCGCCGTCAGATCACCTGGGAAGACGAGGTCTGGCTCAGCTTTACGACCACGGCGGGCGTGGTGCTGGAGCAAGGGACATGATCACCTGGCCCCCTGCCCCCCTCTCCCCGGCCGCCCCCCAAATTTCGTCGACGAAATTTGCAAATTCCATCCATGGAATTTGGCCCAGCCGCACGGCAAGGGAGGGTTAACATGCGTCGCGCCCTGCTGATCAGTATCCCTTACCTCTGGCTCTTGGTCCTGTTCCTGATCCCCTTCGTCATCGTGTTCAAGATCTCGCTTTCGGACGCCGCCATTGCCCGCCCGCCTTACCTGCCCACGCTGGAACTCTCCGAAGGCTGGGCCAGCATCAAAGAGTTCTTTGCCGAGCTCGATTTCGAAAACTACACCTTCCTTGGCGAAGACCCGCTCTATCGCCTCGCCTACCTCAGCTCGCTGAAAATTGCTGTGGTCTCTACCGTGCTGACCCTGCTGGTAGGCTATCCGATTGCCTATGGCATGGCCCGCGCCGCGCCGGAATGGCGGCCCACCTTGCTCATGCTGATCATCCTGCCCTTCTGGACCAGCTTTCTGATCCGCGTCTACGCGTGGAAGGGCATTCTCAGCACCGAAGGCCTGCTGAATCAGCTCCTGATGGGGATCGGCCTTGTCGACGCGCCGCTCACCATCCTCAACACCAACACCGCCGTCTATATCGGCATCGCCTACACCTATCTGCCCTTCATGGTCCTGCCGATCTATTCCGCGCTGGAAAAGATGGACGATTCCCTGCTCGAAGCCGCCGAAGACCTCGGCTGTTCTCGCCTGCAAGCCTTTTGGATGGTCACCATGCCCCTGTCCCGGGCCGGGATCTTTGCGGGCAGCTTCCTTGTCTTCATCCCGGCCTTGGGCGAATTCGTCATCCCCTCGCTTCTCGGCGGCTCGGACACGTTGATGATCGGCAAGGTTCTCTACGAGGAATTCTTCTCTAACCGCGATTGGCCAGTGGCCAGCGCCGTGGCGGTGATCCTGCTCTTGATCCTGATCGTGCCCATCGTGCTCTTTCAGCTTAACCAGCAAAAACAACAGGAGGCCGGGAAATGAGACGGTTCTCCTGGTTCAACGCCACATCCCTGACCTTGGGCTTTGCCTTTCTCTACCTGCCGATGATCATCCTGGTGGTCTATAGCTTCAACTCATCGCGGCTGGTCACGGTCTGGGCCGGGTTCTCCACCAAATGGTATGGCGAATTGCTGCAGAACGAGGATTTCCTGCAAGCGGCCTGGGTCACGCTCAAAGTCGCCTTTTTCGCCTCAACACTCGCCACGGTCCTTGGCACTTTGGCGGCTTATGTTCTGGTGCGCGGCGGGCGCTTTGCCGGGCGCACGCTGTTTTCCGGCATGATCTATGCACCGCTGGTCATGCCCGAGGTCATCACTGGTCTCTCGCTGCTTTTGCTCTTTATTGGCATCGGCCTTGATCGCGGCATTCTGACGGTGATCCTGGCCCATACCACCTTTGCCATGTGCTATGTCTCGGTTGTGGTCAGCTCGCGCCTGGTCAGTTTTGATCACTCGCTGGAAGAGGCCGCGCTGGACCTTGGCTGTTCCCCGTTCGAGGCATTCCGCCTTGTCACCCTGCCCATCATCGCCCCTGCGGTGATTTCGGGCTGGCTGCTGGCCTTTACCCTGTCGCTTGATGATCTGGTCATTGCCAGCTTTACCACGGGCCCCGGCGCGACCACCCTGCCGATCAAGGTGTTTTCCGCCGTGCGCCTGGGCGTCAGCCCGGAAATCAACGCGCTATCCACCATCCTGATCGCCATTGTGACCGTAGGCGTGATCACCACCTCGCTGATCTCCAAACGCGCCGCCGTGCGCCAGGCCAAAGAAGAGCGCGCCGCCGAACGCAGCACATGAAACGCATCTACGAGGCCGAGGCCTACAAGCCCGACAGTGGCAGCTATTGGGCGTCAACGGTTGACCCTGAGGCTTGGCCAAGCCTTGACCAAGACCATAGCTGCGACATCGCCATCATCGGCGGCGGCTTTACCGGCTTGAATGCGGCGCTTACCTTGGCGCGGTCCGGGCGCAAGGTGGCCGTGTTTGACGCCATGCATCCGGGTTGGGGCGCATCGGGGCGCAATGGCGGGTTTTGCTGTGCCGGCGGTGCGCTGATCACCCCCGCGCGGATGGACAAGTATTTTGGCGACGGTGCGGGGGCCGATTGGCTGCGGGCCGAGGCGCAGGCCATTAATCACGTCTCGGGCCTGTTGGCCGATCATACCATCGATGCCGACACCCATTCCCAAGGCGAAACCTGTCTCGCCCATTCCAAACGCGCCTGGCGGGCGATGCAGAAACAGGCGGCTGAAACACCGCCCAACGCCGAGGCGCAACCCCAGCTTTTGACCCGCCAAGACCTGCAGGCGCAGGGCCTAAACGGCCCTTGGCTGGGTGGCCTCACCTCGCCCAAAGGCTTTGCCCTGAACCCGATGAAATACCTCTCGGGCCTCTCCCAAGTGGTCAAATCCGCCGGGGCCGAGCTGTTCCAGAATGCCCCGGTCTCGCAAATCACGCCCCACGCCTCGGGCTGGCATCTGACCACTGGCGCGCATCAGGTGCAGGCCAAACAGGTCATCATCGCCACCAATGGCTATTCGAGCGATGACCTTCCCGACTGGCTCGGCGCGCGTTATCTGCCGGTGCAATCCCATGTCATCGTCACCCGCCCTTTGACCGAGACCGAGCAGCAAGAGGCTGGTTGGTGGTCGGACCAAATGGCCTATGACTCGCGCAATCTGTTACATTATTTCCGCCTTATGCCCGATGGCCGCTTTCTGTTTGGGATGCGCGGCGGGCTGCGCGCCACCGCCAAAAGCCAACAGGCCCTGTCACGCAAGATCCGTCAGGATTTCAACTTGATGTTTCCCGCCTGGCGCAAGGTCGAGATCAGCCATGAATGGTCTGGGCTGGTCTGCCTGATGGGTGATCTGACCCCCTTTGTCGGTCAGGTGCCCGAGGCCCCAAACCTCTACGCCACGCTTGGCTTTCACGGCAATGGCGTGGCCATGGGCAGCTATGCCGGCCACCTGCTGGCGCAGCACCTGATCGACGGCACCGCCCTGCCCGCCACGATGGCCGCCCCGCCGGGCAAATTCCCCTTGGGCCGCTTCCGCCGCAATCTTCTCGCTCCAAGCTATTGGTTGGCCGAAACCTTTGATCTTTAAGGCTTGATCTTTAACCCTGCGGGGTCATCCCGGGCCGCGCCTTGCCGCGTTTCAGCCCCAGCTGCCGCTCGCGCCAGATGATCAACCCACCCGCCGCCATAACAATACCCGACCCGATCAGCACCATGGCCGTCGGCACTTCGGCAAAGAACACATAGCCAAACAGAATCGCAAACAGGATCGAGGCGTAATCAAACGGGGCCAGCAACGCCGCTTCGGCATGCTTATAGGCCGAGGTCAAAAAGATCTGCGCCACGCCGCCCACAAACCCCGATGCCGCCAGCAATCCAAACCCAAACCAGCCCGGCCAGGCCCAGCCAAAAGGAATGGTCAGCAAAGACAGGCTCGTCGCGGTGAGCGAGAAAAAGAACACAATGGCCGAGGTCTCTTCGGTAGCGACAAGCTTGCGAATATGGATCTGCGCCAGGGCGCGCAGCACGGCAGAAATCAACACGCAGGCAACGCCCAACATCGCCACATCATCCAACTGATCCAGCGACAGGCGCGGCCACATCACCACGATCACCCCGACCAGCCCCAGCCCCACCGCGCTCAGACGAAAGGCACGCAGCCTTTCGCCCAGCAAAACGGCGGCGAACAGGACCGTGAACATCGGCGCGGCATAACCGATGGCGGTGACCTCTGGCAAAGGCAGCAAGCCCAGCGAGGCAAAGCCGAACCCCATCGCCGACACCCCAATCACCCCACGCCAGAAATGCCCCATAGGGCGCTTGACCCGGAGCCCGGTTTTCAAATCGCCGCGCAGAAACAGCCAGCCAATGATGATCGGCATGGCAAAGAAAGACCGGAAAAACACCGCCTCACCCGGCGGCACCAGATCCGAGGTCGCCTTGATCAGGGACGCCATGATGGTGAACAGAAAAACCGCACAGAGTTTCAGCGCAATGCCGCGAAACGGGGACATGAAAGCTCCTTGCCAAGAATGGCCGCAACCTGAGCCGATCTTGGGCACGGGTCAAGGTGAGAGGGGGATGGGGCGCTGCCCCGTCCCGAGCAAGCTCGGGACTCCCCGGGATATTTTTGGCCCAAAGAAACCCGAATGCCGTGACAAAAGGTCAGGTGGTTTCCAGACAATGGCGACGGAAGGCGCGTTTGAGCATGTCCAGCTCGGCGCGCAGCAGATCCACCTCGGCGCGGATGTCATCGCCCAGCACATCCCCCGCGATCAGCGTGAAACTGTCCAGCACCACATCCGCATTGGCATCACTGATCAAAAAGGTTTGCACCCCTTCGCCCACCGCCTCAACCGGCACCGGAATCTGGATCACCCAGCGCCCGGCCTCCTTGGCATCGGTCAGGGTCACGCCGCGCACCGGCATGTCGCGCAATGTCACCGAAATCTCCGGCTGCGCTGCACCTTTTTCGACGGCGGTCAGCAGACCTTCCCAAAGGCCTTCGCGAAAGCGGGTTTTGGTGAGGGAAAAGGCGCTCATTTCCATGTCTCTCCTGTTACAGCTCCGCCCGCTTGCGACGGCTAAAGGTGAGATCCCGCAGGATCACCTGGTTCATCTGAGGGCCTTCGAAAATCAGATCCAGCCACATCTTTTCCACCCGCTTTTCGTTCAGCTTGGTATAGGCCAGATCAAATTCGACGACGATATCTTCTTCGTTCAGGGGCAGTTCGCGCACGATCTGCTCGGTATTGGGGCCGTGCTTGATGTTCAGCCGCGCAAAAATCTCCAGCGGTTTCTCCATCTCAACGATGGTTTCAATGCGGATCAGATGTTTGCGCAGCAACCCCGCGCTCGCCTCTTCGGGCAGGTCAATCGCCAGCGACAGGTAAGAGCCGTCAAAGCGGAACACATCCATGCGCAAGCCAAAGGCGGCCAGATCCTCTTCGCGCATATTGCGGATCTGGCGCAGGGTCAGTTCCGAATGCTGGCAATCGTGAAACAGCGTCGCCTCTTTGCCCAGCATGGATTTTGACTGCACCGAGGAAATCCCGGGAACGGGAAGCGGGCCACACCACAGTTCGGGCCGCCAGGCCCAATCGGCATCCGCCGGCCGTGGGAAAGACTGATTCCCGATATAGGGAAGCGCAAGGCGTGAGTCAGCCACGTGAATGAGTTCATCGAGCTGATGCTTGAGCTTACGCGCCCGCACACGTTGGTTGCGCAATTCGACCAGATCGGTATCCGCCGCAGCCCGGGCCGCACGCGACCAGCGGCGCAGCGCGCCATGCTCTAACGAGCGGTCCAGCCAACCTTGTTTTTCGCCACCCATAGAATGCCCCGATTTGCCGTTCTCATCCCAGCCAAGCCGACTGTTTCGCCGCCAAAACGCAGCGAAACCCAAGCCTGATCATAGTATGGCAAATCTTAACGGCCGAATAAACGGTCCAATAGCGCGTTTTGCTGTGGTTTTTTGCGCTTGGTCGGTTTTGCCGCGCCACTTGGGCTCAGCGAGGCGACTTTGTTATGCAGCTTGCGCAGCATCCCACCGCCATGCGCCCCGGCATAGGGGCTGCCCTTGGGCGCATAAAGCGCCAGCCCAACCAGCCGATCCCCTTGCAAAAACGCGCCGCGCCAATGCCGCTTATCGCCGCCCTCCAGCAGGGCATCACCGCCACCATCCAGGTTGGCAACAACAAAACCCTCACCAGTCTCCCCCCCCAGCAAAGGGGCCTTGGCGGTAAAGGCCAGCTCGCGCGGGGTCGGCAGGTCCGAGGCACCGCCCTTGGGGCCAACCGTAACAGTGATCAGGACAGGCTCAACCGCTTGACCTACCTTGCCATCAGACAGGATGTGACAGGAGGCAATCAGGGCAAACCCCCGGTCGCGCTTGTTCTCGATGGTCACCGGATCCAGACAATAACCCTCAGGCCCGGCCACAATCACATCGCCGCCCACCAGACGCGCCCGCGCCAAAGGCAGTTGGGTCTTGGCTGGTTTGGCATCACTTTCCGAGGTTTTGGGGGCCATAAGGCCAGACAGGAAACCGCCGGTTTTTGCAGGTTTGCCCTGATCCGGATTTGAGGCTGGCAAGCCGCCACAAGCTGACACAAAACCCGCCAAAACCAGACCTGCAAGGACCCGCATTCTCATCATCCCTTCACCCTTCACCAAAACCAGAAACAGCCCATGTGATCTCACCTATCAACGAGCGCCCGCGGTGGTGTTCTATCGGGAATAGCGAAGCCCATCCAAGGGGACAAGATGAAACAAATACCGCTTCCGCGCCCATCACCCGCCCAACCCGACGCAGCCCCATCCCAAAACACGCAGCCCCATGCTTCTTCTTGGTCCAAATACTCCGGGGAGTCCCGAGCTTGCTCGGGGCGGGGCAGCGCCCCAAATCGCCGCCAAACTGGGGTAAATTAACACTTATGAATCGGATTTAACCAAAAACTTTGCCCGGCACATCGCAAGCGCCCCAATGCCCGGCCAATCTCCCCCAAACAACGCCAGAATCGGACAGATTGGCCAAATCGCCCCTCTCAGCACCCCGTGACACCCCGGGGCAATCTCTACAAAACAGCGGGCGTTTTGTACCAATACCCCCGTTGCACAAAAGGCGCGCGATCCGTTACCGGCACCGCACGCCTTCTTAATACGCTTCCGTCAGAGGCTCAGAGATAGTCCCAAGTCGCTGGTGTAAAGCGATAGGCCTCGCCGGATTTCTCGACATAGCCAACACCCGGGAATGGCATATGCATGCCCGCGATCTTCTGGTCGCCTTTCACCAGCGAGGCAAACAGATCCGCCCGCGTTTTCGCCGCCAATTCCTGATCCGTGTCAAAGCCAATGGTGACTTCGGGATGGGTCATCTGCACATGGCTCACATGCACAATATCGCCCCAAATCAACAGGCTGTCCCCGGCACTTTCCAGCATAACCCCTTGATGTCCAAGGGTATGTCCCGGCATCGGGCGACCAACTAAACCCGGGGCTAGATCAGCCTCGCCCTCGACAATGCGCAGCCGATCCTGATAGGCGGCAATGACGCCCATGGCCAGATCAAAAGCCCCACGGAAATTCTCCGGGGCCTGGGCCTGAATGTCTTTCGAGGTCCAGAAATCCACATCCGCCTTGGTCACCACCAGTTCGGCATTGGGATAAAGCGCCGCGCCATCCGCAATCGCCCCGCCAATATGATCGCCATGCATATGCGTGACAATCAGCTTGGAAACGTCACCAGGCTGCACCCCTAAGGCACTCAAAACACTTGGCAAATCCCCCAAGGTCGGCCCAAAGACAGCCCCAGTCCCCGCATCAATCAGCCAGTTTTCACCACCCGATTGCACCAGATAAGCGTTCACCGCGGCGCGGAAGTTGGCCGGGTCCTGATGACCGGCGACCAGCAATTGCGCAATCGTCTCCTGATCCGCGCCCTGCAGCATATTCAGCGGCATGTTAAAGTAACCATCTGAAATGGCTGTCACAATCATGTCGCCAATTTTGAATTTCTGGGCGGCAACCACCTGTGTCCCATGCCCATCCGCCATAACGGCAATGGGAACGATACCGGCGGTGGCGGTCAAGGCCGCTGCGGCGGGAAAAGTCTTGAGAAAAGTACGGCGTTTCATGGCAGTGTCCTTCTGCGTGAATTCACGGCCAACAACCTAGAGCATTGTGCGATTCGGGAAAGGACAACCGGGCAACTCTTTTGTGATCATCTGGGATAAGTGCCGCGAGCATCTGGCTCTATGGCCCTTGCCCTCTCGCGCGTAGCCTCTTGAAAACAGGAGGATAAAGGATGACCCGCTGGGCCGTGATTTTCAAAGACCACCCCGATATGATGGCAATCCGCGCGGATAAATCCCGCCGCGATGCCCATGTCGCCTATGTCAAAGCCCACCCCGAATTGCTGATCGGCGGCGGCTTGCGCCCGGATGCCGGGGCGGATTTCTGCGGTGCGCTTTGGATCGTGGAACTGGACAGCAAAGCCAAGGTCGAGGTCCTGATCTCTGCCGATCCGTTCTACGTCCCCGAACTTCGCAATTACGAGATTTTTGCATGGGGCAAAATTCTCGAAGATCAAAGCGCTGTTCTCTAGGGTCAGGACCCATCAATTCACAATGCTCAGCATGGAAAAATACGTGTTATCAGAGGCTTGAATTTCGCAGACAAGGCTGGTTGCCTTGGCAAGAAAATAGAGCCGCTGAGAGCGTGTATTTCTCCATGCCCGTCCTCCCGAAGGGAGGCCAACTGGTATTAGCGCGCTTCTGGCGCGACGGGTTCGCCGGATTTTGCCCCAACCTGCGTTATATACCCTTGAAATAGAACCACTATTCCTGCGGGCATATGCCTGGTCTGGAACAAAATCTGGCGAACTGAGCGTTGTGAATTGATGGGTTCTGACCCTAACAGAATAAACGCCCGAATTTCGGCGGCGGCCCGTGTCTGGCATGTTAGAACACCCTCATGTTGTTCAAGCTTCCCGATCCCGACACCCTGTATCAGGCCCTTTTGGACCGCGACCCGACCTATGACGGGCGCGCCTATGTTGGTGTGTCCAGCACCGGTGTCTTTTGTCGACTGACCTGCCCGGCCCGCAAGCCGAAACGCGAAAATTGCACGTTTTATGAAAGCGTTGCGGATTGTATCGAGGCCGGGTTTCGCCCCTGCAAACGCTGCCACCCCCTGCTGGCCGAAGCCGAGGCTGACCCGGCAATCAAGGTGCTGTTGGACGCCCTTGAAAACCGCCCCGCCTATCGCTGGAAAGAGGCCGATGTCGCGCGACTGGGCTTTGATCCGTCAACAATCCGTCGCAGCTTTAAACGCCATTTTGGCATGACCTTTCTGGAAATGGCGCGGCAAAGGCGCATTCGCGAAGGCTTTGAAACCATCGCCGGGGGCGGCGCAGTGATTGAGGCGCAGTTGGATGCGGGCTTTGACTCGCCCAGCGCCTTTCGCGACGCCTTTGCCAAACTGCTGGGTCGCGCACCTGGCACCCTGTCCCGCCAACCGCTTTTGTTTGCCGATTGGATTCCCACAGCCCTTGGCGACATGATCGCCGTGACCAGCAAGACTGAACTGCATCTGCTCGAATTTCTCGAACGCAAGGCCCTGCCGACCGAGCTGAAAAAACTGAACAAGTTTGCCAAGGGCGAAATCGGCATTGGCAAGACCGAGATCTCGGCGCAAATCGCTGAGGAACTGGCGGGCTTTTTCGCAGGCACCAAAGCCACGTTCGAAACGCCCCTCGCCTATCACGGGTCAGACTTCACGCGCGAGGTCTGGCACGCGCTCCGGCGCATTCCCGCAGGTGAAACCCTCAGCTATTCCGAATTGGCCCAACAGATGGGCAAGCCCAGCGCCACCCGCGCCGTGGCCCGCGCCAACGGGGCCAATCAAATTGCACTGGTCATCCCCTGTCATCGGGTGCTTGGCGCGGATGGATCGCTGACCGGATATGGCGGCGGGTTGTGGCGCAAACAGAAGCTATTGGAAATTGAACGGCAATATCTGCCACAGAGGGAGAGGACATGACCCAAGTAGAAAAGGCGCAGATCTTCAAAGGCTTGCATAAAAAGGGTGACCCGGTTGTTCTGTATAACATCTGGGATGCGGGCGGAGCGCAAGCCTTGGCAAAAGAGGGAGCTAAGGCCATCGCCACCGGCAGTTGGTCAGTTGCTGCCGCACAAGGCTATCCAGATGGCGAGATGCTCCCAATGGACCTGCTCTTGTGTATCGCTGAGCGCATCGTGGCCAGCACCGAGCTGCCAGTGACGATTGATTTTGAGGGTGGGTATGCGGTTGATCCTGAACCTTTGGCCGAAAATATCCGCCAATTGATCGAGACCGGCGCTGTGGGTTTGAATTTCGAAGACCGTATCGTGCAAGGCGAAGGTTTGTACCCGCTCGAACAACAGGCCAAGCGCATCGCGGCCATTCGCGCCCAGGCCGATGCTCAAGCTGTGCCTTTCTTTATCAATGCCCGCACCGATTTGTTTCTCAGAGAAAATCCAGAGGATCACGCCGCCCAGATTGAAGAGGCATTGGAGCGCGCGAGCGCATATAAGGAGGCTGGAGCCGATGGGTTCTTTGTACCAGGTCTTACAGAGCCTGATTTGATTGCGCAGATCGTCGAAGGCACAGATCTGCCCGCCAATGTGATGATGCGCGGTATTCCTACGGTTCAATCCGTCGCTGAGCTAGGTGTTGCACGTGCCAGCTATGGCCCAATCCCATACTTTGACGCGCTTGGCGACCTGACAACTCGCTACAGGACCATCACATAAAGAAAACGCCCTGCGGAGCCGATCCGCAGGGCGTTTGTTTTGGCTTGTCGCGGCAGCTTAAAGCTTGCCAATCGACCAGAAGAAGGTCTCGCCCGAGCTGTCATCGACACCATCATTGTCGGTGCTGACAAAAGCCGAGCCGTCCGGCAGGATCGCCAGGCCTTCGATCTTGTCGGTGACGTAACCGCCAAAGGACTGCAGATCTGGGATCAGGTCGCGCACTTCTTCTTTGGACACGACGGGCAGAACCTCACCCAGTTTCGCAGGCACCATTTCGGCAGCCGGGATGCGGTAGATTTTCTTGGTCACAACGTCCGACCCGATCTGATTGTCGCGCTCGATGACATAGACGTAATCGCCATGTGCCACGATCTCGGACAGACCAACCCAGCCCTTTTTCGGCTCGGCTTTGGGATAGTGAACCGCGCCCCATTCCTTGGTTTCAAGGTTATAAGCCACCAGTTTCACGTGGTTCTTGGGGTCGTCTTTCCATTCGCGCTGAACGGCCATCCACAGAGTATCGCCAATCATGGTGATGCCCTCAAAGCCAAAGCGTTTCTCAACCGCCATCAGCTCAGCTGGCAGGCCAATTTCCTGCTTATGGCTTTTGATCAGACCATCGCCGTCGACGTGGTAAACCGCGTGCGGGATCGCGCGGTCGGTGCGCCCCTCAGAGGCAAGATAGAAACCACCCTTGCCGTCCAGAGTGATGCCTTCGAGGTCCAGTTTCTGGGCAGCGGCACCATCGGCGCGGTGAACGCGGATCACGTCAACGATCTTGGCCGGTGTCTGGCTGGCATCGATCTTGAAGATCGACGGCTGGAAGCCAAAGAAGCTGTCATTGACCGCATAGATCATGCCGTCTTTGTCAGCCACCATGCCCGAAATCGCGCCCCAGCCGATCAGCTCTTTGGCACCTTCGGAGGTCAGGGTCGGATACTGAGGGGCCGCATCCTGCAGCTCATACATCATGACATGGGCACGCGGGCCCTTGTCTTCGATCAGATCTTTTTCATTGGCGGATACCAGCAGGTTGCGCGCGGGCAGGGCAACGTACCCCTCTGGGCCAACACCCGATGGCAGGATCTGTTTCAGAACCGGCGCGCTGAGATCGGTGACGTCATAGACACCCACAGCGGACCCACGCTCGGACCCGACAAAAACGTAAGGCGTGTCGCCGAATTTGGCGAATTCGATGCTTTCCGGCTCAACGCCTTTGCTGTCGGAACGCTTATCCGGGTAGTGGCCGATCTGAACCAGCGCGTGCTCAAAGCTCGCCCCACTTTCATAGACAACCGAACCATCCTTGTTGAAGATGGTCCAGCCGCGCGAGCCACCATCCATGTCGCCCTCATTGGCGGTGGCAAAATGGTCGGCATCGATCCACTTGACCGCATCAGGTTCACGGACACGGCCCATTTGGCTTTCGGTGAAGAGCAGCGCGCCGCGCTCATCCGTGGCGTCGATGCCCTCGAGGTCAACGGCACCGGCTGAGAAGTGGTTCAGGATCTCGCCATCCTTGGACACAACAACCATGTGGTTGTTCTCCTGCATGGTGACGACGATCTCACCATTGTCGTTGATGTCGACAAATTCGGGCTCTGGATCTTCGGGGGAAACCTCGGCCAGGCCAGTCAGCTCGATCATTTTCAGCGTGTCACAGGCAGGCACATCACCGTTCAGAGCAACGGTGACCAGAAAGCCAGCGGGCAACTGACCGGTACGGCCATCGCCCAGATCCTCGTCACGCTCGTTTTCGATGGCGACGGCCACAAAAGACCCATCCTTGGCCACCGCGATGCTGTCGGGCTGACCGCCCAGATCACAACGCGCAGCTTCGGACCCGTCAGCAATGTTGATCGCGGCCAGGAAGCCCGATGGATCGGTGTAAGACTCGGACGTGTTCACGCCAACAATGGCATTGACACCGGCAACACCAACCGAAGTCGGCTCACCCTCCAGGGCGATATTGCCCAGCGGCTTGGGGTTGGCAGCATCGGTGATGTCGATACGCCCCAGCACGCCCAGCGGACTGTCCGTATAGACCAGCGTGTTACCGTCGGCGGTTGCGGCAATGATTTCGGCCGAAGTTTCGGCCTTTTTGTCTTCGCCATCTGCCATGTTCATTGGCGTGGCAAAGCTGGAAATGCGGTTGAAATTCATTTCTGCAAAAGCGGTTCCAGCGCTAAGCGCCAATACCGAAGTCAAGCAAAACGTCTTAAAGCCCACGACGGTCTCTCCTCATAGTTTTTCGAGCGTCCGGATGGCCTTTATTACGGCTGCGCAACGGTTTTATGTCAAACCTAATAAAAGTCCTGTTGCGCAGCCGCAGTGTTTATTTGATGGCCAACGCCTCGACCTTGCCAGTCAGCATATGCGGCATGAGGATGACACCGTCACCGGCCCCGATATCTGCCAGCCCTTGCCCAAATTGCGCGGTTTTGGACACCTCGCCGCTGTCAGAGACTTCAAAGATTTCGCCGGTGATCCAGTCATTGACCAAAAGCTTGCCGTTCAAGCGGATGACACCATCGATATTGGCCAGCTGAGATACGATGACCTCGACCTTGTCTGTGCCCGGTGTCCAGGCGATCAAATCACCTGGCGCATCGGTGGTGAAATCCTCTTTCATCCCGGGGCCCCAATTGCCAATCAAAAGGCGGTCCTGATCCCATAGCAGCCCGTTTGGATGTGTCAGCGAACCACCCTGCAAAATCGGTTCGACATTGCCGTCAGAATAGCGCCAGATCGTGTGGGTCAGCATATCGCTGATATAGACATTTTCACCGTCCGAGGTCACATCATTCAGCAGCCCGGCCTCGTCGACCTTGATGCTGTTGACCAGCGTGCCCGTGGCCAGATCGACAATCCGCAGCGTGTCCAGATCCGCCGCAAACAGATGACCGCCAGCAATGGCCATGCCTTTGGGGGCGTGCATCCCGGTGATCCACTGCTTTTCAATCACCTCGCCCGAGGCGGACAGCAAGGACAGAAAGCCATTTCCATCCGGCTCAAAAGGGGAGCCGACCATATTGCTGACCACGATCTGGCCGGTTTCTTGCAGCTCGATCGCGGATTCCGGCCAATCAAAGCCTTCTGCGCTCCAGATCGTTTCCGCTTGGGCGGTCATCGCAAAGGCAGAGGCAAGCACAGTCATCGTCAAGGTTTGGAGTTTCATCATTGATTTCCTTCATCAGTTGATGAGGGAAAGATCTATTTGCGATACCGATCTTCAATATTTGACATTCTTAGCATCATATTTAGATACTCAATCACGCAACCAAGGATCAAACCCATGCATGCCAACAGCTTTGCCATCCTGCAACAGGCGCTTAAGGCGCGAAACATGACCTATGCGGATCTGGCAAAACGGTTGGACCTGTCCGAACCCACCATCAAACGGATATTCTCGCAGCGCGATTGCAAGCTGAGCCGGTTGTTGGAGATCTGCGACGTGCTTGAGGTCAACCTATCTGATGTCGTGGATCGCGCCGAGCGCAGCGTTGATGCCCCGCTGACGCTGCCCATCGAAGTCGAAGCAGCGCTGGCCAAGGATAAGAGCCTGTTTCACTATTACATCCTGTTGCGCGACAAGGTCTCGGCGGAACACATTCTGGGCCGCTACAACCTGTCTCAGGATCAGCTCTTTGCCCTGGGTATGAAATTGGAGCGGTTGAACCTGGTTGAGATACGGGAGAATGGCCAAGTGCGGCTAATGTGGCCCGGCCCGATCCAGTTTCGCCAGGACGGCCCGCTGATGGCCTATATCCGCGAGCTGAACTTGCGGTTCCTGAACATGGTGATGACATCTTTGGGCGAAGAGCATCAGTTTTTCACCACAGTGTCGCGCCGGATGCGGCCCGATAGTGGTGCCGAAATTCAACGTGAATTGGCGGCCCTACATGCCAAAATTGCGGAATTGGCGCGGCAGGATCAACTGCTCTTTGCCGATAGCGAGCTGATGACGTTCAAATTCACCGCAGCTTGGGGGGCGATCAAGTATCATGAGGTTTTGCAGATTGAGGCCCCCTGCCCACAAGGCGAGAAGGTGGGGGCACCCTAAGAAAGGACGCCCCATTAATTTACTGTGACATGCTTTCGGCCAGGCGCATTAGGGTGATGGCCTCTTGGCGGTAGCCATAAGGGTCAGCGCCCTTGGCCCCCTGCGCCAGCTTGATCGCATCGCCAAAGGACCAATCACCAATCAGGTCTGAGCCGCGCAGGATTTGGCCAAAACCGGCGATGGCCAGGGCGAAATCCGCATCTGCAAGCGCATCGGTGTTTTCGACAATCGAGGCCTCGATCAACTGGCTTTCATCTGCTCCGGGGGCTTTGTAACGCAGGCGCAAAAAGCCCAGCTCATCACTGTCCACCGCCTCTGGCGCAGCGCCATAGCGCAGCGGATCTGTCAGGCGCGCCTCTGATCCGACAGGGGTGATCTCATAAAGCGCGGTGACCTGATGGCCTGCGCCAATTTCTCCGGCATCGACCTTGTCATTGTTGAAATCCTCGCGTTTCAGGGCGCGGGTTTCATAGCCGATCAACCGGTATTCAGCGACCTTGGCCGGGTTGAATTCGACCTGAATTTTTACATCATCTGCGATGGGCACCAAGGCACCGGTCAGTTGATCCACCAGCACTTTGCGCGCCTCGCTCAGCGTGTCGATATAGGCGGCCATGCCGTTGCCGGTCTGTGCCAAGGCCTGCATCGTCGCATCATCCAGATTGCCGCGACCAAAGCCCAGGACAGACAGATAAGTGCCGCTGTCGCGTTCCTTGGCGATATAATCCTTGAGCTCATCTGGATCATGAATGCCGATGTTGAAATCGCCATCCGTGGCCAGGATCACGCGCGAGGTCTTGCCCTCTTCTGCCATTTCCTTGGCGGTGGCATAGGCCTGTTGCAGCCCCTCTTGCCCGGCAGTGCCGCCACCCGCTTGCAGGTTTTCCAGGGCTTGCAGGATCTTGTCGCGCTGATCCGCCGGGGTCGGGTCAAGCACACGGCCCGCGCTGCCAGCATAGGTCACGATGGAAACGCTGTCATTCTCGGTCAACTGGCCCAGCATCAAACGAAAGCTTTGCTTGAGCAAGGGCAGTTTGGTGGGCTGGTTCATGCTGCCCGATGTGTCGATCAGAAAGACAAGGTTCATCGGCGGGCGTTCATCCGGCATCATGCCTTGAAGGCCGATATGCACGATCTGTGTGCCATCATTCCAAGGCGTATCGGTCACGCCAATGCTGGGCTGAAATGGCTGATCGCCGGTTGGGGCCGGGTAGTCGTAAGAGAAGTAATTGACCATCTCTTCGATCCGCACCGCGCCGTCGGGGGGCAGAGTGCCATAGGTCAGCGAGTTGCGCAGGATCGACCAACTGGCCGTGTCCACATCGATGGAAAAGGTCGAAACCGGGTCTTCGGCGGTGACTTTCAGCGGGTTGGCCTCGGCCTCGGGGAAGGCTTCGGTGTTTTCCTCTACGACAATCACAGGCTCCATGGGCGGCATGGAAAGCTGCGCACCGCCACCGGAATACATCTGGGTCAAACCGCCATTGGCGGCCCCAACGCGCGGGCTGGCTTTGGCTGTTGGCATCGGTGTTGGTGCTGGCCTTGAAACAGGCGCACCGAAGGCCTGGCCATTATCTGTTTCTCCTGAGAGGGAAAAGGTGACATCCATATCCGTGTGAAACAATGTTGTTTCACCGCCTTCTGGAACGGTGCCTATGTCTGCACTTCCCGATAGCGCAATGCCCCCTTGCTGCGGTGCCTCGGCCTCTTCAACGACAGGCTCTTGCGCAGGGTCCAAGGACAGCAGTTCGCCCCCCGGTGCATTTTGCTCGGTCACAATGGCACCGGGCATGCCGGGTATTTGATCCCTTACAACCGGTACAATCATCACCAGCCCCAAAGCGGCCAGCGCGGTGGTTGCGGTCAAAACTCCGCGGGTCGAGAAATTGGCAATCATTTTTCTTACTCCTCTGATCAGCCCGTTTTCCGGGCGTTCAGAGGTCAGACGCGTGTCATCCGCATTTCCTTGGGAAGAAAATTGCAAATCGTCAAAATTTTCCATCGCGCGGGCAAGGTTTTCCGCCTTGCGCGTATCGTCAGCCTTTGGTGTGGCCGCATCCAATGCGCGTTTGAGATCATCAAAATCGCTCATGCTTCGGCCTCCTTCATCGCTTTGAGTTTCTTTTTCGCCTCCGAGATGCGCCAGCTGATCGTACCTTCGGAGACACCGAGTATCTTGGCAACCTCCGCATGGCTCAGCCCGTCCAGGATCAACACCAGCGTTTCCCGCAACTCGGGCGGTGTCAGTGCATTCATGGCAAGGCGCAACCAATCCGCCCGTTCCGCCTGTTCCTCTTCGACGGCGCGGCGCGCGATTTCCCAATCACCCCAGCCCTCAGCCGCCTTGGCATGGCTGGCACGGCGGCGAAACCGATCCCGCGCCGCGTTCATCACAATCCGATAGAGCCAGGTCATCACCTTGGCCTCGCCCCGAAAGCGGCAGAGCTTGGCCGGCAGAGCGGCACAGATATCCTGCACCAGATCCTCAGCCTCGGCCTTGCTTCCGGTCAGGCGAAAGGCCAGCCGGAACATCGGGTCATAGATCCGATCCAGCAAAGCCGCAAAGGCTTGCCGATCTCCATTCGCTGCGGCCAGGGCCAGGTCTTTGTCACTCACAGTCATACGCATCTCATGACTTGGACGCAGCCCAAAGCGCAATCCTTGGATACCTTACCCGATTTTTTAATTCAGCAGGTCGCGCACCATATCGCTGGACGGGTTGGCCAAGGCGTCGATCACGTCGAAATGGTGTTTTCCAGGCACGACCTCGTGACCACAGGCCCAGGCTTCGGCCAGCCAACGGGCTTGATCCAGAAAGACCGGGCGTTCCTCTGCGCCGACCCAGACGGTGACCGCAACATCCGGTTTGGGCTGGAAAATCGGGCTTTCGGCCTGCGCCTCGGCCTCGTCCACTTTCAGCTCAGCATTCATCGTCAACTGCATCAACGGACGTAGATCCGAGACCGGAGAGATCGGCTGCACCTTGGCCAAACGCGCCAGAATGTCGTCGGGCAGAACACCGGGCGCGCACATGCGCGACACAAGATGCCCGCCAGCCGAATGCCCGGACAAGCGCACAGGCCCCTCGATTTCGCGCGCCGCGACGGTGATCGCATTGGCAATCTGACGGGTGATGTCGGCAATCCGCACACGCGGACAGAGATCATAAGACGGAACCGCCACGGCCCAACCTTCGGCCTGCGCTCCAGCCGCCAGATGCGACCAATAAGATCGATCAAATTTCAGCCAATAGCCCCCATGAACAAACACAACCAAACCCTTTGGTGTGCCTTCGGGCATGAACAGATCGAGCACCTCGCGCGTGCCATGGCCATACATCAGACCCAGCCGCGCCCGCCCTGTCAGCGCCTGGGATTTGCGAAACTTATCGGCATCCACCGCCCAACGATCCGGGTAGCTTTCCCCGTCCGGGATATAGGCGGCATTGGCATAGGCGTCATCTAGGTCCATCGGCTCTTCTCTTTTGGCTCTATACTTTTACTTCACCAGATGCTTTGCCTAATGCCAAGTCAGAAACTCCAGGGAATTTCAAATGTCCGCAACCAACCTCAAAACCCTGCTCAAGGATCCCTCGCTTTTGGAAACCCGCGCCTATATCAATGGCGCTTGGGTCGAGGGCAGCGCCACGTTTGACGTCGACAATCCGGCACGCGGCGACATCATCGCACAGGTCACCGATCTGACCCGAGAAGAGGTCGCCGGTGCGATTGACGCCGCTTACGTGGCGCAAAAGGATTGGGCACAATGGACCGGCAAAGAGCGCGCCAATGTGCTGCGCAAATGGTTCGATCTGATGATGGCAAATCAGGATGATCTGGCCACCATCATGACCGCCGAACAGGGCAAACCGCTGGCCGAGGCCAAAGGTGAGGTCGCCTATGGGGCCTCTTTCATTGAGTTCTTTGCCGAAGAGGCCAAGCGTATCTATGGCGAAACCATCCCCGGCCATATGCGTGACAAGCGTATCATGGTGATGAAACAGCCCATCGGTGTGGCCGCCTCGATCACGCCTTGGAACTTCCCCAATGCCATGATCACCCGCAAGGCCGCCCCTGCGCTGGCCGCGGGCTGTTCCTTTGTGGGCCGTCCGGCTTCGGAAACACCTCTTTCGGCTTTGGCCTTGGCGGTTCTGGCCGAGCGTGCAGGCATTCCGGCGGGTGTGTTCAACATCCTACCCAGCATGGATGCGCCTGGCGTCGGCAAAGAGTTCTGCGAAAACCAAAAGGTGCGCAAGCTGACCTTTACCGGCTCCACCAATGTGGGTCGTATCCTGTTGCAGCAGGCCGCGCATAACGTGATGAAATGCTCGATGGAGCTGGGCGGCAACGCGCCGTTTATTGTGTTTGACGATGCCGATGTGGATGCCGCCGTCGAAGGGGCCATCGTCTGCAAGTTCCGCAACAATGGTCAGACCTGCGTCTGCGCCAATCGCATCTATGTGCAGGCTGGTGTCTATGAGGAGTTCAGCACCAAACTCGCCGCGCGCGTGTCACAGATGAAGGTCGGCGACGGGCTTGAAGAGGGCACTGAGCTCGGCCCCCTTATCACCCCCGCCGCGATCAAAAAGGTGCAGGATCATGTCGCCGATGCCACGGCCAAAGGCGCTGAGGTGATTTATGCCGGTGAGACACCGCAGGCACCGGGCAATTTCCTCGCCCCCACCATCGTCAAAGGGGCCACGCGCGAGATGGCGGTCTCAACCGAAGAAACCTTTGGCCCGCTCGCCCCGATCTTTAAATTCGAGACCGAGGACGAGGTCATCGAGCTCGCCAATGACACGATCTTTGGCCTCGCCTCCTATTTCTACGCCAAAGACCTCAGCCGCGTATATAAAGTCGCCGAGGCGCTGGAATATGGCATCGTCGGCGTGAACACCGGCATCATCTCCACCGAAAACGCGCCCTTTGGCGGCGTCAAACAATCCGGCCTTGGCCGCGAAGGCAGCCATCACGGTATCGAAGACTATCTCGAACTGAAATATGTCTGCCTGACAGTCTAAAACCAACGCCAGCCCCGCGCGCCTCTTTGTGTTTCTTCTTGGCAAAAATACTCCGGGGAGCGCGAGGGGCTGGCCCCTCGCTCCCCCCCCTTCTGAACAAACGAGTTACCCTTTAAACCTCGACACGCGTTCTAAACCGGACAAACCCGATCAACTGCGCTATCGCCCAGGCCAGCTCGGGGATCAGGAACGCCCAGATAATCGGTGAAATCCCCGCCATCAACGCATTCACCATGGCGACACTAAACAGCACCCGCCCCAGACCATCGAACAGCGCCAACCGGCTATCATTCAAATAGAGCCGCACCAGCGCCCAAATCACAACAACCGATCCAAAGAAGTTGCCAAACAATACCGCATGCACATCAAGCGCGGGTAAGGCCGCAAATCCCAAAACGGCGTTCAGTGGCATGAACCCGTATTGCCACAAGATCCCCAGCGTGATCGGCAAAGCAAAGGGCCACGTGATAATCAAATCATACCAGGCAGATAACCTGCAAATCCTGTTCAGTGTTGGTTTAGAATACATCTTGCGCACCTTTCCATTTTGGTCAGGGCGCTCTATAAACCTAGGACCATAGTCCAAGGTCAACAGGGTTTCATGCGCATCGGGGAATTATCTCGTCTCACCGGCGTTAGCACAGATACGCTCCGCCTTTATGAAAAACGCGGGCTGATCCGATCCGAGCGGCACACCAACGGCTATCGCGATTTTGACCCGGCAATGGCGCGTGTGGTTCACCTCATCAAAACCGGTCAATCCCTCGGCTTCAAACTGCGTGAAATGGAAGATCTGGCCTGCGCCATGTCTGATCAAGGACTGAGCGCCACAGAAGTAACAGGGCTACTGACCGAGAAACTCTGCGAGGTTGATCAAAAGATCGAAGAGATGCATCGCCTTCGCGACATGCTGGCTACCATGGCCGCCACCGCCTGCCCGCTTTCCACCAAGGGCTAGCTTTTATGCCCCGACCATTGGGCAATTCAGCTATAGCGCGTAATATAACCTTCAAACCCACTTTGGTCTGCTACGGCAAAGCCACTCCTGGGAGCGTGAAGGGCTGCCCCTCGCTCCTACCTCAGTTTTCTTTCAGGTCAGGCTAGAAAGCTTGATCGCGCGTGACGAGCGCCTTACAGTCAAAGCTCCCTTAGCGGGGTCGGCGGAGAAGACCACGCAAGGGGATCAGCTGGAACGTGTAGCACGTAAAAGGGTTTCCGCCGTCCTTCCAGCACCATTTCTTTCAAAGCTAACTTTGATCAAGCAAAAGAAGACGCGAGAAACAATGCTACCATTTCAGCGAAATCCAGAGCTACGTTTGGGATTCAAGCTAAAGCGCTATGGCTCGCTTAACTAAGCGTTTGACCTTAAGAATTGACCACATTGAATATGTGATGCGTTACCTTTAAGTAGAGTTCAAGAGAGGTGACTGAGTGGCCAAAGGTACTCCGCTATACCAGGGAGTAAGCATGTCTGTGCTTCGAGGGTTCGAATCCCTCCCTCTCACTAATCAATCGGGCCTTGCCAACCGCCCCAACCTCCTGCACTCTCCCGCCCAGGGCAGGCGATGGCGTCGTCACCAACAGCCCCACATTCCGTCCTGTACGCCGGGACCTTGCTTTACCGATGGTAGGGGAAGGTGCCCCACCATCCTCAGGAGGGTTTCATGGAACGTCCCCAGCAATACCGTTTTCACCAGGGTGAGAAATCTCTGCCTTTTTCCGCGTCCGAATATGACGCGCGACTGGCGAAACTGCGCACTGCAATGAGCGCGCAGGGCATCGAGGCTTGTGTCTTCACTTCGATGCATAACATCGCCTACTATTCCGGCTTTCTCTATTGCAGCTTTGGTCGCCCCTATGGGCTGGTTGTCACGCAAAGCGACAGTGTCACCATCAGCGCCGGAATCGACGCGGCGCAGCCTTGGCGGCGCTCCCATGGTGACAACATCACTTATACCGATTGGCAGCGGAACAATTACTGGCGCGCGATCCTGTCTCTCACCGGGCCGGGCAAAGTGATCGGCTACGAGGGTGACCATCTGACCCTTGCACAGAACGCGCTGCTGAACGAGTTTCTGGCTCCCTCTGAAACCAAAGACATCGCCCCCGCCACAATGCGCCAGCGCATGCATAAATCCGAGGCCGAAAAAGCCCTGATCCGCCATGGCGCGCAGGTTGCTGATGTGGGTGGCTATGCCATCCGCGAGGCGATCAAACCCGGTGCGCGCGAGATTGACATTGCTATGGCCGGGCGCGACGCGATGGAGCTGGAAATCGCCAAACGCTTTCCGGATGCCGAATATCGTGACACTTGGGTTTGGTTCCAATCGGGTATCAATACCGATGGCGCGCATAACCCGGTCACCTCCCGGCAATTGCAGCGCGGAGATATCCTGTCGCTCAACACCTTCCCAATGATCTCGGGCTATTACACCGCGCTGGAACGCACCTTGTTCGTGCAAGAGGTCGACCCGGCCAGTCTCAAGATCTGGGAGGCCAATGTCGCGGCCCACGAATACGGCATATCGCTGTTGAAACCGGGGGTCAGCTGCGCCGAGGTGACCGAGAAGATCAACGAATTTTTCGCCGAACGCGACCTGCTGCAATACCGCACGTTTGGCTATGGTCACAGCTTTGGCGTGTTGTCGCATTACTACGGGCGCGAGGCCGGGCTTGAGCTGCGCGAAGACATCGACACGGTGCTGGAACCCGGCATGGTGATCAGCATGGAACCGATGCTGACTTTGCCCGAAGGCCAGCCCGGCGCGGGTGGCTACCGCGAACATGACATCCTGGTGATCACGGAAACCGGCAATGAAAACATCACCGGGTATCCCTACGGCCCTGAGACCAACGTGGTCGGCTGATCACTGACCGGCGCGGCCAAGAACGGCAATCTTGGCCGCCCATTTTTCGACCTGCCCGTCTTTGGGCTGTCCGGCGGCGGCCAACCAGGTGAATTTGCTTGGCTTGATGCCGACAAAGCTCAGCACCTGATTGCGGATCTGCTTTTGGAACGCGTTTCCGTAAACCCATTTCTGAAAAAAGCTTGGTGTATCCGAGGTGATAATCACCCGAGCTGAACGCCCTGTCAGCAGAGGCTTGGGCAACCCGACGAAATTCGCATTGCGCGTGTCAAAGGCACGCCCGGTCATGAGCGCGCGATCCAACAGCGCCTTGGTTTTGGCAGGATAGCTTCCCCACCACATCGGCATAGTCATCACGAGATGATCTGCCGCTTCCAACGCTTGCATAAACGTCTCAAGGTCGGGCTCAAATGGCTTTGTTTGGCGGTAATGGGTCTGCCCAAAATCCGGGTCAAACTGCATGTCAGACAGGGACATTGTCGTCACCTGATGTCCCGCGGTGCGTGCGGCATCAGCATAGGTTTTGGCCAAATGGGCATTCAGCGTGTTGGCGACAGGATGGGCGTCAAAGACGAAAATATTGCGGGTCATTGGGGGCTCTCCGATAAAAATGACTACGGTCAAATATCGGATGGAATTGACCGTGGTCAATATCTAATTTGACCGCGGTCAAAATTTATGCAAACTGAAGCCATGACCAAAGCCACCCAAGCCCGCACTTTGAAAACCCGCGCCCGCCTGCTTGAGGCTGCGCGGCAAGCTGTTGAAGAACAAGGATATCCCGGCCTGCGCACCGAAGAGGTGGTCAAGCGTGCAGGCACGGCCAAGGGCACGTTTTTCGCCCATTTTCCGGACAAAGAAGCCCTGCTCGATCATCTGATCGGAGAGGATATCGACGGGATATTGGAGGAAATGGAGGCACTGCCAGCGCCGAAAACCGTGCCCGACCTGATCGAATCACTGATGCCTTTGGTGACCTATATGGCCCAGGATCGCGACATCTTTGACGTGATCATCCGCCGGTCCGGCGCGGCGGCGATCGAGGAAATCGGACCGATTGCCGTGACCTTTGAACGCCAATTCGGGATTTTCATTCACTGGCTGTCAAACCCGGCCTTTCGCCAGGATGTTTCGCCGGATCTTTTGGCCGAAGGGGTCCAGGCCTTTCTCGTGCAGGCCGTTGCGCTGAATTTTTGCGCCTTGCACAACACAATTGCGCTGCCTGACCGGCTTTTGCCCTATCTGGAGGCCTGGCTGATCCCAGGCCCCCAAAGCTCTTGATCACTGACCGAAATTGGCCATGGCTTTGAAATCCATCTGCTCCAGAATTTGCTGAGCCAGCGCCAGGTCCCCCTCGGTCTGAATGAGGATACGATTGGCAACCAGCGCCATCATCTGCTGATCCTGAATGGCAAAACGCTGGCGGTTGATGCGTTCCACCTTCATCCCCATGGCCGAGGCGTTGGTGATCATCGCCGCCATGCTGCCCACCATCGGGTTATCCGCCATCAGGGTGATTTTAACTGACGCGCCGTCACCGTTGCTATAGGTGCCTTCGGCCCCGACACCGCCGCCCAACATGCCCAGGGCCGAATTCATTTCGGAGTTCTTTTCGAAACTCCACCCCTCAGGCGCAGGAGGCAAGAATGCCCCGAGGCTGTCGGTTTTTAGCTCCAACAGTTTCTGTTTCGCGAAATCCAGCTCTTCCAATGCATATTGGATGTCGCCATCCGCATAAGCATCCAAAGCGGATTGCAACGTATCGCTGATCTCATCAGCATGAGCCGGAAGCGCAAGCGCACCGGCGATCAAGATTGCAACCAAACGCATGGCAATATCCCCTTTTTCTATCAATGCTTGGCTTTTGCCGAACGGATGGAGATCGCTCAAGTCAGGTATTCCGCAGGGCTAACTTGTCAGTTTGGCAGTCTCTACCGGGGCCTCGGCCAGAAAGGGCGTCAGGCTTTGGATAAAGGCCTCGATAAAGTCGATCACCACAGGTGTTCGCGCCCCCGTCGCAGGGCGCAGGATCGACAGGCGGTGATAAATCGGCGGATCAAAGGGGCGGATGACGATGCCTGCCTCGCGAAATTGTTCCGCGTCCAGCGCACTGACGATTGAGGCCCCCATGCCTTTGCTGACCATGGTGCAGGCGGTGGTGAACTGGCGGACCTCGACCCAACTGTTGATCGCGACACCCGCATCGGAAAAGGCGCGGGACAAACGGTAATAAAAGCGGCTGTCGCGTTTGGTGTGGATCATCTTTTCATCGGCCAGATCCGCCGGGCTGATCCGCTGTTTCGACTGCAGCGGGTGGCCTTTGGGCAGAATACAAACCGATTTGATAAACAAATCCCGACTTTCGGTTGCTGGGTGACCGGCAAACCCATCCGTGAGGCCGCAATCATATTGCTCGCCAATGATCCATTCCAAAATCCGTTCGGGACGATCCGGGTCGATTGTCACGGTAACCCCCGGTCTTTCCTTGAGAAAATCAACCAGGACCTTGGGCAGATGGCTGGTGGCAAAGCCGGGCAGGCAGGCAATGCGGATATGCCCCGCCGTGCGTTCGGTCAGATCCCGGCGCAGATCTTCGAGATGGTCGAGCCCGTCAAGAATCCGGGTGACTTCGGTCAGCAGATAGCGCGACTCACTTGTCGGCTCCAACACCCCGCGACGGCGCTCAAACAGTTCGAAACCGACGGACTTGGCAAAGTCTGACAGCAAACGGCTGACCGCTGGCTGCGACACCCCCAAATTTTTTGCGGCGCGTGTGATATTACCGGCTTCTGCCACGGCGCGAAACGCCTCAAGCTGTCTTAGTTGAAATTTCAATAACTTAACCCCCTGTTAACGCCTCAGGCTGCGCGTTCTTCTCCACCACTATCATAACACAGTGTTATGTCAGATTTACAAATATTTCACTTGAATTATCATTTCCGCTGGCAAATGCTGCTTTTCACAGCAGTTTTGAAACTGTCAGGGAGAAACACATGACCTTTACCAAATCGCTTCTGGCGAGCACCGTATTGATGGGTGCCCTCGCCACATCCGCTTATGCGCAAACCGAAATCAACTGGTGGCACGCCATGGGCGGCACCAATGGTGAACGCATCGACAAAATGGCTGCCGACTTTAACGCGTCGCAGTCCGACTACGTCGTCAAACCCTCCTACAAGGGCAACTACACCGAGACCATGACCGCCGCTATCGCCGCCTTCCGCGCCGGTGAGCAGCCGCATCTCGTTCAGGTTTTCGAAGTTGGCACCGCCACGATGATGGCCGCCAAGGGCGCGATCTATCCGGTTGAAAAACTGATGGCCGACGCCGGTGAGCCGTTCAATGGCGACGATTATTTGCCAGCGGTTGTGTCCTACTACCAGACCCCAGAGGGTGAGCTGCTTTCGATGCCGTTCAACTCCTCCACTCCAGTTCTGTGGTACAATGCCGACGCTCTGGAAGCGGCAGGTGTTGAAGTACCCGGCACCTGGGAAGAAGTGGACGCCGCCGCCAAGGCGCTGGTCGACAATGGCATGAAATGCGGCATCTCCTTTGGCTGGCAGTCCTGGGTCATGATCGAGAACTTCTCGGCCTGGCACGATCTGGCACTGGGCACCAAAGAGAACGGTTTTGCCGGTTTCGACACCGAGCTGACCTTTAACAACGATCAGGTTGCCGCCCGTCTGCAAGCCGTTGCTGACATGCAAGCTGACAACAAGTTCGTCTATGGCGGTCGTCGCGGCGACAGCCTGCCCATGTTCACCAATGGTGAATGCGGCATGTGGATGAACTCTTCGGCCTATTACGGCTCGATCGTGGGTCAAGCCAAGTTCAAGTTCGGTCAGACCATGCTGCCGCTGGACAAGACCGTTGCTGACGCGCCTCAGAACTCCATCATCGGTGGCGCAACCCTGTGGGCTCTGCAAGGTCACGAATCTGACGAATATAAAGGGCTGGCACAGTTCCTGACCTACCTGTCTTCGCCTGAGGTTCAGGCTTGGTGGCACCAGGAAACCGGCTATGTGCCGATCACCAAAGCGGCGGCCGAGCTGTCCAAAGAGCAGGGTTTCTATGAAAGCAACCCAGGCACCGACACCGCGATCAAACAGCTGAGCCTGAACACCCCGACCGCCAATTCCCGCGGCCTGCGTTTTGGCAACTTTGTTCAGATCCGTGACGTGATCAACGAAGAAATGGAAGCTCTGTGGGCCGGTAACATCTCGGCTCAGGAAGCGCTGGACAATGCTGCAAACCGCGGCAACGACCTGCTGCGCAAGTTCGAGCGTTCGGTCAAATAAACCGATCCACCTGACATCGGGCCCGGCGACCAGAGCGTTGCCGGGCCTTTTTCCGCCTTTCCAATCCCCGAGATCCGATGCTCAAGCGCGTTCACTTTCCCGCGTCGATCCTGCCCTACCTTTTGGTAGCGCCGCAGGTCATCGTCACGCTGATCTTCTTTATCTGGCCCGCCAGCCAGGCGGTCTATCAATCCTTTCTGATCGAAGACGCCTTTGGCCTGTCGACCGAATTCGTGTGGTTTGAAAACTTCACCTATCTCTGGGATGACAGCCATTATCGCAGCTCATTCGGGCGGACGATCTTTTTTTCGGCCTGCGTGGCGTTCCTATCCATGGCGTTCGCTCTGATCCTTGCCGGGTTTGCAGACCGCGTCATTCGCGGCTCGACCGTTTACCGCACCTTGCTGATCTGGCCCTATGCGGTGGCACCTGTTCTGGCCGGGGCTTTGTTCCTGTTCATGTTCAATCCAACCATCGGGATCTTTCCCTTTATCCTGGAAAAGATCGGCTATGGTTGGAACCATTATCTGAATGGTGGCCAAGCCATGTTCCTGGTGATCATCGCCGCCGCGTGGAAACAGGTTGCCTATAACTTCTTGTTCTACCTCGCCGCGATGCAATCTATCCCGCGCTCGATCACTGAGGCCGCTGCGATTGACGGCGCTGGTCCGATCCGCCGCTTTGCAACGATCATCTTCCCGCTGATTTCGCCCACAACGTTTTTCCTGCTGGTGATCAACGCGACCTATGCCTTTTTTGAGACCTTCGGCATCATCCACGCCGTGACCCAAGGCGGCCCGGCCAATTCCACCACAACGCTGGTTTACAAGGTCTACAATGACGGGTTTGTCGGGCTCGACCTCGGCGGGTCTGCCGCGCAGTCGGTGATCCTGATGATCTTGGTGATCGGCATGACCGTGATCCAATTCCGCTTTATCGAAAAGAGGGTGCAATACTGATGGTTGAGAACCGCCCTTTCCTTGCGATCCTGTCCCACCTGATCCTGATCCTGGGTGTGGCCATGGTTGCCCTGCCGGTCTGGATCACCTTTGTCGGGGCCAGCCACGAAGCCGAGCGCATGTTGCAAACGCCGATCCCGATGTGGCCCGGCGACCAGTTCTTTGTGAACCTGAAACAGACCTTCTGGGGCTCTGGCCTGACCGGGACCTCAATCGCGCCGGTCTGGATGATGATGTTCAACTCGCTCCTGATGGCGCTGATGATCGCCTTTGGCAAAATCGCGATTTCGCTGCTGTCGGCCTTTGCGATTGTCTATTTCAAATTCCCCTTCCGCATGGGTTTTTTCTGGATGATCTTCATCACCCTCATGCTGCCGGTTGAGGTGCGTATCCTGCCCACTTTCGAAGTGGTCGCCGATCTTGGCATGCTCAACAGCTATTGGGGCCTGACCATTCCGCTGATCGCCTCGGCTACGGCGACATTCATGTTCCGCCAGGTGTTCCTGACCATCCCTGACGAAATGCTGGAAAGCGCGCGGATTGATGGCGCGGGCCCGATGCGATTTTTCTGGGACATCCTGATCCCGCTCAGCCGCACCAATATCGCCGCGCTGTTTGTGATCCTGTTCATCTATGGCTGGAACCAATATCTCTGGCCGCTGTTGATCACCACAGATGCGGATATGTCCACCATTGTGGTGTCGATCAAACAGATGCTTGAAGCGGCCGAACAATCCCCCGAATGGAACATCATCATGATGATTGCCTTGCTGGCCATGGTGCCACCAATCTTTGTGGTCATCGCGATGCAAAAGCTCTTTGTGCAAGGGCTGACGGAAACCGATAAATAGGACGAGACGAGCAGATGGCTGGTATCAAACTCGACACATTAACAAAATCCTACGGCGATACGCAGGTCTTACACCACATTGATGCCGAGATCGAAGACGGCGAATTTGTCGTCATTGTCGGCCCGTCGGGCTGTGGGAAATCCACCTTGCTGCGCATGGTGGCCGGGCTGGAAAGCGTGACTTCGGGCAATGTCCATATTGGTGACAAGCGGGTGAATGATCTGGAGCCAGCAGATCGCGACATTGCGATGGTGTTCCAGAATTACGCGCTGTATCCGCATATGAGCGTGCGTGACAACATGGCCTATGGGCTCAAGATCCGCAAACTCTCCAAGGCCGAGATCGACCGTCGCGTGAATGAGGCCGCCGAGATCCTTGAGATCGGGCAATATCTGGATCGCAAGCCGCGGCAATTGTCCGGCGGTCAGCGTCAGCGCGTCGCCATGGGCCGCGCGATTGTGCGTGATCCGCAGGTGTTTTTGTTCGATGAACCTTTGTCAAACCTCGACGCCAAGCTGCGCGTGCAGATGCGGCTGGAAATCCGCAAACTGCAAAAGCGCCTTGGGGTCACCTCGATTTTTGTGACCCATGACCAGGTCGAGGCCATGACATTGGGCGATCGTCTCATGGTCTTGAATGGCGGCTATGTGGAACAGTTTGGCACGCCGATTGAGCTCTATGAACGCCCCGCCTCGATCTTTGTCGCCGGGTTCATCGGTTCGCCCTCGATGAACTTTCTGTCCGGGGCCGCCAATGCTGGTCAGGTGACCCTGAGCAATGGCACGACCATCGCGACCGGATCGACTGCGTCTGGCGAAGTCCTGCTGGGTGTGCGCCCCGAACATCTGAAACCTGAGGAGAACGGGCCGTTCAAGATGACAATTGAGATGCTCGAACATCTCGGTGGCGTGACGCTCCTGCACGGAGTTCTCGATGGGACCGACACGCAAATCGTCGCCAGCCTGAACGGGATCACCGACCATCAGGTTGGTGATCAGGTCTCCTTTGCCGCCAAGCAGTCGCATTTGCACCTGTTCGACGCCAAGTCCGAAAAACGGATTGAAGAGTAAGTCATGACTGATCCCCTCGCCCCCCTGCGAAAGGCCCCCGGTATTGTCCGGCTACATGGCCACCGCGCCGCGCGGGGGGTTTTGCCGGAAAACACCATGATGGCCTTCCGCCATGTCTTTGACATCGGGGTCAAAGTTGTTGAGTTGGATGTGCTGTCGACCAAGGATGGCGTGCCGGTGATCACCCATAACCCTCAGCTTATGGCCGCCTCGACCCGTGACCGGAACGGGCATTGGTTGCCAAACGAAGGGCCGGGGATCTTTGAACTGAGCTTTGATCAGCTGCAAACCTATGATGTTGGCGGATTGCGCGCCGGGACAGGCTATGCCACGCGCTATCCCGATCAGGCGTTCCTGTCGGGGCTTCGTATCCCGAAACTTGCGGACTTGGCGGCACTGGTTCAGCAGCCGCCCTTTGATGACATCTGGCTAAATGTCGAAATCAAAAGCCACCCCAAACACCCGGAATTCACCCCTCCGGTGGATGAGTTCACCGATCAAATCCTGTCGGTTTTGGAAGATTTTGGCCTGACTCAGCGCTGCATCGTGCAAAGCTTTGACTGGAATATCCTGACAGCGGTCAAGAAACGCGCGCCCGCGATCCCAAGGTCACACCTGACCTACGCGCCCAAGGCCAAAGCACCGATGGAGTCCAACGTCTTTGAAGGTTCGCCCTGGATGGCCGGAGCATCCTTGGCTGATTTCGACGGCTCTTTGCCGGATCTGATCGCCGTTCTTGGTGGGTCCGTTTGGAGCCCCTATTTCGCGGACATCACCAAATCCGATGTGGCCCGCGCACAAGAGCTTGGCCTCATCGTCAACGCCTGGACGGTGAACGAAGTCAAAGACATTCAGAACGCCATAGATGCCGGGGTTGACGGGATCATCACAGACTACCCCGGTCGCGCCCAGCGCTTGCTATTGGAAAATGGGTTGAGCTGGGTCGAGCCTGACCCAGTGTTGGTCAAGACAGGGTAAGAGGCCTTGATGACCAGCTTTCTGTCACCGCAATGGGCGTTTGAGCGCTACGAAGCCATTCGCCCCCGCCTTCCTCGCGCGGAGTTTCCAAGCCAATCGACCTTTGGCCAGTCGCTTGCAGACACCGCCCAACACTTTGACGCTTACATCCTGGACGCGTTCGGTGTGCTCAATCGCGGAGAAGAGGCGATTGCAGGGGCCGTCGAACGGCTGCAAGAGCTGCGCGGCTTGGGCAAACGCCTGATCGTTTTGACCAACGCAGCAAGCTACACGCGTGTCCAGCTTTTGGCGAAATACCACAGGCTTGGTTTCGATTTCACCGCTGATGAGGTCGTGTCGAGCCGGGATGTGGCCTTGGCCTCTTTGCCGGTTCTGGAAAGCGGTGCGCCATGGGCAGCGGCAGCTCTGGCTGAGGATGATTTCTCTGACAGCCCCTTTCCTTTGCGCAACCTGCATCTCGATCCGTCCTTGTATGAGCGCGCTGGTGGGTTCCTTTTGCTCTCCAGTCAAAACTGGGGTGATGCCGACACAATCCGGCTGCGCGATGCGCTGCGCCGGAACCCTCGCCCGTTAGTCGTCGCCAACCCGGATCTGGTGGCACCGCGTGTCGATGGGTTGTCTTTGGAGCCCGGCACAATCGCGCATGAGATTGCCGATCAACTGGGCACGCAGCCGCTGTTTTTCGGCAAACCCTACAAAAATGCCTTCGACGTGGCCCTTGCCCGGCTCGCTGGCATCCCCAAATCGCGCATCGCCATGGTTGGCGACACGCTACACACCGACGTCTTGGGCGGGTCCGCCGCCGGGGTTGGCACCATTCTGATCACCCGTCACGGGTTGTTTCGCGGTCTTGAGGTTGATCCTTTCATTCAGGCCTCGGGCATTTGTCCTAATTGGGTTGTCGAAACGACTTAGGGTCATCTATTCAGAACCTTGGGTAACCGACCAAAGGCCAGGAACATGACCACAATCCCAGATGTGATCGCAATTGACGGCGGCGGCAGTCGTTGCCGCGTGGCCTGTGAGATCAACGGCGCGCGTGTGGTTGTCGAAACCGGCAGCAGCAATGTCAGCACAGATCTTGCCGAGGCCGTCAACAGCATAACCCAAGGCCTGGTTTTGCTCGCATCCGAGATCAACCTACCCGTCGAAACGTTGCACTCCGTGCCCGCCTATCTGGGCCTTGCCGGCGTGACGGGGGATGAGAAAGCGCAAGAGGTCGCCGCCGCCCTGCCCTTTGCCACCTGCAAAATCGAAGAGGACCGAATGCCTGCGCTGAACGGAGCACTGGACGGGCAGGATGGGGCCTTGATGCATTGCGGCACCGGGTCGTTTCAGGCGGTTCAAATCGACGGTTCCGCGCGGTTTGCCGGTGGCTGGGGCGCTATTCTGGGTGACGAGGCCTCGTCCCAATGGGTGGGCCGCAAGGCGCTTTCCGCCACTTTGGCCGCACAGGAAGGTTTGCAGGCAGGCAGCGCTTTGACAGAAGCCATTCTGGCCAAGTTCGGCAATGCGGCCGACATCATCGCCTTTGCCGGGCAGGCGGATGCGGCGGATTTCGGGGCGCTGGCCCCAATGGTCACGCAAGCCGCCGAAACGGCGGACCCAATCGCCCATGAGATTATGCAAGACGGCACCGACATCATCGCAGACGCTCTGCGCCAAATGGGTTGGCAGGCCCATTTACCCCTCACCTATACCGGCGGGATCGCCCCGCATTTCGCGACCTTCCTGCCCCAAGACATGAAAAACAACCTGACCGCCCCCAAAGGCAGCCCTTTGGACGGCGCCTTTGCCTTGGCACAAAGCTGGGTTTCAAACACCGATCCGCAAGGTTGACCGCCGCCAGCGCCACCCCCATCTTGGCGCTATGTTTCTTGGCCTAGCACTCCCTTCTCTCGCCCTCATCGCGCTGGCCATTTTGGTGCCGCGCATCATCGAAAGATGGATGCCCGAAACCGTGTTTGGCATGGCGACCACGGCTGCAGTCTCTTCTGTCGTACTTTGGGCGCTCTCGGCCTGCGGCTTTGCACTGCTTTACCAATTGGAAAACCCGCAACTGACCGCTCTCCTCTTTTCGACCACCGGCAGCCTCAGCTATTTCACCACGCTCGGGGCCAAGGCGGTGATCATTTGGGGGCCGGTTCTGGCGCTGGTCATCTCGACCGCGCCAAGACGCTGGACAACAAATACTTGGTAGTCTCAACTGGGCTGGAAAACACCTGATGGCGGTCTTACCTGTCAGACAAGGGGAATATGATGTTTGCCATGTTGCGGTTCCTGGTCCTGGCCTTGATCGTGCAGACCGTGATCTTTGTGATCCTGTGGATCCGTTGGCGCAATGCCAAGCAGGAGGAGCTGGAGCAAGACTGGCTGTCGCAGGGTCAACCGGATGATCGAGAGCAATTTATCGACCAAGGCCTCGCTGAAAGCGGAAAACAGCGTCGCACCATGCTGTTTCTGCTGGTCTATGTGCTGCCAATCTGCATTGTGGCCAGCATCATCTATCTGACGAATTTCCACTGAAAGGGGCCGGGAATGGCATATGTCAAATGGACAATCATAATTGCGTTTTGGGTCATTGTTGCGGCCTTCCTGCACTACACCCTGCCCCAAAACGACATCGTTCGGATCACGGACACCTACGAAAAGCGGGTCGATCCCGGTGAAAACAGCTGGTTCTGGGCACAGGCCGATGTGGGCAGTGATGGCACCCTGCCAACACGCGATGTGTTCTTTATTCAGACCGTCGATTCTGATGGCGGGATCATGGTCTATCGCAACGAAGATACCGGCTGGGGCTGGCCGCCCTATTTCAAGTTCGATACATCCAACCTGTACGCCGAAGCCAGCGATATGAAATCCACAGCCGACGATCCCCGTTGGATCGCGGTGCGCCATTACGGGTGGCGAAACGAGTTTATCTCGATCTTTCCCAATGCCGTATCTGTCAAAGAAGTCGACAGCCCCGACACCCGCATCATCCCCTGGACAAACATTGTCATCCTGACCGTACTTTTTGCGCTGTTCTGGGCCATCCGTGTGCGCTGGAAACGCTTTCAGGCCAAACGCATCGATCCCGTTGTCCAAAGCGTCGAGGACCGTATCGATGATGGCAGCGACTGGTTGAAAGACACGTTCAGCAGCGACAAAACGAGCTAACCACCGGCCAATTCCGCGCCGGGTTGCCGCCAACAAAAAACGGGCCGTGGGTCACACTGACCTACGGCCCGCTTTTTAAGCACTCTAGTGCGAAATCATAACCGGAAGGGTTGCGTCATCCAGAATGCTCCGCCCGGTGCCACCATGCACCAAGCCGCTGCGCAACCGCGCTGACCCACGACTGCCCACCACCAGAATATCGGCGTCTTTGTCTTGGCAATACTGCAGGATCTGATCGGCGGTGTTTCCGCTGGGCTTAACGGTCGTCAAGGTGATGCGCGGATTGTGAAGGGCCAGATGTGCCTTCAACTCGACCAACGGTGCCTTGTTCGGGTCCGCTTTGGTAATGCTGAGAACGTCGATATGCTTGACAAAAGGCAGCATGAGCAGTGCGTCATTCATGGCACGTGTGGCGGTCAAACCACCATCCCAGGCGATGACAATCCGCTCGATCGGCTGCTCGGTTTCCCAATCGCGCGGCACAACCACCAAGGGACGCCCCGAACGGGTGACGATATGTTCCGAACGCACATGCGTCCCGGTTTCTTCGGTGGTTTCCGAGTATTTGCCCACGACCAGCAGATCGTGGAGCCGAGAATGCGAGGCAAGCGCATCCGCGACGTTCCCGGTTTCAACGCGCCATTTGACCGTGTCCGGTTTACCCAGCTGCGCCAGCAAGGCCTCCATGGCTTCTTTGGCTTTCTGCGGCGCGGCCTCATTGGCATCCTTCACCCGTTGCATCAGTTTTTCGGGCATCCAGGTCGAGATCTGCATCTCTTCCATCACAATCGGAGCCACGTGCAGCGCGGTGACGCTGGCCTCGGCTTGCTCTGACAAAGACAAGCCAAATTTCAGGACGTTTTGCGACGTGCTGCCACTGCTGAAGGCAACCAAAATATCTTTGAGCGGCATGATATGTCCATTCCCTCTCGTTTATGGGATCACGAGACCCGGCGACAGCCGCCGCCGGGCCATCAATCCTATTGAACTCCCATCAACACGCGCGGCAGATACAGCGCGATGTCGGGAATGTAGGTGACCAGAAGAACAACGGGCAGATGACCGATCAGCATGAACTTCAGGGTGGGTTTGATGTATTGATCGATTGTCTGCCCGCCGATTGCGCCGGACATAAACAAGAGCGGCGCACAGGGTGGAGTGACGTTCCCAAGGCCCAGATTCGTCCCAACAATGGCTGCGAAATGGATCGGGTGAATGCCAATCTCATTGGTGACCGGAAGCAGAACAATCGCGGCCAGGACTGCGCCGGCGGTGTCATCCACAAGCATGCCCAGCATCAGCAACAGCGCATTGATCATCAGCAGGATGACAATCTTGTTGTCAGACAGCGACAGCATGAACTCCGCGATGTCACGCGGGATGTTTTCCTGAACCATGGCGCGGCTCATGATGAACAAAAAGAACAGCATCATCATGATAGCGCCGGTGTTGCGCGCGCCTTCGACAAACGCATCGGTTGTCGTGCGCATGTTCAGGCCTTTGTAGATCAGGAACCCGACAGGAAGCGTGTAAATCAGCGCGACGGCTGCCGCTTCGGTCGGGGTGAAAATCCCGCCATAGATACCACCCAGCATGATGCCCGGCATAAGCAATGCCCAGAACGCCCCCTTGGTCGCCCGACCAATTTTGCCCAGACGTTCCGGAAAAGTCACCTTAGGCTCAACCTCGAGATCCTTGAAACCACGGGCCTGAAAGATGTTCATGACCACATAGATCGCCATGATCAACACGCCCGGAATGATCGTCGAAAGAAAGCAAGCCGCAACTGACAGGCCGCTGGTGATGGCAAACAGGATCATGGCAACGCTGGGTGGGATCAGGATCGCCAGAACCGACGAACAGGCCACCAGCGAAATGGCATAAGACCTGGGATACCCAGCCTCGACCATGCGTGGGATCATCATCGACCCGATGGCGGCAATGGCGGATGATCCGCTACCCGCAATGGCACCAAACAGGGCGCAGGTGACAATCGTCACTGCCCCTAGCCCGCCTTTGATCGAGCCCACAAAGGAGTTCACAAAACGGACAAGCTGGTCAGAAATGCCGCTTGCCCCCATCAGCGAGCCAGCGATCACAAAGAGTGGCAGTGCCAAAAGAGCAAAGCTGCTTTCCTGTTGATAGGCATAGGGAATGAGGAATTCGATATCCCGACCCGTCAGGATAACAATGATGAAAGATGCCAGACCAAAGACAAAGGCGACGGGCACTTCCAACATCAAGAGAACGACAATAACGACAAGCGCGACAGAGACGGCAAGCATCAGATTTCTCCCTGAGCGGTGTTGCTGAAATTGCGAATGATCTTGAAATCACGGATGGATTGGAAAATCAGGAACAGCGTCATCACGCCAAAGCCGAACACCATGCTGGCGACCCACAGGGCGCGCGGCCACTGAAGATAGGTGCTCTTGCGTCCCTTATCGAAAGTGAACCAGCCGTATTTGGTCGCGTACCACAGAGCCACCACAGTGACGCCAAGGCAGATCAGCGTGGTCATCAAACGCACGTAATTGCGGCTTTTCTTCTGCTTCACCACGAGGTGAAGAGCGCCTCCGCAGATATGCGACCGCGTGCCGGTCACATAGCCCGCGCTGACAAAATACAGCCAAATGCCAAGCAAAATTGCGGCTTCTTCGATGGCCAGGAATGGGTTGGACAACCCGTAGCGCATGACCACTGTGACAAACATCAAAACGGCGAGCGCAATCGCGAACAGGATCATGGATGATTTTAGAACGAGCACCAAAGCTCGTTCGAGACCGGTGGCCTCTGATGTTTCAAGTGTCACGGACACTTCCCCCCAAATGTTAATTATTTTCATCCGGCCCAAAAGCGATTGCCCGGCACGAGGCCGGGCAATCAGTTGGGAAGGGTTTATTCAACGCCCGCAGCAGCCTTCAGAGCGGCAGTCGTTTCAGGGCCTACGATTTTCTCGAGGAACGGCCATTCCTGCTCGTAGACGATCTTTTTCACAGCGGCGAGTTGCTCGTCGTTGAACTCAACTACGTTGATGCCCGCGCCACGAATGTCTTCGAGGGTTTTGTCGCTGATGGTCTTGGCTTCATCCCACGCCCAGCTGACAGCTGTATCAACTGCCGTCTGCATTTTGGCGCGGTCTTCGTCCGACAGATCATCCCACCAGCTTTTGTTCACCAGCCAATAGGCGTGCTCAAAGTAGTCCTTGCTGTAAACATAGGTTTCCAGCACGTCACGCATCTGCCAGATTTCTGGTGGTGGGCCAAAGGTACGACCATCGACGGTGCCAAGCTGCAGTGCGGTGTAAAGCTCGGCGAACGGCATTGGAACCGGGCTGAAGCCCAGCAATTCGTAGCGCTTGATCGCGATTTCCAGGCCCGGCACACGAACCTTGATCCCGTTGCCTTCGGCAGGCAGGTCAAGCGGTACAGCGCCAACACCTTTGCGGATGGCGTAGCCGCCAAAGTCAACCGGCAGAACGCCGACCAGCTTCATGTCCAGGTCCGAGAGGATCTCGTCATAAACCGGGATCATTGCACCGTTGGGGCCATACATCTTGCGGGCCTGTTCCCAGCTATCAACGATGTAGCCGGCGGCAAAGATGTTCAGACGCGGATCAAATTCCGTGGCTGCAAAGGTCATGGTCATGGGAACCGCGCCTTGCATCGCCTGCTCAAACAGCGAAGTCCAGTCGCCCAGGTCACCGCCCGGGTGGTATTCCACCTCAAAACCTTCGCCCAGCGCTTCCATGAACTTTTCGGACGTTGGGTGGAAGATGTGTTCCGGCGGCATGGCATGCGCCAGGGTAAAACGCTCGTCAGCTTGGGCGGTGCCTGTTGCTGCCAGCATGGTTCCAGTAGCGAGCACGGCCGATGCGGCGATGCTCGAGAGGGTCTTAAAGATCAATTGAAATCCTCCCAGATTGAGATCTTTCACCCCAAATTCGTTAGGTCGGGGTGCGTCAGTGGCCCGTTTTTCGAACCATTCAGGAGGCGGAAACAACGAAATGTTTTTTGGTCTGGGCCAAATTTAACTATGGCGCAACATGTGGTTCCCCTCATCTCTTCGCGCCTCAGGGCATCTGTTTTATATAAAATTCAATAAAGTAAACGCGTGTTGCAACAGTCACTCTAAGCAGATGTTAGCGCCGCATCACTTGTACAACACGCGCATTAGCCAAAAAATTTCTATGCCTCTTTTTTGTTGAGTGAATCAACTAGGAATGCGAAGGCATGGGCCAGCCGCCCTCAAAAAGCGGGCTCTCACACGACCCCAGCAGCAAGAGAACCTAAGGCATGTCTAACGCATCCCCCCCGTTATACTCACTGACCGCCTTCGAAGCTGCAGGGCGTTTGAACAGCTTCAAAAAGGCGGGGGCCGAGCTGAACTTGACACCAGCTGCGGTGGCTCACCAGGTCAAGAATCTGGAGCAAAGCTTGAACGTCGAGCTATTCAAGCGCCATGCGCGCGGGGTCGAATTGAATCAAGCCGGGCAGGACTACCTGCAAATCGTCCAGCGGTTTCTGACGGATTTCAAACTGCGCACCCAGGTATTCAAATCGCAATATGACGAACAACCTATTCGGATCGGCGCACTTCATGTGGTGTCCGAAAGGATCGTGCTGCCTCTTGTGCAAGATTTCATTCACGCCTTCCCGGATGTCAGGGCCGAGCTGGTGGCGGATCTGGTAGGGCCAAACTTTCTGGCCAACGATCTGGATATCATGATTTGGCACGGGACGAAGCCACCGGAGAACTATGCCTGTGTCCAGCTTATGTCGGAAATGCTGACACCTGTTTGCGCACCCGGATTGCTGGCCAAATTTCCCGATGGCTTGACCCTGGATGATCTGCAAAACGTTCCCGCCCTATACGACCTGTATTGGCAAGATGATTGGGAAGACTGGCTGACTTACGTCAATGGGCCGGAGCTGACAAACTCCCTTGGCTTTTCGCTCTACTCTGCGCTGATTCAAAGCGCGCTGAACGGCAATGGTATCGCCATTGGCCATACCGGCCTGCTCCGAAACGAGCTTGCTTCGGGCCAATTGGTGAAGCCCTTCAAAGAGGAAGTCCCAGCCCCCAAAAGCTATTATGTTGTCACCTCGGACAACAAGCTGATGAAACGAAATGTGCGCACGTTCTGGGATTGGATCGGCAAGACCATCGGCCAAAGACACGGGTCCGTGCTCTGAGGCCTAGCGCAGCGAAACGGGCGCGGAGTGCCAGGCCCCTATCCCGTGGTCAATTCTCTTCTAGCAAAACCGATTTCACTTTCTCATAAACCGGTGACTTGCAAAAAGCTGGCGTAAATTTTGCCACCAGTTTTCGGGGCAGCGTCAAAGAGCCGGAAAAAGGTCGAACAAGAACGCCCGTTTTGAGAAAATCCTGCACAAGCAGTTCGTGCGCCATCAAAACCCCACCCCCGTGACGGGCCTCCTCCAAGGCGACCGAAAACAGCGAGTGCACTGTGCCCGACTTGGGCATGGACTGCGGATTTCCCTGGCTTTTCAGCCATTTCTCCCAGTCATCGCGCCACGATCCGTCATGTAGCAAAGTCTCGGATTTCAGGTCACTTACATCCTGCAACCGCTCGGCCACCGCAGGGGAACACACCGGAAAAATCACGTCATCAGAAACGGTAAGATCAAAGTCACCCGGCGCTTCCTCGGAATAGAACAGCGCCAGATCAAAGGGTTCGCGGGCCAGATTGGGGGCCACCTCCAAGGCTACGACCGAAACAGTGGCCTCGGTCGCCAGAAGCCTCAGTTTTCCTAAACGCGGTGCCAGCCAAAGCTGCGCAATCGAGGGGAGCGCGGCAATCCTGATCCGCTCAGGCTGCGCCTTGTTTCGCAGGTTGTGAACGGCTGCACCCAACTGGTCAAAGGCGTAAGAAAACTGTGGTAACAGCTCTTCGGCCAGAGGCGTCAGAGTGACCCCGCGTGCATTGCGAACAAACAAGGGCGTTCCGGCCCAGGCCTCAAGCGTTTTTACATGTTGCGTGACCGCGCCAGCCGTCACCGAAAGCTCATCCGCTGCCGCTGCAAAACTCTTCAATCTGGCGGCAGCTTCAAAGGCGCGAAGGGAATTCAGATGCGGCCCTTTGGGCCTTTGGGGAGAAAGCGACATGTGATTTAGGCTTAGTTTTTCTGCGCGTACTTTTTAGCAATACTCATTTGTCTCACCTGCGACAAGTGCAGATCATTGAGCAAAGCCTGATTCCACCGGAGGACCCTAAAATGTCAGCGCATTTCTCTGATACTGTTGCGACAGTCGATCCGCTTGTCGCCGAAGCACTCGTCAACGAGCGCCAGCGCCAAGAAGATCAGATCGAACTGATCGCATCCGAAAACATCGTGAGCCGCGCCGTGCTGGATGCGCTGGGTCACGCGATGACCAACAAGACGCTCGAAGGCTATCCGGGCAACCGCTTCCATGGCGGTGGCCAATATGTCGATGTGGTCGAACAGGCCGCCATTGATCGCGCCAAAGAGCTGTTTGGCTGCGAATATGCCAACGTGCAGCCCCATTCGGGCAGCCAGGCGAATCTTGGCGTGTTCTTCCTGCTGCTCAAGCCAGGTGACAAGGTTCTGTCGTTGGACCTGGCCGCCGGTGGCCACCTGAGCCACGGTCTCAAGGCGAACCTGTCCGGCCGTTGGTTCGAGCCGCACCATTACGGCGTCGACGCGACCACCGAAGTCATCGACTATGATGAGCTGGAAAAACTGGCCGAAGAAGTAAAGCCTAAGCTGTTGATCACCGGTGGCTCTGCCTATCCGCGCGAGATAGATTTTGAGCGCATGGGTCAGATCGCCAAAAAGGTTGGTGCCTATTTCCACGTCGATATGGCGCATATCGCCGGTCTGGTTGCTGCGGGCGTCCACCCCTCGCCATTCCCACACGCGGATATCGTCACCTGCACCACCACCAAAACCCTGCGCGGCCCACGCGGTGGCCTGATCCTGACCAATAACGAGGAATGGTTCAAAAAACTGCAATCCGCCGTTTTCCCGGGTGTTCAGGGCTCGATCCACAGCCAGGTTCTGGCAGGCAAAGCCGTATGTCTGGCCGAAGCGCTGACCGACGAATTCAAAGCCTATGGCGCGCAAGTCAAAGCCAACGCAGCCAAACTGGCGGACACTCTGCAAACCCGCGGCATCCGCATCGTTTCCGGTGGCACCGACACGCATATCGTTCTGCTCGACCTCAGCCCCAAGGGCATCACCGGCAAACGCGCTGAAACAGTGCTGGAAAAGGCCAACATCACCGCCAACAAAAACGCCATCCCGAATGACAGCCCACGCCCACCTGAATGGGTTGGCCTGCGCCTTGGTGTGAGCGCGGCAACGACCCGTGGCATGAAGGAAGATGAGTTTGTCCAGTTGGGCGAAATGATCGCCGACCTGATTGAGGCGGAAGCGGCCGAAGACACAGATGCAACCATTGAGCGCTGCAAAGCGCAGGTTGCGAAACTCTGCGCAGCGTTCCCGACCTACGCTGCTTAACAGCTCCTCCGTTGGTCTCTTGTAGACCACTACAAGCCTCCATCGCCCATTATGGGCGGTGGAGCACTTTTATAGGGCCCTTAGACAACACGGCACGATCCGCCTTTGGAACCACGTACCAAAGACAGGGCATTGCCACCGTGACCAGCGGGTCTCCAAATCTAAGAAAGCCGGTCTGAAAGGGCGTTCCTTAACACCAATTCGAAACAGTCGGTCGGTGCCGACAGGCGACAATGACAGGCGTGACCAGCGCAGTTCGAAGGGAAGGTTTCAACATGCATCACCAGCCACATATCAAAGCGGACCGAGCTTCGAACATCCGTCCTTTCAAGACCACGTCAAAACATGTCGCAATTGTCGTTCAGGATGCGGGATCAGCCTATGCTGTCACGGCCTGCGAAGAGCTGTTCGCACTGGCAAACCGCTTTTCAACCGACGTCCAATACAATGTCGATATCGTTGAGGATTTCGCACAGGCCTTTGAGACCGGCGCGGAATTTTCTGACCGAACTGTCATTCTGTTCGGTTCGGTCGAAACGCCGTGGCTGATAAATGCCCAGGATGCGCGCAAGTTGCGGACGCATTTGCCCTGCGTCCAGCGTGTCGGTTTTGTCGGCAGCGCCGTGTTGGCCGCCGCCGATATCCCGCCATATCGGTCCCATAAATACTGCGTGCATATGGAATTTTCGCAGGCTGCGAATGAGCTACAGTTACACTCCGATGATACACGCGCCACAAGCCTGCGCGATCGAAACGTCTATTCCGCAACGGGCAAACTGGCGGCGGCCCATATGGTCATCGAGATGATCACCGTTGATTGCGGCGAGTACCTGGCCGAGCAGGTGCAATCCTGCGTTGGCCTGGCGGCAGCTCATGCCAACACACGCACGGACACCGAAAACCACTACATCCGCCTTGCCCATGGAGATCAGACCGTTTCGCGAGCCATCGCCATCATGAAGGATCACATCGAGGACCCGTTGCGCATCGAAGACTTTTACAAGCTGCTCCCCGTGTCCTCACGTCAATTGCAACGCAGCTTTATGAAGTACTTCAACGAAACGCCTCTGACTGTTTACCGCAACATTCGTTTGGAACGGGCCAATCAGCTGCTGAAGTTTACCGATCTTCCGATCCGCGAAGTGGCCATTGCCACGGGCTTCTCTTGTGGTTCATTGTTTTCCAAACAGTTCCAACGGCGCTATTTCCTACACCCAATTCGGTGCCGTGAACTCCGCTATGCCCGCCCTGCGGCGGCCAATGAACCCGCGGAAAATGCACAGGATTGCAAAAGAACCCTATCGGCCCTTTAGGCCGCACACAGAAATGAGAAAGACAATGATCGAACGTTTTGAAACCGGCACCCGCATGAGCAAAGTCGTCAAGCATAATGGCGTATTGTACCTGTGTGGTCAGGTCGGTGCCGGCGACACGGTGGCAGAGCAAACCAAAGATTGCCTGTCGCGAGTCGAAGCCTTGCTCGACAATCACGGCTCGTCGCGCGAACACATCCTTCAAGCGATTGTTTGGCTGGCCGACATGGCCGATTTCGCCGAGATGAACGAAGTTTGGGACGCATGGGTTCCCGAAGGCAAGGCCCCGTCCCGCGCCTGTGGCGAGGCCAAGCTGGCGCGCGAACAGCTTCGAGTTGAAATCATCGTAACTGCTGCCGAAGCAAACTGACCCTAGCGACCACGCAAGAAAGCCAAATCAATGAAAGTCATCATTCTGGGTGCCGGTGTCATCGGTGTTACGACAGCCTACTACCTTGCCAAGCAAGGGGCTGAGGTTGTCGTGATTGACCGCCAACGCGAGGCAGGGCTGGAAACCAGCTTTGCCAATGCCGGCGAACTTTCTTACGGAATGTCCTCTCCCTGGGCCGCGCCCGGCATTCCAAAGAAAGCCCTGAAATGGATGTTGATGCGGTATCGCCCGCTCACGATCTGGCCATTGCTCAGCACGACCATGTGGTCCTGGGGCCTGCAAATGCTCCGGAATTGCAACGAAGCCTCCTATCGGATCAACAAAAGCCGCATGGTCCGTATTTCCGGCTATAGCCGCGAAGCACTGACCGATTTGATGGCCGAGGTTCCAATCCAGTTCGACCAGCGCGAACTGGGTACGCTCCAGCTGTTTCGCAGCGAAAAGCAGGTCATCAGTTCAAAAGTCGATCAGGAAATCCTCGAAGAATTCGGTTCGCCCTTTCGGGTTCTGGATCGCGAGGGGTGCATCGACGCTGAACCCGGATTAAAGCATGTGTCCGAAAAATTCGTCGGCGGGCTGCAACTGACCTCAGACCGCACTGGCGATTGCCGCAAGTTCACCACAGCCCTGGCAAGCGAAGCTGAAAAGCTCGGCGTTCAGTTCCGTTATAACGAAACCATCAAGGGACTGCGGCATGAGGCGTCGGGCATTTCGGCCGTTATGACAGAGAATGGCGAGGTTGAGGGAGACAAGTTTGTCTGCTGCCTTGGTCCATTCTCTGCGGTTTTGCTAAGAAAACTTGGCATTCGCCTGCCGATCTATCCGGTCAAAGGATACTCGATCACACTGCCGGTTATGGACGGCGATGCGGCCCCTCAATCCACGATCATGGATGAAAGCTTTAAGGTTGCCCTCACCCGCCTGGGGGATCGCATCCGGGTGGCCGGTCAGGCTGAAATCATTGGGTATAACAAGTCTTTGGGGAAACACGCCACCGACGCTGTTCGGCATGTCGTAAACGACCTTTTCCCGAAGGGCGGCGATCAATCCAAGATCGAAGGCTGGACAGGGCTTCGCCCGATGACCCCGGATGGAACGCCAATTCTGGGTCGGACAAAGTTTAACAACCTGTTTTTGAACACCGGCCATGGCACACTTGGTTGGACCATGGCCTGCGGGTCAGGCCGCGCCGTTGCCGATCTGGTGGCCGAAAAAGAGCCCGACATTTCATTCGACGGTCTCGAAGCCAGCCGCTACGCCTGAGTTAAAAAGTTAGGAGGCGACGATGCCGTCGCCTTCCCCATCTAGGCCAAAATGTATCGCTGCCGCCCAAGCGTGGAAAGAGCTTAAATATTTTCGCCCCGTATCGCCTGGCACACAGCTTCGGTCACATCTTTGGTTGTGGCAGTGCCGCCCACATCCGGCGTCAACACTCCGTCAGAGCACACTTTATCAACTGCGCGCATGAGCCGCTTGGCCGCATCCATTTCCCCAAGATGTTCCAGCATCTGGCTGGCCGTCCAGAAGGTCGCGACCGGGTTGGCGATGCCCTTGCCGGTAATATCAAACGCCGAGCCGTGGATGGGCTCGAACATCGACGGGTTCCGCCGCTCTGGATCGATGTTTCCAGTGGGCGCGACACCCAACGAACCGGCAAGAGCCCCAGCCAAGTCCGACAGGATATCGGCATGCAGATTCGTGGCAACGATCGTATCCAAAGAGGCCGGATCTTTGACCATGCGCACGGTCATCGCATCGACCAGCATCTTGTCCCAGGTCACATCCGGGAAATCCTTGGCGACTTCAGCTGCGATTTCATCCCACATGACCATCCCATGCCGTTGAGCGTTGGATTTGGTCACGACTGTCAGGAACTTGCGTGGACGTGATTGCGCCAGCTTAAACGCATAGCGCATAATCCGCTCGACACCGACCCGAGTGAAAATCGAAACTTCGGTTGCGACTTCTTCGGCTTGGCCACGATGCGCACGACCGCCAACACCAGAATACTCCCCTTCGGAGTTTTCCCGCACGATAACCCAATCCAGATCGTCGGGCCCGACCCCCGCAAGCGGAGAGGTAATGCCCGGCAGTATGCGTGTTGGACGGACATTGGCGTATTGGTCAAAGCCCTGACAGATCGGCAGGCGAAGCCCCCAAAGCGTTACATGGTCAGGCACGTCGGGTGCCCCAACAGCCCCAAAGAAAATCGCATCAAAATTCTTGAGCTGCTCTTTGCCATCCTCCGGCATCAGCGCACCAGTGCGTTTATAGCGCTCAGACCCCCAGTCAAATTCGGTTACGTCCAATTCAAACCCGCCATCCCGACGCGCCAAAGCTTCAAGAGCCTGAAGACCCGCTGCAATAACTTCAGGGCCGATACCGTCGGCGGGAATGGCTGCGATCTTGTAGGTTTTCATGTCCGTCTTGCCTTAGATGGGGTTGTGGCATTCCACGCCTTGGGCACGTTTCGGTTGGCGTGCATCCGGACGTTTCCGCGTCTTTGTCCAAGGACGCTATCGGGAAGTTCTGGCCAAGCCAACTTCTTGTTGATTATATACGGATCAGCAATAATTTTGGTGTTCGCCTTGGATATTAATCAACTCAAATGCTTTATCGCTGCGGCGGAAACCCTGCATTTTGGCCGTGCGGCACAGTCCTTGGATATGCTGCCTGCCTCGCTGGGCCGGCATATCAAACAGCTAGAGGACAACCTTGATGTGCGCTTGTTTCAACGCACCACCCGTTCAGTCGCTCTGACGGAAATCGGCACGTCCTTGCTTGAGGATGCCCGCGCCCTGGTCACGCAGACCGAAGCGTTTGAAAGCCGCGTGCGGGACATGCGCGGGTCGGAAAATCGGGTTTTGCGAGTGGGGGCCATCGACAGTGCGGCAGCCGGTCTCGTGCCGCAATTCCTTGCCATTCTGCGGGAAGAAGCGCCTGAGATAGCCGTTCAAATTATCGAGCAGAAGACCATTCGTCTTCTGCCCCGATTGCTAAGCGGCGGTTTGGATATTGCCTTTTGTCGCCCACCAGACCAACGCGACCCCAGGATTCAGTTCAGGACCTTGTTCTTTGAAACGGCTGTTGTCGCTTTGCGCCACGATCACCCTTTGGCTGACAGCTCTCTGATTTCTATTGCGGATTTGGCTGAGGAACCACTGATCGTCCCCGACCGCAGGTCCCGCCCCCACAGTCACGACCTGACGATTAAACTGTTTCTCGACGCTGGGTTAACCGCTCGGGTGGCCCAGGTCGCTGACGAAAAACAAACCATTGTCAATTTGGTAGCTGAGGGAACCGGGCTGGCCATTGTGCCGCGTTGGACCGCGCGGTTTCAGGTGTCCGGTGTTCGCTTTGTTCCGCTGGATCTACCCGTTGGCGCAACACGATCTAAGCTGATCCTTGCGGCGGCCTGGACTCGTGGCACCCGCGATCCTGTTCGAGATGCGTTTCTCGATCTGCTTGACCGCCATCTAGAGACACTTGAGGCGACCGCCTGATTTTATATCATTTGTGAATATAATCTTGCTCCCGTTGGGAAACACCTTTGGCATGGTCATTCTCTGGCCAGAGGGACCACACCGCATCTGCGGATGATGACCCAATAGTGGAGGAGGAAACCCATGAAATTCACCAAGATTGCAGCAGCAACGATGTGTCTGGCTCTGGCCGCCCCGGCAATGGCGCAAGACCGCGATGGCTGGCCCGACAGCATCACCATTGGAACCGGCTCGCAGGGTGGCACCTATTTTGGATACGGATCGGGCTTTGGTGCCATGATCACCGAAGCTCTCGGTATCAACGCCGGTGCGGAAATTACCGGTGGGCCGGTACAAAACGTGACCCTGGTTGAAACCGGTGAACATCAGCTAGGCTTTGTCACACTCGGCCCAGCGGACGAGGCGCGCAAAGGCGAAAGCCCTTTGATGCCGGGCGTTCCGCATGAAAAAGTGCGCGCGCTCTTCCCGATGTATCAGACTCCGTTGCAGGCCGCAGTGCTGGCATCGTCCGACATCACCGGATTTCAGGACATGGCCGGTAAGCGCGTGGGCGTTGGCCCCGCGGGCGGCACGTCTGCCACCTATTGGACTCGTTTCTTTGAAAACGCCGATGGCTATGACGGTGTCAAAGTCTCCAATGCTGGCGGCTCCGACACGGCAGGTCAGCTCAAGGATGGTCTGATTGACGCCTTTGTTTATGCCGCAGGCCTGCCAACCGGGGCCTATGCCCAATTGGCCGTTGAAAACGATGTGCGCTTTATCTCGATGGATGAAGAAACATTGGGCAAGATGATGACGATCGTTCCAGCCATGGCTCCGTTCACCATCCCTGCCAACACTTATGAAGATCAGCCCGAGGCCCTGCAAACCGTCTCGCTGTGGAACTTTGCCATCACCAATGAAAGCCTGCCGGAAAGTCTTGCCTATGAGATTACCAAGCTGGCCATGACCAATCACGACCGGATGGTGACAAACCACGCTGCCGCCAAGGAAACTCTGGCGGAAAATGTGCTCAAGAACCAGGTCATTCCATTCCATCCCGGTGCGGTGAAATGGTTTGAAGAAAACGGATACGAGATTCCGGCGAACTTGAAGTAATCAACCTTCCAGAAAATTTGCGGGCGGGCCGCCAAAAGGCCCGCCCGACGTGCTTCTGCTCTCTCTCAATAAGAAGAAAACACCATGCGCCAGCCTTCGGATCCCGAAACCGTGATGGGAGATAATCACCATCAGTCGCTGATCGAACAGGAAACCGCCCGGGCCAACGTGGATGAGGAACCTCTATCCGCCAACCAACGCGATTTTGACGGCACCCGGAACTGGGTCATCGCCATCCTGTGTGCAAGTTACACAGTCTTTCACCTCGCGGTTATGAACGTCTATCCGCTTGAAACATGGGCCTATCGTCTGTCGCATGTGGGCGGAGGGCTGGCACTGGGTTTCCTGCTATATAGTTCGACCCGTTTTTCGGACGCAATGTCGAAACGGTCACCTCTATCGATGGCTCTTTTGGCCCTTGCTGGTGCCGGGATCCTGTACGGCTTTGCAGGTGTCGCGGCGATCTGGATCAATGGCACAATTCTCGGCGAACGGCTCCCACCTGCTTGGGCAATGCAAAGCTTTGGCCTGCCTTTGGCATTAGGGACTGGCCTGGCCATCCTGAATGGGTGGCTTTTCCCTGATCGCAACCGGGCCCGCTTTGATGCGGGAGACGTTCTCTTGGCCATCGCAACCATTGCTGCCATTGGTTACATCATCTTCTTTGCGCGCCAGCTTCAATTGCGTGCGGGCATGCCAATGGCTTTGCCGGGCGACATGTGGGCGTCGATCACTGGGGTCATGCTTATTATTGAACTGACAAGGCGGCTTGCGGGTATGGCACTGGTGATCATTGTCGGCATTTTCGTGGCCTATGCGTTTCTTGGCCCTTGGTTGCCCGGTATCTTTCAGCATCGCGGATACGACGCCAAAAGGTTCTTTTCCTACATCTTTACTGACAATGGCATCCTGTCTGCACCAATCGCCATCTCGTCGACCTATATCATCCTCTTTGTGGTCTTCGCAGCGTTCTTGCAGACCACACGGGTTGGGGAATATTTCGTGAACCTGGCCTTTGCGGCGGCGGGTCACAAGCGTGGCGGACCTGCAAAGGTGGCCATTTTCGCATCTGGCTTGATGGGGATGATCAACGGCACCTCAGCCGGCAATGTCGTCGCAACTGGCTCGCTCACCATCCCGATGATGAAAAAAGTAGGCTATAAACCGCAAACCTCAGCCTCGGTCGAAGCGGCCGCATCGACCGGTGGGCAGATCATGCCACCGATTATGGGGGCCGGGGCCTTTATCATGGCTGAGATCACGGGCATCTCCTATATGGAGATCGTTTACGCAGCCATCATCCCGGCTGTTATCTACTTCATTTCAGTCTATTTCATGGTCGATCTTGCTGCGCAAAAGGCCGATATGAAGGGCTTGCCACGGGACCAACTGCCCAAACTCAATGTGCTGATCAAACAGGTCTATTTGTTCTCGCCGATCCTGGTTCTGATCGGTGCGCTATTTGCGGGGTATTCCGTCATTCGCTGCGGAACATATGCCATGATGGCGGCGGCGGTTGTGTCATGGTTCACCCCGCATGCCATGGGCCCTGCGCGGCTGTTTCACGCGCTGGATCAAGGCGCGCGCATGGTGCTGCAACTGGTGGCCGTCTGCGCCACGGCCGGAATTATCGTTGGTGTAATCGCCCTGACAGGTATTGGCGCGCGCTTTTCCACCGTGCTGCTGAGCCTCGCCGATCAAAGCCAGATCTTTGCGCTTTTCTTTGCCATGGTGGTGTCGATCATTCTTGGCATGGGCATGCCAACAACAGCGGCTTATGCCGTTGCCGCAAGCGTGATCGCGCCGGGCGTGATCAACCTGGGTGTCGAGCCTTTGGTGGCGCATTTGTTCATCTTCTACTTTGCCGTTATGTCCGCCATCACACCCCCGGTGGCTTTGGCGGCCTATGCAGGCTCAGCTCTTGCCGGGTCGGACCCGGTGCGCACTTCGGTCGAAAGCTTCCGCATTGGCCTTGCTGCCTTTGTCGTGCCTTACATGTTCTTCTTTTCGCCCGCGATGCTTTTGGACGGGGCCTGGCACGAGATCCTGCATGTCGCCGTGACAGCCGTGATCGGCGTCTATTTACTGTCATGTGCAGTCCAAGGCTGGTTCCTGGGCCATGCAAACATGGTCTTGCGCGGGTTGCTGGCCCTTGGCGGGTTGAGCATGATCGCTGGCGGTTGGCTCTCAGACGGGATTGGCATTGGCGTTGCCGCCCTATGTTTCTTTTTCCAGAAACAATCGCATCCGGCTCCGTCGCAGGACTGACGCGCAACCCAATAATCTGCGGCTCAGGTGGCCTTTAGATGAGACACCAAAGCCGCAGTTGCAGACCCCGCTTTGTCCTGTTCCCAAAGCAATCCTAAGGGGCGCAATGGTGCGCTGATCTCAGTCTCCATTTCGATGACATCCCCGACATCCAACCAAGGCATCGCCACACTGCGCGGCAAAATGGCAAGATACTTGCCAGTTGCCAGCATTTCCTTGGTCAATTCAGGGATGTGCATGATCATTTGGCAGCGGCTTTCGCGTGGCCAGCCATGGGCCTGTGCAATTTCTTCAAACCGCGCCCGCGCGACTGATCCAACCCGGTTCAGCAACCATTTCGCCTCTGCCAAATCGGCATTGCTGATCTTGGAACGTTTGGCGAGCGGATGCGACCGGCCACATACGGCAATCAAACCGTCATCGAGACATTTGTGAAACCGCCAACCTGCCGGAACAACAGCGGGTTCGCGCGTACACACAACATCCACGGAACGATCAACGATCTGACCCAAGGGATCTGTATCGCTAACCTGAGAAATATGGACCTGGATATCAGGATAGCGGGTTGCAAAACGGTCAAGCTTGCCTTGGATCAATCCGCCCAAAGCCGCCGGGCTTGCGGATACACGTACGACACCGCTCTGCTGCTGCAACCGGCTTGCCACATTCTCTGCCCCATCTTCCAAGGCACCCAGAATGCGATGAGCGACAGGCAAAAGCTCCATCGTCGCCTCGGTCGGTTCGACGCCCTTGGCGTGGCGAAAGAAAAGATCGGTTTCCAAGAGCTTTTCCAGCTCCTGCACCAATTGGGAAATCGCCGGTTGTGTCATGTTCACCGCTTCGGCCGTTTTGCGCATGCTTCCGACCTCGGCCAATTTAATCAGCACCTGCATGTGGCGGAACTTGGCTTTGACGACAAATCTGTTCAGCAACGTATTCGCACTGGGCGGCATGGTATCGCACTTTCTTATCTCTACGGCCCACCAATTATTATCTGCCTATTGCTGGCTTTGATAGCTTGATCTTGCGCAGACCGGGCAAGACCGCTCGGCCCTGCGTCATTGACCTCACAAAAGGATGCGGCCTTGACCTTTCTTGACCACGTACCAGAAGCGGCGACACTCTCGGATGGAACCGTGCTGCATTATGTTCGGGAAGGAACGGGGCCAACTGTCATTTTCATTCATGGTGCCATGGGCGACTGGCGCTCTTGGGCACCGCAATGGGACAGCTTTAGGGACCGGTTTGATTGTGTCGCCTATAGCCGCCGCTACAGCCATCCAAACCCCAACCCACTTGTGTCGCGAGACCACAGTGCGCTTGTCGACGCCGAAGACCTGAAAGGCCTGATGGATACCCTGTCAATCGACAAAGCCATTTTGGTTGGCAGCTCTTACGGCGGGTTTACAGCGCTGGCCATGGCCGCCAAATACCCGGACCGCGTGTCTGGTCTCGTATCCGTCGAGGCCCCGATGATGCGCTATGCCTTTATGACAGAGGACGGCGGAGAAATCGCCCGCGCCTTTCTGGCAAATGCCGATGACCCTGCTCGCGCCGCCTTTGAACAGGGCGATGATGAAATGGGTGTCCGTATCCTGACGGCCGGGATTGTCGGAGTGGCCCCCGAAGAGGTTCCCGCACATGTCATGGAAAGGCGCATGCTGAATGCACGCGCCGCACGCAGTTTGTCGCTGTCCCGCGACGAATTCCCACTCATCCCCCCAGAGGTTCTGGGTGCCATGAAGATGCCGATCCTGCTGGTTAGCGGCAAGGAGACCGCTCCAGTCCACCGGGTCATCTTCGACAAAGTCACCGCATCGATGCCACAAGCCCGCAAACGCCTGGTCGAAAGCAGTGGGCATTCTGTGGCGCAGGCCAAACCCGATGTTTTCAACGCAGACGTTCTTCGGTTTCTGCACGATCACGGGCTGACTACGATCAGCGATCAAATGAAGGTCTGAGCCTAGGCTCAGACACGGGCCCCAGCTGCGATGGTTCTTGGAGCCTTGTTCAAAGTGTCTCGCGCAAAACCAGCCGCAGCCTGGTATTTGCCCATGAAATCCCGACGTTCCTGTTCGGGTATGACATCATCGATCTGGTCAAACTCTCCGCCACACCGGTCGTTGACCAAGTTCAACAAACCGAAAGGCCCCGCCCCTCGGTTGCGCAAAATCAGGTCCGATACCGGTGCGCAAAGCTCATCGTTATAGGCATGTAATGCATCCGATGTGACGCCGTGTTTCAACATCTTAGCCCCAATCGTGCGCGCATCGATGATCGCCTGACTGGCCCCGTTAGATCCGGTTGGATACATCGCATGGGCCGCATCCCCCATCAAAGCGACAGGCCCGTCCACCCATGTCGGCACAGGATCACGATCAATCATCGGGTTTTCATATGCCGCGTCAGCACCTCGGATCAGCGCAGGGACGTCGAGCCAATCATAGGTCCAGTCCTGGAAATGATGAATGAAGTCATCAATCTTAACCTGGCGGAACCAACCCATGGTCTCATGCGCTGACGGATCATCATATGTGACTTCGGCAATCCAGTTGACCATGGCCAGCCCACTCTCGGGATCCGGTTTAGAAATGGGATAGATCACCATACGATGCGCATGGGTCCCAAGACCAATAAACGAAGAGCCGGTGCGGACAGGCTTGGCCAAGGTCGTGCCCCGCCACATCACCGCGCCACCCCAGTGGATTGGCGGTTGTTCCGGGTGCATTTGCGCTCGGATCGCAGAATGAATGCCGTCCGCGCCGATCAGCAGACTCCCCGTTTCGCGCAGCTCGCCATCCGGCCCCTGAAGAACCAAGGTGACAGTCCCGTCGTCATTCTTTTCATACGCCGTGGCACGACACCCCGTCCGCACCGCCTTGGCCCCGGCCAGCTCCACGAAACGATGGTAAAGCGCCATGTGAAATGTGCCGCGATGCACAGCGTATTGCGGCCACTTATACCCGGCCAGGGTCCCGCGCGGTTCGGAATAAATCTCTTGCCCTTTTTGCCCGACCAAAGCCCACTCCTTGGCCGGAGTGCCAAAGCGGTCCAACTCTTCAGCCGTAAAGCCGAGATCGAACAATTCACGCACCGCATTGGGTTGCAAATTGATGCCGACACCCAACGGCTTCAACGCGCGCACGCTTTCGAAAACGATACAATCGACGCCAATCTGGTGCAGGGTCAGCGCCAGAGACAGGCCGCCAATCCCGCCTCCTGCGATCAGAACGGGGGCTTGAGTCATGGGTGGTCCTTTGGAAAGACAGGAAGAATCAGCTTCCCAATACCAGATTAGGCAACCATGTGGATAGGGCAGGGAAGAACGTCACCGCCATCAAAAGCCCAAGCATGATCAAGAAGAAAGGGATCGTGCCGCGCAGCACTTCGAGCACGGGTCGCCCGGCCACATTCGACATGACAAACAGGTTCAATCCAATCGGCGGCGATAACAAAGCCAGTTCGATATTGATGACCATAACAACCGCAAAATGGGTCATATCAATGCCAAGCTGGCGTACGACCACAAAGACCACCGGCAACACGATCAAAATGATCGCAACTCCTTCCAGAAACATGCCCAAAACCAACAAGCACCCGTTCATGATAAGCAGGAATTGCCAAGGCTTCATATCGCTTTCCACAATAGAGGCGGCAAAGGACTGAGGCACGCCAGATTTGATGATCCAGGCTGAGACAAGCGTCGCGCCCATGATGATCAAAACGATAACCGAGGTCCGGTCCACCGCCTGCGTCAGCATTCCAGGAATGTCGCGCAACCGTGCCGAGCGGTAAATGAACAGCACAGCGATAAGCGCACACAGAACCCCCAAAACCGCAGCTTCGGTCAGGGTCACAAACCCACCGTAAATACCGCCGAGAACGACAATCGGGATCAGATAGGCTGGGAAGGCGTGGACATTGGTGTTCACGAATTCTTTGCGTGACACCCGCGGCTCTGCCTTACCGCCAACCTTGTTCGCGACAAGAAAGATATAGGCGGCGAACAAACCTGCCTGCATCAAACCGGGAATTACGCCCCCCAAAAAGAGCCGGGGAATGGATTCCTCTGCGATCAATCCGAACAGGATCATCGGAAGTGACGGCGGTATCAAAATACCAAGCGTCCCTGCGGCAGCGGTCAGCCCCATCGCAAAGGAGGTCTTGTATCCTTTTTCTTCCATCAGGGGCACCAACAAAGTGCCCATCGCCATGGTCGTCGCCGCCGAGGAGCCCGTGATTGCCGCAAAAACTGCCGTAGCGGCGACACCGGCAATCGCCAATCCGCCTCGTATCCATCCGATCCATGCCAAAGCCGCATCAAATAGAACCCGCGCCAATCCTCCACCTTGCATCAACACGGCTGACAGGATGAAGAAAGGCACCGAGATCAGGATCGGGGACTGCAGGTGATCCAACACATGCTGCCCCAATCCAGCAATCGTGCGGCCCTCGGCCACCAAAAGGGCCGAAGCCAATCCCATCAGAACTAGGTAGATCGGAATGCCCAGGGCAAGAAGGATCAAGGCCGCAAGGAGCGCGAGCAAAATCATGGTTTCCATGTCGGTTGGTCCTAATCGAAATGCGTGTTTTTGGCGCTCTCACCCGTGGTGATGAGCAGGCGCAGGCGTTCGAGGATAAAAAGCAGGTGCACCGTAAAGGACACGCTGAGTGCGAGGTACAAAATCCAGAACGGCGTCCGCAGAGTTGTTTCGCTGCGCTCATCCCACAGGATCGCGTCATCAACGACCAGCTTTCCCGAATAGATAAAGAAAACCGCCACACCCGCAGCGAAAATCAACGCGAACAACTCGGCCGCCGCCTGCCCTTTGGGGCCGAACTGGTTATAGAGAAAGTCCACCCGAATGTGCTGTGCGCGTCTTTCGATCCGGGCGACTCCGAGGAGTACCGCCCAGACCAGTAGAAAAACGCAAATCTCGAACACCCAATTCAGCTGGACCGAAGGAGGAATGACGCCAAATTGTATCAGGTATCGTGTTGCCACATTATAGAGCAACAACACAAAGGTGATGCCCAACGCGATGGCAGCAATCCAGCCGATCAGGCGATCGAGAAATGCGATAACCTGACTCACTGTGCCGCTGCCTCGGTCGCAAGGGCCACCAGATCAGCATCCAGCTTGTACTTGGCAATGACCGCTTCTTGTTGCGGCATCATCTTTTCACGCATGGCCGCCGATGAAGCATCATCTGCGTCGGAAATCGTCACGCCCCAATCCTTGAGCGTTGCGCGCATCTCTGCATCGACTGCCAAGTTGGCAACCCGTTGATCCGCCACGACATCGTTCCAAACCTCTGTGAACAATGCCTTTTCATCATCGCTCAGGCTGTCCCAATAAGCTTGGCTGACAATCGGGATCAAAAAGCCGACAACACCTTGGTCCCAGAAACCGTATCGCACTCCGACATCGGTCAATTTCTGCTGAACGACAGATTCAATCGCCGCCATAGTCGCATCAACGGTCCCTTGTTGCAGCGCCAAAGGCATATCGGACCCGGGCATGACCACCGGCACTCCACCCATACCCTCGACCAGCGCAGCAGGGCCTGCACCACCTGGAATACGAACTTGAAGGCCTACGAATTCTTCAAAATTTGTCAGAGGCTTGGATGTCGACCAGTAGTAAACCCGCCCTAGAATTGGCCAGTTGCCCGGCACGACAACACCCATCTTCGCGTGCAACATCTCGTTCAGTTTGTCGCCCAAGGGACCATCAAGCATTTTCGCGCGTTCCTGGGCGGTCATGCCTTTAAGAACCGGCAAGTCCAAAACGTTGATATTGCTTTCAACACGGCTCAGATAGGGCGACGGTACCGTTGCCATGCCCACATCTCCTCGGGCAACGGCTTTGCCGACATCGCGGGCGTTATATAGCTGGCTGCTGTCAAACACCTTGGCTTTCAACGTGCCGCCGGACCGCTCCATCAACGCCTCGGCAAAACGTGCCATGGTCAATGTCTGAATATGTTGTGGCGGGGTTGCCGACGATATCACAAGCTCGTCTGCAGCTTGTGCCGTATTGGCATAGATGGCCGACATTGCCATCACGCTTCCGGCCACAGCCAGATTTCGAAGTGAGTTGAACATGAATTTCCTCCCGAATGAGCGGGTGACCCGCATCTGATCCAGAATGCTACCCGTCAATGCGATAATCGAAAAATAAATCACCTCCCTCAGTGATAGGTATTTCATATCGCACTTTTGTCGCGTCAACGACGTTCCTTCTGCATGGCATGGATAAGACTTTCGGGCCAGCGATAAGAAACCTGCATGACGTCAACTGAAAGAAACAGTGTATGAGACTGACATGAATGACGCCGACCTCCTGACCCGATTTCCACCGACCAATCCAACGACACGATTGCTTTGGACAGCCATTGTCGATGTCGGTCCCAGGCAAGACTTGGGTACCGGCCCGACTGGACAGCGTTTCATGGTGCCTATCTTGGGTGGCCAATTTTACGCAGGGCCGAGCTGCGACGCGTTACAGGGGCAGGTTTTGTCAGGCGGCGCTGATCGGCAGGTGCTGCGCCCGGACGGCGTCAAGGAATTGGACGCACTTTATGAGATGCAGGCCAGCAATGGCGATGTGCTTACGATCCGCAACCGTGTCATTGTCGATGAAACCCGCGAACCGGAACGGTATGCGATGTCGGTTATTTCGGTTACGGCACCAGCCGGGGACTTGGGTTGGTTAAACCGACGCTTGATCTTGGGCAGCCTGCAATCGGCGCGGCCTGCGAGACCGGCAGTCATCATCCGAGCTTGGGAAGCGGATCTTGTGCCCCAAGCGTAAAACCTATGCGCCGAATGCAAGCTCAAGCCGCGCCAAGCGCGGCGGACTCTATGGGATGAGCCTGAGACACTTCGAACAATGAAGTCTGGCGTTCCATCATCTGCGCTTGGTGCCTCAGTGACCCGCTTGCATCTTTGGTTTCTTGCACCATTGCAGCGTTTTCCTGGGTGATTTTGTCCAATTCCCCCATTGCATTGTTGATTTCAGACAGACCCGTCGATTGCTCTTGCGAGGAAGAGGCCAGCTCACCAGCCAGATTGCGTACCTTATCCACCGTTTCGGCAATATCACTGAGCGAGTCACCGGTTTTTCCGACGCAATCCACACCGCGATCGACCAGCAGGGAGCTTTCGGTGATCAGGTTCTTGATCTCCAACGCAGCCTCTGACGAGCGCTGCGCAAGTATGCGAACCTCATGCGCCACCACGGCAAACCCCTGCCCCGCTTCGCCTGCGCGGGCCGCTTCGACGCCGGCGTTCAAGGCCAAAAGATTGGTCTGAAACGAGATATCATCGATGGTTGCAATGATTTGCGTGACCTTTTTCGAGGATGCATCGATTTGGTCCATCGCCTGAATGGTTTCCTCGACCACCAAATTGCCTTGTCGCGCCTTTTCCTGCGCGTTGGCGATATGTTCATAGACCTCCTCTGCATTGGCCGCGGATTGCCGGACATTGCTCGCCAACTCATCCACCGCAGCAACGGTCTGTTCCAGGCTGGCAGCCTGTGTTTCAGTTCGCCGCGCCAAGCTTTGCGAGGCCCGTGAAACTGTATCGGCGTGGTGACCAATGCTGTTCGCACCTTCGATCACCTCGGAAATCGCGGCCTCCAGCTGTTCGACAGCGCCATTAAAGTCGGTTTTGAGTTGTGCATGTTCACCACCGGCAAACTTGTCGATTCGGATCGCCAGGTTACCTTTGGCAAGCTTGTCCAACACATCCTTGAGGACGAATGTGGCCGTCGCCTGACGTTCCTGCGTTACTTCCATTGTCGTCATGAGTTCTCGACGCTCGGCCTCATTGCTTTGCAACTGCTCCAGAGCATCGCCAAGCTGGACCATTTCAGTAATACGCGAGGCGGGGGGCGTTTCCACAACTTTCCCTTTCGCAAGGGCCAGCAATGCCTGGGAATAAGCCACCAATGGTCGCGATATCCGCCGGGATGTTAGCAGTGTGAACGAAACCAGCGTAACCAATCCAAGAATGGCCGCCGCAATACCCGTAGCGACCAATGCCTGGCGCCATTTTTCTGATGTTGTCTTCATCCCGTCCAACGCTGATTGCACAGCATTGTGAATGTCATCGACAAAGGGTGAGGCCTCGGAATAAAGGGCAGACAGACGCTTGCGATTATCGCGTTCCTTGATCGTGGTTTCCGCAAGCGCAAGAAAGGCATCCTGATACACCGTGATCAGTTCCATTGCCTTTGTCGCGTGCGTGGCCCCGCCAAAAGCTTGCTCTGGAAAGGCCCGAAATTCGTCGACGCGGGCATTCAGCCGATCAAAATATTTTTGCTGTCGACGCAGAATGAAATCTTTCTCATGGCGGCGCATCATTAGCATCTTGACCGCCACATCCGGTTGCCCATGCGCATTTACCAGGCTTTCGATCCCATGAACTGCGGCACGTTGCGCGCCCTCCAGCCCATCATTCGGCGTTAATCCCAGAGTCTGAATGTACCCGACCTGACGCTCAAATGTGTCCTGATAGGCCTGCATGACGCCTTGAATGCCCTGAACCATAGCCTTGGCGTCTGGCATATTGTGTTCGGTCGCATTTGCCCCAAGGTCGTCCAGCAACAAAAATATGCGTGTCATGGTTTCGCGATGTCGCTCTGCATATTTGAGATCGCGCCGGAGCAGGAAATCCTTTTCGTTACGGCGCGCCTGCAGCATTTCTGCATCCAGCATGAGCAGGGATTTGTCGAATTCCGCAAGCTCGGTCGCGGCCGTGTCCAGGCGCCGGTCTTGTATCGCGAAAAAGGCAAAGGCCGAAATAATGATCGCGATGGAACACACCGAAATAAATAGCAAACGGGAAAGGGTGGATGTTGTGGAACGTGTCGATCTCATAACTAAAAAAACCTCAATCTTTGTTACAAGATTGCCTGAACTCTTTAAATTTCCGTTGGTCAGCGCCTGCCTGAGGAGCGACCAAAGGCCCCACTGCGCCAAACATTACATCCATTTGTAGGTTTTCGAGGCTGCTCTCTGAGCACATCCGCAACTCGGTCACGGCAGATCAGCGCGTTGTTTACAAACGAACATTCGTGGCATCAGCACCGGCGCAACGTTTGACACACTAGAAACATTACGAAGCCCAGAAAAACCAAAAGGCTCAGCCATCTCTGGCTAAGCCTTTGTAAAACGACAGCTAGTTTGTCGCTTGTATTTTATATAACAGATTGATTTCAATCAATATCATGCGTTGTCTCCGACAACGGTTTGGCACTTTTCGACATGAAGTTTGCTGTTTTTCAGGCCAAGCAAGAAAAATCGTGGGGCACATGAAGCCACCGCGCCAGCGCACGGTAGGTTGGGTGAAATGAGTGAATTCGCGGGATCATTAACGTCTCTTGCGGGCGCCTAGGCTTTTGGCCTGGTATGTTATTGCTCCCGCATATCAATTGTGGCCCGTCTCTATAAAGCTGCGAGCGAACCCCTCCCACTCGCTGAGCGGAATGTGTTGACTATGTGGATTCCGAGTTCGCCCCTTACCCACTTGTGCAGTGCTGTCCCGCCAGAACTCATAGAATGGCAGCCAAGCAATGTCGGCTATGCGGACAAGACCACCCTCGATGATTTCGAGCCCGAAATAAGTCTTAGGCGTGAAGTCATCCTCCCAATAACGCCACACGGAGTGTGCCGCGTCTTTAGTATCCCTATATTGCCCCGTCCTAATAAATAACTCGCAAAAATTCTCCCAATCATGCAGATACACCAGCCATTCGCCATTACTGTGACCCAACGCTTGTGTCGACCCAACCACGCTTTGAGACCAGAAATCTGCGAAAGGTAAACATGCGATATCTGTGGAGCGGACTCCACGTCCGTTGACGACCTCAAGTCCGAAGTAGGTGTGTTCAGTCATATCTGATTTCTTTCATAACATAGGCAAAACTTATTCGTTGCCAGCTTCGGGATGAATAGATCGCCGTGTATTTGGCATAGTACACACACAGTTCGAATCAACGTTACTTCTCGGGTCGAACATGGATTCCAACTCGGGCGTGCGAACATAGATTTTGCTATTGCGCGCGCCTAGTGGGAGAGGATCTATCCCGGCTTTTTCCAGTTTGGTCGCAACATGCTTGGCCTGAGTTTTGGCAGCGTACGCCATCATGCCAAGCGTGGCGTGGGTTTCTAAAAAGCTCTCCACCGTCGCATGGCTTATGAGAGCGACTGGTCGGCGAGATCGATGATGAGGAACGATTGTGGCAGGGAGTATTCGCTCCTGCACAAGAAATGTAATGGTAGAACTGTTGACGCGGAGAACTTGCTGAAGGTCGCGCTTGGTGAAGGCGTCCGGAGCAGGCTTCTGAATCTGATCACGCAGGTCTTCAAGGTCAGCGTATAGGGCTTGAAGGCCGTTAGCACATTTCAGCTTGCAAAGGGTCTCCAATCGGCCTTCCTGGGCAACTTTTATTATGGTTTCCAGCTGGCACTTCGCATGTTTCCCCAGCGTGGTCAGAGCAATGTACCCACGAGGCACCTCACTTACTTCAATAGCATGCCGCTCGATTGTTTTGAGAAATGCGTCGATGTCGTCAGGATGATATACAGGTACCATTTCTGGAAAGTTGAACCGCGGCAGGAGCATTCCAGACGCGGCGAGAGACGGAATTCTGCCTTTCCAGGCCCCAAGACGAACTGCAGCTTGCTGCGGTGGAATGCACTCCGAGAACTCAGCAAAGATAGGGTCGTACTCTGGTGCTGAAAATCGAATGCGTTGTCCTTGTTTGATTGTCCCCAACCCAAGCGCAACTGCCAACCGCGCCGTTCTGGTACCGTTCATTCCATGTTTCTTCGCCGCTGTATTAACGCAATGAATTTGCCTTCTTTTGCAGTATCTGCCGAAGAGGGCATCCCTTTTGTCGTAGGGGTAGTTGGCAAAGGCGAATCCCGTCAGCAGATCCAGAAACCGAGCGTATCTAGGGTCATCATGATCAACGCGTTCCAAACGTCGCGAAAGCACTCCAAAGTCGGCCTGAAACCCAGGATTAGTGCTGGTTGATGCATCCCGAATGGCACGAAACGCGGTTTCGAGCGTTTGAGGGCCACTGGACAATGCATCAAAACCGGCAGAGGCCGCTCGCGACATTTGGCCTGCTTCTAAATCGGTTGGGCATGCCTTCGCACCCAATGTGAGAACAATGCCGATCCATTCACAAAGGCGGCAAATGAGGTCCAAATCGAGTTGGTCACACCATTTGTTTGTCTTTTTACCACGCAGACGCTTTGCCAAGTATTTTTCGAGTTCAACGCCATGTTTTACCGACACAGTGGCGCTCGCAGACCTCACAATGACGCGCCAGTGATCTTCGACGCGCTGATAGAAATCGTGCTGACATCGAGGATACTCGGCATCTGGCAGAGTGAGCATCGGAATGTGGTGGATATGGCAGTTTCGGTAGCACCCGACCAACCATTCAACCCGGCAGTATCGCGCCAGCGCACCCCTTTTCTTGACATCTTCTTCAAGGCAGAGAGGACAAACCGTGAGTTCGCGGCGCGGCAGGGTAGCAGACGTCAGATACTCGCCATTGATCGAGTGCTCATGGTGGCTAAGGCTACGCACAGCGAAGCGCTCCATTTTTTCCATCGGAATATTGGCCAATATCGCCAATGACCTGACCGCTGCAGGGTTTCCGCGAGTGATCTCGCGCCAGGTCAATGCCATATCCGCGCAGAAATCCTGAGCGAAACTGGCGCCGTTTCGAGCAGCGATCCGCGTTATGATGGATTGGAATGTCTCTCCCGCAAGGGGAGAGACTGTGAGCCGTAAGCGTGTCATTGCTTTCGTCCTTTTTTCCGGCGAGGTGGGATCGAAGGAGACACATCCTCATTCTTCGGCAGCAGCAGCCTCGGATTGAGCGCCGTGTAATCTTGACGAACAAAGGGATTCGGATCGTTTGCACACCCGGTGCGCCGGAGATACTCTGCAACAAAGCGTGGCATTGCCAAGACTGTTTCCTGTCGCCGAAGGCATATCTCGATTGCGCCGATAACTATCTCGATCAGGATGCCGAATTCGCTTGCGGCGGAGTGGATGAGGCGCGCGATGAAATCGTCCTCTTGCAGTTCCGGGGCAAGTTCAAGGCTGATGGCCACAGCATATTGTCCAAGCAATGCACGAACGTTCCGCCCGTCATGGATTTCATCAAGTTGGCTGAAACTGACCGGCGTAAATCGGCGCCCGAGTTGCGGATCGAGATTTAACAGTGTTCGAAGATCAGGAAGGCCGCTGAGGATTATACTGACCGGCCAGCGCCGATTTTGCATCACCGATTTCAGCGTGTTGACCACGGCAAGCATCTCGCGCTCGCTTTGTGAACCCATCAGGTCCTGGGCTTCGTCCAGATGGAGAAACATAACCTGAAGCTCTCGCAAATGCGTTTGTACGAGCTCCCAAATGATCCCGGCAGTCCTATCCCGCATGAGCGGATAACCCAGACCGCTCAAACAGGAAATTCCCACTCCTTTGAGCGTCGCAGGTGACGGTACCAGGAAGCTTGCGACATCCGCGGTCTCACGATATTCGGATAACAACGACAATGTATCGTGCTTCCGGAAGAAGTGGTTGATCCCGGTGGATTTGCCAGAGCCGGAATTGCCGATGACGGCAATCCCTCGGGCCTCCGGATGCAGGCCCTCCGCGATTTCGGCTCTGCGGCGGTCCTCGAGATTACTAACGGCATCTGCGAATTTCTGATAGCACTGGCGCGGCACGAAGCGACTTCTCAAGCGCGTGAGTTGCGTTTGAATTTCGGGGGAAAGGCGTTGGATATCGTTCATGGTTAGTCCTCCAGTTTCCAATCCGGTTCTCCGTTGTCGGTATCGGGTGTGTTGTCGGTTTTGCCGCTAAGAGGCCGCCCCTGAACTGATGTGCTGGGCGTGATCTTGCGACCGAAGGGCACGTCCTCATCCGATACAGGCGGTTCGCTCGGGTGATCGAACAGGAGACCCGCGCAGAGATTTTTCTCGAGATATTCAAGGTGTTCAGCCGAGTAACCCGGGTCGATCAGCCCGGCACGCTCGCAGGCCTCCCCGACGATGTTCTTGATTTTCTCAATCGCGCGGTCGCGCTGTGGGAGGGTGACAAGGGCTTCACCGGCGTATCGCTGGCGAAGTTCGCGCATTGCCAACCGCCATTCTGCAAGCGACAAATTCTCGAGTGTTTCACCGTTCAATGCAGTTGCCTGAAACCACTCGCGTCCGATTTCCACTGAAACCGCTCCAATGTTTTCCGGGTCGATACGAACCTGAACCGGTTTGCCCTTGTTTGTGCGCCAGTATTTGATCAATTCGGGACAGTTGTAGTAGTTCGAGAACAGAACAACGCCCTGCTTGGAAGGCTTGCGCTCAAATTCATATCCAAGCGCGACCCGCCTCGTATTGAGATCCGGTGGCTCGGTCACATCGTATTTCGCCGCCAACTCTCGCCACCGGCTTGCCGGCGATTGCGCGCCAGGTAGGCCACTGTGGGGCTGATGGTGATAGTGGTCCACGGCCCAGATCGTGAGTATCCGCGTCAAGTCTTCATCAGAAAGCACGGTGCGTTCCTCCGACAGATAGTCACCTCGGGCTTTCGGGCTGTCGAATGTTCGACCGGGAAGGCGCGGCATGATCTGCCGCGCCATGGTGCCGAACAAGCGTTCAACCCGGCTCCTCAGCTCCGGTATCTTGACTGGCGGGAACAGCATGATCGATCCGAGCGTGTTGACCGCAACAACGAACATGTTGGCCCGAAACGCGGAGCCGGTGTCTGTACAGATAAGATGTGGGGTGCCGAAAAACTCCCACGACCCCTCGGCACCTGCAGCCCTAGCAATCTCTGTCTTGTCTTTCAGAATCTGCCCAATGACACGACGCGCGGCGTCCGCGTTCGGTGTCGCACACACCACGAGGCCGACCATGCATCGTGTGGCACAATCGATGGCAGCGTAGACATACCGGCGACCGGAAGGCACCTGCTCACGCATGTCGATCGGCAACTCGTTCAGGATGCCAAGCTGTTTGAACAAGGTCCGAACATCACCTTCCCACTCGTCGATTTCCACCCGCTCAAGCGGATAGAGGACGTCAAGGCCGCCGGAAGGCGTCGCAAATTCCATCCGTGCCTTGTCCACACCGTGTCTCAGCACGGCTACCTCGAACGGATCCAGCAGCTCTATCCGACGCTCTATCGTGCGTTCGCTTGGGACGCCGAGAAGACGTTCTCCGTTTTCGGCACGTCGTTGGTTTTCCTGGATCAAAGCCTTGCGCGTATCTTGGGCAATTTCTGACGCGCCGAGACCTTCCCTGTTGATGGACGCCTTGATGTGGTCTCTGATGAAGTCCTCGGTTTCCGCGCAGAACGTCTTTCCACCGACCCGCTGCTTTCTGTATCGCGGCAACAGCGAACTTGGATCGTAATTGCCCTTGCGAAGCTTTCGATACAGCCTGAGCAGGGTTTCCGGTGAATGTGGACGTCTTTGTTGAGGAAGCTTGCTTCCCCCGCGACGGGGCCCGTCGCCCAGGTTGCGCACGGCTTCCTGAGCGGAAAACTCCTGAAGTATTTGCGGCCAGTGTTTTCGGAGGCTCGCCGGTGTGAGCGTGACGGTTCCAGCTTCATGAAAGGCTTTGAGGGCCATGCATTCCATGAACGCGAAGATTGCGGCGTCCTGGTCGTCGGGATGCGCATGTCGCAGCCCTTTGATGCCCGTTTTTGCAGTCCTTCTAAGCCGTTCGAGAGTTCCAGAACCAGGGATGTAGCGCCAATTGTTACTGCCACGCAGGAACCCAATTTCCCTGTGGCTTAGGGTTATAGAAGGCCCTTGTTTTGGATCTTCAGCATCAAACACGCAAACGGCTTCAGTTTGATGCGTGCAACGACGCTTCGTACCAAAGATGATGAAGGTATCAGTGGGGTCGTATCGGAAAGTCATACCAAGCCCTCCGCCGACACCAGTGTTTGAAGCCCAATTTTTTCAGGATTGAGTTGGTTCAACCGACCCTCGATGATCGCCCGAAATGCCGCTCTAAAACCACGCCCAGCCAAGCCGCTCAGTTCGATCAGGTCGGCAAGGGTGCGCGGTTCACGCGCTTGCGAGGCGACGTTCATGATTTTCTCATCGGCTTCGATATCAGGCGACTTTGCAAACTCATGATAACGTTGGGCATTGAGGGCCTGAGCCCGCGTGAAATCCCCTTCGCTCAACAAGATGACATCATCGGCAAAGTTCTCTGGCATCGCTGCAGCCACGTAGCCAAGTTCGATATCAAATTGTCGCTTTGCGATCATTGCCTTTGGCTTGATAGCAACGGCGTATCGGAGTCCGGTTTCCAACTCGATCAGATAATCGAATGTGTGTTCGTGGGGAATTCCGTCTGGACGCCGATATCGAATGGCAGGCGGCTGATCCCATACCGCCAAAACATCCACCCGCGTAGTGATGAGCAAGATGCACATGAGCTCGAGCAGGCTTTCGTAGACGACAATCTGCTGGCTACCATTGAGCCGGAGAACGGCGGTTCCACGACAGCTGCCGCGAGACCGCCAGCTGATCTTGCGGGAGGTTTGTGACGGAATTGGCAACACGAAGCCGTTGGTAGTGTCATCGGACGGCGTGCCCACCCTTTTGGCGGAAGCATTGTGTCGTGTATCTGAATTTGCGTTAGCGATATTGTTCGCGCAGATTGCGCGTTTCAGGGTGGCCATGATGGACCCCTTTCAGTTGATAAAGACTTTCTGCGCTGGCGAGCCAGATTGCTCGCCAATCGCTTGACTTTTTCTCTGTGTTGGGGCATCAAGTCCTTAGATAGACGGTGTCCTTGATGCCTGAAGTTAGAGGGTTCGGAAGGTGCAACTTTCGAACCTTTTTTCTTTTTCCCTCAAGAGCTACATTTTCTGGCCCTCCTCGTTATCGAGCCTTACAGGGTAACGATCTGGCCAAATTTCTGAAGGATGAGATTTGCCCAAATGTCTGCAAATCGCTTCTTGAACCATGTGTGATTTAACGCGCCCCTGGCTCACGGCTGTGATGGTACTGGGTGATTTTCCGAGCTCCCGAGCGATCTGCGACAGCGTCACTCCCCGCTTTTTGAGCTGATAACGGACATCCTCGTGGAGTTCTAAATCTAGTATCATCTCGTGGTTATCTCACGTATTTCGGCAACCAATGCGAATCACCTGCGATTACATTCGTACTCAGAGCCGAGAATCTCTGGCAAGTAAAAAATTGCAGCTAAAACAGAGTGATAGAAGGCAAGAAGCCGTGACACAAAGACTCTCAAGAAGGTGTTAGGTGCCGTAACAAGAGGTTGTGAGTCATTGTCTCAAGTCGCTGTTAGCGCTGCAATCATCGAAACTCACAGGCTCTTGTGAGTAAATCGATGAAAAAGTCGTTTAAAATCAATAGCCATTTCGGAGGCGTTCTTGAAGGCGGCCTCACCGTTGACGCAAAACACTATATATTGTGCCTCGGCATGCTCCACCTGTATGCTTTGAGCAGACGAAACCAAGGGTGATTTACGCCAACATATTACGAACAGGCCCGAAGGAAAATTATGGCAATCTGGTATTCGGCTGACCTTCATTTCGGCCACAACCGCATTATCGAGTTCTGCAATCGGCCCTTTGGGTCGGTTGCCGAGATGAATGCGCAGATCATAGGCAATTTCCAAAACTTGATTTCGCCCGAGGATGATCTTTGGATCCTGGGTGACCTCGCCTTTGCCAAGTCGGATGATGAAAGCCAGTTGTCGGCTTGGTTTCACGCTCTTCCCGGTCGCAAGCGCCTGATCATTGGAAATCACGACGATGAAGCGATTGTGTCGTTACCTTGGCACACTGTGGAGTACATGGCCGAGATCGAAGACAGCGGCCAGATGCTGACCCTATGCCACTACCCCATGATCACCTGGAACAGAGCCCGCCGCGGCGCGTTGCAGTTATTTGGTCATGTTCATGATCAGTGGAAAGGCTCGAGAAACAGCATCAATGTCGGCGTCGACCAGTGGGACTTCAAGCCGGTGCGGATCGAAAACATCCAGCGAAGGGCTTCGAAACTGCCGCCAAACAAGCACTGGGGCGACGTGGAGCATGGGAGCGAATTGGAGTAGGGCCAACTGAGGCTCTAGCGGGAGAGCAGGTAAGTTTTGTTGGATGTACGTAATTTGTGAATGATTTCATGAGTTTGTACATCTGTTTAGGTTGGTAATTTGTGATTGCTTTTCTTTTTGTTGAGGATGAACTTGGCCGCTGCTTCGGTAGTGCCCCTGCTATACGGCAATGCCGTGGAACTACGACTCTGCCTAAAGCCGACCATGAACTACGGATACCCGTTTTGTTTCAGTCAAATTCTCTATGGTCAGACTGCCCAAGCACAATGAACTCCTCAAGTTCTTGGAGCAAGTGGGGCGGTGGCTTGCGGCCTATGGCACACTCCCAGACGACACCCACACGCCATCCGGCCTCCTGAAGGTCGCGGATGTTGCGCGCATCTCTTTCCACATTCTGGCGAAATTTTTTTGTCCAGAATTCGACGTTGCTGGAAGGAGTTGTGGCTTTCCGGCACTCTGGGTGGCGGTGCCAGTAGCAACCATGAACAAACAGAACGGTTTTCCACCTCGGCAGCACGATGTCCGGTGAACCAGGCAACTTTTTGGCATTCAGCCGAAATCGAAATCCTCTCCGATGAAGGGCCTTCCGCAGAACTACCTCCGGCCTGGTATTTCGACCACGAATGCGCGACATCATCCTGGAGCGCACTTCGGGTGTGACTATGTCTGCCATGTAATCCCATTCTCGCCGTGACAGGTTTGCCCTGGCGCACATCATGCTCTTGAAGATAAAAGAATAATACAATGAAGGGATGTATATGAGCAGTGAATTCGCAATAATCGACCTGTTTGCGGGCCCGGGAGGGCTTGGGGAAGGGTTTTCTCAGGCTGGTCGCAACGGTGAGGTCAGCATGAAAATCCACCTTTCAGTGGAGATGGAGACCAATGCCGTGCAGACCTTGCGTCTGCGTTCTTTCCTGCGTCGTTTTGGAGACGAATTTCCTGCCGAGTATTACGAGGCTCTGAATAATGGCGCAGAGTTCCCGAACTGGTTGGAGCTCTATCCGGACGAATGGAACTGCGCAGTCCAGGAAGTTCGGCAGCTCGTTCTGGGGGAACCCGGTGTGTTCGACGAAATTGCCGAGGTTCTTGACGAGGTACGGGTCGACTATGACAGGAACACCATTCTGATCGGTGGGCCTCCTTGCCAAGCATACTCGCTCGCCGGGAGATCGCGAAACAAGGGCAAAGAAGACTATGTTCTAGAACAAGACCACCGACATTATCTCTATGAGGAATACGTGGACATCTTGAAACGCCTTGAGCCAGCTGCTTTCGTCATGGAAAACGTAAAGGGTATGTTGTCGAGCAAGGTGGATGGTGGCGGCATCTTCCACCGGGTTCTTGATGATCTTGCCTGTGCTGGGAAAGGTTACACACTTGTTCCCCTCGCTGCTCCTCCTCATCTCGGGTTGGGACATCCTCCAGCCCGAGATTTCATTCTCCGCGCCGAAGATCACGGTGTGCCGCAAGCAAGGCACCGAGTGATCGTGGTCGGCTTTCGAAAGGACATTGCTGATAAGTTGGACCTCGGGGAGGATCCCCTTCTTGTTCGCAGAGACCTGAAGGTAATGGTTAAAGAGGCACTCTCCGGGATTCCACGAGTGCGGAGTGGACTGAGCCGAGAAGATCAACTGGAAGCTTGGACCGATTCAATTCGAGATCAGGCGACGAAGATTTCGAATGCGGAGGGTGTGCCGGAAGAGATTCGGAAACGTGCTCGCCGGATTGCCGTAAGCAATGAGCTTCCGACGGAGCGGCTAGCGCGAGAATACTCTGATGGTCATCAGCTTCCGAAGGATCTGGAAGAATGGCTGTTGGACGAAAAACTGGAGGCCGTCCTTCATCATGAAACCAGGGGGCACATCCCCGGCGATCTCGGGCGTTACTTGTTCTCTTCCATCTTTGCAGAGGAGCATAAGAAGGCTCCGAAATTGTCAGAGTTCCCTGATTTTCTGCAACCTGATCATAAGAACCGTGAAACAGGGCACTTTGCTGACCGTTTCCGAACTCAGGTAGGTAGCCGCCCTTCGACCACGGTGACGAGTCATATTTCAAAGGATGGGCACTATTTCATTCATCCTGACCCTACACAGTGTCGATCCTTGACGGTCCGAGAGGCAGCCAGATTGCAGACGTTCCCTGACAACTATTTCTTCCATGGGGGCAGAACGGCTCAGTACCATCAGGTGGGCAATGCAGTGCCTCCGTATCTGGCATTTCAGATCGCAAGCGCGGTTTCCAGCATGTTGAAACAAGCGACGAAAGAGTAATCAATTAGGCCGAAAATAGTCTTCAATTCGAAAATTGATCACTACATTTTTCATATGTAGTTGACATTTTGACTATTGAATAACTATATGAGTCGGGCGCCACGCGAGTTGGAGGTGACGGCCGATGGTTGAACGAGACAAGCGACAGAAATTTGAGGAACTCGCCGAGAAGCGCGTGAACAAGGCGATCAAGGATCTCCGCCTCATCGGAAATCTCTCGAACAGGAACAACTATTCGTTTGATGATAGTGATGTTCGGAAAATCATGAAGGCGCTCGACGATGAAATGAAAGCATTAAAGGGGCGTTTTGCTCAGACCCGCCCCTCGGACCAAGATTTCAAATTGTAAATTAGGAAGATGTGATGTGGAGTTTTCCAAAGGCCGGCCCAGAGCACAGCAATTCAAGTTCGAAACTGAATGAGTTCTTCAACGATCAGGATGCTTCGACGGCTCTGGTTCGCGAAGCTGTCCAGAACTCATTGGACGCAGCTCTTGATCCGACGAAGCCGGTCAGAGTGCGTCTTTCGTTGGCCTCGTTCCCATGGGAAACGCTTGAGCCATTCCTCCGGACTGGTCAAGCAGGAGAGACCGTTGACAACCATCTGTCGAGCAACGACCTCGGAAAATTCGCCGAGAGTTTTGCCGGAAGGGAGCTTCGCTGTTTGATTATCGAAGATGAAGGCACCAAGGGCCTTATCGGCGAAACTGACAAAAGCAACGCTCATTCGGGATCCAACTTCGTCGGCTTCTGGTGGAACGATGGGATCAGTGGCAAGGGTAAAGGGTCCAGCGGCAGTCACGGCGTTGGTAAAACCACTCTTACTCGTATTTCCGGGATGTCGCTGTTTTTGGCGGTGACAAAGCGCAGCGAAGACCGGAAGAGATATCTTCTTGGCTTTGCGAACTTGCCCTATCATCGGGTGAACGGGAGCAGTTATCTCGGCTATGGCCGATTTGGCCAATCCGTTCATGAAGATGGCAATGAAAAGTTCATGCCAATCGAGGAAACTACTGACGTTGAGAGGTTCCTGTCCGAGTTCTCCTTGAAGCGTGACGAGAGCGGCTTGTCGATCTTCATCCCGGGCATTCCCAGTTCAGTCGACAGCAGTGGGCTTCTCCTTGCGACAGTACGCGATTACTACTGGCCCATCCTGAAGGGTGATCTTGTTGTCGAAGTCGTCGATCGCCTTTCCGGCGAGACGACGACGGTGTGCGCGGAGAACCTCTCAGAAGTGATCACGCATATTGCAGATCAAGGAGAGCGGCTCAGGAAAGCTGTTTCGGATACTGAACACCGTGTCGGGATTGTGCGGGAGATCCTTGAACTCAAGACCGGCGGAAACCCAAACTGGTTTGCTGGAAATGAGCCGACCATGAGCCACACTGCTCATGGAGACACCCGAGGAGCGGTTTCCAAGGAATGTTTTTCGGAAGACAACCTCGGAAGGATGTTTTCTGCATTCGAGAATGGTCAACTGGTTGGGTTTAGCTTCAGCCTGAAATTCGAGACTGTTGATGGGGAGCAGCAGGTCGGTTTGGTCGAAGTCTATTTCAAAAAAGATGACTACAAGCTGACCGACAATGCGCAATTCATCCGGAACCAGATTATCATATCGAGGCAACCCTCGAACATCCCGGCAAAGAATGTCACCTGTTTCTTGATCGCTGAAGATCGAGATATGTCGGACTACCTCAAGGAAGCCGAAGAGCCGGCACATACGAGGTGGTTCCTGAATCGTTTCAATGAACAAAAAAGCTTCACATCCGATTGGGCGCTGCGGTTTGTGATGGATCTCCCAGCACACATGTATCGCATCCTTTCGCGGGAAGATGAGGATGCGAGCACATACGAGAATTTCGCCGATGATATCTTCTCTGTCACGGAACCGATGGGGGTTGGTTCCAAGAAGAAACGTGGACAGAAGCGGAAAAAGTCGGAGGAACCGGATGACATCCCCCCAGTGAAGAGGTCGCCTGCCATTCGGGTCGAAAGGGATACAGAGAACCCGGGTTTCGACCTGCTCCCGGTGGGGAACATTGCCGAACTGTTCGAAGAAGAGGAAGTTGCCTTCCCAGTCGAAGTTTCCGTGAAAGCGGCATATGTATCGGCTCTCGGAAAAAGCAGATCATGGCGGGACTACAGCAAAATTGACTTCCAATTTGGAAAGACCATTCCAATCGAGATTTCGCCAAAAGGGGCAGCAGAAGTTATTTCGGCGTCGGAGAATACCTTCACCGTTGAGTTGCTCCAGCCGGAGTTTCGGGTTTCAGCAAAAGGTTTCGATGGGAACCGGGACTTGCTGATCCATCCAAGAATTAAATTGTGATGAGGTTAGCCGATGACCATTCAGCTTGAATTCAACGACACGCATAATTTCACTGGTCGAGCTCGGATCAAACAGAAAAGCGAGCTTTTCTCTTTACAACTCATTGACCGCCAAGGGGAAACTGTCCGAATACATGCAAAATTCGACCGGGCCGCGATCGAGAAAGAGTGCAAGCTCGACAAAGAAGAACCTAAGGAGTTCGTACTCGATGTCTTCGCGCTCGGCGACATCCGTCGACATGTGCTTCCGGAATACAGGTACGAGGATGAAATCGAGCTGCATGAGATCCCGGATGGAGCAAACTTGGAATTTCGCCTGAAGGTGATTTCACGTTCTGTAGATGCTTCAGGGAAGATCCTCGCCGCGACGGGTGGGCGTGTAAGGCTCCATACCGGCAGTGGGGACGAAGGCTCGGGGGAACAGAACCAAGGTATCTTTCATCCCAAGCCCTCAACGAGCATTGGGGATCGCATTTGGCAAGTCGGCTGGGATGGGCAAGGAGACTTCGAGGTGTTCGTGCACGCCGACTATTTCCACAAATTCGTCGACGATCCACTGTTCGCCGCGCATGTCTTTCCCGAGATCGTGAGAAGTGTCGCCACAGGGATTCTTCTGAGATTTGACAGCATCAAGGACATTGACGAGGATTCCCTATTGGCAAAGTGGGTGAGCTTTATTCAGCAACGGCTCGCAATACCCCTCGAGGGAGAAGAAGCTGCCCATCTCAACGACGCAGACAACATTGATAGGCTCGACCTCGTCGAACAGATCGTTGCTGCGTTCACCAGTCAGAAATGGCGGGACGGCAAAACCCTGATCGAGGAGATTTTGTAATGGAGAGAACGCTTTGCGAGTTCAATTCGGATGGTGTAGTCGCCTTTCAGGAACTGATGGATGCGGAGAGGGTAAAGGTGAAATCTTCGCAGCCAGCGAAGGTTTCCGAAGATTTCTTTTCCATGGTTGAAAAAATCGCTGGGACTTCAGAATTGGTTCAAGAGGTGCCTGGAGCTGACCCAATCGATGTCTCCATGGTCTTCGATTCAAGGTACGATTTCGGCCACTATCTTCACGAGGCACTTCCTGCCGAATTGTCCAAGGTCCAGTATTCGAATGTGGGACTATGGGCTTGGATATCGGCGGTCTACCTCCCTCAATTGCTGAAGCGATCCAGTCGGGGAATCTCACATGATCTATGGAGTACCTATCGGTATATTCCCCTCGCCTACAGCAAGTTCCGTTACTACAGGCATCTGGCTTTCATTTCGTTCTGGCTTCACAGGCAACTGGGAGAGACTGCTGCGCGCCTGTTCTTGTCTCGGCCCATGTATGAGCACTCCGATGCCATCGAGCAGCTCTATACCTCCGACAAGGATTTCCTGACAACACCGGCTTTGCTGGAGGTGTCGGTCGAAATGTACTTGGATGCCGAAAGCGGGGCTATGAAGAAAAAGGCGCTTGGCAAAGAAACCCCTGGCAGCGCCAGACGCTTGGCGACCAAGGTGGCGAAACAGCTGCAAATGAATTTCGACATGCATTCGATGACCAAGGAGCAAGTCTACAGCTTGCTGCCTTCCGAATTCGATTCGTGGAGAAAATAGGGAAGAATTTGAAACCAGCAACCTTCGGCTTTCTTTAGATGCGGCGATCTTACATGAATGGAGTGCCAAGTTAGCCGCCCTCGATCCCTAAACGTTGACTTGGACAAGAAATGAAAAGCTGTATTCCGCATCAGATCAACCTCGAGTCAGACAATCTACTCTTGATTATCAAGAGTATCGAAGCCGAAGCGGATTGCCCAAAGCACGTCTCGGTCATTATTCCCGCCTATGCGATCGGACGGGCGAGTGAACACCTATCGATTTGTGAGGACATTCTCGACGTTTCATTCGTCGCCGAAGCCATGGCGGCCCGAGTTCACAACCCTCAGTTATCCATGGAGCGACAATCTAATCCACCTTACCGGACGCAGTTCGTGTTCGAAGGGTGTGAGCCGGAACCTGGATTTCTGGATGTTCTGCGACAGGCGTGCATCCATTTTGGCGGCGACGATCCGGAAATCGCCGAACAATTCTCTGATTATTTTGACAAGTATCCAGACACCATGGAGCAATACAAAAAAGACCTCGACGAGGCACAGTTCTTTTTCCCGGCCTTGGTCGACGACTATTATGCAAACCTCATCAACGGCGCGTATTACACATACGAGCAAACCGACTGGGTGCAGACCGATTTGGCGCGCTATCCCGAAAGGCGTTTCGGCTTCCACAGGTCCGCCTTCTCGACAAGGCTCGGTGGGGATGCCTATGCATCAATTGAGAGCTGGATTGTCCCTGAAGGCGTTGATCTTGATGACCTCTTCGAAGTCCTCAATCAGGACGTGAAAATCTCGCAGTTTCACGCTGCAAGACTGACAATGATGGAGAGAGCCTGCATCGCAACAACTGGCAGTCAGCACGTTCACTTTCCCTTGGATGGGTTTCTCAAGGCGCGGGTTTGCCAATCGTTCCTCGGAGAGGAAGATCAAGTCCTGCGTTTAGGGTGGCAACAGCCATTGTTTTCGACCTCGCCCAGTTTGCTTTCATCTCAAGCTGCCAGAGGTCAAGACGCGCTCGAACAAACTGCTGCGAAACACGATTGTCTTGTTCATGAAAGCGGAGAATTGATTGTGCTATCCGACAAGGAAGAAGGTTGGCATCATCTATTTTTCGACACAAGACCGCTGAATACATTTGAGACCAAGGCGTTGGCTGACAGAATCACCCAACTCTCAGAAAGCGTCGAAGAAGCCTTAGGTCTTTCGGCAGCCCACCAGTTTGACTGGAGAACTCTCAATGATGAGCAATTCGAGACGCTTTGCTACGACATCATTTATTCCCACCCTGGCTTCAACCACGAGACAATTCGAAAGATGGGAAAGGCTCGGTCTAGAGATGGCGGTCGAGACATTGTCGTCTGGACTCAACCGCTTGCTTACAGAGAACCGAGCAGGAAGTTCGTCTTTCAATGTAAATTGGTCACTTCCAAGAAATCGCTCGGGAAGCGCGATGTGACTGACATTGGTGACATGCTGGATCAGTATGGTGCGGATGGTTTTGGCATCATGACCTCCACTGTAATTGACGCGACCTTGTTCGACGCTGCTGATGCCATCTGAGAACGGAGGAGCATTTCTCAAAAGCACTTCTCAGCATTTGAAATCGAAAGGTTGCTTCGCCAGAGACCCCAATTACGAGAAAAGTTCTTCAAATTCGGAGCCAACGCATAAATGATTGCCGACCTAGGCAACCCGAGGAAAAGTTGCAGGTCACCTATACGATATCGACCCAGAAATACACGGACATATGTGCCCAAGCTCACGTGAATACACGACGTTGGTGAAACAGATCGCCAAATGCACGAAAGCCCACGCTCACGCGTGGGCCTCGGAAAGAGGGCGATACAAGATTGCGTCTCACCAGCTATATGAAAGAACGCCAGTTGCCAGTCAAATGTTCAGATGCATGTCGTGTGGTGGTTACTAATAGCTAGAGCTCACCCCAAGTGACAAATTAGCTGTCGAAAAGAGGCAAACCTCTGTCAAAAGCGACAAACTACGTGTCATTTGTCAGCCTTTGGATAAAGTGGTGAGCCGTGCAGGATTCGAACCTGCGACCCACTGATTAAAAGTCAGTTGCTCTACCAACTGAGCTAACGGCCCACTCTGTGAGGGGGGCTTTTAGTGATGGTGGTGGGGGGGGTCAAGCGCCTAAATGAAAAAACTGCACAAGAAAATGCATAGCAGGATTGCACACCGTGCGAAGCGCTGGAAACAAAGGGCTGGGGCGCGTATATAGCCCCCTCAGACAATCAGGATTCTGCGATGACACTGCCATTTATGAAGATGCACGGGCTGGGAAACGACTTTGTCGTGATCGATTCCCGTGCGCGCAAGCATGAGTTGTCAGAATCGCAGATCACCGCCATTGGGCATCGCCACTTCGGCGTGGGATTCGACCAACTTGCCGAGATCACCTTGCGCGATGGCGACCCGCATCTGATCTTTTACAACTCCGATGGTTCAACCTCGGCCGCTTGTGGCAACGCCACACGCTGTGTGGCGCGCTATCTAATGGATGAAACCGGTGCGACCGACCTGACCCTGACCACGGATCGCGGCACGTTGCGGGCGCTTGAAGCCGGCAATGGGCTGGTCTCGGTCAATATGGGGCACCCGCAGTTGAATTGGGATGAGGTTCCGCTGGCGCAAGAAATGGACACGTTGAAACTGCCCATCGACGGCGCACCAACCGCGACCGGCATGGGCAATCCGCATTGCACCTTCTTTGTGGAGGACGCGGAGGCGGTTGATCTAAAGGCGCGGGGCAGCGAAACCGAACACCACCCGCTTTATCCTGAACGCACCAATGTGCAATTCGCCAGCCTGATTGGCGAAAACCACCTGCGGATGCGGGTTTGGGAGCGAGGCGTTGGCGTGACGCTGGCCTCGGGCTCCTCCTCTTGTGCAACCGCGGTGGCGGCGGCGCGGCGCGGGCTGACCGGGCGCTCGGTACAAATTGATCTAGATGGCGGCAGCTTGCAGATCGATTGGAAAGACGATGGCGTTTGGATGACCGGCGGCACCGCTCATGTCTTTAGCGGCCAGTTCGAAACCGACTGGCTGGAGGCGCAAAGGTGAACATTCCCAATATCAAGCCGCCCAAGTTCACCACGCTTGGGTGCCGCCTGAACGCCTATGAAACCGAAGCCATGAAAGACCTCGCGGCCAAGGCCGGGGTCGACAATGCCGTGGTAATCAACACCTGCGCCGTGACCCAAGAGGCCGTGCGCAAGGCGCGTCAGGAGATCCGGCGGCTGCGCCGTGAAAACCCGGATGCCAAGCTTATCGTCACCGGTTGCGCGGCGCAGATCGACCCAGACAGCTTTGCCGCGATGGAGGAGGTCGACACCGTTATCGGCAACACCGAAAAGATGTCCCCCGAAACCTGGAACGGTTTGGGGCCGAATTTTATCGGCGAAACGGAATCGGTGCAGGTCAATGACATCATGTCGGTCACCGAAACCGCCGGGCATCTGATTGACGGGTTTGGCACCCGCAGCCGCGCCTATGTGCAGGTGCAAAACGGCTGTGACCATCGTTGCACCTTCTGCATCATCCCCTATGGTCGCGGCAATTCCCGCTCGGTTCCCGCCGGTGTCGTGGTGGATCAGATCAAACGCCTGGTTCAACAGGGCTATAACGAGGTGGTGCTGACCGGGGTTGATTTGACCTCTTGGGGGGCGGACCTTCCGGGTGAACCGCGCCTGGGCGATCTGGTCATGCGCATCCTGCGCCTGACCGATGTGCCACGTCTGCGCATCAGTTCGATCGATTCCATCGAGGCGGATGAGAACCTGATGACGGCCATCGCTACTGAGCCGCGCTTGATGCCGCATTTGCACCTGTCGCTGCAGCATGGCGATGACCTGATACTGAAACGGATGAAGCGTCGCCACCTGCGCGACGACGCCATTCAATTCTGCGAAGAGGCGCGCCGTTTGCGCCCTGACATGACCTTTGGTGCCGATATCATCGCTGGTTTCCCGACCGAAACCGAGGCGCATTTCGAAAACTCGCTCAAGCTGGTTGAGGATTGCGATCTGACCTGGCTGCATGTCTTCCCCTATTCGGTGCGCGAAGGCACGCCTGCCGCCAAGATCCCAAACAAGGTGGATGGCAAAGTCATCAAGGCTCGCGCCGCTCGTCTTCGCGCAGCTGGTGAGGCTCAGGTGCAACGACACCTCGCAGCGCAGCAGGGCGCGACCCATCAGGTTTTGATGGAAAGCCCGGAAATGGGCCGGACCGAGCAATTCACCGAAGTGCATTTTGCATCGCCACAAAAGGTCGGGCAGATCGTCTCCACGACAATTTCCGGTAGTAAGGGCAACCAGCTCTTGGCACAGGGTTGATAGGGGCTTGCCCATTGCTGCGCCCCGTCGCAACCTTAGGTAATGACACCCTTTGCCTCTCCTCAGGTGCAAGCCGCCTTTGACGCCTTTCCTGCGCATCTCCGCCCGGGCCTGTTGCAGTTGCGCGAGCTGATCTTTGCCACGGCAGCCAAGGATAAGACCATCGGTCCGCTTGAGGAATGTCTGAAATGGGGCCAGCCCGCCTATCTGACCTCAGCCACCAAGTCGGGGACCACCCTGCGGCTTGGCGTGTCAAAGAAGACCCAAGGCAAAGCGCTGTTCGTGCATTGCCAAACCCGTCTTGTCGCCGATTTCCAGACGCAATTTCCCGATACTCTCAGCTTTGACGGCACGCGCGCTTTGCTGTTGTCGGATGACGCGGATCTTGCAGATGGCAAAACACAGCTCTTCATCCAGCGCGCGCTGACCTATCATCTCTAGAACCTTAAGCGCCGCCAGCGAATTCCCGCCCGGCCCTTTTGCCAATCCAGTCACATTGCGCATAATCCCCCCTGTTCCAAAGCCACGAGTTCTCTATGCGCCTGTTCCTACTTGTTTCTCTGATCTCCGCCCTCTGTATTGGCGCCTATTTCCATCAGGCACAGGCCACGCCGCCGCTGCCCGACCAGCCGCCGCTTCGCCTGGCCCAAGCCGCACAGACCCAGGTTGGTGTCACCCTGATCTATGATCCGCGCTATGTCGGTTTGGAGTACCCCATGGGCGATCTGCCCCGGATGCGGGGCGTTTGCACCGATGTGGTGATCCGCGCCATGCGTGACGCCTGGGGGATCGACCTGCAAGAGGCCACGCATAAGGACATGAAGGCGCATTTTGCCAAATACCCAACAATCTGGGGCCTGAAATCCACCGATCGGAATATCGACCACCGCCGTGTTCCCAACCTTGAAGTTCTGCTGACTCGCGCAGGGGCTGACCTGCCGCTCAGCTCCGATCCATCCGCGTTCGAGACCGGTGACATCGTGTCTTTCCGCCTATCCGGCAGCAACCTGCCCCATATCGGCATTATCTCGGACAAACACAGCCCTGATGGCACCCCTTTGGTGACCCATAATATCGGCTGGGGTACGCGGACGGAAAACATGTTGTTTGACCACAAGATCACCGGGCATTTCCGTCTGGGCGAAGCGCAACGCCAGTGGTTGGCCTCGCGATAGCTGCAATTGCCCAAAACCTGGAATTGTTTGGGGTACAATGTAACCATTGCCCAGCTCATCCCGCGCCCCTACCCCTTGGACCATTCGCCAGATGAGCCAAGAGGTCAGCCATGCACCCGAACCCGAATTTTCGCAAAACCGAGACCCAGATCAGCTTGGAATTTGCCCGCAAACGGGCCTTTGGGTCTTTGGTGATCTCCGCCAATCCAGTGCCTCTGATTTCACATATCCCGTTCCTGCTGGCCGAGGATGGCAGCTCAGCTGTGCTGCACCTCGTGCGCTCCAACCCGATCACCCGCCTCAAAGAGCCAAGTCCGGCCAAGATTCTGGTGACCGGGGCCGATGCCTATATCTCGCCGGATTGGTATGGTGAAGATGATCATGTCCCGACTTGGAACTATGTCGCGGTGCATCTGACGGGCGTGCTAGAGCCGCTGCCGCCAGAGGACCTGCCCGACGTTTTGGCGGCGCAATCAGATGATTACGAAACCCGGCTTCTGCCCAAACCGGTCTGGAAAATGGATAAACTCAACGATGAGGTTCAGGCGCGCTTTTTGCGCATGATCCTGCCTTATCGCTTTCGTGTCGAAGATATCGACAGCACCTGGAAGCTTGGCCAGAACAAGGACGACACTGTGCGCCGCGCCGCTGCGGATCAGGTCGAAACCGGGATCGGCTCAGAGCTGGCAGAGCTGGCGGCCCTGATGGCCAACCCACCCCAAACATCCTAGGGTCAGGACCCATTAGTTTAACGCCACTGGTTTGATTGGTCTTGGTCCTGACAAGGCACATCACCGCAGGAATACTGGTTGTATTTCAAGGTGATGTAACGTAGCTCAGGGACAAGACCAATCAAATCTTGCAGACGCAGGGAGCGCTGCAAAGCAGCGGCTTTGACCGCTTGCAATTGACCCCGCCAGTTCCTACGCGCTCAAAACCCCTGCTTTATTGCTCTTCCTGCGCCAGTGGCGTCAAATTAATGGGTCCTGACCCTAAACCTCCCCGCCCCCTCTCGGCGACGGGGAGCATAAATCACAAAGCTTCGCGCGCCTTAAGGATGCCCAGCGCTGCCTGTGCTGCTTCGCGTCCCTTTTCAACGAAATGGTCGCGATAGATGCCGATATGATGCTCGGTCGGTTGGAAGTGATGCGGCGTCAGTGACACTGACAAGACCGGCACGCCCGTATCCAACCCGGCGCGCATCAACCCATCAACCACGGCCTGAGCGACAAAATCATGGCGGTAGATCCCGCCATCAACCACCAGCGCCGCGCAGGCAATGGCGGCATATTTGCCTGTCGCGGCCAAATCCCGCGCCATCAATGGCATTTCAAACGCGCCCGGCACGTCGATTACATCGACATGTTCCGCGTCAATCAGCTCGCAAAACCCAGCATAAGCCTGATCGACAATTTCCGCGTGCCACGCCGCTTTAACAAAAGCAAATCGGGGGTGTGTCATCATGATCTCCTTTGTGCAGACACATCCACCCAAGGCGATCACGACCAAAGGCACGCCGCCTGTTGCAGGCGCGCCCTGTCCGCTCTCTTCCATCCGGACTTTCACCGTCGGCTCCGGCCTCTCACCGGATCTGCTGACACTTGGGGGCTGCCCAAGCCGCTCGCGGGCTCGCAGAAAACTGCATACCGCCGGTAGGGAATTTCACCCCGCCCTGAGAGTGCACCGGGTGTGCCATGAGCTTGAAACTGCTTCAAGACCAAAACTGCCTGTTTGCGCCCCACGTCATTTTCCGCCATGACAGGTGAATGACACTTGAAACGCGCGCCCTGTTTGTCCACCTGCTCACCGCCACCGGAGCCGTCTTTGCCATGTTGGCCATGCTGGCTGCTGTGCAGGAAGAATGGTCTTTGATGTTTTTGTGGCTTGTGGTGGCCTTTGCCGTTGACGGCATCGACGGCCCGCTGGCGCGCAAATATGAGGTCAAGACTTATGCGCCGCGCTTTGACGGCGTGTTGCTGGATCTGATCATCGACTATCTGACCTATGTGTTCATCCCGGCCTTTGCCCTGTTCCAATCCGGCCTTTTGCCCGGCTGGACCGGGTGGTTTGCAATCATCGTAATCACCTTTGCCAGTGCGATGTATTTCGCCGATAACCGGATGAAGACGGCGGATAATTCGTTCCAAGGCTTCCCCGGATGCTGGAACATGCTGGTGATCGTGCTCTTTGCGCTGCGTCCCGATTTCTGGATCATCCTCGCCCTTGTGACCGTGCTGGCGATTGCCATGTTCCTACCGCTCAAATTCATTCACCCGGTGCGCACCGAGCGCTGGCGCGCGCTCTCGCTGCCCATTGCACTGGCCTGGACCTTTTTTGCCGGCTGGGCGGCGTGGGTGGATTTCCATCCGCAAAGCTGGGCGCATTGGGGGCTGAATGTCACATCCATCTATCTGCTCTTTGCAGGCATCGCTCAGCAGATTATCCCGTCCAAGACCTGACACTCTCTCGAATCGGACCCTGCCATGACCGCCAATAAACGTATCGCCCTGTCCAGCGACCACGCCGCCATCGACCTTCGCCAGACCATCGCCGCCCATATCAAAGCGGCGGGTTGGGAACCGGTCGATATCGGCCCGGTGACCAATGAAAGCACCCATTACCCCAAGCACGGCCAAGCCGCCGCCGAATTGGTGGCCTCGGGCGATTGCGCGCTTGGCATCATCCTGTGCGGCACGGGCCAGGGCATCATGATGGCGGCGAACAAAGTGCCGGGCATCCGTTGCGGTGTCTGCTCTGACACGTTCTCAGCGGGCATGATCCGCGCCCATAACAACGCCAATATGTTGTCGATTGGCGCGCGCGTCGTTGGCGAAGGTCTGGCGCTGGACATCGTCGACGCCTATCTCAACACCGAGTTCGAAGGCGGCCGTCACGCCACGCGCGTCGATATGATCGAAGCCTAACCACACACAGACAGGCCGCAGCGTGACCAGATCATGAGCCTTTGGATCCCCATCACGGTCACCGCGGCCTTTCTGCAAAATCTGCGCTCGACGCTACAAAAGCACCTCAAAGGCCATCTCAGCACCACAGGGGCGACCTTTGTCCGTTTTGGTTTTGGCCTGCCCTTTGCGCTGCTCTACTGCGCCGTCCTGTTTGGCCCCATGGGGTTTGAACTGCCCGGCCTGTCCTTCCGCTTTGCCCTCTGGCTGATCGTCGGAGCGCTTGCCCAAATTGCCGCGACCTTCCTTCTGGTGCATCTGTTTTCATTTCGAAATTTCGTCGTGGGCAATGCCTATTCGCGCACCGAGCCAATGCAAACCGCCCTGTTTGCCATCGTGCTATTTGGTGCCGAGTTCACTGCCGGGGCGGTGGTGTCCATCTGCATCGCGGTGCTTGGAGTCATGCTGATCTCAGTTGCGCAAACCTCAATCACGTTGCGCAATGTGTTTGTCTCCATCGGTAGCCGCACCGCCCTGATCGGCCTTGGATCGGGCACGTTGTTCGGGCTGGCCGCTATCGGGTTTCAAACCGCAGCGCGCAGCGTCGCCTCGGACGTGTTCTTTGTCCAGGCCGCCACAACCTTGCTGATCGGCATCGCCTTTCAGACAGGTGTCATGCTCGCCTATATCGCCCTGCGCGAACGCGACCAGTTCGCGAAAATGCGCGCGGCTTGGAAACCGGCCCTTGCGGTTGGCTTTGTCGGGGCGACGGCAACCTTTGGCTGGTTCACTGCCTTCACCTTGCAACAGGCGGCCTTGGTCAAGGTCGTGGCTCAGGTGGAAATGCTGTTCAGCTTCGGCTCAAGCCTGTTCTTCTTCAAGGAAAAGATCAATCGAACAGAAATTGCGGGATGCCTGCTGATTATCGGCAGCATCCTGTGTTTGCTCTTGTATGCATAAGACGCCGCGTCAGGGCGAATCCTAAAGGGATGGTGGGTGGGGTGATGTCCGCAGGACGAACGTTACCCATCATCCTTATTTGGATGCGTTCTCCAACGCCTCCAAACGCGCCTTCAGCGCTTCGTTCTCTTCGCGTGCCTTTTGCGCCATGGCGCGCACAGCGTCGAACTCTTCCCGAGTCACAAAATCGCGATCCGCCAGCCAGCGATCCATCATGGATTTCATCGCGGTTTCAGCTTCGGTTTTCGCCCCCTGTGCCACGCCCATTGCGTTGGTCATCAGCTGGCCGATATCTTCAAATACCTTGTTGCGGCTTTGCATAGGTCACTCCGGCATTACACTTACCCCTTATATGGGGCGCAAAAGGACAAGTCACAAGCTTGACTTCCCCCCGAAACCAGAGGCAACAGGACGCATGTTGGCAGCAATCCCCTTTCCGCCCCTCTCGCCCGAGATCTTTGCGATTGATCTCTTTGGCTTCCATCTGGCGCTGCGCTGGTACGCGCTGGCCTATATCGCCGGAATCCTTATTGGCTGGCGTTTGGCCGTGATCACCGTCAAGCGCACCGCGCTTTGGCGCGACGATCAACCACCGATGCAGCCAAAACAGATCGAAGACCTGCTGACCTGGATCATTCTGGGCGTGATCATTGGCGGGCGTCTTGGTTATGTACTGTTCTACCAACCCGGCTATTACCTCGCCAATCCGCACGAGATCCCGATGATCTGGTCCGGTGGCATGGCGTTTCATGGTGGCTTCCTCGGTACCGTCATTGCCGCCTGGATCTTTTGTGCGCGCAACAACATCGCCAAGCTGCCCACCGCCGATATGCTGGCCCTTGCCACCCCGGTCGGATTGCTCTTTGGCCGCCTTGCCAATTTCATCAATGCCGAGCTGTGGGGGCGCGCCACAGAAGTGCGTTGGGGTGTGATCTTTCCCGGTGCCGCCGCACAGGATTGCGGCCAAGCAGTGGGCGAGCTTTGCGCACGTCACCCCTCCCAGCTCTATGAGGCCGGGCTCGAAGGTCTCCTTCTGGGCCTGGTCATCCTTGTCCTCATCCGTCGTGGGGCGCTGAAAACGCCCGGTTTGATCCTGGGCACTTTCCTGACCGGTTATGGCCTTGCCCGTTTCATCGTCGAATTCTTCCGCCAGCCGGATGCGCAATTCCAATCGCCCGGCAATCCGCTTGGACTGGCCTTTCATATTGACGGATTCGGGCTGACCATGGGCCAGACGCTGACCATCCCCATGATCGCCATCGGGGTCTATTTCATCCTGCGCGCCCTGCGCCAGCGCCCGGCCCCTGCCACCGCATGACCGCACTCAAAGACATCCTGATCCGCCAGATTGCCACCACCGGCCCGATCACTCTGGCGGATTACATGACCCAATGCCTGCTGCATCCGCAGCACGGCTATTACACCACCCGCGACCCGCTGGGGCAGGCCGGTGATTTCACCACCGCGCCCGAGATCAGCCAGATGTTCGGCGAGATGCTCGGTCTGTGCCTTGCGCAAACTTGGCTTGACCAAGGGGCCCCTCGGCACATCCTGCTCGCCGAACTTGGCCCAGGACGTGGCACGCTCATGGCGGACATCCTGCGCGCAACCAGATCCGTTCCGGGTTTTCACGCCGCTGCCCAAATCCATCTGGTCGAGGCCTCCCCCACCTTGCGCGCTGCACAAGCGCAGCGGTTGGCCGGGCACTCTCCTATCTGGCATGACAGCATTGCCGACCTGCCCGAGGCCCCGCTCTTCCTCATCGCCAATGAATTCTTTGACGCCCTGCCAATCCGCCAATTCACCCGCGACGACAAAGGCTGGCGCGAAACGATGGTGGCGGCGCAAGACGGCAATCTGATCCCTGCCCTGTCGGACCCCGCACCGATCCAGGCGCTCGATCACCGGCTTGCTGACACAACACCGGGCCAGCTCGTCGAAACCTGCGCCCCTGCCGCCCCCATCACCGGTGAAATCGCGCGACGCATAGCGGATCATGGCGGCGCGGCGCTGATCTTTGACTATGGCGATTGGCGTTCCAACGGCGACACGTTCCAGGCCTTGGAAAACCACCAGCACGCTGATCCGTTTGCCCATCCCGGCCAGGCCGACCTGACCGCCCATGTGGACTTCGAAGCCCTGGCCAAATCTGCAAACCGGGTCACAGCCAGCGCCATGACCCCGCAAGGCGTCGTGCTGGAAAGCCTTGGCATCACCGCCCGTGCGCAAACCCTCGCTCAGGCGCTGAGCGGCGCGGCACTGGAATCGCATATCGCTGCACATCGCAGGTTGACGCACCCCCAAGAAATGGGTTCGTTATTCAAGTCACTGGCACTTGTTCCCACAGGTGCCGCGCTGCCACCGGGATTTGATGCATGACTTTGGAAATTATCACCGCCGATGCGCTGGCCCCTCTGCGCCACGGCTTCTTTACCCGACGCGGCGGTGCCTCTTCGGGTGTGTTCGAGGGCTTGAATTGCGGCACCGGCTCTTCGGATCAATCCGATGTGGTGGCCATCAACCGCGCCCGCGTCGCCGAAGCGATGGGAATCGCACCTGACCACCTCGTCGCCGTTCATCAAGTCCATTCCCCCGATGTCATCACGGTCACCGAGCCAAGCGCGGACAAGCCCAAGGCCGACGCCCTGGTCACCGCCACACCGGGAATTGCCTTGTCGATCCTCACCGCTGATTGCCAGCCGGTGCTCTTTGCCGATCCCGACAACGAAGTGATTGGGGCCGCCCATGCCGGGTGGAAAGGCGCGCGGGATGGGGTGCTAGAGGCAACGATTGACGCGATGATCGACCTCGGGGCAGAGCGCGAAAACATCACCGCCGTGATCGGCCCCTCGATCAGCCAAAAGGCCTATGAGGTCGGGCCGGAATTTGTCGAAGCCTTTCAGGCCCAGGATCCCGAGAACAGCCGTTTCTTCATTCCGGGGTTTAACGACCGCATGATGTTTGACCTGCCCTCCTATGGACTGACCAAGCTGCGCGCTGCGGGTGTTCAGGCGATGTGGACCGGCCATTGCACCTATTCCGACCCGGATCGTTTCTTTTCCTATCGCCGCACCACCCATGCCAAAGAGGCTGATTATGGGCGTTTGATCTCGGCCATTCGGCTTTGATCGCGAACACGAAACAATCCACAAATCGTCGCCGTATTATCCCACCAAGGTCACAAGTCTGCCCCATTTCCGGAGGAAAACATGCTTAACAAAGGCATAACGCCAGATTGAGCAGACACAGACCAGGATACAGGCCCATGAAAACCGCGACCAAATCCCCCGCCACCGGCAAAGCGCGCTTCATCAAGTCCATCGTAGCCACCGCCCGCGAAACCAACACCCAGATGCCTTGGGAACGCGGCGCGACCCGTATGGCCTCCATCGCACGCCGTCGCGCGGCCCTTCAGGCGCATTTGCGCTCTGCCTGAGCCAAATCGAATCTGATTCTCTTAAATTTTGCCATGTTTCACCCCTCCTCCCGGTGAAATGTGGCATTTTCGTTTATGAATTCTCGACAATCCTTTTGATCCGCGCGGGATTGACCGCGCTCCACCCCTCAAAAACGACCTAATCTTGACGATGATCCCCGATTGCGGCCTATTCGTGTTCAACGAAACGCAAACGCTATCGTCCATTTGTCGTTGTTGGTGGGGGCCAGCACGAATGTGACATACCTGAGTAAAGGGTGATCACATGTCCAGCCTCCGTCACGGCACCTCCAGCATGCAACATGCTCTCTCCGCACCGCTCCCGTCTGAACGGGACGCGCTGGAGACGCCAGCCCGCGCACCCTCTCTCATGCGCAAATACGAGGCAGCGGCGCTTTTACCCGATCTCACAGTTTCGTTTCGTCAACATGTGGCGCCTGCGACGCCCCTGTTTGAGGAATGTGCGAGTGCTTTTGCCCGAGGCACGCTGATCCAGACCGTTCGTGGCCCAGTCGCGATCGAGGATCTGCTGCCCGGCGATTATATTGAAACCGCAAACGGTGCCGAGCCTGTCACCTGGATCGGTTCCACCACCTATGTGCCCGGTGCCTTGACCGGTCGCGAGGACGGCACCAGTTCACTGACCCACCTGACCCGCATCACAAGCGACGCTTTCGGCCTTGGCAAACCCGCCTTTGACCTGATGGTCGGCCCCGGTGCCCGCATGGTCGTTCGCCATGACAAGCTGCGCAATCTGCTGGGTCAGGGCCGTGTTTTGGCTCCAGTTCAGGACTATGTCGATGGCGACCGTTTCCTAGAAATCACGCCCGCAGGCACCGTGCAGATGTATCACCTGATGGTGCGCGAACACACCACGATCGAAATTGGCGGGGTCGAGATGGAAACCTACCATCCCGGCAAAAGCATCGGTCAGGATCTGGGCCAGAACATGCGCGCGCTTTTCCTGTCCATGTTCCCCAACCTCACCGACCTGAACGATTTTGGCCAGGTCAGCCTGACCCGCTCTACCCGCAAGGTGATCGAACAGTTGCTGGACAGTTAGACCTGATAAGGAATGCCGTAGGGTGGGGTTCTACCCCACCACGCCTTAGGCGTTGCGGCTCAGCCGTTCCTCAAGAACGTCAAAGGGCACGCCGGGCTCATCCTTGGCCCCGCGAATGACCAAAGACGTCTTGACGCTGGCCACATTGGGCGCGGTCAACAGATCACCGGTCAGGAAGGATTGAAAGGTCGACAGGTCCGGTGCGGCGCATTTCAAAATGAAATCCACCTCGCCGTTCAGCATATGGCATTCCCGCACCAGCGGCCATTCCCGGCACCGCTCCTCAAAGGCGCGCAGATCGCTTTCGGCCTGGCTGACCAGCCCAACCATGGCAAAGACCTGCACCTCAAAGCCCAGCTCGCGCGCATCCACATCCGCGTGATAGCCCTTGATGAATCCCTGCTCTTCCAAGGTCCGCACCCGGCGCAGACAAGGCGGGGCGGAAATGCCGACGCGACGGGCCAGTTCGACATTGGTCATGCGCCCATCTGCCTGCAACTCGGCCAGAATCATACGGTCAATTGGATCAAGCCGGTGCGTTGGCATAGTCTTCCCCTGCAATTCGCGATTGTTATAGCAGCTTGCAAGGCCCACGCAATATTGTTTCGTAAAAGCGCAAGATCATTCCAGAATGGCAAAGCTTGCGCATATTCTTTGTTAAAACTCGGGGGACCCGGCCGTTAAGTCCCCCCGCAGGTTCACCCTTTATGTGCGCCCAAGCTGTCCTTGGGGGCCTCATCGCGATCCGTCATGCCGTAATCACGCAAGACTTGGGTGACCCGCAACCGATATCCGGCAAAGATCCCAGCACGCCCGTCGGCCTGTGCTTGGCGATGCTCCGCCAGATTGCGCCAGGCCAAAACCGCCTCTTCGTCGCGAAAGAAAGAGAGCGACAGCAATTTGTCCGGGTTGGTCAGGCTTTGGAACCGCTCCACCGAGATGAACCCCTCCACCTGCTCCAATTCAGGCTTCAACAGCGCGGCTATATCCAGATAGCGCTGCTTTTGCCCCTCTGCGATCTCGACCTCGAAAATGACGGCAATCACGTGGCACCTCCTGTTTTTGTCGGACCATGAGGGGCCGACACATGCTGCAACCATGTCCGATCTTCGCGTAAAAGAAACCTTTCTTTCTGGGCAAACTCATAGTTTTCCCGCCCCAATGGGTCTTGGGCCAGACGCTGTCGGTAGGCCTCGTACTCTGCTAGATTCTCAACATTGTAGATCCCATAGGCCAGCGTGGAGGATCCCTCTTGCGGGGCATAATAGCCGATCAAATCCGCGCCACAGCGCGGGATGGCCTGCCCCCAGTTTTGCGCATATTGCACAAATTGTGCCCGTTTGGTCGGGTCGATTTGATAACGAATGACGCATGTCAGCATGACAATCTCCTATTCTGCCTCGGACAGCATACGGACTTGATCAGCGCAAATGCTTCGCTTAGCATCGAACTATGAAAGAAGGTCCAGATATCGCCCATATTGCCGCCCTGATCGGAGATCCGGCGCGGGCAAACATGCTCACCGCTTTGATGAGCGGCAAGGCCCTGACAGCGACCGAACTTGCGGGCGAGGCCGGGATTTCAGCCCAAACCGCCAGCACGCATTTGGCCAAACTGTCTGAAGGCGGGCTTGTGGTGACGCGCAAACAGGGGCGGCATAAATATTCCACCCTCGCCAATGATGGTGTCGCGCATCTGTTGGAAAGCCTGATGGGCATTGCCGCCAAATCCGGCCATCTGCGCACCCGCACCGGCCCCAAGGACGCCGCCCTGCGCAAGGCACGGGTGTGTTACAACCATCTGGCAGGCGATATGGGCACGCACATGTATGACAGCCTGATGCAACGCGGGCTGATCCTGCATGACGAGACTGACCTATCCCTGACCCAGACCGGCGCGACCTTTGTCAGCGAATTTGGCATCGACCTCGACACGTTACAAAGGAACCGCGCCCCGCTATGCCGCGACTGTCTGGACTGGAGCGAGCGGCGCGCCCACCTGGCGGGCAGCGTCGGGCGCGCCATGCTAAGCCGGATGATCGATCTCGGCTGGGCCCGGCGTTTGGAAAACAGCCGGGTGATCCGGTTTTCGTCCTCTGGCGAGGCCGCTTTTGCGAAACATTTCCCTCTCTGACCTCACAAAACCTTGCGTGTTGGAACAGGCTCTTTAATCCGGGCCATCCGCCCGCTATATCAGCCAAGCGTTTAAGGAGAGCCCACATGTCTGAGACCCGCCACACCAAAGTTCTGATCGTCGGTTCCGGCCCTGCGGGCTATACCGCCGCTGTTTATGCGGCTCGTGCCATGATCGAGCCCATTCTGGTCCAGGGCCTTGAGCCAGGCGGCCAGTTGACCACCACCACCGAGGTGGAAAACTATCCATCCTTCATCGACATTCAGGGCCCTGAACTGATGATGAAAATGGAAGAGCACGCCCGCGCCATGGGCACCGAGATCATTGGCGATATCATCACCTCGATCAATTTTGACCAGCGCCCCTTTGTGGCGCAGGGCGATAGCGGCACGGTATACACCGCCGATTCGATCATCCTCGCCACCGGCGCGCGTGCGAAATGGTTGGGGCTTGAGAGCGAAGAAGCCTTCAAGGGCTTTGGCGTCTCGGCCTGCGCAACCTGTGACGGCTTTTTCTATCGCGGCAAAGAGATTGTCGTGATCGGCGGCGGCAACACTGCCGTCGAAGAAGCGCTGTTCCTGACCAACTTTGCCTCTAAGGTGACGCTGATCCACCGCCGCGATGAGCTGCGCTCGGAAAAGATCCTGCAGGACCGTCTGTTCAAGAATGAAAAGATCGAACCGCTCTGGTTCCACGAGGTTCAGGAAGTGCTGGGGGATGACAATCCCAAAGGCGTGACAGGCGTGCGCGTCAAACACACCAAGACCGGCGAAGAACAAGTCATTGACTGCGCCGGTGTCTTTGTCGCCATCGGCCACGCCCCGGCCAATGAGTTGGTCAAAGATGTGCTGGAGACCCATATGGGCGGCTATGTGGTGACCAAGCCGGACAGCACCGCGACCTCGATCCCTGGTGTCTTTGCGGCGGGCGACCTGACCGATCACAAATACCGTCAAGCGGTGACATCGGCGGGCATGGGCTGCATGGCGGCGCTCGAGGCCGAGCGTTTTCTGGCCGAACAGGAATAAATCCCGCATCGGAGTGGGGGTTTCACCCCCACCCCCCCAGAGTATTTGGACCAAGAAGAAACATAGGGTTTCTTTTGGTGACAGGCGCGCGCCGCTCGGGTAAAGGCAGCGCAGTAAGTCGGCCCAAGGAGAGCTCCATGACCCATGATCTTGCCGCCCAAAAGGCCGAAACCTTTGCGACCTATGAGGAATTGCAATCCGAACATGGGCTGCCTGAGATTGCCGATGTGGACTATTTCTTTGTGCCCAGCTCGGATGAGGCCGATTGGCGGCCCTTGGCCGATACGCTAAGCCGCGCCGATTACACTTGTGAATATATCGAGCCTGAGGATGGCGAGGCCCCTTATCTGGTGGCCACCTTGATGGATCAGGTCGTGTCTGCCGACGGGATCTGGATCGGCGAAGAGGTCGCAACCCGCGCCGCGCTGGAGCATGGGTTCACCCCGGACGGCTGGGGGCTTGAAGGTTAATCCGCCTTCATCTCGGCCGAGATCTTTTCCGCCATCATGATGGTTGGCGCATTGGTATTGCCGCCGACCAGTCTGGGCATCAGGGACGCATCCACAACGCGCAGCCCCTCCACCCCGTTGACCCGCCCTTGCAGGTCGCACACCGCCTCGGGATCATTGCCCATGCGGCAAGTGCCCACCGGATGATAGATCGTGTCGGCACGGGCGCGAATATCAGCCTCAAGCGCGGCGTCACTGCCATCATGGGCAAACAGCTTTTGACCGCGCCAGGGGGTCAGGGCCTCGGCCTGCATGATCTGTTCCATCATCCGCGCCCCGCGCGTCATCGCCTCAAGATCGCCCTCTGATGACAGGAAATTTGGGTCAATGCGCGGCGCGGCCAAAGGATCGGCGGAGCGCAAGCGCACATGCCCACGGCTCTCGGGCCGCAGCACGCAGACATGGCAGGAATAGCCAAAGCCATAATGCAGCTTGCGCATGTGATCATCGACAATACCGACAACGAAATGCAGCTGAATATCCGGCCGCTCCAAATCTGGAGAGGTGCGGAAAAACCCGCCGCCCTCAGCCATGGGCGAGGCAAACAGGCCCGACCCATCCTTGCGCCACCGCAGACCGGCACGCGCCAATTGCCAGGCTCCGCGCGCGCTGAGCCCGACGGTATCGGGACGTTTGGATTTATAGGACAGGGTGTAATCCAGATGATCCTGCAGGTTTTGCCCAACCTGCGGCGCGACATGGACCGGGGGAATGCCATGTTTGCTCAGCTCCTCCGCCGGGCCGATGCCCGACAGCATCAAGAGCTGAGGTGAGCCAAAAGCCCCCGCGCTCAGGATCACCTCAGCCTGTGCTTGCACGCGCTGTTCCTGACCGTTGCGACGCATGTCTACGCCAACCGCGCGCTTGCCTTCGGTCACGACTCGCAAAACCTGCGCGCGGGTCAGGATCGTCAGGTTGCTCCGGCGTTTGACCTCGGGCGGCAGATAGGCCGCCGCGGCGGAACAACGCTCCCCTGCCTTCGGGCCTGAGTGAAACTGCGTGACCTGATACAGCCCGGCTCCCTCTTGCTGCGCACCGTTGAAATCTTTGGTGAGCGGCAATTGCGCCTGTTTGCAGGCCTCAAGATAGGCATGGGTGATCGCCCGCGGTTCGGATTGGTCGCGCACCTGCAACGGACCGTCAGCGGAATGCAGATCGCTAGATCCGCGCCTATTGCCCTCGGCCTTTTTGAAATAGGGCAGCACCGATTGCCAATCCCAGCCCGCACAACCCAGATTGGCCCAATCATCATAATCCGAAGGGTGGCCGCGAATATAGAGCATGGCGTTGATCGCCGAAGAGCCGCCCAAGGCCTTGCCGCGCGGCTGAAACCCGCGCCGCCCGTTCAGATGCGGCTGCGGGACGGTTTTGAACGCCCAGTTGTTGAGCTTGAGGTACCCCGGCACCATGGCCGCCACCAAAGCCGGCGCCCGCACAAGGATGCCCTGCCCCGCCCCTCCGGCTTCGATCAGGCAAACCGAGGTCTTGGGGTTTTCCGACAGGCGCGACGCCATGACAGAGCCCGCTGACCCGCCGCCCACGATGACATAGTCAAATTCCATGGCCGCACCCTAACCGCCCACACCCAAGCTGCGAGCGTAACGTTGGGGCAATCCGTTTCGCGTTTTGCCACGCACCCCTTGTGGCCTATCTGCCGCATTCCGCCGATTGACCCGAGGGGTTGGATTTTTTGCTTTTCTGCGATTGCGAACTGTGCAATGCGTTCACGCGTGAACATACTTTGAGTCTGATATGCCAACCGACACGCAAAAATTGGCTGAGGAAGAGGATCTGCTCTTTCGCCTGCTGCGCCAGCTTGAGGCCGCGCCTGACGCGTCTCAGCGCGCGACGGCGGCGGCTGTCGGCGTGTCACTGGGCAAGCTGAATGCGCAATTGCGCCTGGCGGCCGAGGCAGGGTTGATCAAGATCAGCGACCGCGATGGCCCCGACAAACGCCAGCGCTTTGCCTATGCGATCACCGTCAAAGGCGCCGCCGAACAGATCCGGCTCAGAGACAATTTCTTGGCCCGCAAATTCGCAGAATATGACGCTCTGCACGCGGAACTCACCGGGACGACCAGCGGCCTAGAGCCGTTTAAACACAGGACCAAAATCATGCAAAACAATCTTGCACCCATCCCCGAGCTTTATGTCTCTTATGACAGCGCTCAGAAGCTGAAGGTCGAAGCAGCAGATTTGACCAGCCACGATCTGACCCCGCGCCAGATCTGCGACCTGGAACTGCTGATGAATGGCGGCTTCAACCCGCTCAAAGGCTTCCTGTCGGAAGAGGATTACAACGGCGTTGTGGAGAACATGCGCCTGGCCGACGGCACCCTGTGGCCGATGCCGATCACTCTGGACGTATCCGAAGAATTCGCAGGCTCCATCGAGATTGGTCAGGACATCGCCCTGCGCGACCAAGAGGGCGTGATCCTCGCCACCATGACCGTGACTGACCGTTGGGAGCCGAACAAATCGGTTGAGGCGGAAAAAGTCTTTGGTGCCGATGACGATGCGCATCCGGCGGTGAACTACCTGCATAACACAGCTGGCAAGATCTATCTCGGTGGCCCGATCACCGGCATTCAGCAGCCGGTTCACTATGATTTCCGCGCCCGCCGCGACACCCCGAACGAGCTGCGCGCCTATTTTCGCAAGCTGGGCTGGCGCAAAGTGGTTGCGTTCCAGACACGTAACCCGCTGCACCGCGCCCACCAGGAGCTGACATTCCGCGCCGCGAAAGAAGCGCAGGCCAACCTGCTGATCCACCCGATCGTTGGCATGACCAAGCCGGGTGACGTTGATCACTTTACCCGCGTGCGCTGCTACGAAGCGGTTCTGGACAAATACCCGGCATCGACCACCACCATGTCGCTGCTGAACCTGGCCATGCGTATGGCAGGCCCGCGTGAGGCGGTTTGGCACGGTCTGATCCGCGCGAACCACGGCTGCACCCACTTCATCGTTGGCCGCGACCACGCTGGACCCGGCAAGAACAGCCAGGGCGAAGACTTCTACGGTCCATACGATGCGCAAGACCTCTATCGCGCACATCAGGACGAGATCGGCGCGGAAATGGTCGACTTCAAGCACATGGTTTACGTGCAGGAACGCGCTCAGTACGAGCCCGCGGATGAGATCGCTGACAAGGATGATGTCACCATCCTGAACATCTCGGGCACCGAGCTGCGCCGCCGTCTGGCCGAGGGTCTGGAAATTCCCGAATGGTTCTCCTTCCCCGAAGTGGTCAAGGAATTGCGCCGCACCAAGCCACCGCGCAGCCAGCAGGGCTTTACCGTGTTCTTCACCGGTTTCTCCGGCTCGGGCAAATCCACCATCGCCAACGCGCTGATGGTCAAGCTGATGGAAATGGGCGGCCGCCCGGTGACTCTGCTGGATGGTGACATTGTGCGTAAAAACCTCAGCTCTGAGCTGGGTTTCAGCAAAGAGCATCGTGACCTCAACATCCGCCGCATTGGTTATGTGGCCTCTGAGATCACCAAGAATGGCGGCATCGCCATCTGCGCGCCCATCGCCCCTTATGCCACCACCCGCCGCGCCGTGCGCGAGGACATCGAACAATTCGGTGCCTTTGTCGAAGTCCACGTTGCCACCAGCATCGAGGAATGTGAACGCCGCGACCGCAAGGGCCTGTACAAGCTGGCGCGTGAAGGCAAGATCAAAGAGTTCACCGGTATCTCGGACCCTTATGACGTGCCGCAGAACCCTGAGCTGAGCGTCGAGACCGAAAATGTCGAAGTCGACAACTGCGCCCATCAGGTGATCCTGAAGCTGGAAAGCATGGGCCTGATCGCCGCGCAATAAGCGGATTGTCTCGCACAAAACCAAGAAAAGGCCGGGGCAGTCCCCGGCCTTTTTCTGTTTCAACAAAAACTGGTACCGCTACAACACGCGCCCAAATTCCGTGTACGGAATTTGCAAAATCCATCGATGGATTTTGGTGGCGCTTGGCGCGAGGGGGTGGTTTTCGGCTGCTGTCGGAAAAAGTTGACAGCTGTCAACTACTTAACAAGATCTTAACGCCCCCCCCCAGGCCATCGCCCTGGGTCACGGGCGATAGGCCAGTATGTCGGGCAACCTGTCGCGCACCGCGTCGTTCAACGTCGCACTAACCAGATCCGCCCCGCCCAGCGCGGCAAAACGCTGTTGAAGCGCGCTCAGCCGGGCCATGTATTCCTGCCGATCCGGGTGGTCAAATTCGGATGCCTGAGGGTTGGCCTCACTCCAGCCAAACCAGGGTAAGACTTCGCGAAGGATTGGCACCAGCGGGTCCAACCCCAGCTCTGCCACCACCTCGGCGGCCTCTTCAATCTCGGCAGCAGAACCGTGAAACACGAACCAGTCCAGCCCCTCGCCGTTAAAAGCAACGTCAACGGTCACAACAGCGCGACATTTACGCAGAAGCGGAGCGAATTCTGGTGCGCACCCTTGCGGATCAACCTTGGCCAGATAGGCCGCAACATATTGAAAGAAATCGGGCGCGTCTTTGTGGCGCAAAAGCTCGGCTTGCCAGCCGGCTATTTCCGACTTGTTTTGCTTGGCCCTGGCCCATCGCCAAAGCCGATCCACCACCGCGACCCCGACCACCAGAACGGCCAGGATCGCCATTGCTAGATTGACTGCACTTACGTCAAACAACCGTTCAACCACGATTAGCCCAAGTTAGTGAACGGTCACCGGAGCCAAATCATTCTGGCGCGCCAGAACAAAGGCCAAGGCACGGTCCTTGACCAGCGCGAGACGTTCGCCTTCGGCATTATGCACTGCATAAAGCGTCGCGCGGCGGCCCACCTGCGCGCGCACGTCATCTGGCAGATCCTTGCCCTTGACCGGGCGGACATAGACCAGCTTTTCTTCGGCGGATTTGTCAAAGTCATACTTTTCGAACATGCCTCATCCTTTCTTGATTTGGATCGTCTGAACCACCGTTTCCGGACGGTTGATTTTCAGATCCACATGCAGCAGGCCATTTTCCATCTTGGCCTCGCCCACTTCGACCCCATCCGCCAGCACGAAAGAGCGCTGGAACTGGCGCGAAGCGATGCCACGATGCAGGAACACCCGTTCGCTGCCATCGTCCTTTTGCCGACCGCGCACCACCAATTGGCGGTCTTCGACGGTGATCGACAGGTCATCCTCTGCGAAACCGGCCACGGCAAGCGTGATCCGATACGCGTAATCTGCAGTTTGTTCGATATTGAAAGGCGGATAGCCCTCACTGGTTTTTGCGGTCCGCTCCAGCAGGCGCTCCAGTTGCTCGAAGCCGAGCATATGGGGATAGGACCCCAAGGTCAGTTTGGTCATCGACACGTCCTTTTGCAAAGCGACCGTCACATGCGGCGGCCCCATCCTGGCGACCGACGCGTTTTATGAATATGGGAACCTCTTTGCTTTAGTGCAAGGGCTTTGCGGATTCGCGATTAATCCGCTATCCTATAAGCCAGTTGTATTTCAGGGGGTTCCACCATGAACGCGCCTACAGACCTGTCCATGAAAACCGATGACGTGTTGCGCGTCGAGTTGGAGGTTTTCAAGCAGGAGCATAGCGACCTGGACGATGCGATTCGCGCCTTGCAGAACACGGGCACCTTTGACCAGTTGACCCTGCAGCGCCTGAAGAAGAAGAAACTGCAACTCAAGGACAAGATCGCCCTGATCGAGGATCGCCTGTTGCCGGATATCATCGCCTGACATGCGATTGGTCGGGGAGGAGGAGACTGACGGGCGTGTTTTGCGTGGTGAAACGGTCACCCTGCGCCCGCCCCGGGCTGGCGATGCAGAGGCGCGGTTTGCCCTGGGGCAGGATCCGACCATTGCGCGCATGTACGGCATTGATCCGGCCAAGCTGAAACCCTGGTCCCGCGAGGTGGCGATGGATTGGGTGACACGGATCAGCAATCATGATCCGGCCTGGATCATTGATGTCGATGATCAGGTTGTCGGCGATGCGCGCCTGCATGGGTTTGATACGTTCAACGGCAGCGCCTCGCTGGCCATTGGCCTGGCTGATCCGGCGCGGCTGGGTCAGGGGATCGGGCGGCAGGCGGTGGCATTGATTCTGGACCATGCGTTCAGGACGCTGGGCCTGCACCGCGTCGCCTTGCGTTGTCTTGAGATCAACACCCGCGCCATTCGCTGCTATGAAGCCTGCGGGTTTCGCCGCGAAGGGGTGGCGCGCGAGGCGGTGAACCTGGGCGGTCAGTGGTATGATGATATTCTCATGGCAAAACTGGCACAGGATCATCTGCGCTGAACCCGGCGCATTGCCCTATGGGTCAGGCTGCCTATAGTGCGCGCTTCTTCATCGCAGGGGATCGATATGAGCAAAGCCACAAACACTGCCGTCAAAGTTGGGATCATCATGGGCAGCCAGTCCGATTGGCCCACCATGAAAGAAGCTGCCGATGTTTTGGAAGAGCTGGGTGTCGCGCATGAGGTCAAGATCGTCTCGGCCCACCGCACCCCGGATCGGTTGTGGGAATATGGCAAGACGGCTGTGGATCGTGGTTTGCAGGTGATCATTGCGGGCGCGGGTGGTGCCGCGCATTTGCCCGGTATGATGGCGTCTAAAACCCGCGTGCCTGTGATTGGCATTCCGGTGCAGACCCGTGCCTTGTCCGGTGTCGATAGCCTTTATTCCATCCTGCAAATGCCGCGAGGGTTTCCCGTGGCGACCATGGCCATTGGGGCAGCTGGGGCCAAGAATGGCGGGTTGATGGCGGCGGGCATTCTGGCGCTGCAGGATGCAGAACTGGCGGCGCGGCTGGACAAATGGCGCAATGATTTGTCAGCGTCGATCGCAGATGAACCTGATCGCGACCTGATCTGAGGGCAAAAGGTACAAAAAACGGGGCAAATCGTAGAGATTGCCCCCTTTGCCCCTCTTGCATCGGGATCCTCTTTCGCGGCATCTAGCCTCATCTCAACAGGAGGCCCGCCATGACCACGCCACTCGCCCCCGGATCCACCATCGGTATCCTCGGAGGAGGCCAGCTTGGCCGGATGTTGTCAGTCGCGGCCTCGCGCCTTGGCTTCAAGACCCATATCTTTGAGCCCAGCGCCAACCCACCTGCTGCCGATGTGGCGGCCAAGGTGACCACCGCCTCATATGAAGATGCGGATACCCTGCGCGCCTTTGCTGAAACCGTAGATGTGATCACCTATGAGTTCGAGAACATCCCGACCTCGTCGCTGGATCTGTTGGAATCGCTGCGCCCGATCCACCCCAATCGCGAAGCGCTGCGCATCAGTCAGGATCGCCTGACCGAAAAGACGTTCCTGGCCGAGCTGGGCCTGTCCACGGCCCCCTTTGCCAATGTCGAATCCGAGGTCGATATGACGGCGGCGGTGGCGGAAATTGGCACGCCCTCGATCATGAAAACCCGGCGCTTTGGCTATGACGGCAAGGGCCAGTCGCGCCTGAAATCCGCCGAGGATGCCGCTCAGGCGCTGGCAGATATGCAGGGGGCTCCGGCGGTTCTTGAGGGGTTTGTGAATTTCAGCTGCGAAATTTCGGTGATTGCCGCGCGCAGCGCAGATGGTCAGGTTTCGGCCTTTGATCCGGGTGAAAACGTGCATCGCGACGGTATTTTGCACACCACCACAGTTCCGGCGAAAGTGCCGGCGCGACTGCTGACCGATGCCGTGCTGATGGCCGGACGTATTCTGAATGCGCTGGATTATGTCGGCGTGTTGGGGGTCGAGTTCTTTGTCACGCCGCAGGGGTTGGTGATCAACGAAATAGCGCCGCGTGTGCATAATTCCGGCCATTGGACACAGAATGGCTGTACCTGCTGCCAGTTTGAGCAGCATATCCGCGCGGTCGCAGGCTGGCCTTTGGGCGATGGCAACCGGCATTCGGATGTGGTGATGGAAAACCTGATTGGTGACGACATGGACCGCCTGCCCGAGCTGATGGCAGACCCCGCCTGCGCGCTGCACCTTTATGGCAAGGCGGATGTGAAACCGGGCCGCAAAATGGCCCATGTGAACCGGATCGTTTCGGGCTAAGCGTTTCGAGAAATAGTTGAGACACCCGGATCGCGAATGTCCTGAGAACGCGAAGCGTGGCAAGGTATTTGCGATCCAATATTTTCGCGAAACGCTATAGGGAGGCGCAACAAATTCCGTCAACGGAATTTGCAAAATCCATCAATGGATTTTGGGTGCGCTTAGACGAAACGTTGTGCCACGTCTCCACTCATCCATGCCACGCGACCGCCCGCCAGAGTCGCCACGATCCGGCGGGTTTGCGGCTCCATCACCACCAGATCTGCGCGGCAACCGGGCGCAAACCGACCACGATCCTGCAAGCCCAAAAGCTGCGCCGGTCCGGCAGAAACCAGGTGCCAGGCGTCGGCCTCGTCCAGAAGGCCCAGCTCGAAGCAGCGCCAGGCGGCGCGGGCGGGTGAGGGATAGTGGTAATCTGACGCCAGAGCATCACACAGCCCTGCCCCGATCAGGTCCTGCGCCGAAACATTGCCCGCATGGCTGGCCCCGCGCACCACATTGGGCGCGCCCAGCACGATGAAATCCCCGGCCTCGCGGGCCGCTTGGGCGGCCTCCAGGGTCTCGGGGAATTCCGAGACCTGCGCACGCCGCGCGCGCCAAAGCGCGCGATCCTCGGCGCTGTGATCATCATGACTGCCCATAGTCACGCCTTGCGCGGCCAAGCGCGCGGTCAAAGCCTCCATCGCCGGGCCAACCTCGGGGCCACGCGCGTGCAGGTCCAGCAGGAATTTGAAATAGTCCTCGGGGTTGCGCTTGCTCTTGAGGGCTTGGCCAGTCAGGCGCGGCGGCTTGCGCCCTTCGGCCAGACGCGCATGGGGGAGGTGATCGTTAAAGACCACATAGCGAATGCCATGTTCAGCTATCAGCGCCTCGGCCGCATCGAGATCATCCAGCATATGGGTCTCAAGCCGCATTTGCAGGCGTAGGTCAATCGGCACGCTGTCCTGCATCAGGCGCACGGAGTCAAAGACTTCGCGGGCAAATTCCGGGCCGCGTAACCCGCCCTCCCAGCTCCAGAACTGTGCCAGAACCGCCGTGGTGATGCCATTGGCCGCCAGTTCCGCCGCAACGGCGACCATGCCCGCATCACGTTCTCGCAAGGCCCCGCGGCGCGGGGCCATGTGGCGTTCAAACCCATCGCCATGCACATCAATGATACCGGGCAGAACGTCAAACCCACTGAGGTCAATCGCCCGCCCAGCAGGTGCGTCAACAAACTGCCCGCCCGCCAGGGGCAAGGGCGCGTCATCCCAACCATCGGGGCGTAAAAAGCGCGCGCCGCTCAGCGTGATCTCAAGGCTCATAGGGTGTCTCATTTTTCTTGGCCGGGCATATCCCCGCCAGGCAGCCAAAGAAGTGCATGTCCACCTCTTGGGTCCAATCCAGATCCGGGTCAAAACGGCCTTCGCGCAGGAACAGATCGACCTGCGCCATAGCCATGGGATCTTGCATGATAAAGGTATGGGTGACCGGCAGGGTCAGATGCGCCTTCATGCCCTCAACGATTGTTGACTCAACCGTGACCTTGCCATCATCTGCGCCCGGCAGAAAGGCGGAAAAGGCGGGATTCATGGTGTCGGATCCGGCAATCACGCCCAGTTCAAATTGCACGGGACCGAGGGTCGAGGTGATCCCCTCATCCCCGGTGCGCAATTGCAGGCCTGCCGGTCCGTTAATCCATTCAAACGGGGCCAGATCGCCCAATTCATCGACAATCTCGCTGCCCTGATTGGGCGGGGCGAGCATGACGACACGGTTGATGCCAAGGGCGGTATTATGCTCGGTCCAGTAGCGTAAAAGGATGCCGCCCATAGAATGAGTGACGAAGTGCACCGCGGGCGCGTGGCACTGCCCGATGGCCTCGGGGATCACTTGGACCAATTGCTCGATCGGGGCCTCGGTCGAGGGGTAATCAGCGACGACCACCTCGTAACCACGGGTTTGCAACACGCGCTCAAGGACCAAAAAGGAATTGCCTGTGCGCGCCAGCCCGTGCAGCATGACGACGCAATCCGCGCGCGCCGGGGTCGCGAGGCAAGTTAAAACCAGAAACACATATGTCAGCACATTTTTCATGGCGCTTGAAATAAGCACCCCAGCCCCCGTAGGAAAGGGGCAAAAGGAGAGCACATGACCAATCGCCCCATTCGGCTTGCCGTACGTGGCGTCCTTTTGCAGGGCGACCGCCTGCTTTTGGTCAATGCCTGGCCTGGTGGGGTGTCGGATCTTTGGTGCGCGCCAGGAGGCGGTGTCGAGAAAGGGCAATCTTTGCCCGATAACCTGGCACGCGAGATCATGGAGGAGTGCGGGCTGTCGGTGACGGTCGGCGCGCCTTGTCTGGTCAATGAATTCCACAACCCTTCGGATGGGTTCCATCAGGTCGAGATCTTCTTTCGCTGCCAGTTGACCAGCGCCTTGCCACCGGCGTGGACCGATCCCGAAGGTGTGGTGACCAAGCGGCGGTTCTTTTCACGAGACGAGGTGCAGAGGTTACATCTGAAACCCGATAGCCTGCGCCATATCCCCTGGTCTGACGCGATTGCTTATGATGCGTTGGAGCTTTTGACCAAGTAGCGCGGGCCCAAGACAGACAGGGCGACACCGCCCAGAATGACAACCGAGGCGATTGTGAATTTCAGGGTTAGCGCTTCGCCCAGAAACAGCATCCCGCCCGCCATGGCAATGGGTGGCACGGTGAGCTGGGCAACGGCGGCAATGCTGGCCTGAAGCTGGGGCAAGACGTGGAACCACAGCGCATAGCCAAGGCCCGAGGCCACCGCGCCACTGGCCACCGCATAGCCAATGCCAGCCCAGTTCTCAGCCCGTGCCGCCAGCATGGGCATGTCGGCACCCATCGCCCAGAACACCAGCGGGACAACCAAACAGGCCAAAAGGAAATTGGCGGCGGTGTCGGCCAGAGGCGCAGCGCTGCCGCGACCAGCAAGTGAATAAATACCCCAACCAATGCCCGCCGCGATCATCATCAAAACGCCAATCGGGTAGCGGGAGATATCCTGCCAGGGCCAGACGAGATAGACCAATCCGCCAAAGGCCAGGGCCGAGCCAACAATCCTGAGCGGCGGCAGGGTTTCGCGTGCCAGAACCGCGCCGAAAAACATGGTCACCTGCACCGTGCCAAAGAGCAATAACGCGCCAATCCCGGCATCCATGACCAGATAGGCATCAGTGAATCCAATGATGTAAAGCGCGAGGCCAAAGACACTGACCACCCGTTTCCAGCCAAAGCCCTGAATGCGGATGCCGTTTAACCGGCACAGCGCCATCAGCGCAAAGGCCCCGGACATGAGCCGCAGCATGGCAAAGCTTTGGGTATCCAACCCGGCCCCGAACACCCCGGCGCGGGTCAAAAGGGAATTGGCGGCAAAGGCCACCATGGTCAACGTCGTGAGCAGGAAAAGCTTCATCAAGGCAGCCTATGGGCGCACGGGAAAGCGGTGACCTTCTTCGGTGATCAGGATCAACCGGTCGCCATTTTTGACATACATATCACAGCGGGTTTGTTCGTTGAGAAACTGGATACAGACCGCGCCTGCCGGGTTGATATCCCAATAGCCATAGGCGGTGCCGCCGTCATTGGCATAGGTATAGCTATACCGCCCGTCTTCGTAATATTTAGACTGACCATCATCAAAGAATGTCAAAACCTGACCGCGCAGCCGTTGATCCAGCTCGGCATTCTCAAAGGCGGCATCTCCGCTTTTGAGAACAAAGCTTTGCGCCCAGACCGGGGCGGCCAATAGCATCAGAAATGTCAGGGTCACGCGCATGGGCACCTCCGAATGTCAGGATACCCTAACCGGAGCCAACGGCTTCGTCACGATTATGCGACCAGTTTTTCTGCTTTTTTCAGATCGACCGAGACCAGCTGGCTAACGCCCTGTTCCTGCATGGTCACCCCAAACAGTCGATCCATACGGGCCATGGTCACCGCATGGTGGGTGATGATCAAAAAGCGCGTATCGGTGCGGCGGCACATCTCGTCCAGCATGTCACACATGCGGGTCACATTGGCGTCATCCAGCGGCGCGTCGACCTCGTCGAGCACGCAGATCGGGGCCGGGTTGGCGAGGAAGACGCCAAAGATCAGCGCCAGCGCCGTAAGGGTCTGTTCGCCACCGGACAACAGGCTGAGGGTCGAGAGCTTTTTGCCCGGCGGTTGGCACATGATTTCCAGCCCAGCCTCAAGCGGGTCGTCGCTTTCGACCATGACCAGATTGGCCTCGCCGCCGCCAAAGAGGTGGGTGAAAAGCATAGAGAAGTTGGCATTGACCTGCTCAAAGGCCGTCAGCAGACGTTCGCGCCCCTCTTTGTTGAGGCTGGCAATGCCGGTGCGCAGGGTGCGGATGGCTTCCTCAAGGTCAGCCTTTTCCTGCACCAATTCGTCATGCTCGGTCTGGACCTCTTTGGCGTCCTCTTCGGCGCGCAGGTTCACGGCCCCCAAGGCGTCACGCTGACGTTTCAGGCGCCCGACATCCTGTTCGATCTGCTCGGAGGCAGGCATGTCCTCGGGCAATGTGCCAAGCTGTTCCAGCAGCTGTTCGGGGCCACAATCGAGGTCTTCGGCAATGCGCTCGGCGGCAGCAGAAACGGTTTCCTGCGCGGCTTCGGCGCGGGCCTCGGCGCGGGCGCGGGTTTCGCGGGCTTCGCTGGCCAGACGTTCGGCGTCGCGTTCTTCGGCGATGGCATTACGCAGGGCGCTTTCGGCGACGCTGAGCGCATCTGTGGCCTCAGCCTTGCGCGCTTCGGCTTCTTCGATCCCGCCCGACAGCTCATCGCGCTTTTCTGACAGCTCATCAGGGACGGTGATCGCCTCTTCCAGCTCTTCAAGGCTGGCCTCTTTGCGATCCGCCAGCTCGCCCGCGCGCTTTTCTGCGGTATCGAGGCGGTGACGCCAGCCCGAGAGTTCCTTGGTCACCTGTTGACGGCGCCCAACCCGTGCCTCGCCTTCGCGGCGCAGCTCATCATGGGCAGAGCGTTTGGCCATCATGGTCATAAGCGCCGCTTCGACGGTCATTTTGATGTCTTCGACCTGACCGCGCGCCTCGTCGAGATCATCAAGCTCGGACAATCCGCGCTCGGCCTCGGTCAACTGCTCCTGAGCGGTGGCAATCTCTTCCTCATAACGACGCACGGAGAGCGTTGCGCTTTCCAGCTTGCTTTCGGCCATGTCACGGTCCGCTTCGGCGCGGTTATAGGCGCGATTGGCGGCGGTGAGTTGCTGGTCAGCCTGGCGCCGCGCCTCACGGGCGGATTTGTCGGCGGCGGTGAGTTCGGCCAGACGCGCCTGCAACGCCTCATGGGCGGCGCGGGTGCCATCCAGATGCGCCGACGCTTCGGCCATTTCCTGTTTCAACGCCTCAAGCCGGTTGAGCTGCTCCAGACGCAGCGCAGCCGCCGAGGGCTGGTCTTCGGCCCAAGCGCGGAAGCCGTCCCAACGCCAAAGATCCCCTTCGAGGGTGACAAGGCGCTGGCCGGGTTTCAGATGCTCTTGCAAACGCGGGCCATCATCTGAGCCAACGAGACCGATCTGATCCATGCGGCGGGCCAGAACATCAGGCACCGAAACATGCCGCGACAAAGGCGTGACGCCCTCGGGCAGCGGTTGGTTCTCGGCATAGGCTGGCAATTCGGACCAGCCGGTCGGGCCGTCCGCCTCAACCTGCGGGGCGCGCAGATCATCGGCCAGGGCCGCGCCGAGCGCCTTTTCAAAGCCCTGCTCGACCTGCAACCGATCCAGGATCTGGCCGCCCTCGGCAGTGTCGCGTTCCAGAAGGCGGGCCAGGGCTGTGACCTCGGCCCGCAGCGCGTTCATTTCGCCCTCAGCCTCGGAGCGTTCTGCCCGCGCCTCAGCCTCGCGCGATTGGGTTTCGGTTCGGGCCTCTTCGGCATTGGCCAGCAACTCTTCGGCGCGTTCGGCCATGGCCTGCGCGTCATCCTGCGCCTGTTCAGCGGCCTCTGCCGCCTCGCCCGCGCCTTGCAAGGTCAGGGTCGCCTGCCCCACTGTTTGGCGCGCGCGGGTAACCTCGGCCTCGGCACGATCCATGGCTTTGCGGCTATCCGCCACGAAGCGTTGCGCCGATTGGTGGCGGGCGGCAAGACGCGCCACATCTTCGGTGCGCTGCGACAGGTCTGCCTCGCGCTCATGCAAGATGCTGGCCGCCTCAGAGGCCGCATCCGAGGCCTCTTCCAACCGATCTTCGTGACCCTCAGCGGCTTTCTCAAGCTCGCGGGCCTCCCATTCCAGCTGTTTGATCGTTTCGCCCGCATCGTGGTTCAGACCGGCTTCGCGCTCCATGTCGCGATCAAGCTGTTCGATCCGGCGTTTCAGCGTGGCGATGGTTTCCACCGCGCGCTTTTCCTGATCCGACAGGGCATCGCGCTGCACCACCAGACGTTGCAGGATCGCAGCGGCAATGGCCTCTTCTTCGCGCAGGGGCGGCAGGGCATCTTCGCTTTCGACCCGCAAAGCCGCTGCTGCGCGCACGATCTTTTCGGCCTGCGCCGCGTGCTGGATCATTTCGCGCAACTGATCCTGCGCGACCAGGCGTGCCTCTTCGGCCTCGCGCCAACGGCGATAGAGCAACATCCCTTCGGACTGGCGCAGCTCTTCGCCAATGGCGCGGTAGCGTGCGGCCTGACGGGCCTGACGGGCCAGTTGTCCCAATTGCCCGGCCAGTTGTTCCACCACATCATCGACGCGCAGAAGATTGGCCTCGGCATTCTTGAGCTTCAACTCGGCCTCGTGACGCCGCTGGTAGAGACCACCAATCCCGGCGGCATCTTCAAGAACCTTGCGACGGTTTTTGGGCTTGGCGTTGATCAATTCGGAAATCTGTCCCTGTCGAACCAGAGCCGGGCTGTGCGCCCCGGTCGAGGCATCGGCGAACAACATCTGAACATCGCGGGCGCGCGTGTCTTTTGAGTTCACCTTGTACGCGCTGCCGACATCGCGGGTGATGCGGCGGGTGATCTCCAACTGGTCGCTGTCATTGAACCCCGCCGGGGCGAGGCGTTCGCTATTGTCGATGGTCAGCAGCACTTCGGCAAAGTTGCGCGCCGGGCGGGTCGCAGCCCCGGCAAAGATCACATCCTCCATCCCGCCGCCACGCATGGCTTTGGCGCGAGTTTCGCCCATGACCCAGCGCAACGCCTCAAGCAGGTTGGACTTGCCACAGCCATTTGGCCCCACAACACCGGTCAGGCCATCGGCGATGACCAGATCAGTTGGGTCCACAAAGCTTTTGAAGCCCGTCAGTCTGAGTTTGTTGAATCGCAAAAGGCCTGCCCTGATTCCGCTGTTGGCGGTCAGATTGGGCGGGCGAGCCCCTGTGAGTCAACGAAATATACGCCTATTTGGCGGTTTGCCGCCACTTCTCCACAAGATATTGCGGGGTCGGCATAGGGTTATCCACAGGTCATGTAGCCCGAGATGCTTTCCCCGCTTTGCCAAAGATCGCCGATTTCGCAAAAGATTGTGCGCCTTTTGCGGGGGCGTTTGGGGGCCTTGCGCCCCTCGCATTTCAGCCCAACGCGCATCATGGATTCATCACCATCGACCCAGACGGGATCGCAACCGGTTTCCATATGAGCCAGATGCGCCGCCTTGGCAGACACGTCGGGAAATTTGGGCAGCCATTCCGGAGAGGTGCGAATCGCCTCGACCACATCGCCATTGTGCCGGAGCGTGAATCTGGACCCGTCATATTCGCGCTCAATCCCGGGAATGCCGCGAAACCCGGGGCCTGCCGCATCACAGGCCCCGAGTAAAAGAATGAGGAAAGGCAACCATCTACGCATGATTCATCGATAGGCAACCTTGGTTACTTTCTGGTTAACGGCCAAGGGGGGAGGCGCAGGCAAATACATATTCCGGAAATTACATATTTACATTCCGATTTTGGAATATATATTACATTCCATATTCAGAATGTTAATGGAGGCCCTCATGGCCACGCACACAAAACCAGCGGACAGCTACTCTCCGCTCTACTTTCTGGCTTCGCTTGGCGCAGGCGGGGTGACAGTTTCGTTTTTCATGTTCCTGATGTTCTGGGTCCCGCATAAGGGCCGCCCGGTGCCGATTTTCGAAGACATCATGGCCGCCTTTTCCTCGGGTAGCCCATGGATGCAGGCCGCCATCGTCACGGCCTGGATCGGGATCGCGTTCTTTGCTTTTCAGAATGTGCGCCTGCTGCTTTGGAACCTGTCCGCATTGGGGCGGTTCAAACAGACCGAGGCCTATCAAAAGCTCGTGCAGTCCAATGCCGAATCCACGCTGCTGGCCATGCCCTTGGCTCTGGCCATGACCGTGAACGCCATGTTCATTGTGGGGCTGGTCTTTGTGCCGGGCCTGTGGAGCGTGGTCGAATACCTCTTTCCCCTCGCGATGATCGCCTTTGCCGCGATTGGCGTGCTTGCCGCACGGTTGATCGGTCGCTTTCTGGGGCGGGTCCTGAGCAAGGGCGGCGTGTTTGATGTCACGGCGCATAACAGCTTTGCTCAGCTTTTGCCGGCCTTTGCCGTTTCCATGGTGGCTGTCGGTTTCGCCGCGCCCGCCGCGATGAGCACGACCCCCGCCACCGTTGGCGTGTCCCTGGTGTTGTCGACCATTCTTGGCGTCACCGCCATTCTTTACACGGTCCTTGCTGCGGCCTCGGCAGTTTCCTCGATGTTGCAACATGGGACAGCGCGCGAAGCCGGACCGACATTGATGATCATCGTGCCGATTGTGACCGTGTTGGGCATCATGTTCCTGCGTCAGAACCATGGGTTGCACACAACTTTAGATGTGCATGGCAGCGACGGGGAAACCATGATCTTTCTGACCCGCCTGCTGGCGATCCAATTAGCCTTTCTCGGGCTGGGCTGGGTTGTGTTGAAAGCGCAGGGGTATTTCGACGACTTTGTCACCGGATCCAAGACCTCCCCGGGGTCCTATGCCTTGGTCTGCCCAGCGGTTGCCCTGTCGGTGATGATCCATTTCTTTGTGAACAAAGGTCTCGTCGCCTCTGGTTTGATCGCCAAATTCGGTGTCGCCTATTGGAGCGTGACGGGTCTGGCCATCATCGCGCAGATCATCGCGATTGCTCTGGTGTTGCGCTTGGGTCGTCAACACTTTGGCCACAGCCCCGTGCAGGCTGTCCCTGCGGAGTAACGAAAACGGGCCGGGGTAGTCCCCGGCCCTTTTCAGTTTGGCGAACGCGTCGCGGTGTAGCGATTAAAAATCCACAGTGACCCCGGGCAGGTTCAGCGCTTTGATCAGGTCACGCAGCTCCTGACGCGCGGCGATATTCGAGATGTTGAGCTGCTTGACGCCAATATCGCGCAGATCCAGCAGGGTCAGGCCGCGCGGGAACAATTCGCGAAAGATCACCCGCTCGTTAAAGCCCGGAGCCACGCGAAAGCCGATCCGCTTGGCCAGCCGGGTGACAGCGCTCTCCATCTTTTTCTTGTTGACCATTTGCTGAGCCCCAAGGCGGTTGCGCAGCACGATCCAGTCAATCGGCTGCAAACCAGCCTGCGCCCGCAATTGCCGCGCAGACCAGACCATTTCAGAATAGACCGAGGGGCCGAGGATCTTTTCCCCGTCACTGTCGATCTTAGCCAGCAGGTCAAAATCGACAAAGCTGTCATTGAGCGGCGTGATCAGGGTGTCGGCCAGCGAATGGGCAACTTGCGCCAGCCGGGTATGAGAGCCCGGGCAATCGATCACGATGAAATCCGATTGAGATTCCAACTCGGCCACCGCCTGGCTGAGGCGCGTATCATAGGCCTTTTCGCCGTCAGCCGCGTTTTGCGCCTCGGTCGCCGGGAGATCGACATAGATCGGTGTGGGCAGATCAAGGCCCTGGGCATCCAGATATTTGCGGCGGTTTTCGAGGTAGCGCGCCATGGTCTTTTGGCGCAGGTCAAGATCCAACGCGCCAACGCGGTGCCCCATGCGCGACAGGGCCGTGGCCACATGCATGGAGACGGTGGATTTCCCCGCTCCGCCCTTTTCGTTTCCGACAACGATCGTATGTGCCACGCTGCGCCTCTTTGCTTGGGATTGGTCCAGATATGCCTGTAGAACGCTGCTTTGATCCTATATGTGGGGCTGCGTCAAGGAAAGACAGGTGAGATTTTTCGCCAAGTCAGAGTGTCTGTCAGTCCACAATCCTGGCTTTGCCGGTAAGGGGGATAAGGGGCGCTGCCCCTCTTGCCGCGAGGCGGCAATTCACCCCGGGATATTTGAGGCCCAAAGAAACCTCAGGCCCGCGGGGGCGGCCATAAAAAAGGCCCGGCACCAAAAGGGCCAGGCCATTTTGTAGCGTGTTTAAAGCGGCTTAGTGCAGCTTAGCACCAACCTCAGCGATTGCATCATCAATCAAGGTGCTTGCGGAGGCGGCGGTCATTTCGCCGGCCACAACATCCTGCGCGGCCAGTACGGCGACGCGGGCTGCGCTGTCGCGCACCTCTTTGACGGCGCTGGCTTCGGCAGACGCAATCTGGGATTCAGCGGCTGCCAAACGGCGGGCGACCGAAGCCTTCATGTCTTCTTTGGCCTGCTCAGCAGCCAGTTCGGCCTCTTGCTTGGCATGGGCAACAATGCGCTCTGCCTGCTCAGCAACTTCACGCGACTTGCGCTCGTAGCTGGCCAGCAGTGTCTGGGCTTCTTCACGCAGCTTGCGTGCTTCGTCCAGCTCGTCACGGATGCCTTCGGCGCGCTTGTCCAGCATGCCGCCCAGCATTCCGGGCACTTTGAAATAGGCCAGAACACCCAGGAACAGCAGGAAGCCCAGCAAAACGACAAAGTCGGTATTGCCCAGCGACCAGAAAGGGCCGGAAGCGGCGAGAGCCGGGGTGGCGCTCAGGGCGAAAACGGCGGGAAGGATCAGCTTTTTCATGTCTTATCCTTTCATCCGTTCTGCCACAGCAGCGGCAACCTTGGCACCGTCGGCTTTGCCACCCAGCGCGGCCACGATGGCCTCGGCTGTGTCTTTGGCGACGGTTTCGACATTTTCCAGAGCCGAGGCGCGGATATCGGCGATTGCCTTTTCCGACTCAGCAGCTTTGGCGGCGATTTCCGCGTCAGCTTTTTCCAGGGCCACGTCGAGCTCGGCCTTGATTTCGTCACGTGTTGCCTGCGCGATGTTCTGCGCTTCGGCACGTGCATCTGCCAGTGCTTTCTCATAAGCGGCTTCGGCTTCTTCAGCCTTGCGCTTCAGATCTTCGGCAGCGGCGATATCATTGGTGATCGTCCCCTGACGTTCCGCCAGAACCGACGCGATGCGCGGCAGGGCGATGCGCGACAGGACAAGGAAAATCACCACCAGAGTGATCACCAGCCAGAAGACCTGGTTGCCGATCCAGTCACCGCAAAGCTGCGGCATGCCAACAGCAGAGCCATGCGAGTCAACGCAGGAACTGACGGCTTGGGCAGCGTGTGTATCAGACGCCATATGTCTGTCCTCCGTCGGAACGTTGTCTTTCGATCGGGCGGGCCAGCGATATGCTGAACCGCCCGCGCGTAAGGATTATGTTCCGTGGATTATACGGCGAACATCAGCAGCAGCGAAACGAGGAAGGCGAAGATGCCCAGCGCTTCCGCAAACGCGATGCCGATGAAGAGAGTAGCAGTTTGGCCAGCAGCGGCCGATGGGTTACGCAGAGCGCCTGCCAGGAAGTTGCCTGCAACGTTACCTACCCCGATTGCGGCTGCGCCGGAACCGATTGCTGCCAGGCCTGCGCCGATGTGTGCGAGATCGCCTTCCATAGTCCTATCTCCTTACGATTGGAAGTTGAATGAGGGATGCCGTAGGGTGGGGTTCTACCCCGCCATTTGCATTAGTGTGACGGGTGCAGTGCGTCTTTGAGATACACGCAAGTCAGAATGGTGAACACGTAGGCCTGGATAAAGGCCACGAGGATTTCCAAACCATACATCGCGGTGATGGCGACGATGGAAATCGGCGAAACCAGAGTGATCGCAGCAAAGCCCGCGAACACTTTGATAACCGCGTGGCCCGCCATAACGTTGCCAGCCAGACGAATGCTGTGGCTGACGGGGCGGACAAAGTAAGAGATCAATTCGATCACGGCCAGGATCGGGCGCAGCGCAGCAGGGGCGCTGGAAACCCAGAACAGGCCAAGGAAGCCTGCGCCGTTTTTGACGAAACCAACCACGGTTACGGTGATGAACACGGCAAAAGCCAGGATCACGGTCACGGCAAAATGCGAGGTGGTGGTAAAGCTCATCGGGATCAAGCCAAGGAAGTTGGCGAAGACGATGAACATGAAGAGCGTCATGATATATGGGAAGAAGACCAGGCCGTCTTTGCCGGTCACATCTTCGATCATCTTGTAGACAAAGCCATAGGCCAATTCGGCAATCGACTGGCTGCGGGTCGGGACAACTGCGCGGCGCGACGTGCCGATCACCATCAGACCGATGACCGCCAGAACCGCCAGGAACAGCCACAGGGTCACGTTTGTGATGGTGAACATGCCAACTGCACCGTCGCCGAACAGCGGCTTGACGATGAACTGATCCATCGGGTGGAATACCAGGCTGCTGCCTTCTGCTGCTGCGGTGTCAGACGCCATCTTTGTCCCCTTCATCTGCCACTTGCGCGGCTTCTTGTGTCGCTTGGATCTCTTTGGCGGTGCGCATCATGACATTCACGCCGGCCGCCAGACCCAGTAATATGAACAGCACCATGAACAAAGGCGTCGTGCCCAGCAGCACATCAAGCCCGTATCCGATGCCAAAGCCGATCCCGAGACCGGCCACCAATTCCGTCACCATCCGCCAGGCCTGATTGGCCATGGAATAGTGCTCCTCCTGGTGCTTCTTGCCGCCTTTGGGCCCTTTGGCCGCTTCGATCTTGGCTTCCAGCTCTTTCAGCTGCTGCTTTGGATCGGTTTCAGACACGCATTTCGCCCCGTTTGGAGTTCAGGGGGTTGGTATGCGCGCAGCGGCTCCGAGTCAACAGGTGGTTAAGCCGCGTAAGCCTATACGTAAATATTTGAAATAAAATGATTTTACAGGACGCGTCGGGCAATGGGAGATTCCGTCGCAGGCTGGCCACGGGTCAATCATGGCCAAAATGCATATTCAACCAAAACGTTGAGTTTCGCAGCCTGCTTTATTCAGCACTGCACATCCGGTGCCACCGCCCCTTTGCGACCAAAGGCCAAACGCAGGTTTCGGCGCACAAGATTGTTCCAGATCAGGTTGGGCAACCCGCGCAGGAAATCAGACATCGAGCCTTTGCCGCCCTCACCCAAGACCGTCAGGCTGACCTTGGGAGGAACGGGTTTGAACCAGGCGCGCAGCGCGGCGGGTTTTCCAGCCTTCAACAACGCAATGGCGCGTCCGGTCACGGCGGGATTGTTCCAGTCGACAGCATAAACAACACAGCCATTGCGGTTGATGATAAAGACCGAATTGGGATAGCCGCCATACGCCTGGTGAACACGCCCAGCAATATCATCCACCAAAACCCGGCGATTTTCGCCATCCGCAACAAGGGTCGCAGCACAGCTGGCCTTGTCACCTTGGGTCGAGTGGGCCGGGATTTTGCTACCGGGGTGCGCTTCGCGGACATAGAGAACGGCAAAGCTGACATCGGGATGCTGGAGGTCGAGCCGCGTCATCACCTCGCGTCGCCCCTGAAAGAGCGGGCAAGTTAGGCTGCCCATTTCCAGCACCAAAAAGTCGCCCTCAAAGTCCAAAAGCCGCGTCGCCCCACCAGTGGCCAGATCAATTTCGAAGTCCGGGGCTTTTGATCCCGGCTGGGGGCCGCGAAAATTGACCAGGTCATAATCGCTGGCATCAAAGCTGCTGTAATTATAGGCCATGTTGTTCCTCCGTTAGGTTCGCGGCCATGCGTTTCATGACTGTCAGGGCTTGCTCGACATCTTCCGGGGCGATCCCTGCCAGTGTTTGCTTGATCAACCCTTGGGCAATGCGTGCCAGCTCTTCAAAGACCGCCTGCCCCATCGGGCTCAGGCTTAGCCGGACAGACCGGCGATCTTTGGTGTCGCGCAGGCGCAGCACCAGCCCCTTGCGCTCAAGCCGGTCCAGAGTTCTGGTGATCGTCGTTTTGTCGCGCATGCTGCGATCTGACAGCTCGGTTGCGGTCAGGTCAGGCACCGATTGCAGGATCAAAAGCACCGCCCATTCTTCGGCGCTGACATCCAGCCCTTCGGCCTCGAACCTTTGCACCAGCGAGCGTCGCAGTAGAAAGGACAAGTGATTCACCCAATAATGTGGATAGGAGTCGTGTTTCATCATGATTGCTATATGCAATAATTGTATTTAGCAGTCAATAGCGAAAATTTAACTGCGAAACGGCGCGCCTTCGGCCACCAACCAATCACGGAACTGCCGCACCGCGCGGCGACGCTCCGCACGGGGTTCAACAAGGATCTGATAGGTGCCGCCGGGGATCGATAGGTCAAACAGCCGAACAAGCGCCCCCTGCTCTACATAAAGCCGGGCGATGTCATCGGTGATCAACAGCGCCCCCTGCCCGGCCAACGCGGCAGGCAAAGCAAGATTTGCGCGCATGCGCCATTGCGGGCTAGCCAAATCAGAGACATCGACCCCGGCAGCCAAAAACCAATCCCGCCAGGGATCGCCATGACGGTCCTGAAACCGGCGACGATCCAACAGCTCGACCGGTTTTTTAAGATCAGCAAAGGCATGTGGGCAGCCATAGACCGATAGCGGCGCATTGCTGACCACCATGCTCGGCTGGTCCGGCACTGTCCGAACGATAGAGCGAATGGCGACATCCGCCTCGAACGCGCTGAGGTCAGCCAAGGATTGGGACGGCGTGATGCGTGGCTCAATCTCGGGAAAGGCATCCAGAAAGGCCCCCAATCGCGGCATAACAAAATGCGTGGCGAAAGTCGGTTCGCAACTGATGGTGACGACGCCACTGGCACGGCCGGTCATGGCCTCGGTCGCCTCGGACAGGGCGTCAAACATCGGCGAGACTTGCGCGAGATAGGCCCGGCCTTCGCTGGTCAGGGTGACACCACGCGCCGCTTCGCGGAATAATTGCACGCCCAATCGCTGTTCGAGCCCGCGCACATGGCGGCTGATTGAACTATGGGCAACACCCAGCTCCTGGGCCGCAGAAGAAAAGCTTTGATGACGGCCGGCAGCCTCAAACGCGCGGAGCGCGTTGAGCGGAGGGAGAACGCGTGACATACCTTATTTGTGCGCTTTTCGCACAGCATTCGTCAAGCAACTGCGTTTGATTGCTCTTTCTTTTCGGGAAATACTGCCCCTACCCCAGAAATTGAGAGACACAAAATGACACATGATCGCAGCCACCCATTGCGGCGGCGCGGGATTTTTGCGCGCTTACTTACCCTATTGCACGCTCTGCGCCTGCCGCGCACCACCCCGACAACCACGGACATCATTGATGGCTTGCCAGAGGGTATGAGCGACCATCACCTGCGCGACATCGGTTTGGACCCGCAACAAATCTATCTATACAAGCATCGCCCGCACGATCCCCGAGGGTTTTGAATTCTGGAGCGATCCCTTATAAGGCTGCGCTATGACAGCCACCCTCGACACCGTTTTTGCCGCCCTGGCCGATCCGACCCGGCGCGCAATCCTTTCGATGCTTCTTGAGGATGATATGGCTGTGACCGATGTGGCCGACCCGTTTGAAATGTCACTGGCCGCGATCTCCAAACACCTGATGATCCTCGCCAATGCGGGCCTGATCAGTCAGGAAAAGCGCGGTCGGGTGAAATGGTGCAAGCTTGAACCCAACGCCCTGCGCGATGCCTCGGTCTGGATGCAGGGATTTGGTCAGTTTGAACCGATCAATCTGGATGCGTTTGAGCGATTTCTGGAACAGGAACTATCGGACCCCGCGCCGGATCAAGCCGAAACGGGCTGAGGCTCTTCGTCTTTTAGCAACAGGATCAGGGCAAACACGGTCAGGCCGACACCGGGCAAAACCATGGCCGTCGGCACAGATCGCCCCAAGGCCAATTCCCACAGGATTACCCAGCTTGGCACCAGATAGGTATAGGCCATGACCTTGGCACTGGGCAGACGCAGGGTTGCGTAACGCAAGGCCAGAAAGGTCAAACCGGTTGCGGCCAAAGCCGTATAGGCAATGGTGATCCAAACGATCGCAGGTAGGGCAGCCCAATCTGTCGCCAACAAATCCCACCCCGCCCAGATCGACAGGATCAAAGCCCCGGCAATCAAGATACCGGTGACAAAGGCCATGGCAGGCTCACCGCGGCTGAGTTTGCGCAAGAGCGGCGTATACAAGGCATGGGCGGCGCAACCGCCCAGAAACAGCATCTCGCCAAAACCAACTTCAAACCGCCGTGCCAATTCAAAATCACCGCGGAAAATCACCCAAAGCGCGCCGAAAGCGCCGGTCACGATGGCCAAGGCCATGCGCCATGTCGTGATTTGACGCAAAAGAAAGTACCCAAACACCGCAGACATGGCCGGGGTGAAGGTGAAAACCGCCGCCATGCTGACGGGTTGCGCGGTCTTCAACCCCTCGAACATGGTCACGAAATAGATGGCAAAAAGACCGGCTAGGATCAGATAGCGCCACGGCGCGCGAAACGTCTCGCGCTGCATTCCGCCCGTCATCCAGGCCAAAGCGCCAAGAACAAGGGCGACAAAGGCAAAGCGGATCGCATTCAAAACTTCAGGCTCGATAAACGGCCCGACCATTCCGCCCAGCGAAAAAGATCCGGCAACCAAAGCCGAAAAGCTGAGCATCGCGAGATGCCCGCGCCGCGCCTCTTGGGCCCCCATGCTCACGTTATGGCCCTCACCCTTTCAGGCCTTCATTCACACTGTAATCTTTGAGGTGCTTGAGAAATGCCTGAACCTTGGCCGTGCGATGCAGATCGACATGCGTCACCAGCCAAAGCGAGGCGCTCCAATCCTCTTCGGGCGGCATGACCTGAACCAGATCCGGATATTGCGCTGCCTCACCAACACGCAGAAAGCCCATTCCAGCCCCCGCCAGGATCGCATGCACCAAAGAGCGCCAGTCAGAGCCGCGGAACATGACATTATCAAAGGGCACATGTTTCAACAGCCAGACCTGAAAAGGGGCGCGACTGTCTTCGCTGTCATTGCCGACAAAACGATGATCTTTCAGGTCGGCAACCGATTTCGGCATCCCATGCTCGGCAAGGTAAGATTTGGAGCCATACAGCGCGATTGGCTGGCGCGCGAAAGGCTGTACGACATTGTCTGGCTCGGACGGAACCGACCCAGCGCGCAAAGCCACATGCGCCTCGCCATATTCCAGGCGAAACAGGCGTTCGCCGGTCAGAAAACGCACCACGACATCGGGGTATTTGCGCTGAAAACTGGCCAGGGCTGGCACCAAAAGCGGGGCCAGGGATGCAATGGAGGTCACCATAAGTTCGCCGGTCACATCATTGCCGCGCCCTTTGATCCGACCTTCGAGCTGCGAAAACTGATCATTGGTGGCTTGTGCCACCCGCAAAAGGTCATCGCCCGCCTCGGTGGCGGTGTATCCGCGCGTATGGCGTTGAAACAGTTTGACGCCAAGCCGGGACTCGAGCGAGTCGATATGACGAATGACCGTCGCATGGTGAACACCGAGCTCTTCGGCGGCTCCGCTGACCGTTCCCAAACGCGCGACATGAAAAGCTGTTCTGATCTCATCCCAGTTCTGCATGATGCCCCTCTTGTTTTCGTTGGCGTTGCGTAAGGAATTTGGCCTTTCTCGCTCAATTACAAGAGGCACGGCACAGCTTACTGACAAAAAAGAAACAGCAACCCGCAAGGGCTGCTGTTTCGGAATTCACAATCGTTCGACCAAAGAAGGCCGAGACGTCTGATATCAGTCGGAACCCGACGAAGATGCCAGAGCAGCACCAACCAGAACAACACCGGCGATGATTGCAACGGTGGACATGCCACCCGAAGAGCTTGCAGCTGCTACAGGAACAGCGTCATAGCCATCATCAACAGTGGTGGTAGGGGCAGTGTCGTAGCCGCCAGCAGCGGCAGCGGTTGCAACGGCGGCGGATGCCAGCACGGAAGCGATCAGCTTTTTCATTTCAAACTCCATCAAAAATAGCGGCTTCACGCGATTCGTAGCGGATTTGAGGATAAATCGCCAGCTAAAATCCTGCCAACCAATACCCTTTGGCGGGAAAACGCCCTTTGATTGCTGTTTTTGGGCAACGCACTGACACAATTGTTAGTAAATTGAACAGGAATGGTTAACCCAATCCCCAAAGGTTACTCATTTCGCCTGCTTTCTAGGCACATCTACATGACAGCTTCGCCATAGCCTTCTTGACTCACCATGCGTGATCTCTTAGACCGCCCCCAACTATCCGGGAGAGTTGTGTCTTCCGGTCCCTTGGGTTTGCCCGGGATCGCCCTCCGTCAGCGCGTTGCGCCCACGGGGGCTTTCGCGCATTTGGCTTAGTACAGCGCTAGGGTTTGCAAATCGGCACTTTGGATCCCAGATGATCCTCAGTCCTTATATATATACGGCACGAGGAGCACGCGCCATGTTTGAAAATCTGTCCGAACGCCTTGGCGGCGTCTTTGACCGGCTGACCAAGCAGGGTGCCCTGTCTGCGGATGACGTAAAAACCGCCCTGCGCGAGGTGCGCGTCGCCCTGCTCGAAGCGGACGTCTCCCTGCCCGTTGCCCGCCAATTCATCAAAGCTGTCGAAAAGAAAGCCACCGGCGCGTCGGTCACCAAATCGGTGACACCGGGCCAGCAGGTGGTAAAGATCGTCCATGACGAGTTGATCGCAGTTCTCGCAGGCGAAGGTGAGCCTGGCGCGTTGAAGATCGACAGCCCGCCCGCGCCGATCCTGATGGTCGGCCTGCAAGGCTCGGGTAAGACCACAACCACCGCGAAACTGGCCAAACGCCTGACCGAACGTGACGGTAAAAAAGTCCTGATGGCCTCTCTCGACGTCAACCGACCGGCAGCAATGGAACAGCTGGAGATCCTCGGCAAGCAAATCGGTGTCGCCACCCTGCCCATCGTCAAAGGCGAAGACCCGGTCACCATCGCCAAACGCGCCAAGACCCAAGCGTCCTTGGGTGGTTATGACGTCTATATGCTCGACACGGCTGGACGCTTGTCGATCGACGAAGAGCTGATGCAGCAAGTCGAAGCGGTCCGTGACGTTGCCAACCCACGTGAAACCCTGCTGGTTGTTGACGGCTTGACCGGTCAGGACGCCGTGCATACCGCCGAAAACTTTGACGACCGCATCGGCATCACCGGCGTCGCCCTGACCCGGATGGATGGCGACGGGCGTGGCGGTGCCGCCCTTTCCATGCGCGCCGTCACCGGCAAGCCGATCAAGTTCGTCGGTCTTGGTGAAAAGATGGACGCGCTGGAAACATTCGAACCCGAGCGTGTCGCAGGCCGTATCCTTGGCATGGGTGACATCGTTGCCCTGGTGGAAAAAGCCCAGCAAACGCTGGAGGCCGAACAGGCCGAGCGCATGATGAAGCGCTTTTCCAAGGGCCAGTTCAATATGAACGACCTCAAGATGCAGCTTGAACAGATGATCAAGATGGGCGGCATGGAAGGCATGATGCAAATGATGCCGGGCATGGGCAAAATGGCCAAACAGGCGACCGAGGCCGGGATGGATGACAAGGTGCTGAAACAGCAGATCGCCCTGATCCAGTCCATGACCAAGAAAGAGCGCGCCAATCCGCAGCTGCTCCAAGCCTCGCGCAAGAAACGTATCGCAGCCGGGGCTGGCATGGAGGTCTCCGACCTCAATAAACTGCTAAAAATGCAGCGCCAAATGTCCGACATGATGAAGAAAATGGGCAAGATGGGCAAAGGCGGCATGCTGAAACAAGCCATGAAGGGCATGTTCGGCAAAGGCGGCATGCCATCGGGCATGGGTGACATGGCCGGGATGGACCCGTCGAAAATGGACCCCGCCGCCATGGAGGCCGCGGCCAAGCAGCTAGGCATGGGCGGCAAACTGCCCGGCTTGGGCGGCGCTGGCCTGCCCCCGGGCCTCTCTGGTTTTGGCAAAAAGAAATAAGGTCTTCTTCTTGGTCCAAATACTCTCCCCGAAGGGGGCCAACCTCTTACCAAACGACACGCGAACACACTGAACACCATGCCTGCACCCAGCCTCGAAACCCCACGCTTGCGCCTGCGCCACCATGTCCTGTCGGACATGGATGCCTTTGCTGCGTTTTTCGCGGGCAAACGGGCAGAGCATGTGGATGCGCCACAGAACAAGACGCATCTGTGGTATGGGTTCAGTTCCGAGGTCGGGTCTTGGGATCTGGTTGGGTTTGGCGGCTGGGCTGTGGAAACCAAAGACGGGGCGCTGATCGGGCAAGTGTCCATCACCCACCCGCCACATTTCCCCGAACGCGAAATCGGCTGGATCCTGTTTGATGGCTATGAGGGCCAAGGGTACATGACCGAAGCGGCCACAGCCGCGCTGCATTGGGCCTGGGAACAGGGCATGACCAGCTTGGTCAGCTATATCGATCGCAACAATGCCCGCTCCATTGCGCTGGCGGAACGTTTGGGGGCCCAATTGGATCCGGCCGCCAAGACCTATGATGATGTCGACGTTGTCTACCGCCACAGCCCCGATATCGATGGCAATGCGGAGGCCTATTCATGAGCCTGACCCAAGCCCCGATCCTTGAGACCAAAAACCTGATCCTGCGTGGCCCTGAAAAGCTCGACGCAGAGGCGGTGATTGCCTTCCTGCTCGACCAGGACCGCGCCGAAGGCTTTGGGGCCTCGCCCAATCGCGGCGATGCCTGGCGGTGGTTCACCTTGAATGTCGGTCACTGGCATTGGCACGGCTACGGTTACTTTGTCATCGAAGACAAGGTCACGGGCAAACCTGCCGGCATTTGCGGCATTTGGAACCCCGAAGGCTGGCCAGAGCCGGAAATCGGCTGGGTGGTTTTCGCAGGCTTTGAGGGCAAGGGCATCGCCTATGAGGCGGCTTTGCGTGTGCGCCGCTACGCCTATGAAGATCTGGGTTTCACGACCCTGACCTCAAATATCGTGCCGTCTAACACCCGTTCACAGGCATTGGCCAAGCGGCTGGGTGCCGTTTATGAGCGCACCTATGAAAACGTCGCCATGGGCGAAGACGAGCTGTGGCGCCATCCCGGCCCGGATGAGGTGCTGTCATGACCCGCACCCTGAGCACAGAGCGCCTGATCCTGCGCCCTCCGGCCCCAAAGGACGCCGCCGCCACAACCGCCTTTTACCAGACGGAGCGGTCGCAATATGTCGGTGGCTTTGTGCCCGAATTCCGAGCCTTTTCCAATTTCTGCGCCATGCTGGGCCATTGGGACGTGCGCGGCTACGGTCTTTGGGCGGTTACGACCAAGGAGTCGGATGACATTATCGGCCTTGTCGGCCCCTACTACCCGCAGGGCTGGCCGGAAACTGAAATCGGCTGGCTGATGTTTGACGGGTCTGAGGGCAAAGGTTTTGCCTTTGAAGCCGCGCAGGCCGCCATTAAGGATGCCCGCGACACATTGGGTTGGACCAATATCGTCCACTATATCGCCCCAGAGAACGCGCGCTCGATCACCTTGGCCGAACGGCTCGGCGCGCAACGCGATCCAAACGCGACGGTCCCAAAACCCGAAGACCCCTGTCTCGTCTATCGCCAGCCAATCGCGGGGGCGTCATGACCGACAAACCTACCCTCGCCCCTTGCGAAAAGCATCGCCCCGGCCCCGCGGCCCGTCAGGCCGCGCGCCTTGGTGGCAAGATCCCATCGCTCGACACGCGTCGCCTGCAACTGCGCGCACCGCGTATCTATGACTTCAAGGCCTATGCCAAGATCATGGAAAGCGACCGGTCCATCCTGATGGGCGGCCCCTTTACCCGTGCCGAAGCCTGGGCCGAATTCACCGGGTATTCCGCGCTATGGCTGCTGCATGGCCATGGGCTTTGGACCATTGACGCGCAGACCACACCCTCGGCGGGCTTTGTGCTCTTGGGCTATGAATACGAAGACCCCGAGGCCGAGCTGGGCATTTTCCTGACCGAAGAGGCCGAGGGGCACGGCTATGCCGAAGAGGCCATGATCGCCGCCCGGGACTATGCTTTTGACGCTTTAAAATGGGACAGCGTCGCGTCTTTTGTCGATCCGGACAATGATCGTTGCATCCGTTTGATGGAAAAACTGGGTGCCGCGCGCGACAGCGAACTCGAAGCAACCCTGTCCTCTGACGGGCATACCTATGCCTATCGCCACAGCGCAAAAGGAGCATCCTGATGGTCCATCGCGATATTCCTGTCCTCGAAACCAAGCGCCTGCAATTGCGCGCGCCCGAGCCCGAGGATTACCCGAACTTCAAGGCGACCTTTGCCAGCTACCGCTCGCGCTTTATGGGCGGGCCGCTGAATGAATATGAAGCCTGGATGCTCTATGCCTCTGAAATCGGCCATTGGGAAATCCGTGGCTATGGCATGTGGATGATCCACCTCAAGGATACAGATGAAACCGTCGGCATGGCCGGGGGCTGGTTCCCGGCGAAATGGCCGGAGCGGGAAATTGCCTGGATCATTTGGCCTGACCAATCGGGCAAGGGTTATGCGCTAGAGGCCGCTGACCGCGTGCGCCGCTATTTCTACCATGATCTCGGCTGGGACACCGCCGTGTCCTATATCGACCCGAAAAACCTGGAAGCGATCCGTTTGGCGGAACGTCTGGGCTGCACCAAAGATGCCTCGGCCGCCACCGTTGACGGCCATGACGCGGTCTATCGCCACCCATCCCTGGAAGAGCTGCAAAGCCAGCTAGGCCACGGGATCGATATGGAAATCGCGCATTACCAGGATCCGCTCTTTAAACCGAAAGGCTGGGCACTTGACTGATATGACCGACGCAACCGCACGCGCCGCCGAGCTGCTGAAAGAGCACCGCGAAAGCATCGACCGCCTCGATGCGATCCTCGTCTATACTCTGGGCGAGCGGTTCAAACACACGCAGGCTGTTGGGGTTCTGAAAGCCCAACATGACCTCCCGCCCTCCGACCCCGCGCGCGAAGAAAAACAGATTGCGCGGCTCGAAGACCTTGCGAACCGGGCCAATCTTGACCCGGAATTCGCCAAGAAATTCCTGAATTTCATCATTCAGGAAGTGATCCAACACCACAAACAACACCAATCCTGACGCGCCCTCCGCGTCACACTGCCATCTCAAGGAGAACAACAAAATGGCTATCAAAATCCGTCTGGCCCGTGGCGGCTCCAAAAAGCGCCCCTTCTACCGCATTGTTGCTGCTGACTCGCGTATGCCACGCGATGGCCGCTTCATCGAAAAGCTGGGCACCTACAACCCGCTGCTGCCAAAAGACAGCGAAGAGCGCGTGAAAATGGACATCGAGCGCGTTCAGTACTGGCTGGGTGAAGGCGCACAGGTCACCGACCGTGTGTCTCGCTTCCTCGAAGCGGCTGACGTTGTTGCCAAGAAAGAGCGCAACAACCCCAAGAAAGGTGCCCCAGGCAAGAAAGCCGTTGAGCGCGCCGAAGAAAAAGCCGCCAAGGCCGCAGAAGCAGCGGAAGCTGCCGCAGAAGAGTAATTTCTCTTTTGCTCCCGGCGAGGCCCACCCTCGCCGGGGATTTTCCCTAGCCCAAGAGGCGTCTCATGTTCCGCCTGATCCGGCTTGTGATCTTTGTGCTGTTTGCGTTCCTCGCAGGCATCCTGTTTGAACGTGACAATCAGAAAACACTCTGCGATCAATCCGGGGGCTCTTGGGCCGACGGGATGTGCAGCATTGGGGGCAAATCATGACGGACAAAATCTGTGTCGGAGCATTGGCCGGTGCCTTTGGCGTGCATGGCGAGGTTCGTCTGAAAAGCTTTACCGCCGATCCCGAAGCGATTGCTGATTATGTGCCACTGACCTCTGAGGACGGGGAACAGGTCTTTGACCAGATCCAACTGACACGGTCGCTTAAGAACGGGTTTGCCGCGCGGATTTCCGGGATCGGCAGCAAGGAAGAGGCAGACGCCCTGAAGGGTTTGCAGCTTTTTGCCCCGCGCGATGTGTTGCCCAATTTGCCCGATGACGAGTTTTACCACACTGACCTGATGGGACTTGAGGTGTTTGACAGCGGTGGCGCGCTATTGGGGCGTGTTCATGCGGTACAAAACCACGGGGCCGAGGATCTGCTGGAGTTGCAGGTTCCGGGATCGTCCAAGACTGTTTTGATGCCTTTTACCCTGGCAGTGGTGCCCACGGTTGATCTGAGCGCCGGCCGGATTGTTGCCGATCCGCCTGAGGGGTTGTTTGATTAAGCCCAAACCGGTCATCATGGACGCGTGCATTTCAACACGCGCCCGCTTTCACTTCCGGCCAGGCGGATTACAAAGACCCGTCTTGCACAATCCAGACGACATCATAGATGCCGCTCTTCTCACCGCCAAGCGCCTGGGTCGCCTGGGTCAGTGTCAGCCCATCTCGCGTTTTTAGCTGTACGAAACGTTTTTGCTCTCCGATGTCATTGTATTCCTGCTCTGGGGTATGCAAGTTCAGGTCTTCTACGACAGCCTGCTCGTTATCTTCTGCCGCGTGTACTTCGTATTTGGCAAAGACGTCGGTGCCATGGCTTTCGCCCACATCATTTACATCTTGCAGTTCCAACAGAACCCCAAGTCCTTCAAGAAACTTTTTGTTGTTCAACATTTGGAAAACCGCATAGTGAACAACGGGAACGGTAGGATGAAAGCCTCCAGCGTCATCTGCGAACCTTACCTTTGAAGTAGAGGGTAAGGTATTGTTCTTGGCCCCGTCCTTCAGGATACCCGGGAACGCTTTTTTGTCTTCATCAACATTGTCTAGGTGCAACGCCTTAAGATGGAACGACAGATCCTGGCACATGTTAATAACAAGATACCTGACCCCAAGAACTTTCCAGATCACGTGAACCAGATAGAAGATTGCGACCAGCAAAATCATTCCGATGAGCAAAATACCGACAAAAACAATCGTTCCAAGCACGGTGCCAATCGCAACGAGATCGACAGCCCCGGCAAGTTCAGCCGCAGCCTCGTCCAGCGCAACGCCAAAATCCTCGACCTCTTCGCCACCTTCCTCTAGGACATCGATGGCTTCCTGGTTAGCGTTACCATCGATTTCTTCGGCTTGTTCCTGGTTCACTGGGGCAAACTGCCCCTCGGTCATCCAATTCATCACATAGGTATATAGCGCGCGAATTCCGGCCCAAACGCGGGTGACAATTGCCTTGGAGAATAGCGCGGCGCTGATCACTTCGCTTTCTTTGGTCGCGTAATACATAAAACCAAAGGATTTGCGATAGCCATTGGCCGAGTTGAAGTGATTGATCTCGACAAAACGAGCGCTATGCGCCCCTTCGGGTACCGCTGACATGTATTCGTCAGGGGCACGATCATAGGCCGTCACCTGCATGGTAATGTCGCCCATGATCGCCTCATAGCGGAAATCATTGCCGTCCGCTTCTGGGATCCAGTTTTCTTCTTGGCTCAGATAGACAGCCAGCTGCTTGCCAGCATCTGAGTCCTTGGACCCGCTTTCACCGACGATGACATAGTCGATCAGCTCCGTGGTCGCGCTTGTATCCTGATCCAGAATACGGCGAATGAGTTCCATTTTCTTTGAATCGTGACCTTTGCCGTCGCCCATACACAGGCCGCCGCCTACAGGAAAGTATTTGATTGAGAGTTTTGACATGCCCCCTCCCGGGTAACCTACAATTATAGCACACCTTTAGTGCGCCCCGGCAGGTTGCCGCATTCAATTAACCATTTCAATGCGGAGTTTTAACCTTGCGTATGATTTCTCCCTATGCGTTTACCGAATGCAAAAATTAGATTCTTTGGGACCCTAAATTCTTCATCTGGTTCACAACTGCCAAAACCCGTTTTTTGGAAACAATTTCATCCAATTTGAAACAGTGATGCCAAGTGAGAACCCTAACCAGTAATAAATTGGAATATTTCACCCACTTAACGCCACAATTTCTGTCTAATTTTAGCCGTAATCGAGCTATCGAAGTCAGCAAGTGGACGTCTGAGTGCAGCGTATTTTTCTAACTGGTTTGGCCCTGGTGCCCGCAATTGCAGCCGCGCTGCCTTTGTCTGGACTCAGCGTCACGATGAGCGGGCTGGGCAGCGCCTATGCCTTGGTAGCCTCGCTGCGTCCACAGCCGGATCGGGTTAACAGGACCACGGGCCGGGCTCGTTCAGACACATTACTGCGCGGCCCCTTGCCAAAGGCTGAGCGAGCCAAACTGCCCAATCCGTCTGCGATATCTCAGGACCTGATGCGTGCGCTGGCTTGCTCGCAGGAGTATCACATTCCCGGAGCGCCCCTGGACCGGGACACCGCAATCATGCGGACCTTGCAGGGGTTTATGCAGGGATGGAAAACGTTGGATTTGGCCAAGCTGTCGGCTGCGCAACGCTCTGAACTGTATCTGATCAACACAATGCTGCGGGCCGATCCCGGTGAAGCGGGGCGCATTGCGCAACTCTTTGCCCGCCCGGACACGATGTTGGATCTGCGCGACGAAATCGACCTGATCACGCTGCGCCGCGCGGCCTTTGATCGTGATTATGGCGCGTTTCTGTCGACCCAGGCGATCTGGGAACAGGACCGGGCAGCGGGACCGCTGCTGCGCGTGTTGAAATCCTTGCCGGATGCTGACGTGGATCTTTGGCACCATGTGGTTATGGAACACGATCTGTTCGACGCAGACCAACAGGCCGCGGCGCTTTGGTGTCTGGAACAGCCCAGTTGCGATCGGGCCACCGTCGCGGGGTATTTTGGCCGATTGACCCGTGATCAGACCTTGCGCGATCCGCGTGCGCAATCTAATCCCGAGTTTCTGGACCGCATCAGACAACTGATCCAAGGTTGGAATGACGGAACCTATAAGCTCCAGGAATTGGCGCTGGACCCGCCACACCGGGTGGCGACGCTGCAACCGTTTTTCGATGCCGAACTGGATTTTCTGACAGAGCAGTTGGGGCAGGCCTGGCCCGCGCCGCATTGCATCTTTGTCAATTTCGAAGGCCGCGCGCCACGTGACCGTAGCATTTGGGACCTTTTGACCGGCACTCTGACGGCACCACCACGCCAAGGCGACTATTTCGAACCGGCCTTTTCCGGGCTGTGATCGGGCATGCTTGCCCCACTTGCCTGCAACGGGTAGGAGGGGGCCAAAGCAGGAATTCTCATGTCAGACAGCACGCCCCCTGAAACAGGTCGCAAACAGCCCCCAAGCAAATCGCATGGTCGCAAGTCGATCCGGCCCACGTTGAAGCCGCGTGAATTGGTGAGTCACAACCCCGATCTGGCGCGGGCCTGGCAGGCGCATATCATCACGCTGTTTCCAGACGCCTTTCCTGGCGTTCTGGGCGAAAGCCTGACCGGCAAGGCGTTGAAAGAGGGCAAATGGCAGCTCTCGACCACGGATTTGCGGCTGTTTGGTGAGGGCAAGCATCGCAATGTCGATGACACCCCGGCGGGTGGCGGCGCGGGAATGGTATTGCGCCCCGATGTCATGGGCCGCGCCATTGACTACACCCTACAGCGCGCGCCGGGCCCGCTGGTTTATCTGTCACCGCGCGGCAAACGCTTTGATCAGGCGATGGCGCGCGATTGGGCGGCTTTGCCGGGGGTCACGATGATCTGTGGCCGGTTTGAGGGGTTGGATCAAAGGGTGATCGAACATTACAACATTGCCGAAGTCTCGCTGGGGGATTTCGTTTTGACCGGGGGCGAGATTGCGGCCCAGGCCATGCTGGACGCAACCGTGCGCCTGCTGCCGGGCGTGTTGGGCAATGCCGAAAGCACTGTGGATGAAAGCCATTCCGCAGGCCTGTTGGAGCACCCGCAATATACCCGCCCCGCCGAATGGCAAGGCCGGGCGATCCCCGACATTCTAATGTCTGGTCATCACGGCAAAATCGACACCTGGCGGCGTGAACAAAGCGAGGCTTTGACGCAAGAACGCCGGCCGGACCTGTGGCAAAAGCACCTTGAGGATAAGGGCTGAGGATCGGCATAATGCCGAGGTCATCTAGCCCGACAAGGGAGTCTGACACCATCAGCGCTCCAATTTTTACTTTCCCGGCAAGAAAATTTTTCCTAATATTTTCCGCGCGTCAAAATAGAGGTTGGAAACATTGACGAACCCCGTCCGGTTTCCTGACAAAGGGGGGGCGATGGCGAAAAACACGATCCGAAACATGGAGGAGTTCGCGGCCCTCAGCGGCATCTCGCGCCCCACCGTTTCGAAATACTTCAACGACCCGGAAAGCGTGCGCACATCCACCCGCAAACGGATCGAAGAGGCGCTCGAGAAATACGAATACCGCCCCAATATGTTTGCGATCAATCAGAACCGCAAACTGACCAAGAACCTTGGGATTGTTGTTCCCTACCTGGCAGATCCGTTCTTTGCCGAACTGGCCCGCAATATCGAGCAGCGCTGTATCGCCGCCGGGTTTCGGCCAACCCTGTATAGCTCGCATGGCGATCAGGAGTTGGAAAACGATATTCTCGACAGCCTACGCTCATTGAAACCCGCCGGGGTATTGCTGGCCCCGCTTGGGCGCACATCGGACCGGGCGATTGTCGAAAAATTCTGTGCCGATATCCCCACGGTGATCTTTGACAGTTTTCTGCCGGATATGGGCTTTGCCTTTGTTGGGTCGGACAATTGGCAATTTGCCCGTCTGATCGTGGAGTATCTCTGTCGCACCGGCGAACCGCCCAGTTTTCTTGAGATGAAAACCCCGTCAAACCCCAATGCCAACCGGCGCAGAAAGGGGTATATTGAGGCGATGGAGCGGCTTGGACACGAGCCGCAGATCGTGAAGGTTGACGGCGAAGGTTGGGAGTTCGAAGAGATTGGCCGGCGCGAAGGCGGCAAGGCACTGGCCGCCGGGCTGTTCAAAAGCAACACGATCTTGTGCAGCAATGACCGCCTGGCCATTGGGTTTCTGGCCGCATGTTTTGAGCAAAAGATCCGCGTTGGCCGTGATCCGGATTGCCAGATTCGCGTCGCCGGGCATGACGATCACCCCTTTTCCCGCTTCACCTGCCCGCCTTTGACGACCATAGCGCAGGACTATGACGCAATTTCCCGCTGCGCGGTTGAGACCCTGTTCAAGGCCATCGAAGGGTCTGAAAACAAACACGAAACGACGTTGTTTGAAGGCAAATTGGTGATGAGGGACTCCGCCTAAATCGCCCCAAAACTTTGCGCGCGTAAAATTTTAGTTGACGGCGCGTTGTGTTAATTACTACCTTATTGGCATCACATCCAATACAGGGAGGAGACGGATGTTACTCAAGAACGCACTTCGTGCGGCTACCGCGCTTACGCTTGTTGCAGCAAGCGGCGCATCGGCAGAGTCACTGACAATCGCGATCGTGAACAACGGTCACATGATCAACATGCAGAAAGTCGCAGAGGCTTATACGGCTGAGACCGGCGTTGAACTGAACTGGGTTTCGCTGGAAGAAGGCGTTCTGCGGGAACAGGTCACGTCCGATACAGCAACCGGCGGCGGCCAGTACGACATCATCAATATCGGCATGCAAGAGGCCCCGATCTGGGGTGCTGCCGGTTGGATCGAACCCCTCAACTTCTCGGCAGATTATGACGTTGACGACATCCTGCCAGCGATGCGCAATGGTCTGTCCCACGAGGGCACGCTGTATGCGGCACCGTTCTATGGTGAATCGTCCATGGTTATGTATCGCAAAGACCTGACCGATGCGGCAGGTGTTGCGATTGGTGACAATGACAGCTGGGACAATGTCAAAGCAGCAGCAGCAGCCATTCACGACCCCGATAACGGCGTCTATGGTGCCTGCCTGCGCGGCAAGCCCGGCTGGGGCGACAATATGGCCTTTATCACCACCGTGGTGAATTCCTTTGGCGGGGCCTGGTTTGACAAGGATTACAAGCCGACCATCGACAGCGAGGAATGGAAGGCTGCGATCAACTTCTATGTTGATCTGCTGGGCAACTATGGTCCACCCGGCTCCGAGGGCAACTCGTTCAACGAGATCCTCGCGCTGTATAACGAAGGCAAATGTGGCATGTGGATTGACGCCACCATCGCCGCCTCTTTCCTGGACGTTGACGGTGTTGCCTATGCCCAGTCGCCCAATGCCGGTAACCCGGTTGGGGCCAACTGGTTGTGGGCCTGGGCCATGGCCATCCCGGCTGGATCGCCCAATGCCGAAGCAGCGGCTGACTTTATTCAATGGGCCACGTCCAAAGAATACGTCCAAGCCGTTGGCAATCACCCGGACTTTGGCTGGGGCTCTGTTCCAACCGGTCAGCGTGCCTCGACCTATGCCATCCCTGAATTCCAGGCTGCTGCAAAATTTGCTGCCGCAGAGCTGGCAGCGATTGACAGCGCCGCACCAGAAGCGACTGATCTGAAACCTTATGTGGGTGTTCAGTTCGCCGCGATCCCGGAATTCCCCGAGGTTGGTTCGGCTGTCGCACAGGAAATGGCTGCGGCCCTGTCCGGTGCAAAATCGGTCGAAGACGCCTTGGCTGCCTCGCAAAAGGCTGCTGATGCGATCATGAAAGAAGCTGGTTACTACTAAGACCCTTGAGCGAGGGTCCGGGACACCCGGGCCCTCCGCCAACCAGTCGTCAGATTTGCCTAAGCGCCCCGGCGACGCGTAACGTCCTGATATTCGCAACCTAAAGTGACAAGCAAAACGGAAAGACCGTTTTGCCGGGAGAATAGGATCATGTCTGATAGAAAGCTTCCGCGCCTTCTTCAAACACCCGCAGTTCTACTGCTCTTGGTATGGATGCTGATCCCATTGGGGATGACACTGTACTTTTCGTTTATTCGCTATGTTTTGAACAACTTGCGCCGTCCGGAATGGACGACGCCCAGCCTATCGAACTGGCGTGGCTTCGGGAATTATGAATTCGTCCTGAATTCAAAGGACTTTCTGCTGGCCATCCAAAACAGCCTGTTGATCGTCTGCAGCATTTTGTTCCTGACTGTCATCCTTGGCGTGCTGATCGCCGTTTTGATCAACAAGGCCTTTGCCGGACAGGGGATCGTCCGTGTTCTGCTGATCTCGCCCTTTTTCGTGATGCCTGCCGTGAATGCCGTGCTTTGGATCAACATGATCCTGGACCCGGTGCTGGGTCTGCAAGGGATCGCCGTTGGCAGCATCAACGACCTGCTCGATGCCCTGCGTGCCGCGCCTTTGGTCGGCGGTTTCTTTTCGCTCTGGCCTGAGCTTGAACCGATTTCCTTCCGCGCCACCCAGACATCGGCCTATGCGGTGATCATCATGGTGACCTGGCAGTGGACGCCTTTCGCGGTGTTGATCTTTATGACCTCGCTGCAATCCGAGGACCAGCAGCAGAAAGAAGCCGCCGTTCTGGACGGGGCTGGAACCTGGTCGCAATTCCGCTTTCTGACCCTGCCGCACCTGGCCCGCCCCATTGCGATTGTGGTCATGATCCAGGCGATCTTTCACCTCTCGCTCTATGCCGAGATCGAGATCGTCAGCCGCGGCAACGGCAACAAGAACCTGCCCTATCTGATCGGCGAATTCGCCAACAACAATATCGGAGCCGCCAGCGCCACAGGCATCTTTGCGGTCATCCTCGCCAATATCGTCGCAATCTTTCTGCTGCGCATGATTGGCAAAAGCTTGATGGAATAAGGGAACTGACCGATGGCTATCGTTGCTAAACCCTCGAAATTCGCGAAATTTGGTCGGCCAACCCTGGCCTGGATCGTGGGACTGCTGTTCTTTTTCCCGATCTTCTGGATGGTCCTGACCAGCTTCAAAACCGATGCGGATGCGGTCAAACCGGAATACCTGATCTGGTTCACGCCGACGCTGGAAAACTATCTGAACATGACCGAGAATTACGACTATTGGCGCTTTGCCAAGAACTCGGTCATCACCTCCGTTCTGGCCACTGCCTTTACCCTCTTTGTGGGCATCCCTTGCGCCTATGCCATGGCATTCAACCCCAGCCGCACAACCAAGGACGTGCTGATGTGGATGCTTTCCACCAAGATGTTGCCAGCGGCGGCGGTGCTTTACCCGATGACCTTCATCACCAAAAGCCTTGGCCTGTTTGACAGCCATTTCCTGATCATCCTGGTGCTCAGCCTTATCAATCTGCCCATCGTGGTCTGGATGCTGTTCACCTATTTCAAGGAAATCCCCAAGGACATCATCGAGGCCGGACAAATGGACGGCGTCAGCACCTGGGGTGAAATCAAGGAAATCCTGATCCCGCTGGCCTGGGGGGGCATCGCCTCGACCGCCCTGCTCTGCTTCATCTTCTGCTGGAACGAAGCCTATTGGACCGTGCGCCTCACCACCACGGATGCGGCCACCCTGTCCAAGCTTATCGAAGGCAACCGCGCACCCGAAGGGCTGTTTTTCGGACGGCTATCGGCGGTCTCGGCCGCAGCCGTCGGCCCGATCGTTGTGCTGGGTTGGTTCTGTCAAAAACAACTTGTCCAGGGCCTGACCTTTGGCGCTGTGAAATAAGGAAAGACAATGGGACGTATCGTACTGAAAAACGTGACCAAAAGCTTTGGTGACACGCAGGTCATTCCACCGCTGGACCTGACCATCGAAGACGGGGAATTCACGGTATTTGTCGGCCCGTCGGGCTGCGGGAAATCCACGCTCTTGCGCATGATCGCCGGATTGGAGGATCTCACCTCGGGCTATATCGAGATTGACGGGAACGACGCCACCCAAGTGCCGCCATCCGAGCGGGGGCTGGCCATGGTGTTCCAATCCTACGCGCTGTATCCGCATATGAGTGTGCGCAAGAATATCGGCTTTCCACTGCGCATGGCGAAAATGGATCAGGCCGAGATCGACCAAAAGGTCGAAACCGCGGCCCAATCGCTGAACCTGATGGATTACCTTGATCGCAAACCGGCGGACCTGTCGGGTGGTCAGCGTCAGCGTGTTGCCATTGGTCGCGCAATCGTCCGCGAACCAGCCGCCTTCTTGTTCGACGAACCACTGTCGAACCTGGACGCAGCGCTGCGCGTCGGGATGCGTCTTGAGATTGGTGAGCTGCATGAGCGCCTGAAAACCACGATGATCTATGTGACCCATGATCAGGTCGAAGCCATGACTATGGCGAACAAGATCGTGGTGTTGCAGGCTGGTGTGATCGAACAGGTTGGTTCGCCTCTCGAACTGTATCACAAGCCGCGCAACAAATTTGTCGCCGGCTTCATTGGCTCCCCCAAGATGAACCTGATCGAAGGGGCCGAGGCCGCAAAGCACAATGCCCATACCATCGGTGTGCGCCCCGAACATATCGAGGTTTCCACAACCGGTGGTCAATGGGAGGGCAAGGTCGGCGTGGCCGAGCATCTGGGCTCTGACACCTTCATCCATGTGCATGGCATCGACGGCTGTGACCCGATGACCGTGCGCGCCGCTGGCGATGTGGCGGTCAAACACGGGGATACCGTCTTTCTCACGCCACAAGCGCAGAACATCCACAAATTCGACCAAAAAGGCTTGCGGATCGAATGACGCGACTGGCTGGAAAAACCGCCCTGATCACAGGGGCCGCGCGCGGTATCGGCCTGGCCTTTGCCAAGGCCTATATCGCCGAGGGCGCGCGCGTGGCGATAGCCGATATTGACCTCGCTGCGGCCCAAACAGCCGCGGCAGAGCTGGGCGATGGGGCCGTTGCCGTTGCGATGGATGTCTCGGACCAAGGCAGTATCGAACAGGCGGTTGGTCACACGATCCAATCCCTTGGCCATATCGACATCCTGATCAACAACGCCGCGATCTTTACCGCCGCGCCATTGGACGAGGTAAGACGAGCAGATTTCGACCGAGTGTTTTCGATCAATGTGGCGGGTGTCTTGTTCACCATGCAGGCGGTGGCCAAACACATGATCACACGGGGGCAAGGTGGCCGGATCATCAATATGGCCAGCCAGGCCGGGCGACGCGGAGAGCCGCTTGTCTCGGTCTATTGCGCCTCAAAGGCGGCGGTCATCAGCCTGACCCAATCCGCCGGGCTGAACCTGATCAAACACGGCATCAACGTCAACGCCATCGCCCCCGGCGTGGTGGATGGCGAACATTGGCAGGGGGTCGACGCCCTGTTCGCCAAATATGAAAACAAACCCTTGGGGCAAAAGAAAAAAGAGGTCGGCGAGGCGGTTCCATTTGGCCGTATGGGCACCGCCGACGATCTGACCGGCATGGCCGTCTTTCTGGCCAGCCAAGACGCAAATTACATCGTCGCGCAGACATACAATGTCGACGGCGGCAATTGGATGAGCTGACAGGGGCTCGCGACAACATGAACGACGAAACCCGCCTTCTCGACCGGGAGGCACAACAAGACCGGTGCATTATGGCGACCAAACTCAAAAACGCTGCTTTGGACACCCTCCCCGCGGGGGTCAAAGGCCTGCGCTATGACCGGAGCCAATTGCGCTCCGGCATTCTCCATATCGGTCTGGGCAATTTTCATCGCGCGCATCAGGCCTGGTATCTGCATCGGCTGTTCCAGCAGGGACAGGATCATGATTGGGCGATTATCGGCGCGGGTGTGCGCAGCTATGATGAGGTCCAGCGCCAAAAGATGGCCGAGCAGGACTATCTCAGCACATTGGTCGAGCTGGACCCATCCGGCACATCGGCGGAAATTGTCGGTTCGATGATCGATTACGTGCCGGTCACACCGGGCCATGCGGCTCTGATCGAACGTATGTCGCAGCCCGACATTCGGATCGTGTCGCTGACCGTGACCGAAGGCGGATATTACCTGTCGCCCTCAACCAAGGAATTCGACCCAACCCAGCCCGATATTCAACAGGATGTCGCCACGCCAGATGCGCCCACCACAGCCTTTGGAGCCATTCTCGCCGCGCTTAGAAACCGTCGTTCTGCAGGTACCGGCCCCTTTACGATTCAAAGCTGTGACAACCTGCCCGGCAATGGGGTGATCATGCGTCAGGTCGTGACCTCGCTTGCCCAACTTATGGACCCGGACTTTGCCGATTGGGTGCGGGATAATTGCAGCTTTCCCAATTCGATGGTCGATTGCATCGTGCCCGCCACCGGAGAACGAGAGCTGGCATTGGTGCGCAAATTTGGCCTGGACGATGCGGTGCCTGTCACGCACGAGAATTTCCGGCAATGGATCCTCGAAGACAACTTTTGCGCGGGCCGCCCTGCGCTGGAAAAAGTCGGCGTCACCTTTACCGACAAGGTTCATGATTATGAGGCGATGAAGCTGCGTATTCTGAATGGCGGTCACCAGATCATTGCCGCCCCGGCAGAGATTCTTGGGCTCGAAACCATCGCTCAGTCCATGCAAAACCCGGCTATCCGCGCCCTGTTTCGCAAGGTTGTGTTGGAGGAAATCGCCCCACATGTGCAAGACGTTCCCGGCATGACGCCCAGCGCCTATGTTGATCTGGTCGACCGGCGGTTTTCCAACCCCGAGATCCTTGACACCGTCCGCCGCGTTGCCTTTGACGGGTCATCCCGCCACACCGGTGCGCTGTTGCCGGTCATCCGCGAAGCCATCGCGGCAGGAACCCCTATCACAGGTCTGGCGCTGGTTCAGGCCCTTTGGGCGCGCATGTGTGCGGGCACCCGCGAAGACGGTTCAACCATCGCCCCCAATGACCCGGTTTGGGACAAGCTCCAACACAATGCCAGTTTGGCCAAACAGGACCCGCAAATGTGGTTGGGTATGGACGAGATCTATGGCGATATTGCCCATAACGTAGGTTTTGCAGCTACCTTTGACAGACATCTTCGATCCCTCTGGACCAAAGGAGTCGCCAAGACTCTCGAAAACTACCTCAATTCATAGAAGGGTGCGCCCTTCTGACGACCCGGCTTTGTGCAAGTTCCAGGTAAACCCTACCGCCTCCTCAGACACTTGCCAAAGCCGGGTCATAACCGGTTTGTCATATGCATGCGCGTTGAGCACGCCTTTGCCGACAGGCCCAACGAATTGCATCCGCCCCGTAGGGCCATAGAGGGCGCGTTGTGCCAGCCCGTCTTCGGTTGCACACATCACCTCTGGATAGGCCCCTTTTTCAGCACTCTGCACCATTGGTGACAGGGACATGAGTTTGAACAAAATACGGGTCAAAAAGCCGCCGCTTGTTGTAATCAATGAGGTCGCGGACGAGCCGGGATGGCAGACAAAGACCCCCACCGCCTTGCCAGCCGCTTTGACGCGATCCTGCAACTCGTAGGCAAACATCATTTGCGCCAGCTTGGACTGGCTATAGACCGGGTTGGCGCTGTAATTCTTGTCCCAGTTCATGTCTTCGAACTGAATGGTTTTGATCCCCATATTGTAACCAAGACTGGCGACAACCACGATCCGCCCTTTGGACATCTCAAAACGGTCAAACAGCATCCCGCAAAGCAGGAAATGGCCGTAATGATTGGTGCCAAGCTGACTTTCAAACCCGTCCACGGTGAGTTTCTGCACGGGCACCTGGGCGATGGCCGCGTTGCAGATTAACGCAGTGATCTGCGGGACTGTTTCCAGCACGTGCTGAGCCGCCCTGCGCACGCTGGCAAGATCGGAAAGATCCATACGCACAAAGCTGACCTTCGCCTCTTGTCCAAACTCATCCTTCAAACTTTGAATGGCGGCTTCGGACTTGTCCACACTGCGGTTCAGCATGACCACTTGCGCCCCTTTGGCCAAAAGGATCCGAGCTGCCTGAAACCCGGTTCCGGCATTGGCGCCGGTGATCAGATAGGTTTTCCCATTCTGCGGGCCAAGCCGCTCAGGCGTCCAGCCTTTGGGTCCGAAAGTTGTATCTGGCATCGCTTCGTCCTTGCTTCACTGCCTGCGAGACAGCGCTGTTGAGTTTCGCATCTTGCCCATGCAAATAACTCTCAGAAACAGACGAAATAAGGCTGATTTCTCGCATATACTTGCCCAATTATATCAAACGACTTGCAACAAGAAGAATCTCGGCCTCTATTCCAAGCATGAGCAAGGAAGACATCAAACAGCTTATCGCCCAAAGGGCCGTCCAGGAGGGGCTGACCGAGACCGGGATATCGGGGGTGCAGCTGTTTCGTGCGACACAGGCCATCCCGTGCGTACCCGTCGTCTATGACCCCTGTATCGTGGCCATTGTCAGCGGAACAAAAGAGGCGGTCTTTGACGGGCAAAGGCATGTATACGGTGACGGTCAATATCTCTGTTGTCCGGTCTCGATGCCGATCAAGGCCGGAACGCCAGAGGCGTCTTTGGCGACCCCCCTATTTGGCGTTTTGATTTCACTCGATCAACGCATCATGGCCGAACTGATCCTGGAGATGGACAATTCCGGTGCGCACTCCGCAGCCAGTCACCGCATCCCCCCAAACCAAAGCATTGGCCTTGCGCGCTGGGATAACTCCTTTACCGAGGCGTTATTGCGCGTGTTGCAACTTGGGGACAGCAAGACCGATACGGCCATTTTGGGCGCGTCGCGGCTTCGCGAGTTACATTATGCGATCCTCAAGGGTGAAGCTGGCGAGTTTGCCCGGCAATCCTTTGGCCCTGGCAACGCAATTGCCCGCTCTATCGCCCATGTTTCTTCCAATCTGGGTACGGCCATTTCCATTGAAGATATGGCAGATCGGGCTGGCATGAGCCGCGCCGTTTTCCACCGTAAATTCAAACAAATGACCACCTTGTCACCCATTCAATTTGTGAAAGCGATGAGATTGAATAATGCCGCCATGATGGTTGCCGGGGGAACCAGCATCAATGAAGCCGCATTCGAGGTCGGCTATGTCAGCCTCTCGCAGTTCAGCCGTGAGTTCAAACGCATGTATGGCCAATCCCCTCGGCAATGGGCAGAGACTCAAAAGTCCGCCACGGGCCTTCGCCTTCAGCGCGAAATCTAAGGGGATGCCAAAGCCGGGCATGCGTCAAAGGTCGGGATTGACGGATTTTGACACGGCTCTCTGATTCGGGTCGAATTTTGCTTTTTAAATCAGTCACGCGGATCATTTCCGGGCCCCGAGAACAGCGATTTTCAGCCTTTGACCGCGTGAAATATCCGCTCAAATACACGTATTTCTTGCACCCAACTTGATCAAATTTCCAATGCAACCTCAGTGGGTTGCCTAAATTTTAATCATTTCTTCGCGCCGCGCCGGAAATTTCGAAAGGTAAACGGTTTCTAAATATATCTGCTTGCACTCAAAAATTCTTGTGCGAACGTAATATTATGACGAATACCAGCCTGCATTTTGATGAAATGTTGCTCGAAACGGACGAGCCGCGAAATCCATACCAAACCTACTTTGAGTGGTTTAGAAGCGAAGACGTGAAGGCGCTCAGGCGCAAATCCGCAGAAGCCGAAAATTTCTTTCGCCGCATTGGCATCACCTTCAACGTTTATGGACAAGAAGAAGCGGATGAACGGCTGATCCCGTTCGACATTGTCCCGCGCATCATTGCCGCCAAAGAATGGCGCACCCTGGAAAGGGGCATTGAACAGCGCGTTCGGGCGATCAATGCGTTTCTTCATGACATCTACCACCGTCAGGAAATCCTGAGAGCGGGGCGTATCCCCAGGGAAATCATTGCGGGTAACGAAGCCTTTCTGCCGGAAATGATCGGGGTCAAACCGCCCGGCGGCGTTTACACCCATATCGTCGGTACCGATCTGGTGCGCACCGGCGAGGATGAATTCTATGTTCTCGAAGACAATGCCCGCACCCCATCTGGTGTGAGCTACATGCTCGAAAACCGCGAAACCATGTTGCAGATGTTTCCCGAGTTGTTCAGCCAGTTAAAGGTGCGTCCGGTCTCGGCTTATCCCCAGCTTTTGCGCCGCTCATTGGCCGATAGCTGCCCGGCGAACTCTCCGAACGCCAAACCTGTTGTGGCTGTCCTGACGCCGGGGACCCATAATTCGGCCTATTTCGAACATGCCTTCCTGGCGGATCAAATGGGCGTTGAACTGGTGGAATCCACCGATCTGCGTGTCGAAGACGGCTATGTCTCCATGCGCACGACGCAAGGGTATCAACCCATTGATGTGCTCTATCGTCGGGTGGATGATGATTACCTTGATCCGCTGACATTCAATCCCAATAGTCTGCTTGGCGTTCCTGGGATTATGGATGTCTATCGGGCGGGCAATATCACTATTGCAAACGCGCCTGGCACAGGTATCGCCGATGACAAGGCGCTTTATTCCTATATGCCTGATATTGTTGAGTTCTACACAGGCGAACGGGCAATTCTAAAGAACGTGCCAACCTGGCGCTGCTCGGAACCAGACAGCCTGAAATATGTGCTCGACAACCTGGCCGATCTTGTCGTGAAAGAAGTGCACGGATCAGGCGGCTATGGGATGCTGGTTGGGCCCGCGGCCTCGAAAAAGGAAATTGCCGCCTTTGAAAAGAAACTGCGCGCGCGCCCGGCGAACTATATCGCCCAGCCGACGCTTTCCCTGTCGACCGTCCCCATTCTGACCAAGGCGGGGCTGGCCCCCAGACATGTCGATCTGCGGCCCTTTGTTCTCGTCTCTCCCAATCGGGTCGACATCACCCCTGGCGGGTTGACCAGGGTCGCTCTGAAAAAGGGCTCCCTCGTGGTGAATTCGTCTCAGGGCGGCGGCACCAAAGACACTTGGGTATTGGGAGACTAAAACATGATGCTGGGCAAAACTGCTGGCGGCCTGTTCTGGATGTTCCGCTATCTTGAACGCGCCGAAAACACCGCTCGTCTTCTGGAGGCCGGTTGGCACATTGCGCTGACCCGCTCGGAAGGGGATTCAAACGAGTGGCAGTCAATCATCACTACGGCCGGGATGAATGACGCCTATCTTGAGAAATATGACAGCTATGACGCTGCGCAGGTGATCAACTTCATGCTGCGGGACAAGGATAACCCATCCTCTGTCATGACCGCGATCACGGCGGCCCGGAATAACGGGCGATTGGTACGCACCGCGCTTAGCTCCGAAGTTTGGGAAGCCACCAATGAATGTTGGATGGTTCTCAAGGATCTGCTGTCGCGCCCGGTGACCGAACGCGCGATGCATGACATTCTCACCCAGATCCGGTTTCGCACATCGGTGGTTCGCGGAGCCTTGCACGGCACCATGTTGCGCAACGACATCTTTGCCTTTGCCCGCCTCGGCACCTTTATCGAACGGGCAGACAATACGGCACGCATTATGGATGTAAAATATTACGTCCTGCTGCCCTCAGCGGCGTTTGTCGGGTCTTCGATCGACAATGCGCAATGGGAGGTCATCCTGCGCTCAGTCTCTGCCGAGCGCAGCTATCGTTGGCTTTCGGGCGGGGAAAGCGGGCCGGCCTCTATCGCGAACTTCTTGATTTTGGACAGCCGAATGCCCAGATCCCTGGCATTCTGCGCCAAGAAGATCGGCGAAAACCTGGGGCATCTTGAAAAGGAATATGCCTCGCGGCAGGAAAGCAATGTTCAGGTCGATGCCTTGTGTCATCGGATCAATTCGCAGACCGTCGATACGATCTTTGAGGACGGGCTACACGAATTTCTGAGCAGCTTTATCGCCGATAATGCCAAACTGGCCGGGCATATCGAGGAGGATTTCCGCTTTTATGGCTGAGACAAGACGACTAACGGTCCGGCATGTCACGACCTATTCTTATGACGTGCCTGTCCATTACGCATTGCAACAACTTCGTTTGACACCGAAAGACGGCAAAGGCCAAACCGTTCTGGAATGGACCACCTCGGTGACGGGTGGGGCCAGGCAAGTTGAATTTGACGATCAATTCCAGAACCGCACGCAGCTGGTCAAAGTGGACAATGCTGCAACGTCGGTCGAGATCTTGAATGAGGGCGTTGTCGAGGTCGATGATTTGGCCGGTGTGACGGGCCCGCATCGCGGCTATGCGCCGCTTTGGCTTTTCCAACAACCCACCGAGCAAACCAAACCGGGCGCGACGATCCGGCCTTTGGTCAGCGAGATGCAGAAACTGCGCAAGGACATGGATGATGTGGCCTTGATGCACGCGGTGTCTTCTGAGGTTTCAAAGGCGGTCGCCTATCAAATCGGCGTCACTGACAGCACAACCAGCGCCGAGCAATCCATGGCCTCGGGTCAAGGTGTCTGTCAGGATCACGCGCATATCATGATTGCCGTTGCGCGCGCCTTGGGTTTTCCGGCGCGGTATGTCTCTGGCTATCTTCTGATGGATGATCGTGTGGATCAGGACGCAACACATGCCTGGTGCGAAGTCCATGTCAGCGGCCTTGGGTGGGTTGGGTTTGATGTCTCAAACGGTATCTCCCCCGACTCACGCTACATCACCCTTGCCACAGGCCGCGATTATCGCGATGCCGCACCAATTCTGGGTATTCGGCAGGGCGCGGGCCAAGAAGCGCTTGAAGTTGCCTTGCAAGTACAGCAGTAGCCTAAATAATGAGCGTGAACTTAATTTGAGGGCACAATGACCTACTGCGTTGGGCTTATGTTGAAACATGGCATGGTCTTCATGTCGGATACCCGGACCAATGCGGGCGTCGACAATATTTCAACCTTTCGCAAGATGTTTTCCTGGGACGTGCCCGGCGATCGGTCGATTACGATCATGACCGCTGGCAACCTCGCCACGACCCAAGCCGTGATCAGCCTTCTTGAAGAGCGGGTAAAGGCCGCGCAGGATCGCAACCCAAGCATCTTGCAGGCCGAAAGCATGTTTCAGGTGGCGGTCCTTGTGGGCGACACGCTCAAGGAGGTGATCGCAGATCATGCCGAGGCCGGGCAAAAGGCCGATAGCGGCTTCAACGCCACAATCCTGGTTGGCGGGCAGATCAAGGGCGGGGATCACCGGCTTTTCATGATCTATCCCGAGGGCAACTTTATCGAAGCCAGCGCCGACACACCGTTTTTCCAAATTGGCGAAACCAAATACGGCCGCCCGATCCTGGTGCGCGCCTTTGATGCCGAGATGTCCTTTGACGACGCGGTGAAATTGCTGCTCGTGTCGTTTGACTCGACGATCAAGGCCAATCTGGGCGTGGATTTGCCGTTGGATGTGCGCGTTTACAAGGCGGATTCCCTAAGCTGCGATCATGAATTCCGTATCGAGGCAAATGACCCCTATTATGCGGCCATCTCGGACGGTTGGGGCGGTGCCTTGCGCGAAGCCTTTGGCAGGCTGCCCGATTTTGACCTGACGAAATTCAGCGACTAAGCTCCGCTGATCGACGCGGCACATAGCGCAAAATCGCGATCTTTTCTTGATCTCGCATCGGGATTCGCCCCCGGTCTTTTGCACCCGGAAAGCATCTCAGCACCGGGTTAATCCGGCAGTTCGCCAGCCAAACAGGCCGAACCCAAGACCAGAAAACGTGCACACGCCGCGAATCCTGCCCGTTTTTTGTTCATTTTCCGCCCCCAGATAAAAACCACACGCCGCAAACTTGCTCATCGCAACCGCTCTGCGCTGTGCTGAGCCTGCAGGGTGCTTAGGGTTCCGCTGATATCATCAGGTCAGGTCCGAGAAGCGCCACCTTTCCGGCAAATTCCGGAAAGGCACACGGCGGGCCAAAATCCCGGGAGGTTACTGCGCTGGTTTTGTCCGCGCCCTGATCTCATTGTTCCGCCAGCGGGCCGAAAACCAACCACGATTTCGGCGGGACGTGACAACGGGGACTTACATGCACATGACCAAACTGATGTCTGCGACCGCTCTTGCCTTGGGTATTCTGACCGCGACAACCGCACCGCTTGCCGCGCAAGAAAAGACCGAATTCAAACTGGCTTGGTCCATCTATGTGGGCTGGATGCCGTGGGGCTATCTTGAGGATAGCGGCATCATGGATAAATGGGCCGACAAATACGGTATTGATGTCGAGATCGTGCAGTTCAACGATTACGTCGAATCCATCAACCAATATACGGCCGGGGCCTTTGACGGTGTATCAGCAACAAATATGGACACGCTTTCGATCCCATCCGGCGGCGGCGTCGACACAACGGCGCTGATCATCGGCGATTATTCCAACGGCAATGACGCGGTGATCGCCAAAGGCGTGGACAGCCTGAAGGATCTCAAGGACAAGCCTGTCAATCTGGTGGAGCTTTCGGTGTCGCATTATTTGCTGGCACGTGGGTTGGACAGTGTCGGCCTCGAGGAATCCGATCTCACCTCGGTCATCAACACCTCTGACGCCGACATGATCGCCGCCTTTGCCACCAAAGAGGTCGAGGCCGTGGTCACCTGGAACCCATTGGTGTCCGAGATTATCGGGTCCAGCCCGGATGCGGTGAACCTGTTTGATAGCTCAAAAATCCCCGGTGAAATCCTTGATCTGATGGTGGTGAACACCGAAACGCTCGAGGCCAATCCGAACTTTGGCAAGGCAGTTGCCGGTGCCTGGTACGAAGTCATGGCGCTGATGGCTGCCGGTGACGAAGAGGTCCTGACCGCTTTGGCAGAGGCTTCGGGAACCGATCTGGCCGGGTACAAAGCCCAGCTGGCGGCGACCGAGATGTTCTTTGACCCGGCTGCTGCAGTGGCACAGGCCAGCTCTGACGCGTTGCCCACCACGATGACCAATGTGGCCGAGTTCCTGTTCGACAAGGGCATTCTGGGCGAGGGCGCGCCCAGCGCGGATTTCGTCGGTATCGCCTATCCGGACGGAAAGATCACCGGCTCCGAAGCCAATGTGAAGTTCCGCTTTGACACAACCTACATGCAAATGGCCGCTGACGGCGCTCTCTAAAGCTTCCTGATGGGCGGTGATCTTCGCGCCGCCCATCCCTCTCAGCTCAAGGACAGCCTTGCCATGAGATTGATCAATCACATTCCGGGCCGCCCTGCTGCGCTTTTGCTGGCAGCCCTGCCCTTTATCATGATCTTTGTGGCCTATTCGATTGCGTCGGATATCCGCCTCACTGCCAATCCGCAGGACAAGCTGCTGCCAGCGCCGACAACCATTGTCGAGACGGCGGAGCGCCTGTTTACGGTGCCGGACAAACGGTCAAAGGAAATCCTGCTCTGGAACGACACCTTTGCCAGTTTGGCGCGGCTTTTGGGGGGCGTGACGATCTCGGCAATGCTGTCACTGGCCTTGGGTCTGGCCATTGGCTTGCTGCCTTATGCGCGGTCCTTGTTCTCGGGCTTTATCGCTGTCCTGTCCATGGTACCTCCGCTGGCCCTCTTGCCGATCCTCTTCATCGTTTTTGGCCTTGGCGAGGTCTCAAAGGTTGTGCTGATCGTGATTGGCATAACCCCCTTCATGACCCGTGATCTGGCGCAACGGGTGATGGAGATTCCCAAAGAACAAATCGTCAAAGCACAAACGCTTGGGGCCTCCAGCTGGGTCATTGCCCTGCGCGTGGCGCTGCCGCAAATCCTGCCCCGCCTGATTTCAAATGTTCGCCTGTCGCTCGGCTCTGCCTGGCTGTTCCTGATCGCCGCCGAGGCGGTCGCCTCGAATGTCGGGCTTGGCTATCGCATCTTCCTGGTTCGGCGCTATTTGGCGATGGATGTCATCCTGACCTACGTCATCTGGATCACTGTTCTTGCTTTTGTCATTGACTGGCTGCTCAAATCCCTGTCGCGCCGCGCCTTCCCCTGGATGGAGGCCAACCTATGAGCTTTGTAAGCGTCACAAATGTCTGGCAACGCTATGGAAACCGTTCAATCCTGGAACGGGTCAACGTCGCCGTCGATGAGGCCGAGTTTATCTCGATCGTCGGGGCATCCGGCTGTGGGAAATCCACGTTCCTGCGCATGCTTCTCGCCGAAGAGCGCCCCCATAAAGGGGATATCAGCATCGAGGGCGGCGAAACCGCAGTTGAGCCGAACCGCGAGCGCGGCGTTGTCTTTCAGAAATATTCGGTCTTTCCACACCTGACGGTGCGCGAAAACCTGATCGCAGCCGAGAGTTTTGACAAACCCTTTGGCCGCCTGCGCGGGACCGCGCGCAAACAGGCAGAGCAGCGCGCGGATACCATGCTGGAACGCATCGGCCTGAACCACGTGGCCCAGCAATACCCGGCCTCGCTGTCAGGCGGAATGCAGCAACGTCTTGCCATCGGGCAGGCCATGACAGCCAAGCCGCGCATCTTGCTGTTGGACGAACCCTTTGGCGCGCTCGATCCGGGGACACGTTTGCAAATGCATGATTTCCTTTTGGAACTTCGGGACGAGACCAACATGACCGTCTTCATGGTCACCCATGACCTGGACGAAGCGTTCAAACTGGGCGACCGCGTCTTGGTCTTCGACAAACCGCGCTGGGACCCACAAGATCCCGGGCTGTTCGGGGCCACGATCACCTATGATTTCGACGCTCGAAACAAGGGCATGCCGTTTCAGGACATTCTGGATCAATACCCCTCACTGTCGCTGGGGTAAGCCAAGCCTCCTCTGCGCCGCCGGGCTCCGCAGAAGAGGATCACCAAAGCTCGGAAGCCCCCGCACAAATTGCGGGACATGTAATTGGGAGAAACCATCGTGTTTACGGAACCAAAGCGGAGACAATCGCATCATCCGATGGATTTGCGTGACCGCGTTGCGCAACGCGAAAAACGCTTTCACCACCCGGACCTGACCAAACTGGCCGGATGGAAAGCCATGCAGAAAGAGGCAGACCTGCCCGAAGGCCGCGCCGATGAAGAACGCCGCTGGGCGCTGCGCATGGGCCTGACCGGCGCGGACAGCATCGAGGATAAGTCCATCCCGACTTTTGCGCGCGGAGAACTGCCGCATTTCGCCGGGATCAATACCTTTCTGAAGGCCCCCTATGCCGAGGACGTGCTAGAGGTCGCCAATTACGACGCCACTGTGCTGGGCATCCCCTTTGACGGCGGCACAACCTATCGCCCTGGCACGCGCTTTGGCCCGCAAGGCGTGCGCAAGATCTCGGCGCTTTATACGCCGTATAACTACGAGATTGGCGTCGATCTGCGCGAACAGATGACCATGTGCGATGCGGGGGATGTGTTCACCATCCCCGCCAATATCGAAAAGAGCTTTGACCAGATCAGCCGCGCAGTCAGCCATGTGTTCAGCTCTGGTTCTCTGCCGATTATGATTGGAGGCGACCATTCCATCGGCTTCCCCTGCGTGCGCGGCATTGCCGAATGCACTTCGAAAAAGATCGGCATCGTGCATTTCGACCGCCATGCCGACATTCAGGAAAAAGACCTGGATGAGCGGATGCACACCACGCCCTGGTTTCATTCGACCAACCTGCCCAATGTGCCTGCAAAGAACCTCGTGCAGATCGGCATTGGCGGCTGGCAGGTCCCACGCGAGGCGGTCAAGGTTGCCCGCGAACGCGAGACCAACATCATCACCATGGGCGACATGGAAAAGATAGGCGTCGACAAAACCATCGAAATGGCGCTTGAGATGGCCTGGGACGGCGTCGACATGGTCTATATGTCCTTTGACATCGACAGCATCGATTGCGGTTTTGTGCCCGGCACCGGCTGGCCGGAACCCGGTGGTTTCCTCCCGCGCGAGGCTTTGGCACTGGCTTCGGGCATTGCTGCCGAAGGCATCTGTGGCATGGAACTGGTCGAGGTCTCGCCGCCCTATGACACCTCGGACATCACCGCCCTGATGGGCACCCGTGTGATTGTAGATGTGCTGGGGGCGCTGGTGTCGAATGGCAAAATGGGTGCGCATAAGAAGTTCATCGACAAGCCAGTAACCACCCCACATGGCGAGTTTAAAGGCAATCGCTGGTCAAATGACGGCCCGCATAAGGTGGGTGTCTGATGCCACACGATCACCCACATCCCCACCACCACGATCACCCGCACGGGCATGGCCACAATCATGCCCATGGCGATCACCTGCACAGCCATATGCATCACGAGGACGAAGCCGCAGACCTGCAGGTCCTCGCCACGCAGTTCATTGACGGGTTTCTGCAAGCTTCCGACAAAACCAGCTATCTGAAACTGGCTGGCGTTCCGTTCGAGCGCCCCTCCAAAGACGGGGCCAAGGCGCTCAAACTGATCGATGTTGAGCTGAAAACCGACTGGCAGGTTGGCACCGCCTCCCCCTCTTTCGGATCCCGAGAGCTGAGCTATCTGCCCTTTCCCGGTCAGATGGTTCAGGAACGCACCAATATGTCGCTGATCTATGTGTCGATGGATGAGAAATCCACGCTCGACATCCGCGACTTTCTCTATCAACGCAAACAGGAAATCGAAGAATGAAATCTGCCCTCTTGGCCAGCGTTGCCGCCGCACTCGCAACCCCCGCTCTGGCGCATTCAGACGGAAGCATGCACACACATGGGGTTGAATTGTTCCTTGGCCTCGCAGCAATCGGCCTGTTTGCCGCCTGGATCACCCGTTCATAAACAAAAACATCTGTTGAGGCTCAATATCGCCGCCTCACCCCCCCCAGGAGCCGGTGCACCCGGCAGGCCATGCGGCCACCGCTAGCAAAACGTCTGTGCCGGCTTGTTGATGAAATGATGGCGGAGACGAAGGGATTCGAACCCTCGAGACGGTTTCCCGCCTACTCCCTTAGCAGGGGAGCGCCTTCGACCACTCGGCCACGTCTCCGTCGACCCGTATAGCCGCGGCAGTGAGGGGAGTTCAAGCGCAAATCTGCCTCTTGGGGAACGGGCGTGAAATCGCTGCAATTTATGGCAAATTGGCGACTCATAGGCGGTATCACCCGGTAGCAACCGGGGCTGCCCCTTGGAAAACGGCTCGAACCGTTGACAATCCCTGCCGATCCACCCCAATTAGCCCCAAACTTTCTTTTGAGGACATCAACGATGAAAATCGCGATGATTGGCACGGGCTATGTTGGCCTTGTTTCAGGTGTTTGCTTTTCCGATTTTGGGCATGAAGTCGTTTGTGTCGACAAAGACCCCAAGAAGATTGAGATGCTCGAGCGCGGCGAGGTTCCGATTTACGAACCCGGGCTCGACACATTGATGGCCAAGAATGTCGAGGCAGGCCGCCTGTCCTTTACTCTGGATCTGCACGAGGCGATTGACGGGGCGCAAGCGGTGTTTATCGCCGTGGGCACACCAACCCGTCGCGGCGATGGCCATGCGGACCTGACCTATGTCATGGCTGCGGCCGAAGAGATCGCTAAAGCGGCCAGCGATTATGTGGTTGTCGTGACCAAATCCACCGTGCCCGTGGGCACCAACCGCCAGGTCAAACAAACCATTTCCAAGGCAAACCCGGATCTGGAATTTGACGTTGCCTCCAACCCGGAATTCCTGCGCGAAGGCGCGGCGATTGACGATTTCATGAAGCCCGACCGCGTGGTTGTGGGCGTCCAGAATGATCGCGCCGCCGAGGTCATGGCAGAAATCTATCGCCCGCTCTATTTGCGTGAATTCCCGATCGTCACCACAGATCTGGAAAGCGCCGAGATGATCAAATACGCGGCCAACGCGTTTTTGGCGACCAAGATCACATTCATCAACGAAATTGCCGCCCTGTGCGAAAAGGTCGGGGCAGATGTGAAATCGGTCTCCAAGGGCATGGGCATGGATGGCCGTATCGGCAATAAATTCCTGCATGCTGGCCCCGGTTATGGCGGCAGCTGTTTCCCCAAAGATACCAAAGCCTTGGCGCGGATCGGCCAGGAATATGCCAGCCCGATGCAGATCACCGAGGCCGTGATCAAGGTCAATGAAGAGGTCAAGCGCCGCATGATCGACAAGCTGCTTGATCTTTGCGGCGGGTCCTTTAACGGCAAAACCGTTGCGGTTCTGGGCGTAACCTTTAAGCCCAACACCGATGACATGCGCGATGCTCCATCCTTGACCATCGTTCCGGCGCTGGTTGGCGGTGGCGCAAAAGTCCGCGCGGTTGATCCGCAAGGTCAACACGAGGGTGAAGCGCTGCTGCCGGGCGTCAACTGGGTTGACGACCCATATAAAGCCTCGCAAAACGCCGATCTCTTGGTCATCCTGACCGAATGGAACGAATTCCGCGCCTTGGATCTGAGCAAGATCGCCGGCAAAATGGCGACCGCGCATATGGCCGACCTGCGCAATGTCTATTCCCCCAAAGATGCCAAGCGCGCAGGCTTTGCCGCCTATGAAAGCATCGGTCGCGAAGGTTTCACCGCCGAGTGATCCGAACCTATCCGCGAAACTGAGGGCGCGGCGCCACAGGTCAGAGCGAAACGTCTCTCTGACCTGTGCGAAAACATGTTGCCATGTTAGAGCTTTCTTGCCCGGGGGGGCACGACAGTTTCGAGGATTAGATGATCCGTCTGATGAGCATGGCCGTTCTCGCCATGTGTTTCTGTGCCTCCATTGCCTCGGCTCAAGGCCGAGAAGTGCTGGGCCATGGCCGTCTTGTGAACAATGACTTGCTCGGGGATCTTGGAGATCGCTGGCAATCGGGCTCTGTTGCCTCCAGCCGCGTTGTCGGGCGGGGATGGGATGGCTTTCTGCCGGATCGCCCCTTTGATCTTTTGGAATACCGTTTGGGGGGGCAGGTGATCACCCCTGCGGATTTGCGCCGCCCTGATCCTGATGACCGCCCCTTTGCCGGTGCCTTGTCGCTTGGCCTGCACACACATTTCAGCCGTGGCGCGACCGAGTTTTCCCTGGGCGGAGACCTTGTCTTTACTGGCCCACAAACCGGGCTGGGCGACATGCACACCGCCATTCATGATGCGTTGCGCCAAAACCCGGTGCGCCCGTCGGTTCTGGATGATCAGATCGAAAACGGCATTCACCCCACCTTTGTTGGCGAGGCTGGTCGGCAATTCGCGCTTGGCTCTGGCGTTGTCCGCCCCTTTACCGAATTGCGCTGGGGGGCTGAGAGCCTCGCACGCGTTGGGGCGGATTTCAGCTTTGGCCCCGTTGGACAGGGCGAATTACTGGTCCGCGACCCGGTCACCGGCCAGCGTTATCGCAGCGTCTATGAATATGTGTCCGGCATGACCTACGTCTTTGGCGGCGATTTTGCCTGGGTTGAAAGCAGCGTTTTTCTGCCCGAAGACCGCGGTTACGAGGTTGAAGAAACGCGCAGCCGCCTGCGTGCCGGGGTGCATTGGCAGGGCGAGCTGAATTCCACCTTTTTTGGTGTGACCTATCTGACAGAGGAGTTTGAGGGACAGGATCAGGGGCAGGCTGTCGGCTCTGTCAGAATAAAGTTACAATTCTGACGCTAAAGAGAATCAGCACCTGTTGCTATTTTGCCACACATCTATTGGTTGATAAAATTCGCAACAAACAAGCGCATTCAATGGGTTCCCAGCTCAGCACGCATTCGTTAACCTATCGTTAATAAAATAAAACGAGGCAGGCAGACAGGTATGGGAACGGGCTATCGCGGCACGTTCGTCATCTCTTGGTCGCAGACGGAAATAGACGGTCTTCAGGCCGCACCTCCGTCATCACTCACTGTTGGGGCAGCATGGTCCTGGCAGGGTGACGCTGTTCGGGTTGATGGTCCTACATCAATCCTGCGGCTAGATCAGGCAGACGGCGAAGCCGATATTCGCAGACGCGCAGCGCGTATGGTGAGACGTCTTGTTGGCGCCGCCGTCACGCATCAAACACGCCTTGATCAGGTCGAAGTCGACCACCCGCTCAGCGACAGCAGCTTTGTCGTGACGGATGGCAGCCAAAGCTACACGGTGACCCTGATAGATGTCGGAGAAGGGTCGCGCCCCTTGCTGATGTTCCTTGATGAACTGCCGCCAAAGGGCCGCGAGCTTTGGATTGTTCACCACAATATCGAAAGCACGGGCGGCAAGACACCGGGCGAGCAGGCCAGCGGTGTCATCTGTTTCACCCCCGGCACCCGGATCATGACTCCGCGCGGCAATGTCCGTATCGAAGACCTGCGCGAAGGCGACATGGTCCAGACCAAGGATAGCGGAGCGCAACAGATTCAGTGGATTGGCAGCCGTCGTATGACCGGCGCGCGCCTTTTTGCCATGCCAAAACTGCGCCCGGTGCGCATCCGCCCCGGTGCCTTTGGCATTGGCGAACCGGATGAAGAGATCATCGTTTCGCCCGAGCATCGGATGCTGGTCAAAGGTGTGGTCGCCCGCGCCTTGTTCAACACGCCAGAGGTCCTGGTGGCCGCCCGCGATCTGGTGAATGGCGACAGCGTTGTGCGCGACACCCAGCTTAAGGAAGTGACCTATATCCACATGCTGCTGCCGCGCCACGAGGTGTTGTTCGCCAACGGCGTGGAAACCGAAAGCTTCCACCCCGCCAATACCGCCTTGTCGACAATCGGCGAAGGCGACCGTGCGCGCCTGCTGAACCAACTGCCACAAGTCTCGGAAAACCCGCATGTCTACGGGTCCTACGCGCGGCGCAATCTGTCGAGTTCTGAGGCTGCAATCTTGTTGCATGAGGTGGCGTAGATACCTGAACCTTGTCTGACTGCCACCTTTTGGCAGTCAGTTTTTGATGGGACTAGGGCCTGTGGACGGGTGTTTGATCGCCAGCGCACTTTGCCTGTTTCCATCACCAAAATCATACCTGTAGGCAGTAACGCCCCAACGTTTTGGATCAAAGACAGGGTATTCAGCCCACAACACATAGCTGTCCCAATTTACCCCGTGATCAAGATCGGCGGTCAGCCGCGGAAACCTTTTTTCAACAATAGCAGAAATCCGAGCCTCAACCGTTTCCCAATCCTTATCGGTCAGGAATTCAAGTATGTCGGACACTCGGCAGTGTTCAGGAGTGATCTGCACCACAAGTTTACCCGCAGAATCTGCCCAAGTCCCCTCCGGGTAAGATAGTGATATCAGAGCATCGTCGGCTTCCGCCCGCTCACCTTCCACTTCAGAGAGACAATACGTTTCGAACAGCTCCACCGCACGTTCGCCGCGATCAACCGCCTGAAACAGTTCAACAGTCCAATACCCGGCAACGAACCCGAACAACGCAAAGACCAAGATGCCAATCTGTCTTTTGGTCATTCCCTGATCTCATCCGGCCCAACACCCCAAAGTGCGGTTTTGGGTGCCCAGCCGCTATAACCGCCTGCGCTCAGCTTGCACCAGGCCGGGCCGCATTCGCCCAGACGCGCAATCACACCCAGTTCAAGCTGCGCTTTTACCGGGCTGCCGGGATCGGCGCGTTGATGCAGTTGCAAGAAGTCTTTTTCCACGATCACAGTCCGCACCCCGGATAAGAGCGAATAATGCACCCAACCGCCCGCGCCATCGCGATCACGAACCCGGCGCCAATGACCGTGTTCGGCGGTAATCTCTAGCGGCATGTCGCGGCGTTTATACACCCAGTCGATGCGATGGGTCAGCGACGGCCCCCGGCGCACATTGCCCTCATTGGCTTTCATCGACACGAAACGCGGCAAAGGCAGGTTCGTCACCGGCCCCCTGCTTTGCTCAGCTGCGACAAGATTGCCAAATAGAATGAAAACAAGGCTATAGGCCCAGCTCTTCACAAACATTTTCTATTCCCGCTCGAGTTTATTGCGGCGAGGTTCTTGTGCCTCGTCCGATCCACGTGCAGTTTAGCGAAACAAGGGGCAATCAGGGAAGTTAGGGAGAGCCGCCATGTCATCAAAACGTCTGAGTGTTGTTGTGACGCGACGCTTGCCAGAAGTGGTCGAGACGCGACTGAAAGAGTTGTTTGACGTGACTTTGCGCGACAGCGACACCCCCATGACCCGGGAAGAGCTGGTTGCCGCCGTGCAAGAGGCCGATGTGCTGGTGCCCACGGTGACGGATACGATTGATGCGGGCCTCATTGGGCAGGCAGGGCCTCAGTTAAAACTGATTGCCAATTTCGGGGCTGGTTTTGACCATATCGACGTGGCGACCGCTCGCAGCCGAGGCATCCTCGTTTCAAACACACCCGGCGTCGTGACCGAAGACACAGCCGACATGGTTCTGGCCCTGATGCTGGGCGTCACGCGCCGCATCCAAGAGGGTCTGGCCGTTATGCAGGCTGGAGAGTGGCAAGGCTGGGCTCCGACGGCCTTCCTTGGTGGGCGTCTTGGCGGGCGTCGCCTAGGGATCCTGGGTATGGGCCGGATTGGTCAAGCCGTGGCGCGCCGCGCGGCCGCCTTTGGCATGCAGATCCACTATCACAACCGCCATCGCCTCCGCCCTGAAACCGAAGACGCGTTGCAAGCAACCTATTGGGACAGTCTGGACCAGATGGTGGCCCGTATGGATGTGCTGAGCGTCAATTGCCCCTCAACCCCCAGCACCTATCACCTGTTGAACGCCCGCCGGCTCAAACTGCTGAAACCCAGCGCGGTGATCGTGAACACGTCGCGCGGTGAGGTCATCGACGAAAACGCCCTGACGCGCATGCTCAAGGCCGGTGATATTGCAGGAGCTGGTTTGGACGTTTATGAGCACGGGATCAAAGGCAACCCCGAGCTGCGCAACATGCCCAATGTGGTGATGCTGCCCCATATGGGGTCCGCCACCGAGGAGGGCCGGGTTGAGATGGGTGAAAAGGTCATCATCAACGTCAAAACCTTTGCCGATGGGCACCGCCCACCGGATCAAGTCATTCCCGCAATGCTCTGAAATCAAGCCCAGGGCAATCTGTACAAAACTGGATGGTTTTCGGACAGATTGCCCGTGGCTCTATACCAATAGGCGCACAAGTTCGGCGACGCGCTGATCGTTGCTCTGCGCAATGGCACCGCTCGACATATGGCGGGAATTCTCAAACCCGATGCGACATTTCCCACCTTTTGCGGCCGCATAAACCAAGCAGTCCGTTTCCTTGGGACCAAAGGCACAGACGGCCCAATCAGGGCCAAGCTTGTTCGTTTCCATCCAAGCCAAAAACGGGTCCAACATATCAAGGTGTGACGCCTGACCTTCGCTATAGCGCCCAAGGACATAGATCAGTTGCAGGTTCGGGTCGTTAAACCGGTCAGCCGGTAGAACACCCCGCAAAAGGTCAGCATCTTTAACATCATACAGAATATGCTGAATGGTAATATCCCAGGCATGGCAGGCCTCATAAAACGACCGCGCGGCATCGGGCTCACCCATGATTTCACGCACAGAAACAGAGACATGCCGGGCCGCAGAGTTAAGCGCGACCTGACGTTGATGCGCCGGCTGATACTTGCCCGCCGCTTCGGTTGTGATCTGAATCAGCAAACCGGGGCATTCCTGATGCAGCCGCGCCAGGGCATTCTGATAGGCCCTCGCATCCAACAGATGGCCGCCATCTTCGTCTCGCAAATGCAAATGCAACGCCCCTGCCCCGGCCTTTTGACAGGCCTTTGCACAGGCAACAATCTCATCCAGGCTGATTGGCACAGCTGGATGATCGCTCTTTTGCAGGCGCGCGCCGTTAGGGGCGACCATGATTTTTGGTAATCTCATCCAAGCACATCTTTCAGGCTAAGGGACAGCTTGCCAACCAGCTCATCAATCTGTGAGTCACTGATGATAAAGGGCGGTGCCAGAAGGACGTGATCGCCTTGCTTGCCGTCGATGGTGCCGCTGCCGGGGTAACAGATTAACCCATTGGCCTGCGCCACCTTTTTCAACTTGCCCGCGATGCCCATCGCCGGGTCAAACGGTGTTTTGCTTGCCCGATCTTTCACCAGTTCCAACCCTCGGAACATACCGCGCCCGCGGATATCTCCGATATGGGGATGCTGCCCAAACTCGGCATGCAAAGCCTGATCCAGCTTTTCGCCCATCTCGGCGGAGCGTTTGACAAGCCCGCCTTCGGTCAGCTTTTGCACCACCACATCCGCCGCCGCTGCGGCAATAGGGTGGCCCAGATAGGTGTGCCCGTGCTGAAAGAACCCGCTGCCCTGTTCAATCGCCTCGTAAATTCGGCCAGAGCACAACATAGCCCCAATTGGCTGATACCCGGCCCCCAACCCTTTGGCAATGCAGACAATATCCGGAGCGATGCCGTCCTGCTCACAGGCAAACAAGCTGCCGGTGCGTCCCATGCCGCACATAACCTCGTCCAGGATCAGCAAGATCCCGTATTGATCGCAGATCTCTCGGATGCGTTTGAAATAGCCCGGCGCGGCGGGTACTGCCCCGGCGGTGGCACCAACAACTGGCTCAGCAATAAAGGCGATCACGGTTTCCGGGCCCACCTCCAGTAGCTTTGTTTCCAGCTCATTCGCAGCCCGTAGACCGTAATCCTCCAGGCTCTCCCCCTCGGCTCGGTTGCGATATTCATAGCAGGGTGAAATATGGTGGCCTTCGACCATGACCGGGGCAAAAGGTTCGCGCCGCCACATGTTGCCACCGGTGGCCAGCGCCCCCAGCGTATTGCCATGATAGCTCTGCCGTCGGGCAATGAATTTGTTTCGTTTTGGCTGGTCTGTTTCAAGCATGAATTGCCGCGCCAGTTTCAACGCTGATTCGACCGCTTCAGACCCGCCAGAAACCAGATAGACCCGTTCGATCCCCTCAGGAGCATTAGATATCAAACGGTTAGCCAAACGTTCAGCAGGTTCGGACGTGAAAAAGCCGGTATGGGCAAAGGCCAGCGTCTCGGCCTGTTTCTTGATGGCTTCGATCACGTCTTGATCGGAATGCCCCAAGCAGGAAACCGCCGCACCGCCAGAGGCATCAAGGTAATTTTTCCCTTCGGAATCAATCAAATAAACCCCGTCCCCTCGGACGGCAGTAGGGGGTTGCGACTTGGTGTGTCTGGGAAAGATATGGCTCATTGCGCCCTCCGGTTCTTACACCAAAGATGAAACACAAGGCCTCAAGTTTGACAACGATTGAAACAAATGAAACATACAAGGGGCAGGAGACGCGCTATGTCAGAGAGTTTTGAAAAACGATTGGCCGAGACCTATGGCCAGCTGTCAACGCGGTTGCAGACCGCAGCTGATTACGTGGCCAAAAACCCTGTCGACATCGCCACCCGTTCCTTGCGATCAGTTGAGGAAGATACCGGCCTGGCCCCGGCGACCTTTACCCGACTGGCGCGGGCCATGGGGTATGCCAGTTTTGCTGAGCTCAGAACCGATCTGCGCGGCAAAATCGCCCAAGATGTCAATAACTTCGCCGCCCGCGCCGAACGGTTGCAAGCTGAGCATGGCAAGGGGCAGCAAAGCTTTTTCTCTGCCCATCTGTCCGCCTGTATCGCCAATATCGACCAAATGGCTGCGCAACTGGATCAAGAGGCCTTGGCCGAGGCGGTCGACACATTGTACCGCGCCAAACAGGTCGTTGTTTTGGGGGCGTTGGGGTCGACCGGATTGGCTGAATACCTGTCTTATATGGCCGAGTATTGCGTTGGAAATTGGCGTTTGGCCAACCGGATGGGATCATCCATCGGGGCAACTGTCAGCCAGTTGGGAAAAGGCGATGCAATGATCGTGATCACCAAGCCGCCCTTTTCGGACACGGTGTTAAAGGCCGCGCAATTGGCGCACGAACACGGGGCCTATGTAATTGTGCTAACCGACACCTATGCTTGCCCGGCGCTGCGATACTGCTCGGCCAGCTTTCTTGTGCCGACCGAAAGCCCGCATTTCTATTCATCTTACGTCGCCAGCATGGCCCTAGCCGAAACGATGATCGGCATGTTGGTGAGCCGGTCCGGACCAGAGGCCAAGGCGCGGATCGCCCGGATCGAAAACATCAACCTGCAGCTGGGCATCGTATCAGAAGGATAAAAGCCGGGCGCGAGGCCCGGCTTTCGTTTCTTATACGTCTTTGTAGCTGATTTCCTTGGCATCCGCCCCTGGCCCAACCTTGGAACGGCGCACCAGCAACCGGTTCAGCGCCTGGATATAGGCCTTGGCCGAGGCGACAACCGTGTCGGTATCCGCCGACTGGCCAGTGGCAACGATGCCGTCCTCCTCAAGACGGACAGAGACGGTTGCCTGTGCATCCGTTCCTTCGGTCACGGCGTTGACCTGATACAACTGCAGACGCGCGGTGTTGGGGTGCAGTTTGCGCACGGCTTTGAACGTCGCATCCACAGGGCCATCCCCCTTGCAGACCGCCGTCACATCCTGCCCGTCAATTTCCAGCTCAAGCTCGGCTTCGGCTTGACCACCGGTGCCGCAAACCACCTTGAGGTTCACCAGATTGATCTGATTGCCATCATCGTCGGCCGTGGAGACCAGCGCGAGGATATCATCGTCGAACACCTCTTTCTTGCGATCCGCCAATTCTTTGAAACGCACAAAGATATCCTTGAGCTGGTTGTCCCCAACCTCGATCCCAAGATCATTGAGCTTGGCGCGCAAGGCAGCGCGGCCCGAATGTTTGCCCAGCGGCAGTGACGTGCCAGCGATGCCCACATCCTCGGGGCGCATGATCTCGAACGTCTCGGCATTCTTGAGCATGCCGTCCTGGTGGATACCGCTTTCATGCGCAAAGGCGTTTTTGCCGACAATGGCCTTGTTGAACTGCACGGCAAAGCCCGACACGGTCGCGACGCGGCGCGAGATATGCATGATCTTTTTGGTGTCGATGCCAGTATCAAACGGCATGATATCGCCCCGCACTTTCATGGCCATCACGACCTCTTCCAGTGCGGTATTGCCGGCGCGTTCACCAAGGCCGTTGATGGTACATTCGATCTGACGCGCGCCGCCCTCAACCGCGGCCAAGGCGTTGGCGGTCGCCATGCCAAGGTCGTTGTGGCAATGGGTGGCAAAGATCACCTCATCCGCCCCCGGAACGGTTTCGATCAGACGCTTGATCAAATCGGCGCTTTCACGTGGGGCGGTATAGCCGACGGTATCCGGGATGTTGATCGTGCTGGCACCGGCCTTGATGGCGATTTCAACCACGCGGCACAGGTAATCCCATTCGGTGCGGGTGGCATCCATGGGCGACCACTGCACATTATCCACAAGGTTGCGGGCATGGGTCACGGTCTCATGGATGCGTTCGGCCATCTCATCCTGGGTGAGGTTCGGAATGGCGCGATGCAGCGGGGATGTCCCGATAAAGGTATGAATACGTGGTTTCGCCGCCTTTTTCACCGCCTCGGCGCAGCGATCGATATCAGGCAATTGCGCGCGGGCCAGACCACAAATCACCGAATTCTTTGAGCGCTCGGCGATCTCGGACACGGCGCGGAAATCGCCCTCGGAGGCAATCGGAAAACCCGCTTCGATGATGTCCACACCCATATCATCAAGCAGCTCGGCAATCTCGAGCTTTTCGTCATGGGTCATGGTGGCACCGGGGCTTTGTTCGCCGTCACGGAGCGTGGTATCAAAAATGAGTACTCGATCTTTGGTCATCGTCTTGGTCCTGAATCAGATATGCGGTTTGGGGGCAGGCGCGCGGTCGCTATCCCCGGAATTTGGTTCGCCTTTGGGTTCAATCAAAAGCACTTTGACTTCGCTTTCGGCCCGGGGGCGATGCACCACCCCGGCGGGCACAACCACCAGCTCGCCCGCGCCAAAAGTCACGGGATCATGGTCTTCGTAATCCATGGTCACTTCGCCTTCGAGCACCAGAAAGAAGTCATCGGTCGTGTCATGTTTGTGAAACGGGTACTCGCCCTTGAATTTCACCACCATAACGTCGTTGTCATTATAGCTGGCGACCACATGCGGGTCCCAATGGCTGTCAAACATGGCCAGCTTTTCAGCAAGGTTCACTTTGTTCATCAGATTGTCCTAACGGATTTGCCTAACAGAGTTGCGGGGTAACGGCGCGAACACATCTCCTCTGAGCACGCGCGCCGAACCGGCCGCGCTCAGAGGCGCGTTAGGAGTAGGTCAAAGCCACGGGCAAACGGCGCCGGAAGACGCGCGATGCTGGTTATGTGAGTCTGCTTTGACATGGGCGCGACTATAGCCAGCCCAACGTGAATGAAAAGCAGGTTTTTGCAGAAATTTTGTCGGGCGCGGCAAATGAACTAGGTCAGAGGAAAGGAGGCCAAATGAAACACGCATTGATCATTGGTGCTAGCGGCGGGGTCGGTGGCGCAATTGTCGGGCAGTTGCAGGCAGGGCACTGGCAGGTTTCCCGCCTGTCACGCAGCGGCGACGGGTTGGATCTGACCGATGAGATCAGCGTACAAGACCACATGGACCGCATATCTGGCCCTTATGACCTAATCCTGATCGCGACGGGGGCGCTTGAGATCAATGGGGCCAGACCCGAAAAGTCGCTGTCTCAGATATCTGCGCAGGCGATGATGGATCAATTTGCGCTGAATACCGTTGGTCCTGCTTTGGTATTGCGCCATGCTAAACGGTTGCTGCCCAAGGAGCGCCCCTCGATCATTGCCGCCCTATCCGCGCGTGTGGGCTCAATCGGTGACAATCATCTTGGCGGCTGGACCGGCTATCGCGCTTCAAAGGCCGCGTTGAACCAAGTGATCCGCTGCGCCGCGATTGAGCTGGCACGGACCCACAAACAGGCTGCCTGCGTCGCCCTGCACCCCGGAACCGTCGCCACCAAGTTTACCGAACGCTATCAGACGCGGCATCCAACCGTGACGCCCGCACAAGCCGCGCAAAACCTGCTGCGCGTGATCACTAAACTGACGCCGGAACAATCCGGGCGGTTCTTTGATTGGGCGGGCAAGGAAATCCCCTGGTGATTTCGCGCGAAACAGCAAATTTTGCGTTTCGCCTGTTTGAGTGGCGGGCCGCTTGCGCCATAATACCGGCAAAACGCAAAGCAGTGTAACAGGTGATCGGATGAACTTGCGAATTTGGGCAATGGCCGCTGTGGCGGTTCTGTTTGGCAGCATCGCCCATGGTCAGGGGCGCGACGAGGTGCGCAGCTATTTCTTTGGCAATTCCCTTGTCCATCACCTGAGCGAAGAGGACGATTTTACCAACGTTCCCCATTGGTTGAACGAGATGGCGCAGAGCGCGGGCAAGAGCTTTGCCGTGGATGGGCAATGGGGCTTTATGCGCAACTTTGCAGAATCGCTGCCCCCCAGCCCGAATTGGGGCTTTGACGGCGTGCGCAGCGCCAAGACGTCGCGCCGGGCTGATTTTGCGCAGATCGGCTATGACTCGGTCATCATCACGCCCGCCAATTTCATCCAGTATCAAAAGCCGGATGTCCCCTATGACGGGGACAATCCGACAAATGAAAGCCCGCTAGGTGCGATGCTGACGGTGTTTGATTGGGTGGCTGAACAAAGTCCGAAATCGCGGATGTTTGTCTATGAGGGCTGGGCCGAGATGGGTGGTATCACCGGAGGGTTTCCGCCCAGCAAACGCGGGCTGCGCCGCTATCATCGCTTTAACACCTCGGATTACCACGACTGGTATGAGGGGCTGATCTCGACCCTAGCCAATACGCGCCCCAACCACGACGTGCAGTTGATCCCAGTTGCCACTGTCTTGTCGCAATTGTTGGGGGAAGACGGCCTGCTTGAGGGGTTGCCAGCCGAGGCGTTCTACACCGACGACGCGCCACATGGCACGCCCTCGCTTTACTTCCTGGCGGCGATGGTGACCTATGCCGCGCTGTACAATGAACAGCCGCCAGAGGGATACCGCCCGCCCACAACTTTGCATCCTGATATCGTTGACAAATATGCTGAGATCGCCGGGTTTATCTGGTCACAAATGCCGCAGAAACAGGCCCTGGATCGCGCGTTAGAGGTTGCGCCGACCGCCGTCGCAGAGCAGACCGAAGCCGCCCCTGACCTGCCCGAGCGTTTGCCCGTCGCCCTGCCCCCCTCTGGCCTGCGCCCCGAAGGCGTGCCGGTTTTGGGGATGGGTTTGAACGGGATATCAGATTGGTCAACGCAACACCCGTTTCTCAACCACGCCAAAACCGCCCGTGGCTGGGTCGGACATAAAGAGGGGCAATGGGGTGCCGTCAGCACAGAAGAGCTGCGCGCGGGTGGCTATCTGGATGAAAACGGCTGGCCGGTCAGGGTTCCCGCAGGTGTTCTGGCTTTGGAAAGCGTCATGTTCACCGACCAACCCGAGGCGGCCAAACATCTCGCCGGTAGTTACGTGCTGACCTATCAGGGTAAAGGCGACCTCAAGCTGACCGGTCGTGCCCGGCGCGCGCGCTATTCCGAAGGGCGGGTCGAGTTCACCTATTCCCCCGGCGAAGGTCTGGTTGGGATGCAACTGACCGAAATCGATGCCAGCGACCCGATCCGAGATATTCAGGTTATCCATGCCGATCATCTGGAAATGTACGAGGCCGGCGCCATCTTTAACCCCGCTTGGATCGCCAAAGTCGAAGACGCGCGTTCGGTCCGGTTTATGGATTGGATGATGACCAATGGCTCGCCGGTGATCAGCTGGGAAGACCGCCCAAGGATGAGCGATGCCAGCTGGACGCAATGGGGCGTTCCGATTGAGGTGATGATCCGCCTGGCCAATCAGATCGGCGCGGATCCGTGGTTTACCCTGCCGCATATGGCTGATGACGCCTATATCCGCGCTTTTGCGGAACAGGTGAAGGCCGGGCTTGATCCCCGGCTAAAGGCGCATGTGGAATTTTCCAATGAGGTCTGGAACCAGATCTTTCCCCAGGCGCGTTGGGCGCGGGACAATGCCACCGAGCTTTGGGGCGAAAGCGATACGGGCTGGATGCAGTTTTATGGCATGCGCGCAGCGCAGGTGATGGATATCTGGAGCGGAGTTTTTGGCGACGAAGCGGAGGCGCGACTGGTGCGTGTGGTATCGACCCATACCGGCTGGCCCGGTTTGGAAGAGGATATCTTGCGCGCACCTTTGGCCTTTCTCCAGCTGGGCAAATTTCCACAGGACAGTTTCGATGCCTACGCAGTGACCGGCTATTTTGGCTACGAGCTGGGCACGGATGAATGGGCCGGGCGTATGACGCAATGGCTGAATCAATCCGAAGAGATCGCCGCTAAGGCGGGTGAAGCACAAGGTCTGCGCCGCGTCGCCTTGCGTGAATTTGTCAAGAAAACCCGCTTCGAAGCCGCCATCGCTCCGGTCACCCTGGCCCTGCAAGAAGGGTCATTGCGCGAGTTGACCGAAGAGATATTTCCCTATCAGGCGGGCGTGGCGCGCAAGGCGCGGCTGCGTTTGATCATGTATGAGGGCGGCACCCATGTCACCGGCCATGGTCCACAGGTCAATGATGAGCGCCTGACCGACTTTCTGACCGAATTCAACTATTCGCCCGAAATGGCCAAGCTCTATGAATTGCTACTGGCGGGCTGGGTGCAGGCCGGAGGGACCATGTTCAACGCCTTTGTTGACGTGGCCCCGGCGACGAAATGGGGCAGCTGGGGCGCGCTGCGTCACTTGGATGATCAAAACCCGCGTTGGGACATGCTGATGGCCTTTAACGCCGCCAGTCCAGGCGAATGGGAACAGCGCGATCCAAAGGCTTTTAACAACGGGATCACCCGGATTGCAGGCAGCGGAAATCAGAGGCTTCAGGGCACGGCCTATCCTGATCTGTTGATCGCGGGGGCGGGCAATGACACACTGGTTAGCAGCGGTGGCGATGATATCATGCATGGCGGCGCGGGGCGCGACCGCGCCCTTTTGCCCGGCGCGCCCGAGGATTACAGCTTTGAGACGCGAGACGGCAGATTGATCGCAGCTGGCCCACAGGGGACCATTCGCATGGCCGGGATCGAAGAGCTTATCTTTGAAGGGGCCGCCGGGCGTAGCTTACAAACCGCTGGCCTGTAGTTTCGGAGGTTTCGGCCCGCCCGTGGCCCAATCCAGCAATTCAACCGTGTGAACAATCGGCACATCCGTGCCCGACCCGATCTGCATCATACAGCCAATATTGCCCGCCGCGATGACATCGGGGCTTTTGGCCTCAAGCGTTTTGACCTTGCGGGTTTTCAACTGCCCCGAAATCTCGGGTTGCATCAGGTTGTAAGTACCCGCTGACCCGCAACAAAGATGGCTGTCGGCCGGCTCCACAACCTCAAACCCGACGCGTTTCAACAGCGTCTTGGGGTGGGTTTTGATCTGCTGCCCATGTTGCAGCGAACAGGCCGCGTGATAGGCGATGCGCAGCGGTTGCGCCGTGTTTTCCGGCAGCTCCAACTGCATCAGCACCTCGCTGATATCCATGGCGATATCTGACACCGCCTTGGCCTGATCGGCCAGGGCATCATTGCGGAACATGTGACCGTAATCCTTGACGGTGGTTCCGCAGCCGCTGGTATTGATGACAATCGCGTCCAACCCGCCATTGGCCATTTCGGCCTGCCAGGCGCGGATATTGGCAGCGGCGCTGGCATGGCTTTGATCCTCTTTGCCCATGTGATGGGTCAGCGCCCCGCAGCAGCCTGCGCCTTTGGCAACAACCACCTCGCAACCCAGCCGGGTCAGCAACCGGATGGTGGCGTCGTTGATATCGGTGTTCAGCGCTTTTTGCGCGCAGCCGGTCATCAGGGCGACACGTTTCTTGCGTTCAGCTTTTGGAGCAAAGCTTTGCGGATCATCATTACGACTGACCGGAGGGATGGTTTTGGGGGCCATATCCAGCATCGCCCTCAGACGCGCATCCGGCATCAGAAAGGCAAAGGGCCGCCCGATCTTGGCCCCAAGCAAGGCCAGACGAAACCGGGTGGGATAGGGCAGGATCTGCGCCAATATCCAACGCAAAGCCCGATCCGAAAGCGGCCGTTTATAGGTCTTTTCGATATAGGCGCGGGCATGGTCGACCAAATGCATGTAATGCACCCCCGAAGGGCAGGTCGTCATGCAGGCCAGACAGCTGAGGCAACGGTCAATATGCTGAACGGTTTTCTCATCCGGCACACGCTCATTCTCGAGCATATCCTTGATCAGATAGATCCGCCCACGCGGGCTGTCCAACTCATCCCCCAAGACCTGATAGGTCGGGCAGGTCGCCGTGCAGAACCCGCAATGCACACAGCTGCGCAAAATTTCGTTTGCGCGTTTGGTTCCGGGATCTTCCAACTGGTCCGGGGTGAAGAGCGTTTGCATGGTCGTCAGTCCTCAATTCGGTCGTTGGGTCGAGAGCGGGTTAAGCGGAACGTCAAGCTTTTCCAGCCCCGCATCGAGAAAGCGCAGTCGCGCGATATTCATCATGCCGGCCTGAACCAGGTGGCGGTTGAGTATCTCGATCCCCGAGGCAATATCGCCCAGTGCAAAATCGAAATAACAATAGCGCGCTCCAAAACCGCTCATGACGCGCCCGCCTGCTTCGGCCTCGGACAGGCTGTCATGCATGTCGATGGCCAGATCCATACAGGCGGCCTGCCAATCTTCATGTGGCTCATCCTCGCCATCCAATCGCAGCGTGCAGAACCATTCGCCAAAGCGCGACAGGGCCGGAGAAGAAAACGGGCCAGCATCCAGAACGGTTTCAGAAAAGCGACGATCAAAAGTCGTGATCGTCTCGAGATCGGCGCGCGGATGATCATCTGGCAAAGCCTCGAGATCCAAGGAACTGATCCTGTCGTGATCCTGATCAATCTTAAAGGCGGGCTTGCCCGGGGCTTGATCACGCGCCTCATGCATCGTGCTGTGCCAGGCGCTGTGAAAATCTTGCAGGTCCAGCGCGGGCTTTTTGCCAAAGCCAAAAATCGGCTTTTTCTGCGTCTCGGCCTCGATCCAGCCAAGGTAAAACCGTTCGGCCCATTCGCCAAACATCATCGCGGTCAAAGCTTCGGCCTGGCCGACCAGCTGGTTCTTGTCGCCATAGCCGGTGACCGTCAAACCGATGCGACCAGTGCGGGTGACTTCGCATTGGATCTCGCTCAGGCTCAGCTGTTCGCCAAACCGTGCGGCGTAGTGATCAGGGATCAGGCTGATGTCAGCGGCCTGCGGTCGCGCATCCAGAAAGCTCCAACCGGGGAGTGTAGGGGCCAAGTGTTGCACAGCACGGGCCAGGACATTTTGCGCCGCGTCCCATTCCGAGGTGATCGCCAGCTCGTGACCTGCCTCTCCGGGGCCAAATTCCCACATCAGATCGGGGTGGATTGTCTGGATAGGTTCCATGATCTCGCTCACCCGCCCCGGTGCGCCCTGCCCTTTAAAGCACGCATCCAGTTCATCAGCCTTGCTAACAAAATGCGTCCAGAATTGCCGAATGGCGCGCCGTTGTGACGACGGGATTTGATCAGCGAAATAGTCATAGGGAGTCATTGGCTTGCTTGGCATGTATTATCCGGAAATGATTTGCGCAGTTGCCAAACCAAACCACGGCAGCGTAGTCGCCAAAAGGGTTACCAAAGTGACCCAGCGCCGCAGTCGCGGGTTTTCAATGCGCTTGCGCAAAGCAAGCCCAACCATGCTGACCGCCAGAACCCAAGCCAGCCACATCGCCGCCAGAGACGCGTAGGGCGACATCTGGCTTTGCGACGTCAGCCAATTGGCCACAAAAGTCGCGCCAACGACGCCCACAGCAAGCAAGGCAATCACCCATACTCGCGGCGGCATGCGCAACAGCAGCGCGGCCAGAACTGGCCCCACGACAAAGGTCATCCCAAATGCAATCAGAACATTGCTTTCCATCAGCCCATGATCCCCGGGTTCAAAATACCTTTGGGATCAAATTTGGCGCGCAAGGCTTGCGATAATGTTGCCAAGGCAGGTGGCTGCGGGTGAAATTGAGGGAGGTTTGCCGAAGCAGCCTCGCCCTTGACCAAAGTCGCGTGCCCGTCAAAGCCGCCAAGCGCGGTGCGGAGGTCACGGCCAGCGGGCATTCGCAACCAAGCCAATCCACCGCCCCAATCGAGCAAGCTTTGCTGCGCGCCGGACTTTTCAATCAGGTCTGGTGCATCCGAGGGTTTGCAAGAAACCCGCCAGACATCGCCCGATTGATCTTGGAGCAGTACAACATCGCGAACCCATTGCCAGCCTTTGCTTACCTTTGCAGGATCTGTTTCAATGGACACATCATAGGTGCCAAACAGCTCGGCTAGTTTACTGGCCCGGTAGCTGACCGAGCCCTCAAACCCTTCGATCCGCAGCATGGTCACCGGATGACCGTCAACACCTGCTGGCGCATGGGCTGCACCGGTCAACTCGTAGGGCGAACCGAGCGCCTGTGACATGACCTGAACCGCCTCAAGGATCGACAACCCATTGATCAACACACAAGCCTGCGTTTCCGGGATGGGCTGGGTCTTCAGGCTGACTTCGCTCAGCACCCCCAAACTGCCCCAACTGCCTGACAACAGTTTCACAAGGTCATAGCCGGTCACATTCTTCATCACGCGCCCGCCATTTTTGAGAACAGTGCCTTTGCCATCCACAAAACGGACGCCCAGCGTAAAGTCGCGCGCGGCCCCAGCCTGAATGCGGCGCGGCCCGCTGGCATTGGTCGCAATCACCCCGCCAATCGTCGATTGGCCTTCGACACCCACAAGACCACGTATATCTGCGGGTTCAAAGGCCAGACGCTGGCCTTCTGCCGACAGTGCCTCCTGGATGTCACTCAGTTTGGTCCCTGCTTGGGCGACCAAGGTCAGCGCGCCGGGCTCATAGAGCGAGATACCTGCCAGACCGCCTGTGTTCAGCACCGTATCGGCAGCGACCGAGGCAAAGGATCGCGTACCGCCGCCTTGAATGTGCAGCGCGGAGGTCGCCGAGCCGATGACCTCGGCCAGTTCAGCTTCGGAGGACGGGGAAAGAGCGGTCACGGCGGGCATCTGGGATACAACAGTCATTCTGCGGCCATTTGCTGGCTGCGTCGGGTTTCAGATGTGGCCAGCGGAAACACCTTGGCCGGGTTCAGCAACCATTTGGGATCAAACACGTCTTTAACGGCCATTTGTATCTCAAGATCCTCAGTGGTGAATTGATCGGTCATGAGGTCGCGCTTTTCAATTCCGACCCCATGTTCGCCGGTCAGACACCCGCCGACCTCAACGCAAAGACGCAGCACCTCGGCCCCCATTTCCTCGCACAGTTCCAGATCACCGGGCTTGTTGGCGTCAAACATGATCAGCGGGTGCATATTGCCATCACCAGCGTGAAACACATTGCCCACCCGCAGCCCGTATTTGTTGGACAGCTCGGTGATACCGGTCAGAACGCGCGGCAGTTCCGACACTGGGATCGTCCCGTCGAGACACATGTAATCGGCAACCTGCCCCACCGCGCCAAAGGCCGATTTACGCCCCAGCCAAATGCGCTGGGCATCTTCGCTGCTTTGCGCTTCGCGTAGCTCAACAGGATTATGCTGCCGGGCGATGGACAGGATCTTGTCCAACTGCTCCTCAATCTCGGCATCCGATCCTTCGACCTCGATGATCAGCAGCGCCTCGCACTCCGGATAGCCCGCGCCCGAGAAGTTTTCAGCGATTTCCAGAATGGGGCGATCCATGAACTCGATGGCCACGGGCAGGACACCAGCCTTGATAATGTCGCTGACACAGGCCCCGGCGACCTCGTTGCTGTCAAACCCCATCAAAACCGGGCGCGCATCTTCTGGTTTGCGCAGGATGCGCAAGGTGGCCTCGGTCACCACGCCGAGCTGCCCCTCGGAGCCACAAATCACCCCCAATAGATCCAGCCCCGCCGGGTCAAGATGCGCGCCTCCAAGCTCGACAATCGTGCCATCCATCAGCACCAGTGTCACACCGAGCAGATTGTTGGTTGTCACCCCGTACTTCAGGCAATGCGCCCCGCCGGAATTCATCGCGATATTGCCGGCAATGGCGCAGGCCAATTGCGATGATGGATCGGGGGCGTAAAAAAAGTCATTCTCTTCCACAGCACCGGTCACAGACAGGTTTGTGCGCCCGGTCTGAACGCGGATAAAACGGTTGTCGTAATCGGTTTCGAGCACATCGTTCATCCGGGCGACGCCCAGGATCACGCTATCTGCCGTCGGCAAAGCGCCCCCCGCCAGTGAGGTGCCAGAGCCACGCGGCACGACAGGCACGCCCTCCTCATGGCAGATTTTCAAAACCGCGCTGACCTCTTTGGTGGAAGATGGCAAGACCGCCGCCAAAGGTGGGCAACAATAAGCGGTCAAGGCATCACATTCATATGCCCGCGTTTCGGATTCATCGGAAATCACCGCCCCCTGCGCCAAAACCGCCTGTAAACGCGACACAATTCGTGCTTTTCGTGCCAGAATGCTGGCATCAGGGTCAGGCATTTGCATGGGATGCTCCTTTGAATTGGTAAAATAATATAACCAAAATTTCGAAATTGCGAGAGGAAACTTTGGGCAAAGCAAATGGCTCCTTGAATTTGGCGGCGGTTACGGGTCATTTGCAGGCATGGAATGGGTTAAAATCATACATTTGCTATGCGTGATGGGGTGGATGACCTCGATCTTTGCAGTGCCGCGCGCCCTGATCTATTGGAAGCGTGAATGGGAAAAGATCGGTGAATTCGGCCCGCTGGGCGATCTGACGATTCGCCTCTATCGCTTTTCTGCCGGTCTGGGTGTGTTCGCCTTGGCAACGGGCCTGTGGATGGCTTTTGACATTGGCTGGCCCGCCTGGGTTCACCTGAAACTGACACTCGTTGTTGCGCTGGCCGGGCATTACGTCTGGACGGGTGTTCTGGTGATGCGCGCGCGCAAAGGGGTGTTTCGCGAATCTGATCTTTTCCTGCGGATCTTCAATGAAATCAGTGTTGTCGCGGCCATTGCCATTCTATGGGCCGTGGTGGCCAAGCCGTTTTAAACATGGGTTGGGGCACCGCCATAGACGCCTTGACCCCGCTTGACCTGGGCGCGGTGTGCCTGTTTTTGCTGTTATGGCTGGGCGTGAGCCCGATCATCGAAAACCCGCCAGCCTCGCGCCCGTCAACCTCCAAGCTGATGTCGGAATATCGCCGTCTTTGGATGCAGGAATTTGTGAAGCGCGATCCCAGGATCTTTGACAGCCAAATCGTCAGCAGCCTGCGTCAAGGCACGGCGTTTTTCGCCTCGGCCAGCATGATTGCCATTGGTGGCGGTTTGGCGCTGTTGGGGAACGCGGATCGGTTGCGCGGAGTTGCTCAAGACCTGACCTCAAGCGCGGATCCAGTGGTGGTTTGGGAGTTGAAACTGATCCTGATGCTGGTGATCGCCGCCAATGCCTTTCTCAAATTTGTCTGGTCCCACCGGCTGTTTGGTTATTGCTCGATCCTGATGGCCGCGGTGCCAGTGGATGCCAAAGACCCCTTTGCGCAACCCCGCGCCAAGAAGGCGGCAGAGATCAATATCACCGCTGCCAAGGCCTATAATCGCGGATTGCGGTCCGTTTATTTCGGCATTGCCTCGGCGGCCTGGCTCGCGGGGGCGATCCCGCTGATCATAGCCACAATCTTTGCGTTGCTAGTGATTGTCAGACGCGAATTCACCTCCTTTTCGCGCACGGTTCTGCTCGAGGACACCGACCGCACGCCTTCGTGATGCGCGCAGCACTAGGACGCTGCTACTGTGCCCGCATGAGATATGCGATTCCCTTGATTTTTTTGGCGGGTGCGGCCTTTGCCGATGCGCCGGTTGTGACAGGTGCAACGGCCAACAAGGCGGGTGACAGCTGGCGCTTTTCCGTGACTTTGTCCCATCCGGATACCGGCTGGGACGATTATGCCGATGGCTGGCGGGTCGAAGACCTGCAGGGCCAGGTTCTGGGCCTACGCGAACTGGCCCACCCCCATGTCAATGAACAACCCTTTACCCGCAGCCTATCCGGCGTATCGGTGCCCAAAGGCACAAAGATCGTACACATCCGCGCCCGCAGCAATGTCGACGGGTGGAGCGAGGAGGTCTTCAAGCTCGAGCTTGAATAGCTCTAAGGCCAGTGAACACTCCGACGGACCTTAGTTCCGTCCCTCGCGCAACCAGGCACCGACGATCATCACCGACGCCATGAGCAAGACCAGCCAGGCCGGAAGCAGCGCGGTCTGGCGCACATCCAGCGTCTCAAACGCCTCACGCGGTGTCAGGCCGACCCAACCCCGACCAGCGGCAGGACGGCCCGAGCGGACCGAGCGGATTTGCGGCACGCCATCCTCTAGCGGCATAATCCCACCGCGCTGCGTGGCGACCAATTCGGCCAAGGCCGTGCCACTGGCGATGGTTTGCTCGAATTCCTTTGGGGCGGCCGGACCAAGGCCAATCACCGCCTCAAGCGCGCCCTCAGACAAACGGTACAAGCCGATATCGGCCCCCTCATAAAGCGTCTCAAATTGCCCGGGGCTGGTTTCAAGCAAAGTGACCTCTTCTTGTGTGCCATCCGGGCGCGTGATCGTGACCGCGCCAACATTTGCCTCTAGCGAACGGCGGATGATGCGCATGGTTTGCCCAGTCGGTTCAGCCCAAAGCGCCTCTTCCTCCAGCTCGGGCTCTTTCATCATCCAATGCGCAAGGCGGCGCAACAGGTCGAGCTGGGGCCCGCCGCCCTCATACCCCCGGCTCCAGAGCCAGGCTTGATCAGAGGCCAGCAGGGCAACCCGCCCTTCGCCAACACGATCCAGCACAAGCAAGGGTTTGCCATCGACCCCTTCCATCACAGTGGAGCCGGTGTTCGGATTGACCTCGATCTGGCGCAACCAACGCCCCCATGTTTCCGGCTCAGCCATGCCTGCCGTGACCGGGTGGCGCAGGCCAAGGTCGGTCACTCTTGGACGGAAAGCTTGGTCAATCACGCGAGCGGTCGGCTCGGCAGGTAGAACCTGACCCAAGGGCGAACGGAACAGAGAATCCGCTGAGGCAAAGTCGGGCCCGGCAGCGACCAAGACGGCACCGCCTTTTTCGATATAGTTTCGCACGTTATCCAGATAGATCGACGGCAAAATCCCGCGCCGCTTGTAGCGGTCAAAAATGATCAGGTCGAAATCGTCGATCTTTTCCAGAAACAGCTCGCGCGTTGGAAAGGCGATCAGCGACAGTTCATTGACCGGCACGCCATCCTGCTTTTCCGGGGGACGCAAAATGGTGAAATGCACGAGATCAACCGAGCTGTCCGATTTCAGCAGATTGCGCCAGGTCCGCCCGCCTGCATGGGGTTCGCCCGAAACCAGCAGCACGCGCAAACGATCCCGCACGCCGTTGATCTGCACAAGGGCGGTGTTGTTGCGATCGGTCAGCTCCCCATCAGCGGTGGGAACGGTGAACTGGATCACGTTCATCCCGCCATGCGGCAGGGTGACAGGCATTTCCAGATCACGCCCGATGGGCACGGTAAAACGCTGCGGGTCAGCGCCATCCACCGAGATCAGGATGTCAGATTGAGTCGCGCCTGGCGCAGCCCCGTCATCATCTATGCGTAGGGTCAGTTTGACCTCTTCACCCAAAATGGCAAAGGCGGGGGCATTGCGCACGGATAGGCGACGGTCCCAATCGCTCTCACGCCCAGTGAGCAGTAGATGCAAAGGGGCGGGCAGGTTCGGCGCGCGTTCCAGATCATGCAACCGCCCATCTGAGAGCAGGAAAATACCGGCGATCCGTCCACGCGGCTCTTCGGCCAGGACCGCAGAAAGTGCGGTCATTAGCTGGGTGCCGCTATTGCCTTCGCCATCTGGCACGGACACACGGCGAATTTCAGTGTTCGGGCGCGCTGTCAACTGCGCCTCTAACCTTTGAACCGCGTCTTGCGTGACTTCGGCGCGGGCATCCAACCGCTGGGATGCGCTTTCGTCGACCAGCAGCAGCACAATGTCAGACAGCGCGGCGCGATCTTCGACCTGATAGGACGGTTGCGCCAAGGCCAGCACCAGCACAAACCCGGCCAACAGACGCAAGGCCCAGCCAGACAGCCCGCGCCAAAAGGCCAGCACAGCGCCCGCCCCGGCAAGGGCCGCCAGCACCCAAATCACCACCCATGGCAAAAGCGGATCGAATACTATTTGGCCCGTCATTGTCCCAACCTATCCAGCAAGGCAGGCACATGGACCTGATCTGATTTGTAATTGCCCGTCAGTACATGCATCACAAGGTTCACCCCAAAACGATAGGCAATCTCGCGCTGTCGCTCGCCGGTAAAGCTGCGCGCCATACGTGTGAGCGGCGCGCCATTGGCATCCACCGCCCAGGCCGAGGCCCAATCATTGCCGCCAATAACCACAGGCGTCACATTGTCGTTGAGGTTGCGGAACGGCATCCCCTCAACCAGTTCCGCATCTGGTGGGGCGGCCTCGACCCAGACCTCTCGCCCGGCAAAGCGGCCGGGGAAATCCTGAAGCAAGTAGAAGGTTCGGGTCAGAACGTGATCTTCGGGGATGGGCTCAAGCGGCGGAATGTCCAGCCGCGCCGCGATTTGCTGCAACTTGCGCCCTTCGGGCGTGGCGCTGCCAAAGCCTGAAATATCCGCGTCCCGCGTATCAAACAGGATCATACCGCCGGAACGCAAATAAGAGTTTAGCTTGATATAGGCCGCGTCCGAGGGGATCGGTTGATCGGGTGAAATCGGCCAATAGAGGAACGGAAAGAAGGCCAACTCGTCCTGCTCCAGATCTACCGCCATAGGTTTGGCCGGCTCAACAGAGGTGCGATAATACAGGATATCGGACAAGCCGCGCATCGCCGCCCCGGCAAGCTCATCCAGCTTGGCGTCTCCGGTCAGGACATGGGCAAAAACCACCTCAGATGTGGCGTCTATCGCGATTTGTTCATCGGGCGTTTGCGCCTGTACGTCGAACGGAAGGGCCGCGAGAAAAATTAGGCTGGCCACGGCCCGCGCCCCGATCAGACGACCTGATAGGGCAAGCGAGGCCAAAACGTCTGCGAGCAGCAAAGCAATCGCCGCGCCAAGCAACCACCCACCCAAGGGGCGTTCCTGCGGGCGGCTAAGACCTTCGACAGAAATGTGATCGGGCCAAACAACCGGTTGAAGATCAGGCTCAGCCGAGATCACGTTACGCGCCAAGCTGCGCTCTTCGCCTTGGTACAGACCGGGGCGCAGCTCGAGGCCAAGTGGGTCGCTGGACAAGGCCATGCCATCCACCCCCGGCAGGGTTTCCCCATCGCGCAAAATGCCAAACCCATCCAAGACCGAAACTGGCTGCCAAATGGTCCCTTCCAACGCCGCGCTGTCCTCGACCGCCGTGCTTGAGGATACAGCAAGCCGTTCCAACATCTGCACAAACAGGCCCGACAGCGGCAGAGTGGACCATTCCGCATTGGCGGTCACGTGGACCAGAACAATCTGGCCCTGCCCGACGGTCTTGCGCGTGACCAGTGGCGTGCCATCGCTCAGCTGCGCAATCACGCGTTCGGCCAAAGCCGGGTCTGGCTGCGCCATGACCTGACTGTTCACGGTGATTTCATCGGTGATTGCCAGGCCGGCAAAGGGGCTATCCTCGGCAAAGGGGGCCAATGTCTTGGGTTCGCCCCAACTCATCGCGCCGCCAACTGTGCGACCACCCGCGCGCAGACGCACCGGCATCAGCGGGTCTTCGGAAGTGCGGCTGACATCGCTTGCCGCCAGTCGCGGCCCGGCAAAGCGCAACAGCAGCCCGCCCTTGTCCAGCCATTCCAGAACCTTTTCCTCTTCTCCCGGGCTGAGCGTCGCAACATCGGCCAAGACAATCGCATCGGGATTGGCCAGCAGAACCTCGTCCAGCGAGCCATTCAACAGATCTGCTGTAGGGGCAAGTGCCTTGAACAGGTAATGCAGCGGGTCGAGCAATTGCAGACCCTCGCGTCCTTCGCGACCGGCGATCAAGGCCACCTCGCGGCGGCGCAAACTGTCATCCGGCAGGGTGACCGCCCCAGCGCTGCGGCTACCGGTGATTTCAAAGCGCGAGATGCGCGCGCGCAATTCCGCAGGGAGCGCCAGCTTGGTTTCGGCACTTAGCGCGTCCTGTACAAACGTGACAGGCGATTGGAACAAAACGGCTGGATTGCCAGCCGGATCCTTACCATGTCCAGCCAGCGAAACCTCAACCTCTGGCCCGGGGCGCAACCGGTGCAGTGTCAGGTGCAACTGCCCCTCGCTTAGTGTGGCAGGGCCAAGGGCAAGAACAGCGCGCGGGCTTTCAAAGACTTGAACAGTGCCGCGGGTTTCGAACAGGCGCAGCAGCCCGTCACGTTCTTCGCGCGCGAGGCTGTCCGAGAACCAATAGGTGTCAAAATCGCCATCAGGCAAAGCAGCAATGGCCGCGCTTGCCGTGGCTGAGCCGGGCTCCCAAGGTTCGGGTTGCAGCCCAGTCAACCGCGACCGCAACACATCAGCGCTGGAGAATTGAACCAATTCCGGATTGCTTAGGCGCAGGATGCCAACCGGTCGGGCATCGCGGCCGGCTTTGGCCAGTAGCCCGTCCAAAGCCTCGATCCGGGCCCGCCAATCATAGGCCGAGGCCCAGCTGGCATCCATCACCACCAAGAGCGGCGCATCGCCTGCCGCCTCTTGTTCCGGTTCAGGGTTCAGAATCGGGCCGGACAAGCCAATGATCACCGCCGCCATCGCCAAGAGGCGCAATAACAAAAGCCACCAAGGGGTGCGGTCGGTGACCTGATCGTCGTCTTTCAGGCCCAGCAAAAGCACAACACCGGGGAACATCCGCCGCACCGGGGCGGGCGGAACGGCGCGCAGGATCACCCAAAGGATTGGCAATGCAATCAGCGACAATAACAACCAAGGGGTCGTGAACCCCAAAACGCCAAACAGGGTCATCCATGCCCTCCATCCAAAGCCCGATAGAGCCACAACAGCGCGGATTGGGCGCTTTGATCCGTGTGGTGGCAATGGAATTGCCAGCCAGTCAGGCGACACAAGGCTTCGAGCCGGTCCTTGCGTTCCGAAAGGCGTTGCAAGTACCGGTCGCGCAGTTCACCCGCCTTGAGCGTTTCATGCGCCAGTGATTTTCCGACACTCTCAAAGATCGTGCGGCCCTGAAACGGAAAGCTCTCTTCGCTTGGGTCGAGAACCTGCAACAAAACCCCCCGCACATTGCGGTCGGCGGCTTTGGTAAGGGCTGCCTCGATCGGGGCGAGATCCGACAGGAAATCCGACACGAACAGCGCGCGCGCATTGGGAATGATCCCGCGCGCCTCGGGTTCGCTGTAATCGGCGTCGCCCTCTTGACTGAGCATTTCAGCAAGGCGCAAAACCTGTGTTTCGCCACGGCGCGGAGGCAGATCCCAACCTGTGAGGCCGACGCGCTCGCCCCCTCGGATCAGCAGGACCGCCGTCGCCAATGCGATCAGCCGCGCCCGATCCGCCTTGGTCGGCAGGTCTTTGGTTGAGTTGAACCGCAAAGAGGCCCCCGGATCGACCCAAAGCTGGACGCTTTGCGCCACCTGCCATTCGCGTTCACGCACAAATTGGTCGTCACCCTTGGCAGAACGGCGCCAATCGACCCATCGCAGGGAATCGCCGGGGCGCATGGGGCGGTATTGCCAGAAATCATCGCCCATCCCGGAGCGGCGGCGGCCATGTTCGCCCAACAGGATGTTGCCGGCCAATTGCTCCGCCCGCGCCAAAAGCGCGGGAAAGCGGCCAGCCTCTTCTTGGGCGCGGCTGCGCAGGAGGGCGACGGTTTGGGTCACGCGGCAGCCTCAGCCTTGGTCAAACCGGCGGCGACCTCTTCGATCAATGCGCCAAGGTCTTCGCCACGGGCACGTGCCGAGAAGCTGAGCGCCATACGGTGGGTCAGGACAGGGCGGGCCATGTCGATCACATCCTCAGGTGCCGGCGCGAGACGCCCCTGCAACAGCGCCCGCGCACGTACCATCAGCATCAACGCCTGAGCGGCACGTGGCCCCGGCCCCCAAGCCACCAATGCGCGCACCCGATCCGGGGCACCCGGATCTTCGGGACGGAAGGCACGGACCAGGTCAAGGATCATTTCGACCACAGCCTCACCCACAGGCATGCGACGCAGCAAGGTTTGTGCGGCGATCAGCTCATCCCCGGTAAAGACCTGATGCGCCTCGCCCTCTTCAACGCCAGTGGTGGCCAGCAGAATGTCGCGTTCGGTGTCACGATCCGGGTAGTTCACGTCGATCTGCACAAGAAAACGGTCAAGCTGCGCCTCCGGCAGTGGATAGGTCCCCTCTTGCTCAATCGGGTTTTGCGTGGCGAGCACATGGAATGGTGCGTCCAGCTCGCGGGTTTCCCCGGCAACGGTCACCTGCTTTTCCTGCATCGCCTGCAAAAGCGCCGATTGTGTACGCGGGCTGGCGCGGTTGATCTCATCCGCCATCAGCAATTGGCAGAAAATCGGGCCTTTGATGAACTTGAAGGCGCGGCTGCCATCCGCCCCGGTTTCCAGCACTTCAGAGCCGAGAATATCGGCAGGCATAAGGTCCGGTGTAAATTGTACACGATTGCCGTTCAGCCCCATAACCGTGCTCAGGGTTTCCACAAGACGGGTCTTGCCAAGGCCCGGCAAGCCAATCAGCAAGCCGTGACCGCCGCATAAAAGCGCTGACAATGTCAGGTCGACAACCCGTTCCTGGCCAATAAAGCGGGCATTGATAGATTGCTTGGCCGCGGCCAGCTTTTCCTCCAGCGCTTCGATCTCAGCCACCAGATTTTCGGCATCCGCCATAAGAACTCTCCATTGCAATCAATCGCGTTGCATATGAATGTATCGTGTGAGTTAAAAATGGCAAAAGATATGAGCGGACAAAATCTTGTGACCCCGTCGGCTGAGGGCATTGCAGCGTCGGCGAAAGCTGCCAAAGGCAAGGGTTTACCCCCTGTTCACAAGTGGAATCCGCCCTTTTGCGGCGATCTGGACATGCGGATCGCCCGCGACGGCACTTGGTACTACCTTGGTACACCTATCGGCAGAATTGAGCTGGTGCGGCTTTTTTCATCGATTTTGCGCAAGGATGGCGAGGATTATTTTCTCGTCACACCCGTCGAAAAGGTGGGAATCACCGTTGATGACGCGCCTTTTGTTGCTGTTGATTTTGACGTGACAGGCGACGGCACCGAACAAGTTTTGACCTTTCACACCCAAGTGGATGATGTCGCCATCGCAGGAGCTGACCACCCGATCCGCGTCCAACGCGACCCAGAGACAGGCGAACCATCCCCTTATGTTCTGGTTCGGGCCAATCTTGAGGCCTTGATTGATCGCAAAAGCTTTTACCGCTTGGTTGAGCTTGGCACGCATAACGACGGCTGGTTCGGAGTTTGGTCCTCAGGCCAATTCTTTCCGATCATCCCTTCGGCAGAGCTTGAAGGGCTCTGAGCGTTCAACCTGCTTGCTGCGCCAACAAATACTGAATTTCCGAAACCAGCGTCTCTGCCCCTAACTCGGCGCGGAAATGCGCGACCACATGTTCGCGCCCGGCCCCAGACAGCCGTTGCAAAGCGGCGGGATCACCGGCCAAGGTTTTGATGATCCGAGCCAATTGGCTGGGCGCCTTGGGTTCGGCCAGATAGCCGTTGACGCTGTCTTCGATCAACTCGCGCACGCCACCTGCCGCGGTGCCAATGGTTGGAACACCCATCGACATCGCCTCCATATAGGCAACACCAAGGGGTTCATGCCAAGAGGCAAGCACAAACAGATGCGCCTCTTCGAGCTTGGCCTTGACTTGATCCGCGTCAATGGCCCCGAGCAGTTTCACGTGATCCTGAAGGTGCAGCTTTTTCAAATGCGCTTCGAGTTCAAGACGATAGCCATTGCCGCCATCATCATCTTCGCCAGCGATTTCAACGCGAATATCGACCCCTTGATCGATCAATTGCCGGGCTGCTGACATCAGATCCTGATGACCTTTGACAATATTCAATCGCCCACACGAGAAGATGCGGATCGGGCGGCCATGTTCGGGCACCGAATAGGGCGTGCTGCGTTGCAGGGCGTTGGTGTCCACCCCCATCGGACGAATTGAGATTCGATCCGGCAGAAAGCCAGCAAGCTCATTGCCAATTTCATTCAGCAGCTTCTGGGTAATGACCGTCGCAAAACTGGCATTTTCCCATTTCAACCGCTGCCCCGGTCCATAATCGGACAAGGGGCCATGTAGCGTATGGGAATAGTTCGGAGCGCCAAGCTTGTTGGCGAAACAGGCAATCAACGAGGCCCGCGCGCAGGAATGGGCGTGGATATGATCCAGCTGCAAGGCTTTGGCGTGTTTGGCCAATTGTTGAGCCGCCGACAGGGTCACCAACGCATCCTTGCCGAACCGCGCTCCTTCGCGCAGCATCCAGCCGGGCAAGCCCTGAGGCAAAAGACGCGCACCAGCGATCAAGGCACTGACCGGATTGACGCTGCCCAGATAGGTCGTGCGCGCCATCGCCTCATCGGACCAATCATGCGCAATCAGGCCTTTGGGCGGCTTACGTGTTGAAAACACATGCACTTCGTGCCCCATCTCTTCGAGAGCGAGAATTTCGCGCCAAAAGAAAATGTGTGTTTGCCCAGGAAACTGGGGAACAATATATCCGATCCGCAAAGCTTGCGTCACTGTGATCTAGCCTTGAAAAATGAGCAGCATACCGTCCTCCCAAAGACGGATATCCGAAATAATCTAGTCCTTTCCATTCTTTGGCCATAGTTAACTGTCAAGACGCTGTGTAAATGAGGCGGTATTTTCACAAGGTGTGGCCCTGCGGGTACGGGTTATGATGCAAGACAAGATGGCAGGGTCGATGCGGCTCTGCGTGATCATCCCTGCAAACAACGAGGCGGCGCTGATTGGTGGCTGCCTTGAGGCGATTCTGGCATCGGATTGGCAGGGTGGTGGTGTTCAGGTAATTGTGGCCGCCAACGGGTGCAGCGATGATACGGTGGCGCAGGCGCGAGGGTTTGCCACAGCGTTTGACCGGCTTGGCTGGCATCTTGAAGTCCTAGATTTGGCCAAAGGTGGCAAACTCAATGCGTTGAACCTGGCTGACGCCAAAGTACATGCGCCCATAAGGGTTTATCTCGACGCAGATGTCACGATCAGCCGGGGTTTGCTGTGGCAATTGGCTGATGCCCTGAGCGGCCCCGCTCCGCGATACGCCTCTGGCAAAGTCAACATCACAGCCAAAAGCTGGCTCAGCCGTGCTTATGCACGGATTTGGCGGCAAGTCCCCTTTATGAGTGACTGCGTGCCAGGTTGTGGTGTCTTTGCCGTGAACGACGCAGGCCGCGCCCGATGGGGTGCCTTCCCCGAGATCATTTCAGATGACACCTATGTCAGGCTCAGCTTTGCACCTCAGGAACGGGTCGGCGTGCAGGCCAGTTATGAATGGCCGATTGCCGAAGGGTTCCACAATCTGGTCAAGGTCCGCCGTCGCCAGGATGTCGGCGTGGATGAGGTGGCGCAGAAATTCCCGGATCTCATAGAAAATGATGACAAACCGGATTTCCCGCTGTCCCGCAAACTGTCCATGGCGCTGCACGCTCCTATCAGTTTTGCGGTCTATTCCGGTGTAGCCCTTGTCAGCAAACTGACCCGCAACCGCAACGCAGGCTGGAGCCGGGGACGATGAGCGTGCTGGCCCGTTTCCAGGGATCATCCCTCGGCGCGCGTGTTCTGCGCTCTTCGGTTCTGACGATCGGCGGCTTTGGCATGAGCCAAATGATCCGCCTCGCCTCCAACCTTATCCTGACCCGTCTGCTCTTCCCCGAGGCATTCGGCCTGATGGCGCTGGTCATGGTGTTCCTGATGGGCCTTGGCCAGTTTTCGGATGTGGGCGTCACGCCAGCCATTCTGCAAAGCAAACGAGGCGATGATCGAAACTTTCTCGACACGGCATTCAGTATTCAGGTGGTGCGTGGCATTGGCTTGTGGCTCGTTGCCTGCGCCTGTGCCTGGCCGATGGCGGCGCTTTATGGGCAAGACTTGCTGCTCTACATGCTGCCGGTTTCGGCACTGACGCTTTTGATCACCGGATTCCGCCCGACCAAGATGGTGACGGCGAACCGACACCTGAACCTTGGCCGATTGACCGTTCTGGACATGGTCACCCAGATTTCCGGCGTCGCAGTTGGCATCGTATTGGCCTTTGCGACGCATTCCGTCTGGGCTTTGGTCATTTCCGGCGTCGTCGGGGCCTTGGTCGAGGTTATCATCAACTGGCGCTATCTCCCAGGGCCCAGCAACCGGTTCCACTGGGACAAAAGCGCCGCCAAAGAGCTGATCGGCTTTGGCAAATGGGTATTTCTTGCCACGGTCTGTGGGTTCTTTTTCACCCAGGCCGACAAGATCCTGATCGGTAAATTTGTCCCCCTGGATGTGTTCGGCGTCTATAATATCGGCTTCTTCTGGGCCTCCTTCCCGATGATGCTGGGCAATATGGTGACGCTCAAGATCCTGATCCCGATTTACCGCGAAACCCCGCCAACCGCCTCACGCGAAAACTTCCTCAAGCTGCGCAAGATGCGCTTTGCCGTGTCGACGTTGCTGATGGGCTTTGTCGGTGTCTTTGCCCTGATCGGGGTGTGGATTGTCGACATGTTATATGACCACCGCTATATTGAAGCGGGTGCCGTTGCGGTCATTCTGGCCATTGCGCAAATGCCGATGTTGATCGTGATGACCTATGATCAAGCTGCGCTTGCAGCAGGGGATTCAAAGAAATTCTTTGTTCTGGCATTGGCCCGTGCTGTGTTGATGATTGCCTGCCTGATGATCGGCTTGCAATCCGCCGGATTGTTGGGGGCATTGATCGGTTTCGGCGTGGCACTCTTGCTGGCCTATCCAGTTGTTGTCTGGCTCGCGCGCCATATGGGTGCTTGGGACCCGCTGCATGATCTCTGTTTCGCTTTGGTTGGCTTGGGCCTAGCGGCCTTGGCGCTTTGGGTGAACGGGTCGGCCATCGCGGAATTTGCGGGGAATAGCCTGTAACAGCTCCCGTTTCCGGTTTGGAAACAATTCTGCTATTCCTTTGCCTCTGATCCGTTTGAGCGCAATGGCCAGCCCTTGACCCATGGAATGGGGCGTCAATTGGCCGGAAAACCTCAAATTCGCCGCATTTACTGCGCATTGGGCTCCTAAAATGACCAAGACTCGTGTCGCGGGGTAAGGGATTGATGATGAGTGACGACCAGAACTTTGGCGAAAATGACATTGCCATTGTGGGCATGGCTGCGCATTTGCCGGGGGCCGAAGATATTGCCACCTATTGGCGCAACCTGCGCGATGGGGTGTCTTCGATCCGCCGGTTGAGCGAGGAAGAGTTGCAAGACGCCGGTGAAGATCCCGGCCTGATCCGTCATCGCGATTACGTGCCTTTTGCCGCGCCGTTGAATGATTTCGAGATGTTTGATGCTGAATTCTTTGGGTTTTCCCCCAAAGAGGCAGCGATCATGGATCCGCAACACCGTCAATTTCTAGAGACCGCGTGGGAAGCGCTGGAAAACGCAGGGCATGTGCCGGAAAACTTCCCCGGTCAGGTCGGTGTTTTTGCGGGCTGCGGGATGGGCAGCTATTTCTATTTCAACATCTGTTCCAATCCCGATCTGGTGGAAAGCACAGGCATGTTCCTGTTGCGCCATACCGGCAACGACAAGGACTTTCTGACCACACGCCTAAGCCACGTACTGGACCTGCACGGGCCATCCATCGGCGTGCAAACCGCCTGTTCCACCTCACTGGTGGCCACCCATTACGCCGCCCAGGCGCTGCTCAACGGCGAATGTGACATGGCTTTGGCGGGAGGTGTCACCATCGAGCTGTCGCAAGGGCGTGGCTATCTTTACAAGGAAAACGAGATCCTCAGCCCAGACGGGGCCTGCCACGCCTTTGACCATCGCGCCAAAGGCACGGTTTTTGGCTCGGGCTCGGGCGTTGTTGTGCTGCGGCGCATGGCGGACGCGGTGGCCGATGGCGATCACATATGGGGCGTTCTGAAATCCACCGCGGTGAACAATGACGGCGCGCAAAAGGCGGGTTATCTGGCTCCTTCTGTCGATGGGCAAGCCAAAGCCGTAGCCGAGGCACATGCGCTGGCCGACATCACCGCTGATACCGTGGATTACGTCGAATGCCACGGCACCGGCACCTATTTGGGCGACCCGATTGAGGTGGCCGCGCTAACCCAGGCCTTTGGCGAAAGCTCAAACAAATTGGGGCATTGCCGGATCGGTTCGGTCAAAACCAATATCGGCCACCTTGATACGGCGGCGGGTGTGGCCAGCATGATCAAGGCGACACTGGCCTTGCATCACAAACAAATGCCCCCCTCTCTGGGGTATGAGGCCCCGAACCCTGCGATTGATTTCGAAAACTCCCCCTTCCGTGTCAATGACACACTGACCGACTGGCAGGCCCAAGGTCATCCACGCCGCGCCGGGGTGAACTCGCTTGGCGTTGGGGGAACCAACGCCCATGTGATCCTCGAAGAGGCTCCAACACGGGTCGCATCCGAGGAAAGCGATTTCCCGTTTCAGATCCTCAGCATATCGGGTCGTTCAAAAGCCGCGATGGAGGCCAATGCCAAACGCATGGCCGACCATCTTGAGGCCCATGCCGATCAAGACCTGGCCGACATCGCCTGGACGCTTCAAAACGGTCGCCGTGCCTTTGAGAAACGCCGGGTGGTGGTGGCCGAAACCCATAGCGAGGCGGCTGAACTCCTTCGGTCTGACAACACGCGCCGCGTCCACAGCCATACTGCGCTGACCAATCCCGACATCGCCTTCATGTTCCCCGGCGGCGGGGCACAATATGCAGGAATGGGGCGTGATCTTTATGAAACCGAGCCGGTCTTTGCCGAATGGATGGATCGCGGCCTTGATCACCTTGCCACCTTATCCCGCGAGGATATGCGCGCACTTTGGCTCCCCGCCGAGGCGGACCGGGTCCGGGCTGACGAGGCCCTGCGCCAACCGAGCCTGCAATTGCCGCTGATCATGATCGTGGAATATGCGCTTGCCCAGCTTTGGATGAGTTGGGGCATCGAACCGGCCGCTTTGGCCGGGCATTCCATGGGCGAAAACACCGCTGCTTGTGTGGCAGGTGTCATGTCCTTTGAGGATTGCATCGGCCTTGTCCATCTGCGCGGCAAACTGTTCGACACGGTGCCTGCTGGCGGCATGTTATCCGTCGCCATGCCCGCCGAGGACTTGCGCCCGCTTTTGGGGGCTGATCTGGATCTTGGCGCTGTGAACGCGCCCGAGCTTTCCGTCGCTTCCGGCCCTCAGGCCGCCCTTGACCGGCTTGAGGCCGAGCTGAAAGCGAAGGACATCGACGCCCAGCGCATCCAGATCGACATTGCCGCCCATAGCCGCATGCTGGACCCGATCCTTGAAGATTTCCGCACTTATCTGCGCTCGATCACCCTGAACCCACCGCAAGTCCCGCTGACATCGAACCGCACCGGCGCGCTGATGACGGCTGAGCAGGCCACCGATCCGGATTACTGGGTCGAACACCTACGCGGCACGGTGCATTTCGCCGATTGCATTGGCACCCTCGCCAAGGAAGATCGCATTTTCCTTGAGGTTGGCCCGGGCAAGGCCCTGTCCGCCTTGTCGCGTCAGCACAGCGATGTGACCCCCAACCAGGTCATCAGCAGCTTGCGCCACCCCGAAGACGCCATCCCGGATGACAAACATATGTTTGAGGTCATGGGTCGCCTTTGGGCGCTGGGGGCCGAGATAGATTGGGAACAAATCTGGGGCGAGGCGCGTCGCGTTCGTGTGCCCCTGCCAACCTATGCGTTCCAACGCAGCCCCTATTTCATTGCGCCGGGCGAAGCCAAAACCGACACCGCCTCACAATACCTCATGCGCAGCGACGACATCTCGGATTGGGGGTGGAAACCGGTTTGGCGGCCCCGTTCTGCCCAGGTCGAAGTTGACATTGCCGATTTGGCAGAGGCGGACCCGCAAACCTGGCTGATCTTCCGCGACGAGTCTGGCCTCGCCTCCGGTGCGGCCACACAATTGCGCGCCGCCAACCACCAGGTTGTCGAAGTCAGCGTCGGCGATAGTTTCGCCCGTCTGTCCGAGGATCATTACCTTTTGTCGCCCGAGCGAGGGCGCGAAGGTTATGACATGCTGTTGCAGGATCTGGCGGCGCGCGGTGTCGTACCAACCCGGATCGCGCATTTCTGGTTGGTCACGCAGGATGAATCCCACCGTCCCGGCTCATCCTTCTTTCACCGCGTACAGGAACAGGGGTTTTATTCGCTCATGTTCCTCGCTCAGGCCTTGGCCGAAGAGGGCACCGCCAAACCGCATATCAGCATTTTCACCAATAGCGCGGCCAAGCTGCGGGACGAGGCGTTGCCCTACCCCGCCAAAGCCACCATTGCCGGTCCCGCCCGGGTGATCCCACGGGAATTGCCCGGCGTCACGGTCAGCACCTGCGACCTTGAACTGCCCAAAGCGCCACAATCGTCCTTTTGGGGCCGGGCCAAGGCGATGGCCAGCCATGCAACCTCGATGCAGGCGCTGACATCGCGCGTTTTAGAAGAGTTGCTGGCCGAACCCGCCGACCTCGTGGCGGCTCTGCGCAAAGATCGCCGGTTCGAAGCCGCCATGAAACCCGTCAAACTCGACGACACCCCCAAGGTGGCATCGAATGGTACCTACCTGATCACCGGTGGCTTTGGCGGGATTGGTCAAAGCCTCGCCATGGATTTCGCCCAACACGGCGCAAAGCTGATCCTGCTCGCCCGCAAATCCCTGCCGGACCGCGCCGAGTGGGACAGCTATGTCACCCGACACGCCCCAACAGACGCCATCGCCCGCCGTATCCGCGCGGTGCAAGCGCTGGAAGAGGCGGGGGCAACAGTCATGGTGCGCGCGGCAGATGTGTGCAACCGCGATCAAATGCAGGCGGTCAAAGATGCCGCCGAGGCCGAATTTGGCCCGATCACCGGTGTCATCCACGGGGCCGGTGTCATTGATGACGCGCCTTTGATGACCAAAACCCCGGCCAGTGTCGAAGACGTGTTTACCCCGAAAATCCACGGCACCGAGGTGCTGGGGCAAGTCTTTCCAGATGGATCCGTCGACTGGATGGTGCTGTTCAGCTCGTCGTCGACCGTCACCGCCCCGGCGGGTCAGATCGATTATGTGGCAGCCAATGAATATCTCAACGCCTTCGCCCGCGCGCGCAGTGGGGCCACCAAAGTCGTGGCGATCAATTGGGGCATTTGGAACGAGGTCGGCATGGCCGCCGAAGCCGTCGCCGCACGTTCCGGTGATCTGCCAAAAGCGCCGCTTGAACCTGTTGAGCTGCCCATGCTCGATGACATGAGCTTTGACGCGCATGGCAATCGCATCTTCCACGCGAGTTACAGCGCCGATGACTGGTTCATCGACGAACACCGGACCAAGGCAGGCGACGCCCTGTTGCCCGGCACGGGTTATCTGACCCTCGCGGCCCATGCGCTTGACGCCCACCATCAAAGTGGCTCATTCGAATTGCGCGACCTCAATTTCCTGCGTCCTTTGCGCGTCGCAGATGGCGGCACGCGCGATGTGCGTGTCCGTCTCAACCGGACCGAAGAGGGTTATGGTTTTGACGTGCTGGCCGACACAGCCTTGAACGGGCGCAACGGATTTGCCCTGACCGCACAAGGTGGTCTGTCCTTACTGCCCATGTCGCGGCCCGATCCAGTCGATCTGAACGCCGTCTATGGGCGATGCGGTTCGCCAACCGGCGCGCCGGGGCAGAAATTGTCGACCGCGCAAGAGGTGCATCTGGCCTTTGGTCCGCGTTGGAAGGTTTTGGATAACCGCGCTTTGGGGCAAAGCGAGGGCATCGCCGAACTGTCCCTGCCTGATCTCGCGCAGGGCGATCACTGCCTGTTGCACCCGGCCTTGATGGATATTGCCACCGGTTGGGCGATGGAGTTGATCCAAGGCTATCAACCGACCCACCTTTGGGTGCCTGTGCGCTATGCGCGGGTGCGTGTCCATGCGCCTCTGCCTGATCGCATCATCTCTTGGGTCCGCAATGCCGCCGAGAACCGCGCGGATGCGGAAACGGCCAGCTTTGACGTCACCCTGTGTGACCTCGACGGCAATGTGATCGTTGAAATCTCGGGCTTTACCATTCGCAAGCTGGAAAACCTGGATGTGCTCAAGGCCCCTGCCCGTCTGACCCCGGCCGAGGTTGAATTTGACGACGCACCAGAAGCTGGACAGCCCTTATCGCCCGCCGAGGAACGCCTGGCGCATAACCTCTCGCAAGGGATTTTGCCTGCGGAAGGTGTGCAAGCCTTCCATCGCGCCTTGGCCTTGGGGGCACCGCAAGTGGTCGTCTCGTCCATGGATCTCGATGCGCTGACCCGGCAAACCGCCGCCAGCACCGCCGAAGCCGGAGAGACGCAAAAGTTTGACCGCCCGGAATTGGAGGGCGATTATGTCGCCCCCGAGAATGAAATCGAACGGCAATTGGCCGCGTTCTGGGAAGAGCTGCTGGGCGTGCAAAATGTCGGGGTCGAGGACAGTTTCTTTGACCTTGGCGGGCATAGCCTGATCGCGGTGCGGCTGTTTGCCAAAGTCAAAAAGGCCTTCCGCATCGATTTCCCGATTTCGGTCCTGTTCGAAGCCCCAACCATTCGCAAATGTGCCGCGCTGATCGCGGAACAGATCGGCATGCCGGAAGAAGGTGACACCCCAGACGCCCCCAAAGCGCCAGAACGCCGGTTCCGCCATATCGTGCCGATGCATGATGGCGATGGCGGCGCGCGCCAGCCGTTCTTCTTGATTGCTGGCATGTTTGGCAATGTGTTGAACCTGCGCCATCTGGCCCATCTCTTGGGTGCGGATCGTCCATTTTATGGCTTGCAAGCCAAAGGGCTGCTGGGCGGCGAAGCCCCGCATGAAAAGATTGAAGATGCCGCGCGCGACTATATCGAGGAAATGCGCCAAGTGCAGCCCGAAGGGCCATATATGCTTGGCGGGTTCTCGGGTGGTGGCATCACCGCCTATGAGATCGCGCATCAGTTGGAAATGATGGGCGAAGAGGTGTCTTTGGTCGTTATGCTCGACACACCATTACCACAGCGCCGCCCGCTGTCGCGCAAGGACCGGATGATCATCCAATGGCATCAGGCCCGCGAAAAGGGGCCGCTTTATCCGCTGATCTGGGCCAAGAACCGCATCGCCTGGGAATTCGAAAAACGCCGCCAGGTTGAAGAGACCGAGACAGCCGGAGCCTTCCATAATGCCGAGATTGAGGCTGCGTTCTATCGCTCCATCGCCGCCTATACGGTCAAACCTTGGACCGGCCGCCTTGTTCTTTTCCGCCCGCCGCTGCAGGGCAAATGGCAGGTGACCGGCGGCGCGATGGTCAATTCTGAACGCACCTATTTGACCAATGACAATGACTGGGGGCTCTTCGTCCCTCATGTTGAGGTTCATGAAGTGCCCGGAGATCACGACAGTATGGTTCTCGAGCCCAATGTCCGCGTATTGGCGGCAGGTATGCGTGCGGCCATCGAAGAGGCCGAGGCCCGCGTTGCCGGACATGGTGAGGTGGTCAAGTTTCCCACCCAAGCGGCGGAGTAACGGATGCCGAAACTGCTTGTGGTCTCGCTGAATTTTCGCACGCCCGACATGACCCTGCGCTCGGTGCAATCTGCCTTGCGTGCCATGGAAGGGCTGGATGCAGAGCTGGTGCTGGTCGATAATGACAGCGGCGACGGATCGTTCGAAAAGATGCAAACCGAATTGGATCAGGCCAATTGGGCGCAGGGTGCGCCGATCCGGTTGATCCAGTCGGGCCACAATGGCGGGTTTGGTGCCGGCAACAATGTCGGCATTCGTGCGGGGTGGTCCGATGGGTCCAAGCCCGATTACGTCTATCTGCTAAACTCCGACGCCTTCCCGGCCCCGGATGCATTGCAAAAACTGCTGACCCATCTGGAAACCCACCCCGAGGCAGGTTTCGCCGGAAGTTACATCCATGGCGAAGAGGGCGATCCGCATGTCACAGCCTTTCGCTTTCCAACACTTTGGTCCGAGCTTGAGGGTGCCATGCGTTTTGGTCCCGTATCACGCCTGCTGAAAAACAAATCCGTCCCCATCGGCGTTCCTGAACAGACGCAGCCGGTGGATTGGCTTGCCGGTGCCTCGATCATGATGCGGCAAAGCGTGCTGGACGAAATCGGCCTCTTTGATGAGACGTTTTTCCTCTACTTCGAAGAAACCGAGCTATGCCTGCGCGCCGCCCGCGCCGGGCACCAGACCCACTATGTGCGCGACAGCCATGTTGCTCATATCGGGTCGGTCTCGACCGGCATGAAGGTCTGGACCCGCATTCCCCAGTTTTGGCTCGACAGCAGATGGCACTATTTCAGTAAGAGCCATGGCCGCGCCTATGCGATTGCTGCCACCGGAATGCATCTTTTAGGTGGGCTGTTTTGGCGCATGCGGCGGGTGCTTCAACGCAAAACCCCCGCTGATCCGCCACATTTTTTGCGTGATCTTGTTCTACATGATGTCCAAGCGATGGCCCGGCCCCTGCCGGGAAAGCGCAAAGCGGTGGTCCCGGTCTCGGGGAACACCGCAATTGAGGGTATAACGGAGTAAATAAAATGACCCAGTTCTCCTGCATTGTGATCGGCAATGAATCGCTTTTGGTGCAATGCGCCCAGGCGGCGCTGGATCGGGGGAACACGGTTGCAGCGGTGGTAACGCGCAATGACGGTGTTGCGGATTGGGCGCGTGGGGCCGGACTTCGGGTCGAAGCACCGGGTTCGGACCTTGCTGCACGCCTGACCGGTGTTGCAACGGACTATTTGCTGTCCATCGCCAATCTCGACATTATTCCTGAAGACGTACTCGCCCTGCCCGCAAAGGGGGCGATCAACTTTCATGATGGCCCCTTGCCCCGCCATGCCGGTTTGAACGCGCCGGTTTGGGCCTTGATGCAGGGTGAAACGCAGCACGGCATCTCGTGGCACATGATCGAAGGCGGCGTTGATGAGGGTGACGTGCTGGTGTCCCGCAGCTTTGATATCAGCGCCAGTGACACGGCCTTGACCCTGAACACCAAAGCCTATGAGGCAGCGATTGCCAGCTTCCCTGCCCTACTGGATCAGCTTGAGGCCGGTCAGTTGAACCGGACCAAACAGGATCTGTCGCTGCGCAGCTATCACGCTTTGGCGGACCGCCCGTCTGGCTATGGGTTGCTGGATTTCTCGCGCCCTGCTGAAGAATTGGCGCGTCTCGTGCGCGCCTTGGATCACGGCCCCTATTGGAACCCGCTCGCCGCGCCAAAATTCCGGGCCAAGGATCAAATCTGGCTCGCCACCAGTGCGCGTATTGTCGACGGCCAAGGTGCGCCGGGCACGGTGCTGAAAGAGACAGCGGATCACCTGACCGTGGCCTGCGGTAATGGTGCGATTGAGTTGCAAGACATCACCCGCATTTGCGGCACGCCCGTGGCACCCGTTGTCGTCGCGCTTGAGGGAGACGTGTTGCCGGTTGCTGGCGATTTCGCCGGTGTGGATGCCGCCATCAAGCAGATTGCCAGCCGTGATCAGTACTGGCGCAACCGCTTTGCAAATTTCACGCCTCTGGAACTGGGCGGAGTTGCCACTGACAGCGGGAAAATCGAAACGCGGTCAGTCAGCCTGAGCAACGGGTTGGCTCAGGTGGCGGAGTGGGTGCAAAACCTGTCCGCAGGGACTTCGGTTGATATCGCCTACAGCAATGCTGCCATTCGTGGCCAAGCCGAAACCGGCCTGGTCGCGGGCTGGGTGCCTTTGCGACTGGAAAGCGGGTCTCCAGATCTGGCCATCAAGGCCGGGTTTGCGACCGACCTATTCGCCCGCGCGCCCGAGCTGGACTGGCCGCAGATGCCGCATCTTGGCCTGTCTTCGCTGGGCCATATCAACGGAACCGCCATCACCGTAAACGCCGAGGTTGGCCAACTGACCTATGACAGCGGCAAAATCTCGGCCGCGATGGTGGAATTGCTGATCGCGCGCCTGGAATTGCAGCAAGCCCTGCCGCAAGCGGAACGGGACATGGTCCTGAACGATTGGAACACCAATAGCGCGGAGTATGATCGCGCCCTGACCATGCATCGGGCGTTTGAGGCGCAAGTTGCCAAAACCCCCAACGCCACCGCACTGGTTTTTGAGAACCAATCGCTGACTTATGCCGATTTGAACGCCCGCGCCAACCGGGCCGCGCATATCCTGCAAGACATGGGTGTCGCGCCGGGCCAGATTGTCGGCCTGTGCTGTTCGCGCTCGGTTGACCTGTTGGTCGGCGGTTTGGCGATCCTCAAGGCTGGCGGGGCGTATCTGCCGATGGATCCAAGCTATCCGGCGGATCGCCTTCAGCATTTTGTTCAGGACAGCGATGCCAAGGTTATCGTAACGCAGGCGGCGATGGAGGCGAACCTGCCGCAGAACTCGGCACAGATCCTGGTGCTCGACGCTGAGCCGAAACTTGCCGCCGCTTCGCCGGACAATCTGGCAGATACAAGCGGTCCAAAAGATCTTGCCTATCTCATCTACACCAGCGGCTCGACCGGAACGCCCAAGGGCGTGATGATCGAGCATCGCAATGTGATCAACTTCTATGCCGGGATGGATCAGCACATCCCGCTTGGCGGGACTTGGCTGGCGGTGACCAGCCTCAGCTTTGACATCTCGGTGCTGGAACTGTTCTGGACCACCGCGCGCGGTTTCAAAACCGTGCTAACCTCGGATGAAGATCGTGGGCTGATCTCAAAAGGACCGATGCCCATGTCTGACGCCGCGATGGAGTTTTCCATCTATTACTGGGGCAATGATGATGGCGTTGGTCGAGACAAATACAAGATGCTGCTTGAGGGCGCGAAATTTGCCGACCAAAACGGGTTTTGCGCGGTTTGGACGCCCGAACGTCATTTCCACGCCTTTGGTGGCCCTTATCCAAACCCCTCTGTAACCGGGGCCGCTGTGGCGGCGGTTACGCAGAATATCGGGGTGCGATCCGGTTCTGTCGTCGCCCCGCTGCACCACCCGGCCCGTATCGCCGAAGAATGGTCAGTCATCGACAATCTCACCAATGGCCGTGCCGGGCTGGCGATTGCCAGCGGTTGGCAGCCGGATGACTTTGTCCTGCGCCCGGAAAATGCGCCCCCGAACAACAAGAAGGCGATGGTTGAAAACATCGACCAGATCCGCCGCTTGTGGCGCGGCGAACCTGTGGCTTTCCCAAAGGCAGATGGGTCGATGCACGAGGTCGTCACGCAGCCCCGTCCCGTGACCAAGGAGCTGCCGATTTGGGTCACCATCGCAGGCAATCCGGAGACTTGGCGCGAGGCGGGTCGCTTGGGCTGCAACGTGCTGACTCACCTGCTGGGCCAGTCGATTGACGAGGTCGCGGATAAGATCAAGATCTATCACGACGAGCTGCGCAATGCCGGGCACGACCCCAAGGATTTCAGCGTCTCGTTGATGCTGCACACCTATATTGCCGAGACCCGTGATGAGGCCCGCGAAACCGCGCGCCAGCCGATGCGCGATTATCTCAATTCCGCCGCCGGGTTGATCAAACAATACGCTTGGGCCTTCCCGGCCTTCAAACGCCCCGAAGGGGTGAACAACGCCTTTGATCTGCAATTGGGCGATCTTGAGGCCGAAGATCTGGATGCGATCCTTGATTTCGCTTTTGAGCGTTATTTCAACGATAGCGGGCTGTTTGGCACGGTTGAGGACGCGCTTGCTCGCACCGAGCAGCTTAAGCGGATCGGTGTGACCGAAATTGCCTGTCTGGTGGATTACGGCATTGATCGCGACGTGGTGCTTGAGGGGCTCAAACCGCTGGCTCGGGTTGTGCAAGCAGCGCAAAAAGCTCCGGAATTGGCCGAAGATGATTTTTCGATCGCTGCGCAAATCGTGCGCCATGACGTGACGCATCTGCAATGCACCCCTTCAATGGCGCGGATGATTGCCATGAATGATGAGGCGCGTTTTGCCCTTGGTCATGTGCAAAACCTGTTCCTCGGCGGAGAGCCCCTGCCCGGTGCCTTGGTTAAAGAATTTGCCGAGATTACCGACGCAAAAATCACCAATATGTATGGGCCAACCGAAACGACCATTTGGTCCTCGGTCGAGGTCGCTCAACCCGGCGATACTGTCGTCAATATCGGCAAGCCGCTGGTGAATCAGCAGCTTTATGTGCTGGATGAAAACGGCGAACCGGTTGGCGTTGGCCAGGACGGCGAATTGTGGATTGGTGGTGACGGGGTGACCCGCGGCTATTGGAACCGCCCCGAGCTGACCGCTGAAAAATTTGTCGCCAACCCCTTCCATACGGGGCGTATGTACAGCACCGGTGATCTGGTGCGTCGCCGCGCCGATGGCAAAATCGACTTTGTCGGGCGGGTGGATCACCAGATCAAACTGCGTGGTTTCCGAATTGAGCTGGGAGAAATCGAAAGCGTGTTGGAAAGCGTTGCTGGCGTGACCCAAGCGGTTGTGGCCGCGCGCGAAGACACGCCCGGCGACATTCGCCTGGTTGGTTATTACACCGGCGAACGTCAAGATGAAGCAGGGCTGAAAACCCATATGGCCGCCAGCCTGCCCAGCTTTATGGTGCCGGGGCGCTTTATGCAGCTGGAGGCGTTCCCGCTGACCCCGAACAAGAAGGTGAACCGCAAGGCGCTTCCTAAACCTCAGGCCGCCAAAGTCGCGCCTGTTGTGCAAAAAGAAGTCGCGCCACAACCGGTTTCGGTGCCTAACGCCACAGCGGGTGATCTGGCCGCAATTGAACAGGGTATTTCCCTGATCTGGACCAATATCCTGGGCGTGCAGGGCTTTACCGCGCGGGACAGCTTTTTCGATCTCGGCGGGCATTCGCTTTTGGCGGTACAGGCGCATCGTGCCATCCGCGAAGAGTTTGGTGTGAAATCCCTATCGATCACCGACATCTTCCGCTTTCCGGTGTTGTCCGATTTGGTCGCTTGTGTCGCGTCAAAGATGGAGGGCACCAGCGCTCCGGCGACAGCGGACAGTCAACCCAAAACCGCCACCAATGAACGCGCACAAAGCCGGTCAGATGCCATGGCGCGGCGGCGTGAGATGCGTGCAAAACGACGAGCTTGATCATGATGAGCACCGAGGCAGAAAGCCTTCGCACCCTCCTTGCAAGATCGGATTTACCTTTGGGATTGGCCTGGGCCATGTCCGAACCCATGGACGATCCCAATCAACTGTTTCCAGAGGAACAGCAGGCCATCGCCCATGCCATCCCCATCCGGCGCGCCGAGTTTACCGGGGGCCGGATCGCTGCGCGCAAGGCGATGTGGGCCCTTGGGTTTCATCCAGCAGCCATTCCCATGACAGAAGATCGCGCGCCAGCTTGGCCGGACGGGTTGATTGGCAGCATCACCCATGCCGATGACATCTGCATGGCCGTGGTTGCCCAATCAGGTCGCTATGACGGGCTCGGGCTGGATCTAGAACCCGATGTCGCAATGGATCCTGACTTGGTTGCCGATCTTTGCCGGGACGAAGACCTTGCAAACGTGCCAGTCGCAGAACAGGTGAAACTGCCCAAGCGGATATTCTCGGCCAAAGAGGCGGCCTTCAAAGCGCATTACGCCCGGTACCGCACCTTGTTTGATTTTGAGGCGCTGACCGTCGATCTGGCAACTGGACGGGTTCAGTTTACCCAGGATCAGGAGGCATTGGCCCTTCCGCAAACGGCGCTTGGCGACCTCACTGTCCAGCAATGGATCTGCGACGGTATGATCCTGTCCCTTTGTGCGCTTCCCGCGCATTGACGGGCGCTATGTGCGTCAAGAGAGCATCAATTATGGCCTCAGGTTCAAATCCACGAACGCAGTGTTTCCAATTGAACGCCGGTGAGTCGTGGCAAAATTTAGGCAAGTTTGCTATTCTATGTGACGAAGTTGATGGAACTCTAAGTGATTCCTCAGCTTTCGAACGCATTGGGGGCCACTTTGCGGGAGTAGGTAAATGAACCAGTTCCAATCGTTCGACGAAGTTCTTTCGGCGCTGCGCCGACGTGCCTATGTCATTTTGGCCATCACCTTTGTTGGCTGCATGCTCTCGCTCTATTTTGCCCTGAGCCAGGTTAAAATCTACGAGGCAACCGCTGTTGTCCAAATCGAAGATGCCCGCGTGCCCGATCAACTGGCCGGTGCCACCGCCCAAGCCGAAGACGCCGCCCACCGCGTGCGCCTGATCGAACAACGCCTCATGGCTCGGGACAACCTTGTGCGGATCATGGAAAAACATAACCTGTTTTCCGATGATCCAACGCTTGCCATGAATGAGCGGATCTTCATGATGCGCGAGGCGGCCAATATCGCGCAGATCATCAACAATGCGCAACCGTTTGCGCCCGGAGCCAACGTACCGTCAGGGTTGTTGATCACCGTCAGGTTGGACAATCCAAAAAAGGCCGCCGATCTGGCGAACGAATTGATGTATTCGGTGATCGATCAATCTCGCGACCGCAGTGTGGGCCGTGCTCGCGACACGCTGGAATTCTTTGCCACTGAAGAGGCGCGGGTAAAGTCCGAGATTGAGACCTTGGAAGCGGAACTTGCTGATTTCAAAAGCAAGAATTCCGAAGCGTTGCCAGCTGGTCAAGTGGACCTGCGCGGCCAGTTGGTCACTCTGCGCGAGAGTGAGCTGGATCTGGATCAGCAGATTCTGACGTTGCAAGGGACATCGAACCGTCAACGCGAAGAGGTCAAGGACCGCCAGATCGGCTTGCTCCAAGAGCAAAAGCTGCTGGTTGTGGAGCGCATTGCCCAGATCCAACGGCAACTGGCCGCTGGCCCCGAGGTTGAGCGGACGCTGAACAACCTCGAACGCCAAATGACCCAATTGCAAGAGCAATACTCCGTCATCACGCGCCGCAAGGCCGAAGCTGAGCTTGGGCAGATGTTGGAGGATCGCCAGCAGACAGACCGTTATGAGGTTTTGGAAACCGCATTGGAACCGGAATACCCGGTTTCGCGCTCGCGAAAGAAAACCGCGATCATGGGTGGGGTGGCGGCGCTCATCTTTGGCGTTGCCGTTGCCTTTGTGATCGAGCTGTTGAACCCAGCTATCCGCAGCGCGGCCCAACTGGAACGCGCGCTTGGTATCCAACCAGTCGTATCCATCCCGCATGTCTCGGCCCGCAAGACTCATGGTGGGCGGGGCCTGAAAATCTTCGGATTTCTGGCTGCTGGGTTGGCCGCGCTTTGGGCTGGGGTTCAGTTCTTGGGGTCTCGCGTCCCAGCGGTTGGCGAATTTATTGACCGCATCATGCAACGGACCGCGCGCGGTTGAACTGCACAAAGGCTATAGGGCCTGCGAGTAATCACGACATGCCCCAAAACCTTTGATCAGTAACGGTATTTGCTGATTTCCGTATTCTCGGCCTTGTTCAACACCATGCCAAGCAAGGGCGTCGTTTCACCCAAACGGCGCTCAACTTCTTTGATTTCTTTCTCAGTCGTTGTGCCGCCACCGACGACCAACAACACCCCATCGAACAAGGGACGGAAAGCGATGACATCGTCGTAATACAAGGCCGGCGGCAAATCGAAGAGCATGACATCAGGCTCAAGCTCGGCCTCGATCCTGTCCAAAGTTTCAGCCGTGCGCGGATCTTGCAGCAATTCCGACGCATAGGGTTCAATCGCTTTGTTGAACCCAAAAGCAATGTTTCGACCGGCATGAATTGCGTTCTGACCCAGACGCATCAGATGGTCCTCGGGCGCGACGTTGCCGCGAAGCATTTCACCGACTGAGCCGGGATTTTGCACCCCCATGACACTGTGCAAACTGGGCCGCCGCATATCGCAATCCAGCAAAAGCGTGCGACAGTTTTCCTGACGTGAAAGGCTGATGGCCAAGTTGGCAGCGGTAAAGGTCTTGCCACAATCTTTGGTTGGCGAGGTGATGGCCACTCGGCTCCATCCATTGTCCGACAGCGCCTGCAACAAGCGTGTGCGCAAGACGTCAAAGGCCGTGTGCGCCGGATCTTCACGCTCTGCCGTGATGATCCGATTGCGCGCCAAATGGGCGGCGTTCAGGGTGAATTCCGGAACACGATCCCAAGGTGTTTTCGCGGCGTCCGCAGCTTGCTGTGCGGCCAATGCGTCGCGCTGTTCTTGAGCGGCTTTCTCGGCGGCAAGACGCTCTTGTTCCTGACGGGCTTGTTCTTGGGCCTGTCGCTGCGCTTCGGCGGCGGCGCGTTCTTCTTGCGCTTTGCGCTGTGCTTCGGCCTCGCGCTTGGCCTGTTCCGCAGCAGCTTTTTCTGCGGCCAGACGTTCCTTTTCCTTGCGCGCCTCTTCCAGACGGGCCTTTTCGCGACGCGCTTGCTCTTCTGCTTTGCGCGCGGCCTCACGTTCCTGAGCGCGTTTCTCGGCCTCAGCGCGCTGGCGCGCTTCCTTTTCAGCCCGCAACGCTGCCTGCTCTTCGGCCAGGCGCTTTTTCTCCGCGTCCGCTTTCTTGCGTGCCTCCTCGGCTTCCGCTTTTTGGCGCGCCTCCTCGGCTTCAGCTATTTGGCGCGCCTCCTCGGCGCGACGCACAGCCTCTGCCTTTTCGCGTGCGGCCAGTTCCGCTTGCCTTTGGGCTTCGATCTCAGCCTGGCGGCGCTTCTCAGCTTCCACCCGCTGGCGGTCTTTCTCGGCTTGCTCAGCTGCTTTCACGCGCTCGGCTTCGCGGGCGCGTTCCTCGGCAAAAGCCTTTTGGCGCGCCTCTTCTGCAGCCATTTTCTGCGCTTCCAGAGCGGCCAATCGCTTGGCTTCCGCAGCAGTTTTCTCCGCCTCTTCGCGGGCACGCTGTTCAGCTTCGGCCTGCTGACGCGCCCGTTCTGCAGCGGCACGTTTGGCAACTTCCCGCCGCTGCGCTTCCAAAGCGGCCTTTTGGGCCGCTGCTTTGGCCTCAGCCGCAGCGGCCCGCAACTCCTCTTGACGGAGCACCTCTTCGGCCGCTTGCTCAGCGGTTGCATCAACAGATTTGTATTTGCGGCGGAATTTACGATTATCCATTTCGTTCATGCTCCGCGCCTCATCGAAAGGCAGCCCGAGGCAGTAATATAGCCCCGTCCGGCATGAATGACGATCCTTGCGACCTGTCTCATGTGACTGCTCAACTCCGACTCAATTGGCCCAATCTGGCGAAGGCCTTCTACTCAATCGCCGTTTAGACCAGCAAAATCTGGCTAGAATAAGTCAGATTTGCGGGGATTGTTTACGAAACGGCGCATCAAGGCCTAGCATCCTATAAGGTTGGCCTTGGTGATGGCTTTTTCAATAAAGGCGGCCTTATCAGCCTCGGGCTGCCAGTTAAGGGCCGTTTTGGTGCGGGTATTGTCAAACGGTGTGAAATGCGCGCGGCTTTTCCAATCGGCAAGCGATGGCCGAATGACGCCCTTGCGGCGCAATGCATGTTTCTTGAGCACATATTTCACTGCGTCGCTGGCATAAAACGCCGTCAGATTGCCAGAACTCACCCGGATCTTCGCACCCAATGCCTGATGGATCGCCTCAAAATAACCGCGCGCGCTGAGCATGGGTTCCCCGACAAGGTTAAAGCTCTGCCCTTCCACTGGAGCATCGATCATGCGCACAAGACCATCGGCAATATCCTCATTCAACACGAAAGGCAGGATGTTGTTGCCATGGCCCCAAATCCGAACCGCGCCAGCGCCGTGCCAGCGGCCAATCCCCCAATGCTGGAGCGGGCCACCCGCCCCCACCACAATGCCAGGTCGCGCGATGACCAAAGGCAATCCGCGTTCCTTGTGCAGTGCCATCAACTGGCGTTCGCATTCAGCTTTGGAGCGCGCATAAAGGTTGCGATCCGTCATATCCTCAGGGAATGGCGTGCTTTCGGTGATCACGCCATTGGGGTTGGACATGTCGTAGCTGGCGATGGTTCCGGTATAGACCAACCGTTTCACACCCGCCTTTTCGCAGGCCATGCCGATCCGGGTCGCGACGCCAACATCGTTGATCAGACAATCGGCCCATGTGGTCTCCAATGCCTTGGCCAGGTTAAAGACGACGTCGATCCCCTTCATCGCTTCGGTCAAACCGTCCAGGTCATGCAAAGACACACCAATCGTTTCCACATTGTCGGGCAGGTCTGGGAAGGGGCCGGTTTTACCACGCGACAGGACACGGACATCGCGGCCATCCGCCACGAGGCGGCGGGTCAGTTCGCGCCCAATAAACCCGGTCCCGCCGATGACCATGGCCGTTGGCTTGGGCTTGCGGGTTTGGACGGCGGGCGCTTTGACAGCCAGGGTTTCGGCAGGCAACAGGGCCAAAGCATCATCCAGCGCTTGCATGACAGCAACCGCCGCGTCACCGCCCCAAGCCGGCGCTTTGCGACCTTGCGCAAGTGCACCATAAATCGCTGTATCCATACCGCGAAAGCTTTGCCCATAGGGGTTTTTGGTGTTGAGCGACTTCAGTTGAATGGCCGCGTTTTTGGTCCCTTGCCACAGGTGTTGACCCGCAAGGTCAAGCTGCCTGCGCAGCGGGTTCACCACAAGGTCCGAGGCGTTTTCGCGTTCGACCACCAGCACATCCTGAGCAAAATCCAATCGCGCCCGGGCCGAGGAACCGCGCAGGGTGACCGAGCGGTCATCAACCGTTTCCACCATCGAGATGGTAAAGGTCAAATCGACATGGCCAGCGCGGGCCAAGATGCGGAACCCCTGCGGGCGCGGATCATCACCGGGTAGCATCACCGGTTTCGAGGCTTCGGCATAAAGCACGTCGATCTCGCCAAAAAGGTCATGGGCAAAGGCCATCAGATGCGGCCCGAGCTCTAGCAGCAGATTGCGCGGCTCACGCAAAAGCCACAGGTTATAGGGGCCAGACCGCAACGGTGCCAAAGGCAGGGCCCAGGTGATTTCAGCCGCGGAAACGACGCCGTATTCACCGGCCTGCATGGCAGATTTCATCCGGGAATAGGATGGCAAGCCAAGGAAGTTGTGGCCCGCATGAAACACCATGCCCGACGCTTTAGCCGCAGCCTGAATGGCACGGGTGGCATCTGCGCTTTCGGCCACAGGTTTTTCCACCAGAACGTGCAAACCGCCATTGAGGCATTGAATGGCAATCGCCTCGTGCAGGTGCGGCGGTGTCAGGATATGGACAGCATCGCAGCACCCGGCGGCGATGAGATCCTCCACCGAGGTAAAGGCCTTGGCCCCATACCCGTCAGCCAGCCCGCGCGCCGCGCTTTCGTTCAGGTCGCACACGGCGGCCACGGTGACACCGGGCGTCGCCTTTAAGGCATCAGCATGCCAAGTTGCGATATACCCGGCCCCGATCAGACCGACGCGAATTTCTTGGGACAGGGAAGTCATCAGGGACCCTCTACTTGTATTCAATCAGGCGCATTTCGTCGCCGCGCATCCGGCGCAGGTGAAACTTGGCCATACCGATAAGATTTGGAAATTTGGATAAGGTGAGCAGGCCCGCGTGCCGCCAGGCCTCTTGGCTGGGCAGCCCGTCGCGGATCAAACCCTGGGCGGTGCGCAGATAGTTCAGCTCGTAAACCGTGACCAGAAGGATGGGCAGCCACCAGGCGATTTGCGTGCTGAGAAGGATGATCAGCGGCAGTACCAGCCCATAGACCAGCACGCGTTTGCGTTCTTTCCTGAAGTATTCCGGGTGCAGGTAACCAACCTGGGCAAAGCCATGCCCGGTGCGCACGGCGCGCTTCCACCAAGAAGCGAATGTCAGCATATTGGCGTCATGGCGGGTCATATCCACCTGGATACGTTCCAACACCCAGCCAGCCTTGCGCAGGCGCGTGCAAAATTCGTCATCTTCGGCGGCGATCACGGTCGGGTTCATGCCATCGACCCCGGCCCAAGCCTCGGCCCGGACCAGCATGTCACCGCCACAAGCGTCAATGACACCCGCAGGACGGTGCCATTCCCAATCGCATAACTGGTTGTAAAGACTGGCATCGCGATGAATTTCCGAACGCCAACCGGTCACCATTCCGGTCTTTGGATTGTCGGCCAAATGCGCGCGCCCAGCCTCGATGAACCCATCAACCAGTGTGCAATCGCCATCAATGAACATCACCAACTGCGGGTCATCCAGCGCGTCAAACCCGGCATTGCGGGCACGGGCGGCGGTGAAAGGCGTGGACATATCAAGTTCCACAACCTTAGCCCCGACCTTGCGCGCCTCAGCGATGCTGTCATCGGCCGATCCGCTATCCACATAGACGACCTGACGCGCCTGCCCCTGAACCGAAGCCAAAGCCGCGACAAGCCGCGCGCCTTCATTGCGGCCAATCAAAACCACATCAACCGGAGTCATTCGCCTGGCTCCGGTCGTTTACCTGGCGCAGGCTTTCCGTTCGCATAACTGGTGATCAGGTGCGAGAGCCAAGCCGCCTCTTTATCGCTGTTAAACTGCGCCTCAACGGTTTCGCGACCAACTTCGCCCATCGCTTGTCTTTCAGGCGGATCTTCAAAGCCGCGCCGGATCGCGGCCGCCAAGGACGGCACGTCGCCCGGAGGCACCAGCCAACCGGATTCACCATGCGTGACCAATTCCGATATCCCGGCGATTTGCGTGGTTATCACCGGAACACCGGACGCCATGGCCTCCATCAGAACAACAGGGACACCTTCTGCAAAGCTAGGCAGAACGAACAAATCCGTTTCTAACAACGCCTCAGCGACTTCGGTTTGGTTCTTGTAGCCAAGGAATTCTAAGCGGTCTGAAACGCCCAATTCCTTGGACATTTGTTCCAACGAAGCCCGCTCGGGTCCGTCGCCAATAAGCCTGAGAGACAGGTCGGGCATGTCCTTTTGCAGCTCGCCCAAAGTTTGCAGCAGGATCGGCACGCCTTTGACCCCAGCCAATCGACCGACAAACAACATGCGCTGCCCTGAATGCCAGGTTCTGCCATACCGCTCGGGTTCAACGCCACAATGGACGATATGCAGCTTTTCCCAATCCGATTGTTTGGCAAAACACATCAGCTGCGAACGGCAGAAATCGCTGATACAGGCAACAAACTTGGCGCGCGCCGCCTTTTCGTCAATCCGCCAGTGGTTTGGCTCAAAAAAGATATCCGGGCCGTGAATGGTGAAGCTATAGGGAATGCCGGACAAAGCTTCGCTTAACATCGCCACTGTGCAAGAGGCCTTGGCGATATGATTGTGCAGGTGTTGCACACCCTGATCCTGAAGATGGGCCGCCAAAACACCTGCTTCGAGGAAGTAGATGAGGTTATAAAGCCGCCCCTTGATGCCTTTGGGCGCGGTACGCCACGCCAGGCCCAACGCCTTGCCATAACGCGCAGGGTTACGCATCCATCGCCAATGGGCGCGCAGCAGACGCATTGGCGATTTCGCAGCGGCCAATACCTTGAAGGTGCGGGCGTGTTCCTCGCGTTGTTCGGGGCCGACCAAATGCTCGGGCCCGGTCGTGCGGATGGAACAGGTTTCGACCTCGTGCCCCAATTTGCGCAAAGCAGCGACTTCGCGTTGGATAAATGTGTCAGAGGCGCGCGGATATTCCCCGGTCAAATAGGCGAGTTTCAAGCGAGTCATGCCTCACCTTCCTTGCATTTGGCCAACATGACCTCGAATGACGCCTCATCCGCACCACCAAGGGCCGATCGTAACGCCACATTGGGATAATCCAGCGGCATCACTCGGGCGCGCAAAACAGGTTCACGCAGCAGCCCCGGCAAACGATCTTGCCAGCGTGACATGAGCCGGGCCAAAGACAGCCACAACCCAAATCGGATCGGCACAGTCAGCTTTGGCCAGCCAAACAGCTTGCGATGCGCGGCCAAGAAACGCGCGCGGGTGGGCAGATCATCATCCACCACATTCAGGGCCAAAATGCCCGGCGGTTCCGCCAAGGCAGCCGCGACCAAGGATTTGGCCAAATGGTCCACATGCACCAAAGGCAACTGCCCCTCAGAGTTGATCTGAACGTGGAATTTGGACGCCCAGAAGCCGAGCAAAGCGTGCCAGCTGCGCGACGGTCCATAAACCGCCCCGGGTCGCATGATCCACAGGGGGTGGCCGGATTCAGTGCACAACTCTTCCTGGCGCAGTTTCGCCTCGGCATAAGCATCGCGCGCTTTGTCAGGGCTTTCGAGCGGCGACGTCTCGGTCACTTGATCCCCGGGTTGCAATGCCATGGTGTCATAGACCGCAATCGAACTGACCAGAACCAAGGTCGCCTCGGTCCCGCTCAGCGTTGTCAAAACGGTTTCTGTGGCGCGCAAGGTATCTTCGGCATGGCGGGCAGGATCATCCCCCAGATGGGCCGCGGCATGGATCACGGTCTGCACATCCTGGGTGATGTCGCGCAAGAGATAGGCGCTTTCTGGATCAGACAGATCCGCCTGCTGCGAAAAGATTGCCGGATCGTCGGCCCATTCAGGCAGCGGGTTGCGCCGGTATAGGGCAATCACGTCCAGCCCCTGCGCGCGCGCCTCTCTGACGGCGGCCCGGCCAACGAAACCGTTGGCTCCGGTGATCATGATGCGTTTCACTGCGCCCATGTCATCGGCTCCATCGCTTGGCAGGTTGTGGTCATTTTCTGCGCACCACTGTGTTCGCCCGCGTTCTGAATAGCCAGCGTGACTTCGGTCATGTGAAGGGCAAATTCGTTTGATAGGCGGCAGGGGCGGTCGGCGGCCAATGCGTCAAACATCTCAGCCGGGCCAAGCATGAAATTCATCGCCGCCGCGCCCCAGCGCGCGACCTTTGGGTGAGTGGGCTGGCCCAGTTTGACGCGACGCGGAAAAGGGTTTTCCAACAGGCGACGGCGAATGGTCATCCGCTTGGCATAGGTAACCTTGGCCGCATTGTCCCAGGCCGCCCTGCAGGCCAAGACGCCCTTGTCACCAACGATGCGGATGGAATGATCATGCGGGGCGGTGATCGAACAGGTCAGCCGTGTCACCGGCCCGTTTTCAAAGAACAAAGTCGCGACAGACAGGTCCGGCGCAAAGGGCCCTGCGCCCTCTTTGTTCGGGATGGTTTCGGCGCTGGCCGCCACAACGGTGCGCACCGGTCCAAACCAGGATATCAGCCAGCCAAGGTAATAACCTGCGTGTTCCAGCGTGCAGCCGACACGAAACTCATCTTCATAGGGCCAAGGAGCACCGGATTCAGACAGCCATTTCTTATAGGCCGCCTGTGGGATGAACCCATCATCGAGCTCGGCATAAATCGCGCGTGGCGTTCCGGCGACATTATTGCGCAAAGCATGGCCCAAGGTCTGCGCCGCCTCGCCCAAAGACGAACACGGAGCCGAGGCTAGCATCACCCCTTTGGCTTGCGCCAAATCGTACAGGGTTTTGGCATCCTCAACCGTCATCGCCAGCGGCTTTTCGGAATAAACATGCCGCCCGGCGTCAAGACAGGCTTTGGTGGTTTCAAAATGCGCAGAGGGGTTGGTCAGGTTCAAAATGATCGCATTTGGCGCGTCTGCCAGCAGCGCGTCAAATGACGCTTTGGCGGGGACTTTCCAGAACTCACAAAATGTTTTGAGACGGTCCGGGTTTAGGTCGTAAACACCCGCAACCTTGATCCTCGGCATGACTTGCAAAGACCGCATGTAAAGATCCGCCACAAAACCGCAGCCCAACAGGCACACCTGATTGGTCATGAACACACCCCACTTAGCGGGATATTTCGGCACATACCGGTCAACACGCGTTTGATCCCCACCTTTCTTTCCTGTGTGACATAATCATAGAAACATGGCCAGAATTCGGCATAAGCGGGCCAAGTCCGAGAAATGCGGCGGTGCGGCATCACATGGGCATAATTTCATCGCCATGTTGCTGATTTAGCACTTTTCATGACGGCAAAGCAGGTTATCTCTGCCTCATCGGAAAGTGGCTGCCATGCAATTTGAATTCAACGGTCGGGATATTGATGTGAACGTGCCCAATTGGGCCGTTCTAGAGGCGCGGGTAACCGAGCGTCTGGCCCAGCGCAAGGGGTTCGCCCTGGCAACGATCAACCTTGACCATCTGGTGAAACTGGCTGAATCGACCGAATTTCAGGCGGCCTATGCCGCGCAGGATTTTGTCTGCGCAGATGGCAATCCGATTGTGTGGCTGTCGCATTTGGCGGGGCGGCCTGTGTCGCTTATCCCAGGCTCCGAAGCCATTTTGCCGCTGGCAAGGCTGGCCGCCAAACAAGGGGTTGGCGTTGCGCTGGTAGGGTCGACCGAACCTGTTTTGGCCGCCGCGACTGCCTATCTCGAACGCGAAGTGCGAGACATCGAAATTGTCTGCTGCATTGCTCCGCCCATGGGGTTTGACCCCAAAGGGGCTGAGGCCGAAGAGATTCTGGCCAAGATCGCCGATTCCGGGGCCCGCATGTGTTTTGTCGCCATGGGAGCCCCCCGCCAAGAGGAATTCGCCGCACTTGGGCGCAGGAAAACTCCGGAGGTCGGCTTTGTCTCCATCGGGGCTGGGCTGGATTTCTTTGCGGGTACGCAGAAACGCGCCCCGCAATGGGCACGCAAATTGCAGATCGAATGGCTGTGGCGCATGATGTCCAACCCCAAACGGCTAGCCATGCGTTACCTGAAATGCATGCTGATCCTACCGGGTCACGTGATCCGCGCGCTTTGGTTGCGGTTTCGGGGCCAAGATCAAAGCTGACGCGGCTTGGCCCGCCGCAACAGCATGGCATCCTTGATTTTGCCTTTTACCCCACGCGGCGGCAAAACCTCTCGGTCCATTTCGAAAATCGTTCCGGTCAAATCCGGGTCGCACATCTGCGCCAGTTTGGCCCCCCATTTCGCCGATTGCTCGGGGGGGATGCCGTCAGGAATGCCCATCTCGGTCTGTAACATCCCAGGCATCCAATCGCTGATGACGATGCCCGGCAAACGATCTCCAAAATCAGCAATCAAAGCCCGCGTGAGGATGCGTGCCGCCCCTTTGGACACGGAATAGGCCGAACTGCAGGGCAAGGGCGCAATGTCGGCAAAGGTCGCAACATTCAGGATGCGCCCGCGCCCGGTTGGGGCCATGTGGCGCAGGGCGGCATGGCTGCAATTCGCAACGCCACCCAGATTGATCTGCATGGTCTGCGCAAAACTCTCTGGTGTTTCGTCCAGAAAATCGCGGCGCGGGTAAACGGCAGCATTGTTGATCAGGATGGCAAGCGGCCCGTAATCGGCAACCAATTGGTCAACGCCTTGCGCAACAGCCTGGGCATCCGACACATCTATCGGGCAAGGCAGGAACCCATCCCCCAACAAGGTGCGTGTCTCATGCAACGCATCAACCCGGCGCCCGGTTCCGGCGACCGTGAAACCTGCCTCCACCAACTCGCGCGCCATGGCCCGCCCAAGGCCAGAGCCCGCGCCGGTGACAATCGCAAACCCGTCTTTTGGGGTCAGAAAACTCATGCGCTTTCCTTTTTAATGGCATCCGCAACCCGCAGGGCATTGGCGGCGATGGTCAGGCTTGGATTCACCCCCATTGAGGTCGGCATGAAACTGGCATCCGCGACCCACAGGTTTTGCAAGTCATGCGCGCGGCAATCGGCATTTAGGACCGACGCCGCCGGATCATCGCCAAACCGTAATGTTCCACAGGGATGGCCGTAATTCAGCTCGGGCGTAAAGCCCAAAAACGCCCGGCGATGGCCGCGCATAGACCGCCAAATCGCTTTGCGAAAGCTACGCCTGCGCTGCAATAGCTCGGGGTGAAAATCATAGCTGATGGCCAGTTTGTCCGGGTTTTGCGGATCATAGAGAACGCGGTTTTCTGCATAGGGCAAATCCTCCATCAGACCGACAAAGATTTGCGCTTGACCAAACAGCTTATGCGCCATGGCCGCCGGAATGCGGGTGAGCTGCGACAATCCCGGGATTTTCGCAAATCGCGAACGGGCCAGCATGAGGTTCAGGTAATGCACGATCTCGCCATAAGAGGCGCGAATGCCCATCGCCTGGATGGTGCCGAACCGTCTTCCATTCTGGAAATAGAGATCGCGCATGGATATTGCCTTGGTCGCGTCGCCACCCGGCGTGCCGCGCTGGGGCCAAAGGGCAAACATCTCGTTCAGGTGGAACATCAGATTGCGTCCAACCTGGCCGGATCGGTTTGCCAACCCGTTCGGAAACGCCGCGTTGGCCGAGGCCAAAAGCAAGCGCGGCGAGCCCAGCGCACCACCTGCCAGGACAAAGCGTTTCGCGTGAAAAGTTTGGGTTTCGCCATTGATCAGGCATTCTGCGGCCGTGATCCGCCCCTCAACCTCATGCAATCGGGTAACCTGCGCCCCTGTGATCAGCCTGGCCATGCCAGTTGCCAGAGCAGGCTCAACCCCAGCGGATCGACCATCCATCTTGCAGGTTTTTGGGCACTTCACGCCCAGACAGGTCTGACAATCAGCGACCCGTTTCAGGCCCGTATGCGCATGATAAGGGTGCAGCCCCGCCGCGCGTAGAGTTTGAAACAGCGAGTCCTCCACAGGGTTAAGCAGCGGCGGATCGCGCAGTGGAATGGGTATCTCAGCTGAGAGATCATCAGGCGATCCATAGACCTGAAACATCTCTGCAGCCCGGGCAAACCAAGGGGCCATATCATCAAACCTTAAGGGCCAGCCACCTGTCGGGTGCGGCCTGTCAGATAGGTCATCCAAATCATGCCGCTCTGGTCGTTCCAGCGTCGCGGCGTAGAACACCGACGACCCGCCAACCCCCGCACCAAGCGGCGCGTAAAAGGATTGTTCTTTGCCATTCAACGTGACGGATAACGGGGTGGGCCATAGCCCTCGTTTCAGGCGCGCTTCGGGAACAAATGTCTCGGACAACCCGTTTACTTCGCTGCGATACCCGGCTTGCCCTTGCTCCAGAAAAAGCACCTTTTGCCCGGCCACGGCGAGGGCTCGCCCCACTGTTCCGCCGCCCATGCCGGTTCCGATGACGATAACGTCCCATTCTGGGGTCGTGTCTGGCATCAATCCGCACCTTGGATCAAAGCGGATTGGCGCGTGATCGAGGCAAAGATCGGTGCAAAGAGATCGCGGACCCGCAAAGCCGCGGAATTGGTGATGTGGTTGTTGTCAAAATACTGCCCGACACCCTGATGCAAGGCGCTGCATGTATCCGCATTGCAAAAGCGCGACCAGGGATCGAGCCAGTTAATCCCCCCAGCCTCAACCAGCTGCGTCCATGGGGCATCTGCCATGGCGGCCCGCATCGTCAGAGCACCGCGCGACATCTCAAATTCAGTCTTTTGTGTTGCGGCCAAGGGCAGGCCCAAATGCGCTTGCTCGCGCGCGGCAAGGCGGGCGTCGTAATCTGCGATCTCTGGTGGCTGGCGCAACACATGAATCTGATCAAAATGCTCTTGCAGAACACCGACCGTCTCTCGTGCCGCATTCGAAACCAATTGCGGTTGCGACAAGGCCAAAAGATCCGCCCCTTCGGTCGGGTAAATATCGATCGTGTTATGCGCATCCAGTCCTGTTCCAGAGCCCGACACGTAATAGGCCCAGCGCCCGATCAGCAGAACGGAGTCCAAGGAGCCGAGCCGTGAAAAGCTTTGCCGGATTTGCAGGTTGGCCTGCGTACAAGCGGTGTTTTGCGCCGGGGTGGCCGCGCTTTCTACCTTGCGCAACCCAAATAGCGGTGGGCAACCGGCCCGCCAAATGATCAGCCCTGGAACGCCTGCCTCATGCGCGGCCAAATCCAACCCTTCCTTAAAGGCACGTACATGGCTGTCACCCCAGACCAACACTTTGGCCGGACCATCGGGGCCGATTGGGCAGACCTCTAACCCATCCAAAGGCAGGGTGTCAGCGATGTAGCATCGGCTGAAATCCTGAAGAAAATCGCCAGTCGCAGCGATATGGGGTAGGGCATTGGGACCAAACCGGGATGGCACGCCATCGGATTTAAAGATCCAACCCGCGCCTGCCAAAACAGCCAAAGACGCAACTGCCATACCGCCCAGAACAACACCGCCCTGCAACCGGCGCGCCTGACGAACAGGCGTTTCGACGAATTTCCAGGACAGCCAGGCCAAAGCAACCGACAAAATCATCCAAAGCGCGGACTCTACTAGGTTGGCATGATGACCGCGCAAATAGGTGCTGAGCGTGTAGACAGGCCAGTGCCACAGGTAGAGCGAATAGGAAATCAGGCCAAAGAACACCGCAACCGGGTGGCACAACAGCTTGTTGATCTGGTTGCGCCCGGTGCCATTGGCCAGCAGCAACGCGGTGCCAATCACCGGGACCAAAGCCAGAATGCCAGGAAATAACGGCCCTGCCGGAATGAACAGCACCGATACCACCAGCAGGGCAGCCCCGAGCCAGCTGAGCACCGCATAGCCACGCCAATCACGATCAGATTCATATCCCCAAATCGCCAGCAACACGCCTGTCAGCATCTCCCAGGCGCGGAAGGGGAACAGGTAAAACGCCGCCATTGGGCGCGATGGCGTCATCAGGATGCAGGCAGCAATAGACAAGAGCCAGCAGCCGATCAAAGCAATCAGAAGCATCCGACGCGACCGACCAAGAAGCAGGATCAAAAGCGGTAGGAAGATGTAAAACTGCTCTTCAACCGCAAGCGACCATGTGTGTAGCAGCGGTTTTTCCTCGGACGCCGCATCAAAATACCCCGCTTGGCGGTAGAATAGCACGTTGGACAAATAGACCGTGGCGGCAATCCCAGATTTTCCAAATTCTCGGAATTCAAAGGGCAGCAAAATGACCCAGGCAAAGGCCCCGGTCACCAGCACCATGGTGAAAAATGCCGGGGCGAGGCGACGAAAACGGCGCACGTAGAAATTCATCAGCCAGATGCGGCCGGCGGAATCATATTCACGCCACAACAGCCCACCGATCAAAAACCCAGAAATGACGAAAAACACGTCCACGCCAACAAACCCGCCCTTCAAAGGCAGGCCGAAATGGTAAAGGACCACCGACAAAACGGCAAAGGCACGCAGCCCGTCAATATCACTGCGATAAGGGAGGGAATGGGTGCCATGCGTCATTTGGGGTTTCTCCCCGTGTGACAGTTCGTGCTCATCAACAGTCCTTCCGGATTCTCCGGGATCTTGCCCTTTGCGGCGGGGATTCGGGCGCAGGGTGACGGGTTAGTGTTGCCATATCCTCAAGGATGGCTCAAATCTGGGGCAGGAATTTGGCGAATTCACGGGCAGGGTCCAGAAAATGCAGGAAAAAGACATTTCCGCCACTGAACCAGATTGGTCACGTGAACAGATCGAACGGTTCTGGGAGCCAGGGAAAAAGATGATCCGCGCGGTACGGCGCTATCAGGCGGCGCAGGCGCGGGGCGGCGTGTTGGGTAAGATTGCGTCGAAATACTGGGTGCTAAACCACCTGTTCTGGTCCACAATTTGCCAGTCCGAACTGCACCTGAACACAAAAATCGGCGGTGGCCTGCGCCTGACGCACCCCACGGGCATCATCATCCACCCCGACAGCAAGATCGGACCAAATTGCATGATTTTTCATCAGGTGACTTTGGCCGGCCCTGTGACGTTGGGCGGGCATGTGGATGTCGGAGCCGGGGCCAAGCTGATTGGCCCCTTGAGCGTTGGGGATCACGCGGTGATTGGCGCTAATGCGGTGGTTACAAAAGACGTGCCTGCCGGTGCAACCGTCGCAGGTATCCCAGCGCGGGTGATTTCAGAGGGTTAAAGAGTTGCGCCGACGGTTCGATTAAAAATCAGGATCGTTTCATCGCTGAGAGCGTCATTCAGGCGAAACCCGGATTTCTCTAAAACACGGGCAGAGGCCGGATTGCCGGGTAAAACCCCGGCTTGCAACATTTGTTCCGGTCCTTTGTCGAGTTCATTCATCAGCCCCGCAACCAACTCGCTGGCAAATCCCTTGCCCCAGGCCTCTTCGCCAAAGACATAGCCAAGGTGAAGCGGGGTACCTGCCGGGGCATCCTTGGGATGAAACAGGAAAAGCAAGCCGACCAGCGCCTCTTGGTTTTCAACCAACGCGATGGGAGTACTGCCCTCGCGTGCTTTGATCCAATCCTCGGCTGCCGACGGGCCAGCGCCGGGTCGCATGGCCTCTGGCAAATGCTCCAAAACAGGATCTGTCAGCATCTCCATGACCGCCTGACCAAAACGCGCTCGTGTTTTGGGATCGGTCAAGACAACCTCCCAAGGGCGCACGTGGAGGCGTTCGGTGTGAAAACTCGGAATGCTCAATATCCCAACCCCGCCAATGGCAATCCATCCAAGAGCGCGCGATAGACCTCCATGGTTTTTTCACCCTTCTTCGCCCAGGGGTATCCCTGTTCGGCATAGGCTTGCGCCCGCGCGGCTGTCGCCCCCATGGTCGACGGATCGGTCACGCAATGCTCCATCTCAGCGCGGAAACCGGCAACCAGCCCGTCAAAATCTGCCATAGGCACGCAGGCCCCGCGCCCCTGCCCGGCCAGATCGCCGGGGGCACCATAATCCGACACCAGAACGTGATTGCCGCAAGCCATACTTTCGATGACCACACCGGCCCCCAGTTCGCGGATCGATGGGAAAACAAAGACATCAACCTCGCGCATCATGTCAGCGACCTCGCCTTGGGTCTTGCGACCATGCATGGTGACACAATCGCCCAGATCATGTGCGTCGATCACCATTTGCATGCGCGCACGCTCTGGCCCGTCACCAACCACGTGCAGGTGGTGCTGTTTCAGCAGGTCAGATTTGGCAAAGGCATGCAGCGGCAATTCTGGCAATTTGTAGGGCACCAACCGCCCGGCATACAGAAAGTGGATCTTGCCATCACTGCTACGCTGCCCGGCGGGCTTGGCCCCCTTGGCGTGAAAAATCTCTGGATCAAACCCGATCTCCGGGAAGGAAACGATGCGCGCATCCTCAACCCGCTGCAAATCCGCTCGGGTGTGGGAAAACGCGCTGAGAACAGCCGCGGCATCATCATAGGTTGAGCGCGCAAAAGGCAGATATTTATAGAAATCCCGCAAGCGGCGCAGCTTTTCCTTTTCGCGCGCTTGCTCGGCGGCAAAGGCAGCGGGCCAGTCGAGATTGCCGTTCAAGGGACCAATCACAAAGGGTTGCGGCACCTTATGCGCCAGCCAACTGGGCAAAGTCGGCGACATCGGCGTGATACGATGCACGATGTCAAACTCACCAACTTTGAGTTGCGATTTAAACCGCTGCCAAACGCCGTGTTCAAAGGCCAGATAAGGCAGGTAGTTGAAGATCATCGAAGTGGACCAACCGACCTCTTCACCACCCCGGATGAGGCGCGCGAGCTTGAACATCGGCGAGGCGATCCATTCATTATCGATATAGACAATCTCAAGCCCCGTCGGCGCGGCCTTTTCTATGTTTTCTCGGTTGCGCACATGGGTGGCCAAAGTGACGTCACACAGTTTGGCAATCTCAAGCGCGTATTTGTAACCGACAATCGGCAGGCTGGGCCATTCCGGATTGCATTCATCCGCGACCAGCAGAACCTTGGGTTTCCCTGTCATTCTCTTCCTCGTTACATCACCGATTGCCATTTCATGGCGGTGCTATGTTTTGTGATTTTCAACCGCTCGGCGCGCAGTTTTTCTGCGTATCCGGTCAAGGCCCCGACCAACAACCATGTTAGCGGAGTGAGGGTCGCGTTTGGCAGCATATCCAGCGCGTTGATCGCCAAGAGCAGGCTCAATGGGCCGATATAGGGCGAAATCTCCTGGCCGCGCCGCGCCGCAATTTCCCTGCCAAGCAGGATCAGTGGCAAAAGCAGAAGCCCGAATTCAGCAATGAAACCGACCCAACCATAGACACCAATCACAATGATCCAGCGCCCATCGGTCACCGTCAGAATATTGCCGTTCACCGGATCAAGGATGTGGTTCCGCCCAAAACTGCCCCATCCGAAAATCGGCTTTTGATAGGCGCGCTCTAACAACGTGTTCTCATTGTCAAACCGGAACTCAAGACTGCCAGCGCGTTGCGGATCGATGGCGGCTGCCTGTGCCAACAACTGGTCTTGCGGAATCAGATCCGCACCTTTGAGTATTGGATAGGCCAAGGCGATCGAGCCGATCACAATCGCAATCCGTACCTGCACGCCAGTGCTGAACAGAACCACCAAAGGCACCAGCAGCACCATGAACAGCAATGACCCCAGCGACTTGGCCAAAACCATGATCCCGGTCAGGTAAAGCGCTGCCATCAGCAGTTTGAACCGCGTTTCCTTGGAATTTCGCCAAAGCGCATAGGCAGAGACAACCGCCGTCATGGTGAAAAACGCCACCCACAACCCGTGATACAGGAAGACCACAGGTCGATAGCCCCCAGCCCGGATCGATTGACCAAACAGGTGCTGGTAGTAGCCGTAGACCCAGAGGTTCAACTGAGGGGACAGGCGAATTTCGATCAGCATGAACAGCGAATAGACCAGACCACCGATCATCAACGCCCAAAGGATCTCGCGCTGCGATCCACCATCAGCAAGGAACTGGCGCGCCATAAGGAATGGCAGGATCAGCAGGAATTGCTCAATCGGAAGGGCGAGCGCATGTTTGAAATTATGCCCCTCGACCCCGACCTGCCCAAAGAAAATCGGCTCTTCGTTGGTGAAAACGGTGATGACGGGTGAAAAGACAAAGAGCAGCAACAAGACCTTGCCAACCAGGTTTTGCGGCAGGATCGGCCCGTCATACCCATAGCGCCAAAGCGCGATCATAAATGCCATAAGCGCCGGAATGTTATGCTTGTTCAGCGGCGGCATCAGCGGAAGGTCAAAAACGGCGGGCGGTTCGGGAAGGAACAGATAGCCGAGCATCAAGCTCCAGACCAAGGCACGATCAGCCCGCAGCCGCCCATACAGGGCAACCACCACCAGCGGAAAAACAGCCAGCGCCAGAAAGGCAATCGGGTTGGGCATCTTTTGCGAATCGTCCCGTGAGGCACCCCTGAAAAAGGGCAGATTTCCTAACACTCTATCAATCTCACAAGGCCAAGTCGCGACACCATTGGTACAAAATCGTGAAGCTGGAAACAAAACACGAAGTCGCGCCGCATTGTCGCGAAAGTCGCTGAAAACCTTATATCTTCTGCCCAAATTCCGTCCCAAATATGCCCCACAATACCCGCGGAAGAAATCCAATTGGGGCGCCAAAATGGCAGCGAAAGACTTGAATATTGCCTTTTTGGGGGCGTCGCCGACATTGGATTGGCATCACTCTGGCGGGGCAGAGTTTTTCATGCGCAAGGCGCTGGAGGCACATGCGGGCCACGTCACCTTTTTTAACGTGAACAACACCGAGCCGCCCCAGCCCCAAATCGACGAGAGCGACGAAGGCAGACCGCCCTTTGACGTTACTTTTCTGGCGCCAACAGTGCCTCTTTCTAACACGCTCTTCGAAAGGCACGCGCCCTTGACCGTCCACGCATTAGGTCCAAACAGTATCCACGGGCCCGCCAGATTCGCGGACGCGCCGGTTCTGTTCCTGATTGATGTCTTGCGCTCGATCCGAAAATCGCGGCTTTTGGCCTCTTCTGACTTCCTTATCGTCCCGTCGGACAAAACGGCCAGGAACCTGCGATTGGGCGATGCATCGGTCGAGGTCGTGCCATGGGGGGCAAATATCAACCCAACATCCGGGTTTCAGCCCAAAACCATTTCGTATGATCATCCACTGCAACTGCTTTTGATCACACGAAACTGGCATAACAGCGGCGGAGCCTTGAGCTTTCAAACCCTTCAACTGCTGCGTTCCAGTGGTATCGATGCGCATTTGACCATCGTTGGCTGCGTCCCGCCTGATCAACATGTGAACGAATGGGTGACCGTGCATCCGTTTCTGGACAAGTCCAAACTAGAGGAAGAAGCGACCTTTATGGACATTTTGCGCCGGTCGCATTTCCTCTTGCACCCGTCAGCTGTCGGATTGGGCTTTCCCGTGTGCGAGGCATCAGCCTTTGGTGTGCCGACTCTCTGTTTTCCCAGCCTTGCGGATCTGGTGCGGGACAACGTCAATGGACGCATCTTCCCGGTTTCAAAGACTTCTGAACAGTTTTATCACGCCATTCGTTATTTTCTGGAGAATCCCGGCACCTATACCGCCATGAGCCGGTCGTCGCGTCAGGAATACGAAGAGCGCTTGAATTGGGATGCCTGGGGGAGCGCCACAGCCCATTTGCTGCGTGATTACATACGCAAATTGGGCAGCGGTTTGGGCTGATTCAAAGCAGCTAACAATGTCCAAAAATCGACAAAACTAAAATTATTGAGCCTTTCATTATCAATAATGAGCATTTCTGGACATATCGCAAAGCCATAACTGGCCCTATTTCCCATGCGTCGTCCTGTCTACGATGAGGCAAATCTTGTCGATCTTTTGGTCGGCCGCCTTTTCTTGGGAGACACCTAAATGAAAATGACCACAGAAGAAGCCTTTGTGAAGGTGCTTCAACGTCACGGTATCGAACACGCTTTCGGGATTATCGGGTCGGCCATGATGCCAATCTCTGATCTGTTCCCAAAAGCTGGCATTCATTTCTGGGATTGCGCCCATGAGGGCTCGGGCGGATTCATGTCTGACGGCTATACGCGCGCGACCGGTAAAGTTTCGATGATGATCGCGCAGAACGGCCCGGGCATCACCAACTTTGTAACCGCCGTGAAAACCGCCTATTGGAACCACACGCCACTGCTGCTGGTCACCCCTCAGGCCGCGAACAAGACCATCGGTCAGGGTGGTTTCCAGGAAATGGAACAGATGCGCATGTTTGCGGATTGTGTTGCCTATCAAGAAGAAGTGCGCGACCCATCTCGCGTTGCCGAAGTGTTGACCCGTGTCATCGCTCAGGCCAAGCGCGCCTCTGCCCCGGCGCAGTTGAACATCCCGCGTGATATGTGGACCCAAATTGTCGACATCGAAATCCCAGAGCCCATCGAATTCGAACGCTCTTCCGGTGGCTCGACTTCGGTGACCGATGCGGCCAAGCTGCTGTCCGAAGCCAAGAACCCAGTCATCCTGAACGGCGCAGGCGTTGTTCTGTCTGAGGGCGGCATCGACGCCTCGATCAAACTGGCGGAACGTTTAGACGCCCCAGTTTGTGTGGGCTACCAGCACAATGACGCCTTCCCGGGCAACCACCCGCTTTTTGCTGGTCCTCTGGGCTATAACGGCTCCAAGGCAGGGATGCAGTTGATCAAAGAGGCAGACGTTGTTCTGGCGCTGGGTACGCGTTTGAACCCGTTCTCGACGCTGCCGGGCTATGGCATGGAATACTGGCCTGCTGACGCCAAAATCATCCAGGTCGACATGAACCCGGATCGCATCGGTCTGACCAAAAAGGTCACCGTTGGCATCGTCGGTGACGCGGCCAAGGTTGCGACAGGTATCCTTGAACAGCTGTCCGACACCGCCGGTGACGAAGGCCGTCAGGCCCGCAAGGACGACATCGCGCAGAAGAAATCGGCCTGGGCACAAGAGCTGACCTCGATGACCCACGAAGATGACGATCCGGGCACCACCTGGAACGAGCGCGCCCGCGACGCCAAGCCGGACTGGATGTCCCCACGCATGGCGTGGCGCGCAATCCAGGCGGCGCTGCCGAAAGAGGCGATCATCTCCTCCGACATCGGCAATAACTGCGCCATCGGTAACGCCTACCCCTCCTTCGAGGAAGGTCGCAAATACCTCGCCCCGGGCCTGTTTGGCCCCTGTGGCTATGGTCTCCCATCCGTGGTCGGCGCAAAAATCGGCTGCCCTGATGTGCCTGTTGTTGGTTTCTCCGGCGATGGAGCCTTTGGCATCGCCGTCACCGAGCTGACCGCTATTGGTCGTGGCGAATGGCCGGCCATCACGCAGGTCGTTTTCCGCAACTACCAGTGGGGCGCGGAAAAGCGGAACTCGACCCTGTGGTTTGACGACAACTTTGTTGGCACCGAATTGGACGAGCAAGTGTCATATGCTGGCATCGCCAAGGCCTGCGGCTTGCAAGGCGTCGTTGCGCGCACCATGGACGAACTCACCGCTGCTCTGAACAAGGCCATTGAGGATCAGAAAGAGGGCAAGACCACCCTGATCGAAGCCATGATCAACCAAGAGTTGGGTGAGCCATTCCGCCGTGACGCCATGAAAAAGCCAGTGGAAGTGGCGGGCATCTCTGCCGACGACATGGTCCCACAATAAGCGCAAGCCGCCTCGCCCGGAGCATTCCGGGCGGGGTGGCTGAATGGCGGATGAATCATGCTCGAAAGCGGGTATTCGGACACGCTCGTAGCGTAACAGAAAACCCAACACCGAAAATTGATACATGAATGTTACATCATTCATCCTGGAAATTTTCGCCACTTTCTCCGCGCCATGATTAGACAAAACCGCCATCTGACCAAAAATTGCCTTTGCTTCCGGCAAGCTGATCTCCGGGCGCTTAGGGCCTAACAAAATATGGGTTTGGGACAAGGCGAAGCCAAGCGCCACGAATTGATCCATCGTGTGTTTTTCGCCGTTTCGACCTAGGCTGATCGCCAAATTTCCCTCAGCGGATGCAGGCATAGCCAAGAAAAACGCGAACCTGCGGCGTTGGCAGGTTTGCCCGAGACCAGAGCCAAAGGGACGGGGCCAAACGAATGACATTCCAACAGCCGAACATCGATACCAGCCCCAAAGTCTCGGACGAGATCCGCAAGACCACCTGTTACATGTGCGCCTGCCGGTGTGGGATCAACGTGCATATGAAGGACGGCAAGGTCGCCTATATCGAAGGCAACCGCGACCACCCGGTCAACAAAGGTGTGCTATGCGCCAAAGGCAGCGCCGGCATTATGCAGCACAATGCGCCTTCGCGGTTGCGGGCACCGATGAAACGGGTCGGTCCGCGCGGTTCAGGTGAATTCGAAGAAATCAGTTGGGACGAAGCCTTTGACATCGCCGCTGGCTGGCTTGGTCCCTTGCGCGAAACCAACCCCGAAAAACTGGCCTTCTTTACCGGGCGCGACCAATCCCAAAGCTTTACCAGCCTTTGGGCGCAAAGCTTTGGCACGCCCAACTACGCGGCCCATGGCGGGTTCTGTTCGGTCAATATGGCGACGGCAGGCATCTATACGATGGGTGGTGCCTTTTGGGAGTTCGGCCAGCCCGATTGGGAGCACACCAAGCTGTTTATGATCTTTGGGGTGGCCGAAGACCATGACAGCAATCCGATCAAAGCAGGCATCGGCAAGATCAAGGCGCGCGGGGCCAAGGTGATTGGCGTGAACCCGGTGCGCTCTGGCTATAACGCCGTGGCAGATGAATGGGTCGGGATCACCCCCGGCACCGATGGGCTATTCATTCTGGCGCTGGTGCATGAGCTGCTTAAGGCGGGGCGCATCGATCTCGACTATCTCGCGCGTTACACCAATGCGCCGGTGCTGCTGGATTGTGACCCAAAGTCAGAAAACCACGGCCTGTTCCTGCGCGACGACAATGACAAACCCCTTGTCATGGATCGCAAAACCAAAGAGCTGGTCGCCTTTGACACACCTGGCATTTACCCGGATCTGACTGGCCATATCCGCCGTGCGGGCGTTACCCATCACTCGGTGATGCATGAAATGGCCGAGAAATATCTCGACCCGCAATATGCGCCCGAAGCTGTCGCTGAACGCTGCGGAATCTCGGCCAGCCGTATTCGCGCCCTTGCCGCCGAGTTGGCCCGTGTTGCCTTTGAAGAACCTGTTGTTCTGGATCGGGAATGGACCGATTTCCGCGGCGAGACACATAAGCAAATGATCGGCCGCCCGGTCTCCTTCCATGCTATGCGCGGGATTTCGGCCCATTCCAACGGGTTCCAGACTTGCCGAGCCCTGCATCTGTTGCAAATCCTGCTCGGCTCTGTCGAAACTCCCGGTGGCTTCCGTTTCAAACCGCCCTACCCCAAACCGGTCGAGGCGCACCCCAAACCCCATTGCGGCGTTAACCCCGGTCAGCCACTGGACGGCCCGCATCTGGGCTTTGTCCGTGGTCCCGAGGACCTGATGCTCAAACCCGATGGCAGCGCGGCGCGAATCGACAAGGCCTTTACCTGGGAAAACCCGATGTCAGCGCATGGCCTGATGCATATGGTCATCGCCAATGCCCATGCCGGTGATCCCTATAAGATCGACACGCTGTTCCTTTACATGGCGAACATGTCCTGGAACTCCTCCATGAACACCTCTGGTGTCATGAAGATGCTGACTGACACGGATGAAAACGGCGATTATGTCATTCCGCGCATCATCTATTCTGACGCCTATAGTTCGGAAATGGTGGCTTATGCAGACCTGATCCTGCCAGACACCACCTATCTGGAGCGCCATGACTGCATCTCGATGCTGGATCGCCCGATTTCCGAGCCGGACGGTGCTGCCGACGCAATCCGCTGGCCGGTGGTGGAACCTGATCGCGATGTGCGCGGCTTCCAGACCGCCCTGATCCAGCTTGGTGCCAAACTCGGCCTGCCCAATTTCACCAATGAGGATGGCAGCGCCAAATATCAGGACTATGCTGATTACATCACCAATCACGAACGCAAACCTGGCATTGGGCCGCTGACCGGCTGGCGCATTGGCGAGGACGGCCCAACAACCGGCCGAGGTGCGCCGAACGACGCGCAGCTTGACAGCTATATCGAAAATGGCGGCTTTCACATCGCCCATATCGCGCCCGAAGCGGCCTATTTCAAACCTTGGAACGCGGCCTATCAGGATTGGGCGGTTGAGATGGGCTTTTACGACGCCCCAGCGCCGTATATCTTTACGCTCTATTCCGAACCGGTGCGCAAGTTCCAACGCGCCGCCGAAGGGCATGGGGATCATCAACCGCCCGAGCACCTGCGCGACCGCCTGAAAAAGGTCATGGACCCGCTGCCGATCTGGTACGAACCGTTTGAGGGCACCATGGTCGATCCGGATCGTTATCCCATCCACGCACTGACCCAGCGCCCCATGGCCATGTATCACAGCTGGGGCACCCAGAATGCCTGGCTGCGCCAGCTGCATGGCCGCAACCCTCTGTATTTACCCTCCAAACTGATGCGTGAGCACGGTTTGCAAGATGGCGACTGGGCCCGGGTCAGTTCCGCCCATGGCGAAATCACTGTGCCCGTGATGGAAATGGCGGCGTTAAACGAAAACACCGTCTGGACCTGGAACGCCATTGGCAAACGCAAGGGGGCCTGGGCGCTGGAAAATGACGCGCCAGAAACCACCAAAGGGTTCTTGCTCAACCATCTGATCAACGAACTCCTCCCGCCCAAAGGAGACGGGCTGCGCTGGTCCAATTCTGACCCGATCACCGGGCAAGCGGCCTGGTTCGACCTCAAAGTCCGGATCGAAAAGGCCAGCGGCCCAACCGAAGAAAGCCAACCGAATTTCGCGCCTCAGACCTCACCGGTCGGACAAGGCCCAAAAGAGCTGCGCTGGAAGGTGGGCAAATGACCTGTGTTTCTTCTTGGCCCAAATACTCAATTTCGCTGCCCTTGCCGCGCCCCACAACGAATGAGGCCCCTGCATGACCTCGCTTCCTGAACAAACAGACCGCAAGCTCGGTCTGGTTATAGACCTTGATACTTGCGTCGGTTGCCATGCCTGCGTGATTTCCTGCAAAGGCTGGAATACTGAAAACTATGGCGCGCCGCTGTCTGACCAAGACCCCTATGGTGCCGATCCGGTGGGCACTTTTCTGAACCGTGTCCACAGTTACGAGGTCCAGCCAGACCAAGGCCCGGCGCAACTGGTGCATTTCCCGAAATCCTGCCTGCATTGTGACGATGCGCCTTGCGTGACCGTCTGCCCTACAGGGGCCAGCTACAAACGCGTCGAAGACGGCATTGTTCTGGTCAACGAAGATAATTGCATCGGCTGCGGGCTTTGCGCCTGGTCCTGCCCTTATGGCGCGCGCGAAATGGATGCCGCCGAGGGCGTGATGAAGAAATGCACGCTCTGCGTTGACCGCATCTATAACGAAAACCTGCCCGAAGAAGATCGAGAACCATCCTGCGTGCGTACTTGCCCCGCAGGGGCTCGTCACTTTGGCGATTTCTCGGATCCCGAAAGCAATGTGTCCAAACTCAGCGCCGAGCGCGGCGGCATGGATTTGATGCCGGAACTGGGCACCAAGCCGGTCAATAAATACCTCCCCCCACGACCCAAAGACAGCTGGCAAGGTGAGGTCGATGTGCTCGCCCCTTGGCTGGAACCGGTCGCGCAGGAACCGCAAGGGTTCTTTGGTTGGCTCGACAAAGCTCTGGAGAAGTTCTGATGCATCCAGCACCTTCGGTTATCATCTTCACCACTTTTTCCGGCCTGGGTCTCGGCCTATTGTTCTGGCTTGGTATTTCACCTGACCCGCATGGGGGCTGGGTCGGCTTTACCTTCTTCTTCATCGCCTTCGCACTCGCCTGCGGGGGCTTGGCAGCGTCGACCTTCCACTTGGGCCACCCGGAACGTGCGCTCAAAGCGTTTACCCAATGGCGCAGCAGTTGGCTGAGCCGCGAAGCCTGGAGCGCAGCCGGTGCGCTGGCGGTCATGGGGCTTTATGCGTTCTTTTGGGTCCTCCTGGGCATCCATATCGCGCCACTGGGTTGGCTGGGGGCTTTGCTGTGCCTGGCAACCGTCGGCACCACCTCGATGATCTACACGCAGTTGAAAACCGTGCCGCGCTGGAACCATTGGTCAACGCCAGCATTGTTTTTCGCCCTATCGCTGGGCGGAGGTGCCTTGCTTGCCGGTTACATCAACACGGCGGTGTTCCTGATTGCCCTGTCTGGCGCAGTGCAGGCCTATTGGTTCTGGCAAGGCGATCAGAGGTTTTCGGATTCGGGCACCGACCTTGGCACAGCGACCGGCCTTGGATCGCGCGGCAAAGTTCGCGCTTTCGAGCCGCCGCATACCGGCACAAACTACCTGCTGAACGAGTTCGTCTATGTGGTGGGCCGCAAACACGGCGACAAACTGCGCCTGATCTCTCTGGCGCTCAGCACGGTCTTGCCATTGCTGCTGTTGCTGACCAATCCGGGCCACCTCTTGGCGGTGATCGCAGTCATCAGTCATGTGACCGGTGTCGTGGTGTCGCGCTGGTTATTCTTTGCCCAGGCCGAACATGTGGTCGGCCTCTATTACGGCAAACGATAGGCAGAAATTGCCCATTCAGTTGCAAAGAATTTGGTCGCCATTGCGTAGCATGGCGACCTTTTTCGTTTTCAACGATTGCGGCTAATAAAGGGGATAGCCAATCTAACATATTAGTTGACTAGTCTGCGCGAAATTCGTATAGCCAGAGGTGCTTCAGGGGAAAGGCGACTCATGGTTCCGCATGGCGAAAATTGGTCAGCCCAAACCGGGCCGCGAACCCGCAGCCTGCCCATAACTCCGTGCCAGAATGCCAACGCCCGTCCATCCTTTGGCCCCAACACCCTCGCGACAGATGTTCAGGGTGCATCTGAGGCAATGAATTCCCTCCGAGAGCCGATCTCCGGACCAGCAAAGAAAGCTCACCGCCAATGACACAAGACATGTCAAACGCCCCGAAAACTGGGATCGTCCATCTGGGGTTAGGGGCTTTTTTCCGCTCTCACGGCGCGGTCTATATTCAGAACGCCATGAAGAAAGACGGCGGCGATTGGGGCATTATTGGTGTCAGCCTCCGGTCTCCCGGGGTCCGCGACAAGCTGCGCGAGCAGAACTGGCGCTATACGGCGGCAGAGATGGGCCCGGAAGGTTTGAAGACGCAGGACATCACCGTGCTGAACGATGTCCTTGTTGCACCGGAAAACCCACAAGCCGTGTTGGATGCTATGGCGGATGAGACCGTAAAGATCGTCAGCCTGACAATCACGGAAAAGGGGTATTGCCTGGCCTCCTCAGACGGGGCACTGGACATGAACCACCCGGATATTCAGCATGACATCGCCCATGACATGCCCAAATCCGCGCCTGGATATATTGTCAGAGCTTTGCAACACCGCCGCGCTGCGGGCCTGCGCCCCTTTACGGTCATGTCGCTGGACAACCTGCCCAATAACGGCGCGCAAATCAAAGCTGCCGTGTTGTCTCTCGCCTCGCAAATCGACCCGGATCTTGCCGCCTGGATCGAGTCCGAGGCGCGTTTCCCGTCGACGATGGTTGACCGCATTGTCCCGGCAACAACCGACGCTTTGATCGCTCAGATCGCCAATCATACCGGTGAACAAGACGTTGCCCCGGTCGGTCACGAACCCTTTAGCCAATGGGTGATCGAAGACCAGTTCGTCGACAACAATCGCCCCGATTTCGCCAGTGTCGGAGCCCAGTTCGTGCAGGACGTCACAGCCTTCGAGCATATGAAGCTGCGTATGTTGAACGGCACCCATTCCAGCCTCGCCTATCTGGGTGCGGTTGCCGGGTTTCGCACCGTGTCCGAGGCTTGCGAAAATGCAGATATCGTAAACTTTCTGTCCCATCTTTGGACTGCGGAAATCATCCCCACCCTCACCCCGCCCGAGGCCACAGACCTGCCCGCTTATGCCGAGGCCCTGCTGCAGCGGTATCAAAACCCGGCGATCCAGCATCGGCTGGAACAAATCGCGATGGATGGCAGTCAGAAACTGCCACAACGCTTGCTTGGGACCATTCAGGACAATGCCAAGGCTGGTCGCAGCTTTGACGGTTTGGCGTTGGCTGTGGCCGGATGGGTTCGGTTTCTTGAGGGCAAGGATGACAACGACAACGCCCTTTCCATTTCGGACCCGCTTCAGGATCAGTTGCAAGAGTTGATCACAACCGCCGCCACCCGCGACGATCTGGTGACCAAGCTCATCGGTTTCAAAGCCGTGTTCAGCGATCCCCCTGCCGAACTCGCCCCTGCCCTGCTTGCGGCGCTTGCAAAACTTGATGACAAAGGGGCATTGGCAGCCATGAGGGAGACCGCGCGATGAAAGAGACCTTTCGCTGGTATGGTGAGGGTTTGGACAAGATCTCGCTGGCCGATATCAGGCAAACCGGAGCCTCGGGCATCGTCACGTCTTTGCACGAAATTCCCTATGGCGAGGTTTGGTCGCGTGATGCGATTGGCAAACGCCGTGACCTTATCAAAGCGGCAGGCATGGATTGGACAGTGGTCGAAAGCCTACCCCTGCACGAAGATATCAAGCGCGGCACCGGCGATCTGACGATGCTCTTTGCCAATTACCGCCAATCCATGGCCCATCTCGCGGCGGAGGGCATTGATACCATCTGTTACAACTTCATGCCGCTGCTGGATTGGACCCGCACAGATTTGCATGCTCCCGTCGCAAATGGCGGAACCTGTCTGCGCTTTGAGGCCCATCGCATGGCCGCGTTTGAAATCCATATGCTGGGGCGCATGGAAGCGGCCGAGGATTATCCCTCGGATGTTTTGACCAAAGCCGCCGAGTGGTACACGGCCAGCACTCAGGAAGATCGTGACACCCTGTTGGCCTCAATCATGGCGGGTTTGCCGGGGGCCTTTGACCGCTATGATGTGAACGGTTTGCGGCAAGCCTTGCAAAGCTATTCCGGGCTGGGCCATTCGGATCTCAGGGCAAATTACAAACGGTTCCTAGACGAAATCATCCCCACCGCCGAAGAGTTGGGAATGCGGTTTTGCGTCCATCCCGACGATCCGCCGCGCGATATTCTGGGTCTGCCACGGATCGTTTCGAATGCTGATGACATCGATTGGATCATGTCCGCCCATGACAGCAACGCGAATGGTCTGACGCTGTGCTCTGGCTCGCTTGGGGCGAACCCGGACAATGATGTTGTTGCCATTGCCGAACAGAATGCATCCCGCATCCATTTTGCCCATCTCCGCAATGTGCGCAAAGATCCCGACGGTTCCTTTGAAGAGTCGGCGCATCTGGAAGGGGACACCAATATGGTCGCGCTGGCCCGTGTCCTGTTGAACGAAGAAAGCAGACGCAAAGCCAATGACAGGCCGGATTGCGACATTCCCTTCCGACCGGACCACGGTCACGATCTGCTGAGCGATGCCAGCATGGGAACCTATCCTGGCTACCCTCTGATTGGCCGCATGCGAGGATTGGCGGAACTGCGCGGGGTTATCCACGCGTTGGAGGCGATATGACGGCCCAAACTCTGATATTGCAGACAGGAGATTCCGTCGCCATCGCCCTGAGCGATCTTAAGGCGGGCAGCATGATTGATGACCTTGGGCTGGCTCCAAATTCCGACATCCCGCGCGGTCATAAGATAGCTCTTGCCCCGCATGGGGTCGGTGACAATCTACGCCGCTACGGGCAGGTGATTGGGCAGGCAACGGCTCCGATTGCGCCGGGTGATCATGTTCATTCCCATAATCTGGGCATGGCCGATCATGTGGCCAAGACGGATGGTCAACAGGCGGTCAAACCGCTGGCACCGATCCAATCGGATCGCCATTTTCTGGGCTACCATCGCAGCGACGGCAAGGTGGGCACGCGCAACTATATCGGGGTGTTGACCTCGGTGAATTGTTCCGGCTCTGTCGCCCGTTTCATCGCGCAGGCCGCAACCGAAACCGGCTTGCTCGATGGCTTCCCAAATGTCGACGGGATTGTTCCCATCGTACATGGGACGGGCTGCGGCATGTCGGCTGCGGATGAAGGCTATGCCACGCTGTTCAGAACCCTGGCAGGCTATGCCCAAAACCCGAATTTTGGCGGTATCCTGTTGGTCGGGCTGGGCTGTGAAGTCATGCAGGTGGCGGACCTTGTTGGCGGGCGGCCAATCCGCTCGGACGGGGCGCTGCGTTACATGACGATCCAATCCGAAGGCGGCACGGCCGCCACGGTGGAACGCGGCCTGCAAGAATTGCGTGGGATCGCCGAGGTTGCCAATCAGGCACAACGCGCCCCCGCCCCGCTCAGCGCGCTGACCATTGGCATGCAATGTGGCGGGTCAGATGGCTATTCCGGTATCACCGCCAACCCCGCTTTGGGCATCGCCTCGGATCTGATCGTGCGCCATGGCGGCACAACCATTCTGTCCGAAACCCCCGAGATATATGGCGCAGAACACTTGCTGACGGCCCGCGCCGAAACCCCGGACGTGGCCGACAAGCTTCTGACGCGCATTGCCTGGTGGGAAGACTACTGCGCGCGCAATGGTGGTGAGATGGACAATAACCCAAGCCCCGGCAACAAGCGCGGCGGGTTGACCACGATTCTGGAAAAGTCGCTGGGCGCAGTGGCCAAGAGCGGCTCGGCCCCACTGCGCGCGGTCTATGAGTTCGGCGAGGTTATCGACACCAACGGATTTGTCTTTATGGACAGCCCTGGCTTTGACCCCTGTTCGGTGACAGGGCAAATCGCATCCGGCGCGAACCTGATCGTCTTTACCACCGGGCGCGGCTCAGTATCTGGTTATCAGCCCGTCCCATGCGTGAAACTGGCCACCAATTCCGAGATGTATCGCCGTATGCAGGGCGATATGGACCTCAATTGCGGTGATATCGTCAGCGATGGCGTCTCACTGGAAGATAAGGGGCAAGAGCTTCTGGATATTCTGATAAACACCGCCAGCGGTGCCCAGACGCAAAGCGAAAAGCTGGGCTATGGCGGGGTGGAGTTTGTTCCCTGGACCATTGGGGCGGTCATGTAGGGTCAGCCGTCCCGATCAATCAAGTCAGGCGACCAGCCTTCGGGTAAGGGAGAGGGGCGATCAATTTGCACTTGCTCCAACCGCGCCTCCCGCACATGGCGCAGAAAGATGCCGGGCAGGCCATTCGGGTAAGGATCGACTCCATAAATCCCGCCATCAGGGCGGCGCACGAAACAGTTTCGCCGTCCCAATTCAGGATCATCCAGATCGTTCACATCCTCGGGCACGGGGCGCAGGTCCAAAAACATTTCATGCGCATATTCGCCTGGCTCCTGACGTAGGTTGACCGCTGAAATCAGCAGGTTTTCAATGGGCCTTTCAGGATCACCATGCACGACAATCGCCCCCTCGCAACGCCCCGTTATTCCGGTCACCGCGATGTCACGCACAATCGACGGCTGCGCGCCTCGGACGCGCGCGTGGGAGTTGATCGTTATCGGTTCACCAGATCCCCAATAGGCGTGCGGTGCCTGAGCGCAATCCACCGTGCTATTGGAAAACCGAATGCGTTCAATCGTGCCGCCATCCCGCGCCATAATGCCAAAGGCGCGATTGGTGCCCGTGATCGTGATCCCGGAAAACACCACATCGCGCACATCCTGATGGGTTTCCGTCCCGATCTTCACCGAACAACTGCGCGAGGTGAAATGGCAATTCGTGACGTGAATGCGTTCTGCTGGCCCTTCCAAGGCTGGATCAAGCTTGGCGCAGGTTTTCACACAGACCGAGTCATCAGCGGCGACAATCTTGCACCCGGACATAAAGGCATCGCGACAGCTGTCGAAATTCACCCCGTCTGTGTTCGGCATCGCCATGTCGTTGAGAATTGTCAGGTCGCTCACCCGGATATGCTCGCACGCGACCAGGTGAATGGTCCACATCGGGGCCTCGATGAAGGTCACGTCGCGAATATCGACATTGCGGCAGGCCTCGAACACCACCATGCGGGGGCGGTTGTAGTTTGCCCATTTGACCCCGTCGAACAAACCCTCACGCGAACACCAATCCGGACCGCTGCCATGGATCACACCTTTGCCGGTGATCGCGATATTCTCGGCATCGCGGGCCACGATGAAACCGCGGTCGCTGTCCTCGGCAATGACGGACACAGTGCCCGCAACAAAGTCATCGTAATCACCAGAACAGGCAAGGGTTGCCCCCAAAGGCACGTGCAGCTCAATCCCCGAGCGCATGACAATCGCGCCCGACACCCAGCGCCCGCGCGGAAGCGTCACGCGGCCACCACCCGCAGCAGCGGTGTTATCAATGGCGGCTTGCAATATCTCGGTGATGACGTTGCCCTCTTGCGGCGCGTGAATTTCTGTCATGTTAGGGATCCTTGCTGAGCGAGAATTCAAAGAGCTGCAAAATATGCACCAGCACCTCTAGCCGGGAAAATTGAACCGTGGGCTGTTCGTCTTCGGTTTCGGGAATACGGCGGCGGCGATCTGACCAATCGAAAAAGAAAGACGGATGCCCGGCCCGGTTCGCCCCCAGAATATCACGCTCCAGGTTGTTTCCAATCATCGGGACATAGCGCAGCTGATCTTTGGTCAGCCCCATCTTTTCCCGCGCGACCTCAAACATACGAGCATCGGGTTTGTGCACGCCAACATCGCCGGAAATCACATACTGCTCGAACAGATCCCAGAGGCCAGAGGGTTTCAACACGTTTTCAAATGTCTCACGCGGACCATCCGCGACAAGACACAATCGGTAGCCCATGTCATGGAGGTCACGAACGACCTTTTCCGCACCGGGGATCAGCTCGGCGCTGATCACCACATCACTGCCATCATCGCGCTTGATCTCGGTGCCTTCGTCCACCAGCGTATCACCACAATCAAAAAAGATCGCAGGCATATGTGGTGTCTGTGTGCGCAGCTTGCCCAGCAGGATCTCCATCCGGGCCTTGATAAAAACCGGAAGGTCGGTGGCGGGCAGAAACGGCACATCAGCCAGATCGACAGCCAACCCATGGCCAAAGCAGGGTGTGAATTGCAACCGTTGCAGATAGAGTTTGGCCAAGCGGTGGTCGGCGGCGGTGATCTCGGTCCAGTCTTGCGCAAAAGGATTGCCGGTATGGATGCCGCCATGCCCTGCAGAACTGCCACAGGTGAGGCGCGTTGCCTCGGCCATCTGGTCGCGATGGGCGCGATTGCGAAAATGTGCATGTGCGCCGGCCTCACACCAGATCAGCGGCTGCCCATCTGCCAAGACCAGAGACACCTCATGTCGGCTGCCGTGAAAGGTGGCTTCGACCGCGATGACCTTTCCCTCTGCCACATGCACCCAGACATGTTCCAGATCGTAGGTATGGCAAATGTCGTGATCCCAAAAGATCGCATATTCATAGCAGATCTCACCGCGCAACGTGACGTGGAACTTGGAGCTGGGAGAAGGCCCATCCGCCTGAAAGGCATGCACGCCAATTTGCCCCGGGCGAAACGGTTCTGCCCGATCCAGCAGCAAAATAGGCGCAAAGCTGCGGGCCTCATCCAAAATGGGATCAATGCTCATGCCGATAGCGCCTCTTTTTCGCGACGTGCCTGCAACCGGCGGGCCCGGCGCGGATCAGGGATGGGAACCGCATTCAGCAAACGACGCGAATATGCCTCGCGCGGGTTGGCGAAAAAGCTCACCGTATCCCCGGCCTCGACCAATTTTCCCTTTTGCATCACACCGATATTGTCGGCGAAATTGGCGATCATCGACAGGTCATGGGTGATGAACAGATAGGTCAGTTTCAACGTCTCTTGTAACTCGCGCAGCAGGTCGATGGTCTGCGCAGCAATGGACACATCCAGCGCCGAAACGCTTTCATCCAGCACCACAAAGGACGGGTTCGTCACCAGGGCGCGGGCAATGCCGATGCGCTGACGCTGGCCACCGGAAAAGGCATGGGGGTAGCGTGATAACATATCGGGTTTCAGCCCGACCTGATGCAGTAACGCCGCTGCCTTTTCGCGGATCAGTTTCTGATTGGTCTCCCCCTGATTGACCATCGGTTCACCAATCAACTGCTCCACCGTCATTCGCGGGTTGAGCGAGGAATAGGGATCTTGAAACACCATCTGCATATGGGCGCGCATCCTGCGCAGCCGGTCGCCTTGCAGCTCGGTCAACTCATGGAAGTTACCGTCCGGAGCCTGAAAAGACACGGTGCCGGCGGTTGGCTGATAGGCGCGCAGAATGGCGCGGGCGACGGTGGATTTTCCCGACCCGCTTTCCCCAACCAACCCAAAGGTTTCGCCACGCCGGATGGTGAAACTCACATCATCCACCGCCTTCAGCTGTTCGGTCACCCGCCCGCGCCAATCTTTCTGCGTGGGAAAGTACATCTTGAGGTTCTCAACCTTCAGTACCACATCCTCATCCGCTTTCTTTGAGAAAGCGGCAGGTTGCGCCGGGATAGCTTCGACATTGTCAGCCATGGCATATTCCGGCAGGCGCGGGATCAAGGAAAGTAGCTTTTGCGTATAGGCCGCTTTGGGTTCGTAAAAGATCTCATCAATGGTGCCGGTCTCTTCGACAATGCCATGGTTCATCACCGTGACACGATCCGCCAGCTCGGCCACGACGCCAAAATTATGGGTGATGAACATCACGCCCATATTGAACTGCTCTTGCAAGCCACGGATCAGGTTGAGGATTTGCGCCTCGGTCGTCACATCTAGCGCGGTGGTGGGTTCATCCGCCAGCAAAAGCGAGGGGTTGCAGGACAGGGCCATGGCGATCATCGCCCGTTGACGCATCCCACCCGAAAGCTGGTGCGGGTACTTTTTCAGCATCCCGCGCGGGTCTGGCAGTTGCACCAGGTCCATCAACTCAGCAGCGCGATCCTCCAACGCTTTCTTGCGTTGATCGGTATGCAGGGTCAGGGTCTTCATCACCTGCTGGCCAATGGAATGCACCGGCGACAGCGCCGTCATGGGTTCCTGAAAGATCATCCCGATCTGGCCACCACGCAGCTCACGCATGGTGCGGCTTTCGCGGCCGTGATCCAGGACCGAGACCACGCCATCGCGCCCCTTGAACTTGACCGACCCAGCCGTCTGCGCCGTGCGCGGCATCAGGTTCAGGATGGCGCGCGCGGTCAGGGATTTGCCCGAACCGCTTTCGCCAACCACCCCAACCACTTCGCCGGGTTTGATTGACAGGTCGATGCCCTTGACCGCGTCCAGGGTAAAGTTCCGCATCTGGAACGAGACCTTAAGGTTCTCGATTTCCAACAGGTTTTCCGGATTACGCATGATCGCCCCCTATTTCTGATAGGGATCGGCTGCATCGCGCAGACCGTCGCCGAGGAAATTAAACGCCAGAATGGTCGCAACAATCGCAGCACCCGGAGCCAGTAGCCAAGGAGCCAAGGCGATGGAGCGCAGGTTTTGCGCGTCTTGCAGCAACACCCCCCAACTGACCACCGGCGGGCGCAAACCAAGCCCAAGGAAAGACAGCGATGTCTCGCCCAGGATCATCTCGGGAATGGCCAGCGTCACAGCCGCAATCACATAGGATGTCATTGAGGGCAGCATATGACGGGTGACAACCCGTTTGGGTTTCGCCCCCGACAATTGTGCGGCCAGAACAAAATCCTGGTTGCGGATGGTCATGAAATGACCGCGCACCACACGGGCAAGGTTCGTCCAGCCAATGAGCGCCAGAATGACCGTGATCAGCAGATACACAAAAATCGGGTCCCAATGGATCGGCAAAGCCGCCGCCAGCCCCAACCAGAGCGGGATGGTCGGAATGGAGCGCACGAATTCGGCCACCCGTTGGATGGCGGCATCCACGCGCCCACCGACAAGTCCAGCGATCGAGCCCAGCGTGATCCCGATCACAAAGCTGAAGAATACGCCGATCAGGCCCACCGACAGTGTCACCCGCCCGCCATAGATCAACCGCGACAGCAGGTCCCGCCCCAAGGAATCCGAGCCAAGCAGGTAAAGCCGATCACGCCGCCCTCCTTCGATGCCGAAAAGGTGCAGGTCCGTCTCCCACAGACCCCAGAAATGATAACTGTCACCGCGATGGAACAGCTTGATCGGCAGGACTTTGGCGGTGTCCTCGCTAAAAATCAAACGCGCGGTTTCGGGGTCACGCTTGCGGTCCAGACCGTAGATAAACGGCCCGACAAAACTGCCTTCGTGGAACAGATGCACCTGTTGCGGCGGCACATAGGCGTGCAGTTTGGAATGCTTGAATGGATCATAGGGGGCCAGGAACTCGGCAAAGGCCGCGACGAAATACAGGAACCCGATCAAATAAAGCGACCAGAGCGCCAATTTGTGTTGCTTGAACCGCCACCACATCAAAGTGATGGGGCGAGCAGTGTCGATAACCTGGGTCTTATCCATGTCAGTCACATTGGTATCCGTCATGTCACCCCCGTTATGCATGGCGGATACGCGGGTCTGTCAGGGTCAACAAAATGTCTGACAGCAGCGTTCCAATGATGGTGAATATCGACAAGATCAGGATAAAGCCTCCGGCCATATACATGTCCTGATTCAGCAGGGCGCGCAGCAACAGCGGCCCGGTGGTTGGCAGGTTCAGCACCACCGCAGTGATCACATCGCCTGAGATCAACGCAGGCAAAGCCCAGCCCACGGTAGAAAAGAACGGGTTCAGCGCGACGCGCACCGGGTAGCGCCAGACCACTTCGCGTTCGCCCATGCCCTGAGCATAGGCGGTTTCCACATAGGGCTTGCCCAGCTCTTCGAGCATGTTGGCGCGCATGACACGCAACAGGCCGGCCGCCCCGCCCGTTGCCAAGACAACGACAGGCACCCAAAGATGAACCAGCAGATCCCAGAATTTGGCAAGGCTCCATGGCGCATCTGCCATCTCAGGTGAAAACAGCCCGCCAACATGGAAGTTGAAATAGGCAAAGCCCATCCACATCAGCACCAGCGCCAAAAGAAAATCCGGGATACCGCGGCCCAGAAAACCCAGGACCGTAAACACGTAATCAAAGACCGAATATTGCCGTGTCGCCGAATAAACCCCGATTGGAATGGCAATCACCCAGGTCAGCAGTAAAGAAAGGGTCGAGATCATCAATGTCAGCGCAATGCGATCCCACAGCAGATCCGACACTGGCAGCTTCCAATCCAGCGACAGGCCAAAATCGCCATAAAACACGATATTGCTGATCCAATCCCAATATTGAACGATCATCGGGCGATCGAGGCCAAAGCTCTTGCGCAACTCGACGGCCTCTAATGCCGAAATCGATTCACCGGTCTCTTCCAGCTCGGCAATATAGGCGGTCACATAGTCGCCCGGAGGAAGCTGAATGATGATGAAGGTCGCAATCGAGATCAGCACCATTGTCGGTATCGACCACAGAATGCGCTTCAGGATGAACCACAGCATCGGGTGTTCCTTTTTGACGTCTTGCCCCAAGCGGGCAAGGCCCTGAGGGCAAGTGAGTCTGGCGACCAGGATCGCCAGACTCGGGGACAGTTCCGGGAGTCGACTGCCGTTAGTCTTGTTTGAAGTAGAACTGCGCCGCCTGCGCCAGACCAATGCCGCGCAAAGCGTCGTCATCGATCAGACCGGCCGGGAAATTCTCGACTTCGTTGGATTTGACAAAGATGGCGGGTGTTTCGCCGATCAAGCCAATGGTCCAGAGATTGTCGCGGAAGACACTGACCATATCCTGCGCATGGGCGTTGGCCTCATCCAGAGAGCCCGCTGACTGGGCCGCTTCCCATGCGGCCCAGATATCGCGGATCGGGTGATCGGCGGGGGGCTCGACCCCGTTATTCCCGGCACTGCTCCACCATTTGAAATAGTTATGCGCAAAGCCATATCGTCCGAGGAAGCGAACTGGATCAGCCGTGATGATCGAAGAGCGGTCAAAGTTGTCCAGAACCAGTTCGAATTCACCGGTCTCGACATGCTGTTGCACCAGGGTGCGATCCAAGTTGCGCACCAGCGCCTCTACCCCGATCTCGGCCCAATCGGCCTGCACCAGCTCCAGAACCGAGAGCAACGGGTTGTGGCGTGTTTCAATGACCAGCGTCAGGCGCTTGCCATCCGGGCGCAGACGGAAACCGTCGCTGTCACGCTCGGTCAGACCAGCCTCGTCAAGCAGCGCATTCGCGCGGTCCGGATCCCAGACAGTGCCAGCTTTTTCAAGCTCGGCATCAAAGAAGGGAGACCCGGAAACCGGACCGGCCTGACGGGCTTCGCCAAGACCCGAGAAAGACAATTCATTGATGGTTTCGCGATCAATGGCGATGTTCAGTGCCTCACGCACTCGTTTGTCGTCAAACAAAGCGCGCAACGTCTCATCTGGCGTGTTGAGGTTGGGATAAATCGTCCAGGTCGACGCCTTGGTCCAGGTCACAACCTCGTAATCGCCCGCCGCTTCGTTTTCCTTGAACAGGGTAAAGTCATTGGCGTTCAGGTGACGCTGTTGCAGGTCAATCTCGCCCTGCACAACCATCAGGTTCAACGCTTCGGTGTCCTGGAACAGGCGGTGCTCGACCCGATCAATATAGGGCAGCTGGTTCCCCTCAGCATCAACGCCATAGTAATACGGGTTCCGCTCCATAACCACGGTATCTGCCGGCGGAGGTGTCGCCACGCGCCATGCGGTCAGCACCGGCATATCCGGGTTGAACCACCAGGCCTGGATCTGGCCTTTGGAATCCCACAGGTCGGTCCATTTCTTGGCACCGTGCTTTTCCATGACCGCCGCCAGCTTGGCTTCATCCGCATAGGTCGGGTGAAAATCCTTGAGATAGTGGAACGGCTCGATAAAGCCAGGACGATCAAGCCCCGGCTTGCCGGTGGATTCTTTGGCCAGAACGGTCAGGAACAGAGGGTAAGGCGCGGCAAAGGTCACGGTAAAGGTGTGATCATCCACGATCTCCAGCGCCATCGGCTCACCTGCAGCGGTGTAAAGCGCTGGCACCGCGGGCATGATCTCGCGATTGTTGAACACGTCATCATACCAGAATTTCACATCACGCGTGGTGACTGGCGCGCCATCAGACCAGCGATGCCCCTTGCGCAGGGTAAAGGTAAAGACGGTGGAATCTTCGTTAGCGGCATAGCTTTCGACCCAGCCCGGAACATAAGAAATGTTCTGATCCGCATCCATGACGGCGCGCAACACGCGCTCTTCCATCAGCTTGGTGGGGCCCCAACGATCCGATGGCCCCTTAAAGGCGCGATGCCAGGTGCCGCCGTACTGACCAATGGAGTTCGCCACATCAATCACGCGGGGATTTTCCGGCAGACGCTCTTCAACCGGGGGCAGCGTGCCTGCCGCGACTTGCTCCGCCAGCATGGGAGCCTCGTCAAGCGCAGCGGCGGATTGCGCCGCAAAAACCAGCGCGAGGGCGGTGGCGGGTTTCAGCCAGGTGTGTCGCATAGAATTCCTCCATTTTCAGGTCAGCCTGACGACGGGCACACCCGGACCTCCTCATCCGATCTGGCGCTCCTCCTCAGTTGCGCTTTAAAATTTCCGGTGATTGCCTTGCGCACAAGAAAGGCGTATGAAATTTATTTCATGCTTTTCCCTTTGTGGAGTTGAAGCGGCGAGACAATGTTGTTGGGCGCTGAAATCAAAGGATAAATCTCTGAGGTCCAGCACCCAAACACCCCCGAACAAGGCATAAAGACATGGCCAAAACCCCGCGAATTCAGGACATCGCGCTGCTTGCAGAAGTTGCGCCAAGTACTGTTAGCCATGTGTTGAACGGAACCGCCCCGATCAGTCCCGAGGTTTCGCAAAGAATCCTCTCGGCTGCGCGCGAGTTGGGATATCTCGCCAAGCGTCGGCGCAAGGCTGCGGTGGCCTTGTTACCCACCGTCTTGCTATCCGCCAGCGAGGCAAATTTCCCGAAATCAGACCGCAACTATGTCTCTTGGACGATGCTAAACGCCTTTCGACAGGAATGCCGGGCGCGATCCATTCGCCTTATCCCGCATATCGACAAAGGCGATAAAATCATCCCCGAAAGCCTGGTTGCCGCGATAGAAAAGCACCGCCCGCAGGGGGTTGCGATCATGCAGGATGATGGAACGGATTTGATCGACGCCGTTCACGGTCTTGACCCATCGATTGTGATCCTGTCCGGGCAGGATCCGTCTATGCGAGTCGACACGGTGTCCCCCGGCAATCGCTTTGCCGCCCAAATGGCCACCGACTACCTGTTCCAACTCGGGCATCGCCGTGTTGCCCATGTCACCTATGGCACGCGGTTGATCGGGCAACATCGTAAATACGGTTTTCTCGATGCCTATCGCGCTAGCGGCTATCACATGCCGCCCGGTGCGATCATTGACGTGGAAACCTTTCGGCCTGAGATCGTGACGCAGAAAATGTTGAACTGGTTGGCCGTTCAGCGCCGCCCCCTGCCCTTTACCGCCTTTTTCTGTTCAGCAGACAATGTGGCCATCGGGGTCATGGATGCTTTGGCTAAATCGGGAGTCAAGGTGCCTGGCGATGTCTCGGTGCTGGGGTTTGACAATGTTGAGATTGGCAAACGTCAGAACCCACCGCTATCGACGGTACACGTGCCCATGGAGGAAATTGGACAGGTGGCGCTAAACCTGCTGGAAGAGGCGCGCACCCTGCCCAAAAACGAACGTTCGGCCCGGCGGGTGGAATTGGGTTGCAAGATTATCGTGCGCGGCTCCACCACCGGGCCGCATCTGGGTTAGGGTCAGGACCCTAAGCTTGGCTTGCCTCGTGGCGTTGCAACTCCAATAGGAACAGCGACCCAAGCGCTTGCCCGTAAGGGGTCGGTAGGTTGGGGATCTTGCGATAAAAGTCCAGGTCCGGCCCCATCGGCGTCCCATCCGAAACATCCTGCAAGAACCCATCGTCACCAATCCGGGATTGGATCGCGGCGCGGGCCTGCTCAACAATTTTGAGATAACTCTCATCCAACAAGCCCAGGCGCACGCTGGCCAATACCCCATAGGCAATCCCAGCGGTTCCCGAGGCTTCGACCGGGCTTTGCGGATCATCCAGCAATGTGTGGAACATGCCGTTGGGACCCTGAAAATCTTGCAAGGCTTTGACCTGCGTTTGCAGGACTTCGGTCAGGTAACGGGCAATCACGGCGTTGGGGGGCGAAATTCGAAACAGTTCCGGAATGGCAATGGTCAGCCACGCATTCCCACGCGCCCAAAGCGCGCGGGCATAGTGATGCCGACCAATAAAGTTCCAACCGTGAAAGAATAGCCCCGACTGCACGTCCCCCAAATGCCGCACATGGGTCAGGAATTGGTAATGCGCTTCATCAATCCAATCCTGCCGGTCCAACAATTCGCCCGCCGAGGCAAGGAACAGCACCGCCATGAACAGGGTGTCATCCCAAAGCTGACGATCATTGTCGCGCTCTTTAACCGTATGCTGAAAACCACCCTCTTCGGTCTTGGGCATCTCATTGACCAGCCAAGTGGCCCAATCTTCGATCACGCGGCACCAATCATCCCGTTGGTTGTGTTTGGCCAAGATGCTCAGGGCCAGCAGGGGCGCGGTAGAATTCACCTGTGGGCGCGGCAACCCGCGACCGATCTGCCAATCATACCACCGTTCCAGCCGGGCAATCTTGGCCGTGTCTTTTTGTTCCAGTGCAGCGCGCGCTTCTCCGTATAGGCCAACGCCAACTTCCCAATCCCATTCGTCAAAGGCAATCTCTTCGCTGCTCGCATCACCATTATCGCCAATCCCTTTCAGGCGACGAAACCCAAGGGACAGCGCGTCGATATTGCTCTGCAATGCGTCAATACTCATGATCGAGAACCCTGTTGAATTGTCCAACGCCCCTTGGGCATTTGGCGTTCTTCTATCTTTGGAATTGTGGAACTGGGCACAGGGCAAGCCGATCCTGTTCCCCAGATGCCGACATTCGTTGTGATGGTTATATCACCCGCGCCCAATCTGGGTGACATTGCCCGCGCGTGCTCTTTAAAACTGTTGAAATCACATTGGCCACTGTCGCCGACCATCACAGCCCAACCGCAAACAGGGCCAGCTTGGCGCAGCTCATAACCCGCGTAGAGCCCGGTTTTCTGCTGTTCCAAAACGCCCGCGCTCCAAATCGCGGCAAAGCCCGCCCCTGCGCGCGCAAACACCCAATGATCGCTGATTTCAACTTCATCCAACCGATCCACCGGCAGGAAGAGATGCGTGAAACCGATGTCGCCATCGCGTAGCTCATAGCGCAGCACAGCAGTTTCATCCTGCTGAACAAGCTCGGGCAAACGGCCATTGCCCGCCCAGAAAGATGGGCGCGCTTCGGCCCATGGGCGCAGGACTCCGGGGTGATTGATCCAAAGGCGCGCCATGGGATCACTGGCAAATTGCACATCCAGCACATGTTGCTGATGCCCGGCCTGCCCCGCTTTGTGCTGCACGACAGATGACAGTTGCACGGCAGGTGTTTTGAACAAAGCCAGATGCGCACCGCCCTCCAGCCCTTGAACATATTGCGCGCGCAATACGGTTCCTGGCTTGGGATGTGCCAGCCCGGTCAAACGCTCGGGCGGGCGATACTCGGACAGGGCCAGCATCACGGCTGCGGCATCTTTGCCGGGCACATGCCAGCCCCCGAACATCAGGCTTGCGATTGCCCCCAGTTCAGTCATCGGCCCGGCCAGCAGCTCTTTCTCATAGATCCGGCCCTGCGTCCCGGCCGAGACTCCGCCCGTCGCATGCAAGGCAACCATCAGCGAAATACGATCCAACAGAGTTTTGGCCCGGCCTCGCAAATCTTCATCCTGACTCAGCGTATAAAGCGCCAACAGCCCGCGGTAATTGATCGGGTAATAGGCGGCTGAGTTCCACTCGGCCAAACCATGTTCGTCTATGGCATCAAACCATCGATGCAGGCGCGTTGCCCCCTGATCTCGGTGATCTGTGCCACGCAGCCCAGAATTGCCAAAGATCGCATCGGGCAGCATCTGCCCGGCCAAATGCTCGGCAATGTGAAAGCACAGCACGTGGTTTTCGCTCCAGAACCACATGACATCATCGCCCGGCGTATCCATCCAATAACGAAAGCCAAGAATTGCATTGCGCAACCGATCTGCATGTCCTGCGGGCAACCTGGAACGCAGCCGATCCCAGATCCAGAGCAGGCTCATCATCCGGAAATCAGCGCAATCGTAGCGTTGTTCCACTTGCTTTAGCGATTCATTAAAGATCGCCTGAACGGATGTGTTCCACTCGCCTTGGCTCAGCGCCAGCAGAACATTGACAATATCATCGCCGCTTTGCTGGTTTTGCAAAAGCGCGGTTTTGCGGGTCTCAAAACAGGATTGGTCAAGCCTGCCCATCCCGGTCAAAACGGTTGAGCCCACCCCCGCAGTCAGCATCGTGCCACCCAGCGCGATACCAAACCGCAGGCCAAAACATCCGGTTGGGAGAGTGATGTCAAAGCTCGGATGATCACGCGAGAGCCGCCCGCCCTGATCATCCAGATCCAGACAAACCAGCTCAAATGGCGTTTGCGACAGGGCGTCGGACGTCACACTGACCTTGCTTGTTTCGTGAAAGACTTCCAGAGTCCGCAACCCTTCGAGCAGGGCGGTTGCTTCGGCTATTTCAGTCGGTTGCGCGTCGCAGGCGATCCGCGTCGATAGGCCTTGCCCCTGCAACAACTGCAATCGGAACCCAAAAATCGTATCCCGTTCGTGCAAATCCTCAAAACGCACGGTCAGCGGCTGATCACCTGCCTGCACATGCATCTCGAATTCGGAGTGTTGTTTTTCATTGCGACTAAAAGGTTCGAAACGATGGACCAAGTCGGCACCGCGCCAGATATGCACGGCCCCAGCCGTCACCACGTTGAGGCGGAGCACCTGTTCGGTGGCGGATGACAGGGTGACTCGGGCATGGCGGACGCGCCATTCTGGCAAATGGCAGAAGGTAGAAAAATCAACGTCGCCGCCATCACCGCCAAGATAAACCTCGTCAAAGGAAAGCTCTGGCAGATCGACCGACCGAGCCGCAATTTCTGCACGCAACGCTTCGCGGCAGGGAAGATCCCCGGTCGCGGTCCAACCGTTCTCAAACCGATAGTCAACAACGTCAGGCATAGGACGCGCCGAGCCGGGATAGGCACGAGATTGCAGCGCGGCCACATTCCACCGCACCAGCGCCTCCCCCTCAGCCCAAGCCTGCTCCATTTCTGTGCCTCTTCCATCGCGTTTGGTCGTTTGGACAGCATATCTGCGCGACCTGACAACACGTTATTGCCTTGGCCGCTTTGCGATACAAACACCGTGCGTGAAATTTTTTTCATTCGCCCGGATTGACCATGAGCCGTAGCTGAGATCAGCGCCACTAACCCCAAGGCGACCAGTGCACTCAGCATAGAAAAGCCCGCCAAGTATCCTGGGCGGGCTTTGTGGTAACCACTTATTTCGGATCAGAGCGAAATGGTTTTGACCTCATCATAAAGCCGCGACACGCCGGGGACCAAAGGCAACAAAGTGGCCTGAATGGCGTGATAAATGTCTGGCTTGCCGTCAAACTGCGTCGCATCTGGTTTGCCGTCGCTGTCAATCTCGGGAATCCAACCGCCGGTCTCATCCATGAAATGTGCCTCGGCAAATTGCCAGCAACGGCGATACCATTCGCCATCCTCGGGTTTTGGGTCAACCTTTGAAAGCGCAGTCAACGCCCCGATTGCCTCAGTCACAGGCCACCAATAGCGGTTGGGCACATCAACCGTTCCGTCAAACGTCAAGGTATAGGCAAAACCGCCTTTTTCCTTGTCCCAGGCATCCTCCAACGCGCGGTAGATCACCTGCCGCGCCTTACTGAGCGCAGTTTCATCAACCCGACCGGCCAGATCCCAGTATTGGATCAACAGACGCCCAAGCTCAAAGGAGTGACCCGGGGTGGTTCCTGCGGGTTGGAACATCGGATTGCCGGCAAAACTCTTATCAACTACCCATTGCGCATCATAATGTTCGGGCAAGCGCCAGCCATAATTGGGGGCCATCTGATCAAAGAAGAACGCCAAAATGCGCCCCGCCCGCGTCAGATACTTTTCCGACCCTGTGACTTCGAAGGCAGCCAACAGCGCCTCGACCCCATGCATGTTGGCATTCATGCCGCGATAGGGTTTCAGCTCTGACCAATCTTGCGAAAACTCATCGACAAACCGGCCCGCCTCATCATCCCAGAAATACTGATCCAGGATTTGGTCAATGTCGTCGAACAGGGTCTTGGCGTCGGGATGACCGGCATGAGTCGCGGCAGAGGCCGCCAGCAAGACAAAGACATGCCCATAGGCCAGTTTGCGCCCATCGACAAAACCGTCAGGGCCAACGGCCCAGGCATAGCCGCCATTGTCTGCGTCCCTGTGGCCAGACAGCAGGTATTGAACACCCTGATCAATGATCCGATCCGCCCCGGCAACACCGGCATGTTTGCCCAAGGTATAGCTGTGGACCAATCGCGTGGTCGTGTGCAGAACCTGCGTGCTGTCTGACAAAGGCGCCCCGGTCATGCCAAGCACATGAAACCCACCCTGCGGATGACAGCTATTGGCAAAGAACGCAAACTGCGCGCGCGCTTCTTTGCGGAGCCAGTTCTGGTGATCAGCGTCGTTCAAGGTGTGTGGCATCGGGGTGTCCTTGGGTGTCAACTCAGGCGGGCCATCGCGGCAGGTTAGCGATAACAATCCTGCCTATGCCTTAACAAATGTCAGAAACGAAGCAAGGGGTCGCAAGGCAGAGAGGCCAATTACGTCAGACTGCAAAAACGAAAAAGGGCACCTTGGAAAGGTGCCCTTGATCTTGAATTTGGTTGTGGTCTTTAGAAGTGGACCGACTTGGTATCAATCGGCTTGACCAGCGGCGGAGCGAACTTGGTCAGGTCAATGCCTTCAACGGCGGTCTTGTACTCCTCAAGCGTTGGGGTGCGGCCCAGGATCGCCGAGAGAACAACAACCGGGGTCGACCCCAGCAGCGATTCACCCTTTTTCTCGGGCAAGTCAGCCACAACACGGCCTTGGAACAGGCGGGTGGAGGTGGCCAGAACGGTGTCACCTTTGGCGGCCTTTTCTTGGTTACCCATGCAGAGGTTACAGCCAGGGCGTTCGAGATAGAGAATGTTCTCATACTCGGTCCGAGCCGTGGTTTTCGGCGCGGCATCGTCGAATTCAAACCCGGAATACTTCTGCAGGATTTCCCAGTCGCCCTCTTCCTTCAACTCGTCAATGATGTTGTAGGTCGGCGCGGTCACAACCAGCGGAGCTTTGAACTCCACTTTGCCCTTGGCGGCTTCAAGGTTACGCAGCATCTGTGCCACGATCTTGATGTCGCCCTTGTGCACCATGCAGGAGCCAACAAAGCCCAGATCGACCTTTTTCTCGGCCTTGTAGAACGAGATTGGTCGGATGGTGTCGTGGGTGTACCGCTTGGACACGTCGTCATTGTTAACGTCTGGGTCAGCAATCATCGGCTCGACGATCTGGTCCAGATCAACAACAACCTCAGCAAAATACTTGGCGTCCGCGTCCGGGGTCAGCGCAGGCACTTCGCCCGACTTGATCTCGGCGATACGCTTGTCAGCAAGGTCAAGCAGACGCGCCAGCGTGCCGTTCTCATGCTCCATGCCTTTGTCGATCATGATCTGGATGCGCGATTTCGCCAGTTCCAGAGAGCCGATCAGCGTTTCATCGTTGGAGATACAGACAGAGGCCTTGGCCTTCATTTCCGCAGTCCAGTCGGTGAAGGTGAACGCTTGGTCCGCCAACAGAGTGCCGATGTGAACTTCGATCACGCGGCCCTGGAAGACGTTGTCACCATGCTGATCCAGCATCTGCGCCTGTGTGGCGTGCACCACGTCGCGGAAATCCATGTGGTCGGCCATTTGCCCCTTAAAGGTCACCTTGACCGATTCAGGGATCGGCATCGAGGCCTCACCAGTGGCAAGCGCCAGCGCAACGGTGCCCGAATCCGCGCCAAAGGCGACGCCCTTGGACATACGGGTGTGGCTGTCGCCGCCCACGATAACCGCGCGGTCATCAACAGTGATGTCGTTCAAGACCTTGTGGATCACGTCGGTCATCGGGTGGTAAACACCTTTGGGGTCACGACCAGTAACAACACCAAAGTCGTTCATGAACTTCATGAGACGCGGGGTATTGGCCTGCGCCTTGAGGTCCCAAACCGAGGCGGTGTGACAGCCGGACTGGTACGCCCCATCAACGGATGGCGACACGACAGTGGCCGCCATGGCCTCCAGTTCCTGCATGGTCATCAAGCCGGTGGTGTCCTGAGACCCAACAATGTTGACCTTGACGCGTACGTCAGAACCAGCATGCAGCGGCTTGTCGGTTTTCACACCCAGCGCGTTGCGGTTAAAGATTTTTTCAACGGCGGTCAGGCCCTGACCTTCGACATTAATTTCTTTGGACGGCGCAAAGGCAGATTCCAGCGGCAGGCCCAGCGCTTCACAGGCAAATGTCTGAAGCTTTTTACCAAAGACCACAGCGTAGGAGCCGCCAGCCTTCATGAATTCCACTTTCTGCGGAGTGAAGGAAGAAGAGATATCGACCAGCTCTTTGGTGCCGGTTTCGTCATACAGCTTTTTGTCTTTGGTGTTGATGGTCAGCACGGTACCGGTTGCAACCGAATAGGCTTCTTCCAGTACCGCGTCGCCGTTTTCATCTTCGACAACATTGCCGTCCGCGTCGGTTTTCTTGACCCAGTTCTTGAGGTCAATGCCGATGCCGCCGGTCACGCCAACTGTCGTCAGGAAGATCGGCGAGATGCCGTTGGTGCCTGCAACAACAGGCGCGTAGTTGACGAAGGGCACGTAAGGAGAGGCTTGCTTACCGGTCCACAGCGCCACGTTGTTCACGCCGGACATCCGCGAAGACCCAACACCCATGGTGCCTTTTTCAGCGATCAGCATGACGCGCTTGTCAGGGTGAGCCGCTTTCATCGCTTCGATCTCGGCCTGAGCTTCGGGCGAGATCATGCATTTGCCGTGCAGTTCACGGTCGGCTCGCGAATGCGCCTGGTTACCGGGCGACAGCAAATCGGTCGAGATATCACCGATACCCGCGATATAGGTGATGACTTTGATTTCTTCGTCGACTTCAGGAAGATCGGTAAAGAACTCTGCCTTGGCGTAGCTTTCCAGGATTTCTTTGGCGACGGCACTGCCATCATCCAGCGCCTCTTTCAGGCGGGCCATGTCTGCGTCGTAGAGGAAGACTTGAGTCTTGAGAACACCCGCAGCCGATGCCGCGATTGCAGCATCATCACCAAGCGCCAGATCGATCAGCACGTCAACGGATGGGCCGCCTTTCATGTGCGACAGAAGTTCAAAGGCGAATTCCGGAGTGATCTCGGCAACCTCGGCCTGGCCCAGAATGATTTCTTTCAGGAACGCCGCTTTGACGCCTGCGGCGCTCGTGGTGCCGGGCAGCGTGTTGTAGATGAAGAAATTCAGCGACGCTTCGCGGTGCTCGTTGCCGGTGTCTTTGATCTGTTCGATCAACTCTGCGGTCAGGGCTCCGTCATCGATGGGTTTGGGGTTCAAACCCTGCTCTTTGCGCGTTTCAATCTCGGCCAGATAATCAGTGTACAAGCTCATGTTCATCCCAGAAGTCTAGAGTGCGATGTTAGCTTGACCACGGTCTGCGAATCCTTTGGCGCGCCCGGGACAAGCTTGCTGTATGCCGTTGTATACAAAAACGAGAGATGTTGCAAGATCACGCTCCGATCAAACCCTCGTTTTGCTGCCCGCATATCCCATTCTTTGCTGATTTTGAATGAAGATTATTTTGCCAAGCCTGCGGCAAATTCGGTCGTAACGCGGGTACTTCGGTAAAATTCAGCCCTGTTCGACGGTATCGCCCTTCGCAATGAGGTGATCCATCAAGGCCTTACAGATCCCGGACAGGGCACGTCGATCTCTGACCAAAATGGACCGATGCCGCAGCGCCCAGCTATCTTTGAGTGAAGTCATGCGCACATTCATAACAGCCGCGTGCCGACATGCTGCGGATACCGGCATCACTCCAATGCCCACCCCGGCCTCGATCATGCGGCACATGGCTTCGTAGCTACGCACTTGGATGCGCAGACTGCGCTCATACCCTCCATGCGGAACCTGGCCTCGTAAGAATCTGTTCAACGTGCTGCCGTCATGCAACCCGACATGATCATATGCCAAACTGTCCTCTAACCTCAGGGACCGCGCACCAAGGGCTGGATGGTCAGCCGGCGTGACAAGAACCAGCCGATCCTCGGAAAACCGTGTGACCTCTAGTCCTGTCATGGGGACGTCACCGGACACGACACCCAGATCCGCCACACCTTCGGTAACGCCGCGGATCACTTCACTGGTCGTGCGTTCCTGAAGATCAACCTTGACCCCCGGGCGCTCTGCGAGAAATCCGGCTAGAACATCCGGCAAAATCTCGGTCACAGCGGTGGTATTCGCGAAGAGGCGGATACGGCCGGCCCCCAACATTTCATCTTGCATGAAATCAACCTGCCGCAAGACCAAACGCGCCTGACGCAAAAAGGTCTGCCCATCCGCCGTTAAACGCACCCCTTTGTTCTCCCGCACAAGCAACGGGCGTCCCACCTCTTGCTCAAGGGCTTTGATCCGGGCGCTGGCGGCTGGGGGCGACAGAAACGATTTACTGGCGCCATGGGTCAGATTCCCGCTCTCTGCGATGTTCACGAATAACCCAAGGTCGACAAGATCAAGTTTCATTGCCTTAAACTATCACGAACACAACTTTCCCAAAACGCGAATTCACCGAAGGCAAAAATCGTGCAAAACTCAGTGGCGGGCCAAGGAGTGATGCAAAGATGGATTTTCAAGATTGGGTGGGTCGCACGGAAACCCGCGAAGAACGGATTGCCCCTTTCCCGGCCAACGCTTTGGCGGCCACGCTTGATCGGGATGATCCGGACTATGGCGACGGCAGCACTCTCCCACCTTTGTGGCATTGGCTGCATTTCCTGCCGATCTTCAAACTGTCGGACACCAATTATGACGGGCATGCAGCCTTGGGGGGATTCCTCCCGCCTGTACCGCTCCCACGGCGTATGTGGGCGGGCAGCAATCTGACCTTTCACGCCCCCATGGCGATTGGGCAGACGCTTCGCAAAGTATCGACGGTCAAGTCAGTCACAACCAAAACCGGGCGGTCCGGACCGCTGGTCTTTGTCAATGTTGGCCATCAGGTTTTTGACGATCAGACCCTGTGCATCGACGAAGATCATGACATCGTCTATCGCGCCAAACCGTCCCCGGATGCACCTGCCCCGCACCCCCAACCCGCTCCGGACAGCAGCGCCTTTTCGCGCGCCATTAACCCGGATCCCGTCCTGCTGTTCCGCTATTCGGCGCTGACCTTTAACGGGCACCGCATCCATTACGACCACCCCTTTTGCACCACGACCGAAGGCTATTCCGGCCTGGTTGTGCATGGTCCCCTGCTGGCCACGTTGCTTTTGGACTTATTGCGTCGCGAACATCCCGAAGCCACGGTGCAGAGCTTTGCCTTTCGCGCCTTAGCACCGATCTTTGACAACGAAACCTTCTCGATTCATGGCTCTCCCGGTGCGGATGGAAAAACCTTTGACCTTTGGGTGCGCCGTCAGGATGGGGCCTTGGCCATGCAAGCGACGGCGACAATTGCCTAGGCGGATAGTACATGACCACTGGCATTCCAAAGCGGCCCAAGCTACAGCACGTGAACCAAGCGCCGCACTGGAATCAAAGTTGTCAACAAAACAAAATGCGCCGGCGGTTAAATCTATATGTTGACATCCAGCCCCCTCAAACCCCAATATCGTGTTGCTTCGGTTCTTTCGATTCCTGTTGAAAGCTAAGAGGGAAACCAGTGAAAATCTGGCACTGCCCCCGCAACTGTAAGCGGTTTGTGCGGCTGAATTCGCCACTGAAAGCGTGCTTTCGGGAAGGTCAGCCAAACATATAACCGCAAGTCAGGAGACCTGCCGCAAGCATGTGAATAACCACGAACGGAGGGTTCGGGGGCGTGTTGAAAACGGTCAAAAAACCGTGGCGTCCTTGGATCTATACAACGGAGAAGAGGACAGATGAGCATCACCGTTTATTCAAAACCCGCCTGTGTACAATGCACCGCAACCACGCGCGCGCTGGATGCCAAGGGTATTTCTTATGACGTGATCGATCTGACTCAGGATGACAGCGCCATGGATCATGTGACCGGTCTGGGCTATCGCCAAGCTCCTGTTGTGGTGGCCGGGTCTGATCATTGGTCCGGCTTCCGCCCGGACATGATTGCTCAACTGTCCTAAACCATGTCAGCGTCGATCCCGGCGCTGGTTTACTTCTCATCGAAATCTGGAAACACCCATCGCTTTATCCAGCGGCTGGGCCTTCCGGCTTTGCGCCTTTCGGCTGAGATGGACCAGCTGCCATTCCCCCAGTCCCCCTATGTTCTGATCTGCCCCACCTATGCCGATGGCGAAGGGCGCGGGGCGGTACCAAAACAGGTCATTCGGTTCTTGAATGATCCAGAACGTCGCGAGGGGATCCTTGGGGTGATCGGCGCTGGTAACCGAAATTTTGGTGCGACCTATGGCCTGGCCGGTCGCATCATCGCCCAGAAATGCAATGTCCCGCTGCTCTACACCTTTGAGCTGGCCGGCACCGACACCGATATCGCCCGCGTCCGCGCAGGGCTTGAAAAACTAGGGAGACACCCATGCTCGACAGCAGCGTAAACGAGCAAGATTATCACGCGCTAAACGCGATGTTGAACCTCTATGACGCTGAGGGCAACATCCGGTTTGACGCGGATCGCAAGGCGGCGCGGCAGTATTTCTTGCAGCATGTGAACCAGAACACCGTGTTCTTTCATTCGCTGGATGAAAAGCTCGGTTATCTGGTGGATGAGGGGTATTATGAGGTCGAAGTTCTGGATCAGTATTCCAAGAACTTCCAACGCGCGATCTGGGATGCGGCCTATGCGAAAAAGTTCCGTTTCCCAACCTTCCTGGGCGCATTCAAATATTACACCTCTTACACGCTGAAAACCCGCGACGGGCAACGCTTTCTTGAACGCTACGAGGACCGCGTTGTCATGACCGCGCTGACCCTGGCGCGCGGCGACGAAGCACTGGCAATGTCCTTTATGGAAGAAATCCTTGAGGGACGTTTTCAGCCCGCCACCCCAACCTTTTTGAACGCTGGCAAGAAGTCTCGGGGTGAGCTGATTTCCTGTTTCTTGCTCCGTCTCGAAGACAATATGGAAAGCATCGGGCGCGGCATCAATTCGGCCCTGCAACTGTCCAAACGCGGCGGCGGTGTGGCCCTGCTGCTCAGCAATATCCGCGAACACGGCGCGCCGATCAAAGGCATTGAAAACCAATCCTCTGGCGTGATCCCGGTGATGAAACTGCTCGAAGACAGCTTTTCCTACGCCAACCAATTAGGAGCGCGCCAGGGGGCTGGTGCGGTCTATCTCAATGCGCATCACCCCGACATCATGCGCTTTCTCGACACCAAACGCGAAAACGCTGACGAAAAGATTCGCATCAAAACGCTGAGCCTTGGCGTGGTGATCCCCGACATCACCTTTGAACTGGCCAAGAAAAACGCCGATATGTACCTGTTCTCGCCCTACGACGTGGAACGGGTCTATGGCCTGCCGTTTTCGGAAATCTCGGTGACCGAGAAATATCATGAGATGGTCGAAGACAAACGCATCCGCAAGACCAAGGTCAATGCGCGCGAGTTTTTCCAGACCATCGCCGAGATCCAGTTTGAATCCGGTTACCCCTATGTGATGTTCGAGGACACAGTGAACCGGATGAACCCGATTGCGGGTCGCATCAATATGTCGAACCTGTGCTCCGAGATCCTGCAGGTCAACACCGCGTCCGAGTTCAACGATGACCTCGGCTATAACAAGATGGGCAATGACATTTCCTGCAATTTGGGCTCGCTCAACATCGCCAAGACCATGGATGGTCGGGATCTGGGTCGCACAGTGGGTGCATCGATCCGGGCGCTGACGGCGGTGTCTGAAATGTCGGCCATCGACTCGGTGCCATCCGTGCGCAAGGGCAATGATGAAAGCCGCGCGATTGGTCTCGGTCAGATGAACCTGCACGGTTTCCTGGCGCGCGAACATATCCATTACGGCAGCGCCGATGGGGTCGAATTCACTTCGGTCTACTTTGCCGCTGTGGCCTATCACGCGATCAAGACCTCTTGTGACTTGGCCAAGGAGCACGGCACAACCTTTGTCGATTTTGACAAATCCGACTATGCAAACGGCAGCTTCTTTGACAAATACACCACTCGCGACTGGCTGCCCGAAAGCGACGTGGTCGCCAAGCTGTTTGAGGGCCACGATCTGCCAACCCGCGCCCATTGGGAGGCGCTGAAGGCCGATGTCATGGAACACGGGCTTTATAACCGTAACTTGCAGGCGGTGCCGCCCACCGGATCGATCAGTTATATCAACAACTCGACCAGCTCGATCCACCCGATCGTATCGAAAATCGAGATTCGCAAAGAGGGCAAAATCGGGCGGGTGTATTACCCGGCAGCCTTCATGAACAATGTGAACCTGGAATACTATCGCGACGCCTATGAAATCGGGCCAGAAGCGCTGATCGACACCTACGCCGCGGCCACCGAACATGTGGATCAAGGCCTGTCGCTGACCCTGTTCTTTCCGGCCGAGGCCACAACACGCGACATCAACCGCGCCCAGATATATGCCTGGAAAAAAGGCATCAAAACAATCTATTACGTGCGTCTGCGCCAAGAGGCCCTGGAAGGGACCGAGGTGCAAGGCTGCGTGTCTTGCTCGCTATAAGGGGCCAGAGAAATGAAAGACATGACCGAGACCAAGATCCCCCGCGCGATCAACTGGAACCGCCTGGATGACGAAAAAGACCTTGAGGTCTGGAACCGTCTGACAGTCAACTTCTGGCTGCCGGAAAAGGTACCGCTGTCCAACGACATTCCCAGCTGGGCAACGCTGACCGATCACGAAAAGCAGCTGACAATCCGCGTTTTCACCGGCTTGACCCTGCTCGACACGATCCAGAACGCCGTTGGCGCGCCTTCGCTCATGCCCGATGCGATCACGCCGCATGAAGAGGCCGTGCTGACCAATATCGCCTTTATGGAAGCGGTTCACGCGCGCAGCTATTCCTCGATCTTCTCGACCCTGTGTTCGACCAAAGAGATCGACGAAGCTTTCCGATGGTCCGAAGAAAACCCGCATTTACAGGCCAAGGCCAAGGCGATCCTCGACACTTATGCGCCGGGCAATGACCCGCTCAAGCGCAAAATCGCTTCGGTCTTCCTCGAAAGCTTCCTGTTCTATTCCGGTTTTTACCTTCCCATGTATTGGTCAAGCCGCGCCAAGCTGACCAACACAGCCGACCTGATCCGCCTGATCATCCGCGATGAGGCGGTGCATGGCTACTATATCGGCTACAAGTTCCAGCGCGGTTACGAAAAACTGTCAGAGGCCGAACAGCAAGAGATGAAGGATTATGCCTTTGGCTTGATGTTCGAACTCTACGGGATCGAAAACCAATATACCGAAGAACTGTATGACGAGCTGGGCCTGACCGAAGATGTCAAAGTTTTCCTGCATTACAACGCCAACAAAGCCCTGCAAAATCTCGGCTTTGAGGCCTTGTTCCCGCCGGAAGTCTCCGAAGTAAATCCAGCCATCCTCGCCGCCCTGAGCCCGGACAGCGAAAACCACGACTTCTTTTCCGGCTCCGGGTCGTCCTATGTCATTGGCAAGGCCGTTGCGACAGAAGACGAAGATTGGGATTTCTGATAACCATTCGGGATTATAAGATAATTTGGTCGGAGTGAGAGGATTCGAACCTCCGGCCCCTGCCTCCCGAAGACAGTGCTCTACCAGGCTGAGCTACACTCCGACCGTGGCGGGCGGGATAGCTTTGATGCCTGGTATTGGCAAGCCTATTCTTCCTTATCTTCGGTTTTCATCAACGCCCCAACACGCGGCCCAACGGGCAGGCCAACGCGCGTTCTGGTCCGCAGAACGGGGCGGTTTTCCGAGACATCGTCGCCGGATTCACGGCGCAGGATGTAAAGGCCGCTCAGAATGATGATACCGGCCCCGATATAGGTTGCCCTATCGGGGTATTCATCAAAAAAAAGTGCCCCAAACAACGCCGCCCACAGGATCTGCGAATATTGCATCGGGGCGACCATAACGGCGGGACCGCGTTGATAGGCCATGATGAGAAAGGCCATGGCGACCAGCACCATAGCTGCCACAACCGCCATCAATCCCATGTCCACCAGGGCGACAGGTTTGTAGACAAAGGGCAGTGCCACGGCCATCAGAATAAAGTTCGTCATCATCGGATAGAGGATCATGACGACCGTGCGCTCCTCTGCGCCCACCTTACGCACCACAATTGAGTTCAACGCCCCCGTCACAGCCGACAGCAAGGCCGCAGCGTGCCCCAGACCGAATTCGGCCGCACCGGGGCGCAAAACAACCATGACTCCAACCAGACCCGCAAGCACTGCCAGACCACGACGCAGGCGCACGCGCTCCCCCAGGATCGGGATCGCCAGTAGAGTGATGAGCAACGGCGCGGCAAACAGGATGGCATAGGTCTGTGCCAAGGGCAGAACCGAAAACGCATAAAACGCCCCCAGCGCGGCAAAAGAGCCAGACACACTGCGCAGGGCGATCCAGCCTGGATGTTTCGGGCGCAGCGTGCCGGGTTCGCGGTCGCGCATCAAAATCACGGTGATGATCGGGAAACTCAGCAAGGCCCCGAAAAACAGGATCTGAATCGCGGAATAGGTGCCGCCCAACAGCTTGATGATCACGTCATGAGTCGCAAATACCGCAAATGCGGCCAACCCGAACAGAGAGGCTTGCAATGGCGATTGTGTCGGAAGCGAAGCTTGGGGCATGGCAGACCTGCAAAGACTGTTACCGCTATCTGCCTATATCTTTCGCCCGGTATGCCGCAAGGGAAATACGTGTCGAAATCTTGGCGACTGCCTCACCTAACGCAAAACGGGCGCTCCTGATCAGAACGCCCGTTTCATATGACTCAATCCGCAATCAGCGCTTAGATGCTGGCGTCCAGCGCCGCGACAATGGTGTCACCCATTTCGCTAGTCGAAACCGGGGTCACACCCTCTTCGCCCAGCAAATCAGCGGTGCGCACGCCATCGGCCAGCACTTTCTCAACTGCGGCTTCCAGACGATCCGCCTCGGCACCCTGATCAAAGCTATAGCGCAGCGCCATGGCAAAGCTGAGGATACAGGCGATCGGGTTGGCTTTGCCCTGACCGGCGATGTCAGGGGCGGACCCATGCACCGGCTCGTACAGGGCTTTCGGGCGACCATTCTCCATCGGCAGACCCAGCGAGGCAGATGGCAGCATCCCCAGCGAGCCAGTCAGCATCGCGGCACAGTCAGACAGGATATCGCCGAACAGGTTGTCGGTGACGATCACGTCAAACTGCTTGGGTGCGCGCACCAGCTGCATCGCGCCGTTATCGGCATACATATGGCTCAGCTCGACCTCAGGATAATCCTGCGCCACACGCTCAACCACTTCGCGCCACAGAATACCGGATTCCATAACGTTGGCTTTTTCCATCGAGCAGAGCTTTTTGTTGCGGCGCATGGCCAGTTCAAAGGCGCTGCGGGCGGCGCGCTCGATCTCGGATTCGGTGTAGCGCTGGGTGTTGATGCCAACACGCTCATTGCCCTCTTCGAAAATGCCGCGTGGTTCGCCGAAATAAACGCCCGAGGTTAGCTCGCGTACGATCATGATATCCAGACCGGCCACGATATCTTTCTTCAAGGACGAGAAATCAGCCAAAGCGTCAAAGCACTGCGCCGGGCGCAGGTTCGAAAACAGGTCCATTTCCTTGCGCAGACGCAGCAGGCCGCGCTCAGGCTTTACGCTGAAATCGAGATTGTCGTATTTCGGGCCGCCAACGGCACCCAGCAGAACCGCGTCCACCTCTTGGGCTTTGGCCATGGTGTCGTCATGCAAAGGCACGCCATGCGCATCATAAGCCGCGCCACCAACCAGATCTTCGCTCACGTCAAAGGCCAGGCCACGCTTGTCACCAAACCAAGTGATGATCTTGCGGACTTCGGCCATGACTTCGGGGCCAATCCCGTCGCCGGGCAAGATAAGAATCGAAGGGTTGGTCATCGGTGCTGTCCTCTGTCAAATCTGTTGGACAGGCCCTATCCCGCAAGGGGTGCGGCGTCAAGAAACCCGCTATAAAACACTGGGCGAAAGCCCCCCGGCCAGGGCATCCCAGACACGTTTGATCCGAGGCGTCGACCGGACCGCCTCATGCGCGGCCAGCCAAAGCGGAAGGGTGGGCATCGGAAAGTCGGGGAACAGGCGTTCAACCTCGGGGCAGGCATCCCCAATCCCGACCTGGGCAAACCCCACACCGCATCCTGCGCGGATCAGTTCGAAATAGGTGGCGTGGTGGTCGCAGCGGGTGGCAAACCATTCCCGCTGCGCATCAATCCCAATCTCACGCATACCGCGAATGATGTCGTCATTCTGATCATACCCAACCAGATCATAGCGAAACATCTCGTCAAACCCACCCGGTCGCCCAACCCGATCCAGATAGCTGGTGGCGGCGTAGATTCCCAGCTCGAGCTCGCCCAGATGACGGGTGATGATATCCAGCTGGGTGGGTTCAAACATGCGCACGGCGATATCCGCCTCGCGATAGAGCAGGTTTTCCGCCTTGTCCGAGGCAACGACGTCGATCAAGATCTCCGGCTCTTCGGCGCGCAGTTTGGCCAGGATCCGCGGCAATTGGTATTGCGCGGTAAACACACTGGCGGTGATCCGCACCGGGCCAGACAGTTTGTCACTGCGCCCCGCCGCCGTCAGGCTTAGCGCGCGTATCCCATCCGCCATCATGCGCGCATGGGGCAACAAGGCCGCCCCGGTTTCGGTCAAGGCCAAACCGCGCGGTTGTCGGGTAAACAGAGTCACATCCAGATCGGATTCAATCTGTTTGATTTGCCGGCCCACCGTCGGCTGCGAAACGCCAATCTGTCGCGCCGCCTGAGACAGCGACCCAGTTTCGGCCACCGCCAGAAAGGTTTGAACCAAAGACCAATCAAGTTTTGAGAGCGCCGCATCCATTCATTGATGAATACACGCAATGCAAATTCAGGCAATTCCCAAATTAATTTGAATAGCTAATTCTTGTCATGCGTGAATTTGGAGGCGTCGTTATGACAGGAACAGTTTTGATTTTAGGGGCGAATGGCCGTTTTGGTCGCAACGCTGCTGAGGCCTTCTGGAATGCCGGCTGGCGGGTCAGCCTGTTTGACCGCTCCAAGGATGACCTGACCACGGCTGCGCAGGGGCAGGATGTAATCGTCAATGCCTGGAACCCGCTTTATCCCGACTGGGGGGCGCAAGTGCCCAAGCTGACAGAGCAAGTCATCGCCGCCGCCAAGTCCAGCGGTGCAACCGTGATCATCCCCGGCAATGTCTATGTCTACGGGCCGGATGCGCCGGACCGGTTCGCAGCCGACACCCCACACACCGCACGCAACCCGTTGGGCCAAGTTCGGATCAAGATGGAAGAGCGCTTTCGCACCTCGGGCGTGCAGACGATTATCCTGCGGGCCGGGGATTTTCTGGATACCGAGGCGTCGGGCAACTGGTTTGACAAGATCATGGCCCCAAGCCTGAAGAAAGGCGTGTTCACCTATCCCGGTGCGCCCGATCTGCCCCATGCCTGGGCCTTTCTGCCCGACCTTGCCCGCGCCACTGTCGCCTTGGCCGAGCAACGCGAATTCCTGCCAAGGTTTTCCGACATCCCCTTTGCGGGCTATACCCTGAGCGGACATGACCTGGCACACCTCTGCGCCGAAGCCTTGGGCAAACCCGTCAAGCTCAAAAAGATGAGCTGGCTGCCCATTCAAATCGCCCGCCCATTCTGGCCCTTGGCAAAACACTTGGTCGAGATGAGCTATCTTTGGAACAAAGCGCACCATTTGGATGGTCAGGTCTTTGACGAGCTTGTGCCGGATTTCCCGGTAACGCCCCCGTCTGAGGCGATTGCCCAGGCCTTGCGCCCGTTCAATCCAACAGCAGGTCCATCCAGACAAGGCGATGCGGCCCGGCCTTTGGCTCCGGCGGCATAACCTCGGCCTTACCTATCCGGAGCGACTGATCGGGCAGGATGTAAGAAATTCGCATCTCTCCTGCCCGCTCCCATTTCACCGTTGGCACCTTTGGCAAAGGATCTTGCAAGCGGTCATGCGCCAGGACCTGAGCCACAGCCTCGTGCAACCCCTGCCCGCGATCCGGGTCCAGGTTGAAATTGCCCAGAACGACAACAGGCGCGTCGGCAAACGCGGCCTTGTCATGCAACACATGCGACCAATACAGCACCTCATCCCGATTGCGCCGCCCATTGCGATCCTCTGGCCCATCAAACACCGGCGGTGTCGCGGCCAACGTCAGTAAGGTCACCTTGGCACCGTCAACCTCAACCTCGACCGCCCAATGGGCCGAGGATGACAACCGTTGCGCCGCGCCAACCGGATCATCCTTGGCAATCAAACTGCCCGGCGCATCCGCCCAGAACGCCCCTGAATGATCGGCAACCAAACGCACAGGATAACGCGACAGGATCGCCTGCCCGCCCTGCCCCGAGAAATAGCCAAAGCCCTGCGCATCCCGGGGCCCGCCCAGTTTCCCGTCGCCGTCCACATCCACACCCGTCGGCAGGCCCGTATTGGGTCGCAAGGCAAACAGATGTGGCATGGGCCAGCTTTGGTCGCGCAACCGGCTTTGCAGCGCCCCTAGTGCAACATGCCCGGCGTCAAAGTCGAAATTGGTCAGCAACAGGATGTCCGGCCGCGCCTGCGCAATGCTGGCTACCCCCGGCACGGGCTTGTCGCCCGCCAATTCGCGCACCAGCAATCCCGGCCCCTTGCGGCTGAAATCCCCATGCCATGTGGCCACGCGCAAAGGATCCGCCGAAACGGCAGCCGCGACCAACAAATAACTGGCAAGAAGGATCAGGCCACCTGCAATTCGGCCTGCGCGTAGGCGCGGCGACGCTTTTCTTCGATCAGATCGGCGATACGCATCAGTGCCACGCCGCGCATAATCAAGCTGATTGGCAGAAAGGCCCATGCGCTCATCGTCCAGATCAGAGTTTGTGGATCGGTCAGCGACACAGAGACAGCATAAACCGAAGCGGTTTTCAGAACCGCCGGTATCAGGAATGGCAGAAGAAAGCCTAAGGCGACGTTAACATGGCTGTCCCGCTTGAGCCTGCGCAAGACATCGCCACCCGCAGTCGGGTCAAACAAAGGCAGGTTTACCCAGAAATTGAACGCCCCATGGCGCAGCGGCCAATCCAACAGGCGCACCACAACGACAAAGCTTAGCAACATTGCCAGGGCAATCAGATAGGACATGCCCGCATGCATACGGATCTGGTCCAATTCCGGTGGCGTGGCGCCCTCGGGGGCCAAGAGGACCATCAAGCGCACCGGCGAGAATGGGAAATCCATCGCATTACCGATCATATGCCCCAACCCAACCAGGGTTGAGCTGAGCGCTGTGGGCATGACCTGCCCCCGCGCCATCAGCGTCAACGTCAGAACCGTGCAAAACAGCGCCAGAAAGCGCAGCCGGTTAAAAGGCGGTGCATTGCGAAATTCGATCAGGCTTGGATATTCCGAGCTGTATTCGACAAAGACCAGCAGCGCTGCAACCAGCGACAGCAGAACCACCATCTGCACCGTATCCGCCGATGTGCCGGGCAAGAGTATCGCGGGCATGGTAAACACCGATGCCACAAGAATCGCCCGAACGGCTGCGCCGATCATACGTTTGATCACAGAACCTGCCCTTTCAGTCTGGACGAAGCCGATACGATGCCGGTTTCTTGTTCCATCCCGATGCCGCCTTTGTGGCGGCTTGCCTCATTGTTGCCTTAGTTTTGCCTCACTTTGATCTCGGCGACAATACGCCGATCGCCAAGTTGCCGAATTTGTTGCTTTTTCACCCGCCGACTGGTGCGGGATTGCATCAAGGTCAGGCAACGCGCCTTACGACAACCCATATCTAGGGGGCCTGTGCCCCTCGGGCACAAGACAAGCGCCACAAGCAAAGATTTCCGAATTCCGCACCAAATCTGACCAAGATCAACGTCGCTCAAAAGGCGCACCGTTACAAAACTGTTACTTTAAGACAGAGGAGGCGCGCATGGCACAATTCAAGGCAACCCTGATGCATGGCAATCGCGAGGCGGTGGGGGAATACAGTTTTGAAGGGCCAGAAGATCTGATGTCGCAGGACCCCGGCGCAGTCATGCAGGTTTTCATGCAGCAAATGGACAAGATCGCCCATCTTGGCCATATCGATTACACGCTTGAGACTGTTGAAACCGTGCATGACGGCACCGTTGTCAGCGCCGTCGGCACGATGATGTTACACGGCACACCCGAAGGGTTTCGCTGCCTCGTGCAACAAGCATAGTGAAAAGGCCCAGCCCCGAAACCGGGGCCAGGCCAATCCAATATCAAACCCAGGGACGCGCCTGCGCAGCTTGCTCTTCAAAGCTATCGATGGACGACACTTTCTCCATCGACAGGCCAATATCATCGAGCCCTTGCAGCAAGCAGTGCTTTTTGAACGCATCCACCTCAAAGGAAATGGTCTCGCCATCCGATGTGGTCACGGTCTGCGCCTCGAGATCGACGGTCATACGAGCATTCTGGCCCTTTTCCGCGTCCTTCATCAGCACATCAACCTGCTCTTGTGGCAAAACGATCGGCAGGATGCCGTTCTTAAAACAGTTGTTGAAAAAGATGTCGGCAAAAGACGTGGAGATCACGCATTTGATGCCAAAATCCTTGATCGCCCAAGGCGCGTGTTCGCGCGACGAGCCACAGCCAAAATTGTCACCCGCGACCAGGATCTCTGCCTCGCGGTATTGCGGCTTGTTCAGCACGAAATCCTCGATCTCGGTGCCATCGCGGTTGTAACGCATTTCATCAAACAAGCTGACACCAAAGCCGGTGCGCTTGATGGATTTCAGAAAGCGTTTCGGGATGATCATATCGGTATCGATATTCACAAGCGGCATTGGCGCCGCAATTCCGGTCAGTTTCTCAAACTTTTCCATGTTGAGTCTCCTCAAACTCTCGCCCTTACGGGGCGATATCGAATTCAATTTCCCGGGCATATTCGGCAATGAAACTGCCCGGCGCTGGTGTGTGTTTCTTGTGATAGCCACGGATCATCGACGCATAGAGATGCACGCAAAGCGTCTCTTCGGTCAGGCCAGGTTCGACCCCGCCAAAAGGTGAAAACAGCACATCGGTATAAACGCCGCGCACTGGGTAATAGACCTCAGCGGGGCTGATGAACCGCTTTTCCTTTTTGGCCCGCAAGGTGTGTTTCAACGCCCGTGGCCCGACCGAAGGCCGCACCAATTTGAACGCCGTCACCAATCGTTTTCCCGGTTCCGCCTCGGCCACTTTGGCCTGCTGCGTCTCGGTCATCCAATGCGGGACAAATTCGGGATCTTCGAACCATTCGATCAGACTGTTCAGCGTGGCCGACTCTTTTGGCAGACGCAGAATGGCCCCATTCACCGTTCCCGAAGGTTCCCAACCAACATGGTAGGGTTTTTCGGGGAACGGTTGCAGGCACAACACATCCGCGTCGATCCAGATCATCTCGGTCTGCTTGAGCAGATAGAGCCGGAACAGATCAGACACCATCGAGGCAGGTGCCCCGCCATGTCCGTGGTCTGCTGGATCCCAAATATCGGCTGCCGGGCGAGTGATCACCCCGTCAGGAACGACGGGGGCCAGATCAGACCCGGCATAGAACAGCGTCACCTTATGTCCGTGATGCACAAAGCTGCTAAGGCACATCTGGTGCAGCCAATCCAGTTCTGGCCCGATCCAGAGGGTTGCAACCTCTGGCAGGATAGACCCGTTTTGGATTGGCGCACCAGATGCCATTACATCAGGTCCCGAACGTCGGTCAGCTTGCCGGTCAGAGCAGCGGCGGCTGCCATGCCCGGGCTCACCAGATGGGTGCGACCCTTAAAGCCCTGACGCCCCTCAAAGTTACGGTTCGAGGTCGAGGCGCAACGCTCGTTCTCGGATAGCTGATCAGGGTTCATCGCCAAACACATGGAGCAACCCGCCAGACGCCATTCAAAGCCGGCATCCTCAAAGATCTGTGCCAGACCTTCTTCTTCGGCCTGAGCACGGACCAGACCAGAGCCCGGAACGACCATGGCGCGCATCCCGTCCTTGATCTTTTTGCCTTTCAGCACTTCGGCTGCGGCGCGCAGATCTTCGATACGACCATTGGTGCAAGAGCCAATGAACACGGTGTCGATCTCGATATCGGCCAGTTTCTGACCCGGTGTCAGACCCATATATTCGATGGACCGCGCCGCCGCGTCGACTTTGCCGCCCTCAAAATCGGAAGGGTGCGGCACAACGCCGGTGATCGGCAAAACATCCTCGGGCGAGGTACCCCAGGTCACGACGGGCTGGATGTCTTCGCCTTTCAGCGTCACAACCTTGTCGAAATGCGCGCCTTCATCGGTGTAAAGAGTCTTCCACCAGTCCAAGGCAGCTTCCCATTGGGCACCCTTTGGCGCATGTGGGCGGCCTTTGACATATTCAAAGGTGGTTTCATCCGGTGCAATCAGACCCGCACGTGCACCGCCTTCGATCGCCATGTTGCAGACGGTCATGCGGCCTTCCATCGACAGATCACGGATCGCTTCACCGCAATATTCGATGACATAGCCAGTGCCGCCGCCTGTGCCGGTCTCACCGATCACGGCCAGGGTGATGTCCTTGGCGGTCACACCCGGCTTGAGTTTGCCGGTGATCTCCACCTTCATGTTCTTGGACTTCTTCTGGATCAGGGTCTGAGTGGCGAGCACGTGCTCAACCTCAGACGTGCCGATCCCATGCGCCAGCGCACCAAAGGCCCCGTGGGTCGCGGTGTGGCTGTCGCCGCAAACCACGGTCATGCCCGGCAGGGTCCAGCCCTGTTCGGGGCCAACAATATGCACGATGCCCTGACGGATGTCAGAAACAGGGTAGTAATGCACACCAAATTCCTTGGCGTTCTTATCCAGCGCCTCAACCTGAATGCGGGATTCTTCGGTCATCTGGCTTGGATCTTCGCGGCCAGCAGTGGTCGGAACGTTGTGATCCGGCACGGCAATGGTCTTTTCCGGCGCGCGCACCTTGCGACCCGCCATACGCAGCCCCTCAAAGGCTTGCGGGCTGGTCACTTCGTGAACCAGGTGGCGGTCGATATACAGAAGGCAGGTGCCATCTTCGTCTTCGTGGGCGACATGAGCGTCCCAGATTTTATCATAGAGTGTTTTGGGGGACATGCGGTCCTCTCCCGTTTTGATTGCTAATGGTGGTTGGCTTTCACAAGGCGTTTCGACGCCGTAAAATTCGCGCAGTTATAGTCGGGCCAAAACTGCAAAGTTGGCACCGTAAAAACGTTCGCGAAGGCGCACACGGTCGCCCATGTCGAAAAGCGGAAACATGCCCAGCATGTACAAAGCACCGCGTCCTAAATCAAGTGAGTCGCGCAAGACCCCGCTCAAACCCCCTTGAACTGCCGAAATGTCGCATTGAACCTTTCCGTCCCGCCCCCTTGATAAAAGGCTTCGCAAACGCGTCGTGCGCAACGGGGTATTGCACCCGCGTTCAGACAAAAGGCAGAGCAATGAACAGCAGTCTGAATATCTTGAATATTGCCCTGATCGGGGCCTTGCTGGTCATGGCCGTGACTGTGCAAGCCCGCGAAACCTATTTGCAAGACGTGCCAAAACACGGTGATTTGTCTCTGATTTCAGCCGCAGACTAACTGTTTGAATTAACTCAATCTCAATAATTTCCGCGCCATGTTCAGGTCATGTCGCGTTTCACGTCTCTCTCTTCCTCTCCAGCCACGGGCGGGCGCTCTTATAAACCTGGTTTGCAAGATGCGCAGCCCAAGGGGCCTCGCGGCGCGCCAAACGGGTCCAAACCGGGGGTGCTCAGCCTGTTTGGCTTCTTGCGCACCCTACGCGCAAAACAAAGGGAAAACAGGGCCACGCCTGCCGCCCGCAATGTGAAATATCCAGTATCCCGGCGCTAGAGTTAGCGACCAATCCCAACAAACCTCACCACAATGACGGAACGTTGCGGCTGACATGCCGCATTGCAGCGCTCATAGTTTCCCCAACTTAAGAGGAGGACATCATGAGCGACGATATCGTCATTCTTAGCGGCGCACGCACAGCCATTGGCACCTTTGGCGGCAGCCTGGCCGGCACCGCCCCCATTGATCTCGGCACCATCGCCGCCAAGGCCGCTTTGGAACGCGCTGGCGTCGACGGTCAGCAGATTGACCATGTGGTCTTTGGCCATATCATCAACACCGAACCGCGCGACATGTACCTTTCACGCGTGGCCGCCATGCAGGCGGGCATCCCCGAGGCGACACCAGCGATGAACGTCAACCGCCTCTGTGGCTCCGGTGTTCAGGCGATCATTTCCGGCGCACAATCCCTGATGCTGGGCGATGCCGATTTCGCCCTGGTCGGCGGTGCTGAAAACATGTCGCGCAGCCCCTATATCGTGCCCAGCCAACGCTGGGGGGCCAAGATGGGCGATATCAAGACACTGGACATGATGCTCGGCGCGCTGAACTGCCCCTTTGGCACCGGCCATATGGGGGTTACAGCGGAAAACGTCGCCGCCGAGCACGATATCAGCCGCGACGCACAGGATGCCTTTGCCCTGGAAAGCCAGAACCGCGCCGCAGCCGCGATTGAAGCAGGCCATTTCAAGGATCAGATCGTCCCGGTTGAGGTCAAAGTGAAACGCGATATGGTCGCCTTTGACACGGACGAACATCCCAAGGCCACCACTCTTGAGGCCCTGTCGGGCCTTCGCACCGTCTTTCAAAAAGACGGAACAGTGACCGCGGGCAATGCGTCAGGCATCAATGATGGCGCAGCGGCTCTGGTTCTCGCCCGTGCCTCCGCAGCTGAATCTGCCGGTCTCAAACCCCGCGCCCGCATCATCGGCTATGCCCATGCAGGCGTGCGCCCCGAGGTCATGGGCATCGGCCCGGTGCCTGCCGTGGAAAACCTGCTGAAACGAACCGGCCTGTCTGTGTCCGATTTCGACGTGATCGAAAGCAACGAAGCCTTCGCCAGCCAGGCTTTGGCGGTGAACAAGGGGCTCGGCTTCGACCCGGCCAAGGTGAACCCCAATGGCGGCGCAATTGCCCTTGGCCACCCGGTTGGTGCCACCGGAGCCATCATCACCGTCAAAGCGCTTTACGAGTTGGAACGCATTGGCGGTTCCAAAGCGCTGATCACCATGTGCATCGGCGGCGGGCAAGGCATCGCACTGGCGATTGAACGTATCTAATCGCGCGGCACGGCCTACGGGACGGTGGGTGGGGCGAGGTTTGCCAAAGGCAAACCAGCGTCACCCCCGTCCGCTAATCCCGCGTCGCCCGCGCCAACCAGCAATTGTTGCGCGCGGATCGCACATCGACAAAGGCCACATCCGCACGCGCCAAACGCTGCGCCACCTCCTCCGCCAAAACCGCCTGCGCTACAACCTCACCCGTGCCATAAATAATGCGCTCATCCGCACTATAGGCCTTGATCAAAAATTGCGGTGACAGGGTCAGCACCTCGGGCAATCCCTCCTGATCCCCCGCCCCATCACAATGACCCCCACACAAGAATACCGGTCCGGTTTCGGCATAAGGCTGCAACGCGCCAAAGGGAAGATGCGCCAAAATCAGCATCTCTTCACCCTCTGGCACCGTCCGCAGACAATGCCGACAGGGGTTGCCCGGCCCGTCTGACACGCTCCGCTCAGGCAAGTTCCCATAAGCATCAACACCGCCCCTCTGATAGCGCCGCGCAATGTCGGTTTCCAATCCTCGAAAAATCATCTTTGCAAGCTCCTGTTTTCAGGCAACTTGCTTATCCGCAGTCACAAAAACGACCCGAAGCTTGCGCATTCACTGCAGCTCGATCGACACCCGTCCGGCATTGCCCGCCGCATCAATCACCGACAAAGTGGTAAACCCCTGCCCGGCAAGCGGTGCCAGAAACTCCGGGCGCTGCACGCCCGACTGGACCACAGCCCCATCCACCAACAGCGCAAAAGGCGGCACCCCGCCGCGCAATTTCACCGGCACAGCCCCGCCTTCCAGGGCCAAACGCGCCCCATCCGGTGGAAAGGTCAGTTGCAGTGTGGGCTGTTTTTCACGCGGACCAAATCGTTGCAGATTGGCAGGCAATTGCGCCCGCGCGATCTGCAATGTCTCTGGTGGTGGCGGTGGCAAGGGCACCGCCCGCTCCCGCGCGCGCCCCAGCGCCTGAAACAGGATCGGTGCAGCATCCGCGCCGCCAAAGACACCGGGAACCGGCGTGCCATCAGCCCGCCCCATCCAGACGCCAACCACATATTGCCCATCCCAGCCCAGCGCCCAGGCATCCCGGTGGCCATAGGACGTGCCGGTCTTATAGGCCACACGCCCCGGCGGGCCTGCCGTGGCGGGCGGGGCCAGACCGGCGAGAATATTGCCAACCTGCCAGGCCGAAGCCGCTGACAAGATCCGCGCACCTTTTCCTTCCTCTATGCCACGATGCCAGCGCAAGGGCACCGCCTCGCCGCCATTGGCCATCCCGGCATAAAGCTGCACCATGTCTTGCAGACTGGTGCCGACGCCGCCCAAGGACAGCGCCAAACCCGGCGCGCCACCTTGCAACTCGGCCTGCATCCCGGCCCGCTGCATCGCCGCCATCACATGGGCCGGGCCCAGCGCTTCGGTCAGCCGGATCACCGGGATATTCAGCGACAGTTGCAGCGCATGGCGCACCGAGACCTCGCCGCGAAACACCCCGTCGAAATTCTGCGGCGCATAGCTGCCAAACTGGATCGGCGTGTCCAGGATCAAGGTCTCGGGATGTGCCATGCCGCCATCAAATCCCAGCCCGTAAACCAGCGGTTTCAACGTTGATCCGGGCGAGCGCAGCGCCTGTGTCATGTCGACAAAGCCCTGCCCCTGCGTATCACCATAATCGGGCGAACCGACCGAGGCCAGGATCTCGCCGCTTTGATGATCCGCCAGCATCACCGCCATGGACAGGCGCGGGTCTTTGTTGGCCATGTGATCACGCACCAGCGCCTCAAGACTGCGTTGCAACCCGGCATCCAGCGTCAGGTCATGCCGCCCTTCGCCCATGGCCGCCGCGCGATCCGCCATATGCGGGGCCAATTGCGGCACGGCCTGACGCCCTTTGGGCCAGGGATCCATCTGCCCAGCCAGGGCGGTCTCCATATCAATGACCCCATCCCCGGCCATGCGCATCAACACCCGATCCCGCGCAATCCGCGCCGCTTCGGGATGTCGATCCGGTCGGCGGCTTTCGGGCGCTTGGGGCAGCGAAACCAGCAGCGCCGCCTCAGCCGGGGTCAATCGGCCCGGTTCCTTGCCAAGCCAGGCCAGGGACGCGGCGCGCAGCCCTTCGACATTGCCGCCATAGGGCGCAATGCGCAGATAAATCGCCAGGATCTCATCCTTGCTCAGCTGCCGTTCCAGCGCCAAGGCCAGCCGCATCTGCCGCAGCTTGCCATCCCAGCGCCCGGTCGACCCATCTTCAAGCAGCCGCGCCACCTGCATGGTCAGGGTCGACGCGCCTGAGACCACGCGCCCATTCCAAAGCGCCTGCCGCACCGCCCGTGCCATCGCCCAGCCATCGACACCCTGATGGTCGAAAAACCGCTTATCCTCATAAGCAATCAGCATCTCGTAAAACAGCGGATCGACCTGATCGGCAGAGACCTCCATCCGCCATAACCCATCTTCGACCATATAGGCGCGCAGCAGCTCGCCGTGACGATCCCGCACTTCGGTCGCGGTGGCGTGTACCATCACCGGCAGCTCGGTCGCATCGATATAGGCGTCGAACTGGTCGCGGGCAAAAGCCAGCGACCAGAGCATCAGGACAAGGGCAAACAGGCGGCGCATGTCTTAGGGCAAGATCACAACCCGGCCCGACGCCGTGGTGGCGCGGAAATCGGGGCGATACATATCCTCGACCAGCGCGGCAGGGTGATGGAACTCACCCGGCGACACAGCGCGCAGGATATAGGCCAGTTGGATCGTCTTATTGCCATTCTGATTGACCGCCGCCAGGAACCGTTCGCTGCGGAACTCCGAGAACTCGGTATGCGAGGGTTTCAACCAATCCAACGCCCGAATGTCGCCGGATTGCAGCAGGCTCGGATTATCGATCTCAAAACCCGCAGGCAGGGCATCATTGATCATCAGCCGCGCGCGGGTGTCCTCTGACGGTTTCACCGTCAGTACCGCGACCAGACGCATCCCCTTGCGCAGCACCTGATCACCCAGCTTTTGCCCATCCATTGTGTAGTAGTCACGCTGAATGGAATAGCCATAACCCGTCGCAGCAACTTCTCCTTCGGGGATGCCCATGGTGGTCAAAGTGATGTCGGTGTTGCGATCCGAAGTATTGCTGATCTCCATCGCCTGCAATGTCGCACCTTCGATCTTGCGCACAAACGGGCCGGACAGGGGTTCGCCATTCACGGCAAGCCCGGAAACCGTCGGGTCCTGCACCATGGCATGAGCCGCCAACAGCGCCCAGGATTGCTCTTGCGTCGAGAGAGGGCGGTTCACATCGGCAATCCGCCCAGTCAGCGCCTCGCGATCCACCGCATTGCTGCGCGCCTCAACTGCAAGCGATAGAACCCCAGCTGCATCGCGCACCGCACTGCCGAAATCGGCACGATAAACGCGATGCTTGCTCCAGACCGTTTGCGGGATCAACCCAGCGGCGCTGGCAAACATCATATCGGCGCGCTTCTGATCCCCGTACGAGGCCAAGGCCGCCCCCAACTGCGCCCGCGCCAAGGGCGTGGCAAAATGGGTCATGCGCTCATCCGCGTAATAACGCAGATCCCCCATCGCTGCCTCACCCTCTCGCGCCAGCACCATCAGGGCATAGGCGATGTCTTCGCCGCCGGTGTCAAAATCGGGCGCATAGGCAATGCGGTTGCGCAGGTTGTCCAGCGCATTGCGCCAGGCGATATCCGGCACCTCATGACCCGCCGCACGGGCGCGACCCAGGAAATCGGTGACATAGGCATCCAGCCAGAAATCCCCGGAATACGCCCCCCAGAGACCAAAGGCCCCGTTGGGTGCCTGACGGGTCAGCACGCGGGTGATAGACTGCTGAATGCGCAGATCGATCCGCTCTTGATTGCCCAGACCCAGCGGCTCGGCGATCGAGCTCATGTAGAGCAGCGGCAGCGCCCGCGATGTGACCTGTTCGGTGCAGCCATAAGGGTAGCGATCCAGCGAGGCCAAAAGCCCCGGCGCGTCAAACCGCGCCAGCGGACCGGCCGAAACCAGTGCCGACGAGCTAGCCAATTGCAGCCCAGCAAACACTTCTTGATCCAGGGTAAAGGTCTGCCCCGGTGCCAGTGACAAGCGCCGCGTTGCGCCAATCGCCGGGTCATTGCTGCGCACGCCCAGGGTCAACCCCTTGGTCAGAACCACGCCATCCGGCGTCGTCAGCGCGATCTCAAGTGTATGATCGCCAACCAGATCGCCACTGACAGGAATGTCAAAGCTCAGCTTGGCTTTATCCGCCAAAGTCACCTTCTCAGGCAGGCCGCTGGTATCCAGCCCCAACCCGTCAGCCGTGACAGATAACGGCATCTCGCCCGCCGCACCTTTGACATGGGTCAGTTCCAGATGCAGCAGCGCCTGATCCCCCGGTGCCAGAAAGCGCGGCACAGAGGCGCTTAGCACCACGGGATCACGCACCAGCACCTCGGCCTCGGCCTGTCCAACAGCAGTGTCGGACCAGGCCACCGCCATCAGCCGCACAGAACCGTTGAAATCCGGCATGTCAAAGCTGACCTCGGCGCGCCCGGTGCCATCAACCGTCACCGGCCCGCTGAAAAAGGCCACAAGGTCTTCGGTCGGGGGCGGGCTTTGCATGCGCATCCCGGCGGCATAGTCACCGCCCGAGCGCACCGCGCCCATCGCGCCATTCATCCCGTCGATCAAGCGACCATAGATATCGCGGATCTCAACGCCCAAACGCCGCTGGCCAAAGTAATGACCCGCCGGGTCCGGTGATTGGAACCCGGTCAGGTTCAGAATGCCCAGATCGACCGCAGCCACAGTGACATAGGCCGTGCCGCTATCCCCCAAACCATCGACCTGCACCGCCGCCTTGAGCGGTCCGCGCGGCGTAACCTCGTCCGCCACGTCCAAGGACACGCCCAGCTTGCGCGCGCCCGGATCAACCGCCGCATGGGCCAGCCCCAGTGCCCGCGCCGGGTTTTGCCCGGCTGTGACATCCATCGGGCGGATCACCTGCGCGGTGACGTAAACGCCTGCGCCCCACTCCTCGGTCACGGGCAAGGTCAGGGTGTTTTCACCCTCGGTCACATCAATGGCCTGCATCGAAATCACCCGATCCGCCATAACAGCGACCAAGGCCTTACCCGCATAGCGCGGCACCATGCGCAGCGTGGCGGTGTCGCCCGGTTGATAGGCCGGTTTGTCCAATGACAACTCCAACATATCCGGCGTGTCGCTCGTATCCGCTGAACCATACCAGCCGGCGTAAAAGCTCATCGACGAGGCGATATAGCTGCCATCCACACGCTCAACGACCACCTCATATTGACCCCAATCCACATCGGCGCTGATCTCGAAAGGCTCGGCGCCCAACAGGCCTGTGCCCTTGGCCACGGTCTTGCGGGTGGTGATCGGCTCCCAATGCCAATTGCCATATTGCTGATACCACTGATACCGCGTGCGCACCCGGTTCACCTGCCAGCTGACCTCCATCACCTGCGGATTCAAATCCGGACCCAGCGCCATCACGTCAAACTTGGCCTCAGTGCCCTCGGGCAGTTCGCCGTCAAACCCGGCGCGAATGCCAATCATCGGCGTGCTTGGCAGAACCGGGCGCGAGATGCGGCGTTCCACCGGACGGCCCGAGGCTTCGGAGAGCCGCAAGGTCGCCCGCGCCATCATCGGGCGGCCCTTGGCGTCGATATCCGGCAAGGGTATGTCCAGCGCCGCCTTACCCGCCGCGTCCGTCACCAGATCAGCGGCAAAGCTGTTGGTGCGCAGGATACGCCCGTCATCATGGCGACCAAAGCGATAGCCGGGAAATTCCGTGAGTGTGTTTTGACTGGAAAGCTGCAGCTCGCCCTCAATCGGTAGATCACCACCGGGCGCGCCAAACAGATACCGGGCATCTACGGCCAATTTCGGCGGTTCCAACGGGTTGATCGCGCCCTCAGGCAGGGTCAGATCGAAATCGATACGCTCGGGCACGAAATCCTCAACCAGAACCGAGGTATTGGCCACGGCATCCGCATCCGGGTCGGTGTAGATGGCAATCTGCCAGGTCCCGCGCGGAGCGGATGGCGCAATTGGCAGCGTATAAACATGCCCACCCGCATCACCGCCATCCGAGATATGGCGTGAATATTCCACCCCATCCGGGCGCGTTAGCACAGCCGTCAAGGGCAGATCAGGCACCGCTGCTGCCTTGGCATCACGCAACAAGGCGGTCACGTTGATCACTTCCCCAGCGCGATAAGCCCCGCGATCCGTGGTCAGGAATGCATCAATCGGCCCCGCCGGATCACGCCCCTCGACACCGCGATCAGACAGGTCAAAGGCCGGATCGGTCAGCGAGAGAAAGGCCAGATCCTCTTCGCCCCGTTTGGCTGTGACCAGCGCCGCCTTGGCCCCTCCCTTGCCACGCAGCAAGCCCGGCGCAAAATGCGCCATGCCCTGCGCGTCGGTCTGAACCGTCGCCAGCACCCGGTTGGCCGAAGACATCAGCGCAACCTCGATCCCCTCCAACGCGCCCGCGTCTGACAAGCCGCGCGCAAACACGCTCAGCCCATCATTGCCCTGCAACGTGGTCAGGCCGATATCGGACAGCAGGAACCATTGCGTCGCGCGCCCATCAGAGAATTCCTCGCTCTTGGGCACCGAGGCGGTCAGCGCATAGACGCCAGCGGGCAGATCCCCCACCACATCGCCCATGGGAAGGCGGGTCATCACATCGGCGTTGAGCTGGTTTTCAACCTCACCCGTCCCGCGCCAAATCTCTTCGGCAATGTCATTGCTGAAATGGCGTTCTTCCCATTTCGATAGCGGTTTGCCGAAATAGCTGTCCTGAATCGCGCGCAGCAGGTTGCGGTCCGACACCCGGCGCAAAACCAGATCAACCTCGGACAGGTTCACCGTCTCAATAGGCAGCCCGGCATCCGCCGAACGCGGCAGAACATAGGCACGGCCCGGAAAGCCCACCTTGGGGTCGCGGTCGCGCACATAGGCAGTGATATCGGTGTTGCGGATCAGACTTTCACCGCTATCGGCAGGCAGGCCCGAACGGAAGGTGATCGTGTAACGCCCACCATGTTGCAGGCCCGACACACAGATCCGCTGATCATCCGCCGTGACCGCCATGCGCGGATCAGGCAGGCGCACATAGGGCGCGTAATCCACCCCGGCGCGCACCAGACGATCCGAGAATTCAACACAGATACGTGGGTCGGCGCTATCGGCCTCAACCGTATGTTCCCGAATACGGAACCCGTATTTGCCAATGGCATTGTCCAACAGCTCGGTGATCTCGTCGCGCTGACCATAGAACTCTGCCAAACGCAGCGCCGGGATAATATCGCGGCCGCGCCCAACCTTCTCCAGCACCACCGCCATATCATGCAGCGCATCCATCATCTGAGCCGGATCGCTAGCGCGCATATAGGCATTGATCGCCGCCATAAAGGCGCGTTGGCGGTATTTGCGCTGATCCGAGCCTTTGACCTCTTCGGCGTAGCGCGCAGAATACTGGCCATATTGCAACCAATGCGCCGCCTCATCCGTCTGGGCCAAGGCCGCGCCGGTCCAATGTGCGGCATCGCGCAAACTGCCCGAGGCTGCGCTGTTTTGCGCCGCATCCAAAAGGGCGCGCGGGCTCCACTGCCCGCCAGAATGCCGCCGCCCCAGGGCTGCTGCCTCTGCCCGCGCCTGTTCCAGATCCTTCTCCCGCAAGAAGCCCAGATCCAACCGCCGCTCTGCCGCCTGTGCCACCATCTCGGGCGCTGCGTTCTGAACCAAGGCCGAAACCGCGCCATCATAGGGCTGCCGGTCACTGACTGCGGATTTCGGGAAACAGGAATTTGAGCGCGAATTAAACGTAAAAGCGACGCATTCGGGATTGTCCAAACACAGTTTCTGGCAGGCATCCAGCGACGTATCAAACAGCGATTGCAAGTCAGAGCCGTAGAAATCCACATCCCGCGTGACGATGACTCGTCTGTCAGGAATGGCTGTGTTTTGTTCCTGCGCCCACGCACCCTGAACACATGGCAAACCGAGAACGCCCATTATCAGGGCCATCGCAATACGTCGCATCAAAATGCTCCTTTCGGTCAATGCCCATATGCTGACATGCCCCCCGGATTCGAACAAGGCTGGCATTTTAAACTGATCTTCACCCTCAGCGCGCAAAAGTGCCATGCACGCAGGAGGATTTGCGATGAGTTTGGCCTCACGTTTGGCCGATGAAAGACGTGCTCGCTTGGCGGCGGAACGATTGTTGGACCTCAAACAGGCTGAACTGTTTGAGGCCAATCGTCGTTTGGGGCAACATGCCCGCCAATTGAGCGACGAGATCAAGGAAACCCGGACTGAGGTGGCTCAGGTCCGGCACCAGCATCAGATTGTCGTGCATGAACTGGGTGAGGCGACTCAGAAGATCGAGGACGTCACCGATCAGCTCTGGACCGCGTTGAAATCCATCCAGGATGGATTTGCCATGTTTGACCCGGATGGCTGTATTGAGCTGGCCAATCAGGCCTACCTGTCGCTCTTTGACGGGATCGAGGATGTTGGCAACGGGGCCAGCTATATCAAAGTGCTCGAGGTGCTGTCCGAAGAGGGGCTGGTTGACCTGCAGGGCGAAACACCCGTTGCCTGGCGCGACATGATGCTGGCCCGCTGGGAAAGCGATCCGATCCCACCGCAAACCATCCGGCTTTGGAACGGGCGTTTCATCAAGCTTCTCGACAAACGTCTGGATGATGGTGGGGTTGTCAGCCTTGCCATCGATATCACCGAATTGGCGCGCATGTGGTCCGCCGTCGAAGAATTGCCCGACGGGTTTGTCATGTACGATCCCGAAGACCGGCTTGTCATGTGCAACCAACCCTATCGCGAAATCTACAGCGCCTCTGCCCCCGCCATCGTCCCAGGCAATCGGTTCGAGGATATCCTGCGCTACGGGCTAGAGCGCGGCCAATATACCGAGGCCTTGGGGCGCGAAGAGGAATGGATCGAAGAGCGGATGCACCATCACCGCACAGATCGGTCGCAATTGGAACAAAAGCTCGAGGATGGGCGCTGGATTCGCGTTTATGAAAGCCAGACCAGCGATGGCGGGCGCGTTGGGCTGCGCATCGACATCACCCAGATCAAAGAGGATCAGCAACGCCTGAAGGAGGCGATGAACCGCGCCGAGGCTGCAAATCGCGCCAAATCCTCCTTCCTCGCCAATATGAGCCACGAAATCCGCACCCCGATGAACGGGGTTGTCGGCATGGCTGATCTGATGATGGATACCGACCTGGATGAGGAACAGAACCTCTATGTCGAAACCATCCGCAGCTCAGGTGAGGCGCTGTTGGTCATCATCAACGACATTCTCGACTATTCTAAAATCGAGGCCGAGAAACTCACCCTACACCCCGAACCCTTTGATCTGGAACGCGCTATTCACGAGGTGGTCATGCTTTTGCAGCCCACCGCGCGGGACAAGGATATCGCGCTTCTGGTGGATTACGACATGTTCCTGTCGACGCGTTTTGTCGGCGATGTCGGACGGTTCCGCCAGATCATGACCAACCTTCTGGGCAATGCGGTCAAATTCACCGTCGAAGGCCATGTTTTGGTCCGCGTTGTCGGGGTCGGGTACGAGGATGGCGAAACCGCCATTCACATCACGATCGAGGATACCGGCATCGGCATCCCCCCGGACAAGGTCGATCACGTCTTTGGCGAATTCAATCAGGTCGAGGATGAGCGTAACCGCAAGTTTGAGGGCACAGGGCTTGGCCTCGCCATCACCCGCCGTCTTGTTGAGCTGATGAAGGGTGAGGTCTGGGTTGAATCCGAACTGGGCAAAGGCAGCTGTTTTGGCATGCGCGTCGTCCTCCCAGCCGAGGAACCGATTGATGTCGAAACCCCAAAAATCCCCGATTACCTGAAACGGGTTCTGGTGGTGGATGATCACAGCGCCAACCGCACGATCCTGTCCAAACAGCTCGAAATTCTTGGTCTCAAGACCGAGTATTGCAAAACCGGGTCCGAAGTCATCGACATGATGGTCGATCCGCCCGATCTGATGATCCTGGAACAGGATCTGCCTGATATGGAGGCGGTCGAACTGGTCACCCATCTGCGCGGTGCCGGTCACAAGATCCCGGTCTTTGTCCTGTCAGATAATCCCGGTCAGGTGCCGGTTGATGAATCCCGTGGCATTGTCGCCGTTCTGCAAAAACCCGTCCCGCGCCGCTTGCTCTTTTCCAGCCTTGAGGCGGTCAGCCCGGCCGAAAAGGCCGTCAAAGCGCAGAAATCCGAAGTGGTTGAAACCAAAACGGCTGAACCCGAAGGCGCGCCGCTTGATGTCATCGTTGCCGAAGACAACAAGACCAATCAATTGGTGTTCAAGAAAATGGCCTCTGGCTTTAACGTCACTTTGCGTTTTGCCAATAACGGCATCGAAGCGGTCGAAGAATTCCAGAAACAGCGCCCCGACCTGATCTTTATGGATATTTCCATGCCGCAGATGGACGGCAAACAGGCCACTCGCGAAATCCGCAAGCTTGAGGGGGATGGCCCTAATGTCCCCATTGTCGCCGTCACAGCCCACGCCATGGCCGGCGACAAGGAAAGCATTCTTGAGGCCGGGCTGGATGATTACCTCACCAAACCCCTGCGCAAGGCCCATCTGGGCGACAAGATCGAGTTTTATACCAAGATCATCACCAAAGCCCGCAAGGCGGGTTAGGAAACAGGCCCCGCATCCGCCGGGCGCACAAAGACCGGTTTATCCGGCTCAGACAAATCAGCGCGATATTCATATCCGCCAGTGTCAAAGCCCAAAATCCCCTCAGGTTCGACGATCCGGTTCTGAATGATGAACCGCGCCATCGCCCCACGCGCACGCTTGGCGAAAAAGCTGACAATCTTGGGCGTGCCGTTCTTGTCTTCCATGAATTGCGGCGTGACGATCCGCAATTTCAGCGCCTTTGGCGGTACTGCACCAAAATATTCCTGGCTTGCGCAATTGATCAGCACATCGCTGCCCACCGCCTCGGCCTGCACCCGCAGGGCCTTGGCAATGTCATCGCGCCAATATTCATACAGTGATTTCCCCCGCCGGGTTTTCAGCCGCGACCCCATCTCCAAGCGATAGGCCTGCATCGCGTCCAACGGGCGCAAGACCCCGTAAAGACCCGACAAAATCCGCAAATGATCCTGCGCCCAGGCCATTTCCTCGGGCTCCAGACTGGCCGCCTCCAACCCCAGATAGGTATCCCCGGCAAAGGCCAGCGCCGCCGGGCGCAGATCTTCGGGCAAAGGCTCCTCGCTAAAGGCGCGGAAACGATCCCGGTTCAGCTTGGCCAAATCGTCGCTGAGACCCATCAACCCCTTGAGATCCTTGAGGGTCAGGTTGCGCATCGTCTTGGCCAAACGCCCAGCATCTGCCAGCAATTCCGGCTCGGTCATTTCGACCTTGCGCTCGCTCCAATCCAGCCGTTTGGCCGGAGAAATCACCACCAGCATGCCCGTTCCCCCAGTTGCTCTGTTCTTGATTTAGTCCACCTGGGTCAAAACCTCAAGAAAAGCCGGGCCAAATCGTTCAGCCTTTTGCGCATCCATCCCGGGAACCGCAGCAATCGCCGCCACGCTAGAGGGGCGCGCCTTGGCAATCTTGGCCAAGGTAGAGTTGTTGCAAGACAGGTATTTACCCGTCCCATCCTCGCCCCGCGCCAGCTGCACCTGCGCCTCCATCAAGGCATCATAAACCTCCCCCGCGCCACTGCTGGCCAATTTGCGCCGGGTCGGGTGCAACGCCTCAATTGCGCCGGTGATCACCTCAAGAAAGGTGCTGCCGTAACGCTCCAGCTTTTTTGCACCAACGCCGCTGATCCGCGCCATCTGATCCAGTGTCTTGGGCCGGGTCTGCGCCATCTCGATCAAGGTGCGGTCAGGGAAGATCACATAGGCGGGCGCGCGTGCCGCCTCGGCCAGGGCCCGGCGCTTGGCCTTCAAGGCTGATAGCAAGGGCGCATCCTCATCGCTGACCAGCATCTTGACCGCTGGCCGCCGCTCGGCCGCCTTTTGCACCACATCCTTGCGCAGTTGGATGCTTTGCTCACCCTTCAGGATCGGCAAGGCGTCATCTGTCATCACCAGCGCCCCATGCCGATCCGCATCAGGCCGGATCAGATCATGCCCCATCATCTGCCGGAACACCGCCTGCCACTGATTGCGGCTCAGATCCTTGCCACAGCCAAAAGTCGGCAGGTTCTCATGCCCGCGCGAACGCACCTTATCCGTCTCTTTGCCCAGCAAAATGTCGATCAAATGCCCCGCGCCAAAGCTTTCCTCGGTCCGCAACGCCGCCGACAGCGCCTTGCGCACCGCCTCGGTGCCGTCAAACAATTCCGGTGGGGTGTTACACAGGTCGCAATTCCCACAAGGCTCCGCCTGCTCGCCAAAATAGCCCAACAAAACCTGACGCCGACAGCCCTGTGCCTCGGCCAGACCCAGCAAGGCATTCAGCCGCCCATGATCCGCATCGCGCCGCTCAGGCGGGGCCAGCCCTTCGTCAATCTGGGAACGGCGCAGGCGGATATCGTCGGGCCCATACAGCGTCAATGTCTCTGCCGGGGCGCCATCGCGCCCAGCGCGGCCAATCTCCTGATAATAGGCCTCGATGCTTTTGGGCAGGTCCGAATGCGCCACCCAGCGAATATCAGGCTTGTCCACCCCCATGCCAAAGGCCACCGTTGCCACGACAATCAGCCCATCCTCACGGGCAAAGCGCGCCTCGACCGAGCGGCGATCCTCGGCCTCCATGCCACCGTGATAAAAACAGGCGCTATGTCCCTCATCGCTCAGCGCTTTGGCCAGGGTTTCGGTCCGCGCTCGCGTTCCGCAATAGACAATACCCGATTGCCCTTTGCGCGCCGCGGCGAAATTCAGGATCTGCTTGCGCGGGCTGTCCTTGGCCTGAAACGCCAGATGGATATTGGGCCGGTCAAAGCCGCGCAAAAAGCTTTGCGGCGCGACCCCGTCAAACAGTCGCTGCACGATCTCTTGCTGGGTTTCCTGATCCGCCGTCGCCGTGAACGCCGCCAAAGGCACATCCAACGCAGTGCGCAGCGAGCCGATCCGCAAGTAGTCGGGGCGAAAATCATGGCCCCATTGGCTGACGCAATGCGCCTCATCCACCGCGATCAAAGACACGCCCGCCTGCATCAACATGTGCTGCGTGCTGGAACTGGCCAACCGCTCGGGCGCGAGATATAGCAGTTTCAGCTCACCAGCATGCAGCATATCCCAAACCGCATCGGTTTCCTCAGCCGTATTACCCGAGGTCAGCGCCCCCGCCGCAACCCCCGCCTCGCGCAACCCACGCACCTGATCGCGCATCAGCGCAATCAGCGGCGAAATCACCACGGTCACCCCATGGCGCATCAGGGCAGGCAATTGGAAACACAGCGATTTCCCACCCCCGGTGGGCATGATCGCCAGCACGTTTTCCCCCGCCGCCACGGCCTCAACAATCTCCGCCTGACCGGGGCGAAAGGCGTCAAAGCCAAAGACATCTTTCAACAACGCCTCACCGGGCGCGGCATCACGTGGCATCAGGAGAACCTGCGGGATTAACTATTTCTGCTCTTATCCCGACATTCTCATACTAAGATTCGGTGAATCAAGCCCCAAAGCAAAAGAGGCCGCATATCCATGCCGCCTCTTGGGTTTCTTCTTGGTGCAAATACTCCGGGGTGAATGGGAGGCCTGCCGCCCAGAGGGGCAGCGCCCCTTAAAACCCATCAAGCGGGGCAGCGCCCCTCACGTCCTAGTAAAAGAACGCCGCGTTGTTGATCAGCACGATCCGAATGATCATGATCGCCACCAGAGCCACCAGCGGGGCCAGATCAAGGCCGCCCATCGGAGGCAGAAATTGGCGAATGCGCGAATAAATCGGCTCCAGCAACCGGTTCACCCCGTCCCAGATCTGCGCAACCAGCGGCTGGCGCAAATTCAGCACCTGGAAATTGATCAACCAGCTCATGATCACATGCGCAATGATAAAGAACCAGACGATGTCAAGCAACAACATCAAAATCTGAAACAGCGACTGCATTTCGGGGCCCCTTTGACTATCTCGCACAACACCTAAGCACCCATCGACAAAAGCGCAAGTTTGCCGCGAGGTTCTGGTTGACGAGGGGTGAAAGCTGCGGCAACTGAACCGAATAGTTCAGGAGCACATCATGTACCCTTTCCTCCGCATGTTCAAAAGCATGTTTACCGCCCGCAAAGCCCCACAGCTGGACCTGCTCGAGACCCATATCTCGCATCACATGTGCTGGCCCTGGGACATTGATTTCTGGATGGAACTCAACAATGGCCGCACCCTGACGCTTTATGATCTCGGACGCCTTCCCGCCGGGCAACGGGCGGGCATGTATGGCCCCATGCGCGACAACAAATGGGGCATGACCGTGGCCGGCACTTGCATCCGGTATCGCCAAAGGGTGCGCATGTTTGACAAGGTCGAAATCCGCACCCGTATGCTCGGGTGGGACAAACGGTTTTTCTACATGGATCAAAGCATGTGGAAGACCAACGGAGCCTGTTCCAGCCACGCCGTCCTGCGCATGGCCCTGACTGACAAAAACGGCATTGTTGATCCGCAAAAGTTGATGGATTGCTTGAAACCCGGCGCAGAGTCACCAGACCTGTCAGACTGGGTCCAGAAATGGATCGAGGCCGAAGATCAGCGCCCCTGGCCCCCTGTCAAAACCGACTGAATCCTGACGTTACGCTAGGGTCAGGACCCATTAATTTGACACCACTGGTTTGATTGGTCTTGTTCGTGACAAGACACGTCACCGCAGAAATACTGGTTGTCTTTCAAGTTGATGTAACGCAGGTCAGGGGCGAGATCAGGTAAATCTTGCAGACGCAGGGAGCGCTGCAAAGCAGCGGCTTTGACCGCTTGCAATTGACCCCGCCAGTTCCTGCGCGTCCAAACCCCCTGCTTTATTGCTCTTCTTGCGCCAGCGACGTCAAATTAATGGGTCCTGACCCTAAGATCAGCTTGCCAGCCTGCCTTGAAAAAGGCTCTATGCCTGAAAATGGCGAACGGGGCGGATATGGCTGAAGTTTCAACTAAAAAGCGCATCTGGGCATGGATGTTCTTTGATTGGGCGCAACAGCCCTACGCGACGCTGGGCCTGACCTTTGTCTTCAGCCCCTATTTCGCCGCTGTCGCCACGCAATATTACATGGGTCTCGGCGCGGATGCTGCCGCCGCCAAGGTCAGCGCGCAGGGGCTTTGGTCTTCGGGGCAGACCCTGGCCGGGCTGGTCATCGCCATTATCGCACCCTTCCTTGGGGCCTGGGCCGATGCCACCGGGCGCAAACGGCCCTGGTTCTGGCTGCTGACCGGCATTGCCATTGCCTGCGCCGCCTCGCTTTGGATGCTGCAACCGGATGGCTCCGGGCTGTTGCTGGTGCTGGCGATGTTCTGGATCGGCTTTATCGCCTCGGAAAGCGCCTTTAACCTCAACAACGCCATCCTGCCCAAGCTCGGCAGCGAAGAGCAAGTCGGGCGGATTTCCGGCAGTGCCGCCGCCTTTGGCTATTGGGGTGGGGTTTTGTCGCTCTTCCTGATGCTGCTGCTTTTTGCCGAAAGCGAAGAGACCGGCAAAACCCTGGCCGGGCTGTCGCCGCTCTTTGGTCTTGATCCCGAAACGCGTGAGGGCACCCGCTTTGTCGGCCCCTTTATCGCCATCTGGTTCGCGCTCTTCCTGATCCCCTTTTTCCTGTGGACCCGCGACGAACCCGATGCGATCAACCGCGCCATTCGCCCCAACAAGGTCATCTATGACCTGAAAATCAGCCTCGGCAATATCTGGCACCAACGCTCGACCCGCAATTTCCTTCTCAGCTCGCTATTCTACCGCGACGCGCTCAGCGCGCTGTATTCCTATGGCGGGGTCTATGCGACGCTGGTTCTGGGCTGGAGCGTCATTCAGGTCGGCATTTTCGGCATCATCGCCGCCATCGCCGCCGCGCTGTTGACCTGGCTGGGCGGCATTGCCGATCAACGCAAAGGCCCGCGCCCGGTGATCCAAGGCGCAATTATTGTCCTCATCCTTGTCAGCTGCGTCATCGTCGGCATGTCCCGCGAAAGCCTGTTTGGCATGCCATTGGCCGAAGGATCGAACCTGCCCGACATCATCTTTTACATCTGCGGTGTTCTGATTGGCGGCATGGGTGGCGCGCTCTATTCCGCCTCGCGTTCGCTCATGGTACGCCATGCCAACCCCGCCCGCAGCGGCGAAGCCTTTGGGCTTTTTGCATTGGCCGGACGCGCCACCGCCTGGCTGGCCCCGGCGCTGATCACGCTGTTCCTTGCCATCACGCAAAGCAACCAACTGGCATTCCTGCCTGTCATCGGACTCTTCATTTTGGGCCTCATTCTGCTAAGATGGGTACACCCAGAAGGAGAGCAGATGTGATCGCCCGGTTTGTCCTGTGTACTCTGATTGCCCTTAGCCTTGTGTCCTGTGGCCGCGACAAGCCACGCAAACCCCGCGCGACTGTTGCCGAACCTGTTGTTCAGATCGATCCGATCCTCGCCACGAAACAAGCCAAGCAGCTCTTTGGTGCCAAGGCGGCAGGATCCTCGCAACCGGCCTCACCTTATGGTGGCTATTCCAAGGGCTGTCTGGCCGGGGGCGTGCAACTGGCTGAAAACGGGCCAACCTGGCAGGCCATGCGCCTGTCGCGCAACCGCAACTGGGGCCACCCGGAGCTCATTGACTATGTCAAAGACCTCAGCCGCAAAGCCGCCGCCCAGCCCGGTTGGAATGGCCTTTACGTTGGTGATCTCAGCCAGCCCCGGGGCGGGCCAATGCTGACCGGCCATCGCAGCCATCAGATCGGGCTGGATGCCGATATCTGGCTGCGCCCGGCAGACAATCTGAACCTTTCGGTGACAGATCGCGAAAACATCTCGTCCATCTCCCTGCGCCGCAGCAAGGGGGCCTTTACCAACGACAATTGGACCCGCGCCCATCACGAAATTCTCAAGGCCGCCGCCAGCGACCCGCGCGTGGCCCGTATTTTCATCTTTCCCGGCGCCAAAGTGCGTATGTGCAAGGATGAAAAAGGGGATCGTGCCTGGCTGCGCAAGATCCGCCCCTGGTATGGCCACCATTATCATTTTCATGTGCGCCTGAACTGCCCCAAAGGGGCGACGGGCTGCGTTGACCAAGCTCCCATCCCCAAAGGGGACGGTTGCGCCGATGCGCAGGAATGGGTCGACAATATCCTCAACCCGCCGCCGCCCAAACCACGCGACCCCAATGCGCCCAAGCCCAAACCGCGTCGCGAGCTGACTTTGGGCGACCTGCCCAATGCCTGCGCGGCTGTCCTGTCTTCGAACTGATTGCGGCCCTGCATGGTCCTGAAACGCATGTCCTGGCGCAGATGGCTCGCCGCCGCAACACTCTTGCTGACCAGTTGGGGCCTGGCCGCTCCGGCGCTGGCCCCACAGGCTGTGGAATTTGTCGGCAGCTACACCTGGCCCAGTTCAGAGCATAAGCTTGGCGGATTTTCCGGGCTGGAACTCTCCGGCGGCGGTCGCCAATTCACCACCATCAGCGATAGCGGCTTTCTGCTAACTGGTCACCTGCAGCGCCAAGACGGTGTCATCACCGGCGTTGAAACCGGCGCGGCCAGCCTTTTGGGCGACCGGAATGGCAATCAACTGAAAGGGTATCACAGAGACGCCGAAGGATTGGCGACCCGCTCGGATGGGCGATTGTTTGTCTCCTTCGAAGGCTTGCACCGCGTGGCGGGCTACCCCACCGCGCAAACCTCAAAACCGCTGCCCCGCCCGCAATATTTCCGCGATTTGCAGGGCAATTCCGGCTTCGAAGCGCTCGCCATTGATGCCCAGGACCGGATCTATGCGATTCCCGAACGCTCTGGTCGGCTCACCCGCCCCTTCCCCGTCTGGCGCTATGACAATGGCAGCTGGCGCCAACCCTATGCTTTGCGACGTGACGGCGGTTTCCTTCCGGTGGGGGCCGATTTTGGCCCCGAGGGGCGGTTATATCTGCTCGAACGCGAGTTCACCGGGATCGGGTTTCGCTCGCGTATCCGGCGCTTTACCATAGTGGACGATGCGGTCACGGGCGAAGAAACCCTCTTGGAAACAGCAGTTTGGCGGCATGACAACCTCGAAGGCCTGTCTGTTTGGCGCGATGCGTCGGGCGATATCCGTCTCACCATGATCTCAGACGACAACTTCCGCCGCTTCCAGCGCACCGAATTTGTCGAATACCGGTTGGTGCAAAACTAATCCTTGCGCGAAGGCCGTTGCATCTATAAGGCCAGCCCGTCCGAAATCCTTCGGGCCAAGTCCCCGCAACCTTGCAAAAACGGGTCCTAACATGACACGCACGCATATTCCTGGCATCCTTGCCATGGCGGCCATTGTTCTGGCCTCCAACATTCTGGTCCAATTCCTGTTCGGCAACTGGCTGACATGGGGGGCCTTTACCTATCCCCTCGCTTTCTTGGTCACTGACCTGATGAACCGCATCTATGGTGCCGCCGCCGCCCGCAAAGTGGTGTTTGTCGGCTTTATCGTCGGTGTCATTTGCTCGCTGATCGGCACGCAGATCATGCTGCAAGGTGACGGGTTCACCTATCCGGCTGTGACCCTGCGCATTGCCATTGGCTCTGGCCTGGCCTTCCTGACCGCCCAGCTGATCGACGTCGCGATCTTTGACCGGTTGCGGACCGGCAGCTGGTGGCGCGCGCCCCTGGCCTCCACATTGATCGGCTCCAGCCTCGACACCGCGATTTTCTTCACCATCGCCTTCTCTGCACAGCTGGTTGCCCTTGAGCCCGGCAATGACGTTGCCTGGGCAAACGAAGCCCTGCCTCTGCTGGGCACTGGCCCTGTTGCACCGCTCTGGGTGTCGCTCGCCGTGGCCGATTGGATGGTCAAGCTGTCGCTGGCGCTGATCGCGCTGGTGCCGTTCCGTTTGATCGTTTCGCGGGCAGTTGGGGCAAATACCACTGCTTGATGCAAAGAAAACACTTTGTGGATTCGCCAAGCCATGGCAACATCATCTTGAGGCAACCAGTTGGAAACGAATTTCCACTAGGCTGACCTCACTGCGTGATAAACAGCTGAAAGGAGGTGATCCAGTGTCTAGAGAAACATTGGAGAAGGGTGTCGGAACAGTGTGCGGGGTCCTGCTTTAGGGTAATTCCAGGGCAATGCCTAACACACTGGCGAGCAGCCTAACCGGCCCCCGCCTCCGTATTCTCGAAGGGTCGTCCCAAGGGCGGCCCTTTTAATTTTTCATTTCACTTTTGCCAAGCGCCACATATGCAAGGGACATGTTGCAGATCACCGACGATATCGCGATTGAGGATTGGGAACTGACCGAGCAGTTCATCCGCGCCAGCGGGCCGGGTGGGCAGAACGTCAACAAGGTTTCAACCGCGGTCGAGCTGCGTTATGAGGCGGAGCGGTCGCCAAACCTGCCAGCCTCGGTGAAAAACCGGCTGCGCAAATTGGCGGGGCGGCGTTGGACCAATGAGGGCGCGCTGATCCTGCAAGTGGATGAAACCCGCTCCCAAGCCCGCAACCGCGAGATCGCCCGCCAGAGATTGGTCGAGTTGATCCGCAAGGCTTTGATAAAACCCAAACGCCGCATTCCAACACGCCCCACCCTCGGCTCGAAAAAGCGCCGCTTGGCGAGCAAGAAGGCAAGGGGTGAGGTGAAATCCCTGCGCGGCAAAGTCGACCCGGACAGTTAAGTTGGACACAACGGCGCGGCAGGAGCATCCAAATTCCATCGATGGAATTTGCAAATTCCGTGCACGGAATTTTAGAAGCGTTCCAGCAACCGATCCAGGTAATCGCGTTCCACTTCGGGGCGCTCGGCCTCGCCTGAGCGGCGGCGGATCTCGCCCAGCAATTCTTCGGCGCGGCGATAGACATCTTCGCCCTGTAACAGCCCCTCATCCGTGTCTGACCGGCCTGTGGTTCCTTGGTTGCGGCCCAGCGGGTCGCGCTGTTCGCCGCCATCCTGCCCCTCGGCAAAGCCCTGCTGGCCATCGCGCTGTTCACGCTGCTGTGCCATGGCCTCGCCAAGCGCGCGCATACCGTCGCGCAGCGCCTCCATCGCCTCGGATTGCTGGTCAATCGCCTCGGCCAGATCACCATCTCGCAGAGCCTCTTCGGCCCCGTCCATGGCGCGATCGGCATCCTCAAGTGCCTCGGCCGAGCGGCGACCCGCTTCGGTCCCCTGCCCTGGCAGGCCGCGACGCTGGCGGTTCAGCTCTTGACGCAAGGCGCGCTGACGATCCGCCAGGCTTTGCTCCAAACCGTCTTGTCCCTGACCTTGCCCATCTGCCCCTTCACGGCCATCGCCGCGCTGGTTACCGGGTTCGCCCTCGCCCTGCTGCTGCCCCGGTTCACGGCCATCCTGGCGATTGCCGGGGTTGAACTGTTCCTGCAGATCCTGAAACGCCTCATCCGACAGCTCTTGCTGGTCGCGCAGCGTTTCTGAAAGGTCATCCATGGCCTGTTCCCCCGGGGTCTGGCCGCCCTGACCTTGGGTGAATTCCATATTCTCCATCATTTCCTGCAGCTGACGCAGCGCCTCTTGCGCTTCAGCCATGCGGCCCTGTTCCATCAACTCCTGAATGCGATCCATCATGCGCTGAATGTCGTCCTGAGACAGTTCGATCATGTTCTCAGGGTCCATCGGCTCGCCCGGCTCTTCGTTCTGCCGGTTTTGCCGCGCCAATTCGCGCATGTAATCCCGTGTCGCCTCGCGCAGTTCCTGCATCAGCTCGGCGATTTCCTGGTCCGAGGCCCCATTTTTCATCGCCTCTTCCAGCCGCTCCTGCGCCCGTTGCAGGCGCTCCAAAGCATCCTGAAGGTCGCCCTCTTCCAGCTCAATCGCCAATTCCCACAGCGCTTCGGCCAGCTCTTCTTGCTGTTCGTCGCTGATCCCGCCTTCGGCAAGCTCTTCGATCTTTTTCAGCACGTCCCGCAGGGATTTGCGCTGCTCCGGCTTGCGAAAAATTTCATTCGGGCGGTGGGAAATCGCGCGCAACAGCATCGAGATCGTATCGACATTCTCGCGATTCCAAAGCAGGGCCTGCCTTTGTTCAATCACCGCCGCCGCCAAGGGATCAAAAAAGCGCCGACCCGGCAGGGTGATCAGCTCAGGCTCCGTGCGCGCCACCTGCCCCCGGCCATCGGTCACGCTCATCTCAAGGCGCACGGGCAGGTTCGCCCAGGGGTGGAGCGAAAAGTTGCCACCCATATTTTCCTTGAAATCCACCCGACTGCCCGCCACCGGCATCGGCAGCGGCACTTTGATCGCGGCGCGGCTTTCAGGCTCCAGCGCGCGGCCATAGCGGCGGTCGACCTCGTCCAGCGCCAGGACAATTCGCGCCTCACCATATTCGACGCCAAAGTCATCCTGCGCGGCAAAGGGGATCAGCGCCGCACCGTCATAGGCAACCTCAATGTCGCCCGTACGCTGAATCTCAGGTGATTGATCCGGCAGCATAGCAATCTGCCAGGCGCGGCCATTCGGTCCGTTGATCGCCAAACGGCCCGCCTGAACCACGTCGAAATCCTGTGCCGTGTCCTGCGCCAGTTCCGGCGTCAGCACCCGGCCCGAGATGTTTTCCTCCACGCTCAGCGCGCCCACCTCGCCATACATGCGCAAGGTGATCAGCGCGCCCTCAGGCGCTTCAAGGTTTTCTGCTGTGATATCATTCAGATAGATCGTTGGCAGGCGTGTGTAGCTTGGCGGTGACAGCCAGCCTTCCCAGCTTGGCCCTTGCGCCAGATCCGGGCCGCCCACGCCGATGTTGGTCACCGATTGCACCCGGCCAAAGGAGCCAAACAAAAACGCCACCGACAGCGCCAACAGCGCCACATAGCGCAGCGCAAAAGGATCGGCGCGCGAGACTTTCAGGTCCGGCTCCACCGGTTTGGCCCCATTCAGCCGGTCCATCATCCGCGCCTGATGCGCCTGCCACACCGCCATCGAGGCCGCATCCTGCGCCCCAACCGCCGGTGTATCCATCGCCGCCTGAATTGGGTTGCCTTTGAGCGAGCCATCCAGCCGATCCAGCGCCTCATCCCGGCTGGGCCAGTGAAACTGTCGCACCCCGCGCCACACGGCCCAAACCACCAAAGCCAGCAACACGGCTCCGACCGCCCAGATCCATTCCACCGCGACAAGATCCTGCACCCCCAACATAGGTAAGGCCAGGCCAACAAACAGCACCGACCAAAGCGGCCACCAGGCGCGCACCACCCGTTCGGCCACCAAACCCATATGGGTCAGCAGCAACGGCCAGCGCAGCTTGCGGTTCAGATTCGGATCAATGTGACGGGCCATGAACATCCTCGCATGGGTTTATGCGAGGAGTTTGCCTCACAACCATTCAGGAATGGTATCGCGATTTATCATTTCGTCAAAGGTCGGGCGTGGGCGGATAACCGCGAATTGATCACCATTCACCAGAACTTCGGGGATCAGAGGCCGCGTATTGTATTCGCTGGACATCACCGCGCCATAGGCACCGGCGCTGCGAAACGCCACCAAATCGCCGGCACCCAGCGGCGGCATCAGCCGTTGTTTGGCAAAAGTGTCGCCACTTTCGCAAACAGGGCCAACAATATCATAGGGTTGCGGCTCGACCCCGACTTCGGGTTCGATCACGGGAATGATGTCGTGATGCGCCTCATACATAGCCGGGCGGATCAGATCGTTCATCGCCCCGTCGAGAATCAGAAAATCCCGCCCCTCGCCGTTTTTCAAATAAATCACCTTACTGACCAAAATTCCGGCATTTCCAGCCACCAAACGGCCCGGTTCAATCTCGATCTCACAGCCCAGATGACCAACAGTGCGCTGAATCAGCTTGCCATAATCGGTCGGCAGTGGTGGCGCTTCGTTGCTGCGCGCATAGGGAATGCCCAGCCCGCCACCCAGATCAAGGCGCGAAATCTCGTGACCATCGGCGCGCAGGGTCTCGGTCAGCTCGGCCACTTTCTGATAGGCCAGCTCAAACGGCTCCAGCTGAGTCAGCTGACTGCCGATATGCACATCAATACCGACCACTTTCAGCCCCGGCAGGGCGGCGGCCTGCGCGTAGACATCGCGCGCGCGGGCAATCGGAATGCCGAATTTATTCTCGCTCTTGCCGGTGGCGATCTTGGCATGGGTCTTGGCGTCCACATCCGGGTTCACCCGAATTGCAATCATGGCCTCAACGCCCATTTCGCTGGCAATGCGTGAAATCGCGGCCATTTCCGGCTCGCTCTCAACGTTGAACTGGCGGATTTGCGCGGTCAGGGCGGCGTGAATCTCTTCATCCGTCTTGCCGACACCCGAAAACACGATGCGCTCGCCCGGAACACCCGCTGCCAAAGCCCGCGCCAGCTCCCCGCCCGAGACCACATCCATACCCGCCCCTTCGGCGGCCAAGGTGCGCAGGATGGCCTGATTGCTCGCCGCTTTCATGGCATAACAGACCAGATGCGGCCCCCAATCCAAAGCTTCGTCAAACAGGTGGAAATGTCGGGTCAGCGTCGCTGTGGAATAGAGGTAAAACGGCGTGCCAACCTGCGCGGCAATCTCTGCCACCGGCACATCCTCAGCCCAAAGCGCACCCTCGCGATAGAGAAAATGATCCAAAGCCGCCTCCTGTTCCTGCGTCAGCCCGCCTTAGCGCAACATTTATGTGAAAAACACCCTTCGTGTTTCTTCTTGGCAAAAATATCCAATCCGCAACACAGCCCCCATAAACAAAGGCCCCGGTTCTCGCGAACCAGGGCCTCCTCATCACTGTTGCGCTTCCGCGCCCGGTCGAATGGGCGGTCCATCCGCGCCACATCCGGCAAGGCTGCAGGCTGACACGGTCAGCAGCGCCAAAAACATCACTGTCTTCATCCCAACACCTCCTTCCATCGGGCCACTTGTTCGCGCACCCGCGCCGGAGCGGTACCGCCATAGCTCATCCGCGAGGCCACCGATTTCTGCACCGTCAGCACGTCAAAAATACCTTCGGTGATCGCGGCATTCTCGGCCTGCATCTCCTCCAGGCTCAGATCCGGCAGATCGCAGCCCTTCTTCTCGGCCAGCGCCACCAGGGCCCCGGTCACATGATGCGCGTCCCGGAAGGGTAGCCCAGTTTCGCGCACCAGCCAATCGGCAAGATCGGTCGCGGTCGAGAAACCGGACGAGGCCGCCGCCTCCAGCTGTTCGCGATTGCCGGTCATGTCGCGCACCATGCCCTCCATCGCGGCCAGGGCCAGCATCCAGTTATCGGCGGCGTCAAAGACCTGCTCTTTGTCTTCCTGCATGTCTTTGGAATAGGCCAGCGGCAGACCCTTCATTACCATCATCAAGGCGACATTCGCGCCAAAGATCCGGCCAATCTTGGCGCGGATCAGCTCGGCCGCATCGGGGTTCTTTTTCTGCGGCATGATGCTCGACCCAGTGCTGAACCGATCCGACAGGGTGACAAAGCGGAATTGCGCGCTGGACCAGATCACCAGCTCTTCGGCAAAGCGGCTCAGATGCATCGCGGAAATCGAGGCCACCGACAGAAACTCAATCGCAAAATCACGCGCGCTCACCGCATCCAGTGAATTCGCCATAGGCCGATCAAAACCCAAAGCCTCAGCAGTCATATGCCGATCAATCGGGAACCCGGTACCGGCCAAAGCCGCCGCCCCCAAAGGCGATTCATTCATCCGTGCCCGCGCATCGCGTACGCGGCTCAGGTCACGGCCAAACATCTCGACATAGGCCATCATGTGATGGCCCCAGGTCACCGGCTGCGCGGTCTGCAAATGGGTAAAGCCCGGCATCACCCAATCCGCCCCGGCCTCGGCCTGCGACAGCAGCGCGTCGATCAAGGCCAACAGCCCGGTTTCTGCCGCATCCAACTGATCGCGCACCCAAAGCCGGAAATCCGTCGCCACCTGATCATTGCGGCTGCGACCGGTATGCAAACGCCCCGCCGGCTCACCAATAATCTCTTTCAGCCGCGCCTCGACATTCATGTGAATATCTTCCAGCGCCGTGGAAAATTCGAATTTTCCACCCTCAATCTCTGACAAGACTGTGAGCAAGCCTTCCCGAATGGCCTCTGCATCACTATCACTAATGATGCCCGTCGCCGCCAGCATGGCCGCATGGGCCCTTGACCCGGCAATATCCTGTGCCGCCATCCGCTGATCGTATCCGATCGAGGCATTGATTGCCTCCATGATCGCATCCGGCCCGGCGGCAAAGCGGCCGCCCCACATCTGGTTCGAGGAAGTATCCGACATAAGCTGTCCTTCGGAGGAAGTATGAAAAATCTGGGTCTTTTGTTGCTGTATACGGTGACGCTGGCGCTTGCAAACCCTGCACAGGCGGATCTTGCCGCGGCCGCCGCCGCGCGCGAGGGCGACATGAAGAAACTGATCCTGCATGACGCACCCAAAACCCGCGACATGGTCGAATTCATGACCTTCGAGGGTGAGCCGCTCAAGATGTCGGATTTTCAGGGCAAATGGCTGGTGGTGAATTTCTGGGCCACCTGGTGCGCGCCCTGCCGCAAAGAGATGCCGATGCTGTCCGAATTGCAGACCGAGCTTGGCGGTGACACATTCGAAGTCCTCACCATCGCCACTTCGCGCAACCCGCCCCCGGCGATGAAGGCCTTTTTTGACGATATCGGCGTCACCAACCTGCCCCTGCACCGCGACCCGAAATCCACCCTGGCCCGCGGCCTGGGCGTACTCGGCCTGCCCGCAACGCTGATCATCGACCCCGACGGCAACGAAGTCGGCCGCATGACCGGCGACGCCGACTGGTCCTCAGACAGCGCCAAAGCCGTGCTGCGCGCCCTGATTGGGGCTGAGGGGTAAAACAACTCTGACGGGGCGCGCTATCTTTGGCGCACCCCTGCTTTCTCAGCGCTTTCTGCCAAGAACCTACGCAATGAAAACAAAGCGCGACGCGGCATCGAATGCCGAAAGAGCTTTTGGCACAACCGGAACTCATTCAAAAGGTTCGAGGAATAGTACGCTGCCAAAATCGCTTCAAATTTTCGCACTTCGGTTGGGGTCAAGCTCGGGAAACTCGTCCAAGGCATGCTCAGCGCCCCAATCGCCACTTCTTCCAGCAGCGCCTTGTCCAGGTTCAGATCGACCGAAAAGATGTTCCACCCTCCGGCGATATCCGCATGGCGGTGGCTGTCGGGCATTTCGTTGAACAACACCCGCGGTCCGATGCCCCTTAGCTCTTTGAAGCGACGATAAAGCTGTAGGTCATGGTGGATCACCACCTTGGACCCGCGCATGTGCGGCGCAACCGCCAGCGTGTCCACAATCGGCCAGGGGTGCTGATGATTGGCATCAATAAATGCCATGTCCCATTCCCCGCCCATCTCTTGCAGATCAAGCGCTGACTTTCGCGGAATTATGTCGACTTGCACTGGGCCGCTCGGGTAAATTTTTGGGGCCAGAAACCCGACCGGTTTATCCGCCTGCCCAAAGAATTTAGCCGAATAGTCAATTGAAGTGACGCTTTCACCGCCATTCTCTTCCATGAAGCGCGCGATAAATCCGGTGCTCAGCCCCGAGGCCGTGCCGATCTCGATAAACCGTTTGGGTTTGTGCCGGATGATCAGCTTCTGAATGTAATTCAGCTCATCCGGCGTCGTCGTCCCATATCTGGGCCGCAGATGTTCCGCGTGCAGCTCTTCAATTTCTGCCAGTTGCATAAAGCACCCCAAACCTACGAACGGAATATGCCGCCACGATTTCAATGTAACCGGGTGTAGGGGCAATCAGAGCAAAGTGCAATTGGCCTACAAGGGCGTATGCGTGACGAGGCCAAATCTGGCGAGCCGTCTATCCGAACACCAAAACCTTGAGGACCGTTCCATACTTGGAGACCAAGACATGAAACACTCCACCCAACTTAAAAGGCTCTGTTGACAAAATCCAGGTCGCCATATCCCATCTCGGCGAGTTCATCACGCGAAAGGGCGAGCAAATCGGAACGGATTTCAGGTGACGTCACCGGCTTGCAAAGTTCGCTTTCATTGACCTGCTGAGCTGAAACGCCTGTTGCCTTGGTGAGCATGCACAACGCAATTATGATTAGAACAAGATGCATGATACGCAAGACCCCGACTTCACAACTTCTTAACGATGGCCATATCAATATGCCGGAAACCGCCTGTCTTCCACATTGCCCTGCGCTCGTCTGTTATTTCAGCTATTAGCCGCTCAATAAACGCGTCCTATGCCCCTTTTCAAACAAACAAGGCGACCCAATGGGCCGCCCTATTCGCTCTGAGAGAGAGAGAGAGAGAGAGAGAGAGAGAGAGAGAGAGAGAGAGAGAGAGAGAGAGAGAGAGAGAAGGTATTCGCGGCTTATTTCAGCGCAATCATAATCCGGCGGGTGCGGGTCTTGCGTTTGCTCCGGCCCTTTTTCCAGCCCCCCTTAGAGGCCCCCAGCTGATCCAGCTGCATCGCGCCTTCGGCCATCAGCCCATCTGCGCCATATTCCCAGTAACGCAAGCCGCCGCGCACGGCCTCGGTCACGCGGGTGCGCTGTTCGACATAGCCATCCGCATGGGTCACGGTGAACTGGCACTTGCCCAGGGTGCGGTTGCAGCGATGCGGGGTGTAGCGGGTCACCGCGCCGTCAATCGCCATAGTCTCGGTCACTTCGCCACGCGCGTTCACCTTGTAGCTGCCCAGGAATTCCGCCGCGCTGCCCTGCCCGGCATAGAGATCAAACAGGTGAACCCCACCGGCCGAGCCGCGCTTGACATGGGTCATCGCGCCACTGCGATCCTTCATCACCATGACCGATCCATTGCCCATTTCACCAGCGCGCCAAGAAATATCGGCCGTCGCAGAAGTGGTCGCAAATGTGGAGATCAACGTCAGGGTCAGGGCGGCGATCATGTGGCGCATTGTGCTACTCTCAGTGTCCGGGCCCCCACCCAGTGGTTAAGAGAATTGGGCGAAAACGCGGCAGCACGCAACGGTTTTCTGCCACAATCGCGCCATTAACCCTAATCTCGGGAACAATCAGCCGCACAGTCAAAACTTGTCTCCACCAGTCCAACAATTCCCGCCATAATTGCGCCCAAATTGCCACGCATCCCGGCACAACGCGGGCCAAACCCGCCCGAATCCCCGCACCCAACCCGCTGCGATTCGGCAAATTGGGCGCAAATGTGACCCTTGACGCTACGAGAGTTTTGACAATCCGCCCCCGCCCCGCCGACAGTTCCCCGCAGGAGGAGCCATGCCGCTAGACATTCTGATCATCCTTGTGGTCGTCGGGATTGCCGGGATCGCCGTGCTGACCCATCTGCTCGGCCTGTCGAAACCCAAGACCTTTCTGTCCGAGGCCCAGGCCCGCACCGCCTGGCTGCGCGAATTCCCCGACAGCACCGTGACCTCGGTCACCCTCTGTGCTTCCGCTCAGGCCGCATTGATCATGACCCAGGCCGGTCCCGGCATCGTCTGGGCCATGGGGGCCGACAGCACCGCCCGCCTGCTCAACGGCGCAACCTTCACAGCCACCGAAACCGGCCTGACCGTGACCCTGCCCGATTACGGCGCACCCCGCATCGCCCTCCGCCTCACCCCCGACGAAGCCCTGCTTTGGACCAATCACATCGGAGCCGCCGCATGACCGATCAACTCACCTATCCCGATGTGGTTTCGCTTGCCGTGCCCTTTTTCATCGCCGCCATCCTGATCGAGCTGCTCTGGATTACCACACAAAAACGCGGTGGCCGCTATGAAACCCGCGATGCGGTGACATCGCTGATCATGGGGGCGGGCAATGTCGCTTCGGGCATCGCGCTTGGATTTATCGCCTGGGGCTTCTTTACCCTCTTATGGGAGATCACGCCGCTCGACCTTGGCAGCTCGCTGGCGGTGGTGATCCTGTGCTTTGTCCTGGATGATCTACGCTATTACTGGGTGCATCGCTTTGGCCACCGCATCCGTTGGGTCTGGGCCAGTCATGTGAACCATCATTCCAGCCAGCATTACAACCTCACCACAGCCCTGCGCCAAACCTGGACCTACACCTTTACCTTTATGATGGTCGTGCGTGCGCCGTTGATCCTGCTCGGCTTTCACCCGGCACTGGTGCTGTTCTGCGGCGGGCTCAACCTGATTTACCAATTCTGGATCCACACCGAAGCCATCAACAAAATGCCCCGCTGGTTCGAAGCCATCATGAACACCCCCAGCCATCACCGCGTCCATCATGGCCGCAACCCGCGCTATCTTGATTGCAACTATGCCGGGGTCTTCATCATTTGGGACAAGCTCTTTGGCACCTTCGTGCCCGAACAGGACGATGAAAAGGTCGATTACGGCCTCGTCCACAATCTCGGCACCTTCAACCCGATCCGCGTCGCCTTTCACGAATGGGTCGGCATCTGGAAGGACGCCACCCAACCCGGCATCACCCTGCGCGACCGTTTGATGTATTGCGTCGCCCCGCCGGGCTGGAGCCATGACGGCTCCCGCGACACCTCTGCCGAAATCAAAGCCAAACATCTGGAAAAACACCCCCAGGATCGCGGCAGTGCCGGGTTCACCGAGGTCAGTTAACTAGGGCCTGTGGACAATCAGCATAGATCATCAGGTTTCTTTGGGCTAAAAATATCCCGGGGAGTCCCGAGCGCGCTCGGGACGGGGCAGCGCCCCATTTGAGCAACGGTAAGGCATACCCGCCTATCCCGTCTGTCAGAACCCTGTCATCATGCTTCTGTCACACCACTCTGACATCGTTGTTGAGAATTATTCGCATCACGGGACTTGTAACAAACCCGTGAGGACCCCATATGCATTGTATACCAATGAATACACAACCATACCGTTATCACCATGTTTGACCAATTGCTGTCTGACGGGTTCGTCCCGTTTACCCTTTCGCTTGCCCTGCTCTTTGGCCTTTTCGCACTTGAGCTGGTCTTTGCCTTGCTTGGCGGCACCCTTTTGGGGGCCGGGGGCGACGGCATGGACGGGGCTGAACTGAATGGCCCGGATATCGACGAGCCTGACCTTGATGTGCCTGAAATGGAGATCGGCGATCTCGACATTGACCTCGATGGGCTGGACACCTCGGATCTCGAATTGCCCAGCTTTGCCGATGTCGATGTCGATACCGACCTGCCCGATGGCGCGGCCCAGCCCAGTGGCATCGCCGCCTGGCTTGGCTTTGGCAAAATGCCGGCGCTGATCTGGCTCTCGGCCATCCTCATGGCCTTTGGCATCACCGGTGTCGTCGTGCAAAACCTGGTGCTTGGCCTGTTCGGCGCGGCCCTGCCCGCGCTGCTGGCCGCGATCCCCGCTGCTGTCGCGGCCATATTCTTTGCCCGCCGGTTCGGCAGCGGTTTTGCGCGACTGATCCCGAAAACCGAAACCGCCGCCCTGTCCGAACGCCATCTTGGCCGCCGTCAGGGCGTCATAACCCAAGGCACCGCCGCCCGCGGTCGCCCTGCCGAAGTCAAGGTCACCGACCGCTTCGGCAACACCCATTATCTGCGCGCCGAACCGCTTCGCGACGATGCGCAGATCCCGCAGGGCACCGAAGTTGTCGTCCTGCGCCATCGCTATGACGGTGGCTATTTCATCGTGGCGCTCAGCGCCTGACACACAGATTTATCGGAGGAAAAATGGATATCATCACACTTCTTATCCTTGTTGGCGCCGTTCTGGCATTTTTCATGGTGATCGGCCTTGTCATGGCCCGCCTTTATCGCCGCGCCACCCGTGAAACCAGCCTGGTGAAAACCGGCGCGGGCGGCAAAAAGGTCATTATGGATGGCGGCGTGGTCGTCGTGCCCCTGCTGCACGAGGTCAGCCCGGTTAACATGAAAACCCTGCGCCTTGAGGTGAAACGCGACGGTGACGGCGCGCTGATCACCAAGGACCGGATGCGCGTCGATGTCGGCGTCGAGTTTTATGTCTCGGTTCAGCCCACAGATGAGGGCGTCGCCCGTGCCGCGCAAACCCTGGGGGCCCGCACCTTTGACGTCGAACAGCTGCGCGAGATGATCGAGGGTAAACTCATCGACTCCCTGCGCGCCGTGGCCGCCCAAATGACCATGGACCAGCTGCATGAAAACCGAGCCGATTTTGTCCAGGAGGTGCAGAATACCGTCTCCGAGGACCTGCTGAAAAACGGCCTGTCGCTCGAAGCGGTTTCTCTCACCGCGCTGGACCAGACCCCGTTCGAGGCACTGGACGAAAACAACGCCTTTAACGCGGTGGGTATGCGCAAACTGGCCGAGGTCATCGCGCAATCCAAGAAAGAGCGCGCCAATATCGAGGCCGAAGCACAGGTTGCCGTGCGCCGCGCCGAGATGGAGGCCGAGCGTCAGCGCCTCACCATCCAAAAGGACGAGGAACAGGCCCGCATCGCGCAGGAACAGGAAATCGAAACCCTTAAGGCCGCGCAAGAGGCCGAGATTGCAGCCCGCACCGAGGATTCCATGCGCGAAACCGAACGTGCCCGGATTGCCCGCGAGGAATCTGTCCGCGCCGCCGAGATTGAGCGCGAGCGCAAGCTGCGCGAGGCAGAAATTGCCAAAGAGCGCGAGCTGGAAGTGGCGGATCAGGAAAAGCAGATCATCATCCAGCAAAAATCCGAGGAAGAAAGCCGCGCCCGCGCCTCTGCCGACCTTGCCCGCGCCGAAGCGACCAAAGCCATGGAAGCGGTCACCACCGCCAAGGAAGTGGCCGAGGCCGAACGTCTGAAGCAAATTGCGCTGATCGAAGCGGCGCGAGAAGCGGAACGGGAAGCGACCAAGATCCGTCTGGCCGCTCAGGCCGAAAAAGAGGCCGCGTCAGACCGCGCCGAAGCCCGCCGCGAAGAGGCCCAGGCCGAAGCAGACGCGCTCACCATCCGCGCCGAGGCCAAGAAAAAGGACATGCTGGCCGAAGCCGAAGGTAAACGCGCCATCACCGATGCTGAAAACGCGCTCAGCGCTGAATTGATCAGCATGAAGGTTGACCTGGCCCGCCTTGAGGCAATGCCCAAAGTCCTGGCCGAAGCGGTGAAACCGGCTGAAAAGATCGACTCGATCCGCATTCACCAGGTCGGCGGGTTGAACGGAGGCTCAAACGGTGGCGGCTCTGGCTCTGCTGGCGACAAACCCCCGGTGAACCAGGCGCTGGATTCGATCATGGGCATGGCCGTGCAAATGCCCGCGCTGAAAAAGCTGGGTGATGAGCTGGGCCTGTCCATGGATGGCACCGTCTCGGGCCTGCTGGGCGAAACGCCAGAGCCAAGCGAGGCAGCCACGCCAGAGGCTGACGAGCCGACCGCTCCGGTGCAGTAAATCAAAACCAAAAAAGGCGGGGATGTCCCCGCCTTTTCTCATTCGGCCCCTATCGGCAATAAGATCCGCTGCCATAGCGCGCCACGTCAAAGTGGAAATGATCTTTGTGCCAACGGTCCGATTCCGGCCCCAGGACCGTGCCAAAAGGTCCGCAGGCCGCCTTGTGCATCTGGCGCAGGGCTTTGCCGTTCTTGCCGCGCCCCCAATCATCCAACACGCTGATTTCGCTGCCATCCTCGAGATGGATCGCGGAAATATCAATCGCCTTGCCGCGCCCATGCTCGCTGATCTTGGCACCGGGCTGATGGTTGCGGGTCCGACAGACGTAGTGCGCTGCCACCTGCAACCGCGCGACACCGCCGCCACGACGACCCACCGCCGGGCGCACGCCACTATTCACCCAGGTTTTCAGCGCCTTGGCGGTCTCGCACGTCATCAAGGCCCCTTGCGAAAGCTCAACCCCGGCAACCGATTGCAGGCGAATGGCATTCTCGATGCCGCAGGCCGGAATGCGCCCCGGCACCGTGCCGACCACCTCGCCCTGCAAATCACCGTCGCCGCACAGACCGCCGCCCGCATTGCCCGGATCATCGCGATCAAAGGCCCGGTTCAAAAACCCCCGCACCCCATCAAGATCACTGTCATTGCTGCGCGCCTCGCGCCGGTCCGACCCGCCGCATGCTGCCAGCGCCACGGTCAGCAGTCCTACCAAAACCCAAGTTTTCACCGATCCACCTTTGCACGGCCAAAGTCAGGAGCATCTGTATCCTGTCCAGCCTCCAGAATGCCACGGCGGATGGCACGGGTGCGGGTGAAATAGGCATGAAGCTGCTCACCATCACCGGTGCGAATGGCGCGTTGCAGCGCCATCAGCTCTTCGGTGAAGCGGCCCAGAATCTCGATCGTCGCGTCTTTGTTGGTCAGAAACACATCGCGCCACATGGTCGGGTCAGACGCGGCAATCCGGGTGAAGTCACGAAAGCCCGCGGCCGAGAATTTGATGACTTCATTGTCAGAAATCCGACCCAGATCATCGGCAACGCCGACCATTGTATAGGCGATCAGGTGCGGGATATGGCTGACCACGGCGCAGACCATATCATGGTGCTCCGCATCCATGCGCTCGGTATTTGCACCCAGCGCAGTCCAATAGGTTTCCACCCGACTGACCGCATCCCCATCGGTGTGATCCTCGGGCACAATCAGGCACCAGCGATTGTCAAAGAGCGAGGCAAACCCCGCATCCGGCCCGGAATGCTCTGTCCCCGCCATCGGGTGGGTCGGAACAAAATGCACGCCCTCGGGCAAATGCGGTGTCACAGCTTCGATCACCGTGCGTTTGACCGAGCCCACCTCGCTGACCACGCAGCCCGGTTTCAGATGTGGCGCGATGGTCTGCATCACCGGGCCCATCGCCCCAACGGGCACGGCCAAAACCACCAGATCGGCATCCTTGACCGCCTCTTCGGCGCTGTCGCAGACCTGATCACACAAGCCCAAACGGCGCGCCGTGTCCCGCGTGGCCTCGGAGCGGGCAAAACCGGTGACATGGCTGTCCATCCCGGCGCGTTTCATCGCCCAGAACATCGATGACGCGATCAGACCCAGCCCGATCAGCGCCACTTTCTGAAACGGGGCCTCGCTCATCGCGCGCCTGCCTTGAATTGCCCCACCGCATGGGCAACCTGACGGCAGCCCGGCTCATCCCCGACGGTGATGCGCAAACAATTGGGCAGCCCATAACCGGCCACCTGCCGCACCAAAAGCCCCTGCTTTTGCAGGTAGGCATCGCAGGCCTTGGCCTCTTCTGCATCGGCAAAACGCGCCAGCACAAAATTCGCGGTCGAGGTATCGCTGGGCACGCCATGTTCGGCCAGCGCCTCGGACAGCCAAGCGCGCAGCCGGGCATTATCGGCGCGGCATTTTTCCGTATAGGCCGTGTCGCGCACCGCGGCCTCGGCGGCGGCCAAGGCGGTGTTGGAAACATTGAACGGCCCGCGCACCCGGTTCAACACGTCAATGACCGCGCGCGGAGCATAGCCCCAGCCAATGCGCAAACCGCCCAGACCGTAAATCTTGGAGAAGGTGCGGGTCATCACGACATTGTTGCGCATCTCGACCAGCTTGGCCCCGCCGTCATAACCTTCGACATATTCCGCATAGGCCCCGTCAAGCACCAACAAGGCCTGATCCGGAATGCCCGCAGCCAGCCGTTCGATTTCCGCCATGCCGATCATGGTCCCGGTCGGATTGGCGGGGTTGGCGATAAAGACCAGCTTGGTCTTATCCGTGCAGCCCGCAAGGATCGCGTCTACATCAACCACGCGGTCACGTTCCTTGACCACAACCGGAGTCGACCCGGCGGCCAAAGCGCAAATACGATACATGGCAAAGCCGTGCTCGGTATAAAGAACCTCGGTCCCCTCGCCGCCATAGGCCTGGCAGAGAAAAGTGATCACCTCATCCGAACCCGCGCCGCAGATGATGTTATCAGCCTTCAACCCGTGGATCTCGGCCAAGGCGTTACGCAATGCCGAATGATCCGAGGAGGGGTAACGATGCAGCTCATGCACGCAACGCTTGACCGCCTCCTGCGCATCCGGGCTGGGCCCGAACGGGTTTTCATTCGAGCTCAGCTTGGTCACGTTTGACACACCTTCAAGCGAGGATTTCCCCCCGACATAAAGGTCAATTTCCATCACGCTGGCTTTGGCTTCGATCTGAGTCATATCTGTCTCCTGTCGGGACCGTGTTACCTGCGCGCGCAGGTGGTGAAAAGTGGCAATGACAAAGCCGGTCAATGGTGTCTCAAGCTATGGCAGAAAAACCGCGCTGAATTGACAATTGGCAATCTATCAACTCATTGAATTTACGCATTTAATGGAAGATTACAGCATCGTTTCTCGCAACGTTCGTTAAGTTAGGATCGTCATAACCAACCTATGCAAGTCACCAATCAAGCCAGATTTATACGCCCGAACGCATGGACGGACGGGCGCGAACCGGATTGCGTTCAATCCGGGGCTTTTCGACGGGTTGTCAGACCACAACATCCATCGCCGCTTGATCTCCGACGCCAAACACCCGCTTATAGCGGGCAATTTCGGCCTCTGGGCCCATGGCTTTGTTCGGGTTGTCCGAAAGCTTGACCGTCGGATTGCCATTGGCGCGCACCGCCTTGCAGACCAGACTGAACGGGGCCAACCCGTTATCCGGGGTCAGACCGCGAAAATCATTGGTCAACAAAGTGCCCCAGCCAAAGGACACCCGCACTCGGCCCGCAAACTGCTGATAAAGCTCGAGGATCTTGTTTTCATCCAACCCATCCGAGAAAATCACCAGCTTGTTGCGCGGGTCTTCGCCCCGGTCCTGCCACCATTTGATCGCCACTTCGGCCCCGGTGGCCGGATCGCCGCTGTCGATGCGAATGCCAGTCCAGCCCGCGAGATAATCGGGCGCATTGCGCAGGAACCCTTCGGTGCCATAGGTGTCGGGCAGGATGATACGCAGATTGCCCTCATGCTCTTCGTGCCAATCGGCCAGAACGTCATAGGGGGCCTGCGCCAAAGCCGCGTCATCCTGCGCCAGCGCCGCATAGACCATGGGCAATTCATGGGCATTGGTGCCAATCGCCTCAAGATCGCGGTTCTTGGCAATAAGACAGTTTGAAGTGCCGACAAAGGCCGGCCCCAACCCGTCCAGCATCGCCTGCACACACCAATCCTGCCAGAGGAACGAATGCCGGCGGCGGGTGCCAAAATCGGCAATCCGCAGCTCGGGCACTTCTCGCAGTTTTTCCACCTTTTCCCATAGCTTGGTCATGGCGCGGGCATACAGCACCTGCAGCTCGAACTTGCCCATCTGGTTCAGCACAGCGCGCCCGCGCAGCTCCATCAACACCGCAAGCGCTGGAATTTCCCACAGCATGACCTCGGGCCAGCTGCCCTCGAATGTCAGCTCATACTGATCGCCAACGCGCTCCAAATGGTAATCCGGCAGGCGCAGGTTTTCGAACCATTCCATGAAATCAGGGCGGAACATCTGCCGCTTGCCGTAAAACGTGTTGCCGCGCAGCCAGGTGCTTTCGCCACGGGTCAGCGAAAGGGAACGGATATGATCCAACTGCTCACGCAGCTCGCCCTCATCAATAAGATGGGCCAGGGGCACGGATGTAGAGCGGTTGATCAGGCTAAAGGTGACCTGCGTGTCGCGCTTGTTGCGGAACACCGATTGGCACATCAACAGCTTGTAGAAATCCGTGTCGATCAGCGAGCGCACAATCGGATCGATCTTCCATTTGTGGTTCCAGACACGTGTGGCGATATCGGTCATGGGCCGCTGAACTCCTCCGTTTCACCAAGGGGTTAAAGCAACAGCCCACGGGGAAAACAACCCCGCCGCGACACAGCCATGTTTCTTCTTGGTTCAAATATTCCGGGGGGAGTCGCCTCTGGCGACGGGGGGCAGCGCCCCCCGCCCCGCCCGCGGCACGCGCCGATCGTCAGATCGTCCACCCGCTCAGACCGGCACCTCGGTCGCATATTTCACCCGGCTCAGGGCAAAGATGGTGTTGGTTGCCGCCACCGCCTCATGCTCCAACACACGGCGCATCAGGATGTCTTCGAAATCGGCCATATCGCGCACCAGGAGATGCAGCAGGTAATCCCATTCGCCTGAGATTGAATAGGCGGTGACGATTGTCGGCTCCAGCTCAACCGCGCGTTTGAACCCGGCGCGCGTCTCGGCGTCCTGGGACTTCATCCGCACCTGGCAGAACACATCCATCTTGCGCCCGACCTTATGCGGATCAACCAGCCGGATTTGCGGGCCCAGAATGCCCGCCTCTTCCAGCGCGCGAATGCGGCGCCAGCAGGTGGCCGAAGACGAGCCGACGCTATCCGCCAGATCCGCCATCGAGGTCGAGGCATCGCGTTGCAGCAATTCCAGAATGCGGCGGTCAAGATCGGTGATTTGGAAAGACTCTGTCACATCAGACCCCAGATTGAACAATGCCCATCAAATCTACCCGAAAATCAATGCAATCTGAACAGCTTTTTCCACAAGACCCGCTACCCTATTCCCTCGCGCGGGCAGATAGCCCTTTGAGTTTTCAGAGGACCACCATGACAGAGCAAACCCCGATCCTGGCCGATTACGAGCTGACAGATCGCTATACCAAAACCAAAGGCCGGGTGTTTTTGACCGGCACACAGGCGATTGTGCGTATCGCGCTGGATCAGGCGCGGCGGGATCGCGCCAATGGGTTGGATACGCGGGGCTATGTCTCGGGCTATCGCGGCTCGCCAGTCGGCGGGATCGATCTGGAAATCGGCAACAATGCCAAGCTTGTGGCCGAGGCCGGGGTCGAATTTCTGCCCGCGGTGAACGAGGAATTCGGCGCGACGCAAATGATTGGCACCCAGCAGGTGGAAACCGACCCGGACAAGACCTGCGAGGCCGTGTTTGGCCTTTGGTATGGCAAGGGGCCGGGGGTGGATCGCGCGGCGGATGCGTTGAAACACGGCAATGCCTATGGGTCGTCACCCAGGGGCGGTGTGCTGGTGGTGGCGGGGGATGATCATGGCTGTGTCAGCTCGTCCATGCCGCATCAATCCGACGTGGCCTTCATGAACTTTTTCATGCCCACGGTGAACCCAGCCAATGTGGCCGAGTTCCTGCCTTTCGCAGAATGGGGCTATGCCCTGTCGCGCTTCAGCGGCATGTGGGTTGGGTTCAAGGCGATTTCGGAGACGGTGGAAAGTGGCATGAGCTTTGATCTGCCCGCCGATCGCGACTTTATCAGTCCGGATTTTGCGATGCCCACCGATGGGCTGCATTACCGCTGGCCTGACCTGCCCGGCCCGCAGATCGAAGAGCGTATGGAGGCCAAGAAAAACGCCGTGCTGGCCTTTGCCCGCGCCAACCCGATTGACCGGGTGGAATGGGGGCACGCGGATGCGCGCTTTGGCATTGTCACCACAGGCAAATCCCATCTGGATGTGCTTGAGGCGCTGCGCCTTCTGGGCATTGATCAGGCGCGCGCCGCTGAGCTGGGGCTGGATATCTACAAGGTTGGCATGGTCTGGCCGCTCGAAGATGTCGGCGCGCTGCAATTCGCCAGTGGCAAGCAAGAACTGCTGGTGATCGAGGAAAAGCGCGGGATTATCGAAAGCCAGCTCAAGGAATATTTCTATGACTTTCCGGGTCAGAAACCGGATCGCATGGTCGGCAAACGTGATGAGCATGGCGAGCGGCTGATCCCCTGGACGCATGAGCTGGGCGCGGTAATGCTGGCCAAGATCATCGCGGCGCGGCTGGATTTGAACTTTGGTCTGGGCCTGTCGGAACAGGCGCAAGACATCGTGCCAGCGCCCAAGCTGATCAATGTCGAAGGCGCAGCCCGCACGCCTTATTTCTGTTCCGGCTGCCCGCATAATAGCTCGACCAAGGTGCCCGAAGGCAGTCAGGCCATGGCCGGGATTGGCTGTCATTTCATGGCGAGCTGGATGAACCGCAACACCACCTCGCTGATCCAGATGGGCGGCGAGGGGGTGAACTGGGTTGCGCGCTCAAAATTCAATGGAAACAAGCACGTGTTCCAGAACCTCGGCGAAGGCACCTATTACCATTCCGGATCGCTCGCCGTGCGCCAAGCCATCGCCTCGGGCGCGAATATCACCTATAAGATCCTGTTCAACGACGCGGTCGCCATGACCGGGGGGCAGACTGTGGACGGCCCGATTGAGGTACATGGCATTGCCAAATCCATGGTGGCTGAGGGGGCAAAGAAAGTCGTCGTGGTCTCGGATCAGCCCGAGCAATTCCAGCGCAGCGATTTCCCGGTGGGGGTGGAGATTTTGCACCGATCCGAACTGGACCGGGTGCAGCGCGAGTTGCGCGAGATCCCCGGCACCACGGTGCTGATCTATCAACAGACCTGCGCCACGGAAAAGCGCCGCCTCCGCAAGCGTGGCAAACTGGAAGACCCCAAGAAATTCGCCGTAATCAACCCGCTGGTCTGCGAAGGCTGCGGCGATTGCAGCGTGGAAAGCAACTGTCTGAGTGTTGAGCCGCTGGAGACCGAGTTTGGCCGCAAGCGCAAGATCAACCTCAACAGCTGTAACAAGGATTTCACCTGTGTGAACGGCTTTTGCCCATCCTTTGTGACGGTCGAGGGCGGCACGCTGAAAAAGCCCAGCGCGGAAACGAATAGCGCGGTGCTGAAACGCCTGTCGCTGGAGTTGACCGCGCCCGCCTTGCCCGGGTTGAACAAGCCTTATGACATTCTAGTCACCGGGGTTGGCGGCACCGGGGTTGTCACGGTTGGTCAGTTGATCGCCATGGGTGCCAATCTGGAAAAGAAAGGCGCGAGCGTGCTGGATTTCATGGGCTTTGCGCAGAAATTCGGCCCTGTTCTGAGCTATATCCGCATGGGCGCAACCGAAGGCTCGGTCAATCAGGCCCGCACCGAACCAAGCTCGGCCGATGCGCTGATTGGCTGTGATTTGGTGGTGAGTTCGTCACCCAAAGCCTCTGCCACCTATCGCAAGGGGCACACAAAGGCGGTTGTTAACACCGCGCTGATGCCGACGGGCGATTTCACCCGCAACCGCGACGCGGATTTGCGCGCCGCGGATCGCGTGCAGCGCATTGCCGACGGGGTTGGCGAGGGTTTGCAATCACTGGATGCCAATGCGCTGAGCGAGGCACTGATGGGCGATACGGTTTATGCCAATGTGCTGATGCTGGGCGCGGCCTGGCAGGCGGGTCTGGTGCCGGTCGGGTTTGAGGCGCTGATGCGCGCGATTGAGCTGAACGGGGTCAAGCCCGAGCAGAACAAACAGGCCTTTGCCTGGGGGCGCTTGGTTGTCGCCGCGCCCGACAAGGTCGCGCGCGTCTCCAACCTGCCCGAAGCGCCGGTGCAAAGCCTGGATGAGCTGATCGCGCGGCGGGTGGCGTTTTTGAGCGATTACCAAAACAGCCGCTGGGCGCAAAGCTATCGTGACGAGGTAAGCCGCGTCATGGAGGCTGAGCGGCGTGTGATGGGTAACGCGGGGCTTTTGTCAGAGGCGGTGGCGCGCGCCTTGTTCAAGCTCATGTCCTATAAAGACGAATACGAGGTGGCGCGCCTGCATCTGGAAACCGGTTTCCTTGACGGGTTGAAGGACCGGTTTGAGGGGGATTTCACCGTGAAGCACCACTTGGCCCCGCCTTTGCTGGGTGGCAAGCTGGATGCGCGCGGACGCCCGGTGAAACGCGCCTTTGGGCCGTGGGTGCGGGTTGGGTTCCGTGTCTTGGCGCGGATGAAAGGGCTGCGCGGCGGGGCGTTTGATGTCTTTGGCAAAACCGCGGAACGGCGAATGGAGCGCGAACTAATTGCCGAGTATCGCGACCTTGTGTTGCGGCTGACAGATGGGCTGAGCGCCGCTAATCATGCAGAGGCAGCCCGGATTGCCGGGCTGGTGATGCAGGTGCGCGGCTTTGGCCCGGTCAAGGAGGAGGCAGTGGCTAAGGTGCGCGCGCAGATTGCAAAGGCGATGACAGGTTATGAGGGGGCATAATGTCGGATACGATCAAGGTTGCGGATCACGGAGCTTGGGCAGAGATCACCCTGAACCGTCCGGACAAGCTGAATTCGTTTAACGAAGAGATGCATTATGCGTTGCGCGCGGCGTTGGAGGCCGCGCGGGATGGCGGCAAGCGGGCGGTTTTGCTGACCGGTGCCGGGCGCGGTTTTTGCGCCGGGCAGGATCTGGGGGACCGTGACCCATCCAAGATGGCGGGCATGCCGGATCTGGGCAAAACCGTGCGGGATTTCTATGCGCCGCTGGTGCGCTTGATCCGGTCGCTGGAATTCCCGGTGGTCTGCGCGGTGAATGGCGTGGCGGCGGGGGCCGGGGCCAATCTGGCGCTGGCGGCGGATATTGTGCTGGCCGGACACAGCGCGAAATTCATCCAGAGTTTCGCCAAGGTCGGGTTGATCCCGGATACTGGCGGCAGCTGGCATTTGCCGCATCTGGTGGGGGAAGCGCGGGCCAAGGGGCTGGCGCTGACCGGAATGTCTTTGCCCGCTGAAAAAGCCGCTGAATGGGGATTGATCTGGCAGGCGCTGCCGGATGAGGATCTGATGGCAGAGGCGCGCAAGCTGACCGAAGGGCTGGCACATGGGCCGACTTTGGGGCTGGGCCTGTCCAAGATGTGCATCCAACAGGCGGCAACGGCAAGCCTGAGCGATCATCTGGAGACCGAAGCCGACGCCATGAAAACCTGCGGCGAAAGCGATGATTACGCCGAGGGCGTGGCGAGCTTTCTGGAAAAGCGCAAGCCGGTGTTCAAGGGGTCGTGACCTCGTAGAGTTCCAGGGGCAACCCGTCGGGATCGGCGAAAAAGGTAAAACGCGCATCGGTGTAAGGGTCGATCCGGATCGGTTCGACCTCGACCTGGGCGGCGGTCAGATGGGCTATGACCGCGTCGATATCCTCCACCGCAAAGGCCAGATGGCGCAGCCCCTGCGCCTCGGGGCGTGTGGGGCGTTTGGGTGCATCGGGAAAGGAAAACAGCTCGATCTGGCTGCCATCTGGCAGGGCGAGATCAAGCTTCCAGCTGTCCCGCTCGGCCCGGTGGTTCTCGGCTAGGATCTTGAGTCCGAGCGTTTCGGTATAGAACTGTTTGGAACGCGCGTAATCGGCACAGATGATGGCAGCGTGATGGAGACGGGGCAGCATGGGGCGACCCTAACAGGGGGGCAGGAAAGCGCAATGCCGGGTTCGCATCCGCCGTATTGCCGAAGGCAAACCTTTGGTTTTACGGGCGGGTCGGGTGCGAAACGGATTGCGGGCAATCCGGGAATTGCCTCAGTGACTTGTCCCTTCCTCAAAAGTAATCTTGTTCCAGACGTTGTATTTGCCCGACGGTTTGCGCATCGGCAGGCGTTTGACGATTTCGAGCGTCTCGGCGTCATAGACCAGCACCTCGCCCTCATCTTCCCACACCGAAACCAGCGCGTGACTGCCATCCTTGGTGAATTCCACATGGGCCACAGTGGCACCGGGCACAGGGCGCATGGATTTCACGATCTCAAGCGTCTCTTTGTCGATGATATGCATCACGTCCTTGTTGGGACCAAAAAACACATCCGCCCAGACATATTTGGAGTTCTTGTGGCTGCGCATAAAGAAACCGGGGCCTTGGGTCGGGATAGTTTTCACGGTTTCCCAAGTCTGCATATCGATCACCGAGATGGTCGCGTCCTTGAGGTGTGGGGTGGCCATGACCGTTGTATCCCCATGCTGCCAGGTGATACCGGAGCCCAGATGCGGCATGCCTTTGAGCGCGAGATCAGCCACCTTTTGACCGATAACAAGGTCAATGACCAAGCCATCCTCGCCTTTGCGCGAGGCCCCCATGACGTGTTCGTAAGCCTGATCAAAGAAGAAATCATCGAGGTAATCCGGCGTCGTGATGCGGCGGATCGGGAATTTGGTGTCTTGGGGCACGGGGCCTTCGATCTTCCAATCATGGGCGAGGCCACCGCCGAAATAGTTCATATCGGGATATGTCGCGTACGACACCTCCCAGATCTCCGGCACATCCTTGAGCGCCAGCACGAAACTGTCGCGCGGCGGGGCCTGATAGACGGCAGAAACGCGCGAGGGCGTGCCATCTTTGCCCTTGATCTCATGCACTTCGGCAACGGACAGGTCTTCGGTCGACAGGATGGTCAGCGTGTTGGGCAGATAATTGGCCACGGCGAGCCATTTGCCATCGCCGCTCATCGCAATGTTGCGGCTGTTGAGACCAGCGCGCACGCGACCCACCTGTTGCAACGCCCAGATGTCATATTTCTGCACCCAGCCGTCGCGCGACATGATGAAAACAAAGCGGCCATTGGGGTCGAATTTCGGCCCACCATGCACGGCAAAGGGCGTGGCGAAACGGTCGAGCACCTCAAAGGTGTCGCCATCCAGCACCGAGACATGATGATCGCCGGTTTCCACGGCAAGGGTGATGTTCATCGGGTCCGAGGCCCAGATCGGAGCGTCGACGGGCGTGTAATCTTCGTCCAGCACGCGGCTGGCCATGATCTGCTCTTCACCCCATGGCGGCACGGCCTCAAGCGGGGTTTTGAGATAGGTTGCGAGTTCGGCAATGGCTGCGTCGCTGAGATCTTCGGCAAAGCCGGGCATCTGCGTGGTGACGCGCCCGTCGCGGATTACCGCCTCGACCTTGGGGCCGCGCATGCGTTTCAGGGTCTGCGGGATCAGCGCCGGGCCGGTGCCGCCAAGGCGGTTGGCATCATGACAATCGGCGCAGAATTCCAGATAATTGGCGCGCGGGTCGGCTTGGGCGGCCCCCATGGCAAGGGTCGCAGCTATGACAAGCGAGAGAGTTCGGATCATAACCTGTCCTTTCAAAGACCAGTGCGATGCGCGCGGGCGGTAAAGAAAATGCCGGATGGGCTTTCGGCCTCAATCTCGCGCAGTTTTTCAAAGCTTTGCGTGTCGTAGACCGCGACTTTTCCGGCGTCTCGCACGCTGAGCCAGACTTCGTGCCCACGCGGTGTAAACTCCATATGCAGCACCGCCGGGCCGGGTTTGAATTCATGCACCACCTGTTTGGTCACCGTGTCGATAACCTGAATGGTGTCGTTCTTGGGATGGGCAAAATTCACCCAGACATGGCGTCCATCCGGGCGCGCCATGGCAAAGACCGGCTGGCCATAGGTCTTGGTGCGCCCGGTTTCCTGCAAGGTGTCGCTATCGATCCAAAGCACCTCGTGATGGCCAACAGCGGGCAAGACAAATTCGCCGCCGGTATGCGCCCAGCCCTCAAGATGGGGCATTTTATAGACCGGCATTTCTTCTTGCCCACGGCCGTAATTGGGCAGCACGCGGATCGGTTCAGGCTTGTCAGCCCAAAGGTCAAGCGCGGTCAGCCCGTCCTCGCCGAACAAGCCAGTGATATAGGTGCGGCCATTACCGGTGATCAGCGCGTCATAGGGGCGGTCGCCCATATTGGCGATCTTGGTGATTTCGGCTTGGCCGCTCGACATGTCGGCAATCCAGGTCTCGCCCGTATCCCACATGGTAAAGACAAAGCGCCCGCCGGGCGCATCGACAAGACCGATGGTTTTGCTGTCGGTGGGGATGTCGGCAACCAAATCGAGCGTATCGGCATCAAAGATCCGCACGCCGCCGGGTTCGTAATTGGAGACGGCAACCAGCGTGCCATCGTCGGAAATCGCTCCGCCGATGGAGTTGCCGGCCTGAACGACGCGTTTGGCGATTTTGCGGTCAACAATGTCGACCTTGGTCAAGCCGCCATCGCGGCCAAAGACATAGGCGTAACGTTCATCTGACGAGTAGACGAGGGAGGCATGGGAGAGGTCGCCCAGCCCTGTGATCCGGTCCAGCGCGGCGCGTTCGGATTGATCGACCAACAAGACAGAGCCGGTGGCGCGTTCGATCACCAGGCCAAGGTCGCCGGTGGCGATGGTTTCAGCGGATAGCGCGGTGCCAAGCGCGCAGATGGCGCAGAGGGTGGACAGGGTTTTCATGGGGCTTCTCCTTTGAGGAGGTAATCGGCGATCCAGGCGGCTTCTGCCTCGCTGAGCAGCGGGCGCCACGGGGGCATGGGCGTGCCGGGAACGCCGTCAAGGATGACGGATTGCAGGACTTCGGGGTCGTAATGTTCGATGCTTTGCGGGCGGATATCGGGGCCAAGCCCGCCTTTGAGCGTCAGCCCATGGCAAGAGCCGCAATCCTGAATGACAAAGCGTTCGAGCGCTTTGGCGTCGATCGGGTTGGCCAAGGCGGGGGTGGTCAGGAGGGCGAAGAGCAGGATGAGGCTGGTTAGGACGATGTGCGCGAAACGGTTCGGCTTATCGGTCCGGATCGCCTGCGATCCGGTTCGCACCCGATCCCGCCCCCCAGGGCGGGTGCGAATGATGCAGCCGCGCAATTCCTTTTGCGCGGTCACGTGATCGACGGCTGGGAAAAGCCGAGGCAGCCCCGCCCTCGGGGCCGGGTGCGAACCTGCGTTGCGCCTAGGGCTCTGAATTCCGAAATTGGGGTCTGGACGGCTAAGCATGGGCCTCTCTCCGATCATCCTCCAGCGGCAGGCCCTGTGCCTCGTAGAGAGAGACGACCTGGCCAATGATGAACAAGGTCGGCGCTTTCAACTCGGCCTCGCGCGCATCCTGGGCGACCTTGGCGAGGGTGGAAGTCATGCGGCGTTCCTGGCTGGTGGTGGCGCGAGAAATCGCCATGACCGGGGTTGTGCCGGGCAGGCCTTCGGTCATCAGGCCCACAGCGATCTGGCCGATATTGGCGACGCCCATATAGATCACCAGCGTGGTGTCAGGATTGGCGAGACGTTTCCAATCCAGATCCAGCTTTTTGTCGGCCTGACGGTGGCCGGTGACATATTGCACCCCGGTGGCCAACCCGCGATGGGTGAGCGGCACGCCCGAGATCGACGAGGCCCCCTGAGCGGCAGTGATTCCGGGCACATATTCGACGGGAATGCCCTGCGCCCGCAGCACGGCGGCCTCTTCGGAGCCTCGGCCAAAGATCAAAGGATCACCGCCCTTGAGCCGCGCCACGCGCTGGCCCGCTTGCGCTTCTTCGACCAAAATCTCGTTGATCCGGTCCTGGGTGACGGGATGGCATTGCGGCATCTTGCCGACAAAGATCATCTTGGCTTTCGGATTGGCCATGGCGACGATCTCGTCAGACACCAGCCGGTCATAGACGACGCATGTGGCCTCTTGCAAAAGCCGTTCGGCCTTGCGGGTCAAAAGCTCCGGGTCGCCAGGGCCTGCGCCAATCAGGGATACTTTGCCGGTCATATGTCGTCTCGCTTGTCCAATGGATGGCTATGGCAAACGGTCAAACCTGCCCTGCTGGCGCGGGATGCGCGCCAGTCAACGATTCGGGTGTCGGCAGCAGGTGAGGCTTGTCCGCTATGGTGCGATAAAAGTGGCGCAGGGGGGGCAGGTTTTCCTTAACTTAAGTCAAGGCTGGGGATTTGTGACCAATTGCGGGTCTTGCCCTGCGTCAAAGGGGAGAAGGGGCGCTGCCCCTCTTGATCCTGTCGGATCAAATCACCCCGGGATATTTTTGGCCCAAAGAAACCTGGGGGTATTGGCTTTGGGCGTGTCTGGGCGATCGAGTTATTCGGTGACTGTGACCATGCCGATCATGTCATGGCTTTCCCAATGTGGGCCGCAGATATAGTCTTGGGAGCCGGGGAAGAGGAAGGTGAATTCGATATGTTCCTCAGGGAAGGCGCGGTCGCTTTCTGGGTCTGTGCCGATTTTGACCGAATGGCTGGTGCGTTTGTCGACATTGACCCAGCGCACAGTGGTGCCGACGGGCACGGTGATCTCGCGCGGGCAGAATTGGTATTTATACATCGTAACGACGGTGACGCCCTCGGCCTCGGATGAGGGCGCGCCATAGATTTCCTGATATCGGGTTTCAGCCTCGGCGCAGATTTCTGCCGGGTCTTTCTTGCTCCGCGCTTGGGCCGGGAGGGCCATGGCGAGGGCAGCAAGAGTCAGTAGGGCGGTGGGGAGCCGTTTCATGGCATTCTCCTTTGCGCAAAAACGATGCCCCAGAACTGGGGCATCGCGGTGTTTGATCGGGTTTATTGGCCCTGGACGTTGATCATCGCCTCGGCATTATCCAGCGCGAGGCTGGTGTTCAGCGTCACGTGGTGGAAGCGCGCCGATGCAAAATCATCGTGGATGGCAAAGCCGACCGTGTAAGTCTTGCCCGCCTCAAGCGGAATGTCACCGGGCGCATCCGAAGCCAGTTTGCGGGCAAAGGTCACGGTCCACATGCCATCAGCCCCCAGCACGGCAGAGGCCGCCATGTCACCATCATTCTGCACACGGCGATCCAGCAGATAGCCGTTTTCCGAAGACCCGTCGGCATAGACCCGCATCAGATCCATAAAGGTGCCATCCTTGAGGAACTGTTCGATATTCTCGGGTGTGGCGAGCTTGTCCCAGCCCCCTTGCGCCTTGCCACGGCGGCCTTTGATTTCGATCTTGGTGCGGGATTCGGGCAGGTATTTGGTGACGGTTGTGGTCGCGCCCAGTTGGGCGGCCACGTCACCGCTGGCCGCGATGGCATCGGCACCTGGATCAAAGGGCATATAGGTGTTGTCAGCGTGGCAGGTCGCCCAGCAGCCCACCTGTTCACCCATTTCGATGCCGGTGCCGGCGATCATCATCGCCACTTTGATCTGGTTGTCCGGGTCCATCTTGCCCCCCTCAACAAAGGGCGCGGGGTTGTGACCGGCCTCTTCCCATTGCAGGCGGAAATAGACGGTGTCGCCGTCATGCGCCGCCTGGATGGTAGCAGGGATCACGCCGCGTTTGCCGGGAATGGCCGAGGGTTCCAGCTCATCGCTTTTACCACCGCCACCGGCGACAATCTTGTTACCAATCGCATCAAGCTCTTTGGCGTGGCAGGTGGTGCAGGCATCGCCGCCCTTGGTCAGCGGACGGGCACCGCCGTGGGTTTTGCCGTTCTGTACCCATTCAAAGGAGGCCTGGCCGGGGTAGAAAAGGGTCAGATCTGTTACGGCAATCGCGCCCCAGTCGATTGTGTCACCCACATTCGCCCCAGCTGCGGCGGCATCATCTGCCTGGCCTGCCAGTTCAGCCTCGACCTTGGCGCGTTCATCGGCGCGCGCTGCGTCAACTGCGGCGAGCAATTTGGCGCGATCTGCGTCTTTGGCGGCCTTGGCGGCGGCGGCTTCTTCGGCCTCTTTGGCTTCGACGCGGGCGAGACTATCAAGATAGGCCTGCGGGATTTCGCGGATGAATTTCGGATTCGGGGCCTCGAGCGTGGCGAGATAGTCCTCATCCGCGCGGTCACGCAGATCGAGGTGCGCGATGCCCTTGTGGCAGTCGATGCAGGTCTGACCGGTTTTCATCGCGTTCAAGTGCTGCTGCCGGGCACGCGGTTTCTGGAATTCCGGCATCATCGACTGGAAGTCATGGCAGTTGCGGCATTCGATGGAATCGGTGCGCTTCATCCGTTCCCATTCATTCATCGCCAGATGCAGACGCTTGGCATCAAATTTCTCGGGCGTTGAGATGGATCCGGTGATCTTGCCCCACACCTCGCGCGAGGCTTTGATCTTGCGGATCAGCTTGTGGGTCCAGTCCTTGGGCACGTGGCAGTCAGAGCAGACAGCCCCAACGCCGGAGCGGTTCACATCGTGAATCGTGCCCTCATATTCGGAATAAACATAATCGCCCATCTCGTGACAGGACACGCAGAAGGGCATGGTGTTCGTGGCTTCCATGGCGGTGTTGAACCCGCCCCAAAAGATGATCCCGGCGGCAAAGGCACCGGCTACCCCGGCGATGGGCATTCCAAAGAGGAAATACCGCCGCCAGATCGGCTTTTTGGTTTCAGAACCGTTGCTGTCGGTCATGGTCTGACTCCGTTGAATTGGCTGAATGTCGGCGGGTGCCCGACGGGTGGGGAGAAAGAGTGAGGGCGGGCGCGTGGCCCGCCCTCTTGGGTGTCGTCAGACAGTCACGTTATGTGACGTGGTTCGACCGGTTGTAGACGTTGAACTTGCCGGTCGGTGCATAGAGACCTTTGACGCGACCAATCTCTTCGAGGGTCTTGGCGTCGTAGATGACCATTTCACCATTTGGCTCTTTCGAGGTCGCACGGTTCCATTTGGAGACCCAAACCTCGGTGCCGTCTTTGTTGAATTCGAAGTGTACGGCAACGTTGCCGTCGCCTTCGGTCACCTGGATGGTTTTCACGATCTCACCGGTCTCTTTCGAGATAACCTGAACAGATTGCTGCACTTCCAATTCAGGGTGCTTGGTCTGGTCAGCCCAGATGTAATCAGAGTTCGGGTGCGTCCGGATGAACAGGCCCGCGCCATCGGTTTCAACCTCGTAGCAAGTCTTCCATGCCGAATCTGGATGACCTTCCGGGTCGTTGCCCCAGACAGTCACAGTGCCTTCGCCCAAGTGGGTTGTCCCGGCAACCGGACCACAATTCGGGTCGTTCCAGTTCGCACCAGGGCCAGGGTGTGGCAGCGGCGCGGTGTCGATCATCGCTTCGAGCTTGTGATCTTTGGTGTCGACAACAACCATTTTGTTCGATGCGTTTGCAGCGATCTGGAAATAGCGACCTGTCGGATCAAAGAAGCCGTCATGCAGGAACTTGGCCGAGTTGATCTTGTCGATGCGCAGGTTGTCGAGGTCGGAATAGTCGACCTGCCACAGCTGACCCAGCTCTTTCACCGCAACAATCCAGGTTGGTTCGTTTGGTGTGGTGTAGATGGCAGCAACGCGGCTTTCTTCAACATAATCGCCGTCAACGTTCACACCGCGGGTCGAGACAACTTTGAGCGGCTCCATGGTGTGGGCATCAACAATGGCAAAGTGTGGAGGCCAGTAGGCACCGCCGATGACATATTTACCGTCGCCGGACACAGCAACGTCGCGGGCGTCATAGCCGATGGACACTTCGGACACCAACATCTTGTCTGGGGTCTGCCAGAGGTCGATTTTGGTCATCTTGCCGTCGCGGCCCATAGTGTACCAGAAACGGCCTGGATTTTCTGGCTCTTCCAGTTTGTGGTGCTCGGACGCTTTCAACACGTGCACCGCGTAACCGGTTGGAATGTGGGCCAGAACTTCTTTGGTATCGCCGTCGATTACGGCCACTTTGCCCACGTCACGTTCGATAACGACAAAGAAGTTTTCCCAGTTGCGACCATGCAGAGGCTCGGTTGGGTAGTCTGCTTCTTCGACATAGACCTTGCGGGTCTGGCGCATCTGCTCAAGCGACATTTCTGGCGGCTTGGGCGGATCCATCATGATGTAGGTCGCCATGTCCTTGATTTCCTGCTCGGTCATGATGTCCGAGAAGTTGTTCATACCACCTTCGGTCCCCCAGGAGATGATTTTCTCGAGGCGTTCCTGACCAAGCTTCAGCGTGCCGGATTCGGTGATGGTCCCGTCGGCATTCTTTTTCTTGACGATGGGTTCCAGGCTTTTGCCGGTCGCACCTTTGCGCAGCACACCGTGGCACCCGGCGCAGCGTTCAAAATAGAGCTGCTTGGAGGCTTCAAAGGCTTCCTCGCTCAGGGTGGGGCCTTCGGCGAATGCGGGCATAGCGACGCTGCTTAGGATCATGGCAAAACCTGCCCCTAGCGCGCCGCGGACTTTCTTATGGGTGATTCCAAGTGACATAATCACTCTCCGTTTGCTTGGTGAGGCAAGCGGAAGATGCGCCTGTCGGCTGAGTCCCGACTTGACAATAGTCAATGGGATGCCCGAAAAAGTTGCCTTTGCGATACTCTATGCCGTTATTTTAAAAAGGTATTTTTGAGGTTGGTTTAAATCTGGCTCAAAAACCAGGCCCGGAGAGAGGCAACAATTTTGGGCTGTCTTGGGCGGCGCGGGGCAACAAAATAGAAGGCGTCCTGGGTGACAGTTTTGTGCTCAAACGGTTGAATCAAACGGCCGTTTTCCAGATCATTCGCCACAAAAGCCCGGTTGGTCAGCGCCACCCCCTGCCCGGCCAAAGCTGCATCAATCGTCAGGGATGTCTGGCTGAAACGGGTCATTTTGATCGACGGAACGTGATCGCCAAAGACCGAAGATAAAAACAGTGGCCATTGGCCATGAGCGTCCTGTAACAAGGTATGCGCCTGCAAATCCTGCGGTTGAGACAGCGGGGCGTCCTTGTTTGGCAGGTCGGGATGACAGACCGCGATCAGCTCGGCCCCAAAGAGCAGATCATGATCAAGCCCGACAAAGGGCGGCCTGCCCTGCCGAATGGCAATATCGACCCCGTCGGTCTGGAAATTCGCCAAACTGTTTGAGGCATCAAGACGGACCTGAAGATCAGGGAGGTCTGCGGTCAACGCACCAAGTCGCGGCACCAACCAGCGGGTCGCAAAGGAAGGCGTCGCGCTGATGGTGGCGGTCTGATTGCCCGGAACCAGATCCTGACTGGCCTCAGCGATCAGGTCAAAGGCCTGGGTGAGCGACGGCAAGAACCGTCGCCCCTCATCGGTCAAAGTCAGCCCGCGCGCGTGGCGATCAAAGAGCTGCACCTTGAGGCGCGATTCCAATGTGCGCACCTGCTGGGCCACCGCGCCCTGCGTCACCCCAAGCTCTTCGGCGGCCATGCGAAAGTTCAGATGACGCCCGGAGGCTTCAAAAGCTTTGAGAGCGTTGAGGGGTGGAAGATTGCGCATATACGGGCCCAAGTGCGATAGAATTTCTACTGGGTAATGGCAGGAGATTTGATTGGTTGGCTGATGAATTCAAGGAAATAATGCAGCGAAACATCAGAGATACGGATCAAGATCATGGCAGACATCAAAACAGCTATTGTCACAGCAGGCGGCAGCGGCATGGGGGCGGACAGCGCAAGGCGGCTTGCGGCGGAGGGATTTCAGGTGGCGATCCTGTCCTCATCCGGCAAAGGCGAGGCACTGGCCCAAGAGTTGGGCGGGATTGGCGTGACCGGGTCCAACCAATCCGTTGAGGATCTGAGCAAACTGGTGGATGCCACAATGGAGCGATGGGGGCGGATTGACGTGTTGGTCAACTCAGCCGGGCATGGTCCGCGCGCGCCGATCCTTGAGATCAGCGATGAGGATTGGCATCATGCGATGGAGGTCTATTTCCTCAACGCGGTGCGCGCCACGCGGCTGGTCACGCCACACATGATTGCGCAAAAGTCAGGCGCGATCATCAATATCTCAACCTTTGCCGCCTTTGAGCCCAGCCCGGTCTTTCCGACCTCGGCGGTTATGCGGGCGGGTCTCGCGAGCTATACAAAACTGTTCGCTGATACCCATGCCGCCGACAATGTGCGCATGAACAATGTCCTGCCCGGATTTATCGACAGCCTGCCCGAGAAAGAGGAGTTCCGCAGCCAGATCCCCTTGGGGCGTTATGGCCGGTCTTACGAAGAAATCGCCGCAACCGTGGCCTTTCTCGCCTCAGAGGGCGGGGCCTATATCACCGGGCAAAACATCCGCGTGGATGGCGGGATCACACGGTCGGTGTGACCCTAGCTTTCTGATCCTAAACGCGATCCTTGACCAAGTGGGTCAGGGTCGCGCCGGTCTCGTAATAGACTTGGCGCAGGCCGGGGAAGGTGATGTTGTGGTCAGCCGATGGCGCGCGGGGCAGCACGGTCACATCTTGAGTGATCAACGCCTCGGCCATGGCCTTGCCAAACACCGTGCCCGGCCCAATGCCGCGACCGGAATAGCCAAAGCAGATCAACGCCGATGGATCGGGTTGCAGGATTTTTGGCATATATTCCTCGGTCATGGCGATGCGCCCGAACCAGGTATGGGTCAGCGGTTTCTCGGCCAACGCCGGGAAAAGCTTGGCCAGTTTGCGGCGCAGCCAGGCCAGATGCACACCAGCGCCGGGATGATCCAGTTGCCCCATCGCGCCGATGATCAAACGACCCGCCGCGTCCATCCGCCAGGATGACATGACCAGCGCCGTGTCCCAGCACCCTTCGCGACCCGGCAGGATCTGGGCCTGCTCTGTGGCTGAAAGGGGCGCGGTTGCGGCCTGGAAATAATGCACCGGGATGGTTTTGGGTGATGGCAGGCCAGAGATCGGCAAGGTATAGGCGTTGGTGGCCACAATCATGTGTTGCGCGGTAACCTCGCCCTGCGCGGTTTTCACCTGCCAGCCAGCGCCAGTTTTCGCGATGCTGAGCGCCGCGCTGTTCTCGTGCAAAACCGCTCCGCCCGCCTGCGCTGCAAGGGCCAGACCGCGTGCATAGGCCAGCGGTTGGATCGTGCCTGCGCGCGGATCAAACAGCCCGCCAAAAACCGTGTCAGAGCCGACCCTCGCCCGGGTTTCCTCGGCCCCCAAAAGCTGAACCGGCGCATTGCGGGCGCTGGCCTGAGCATACCTGTTCTCCAGGTCCGCCATGCCCGAGGGCGCATGGGCGCAATGCAGGGTGCCATTGCGCACCGGTTCGCAGGCCATGTCATGTCTGTCGATCACGCCAAAGACCAGATCCGGGGCCTGCCCCAGCAGCTTGATCAGCTTCTCACCCGGTTCCTTGCCCAGTTTTGCGGTGATCTTGTCCGGGGGCAGCCAGAGCCCGGCATTGACCAGACCAACATTGCGCCCTGAACCGCCACCGCCAATCACTCCGGCCTCAAGCAGGCGGACCGATAGCCCGGCCTCAGCGGCGTGCAAAGCCGCCGAAAGACCGGTATACCCACCGCCAATCACCACAAGATCCGCCGCAACCTGCCCCGCCAAAGCGGGCGCTGTGATGGATTGCGTGGCGGTCTCGTGCCACAGGCTTTCAGCGATGTCTTTGGTCATGGTCACCCCTCATTTTTGCGCAGCTTGGACCCGCGCAATGCCCGTGGCAAGAGGGAGTTTTCGAGCGTGTCACCGCCCGGGCAAGCAAGTTGACAAGGTGCGGGAATTGACTGATACACCCATGGCTAGAGCGGGCCGTTAGCTCAGCTGGATTAGAGCAGGGAACTTCTAATTCTCAGGTCGGGGGTTCGAGTCCTCCACGGCTCGCCAATTCATGAAATTTTCGGAAGTAGTTTCAAAAACGCACCGGTCGAACAACTTAGGTCAGAAGCCTCTCTTGCTATTCAAGCGCACCTGAGCCTGAAAAGCGCATTTCAGAGGACCGCTATACCGCGCGCTCGTGCATTGTAGCTGATGACACTTACCACCAGCGGGTTGCGGCCGGGGCTGCAGCTTCTTGGTGAGTCAAAGCAAAAATCACCGATAATAGTATTTCCAAAGTCACCAAACATGTGGCCGAAGGTTTCGCTGACGACTACGCTCTGTCAGTTTTTGCCAACAGCTGGCATATGAAGAACACCTAGCTGATGCAGCATTCGTTTGCTTCAGCGCCAGGTCTGTTTTTTTTGCGACGCGGTGCAAGTCGTCAAACCGGTCGTTCAAGGTTGTTTTTTTCCCGAGCGGAAACCGTGCCTTCGCTGCTCATGAAACAAACGAAAAAGACACGGAACGGAGCTGCCTTTCGATGCGTTCGCGCGATTGCCCGCTGTCAGAGTGGAGTATTGATCATCGCTCCGCCACGCGAACTGGTAGTTTGCTCGAGGCTTTCATCTCTTTGAGTGACAGGTTTGAGCGTATGCTGGTGACACCCGGCAGACGCCGTAAGGTGGTGTCGACAAAGGCGCTGTAGTCGTCCAGATCGCGCGCGACCACGATCAGCAGGAAATCATCTTCGCCCGTCGTGTTGTGGCAGGCGAGGATATTGGGGGTGACCTCGATAATACGCTGGAATTCAGCGGTCGCGGCCTGATCGTGCTCTGAGCAACTCAGTTGAACAAAGGCCATGACACCAAGTCCCAGCTTTCGGCGATTGAGGTGGGCTTGGTACCCCTCAATGATGCCGGTCTCTTCCAGTTTTTTCAGTCGCCGCCAACAAGGTGTTTCACTCATATTCAGGTTCTCAGCCAGTTTGGCGTTGGTCATGCGCCCGTCGCTTTGAAGCAGTTCGAGAATCTGTGCGTTGACTGTGTCGATGCCTGACAAGGGAAGACTGTCCTCAAAAATAACCAATGGAGAGGGGTTTATACTCAAAATATTTACATATGAGGGCAGAATAGCAAGGCTATTTCGCCAACTATTGGTAGTTTTCACTCAATCCGTCTCTGCAACCGAAAGACTCTGCCATGAAAGCCGTCCTGTTTGAGAAATTCCAAGAAGCCCCCAAGGTGGTGAGCGTCGCAGACCCGACCCCAGAGCCACATGGGGTTGTTCTAAAGGTCGAAGCCACCGGTGTGTGCCGCAGCGATTGGCATGGTTGGATGGGGCATGACAGTGACATTGACCTGCCACATATCCCGGGGCACGAGTTGGCAGGTGTGATTGAGGCGGTTGGCAAGGATGTGAAGAACTGGAAAGTCGGTGACCGGGTCACCGTGCCGTTCATCTGCGGTTGTGGGTCCTGCAGCGAATGCCATGCGGGTCATCAGCAAGTGTGTCTGCATCAGGAACAGCCGGGCTTTACCCATTGGGGCAGCTTTGCGGAATATGTGCCGATCCATCAGGCTGACCTGAACGTGGTCGCGTTACCCGAGACAATGGACTTCGCCACCGCTGCCAGCCTGGGCTGCCGGTTTGCCACATCGTTTCGGGCGGTGATCGACCAAGGTAAAGTCAGCGCTGGCCAATGGGTCGCCGTGCATGGCTGCGGTGGCGTGGGCCTCTCGGCGGTGATGATCGCCAGCGCGGCGGGGGCGAATGTGATTGGTGTTGATCTGGACCCCGCCAAGCTTGCGCTGGCCAAAGAGCTTGGCGCGGTTGCGGCCATTGATGGCAAGGGTGACGTGGTCGAGGCGATCAAAGGGATCACCAAAGGCGGTGCGCATGTGTCCTTGGACGCTCTGGGCCATCCGGCGACCATGACCAACTCGATCATGTGCCTGCGCCCACGCGGCAAGCACATTCAGGTCGGCCTGATGCTGGGCGATCACGCCGCCCCTGCGGTGCCGATGCCCAAGATCGTCGGGCAAGAGATCGAACTTCTTGGCTCCCACGGGATGCAGGCGCATCGCTATGGCGCAATGCTCGATATGGTCGAGAGCGGCAAGCTGGACCCGGCCCGGCTGGTCGGCGACAAGATCAGCATCGACGACGCCCCCGAGGCCCTGATGAACATGGACAAATTCCAGTCCATCGGCGCAACCGTCATCACGAGCTTCTGAGCCATGGACAAGATAGCCTTCATAGGTGGCGGCAACATGGCGTCGGCCATCATTGGTGGCATGATCGCCAGCGGTTGGGCACCCTCCCGGATCACGGTGGTTGATCCGAACGCGGATCAGCGGGACCGGCTGGCAGAACAGCACGGTGTCCACACAACTGACGACGTGGCCAAAGCCGCTGCTGCCGACATCATCGTGCTGGCCGTCAAACCTCAGGTCATTGCTGCTGTGGCCAAACAGATGGATGCGGACCTGTCTGGCAAGCTGATCCTCAGCATTGCCGCCGGGGTTACGATTGCATCGCTGGAAGGTCTCTTTGGACCGGTGGCCATCGCCCGCACCATGCCCAACACACCAGCCCTACTTGGCCTGGGGGCGACGGGGCTTTACGTCAACCAACACACGACCGAAGCCCGATGCGCAACGGCCAAAGCGATCATCGAAGCCTTCGGCATTTGCGTCACCGTCGAGCGCGAAGACCTTCTGGATGCTGTCACGGCCGTGTCGGGCAGCGGCCCGGCCTACTATTTCCTGATGATCGAAGAAATGATCCGGGCAGGCACAGCTCTTGGGCTAACCCCAGAGGATGCCAAGGCGCTGACACTGCAAACCGCGCTTGGCGCGGCGACCATGGCCACCAAGGGCGATGAACCACAAGACCTCCGCGCCCGTGTCACATCTCCCAACGGGACAACCCATGCGGCCATTGTTGCGATGCAGGAAAACGGCTTTGGGGATGTGATCGCCAAGGCAATGACCGCCTGCCGCGACCGGGCCGTCGAATTGGGAAAGGCATAGCTTATGATCATTCGATGGTGGCGGGCCGTTGCAGGGTCTGAAGAGGTGCTTCAACAATATGCGGACCATTTGGAACGCACGACCTTCAAAGAGATGGCTGAACTGCCCGGTCATCTTGGCGCGTCTCTTGCCGTCAAAGTGAATGGAACCGATTACGAGCTGGTCGTGACCAGCCTGTGGTCTGACCTTGCCTCGGCGGGGCATTTTGAACAGGGGGCATTCGACGATGCCGTGGTCAAGCCGAGCACCCAGAAGCTGCTGAAATCCTTTGACCTGAAGGTCGAGTATTTCGAGACGCTGGTCACAACAGGTATCTTGGAGAGAGGCTGACGCAGGATGTTTGAACAGGTTGAGGAATACCCCGTCGACCCCATCATGATCGGGGCCGACTATTTCGCGGCTGATCCCCGCAAGGACAAACTCAACCTGACCGTGGGTATCTATCAGGACGAACATGGCCAAACGCCTGTCCTGAAAGCCGTCAAGCTGGCCGAACAACGCTTGGTCGATACCCAAACCAGCAAATCCTACCTCGCCCTGACCGGCGATGCTGAGTATTGCCGAGTGCTGGGGCATGAGATCATGGATCATGCCTATGATGACGGATGGGTGTCTGCGCAGACCTCGGGCGGAGCCGTCGCTTTGCGGGTGATGGCGGACCTGTTGGCTCAGATGCCAAAACCGCCCACCGTCTGGCTGCAAACCCCGACCTATGGCAATTACATTCCGATCCTTACGGCAGCGGGCGCGCGTTATGCGCAGGTGCCTTACTACGACCGGTTCCAAGCTCAGATCACCTTTGACCAAATGCTCGCTGGCCTAAGTGCCGCCAAGGTCGGCGATGTTTTTCTCATGCAGGGCGTCTGCCACAACCCGACCGGCGCGGACATGACCGCCGAGCAATTCGACGCGTTGCTCGACCTTCTGGAGGCGCGCGGGATCGTACCCTGGATCGACCTTGCCTATCTGGGCTTCGCCCAAAGTTGGGACGCCGATTGCGCCATGGCGCGCAAGATCGCTGCGCGGTTCCCTGAGTGTATTGTCTGTATCACCCTATCCAAATCTTTCGGCATCTACCGAGACCGGGCGGGGGCGTTGTTTGTAAAAACACGGGCGAGCGACCGAGACCGAATGCACCGGGCCGTCTCCGCGATCGTCCGCTCTGGTGCCTCCCACGCGCCGGATCATGGGCCGTCGGTTGTGCGAACGATCTTGCAGGACGAAACCCTCAAAACGCTCTGGCTTGGCGAGCTTGATCAGATGCGTGCAAGGGTCTCTGAGGTGCGCCAACAGATTGCGGACACCGAACGCGCCGAGCTTGGCACGGACCAGCTTGCCTATTTTGCAAAGCAAACCGGCATGTTTTCTCTCCTCCCGCTGACCGAAGCTCAGGAAACCGCCCTGACACGCGATCACGGCATCCACGTCGTAAAAGGCGGACGCGTGAACGTTGCCCGATTGGGCGAGAAGGACATCAAGACTTTGATCAGAGCGATCTGGGAAGTAACGTCTACGACATAGCGTTGGCATGCTGCATTGCATTTCAGGCGGTTGAAAAATCTTCCTGTAAACTTAATGGCAGTCATTCATTCGCGCTGCAGCATTAACGACTTAGGGATCGTAGTTAGGTTTAGCTACCACCGTCGCGATTATCAGCTCATAGACAACAAATAGCTACGGACGTCCTGAGCCACCTGGCCGGAAAGCGCCTGTTCTGGCTAACGGCGCAGACTAAATGCGCCTCTATAACTGCTGTTATTAAGTCAGGCCGTCACAAAAACCGGGTGTTTGCACAAGCTTGTTTCAACTCGCGCATATCTCCAGCGACGCTGACACGGAAAAGGCGAAGGTCATCCTGATTGATGACTTAGAAAACGCTCTTTGAGCTTGGTGCATGAGCACAGCGCAGATTTCGTCTTGGTGCGCGGTTTGCATCCGCAATGTACGTCAATGAACGGGACAGGCCGTTGCGCAGCTCTGTTCGTGATGATTGCGGTCGTTTTGCGCTTTCTGCACGGGGCTGCCCGGCCTAAGGCCGGGCCTGGGTACACTAACTGTACTCCAAAATCACTAAAATCAATCACTCAGCGCTGGTTTCAAAGCTGGTCCATTTGGCGATGTCGTCGACCGTGATGGTTTCCGTCAGGATGATCGCCGCGAGGATCCCCCAAACCACCAAAGCAACCCCCGTGGTGATCCAGGCCTTGCGTTTGAGGTTGTGAACCGCCGGGCTGCCCGCATGGGTTCCGGGCACGACCTCGCCCACATCCCCTTGGGTTTTCAAGCGGATCGGGATCACGACCAGAAAGGTCAAAAACCAGATCACCGCATAGAGAACAAGACCCGAGACAATGCCCATCAGACTTGCTCCAGCTCCACGAGGCAGCCGTTAAAGTCTTTGGGATGCAGGAAGAGCACGGGCTTGCCATGGGCGCCGATCTTTGGCTCTCCGGTGCCCAAAACGCGCGCGCCGGTTTCTTTCAGGTGATCGCGGGCCGCGATGATATCATCGACCTCATAGCAGACATGGTGAATGCCGCCCGATGGGTTCTTGTCCAGAAACCCCTGGATCGGAGAGTTTTCGCCCAGCGGGTAGAGCAATTCGATCTTGGTGTTGGGCAATTCGATAAAGATCACGGTCACGCCGTGATCGGGTTCGTCCTGAGGTGCGCCGACCTTGGCCCCCAAAGCGTTGCGATATTGGTCAGCCGCGGCCTCCAGATCCGGCACGGCGATGGCGACGTGATTCAAACGTCCGATCATGATCTTCCTCCTGTCCTGTCGTCATCGCGGGTTATGGCCCGGCTGCCACAAGAGGGGCAAGCGCGTGGGTGAAACCTGCGGCCTTTAACCGCTTGTTCACCACCCTGAGGGAATCCTGTGTAACGACTCGCTAACCTTGGAGGGGATCATGGATGACGATGACCTAATGAGTACACATTTACGGCCAACCGCCACGCGGCCATTGCTGGGGCTGACCATTCTGGTGGTGGAAGACAGCCGTTTTGCCTGTGATGCCATGCGCTTGCTCTGTTTGCGATCCGGGGCGCGTATTCGCCGGGCCGATTGCCTGAAATCCGCACGCCGTCATTTGCAGGTCTATCGCCCCAGCGTGGTGATCATAGATCTGGGTCTGCCGGATGGGTCCGGGGCTGAGCTGATCTCGGAGCTTTCGGTGACAACACCACGCGTTGATGTGATTCTTGGCACCAGTGGCGACAGTTTTTCCGAAGAGGTGGCGCTGGCGGCCGGGGCAGATGGATTTTTGGCCAAGCCGATTTCGTCAGTGGTGGCCTTTCAGAATGCGATTATCTCTGCGCTGCCGGTGGAACGTCAGCCCAATGGCCCGCGTTTGGTCAGTGATGATCCGATCCTGCCTGATCCGCTGGCCTATAAGGATGATATGGCCCATGCGGCGGATGTGCTGGATGACCGCGAGGATGATCGCTCGCTCGCCTATGTGACGCAGTTCCTGACAGGTGTGGCGCGCAGCGCGGGCGATGGTGTCTTGCAAAAGGCGGCCGAGGATCTGGCAGAGGCGCGCCAAACCGGCAAACCGCTGCAATCCGATCTGGCCAAGGTCGCGGCCCTGGTTCAGGATCGCATGGCCAATCAGATCGCGATTTAGAGAGTTACAATAGCAATTGCGGGTCTGCTCCAAGCTCCAGCTGCGGAAAGATATCCTGTTGGACCGCAGCTGAAGACAGGCCAAACAACCCCCTCAGCAGCCAGCCCGAATAGGCCCTGAGGTCGCGCGTTGGCATCAGGTCACGGCGTTGAAACAGAGCGTCTTCGCTCAGGCCCGGCCAATCGGCCCAGACCTGACCACCCCGTATCGCCCCCCCGGCCAGGATCATCGCCCCGCCGGTTCCGTGATCGGTGCCCTTGGTGCCGTTGAACCGCGCCGTGCGGCCAAATTCCGTCATCGCGACAATCGCGGTGCGCTGCCAGGCCGGGCCTTTCAGCTCTTCTTTCAGGGTCAGGATGACATCAGACAGGGTCGCCAAAGAGCGGTCGAGCAAGCGGGTCTGTTGCGCGTGCGTGTCCCATCCGTTCAAGGAAAAACTCGCAATGCGGACGTCTTTGCGCAGGCGTTGCGCGGCAAATTTGGCCAGCCGCACTTCGTAACGCGAACTGCGCCGCGCGGTCATGTTGTCCTGCAGCATCGCCATCATGTCATCCACAGTGCCCTGCACCGCAACGCCATCACCATCAGAGCCCGCCAATTGGAACGCATCCGCCAGCGCAGCGGACATGGCAGGGTCTTTTTCCATCACCAATTGCGCCAAGCGGATGGCTTGTGGACTAAGGGCCAGGTCAACATCCGGGGACCAGCGGGTCACGGGCATGTCTCCGTCCAGAATCGCCATGGCATCGCTGCCAATGGCATAGGCAAGATCGGCGCTTTGTCCCGGCATATGGCCCATAGCGCGGTTCAGCCAGCCATCCCGCGCCACGCCGGATTTGAGATCAGCGCCCCCGGCCTCGAGCAGGTCCTGACCATCAAAATGGCTGCGCTTGTCGCGATAGGGGGTCGAGACCGCATGGACAAAGCCAAGCTGCCCGTTCTGCCAAAGCGGGGCCAGGGGGCGGAGCGCGCCATGCATGGCAAAAAACCCATCCAGATCGACAAATCCCTCGGCACCCAAATCCGGCGCGCCGCGCAGCGCGCTATAAGCTGGGTCGCCATAAGGGGCCAAAACGCCCAGCCCATCCATGCCCCCGCGCAGAACAATGACGATCAGGCGGTTATCGCCGGGGGCGGAGGCAAAGCTGACCGGGGTCAGCAGCGGGCTGGCGGCCAGCGAACAGCCAAGGGCGGCGGACCGGGTCAGAAAGCTGCGACGATCCATGGCTTATCTCCTTTGAAAGGCGGGCGAAATCAGCACGAGGCCGACACCTTCGGCGCGGCTTTCGGCGGCGGCGGCGGCAAAGCGGATGGTCTCATCCGCGCGCGGGCCCAGGGCGGTATCGACAAAATCTCGCGGGTCAGGCAGTTGCCCCACCAAGAGCCGCGGCACGATCACCGCCCATTGCAGCCGCACGGCCATGCCTTGCGGAGTGATCCAGGCATTGTCCTCTTCGGCCAGCCCATCGGGGCCTGAGGGTTTTTGCCAGATATGCCCCATCAGCGCCAAAGGTTCGAACAGCCGCTGACGGGCATGTTTTTCGGACAGGTTGCCAATGGCGCGCGGGTGAACCGCCAAAGCGCGCGCGGCGGAGCAGATGAAATCAAAGGGCTGTTTGAAATTGCTCACCGACGGGTCCCAAGCGGCCGGGTGGGACAGCAAGGCGCGATAAACCTCGCTGAGATCCCCGTCGCTGTCGCGCCATGCGGTTTCAACCGCACCGATCAGATCCGGGTCGGGCTGATCCGACACGAAATGCACCGCCAGTTTGGTCGCCAGATGGCGGGCGGTGGCGGGATGGCGGGCAAGGTCACGCAATACCGCCTCGATGTCGCGGATATGCGGCTGGCCGCCACCATAGGATTTGCCCAGCACCGTTTCAGCGCCCGGCTCGGCCAAGGCTTTCTGAAAATGGCGGCCCTGATTGATCTTGAAGGTCAGCCCGGTCAGCAGCTCGGCCAATTCGCGCACATCGTTTTGGGTGTAAGGCCCGCCAACCCCCAGCGTGTGCAGCTCAAGGATTTCGCGGGCGAGGTTTTCGTTCAGCCCGTATTTGCCCGGCTTTTTCTGCGCCCGGATCGAATTCGGCCCGGCAGAGCGTTCCTGATCGAGGTAATGCACCATCAACGGATGGGTCACGGCGGCAATCAGCATGTCCTCGAACTTGCCACTCATATGCGGGCGAATGGTGGTTTCGACATAGGGAGACACCCCGCGCCGCGCGATCCCGGCCTTGCCCGCCGTGGTGAAATGATCGGCCCAGAACCCCTGCAGACGTTCGCGAAACGGCGTTTGGGAATGGGTGGCGCGCAGGATCTGCGCCGTCATCCAAAGGTAATGATCCTGCCGCGCGTCCTTTTTCAGCAGTTTGATCTGCTTTTGCAGGGCTTTGCCTTCATCGGTGCCGCGCACTTTCTTGAACTGCTTTTGCAGGCTTTCGCGTTGCACCATGCGCTGGCGAAAGACTGGAAAGGGCTCAATCTCGAACCGTTCAGCCATATCATCGGTATCTGTCAGACCGCGCAGCATTTCACCCACGCTTTGTGGGGGCGCAATGTCGGGCGATAACCCGTGGCCAAAGCGGAATTCGGCGAGATGTGGATCAAAGGACATGGTTTGCCTGCAAATGCTCTTTTGCGGCCAGCATAGCAAAAAGGCCGGCGCATATGCACCGGCCTTTGTTTTGTCAGCAAGAGTTTGCTCTTAGGGACAGGAATTATTGGTCCTGCGGAATGACGCGCAGGCCCAATTCCATCAGCTGTTCGGGCTGAGGATCGCTGGGCGCGTTCATCATCAGGTCTTCGGCGCGCTGGTTCATCGGGAACATCATGACTTCGCGGATGTTTTGCTGGTCGGCCAGCAGCATCACGATGCGGTCGATGCCTGCGGCACAGCCACCGTGGGGCGGGGCACCGTATTGGAAGGCGTTGACCAAAGCACCAAAGCGCTTTTCGACCTCGTCCTTGCCATAACCAGCGATTTCAAAGGCCTTGAACATGATTTCCGGCTTGTGGTTCCGGATCGCGCCCGAGACCAGTTCGTAGCCGTTACAGGCCAGATCGTACTGGTAACCCAGCACGTCGAGCGGGTTGCCGTTCAGCGCCTCTTCTCCGCCTTGCGGCATCGAGAACGGGTTGTGTTCGAAATCAATCGCACCGCTTTCTTCGTCTTGTTCGTAGATCGGGAAATCCACGATCCAGGCAAAGGCAAAGCGGTCTTTGTCGATCAGGTTCAGCTCGGTGCCGATGACATCACGGGCCTTGCCGGCGATTTTCTCAAACGACTTTGGCTTGCCCCCCAGGAAGAAGGCCGCGTCGCCGACACCAAGGCCAAGCTGCTGGCGGATGGCTTCGGTGCGCTCGGGGCCGATGTTTTTGGCCAGCGGACCGGCGGCTTCCATACCACCTTCGACCTCGCCTGCCTTCATCTTGGCCTGCGCTTCTTTGACAGAGATGCCCAGCTCTTGCGCGACGCTGTCGACGGTCTTGTCCCGCCAGAAGATGTACCCCATGCCCGGCAGACCTTCGCCCTGGGCGAATTTGTTCATGCGGTCACAGAATTTGCGGCCACCACCGGTGGGCGCTGGGATGGCGCGGACTTCGGTGCCTTCCTGTTCCAGCAGCTTGGCAAAGATGGCAAAGCCGGAGCCACGGAAATGTTCGGAACAATCCTGCATCTTGATCGGGTTGCGCAGATCGGGCTTGTCGCTGCCATACCATTTGGCGGCGTCACGATAGGAAATCTGCGGCCAGTCCTGCGGGGCGTCAACCTTGCGACCACCGCCGAATTCTTCGAACACACCGGCCAGAACGGGGGCGATGGTGTCAAAGATATCCTGCTGGGTGACAAAGGACATTTCCATGTCGAGCTGGTAGAAATCGGTGGGCGAACGGTCAGCGCGCGGATCTTCGTCGCGGAAACAGGGCGCGATCTGGAAGTATTTGTCAAAGCCCGAGACCATGATCAGCTGTTTGAACTGCTGCGGGGCCTGTGGCAGGGCATAGAACTTGCCCGGATGCAGGCGCGAGGGCACCAGGAAGTCGCGCGCGCCTTCGGGCGAGGATGCTGTGATGATCGGGGTCTGGAATTCGCGGAAGTTCAGATCCCACATGCGTTTGCGCATGGAGGCGACAACGTCGGAACGCAGGGTCATGGATTTCTGCATGACGTCGCGACGCAGGTCGAGATAGCGATATTTCAGGCGGGTTTCCTCGGGGTATTCCTGATCGCCGAACACCATCAACGGCAGCTCATTGGCGGCACCCAGCACTTCGAGGTCGCGCACAAAGACTTCGATCTCGCCGGTGGGCAGATTCGGGTTCACAAGGCTTTCGTCACGTGCCAACACATTGCCGTCGATGCGGATACACCATTCAGAGCGCACCTTTTCCAGCTCGGCAAAAACCGGGCTGTCGCCATCGGCGATGACCTGGGTGATGCCATAAGTGTCGCGCAAATCGATAAAGAGAACGCCGCCGTGATCCCGGATCCGGTGCACCCAGCCGGAAAGGCGGACGGTGTCACCGACATTGGCTTTGGTCAGGTCGGCGCAGGTATGGCTGCGATAGGCGTGCATCTGTTTGATTCCTTCGGGCGGATGTCGTTTGATCGTGCGGCGTCTGTATGGACGGCCATGTTTTCAAGTCTTGGCCGATACACCGCTTGTGGGCGCTAAAGTCAAGGGATGGTGGGGCCTGTCGCTCGAATTGACGGGTTTTCGCTGCGCCCTATCGGGGCAATCTGTACAAAACTGCGTGTGTTTCGGGGGGATTGCCCCATCGGTCGCATTGCAATCCGGCGCGGCCAGGGTGAGGGTTGACCAAGACATCCGCCAAACGAGGGTCCCATGTCGCGTATCGACGAAAGCAAAGAGTTTATCCCCGTGCGTATCGCCGTTTTGACGGTCAGCGACACGCGTCAATTGTCCGAGGATCGCTCGGGCGACACCTTGGTGGCACGGATCACTGAGGCCGGGCATCATCTGGCGGATCGCAAGATTGTGCAGGACGAACGGGATATGATCTCGGCGCAGCTGCGCGATTGGATCGCGGATAACGAGATTGATGTGATCATCTCGACCGGCGGCACCGGGCTGACCGGGCGTGATGTGACGGTTGAGGCGCATCGCGACGTCTATGAAAAAGAGATTGAGGCCTTTGCCACCGTCTTTACCATTGTGTCGATGAACAAGATCGGCACCTCGGCCGTTCAAAGCCGCGCCACGGGTGGTGTTGCGGGTGGCACCTATCTGTTTGCCCTGCCCGGCAGCCCCGGCGCCTGCAAGGATGCATGGGACGAAATTCTGAAGTGGCAGTTGGATTACCGCCACCGTCCTTGCAATTTTGTAGAAATTTTCCCCCGACTCGACGAACATTTGCGACGGAAGTAGCGGTGCGCCACGTATAAGCCCCATCGCCGCTTGGTTTTTCATGGCCAGCCGCTACATTTAAGACGTTCATTCGCAGAAAGGGAAGCCATGCGGTTTCTGCGCAAAAGCCTGACGGGCCTGTTTCTGATGTCGCTCGCCTTGGGCCTTTTGGCCTATGCGGGGATATTGGTGCGCGACGCTGTGCAGGCCCGCATGAATGAAGAGCAACGGTCGCGCCCGGCACGTGAACGGGTCTTTGCGGTGAATGTCATTCCGGCGCAGTTTGGCCCGGTGACGCCGCAATTGTCGGCCTTTGGCGAAATTCTCAGCCTCCGATCCCTGGAATTGCGTGCCGCGACCGGCGGGGCGCTGGTTTCGCTTGATCCCGGCTTTGTCGAGGGTGGGCGCGTGCAGGCGGGCCAGCTTTTGGCGCAAGTGGACCCGGCCAATGCGCAATCAGCCTTTGATCGCACCGAAAGCGACCGTTTGGATGCGGAAGCGGAAGAGCGCGAAGCCATTCGCGCGTTGGGGCTGGCGCAGGATGAGCTGGAAGCGGCGCGCGAACAGGTGGGATTGCGCGAACAGGCGTTGAAGCGTCAACAGGATCTGCGTGACCGCAATGTCGGGACGGCGGCGGCGGTGGAAACCGCCGAGCTGGCGCTGTCCTCGGCAAAACAAGCGGTTTTGACCCATCGCCGCGCTGTCGCCGTGGCTGAGGCGCGCATTGATCAGGCGGCCACCAGCCTGCGCCGCATTGAGATCGCTCAGGACGAGGCCCAGCGCCTGCTGGATGACACCGAAATTCGCGCCGAGTTTTCTGGCACCTTGTCTGAGGTGACGGTTGTCGCCGGGCGCCTGGTGTCGGCCAATGAAAAGCTGGCGCAACTGGTGGACCCGGACCTGCTTGAGGTCGCCTTTCGCGTCTCGACCCAACAATATGCCCGGCTGCTGAACGAGTCCGGGCAAATCAAGGAAACCCCGGTCACCGTTACGCTGGATGTGTTTGGCACCAATATCACCACCAAGGGCAAGCTGAGCCGCGAAGGCGCGGCAGTCGGTGAAGGGCAGACCGGGCGGTTGCTGTTTGCTGAGCTGGAAACGCCGCGCGGGTTCAAACCGGGTGATTTTGTCACCGTTCAACTGGATGAACCGGAATTGCGCCGCGTGGCGCGCCTGCCTGCGGCGGCGTTGAATGCGGCCTCTGAGGTTTTGGTCATTGGCGAAGAGGATCGTTTGGAAGTTGTTCAGACCGAGCTGCTGCGCCGTCAGGGCGATGAGGTTTTGATCCGCGCACGCGGGCTGGATGGGCGCGAGGTAGTGGCCGAACGCACGCCGCTCTTGGGGGCCGGGATCAAGGTGAAACCGCTGCGCCGGTCGGGTGATGCAGTGGCCAGCGAAGAACCGGAAATGCTGGAACTGTCCGAGGAACGCCGCGCCAAGATCCGCGCCTTTGTCGAGGCCAATAATCGTATGCCGCAAGAGGCCAAGGCGCGCATTCTGGGGCAGCTCGACAAACCCCAAGTACCGGCACGCATGGTGGAACGGATCGAATCCCGGATGGGGGGCTAAGCCATGGCGCGCGGCGTTCCCAAGGCAGCGGGCGGTATTCTGAGCTATTTCACCCGCCACCCGACATTGGCCAATTTGGTTCTGGTGATCCTGATCGCCGCTGGCCTCTTGGCCACACCGAATATGCGGGCGCAGTTTTTCCCCGATGTCGTCTTGGACAATGTCACGGTGCGCGTCACATGGGATGGCGCGGGGGCCGAAGATGTTGATGCGGCCATTGTTCAGGTGTTGGAACCGGCCCTGCTGGCGGTTGAAGGCATCGAAACCTCGGGCGCGTCATCCAGCGAAGGGCGCGCGGTTATCGCCTTGGAGTTCGAGCCCGGCTGGGACATGGCGCGCGCCGCCGAAGACGTGCAATCGGCGGTGGATGCGGTCACAACCCTGCCCGAAGATGCCGAGGAACCGACGGTCAAACGCGGGGCCTGGCGGGATCGCGTCACCGATGTGGTGATCACCGGGCCGGTGGGCGTGGATCAATTGGCGCGGTTTTCCGATGAATTTGTGGTCAGGCTGTTCGCCGAAGGGGTGACGCGTACCACGATCCGGGGGCTGGCCGCGCCCCAGACCCTGATCGAAGTGCCGTCGGCCAATTTGATCGCCTTTGACGTCACCATGGCGGAAATTGCTCAGGCCATCGCCGCCGAGGTCGACACCGATCCGGCGGGCGATGTGGGCAGCGCAGGCGCGCGGGTGCGCACCGGTGTTGAAAAGCGCAAACCCGAGGATATCGCCGCGATTGTTCTGCGCTCAAACCCGGATGGTTCCAAGCTGACAGTTGGCGATGTTGGCCAGATCCGGGTCGAAGGGATTGACCGCGAACGCAGCTATTTTGTTGGCGAAAACCCGGCGATTTCCATTCGGGTGGACCGCACGCAGCAAGGCGATGCGATTGGCATTCAGCACACGGTTCAGGAGGTGGCGGATGAGTTCCAGACCTCCTTGCCTGGTGGCGTCAAGGTTGACCTGATCCGCACGCGGGCCGAGGCGATCTCGGGGCGGTTGAACATTCTGCTGGATAATGGGCTGACAGGGCTGGGGCTGGTGGTGCTGCTGCTTTTCCTGTTCCTCAATGCGCGCACAGCGTTTTGGGTGGCGGCGGGCATTCCCACCGCGATGCTGGCGGCCATCGCGCTGATGTATCTGTCGGGGCTGACCATCAACATGATCTCGCTCTTTGCGCTGATCATCACGCTGGGGATCGTGGTGGATGATGCGATCGTGGTGGGCGAACATTCCGACCATCTCTATCGCAAGGGGCTGGGCCCCTATGAGGCGGCGGAAACCGCGGCGCGGCGCATGGCTTTGCCGGTGTTTTCCGCCACGCTGACCACGGTGATTGCCTTTTTTGGTCTGACGGCGATTGGCGGGCGGTTTGGCGATTTGATTGGCGATATCCCCTTTACGGTGATCGTGGTTCTGATCGCTTCGCTGGTGGAGTGTTTCCTGATCCTGCCCAACCACATGGCCCATGCGATGAAGCATTCGGCCAAGCAGCATTGGTATGACCTGCCATCGCGCATTGTGGATCGCGGGTTTCGTTTTGTGCGCGACCGGATGTTCAGGCCCTTTATGCGCTTGATCGTGACCGCGCGCTATGTGGTGATCGCTGGGGCGGTTCTGGCGCTGGCCAGTCAGGTGGTGTTGCTGGTCAGTGGCGATGTGCAATGGCGGTTCTTTAACGCGCCGGAGCGGTCGTCGGTCACCGGGAATTTCGCCATGGCCCCCGGTGCCACACGCGAGGATTCGCTGGCGCAGATGAAACTGTTTCAGCAGGCCACCAATGAACTGGCGGCAGAATACGAAGAGCGCTATGGCCGCAACCCGCTGGATTACGTTGTGGCCGAAGTGGGCGGCAATGCCGGGCGCGGTTTGCGCGGGGCGGATACCAAGGACAATGACCAATTGGGCGGCATTTCCATCGAGCTGATCGATGCCGACCTGCGCCCCTATTCCAGCTTTGCCTTTGTTGGAGAGCTGCAGGACCGCGTGACGCGCCATCCTTTGGTCGAGACCCTGACCTTTCGCGGCTGGCGTTCGGGGCCCGGGGGGGATGCGCTGGATGTCGAATTCTACGGGGCCTCGGCAGAGATCCTGAAAGCAGCGTCAGAAGACCTGCAAACCGCCGTGGCGCAGTTTGGTGAGATTTCGGCGGTCGAGGATAACCTGTCTTATGACAAAGAAGAGCTGATCCTGGAGCTGACTGCGCAGGGGCAGGCCTTGGGCTTTGATATTGATGGGCTGGGGCGTGTGTTGCGCAATCGGCTGGGCGGGATTGAGGCCGCGACCTATCCGGATGGGCCGCGCAGCGCGGCGATCCGGGTGGAGCTGCCTGCAGGCGAGCTGACCGCGGATTTCCTGGAACGCAGTCAGATGCGCACGCCGGATGGGGCCTATGTGCCGCTGGCCGATATTGTCAGCGTCAAACGCCGCACCGGGTTTTCCACGGTTCGACGCGAAAACGGCATTCGTACCATTTCGGTCACCGGCGACCTGTCGCAAGACGATCCGGCGCGGGCGACCGAGATCATGACCGCACTTGAGGAAAAGATCCTGCCGGAAATCGCCGAGACGCGGCAGGTGGAATACCGCCTGTCAGGGCTGAGCGAGCAAGAGGATGACTTCCTCAACGATGCGCGCACCGGGTTGGTTCTGGTGCTGCTGGGCATTTATCTGGTGCTGAGCTGGGTCTTTGCCAGCTGGTCACGGCCATTGGTTGTCATGGCCATCATCCCCTTTGGGCTGGTCGGGACGATCTATGGTCACGCCTATTGGGATGTGCCACTGAGCATGTTCACGGTGGTTGGTTTATTGGGGATGACGGGGATTATCATCAACGATTCCATCGTGTTGGTGACTCAGATTGACGAATACGCGGCTGAGCGCGGTTTGGTGCCCTCGATCATCGACGGGGCGGCGGACCGGCTGCGCCCGGTGTTTTTGACCACCGCAACGACTGTGCTGGGCCTTGCGCCGCTGCTGACCGAGCGCTCGGCGCAGGCGCAGTTCCTCAAGCCGACGGTGATCACGCTGGTGTATGGCTTGGGCTTTGGCATGGTGTTGGTCTTGCTGGTTGTTCCGGCCTTGATCGCCATCCAGCATGATGTGGCGCGCTATGTGACGGCGCTGAAACGCGGTTTGCGGTTCCGCAATCTGGCGACGCGTCTTTGGGTGATGCTGGGCGGGTTGGGCGTGCTGGCCTGGCTGGGGGCGACACTGGGCTATGCCGCCATTTACGAACGCCTGCCCGACGTACTGGCATTGGGCCCATTGGCCGAGATGTCGCCGCATTTTGCCGGGCTGGGCCTGTTCATCGTCGGGGCAGCGGCGCTGTGCCTGCTGCTTTATGTTCTTGGTGGGCTGGGTCTGGGTGTGAAGCGCGCGATGCGTGGCTAGCTGCTACGTTGAGGATGCGTTGCTGTGACATAGCCTCGTCACCGGGACATGAATTCCGCGACATAAAAAAATGGCAACCACGCAGGTTCGCGCCCGGCACCGAGGGTGGGCGCATAGAAACTTGGTAGCTGGGTGGTGGCATCAGGAAACTGCGTATCTTGTTGAAACGTTGAGACGAATTCGCGCCCGCCGCTTTGCCGTAGGCAAACCTTTGGTTAGACGGGCGGGGTCATGCTGGAAGCATGCCTCTGGCATGAGCGCGAACCGGATCGTAGGCGATCCGGATACATTAACTCTATGATGAGGACTTCAGTCCCGAGTGACTAAGATCAGCCGCTGCAGCCGTGGATATCCACCGGCATGTGCCCACCCAGTACCGTGATCCGAAGGCGCGAGCGATCAACCGCAAAGGCAGAGCCGGCCATATGTGCCATCTGCGCCTCGGCCATCAAATGGCCGCCTTCCCACCAGGTGCGCGGCTCGCCGACCCAGATTTCGGGATTGGCGGCTTCGATCACCGTATGTTCGCGCCCGGTGCCTTTGGGCATGTCGATTTGCGCGCGCAGCATCATGCCATTGGGGGCCGGAGCCACCCGGCAAGACACGCTGGACACACCGGCATCTTCGGCGCTGTAAGGCTCATCCGCCAACGCGGCGGCGATGCTGGGGTCAGGTTTGGTTTTGGTGGCGGGCAATACAGCCTCGACCCGGACGCGGTGAGGCAGGCAGACATCCTTGCAGATGCCAATGTCGATGACCCCTTTCAGGCGGGCATCTTTGGTAGAGTTGCGCAGGCTGACCCGCAAGGGCAGCGTGACACTGCCGGAATAACCAACCGAACGCATGCCGGATTGATGAAACACTTGGGGCGCGGGCCAATGGACCTGAACGGCACTGCCACTGCCCTTCCAACGGAATTGCGGCGGAATGCCCGCATCGCCCGGCGCGCGCCAATAGGTCTTCCAACCTGGGGCCAGTTCCAGATGCAAGGCGGCCATATGCGAGCCATCCGGCAAGCGCCAGCCTGGGCGCAGCTCGGCGCGGATGACATTTTCATAGCTTTCAGCCTGTGCCGCCCCTGAGGAAATCAGTGGCAAAAACAGGCAGGCGATGGCCAGAACAAAGTTTTTCATATCCTCAGACATGGGCGCTTTTGCCCGGAAATAAAAGTCACATTCCGGCGATGGATTTTGTGATGCTCCCTAAGGTTGCGTCATGCGGCGGCACATCCCCCGAAAAGCGCGCCTTTCCCTTGCGTTGTGCGGCGGGGCGGGCCATGCTGAGGGGCACGAATTCGAAAGGTTCCACATGGTGCTCAAGGACGCGACGACCCCCACCAACCTGACAGGGCATATGCTGATCGCAATGCCGGGCATGGGCGACCCGCGATTTGAACATAGCGTGGTGTTTTTATGTGATCATTCCGATGAAGGGGCCATGGGCCTGATCATCAACAAAGCCAGTGATGATCTGGACATGCCCACCCTGCTGACGCAGCTGTCCATCGATCTCAAGGTCGATCTGAAAGATCATCATGTGCATTTTGGCGGCCCGGTTGAGGTGGGGCGCGGCTTTGTTCTGCACAGCCCGGATTACAAGTCGCTGGTGACAACGCTGGAGGTGCGCGAAGACGTGCATATGACCGCAACCCAGGACATTCTTGAGGATCTGGGCAAGGGCGAAGGCCCGGCGAAATGGATGATGGCCTTGGGCTATGCCGGTTGGGGGCCGGGTCAGCTGGAAGGGGAAATCGCCCAAAACGGCTGGTTGGTGTGCGAGTGTGATACCCGAATCATTTTTGACCTTGAGGATATGGAAAAGTGGCAGGCCGCGCTGGAAAGCATCGGCGTCGCCGCGCTCGCCCTGTCTGCCGAAGGGGGGCGGGCCTAGCAGTTGCATTGGCAGAACGCCAAGGAAGAGCTTTTGACATGACATTACCGCACATCTGGTCTTCGATCCGCATCGCCTGGGAGGAGGGCAACGCCCCGACAGAGGCGGCGATAAGAAACGCCACAACCCTGTTACAGGTGCTGGGCAAGCCCCTGCCCGATTGGGCCGGGCGCGGCGATTGGCCGACGGTCTGCCTGCATTGGAGCGAAGCCAAGGTTGAGGTGGAGGTCTATGACGACGTGTTTCAACTCTGCCAGTTCAATCCCGACACCCATGTTTCTGTGGATGTGCTGGATTTTGACACCACGCCAGAGGGGGTGCAGGCCTTGATCAAAGCGATGGAATTCAGCGATCAGCTGCAGCCCGGCCAAGCCGGTCATTGATGGCGATGCCCATCCCGTGATCGGGAATGGGGGAAACGGCGATGGTGCCCGCGCCCAGCGCATCCAATTGGTGTAGATATTCAAACAGATTGGCGGCGGCTTCGGTCAGGTCGGCGGAGGGTGAGAGGTTGCGGTCGCAGTCAACCGGGCCAAAGCCCAGCCGTGCCTCACCCGGTTGCCAGGTGCTGGCGTTCAGGCGCACGCGGGCGCGCGGGGCGTAATGCGATGTGATCTGACCGGGGGCCGAAATCGCGTCGCCCTCTTCGCGCAGCGCGACCGGCAATCCCAAACTGGCGCTGATCGCATCGCGGGTGACGCCGCCGGGGCGCAAAAGCGTGGGGGTGCCAGCCAGCCCCAGAATGGTGGATTCCAACCCGACCGAGCAGGCCCCGCCGTCCAACACCGCATCAATGCGGCCAGACAGATCATCCAGCACATGCTGCGCTCGGGTCGGGCTGATCTGACCGGAGTTATTGGCCGAAGGGGCAGCCACCGGGCCGTCAAACGCCTGCAACAGCGCTTGCGCCGCCGGGTTTGCGGGCATGCGAATGGCCAGGGTCGACAGGCCTGCCGTCACCAATTTGGAGATCCCGGCATCGGGCTTGATCGGCAGGACGAGGGTCAAAGGGCCGGGCCAAAAGGCATCTGCCAGCTTTTGCGCCTGCTCGCTCCATTCCACCAATTCCTGAGCCGCCGCAATCGAGGCGACATGCACAATCAGCGGGTTGAAACTGGGGCGGCCCTTGGCCTCGTAAATTGACGCAACGGCGCGATCATTGCGCGCATCTGCACCAAGGCCATAGACGGTCTCGGTCGCAAAGGCGACCAGCCCGCCATCGCGCCAGATGGCAGCCGCCCTGGCGCGCCCTGCCTCCGTGTTGTCCAGTTTTTCCGTGACGCGCTCTGCCATTGCGGCCCTCATATTCCGTGACGCCGCGTTTCGGTTGAAGGCAAGTCAGCTGCCATTCATTTTGATCCGCGACACCTTTAGCTACAAGAGCGCTTGGCCGAATCCAAGCCATAGGGGAGCCCCCATGACCTATCGCGCGCCGCTGGACGATTTTCGCCTGCTTCTCAACCATATTGTCGGGTTCGACTCGGTTTCCAAAACCGCGCGTTTCGAAGACGCTACGACCGAAACCGTCGAGGCGATCCTCTCTGAGGCGGCCAAGATGTGTGAAGAGGTGCTGACCCCGTTGAACCGCAATGGCGATCTGGACCCGGCGGTGTTGGAAAACGGCAAGGTGCGCAGCTCGAACGGGTTCGCGGACGGGTATAAGGCAATTGCCGATGGCGGCTGGGTTGCTGTCTCTGCCGATCCGGAATTTGGCGGCATGGGCCTGCCCCTGACGGTGACAACGGCGGTCAATGACATGATGGTGTCGTCAAACATGGCGCTGCACCTGAACCCGCTGATGACCCAAGGCCAGATCGAGGCGTTGGAACATCATGCCTGCGATGAGCTTAAGGCACTGTATCTGCCCAAGCTGGTCACCGGCGAATGGGCTGGCACGATGAACCTGACCGAACCGCAGGCCGGATCGGATGTGGGCGCGCTGAGCAGCAAGGCCGAGCCGAATGGCGACGGGACCTATGCGATCACCGGGCAAAAGATCTTTATCAGCTGGGGGGATAACGATTTTACCGAGAATGTCTGTCACCTGGTACTGGCACGTCTGCCCGATGGGGTGGCGGGGACCAAGGGGATCAGCCTGTTTCTGGTGCCGCGCAACATCCCCGATGCGGATGGCAAACCGGGTGAGGCCAACAGTCTCAAGGTGGTCAGTGTCGAACATAAGATGGGCATTCATGGCAGCCCGACCTGCGTGATGTCCTTTGAAGGCGCGCGCGGTTGGCTGGTGGGCAGCGAACATGACGGGATGCGCGCCATGTTCACCATGATGAACAATGCCCGCCTTGGTGTGGCGGTGCAGGGCGTTGGCATTGCCGAACGCGCCTATCAACAGGCGCTGGCCTATGCCAATGAGCGCAAACAGGGCCGCACCGCCGAAGGCAGCATTATCGGCCATGCCGATGTGCGCCGGATGCTGGCCAGCATGAAGGCCGACACCTTTGCCGCGCGCGCGATTGCGCTGTCGGTGGCGGTGGCCTTGGACATGGCGAATGCCACGGGTGATGCGGAATGGCAGGCGCGCGCGGCGTTTCTGACTCCCATTGCCAAGGCCTTTGGTACCGATACCGGGATCGAAGTCGCCAATACCGGGCTGCAAGTGCATGGCGGCATGGGATTCATCGAGGAAACCGGCGCAGCGCAATATGTGCGCGATGTGCGGGTGACGGCAATCTATGAGGGCACCAATGGCATTCAGGCGATGGACCTTGTGGGTCGCAAGCTGATGGATGGTGGCGAGGCAGCTTATAAGCTGTTGGACGAGATCGAAGCCTTTGCCGAAGGGGCACGCGCCATCATGCCCGATCTGGCGGAACCGGTCTGGCAGGCCTCGGAAAACCTGCGCGAAACCACCGAGGCGCTGGTGGCGCGCGAGGTGTCTGATCGGTTTGCCGTGGCGGTGCCGTTCTTGCGCGGCTTTGCCCGCGTTCTGGGCGGCTATTTCCACCTGGCAGCGGCCATGGCGAAACCGGACGGGGCCGAGGCCAAGCTGGCGGCGTTTTACATCAAACGCCTGCTGCCCGAGCATCTGGGGCTGCTGGCCCATGCGCGCGAAGGGGCGGATGATCTGATGGGGATTTCGCCCGACGATCTGGCGGTGTAAACGGCCCTTATGACTGATGTGATCCGATACCCGTTCGAAACCCCGCCCGCCTCGGGTGAGGCCTTGGAAATCGCTGAGGGCGTGCTGTGGCTGCGCCAGCCGCTGCCGATGAAACTGGATCACGTCAACATTTATGCGCTGGATGATGGCGATGGCTGGACCATTGTCGATACCGGCTTTTCCACCAAGAAATCGCGCGCGATTTGGGAAACCCTGATGGCGGGCCCGTTGAAGGGCAAGCCGGTGCGCCGGGTGATCGGCACCCATCACCACCCGGACCATATCGGGCTGGCCGGGTGGTTTCAGACGCAACACGGGGCCGAATTGGTCATGACTCGCACCGCCTGGCTGATGGCGCGGATGCTGCAACTGGATGTGCAAGAGCTGCCCAACCCCGAAACCGTCGCCTATTGGAAAAGCTGCGGCATGGACCCGGATGAGCTGGTTGAACGTCAGGCCGGGCGTCCGTTCAACTTTGCCGATTGCGTCCATGACATGCCGCTGGGCTTTACCCGCATTCGGCAAGGCGGCGTGATCCGCGCCGGTGGGCGCGAGTGGGATATCCATATCGGCAATGGGCACGCGCCGGAACACGCGACCTTTTGGTCGCGCGATTGCGATTTGATCCTGGCTGGGGACCAGATCCTGCCCTCGATCAGCTCGAACCTGGGTGTCTATGCCACCCAGCCCGAGGCGGACCCGGTGGGCGAATGGCTGGAAAGCTGCGAGCGTCTGGCCAAACTGGCGCGGCCTGAACATATGTGTCTGGGCGGGCATAAACTGCCCTTTACCGGGGTGCCGCAGCGGATGCGTCAGTTGATCGACAACCATCACGGAGCCCTGGATCGGCTGGCCGCCCATCTGGACACGCCCAAAACTGCCGGTGACTGCTTTATGCCGCTGTTCAAGCGCCCCATTCGCGGTGGGGAATATGGCCTGGCGCTGGTCGAAGCCATGGCCCATTGCCTGCACCTTTGGCATGACGGGCGTGCCACCCGTGAGCGGCGCGATGATGGGGCCTGGCTGTTTCAGGCCATCTAGTCACCCGGAATTGAAATCCGCTACAAAGATTATCAGTAACCACAAAGGTTCGCGCCCGGCGCCGAGGGTGGGCGCGTCTAACCTTGGCAGTCGGCTGGTGGTGTCAGACAACGGTGCATCTTGTTGAAACGCTGAGAAGAATTCGCGCCCGCCCTGGGGGGCGGGGTCGGGCGCGAACCGGATCGCAGGCGATCCGGTAACATTAACTCGAGGAAAAGAATTTCGGTTCCGGGTGACGAGGAGCTGTGGACAATCCCCAAAGATCTTCAGCACCGCCCCTTTTCCCCCCAACAAAAAGTTGATCGCCGCTGGTCAATTGCATGATTTTTTGTCACCCCTGCCTGTGCAACAGTGACAACCGCGGGTGAACACCGCTGGGAGGAAACCATGTCTGACACCATCGCCACCGCCGCCGAGGCGTTTGAGGCCGAGGCCATTCCACGCCGCATTGATGTGCACACCGAAGGCGTCTCAGTCGAAACCGAAGACCTGCCCGAAGCGGTGACCAAAAAGCCGGTCAAACAGAAAAGCCCTGCGGAATGGGCCTATGAGCGGCTGATTCTCTATATCCAGAACTTTGAAAAGCAGTTGGACAACAAACACGAGGTCGCCATGGGCTTTGCCGGGGGTGATGCCGGGGTGCTGCGGATCGAGGGCCTGGGCTTTTTCGACCCGGATATCGTGACCTTTTACGGGACCGATCCAACCGGGGCGCGCACACAACTTATCCAGCATGTCAGCCAGTTGAGCGTTATTTTGCGCGCCCTGCCCAAAGAGGCCAAGGAAGATGACGCGCCGCCGCGCCGCATCGGGTTTCAATTGGCCAGCGAGCTGGGGGCGAAATAAGCCGCACCGCGACAACTGTGCATTTTTGCCCGCGTGACAGAGGGGCGAAAATGCGCTAATTCCAGCTGGAAACGCACTGAAATACTGACAAGAACAGGACCAATCTCATGGCCGAACACAAGCATGGTAGCATGGACATTTCCGTTCAGGAGAAAACCTTTGACGGGTTCATCACCTTTACGATCCGCTCCCTGATCGTCATTTTCGCGCTTTGCGTCTTTCTGGCGGTCTTTGCGTCCTAAAAACGCGCTGCTGCGTTGAACATCATCTGGAGAGTGCCGATGAAATTGCGGTCCCTGGCTTTGGTCGTTTCTGCAGGGCTGGCCCTTGCAGGTTGTGCTGTGAACACGGCAGGGCCGGATTCCTCACCAGAGGAAGCTGCGGCCGCCGCCTATCAGCATAACGGCCCGACGGCGCTGACCTTGTATACCATGGTCAATAACCGCACCGGCGCCGGGGCACATACCAGCCTGATGATCAACGCACCAAGCCAGCGGGTTGTGTTCGACCCAGCCGGTTCTGTCCGGTTGAGAGCGGTGCCTGAGGTCAATGATGTGCTCTATGGCATCACCCCTCGGGTCAAACGCTTTTACGAAGGCGCGCATGCCCGCAAAACCTATCACGTGCGCATCCAGCGCATCGAAGTGCCGCCCGAAGTCGCTGAGCGCGCCCTGCGTATGGCACAACAAGAGGGGCCTGTCGCCTCAGCGCGTTGTGCGGCGTCGACCTCGCATATCCTGTCGCAATTGCCCGGTTTCGAAAACATCAGCGGCACCTGGTATCCTTTGAAACTGTCGGAACAGTTTTCCAAACTTCCCGGCGTGGAACAAAGCGTTTTGCGCGAGAATGATGACGACGACAAAGCCATCGCCATCCGGGAATTTGAGCAGGAACTGGCACAGGGCGGGCAGTAACCCCACCCTGCCCTTTCATCCGGGCCAATAGGCCGCTGCGACCATGACAGCGGCCCCGGCAACCAACGCTCCGTAAATGTTCTTGCTGACATAACCGGTGACGACCGCAACGGCGGCCGCCATCAGGCGCGCGGGGTCGGTTTCGCCGCCCGTGGCAGCGGGCCAAACCACCAGGGGCGTGACCAGAGCCGCCAATACCGCAACGCCGGTATAGCGCAGATGACGCAGCGCCCAATCGGGCAAGGCCCGGTCGCCGACCAGTCCCAGAAACAAAAAGCGCAAGCCAAACGACCCAACGCCCAGCGCGGCAATGGTGATCCAGAGATCAAGCTTGTCGATCATGCCCAACCCCTGCGTTCCAATTCAGCGCCCACAGCCATCCCGGCCAGCGCTGCGGTGATCAGGCCCAGATTGAAGGGCATCCAATACAGGCAAAGCGCCAGAAGCGCCGCCGAGATGGCCGCCCCCATATGGGCCGTTGTGCGCAGGGTCGGGGCCACCATGGCGATAAAGGCAATGGGCAGCGCAAAATCCAGCCCTCCTCCGGATGGAATCGCCTCACCCACAAGCGCGCCGATCAGGGTGAAGAGATACCAGAGCGGACAAACCGGCGTCGCGACTCCCATAAAATAGGCAAACTTCTGCGCCACGCTTTCCTGCGGGCGTTTGTCGTAATCCTGAACGGAGGCGGCATAGGTGATGTCGACGAGGAAATAGGCCGCTGTTATGCGCTTCCAAAGCGGCAAAGGCCCGAGATAGGGCGTGAGGGACGCAGAGTACATCGACATGCGCAAATTGACCGTCAAAGCGGACAAAATGACCACAAGCAGAGGGGCGTTGTCATTGAGCAATTGCAGAGCGGCAAATTGCGCCGATCCGGCGATGACGACCACAGAAAACGCCACGGTTTCAAAGACCGAAAGCCCTGATTCCATGGACAAAACGCCGAACAGCGTGGCAAAGGGGGCAACGACTGCAATAAAGGGCAATCCGTCGCGAAATCCCCTCCAATAGCTTGACATCACTTCGCTCTGCGCCATGACTTATCCCACCCCGAGCCCAAGGCGTAACGAAGGCCCCGACAAGATGCAATTGCCCGACACCGACTATCTCATCGCCCCCGATCCCAAAGCGGCGCGGCTGACCCGTGCGGTCAGCGGCACTGATCACACCGGGGCCGAGGTGAGTGTCTCGGTGGTTGAAGAGCGCCCGCTGACGATCTTTCTGAACCGCCAAGAGATCGTGACCGCGATGACCATCGGCGACTATCCGGAATACCTGGCGCTGGGGTTTCTGCGCAATCAGGGCATGTTGGGTGACGATGAAGAGATCACGGGCGTGGATTACGACGAAGAGCTTGAAGTCGTCGTGGTGCGCACCGCGTCACAGACCACCTATGAAGAGAAGGTGCAGAAAAAGACCCGCACCAGCGGCTGCGCTGTCGGAACGGTGTTTGGCGATATGATGGAGGGGTTGGATCAGGTGGACCTGCCCAAGGGGGAACTGCGCACAAGCTGGCTCTATGCGCTGGCACATCGGATCAACACAACCCCGTCGCTCTACCTGGAGGCCGGAGCTATTCATGGCACGGTGCTCTGCCAACAGGATCGCCCGCTGGTCTATATGGAGGATGTGGGCCGTCATAACGCGGTGGACAAGATCGCGGGCTGGATGCTGTCCGAGGGCGTCTCGGGCAGCGACAAGATGCTTTATACCACCGGGCGGTTGACCTCTGAGATGGTGATCAAAACAGCCCTGATGGGCATCCCGGTTCTGGCATCCCGGTCAGGGTTCACCGCCTGGGGGGTCGAGATCGCCCGGCAGGTCGGCCTGACCTGCATCGGACGGATGCGCGGCAAACGCTTTGTCTGTCTCAGCGGAGAAGAACGTCTGGTGCGCGACATGGACCCGGAGAGCGTGCCCGAGGAGGGTAGGAAATCCGGTCGGAAGGGGGCGCAATGAGGCAGGCATGCGCTGAAAAATCGTCCACGATTTTTGCAAAAATTTTCGAAAATTTTTGGGACATCCAGCCGCGAGGTCAGTCATGAAACAACCCGTTGCAGTGATCCTTGCCGGGGGGCAGGCGACCCGGATGGGGGGCGGAGACAAGGGCTTGTTGCCGCTGGGCGGGCGCTGTTTGCTGGATCATGTGATCGAGCGGATCGAGCCTCAGGTCGCTGGTTTGGTGCTGAACGCCAATGGCGAGGCGCAGCGCTTTGACCGTTTTAAACTGCCCGTTGTGGCCGACAGCCTCGCGGAGTTTCCCGGCCCGTTGGCCGGTGTTCTGGCCGGGATGGATTGGGCGGCTGAACAGGGTGCCGATACGGTTGTCAGCGTCGCGGCTGACACGCCGTTTTTTCCCTGTGATCTGGTTCCGCAGCTTTTGATGGCAGCCGAGGGGCAAGACCATCCGCTGGTGCTGGCCACAACACCGCGTGGCAACGGTGAGCCGCTAAAGTCGGGCGGCAAAGGCCGCGTGAACCGTCACCCGACCTTTGGGCTTTGGCCCGTGGCCCTGCGCGATGACCTCAGGGCTGCGCTTGAGGGTGGATTGCGCAAAGTGGTTTTGTGGACCGATCAACATGGCGGGCGCGAAGCGCTGTTTCCGGCCCATGGGTTCGATCCCTTCTTTAACGTCAACACGCCAGAAGATCTGGTGATTGCCGAGGGTTTTCTGAAATGAATGTGTTTGGCGTGACCGGATGGAAGAATGCGGGCAAGACCGGGCTGATGGAACGCTTGGTTGCCGAGATCACGGCGCGCGGATTTACCGTCAGCACGGTTAAACATGCTCATCATGCCTTTGACGTCGACCAAAAGGGGCGCGACAGCTATCGCCATCGCGCGGCCGGGGCGCATGAGGTGATGCTGGCCTCGGGCAAACGCGTCGCCCAGATGACCGAGCTGCGCGAAACACCCGAGCCCAAGCTGGCCGAGCTGTTGGCGCGGCTCAGCCCGGTCGATCTGGTGCTGATCGAAGGCTATAAACGCGAGGCCCATCCCAAGATCGAGGCCTTTCGCCAGGAGGCTGGACATGCGCTGATCGCGCCGGGTGATCCAAGCATCCGCGCGGTGGCCGCAGATGTGTCTTTGGATCTGGACCGACCGGTGTTTGATCTGGACGACACTGTGGCGATTGCGGATTTCATCCTGCGCGAGGTTGGGTTGTTGGCCACGCACGCGCCCGAGGCGACGGGGTTGCGCCCTCCGCCGCTCAAGAATGACTGTTTTGCTCTGCCACCCGGCGTGAATTGGACACCGGTGGATGAGGCCCTGGCCGAGTTGAAAGAGCGGCTGCGAGTGGTCGTGGGTCAGGAAGAGGTTCCCTTGGCCGATGCGGCGGGCCGTGTTTTGGCCGAGGATCTGGTCGCCAAGCGGTCAAACCCTCCCCTGCCCAATACGGCCGTGGATGGCTATGGTTTTTCTGGTGGGGTTCCAGAGGGAGAGGCGCAGTTTCCCTTGATCGATGGGCGTGCGGCGGCGGGCATCCCCTATCAGGGGCGGGTGCCAGAGGGGGCCGCCATTCGCGTGCTGACCGGCGCAGCCCTGCCCGACGGGGTTGATACGGTGGTGCTGGAGGAAGATTGCGCCATTGGCGCCGATCAGATCGCCTTTCACGGGCCAATCAAACAAGGCGCGAATACCCGCAAGGCGGGTGAGGATGTGGCCGAGGGCGAGGTTGCCCTGCCCAAAGGGCGGGTGCTGACCCCGGCGGATCTGGCGCTGGCCTCGGCTATTGGGTTTGGTGTGCTGAACGTATTTCAACCCTTGCGTGTTGGCGTCTTGTCGACGGGGGATGAGCTGGTGGAACCCGGGGAAAGCGCCGGGCCGGGCCAGATCTTTGACGCCAACCGGCCCATGTTGCTGAGCGCCATTGCACGATTTGGCTATGAGGCCGTGGATCTTGGACGGGTCAAGGATGATCGCGACGGGTTGAGGGCGCAACTGGATGCGGCGGCAGAGCGGGTTGATGTGATCCTGACCTCGGGCGGGGCCTCGGCCGGGGATGAGGATCACGTTTCGGCGCTGTTGCGCGAAAGCGGCGCTTTGGCAGAGTGGCGGATTGCGTTGAAACCGGGGCGGCCTTTGGCCTTGGGCGTGTGGAACGGCGTGCCGGTCTTTGGCCTGCCGGGTAATCCGGTGGCGGCCTTTGTCTGCACCCTGATTTTTGCCCGCCCGTCTTTGTCGAAAATGGCCGGATCAGGGTGGGTTGAGCCGCTAGGATTTGATCTGCCCGCCGCGTTCAGCAAGCGTAAGAAGCCCGGGCGGCGGGAATTCCTACGCGCGCGGATGCGCAATGGTCGCGCCGAGGTGTTCAAATCTGAAGGGTCTGGACGGGTGTCGGGGCTAAGCTGGGCCGAAGGCCTGGTCGAGCTGGGGGATGAGGGGCACGAGATCGTCGAGGGCGATCTAGTGCGCTTTTATCCCTATGGCAGCTTTGGGTTGTGAGGTCAGGATGGGGCGCTGCCCCGTCTTGAGCAAGCTCAAGACTCCCCGGGATATTTTTGGCCCAAAGAAACCTGGGGGGTTAGGGCCTGTGGCCACTCACCATAGATCATCAACGCAAGATCCATTTTGGCCTTGATGAGGCGATTTTCCCGCGGCGATCTGGGTGATCGGCAGGGCATTTCGGTACGAAATGTCCCGAAAGGGAATTCCTGCGGCCAAGTTCGGAGAGCTAAGCAGTTTTGGACTGAAACCGATGGTGGCTGGGGTTTGTCAACAGAGCCTAGTCAAAGGTGCCCGCGACGCGGCCCAACAGCATGAAAGCTCGTGAGGTGCGGGTGCCGGCGAGGTCCTGAAGGTCGGCATCGGTTGCGGATTTTTCGAATAGGGCGATGCTTTGGTCAAAGCGGCGCAGGAAATGATGCGCAGCGTCGCGAAAGATCGGATCCTGCTTCATGCGACCGGCTGTGAGGGCCAGTGAGGAGCGGTCGCGCACCCCGCCAAGAGCGGCGATTTCGCGGCCACGTTTGCCCTGGGCAAAGGCGCGCCAGACCTCGGGGCGGGCGAGATCGGGGCGCAGATCGTCCATATAGATGCCATCCTGAGACATCAGGGTCAGCACATCCTGCGCGGCCTGGATCAGCTGCGCTGATTGGCGATCTTTGAGCGCGCGGCGCAGGGCGGCAAAACCTTCGGTGTCATCGGCGGTTTCGGGGAAATGCAAGGCGCGGATGAAATCTTCGTTCGAAAGCGGCGGGCGATGGGCCTCGGCCGGGGTGCCGAGCGACAGGGCTGGCTGGTCCTCTTCGACCGGAGCCTCCTGAGGGGCGGGTGGCACGGCATTGGGATCGGCTTGGCGCATGCCCACCAGCATGGCCAAGGTGGTTTCCTGGTTCTTTTGCGTGCTGGCGATTTCATCGAGCCGCTTGAGAACAGCCGGGTGCGGGGCCTCGTTGCGGCCCGATTGCGCCTGATTGACATAGGCCTGACGAATGGCGTCGATGGCCGCCGCCAAGCGCGCGCTTTCTTCGCGCATGATACGGGTGGAGCGCATGGTCATCGCCGCCACCCAGATCAGCGCCACCGGCATCATGATCACCATGGCCGTCAGCAGGAAGCCCATGCCTTGGGATTGGCCCTGCGTCTGGCTGGGACTCGCCCCGCCGGTCATGAAATAGCTGCCTGAGATCAGCAGCCATGCCAAGGTCGCCGCCAAGGCCGCCCATTCAATCGATGTGATCCCGTTGACCGCCTGTCGTTCGTAGAGACCGGGAGGTGTCGGGCGGGCTTCTTTACGGTCGGCCATGGCTGTCGCTTACTTGAAGATAACTTCGAGGACTTCGTAGGATTTCACCCCACCGGGGGTGCGGACCTCGACGCTGTCGCCTTCTTCCTTGCCGATCAAGCCGCGGGCAATCGGGGATTTCACGTTGAGAAGGCCCGCTTCGATATTGGCTTCGTGTTCGCCAACGATCTGCCAGGTCTTTTCTTCGTCGGTGTCTTCGTCGACCAAGGTCACGGTGGCACCAAATTTGATCGCGCCGGACAGGGTCGAGGGGTCAATCACCTCGGCCAGGGAAATCACGCCCTCAAGCTCTTTGATGCGGCCTTCGATAAAGCCCTGCTTTTCGCGGGCGGAGTGGTATTCGGCGTTTTCCTTGAGGTCGCCCAATTCGCGCGCTTCGGCGATGGCCTGGATGATGGCGGGGCGCTCTTCGGATTTGAGCTGCTTCAATTCTGTTTCCAGCGCGTCGAAACCGCCGCGTGTCATCGGGATCTTGTCCATCTGGTGTGTCCGTTCTTCTTATTACTCTCGCGGGGCGGGCGGTCCCTTGGGCCCGATCCCGTATCAGCTCACAATGTGCGTATGCAGGGCTGCATTGCAACAGGGCAATGGCAATGTCCAGCAAAAGGCGGCGGAAAGCAGCGTTAGATTATAATTCGGGGCAGCCCGTTCCGCCAAATCCGTCGCCATCCTGGTCGCAGGGATCGCTGGTTTTCAAGGCTGCGGGTTCGATCACCGCTTCGGTCTCCGGGCTGGGGGCGGAGAATTCAGGCTCGGTGCAGGCGGTCACGCTGAGGGCAATCAGGATCAGCAGAAGTGGTTTGCTCATGTGTCGCCCTCATCCTTGGAATAGAAATATGCCCCTGCCCGAAAACGGAAACGGCCTGGCCCGGTGCCTGAGCTTGAGCCTGTGGTTTTCATCGCACTTGCGCGGGTGTTCAAACCGTTGAGCAGATCCATTTGACCTTTGCGAAACTGGGCGTCAAGCTCTGCGATCTGTTCCGGTGTCAGGCCGGTATAATGCACCGCCCTTTCGAAATGCGGCGGCGCGTCTGAGTGGATGTTTTCCACGGCTGCCATGAGATGATCACCGGTGTTTTCCGACAGATAAGCCAGTTGTTCGTCACTGCCGCTTTGAGGGATGTAGGCGGTTTCGACCAAAGTGATGGTGTCGCCCACCTCAACCGTTCCGGCGGCCTGCAAGCTGTCCAGCATGGTGCGCGGATGAATGTCCTGACGAATTTCGCGCGCCAGTGTTTCAAAAGAGGGCGCGGGGCCGTTTCGTGGTAAAGCCCTCGGTAACCCGTTTTCGCTATAATCTGGATGAGACTGCCAGAGGGATACCAGCCGACTTAGCGGATTTGGGCGCGGCTCTTTACGCTGGAACGCGCGCAGGCGGGCGATGTCGCGCCGCTGCAATCCGGTCAGCACAGAAAGACGACTATCGGTAATTTTTCCCCCGGCTTGCTGGCGCGCGGCCTCTTGCGCGGCCTGCAGATAATGCCCTTTTAGTCTTTCTGACAGCTCGGAAAAGGGTACGGCGCGTGCTACCATAAGGCGTGCCAAAGCGGCGAGGATTGAGTCGAACATGGCTGGCATAATGTGCAGATTGCACATTTGCATTGCCAAGCGCAAGATTTTTGCCTAATGTGCAATTAGCACATTTTGGAGGTGTGGATTTGGAAGGCACGTTGAACAGGGGAACACACGGGCGGTTTATCGCTTGGGTCATGAGCTGCGCCTTGCTTGCGGGCTGCGCTGATCCTGAGCTGCTGCCAGATTTCACGCCCGGCGATACAAGCGAACGAGACGTCATGGTCGAACCGGCGGTGGACATGGCTGAACCGGCTGTCTCGCCGATGATCGCCTTTGAGCCTCCGGTGGCCGGGCGGGTAAAATCGGCGCGCCGTGGGGTTGTGACCGCCGGGGATATTGACGACACGCTGAATCTAGCCGCGTTCAAACGCTATCAGAACCGGACCGCAAAAGAGCTGGATCTGCCGCGCGCCAACCTGCTGACCCCGATTCAGGTACAAATGCTGGATGCGGCGGGCAAACCTGCGCCGGGTGTGTCCTATAACCTGCGCAAACCCGGTGCCGCTGATCCGTTCCACACGGGGTATTCCGGCGTTGATGGGCGAGTCACGGTTTTCCCGGCCTCTCTGGGCGCGGGGCGCCAGAACAAGGTCGAACTGCGCGCCTTTGAAGAGGGTGAAGAGATCTTGCGCCAGACCATCGATGCCGGTGGTTGGAACGAGGTAACCGTGCCCGCGACCAAGGGGTGGGAGCCGCGCTTTCTCGACCTGGTCTTTGTATTTGATACGACCGGCAGCATGGGCGATGAGCTGGACTGGCTCACCAAGGAGTTTTCCGGGATCGTGCGCCAGGCCCGCCGGGCCGCGCCGGGGGTCGACATCCGCTATGGTCTGGTGGCCTATCGCGACGAAGGTGATGCCTATGAGGTGCAGAATTTCGGCTTTACTGGTCAGAAGAGCCTGATGCAAAGCTGGCTGCGCAAGCTGGATGCGGATGGTGGCGGCGACTATCCCGAAGCAGCCGATCGCGCGATGCAGGCGGCGGTCAACCTTGACTGGCGGCGTGGCAAGGGGGAGCGGATCATCTTTCACATCGCCGATGCCCCGCCGCATAAACGCGATTCACTCGCCTATATCCGCGCGGCCCAGATTGCCGCCGGGCAAGGGGTGCAGATCTTTGGCCTGGGGGCCAGTGGCGTTGGGCCGGAATCGGAATATCTGATGCGTCAGGCCTCGGTCCTGTCCAATGGCCGCTATATGTTCCTGACTGATGATTCAGGTGTGGGCAACAGCCACGCGGAACCCAACATCGCTTGCTATCAGGTGTCCAAGCTCAAGGATCTGCTCGTACGGGTGCTGCAATCGGAACTTAGCGGGTATCGCAAGGAAGTGCCCGACAGCGCCGTGATCCGCGAAGTGGGCAATTACAAAAATGGGCAGTGCGTTCAGTGAGTTAACGCGTCGCCTGTCAATACTGACATTTGACTTGTGCCCGCCAGAATCTACGCTGGCGGGCAATATTATCCAGATGTGAGAATTGCCATGACCTATTTGAAACCTGCCCTTGCGGGGCTTTTGCTATTTGCAGCCGGTGCTCAGGCGCAAAGCATCGAAGGCCTCAGCGTGTCCCCGGATGGCAAAACCGTTTTGATGAGCGGCACCAATCGCGTGGTTTATTCCGTGTCTACCGAAACGATGGAAGTCACCGACCGCCGCTATGTGCCGCAAATGGTGCGTCAGATCATCCATAGCGATGATGGATCGATGGTCTATCTGCGCGACAATGACAAACGTCTGATCGCCTATAACACCGCCGATATGTCCGAAGCCTGGCGCACCGAGGATGCGGATGAGGTGGTTTACGCCCCGGAACAGGGCACTTTGGCCATTCTGGATGAGCATTGGAAAGATGATTCCATCCGCTTGATGGCTGCAGATAGCGGCAGTCAGACCGCCCGCATTGCCCTGGGCAAGATGAAGACCGACATGTTTGCGCTTGGCCCGGATGGGCGCTCGGCTCTGATCCTGACCCAATCGTCGAAAAGCGATGCTGAGGTCAAAAAGGACGAGCCGGCGGATATGACCAAGCTGCAAAAGGCGGATTTCAAGCAGCGCACCGATGGCTATGTCTCGCAAGTTATCGCGGTCGATTTTGATTTGGGCGAGTTCACCCAGGCCGAAAGCCATTATCGCGTGTCCTTTCCCCATGATGTGAACATGGTCGATGGCAAATTGCTGATCCTGCGCAGCAATCTCGACAGTGCCATTGTTGGCTCGGACGGGTCTGCCGAATTGATTGATCTGGGCAAGGATCACTTCAACTCCGCCATGTTGGACAAGGCGGGCACGACCTACATCCTGACCCGCGGTACTGATTTGCGCTTTGTGCCCGTGGGCGGTGGCGCTGCCGAAGGGTTGCTGAGCGTTCAGCGCCTGCAGGGTGGTCCGGCGGAATGGGTGACAGCGATCACCGAGGGTAAGGATGGCACCCTGTACTTTGCGACAAACGCCTATCGCCTGATCAAGGTTCCGGCGGATCGCGGGTCAGCGCAGGTTGTCAGCGTCTATTAAGGCCCTAAACCCAGGCAAAACGCGCGCCGTTTCAATGCTGCGGCGCGCGAATCCCTCTACACCTACCGGCGTGAATTTGATTCGCCATCCGTTTCGCAGACTGAAACACCGGGCAACGAAATTTCACAAAATGCGCTTATTTGGCTAACTTTCTGTCGCAATCATGAAAACGGACGCCGTGTTCCGATTGACCAATGCTGCGCCGCCGCGCTAGGCATGCCTCTGACAAATGAGAGCCAATACCCGGGAGGACACCGGCATGAGCGACGTACAGCGCGAGTCGATGGAATATGATGTGGTGATCGTAGGGGGCGGACCTGCGGGTCTGTCTGCTGCCATTCGCCTGAAACAGCTGGATGAAAACCTGGAGGTTGTCCTGCTGGAAAAAGGGTCAGAAGTTGGCGCGCATATCCTGTCCGGTGCCGTGCTTGACCCCTGTGGCCTTGATGCGCTGATCCCGGATTGGAAAGAAAAAGGCGCGCCGCTGAACACCCCGGTAAAAGAAGACAACTTTTACATGATGGGTGAGGCCGGTCAGGTTCGCATTCCGAACTTCCCCATGCCGCCGCTGATGAACAATCACGGCAATTATATCGTGTCGATGGCCAATGTCTGCCGCTGGATGGCGGAACAAGCCGAAGCGCTGGGTGTGGAAATCTTCCCCGGTATGGCCTGTTCCGAAGTGATCTATGGCGAAAACGGTGAAGTGCGCGGCGTTGTCGCTGGGGAATTCGGCAAAGAGGCCGATGGCAGCCAAGGTCCGGGTTACGAGCCTGGCATGGAACTGCTGGGCAAATATGTCTTCCTCGCCGAAGGTGTGCGCGGTTCGCTTTCGAAAGAAGTGATCGCCAAATACGACCTGCAGGCTGGCAAAGAGCCGCAGAAATTCGGCATTGGCATGAAAGAGATCTGGGAAATCGATCCCGCCAAGCACAAAGAAGGCACTGTAACCCATACGATGGGCTGGCCTTTGAACAGCAATGCTGGTGGCGGGTCTTTCATCTACCACATTGAGAACAATCAGGTCTATGTCGGCTTTGTGGTTCACCTGAACTATCAGAACCCGCACCTGTACCCCTACATGGAGTTCCAGCGCTTTAAGCATCATCCGATGGTGGCCAAGCTGCTCGAGGGCGGCAAACGCGTGGCTTACGGTGCGCGCGCCATTTCCGAGGGCGGCTATCAGTCCATGTGCAAAATGGTGGCTCCGGGTGTGGCGCTGCTGGGCTGTTCCGTTGGCATGGTCAACGTGCCGCGCATCAAGGGCAACCATAACGCCATGCTGTCGGGCAAAGCCGCCGCCGAAGCCGCCTTTGAGGCGATCAAGGCCGAGCGTCAGGGTGATGAGCTGTCCGATTACGAGACCGAAGTGCGTACCGGCGCCATTGGTCAGGACCTAAAGAAGGTGCGCAACGTCAAACCGATGTGGTCCAAATGGGGCCTGACCGCCTCGCTGGCGATGGGCGGTTTGGACATGTGGACCAACACGCTGGGCTTTTCGCTGTTTGGCACCATGAGCCACGGCAAGAACGACGCACAAAGCACCGGCTCCGCAGCCGCGCATAAGCCGATTGATTATCCGAAACCGGATGGCAAGCTCAGCTTTGATCGCCTGACCAACGTGTCCTTCTCGTTTACCAACCACGAAGAAAGCCAGCCCGCGCATCTGAAACTGAGCGACGAGAATATCCCGATCTCGGTCAACCTGCGCCAGTTTGACGAACCCGCCCAGCGTTATTGCCCGGCTGGTGTGTACGAAGTTGTGAGCGAAGAGGGCAAAGAGCCGAAATTCGTGATCAACTTCCAGAACTGCGTGCATTGCAAGACCTGCGATATCAAGGATCCAAGCCAGAATATCACCTGGACGGTTCCGCAGGGCGGCGACGGGCCAAACTACCCCAATATGTAAAACTTAAGCTTGCCTTCATCCTTTTTTGCCACCCTTCCCCAAAGGGAAGCGAACAGGCACCGGATGAAGGCACGCGACACACGTTGGCCCAGCTCTTGGGCGTTCGAGCTTCGCACACGCGAGGCTCGTTTTCTTGCGCGGGTCACAAATGTCAGCCTGTCCGGCCTACATTTTGAGGGCCGGGTCAAAGCACGACCTGGTCAAATCGTCAAATTCAAAATCCTCAACGACATCGTGACCGGGCGTGTGGTGCGCGTCAGCATGACCGAAGGGGCGATAAGTTTTCGGCGCAAATTGACGGATTTCCAGCTTTCCATCATGCGGCAGCTGCGGGATTTTCATGAATTGTAGGCCTCTTAGGTCAGGAATGACGCCCTTGTCATACCTGCCTGATTGCGTAGCATCACATCTGGGCATAGGCTCTGCTTGACCGGTCTTACGAAAGAGAGGCGCATAGTGGCATTCTGGGCAAACACAATTCGGGCGGCATTGATCACGGCGGGGATCTCCTTGCCTCACGGTGCCGTGGCCAATGGCATTTCAGGCGATTACCTCGCCGCCCGGCAAGCCAGCTTTCTCGGAGATTTCAAAGCCGCGGCACATTATTACGACCGTGCTCTCAAATTCGACCCGGACCGCCCTGAGCTGCTGGAACGTGGCGTTTTGTCCAACCTCGCCCTTGGCGAAGTGGAGGTCGCTGCAGGCCTGGCCCGGCACATGGCAGAGCTTGGACTGACCAGCCAAATCGCCCATATGGCCATCGTCGCGCGTGACGCCAAAGACGAAAACTATGCCGCCGTGATTCAGGCGATCAACGAAAAACGCGGGCTTGGCCCCCTGGCCGATGGGCTAGTGCTGGCATGGTCAAAGCTGGGTCAAGGCGACATGAGCGAGGCTTTGGTTGGCTTTGACGATGTCAAAAAGGTTCAGGGCCTGGGCAGTTTCGCGATCTACCACAAGGCATTGGCCCTTGCCTCGGTCGGTGATTTTGAAAATGCCGAATTGCTTTTGTCCTCGGACGAAGGTGTTGCGCTAGCCATGACCCGTCGCGGTGTCATGGCGCATTGCGAAATGCTGAGCCAGTTGGACCGCAACCAGGATGCGCTGGACCTGCTGTCACGCTCTTTTGGGCGCGATCTGGACCCAGAGTTGGACGCTATGCGCACCGCGCTTGAGGTCGGCGAAAAGCTGACATTCACCCATGTGCGCTCCCCCCGCGACGGTATTTCCGAGGTTTTCTTTACGCTTGGCGGAGCCCTGGCGAATGAAAACAATGACGAGTTGACGCTGATCTACACCCAGCTGGCCGAATATCTGCGCCCCGACCACGTGGATGCAATCCTGCTCACCGGTGAGGTGCTGGATGCGATGCAGCGCTATGAGCTGGCCGTCACCACCTATGGCCGCGTTCCCGCTGATGATGTGTCTCACCACGCCGCCGAATTGGGGCGCGCCGCGGCCTTGCGTGCGCAGGACAAGAATGATGAGGCGATTGAGGTTCTCAAAGCCCTGGCGCAAAGCCATGGGGAATTGCCAGTGGTGCATTCCACCCTGGGCGACATGCTGCGCGCCGAAGAGCAATATTCCGAGGCCACCGCCGCCTATTCCAAGGCGCTTGGCCTTTACGAAGAGGTCACAGATCGCCAGTGGTTCCTCTTTTACACCCGTGGCATTGCCAATGAACGCCAAGGCGATTGGGAGGCCGCCGAAGCCGATTTCCGCAAGGCGCTTGAGCTGAACCCGGATCAGCCGCAGGTGTTGAACTATCTCGGCTATTCGTTGGTTGAAAAGCAATTGAAGCTTGACGAGGCGCTCGACATGATCGAGCGCGCTGTCGCCAAGCAACCCAATGCTGGCTATATCGTCGACTCGCTGGGCTGGGTTCTCTACCGCCTTGGCCGCTACGAGGAAGCGGTGCCGCATATGGAACGCGCCGCCGAGCTGATGCCGATCGACCCGATCGTGAATGACCATTTGGGCGATGTTTACTGGGCCGTCGGGCGCACCCGCGAGGCGGAATTCATGTGGAAACGCGCGCTCAGCTTTGCCGATTGGGAAGGCGCGGCAGAAGAAACCGATGTCGACCGCATCCGCCGCAAGCTTGAGGTCGGGCTGGATCAGGTCCTGTCGGAAGAGGGCGCAGAACCGCTCAAGGTGGCCAATGGCGATTGAGGTCTTTGCACCCGCCAAGATCAATCTGACGCTACATGTGACCGGACAACGACCAGATGGCTACCACCTGCTGGAGTCGCTGGTGGTGTTCGCTGATATTGGCGATCAGCTGCGTGTTTCCAAATCTGACGAGATGCAGATCACCGTGGATGGCCCCTTTGCCCAAGGGGTGCCCACCGACCAGCGCAACCTGTGCTGGCGCGCGGCGGAGCTTTTTGGCGAAACGGTGTCGATTCACCTGACCAAGAACCTGCCACATGCTGCCGGGATTGGCGGAGGTTCCTCTGATGCGGCCGCGGTGCTGAACGCCATGGAACAGCTTTTTGAGTGGCCTTGTTCGGCCAGCGCTCTGTCGCTGGGCGCGGATGTTCCGGTTTGCCAGCGCGGCCGCGCCACACTCATGTCGGGGATCGGTGAAACACTCTCCGAAACGGACATACGCCCGCTAGACGCCGTTCTGGTCAACCCGCGCGTAGACGTGCCGACACCGCAGGTCTTCAAAGGACTGACCACCAAGAATAACCCCGCGATGACCCCAATGCCCGCCCCAGACCAAAACCATGCGCTCTGGCACTGGCTCGCAGATCAGCGCAACGACCTACAAGCCCCTGCAGTTGCAGCCCAGCCCATCATCGCCGAGGTTTTGGCCACACTGGCATCCCTGAATCCCCAGATCGCGCGCATGTCCGGCTCTGGCGCAACCTGCTTTGCCCTCTTCGAGACTCGCACCCAAAGAGACGCGGCCGCTCAAACCCTCAAACAGCGCAACCCAGAATGGTGGGTCGAACCCACAACCCTGACCTAAGTTTCAAATCGAAACACCTGGCTTTCTTTGGGCCCAAAATATCCTGGGGGTGAATGGCGCCTTCAGGCTCCAGAGGGGGCTAGCCCCCTCCACCCGCCCGCCGCAGGCGCAATGCCATCACGGTTGATAAACGTTGTCGATCAAACCAGACACACTTAACGCTGCCTGAAATCAAAGATTTCAACGCGTTAAATGAGGCTTGATGTTTCGGGTTAAAATCGAAACGCTTTAACTAACCCGCGACACCACAAAGTCATTCAGCTCGATCAACAAATCTCGCAGCTCGGATTGTGGCAAGACCAGCATCGCTGTCTTGGCGCGCTCGGCCCAGGCCAGGGCTTCTTGTCGGGTGTCTTCCAGCGCATCGTGCTTGTTGAGCAAGGCAATGGCGTGTTCCAGATCACCGTCACGCTGATCACCTTTTTCGATAACCCGCTTCCAGAAGGCGCGCTCTTCATCGTCGCCCTTGGCCACGGCTTTGATCAGAGGCAGGGTCAGTTTGCGCTCGCGGAAATCATCACCAACATTCTTACCGGTCGCGTCCGATCCCCAGTAATCCAGCAGGTCATCGACAATCTGGAACGCAATTCCCAGCGCATCACCATAGTCGTATAGCGCCTTCACTTCATTTTCGGGACGTCCGGCAATCACTCCGCCCACCTCGGTCGCGGCCGAGAAAAGTGCCGCGGTCTTGCCGCGCACCACCTGCAAATAGGTCGCCTCGGTCGTGCGCAGATCCTGCGCGGCGGTCAGCTGCAACACTTCACCTTCGGCAATGGTGGCGGCGGCATTGGACAGAATGCGCAGCACGTCGATATTGCCGGTTTCGGTCATCAACTGGAACGAACGGGCAAAGAGGTAGTCCCCTACCAGAACGCTTGATTTATTGTCCCAAAGCAGGTTCGCGGTGGGGCGGCCCCGGCGCTTTTCGCTTTCATCCACCACATCATCATGCAGCAGGGTCGCGGTGTGAATGAATTCAACCGTGGCGGCCAGGTGCACGTGATACGGCCCGTCATAGCCACACATCCGCGCCGCCGCCAGGGTCAGCAACGGGCGTAGGCGTTTGCCGCCTGCCTCAACCAGATGCGCCGTCACCTCGGGGATACGCGGCGCATGTTCCGACGCCATACGGGTCCGGATCAGCGCATTCACAGCGCTCATGTCACCGTCCAGCAGCGTTGCCAGACGTTCATGCGGCTTTAATGGTGTTTGCTCCACGCTCATCACACTCCCGTGCAAGGGTCGACATTTGTCGCGCCTTGTCCTTATCTCTCTTCCATGGAAGAGCTTCTACGAACCACCGACATAACACTGATCCCGCTGGCGAAAACCCTTCTGGACGAGATGGGTATAGACAGCTTTGAATTGGACGTAAATATGAGCGTCCTCGAAGGCAGCATAGGCATACTGCCGCGCCGGCTCATGGTGCGCCGCGATGAGCTCGATCAGGCCCGCCGTGTTTTGCACGAAAATGGGGTGCGATTTGAGGATTGATCCCTTTTTAACAGAGGATTTGACATGCGACGCCTTTCTGGGCGGCAAGGTCATGTTGCGCCAACCCCGCGACGGGTATCGTGCAGGTGTTGACCCCGTTTTTCTGGCGGCTACGGTGCAAGCCAAGCCGGGCCAATCGGTTCTGGAGCTGGGTTGCGGCGCGGCCCCTGCCCTGTGTTGCTTGGGCAAACGTCTGCCGGGGCTGGATTTATACGGGCTGGAGTTGCAGCCCGCCTATGCCGAACTCGGTCGGCAAAACCTGTCAGAAAACGGGTTAACGGGCACGATCTGGCAAGGGGATCTGTCAACTCCACCAGCCGAGATGAAGGCGCTCAGCTTTCATCACGTGATCGCCAACCCACCCTATTTCGAATCTGACAAACGCATCAAGGCCGATGATGGCGGGCGCGAAATAGCCCTGGCCGGAGAGACCGCTTTGGCGACCTGGGTCGAGACCGCGACAAAACGCCTAAGGCCGCGCGGCTATGCAACCTTCATCCAACGGGCCGAACGTCTGCCCGAATTGCTGAGTGCCATGCAACAGCATTTGGGCGCTTTGGAATTGTTACCGCTTTTGCCGCGCAAAAACCGGCCGCCGCGCTTGATCTTGCTGCGCGGACGCAAAGACGGCCGCGCGCCGTTCCAGTTTCACGCACCGCAGATTATTCACGAGGGCCCGGTACATACCGAGCCCGGAAACGCCTATTCCCCCCGCTTTGACGCGGTATTGAGCCAAGGCGCAGAGCTGCCATTTTCATCTTAAGGTGATTCGCTTTGACGAATATTGCTGAAGTTTGAAATTACCATAGGTTGCGTCGCGTGATTTGAGGCGCCAACAGTTAAAATTTTCGCAAAATGCCCTGGATCAAGGCAAAACCCCGCCACTTGTCACAAATTCGTTGCATAACCGTGCACCTGCAGCGTGACAACGGCTTGTGATTGTGCTGCACTGCAGGTGTTACCCATCCAAAAGGAGAAAACTATGAGCTTAAGTTCGCACCTGCAGGAACTGAAGAAAAAGCATCAGTCGCTCTCTGACGCCGTTGAGCAAGCACAACGTGCGCCCGGCGTGGATGACCTGCATATCGTGGACATGAAACGGCAAAAGCTGCGGATCAAGGAAGAAATTGAAAGGCTCTCCACCGCGCACGCATAGTAGGCATTACATCGTCGGACGACCACCAGAGCAAGCAGTTCAAACCTGAACCAGTTTCTTTCCCAAATCGGGGCTCGGCAGCGTACCGACATCAGAAAAAAGCCATTTCTCAAAGGCCGCAATCTGCGGCCTTTTTTCATTCCCGGCAACACAAAGAAACCGAAACCGGGTTGGCACGCTGAGCGCAATATCGAACGGCGCGACCAGCTGGCCGCTGGCGAGATAGCGCAGAGCAACGGCCGAGCGCCCAAGCACAACGCCATCTCCCGCCAAGGTCGCATCCAATGCGTGATCCGGCTGCGAGAAAACCGCGCTGATATGGGGTTTGTGGTCAATGCCATTGGCGTCGAACCAATGTTCCCAATGGGCGCGCTGGTTCATGATCGGTAGCGGGTCACCATGGATCAAGGGGGCCGAGACCAGGCTTTCCGGGGTGGGGTATTGCTCCGCCAAATCTGGGCGCATCATCGGCATCACCGCGTCATTCAGCAAGGTTCGGCTATAAAGCCCCTTATCCGCCCCATCGCCATAGCGCACCGCGACATCTATTTCGTCTCGGTCAAAATCCATCGTCCGCAGACTGGCGGCAAAGCGCAGCTCGATCTCGGGATGAGCGCGGGCGAAATCATAAAGACGCGGCGCGAGGATCTTGGCGGTAAAGGCTGGGCCAGCGGTGACGGACAAAACCGAATTGTCCTGCAAGCGTCTGGTGGCCCGCCAGGCGGCCTCTAACCGGGAAAACCCTTCGCTGGTTCCGGGGGCCAGGGCGCGCCCGGCCTCGGTCAGGTCTACTGCCCGGTTCAGCCGGTGAAACAGCGGCTCTCCCAGATGATCCTCAAGGTTTTTGATCTGAAAGGACAGGGCCGCCGGGGTGACATGCAGCTCATCCGCGGCCTTTGCAAATGACATATGACGGGCTGCTGCCTCAAAGGCGCGCAGGGCTTTCAGCGGCGGAAGGCGATCTGACATAGATTAGTTTTTCTTAACTGAATGGCGAAATAGTCTCGTTTGTCAGTTGGCAACGTGACGGTTAGGTATGAAGCAGTCAAGAGATACTAACCCCAAACAGGAGACCGAGATGATTGAGATTGCCCATACATCCGAAATGGAACGCGCCATCAAGGTCGCCCATGCAGAACGCAGCGCGGCCTTTGTCGGGATCTGGCGCAGCCTGTTTTCGATCCTGCCCAAGCCCAGCTTTGCGCCCAAACCGCAGGCCATGCCCGTCGGTCACGCCTAAGCTTTAGGACCGAAAAGAAACGCCCCCGAACCGTATGGCTCCGGGGGCGTTTTGTTTTGTGAGCGCGGCCAGCGCCGCACACAACGCTTAGACGAAGAACTGAGCGCCGTTCGCAGAGATGGTCGAGCCGTTGATAAAGCCCGCATCGTCGGAGGCCAGGAAGGACACGCAGCGCGCGATTTCTTCTGGCTCACCCAGACGGCCTGCAGGGATCTGGCCGATGATGGATTCGCGCACTTTCTCAGGCACAGCCATCACCATTTCAGTGGCGATATAGCCCGGGCAGATGGCGTTGGCGGTGATGCCCGCACGCGCGCCTTCTTGCGCCAGGGATTTCACGATGCCGAGGTCACCGGCTTTGGTCGCGGCATAGTTCACCTGGGCGAACTGACCTTTTTGACCATTGATCGAGCTGATGACGATGACACGGCCAAACTTGCGCTCGCGCATGCCAGGCCAAACCGGGTGGACGGTGTTGAAAACGCCGGTCAGGTTGGTGTCGATGACGTCTTTCCACTGCTCGGGAGTCATCTTGTGGAAAGGCGCGTCACGGGTGATGCCCGCATTGGCGACCACAACGTCGATCGGGCCCAGATCTGCCTCGACCTGTTCGATGCCCGCTTTGGAGGCGTCGTAATCCGCAACGTTCCATTTGTAGGTTTTGATGCCGGTGGCCTCGGTAAAGGCAGCGGCCTTTTCGTCATTGCCGGCATAGGTGGCAGCGACGGTGAAACCATCCGCCAAAAGCTTCTTTGAAATCGCTTCACCAATACCACGGCTACCGCCGGTGACGAGTGCAACTCTTGCCATTGTCTTCTCCAAAATTAGGCTACCCTTTAAGTAAGGTTGTTATCGAGTTTCCCTGCTGAGCGCAACATTATTGCGTCAAAAATTCCGCACTGCGGCATTTTTTCAAAAAAAGAGGCGCTCAAAAGCGCCTCTCTTGTTCGGTTTGGGCCGCGCTTATGGGCGCTCCACACAAAGAGCGACGCCCATGCCGCCACCGATGCAGAGGGTGGCGAGGCCTTTTTTGGCATCACGGCGCTTCATTTCGAAGAGCAGCGTGTTCAGAACACGGCAGCCCGAAGCACCGATGGGGTGACCGATGGCGATTGCGCCGCCGTTCACGTTCACGATGGCCGGGTCCCAACCCATGTCTTTGTTCACCGCGCAAGCCTGCGCAGCAAAGGCTTCGTTGGCTTCGACCAGATCCAGATCGTCAACCGACCAGCCTGCCTTGTCCAGCGCCTTGCGCGAGGCATAGATCGGGCCGACGCCCATCACAGATGGGTCCAGACCGGCAGTGGCATAAGAGGCGATACGGGCCAGAGGCTCGATCCCGCGCTTCTCGGCTTCATCCGCGCTCATCAGCAGGGCACCAGCGGCACCGTCATTGATGCCCGAGGCGTTCGCCGCAGTCACAGAGCCATCTTTGGCAAAGGCAGGGCGCAGTTTCTGCATGGCCTCGATGGTTGCGCCGTGACGGATGTATTCGTCTTTGTCGACGATGATGTCGCCCTTGCGGGTCTTGACGGTGAACGGGATCACCTCGTCGTCAAATTTACCTGCTTTTTGAGCAGCTTCCGCTTTGTTTTGCGACGCGACGGCGAATTCGTCCTGCATTTCGCGCGAGATCTGCCATTGCTCGGCAACGTTCTCGGCGGTCTGGCCCATGTGGTAACCGTTAAAGGCATCCCACAGACCGTCGCGAATCATGGTGTCGATGTATTTGACATCGCCCATTTTGGTGCCAGCGCGCAGATGGGCAGCATGGGTCGACAGCGACATGTTTTCCTGACCACCCGCAGCCACGATAGACGCATCACCCAGCATGATGTGCTGTGCGCCCAAAGCAACGGCACGCAGACCCGAACCACAAACCTGGTTGATGCCCCAAGCGGCGCTTTCCTTGGGAAGGCCCGCATTGATATGCGCCTGACGCGCCGGGTTTTGGCCCTGCGCAGCGGTCAGAACCTGACCAAGAATGGTCTCAGAAACCTCGCCCTTTTCGATACCGGCGCGCTCTACCAGAGCCTCAAGAACGGCAGCGCCCAGATCATGTGCAGGGGTGTTTGCAAAAGAACCGCTAAAGCTGCCCACTGCGGTGCGAGCTGCTGATGCGATAACGACATTGGTCATATGAATTCCTCCGGCCAAGTCCATGTAACGGGCATAGCGCGATTCTGCGTTGTGCAAAAGCGTGCAAAGCTCGCCCACTGCGAGTGACCATTAAAGGAAGCTGCGCTGCAGCGAAAGAGACAGGGTGTCTCAGCCGTTCCGCTACGTCAGGCGAAACGTTTGTTTTCATCGTCGCGCCAAGGCGGACTGACGGTTGGTGCGGCAAAGTAATAGCCTTGCAGACAGTTCACCCCGAGGGTGACCAGGCAATCGGCATCTTCTTTGCTTTCGACGAATTCAGCCACCGTAAACATATCAAATTGCTCAGCAATTGAGACCATGGCCCCGACGAGAACCTGATTATCCGGATCCCGTGCAATGCCTTTGGCGAACTCCCCGTCAATTTTCAGAATGTCGAAATCAAACTCTTTAAAATGCCGCAGCGCAGTATAGCCCGCGCCAAAGTCGTCAATGGCAAAGGCAATCCCTTTGCTCCGCAGCTCATTCATAAAATTCACGACAAGTTCAGGCACCAGCATCGCGGAATGTTCGGTGATTTCGAGAATCAGGCGTTCGGCGACAGTTGGATCCTGGGAAAGCCCCCTGGTCAGGGTGCGCATCCATTTTTTATACCCGATGGAGCGTGCCGACATATTAATGGACAGGCGCAGGGTTGGAACTCGGCTCAGCTCATGCAATCCCTTTTCCAGCGCGATGCAATCCAGCAGGCGCCCATATTCCGTTTCCTCGACAGTTGTAATGAATTCGCCCGCCGGAATGACCCGTCCGGTATCGTCCAGCACGCGAATCAACCCCTCGTGAAACGCGACACGATCCATGGCCTGGGCCTGCACGACCGGCTGAAACGCCAACATCACCTGTCGGTGCTGAATGGCGCGTTTGACCATGTCCATTATGCCTGCATCGCGGGCATTCAACGCATGTTCCAGGGCGTTACGTGCCCCGCCGGGAATATTCAGGTGGTCGCGAGCCAAGATCGCCTCCGTGTCGAAGTGGTCACAGTTTTGGCGCCAAGCCATTAAGCCGAGCTTAAAGTTCGCGTTTGGTACGAATTTTACGGAACAGCCAAGGCCTGTTGACTCTGCCCCGATCTGGCGTATAAGCGCGCCTTCATTGGTGTTGGTGGCCCCCGCAAGGGGATTCCTGTCATTCCGGCCACATCCGGAAAGAGGACAACGCCCTTCGAAACCTGAACGAAGGAGATCAGCCGTGACAAAACGCACGTCTGCCAAGTACAAAATCGACCGCCGCATGGGCGAAAACATCTGGGGCCGTCCTAAGTCGCCAGTAAACCGCCGCGAATACGGCCCCGGCCAGCACGGCCAGCGCCGCAAGGGTAAACTGTCTGACTTCGGTCTGCAGCTGCGCGCCAAGCAGAAGCTGAAAGGCTACTACGGCGACCTGACCGAAAAGCAATTCCGCCGCATCTATGGTGAAGCTGAGCGTGTCAAAGGCGACACCGGTGAAAACCTGATCGGTCTGCTGGAGCGCCGCCTGGACGCAGTTGTTTACCGCGCCAAGTTCGTTCCAACCGTTTTCGCAGCACGTCAGTTCGTAAACCACGGCCACGTCCTGGTGAACGGCAAGCGCGTCAACATCCCTTCTTACCGTGTTAAAGAAGGTGACGTGATCGAAGTGCGCGAGAAGTCCAAGCAGATGACTGCGCTGCTCGAAGCTGTTCAGCTGCCAGAGCGTGACGTTCCTGACTACATCGAAGCCGATCACTCCAAAATGACCGCGACCTTTGTTCGCGCGCCTGGTCTGGCCGATGTGCCTTATCCGGTTGTTATGGAACCGAACCTGGTTATCGAATACTACGCTCAGAACTAATCAGTTCCGCATTAGAATTCAGAAAGGCCGCCTTTTAGGCGGCCTTTTTCGTTTACGTGGCGGCCATGCCAACAAAAAAACGCGCCGCAAAGGGCGCGCTCTTTGGCATCAGAATGTGATTGGATCACAGATGCACGATGTCACGAAAGACATATTGAACGATATCGTCGCGTTTCAAACCACGTTTCGCCAGCTCTTCGTCGCTGAGTTTTTGCAGGAATTCGACTTGTTTTACACGCGCGTTGGATTCGGCGATGCGTGTCAAAGCGTCAAACAGACCCTTAAAGAAATTGGCAAAGGGCGAGCTGACGGAAGGGGCGTGGGCGGTGACATGAGCCATGATAAGGCCTCCTATTGTGTTAGCGTATAACCTTGACTTCAAGTTATGCTGCGCCGCAGCGCAGCGCTAGGCCCCTTTGGGAATACCCGGCCTTCGTACTTTGCATGGCTTAAATGCCCAAAATTTGCGCTTTAGGGTCAGTCTGTTGAGTTCGCGCGGTCGGGCAAAAACGCTGCAGTTCCTGCCAAAACGAAAAAGGGACAACCATTTCTGGTTGCCCCGATTACTTAAAATGCCTCGTTACTCAGCATCAAAAGCCGTACCAAAGCTGAATCTGTTGCTAAGGTTGCGGTCACACTCACGCGACCATTATAGAACGCAAACCTGGGGCAGAGTCAAAAAATCTGACGCAGTTAAGCGCCAGATAAGTAAAGATTTGTTTCTAAAGAAATAAATCTTGGCTTAGATTTTACAAATATCCGCTCAAAATTGGGGCCCGGACAGTCTGCGATCAAAGAATAGAGGGCTCTGGGGTCAGGACCCTAAATCGGCGCGCGCAACCAATCCGTTTCAAAAATCACATCCGACCGGCCCGAAAACCGCGCCAATCGTGTCAATTCTGCCTCTAGCCGGGTCTGACGCCCTGCCCCCCATTTGATGCCCCGCTCAGGCCAGACGCCGGTGACCTTTAGAGCATCACGGGACTTGTCGGCGGACACATCTATGCGCCCGACCAGACGATCCCCTTCGAGCATCGGGAAAACGTAATAGCCATATTGCCGCTTGGCCGCTGGGGTAAAGATTTCGATCCGATAGTGAAAGCCAAACAGACGCTCGGTGCGTTTGCGATCACGCAACGCTGGATCAAACGGGCTGAGAATACGCAAGCGGCCGGGCGGCTTTGGGGCCTCGGCCAGTTGATCCAAGATATCAGGCCGGGCAAAGGAGCTGCGCCGCGAACCATCCGCCATGGTGATTTCGACCGGAGTAATCGCCCCGGCCTCGCATTGGCGCTGACACCAGGCGCGTGCCTCGGCGGCAGACACCGTCGCCCAAAAGGCCGCGATTTCGCCACTGGTGGCAAAACCCAAACGATCCAGGGCGGCATCGCACAGCCAGTCGACACTGTCACCCTCTGTTGGCATTTGCGCCAAAGCATCTTGGGGAATGACCTGCGCACTCAGATCAAAGATCTTGCGGAACTGTGCGCGCCGGCTGACCGCGATTTGCCCCGTCTGCCACAGGAACTCCAAAGCAGTCTTGGACGGGTGCCAATCCCACCAGCCGCCAGACCCACGCTTTTCTCCATCGCCCACATCCATCGACCCGCAGGCACCATGGTCCGTGATGTGATCCAGCACATCTTGCAGCTTGTCTTCGAACCCGTCCCGCCGCCAAACCCGCCAGCGTTTGCGCAAATGTTCTTCGTTGCGGCGAAAGCGCAGCTGCCAATGCGGAAAAAACGCGGTCGGGATGATCGAGGCGTCATGGGTCCAATGCTCAAACAGCGTCCGATCTTGTTCTAGCAACCGATCCAGATGGCCCGGACGATAGGCCGGTCGGCGCGAGAACAGGATCATGTGATGCGCCCGTTCAACCGTGCGCACACTATCCACCTGAACAAAGCCAAGCCGGGTGATCAGATCCAGCAGGTCATCACCCTTACCCGGGCCCTGCGGCGCTTCGGCCAAGGCATGCTTGTGAAGGAACAGCCTGCGCGCATCCGGGTTGGAAAGCGTGATCACCGAAGAGTCACCGGCGTTTCAGCGTATCGCCAAAGGCAATGGTCGGGGTGAGTTCAACAATCTTGTCCAACTCGATATCCGGGTTTTCAACGCGCGCCGCGATGATCTGCGCCGCCCGCGTGCCGATTTCGGTGCGACAGGCATCCATTGTCGCCAATTGGCGCGGCAGCCCCTGCAGCAATTCGACGCCATTAAACCCGGCCAGCCCAATTTCGCCAGGGATATCAATGCCTTTGTCCAGCAGGTGCAGCATCCCACCGGCGGCAATCATATCGTTGGAATAATATAGGAAATCAAGCTCTGGATCGCGAGACAGCATCGCCTCGGTCATCTCGCGCCCCTTGGCCAGAGCCGAACCGCCGGAATAGAATTCCTGATCGACCACCTCGACCCCCTCTTTGGCCAGCGCCTCGGTAAAACCTTCGAAGCGTTTGCGGGCGCGGTGATCCAGCGGCATTTTCGTGCCCATGAAACCGATACGCTGGTAGCCCTGTTTCAAAATCGCCTTGGCCATTTCGCGACCCGCCCGGCGATGGGAAATACCAACAGCGCTGTCAATCGGCTTGCCATCCGTATCCATGACCTCAACTACCGGAATGCCACTGGCCTTGAGCATCGCGCGCGAGGCATCCGTATGCTCCAACCCGGCGATGATCACCCCAGATGGGCGCCAGGAGAGCATTTCATAGAGAACCCGCTCTTCCTTTTCGGGCATATAGTCGGTCACCCCGACCACCGGCTGCAGCTCGGTCTCTTCCAGCACTTTGGAAATGCCCGACATCACCTCAGGGAAGACCATGTTGCGCAAAGAGGGGATGATCACAGCGACCAGATTGACCCGCTGGCTGGCCAGCGCACCGGCAATCTTGTTCGGGACATAGCCCAGGGCTTTGGCCGCCTCGAGAACCTTTTCCCGCGTCGCCTGGCTAACATCGCCCCGGTTGCGCAAAACCCGGCTGACCGTCATTTCTGACACCCCCGACGCTTCGGATACATCACGCAGAGTCAGCGGGCGGGAGGGGTCGTTTGTCACAGGTGCAAATCCTCGTTGTTTTAAAAACGTTACCGCAAACGACTTGCCAGACACAAGATGGCGAATATGACGCGGAGGCGGGATGACAAGGGGCGACAGTCGCGGTAATCAGATCAAGCGCGGTCCCGTGGCTCAACTGGATAGAGCAGCCCCCTCCTAAGGGGCAGGTTGCAGGTTCGAATCCTGCCGGGATCGCCAAAATCGCCTGAAATTTAAGGTAATTTGCGCAAAAACCCTTTGGATTAGGCTCCAACGTCACACGCTTGATCGGGTGAAGTGCAGCTTGAACGTCCAGCCACAGCTTTTGAGGCCTCCATTGACGAGAAGGACGATCAACCAACCAATCAGCGGTTTAGGCGCACTTTGCTCGACGCAAGGGTGATCACGGGACATTGCTTCAAGCCATGTGTCAGCCGGGATGAGACCATCCGTTTGATTGTTGGCAATCGAATACTACTTGCGATCACGACGCTCTTGGGGCTGCGTAAGTTACGCGGCCCCACGCAATGGCACACCCAGAATGTCGCGGGCCTGCTGCCAGGTTGCGACGGGGCGCTCGTATTTCTCGCACAGCGCGGCGGCGCGGGTCACAAGGGCCGCGTTTGTCGGAGCCAGCGAATTGCGATCGAGGCGGATATTATCCTCGAGCCCGGTGCGCGTGTGCCCCCCGGCGGCGATGGACCATTCGTTCAGCACCAACTGGTTAGGACCAATCCCGGCGGCACACCATTGCGCATCGGGCGCGCGGTCCTTCATGGTTTGGACATAGAAATCGAACACGGCCTTGTCCGCAGGCATGGCGTTTTTGACCCCCATCACAAACTGCACATAAAGCTTACCGGGCAAAATCCCGGCCTCGTGCATACGAATAGCGTTCAGAATATGCGACAGGTCAAAGGCCTCGACCTCGGGGGTGACGTGATGCGTGCGCATTTCAGAGGCCAGCCAATCGACCAGATCCGGCGGATTCTCGTAAACCCGTGTGGGAAAGTTGTTGGACCCGACCGAGAGCGAAGCCATGTCAGGCGCAAGCGGCAACATGCCGCCCCGCGCCGTTCCAGCACCCGAGCGTCCGCCGGTGGACAGTTGGATGATCATGCCAGGGCAGTGTTTTTCGACGCCTTCTTTGAGGCGGGCGAATTTCTCCGGGTCCGAGCTGGGTGTTTGATCATCGTTGCGCACATGCGCATGCACCATGCTCGCCCCGGCCTCAAACGCCTCATGCGTGGATTCGATCTGTTCTTCGATGGTGATCGGAACAGCTGGATTGTCTTCCTTGCGAGGCAAGGAACCGGTGATGGCGCAACAGATGATGCAGGGGGTGGTCATGGGGCAGTTTCCAGAGGCAAAGAATGCCCCATATAGGGGCATTCATTTTGATCAGATGTCAAAAAAGACGGTTTCGTTTTCGCCTTGCAGATTGATGTCAAAGCGATAGACGATTTTGCCGTCACGCTCGGTGCGTTTGGCCAGCAACGTCGCGCGGCGGTTTTCCCATTCGACAACGTTGAGCACCGGGTCATCGGCATTCGCCGCTGTTTCGTCATCGAAATAGAGCCGCGTGTTCAGGCCAATATTGATGCCGCGCGCCACAACCCACAGGTTGATATGCGGGGCCTGCGTGCTGCCATTGCGACCGGGAACTGAGCCGGGTTTCACAGTGTCAAACCCCCATTCGCCGGTTTCGAAATTGGTGATCACACGGCCCCAGCCGCAGAACCCCTCTTCGGTCGCATCCGGGTTTTTCGGGTCAACATAGCGGCCCTGGCTATCGGCCTGCCATGCCTCGAGCATGACATCCTTGACCGGAGAGCCGGTGCCATCAATGACCAAACCTTCGACGCGAATACGTTCGCCTTTGGCATTGGGGCCGGCAATATCCCAGCCCATTTCCTGGTCATAAATGTCAAAGCCAGCCGCGCCGGGCGCGAGACCGATATGCACATAGGGGCCAGCGGTCTGCGAGGGGGTTTCCCGGAGATAGTCGAGTTTCTGTACCATGCTCAATTCCCCTCCATGCGGTTTTCAAACAAGGTGGAGCGACGTCCGCGCAGCACAATGTCGAACTTGTAGGCCAGGCTGTCCAACGGCACCGAAGCGTTCATATCAAGCGCCGCCCCCAGACTGTCACGCCCCTCTTGCGAAGGAATGGTTTTCACAATCGGGCATTTGTCGACCAGCGGGTCGCCTTCGAAATAGCACTGCGTGATCAGACGTTGCGCAAAAGCGGTGCCAAAGACCGAAACGTGAATATGCGCCGGGCGCCAGTTGTTCACCAGGTTACGCCAAGGATAGGCCCCCGGTTTCACCGTACGGAAAAAATAATAGCCATTTTCATCGGTCAGAGTACGCCCGCAGCCGCCGAAATTCGGATCAATTGGCGCAAGATAGGTGTCTTTCTTGTGACGATAGCGCCCGCCCGCATTGGCCTGCCAGATTTCAACCAGCGTGTTCGGCACCGGGCGACAGTTTTCGTCCAGAACCCGACCGTGCAGAATGATACGCTCGCCAATCGGGCTTTCGCCTGCCTGGGCGTAGTTCAGCAGCAGATCATTGTCATGCGTGCCAAAGGCATTATGGCCAAAGGTCGGACCGGTGATTTCGGATTGCGTGTTCTCAAGAGAGATAAGCGCGTTTCGCGGCGAACGGGCCACCGACGTCTTGTAGTCCGGGGTAAAGGCGGGCGGGTGCCACTCCCGGTCTCGCTGAAAAAATTCGCCCTGATCAGTCATGGCGGGTCTCCTCTGAATTGCTGGTGCGCGCGCGTCTCAATTCTGTTCCATTTCGGCATAGGTCTGCTTGGCAAGCTTCAAGGCATGGTTGGCGCGTGGAACGCCTGCATAAATCGCCACGTGCTGGAACACCTCCAGCACATCCTGCTTGGTCGCACCTGTGCGGGCGGTGGCCCGAATATGCATGGGGATTTCTTCAAAATTGCCCAGCGCCGCCAAAAGCGCCAATGTCAGCATGGAACGGTCACGATCACTGATGCCGTCGCTGGACCAAACTGTGCCCCAGGCTGCTTCGGTGATCAAAGTTTGGAACGGAGTGTCGAATTCAGTTTTGACGGCCTCGGCCTCGTCCACATGTTTGGAGCCAAGAACCCGACGGCGCGTCTGCATGCCTTGTTCAAATTTCTCAGACATGCGCGCGCTCCCGTGATTGGGTGCTTTGATCACCCGGTATTTGTGGTTTTGCAATCATGCTCTCGGGTTGAGAGATGAAACAACTGTTGGTGACAACTTAACCTGTGGATTTTGGCAATAAAAATGACTTGTTCGCTGGGTTACTTGCCAAAATGGATCACTAACATGCATTGTGACATGCGTGAAACGGATGATGGCCGGGTTTCGTCAACCGAGAATAGTCACCTGGAACTGAAATCCGCAACATAGACAATGAGCAACCACACAGGTTCGCGCCCGGCACCGAGGGTGGGCGTGTCTAAACTTGGCAACTCGGTGGTGGCTATAGATGACAGTGCATCTGGTTGACACGTTGAAACGAATTCGCGCCCGCCCTGGGGGGCGGGGTCGGGCGCGAACCGGATCGCAGGCGATCCAGGGGCATTAACTCTATGAGGAGACTTTTCAACTCCATGTAGCTAGCGCCAAGGTGGGAAAGTTACCACCACGGCCTCGCCCACATGCACATCGCGGGTGTCCCTGAGATCGGCCACGGTTGCGATCTTGTCCAGAAGGTCATCCAGCGGAACACCGTTATATTGCCCCGGAAAGGTTGAGACCAAGGCAATGGGCCGCGCCCCGTCGCGCCCTGCCAGAACCGTGTCGAACAGGTGGTCCGGTGTGCCGTTATGGCTGCCGTGATGGCTGATCTTGAGGAAATCCACCGGTTCAAGCAGGTCGCGATTGCGCATGAAATGCCAGGATTTTTCCTCGGCATCGGCAGAAAACATGAGCTTGCGCCCCTGCCAGTGCAGCACAAAGACGATCGAGGAGTTATTGGCGGCTTTGTCGATCATCAGTGCATTGGCGGCCAGCCCCCGATCACGGGCCGCAACCAATTGGTTGAACTCTGACAGGGAGACGCCGGGTGGGGGTTGGTGAACCGTTTCGGTTACTGCCGCAGCTGCCGCCGGCCCCGCGAAACTGAGATGCTGCATACGCCCGTAATAGGCGCTGGTGTCTTCCTCGGGGGCGAGAATGGAAAACCACGCCTCGTCAAAGGGGGTGATGGCATCTACATCGTTCTGGTCCATATCGACATTGAGATAGCTGACCTTGTCCGCATGGGTCAGCTCTTCGCGGATCAGATGGACGCAATCGGCAGTCTTGCGGGGGTTATTCACTGCGAGGATGGTTTCCAGCTCGGGCAGGCGCAGGGCCAGCCCCCCCTTATAAAGATCCCCCGCGATGTTTAGAAAATCCTTGGCCAGATCAAACCGTTTTCGGGCGTTTTCATGGGTGTCATAGTAACCGGGCTGGGACGAGCCGGTCATCCAGACGCGGTTGGCGCTGAACGCCTTGTTGCTGCGTTTCTTGAGCAATTGCAGACCCTGGACATGATCCATGTGCTCATGGGTCATGATATAAAGGTCCAGCACCCCGTCGGTCAGCGCGTAAATGGCCTCCATCGCCAGCAAGAGGTTGTCGTCATTGCCTCCCTCTTTGGTCAGGGAGTTGCCGCAATCAATCAGAACCTTGCGATAGTCGTTTTCGCCGCCACCCTCGACCGGGATGCGGATCAGGATCGCGTCACCAAACCCAACGTTATAGGCGTGGATTTCCAGATCTCTCATGCCTCTTCCTCCGGCTTGGCCCAGTCGGGAAATTCCACATCCAACCCGTCAGCGACATGCAAACGCTGCGCCATGTTCTGCAGCTCGTAAGCGCCATCGCGAAACTGCATGGTCGGCGAGACGCTGTTATCGCCGGTGCCATCAACCAGCCGGTCCTGATCAATCCAACCGTTGATCAACATGGCCCGCGCCTGCCGCTGCCCCGATTGCGAGGCCGTGTCTTCGGTCTCGGGGCGGCCATCGGAATTGGTGGTGAGCTGCAGGATCACAAGTTTTTTGTCCAAATCAAAGCTGACCGTGGTGCCAAACATGAACCGATAGCGGCGCTCGCGGCCATAGACTTTGATCGTCTCGGTTTTGGTCCAGCTGACCTTGAGGATGAGTTCGCGCATAATCTGGCTTTGCGGCAGTTCATCCGCCTCTTGGTCGCCCTCTTCCAGACGTTGGTGCCGTGCGGTTTTGCTTTGGCTTTGTTCGATCTCATCAGTGCTGGCATCCACGGCCACACTGCGTCCGGCCACCATGGGCGGATGGACGCGGAACGGGGTGTTGTCGGGAATGCGGAACAGCCCCTTATAGCGGTTCACAAAATCATAGACCCGCCAATCATTCTCTTCCCCGGCAAAAAGCGATAGATCTTCACCGCTAAGGTCAGGCTGAAATTTGGGCTGGCGGCCGGTCTTGATATTGCGGCGTTTTAACTCGCAAACCAACCGATCACGCACAGAGGCCGCCGCCGGGCTATCGGGGAAAAACGCCTTGTCCGCCGCCAACATCGCGCGGGCAAAATCCGCGAATGAAATCTCACCCGGGGGCAGATAATCGAGCGCGCGATAGACAATCGCCGTGGTCATTTCAACGGCGCGGAACAGTGAATAGCCCGAGCTGGAATAGGCCGCGACGCCGCGATCCGTCTGACGTTTCTGCTCGGCCTCAAAGGTTTGCACCAAAAAGCGGAACATCGCCCCGCTCAGCACTTCGGACAGGTCATGCGGTTCCTGGCTGAACATCGGCAGCATACCTTCGGGAACAGCCTCGGTTTCGGGATCGGGCAAGGCGAAACTGTTGGAGAGATTGCGCAGCCCGTGCGGTTTGCTTGTGCCGCTGCTTGATTTGGGATGCGACAGGCTGCCGATCTCTTCTGCGATCTGGCCAATGGCGTCCTCGTCCAGCGCGCCGTTATTTTTATCGAGGATATGGGTGACAAAGTTCTGGGTGCGCAAAGAGACGAACAAGGCGGTCAGGTCGGCCACGGCCTCGTGCAGGGCCAGGCTTTGAGGCGTGGCGGCCTCGTAAAGAAACGGCGCGATACCGTCGATCACCGCATGGGCGGTTTCATGGGCGACAATATCGGGCGAAAGGGCGGTAAACTTGCCCAGCTGTTCGCCGTTCTGGCCACCGCTTGGCGGGCCTTCATCCGGGACCAGCAGAAATTGCACCGAATGGCTGGCGCGGTGGTAAAAGGCATTGGCCTGATACCCGGCGCGCGGCACCACAAACAACTGTTTGCCGGGAAACCCCCAGACGATCTTGCGCCCCAATACACGGCTGCTTTCCAGCAGAGAGATTGTGCGCATGACGGTGCCAAAGCACAGGATCTGAATGGCGGTGACGGTTTTGGGCGCGGTGATCAGATCACTGCGCGGCACGGCCAGTTTGTGGCGAACATTGCCACGCGCGGGTGGTTTGATCACTGGGCCAGCGACCAAGGCTCCGGTTTCCGGGTCGAAATCTGTCAGGGCAACGTTTTCAGCCACCAAACCGCTCAGAATGGCGGTGTCGAGGGTCAAATCCATACCCTGGATGCGAAACTTGGGGTCGATATCATTGCTGGCGGCATAGAGCGGGTCAAAGGCGGGATAGAACAGGCGGATTTTCATGACGGTATCCGCACTGTACGGCCAAGGATCGAATGGCGAAAAAGAGAAGCCAGCATGGAATGTCCTAACTCAAAAATCAGCGCCCCGGCACCTGTTTTCAGGGCGACCGCACCCCATGAAATAATGGCGCGCCAAGGGTCGACCTTGCAACCAGCATACACAAATTAACGCTTGATTTCTACCCAGGCGGAGGTCGACACTGCTCTTACCCCGACAGGATTAGAGCGGGATTGCGATATTTTGACAGAGATTTGGGAGGGACGATTATGACTGTTGTGATTGACGGAGAGGAAAAGCGTTTGGGCTTGGCCCTGTCAGGGGGCGGATTTCGCGCCGCCGGGTTTCATCTGGGCACCTTTCGCAAATTGAAAGAGCTGGACCTGCTCGACAAGGTTGACCTGATTTCCTGCGTTAGCGGCGGCAGCATCGCCGGGGCCTATCTATGTGCGAATTGGCAAAGCGACACGGTGCTGGACGAGCTTGAAGACTATCTGCTGACCCGCTCGATCGCTGTGTCTTCGGTGCTTTCCGGCATTTTGAATCCGTTTGAATCGCGGATCGAGGCGCTGGCGGCCTCTTACGACAAATACCTGTTTCACGACGCGACGCTGGCCAGTCTAAAGAATGGTCCACGGGTCTATTTCAACTCAACCAACCTGTCCTCGGGCAATATGTTCTTTTACGTGGCAGGTGGGGACGGCCCCGAAGAAATGGGCGAACATGAGTTGGGCCAGACCGGGGCCTCGGATCAAAAGATCAGCTCCGCTGTTGCAGCCTCCTCGGCCTTTCCGCCGGTCTTTCCCCCTCTGCGCGTCTCTGAAGAGGAATACCCAAATCCGCAAACGGAATATGTCACTCTCACCGATGGCGGAGTTTATGACAATCTGGGCGTGAACCCGTTGATGCGCATGGAGCGCAATCAGCTGGATTTTGCTCTGGTCAGCGATGCCGGGAAACCGTTTGAGATCAAGGAAAGCCCAACGGAATCCGCTTCGGTGGTATTGCTTGAGGCGATTGGCATTCTGATGGAACAGGTGCGCGGATTGCAATTTCAACGGTTGGAATTGGCCCACGCCTCGGGTCGCGGACCCAAGCCGGTCTGGTACTCGATCGACAGTGTCGAAGGGGAGGTACATCCTGGAGATGCGCAATTTGCATCAAGCATCACCACCAATCTCAAACGCCTGAAACAGGCGGAACTGGATGTGCTGACCCGACATGCGGGAGCGTTGTGCGAAGCGCGGATCAAACGGTGGGCCCCGGAATTGATCCCGTCAGGCTAGGATCAGGAAAGTGAGTCGTGATCCCAATGCTGAATTTTTAGGATTTGCCCGCGGATCTGCGCAAGGATTGGACAGTCGGGTTTCACGACTGATTAAATTTGCGTCACCCGGTCCGCGGAAACGGCAAGTTTTACTGCATCAACCATAATTTTACAAAAAAACCTTCGCACTCGCAGCATTTCTAGGCAGACTTTACCCAGGTTGGCAGCGCCGTCAGCTTTCAATGGAACAGAGTTGTTCTTGGATGACCCGAAGACTTCAGAGGCATACGCGTCTGAAATTTCGGCAATCTCTAAAATACAACCCATTGATTTGGTGCCAGAATGTCAATCCACCCCCTTCCAGATCAGATCGAGATCGCGCCTGAGAAAATGCCGAAACGCATTGTCGTTATCGGCGGTGGCCCCGTAGGCGCGCGGGCGGCGACCAAGCTTGCTGCAGATGCAAAGGGTTTGGACGTCACCCTTCTGACGACCGAAGCCTATGAGCCCTATAACAGGGTCAAACTGACGCCGCTTTTGGCCGGAGACGTGCAGTTTGGCGAGATCACGACACCGGATCTGGCCGGTGCCAAACCCAACCTGACCCTACGCACTGGTCTGCCGGTCACGGCGATTGATCGCGCTGAAAAACTGGCGAAAACAGCGGATGGGCAGGTTTGGCCCTATGACAAGCTGATCATCGCCACCGGATCGCGCGCCAATGTGCCGGGCATTCCCGGGCGTGACCTATCGGGCGTGTTTACCTTTCGCTCGGCGGCGGATGCCTCGGCGCTGATGGCGCGCAGCATCAGTGCGCGCAATGTCGTGGTGATTGGCGGTGGGCTTTTGGGCCTTGAGGCGGCGCGCGGCATGCAGCGCCGTCAGGTCAATGTCACCGTGATTGAACATGAAAACCGCATCATGCCACGCCAACTTGATACCGAGGCCGGGGCGCTGCTGCGCCAAGAGATAGAAGCTCTGGGGGTCGCGGTCAAAACCGGTATAGGCGTCAAGACCATTGAGGGCACAGATCGCGTCACCGGGATTGTCCTTATGGATGGCAGCGAAATTGCATGTGACACGGTGATCATCTGCACCGGCGTGCGCGCCAATACCGATCTGGCCCGCGATGCCAAGATCCCGTTTCACCGTGCCATTGTCGTCGATGACGAGATGCGTACCGCGGATCCGGATATCTTTGCCATTGGTGAATGTGCAGAACATCAGGGCGTCTTGCAGGGCTTGGTTGGCCCCGGATTTGAGCAAGCGGATGTCGCCGTCGCGCAGATATTGGGGCAGGCCAAGACCTATCAGCGCGCGGTACCTGCGACCAAGCTTAAGGTGATCGGGGCCGAAGTGTTTTCTGCCGGTGAGATCGAACAGCTTGAGGTCGCCCCAAAAACCCGGTCGCAAATCTGGCGGGCGGGCAATCAATACCGTCGGATCTTTATCCAACAGGGCAAGTTGGTCGGGGCCATTGCTGTTGGCGGCTGGCCGCAAGCCAGCCGGGTGCAAAGCGCCATTCAACAAGGGGCGACCGTTTACCCCTGGATGGTGTTTCGCTTTCTGCGCACCGGGTTTTTGTGGCCCGATGGTGAGGAAGACGTGGCCGATATGGCGGATGCCGCAACGGTCTGTAACTGCACCGGTGTGACCTGCGGGAGGTTGCGCGACGCCCTCGCCGCCGGGGCCAACACGCCGCAAGCTTTGGGCGAAGCGACCGGGGCCGGGAATGTCTGCGGCTCGTGCCAACCGATGTTGGAAGAGCTGGTCAATGCCGGTGGCCCACCCAAACCCGTGCGCCTGTTCCGCGCCATTCTGGCGGTCTCGGCTTTGGCCGGGTTGGTGGCGCTGATCCTCGCCTTCGCCCCGCGCATTCCGTTTCCGCAAAGCTTTGATGCGGACAGCCTGCGCATGTGGTTATGGCAGGACAATATTGTGCGGCAATGGAGCGGGTTCATCCTGTTGGGTCTGACCGTGACCGCCATGCTGATCGGGCTGCGCAAGCGTATTCGTTTCATGGATCGATTGGGGCAGTATGATGGCTGGCGGTTGATCCATTTGGGGATAGGCGCACTGGCGGGGATTGGGCTGGTCGCCCATACCGGTCTGCGTGCAGGCAGCAACCTGAACCTGATGCTGTTCATCTGCTTTGCGCTAACCCTGATCCTCGGAGCTTTGGCCGGGCTGGCCACGGGCGGAGATCACGAATTGCGCGCAAGACGCATTGGCACCGCACGCAAACCGGCCCGCCAGATCCCGACCTGGCTACATATCCTGGCCATCTGGCCCCTACCCGTTTTGATCCTGGCTCATGTACTGGCCAGCTATGCGTTCTGAGCGGGGGATTTAGTATGTCACGAACCGTTCTGCTTTGGGGATTATGGGCGCTGCTGACCGGCTTGGGCGCCAGCGCGGTCTTTGCGGCGCTCTATATCAATGGCGACCGATCAGTCCTGTTGCCCGGCCAAACCGCCGGGGCGCATCACCAATTGGAAATCGCCTGCGAAACCTGCCACACGGCCGAACCCTTTGCCTCGCAGGCCAAGGTGCAAAAGAAACTGAACAAGACCTGTGTCACCTGCCACAAAGACGAATTGAAGGCCGGGGATGACAGCCATCCAAAGAAAAAGTTCACCAACCCGCGCATGGCCGCCTATTGGGAAGAGGTTGATGGCCGGTTCTGCACCACCTGCCATGCTGAGCATGTGCCCGAGCAGACCCAGCCGATGATGGTCACCTTGCAGGGTGATTTCTGTGTGTCCTGTCATTCCAAAGGGGATCAGGATGTGCGCAAGAACCGGGAAAGCCATGCAGGTCTGGGTTTTGACACCTGCGCCTCTGCCGGGTGCCACAACTACCATGACAACCGCGCGCTCTATGAGGATTTCCTTGTCAAGCATTCCGGCAAAGATTGGCTGGCCGCCCATCCGGTGGTCGAGGCTGCCGCTCTGCCAACCGCCGCCAAGCCCGTAGATCAGCAAGAGATCGCGACCTATCTTGCGGCGATTGAGGCTCCGGCAGCGGACGACGCAATCAATCACGACTGGGCCGGTTCTGCCCATGCGGTGGCCAATGTCACTTGCAACAGCTGCCATGCCGCCGAAGACACCGCCTGGACCGATCATCCGGATCAGGGGGTTTGCGCCGATTGCCACAAAAGCGCGGCCAAAAGCTTTTCCCTCGGGCGGCACGGGATGCGCGGGCATTCCAAGATCTCAAAGCCACGCGATGTTGAAAAACGCTTGAAAAAACTGGGTCTGCCGGACGCGCCAGAATTCCTGGTTTCGGCCATCGAAACCTACTTGGCCGACCCAAGCCAGCCTGAGGTGATGACGGTGCAAGAGGCGCGGGTCGACCTGAAGGCCGAGGCACATGGCGAGGGCATGACCTGCAATTCCTGCCACCTGCCCCATCGCGAAGAGCCCGATCACAGCGCCGTCACCGCCTGCCTGACCTGCCACAACGATGATCACAGTTTGTCTTATCTGGACAGCCCACACCACAATCTGTGGCAGGCCGAACTGACGGGCAATGCTGTGCCGGGCAGCGGCGTGACCTGCGCCACCTGCCATATGCCGCAAAGCGAAAAGAAAGGTCTGGCTGTGACCAATCACAACCAGAACGACAACCTACGCCCAAATGAAAAGATGATCCGGTCGGTCTGTCTGACCTGTCACAGTCTGGAATTTGCCATTGATGCCCTTGCCGATCCGGCCCTGGTTTCCAGCAATTTCTCCGGGCAACCAACACGCCACATCGAAAGCATCGATTGGGCGCTGAAACGCGTGGAACCATCTGAACAAGGCGCCAACCAATGACCAGACGGCCCCACGCATCCTGCCACTCATAACGCAACAGGAGACCCAGTTATGACCAGCTACGCCAAGAAAATCAAAGCCGCAGTTCTATGTGGTGCCATGGCCGTGGGCGGCACATCCGCCAGCGCGGAAATGGAATACCAGGACGTTGCCGACCTTTTGCACCTCGTGATGTCCTCGGACCGCACGGTTTACACCCGCATGATCGTCAACCGCCTCGCGGTAAAGGAAAAGGTGATCACCGCCTCCGAGCACTTTGAGGATGACAAAGCGCTGGTTCTGCCCGCTCAGATGTTCCGCTTTGGTGCCGAGATGGTGGCCGAGGAAACCGACGCGTTTTCCTATTCGCTGCTGTCGCTCTGGCCGATCAACAAGCAAAACGCACCCTCAACCGATCTTGAAAAAGAGGGATTGGAATACCTGGCCGATAATCCAGGCGAAAATTTCTACGGCGAAGAAGAGCTGGGCGGCACAACCTATTTCACCGCTTTCTACCCGGATATCTCGGTCGCCGAGGCGTGCTCCTCTTGCCATAACGAGCACAAGGATTCCCCACGCACCGATTTTGAAGGTGGTGACGTGATGGGCGGTGTTGTCATTCGCATCCCGATGGACGGCTGATGACACGGCGGCTGATTTTCGCAGGTCTTTTGTCCGCCAGTGGCGTTTTGGCCGCTGGCACGGCACAGGCTGAGCCGACCTTAGACGACGTTTTGTCGGCCAAGGGGCTTAGCGGATTTGTGACGCTCGACCGCCTTCCGATGCCCGACCACCCGGTTTTGCAAACCGGGCGGTTGGTTTGGGAGGATACCTGCATGGGCTGTCACGGTGGCAACAAGGCCACCGGAGCCCCAAAAATCACCGCCACCAAGAAATGGCAGCCCCGCATCGCTAAGGGTCTGCCGACTTTGATTGACCACGCCACAAACGGGTTTGTCGGCAAGACCTATGCCGAAATGCCCCCGCGTGGCGCCAACCCAGATCTCAGCGATTCAGACGTTGCTGCGGCCGTGACCTTTATGGTTTGGGCCAGCGGCGGTGCGGATCAGGTGCTGGGATTTCTAGCCAAGAAGGAATGACAGACATGACACCCGAACAAATTAGCCTCGTTCAGGACAGCTTTAAAAAGGTTGCGCCGATTGCCGGCCCGGCAGCGGATATTTTCTATGACAAACTGTTTGAGATTGCGCCACAGGTGCGTTCGCTCTTTCCCGATGACATGAGTGATCAAAAGAAAAAGCTGATGCAGATGATCGGTGTGGCCGTGAACGGGTTGACCAATCTCGACGCCATCCTGCCTGCGGTTCAGGATCTGGGCCGTCGCCACAATGATTATGACGTCACGCCCGAGCATTATGACTATGTCGGCGAGGCGCTGATCTTTGCGCTTGGCAAAGGTCTGGGCGATGATTTCACCGATGAGGTCAAAGCGGCCTGGGTTGAAACCTACACGACTTTGGCAAGCGTGATGATCGCGGCCCAGAAAGACGCGGTTGCGGCCTAATATCTGGACAACTTAACCAGTGCGAAAAAGAGCCTTTGCGTGATCAAAGGCTCTTTCTTTTTGACGGGAATTCAGCACGTCGATTCTCGTTTTGCGAAAGTGGCGCGAAGGGATTGTTCACACCCCTGTGGAAAACTCTTTATTTTGTTGCTCAAAAGCCCCAGAACGGGTGAATTGGAGATACTGTAATTTGTGTGTCTCGTCGAAGCTTTGGATAGGTTGTAGAGATAAGGCACAATTTCTTGTGGCCATTTTTATCTGCCTGTTTTGGCTATTGAGATCGCTTTTTTGGGGGAGCATAGGCACCATGGAAACCGCTCTGCGTTCAACGAAATCCCTGCGTGATCTTATCCGCACGCCGCTTTCCCTGGCCCGGTTTGGTGTTCTTGCGACAACCCTTGCCCTATCTGGCTGCGGCATCAGCTATCAAAGTCCCGATGTGCGCGAGCGCGAAGATGGTACGCCAGTTGTCGTCGTGCCGATGACCGCACAGGAAGTGTCGCGCGCAAATGCGTCTGATTATACGCCACGCGCCCTGCCCGCCGTGTTTTATGCCACAACTGGTGGTGGCAGCGCTGTGACCGGAGCGGGTGCCCTGCCCGCGACCCCCTATTTGCCATCCGAAACACCGGGCAGCCTTGATTTCCGGCCCCTGCCCGATGTGCAGCCCGAAGCCTATCGGATTGGCGTCGGCGATGTGCTTTTGCTGGCGACCAAAAGCGGTGGATCGACCATTGAACAACTCTCGGGCCTGTTGGCGGCGCAAAACCAGCGCCAAGGCTATACCGTGCGCGATGATGGCTCGATCGCCATCCCGGAAATCGGGCCGGTACAACTGTCTGGTCTGACCGTTCAAGAGGCCGAAGACCGCCTGTTCCAGGTGCTGGTCGAAAACCAGATCGACCCGTCCTTTAGCCTTGAGGTGGCCGAGTTCCATTCCAAGAAAGTCGCCATTGGTGGTGCGGTCAAAAAGCCCAGCGTTGTGCCGATCACGCTGAACAAGCTGACGCTTGGCCAGGCGTTGACCACTGCCGGTGACATTGCAGTGCGCGACCGTGAATTCGCCTCGATCCGCGTCTATCGCGAAGGGACGCTGTATCAGATCCCGCTCAAGATCTACCTTGATCGTCAGGATCTCCAGAACAAGGTTCTCCTGAATGGCGACGCGGTCTATGTCGATACCAGCTATGATCTGGATCGCGCCATGGAGTTTTACCAGGCCAAGATCGATGTGATTGCCTTGCGCACCACCGCCCGCACAACGGCGCTGCAATCCATGCAAGCCGAGATCGGTTTGCAACGCTCGGCATTGGATGAACGACGCAACCTGTTTGAGCTGCGTCAGAAGCTAGGTGCAGAAGAGCGCGATTATGTCTATCTGACCGGTGAAGTTGAAAACCAGAACCGCGTGGCCCTGCCCTATCAGCAACAGGCAACGCTGGCCGATATCCTGTATTCCGAGGGTGGGTTCGACAACACAACCGGCGACCCGACACAGATTTACGTGCTGCGCGCCGACACGCGGGCCGAAAGCATCGGGTCAATCACCGCCTATCATCTGAACGTCAAAAATGCAGCGGATACGCTGATTGCCACCCGCTTTGAGATGCGTCCGAATGACGTAATCTTTATCGAAGAGCAGGCAATCACCAAATGGGGCCGTGCACTGCAACAGATGTTCCCATCCCTGCTAAGCGCGACATCCGCGGCAACCGGCGGCGGCTGATCGGGTCAGCCGTCAGGTTGTCACAAAACTGACTTTGCCGGTTTCGACCAGCGCGGCGGTCAAATGGCCGGTGGCATAGGCCCCGGTATCAATGGAAATGCGCCCATCCTTGGCCTGCGTCTTGTCGACAATCGTGTGGCCATGCACGATCCATTGCCCGTCGCTGCGCTGTTTCTTGTCAAACTCCGCATGGCCCCAAAGCAAGGTTGACCTGTCTTGCGTAGCGACCGGAAGATCCGGGTCCGCCCCCGCATGCACCACATGAACATTGCCGCTTTGCCAATGACTGGGCAGCTTGCGCAGCCAGGCGAGAAGATCGTCCCCCATGGCGTCAGCAACCCGGCTGCGCAGGTCGAGCCACTCTTTGTCCGCTGCGTCGGCACCCGGCAAGCCTGTGATGGAAAAGCTCGCCAATGTCTGCAGCCCGCCATAGCGCAGCCAACGCGCGCCATGGGTCTTTGGTTCTTCGAAAAAGCGCAGCATCATATGTTCATGATTACCCATCAGGCAGGTCATGAACTCCGGCGCGCCTGTCTGCATCTCGTATAGCCTGCGCAAAACCGCCGCTGATTCCTCGCCCCGGTCGATGTAATCGCCCACACAAACCAAGACCGCCGAGGGGTGCGCAGCCTCTTGCAGCTGGCCGATCAGCTTTTGCAGCAAGCCGTCACAGCCATGGATGTCACCAATGGCATAAAAAGGCACCTCTGGGGCCAGAGGGGCTGCAAATCCTTGCGGCGCTGCCTTGCGTTTCTTGAAAAACATCATGCGCCTTATCTAGGGGTCGGAACTAACATCGCCAAGGAGATAACCGCTGACTGGTTACCCATGACCGTTCAGCAACGTGACGCCTGCTTGGGTCATTCCACTTTGCGCTGCCGCCAGTGAGCCGTCGAGATCAATGGCGCGACACAGATCCATGCGCACATTGGTTTTGAAACCCAATCGCGCTGCATCCACGGCCGAGAAATTCACGCAGAAATCGGTGGCGAGACCAACCAAAGTCAGCTCGGAGATGCCACGGCTGCGCAGATACCCATCGAGCCCGGTTGGCGTGCTCTGGTCATTCTCAAAAAACGCGGAATAGCTGTCGATTTCGGGGCGAAACCCTTTGCGGATGATCAGATCAGCGCGATCCACATCCAGCCCCGCATGAAAGGCCGCTCCGTCGTTGCCCTGCACGCAATGATCTGGCCAAAGCACCTGCGGACCATAAGGCATCTCGATCACTTCATAAGGGGATTTACCGTCATGGCTGGTCGCAAAGGAGCTATGGCCAGACGGATGCCAATCCTGGGTCAGGACAACCGCGTCGAATTTGGACATGAGGGCGTTGATCGGCGCGACGATCTCATCCCCGCCGGGAACCGCCAATGCCCCGCCCGGGCAGAAATCGTTCTGAACATCAATCACAATCCACGCGTGCATAGGCTTTGCTCCTTTGAACTTGGCCTGACCCTAAACCCTGTTTTTTGGAATTGCCACGCCCTTGGCGGGCGGCTATGTGCTCGGGCCTTGCAAGGGGGCAAAGATGGCGACACTCGGGCTGGATTTTGGGACGTCAAACACAGGGGCCGCGGTGATGGCCGCCGGGCAACCTTTTGCGATTCCGCTGGAGCCGGGGGCGCAAACGCTACCGACAGCGGTGTTCATCGATTTTGGCGACCGCAAATTCGTTTACGGCAGCGCCGCCGCGCGCGCGATGATGGACGGGGCCGAAGGGCGGTTTATGCGCGCGCTCAAAAGCATCCTTGGCACACCGCTGGCCCGGGAACAGCGTCAATTCCTGAATGAACGGCTGAGCCTGATCGATATAATCGCCCGTTTCCTCGCCGAAATTCGCGCGCGCTCTGAGGCGTTCACCGGCATGTCGTTTGACACTGCTCTGTCCGGTCGCCCGGTGCATTTCCACTCGGCCTCGGCTGAGCGCGACGCTCAGGCTGAGCTGGACCTGCGCGAGGCTTATGAGCTGGCTGGGTTCAGTGATGTCCGGTTCCTCCCGGAACCCGAAGCGGCGGCGCTGGCGGTTGCCGGGTCGGGGCGGATGCTGATCGTTGATATTGGCGGCGGCACCTCGGATTTCACACTTTGCGACCGCAAGAATGGCAAAACCCAAGTGCTGGCCAGCCGTGGCGTGCGCATAGGCGGCACGGATTTCGACCGGGTGCTGAGCCTGGACAATGTCATGCCGCTGCTGGGTTACGGTGCGCAAATCGGTGCCGAGCTGGGCAACAAAACCCATAGCGCTCCCCGCGCCCTGTTCCATGATCTGGCCAGTTGGGAAAAGATCGCTTTTGTTTATGACCCGGCATTGTTGCGCGAGGTGCGCCGTTGGGAAAGGCTGGCCAAGCAGCCCGAGCTTTTCGAACGGCTTGGTGAAGTGCTTGAAGCGCATCTGGGCCATGACATCGCCTATGCGGTTGAAGCGGGCAAAATCGCTGCCAACGGAGCCGAAACCGGGGAAATCGACCTTGGCGTCGTCGAACGTGGGCTGACAGTCCCGTTGGAACAGAGCGTCATGACAACCGCGTTGAACGGGTTCGCCAGTCAGATCGGTGCGGCCGCTATGGACACCATCAAGGATGCCGGATGCAGCCCCGACAGCGTTGACATGGTGGTCTTTGTCGGCGGATCGAGCCTGATGGGCGTGGTGCGCGAAGAGTTGGCAAAATGCCTGCCCGAGGCGCGCCAGGAAATGAGCGAGGTCTTTACCGCCGTTGTGCATGGATTGGCCCATGCGGCAGGCTGAGGCTTGCCCAGAGGCGCACAAATGCGTATCGACGCGGCATGTTTACAGTCTGCGCGCTCTATCACTTCACCCGCTTTGACACCCCGGCGGATCTGCAACATCCATTGCAGGACCTGTGCCGTGATCAAAAGATCACCGGCACGCTTTTGCTGGCCCAGGAAGGGATCAACGGTACGGTTGCCGGCAGCGCAGCCGGCATCGACGCCTTGCTGGCCCATATCCGCGCCCTGCCAGGATGTGACACGCTGGAATGGAAGCTGTCGACCGCCCAAGAACGCCCCTTTGCCCGGATGAAAGTGCGCCTCAAGCGCGAGATCGTGACCATGGGCCAGGAAAATGTCGATCCGCGCGCGCAGGTCGGTCATTATGTCGAGCCCGAGGATTGGAACGAGTTGATCCGCAGTCCAGATGTGGCGGTGATCGACACGCGCAACGATTACGAGGTCGCCATCGGCACGTTTGAAGGCGCTGTTGACCCGGAAACCGCCAGTTTCCGCGATTTCCCCGCCTGGTGGGAGGCCAACAAGGACCGGTTCCATAACAAACGCGTGGCCATGTTCTGTACTGGTGGTATTCGCTGCGAAAAGTCGACCAATTGGCTTTTGCAGCAAGGGGTTGAGGATGTCTATCACCTCAAAGGGGGCATCCTGAAATACCTCGAAGAGGTGCCCGAAGAGGACAGCACGTGGCAGGGCGACTGCTTTGTCTTTGACGGGCGTGTATCGGTTGGTCACGGGCTTAAGGAAGGGCCGCACGAGCTGTGCCATGCCTGCCGCCGCCCGATTTTGCCCATCGACAAGAACCGCGCGGAATACGAACATGGCGTATCCTGTCATCAATGTATCGATGAGACCTCGGATACCGACAAAGCCCGCTTTCGCGAACGGCAAAAGCAGATCGCCCTCGCGGCCAAACGCGGCCAAACGCATCTGCACCAGGATGTCACAGATGAAGGCGCTGATGACTGAAAGTTAGCGGTAACGCTGGCCCCATTGGCGATTGTTTGTTAGCCCGTTCTGGCATCAGGGAGGGGCGAGATGAGCGACGAGATCACATCAGCGGTTTTGAAAAGCGACACAAGCGAAGTGACGGTTCTATCGATGGGCTGCGCCATTCAGAGTTGGCTGGTGGACGGGCAGCCGGTGGTCTTGGGCTATGACAATCCAGAAGTTTACCGCGAAAACCCTTATTGCATGAACATCATCGTTGGCCGTGTCGCGAATCGTACGGCCAATTCCAGGTTTGAGCTGGGTGGAACCGTCTGGAAATTGCCCTCCAATGATGGCCCGCATCACTTGCATGGCGGTGCAAAGGGGCTGGGTTGGCAGAATTGGGATTTGCAGCAGCTGAGCGACTCTGCAGCCATATTGCGTCTGCATTCTGCGGACTTGGACCAAGGCTATCCCGGCGCGGTCGATTTTGAGGTCCGTTTGACCTTAGATGGCTCAGCCTTGACCTGGGAGATGTCGGCAATTCCCGACCGAGAAACCCCGATCAATCTCGCCCAACATGTCTATTTCAATCTGGATGGCCGCGCCGATCTGAACCGGCATCGTTTCAGGATCAACGCATCAAAAATCACTCCAACCGGCGCAGATTTGATTCCAACCGGCACCATCGAAGACGTGGATGGGACACGGTTTGACTTTCGCGCCTTGGCGGGTCTGGCCGAGAAGGACCCAGATGGGCTGGGATATGATTTGAACTATGTCATTGATGACACCAACGGCCCGAAGGCCCGAGTGGTTGCAGAGAACGGCATGGAGATGCGGCTTTGGACCGATCAGCCAGGGCTGCAATTCTACACCGGCGTGCATCTGAACCGGTTTGGCAGCCCGTCCCATGCGGCCAGCCATGGGCCAAGCTCGGGCTTTTGCCTTGAGGCGCAGGCCTTTCCCAATGTGGTGAACGAGCCGAGCTTTGGCTCGATCCTATGTTCGCCAGACCAGCCCTACTTTCAGCTCACCACCATCGATATCCGCAAGCCGCGCTAGAAATATCCTCTGACCAAACTGCCCGCGATCAAGGCCCAACCGTCAGCAATCACAAAAAAGGCCAGCTTGAACGGAAGCGACACGATAGCAGGCGGGACCATCATCATACCCATGGACATCAACACCGCCGCGACCACAAGGTCGATGATGAGGAAGGGTAGAAAGATGAGGAAACCCACCTGAAAGGCGCGCGCAACCTCGGAAAGCATAAAGGTCGGGATCAAAACCGACAGCGGAGCCTCGGGCTGCAACGCGGTTTGCGCAGCGTCAGGTCGTAGGTCCGCCATGGCGCGATACGTCTCTGGATCAGCACGCGCCGCCATAAAGACGCGGAACGGTTTGAGAATTTCAATCGCTGCTGCCTCAAGCTCAACCTCTTCGTTCAAAAGAGGCTGAACCCCGGTCTCCCATGCCTCGTTAAAGACTGGTTCCATCACAAAATACGTCAGAAACAGAGCGAGGCTGACGATCAGCATATTGGGCGGCGATTGCTGCAAGCCGACGGCCTGTCGCAAAATCGCCAGCACGGTGACCATGAAGGGGAAACAGGTGATCATGATCGCAATGCCCGGCGCGATGCTGAGCAATGTGATCAACAGGATCAGCTGAATACTGGTCGCCGTGACCGACCCGCCATCGCCAAGGTTCAGCTCTAGCGATTGCGCCATGCCCTCGGTCGCAGCCCCAGTGGCCAGTACCAAGACAAGGAGGAAGACCCACCTCATGAGCGTATCAGGATGGGTTGTTGAGATCGGACACTTCGGTCAGGCGAACGGCCAATTGGCCCTGACCATCGCCCTCTTGCACCTCCAACACACCGATTCCAATCAGCTTTTCTCCGACATAAAGCTCAACCGGGTCGTCCAACTGCTTGTCCAAGCTCAGCACCGACCCTGCGGCGAGTTGCAAAAGGTCGCGCACCAATGGGCGCGCCTTGCCGACGGAAACGGTGATTTCGATGGGGACGGATGTAAAGGCTGTCGACCCTTCGGACCGGGCGGCGCTTTGTTGGTTATCCATTGGCTATCTTCCTCCGATTGTCATGAGCAAACCCTTCGACCGCTTCGGAGACCGACGCGATCAGATCACCCAGATCGATCTGTTTTTCTGTGTTCCCAAGGCGAATATCGGCCTGTTCCTCGGCCAATGTGTCATCTTCGACCAGTTGGATCGGAAAGCTGAATTCGCCCTCAAGCAGGGGGGAAACCGCTGCGACATTGGCGGGGGCGACGGCTACAATCACCTCAAGCGCACCAATTTCCTGGGCCATGCCTTGCAGTTGTTCGACAATATGGTGCCCCAGTGTCGCCCGGGCCATTTCTGGCAAAAGTGCCGCCACCATCTCATCCAAAAGAGGGGTCATTGCGTTCATCACCTGGCTGTAAGCCTCATGATAGGTAAAGGACAGGTCCTGAAGATGTTGGCCAAAAGCGCTGGAAATGCGGCTGCTATCATCTGATTGCGCCTTGACGGCATCGTCCCAGCCCGCCCGGTAGCCGTTTTCAAACGCCTCAAGCTTTTGCCCCTCCAGGTCAGCTTCATTAAAAACGGGGGCGGCAGCCGCAGCAACCGGTGCTGCTGTTTGGGCAAAATCCTCTAGCAGGTCACTCAGAGCACTCATTGCGCGCTTTCCTTGTCTTCTTCGAGCCAGCTGCGCAGGATTTCAACGGTTTCGGTCTTGCGCTCTTCGATCAGGTTGCGCAGCCGATCAACGGGATCTTCACCGCCAAGCCCGCCTTCTTCTCCGGGCATGTCGAAATCGACCATGCCCATGCCGCCAAAGCCGCCGCCATCCGCCACCATGGGCAGATCTTCGAACCCGCCGGCAGGCTCAACTTCTCCATCGAGCACGGTGCCATCATCCCCAGCAGGCGCGGGCAGCATGGCAGCACCTTCGCCGTTGGAGGACGCCAGAACCGGGCGCACAACAAACAGCCCGAGGATCAGGGCAACCACGGCCAAAACCCCCATCTGAATTAGACGCATCAGATCAATATTGCCGATGAACATGCTAGTTGACGGGTCGATTGGCCCGGTGCCAAGCCCTTCTGGGCGTTCAAACGGCAGGGAACGGATGGTGATCTGATCACCGCGCTGTTCTTCGAAACCGACGGCAGAGGAGACCAGATCGTTCAGCGCCTGCAGCTCTGCATCCGGCAGGGGAACAAAGGTCTGCGTGCCGTCATCTGCGGTTTGATAAGTTCCGTTTACCAAGACTGCCACTGTCAAACGGCGAATCGCGCCGGGAACTCGCGTAATCTCACGCGTTGTTTCGGAGACTTCGTAATTGATACGTTCGCGTGTTTCCGCTTTGGAGGAAGACGAAGCATCGGCACCACCGCCGTCACCTTCGGGCAGGTTCGAGGCCACACTGACATCACCGCCGCCGCTACTATCGGCCTTGTCACTGCGTTCTTCGGTATCGGTAGAGACAACCACCCGTCCATCCGGGTCAAAGCTGCGCTCGCGGATCAATTCGCTTTCGGTGACGGTATCGACACTGACTTCGACCACAGCGTTACCAACGCCAACCCGCGCCTCCATCAGGCGTTGGACTCGGTCGCGTAGCTGCAGGGCCTTATCATCAGCCGTTGGGCCAGCCGGACTGTCCGCTTCGGCCCCAATCAGGCCACCTTTGCCATCAATGACCGCAACATTTTCTGGAACCAGACCGGGTACAGCGGAGGACACAAGGTATTTCAGCGCGCGCGCCTGTTGGGGCGAGATGGCCCCGGCGGCCGGCGTCACCGAGATCGACGCAGAGGGTGTGACATCCCGTTGAAAGGGATTCGCGGTGCTGTTGGCAATATGGACACGTGCATTGGCAATCGCGGGATTCGCAACGATTGTTCGGGCCAATTCACCCTCTTTGGCACGCCAATAGGCGGCGTCAAACATCTGAGATGTTGTGCCAAAGCCGGACAAACCATCAAGCAATTCATAGCCTTGGCCACTATTGGCTGGCAGCCCTTCACTGGCCAGAGTCAGGCGCAACGCATCGCGATCTGCGTCTGGCACAAAAATGGCACCACCGCGCACATCATATTGGACATTGCGCGCCTCAAGCGCCTTAACCACATCCCCGGCGGCCCCATTTTCCAGGCCCGCATATAGGAGAGACATGTTTGGCGATGACGCCAGCCTTGTCAGACCCAACACGGCGAGAATCATCGCCAGTGTCGCCCCTAAAACCACTATCCTTTGACGAGCCCCCAAGGCACCCCAGACTGAAAACATCTGCTGCAAGATCGACCTCCGCTCCAAACTTTCTGTTCGGCTAGCCCGACATTGACTCATTCAGCTTAACAATCAGTTAGCCCATTTCTGTCAAAACAGGTGCAACGCCAGAAAAGAGGTTGAGAATGTCTGACGCCACCGTTGATGAGGAAGAGGTCGAAGAAAAGAAACCGTCCAAACTCCCTATGATCATTGGGGTTGTGCTGGCTTTGGCTGGCGGCGGCGGCGGATTCTTTGCGGTTCAGTCCGGGCTTTTGGGTGGCGGAACTGACAGTGAAAAACATGATTCGTCTGCCGAGGCTCATGCTGAAGAAACCGTTGAAACGGCGCCATTGCCGGATGTTTCTTTTATAGAAGTGCCGCAGCTGGTGATTTCCCTGGGGCCCAAGGCGCAGGCCAGTCACCTGCGATTCCGCGCCAGCCTAGAGGTGCCCAAAAACTACACAACAGAAGTCGAAAGCATCCTGCCACGCGTGCAGGATGTGCTGAACAGTTATCTTCGCGCGCTTGATCCGCGCGATCTTGAAGCGCCTGGCGCGCTTATCAAATTGCGTGGCCAGATGCTGCGCAGAATCCGACTGGTCGCAGGCGAGGGGCGTGTCAGCGATCTGTTGGTCCTGGAATTTGTACTGAACTAAAAGGGGACGGGAATGGAAATGATTGCAGATATCTTGTTGGTTGCAGGTGCTTTGGGTGCTGGGTTTTACTGCTTTATCCTGGCGCGTCGGCTGACACGCTTTACTGATCTGGAGAACGGGGTCGGCGGGGCGGTGGCCGTTTTATCCGCTCAGGTTGATGACCTCAGCAAAACGCTGGAACAGGCGCAAAACAGCGCCGGTGATTCTTCGAAATCCTTGGGAGAATTAACCGAACGGGCCGAAGATGTAGCGCGGCGCCTGGAATTGCTGGTGGCCTCGATGCATGACCTGCCGCAATCAGCCGCTGCCGCTCCACAGCCGCAAGCGCCACCCCAAGAGAATGCCGATCCGGTTTTTGTCCGCCACGCGCGCAACTGAATTCAGCCGTTTAGAGGTTTGTCATGGCGAAATCTGCCCCTGCTGAACAAAAGAAATCCAAGAAAAAGCGCCCTCAACGCAAGGCAAAGGGAGCTCTTTCAGCGATTGGCGCATTGTTGCTGGCCTCGGCCATTTTGCGTGTCGGTATAGGCGCTGGCGAGGCTTTTGCCCGAGAAGGCGGCGAGGATGTGCATGAAGAGCCGGTGAAGAAAATGGCTGACACTTACACCCCTGCACCGGCGACACCGACAACCATCCCAGATGAAGAGATCATGCCATTGCTCAAAGCGATGAATGAACGCGAGGCGCGAATCGCTAAACGGGAAGAAAACGTGGCGGTGCGCATGAAAGCCTTGGCCGCCGCCGAGCAGGAGATCGATCGCAAACTTGCCGCTTTGGAAGACGCCGAAGAACGTTTGCGCGCCACGATGTCTTTGGCGCAAACCGCCGCAGAGGATGATATCACCCGCCTCACAAGCGTTTACGCCAATATGAAACCCAAACAAGCGGCGGCTTTGTTTGAGGAAATGGATCCAGAATTTTCCGCCGGTTTCCTGGCCCGCATGAAACCTGATGTGGCGGCCGCCATTATGGCAGGGCTAAGCCCGAACGCCGCTTATACGATCAGCGTCGTTCTGGCTGGCAGAAATGCCAGGGTCCCCAAGGAATAAGGGCTTAATCGCGCTCGAAACACGGTATCGTGACACAAACCTTTCCGATACTGGGATTGATTTTCGAGCGCTTTTTTGCCAGAAAACCCAAGTTAACCATTCTAGGAATAGTGCTGCCATGATCTCTCGTCGATCCTTCGTTGCCGCGGCCGCGGCGTCATTTGCCCTTCCGGCACACGCATTTGAGGTGGATCCGATTTTCCGCCCGCAAACTGTGGGTATCAAAAAGGATCTGGAACCGGGTCAGCTGCTGATTCTGCCACGGGCGCATTTTCTTTATTTCGTGACCGCACCGGGCGAGGCGCGCCGCTATGGCGTGGGCGTCGGCAAGGCTGGTCTGGAATTCACCGGCACCGCCAAAATCGGCGCCAAGAAGAAATGGCCCACATGGCGTCCGACAAATGAGATGATCGAGCGTGACCCGCATCTCTACGGCAAGTTCATCGATAACGACTATGTCCAGCCAGGTGGCCCGGGTAACCCTCTGGGCGCTCGCGCGCTGTATTTGTTCCAGAACGGTCGCGACACATTCTTCCGCATTCACGGCACCACATCGCCGCGTTCGATTGGACGGTCCGTGTCAAACGGCTGCATCCGGATGATCAACGATCACGTCGAAGACCTGTATGAGCGCGTTCCTGTCGGGGCGACTGTTACGGTTCTCTGATCCCACACAATTCTCACGATAAGCCGGGCCATGCTGCCCGGCTTTTTTTTGTTTTGTTCCTAGCAAAATCGCAGCTCATCGGCGGCCGGTTGCAACTTGAACATGTATAATCGGCGATTGTTCGCCATACTCCTGCCTCAATACCGCTTTTTAATACCTTGGTAAGAAATGGAACCCTACGATTCCATCAGAGGAGACGCAGTATGGCAATCGTCGCAATTCTTTTGGGCAGTCTGTTCGGTTTGGTGGCCGGTATTACTGGCTTTGCATTCGGAGCCCTGACTCCAAGTCAGGCTTTCATGGTCTATTTGTTTTGCGGAGCGGCCATGGGCATGGTTCAACTTCTGTCATCCGTGATTGCGTGCAAGTTCGAACGCCTGACAAACCGAGCCTGACACCGACAACTGCTAGTCCGACAAACGCCCCAGCAACTCTTCGACTTTTGGACCCACGGCATCAACAATCATCGCAACACCCTCTGGGTTGGGATGAATGCCATCCGCCTGCATCAGATGCGCCACGTCAGAGGGTGACGGATTTTCCAGTCCAAAACCGGCAAAGAAACTCTCCATAAAAACCGTGCCATATTGCGCCGCCAATTCCGGATAGAGCGCATCAAAGGCCGTTTTGTAGTCGGGGCCAAAATTTCCAGGCGCTTCCATCCCGATCAGCAAAACTTCGAGATCGCGGGCCTGCGCGACTTTGAGGATTCCCTCGATATTACGGCGTGCTTCTTCCGGGGCGCCTCCGCGCAACAAATCATTCCCCCCCAAAGTGACGATCATCGCATCAATTTCCGGCGTCAAAGACCACTCCACCCGCGCCAAACCACCGGCCGTCGTGTCCCCGGACACGCCGCCGTTGACGACGCGCACATCATGACCCTGCTCGGCCAGCCAGTTGCGCAATTGCGGTACAAACCCGTCTTGCTCAAGCAGGCCGTAGCCCTGGGTCAGACTGTCACCAAGTGCCAAAATATCGACCTGTTCAGCACTCACTGGACCGGCAATTGCTAAAACTCCTGCCAAAACTGTCTTGTAGCCGCCCATAATCGCCCCATATGTGTCAGATCGTTTCAACACAGGACCATCTTGATGCCTGATCCCATTCTCTCCCTACAAGATGTCACTTTAAGCCTGCGAAGCAATGCGGGAATGGTGGAAATCTTGCACAATATCACGATGGATGTCGCTAAGGGCGAGAGTGTGGGCCTGATTGGACCTTCCGGTTCTGGGAAATCTTCTCTTTTGATGGTCATGGGCGGGCTTGAGCGCGCCACAGGCGGGCAGGTTCGCGCGCTGGACAAAGACCTGACCCATCTGGACGAAGATTCGCTGGCGCGGTTCCGGCAAGATCACATGGGCGTTGTGTTCCAATCCTTCCATTTGATCCCGACCATGACCGCTTTGGAAAATGTCGCGACCCCGTTGGAATTGGCCGGGCGCAAGGATGCGTTTGAGCGGGCCGAGGCGGAATTGGAGGCTGTCGGCCTAAGCCATCGCGCCGACCATTATCCGGCGCAACTCTCTGGCGGAGAACAACAGCGGGTTGCCTTGGCGCGCGCATTGGTCCCGCGCCCCGATTTTTTGCTGGCAGATGAACCGACTGGCAATCTGGATGGTAATAATGGCCAAGCAATTATGGATTTGATCTTTGGTCTGTCCGAAAAACATGGCGCGACACTGGTGCTTGTCACCCATGCGCCGGAATTGGCGGCCCGGTGTGATCGGGTGATCCGGCTGAAAGACGGTCAGATCGACCAAGACCGGGCGGCTGCAGAATGAGCTGGGCCACCTCAACGCGCTTTGCCCGCCGCGAATTGCGCGGTGGATTGCGCGGGTTTCGGATCTTTCTGGCTTGCCTTGCCCTGGGAGTCGCTGCGATTGCCGGGGTCGGCTCGGTCAGATCGGCGATCCAACTGGGATTAACGGAACAAGGCGCGGTTTTGCTGGGCGGCGATGCCAAAGCGGAATTCACTTATCGCTTTGCCAATGAAGAGGAAAAAGCCTGGCTGGCCTCGATATCTGAACAGATGTCTGAGGTGACTGATTTCCGCTCTATGGCAACGGTTGAGCGAGAAGGAGAGGCTGAACGCGCGCTGACACAGGTTAAGTCAGTCGATGCGGCCTATCCTTTGCTGGGTGAAATCGTTCTTGATCCCCCCATGCAATTGACAGCTGCGCTTGACGGGCAAGGGGCGGTGATGGCACCGGCTTTGGCGGACCGGTTGGGGTTGGAGCCCGGCGATAGCTTTCGCCTTGGATCACAAGAATTCACCCTGAACGCCATCCTAGAGCGCGAGCCAGATGATGCCGGTGACGGGTTTGGACTTGGGCCGCGTACCATCGTGCGGACCAAGGCTTTGGACGGTTCCGGCCTTCTGGCACCCGGGTCTCTGTTTGATACAGAGTATCGGATGACCCTGCCGGTGGGCTCGGATTTGGACACATTGGCCGCCCAAGCCAAATCGGAATTTGAGCGCAGCGGGCTAAAATGGCGGGACTCGCGCAATGGCGCGCCGGGCGTCGCGCGTTTTGTCGAAAGCCTGGGCAGTTTCCTGGTGCTGATCGGATTATCGGGCCTTGCGGTTGGCGGGGTGGGCGTTTCCGCCGCCGTGCGCGCCTATTTGGCCAGCAAAACCTCGGTCATTGCCACCCTGCGCACATTGGGCGCGACCCGCACGGTGATCTTTCAGACCTATTTCCTACAGATCGGCGCACTCAGCCTGTTGGGCATTGCCATTGGTCTCGCCTTAGGGGCCTTGGTTCCCATCCTTTTGGGTCCGATCATCGGAGCCGCGCTGCCCATTCCGGCTGTTTTCACCCTGCACCCGGCCCCATTGGCCGAAGCGGCGGTTTATGGCGTGCTGACCGCTCTGGTCTTTACCCTATGGCCCTTGGCACGCGCCGAAGAGGTCCGCGCCGCCACCCTGATGCGCGATGCTTTGCAAGGGGCAAAACGCCTGCCCGCCGCGCGATATGTGGTTGCCACTCTGGTTCTGCTGGGGTTGCTGATTGGCACGGCGGTCATGTTCTCGGGCAATGCCATGCTGACCCTGTGGACCGCGGGCGGCATTCTGGGCGCGTTGATCCTGCTGGCCCTGGCCGCGCAACTTATCCGCATCCTCGCCCGCACTTTTGCACGTCGCGCGAGGGGACGCCCGGTGTGGCGGTGGGCCTTGGCCGCGATTGGTGGCCCTGGTGAAAGCGCCGGATCGGTGGTTTTGTCGCTGGGTTTGGGCCTGTCGGTGCTGGCCGCCGTGGGACAGATTGACGGCAATCTGCGCGGTGCCATTGCCCGCGACCTGCCTGACATTGCGCCGTCCTATTTCTTTGTTGATATCCAAAAGGATCAGATGCCCGGCTATCTGGACCGGTTGCAAAAGGACCCTGCCGTATCGCGCGTTGACAGCGCGCCGATGCTGCGTGGGATCATCACCCGTATCAACGGCGAAGACGCGGAAAAGGTCGCAGGCGAACATTGGGTTATTCGCGGCGATCGCGGCATCACCTATGCTGCGGAACCGGACAGTCGTACCACCATCACCGAAGGCGAATGGTGGCCCAAGGATTACGCTGGCCCGCCGCAAATCAGCTTTGCCGCCGAAGAGGCCGAGGAATTGGGTTTGCAGCTTGGCGACACGCTGACGCTCAACATTCTGGGGCGCGATATCACCGCCGAAATCACCAGCTTTCGCGAGGTTGATTTTTCGACCGCCGGGATCGGCTTTGTCATGACGCTGAACCCGTCAGCACTACAGGGCGCGCCTCATTCCTTTATTTCAACCGTTTACGCCGAAGAAGAGGCCGAGGCGCAGATCCTGCGTGATCTGGCCAGTACCTATCCCAACATCACCGCCATTCGGGTGCGCGACGCCATTGATCGTGTGACCGAAATGCTGGCCGGGATTTCGGACGCAGTGCGCTGGGGCGCGGCGGCCAGCCTGTTGACCGGGTTCCTCGTGCTGATCGGCGCGGCAGCAGCAGGCGAAGGCGCGCGCACCTACGAGGCCGCGGTTCTGAAAACGCTTGGTGCCTCGCGGCGGCGGATCTTGTCGAGCTTCACTTTGCGCTCTGCCCTTGTCGGCGGGGCAGCTGGCCTGGTGTCGCTTGGCGCGGGGATTGCCGGCGGCTGGGCGGTGATGACCTTTGTCATGGAGACCGAGTTCCAAGTCATCTGGGGATCGGCCTTTGGTGTCATTCTGGGCGGGATTGCCGCAACATTGCTGGCCGGTCTGGGATTTGCTTGGCGCCCTCTGGCACGCAAACCTGCCTCAGTTCTGCGCGCGCGGGAATGAGGGGGCAATTAGGGGGCCTTCTGCACAATTAGTCACCTTGAACCGCAGGCAAATGGCTGGCAATCACCTTTGCAACTGCAGCAAAAACCCGGACGGATGTATGACCGATTCCCTGCCTATGCCGATTACCGCCCCGCTGACCAATGCCCAGCGCACGCAGCTTTTGAATCTTGTGCGCCGCGCCGCCAAGGCCGAGATCATGCCGCGCTTTCGCCTGCTCGACACCCATCAGATCGGCACGAAAACCGGCCCCGAAGATCTTGTGACCATTGCGGACAAAGCCGCCGAAGCCATGATCACCCGGGGCATCCTGACCATGTTCCCCAATGCGCTGATCATTGGAGAAGAACATGCCAGCGACAACCCGGACATCATTAACAAGATCGCCGAGGCTGAGCTGTGCTTTACCATCGATCCGGTGGATGGCACCTGGAACTATGCTAAGGGGCTGACCTGTTTTGGCGTGATGGTGTCGATCCTGCGCTTTGGTAATCCGGTCTTTGGCCTGCTCTATGATCCGGTTATGAATGACGTGATCTGGGCCGATGATCAAAGCCCGGCAATGATGATTGGCCGCCGCGGGTTCAAGCGCAAACTGAGCACCTCCAAAGGTGGCCCGGTTGAGAATCTGACCGGCTATGTGCCCCTGTCCTTGATCCCCGAAGACAAGCGCATGGAGATGGTCAAAACCTTCCCGCGCTTTGAACGCATCAACAGCCTGCGCTGCATAATGCAGGAAATGCGGATGCTGACCCAGGGCAATGCGGATTTCATCCTGACCGCCAAACTGACTCCGTGGGACCAACCCGCCGGTGTCGTAACCGCACGCCAGGCTGGGGCGCATGTGGCGATGCTGGACGGCTCGGATTATCGCGGTGACCTGCGCGAGGGCTATATGCTGGCCGCATGTAACGTCGAAACCTGGGGCCGCGTGCGAGATATGTTCGATTTCCTGATCGACAAACCCGCCGCCGAAGAAGAGCCCGCTGTTGAAGAGACGCGGGACGCTGCCGACGCTTAACTTTACAGCCAAAGACCAAAGAAAAAGCCCCGGGTTATCCCGGGGCTTTCTGGTTTTAGAGGTCCTCATCCGTCATGGGCGGACAGGTACAGATCAAATTGCGGTCACCATAGGCATTGTCGACCCGGTTGACCGGCGGCCAGTATTTGTCGACCCGGAAGGCCCCGGGAGGGAAGCAGCCCTGCTCACGCGCATAGGGGCGATCCCAATCGCGCACGAGATCTTCCATTGTGTGCGGCGCGAATTTCAGCGGGTTGGCTTCGGCGTCAATCTTGCCCTCTTCAATCGCGCGAATTTCTTCGCGGATCGCCAGCATCGCATCACAGAAACGGTCCAGCTCAGCCTTGGTTTCGGACTCGGTCGGTTCCACCATCAAGGTCCCCGCCACTGGCCAGCTCATGGTTGGCGCGTGGAAACCGCAATCAATCAAACGCTTGGCGATATCCTCAACCGTGACCCCGGCGCTGTCGGCAAAGGGGCGCACATCAAGGATACATTCATGCGCCACACGGCCATCACTGCCGCGATAGAGCACGTCATAGGCCCCTTCCAAACGCTTGGCGATGTAGTTGGCATTCAGGATCGCAACACGCGTGGCCTGGGTCAAACCTTCACCACCCATCATCAGAATATAAGCCCATGAGATCGGCAGCAAAGAGGGCGAGCCAAAGGGTGCTGCGCTGACCGCGCCTTCGCCCTTTTGCGGATCGCCGGGCAGATGCGGCACCAGATGCGCCTTGACCCCAATCGGACCCATGCCGGGGCCGCCACCGCCATGCGGAATGCAAAAGGTCTTGTGCAGGTTGAGGTGGCTGACATCGCCACCCAGATCACCGGGACGCGACAGACCGACCATGGCATTCATATTCGCCCCGTCGATATAGACCTGACCGCCATGATCATGGGTGATTTGGCACACCTCTTTGACGGTCTCCTCAAACACACCATGGGTGCTGGGATAGGTAATCATACAAGCGGCAAGGTTTTCCGAATGCTTCTCTGCCTTGGCGCGGAAATCTTCGACATCGATGCTGCCATTCTCGTCACATTTCACCGCGACGACCTTCCAATCGACCATATGGGCACTGGCCGGGTTGGTGCCATGGGCATTGACCGGGATCAGGCAGACATTGCGATGCCCTTGGCCGCGCGCCTTTTGCCAATCGCGAATGGTCAGCAGCCCGGCATATTCGCCCTGCGCACCGGAATTGGGCTGCATCGAGAAATCATCATAGCCGGTGATCTGGCAGAGCTTCTCGCTGAGATCCTTGATCAGCTCCGCATAGCCCTGCGCCTGATCGGCGGGCACAAAAGGGTGAATCATCGAAAACTCGCGCCAGCTGACCGGCATCATCTCTGCTGCCGAGTTCAGCTTCATCGTGCACGAGCCCAGCGGGATCATCGCGCGGTCCAAAGCCAAGTCACGATCCGCCAGACGACGCATGTAACGCATCATCTCGGTCTCAGCCCGGTTCATATGGAACACGTCATGCTGGAGATAATCGCTTTCGCGGATCAACCCTTCGGGCAGGTTGTATTCCGCGCTGAAATCATCGTCTTTCTTGACCAGCCCAAAGGCGTGCCAGACCGCTTCGATGGTTTCAGGACGCGTGCGTTCATCAAGCGTGATGCCCACCTTGGTGCGCCCAACACGGCGCAGGTTGATACCCTCACGCACCGCTGCCTGCAACACGCCGCGCTGCAAGAGGCCAACATCAACGGTGACCGTGTCGAAATAGGCATCCGGTTCAACGGCAAACCCGGCCGCTTCCAGCCCTTTGGCCAGGCGCACGGTCTTGCGGTGGATCCGCTGCGCAATGGCACGCAACCCCTGCGGCCCGTGGAAAACCGCATAGAACCCGGCCATCACCGCCAGCAACGCCTGTGCCGTACACACGTTCGAGGTCGCCTTTTCACGGCGGATATGCTGTTCGCGGGTCTGCAGCGCCAGACGATAGGCGCGGTTGCCATGGCTATCGACCGACACGCCAACAATCCGCCCCGGCATGGCGCGCTTATAGGCATCGCGACAGGCCATATAGGCCGCGTGCGGGCCACCATACCCAACAGGAACACCAAATCGCTGGGTCGAGCCAACGGCAATATCCGCCCCCATCGCGCCGGGTTCTTTCAACAGGCAAAGGCTGAGCGGATCAGCGGCCACGATCCCAATCGCCTTATTGGCGTGCAGCGCCTCCATCTCGGCGGTGAAGTCACGCACATGACCATAGGTGCCCGGATATTGGAAAATCGCGGCAAAGACCTTGTCCGCCTCCAATTCCTCAGGCGCGCCAACGATCACCTCAATCCCAAGCGGTTCCGCACGGGTTTTCATCACGCCGATATTTTGCGGATGACAGTTTTCATCGACGAAAAACGCCTTGGCTTTTGACTTTGCCACGCGCTGCGCCATGGTCATCGCCTCAGCACAGGCGGTGGATTCGTCCAGCAGCGAGGCATTGGCAATCTCAAGCCCGGTCAGGTCACTGACCATGGTCTGATAGTTCAACAGCGCCTCAAGGCGACCCTGCGAAATCTCCGGCTGATAGGGTGTATAGGCCGTATACCAGGCCGGGTTTTCCAGAATGTTGCGCTGAATGGCAGGCGGCGTCACCGTGCCGTGGTAACCTTGCCCAATCAGCGAAGTCAGCACCTTGTTCTTGCCCGCAGTGACCCGCATGCGGTGGATCAACTCGCGCTCGGAGAGTGGACGACCAAACTCCAACGGCTCTGCCTGACGAATGTTTTCCGGCACCGTCTGATCCATCAACTGATCCAGGCCAGACACGCCCAATTCTTCAAACATCGCCTCCATCTCAGCCGGAGAAGGCCCGATATGGCGGCGATTGGCAAAGTCATAAGGCAAATAATCGATCGGTTCGTAGCTCATAGCTTTCTCCTCCAGCGGGTGCGCGACCCCTGGTTTCTTCTTGGCAAAAATACTCCGGGGGAACGCCCTTTGGGCGTGGGGGCAGCGCCCCCTGCCCCCTTTGCGTCACATCAGCCGATGAAATCTTTATACGCGGCTTCGTCCATCAGCTCGTCCAGCGCGCTCATGTCCTCCAGCTTCATCTTAAAGAACCAGGCCTCACCTTCCGGATCTTCGTTTACCTTACCCGGATCTTCGACGATGGGTTCGTTCACCTCGGTGATTTCCCCATCCAGCGGGGCCAGAATGTCCGAGGCCGCCTTGACCGATTCAATCACTACAACCTCCTCGTCAGCGCTGACTTCGGTGCCTGGCTCGGGCAATTCGACAAAGACCACATCGCCCAGCTGTTCCGCCGCATGGGCGGTGATGCCGACCACAACAACGTCACCTTCGACGCGCAACCATTCATGCTCTTCGGTAAATTTCATCACGCTCTCCCTGCTTATCAGCGTTTGAATCCTGGTTTGACAAAAGGCAGCGCCGCCACTTGGACGGGTTGACGCTTGCCTCGCAATTCTCCGTATAGAACCGTGCCCGGTTCGCTTTTATCGCTGGGGACATAGCCCATTGCGACCGGCCCACCGACTGTGGGACCAAACCCGCCCGAGGTGACCCGGCCAATCGCCTCGCCACCCTCAGACTCGGCAAATAGCTCCACACCCTCGCGCATGGGTGCACGCCCCTCGGGGCGCAAACCAACCCGTGCCTGTGTGGCTCCGTCCTGCAATTCCCGCAGGATCGTTTCCGCCCCGGGGAAACCCCCGGCGCGCTCACCCTCGGCACGACGTACCTTTTGGATTGCCCATTGTAGCTTGGCTGCGACGGGTGAGGTGTCTTTGTCAATGTCGTGCCCATAGAGGCACAGGCCTGCTTCCAGGCGCAGACTGTCCCGCGCACCCAAACCGATGGGCAAAACCAGCTCATCCTCGAGCAGAGCCTTGGCCAGTTCTTCGGCGGCCTCTTCGGGCACAGAAATCTCATACCCGTCTTCGCCGGTATAACCAGAGCGCGACACCCAACACTCGACCCCGACCAAGGTCAGCGTCGCCACATCCATGAAACGCATATCGCTCACAGCCGGGTTGAGTTTCGCCAAAGCTTCTTCGGATTTTGGCCCCTGAAGTGCCAGCAAAGCGCGCCCTTCGATCATTTCGACCGATACGCCTTTGGGCTCCAGATGGGATTTCATATGCGCCAGATCGGCATCTTTGCAGGCGGCGTTGACGACGACAAACAAATGATCACCGCGATTGGCAATCATCAGATCATCTTCGATCCCACCTTGATCATTGGTGAAAAACCCATAGCGCTGCCGGTTCTCGGCCAGGCCTGCCACGCTGACCGGCACCAGGCTTTCCAGTGCCAGCGCCACATCAGGCCCCCGCAAGATAACCTGCCCCATATGGCTGACATCAAACAGGCCAGCACTGGCGCGCGTGTGCTGATGCTCTTTCAGAACACCAGCCGGATATTGAACCGGCATGGAATAGCCAGCAAAGGGCACCATCTTGGCCCCCAGCCCCACATGCAGGTCGTTTAATGCGGTCGTCTTGAGATCGTCTCCCATGCGCCTCCCCGTTGGTTTCCCGAACCAACGCGTGGCCGGGCATCACCGACACGAGGGTATTCCCGTGCCGCTCATGCCCCCTCTGTCCTGTCGCCTGAGATCGCTATCCCTTCGGCGGGCACATTTCTGCGCCACTCTCCAGAGTGTGTACCCCACGGCGGTCCGGTGGCCTGAGAGTTTCCGGGGCGGTTGCTCCTTCGGCACTGACCCAAGAATGGCTCAGTTCTCCCGTCGTGGTGGCAGTGTCTTAGAGGATTGCAGGCGCGCGTGCAATAGAATCGTCCGAATGCGACATATTGCATTTAAAATCCGGCGCAATGATCTCTAAAAGCCGGTCATTATCGCATACCAATGCATCCAAAGTCAGCGGATCAAGCGTTTCATAGAACGCGTTTGACGCGTCATGCAGCGCAGTTCGCAGCCGGCAGGCCTCGGTCAGCGGGCAGGTATTGTCGACATCACCAAAACACTCCGCGATGGGCACAGGGGCCTCCAAAGCGCGGAAAATGTCGCCGATGATGATCTCGGTCGCCGGACGTCCCAGCTCCAACCCACCATTTCGACCGCGCTGAGTGTGCAAATACCCCATCTGCGCCAGCTGGTTGATAACCTGAGCCAAGTGATTCTCAGAGGCATTGCAGCGGGCGGCAATCTCGGATTTTGTCACGAGACGGTCGGTATTTGCGGCGCAATACATCAGCACCCGCATGGCTATATTTGTTCTTTTCGTAACGCGCACGACGGATACTCCGATCTGCTTCAAGTGCTCCGGTTATGGCAGGCTTGCGAAAAGATGGGTTTGACTTACGTCAATCTGGCGAAATATTTGCCATATGACACATGCATATTTCTTTGGTTATGGCAGTTTAGTCGATGAAAGAACACATGATTTCAGCCCGGTAGAGCCGGCTTTGGCGCGTGGATGGCGCCGGGCCTGGGTCGCAACGCCGGATCGAGATCTGTGTTTTTTGACTGCGATTCGTGACGAATCATCAGAAATTCTCGGATTGGTCGCGCCCGTTCCCGGCCAGGATTGGCAAGCACTGGACCACCGTGAACGCGCCTATGCCCGCCACGAGGCCGCGCATGAGGTCGACCATCACGGCACATCCATCGCGATCTATTCGGTTGCTCCGGACCGCCGCACCAGCCCTCGCGACGGCAATGCAATCCTGCTGTCATATCTGGATGTGGTCATCCAAGGCTATGTGACTGTGTTTGGCCAAACCGGGGCCGACCATTTCTTTGCCACCACCGATGGCTGGCACGCCCCGATCCTGAATGACCGCGCCAACCCGATCTATCCCCGCGCACAACCTCTGTCAGAGCAAACCCGCCAGATCGTCGATGACGCATTGTCCGGTTTAAAGGCAACTTTCCAGACACAGGCTTAGGCGTGCTACCCTAACACCATCCCCGACCCCAGGTTTCTTTGGGCCAAAAATATCCCGGGGGAGTCTGCCCAGGCAGACGGGGGCAGCGCCCCCCATCCCCGGTTCAGGCCGCCAAAGACCGTGCGGGAACCGTCTGCAACAGCTGCATCACATCCGCCATTTCCGGCCCACGCTCCTGCCCGGTCAGGGCCTTGCGCAGCGGCATGAACAGACCTTTGCCTTTGCGCCCCGTGGCCTCTTTGACCGCTTTGGTCCAATTGCCCCAGGTATCGGCATCAAACGGCCCCTCGGGCAACAGCGCCATCGCCTGCGCGATAAACTCTTTGTCCTCATCCGCAACCAGCGGCTCCGCCCCTTCCGAGAACAGTTTCCACCAACCCGCCAGATCGCCGCGCACGGTGATATTCTCGCGACAAACCTTCCAAAACAGCTCTGCCTTATCCGCAGGCACACCTGCCGCAGCCACATCATCAGCCACCGCCTCAAGCGTCAAACCATGCAGCTTGCGTGCGGTCAGCGGGAATAGATCCTGCACGTCAAATTTGGTCGGGGCCGAGCCAAACTGCGAGGTCTCAAACCCCTCGGCGATCTCTTCTAGGCTCATGCGCAGCTCAACAGGCTGGCTTGATCCCAGCCGCGCCATCAGGCTCAGCAACGCCTCAGGCTCGACCCCCTGCTCGCGCAGATCGCGCAGCGCCAATGTGCCCAGACGCTTGGACAATGATTCGCCCTGAGGGCCGGTCAGCAGCGAATGATGCGCGAATTCCGGCGGCGTGCCGCCCAGCGCCGTGATCATCTGGATCTGCGTCGCGGTGTTGGTCACGTGGTCATTGCCGCGCACCACATTGGTCACGCCCATATCCATATCGTCACAAACCGACGCGATGGTATAAAGCACCTGACCGTCAGCGCGGATCAGAACCGGATCCGAAACCGAAGCGGCATCAATCGACACATCCCCCAGAATGCCATCGGTCCACTCGATGCGTTCATGATCGAGCTTAAAGCGCCAAACGCCATTGCCGCGCTCGGCCCGCAGCGCCTCTTTCTCGTCCTCGCTCAAGGCCAAGGCAGAACGGTCATAAACCGGCGGTTTATGCATGTTCAGCAGCTTCTTACGCTTAAGATCCAACTCGGTCGGTGTTTCAAACGCCTCATAGAAACGACCCATCTCGCGCAGCTTATCCGCCGCCTCGGCATAACGGTCCAAGCGGGCAGACTGACGTTCAATCCGATCCCAGGTCAGGCCCAGCCATTCCAGATCCTGCTTGATCGCATCAACATATTCTTCTTTCGAGCGCTCAGGGTCAGTGTCGTCGATGCGCAAGATGAACTCACCACCGGTTTTACGAGCGATCAGATAGTTGAACAGCGCGGTGCGCAGGTTGCCCACATGGATATAGCCAGTCGGCGAAGGGGCAAAACGAGTCACGGTCATTTGGGGGCCTCCAGTCAGGAGCGGATTCAGGTGCATATTCTTTAGACGCGTCTGTTTTCACAGCTGCGCAGGTTTGTCCAGTTCTGCCGCGTATTCGGGGTTTTCACGGCCCCGCTCCCTTGCCATGTTCGCGTTAACAAAGAGGGTAGCATGACGCCGATTCTGACCGTGACTTTGAACCCTGCGCTGGATCTGGCGACTTCTGTCGATCAAGTGCGCGCCAATGTGAAACTGCGTTGCGGCCCGGAAACCGCCGAAGCCGGGGGCGGCGGCGTGAATGTCGCCCGTGCCGTCACGCAGCTGGGTGGGCAAGCTTCTGCCTGGGTGGCTTTGGGCGGTCCGAATGGCGATGCTTTGGGCGCAATTCTGGATGATCTTTTGCCCGATTGGCACCGGTTCGAGGCCCCGGGCCAGACGCGGCACAGCTTTTCCGTCACCGAAGCAGCCAGCGGCGATCAACTGCGCTTTGTGCTGACAGGCCCCAGTTGGAGCGCTGATCAGCTCGACGCCGCAATGGCCCAAATTGCAGATGGCGCTGCACAGGATGCATTTGTGGTGTTTTCCGGTTCCATGCCTCCGGGAATGGAGCCCGGTTTTCTGGCCCAGGCCTGCGCGCAACTTGCCCCGCGCAAAGTGGTGATCGACACCTCTGGTCAACATCTCGAGGCCCAGGCGCGCGGCTCTACCTCCGCACCATTTGTTCTGCGCATGGACAGCCATGAGGCGCAAACCCTGTCTGGCCTGCCGCTGGAAACGCAACGGGACAGCGCGCAATTCGCTGAAAAGCTGCGCCAGAACGGGGCCGGAGAGATCGTGATCATCGCGCGCGGTGCCGATGGGTCTGTTATGGCGGATGGCACCGGGCTGTGGCATGTGAATGCGTCCAACGAAGAGGTGGTCAGCGCCATCGGGGCCGGTGACAGCTTTGTTGGTGGCTTTGTGATGGGGCTGGCACAGGGTAAAAATGCCGGTCAGGCCTTGCGCTTTGGCGCCGCCGCAGCGTCAGCTGCGGTGATCAGCGAAGGCACGCAGCTGTGTCGCCGCGCCGATTGGGACCGTTTGCTGGTTCAGACCAAACTCACCCAGCTCTGATCTGGCAATTTGGGGCAGGCTGTGCCAAAGCAGGCCCATGCGTTTGTTTATAGCCCTGTCCCTGCCAGAGCCCGCAATAGCGGAAATCGAAACCATCCAATCGCGCCTGCCAGCCGGGCGATCTGTCCCCCCGGAAAACCTCCACCTCACCCTCGCCTTTTTGGGCGATCAGGATGACAGCATCCTTGAACCGCTGCACGAAGCTTTGATGACCATTCGCGCCGCCCCCATCACCCTGACCCTGTCCGGCGTCGCGGATTTTGGCGGCAAAGCAGGCAAGGCCATCGGCTTGGCTGCTGACGGAGGCCCTGAACTGCTCGATCTGCAATCGCGCATTCGTTCACGTCTGCACGGGGCCGGGGTCGACCTGGAACGCCGCCGCTTCCGCCCCCATGTGACCCTGTCGCGTCTCTCGGGCAAGGTCGACCCTGCTCCCGTGCTCAGCGCCCTGATCGGGGCCAAAGCTGGGCCAATGACTTGCACGTCCTTTGGGATCTTCCAATCTGTGCTACACGATCAAGGAGCGTATTATGAGGAGTTGGTGGGATATGCGTTGGTTTAATTAGGTTTTCTCAGAAAACTCACTGACCAACTGCTCCCATTTTCGCACATAGTTCTCAATGCGGGCTGCATCTATGACTGGATGCAGCCGCGGTTTTCGCTGCCCAGTAATTTTGACAGTTTTTCCATCCCCAAAATAATCTCTGATCGAATAATATGGTTGGAACCGCTCGCAAAACACCTTTGGTAACCGCGCTGTAAGATAGGCTACGTCTTCTGTTGAGAAAATGTCTGCAAGACCTAGCTCTGAAAGAGCCTCACAGTCACCTAAGGGGTGTAAACCACCCTCTTTCACACGCGAAGCCAATAAAACTAACTCGGCAAGGCGTGGCATCTGGGCAATCGGCACCAGATGATCGAGCCTCATTGGCGTATCCGTAGATCCTGAAATCTGCAACGCCTCCAGTATCTTCAAGTCTTTGAGAAAGCTCAGGTCTCGCAACTTGCTGAGCTCAGTCAGGTCTAACACCTTGAGTGCAGGCAGTTCAGTCAGAGGTGTCAGATCCTCTATTTTCGAAGCCCAATGAAAGCTCAGAAATTTCAGATTTTTTTGCCTAGAAAGCGCCTCAACGTTTTTAGCGCTAATAGCATGTAGTGAAAGTGCTTCGACATCAATCAAGCCGCATAGGCGATCAAGTTCTTTCTGAGACAAAGAGTAGCCTATTGCGCACCTCGCCGTTTTGGGCTCCTTCAGATTGCGGATTGCGTAAGCTGATCCATCGTCAAAGCGAACAAAGCCATCGCGCTCCCACAGATCGGCAGGCTTGGCGTCACTGCAACTGCTCCATTGTGCTCTTAGCTCGGCGAATCTACGAAAACGCTCTTCACCCATTGTCCCGCCACCGGTTCACAATTGGATAGCGACGATCCAGCCAAAAGGCGCGTTTGGTGAGGCGCGGGCCGGGGGCGGATTGGAAGCGTTTGTATTCGCTGATGTAAAGCAGGTGCTCGACCTTTTTGGCGTCGGCGTGGTCGTACCCGGCAGCGACGCAATCGGCGATGGAGCCTTCCTGATCGACCAAAATGTCCAAGAGCCCATCCAGAACCGGGTAATCGGGCAGGCTGTCGCTGTCTTTCTGATCATCCCGCAGCTCGGCCGAGGGCGGCTTGGTGATGATGCGATCCGGGATCACAGCACCCGACGGTCCGGCCATCCAGTCGCGGTGATTGTCATTGCGCCAGCGGCATTGTTCGAACACCCGCGTTTTATAAAGATCCTTGATCGGGTTATAGCCGCCATTCATGTCGCCATAGATCGTGGCATAGCCCACTGCGACCTCGGATTTATTGCCGGTTGTCAGCAGCATCTCGCCAAACTTGTTCGACAGCGCCATCAACAGCAGCCCACGCAAACGAGATTGAAGGTTTTCCTCGGTCAGGTCGGCCTCGGTTCCGGCGAACAAGGGCGCAAGCGTGTTGGTGATGGCCTGCCGCCCTTCGGAGATCGGCACATAATCGTAGCGCACACCCAAAGCTTCGGCCAATTGCTTGGCGTCATCCAGCGAGTCCTGCGAGGTGTATTCTGAGGGTAGCATCACGCAACGCACATTCTCGGCCCCCAGCGCATCCACCGCGATGGTCGCCACCAGCGCCGAGTCGATGCCTCCAGACAGGCCCAGCAGCACCTTTTTGAACCCGGTTTTGCCCAAATAGTCGCGCAAGGCCTCGACCATGACGCGGTAATCCTGCTCCCATTCATCGGGATGCTTGGTGAACGGCCCCTCAAGCGCACGCCACCCGTCTGGACCGCGTTCGAAATCAACCTCAGTGACCACCTCGTCAAAGACCGGCAATTGCAAAACAATCTTGCCACCCGGATTCAGAACAAAGCTGCCGCCATCAAAGACCTGATCATCCTGCCCGCCGGTCATGTTCAGATAGATCAGCGGCAGGCCGGTTTCGACCACCCGCGACACCATGTGATTCAAGCGGGTTTCGAATTTATTGCGGTAATAGGGTGAGCCATTGGGCACCAACAGGAACTCGGCCCCGGTTTCCTCAAGCGTTTCGGCAACATCTTCGTGCCAGGCATCCTCGCAAATGGGCGAGCCGATGCGGGTATTGCCAACACTATAAGGTCCGGCCAACGGACCGCTGTCGAAAATCCGCACCTCATCAAAGACAGTTTCATTGGGCAAATGGTGTTTCAGCACCCGGCTGGTGACCTTGCCGCCCTTGCAGATGTGGTAGGCGTTGAACAGCTCAGTGCCCTCAACCCACGGACCACCAACCGCCAGGGCCGGGCCATCGGCGCAATCCTGCGCAAGCTGGTCGATGACCTGAATAGCCTCGGCGTGAAAGGCGGGCTTCATCACCAGGTCCTGCGCATTGTAACCGGTGATGAACATCTCGGGCAGCGCGACCAGGTCAGAACCGGCGGATTTACCTTGTTCCCAAGCCGCGCGGGCCTTGGCGGCATTGCCCTGCAAATCACCCACGGTCGGGTTCAACTGTGCCAATGTCAGACGAAAACGATCACTCATCGCACCTGCCCTCTTTCTCGCGTTTGTCCCTGAAATAGCAGATGTTGCCCCAGTGAAAAGCGCATTGGTAAAAGAGATTGCCCCTAAGGCCCTGCTTCGATACGTTTTGCGCAATCAGGGAACACCCGCAATGGGAACTGGACGAGCATGAAGACCGCAGGCCTTATCACCATATTCGCCACCGCTTTGACGCTGACGACCCACGCGGTCGCGCAAGAAGGTGGGGTTGAAACCAAGCAATATGATGATGGCGGCGAATATACCGGCACGTTCCAGGACGGGTTGCAACACGGGACCGGCACCTATCGCCTGCCAAATGGTTATGAATATACCGGCGCTTGGGTCGAGGGTGAGATCAAGGGCAAGGGCGTTGCGCGCTTTCCCAATGGCTCGGTCTATGAGGGTCAATTCGCCAAGGGCAAACCCGAAGGTGTGGGCAAGATCACTTTTGCCGATGGCGGCACCTATGAGGGCACCTGGCTGGATGGCAAGATCACCGGCAAAGGCGTGGCAATCTATGCCAACGGCGTGCGCTATGAGGGATCGTTCCGCAATGCCTTGCACCACGGCAAGGGCAGCATGACCTCACCCAACGGCTATCTTTACAATGGCGACTGGGTGAATGGCGTCAAAGAAGGTCAGGCCAAGATCACCTATCCCGACAGCTCGGTCTATGAGGGCCGTGTCGCCAATGGCGAACGCGAGGGTCAGGGCAAGCTCAAAATGCCTGATGGACTGATCTATGAAGGCACCTGGCGCGATGGACAGATTGATGGCTCGGGCAAACTGACCCAGCCCAATGGTGACACCTATGAGGGCCAGTTGGTCGATGGCCGCCGCGAAGGTGCGGGCAAAGTGACATACGCCAATGGCGACACCTATGAGGGTGAGTTCAATAATGACCAGCGCCACGGCATTGGCACCTTTATCGGCAAGGATGGTTATAAATACGAAGGCAACTGGGTCACCGGTCAGATCGAAGGCAAGGGCAAGGTGACCTATCCTGACGGCTCGGTCTATGAGGGTGACTTCAAAGGTGACCTCGCCAATGGCAAGGGCAAGATCACCTATCCGGATGGCTCAACCTTTGATGGCGACTGGAAAGACGGCGTGATCGACGGGCGCGGCGTGGCCACCTATGCCAACGGGCTGACCTATACCGGCGAATGGAAAAACGCGCGCAATAACGGGTTTGGTATCATGACCTACCCGGATGGCTATCGTTATGAGGGTGGCTGGAAAGACGGTCAGCGCCATGGCGAGGGCAAGGCGACCTATCCAGACGGCACCTTGTACGAGGGCCAATTCCGCGACGGTCAGCGCCACGGCGAGGGTGTGATCAACATGGCCGGTGGATTTGTCTATGATGGCAATTGGGATCGCGGCGAGATCAGCGGCGAAGGCACAGCGACCTATGCCAATGGCGATGTCTATATCGGCATGTTCAAGAACGGCAAACGCCAAGGCATTGGCGTGATGCGTTACGCCACGGGCGAAGAGGCCAATGGCGAATGGGTGAATGGCGCATTGACCGCCACCAAACCCGCCGCAGATGCGCCTGCCGCGGATCAATAAACACCTTTGAACCATCGCGCAGGTCTCGTTTGCACCAAATGAAATGCGTCGCTAGGCTGTCGGGCAATCCATGACCGGAATCCTGATGTCGTCTGTCCGTTTTCGCCTGTTGATCATGGCCTTGTTGCCACTGATCGTGCTGATGCCGCTGCTTTTGCTGCTGGGCATGACCCGGTGGAGCGCGGATTATGACAAAGTTCTGATCGCCAATGTCGAAAGCGATTTGCGCATTGCAGAACAGTATTTGGCGCGGTTGATGTTTGAGACGGGAACCGATCTGCTCAGTGTATCGGAATCCAGCGAATTTTCCACACTGCTGGACCGACCTGATACCGCGCAAGAGGCCTATTTCACCGCTAAACAAGACGTCTTGGAGTTGGATTTCCTCTATTTCCTGCCTCGCGCGGATGCGGAAGAGAAGGCCAAGAAATGGCCGGTTATCCGCGCTGCCTTGAACGGAATGACCAACACGCAGATCGACATCTTTGGACAGGAGGATCTGTCTGAATATTCAAATGACTTGGCCGCGCAGGCCCGGATCGACCTGATCGAGACCGAGGCGGCCGTGCCGACCGACCGCATTGTCGAGGATCGCGGCATGGTCCTGCACAGCGCCAGCCCGGTGATGATCCCCGGTCACAGCGGTGTTTTGGTGGGGGGCATCCTGCTGAATCGCAACCTGCAATTCATCGATACCATCAACGCGCTGGTCTATCTCAACGCCATCACTGGCGGTGAACGTCAGGGCACTGCGACACTGTTTCTGGATGATGTGCGCGTGTCGACCAATGTGCGGCTTTTCGAGGATGTGCGCGCCCTCGGCACGCGCGTGTCGGGTGCCGTGCGTGGCGAAGTTCTGGACAAAGGTCAGACCTGGCTGGCCCGCGCCTTTGTTGTGAATGACTGGTATATTTCCGGTTACCTCCCGCTCAAGGACAGTTTCGGGCAGCGGGTTGGTATGCTTTATGTCGGCTTTCTCGAAGCACCGTTTTCTGCCGCCAAACGGGCCGCTTATCTTTGGATGATGGTGGCGTTTGTCGCGGTTCTGGTCCTGTCCGGGCCTCTGTTCCTGTGGCTGGCCAAAGGTATCTTTGCACCGCTCGAACAGATGAGCTCGACCATGCGCAAGGTCGAAAAGGGCGATCTATCCGCGCGCAACGGCAATGTTGGTGCGCGGGATGAGATTGGGCAAGTGGCGGCGCATTTGGACAGTCTGCTGAACCAGGTGCAGGATCGCGACCAGAAACTGCGCGCCTGGGCGGGAGAGTTGAATGACCGGGTCGATCAACGAACCTCTGAGCTACGCGACGCCAATGCCAAGCTGGAACAAACGTTCAAACAATTGGTGATGTCGGAAAAGCTGGCCTCAATCGGGGAAATCACCGCAGGCGTTGCGCATGAGATCAACAACCCCGTGGCGGTGATCCAGGGCAATGTCGATGTGATGCGCGAGACGTTGGGCGAGAATGCTGAATGTGTGAAAACCGAGCTGGATCTGGTGGATCGGCAGGTGTCGCGGATTGATGCAATTGTCGGCAAGCTGCTGCAATTCGCCCGCCCCGGTGAATTCTCAGGCTTTGACGAAAGCACCCTGATAAGCCCGGTTGTGACCGATTGCCTTGTCCTCGTTGATCACCTGATCAGCAAACGCAACATCGAGATCAAGCTCGACTTGAACGAAGCGCCGGCGGTCAAAATCGATCCGGGCGAAATGCAGCAGGTCGTGATTAACCTTGTTGTCAACGCGGTGCAGGCCATGGGGGATAATGGGGTTCTGACCATTTCGCTAAATCAGATGGATCAAGACGGGCAAACCGGAGCTGCCTTGGTCATAAAGGACACCGGCCCGGGCATTCCGCTGGACAAGTTGAACAGCGTTTTCGACCCGTTCTTTACCACCAAACAGGCCGAAGGCACCGGGCTGGGCCTGTCCATCAGCCAGTCCTTGATCCAACGCGCCGGTGGGTTGATTTCAGCGCGCAACACTGGCGATGGGGCCGAGTTTACCGTCTGGCTGCCCGAGGCATCCTGACCCGATACTCACTCACCCCAAGCGGCGCATTTGCGATCCACAGTCTTGCGCGACACGCCCAAGCGGCGGGCGGCTTCGGCGCGGTTACCATCACATTGATCAAGCACATGCAGGATATGGCGCTGCATGACATAGTCGAGTGACTCAACAGCTTGGGCACCGGTCACAACGCCACTGCCTGCGAATTCGTCTGGGAACTCTCCCAAAATCACCGATCTCTCGATCAAATTCCGCAGCTCACGCACATTACCGGGCCAATCATAGCGGCGCAGTTTGAGCAGGGTCTCATCATCCATATTCAAAGCTGGCAAGCCAAGCGATGTCGAAAAATGCTTCATGAACAGGCTGGCAAGTTCAACAATATCCTCCGAGCGATCCTTGAGCATCGGCATGGCGATATTGACGATATTGATACGGTGATAAAGGTCAGGGCGGAACCGCCCCTCTTCGACGGCCTTTTCCAGATCAACATTGGTGGCAAAGCACAGGCGCAGGTTCAGCGGAATATCCCGCTCTCCCCCAACGGGCCGCACCCGCTGATCTTCGAGCACACGCAGCAGCGCCGCCTGCAACGCCTCGGTCATCTGCGCCACTTCGTCGAGGAACAGGGTCCCGCCATCCGCCAATAGGAACAGACCCGCTTTGCGCTGCTCTGCCCCCTCAACCACACCAAACAATTCCTGCGAGATCAGATCGGGTGCAAGCGCCGCGCAGTTCACCGCAACAAAGGGTTTTTCGGCGCGGTCTGACAATTGGTGCAGGGTTCGTGCTGCAACCTCTTTGCCCGTGCCGCTGGCACCGGTGAACAGAACTGGTGTCGGCAATGGCGCAAGCTTGAGCAGCATGGCCCGCACTTCGGCCAGCGCATCCGACGTGCCCAAAAGCTGACCCCGAGCAATGTCTGTCGATAATTCGTGACGCAGCAAAGTGTTGTCGCGCTGCAAGTATTTACGATCCAAGGTACGCGAAACAGCGTTCAGGATCTGATTGGCGCGAAACGGTTTCAGCACAAAGTCCGACACACCGGCCCGCAAGGCCGTGATGGCGGTTTCAAGATCCGCATAGGCGGTGATCAGGATCGTGTCGGCAAACAGGCCGAGGCGACGTTGCTCAGCCACCCATTCCAGCCCGGTTTTCCCCGGCATGATATTATCCAAGATCACCAGATCGAAATGCGCCTTGTCCAACATGGCGGTCGCCTGTTGCGGCGATCCAGCCTGTTCGACGCGTTTGCAACGCGGCTCCAGGATCTTGGTCAGGAAATTGCGCATGCCCGGTTCGTCGTCGAGCACAAGGATCGACGCGCCCTTTAGGCTGGCCCCATAGTCGTCTGCCACGTTTTACCCTCAGTTCAACCGCACGCTGTCACCAGAATAGCGGTCCTCGGACGAAAATCCGATCTCTTGCAGCGCAAAGTTAGCACCAATTCCAATAAGGATGACTGCGGCAAATCCGGCCCACATTGCTTTCATGGGTTGGTCTCCTGTGTGTTGTCTTTGAGAAAGGTGATCAGGTCGGCGCGATCCTGCGCGCGCGTGATCACCTGCATGGGCATTTTACTGCCCGGAATGTAATGATCGGGGCCCTGATCGAACAGGGCATCGATGGTTGTTTCGTCCCAGATGATCTCGGACCCATCCAGAATTTGCGAATAGCGATAACCGGGCACCGTGCCAGCGCGGCGGCCAAAGATACCGTGAAGGGTTGGCCCGGCCTTGCGCGATGGGCCTTCTTTCAGCGCATGACAGATCGAACATTTGCGCATGAACTGACGTTCGCCATTGGGCATCGAGTCCGCTGCCTGCAGAAAGGATCTCTCACCGCTGATCGCCGGATCATATTCATCTAAGGATGCCACCGGCCAGCCATAGGCCACATCATCCAGCCCCCCGGCCCAAATCGTCTGCCCGTCATTGGAAATGGCAAGCGCCCAAACCGGCCCGTTTCGGGTGGCACGGAAATCACGGGTGATGCGCCACTCTGCCGTGTCGATCATCATGATATAGCCCTGCCCATCCCCCACAGCGAGCTGGTGGGTGTTGGCGTGATAGGCCATCGAGAGGATCGGACGGCGGTCAAGCGTGAAATCGGCAATTTGCGCACCGGTCATTGGATCAATGATCCGGGTCCCCCCATCCACAGCGCCATAGGCAAGCCAATCATCGGTGACGATCAGTTTGTTCACTCCGAACCCATGCTTTACCAGAGGAACCGGGTCCGATTGCGGTGTTTCATAGCGTAGGATGCGCCCGGCATTTGTCGATGCAAAGACTTGCCCGCCTTGATCAAAGGCCAGATCGGTTACCCCGGCACCAGGGTCCTTCAACGCGTAATCGATGCCCCCCCCAAGTGGCCACATACGAATTGTCCCATCCCAGCTGCCGCTCGTCACCCATAGCCCGCCGGGCGCGGTGGCCAATGCGCTGACCTTGCCCTTATGCGACCCGAGTTTGTGACTGGTCTCGCCACGCCACAAAATTACGCTGAAGTCGTCGCCGCCCGAAACAATCCCCTGACTACCCAAGGTCAAAGTGACAACGGCAGCCGAGTGACCCTCTAGCCAAGTCGGTTCGCGACCTGACCAAACCCCCACCGAATTATCGAAACTCGCCGTCACCACAGACCCATCCGGGGCGACAGCGATGTCCATGATCGGGCCGCCATGCCCCTTGAGCGTGGTGAAGTCCTGCGCCGCCACTGGCAGCGCCAGACAGGTTAGCAGCGCAAGAAGGTATCGCATCACGCACGTCACTCAGCCGGGGTGGCCTTGGCCTCTGATCCTGCGGTTTTCTTTTGCTCTTCGAGCACTTCGTCCAGCCAGATCGAATGGTGCTGATGCGCCCAGGCCTCGTCCACTTCGCCGGTTGTCATAGCGTCCGAAGCGCCTTCCATCCCGACGGAACCGATATAGATATGCGCCAGCACAATCGCCATCAGCACAAAGGCCATGATCGCGTGCCAAAGCTGAGCGTATTGCATCTCTTCCTGCGGAGACAGAACTGTTGGCAAGGGGTCAAGCCCGATCCATCCCGGCGCTCCGATATCGTTGAGGATCGCGAATGTCTTGGCAAAGAGCGGAAGCTCGTAAGGGAACAGCAGCGAAACCCCGGACACCGCAATCGAGGTGCCAAAGACGATCACTGACCAAAAGATGATCTTTTGCCCACCATTGAACTTTTTGGCCGGCGGGTGATTTTTCCCGATGATGCCGCCGAATTGGGCGAACCATTTGATGTCGGTCCGGTCAGGGATGTTGTGCCAAACCCACATGACAAAGACCATGAGCAGCCCAAGGCAAAAGGCCCAGGCGACATTGTTATGGATGATCTTGGAGACAGTCAGCAGGGTCGCGTTGAAATCCTTGCCCAGATAGGGGGCGATGAACATGCGGCCGAACAGGACAAACAGACCGGTCAGACCAAGCAAGATAAAGGAGCCACCCAAGATCCAATGCGCCATGCGTTCAATGAATTTAAAGCGGGTCACGGTGCGGCCGGTCATTGGCTCATCAATGCCGATCTTGCCGCGCAGCAGGTAAAACAGGATCAATGCGCCAATCGTACCAAGCAGCAGATAACCACCATAAGTCGCCAAAGGCCCCTCGCGGAATGTCAGCCACCACATGCCGCCATCCTGCACCAGCAGAGCGGCACCACCATTGCGGGCCGAGGTTGTCAAATCGGCGCTGCCATAGCGCAAGGCGCGCCACAGTTCCGGGTCAGAGGCTCCGCCAAGCGGCGCGAGCTGCGCCGCGCCGGGATTGCGGGCCGGATCGCCCACATTGTCGCGGCGAAAGGCGTCATCCACGGCCTCGCCCCGTTGACGGGCCATGATATCTTCGAGCGTTTGCGCGCCACCGGTCGCGCTTCGATCCGGGGCGTTGCCGGACACGTCCTGCGCGGTGGCGACAGGGGTCAACAGCAAAGACAAGACAAGTGCGAGTGCCATGCGCAGCATGTGCCACCCTCCTTGGAATTAGCGTTTCATAGGGCAGACAGGCCGGTGTCTCACACACCGCCCTGCCTAAGCTGGGTTAGGTGGGGTTTCACCCCACCATTGCCTGGCTAGAAGTTAGCCGTCTTTCTGGTCGTAGGCTGTGCCCCAACCCCAAGCACCCGAGCCAAAGCCACGGGCGACAACGCGTTCGCGATAGATAGCCGACACAACGTCACCATCCCCCGCCAACAGCGCCTTGGTGGAACACATCTCGGCGCAGATCGGCAATTTGCCTTCTGCAATCCGGTTGCGACCATATTTGGCGAACTCTTCGGTCGAGTGGTTCTCCTCGGGGCCACCGGCGCAGAAGGTACATTTGTCCATCTTGCCGCGAGACCCAAAGTTGCCAGCCTGCGGATATTGCGGCGCGCCAAACGGACACGCGTAGAAGCAATAGCCACAGCCGATGCACAGGTCCTTGGAGTGCAGGACGACGCCTTCTTCGTTTTGATAGAAGCAGTCGACCGGACACACCGCCATACAAGGCGCGTCGGAACAGTGCATACAGGCCACCGAGATAGAACGCTCACCCGGTTTCCCGTCCTGGATCGTGACCACGCGACGGCGGTTGATCCCCCAGGGAACCTCGTGTTCGTTCTTACATGCGGTGACGCAGGCATTACACTCGATGCAGCGTTCGGCATCACATAGGAACTTAGCTCGTGCCATATCCTGATCTCCTTATGCAGCTGAGATTTTGCAAAGAGTACACTTGGTCTCTTGCATCTGAGTGACCGAGTCATAGCCATAGGTCTGCGCAGTGTTGGTGCTTTCGCCCAGCACATACGGGTCAGCCCCATCCGGGTATTTGTCCCGCAGATCCGCGCCTTGGAAATGACCACCAAAGTGGAACGGCATAAAGGCAACGCCTTCGCCGACCCGTTCGGTCACCATCGCCATGACTTTGACCTTGGAGCCTTCGGCCCCTTCGACCCAGACCTGAGCCCCATCACGCACCCCAAGGTTATTGGCGTCACGTGGATGGATCTCGACAAACATGTCCTGCTGCAGCTCAGCAAGCCATGGGTTCGAGCGGGTCTCGTCACCACCCCCTTCATATTCGACCAGACGACCAGAGGTCAGAATGATCGGATAATCCTTGGAGAAGTCGTTTTTCTGGATCGAGGCATAGAGAGTCGGCAGACGGTAGTCGTGACGATCCTCGTATGTTGGGTAATCCGCGACCAGATCGCGACGTGGGGTGTAAAGCGGCTCGCGGTGCAATGGCACCGGATCCGGGAAAGTCCAGACCACAGCGCGGGCCTTGGCATTGCCGAATGGCGCACATTCATGCGCAATTGCGACACGCTGGATACCGCCCGAAAGGTCAGTCTTCCAGTTGGTTTTCTCACCCGCAACCGCGTCAATCGCCGCGCGCTCCTCATCGGTGAGATCACCATCCCAGCCCAGATCCATCAGCATCTGCATGGTGAATTCCGGATACCCATCCTGGATTTCGGAATTCGCGCTGTAGACACCATCGGCCAGCAGGTTGTCGCCATCCCGTTCCACACCAAAGCGCGCACGGAAGGTCAGACCACCCTCAGAGACAGGCTTGGACATGTCATAGAGGTTCGGCGTACCGGGGTGACCCATTTCTGCGGTGCCCCAGCAAGGCCATGGCAGACCGTAATAGTCGCCATCTGCCGGACCACCAATGGCTTGCAGCGTGGTTCTGTCGAACGTGTGCTGGTTGGCCATATGCAGTTTCAGGCGTTCTGGTGACTGACCGGTATAGCCAATGGTCCACATGCCGCGATTGATCTCGCGCAGCGTGTCCTCGACATTTGGCGTGATGCCATCATCCTCGAGAGCGATGTTGCGGAAAATCCGGTCATGGAAGCCGAACTTTTGCGAGAACAAGCCGATGATTTCATGGTCGGTCTTGGACTCAAACAGCGGATCCATGATCTGCTCGCGCCACTGGAACGAACGGTTGGACGCGGTGACCGAGCCATAGGTCTCGAACTGCGTCGCCGCTGGCAACAGGTACACGCCATCGGTACGATCATGCATAACAGCAGAAACGGTGGGATACGGGTCGATCACGACCAGCATGTCCAGCTTTTCCATTGCCGTTTTCATTTCCGCGCCGCGGGTTTGCGAGTTAGGCGCGTGGCCCCAAAGAACCATGGCACGCACCTTGTTGGGGTTGTCCATGTTCTCAGGATCTTCGAGAACGCCGTCGATCCAACGCGAGACCGGGATACCTTTGAGGTTCTGCAAGGACTTGTCCTTGCCATCCGCGCCGGTCACGGTGGCGAACTGGTTGCCCAGCCACTCACCATCTTCTTCCCAGACGCGCGCCCAATGGGCCCAGGCCCCTTTTGACAGGCCATAATAGCCCGGCAGCGTGTGGGACAGAACACCAAGGTCCGTCGCGCCCTGCACGTTGTCATGGCCGCGGAAGATGTTGGTACCACCACCCGAGGTGCCCATGTTGCCCAGCGCCAGCTGGAGCACGCAGTAAGCGCGGGTATTGTTGTTACCATTGGTGTGCTGCGTACCACCCATGCACCAGATCACGGTACCGGGACGGTTATTGGCCATAGTGCGCGCAACGCGTTTCAGCTGCGAACCAGGCGTGCCGGTGACGCGTTCCACCTCTTCAGGTGTCCACTTAGCCACTTCTTCCTTGATCTGGTCCATACCCCAGACACGGGTGCGGATGAACTCTTTGTCCTCCCAACCGTTTTCAAAGATGTGCCACAGGATGCCCCAGATCAGCGCAACGTCGGTGCCCGGACGGAAGCGAACATATTCGTCCGCATGGGCCGCCGTGCGCGTAAAGCGCGGGTCGCACACGATCAGCGGGGCGTTGTTCTGCTCTTTCGCGCGCAGAACGTGCAGCAGGGACACAGGATGCGCCTCGGCCGGGTTGCCGCCGATGATAAAGATCGCTTTGGAGTTATGGATGTCATTGTAGCTGTTGGTCATGGCGCCGTAGCCCCATGTATTCGCAACACCCGCAACGGTGGTCGAGTGACAGATCCGCGCCTGGTGATCCACGTTATTCGTGCCCCAATAGGCGGCGAATTTGCGGAACAGGTAGGCCTGTTCATTCGAATGTTTGGCCGATCCCAGCCAGTAGACGCTGTCCGGGCCGCTTTCTTCCCGGATATTCATCATGCCGTCGCCGATCTCGTTGATCGCCTGTTCCCAGCTGATGCGCTTCCACTCACCACCCTCTTTTTTCATCGGGTATTTCAGGCGGCGTTCACCATGGGCGTGCTCACGAACCGAGGCCCCCTTGGCACAATGCGCCCCGAGGTTGAACGGGCTGTCCCAGCCAGGCTCTTGCCCGACCCAAACGCCGTTGGACACCTCTGCCACGACGGTACAGCCGACGGAACAATGGGTACATACGGATTTCTTGGTTTCCACCGCGCCGCTGGCAGCTGTGGCCGCTGAGGCCTGCTGCACCGTGCCACCGGTGGCCGCAATCGCGGCCAGGCCGCCAATCGCAAGACCGGATCCGCGCAAGAATGCACGGCGGTCAACTGAAGCGTTTGCCGCCTCAGACAGGATACTGGTCCGCTGGGGGCGTCTCGCTACCCCGTTGGTCTTTTTCCTAAGCATGTTTCTCTCTCCCTTGCGTGCAGGACTGGCCTGCTTGCTTGGTCTTCTCAAAGTGTCTCTTGGCAGGTGGGCCTATCGCTACCGGTTGCCAAAAGGGCGGGGCGATTACGTCCCTGATGGGGCGCTCTCTGTGTTATTGGAAAGGCTCAGAAACGAGCGCTTTCGAGATAGGCGCGGGTATGCGCCGTGTCCTGCATCTTGTCTGATGTCAGGTCTGGCTCAGCGGCTTGTGCCTCGCCCCCGGCAGCAACAGCCAGCGCCGCAACGGGCGCCGACGTTCCGGCCAGTTTCAGAAAATCACGGCGCGACGCCTTGGTTTTCTCGGTCATCTTGGGATCTCCCCTTGAAGTGTTCTGACGGTTGCCCGCCACTCGATCCGTTCGGGTTTCCCCGAACAACTCACTCGTTACTCAAACGAAATCCTTCAGCTTCGATCTCCATAAAGGCGCGGCCAACCGAGCCGACCGAAGCGTAGAACACCGAGTTCTTGGCCCCCTCGAGGTCGCTAAAGAAATGCGCAGCCCAGGGGCCGATATGCCGATTGAAAAAGGTCTTTTGCGCATCCAACGAGGCCGGATTGCCAAAGCGCCCGACAATCAATGCGCCCATCATCTCCATCAGGCTGGCGATGTTGTCTTCGGGCTCAAACACGTTCTGCGCGCGCTCCAGGCCTTGCGCGACCATATCCTGACGCAGCTGCGCCAGCGGTTTTTCGTTCAAAAACCCGGTCAGGTAATACGACGCATAAGGCAGCAATTCACCGCGCCCGAGGCCGATGAACAGCTTGTTATATTCGCTTTCAACCGCCTTTGGCTTGGTGATCTTAGCGACCTTAGCCAGCGTGTTGATGCCTTTGCCCAGATCACTTTCATCCCCCGACAAGCTCGCTGTTTGTTCGATCAACAGCTCATCCGGTGGGCCCGCAAGGATCAGACCAAGATAGTTATAAAGATCGGCCCGCAGGCGATCTTCGGCGGCAATCTGTGGAGTTTCCAAAGCGGCGGTCATCCTGTCCTCTGGTCGTCAAAAGTAAAACTCATGCGGCGCGAACCGGGGATGGGGGCGGATGGCGTTTGCTCATCTTCATCCCATTCCATTTCGATCGGCTCGGCCTGTTCCTGTTCCGCCTGCTCAGCCGCAAAGGCGAGCACGGCTTCCTTGTCCTTTGGATCCGGCGCTCGGACCGAGGTCACAATCTCGGGCTCTTCAGGTTCACCATCTGCCTCTGCCTCGCGCGCTTCTTCTTCGGCGGCTTGGCGGGCCAGTTCCTCAACATGGGCCAACATGCCCTTACCGACCTGATAGGCGCTTTGCAGGTTCTCGACACAAAGCGCGGCATCGGTGAAATCCTCACCGTAATCCACCAACCCGTCGACATTGGCGAGCACCGGGTTCACCTTCCAAAGCTGACGCAAGGCGCGGGTTTTCAGACGGGCCGGAATGGCGTCGGCAAGGAAAGGTTTGAAATCATCCCCTTCACCCAGACTGTCCGGATCAGGCAGGCCCAGCTCTTCCAGCAGCTCCTCATCCGTTTTCTCAGCCTGAACCGCTTCAAGCTCGGCCTTGGCGGCCACCTCTTGTGCCAATTCCTCTTGGCGGGCTTCCTCTTGAACGGCGGCTTTGCGGCGGGCCCAGAAATCGCTCATTGCAGCCTCGCTTTCTTGCGCCCGGCAGGCGAGCGGTAAACATCAGCGACCTGCGCAATCCGCGCATCGCCAATTCCATCTTCGACCAAATCCGTGCGCTTCTTGTCGCGGCGGCGTTTCTTGAATTCTTCTTCGACGTGGAATTCGTCGACAAAATCAGAGACAAAGGCCAGCAACGCCGGTGGCATGGCGATCTTTTCGATCACCTCTTCGCCGCTATCGGCGTAATCCTGCGCCTCATAGGGGGACGCGGTGACAAGCACCATGTCGAAGGGATCATCACCAGCCCCTTCGCGCATCACAACATAGACACATGGCACCTGAGCGCGCAGCCCATGAACATAGGCCTCGGTCTCGGCCCCGTGCAATTCCAGCGTCAAGGTAGCGGCATGAACCTCGGTGATGTCACCGTCACGGCGGATCTCTCGAAACTCGGCAGGGCCAGCCCCAGGCAGCACGGCAACAGCCCGCCAAACCCAAGGAACCCAGCGCGTCACGCCGGGTGCTCGTTGCAAGACAATACCCAGCGGCATTGTCCGATACATTTTAGGATTGTGGATCAACCCGGATGTCCTCCCTGCCCTAACCTTGCGGCAAGGCGGGTGGCGTTCAAAGCGCTGAATTGAATACTGCGGTATTCTTTTGGGTTTCGGGTCAAAATGGGTAGGGTTGCCGATGGGCAGGGTCACCCTTGGACGAATTGTCTAACTCGACAAAAAAATTTGGGTTTAAGCCGAGGGGCTGATTTGGCGAATCACTCAAGCGAATCGCGCAGTTCAGCGACGAATTCCGGCGCGCCACTCGCAACAAAACGGGTTGTTCCCACATTCGAATCATGCCTACGATTTGACCAAATAGGGGGAGCTTTCGGACCGAAATTGGCCCGAAAATTAGCGGAGATATCATGTCTAAGTCACTGATTTTATGCGATTGCATGGGGACAATGCAATTGGACCACGAGGCCTTGGCGCAAGCCACCGGTCTTGAGGTGTCAAAGCCATGTTCGACGCTGTGCACCACGCAAATCGACAAGGCAGCCGAGGCGCTGACCCAAGGCGACACAATTTTTTGCTGCACCCAGGAAGCCCGGATTTTCGAGAGCCTGGCAGAGGAAGTTGACGCCCCAGCCCCCCCGGTTCTGGACCTGCGGGACCGGGCCGGATGGAGCGCAGATGACGCTTCGAAACTACCCAAAATGTCCGCGCTGATTGCCGAAGCCCTGCTGCCAGCCCCCTCAGCCAAGACCAAAGACGTGATCTCAGAAGGGCTCTGCCTGATCACTGGCCCGGCAGGTGTCACTCTCCCTATGGCTGAACAACTCAAGGAGTTTCTGAGTGTTACGGTGCTGTTGGACAGTGCTGATGACCTACCCGAAACACCCGGCTTTGACGTGATTGTCGGCCAGTTGCACAAGGCACAGGGTGCTTTGGGACAATTTGACCTCACTCTGAACCGATTGCAAATTCCAGCACCCGGCGGCAAAGGCCCAAGCCTGAGCGATCCGCGCAATGGCGGGCGATCCCAATGTGACATCCTGATCGACGTCACCGGGGGCACGCCTCTGTTTCCCGCCCCGGAAAAACGCGAAGGGTACCTGCGCGCAGACCCTTCTCATCCGCCCTCGGTGGCGGCAGCGGTTCTTGCGGCCTCGCATATGGTGGGCACCTTTGAAAAACCGCTTTATGTCAAGGCGGAGCCGTTGCTCTGTGCCCATTCCCGTGCCGAAAAGGTCGGGTGCCATAACTGCCTTGATCTGTGCCCAACCGGCGCGATCACACCAAACGGGGATCATGTCAGCATCGATCCAATGATCTGCGCCGGCTGTGGTGCCTGCTCTGCCGCCTGTCCATCCGGCGCAATCAGCTATGACGCGCCGCCTGTCGACCTGACTATGATGCGCATTCAGACTCTAGCCAAGGCATACCTCGACGCAGGGGGGCGAGCTCCGCGTTTGATCGCCCATGACGCACACGGGGCAGACATGATCCGATTGTCGGCCCGCCACGGAGACGGGTTGCCCGCCGATGTCATTCCTTTGGAAGTCCCTGCCCTGAACCTGTTTGGTCACGCGGAGATCGTGGCGGCACTGGCGGCTGGCTTTGCCTCGGTCTCGGTCCTGCCCGGCCCGGCCACTGATCGCGCAGCTCTGGCGACACAAATCGAGCTGGCCGCAGCCATTGGCGGGTCTGGCAGCGTGACCTTGCTCGACACCAGCGACCCTGACGCGATGAGCGCGGCGCTGTTTGACGAACAGGTGCCGACACCAGTGGCGTCGCCCGTTCGCCCCATGGGCACACGCCGCCAGATCACACGTCAGGCCGCCCGGGCATTGCACCCCGACACGGACACATTGCCTTTGCCGGCAGGCGCACCTTATGGCGCGGTTGAGGTCAACACAGACAGCTGCACCCTGTGCCTGTCCTGTGTATCGCTCTGCCCATCTGGCGCATTGGGCGACAACCCAGATCTGCCCCAGCTTCGCTTCCAAGAGGATGCGTGTTTGCAATGCGGCTTGTGCTCTAATGTCTGTCCGGAAAACGCGATCAGCTATCTGCCACAGCTGAACCTGACCGAGGCCGCCCTGACCCAGCAGATCCTCAACGAGGAAGAGCCCTTTGCCTGCATCGAATGCGGCACGCTGTTTGGCGTCAAATCCACCATCGAAAAGATTACCGAAAAGCTGGAAGCGCACAGCATGTTCCAACGCCCGGAAGCCTTGAAAATGATCCAGATGTGCGACGATTGCCGGGTCAACGCGCAATTCCACGCGCAGGACAATCCATTCGCCGGAAAAGAACGCCCCAAACCGCGCACGACAGAGGATTACCTGTCAAAGCGGCGCGATCACTGAGGGTTAGTTATGTTCCAGCGGCTTGCCCAGATCCGCGCCATCCAGGCCAGAGACATAGGCCAGAATGGCCGCCACCTCGTCCAGGGTCATTTCGACCGGGACGATGGGCGATGGGCGATCCTCGGGGAAGGGATCCGTCAGATCCGCCACCTGGGTAAAGGCCGGATGCGGGTTCAGATCGTAGAAATTGGCAAAACGTTCCTGCCAATCGCCAAGCGTGCGCAGGATAAAGAAGCTGGGGGTGGAACCAATGCTGGTCATGCGGGTCGAGGGGTCAACCGCATGGCAGCGCCCACATTTGGCCTTGGCGGTTTGCAGGCCAAGAGACACATCCCCGTCCAAGGCCACCTCTTGCGGGTCCTCGGCGCGCTCAGCGGGTGGCTGAAACAAAGCCTGCCCGTTCGGCGCATAGCCTGTGATCGTGCGAATCCCGACATCGGACCGCAGCCATTTGGCCAAACGCTCACTGGGTTTGTGGCCCTTGCTGAGCTGTTTCAGATTCCAGGTGCGGTTACTGTCCTGAAACAGCGCGCGCCCGTCAGGCCCCAGCAGAATATCCGCCGCAGCACTGTCGGTAACGATTTCGACTTTGACCTGCGTTTTCAAGGAAAAGCGCGGCAGAATGTGGCGCAACAAACCGGTTTCGATCAGCGCCTCGGGCGCATACAAACGAGTCAAACGATCCTGGGCTGCCGCACCAAGCGGCAGGGTCAGGACTATCAATATCAACAGGACCATGCGCATTCCCCTAGGGTAGGCACCCAATGGGCAATCCGTCAACGGGTCTGACAGGAGACTAAGATGAGCGACGATTTCAACATGTCCATGCGCAAGTTCCTCAAGCAGGTTGGCGTGACCTCGCAGCAAGCCATCGAAGAGGCTCTGCGCGCCGCTGAGACCGACGGCAAAAGCTTTGCGATCAAGGCGGTTGTGACCATCGAAGAGCTGGACATGACCCATGAGGTCAGCGGCGAACTCAAAGGGCAGGAGTGAACCCTTGGCGACACGTGACACCGTCCTAGCGGCTCTGAAAACCATAACTGACCCGGTTGCCGGCAGCGATATTGTCGCCAGCGGGGCCATGCGCGCGCTGAATGTGGGTGAGGGAACCGTGCGCTTTGTGATCGAGATCGCGCCGGAACATGCCAAACTGTTCGAACCCGTCAGGGATGAGGCCGAGGTCAAGGTCAAGGCCCTGGACGGGGTGAACACTGTTTCAGTGGTCTTGACCGGCCATTCCAAAGCCGCTCCGCCCGATCTGAAGCCAAACCGTCCAGCGCAACCCCAAGGGCCCCAGCGCATTCCTGGTGTCGCGCGCGTGATCGCCGTCGCGTCGGGCAAAGGCGGCGTCGGAAAATCAACGGTCTCCGCAAACCTCGCCTGCGCCTTGGCCGCGCAGGGGCGCAAGGTTGGGCTGTTGGATGCCGACGTTTATGGCCCAAGCCAGCCACGTATGCTGGGCGTCAGCGGGCGGCCTGCCTCGCCGGATGGCAAAACCATCCTGCCAATGCGCAATCACGGCGTGACCATGATGTCGATTGGTCTGATGACCAATGATGATCAGGCCGTCGTCTGGCGTGGCCCTATGCTGATGGGGGCCCTGCAACAGATGATGATGCAGGTGCAATGGGGGGCCTTGGACGTGCTGATTGTCGACCTGCCACCCGGGACCGGCGATGTGCAGATGACCCTGGCGCAAAAGACACCGGTTGATGGCGCAATCATCGTTTCCACCCCGCAGGATGTCGCTCTTTTGGATGCCCGGAAAGGCATCGACATGTTCCAGCAATTGAACGTGCCGATCATTGGCATGATCGAAAACATGTCCACGCATATCTGCTCCAATTGCGGCCACGAAGAGCATGTCTTTGGCCATGGCGGCGTTGCGTCAGAGGCCGCTAAGCTGGGTGTGCCCTTATTGGCCGAGGTGCCGCTGCATCTCGACATTCGCCTTGCGGGGGACGGCGGCGCGCCGATCGTTGTCTCAGCCCCGGACAGCACACAGGCGCGGGCCTTTCACGACATCGCCAATGCCCTTGTGGCCTGGGACAAGGCTTAGGGTATGGAGCTGCACTTTCCCCCTTTGATGTCAGGCGAGGCCTGTGATGACGCCTTTGAGACCGCCTGCCAGCGCGCCATTCTGGGCTGTGATGCGGGACTGATCTGTTACCATCTCGGCCAGAATGAGCTGCAGGCGTCCATGGTCTTTGCACCAGAGGTGCCGCTGAAATCCGCCATGGCCATGCTGCCGCTTTGTGGGGTTGGGTTTCAGAATGCGCTGGGTGCGCTGGCCCCGCCCGAGGTCGCTGTGCATCTGGATTGGAATGGAGGCATCCGTATAAACGGGGCCAAGTGTGGGCATTTTCGCACCATGGCGGCGGGACGTGATCCCGAGGCTGTACCCGATTGGCTCGTCATCGGCTTCACCCTGCCGCTTTGGCCCAAGGATGACCGCCCCGGCGACACCCCCGACGAAACCACCCTCTATGCCGAGGGCTGCGCCGATGTGCAGGCCCCAACCCTGGTCGAGGCCTGGGCGCGCCACAGCCTCAACTGGATCACCCGGTGGGAACAAGAGGGCAACCGCCCACTGCACGCCGAATGGCGCGGCTTGGCACATGGGATTGGCGAACCCGCCCAACAGGGCGGGCTGAGCGGCACCTTTTTGGGTGTGGATGAGGATTTTGGCATGTTGCTGCGCGACGACAGCGAAACCCACCTTATCCCGCTCACAGATCTGTTGGAGACATAAGCAATGAAACTGGCCCGAGCGATCCATTTCGACGAATCTGACCAGCGTGTCTTTCACTCGCCCGCCCAAACTGGCGAATGGTGCCTGTCTGGCGGGTTCGAGTTTTCCAACTGGACCGAAGGCGACTTGACCGGCAAGGCCCGGCAGGCCTTTGCCAATGGGTGGTTTGGTTTGGAAACCGCCGGGCGCGTGACCTTTGTTGCCGTGGCCGAGATCACCGAGACCGAATTGGAGCAGCTCGCCAATCTGCTCGCCCAGCATTTCGTCGCCTATTACGGCGCGCCGAGCGTCGAGGCGGCACTGCCTACAGCGCGCGAAGAGCTGTCGCATATGGTGGACCTCTGCGACGATCACGCCTCAAACACCTTGCTCACCGTTGCACGCGAATTGACTCCGGCAGGCGTCAAAGAGGCGTTTCGTGTGATCGAACCACAAGAGGCTGGGCTAGAGCAATTTGCCATCCATGGCAGCCTGGATGACGATCACGGTCATCAGCATTGAGGAAATAGGGGCAGATGTGACACCTGCACCTTTCAGTATCAATCCTGTTTCGCGTTGAACACAAACAGGGTCTCACCATTGATCTTGTAAGTATCGATCAGCTCTTTGGCGCGGTCAGATACCAGCCAAGCCTCAAGCTGCTTGGCCAATTTTGCCTTTACATGCGGGTGCTTTTCCACGCTGACAGGCAAGTAAGCATATTGGTTGAACAGCACCGGATCGCCGGCATAAAGCAGCGCCATATCGCCCTTGTTGCCAAAGTTCAGCCAGCTCGCGCGGTCGGACATGATATAGGCCCCCATGCCCGCCGCCGTGTTCAGCGACGCGCCCATGCCTGCGCCAACCGCCTTGTACCAAGGACCAAAGCCATCGCTGTCCAGATCGGCCGAGGCCCAAAGGCTCAGCTCTTTCTTATGGGTCCCGCTATCATCCCCCCGGCTGACAAACATCGCTTCGGCTTCAGCGATCTTGCGCAAGGCACCAGCAGCGGTGACCTCATCTGCGATTTTGGCACCATCTGCCTTGGGACCGATAAAGACAAAATCATTATACATGATCTCGCGACGATAAGGGCCGTAGCCCTCGGCGATGAACTTATCCTCGGCTTTGCGGCTATGGACCAGGATTGCATCTACATCCCCGGCCCGACCCAGTTTGAGCGCCTGACCGGTTCCGACCACCAATAGCTGAACCTCCAGGTCCAGATCCTTTTGGATCTCAGGCAACAGGATGTCAGCAAGGCCGGAGTTGTTAAACGAGGTCGTTACGGCCATTTTCATGACCTCCCCGGCGTGAACACTGCTGGCAATGACCAAGGCCGACAGGGCTGCAATAACTGACTTCATTCGACAATATCTCCTCTTAGAAATGCCGCCGCCCGAGAGGTTTCGGGCTGCGCGAAAAACGGTTCCGCAGGGCTGTGTTCATGCACCTGCCCCTGAAACATAAAGACTACTGTATCGGCCAGGCGTTTTGCTTGACCCATATCATGTGTGGACAAAATGAGCCGCGTTCCACCGGCGCGGGCCTCTTGCAAGATCTCTTCGATCTCACGCATGGCGCGCCCGTCCAGAGAGGCACAGGGTTCGTCCAGAAAGACCAGTTTCGGTGCGACAATCAAGGCGCGGGCCAAGGCCAGCTTTTGCTGTTCACCCCCGGATAGAACCGGCGCAGGGCGGCGTAGCATATCCTGCAAGCCAACCCGCTCCGCCCAGTCAGCGGCCAGGGCCTTGGCCTGTTTTCGCGCCATACCGCGCATACGCAATGGGTAAATCAAGTTGTCCTCGACCGACCGGCGCAGCATGACCGGGCGCTGAAAGACAAAGGTTTGATCATGATGGGCTGCCTCTGTCGAACAGGCCCAATTGATCTGCCCGGAATTCAATCGCGCAGCTCCATGAAGCAGGCGCAACAGACTGGTTTTACCCGCCCCATTGGGGCCGATGACAACGCAGGTGCCTTGCCCGTCCAGCTCCAAATCGACCGGCCCCACCAAAACCTTACCGCGCCGGGAGGTCTTGGCCCCCTTGACCGAAAGCGGAAACATATCGCTCACCAGCGGCCCTCCCGTTCGGTGCGGCCCAGCCAGTGGATGGTCAGGTTCACAAAGATTGCCAAGGCGATCAGGATAAAGCCCAGCGCCAGAGCCAGGGCAAAATCACCTTTGCCGGTTTCCAGCGCAATTGCTGTGGTCAATACCCGTGTGGCGTGGTCGATATTGCCGCCGACAATCATGATCGCGCCGACCTCGCCAATCGCACGCCCAAACCCGGCCAAAGACGCCGTCAGCAATGCTCTGCGTGCATCCCAAAGCAACGTTGCGATTTTCTGCGTTTGCGTGACATTCATCGAAATGAGCAGATCGTGATACTCAGCCCAAAGATCGCGCAGAGATTGATGGGCAATACTGGCAATCAGCGGCACAATAATTATCACCTGCGCAATCACCATGGCCGTGGGCGTGAACAACAGCCCCAGCACGCCAAAGGGCCCGGATCGCGACAAAAGCACGTAGACGACCAAACCGACCACAACGGGCGGCAGGCCCATCAATGCGTTGAGAACGGCAATAACGGCGCGGCGCGCCCGAAACCGGCGCACGGCAAGCAGCGCAGCCAGAGGCAAGGCGATGGCCGAGCCCACAAGCAATGCCCCAAGAGAGACCTGCAAGGACCGCAAGGCAATCTCGCTCAGCTCGGCATCCAGCGTTGCGACCAACCAGAAAGCGCGGGACAAACCGTCCCACAAATCCGTCATTGCACCCTCTCCCTCCGTTTCGTGCAGTATGACAATACTGCAGGGCCGGATACAGCGGAGATCGCACAAAAAACATGCCCGTTTGGTATTTTTTCAGCGCCGGATTGGGCCTTGGGTCAACTTGTCCACCTTTGACCTAAGGTTCTAGGATCACGCGGAAATTTTGTCCTTTGCGGGTTTGAACTTTGGCGCAGGAAAGCTCAAACCCTTATACCCGACCTTAAGAGGCCAGCGCTGTTTCGACCTCGGCATCTGGCAAAAAGATCTGGAACTGGGCCCCGGTTTCGGTGTTGGTTGCTGATATACAGCCGCCCATATCCTGGATTGTGCCAAAGCTGATCGACAGGCCGAGCCCAGTACCCTTTCCGGGCTCCTTGGTCGTGAAGAAGGGTTCGAACAACTTGTCCAAAACATGCTCAGGAATGCCTGATCCGTTATCGGACAGTGTAATGACATGGCCATCCTTCTGGTTGTAGTCCGCCTTGAGCGAAATAATGCCTTGCTCGATGCCCGCCTCTTCGATCGCGTCGCGGGCATTGGAGATCAGGTTTAGCAACACTTGCTCAAACAAGATTTTTTCACCCATCGCAAAGGCTTGCTCATCCGGCAAATCGATCTTGAGCGTTATGTCCAGCGTGTGCAGTTGCGTGCGCGCCAATTGCGCAACATTCGTCAGAGAGGCGGTCAGATCAATCGGATCATTTGAACCCTCTGCCTTGCGACCAAAGACACGCATCTGGTCGATGATCCGAGCGGCCCGTTCTGTCTGTTCACCAATGCGTTCAAACTTGGCCTTGAGTTGCCCAAAGTCTGCCTTGTCGCGATCAATCCTTTTGACGCAGTTCGAGGCCGCCATCCGGATCACACCAAGAGGTTGGTTCAATTCATGTGCGATGCCCGTCGCCATTTCGCCCAAGGTCGCCATTTTGGAGGCTTGTACCAATTGGCGTTCAGACTGGCGCAGATCGGTAACATCCTTGGCCGAGACCACTTTGCCTATCCCGTCGACATCAGTCTCAACTGTCAGCAAAATGCGGTCAGGGGCGTGGTGGATCTCCTGCGCGCCGTCGCGCGCGGCCTCGGCATAAGCTTCAAGCCAGGCCTCCTTATCTTCGATCACGCCAAACTGGCCCTGATCGCAGCCCTCACGCAGGAATTCCTCATGGGTAAACCCACAGGTGAGGTTTTGCAGAATCGGCTGATTGAACTCTCTAAACGCCCCATTCAAAAACAGGGCTTTGCCATCCAGGCCAAAAATCACCACTTGTTCGGCCACTTGATCAAAGGCTGATATGAGCCGCTGTTGTTCAAGTCGAGCCTGCTCAACCTTTTGCATGGCATCGCGGAAAACGACCGTGGCACGCGCCATATCGCCGATTTCATCATCACGATCCGTATCCGGCACCTCAGGCGTGCCACTATTTTCCGAAATCTCTGTCATACAGGTGACGATATCGCTGACGCGCGCCTTTTTCTCCAACAGCCTGTTGCGCTGGTCTTTCAGGATTTTTTGACCACGAGACAGGGTTTGCGCCATATCGTTAAAGCAAACCGCAGTTTCCGCCAGTTCATCCCGGCCGCGCACGTCAATATGGTGGTCCAGATCCCCGTCGGAAATCGCCCGTGCCCCTTTCTGAAGCAAATGCAACTGTCTGGTCAGAACCGTGCCAAGCCCGTAGCCAAAAATCGCCACCAAGGACATTCCCAGCACCGCAACCAACAGATTCAGGCGCAAAGCATGGGCAATTTCATTCTCGACTTTCAAAGTCGAGATAGCCATCTCAATCGTCCCATAGGACGTGCCCTGAACAACAATTTGCGTATCAATATCAATGTGATGGTCATTGGTTGCCGTTTCGAAATCCGGGTCGCGGACAAATGGCATGGCCAGCGCGTCGGCATCACCTGCCTCACTCAGCACAAAGCCAGACGGGCTGCGCACCCGCAGGTAAGTAATGTCTTCAGTTTCCATCGCCGTCGCGACAGTTGCGTCCAAGGTCGCAAGATCCGTGGCGATGACCGCATCAGACACCGCGTTTGCAAAGACCCGGGCCGTGGCCTCGGCCCGCTCATAGAGCTGGGTCGAGGCAGAGCCGCCGAGCGCAAATTGGTTGATACCAATCAGGATCGCCATAACGGTCAACTCGATCAGCGCAATGCCTAGGATTGTCTTCAATCGGAAGGACATGTCACGCCCCCATCGCTGAGAATACCAGTCTCTTCTGCGGGCATGTTCAGCGCGCGAACATCATCCCAATCCGCATCCACACTGTCCTGAAACCCCGGCATGCCGATATTCTTGATAAGGTCAGGCCGATCCTGCGCGATCTGCATCAGGGTTGTTTTCAGGTCGTCGCCCAACGTCACTGATACCGTCTGATGCAAGGCAATGGCATGGGGCGTATAGGCGTCGGTCTCGTGAATCACCGTCAGCTGAGCGCGAATTTCCGGATCGACCGCGTTGAAGGTCCGCAAAACACCGCCTCCGCCAGCCATCAAACCCGCCGCAACGGCGCGATACACGCTGTCATGAGATTTGACATATGCAGGCTCAAAGGAAATGCCATCCTGGTTCAACCTTGCCCGTGTCAAGACACTGGCACCAAAGGCCCCAGGCGACGGAAAGGCCACCCGCTGACCATCCAGATCCGACAGGTTCTGGGCGCCGTCCACGCGGGCAACAACCAGCCCTTTCAAACGCTTGTTGGATTGGCGCAGGATTGCCCGGTAATTTCCACCTTCTGAAAACACTGCGTAATGCATCGGATTCATATAGGCGAGGTCAAAGGCCCCTGCGTTCAGGCAAGCCTCAAATGTCGGGATATCCTTGGTGGTGCGAAACCGCACCTCTTGCCCGGTGCGCGCGCTCAACTCGCTCAAAAGGGGGCCCCACATTTGCGCCAGACGGCTTGCCGATTGTTGAGGTACGATGCCAAAGGTCAAAGGCTCGGCGGCCATGCTGGCAAGGGGAGCGATGCTGAACACAACAGCGGCGATTGCTTTTGAGAAGGTCATGATCACACCTCCTCTTTTGCAGAAGACTGTTTGTTCTGTGCCCAGATCAAAGCATCGTCGACCGGCAGAGGTTTGGAGATGTGATCGCCCTGAACGATGACGCAACCGTTATCCTTCAGCCATGCCAGCTCGTTTGGGTTTTTCACTCCGCGGGCATTCACCTCGATGCCCATAGCACTGGCCAATCCGATCAGGGCGCGGGCAACGGATTGTTGCTCAGATTGCAAGTGAAAACCCTGCGCCTGGCTGAGATCCAGATTAATCTGATCAAACCCAATCCCCTGCAATGCGGCCACATGAGAGAAATCGCAGCTGCTGTCCAGATCAATCCGCAACACCCGTTTCGGCATGCAGGCCAGGTTTTTCAGAACAACCTTTTTGTTTGGCCCGTCCAGGTCGAGCCCCGCTGGCAGTTCGAATTTCAGCTGCTCTGGTTCCAACCCGATACCAACGGCTTCGTTCACCACGTCGTCAACCGAGCCAAGCGTGTTGAGAAATTCGGGCGAGGTATAAAGCGTGATGACGCAATCATTTAACCCGGTCTTGCCGAAAAAGCTCATGGCGCGGATGGCGGCCGAGCGAATGGCGCTGTCGACTTCTTCCTGGGCCTTGGCTTGACGTGCGAATTCCAAAATGGATTCGGCATTTTTGACTTCTCCATCTGCATCAATCCAGCGGGCGACCGTATCAAACCCGTAAAGCTTGCCGGTGCTCAGATCGACCTGCGGCTGCAACCAGGGCAGAAGATTGCCGTTGCGAAGCGCGCGGCGGATCAGCTTGGCCTTAAGGTTCATTGAATCGGCTTGCATCTGCTCGCCCTGATCCAAGGACACCTGCTGCAAGTCGTCATTCGCCATTTTGAGCGCGCTGGCTGTCTTTTGCATTTTCTCCAGCAAGAACTCCGTCAGTTCGGTCACGGTCCGCTCTTCACCGCCACTTTGCCAAGCCGCTTCAATCGCGGAGACAAGTTCATCGGAATTGAGCGGCTTGTTCAGGAAATCAACCGCGCCGGTCAGAACCGAAGAGCGAAGTGAATCCGGATCGCCGCTAAGCACCACAAAGGACAGGCCTCGATCAGGAAACCGGGCTTGAGCACGGGAAATCAGCTGAATGCCATTATCACTTTCACCGTTTTCGTCGACGAAATGAACGTCGGTGACTACAACCCCGATGGAAGGCGTGCGCGCCAGGATGTCGAGCGCCTTGTTAACAGATGAGGCAGCGTATGGCGTCCAACCTTCGAGATCGACAATTTCTGTGAGTTCATCCAATGCAGTTGCGTCATCTTCAACAAGAAGAACGCCAAAATCACGATCTGTTTTAAGTGCTGTCGAATTTGTCATTTCAATAACCTCCGGCTAGCGCCCCTACACCGCATACAAATGCATACCGGCCAAAAGTTTACCGAATGTTTAGAATTTTAATAAATGTAAGCACGTTTGATCGCGGGCATCGCCCTGCAAGGCGCGTCAGGACAGATGCGTCTCGATGATCTCGATCACGTCATCCACATCGACCGGCTTGGCAAGGCAGGCCTTGGCCCCCAGTTCCAGCGCGTCCGACCGCGACGTCTCTGCCCCGTGCCCGGAAATGACGATGATCAATCCCTTGTAATCCCGTTCCCCCAGCGCACGCAGGAAATCGAGACCACTAACCTTGGGCATTTTGAGATCTGTCACGACAACATCAAACCCCTTACCCTCCATCACCTTGAGCGCGTCGGGAACAGAATGTTCCATCGCGACATCAAATCCCTCCAGTTCCAAACTGTCGGCAAGCTCCTCACAGAGCAAAGGTTCGTCATCCACTAGCAAAACGTCAGCCATGTTACCTCCTGATTCGTCGTCGATGTTAGCGGGAAGCTCATAACGATTACGAAAGATCGGGAGATTTGCGGGTTGGGGGCAGTGTTCTGCAGACCAAACGCAAAAAGGGGCTGACAGTCATCAGCCCCCTTAAAATCATCTTATAGCGCCAGGATTATTTGGCAGCGGCTTCCTTGGGTTCATCCTCAAGCGTTTCCGCATCCTCGATAACCTCGGCATCCACGGTTTCAACGCCCTCGTCGGCTGACACATCGGCCTCGTCCACCGGAACAACAACCTCGGCTGACTTATCCTCCAAGGCACCAACGATCAGCGGTAGCATATTGGCGCTTGCGGGCAGAACCACCTCGGATTGCGGCGGGTTGGTCCAGGTCAACGTATCGAAGGCCGAACAGTTGGAACACAAAGGGGCCCATTCCGCATGGATCGTGTTGCAGTTGTCGCAAACCCATTGCGGACCGCGCGGCGCGGTGACCGCCTTGGCCAGCCAGCCCCGCACAACCGTGTCAGACGAGCCTTCACCGCGTTCAACAGCCGCCATGATTGCCAGAACACGCGCATCTGCATCCGTTTCCACCAAATCACCCAAAGCGCGGCGGGCCGCTGGGAAGTCTTCGGCGGCGAGGTTCAGCTCGGCGCGCAGCAATTTGTTTTCACGATCTTCCGGTTTGATGCGCAGCAGAAACTCAAAACGCTTCAGGCGCGCCTCGGCGGTTTCCTCGGGCTCAATCGCGGCAAAGGCAGCGGCCAGATCGGGGTGCGGATGCACTTCCCAGGCTTTCTTGATCACGTTGCGCGCATTGCGCTTGCGCCCTTGTTCGATGAACCCTTGCGCCGCCATCGCCGCCGCAGGAACCAGATCGGGCGAGGCTTTGTTAGCAGCAATCGCGGCTTCGACCGCCTTGGCGCGCTCGTCCCCGTCTTTGATCTCCAAAGCGGTGGACAAGGCCAGAACCGCATCGCGGCGCTTATGCACATCGCGCGGCAATGCGCCATTCTTGAGCTTGGTTGCCAATGTCTTGCGTGCGCCGACAAAATCCTTTGACTCCGCCTGCAAACGCAAAAGGGTGTCCCCGACCTCACCATGTTTGGGTTTGATCGCAAAGGCACGTTCCGCCAGTTTCAGCGCGGTATCCGTGTCACCACCGGCCAGCTTTTGCTTCATCAGACCGCGTACGCCCACAAACCGCGTCTGCTCATTGCCAAGCAGCTTTTTGTAAACTTCTTCGGCCTTGCGCGCGTCACCAGCCATTTCGGCCCCTTGCGCAGTCAGCAGATCAGTCAGTTCCGGGCGATCCAGATAACGCCCGGCCTTTTTGGCCTTGGCCATGGCCAGCTGACCTTCGCCGGATGCCAGCGCCATCATTCCTTCGGACAGGGCTTGATACCCGCGACGTTCGCGGTTGCGGTCAAAATAGCGGCTGAACGCGGTTTCATCCCCGTTGATCCATTTCAACACCGCAACCAGGAAACCCGCAACTTTGAACAGCACATACAGGCCGATCACCGTCACGATCAGTAGCAGAACCAGCATGACCGGGCTCAGCGTATATTCCATGCCCATCAACGTGATCTGGGCCTGCGCCAATCCGGTGCCGTCATTCTCGATCAGGAAACCGAACCCAAGGGTCAGCGCCGCGACCAAGGCGACAAACACGACAATCTTGATAAGTGACCAAAGCATGTTTCGTGACCCTTACTGCTTGTTCAATTCCTGGGCGAGCGTGGCAGCCGCCGCCAGCGCATCCTTGCGCAGCGCGGCCTGTGCCAGCCAATCACCCAATTCCGCCTGCGCTGCCTCGGGCAGAGCGGTGAGTTCCGTGGTTGCTGTTTCCAGATCACCGGATTTCACAGCGGCTTCGGCGCGGGACAGGACGGCATCCGCATCATTGCCCTCACGGGGCGTGACCGAGCGCGCGCCAAGCTGGCTTTGCAAGAAGCTGGCAAAGCCGCCACCGCTTTCTTCGCCGCTATCTCCACCCGACTTGCGCGCCACAGCCAAAGCCTTGCGCGCGACATCCGGGAAGGACGTGGTCAGGCTGGCCAAGGTTGGCACACCGTCAGCGGCAACAGCTGACAGTGCTTCGGGAACTGCGACACCGTTTTCGCCCAGAACCGCCAGGGGTTCGGCAAAGGATTTGCCCGACTGCACCAGAGAGGTGACTTGCGCCAAGGCAGCGCGGCTGGCAGCCAGCGTCGCTTGCGCCTTGGCATTGCTTTCAGCGGCAACCGCATCCGCAGCCATCTTTTGAATCTCAACCTTTTGCGCATCAAGGGCGGCTTGTTGGTCGGTGATGGACTTGCGCAGCGCGTCAAGCTCACGTTCGTAAGCGGCAATGGATTCAGGTGAAACCGCACCGGAAAGCGGAGCCTTTTCGATCGCGGTCAAGCGGCTGTCAAACCCGGCCAACTCGTCACCCATCGCCTTAAGCGTCGCTTCGGTGCCCGAAATCGAATCCTCGATCCCGGCAATGGATGTGGTCACTGGGGTCAGATCGATGATCCCCACAGCCTTCTTGGTCTCGTCAACCTGGGTCACAAGCGTGGCGATCTGTTCGCCTTGTGTTTTGATCGCGGTGCGGGCCTCGGCCTCAAACGGGTTCGGCTCTTCGGCTGGGCCAAAGGGCAGTTGAATATCGGTGAACTGAGCGGCCCCGAAACCCAGAGCTGCGGCAACAACACCGCCAAGCGCGGTGGACATAAAGCCGCTTTTCTTTTCGACAGTGGTCTCGCGGATGATCTGCGGTTCCGCAGCGCTGGTTTCCTCAGCCGGCTTACCCTCAACCACCTCTTCAACAGGGTCCTCCGGCGCAGCCTCGGCTTCAGTCTCGTCCAAGTCCTCGATGGTTTCCTCGGCATTATCCTCAAGCTCGGCCGCGTCAGTCACATCCTCATCGGCACTATCCGCAGCAAGCTCTTCTTCGCCAACATCCGCCTCTTCCGGCAGCTCAGCCGTGTCTTCGGCAACATCCTCTGCAACGATATCATCGGACGTGTCAGCAGCGTCTTCAATCAGATCTTCTGCGACGGCCTCAGCTTCGGTTTCGACTGTCTCCACAATCTCTTCGGCCTTGGACTGATCCTTGTCAGTCTTATCCTTTTTGGACTTTGCCACGTTCCGCCACCCTTTCAAAACACCCGATCACCGATCAGGTTCAAAATCCTTCGCACAAGCCAGTTCAATCAGCTCTGTCACCAGATGTGCCATCTCTGCCGACTCAGGCCGTGCCGCAATCCTCAACTCTGTTATATGCAACTCAGAGAGCGGCTTGGCCACCGCTTCGCTCATAGCCGCGACAAGAAGCGGCGCTTTGATGCGGTTTTTTGCCAGAAGTGCTGCTGTTCTGGGCGAAAAAATCGGAGCAATCACGGGGATTTCTCCGTGCAACGCGTCATTTGCGGCTTGGGTCAGGGCCAACTCTGGCTGATCATACATAGTCGCTTCAATTGTCTCGATCCCGGCTTGGGTCAAGCGCATCGCCACGTCGCCACGGGCATGGGTGCCGCGAATATGTAGTAAAGGGCCATGAACCGGGCCACTGGGCAGCGTTGCAACAAGCGCCTCGGCGTTCGGCTCAACCGTTGCGACCGTCAAACCCGCCTGGCGCACGCATTCCGCTGTTTTCTGTCCCACCACATGGGCAACCAACCCGGTCTCCCCCTGCGCCCGTTGATAGGCGTCGACCCCGTTGGCTGAGGTAAAGATCAATCCTTGAAAGGGTGAAAGGTCCGGCAACTCTCCATTAAACTCTATCCCTAACAAGGGAGAGATAACGACCTCAGCCCGACTGCTTGCTGGACACTGTCCCAGGAACCGCCTTGAGGCATGTTCGGGTCGTGTCATCAACAAAAGGGGTTTTGATCGGGTCATTCAGGCTCCGGGATTGTCGCGCCGCGTCCCGAGTGGTACTCCCTGCCCCCGAGCAACGCAACGGAAAGCCCGCAATGACCTCTCCCCTGATCCTTGGTCTGGAAAGCAGCTGTGACGACACAGCCTCCGCTTTGGTACGGGGGCAAGAGGTGCTGGCCTCGGTGGTTTTGGGGCAATCCGATCTGCACGCAGAGTTCGGCGGGGTTGTACCGGAAATAGCCGCACGCGCTCATGCGGAACGTCTCGATGGCGCGATCAAGCAAGCTTTGGACGAGGCGGAAACCTCGCTGAACGACATTGACGCCATTGCGGTCACAGCCGGGCCGGGGCTGATCGGCGGTGTCGTCTCGGGTGTCATGATGGCCAAGGGGCTGGCCACCGGGCTGAACAAACCGCTGATCGGCGTGAACCATTTGGCCGGGCACGCCCTGACCCCGCGCCTGACCGATGGGTTGGATTACCCCTATCTCATGCTGCTGGTCTCAGGCGGTCATTGCCAATTCCTGATCGTGCGCGGACCCCAAGATTTCACCCGTCTTGGCGGTACGATCGACGATGCCCCCGGCGAAGCCTTTGACAAAACCGCGCGGCTTTTGGGCCTGTCACAACCGGGCGGCCCCTCTGTCGAGGCGGCCGCACAAGGGGGCGACGAGACGCGCTTTCGCTTCCCGCGCCCTCTGCTGGACCGACTCGGCTGCGACATGTCTTTCTCAGGTCTCAAAACCGCGCTTTTGCGCCAGCGTGATCAGTTGATCGACGAAAAGGGCGGCCTGACGGAACAAGACCGCAAGGATGTCTGCGCCAGCTTTCAAGCGGCTGTTCGTGATGTTCTGGTCGAAAAGACCCGCCGCGCGATTTCCGCCTATCTGGACGAAACCCCTGCCTCGCCTGCGCTGGCCGTTGCCGGCGGGGTTGCGGCCAATATGACCCTGCGTGCGGGTCTCCAAGACCTGTGCGCTGAAACCGGTTTGCGCTTTACCGCCCCGCCTTTGCGGCTTTGCACCGATAACGCGGCGATGATCGCCTATGCCGGGTCCGAGCTTTTCGCGCGCGGCAAACGCGATGACATGAGCCTGTCCGCCCGGCCCCGCTGGCCGCTTGATCAAAACGCTGCGCCGCTCCTCGGGTCGGGCAAAAAGGGAGCCAAGGCATGAGCGTTTCTGTTTTCGGAGCCGGGGCCTTTGGCACCGCTTTGGCCATTTCACTGGCTCAGAACGGGCCTGTCACCCTGTGGGCGCGCGATGTCTCGCCACTGGAAAACAAACGACAAAGCCCGCGTTTGCCCGGCATAACCTTGCCCGACCAGATCAGCATTACCGGCGATTTGGAACAGGCTTTGGAAAATGACACTTTGCTGTTCTCCATTCCGATGCAGAACTTGTCCGGCTTTCTGAGCCGGATCAATTCTGACCTTGAGGGCAAGGCGCTGGTCGCGTGCTGCAAGGGCGTCGATCTGCGCAGCGGTCTGGGCCCAGTTGGTATCCTGTCAGAGACCAAACCCAAGGCGCAGGCGGCCATCCTGACCGGCCCCAGCTTTGCTGCTGACATTGCCAAGGGCCTGCCCACGGCGCTGACCTTGGCCTGTACAGACGACGCCATCGGCAAAGAGATCCAGCATCAGCTTTCTACCCCATCGCTGCGGCTTTATCGCAGCACGGATACGGTTGGTGCAGAACTGGGCGGCGCGCTCAAGAACGTCATGGCCATCGCCTGCGGAGCTGCCATGGGGGCGGGTTTGGGCGACAGCGCCCGCGCCGCCCTGATGACCCGCGGCTTTGCCGAAATGACCCGGTTCGCCGCCTCGCGCGAGGCGCGACCTGAAACCATGGCCGGGCTGTCCGGTCTGGGCGATCTGGCGCTGACCTGCACCTCAGACCTGTCGCGCAATTACCAGCTTGGCCTTGCCCTGGGGCGCAAAGAAGCGTTCGACCCCTCCATCACCGTCGAAGGCGCGGCCACGGCTCAGGCGATGGACCGCATCGCCATCGACACAGGCCTGTCCTTGCCCATCTGTCATGCCGTCGCCGCCTTGACCCAGGGCCGCGTCACCGTAGATGACGTTATGACCCAATTGCTGTCCCGCCCATTGAAAGAGGAATAACCATGCTCATCGCTCTGATCGCCAAAGACAAACCCGGCGCGCTGGCCATCCGTCAGGAAAACCGCCCCGCCCATGTGGAATATCTCAAGGCCACCAATGTCGCGCAGGCGGGCCCGTTGCTGGACGATAATGGCGAAATGTGCGGCAGCCTGGTGATCCTTGACCTGCCCGATATGGCCGCCGCCGAGGATTGGGTTGCCAATGATCCCTATGGCAAGGCAGGCCTGTTCGAAAGCACCGAGCTCATCGCGTGGAACAAGGTCATCTGATGCGCTATTGGCTGTTCAAATCCGAACCCTCGACCTGGTCCTGGGATCAACAGGTTGCCAAAGGCGAAACTGGCGAAGAATGGGACGGCGTGCGCAACTATCAGGCGCGCAATTTCATGCGCGACATGGCGCTAGGGGATCGCGGGTTCTTTTACCATTCGCAAAAGGAAAAAGCGGTTGTCGGCACGGTCGAGGTCTGCGCCGAAGCCCATCCAGACAGCACAACCGATGATGAGCGTTGGGACTGTGTGGACATCCGCGCCCTTGCCCCTGCGCAAACCCCGGTGACACTGGATCAGATCAAAACCCATCCTGACCTGGCCGAGATGGTTCTGGTGAAAAACTCGCGCCTTTCGGTGCAACCCGTCACTGAAAGCGAATGGCAGATCATCTGCAACCTGGCTGGGATTTCCCTCTAGGCCAATTCAGGTTCTTGCGGCAGACTGTCTCTTGGGAAACGTCGTTGGACGAACAGGAGGGGCAGAATGCTCGAGATCATCAATGTGCTTGTCGCCGCCATGGCATCTTTTGCCGTCGGGGCCGTATATTACATGAAACTGTCAGAACCTTGGATGGAAGCATCCAGCGTGCCACGCGGCGAAGACGGGCAACCGGCCAACGGCGCTAACCCGATGCTTTATGTCGGGACATTCCTGTTGCAGTTGGTCGTGGCTGGCATGATGCGCCATGTGTTCGAACTGGCCACCATCGACACGATTGCCAAGGGCGCAGTGGCGGGCCTTGGCATCGGGTTGTTCTTCATCACACCCTGGATCGGCATCAACAACGCCTATGGAGATCGCCCCAAGAAACTGACCCTGATCGACGGGGGCTATGCCACCATTGCCTGCACGGTCATGGGCATTGCGCTGACGCTGTTCTGATTGGCGACGAAGGCAAAGAAAATGGCGGAGGGGCCGACATACCGGAACCCTCCGCCTACCCACGTGCTCCCTACGCACCACACGTGAAACAGAATCTATGGTTCCAGCCTTCTAGCCGGTTTGGTCCAGACTATGCGCCGCGTCGCAGCGATGCAAATTTCAAATAGACGCAATTTCAAGCAATTACGCATCTTATCCTTTGGATCGGTCGCAAACCCAATCAATCAAGGAAGGTCCAGCTATCTGCGCCATCAAAGTGACGCAGCGGAATAGACTTGGAAATCTCCGGGTCTGCCAGGCGTACGTTGACGGCCATGCGCCCGGTTTCCGGCTCGTTCAAATTTGACCAATGCGTGGTGCAGCCGCATGTTGGGCAGCTGTGAAAGGCGATGTTCTTGTCGCCATGCGCATAGGCCTTGGTCTCGCCTAAAATGCGAATTTTCGACGTCTGGGAATAGATCCAATGGCTGCCCAATCGCCGACAAATCGAGCAGTTGCAGGCAACCGCAAATTCCGGCCTGTCATCAAATTCAATCGTAACAGCGCCGCAATGGCAGGATGTTGTTATCACGCGCAAACTCCCGGAAACAAAAAAGCCCCCGACAGTCGGAGGCTTTTGCTGTGTTGTGGCCTGTTTAGCCGTACACGGATTCTTTGCCGAAATGTTTTACCAGCAGATAGTAAAACACGGCGCGGTATTTGTTGCGCTCGGATTTGCCGTAGGTCTCGATGGCCTGATTGATGGCGTCCATCAGCTCTGGGCCATCGGCCAGGCCAAGTTTTTTGATCAGAAAGTTATTCTTGACCGTTTCCAGCTCGCTTTCCTGCGACCCGGCGACAGTAGAGGCATCATCATTATAGATGGCCGGACCGCAACCAATGGTCACTTTGGTCAGCAGATCCATATCCGGCGTCATACCGCATTTGTTCTTCAGGTCATCCGCATATTTTGCGATCAGCTCGTCGCGCTTGCCCATAGGTAACTCCCTCGTCTTCAGACATTCTGCCCTGTGGATATGTTAAAGTGATGGCCGCAAAGCCCATTCGAATCAAGAATAATCATTCCTGCGGCCAGTTTAATGGGAATTCCGGGATCATTTCCCACATGTCTGGAATCGACATTTTACAGGTCGCGCGTAAGACAGATCACTGGATTTTCCTCCCCAAGACTATGATGTCAAAGGGAGGACGCCATGACACTGACACCCGCGCAAAAAGACAGCTATGCCGAGAACGGTTTCCTGACCGGGCTTGAGGTCTTTGACCAATCCGAAGTGGCCAGGATCCGACAACAGATCGAAACCCTTGAGGCGCGCCATGCAGCAGGTGCAGGCGGGTATGACCTGAACCAGTTCTTTCGCGTCAACGGACAATTGGTGATCCCGCTCTTGGCAGATCTCGCCCGGACCCCCGCCATTCTGGATCAGGTTTCAGAAATACTTGGCCCTGACTTGCTGGTTTGGTCGGTTGAACTGTTCATCAAGGAACCAGGCACGCAATCAGTGGTCTCCTGGCATCAGGACCTGACCTATTGGGGCATGGGCGAAACCGACGAAGAGCTGACCGCTTGGGTCGCGCTTTCTGATGTCTCGGTCAAGGCTGGGTGCATGCGATTTATTCCCGGCAGCCACAAAGGTCGGATCGTGGATCATGCGGATACTTTTGATCAGGACAATCTGCTGTCTCGCGGGCAAGAGATCGCTGGCGTGAACGAAACGGACGCTGTGCATGGGCCGCTCGCGCCTGGGCAGATGTCCTTTCACCACGGGCGCTGCTTTCATGCATCAGGCCCAAACCAATCCGATGACCGGCGCATCGGGCTGGCGATCCGCTATGTGACACCATCGGTCAAACAGGCTGACAGCGGGCGTGATTATGCCATGTTGGTACGCGGCAAGGACAATGAGCGCGGCTGGATCAATGTCGCAGGCCCAAGCAGGCTTTTTGCAGCAGAGGATTTGGCGCTTTATCGTGAGGTTCTGACGCATCAATCTGCGGCTTTGGCCGCTGGAGCCACAGAGGACGTGGGCATGTATTCCGGAGGCACAGCATGAGCAGCGAAAAAGTATCCTTTACCCAAATGAAGGACGGGACCAAAGATGAGTACCTCCTGCTGCAAAAGCTTGAGAAACCTTATCTTTCCTTGACGGCCGACCGAATTCTGGACGAGTTGCGCCGCCAGGGAGCGGTGTCATTGGAAGGGTATCAGATCAACCGTTTGCAGCATGGCCTGCAATCAGCCACCCGCGCCGAACGCGATGGCGCAGATATCGACTGGATCGTCGGTGCACTCCTACACGATATCGGCGACGGGCTCGCCCCCCAGAACCACGACCGTTTCAGCGCCGAAGTGATCCGCCCCTTTGTGCGCTGGGATGTGGCCTGGGTTGTCGAACATCACGGCATCTTTCAGATGATCTATTACGCCCATCACTATGGCTGGGACGAAAATGCCCGCGACGAATTCAAGGATCACCCGTGTTTCAACAGCTGTGCCGAATTCTGCGAACGCTGGGACCAAAGCAGCTTTGACCCAGATTATGACATGGCCCCCTTGGAGCATTTCGAACCCATGCTACGCGAGGTTTTTGCCCGCAAAGCCTATGATCCGGACGTCATGCGCGAAGGGTTTGTTTCACCGCTTTCAAGGTAAACAGGATATGTCAAATCCGGGCTATTCCTCGGCGGAATTTCTGCGCGCGATTGTTTGAATTTAGACTACTTTAAGACTGACACGATAGCACGAAAGGTGGTTCCAAACGTGACTGTCTAAATGCGACATACCTTAATTCTGTCTATCGTGTCGGTGTGCATGCTGACCCTGTGCCTAAGCTTAGGCACGTGGTTCAGTGTATATACGGCCAATTCAGAAATGGCATTTCGCGCCGAACAATCCGCGCAAATGTGGCTCCGCATCCTGACCGCCGAGGAAAAAGACCTGCCAAAGTGGCTGCGTGGCGAACCATTGCCCAGCAAAGTCTGGGAAAAATTCGCTTTGTATGAGCGTACGTCAGACGTTTTTAGTTTCAAGTTCTACGATGAGAAAGGGCATATCGCCTTTGAATCCGGAAACCCGGACTTTCACGAACATGATCATTCCCAAGAGCTGGAAACCAACACCAACCTAATGACGGTCATAGAAACGCGAGAATCGTTTACTGAGCTTTGCGATGGCATGCACAGCTTGCCCGGCCCAGAGCACTATGCTGAATCCTATATTCCGATCATCCGTGACGGCCAGTTGATCGGCGTTTTCGAGGCTTATATCGACATGACCGGGGCCGCGGCTGATGTCACCTCGTTGTTTTCCAAACTGGTCAGCATCATCGTGATCCTTGTGTTGGCCGCTGTTGTGGTTCCCTTTGGGCTCATCATGATGTTCTGGTCTCGCCTGCGAAAATTCGTTGTGCATCTCAAGGCGGAAACAAAACGCGCCGAACAGGCCGAGCAGGCCAAATCAGATTTCCTGACTCAGATGAGTCACGAACTGCGCACCCCAATGAACGGCATGATCGGCATGTTTGATCTGTTGCAACGATCCAAATTGACCGATGAGCAACGCTCGATCGTGCAAACCATCTCGCAAAGCTCCAGCGCGTTCTTGCAGATCGTCAATGACATCGTGGACTTTTCCAAGATCGAGTCCGGGCAGATGGAACTGGTCGATGCGCCCTTCAATTTACGGCATCTGGTCGAAGAGGTAGCGACGCTTTTTGCCCCTTCTCTTGCCAAGAAATCGGTAGAGATCTCCATCGACTGCGATTTGCCCGACCAGATGTGTTTCAGCGGTGATGCCACGCGGATACGTCAATGCCTTATGAATCTGGTTGGAAACGCCGCCAAATTTACCATGACCGGCCATATCAGCGTTACAGTTTCCGAAGGTCATGATGGCCAAACGCATATCAGTGTATCAGACACTGGCATGGGCATCGCCGAAGATCAGCTGGACCGGATTTTTGAGGCTTTTTCACAAGTCGACAAGGGCGAGACGCGCCAATTTGACGGCACGGGGCTTGGGCTCACCATCACCAATGAACTGACCCGTATGATGGGCGGCAAGATGAGCGCAACGTCGGTCTTGGGTCAGGGGTCGGCATTTGAAATCAGTTTGCCGTTGAAATCCGTTCAATGCTCTGAAGAAAGCCAAAAGTTCTGGTCGCAGGCGCGGCAATTCCTGGCTGGTAAATCCATACTAATTGCCGAGAACAGGCCAGAGCTAAGCGAGTCACTTTGCCAAAACCTCAGAAATCTGGGGGCGCACCCGATCGCTTGCCCAAGCGGTCAAACCGCGCTCGAAACGTTTGAGGCTTTGAAAGCGGAAGACCAAAAACCGGACCTGTGCCTGATCGACTGCGGGTTGCAGGACATTCCGGGCGATCAGGTTATGGATCGATTGGATCAAATCTCGGGGCCCAACGCGCTACCATGTATTATCATGCTGCGTGCGGACAAGGATTTTACCGCCCAGGACATGCGTGATCGTGGCTTTGCCGGATCCTTGCGCAAACCGCTGCAAATCCGCGAATTTGCCACTGTCATGGCCCGGGCTGTCGACAAAAATGCCTTTCAAATCCCACCTGCACGGATCACCCCGAAACAGGATGACCCCGACCTTTCGCAGGTGCGCATTCTCTTGGCAGAGGATAACAGAACCAACCAATTGGTTGTTCAAAAGCTGCTCAAGAACACCGGTGTCATGATCGATTTGGCCAATAACGGCCTGGAAGCCGTCGAAATGTATGAATCCCTGCACCCGGATTTAGTTTTGATGGATATCGCCATGCCGGAAATGAACGGCCATGAGGCCACCCAACTGATCCGCATGATCGAAGCCAAGCAGAGCACTGACACGACTCCCATTCTTGCCTTGACCGCAAATGTGCTGCCCAAGGATCGCAAGGCCTGCCATGCTTCAGGGATGAGCGGATTTTTGTCGAAACCCGTCAAACGTTCCAAGCTGATCGAGACAATCATCTCACACCTTGGGCGACAAACAGCAGCCTGATTTAGACTGCTGCTGTGTTCTTTAATCTGTCACCCAGAAGATCAGTTTGGTCTCCTGGCTGCGATGTCAAAAGCGACCGCTTAGTAACGGTAGTGCTCTGGCTTGAACGGGCCTTCGGGCTTTACGCCGATATAAGCCGCTTGTTCCGCAGACAGTTCAGTCAGCTTCACGCCGATCTTACCCAGGTGCAGACGCGCAACCTTTTCATCCAGATGCTTGGGCAGGATATAAACGCCAGGTTTGTACGCATCACCGTTCTGCCACAGCTCGATCTGCGCCAGAACCTGGTTGGTAAAGGAGGCGGACATCACGAAAGATGGGTGGCCGGTGGCGTTGCCAAGGTTCAGCAGACGGCCTTCGGAGAGCAGGATCAGACGATGGCCATTCGGCATCTCGATCATATCCACCTGCTCTTTGATGTTGGTCCATTTGTGGTTCTTCAGAGCCGCAACCTGGATTTCGTTATCAAAGTGGCCGATATTGCCAACGATGGCCATGTCCTTCATCTCGCGCATATGCTCGATGCGGATCACGTCTTTGTTGCCGGTTGTAGTGATGAAGACGTCAGCACTGTCGACAACATCTTCCAGCAGCACAACTTCGAAACCGTCCATCGCCGCCTGCAAGGCGCAGATTGGGTCAGCTTCGGTTACTTTCACGCGGGCACCAGCGCCCTGCAGCGAAGCCGCGGAGCCTTTGCCAACATCGCCGTAACCACACACAACAGCAACCTTACCGGCCAACATGGTGTCGGTCGCGCGGCGGATACCGTCGACCAGCGATTCCTTACAACCATATTTGTTGTCGAATTTCGACTTGGTCACCGAATCGTTCACGTTGATCGCAGGGAAAGGCAGCTGGTCGTTCTTGGCCAGCTCGTATAGGCGGTGAACGCCGGTGGTGGTTTCTTCGGAAACACCCTGGATCGCTTCTTTGGTCTTGGTGAACCAACCCGGGCTTTGCTCCATACGCTTTTTGATCTGCGCTTTGATCACCGCTTCTTCTTCGGACTGCGGAACCGGGATGATATCTTCGCCCGCTTCGGCGCGCGCGCCCAGCAGAACGTAGAGGGTGGCGTCGCCACCGTCGTCCAGGATCATGTTCGCGCCTTCGGCAAACATGAAGGATTTGTCCAGATAATCCCAATGCTCTTCAAGGGTTTGGCCCTTGATTGCAAAAACAGGAATGTCAGCGGCGGCAATGGCTGCGGCAGCGTGATCCTGGGTCGAGAAGATGTTGCACGACGCCCAGCGTACATCAGCACCCAGCGCAACCAGGGTTTCAATCAGAACACCGGTTTGAATGGTCATGTGCAGCGATCCAACGATGCGCGCGCCTTTAAGCGGCTTAGAGTCACCGTATTCTTCGCGCAGCGCCATCAGGCCCGGCATTTCCGTTTCGGCAATATCCAGCTCTTTGCGGCCGAACTCAGCAAGTGCAATGTCTTTGACGATAAAATCTGCGGCCATAAGCCTGCCTCCGGTAGATTGATCCGTTAGCGGGGGACCTATCATTCCCGGCCTAGGCGGGCAATGTGGAAAAGCATAGAATGCAAGCCTGTCACGCCACCGTCATATTCGACAAGTGCCTTGTTTTTCTAGCTGGGGATACCGTCGACTTTCTTGACCGGTTCTGCCTCAAAAAACTCGGTTCCCGCCGCGACAATGCAACTTATTCCGGTCGCGGTTGAGACGAGTACCGTGAAGGATCCGGTTTCTTTGGATGTCCAGATCTCAACGACTGATTTGGCTGGGTCCCCTTGGGTCAACCCGCCCGATGTCAGCTGTTCCGAGTATTTTTCCTGCAGCTTGCTGACGATGATATCGCGTGGGGCACAGTGGGACTGGGCAAAAGCAGGCGGCGCGATCGCGGCCATTCCAAAGACCAATGCGGCATTTACCAAACGCTTGAACATGGCATGTTCCTTTCCTATTGCTTCGATAAAAAGGGAGGCATGCCGGGAGTGGGCATCGCCCCCCTCGGTTCAAATATGGGATCCAGCCGATCATGGTCCAACGCACGCGTCTTCACGTGGTGGCCGGCAGCATGTGATCCCAGACCCCCAGACTAGCCTTGGAATATGGCAATTTCTGGGCGGCTAAATTGGGTAGGTGGCAAAATGGCAACAAAACAAACACGCGCATGGCAAAGGATGCTATCGGGGCGCCGTTTGGATCTTTTGGATCCGACGCCTGTCGATATCGAGATCGAAGATATCGCGCATGGCCTTGCTTTTGTTGCCCGCTGGAACGGTCAGACCAAGGGCGATTTCGCCTATTCCGTGGCCGAACATTCCCTTTTGGTCGAAGAAATCTTTGGCCGGTTGAACCCAAAGGCCCGTATTTCTGACCGCCTGACCGCCCTGTTACACGACGCGCCGGAATATGTGATTGGCGATATGATTTCCCCGGTCAAAGCCGCTGTTGGACCGGATTACGAAGAGCTCGACAAACGCCTGACAGCAGCGATTCACATCCGATTTGGTCTGCCGGCCACAGTGCCCGTGCGCCTCAAGAAGCAGATCAAAAAAGCGGATAGGATCAGCGCCTGGATGGAGGCCGTGGAAATTGCCGGGTTCACACGGGAAGAAGCCGACAAATTGTTTGGGGCCCCGGATTTGGACCTGATTTCAGATTTGCACATCCGGCTGCGCCCCCCCGTCGAAACCCGAAACGATTTCACCGCGCGCCATGCTGCACTATTACGAGATATGCCATGATCACCATACGCCGCGCCGGCGCGCTTGATGCTCGCCCCATGGCAGAGCTTTTGAACGAAATCATCGCCAAGGGCGGCACAACCGCCCTGACGACCCCGGTCACGGCTGAGGACATGAAGGCCTGGATGATGTCCTATCCAGACCGCTCAGCCTGGCACATTGCCGAGGATGACGGTGGCGAACTCCTTGGGTTTCAGATGATCAAACCAGAATCCTATCTGCCCGAAGACGCGGTCGATATCGCCACCTTTGCCCGCGTTGGCCGGGTGAAAATGGGGATTGGTTCAGCTTTGTTTGAAAAGACACGGCAGGCGGCAGAACAGATGGGCTACGCCTGGATCAACGCCAATATTCGCGCTGATAATTTTGGCGGCCTGGCCTATTACCAAAGCCGCGGATTTGAGGATTACGCGACCAAACGCGGTGTGCAGCTAGAGTCTGGGCAAACCGTGGACAAATGCCTGAAACGTTTTGACCTCTGAGCCGGGGCAAAAAGGTTAATTTTTCTCGTATTGAAAACAGATTTTCCACAATCTTGCCCCAATCGCTGTGCATAACACGCAACAAAGGGTTTCAAGCCCGTGTTATTTACTACGGAGAGCAGCCGTGTTGCGTCTTAAATCAATTCTTCTGGTCCTTTGCGCTATGGTCCTTTCAGCCTGCGCACAAACCAAAACGCCCATCACCTCATCCATGAACCGCACCGCATTACCGGCTGCGCAGACGGAGCAAGAGCGCGCCGTGATGCGTCAAGCTAATGCCTTGGATCGCATGTCACGTGATCTGGTGCGCAAAACGACAATGAAAGGCGCTGCAATTGGTGCGGTGGCTGGATGTGGGCTTGCGGTTGTTGGCGGTGCCAAATCCAAATGTGCCCAGGCGGCCCTGGTCGGTGGTGTCATCGGCGGTATTGCGGGCAACGCGGCGGGCAAGGATCAGGTCAAGAAGCGCGTTGAGATTGTTGAACTCAGCCGCGTTTTGCCAAGTCTGCGGGAAACCAAAGAGCAGATGGCGCTTGTTTCTCAGGATGTACCGAGCCTGATCGCCCAACAAAACGCCGAGATTGCGTCCATGCAAACTCAGCTGGCTGCGGGCACTCTGGACCAAACATCGTATGACGCCCGACTGGCCGAAATCCAGTCGGTTCGCTCTGACCTGGCACAGGCTTTGTCGCTCAGCGCTCGCCAAGCCAAACAGGCCAAAGAGGCGCTGCTTGCCGCCAAGGCGCAGGGGCAAACCGGTGTTGACTGGTATATCGCTGAAACCAACAAGCTCGAAGTCGAAGCCGTTTCAGCGCGGGCGCAGATCTCTTTGCTCTAAGACTGGGCTCTGAAACAAGTGGCACGGGTGGGCAACCATCCGTGCCAAACCTTTAACGCGGGCTTCGTTTGGCCAGAATACGCTGCAAAGTCCGGCGATGCATGTTCAAACGACGCGCCGTTTCAGAGACATTGCGATCACAAAGCTCATAAACGCGCTGAATATGTTCCCAACGCACGCGATCCGCGCTCATCGGATTTTCCGGAGGAGGAGGCAGATCATCGCCCTTGGCCAGCAAAGCATTGGTCACATCTGTGGCATCCGCTGGCTTTGACAGATAATCCGTCGCGCCAATCTTGACCGCAGCAACCGCCGTCGCAATCGCGCCATAGCCTGTCAAAACGACAACACGGCAATCGGGGCGTTTTTCGCGCAGCACCTCGACCACATCCAACCCGTTTCCATCCTCAAGACGTAGGTCAACAACGGCATAAGCTGGGGGACGGGCCGTGGCGATAGCAGATCCGGCAGCAACGGAACCTGCGGTTTCAACTTCGAAACCGCGTTTCTCCATGGCTTTGGCTAATCGACGCAAAAAGGGCTCATCATCATCGACCAAAAGCAAGGACTTGTCTTCGCCGATTTCCTCAATGCTGCGTTCTGCCAAATCCTATCCTCCCGGGTGTGATCCGTGCTGGTGACATAAACTATTATCGCCCCAAGCGGTTAGGGTCAAACAGCCTTTGCTATTTTGCCCCCGCGTCGACAAAACAACTGACCCGTTCGGCCATCTGTTCCGCTGTGGTTTCACGTCGGAAGAACTCTACAAAACCGGCCTCGGGGAAAACCAGATAGCTAAAGGTCGAATGGTCGACGAGGTAATATTCGTCATCCGCTGGCTGGGCTTTGTAATAGGTACGGTAGGCTTGCGACGCGGCTTTGACCTGTTCCTCGGAGCCGGTCAGACCGATCATCTTTTCATGGTTGTTAAAGGCAAAATCGCCGACCACTTCGGGTGTATCGCGATTTGGATCGATCGAGATAAAGACCGGCGTTGTGCTGATGCCTTTTTCTGCCAGCAAATCCACTGCTTCTGAATTGCGGGCGCTATCCAACGGGCAGACATCTGGGCAAAAGGTGTAACCGAAATAGACAATGGACGGTTCCGTAAACACATCCTTATCAGTGACGGTTTCCCCTTTGGCATTTACCAAAGTGAAAGGCCCACCAATCGCCGCCGCCCCGCCAGCAACATTGCTTGCCCGACATTGCGCATAAGGATCATCAGAGCCACTGCCCAATGTCACATAAGCAGTCACCCCGATCAAAGCCACAACGGCGACAGAAGCGGAAATAGCGGCCAAACGAGACATAGGTCTCTCCCTTTTCTTCGTGTTGAGGCACAGGTAACACTTGCTTCACTCCACGCAAGTGGCGAAAGGGCACAGATGACACAAAGTGAACTCGGGCTGATTGGCGAACATCAACGCAGCAACTGGATTCGGTTGCGCACGATGATCCTGTTGCGTTGGGTGGCCATTGTCGGCCAGATCACCGCAATCACTGTCGCGCAGCGTGTCTACAATCTCCAGCTTGAGGTCGGCCTGTGTTACCTGGCGGTAGGCGTCTCGATTGTGGGAAATCTGATCGCGATCTTTGTATTCCCCGAAAACAAAAGGCTGAGCGAGACCGAGAATTTCCTCATGGTCATGTTCGACCTCTTGCAGCTTTGTTTTCTGCTGTACCTGACCGGCGGGCTCAACAACCCGTTTTCGCTGCTGGTCCTTGGCCCCGTGACCGTGTCCGCCAGTGTTCTCACGCTCAGGTCCACACTTATCCTTGGCAGCACCGCGCTTATTCTGGTGACCTTGATGGTCAACTACCACTTGCCCCTGCGCACCCTGGAAGGGTTCGTTCTGCGCCTGCCAGATATTTTCATTTTCGGTCAATGGATCGCAATTTGCATCGCGCTGTTGTTCACCTCGGTCTATTCGCGTCGGATCACCCGCGAAATGCACTCTATGTCCGAGGCGCTGTCAGCCACGCAAATGGCCCTGGCGCGGGCGCAAAAGCTCAATGATCTGGGCGGGGTCGTGGCCGCTGCGGCGCATGAATTGGGCACACCACTAGCAACGATCAAACTGACCTCGTCGGAACTGGTGGATGAGCTGGAAGACAATCCCGACCTGCGCGAAGACGCCCAATTGATCCGCGAACAAGCCGACAGATGTCGCGACATCCTGCGATCGATGGGACGGGCGGGCAAAGACGATTTGCACATGCGTCAGGCTCCGCTGATCGAAGTCATCCGAGAAGCCGCCGAGCCACATCAGGATCGCGGTAAGGAAATCTTTATCGAAAGTGGGCCAGGCCCGGATGGCGACAATGGGCAGCCACAGATCCTAAGACGCCCAGAAGTCATCCATGGGTTGCGCAATCTTGTCCAAAATGCTGTCGATTTTGCCAGAACAAGCGTCTGGATTGAGGCGGTTTGGACCAATGAATTGATCACTATTCGTATCGTTGACGATGGGCGCGGTTTCCCACCGCATTTGATTGGCCGCATCGGCGATCCTTTTGTGCGCCGCCGTCGGGGAGAATCTGAACGCAAGGCGCGCCCAGAATATGAAGGCATGGGTTTGGGTCTGTTTATCGCAAAAACACTGCTCGAGCGCACAGGTGCCGAGTTGAACTTTGCAAATGCCTCAGACCCTTACCTGTCAGAGAGTGTGTCGGGCGAACCCAAGGGGGCGCTGGTTGAACTCATCTGGCCACGTGCTGTATTGACGCCAACTCCACAGGAGCAGGGCAAGGGTTTCGGAGATAATCAGCCGTTTGAAATTTGACTCTCCTATAGGTTGTATGCTATCTACCTGCGCAAGCTTAACTCATCGTTAACCAACATGGTTGTAAGAGCTATTACACCTGTCCCGAAAGGCGTGAAAATTGGAAGAATTGGTGGCCATTGGTGTCGGCATCGGCGCGGGCCTGGCTCTTTTGGCTGGGGCGGCGCTTCTTTCATGGCGCAAGGTTAAGATCAAACCACAGTTTGGCGCAAAAATCGGCGCGTCTCCTATCGCGATCCTGTTCCGCGAGGACCTCGTCGTTGACAGTACCGACAGCGCGAAATTCATCCTGGGTCAAGGCAACTCTTTTGGCACCAAATGGGCCGAGGTGCGCGACCGCTTGCTGGATCAATTTCCGCTCTTGCCCGAAACGCCCAAAGAAGGAGAAAACCGTTTCTTTTCCGAGCTGGATCAGGAAACCATGCTCACCCTGACCAAGACCGGGGCCACCCTGCGGCTTGAGATCTTTACCCAGCCCATCACAGCTGAGCATGTCTTTGAATTTCGCCGCAAAGAGCTTCGCAATCAGCGGATCGAAGCCGCGATAGAAACCTCGCCCAATCCGATTTGGGAAATGGACGAAAAGGGCGATGTGATCTGGTTCAATCCCGCCTACGAGAAAATTTGCCTCGATACCGGCAACAAGGTTGGCCGCGAGTGCCCGTTTGAATTGGCCCCGCTGACGGGAACCGCGATGAAGTCTTCGCGGGTCAGCCTGCCATGTGATGACGGCACCAGACGGTGGTACGAAGTTAGCTCCAAGCCTTACAATTATGGCTGGATGCATTTCGCCTGCAGCATCGACAATCTGGTCGATGCCGAGATGGCCCAGCGCAACTTTGTTCAAACGCTGACCAAGACCTTTGCCCACCTGCCTATCGGTCTGGCCGTTTTTGACCGCGAGCGGCGCCTCGTTCTGTTCAATCCCGCCCTGGTCGACCTGACCCATCTGCCGGTCGACTTCCTAAGTTCGAAACCCAATTTGCTAAGCTTTTTCGACCACATGCGCGAAAACCGCATGATGCCGGAACCCAAGAATTATTCGTCTTGGCGAGAGCAATTAACCAATGTCGTCTCTGCCGCACGCGAGGATCGGTATTGCGAGACCTGGACGCTCCCCTCTGGCCTGACCTACAAAATCACCGGTCGCCCCCACCCCGATGGGGCCGTGGCCTTTTTGATCGAAGACATCAGCGCTGAAATCTCTCTCACCCGACGTTTCCGTTCCGAATTGGAACTGACTCAATCGGTGATCGATTGTTTTGAAGATTCCGTGGCCGTGTTTTCGCGGCTTGGCGTTTTGACCTTCAGCAATTCAGCCTATCGCGCGCAGTGGAAATGCGACCCGGACAGTGCCTTTGCCGAGATCACCATCATTGACGCCACCAAAGACTGGCAGGACGCCTGCGACCCCAGCCCGATCTGGTCAGAACTGCGGGAATATGTGCTGACGCTGCGCGATCGCAGCGCCTGGACTTCGGAATTGACATTGACGACTGGTGAAACACTGATTTGCCACGTGGAACCGGTTGTTGCCGGGGCGACCATGGTGCGCTTTTCTCAGGCCGCAATCAGCGCCGCGCCAGGTACCATTTCCCCGGTCGCAAACGGCTGATCCCGCTTGCAGCGGCGCGGGGGGACGGTATCTTCGCGCCATGACGATGCAGCAACTCCGCCTTACCATGCCAACCCCCGAAGCGACGCAAGCCTTCGCAGCCACCCTTGCGCCGCGATTGGCGGCGGGGGATGTGATCTTGCTCAGTGGTGGAATTGGTGCTGGCAAAACCCATTTTGCGCGGTCTCTGATCCAATCCCTGCAATCCCCACCCGAAGATGTGCCTTCGCCAACCTTCACGCTGGTGCAGGTTTATGACACCCCCAAGGGTGAGGTTTGGCACGCTGATCTCTACCGGCTGACCAACCCGGATGAATGTATCGAACTTGGCCTGGTGGACGCGTTTGAAACGGCTATTTGCCTGATCGAATGGCCTGACAAGCTCGAAGATCTGACGCCAAGTGATGCACTGCATCTTGAGATGATCGACGCCAACAAAGATGACAGTCGCGAAGTGTCGTGCCATTGGACATCCCCCAAATGGGACCAAATCCTGGACGGGGCGCAGCCATGAAAGACTTCCTCACATCAGCAGGCTGGGACAAAGCCCAGATCACGCCGTTAGCCGGCGATGCCTCGGCGCGCCAGTATTCCCGCCTGACCCTCGGTTCAAAATCAGCCATCCTGATGCAAGACCCCGAGGGGGACACCGCCCTCTTTGCGCGCCTGTCGCGCCACCTCCTGTCTCTCGATCTCAGCGCACCCGCCATCCTTGCCGAAGCATCGGGGCTACTGCTGCTCGAAGACTTGGGCGACGGGTTGATCGCCCGGTTATGCGACGCGCGCGACAGCGAACAAACCCTGTATCTTGCAGCGGTCGATGCCCTGCTTTCTTTGCATCAACACCCTGCCCCCGCCGACCTGCCCATCGCCACGCCCGAACACCTCGCGACGATGACGGATCTGGCTTTTGACTGCTATGGCGCGGCCCTTGGTCAGCCCGATCCAGAGGCGCGCGACAAAACCATCGCCGCCTTTTCCCCGATTTTGTCGGAATATGGCGCACCAGAGGGCGTGATGATCCTGCGGGATTACCACGCCGAAAACATCCTTTGGCTACCTGATCGTTTTGGCCCGGCGCGTGCTGGTCTGCTGGATTTCCAGGACGCCTTGGTCGGGCATCGCGCCTATGATCTCGTGTCACTGATCGAGGACGCCCGGCGCGATGTTGACCCAATGACGGCCGAGGCCTGCATCCAGCACTATCTGACCAACTCGGACCAAAACGAACAGCAATTCCGCACCTCACTTGCCGTGCTCGGGGCCCAACGCAACCTTCGTATCCTTGGGGTTTTTGCCCGTCTCGCCGCCAACCGCGGCAAACCGCAATATATTAACCTGATCCCGCGCGTCTGGGGGCATTTGCAAAACGATCTGTCCCATCCGGCACTGCAATATATCAAGTCGCTGCTCGACGCCGCTTTGCCCGCCCCGACCCCTGCCAATCTCGAAAGGCTCAAGGCCACATGCCCGACTCAGTAATGTTGTTTGCCGCCGGTTTCGGCACCCGCATGGGCGCGCTAACCAAGGATCGCCCAAAGCCCTTGATCGAGGTCGCAGGAAAGCCGCTGTTGGAACATGCGCTTGACTTTACAGGCGAAATCCCGACCCGCGTGGTCAACGCCCATTACCATGCCGATCAGATCGAGGCCTATGCCGAAAACCGCGATCTCATCGTGTCGACCGAACGGCCCGACATTCTCGACACCGGCGGCGGATTGCGCCATGCGCTGCCTTTGCTTGGCGATGGGCCAACATTCACCTTGAACACGGATGCGGTGTGGCACGGCCCCAATCCGCTGGACCTGTTAAAATCCGCCTGGAACCCGGATGTGATGGATGCGCTCCTGCTTTGTGTTCCCCTGCAGAACGCCATTGGCCGCAAGGGCGGCGGTGACTTTGCCCTGAGCGAGGATAATCAGCTGATCCGCAAGGGCGATCTTGTCTATACCGGCGCGCAAATCACCAAGACCGAGGGGTTACAGCACATCCCCGATGCGGTCTTTTCCCTCAACCTGCTGTGGAACCAGATGGCCGAAAACGGGCGGCTGCACGGGCTGACTTATCCAGGCAAATGGTGTGACGTTGGCCATCCAGATGGCATCACCCTGGCCAAGGATATGGTGCGCCATGTTTGAACAACCCGGCCCCCGTCTCTTTGGTTTGCCACCCGGCGTGGATTTTGCCCAGGCTTTGGTCGACGGGTTGCAGGCGCGCACCGCCTCACCCATCGAATTGGCCCAGACCGAACTCTATGTCAGCACCGAACGCATGGCGCGGCGCTTGCGGCAGATCTTTGATGCCGGGCCAGCTAGCCTGCTACCGCAAATCCGGCTGGTCACCAACCTGGCCGACCCGGTGACACGCACCCAATTGCCCGATCCCGAACCAGCCCTGCGGCGACGTCTGGAGCTGACAGGCTTGGTGTCAAAACTGCTCGACGCGCAGCCCGATCTTGCCCCGCGCAGCGCCTTGTTTGACCTTGCCGATAGCCTGTCGAGCCTGATGGAAGAGATGCAGGGCGAGGGCGTGCCGCCCGAAGCCATCGCCAATCTCGACGTCACAGACCAATCCGGCCATTGGCAGCGCGCGCTGTCCTTTCTGAAAATCGTCCAACACTATTTCGATGATGAAGGGACACCCGATCGCCCCGCCTTTAACCGCCTCGCCTTGCAACTCCGCCTCGCGGCGTGGGAGGAAAACCCACCCCAGCACCCGATCATCATTGCCGGATCGACAGGCTCGCGCGGCACCACGGCAGAGTTTATGCGTGCAGTTGCGACACTGCCGCAAGGGGCGCTGATCCTGCCCGGCTTTGATTTCGACATGACACGGGATGTTTGGGATCGGCTGGATGAGCCTCTATCGGGCGAGGATCACCCACAATTCCGCTTTGCCAAACTGGTGACGCAACTGGGTTGCACGCCAAGTGATGTGGCCCCTTGGACAGAAACGCCCGCCCCGACACCTGATCGTAACAAACTGATATCGCTCGCCCTTTGTCCCGCGCCTGTGACCCATCAATGGATGTCCCAGGGGCCGAAACTGCCAGACCTGCGCGAGGCGACCAAGGACATGACCTTGGTCCGGGCCCCCACCCTGCGGGATGAGGCGCTGGCCATTGCCCTGCGCCTGCGCCAAGCGGCCGAAGACGGCACAACCGCCGCTTTGATCACCCCGGATCGCATGCTGTCGCGGCAAGTCACTTCGACCTTGGATCGCTGGGGCATCCTGCCCGATGACAGCGCCGGGGTGCCCGCGCAATTGACGCCTCCGGGGCGGTTCCTACGCCATGTCGCTGCGCTTTATACCACTCCGCTCAGTGCCGAGGCCTTGCTGACCCTACTGAAACACCCGCTAACCCATGCCGGGGCCGGGCGTGGGCAGCATCTGCAAAACACCCGCAATCTCGAGCTGCATATTCGCAAGAAAGCCTGGCCTTTCCCCCGCACCGACCTGATCGGGGCCTGGGGGGACTCCGTGGACCAGCAGGCTTGGACCAACTGGGTCATCACTCAGTTCTGCGATAAAAACACCGGCGAAATTCGTCCGCTAAGCGATTGGATTGAGGATACGATCACCCTCGCTGAACGCATCTCAGCGGGATCCGAGGCTGAAGGCAGCGGCACGCTCTGGCAAGAGAATGCCGGGCGCAAATTGTGGGACATCACCTCGGAATTGCGGGACGAGGCCGGGTATGGCGCTGACCTAGACGCGCGCGATTTCAACGATCTTTTCGGCGCGGTGATCGCCAAGGGCGAAGTGCGCGACCGCGACAAACCGCACCCGCATATCCTGATCTGGGGCACGCTTGAGGCGCGGGTCATGGGGGCTGATCTCCTGATCCTTGCCGGGTTGAACGAAGGCAGCTGGCCCGAAATGCCCGGAGCCGACCCATGGCTGAACCGTAAAATGCGCGCCGAGGCTGGTCTGCTGCTGCCCGAACGGCGCATTGGCCTGGCCGCGCATGATTTTCAGCAGGCGGTGGCCGGCAAAGAGGTCTGGCTAACCCGCTCGCTCAAATCGGACGAGGCGGAAACCGTGCCCTCGCGGTGGATCAACCGGTTGACCAACCTCATGACCGGCCTGCCCAAACGCTCCGGCCCCGCGGCATTGGCCGAAATGAAACATCGCGGCAGCTATTGGCTCGATCTGGCCGAAGCTTCGGAAACACCCCTACCCGCGCCGTTGGCCACGCGCCCCTCTCCTGCGCCACCCATTCCGGCGCGTCCGCACAAACTGTCGGTCACCGAGATCAAGAAACTGGTGCGCGACCCTTATGCGATCTATGCCCGCCATTCCCTGCGTCTGCGCCCGCTTGATCCGCTGATGCGCGCGCCCGATGCCTTGATGCGCGGGGTTCTTTTGCATGAAGTGTTGGAGCAGTTCGTCAAAGACAGCGTGCAGAGCCCTGACCAACTGACCGTTGAGGCGCTCAACGAACAAGCCCACGCCCATATCGCCAACCCTGATGAGGTTCCCTTTCCGACAATCCGCCAACTCTGGCTGTCGCGGATGCAGCGGGTTGCGGATTGGTTTGTCGAAACCGAAAAACAACGCCAAAATGCAGCGACCCCCGCCAAATACGAAGTCAGGGGCAAGGCCCAGATCCCCGAGCTGGACTTCACCCTGACAGGTACCGCCGACCGGATCGACATTGATGAGCGCGGCGGCGCGCATATTTACGATTACAAAACCGGGCAGGCTCCGACCGCCAAGGAGCAGGAATTCTTTGACAAACAGCTGCTGCTTGAGGCGGCGATGGTCACCCGTGGCGGTTTTGCCGATATCGACCCGCGCCACGTGGAACGCGCCCTGTTCATCTCGCTCAAACCCGGCGATCCCAAAGAGGTCGCAGCACCCCTGCTCGACATGCCGCCGGACAAGGTCTGGGCCGAATTCACAGCTCTGATTGGGTCGTATTTGTCGCCCGAACAGGGCTTTACCGCCCGCCGTGCGCTGATGAAGGACACGGATTTTGCCGAATATGATCACCTGTCCCGTTTCGGGGAATGGGACGTCACCGACGCCGCTGAACCGGAGGCGCTGACATGATCCGTGATGATGCAACACAACGCCAGGTCGACGCCGCCAGCCCCGGCGATTCCACCTGGCTGGCCGCAAATGCCGGATCGGGCAAGACCCGGGTTTTGACCGACCGCGTGGCGCGACTGCTGCTTGAAGGCGTGCTGCCCGAACATATCCTCTGCCTCACCTACACCAAGGCCGCCGCGACCGAGATGCAAAACCGGCTGTTCAAACGGTTGGGCGGATGGGCGATGCTGAATGACGACGCCCTGCGCGCCGAACTGGGCACGCTTGGCGTTGAAAGCAATCTGAATGCGGATTTCCTGCGTGACGCCCGCACCCTCTTTGCCCGCGCGATTGAAACGCCCGGCGGCTTGCGCATTCAAACCATCCACTCCTTCTGTTCTTCTCTTCTGCGCCGCTTCCCGCTTGAGGCGGGTGTCAGCCCGCAATTCAAAGAAATGGAAGATCGCGGTGCAGAACTGCTGCGCGCTGAAATCCTCGACCGAATGTCAGACGGGCCGCAGTCCCATCTGGTGCAAAACATCGCGCCCTTTATCTCGGGCGACGACACGGAATCTCTGCTGGCCGAAATCTGCCGCCGCCGCGAGGCCTTTGGCGGGCAGACACCTGACGATATTCGTGCAGGTTATGGGATAGCCCCGGACATGACGCTGGATACCCTATTGAGCGAGGTCTTTCTTGGGTCCGAGATCCCACTACTGCGTGGTCTGGTTCCTTTGCTGCGCGACTCAGGCAAGACCGATCAGAACGCGTCGGTTGAACTCGCCCGGATTAAGCAACCAGATCACGAAGCACTGCGCATCCTGCGCGCGGTATGCCTGACTCAAGCCGGCACGATCCGGAAGAACTTTCCAGCAAAGAAATTGCGCCTTGCCGCCTCCGAAACCTGTGAAGCTTTTGATCAGTTGATGGCACGGTTGGAGCGATCGCTCGACATCGAAAAGTCCCTGATCGCCGCCCAGCGCGACATCGCGCTTTATGCCTTTGCCAAGGCCTTCCTCCCCGCCTATGAGGCCGAAAAAACCCGGCGCGGTTGGCTTGATTTCGACGATCTGATCACCCGCACCCGTGACCTGCTGTCGAACGAAGGCGTCGCGGCCTGGGTGCTTTACCGTCTCGATGGCGGGATCGACCATATTCTGGTGGACGAAGCCCAGGATACCAGCCCCGTGCAGTGGCAGGTGATCGAACGGCTGGCACAGGAATTCACCTCGGGTGAAGGGGCGCGGGCGGATGTGCGCCGCACCATCTTTGTGGTCGGGGATAAAAAACAGTCGATCTACTCCTTTCAGGGCGCGGACCCGTCGGAATTTGACCGCATGCGCGATGAGTTCCGCGACCGGTTGCAAAACACCGACGCACCGCTGATCTCAATGACGTTGGAACATAGTTTCCGTTCCGCCGAACCGATCCTACGGCTGGCCGATAACACCTTTGACGGCGCGATTTCCTCGGGCTTTACCGCCGATCAGAAACACATTGCGTTCAAGGGCCAGATGCCGGGCCGCGTCGACCTCTGGCCGCTGGTGGATGAGGTCAAGGATGACCCGGATGGCAATTGGTACGAACCGCTGGATCGTGTCGGATCGACCCATCACACGGTGATCCTGGCCAATCGCATCGCTCATTTTATCAAAACTACCATCGACGCCGAAACCCCACTGCCGATCGAAAAGGGATTTAGCGGCGACTACGAGGCACGACCGGTTCACGCCGGTGATTTCCTGATCCTCGTGCGCGGCCGTTCGCGCCTGTTCAAGGAAATCATACGCGCCTGTAAAAAAGCCGATCTGCCGATTGCCGGGTCTGACCGGCTCAAGGTCATGTCAGAACTGGCCGTACGCGACATCCTTGCCCTGCTCAGCTATCTCGCCACGCCCGAAGATGACCTGTCACTGGCCACGGCGCTACGCTCACCGCTTTTTGGTCTGTCTGAACAGCAGCTCTTTGACCTTGCCCATCATCGCGGTCAGAAATTCCTATGGGAATACCTGCGTGACCGCCGCGACGCCTATCCCGACACAATGGCCATTCTCGACGATCTGCGCGGCCAAACCGATTTCCTGCGCCCTTACGATCTGATCGAACGTATCCTGACCCGCCATAATGGCCGCCGCCTGTTGATGGGCCGCTTGGGGCCAGAGGCCGAGGATGGGATCAACGCTTTGCTCGGGCAGGCCTTGACCTATGAACAGGGCTCTGTGCCCTCGCTCACCGGGTTCTTGCAATGGGCGCAATCGGACAATCTTGAGATCAAACGCGCCCCGGATAGCGCCGGGGAAACCCTGCGCGTGATGACGGTACATGGCTCCAAGGGGCTTGAGGCCCCGATTGTCATCATGCCCGATTGCGCCGATCCAAACCGCACCTCGCGCGACGTGCTGCTGACCGATGATCAGGGCGCGTTCTGGAAACAACCCAGCGCGGCGCAACCCACCCGCCAGCGCGATGGCATCGCCGCCCAGCAGGAAAAGGAACGTCAGGAACGCGACCGGCTGCTTTATGTCGGATTGACCCGTGCCGAAAAATGGCTGGTGGTCGCGGCGTCGGGCAAAATCGGCAAGGGCGAGGATATCTGGTACAAACAAGTTGCGCGCGGGATGGAGGCCTCGGGCGCGGTGGATGCTGAATTCGACTTCGGTCCCTATGGAACCGGCAAGGGCCAGCAGTTGACCCATATGGATTGGTCGCAACTGCCTTTGACCCGGATTGAAAAACCACACCGCCACAGCCCTGACCTGCCCGCGATTTTCTCGCAACCCGCGCCCGAACCGACCCCGCCAGTTGAAACCCGCTCCCCCTCAGATCTTGGCGGAGCCAAAGCCCTGCCCGGTGCCGATGGCGACAGCGAAGAGGTGGCCAAAACCCGCGGCACGCTGTTGCACGAATTGCTCGAACATCTCGCCCCGCTTGCCCCCGATCAGCGCGAAGCGGTTGGACAGGGACTGATAAATCGCATGGGCAATCTCTCCAAAACAGAGGGCGTTTCGGACATATTGCCCCAAATTCTGGCCGAAGCGCAGTCGGTTTTGTCCGCCCCGGACCTGACCCGCTTCTTTGCAGCGGGAACCCTGGCCGAGGTGCCGATCACCGCAGACCTGCCCGAAATTGGACGCATCCATGGGGTGATCGACCGCCTCTTGGTCAGTGACAAAAAAGTCATCGCCGTGGATTTCAAATCCAACCGCACCATCCCGTCACAAGTGTCCGATACCCCCGAGGGTCTCTTGCGGCAAATGGGGGCCTATGCCGCTGCTTTGACGCAGGTTTTCCCGGATCACGAGATCGAAACAGGTCTGCTCTGGACCGCCACCGCCCACTATATGCCGATCCCACACGAGATTGTGACACAATCCCTTGATCGCACGCCCAGACCTTGACGACTCCCCGCCAGCTACCTAACTTCCCCATCCTGTCAGGCGCCACTTCCCGCTGCCGCAACCCAAGGAGAGACCCATGGCCACCGTCGCAGTCACCGACGAGACCTTTGAAGCCGAAGTAAAGAATTCCGATGTCCCCGTTGTGGTGGATTTCTGGGCCGAATGGTGTGGCCCTTGTAAGCAGATTGGCCCAGCTCTCGAAGAGCTGTCCGCCGAATACGACGGTAAAGTGAAGATCGTCAAAGTCGATGTGGACAGCAACCCGAACACCGCCGCCGCCATGGGCGTGCGCGGCATTCCAGCCCTGTTCATCTTCAAAGACGGCGCACCGATCTCCAACCGCGCCGGCGCCGCCCCCAAGGCCGCGCTGCAAAGCTGGATCAACGAAAACATCTAAGCCTCGTGCACACGCATTCCGGGCCTCGCCACTTTGGCGGGGCCTTTTTCGTTTCTCTGGGCCTAAAATATCCCGGGGAGTCTCGGCTCTGCCGAGACGGGGCAGCGCCCCATACCCGGCCAGGCCTCATGCTTCGGGAAAGACTTTCTCCACCAGCGACGCGATCCCTTGCCAGCGCCGTTCCTGCGCCACGCTCCGTTTTGACTCCGACGCGGGCAATCCCCACCACTCCGCCAAAACCCGGTGCCGCAACAACAATTGCACCGATGGATCATCGGACCTTACCACGCCATAGCCGTCAAAGAACGCGTCTCGCACTTGAACCGGCACAACCTCTCCGGGGCGGATATCGTCATGTCGGGCGCGCAGTATCGCGTAATCGGACAAAAGCCGCGCGATATCATGGCCAACAGGCACGACGCGCGCCGCTGAAAAGTCGATCCCCTTGACCTGTTCCCCCATCAAGAGATTGCGCATATGCAGATCCCCATGGGTTTGCGCTGCCTGCGTCCTGCGCCCCTCATAAAGGGGCTGGCGCGCCAAAAACCCCTCGGCACAGCTTAGGAACTTGCGTTTTTCCGCCACATCCCGTTTGACTGATTTTACCTCATCCACGACGTCACGCAGGTAATCCATGGTGTATTTCGGCTGAAACACCCGCGGCTCACCCAGGGTGGCGCGGTGAAACTGACCCAACCACGCCCCGGCCTGACGCATGATGCCCGGATGGGTTTCAACCGGGGCCTCCTGCAAGACCGTTGCCAGCGGATCACCAGCGACCCATTCCATCACGCAGGCCTGCGCGTCAAAATCCACGGCCAACAATTCCGGCACACCCTCTGGAAAGGCCTCGAAACTGCGCATATGGCCCTGCATTGCCTCGGCAAATTCCTCAGCATCCTTGGGCCTGTCCTGCAATTTCAGCACCAGATCACGCCCCGAAGCGTCCCTGAGCAAAAGCGCCACCATATCCACCCGCGCATCCTGACGCCGCGCCAATGGGGCGACCTGCACCGCCCCCGGAGCCATGCCCATTTGCCCAGCCAGATCGGGCCATAGCGACATGGCGCGTTTGCTCAGCTCATCCATTCCAATTCCCCGGCTGTTCCGCTATCTCCCAAAGGGGCGCCTTGCCGCGCATATGTCCAGCCCCCATATGGGCGAGACAGGAAAGGAATTGATATGGCAGAGAGCGAATTTCCCGGCTGGCACGGAACAACCATCATCGGTGTGCGCAAAGGCGGCCAGGTGGTGATTGCCGGGGACGGGCAGGTCAGCCTGGGCCAGACCGTGATCAAGGGCACCGCACGCAAAGTGCGCCGCCTGTCGCCGGGCGGTTATGACGTGATCTGTGGCTTTGCCGGGTCGACCGCCGATGCCTTTACCCTGCTGGAACGGCTCGAGGCCAAGCTTGAAGCCACGCCGGGCCAATTACAGCGCGCATCGGTCGAGTTGGCCAAGGATTGGCGCACCGACAAGTATCTGCAAAAGCTTGAAGCAATGCTGATCGTCACCGATGGTCAACACCTGCTGGTGATCACCGGTGCCGGCGACGTGCTGGAACCCGAACATGACGTGGCCGCGATCGGTTCGGGCGGCAATTTCGCCCTCGCCGCAGCGCGCGGCATGATGGACAGCGACAAAGACGCCGAGACCGTGGCCCGCGAAGCCATGGCCATCGCCGCCGATATCTGCGTCTACACAAATGGCCGACTGACCGTTGAAAGCATCTCGGCGTGATCGACAAGGATGACATACGCGCCGCTGTCGGCTCGGGCTTGATCAGCGAGGCGCAGGCTGCCTCGCTCACAGCTTTGGCTCATAGTCGCACGGGTGCTCGTCAGGATCTTGTCGCTGGTGACGAACCCTTTGAGCTGTTCAAAGGCTTCAACGAAATCTTTATTGTCATCGGTTTGTTGATCCTGGCCACCGGCTGGTCAGCCGTCACCGGATTGAACATCGCCTCATCCGCCGTCGGTTATCAGGGCCAGGTCGTCATGACCGCTGGGATCACAGCGGCCTTGATCTGGGGTCTGTCCGAGTATTTCATTCGCCGCCGCCGTATGGTGGCCCCGGCGATTGCGCTATCGATCTTTTGGGTCGGCAATGCGGCAGTTGGACTTGGGGCCCATTTCGCACAGGTCTTTATGGTCGCCCAAGAAGATTTTTCGAGCCTGACCTTGCCCTTGGCTTTGACGGTGTTGGCAACTGCCGTGTTTTGGTTCCGCTTCCGTGTGCCCTTTGCCATGGCGCTGATTGCGGTTGGTGGCTTTGCCCTTGCGGTCCTGATTGGCGCAAACCAGGCCGGAACGCCCGAAAGCTTTAGCGACCTCTTTTATCTCTCAGGGGATGGCCCATTTGCCTATATCACCCTGATTGTCGGCTTTGTGGTTTTTGCGGCTGCGATGTTCTTTGACATGTCCGACCCGCACCGCGTCACCCGCCGCTCGGCCCAAGGGTTCTGGCTGCATGTGGTTGCTGCCCCGGCCTTGGTCAACACCATCGCGCTGTCGCTCCTTGAGCAAGACAATACCAGCAGTCAGATGTTGCTATTCGCAATCCTGATCCTGTTTGCCCTGATCGCCATCGTGATTGACCGCCGGTCTTTCTTGATCGCGGCGATTGGTTACACCGTTACTCTGGCCTTGATCGTGTTCGAAGGCGATGGCGCTGCAATGACGATCCTGGTGTTGGGTGTCTTCCTTGTTGCTTTGGGAGCCTTCTGGGCCAGTATCCGCGCCGCAGTGTTGCGCCTGTTTTCGGGCGTTTTGCCGCTAGACCGGCTGCCCCCTTCTCACAGTAATTCCTGACCGGCTTGACCGCTCAGATGACCTCTAGACGAAAGCCTTGTCATGACTGATTTGACCCCTCGTGAAATTGTCTCGGAACTTGACCGGTTCATCATCGGCCAAAAGGACGCCAAGCGGGCCGTGGCCGTGGCCCTACGCAACCGCTGGCGGCGCAAGCAGCTGTCGGATGATCTGCGCGACGAGGTTTACCCCAAGAACATCCTGATGATCGGCCCCACCGGTGTTGGCAAGACCGAGATCAGCCGCCGTCTGGCGAAACTGGCCAAAGCTCCCTTTATCAAGGTCGAAGCCACCAAATTCACCGAAGTTGGCTATGTCGGGCGTGACGTGGAACAAATTGTGCGTGATTTGGTCGATGCGGCGATCATCCAGATCCGCGAGTTCATGCGCGAAGACGTCAAAGCCAAGGCCCATCAAGCCGCCGAGGATCGCGTCATCGAGGCCATCGCCGGAACCGATGCGCGCGAAGCCACCCGAGAGATGTTCAGACGCAAGCTCAAGGCCGGAGAGCTAGACGAGACCGAGATTGACCTGGACCTGTCCGACACCTCGTCGCCCTTCCCGATGATGGACATTCCCGGCCAGCCGGGCAGCCAGATGGGGATGATGAACCTTGGCGATATCTTTGGCAAAGCCATGGGCGGGCGCACCGTGCGCAAGCGTATGACCGTTGCCCAAAGCTATGAGGTGCTGATCAACGAAGAGGCGGATAAGCTGCTGGATGACGAACAGGTCAAAACCGCCGCTTTGGAAGCGGTTGAACAGAATGGCATCGTCTTTCTTGATGAGATCGACAAGGTCGCGGCCCGGCAAGATGCCCGTGGTGGCGACGTGTCTCGTGAAGGTGTGCAGCGCGACCTGTTGCCCCTGATCGAAGGCACCACCGTCAGCACCAAACATGGCCCGGTGAAAACAGACCATATCCTGTTCATTGCTTCTGGTGCTTTCCATATCGCCAAACCCTCTGATCTGCTGCCCGAACTTCAGGGTCGCCTGCCCATCCGTGTGAACCTGCGCGCCCTGACCGAAGAAGATTTCGTGCGCATCCTGACCGAGACCGACAACGCCCTGACCCGCCAGTACACAGCACTGATGGCCACGGAAGAGGTCACTGTCACCTTCACCGAAGACGGCATTGCCGCCCTGGCCAAGATCGCGGCGGATGTGAACCAGTCGGTGGAAAATATCGGTGCGCGGCGTCTCTACACTGTTTTGGAGCGTGTCTTTGAAGAGTTGAGCTTTGAAGCGCCGGACCAATCCGGAACAACCGTCACAGTGGATGCGGCCTTTGTCGAAAAACACCTGGGCGAGCTGACCCAATCCACCGATCTCAGCCGTTACGTGTTGTAACCCGGTCGCGAGGCGGGCTTGCTAGAGCTCGACGAGCCGCCAAGAAAAAGCCCCGCCAAATTGGCGGGGCTTTCTGTTTCAAAGCGATGAACTCTTACGCGAACCACCAACGCTCGATCAGGCGCGAGCTGTCCATCTGGAAGGCGTTGCCGATCACACCGGAATTGGTCAGCTTGGTCGAATGCGCGTCAACATAGTTGGCATACATCGGGATAACCGTGCCGCCCTCTTTCGCCATGATCATCTGCATCTCATGATACTGATCGCGACGCTTGGTCGAATCCAGCTCGGCACGGGCGCTGATCAACAGCTCTTGGAAACGAGCATTTTCCCACTGGGTGTCATTCCATGGCACACCGGATTCATAGGCGGTCGAGAACATCCAATCCTCGGTCGCACGGCCCGACCAGTAGCAGGCACACCAGGCTTTCTTGAGCCAGACATTGGACCAATAGCCATCCTCGGGTTCCTGCACGACATTGATGTCAATGCCCGCCGCCTTGGCCGAAGACTGATACAGCAGCGCCGCATCAACCGCGCCGTTAAAGGCCGCATTCGAGGCAGACAGATCGACCTGGAGCCCGTCCAGACCCGCCTCTTTGATCAGATGCTTGGCCTTGTCCGGATCATAGTCGTTCATTTCCAGATCGCTGGCGAAATACTGGTTGGCTGGACCAATCGGAATATCGTTGGCGACGGCACCGTGACCCAACAGGATCTTGTTCACCATTTCCTGACGATTCACCGAATGCTTGAGCGCCTGACGCACCTTCACATTGTCAAAGGGTGACAGGTTGGTCAGCATCGGGAAGGTAAAGTGCTGGTTGCCGGTGACCTCAAAGATATTGATCATCGGGTTGGCTTTGAGCAACGCTTCGGTTTTGAAGTCCACGCGGTTTACAGCGTCAACCTGTCCGGTCATCAGCGCGTTCATACGAGCCGAGGTATCGTTGATCGCAATCACTTCGACCGAGTCAAACCAACCGGCGCGGCCATCTTTGTAATGGCTGTCAACACGGCTAAGCAGGGCGCGTACACCGGGGTCAAAGGCTTCGACCTTGTACATGCCGGTACCGATCCCTTTGGCGATTGCCTCTTCGATCTGGCCCGCTGGGAACATGCAGAGGTGATAGTCGGACAGCAGGAATGGGAAGTCCGCATTGCCGGCTTTCAACGTCAGTTGTACCTGATGCTCGCCCAGCTTTTTCATCTCGACAATTGGCTCAACAATCGGCTTCGCCGCCGATTTCGCGCCCTCGGCGACATGCATGTTCAGCGAGGCGATCACATCATCCGCGCCAAAAGCCTTGCCATTGTGGAAGGTCACGCCCTGGCGCAGGTTAAAGGTCCAAACCTTTGCATCTGCCGAGGCTTCCCAGCTTTCAGCCAGTTCGCCCACCAGTTCACCGCTCGCGGCAACCTCGGTCAGGGTATCAAACACAGCACCATGGCCAAGATTGATCATGAACGCATCCGAATGAGTGCGGCTGTCCCAGCTATCCGAGGTGTTTGCACCATTCAGACCCAGGCGCAGGGTCCCGCCTTTTTGCTGGGCGCGCAGCGGCATGCCGGTCGCGGCCAGAACACCCGCTGCGGCACCAGAAGCCAAAAGGCCACGTCTGCTAATTCTTGTCATTTCAAGTCTCCCTTGTTGTTCATTTTGCGGACTGTCCCCGCGATGTCTTGCACCCGTTTTTCGGGCGATTCTCAGGTCATCTTACCAACTGCAGCATCACCAATGTTATCAACTCCGCGTTCTTGCAGCAGATTTGTCAACCAATCCGGATCCATCTCTGGCACTGAGCTGAGAAGAAGATCCGTGTATGGGTGATGTGGCGGGGTAAACATCTCGGTCTTTGGTCCGGCCTCAACCACATTGCCATCCTTCATCACCACAACTTCGTCGGCAATGGATTTCACCGTTGCCAGATCGTGGGTGATGAACATGTAGGAAAGGTTGAGCTTGTCTTGTAGGTCAGCCAGCAGGCGCAGAATGCCCTCGGCCACCAATTGATCAAGCGCCGATGTGACCTCGTCGCAGATGATGAATTCGGGCTCTGCCGCCAAGGAGCGGGCTATGCCCACACGTTGTTTCTGGCCACCCGACATTTCCGACGGCAAACGATCGATAAACTGGCTGGCGGGCAGTTCGATCTGATCCATCAGTTCCTCGACCCGCTTGCGTTTGGCCGCACCGGTCAGGCCGGTATAAAACTCCACCGGTCGGCCAATGATCTCGCCCACAGTTTTGCGCGGGTTCAGTGCTGTATCGGCCATCTGATAGATCATCTGGATCTTTTTCAACTGCTCGCGGTCGCGTTTGCGATAGTCCAGTGGCAATGCAGTTCCCGCCAGGCTGATCTGGCCAAGGCGCGGCGGCAAAAGGCCGGTGATGCAACGGGCGGTGGTCGATTTGCCAGACCCGGATTCACCCACAACGGCCACAGTGCGCCCCTGATGAATGTCAAAGCTAACATCATGCAGCACATCGACCTTGCCATAGGCTGCGGTGACGTTTTGAACCGCAATTACCGGCGTCGTCCCGGTCTGAACCGCTGGCTTTTGCGGGCGTTGAAATTCGCGCACCGCCCAAAGGCTCTTGGTGTAATCCTGCTTTGGATTCGACAGCATTTCACGGGTTTCGGCTTCTTCAACCTCGTCCCCTTTGAGCAGCACTTTGATCGTGTCCGCCATCTGCGCCACAACTGCGAGATCGTGGGTGATGTAGATCGCGGCGGTGTTGAACTCTTCAACAATCTCCCGGATCGAGGCGAGCACTTCGATCTGCGTGGTCACGTCCAGGGCGGTGGTCGGTTCGTCAAAGATGATCAGATCAGGACGGCAGGCCATGGCCATCGCCGTCATCGCCCGCTGCAACTGACCGCCGGACACCTGGTGCGGATAGCGAAAGCCGATTTCGTCCGGGTTTGGCAGGCGCAGCTTGCGATAAAGCTCCATCCCATCCGCTTCGCTGTCCTCTTTGGACAGTACCCCATGGGAAATCGGGGCTTCGGTGTGTTGATCAATCAGACGGTGCGCCGGGTTAAAACTGGCCGCCGCAGACTGCGCCACATAGGCGATGCGTTTGCCCAGCAGCTGGCGTTTCTCTTCGGCCGAGGCCGCCAGCAGGTCGATCCCGTCAAAAATCACGGAGCCTTTGGAAATCCGCACACCATCGCGGCAGAACCCCATTGAGGCCAGACCAAGCGTCGACTTACCTGCTCCGGATTCACCGATCAGGCCCAGCACTTCGCCTTTGCGCAGGGTCAGGTCGACACCTTTGATAATCGGGTGCCATTCCTCGTCGCTGCGCCCTTCCATATGGATGTCGCGCATTTCAACAAGGGTTTCGGCGTCTTTGAATGCATCACTGCTCATGTCATTAATCCTTAAGCCCTGAGCTGCGATGCAGCATCCAATCCACCACAAAGTTCACGGCCACAGTCAGCAGGGCAATCGCCCCAGCGGCCAGCAGTGGCGCGGCAGAGACCTGCGGCGCAAAGGCGGCATAGTTGATGAAGGACGACATATCCTTGACCATGGTGCCCCAATCCGCCAGCGGAGGCTGAATGCCCACACCCAGGAAGCTGAGCGAGGAAATGGTCAGGAAAACAAAGCAGAAGCGCAGACCAAATTCCGCCAGCAAGGGCGCGGTGGCGTTTGGAAGGATCTCGCGGAAAACGATGTAAGACAGTTTTTCGCCGCGCAGCTTGGCGGCTTCGATGTAATCCATCACCACGATGTTCATACCCACCGCACGGGCCAACCGGAACACGCGGGTGCTGTCGATCAAGGCCATGATCAGGATCATCGCGATGGTCAACCCGGTCCCGTCAACCCAGGCCTTGGCAACGGTGATCAACAGCAAGGCAAAGATCAGGGCCGGAATGGCCATTAGCACGTCAACCGCACGCGAAAGGACCTGATCCACCCAACCGCGCAGGGTCGCGGCGAGAAAGCCCAAGCCGCCGCCAACAACAAAGGCAATCAGCGTCGTAACAAAGGCAATCCCAACCGTATTGCGCGCGCCATAGATCAGACGAGACAGGATATCGCGGCCGATCTGGTCCGTCCCAAGTGGAAAGTCAGGATTGCCGCCCAGCGCCGGATTGCCACCCGGCACGACATTGGCTTGGGCAAAGACTTCTTCCTGACCATGGGGGGCCAAAGCTCCGGCAAAAATCGCCATGAACGCATAGACCAGGATCACCAAGACCCCAAAGGCGGCTGTCAAAGGCATTTGGCGAAACAGCTTGCGCGACCCCGCCGTTCCGACGATGCGCCCCAGCAAACGAAACACGTAAGCCGCCGCACCAGCGAGCAACAGCCCATGAATGGCGACCACAAAGAAGAAGTATTTGTTGGCTTCTGCTTCTGGCAGGATGAATTGAGCCTGAACGTAGGTCCAAACCGCCCAAATCAGCGCTGCAACGCCCAAAGCATAGCCAAAGGCCACTGCGAAAGGCATGTCGCGGAATGTCGGGGCGTTGTTGGTGGCTTTTTGTCCAACAAAGCGGAAGACCCAACCCGCAAAGGCAATCACGATGAGCGCGATGATGAAAGTCATGATACCGCTCATTTCGGATGCCTCAGACGTGGGTTGGACACGATCGACAAAATGTCAGCCGTCAGGTTCAGCAGGATATAGGCGGCAGCAAAAATCAGGCAGCAGGCCTGAACAACCGGGATGTCACGGATTTTGACGCTGTCCACAAACAGCTGGCCGATGCCCGGATAGACAAACACCACCTCAACCACGACCACACCGGTGATCAGATAGGCGAGGTTCAGCGCAATCACGTTGATGATCGGGGCCAAAGCGTTAGGAAGCGCATGTTTCACGATCACCCGCATCGGCTTGATCCCTTTCAACCGCGCCATCTCGATATAGGGAGAGGCCAGCAGGTTGATGATCGCCGCCCGTGTCATGCGCATCATATGCGCGGTGACGACAAGGGTCAGGGTCAGCGCTGGAAGCAAGGTTTTTTCCAAACGCTCGCTAAAGGCCATGCCGTCATAAATATTGGACAGGGATGGCAGCCAAGGGTTCAGCACCGCAAGGAACAGGATCAAAACATAGGCGAGAAAGAATTCCGGCGAAGAAATCGAGCTGAGCGTCGTGATATTGGCGGCACGGTCAAAAACCGAATTGCGATAAAGCGCGGCCAGAATGCCCAAAGTCACCGCAAAAGGAACCGCAATCGCGGCAGTCACACCAGCTAGAAACATCGTATTGGCAAATCGCGGTGCAATCTGCTGGGCCACCGTGGTGCGCACCCCGCTGTCATCACCCACGAAACTGGCAAAGTTGGCCTGCGCAAACGAATTGCCCAGATCGCCTTGCAACACGCCTCCGAGCCATTGGAAATATCGCAGGACCGGGTGTTGATCGAGACCAAGATCCGTTCGAATGGCTGCGACGGCTTCAGGTGTGGCACCTTGGCCGAGAATGGCCTCGGCAAAATCCCCCGGCAAAAGATTCACCGCCGCGAAAATCACAATCGAAACGATGAAGAGCGTCAAGAGGCCTAAAGCAAGGCGTTGAGCTATGATTTTGAGAACTGAGTTCACGATCCCTGTCGGTTTTGTTTTTTGAACATAACTCACGTTAACGACATGGTGGGTCGTGTAAAGGGTTCAAATGCGATGCAAAATGTCGGAAATGCGACAGACAGCTATTCGATTTGCGACGCAATTCGATCCATTGCCGCCACCAATTCTGCGCTGATCCCTGGCTCGGACAAGGCATGACCGGCGTTTCGAATCATGCGTAAATCAGCCTCTGGCCAGGCTTGTGCCAGTTCCCATGCGCGCTGAGGTGGGCAGATCATGTCGTAACGTCCCTGCACGATCACGCCCGGGATGTGGCTGATCCGATCGACATTATTCAAGATCCAGCCATCTTCTTCCAGGAAGCCACCATTGACAAAATAATGGTTCTCCAGACGGGCAAAAGCGCGGGCATAATCCCCCGGCGGTTCGCCGCCCTGCCCGTTGGAATAAACCGAGGCGAGCGCATTTTCCCAGACCGACCACGCCTGCGCATATTTGATTTCTTCGCGCAAATCACCGCTAAACAGCCGCTTGTAATAGGCGGTGATCATGTCTCCGCGTTCTTCAACCGGAATCATATCGCGGAACCGTGCCCAAGGTTCGGGCCAGAACTGCCCCGCCCCGCCGCCATAGAACCAGTCCAGCTCCGCTTGGGTCGACAGGAACACGCCGCGCAACACCAGATGGCTCACACGCTCTGGATGGCTGATCGCATAGATCAACGCCAGCGTCGCCCCCCAGCTGCCGCCAAAGACAATGAACTGCTCAATTTCCAGGGTCTCGCGAATGTGTTCGATATCCGCAACAAGATGCCAGGTCGTGTTGTTCTTGACGCTGGCATGGGGGCGCGACTTTCCGCAGCCCCGCTGGTCAAAAAGCACGACACGGTAAACCGACGGATCAAAATAACGACGCATTGCCGGGCTGCACCCGCCACCGGGGCCGCCATGCAAAACAATCACCGGAATTCCGTCAGGGTTTCCAGACTGTTCCACATAAATCACGTGCCCGTCCCCGACCTCCATCATACGCTGATCAAAGGGGTCGAGAGGCGGGTAAAGATATTGCACTGCGCGCTTTTGGCCCGTGAACTTGTCCATGACCTGACTATATTGTGCAGCGCAGGGAAAAGACCATGGGGAAAGTTATGGTATCCACCGTTGATGCATCCGAAGTCGCCAAATTCGAGGCCATGGCCGCAGAATGGTGGGACCCGCATGGCAAGTTCAAGCCTTTGCACATGATGAACCCGGTGCGGCTGGACTATATCACCACCCAGATCGCTGGTGAGTTTGATCGCGACCTGTCCGCGCCTAACCCATTCGAAGGGCTCCGTATTCTCGATATCGGTTGTGGCGGTGGGCTGTTATGTGAACCTATGGCGCGGCTTGGGGCCGAGATCATTGGCGTGGACGCGGCAGAACGCAATATCCCTGTCGCCGAAACCCATGCAAAGCAAAGCGGGTTGGACATTGATTACCGCCACACCACAGCCGAGGCCATGGCCGCCGCAGGTGAGCAATTCGATGTGGTGATCAATATGGAAGTGGTCGAGCATGTCGCCGACCCCCAAGCCTATCTGACCGCCTGCCAGCAATTGCTGAAACCGGGCGGGCTGCATTTGTGTTCCACCATCAACCGCAATCCCAAAAGCTTTGCCGTCGCCATTGTCGGGGCGGAATATGTCATGCGCTGGCTGCCCAAGGGCACCCATGAATGGGCGAAATTCATCACGCCGGACGAGCTTTATGAGCTGATGACAAATGCTGGTTTGACCCCGGTGGATCGCAAAGGCTACGTGTTTAACCCGGTGACATGGCGCTGGAGCATCTCGGATCGGGATCTGTCGGTGAACTACGTCACCGCAGCGTTGAAACCGGGAGCTTAACCAATGCCTGTCATCCCTGAGGGCCACAATCTGTTTGCTGTGGACATCACCTATAACGTCCCCCTGACCGAGGTCGAACCACATCTCGATGCCCATATGGATTTTATCGCCAAGGGCTATGAAGAAGGCCGGTTTCTGGCATCCGGGGCCAAGGTGCCGCGCACTGGCGGTATGATCATCGCGATGGGCAAAGACCGCAGCGAGATCGAAGCCCTGATGGCGCAGGATCCGTTTACCATTGCGGGGGTCGTTGCGCTGCTGATCACAGAATTCAAACCCGCCAATGTCGCAGATGCGCTGAAATAGAGACTGATTTCAGGTAGTGGATAGGGCGCATCCCATCGGGTTGCGCCCTATTGTTTGGCTCGGGTTAAGAGACGATACGTTTCAAGCGCGGAACATTTGCCAACACGATCACGTCAACGGCAATCACGGCCAAAAGCGCAATGCCCGCCATCGGAAAGGCCATCGCCAAGACCAAGGCGATCAGAACGGCACCTTTCCACATGGGCATATCCTGCGGAACCGGCGGCGCGGCCAGACGCTTGGCCCCTTGGGGGCGACGCTTCCACCACATGATAATGCCGGTGACATTGACCATCAGGATCACGCTCAGCAGCACAAAATTCAGAACATAGTTCCAGGTGCCCGCCAGACCTTTGTGCAGCGCGATGCCCTGGGCCATGGATTTGGCCATCAGCGAATAATCCGCATAGCCAATATCAGCCAACATATTGCCGGTGTAGCGGTCAAAGTGAACGGTGCGATCCTCGTGTGGGGCGACGGTGTCCTCGGATTGCGAGGCGCGCATCAGGGTCCAAACCCCTTTGTCACCCGCTGGCAAAGACACGCGATATTGGCCTGAGAACCCATTGGCCTGCGCCCACATCACAACTGTGTCCAACGTGGCCGGTTGCGGCAGGGCGACCGTGCCCTCAGCCGTACCGGATTCCGGCATTGGGGTCAGTTCAAGGCCCCAAGGCACCTCATCCAACGGGCCATGGTTCAGCGAGGCATGGGTCAGATCGGACGACCAGAAACTGGCCTTCTTTTCTGCCGGATAGGATGACCAGGGCTGAACCAGCTTTCCGCCCCAGACCCCTGCCCAAGCCAACCCTGACAAGATGAACAACACCAGAAACACCGAGACCCAAACGCCCCCGACAACATGCATCTCTTTAAACAGGGCCCGGCCCTTTTTGGTCAGGTTGGGAACCAAGGCGCTCAGAACGCTGCGTTCACGCGGCCACCACATGTAAATTCCCGTCGCGATCAAGACCAAAGTCAGCGAAACCGCCGCTTCGATCAGGCGATCACCGGTATCGCCAATCAACAGTGTGCCATGAATGTCATTGGCCCAAGCATAGAGCGTCTCAGTCTTTGAATTCACGGCGGTGACTTCGCCAGAGTAAGGGTCAACCGCGACGGATTTAGCTGGGATTTCCCAGGGTTTCATGCCGGGCTTGGCGTCCGCAGGGTTGCGGATCACGAAATAGGCTGGGCGGTCTTCTGCCTCGGGTGAGGTGTATTGGATCAATTGCCCCGGCACAGAGTCGAGCGCGGATTTGGCCTGCACCGAAGGCGGCAAAGCTTCGCCCGTTGCCACAACGCGCGGCGCGCTGCCCAATTGGTTCGACAGGCCATTGTCGATCAGCATGATGAAGCCCGTGATGGTCAGCATCATCAGAAACGGGATGACAAACAGGCCTGCGTAGAAATGCCAACGCCAGGCGGCGAAATAGAAAGCGCGCTCGCGTTTTGGCGAGTCGGCTGGTTGCGTGGTTGTATCAGTCATGGGTGACGTCCTGGTCAGAAAATACGGAGTTGGGAGTCAGACCGAGTGCGTTGCAGGCCGCGAGGTGAACACACTCAAGATGTGTTCCCGTGACGGATCGAAACGAAGGAAGGGTCCAACTGTCTGATAATCTGGCCTTTTGGCCAGTTCACTTTCCTAAGAAAGCAAATCAAACAGTCGGGGGTGCCCGCGCATGGTGGGGGCTGTGACCGGTAAGATCGTTCAGCCGCTGTGGTTCTGGCACCCAATCGGTCAGGTCAATGCCAAGTTCAAGCACGACAGACACACCGGCAGAAAGCGGCACATTCATAGCAGCGTGCAGACGACAGGCCTCACAGCTTTCATTGCTCGCGCCGCCTGTGTCGCCACAGATATCAGCCGCGTCCAATCCCAAAGTCAGCGCCAATTGCTGCAGCGCTTGATCATCGGGCGTCATGACACGATGCGCAAAGCCGGACGTTGCCAAGGCAACCACCAGCGTTACGGTCAAAGCCAACATGGGCAGGATTTTGGTCCAGCGTGTCATATGACGAAACGCGTAACACCGGCGCGATTTTGTGAAAAGTGGAAAATCGTCGCTGGCCACTGATCACTTTCGAGAAACGGTGGGCGAGCCAAGGCCCGTGGACAAGGACCCTAACCCTTGTCTTCCTCATCCAAACGCAAGCGCAATTCACGCAAGACAGGCAAAGCCGCGCGCACATTGTCTTCGCCCAGGTCCGACATCATTTCATCCAGCATTGGGACAATCGCCGCCAAGGCCGCATCCCGCGCTGATCGACCTGCCGGACTGATCGACACAAATTTCCGGCGCGCATCATCCCAATCCGGACGAATATGCACGTAGCCTGCAATTTCCAGTTTTCCCAATGTGTTGGTCATCGCCCCTCGGGTCAGATGAAAAGCCCGCGCCAATTGCGCCGGGGTCTTTTCCCCGCCCCGCGCCAGCAGGTTCAAAACCGAGAAATGCGACAGCTCCATCTTGTTGGGCAGCACCTTGCCAATGCGGGCGCGCAGCAACTGATCTGCGGTCAGCAGTTCAGAGATCAATGAGATCGCTAATGCGCCTTCGCTGGTGCTCATATCGGTCAGGGGCCTCTGAAGTCACGGTCATGGGTCAATGAGGGCACTTTATTCCGCGCAATTGTCACCGCGTCTAGGTCTAGATCGGCACAATAGACCCCGGGTTCGACCCCTGCATCCAAAACCACCTCGCCCCAGGGGGAAATGACCAGAGAATGACCATGGGTCGAACGGGATTTGCCGACCGAAGCCGGGTGTTTGCCAGTTTGCGCCGGGGCGAGGACCCAACATCCGGTTTCAATCGCCCGCGCCTGCAACAAGGGCTGCCAATGCGCCGGGCCGGTTCCGGGTGAAAAGGCCGCCGGGGCGGTGATGATCTGGGCACCCGCCTGCGCCAGCGCGCGATGCAGATAGCCGAAACGAACATCGTAGCAGATGGTTAGCCCGATATTGCCAATCGGAGTTTGCGCCATAACCGCCTGATCTCCGGGGGCAAATCCGGCGGATTCACGATAGGTTTCTTCGTCGCTGACCTGCACGTCAAACATATGGATCTTGTCATATCGCGCTTTGATCTCGCCCTCGGGCGAAATCAGGAAGGAGCGGTTGGCAAAGCGGGTTTCTGGCGCCTCGGACAAAACCGAAAGCGATCCGGCCAAAACCCAAAGACCCAGTTCAGCCGCCTCTTCACGCATGGCTTGCAGAACAATATCTTGGTCCTCACGCACCACGACGCTTTCTTGATGGACACGCGAAAAGCTGAGGATATTGGTGACTTCGGGGGTCAGGGCAAATTCCGCCCCCTGATCCTTGGCCTGGCGCAGCATGGCACGCACGCTGTTCTGATTTTCCTCGGGCAGGTCCGAGGATGTCATTTGCAGCAATGCGATGCGCATTTAGGCCTCCAACAATGGGTCCAGCTTGCCGGCGCGTTCCAGCTCGTACAAATCGTCACACCCGCCAACATGGGTCTCACCAATAAAAATCTGCGGAACCGTATGACGGCCATTGGCGCGATCCATCATTTCGGATCGGCGATTAGGCTCGACCAACACGTCGATTTCGGTGAACTCAACACCCTTTTGTTTCAACAGGCGTTTGGCCGCGTGGCAAAAACCGCAAAGCGGCGAGGTGTAGATTTCAACGGGTTGCATGGGCGTTCCTTAGACAAGTGGTGACTTTCTAAGGGCAATTAGGGGTCCTTGGCAACGCGTGCCAGAATGCTCACAAAAACCTGACCCGATCCAATGGCCAAACAAGCCTCAGCCGCGGCAGCCAAGGTTGCGCCGGATGTCATCACATCATCGACGATCAGGACGGGCCGGTTTTTCAGCAACTCTTCGCGATCGGGGGACACTGTGATGCGCCCGGTGACGGTTTCAAACCGTTCTTCTCGGCTTTTGCCGTCAAGGCTGGGCGTGGGCTTCGGGCGCTGCAAGGCGTCCGGGCACCAATCAAGATCCAATTCCTCAGCCAATGCTTCGGCCAAAAGCGCAGATTGATTGTAGCGCCGCGCCAGATGGCGATGCAGATGCAAAGGGATCGGGACAATGATCAAATCCTCTTGCACCAGATCACGTGTGACCCGCGCCATCCATTTGGCGGCAGGTTTGGCAATGTCCTGACGGTCACCATGTTTCAGCCCCAGAACCAGCCGCCGCCCCTGATCCTTGTATTCCAGCGCCGCGCGCCCTTTGGTCCAGGGGCGTTCGGTTTTCAGGCATTCATCGCAAATCTCGGCCCGATCCGACTGCCCCGGCAAAGGCGTGCCGCATAAATCGCAGCTCAGCCCCGAGATAAACGGGGTCTTGGGCCAGCAGGCGCTGCAAATACCAAAATCCGTCTCAACCAGGCCGCCACAGGACAGGCAGCGGGGCGGATAGATCATCTGCACTAAAGTTTGCATCCCCTGCGCCCACATTCTATGTGCCTTTCATGTCCCAAGCCCCTTCGAACCCGCCAGGCCTGACCGATCGCCAAGCCCTGATCCGCAATCGCCAACGCGCGCTGAAAGCTCCCGAGCTTTTCCTGCATGAAACCGCGCTGGACGAAGCGCAGGATCGGCTCTCTTTGGTTAACAGAACGTTTACGGATGTGGCGATTATCACGCCTTTCCCGCAGGTTTGGGCCGCGTCCTTTCCAAATGCCAAGATCATCCCCGACGATGAGGTTCTGGCCCTAGAGGAACAAAGCCACGATCTGGTGCTCCACGCCCTTGCCTTGCATTGGGCCGATGACCCGGTGGGTCAGTTGATCCAATGTCGCCGTGCTTTGCGACCGGATGGCTTGTTTCTGGGCCTCACCTTTGGCGGCCAAACCCTGCACGAATTGCGTGCATCGCTTGGCCAAGCCGAGGTTGAGGTCACTGGGGGCATGTCGCCACGCGTTGCGCCTATGGGCGAAATTCGCGATCTTGGCGGGTTGCTGCAACGGGCCGGGTTCAACCTGCCTGTGGCGGATGCCATCCCGCTCAACACCAGTTATCAATCACCGCTCCATTTGATGCACGAGTTACGCGCCATGGGGGAGAACAACGCCCTGGCCACCCGGCTACGCCATCCGACCCAACGAAATGTCCTGCTGCGCGCCATGCAGATCTATCACGAAAGTTTCGGCACAGATGACGGCCGCATTCCCGCGACCTTTGAGATCATCACGCTGACAGCATGGTCACCTGATGACAGCCAACCCAAGCCGCTTCGCCCTGGTTCTGCGACGCAACGCCTCGCCGATGCGCTTGGAACCGTAGAAAAGCCGCTGAAAGATTGACGTAAAGCCCTGACGCGATAGTTATTTGCCTCAAAGAGCAAGGCCAAGGACACGAAATGCCCGACATGATCAAACCAGCCGACCACCCGACGTTTCCAAAACAAAAGGTCGGAATCCTCTTGGCCAATCTCGGCACTCCGGATGCGACAGACTACTGGTCGATGCGGCGCTATTTGAACGAATTCCTGTCGGATAAACGTGTCATCGATTTTCCGGCCTGGAAATGGCAGCCCTTGCTGCAACTGATCATCCTGACCAAACGTCCGTTTTCCTCGGGCGAGGCCTATCGTTCCATCTGGAACACCGAAAAGGATGAAAGCCCGCTGATGACCATCACGCGGGATCAGACCGAGGCGATTTCGGCCAAGCTGTCAGAGCAATATGGCGATGAGGTTATGGTCGATTTCTGCATGCGCTATGGCAATCCGTCGACCAAGTCCAAGGTTGATGCCATGGTCAAAGCGGGCTGTAACCGGATCCTGTTTGTCCCGCTTTATCCGCATTACGCCGGCGCGACCTCGGCCACCGCGAATGACGAATTCTTCCGCGCGTTGATGGAGCAGAAAATGCAGCCCAGCGCCCGGACCATCGACCCTTATTTTGAGCATCCTGCCTATATCGACGCTTTGGCGAAGTCCGTCGAAGAAGGCTATGCCAAGCTGGATCACGAACCCGATTTGCTGGTGGTGTCCTATCACGGCATGCCGCAACGCTATCTGAAAGAGGGTGATCCCTATCACTGCCAATGCCAAAAGGCCTCTCGCCTGCTGCGGGAACGTTTGGGCTGGGAGCAGGACAAGATCGTCACAACTTTCCAATCGGTCTTTGGCACCGAGGAATGGTTGCGCCCTTACACCGTCGAACATGTGGCCGAGCTGGCCAAGCAGGGTAAGAAACGGATCGCTGTGATTGCGCCCGCCTTCTCAGCGGATTGCATCGAGACACTGGAAGAGATTCAGGAAGAAATCTGCGAAAGTTTCGAAGAAGCTGGGGGGGAAATTTTCAGCTATATTCCCTGTCTAAATGACCGCCCAGACCACATCGAGGCGCTGTGCCAGGTCATAAATGAGAATCTCGGCGGCTGGCTCCGTTAACGAAATTCAAAAGAAAAAGGCGGCACCGTCGCGCCGCCTTTTCCGAAATTCTGATACCAACTGGCTTAGTTGGAAGCAGCTGCCGCCAGAACTGCGATCAGCAGCAGAGGCACAACGATCGCTGCGGAAGAGGAAGAAGCTGCAGTTTCTTCAACAACTACAACAGGTTCCATGACAACGTCGTCTTTCGCATAAGAACCGGCCATTGCGGTGGATGCGGCTGCGGCGAATGCGGCGGCAAGTGCGATTTTTTTCATTTTCTTCTCCAGATAATTGCCTGCAGGTGACGGGCACCTGGCAAGCTCCCAAGACTTTCCTCGTGAGTCTGTCTAAGCAGTAAACTGTTGGAAATGCAAATGACACGACTCGGGGCGATGCGCAGATCGCCGCTTTTTCGTCAAATAAGCAACACTTGAGTGCCAACTTTGGTCATGGCGAAAAGTTGTGCAATATGCTCGTTATATAGGCCGATACAACCATTCGACGAACGGCGCCCAATCTTGCGAGTATCGTGGGTGCCGTGGATTCGGTAATACTGCCAGCTCAGGTACAGAGCATGGGTTCCCAGCGGGTTATCGGGACCGGGGCCGACAAAATCAGGCCATTCCGGATTGCGTTTACGCATGGACGGAGTCGGGCGCCAGGACGGACCTTCGACCTTGCGGATGACCTTGGTACGACCACGGCGGGTCAGGTCTTCGGTCAGTGGAACCGAGGATGGGAAAAGGTGATAAGCCCCTGATTCTTCCCAATAATGCAGCGCCCGTGAGGTGATATCGACCAGGATTGCACCATTGTTCAAATTGGAGAAATGCGGCTGCCAATCCAGCGTGCGAAAGCTGGAGATATTGCGCCGCACCACGGTCGAAATATCGCGTTCGATTTCCACGGTTTCCTGACCATCAACACTTTGGGCCAGAGCCGGTGCGCCGAGCACGGCCGCGGTCCCAGCCAGAAACGCGCGGCGATTGAATTGCTGTCCTGCGCTCTTCGTCATCGTCCAAACTCCTGTCAGACCTTATCAATACTTGCGGCGATAATATGGCGCGAATGCCTCAGTCGCAATTCAAACACTTGTTAACTGGCGGGCTCACGCCGATGTGGGTTTGATTGGCAACGCTTCATTCGCTATGGCTAGGCCGTCTTGAATGTATAATGAGCAGCCTCATGAACCGCCGTGCCTTTGTCGCCTTGTCCGCAGCCGCAGCTTTGACAGCCTGCACCACCACGCCGACCGATGCGCCCCTGGGCGCGGATGGGAAACCAAAAACCAGAATTTATCGGATCGGGCCTGCCAATGCCAATCGCATTCAATTCCGTGTTCTTGATTCGGTGAACGCCCTGCGACAGGCGTCCGGTGCGGCCCCGCTGAAAATGAATGCCAAACTGAACGCAGCAGCTGCGACACATGCGCGGGATATGTCGGTGCAAAACCGCCCTTGGCATTTCGGGTCTGACGGATCATCGCCAATCGATCGCGTCAAACGCGTTGGCTATTCCGGCCGTCTCGTCGGAGAAACCATTTCCGAAACCTACGAGACTGAACTTCAGACGCTGTCCGCCTGGATGGAAGAGGCCCATACGCGCAACGTTATTCTTGACCCAACCGCGCGCGATCTTGGCTTTTCCTGGCATCAAGAAAGCAATGGCAAGATCTGGTGGACCATGGTTATGGGCACTCCGGAACTGGCAGCAACGCCAGGTACAATTGCCGCCGCACCAGCCGAGTCAACAGACGCGGGTTAATCCAAAAGGGTCAAAACTCTAAGGATTGATCCGGATCGGGGTGCCATCCCTGACCATCGCATAGATGTCACGCATTTCGCGATTGGTGACGGTGATGCATCCTGCCGTCCAATCGCGACCCTTGCGCCGTTTGCCGTTATTTGGCCGACCGTGAATAAAGATATCGCCACCCGGCGAACGGCCCAGCGCCTTTGCCTCGGCGATATCCTGTTCATTGGGGTATGAGATCCCGATGCTCAGGTAAAACGCGCTGTTCGGATTGCGCCGGTCGATAAAGTAATCCCCCTCGGGCGTTTTGCCGTCACCGCGCACCTTCTTGTCACCAACAGGGGCAAAACCCAGTCCGAAATTGTAATCCTTCAGCACCTTATCATGGTGCAGTAGATACATTTTACGCTCACCTTTATTGACAATAATCTGCGTCACTTCGGGGCCGTGGTAACGTTTAAACTTGGACGCACAGCCCGACAGGCCAAGCGCCAGACAAAGAACCACAAGAAACTTGAAAAACTGCATCACATCGCCTCGTTTTTCAGCACAGCATATACCAATTTGGCCCAATCGAACAGGACACGTTTCTGTGACGGACCGGTCACTCCCGTGGCTGGTTTTGGGCCATCCGGGTCACCTGTTTTTCGATCTGCGACAGGCGTTCCAGCACCTCATCGCGATAGGCATCGGTCTTGATTGTGTCCTCTTCGGCATGGGCGTCCTGCATCGAGTTCACGATCAGGCCCACCAGCAGGTTCACCACCGCAAAAGTCGTGACCATAATGAAGGGCACAAAGAAGACCCAAGCATAGGGGAAGACCTCCATCACCGGGCGTACGATCCCCATGGACCAGCTTTCCAAGGTCATGATCTGGAACAAGGAATAGGCGGATTGGCCTAGCGTACCGAACCATTCGGGAAAAGCATCGCCGAACAGCCGGGTCGCGATCACCGCGCCGATGTAAAAGATAATCGCCATCAACAGGAACACACTGCCCATACCGGGCAAAGCGGTGACAAACCCTTCGACCACGCGGCGCAACCGTGGCGCGGCAGAAATCACGCGCATGACGCGGAAAATCCGCAACGCACGCAAGACAGAGACCCCCTGCCCCGCCGGAATCAGGGCAATGGCAACAATCGCAAAGTCGAACAGGTTCCAACCGCTGCGAAAGAACCCAAAGCCGCGGGCAAAGAGCTTGATGGCAATCTCGACAACAAAAATCGCCAGGCAGAGCGCATCAATCAGCTTGATCACCCCGCCCCAGTTCTGCATGAGCGTGTTAGATGTCTCCATTCCCAGCACAATGGCGTTGATGATGATGACACCGATAATCGTGTTCTGGACCCAAACCTGATCCAGCCAATTCCCAAGACGTTCGCGCAATGTCTTACCTTTTGAATTCCAGTTCCGCTGCCAGTTCTACATGGGTTGACCAACGGAATTGGTCCACCACCTGCACCCAATTCAGCGCATAACCGCTGGCCACCAGACGGGCCGCGTCCCGCGCAAAGGTCACTGGGTTGCAGGACACAAAGGCAATTCGCGGAATCTGGCAACGTGCCAATTGTTCCACCTGCGCCTCCGCTCCGGCGCGGGGTGGGTCGATGACCACCCCGTCAAAGCGCGCTAGTTCATCCGGCAAGAGCGGATTGCGGAACAGGTCGCGCGCCTCGTGGGTGACGTGTTTCAGGCCTTGGGCATTGCGCCACCCGTGATCGAGCGCCTTGGTCATCGCCTTGTCGCCTTCCACCGCATGAACGCGGGCGTCTTGGGCGATTGGCAGGGCAAAGGTGCCGCAGCCTGCAAACAGATCCGCCACATGTTTCACGGTGCCCAACGCCTCGCGAACCGAGGCCAATAGCGCCGCTTCGCCCTGTGGGGTAGCTTGCAAAAAGGCACCGGGGGGCGGTGTGACATCGGCCACGCCAAAGCGCTGAACAGGCGGCAGACGGGTCAGCGCCTCGTCATCCCAGGTGATCCGAGCCAGATCATATTTGCGCCCAAGCGCGCCCAGCGCCTCGCGCAAAGGGGAATCCACCGGCTTGCCGCCCGTGACGGAAATATCCAGGCCCGACAGGCTTTCGGTCACCAGAACCGACAGCTCGCCTTTGCGGCTGGCCCCCAGCACCGCCAGCTCTTCGACCAAGGGCAAAGAAGCTGCGATCTTGGGCGAGACCAACTGACAATCCGGGGTTTCGACGACTATGTCAGAGCCTTTGCGATGGAACCCGGCCAAGGCCCCCTTTTTCGTGCGTTTCGCCGAAAATGACGCGCGGCGGCGCGACCCCGGGGGCGAGGTCAGGCAGGCACGAATTTCAGTCTTGAGCCCTTGGGCCTCCAAAGCACGGGCAACAACATCGGTCTTCCAGGCACTGGCAAAGGCCTCTGACGCATGTTGCAACTGGCAGCCACCGCAAGATTTCGCATGGCGGCAGGGCGCTTTGACCCGATCATCTGACGGGGTCACGATTTTCGGTGCGGCCATGATGCTGTTTTCCACGACACCTTCGGCCACCTCACCGGGCAATGTTGCGGGCACAAATATCGGGCCTGCGGCGATCCCGTCGCCCTTGTGGCCCAATCTCTCGATTGTCACTTGCTGCATAGGGGGCCTATTGCCTCGAAACATGCACCGCGTCGAGTGTTTTTAGAAAATCACGCACCTGCGCACGGCTTTGCAGGTGAAAAACCGCCTTGTCAGAGCCTGCTTTTGCCATCAGCGCCAAGTTATTGGCCCGGCCTGTTTTCCGCGTGTTCCAAATCCATTGCCAGAACTCAAGGCTGAACTGTTCCGGGCACCCATCCGGCAGGTCCGGTCGGCTGCGCCCATAGTCGCGCAGAGTTCGCCAAAACACGCGCCACGCGCGAAACCTCAAGGGAAAGTCGAGCACGATCAGCGTATCCGCCCGGTCAAGCCGGTGGTCATAGCTTGCCGACAATCCGCCCTCAAGAATCCAAGCCTCACTGATCTCGACCGCATGGACCATTGCCAGCTTTTCCGCTTTGTCACGCTCCATCCAGCCGGGTTTCCAGTGGATCATATCCATGTGCTGCACCGGCAATCCGGTCTTTTGCCCCATGGCGCGGGCCAGATAGGATTTGCCGGCACCGGGTTGGCCAACAATCATGACGCGTTTCATTCATTCAGCCGCCTCTTGCGCATCAATGAAACCACCCGATTGCCGCGCCCAGAACCTTGCATAGAGACCGTTTTGCGCCAAAAGCGCGTCATGACTGCCCTGTTCGGCGATGCGCCCCTGATCCAGTACGATGATGCGATCCATCTGCGCAATGGTCGAAAGCCGATGCGCGATGGCCAGCACGGTTTTACCTTTCATGACCTCTGTCAGCGCTTCCTGAATCTCGGCCTCGACCTCGGAATCAAGCGCACTGGTCGCTTCGTCCAAAACGAGGATCGGCGCGTCTTTCAGAATGGCACGGGCAAGGGCAATGCGCTGACGCTGCCCGCCTGACAGTTTGACCCCGCGCTCGCCCAGCCGTGCGTCATAACCCTCGCGCCCTTCGTGATCTTTCAGCTCACCGATGAACTCATGCGCCGAGGCGCGGCGCGCGGCCTCGAACACCTCTTCGTCACTGGCATCGGGGCGACCGTAACGGATGTTTTCCATGGCCGAGCGATTGAACATCGCGGTTTCCTGCGTGACCATGCCAATCGCCTCGCGCAGACTGTCCTGTGTGATCGTCTGAACATCCTGGCCATCAATGGAAATAGACCCTGTTTCACGGTCAAACAGCCGCAAGAGCAAAGCAACCAGCGTTGATTTCCCGGCGCCAGAAGCACCGACAACGGCCAGCTTTTCGCCCGGTTTGACGGTCAGCTCGATGTCTTTGACACCGCCAGTCACCCCGCCATAGGCAAAGCCCACTTTGTCAAACTGGATCTCACCACCAGCGATCTGCAAAGGCACGGCATTTGCCGCGTCCTGTACGCGTTGCGCCGGGGCCAGCGTCTTCATGCCATTTTCAACTTCACCGAGGTTGGAATAGAGCCCCATCAGGGTGAAACTGACCCAGCCGGTCATTTGCGACACCCGCACAGCCACGGCAGCAGTTGCAACAATGTCGCCCGTGCTGGCGCCACCATTGCTCCACAAAACCAGCGAAGTCCCGGCAAGCAGAACCGGCAAAGCCCCGGCCAGCAGCATCAGGAAAAACCGAAAACTCGCCGAAAGCGCGCCAAAAGCCAGCGCCTTTTCCCGCAATCCGACCATTGCCTGTTGTGCGGCCTGCTCCTCGTGTCGGTCCGAGGCAAAGAGTTTGACGGTTTTGATGTTGGTGATTGTATCCACCACCTGCCCGCTGACATTGGCCCGCGCCCCGGCCCGCGCAGCCGAGCGTTTGCGGATGCGCGGCAGGTACCAGCGGATCAGGGCGAAATAGCCAATCAACCACAGTGCAAACACGATCAAAACCCGCGCATCAATCGCCGCCAACAAGATGAAAGACCCCGCCAAGGAAGCGCAGGCAAAGACAATCGCGCTGATCGCCTCGGACACCACCATGGTCAGCGAATTGGCGGTCTGCATCTGCTTCTGAGCAATCCGCCCAGCAAAATCATTGTCGAAAAAGGTAACCGACTGCCCAAGGGTCCAGCGGTTTAACCGGGACAGCACAAGCGCGGGCAAGTTGGGCATGACGACATAGTTGTTGGCGACCGAAGACATGCCGAACAGGATCGGACGCAGAACCACGAAAAACCCGACAACCCCAAGAACAAAACCCAGATTTGCCGCGCTGAAGAATGCCTCGGGGCCCAGGGCAACGGCCTTGTCGACAACGGCCCCCATGAAATAGGCGGTCGCGGCCTCCATCCCGCCTGCGAGGGCAGACAGGATGGCGGCAACGCATATCATCGGCCAGGCCCCACGCAGACCCCAGCGAATAAAGGCCCAAAGGGTCGCAGGCGGTGCCGTGTCGTCCACCACAAAGGGTTGGATCAAATCCGAAATCTTCACTCTGCTGCCCCTTTTTGCCTGTTTTCCTGATCATCCGGGTCCATAAACCCGCCAGATTGGCGCGCCCAGAACCCAGCATATAGTCCGCCCTGCGCCAAAAGCACGTCATGGCTGCCCTGTTCGACGATACGCCCCTGATCCAGCACCAGAATGCGATCCATCTGCGCAATCGTGCTCAGCCGGTGCGCAATCGCAATCACAGTCTTACCCTGCATCATGCCATAAAGTGTCTGTTGAATGGCGGCCTCGACCTCACTGTCCAAGGCACTTGTCGCCTCGTCCAACAACAGGATCGGCGCATCCTTGAGGATCACCCTTGCCAGGCTGATCCGCTGTCGCTGCCCGCCTGACAGTTTCACACCCCTTTCGCCGACATGTGCATCATAGCCCTTGCGTCCTTTCGGGTCCTCGAGATCCATGATGAACTCATGCGCCTGCGCCTGCTTGGCGGCTTCGATCATCTGCTCTTCGCTGGCATTGGGACGACCATAGAGAATGTTGTCGCGCACCGATCTATGCAGCAGGGAACTGTCCTGCTGAACCATTCCAATGCTCAGACGCAGACTGTCTTGCGTGACCTGAGTGATGTCTTGACCGTCAATCAGGATCACGCCCTTTTCGGCGTCATAGAACCGCAAGAGCAGCTTGACCAAAGTCGACTTGCCCGCGCCTGATCTGCCGACAAGACCAATCTTTTCGCCCGGTTGGATGTCGATGGAGACATTGTCCAAACCGCCGGAGTCACGCCCGTAGTGGTGTGTTAGAGACTGAACTTGCACATGTCCGGCCGCAAAATCCAACGGCAGCGCATCGCGATCATCCACCAGTTTGATCGGCTGGGCGATGGTCTCCATCCCTTCCTTGACCACACCCATTTCGCGAAACAGCGTTGTCAGGGCCCACATGATCCAGCCGGTCATGGCGTTCAGCCGCAAAGTCAGCGCCGTCGCTGCGGCGACCGCCCCGGTGCTGGCTGACCCCTGCATCCAAAGTGCAATCGCCCAACCGACAACACCAACGATCAGCAAGCCATTCAGGCTGACCAGGGTCACATCCATGATGGTGTAGAGCCGCATTTCCTTTTGAAAGGTCTGGCGGGTGTTTTCGATGGCATCACGGGCATACTCCATTTCACGGTCGTGATGGGCAAACATCTTGACCGAATGGATGTTGGAATAGGCATCGACGACGCGCCCGTTAAACTCGCTCCGCGCATCAGACGAGGCCTGAGAGGCCGGAGAAACGCGCGTGATCGTCCAACGCAACAGCACCCCGTAAAGCGTGAGCCAGATGATCAACGGGATCATCAGTCGGGGGTCAGCATCGCCCAACATGACCATCGCCCCAACCACATAGGCCAAGGCAAAGGTGATGGCGTCAAAAACCTGGAACATGACTTCACCCGCAGCAGGCGGAGTTTGCATGATCCGATTGGAAATCCGCCCGGCAAAGTCGTTTTCGAACCATCCAACAGACTGGCGCAACACGTGATTATGGGCACGCCAACGGATCAAGGACCCAAAATTGGGCAAAATCGCGTTGTTGAGCAGCAGCACATCCACCGCTTGGACAAGCGGACGGATCACGAGGATAAATGCGGCCAAAGCGAGCAGCCAAAACCCGTTTTCCGCCCAGGCGGTGGCCGGATCACCAGTCAGAATGTCGACAACCCAGCCCATGGCCCAGATCAGGCCGATTTCGACAGCTGCAACGACCACGGATAGCAAGGCAGCCACCGCAAAGATGTGTTTGAACGGCTGCGAATACCCGGCAAGAAACGGAATTACCCGCGTCGGCGGCGTGTCGGTTTGTTCGTAGTCGCAGTACGGATTTACAAGATTTTCAAAGAAGCGGAACATAAGGAGGCCCTCAAAACAGGCAAAAATATCAACGATGGAAGTCGGTCAGGCTGAACCTAACCGCACAAGCAGACAGGGTCAGCGAAAGCTGGGTACAATCCTGTCTGTCATCATCGTCGATCCTCCAAATGGGTTCGCCTTCTGATAGCGCAGAAATTTTTGTCTGTCACCCCTTGTTGTGGGATGAGAGCAATTCCGCCTTTGACAGGGCAAAGTCAGACGTGATCCAAGCCGCCTCAAGCTCTTTCAATCGCGCGCCCAAGGCTGCGCCGGAAAAATCGGGCATAAGATCCTTGGCTGTGATTGGAAACTTGGCGGTCTCTGCGGCCTCAAGGGCCCTGTGATCCGGCAAGATCACAGGTTGCTCAAGGCTCGCGGCCTGCATGGCCAATGCTTCGCAAGCCGCGCGCGCACCATGGCGATAGGCTAGATCACGAGAGGATTCCTGAGACATAATCAGTCTCTGATACAGCTCAATTTGTCTCTGCTGCACTTTGGACAAGCGGAGCGAAGCCCCATCGGAAAAGCCAAGCGTCACCAGACGCCGCAACCCATCAGGTGCAAGTTTCAGGGTGCCTTCATTCATCACCAACGGGCCAAGCGGTTTGGCAACGGCCCCCGGCAAAACCCGCGCTAATACGCCGGTCTGTTCCATCACAAAAACGGCCATTGTCGGATCAGGGGCCGAGAGCAATTTGACAATTTCGCTGCCCACCCGTTCCCGAGACAGTTGATCAAGCCCGTCCAGATTCGACGCAATCGCCGACAGGGCCTCAGCATCCATGCCTTCGGACGGATCACCATACCAGGCGGCAAAGCGAAAGAATCGCAGGATACGCAAATAATCCTCGCGAATGCGGCGATCCGCATCCTCGATAAACCTAAACCGGCGCGCTTTGAGGTCGGGAAGCCCGCCCAAAGGGTCAATCACCCGCCCGGTGCGATCTGCATAGAGCGCGTTCATGGTGAAGTCCCGGCGAATGGCGTCTTCGGCAACCTCATCCGCAAACCGGATCACAGCGCGACGCCCATCAGTCTCTATATCAGCCCGAAACGTGGTTATTTCATAAGGCTCGCCCTCTGAGACCACGGTGATTGTTCCATGGTCGATCCCGGTTGGAACGGCCTTGAGCCCCGCTTGCTTGGCCAATTCCATGACCTTTTGCGGCCGCGCATCGGTCGAGATATCAACATCGGCCACCAGCGCGCCGAGCAAAGCGTTACGAACACAACCACCGACGGCAAGAGCTTGAAAACCCGCCTCTTCCAGCATCAACATTACCCGCTGCGCTCCGTCAGCCTGCAACCAATCACCGGTGATCCGTTCCATCACGACACCCGGTCGGCCAAACCACGCAAAATACGCGCGGTTGCGCCCCAAATGTAATAAGGGCCAAAGGGAGCGGTGTAATAGTGTCGGCGGCGCCCTTGCCAGCGGCGCGACTGCACTGTGAAACAGGCTGGATTGGTCACATGATCAAACGGCACGGCAAAGACCTCGTCCACTTCGCCAGGCTCTGGTTTGACCTCAAATGTGTCTCTAACCAGGCCCAAAACGGGGGTGACGGTGAAGCTGGTCACTGTCTCATGGGTCGGCAATGTCCCCAGAACCTGCACATTGTCAGGCTTTAGCCCAATCTCTTCATCCGCCTCGCGCAAAGCTGCAGCGACAACGTCTGCATCACCTTCATCCTGTTTGCCGCCGGGAAAGGCGATTTGACCGGGATGGTGTTTCAGCCTTGAGGACCGTTTGGTCAGGATCAGCTCCAGCCCATTCGCCCCCTGTTGAAAGGCCATAAGCACCCCAGCCGGGCGCAATTTGCGACCCGGGGGGAGCGTCACATCAGGGTTGAGATCGAAATCAGAGGAAGGGGCCGAGCGATCGCCCAGCGCCCTTTTTAGTCTCTCTATCTGCTCACTTGCCGCCATTTTCTGCCTCGAACCCAACTGTCTTTGGGTCGAGAACATAATGCGCTGAGCAGAACTGGCAATCGGCTGTGACCGTGCCCTCGGGTGTAGTCATCTTTTCGATGTCCTTGGCCGAATAGATCGACAGGCTTTGGCGCACGCGATCCTCGGAACAGGTGCAGCCAAATTGCACCGGCTGCGCATCGTAAACCCGTGGCTGTTCCTCGTGAAACAGGCGAGTCAACAGTTCGGTCGGCGAGACATTGGGTCCGATCAATTCCAGATCCTCAACCGTGTTGAGGTGGAAATTCACGCGGTTCCAGTTTTCTTCGACCTCATCCGCCGTTGCCTCGGGCTGCGCCAGAACATGTTCCGCACCTTTCAAAAGGGGGGATGCCTTGGGCAATTGCTGCAACATGATACCACCGGCGCGCCAATGCTCTGGCACACCGGGTTCCATCGACTTGCCAAAAGAGAGCGAGAACCGGGTCGGCAATTGCTCAGACTGCGCAAAATAGGCCGTCGCACAATCCGCAAGGCTGTCACCAGACAGGCCCGTGATCCCTTGATAGGGTTTTGTGCCGTCGCCCTGATCAATCAGGATGGCAAAATAGCCTTCATCGCCCAACTGCTTGAACGGGGTCTCGTCGGTCAGACGATCCTTGTCAAAGCTGGCATAGGCTCGAATACGGGCCGGTTCGCCCTCTTTTTCGGGACCATAATAGTCGGTTGCAATCATGCGCACCGCACCTTTGGTCTGCACCTGCAGCGACAATTTCCATTTCAGCTTGATCGTTTGACCAATCAACGCTGTGAGCAAAGCCATCTCGGCCACCAGCGCCTCGACCGAGGCCGGGTAAGCGTGCTGTTTCAACACGCCGGACAAGACACCATCCAGACGCGCCACGCGGCCGCGCATGTCGGTGTTATCAAGCTGAAAGGGCAGGACGGTATCGTCCCAAGCGATTTTGGTACCAATGCTCATGGGGTTTCCTTACGTGCCTTGGAATGGCATATCGCAGCCATATAGGCACGATCAAGCCAAAGGCAAAGGGGCAAGATATGACAATGCGCTTTGGAACGCCGCCAGAACGCGGTCGCCGCTATGTTTTGCGCCCAGGAGTCTATGCCATTCTGCCCAGGGGTGGACGGCTTTTGCTGACCGAACAGGCCCCCGGTCCGGAAATCCAGCTGCCGGGGGGCGGCATCGATCCGGGTGAATCCCCGATTGTCGCGCTGCATCGCGAAGTCGAAGAAGAAACCGGTTGGTGTATTGGTCGCCCCACACGGCTGGGCGCATTTCGTCGTTTCACCTATATGCCGGAATATGACCTTTGGGCCGAAAAGCTGTGCACAATCTATGCCGCGAGGCCGATTCATCGGCGGGGAGACCCGACTGAGGCCGGGCATCGTGCGCTGTGGATGACGCCACAACAGGCCGTTCATGCGTTGGAAAACACCGGCGATGCGCATTTTGTTCAGGTCTTTTGCCTGTAGCCTCGGATCACCCTTCGGCGCGATCCTTGAGAATGTCGAATTCCAACAGCGCGGCCGACACATCGTCACCAAGCTTGCTCGGATCCTCCATCTGTGAGGTCAAGCGCCAGAACATATCCTCAACCAGGTCAGAGCCCTGCCCGCATTTCGCGGCCTCGATGAACAGTTGAGCGAGGCCGTCTTCGCCCAGCATCTCACCGTTTTTCATCACGGCCTCGGTAAAACCGTCTGAATATAGCAGAAGCATATCACCGCTATCGAGACGGAATTCATGCTGATCATAGTCAACATGATCCACCAAACCGATAGGCAGCCCGCCATCACCAAAGAAATCCACCTGCCCATTGGCGCGGAGAACCATGGGTGGGGAATGCCCGGCCTGTACCATCCGCACGCGCCCTGTTTGCAGGTCAACGGCGACATAGGCCATGGTCAGATATTCCTCGACACCGGGATCTGCGACCAGACGCTGGTTCAACAAACGCGCGGTTTCTGCCGGTTCGCGCATGGCGTAGAAGCGATCAAACCGCTTTTCCAAAGCAATATTTTGATCTGGGAAATTGCTGGAAAGATAGCCAGCCACGCGCGCCGTCACCATGGCCGAGGTGATACCGTGCCCAGAGACGTCAATATTATAAAGGCCGAGACGGTCATATCCGGGACGGAACATGCCAACCAGGTCACCGCCAACATGACCGCAGGGGCGTAGCAACAGGCTGACCCGCGAGGTCGCCGTTTCGCAAACCCGCTCTGGCACCAGTGATTGCTGGATTGTGCGCGCCTGACGAAGGTCTTTGTCAATCGCCTCGTGAATTTCCTGCAACTCGTTCAGCGCGTCGGACACCTGCCGGTTCTTTTCCGACAACTGCCGTTCCATATCCAAAACCCGCGCACCTGCATTGATCCGGGCGCGCAATTCATGTGAATTCACCGGTTTGGTCAGGAAGTCATCCGCCCCGGCATCCAGGCCCTGCGCGACATCGCCCTTTTCGCTTTTGGAGGTCAGCAGGATGAAATAGCCATAGCTGTCGCGCTGCATATCCCGGAAACGGCGACACAGCTCCAACCCATCCATTTCCGGCATCATCCAGTCGGACAGAACCAAGTCCGGCTGTTCCCGTTCGCAAATATCCAACGCCTCGACACCAGATTCGGCTGTCAGGACTTTGTAACCCAGACGCCCTAACATGGCGGTCATTATGCGCAATTGCAGACGGCTGTCATCAACGATCAGCACAACACGCACGGCACCACTATGCGTATCTGGATTGTTGATAGGGTCCGGTTGCACGGCGATTCCTTTGATACGTGCGGCAATTCTTGGACATTGCTACCGGCTGACCCTTAACGCCGACTGAATGGTAAAATGCTACTAAATGCATTTGTTGCTAAATGCCTTAGCGATCGAAACTTTCTGTTCACCTTGTGGGTTTTAATGTTCCCGCAGGAGGTGCCCCATGATCGATTGGTCGCGCGTAGAAGAGCTGGTGGAAGAGATCGGAGCCGAGGATTTCGGTGAGGTGGTCGAGCTGTTTCTTGACGAGGTCGAAAGCGCAATCGTTGCCTTTGAAGGGGCAGCGGATGACCCGACCACGGTCGAGGAGCAGATGCATTTCCTCAAGGGCGCGTCACTGAACCTGGGCTTTGAAAGCTTGGCGCAGCTTTGTCTCAAGGGGGAACGCGCCGCGTCGTCAGGCCAGGTTGCGGTCGTTGCCCCTGCCGAAGTGCGCCAAGTCTTTGACGCATCGCGGACCCAATTTCTGGAAGGGTTACCAGCACGTTTGGCGGCTTGATTTTAACACGGTTCAAGCCACCCGACGGGCGAACCAATCAGATTACAAACTGCGCCAGCGTCTCATCATCAGTGATGTCCTGATAGGTGAACCCATTTGCATTCAAACGTTCGAAAAGCTGGGTGAATTGCTCTGGGTCGCTGGTTTCGATCCCGATCAGAACAGAGCCAAAGTTGCGGGCAGACTTCTTGAGATACTCAAAGCGGGCGATATCGTCATCAGGCCCCAAAAGCCCAAGAAAATCCTTAAGTGCACCAGGACGCTGCGGCAGTCGCAGAATGAAATACTTTTTCACCCCGGAATAGCGCTGCGCCCGCTCTTTGACCTCAGGCAGGCGTTCGAAATCAAAATTGCCGCCAGACGCCACGCAAACAACCGTGCGACCGCGGATGGCCTGACCCAGATCCTTGAGCGCATCAATCGATAGAGCACCGGCAGGCTCTAACACGATACCTTCGACATTGAGCATTTCGATCATCGTCGTGCAAAGCCGGTCCTCGGCAATGGTCAGGGTGTTGGCCAAACCTACCCCCTTCAGGACGGCAAAGGTCTTGGCCCCGATCCGGGCCACCGCAGCGCCATCAGCAAATGTGTCAACACGCGGCAAAGCCACCGGTTTACCTGCCTGCAAAGCCGCTCGAAGACAGGCCCCACCGGACGGCTCCACAAAGGTGTATTGTGTCTGCGTCCCGAAATAAGACAGCACGCCCGAGCTAAGCCCGCCGCCCCCCACCGGGATCACCATGTGATCGGGAACGCGGCCCAATTGCTGTTCGACTTCGACAGCAACGCTGGCCTGACCTTCGATGACATCCGCATCATCAAAGGGCGACAGAAAATGCCCGCCCTCTGCCGCGCAAAACGCCTGAGCCGCTGCGAGACAATCGTCGAAATAGTCACCAACCAGGCGAATTTCGACACTATCCCCGCCGAACATGCCGGTTTTCTGGATCTTTTGCTGCGGCGTCGTCACCGGCATAAAGATCACACCCCGAACCCCAAAATGGCGGCACATATAGGCCACGCCCTGCGCGTGATTGCCCGCGCTGGCGCAAACAAACAGATCTTTGCCCTGCTGTTTGCGCATCGCGTTAAAGGCGCCGCGCAATTTGTAGCTACGCACCGGGCTCAGGTCTTCGCGCTTGAGCCAGATATCGGCGTCAAAGCGTTGCGAAAGATGGTCATTGCGCAAAAGAGGTGTTTCGGGAAACACCTCTCGCATGGCTTTGGTGGCCTGCCTGGCCTGATCTTGGAAATCACTCATGCCCAAGCAGTGACCCAGACTGCGCCCTGGCGCAAGTCAGTCAATGGAGCGACCTTCGACATAGTGGCCGTAAAAGGTGGTCAAGACACTGACATTGACCAGCGCCAAACCAAGGCTAACCGGGAAAGAGACCGCAAACCCGAGCGTCGCACTGATCAAGGAGATCGCCCAAACCACAAGCTGAAACAGGATGTTCACGCCAAAAGACACCAGCATCAGCACCAGAATATCCGCGGTTGAATCCTCGGTCGCCTGAAAGGCCTCGCTCAGCCCTATCGGTTTGCCAATGGCCGCCGCCGGCAGAATGACAATCACCCGATACATGGCCACGGCAACCAACAGGTAAAGACCTAGCATCACGACAACTCCGACAACGGGAATAGCCATGAAAAGCGCGGCGACCAATCCAACCGGAATGGCCAAGAGCAAACCGATGATGACCAGCATGATACTGCGACCGAGATATCCCAGAACCGGGCCAAAGTGAAAACTCGGGATCCAGCTTTGCGGGTATTCCTCAAGCAGAACAAACCGGTGCCAGTTCACGATTACGGATAGCATCGTCAGAACCGCAAACAGCCAAACAACAAGCAATTTGCCAGAGAATCCCGGTTGAAGAAGGAGTTGCCCCATCTGTTCAGGGTCAGATGTGGCCATCAATTCCAAAGCCGATCCGCGCAGCACAAGAAAGGCAACAGCAAGGATCAAAGCAACGGGAATCAACCCGATCTGAACCGCTTGAAACCAATTCCGCCAGACCATCAGGAACGAATGTCTGAATATCAACCAACCCTTCATGGCACCCTCACCGCTTTAAAATGCCTCAAATGGCTATCACACCGGCCTTTTGCGTCAACCACATGACTTGCCCCTAGGGTCAAAAACAGCTACTCCGCGCCAAATCCCATCAAAGGACAGTTCCATGACCGCGCCTAAGAAAGTTGTGCTGGCCTACTCCGGCGGCCTCGATACCTCGATCATCCTGAAATGGTTGCAGACCGAATATGGCTGCGAAGTGGTGACATTCACCGCTGACCTAGGTCAGGGCGAAGAGCTTGAACCAGCCCGCAAAAAGGCTGAGATTCTGGGCATCAAGCCCGAGAACATCTTTATCGAAGATCTGCGCGAAGAGTTCGTGCGTGACTTTGTTTTCCCGATGTTCCGCGCCAATGCCGAATACGAAGGTCTTTACCTGCTGGGCACCTCGATTGCGCGTCCGCTGATTTCCAAACGTCTGGTTGAGATCGCCGCGCAGACCGGGGCCGACGCTGTGTCGCACGGTGCCACCGGCAAGGGCAACGATCAGGTGCGTTTCGAACTGGCCGCTTATGCGCTGAACCCTGAAATCGCCGTGATCGCGCCTTGGCGTGAGTGGGATCTGGGCAGCCGCACCAAGCTGATCGAATTCGCTGAAAAGCATCAGATTCCGATTGCCAAGGACAAGCGCGGCGAAGCGCCCTTCTCGGTCGATGCGAACCTGCTGCACACCTCCTCCGAGGGCAAAGTACTCGAGGATCCGGCGGAAATGGCACCCGATTATGTCTTCCAGCGCACCGTTGCGCCAGAGGATGCGCCAAACGAGCCGGAATTCATCGAAGTTGGTTTTGAACGCGGCGACGCGGTTTCGATCAATGGCGAAGCGATGAGCCCCGCCACCATCCTGACCAAGCTGAACGAGCTGGGCGGCAAGCATGGCATTGGCCGTCTCGACTTTGTTGAGAACCGCTTTGTTGGCATGAAGTCCCGCGGCATTTACGAGACCCCCGGCGGCACCGTGCTGCTTGAGGCGCATCGTGGCATCGAACAAATCACTCTGGATGCCGGCGCGGGTCACCTCAAGGACAGCCTGATGCCGCGTTACGCCGAGCTGATCTATAACGGCTTCTGGTTCTCGCCAGAGCGCGAGATGCTGCAGGCCGCCATCGACAAATCGCAAGAGAACGTCACCGGCACCGTGCGTCTGAAACTCTACAAAGGCTCTGCCACCTGTGTGGGCCGCTGGTCGGAAAACCATTCGCTCTATTCCGAAGCGCATGTGACCTTTGAAGAGGACATGGGTGCCTATGACCAAACCGACGCGCAGGGCTTTATCCAGCTCAACGCGCTGCGCCTGAAACTGCTGGCCGCGCGAGACCGTCGCACCAAGGGCTAAGCCTCTGTTACACGTGAAACAATCGACGCCTCGGGGGTGACCCTGGGGCGTTTTCTTTTTCCCGTAACGTCAGACTTGTCCGAACGGCGGCACCCACCTACCGAACAGTAAAACGATGGGGATACTGCAATGCTGCAAGAGCTGCTGCCACGCCTGCAACAGGGGCTAGAGAACAAGAGTTTTGACGGGTCATTGAAATTCGATTGCGGCGAGGATGGCGTGATCGTCCTGGCCGACGGCACGGCCAGCGATCAGGATCGTGACACGGATTGCACACTCAGGCTTTCAGCCGACAATTTGATGCAATTGCTGGCTGGAAAACTGAACCCGATGACCGCCGTCATGATGGGCAAAATCAAGATTTCAGGGAATCCGAAGGTGGCGATGTCTCTGGCGGATCTTCTGAAATAGCTTTCGGGTTGTAGAACTCGCCATAAACGGTATCTATCGGCCTGTCATTATTGCAGGAAGTCCCATGAAAAACCTTTTATTCGCTGTTTTTGCCGCAGTGGCAATTGTCGGTTGTGTAGATCCAGAACGCGCAGCTGAACGGCGTGCAAAGCTCATAACAGCTATTTTCCCGAGTAAATCAGATCAGCATGGTTTGCATCTGGTTTTCCCGCTGGAATCTCGTGGTTTCTACTCGACATTACAAATCGTATTCTTTCCCGAACTTGTATCTGATCAAGAAATCATGCGGCGAGCCAATTGGTATTGCTCTCAGTACAAAGACGGAACCGGCGCCCCTCGCAAAGCTTATGTCAAGGAGCCATTCGAAGAGTCCGCAGCGACTTTGGCGGATGGTCGGCGGCGCAACGCCCGGTCGGTTTGGATTACTTGCCTCGACCCCAAGAAATAACCCTGCTGTTTGAGTTCACGATTGATCGCGTATCAATTTCTGAAAGGGCAAGACCTGAAAGCTATGTCTTGCCCTATATTGGTTGCCCACACTTTTTCACTCGGGAAAAGTGGGCGGCCTGTATTTATGCCAGCTTGGACTCTGCCAGTTTGGCATAGAACGGCATGGCTTGCGCGACGAGCTTGGCAGCCTCGTCTTGTAGTTCCGGCAACGCCCCCTCGGCCCCGGCAAAGCCTGTGCTTTTATGCACCGACCCGTACCAATGCGCCGCCCAGACCCCGTCAAAATCGCGCGGGCCAGCTTGCCAGCTCAGCATCGCCGGGTCGAATTCCAGCCCGATCGCAATACATAATTTGCGCAACATTCCTTCGGGATCGCGGCGAATATCGGCGCTGTCGATCACTGGGCCGGGGAAGCGTTCGAAAATCTCAAGCTGCTGTTGAAATCCGATATCCCAAAAACTCGGGTTTTCCCGCTTTGCTGCATAAGAGGCGATCACCCGCGCCGGGTGCCGGATCAGATGCACATTCACGCAATCCTCAGCCCAATCCAGCGGGGTATCCTCCATATGGATGCCCATATGTTTCATGTACCAATGTTCTTTCCCATCTGGCACAGGACCGGCGATTTGGGCTGAAACAGAGACGGAATCGGCATCATGCTGCGCAATAATCTCATCCCGCATCGGGTGATCTATTCCGGTGCGTTTGAGGTAGGCCGCATAAAACGGTTCATCCCAGGCGGCAAAGTCCGCCCGGTTGCCAAAGGCATACATCATCGCCGTCGACAGATTGCGCGGCCCGCTCCACATGGCGATTTTCATGACGTCACCAACTCTTTGTAGAGCGCGCGCAGACGCAAAGTGATTGGCCCAGCCTCTCCGCAACCGATCTGGCGCCCGTCAATCTCGCTCACTGGGGTTTGTGCGCCAAATGTACCGGTCAAAAACGCCTCATCCGCGCCGTAGGTATCGACCAGGCTATAGTTGCGTTCAAAAACCGGGATGTCATTGATACGGCACAGATCAATCACCTTCTGGCGGGTGATTCCGTTCATGCAATAATCTCCGGTGCTGGTCCAAACCGCCCCTTTGCGCACGATGAAAAAGTTACAGGCATTCGTGGTGTTCACAAAACCATGCACGTCGAGCATCAGCGCCTCATCTGCACCGGCCTTTTCAGCGGCGATACAGGCAAGGATGCAGTTGAGCTTGGAATGCGAGTTCAATTTCGGGTCTTGGGTCATCGGCAATCCGCGTTGATGCGGCACCGTCGCAAGGCGCAGCGGGCGCGGGATCGAGGGCTTGGAATGCTCCATGATGATCACAACGGTCGGTCCCTGTTGGCTGAGCGATGGATGCTGAAAGGGTCGCGTTTTGACCCCGCGCGTCACCATCAAACGGGCATGGGCATCACTTTCCATCCCATTGGATTTACGTGTTTCTTCCAGCGCGGCAATCACCCCGTCCCGCTCCATCCCAATGTCGAGATCAATGGCTTTGGCGGCTTCAAACAGGCGGTCCATATGCTCATCCAGGAATGCCCAGCGCCCATTATAAAGCCGCAGCCCCTCCCAAACGCCGTCCCCCAGCATAAAGCCGGAATCGAACACGCTTACCATCGCCTCGGCGCGCGGCTTGAGCGTGCCATTCACCCATATCAACACGTTGTCATTGCGCGCATCTTCCTGCGCCTGATGTGTTGAAACCTCTGTCATTGCGGAATCCTTTATTGCCGACCACTTCACTGGTCTTCACCAAGCGGTGAGATCACATGACAGTGCATTGTTGGAGAGGTCAACATTGTGCAGTGTTGCCACAAAAGGAGATTGCCATGCGTATGCTAACCCGTGCCCGCCCTATTGCTTTGATGCTGTTGATGTCCCTTGGTTTTGCGGCCCAGGGCTCTGACGCTTTGGCGGATGAGATCGTTGTTGCGGGGGGATGTTTCTGGTGCGTGGAATCAGATTTTGAATCCGTTCGCGGTGTCAAAGGCGCTGTCTCTGGCTATACCGGCGGCCATGTCGCCAACCCGACTTACAAGCAAGTCACGCGCGGTGGCAGCGGCCATTATGAAGCCGTGAAAATCACCTTTAACGCCTCGCAAGTCTCGCAACGCCAGCTCTACGATCTGTTTTTCCGCTCGGTAGACCCCACTGATGCAGGGGGTCAGTTCTGCGACCGAGGCGACAGCTATCGCACCGCGATTTTCGTCTCTAACGATGCCCAAAAGCGCGATGCTGAGGCCGCGAAAAAGGCAGCATCCGCCGCCCTTGGACGCACGATTGTAACCCCAATCTTACCTGCGGGCGCGTTTTTCGAGGCTGAGGGGTATCATCAGGATTATTACAAAGGCACCAAACGCGTGCTGACCCGTTTTGGCCCGATTAAACAGAAAGACGCCTATAAGAAGTACCGCAACGCCTGTGGTCGCGATCAGCGCGTCAAAGAGCTGTGGGGTTCTGAGGCCGCCTTTGCGAAATAGAGACTAACTAGGCAGGAAAGGCCGTATCAACCTCAGCCTTGGTTGGGATCACATCCGCCGCACCAAGGCGTGTCACCATGACGGCCCCGGCCTTGCCCGCCAGTTCAATCGCGGCGTCAACCGACATGCCTTGATCCAAACCGGCGATCAGATAGCCAGTAAACGTGTCCCCAGCCCCGGTTGTGTCAACCGGGGTTACCTTTTGTGCAGGGAACTCCCTGCTCTCAGTGCCCGAGATCCAGCGACACCCTTTGGCACCCAATGTGACGATCACATCTTTCAGGCCAAGTTCAGTCAAGGATTTGCCCAGCGCCTCGGTCAGCTGCTGCGCCTCAACTTCGTTCAAGACCAGCATATCAGTAACCGGCAAAATCGCCTCAACAGCCTCGGCCGAAAACGGCGCCGCCGCATAGATGACTTTCAGCCCTTTGGACTTGGCCAATTGCGCTGCTTCGACCTGACCATTGGTTTCGTTTTGCGTGACGAACAACTCGCCAGGCTTGGCCTCGGCCAAGGCCGCCTGAACCGAACCCATCGACACATGGCGATTTGCGCCGGGATAGAGAACAATTGCATTCTCGCCCGCGTCATCGACATTGATGATCGCATGGCCGGTGGGTTGTGAAATATGAACGTGGTCCGTATCGACACCGCTCGCGCGCAGGCGATCCAGTGCCCAATCGCCATCCTCACCCACGGAACCGATATGAACGCATGGGGATCCAGCGCGCTGAACGGCAACCGACATATTCGCACCTTTGCCACCCAGGCCCTTGGTCACGTCAGAAGAGGCCAGGGTTTCACCCGGTCCCGGCAGATGCGGCACACGGTAGACATTGTCGATATTGATCGAGCCCAGATTATACACGGTCATGGCTGCCCCCTCTTGTTCAGAAGGGGCATCGTGGAAGAAACCACAACCATGTGCAAGTGTTTAACCGACCTTGCAGGCAGCCAGGACAGCCATGTTCAGGATGTCATTCGCGGTCATATTGGTCGAACAGATCTGGATCGACTTTTCGACCCCGGCCAAGATCGGGCCAATCACGGTCGCGCCAGCCATTTCCTGCATCAACTTGGTCGAGATCGAGGCCGAGTGACGCGCTGGAACAACCAGAATGTTTGCCGTGCCAGACAGGCGTTGGAACGGGTAGGCCTCTTGCGCCTGCACGTTCAACGCCACATCGACGGTCATCTCGCCTTCATATTCGAAATCAACGCCGCGTTGGTCCAAGACGGCCGGTGCCAGGTGCATTTTCTCGGCCCGTTCGGAAACCGGATAGCCAAAGGTCGAAAAGCTGACAAAGGCCACACGTGGGTCAAGGCCCAGATGCTTGGCCACATCCGCGGCACGCTCGGCAATATTGGCCAGATCGTTTTCATCAGGCCATTCATGAACCAGCGTATCCGAGATCAGAACGATCCGCCCCTTGTGCAGCAGCGCAGTCACACCTGCCGCGCCGTGTTCGGCATCCGCGTCAAAGACATGGTTGATCAACTGCATCACATGCGCCGATTTGCGCGTGGCACCGGTGATCAACCCATCACCATGGCCATGCGCCAGCATGAGCGAGGCAAAGACATGACGATCCCGTGCCGCCATGCGGTGAATATCAGAGCGATCAAAGCCTTTGCGCTGCAGGCGGTCATACAGGAAATCTTTGTAAGCCTGCAGGTGCGGGGTGTTCTTGGCGTTGACGACTTCCAGCTCGCGCACAGCATCGGCAAGACCGGCATCTTCGAGCTTTTTCTTCACATCGTCTTCGCGACCAACAACCAAAGCTTTGCCAAGGCCGGAACGCTGATACATCACCGCCGCCCGTAAAACGCGTGGATCATCACCTTCTGCAAAGATCATCCGGGCCTGAGCTGCGCGGGCGCGGGTGTTGATCGAGCGCAGGATCGACGCGGTTGGATCCATGCGTGATTTCAGGCCCTCTTCGTACCCATCCATATCAATGATCGGGCGCCGTGCGGCACCGGTTTCCATGCCTGCACGGGCAACGGCAGGCGGAATGCGGTGAATTAGTCTCGGATCAAAGGGTGTTGGGATGATATAATCGCGACCAAAAGTCAGGCTCTTGCCATAGGCCAGCGCCACCTCGTCCGGCACATCCTCGCGCGCGAGATCGGCCAGCGCCTGGGCGCAGGCGATCTTCATCTCATCATTGATGGCGCGCGCATGGATGTCGAGCGCGCCACGGAACAGGTAGGGAAAGCCCAACACGTTATTGACTTGGTTCGGGTAGTCGCTGCGCCCGGTGGCAACAATGGCGTCAACGCGTACCTCATGCGCCTCTTCCGGAGTGATCTCCGGATCGGGGTTGGCCATGGCAAAGATCACCGGGTTGTCGCCCATCGCTTTGACCATCTCTTGGGTGACGGCCCCTTTGGCAGACACGCCAAGGAACACGTCAGCACCCACCATCGCCTCTTCGAGTGTGCGGTGTTCGGTAGACACGGCATGGGCCGATTTCCACTGGTTCATACCCTCGGTACGACCCTGATAAATCACTCCTTTGGTGTCGCACACGATGCAGTTTTCGTGCCGCGCACCCATGGATTTCAACAGTTCAATACAAGCGATCCCCGCCGCCCCGGCACCGTTCAGGACGATTTTAACGTCTTCGATCTTTTTGCCCGAGATCTTAAGCGCATTGATCAGGCCCGCCGCACAAATCACCGCCGTCCCGTGCTGGTCGTCGTGGAAGACAGGAATGTCCATTTCCTCTTTCAGACGCTGTTCGATGATAAAGCATTCCGGCGCTTTGATATCTTCAAGGTTAATGCCGCCAAAGGTCGGCCCCATCAGCCTAACCGCTTTGCAGAACTCATCCGGGTCTTCGGTGTCCAACTCGATATCGATCGAGTTCACATCGGCAAAACGTTTGAAGAGCACGGATTTGCCCTCCATCACCGGTTTGCCGCCCAGCGCGCCAAGATTGCCGAGCCCCAAAACCGCGGTGCCGTTCGAGATCACAGCCACAAGGTTGCCCTTGTTGGTATAGTCATAGGCGGCTTCGGGATTGGCGGCGATCTCTTCACATGGCACGGCCACGCCCGGGGAATAAGCCAGCGACAGGTCGCGCTGCGTTGTCATTGGGACAGTGGCCTGAACCTCCCATTTGCCGGGGGTCGGATCAATGTGAAAGGCCAGGGCCTCTTCGCGTGTAAACTTGGGTTTGGACATTTGTTCTTGCTGTATCTCTGGCCGTATCGTGGACCGTCTCAATTTGCGGGTTTTACCCGGGACTCACACAGCTTAATGTCACGCCAGAACGGCGAGGGAAAGTGGTGTGAGCGCTAACAAAGGCAATAAAAATACCGTAACGCCCATGATGGCGCAATATTTGGAAATCAAAGCACAGCATCCCGACGCTTTGTTATTCTATCGCATGGGTGATTTTTACGAATTGTTCTTTGACGATGCCGTGGCGGCCTCTGAGGCGCTCGACATCGCTTTGACCAAACGTGGAAAACACAATGGCGAGGACATCGCCATGTGCGGCGTTCCTCACCACGCGGCCGAAGGGTATTTCCTCACCCTGATCCGCAAAGGGTTCCGTGTTGCCGTTGGCGAACAGATGGAAACCCCTGATGAGGCCAAGAAACGCGGGTACAAGGCGGTGGTGCGTCGCGAGGTTGTGCGCCTGGTCACGCCGGGAACGTTGACCGAAGACTCGCTACTACAAGCCCGTCACCACAATTTTCTTGCCGCTTTGGGCAAGGTTAGAGACGAATTTGCCCTGTCTTGGGCCGATATCTCGACCGGTGCGTTTCACGTGATGCCTGTTGGTCAAGCCCGGATCGGGGCCGAATTGGCGCGCCTGGGGCCGTCCGAGTTGTTGATTTCGGAAGGCGTGGATGAAGAGCTGCGCGAGGTTCTGGTAGAAATTGGCGTTGAAACCAGCATCCTTGGCAATGCTTCCTTTGATAGCACGGCAGCGGAAACCCGGTTGTGTGGGATCTTTTCAGTCTCTACTCTGGCCGGTTTCGGCAATTTCACCCGTGCCGAGCTTAGCGCGATGGGTGCGCTGGCCGATTATCTCGACATCACGCAAAAGGGCCGTATGCCGATGCTGCGCGCCCCACGCCAAGAGGCCGTGTCGCGGTTGATGTCGATTGACGCCGCCACCCGGCGCAATTTGGAACTGACCCGGAGCATGCAGGGCGGCAAGGCGGACTCCCTGTTGTCCGTAATCGACATGACCGTCACCGCCGCTGGCGCGCGCCTGCTGGAACGCCGCGTTTCGTCTCCATCGCGTGAGATCCCCGTGATCCATGGGCGCCTTGAGGCTGTGCGTTGGGGTCTGGAATCTGGTGTAACCGACAGTGTTAGAGACACATTGCGCCAAGTTCCCGATCTTGATCGCGCTCTGTCTCGATTGGCCCTGGATCGTGGCGGCCCACGCGATTTGGCCAATATTCGAAACGGGATTGCTCAGGCTGAGGCTATTTCGGATCGCCTTGAAGCTGTCGACTTGCCCGAATTGCTACAAACAAGCCTTGAGGCGTTGCGCGGACAAGACCCCCTGTTGGATCAGCTTGAGGAGTCTTTGATAGCCGAACCCCCGCTTTTGGCGCGGGATGGCGGGTTTATCGCGCCCGGTTTTAACCCAGACTTGGATGAAGCACGGCAATTGCGAGACGAAGGGCGCGGGGTGATTGCCGGTCTGCAATCAAAGTATTCGGACCTGACGGGTGTCACATCACTAAAAATCAAACATAACAACGTCTTGGGGTATTTTGTTGAGACGACGGCCACCCACGCCGAAAAAATGCTGTCCGCGCCGTTGTCCGAAACCTTTATCCACCGTCAGACAACCGCCAACCAGGTGCGTTTCACAACCGTTGAACTGACGGAGCTGGAGACGCGTATCCTGAACGCCGGGGCCGAGGCGTTGGCCATTGAAAAGCGTCTCTATGAAAGCCTGAAAGGCGCAATTCTGGATCAGGCCCCTGCCCTATCCGAGATGGCCTTTGCCTTGGCAGAGTTTGATCTTTCGCTTGGATTGGCAGAACTCGCCCGCCAACGGGATTGGTGCATGCCAAAGGTGGACGACAGCCGCGCCTTTGAGATCGAGGCCGGGCGCCATCCGGTTGTTGAGGCGGCACTCAAATCATCCGGCGAGGTTTTCATCGCCAATGATTGCGCCTTGAATGCCGAGGGTGACAAAGCATCAGTGACTTTGCTGACCGGCCCGAACATGGCGGGTAAATCGACCTATCTGCGCCAGAACGCACTTATCGCGATTCTCGCGCAGATGGGCAGCTATGTCCCCGCCCGGTCGGCACACATTGGCATCGTTAGTCAAGTATTCTCGCGCGTTGGCGCATCGGATGATCTGGCCCGCGGGCGGTCAACCTTTATGGTTGAGATGGTGGAAACCGCGGCGATCCTCAATCAGGCGGATGAACGCGCCCTGGTTATCTTGGACGAGATCGGGCGCGGTACGGCGACCTATGATGGTTTGTCAATTGCCTGGGCCACTCTTGAACATCTGCATGAAGAAAACCGCGTAAGGGGCCTGTTTGCCACGCATTATCACGAAATGACCGCCTTGGCGGGCAAGCTGCCAGGGGTCAAAAACGCCACCGTCGCGGTCAAGGAATGGGAAGGCGAAGTGATCTTTCTGCACGAAGTCCGGGATGGCGCGGCGGATCGCTCCTATGGCGTACAGGTCGCGCAATTGGCCGGATTACCTACGGCGGTGATCAAACGAGCAAGAACCGTGTTGGAAGCTTTGGAAGAAGGGGAACGTGGCCGTACGTCGCCCAAGGCGCTGATTGACGATCTGCCCTTGTTCGCTGTTGCTGCGCAACCAGAGCCGAAACCGGTTCAATCTGGGCCGTCGGAGATCGAGGACCGGGTTGCAGACCTGTTGCCGGATGAAATGACCCCCCGCGATGCGTTGCAGGCCATCTATGATCTCAAGGCTTTGTTGAAGAAGTGAGGAATGAGGTAAGGTGGGGTTTAACCCCACCCTACGGCATTTCGCAGGCTCAGCTTGCGGGCATCGAGCTTACGCCAACCTGCGCGGCGCGCAGAAGGCGGTCATGCAGCATAAAGCCCTCGGCGGAGACCTGAATGATGTCACCCGCTGTGGTGCCTGGCAGCGGCGCTTCGAACATGGCCTCGTGCTGCTGTGGATCAAAGCGATCACCAACCTCTGGCGTGATGCGCTGAACGCCGTGACGCTCAAACACGTTCAGCAACTCTTTGAGTGTAAGTTCCACACCTTCGACCAAAGCCGCTGATGCCTCGCCCTCGGCCTCTTTGGCAGCTGTCAGGGCGCGGTTCAGGTTGTCATAGACCGGCAACAGGTCGCGCGCGATACGGGTGCCGCCATACATGTTGGCTTCGCGGCGATCTTTGTCCGCGCGTTTGCGCGCGTTTTCCGCATCCGCCAAGGCCCGCATGAAACGGTCTTTGTATTCATCACGCTCGGCAACCACCTGCTCGACTGCCATCGCGACCTCGTCAATCTCTTCGGTCTCGAACGCAGTTTCCTGAGCTTCGGCCTCGTCGATATCGTCGAGGAAATCTTCGTTGTTCTGATCAGCCATTCTCTACCTCTAACTGCGGTCGGTAATCAGCTTACCGACCAGCTGCGCCGTGTAATCCACAATTGGAACGATGCGGCCATAGTTGAGACGCGTCGGGCCGATCACGCCCACCGCGCCGATGATCTTTCGATCAGCGTTCATATAGGGAGACACCACCAAAGAGGAACCCGAAAGTGAGAAAAGTTTGTTCTCTGAGCCAATAAAAATGCGCACACCCTCGCCTTGTTCGGTCAGTTCCAGAAATTCAGCGATATCTTGCTTGCGTTCAAGGTCGTCAAAGAGGTGTTTGATCAGGTCCAGCTCTTCTTCGGCGGCGTCATCACCCAAGAGATTCGACCGCCCCCGCACGATCAGGCGACCAGATTTGTCGTCCGGGCTTTCCCAGACGGCGATGCCTGATTCGACCAGCTGCGCCGCCTTGGCATCCAGTTCCTGTCGACGACGGGTGATTTCATCCTGCATGATTTTGCCAAGCTCGGACAGGGTACGACCTTCGATCCAGGAATTCACAAAATTCGCCGCTTCGCGCATCGAGCTTGGGGTTTGTCCGGGTGGCGGGGTGAAGAGGCGGTTTTCGACCTGACCATCGGCAAAGACAATGACGACCAGGGCGCGGTCCTGCGCCAGGCTGACAAATTCGATATGTTTGAGCGGGGCCTCTTGTTTTGGCGTCAGGACGAGAGAGGCGCCATGCGTCACGCCGGACAGGGCCGCGCCGACCTGATCCAGCAAGCCGCCAACATCTGACGCGTTGTTGCCAACGGTCGCGTCGAGCATCTGACGGTCATCATTGTCGAGGTCGCGCACCTCAAGCAACCCATCGACAAACATCCGCAACCCCTGCTGCGTTGGTATTCGGCCTGCAGACACGTGCGGGCTGTCGAGCAGACCTAGGAATTCGAGATCCTGCATCACATTGCGGATCGTCGCGGCCGAGACCTTTTCCGACAAAGCGCGGGTCAAGGTGCGTGATCCGACCGGTCCACCATTTTCTAGGTAGGATTCGACAACCAACCGGAACACCTCGCGCGAGCGATCGTTCATTTCGGACAGGATTTCGTTTGTTTCGCTCATCAGCGCCTCTTCTTGCAGTCTGATCCTGAAAGGCTGCGGGTACGGGGTTGCACCTGTGGGGCAAGCGCGTCTATCCCTGCCCCAAATAGCCAAGAGGATCGCCATGAGACCGTCGGGAAGAGAATTAAACGAAATGCGCGCCGTTTCAATCGAAACAGACGTGACAAAACACGCCGAAGGATCCTGCATGATCCGTATGGGCGACACCCATGTTCTGTGTACCGCGTCGCTTGAGGCGCGCGTTCCGCCCTTTATCAAGGGGTCCGGCCTTGGCTGGGTCACGGCCGAATATGGCATGCTGCCACGCTCGACCTCGACCCGGATGCGCCGCGAAGCTCAAGCCGGCAAGCAGGGCGGCCGTACGGTTGAGATCCAGCGCTTGATCGGTCGTTCCCTGCGCGCTGGCGTGGATCGTGTGGCCCTGGGCGAACGTCAGATCACCGTCGATTGTGACGTGATCCAGGCCGATGGCGGTACCCGTTGTGCCTCGATCACTGGCGGTTGGGTTGCACTGCGCCTCGCGGTGAACAAGCTGATGAAAGCCGGTGATATCGTCACCGATCCGCTGATTTCACCTGTGGCAGCTGTAAGCTGCGGGATCTATGCGGGCCAGCCTGTGCTGGACCTGGATTACCCGGAAGACAGCGAAGCCGGTGTTGATGGCAACTTTATCCTGCGCGGCGACGGTCAATTGATCGAAGTGCAAATGTCAGCTGAAGGCGCGACATTCTCGCGTGATCAGATGGGTCAGTTGATGGACCTAGCCGATAAAGGCGTTGGCGAGCTGATCGCCCTGCAACAGGCGGCGGTTGCATGAGCCGAAAGTTTGAGGGCGACCGTCTTTTGGTCGCCACCCATAACCAAGGCAAATTGGACGAGATGACTGCATTGTTGCAGCCATTCGGCGTGACCGTTGTCGGTGCCAAGGAAATGGGTCTGCCAGAGCCCGTCGAGGACGGAACCAGCTTTGTCGAAAACGCCCGGATCAAGGCGCATGCTGCGGCCAAGGCAACCGGGCTCCCTGCCCTGTCCGACGATTCCGGGATCGAGATTGACGCGCTGGATAAACAGCCCGGCATCTATACGGCGGATTGGGCTGAGACGGAGTCGGGTCGTGACTTTGTCATGGCCATGACCAAGAGCCATGACATGCTGCTGGAACGCGATGCGGCGGAACCTTGGACGGCCCGGTTTTGCTGCACCTTGGTTCTGGCCTGGCCGGATGGCGAAGATGTTGTGTTTCCCGGCGTTATGGAAGGTCGAGTCATCTGGCCGATGCGGGGCGAGAATGGTCACGGTTACGACCCGATCTTTGTGCCCGAAGGCTATGACATCACCTTTGCCGAGATGACATCGGAAAAGAAAAACCAGATCAGCCACCGTGCAGATGCCTTCAAAAAATTCGTGGCAGGTTGCTTTGGTTGAAGATTGGCAATTGGGGGGGTTTGGCCTTTATGTGCACTGGCCGTTTTGCGAGGCCAAATGCCCCTATTGCGACTTTAACAGCCATGTCTCGCGCCAGATTGATCAATCCCGTTGGGCCAAAGCGCTGGCGTCAGAAATCAAACGGGTTGGCGCGTTAACCCGAGGTCGGGTACTGAACTCAATCTTCTTTGGCGGTGGCACCCCATCCCTGATGGCGGTTGAGACCGTTGCATCAGTTCTTGAGGCGGCTTCTGACACATGGGTTTGGGCCAATGATATCGAGATCACTCTTGAGGCCAATCCAAGCTCTGTCGAAGCGGACAAATTTCGGGGATTTCGGGATGCAGGTGTCAATCGCGTTTCGCTGGGTGTTCAGTCCTTGCGCGACGATGATCTAAAACGTCTCGGCCGTCTGCATAATGTTGATGAAGCCCGCCGTGCATTGGATATCGCCAAGAATGTCTTTGACCGGGTGAGCTTTGATCTGATCTATGCCCGCCAGGATCAAACCCTTGCGAATTGGGAGACAGAGCTGACCGAGGCCCTGGCCCTCGCTGCGGATCATCTTTCTCTTTATCAGCTGACAATCGAGCAAGGCACCGCATTTGGAGATCGCTATAACGCGGGAAAACTGCGTGGCTTGCCGAATGAAGATATTTCTGCGGACATGTTTGATCTGACGCAAGCTGTTTGTGAGGCGCATGGAATGCCGGCCTATGAGGTGTCCAATCACGCCAAACCTAGTGCGGAATCACGGCATAATTTGATCTATTGGCGGTACGGAGATTATGCGGGTGTGGGCCCGGGTGCGCATGGACGGCTGTCTGTGAGCGGTCGGAAGTTCGCGACCGACGCAGTCTTGCAGCCTGGGGCTTGGCTTCAGAAGGTTGAGCAAGGACAAGCGGCAGATCAGGCTGTGGCTCTATCCGGAGCTGATCAGGCAGCGGAATATCTCATGATGGGGTTGCGCATTCAGGAAGGTGTAGATCTAGCGAGACTACACAATATGCAGGGGATTGAGACCTTGCGCCCCACTATTGGTAAGCTTGTTGATATGGATCTCCTTTGGGAAAAGAAAGGCCGCCTCGGAGTGACTCCGGGCGGCAAGCTTCTTTTGAACTCTGTTTTGGTCGAACTTCTGGGTTCGAGCTAAGGGTAAGAGCGCTTAGCCAGCACTCAGAATTCGGCACAAGGCGTCGAGCTGGTCCAAAGATTGGTAAGAGATTGAAATCTTGCCCGCCTCTGTTCCGGCCTTGTGATCGATATTAACCTTCATGCTGAGTGCTGCGGACAAATCCCCTTCTAGTGCGATCGTATCAGCATCCTTTTCCAGAACCGGTTTACCAGCGGCGGCTTTGGTCGACAGGGCGGGTTTGATGTTGTTCTTCGCCAGGCGTTCGGTTTCCCGGACTGATAACCCTTTCGCGACAACTTCTTTGGCCAGCTCTTCTGGATTGGGTGCCGTGATCAATGCACGCGCATGTCCAGCGCTGAGAGCATTGGACGACACCAAGTCCTGCACGGTTTCAGGCAAATTCAACAAGCGCATCAGGTTGGCGATATGACTGCGACTTTTGCCCAAAGCCTCAGCAAGTTTTTCTTGGGTATGACCAAACTTGAACATCAGTTGCTTATACCCAGCCGCTTCTTCGATTGGGTTCAGATCAGCGCGTTGAATGTTTTCAATGATCGCAACTTCAAGGACTTCTGTATCGTCAAAGTCTCGGACAATGACGGGTACTTCATGCTGCTGCGCCAATTGAGACGCGCGCCAACGGCGTTCACCCGCAACGATTTCATATTCGGCAGAGTTCCTGGGCGAGACGCGAACGATCAAAGGCTGCAAGACACCTTTGGCTCGAATGGAGTTTGCCAGTTCCTCTAGTTGAGATTCAGTGAATTGGCGACGTGGCTGATCAGGATTTGGAACCAGGCGTTCAATCGGTACCAGCAAATCCGGTCGCTTGGGCCCTTCGGATTGTGTTTGCTCTGGCGTCACATCTGCCATCAAAGCCGAGAGTCCGCGACCCAATCCACGTTTTTGATCTTTTTTAGGTGCCATGGGTGATGTCCTTTACGCCGCCATCTTATCGTTTTTCTTGAGAAGTTCCTGAGCCAAAGCCCGGTAGGCCGCCGCGCCCTTCGATGCCGTGTCATAGTTCAAGACCGACATCGCATAAGACGGCGCTTCGCTGACACGCACATTTCTCGGGATCACGGATTCGAAGACCAGATCGCCAAGGTTCTCACGGGCATCAGCCTCAACTTGTTGGCTGAGGTTATTGCGCGCATCATACATTGTCAGAACAATCCCCTCAATTCTGAGTTTGGGATTGGCCGATTGACGCACTTCACGAATCGTCATCATGAGTTGCGAAAGGCCTTCTAGAGCGAAGAATTCGCTTTGAAGTGGCACAATAACGCTATTGGATGCCACGAGAGCGTTCACCGTCAAGAGATTGAGAGACGGTGGGCAATCGATCAAAATGTAATCAAATCCAAACTGATCCATATCTGGTTGCCGGATGGCGTCGTGTAGCAGGAAGCTGCGTTTTTCATTGGCAAAGAGCTCGATATCCGCTGAACTCAGATCCACTGTTGCGGGTATGAGCGAGACGTTTTTGGCCGTAGTCTCCAAGATCAAGTCGTCCAACTTGCTCTCATCCAACAGAAAATCGTACGTGGTGAATTCACGGTGCTCCGCTTCGATGCCCAAACCGGTTGATGCATTGCCTTGTGGGTCGAGGTCAACGACAAGGATTTTCAGCCCTTTTTCAGCCAGAGCTGCAGCCAAATTGATTGTCGTCGTTGTCTTTCCTACTCCGCCTTTTTGATTTGCCAAAGCCATGACGCGAGGAGTTTTTGGACGTGACAAGTCAGGCATGGACGACATCTCCGATTTCAAGAACCACAGCTTCTTTCAAAGTGATACTCGGGTGTTCAACGCATGAAAAGCGCCAGTTGACCTCGGCGGCTTTTTTTTCTGACGCCCAATTCTGCCCTTTAGGGAACAGCATTTGTGTTGTTGGTTTCATGTGCTTTTGCGCAAAAAAGAGGAGTTTGTCCAACGGTGCCAGGGCCCTTGCGGAGATTATATCGGCGTCTTGACCGGTTAGAACTTCAGCCCTCTGGTTGTGGATTTCGACGTTCAGGTTCAGTTCACGATTGACTGTGCGAAGGAATGCGCATTTTCGTGAATCACTTTCTACCAATGCAAACCGAGTTTTGGATTTTTCGTATTTTGCCAATGTTGCGCAGACAAGGCCTGGAAACCCTGCTCCCGACCCAAAATCTAGCCAAACCTTGGCCTCTCGGTTTGCCAGCCAAAAGATCTGAGCAGAATCTTTAATATGACGATCCCAGGTTTCGGAAAGTGAAGCTGGTGCAACCAAGTTAATCTTGGGATTCCACTTTTTCAGAAGGTGTTCATACTGTTTTAAAGCTTCCAATGTTTCACGTGAAACATGATCTAGGGGATCCTGGCGGAGTGTCATCAAACAGCCTTCATTCTAGAAAACTGACGAATTTTAGAAAGAAGGAGAACAAGAGCCGCCGGAGTCATCCCCTCAATACGACTCGCTTGCCCCAAATCGTCGGGCCGGGTCACTTCCAATTTACTTTTGAGTTCATTTGAAAGGCCCGAAAGTACTTGGTAATCAAAATTTGGTGGGATCCTAACGGCAGAATCCTTCTCCAGAGCTTCAATATCTTTCTTCTGACGCTCGATGTAGGATTCGTAAGTTGCCTCACGTTTCAACTGCTTCAAACTTTCAGAAGGCAAGCCTGAATAATCAGGGATAACGGTCTCGAATAAATCCGGTTCCACATCCTTGAAAGACAGCAGCTGATAGGCCGTTCTTTTCTTACCATCACGATTAAGATCTAGTCCCAACTTACGCACATCGTCCGGCGAATAGACATGAGACCCAAAAATTTCCTTGGTTCTAGACAAGTCTTCCATTTTTGAAAGAAACGAATCCCGCCTCTTATGGGAAGCTATACCCATTTCTATGGCTTTCGGTGTTAGCCTTTGATCAGCATTGTCTGCGCGTAGAGCCAGTCGGTACTCGGCACGAGATGTAAACATCCGGTATGGTTCTGACACTCCGCGAGTTGTCAAATCATCGATCAAAACGCCGATGTAGCTATTTGTTCGGGTGAAGGTGATCGTCTCTTTTTCCAAAGCCCCGGCTGCGGCATTTAACCCCGCGACCAACCCCTGCGCTGCCGCCTCTTCATACCCGGTTGTGCCATTGATTTGACCAGCCAAGAACAAACCCGGTAGATCCTTTAACTCAAGCGTTTGGGCCAAATTCCTCGGATCAATGTAATCGTATTCAATTGCATATCCGGGTTGTGTGATCTCGGCACGCTCCAAGCCAAAGATTGACTGGACGTATCGAAGCTGCACATCTGTCGGCAATGACGTTGAAATACCGTTTGGATATACAATGTCGGAGTCCAATCCCTCCGGCTCCAAGAAAATCTGATGAGAAGACTTCTCTGAAAATCGGACAATCTTATCCTCGATGGAAGGGCAATACCGCGGCCCGACACCATCAATATGGCCACCATACATAGCCGATTGATCCAGGTTTTCGCGAATAATATCGTGTGTTTGGTCGTTCGTGTGCGTTATTCCGCAGGAAATCTGCGGCGCGAAAACACCATCGGAGAGAAATGAAAAGAGAGTAGGCTCCACGTCACCAGGTTGTTCTTCGAGAACCTCCCAATTGATAGAAGATTTTTTAAGACGGGGAGGTGTACCTGTCTTCAGCCGTCCGCGGACCAGATTCAGGTCATTTAGTCGATCAGCAAGTTTCATCGATGCCGGACTACCAATACGCCCGCCGCGACTGGTTTCTTTCCCGATGTGAATAACACCATTCAAGAATGTACCACTTGTCAAAATGACAGACCTACAAGAAAGGGTCTGACCATCCGCAAGCTTCACGCCTTCGATTTTCCCTGCGTTTAAAGATAGATCCGCCACTTCGCCAATGACGATTGATAGGTTTTCCACTTGCGATAGCGCTTGTTTCATGGCGGATTTGTATCGTTTTCGATCAGCCTGCGCCCGTGGACCCTGGACTGCAGGGCCCTTCTTTCGATTTAGGAGGCGAAATTGGATACCGGCATAGTCTGCAATTTTACCCATGATGCCATCTAGGGCGTCAATTTCACGAACCAGGTGACCTTTGCCAAGTCCACCAATAGCTGGATTGCACGACAACGCGCCAAGATCATCTTCTTGCATTGTGATCAGAGCAGTTTTCGCACCGTATCGAGCAGAGGCTACAGACGCTTCGGTGCCAGCATGTCCGCCACCGATTACGATCACGTCAAAGTCGAATTGTTTCACGTGAAACACTCCTCACTTTCCAACACAGAAGTTTAGAAAGATCTCATCTAACAGATTCTCGACGTCAATACGACCCAAAAGAACTTCCAAACAACGGGCCGAACTACGCAGTTCTTCAGAGATTACTTCATAGAATTCGGGACCATCAGGTAACAAAATAATCGCTTGATCAAGAGCTCGCACCCCATCCATCAAAGCATTTCTCTGTCTTTCCCGACTGATCAACCCAGAATTTTGTACGCGATTCGACAACTCGTGTTTAACCTGCTCCAGAAGCTCAGGCGCACCGTTCCCGGTCTTACCCGACACACCAAAACCCTCAGCAGGAACATCTGCTTTAGCTAAGCAAACAATGTCACCTTCCAAGGGCTCAAACTCAGTTTTTTCTAAATCTAACACCAGATGGATTCGAATATCCGCCTGCCGTGCCCGATCCAACGCTCTCTCAATGCCAATCTTTTCAAGAACATCAGTCGACTGCCGAATACCCGCCGTGTCCAAAAGCGTAACTGAGTATCCCCCGATATTCATTCGCACTTCGATCACATCACGAGTCGTACCGGCAATTTCCGATGTAATTGCCGCCTCTCGCCCAGCCAGGTAATTCAGTAGCGTCGATTTCCCCGCATTTGGAGGACCAACAATCGCAATCTCAAAGCCGGACCGCACACGTTCAGAGGCTTCAAATCCGCGCAGCTCCTGATTCATTCCATCTGAAACAGCCTGCAATAGATCCTGAACCTCTTCAGTCACATCCACAGGAACGTCTTCATCGGCGAAATCAATCGTAGCCTCAAGGAGCGCGGCCGCACGCACCAAACCGGCGCGCCAAGACTCAACCTTTGTGCTCAAATTCCCTGACAATACACTCAGCGCCAACTGACGCTGGGCTTCGGTTTCCGCCTCGATCAAATCTGAAAGTGCTTCGACCTGGGTCAAGTCCATCCGACCATTATCCATGGCGCGGCGGGTAAACTCTCCGGCTTCCGCCAGACGGAAACCCTCCATCTGACGCAATTCAGTCAGCAAAGCCTGGACGACAGAAATGCTGCCATGGGTTTGAAATTCAACAACATCTTCGCCAGTAAAACTTGCTCCAGCAGGGAAAAACAAGACCAGCGCCTCATCCAAAACCCCACCGTTTTGATCGCGAAGCTTACGAAGACTTGCAACCCGAGGTTCTGGGACAATACCGGCCAGTGACAGCGCTGATTGCGCTGCCTTAGGACCAGACACACGAAGAACGGATACTCCAGCTTTCCCTGGGGCGCTCGCTAGCGCAAAAATAGTATCCATCTTCGCATCAACTGTTCATCGAATCAAAGAATTCGGAATTGGTCTTGGTCTGTTTCAATTTCGAAATCAGGAATTCAATCGCATCCGTGGTGCCCATCGGGTTCAGAATCCGACGCAAAACAAAGGTCTTCTGAAGATCGATTTTATCGACCAACAGATCCTCTTTCCGCGTACCAGACTTGAGAATATCCAGAGCAGGGAAGACGCGTTTATCAGCAACCTTGCGGTCCAGAACAATTTCCGAGTTACCCGTCCCTTTGAATTCTTCAAAGATGACCTCATCCATGCGTGACCCGGTATCGATCAGCGCCGTGGCAATGATCGTCAGCGAACCACCCTCTTCGATGTTACGCGCCGCACCAAAGAAGCGTTTTGGTCTTTGCAAGGCATTTGCATCCACACCACCGGTCAGAACCTTACCAGATGAGGGCACAGTGGTGTTGAACGCCCTACCAAGTCTTGTGATCGAGTCCAGCAGAATAACTACATCTCGTTTATGTTCAACAAGACGCTTGGCTTTTTCGATCACCATTTCACTGACAGCAACGTGCCGGGTCGCAGGTTCGTCAAAGGTCGATGACACAACTTCACCCTTCACAGACCGCTGCATGTCGGTCACCTCTTCCGGACGTTCATCGATCAGAAGAACAATCAAATAGCACTCTGGGTGGTTCTTCTCGATCGAGTGGGCAATGTTCTGCAACAGAACAGTCTTACCGGTCCGTGGCGGGGCCACGATCAAGCTCCGCTGCCCTTTCCCGATGGGTGCAACCAGGTCAATGATCCGCGCCGAGCGATCCTTGATGGTCGGATCCTCGATCTCCATCTTCAGACGCTCATCAGGGTAAAGAGGCGTCAGGTTGTCAAAAGCGATCTTGTGACGGGCCTTCTCAGGCTCTTCAAAGTTGATCTTTGTCACCGTCACCAGAGCGAAATAGCGTTCATCCCCGTCCGGTGCCTTGATTTCCCCTTCAATGGAATCCCCGGTGCGCAGCGAATACTTTCGGATCATGTCCGGCGACACATAGATATCGTCAGGACCCGGCAAATAGTTCGCCTCAGGAGAGCGCAAAAACCCAAACCCGTCCTGCAGAACTTCCAACACGCCATCGCCATAGATGTCCCAACCATCATCTGCGCGCTCCCGCAGGATCTGGAACATCATCTCGCCCTTCCGCATCGTGGAGGCGTTTTCGATCTCCAGCTCTTCTGCCATGGACAAGAGATCTTTCGGGCTCTTTGCCTTAAGATCAGCCAGATTCAGTTTTTCTTGGGTCATACAACACATCCACAGGACCCAATTTGGTCCTTATGTCTCTTTTTCATGGGAAAGTTCGCTCCAGAACAGGAGTGAGAAAGGATCTAATACGCTTGTCGAACCAAGTCAATGATCCCATCGCAGCCCATGTTTCTCTTAAAAATATTAAAAGAAAAGAAAGGATTTTGATTTAGGAGGGGCGCGAAGTTCTGGGGATTATTTTCCTGTCCCCGAGATGTTCCACAGGGCTTCCTTGTGGGAGAAATCTGGGGAAAACAATCTGGCAAACGTCCCAAGGCCAATGATTTAACCATATTTAATATGCAGTTAACAGAACTGACAGCATATCGGGATAAGTCAGAAACTATTCCCCATGTTTCGACTTACCAAGGTCAACAGGTTATCCAATCCACAGCGTTCACATCTCTGTCACACAAGCGGATAAAGGTTTCATTAACCCACAACCTTGCAACCTTGTCTGTTTTTCCTCAGAAACATACCTGTACTACCAAACAGAGTTGCCCGCAGACATATCCACATGAATCCGCATCTCATCCTCGCATCCGGCTCGCAAATCCGGGCAGATTTGCTGCGTGACGCCGGTTTGACCGTTCAAATCGAATCGCCCCGAGTCGATGAAGAGTTGATCAAACAGGCCCTCCTGGCTGAGCAAGCGCCTCCCAGAGATATCGCTGATACCTTAGCAGAATCTAAAGCCCGTAAAGTTGCGCAGAAATTTCCTGGGGCCAAAGTGCTGGGTTGTGATCAGGTTTTGTCCTTCAAGGGGTCGATCCTGTCCAAGCCGAACACCCGCGATGAGGCAGAGCATCAGCTCAAATCCTTGCGCGGTGAAACCCATCAGCTCCTATCTGCGGCTGTCTTATATGAAGACGGGAAACCGATCTGGCGCCATGTGGCCCCTGCTCGTCTCATGATGCGCAATTTTTCTGACGCTTATCTGGACGCCTATCTTGATCGTAATTGGCCGGAAATCAGCCATTGCGTCGGCGGCTACATGTTAGAAAAAGAAGGTGTGCGCCTGTTCTCTCGTGTTGACGGCAACCACTTTACCGTTCTTGGTCTCCCTCTGATCGAGCTTCTCAACCAACTCTCCAATATGGGAGCGATACCCGCATGACCCTAGACCGCATCCCCTTGGCCGGAGTCATTGGCTCACCCATCGCGCATTCCAGATCCCCACGGCTCTTTGCGCATTGGCTGCGTAAACACGGGCTCGCGGGTCATTACATCCCGATGGATATCTCTGCCGACAAATTGGAAAGCACCATCCGGATGCTGCCGGATCTTGGGTTTGTCGGGGTCAATGTTACCATTCCGCATAAGGAACGGGTTATGGAGATTGCGGATCTGGTCTCGGACCGGGCGACGTTGATTGGGGCCGCCAATACGCTGATCTTTCGCAAAGATGGGCGCATTCATGCGGATAACACAGATGGGTTCGGCTTTATCGAAAACCTGCGCCAGAATGCACCGGATTGGCAGGCCGATGCTGGACCAGCCGTTGTGTTTGGCGCTGGCGGTGCAGCACGCGCCATCATTGCTTCGCTTTTAGATGTCGGCGTGCCTGAAATTCGCCTGACAAACCGAACCAAAGCGCGGGCGGATGCCCTGCAACAGGCCTTTGGTAATCGGGTTCAGGTCCATGACTGGGTGCAGGCAGGCAATCTGATCGAAGGGGCCGCGACCGTCGTGAACACGACCTCGCTCGGCATGACCGGGAAAAAGGAGTTCCGTGTTCCTTTGGATGCTCTGGCGCCGGGAATGTTGGTCACAGACCTTGTTTACACACCTCTCCAGACCAAACTATTGCAATCTGCGGAACAGGCCGGATGTCAGGTGGTCGACGGGCTTGGCATGTTGTTGCACCAGGCCGTGCCCGGATTTGAACGCTGGTTCGGCATGCGTCCCGAAGTTGATGAGTCCACCCGCGCCGCCGTGCTGCGATGAGGTTCAAGCTCGGCCTGACCGGATCCATCGGCATGGGCAAAAGCACCACCGCGAAGATGTTTCAGCAACTCGGATGTGCCCTGTGGGACGCAGATGCCGCGGTGCATCGGCTCTATTCCGCCGGCGGAGCGGCTGTTGATCCGATTAAAGACGCCTTTCCGTCTGCTATTAATGATGGTTCTGTGTCTCGGGACGCGCTCAAGACACTCTTGTCCGAAGACCCTTCTGCACTCAAAACACTCGAAAGCATTGTTCACCCACTGGTCCAACAAGATCGCGCCGGCTTTGTCGCGCAAAACCCCAACAAGATCGGTGTTTTCGACATTCCTTTGCTGTTTGAAACCGGCGGAGATCAAGAGATGGATGCGGTAGCATGTGTCTCTGTTTCACCGCAAATCCAGCGAGACCGGGTTTTGGCGCGCGGCACGATGAGCGAAGATACCTTTGCCCAGATCCGTGCCCGCCAGATGCCAAACGAGGACAAAGTCAAACGTTCGACCTATGTGATCGAAACGGATACATTGGATCATGCTCGCGAACAGGTTGCGGCGGTTGTACAGGATATTGAAAGGCGTTTGAGAGATGCGTGAGATCGTGCTCGATACCGAAACCACAGGTTTTGATCCGTTTTCCGGCGACCGCATTGTTGAAATCGGTGCTGTCGAGCTGATGAACCATGTCGCCACGGGTGAGACCTATCATGTCTATATCAACCCGGAACGCGGCATGCCGGATGAGGCTTTTGGCGTGCATGGGATTGGCCCGGATCTGCTCGACAGCCCGCGCGCGGCTGAACCGGGTGAGGTCACCCTGAAAGACAAGCCGGTTTTCCAAAAAGTTGGGCAATCCTTCCTGGACTTTATCGAGGATTCGCAACTGGTCATCCACAATGCGGCCTTTGATATGAAATTCCTCAATGCCGAACTGAAATGGATGGGCCTGCCGGAAATCCCCTATGAACGGGCGATTGATACGCTGATGATCGCGCGCAAACGCTTTCCGGGGTCGCCAGCATCTCTGGACGCGCTATGTCGACGCTTCAATATCGACAACTCGAACCGGACATTGCACGGCGCGCTTCTCGATAGTGAGATTCTGGCGGATGTGTATCTGGAACTGATCGGCGGGAAGCAGCCGGATTTCGGCCTGGCACCGGTCGAAGAAACCAGCAATTCCGCTGGAACAGAGACGAATTGGCGCCCTGAACCGCGTCCAACCCCCCTGCCCTCGCGTCTTAGCAAAAAAGAAAAGGCGGCACATGCCGCCTTTGTCGAGAAGCTTGGTGATGAGGCGCTTTGGTCCAAGACCTAAGCGCCACAAACCTTTAGGCGTCGGCCTTTTGACCGGCCATTTCGGCCTGACGACGCTGCAATTCAGTGCGGTACAGCGCGACAAAATCGATGGTTTCCAGATTCAGCGGCGGGAAGCCACCATCGCGGGTCACATCAGACACAACGCGGCGCACGAATGGGAACAGCATGCGCGGGCATTCGATCAACAGGAACGGATGCATCTGATCCTCTGGAATGCCTTCGATGTTGAAAACACCGGCGTAATCCAGTTCTAGCAGGAACAGCTGCTCTTTGGCTGCAGCGGACTTGCTGTCCACTTTCAGCTTCATCACAACTTCGTACTGGTTTTCAGCGCTGCGCTTTTTCGCGTCAAGGTTCACCTGAACCTGGATTTCTGGCTGAACTTCGCCAGAAACGCCTTTTTGCGCCAGAATATTTTCGAAAGAAAGATCACGAATGAACTGTGCCAGAACATTCATCTTGGGCGCCTGAGGTGCCTCTGTGGGTGCTTCTGCTGCGCCGTTTGTCTCAGCCATGGACTGGTCTCCAATATAAAATCGGTGTTAGCCATATCAGCCCATGGCATGGGCCTCAACTTTGTTTATCAGTGGCGGGTCCAGCCGGACCCGGGATGGTTTGGTTCTTTGCCTTGTGGAACTTCGCGGAATTCACCATCGATCACTGTGTCGTCACGCGTTGGTCCGGGCTGCTGAGTGTGAAACTGGCCACCCATCTCAAACTGACTGACAGTGATCCGCTTTTTCGCCCAAGCGATCACGGCCATGCGGACCGGAGGCGCCAAGAGGGCAAAACCGATCGCATCGGTAAAGAAACCGGGCGTCAGCAAAAGCGCCCCGGAAAACAGGATCATAGCGCCATGGGCCAAAGGTTCGCTCGGGTTGTCGAGGCGCGAAAAACTGCTGCGCAGATTGTTCATCGCCGATATTCCCTGTGCCCGCACCAGCCAGGTGCCCAGCACAGCCGTCAGAACGACGATTGCTAGGGTTGGCCAAAGCCCGATTGCGCCACCGACCTGGATAAACAGGCCGATTTCGATCAGGGGAACCAGAAGAAAGGCGATAAACAGCCACATTGTGTTGCATTCCTTGTTTGTGGTCAGGTGGACTCACCTGCTTGCCTCACCTACATAGGGTGTTGAACAAGAAAATTCCATGACCGCCCCGAATGAGGTGTAAATGAACTCTCCTATTATCGAGCTTCTGGTTCTTGCCGGAATTGCCGTTTTTCTAATCCTGCGCTTGCGCAGCGTTCTGGGTACGCGCGAGGGTTTTGAAAAACCACCGGTCCAACAGCGTGACCAAGGCGAAAGCCGTCCTGACCTTGAAGTGATTGATGGCGGGCCTGATCGTGACATCATCGATCATGTTGCCGAAGGCAGCGATGCCGCCAAAGCCCTGGCCGCGATGAAGCGCGTTGATCCGTCCTTTACCGTGTCAGACTTTGTGTCCGGCGCGCGCGGTGCCTATGAAATGATCCTGATGGGTTTTGAACGCGGAGAGGTCGAAGATCTGAAACCGTTCCTGTCCGACGAGGTTTACGAGACCTTTGAAGAAGTTGTTGCCAGCCGCAAAGAACAGGGCCTGACCATCGAGGCAGAGTTCATTGGCGTGCGCGAAATTGCCATCGTCGGGGCCAGCTTTGATGAAAACACAAAGCAAGCGGAAATCACCGTGCGCAGCGTTGCTGATATGACTTCGGTCGTCAAAGACGCAGAAGGTCAGGTGATCGAAGGCTCTGCCACCGCCGTGAAGAAACAGAAAGACGTCTGGACCTATGCCCATGACATGGGCAGTTCCGACCCGAACTGGCAGCTTGTCGCTACGGACGAATGAAACACTCCCTCTTCGCGGCTTTTCTAGCGGTCTTATCCATGTCCACCCCGGCTGTTTCCGATACAGAGATCACGCATACGATCCTGAAATTCGAAGATTTGAACGGTTGGGAACAGGATGACCACGGGGCCGCGTTGGAGGTGTTCCAAAACACCTGTCGGGATCTCAATGATCCCGATTGGACAGCCCTGTGCAATGTCGCGGCTGAGGCGGGTGATGCAAAACAGTTTTTTGAACTGTTCTTTCGCCCTGTCATGATCACCAATGAAACCGATGGCCTGTTCACGGGCTATTTTGAACCAGAACTAGATGGATCTCCGGTCCGGACTGAGCGTTATCGTTACCCGATCTATCAGATGCCCAAGGAAGCTAAAAAGCAGCGGCCTTGGCTGACACGGCGCGAAATTCTGACATCGGGCGTGATGGATAATCGCGGGCTTGAGATTACCTGGGTGGATGACCCAGTTGAGCTGTTTTTCCTGCAAGTTCAAGGCTCTGGCCGGGTGAAATACCCTGATGGCAGCTTTATTCGCGTTGGCTATGGTGGGGCGAATGGGCATAAATACCGGTCCATCGGGCAAGAGCTGGTGCGCCGCGGCACCTATCAGGCCCACCAGGTCTCGGCCCAGGTCATTAAGAATTGGGTGCGTCGCAATCCCGAAGCCGGGCGGGAGCTTTTGTTTCATAACAACTCCTATGTTTTCTTTCGAGAAGTCAGCGAAGTGCCGGCTGAAAAAGGCCCGCTTGGCGCGATGAACCGGTCGATCACCACCATGCGGTCGATTGCTGTTGATCCGCTCTACACCCCTCTTGGTGCCCCGGTTTGGATCGAAAAGGGCGGGCGTTATCCTTTGAACCGGTTGATGATCGCGCAGGATACCGGCTCGGCGATCAAGGGGGCGCAACGGGCGGATATTTTTATTGGAACGGGTGATGAGGCTGGGCAGATTGCCGGTCGCATCAAAGACCCTGGACGATTGGTTGTTTTGATGCCAATTCAGCGCGCCTATGCCCTGTTGCCGGAATCGGTCCAATGAAGAAACGGCGCCTGCGCCCTGATGAAATCGAGCTTTGGAACCAAATCGCGCAATCTGCCGATCCCTTGTTGAACCGGCCCAAAGCCAAAGAACCGGAACCGGCCCGCAAAGTCGCGGAAAAACTGGCACATCCTGAGCCGGCACCGAAACCGGTACTGCCCGCCTTTGCCATGGGCGAAAAAGCGGTTCGCAAGACAGAAACCCATGTTTTCCCGAAATCGACGTCGCAGCGGATCAAGGAAGATCCGTTGAACATGGACAACAAGGCGTTTTCCCGCATGAAGCGCGGTAAGCTTGTTCCCGAAGCACGGCTTGATTTGCACGGGTTGACCTTGGATCAGGCGCATCCGGAATTGATCCGATTTGTTCTGACGTCGCAGGCGCGTGGGATGCGCTTGGTTCTGGTGATCACAGGCAAGGGCAGTCGTGAAGATCCCTATGATCCGATGCCACGGCGGCGAGGTGTGTTGAAAACGCAGGTGCCGCAATGGTTGCGCATGGCGCCAGCATCGCAAGCTATTTTGCAGGTTGCCGAGGCGCATCAACGCCATGGCGGGGCAGGGGCCTATTACGTCTATCTCAAGCGTTTGCGTTGAAAATACTGTCGTAATGATCGACCAAATAGATCCGCAGCCAGGGTGTGAATTTGGCAGGATTTGATCGGATTTCGACCCGAAGCTCGGACAGGTCCACCCAGGCAAAATCCATGACCTCATCCGGGTTCGGTGTAATCCGCAGGTTTTGATCGGCAGCGGCAGTGAAGACATCAACCACTTCGTGCTCAATCAGCCCGCCACCGACATCAGCGCGATATTCGATCTGGTCCTTGAATTGCGGTTCAAGCCCGGTGATCCCCAGCTCTTGTTCAAGCCGACGCACCGCACATATCAACGATGCCTCGTCCCAATGGGGATGTGTGCAGCAGGCATTCGCCCATAGACCGGGCGTGTGATATTTGCCCAAAGCGCGCTGTTGCAGCAGGGTTTTGCTGCCATCCATGACAAAAACCGAAATGGCCTTGTGACGCAAACCTTGTTCATGCGCAGCCAGTTTTCCGACGGGAGTCAGCTTTCCATCGACCCAGGCGGGAATCAGTGCGGTCAGGTTAGTGTCAGGCGTTTTGGTCATTTCTGCTCATTGAAGAGCAAAGAAGCCCTAGTCAAGGGCAAGAATGCACAGCGTCTTTCCGCCAAAGGGCGGAAGGTCGCATGTAATCCTCCTTTGGCACTATTGTTGCGCCCCCATAGGGTTTGATAGGCTCCGCCCAGGATTGCGCGTTTTAGGATGGAGACCTAACATGAAAATGACGATCGCATCGGCTCTGGCCGTCGCAACATTGGCCACCGGAGCTTTTGCTGACACGTCTGCACCAACCGGTGACGTAGAAGCTGGCGAAAAGGCCTTCAAGAAATGTAAGTCCTGCCACATGATTCAGGACGCTGACGGTGAGAACATCGTCAAAGGTGGCAAGACTGGCCCGAACCTGTACGGTGTTGTTGGTCGTACCGCAGGCACCTATGAAGGTTTCAAATACGGCAAAGACCTGGTCGCTGCCGGTGAAGGTGGCTTGGTTTGGACCGAAGAGGAATTCGTTGCTTATGTCAGCGATCCCAAAGCCTACATGAAAGCACGCGATGGCAAGTCCAAGATGACGTTCCGCCTGAAAAAAGGTGCTGAGGACGTGTATGCCTATCTGGCATCTGTTGGCCCGGCCATGGAAGAAGAAGCAGCCGAAGAAGCCAAGTCTGAGTAAGCTGCTTAACTTAGAGTTAAAACAAAAGGCCCGCTGCTATGGCGGGCCTTTTTCGTTCCTGCATAAGCGTAGCCTTTAACGGCTGAGCGCTGCGCTTTGAGCTGAAAGACCTAGGATAGAACCGAACAAGCTAAAGATGGTGCGCAGGTTGTTTACCGGAGATTCTGTTGCCAGAACCGTGTCGCCTGGGCTGACCTCGAATTTGCGTGCGGCAAAGAGGCCATCGGCATCGGTCAGATCAAAGGTGAACACCACCTGTTGCAGGGTCGGGCCAACGGTTGCTGTGCTCAGATCCTCGGCCGAATATTCCCGCAAAATCAGCACGCCTTTTGGATCGGCACGTGTATCGGACAACCCGCCCATCAATGACATGGCTTCTAACGCGGTGAGGTGATCCTTTGGGAAATAGATCAGATCCTCTTTGCCAGACGCGCCAAAGGCGACAAAGCTGCGATCATCCTGTTCGACGACAATGGTGTCGCGCGGATGGAGCAGGGCGTTCTTGGACCCATCGGCCAGCAGTAGCTCGGAAGAGATTTCGTAAGTCTTGGAGCCACGGAGAAGGCGCACGCGCGGATTGCGCAGACCTGGTGGAATGCCGCCAGCATCTGCCAGGACGTTCAGCACTTTGTAATTGCGCGACGGCATCGGGTAGCTGCCAGGCTTGGCGACGCCGCCAACAACATCAACCGCATGATCGCGGCCCTGACGCAGGCTGACCTGTACCTGAGCGGATGGAACGATTGGATCCAGTCGGCTCTGGATCTTTTTGCGAGCGCCATCTGCAGTCAGACCACGCACACGGACCTTGTTCACATAAGGAAGAAAGATCGATCCGCCGCCATCAACCTCGACATTGTCGATAACCGTATAGTTCTGGCCTGGATTGGTGATTAGAGAATGATCCTGGCTGTCCCAAATCGTGATTGTCACACGATCGCCTGACCGGATCGTCGACGAGTTCACACCTTCGCTGGTATTCGGCCAGTGGTAATGACCGTGCCAGCCGGTTTTTGGCCAGTTCAACAGATCGGGGATATTGCTGCGCGTGACCTCAACAACCTGAAAAGTCGGATCTTCCGACGCCTTTTCATTGGTGATTTCGGACTGCAATGCCGCCCCTCTGGGCAAGGAGCAGGCTGTCAATGTCACAAAGGACAGACATAGCAGGATGAGTTTCAAAGAAAGACGCACGTTTGCCCCCCGGCCAAGCCACGACAATTTATTTGTTTCTAGCCAATGAAGTCATTGATAGACAGAGCCTTAATGGATTGAAAGCAGATTGAAGGCAAAGAGTGGCGCCAGAACCGCAAAAAATCAGAACGCTTGTCCTGGGCGCAAGCGGGAAAATCGGCCGTATGTTGCGTGCCTCTTGGACCCTGAAACCCCCGCAAGATATTGAATTTATTTACGTCTATCGCAATGATCCGCCTGAGGAAGGCGGCATTGTTTGGACCCCCGAGGAAAGTTGCGAAAACTTACCTGATATTGATGTTATATTGGCGCTTTGGGGGGCGACGCCGTCAAATGGCAGCGCCTTGAACGCCAATGTTTCCCTTGCACATAGCGCCCTTAAGCTTGCCCTTGCCAAGGGCGCTCGAAAGGTCCTGCATTGCTCCTCAGCGGCCGTTTACGCTCCGCAGGGGCACGTGTTGAGCGAAGAGGACGCCGGCGAGGCGGCGAATGCCTATGGGCAGTCCAAGCTTGAAATGGAGCGGGCAATTCAGGCCTGGGATCAAGAGAACCCTGGGAAGATCGAAAACGTGATGCTGAGGATCGGCAATGTGGCGGGTGCAGAGTCTTTGTTTGGGAATATGACACCGGGAGGCGAGGTGTTTCTGGACAGGTTTCCAAATGGAAAAGGACCAGAGAGAAGTTACATCGCACCGCCGGATTTGGGGCAGGTGATTGCCGATTTGATCCGTGCCAAGACTGTCACCGGCCCGATCAATGTCGCATCACCAGAACCCGTCGAAATGGCCGAGCTGGCCGTGGCTGCGGGTTGTCATGTGACTTGGAAACCGGCCCCGGGAAATGCCGTCCAATCGGTGGTTTTGGATACGCGCAGGTTACAGGCAATCTGTGATTTAGGCGCGAATGCGTCTGATCCCACCCATCTGGTTGAAGGGGCAAAAATCGGAGGGGTTTGGCCATGAAGCTTGCTAATCGCTCCTTTGACATCTTCTTTGTCTTGCTGTTTCTGCCATTTCTTTTGCCCGCCATCATCCTGGTGCCGTTGGCAATTCTGATCCTGGATGGCCGGCCTGTTCTCTACGTGTCCGAGCGGATGAATTCCCCAAAACAGGGCTTTAACTTGCTCAAATTTCGCACGATGCATTTTGATCCTGATGATCAAGGCGTGTCAGGCGGGGATAAAGAGGCGCGTATCACCAAAACCGGTGCCTTTTTGCGGCGCTACAGGTTGGATGAGCTTCCCCAACTATGGAACATCTTCAAAGGCGATATCCGTTTTGTCGGCCCGCGCCCGCCACTGCGCCATTACGTGGAAAAATTTCCGGAGATCTATGGCGAGGTTCTGAAATCGCGTCCCGGGGTCACCGGATTGGCGACATTGGCCTATCACAAGACCGAAGAGCGTCTTTTGTCTGTGTGCGAAACGGCTGAAGAGACCGAAGAGGTCTATTGCCGCCGTTGCGTGCCGCGTAAGGCCAAGCTTGACCTGATCTATGCGCAAAACCAGACGCCCTGCACGGATATCCATATGATGTGCGTGACAATGTACCGAAAGATTCCGATACATTAAAAGGGCTTAGGAAGGACGTGAGAGCGTCAGGTCCTTATTGGCGAAGGGCCTGCACGTTCATATAGCCGATGACATCACCCAACCATTGGCGTCCGCTCAGAATGTTTCCGCGTGCATCAACGACATAGAGATTGTTAAAACTGCCGCCATCGCCCGAGCAATTGGCGGTTACCGCGACACCTTTGGAATTAACTTCGCCCAAGGCAACCGCGTGGGTATCCCCAACATCCAACTTGCATTCAAATGCCAGGACCCGTGTCTGGTTGTCCGAGGTCAAGAAACGCATAACATAAGACGCGGTTCCAACGGAGCGGTTACGCACCAATGACAGCAATGCGCCCTCATCCGAGGACATGAGATCACCGCCAAAGCCGCGTGTTGAAACCATCATGCCATTGCGCTGGGCAATGGTCTGACGCGCGCGCGAGCCATAGGTTTGATACCCTTGGTTTCTTTCGACCTCGACCAGGATGAACTGTGCCTTGGTGTTTTCCAACACATAGACGGAAACCGGTTTTTCCGTCGCCGCAAGCACCTGGCCGATCTGTTCCGGTGTGACCGTGGGGATCACCGGCTCTTGCTTGGTAAACAACGTAGGCAGAGTTTTCAGGCTGACCAGCGGAGCTTCTTTATTGCTTCCCAGACAGCCTGCCAAGGTCGTCACAAGGGCAATGCCAAGCGCCAGCTTTGCGTTTCTTACCATGCTCATCGCCAGAACCTTCCCCAGGATTTTGCAATTTCCGGTTCATGATATTCCCGGGTTTCTTCATACAAACGTCCGCGGACATTCAGGCGGGCACCGCCATCGCGTGACAAGGATTGAATGGTCACCGGGTTCACCTTGCGGGATGGTTGGCCAATGAACGGTGCCAATGGGATGTAGAAACGCAGCCCCTTGTCAAACGAACCTTCGCCGAAATCCTCAGCTGAGACGTTGGTAAAGGTCGCATAAGCGCCGACTTTCCAACCATTGGCAAATTCACGGTCAATGGAGATGGTGCCGCCGTAATCCCCGGCAAGGTAACGACCCACATCCAACTGACCATGGAAGCCGTTGCCCAAGTCGTAATAGGCCGAAATATGCCCGTTCACATGCGGGATATCGTATTTTGCACCGGTTTCCGGATCGACGGTTGTCATGTCCTGGAAGCCAAAGAGCTGGTCGTAATCGCGGCGCTGGATATAGTTCAGCTCGGCCCCCAAAGCGAACCGGCTGTTGACTGGCTTCCAAAGCAGTTCGGCGGACACGCCACCATACATGCGTTCGAGATAACCTACCGAGAGGCGGGAATAGAGGTTGCGACCAGGGCGACCATAGGCGGCCACCTGCAGGTATTCGATGGCCGGATCACCCTCACGGGAATAGATGTCATTGTCGGTGCGAACCCGTGGCAGGGCGGATTCATCTGAACGCCCCTCTTTGTCCAGGTTCCCGGCAAGCTTTTTGGTGATCGAGCCTTCCAAAACGATATTGGGGCGAATGTAATATTCAGCAGAGGCGCGCACACCGACATCAAGCTTGACCGGCTGGCTTGGGTTGAACACGGACATGTCCACATAGGGGGCAAGGCGCCACTCGAATTTGGGATAGAGCCCGTCATTGGGTTTCAGACCCAGATTATACCCGTCAATGATACTGGCTTCGGCCAGCATTTTGTCCGCGCTTTCGTGCTCCAGCCGTTCCAGGTCGGAGCGTTTGAGGATCACCGCAGACATCGGAACACCGTTCGCAATCGGAACGATAACGAATTCTTCGATCGAGGCCGGCATGGACCGGCTCATTGTTCTGGCAAGGCGGCCAATTGCCTGCGAAGGCGCGCCAAAACGCGGGTTCACAAGGCGGACGGTGGCGCGATGGTTCTCAAGCTTGACCGCTTCGACAACCAAACCCTCTTTGGCTGCGAGGACACCCAAGGCATTTTTGGCGTTTGAGCTGGCATTGGCATCCAGCGTCCAGCCAAGATCGGCGATTTCGCTTGGATTGCGTGGTTTGATCGCGACGCCGGCGGGTTCAACACCGCCGGGGATACCTTGGAACTTGGGGTTGGTCGACAAGGTGAACTGCGCGCCCACCTCGGTGCCGTGCACATGGTACAGCGACAGCTGGTTGCCGTTTTTGAACCGGTAATCGATGCCAAAGTTCCAGGGGCTTGTGCGTTCAATCTGGCCTGCACCAACCTCGTTGGCATAGGCGTCTGAAGAATATTCCAGTTTGAAATTCCAGCGGTCGTTTGGCGCATAGGACACGCCGCCAAAGGCAGAAATATCACCGCGGAACCAGCGGTCATAGGTTGGAATACCGCCCAGCTCCAAAGTGATGTCAGAGCGCGTTCCGGCTGAGGCAAAGGAATTGTAACTGCCCAAACGCCCCCAACCGATACCGCCGGTTACTTTCAAACCCGGCGACAAGGTTTTGGTCGCGACAAGGTATTCCGCGCTGTAAAGACCGGTGCCCAAAACGTCGCGCATGCCCAAGGTTAAAGCTGGGCGATATTTGGACTCCCGCAGGATCTGGTAGCTGACGTCAAAGCTGCGGTCGAAATAGACGTCATCCCAGTCATCATTGTCCACAAAATTGGCCAAAGCCGTATAGCGAAAATAACCAGCGAGGCGCGGGGTGATCTGAAACCCGATGGTCGAGCGCATCGTATCGCCAACATAGGAAAAGGTTGTCGACAGGGTCGCATCAGGCGCAGTTTCGGCCGTTGGCATATCGATCAGGCCAGGCGAGCCATGCAAGTTGAACGACGGCACGCGCGGTGCCTCTTGCGCGTTGGCCGCCATGGCTGACAATGAGACAGATGCAAACCCGAATACGGCGCGTTTCATCACGCCCTGCAACCGAGAATTCGGCATGCCACTACCTCTCTGCGTCTAAAATGCTTGTTCGTTGCTAAGAATATTAATGCAGGCTGTCCATTCTTTACAGTGCATTCCTTGTCGCCTGTGTGAATTTCAGCACGCGGCGTTTTAACGGAACATTTTGAATCGTTAAGCTGCTGGTAAAACCTTTGCGGTTAAACCTTGTCTCGGTGAGAGAAAAAGGTGGTGAGATGAGTGGCGACGGCGAACTGGCGCCAGTCATCATCAAACGCAAGAAAGTCGTCGGTGGCGATGGGCATCATGGTGGTGCCTGGAAGGTAGCATATGCTGACTTCGTGACCGCAATGATGGCTTTCTTTCTGTTGATGTGGCTGTTGAACGCGACAACCGAAAAACAACGTAAAGGGATTGCTGATTACTTCAGCCCAACCATTGCCATGGCTCGTGTGTCAGGTGGTGGTACAGGGGCGCTGGGCGGTGATTCCGTCTTTGCGGAGAATACGTTACCTCGGATGGGCACGGGCTCGACCAGCCTGCATGCGCAACCTGAAAAGGGGGCGGCGGGTGCCCATACATCTGGCGAAGATGACGAGGATGCCGTCGAAGAAGAGGTATTCGAGGTTGTCGAAGATCTGCTGATGGGCCGTGGTGGCGAAAGCATGGTGGCGGATGAATTGCTTGAACATATTGTCACCCGAACCACTGACGAAGGCCTGGTCATCGAACTGTTCGAAACCGAACAGGCGCGTTTGTTCCGGGATGAAACCAAGCCAACCAAACTGCTCGAAGACCTGTCGCGCCTGATTGTTGAGGCATCCTACATCGTCACAAATGGCCTGGCGGTCGAAGGGCATACTTCCGCCTATCCGATCGTGATGACCGAAAATCCGGCATGGGAAGTATCAGCCGCGCGCGCAACCGTGTTCCGGGAATTGCTGTTGTCCTCTGGGTTGGAATCAAGCCGCGTAACGCGCGTGACGTCTTATGCAGACCGCGATCCTGTGCGTAAGAACCACATGGATATCAGAAATAACAGGATCGAAGTGGTGTTCTTACGCGGTCAATAGGCTGGCAAACATAGGCAGTTGGATTTCTGTAGGATTTTAACTGTTAGGCCAGCGTTAAGCTCAGCGCCTTATCTGTTGTCTTGAATTTGAACGAGACAGCAGAAAGGCGTGTCCATGACGATCTCCTCATCGCTCAACGCAGGTGTGGCGGGCCTTGCGGCCAACGCAACCCGACTTGGGACCATTTCAGACAATATCGCGAATTCTTCCACCAGCGGTTACAAACGTGTGGAAACTGATTTTACGTCCATGGTGATGTCCTCGTCGGGTGGCGGGTATACTGCGGGCGGTGTGCGTACCACGACACAGCGACTGGTTGACGAAGGCGGGGCGCTGGTCGGGACGACCAATGCAACCGACCTTGCCGTGCGCGGCAATGGTTTCCTGCCCGTTGCTGAAGCGACCGAAGTGGCCACAGGCAACGGCAACCCACAGATGTTCCTGACAACAACCGGGTCGTTCCGTGTTGATGCTGATGGATACTTGCGCACGGAATCCGGCCTGATGTTGCTGGGGTGGCCAGCGGATGCCGACGGCACCGTACCAACCTATCCGCGCGACACATCCAGCAGCTTGGAACCGATCCGCATCAATTTGAACCAGTTCACCAGCGAACCCACAACCGAGGTGCTTCTTGGCGTCAACCTGCCAGCCTCGGGAACCTATTCTGATGCGGCTGGTGATCCTGTTGATCTGTCTGTGGAATATTTCGACAATTTAGGACGTTCGGAAAACCTGAACATCACCTTTACGCCCACGATCCCCGCAACCGGATCGTCAAATGAATGGACAGTGACAATCAACGATTCTGCAACGGATGCTGGCAGCAACCCGATTGCCGAATACACAGTCACCTTTGATGACACCCGAGGCGCGGGCGGTTCAATCGCATCTGTCGCAACGGTTTCCGGTGGGACATATAACGCCACGACTGGCACGATGATTGTGAGCGCGGCTGGCGGACCGATTGAGATCAATATCGGTGCACCCGGAACCAGCGCTGGCCTGACCCAAGTTGGTGACAAATTCCAACCTCTCAACATTTCCAAGGATGGTTCTCCGGTTGGCAAAATGACCAATGTCGAAGTTGACGAGAACGGATTTGTTCATGCCTTCTTTGACACTGGCATCTCGCGCACGATTTATCAGGTGCCGCTGATCGATGTGCCCAATCCAAACGGCTTGGTCGCGATGGATAAGCAAATCTATATGCCTTCTCCTGAAAGCGGGAATTTCTTCCTTTGGGATGCCGGGGATGGCCCGGTGGGTGACGTTGTCCCCTATGCCCGTGAAGAAAGCGCAACTGACGTGGCCAATGAATTGACGGCCATGATCCAGACACAGCGCGCCTATTCATCCAATGCCAAGGTCATCCAGACCGTGGATGAGATGCTTCAGGAAACCACAAACATCAAACGCTAACACCAGTTTAGCCGTCGGTTGAAGGAGGTCGCCAGATGTCTTTATCGGGTGCTCTATACAATGCATTCAGTGGTCTTCGGGCCAATACTCGGGCGGCCGGCCTGGTGTCGACAAACATTTCCAATGCTACAACCGAGGGGTATGGGCGTCGAACGCTCGAACTGACCCCCGGTTCCTTGGGAACCTCCGGCGGTGTGCGCATCGCCGGGGTCATTCGTCACTCCGATCCTGTCCTAGTGTCAGATCGGCGCGTATCTGATGCGTCACTTGCCCATTCGGACACGATGTATACCTACTCCAAACGCCTCGAAAGCTTGATTGGCGAAAGCGATACCGCTGGATCGCTCGTTTCGCGTGTGACAGCCTTTGAGAATTCTTTGCTGTCCGCTGCGACCAACCCGGCGTCAGAACAAAGGCTGGAAAATGTCGCAACAGCGGCAACCAGCCTGACGCAAACGTTGAATGCTCTGTCAGACGAGATCCAGCAGTCACGCCAGAATGCGGACAGTGCCATTGCCGACCAGGTAACTACACTGAACGAAACGCTTGCGCGGCTCGATCAGATCAATGGCGACATGGTTAAGGCCAGCTCGACAGGCACCGACGTCGCGACCCTCCAAGATGAACGCAACAGATTGCTTGATAGCATTTCCTCGATTGTCCCGTTGCGGGTGGTCGAACGAGATCGCGGTGAAATCGCGCTGTTCACAATGAACGGGGCCGTTCTGATGGACGGCTCACCGGTTGAGATCGAGTTTAGTGAGGTAAACGCGATCGGGGCCGCCATGACCTTGTCAGCGGGTGATCTCAATGGTCTGACGGTCAACGGAATTCCGGTCAATTCGACAGAAACCGGCATGTTTGCCGGTGGCAGTCTGGCCGCCCAGTTTGAGATCCGTGATGTCACCGCGGTCGAAAACCAGGCCGAACTTGACGCGATTGCCCGCGACTTGATCGAACGGCTGGGCCCGTCCGGACCAGACACAACCCTTGGCGCGACAGATCCTGGCCTGTTCACTGACGCCGGAATTGCCTTTGATCCTTTGAACGAAGAAGGATTGGCAGGGCGGATTCAACTCAATTCCCTGGTCGCACCGGATTCAGGGACCGTTTGGCGGTTGCGCGACGGTCTGGGTGCCGCCACGCAAGGTGAAGTGGGCGATGGTCGATTGTTGCAATCCATTGCAGCCGCTTTGACCGAGGCTACCGTGCCCAGCTCGGCATCGCTTCCCTCAGTGTCGCGCAGCTTTGTGAACCACATTTCGGAATATTCTTCCAGCGTTGCAGGGACGCGGGTCAGGGCGGAAAACGAACGCAGCTTCCTGTCAGCGCAAAACACCGCATTGAGCGAGCTTGAGCTCTCCAAAGGGGTCGATACCGACCAAGAGCTGCAAAACCTCATGCAAATCGAACAACAATATGCGGCCAATGCCCGTGTCATGACCGTCGTTGACGAGCTCATGGAACGGCTGATGGCCATCTGAGGAGGACAATATGCAATCAGTAGGGGATATGGCCCGGGCGCTGGTTCTTAGAACCAATCAGGTCCGACTTCGCGAAGAAATGGACAAATTGGCGGTTGAGGTGTCCACCGGTTTCGTCACGGATTCCGCCAAGCATCTGAATGGCGATCTGACCAGCCTGCAAGAGATTGATCGAACGCTTTCAAAACTCGAAGCCTACCGGATCAACACGACCGAGGCCTCGTATATTACATCAACCATGCAGACGAGCTTGGATGAAATCCAATCACGCAGTCAGACGCTGTCGCAGACCTTGATTGCCGCCGATCTGACGCCAACCGATCCGCTGTTGAACACGATGTCAGTTGACGCTGCAAATACCTTGGACCAGGTCATGACCGGCATGAACCGATCCGTCGCGGGGCGCACATTGTTTGGCGGTGTCGCCACAGATCGTCCGGCCGTGGCGGATAGCGAAGATATGTTGGCTGACCTGCGCGTTCTGTTGGCGGGCGAAACAACATTGGCAGGTATCGAAGCCCAGCTCGACACGTTTTTCGGGGCAGGGGGCACCTATGACACCGTCACCTATGAGGGGTCTAACACCGGCTTGGCACCCTTTCAGCTAAGCGAAACCGATTCCGCAAATGTCGATATCCGCGCCAGCGACCCGGTGTTTAAAGAGATGTTGAAACCGCTGGCGATGGCTGCCTTGGCCTCGGACGGCAGCTTGGGCTTTGACACGGAACTGCAGGTCGAAATCCTCTCAGCTGCGGGCCGTGATCTGCTGGGCGCACAACAATCCATGGTCGAGCTGCGCGCTGGGCTTGGTGCGCTTGAGGCGCGGATAGAAGAAACAACAACCAGGAATGCCGCCGAAACCTCCTCGGCCAGCCTGGCGCGCTTGGAACTGGTCGGGACGGATCAGTATGAATCCGCCGCCAAATACGAGAGCATTCGTGGCCAGTTGGAAAGCCTCTATGCAATCACGGCGCGGTCGCAACGCCTGTCGCTTGCGGGGTACCTATGATGCTTAGATTACTCTCTGCAGCTCTGCTGACCATTTTCTCATTTGTGCACGTTGCGCATGCCCAGTCGGTCAGGATCAAGGATTTGGTTGAATTTGAAGGGGTTCGATCAAACGATCTGGTCGGATATGGCCTGGTTGTCGGTTTGAACGGCACCGGTGATGGCTTGCGAAACTCGCCCTTTACCGAAGACATCATGTCCAACATTCTGGAACGGCTTGGTGTCAACGTGACCGGCGAACAATTCCGTCCGCGCAACGTCGCTGCCGTATTGGTGACCGCGCGCTTACCGGCCTTTGCCCGTTCCGGGGGCCAAATTGATGTCACGGTTTCTGCCATTGGTGACGCCAAAAGCCTGTTGGGCGGCACCTTGATCATGACACCGATGAATGCGGCCGACGGACAGATTTACGCGGTGGCGCAGGGAACGGTGATCGCTGGTGGCGTTGAGGCTGAAGGCGACGCAGCCAAAGTTGTTCAGGGGGTGCCGACGGCTGGGGTAATTCCATCTGGTGCCCGAGTTGAGCGCGAAGTTGATTTCGACTTTTCCCAACTGTCGAGCCTGCGTCTTGCCCTGCGTGAACCTGATTTTACCACCGCCGCCCGGATCGAGGATGTCATCAACCGCTCGATCGGGCGCCGTGCGGCGACCATGAACGATGCCGGGACTGTGACGATAAACCTGAAACAAACCGGGGCCCGATCCCCGGCGCGTGCCGTTGTGACCATCGAAAACCTGACCGTCGAACCGGAACGCAAAGCACGTGTTGTTGTTGATCAGCGATCCGGCACGATTGTCATGGGGTCAGATGTCCGGATTTCCCGCGTTGCGGTGTCTCAAGGCAACCTCACTCTTCGGATCGAAGAAGCACCGCTCGCAATCCAACCCAACCCTTTCAGCGAGGGTGAAACGGTGGTTGTCCCAAGAACCGGCGCAGCAATCGAAGAAGAGCCTGGAATTGGCTTGGCCTTGGTGCCGGGTGGCACGTCATTGTCCGAAGTCATCGCCGGCCTGAACGCCCTCGGGGTGAGCCCGCGTGACATGATCGACATCCTCAAAAGCATCAAAGCGGCCGGGGCACTGCATGCTGATTTCGTTGTCATGTGACGAATTTGGACAGGCGCAGAGGGTTTCTTAACCCCCTGCTGTCACTCTGAGCCCACTAGGTATTCGGGAGAGTTTTCATGCTGGGAATCATTGGGATCGTTGTGATTTTTGCAATGGTTTTTGGGGGTTATGTTGCCGCTGGCGGCAAAATGGGCATCATTATCAAAGCGTTGCCGTTTGAGATGATGATGATCGGCGGTGCTGCTGTCGGTGCCTTTATGATCAGTAATGACGGTCCAGCAGTCAAACACACGCTGAAAGACATTTCCAAGGTCTTCAAAGGCGCGAAATGGAAGAATGAAGATTACCGCGATCTTCTTTGTCTGCTGTTTGAGCTCATCCGGCTGGCCCGCCAAAACCCGGTGGCAATCGAAGAGCATATCGAAACACCGACCGAATCCAACATCTTTGAAAAGTATCCCAAGATCTTGGGCGATAAATATGCGCTGGAGCTGATCTGCGACACGATGCGGTCTGTATCGATGAACTATGACGATCCCCACCAGGTCGAAGAGGTCCTGGATAAGCGTTTGGATAGCATGTCTCATCACGCACAGCATTCCAGCCACGCTCTGCAGTCCACGGCCGACGCCCTTCCCGCTCTTGGGATTGTTGCTGCGGTGTTGGGGGTTATCAAAACCATGGCCTCAATCGATCAGCCACCAGAAGTTTTGGGTAAAATGATTGGTGGCGCTCTGGTCGGGACGTTCCTGGGTGTTTTTCTGGCCTATGGCATTGTCGCGCCGTTCGCCTCCAAGGTGAAGGCGGTTGTCGAAGATGATCTGCACTTCTATCACCTGATCAGAGAGGTTTTGGTGGCGAATTTGCACAATCACGCGACCAATATTTGCATCGAGGTCGGGCGACAGAACACGCCTTCGCAATACAGGCCAAGCTTTGAAGACCTGGAAGAGGCTTTGAAATCTGTAAAACAGGAGGCCGCATGATACGCGCGCTTCTCATTTTCGTCGCGACCCTGCCAGGGGTCGCATCGGCGCAAGACGTGGTCGTACGCAGTGGCGAACACGGTGATTTCACCCGGCTGGTTTTCGACATTCCTCCTTCAGCTGTTTGGGAATTGGCACAAGAACCGGGTAAGCGGGCTGCGCGCTTGAGTTTCATTAAAACTGGAATCGAATTCGATTTAAGCCGAGCGTTTGAAAAGATAGCACGCGATCGCGTTTCTGATCTGGTGCGTGTCGAGGGGCAATCGGCCCTGGATATTGTGTTGGATTGTGACTGTGATGCACAGGCATTTGTACTGCGTGAGCGTATGTTGGTCGTTGATATCAAAGACAAAGAAAACCCAGAAAATCCTGCTGTGGTTGTCGAGAACAATCAGACCATCAAACATGAAAAACAAGGCGCCGATAACGCAGCCGATAACAGTGTCACAACGGAGTTGACCAACCTTTGGCTTGGACCCGCAGCAAGGATCGGACCGCCCAAACAGAATACCGTGATCCCGCTAGGTGTGCCGTTACAACGGAGCGCGATAGATGTCGAAAGCCCGGCTTTGGACAGTGCTGATGCCGGAACTGTCAGAAACCAGATATTTAACGATGTCGCCGGTGCGGCATCACAGGGATTGTTGGACCATTCCAGAAATTTTGCGGCAGCTCCGCCGCGAAAAACGCAAATTGCTGAAAACCAGGACGCACCGGCGGGTGAAGGGTACGATCCTCAAACCGAGGCAATTTTGGAAGAGGTCATACTCAAAAAGGGCCGTATTTCCATTGGAGGGCAGGATTGTACTCCTAACCCCAAATTGAACATCGCGAAATGGGTTGATGCCGATTCCGATATCAACATGGCACTTTCCGCGCGGCGAGGTGCGGTTTTTGGAGAGTTCGACCGGATCAATCAGGACGCTGTTCGGACCCTCGCCAAGAGCACGTTGTACTTTGGATTTGGCGCTGAAACCAGAACAGTTCTACAGTTGCAGGATCGAGGTCCTGACACGGTACTATCCGCATTGTCCTATTTGGTAGATGGCGACAAAGACCCTTCGGCCTATTTTGCGCAACAATTGGCTTGCGAAGGTCATTCCGCTCTTTGGGCTGCCATTGATGGTAGCCAGATGACCAGCAGCTCTGATTTGAACACACCCGCCATTTTGCGCAGCTTTGAATTGTTGCCCAAACATCTTCGCGAACATCTGGGCCCGATCCTGGCAGATAACTTTACGCAGGCCGGGTTCACTGCGATTGCCAAAGACGTTTTGCGTCGTTTGCAACGTACAAGCGGCGAGGAAACCGACAGTATCAAGCTCGGCAAAGCCCATATCGATATGATGGAGGGCAATGAGGAAGATGCAGCAGAAGCATTGAAAGAGCTCACCGTGTCTCAGAGCCCTGAAACCGCAAAAGCTGTCGTTGCGACGGTTGAAATTGCGCGGTCCACCGGCGACCAAGTGTCTGAGCGTATTGTCGATCTTTCTGCCGCTTATTCTGCAGAATTGCGAGATACTGAACAGGGGCCTGAATTGTGGCAGGCGCATGTTACATCATTGATTGTCAATGAACGGTTTGAGGAAGCGTTGGAGGTTTTAAATGACGTTGATGGCGTTTCTGAAGACCTCGTCGTGAAGGCCAAGAACGAAGCTTTCGCGGCGATTTTCCAAAAAGCTGACGACGTGGCTTTCCTAAAATTCTTTTTCCACAAGCTGCCAAACCCGCAGAGCGAGTTGGAAGACAAGAATATGCTTATGGCGGCGAAGCGGGTTCTGAGCCTGGGATTGCCCAAAGCTGCGCTGGAAACATTGGAAAAAATCACAAATCCCGAACTGGTGCCAGACGTAAGAATGCTCAAGGCGCAGGCATTGATCGACCTCTCTCGACCAGAAGAGGCTGAGATTTTGCTAATCGGATTGACCGGCGACAATGTGGCTCGACTAAGGGCAAAGGCTCGCAGCCTGATGGGTGACCATAATTTTGCGCAAACCATCTATGCGGAGCTAGGTGAAGAAGACCAAGAAGTAACCGAGGCCTGGTTGTCTGGTGATTGGAACAGTATTGCTGACCAAGAAAGCCCGCTTGCTCCCGCCGCCCAATTGTTTGCTGAGGCACCCTTTGAACTGGCGGAAGGCACAGTGAGTTTGCAAGAAGCTGAAACTCTCTTTGGATCCAGTGCGGATGCACGCAAAGCAATTTCCGAGATGTTGCAAGCTACTCAGTTCGAATAGATTTTTAGCAAAACTTACAAAAAATAAACCCTGACCCCATAGGGTTAACTCAACAGGAATCGAAACTGGTTTCATTCCATTCGACTGGGCCGCGAGGGTCTCAACGGGCGATCAGCAAGTCGAAGGTCATGAGCAAGTTGCGGTTTAGAACTTGAGGGGTTTGGGAACGTGAAATCAAAGTCGTTTGAGCTGTTCAATCCGACGATTCTGATGGCTTTGGCATTGATGGCGATCATCGTCATGATGATTTTGCCCATGCCGTCCTGGGTTTTGGATGTCGGCCTTGCCGCCTCCTTTGGCTTGGCCATTCTGATTTTTACGGTTACCCTCTTTATCGAACGGCCGCTGGATTTTTCGGCATTCCCGACCATCCTTCTGACCTCATTGATGCTGCGGTTATCGCTCAATGTCAGTTCGACAAAACTAATCATCGGGGAAGGGCATACAGGAACGCATGCCGCGGGCGAAGTGATCCAGGGATTTGCCAATTTTGTCATGGGCGGATCCGTCTTTCTGGGGCTGGTCGTTTTTGGCGTCCTGATGATCGTGAATTTCGCCGTTATCACAAAGGGTTCCGCCCGAATGGCAGAAGTGTCAGCGCGTTTCGCCCTGGATGGGATGCCGGGCAAACAATTGGCGATTGATGCTGATATGTCGGCTGGGGCAATTGATCACGAAGAGGCCAAGCTGCGCCGCGAAACAGAACAACAGGAGACCACCTTTTTCGGATCGCTGGATGGCGCTTCTAAATTTGTCAAAGGTGATGCAATTGCAGGTCTGTTGATCACGGCGCTCAATCTGATCATGGGTATGATCATGGGCGTTGTCGTTCACGATATGCCGCTCGCCAGCGCGATGGAGACCTATGCGATTTTGACCGTTGGGGACGGGTTGGTTTCTCAGATTCCTGCCGTCATCATTTCTATTGCGGCGGGTTTGCTTTTGGCCCGTGGCGGCTCAAATGTTGCTGCGGATGTTGCGGTCGTTGGGCAGCTTGGTCGCCACCCGGCCGCGCTGATGACGGTTGCGGTTTTGATGGCGCTGTTTGCCTTGGTTCCAGGGCTTCCCTTCATACCATTCATGGCTGGGGCGGCTGTTTTGGGTGCGACGGCCTGGTGGTTGCGAAAAAACAAACCAGACGAAACCGAAGCCGAACCAACCGAAGTTGAATCGACCGAGCCAATGGTGCGGCCCATGGGCGATGTTTTGGACCTTGACGATATCCATGTCGAATTCGCGCCGGATCTGGTCAATATGGCGCTTGATCCGGGCACCGGTTTGGATGTGCGCATCGCCAATATGCGCAACCATATTGCCTCGAACTTCGGCTTGATCCTGCCCGAAATCCGTTTGACCGATGCCTCGTCTCTGCCCACAGGGACTTATGTTGTTCGTATCCATGGCGTGGAAATGGCACGGGGGGAATTGAATGCGGATCTGGTTTTGGCCCTCGTACCCGAAGATTCAGGATCTTTGCCCAGCGGTCAGGATGTGACCGAACCGGTTTATGGTGCGCCCGCCCGGTGGATTCGCCCCGAAGATCAAGAGCGTGCGGCCATTACCGGCGTGACAATCGTTTCCCCAGCCGAAGTTCTGGCCACGCATCTTTTGGAAGTCATCAGGCGCAACTTTGGCCGTCTCTTGACGTTCAAAGCCCTGCGTCGGCTCTTGGATGAAATGGTGTCCTTGTCCAATCCCACCAGAGCCGAAGCGAACCGGAAACTTTTGGACGAACTCATTCCCGACAAGGTTCAAATCGACACGCTACACCAGGTTCTTCGCCTGTTGCTGGATGAACAGGTTTCCGTCCGCAACCTGCCTTTGATCCTCGAAGCGATTTCAGAAATGCGCGGCCAGCAAACCCGTCCTGAGCTGATCTGTGAACATGTTCGACAGCGCATGGGTTTCCAGCTTGTTGCTGGGATGCGCCGTGAAGACGGAACCATTCCGTTAATCCAACTGGCCCCAGAATGGGAAGATACGTTCACGACGTATCAAATTGATGGCGGCCAAGGTGCTTTGGACGTGGCTTTGCCACCCGATAGGTTTGAGGCGCTGACCAAAGGGCTTGCCGAACAAATTGGCGAAGCAGGGTCCCGAGGGGTTGTTCCTGCAGTGGTGACATCAGCGCGCCGACGGCGATTCTTGCGCACGGTTATGGCGGCAAAGGGCATCACAAACCCGGTTATGTCCTTTGAGGAAATTGGTGTCGAAGCACGGCCAACTCTGGTCGGGGTGGTGGCCGCGTGACCACCCTTTTGCCGCTAACCGAACTGACAATGGGGTCGCTTTGGTTTTATCTGCTTGTTTTTCTGCGCGTGAGCGCGGCGGTTTCGGTCATGCCGGCCATGGGTGAACAAATGATTTCGGTTCGCATCAAAATGGTTGTGGCATTGATGATGACCGCAGTTGTCACCCCGGTCGTCGTCGCCAAATTCGCCGGAGTCGAGCCGAGCCTTTCTACCTTTCTTCAAGCGCTGGCGACGGAAACCTTGGCCGGATTGTTCCTTGGACTTGCGCTGCGGATGTTCATGCTGGCGATCCAAACCGCCGGAGCGATCGCCGCGCAATCCACGTCATTGGCTCAACTACTGGGGCAATCCGGGCTCGATCCCTTGCCCGCCTTGGGCAATATCCTGGCAATCTCCGCATTGGCCTTGCTTATGGTGACCGGGTTCCATGTCAAAGCCATTGCCTATCTGGTTCTCTCCTATGAGATCATGCCAGCCTTTACGATACCGAATCCGGCGGATGTGGCCGAGGCTGGCAGTCAGCAGGTCATGCGCAGTTTTGCCCTGGCTTTCACTTTGGCCGCGCCCTTTGTCATTCTGTCCGTGCTCTACAATCTAACCTTGGGCGTGATCAACAAAGCGATGCCGCAGCTCATGGTGGCGTTCGTGGGCGCGCCGGTTATCACCTTTGGCGCGATTGCATTTTTGTTGGTGTCCGCCCCGTTGATGCTGACGGTTTGGGTGCAGGCCATGGATCGCTTTTTGGCGGCTCCGTTTAGGTAGGTAGCCATGGCCGAACAGGATGAAAGCGGCGAAAAAAGCCACGAACCCTCCCAACGAAAACTCGAAGATGCCCGCAAAAAGGGTGAGATCCCCCGCGCCCCAGATCTTTTGACAGCGATGGCCTATTTGGGAATGTTGGCCGGGGCGGTTTCGATTGGCGGCTACACGTTGACCAGCTTTGCCGATAGTGTTTTGCCGCTGATCGAACAGCCAGACCGCTTGGCTGAGTTGTTCTTTGGCGGGAATGCACGCCCGGTGGCAGGTCAGATCATGTCAGCCAGTTTGGGGCAAAGCCTGCCGTTCTTCCTGGCCCCCGCCAGTTTTGTTCTGCTGACCCTTTTCGCGACCCGCGGGATCGTGTTTTCGGGGCAAAAGCTGACTCCAAAATTTTCCCGCCTGTCGCCGATTGAGAATGCCAAGAACAAATATGGTCGGCGCGGGCTGTTCGAGTTTTTCAAAAGCTTCGTCAAACTGTCCGTATACTCGGTCTTGCTCACGGTTTTTTTGCGAAACCAGCTTGAACCGATTATCGGCATGGTGCGCACATCACCTGGTGAAGTTGTCATGATGATCCTGACCCTGATGACCAAGTTTTTGTTCATCGTTGTTTTGATTGCCATGGTGATTGGCGGCCTGGATGCGTTTTGGCAACGGGCCGAGCATATGCGCAAGAATCGTATGTCATTGAAAGAGCTCAAAGACGAAATGAAGGAGGCCGAGGGCGACCCTTATCTCAAGCAGCATCGTCGGGCAAAGGCGCAAGAGCTCGCCTTGAACCAGATGATGGCGGATGTGCCCGAGGCGGATGTGATTATCGTCAACCCGACCCATTACGCGGTCGCCTTGAAATGGAACCGGATGCCTGGAAGCGCGCCGGAATGTGTTGCCAAGGGGGTCGATGAGGTTGCCCTGCGGATCAGGGAAGTGGCGGCCGAGGCCGGGGTGCCCATCCATTCAGATCCACCGACGGCGCGTGCCCTCTACGCTACGACCGATATCGGCCAGCAGATTGCGACAGAACACTATAAACCGGTCGCTGCCGCCATTCGCTTTGCTCAGGATATGCGTGAAAAAGCGCGTCAGAAAGGTTGGACATGACACAGGATTTGACAGAGCTTGTGCAGATTTCTGACATGCTGAAAGAGCGTGCCCTGGCTGAGCATCGCAAAAATGTTCAAGAAAGTCAGAGGATTGCCCAAGAGATTGAGCAGATCGATACGTTGCGGCAACAGGCATTGCGTGATGAAAACAGCCTGATGGCGCGTCGAAGCGTTGGGGCTGATGCGCTTTGGGACAGTTGGCTGATGCGCCGGCGGGCGGAACTTATGCGCGAGGCGGCGATTGCGCGCGCCTATGAAACAGAAAGCCTGACCCGCGCACGGGCGGCATTTGCAAAATCCGAAGCGTCCCAATCTGTCTTAAGGGACGAGATTTTGGCGAGACGAAAAGACAAGCTGAGAAAAGCGGCGGATGTCTTGGATGATCTCAGTGTTCTAAGGCGCGGCTTTGCCGCCGATTGATGCCAAAAAAGGGACAGCGTGAAGCTCTCCCCTTTTTTCGTTAGTTTCGTCGAGTTTCGAGTGGGTGAATCAAACCCTATTCCCTTGCACGATTTACGAATCCTGCCGGGCGATTTCAGTGATCAGCACGTCTGTCACATCCGTCCCCAGGATTGGCTTGGCAGATTCCAGCAAAGCGTTTCGCAGAATGGACATGCGATCACCGGAGGTAAATGTTCCCTCAAACCCGCCGATATTTGCATGATCGAACAAGACCTGCAGAAAGACGTCGCGCAGCTTGGGTTCCCTGGCATAGACAGTTTCGGTGGATCCGGTCGCAACCTCAACGCTGAGCGACGCCACAACCAAGGCCTGAACGCGGTCAGGGCCAACAATCGGAATGACAAACTGGTTGTTCAATTTGACATATTCGCGTCCCGCCGCAACGTCCTCCTCCGCGTCTTTTGGCGCTGCGTGCTGCACTTCTTCGGTTGGAACGACGCAATCTACGGCTGCATGCTCCTCCGCGGTTTTTTCAGGCATCAGGAACAGGCCAGCGCCTACTCCTGCCCCAGTGCCAATCAAAGCCAGTAAGATCGGGAGAATTTTCCTCATGTTACCTCCTTAGAATGGCAGAACGACATCAAGCACTTGCTGACCGACGCGCGGTTGCTGCATGTCGCTGATCTGTCCGCGTCCGCCATATGAAATGCGGGCCGAGGCGATCTTGTCATAGGTGATTTCGTTCTGACGCGACACGTCTTCGGGTCGGACATAGCCAGAAACCAACAGCTCTCTGAGCTCAAAGTTCACCCGCACCTCCTGGATGCCTTCAATCGCCAGAATTCCGTTTGGCAAAACATCTGTAACCGTTGCCGCCACCCGCAAGGTCAAGCTTTCGCTGCGGCGGACGGAACCGTTGCCATTGGCGCTGCTGGAACTTCCCAGATCGACTGCATTGTCAAGGCTGGCCCCATCAGTGATGCCCTGATTGATACGTTGCGGGATTCCAAACAGATGTGGGATGGTCAGGCTTTCCGACCCTGATCGCGAACGGGCCGTTGAGTTGGAGATTTCGGCGCTTTCATCGATTTCGATGACGACCGTCATGATGTCACCACGCTTCATCGCGCGCCGATCCCCAAGCAATGAGGTTTTTCCACCGCTCCAAAGCGAAGCAGCCTCGGTTTTGCGCCCCAAAGGAACCACTTCGGGGACGCCTGAGGCGATCATCGCAACGCGCTCGGGGCTTTCAACCGGCGGGGTGAAATCCGGGGGTTTGCCAATATGGTTCAACCGACCGCAGGCTGCGACAAGCAGGGCAAACATCAAAACGCCAAAAACTTTAGACATATTCTTCCTCACCTTGAAACCAGAACGGTTCCGTTTTCCGAGATCGTGCCAAAGAGCACGGTTCGGGAATCTATGTTCATCACACGGATGCGTTCGCCGACCCCGCCGCGCGCAAGAGCACGGCCCTCGGCCACGATCCTTAACCCGCCTTTGGCAAAGACCAGCTCAACCATTTGATTGCGTTCCACCAAGGCAGGGCGCCCAACCTGGCCCAGCATCACAGCGCGACCGGGATAAATGGCAACGCGTGCTTCCTGGCCAATGACCTCGCCCAAATAGGCATGTGCGCCTTGCACATCAGAGGGGTCCACGCGCACGTCCTCGGCCGTGATGATTTGCTGAGGCCGGATGGACCGGGTGGCAACGATCGTATCGGCCCAGGCCAGGTTACCCAGCAGCAAAAGACATATCGCGAACCCCCACCGCATCAGCGCACCTGACTGGTCGCGCTGAGCATCTGGTCTGCCGCTGAGATGACTTTGGAGTTCAGCTCATACCCGCGCTGGGCTTCGATCAAATCGGTGATTTCCTTGACCGCGTCGACAGAGCTGTCCTCAAGGTAACCCTGCCGCACAGTGCCCAAACCGTCTTGTCCAGGAGTGGATTGGATCGCAGGGCCCGAGGCCTCGGTTTCGGTGAACATGTTTGATCCGATGGCTTCCAACCCTTTTGGGTTGGTAAAGCCTGCCATGGTCAATTGACCCAGCAACTGCGCCTCGGCGGTTTCGGCGAAATAGGCGTAAACCTCACCATCGGCATTGATCGAAACGCTCAGAGCATCTGACGGGATCACGATTTCGGGGGAGACAGGGTAGCCCTCAGAAGTGACGATCAACCCTTCGCCGGTGCGTTTCAAGGCCCCGTCGCGGGTATAGGCGGCTTGACCGGAGGGCAAGGTGACCTCTAGGTAACCACCGCCTTCGATAGCCAGATCCAGATCGCCACCTGTCGCTGACAATGAGCCCTGCGCGAGTTGTACGGTGACCGAAGACGGGCGCACGCCCAGGCCCAGCTGAATGCCCGTCGGCAAGACAGTGCCATCCGCTGCGTTCACGGTGCCCGCCCGCGCCATCTGTTGATAATGCAAATCCGCGAATTCTGCTCGGCGGGCATTGTAGCCCGTCGTACTCATATTCGACAGGTTATTGGAGATGACTTCGACCCGCATTTGTTGGGCGCTCATACCCGTTGCGGCAATTTTTAACGCACGCATTGCTGCCTCCTATTTGATAAATGCCTTGAGAGCGGTTCTGACGCGCTCATCTTCACGTTCCATAAAGCTTTGACCCAATTCATAGGCGCGCTGGACCTCGACCATGCGCGCGACCTGCAGGATTGGATCGACATTGGATGCCTCGACAAACCCCTGCAGCACGCGTGGGTTGTCCACCGGTTCAAACCCTTCATCGGCGCGGAACATGACGCCGCCTTCGCGCACCATCTGGCGCGGCTCCAGGGGTTGAACGACGCCGATTTGACCAATGGCGCGGCCATCGCTGCTGATGGTGCCATCGCCCGCAATGGCCAGATCGTCAGAGTTCGGCGGTACAAAGATCGGGGCCCCGCCGGCATCCAATACCTGGTGCCCGTCTGGCGTGACCAAAGTGCCCTCGGCACTGGGCGAAAACGCCCCGGCGCGGGTCAGACGCTGGCCACCCGGAGCCTGAATCAAAAAGAAACCGTCCCCTTCGATGGCAACATCAAATGTGCCGCCGGTTTGTTCCAATGTGCCCTGCACAAAGGAGGTGTTGCGCACACGTGCAGCCGCCATCGCAACGCCGGAAAGCCCGTCGCCGTCGGTCACATATTCCGAGAAAATCACCCCTTCTTGGCGAAAACCGGTGGTGTTGGCATTTGCGATGTTGTTCGCAATAACCTGCATTTCACGCATCAAACCCGTCTGACGGGAGAGCGCCGTATAGCCTGCGGTTTCCATATTAGCCTCCGGTGATGATGGGAATGATCAGGTTTTGAAAGAAATCGACCAAGGTGCGGGTCATAAAGCTCATCGAAATCCAGAAGACCGCGACAATGGCCAAAAGCTTGGGCACAAAGGTCAGGGTCATTTCCTGGATCGATGTCAGGGCCTGGAATAGCCCAACCCCGACACCAGCCAGCAATGCGGCGGAAAGGATCGGGACCGAGGTGATCGTGGCCACCCACAATCCTTGACGCAACGTGTCGAAAAAGATGGTTTCGGTCAGCATGGATCAGACCGGCATCCTCAGGATTTCCTGATAGGCTTCGACAACCTTGTCACGCACGGCAACAACGGTTTCGACCGCCAATTCCGACTGCGCCAAAGCCTCGACCAGCGCATGTGGATCAGCTTCGCCCATCATGGTGCTGGCGGATGTAACTTCGGCTTGTTTCAAAGTGTCTGCAAATTCCTGCGCGAAATCTGCAAATTGTGTTTCAATCTGTGCTGGCGGCTCGGGCTTTGGCTCCATCGCCGGCATGGAAGCTGCGTATTTCTGAGCAGCAAATAGTGAGCGGACGTCCATTCTGGTCTCCTATGTCTTGAATTTTATCGGCGCAGCAAGTCCATCAGCCCCGTGGACATCTGACGTGTCTGGTCAAACATCTTGAGGTTGGCCTCGTAACTGCGCTGTGCTTCGCGTGCGTCGGCAATCTCGATGATCAGGTCGACATTCGACCCCTGATAATGTCCGGTGGCATCGGCAAGCGGATGCGACGGGTCGTGAATGCGAGTCAGCTCGCTCCGGTCAAGGTTGACGCGACCAGTTTCAACACGAGCAAGAGCCGTGTCCGCGTTGTTTACCTCAAACGGTACGGTCTTGCGTCGGTAGCCAGGCGTATCGGCATTCGCGATATTTTCGGACACAACGCGCAGACGATTGGCCTGCGCTTTGAGCCCGCTGGCAGTGACGGACAGGGCTTCGGAAAAAGCGCTCATAAGTTACCTCATTTAACGACGGCCAAGGCTGGTGCGCAAAACCGAAAGGTTGCTGCGGTAAATCGCCAGGGCCTTGTCATGTTGACGTTTGGCATCGACCGCCAAAACCATCTCTTCCTCAAGAGAAACAGAGTTCCCATTCGGGTCGAGCGGTGTGTCGGTAAAGGAGGCTTCGACCGCGCGCCCAACTTGCCCATGCAAGTGATTTTCGCGTGTTGCGCGCTGTCCCATCATTGAATTTCTCAACGTATCCTGGAACTTGGGCATTTTGCGTGCCCGATAATTGGGCGTATCGGAATTGGCGATATTCTGAGCACTCAACGCCTGTTGACTGCCGGAATGACGCGCCATTGCCATCGCCGTTCTGAAGATGTCCAAATTCTGGAACATCGGGGCTTCTCCCTCGATTGCTTCAACCAAGGCTTAACCGTGATTCCTTTAGAAACAGTTTGCATAGAAATGAACGGAGCGCCCGATGGACGAAGACATTGCCGGATTGAGAGCAAGAATTGCTCAGATGCAGCCAGTGAAAGCTGTGGGGCGGGTGCAATCGGTGGATGGCACCACGATTTGGGTCAGCGGGTTGGCTGAAGATGCCTGTATCGGTGACCGGTTACGGCTGATTCAGCCGGGCGGTGAGCTGGGTGGCGAGGTTTTGCGAATCCGTGATGATCTGGTTGCCATGTTACCGGATGAGGTTGCCGAGGGCGTCTCCAAGGGTGATCGCGTCGCTGTTTTGGGCGCGCCGACATTGGCCCCATGTGACAGCTGGATCGGGCGTGTGATTGATGCCTATGGCCGCCCTCTTGATGGCGCGCCTTTGGGTCCTGGGCCTCGCCGCCGACCATTTCGTGCCAGCCCGCCCCCTGCGGCGGCCCGCCGCCGTCTCGGTGGACGTTTGTCCACCGGGCTGGCGATTTTCGACACGCTTTTACCCATTGTTCAGGGTCAGCGTGTGGGCCTGTTCGCTGGATCCGGTGTAGGGAAATCCCGGCTTTTGGCGCAGCTCGCTCAAGGCGTTAAAGCCGACATTGTTGTTTTGGCCCTGGTCGGGGAACGTGGCCGCGAAGTCCTTGATTTTGTAAGCAATGTTCTTGGTCCAGAAGGTATGGCGCGCAGCGTTGTGGTTGCCGCAACCTCTGATCGATCTCCTTTGGAGCGGCGGCGTTGCCCCATGGCGGCCATGACCATTGCGGAGCATTTCCGCGATCAAGGTGCCCATGTGCTCTACCTGGCCGATTCGATCACGCGCTTTGCAGAGGCGCACCGCGAGGTCGCGATTGCTGCGGGAGAGCTTCCGGCTTTGCGTGGTCATCCGCCATCGGTGGCGCATCAGATTATGCGTTTGGCCGAAAGGGCCGGCCCCGGCATGGGGGATGCGGGGGATATCACTGCGATTTTTAGCGTTCTGGTGGCCGGGTCAGATATGGATGAACCGGTGGCTGACATTTTACGCGGCGTTTTGGATGGGCATGTGGTTATGGACCGTCAAATCGCTGAAAGGGGGCGCTTTCCAGCCATCGACCTGCTGAAATCAGTCTCACGCAGCCTGCCCGAAGCAGCCAACCCATCTGAAAACGACATCATCCAACAGGTTCGGGCATTGCTTGGTGCCTATGCGCGGTCCGAGACCATGTTACGTGCCGGTTTGTACAAAGACGGAGAGGATCCGGTGCTGGACCAAGCCATTCGAGTTTGGCCTGATTTGGATGCGTTCCTTGCCGAGCCATCTCCGGATGGGCCAGAAATGGCGTTTCAAATGCTTCAACTGATCCTGCGGCGTTCGATGTCGGCCCCTGCCCCAGCACGCCGCCAGGTACCGGCGGCGATTGGGAAGTAGTTGGGGGTTAGGCTAGGGGTGAAACCCTGCTTAGCCAAACAAAGACGTCCGCGGGATCTGCGCCAATAGGGTAACGGCAACCTGGCTGGAGGACGTGGCCGAAAACTCCTGTATCTGGCTCTGCAAAAGGAAGGATTGGATAACTTTTTCCATGACTTCCGGCTCAGCCAGATCGGCAATTTCACTCGCGCCAAAGCGGGACTGGCTTTTCTCGCGCAGCACCTCCATCTGCTTGTCGAGATCTATCTGTGCAAAACTGCTTGGCAATCCAAGCGCGGTTTCAAAAACCTTGCGAAGCGGGGCTGTGCCCATCACGCGCAGCCATTGCGTATCTGCTGTGGTGCCTTCTTCGGTAATCTCGGGGAGGTTTCTTTCGAAATTCAGCGATAGACGCAGGTTTTCATCTTGGTTGCCGACCGCAATTTCAAACTCTTGCGCACGATAACGAGACAGAATTTCCTCTGGAAACTTGCTGAGCGAGGTCCGTGGTCCAAGTGGGGAATCAAAGGAAAATGCATTGGTGAGCGATTTGTACCGCTCATCTGCCATTCTGTTGGCCAGGGCTGTGGGTTCCGACGTGCCCTCTTCCAAGATCTTTTGAATAAAGAACTTGTTGTTGATGTCTTCCTGAAGGCCAAACGCCCCCAAGGCGACACGGCGCAAACGCAGATCGGAGACCAGATCTTCGGCAGTTTTGATTGATCCGATATTCTCGGCAAAATACTCGGTATCGCGTTGAAGCTGGGCCCCAGCTTCAAACACTTCTCGTTGCGATTCCTGGGTTGATTTCAGGAATTGCCAACCGACCAAGCCGGTCCCGACAATGACGGGCTGAAAGCTCATTGTTGACCCGCGGCCAGCAGCCGGTCCTCGCGTGGGATCAGGGCACGCAGAGCCTTGAGGCACTGGTAGAACTGATTGCCCAACAGAGCATCAGTGGCCTGCGTCAACAGACGACGGCTGTCTGCATCGATCAGGATATGGCTGAGCTCTTCGATCCTGGGTAGCAGCTGTTGGCGCGCGTCTGTCGGTTCAGAATCCCCTGTCAGGATCAATTGCGCCGTGTAACACAGCCTCCGCACCGGTGTGACAGCTTCGTCAGGGTGGATCGCGTCACGCAGCCGCAGAACGTTTGCATTTGGGGTGACAATTGACATGCGACTGCGCCGATCGCCGTTTTCGATCACCGCTCCGTTGATCAAGACGCGTTCACGCGGTCCAAGTTTCAGTACCAATCCGCTCATGGTTTCATCCTCCGGCCACCAAGCCCACGAAGAATGGCGGCGTTGATTTCCAACAAGGGGGCGAGGCGGGCTTTGCGGGCCAAAACCTTGCCTGTGTGTTGTTGGACAAATTCTGCAAGATAGAAGATTTGGGCGCGCAGTTCCTGAGGCAGCTCGTTGTCTTTGTCAGCCACATCTACGGCCAGAGTTGTCCAAAGACGTTGATTATCGGAAAGCGCCTCGACCAATTTCGGGTAGGACTTGGGTCCAGCCTCAGCAGATGCTTTGATGCGATGCGTAATACGGGCAAAAAGCTCATATTCTGTGCCGCGGGGCGTGCGTGTGGTTCTGGCGTTTTGAGAGTAGCCGCGATGGGCAAGGGACTGGGCGTTCACTTCACAACCTTCTGGTTTGAATGATCAGGAATTAAAGGTGAGAGGGCCAGGTTGTTCCGGCCCTCCCAATGTTTGACTTAACGGAAGAGGGACAGCAGCTGCTGCGGTGCCTGGTTGGCAATCGACAGCGCCTGTACACCCAGCTGTTGCTGGACTTGCAGGGCCTGCAACCGGGCCGAAGTTTCTTCCATATCGGCATCAACCAGCGAACCGATGCCAGATTTCAGAGCGTCGGTCAGGCCAGAGATGAAATCCGCCTGGGTTTCGATGCGGCCCTGGGCCGAACCAAAGTTCGCTGCGGAGTCAACGGCGGTCTGGATCAGACCTTCGATGGCTGTCAGGGCGGAGTCCACGCCTTCCTGAGTGGTGACATCGATATGTTCGATTTCACCAAGACCACCACCGATGGTGTTGCCTGCGGCGGCATAGGATTCAGCTTCGACAGTGATGTTGTTGCCGGTTGTGGACGAACCTGTAACTGTCACAAGGCCAGTGGAGGCGTTGAACGACATGGACAGATCGTCAGCGTCCAGACCTTCGCCCGCGAGGTGGGTCTTCAGCGCGTCGTTGAGTCCGTCAAACACGTCTTGGTTGGTGTCGCCTTCGCGTGCCACATACATGACTTCGGATGGGTGACCAGTAGAGGCGGATGTGTTGGCAGTCGCCATGTCTCCTGCGCCAGCGGTCAGTTCGATTGTGTAACCAACACCTGCAGCGACCGAAGCTGCGACGATAGTAAAGCTGGTCGTTGGTGCCGTTGCCGCACCGTTAAGCGCGACTGTGCTGCCAACCGCTGCACCGGAAACTTCGGTACCACCACCAGCACCGGTGATTTCAGAGGCGGTAATGCCCAGATCCTGCTTGGCGACGGAAATGTCAGATGCCGCAACACCGGTCGCGGAACGATCCAAGGAAGCCAGAACATTGATGGTATTCGACCCGGCTGTGGTATCTTTGTTGTCCAGCAGGTTCAGGCCGTTAAACTGAGCCGCGCCAACAACCGCACCGATCTGATCGCGCAGTGCAGCGATGTCGGTTTGGATTTTGTCGCGGTCAACGTTTTCTTCCTGAGCGGCAACAATCTTGCCTTTGATGTCGGTCAGCAGGTCCGTCACGGTTTCGGACGCCTGGCGTGCAACCGCCACAGTGGACTGGCCCAGGTTCAGGCTGTCGGAAATGCCTTTGAAGCCTTTCACGTCGGCTTCCATAACCTTGGAGATCGCCCAAACGGCGGAATTATCTTTTGCGTTGGCAACGGCCTTACCGGTCGAGATTTTCGACTGGGTGTCAGCCATATTGGAATTGATAGACTTGAGAGTCTGCAGCGCCACCATGGCGCCGTTATTCGTCAGGATACTAGACATGTGTATCATCCTTAATTTTGCAGCGCTTTTGCGCTTGTTGCGTTTGCCGCGAGCGGCATTTTCAACGTCTTTCTGACGGATGCAGACCTAGTGTTGCTCAGGCTGCGCCACCTATTCCAGGTGCGAGGAATTCAATAACGGGAGGGGCCAGAACCAAGCCCCTCCCGAATTTTTTAGCGGAAGAGCGACAGCAGCTGCTGTGGTGCCTGGTTGGCAATCGACAGCGCCTGAACACCCAGCTGTTGCTGGACCTGAAGGGCCTGCAGACGGGCTGAGGTTTCTTCCATATCGGCATCAACCAGCGAACCGATGCCAGATTTCAGAGCGTCGGTCAGACCGGAGATAAAGTCGGACTGGGTTTCGATGCGACCCTGTACCGAACCAAAGTTGGCTGCGGAATCAACGGCGGTCTGGATCAGACCTTCGATGCGGACCAGAGCTTCATCAACACCGGATTGCGAGGTCACGTCGATATCGGCCAGGTTGGCAAGCCCGCCGCCCACTGTACCGTCGCTTTCACCGGAAGCGGCCGACTGGAAAACGTCTGCGGTCGCAACAGTGATTGAGCTGCCAGTGTTGTTGGTCATTTCGATCTGACCGGTGGTTGCGTTTGTTGCAAAGGACACATCGATTTCGTCAATTGCGGCTTGTTCGTTCAGGGCGTCGACCATTTTATTGGTGACATCACCCAGTGTATCGCCATCACGTGCCACGTATTGAACCGGAGCAGAGAAGGCCAGGCCACCAGCAACAACCTCATAGGACATGCCCGCTTCGGGGGTGCCTGTAAAGGTGATCGCCAGAGCGGTCGCACCGTCAGCAATTGCGCTGTTGGAACCACCAGTGTTGGTTGTCCGCGTACCCACTGCCTGAGCAGAAGAACCAAGATCCTGCTTTGCGACAGAGATATCAGATGCAGCAACACCGCTTGCCGAGCGGTCAAGCGACGCGAGAACGTTGATAGAGCCGGAACCGGCGGTTGTATCGGTGTTGGCAAGCAGGTTCAGGCCGTTGAACTGAGCCGCACCAACAACCGCACCGATTTGATCACGCAGCGCGTCGATGTCGGTTTGGATCTTGTCACGGTCAACGTTTTCTTCCTGAGCCGCAACAATTTTGCCTTTGATGTCGGTCAGCAGGTCGGTCACGGTTTCAGACGCTTGACGCGCAACTGCAACCGTGGACTGGCCCAGGTTCAGACTGTCGGAAATGCCCTTAAAGCCTTTCACGTCAGCTTCCATAACCTTGGAGATTGCCCACACAGCAGAGTTGTCTTTGGCGTTTGCAACGGACTTACCAGTCGAGATTTCAGACTGGGTGCTGGCCATGTTGGAGTTGATAGACTTGAGAGTCTGCAGCGCCACCATGGCGCCGTTATTCGTCAGGATGCTAGACATACAAATAGTCCCTAGGTTTCAATAGCGCTTTTGCGCCGGTTGCGTTTGCCGCGAACGGCATCTCTGACGTCTTTCTGACGGATGCAGCCCAGGAAATTCCCCAACTGCGCCACCCAAAACGGTGCATCGGCAACTTGAACCCGGAATACTAACGGAGCCCTAAGAGCCCCCGACAAGATCGGGAGCATTTGAGGCAAATCTTCACGCTCTGCGCTCCAACTTGTTGATTTTAGGGGCATCAATGGTCATGCGACGCCCAAGCGCATCATAGGTATCCATGGATTTGCGAATGCGCTGCAGATCGCCCAGCCGAGACGCAACATTCCGAATACCGGCCAAGGCCTGATCAAAAAGCTCTTGGTTGCGGCGCATCCCATCTTGCAACGGGGCCAGCTCCTCTCTGGAGATGTTTTGTTCGGACAGGTCCGCGGTCAGCGCCTCTTTAATCTCCAGAAGTTCAGCAATCTGATCAAAATCCCCCGCCAAAAGTGCGGCGCGCTCGGCCTGCAGCAAAAGATCGAGCTGTTCTGTCAGCGTAATATCAGTCATCCATTCTCTCCTTCAGGGCGTGAAACAGGGATTCGGCCAGTCCAATGCCACCCTGCGCGGCCATTTGTCGGGCTTGTTCGAGGCGCATGAAGGACGCGAACTGGTCTTCGCCAGCGCCTCCGCCAAACCCTTCGGGGGTTTTTCCGATTCCGGCGGATTTCAGCATTTCTGCCAAGAAATTCGCCTCCAATTCTTGGGCTGCCTGGCGCAGGGCCTGATCCTGTTTACCAGACAGGGTCGATGTTACGGGGAGGGTTTCCATTAAAATTTGCTCCAATTCGACTCGGTTGTTTCGATTTGAACGCAATGCGGTAAAGAACCAGTAAGGATGTTTCGCTTACATGATGAGCAAGGAAGAATTCCGGGAGCTCACATGCTTACTCAACTGTCTGGCCTTGCAGGGCCGAACCTTTTCGCCACAACGTCATCCAAGGACGTGGCGGCTAAAGACAAAGATGATTTTGCCGCCATTTTTGAACAACTGGACGTTTCAGGGGAGCATACTGAAACGACTAAGGACGACCTGACAGTTGAAGAACCAGACGAGGTTGAGAACGAAGACGTCGCCGCGGATGCAGATGTTTCTGACCCGGAAACCGGCGACGCCGAGTTGGATGAAACGGCTGAGCTGACAGATGCACTGCTTGAGAGTGAGGTAGAGTTCAACACCGTCGAAAGCTTGGATCATGAGGCGGCGGATCAGGTTTTTGATCTCAAACCTGTCCAAGAAAATGATCAGGTGCGGGTCGATCAATCTCTTAGGGGTGATCCGGATTGGACCCCAACTCAAAACACTGATGCCATGCCAAGGTTTGTTGCGGGGACGAGTGCTTCAGGGGCGGAGCCAGCTCCCTCGCAGGTGGTTCGCGAAATTAGGATAGCAGGTATAAGCAATATCCAGGCTGGCTCTGCGAATTCGGCAATGCAAAGCAAACCTGAAACAATTGCCACCCCGGCCAGTTTTCAACCGGTGCTTGGATCAGGAACGGCTCCTGCAAAAGACAACACGCCGCAGCCACAACTGGCTGCTGCGCCGGAAAAGGCTGACATGAAACCAGAAGCGCAGGTTGCTTCCATGGCGACAGGTCAGGCGGTCAATTCAGGGAATTTGGCACCGGTTGCCGGAGACAATGCTGGGATCGTTAAGGAACCGCCAAAGCCCGGCGTTGATTTCGCAAGACTAGAACCTGCTGCGCCAAGCAAGCCTGCGATGTTTGAAGCATCCAGAGTCATTGGTGACCAAGCTGTGACAGGAACGGTTGAGGCTGATGCCTCTGATCGCTGGAACCGGGCCGGAACTGCAACCGCTGTGCCTACTGCGACAGATGAACATGTTGAAACGCGGTTCTCTTACGCAGCCCTGCAAGCTCACCCGAATGAAGACGGTGTTGAGCCCCGGATTGTTGTGCAAAACGAAGCCCCCAAGCCGCAGCCGACAAACGTGGAAATCACGAACTCTAGTCGTGACACTCCAAAGGCAAAAGCCGTCGTCCACGTCGATGCTGGTGCGAAAGATGCTCTCGCGACAGCAGCCGCTTTTCCAACAGCCGTGCCAGAAATCGCTAAAGATGCTGCGCTTGCAAAAGTTGGGGTAGAAGGTGTCGCCGAAATAGTGGCCAAACCCAATGCAGGCGAAACCGTTTCGCCTCAGCTGAAAGCTGATGCTTTTCTGACCGAAAGGCCAGTAATTTCGCCGCCTGGATTGCAGGAAAGTGATCCGGCTGGAAAGGTATCAACGCCTGAAGCAAAGGCTGCTCCTGCGGCACCAAATACAACCGCGGTTTCGTCCCCTGCAATGGCTCTTGGCGGTCAGCCAGACGACTTGAATATTTCGATTAAACCATTTGCGGGTAAGGGCGAAAGTGCCGCCATGCCCGCGGCAGAAGGTGGAAAAACTGGTTTTGAAACGCAAACCCCGCGCCCCGAAACAGTGACCATATCCGCGCCGCCGACAAAACCCGACACGTCTCGGCCGGGACGAAGGGACACGCGTGAAGGGGGTGTTGTAGAGTCCGATGAGGTCGTGCTGACAAAAGGTCAAGAGACGCGTGTTGTCCCAGAGGCCAAGGCGACCCTAACCATGGCGCAACCAGCTCCAGCCACAAACGGAGCGGTGACATACCCGTTTATTTTGGACGGTGAAGACACGGCGGTTGAGTTTGAGGAAACACTGTTCTCTTCAGTAAGTGACGTCAAGCGTACAGCAGAAACCGTGTTCCCAACCCAGCAGACAATTGTCCGCCCATCCGCTAACCACGTAATGCGGCAAATCGCCGAGGTGGCAAACAGGATGTCAGATGGTGGCGTTGAATTGCGCCTGAGCCCCGAAGAGCTTGGAACCGTGCGCATGCAGTTTGTCACGACCGAACAGGGGCTGACGGTCAACATCCAGGCTGACCGGCCCGAGACATTGGACCTGATACGCAAAAATATCGATCAACTGGCGCGTGACCTGGCCGATAGTGGCTTTGAAAATGCGGGCTTTTCCTTTGGTGATGACGGAAGCCAAGGGCATCAAAACCAATTCGGCTCACGGGGGGGAGATCCGGTGGCCGAAGAGGTAGCCGTCGTGAAACCACAACAGACAGCGCCCCAGGACGGGCTGGACATCAGAGTGTGAGGAATTGAGATGACAGATGTAGCAGCAACACAAAGCTCTGTTGGCACGACAAGCGTGACCTCGACAACCAGTGCGACCGCCGACGCAGAGCGTCTGGTCAGTTCAGATTTTGAAACATTTCTCAAGATGATGACGGCGCAGGTTCAAAACCAGGACCCATTGAATCCAATGGATTCGAGCGAATATGCCTCGCAATTGGCGACCTTCTCGTCGGTTGAACAGCAGGTTTTGACCAATGATTTGCTGCGTAACCTAGGCGACATGCTGGGCGGGAATGCGCTGCAGCAATATGGGTCTTGGGTGGGGATGGATGCCTTGGCGCGGGTTCCTGCCGAATTCACTGGCAATCCGATTGTAGTTCGCCCCGATTATGAGCCAAACGCCGATAGTGCAATCGTTGCGGTTCGCAATTCCGCGGGTGAAGTTGTGCAACGCTTGAGCATTCCGGTTGGCCAGGAAGAGGTGCTGTGGGCCGGATATGACGATCAGCAAAACGCTTTGCCAGATGATGTCTATCGCTTTGAAATCGAAAGCTATCAAAATGGCGAATTGACTGGAACAACTTTGGCCTCGGTCTATACGCGGGTCGAAGAAATCCGCAATCAAGGCACCAGTGTTGTGGTTCGTCTGGCTGGCGGGATCGAAGTTGAATCCACGCAGGTCAACGGCTTGCGATCCGCTCAGTCCTGAACACTGCAACGGCACACAGGGTGAACAACTCCCCAGCGGCGCGAAGGGCTACACCAACGCTTTAAAGAGACGATGCTAAGATAGTGATCAACGCGCCCAATACGACCCCGCCACCGAGCCAGGCAAGCTTTTTCAGCCTGGGATAGGTGGGGCCTGTGTCCGGCGTTTGGGTTTGACGGATCAAAGCCGTTTCTACCAAACCGGGCAGCCGTGGCCCAAAACGGGCCAGGACCTTGGCGGTCAGCGCCATGTCGCGTGCCACGGCCTTGGGGCCGATTGAGGTCTTGATGTAGTCTTCGACAACTGGCTGCGCGACGGTCCAGATATTCATATGCGGATCCAGCGACCGGGCCACACCCTCGACCACCACCATGGTGCGTTGCAGCAGGATCAGCTCGGTCCGGGTTTGCATGCCAAAGCGTTCGGTGACTTCGAACAGGTAAGACAGCAGTTTGCCCATGGAAATACGGGTGGCATCCATACCGAAAATCGGTTCGCCCACTGCGCGCAAGGCGCGCGCAAATTCATCAACATCCTGGTCAGCAGGCACATAGCCCGCTTCGAAATGCACCTGAGCCACTCGCAGATAATCACGCTGGATAAAGCCAAACAGGATCTCGGCATAAACCCGACGCGTATATTCGTCGATATGGCCCATGATGCCAAAATCATACGCAATAATATCACCATTTGCGGCGACCTTGAGGTTGCCCTGGTGCATATCCGCATGGAAAAAACCGTCACGCAGGGCGTGGTTTAGAAAAAGTTGCAAAACCCGTTCAGACAGGGCCACGCGGTCATGCCCGGCCGCGTCCAGGGCGGCATTGTCACCCAATGGAACCCCTTCGGCCCAGCCCATGGTCATCACCCGGCGCCCGGAATAGCCCCATTTGACCGTGGGCAGCTGGAACCCTTCATCATCCTTGGTGTTTGAGGCAAATTCGCTGGCCGCAGCGGCCTCGAGCCGCAGATCCAATTCTCCGTTCACCACGCCTTCGAAATGGGTGATGACATCGGTGGGGCGCAGACGCCGTGACGAGGGCGAGAAAAACTCGATAAACCCGGCGGCAAAGTAGAACGCGTCGATATCGACGCGAAACGCGCGTTCAATACCGGGGCGCAGCACTTTGACAGCAACGGTTTCGCCGGTTTCGCACAGGGTGGCTTTGTGAACTTGCGCAATCGACGCCGCCGCAACAGGTTCGGAGAATTCAGAAAAGACCTCGCCCACTGGGATGCCCAGCTCGCTCGTGACCTGTGCCTTGGCTTCTTCGATTGAAAAGGCTGGCAGCTTGTCCTGCAGGACCCGCAATTCCTGCGCCATATCATCGCCAACAACATCCGGGCGCGTCGACAGGATTTGGCCGAACTTGATATAGGCCGGCCCAAGCGCGTTCAAGGCACGCACGGCAGGCGGCATCGACGGATCCCCTTTGTGGCCCAACCATTTGAACGGCCAGGCCAGAACCCGCGCGGCAATACGCAAGGGGGCAGGGGCGTCGAACGCGTCAAGGATGACCCCCATCGCACCGGTTCGCTCAAAGGTCGCTCCGGTGCGGATCAGACGGATGATATTGTGCGGGCCGCGCATCTTAGATCTTCCACCCGGAATGCAGGCAAGCGATGCCCATGGTCAGGTTACGATACTTGGCATTCTCGAAACCAGCGGTACGCACCATCGACAAAAATGTCTCTTGATCCGGAAATTTTCGAATGGATTCAACAAGATATTGATAGCTGTCCCGGTCTCCGGCAATCGCTTGGCCCATGCGGGGGATCACGTTGAACGAATACAGATCATAGGCCTTTTGCATCATGTCGTTGGGGATCTGGCTGAATTCCAACACCATCAACCGCCCGCCCGGTTTCAAAACCCGATAGGCTTCGTTCAGCGCCTCTTGGGGGCGGGTCACGTTCCGGATGCCAAAGGAGATTGTGTAAACGTCAAAAGTATTATCGGCAAAAGGCAGCGCCATTGCGTCGCCAACCACCCAGTCCAGGCTTTCGGACATGGCCGCAGCCTCGGCGCGCTTGCGGCCCTCAACCAACATGGATTCCGTCAGGTCGAGAACCGTCGAATGACCCTCTCCGGCCCGTTCCAAAAAGCGAAAGGAAATGTCGCCCGTGCCGCCCGCCACATCCAAAAGGCGTTGACCCGGACGCGGCGCCAGCCAATCCATCATCGCGTCTTTCCAGATGCGGTGAATGCCCATCGACATGGCATCATTCATCACGTCATATTTCGACGCCACAGAGGTAAACACCCCCTGCACCTTCCCGGCCTTTTCATGCTCGGGCACGTTGGTGAATCCGAAATGCGTGGTCTTGTCAGAAGTCTCGGTCATCATAGCGATCCGGTTTGGCCTTACTATCGTCGCAACTCTCGTACAGAGGTGGGGCGGAAAGAACAAACAGTCAAATGCGCGCAAAAGGTAAAGAGTAGGGCAAGGCGATGGAATTTGAGGATTGGCTATACATCCTGGCAACAATCGGGCCAGCGATCTTGATTTTACCTGTTGTCGGCGTTGTGGCGTTTTTGATTGTCACGCGCAAACTTCCCAAATTTGGCGCACCACGAGACATTAGAGAAAACGAACACCTCAGTTGGCGGATTCTCAAAGAAGCCGCCGGGATTGCCTCGCCAATCGGGAATCCCAAAGAGGCTTTGGCCAAGGTATATGATTTGGGCCGAGATGCCCCGCGTCGTCGTGGTCGAAAGCTGGTTTTCCGGCCAAAGGCGGGCATGCGATACGGCATTTTCCCGGCCTGTGTTTTCCTGATCGGTTTTACCTTTTGGTTTTCTGGTGAAGATGCCCAATACAGTTTTGAAGATTGGCTTATGATCCTGGGGGTAACCGGCCTGTCGATCTGGTTGAGTTTTTATGCGTGGTCCTACCGGTTGGAAATTCTTGATCATGAATTGCGGGCAATGACACGTTGGTTTGACATGAAAACCTACGATCTTGCCCGCCTTTCAGAGGCCAAAGTCGATGATGACGGGTTTGAGTTTCGTTTTGATTGTGGGAACAGCGTTTCAGTGCCGCTGTTTGTCGAAGGGCGATCGACACTGCGTGAAATCATCGTGGAAACATTGCGGATAAACGGACGTTGAAGGCTGGCTAACTGCGCTCTACCCTCTGCTTTGAAAATCGGAGGGCCACATGCCAGAATTACCTGAAGTCGAAACCGTTATGCGGGGCTTGGCACCGTCGATGCAGGGGGCGGTGATCGCGCAGGCTCAGGTCAACCGACCCGATCTGCGTTGGCCCTTCCCTGAGCATTTTGCGGAACGGTTGACCGGGAAGCGTGTTGAGCGCATGTGGCGGCGGTCGAAATACATCTTGGCCGAACTTTCCAGCGCCGAAACCTTGTTGATCCATCTCGGCATGTCGGGGCGCATGTTGGTGTCAGGCGATCCTTTGGGTAATTTTGTGCTTGAGCACCCAGCGACTGAAAAGCATGATCATGTCGTTCTTGATTTCGACAATGGGGCTCGGGTGACTTTTAACGATCCGCGCCGTTTTGGAGCGATGGACCTGCTGGATACGGCCACTCAGGAACAGCACAAGCTTTTGGTCGGGATCGGGCCGGAGCCTTTGGGCAATCAATTCGACGAATCCCATCTGATAGCAGCCCTGAAAGGGCGCAAGATGCCGATGAAATCTGCCTTGCTTGACCAAAAAATAATCGCCGGTTTGGGAAACATTTACGTTTGCGAAACACTTTACCGTGGCAAAATCCACCCAGCCCGGCGGGCCTGTGACGTGACGGAAAACGAGATTCGCGCGCTGGTTCCGATCATCCGCGAGGTGTTGTCAGAGGCGATCGAGGCGGGGGGATCCTCGCTCAAGGATTTCCGCCAAGCTGATGGAGAGCTTGGATATTTTCAACACAGCTTTGATGTTTATGGGCGTGAGGGAGAGGCCTGCAAAGCCCCCGGATGCGGGACGCAAATCGCGCGAATCGTGCAGTCAGGCCGATCCTCTTTCTTCTGCCCAAGCTGTCAAAGTTAGCTTGAACCGCGCGCAGGTCATGCTAAGGCTTGGCGTCTAAGGAAACGGACGGAGCCCGCACCCTATGGCCTATGAGACGATCATCGTCGAAGTAGAAGACCACGTCGCTACCATCAAATTGAATCGCCCGGACGCATTGAACGCGCTGAACACCCAGCTTTTGGGTGAGCTGACCGCTGCGCTGGCTGAGGCAGATGAGAACGACAAGGTACGCTGCATCATCATCACCGGATCTGCCAAGGCCTTTGCCGCCGGTGCCGATATCAAAGAGATGTCGGAAAAGAGCTATGTGGACATGTTCATGTCCGACTTCTTTGGCAAGGAAGGCAATGCAGTCATCAAGACTCGCAAGCCCATTATCGCCGCTGTTGCGGGATACGCGCTGGGCGGTGGCTGTGAATTGGCAATGATGTGCGATTTTATCATCGCCGCCGATACTGCCAAATTTGGCCAGCCCGAGATCAATCTGGGCGTTATTGCCGGTATTGGCGGGTCGCAGCGCCTGACCCGGTTTATTGGCAAATCCAAAGCCATGGATATGAACCTCACCGGTCGTTTCATGGACGCCGAAGAGGCAGAGCGTTCCGGCCTTGTCAGCCGCGTCGTTCCGGCAAAATCCTTGATGGAAGAGGCCAAGGGTGCCGCTGAAAAGATCGCGGAAAAGTCGATGATCTCGGCTATGGCGGTCAAAGAAGCGGTCAACCGGTCTTACGAGACAACCCTGTCCGAGGGTCTGCTTTATGAACGGCGGCTGTTTCACGCGCTGTTCGCGACCGAGGACCAAAAGGAAGGCATGGCGGCCTTTATGGAAAAGCGCACCCCGCAATTCCGGGACAGATAAGACGACAGCAATATGTCCGAAACAGCCGTTGTTTCGGACATTTTCGGACATATTGGGTCTTTCAAATGCGCGTTGCGCTTTATGGCGCGCCTCGCGATTTTTGGGGCTTTCCAAAGTCACAGGTTTTGGCTATACGCCCCCGATACATGCGCGTGATGCCCGCTTAGGCAAGAATCGGACCGATGGTGTTCCTTAGGGAAAATTCGGCTTTGTGAGCGTCTCGCTGCAATCAGAACATACGTACACAAAGAAACCAGGACCGATCATCATGGCAAACTCTCCTCAGGCAAAGAAACGCGCACGTCAGAACGAAAAGCGTTTGGAAGTTAACAAAGCACGTCGTTCGCGCATCCGCACCTTCCTGCGCAAAGTAGAAGAAGCAATCGCATCCGGCGACAAAGAAGCGGCAACTGCTGCTCTGCGCGCTGCTCAGCCAGAGCTGATGCGCGGCGTCACCAAGGGCGTTTACCACAAGAACACTGCGTCGCGTAAAGTGTCCCGCCTGGCGGCACGCGTGAAAGCGCTGGGATAAAAATATCACGCCATTTAGTGCGAAGATTTCGGGGGCGCCACCAGATGTGGCGCCCCTTTTGCGTCCGAGGCCTACATCTTAAGCATGTAGAGATTCTTTTTCAGGAATCCCTGAGTCAAGGCGTAAGTTCGGTTGCCGCAGCTCGGTTGAGATTGGTAATTTCTCCCTGCGAGTCACTTCGCAGGGGGGACAGGCTGCCGGCCCAAAACCGCTATAACAAGCGGAACCAGGGTCACTCAGGCTAAAACCGTAATGGTTTAGATGAGTTACAGGGGATTAGCCCTGGCCATGTCCATAACAGTTATCGAGTCTGTTCTGACTCGGCCTTCGTTGGGGATGCGAGGGACTGGTAACATGACGTCGAGGAGAACCCTCGCAACTCATGCGTGTGCATGGGGTCTGTCAGTGTGTGCCCTCTGAATTAGTGACGCGCCGCCGGAGTCACGGCCGGTGAAGAAAAGTCAGGAAGGAAATGGGGACAAATGACAAGAGAGCAATGGGGCGCGTTGCAAGAGCAGATTTGCAATACGATTGGGCAAAACAACTACAAGACCTGGATCAAGCCACTTTCTTTTGTAGGTATCAGTGACAGGGGTGTTGTGACCCTGAACGCACCGACGAGCTTTTTCGGCTCTTACGTGTCTCAGAACTTTGGGGACATGTTGTTGGCCCAGATTTCGACTATGGCACCTCAAGTGCGTCGCATCGCCTATGAGGTTGCGGCAGCCAATGGCGCAGCGGCGGCCCCGTCACCGGCGACTGAGGTCGAAGAGGTGAAACCGGCTGAGACCCCGGCCCCCAAGGAATTGCCAGGCGCGCCTTTGGATGCGCGCTTTACCTTTGATACGTTCGTTGTCGGTAAGCCGAACGAATTGGCCCATGCCGCGGCCAAGCGTGTTGCCGAAGGTGGCCCCGTTACCTTTAACCCGCTCTTCCTTTATGGCGGCGTTGGTCTGGGTAAAACGCACCTCATGCATGCGATTGCCCATGAGCTGAGCGCGCGCAATCCGCAGCTGACCGTGCTGTATCTTTCAGCAGAACAGTTCATGTATCGTTTTGTGCAGGCTTTGCGCGAACGCAAGATGATGGACTTCAAAGAGATGTTCCGCTCGGTTGACGTCTTGATGGTTGATGACGTGCAATTCATCGCTGGCAAGGATTCCACGCAGGAAGAGTTCTTTCACACCTTCAACGCGCTGGTGGATCAGAACAAGCAGATCATCATTTCGGCGGATCGCGCCCCGGATGAGATCAAGGATTTGGAAAACCGTATCCGTTCGCGCCTGCAATCGGGTCTGGTGGTGGACCTGCACCCGACCGACTATGAATTGCGTCTTGGTATCTTGCAGTCCAAGGTCGAAACCTATCGGAGCATGTATCCAAGTCTCGAGATCGAGAATGGCGTGCTGGAATTCCTCGCCCATCGCATCAGCACCAATGTGCGCGTGCTCGAAGGGGCGTTGACCCGTTTGTTTGCCTTTGCTTCGTTGGTGGGCAAGCCGATCAATATGGATCTGGTGCAGGACAGCCTGTCTGATGTGCTGCGCGCCTCGGAACGCAAGATCTCGATCGACGAGATCCAGCGCAAGGTGGCCGAGCATTACAACATTCGTCTGTCTGACATGATTGGCCCGAAACGTGTGCGCACCTTTGCCCGTCCGCGTCAGATAGCGATGTATCTGTGCAAACAGCTGACCTCGCGTTCTTTGCCGGAAATCGGTCGTCGCTTTGGCGGTCGTGACCACACCACGGTTATGCATGGCGTGCGTCGTATCGAAGAGCTGCGCCAATCCGACGGTCAGATTGACGAAGACGTGGAAATGCTGCGTCGCGCGCTTGAGGCGTAACGGGCTATTTCACTCTCGCAATGGGACAATGACACAACAGGTGACAACATGGCCGCCCTCGGGCGGCCAGTTGCACTTGACGCCCCTTTAAAACAATCAGACAAATCGTAAAAACGGGCTTGGAGCGCGGGGCCGACCGGTCTAGGGTGCGCATCCGGCTAGCGGAGAGATGGGCGATGAAGATCAGCATTGAACGCGCCACGCTTTTGCGTGCAGTGGCACAGGCACAATCCGTTGTGGAGCGCCGCAACACTATTCCGATCCTGGCCAATGTGCTGATCGATGCCGAGGGTGACACCGTTACCTTCCGCGCCACCGATCTGGATATCGAAGTGCTGGATAAGGCACCGGCCAAAGTGGGCCGCGCGGGTGGAACAACCGTTTCCGCTGTCACCCTGCACGAGATTGTGCGCAAACTGCCGGATGGCGCTTTGGTTGAGTTGGAAGAAGACAGCGCCGCTGGCCGTCTGTCAGTGTCTGCGGGCCGCTCGAACTTCTCGCTGGCGACCCTGCCGCGCGAAGACTTCCCGATTATGGCGTCGTCGGAATATAGCAGCAACTTTAAGGCCAAGGCCGAAGTGCTGCGCCGGTTGTTCGACAAATCGAAATTCGCGATCTCAACCGAGGAAACCCGTTACTATCTGAACGGCGTTTATATGCATATTGCTGATGCGGATGGCGGCCAGGTGCTGCGCTGCGTTGCAACTGATGGCCACCGTCTGGCGCGTATTGATGCGGATCTGCCCGAAGGCGCGGCTGAGATGGCTGGCGTGATCGTACCACGTAAAACCGTGGGTGAGCTGCGCAAGCTGCTGGACGAAGACGATATGGACATCGCGGTGTCCGTGTCCGAGACCAAAGTCCGCTTTGCCACGCCCGAGATCACTCTGACTTCCAAGGTCATCGACGGCACCTTCCCGGATTACACCCGCGTGATCCCGCAAGGAAACACCCGCAAACTCGAAGTGGATGCGAGCGATTTTGCCAAGGCGGTTGACCGTGTGGCGACCGTTTCGTCTGAACGTTCCCGGGCGGTCAAGCTGCAACTGGACGAAGATCGCCTGATCCTCTCTGTGAATGCGCCCGACAGCGGTGCAGCTGAGGAAGAGCTGGCCGTGGCCTATGGCGATGAGCGGCTGGAAATCGGGTTCAACGCGAAATACCTGTTGGAAATCGCCAGCCAGGTGGATCGCGAAAATGCGGTCTTCCTGTTCAACTCGTCTGGCGACCCTGCCTTGATGCGCGAAGGCAATGACACAACGGCTGTTTACGTCGTCATGCCGATGCGTGTCTGATTTGGGTTTTCGGTGAAAACCCAAAGGCCTCCGGCGGGAGTATTTGTCACCAAGAAGAAGGCAGGGGCATGGGCGCACTCTATCTCTCGCACCTGACCCTGTCGCATTTCCGATCGCACAAGCTGGTGCGTTTGGATCTGGATGCGCGCCCGGTGGCGATTTACGGGTCGAACGGCGCTGGTAAAACCAACCTGATCGAAGCGGTATCGCTGTTTTCACCGGGTCGCGGATTGCGCCGCGCATCAGCTCAGGAAATGGCGCGCCGCCCTGAGGCGTTGGGTTGGAAGCTGCACGGCCTGCTGAACACGCCGACAAGCACCCATGAGATCGACATCACCTCCGAGGCGGGGGCAGCACGTCAGGTGCAGATCGACAGCAAATCGGTGCCGCAAACCGCTTTGGCGTCTCTGGTGCGGGTGCTCTGGCTGATCCCAGCCATGGACCGGCTTTGGATCGAAGGGGCAGAGGGCCGCCGCCGCTTTCTTGACCGGATGGTGTTGTCCTTTTTCCCTAGTCATGCCGAGGCTTCCCTGACTTACGAAAAATCCATGCGCGAACGTAACCGGCTGTTGAAAGAGCAAGTGCGTGATGCGCATTGGTATGCGGTGTTGGAAAAGCAGATGGCCGCTACCGGGGCCGCCATTCATGCCAACCGTGTCACCGCGCTGCAGCGTCTGGCCGAGGCGCAGGCCGGGGCGGAAACGCAATTCCCCTCGGCCCAGCTTGAGCTGCAGCAAAGCGAAGGCACGATGCCCGAGACCGAGGCGGATCTGCTGGAGGCGTTTCAGGAAAGCCGGTTTCGCGATATGGCCGCCGGGCGCACGCTTGTCGGGCCGCATCGCAGCGACATGTATGGCATGTATGCGGATAAGGGGATCGCAGCCTCTGACTGCTCAACCGGCGAACAAAAAGCCCTGCTGATTTCGCTGATCCTGTCAAACGCCCGCGCTTTGGCTGCTGATATTGGTGCCCCCCCGATTCTTTTGCTGGACGAGGTTGCCGCGCATTTGGATGCGGGGCGGCGCGCCGCACTTTATGATGAGATTTGCGCGTTGGGGGCGCAGGCCTGGATGACGGGCACGGGGCCAGAACTCTTTGCGGATCTTGGGGATCGTGCGCAATATCTGGAGGTGGACGATACGACTGGCGGCTCTCAGGTTCAGATCAAATGATCGAGGTGATCCCGGAAGTCGAGCTAAGCGCACAGGACGAGACACAGATCGCAGAGGTGATCCGCGAGAGTTTTCCCACGGATTATGCGGGTCGGAGCTTTTACCAGCAGCGCCCGCATCTGCGTGTTGTGAGGCGCGCGCAGGTGATTGTTGCGCAGATCTCTGTGTTTTATCGCTCCATCAGGCTTGGCGGCGAGCTGCTGCCGATCATCGGCATTGGTGACGTGGCCTGTTTGCCGGAGCATAGCGGCCAAGGGATTGGCAGTGCGTTGATGGCGCGGGCTTTGGAGTTGGGCGCGCAGAGCCAGGCGGAATTTGCGCTACTTTTCGGCAAGCGCACGCTTTATGACCGGGCTGGGTTTGTGGCGCAAAAGAACCCTTACCTGTGTGTGGATATGACCGGAGCACAAACCAATGAGCTGGCGCAGCGGGATGCCAATTTCCTCATGGTGCGTCCCCTGACATCGCGGATTTGGCCAGAGGGTGAGCAGGTCGATTTTCTTGGACCGCTGTTCTAAGGTAGGCACGCTGTAAAACCTGCGCGTAAGCGGCAATATATTGTGTCTCTTACGTGACAAACCTACATCTTATCGCTATAAATCGGGACAAAATAACAAAGGATGGCGGCATGTCCGAACCCGCAGGCGCACCCGAAGAATACGGCGCGGATTCCATTAAAGTTCTCAAAGGCTTGGAGGCGGTTCGCAAACGCCCCGGCATGTATATCGGCGACACCGATGATGGCTCTGGCCTGCACCACATGGTCTATGAGGTTGTCGATAACGGTATCGACGAGGCGCTGGCCAAACATGCGGATTATGTGAAAGTCAAAATCCACGCGGATTCCAGCGTTTCTGTGCGCGATAATGGCCGTGGGATTCCGGTTGATCTCCATCCCGAAGAAGGTGTCAGCGCCGCCGAGGTCATCATGACCCAGCTGCATGCGGGCGGTAAGTTTGACAGCAACTCCTACAAGGTGTCGGGCGGTCTGCACGGCGTGGGTGTGTCGGTGGTAAACGCGCTGTCGGTTTGGCTGGAACTGCGCATCTGGCGCAATGGCAAGGAACACTATGCCAAGTTCGAACACGGCGATTGTACCGAGCATCTGACCGTTGTCGGCGATGCCGAAGGCGAAACCGGAACCGAAGTGCGCTTTTTGGCATCGGCCAAGACGCAAGACCCAGAAGGCACGTTTTCGAACCTGGAATACTCCTTCGAGACGCTGGAAAAGCGCTTGCGTGAGTTGGCATTCCTGAATTCTGGCGTGCGGATTATCTTGGAGGATGAACGCCCGGCAGAGCCTCTGAAAACCGAGCTGTTCTTTGAGGGTGGCGTTAAGGAATTCGTCAAATACCTTGACCGCTCCAAGCAATCGGTGATGCCCGAACCGGTTTATATCAACGGTGAAAAGGATGAGATCGGTGTTGAAATCGCCATGTGGTGGAATGACAGTTACCACGAAAACGTCCTGCCATTCACCAATAACATCCCGCAGCGCGATGGCGGTACACACTTGGCCGGTTTCCGCGGTGCTCTGACCCGTCAGATTTCCAAATACGCGCAGGAAAGTGGAATCGCCAAGAAAGAGAAGGTGTCGTTCACCGGCGACGATGCGCGCGAAGGGCTGACAGCGGTTCTGTCAGTCAAAGTGCCGGACCCGAAATTCTCGTCCCAGACCAAGGATAAGCTGGTTTCATCCGAGGTGCGCCCGGCGGTTGAAAGCCTGATGAACGAAAAGCTGGCCGAGTGGTTTGAGGAAAACCCAGCCGAGGCCAAGCAGATCGTCAGTAAGATCATCGAGGCTGCACTGGCGCGCGAAGCCGCCCGTAAGGCGCGTGAATTGACCCGGCGCAAGACGGCGATGGATGTCAGCTTTAATGCCGCCAAGCTCAAGGATTGCTCGGAAAAAGATCCGTCTCTGACCGAACTCTTCCTGGTGGAGGGGGACTCCGCCGGCGGATCGGCCCAGACGGGGCGTGATCGGAAAAACCAGGCGATCCTGCCACTGCGGGGTAAAATCCTCAACGTGGAACGGGCGCGGTTTGACCGGATGCTGTCCAGCCAGGAAATCGGTAACCTCGTCATGGCGCTAGGCACCGGCATTGGCCGCGATGAGTTTAACATCGAAAAGCTGCGTTACCACAAGATCGTCATCATGACCGATGCGGACGTAGACGGCGCGCATATTCGCACGCTCTTGCTGACCTTCTTCTACCGTCAGATGCCAGAGCTGATCGAAGGCGGCTTCCTTTATATTGCGCAACCGCCGTTGTTCAAAGTGGCGCGCGGTAAGTCCGAAGTGTACCTCAAAGACCAGATGGCACTGGATGATCACCTGATCCATCAGGGAATCGAGGGCGCGCAGCTGAAACTGGGCACTGGCGAAGTCATCGTCGGTCAGGATTTGGCCCGCGTGGTGGACGAAGCACGACAGCTGCGCCGCGTCATCGAAGCCTTCCCGACTCACTACCCGCGTCACATCCTGGAGCAGGCCGCCGTTGCCGGTGCTTTTGTTCCCGGCGCAGTTGATTCGGACTTGCAGGGCGTGGCGGATAAAGTTGCAGCACGCCTCGACTTGGTTGCGCTGGAATATGAGCGCGGTTGGCAGGGGCGCATCACTCAGGACAAAGGCATTCGTCTGGCGCGTATCCTGCGTGGAGTCGAAGAAGTGCGCACCATGGATGGACCAATGTTGCGGTCCGGTGAGGCGCGCAAAACCGGCAGCTTTACCGAGAGTTTGCAGTCGATTTACGGCACCTCGGCAACGCTGGAACGCAAGGACCGTTTGCAAGTGATCAACGGACCGCTTGAACTGCTCAAGGCGATCCTTGAAGAGGGTGAAAAAGGCCTGTCTCTTCAACGCTATAAAGGTTTGGGCGAAATGAACCCCGACCAGCTTTGGGAGACCACGCTAGACCCGGATGCGCGGACTTTGTTGAAGGTAACCATCGACGATATGGCCGAGGCAGACGATCTGTTTACCAAGCTGATGGGCGATGTGGTTGAGCCGCGTCGCGACTTTATCCAGCAAAACGCGCTGAGCGTTGAAAACCTGGATTTCTAAGTTAGCCACCACAAGGCATCAAAGGCGGCGTTTGGCGAAAGCCAGCGCCGCCTTGCATTTCAAGGTAGAGCACCCAAGAAAATGCCTGGAATCGCTCCCCCAACCAGAGCTTGTGTGATCTGTCAGAGGTAACAGGGTGACAGAAGCGTTAAGATTTGTTATTTTTGCGTGTATAATTTTAGTATCATGCCCTAAGGTCACCTTTGTGGTGTGACGAGTTTGTGTTTCATCAAGTCGATACATACACAGGGAACAGATTTATGCGTTTGTTTTTCGCGGTACTCGCTGCATTTGTGAGCTTTGCCTCTTTGGCCGGTGCCAGTAATGTTGATCCAGTCCAGCAGCACAATTCAAACGCCGTGTGGTTTGAAAACTGGATTGGGTTGCAAAATGCGACGCTGACTGTTGCCGCTCCAAACGGGAAACTCACTTCCGTTTTTGCGAAATCTGGCACTCCGGTTTACGAATTGGAACGTGGTCAGGCCCAGGATGGTGTGTACCGGTATGAGCTGAGCGCCTCCACGGATGAAAAAGAAGAGATCGTGAATGCGGTCAATAACGGGCGTGAATCCGTGGCAACGTCACAGAACAAACCATTCCATATGTCTGGTTCGTTTGTCGTGTCGCGCGGTGTGATCATCACTCCGGAAGAAATCAAAGAAGAATAGAACGGAACGGTGCCCTGACGGGTGACCTCTTAAAGCAGGGCGAGGATTAGAAATGAGAAATGCCATGAAAAAATCACTTTTTACCAGCGTTGCGGCGCTCGGCTTGGTTGCGAGCATCGCGCAAGCGGACCAAGTCATTTTGGACGACCTGATTGTCGACGGCAGTGCCTGCGTCGGTCTTGACTGTGTTAACGGCGAAAGCTTTGGCTTTGACACCATCCGGGTCAAAGAAAACAACGTGCGTTTTCATTTTCAGGATACATCGGCGTCGGCAAGCTTTCCGACCAATGATTGGCGTTTGACAGCCAACGACAGCACGAACGGTGGTTCAAACTATTTTGGCATCCAAGATGTCGATGCCAATCGGTTCCCCTTCCGCGTCGAAGCGGGTGCGCGCAACAATGCACTCTATGTCGAAGCTGACAGTGATGTTGGGATAGGCACCTCGAACCCGGCTGTTAATCTGCATGCGGTCGATGGTAACACGCCAACTCTGCGTCTGGAGCAGGACGGTTCCAGCGGCTTTACACCGCAGACCTATGACATTGCTGCCAACGAAGCCAACTTCTTTATTCGCGATGTCACCAATGGCAGCGCCCTGGTTTTCCGCACCAAGCCTGGCGCACCCCAGGATTCGATTCACATCGCTGCAGATGGCGACCTCGGCTTTGGTACAAGCTCCCCTGAAGCGTCTGTTCACATCCGCCGCACAAGTGCCGCAGCAGGTGTTGATATGCTAAAGCTGGAATCGAATGACATCCTCGAGATGATCTTTGAAAACAACAGCGCCACGGCGGCGGTAAATGTCTTCAAATTCTCTCATAACGGTAACGAATTCCGCATTCTGAACCAGGACACAGCCGGTACAACAGAATTCGCATTGGATGAAGACGGTAACCTGTCCCTGCTGGGCAGCCTGACCGTGAATGTAGGTAGCACCCCGTCCAGCTTCCCGGACTATGTGTTTGAAGAAGGTTACAACCTGATGCCGCTGTCTGAAGTGGAAAACTTCATCGCGGAAAACGGTCACCTGCCGCGCATTCCATCGGCGGCTGACGTTGCCGAAAACGGCATCAATGTCAGTGAGCTGCAGATCGCACTGCTTGAAAAGGTCGAAGAGCTGACCCTTTACACGCTGGCTCAGCAAAAGCGCATTGATGAGCTGACCGAACAGCTGCAATAAGCCGCTGGAACTTTGAGAAAGGGCCTTGCTCCTCACCCGGGGCAGGGCCTTAATGCTTTTATGACGACACCCTTACCTCCGATCGCGATTGGTGCCGTGGGCGGCAGTGGCACCCGCGTCGTTGCAGATTTTCTGCAGCGCGCTGGCATTCATATGGGGTGTGTACTGAACGGGTCAAACGACAATCTGTGGTTCACGTTCTTGCTGAAACGCGCGGCTTGGATGGCAAAGTTTCCAGATCAAGAAGAGATCGCACAAGCCTATGACCTGTTTCGTAAAATCAGCTTGAAAGGCGCGCAGGGGCACCTTGTGCAGGGCGACACAGATCTGATCGCGCGGATCACCAAAGACCTGGCTGAAAACACGAATTATTCTATCGGTGTTGGCCCCGAAGATCTGGACCAATTGAATGCGGTCACCGGCATTCCAGAAACGGCCAATGGCCAATGGGGATGGAAAGAGCCGAACACGCATGTTCTGCTGCCTGAGCTTGATCAGATCATCCCCGGCTTTCGCTACATCCATGTGATCCGCGACGGGTTGGACATGGCGTTGAGCAATAACAAAGCGCAGGCCAAAAACTGGCATTCCAAATATGTGGTTCGCCAGCTTGATCCGCAAAACCTGACTCCCTCCGACATGCTGGATTTTTGGCTGGCCGCCAATACGCGCACAATGGACTATGGGCGCACCAAAATGGGCGAGAGGTTTCATGTGCTTAGTTACGAAGCCTTGTGCATGGACCCCGCGCGTGAAATCCGACGCCTCTTTGCATTCCTGAACCGGCCCGTTCCCGCCGATGTAGGGCCGCATTTGGTTCAACCGAGCAGCCGTGGTCGGGCGGACCCTTCTAAAAGTGACCTGTTTACCAGCGCGCAAAGACAGCGCACCGCCGAAATAATGGATTTGGCGCATAAGGTGCCAAACGACTTCATTCTCTAGCAATTCTTAGAGAGGAACGGACCTGTAATGACCAGTTTTGTTCACCCGCAATTTCGTCTTCGCTTTGTTCTGGCGGCGTTGTTTCTAACTGTTCTTGCGCTCTATTTCTGGACGGGCAGCCGCTATCCCGCGTTGAACGAAAAGGCGATGATGTCGGGTGCGATCCAGTTGGAGGATCCGCTGAGTTTTGAGGCAAAATTCCCGCTGACCGAGGCCATGGGGACCCTGGAAAAGATCTGGTATTCAACGCTGAACTGGATCAACACCAACAAGCGCGGCATGACGTTTGGCCTGCTATTTGCGGCGGGCTTTATGACCATGCTGTCTTACCTGCAGCAAAGAAGCTTTCGGAATGGGTTTGCCAACTCTTTGATGGGTATGTTTGTCGGCGCGCCGTTGGGTGTCTGCGCAAATTGCGTCGCGCCTATTGGACGCGGCATGTATTCCGCCGGCATGCGAGCCGAGGCGGTACTGTCGGCGATGGTGTCCTCTCCGACCTTGAACATCATCGTCCTGTCTATGTTGTTCAGTTTGCTGCCTTTCTACATGGCAGTGACCAAGATCGCCCTCAGTCTGGTACTGGCCTTGGTGCTGGTCCCGTTGATCAGCCGCAGCCTGCCGCAACAGGCAATCGAAACCCCCGAAGCCGCGCAAACGCCCTGGTCGATGGCTGAACTTGGGGACAAGCCCGAACATGTGGGCCAGGCGGTGATTGGCTTTGTCAAAAGCTATTTTGCCAACCTCTGGTACATTCTGAAGATGACCGTGCCCTTGATGCTCTTGGCAGGGTTTCTGGGATCGATTGTGGCGACCCTCTTTCCGCAGGATTTGATCCTAGGCCTTGGGTTCAGCCTAGGGGTTTTGGCCCTAGTCACGCTGATTGGTCTGTTTCTGCCGGTTCCGATGTCCTTTGACGTTGTGCTGACCGGTGCGCTGATCGCGACCGGTCTTTCACACGGCTATGTCATGGCGTTGCTGTTCACCTTGGGCAGCTTTTCGATCTATTCGTTCTTTATCATCAACCAAACGCTGGGACTGCGCGCGGCGCTTATGATGGCGGCGGCGATTGCTTGTCTTGGTTTTGCATCCGGTTTTGGGGCCAATGCCTACCATGAATGGCAAACCAAACGGGCGTTGGAATTGCTATTGGGAGACGCCGAACAGATCGCGCCCTGGGGGGCCGCGCAAGCCTCTGAAGCTGAGGCTGCGCCGGTTGTGATCAGTGGTGATGCGGACCAAATCTCGGTGTTTGCAACACCCTTTAAGCCCGCCAGCCCGCCCGCCGAAACCGGTTTTACCCGCATGGAAGCGGTCGAAATTGGTATCGACAAGCCAGTAGAATTCACGATGCGAGACATGTGGCCGCCTTTTTGGGAAGGACGCAGCCTGTCGAGCGCAGACTTCGATCGGGATGGGGATATAGATTTGGCCATCGCCTCGACCGAGGTCGGGCTGTATCTCTATTTGAACGATGGTAGTGGCGCGTTTTCGCGGCAAGAGATCGATCTGGGGCCATTGGCAAAAGAGCATGTTTTCAACGCTGTTTTTGCTGACATCGACAATGACGGTTGGCCTGATCTGTTTATTGCCACCTACTTGAACGGCAATTATTGGTGGCGAAATGTTGACGGGCAATTTGGTGCCGAACCGTTGCGCCCTGTCGCCAATAATCCGGATAGCCCGCTAAGTCTGGCGCTAAGCTTTGCGGATCTTGACCAAGATGGCTTTCTTGATGTGGCTTTGGGTAACTGGGCGGCAGGCTGGTATCGCCGTATCCCGGGCGAGGAATCGCGCAATCGCGTTGTGCTGAACAAAGGCGGAGCCTTGGACGGCAGTGCCTTTTATGATCTGCCGGGCATTCCCGGTGAAACCCTGACGACACTGTTTTCCGACATTGATCTGGACGGGGATCAGGACCTGATTGTCGGCAATGATTTTGACATCCCGGATTATGTCTATCGTGGTGACGGTCAGGGTGGAATGGAGATGATCACCCAGCCCGAAGGGATCATTCCACACACCACCACAACAACAATGGCTGTGAAGTCTGCCGATCTGTTCAACACGGGCCGACCGGTTTTGTATTTTGCCCAGATCGCCGGGCGTTCCTCTGGCGTGTCGGAAAACCTCAAGATGCAGAGCCTGGACCTCTATTGCGACGCCATTCAGGACACCCAGGCCAAATCGGTTTGCGAACAGAATATGGCAATCAAGACTTGGTACAAATCCGGCAACAGCTTTGACCCCACCTATGCCCATCGCTGTCTTGAGCTTGAGGGACGATATCAAGCGGAATGCAAGGCGCTTTTGATCAAGGATCTTGCCATTCAAAAAGGTGACCCATCGCTTTGTGATCTGGTGCCTGCGGGTCAGAGCGTGGCCAAAGCCTATTGCAAGATCCATTTCAAACCCGCGCGCCAGCCCAAACCGGATGAGATTGCGCTGACCCATCAACAAATTCTGCGGTCCAATGTCGTCCTGGAATGGAACGGGCAGGCCTATGACGACACTGCTGCCAAACGCGGACTTGATGTTGGTGGTTGGAGCTGGGACACGAAAATCGCTGACTTCGATCAGGACGGTTGGCAAGACATCTTTATCGTCAATGGGACTTGGGTCCCGAATGAGGTGTCGCCCTCTAACATGTTCCTGCTGAACAAAGGCCAAGAGCGGTTTCAAGAGGATACGCGTGCTTTTGGGCTCGAAGACTATCTGATGACGGCGGCGGCCACGACCTTTGACATGGACGGTGACGGCGATCTGGATATTGTGACGCACCCGGTTAACGGGCCGCTGTTGGTTTACCGCAATAACAGCCAGAACCCCGGTCTGGTCTTTCGTTTGCAAGACATGTCCGGCAATCGCGACGGGATTGGCGCGCGTGTCACTTTGATCCACGAAGATGGATCGCAGCAATCCCGTGAATTGCAATTGGGCGGTGGATTCATGAGCTTTGACGCCCCGCAAGCACATTTTGGGTTGGCACACGGTAAAAGTGTAAAAGAAGCGCTAATCGCTTGGCCAAATGGGGGCGAGACAAAGCTGCAAGGTCCTATAACGGCAGGACAAATCGTTCTGGTGCAGCGGAATTGAACATGCGCGAAAATTGAAAAAAGTGCGAAAGTGCTACACTGCAATTTTAATTGACCCTGAGGAACGTCAAACGTTGTTCAGTTAACTTGTGGCGCAATAAGGTGGGCGAAAAATACCCACCAAAACGGTGGGCCTGTGTTTATACGACCAAGCATTGGGGACACCTATGATTTGCCAGCTGGGCCGCTTGTTTCGTGCGATTTCCGTTGTTTCTCTTCCACTGATTGGCACTGCCGCCATGGCAGCGCCACAGCTTGCTGTGAGCGTGTCGCCAGACCCGATTATCCCGGGTGGCGTGAGCGAGCTGACGTTTACGATTTCAACAACGGATGCTGTCCCGACAGAAAGCATTGCCTTTACTGGTAATTTGCCAGCCGGGATCGTCTCTGTCGGCATCGGAAGTGTCCAAAATGGCTGTGCCGGTTCGCTGGCGGCCTCGGTTGGTGCCAGCAGCTTTTCGCTCTCAGGTGGTCAGCTCGGAGCCCTTGGCACCTGTCAGATTGTTGTTCCCGTCACGTCGAGCACGGTGGGAACCCACACTATTTCGACCTCGACACTGACATCCGATCAGGGGTCGGCGCTGGCAGTCAGCGACACGCTCGAAGTCGCTGCCTCCAATCATTCCATCACCAAAACGCTCACGCCGACCACTGTCCACCCGGGTAGCGTGACGCGTGTGACTTATGACTACACGCACACGACTGGCGGTTTGTTTAACTACTTTAACCTCGCTACCACACTGCCCTCTGGGCTGGTTCTGGCTGATCCGGCAAATGCGTCACAGGATTGTGGTGGCACGCTGAGTGCGACGGCAGGTGGATCAACTGTTACGCTTTCCTTGCCTTCGGCAGCACCAACCAGCTGTACGGTTGGCTTTGATGTGCTGGCCGTTGATCGCGGTGACTACACATTAGAAACAACCTTTACGACATTCGACTCCGGCACCCCGAGCCGTACGGATTTTATCCGCGCGGCTCTGACCGTTCCGACACTGCCTGCCTCAAGCGTCGGTTTGAGCAAATCCTTTGGTGTTTCTCAGGCCGTGACTGGTGAAGCGGTCAAGCTTAGCTTCGTGCTTCAGAATACAACACGCTCTGACGCGGCGACAAATTTGACCTTTACAGATGATCTCGATGCTTTTCTGACTGGTGCCGTCGCAACATCGTTGCCATCAACGCCATGTGGCGCGGGATCTGCAATTACTGGCAGTTCCACTCTGAGCCTGACCGGCGGCAATTTGGCCGGGGGCGAGAGCTGTGAGTTTGAGGTCGAAGTGGCTTTGCCTTCCGGTGTGGCGGGGAATGCAACCTATACCAATGTCACCAGCAATTTGACGGGGTCCATCGGGGGCGGGTCGTTTACATCCGATCCTGCCATCGCCACTTTGCGTGTTCTGGGTGATGGGTTCCAGCCTGTTGAGCTGAGCAAGAGCTTTACCGATGATCCGGTTGCACCCGGTGGCACCGTGACGATTGAATACACGCTAACCAACCCCAACACATCCGATGCCGCGACCAGTATCAGCTTTACCGACTTTCCTGTTACGCTGACCAACATAACGCCTGCGACCGCTTCGGCCTGTGGCGGCACCCATTTCCTAACCAGTAGTGGTGGGGCTACAGAGTTGCAATTTACCGGGGGCAGCGTTGCCGCCAATGATAGCTGTAGTTTCTCCGTAACTGCGACGGTCCCTGCCGGAACCGCGCCTGGTTTGCAGGCCTATCCAACATCCTCCATTAGTGCAGTTGTCAACGGGGCAAGCGTTGAAGGTCCGGTTGCGTCGGATATCTTGCAGGTTTCGGGTGGGGCAAACCTGTCTTTCACTAAGGAATTCCTGGACGACACGGTTGCAACCGGTGATCAGACCCAAATTCGATTTACCATTTCGAGCTCTGAAGAATCGCCCTCAACGGCGACCGGTCTGGCTTTTACCGATGATCTGGATGCCTTCTTTACCGGAACAACATTTCTTTCCACGCCGACCAATACTTGTGGTGGGTCTGCCAGCGGGACCAGCACGTTCTCCTATACCGGCGGCACGATTGCCCCGGGTGATAGCTGTGAAATCATTGCGAATGTGACGATGGGCCCTACGGGCACCGGCACCTTTACCAACACGACATCCGGCCTGGCCGGAACGGCGGGCGGTCAGGCCACAACTGCGGCTGCAGCCAGCGACGACATTACCGTCTTTGAAGGCGGGGTCCTTCAGACCTCGATGGAATTTGGCAGCGACACCTATGTTTTGAACTCCGGGGATGTAGAAACGATCCGGTACACGTTCGACAATTCAGGCGGGACGAGCAATTATACCAACCTGATTTTGACGCATAGCCTAAACCCGCCCACGGGTGTGTCAGCGACATCCTTTTCGCATAACGGATCTTGCGGGGCGTCACCTTCGCTGTCAGGCACGACTTTCCTGATCTTCGTAGGTGTCGAGGTTGCGGCGGGTGATACCTGTATCATCGACGTACCGCTGTCGATTACGTCAACCGTTGAAGGGTCGTTTACGTTCACCACCTCCAGCCCAACAGTCTTGGTCAACAGTAGTACCGTTGTCCTGCCAGCTCTGTCAGACACAATTGAGTTCATCTCTGGCGGGCCGACCCTAGCGAAACAGCACCTGACAGATCCTGTGCAGGCTGGCGATACGACCACGGTTGAATATGTCGTGACCAACACATTGGGTGAGGCAATCGACACAATCAGCTTTACCGACGATCTGGATGCGTTCCTGTCGGGCATGGTTGCGACCGGCCTGCCTGCATCCGCCTGTGGGGGCACATTGTCCGGCACGTCCAACTTGACCTTCTCTGGCGGATCTCTGGCTGCGAATGACAGCTGTACGATCACGGCAACAGTTCAAGTTCCATCGGGTGCGACACCTGACGATTACAGCGGAAACACGGGGGCTTTGTCTGCGGAACGGGTGTCTGACGATCTCGTCTTGGCTGGCGATGCCGCGTCATCCAGTTTGCGCGTCAATGAAGCCGTCGCAGTGACATTCGCCAAAGCGTTTTCGCCCGATATTGTCGGTCCGAGCAGCACATCCACACTGACCTTTACGATCACAAACCAAAGCGCGACATCGACTTTGTCGAACCTGAGATTCTCGGATGATCTGAGCGCCGTTGTCTCCGGTTTGGTTTCAACCGGCCTGACTTCGGCTCCTGCCAATTGTGGTGCAGGCGTGAGCGCGTCGGGAACCAGTTTGCTCCAGGTTGAAAATATCAGCATCGCCCCAAGCGCGGTCTGTACAATCAGCTTTGACTTGCAAATGCCGTCATCTGTCACGGCGGGCACCTTTACAAATACCTCCAGTGCCTTGCTGCAAAACGGTTTGTCTATCGCAAATCCTGCAACCGATGACCTGACTGTTGAACCTGCGCCTTTGTTTAGTCAGGCGTTCTCGCCAGCGACGATACCGCAGGGTGCCGAAGCGCGCATCACCTTTACAATCAACAACGCCGCCGCCGGAAACCCGGCAAGCGCGCTTGATTTCACCAATACCCTTCCGGCAGGGATGACAGTTGCCCCCGTTCCAAATGCGGCAAGCAGCTGTACTGGCGGCACATTGACGGCTGTCGCCAACACCAGCACCGTTTCCTATACCGGCGGCACCGTTCCGGCATCGTCGAGTTGTACCGTCGCCGTCAATGTTCGTGCGACCGGGACAGGGACATTGACCAACACATCGGGTGATCTGACCTCTTCCCTGGGTAACAGCGGAACTGCGTCGGCGAGCCTATCAGTGACGCCTGCACCGGTTCCGACCTTTACCAAGTCGTTCGGCCTGTCCAGCGTGTCCTTGAATGGTACGCGCACAGTGACCCTGACCATCGACAATACCGGGTCCTTCATGGATGCCACCGGGGCCAGCTTTTCGGAAACCCACCCAGCTGGGCTGAGCACAGCTACTCCGGCAAATGCATCCTCCACCTGTACCGGAGGCACTCTGACGGCCGCGAATGGCGGGTCGAGCATGTCGTTTACCGGTTTCACAATTCCGGCGCTGAGCGGATGTATCATCAGCTATGATGTACGCGCGACCACGGTCGGAGCCAAATCGACGACGACATCGGATCTGATCACATCTCTGGGCAATTCCGGCGCGGCGGCGGCCACGTTGAACGTGCCCTCGATCACCATCAACACGCCGTTTACCGCCGACAATATCATCAACGGGGCTGAGGCCGGCGCTGTGACGATCTCTGGCACCACCGGGTTGGTCGGTGATGGCCGCACGGTGAGCATCGCAATTGGCGACGGGGCTTTGACTCTCCATACCTTTACGGCAACGGTCAGTTCCAACACATGGACAACAACCGAAGATCTAAGCGGTTTGGCCGATGGGTTGGCGAGCATTTCTGCCACTGTCACGGATGCCAATGGGTCTTTTGCGGGTCCGGCGACTAGCACATTCAACATTGATACGACGCCCCCCACTGGCCACTCCGTCAGCTTTGACGCGGCGATCTACAATGCTGCCAACCAAAGCGCGAGCAGCTTTACCTTTGCAGCTGCCGAGGTTGGGGCCGGATACGCCTATACGATTTCCTCGGATGGTGGCGGCACAAATGTGACCGGCACGGGAACCATCGCGACCGCAACGGATCAGATCACCGGGATTGATCTCTCAGGCCTTGGCGACGGTACGCTGACCCTGTCAGCTGTGTTGACCGACAGCTTGGGCAATTCCGCGCCCGCAGTGACCGATACGGCCACCAAAGACGTGGTTGCGCCGGTTCTGGCCTTTGATTCACCGCTTGCTGGGGATGATCAGGTCAGCGGAGCTGAAGCGAGCACTGTCACCGTGTCCGGCACGGCAGCGGGGGCCGAGGATGGGCAGCTTGTGACCCTGTCGATCACCGATAGCGGCTCGGGGTCTTTGAGCCCAACGGCCAATGTCTCCGGCGGGATTTGGAGCGTCGTTGTTGATATGTCCAGCCTCGCCGATGGCACGATCAACATGACGGCGGATGTGTCGGATGTGGCCGGCAATGCCGCAACGCAGGCCACGGCGAGCTTGGCCAAGGATGCAACTGCTCCTGCGGGCCACTCTGTCAGCTTTGACGCGGCGATCTATAACGCAGCCAACCAAAGCGCGGGCAGCTTTACCTTTGCAGCTGCCGAGGTCGGGGTCGGATACGCCTATACGATTTCCTCGGATGGCGGCGGCACAAATGTGACCGGCACAGGGACCATCGCAACCGCAACAGATCAGATCACCGGGATCGATCTTTCCGGCCTGGGCGACGGCACGCTGACGCTTTCAGTGGTTCTGACCGACAGCTTGGGCAATTCCGCGCCCGCAGTGACCGATACGGCCACCAAAGACGTGGTTGCGCCGGTTCTGGCCTTTGATTCACCGCTTGCTGGGGATGATCAGGTCAGCGGAGCTGAAGCGAGCACTGTCACCGTGTCCGGCACGGCAGCGGGGGCCGAGGATGGGCAGCTTGTGACCCTGTCGATCACCGATAGCGGCTCGGGGTCTTTGAGCCCAACGGCCAATGTCTCTGGCGGGATTTGGAGCACTGTTGTTGATATGTCCGGCCTTGCCGATGGCACGATCAACATGACGGCAGACGTATCCGATGTGGCAGGCAACGCGGCGACGCAAGCGACGGCGAGCTTGGCCAAGGATGCCACGCAACCAACCGGTTTTGCGGCACCTTTCGATGCGGCGATTTACAACGCGTCGACACAAAGTGCAGCCAGCTTTACTTTCTCCGGTGCTGAGGTCGGCACGACCTACAACTTCACGATCTCCTCTGACGGAGGCGGCACGGATGTCACCGGCACTGGGGTTATCGCAACCGCGACCGACCAGATCACCGGGATTGATCTCTCTGGCTTGGGGGATGGCACGCTGACCCTGTCGGCGACCCTGACCGATGCCCTGGGCAATGTTGGGGCCGCAGTCACAGACACGGCAACCAAGGACGTGGCAGCGCCAACCATCGCCTTTGACTCACCTCTTGTTGGTGACGATCAGGTCAGCGGGGCCGAGGCATCGACCGTGACCCTGTCCGGGACCACAACCGGCGCTGAGGATGGTCAGACTGTCACGTTGAGCGTGGCCGATAGCGGATCAACGGTTTTGACGCCGACAGCAACGGTTTCCGGTGGTGTCTGGAGCACTGTTGTTGACATGTCTGGCTTGGTAGATGGCACAATCACTTTGACAGCAGATGTCTCGGATGTGGCCGCCAATGCGGCCACGCAAGCAACCGCCAGCCTGTTCAAGGACACAACCGCCCCAACAGGGTTCGGCGCGACCTTTGACACAGCGATTTACAACGCGGCAAACGAAACGGCGGGCAGCTTTACCTTCTCGGGGGCAGAGATTGGGGCGACATTTGCCTATACGATCTCGTCCGATGCCGGAGGTACGGATGTCACGGGCACAAGTACGATCGCAACCGCGACGGACCAGATCAGCGGTCTTGATCTCTCTGGTCTGAACGACGGGACCTTGACCCTGTCCGTGACATTGACTGACGCCTTAGGCAATGCCAGCGCAGCCGTGACGGATACCGCAACCAAGGATGCTGCGGTTCCCACGGTCAGCTTTGACTCACCGCTATCCACGGACGACCTTGTCAATAACGCCGAAGCAGGCGCGGTTACCCTTTCTGGGACAACCACAGATGTGGAAAATGGCCAGACCGTCACCTTAGTGGTCACCGATTCCGCAACAGCCAGCCTGAACTTCAACCCGACCGTGACCGGCAATGTCTGGAGCGTAACGGTTGATCTGTCCGGCCTTGGTGATGGCACGCTTTCATTGACGGCGGATGTGTCTGACGTGGCAGGCAATGCCGCGCCACAGGCCACAGCCAGCTTGACCATGGACACAACGGCACCAGCAGGATTCGGAGCCAGCTTTGATGCTTCGGTCATCAACGCAGCCAATGAGACCTCGGGCAGCTTTAGCTTTTCGGGGGCCGAAGTTGGGGCGACCTATGCCTTTACCATCTCGTCTGATGGCGGCGGTACGAATGTCACGGGCACAGGCACGATCGCAACTGCGACGGATCAGATCAGCGGCTTGGACCTGTCCGGGTTGGGGGATGGCGAGCTCAGACTTTCCGTTACGTTGACCGACAGCTTTGACAATGAAAGCACCCCGGCCACCGATACCGTCGACAAGGAAACCACCGTACCAACAGTGGCCTTGGTTGCACCGACAACGCCGCAATCTGAGCCATTTGATGTCACAGTGACCTTTAGCGAAGCGGTCACCGGCCTTGCGACCGGCGGATTTACCATCTCGGGCGGCACAGCCACCACTCTGACCGGCAGCAATGCGGATTACGTTCTGACCGTGACGCCGGATCATGATGGTGAGATCACGATTGTTCTGGATGCTGGCGCGGCCTCTGATGCCAGCGGCAACCCGAATGATGAAAGCAACGAAGTCTCTGTTACGGCCGATCTGACCGGTACGCCCGATCCGGCTGCCGCTGATGCAGATGGTGACGGTGTTGCTGACAGCAAAGAAAGCGCCACAGCGGACCGCGACGGTGACAGTATCCCGGACGCAGCGGATTATGATCCTACCGGTTATTTCTACTGCGAAGATGACGGGCGCATTCTGTCGGGTGGCGGTATCTCGGTATCCGGTCCGTCCGGATCCAACAGCTCGGTTGGCACATCCAACGACATCACCATTGTTCAGGACGGTTCATCTGGCTTCTACCAGTGGTTCGCCCTGCGGCCAGGTACCTATTCGGTAACGTATAGCTATCCGGCAACGGCGGGCATCCCGAGCACGACACGTCTGTCTTCGGGCACTCTGGACGTGACCAGCTTGTTGCCATCTGATCCGGCGGTTCTGGGCTCAACCGAGTTTGGCAGCACGGGTGAGTTGGCGGATGCCTCCTTGGCGGCCAACCCGACCTTCTACAGCAGCTTTGTGATCGAAGCGGGTGACCCGGATGTCTTGGCCAACAACATCCCGTTGACCCAATGTGCCGAGAACCCGGTGATTGTCAGCGCAACTGATGACGGGGCCGAGGCCAATGGTGCCACAACGGATGCCATCGGCTTTACCATTGCTCAGGATCGCATTTCGGTGCTGGATACAGTTGTGTCCTACAGCATGAGCGGGACAGCGACTGATGGCACAGACTACACCGCCGCCAGTGGCACGCTGACCATTCCGGCGGGTGACCTGACAGCAGCCGTCGATCTGGACGTCATCGAGGACGCGTTTGTTGAAGGCACCGAAACCGCTATTTTGACTCTGACGGCGGTGACATCGGGCGATGACGTGACCATACTCAGTACGGTTTCGGCGGATTTGTCTGGTACGGTCAACATCACTGACGATGACGTTGCTTCGATTGCGGTGACCAACCTGGATCTAACCGCCTCGGAAAACGGGGATGACAACGCCTCGATGAGCTTTGTCTTGCTGGGCCAGCCAACCGCAGATGTGACCTTGTCTTTCGCGGGGGATGCGCAATGTAGCGTATCGCCAGCAACGATCACCTTTACATCGGCGAATTTCGACACCGCGCAGGTGCTGACAATCAGCGCACGAGATGACGATGACGTTGAGGGCACCCATAGCTGTCAGCCAACGGTCAGCGTTGCCTCTACGGACACACGCTTTGACGGGTTCGCTCTGTCATTGGCTGCTGTTACGGTCACGGATGATTTGGTCGACCAGATCCGCGATCCGCTGACCGAAATCCTCAAGGACGATCTTGAGGAAACGGTGCGTAGCCAGCAGCGTCAATTCAGCCGCATGGCCAAAGGGGCGCTTGGGCGTCTGCATGAAGGTCGCGAAGATCAGCAATGCGGAACAATTGCCAGCCCGGATGTGACCGGCAGCCTGACCATCACCGATCAAAGCGCCAATAGCGACGGTAAGTTTGGCTGGGAAACCTATAACTGCCAGACCTCGCGACGCGAGATCCTGGATGGCAGCTTCTCGCTGAATTGGACGCCGGATCAGGGGACGCAGGCCATTCTGCAATTCTCGCGTCAGACCGAGCGGTTCCTGTCGGATGATGCCATTCGCGGCTTCTTCTGGGGGGGCTATTTCAGCCAGAACAGTGTCGATGGCACCGCAGATGGATCGATCACCGGTTACGGTCTGAATGCCGGGATTTACGGCGCACAAGCGACTGGCAGCGGGTTGTTCGTCGACTATTACGGCTCAGCTGCAGTTGGTCTGCACAGCTACGATCTGACCTTTGACTCGGCTTTGGGGGATATCGACGCTGAGGGGGATTATTCCTATGTCGCCCTGTTCGGTGGTGTCGCTCTAAGCGGTAAGCGCGATTATGACACCTACTCGATCAGCCCGCGTATCGGTCTGGATGTGGCTCAGGCTTGGGTCAGCGATGCCGATGTGACCGCGCGCCAGTTGGGTCAGACGGATACCGGCACCATTGACCTGCCAAACTTCAGCGGTGCCCGCATCTATGCTGAGGTCGAATTCTCGGGTCTGACATCGCAGAAGGGCGCGGACAGCATCGGGGCCATGATGACCGAGGTCAGCATCGCCCCGCGTCTGGCCTGTGAATACTCGTCCTATTCGAACGATCAGGACTGTAGCGCAGGTATCAATCTGGCGGTCTCTTCCACTCAAAAGGACAAGGGTTTGTCCTATGAGTTCGAGATTGATTATGAGCGCATGGATGAGCTGAACCGCTTCTTCCTTAGCTTCTCGCGCGAGCGTCGCTTTGCCGATGATCGCGGGTCTGTCGTGACGCGCCTGTCCATGCCAGACACTGAGAGCCTGACAGTGGAACACAAGGTTCAGGTGGACTTCTGATCACAATGATGAAAAACGCCCCGGCATGTTCGGGGCGTTTTTTGTTACCTACTGAGCGGGTGTTTGCAGTTCGATCCGAGCTGAAACCCGGCTGGGCGCATCCTTGGCCTGAAACTGGTAGCTCTTGATCGTGTAGCCCCATTCGGGATGCGACGACGTAAGCCAGGTCGCCAGACGGATGAAATCCACATCATCAAACCGCAACAGCACTCCGTTTTGCGTTTCTGCGCCCAGTTCCGTCAATGACGACCACAGTTTTGCACGTCTTAACCCGTCTTCTAGCCCGCTCATTCCGACGGGTTCGTAGGTTTTTAGGGGCTCATCCGTGGTTTCGGTGGTCAATAAACTTGCTTCGGCGGACCGGTCAAGCACCCATTGATACAGCGCCATCGAGTCATCGACACTTTGCTCGGCAGCTTGGCGCTGTTCTTGCAAAGGCAAAAGAACCCCAACTGCCAGACCCGCAGGCAGGGCGACGCCAACCATTAACCCCAGCAGGATTTGCTCGCGTCGACTAAGCGTGGCGGCAAGGCTGGCCAATCGGGAAATCATTCGCCGCCCTCCGAAATCTGAGGCACCACAGCGTAATCGGCACGAATGCCATCTCGGCTGGTTTCCGTCCGTGAATCGCGCAGCGTCACCGTATAACCCTCAGCCCGAATAGCCTCCGCCAGGGTGTCGACGGATGCAAAGTCAGACAGGATCGCCACAACCCGCATCCCGTCTTTTTCGTCATAGCGGACAAGCTCTGGTTTTGCCTGCGCGGCGTGCAAAATCTGCGCGATTTGAACGCCCATATCCAAGGGGTCGAGCGGTTTGGATGGGGCCTCTTCGCTTGCTTTCATCGCGCCCAACGCGCGCGTGACTTGCAGGCGCACATCCAGAACCGGCGCGCCTTTGGTAAAGGTCTCTTGAACCTCTGACGTGATCAGTTTCGCCAAATCGCGAGATTGCGATTGATTGCGTTGCAGGGCCAGCCATTCGCCGCCCGCCCAGACACCCGCCGCCAAGGATGCCGCCAACCCAGCCCAGACCCAGGGGCGGATCTGTTTTTCTACGCGGTCCTTGGCTGCGGCGGGATTGCTACGCAGGTCCAATTCCAATTCGCCATGGCCCAGTGTTTTGGGTGTTATTTGAAACCTGTCCAATTCATTTACATCAGCCACCACCGGGATAGACGCATCAGCCGCCAAGGTGGAGACTTGCTCTGGCAGGTTGCCCATGGCCAGAATGGCCTTGGGTGCAGGCCCTTTCTCAATCGTCTGACGCATAGCGGCAATTGCCAACAGGGTCAGTGCTGTCATCCCGTCATCCGGTCCAAAACGCAGGCTTAGACCGGGTTGCCCGTCAATCTCAACTGGTTGAACCACCCATAGATCGGGGGCCGCGGGTAAAGACAAATAATCTGGCAAAACAGCGCGACTGGGGAGTTTTTGCAAATTGGCAAACCAGGCCTTATCCGCCGCGAAAACCGTATTCCAAGGGGCTTTCTTTTTCGGATCAAGGCCAGACACAAAAGGCCGCATGGCGATTTGATCTGGTTTCAAACCCAGCCTGTCCGACAATTGCCGCAACGCGACTTGCTCACGTGCCTGACCACGCAATCGCGGAGGCAAGTCCAACTGAACAAGGGGAACGTCGCTGCCCGAGACCAATGTCACCTGACGGTTTGTGGCCTCGGCTTCGCCCGCGCGAACAAACATTTGCGCCATGTCTGGGTTTTGGGCGGAATGGCGCAAATCTGGTCTCCGGTCGTGGTGTAGCCTTGGGCAGAATGCCGATTGGGCGGTTTAAGTGCAATGGGTCGAGGGTCAGGCCCCATTACTTAACAATGCTCAGTTCACCAGATTTTGTTCCAGACCAGGCATATGCCCGCAGGAATAGTGGTTCTATTTCAAGGGCATATAACGCAGGCTGGGACAAAATCCGGCGAACCCGCAGGGCATGGAGAAATACATGCTCTCAGCGGCTCGATTTTCTTGCCAAGGCAACCAGCCTTGTCTGCGAAATTCAAACCTCTGATAACACGTATTTTTCCATGCTGAGCATTGTGAAGTAATGGGTCCTGACCCTAAGGGCGTCGTGTTTGGCGCCACAGCACGTCGAACACGGGCGGTCGCCCCTTGCGATGCAACACCGTCTCGCGACGGGCGGTCAGCTTATCGATTTTGGTCTGCGATTGAACAAGAAACCATTCCGAGGCAACGGAAATATGTTGTTCGGTCAAAAGCAGCGGGTCAACTTCATCCCCCTGGCCTTCGCGTTCTTCCTCGGTGGGCAAACGCGCAGCGGCCAGGAAATCTGTGGTTGATTGAAACGGGTCCTGGTCACGCGCGGCCAAAAGCCGGGCACGGGTGGCGGGTGGCAGATTGGGCAGGAAGGCAGCCAGTACTTCTGGTTTGGCCGTGTTGACGTTCAAGGTTGAATCCCCTGGCAAGGCAGTGAGATAGGGCTGCATTTTTGTGAAATTCTCATCCGACAGCGAAGGGATCGCCCGCAACTGGTCCAGCGTTAAAACCGCACCGCCAACCGGGTCCAGGGCAGGTTGCATCTGCCGCCAAACCGCGCGGTCACTTGGTCCGCCGGGTTGGAGAAAGGCGCGGATGTCTCGCCCCAATTCGGGCGATAGAACCAGGATCTTTAACAGGCTGTCAAACGCGTTTTGCGCCACGAGGTTGTCGGCATCCACCAGCCAGTTCACGTTGAACCGGCCCTGCATGTCTTGCAGTGATCCAGTCACTTGACCACGGGCCAGATCAACCGGTGGCAAAGGTTTTGCCCAAGCCTCGCCCAAATGATCAATGCCGTTCAGATCACGGGCAAGCGTTTCAAATGCAAAGGCATCAAAAGCGTCGAGGTTCAACGAAATCTGCTCGGCCCCGGAGCCTGAAACCAATCGCGCCCGACCTGCTTCGGACCGGGAAAGCAGAAAGACTGAGACCGCAGCCAGTGCTGCGACAAGGATCAACGCATTCACTAGCACAAAGCCGCGATCTTTATGTCGGGTCCCGACCATCAAAAGCTTTGCACCAATCTGATCGGGCCGACGCCCTCAAGCGTGAAGCTCAGTTCAATCGCTTGGGGCAGGGCGCTGGAATAGATCTCGGGGGCGGCCCCGGCGCTGTCGCCATCGCCGCCGCTATCCGTTGCCCCGACCGAGCCGCTGTTTAACCCGTCGATCCAACCCCGCCCGGTGACGTAGCTGCGAATGCGCAAATCGCTGACATTGCTTAGAACCTGCTGGTCACCGGATTTCGAACTTGAGTCCAAAGGTGTCAGTGTCACCCAATTGCGCCGGGTTAATCCGTTTTCATCCAGCGACCATTCCACCCGATGAAACCCATCGTCAATTGATCCATCCGCCAGGAAAGCGGGTTGACCGGCCACTGAGATGGACAGAGTCTGCCCCCGAAAGCGCAAGGCAGATTGCGGAGATTGGCGGTTTGGCGGGTAAAAGGCCATGGGAACAATGGCCGAAAGATCTGCGCGCAACAAAGTCAGAGCGCGGGACAGGGCCGCATTGTCGTCGACATGCTCAAGGATTATGTCGCGATTGCGCAACATGCCGGTCAGGGCCTGTGATCCCATCACCGCGACCAGGGCGAAAATCGACAGGGCCACCACCAATTCGATCAGGCTTAGCCCGGTATCTGATCTTTGCGCCTTCATGGGCCAGTCCTGCGCGAGAGATACGTCACCAATTGCGCGCCTTCGCCATTGCTGCTGCGCGCGGTGACGCGTGCCTCAACCAATCCACCGGCCGTGGTCTGGCGGTCGACCGAAATGGTGAACTCATACGGCCCCATCTGTACTTGCGTTGGAATTTGTGCGTCGGGCCCCAAGAGCTGCAACTGCTCCACATGATTGCGCGCGACAAGACGAGCCAGCAGGCGCGGCGTCTCTGCTCCGATATTGCGCTGCGATTGATCGACAGCTTGCAAGGCACCGATGGTCCCAATCGTCAAAATCAGGATGGCAACGGCCAGCTCGACCAGCGTGATCCCCTTGTCCTGTCGGGCTTTGATCAGTTTCCGGAACATCGCAGCCCCGTCAGCCCATCATGGTCACATTGATTTTGCCCCCCAAAGGATATCCGAAACGGAGTGACCATTCCGGACGGCAAGAGGACAATATCGGGCGTTTGTGCCGGTCGCAGCTTGGCAGATAGGGAAACACGCCCGCTCCAATCACGTTCCTTGGTATCCGTTTGCCAGCCGTTTGATTGCAGCCCGGCAGACTCAAAAGATGTGGTCGAGATTACCAAGCCTCGGGGTTGACCCGAATGAATGGCCTGGTCCCGTTGGGTATCAAACAGGGTTTGAAAAACCGCCATATCGCGACTTTCGGGAGCGCTTTGCCGTGACAGGGCGAGGCTGGCCCCAACGGCAAGAACTGACAGAATGGCGACACTGACCAGCAGTTCGATCAGGGTAAACCCTTGGTCTGTCGCGTTTTCTGTTACTTCAGCATCCACGATCCTATATCCGCATCCGCCCCGGAACCGCCTGCCACGCCATCCGCGCCATAGGAAAACACGTCAAAATCCCCGTGCACACCCGGTTCGAGATATTTGTATTCCTGCCCCCAGGGATCGACGGGGTTGCGATCCATATAGCCGTTCTCGGCCCAATTGGCCGGGGCAGGGTCACTGGTGGGGCGGGTGACCAGCGCAGCCAGGCCCTGTTCCGTGGTCGGGTAGCGGAAATTGTCCAGACGATAGAGGTTGATCGCGCTGACAATGGCGGCAATGTCCGATTGCGCCCGCGCGGCCCGCGCCTGATCTGGTCGATCAATGACCCGTGGCACGATGACCAAAGCCAGGATTGATAGAATAACCACAACGACCATCAGTTCGAGCAGGGAAAACCCGTCATCCTGTGGCTGATTTGTCTTGGTCATGCCATGATTGTCGGAATTCTGCATGTATAAGGCCTATGGATAAAGCTCTGGTCGAGGGGTTTGGAAAGATCGCAATGCACCTGCAAACCATTATTCACGCGGCCCTACCGTTGTCCAGACGATGTTGGCAGGCCGGGCTCATCCTATGAGTTTTGGAGAGGCTTTTGCAGTCGTTTTCTTGCTGTTGATGGCTCCGGCGGTCGGATCTTTTTTGGGGGTTCTGGTTGATCGGTTGCCAAGACAAGAGGACGTTTTCCGGCAAAGATCCAGATGTCGGGATTGCCAGCATCCTTTGGCGGTTTGGGATCTGGTGCCGGTGCTCAGCTATGTTTGGTTGGGCGGGAAATGCCGATATTGTCGGGCAGAGCTGTCCCCATGGCACTTGTATATGGAGATTGCGGCCTTTGGCCTTGCTGTGGTGGCGGTGTCCGCAGGCGGCGATGCGTTGCAAATATGGCTCAGCGCGGTGTTCCTGTGGCTCTTGCTGGCACTTTTGGCGGCAGACCTCATCTGGTTTCGCCTGCCTGACCCGTTAAACGCAGCGCTTTTGGTCGCTGCAGTGGGTGTTTCTGTTCAACCGGGGCAGATCGGTTTGAAGGCTGCTCTAATAGGGGCTTTTCTGGGTGTGGTGATCTTTCTTGCCTTGCGCATTGGCTACCAAGCCATACGCAAGCGCGAAGGATTGGGACTTGGCGACGTCAAACTCATGGCGGGGCTTGGGGCCTTTGCAGGGCCGTGGGATTTGCCGCTACTCTTGCTGATAGCGTCTTTGGGGGCCTTGCTGGCCAGTGTCGTTGGGTTGGGAAACAAACGATCCACCGCTCCGATTGGCCTGCATCGCCTGCCATTCGGGGCCGCACTTTGTGCGGCGGCGATGCTGTTATGGGTGCTGAGACAGGGATATATCATTTGACCTGACAGGATTCCCGGTTTGAGTTTGCCTGCCTGACCTTTTAGGGTCTGCTAGCAGTGTTCGAGTTCCCCTTTGTTTTTGATCTTTGAAACGAGCGAGCCATGTCTTTTTCAAACGCATCCCTTTCCGCCCTTGCCCTGTGCATCGCTCTTGGCCTGTCAGGCGCCGCTTCAGCACAAGAGAGCGCGGACCCCAAATTAAGCATGCAAGAGGTCGAAGCAGCCTGGGCGCAACAAGATTTTGTTAAAGTGCGCGGAGGGCTCAAGGTTCTGGCGGAAGAGGGGATGCCTTTTGCCATGTACCGCTATGGTCGGGTTTTGTTGCAGGGCTTGGGTGGCCCCAAAGATCAGGAAGGGGCCGAGTTTTGGCTGGAAAAGGCGATCGAGGCCAATCAACCCAATGCATCCGTTCTTTTGGCACGCCTATTGCTGACCAAGACCGAGGACGGAACCGCGCGGGATCCTGAACGCGCCGCGCAATTGCTCAAGGCCGCCGCGCCGCTTGGCAATCACGAGGCCCAGTATTATCTGGCACGCCTTTACCAAAAGGGCGAGGGAGTCGCCAAAAGCGGTGCAGATGCTTTTAACTGGATGCGGGCTTCGGCCATTGGCGGCTATGTGGATGCGCAATTTTCCCTAAGCCGTCATTACTCAAGGGCGAAGGACTCGGAACAAACGCTGTATTGGCTGAATGAGGCTGCGGGCCAGGGCCATCGCGAAGCGCAGTATTTCCTGGGATATGCCTTGGATCAGGGCCAAGGTGCGAAACAAAACCGCGAACTGGGTTTTGAATGGTTGCTTAGGTCCGCTGAGAGTGGGTTTATTCCGGCTCAGGTGGCGGTTGGGCGCAAATACCTGTCCGGTGACGGCGTACCCACAAACGGGGCAGAAGCACAGCGCTGGTTGAAGATCGCCGCGCAGTCCGGCAGTTCTGAGGCTATGACATCACTGGCAAAGGGCCATCTGGCTGGGGATGTCGTGGAGTTGAACGAACCTCTTGCTCTCAATTTGTTGCAAAAGGCGGTCCAGCGCGGGTCACCAAAGGCAATGGTCGCTTTGGCCGGGATGTTGGAACAAGCGCAAGGCGGGGCTGAACGTGACCTTGAAGAGGCTGTCAAACTCTACAGAACCGCGCTGGATTTGGGCTTTGACGAGGCGTCGCTGGAATTGGGCAGATTGGCCAGCTCGGGTGCATTGGCCGAAATGCTTGCACCGCATCGTATGGTGCCTTGGGTGATGTCTTCCATCGAAAACGGAGACGAGGCGGCATTGGATTGGCTGCGTGATCAAGCCGCCCAAGGGTTGCGCCCTGCGCAAACGGCTCTGGGCATATGGGCGGGCAGAACCGAGGGTGCCCCTGACGATGCTGCGGCCCTTTTGACCAATGCGGCGGCGGCCGGGGATGCAAGGGCGCAATATGAGCTGGGCCTATTGTACATCACCGGGCAGGGTGTGGAGCTCGACTATGTTCAGGCGCATAAGTGGGTCAATATCGCTGCTGCCAGAGGTGTAGAGGCGGCGGCGGAAAAACGGGATGTTCTGGTTGATCTGATGACCCCTGAACAAATCGCCGAGGCGCAAACAGCTGCCAGAGAGTTCTTTGACCAGGCAAGCGCGCCGACAGAGGTTAAGCCATGATCCGCACACTCCGATTAGGTTGGGTTCTGGCGTTGTTATTGGCTGTTCTGGCACCAACCGTGCAGGCGCAAGGGGGTGCTGGCGAAGCGCAGCAATTGCGCCAAGCAGCAGAAGCAGGAGACGCTCAAGCGCAGTATCAACTGGCCATCCTGCTGCATGAAGGCAATGAGGTGCTTCAGGATTTTTCGGAAGCGGCCAAGTGGCTGCAACGCGCCGCAGACCAAGGCCTGCCAGAAGCCGAGAACCGATTGGGGCAAATGTATCATTCGGGAATTGGCGTGGCCAAGGATCGCGCTCAGGCTTTGATCTGGCTGTCAAAAGCTGCGGCTGAGGGGAACGAAAATTTCCTGTATGACTATGGTTTGGCTCTGGAGCATGGCGCGTCGGGTGACGCTGATCTGGCGCTCGCGGCGAACCAATACGGCAAGGCCATGGACAAGGGCCATGTCGACGCGGCTGTCAGCTTGGCCGTGTTGCTGCAGGCAGGGCGCGGCGTGCCGCAAGACCTCGCGATGGCTCTGTCGATCTACCAACAGGCAGCCAATGCCGGTCATGCCAGAGCGCAGAATAACCTAGGTCTGATCTATGCCCGTGGCGAAGGTGTCGAGGTCGACCATGATTTGGCCTTTCGCTTGTTCAAGGCCGCTGCGGATCAGGGCTTGGCAGTCGCCAAAAGCAATCTGTCCACCATGTATGGAAATGGGTTTGGCGTAGATTTTGACGACGACCTTTCGGCCGAATTGGCCAAAGAGGCCGCTCGGGCAGGGTCGGAAAGCGGTAAGTTGCACCCGGTCTATGATCCACGGTTGCTGCCGGTTGAGGCTGATGAGCTAACCGTCAAGCAATTGACCACTGGCGCCAAATCCGGCGACCCGGTGGCGCAGTTCCAACTGGCTTGGCTGCTCGTGTCCAAGACTGATGTGGCATTTGAGCAGTTGCAACAGGCCGAGGCGTTGTTTCGTGCCTCAGCCGAGGCTGGCTACGCGCCCGCCATGGCAAATCTGGCGGTGATGTATGTTGAGGGATGGGCGTTGCCACAGGATTACGTGCTGGCGCAGATGTGGTTGGTTTTGGCCGGGGCCAGCGGTTTTGCCCCGGCGCGAGACATGAATTTCACTCTGGCCACACGGATGACACAGGCCCAAATTGCGATGGCGCAGACCATGGCAAAGCAACGGGTGTCGTCAAATTAAGTTGATCTCTGATCGAAGCTGATTGTGCGCTAGAGCGCTTTCAGCTGCGCCTTGATGCTGGCCAAACGCCCCGTCAAAGAGCCGATTGGGTCCATATCTGGGTGCTTTTTCACCACCTCAGCCAGCGCGCCCTTGGCTGCCGTCAAATGGGCTTTGCCGCTTGCCGTGTCCCCTTGGCCGAGGGCAATCATCCCCATTTCATGTTTGGCAGTGCCATAAACCGCCAACGCTGCTGAGCGCGCTTCGCCTGTCTGCGTATTGGCAAGCGATGATGTCACCGCCGCGGCTTTGCCAAAATCATTGCTGCGCAGGGCGGCATGGGCGTATTCCAATTGCAATCGCTGGGCCAGCGGGCCAGCTTGCGGCACCAGTTTGAGGTAATGGCGCTTGGCGGCTTCGTAATTGCCCTCTTCTAGCGCTGTGCGCGCGACGGCATATTTGGCCTCAAAACCTTTTTGGCCCACAGCTGCATCATCGCAGCCGACCAAAAACAAAATAGCCAAGCCGGTCAATCCGGCCCGGGTCATCGGGAATACCTGCATATCTGCTCTCTCAACGCTTATTTTCTTGCGTATTTCCAGTGAGTATACCCATTTTGCGTTGCTGGGTCTATGGTCTGGGCAAAAGCGTTGGAGAATGAGGTTTTTATGCGTCTGTTGGGTTGGATCGTGATGCTTGCTGCGCTGGCTTTTGCCGGGAAGGCTGGTCATGATCTGTGGCAGGACCTCCAGCAGGAAGAGGCTCAGATCGTGCTGGTAGGCAATGCGAAACCGGTGGACGCTGTTGCTGATGAGGTGGTGGAACGCAAGCCACGCAACTGGCCGCCAATTTTCGGAGAGCCTCAGCCGCCCAAGCCAGTTTCGGATGCGCCCCAGGAAGAACCCCAGCCACCCAAACCTCCGAAACCGCCAATCGACTCCTTGGGCTATGCGCTTAAGGGCATGGTGCAAATGGGCAGTGCGACCTGGGCTATGATTGACCACCCAACTGGGGAACGCTTGGTGCGCCGGGGCGATGATCTGGCGGAGGATATTCAGGTGGTCAAGATTGACCAAGCCGGGGTCTGGGTGTCGCGATCCGGGGATGAACCGGAATTGCTGGAATTTGTAGATCAGCCATAGGGTCAGGACCCTAGGGTCAGGCCCCATTAATTCACAACGCTCAGTTCGCCAAATTTTGTTCCAGACCAGGCATATGCCCGCAGGAATAGTGGTTCTATTTCAAGGGCATATAACGCAGGTTGGGGCAAAATTTGGCGAACCCGTCGCGCCAGAGGCGCGCCGAGCATAGTCGGCCTCCCTTTGGGAGGACGGGCAAGGAGAAATACATGCTCTCAATGGCTCGACTTTCTTGCCAAGGCAACCAGCCTTGTCTGCGAAATTCAACCCACTGATAACACGTATTTTTCCATGCTGAGCATTGTGAATTAATGGGTCCTGACCCTAGCCAGCCACAGCGGCCTGCAGGTCAAAGACTGGCAAGAGCACGGCCAGAACCACAACCAATACCAAAGCGCCAACCAGCATCATCAATAGCGGCTCTAACAGGGCGGCGATGCGTTTGCGCTCGGTTTGCAACTGATGTTCGGTCAGTGTCGCGGCGCGATCCGTCATTGGGGCCAGTCGCACGGAAATCTCCCCGGCCGAAATCAATTGGCGCGCGACAGGGGGCAAAAAGCTGAGTTCCTCCAAAGCGGAGGCCAGGCTGCGCCCCTGTCGAATGGCTTGTGACACGGCCTGCGCTTCGCTTTGAAACTGGTCGATGTTCAGAACACTTGCCGCGCTTTCAACGGCGCTGAGAACCGCGTGGCGTGACCCCAGGACAAGGGCCAGGGTGCGCATGTATTGAACCGCCTCGGACATGCGCGCAAGCTTGCCCAGAACTGGCAATTTCAACGCGGTATTGTCGCGCAAGCGCCGCAGGGCGGGGAAATAGGGAATGGCCGTGATCAACAGGATCACCGCGCCCAAGATGGCCAAAACGATCTGCCAGTTGCCAAACAGGAAATCGGAAATTGCCATGACTGTTACTGTCAAAGGCGGCAAGTCGCGCCCGGTCATTTCGAACATCGACACGATTTCAGGGGCGACATTCACCATGAGAATACCGCAGACCAACAGGGAAACGGCGGCGACGAACCCGGGATAGATCAGGGCGGTGGCGATCTTGGATTTGCCGATGCTCAGCTCTTCGAGATGATTGGCCAGTTCTTGAAAGACAGCGGCCAATTCCCCAGCATCTTCACCCGCTCGCAAGGAGGCAAAGACATACGGCGCAAAGCCCGCGCCAGAGCGTTCCAAAGCTTGGGATAATGGCGCGCCATCCAGCAATTCGGCGCGGCTGCGTGCAGCCACGGCTTCGAGCGCCGGGTGACCGCCATTTCGAACCGCTTCCAAGGCCTCATCCACCGGCAATTCAGCAGCCAGCATGACTGCCATCTGGCGGGTAAAGACGATTTGCAAATCTGGGCTTAGCCGTCTCGCTGTTCGGCCAAAACTAAGCGATGACTTTAAGCCACCCTGTTTGGCCTCGGAAATCTCGGCCGGAAACAGGTCCTGGCGCGCCAGTTGTTCCGTTGCATGGGTTTCGGTTTCGGCGACAATTGTGCCGGTCTTTTTGCGCCCGGCGCTGGTATAGGCGACGTAGCTATAGGCCCTCACGTGACGTCTCCGACCACGCGCAAAGCCTCGCCCAGGCTGACTTTGCCATCGGCGACGGCTTGCAACCCTTGGCCGGTCAGCGTGTCGCGCGATGTCAGGGCCAGCGATTTGATCGCGGCTTCGCTTTCGCCTTGGTCAATGGCGTTTCGCAGCGATTCCGTGACCTCAGTGATTTCGAAAATTCCCATCCGACCGGCATGGCCTGATCCGTTGCAGGAGGGGCAACCATCCGCGTGGAAAAGATGGTTTGGCGGTGTGATCTGGTGACGCTCAAAGAGCGCGCGATCATCGGCGCTTAGCGGGATGGCCACGCGACATTCCCGGCAAAGAACCCGCAACAGGCGCTGGGCGATCACGCCACGCAGGGTGGCGGCGATTAGGAAATTCTCCAACCCCAGATCCCGCAAACGCACAATTGCCCCGACCGAGCTGTTGGCGTGCAGAGAGGAAAACACGAGGTGACCGGTCAAAGCCGCCTGAGCGGCAGTGCTTGCGGTCTCGGCATCGCGGATTTCGCCGACCAGAATGACATCCGGGTCTTGGCGCAATGTGGCACGCAACCCGGCGGCAAAGGTCATGCCGATTTCAGAATTGATTTGTGATTGCGAGATGCCGGGCAGGTCATATTCGATCGGATCCTCGACCGTGACAATATTGCGCTCGGACCGGTTGGCGAGTTGCAGGATCGAATAGAGCGTCGTGGTTTTGCCCGCCCCTGTGGGACCGGTCGCCAGAATGACACCATTAGGAAAGGCGGCCAGTTTGCGCAGCAGGGTTTCCTGCGCCTCGGATAGGCCCAGATCGGTCAGGGGCATCAACCCGGTCGAGCGATCCAGAATCCGCAGCACAATGCGTTCGCCATAATGACCGGGGAGCGAGCTGACACGCGTGTCGATCACTCGACCACCCAGAGACAGGGGGATGCGCCCATCCTGAGGCAGGCGGGTTTCGGCAATGTCCAACCCGGCCATGACCTTGAACCGTGAGACGATGCGTTTCACCGGCACGTCCGGGCGGTCCAGCATTTCTTGCAAGACACCATCGACGCGGATGCGCACCCGCAATCCGCCCTCATGCGGCTCCACATGCAGGTCAGAGGCTCCGCTTTGCAGCGCGCGGCGCAGCATCTGGTTCACAAGCTGTATGACCGGAGCGTCGCCGGGTTCGTCCAGCAAATCCCTTTGACGGCGGGCAAATTCCGCCTCTTCGAGGTCAAAGCTGATGTCTTCCGTTGCGGAGCCTTCGGCGTTGTTGCTGTCGCGATAGGCCTCGGCCAAGGCGGTGTCAAAGGCCATCTGATCCACCTCAATTACGACAATCTCAGCCCCGCCAATGCGGCGCTGCACCTCGCGCAGGCCCAACTGCGTGACCTTTGGGCCCAGAACCACACGGCCCGGCGTCAGGACAACCTGTTGATCCTGCGCAAAAGCAAACGGCAAGCGTTGCGACGTCACGCCCTTAATGCCCGCCGAATTTGAGTCGGCTGGGAAGCGGGGGGTAGTTTCGGCGCTGGGCAACGTCATCCACAAATCCGGCGTCAAAGGGTTGGTTCAGATCGGCACCGTCAAAGGGCAATCCGCCGACCTTGCTTTTGGGAAAGCTTCCATCATCCAGCGGCGCAATGGAAGTACTGATTTCCTTGGCCTTCTTGGTGACTTGCCGCGTAATACGTCGCGCCTCGGCGTCACTGGTCACCACCTGCGGGCGGATCAGCATCAGCAAAACGCGCTGCGATTTATTGCTGTTCTTTCCTTTGAAAAGCGCGCCCAGAACCGGGAGCTTGGACAGTCCCGGTACGCGCTGCGAGACCGATCCATTGCCGTTTTCCAACAATCCGCCCAGCATGATCACCGACCCATCGCGCACGAGCACAGTGGTGGACAAGGACCGCCGTGTGGTGATTTCACCGCCCGACGAGGCGTTGTCGCTGGTCAGGTTGGAGACCTCTTGCTTGATCAGCAGACGCACGGTGCGATCCGCGTTGATCTGCGGCGTGACGTTCAAGGTCAGGCCAACGTCCTGGCGCTCAATGGTCTGGAACGGGTTTTCAACAGCGCTTTCGCCCACGGTTGAAAAGCTGCCGGTGACAAAAGGCACGTTCTGCGCCACGACAATCTCGGCCTCTTCGTTGTTCAGGGTCAAAACCGAAGGGGTCGATAACAGCCGGGTGGAGTTCAGCGAAGTAATGGCGGTCAGCAAGCCGATCAGCCCGTCATTGCCGCGTCGATGGTTCACCGCCAAAACGCCACCATTGCCGGGGTCGCCTCCGGTGCCGCTGGTCACGGCCGAAATCAGGTTGATCAGGCTGGTGCGTCCGGGCAGGGCGAATTGCGCGCCTCCGACCAAAGCATCGTTCAGGATGGCTCCGAACTGGACCGAGAGGTCAGACAGCCCTTCGACCGACATTTCAAAAATCACCGCCTCGACAAGCACCTGTTTCGGGCGCTGATCAAGGTAATGGATCATCTTGGCGATATCGCTGATCCGCTCTTGCGGGGCGGAGACCAGCAAGGAGTTGGTTTGCAGTTCAGGCACAATGCGGATTGGTTCGCGAACACCGGTTGGGTCCTCGGTGTTCAATGTGCGCATGACAACCTCAGCGATTGAGGTCGCATCGGCATAATTCAATGGAATGGCGCGGGACACCACCGTGTCGCGCTGTGTGTCCAGCTCGGCCACCAGAACACGTACGCGATGGCGAATGGCCTCGGACCCTGAAATCAGCAGCGCATTCGAGCGCCGGTCGACGGTGACGGTCGAGCTGTCCTCGAGAATCTCCATCGCCTGAATGACCTGCATCACCTCTGCCGCGTTGGCGTTGCTCAGCCGCAGGATTTCGATGGGTTGGGTCTTGGACGGTTTGTCAAGCTGGTCGATCAGCTTGGCAATGCGATCAATATTGGCCCCACGATCCGACAGGATCAACCGGTCAGACCCTGGTACCGCCGTGATAATCGCCTCGGATGGCAGCAGCGGGCGGACAACTTCGATGGCCTCTTGCGGGGTGATGTCATGCACGCGGATCACGCGGGTTTCAAACCCGCCGGGCAGCGCGTCGCCGCTTGTGGCCAATTCGCGCGCCGAATTCAACGGCACGATCCGGTCGGCCCCGGCCCCGTCGACAATGGTCAGCCTGTTCAGTTCCAAAACGGACAAAAAGACCTGATAGAGGTCTTCATTCGACATTTCCTCGGGCGACAGCACGGTGACCGTGCCGCGCACTCCGGGATCAAGGACAAAGCTGCGCCCGGTGGCCTCGGATACGATTTCCACAAAGTTGCGAAGGTCGGCGTCGCGCAGGTTCAGGGTGACCTGCGCCTGTGATTTGCTGGGGAAGGTCGCGCTAATACAAAGAAACAAAAGGAAAAAACAAAGACACTGACAGCCACGCAACAGATGGGACAAGGCCACGGAGAAACCGGCCCTGACGGGGGTCTGCAATGCTTGATGCATCATGATCTGCTCTCATTTTCGGGGCTTTTGCGCCCCTTGCTTTGATTATTTGCAGCGATCATAGGCCAAAACCGCAGAAAACGCACGGGTTTCTAACGGTTTGGGCACAAAGCGGTCAAAGCGATGCAAATGCACCATGAATGGGGGGTGAGACCTGGCAATTCTGCCAGATCATCACCGCTTTTTACGCGACATCGCCTCTTGCAAGGCGGCCCCAAGCGCACCGGATTGGTTGCTTTGGTTGGGTTTCGCGCTGTAGCCCTTGTTATTGCCTTGGCGCGGCTGCCTTGGTCCCTTGGATGGGCCTTTGGCCCCGCGATCATTACGGCGGTCGCTGCGTTGATCATTGCCGGGCTTCTTCATCGACAACCCAATGCGTTTGCGGGCTACATCGACCTCGGTCACGCGCACCTTGACAACATCTCCGGCCTTGACCACGTCATGAGGATCTTTGACGAACCTATCCGCAAGCTGGCTGATATGGACCAAACCATCCTGATGCACACCAATATCCACAAACGCCCCAAAGGCGGCGACATTGGTCACAGTTCCTTCAAGCGACATACCAGTACGTAGGTCTTTTATGTCTTCGATTCCATCGGCAAAGCTGGCGGTTTTGAAATCCGGGCGCGGGTCGCGACCGGGTTTTTCAAGTTCCTGAAAGATGTCGCGCACGGTGGGCAGGCCAAAACGGTCATCAACAAACTGCTCAGCACGCAAACCGCGCAGGGCCTTGTCATCACCGGCAATCGCACGCAGGTCACGACCGCAAGACGCAACGATCCGCCGCGCCACATCGTATGCTTCAGGATGGACCGAAGAGGCATCCAGCGGCTCCTCCCCCTCGCGAATGCGTAAGAATCCCGCGCATTGCTCAAACGCTTTTGGCCCAAGACCTGAGACCTTGAGCAGCGCCTTGCGCGAGGCAAAGGCCCCGTTGATATCGCGATGATCGACGATGGATTGCGCCAGCGACGGCCCAAGCCCAGCCACATGAGAAAGCAAAGGCGCAGAGGCGGTATTGAGGTCAACGCCAACGGCGTTCACCGCGTCTTCGACCACGGCCTCAAGCGTTTTGGCAAGGCGGCGCTGATCCACATCATGCTGATATTGCCCGACACCGATGGATTGCGGTTCGATTTTGACCAGCTCGGCCAGCGGGTCCTGCAAGCGGCGTGCAATCGATACGGCCCCGCGCAAAGACACGTCGAGATCGGGGAATTCCCGCGCCGCCAATTCAGAGGCCGAATAGACCGAGGCCCCGGCCTCGGACACCACAACCTTGGTGGGTTTCTTGACCGCGGGGGGCAGCAGTTTCAGGGTTTCGGCGACTAGTTTTTCAGTCTCGCGGCTGGCGGTGCCATTGCCGATGGCGACCAGATCAACATTGTGGCGTTGGACCAGCTCGATAATCTTGGCCTCAGACCCGCGCACATCCATTTTGGGCTGGAACGGGTAGATGGTTGCCGTGTCCAAAACCTTGCCGGTTGCGTCGACCACCGCGACTTTGACTCCGGTGCGAATACCGGGATCAAGCCCAAGCGTGGCACGCGGACCGGCGGGGGCGGCCAGCAGCAGATCTTTGAGGTTGCGAGCGAAAACGGTGATGGCTTCCTCGTGGGCGCGTTGGCGAAGATCGGTGAGCAGATCCATATACATGGACAGGCTCAGTTTGATCCGCCAGGTCCAACTGGCCGCTTTGCGCAGCCAGGCATCGCCCGGCCCATCGCCACGAATGCCAATGGCAGCACCAATAATCGTCTCGGCCCTTGCGACGCCTGTTTCAGGGTCAGGCGCAATGTCGATGGTGACAATTTCCTCTTTTGAGGCGCGCAGGATGGCCAAGGCGCGGTGCGCGGCAATATCCGACCATTTTTCGGAATGGTCGAAATAGTCCGAAAACTTGGCCCCAGCCTGTTCTTTGCCCTCAGCCACACGCGAGGTAATAACCGCCTCAGCCTTCATGAACTCGCGTAACCGGCCCAGCAGATCGGCGTTTTCGGTCAGCTCTTCGGCCAGGATATCGCGCGCGCCGTTCAGCGCGGTTTTCACATCCGCCACAGCGTCAGAGACATAGCCCGCCGCCAAAGCCTCGGGGTCAGCGTTCCGATCGCCCAAAATCGCGCGCAGCAATGGTTCCAGCCCATTTTCGCGGGCAATCATCGCTTTGGTGCGGCGTTTGGGTTTGTAGGGCAAATAGATGTCTTCGAGTGCCGATTTGGTTTCGGCCCCGGCGATGGCACGGGTCAGATCATCTGTTAGTTTGCCCTGATCCTTGATGGATTGCAGGATGGTCGCACGGCGCGCTTCCATGTCGCGCAAATAGCCCAGACGATCCGCCAAAAGCCGCAATTGGCTGTCATCCAGCCCACCGGTGACCTCTTTGCGGTAGCGTGCCACAAAAGGAATCGTCGCACCACCATCCAGCAGTTCAACCGCTGCAGTGACCTGATTGGTATTGGCCCCAATGTCAGAGGCAATGGTGCGGGCGATACGGGTGGCGGTCTGATCCAAAACAGGCTCCTGCAAACAAATCGGAAACCTGTGATAGCCGTGAGGGCTGTCGGGTCCAAGGACTAATTGTTCAGGATCGAATTTCGGAAAATTTTGGCGCAGTTCTATGAGGGAGCTTCCGCACTGCGTCGGAAAAATCAGCCCAGCAGGCCGAGGATCAGCGAAAGGGCGATCAGCATATCAATCAGGATAAAGGACCATGTCACCCATTTGCGGATTTCGAATTGGTCGCGGCGTTTGAAGGCAATGGTGCCTCCGGCGGTGACCGCGATCAACGCGATGATTTGTGTCGCCGCGCCACCGATTGACGTGGCGACCATGTAACCTAGGGCGAGATAGACCAAACCTACAGGAACCAGGGCCCAGGTGTCGCGTCGACGCCCGTCCATCATCCACTCGGTTGCGTGCCAGATTCCGGTAAAGACGAGCAACCCGCCTGCTATTCCTGTATACATACTGAATTCCTTTGCCTTTATGGGCAGGGCTGGCCTGCCACGCCCCAGATTGCCATGTCATCCACATGCTGCTGCAGGCTGTAGGGCGCAGGTTCGCGGGTGCCACCGGGGTTCCACCCCCACAGCACGGGCCCATACAGGCTGGCATCGTGAATAAGGTGGTCAACCAGACCCTCCCAATCGCGGCCTCCATTGCGTTCAGGGTCTTTCATTTGCTCACAGATCTCTTTGTCGGTTTTACCAAACCAGACAAATTCGACCGGAGCCAGCTGCCAATCGATACCAAAATGCGGCGGGGCATGAGGTGCGCTGGCCAGATCGGAATTGGTACGATGGCAGGTGGAGCACATGACCGTTTCAGCACCAATCCGGCTTTCACCGGCATTGATGTTCATCCCGTGCGGGCGGGTTTTGCCATAACTTGGGCCTGACCACATGGGAATGTTGCTCTCACCCACATGGCAATTGGCGCAGCGCGGATGGCTTGCCACTTCAAAGATCCGCGCAAATGCGACGAGCCCGTCTTCCAGGGTGACTGACCCTGGTGCCGGGATATTCTTGACGGCAATGGGGTCCCCCTCCCCCTCGGCAAGGGCGGGCGCGGCAAGAACCAAAGCCGCGATGAAGTGGTTTAACTTAATCATGTCACGTCTCCCAAGACGGAATTGATCGGCTTTTCAGCGGCAATTCCTCTGTTCGCTGCATTTTAATGTATTTGGAATCCCCCTATTGGGAATTCACTGAATGCGCCAAAGTTCTGACATTTCGTGCCAATTATGCTTAGGTAGAGCGCGAAGGCCACGAAAGTGGCCCGTATTTGGCAGGCAACACCGGGTACAATGATGGGCAATAAATATGCGGTTGGGCAGATGATGCAGCAGGTCAGCGCCATTCTGAACCTGGATACAGGGCGCGTTCTGGCGCGGGCAGGTTTGTCGCCCAGTCTTGCCGAAGACCCCGATTTTAGCGTTGGGTCAGATGTCTATTTCTCGCTTTGGGATGCCATGATCATCGAGGCTGATCGCCCCAGTATCGTCATGGACCTTGCCATGGCCTATGCACATGGCCCGTTCCTGCCGCCGATCTTTGCCTTTTCCTGCGCTGATACCCTGGCTTTGGGATTGGAAAGGCTGTCTGTTTTCAAACCCTTGATCGGCCCGATGGTGTTTTCTGTAACACGACCAGAGGGTAAGTTGCGCATGTCGATCAAGGCCCTTGATCCGGCTGTGGAACTGCCGGCCAGTTTGGGTCTTTTCGAGCTTCTGTATATTACGGAATGCGCGCGCGTGTTTTCCGGGACCACAGTGACACCCGTCGAAATGACCGTGACCGCGCCGGTAGCTATGGATGAGGCAACGGAAAACCTGCTGCAAAAAGCACCAAAGGTCACCGGAGACCTTACCCTGACCTTCAGCGCCGAGGATGCGGATTTGCCATTGATTACGCGCAGCCAATCCCTCTGGGAAACGCTGGAACCGGACCTTCTGGAACAGTTGGAAACGCAGTCAGGCTCAGCAACGATGACGGGCCGCATCAAGCAAGCCCTGACCGAAGCGCTGCCCGGCGGGTCCGCATCGGTCGAAAACATGGCGCGAAAACTGAACATCAGCAAACGCAGTTTGCAGCGGCGCCTGAGCGAAGAGGGGACAAGCTTTCAGGGAATTCTAAGCGACGTGCGCCACAATATGGCGATCCGCTATCTCAAAGAAAGCGGGCTTAGCATCCCGGAGATTTCATACCTTCTGGGTTTTCGCGACACGTCGTCTTTTTTCCGAGCGTTTCAGGGATGGACGGGCTCCACGCCCGGTGACTATCGGGCGACGGATACCGCGATGCATTAGGGTGTTGGCCCTGGGTTCAGGAGGCTAACCAGCCAGCAGAGCAGATTGTCTCAGGCGCGCCAGCCTCCCGTTATACTCTGCGCCAAAAACAAAAATCACGGCCATCAAATATAGAAAAACCAAAGTGGCCATGACCCCGGCCAAACCGGCATAGGTGACGCTATAGGTGGAAAAATTGGTGAGGTAGAGCTCGAACAGCTTTGCTGACACTGCCCATAGGCAGACTGTCAGCAGCACGCCGGGCAACAGCTCTTTGACCGGGCGGTGAACGCCGGGCAGCCATTTGTGGAACGCGATCAAGGCGACCACCAAAGTAATGAGCGCCCCAGCCCAGGGTGGGCGCCATGCGCTATAGGCTTCGGGTAGGGCATTGAGCTGGATGGCGTCGAGCAAATCCAGATAGAGCGGCCTTGCGATCACGAGCGCTGTGACCCCGATCAGGGCCGCGCCCCCTGCCAGAACAAACCCGATGCAAAGCAAACGGGTTTTCCAAAAGGGGCGCAGGTCGTCTTCGCGATAGGCATCGGTGATCGAGACCCGAATGGCATCGACGCCGTTTGAAGCAAAGAAAATCGCCAGCAAGGCGCTGAAGGTTGCCGTGCGCCCGCTGCTTTGGGCCAGAACCGCCTGCAATTCGTTGACGATGGGGGCGGCCACGACCTCGGGCCAGGTGCCAAAGACCAGTTCGATGAGCTTGTCCGAATCCAACCCGCTGCTGCTGATCCCGGCCAAAGACAGGACAAAGATACAAAAGGGAAACAGCGCAAACATCATCGACAGCGCAATATGGCTGCTACGCTGCCAGCCTTTTTTGTCATCAAACTGAACAATCGCCTCTTTCAAGGCTTGCATATAAAGCATTCTGAACTTTCCAATCCAAGCCGCGTCACTATGCGGCCAAGATTGGAGGAAGCTTGGCGATTGTCCAGCCTGTCTTTAGGCGTTCACATCCACCACAACACGGCCCTGAACCTGCCCTTGCAGGATGTCTGCGCCCAATTGGGGCAGATCGTCCAGCGTGGCTGGTTTGACCATGGCCTCAAGCTTGTCCATCGGCAAGTCTTTGGCGATGCGCTGCCAGGCGCGCAACCGGTTGTCATAGGGCTGCATGACGCTGTCGATCCCCAGCAGGTTCACACCGCGCAAGAGGAAGGGCACCACGGTCGCGGGCAGGTTCGCGCCACCGGCCAATCCAATCGCGGCAACGCTGGCCCCATACTGTAGCTGCCCCAGCACGCGGGCCAACATTGCGCCGCCCACGGCGTCGACACAGCCACCCCAGGTTTCGCTTTCGAGCGGGCGTTTCACGGTTTCACTCAGCTCTTCGCGCGCAACGATCTGGGTGGCTCCGAGCGAGGTTATGTAATCGCTGCTATCGGGGCGCCCGGTGACACCGGCCACCTGATGGCCGAGATTGGCGAGGATCGCCGTTGCGACCGAGCCAACGCCACCTGCAGCCCCGGTCACCAGCACTGGCCCATCCTTGATCCCGTGATCTTCCAGCGCCATCACTGCCAGCATCGCGGTAAAGCCCGCCGTGCCGACGGCCATGGCCTGTTTGGTGCTTAGCCCTTCGGGCAATGGCACCAGCATATCCGCCTTGACCCGTGCCTTTTGCGCATAACCGCCCCAGCGGTTTTCACCAACACGCCAACCGGTCAGCACCACCTTGTCGCCGGGCTTGTAACGCGCGTCATCCGAAGCTTCGACCGTGCCAGAAAAATCGATCCCCGGCACATGCGGGTAATTGCGCACCAGCCCACCGCCGGGCCCAATGCACAGCCCGTCCTTGTAGTTGACGGTGGAATATTCCACCGCAACCAGAACCTCACCTTCGGGCAGTTGATCTTCGCTGATCTCACCCACCGCGGCCGAGGTCTTGCCCTCGTCGTTTTTCTCGACAATCAAAGCTTTGAACATGGTGTTTCCCTAGTTCCAAAAGGTTTCCATAACAGTCGCCGGGCGCGTGCCTGCTGGCGTCTGGACCATCAGCTCGGTTCCGCTGTCCCAATGGGTCATGCGCACCATGCCGATGGCAACATTCGTGTTGAAATCCGGCGACCAGGCGGCAGACGAAACCCGTCCGACCTGTTTATCCCCGGCGAGCAGAGGCCAATGCCGATCACAGGGTGGCACCGGGTCTCCGCCAATCGCAATCGGGCGGATTTGCTTGACCGGCCCCTCTTTGGCCACCCGCAGCAAAGCGTCGCGTCCGATACAGCCAATCGCCGTTTGCGTGTTGCAAAACTTGCCCAAGCCGCATTCATGGGGCGTGTTATCGTCGGTCATATCGTTGCCATAAGACAGCAAACCACCCTCGATCCTCTCGATCAGGTTTGGGCATCCCGCATGCACATCCAGATCACGCCCCGCCTCCATCAAGGCATTCCACAGCGGCATGCCGATATCGCTGCCCTCGACATAGATCTCAAACCCGCCCTGCTTAGAATATCCCGAGCGCGCAATGACCATCTTGCGACCTTGGAAATCGAATTCATCAAAGCGGAAAAACCGGATGTCGCGCACGCGGTCACCGAACACCCGCGCCATCAAATCATCAGAGCGCGGCCCCTGCACGGCCAAGGGCGAGACATCTGGTTCATCCACCAGCACATCCAACCGATAGCCATAGGCAATGCCTTTGACCCAATAAAGCAGATCGCTATCGGCAATGGAAATCCACCAACGATCTTCGGCCAGCTTCACTGCCACGGGGTCGTTCAACATTCCGCCGGTTTCGTCGACAATCGGCACATAGAAACATTGCCCCGGATTCATCCTACGCAGATCGCGCGGAGTGAGCAGTTGCATCAAGCGGCTGGCATCAGGCCCGCGCAGCTCGACCTGGCGTTCACAAGACACATCCCAGATTTGCACCGCCTGTTTCAGGTGATGATAATCTTCTTGGACAGAGCGAAAAACCGTGGGCAAAAGCATATGGTTATAAACCGTATAGGCTTTGACTCCTGCGGCGTCGACACCGTCTGAAAATGGCGTGCGACGTAGGCGACGGGATAGGGACAGTTGTACCATAGTGCGGATCTCCAATTCCGGACACGAGTTTTAGGGGTACCTCTGGGTCGGTAGGGCCAGCCTGTGGTTCTTGGTGCATCTTGCAGGGCGATCTGCTACCAAATTCCGGGCAAGGTCTCCTCCGTCTTGCTGGCGGATTCTAGTGGACATCAAATTGCCTGACATTTAAATGTAAGACAAATGAAAAAACAGACGAGCAAGAAAAAACCTGACTTGCCTGCACAGATCGCCAAGGCGTTGCGCGACGCGATCATGAGCGGCGAGTTGGCGGTCGATGATCGGTTGCCATCGGAATCGGATATGGCAGAGCAGTTCGATGTGTCACGACCAACCGTGCGCGAGGCATTGAAACGCCTGGCGGCGCAATCCCTGATCCGGACCGAGCGCGGTGCCTTTGGCGGTGCCTTTGTGCGGCGCTTGTCCTATCCCGAAGCACAAGAGCAGCACGCGACGACCTCAACCCTGCTGTTGACGATCAACGAAGTTGATTTCGCCACCGCATGTGAGGCACGCTTCGCGCTAGAAAAGGCCTGCACGCAATTGGCGGTGGAGCGGCGTAGCGCCGATGACCTTGCCACCATGCGGGCCGAGATTTTTCGGCAGGCGCAGCCGGGATTAAGCGATGAGGCTTTTTGTGCCTCTGATGTGGCGCTGCATCGTGCTTTGGTTGACGCGGCTGGCAACCAGGTGTTGTCTTACCAATTGGCCGGGGCTGTCGAGGCAATGCAGCCTCTGATGAACATGATCACCTATAGCCAGCGGTCGCGTGAGCAAATCGTTGATTTGCACACCATGCTGACGGATGTCGTAGAGGAACGAGAAGCCGAGGCAGCCAATCGCGTTCTCGATGAATTGCAATCCTACACCCTGAAACTGGGGCGGGAGTTCATGGATTTCCGGGCCAAAGTAAAAAGGCGCTGACCGATCAGGCCAGCGCCTTTTGAATGTCGCGATCCAGACCGTTTACAGCGTGCGCACAGCGCCCTTGGCCGCCGAACTGGCCAGCATGCCATAGGCTTTCAACGCTTTGGAGACCTTGCGCTTGCGCGGCTCGGCTGGGGCCCAGCCTTTCTCATCCTGCTCGGCGCGGCGCTGTGCCAGTTCTTCGTCAGAAACGGCAAGGTTGATGGTCCGATTCGGGATGTCGATCTCGATTTTGTCGCCATCGCGCACCAACCCAATCGCGCCACCTTCGGCAGCTTCGGGCGAGACGTGGCCGATGGACAGCCCCGATGTGCCGCCAGAGAAACGGCCGTCGGTGAGCAGCGCGCAGGCTTTGCCCAGCCCTTTGGATTTCAGGTAAGAGGTCGGGTAGAGCATTTCCTGCATCCCCGGACCACCACGCGGCCCTTCGTAGCGAATGACCACAACGTCGCCCTCTTTGACCTTGTTGGTCAGAATGTCATTCACCGCAGCATCCTGGCTTTCGCAAACATGGGCCGTGCCGGTGAATTGTAGGATCGACGCATCCACCCCGGCGGTTTTCACGATACATCCATCCAGCGCAATGTTGCCAAAGAGCACGGCCAAACCGCCATCCTGGCTAAAGGCGTGGTCCTTGGCGCGGATCACGCCGTTTTCGCGGTCGGTATCCAGCTCCTTGTAGCGGTTGGACTGGCTAAAGGCCTGCGTGGTTCGAACGCCGCCCGGAGCCGCCTTGAACAGCTGCTCGGCTTCGGCATTATTGGCGACCTTGATGTCCCATTTGGCAATTGCTTCGCCCATGGTTGCGCTGTGAACAGTGGACACATCGAGGTTCAGCAGGTCAGCGCGACTGAGTTCGCCCAGGATGGAAAAGATCCCGCCCGCGCGGTGCACGTCCTCCATATGGACGTTGTGGATGTTCGGCGCGACCTTGCAAAGGCAAGGCACCTTGCGGCTCAGCGCGTCCATATGGGTCATGTTGAAATCTACCTCGCCCTCATGGGCAATGGCCAGCAGGTGCAACACGGTGTTGGTTGACCCGCCCATGGCGATATCCAGCGCCATCGCGTTTTCAAAAGCCTCGAAGGTTGCGATCTCGCGAGGCAGCAGGCCCTTTTCCTCACCTTCATAATGGCGCTTGGTGATGTCGACGATCTTGCGCCCGGCCTCGAGGAACAGGTTCTTGCGATCCGCATGGGTCGCCAGGGTCGAGCCGTTGCCCGGCAAAGCCAAGCCCAGCGCCTCGGCCAGACAGTTCATCGAGTTGGCGGTGAACATACCCGAGCAAGAGCCGCAGGTCGGGCAGGCGTTTTCTTCGATGTGCTGGATCTGCTCATCGGTGTAGTCTTCGCTGGCCGCCGCAACCATGGCGTCAACAAGGTCAACCTTGGTCAGTTCCAGATCCTCGATATCGACCTTGCCGGCCTCCATCGGGCCGCCGGACACAAAGATCACCGGGATGTTCAGGCGCATGGCGGCCATCAACATGCCCGGCGTGATCTTGTCACAGTTCGAGATGCAGACCATCGCATCGGCACAGTGGCCGTTCACCATATATTCAACGCTATCGGCAATCACCTCGCGTGAGGGCAGGGAATAGAGCATGCCGTCATGCCCCATGGCGATCCCGTCATCCACGGCGATGGTGTTGAATTCCTTGGCGATCCCGCCCGCTGCTTCAATCTCGCGCGCGACCATCTGGCCAAGGTCCTTAAGATGGACGTGACCGGGCACAAATTGGGTGAAAGAGTTCACAACCGCAATAATCGGTTTACCAAAATCCCCTTCGCCCATGCCTGTAGCACGCCAAAGGGCGCGGGCACCGGCCATATTGCGTCCGTGGGTAGATGTACGGGAGCGGTAATGCGGCATTGAATCTCTCTCTTATGCGTCTGTCGCGAAGGCTGCATCGTCTTTAGGGGTATGCCCCCTTAATTTGCAAGGCAATCCTTGCAATTCAAGATGTGGGACTTGTCAAAAGTTACGCGATGCGTGCCTTTGACGGTGGGATTATTTCTTTTGACTGTCGGCTTGCGAGATAATCCAGTCGCGCACCTGCTCCGCATGGGGCAAAAGCGGCGTGTTTTTGGACCAGATCAGGTAAACGCCACGCCCTGTCCGCCATGCCCAGTCCTCGCGCCCAACCAAAAGCCCGGACTCGATCAGGTGGCGGACAACATGTTCCCAGCCAAAGGCAAAGCCTTCGCCTGACATCGCGGCCTGTAGCACCAGAGCATAATCGTTTAGCCGAAGACCCGCAGTTATGTTGCGGCCGCGAATCCCGTGATGATCGAACCAATGCGACCAGGTCGGTCGCTCTCGGATGGGTTCCTCAAGATGGATGAGTCGTTCCTGCATCAGGTTCGGGACAGAGCGCAGGTTGCGCGCCGCCATCATCACGTGTGGGCTAGCAACGGGAAAGATCACCTCATCCGCGAGTCGTACGGCATGGGTATTTGGCCAATTGCCATCACCGATGCGTATGCCAAGGCTGATATTTTCCTTTTCCAGATCCGGTTCGCGATCCGAGATTTGCAGTCGCAAATCGATATTTGGGTGCTTCTCGTGCAAGTCCGCCAGCCGGGGCATCATCCAATAATAGGAAAAAGCCGAAGAGCTGTTGAGGGTGATATGCTCATCCCGCCCCATCTGCCGAACTGCTTGGACTGAGGTGTCGATATCGTTCAACGCCTTTGAAATGTCTGAAAACAACCGTGTTCCCGCGACGGTCAGGTCGACTTTGCGATGGCCGCGAATGAATAGTTTGACGTTCAGCGCCTCTTCCAATTGCTTGATCGCCGCGCTGACCGAGGGCTGTTGCATGTTCAACTCTTCCGCCGCCCGGGTAAAGGAGCCGAGCCGCGCCGCCGCATCAAAGACGATCAGATTGCGGGGGGAATGAACCTGTTTCCAAAAATCTCGCATAACATGTTTCTATCTCAAGCATAGGGTTTTTCAAGGATCACGGCGGGTTTTCCATTTGCTACGCCTATGGAAGATCAGGACAAGGAACCCCCGGATGGCCCGCCGTTCACGCGCTTTGCGACGCTCGCCTCAGACAGACACTGCCAGCTTGCCCTCGCCCTACATTCAACGCGAACTTCCGTTTTTTGACGTGCTCAACGAAGAGCAGTTGCAGCGCATGGAGGCGCAGGTTGATTGGCTGCTTGAGGATGTTGGCATTGCCTTTCGCGATGACCCCGCCGCTCTGGAGATTTGGTGCGCTGCGGGTGTTGCGCCGACTGGTGAGCATGGCGATTTGATCAAGGCAGATGCGAAATGGATTCGCGACCTGTGCGCCAAGGCCCCCGGTCAATTCACACAACTGGCGCGTAACCCCGCGCGTAATGTCACCATTGGCGGCGAAAATCAGGTCTTTGCCCCGATCTATGGAGCGCCCTTTGTGCGCGACCTTGCGGGCGGGCGGCGCTATGGCAACATGGCTGACTTCGAGAAACTGGTGAAGCTGGCCTATATGCATCCCAATCTGCATCATACCGGGCTGGTGATCACCGAACCCACCGACATTCCGGTCTCCAAGCGCCATTTGGATATGGTTTTTGCCCATATAACCCTGTCGGACAAGCCGCATCTGGGCGCAATCACCGAGAAAAGCCGCGCGCAGGACAGTGTCGACATGGCCGAGATCCTGTTTGGTCGTGCGCGCATGGATGCCGAAGCCGCCCAAGGCAACATTTGCATCATGGGCAATGTAAACACCAACTCGCCGCTCTTGGTGGACAAGGTCGCGTCGGAAGCGATCCAGGTCTATTCCGCGCGCGGGCAGGGTATGATTGTCACGCCGTTCATCCTGACCGGAGCCATGGGGCCGGTCAGCACCGCAGCCTCTGTCGCGCAGGCTGTGGCCGAGGCGATGATCTGCTGCGCCTTTGCTCAGTTGGTCCGGCCCGGCGCGCCCTTTGTCATGGGCAATTTTCTGTCTTCCATGTCACTGAAATCCGGTGCCCCAACCTTTGGTATGCCCGAACCGGTTCTGTCCAACTATGTCATTGGCCAAATGGCCCGTCGGGTAGGATTGCCGCTGCGTTGTGGCGGGTCTTTAACGGCTTCCAAGATCGAAGACGCGCAGGCCGCCTATGAAAGCGCGGATTCGATGCATTCCACCATGTTGGCAGGTTCAAATTTCACCCTTCATGCGGCCGGCTGGCTGGAAGGGGGGCTCGCCACCGGGTTTGAAAAGCTGATCATGGATGCGGACCGGTTGGGCAGTTATCAAAAGCTGGGTGGTCTGGGGCTCGAGACCGATGAAAACGCCTTTGCCCGCGATGCCTATGGCGAAGTGCAACCGGGCGGGCATTTCCTCGGCAGTGGTCACACGATGCGCAACTATCAAACCGCCTTTTACGAGCCCAAGCTGAGCGACAGTGAAAATGTCGAAAGCTGGGAGGAGGGTGGTTCCAAAGACATGCGGCAACGCGCCTTTGAGCGCTGGAACGACATGTTGAATCAATATGAAACGCCACCCATCGACATCGCCACCAAAGAAGAACTGACCGCCTATGTGGCGCGTCGCAAAGAAGAATTGCCGGACGCCTGGTACTAATCGGGTATTGATCAGGCGCGGATCAGGGAGAGAGATATGACCGATACGCTCGCACAATCGACATTGAACATTCAAACCGACGACACGGCGCGCGGCAAACCCCTGCCGAGCCATGTCAAATGCGCCATAATCGGTGGTGGAGTTGTTGGGTGTTCGATCCTCTATCACCTTGCCAAATTCGGCTGGAAAGACACGATCCTGCTGGAACGGAACGAGTTGACATCGGGGTCAAGCTGGCATGCGGCGGGGCAGATCCACACAATCTCGTCCGATCCCAATATCTCGCGCCTGCAATCTTATACGATCAATCTTTACAAAGAGATCGAAGAGCTTTCGGGGCAGTCCGTGGGGCTGCATATGACTGGCGGATTCTATTTGGCCTCGAACAAGACTTGGCATGATTACCTCAAGCGGGAGCGTTCTAAGGCGCGCTATATGGGGCTTGAGCAAGAATGGATCAGCCCCAAGGAGTTGGCGGAACGTCACCCACTGATTGACCCCAAACACTATTACGCCGCGTTGTGGGATGATCAGGATGGTGATCTTGACCCGTCGGGCACCACCTATGCCTTTGCCAAGGCGGCCCGTCACTATGGCGCGCAATACTTCACCCATACACCTGTCACCGGCACCAAAATGCGTCCCGATGGGATGTGGGAGGTTACGACGTCGCGCGGCGTCGTCATTGCCGAACATGTGGTGAATTGCGGTGGGCTATGGGCGCGTGAGGTCGGGCATATGGCCGGGCTGAATCTGCCGGTCCAACCGATGGAGCATCACTATCTGATCACCGACCGCATTGACGAAATCGCCAATTACGGCGAGCGCCTGCCCTGCGGGATTGATTACGAGGCGAATATCTATTTCCGTCAGGAAAGGGATGGGTTGTTGCTGGGCACTTATGAGCCGGTTGGCGTGCCTTGGAAAGTGGGTGGCACGCCGCAGGACTTTGGTCATGAGCTATTGCAGCCAAATCTTGAACATATCGCCGACCGTCTGGAATTGGGGTTTGAGCGCATTCCTGCCCTGGCAGAGGCCGGTATCAAGGATACGATCAACGGCCCGTTCACCTTTGGTCCGGATGGCAACCCGATGATTGGCCCGGTTCCGGGTATGCGCAACTATTGGTGTGCCGTGGGCGTAATGGCGGGTTTCTGTCAGGGTGGCGGCGTTGGTCTGACCATGGCGGAATGGATGATTGATGGCGAGCCGTCGATTGACGTCTGGGCGATGGATATCGCGCGCTTTGGCGATTGGGCGACGCCGGATTGGGGCACGGTCAAAAGCTGCGAAAACTACGAGCGCCGCTTTGTGATGACCTTCCCGAACGAAACGCTTCCCAAGGGGCGCCGCCAGCAGACCACCGCGCTGTATGATCGCTTGGTCCAAAAGGGCGCTGTCATGGGGCAGGCCTTTGGTCTGGAGCATGTGCTGTGGTTCGCGGATGGCCCAGAAGACGCGCATGAGGACCCAACCTTTGAGCGCAACCGATCCTTTGACTATGTGGCTCAGGAATGCGCCGCGGTGCAAAACGCAGTTGGCGGGATTGAGCTGGCCAACTTTGCCAAACACGAGATCAAAGGCCCCGGTGCGCGCGACTGGATGAACAAAACCATGGCCGGTTACGTTCCCAAGCCGGGCCGCATGACCTTGACCCCGATGCTGACGGAAAAGGGGCGTCTCTATGGTGATCTGACCATCGGTTGTTTGGGGAACGAGCATTTCATGCTGTTTGGTTCCGGCGCGATGCAGGATGCCCATAGCCGGTTTTTTGCCAAAACCTTGCCCGAGGGTGTCACGCATCAGAACCAAACCGGCGATTGGCACGGGATTGGCTTGTCCGGTCCGAAATCCCGCGAGTTACTGCAAAAGATCACGCGCAAGGATGTGTCAGCGGAGGCGATGAAGTTCCGCGATTGCTGCGAAACCTTTGTGGGCGGAGTGCCGGTGATCCTGAATCGGATCAGTTTCTCGGGCGAATTGGGATACGAGATCTATTGCCGTCCGCAATATCTGATCCGCCTGAGCGAAGCGATAGAAGAAGCGGGCGCTGATCTCGGCTTCAAATGGTACGGCAATCGCGCTTTGATGAGCCTACGATTGGACAAAGGCTGGGGCGCATGGGGTTTGGAGTTCCGCCCGGATTTCAATGCCGTCGAAGCGGGGATGGACGCCTTTATCAACTGGAACAAGGATTTTGTCGGTAAAGAAGCGACGCAAAAGTTCAAAGAGGACGGTGTCGCGCGCAAATTGGTGACTTTGGTTATCGACACTGACATCGACGTCACCCTGGATGAGGCGGTGATGAAGGATGGCAAAGCCGTGGGCTACATCACCTCGGGCGGCTATTCGCACCGGTCGCAAAAATCCATGGCGTTGGCCTATATCGCCACTGAAAATTGCGAAGCTGGATCAGGTTTGCAGGTCGAAATCCTTGGGGAATTGCACAAAGCCGAGGTTTTGGGCGGCCCGATTTATGACCCGGACGGGAGCCATATGAGGGGCTAATTTTAGGCACGCAAGTCATGCGGTTGGCCCGGTTAGGCTTTTCGTTTTGCGCGGAAACATTGACAAAAGGCAAATTGTTTCAGATGAAACGAAATCATGACCTTTCGGATTTCGGACGACTTGGAACAGCTTGAAACCTTCTTTCCCTACCAACTGGCGGTCGCGGCGGAACGATTTTCCCGTGATCTGATGGAGGTTTACAACAAGACCTATGGCCTGACGCGAGAAGAGTGGCGGCTGTTGTTTTTGCTGTCGAGAGAGGGGCAAATTGCCTCGAACGAATTGGCGCAGCGCACGACATTGGACAAAGTGCAACTGTCGCGCGCCTCACAACGTTTAGCGGACAAGGGTTTGATCACGCGCAATGTGTCCCCAAAGGATCGGCGTCTGAAACTGTATCAAAGCACCGAAAAGGGCCGGGCCCTTTTTGCCGAGATCAAACCTCAGGTTGATGCCCGCGCCAGCGATATCGTTTCGAGCATGTCCAAAGAACAAAAAGCAGCCCTGCAAATGGGTCTTAACGGGTTGCTTGAGGCATTGGGCGCGCCGGAACAGATGTTTGGCGACTAGGCTCTGTTGAGCTTAGGGTTTAACCCGGTCGGGATGCGCCGCCGCAAAGGCCGGGATTTGCGATAGGTTGTCATGAATGCCGCGCAGTTTTGGCATTGGGCTCAGGTCGATTTCCCAGCGCTGGGCGTTGTAGAGTTGCGGCATCAGGCAGATATCGGCCAGCGACACACGGTCGCCGAAACAGAAACGGGCACCGGTGACCATTTCCTCGACCGCGGCAAGGCCGGGCGTTATGAAATGCTGCATCCAGTCCTGCATCGACATCTTGCCGTCGCTTTGAGCGGTCGCAAATTTGGCGACGTTCAAATTGCAGACCGGGTGGATCTCCATGGCGATGGCCTGCGATATTGCCCGCACCTGCGCGCGCTTAATAGGGTCATCGGGCAGAAGGCCCAGATGTCGTGTTTCGTTGAGGTATTCGGTGATTGCCACGGATTGGGTCAGCGTAACACCGTCAATCTCCAGCGCCGGAACCAGCCCCTGCGGATTTCGAGCCAGGTGATCCTGGGATTTATGCGCCCCTTGCAGCAAGTCCACGGAAACGCCCTGCCAGTCTTCTCCGGCAAGACCCAAAGCAATGCGGACACGGTAGCTGGCGGAGGAGCGCCAGTAATCATAGAGAATTGTCACAGATCGGCCCCCTGCATCAGGTCATCCAGCGCATCCTGAAGTCCCGGCATCTTGTCCTGCAGCATCGCAACCAGTTCATCCTGGTAAGATTGCGCCAAAGGCACCAGATCCCGGACCATTTCAGTGCCCGATTCGGTCAATTCAAGCTGGAGCAGGCGGCGGTCATTTTCATCGACAGACTTGGTCAGATATCCCGCTTCCTCTAGTCGGCTGACCGCGCGGCTGACCTTGGATTTCTCCATACTGACACGTCGTTCAATGTCGCGCACAGACGTGCTGTCTGAATAGGCGAGGTTCACCAGAACCCGCCATTCGGCGATCGAGATGTCATATTTTTCACGGTATTGCTGGGCAAGTTCGTTGCTGAGACGCGACGCGACCACGGCAAAACGAAAGGGCAAATAGCGGTCCAGATCAAAGTCGGGCAATGGGGTCGACATGCAAGTTCTTCCACAATCAGGGTTCGACAGAGATTGCCCCAAGAAACGTTTCATTTGCAACAAAATTGTTGACATCGTTGCGAATGCAACGAATTATGTGGCCAAAGATGAAGTTGGGAGGGACCAAGATGACTCGTCATGAATTGCCCAGCGGGATGATCCGCGCCACGGACACAACCGGGACACATGAAGGTTATATGCCGGGTTTCGGCAATGACTTTGAAACCGAGGCACTGCCCGGAGCGCTGCCGCAAGGCATGAACTCCCCTCAGCGCTGCAACTATGGTCTTTATGGCGAGCAGTTGTCTGGCACGGCCTTCACCGCGCCGAGCCACCAGAACGAACGCACCTGGTGCTACCGTATCCGTCCCTCGGTCAAACATTCCTCGCGCTATTCCAAGATCGACCTGCCGCTCTGGAAATCCGCCCCATGTGTTGACCCTGACGTGATTTCTTTGGGCCAGTACCGTTGGGATCCGGTTCCACATGGTGAAGACCTGACATGGCTGACCGGCATGCGCACCATGACCACAGCCGGAGATGTGAACACCCAGGTCGGCATGGCGACACATATCTATCTGGTCAATGAGAGCATGGTAGATAGCTATTTCTTTTCCGCCGACAGCGAATTGCTGGTCGTTCCGCAGGAAGGCAAGCTGCGCTTTTGCACCGAACTGGGTGTGATCGATATCGAACCACAAGAAATTGCAATCATTCCGCGCGGGCTTGTCTACCGGGTTGAGGTTCTCGAAGGGCCCTGCCGTGGCTTTGTTTGCGAGAATTACGGTCAGAAATTTGAACTGCCGGGCCGTGGCCCGATTGGGGCCAACTGCATGGCCAACCGCCGCGATTTCAAAACACCCGTCGCCGCTTACGAAGACCGTGAAGTGCCCTCAAAACTGACCATCAAATGGTGCGGCCAGTTCCACGAATGCGAGATCCCGCAATCACCGCTGGATGTGGTTGCCTGGCACGGCAATTACGCGCCGGTGAAATATGATCTCAAGACCTATTGCCCGGTCGGTTCGATCCTGTTTGATCACCCGGATCCTTCGATCTTTACCGTTCTGACCGCGCCTTCTGGCGTGCCGGGCACGGCCAATATCGACTTTGTTTTGTTCCGCGAACGCTGGATGGTGATGGAGGATACCTTCCGCCCACCTTGGTATCACAAGAACATCATGTCCGAGCTGATGGGGAACATCTATGGCCAGTATGATGCCAAGCCTCAGGGCTTTATCCCTGGCGGTGTGAGCCTGCATAACATGATGCTGCCGCATGGGCCGGACCGTGATGCCTTTGACAAAGCGTCTTACTCCGAGCTGGAGCCCGAGAAGCTGGACAACACCATGTCCTTCATGTTCGAAACACGCTTCCCGCAGCACCTGACGCCGTTTGCCGCCAATGAGGCACCGCTACAGGATGACTATATCGACTGCTGGAAAACGATCGAAAAGAAATTCGACGGAACGCCTGGTAAGAAATAAGTGCGTAAAGGGGCACCGCCCCGGTGCCAATGCGACTCTGGCATTGGCACCCCACGTATTCAGACCCTCAGGGCATTTCTGCCAATAGGACACCGGGGGTGATCATTCACATGAAAGGGACATCATGCCTTTGATGAAATCTTGGGTCGAAAGCGCGAACACGCCCGAGACCGATTTTCCACTCAACAATCTACCCTATGGGTCGTTTCGTACCGAAGATGGCGAGGCCCATTGCGGCGTGGCCATTGGCGATATGATCCTGGATGTAACCGCCTTGGAAGAGGATGGGTTGCTGATGGCGAGTGACGAAGAGGACGAAGTGTTCTTTTTCGGCGATTGGACCGAGTTCATGGGGCTGGGCCCCGATGTCTGGGCCGCCTTTCGTGCCAAGATCACCAAACTGCTTTCGGCGGAAAACGGTGACGCGCCGGAACTGGTCAGCTATCTGGTGCCGCAGGTCGGCACCGAGATGTTGATGCCGTTTTCGGTCAGTGAATACACGGATTTCTATGCTGGCAAGAACCACGCCGTTAACGTTGGAACCATGTTCCGCGGGCCGGAAAATGCGCTGCCGCCCAACTGGCTGTCGATCCCTATCGGCTATAACGGTCGTGCCTCTTCTGTCGTTGTCTCCGGCACCGATGTGCGCCGTCCCTGGGGCCAGCTAAAGGGTCCAAATGACGACCTGCCGCGCTTTGCCCCTTGCGCGCGTTTTGACCTGGAGCTGGAAATGGGGGCAATTGTCGGCACCCCATCCGAAGGCATGGTCAGCGTGCAGGAAGCGGATGACATGATCTTTGGCTATGTGCTGCTGAATGACTGGTCAGCGCGCGATATCCAGGCGTGGGAATATCAGCCGCTTGGCCCGTTCCAGGCCAAAGCGACCGCGACCAGCGTGAGCCCGTGGATCGTCACCAAAGCAGCGTTGGAAGGGTTCCGTACTTCCACCCCAGACCGTGAGCGCGAGCTGTTGCCCTATCTACAGGAACCAGGCCCGATGCTGTATGACATCGAGCTTGCCGTAACCCTTGCCCCGGAAGGCAAAGACGCCACAACCATCGCGCGCACAAACTATAACGAGATGTATTATTCAGCGGCCCAGCAGCTGTGCCATCACACGACTTCTGGCTGCGCGATGAATACTGGTGACTTGCTCGGTTCCGGTACCATCTCTGGTCCTGAAAAGGAAAACCGCGGATCGCTTCTGGAACTGAGCTGGGGTGGCAAAGAGCCGTTGACCCTTGATACCGGCGAGACGCGCAGCTTCCTCGAAGATGGCGACACATTGACCCTGACAGGCCATGCCCAGGGTGATGGGTTCCGCATCGGGTTTGGCAGCTGCACCGGAACCATCCTCCCCGCCGGTGAAAACAAGCACGCCTAAGCTTCTTCTTGGTAAAAATATCCCCGCCGGAGGCATCCAACCCCGCGTCCGGCACCGACATTCGAAAGGAATTCCCATGGCCAAGGCCTTTGCCTCTGCAGGCGATATGGAAGAAAAGAAAACCTCCTTTACCAAAGTGGGCGAGGGTCTTTATGCCTTCACCGCTGAAGGGGACCCTAATACCGGTGTGATCATCGGCGATGACAGCGTCATGATCGTCGAGGCACAGGCGACCCCGCGTCTGGCCCGTAAAGTGATCGAGCATGTGCGCGAAGTCACCGACAAGCCTATCAGCCACCTCGTTCTGACCCATTACCACGCGGTGCGCGTGCTGGGCGCATCCGCTTATGGTGCCCGCGAGATCATCATGTCAGACACCGCGCGTGCCATGGTAGCTGAACGCGGGGCCGAGGATTGGGCCAGTGAATTCGACCGCTTCCCGCGCCTGTTCCAGGGGCATGAAGAAATCCCGGGCCTGACTTGGCCAACCACAACCTTTAGCGATTCCATGACGGTCTATCTGGGCAATCGCCGCGTTGACATCATGCATTTGGGCCGCGCCCACACGGCCGGTGACGCCGTGGTCTGGGTGCCGGATCAGGAGGTGATGTTCACCGGTGACATCGTTGAATACCACTCTGCCTGCTATTGCGGTGACGGGCATTTTGGCGATTGGGAAGAGACCCTGATGAACATCGCATCCTTTGAACCCAAAAGCATCGCGCCGGGCCGGGGTGACGCGTTGGTCGGCGAAGACATGGTTGAAAAGGCCATTGCCGCAACCGCAGATTTTGTTCGCTCGACCTACAAACCGGTGGAAAAAGTCGTCGCCCGTGGTGGATCGCTGAAAGAGGCCTGGGACGCGGTGCGTGCATCCTGTGACGAGAAGTTCAAAGATTACGCCATCTACGAACACTGCCTGCCCTTCAACGTGGCCCGCGCCTATGACGAAGCCCGCGGTATCGATACTCCCCGCGTCTGGACCGCAGAGCGCGACAAGGAAATGTGGGAAGCCCTGCAAGGTTAAGAGCGATGGTGGGGTAAAACCCCACCCTACATCTGCTTTGGCAAGGGAAACGCGCCTTTGCCTGTCGGAAAAGGAGGAGCCGATATGTTCCAAGACCGCTACTCACTGGCGTTCAAGCTCTACCCGTATGAGCGCAGCGCGGATCAAGATGCAGACAGCCCGGTGCGCCATCCGGTTGTCGTGATGGGAGGAGGCCCCATCGGGGTTGCCATGGCTTTGGACCTCGGCTTGCAAGGGATTCCGGTGGTTGTGCTGGACGACCACGAAGGCATTGGCATGGGATCGCGCGCCATTTGCTTCGCCAAGCGGAGCATGGAAATTGCCGGACGTTATGGCTGCGGCGAACCGATGCTCGACAAGGGCGTGGTCTGGAACCTCGGCAAAGTCTTTCACAAGGAAGGCAAGGTTTTCGAATTCAACCTGCTGCCGGAGGAGGGCCACAAATACCCAGCTTTCATCAATCTCCAGCAACCCTATTTCGAAAAGTTCCTCGTCGATCGTGTGCGCGAGGCGCAGGCCGCCGGTGCACCGATCGAGTTGCGCGGCAAAAACCGCGTCGATTCCGTCACCGAGTTTGATGATTATGTCGAGTTGCAGATCACCACGCCGGATGGCGAGTACAAGCTGCAGGCGGATTGGCTGATCGGTGCCGATGGGGCGTCTAGCCCGTTGCGCGGCATGTTGGGGCTGGATTTCGAAGGGCGGGTCTTTGAAGACAGCTTCTTGATCGCGGATATCAAAATGACCGCCGATTTTCCAACCGAACGCTGGTTCTGGTTTGAACCTACACATGGTTCCGGGGCCTCGACGTTATTGCACAAACAGCCCGACGACACGTGGCGGATCGACTTTCAGATCGGCTGGGACGTGGATCGCAAGGAAGAAATGAAAGAGGAAAACATCCGCGCGCGGCTGGATGCCATGTTGGGCGATGTTGACTACGAGATGGTCTGGTCCTCGATCTATACGTTCCAATGTAAACGCATGGATCAATTCCGCCATGGCCGCGTGATCTTTGCCGGAGACAGCGCGCATCAGGTGTCGCCCTTTGGTGCGCGCGGGGCGAATTCCGGCATGCAGGATGTGGACAATCTCGGTTGGAAACTGGGCATGGTGATCCGTGGCGAAGCACCCGAACGTCTGATCGATACCTATTCCGAAGAGCGGGTTTATGGCGCGGATGAGAATATTCTCAACTCCACGCGGGCAACTGATTTCATCACGCCTAAATCCAAGATCAGCCACACGTTCCGCAATGCCGTGCTGAGCTTGGCGGGGGAATATGAATTCGCCCGACCTTTGGTCAATTCGGGTCGTCTGTCGGTGCCTTGCACCTATGATGGGCTGTCCCTGAACGGGCCTGACGATTTGACGGGTGGCCCTGCGCGAACACGTGTCGGCAGCGCCTGCCCGGATGCGCCTTTGGGGGCGGGCTATCTGTTGTCGCAATTGGGCAATGGGTTCCAGATCCTGACCATTGACGCGGATGCGCCTGACGAGATCACTGTTGACGGTGTGACGGCCAAACGACTGGCCATCACGGCCTCTGATGATGCGACAGGTGCTCTGACTGAGCGGTATTTGGGCGATGCGGCTTCGGCTGTGTATCTGATCCGCCCCGACCAACATGTTGCAGCGCGTTGGGATCGTTTTGATGAACAAGCCGTGCAGGCGGCACTTCAGATAGCTTGCGGCAAGGAGGTGACAGCATGAGCAGCGTGAACACCAAACCCAATTTCGCCGATCCAGACGGGTTTTATGCCAAACTGATCGAAGCCCATGACGGGCTGAGTGATGAGGAAAGCGCAGCCCTGAACGCGCGTTTGATTCTGATCCTGTCCAATCATATTGGTGACAGCGACGTTTTGAATGATGCTATGACAATGGCTCGAAACGCAGGTCAGGGCTGAGCAAAGTCGATCTCGAACCGGGTGCCGGTCTGGCTGGGAACCAACGCGATTTCTCCGCGATGGGCGTGCAGAATATTGCGCACAACAGCCAGTCCCATGCCTGTTCCGCCACTTTCCCGCTTGGTGGTGAAAAAGGGTTCGAATATCCGCGCCGCGTTGCCATCGGATATGCCGCTGCCGTCATCCTGCAGGGTGAGCTGGCCAGCGGTCGCCACCAGTTGAACCGTCTGTGCCCCATGTTCTGCCGCATTGCGCAGGAGCTGAGACAGGATAATCGCCATGCCTTTCCCTGAAATGGGAAACCGGGTGGCGACACCTTCCAGGGTGAGCGTCAAAATCGGGTGATCACCCTGCAATTCGGCGATCACCTCGGAAATCTCGCAAGTTCCTAAGTAGCGAACTTCGCGGGCCTGAGCTGCCTCGCGCAAGGCCTCAAGCTGGGCTTCCATTTGCAGGCGCGCGCCATTGATTTGCTCTAACAGTACCCGGTTATCTGCGCTGAGCTCAGGGTCATCTGACAGCAGCTCGACTGCTGCCCGAATGGCCGAAACCGGTGTTTTCAGCTCATGGGTGACATGATCGGTATAAGAGCGGATCGTCGCCTCGCGGTCCCGCAGGGCTTCGGCCATGGAAATTACGCCGCGCGCGGTTGTGTCGATCTCTTTGGTGCCGAAATGGCGCGGGGCAGGGGCGTCTTGGCCTTGCTCCTGCGCGGCGGCGTAGGTTTCCAGGTCATGGATCGGGCGCAGCAACAGGCGGACAAGCAACCAGCCCGGCACGGCGGTGATGGCCGCAATGATCACACCCAGGACCATCGCCGCCTGGCGAAATCCGATTTCCGGCCCCAAATAGCGCAGGGCGATGAGGCCCAGAAAGGACAAGACCAAAGTTCCGGCAAGGGCCCCGCCGATAACCAGGCCAAGCGACGGGCGCCATTTGCGGGTCATGTGCAGGGCCCCAGGCGAATACCTTGGCCATGCACGGTTTCAATTGCGTCGGGGCATCCGGCGTCGGACAGCTTGCGCCGCAAGTTGCGCAAATGGCTGTCGAGCGTGCGATCCGACACTTCGCTCCGCGCGCCCCATATTTCGGCCACCAGATGGGCGCGTGACAGCATCTTGCCGGGGCTTTTCATAAACAGGTCGAGCAAGGAAAACTCGGTACCGGTCAGGGCAATGTTTGCACCTGCGACCTCAACCTGACGAGCCTCAACATGCAAAGTGATCTGCCCCTGATGCCGCGTCTTTTGCGCCACCCCGCCCATGCGTTTCAAAATTGCGCGCACGCGGGCCACCAGCTCACGCGGGGAAAAGGGTTTGGTCACATAGTCATCTGCGCCAAGCTCAAGCCCAACAATGCGATCAATCTCATCGTCGCGGGCAGTCAGGAACAGGATCGGCACTTCGGATGTGGCACGGATCTTGCGGCAAACTTCGAACCCGTCCATTTCTGGCAGTCCGACATCCAGCACGATCAGTTCGGGTTCTTCGCGCAAGGCGTGAGTCAGGGCGATTTTACCGTCCGAGGCCGTGATCACCTGATAACCGGCCCGTTCCAGCGCAATACGCACCAGATCACGCAATCGGGCATCGTCATCTACAACCAAAATACTCATTGCTGCCGCTCCTGCATAACCTGCGCGCTGCTATCATAGAGACCCGAGCGCCAATTGCGAAAGCCCCATTCCTGCCAGTTATCCAATGCGTTCAATTGGTTGATCGGGCAGGATTGTGACACGATGGCCGCGTCAGGATGGCCAAGGGCTCCGCGCGCCGTCGGGTTCAAGTGGCAGATATAGCCAAAATCCGGCTTCGCCAAAGCCACGTTATGCTGCACGATTTGTTCGGCAAAGTTCGCGAAACTGCAAATATAGAGGGTGATGACCGCCAAACCGGACCAAGAGCCAAGCAGCCAAAGGTTGGTTTCGCTGCGGGCCACTTGCCAGATCATCAACCCAAGCCCGACAGCAACCAGCCCCATCCAGATCATGGCGTAGATGCGCAGATAGGTCAGGCCGTAGACATCAACATACAGGTCAAGCCGCAGCAGGGCAGACAGGCACAGAGCGATGTTTTGGGCAAGCCACAGGTAGATCAGCGGTTTGGTCATCTTGTGTTCAGCCACAAAGGGCCGCGCTGCCAGGGCAAAGGCTCCGGCCAAGAGCGCGGTTCCTAGCAGCGGATAGGCCCCGCGATGGGCGTAGCTGGCATAGGTCATGCCCTCGGGCAGGCTCGCCCCACCAAGGAAGATGCTGATATCCATCGCTGTTTGCACAGCAATCACCCCGTTGAACAACCAAAGCGCCCGCAGACAAGACCCGGAGTTGATGCCAATAGTATCCAGCATCTTTGGCCAGTTTCCGGTCGGGGTTTTCGGCAGCGCCAGTTGTGTTGGTTCGCTGATCAAAAACGGCGCGATCAACAGGGCGAGCCCTCCCCAAAAGAATGCGCGGCTGAACAGGGTTTGCAGATCCAGATTGCTGACGACCAGGCTTTCAAGCACCGGGTTTGCATTCAACATCAGGCTGGCGAACAGGAACACACCGCCCAAGGGAAAGGCCCATTGGCGAAGCAAGTCTTTGACCGCCCCCGACGGTTTCCCTTGAGTTCGTGTCATTGAGAAAGGCGCGGTCATGGGCTGCAAAAACCGGTCAGGCCATTTGGCGATGAATCCGGTTGTGGCCTCGAGCAGATCCCGCCACGTCTTGGAGCCGTTAAAGGCCCAGACCAGAGAGATCAGAAAGCCAAAGACCAGAAACGCCTTGGACAAGGGTTGCGAGAATTCGATTACCGGCAGGCAAGACAGAACTACCAACACGCTTGGCCCGACGATCCGGCGGCGCGGTGAAACCCCGAATACGGCGGTAAAGAACAGGGCCAGCGCGAAAATGGCCAATGACAGCCCGGCCTCTTTTTCCCAAAACAGGAGGTCCGCCAAAACGACCAACCACAGCAACCCGACCCATCGCGGGAAAGGCGCGTCCGTGGCACCGCTTGCGGTTTTCTCGGCGGCAGGAGCCAATGGCTCGGGTGTCTCAACACTCATCCACCAGGCATCACGTTGCAGCGATCTTGGCAGGCCTCGGATTTCCATTGGTTCGATCATCTCGGTCCCTCATGTTTTTATTGGGCCTTTTTTGCCGAGGGGGATGTGCAGGAGAGTCTGCGCAGTTGTGCAGGAATTGTGCAGAGGGTTGATTTTCGCCTCTGGACCAAAGGGAAAGGCGCGCCTAGGCTGCCGCCATGATTGCCTATGTGTTCAAGCGTTTGACAGCTTTGATCCTCAGCCTTGCTGTGGCCTCTTTGGTGATCTTCCTTGTGGTCGAAGTCGCGCCGGGTGATCCGGCCAGCTATATGTTGGGCATCAATGCACAACCCGACACGGTGGCCGCCTTGCGGGCCGAATTGGGGTTGGATGTGCCTAAAACGCAGCGCTACCTGAATTGGGTTGGCGGCATGTTGGTGGGAGATTTCGGCACGTCCTACACCTATCGCAGCCCGGTATCCGAGATGGTGGCCGACCGCTTGTGGATTTCCCTGCCGCTGGCGCTGATGGCGCTGGCTTTGTCGACCTTGATTGCGATCCCCGCAGGAGTTTTGGCCGCCGCCCGGCGTGGAGGCGTGGCTGATGCGGGTGTGATGAGCGCAACACAGTTCGGCGTTGCGATCCCCAATTTCTGGTTTGCCATGCTGCTGGTCGCCCTGTTCGCGATCAAGCTGCGCTGGTTCCCATCGGGTGGTTTCCCCGGATGGGATGACCCGGCGGCTGCGTTGAAATCCCTGACCTTGCCCGCCATTGCCCTGGCCTTGCCTCAGGCTGCGATCCTGACTCGTGTCATGCGCTCATCCTTGATCGACATTCTGGGCGAAGATTTCATGCGCACCGCCCGCGCCAAAGGGCTGAGCCGCCGTCAGGCATTGTGGCGGCATGGGCTGCGCAATGCCCTTATCCCGGTTCTGACAATCATCGGTCTGCAATTCAGCTTTCTGCTCGCAGGCGCGATCATCATTGAGCAGGTCTTTTTCTTGCCGGGCCTCGGGCGGTTGGTGTTTCAAAGCATATCGCAGCGCGATCTGATCGTTGTGGAAAGCGTGGTCATGCTGTTGGTCTTTGCGGTGATCACGGTGAATTTCCTTGTCGACCTGGCCTATGCGATTGCCGACCCAAGGCTTAGGCGGCGCGCATGAACAGGAACCTGATCATCGGGGCGTGTTTGTCGTCGGTTGTTCTGATTGGCGCATTGGTCTCCTTTATGTGGACGCCCTTTGAAACCGACACGGTGAACATCGCCGCCCGAATGCGTCTGCCCGATGGAACCAATTGGCTGGGCACCGATCACTTTGGCCGCGATCTTTTGTCGATGATCATGGTGGGCGCGCGCACCTCTCTGGCTGTTGCTGTGGTGGCGGTGGGCATCGGGATGGGGGTTGGCGTGCCGCTCGGGCTGGCAGCCGCGGCGAGGCAAGGAAGCCTGCTGGACGAAGTCATTTCCCGCCTCAACGACCTGATCTTTGCCTTTCCCTCGCTGGTCATCGCCATTCTGATCACAGCGGTTTTCGGGGCCGGCGCTGTCAACGCGATCATTGCCATCGGCATTTTCAACATCCCGGTCTTTGCCCGCCTGTCGCGTGGCGCGGCGCTGAGCCTGTGGCAGCGGGAATTCATCCTTGCGGCGCGCACGGCGGGCAAAACCGCAACAAGGATCAGCGTCGAGCATATCTTGCCTAATATCGCCAATCTGCTGATTGTTCAGGGCACTATCCAGTTTTCCTTGGGTATTCTGGCCGAAGCAGGCCTGTCTTATGTCGGTCTTGGCGCGCAGCCGCCGGTGCCGTCCTGGGGGCGGATGCTGGCGGATGCTCAGACCATGGTGTCGCTTGCGCCGCATGTGGCGATTGTTCCCGGCATGGCGATTGTTCTGACGGTTCTGGGGCTGAACCTGTTGGGTGACGGGCTGCGCGATGCTTTGGATCCGAAATTGCGGCGGAGGGTGGCATGACCGCTTTGTTGCAAGTGCAGGATCTTTCTGTGTCGATCCAGGGCAAACGGGTCTTGGACAAGGTTTCGCTGGAGATACAATCGGGCGAAATCCTCGCTCTGACTGGCGAATCCGGGTCCGGCAAATCCATGACGGCTTTGGCGATCATGGGCTTATTGCCAAATGCCGCCCATGTTGAGGGGGAGGTCCACCTGCACGAGCAGGATCTGCTGGCTCAGACCGAGCAACAGATGTGCGCCATTCGCGGGGCCGAGATCGGCATGGTGTTTCAGGAACCGATGACCGCCCTCAACCCGGTGCAAAGCATCGGTCAGCAGGTGGCGGAGACCATTCGTGTGCACAGTGACGCGACCCGAAAACAGGCCTGGGCGCGGGCGGCTGATGTACTGACCAAGGTCGGCCTGCCACAAGATCGCTTTCCCCTGGGGCGGTTCCCGCACGAGCTTTCGGGTGGGCAACGCCAGCGGGTGGTGATTGCCATGGCCATCGCCCTGCGTCCGAAACTGTTGATCGCGGACGAGCCCACCACGGCTTTGGATGTCACCACCCAGGCTCAGATTTTGGAGCTGCTCAAGGATCTTTGCAAAAGCGAAGGGCTGGCCTTGTTGATGATCACCCATGATCTTGCGGTGGTCTCGCAGATGGCCGACCGGATTGCGGTGATGAAATCGGGGCAGATTGTCGAACAGGCCGTGACGCAAGACCTCTTTGCGCAGATGTCTCACCCCTATACGCGTGCGCTGTTTGCGGCCTCGGCCCATCAGGCGGATCTGGCAGATATTGATCTGGGCGACCCATTGCTGCGGGTTCAGAACGTATCGCGTGACTACCTCTTGCCGCGCCCGCACCCTTTTGCGGCGCATCCACGCTTTCCCGCCGTGCGTGATGTCTCTTTTGACATTTCTGCAGGTGAAAGGGTGGGTTTGGTTGGTGAATCCGGCTGTGGCAAGTCGACCCTGACCCGCGCCATTCTTGGGCTCGATCCGGTGAGCGCTGGTGACATCCGTCTTGATGGCGCGCCGGTTTATTCCAACGGCAAACCCAACAGGTATATCCAGCGCCAGATCCAGGTGGTGTTCCAGGACCCGTTCGGCAGCTTCAACCCACGTCACAAGGTAGAGCGGTTGATCACCGAACCCTTCCACCTGTTGGACCATCCGCCCACCGGTACAGCGCGCCAAAACGCCATCGAAGAGGCGCTGGAGGCGGTCGGCCTTTCTGCTGCGGATGCCCAGAAATACCCGCATGCCTTTTCCGGAGGACAACGACAGCGCCTTGCCATTGCCCGCGCGCTCATTATCCGGCCCAAACTGATTGTCTTTGACGAAGCGGTGTCAGCTTTGGACGTCCGCGTGCGGGCGCAGATCCTTGATCTGATCGCTGCGCTGAGTCGCGAGTACGGCCTCGCCTACCTGTTTATCTCGCATGACCTTAGCGTTGTGCGTTCGATCACGGATCGGGTCATGGTGATGAAATCCGGTGAGATCGTCGAACATGGTGAAACCGCGCGTGTCTTTGATAAGCCTGAACATCACTACACCCAGAACTTGATCGCCGCCGCGCCCCGTTTGCCAGAATTAGGAGAAAGACATGTGTCCTGAGCTACAGTTTGACCCAAGCTATGTCCTGATCGGTGGGCAATGGCAGGCTGTCGCGCAGCATGTGACGCTTACCAACCCCTCTGACGGGTCTGAACTGACAAAAATTGCCCGCGCCGGAGAGGCAGAGGTTGATGCGGCTGTTCAGGCGGCGCAATCCGCTTTGGACGGTGCCTGGGGCGAATTCACCGCGGTGGAGCGTGGCCGGGTTTTGACGAGGTTGGGCCAGCTGGTGCTGGAGCATGTCGATCTGCTGACCGAACTCGAAGCCTTGGATGTTGGCAAGCCGATCACGCAAGCCCGCGCTGATGCGGTGGCTTTGGCGCGCTATTGCGAGTTTTATGGCGGGGCGGCGGATAAGGTGCATGGGCAAAGCATCCCCTATCTGGACGGCTATACGGTCTACACCATGCGGGAACCACATGGGGTGACTGGGCATATCGTGCCTTGGAACTATCCGATGCAGATCATTGGGCGCTCGGTCGGTGCGGCCTTGGCCATGGGCAATGCCTGTGTGTTGAAACCAGCGGAAGATGCCTGTTTGACGGCGCTGATGTTTGCGTATCTGGCGCAAAAGGCCGGGCTGCCGGATGGCGCGCTGAATGTTGTCCCCGGTCTGGGGGCCGAGGCCGGGGCGGCGCTGGCCGGTCATCCGGGTGTCAATCACCTCAGCTTTACCGGCTCGGTCGAAACCGGCGCGGCTGTGCAACAGGCGGCGGGGCGGAATGTGGTTCCGGTCACGCTTGAGCTTGGCGGGAAATCACCTCAGATCGTGTTCGACGACGCCGACCTTGACGCTGCTTTGCCGTTTCTGGTGAATGCCGGGTTGCAGAACGCCGGGCAGACCTGCTCTGCCTCGTCCCGGATTTTGGTTCACAGGTCTCGTTTGGATGAGGTGTGTCAGCAAATGGCCGAGGCCTATCGTGGCAAGCGCATTGGCATTGCGTCAAGTGATCCGGATATCGGGCCGCTGATCAACGCGCGGCAACGCGATAAGGTGCTGGGTTTTCTGGCGCAAGCGGGCGAGTTGCCGATTTTGGCGGAAAGCACACCGGACAATGATCTGCCTGACGGGTATTACGTGCCTGCTAGGCTTTATGGCCCTGTGGCACCCGATCACGACTTGGCCCAGAAAGAGATCTTTGGCCCGGTTCAGGTGATCATCCCGTTTGACACTGAAGAAGAGGCAGTTCGCATCGCCAATGGTACCGATTATGGCCTTGTGGCTGGTATCTGGACGCGTGATGGCGCGCGGCAGATGCGACTGGCGAAAAAGCTGAAAAGCGGCCAGGTGTTTATCAACAATTACGGCGCTGGTGGCGGGGTTGAGCTGCCCTTTGGCGGCATTGGAAAGTCCGGCCATGGGCGGGAAAAAGGATTTGAGGCGTTATACGGTTTTTCGGTTTTGAAAACCGTGGCGGCCTATCACGGGTGAGGGAGGATTAAGATGAGATTGCAGGGCAAACGCGCGATTGTCACCGGGGCGGCGTCTGGCTTTGGGGCCGGGATCGCGCAGCGGTTTTTGACCGAAGGCGCGCAGGTTCTGGTCGCTGATATTAATGGTGACGCGGCAGAGGCATTTGTGGCCGAGCATGGCGGGATCGCTTGCCGCGTTGATGTCTCGGACCGGGCAAGCGTGGCAGAAATGGTGACGCAAGCCAATGATCAGATGGGGGGCGTCGATATCTTGGTGAACAATGCCGGGGTGACCCATTTGCCGACACCATTGGATGAGGTCAGCGAAGAAGATTTCGACCGGGTTTTCGCGGTGAATTGCAAATCGGTCTACCTGACCGCTCAGGCCTTGGTGCCGCAGTTCAAGCAACAGGGAAACGGCGCGATTTTGAACATTGCCTCAACGGCAGGTGTTTCCCCCCGCCCGCGTTTGAACTGGTATAACGCCTCCAAAGGCTGGATGATCACCGCAACGCGGACCATGGCCGTGGAACTGGCCCCCGAGGGCATACGGGTCAATGCGTTGAACCCGGTCGCAGGGGAAACCCCGCTTCTCAAAAGCTTTATGGGTGAGGACACGCCAGAGATCCGGGCAAAATTCCTGTCAACGATCCCCTTGGGGCGGTTTTCAACGCCCGAGGACCTCGCCAATGCAGCGCTGTATCTGTGTTCGGACGAGGCCAGCATGGTGACTGGCGTCTGCATGGAGGTTGATGGCGGGCGCTGCATCTAAGGCGCTGCTCATCGGCCCGACTGGGCCGCCTCGCAATCGTTTGGAAAGGGGTGTCGCATGAAACCGGGCACACGGAATTTGATCACGGATGTTGCAGGTTTGCGCGTGGGCAATGCGCAGGATGCTGAGCTAAAGACTGGCACTACCGTTTTGGTATCCGACGCGCCGTTTACGACCTCTGTCGCCGTCCATGGCGGCGCGCCCGGCACGCGAGAGACCGATCTATTGGCACCGGACAAATCCGCACCGGGCGTTGATGCGCTGGTCTTGTCCGGTGGCAGCGCCTTTGGTCTGGCCGCAGCGCAAGGGGTGATGGATGCGTTGCACGAACAGGGCCGCGGGTTTGAAGTGTTTTCCGCCCGCGTTCCCATCGTTCCAGCCGCGATCATTTTTGACTTGCTGAATGGCGGTGACAAGGATTGGGGCGAAAACCCCTATCCAGCTTTGGGGCGCGCGGCTTTGGCTGACGCCTCGGCGGATTTCGAGTTGGGCACAGTCGGGGCAGGGGCCGGGGCGCAAACGGCCATGCACAAGGGCGGTTTAGGCTCGGCCAGTCTGGTTTTGCCGGGCGGAGCGACGGTTGGAGCGCTGGTGGCGGTCAATCCGATGGGCAGTGTCACGACACCCTCGGGCCGGCATTTCTGGGCAGCACCGTTTGAGATCGACAAGGAATTTGGCGGGCTGGGAACAGACACCAATCCCGGCATCACCCTTCCGCCTAGCCGTAAGGTGCCGGCCATGGCGAGCCTTGGGAATACCACGATTGCCATTGTCGCCACCGATGCCCGGCTGGACAAGGCTCAATGCCACCGTATGGCGGTTGCGGCCCATGATGGGATGGCGCGGGCGATCTTGCCCGCTCATAGCCCGATGGATGGTGATCTGGTCTTTGCGTCCTCAACCGGCAGTCATGAACTGGCTGATCCCGGGGTCGAATTGGCCGCTATAGGTCATGCGGCCAGCCTGTGCCTGGCCCGCGCCATCGCCCGCGCAGTTTGGGAGGCGACCCCGGAACCCGGGGACACCTTGCCGGCCATCCGACAGGATCTGGGCCTTATTTAAGGATGGGCGGGCTGTCTGGGTTTGATCCGGGTGTGACCGGTTCATAAGTCGGGGCCTTGGGCGCTTCGGGCAGGTCGAAACGCAAGGCAACCCGCGCCAGTTCCGCCGTCAGGATATCGTTGTCCTCGACAAAGGCGACATCCAGCATTCCGGCCTCAAGCCCCGAGAAAACCAATGCGTCGTTCACGGCCCCGGCCAAGGCGCGCTGGGCTTCGGGAATGGCACCGGTGATGCCCAGCAAATGCCCCTGACTGCCATCATCATAAATCACATGCGCCAGATAGGCCGAACGCGCCAACCCGGCGGCACTGGCAAGCTTGGCATCAAGGCTGGACAGCAATTCTTGCGGTAGGCCCATCGGTGCGGCCAGCTTTTCGGGCCTCGCCTCACGTTCCTGCGGGCCGTGATCCAATGTCCCGCAAAGCCAATTCACCCCTTCGGGTGGCAGCAGGAACTCGGACGGGGCGACCTCGGGGTTCAGGGCAATACCGATCCCCTGGCCTGCCAACATCTGCGCCAAAGCGCGGCCGGGCAGGGCGGCATAGGGCACCGGGCGACCGGCAAATTCTGAAATCCGATCTTCGCGGTCAAACACCAGAACAAAGGCGGCATCCTGTACTTCGAAGACTTCGGGCTCGATATTCTCACCCTCAGGTTCTTTGGTGAGCATCAGAAACAGCTCGGAACTGGTCAAGGCATCGTAGAACCGCAACCGGGCCGCGTCGTCCTCGGGCGCGGCGTTCATGGCGGCAAAGGCTGTGTCGATCAAGGTGTCAGCCATTCAAGACCTCTTGGATGCGGGTTCTGAGCACGGGCAGCAGCTCGGCCTCGAACCAGGGATTTCGTTTCAGCCAAGCGGTATTGCGCCAGGACGGATGCGGCAAGGGGATTACCCCGGGCGCATAATCGCGCCAATGCGCCACCGTGTCACTGACATTGCGTTTCGGGTGATCAAAACCGCTCAGGTGCCATTTCTGCGCATAGCCGCCGATCAAAAGTGTCAGCTGGATTTGGGGCATATGGCCTAAAACGCGTTTGCGCCATGTCTTGGCGCAGATGGCCGGGGGTGGCAGATCAGATCCTTTGCGATATCCGGGAAAACAAAACCCCATCGGCAAAATACCAATGCGGGAGGCGTCGTAAAAGGTAGCTTCGTCCACTTGCATCCAGTCCCGAAGCCGGTCGCCCGAGGGGTCGGTAAACGGCTTGCCGGACAGATGCACTTTCATCCCCGGTGCCTGCCCTGCAACCAAAATGCGCGCGCTTTCCGAGATGCGCAGCACGGGGCGCGGTTCATGCGCCGTTTCCGTGCTGGCAAAGCGATCTGCGCAAAGCGTGCAGGTCCGGATTTCTGACAAAAGAGCGTCCATGCCCTCTGATCTATCGTAGCGTCTGAAAATGCCTAGAGCTTTTCATTTCGACAAATGTCGAAATAAAGCTTGCGTTGGGAAGTTATTTCGACAAAACTAGAAATATGAAAATGATTGATTCCCCATCTCTCACCTTGGAAACTGCAGCGTCCAAATTCGCGGCGCTTGGCTCGGAACAACGGCTTTTGGTTCTGCACACAATGGTGCGGGCCGGGCCGGACGGGCTTAGCATTGGCGAATTAGGGGAACGATGCGGGATCACAGGGTCAACCCTGACCCATCATCTGAAAATTCTTTCGGCGGCTGGGTTGGTCAAACAGGAAAAACAAGGGCGCAGCACGATTTGCGCCGGTGCCGACATCGCTGAAGTCGAGGCACTTTCCGACTATTTGCTAAGCCAGTGTTGCGCTGATTGCGACACCCCATCCAAGGATCACCGTCATGGCTGATACAACCCAAACCCAAGGGCCGCGCTGGCCCAAAATCTCGGCGGCCTGGCTGGCGTCGCTGGTCATTCTGGCAGCCGTTGCACTGTTCGAATGGCCCGAATTCTGGCCCACAGTGTCCTTTACATTCAATGCTTTGCTGAACACTGCGCCGTTTATCCTGTTCGCTGTTCTGGCGGTGGCCTATCTCAAAGCAACCGGGGCGGAAAACCTGTTGGCCAAGGCGTTCGAAGGACGCGAACTTCGGATGATTGTCCTTGCTGCCTTGTTGGGCGGGCTTTCCCCCTTTTGTTCCTGCGAAGTCATCCCCTTTATCGCGGCGCTCTTGGCCGTCGGTGCCCCGCTTAGTGCTGTGATGGCGTTCTGGATTTCCTCACCGCTGATGGATCCGGCGATGTATTCGATCACTGCGGGTGGTTTGGGGTTCGAATTCGCAACGGCCAAGGTATTTGCCGCGATTGGCATCGGTTTGATCGGCGGCTTTGGCACCATGTTGCTCAAGAACACGCCGGTTTTCGCCGATCCGTTGCGGGAGAAACCTCAGGTTGGTGGCTGCTGTGGTGTCAAAAACCCGTTTTCCGAAAAACCGGTTTGGAAATTCTGGAATGAAGCAGACCGCGTGGACACATTCCGCAGCACCGCTCTGACCAACGCTGTCTTTTTGCTGAAATGGCTGACCCTGGCCTATTTGATCGAAGCGGTGATGATCCGTCATGTTCCGGCCTCGATGGTGGCGCAGGTTTTGGGTGGCGAAGGCATCATGCCGATCCTGCTTGGCTCTTTTGTCGGGATGCCCGCCTATCTGAATGGCTATGCGGCGGTTCCGCTGGTCAAGGAACTGCTGGAAATGGGTATGGCCCCTGGAGCCGCGATGAGCTTTATGCTTGCCGGTGGCGTCAGCTGCATCCCGGCCGCGATTGCAGTCTGGGCCTTGGTGAAACCTCGGGTGTTCGCCGCCTATCTTGGCTTTGCGCTGATTGGATCGGTGTTGGCCGGATTAGCCTGGGGCGCAATCGCCTGATTGCCCAATAAATAGGCAACCAAAATACAGCTTTTCATGAACCGCCCCAAGAAAAAAATCTTGGGGCGGTTACTTTTGCGCTAGCATTCCGTGGCGCGCGTTGCTCAAATGGTTGAAATTCGGTAAATCCGACTGAAACTGACGGTATTCGGCCTTGAGGAGAACCCATGTATCGCGTCTGGAACTTCCTGACCAATTATTCGCTGCTGCTGATTTTTGGTGCATTGACCGCTCTGGTTTGGGCAAACCTCGACGCTTTGGCCCCGGTGGCGGGCCAGCCGCATTACTGGGCCGATAGTTACCACCACTTTGTCGAATTCGTGATCTGGGATCATGCGCCGATTGGGCATTACCATCATGGGCATCGCACGCTGACGCTGCATTACCTGGTCAATGACATTCTCATGGCGCTGTTCTTTGCCATCGCGGCAAAGGAAGTATGGGAGGCGGTGATCCTCAAAAACGGATCATTGCGCGGCAAAAAGGCAGCGACTCCGCTATTTGCGACCGCGGGCGGGATGTTTGGGCCGATTGGTGTTTATCTGGGTCTGGCCTATCTCTTGGGGTCTGACACTTACAATGCCGTCGCCAATGGTTGGGCCATTCCGACCGCGACGGATATCGCATTCAGCTATCTCGTAGGCCGTTTGGTCTTTGGCGCGGGGCACCCGGCTGTTCGTTTCCTTCTGCTGCTGGCGATTGCCGATGACGCGGCGGGCCTGATCATTTTGGCGATCTTCTACCCGTCCGGCGAACTTGCGCCGGAATGGCTGCTCTTGTCCTTGGGGGCCGCGATTGGGGTGTATGTTTTGGCCAATTGGCTGCCGCGCCGTCTGGATCGTGGTAAACAAGACCGCCCGAATTCGACCTTCTTCCGTAAAACTCTCTCTTTCTGGCCATACCTGATCGCTGCTTGTGCCAGCTGGTACGGGTTCATGATGTCTGGCCTGCATCCGGCGCTGGGCCTGCTGCCCATCGTTCCAACCATTCCGCATGCCGACCGCGCCTTTGGGATCTTTGCCGCTGCCGAAGAGCATTTGCATGACCTGCTCAACATGATGGAGCACGCGTTGAAACATCCTGTTGAGATTATTCTGTTCTTCTTTGGCTTGTTGAATGCCGGGGTGCAGTTTTCCTCGATGGGGGATGCGACCTGGCTGGTTTTGGCAGGTCTCTTGATCGGGAAACCTGTGGGAATTCTGATATTTGGCTGGTTTGCTGCCGGTCCTTTGAGGTTGGGAATACCGCAAGGGATGCGGATCATCGACCTCGTGGTTATCGGTTTTGTCGCCGCGATTGGCTTTACCGTATCGCTCTTTGTTGCCACCGTGGCCTTTGATGCCGGCCCTGTGCAGGACGCGGCGAAAATGGGGGCTTTGTTTAGCTTTGCGGCTGCCATCGTGTCTATCATCGCGGGCAAGGTCACGCGTGTGCAAAAGCAAGAGCTGTAAACACGGCTTCATACTTGTGGTATATTGTTGATCAAGCGGGCCCCGAAACGGGGCCTGCGTTGTTTTTGTTTCCAATTCTAGCCATAATGTGGCCCTAGTCTGCATCTAGTAGTGAGGAAACCCTATATAAAAGGGTGCAGAAGAGCAGAGCCGGGGCAACCCAATGTTAGAGTTTGACATGGTCAGCAAGTCCTTTTGGACGGGAACGCAGCGCAAGGTGATCCTTGATCGCGCGTCTTTTCGCGTCGATCTTGGTGAATCCCTTGGCATCCTGGCTCCGAATGGCACCGGCAAGACCACGTTGATCAAGATGATGGCGGGCCTGGAAAAACCTGACGAGGGCGAAGTGCGCCGCAATTGCCGCGTTTCCTTTCCGCTTGGGTTCATGGGCGGCGTTGTGTCTAAGATTTCCGCCCGCGAAAATGCCCGTTTTATTGCGCGCATGTACGGGCTTGATCCCGACTATGTCGAAGCGTTCTGCCGGTGGCTTTGCGGATTGGAAGAGTATTTCGATCAGCCGATCGGTACCTATTCCTCCGGCATGCGCTCACGCTTTACCTTTTCTTTGATGCTGGCCTTGGATTTCGACATTTACCTCATCGACGAGGGGATGCCGAATTCAACGGATGCCGCATTCAACAAGAAAGCCGGGGATGTTCTGGCAGAACGGCTGCGCACCACGACGATTATCATCGTCTCGCACCAGCCTAACATCCTCGAAAAATTCGCCCGCAAGGCCGCTGTCCTGATGGATGGTAAATTGCATATGTTTGACACCTTGGAAGAAGCGAAACAGCTCTATGACTACGAAACCCAAGGCTAAGAAGTTCCGAATTCGCCGTTCCCCGGGTGCTGAGGCCCCGGCAGAGCAGCCTGTTGCCCAGACTCCGCCCAAGCCTACCGCCGCCGCGCCGCAACCGCGCCCCCAACCCGTGCCACGCCCGGCCGAGGCCGCTCCTCGTGCGCAGCAACCGCGGCCCACGCCAGGACCGATGGCCGGAGATGTGGCATCGCCGGATCAGGTGTCGGGCGAAACCGATATTGATGCCATTCGCCGCGAAGGTCTGACTGGCCGTCAGCTCCGCATGGCCCGCCGCGTCGCACAAAAGCACGGGCTCGCCCCGACCTCAGATTTTGATGCGGTGCGCCTGTTGCGCGCCAAGGGCATTGATCCGTTCCAACGCACCAACATGTTGGAACTGGTCAAACCGGACGAGGCTGACCAGCCACCGGCCAAGCCAGAGGCACGCGTGCAGCTCCCGCAGACCGTGCAAGTAGAAAAGCAACAGCTTCCGTCGACAGAAATCGCCAACCCGGCCGAACGCCGCGCCGCCGAGATCACGAAGATCCAGCGCGAGCTGGCAGCGCGCCGTCGCAAGAAGCAATTGCTTCTGTTGTCGCGCTTGGCGGCCTTTGTGCTGCTACCGACTTTGCTGGCGGGCTATTATTTCTATGGCGTTGCAACCCCGATGTATTCCACCAAGTCCGAATTCTTGATCCTCAAGAACGATGGAGGCGGCGGCGCTGTACCGGGCCTATTGGCCGGTACCCAGTTTGCCACGGCCCAGGATGCCATCGCGGTGCAAAGCTATCTGCAATCCAAGGACGCGATGCTGCGTTTGGATGCGGATGTTGGTTTCAAATCGCACTTCACCGATGAAAACATCGACCCAATCCAAAGGTTGGAGGAAAATCCATCCAACGAAGAGGCCTATAAGCTTTACAAGCGTCATGTTGAAATCGGATTTGACCCGACCGAAGGCGTGATCCGCATGGAGATCATGGCCGCAGACCCACAGGTTGCGACCGAGTTCAGTGAAGCCCTGATTGGCTATGCGGAAGAGCGTGTTGACAACCTGTCGCTGCGCAAAAGATCCAATGCGGTGCGTGATGCCGAGCAGGGTTTGATTGACGCCGAACAATCCCGCCGTGAGGCCCAGGAAAAACTGGTGCGCTTGCAGCAAGAGACGAACGCGGTTGACCCCGAAGCGCAGATCGCCGCCTTGCGGTCTCAGATCAACACTTATGAATTGCAGTTGCAGGAAAAGAACCTTCAGCTTCAGGCCTTGCTGGACAATGCTCGCCCGAACCGTGCCAAAGTGGATGGTGCACGCGGTGATATCCGCCGGCTGGAGGCGCTTTTGGCCGAGTTGAACACCCGGATGGTGTCGGCCACAACGGGTGAAAACTCCTTGGCTGAAAAAGCGGCGCAAATCCAATTGGCCCAGGCCGATCTGGCAACGCGTGACCTTATGCTGCAGACCGCCTTGCAAACGCTGGAACAGGCGCGGCGTGATGCGTCGAGCCAGGCGCGCTATCTGACCACATCGGTCAAACCGGTCGCCTCCGAAGATCCCGCCTACCCACGAAAATTCGAAAACACGATTCTGGCATTTTTGATCTTTGGTGGCATCTATCTGATGATTTCGCTGACTGCCTCGATCCTTCGGGAACAGGTTTCCAGCTAAATCGACCAAAAAGGTCTAAAAACTGTCACGGGGCTGTAAGAATTCGACTTGCAGCCCCCCCCGACTTTCCATTAAACGGGTCGACGGAGAGGTGGCCGAGTGGTCGAAGGCGCACGCCTGGAAAGTGTGTAGGCGGGAAACCGTCTCGAGGGTTCGAATCCCTTCCTCTCCGCCATTACCCTTTTGGCAAGACAGATCCCCACCTCTAAGGTGTTGTTTTTGTTGATGGCGAAACGATCCTTGCAAAAACATGGTCCTGCGCCAGGGGCGATCATCGCCATGATGGGCAAAACTATTAGAAACTTCGGAATTGATGGCCCCGTCCTACGCCGTCCATTCTGCAAATTTCATACCACTGTCCTCGTCACCCAGACATACCACGCGAAGAAACAAAGGAATGGACCGAATGCGACCAATTGCTGCCGCAATCCTTTGCGAATTCGCAGAAGGCGAAAAGCAGTGAGCGCGGAAAGAGCAGACAGAGCTGCCCCCAAGACAACCCAAATAGTACCAAGAAACCCGCACCAGACACCAATGCCAGCCATCAATTTGACATCGCCCAACCCAAGGCCATGCACTTTGCGTGCCCTAAGATAAACGCTGCTGATCAACCAAAACGCCAAAGGCCAAAACACCCCGCCAAACAAATGGTCGGCCAGATCGGCCTTTTCAGTCGTTAGGACAAACGACACGCCGCTTAAAACGAGAAGTGCTGAAGCTGAATCGGGTATCTCCAGGCTGTCCCAGTCTGCCATTGAGACCCAAACCAACAGCATGGCAAAAATCAATGCAGGCCAACCGCTTCCTGCTCCCCAAATCGCCAAGACTAGGCCATAAAGGCATAGGTGACTAAAGAGTAAGATCAGGAATTTGAGGCGTGGCATGGGTATCCAAGATCGTGTGTTAAACCGACAAAGGTCTGATCGGCGCGGCTATGCGCTGCTGGTCGTGCTTGGGACACTCAGCATAATCGCTTTCTTGTTTGCAACCTCTGCGGCGCGGTTAAAGGCGCAGCTATCCTGGACGTCGACCGAAATACTACTGGCCAAACGGGCCCAAGAAGAACGCGCCTTGCTAAGGCTGGCAACAAAGCTCTTTGGTGACGCTTCCGGCCAAGTGGACCCCAGTGATAAGATCGAGCTTCCGTTTTTGGGAGATCAGGCGTCATTGTGGCTTCAAGACGTGGGTGGGTTGATAGATCTCAATTCTGCGGCGCCGGATCTGTTGAATCTGCTGGCCAGAGAGTTCAGCGTCTCAGAAGACGCCATGGAGCGGTTCCGACAGTGGCGAAGAACCCCGCACCGACTGCAAAGCGTTACCGACTTTGCCCGCGTGGCCGAGATTGATCCAGAAATCGTCGAAGGTCTCGATCCCTTTGCAACCGTTTATTCAGGTCGGTTTGGCGTTGCGATCGAAGAGGCCCCTATCGCTTTGCAAAGCGCCCTTCGCCGAGAGGCATGGCCCCTGCCAGAGCCATGGGCGACGCAGCCATCTGGACAAGTGTTCAAGGTCTTCCTTCAGCCAAGTGGTAAAACCGCGCGCGCGATTGGGACAATCAAGCTTCGGTCGGAGGAACAACCTGAGCGAGTTTTGGAGCTTCGCCAGTAGCAAGTTTCGTTCCTGTGAACTTAGGTTAGAAAAGGCGGGGAGGCGTTGAGCCATACCAGCCTGACAGAGCCGTTTTCGACGACGCTAATCTAGAACTCAATTATCCTAGACTTGGTAATTGACTTGGTAATTTGGCGAATTTCATCTTTTCAACTGATAACGGGGCAAAGCTGGTTTTAATTACTTACCAGGCGTTAAATTTCCTGTTGATTATTCTTTGACTTGCAGACAACTTGCAGGAGATTTTGTGTGTTATTGTGGGGACTCACATGTTTTCATCTTTTCTTGTTCGTTTTTGTTTTGCTCTTTCTTTTATTACATTCTCAATTGCGAAACCTCTGAGTGCGGGCGAGGTCACGATTGGTCAGCCACATGTGTTGAACCCGCTTGAGGTAATGAGCACGCCTTTTGATGGGGATGTGACTGCCAGTTGGAGCTGGGAGGCGAGGCCGGCAAGTTCGGTGGCCGATTTTTCGGACCCTAGCACCCTGTTCCCCAAGGTTACACCTGATCTGCCCGGTACTTACGCAGCCAAGCTCCAGCTTTTGGACCAGTATGGCACCGCATTAGACACGGCAATTGTACGTTTTGGCACTGAGAACCTGCCACCAATTGCAAAAGCGCTGGCCCGGGGTGTTCCGGGTAATCAGGTGAGCTTTGAACTGGACGGTAGTGAAAGCTTTGATCCTAACGGTGATGCCCTGACCTACACCTGGAGCGTCGCTGAGGCCCCATATCAAGCAAATGTCGTCTTTACAGATAGTTCCGCGCCTCTCACCGGCGTAACCTATGATGCTGAAGGGTTTTATGTTCTCATCCTCGAAGTGTCCGATACATCGGGTGAAATTGACCGCACCGAACTCAAATTCTTTTACGAATACGAATGGACCAAAGGCGCGGTACTGCGCAATCTGGTTCCAGAACCGTCCGCGCGTTTTGATAGTCTGAGCGGGTCGGTTGGTCAGCCGGTTTCCATAGATCCATGGCGCAGCGCCGACAGTGATGGCACCTATTTGGTTGCTGACATGAAGTTGTTGATGAGCCCCGCTGGCGCGAACCCAAGCTGGTCTGTCGATCAAAACCGGCTGGCAACCTTGGTGCCAGATGTGCCTGGCACATACTTGGCGGCGGTTGATGTCAATGACGGGCGTATCTATTCCCGTGATTATATCGCCATTATTGTCGATAGAGCAGTGAACATAGCACCCGTTGCAAGAATTGCCCCGGTTTCCATTTCCGCGACTGGTGCGGCTGTTTCTTTGGACGGAAGTCAGAGTTTCGATTTGGATGGCGATTTGTTGTCCTATTCCTGGTCAATCTTATCGGCACCCGAGAGCGCCGTTACCAGTCTGAACAGCAACAATACCCCGATTGTAGAACTGCAATCTGACCTGTCCGGTGACTACGTCGTTCAACTGGCCGTAAGCGACGGCGCCAACAGGTCTTACGCAACGCTGCTGATCCGCGTTTCGGACAATCTGCCCTTGGCAGTCGCTGGGGTTGATCAGAACTCTGGGTTGAGTGGCATGATCACCGTTGACGGTTCTGCAGTTGCTGCGATCAACCCCACCTATCATTGGTCACTGACTGGATTGTCTGGCGGCACCGGCTTGGGGGCTACCCTCACCACCGACACTCTGTTGCCGTCAGCCGCTCGGATTTCGCTGTCGCGTGGTCAGATGGAGTTCTTCGACGCGGTCATGCTGGCCCCTGTATTTGAACCGCTGAGAGCTGGCCAGCAAGGGGCATGTGCCTTTGATTTCATCCAGCCGGATGACCTGACGTCTGATCCGCATTCGGGCACAGCCAATTTGGTTTTTGAAGGTAAGGGTTGGGATATCTACGGCGAAAACCGTCAAGTCTGGCGGATCGAAAACCAGGATGTCGCCACTCATATTGTGACCCTGCGATCTGCTTCTGGCACCAGCCTTGCTGAACAAGAGCTGCCGGGGCAGGCCTCCGTTTACTTGATGACGGATAACCCAGGTGCCGGATTGGTCGATCTTGAGGTCAGCGGCGCAAGCGTCACTTCGGCCCCGGTGAACACCGGGTACTTCCTGCGCGCTGAAAATGTCTGTACCGACCTGATCGCAACCACGGCGCAGTTGATTGTCGAGGCTGATAACGGTGTGTCCAAACCTGACACGCTGTTCATCGGGGACGCAAATTTGCGTCCTACGCTGGTTCGCAATGAAAACACGCCGGCTGCGAACGGTGGGGTTTTGTCGCTGAACGGGGCTGACTATGCCAATGATCTCGATGGTGACACGCTAAGTTATTCGTGGTCCTTGTTGCGTCGCCCCGACACCAGTTCTGCGGCATTGGCTGAAAAGGTGGTTGTGACTGATGTGCTGGAATTCACACCTGATGTCACCGGCTTGTATCTGATCCAGTTGACCGCCCATGACGGTGAGTTGATGGCGGAACCCGTCGTTCTGGCAATCGACACAAGCAATACCCAGCCTGTTGCGGTGGCATCGGGCCCAGCTCAGGCCTTTGTTGGCGAAACGGTCACTTTTGATGGCAGCGCCTCTTATGACCCGGATGGCGACTCGCTCAGTTTTGGGTGGACGATTGAAAGCCAACCTGCAGGAAGCGCCGCCACGATTGCTGACCCGTTTGGGCCGCTGGCGCAATTTACTCCGGATCGGCGTGGTAGCTACATCTTTGGTCTGCGCGTCGCGGATTACGGGCTCGGTTCCGAACTGGCGTTGGTGACGCTGGATGTGCCAAACCGCGCCCCGGTTGCGGCCTTGGAAGGTCCAACAGCAATCGACACATTGACCAATGTCACCCTATCCGCGCTCGCCTCAGCTGACCCGGACAATGATCCGCTCACTTACAGCTTTGCGATCACTACCGCTCCCGCAGGGGCGCTGGTGGACATCACGCCCAACGGTGGTGAAGCCGTGTTCACGACCAATACCGCCGGGTCTTATGTCGTGACCGTGACGGTGTCTGATGGCGACGCCAGTTCGACCGCCGAGTTGGCGATTTCAGCGCAGGCCCGCAACTCTGCTCCGGTTTTGGGCGATCTTCTGGATGTCTACACGGTCGAACTTGGTCTGGAATTGGCGCTGGATCTGACGGCGACAGATGCTGATGGCGACACGCTCAGCTTCTTTGCCAATCCACTGCCTCTGGTGGATGGGGCTGTTTTGCAGGCCAATAGCGGTGCGTTGCGTTTCCGACCCGAAGCCGGGCAAGAAGGCAGCTATGCTGTGACTTTGGGCGTCTCGGACGGAGCGCAAAGCGACACGGCGCAAATCGTGATCAACGTGGTTGCCGCTGCGGCCGGTGATACGGCGCTGACAGGTGTGGTGCGTGACGCGGTTACCGGTGCGGTTTTGCCGGATGTGCCGCTGCATCTACAAACCGCTGCGCTTAGCACAACCTCTGGCCCGGATGGCAGTTTCAGCTTTGGCAGCCTGCAAGTCGGGAGCGATGTGATCGAGGCGCTGCCGACAAGTGGTTATCTTGGCTTGTCCCAAAGCGTGCGGGTCACCGAAAATCAGATCCGAGATGTTGATCCCGATCTGTTGCTGACTCCGCTAAACGATGGTTGCGCCACGGTGGTGGCCGGGGTCGAAACGGTTCTAACCGGCACGAGCTCCGGCGTGACGGTCACCATTCCGGCGGGCAGCATGACCAACGCCGCCGATGGCACGGCCTATACCGGTCAGGTTTGCCTGGGATCACTGCCACAGCTCTTCGCGCATAATGCTTTGCCAGATGATGTGCAGGCCTGCCACATCTACGCGCTTGATGCCCCGGGTGCCCAGTTCGGCGCACCCGTGACCATCACTGCCCCCAATTCGGATCAACTACCCCAAGGCGCGGTGGCCGATCTTTGGGCAACTGGTCTGGGCGGCGAAATGTCGGTTATCGGGTCCGCTTCAGTTGTGGCCGGTGGCGCAGCCGTTCAAGCCGAATTGACGATGCCTGGACAAGGGGCCTTGATCAGCGTGTTGCCGAAAGCGCCAACGCTGATTGCGTCGGAAGATATGCCCACCGGTGTCCAACACTTGACACCTTTCAATGGTGATTTGGCTGAGACCTATACTCTGCCGGGGTATCGCGCCTTTAATCGAGATCAATCGGTCGGGCTTGCTTATCATTCCTCCGCGGCCAACCCTAAAGCCTTGGTTGGTAGCATCGTTACTATAGCCAGTGACGCTGGATTGCCCGTAACGGTTCAAACCAAAATTGAGCTACAGGGGCTTACCTACGACGATTTGCCCGCGTGGACACCACGAGAAAGTGCGAATGGCTCGGTAGCAGCGGTTATTGGCGAAGAAGTATCTCTGCGCCAAACGGCAACAATCGACACGATTGGGCTTGCTCAAGGCCGCTATCCTTATGGTTTTGTCAGTCAGGCAATGTATGCCTGCTCGACCGTCTCAACGCGCATCGACGGTGAGTTCTATCAGCGCAACGCAGTCGAAAGCCCCTATGGGCGCGGCTGGGCTGTGGATGGACTACAAAGCTTGACAGTCACTCCGGATGGCAAGGTTGCTATTCAAGACGATGACACCGTTACAACGTTTGACCCAGCTCCGACTGTAACTTCCTTCCAACCTGATCCAATCGTTGTCGAGACGGTTGGCACGATGAATACGGTGATCCACGACCTGAACTTGGATGGGTTGCAAGATATTGCTTTCGCCGAGGGGGGCACCGGCGAGATCAAATTCATGCTGAACTTAGGCGAGGGGCAATTCTCTGACCCCGTCGCTATTCCGGTAGCAGATACCGTTGAAATCCCGCAGACCGGAACTTTTACGCCTAAGCTGTTAGAAGTCGTTGCCGGACAAATCAGCGAAGACGGTTTCGCTGATTTCGCGTACGGAATCCAAAGCCCTGGTACGCTCGCTGTGCTCGGTGGTGATGGTAACGGCGGGTTTTCCGAGCTCTCCAGTGAAGTTCGGAGTATGCGCGATTTGGGCATCGCGGATATGAACGATGACGGGTATCCAGATATTGTTGTCTCCAGCAGGACAAGCTTAAGTGCCGCACTTACAGTGAGTTATGGGGCCGCAGACGGTGAGGATCGCCGTGGTGTCAGATATGGGCTGGGTAGTGCGCGCCCAGGGGATAGCCGCGATAACACAGGGTTGCAGGTTCTTCTAGGCGATGTCGACAATGACGGACTGATTGACGCTGGTTATCGGTCAGAACAAGGGTTTCGAATCCTGTTCAGCTCGGTCTCAGCGACCAACAGCACCCTCCGGCAAGGGTTCCCAGGCCCTATCTACGGTGACAGCGGAACAAACCTGTTGGGCAACTATGCCGAGTTGATGGATGCCAACAAGGATGGACTTCTTGATGTTGTTTGGAGTGGGACCGACCGATTAGACGTCTTCCTGAACGAAGGCGGCAGAGACTTTGGTGCTCCGATTTCCCTGGCAAGACCTGCAAGTGCAAGCGCAGCAGGTTACGTTACTGTGTTCGACGTTGATGGGGACGAAAACGACGACATTATCCTGTCAACAACTGGATCAGTCGCCGTCTATTACGGCAATGGCGATGGGACTTTCCTACCATTTGAAGAAGGGACAGTGCCGGAGACATTTGTCGATGCCGATATTGCCGATCTGAACGGTGATGGTAGCCCTGATTTGGTCTCGGCGCAGCGGTTTAGTGTAACGGTTCGCTTCTCCGACGTGACGGGTAGTCAACGATTCATAGCTGGCGCAGGCGAGTTTTCGTCCCTAGCGCGCTTGGATGACGGTGGATGGGAGCGACGCTACAAAGATGGCAGCACGGTCATCTTTGATGCTGCTGGCCGCCAGACTGAGACACGCGATACGCAAGGCAATGCTCTTGTCTATAGCTACGACAGCGACAACCGCGTGACTTCTATCACCGATCAAGTTGGTGGTGTTACTCTGTTCACTTACGACGCGTCGTCTGGGCGTCTCGCCACAGTGACTTATCCAGACGGCAGATTGACAACGTTCGCCTATGACGATCTTGGAAACTTGGCAAATATCACGGACCCCACGAGTGCCACGGTCAGTTTCGCATATGACGAAAATGGTCGCCTGATTTCCACGACCAATCAAAACGGACATCAATCAAGCTACAGCTACGATGCCTATGGAAACATGAGCGGTGCGACATTGCCCGATGGGTCCAGCATCGCAAATCAAGTTGCAGCGTCGCTTGGTCTGGTTGATGGGTTGGGCGGTCTCAACAGTGAACCTTTGCTATATGTTGCCCCCGAAGATCGGGTCACGACTGTAACTGATCGCAAAGGGCAAGTGACCGAGATCGAAGTGAACAAGTTCGGTTCTACAGTCCGGATCACAGATCCCTTGGGCCGCACGACCTTCATTGAGCGTGATGAAAACAACTTGGCCATCCGAATAGATCGACCGAGCGAGGCCGCAGCGAGCGGTCGCCGAATTGATCTGCTGTCCTATGATGCGTTCGGAAACGTAGAGGCAGTGACCGAGGCTGCGGGAACACCTGCAGAACGAACAAAAACTTATGTCTACGAGTTGGAGTTCAACAATGTTGTTTCCATGACAGATGGAGACGGGTTCACGACGTCGTATGAATATGATGCCTTTGGCGAAGTGACCAAAATCACTGATCCTGAAGGCGGCGAGCGCCTGATGAGCTACACAGCAGAAGGCAAGCTCAACACTCGAACCGATGAAAACGGCAATATTACAGCCTTCACCTATGGGCCTGATCTGAACCTGGAAACCGTAACCTATGCGGATGGTTCGGTTTCAGAGATGGTCTACGATGCGTCAGGCAATACAACACAGATTGTTGAGGCATCGGGCACAGCGCTGGAACGCCAAGTTCATCGGACCTATGACGCACTGAACAGAGTTCTCACGGTCGAGGTTACAGGCGCTGATGGCGCTCAGATCGACGGGATCACGCAATACAGCTACTTGCCCGCAGGCAATCTGGCGACTGTGACTGATGAAACCGGGCTGGTCACTTCTATGGGCTACGACGCCCTCGAACGACTGGTCCAAATTGACGATCCTGCCGAAGGCCTGATCACTCGTGAATACAATGATGCGGGCGAAGTCATTCGCCATGTCAACGGCGATGGCGAGGAAACGGCATATGCATATGACGATGTCAGCCGCCTGACGCAGGTCACGGATGCCGAAGGTTTCGTGAAATCGTTTGCCTATGACACGCGGGATAACATCACCTCGGTGACAGATGGCCGAGGCGGCGAAACCATTTTCGCTTATGACGAACGGGACCGTATGACCGTGCGGACCAACCCGCTTGGATTGTCTATGTCACGTGCCTACGATGCCCGCGACAATCTAATCACTCTGACCCGCGAAGATGGCATCATCGAAACCGCGATCTATGACGGGTTGGGGCGTCGCACTCAGGTGGTCACCCCTGACAACACACTGACATACGCCTTTGACGCCTATGGCAACTTAACCGAAGCGGCGGATGACGACAGCCGTGTGACCTTTGAATATGATCTGCGCAATCGCCTCTCTGCCTCGATCACAGATGGCACAGTTGGGCCTCAACCTGGCGTGCGCATCGACTACACCTACGATCTGTTGGACCGTCGTACCTCCATGACGGATTCGCTGGGTGGTGTGACCAGCTACGCCTATGACGCTGAGGATCGCCTGACCGACCTGACGGCACCCTGGGGCACGGTATACAGCTTTGGCTATGATGGCGAAGGGCGTCGCACCTCGCTGACGTCGACCTCTGGTCGGGACACGCGGTATGGCTATACCAACGGATTGCTCTCATCCCTCAGCCACATGCAGTCCGGTGTGGCCTTGACGGACTTGGCCTATGACTATGGCCCCGATGGCCAGCTGACCGAGATCCGCGATCAGCTTGACCCCAGCAAGTCCAAGACCATCTCATATGACCACCTCAACCGCCTTGTTCAGGTGGCCGAGGGCGTGCCTGTCATTGACGGCGGTGTCCCGATCCCGGTTGAGGATTATGCCTATGACGAAGAGGGCAATCGCACCACATCGCATCTCTCGACGCTTTATTCTTCCAACGATCACAATCAGTTGCTCGAGGATGACGGGTTCACCTATGCCTATGATGATCGCGGCAATCGGGTATCAAAGACCTCCAAGGCGGATGGATCGGTTGAGAGCTACAGCTATGACAGCCAGAACCGGTTGGTTGGCTATGCGTCGCCCACAACCACGGCGAGCTACGCTTACGATGCACTGGATCGCCGGATTGCCAAGGATGTGGATGGGGATATGAAAAGTTTTGTGTATGATAGGACTACAAATGATAAATTGGCGCATGATGATATAATTCTGGAGTACAATTTCACTGGCGAAGCAACGCTAACCCGCCGTTGGTTGCATTCGATCGAAATCGATGAACCCGTTGCCTTTGAGTCCTACAGCGCCGCCGGAACAGGATCAGAACGGGTGTTATATGCGAATCATCAAGGATCAGTGATTTTGGTATCTGAACCAAGCAGCAGTTCGATTTTGGCCGGATATGAGTATAGTGGTTATGGCGCAACAAGACAGACGCTAGGCGTTTTACAGCAGCCCTATAGGTTCACCGGTCGAGAATACGATTCCGAAAGCGGTTTGTACCACTATCGAGCGAGGGCATTTGATCCAGGTCAAGGTATTTTTTTACAAAGAGATCCCATTGGGTTTGCTTCTGGTACATTGAATACATATTCTTATGTCAACGGAGATCCATTCAATTATACCGACCCAAGTGGCTTAGTCATTTCAGCAGACAATGCGGTTAGGACAGTTGCCGGTGTGGGCATGGTTTTGAGCGCTTTGGCTATTTTGCAGCCCGCATGGGAATTGATAAACGATGCTAGCAAGGCTCTCATTCTGGAGATGCAGAAATCAGGTGCTAATGGAAGTCCTGATGATTACCCAGGGTATGGAGACAATGGTTACAGGGATCCAGACGGGTCAAAGTGCGCAGCAGCCATTGCCCGAGTGAAAGCAGCGAAAACCCGAGCCCGTAAGTGTAAACTTACACTTACGAAACCACAAAATATCATCAATTTATACACAATGATAGAATTGGGTGCAGCGCGGGCGCAAAGGGATAGCGTTTGCACAAACGGGCCGACAGGAACGGCAACTTACGGAGGTGAAATGGAAGCGCATTCAAACGCGTGGCAGGGTGTTGGCAAATGCATGATATATATATCGATGCAATGAAAGAAAACCTTGTTGAAGCAGCCCAACTTTTGTTTGGTTCGGCAGAAAGGCCAAGCCGTATCTATAGAGTGGATGCAGACGAAGAGTTAGCTCGGCACTCAACCTCTGTTTTTGCCAACGTTGATTGGATGGAAATCGGATGTAAGGAGTGTAATTTCGACATTGAGTCCGTGCTGTACTTAAGTTTCAGCGCGTTTCGATACTTTCTCCCTGGTATATTCATCTATACGCTGAACAGTGGGGACTATGAATCAGATGCCTTTGAGAGTATCATTGCGGAGCTTTCGAGGAGTTCAGAGGTCGAATTTTGGGAGGAGAGCTTTACTGAACGATGGAAAGCATTCTCACCAAAACAAATTCAATGGATGTCAGATTGCATTATTCACATGGCGATTGAAGGTGGAATGCCTCCAAAATTTCAAAGTGATGCAAATATTGCTCTGAGAACTCTTGAGATACTAAAAAGAGGGTAGTCGATCCCGGTTGAGGATTATGCCTATGACGAAGAGGGCAACCGCACCACATCGCACCTCTCGACGCTTTATTCTTCCAACGATCACAATCAGTTGCTCGAGGATGATGGGTTCACCTATGCCTATGATGATCGCGGCAACTGGGTGTCAAAGACCTCCAAGGCGGATGGGACGGTCGAAAACTACAGCTATGACAGCCAGAACCGTCTGATCGGCTATACCTCGCCCACGACGACGGCGAGCTATCACTACGACGCGCTGGATCGCCGGATTGCCAAGGATGTGGATGGGGCGTCCGAGGCGTTTGTTTATGACGGCTCATCGGTGCTGCTGGACTACGCGGACGGAGTGTTCAACACCCGCTGGCAGCATGGCCCGAGCATTGATGAACCGCTGGCCTTTGAGAGGGCCGGGACGGAATATGCGTTGCATTCAGACCACCTCGGTTCACCTCGCGAAGTGGTGGAAGTGGCCACCGGAACCATCGCCGCGTCCTACCGCTACGCCAGTTTCGGAGCGCGGACTCAAACTGGCCTGCTGACCCAACGCTATGCCTTCACCGGCCGCGAGGAAGACGTTGAAAGCGGCCTGATCTATTACCGTGCGAGGCACTACGATCCGGCCTCCGGAACATTCATCCAGCGTGATCCGATTGGGTTCGCCGGCGGGGATGCGAACTTATATGCCTATGTTTGGAACGATCCGCAGAACTATTCAGACCCGCGTGGTACGAACGCTGCCATCGTGAACGGCAAGGAAGGGTTCTCGAGAACCAAACGAGGTGGACCTTCAACAATAGAATGGTCAACACTCGCCGGTCGAGCTTCTGTAGGATTGGTTGCGGGTATGCTTGCCGGTTCAGTAATTGAGTGCGCAGCGTCACCCGACTGTGATGTCGCGGCTTTGGGTGTTGCTTATGGTGGAGCTTACGCCGTTGGGCAATCCATGGGGGTCGCTCCTAGTGCGCCTTGCGGAATGGGTTTGTTCGCTGCTGTGGTTTTGCTGTCGCAAAATGTGAAGGAAGCCATGGAAGAAATGGGCTATCCGGATCCAGAGAATCCACCAAAGGAAGATGGTGACGACGGTGACGATTGTGATCAGCAGTGGGAAGAAGCTTATGCGACTTGCACAGATCTGTTATCTAGACCAAATCCGCCTCCTTCGACGCTAACAGGTAATCACACCAATATTCACGATTGCGCCAAAGGATATGTAGATGAAAGATGCGGTGGCAACTCTGTAGAATGGTGAGTTTAATAATTTGCATACAAGGAGCAGATTGACGATGAGTAAAGAAAGCCACTCCAAAAAGGCTATGGACGCTGAGCAGAGGCTTTATCGCAATATAAAGAGGGGTGGGCCGCCAATGAAGATTTCGAGGCTATTAGTCAAGGTGTTAGGCATAGATGAGATGTATGATGTCGAATTTTGCAACGATTGCCTCGTTATCTTAGCATCTAGGGATGATATTAAGGTTTTGGGGAATATGAAAAATTGGCATGCGAGTGAAATATGTAAAACCTAGTGAAAATTCAATTTTTTGCTTTCATTATGGTGCTTGATTTTTATTCCCGATCTACCGTTCGTATCTCATTCAAGGTCGCTCCATGAAAAGCTCAAGTCTTCGAAAAACTTGTAGTCATACGGGATTGAACAATTTAATGTAACGCTTTAGCTCACCCGTTGAAGTCGATCAGCTATTGCGCCCTCAACCGCCTTGTTCAAGTGGCCGAGGGTGCGCCTGTCATTGACGGCGGTGTCCCGATCCCGGTTGAGGATTATGCCTATGACGAAGAGGGCAACCGCACCACATCGCACCTCTCAGCGCTCTATTCTTCCAACGATCACAATCAGTTGCTCGAGGATGATGGGTTCACCTATGCCTATGATGATCGCGGCAACCGGGTGTCAAAGACCTCCAAGGCGGATGGATCGGTCGAGAGCTACAGCTATGACAGCCAGAACCGTTTGGTTGGCTATGCGTCGCCCACAACCACCGCGAGCTACGCTTACGATGCACTGGATCGCCGGATTGCCAAGGATGTGGACGGGGCGTCCGAGGCGTTTATCTATGATGGCTCATCGGTGCTGCTGGATTACGCGGATGGTGCGTTTAACACCCGCTGGCAGCATGGCCCCAGCATTGATGAACCGCTGGCCTTTGAGAGGGCCGGGACGGAATATGCGTTGCATTCCGACCATCTTGGCTCGCCGCGCGAAGTGGTTGAGACCGCCACCGGCATCGTCGCCGCGTCCTACCGCTACGCCAGCTTCGGCGCGCGGACGCAGACTGGTCCACTAGCCCAACGCTATGCCTTCACAGGTCGCGAGGAAGACCTTGAAAGCGGCCTCATCTACTACCGCGCCCGGCACTACGATCCGGCCACAGGAACGTTCATCCAGCGTGATCCAATTGGGTTCGCGGGCGGGGATGCGAACCTGTATGCATACGTTGCAAACAATCCCAGCAACTTTACTGATTCTTCCGGGCTGTCCATGAGTTCTGTCGAGCATCGGATCCTGACCGCAGGGGGAGTGGGGTTGATAGGCATTATCTGGTGTATCCAGTATTGCGACGAAGTTGGGGATGCTCTGGGTGGTCTTCCTGATCTATTTGATCTGGGGGGAAGCGGCGGATCTTCCGGGGGAGCTGGCACCTCGTCTCCCTCCCCTGGTCCGGGTAATCAGGGGGGAGGCCAAGGCTTTGCTGACGCTGTTTGGGGAGCCGCCTCGGCTGCAGGCTCCGCGCTCAGCGCGTTTTGGAACAAGATTCAATCTGGGATTGATGAAAGCAAAAGCAATGAAGGCTCGAATGGTACCGGAAGCGGTTCCGGATCAGGTAACGGGGGTACAACAGGAGATACTGGAACCGGAGAGGTAGGGGCCGCCGGAGGTGGTTGCGATCCTGTAGCCGGTTGTGTTGGTGACAACGGAACAACAACGTCCGTTCGGAAAATTGTTAAGGATAACAATCCAGCAAACAAACAGGGGTACAAGCACGTAGTTAGTCGTGGTGTCGAGCGAGGTGTTTGGAGGAATGAGACGATGGCCCAAAATGAGATTGCCCAATTGATTCGGACAGTTCGCACGAATAAAGCTTGGCCTCGCGGAACCTTGCCTGATACTGCGAAAGCCAACCAAGTACTTGTTCCTGCTGGCAACAACGGCTTGATTGTATTTAGAGTAGGATCAAACGGAACGGCACGATTCGTGACGACCCTAATACGGCGGTAAATATGAAACTCAAAAGCGCAACCGAATTGGATTTGGACAAGGATGATCTTGCAGTCTTGATCAATCTCCCCGATGGACAGGGGGAGCAGGTACTTAAGAACATTCGCTTGTCCGAGTGTTCTGACATTTCTTCGTTGAACGAACTTCGGGTTGCACTTCAAAATTCGGGTGAAGATTTTTCAGGTTTGGATATAGTGTTCGATGTTACCGAAACCGGGAGGATAGTCGGCATTGAAGTAATCCGGTAATGGTGTCAGTTTATCTTGTTGCAGTGACGAAAGCCGCGCACCTCGCTGACGTCGACCTCTGGTCGGGACACGCGGTATGGCTATACCAACGGATTGCTCTCATCCCTCAGCCACATGCAGTCCGGTGTGGCCTTGACGGACTTGGCCTATGACTATGGCCCCGATGGCCAGCTGACCGAGATCCGCGATCAGCTTGACCCCAGCAAGTCCAAGACCATCTCTTACGATCACCTCAACCGCCTTGTTCAGGTGGCCGAGGGCGTGCCTGTCATTGACGGCGGTGTCCCGATCCCGGTTGAGGATTACGCCTATGACGAAGAGGGCAATCGCACCACATCGCATCTCTCGGCGCTCTATTCCTCCAACGATCACAACCAGTTGCTAGAGGATGACGGCTTCACCTATGCCTATGATGATCGCGGCAACCGGGTGTCAAAGACCTCCAAGGCGGATGGATCGGTTGAGAGTTACAGCTATGACAGCCAGAACCGGTTGGTTGGCTATGCGTCGCCCACAACCACGGCAAGCTACGCTTACGATGCACTGGACCGCCGTATCGCCAAGGAGGTGGACGGGGCGTCCGAGGCGTTTATCTATGACGGCTCATCGGTGCTGCTGGATTACGCGGATGGTGCGTTTAACACCCGCTGGCAGCACGGCCCGAGCATTGATGAACCGCTTGCTTTTGAGAGGGCCGGGACGGAATATGCGCTGCATTCCGATCATCTTGGCTCGCCACGTGAAGTGGTGGAAGTGGCCACCGGAACCATCGCCGCGTCCTACCGCTACGCCAGCTTCGGCGCGCGGACACAAACTGGCCTGCTGACCCAACGCTATGCGTTCACTGGGCGTGAGGAAGACCTTGAAAGCGGCCTGATCTATTACCGCGCCCGGCACTACGATCCGGCCACAGGAACGTTCATCCAGCGTGATCCAATTGGGTTCGCCGGCGGGGATGCGAACTTGTATGCCTATGTTTGGAACGATCACTTCAATTGGAGTGATCCCAGTGGTTTGCACGCTCGTGCTCCGAAAAGGATGGCGGGAACAGCGACAGTTGCCTGGCTCATCCTAGCCGGTCGAGCCTCAGTTACGATTGTCGGCGGTCTAATTGATGACGTAGCAAACGCGTGTTTAAATTCCCCAGGGTGCAGGGGGGCCGCGATAAGCGGAATCAAAAACGGTGCTGAAGCGGTCCATGAAGCGCTTGGCGTCAAACCGCTACCGGGTTCAGGAGCAGGTTCTGGCAACTCAGGGTCAGCCGCGGGGCTGGGTGGTGCGTCTATTGGGCTGGCCAACGGTGTAGGCGGTAAACTGGCGGAACTGGCCGTTAAAATGGAGCCCGACGACGTCGACGGCGATGGCGATGCCGAATCTGGAGGGGGTGACGGTGATACTGGTGGCGATCAAGGAGGCGGGGATGATGACGAGTGGAGCCAAGATGACCGTTTCGAATGGACTGATCATGCAATAGAAGCAATGATGGATGAAGATATTTCTGAGCTTGAAGTCGAAACGGTGATAGACGACCCACTCGTTGAACTGCCAGGAAGCGGAGAGAATACCATTGAACTTGTCGGAGACAGAGTTACCGTAGTCGTTGACGAAACCAGTAGACTAATCGGAAGAGAACGTATCGTGACTGTTTATCTTACTCGCTAAGCAAAAAATCCGTGTGGGGAACCTTTCTATGCAATTGGACATGTGTCCTGGAGAACTGTTGGATCGACTTATCATTCGTCGGTTTCGCCTCCAATTGTGTGCAGTTTCATCAAGAGAGAGGCGAGAGAAACTTTTGAATGAGGTGGCAGATATTGAGAGGGCAATAAAGGGCTTTGATTTTCCAAATGATTTGGAATGCGCGTTGCAATCCGTGAATGCTAAGCTATGGAATATGGAATGTGACTTCAGTAAGAACGAGCTGAATTTTTCCCAAGAAGTGATTGAGGAGTATATAAGCTTGAAGGTGAAACGTGTACAGATTCGCAGCAAAATTGACTCACACTTCGGGTGTGGAACAAGAGAATATAGGAATTTCGTGAACAAAATTCCTTGTGGGGACTGACCCTAAGTTTATAGCGAGCAAATGTACATGCGGAAAGGCTCGGTTATGATGATGTTCATGATTTGAAAAAATTCGTATGTCGGTGAGAAGGAGGTGGCTCATTTTGATATGTACTATTAAAGAAAAAATGATGTCACTTATTTACTTCGTAAGGGAGGAGAGGGTGTGGTGCGAGTTATCGAAAAAATGTACTAGTGCCGAAGTTGAGGTGATCTAGGAAATGTCTTGGGTGCTGGAAATGGAGTTGAATATTTTCACTCACGGGAAGGACGCATATGAAATTGCAAAACTCCTCCCCTCCACAAACTCTAGAGTTGTGAATAGAGGTGAAAGGCACGCTGTTGGAGGGCTCAATCCGGAATTTGGAATACCTCAGTCTGGGAGCGTCAGATTTACTTCTAGTTGGAATGAAAAAAATCTTTCTGAAGATGTAAATGTCGACTACGAATGTGAATTTTTTTCTCAATTTGAGAATTGCCAGGAAATTCTTAGAGAGTTACGTTTTGACGCGGGTTGTGAGTTTGAGATCGTACTGAAGATAAGTTGTACTGATGAGACGCCAGTACTTCAGTTTGGAAATAAGTTGTCTAGTTTTCTCGCTAGCCATAATGCAACTTTATCAATATTGACCGAGGTGCCCGATTCATAGGGGCAATACATCGCCAAGTTTATTGGAAAGAAAAACTCAAACGACTTTACTCTGACCGACCTTGGTTTTTCGTTTGGTTGGTGCAACCTTTTGAACTACATGGAGGCTGCGGAAGAGAAAACAAACACGGGACAGTTTCAAAGCCTTCAAGAGTTGTAAAGTGCTTCCGGAGTGCTGCCCCAGAACCTGAAAGCTCAAGTATGGCAAGCTTAAAAGTTTGATCGAGATCCGCGATCAGCTTGACCCGAGTAAGTCCAAGACCCTCTCTTACGATCACCTCAATCGCCTTGTTCAGGTGGCCGAGGGTGTGCCTGTCATTGACGGCGGTGTCCCGATCCCGGTTGAGGATTACGCCTATGACGAAGAGGGCAACCGCACCTCTCTGCCTCTTTTTTCCAAACGATCACAAATAGTTGTTCGAAGGTGGTGGGTTTACGTGTGTCTGTGACCGCCTAGACAGTGTTGCGACCGAGGTGGGGGAATCAAATCACTTGAGTGCAGAGAAGTTAAATTCAACCGGTGAATCAGAACCTGGCAAGATCCACAAAGAAAGGGTTGGAAAGACGAAGTGCTCTAACCGCTTGAGGTAAGCCTTCTGTCGTTTTCCAGGCGTCTCGCCACACAGAGTCTACAGGTGAAAAGTAGGAAAATCGGACGCCTTTGAAGCCATCAAGAGTTGCATTGTGAGTGCCGAGCGTTTCCCCGGAATCCAATATTTCAATAAAGGTTATATCCAAAGCCTCAGGACCTGCTGACAACTCGATCCGCAGCGCCGCTGCATTGGGGGCAAAGCCTTTGGTGTTGCGCGTGGTGAAGGCCAGTGATGTTTCGGTTCCTTCTAAGCCAACGGGATACTGGGCAAGGTGTGAGGGGGGGACGGCGCTGGCGATCCAGTTCCTCAGCCGGTTGCGTAGGGCGAGGTCTTGTTGGAGCTCGGGGTTGGTCTGGCTTCGGTCGTGTACGCGGATTGAAAGATCAAGCGCGCCCGCCAGGCCCGCTGCCAGAAGGGCGAGTAAGGCAAGTGAAATGAGTAATTCGAATAGCGACAGTCCAGAACGAGGGGTCATTCTATAACCCTCAGCTCAGAGACGTCTGCCAATGGTTTGCCGTGAGCGCTCAAAACGCGCAGCGAAATTTGGACGGTTTTTCCAGTATGTCCCGAAATATGGAGGGGTTGAATGACCTCCTCGATCTGCCAATCCCCGTGCGGTACAAGGCGTGTGCCGATTTCAAGAGGCTCCTTCAACCCCATTTCAGCAAGATGGGAGAGGGCCGCATCCGTTGCTGCAAATCTTTGATCAACTTGTTGGGTCCGGGAAAGCAGATCAGTCTGTTGCGGCAACAGGCTTGCAAGAACAAGCGACATGATCGCAAAGGCCACCAGCACCTCGAACAAGGAGTATCCGCCACGCCCGCTCATGGCTGGATCACCTGCAAAAGCCCAGTGAGTGGTTTGATTTCAATGTGTTGCACTAGGTTTTTGATGCGAAGGCAGGCCGTGGCGGGCAGGGCTGTTCCATCCGGATAAAACCGGGTCATGGCGTCTGATCCGTCGCATTGTGGGAGTGCGAATGTAACTGTTTTGACATCGTGAATAGCGCGCGTCCGGGCCAGGGCCGCGTCGTTTGCCAGTTGCGCACTGGCCTGGTCCAGGCGCAGTTTCGGGGAGGGCGGGCGCAAAGCCGTGACCGTGATCCCAAGGATCGCCGCCAGGATTGCCAAAGAAACCAGCATTTCCAGCAATGTGAACCCGCTTTGCGGGGAGGGATTAGAAGGCAACATCGTTCAACGTCAAAATGGCCGAGATCGTCGACAAGATAACGCCGCCCACAGAAAGACCGATCACGAGGGTCAAGACGGGCGTTACCAATTTGATCGCCTGATCCAGTGTTCTGCTGCTGCGTTCTGTCATTTCACGAACCAGCTTATCCAACATGGGGCCTAGGCGGTCAGATTCCTCTGCGACCTCAATCATCGCCGCTGCCATAGGATCAATCAATGGGCTTTGTGCCAGCGTCGATGACAGGGATTGACCGGCGACCACCGCCTGTTCTGTGCTAGTTAACAACTGACGGTACGACGGATGGCTTGCGGATTGGCTGGCCATGGCCAAAGCTTGGGGCAGAGGGCTTGCGCTGTTCACCATAAGTGCGAGGGTGCGGCAGGCGTTTAGCGTTTCCGATTGCCGAATAAATGGACCAATTAGGGGGAGGTGCAGGACAAGCGGAGACAGCACCTTTTTAAGCGGCGCTGCGCTGATTTTGGCCAGAACGACCAGAGCCAAACCTGCCGATAAGAAAAGCGACCATTGCGTAATGAGGGCACCGCGCAACTTGATCATTCCCTGCAAGATTGCGGGTGGTTCAGCTGCGTTGGTGGCAAAAACAGGGGTCAGAGTTGGTGCCAGGTAAAAGACCAGCAAGATCATCACCATGAACGACATGGTGATGAGAATTGCGGGATAAAGCAGAGCAGCTTGTAACTCCTTTTTACGTTTGGCTTCGGCCTCCAGTGTCTCTGCGATACGGGCTACGATATCCGTCAGTTTATTCGCTGCTTCACCCGTTTCGATCATGATCAGAAAACGCGGCGTGATGCCGCTGTCAGACAAGGCTTGGGCCAAGGGGCGGCCGTCTTGGATATCTTCCAGAGCTTGTTCCAGATGGCGTTGCATAGCGCGGTCTCTCATGGTGTCTGCGCAAAACCGCAATGCTTTTGGCAGGGAAAAACCAGCCTCTAGTAAGGATGCCAGCGTTTGGAAGAACGATACCTGGGCTTGGGGTTTGAGGCGGATGTTACCAGACAGTGAAAACTCACGTTGCCACCAAGGCAGAGCTTGCCCTCCTTCGGTCAAGGAAATTGGGGACAATCCCTTGGCAGATAATTGGTCAAGCGCGGCGAGATCATTTGCGGCCTGCACTTCGCCGGTCGTCAAAGACCCGGAACTGTCATAAGCGCTGTAGGCGAAACGAGGCATCTAGAAAACCATGATCAAAAACCTAGGATAAGTTGCCGTCGCATTTGCCTTTAGTCAATGATCCGGTGGCCGGTGCTGGGCGCGGCAATACCGCTTTGAACCAGACCGTCGGCCCCTGAAATTCGCCCCCGCAATTCTGCCGTGATAGAATTGCTTTCTGTCCCGTCTCGGATCACGCGCGGCGTGATCAGGACCAAAAGCTCGGTCTTGCCCACCGTATCCTTGCGCGACCGGAACAGGGCCCCGATTCCGGGCGTGTCCCCGAGGCCGGGCACCTTGCTATTGGTCTTGTTCCGGCTCTCTTCGATCAACCCGCCAAGGGCAATAGTTTGCCCATCCAACACCACCACATTGGTTTCGATTTTGCGGGTCGAGATTGTGGGACTGTCAATGCCTGACGTGGTTGTGTTTGAAACGCTGGACACCTCTTGTTCGATATCAAGGATCACCTGGCCAGAACTTGAGACGCGTGGTTTGACGGACAGGATGATGCCCGTATCGCGGAAAGAGATCGTGTTGACCACAGGTGCATTTGCATCCGACGTCTCGCGGACCTGCTGGGTGGCAATCGGGACTTCGTCGCCGATTTGCAGCTTGGCCTCTTGGTTGTCGAGCACCAAAAGCGATGGCGATGACACGACATTCACGTCGGTGACCGAAGCCAGTGCATTCAGCGCAACCCCGGCTGATGGTCCTTGGAAAAGCAAGGAGAGGCCAGGGAAGGTTGAGGCGACAGCGCCGTTGGCTGCATCTGAGAAAGTGGTTTTGAAATTGCCGTTTTCAAAAAACCAGCGCAGGCCGAAGTTCAATTCGTCGTTCAAGGATACTTCGGCAATCGTCGCCTCAAGCAAAACCTGAACCGGAACGGTGTCCAAAGTCTGGATCAACCGAGAAAAGCTTTCTTGTTCAGGGTCATTTCCCCAAACGATGATGGCATTCTTTGTGTCATCGGCGACGATACGAGGTGTGCCCTCGACAGGGCTGTCTTCCTCCGACGCAATATTATCCAGCATCTGGCTCAGGATGGGGGCAAGATCTTCGGCGCTGCGATGCTGAAGGTTGTAGACTGCCGGTCTGCGTTTGGCCCCACCAGCGGTGCGGTCCAGATCTCGGATCCAACGTTCGGCATCCCCGAGGTATTTCTGACGGGCGCTGACCACGATAACTGCTGAGAGCCGTTTAGATGGAATAAACGTCACCAAGTTTTGCAGGCTGCCGCCATCGCCGGTCTCAAAGATCAGGTTGAGCTCTTCGACCACCGCCTCGGGTTCGGCGGCTTTGAGGCGGAACAGGCCGACCGATTTACCCTTGAGGACGTCCACGTCAAACAGGTTCACAGCTTCGATCGCGGCGTTGATTTCTTCCCGGGTGCCGGAAATCAGGACGATGCCCCGTTTGGGTATGGGTTGCAGGCGCACGGTCTGGCCGACAATGGGTTCCAACAAGCGCAACATTTCGGTTGTTCCGATATAGCGTAACGGAACAGCCACCACGCGGGAACCGACACCCTGGGGGTCACCAACCCGCGAAATCCGTTTTGCCGCCCCTTCGCGGGGCACAATGGTGATCAGATCCCCGGACACCTGCAATGCCGCTCCGTTCAGTTCAAGGATCGTTCGAAAGGTGCTGAACAGGTCCTTTTCCGACAAAGGACGGGTGGTTTGCAGGGTGACAGTGCCATCAACATTCGGCTTGATCGTATAGTTTTTTTGCAAAGCATCGCCCAAAACAGCCTTGGCCGCTTGCGCAATGGGGACATCAATCAGGTTGAGCGTAAACGCCCCGTCTTCTGAAACTTCGACAAGGTCCTTGGGCTTACCCGTGGGATAAGACAGAAACTTGTCATCCCCCAAAACCCGCCGTTCGGGGGCTGGCCCACCCAACGCGGTTCGTAAGTCGTGCGCATAAGATCCCCTTGCCCCATTAGGATTGTCTTGATTGGCGAGTAGGGGGGCGTCTCGCCGTGTGACCTCTTGGTCATCACAAGCTGCAAGGTTCAGAAATGCGATTGCGACAGCCAACTTCAAAACAATGCGAAAAATGGATTGGAAAGACATCACTGATACATCTCTATGCGAATGGTTTGCGTTTTGAGGCGGAGCTCTAGAGCATCAGCAAAAATGTCTGATATCTGCCAACCGCCTAAGGTTTCTTTTTGTGTCACCCAAATCGGGTTTCCGCCCGCATGTGAAATAAGCGCCGTATTTCCTTGCGCTGTCCCCATGACACCCAACAGTCGGACCTCTGGCGGCGTGGCCAAAATGGGTTTGGGGGCTGGTGCGGATGTTGGTGCAGGTTCGGCCGTTTTGACGGTATCCAGACTTACCGCTCTCCGCGTGGGGGCGAAGATCGGTCTTTGAGTGACTGCAGAATAGAAAACGTCGGATTTTTGCGGCCGGTTCTCGGGTTTGGTTTGCTGCGCTGCAGCCGGAAATACATCTGTCTCAACAGACAGTGGTCCCAAATCAGGTTGCGATTGCACCACACCATTCGCCCAGACAGCGACGCCCGCTGCGGTCGAAGCTAGGGCGCAGGTGCCGCAAAGAGAGAGTAGACGCGACATCATTTGTCGCTCTCCCGGTTGTCGAGTCTTATCGGCGCGGCGAGATCGATCTGAGCAAAGACCAATGGCTGGGGATGCTTGTGGCCAGGCTTGTTCAGTCGGCGGAGCACAGCACGATCCACAACAAGTGCGGGGGAGCTATACTCGATGTCTTGGAGAAAGCCGGTTAATTGGTCCAATGATGCTTCGAACTCGATCCGAAACCCCGTGGCTTCCTGCAAAGACAGACCGCTTTCTTTTGCTGGCGTCACAGCTCGTAGACTAACACCGTGATCCTTTGCGAGTTTAGAGATCTCGCTTTGGATTAGGGCCGTGACGGCTCCGGCTTCTTTTGCCGCCCAAATTAGTGTTAACTCACCCGTTTCGCCAAATTGGGAGTGATCTCTTTTCAAGGCGGCCAGCGACCCCTCGAGCTTTTGCAATTCAGAGCGCATTTCCTCACGCTTTGACAAAGCTGTGTCGCGCCAATTGTACAACCCTTGGCCAACTGAAAGCCAAATCAGGGCGAAAAACCCGACCAACAGCGCCAATGCAAGTAAAAGGGATGAGAGGCGAGAAAGGATATTCATTTCCCTGCCCCCAAATCCAACGTGATTTGAAATCGTTCTGCCCCCGAGGGTGTCTTTGAAACCGGACCGGACAAACGAGGGTTAGACAAGCCGCGCCTTTCGCCCAAATCAAGAACCAGTTGAGCCGCTGATCCGCTGCTCTCACCATTCAATATGATGCGCTCAGGCTGGAACTGTAACGAGCTTATCCAGACTTCATCGGGCAAGGAAACGGTCACATGTCGCAGGTTGTCGACCAGTAGAGGTCGTTTCAGAATCGTATCAAGGAACATGGCGCGTTCCTGATCTCTCTGACGCAGGCCTTCCACCTTAACCCGCAAACTTATCGCCTCTTGGCGTAGAAGATCGCGCCGATGTTTCAGCGCTTCAGTTTGCTGTTGGGCATGCCAGGCTGGATATAACCAACCAATGAAACCTGCGCCTAAAATGCAGATAAAAAGTGCTGCGTTGACCGTACGGATGCGGTTCGATGACGGGGCTATTTCGTTGGTAAAATCAGCGATGGGTGATGAATTCCCTAACACGAACAAACGCCGTAATTTCATGCCATTGGCCAGCAAGGCCTTGCGCCAGGTTTCTGCCTCGTGGCGCAGGACAACCCACTGAGACGCGGTCAGTTGCTCATCCTCGATTTGAGGGGGGGCGAGCTGCGCATAAACATCCGTGGGGCCGAATGGCGTGCGCTGCCTCAGATCAAGCATTGAAAGTGCATGAAGGCGTCGCCATGCCGTTCGCGGGGCAGAAATTTTTCTTTCCAGAACAAGCGAGATTGGAACATGTAGGTCAACGACCATCTTATGTGGGCGGGAAGGCGGGGCTTCTTGACCATTTAACAAAGCAATGGAAACCTGTCGCTTTCCTGCTTTGCCTTCAACAGCTACGATCTTTGTTGCAAGGGGCAAACCCCAGAACATGGCGGCAAGCCAATCCGGTGCCAGCACGGAGAGCCGTGCAGCCAAAGCTGCGCCGATGCGTGAGGGTGTTCGCCCGTTCATAATCCTGCCCTATCGGATGTTTCTCCGATTTTCTCACAACCTAAGCGAATTGACTTTTCAATGATAGAGGTGAAGTGCATGCGGTTTGAATTGGCTGCAAGGTGTGTGAAATGAACAGCAAAGACTTTCTAAATCATTTTGAAATAGCAGGAAGGGTTGGCGCAGCGGCTCGGCAGCGCGTAGAACAGCACGCCTCTTGAGAAGACCTTGCTAAAATTTGGCTTGACTGCTGAGTACGAGCTGTTTGCCGAGTTTGCGAAATTCTTGCGATAAACAATTCTACAGGCAGCAGACTTCGGCGTGACTTTGGCCTCAAGTCTGTCATTTCCGGTCGGTTTCCTACGGCCCGCAAGCGTTTTTCTTCAGCGGGACATCAGAATGAAACGGCCCGGCTTTGCCGGAAACCGTTGAGTCCCTATTATAAGTTGCCATATTTGTCTAACATCAACGCTCTTTCGTATACCTATTCTGCTTTGATTGGTGTGATGCATGCAAGTTGCTCAAGAAGGCGCTTCATGATGAATGCATGCCCTCTAACTTTTGAGCATGCTGCCTAATGCTTCTAACAACTTCCAAGCTACAAAGTCCTGTCTAAGGGCCTTTTCCTGAACAGTAATTCCACCCGAAACCGCCTGATAGATGTAGGTCTCATAGGCATGTCTGCGACGCGAGCCGATTGGCCATGGTCCCGGCACCCAATCCCAATACCCTCAATTGTATGTGCCCGGAACGGTACCGCCATTCGGGTGGATATCGGCAATAGCGGTCATTTTCTAAAACAGTCTCATCGACACAACGCTGGCAGAACGAGCCACATAACCGAGATGAGGAGTGACGCAATGCAGACGATCAACGCCGCCGACATCCTGCGCCACAAACCGCCGTTCCGATTTGTTGAACAGGTGATTTTGACATCAGAAAATCGGGCTATGGCGCTGGTTCCAGCGAACCCGCCCGCCACCAAATGGGCCGCCTGCCCAGAGTTGAGCGTGCTTCCCGTGGAATATGCTGCCCAGGTCATGGGGGTGCTGATCCGGAGCCGATTGGGTGACACATCTGCCAGCGGCGTTTTGGCAGGCATCACCGAATTTGCTTGGGATTTCATGGCCGAAAGTCTTCAGAGTGTTGAATTGCGGCACAGTGGAACGCGTGGGGCATTTCATGACTTCAAGGCTGAATTTCTGAACAGAAATGGCATCGTTTGTGCCCAAATGGCCGGGTTTGTGCATTTGTCACCGGGGGACGGCCATCGCACACCGGTGCATGTCGACGTGCCCGAAGACGCGCCAATCTATGACGTCACCGACTACCAGCGAGATGGCGACCAGATCATGATGTCGGTTTCCATGCGGTGTGACTGCCCTGTCTATGCAGGCCACTTTCCAGACGCTCCTTTGACCCCCGGCGTTCTGATTGCCGAAATGATGCTTGAGGCGGCCAGCCATAACCGTCCGGGCATGGGGCTGCGTCGCCTGAACGACCTTGTCTTTAAATCTCCGCTTCTTCCGGGGGATGTTGCCGAGCTGAAGCTCAAAGAGCACGCCCCCAATCGCTTTTCCGCCACGCTGTTGCGCGGTGGGAAAAGGCTGGCTCGCGCAAAACTGGAACTCGATCACGTGCCAGCCGCCGCTTCTTCCCTCTCCTCTGACCTCATTTCTTCATAAGGAAACCCAACCATGAACACCTCTGCATTTGCTCCTGAAGTTGCCGAAAAGATCCGCAACGTCGTGATCTTTGAAGGCCTCGAACTCGAAGAGCTTGGCATTGAACTGGAAGAAATCGAACTGGACACGATGCTGTTCGAAGAAACCGGGCTGGATCTGGATTCGGTGGATGCGCTCGAGGTTCTGGCCGGTGTGCAGCGCGAATTTGGCGTGACCTTCCCGGAAATCGACAGCGATTTCATTGCCTCCAATGCGTCGACCGTCCGCCAACTGGCGACAACCGTGTCTCTGCATCTCGAAGCAAGCGCCGCCGCCTAACGCAATTTGCCACCTTCAATCACGGGACATAGTGAATGATCTTCTTTGAAAACCTCAACCATCCCCTGGCGCGAAGCGTGGCAGATGCTTGCGCCGCGCAAGGCGACGACATCTTTGATGTCTCGGCCAGCAGCGGTGGCTTGTCCGAAGCCATCGCCGCCAATGGCGCTCCGCGTGCTCTGGTTCTCACTCCCCCAGAGCGCTGCGAAGCCCAAGCCATGCGCGACGCTTTTTACGACCCAGCCAAGGCGCTGGAATTCGGAAAACAGGTTCATGCAGATGCGATGCAGTTCCTGATCAACTGTCGTCTGGCCACGCAGGCCATGATGACGGAAAAAACGGGTCACGTCTTGTTCCTGGGCATTGATGATGTGGCTGCGCGGCTGGTTGGCCTGCCGGAAAACCCGATTGCCAATCAGTTGCGGGTGTCGGCCTTGAAATCCTTGGCCAAGGAATATGGCCGCATGGGCATCAAATACAACGCCATCCTGTCCCAGCCGTCCAAGGAAACGGTTGATCCGAAAACATGGCGTAGCCAACGCGACCAGCTCAAGGTCTATACGATGCGTTTCTCCCCCAATGAGACCCGCGAATATGCCGATTTCTGCGCGCAGGCCGTGCAAGGGTCGCTGCCGCTGAATGGTGGTCTGCTGTGCCTGGGCAAAGGTGTGATGGAGATGGCGGCATGAGCTATTCAAAGATCGCTTTGATCACTGGGGCGACCCGCGGCATTGGCCGTGCCATCGCCCATAAATATGCTGATGAGGGGTGCCGCCTTGTGGTGGTCTATCGCTCGAACCAGCAAACCGCTGATGAAACCAAGGCCGAGCTTGAGGCAAAAGGTGCCGAAGTCTTGATGCTGCAGGCGGATCTGTCTGATGCCGAGGCCTGCGCCCGTGTCGTTGCTGCGGCCAAGGACCGGTTCGGTGGGATTGATACGCTGATCAACAATGCTGGCGGAGCCTATGACGGTGCCTTTGCGGCGATGAACCCTGAGGAATATGCCGGTCTGATTCAGTGCAATCTGGTTGCTCCGATGTTGTTGACCATCGCCGCCAAAGACGAGCTGATCGCCTCGGCCAAGGCTGGACGTGGCGGTGAAGTCGTGATGATGGCGTCGATGGCAGGTGTCACCGGCAAAGAGGGGCAGGTGCCCTATTCCACCACCAAGGGCGGATTGATGGGGGCGACCCGTTTGCTGGCCCGCGAATTGGGGCCTGAGGGTGTGCGTGTGAACGCCCTGGCTCCGGGCTTTATCCGCACCGAAATGGTCGAAATCCTCGAACCAAAAATGTACGAGCATGTGCTGTCTGCCTCGGCCTCTCCGCGCATGGGTGAACCGTATGAAGTGGCGGATGCCGCGTGGTTCCTGGGCTCTTCCAACTCTTCTTACCTGAATGGCGTCATCCAACGGATTGACGGCGGGTTCCTGCGCTAAAGGGTTATCATGAAACACATTTCTACGGCTTATGAGGCTGCGCCCGTGGTGCGCGGCATGGGTGTCTATTGCCCGCTGGGGACCAATTGCACCGAATTGGAAACGGCGCTGCTGGAACAGCGCGACAGTATTGGAACAGTGACCAGCTTTGACGCGTCACGCTTTTTGTCAGATCAGGCCTCGGCCTTTGGCAAGGATGTCGAGATTGATCTGGAGGCAGGCGAAGCGGATTGGATGGACCGGGCGACCCTGTTCACCATCGCCGCCTATCGTGAAGCGTTGGAACAATCCGGTCTGAACCTGAGCGAGGTTGATCCGGGCCGGATCGCGGTCTGCCTTGGCTCTTCGCATTCGGGCCTGGTGCGCACCGAAGACGTGGCGCGCGGCGTGATCGACGATGCCATCGACACAATGGACCCCAAGGTCATCTCGGCCACGCTGGTATCCCACTGCACCGCAGTGATCAAACGCCTGTCCGGTGCACGGGGTCGGGTGCTGACAATCTCCTCGGCCTGCGCCAGCTCGAATTCAGCCATCGGCGTTGCAGCGGATATGATCCGCAAAGGCGAGGCTGATGTAGTGATTGCTGGCGGGGCTGATACGGTTTCGCTGTCGGTCATGGCGGGTTTCAACGCCTTGCGGGCGCTGGCCGCGGAAAAATCCGCTCCCTTTGGGCAAGATATCGGCCTGTCCATTGGCGAAGGGGCCGGGATTGTGATCCTGACGCGGGGCGACATGCCGGGCGCACAAGATCACGGTCGCATCCTGGGATATGGGTTGTCAGGTGATGCACACCACGCGACAGCCCCCGATCAAGACGGTGCAGGGGCGGCAAATGCCATTGTTGCTGCTCTGAAGGATGCCGCGGTCGAGGCTGCCGAGGTCGGCTATGTCAACGCCCATGGCACCGGGACTGAGGCCAATGATGGTGCTGAAAGCCGCGCCATTGCCAAGCTCTTCGGGGACAGCGTGCCAGTCAGCTCGACCAAGGGGTATTACGGGCACACGCTGGGTGCTTCCGGTGTGATCGAAACGATTTCCTCGATCCTGATGGCCAAACACGGCAAGGCCCCGGCCAATCTGCGTATCGAAACACTGCGCGATGGTGTCGAGCCGCTGAATTTTGCCAAATCGGACAGCGCCGCCGGGCCGGATACGACCCTGCTGGTGAACAATTTTGGCTTTGGTGGCAATAACTCTTCGCTCTTGGTCCGGGTCGGCCATGAGGCTGCCGAAAGCGTGCTGCCCGCGTCCAATGTCGACGAGATCGTGATCACCGGTGCCGGAGCCTGTAGCGCTGCCGGTTTGGGCCGTGAGGTGTTTGAAAGAACCTTGCTGACCAATGAGCCAATTGCCGAAACTGGTGCCAGCGGGTTTGCAACGGCCAAGGTCGGGCCGCTCAAATTCAAAACCCCGGATCTGAAACCATTTGCCCGCACCTCGCCCACAACCAAGCACGCCTTGGTCGCGTTGAAAGAGGCGATGGGTGACGACGCTGAGATCTATGCAGAAAACCAGCGCTCTGGCCTGATCGGTGGTGCGGTTTTCGGGGCGCAGAAACCAACCGAGAAATTCATGGAATCGGTGTTTCAGGGCGATCCGGCTTTGGCCAACGCCCACTATTTCCCGATGATCACCATGAATGCCACGGGCGGTGCGACCTCTCTGGCTTATCAGATCAAAGGCTATACCACGACCGTGTGCGGATCGGCGGCGGCTTTGGCCTATGCGGCGGATCTGGCGGCTGTGGATCGTCAGGATCGGGTGGCTGTTGTCGCCGGTGATGAAATGACCGAGCGGTTGGAGCGCATCTATCACCGCACCGGCGTTGTGTCGCATCCAGAGGCTCCGCGCGCAGGTCGCGCTGACGCGTTGGGTGAATTTGGCGGGGCCATCACTTTGGAACGGCGCGGGGCGGCCGAGGCACGTGGCGCTCAGGTTCTTGCACGCCTGAAAGGGTGGGCGACCCGCCAGGATCCAGTCGACTTGTCGGTCGAAAAATCTGGTGAAGCGCTGATCCGCGCACAAAAGGCAGCATTGGAACAGGCGGGCAAATCGGCTGACCAAATCACCCGCATCGTGCTGCTGGACAAGGGGTTGGCTCCGACGGCCCGTGCAACGGCGAATGCCTTGAAAGCGACCTTTGGCGCTGACGTGCCCCCGGCGATCCGCCCGGCGGATGTCTTTGGCTATGCGCCGTCATCCGGGCCACTGATGACCGTCATCGCCGGTCTCTTGCCTGAAAAGGGCGTCACTCTGGCCACGGGCTATGATGTGATCGGCGAGGCCTTTGCCTTTGTTCTGGAAGGCGGTGCCGCATGACGATCGTTGCACGCAACGCCTTTCCGGTCACCCAATATCGCGTGATTTTCGGCGATACGGATGCGGGGGGGATTGTTTATCATCCCCGCTACCTGGAGCTGGCCGAACGGGGCCGGAACGAGATCATGCGCCATTTGGGGCTGGATGTCGGGCATCTCTTTGCCAAGGAAAACTACGGTCTCGCCCTGCGCAGTTGTGAGATGAAGTTCCACACGCCGGCGCTGTTTGACGATCTGCTGACCATCCAATCGAGCCTGGGCAAGCTGAAGGCCGCCAGCTCGACCTGGATCACCAAGATCAAACGAGGCCCGGTCGAGATCTGCACCGTCACCGCCGAAATCATCTGCATGGATCGGATCAGGCATCAGCCCGCTTTGTTCCCTGCCCATGTCATGGCTGCCTTTCAGGCGGCTGACACCATCAAAACCAACCCCGTCGCAGAGGTGACATCATGAAATTGCTGGAAGGAAAAACCGCCCTGGTGACCGGGGCGTCGCGCGGAATTGGTCGCGCGGTCGCGGTCGAGTTTGCCAAACAAGGGGCAAATCTGGTCGTGAACGCCTCGCGCGCGTCGGCGGAAATGGATGAAACGGTTGAGCTGATCAAAGACGCTGGTGCGCAGGTCATCACCTCAATCGGGTCCGTCGATCAAGAAGAGAGTGCCCGCGCCATGGTGGGGGCCGCGGTCGAGACTTTTGGCAGTCTCGACATTCTGGTCAACAACGCTGGCATCACCCGCGACAAACCCTTGATGATGATGAAGGAAGAGGATTTCGACGACGTCATCTCGGTCAACCTGCGCGGCACGTATCAATGTTCCCGCGAAGCGGCGCGGCAGATGATGAAGCAACGCTCGGGCCGCATCATTCAGGTCAGCTCGATCTCGGCCCTGTCCGGGCGTCCGGGGCAGTGCAACTATGCAGCTTCCAAATCCGCGCTGGTCGGCTTTACCAAATCCCTGGCGCGTGAATTGGGCAAATTCAACGTTCTGGTCAACGCGCTTTATGTCGGCGTGATCGACACCGATTTGACCAAGAAAATGCCCGCAGCGGCAAAGAAAACCATCACGGCCAATATTCCCTTGGGCCGTGTTGGCACACCGGAAGAAGTCGCAGGTCCCTGCGTCTTCCTCGGCTCGGACCTGTCCACATTCGTGAACGGCACAACCATCAACATCTCTGGCGGAGGCTATGTATGACCCCCTTGACCCTTGAACAGGCGCGCGCGCAAGCATCCGCGCGTCAGGAAACCACCCTGAAACTCAAAGAGGCGCTGATTGACTGTCTCGCGCTGGAAAAAGAACCGGCGGATATCCCCGATGATTGCCTGCTGTTTGGCGTCGGTCTGGGTTTGGACAGCGTCGATGCACTGGAAATCGTTGTGGCTATCGAAAGCGAATTCGGCCTGCGGGTCGAAGACGAACACATGAAGGAAATCCGTTCCATCAACTCCATCGTCGATCTGGTGATCTCGGGCGGTGAACTGCAAGCAGAGGTGGCGTAAATGTCCGTAGCTTATGATAAAATCCGTAACCGTGCTGGTCTGGTCGACCTGGAAAACTGGGTGCGTTTCGAAGTGACCGGCTCTGACGCTGTGGATGCGCTGGACAGTGTTGTCGGCGGCAATGTGCTGGACCTGTTCGAAGGCAAGGCCATGAACACTCTGATCCCGTCGCTGGATGGCGGCGTGCAGGCGATCCTTTGGCTGATTGCGACTGAAACCGGTTTCCTGGTGGTCGCAGAACCAGAAGAGGCCGCGCCAGTGGCTGAGGTGCTGGGCGAACTGGCAGAGAGCTTTGACATCGCCGTCACCAATCAGGCTGACACTCAGTTCCACATGGTTTTGACCGGCCCCGAAGCCGAGGCCATGGCCGAAGCGGCGCTGGGTGATGACATCCCGTCCATCGCTTTCCTGAACGCTTTTGATTTGCCTTCTGGTGTGACAGCGGCGCGGATCGGGTTCTTTGGCGAATATGAATTGCACCTGTTTGGCGCAAGCGAGGCCAAGGCCGAGACGATGGCGGCCCTGACCGCTGAAGGTGGCGAGGAAATCATCACCGATCAAAGCGCCTTTCCGGTCATGATGGCCGAAATGCGAATCCTGAATCGCGCACGCGACATCGCCGACGAAGCTTCGGTCTTTGACGCTGGCCTGCAATGGATGATCGATTTCCAAAAGGACAATCTGCGCGGGGCGGATGCTTTGAATGCGCGTCGTGACGAAGCCAGCCGCAGTTGCGTGCTGATGGTTGTTGACGGCGATGCCGCCACGGGTGCCTTGGACGTTGACGGAGAAACTGTCGGCGAGATCCGGTCTGCCTATGCCTCTGAGACGCTAGGCAAGACCGTCGCACTGGCCTATATCGACGCGGACCTTGCGGTGCCTGGTCTGGTTCTGGGCAGCTCGTTCGGCGTGGCGGAAACTGTGTCGGCCCCGGCCTTCTTGTCGAAATCGGTCACCAACGCATTGGGTCAGGCGGCCTGATCATGACGCAGGTTTCCGACGATACCACATTCAACGACGGCCCGTTTCTGCGGGCCGCCACAAGGCTGATGCTGATTGGCCTCGCCGTTATGGTGCTGGCTCTGATGAGCCTGTATTTCGCTCCGATGGAGCTGGCACCCTTCGTATCGTTGGGCCTGTATGCCATGCTTTTTCTGTTGGAGCGTCGCCACGGGGTTCTGTCCCCCGTCACGGCTCTGATGACCGGCTTTTACGCCATCCTGTCGGGCGCGCGCCTTTATGCGCCCGATATCGCCTGGTCTGCCTACGCGGCCCCGGCGGTGTATTTCCTGCTGGCGGCCTTGGTCTGGGGCCTGCTGTTGGCGAAACGCCCCTTTACCATGGTTTACAGCCGGGGCGTCGGCTATGCGCCGCTGCACAACTATATGTCGATCATGTGGGGCAGCCTGCATGTGCTGGCCGGTTGCGCAGCGTTCTTCCTGATGCCCAATCTGGCCTTTCTGATTGTACCGATGGTGCTGATGATTGCTGGGGCGGTTGGCACGCTGCTGTTGAACTTTGTCACCATGGGTCCGGCGCATGGTCGTCAGAAAACCCACCAAATGGGCAAATTCACCTTTCGTCAGGTGCAGACACCCGCAGATCACGATCTGTTCTACGCCACCATCGCTGAAGCTTATCGCGCCGATCTGCAACGCGCCGCCGGGCCGCGCCGCAAGATCGACAAAGCCCAGATTGAGGCAGAGCACCGTGCTTCGGATGCCAAGCGCGACGGACATTCTATTCCGTTCCTGGTCTTTGACGGCGACAATGCGGTGGGCGGGATCTGTATGTTCCTGGATCACAAATCCCTAGGCCTGCCGGTGGAACACGAGGCCCAGTTCAGCGCTGATGATTACCGCAAACGCGGTGGCGTGGTCGAGATGGGGCGTTTGGGTGTGATGCAGCGCTACCGTCTGGAGCGTGGGTTGCTGACCGGTCTGTTCAAATGCGTGATCGAGGCCGCCGCAGAACAGCGTGTGCACACGATCCTCAACGACAGCTTTACCTGGCAGATCAAGCTCTATTCCAAAATCGGTTTCGCGCCGATCACCGATGCCCCTTACGCCTGCGAAGACAGCTCAACCGGGTATGGCCTGTCGGCACAGCCTCTCGCCCTGGATCTTGCCCGTATGGTTCGGCTCGATCAGCAAAACACCACAGGCAGCGAAGTGCGCGACATGCTGAACGACTATGTGATCGAGCGCTTTTTCAAGCTGTTGGCCGTGCAGGAGATTTTACATCTACGCCCGGCCGAGCCGCAGCCAAAACCCTATGCGCATGAGGTGGTTCATGCAGCCGAATAACTCAAATCCAACCAAACCCTGGACCATAGGACGCGTATTAAAGATGACTTCTCGTACCTGGATCAGCATGGGCGTTTTGGCGGTGGTCTATGGGCTGACCGTCACCGGATGCAGCCCGGTTGCGGATGCCGATGGCACCCCGATCATCAAGACCACCATGGTGGATCAACCCCGCCTAACTGAGGCCCGCGCGCTGTGGTCCGAAGAACATGGCGAGTTCGGCGACCCATATACAGCCGGAAAGGCCGCCTATGACATCGCGCAACTGACCCACGACCCCAAATGGGCCCGCGAAGCGATCAGCCAGTTGGAAGTGGCGCGCAGCGACATGCCAAACTTTCCATCGGCCACAGCCTATCTTGGTTCGGCGCATTCACTGATGGCACGCGATTTTCCAATGCAAGGCGCATGGCAGGCGCTGCCCGGACCCGGGTTTGTGCGTATCTATCATGTGGAGCGGGCCGAAGCTCTGCTGTCCGAGGCCGTCGCCATTGATCCGACCGATCCGGTTGCCCGGCTGATCCGGGCCGCGACGGTGATCAATATGCCCGCTGTGCTGGCGGATCATGATCTGGCTCTGGCCGATTTCTATCAATTGGCCAAGTGGGAAGCCAATCCCGACCTGAACCCGAAACACGCGGATGTTCTGCGCTCGGCCAAATGGCGCGGAGATTTCTATAGCGCCTATGCCGACGTGCTGACCGAGCAAGGCAAGACCGAGCAGGCCGCCACCTATCAACAAAAACTGACCGCTTTCCGGAAGGAGTTCGGATAATGACGACGGATAACAGAATTGCCATTACCGGGCTTGGCCTTGTTGGCCCTTGGGGGACCGGTTTGGACGGTCTATGGGACGCGCAGACAGATGGGGATGCCGATTTCACCCCCTGTTCGCGCTACGATAACGGCCTTCCGGCTGCTGAGGCGCAAAAGCTTGATCTGCGTCGCATGTTGAAATCGGGGCAACTGTCCCGCGCGCCGCTGGTGTCGCAATATGCTGTTGCGGCCACGCATCTCGCAGTGACGCAGGCCAATATGCTGCCCGAACGTGGTTCGAAGAATGGCGGTGTCGGGATTGTGTTCGGCACCTCGAACGGGCCCGGTGCGGCGACCCAGCAAATCTATGACGACTTGATCGACACCGGCCCCACTGGCGTCAAACCACGGGTCTTTCAGGAAAGCGTGTTCAACGCGCCGGCATCGCTGGTCAGCATCCATTTCGGCTTTGCCGGTCCTATTCAGGTGGTGCCCGCCGCTGGCTGTTCTGGCACGGCTGTCCTGTATCAGGCGCAGATGATGCTGGCACAGCCGGGGATCGAAGCGGTGATTGCTTTGTGTTCCGACGAAATGTGCGACGCGATCCAGAAAGGTCTGCGCGATCTGAAATGGCACGCGGATTATGACGGGCAGGGTAGCCTTACCGACGGCGCCGTTGCGGGTGAGGGCGCCGTGGCGATGATCCTTGAGCGCGCCAGCCATGCCGAGGCGCGCGGAGCAGAGGTTTTGGCAGAGTTGGCCGGTGTTGGCCTGGCCAATGATGCCGCCGCGCTGGGCCGCCCGGCCAAGGATGGTCGTGGTCTTGTCGCTGCGATGGAAACCGCGCTGGAAGATGCGCAGGCACAGGCCGACACGGTCGACATGATCCTAACCGGCTCTGCCGCGACCAAGATCGAAGACCAGTTGGAAAGCGCTGCCATCACAACGGTTTTTGGCGCGCAAAGCCCGGCACAGGGCAGCTCCAAACGCTCCACCGGCTTTGCCATGGGCACCGCCGCTTTGGTGGAAATCGCGCTGGCTGTGGCCGCGATCAACCGCAATGCCACCCCGGCTTCGGTCGCCGGGGACACCCCCAAGATCGACGCCGTTTTATGCAATGCCATCGGCCTCAACGGTCAGTTTGGCGCAACTCTGATCAAAGGAGCAGCCGCATGACCCAGACAGGTTGGATTTTCCCGGGCCAAGGGGCTCAATCGGCGCGAATGGCCGCCAAGTTCATCGGTCGCGGAACCTTTGAAACCGTGTTGGACACGATCGAAGACATCTCGGGCAAACCCGTTCGCGACTTCACCACCAAAATGGCTGATCCGGATCTCAAACGTACCGACCGGGCGCAATTGGCGATCTTTGCCATGTCCAGCGCCATCGCAGCCTGTTTGCGCGAAGAGGGGCTAAGCCCAGCATTTGTTGCAGGCCATTCGCTGGGGCATTTTTCCGCGCTGGCCGCGTCGGGTGCGCTGTCACTCGAAGATGCCACGCAGCTGGTGGTCGAGCGCGGGCAGCTGATGCTGTTTTCCGGCGAACGTGTCGCCGGCGGTATGGGGGTCGTCCAGGGGCTGAGCGCAGATGCCGTGTCGGAAACCCTGAAAGAGGCCAAGCTAAAGATCTGGCCCGCTAACCTGAACCTGCCCGAGCAAATTGTGGTTTCCGGAGCGGTCGAAGATCTCGACCCGGCGCGCGCCGTGTTGACGGCCAAAGGTGGCAAATGGGTGCCTCTTAACGTGTCCGGTGCCTTTCATTCCCCGCTTTTGGCGAATGAAGCGCGCGCCTTTGCGGATCGCATCAAGGAAACCGCATTTTCCACCCCGATTTGTCCGGTTCTGTCCAACAAAGACGGATCACCTATGCGCTCGGGGCGCGACATCCAGGATGATCTGCTGACCCATATGACGGGTCAGGTGAACTGGACTGCGGTGATGTCGCGGATTGCCGACCAAGCCCCCGACAGCCTGATCGAGGTCGGCCCGGGCAAGGTGCTGACTGGCTTGATGCTGAGGTTCAACCCCGCCCTGAAACCTGCCAGCACCGGCGTTCCTGCGCTGATGGATCGCGCCATCACCGCCCACACTCCCCAAATGCAAGAGGTCGCAGCATGATCCCGCATATGTCCAATCGCGGCGCCGTTGTCACCGGATGCGGTGTCATCAACGCCATTGCCACAGATTTCGACGGGTTTGGCAGCGCTATGGCCCAGGCCCAAAGCGGGTTGGGCGATATCAACAGCTTTCCCGCTGATGGATTGCGTAATCCGCGCGCCTGTGAAGCCAGCGGTTTTGACGCCGAGGCCATCCGCATCAAGCGGGGCGACAAGCGTATGGATCGTAGCTCGGCCCTGACGCTGGCCGCTTTTGATCAGGCGATGGAGATGGCGCAGCTCGACCCCGCCACCGTCAATCCACGGCGCGGCGCGGTTCTGTCCGGCTCCACCCTTGGCGGCGCGCGCACCGGGATGGGCTACTATCGCGGTCAGCGGGCTGGCAAACGCCGCCCTAGCACGCTGCGGGACTATTCACTGCACTCACCGGGTTATCGTTTGTGCATCGAAACCGGGTTCATGGGCCCCAATCTGGTGTATTCGACCGCTTGTACCTCGTCCAATCTGGCTCTGGCTACGGCACAGGATCTGATCCGCGCGGGCAAGGCTGATGTTGTGCTGGTCGCCGGGTTTGACCCGATGTCCGAAGTCTCTGCCGCTGGGTTCTCGGTGATGCGCAATGTGTCGCCCGAGCTGTGCCGCCCCTTTGACAAGGATCGTCAGGGGCTGGTTCTGGGCGAAGGCAGCGCGCTGATGATTGTCGAGGCCGAGGATTTCGCCGCCAAACGAGGGGCTCCGGTCATGGCCAAGCTGCGCGGTTACGGGCTGTCATCAGATGCCCATCACATGACCGCGCCGGATGTTACCGCGCAGGGGCCAATGGCCGCCATGCGCAAGGCGCTGGAAATGGGTGGGGCCGATGCAGCGCAGGTGGATTTCATCTGCGCCCATGGCACCGGCACCCTGCATAATGACGCGATCGAGGCCAAGGCCCTGCATGGCGTCTTGGGTGAACGCGCCGCTGAAGTGCCCGCGGCCTCGATCAAATCCATGGTCGGGCACACGTTGGGCGCGGCAGGCACCATGAACGCGGTCGCGGCCATGGCGGCCCGGGCCAAGAACATCATCCCGCCCACCGTGAATTTCCGCGAAGCCGAAGCCAATAACCCGCTGTCCTGCGCGCCAGAGGCCCGCACTGGTCAGCCCTCATTGGTTTTGTCCAACACGCTCGGATTTGGCGGCTCTAACTGCTCGGTTCTGATGGAACTGGCCTGACACAAGGACTTGATGACATGAAAGACATGGCAACCACCTCCTATGACATTCAGGCCATCATGGCCCGTCTGCCGCACCGCTACCCGTTCCTGATGATCGACAAGATCGATGAGAACGGGCCGGGCTATGCAGTGGCGATCAAGAATGTCTCGATCAATGAGCCCTACTTTCAGGGCCATTTCCCCGATTACCCGATCATGCCCGGCGCACTGATCACCGAAGCGGCGCTCCAGGCCTCGGCCTTTATGGGACCAACCGGTGACGAAACCGGCGATGCACCGGATGCGTCGACCACCCGGTTCTTTTGTGTCGGCTTCAACATGAAGTTTTCCGGCACCGTGCAACCGGGTGATCAGCTGCGCATCGAGGTGCGCCTGGTCAAACGTATGGGCCAGATGACCAAGGTCAAAGCCCGCATTTCCACTGAGAATGGCCAAGTCGCCTCTGGCGACATGAACCTGGCCACAGCCCCCAAGGAAGACTGATATGAGCAAGATTAGCACATTTTCCCGCGCGCTTTGCCTCGCCTCCTTTGCCGCCTACGGGCCGGTGGTGGCTATGGCAGTGCTCCCGGCCACTCCGGTCATTGCGGCGCAGACCGCATTGGAAAGCGCGATTGCCCTGCATGATGCGGGCCGCGCCGGGGATAAGGCGGCCACTGAACAGGCGGTTGAAGCGTTCCTTGATCTGATGAAGGCCGAGCCAGGCAATGCCATGGCGGTCGCCTATCTGGGCTCGAGCTATGCTATTACGGCGCGCGACAGCCGGTCTGTAACTGACAAGGTGCGCTTTACCAATCGTGGGCTGCGCTTTTTGGATCAGGCCGTCAACATGGCCCCGGATGACTTTACCGTGCGGCTGATCCGCGCCAGCGTTGCCGGAAATCTGCCTGCCATGTTTGGTCGCAGCGAGACTGCGATTGAGGATGGGCTGGCGCTGGACAAGATCTTTAGCGCTGCGCAAGCCCCGAGCATGGCCTCGCATATGGTCGGCATTTATGACATGCTGGCTGATCAGGCCGCGGATCAGGGCGATTGGGTTGGCAAAGCTGCCGCTGCGCGCAAATTGGCGGGGTCTTGATCATGGGTCAGATCTCGCTCAGATCGGTCTGCCGCACCTATGCCAGCGAAGCCTTTTCGCTGACGGTGCTGGATCAGGCCGATCTGGAAATCCCTGACAGCGCCTTTGCTGTGATTTGCGGCCCGTCCGGGTCGGGCAAATCCACGCTGTTGAACATGATCGGTGCGCTGGATCGCCCCGATGGCGGCACGATCACCATAGCGGGCACAGATATTGCCACGCTGAATGAAAAGCAGCTGGCAAAGTTCCGCAATGAAACCATTGGCTTTGTTTTCCAAAGCTTTCACCTGTTGCCGGTTCTGACAGCGGCGGAAAACGTCGCCTGGCCGCTCTATTTCCAAGGGGTGAAACGGCGCGAGCGTATGGAGATTGCGCGCGAAAAGTTGGCTTTGGTCGGCCTTTCTGACCATGCCAACAAACTGCCGGGCAAATTGTCTGGCGGTCAGCGTCAGCGCGTCGCCATTGCCCGTGCGCTGGTCTGCAACCCGCGCATTATTCTTGCCGACGAACCTACCGCCAATCTGGACCGCAAAACAGCCCAAGGGGTGCTGGACCTGATGAGCGATCTGAACGCTCATCACGGGGTCAGCTTTCTCTGCGCCACGCATGACAATCTGGTGGTCGAACATGCGCGCCAAATCATCTCCCTGAGCGAAGGCAAGTTGCACATGCAGGTGGTTCCAACCCTGAATGAGGTGGCCCGACATGCTTGATCTGTTCTACATCGCGGCGTTGAACATCTTTCGTAATGCCCGCCGCTCAACCATCACCATTCTCTCCATCGCAGTGGGTTGCTGTGCGCTGACCTGCTTTGGTGCCTTTATCAACTTTACCTTTGAGGGTCTGCGCGAAACCACCATCCGGACTCAGCTGGGTCATATGCAGATCTATGCCGAGGGTTATTGGGAGAAACACGTTTCCGATCCGGCCTCGGTCATGATCCACGAAGTCGATGCCTTGGAACAGGCTTTGGAAGGCATAGAGGGTGTTTCAACCGTCACCCATCGTGTCAGTTTCTCAGGGATTGGCACAACTGGGCAGGCCTCGGTCAACATGTCGGTCACGGGTGTCGACCCGCTGCGTGAAATGGATTTTGCTGATTTCGAGATCGTCGTCAAAGGGCGCAATCTGCTGCCCGGTGATACGCAGGTCGGTGTGATTGGCGATGAATTGGCCAAAGGGCTGGGGGCCGAGATCGGCGATTGGGTCACTGTGATGACGACCTCACTGGACGGCATGTTGAACGCGGTTGATTTTGAGATCGTGGGCATCGTGCGCACCGGATCGACCGAATATGACAGTGTCTTTGCCAAGGTACCCAGCGATCTGGTGCAAACCGTCATGGATACCACAGCCGTGGAACGGGTCGTGGTGATGCTTGACAACACCGCTGATCTGCCGGCTCTGCGCCCAGAGATCGAGGCCACGATTGCTGCGCTGCCCGAAGCCTATGAAACCCGCCAATGGGACGAGTTGGCTGGGTTCTACGAGGCGGTGGTGTCGCTCTATAACGGGCTGTTTCGCATCTTTTCCGGCATCGTTGCGGTGGTTGTGATGTTCTCGGTCGCGAACACCATGACTATGGCGGTCTTTGAACGCATGGGCGAAAGCGGCGCGCTGCGCGCCATCGGGGCCACCCAAGGCACCACCATGCAGATGTTCCTCAACGAGGGTCTTTTCATCGGGCTGCTGGGCGGCACGGTTGGGGTGATCCTGTCACTGCTCATTTCCTGGGGGATCGAGATGATCGGAGGCATTCCAATGCCGCCTCCACCCTCCATGTCGCAAGGCTATCAGGCCTTCTTCCTCATGACACCCGCCGTGCTGGCAAAAGGCTTTGTCGTCTCGGTCGCCGCTGCGCTGGTGTCTTCCATTTACCCTGCCTGGGCTGCGTCCCGTGTCAATATTGTAGAGGCTTTGCAAAAACCATGCTGAAATCCATCATCAAACCCGCCCTCATCGCTCTTTCCATGTCTGTTGCCGCCGCTGGTGCCTGGGCTGCAGATGGGGCCGCCCTGCTGCGCAAAGTGGACGATATCCGCGCACCCGGAGCGAACTTCACCTTTGACCTGACACTGAATTCCGGTGGCAAGACTGAACAGCTGGAAGTGTCGGTTCAAAACTCCACAAAGGGGCTTGTGCGCTACACCAAGCCGACCAAAATGGCTGGTCGCTCTATTCTGTTTGTCGACAAGAACATGTGGGTCTTTGTTCCCGGAACCCGCCGCGCCCTGCGCATTTCACCGCAACAGCGCGTGCTGGGCGGTGTGTCCTCTGCCGACGTCGCGCGCACGGTTTATTCCAGCGATTACAAGGTTGTCAGCACATCCGGCAGCGGCAATGCCATCGTGTTGCAACTGGCCCCCAAGACCAAATCCGCAGCCTATGCCCGGATTGATCTGACAGTGGCCAGCTCCGGCGCGCCCAAACAGGCGGTATTTTATGCGGGCGGTGGTCGCAAACTGAAGACGATGCATTTTGGTGGCTACAAGTCGGTTTTGGGGGCCAGCCGCCCCACCCAGCTCAAGGTGGTTGATCACCTCGAAGGCGGCAAGGTGACCACCATGACCTATAGCAGCTTCAAAAAGGCCAAGACCCCGGCCGCCTGGTATCAGCCCAACAACCTGAACCGCCTGTAACCCAACGCCAAACAACCCCGCCCCAAAGACCCAATTTCGGAGAGTAGACATGACGATGTTTCGACAGTCAGCAACAGCTTTGACGGTAAGTCTGGCCTTGCTTGCCACGGGCCCAGCCTGGGCTACGGATCTCGAATTTGATCTGACGGGGCGGGTCAGCCTGTATGGCAAACGCGCAAGTTTGGCCGCAACAGACCTTGTGCCAGATCCCGATGCCTCGGGCTATCAGGATGCGCTGGCCGGGATGTCAGGTGTGATGGGCGCAAAGCTGAGCTATGGGCGTTTAAGCCTGGCCGCGCAGTTTCGCGCCGAGGCACGTGACGGACAAGTCGAGACTTTCACGGATGAAGCTTTTGCCGAGTTGCTTTTGGGTGAATCACTGTTCGTTTTCGGGGGGCGTCGCATTTTGTCATACGGGCAGGCCTATGGGCTGAACCCGGCAGACGTTCTGCACGATCCCCTGTCGGAAAACAGGATTTTCCCCTCTGGTCAGGCCCGAAGCGACGTGGAAGGAACCGAGATGATCGGTGCGGATCTGTTGTTTGACAACGGATCCAGCCTGTCCCTGATTTACGCCCCGGATAGCGAAGACCCGCGGCTGGGCATCGAAGAAGACTTTGCCATGTTGCGCTTTTCCGGCCTGATGGCGGGCGGGGCGGGCGATTATTCTGTGGCATTGATAGACGGAAATCGGCCCGGTGCGGCACTGTCGTTCAGCTGGGGAATTGGCGATGCATCGGTCATCTATATGGATGCCACGTTCCGTAAGGGGCGCGATAAACAGGCTATTTCGGGCACGTCGCCCCTGGGGCATTTGTTGTTGGACACGCGGGATACCGACAAGGTCCATCCATTTGTTACCTTGGGGTTTGGCTACACCTTTGAAAATGGCGTATCTTTGAATGCGGAATATACCCGTGACGCCGGCGGCTATTCGGACAGCGAATGGGACCGGATCGTCAGCGCGCTTGACACGATCACCCCAACCCAATCCGCCGTGCATGGCCAATCTTTGAACCAGCTCAACGGTTTGTTGAACCATTACACGCTGCGGCAGAATTACGGATTTCTGCGGGTCAGCCATGACTCCCTTTTTGGCAAACCTGTTAGCGGCGAATTGACGGTTCTGCACGGATTGGATGACGGCTCTGGCAGTTTGGGGCTGCGCTTGGAAATGCCATTGGGTGAACAAGCGACGCTCGGCCTGTCGGCCACACATAAATATGGCGGGGAGAACAGCGAGTTCACCCTGCGCCCCGAGGGTGATGCCCTTGCCATCTATACAACAATGAAGTTCTGATCATGACCCTGATTGCGACACCGACCGCCGGAACCAAAGTCCTTTCCATCCGCGAGCAGCAGCGCAAAAGGCTGAACTGGCCAGGCGGCCCAGCCCAGCTGCATATGCAGCGCTTGCTGTCGAATTACCGGCTGCCGTCTCATATGCTGGATCAATTGACCAAACGTGACAGGCAAAGGCTCGAGCGGTCTCCGCGGCCAGACAAAACCCACCGGGCCCTGGCCGCGCGGGTCGAGTTGCGCCGGATGCTGGGGGCGGTTCTGGATATGCCTGGGCCTGAGATCGAGCTGGTCAATGACAGCGAAGGGCGGCCCGGTCTGCATCCACGCTATGGCGTACCGCGCGACGCGTTGGATTTTTCCATCAGTTACGGGGCATTTGGCTTTGCGGTCTGCATTACCGCAGGGCGCCGCGTTGGGTTGGATATCGAACGCTTCAGCCCCAAACAGGCCGACAGTTTTGACAAGCTCTTTGGCAGCCGTCAGGCCCGCCGCGCGCAAACGCATTTCATTCCGCAAGAGCTTTGGACGCGTATGGAGGCCTATGGCAAAATGCAGGGCGAGGGGTTGGGATACGGTATGCAGAAACTGTTCAAGATCGCCATGGACCCAAGCGCAGCCCCCATTCCGTGCCACTTTCTAGACTTTCGCATGGGCGTTGGCGTCTCGGCATCCGTTTGCCTGAGCGGTCCAGAGGCCGGGCCACTAAGCTTGCGTCATGTCTAGGCCGGATGGCGACCACAGATGGGATAGGCTCAGATCAAACCCATCTGAGTCGCCTTGGTGACAGCCTGAGCAAGGGTCACGCTGTCCAGTTTGACCCGCGCCATCTTGAGATAAGAGCGCACCGTGTGTTCGGACAAGGAAAGGATGATAGCGATCTCGGAATAGGATTTCCCAAGGGACGTCCACTTCAGACATTCATATTCGCGCGGTGACAGATGTGGCACATCCCCTGCCTCGGCAAAGGCCTCAGAGACCCCTTTCATATGGAGATCATGCGCCAATAACTGCAATTGGCCACCTTTCACCGCGATAAAGTCACGAAAGGCTTCGTCATCGAGGTGAGAGTTGAGGGACAGGACGCTTCGCCGACCAATCTCATCCTCGTAGGGGATTGAATACCCGCTCTGTCCGATCTTGAAGTCTTTGGATTTGGACAGAAAATCAAGTTCCGGGCCTGCCAGATCCAGATCGGACCAGAGGAACGCCTTTTTGGCGACGGTGGCCGCCTTCAAGACGGGGTCACTCGCCACAAGGTTGTTCAGTAAATAGAAGGTGACCCATTCCGGCGGATAAGTGGTTCTGACAAAGGGGTTGTCCATCTGCGCGGACACGCTGTTCATCAGGTGGAATGTGACAAAGTCGATTTCGCAACAGCCCTGTAACACCGCTATCGCATCCGCCACGCTGTTAGACAGCAACAGGTCGTTCAGTACGCTCTCATAGTCAAATGGCATGGCACAGCCACTCCTTAACGAATCTCTCGGTACAGTTACCAAGTACATCCGACAGGATCATGACAAAAGATGCAATCTACAGGCGACTATTTTTTCAAATTTTTTGTTGCAGGCAACCCCCCCAATTGTGTGTGGCGAAGGTGGTACCATCAGGCGGGCGGATATTGGTAAAAGCAGCGCGACGGTAGGTTTTTCTCAAGCTGCAAGGGACTTGAGAAAATGTTCACTACCATCCAACCACATGAAGTTGCTAACAAAATCGAACTTGTTATGGAAGTGTTTAAGTTGCGCAAGAAAGTGTTCGCAGATCAACTCAACTGGGAGGTTCCAGTCAACGGCGATCTGGAAATCGATGCCTATGACGCTGAGAACGCCAGCTACTTCGTTTGGTGCAGCGATGACGGCAAGACACTTTATGGTTGTGTTCGCCTCATGACGACTGCCGGTCCGACCCTGTTGCATGATGTCTTTGGGCGCACCCATGAGTTCAGCGACGACCTGAAACAGCATGACGTATGGGAAGGCACACGGATGTGCGTGGACGAAGACGCCATTTCCCGCGACTTCCCGGATATGGATCCAGGGCGCGCCTTCTCGCTGCTCTTGTTGGGTCTGTGCGAGGTGGGGCTGTTCCACGGGATCAATCGTTTGGTGTCCAACTTTGAACCTTGCATGAGCCGTGTCTACCGCCGCGCTGGTCTGAAATACGACATGCACGGCAAGGCAGATGGCTATGGCAAGCGTCCTGTTTGCTGCGCCTCCTTCGCTGTGAACGAAACCGTGCTCGAAGAAATGCGCACCAAGCTTGGTGTGGATCTTCCCCTGTACCGAGCGCCAGCCACCGCAATCCGTTTGGTCTCGCCTGACAATTCGGGTGCCCCAATGCGCAATGCGGCCTGATTCAAGTTAAGTAAGAAGAAAAATGAAGCAAAGCTACAGAAACGCAATCGAGCAGGGCGGGGATTTGATCCCCGCCGCACTTGGCAAAGCGGAGCGGTTATTGGCCAAGTCGCCCGATGACCCCCGCGCCAAAGCCTATAAGGGCAGCCTACTGGTACTGATGGCACAAGGGTTGCACCCCCCCAAGCAACGAATCTACCGCAACAGCGGGCAGAGTTTGGTGACCGAAGCTCTTGAAAATGCGGATGCCAGCAAACCGTGGTTTTCAGAGCTTGTTTTTGTCGCCTCAATGTCGGTCCTGACTTTGGAGCTAGCGGACTCAACACAGGCCTTGTTGAAACAAAGGATCCAGGCCGCAATTGACAATCCCGGCTTCAACGACTTGTCGCCTTTTGAAAAGGTTGGTCTGCTCTGCGTTGCTGCGAAGATGATTGAAGCTGAAGATCCCTCAAACCAGAGCACCGCGTTCCTGACCAAAGCAAAGGAAACCGATCCTGCGCTATTGGAACAAGCCTTGAGTCGGCTCAGGCCGGTTTGAGCCTGTGTTCAACGGGCGACCTAGCCAAAGTTGGCCGAACTCATGGACGGGCGCTAATAATGAGCGCTGGCCTACGGGGCCTTGGCGCACATCTCTTCAAAGATCAAGGACAAGCCGCGCCGATTTTGCACGCGACACACAGGTGCACATGAAACTGTTTGTCGCTTGTTCTTCGGAGGACAAAATTCCGTCTCGGTGGTCGACCTCTCCATTGATGACATCCACTATGCATGACCCACACAGCCCCTCAGAGCATCCGAAATCGACCGAAATATCATTGGCTTGTAGCACACTGAGAATGCTGTCTTCCGGACCGACGTCATAGACTGCGCCGGTTGAACGAAGCTCGACTTCGAAACTCTCATTCTCGTCTTCCGATGCGTTTTCAACCGCGGCAAAACGTTCGAAATGCACCTGACCGCCTTTGAGCAACGAAGAGCCGTCAAGAACGGCGTTTAGCATTGGTTCGGGGCCGCAGGTATAGACGTCGCTGCCTTCGGGCAGGTCGCTCAGGACCGATTGCAGGTCAAACATGCCATCCCGGTCATCGCAATGCGGGTGATATTTGTCGCCCAGATCGAGTTGGTGAAATTCTTGGTCCATAGCGGCCAAATCCATGCTTCGCGCCAAATAATAGACCTGAAATGCGCGCCCCTCATCCCGCAAGGCGCGGGCCATTGCCACCAGGGGCGTGGCACCGATACCGCCTGCGATCAGGGTGACAAAGGTTTTGCCGGGTTTCAGGGCAAAGTGATTGCGTGGCCCGCCCAGTTGAACCTCGGCCCCAACCTCAAGCCCGTGCATGGCGCGCGATCCGCCACGGCCCTCATCCTCGCGTTTGACCGCGACATGCAGCACGCTTTGATCATCTGACCAATCCCACAGGGAATATTGGCGGGTCAAACCCTCGCCCAGATGCACATCGACATGCGCTCCGGGTTCCAACCCGTCGCATCGCCCGTTCAAAAGCGCGAAAGCAAAATCCGACGTGTCCGGGCTCAGCGCGGTTTTTGAGATCAAACGAGCGGGCATGGTTTGCATGGGAGCCCCCAATTTCTGGTGCAGGAATTTCAGAGAGGCAAACACCAGTTGCCCTTTGCGCGCAATTCGGAAAATACTCAAACAGAGTTTAGATGAACTCACCCGTGCAACCAAAAGGCAGCCCATGTCGCGACGTCACTACGATCTTCCGCCATTCACGACCTTAGCGGCATTCGAAGCCGCCGCGCGGCATCTGAGCTTTAAGAATGCGGCACAGGATCTATCGGTGACGCCCGGTGCGGTGAGCCATCAAATCAAAGCGCTGGAGGGAGAGCTGGGCACGCCTCTGTTTCGCCGCCAGCACCGTGGTGTTGAGCTGACACAAGAAGGCGAGGCGCTGTATGAAACCTTGGCAGCGAGTTTCGGGCAAATCTCGCGACAATTGGCGCGCATCCGTCAGGTTGGCGGCAGTGAGACTGTAACCGTCGGGTCCACCACTGCGGTCGCCGCGCTATGGTTGTCTCCGACGATCATTGATTTTTGGAGAGAATATCCCGAAATCAACGTCAATCAAGTGACCCAAGACACGCCTTTTATGTCCGTGCAAGGGTTTGATTTTATAATAAGTTACGGGCGTTTATCAAATCGGCCCGACACGCATACCCCGATCTACCGTGATGACCTTGTTCCAGTCGCTGCGCCCGAACTTGCTCACCAACTTGCCTCTTGCAGCTTAGATGACCTTGCAAACCAGCGGTTGATCCATCTCAAGGCGCACAACCCTTCTTGGACACAGTGGGAGGAATGGTTTCAGCGCCTTGATTTCAAAGGTACACTTGGTCAGGGGGCGAGCGTCACCAGCTATTCGGTCGCGCTGCAGATTGCCCGTAAAGGGGCAGGTGTCGCCCTTGGCTGGCGTCGCCTTGTGCAGCCTATGTTGGACAGTGGCAAGCTGGCAATCATAGAGCCGTTTTCAGTAACGGCCCCGCACCAATTCTATCTTGTTGGTCCACCTGATGAGGCTCTTTCGGAGAATGCCAAAGCGCTCAAACAGTGGCTGATGTCTGGGTTCGACAAGGTATCGATTTAGGCAGGCTCAACCCAGATTTAGAATTTCCGATATTGAGAGAATCCCGTGATCGCCTCCAATGAGTGCCAAGACTTGCACCAAGGAGAGTTCGATGAACACGCATGCCCCCCTGTCCTCCGTCCTCACCGACGTCAACACCGCCAATGGCCTGCCGAACGCGCATTACATTGATCCCGCGATCTTTGACGAGGAAAAACGCTCGGTCCTGTTTGCGAATTGGTCGGGCATCGGCTTTGGCAAAGACATTCCCGAGGCGGGTGATGCCAAACCGGTCGATTTTCTCGGCATGCCAATCCTGCTGGTGCGTGACCGGAATGGCGATATCGGTGTCTTTCAAAACACCTGCCGGCATCGCGGCATGATCCTGGTCGACAAACCGCAAAAGATCCGCGGGGCCATTCGCTGCCCCTATCACAGCTGGTGTTATGGTCTTGATGGCGCGCTGCGCACCACGCCGCATGTTGGCGGACCGGGTCACAACACGCATGAAGACGTCAATATGGACGACCTCGGCCTGCTGCGCATCCGCTCTTATGTGTGGCGCGACGTGATTTTTGTAAATGTCGATGGCCAGGCAGCGGATTTCGAAGAGGTCCATGGGGAACTGCTGGAACGCTGGTCCGAGTTTGAACAACCCGTCCATCATGGCGGTGCCGTGTCTTCGTTCAAACTCGAGGTGGCCACCAATTGGAAGCTCGCCGTCGAGAATTATTGCGAAAGCTATCATTTGCCTTGGGTCCATCCCGGCCTGAACAGCTATTCGCGTCTTGAGGATCACTACAATATCGAAAAACGCGGCCATTACTCCGGGCAGGGCACCCTGGTCTATCGCCAGCTCAAAGACGACAACGGCTTGTCGTTCCCGGATTTCGAAGGTTTGGGCAGCCAGTGGGATGAGGGAGCGGAATATATCGCGCTTTATCCAAATGTTCTTTTGGGTGTTCAGCGTGACCACGCCTTTGCCATCGTGTTAGAGCCCAAGGAGTGCGGGCGGACGACCGAGCATATCGAGCTCTATTACGCTCAGTCCGTGGAAGAGACACCGGATTTGGCGGATCTGCGCGAAGCCAATGCCAAGCTTTGGAAAACAGTTTTCGAAGAAGACATCTTTGTCGTTGAAGGCATGCAAAAAGGCCGCCATGGTGAGCTGTTTGATGGTGGGCGTTTCTCTCCGGCGATGGATGGGCCAACGCATAATTTCCATCATTGGGTGGCCAGCCAGATCGAAAAGGGGCGCTCGGCGTGAGTGAATTCTTTAAGGACGGTCTGGCACGGAACTATGTGGCAGGCGATTGGGTCGACGGGGATGAAGGTGCCCGAATTTCAGTCGAAGATCCGGGGCTAGAGACCCCTGTCGGCGATTGTGCCCTAGCGGGTGAGGCGAGCCTGGCCAAAGCGTTGGAAGGCGCACGAAAATCGTTCGAGCGCGGCGATCTGGCGGACATGGCCCCGGCTGCGCTTAGCCGTCTGATGCAGCGCGTCGCGAATGAGATTAGAGCCATTGCTGACGAAGGCGCAGAGCTGCTTTGCCGTGAGAGCGGCAAGACGCTTTCAGCCGCCGGGGAAGAGTTTGAAGAGGCGGCGCAGTATTTCGAATATTACGGCGGCGTCGCCGATAAGATCGAAGGCAAATCCATCCCGCTGGGGCCGGATTACGCCGATTACACCGTCTATGAACCTTTTGGCGTTTCTGCCCAGATCGTTCCGTGGAACTTCCCCGTCTCGATTGCAGCCCGTTCCTTGGCGCCTTCTATGGCGGCAGGTAATTCCACCATTATCAAATCCCCCGAACTTGATCCCATGGCGCTGGCCATGTTGGGGGTTGCGCTGGAACGGGCAGAGGTTCCCAAAGGTGCGGTTTCGATCCTGAACGGTATCGGCGGCGATCTGGGCGCGCGTCTGGTGGCCAGTTCCGAGATTGATCAGATCGTCTTTACAGGGTCGGTTCCGACCGGGCAGGCGATCCTGCGCGCGGCGGCTGATACCGTGACTCCGTCACTGATGGAGTTGGGCGGTAAATCCGCTGCTGTTGTCTTTGAAGATGCCAATCTTGATACGGTCATTTCCAGCCTGCAAAGCGGGATTTTCTACAATGCGGGGCAGGTGTGTTCAGCCATGGCGCGGGTGCTTGTGCATCGCTCGATCTATGACGAGGCGGTCGCGCGGGCGGCGGAGATGGCCAACGGTCTTAGCATTGGGCACGGGTTGGACAACCCGGATCACACGCCCGTTGCCTCGGCCCTGCAATTGGATCGCGTGGAAGAGCTGACATCTTCTGCGCATCAGGATGGCGCGCGCATAGCCGCAGGTGGCGCGCGGTTGGAGCGGACGGGTCATTTTATGGCGCCGACGATTCTGGCGGATGTGGCCCCTATCAGCCGGGTGGCGCAGGAAGAGATCTTTGGCCCGGTGACCTGTTTCACACCGTTCGACACTGAGGCCGAGGCCATCGCCATCGCAAATGGGACAGAATTCGGCCTGGTCGCCGGTATTTTTACCCGAGATCTGGCGCGGTCGCATCGCGTTGCGCGCAAATTACGGGCTGGGCAGGTCTTTGTGAATGAATGGTTCGCGGGCGGGATATCGACACCGTTTGGTGGCGTCGGGAAATCCGGCTTTGGGCGCGAAAAAGGGCTCGAGGCGCTGTTCAACTATGTGCGCACCAAAAACATCGCGATCTCATTGAAAGAATAGTCATGGATCAGACCCGGTTGAACCAAGAGCTTCTCATTGCTCACGATCGTCAGGATACCGATGCGCTGGTGCGGCTGTATACGCTGGCGGGCGACAGGGCTGAAACGCGCGGTGACATTGACGCGGCCTGTTTCTACCTCACCCATGCCTTTGTTTTCGCATTGGAAAGCGGGGCTGTTGAGGCGGATGACCTAAATCGGCGTTTGGCTGATTACGGCCGCGCCAAACGCCTGATTTTCTGACAATCACGCCACACGTTAGCGCACCATGGTCATGCGATCCCAGTCGGCATAATCTGGTGTTCCTTCGCCTTTGATTTCGCCAGCATAGCCGAATTCGACCATATGGGTCATCACGCTGTTTGGCGTTGCGAAAATGACCGCATAGGATTCCGGCAGCTCAGCCGATGCCAGCAATCGTGTGGCGCTGAAGTCAGGCCAGCCGGCGTGGTTCGTGCCCCGTGGCGCAGAGAAGGGAATACCATGCAGGGACCCGGACAGGGGCATATGGCAATGACCGTGGAAAATATGGCGAATTTTCTGGGCAAAGGGCGCAATTGTTGCGCCAAAACGCTCTGCATCCAGCAGCATGATCTTGTCCATGGGGGCCACGTGGATGGGCACCGGATTGTGGTGCATGAACAGCCAGACCGGTCCATCGATCTGCTCTAGCTGGGTCGTCAACCATCGCGCCCGATCTTCACAGAAATGCCCGGCATGGGTGTCAGGGCCCCATGTGTCCAGACATAAGGCCGTGCCCAGAGACATTTGGACGGCATATTGAACAAATCCATCCTCGTTGCCCAGCTCAGGAAAAACCGAGGTAAAGAGCTGGCGATCATCATGATTGCCGATCATCAGATGCACGGGCATTGGGATATCCGCGATGATGGATTTAAGGCGTGCATAATCGTCTTCATCGCCCCAATCCGACAGGTCACCCGTGATGAACAATGCCTCGGCATCGCCATGCAGGTCTAAGGCATGGGCCAGAGCTTTGGCAAAATTGGCATTTGGATCACGACCGCCAATGGTGTCACCTTGGCGGGTCAAATGGATGTCGGTGAATTGCAGGATTTTCATGGTTGCGTGCCTTAAAAGGCCTCGGGCAAACCAATGCCCGAAGCTGTTACAACTAAAAAGTGGCGGGGATCAGTCCAGCAGATCCTGAACTTCTTCGGTCAGCTCTTCTTGCAGTTTCGACATGTCGGCAAATTCGCCGGTCACGATGCCTTCGAGCCCGTCATAGATCACCTGCGTCGCAGCCAGGCCGTTATCGCCCGGATAGGCCTGCCATTCACGCAGCAGAGGCAGTTGGCGTACAGCTGTCGCCTTGGCAGGGTTCTCGGCGTAGAAATCGGCCAGAATGATCTCGTTCGCGGCCTGGTTGGGAGGCATGTAGCCCGTGGTGCGGGCCACATCTGCGGCACCTTCGCCAGACGTGATGAACTTGAGCCATGCCCAAGCCGCAGCAAGCTGTTCGGGATCGTCAGACTGCGATGTCAGCAGGGCAGAGTTGCCACCGGCAGGCAGGCCAAGAGGCCCTGATGCTTCGATGCCAGGGTATTCCGCAGTAACCAGCGTGAAATCACCCATGGCGCGTTCCACGGCACCCACAGCAGAAGTTGACCAATACATCATACCCAGATCACCGGCCGAGAATGACGCCAGCGCGGCCTTCCATTCCAGGTTCTGCATTTCGCATCCGGTAAAGATAGATTGCATGGTTTCCAGTGTCTTGAGCCCCTCAGGCGTGTCCAGCTGGAAATCCGCGCCCATGACGGTGGGCTTGTCCTGCGACCACATCAGCGCCTGCAAGAACCAGTTGCCGGTGATGTTCCAGCCCCAGAACATTGGGTTGTCGACACCGGCCTCGCGCAGCTTGACACAGGCCTGCACCACGTCCTCCCAGGTTTTGGGCAGGTTGGTTTCGGTGTAGCCAGCCTTGGCCATCACTTCCATGTTGTAATAGCCAACCGGAAGAGAGATCGAGAAAGGCAGGCCGTATACTTGGTCATTAAAGGTCCCCAGATCCAGCATGGCTTTGTGATAGCCTTCTTTGGCAAAATCAGTCTCAGCCGCAATGAAAGGCTCCAGGGATTTGGCGATGCCTTTCTCGACCAGGATCGCCTGACGGTTCAGGCCCTGCATGGTGACATCTGGCAATGTGCCAGCGACCGCTTCGCGCAGGATTGTGTTGGTGCCATCCTCGTAGGATTCGTAGGTGGCGCGCATCTTGATTTCGATATTTGGATGCGCCTCGTAGAATTTGGGCAGGATCGCCTCATAGGTCACGTCAAACAGGTGGCTATAAGGATAGCCAAATTCGACGACGATCTTGTCTTCTGCTGTGGCAGTGGTCGCGGTGGCGGCCAGAACGAGGGCCATTGCAGTCAGAGTGCGTTGCATTACTCTATCTCCTGTTGCAGGGCCTGGTGGTTTGGCGATTGGCAGGCCCTAGTGATGATCCCGGACGGGATAGTATGGGTAGGGCGGGAGCGATCCCGCCTTACTTCATTCCAGACAGTGTGATCCCTTCGATGAACCGGCGTTGCGCCAGCAAGAAACACACGATGAGCGGGGTAACGATGATGCAGGCTGTTGCCATCATCGGGCCGAAATTGTCGCCATCGGCATCGCCCTTGAACTCGCGCAGGCCCAATGGCGGGGTAAAGAGGTCGCGGTTGCCGGTGATCACGATCCGAGGCCAGAAATAGTCATTCCAATGGGCAACGATGCTAAAGATGCCAAAGGCCATCAAGGCCGGGATCGCCGTGGGCAGCATGACTTGCCAGATGATGCCATATTCGCTCATCCCGTCCATGCGGGCCGCGTCGATCAGATCATCTGGAACGGTCATAAAGAACTGGCGCATCAAGAAGATGCCAAAGACGGAGATCGTCCACGGGATGACCAGCGCCGCATAGGTGTTGGTCAAGCCCAGTTTGGCCAGCATGATGTACAAGGGCAGTGCGATGGCATGCACCGGGATCAACAGGCAGAACAGGACCAGGGCGAACACGGCCTCACGCCCCCAAAACCGCAATTTGGCCAGCGCATAAGCGCAAGGCAAGGCGACAATCACTTGGATCACAAAGATCGAGACAGTGACGACGATGCCATTCAACAAATACCGCAGCAGCGGCGCTTTTTCGAAGGCGGTCGTGTAGTTGTAGATGATTGGGTTGACCATGCAGTCCTGAACGGCATTGCCCAGTTTGACGCAGAAATCGTCGCGGAACAGCTCTTGTGCCCCCATAAAGCCGCCGGTTTGCTGCATGATTTCATGCGGTGCTTTTAGCGACAGGCTGATCATCGTGTAAAAGGGCAGCAGCACAATCAGCGCGCCAAGTGTCAGCACAATATGGGTGAGCGCCGCGCGGGTGCTGAACCGGAACGCCGTGGCGCGGATGTCTTGGATTGCTTCAGACATAATGTGTTCTCCGCTCGACAAACCAACGCTGGATCAGGGTCAGGATCATTACGAATGCCAGGAATACGACGGTGATCGCGGCCCCTATCCCCATCAGGTTCTGCTGGATGCCTTTTTCGTAGATCGCAAACATCATGACGTAGACGCTTTTCGATGGTCCGCCGCCCTGCGGGTAAAAGGCCTCAACCATGTCAAAGACCTGAAAGGTTCGAATAAAGCTGATGGTGATGACAAAGACGGTGGTGGGGCCGAGCATGGGCCAAGTGACCAGACGAAACCGATCCCAGCCGCTTTGCGCACCGTCCATTTCTGCTGCGTCATAAAGGGACGGAGGGATGGAGGTCAGGCCGGCCAGGTAAAGCACCATGTTAAAACCGAACCCCTGCCATATGCCGATGAAACTGACGGTCCAGATCGCGTAGTCACGATCATTCAGCCAGAGCGGGAAAGTGCGTTCGCAGCCTTTTGCGTACCAGGCCCAGTTTTCCAAGATTGTGCCACAGCCGCGCTCCAGCGTTGCGTTGACCACACCAATGGTCGGGTGAAAGGCAAATTCCCAGACGATCGCCATAGCGATCAAAGCGGCCATGACCGGCAGAAAGTAGATCGTCTTGTAGATGTCCCCGATCCGACCAAGGGAATGGATCATCATCGCCGCGCCAAGGCCGAGCCCGACGGTCAGCGGAACCACGACAAAGACATAGCGAAACGTCGCGCCGAACATTTTCTCATAGGTCGACCGGGTAAAGATCTTTTCGTAATTCTCCAGCCCGACAAACTCTGCCCCGGAATTGCCAAGGGAATAATCGGTCAGGCTTAGCCCGGCGGCGATGGCGATTGGGATCAACAGGATGACCACCATTAGAGCCAGGGCAGGCCCAATGAACCAAAGATGCGCGCGGCTTTGCTGCATTACGCCACCTCGCGCGTTGCAAGGGCGCATGGCAGACGCTCGCCCGTGGATTGAAAGAGCAAGACTTTGTCTGGTTCTAGGTCAAAGCAGACCCGGTTCCGCAGCGTGACCTGCGCAGCCTGCGCCGGGTTGGCCCGCAAAACGACCGGTTGCTGCGCCCCTTCCACATCCAAATGCAGAAAAACATCAGAGCCGAGGTTTTCTCGGTACCGAACATGCCCTTGGAACCGACCAGTGGGTGAAAGGAACAGGTGCTCCGGCCGAATGCCCACTGTGACCGGGGCGCGGGTCAGTGGTTGCACCAGGGATAGGGTCGTGCCGATAAGCGCGAGATGGCCATCCGACTGGATCTCTGCCGCAAATGTATTGATCGCTGGCGAGCCGATAAACCGCGCCACCTCAAGGCAATTTGGGTTCGCGTAGATTTCATCGGGCGGCCCGACCTGCAGGATATTGCCATGCATCATGACGGCCATGCGGTCCGACATTGTCAGCGCTTCGGCCTGATCATGGGTGACATAGACAAAGGTGGTTTTCAGACGGCGATGCAATTCGGACAGTTCGGCGCGCATATGAACACGCAACGCGGCATCCAGATTTGACAGCGGTTCGTCCATCAAAAAGGCGACAGGCTGGCGGACCATGGCGCGCCCCAGGGCGACACGTTGGCGTTGTCCGCCCGAAAGCTGGCCGGGTTTGCGATCCAGCAGCGGGGTGATTTTCAGGGTCTCCGCAACCTCGCGCACCTGCCCCTGCATCACCCGATAGGTGTCGCGCGCGAGCAATGGGCCAATCATGGGCAGCCGCCCCCACATGGGCAAATCGCGCATACGCAGCGGCGTCATCATATTATCAGCGACACTCAGATGCGGGTACAACGCATAGCTTTGAAACACCATTGCCAGATTACGCTCTGCCGGGCGCACATCCGTGACATTCATGCCGCCAATTGAAACGCGACCCGCATCGGCCTGTTCCAGACCAGACAGGATCCTTAGCAATGTGGATTTGCCGCATCCTGATGGACCGACCAGCGTGACAAACTCACCCTCTTCGATGTCCAGTGAAACCTGTTTGAGAACGGGCGTTTCTCCAAAGCTCTTTTCGATACTTTGTAAGCTGATTTTCGACATCGCCAGGGTCCTTACCGCGTTCGTGTCGGCACCTTGGCTTACTGTCGTCTCGATTCTGTGACGTCATATTAGCGAGACTTATGGGTGCTAAAGCCGCGGGGGCTGAAAAGGAGACCGCCATGTCGGCTGGGGCACATCAGGTGAAATCACTGGCGCATGTGGTGCGCGAAGGGTCAATTTCGGGCGCGGCGCGTCGCCTTGGGGTGTCGCAATCTGCCGTCAGTCAACACATCGCCAAGCTTGAGACTCATGTCGGGGCCCAGGTGCTGATCCGCCACCGGGATGGGATTGTGCTGACGCCTGTCGGACAAGAGTTGTTTCAGCTGGCAGATCAATATGCAGCGCTTGACCAGCAGATCGAAGAACGGCTTCGTGGCCACGCGGCTCTTGAGCGCGGGCATCTGACGGTAATCGCCAATGCGCCGCAGCCTGCCTTGTCGTTGATTGCCAGTTTCAGTGAGCGATACCCAAAGATATCTGTGGATTTTACGCTTTACGATTGGGCGTCGGCGATGCAGCGGCTTAACGATAGTAAGGTCGATATCGCCATCGTGACGGCCCCCACCCCCAGCGAATCGCTGTTCATCAAACCGCTCAAGAACGCGCGTTACGTCCTTTATGCCCGCCACGATTCCCCGCTGGCCAAGCTCACGACCGCGAGTCTAAAGGAAGTGGCTTCGCAAACGGTCATTCTCCCGGAAAGGGGGTCACTGACCCAACGTGTTTTGTCTCAAGCCTTTCAGGACCACGGGGTTCAACCTCGCCGCCTGATCACCATGACAACCTTTCCGGTGATGAAAGAAGCCATCCTGCAAGGTATTGGAATTGGGTTTTTTTTGGATTCCAGTTCCGTGCCCGAGGATCGTTTGGTCGAGATCCCTGTGCAGGAACTTTCGCAAGAATACGCCACCTGCCTGACTGTCCCCAAACACAAGATGGGCCTGCGCATCACAAACAGCTTTCTGCATGTTGTGGATGATTTCGTTGGGAAAATTGGAGTGCGATAGGTGCACCAGCTCTATGTGTAATCGCTAGAATATTTCGATTTCACAATGGCTTGATCCTTGAGAAGGCAATGGCTGTCAATCCTCTCCAGTGAGCGCATACCATCAACCTTCAAATTCAAAATGTTTAAGCTTGAAATAAATAAAGCGCTGCCATACGGTTTGGCGCAAAGGGTCAGGCCAACCTGATCCTCAGCACAGAGTCAGGAGGAACAAATGCGCGTAGCTTGTTTGGGTGGCGGACCCGCCGGTCTCTACTTTGCGATCTCCATGAAGTTGCGAGATCCAGCGCATGAGGTCGTCGTATTTGAACGCAACCGCGCCAATGATACTTTTGGCTGGGGTGTGGTGCTTTCGGATGATGCGCTGGAAAACCTGCAGAAAAACGACCCCAAAAGCGCAGCCTCCATTCGCGATCATTTTGCCTATTGGGATGATATTGCCGTGGTGCATGACGGTGTGCGCACGGTGTCTGGAGGCCACGGCTTTGCCGGGATTGGACGCAAGCAAATGCTGATCCTGTTGCAGGAACGCGCGCGCGAATTGGGTGTCGAACTGCGTTTCGAGACCGAGTTTGACGATATCGAGGCGATCCGTGCAGAATATGATCTGGTTGTGGGTTGCGACGGGCTGAACAGCCGTGTGCGCGAAGCATACGCTGACCACTTCAAACCCGAAATCGACCTACGCGCTTGCAAATTTGTCTGGCTCGGCACGCATCAGAAATTTGATGACGCCTTTACCTTCATCTTTGAAAAGACCGAGCATGGTTGGATCTGGGCGCATGTCTATCAATTCGATGCGGACACCGCGACGTTTATCGTGGAATGCGGGCAAGAGACCTGGGACAATTTCGGGTTCGAAAACATGTCCAAAGAAGAGATTGTCGAGACCTGCCGCGCCGTCTTTGCCGACCACCTCGGCGGTCATGATCTGATGAGCAACGCCGCACATCTGCGCGGTTCGGCGGTCTTTATGAACTTCCCTCGCGTGTTGTGCGAAAAATGGCATCACGAGAATGTCGTGTTGCTGGGCGATGCCTCGGCCACGGCGCATTTTTCGATTGGCTCGGGGTCGCGATTGGCCTTTGACAGTGCCATTGCCCTAGCAGAGTTCCTGCATTCCGAACCGTCAATGGAGGCCGCCTTTGAGCGGTATCAGGAGGAGCGGCGGCTGGATGTCTTGCGCCTACAATCGGCGGCGCGCAATTCCTTGGAGTGGTTCGAAGAGGTCGAGCGTTATCTTGATCTGGACCCGGTTCAGTTCAATTACTCGCTGCTGACCCGCAGTCAGCGCATCAGCCATGAGAACCTGAGATTGCGGGATGCAAACTGGCTGGAATCGGCAGAAAAGTGGTTTCAGGATCAGGCGGGTGCCAAGGCTGATGCCCCAACCCGTGCGCCGATGTTTGCCCCCTATAAACTGCGCGAAATGGACCTCAAAAACCGCATCGTTGTCTCGCCTATGGCGCAATACAAGGCGGTTGAGGGCTGTCCAACCGATTGGCATCTCATCCATTACGGTGAGCGCGCCAAGGGCGGTGCCGGGCTGGTTTACACAGAAATGACCTGTGTCTCGGCTGAGGGGCGGATCACGCCGGGCTGCCCCGGTCTCTATGCGCCCGAACATGAGGCCGCCTGGAAGCGGTTGACCGATTTCGTACATGCCGAAACCCAAGCCAAGATTTGCTGCCAGATCGGCCATTCGGGCCGCAAAGGGTCGACGCAATTGGGGTGGGAGGTCATGGATGCCCCGCTGAAAGACGGCAATTGGGATCTCGTTTCAGCCTCGGCCATTCCTTGGTCTGATAACAACGCCACCCCGCGCGAAATCTCGCGTCAGGACATGGACGAGGTGCGCGATCAATTTGTTGCCTCTGCGCAAATGGCCCATCGCGCCGGGTTTGACATGATCGAGCTGCACGCCGCCCATGGCTATCTCATCTCGTCCTTTATCTCGCCCAAATCCAATATCCGCCAAGATGAATATGGAGGAAGCCTGGAAAACCGCATGCGCTATCCGCTCGAAGTGTTCGAGGCAATGCGCGCGGTTTGGCCGGCTGACAAACCTATGTCGGTGCGTATTTCGGCCAATGACTGGGTGGGTGAAGAGGGTGTTACCCCCGAAGAGGCGGTCAAGATCGCGGCCATGTTCGAAGCGGCGGGTGCCGATATTATCGATGTCTCTGCCGGGCAAACTTCGGTCGACGCGAAACCGGTTTATGGTCGCATGTTCCAAACCCCGTTCTCTGACCGCATCCGCAACGAAACCGGCATTGCGACCATGGCCGTGGGCAACATCTATGAGGCCGATCACGCCAATTCGATCCTGATGGCACGGCGCGCCGATCTGGTCGTTGTCGGGCGTCCGCATTTGGCCGATCCTTATTGGACATTGCACGAAGCTGCCCGCATCGGCGACCGCCATGAATTCTGGCCGCAACCCTATGAGGCCGGGCGTGATCAGGCCTGGCGTCTGGCAGACCGCGAAGCAGAGATGATCCGGGTATGAGCGTTCAGGACAAACATGTCATCGTAACCGGTGGCGGAACCGGTGTCGGCGCAGACATCGCCGAATCCATGGCCCATGCCGGGGCCAAGGTGACGATCATGGGCCGCTCAGAGGCTCCGCTGCGCGAGGTTGCCAAACAGCACAAATTCATCGGCTGGGTGACCTGTGACGTGACCGATCCGGATGCGGTCAAAGAGGCGTTCCAACAGGCGCGCGGCTTGAATGGACCCATTGACGTTGTGGTCGCCAATGCGGGCGCGGCGGAAAGCGTGCCTTTCGCCAAGATGTCGGCGGCGCAATTGCAGGCCATGTTGTCGGTCAACCTGGTCGGTGTCGCCAATGTCTGGCAGGCAGCTTTGGGCGATATGAAATCCCAAGGTTGGGGGCGCATGATTGCCGTGGCCTCCACTGCCGGGCTTAAGGGCTATCCTTACGTCTCGGCTTATTGCGCTGCGAAACATGGCGTCGTCGGCCTGACCAAAGCCCTGGCGCTCGAACTGGCCAGTACTGGCGTCACGGCCAATGCGATTTGTCCGGGTTTCATCGAAACCCCCATGCTGGACCGCTCAATCGCCAATATCGTTGAGAAAACCGGGATGAGCGAGGAACAGGCCCGCGCTTCTCTCTCCTCTGGCAATCCGCAAAAGCGGTTCATTCAGACCGATGAGGTCGCGGGAACCGCGCTTTGGCTTTGTACTGACGCGGCGCGCGGCGTGAATGGCCATGCCTTGGCCCTGTCCGGAGGCGAGGTCTGATGGAACAGCGCAAATCAGATGCACCCGCCGAACCGCTGTCCAAAGAACGCCTGCGCCTGTGGTTGAAACTGCTAAAGGCCAGCAGCCTGATCGAAGACGAGCTGCGCCGCCGCCTGCGCGCGGATTTTGATTGGACGCTGCCGCGGTTTGACGTGATGTCCGCCCTGGCCCGCACACCCGATGGCCTGCGGATGAGCGAGATTTCCAAACAACTGCGCGTCTCAAACGGCAATGTTACGGTGATCGTCGACAAGCTTGTCAAAGAAGGTTTGGCGCTGCGCGTTGCCGTGCCAGATGACCGCCGCGCGCAGCTGGTCCAGTTGACCCCGCAAGGTCAGACGATCTTTGCGGAACATGCCGGCGTGCACGAAGCCTGGGTCGATGAGATGCTCGGCGGTCTGAATGCGGACGATATCGACGGAATGATCCTGCGTCTGGATCATCTGACAAAGTCATTGGAGGGATGAGCAAACATGCGCAGTGATGTGACCCATTTCAATTGCGAGATCGAGAACGGCATCGCCACGGTGTCGCTGGACCGGCCTGACCGCAAGAACCCGCTGACCTTTGACAGCTATGCCGAGCTGCGCGACTGGTTTCGCGATCTGCATTACGCGGATGACGTCAAGGCGGTGGTGTTTGCCCCCAATGGCGGCAATTTCAGTTCGGGCGGGGATGTGCATGACATCATCGGCCCGCTGACCAAGATGAACATGAAAGAGCTGCTGACCTTTACCCGCATGACTGGCGATCTGGTCAAGGCGATGGTGAATTGCGGCAAGCCGATCATTGCCGCCGTGGATGGTATTTGCGCCGGTGCGGGGGCGATCATTGCGATGGCCTCGGATCTGCGTATCGCCACGCCCGAGGCAAAAACCGCCTTTTTGTTCAACCGCGTAGGGCTTGCGGGCTGCGATATGGGGGCCTGCGCAATCCTGCCGCGTATAATCGGTCAGGGCCGCGCGGCTGAGCTGCTCTATCTAGGCCGCTCGATGAGCGCTGAGGAAGGGCAAGCCTGGGGTTATTTCAACAAGGTGGTCGCGGCGGATGAGTTGATGGAAAGCGCGCGCGCCCTTGCGCGACGTATCGCGGACGGGCCGAATTTTGCGAATATGATGACCAAAACCATGCTGGCGCAGGAATGGTGCATGTCCATCGAGCAAGCCATCGAAGCCGAGGCGCAGGCGCAAGCCATCTGTATGCAAGGCCAGGATTTCCATCGTGCCTATCACGCCTTTGTCGCCAAAGAAAAACCAGTGTTTGAGGGCGACTGATGGCGGATCAAAGCTTTCTCACCTGGCCATTTTTCGAAGACCACCATCGCGACCTTGCCGCCGCGTTAGAGCAGTGGGCCGCTGCCAATCTTGGCGGGATTGACCATTCAGACACCGATGCGGCCTGCCGTGACCTGGTCCGCATGTTGGGCGCGTCGGGATTTGCCGCCTATTCCGGGGCCGAGGATGGCAAACTGGATGTGCGCAGCCTCTGCCTGATCCGCGAAACTCTGGCCCGTTACGATGGGTTGGCGGATTTTGCCTTTGCCATGCAGGGGCTGGGAACTGGGGCGATTTCGCTCTTGGGCTCGCCAGAGCAAAAGGCGGAATGGCTGCCCCTGACCCGCACAGGCAAGGCGATTTCAGCCTTTGCCCTAACCGAACCGGGGTCAGGTTCGGATGTGGCCAGCAACACCATGACCGCCATTCGGGATGGCAATGATTACATCCTCAACGGTGAAAAGACCTGGATTTCGAACGGTGGCCTCGCAGATGTTTACACGGTCTTTGCCCGCACCGGCGAAGCACTGGGGGCCAAGGGCATGTCAGCCTTTATCGTGCCTGCCAATGCCACAGGGTTTGACGTGGTCGAACGCCTGGAAACCATCGCGCCGCACCCGCTTGCGACCCTACGCTTCTCTGACTGCCGCATTCCCGCCAGCACTTTGATCGGCGAGCCGGGGCAGGGGTTCAAGATCGCTATGTCGGTGCTGGATGTGTTTCGGTCCACCGTGGCTGCCGCTGCGCTGGGCTTTGCCCGCCGCGCTTTGGACGAAGCGCTGACCCGCGTCACGGCGCGCAAGGTACAAGGCGCGCCTTTGTTCGACCTTCAAATGGTACAAGGCCATATCGCCGATATGGCGCTGGATGTGGATGCCGCCGCTTTGCTGGTCTACCGCGCTGCCTGGACCAAGGATAGCGGTGCCCCCCGCGTGACCCGCGAGGCCGCCATGGCCAAGCTGTTCGCCACCGACCAAGCCCAAAAGATCATCGACAAGGCCGTGCAATTGCATGGCGGCGACGGGGTGAAATCCGGCGAGACTGTCGAAAAACTCTACCGTGAAATCCGAGCCTTGCGCATCTATGAGGGCGCGTCAGACGTCCAGCGCGTGGTGATTGCACGGCAAGCTTTGAGCAACCATCAGGGATAATCTCATGCTAGGACCAACTGCGCATACCGATACGTTTTCCCGCGATAATCTGCCGCCGCAGGAGCAATGGCCCGACCTGCTGCTGGAGGGGTTCCACTACCCCGACCGGTTGAACGCCGCCTATGAGCTGACCGATGCGATGGTCACCAAGGGTTTCGGAGACCACACGGCGTTGATCGGCAATGGGCGGCGACGCACCTACAAAGAACTGACCGATTGGACCAACCGGCTGGCCCATGTGCTGGTGGATGATCTCAAGGTGAAACCGGGCAATCGCGTTCTGATCCGCTCTGCCAACAACCCGGCCATGGTGGCCTGCTGGCTGGCCGCGACCAAAGTGGGCGCGGTGGTGGTGAACACCATGCCGATGCTGCGCGCCGCTGAGCTGAAGAAATATGTCGACAAGGCCGAGATCACCCACGCCCTATGCGACACGCGCCTGATGGACGAAATGATCGCCTGCGCCAAGGGCAGCGAGACATTGAAGACCGTTGTTGGCTTTGACGGCACGGCCAACCATGACGCCGAGCTGGACCGTTTGGCCCTGGAAAAACCTGTGAGCTTTGACACCGTTCAAACCAGTCAGGATGATGTTGCTCTGATCGGGTTTACCTCGGGCTCAACTGGTGAACCCAAGGGTACGATGCATTTTCACCGCGATCTGTTGATCATCGCCGATGGCTATGCGCGCGAAGTGCTGAACGTGCAGCCCGAGGATGTCTTTGTCGGCTCGCCCCCCTTGGCTTTTACCTTTGGGCTGGGTGGACTGGCGATCTTTCCCTTGCGGTTTGGCGCGGCGGCGACTTTGCTGGAAACGGCCACGCCACCCAACATGATCGAGATCATCGAAAAGTACAAAGCCACCGTTTGTTTCACCGCGCCCACCGCCTATCGCGCCATGATGCGGGCGATGGATGACGGCGCTGATCTTTCCTCACTCCGCGCGGCGGTCTCGGCGGGGGAAACATTGCCTGGCCCGGTCTATGACGAATGGATGGAAAAGACGGGCAAGCCAATGCTGGACGGAATCGGCGCGACCGAGCTTTTGCATATTTTTGTCACCAACCGTTTTCAGGATCACCGCCCGGCCTGCACCGGCAAGCCTGTGACCGGTTACGAGGCCAAGGTTGTCGATCCAGACGGCAACGAAGTCGCGCCGGGTGAAATCGGTCGCCTTGCCGTGCGCGGCCCAACCGGGTGCCGGTATTTGCGTGGCGAACGCCAGGGCGAGTATGTCCAGAACGGTTGGAACATCTCCGGCGATGCCTTTTCCCGCGACAAAGACGGCTACTTCCACTTTGCGGCGCGCAATGACGACATCATTGTCAGCTCCGGCTACAACATCGCCGGCCCCGAGGTCGAAGCCGCTCTGCTGGCCCATGAAGCCGTCGCTGAATGCGCCGTGATCGGCATACCGGACGTGGATCGCGGCAGCATCGTTCAGGCGCATGTGGTTCTGGGCAGCGGTGCCGAGGCCTCCGAGGCCATGATCAAGCTGCTACAAGACCACGTCAAAGCCACCATTGCCCCCTTTAAATACCCGCGTTCGGTTGTCTTCACTGCGGCCTTGCCAAAAACCGAAAGCGGCAAAATCCAACGTTTCAAATTGCGCGAGGAATGACGATGAGCACGCAAGCCTATGATCCCGGCTCTGACGGCGCAAAAATGACCTTCAAGGATGCGATGTCTTACGGAGACTACCTGCATCTTGAGGATATTCTGGCCCATCAGCATCCGCAAAGCACGGCGCATGATGAGATGCTGTTCGTGATCCAGCACCAGACCAGCGAACTTTGGATGAAGCTTGTCATTCACGAAATGGCAGCGGCGCGCGAGGCTCTCTTGGCGGGTGACACGGCGCAGATGTTCAAAATGTTGGCCCGGGTGAGCCGGATCTTCGAACAGCTCAACAATGCCTGGGACGTGCTGCGCACCATGACCCCCGCCGATTACACCGCTTTTCGCGAGGCACTGGGGCCGTCTTCTGGGTTTCAGTCTTATCAGTACCGCATGATCGAATATGTGCTGGGCAACCGAAATCCCAACATGTTGAAACCGCATGAACACCTGCCCGAGGTGCATAAAGCGCTGAGCGATGAACTGGCGCGGCCCAGTTTTTATGATGAGGTGATCACGCTGTTGTTCCGCACGGTTGATGGGCACGAAGAAAATGTTCCGACTCCGCAACTAAATGCACCGCATGAGGCCATTCCAGAGGTGCAGGCGCGTTGGAAAACCGTTTACGAGAATATCGACGAATATTGGACCCTGTATGAACTGGCAGAAAAACTGGTCGACCTTGAGGATTATTTCCGCCGCTGGCGCTTTAACCATGTGACAACGGTAGAGCGGGTCATCGGTTTCAAACGCGGCACCGGCGGCACATCGGGCGTGCAATATCTGCGCCGCATGTTGGAAGTCGAACTCTTCCCCGAACTCTGGCACCTTAGGGGTGAACTTTGAGTCCAAATTCAGGGAGGACATTATGAAATTTCTCACAATACTCGGCATGCTTGCTCTCACAGCAACAACCGCTTTTGCACAGGATTTGTCGCGCGAAGAGATCCGCCGCGCTCCGGTTCCAGGATCGGACAGTATGGAGGTTGTCGTCAGCAAGCTCTCCGTTGCACCCGGCGCGACCATCCCCATGCACACTCATCCGGGTGATGAACATGCGGTCGTGATCACCGCCGCCAAAGCGCAGGCCCCAAATGGTCAGGTGATTGAATTCCCGGTTGGCGCGACCCTGTATTTCCCCGAAGGGCAGGTCCATGGCGGGCTCACAAATATCGGCGACGTGCCCATGGTCGCCATCACCACCCATGTCGTTCGCATTGGCGAACCTCTGACACAAATGGCCAACTAGGCCAGCTTGCGAGCAAGGAGATCCCTTCAAAATGCTACCGCGCAAAGACCTGTTCGATATCCCCGAGGGGGTGATCTATCTTGATGGCAATTCCTTAGGGGCCATGCCCAAGGCGGCGCAGGCCCGCGCCAGTCAGGTGATCACACAGGAATGGGGCAAAGAGCTGATCAAGGCCTGGAACACGGCAGATTGGATGGCCTTGCCGCAAAAGGTTGGTGATCGGATCGCCGGTTTGATCGGGGCCCCGGCGGGTTCTGTGGCCACCGGCGATACCCTGTCGATTAAGGTCTATCAGGCGGTCGCAGCCGCGCTGCGTATGCGGCCGGATCGTCGAGTTATCCTGTCTGATAATGGCAATTTTCCCACTGACCTCTACATGGCGCAGGGGCTGATCGACACCATCGACAAAGGCTATGAGCTGCGCACACCTGCGCCCGAGGACGTTCTGGCGGCAATCAGTGATGACGTGGCTGTCGTCATGCTGACCCAGGTCGATTACCGCACAGGTCGGATGCATGACATGCAGGCGATCACCAAGGCCGCGCAGGCCGCCGGTGCCGTGATGATCTGGGATCTTGCCCATAGCGCGGGTGCGGTTCCGGTCGATATGACCGGATCAAACGCAGAGTTCGCGGTGGGCTGCACCTATAAATACCTCAACGGCGGGCCGGGTTCACCTGCGTTCATCTATGCGCGCCCCGACATCGTGAACCAGATCGAACCGGCTTTGGCCGGGTGGCTGGGCCATGACGCGCCCTTTGCCATGGAGTTGGGCTATCGCCCGGCCATGTCCACCGAGCGCCTGCGCGTTGGCACGCCGCCAATCGTGCAATTGTCCCTTTTGGACGCGGCACTGGACGCCTGGGAGGGCGTTGACATGGCGGAGCTGCGCGCAGCTTCGATTGAGCTGTCCGAGCTGTTCATAAAAGAGGTCGAGAGCCGCTGCCCGCAGTTGAAACTCGCCTCACCTTGCGACCCAGAAACGCGCGGCTCGCAGGTCTCCTTTGCCTTTGACCATGGCTATGCGGCGATGCAGGCCTTGATTGATCGCGGCGTGATCGGCGATTTCCGGGCCCCTGACATCATGCGCTTTGGCTTCACTCCACTGTACCTGGATAAGGATGACATTATCGCCGCCGCCGAGGTGATTGCCGATGTGATCGGGAATGACCTTTGGGACGATCCCAAATATCAGACCAAATCCCGCGTGACCTGAGGGCGACGACCATGACCTGTCTCTTTGTCCAAATCCGCTGTCGCCCCGGCACCGCCTATGCGGTGGCCGACCAGATCGGGCTGCGTGAAATCCATTCCGAGCTTTATTCCACCAGCGGCGAATATGACCTGCTGCTCAAACTCTATGTGCCAGAGGGTCAGGATATTGGTCGTTACATCAATGAAAACCTGTTGGATATCGACGGGATCGAACGCACCTATACCACCCAGACCTACAAAGCCTTTTGACCCATGCATTTTCACTTCCCTCAAAAAGTGCTGTTCAAACATTGCGACCCGGCGGGGATCGTTTTCTATCCGCGCTTTTTCGAAATGATCAATGATGCGGTCGAGGCGATGTTCAGTGATGCCCTGCGCTGGCCTTTTGAAGAGATCCACCCGGATCAAGGCGTGCCAACGGCGTCTATCTCGGTCCAGTTCAAAGCCCCTTGTCGCCACGGCGATCAGCTGGTCCTGGCGGTCGAGATCAAAGCGATTGGCACGTCCAGCTTGACTCTGAGAACACGCGCAACCGCGCAAGATCAGCTTCGGTTCGAGGCAGATCACACCTTGGTCTGTGTTGGGGCGGATGGGCGACCCACTGCCTGGCCTGATGATATGCGGCACAAGATAACCGGCTTGATGGAGGGCCGCACATGAAACCAGTGACAATTCACCCCGAAGGATGGGCCCCGGCGCTGGGCTATGCAAATGGTATGCTGATGCCCGACGGCACCCTGCATATCGGCGGTCAGATTGGTTGGGACAAGGACAAAGTCTTTGTCCCGGGTGGCTTTATCCCACAAATGGAACAGGCCCTGAACAATATCGCGGACATCGTGCGCGCAGCGGGTGGGGATGTGGCCGATATTGGTCGCCTGACCTGGTTCGTCAAAGACAAAGACGAATACGCCGCCCATCAGCGCGAAGTTGGGCAGGCTTATCGGCGCGTGTTCGGTAAACATTTTCCGGCCATGTCGATGTTGATCGTTAAGGATCTCGTCGAAGATCAGGCCCTGATCGAGATCGAAGCCACCGCCTATATCGCGAAGTCATAGGGCGGGACCCATTAATCTGCCTAGAAAATCAGGACCACCTGGTCGAAATCCTGCCCAACCGGGTCGACTCTGGCGACAAGATTGGGCGGGGTTAACTACTTTTAGTTGCGCCGTGACGTGACATGAAGTTAAGTAAACCAAGCGCAAAACGCCTCCGACTCCGAGTCGCATTGTTGGGCTTTAGATGCGCGACAGCACAGTGTGGGCCGGGCAGAGAAGTCAGATATGACCAATATTGATGTTCTTCTGGGGAGAGGGATCGCAGATCAGAGGCGTCTATTGGGGCTGTCTCGGGCTGAACTGGCCCGCAAGCTTCATGTTTCGGAACAAACCGTCTCGGCCCTGGAAGAGGGCCAGCGCCGGGCAGATGCCAAACAACTGTTTCAAATCGCCGACATTTTGGGAATAGATATTCCGGTTTTGTTCACCGGTGTATCAGATGAGCCGTTTGAAATGCCAAAGCTGGCCTCGCCTTTTGGGCAAGAGGCGGATACACTTCTCCACCAGTATGAAGCGCTTTCATTTGGGCATCGCTCGGCTGTCTATGCATTCCTGGTGGCTTCTCAGACACAGAACAAGGAACGCCCTTGCTAAGAGCCCTACCCATTTGTGCCAATCTTGTTGGCAGAAAGGTTCGCAGTGACGGTTATTGACCTGAGCAAACAGCCCAATGCAGACAGTGATCTCAGATTATTCCTGGACACGGTCTGTGAAACGCATGAGCTGGATTTTGCAGCTTATGCCGGGGTCAATCCGATTGCTCAGACAGTTCATGGGTTTGTGAATTACCCGGATGAATGGCAAAAACTCTATGTCGAACAAGGGTTTCAGCACCGTGATCCAACTCTGTTGACGGCGGCACGCAGCATTGCCCCCGTCGATTGGGTGCGGCTGCGCCAAGAGGATAGTTTCCGCACGCTCTTTCGCGCGGCCCATGATTTTGGCATTGCGGAACAGGGGCTGACAATTCCTGTGCGCGGGCCATATGGCGATATCGGTTTGTTCAGTGTCACCCGCAACTGTTCTGACAAGGAATGGGGTTTGCTCAAAAAGAAGATCTTGGGCGAGATGCAGCATCTGGCCGTTCACTTGCACGATAACGTTGTGCGCAGCCATGCGCTTACACGCGCATTGACAAGCCCGTCTCTTTCCGCCAGAGAAACCGAAATTCTGCAATGGGTGGCTGCGGGCAAAACTCAGCAGGATGTCGCTGACATTCTGAACATCTCCAACCGCACGGTTGAGGTGCATCTGCGATCCAGCCGCTCAAAACTGGGGGCGCTGACCACATCGCAGGCTGTCGGGCGTGCCATCGGACTAGGCCTTATTCACCCAAATTAACCTTTCTACGGGATTTCCCTAATAGAAGGTATATCTCAAATCATGGTCAACTTTTCCACGGATAGGGTAGTGGAGAAGAACCATGATCATAGTAGTTGATGGGTTAAACCGGGACCGGTACGGCCGGCTTCTCGATGAGATGTTTGCTTTGCGTGCACGCGTGTTTGGTAAACGTTTGGGCTGGGAAGTCGACATCAAGGATGGCAAGGAAATCGACCAGTTCGATGCGCTTGATCCGGCTTATGTCATCGGGGTGAATGACAATGGCAAGGTCGTGTCTTGTGTGCGTGCCTTGCAAACCACCGGACCGCATATGTTGTCAGATGTGTTTTCTGCGATTTTGGACGGGGATCAGCCGCTGCGCAGCCCGACAATCTGGGAATCGACACGGTTTTGTGTGGATACAGAGGCTTTGGATCGCGGCAAGACCCGCAATTCGGTCAGCTATGCCACCTGCGAGCTAATGGCGGCCTCATTGGAATATGCACAAGAGTCTGGGATTTCTGACATTGTCACCGTGATCGATCCGATCATGGATCGCGTGCTGAAACGCTCTGACTGCGCCCCTTATGGCTATGTTGGCAAGACAACTCCGATGGGCAAAGTGCCAGCCATGGCGGCCCTCTTGGATTGCAGCGATGAACGGATCGAGAAAATCCGCAATTTCGCAGGCATCGAGGGCAATGTTTTTATGGATGAGGACGCGGCGGCTGCCTTGGCAGATCCGGTCGCGCCCGAAATCGATCATAGCCTGTTTGACGCCATTATGTCCGCTGGCCCGCAGCCGGATGCGGAAACGCGCAATATGCTCGAACAATATTGCCATGACCAAGCTTCGGCAGCGCAATCGCGGGATGAACTACACGCGGCCAATCGCTTGGCCGGGGTGCTGTTCGAGGCAGGGATGATCAATCGCCGCAAACCCAAGTTCTTTGTTTGTTAATGGGGTTTGACACCCGATTTTCTCGAAAATCTTTCGCTTTAGAGTAAGCGGATCAAAGGGGCTCTGGGTGACCAGAGCCCCTTTTACCTTGGTTGGTAAACCTGGCTCAACTTTCGCTCCGAGGTGATTTGTCTCGGTTGACCTTGACGGCAAATGCGCCTTCTATCTTCGGCGGGAGGGCCAGAGGCTATGAGTGAAAACAACCGCTTGGACGGGGAATACGATTACATCATCGTTGGTGCCGGGACAGCAGGCTGCGTTCTGGCCAATCGGTTGACGCAAGATCCCAAAACCCGTGTCCTGCTGCTCGAGGCGGGGAAATCCGACAATTACCATTGGGTGCATATCCCGGTCGGTTACCTCTACTGCATTGGCAACCCCCGTACGGATTGGATGATGAAAACTGCACCGGAACCGGGGCTAAACGGGCGGGCGCTGGTCTATCCACGTGGCAAGGTTCTGGGTGGCTGCACCTCGGTCAATGGTATGATCTATATGCGCGGCCAAGCGGCGGATTATGACCAGTGGCGGCAGCTGGGCAATACCGGCTGGGGCTGGGATGATGTGCTACCCTATTTCCTCAAATCCGAAGATCACCACGGCGGCGACAGTGATATGCATCGCGGTGGCGGCGAATGGAAAGTCAGCACGCAACGGCTGGAATGGGACATTTTGCGCGCGGTTCAGGAAGGGGCCAAGGAGTTTGGCATTCAGCCCCGCGCTGATTTCAATGACGGCAATAACGAAGGTTCCGGCTTTTTTGAGGTCAATCAAAAGGCCGGGGTGCGCTGGAACACCTCCAAAGCCTTTTTGCGCCCGGCGATGAAACGGTCAAACCTGCGGGTGGTGACCGAGGCGCATACCGAAACCCTGATGATCGAGGGCAAACGCGTGAGTGGTGTGGTCTATCACCACAAAGGCCAGCGGATTGAGGCACGTGCAAAGGGTGAAGTGTTGTTGGCAGCTGGTGCGATCAACACACCGAAACTGTTGGAACTGTCGGGCATCGGCAATCCCGATGTGCTGTCGCATTTCGGCATCGAAACCCGGCATGAGCTGCGCGAAGTTGGCGAGAACCTGCAAGATCACCTGCAAATCCGCACAGTCTTTAAGGTCAAGAACGCCAAAACCCTCAATACCATGGCCAACAGCCTGTTGGGCAAGGCCAGGATCGGGTTGCAATACGCGCTGAGCCAATCCGGCCCCATGTCCATGGCCCCAAGCCAATTTGGCATGTTCACCAAATCCGACCCGTCCAAAGACACGCCGGATCTGGAATATCACGTCCAACCCCTGTCGACGGACAGGTTGGGCGACCCTCTGCACCCTTTCCCGGCGATCACAATGTCAGTTTGCAATTTGCGCCCTGAAAGCCGGGGGGATTGCCATATCCAAAGCCGGGATTTGGAGCAGCAACCCCATATACGGTTGAATTACCTTTCAGCAGAAGCGGATAAAACGGTCGCTCTTGCCTCGGTCAAACAAGCGCGCGAGATCATGACAGCCAAGGCGCTGGCGCAATATGAACCCAAAGAGATTTTGCCAGGACCTGAGGTTGCCTCAGATGCTGACCTGCTAGAGGCAATTGGTGATATCGGTACGACGATTTTCCACCCGGTCAGCACGTGCCGCATGGGGGTGGATGACGGGGCAGTTGTGGACCCCGAACTGCGTGTACGCGGGATGGCGGGGCTGCGCATTGTCGATGCGTCTATCATGCCGCGCATCACGTCGGGCAACACCGCCTCGCCTGTGATCATGATTGCGGAAAAGGCGGCGGACATGATCCGCGCCGCCGCCCGTTCCTAAGCTTTACTCAGTCCAGCGTACGCCAGTCAGGTCGGTGGCCTGCGTTGGCTGGTTCAACCACAAACCTTCCAGCCGCGCATCTGCTACGGTTGGATAGGCGAGCTGGAACAGGTAGCCGTTGACGTAATCCTCGGAGATGATTGTTTGCGCCTTGGCCAGCAGATCTTGGCGCGCGGTTTGATCCGTGGTGCCGGTCAATTCGCCCATCAGGTCCTGGAACGCTTTGTTATCATACTGGAAATAGTATTCCGGCCGCGCATAGATGCCGATGTCAAACGGTTCGGTATGGCTGACAATGGTCAGGCCGAAATCCTTGCCACGGAACACCTCTTCGAGCCATTGCGCCCATTCCAGATTGGAAATCTCGGTCTGAATACCGACTTCGCGCAGCTGCGCCGCGATGATTTCGCCGCCGCGACGGGCATATGAGGGGGGCGGCAGTTTCAGCGTGGTGGTGAACCCATCCGGGAAACCAGCCTCGGCCAGCAGTGCCTTGGCCTTGGCCGGGTCATAACCAGAATTGCCGGTCAGATCGACATAGGCCGGGTTATGGGGGGCGAAATGGCTGCCAATCGGCGTGCCAAGGCCAAACATGGCTCCATCAATTATGTCCTGACGGTTGATGGCATGGGCAATCGCCTGACGCACCTTCACATTGTCCAGAGGCGCCTGAAGGTTATTGGTCGACAGAATCGTCTCACCCTCGGTGGAACCGACCAGAACCTGGAACCGGGGATCGGCCTCGAATTGTGGCAGGTTCTCCGGGGCGGGGTATCCAGCAAAAGCGTCAATATCCTGCGCCATCATGGCGGCAAAGGCGGCGGTCGGGTCCGAGATGAACTTGAAGGTCGCGGAGGTCAGCGCTGGTTTCTCACCCCAGTAATCGGCATTCTGCGCCAGTGAGATGCTGTCACCCTGCTTCCATTCAACAAATTTGAACGGACCGGTGCCGATCGGGGTCTGCTTGATCCCCTCAATGCTTTCGGGCGCAACGATCACTGCGTCGCCCCAGGCCATATTGAACAGGAAATTCCCGTCCGGCTGTGCCAGTGTGACCTCGACCGTCTGCGGATCAACCACGTTGACATCCGCGATGCCCGCGAACAGGGCTTTTTGTGCATTGGTGCTATCTTCGGCGCGGGCGCGATCGAGCGAGAATTTCACATCCTCGGCGGTCATCTCGCTGCCGTCATGAAACTGGACACCAGAGCGCAGCGCAAAAGTATAGGTCTGCCCATCCTCGCTGATCGCCCAGCTTTCCGCCAGGCCGGGCACCACGGCACCAGTCTCGGTAAAGCGGGTCAGACCTTCGAAAACGTTGGAATAAAGCACGCTGTCAATCGCCCCGGCAGCGGCCGATGTCGGGTCCAGATGCGGTGGTTCTAGCTGAATGGCGATGGTCAGATCGGTCTGCTGCGCGGCGGCGGCAGTGGCCAGAAAGCTGGTGGCCAAAAGCATGTTGCGGAACTGTTTCATAAGGGTCTCCCTGCGGCAAAGGCGCTGTTTCAAGTTTTGCCGCAACCCACGCGGTAATCAAGCACACAGTTGACGATGGTGAAGTGTGATAGCGTCAGACATCGCCGTGACGCGGCGCGGGTTGCACAAATCTTTGCTGGTTCTGCAACGCAGCAAATGCTACACCCGCGCAACTTTATTGCGTGGAGGACGCGAGAAATGAGCGCGACTGCAAAGAAAAAAGCGCCAATGCCTGATGACATCCGGGCGCGCAAAGGCGGTGAGCCGCTGGTCAGTTTGACAGCCTACACAACGCAAATGGCCGAGTTGATGGATGCGCATTGCGACTTTGTTCTGGTCGGTGACAGTGTCGGCATGGTGTTGCACGGGCTGCCCAGCACACTGGGCGTGACCATGGAAATGATGATCTTGCACGGGCAGGCGGTGGCGCGTGGGCTGAAAACGGCCATGATGGTCGTGGACATGCCCTTTGGCTCATATGAGGAAAGTCCGGAACAGGCCTTCCGAAATGGCGCGCTTCTGATGGCCGAAACCGGCGCTGCGGCGGTCAAGCTGGAAGGCGGGCGTCACATGGCCGAAACCATCGCCTTTCTCGTGGCGCGCGGCGTGCCAGTGATGGCGCATATTGGGCTGACCCCGCAATCGATCAACACTCTGGGCGGTTACAAAGTGCAGGGGCGCGGGGATGCGGCGGCTGAGCTGATGGCCGATGCCCAGGCGGTGGCCGAGGCCGGGGTGTTCAGCGTTGTTCTCGAGAAAGTACCAGCCAATCTGGCGGATGAGGTCACGGCGGCGATTGCCATTCCGACAATCGGAATTGGGGCGTCGGCCGGCTGTGACGGGCAAATCCTGGTGGTGGATGATATGATCGGCATGTTCACGGCCTTTAAGGCGAAATTCGTCAAACGCTATGCCAATTTGGGTGAACAGGCCGAGGCGGCCTTTGCCGATTATGCCCGCGAAGTCCGCGCCCGCGAATTTCCGGCAGCGGAACATATCTTTGCCGACCAAGCCCCGGAGAAAAAGTAATGATCCCTGACATCATTCGCACCAAGGCCGAACTGCGCGCGCGGGTCGCGGATTGGAAGGCCGCTGGCGAAACCGTAGGCGTGGTCCCAACCATGGGGGCGTTGCATCAGGGGCATCTGAGCCTTGTGCGCGCAGCAGAAGAAAACTGTGATCGGGTGATCGTGACGATCTTTGTGAACCCAAAACAGTTCAACAATCCAGAAGATCTGGAAAATTACCCGCGCACCGAAGAAGAGGACGCCAAGAAGCTGGCGCATCATCGGGTGGACATGGTCTATGTGCCAGGTCCTGAAGAGATCTATCCCGAAGGGTTTGCTACCACAGTGTCTGTCTCCGGGCTGACCGATGTGCTCTGCGGCGCGCACCGGCCCGGGCATTTTGACGGGGTAGCGACGGTTGTGACCAAGCTCTTTACCCAAACGCGCGCTGATCAGGCGTTTTTTGGTGAAAAGGACTTTCAGCAGTTGCAGGTCGTAACGCGCATGGCGGCGGATCTGGATCTGATGACCGAAGTCGTCGGCTGCCCGACCATTCGTGAAGAGGATGGTTTGGCCATGTCGTCGCGCAACTTGCTGTTGTCGGACCGTGCGCGGATCAAGGCACCTGTGTTGAATGAAGCCATGGAAGAGATGGCCGAAGGATTGCGCGCGGGGGGCGAGGCGCATGAATTGCGAGTTGAAGCGCGCAAGAAAATCCTCGCCGCCGGATTTACCGAGGTCGAATATCTGGACCTGCGGGCCTGTGACGATCTATCCGTTCTGGACACCCCCACCCGCCCGGCGCGTCTGTTGGCAGCGGCGTGGTTGGCCGGGGTGCGTCTGATCGACAATATCGCTGTGTGACGGAATGGCGGGGACGCTGTTTCAGCAAGCTGAAAGGCGCCCCACCCGCCATCCCGTAGGGCAACTCAACGCGGCAAAAGCAGTTTTTCCAAACTGCGCCCCATGACCTTGGCACTGTCCATCATATCGTCGACGGTGATGAACTCATCCGGTTTATGGGCCATTTCAAGGTCACCGGGCCCGTAGGCGATGCAATTTTTCAGCTTGCCGATCCGGTCGATATGTTTCTGGTCATAGCTACCGGGCGAGGCGACATAGATCGGGTCCTGGCCCAGCACATCGTGAATGGCCCCATGAACCGTGGTCACCACCGGGGCGTCCTTGGCGGTCATTGACGGGATCACACGGTTGATTTCACGCAGGCTGTAGTCAAACCCGGGCCGCGTGGCTTTGAGATGCTCGAGCAGTTCGACAATCTCGGTCTGTGTCGCGTCCAACCCCTCTTCGATCAGGAAACGTCGGTCGATGACGATCCGGCAACTGTCAGGCACGCAATGGGAGGGCAGGCCGGTGTAATCTGCGGGTTGTTCCGGTTGTCCGCCATGGATTGAATTGATGTTCATTGTGGATTGGCGTGCGCCTTCGGGGATCACCGGCATTTCGGTATATCGCGCGGCCATGGCCGGGAAGAGCTTTTGCTCGAACAGGTCCAGCACCGCCGCCATATGGCGAACGGCGCAATCGCCGAGAAAGGGCATACAGCCATGGGCAATCTCGCCCTTGGTTTCGATCTCGGCCCACCAGCCGCCGCGATGGCCAAGACAAATGCAATCATGCCCCAGAGGTTCGGGGATGATCACGTGTTGCACGCGGGAGGGATCAAAGAACCCTTTTTCGGCCAGATAGGCGACGCCGCCATAGCCGCCGGATTCCTCATCAGCCGTACCGCTGATTTCAACCGCCCCGTGGAAATCCGGGTTTTGCTCAAGAAAAGCCTCAGCCGCAATGATAGAGGCGGCCAACCCGCCCTTCATATCACATGCCCCGCGACCATAGACCCGACCATCTTCCAGCTCGGCCCCAAAGGGATCGCGAGTCCAGCCCTGGCCGACTTCGACCACATCCGTATGCGAGTTGAAATGCACGCAATCGCCGGGCCGCGTGCCTTCGCGTCGGGCGATGATATTCCAGCGCGGGTATGTATCACTATCACCGGGCGCGCCCTCGGCCCGGATCAACTGGCAATCAAACCCCTTTGGTTTCAATCTTTTTTCGAGGTAGTCGCAAATCTCACGGTAATTTTCACCCGGCGGGTTCAGCGTCGGAATGCGGATCAGATCCTGCAGCAGCGCGACCATGTCGTCGCGCTTGAGCTCAATACGATGGAGAAGGGCAAAACTCATGCGCCGAGTGTTGCCGCGTTTTTAAGCGGGTGCAAGCCTGCCCGTGTTATGTCAGGGAATTTGAAACCGGGGTGCCTGCCCAAGCGGCAAAAGCCCCAGCGCCATCTCGCCATTATTGATATGAAAAGGCAGGTCCAGCGTGTCGGCGCGCCCCTTGAGCCCAGCCACCAGGGACAGGCCCTGAACCAATGTTTCCATCATGCCGCCGGGCAGATGATCGTTCAGCCGTGCCTGTTCCAGCGCCTCTTGCCAATTCACCGCGCGCAAGGTGAGCTCGCCGTCACCCAGCCCACTGGCCGAGACATCCAGCTTGCCCGCCATTTCCAATTCCAGACCATCTAGCTGGTAGGACAGCTGTTTCAGGTCGATATGTGTGGGCTGCGGACGGGCCATTTCCACTGAGGCCAGCGACCAATCCTGATCAAATTGCACCAAGGCATTGAGTTTCGCGTTACTTGCCCGCCCGTCATTGACCACGGCGAGTCCGGTGGCGTTTTGCGCAATCGCTTCGGCCAAAACGGCCAGTTGATAGAGTTGCTCATCCTGCCGTAAAAACGCCGCTGTCGTCGTGGCCAGCGCGATCCCGTCCCAATTCAGGGTCTCGGCTTCGGCGTTTAGCCGTTCAATCCGACCCTCTTCAAACACCACGCTGGCGCGCAAACCGTCGCTGGTGATCTCATGCTGTTTGCCTTGATAGGACAGGGTTTGTTGATCCGGGAAAATCAAAATGTGATGGTCGCGATCATAGCTCAGTGACAGGATCTGGAAAAACGCGGCCTCCCAAACCATGTTGGAATTGGGATCAGCCAGGGACAGATCGGTCAGGGTGACGTCCAGCCGATTGGGAAAGCCCCGGACGGAAATATCGGAATACTCGGCGACCCAGCCATCTGCGCGCCGATCCCCTAACCAGGCCTCGACCTGCCCGCGTGTTGCACTGGCCTGCCAAAACCACCAGCCCGACCAGACCAGAGTCACAAAAACCACGCCCAAGATCAACCGTTTCACCTGCGCCCCCCTTTTCCTGACCTGCGCAATCGTGTTTACAGCGGCCAAGGGATAAGGACCAGACATGACACTTTGGGTATTTGGATATGCATCGCTGCTGTGGAACCCGGGCTTTGAGGTTGTCGAAAGCCAACCGGCGCGACTAAGCGGATATGCGCGCAGTTTCTGTATGTATTCGATCCACCATCGCGGCACCGAGGAAAAGCCAGGCTTGGTCCTGGCCTTGGACGAACATGCCGAGACATCGTGTGATGGCTTGGCCCTGCGCGCGGCCCCGGGGACAGAAGAGCAGGCTCTGGACTATCTGCGCGAACGCGAATTGGTGTCTGCCGCCTATCTGGAGCGTGTTTTGCCTGTAAATCTGGGCGATGGCCGCCGGGTCGATGCCGTGTCTTATGTGATAGACCCCGATCACGTCCAATATACCGGCGCGCTTAGTCTGGAAGAGCAGGCGCAGATCATCGCGCAGGCCCATGGCGGGCGCGGGCCGAACTGTGATTATCTCTACAACACTGCCGCGCATTTGGACGAATTGGGCGTGCCTGACGCCGATTTGCACTGGTTGACAGAGCGGGTCAAAGCCTTGCGCGCATAACCACTTGGCGAAACGGTTGCAAAAGCTTAGGCTCTAGCCAAAGCAAAACAACGTGTCAGGTGTCCGATGGACCAGCCCGACCTCGAGGCCGAGCCGCATTTCTCTCAACCCGTCCGTCAGGTCTTTATGATGCTGTCGGTTTTGGGCCTATCCATTGCTGGGGCCGTTTTGGCCTTGCCGCGCGTCTTGCCGGTGTTCGAGGCCAACCCCTATCTGAACGGGTTTATCCTGTTCGTCTTTGTGATCGGGGTGCTGGCCTGTTTCTGGCAGGTCGCGCAATTGATGACCTCCGTACGCTGGATTTTGAATTTTGCCCGTCCGGGTGATCAGGGGTTGCGCGCCAAGGCTCCGCAGCTTTTGGCCCCTCTGGCAACGCTTCTTGGCCGCCATGATCGGCGCATGCAGATCAACACCACCTCGACCCGCTCGATCCTGGATTCGGTTGCGACCCGGATCGACGAGGCGCGCGAGATTACGCGTTACATCGTGTCCTTGCTGATCTTCCTTGGCCTGCTCGGCACTTTTTACGGGTTGGCGACAACGGTTCCGGCCCTGGTCGACACGATCCGTGGCCTTGCTCCGCAAGAGGGGGAAGAAGGTGTCGCGGTGTTCAACCGCCTTATGACCGGGCTGGAAAGCCAGCTGGGCGGTATGGGTGTGGCCTTTGCCTCCTCCCTGCTGGGGTTGGCCTGTTCGCTGATTGTTGGTCTGCTGGAACTCTTTGCCGGCCACGGGCAAAACCGCTTTTACCGCGAGCTTGAGGAATGGCTGAGCTCAATCACCAAGCTTGGCTTTTCCGCCGATGGCGACGGGCCCGATCTGGGCGCGGCGGGCGTTGTGCTGGACCAAATGGCCGAGCAGATGGAACGGCTGCAACTGCTCTTTGCCCGTTCTGAACAGGGCCGGGCGGATGTGGACAACCGCCTCGCGCAGCTGGCAGATTCGCTGGAACGCATGACCGAACGGATCGAGGCCACCGCCCCCACCGCCAATTCCATGGCGCGCATCGCAGAGGGTCAGGAGCTACTGGCCGAGGCGATCCGTGAAAAGGAAAGCAACGAAGGGCTGGATGCCGAAAGCCGTATGCGCCTGCGCTCGATCGACGTGCAAATGCTGCGTATCCTCGAGGAAATCGCCGCCGGTCGTCAGGAAAGCATGGCCGAGCTACGCACCGATCTTGCCTCGCTTGGGCGCAAGCTGACCCAGGCACAGGCCACCCGCTCCCGTCTGGACGAGGGCTAAGCCATGGCGCTGTCCCGTCGCACCGGTGCCCGGTTCCAGGCCTCTATCTGGCCGGGTTTCGTGGATGCGATGACCGGGCTTTTGCTGGTTCTGACCTTTGTGCTGTCGATCTTTATGGCCGTGCAATTTGTGCTGCGCGAAACCATTTCCGGGCAGGAAACCGAGCTGGATACGCTGGCCTCCGAAGTCGCCGCCTTGGCGCAGGCCTTGGGTGTTCAGGAACGCCGCAACACCGCCCTGAATAACGAGCTGGGCGAATTGCAGGCCACGCTTAGCGATAATGAAACCCGGCTGACCGAACAGGCACAGATCATCTCGGCCCTGACAGCGACCCGCGACCGTCAGGCTGCCGATCTTGCCGCCGCCGCTGATCGGATCGCCAGTTTCGAAGAGCAAGTCGCCGGGCTTCTCAGCGAACGGGACGATCTGACAGCCGCTTTGACCCGGGCGAAATCCCAGATCGATGAACAGGCCGAGGCTGCTTTGTTGGCAGCAGCCAAACGCGAAGCGCTTGAGGCGGTGCTGAAAGACCTTCAGGACAAGAACGCCGCGCAAGAGGCGCAGATTGGCACGCTGACCGGCGAATTGGACGACACCAAAAAGGCGCTGAGCGAAGAGGAAAAACAGCGCTTGGCCGAGGCGCAAACCGCTGATCTCCTCCGCAAACGCCTTGAAGAGGCCGGGGCCGAGCTGACCGCCATGACGCTCGCTTTGGAAGAAGAGCGCAAAAAGGCCGAGGAGACCCTGACCCTGCTCGCCGCCGCCCGCAAGGCTGAGGCGGATTTGAACGCGCAACTGGCGGCCGCGCTTATCGCGGGTCAGACCAAAGCCACCGATTTGCAGGCGCAACTGGATGTGGCCCAGGTCGAAAAGACCCGTCTTGAGGCCGAGTTGGCCCAGCTCAAGGCCGCAGGCAGCGAAGCCGATACGCGCCTGTCACAACTGCAGGCCGATCTTAAGGCAGAGCAAGCCGCGCGCGCAGATGCGGAATCTGCCCTGACAGATGAGCGCGCCGCCCGAACGGATGCCGGGACTGCGCTGGTCGAAGAGCGCAACGCACGTCTGGCCGCCGAGACGGCCCTGGCTGATGAACGCGATGCCCGTGCCAAGGCCGAAGCCGCACTGAAACAGGCAAAACAGGCGGCGACCGCCTCTGAGACCAAGCTGTCAGATCTTTCCGCTCAACTCGCTGCTGCCCTGGCGCGATTGACCGAAGCGGACGCCTTGGAAACAGAACTGACGGCGTTGCAGGCCAAGAACGACAGCCTGAGCGAACAGCTCTCAACCGCAAAAGCACAGGCTGCGGAGGCGGCGTCGGAAATGGCCGTGGCCGTTGAACAGCGCCGTGTTCTGGAGATCGCGGCCAAAGACGCACAGGCGCAATTGGTGGCGGCACAATCCGGGTTGGATGATCTCAAGGCCGAAGCCGCTGATCTTGCCGCCCGGCTGTCCTCGTCAGAAGAGCAAGGTACGGCTGGCGATGCCCGTGTGGCCGAGTTGCAGGGGCAGGTTGCCGGGTTGCAAACCGAATTGGACGCAGCTGTGAAACGCTCGGATGATCGCCAATTGCGCATCGACGCGCTCAGCGCTGAAAACGCCGATTTGACCCAGCAGTTGACCTCGCTCGGAGAGGCAGCCGTGGATCAGGCAGAACTCATTGCGGCGCAAAACCGCGCTGACCGCTTGGCTGCTGAACTGGAAGCGGCCAAAACCCGCGATACCGCACGCGACACTGTCATTGCCGGTCTGAGAAAATCCTTGGCCGAGGCTGAGGCGCGGGCTGTTCAGGTCGAAGATGACAGCCGCTCGCTCGAAGAACGGCTTGCCGCAGCTTTGGCAGCGCGGCTTGAGGCGCAAAGCTCGGTCGAGGATGTGCGCGCCAAACTGGTCGCGGCCCTGGCCGCGCAAAAGGCAGCCGAGGCTGACCTGGAGGCCAGACTGACCGAAGCAGAGGAAAAACAGGTCTTGCTGTCGCAGGCGCAATCGGAATTGGCAGAGAGCACAGACCGCGCCACCAAAGCCGAAAAGCAGGCGGAGTTGCTGAACCAGCAGGTTGCCGCCTTGCGTCAGCAGTTGGGGGAATTGCAGGCGCTCTTGGATGACGCCAAGGTCCGCGATATCGAGGCGCAAGTGCAGTTGCAAAACCTTGGCTCGGAACTGAACGCCGCCGTTGCCCGCCTTGCCGCTGAGGAACGCAAGCGTCGCAAGCTGGAAGAGGCAGAGCGCAAACGTCTGGAAGAAGAGAAAAAGGATCTGGAACGCTATCGGTCCGAGTTCTTTGGTCGCCTGCGCGATGTTGTCGGCACCCGCGAAGGGGTGCGGATCGAAGGCGACCGGTTTGTCTTCTCCTCCGAAGTGCTCTTCCCGCCCGGCGATTCCGAACTCTCTGCCTTGGGTAAGCGCGAGATCGCCAAGGTGGCCAATATCCTGCGTGAGATCTCCAATGAAATCCCCGATGGCATTGATTGGGTGATCCGGGTTGACGGCCATACCGACAATGTCCCGGTCCGCCCCGGTGCAGAATTTGCCGATAACTGGGAACTTAGCCAGGCGCGGGCGCTGTCAGTGGTGCGCGACCTGATCGACTCCTACGGCATCGCGCCTCAGCGGCTGGCGGCCAACGGGTTCGGGCAATACCAGCCGGTCAATCCCGAAAACTCCGCCGAGGCCCGCGCGCAGAACCGCCGGATCGAGCTAAAGCTGACTGAGCGCTAATTCACTGTCACATGAACAAAGCGATGCGCAATCACCTTGCCCTTGCGAGTCAGCAACGCCTCACCCAGATATTCACCCTTGGGCCAACCGCCTGGCGGGGCTTTGCGGCCAAAGGCGCGTAAATGGCTGGCCTGTGGGGATTTTAGCACGATTTCGCGTTCAAAGATCTCACCCTCTGGCCCGCTTGCCGACAGGGTCAGCAGGTCGCCATGTTGGGCATAGGCTGCGTGCATATAGACAACAAGTGGCTGGGTAGAGGCGCTTGTTTCGCGAAAGGCGCCGCCACTGCGCACCTCTTTCAGATCCGGAATGTGGTCTGAAAACCCGGCGGTCATGATCCCGGTTTTGGTATAGGGGATGGGCTCTTGCCAAAGGCTTGTATCCGAGGCCTCACATTGCCCCAATGGGCCGGTTTGAAACGGATCAACCAGCGCCTTGCCCTGAAAAAGCGAAAAATGCAGATGCGGGTGGTTGGTTTGGCCCGACAGACCAACGAAACCTAAAACCTGCCCCTGTTCGACATTTTCGCCAGGTTGAACGGTGATTGAACCCAGTTTCAGGTGGCAATATTGCGTGCGCCAGCCATCTGCATGGGTCACGATCACCGCGTTCCCGCAGGCATTCTGGCTGGTGACACCGCGCATGAGTCGATCATCCGGCATTTCATCGCGGGTTCGAAACACAACGCCATCGGCAGCGGCCAGAACGGCGACGCCCTTGGTGATCTCGTCAAAACTGAGCAGGGCGAAATCCGTGCCCTTATGCCCGTCGCGGCTGTTCAACCCGCAGGCAAAATCGGTCTGTTTGCCTTTGGCCGGGTCGTGATCGACGTAATCCTCGACAAAACAGGTTTCCCCGATAGTGCAGTCCAAAGGAAAACCCAGACGAAACGAGTCCGCCTGGGTTTGATTTGCCAGGAGCATGGCGGCCCCAACGAAGGGCGCACACCAGCGCATCAATCTGCGGTCAGCAGAGGAGGTTTTTTCTTCGAGCTGATCTTGGGCGTTTTTGGCCCTTCGAGGTTCAGCACCAATTCGCCATCTTTGATCGACACCTTGACCAGCCCGCCTTTCATCAGCTTGCCAAATAGCAGCTCTTCGGCGAGGGGCTTTTTGATGTGTTCCTGAATGACGCGACCCAGTGGGCGCGCACCCATTTTGTCATCATAACCCTTATCGGCCAGCCATTCAGCCGCCGGACGGGTCAGTTCAATCGACACACCGCGGTCCATCAGCTGCGCTTCGAGCTGCAGCACGAATTTCTCAACCACCTGCAGGATCACATCCTTGGGCAGCGGTGCAAAGCTGATCACCGCATCCAGTCGGTTGCGGAATTCCGGCGTGAAGGTGCGTTCTATCGCGGCGGTATCCTCACCCTCGCGGCGGTCACGGCCAAAGCCGATGGCGGATTTCGCCTGCTCAGCCGCGCCAGCATTCGAGGTCATGATCAAGATCACATTGCGGAAATCCACCGTGCGTCCATTGTGATCGGTCAGCGTGCCGTGATCCATCACCTGGAGCAGGATGTTGTAAACATCCGGATGCGCCTTTTCGATTTCATCAAGCAGCAGCACGCAATGCGGATGTTGATCGACACCATCGGTCAGTTGGCCACCTTGATCAAAGCCGACATAGCCGGGAGGCGCGCCAATCAGACGCGACACCGCGTGCTTCTCCATATATTCCGACATGTCGAAACGCAGCAGTTCCACACCAAGGTTATCGGCCAATTGCTTGGCGACCTCAGTTTTACCCACACCGGTTGGACCGGCGAACAGGTAGTTGCCGATGGGTTTTTCAGGTTCGCGTAGACCAGCCCGCGCCAATTTGATTGCCGAAGACAGCGCGTCGATGGCGTTGTCCTGACCAAACACCACGCGTTTCAGGGTCTTTTCCAGATCCTTCAGCATCTCGGCATCGTCTTTCGAGACGTTTTTCGGCGGGATGCGCGCGATTTTGGCGACAACGGCCTCAATCTCTTTGGCACCGATGGTTTTGCGTCGTTTGCTTTCGGCCACCAGATGCTGGGCGGCACCAGCCTCATCAATCACATCAATCGCCTTATCCGGCAGCTTGCGGTCATTGATGTAACGCGCCGACAGTTCCACAGCGGATTTGATCGCATCAGCGGTGTATTTTACGCTGTGATGCTCCTCAAAATACGGCTTGAGGCCCTTGAGGATCTTGACGGTGTCGTCAACCGACGGCTCATTCACGTCGATCTTTTGGAAGCGACGCGACAGCGCGCGGTCTTTTTCGAAATGCTGGCGGAACTCTTTGTATGTGGTCGAGCCCATGGTGCGCAGCTTGCCACCCTGCAGGGCTGGCTTCAGCAGATTCGAGGCATCCATCGCCCCGCCAGAGGTCGCGCCAGCGCCGATAACCGTATGAATCTCATCAATGAACAGAACGGCGTCCGGGTGGTCTTCCAACTCGGTCACAACCGCCTTTAGCCGTTCTTCAAAGTCACCGCGATAGCGGGTGCCGGCCAGCAATGCGCCCATATCCAGCGAGTAAATCGTGGTGTTCGACAGCACTTCGGGCGTTTCCCCCGCGACAATTTTGCGTGCCAGACCTTCTGCAATCGCGGTTTTACCCACGCCCGGATCACCCACCAGCAGTGGGTTGTTCTTGCGACGGCGGCAGAGCACCTGAATGCAGCGTTCCACCTCGTGATCACGGCCAATCAGCGGATCAATGTCGCCCTCGCCCGCCTTGACGTTCAGATCGACGCAGTATTTCGCCAGCGCGCTTTCCTTTTCAGCCCCGGCTTGCTGTGGCTCGACCTGCGGCGCTTCTTCCTCTTCTTCGGCACCGGAAACCGGGCGGCTTTCGCCATAGGCCGGGTCTTTGGCGACGCCATGGGCGATGAAATTCACCGCATCATAGCGCGTCATATCCTGTTCCTGCAGGAAATAGGCGGCATTGGATTCGCGCTCGGCAAAGATGGCGACCAGCACATTGGCCCCGGTCACTTCGGTCCGGCCGGAAGATTGCACATGGATCGCCGCGCGCTGGATCACGCGTTGGAAGGCCGCTGTCGGAACCGCTTCTGACCCTTCGATATCGGTCACCAGATTCGCGAGATCCTCATCGACAAACTCCACCAGAGTTTGGCGCAGCTCTTCCGTATCCACGGAACAGGCTTTCATCACACGCGCCGCATCCGGTTCATCAATCAGCGCGAGCAATAAATGCTCAAGCGTTGCGAATTCATGGCTTCGGGAATTGGCCAAGGCCAAAGCTGCGTGGATTGCCTGCTCAAGTGTATTCGAAAATGAAGGCACGGGAGTGCTCCTCTTGTTTGTGCGCTGCCGTTGACCGCCAGCATGTCTTCTTAAGGTTAAAGTTTGGTCGATTACCGCCAAGCTTCAAGTTTTTTCTTTGTCAGGCCCGGTCACTTTTGGCCGCTTTCCCGTAACCGAGCGTGATTTCCGCTAGAATTTGTCCTTGCGGGCGCGAATTTCGGCAAAGACGTCGGCATCTGTTGCGTCTTCCAGCCCCAGACCCTTGCGAATGCCCGGATCAGAGGCGCGCAAAAACGGGTTGGTGGCCAGTTCCATAGACAGCGGCACCTGCGCGGTTGGCTTGTTTTCGGCGCGGGCAGTTTCAATGTCTTGGATGCGTGATGTAAGCGCCGCATTGTCAGGGTCAATGGTCAGCGCGAATTTTGCGTTGCCCATTGTGTATTCATGGCCGGAATAGACCATGGTTTCCGGCGGTAGCGCGGCGAGCTTGCTTAGGCTCTCCCACATCATGTCTGGCGTACCTTCAAACAGGCGGCCACATCCCAGCGCCATCAGGCTATCAGCGGTGAACACGGCACCACCCTTGGGGTAATAATACGCGATATGGCCAAGCGTATGGCCCGGAACGGATATCACCTGGCACAGCCCATCATCGGTGCCGCCGGAAAATCCGTCATCCAGGGCCATGTCGAGTTTCTTGATCTTGTCCTCTTCGGCCTTGGGTCCCATGACCGGGCAACCATATTTGGCCTTCAGCTCATCAACCGCTTGAACATGGTCCCAATGGTGGTGGGTGATCATGATCACCCCGGGGGCCCAGCCGCGCGCCTCTAGCGCTGCAATGATCGGCGCGGCTTCGGGGGCGTCGATGATGGCCACGCCATCGGCGCTGTTCACCAGATAGGCATAGTTGTCTTCCAGACAGGGGACAGTAACAACTTCGAAAGGCATGGCGTTTCCTTACGGTCAATGACAGAGTGCCCCCAGAGTGACGCATCTGTCACGGGGCTGCAATGGGGCTACCATGCATCTGGACGTACAAGTTTTGCGCGATTTCTATTACCGCAGCGCGCTGGGGCGTGCGGCGCAAAAGATCATTCGCGACCAGGTGCGTACTTTCTGGCCCGAGGATCGCGCCAAGGGGCAGACCATGGCGGGGTTTGGCTTTGCCGTGCCCCTGCTGCGCCCCTATTTGCCCACCGCGCGCCGGGTGGTCGGCTTGATGCCCGCGCCGCAGGGGGTGATGCCCTGGCCTGCGGGCATGTCCAATGTCAGCGTGCTCTGCGAAGAAACCATGTGGCCGCTGGAAACCGGCCATGTGGACAAGCTGGTGTTGATGCATGGGCTGGAGACCTCGCAAAGCCCGGTCGAAGTGCTTGAGGAAGCCTATCGCGTGCTTGGCCCCGGTGGGCAGGCACTGTTCATCGTACCCAATCGCACCGGGCTTTGGGCGCGGGCGGATAAGACGCCGTTTGGCTTTGGTCGCCCCTATACATCAGGCCAGCTCGAAGCGCAGCTGCGCCAGCACGATTTTGTCCCCGAGGCGCATCTGTCAGTGCTCTACCAACCGCCCTCGACCCGGCGGTTTTGGATGAAAACCGGCCCGTTCTGGGAAAAGACCGGCCGCGCCATTCCGGCGGTCATGGCCGGGGGCGTGATGATGGTGCTGGCTTCAAAACGCCATCCGCCCCGCCACCGTGGTGTGGGCGAAGCGGCCAAGGTGCTGTCCCCTCTGGATGTGCTGACCCCGAAACCGGGCAAGGTTGCGGATCCTGTGGGAGGGTAACGCGCGATCTGGCCGAGGTGCTCTACGAGGCAAAGGCCGCTTCGACACCAGCTTCGACATCGGCAAAGACGATGGCCGAAACATCAAAACTATCGACCCCAAGTTCAACACTGGCAAAGCTGCCATCACCCAACTCCAGCAAGAGTGTACCATCCGAATAGGTCGGCGTTACCGGTCCGGGCAGGTTGGAGGACAGGACAAGCACATCCTCAGCCGGGTCGAAATCCTCGACCTGGGCAATTTCCACCGGGTCATCCGCCGTGCCCCCCGAGGTCAGCCCCGGTGCCGCGACCTGAAACACATCTGCCCCTTCGCCGCCATTCAAACCTGTGCCGCTACCGGCTGGCTCTGAATAGATCGCGCTGAGCGTGTCATTGCCCTCGCCACCGGTCGCGGTGTCCTCTCCGATCACAACGACAAAGTCGTCTCCGGCTTCGCCATTCGCGTGACCCAAGGCGCGCCAACCTGTTGTGTCCAAACGGATCACATCATCACCCTCACCACCCCAGACGCCCAAGGCATATTCGGAATCGATCGTATCATTGCCCGCGCCGCCACCAACCGGCCCGGTCAGGGATGTGGTCAGGTCATCATCGCCCTCACCGCCCAAGACAGTCCGGACATCGATGGCATTCACAGTGTCATCGCCACCCATCCCATCAAAGAAGGTGGCCCCGACCACACCCGTGCTTTCGCCCTCATCCGAGCCCAGAACTGGCAGGCGGTCGGTAAAGTCCTGTAAATCGGAAATGACGTTAAAGTTTAATGAGTCAAACGCGTATTCGCGAAATTCCAGCTCGGCATTGGTCGTAATCTCGGGCGGCATCTGTAGCGAATTGGTGATTACCGGCATGTCGCCATAGTCATCGTAGGGACCATAATTGCTCCCGGCCTCGCCCAAATCCCAGGACCCGAGTTCCGTCAGCCCATAGGTCTCAGCCAATGCGTCAATCTCAAAGGGGAAAGGCGCGTTCGGATCGCTGGTGGCCAGCCCGGAAATGTCTTCGGGAATGACGGTGCCTTCTGGGACATGGAACAGGATCAACTCATACTCGTCCCCGCTGGCCGAAGCGGCATTGCCCGGGATAAACTCGACGCTGGACAGGACGGCCAGAACGCTGCCCGTTGCTTCGTCGCCAAATTCGACATTGACCACCCCTTGCGCGTTTTCACTGACCGAGACTCCGGGAACCGGGTCAGTTTCTGAGCCAAAGGTCGCGTCAATCTCACCCTCAATATCGGCATAAGTGATGGTCGAGACGTCGAAATTCTCAACGCCCAGATACACACTGGCAAAGCTGCCATCGCCCAACTCAAGCATAAGCGTGCCATCCGAATAGGTCGGCGTGACCGGTCCGGGCAGGTTGGAGGACAGGACAAGCACATCCTCAGCCGGGTCGAAATCGGCAAGCCGGGCCAATTGCAGAGGCGCATCCACGGTGTCGCCGGTCGTCAGGTCAGGGGCTGCGACTTGGAACGTGTCAAAGCCAGAACCACCCTCAAGCACCGGCACACCCTCGCCCATGCGATGAACTGCTGTAACGGTGTCGTTCCCGCTGTCGCCATACGCGTCCTCATTGCCGATCACAACCACATAGTCGTCGCCGTGACCGCCAATGGCAAGACCGTCATTGTTTTCACCTGCCTCTGTCAGGATCGCGTCATTGCCCTGGCCCCCCCAGACGCCAAAAGCATCCTCGGCAATGATGGTATCATTCCCGAAGCCACCACCAATTGCCCCGGTTTCCTCGGCGACTATCAGATCATTTCCGTCACCCCCAAGGATGTAGCCGGCACCGTCTGCAACAATCGTGTCGTCCCCTCCCTCGGCGTCGATGTGAGATGAATCAGAGACGATCTCATCACCTTCTTCTGATCCATAGACAGGGAAGTTGCGCAAATAGGAGGCTTCATCGGGTATAGTCTGGATGCCCGATGATCCGTCGAAATAATGACGATAAACCAGGGGCTCATCAGATATGAATTGTGGCGGGGCGGTCAGGTTGTTCCACTCACGTGGCATTAAACCATCATCAAAGAACCCTTCGTCGTTGCTACCAGTCGTGCCCATGTACCAGCTGTCCAAAAGGGTTAAATCAAAAACGCTGGCTAAGCCGGATATTCCGTGTTCCCGAATTAATTCGAGTTCGTCTTCAGGCAAATCATAAAACCTGTCCGGGATTTCAACGCCTTCGGGCACATAGAAGACCATCACCGAATGCTCACTCTCGCCTGAAGAGCCTGGGTGGCCTCCATAAGTGTCGGATTCCTCTGAAATCCAGAACACCTGGATGCTGCCATTGTCGTCTTCGCCCAGTTCAATCGAAACAGTTCCGTCTTCATTATGAACCAGCGTTGCCCCCAAGTCGGGGGCCTGCGTTGCAGCAAAAGCGGTGGCGACCTCACCCTCAACATCGGCATAAGTGATGGTCGTGACGTCGAAATTCTCAACGCCCAGATACACACTGGCAAAGCTGCCATCGCCCAGTTCCAGCAAGAGTGTTCCATCTGAATAGGTCGGCGTGACCGGGCCGGGCAGGTTGGAGGACAGGACAAGCACATCCTCAGCCGGGTCGAAATCGGATATGGAGGCCAAGCGTTCCGGGTTATCGGCGGTCCCGCCGACAGAGTCGTCCATCGTGGTTATCTGGAATGTGTCGGCACCGCTACCGCCAGTCAGATACACCCCGTCACCGAATTCATAGGTATCCCCATGTACGGCTGTCAGGGTGTCAGCCCCTTCACCGCCCGACACTGAGGCATTCAGAACACCAACCAGATAATCATCGCCGGCTTCGCCAAAGACATCGTGATCACCCTCAAAATCCTCGGAGTTATCCAGGCGAATAACGTCATTTCCCTCGCCGCCATAAACATAGCCCGACGGTCCGACATCGATCGTATCATCCCCGGCTTCGCCATCGATGTGATGGGCGCTCAAGCTGTGGATCAGGTCATCGCCATTGCCGCCTTCGACCTCGCCCAGTCTGCCGCTTGCATCAGGCGCAAGCGTAATCGTGTCATTGCCGTCAAGCCCGTCTGTAAAGAGCCCAAGCCAGCCATCCGTGCTTGGCGTTGGGGTGACTTCGATCAGGTCATCCCCATCCGTCCCAATTTCAGGAAGGCCGTAAGGCATGCCTTCTGAGGGATCAAACTCCGCAAGGCTGCCATTAAGATTTTGAAACACAAAAGTGTTCGATAGATCGGTTTCAAAGTCAGGAACGGGCGTGCGGTTGTCCCAATAATCTGGATCGTAGGCACCACTGCCCGGGTAAGAAGAATTGTCATACCCAACACTGCCCAAATCGATATTGGCTACTGGTTCTGCTCCGTTGACCCTCAGATACTGTTCGAAATCATCATAGTCGCCAGCCACTGCACTGAAATCAGCCAAGGAGGCGTCAATATCAAAGCCCTCGGAAACCATGTAAACAGTGGCGTGATATTCATGCTCCCGCGATGATCCTTGACCGCCTGGCGCGTTTTCAGTCTCGGACACAATCGTAACCAGATCGGCGGGCGCGCCTTCGACTTGCTCGATGCGCAAAGCGCCGTTCTGGAGTTCGGTGACAACAACCTCTGGCTGCTCAGTTTCCGGGTCTTCCGGTGTTTCGGGAGTTAGCGGGCTTTCTGTTTCAGGCGTTTCTGAATCTTCGCCTCCATCAGAAGATCCTGCAAACAGTGTTCCCAACAGGCCCATAGCGGCCAAGCCCAATAGCGCTAGATACATTCTTTCAATCCCACCGGTAACATGGCCTGCCAATTCCAAGCCAAACTAGGCGACTCAATTTGCCACCCACATCCTTGACGTGAATAATGTCAAAAAGATGCCGACATTCAAGCGAGTTGGCGCGAATTGGCGTCAAAGGAAACAATTCACGTCCTTACCTCTGATTGTTTCCGAATTGGTGCGACAACGACACCCTGACCAGATCAGGTCACCACAATCTGATCTGCGGTCATTCCGGAAACGCCGGTTAATCGCACCACTGCTGTTGCTGTTTCCGGGCTGTCTCCTATACGCGGAGCATAGTTCAATAGCACATCGGAATAGCTGCCATCGGCCGCTTCGACGATGGCAACGTCGTCCAAAACATAGGAGGTCTGAGCCGGGCTGCTCACTTCCAGAATGTCTTCAGCCGGATCGAAATCAGTGATTGTCATGAATTCAATCTCACCCTCGCCATATGGATTGCGTACCGAAATCCTGACTGTGTCCGCGCCCTCGCCTCCGGTCACAGTCGCGGCCCCGTCTTCGTCGTTAAGAAAGTTGTACGTCGTGATCAGATCGTCGCCCGCCCCGGCATCGCCGACCCCGCCACTTCTAATTTGCAGATGATCGTTGCCTTCACCGCCATGTCCGGTCACGCCATTCGCGATTCCAAGAAAATCATCTCCCGCGTCGCCAAAGATCTCACCGCTGGGACCGCTGCCATAAATGCGATCATTTCCTTCGCCGCCATGGATTTCAACGACAGTTTCACTGCCATAATAAGTGATATAGTCTTCACCTTCGCCCCCATAGGCCACACCGTTCGAGATCAAATCGATCCGGTCGTCTCCGGCCCCGCCTTCGACACTGGTGTTGTCACTATAGGCATACAGATCATCGTCCCCGTCGCCGCCGATCAACGTTGTATCTGCGTATCTGCTTTCCAAGCGATCATCGCCGCCAGCCCCGTCAATCACGATCCCTGCGGCCTGACCCACCAGCCAATCGGGCTCTTCGCTGCCGGTTGTGTTGGCAAACACATCCTCTTGCTCTGCACCCAGATGGGTGGGCGGCGGCGGTTCGTACCCTTCGGGCCGCAAATAGATGATTTCGTCACCATCTGTGTTGGCCTCGACATCGTAAACGGCAATGGGGTGGTCAGATTGAATGACCGGAGCGGGAACCGTGTTGTCGATGAAATAAGGCTCTTCGTTGGTCGGAAGGATATCACCCAAGTCCCAGCTGGCCACGGGCTGCAAATCCAGAGCCTCCGCAAGCTCCTGCAACGTTTCCGACCCATCCAATCGGGGATTATTTGCCCCGGAATAGCTGAATTCAGGAATGCTGCCATCTTCGGGTAGGAGATAGAGTTCGTAGGAAAAGGATTCCGACAGGCCAACGCCTGCATCTTCGGTATCCGAATACCGGAACAGCACCAATGACCCGGTTTCGTCTTCGCCCAGATCCACAGTGACAGACCCGTCTGCATTGGTGGTCAGCGTGGCCCCCAGATCTTCTGAGCCCGGCTCTTCGATAATCGGCGTGTCATCGGTGATCGCATCCTCGGCCCCGTCATCATCATCGGATGATCCCAAGACCATGGACCCCAACAGGCCCAAAGCGGCCAAACCCAAAAATGCCAAATACATTGTCAAACCCCGATACCAAAGAACTGGTTTACTGCCGCCGAACCTCCGGCATGCTAAATTCGTTAAAGAAAGGTTAAGCGAGCCGGACAGAAAAATCATCGATAAAACCGCTCGCATCTTGGCGCAGCAGTAAAGCACAAGAATTGACGCCCGGAATGTGGGTATTGTTTCCCTCGGCCGCGACGTGGTCTTGGCCCAAAACGGACAATTTGACCGCGATTTTTACCCCGAAGTCGGGGATTCTCTCAAAAAAGTCGAAAATAGATGCATCTTGAATCGGCGCAGAAAGTCGCACTTTTCGGCAACCCCCTGTTTTATATGGGTTTAGCGCCCAAGTTAAAAATGCCTTAGCATGTTGCTAGGTTTGCATAGCTCTGCTACATCCGCGTCGATTTATGTCTCTTGATGCAAATCAAGAACTCGAAACGCCCTCGGATGCGCCGGATCCCGTCGCGTCACGGGGGCTAATATCGGAAGGGTGGACGTGTCAGAATCTGCATCGATTTCCTCCGGCATCGCCGCGCGCTATGCCACCGCCATCTTCGAGATTGTTAAGGAGAGCAAGAATCTCCCCAAGCTCGAAGCCAACCTTGATGACCTTTCGGCGGCGCTGGACGACAGTGCTGACCTGCGCGATCTGATTTCGTCGCCGGTCTATAGCCGTGATGCTCAAGGAACAGCCGTGGCGGCAATTGCTAACAAGATGGGCCTCATTCCGGCCGTCACAAACGCGCTGGGCCTGATGGCTCAAAAGCGTCGTCTGTTTGTTCTGCCTCAGCTGATCGCAACACTGCGTGACATGCTGGCAGAGGAAAAAGGCGAAGTGACCGCAGAAGTCGCCTCTGCCACCGCGCTGTCTGATGCGCAGGCCGCCAAACTAGCCGAGACGCTCAAAGCCTCCGTAGGCAAAGACGTCAAAATCAATGCGACCGTTGATGAATCTCTCATCGGCGGTCTTGTCGTTAAGGTGGGCTCGAAGATGATCGACACGTCGATCCGCTCCAAGCTCAACTCCCTCCAGAATGCAATGAAAGAGGTCGGATAAATGGGTATCCAAGCTGCAGAGATTTCTGCGATCCTGAAGGACCAGATCGAAAACTTCGGCAAGGAAGCCGAAGTTGCCGAAGTTGGTCGCGTGCTGAGCGTTGGGGACGGTATTGCCCGTGTCCACGGCCTCGACAACATCCAGGCGGGTGAAATGGTCGAGTTCCCAGGTGGCATCATGGGCATGGCCCTGAACCTGGAAACCGATAACGTAGGTATCGTTATCTTCGGTTCCGACCGCGACATTAAAGAAGGCGACACCGTTAAGCGTACGAACTCCATCGTGGACGTTCCTGCTGGTGACGAACTGCTGGGTCGCGTTGTTGACGGTCTGGGTAACCCGATCGACGGCAAAGGTCCGATCAACACAGACAAGCGTCTGGTTGCAGACGTCAAAGCCCCAGGCATCATCCCGCGTAAATCGGTTCACGAACCGATGGCGACCGGCCTGAAATCCGTTGACGCGATGATCCCGATTGGCCGTGGCCAGCGCGAGCTGATCATTGGTGACCGTCAGACCGGTAAAACCGCCGTTGCTCTGGACGCGATCCTGAACCAGAAATCCTACAACGACGCCGCAGGCGACGATGAAAGCAAAAAGCTGTACTGCATCTACGTTGCGGTTGGCCAAAAGCGTTCCACCGTTGCGCAGCTGGTTAAGAAACTGGAAGAGTCCGGCGCGATTGAATACTCGATCGTTGTTGCTGCGACCGCCTCTGACCCGGCCCCGATGCAGTTCCTGGCCCCTTACGCCGCGACCGCGATGGCCGAACACTTCCGTGACAATGGCCGCCACGCGCTGATCATCTATGATGACCTCTCCAAGCAGGCCGTGTCCTACCGTCAGATGTCCCTGCTGCTGCGCCGCCCACCAGGCCGCGAAGCTTATCCTGGTGACGTTTTCTACCTCCACTCGCGTCTGCTGGAACGTTCGGCCAAGCTGAACGAAGACAATGGCGCAGGTTCCTTGACCGCTCTGCCGATCATTGAAACCCAGGGTGGCGACGTTTCCGCGTTTATTCCGACCAACGTGATCTCGATCACCGACGGTCAGATCTTCCTGGAAACCGAACTGTTCTACCAAGGTATCCGTCCTGCTGTGAACACCGGTCTGTCGGTTTCGCGCGTGGGCTCCTCGGCTCAGACCAAGGCGATGTCCTCGGTTGCCGGTCCGGTTAAACTGTCCCTGGCTCAGTATCGCGAAATGGCCGCGTTTGCTCAGTTTGGTTCCGACCTCGACGCCGCAACTCAGCAGCTGCTGAACCGTGGTGCACGTCTGACCGAGCTGATGAAGCAAGCTCAGTACTCGCCGCTGACCAACGCTGAAATCGTCTGCATCATCTTCGCCGGTACCAATGGTTACCTGGACAAAGTTGACGTATCCGACGTTGCCCGTTTCGAAGCTGGCCTGCTGACGCATCTGCGTGGCAAGCACGCTGATCTGCTGGCAGACATCACCGACAATGACCGCAAGGTCAAAGGTGAGCTGGCAGACAAGGTCAAGGCTGCGCTGGACGAATTCGCCGCTGACTTCTCGTAAGGAGGCCCGGCGATGCCCAGTCTCAAGGACCTAAAAACCAGGATCGAGTCGGTCAAATCGACCCGCAAGATCACCAAGGCCATGCAGATGGTCGCGGCAGCAAAACTGCGCCGCGCCCAGGAATCTGCTGAGGCAGCGCGGCCCTACGCCGCGCGCTTCAACGCCGTGATGGGGTCGCTTGCCGCCGGTGTCGGTGGCAGCGATAGCGCGCCGCGCCTTTTGGCCGGCACCGGTAAAGACGACGTACAGCTGCTGGTGGTCATGACCGCCGAGCGTGGGTTGTGCGGGGGCTTCAACAGCTCCATCGTCAAACTGGCGCGTACCCGCATCGAAGCGTTGAAAGCCGAAGGCAAGACAGTGAAAATTCTCACTGTTGGCAAGAAAGGCCGCGAACAGCTGAAGCGCGATTACGAAGATCTCTTCGTTGATCACGTCGATCTGTCCGAGGTCAAAAATCTTGGCTATGGCAATGCTCAGGACATCGCTCGCGGTATTCTGGCACGCTTTGACGCTGACGAATTTGACGTGGCAACGATCTTCTTTGCCAAGTTCAACTCGGTGATCAGCCAGGATCCTACCGCATTGCAGATCATCCCCGCCTCTTACGAGACCGATGGGGAAGAGGCTGGCGAATCTACGCTCTATGACTATGAGCCGGACGAAGAAGCCATCCTTGCTGACCTGCTGCCACGCGGTGTGGCGACGCAAATCTTCTCGGGCCTGCTCGAGAATGGTGCCTCGGAACAGGGCGCCCGGATGTCGGCTATGGATAACGCGACACGAAACGCTGGTGACATGATTGACAAGCTCACCATCGAATTCAACCGCTCGCGTCAGGCCGTCATCACGAACGAACTGATCGAAATTATCTCGGGCGCCGAGGCGCTCTAAGAATCGGAGAATAGAAATGGCTAACGCACAAGGCAAAATCACTCAGGTGATTGGCGCCGTGGTCGACGTGCAGTTCGAAGACCACCTGCCTGAAATTCTGAACGCGCTGAACACAGACAACAACGGCAAGAACCTGGTTCTTGAAGTGTCTCAGCACCTTGGTGAAAACACTGTCCGCTGCATCGCGATGGACGCGACCGAAGGTCTGGTTCGCGGTCAATCCGTGTCCGACACCGGCGGCCCGATCTCGGTTCCGGTTGGCAACGCCACCCTGGGCCGCATCCTGAACGTTGTGGGTGAGCCGGTTGACGAAGGCGCGCCTTTGAATGCCGACGAATATCGCGCGATCCACCAGCCTGCGCCAGAGTTCGAAGAACAGTCCACCGAGTCCGAGGTTCTCGTGACCGGTATTAAAGTTATCGACCTGCTGGCTCCTTACGCCAAGGGTGGTAAAATTGGTCTCTTCGGCGGTGCCGGCGTGGGCAAGACCGTTCTGATCATGGAACTGATCAACAACATCGCGAAAGTGCACTCGGGCTTCTCCGTGTTCGCGGGTGTTGGTGAGCGGACTCGTGAGGGCAACGACCTCTACCACGAGATGATCGAATCCAACGTTATTAAGCCGGACAACCTCGAGGAATCTCAGGTGGCCCTGGTTTACGGTCAGATGAACGAGCCTCCCGGTGCGCGTGCCCGTGTTGCTCTGACAGGTCTGACCCTGGCGGAACAGTTCCGTGACCAGTCCGGTACCGACGTTCTGTTCTTCGTTGACAACATTTTCCGCTTTACTCAGGCGGGTTCCGAGGTGTCTGCTCTCTTGGGTCGTATTCCTTCGGCGGTGGGCTACCAGCCAACACTGGCCACCGACATGGGCGCGATGCAGGAACGCATTACCTCGACCAAGAATGGCTCCATTACCTCCATTCAGGCCGTATACGTTCCAGCGGACGACTTGACCGACCCGGCTCCGGCGACCACCTTCGCCCACCTGGACGCGACAACCGTTCTCAACCGTGCGATCTCCGAGCTGGGCATCTACCCGGCGGTTGACCCGCTCGACAGCTCCTCGCGCCTGATGGACCCACAGATCGTGGGTGAAGAGCACTACCAGGTGGCACGTGACGTTCAGGGTATCCTGCAGCGCTACAAGTCGCTTCAGGACATCATCGCGATCCTCGGCATGGACGAACTGTCTGAAGAAGACAAACTGACCGTTGCCCGCGCGCGTAAGATCCAGCGTTTCCTCTCGCAGCCCTTCGACGTTGCGAAAGTCTTCACTGGCTCCGACGGTGTTCAGGTTCCGCTCGAAGACACCATCAGCTCGTTCAAGGCTGTTGTTGCCGGTGAGTATGACCACCTGCCCGAAGGCGCGTTCTACATGGTTGGCGGTATCGCCGAAGTGCTGGAAAAAGCCGAGAAACTGGCCGCTGAAGCTGCCTAATGTGGCGGTGGGGTAAAACCCCACCCTACATCTTTCCTTAACCGACGGGACAGGCGGTGCCCGCACCGCCAACCCGGAGACGGAGACAAACAAAATGGCAGACACGATGCAATTCGATCTGGTCAGCCCCGAACGCAGCCTGCTGTCGACGCAGGTCTCTTCGGTGCAGATCCCAGGTGCCGATGGCGACCTGACCGCGATGCCGAACCACGCTCCGCTGATCACCACCCTGCGTCCCGGTATCCTGACCGTGGAAACCGACAAAGGCGCACAGGAATATGTGGTCACCGGTGGCTTTGCCGAAATCGGCGAAAGCCTGTCGGTGCTGGCTGAAAAGGCGCTGCCCAAGGCAGATGTCGATCAGGCCACTTACGATGCGCTGGTGGATGAGGTGCAAGCCGTCTACACCCAGACCAAAGAGGCCGGTGCCGGTGTCGATGACGCCGCCAAACTGCTTCAGGACACGGTGGCAATCGCTGCCAGCCTGGGTCTGACCGCAAAGCAGCCCGCACTCTAAGCGACCCGCTGTTCAGAAATCAAAAGCCCCGGCTGACGTGAAGTGCAGCCGGGGCTTTTCTTTGTTTGGGCTTTGCGAAACCGCTCTCGTTAGATCGATATAGCGTTTCTTTGGGCCAAAAATACCCCGGGAAGTCCTGCGCCCCGCGCAGGGCGGGGCAGCGCCCCAACTCCCTCACATCACTTGCGACGCGTCGGCCGTGCGTCACCACCTTTACGCGGTGGCCCAAGACGTTTGCTGGCCGAAGCGGCACCGGGTTTCCCCTTGGGCTTGCCAGTTGGTTTCCCTTTGGGCTTACCAAAGGACTTTCCATCCGACTTGTGGCGCGGTTTGTCACCGTCACGCTTGCCTTTGGCCCCGTCGCCGCCCTTGCGGTGAGGCTTGGACTTCCGATCGCCAAACGGCTTGTCAGAGCGCTCGGAACCATCTTCCTGACGCTCGCGCGGCTTTTTGAACTTTGCCTCGCCCTCTTGCGCGTCACTGCCCCAAACCGCCTTGCCGCTCTTCTTGATCACAGGCTTTTCGCGCTTGGGCTCGTCATCACGTGGTTTATGCGCCTTGCGTGGGCGATCCTCGTCGCGCTTGGGGCGCGCCGGGCGGTTGTCGAAATCGCCACGCGGCGGGCGTTTGCCGCCGGGCTTGGGGCCGCGACCACCACCGGCAGGGCGGCGTTCCAGTTCCGGAGCCTTGTCCAGCTTGGTGACGGTCACATCGTCCTGCAACTCGCCGCCATCGCCGATTTCATCGATAAAGCCCGGCACCGCATCCTTCGCGATCTCGACAAAGGTCTCGTTGTTCTGCACGCGAATGGCACCGATCGCCTCTTTGGTGATCCCACCCACGCGGCAGATCAGCGGAAGCAACCAACGCGCCTCGGCCCGATCATTGCGCCCCACCGACAAAGAGAACCAGGTCGAAGGACCAAAGGGCGCGCGTTCCTTGCGCTCTTTGCGTTCAGGCCGGCTATCGGGGTCGGCCAACTCTTCTGGCGCGGATTTGCGCGCCTGGTAAAGCTTGAAATAGGCCGCTGCGATGGTCTCTGGCGAATGCTGCTCCAGCAATTGCCCGGCAAAGGCCTGTTGCTCTTCTGTGATCTCTTCGGACCAGATCGGGTCGGCCAACAGGCGTTCTTCATCCTTACGATAGATATCTTCCGCAGACGGGGCATCCACCCATTCCGCTTTGATCTTGGCCCATTTCAACAGCCGCTCGGCCTTTTTGGCGTTGCGGGGCGTGACCACCATGGCCGAGATGCCCTTTTGCCCGGCTCGGCCCGTCCGGCCAGAGCGGTGCAAAAGCGCCTCGGTATTGGTGGGCAATTCCGCATGGATGACCAGCTCAAGCTTGGGCAGGTCGATGCCGCGCGCAGCGACATCGGTGGCGACACAGATACGGGCACGCCCATCGCGCATGGCCTGCAGCGCATGGGTGCGCTCATTTTGGCTCAGTTCACCGGACAGGCTGACCACCGCGAAACCACGGTTCGAGAACCGCGCCGTCAAGCGGTTCACCGCCGCGCGGGTATTGGCAAAGACAATGGCCTTTTCGGCTTCGTGATAGCGCAGGATGTTGATAATCGCGTGCTCCCCATCCTGCTGCGCAACGCGCACCGCCTGATAGGTGATGTCGGAATGCTGCTGCTTGTTCGAAATGGTCGAGATTCGCTCGGCATCCTTTTGGAAATTCTGCGCCAGCTTGGCGATCATCGGCGACACGGTGGCCGAGAACATCAGGGTGCGGCGATCCTCGGGTGCCTCGCCCAGCATGAATTCCAGATCCTCGCGAAAGCCAAGATCGAGCATCTCATCCGCCTCATCCAAAACCACCGCCTTGAGCTGATCCATGATCAGCGAGCCGCGTTCGATATGGTCGCGCAATCGCCCCGGTGTGCCAACGACAATATGCGCCCCCCGCGCCAGATTGCGCCGCTCATCCCGCATATCCATGCCCCCCACACAGGAGGCGATCCAGGCCCCGGCCTTGCCATAAAGCCAGGTCAATTCACGTTTCACCTGCAAGGCCAGCTCGCGCGTTGGCGCGATCACCAGGGCCACCGGCGCATCCGCCCGGCCCATATGCTCGGCATCCCCCAGCAAAGTCGGCGCAATCGCCAGGCCAAAACCCACCGTCTTGCCCGACCCGGTTTGCGCTGAAACCAGCAAATCCTTGTCCACCAGCTCGGGTGCGGAAACCGCCTGCTGCACATCAGTCAAAGTGTCATAACCACGCTCGGACAGCGCGTCTTGCAAAGGGGCAATCATAAGGGATTCTTTCTCGGGGAGGAGGATGATCGGGCGCTTTTACAGGTCAAACCCAAGAATGTATATGCCAAAAGCGTCACAGCGCCCAGTTCAACACTTCCGAAACCCTTCTTTGGCATTTCCATTGCCGGGGCAGGGGCGTTATACCCGCATGACGGGAAGCAGGACCAACCCGGAACAGGACGCAAGAGGCGGATCATGCGCAAATATGTAGGCTCGCTTATCGGGGTGGATCAGGGCAATGAGGAAGTGTTTTCCGATTTCGCCTCTGGCGGTGACATGTGGACGGGCCATGGCGCGCGGGAGCGGCGCAAAAAGGTCAAGTTCTCGGAACCCTTCCGCAGCATTCCAACGGTACAGGTGTCTTTGTCGCTTTGGGATATGGATCAGGGCGCAAATGTGCGGGCTGATATTGTCGCCGATAAGGTCAGCGAAACCGGTTTTGACCTGGTGTTCCGCACCTGGTCTGACACGCGCGTGGCCCGCGTGCGTATGAGCTGGACCGCGATTGGCGAGGTCGCGTCAGACGACGATTGGGAATTGTACTAGGTTTTTTGGGGGGCGCTTGGCCGCGGCCGGGCGCTGAAAAATCGTGCACGATTTTTGCAAATTTCGTGCACGAAATTTCTGCGCCAAGCTCAGCTGTTAAAGAATACCCTCATAAATCGGGCCCAGCACGTCGGTTTCAAACAGCGACGAGACCGAGTGACCGTTCCAGATATTCATGATCGACTGCGCAAAGAGAGGCGCAGTTGGCAGGATGCGGATATTGGGGGCGTTTTTGACCGCATCGGTGGGCTGGATCGTGTCTGTCAGCACCAGGGTCTTGAGCACCGAGTTGGACACACGTTCCACGGCTGGACCAGACATCACGCCGTGTGAGATATAGGCATGCACTTCGGTCGCGCCATGTTCCAGGATCACCTCAGCCGCTTTGCACAGCGTGCCGGCAGTGTCGCACATATCGTCCACAACGATACATTTCTTGCCCTCAACATTCCCGATCACGGTCATCTCGGCGATCTCACCCGGCTTTTCGCGGCGTTTGTCGACGATCGACAGGGGCGCGTTGATGCGCTTGGCCAATTCACGCGCACGGGCCACGCCGCCCACGTCTGGCGAGACGATCATGACGTCTTCAAGTTGGCCCTTGAACTGGTTCTTGATGTCCAGCGCAAAAATCGGCGAGGCATAGAGGTTGTCCACCGGGATATCAAAGAAACCCTGAATCTGCGCTGCGTGCAGGTCCATGGTCAGCACCCGTTCTATCCCGGCTTCGGCGATCATATTGGCCACCAGCTTGGCCGAGATCGGCGTGCGCGCCTTGGTGCGGCGGTCTTGGCGGGCGTAGCCGAAATAAGGCATGACGGCGGTGATGCGGCTGGCAGAGGAGCGACGCAGCGCATCGGCCATGATCAGCAGTTCCATCAGGTTGTCATTGGCCGGGTTCGAGGTGCTCTGCATGATATACATGTCTTCGCCGCGCACATTCTCGAAGACTTCGACAAAGATCTCGCCATCGTTAAAGCGTTCGACGCGGGCGTCGACGAGATTGACGCTCATACCGCGATAGAGCGACATGCGGCGGGCAACGGATTCGGCCAGCGGGCGGTTGGCATTGCCAGAGATGATTTTGGGTTCGATGACGGTCGGCATGGGAGGCTCCGGGATCATGACGGATTCGTGACGTTGCGGTCGCCTTAACATGTGCTTAGCATTCGCGCCAGCAACACCATTAGGAGAAGAGCTTTGGCGCATATCGACTACTATTTCACGACTTTGTCCCCCTGGGCCTATCTCTGCGGTGACCGGGTCGAGAAGATCGCCGCGAAACATGGTGCCACCATCACTTACAAGCCGCTCGATATCGGCCAGCTCTTTGCGCGCACCGGCGGCACCCTTCCCAAAGATCGCCACCCGTCGCGGATGGAATATCGCATGCAGGAACTGCTGCGGGCGCGCAGCAAGACTGGCCTGCCTCTGACGCCGCAACCGGCCTTTTGGCCCACAAATGGGGCCCCGGCGGCCTATGCCATTATCGCGGCGCAAAAGGCGGGCGGAGGCGATATGGGCAAGCTGGTTCAGGCGATTTTCCGCGCCTGTTGGGCCGAAGAAAAGGATATCGCGCAGGATGACGTCGTGCGCGCCGCGCTGGAAGAGGGTGGGTTTGACCCCAAACTGGCGGATAGTGGCTTGCTGTCCGGGGCCGAGATCTATGGCGCAAATCTCGAAGAGGCGGTTGGTGCCGGGGTCTTTGGCTCGCCCTTCTTTATCGTCGATGGCGATCAGCGATTCTGGGGGCAGGATCGTCTGGATGATCTGGATGCGCATCTGGCAGGTGATTTGTGATCGAATTTCCCGTGACACGTTTTGGAACAGGGCCGGGACTGGCCCTGTTGCTGCATTGTTCGCTCGCCCATGGCGGGGTGTGGCGCAAGGTCGCGGCACCGTTTGCGCAAGACCTGACAGGTCTTGCCCCGGACATGCCCGGCCATGGCAAGGCGGCACCCTGGGATGAGCAGGGGGACATTCATGATGTGGTGACCGCGCAGGCCCGATCCTTGCTGGAAAGGCCGGCCCACCTGGTTGGTCACAGTTTCGGGGCCACCGTGGCCCTGCGTCTGGCGCTGGAGCAACCGGACAAGGTCTTGTCCCTCACCTTGGTTGAACCGGTCCTGTTCGCGGCTGCCCGAGGGCAGGCAGAGTTTGACGCCTATATGGGCGAATCTCAGGATTTTCTGGCCGCGCAACAGGCGCAGGATTGGCCGCGCATGGCGCAGGGCTTTTTTAGCGCTTGGGGTGGTGGCATGGCTTGGGACGATCTCCCGCCGAAAGCGCGCGAAACCAATACGGCGCTGATGCCGTTGATTGCCGGGTCGAACCCCAGCCTGATTGACGATTGTCACGGGCTTCTGGACGGGGACGGGTTGGAGCAGCTGCGCATGCCGGTGACATTTCTGCGCGGCGGACAAACGCAGCCCATCGTCGCAGCGATCCATCGCAGCCTGATGGCGCGGATTCCTCAGGCGCGCGAGATTGTGGTGCCTCAGGCGGGGCATATGCTGGCGATCACCCATCCGGATGCGGTGAGTGAGGTGTTGCGCGAAAATGTGACGGTTGGCGTAAGTTAAGAGGAAGGTGGGGCGCTGCCCCGTCCCGAGCTGTGCTCGGGACTCCCCGGGATATTTTTGGCCCAAAGAAACCTGGGGGCTGGAGGTTTTGGGGTTATTTCTTTTGGCCGACCTTGGGTTCGGTGCCAGCCTTGATGCGGGCGATGTTTTCGCGGTGGCGCCAATAGATCAGCATGGTGAGCGCGAGCCCCATGAGCAGCAGATCGCCGCGGGCCATAACGAACATCCAGATGGTGGTGGACATGGCGGCGACCAAAGCGCCGACGGAGGAGATCCGCGAGACAGCAAAGGCCAGTGCCCAGGTCGCGCAGCAAAGCAGGCCAACCGGGAAGCTGATGGCAAGGACCACGCCAAGATAGGTGGCCACGCCTTTGCCGCCCTTGAACTTGAGCCAGACCGGATAGCAATGGCCCGCAAAGGCGGCGAGGCCCGCGATTTGCATGGCGGCGGTGTCGCCAGTGACGAATTTCGCAATCAGAACCGCAATCGCGCCCTTGGTCGAATCCAGCACCAGCGTTGCCAGGGCGGCGGGCTTGTTCCCGGTGCGCAGCACATTGGTCGCGCCGATATTGCCCGATCCGATCTTGCGCAGATCGCCCAGGCCAAGCGCGCGGGTGATCACGATGCCAAAGGGGATCGAGCCCAAAACATAGCCAATCAGCGCCCAAAGCAGAAAGGTGGTCGGATCGGTGTTGAACATGTTTTGCGGCCCTTACGCTTTGAATACCCGATTGCCGGACACCCATGTCCCCAACACTTTGCCCTGAAGTCGGGCGCTGTCAAAGGGGGTGTTCTTGGATTTCGATTTCAGTTTGAAACGATCCAGAACAAAAGGTTTGTCCGCATCGAACAAAACAAGGTCCGCAGGGGCCCCTTGTGCCAGGCGTCCCGCCGGCAGGCCGAGGCGTTTGGCCGGGTTCAGGGACAGGGCGCGGAACAGGGTTGGCAGCTCAAGCTCGCCGGAATGATAGAGGCGCAGCAGCACCGGCAGCATGGTCTCCAGACCCACGGCACCGCTGGCGGCTTCCTCATAGGGCAGGCGTTTGGATTCCTCGTCCTGCGGGGTGTGGAACGATCCGATAATGTCGATCAACCCATCGCGGACGGCGGCCACGATGGCTTGGCGGTCATCTTCGCTCCGCAGCGGCGGTTTGACCTTGAAGAAGGTGCGGTAATCGGCGACGTCAAGCTCGTTCAGGGTCAGGTGATGCATCGAGGTGCCGGCGGTCACGTCAAACCCGTTCTTCTTGGCGCGTTCCAGCGAAGGCAGGGCGCGGGCGGCGGTGATCTGGTCGGCGTGATAGCGCGCGCCGGTCATTTCGACCAAAGCGATGTCACGATCCAGCCCCATGCGTTCCGCCATTGGCGAGACGCCGGGAAGCCCGCGCAGGGTGGCGAATTTGCCCGAGCTGACAGCCGCGCCTTTGGACAGGGTCGGTTCCTGCGGGTGGCCCATGACCAGCGCGTCCAGCGATTTCGCATAGGACATGGCGCGGGTCAGGACCTTGGTGTCGCGCACCACATTGTCGCAATCGGTAAAGGCCACGGCCCCGGCATCCATGAGAAAGCCGAATTCGGTCATTTCCTTGCCGTCGCGGCCTTTGGTCAGGGCGGCCATGGGCAGAACATGGACCGGCGCGGCCTCATTGGCGCGGCGGCGGATGAATTCCAACGCCTCGGGCGTGTCGATGCAGGGCGTGGTATCAGGGCGGGTGACCATGGTTGTCACCCCCCCGGCAGCGGCGGCCTGCCCGGCGGTGCCATAGGATTCCTTGTGACGTTCACCGGGTTCACCAACCTTGACGCCGATATCGACAATACCGGGGGCAAGGTGTTTACCGCCCGCATTGATGATCTCAGGATCGATGTTTCGCGCTCGAAACAATCCTTCAAATTCAATGTTTTCTGCTAAGACTTCGGCAATCTTTCCATCCTGGATCAGGATGTGACCAAAGGTGACCGTATCGGCCTCAGGGTCAATCAATTGCGCGTTTTTGATGAGGGTGGCGGTCATGTCTGCTCTTCCGATAGGCGGCGGGCGGCGTTGATTTGGGTGATGGTGGCCGCAGGGTCGGCCTGGAATTTGATCAGGTGTTTGTCGCCTGCTGTGGTGATCAGCTGGACGGCGGAACCGATGGATTTGACGGTGACGAGATCAGAAAGAAAGACGCGGCGCTCTCCCGGGCCTGACAGCACGCCGTTTTCCATCTGCCATTCATGGGCCAGCTCTTCGTCCTTGAGATACCAGCCGCGCAAGCCAATGGCGGCGGCCCCGCCGACAAGGCCGGTCCAGGGATAGGGGTTGCCCGCGATCCACAGCACGCCAAAGGCCAGCGCCATGGCGATGACGCCCATAACCTTATGCGTTTGCCAATAGGTGGCTTTGTCCGCGCGGAACGTGGTCATTTGGCCAACTCCCTTTGGATCAGGGACAGGAGTTCGTCGGATTTCGGAACCGTGCGGATACGCAGCTTGCGCGATAGGCGCGAGGAGGTGATTTCGATCCCGCCCCAGGCTTTGCGGATGGATTGGATTTCCGGGAAGAGGACTGAGAATTTTCGCCCCGAGCGGTATTTCAGATAGAGGCGGCGCGTTGTGACGGCGACGTAATCTGGCTGTTGAAACAGGATCACCAGAGCAAAGAAAGCGCCCATGACCGAGATATGAACAATCGGGAAGGGTTGGTCTGAGGGAAACAGAAACCCGATACCCCAGGCGATCAGGAGCATTGCCAGCACGTAGAACAGACCCAGCAAGAGACCTTGGGCGATTGAACCTTTGGTCTCACGCAGCAGCTCTTCGCCGTCAAAGAAAGGGGGCAGTTGTGAGGTCATCGGAGCAAAGCAGCCAAGAGCAAGAGGGCAACAATGCCCGCGCCGATCAGGGCGAGAATGGTCCAGAGAGAGCCGCGGCGCTGTGGTGCGCCAGGGTCACCTTGGGCGGTGAGACCAGAGGCCGAGGCGCTGCGCAGTTTCGGGCCGCGCGGGGTCGGTTTGGCACCGCCATAGGTGCCGATCAAGCGCAATTGCGGCGCGATGGTCAGGGTCTGGCTGGTATTGTCAAAGGCCTGCGGTGGCAGGATAACAACATGGCCGGTCAGCGCGTCCAGAACGGACCTGTCGGCTTTGAAATCCGCCCCAGCGGCGTTGTGCGCTTGGGCGAGGTAAGAGGACAGGCCCATCTTGTCCAAATCCCGCAGATCGACAACATCGACAAAGCCATTGCGCAGGGTCTTGGCCCCCAGCGCGTATTTCAACGGCCATTCGCCAGTGCCGGCCTGCACCGTAAAGCGTTCCACGGCCTCGGGCGGGAGGTCGAGGTGAAAGACCCGCAAGGTGGTGCGGTCTGATCCGTTGATCTCGATCTGCATCAGGCCAGGAGCTCCTTGGGGTTGGCGCGCAGGTTGCGGGCCAAAAGGTCCATCGCGGCCATGCGCACGGCCACGCCCATTTCAACCTGATCCTGAATGACCGAGCGGTTGATGTCATCGGCCAATGTGCCGTCAATCTCGACACCGCGATTCATCGGGCCGGGATGCATGACGATGGCGTCATCTTTGGCATAGGCGAGCTTTTCCGCGTCGAGCCCGTAGCGGTGATAATATTCCCGCTCGGACGGGATAAATCCGCCATCCATACGTTCCCGTTGCAGGCGCAGCATCATGACGACATCGACATCCTCAAGGCCTTTGCGCATGTCGTCATAGACCTCTACTCCGAAATGCTCGACACCCGAGGGCATGAGGGTGGAGGGGCCGACCAGACGGATGCGGTTTTCCATCTTGTGTAGCAGCAGGATGTTGGAGCGTGCGACGCGGGAATGGGCGATATCACCGCAAATGGCGATATTGAGCCGGTGCAAACGGCCCTTGGCGCGGCGGATGGTCAGCGCGTCAAGCAGGGCTTGCGTTGGGTGTTCGTGCTTGCCGTCACCCGCGTTCAGGACCGCGCAATTGACCTTTTGGCTGAGCAGATCGACCGCACCGGAATGAGGGTGGCGCACGACCAGCAGGTCCGGATGCATGGCGTTCAGGGTCATGGCGGTGTCGATCAGGGTCTCGCCCTTTTTGATCGAGCTGGCCTGCATGGCCATGTTCATCACATCCGCGCCAAGCCGTTTGCCGGCGATCTCAAAACTGGCTTGGGTGCGGGTGGAGTTCTCAAAGAACATGTTGATTTGTGTCAGGCCCGCCAAGGCGTTGGCGTGTTTGTCACGGGAACGGTTGAAAGTGACATATTGGTCGGCCAGATCGAGGATCGTTGTGATCTCATCGGGGCGCAGGGGCTCAATACCGAGCAAGTGGCGTTGGTCAAAACGCATATGCGAAGGCTCCTCACGGTTTGAGCCTTCATAAGAAGGGTTGGCGGGTGGGGCAAGGGTTCAGAAACACTGTGACGATCGGCCCACCCGCCCTCCCCCGATCGTCACAGTGTTTCTTACGCGTGTTTCTGGGCGTTTCACTTGGTCGGGAAGGGAGATAGGGTGGCGGCCATGGAATCAGCTTTGGATTGGCATACAGCGCGCGCCATGTTGGAATGGCAGGCGGAGATGGGGGTGGATGAGGCGATCCTTGCCGCCCCGGTGGATCGCTTTGCCGCCGAGGAAGAGGCGAAAGCCAAGGCAGAGGCGGCCCGCGCCCAACCCGTGGGGCAGGCCGCGCAGCGCGTGGCGGAGCCTGAGGTTGATCCGATTGACGAGGCCGTGAAGGCCGCCAAGGCCGCGCAGGATCTGGCGGGATTGCAGGCGGCAATGGCGGCTTATCCGCATTGCCCGTTGAAACGCGGCGCGCGCAATCTGGTGTTTTCCGACGGGGTGGCCGGGGCCAAGGTCATGCTGATTGGCGAGGCACCGGGGCGTGACGAGGATTTGCAGGGCAAGCCCTTTGTCGGCCGCGCCGGGCAGTTGCTGGATAAGATGCTGGCAGCGATTGATCTGTCGCGCGAAGACAGTGCCTATATCACCAATGTTCTGCCCTGGCGCCCGCCGCAGAACCGTGACCCCAAACCCGAAGAGATCGCGATGATGCTGCCGTTTCTGAAGCGGCATATCGCCTTGGCCAAGCCTGAGGTGATCGTGATCGTGGGCAATTTTTCCTGTCAGGCCCTGCTGGGCAAACGTGGGATTACCCGTTTGCGCGGGAATTGGACACAGGCCGAGGGCAAACCCGCCCTGCCCATGTTCCACCCGGCTTATTTGCTGCGCAATCCGGCGGCCAAGCGCAAGGCCTGGGCCGACCTGTTGGAGATCCGCGCCAAACTGAACAGCCTGTCATGATCCCTGATCCACTTGTTTTGCTGACCTTTGTTCCGGCGGCCTTGGCGCTGAACCTCACGCCGGGCACCGACATGATGTTTTGTCTGGCACAGGGGTTGCGCGGCGGTGCGAAACCCGGTTGGGCGGCCTCTGCCGGGATATCGGCCGGGGCTTTTGCGCATACATTCCTGGCCGGGATCGGGTTGGGCGCGCTGGTCGCCGCGCATCCGGCGGCGTTTGACGTGATCCGTTGGGCTGGCGTTGCCTATCTGCTGTTCCTTGCCTGGAAGACCTTGCGCAGCCCCATCGGGGCGGCCAGTGCCAAGGCGCTTACAGCCTCACAAGCGGCCTGGCAAGGATTCGCGGTCAACCTGACCAATCCCAAAGTTATCCTGTTCTTCCTGGCCTTTGTGCCGCAATTCATTGATCCGACCCGTGCGGTGTTGCCGCAATTCATGTTCTTTGGGGCGGTGATGGCACTGGGGGGATTGATCGTGAACGGATTGGTTGGCCAATTCGCGGGTCAATTGCGTGGCTACCTCAAGGCAGGCAGTTTGAGCGAAAAGATCACCCGCTGGGTCAGTGCGACGGTCTTTGGCGCATTGGCGGCGCGATTGGCGCTGAAGGCCTAGGGTATTTCAACGAAGGTCGCTGGTATCAGGCCGCGCATAGCGTTGCCCATATGGAACGAGCTGGCCGAAGTGAGCTCGGCGAGGGTCAGGGCTCTTGTCTGATACTGGCCCAAATCCAGCAAATGAGCGCGCAGAACGCCCGGCAAAAGGCCGGAGGATAGAGGTGGAGTCAGCCTCTCACCCGCCTGTGTTGTTATAAACAGATTGGTGATGGTGCCTTCGCAGAGCTCATCGCGTTCATTGAGGAACAGCAGCTCGTCAATGCCATCAGGTAGGGCCGCACGCGCGGACTCATAGAGCGCGCGGCGGGTGGATTTGTGGCGCAGCCATGGCTCGGCGCTGTCCAGCCGCTGATCGGCAATGGCCACACGCCAGACGCTGGGCGTCGGGGGTAGGGGGCTTGTGGTCAGCTCGGGTTGGCCCCGGGCCGAAAGGGTCAGGCGACAGCGCAGCGGCTCGGACGGGTTCAAAGACTCGATATCGGCGCGGATCTGCGCGATCTCCATCGGAATGCCCAAACCCCGCGCCGAGCGCGCCATACGATCCAGATGACGCGCCAAAAGCGGCGTTTCGCGATCCGGATAAACCGCAAAGGTTTCGATCAGGCGAAACTCGGGCTCAGCTGGGCAAAGCGGGCTTTCCATAGCGCTTCCTCATATTCGGATGTGGCGGTGCTGTCCCAGACGACGCCGCCGCCCACATTCAACCTGGCCGCGCCGTTTTCCACCATCAGCGTGCGAATGGCGACGTTGAAACAGCTGCTGCCATCTGGGGCCATCCAGCCGATTGACCCGCAATAGATTTCGCGCGGATTTGGTTCGAGGTCCGACAGGATTTCCATCGCGCGGATCTTGGGCGCACCGGTGACAGACCCACAGGGGAACAGCGCGCGCAGGATGTCTGGCAGCGTTGTGTCGGGCAAAAGCTGGGCCTGAACCAGCGACACCATCTGGTGCACAGTGGCATAGGATTCGACCTTGAACAGTTCGGGAACCTTGACGCTACCAGGCACGGAAACGCGACTGATATCGTTGCGCAAGAGATCAACGATCATCAGGTTTTCGGCGCAGTTCTTTTCGTCCTGCGCTAGCCACGTCTTGCGGCGCTCATCCTCAACCGGGTCATCGCTGCGCGGCAGGGTGCCTTTCATCGGGCGGGTTTCGATCTGGCCTGCGGCACTGGTGCGAAAGAAAAGCTCGGGCGAGCGGGACAGGATGTCAGGCAAGCCGGGGACCTGAACCAAAGCCCCGTAGCTGACGGGCTGACGGGCCTGCAACGCGGCGTAGAGCGCGGCGGTGTCGCCAGAGACGGGAAGGGTCAAAGGAAAGGTCAGGTTGGCCTGATAGATGTCGCCAGCTCCAATCGCGCGGTGTACTTGCTCAAAGGCGCGCTCATAGTCCTGCGCGCTCCAACTGGGGCGCGGGGCGTCAATCGCGCCAGCGGCGGGTGGCAGATCAGTCGAGATCGGCGCGTCAAAGACGCCAAAACACAAAAGCGGCAGTCGTCGCTGACCCGGCAGGCGCGGGGCCAGCTTGGGTTCCAGCACATAGCCCAGCTCGTAACTGGCAAAGCCCGCGATCCAGGCCCCGGCCAATTGCGCCTGTTCCAGCTCGGCCAAAGCCCCGGCCACCTCGGCGGGTGAGTCGGCGCGAATGACCTGTCGGGGCGACTCAAAAGTCGCTCCTGTGCCGTTTGGTCCGTGATCAAATCTGATCTTCATGGCTGCCTCGCGCTGTTCCGGCCAGCGATATAAGGGTTTTTGCCCGAAACGAAAGGTTAGAAAGCGGCAAATGCGGCTTGAATTCCGATACCACTTGCACCTTTTGACTCACTGCCTATAACGCACGACAATTTGGGCGCTTCGGGGGCGCCCTGTGCCAGACCGCCACGCCAGACATACAAAGAGGTGCACCATGCCGAAGAGAACCGACATTCAGTCGATCATGATCATCGGGGCGGGGCCCATTGTTATTGGTCAGGCCTGCGAGTTTGACTATTCGGGTGCCCAAGCCTGTAAGGCGCTGCGCGAAGAAGGTTACCGGGTGATCCTGGTCAACTCCAACCCGGCGACGATCATGACCGACCCGGAACTGGCGGATGCGACCTATATCGAGCCGATCACACCCGAAGTTGTCGCAAAAATCATCGAAAAAGAACGCCCCGATGCGCTGCTGCCGACCATGGGCGGGCAGACCGGGCTGAACACCTCTCTGGCGCTCGAAGAGATGGGCGTGCTCGACAAGTTCAACGTCGAAATGATCGGGGCCAAGCGCGATGCCATTGAAATGGCAGAAGATCGCAAGCTGTTCCGCGAGGCGATGGACCGTCTGGGCATCGAAAACCCCAAGGCGACCATCATCACCGCGCCCAAGAAAGACGATGGCAATGCCGATCTGGATGCCGGCGTTGCGATGGCGCTTGAGGAGCTTGAGGAAATCGGCCTGCCCGCGATTATCCGCCCGGCCTTTACCCTGGGCGGGACCGGCGGTGGCGTGGCCTATAACCGCGAGGATTACATCCATTTCTGCCGCACAGGCATGGATGCCTCTCCGGTCAATCAGATCCTCGTTGATGAAAGCCTGCTGGGCTGGAAAGAATACGAGATGGAGGTTGTGCGCGACAAAGCCGACAACGCCATTATCGTCTGCGCGATTGAGAATGTGGACCCGATGGGCGTGCATACCGGTGATTCGATCACCGTCGCCCCGGCCCTGACCCTGACCGACAAAGAATACCAGATCATGCGCACGCATTCGATCAACGTTCTGCGTGAAATCGGCGTCGAAACCGGCGGGTCCAACGTGCAATGGGCGGTTAACCCCGATGATGGCCGCATGGTTGTGATCGAGATGAACCCGCGCGTGTCGCGCTCCTCGGCTCTGGCCTCCAAGGCGACCGGTTTCCCGATTGCCAAGATTGCCGCCAAGCTGGCTGTGGGCTACACGCTGGACGAGTTGGACAATGACATCACCAAGGTGACCCCGGCCTCGTTCGAGCCGACCATCGACTATGTCGTGACCAAGATCCCGAAATTCGCCTTTGAGAAATTCCCAGGCTCTAAGCCTTACCTGACCACCGCAATGAAATCTGTGGGCGAGGCGATGGCCATTGGCCGTACCATCCACGAATCGCTGCAAAAGGCGCTGGCCAGCATGGAATCCGGCCTGACCGGTTTTGACGAGGTCGAGATCCCCGGCGCGCCGGACAAGGCGGCTGTGATCAAAGCAATCGGCGAACAGACCCCGGACCGCATGCGCACCATTGCGCAAGCCATGCGCCATGGTCTCAGCGATGATGAAATCCAGAACGTGACGTCGTTCGATCCATGGTTTCTGGCCCGCATTCGCGAAATCGTCGAGGCTGAGGAAGCCGTGCGCGCCAATGGCCTGCCGTCGGATGAGGCCGGGCTGCGCGACCTCAAGATGCTCGGCTTTACCGATGCCCGCCTGGCGAAACTCACCGGGTTCAGCGAAAAAGACGTGCGCGACCGCCGCCTCAAGGCCGGTGTCACCGCCGTGTTCAAACGCATCGACACCTGCGCGGCTGAGTTCGAGGCGCAGACACCGTATATGTATTCCACCTATGAAGAGCCGATGATGGGCGAGGTGGAATGCGAGGCGCGTCCCTCGGATCGCAAGAAAGTCGTCGTGCTGGGCGGTGGCCCGAACCGGATCGGTCAGGGCATCGAGTTCGATTATTGCTGCTGTCACGCCTGTTTCGCATTGGCGGATGCCGGTTACGAAACCATCATGATCAACTGCAACCCCGAAACCGTGTCGACCGATTACGACACCTCGGACCGGTTGTATTTCGAACCGCTGACCTTCGAAAACGTCATGGAGATCCTGCGGGTTGAGCAGGAAAACGGCACGCTGCACGGTGTGATCGTTCAATTCGGCGGCCAGACCCCGCTGAAACTGGCCAACGCGCTTGAGGCCGAGGGTATCCCGATCCTGGGCACCACCCCAGACGCCATTGACCTCGCCGAAGACCGCGAACGGTTCCAGGCGCTGGTCAACCAGTTGGGTCTGAAACAGCCCAAGAACGGCATCGCCTCCACCGACGCCCAAGCGCTTGCCATTGCCGAGGAAATCGGCTTCCCGCTGGTGATCCGCCCCTCCTACGTGCTGGGTGGCCGCGCCATGGAAATCGTGCGCGATATGGCGCAGCTCGAACGCTATATCAACGAGGCGGTGGTTGTTTCCGGCGACAGCCCGGTTCTGCTCGACAGCTATCTGGCGGGCGCGGTTGAGCTGGATGTGGATGCGCTGTGTGACGGTGAAAACGTCCACGTGGCGGGCATCATGCAGCATATCGAAGAGGCCGGCGTGCATTCCGGCGACTCTGCCTGCTCTTTGCCGCCATACTCGCTGGATCAGGACATGCTGGCCGAGATCAAGCGCCAGACCGTGGAATTGGCCAAGGCCCTGCACGTTGTGGGCCTGATGAACGTTCAGTTCGCCATCAAAGGCGGCGAGGTCTTCCTGATCGAGGTGAACCCACGTGCCTCGCGCACCGTGCCGTTTGTGGCCAAGGCCACCGATAGCGCGATTGCCTCCATCGCCGCGCGTCTGATGGCCGGTGAGCCACTCTCAAATTTCCCCGAGCGTCCCGCCTATCCTGAGAATGCCGATTACGACACCGACATTCCGCTGGCTGACCCGATGACCCTGGCCGATCCTGATCTGCCTTGGTTCAGCGTCAAAGAGGCGGTGCTGCCCTTTGCCCGTTTCCCCGGCGTTGACACCATTCTGGGGCCAGAGATGCGCTCAACCGGCGAGGTCATGGGCTGGGATCGCACCTTTGCGCGCGCCTTCCTCAAGGCGCAGCTGGGCGCGGGCAACCACTTGCCCACAGGCGGCGCGGTGTTCTTTTCGATCAAGGATGACGACAAGACGCCGCAACTGGTGGAAACCGCGCAGATCCTGGACGGTCTGGGCTTCAAGATCGTGGCGACCTCGGGCACCGCGGCCTTCCTCGGCGAACATGGGATCAGCTGTGATGTGACCAAAAAGGTCTATGAGGGCCGTCCGAACGTTGTCGACGTGATGAAGGATGGCGGCATCCAACTGGTGATGAACACCACCGAAGGATCCGCCGCCGTGTCAGACAGCCGCGAAATCCGCTCGGTCGCGCTCTATGACAAGATCCCCTACTTCACCACCGCCGCCGGCGCCCACGCCGCCGCCCTGGCGATGAAGGAACGCGAAGAGGGTGATCTGGTGGTCAAATCGCTGCAGGCGTAAACTGCCGCACCAGAACCGAGATTTCACGAGGGGCCAATCGGCCCCTCGTTTTACATGAGCAGCCGGATCTATTGGAAACCCTATTTTTAGACCGTGTTGACAAAAGGGATTCACACCGGGCCTTGGACGCGTTTCAAGCTGGTATCTGTCTTAGAGAACAATATGCCCCGAAATCTGGTTGAACGGTGTTCTAATGAGCTCAAGAGCGCCCGCAGCGTCGCTACCCGATTTGACTAAACTGCAGAAATCCAACTCGGGTTCGTCGACATCACCTCCACCCGGCATTGGGGGCGCAATTTGTCAACATGACCTAACCGGTCTATCGCTCCTGATTAAACCCTTACCCCATCGCGCGTTGCGTTGTGCGATGGGGCAAGAAAGCTTTAAACGCCTCTTTTCAAAGCGTTACAGAGTTGACAGCTGTCAACTCCTCCGGTTTTTTGCCGGTCAGACAGCCCTGTTCACCCGATGGAAAATATGGGTAAAGGTTGCCGCCCCAAGCACCGGGATCAACAGGTTCACCAGCGGGATCGACAGCGGCATCGCCATCAACACCCCAGCGGCCCAAATCGTCACAAGGTGACGCTTGCGCAGCTTATAGGCCGCGTCCCGCCCGACACGCCGCATCGCAGCCAGAGTGAAATATTCATTACCCAGCAAGAACCCGTTCAACCCCCAAAAGATGAACGGGGCCAAAGGCGCGAAAAAGACATAGAGCACCAGCGCCACAAGGTTCGCGACCACCATGATGCCCAGGAATCGGAACGTGTCGCGCAGCCCATCCGAAAGCGAAACCGGGGTGGCCGCGCCAAGACCGGGATAGTGTTTGTCCTCAACCGCCTGCGCGACCTCATCCAGAAACAGCGATGTGATGGCCGAGGCGGTCGGCACCATCAGGAACACCGACAGAACCATCATCAGGGGCACCATGGCCCAGCTCAGCACATTGTCCAGCCATTGGATCTCGCCGACCCAGGGGATCGACACGGAATCGCCCACGAAAAAGCCGACCCCCCAGACGAACAACGCGCTGATGCCGAACAGAATGGCAAAGGCCAGACCGACTCCGCGCAACAAGACGGACCGGAAACGGCGGTCGCTGAGCTGCGCCAGCGCCGAGAAAAACGCAGAAATGATCATTCATCTACCCAGGTTGTAATAGTATCCAAATCCGGGCGTGGGCGCTCGGGCGGGGTCAGACGCTCGGTGCCGATATGGATGAAACCAGCCACCTTTTCATGCTCCGCTAACCCCAGTGCCGCCTGAACAAAGCCGCGATCATGCGAGGTCCAGCCGGATAGCCAATTTGCACCCCAGCCATCGGCCAGGGCCGCGTTCAACAGCGCCAGACAAACCGCGCCGGCCGAATAGCTTTGTTCAATCGTGGGCACTTTGGGGCTGTCCTTTTGCACTTCGATCACCGCCACGCAAAGCGGGCTATCGGCAAAGGCGGCCTGTGCCTTGGCGATCTCCTCGGGGATCTTGCCCAGGCGTTCACCCGCCGGGGCGACCTCATCCGCCAGACGTGCCAATGCGGCCCCTTCCAGCACGATGAACCGCCATGGCTCCAGTTTGCCATGATCCGGGCTGCGCGCGGCTGCCGTCAGCAAGGTCATCAACCGGTCGCGATCCGGGGCGGGCCCTTGCAAGGTTTTGGCAGGGCGCGACCTGCGGGTCAGCAAAAAGTCGAGAGCTTGGGGATTGGGATCTGGCATGGGGTCTCCTGAATACGCGTGCTGTCTATGTCAGTGCTGGAGGCGCGGGAATCAACCGTCAAGATTGTCGAAAATCGGCACCGGTGGTAGCTGAGGGACATGCCCTTGCCTGATTTAACCGATCTTGCCGTACCCGGCACTACCATCCAGATCCGCGTCACACCCAAAGCTGCGCGTAGCCGGATTGAGCGCGGGTCGGACGGGTTGCGCATCTATGTCACGACGGTTCCGGAAAACGGTAAAGCCAATGCGGCGGTGCTAAAACTTTTGGCTAAGGCGCTGGGCGTTCCCAAGTCACGCATGTCCATAATTCGCGGCCTGCAATCGCGGGACAAAACCATAAAGGTAGGCTAGTCCGACGTCTCTTCGGTGCGCGAGTAAACCCCTTCGGGCAGGGAAACCGCCGCGATCAGATCCTGCATCTGTGAGATCGATAGAGTGATTCTTTGGGTTGTGTCCGTGCGGGGATCAAACTGTTCGACCGTGATGCAATCTTCGAAGGTCGACACGACCACATCTTCGGTCAAGGGGGCCTTGCCCTCATCAACCAGGGTCACAACGGTGGCGTCAAATTCGTGCTCGATGCTGAACATGGTTTCAGCTTAGCGGCGAAAAGCTGCGGGTGGAACTGCCTTTTGGAAAAATCCCACCGAATTGTGAGAGGGCAGGGCTGGCCCGAGCAGGTTTCTGCGCCTATGGTAGTCCTACGCTAACAGGATGGCAAATGACGCGCTTTCTCCCTCTGGTTCTGCTGTTTCTTGCAGCTTGTACCGAGCTGCCGGTTGATGCGGTGGCTCCGGCCCCCAATGCTGACGCCCCCAAACCCTCTGCTGCCGAGACAGAGGTGCAAAGGCGCGCGGCCAAAGCGGCGCGGCAATTCATTTCCGTGGTGGAAACCGTCGAACCGGTGGCTGAGAGCGAATGCCGGCGCGTGACCCGTGGCGTCAATTGCGATTTCCAGATCGTGGTCGATGACCGCCCGGACCAACCGCCAAATGCGTTTCAAACGGTTGACCGCGCGGGCCGTCCGATTCTGGCGTTCAACCTTGCCCTGATCACCTCGGTGCGCAACGCGGATGAGCTGGCCTTTATCATGGGGCACGAAGCGGCCCATCATATTCTGCACCATCTCGACAAATCACGGGAAACCGCAACCTATGGTGCTGTGATCCTGTCTGGTATCGCGGCCTTGGGCGGGGCCGACGCGGAAACTGTGCGTTCAGCTGAGGAGTTGGGGGCCGTCATTGGCGCGCGCTCCTTCTCAAAGGAGTTTGAGCTGGAGGCCGACCGTCTGGGCACCATCATCGCGGCGCGCGCCGGGTATGACCCGGTTCTGGGGTCTGAATTCTTTAACCGCATTCCGGATCCCGGGAATGAATTCCTTGGCACGCATCCACCCAATGCCGCCCGCCGTGAAATGGTGCGAAAAACGGCTGCTGCCCTGTAAGATCGGTACGTTGACCTGGGTCAAGGCCGTTTCTCTGCCTTTCCGATACAGCTTTCCTTGTTTGACGCAGTCACAGGGAATCAGAGATGCACGATCTGGACAAGTTAAAGCGCCATGCGGCCCTCTTTGACGAGATGGCCCAGCTACAGGATGTCGATCTTGAGCAAGCGATGCTGGATGGACATCTATCGATTCCCGATCTGGATGACGCTGTCTTGCGCTGTGCCAATTGCAAAGAGCCGCGCGCTTGCGCTGTTTGGCAGGCGCAGCAAAGCGTGCCGGTGATACAGCCCCCGGCCTATTGCCAGAACCAGGAGCTGTTCACCGAGCTGAAGGAGGGATGAGCCATGAGTGATCTCGACATGCCGACACAGCCAAATCTGGTGCTTGGACCAGAGAACGACCATTACTGGCTTGTTCAACGCATGGCCAAGGCCACGGGAATTGATCTGGTCCGCGCCGCCAATACCGACATTCTGACCCAACAGGATTGGGCCGGAATCGTGACCCATTGCCGGGGCTGCACTTGGTCTGACGGCTGTGGGCGCTGGCTGGACCAGCCGGATGACGCCCAGCGTGACCTGCCCAAGCCTTGCATCAACAGAAAACGCCTTGCCGAGATCAAAGCGGAACTTGAGGAGCTGTAAAAATGGGCCAATATTTGGGTGATCCCGCCCGACATTTCTTTATGACGCGCAGTGTCGCGCGCACCATGGGGCTGAGCCTGAGCGAAGAGATGCAGGCCGGAACCCTGGACGCGGCAGCCTATGCGCGCATGGTCACAAATTGCCGGGGCTGCGCGCTGGTCGAGGCCTGTGAGCAATGGCTGGCGCAGCAAAGCAACCTGGTCAACACACCGCCCCCCGGCTGTTGCAACGGAGAAACCTTGACCAAGCTGTGCCGCTTGCACTGATCGCGTTACACAGGAAGTCACAGAAAAACCCCGACCAATGGCCGGGGTTTTCTTTTTCGGTGTTTGGTCCTGACCCTACTGCGTGCGCAGGTTCTTGGCCGAATCCTTGATCGCGTCGAACTGGCCCGAGGGGCGGAAGCGCCAGAGATATTCGGGCAGCAGGGTTTCCATCGAAACCGGCTTGATGCCGAGATCAGCAAAACCTTTGGCATCGTCTGCGACGATATTGTCGGTTTTCAGGCTGCGCACTTGGTCACCGGTGATCTGAGCCGGGATCAGGCCCAGCGACAGTTTGGCCGTGATTTCCGAAATCGGGGCGACAATCGACGCGGCCCAGAAGGGCAGGTTCAAGACCAGACGACGGCGGTGGATCACACCCAGCATGGTGCCCATCAAGTCGCGGAAGCTCTGCGTATCCGGGCCACCCAGCTCATAGGTGCCAGCGGCGACCTGACCCAGGGTGGCATTGACCGCTGCCTTTGCGACATCATCCACATAGACCGGCTGGAATTTGGTTTCCGCGCCGACAATCGGCAGGATCAGGCTGTAACGCGCCATGGTGCCAAAGCGGTTAAAGAAGTTGTCCTCGGGGCCAAACATCACCGAGGGGCGCAGAATCACCGCATCGGGCATGGCGGCCAGAACGGCGGCTTCGCCCTTGGCCTTGGTTTGCGCATAGATGCTATCGCCATTGGCATCCGCACCGATTGCGGAAATATGGGTCAGCTGCGCGACGCCCAGCTCAGCCGAGATTTTGGCGATCCGTTCAGCACCCTCGACATGCACGGCGTCAAATTTGTTTTTGCCGCCCTTGTCGAATGTGCCAACGCAATTGATCGCGGCATCAGCACCGGCCAAAGCGGCGCGCACGCTGTCATCATCGCGGATATTGCAAAAGACCGGGTCGACCTGGCCAACCACGCCGTAGGGGCGCACATGCAGCGCCTCATTGGGGCGACGGACGGCAACGCGGACGCGCCAACCTTCTTTCGCCATGCGCCGTGCAATATAGCGCCCTAGGAATCCCGCTCCGCCGAAAATGGTGACGAGTTTAGGCATTGGGTCTCTCCTCATGCATGCGAGCTTGGCGCAGCATTACCTGCGTCGGGGGGTGCGGGCAAGGTGTAGGATTGCCGCGTGGAAATTTCTTTAAAAAAGATTGTTGACACCCCCTTAGGACCAGCTTAAACCGCGCTCCACCAACCGTGCCCAGATGGCGGAATTGGTAGACGCGCTGGCTTCAGGTGCCAGTGGCCGCAAGGCCGTGGAGGTTCGAGTCCTCTTCTGGGCACCATAAAATCCCTCGAAATACTTATACCTCTTTTGCACCTGATGTGCAGCGTGCAGTTGGAATGCGAATGGCGTTTTTTAATGCTGGCGCTTCGCCCGGATTGGCAAAGCTTAAGTTTTAATGTGACTGGAATCCCCTCTTGTGACGGATGCTCTGAGCTTCCTGCTACCCGGCGGCTGCCCGATCCTTTTAGACGCTTTCGGGTGAGTAGATGTTAAAGCCAAAGGTCACTCTTTGAGCGCCCGCGTCTGGACCAGCTTTTTGGGTTTTGAGCATGGTGGCGATTGTTGCCTGCGCAAAGCGGTCGAGCGGGTGAGAGATTACCATCGAGAGTGTCCCATCAATCAAGGCCGCGCGTGTGTCGTCGAACAGCTCATACCCGACCGCAATGAAATCACTGCGCTTGGGCGTATCCCTGAGCGCGGCGATGGCTCCGGTGATTCCCCCACCCGAGATAAACAGCCCGCACATATCGGGATGATCGCTGAGCAGCTTTTCCACATGTTCGCGGGCAACAGCCGCAGATTCATAGGTGGCCAAAGGCTCCAATAGGGTGAATTGCGAATTGTGTTCCCGGAAATAGGATCGAAAACCGCTTTCGTTCATTTCCTGGTTGCGCAGCCGGTGACTGCCGACCAGGATGCCGATCTTGCCCGGCTCACGCACCATTTTGTCGAATCCCCAAGCCGCTGTGCGCCCCACCTTCCAATTGTCCAAACCCACAAAGCTGATATTCCCGCGCGCAGAGAGCGGGCCAATCAACGATGTGACCGGCACACCTGTCTCAAGCACCGTGTCAATGGCATCAGCCACCAGGGAATGCTGTGGCGCAACGATGGAAAGCGCATCTGTTCGCGCCCCGATCGAAACAATATGGGCCGCGACCTTTTCCGGAGACAGATCTTCGAGAAATTCCAGGGTTAGTTCGATGTTTTCGCCGCGCCAATTGGCGGCGGTTTCCGCAATCGCATCCCCGAAATCGCGATAAAACCTGCGCGCTCCGCGCTGAAGCAGCACGCCCAACCTATGGGTTTTCTGATGAGATTTGACGGCATGTTCAATCGCCCCAAGGCCATAGAAGCCAATTTCAGAGGCGGCCTGCAACACGCGTTCGCGGGTCGGAGTCCGCACGGAAGACGCGTCGCTGAGAACGCGGTTTACAGTGGAAACTGAAACCCCGGCGGCCTTGGCGAGGTCTGGTATGGTCGGGCGCTTCATGTCAAAAAATCTCACAATTCTGGTCGAATGGCATGAAATGAGACAATTGCGTCTCTCATCCAGAATTGCCGTTGATATGATAGCTGTCAATATCGCATGACAAATGAGCTGGCGACGCTCACGAAGAATCGAGCTGCCAGCTGTCGGGGGAGGCCCAACACACAGGTTTAAAGCCAGGAACGCGCAGGGTTTGCGCGAACGGAGGAGGTGTGTCTCGCCCATCGAAATTGATGACCGTGAGGTCAACCAGAATGTCGAGCCGCAGTAGCGCGGTCTTACCAAGGGAGGAATTCGACATGAAACTTTTCAAAACACTTACCGCGACAGCAGTGGCAGCTGTGATGTCCTCGGGCGCAATGGCCGCAGACATCGCGCTGATCATTGGGTCCAACCAGGATTCGTTCTGGAACGTTGTCAAAAAAGGCGCTGAGCAGGCGGCGATGGTTGTCGAGGCCAATGGCGGTTCGCTGAACATTCTGCAGACCCAGAACTACGACAACTATGGTGCTGACCTGGCGACCCTGATCGAGCAGGCCGTCGCGCAAGGTGTTGACGGTATCGCAACCGTTCTGCCTGCGCCTGACGCGCAAATGCCAGCGATCCACGCCGCAATCGAAGCGGGTATCAAAGTGACCCTGCTGAACGGTGGTGGCGATTTCCTGGCTGAATCCGGCGCGCTGAACTATTTCGGGTCCGATGAATATGTTGCCGGTGTTGCTGGCGGTAAATACATGGCTGAAAAGGGTGCCAAGCACATCATGTGCCACATCCAGATCCCTGGTACGGTCAACCTGGAAGCCCGCTGCAAAGGCGTGAGCGATGGGGCAACCGAAGCCGGTGCCAAGGCGACCATCCTGCGCGTGCCTGCCAACCTGGATGGCGACGTTGCCGGGACCTCGGCCGCGATCGAAGCGGAGCTGAACGGTGACCCAAGCATCGATGCGGTTATCAACCTGGCAACCTGGGCGGCTGATGCCTCCTCGGCGGCAATCGAACAGCTGGGTAAAACCGACACCGTGATGCTGGGCACCTTTGACCTGAGCCCATCCACACTGGACCGCATCAAGGCCGGTACTCAGGCCATGGCCATCGACCAAACGCCTTACTACCAGGGCTTCCTGTCAGTCTCCACTCTGGCCGCCCATATCGATTTTGGCACCAAAGTTGCGACCGCGCCTGTTTTGACCGGCCCGGCAATTGTTGATGCCTCGAACATCGATGCGACCTTTGCAGGCGTCAAGGCGGGCACTCGCTAAACCGCGATTTTGAAACAGTCCCAGCCGGGCAGGGGTTCGGCTGGGCATTTAAGGTCTTTGGCCTTTTGGAAAAAAGGGAGTGGCTCCGTGTCAGAGAGCATCACACAACAAAAGACGGACGAAACGGCCCCCACATCCGGTGGTTTTTCCTTCGGTGAACTTATTCGCAGCCCCGCGGCGGGTGCCTTTTTCGGCATGATTATCGTCTTTCTCATCTTTAGCTTATTTGGCTTTCAGCGGAACTTTCTGTCGGTGGGTGGCTTGGCGAACTGGATGAACTTTGCCAGCACCGTGGGGATCATCGCTATTCCCGTTGCTTTCCTGATGATCGCGGGCGAGCTGGACATTTCGACCGGCGCGGTTCTGCCCGCCTCTGCGATGATGCTTGGCATCACTTCCGGACATTATGAATTGCCGATGTGGCTTGGCATTACCATGACGCTGTTGATGGCGGCGGGTGTCGGGCTGATCAACGGGTTGTTGGTGACCCGAACTCAAGTGCCGTCCTTTATTGTGACCCTGGCCACGCTCTTTGCTGTTGGCGGTCTGACGCTTGCTCTGTCCGATGCTTTGATCAACAACACCAATGTGTCGCTCTATTCCCCGGATTGGGCCAAGGCGATTTTTGGCACGCGTTATTTCGGTTTCCGCACCTCGGTCTTTTGGTGGCTGGCCCTAATCGTCGTCTTTTTCTTTTTCCTGCACAGATCACCCTGGGGGAACTGGGTTTTCGCCGTGGGTGGCGACGCTGAAAGCGCGCGCAACGCCGGTATTCCTGTCAACCGCCTCAAGATCTGGCTGTTCATCCTGTGCTCGGTCTGCACGGCCCTGGCGGGTATCTGTCAGGTCGTACAGTTCAATTCGGCGCAGTCTGCAACCTTCTTCAACATGATCTTTTTCACAATCATCGCCTCGGTTGTGGGTGGTGTGTTGTTGAATGGTGGCTTTGGCTCGGTTGTCGGCGTCGTGTTCGGTACCATGACCCTGGGCATTGTGCAGCAAGGGATCAACTACACCGAAATCGACCGCAACCTGTCCTTGCTGATCATCGGCGTGATGCTTTTGATCGCGGTTCTGATGAACGGAACCTTCCAGAAACTGGCGACCAGTTGGTCGACCAAGAAAGATAAGGGGTAAGCGGGATGTCTGACAAGAAACCAGTTCTCGAACTCCGCAAAGTCGACAAGTCCTTTGGCCCGATCGACGTGCTCCATGAAATCAGCCTGAAGGTCCGCGAGGGCGAAGTGCTCTGCCTTTTGGGGGACAATGGTGCCGGCAAGTCGACCCTGATCAAGACCCTGGCCGGTGTTCACAAACCAACACGCGGCGAGATCCTGATGGATGGCGAGCCGATCACCTTTAGCGGCCCGCGCGAAGCACAAGGGCGTGGGATTGCCACCGTACACCAATTTGGCGGTACCTATCCGCTGATGTCGGTTGGGCGGAACTTCTTTATGGGCATGGAGCCGACCAAAGGGTTTGGTCCGTTCCGGGTTTTCGACCGGGAAAAGGCCAACCGTATCGCGGTGGAAGAAGTCCAGAAGATGGGGATTACCCGTATCACAGACGGTGATCGTCTGGTTGGCGGCCTGTCTGGCGGTGAGCGGCAATCGCTTGCCATTGCCCGCGCGGTTTACTTTGGGGCGCGTGTTCTGATCCTTGATGAACCAACCGCGGCGCTTGGGGTCAAACAGGCGACCCACGTTTTGCGTATCGTGAACGAGGCCAAGCGGCGCGGGCTGGCGGTGGTGTTCATCACCCACCAGGTCATGCATGCGCTGGCGGTGGGCGATCACTTTGCCGTTCTGATCCGGGGGGCCATCGCGGCCGATTTCCGCAAGGGCGAGAAAAGCCGCGAGGAGATCACCGATCTCATGGCGGGTGGCGAAGACATGGCCTCGCTTGAGGCGCAGTTGGAAACCTACATGGATGACCACGAAGGCCATCCGCCGCAACTCAGTACGTCCTGAGAGGGCGACCTCTCATCTCTGATCAGAAAATGAGACAGCGGTCCGGCTTTGCCGGGCCACTTTGCAAGACGCATGCACGGAGAATTGCCAAATGAGCATTCGCATAGCCATCATAGGTGCCGGGATCATGGGGGCCGATCATGCTGCGATCGTGGCCCAGGATTTGCCCGGTGCGACGCTGCAGGTCGTGTGTGACATGGACAGCGCGCGGGCCCGCAAAATTGCGGATGACCATGGCGTTGCCGACATCGCCAACGATCCGGAATCGGTGATCAGCCGGTCTGACGTGGATGCCGTGATCGTGGCCAGCCCGGATTTTACCCATGCGCCTCTGTCCAAGGCCTGTATTGCCGCCGGAAAACCGGTGCTGTGTGAAAAGCCTCTGTCGCAGTCATCGGATGAATGCATTGAGGTTATGCAGCTGGAAGAGGCCGCCGGGCGTCCGTTTGTCATGCTGGGTTTCATGCGCCGCTATGACCAATCCTATACCGAGATGAAGGCCGCCTTGACCTCGGGTCGGCTGGGGCGGGCGTTGATGATGCATAACTTTCACCGCAATGTCGAAACCCCTGCGGCGGATTTCACCGGTGCGATGGCAATCACCAATTCTGCCCCGCATGAATTCGACGTGGTGCGCCATGTTCTGGGGGCCGAGTTTTCTTCGATCACCGCGCAGCAGGCCCGTCGCTCGGATGATGTTGTTGCCCCTGTTGTGATGGTTTTGGAAACCGATGACGGCCAGCTTGTCACGGTGGAGGTCAACAACAACGCCGCCTATGGCTATGACGTGCGCGCCGAGTTGGTTGGTGAAGCCGGTTCTATTGCCATGAACAATGTCGCCTATACGCGTACAGACATGCGCCTGGCATCATCAACCCGGTACGACACAGACTGGCGAAGCCGCTATCACGAGGCCTATATCCGGCAAAATCGCGATTTCCTGCGTTTTGTGGAAACGGGCATGTTCCCGGAAATCGCCTCGGATTGTTGGGACGGCTATTGCGCCGCCATCGTTGCCGAAGCTGGCGTCAAGGCCCTGTCTTCGGGGCAAAAGCAACCGATCACTCTTCAAGCCAAGCCTGGCATTTACACCACGAATAAGGGAATCGCGGCATGAAACTGGGATTTGTGTCAGACAGTCTGGGCGGCATGAGCTTTGAGCAGATGCTTGATAACGCCGCACGAATGGGTGTGTCGGGTGTCGAAGTGAATACATGCGGTTGGTCAACCGCGCCCCATTTTGATCTGCCCTTGATGCTGAAAGATGCCGGGGCACGCAAAGCCTATCAGGCAGCGTTTGAGGATCGCGGGCTTGAGATCATCTCACTGAACGCAAACGGCAACCCGCTGCACCCGACCGACCCGGCCCAGGGCGAGGGGTTGCGCGACACGATCCGCGTTGCTGGCGAAATGGGGATCAAAACCATCTGCACAATGTCTGGCCTGCCGGCCGGCAGTGCCCAGGACACGATGCCAAACTGGGTGGTTTCGTCCTGGCCGCCCGAAACCCAAGAGATCCTGCAGTTCCAGTGGGAAGAAAGGCTCCTCCCTTTCTGGACCGACATCGCGACCCTGGCGAAAGAGTCCGGTATTGAACGCATCGCACTGGAACTGCACGGAAACCAATGCGTCTACAATGTTCCCTCCCTGTGGAAACTGCGCGACGCGGTCGGGCCCATGATTGGGGCAAATCTCGACCCGTCGCATCTTTTCTGGATGGGGGCGGACCCGCTTGTTGCTGCTGAGGCGCTGGGCGAGGCGATCTATCATGTCCATGCCAAGGACACGATGCTGAACGCGCCGGTCCAGGCCACGACAAGCCTGCTTGAAAACGGGTCCCTGATGGATATCCCGGCGCGCAGTTGGTCCTATATCACCCTTGGCTTTGGCCATGGCGAAGAATGGTGGCGGCAGTTCTGCTACCGGCTCAAGATGGCGGGTTATGATGGCTGGCTGTCCATCGAGCACGAAGATGTTCTTCTCAACTCTTTGGAGGGGCTGGAAAAATCCGTGTCCCTTCTTCAGGGCGTCATGCCCGTCTCTCCCTCTGACTACTCACCACAGGATATCTGACATGGGATTTCAACTTGCGGCCTGCGCCGAGATGCTTTGGCAGGACAAGCCCATCCACTGGCGGGCCGCGCGCCTGCATGAAATGGGCTTTGGCGTTGGCCTATGGAATTGGCCCGCATGGGATCTGGACGCGCTAGAGGCGACCGGGGCGAATTTTACCATCATGAATGGCTATCTTGAGGGCCGTCTTGCGGATCAAGAGGGGGCCGAGCTGCTGCTGAAATCCGCCCGCGAGACTGCGCAAATCGGCAAGCGGCTGGGTGTGGATCGTCTGAATTTGCATGGGACCGGGTTGGGGGATATGGGCCTGCCGATCCAACAGCTGGCCCATGTGGCACCGGGCATGTGGCAACGCGCCCGCGATACCCTGCACCGGATCTGCGACATGGCTGAGGAAGAAGGTGTTGTTTTCACGCTGGAAAATCTCAACCTGCGCGAACATCCCGGCTGCCCATTCAATTCCACCACTGACGTGTTGAACCTTGTCAGCACCGTGGATCGTCCGCAATTGCGCATCAATCTCGACCTGTACCACACGCAGATTGGCGAAGGCGATGTGATCCGCCATGCCGAGGCCTGCCTGCCATGGGTGGGTGAGATTCAGGTCGCTGACAATCCGGGCCGCTGCGAACCGGGCACCGGTGAAATGAACTGGCCCATGATCGCGCGTGCGCTGGATGCGCTGGGTTATCAGGGCCCGATCGGCATGGAAGCCTTTGCAAAAGACAAACCCGAAGACGCGCTCGAGGCGTTTCGCGCGGCCTTTACCCTCTGAACAACAAACAAAAACAAGAAAGACGACCCAATGATCAAAGTTGGACTTCTGGGCGCTGGCCGGATTGCTGGTGTGCATGCCACTGCCATTTTCTCGAACCCGGGCAGCACGCTGTCAGCCGTTTCGGACTATTTTCCCGAAAACGCCGAGAAACTGGCCGCCGAATATGGCAGCACCGCGCGGACCACGGATGAGATCATCGCCGATCCCTCAATTGACGCTGTTTTGATCGCGACCTCAACCGATACGCATTCCAACCTGATCGAGGCTGCAACGGCGGCAGGCAAGGCGGTTTTGTGTGAAAAGCCGGTGGATCTGAGCCTTGACCGTGCTCGCGCCTGCCAGTCCAATGTCGCGCAATCCGGTCAGCCGGTCATGATCGGGTTCAACCGCCGGTTCGATCCGAATTTCAGCGCGATGAGATCTGCCTTGGATGCCGGTGAAATCGGCAAACCTGAACTGCTGTCGATCACCTCCTTTGACCCGGCCCCGCCCCCCGTTGCCTATATCAAGGTCTCGGGCGGTCTGTTCCGCGATATGATGATCCATGACTTTGACATGGCCAATTTCATGATGGGCGAAGCGCCGGTGTCGATCAGCGCCAGCGGCTCTTCCATTGTTGACACCGAGATTGGTGCAGCGGGCGATGTGGACACCGCCGCCGTCACCATGACCTATGCGGATGGGCGCATTGCGGTGATCAAAAACTCGCGCCGCGCCGTCTATGGCTATGATCAGCGCGTTGAGCTGCTGGGGTCGGACGGGCTTTTGCAAGCGCAGAACATGCTGGAAAACACGGTGGTCAAATCCACAACCGCGGGTGTGAGCGGGGCGAAACCAACCTATTTCTTCCTCGAACGCTATATGCCGTCTTATGCCAATGAATGGGGCGCGTTTGTTGACGCGATCAATGGCGGATCCGCGCTTCCGGTCGATTTGTCCGATGGGATCACAGCTTTGGCCATGGCCGAGGCTGCCACCCAATCCCTGAAAACCGGTGCACCTGTGAGCTTGGCCGATGTCTGACGCGCTTGATTTGATCACGATTGGCCGTAGTTCGGTTGATTTATATGGCGCTCAGATAGGTGGGCGGCTTGAGGATATGGGGTCTTTTGACAAATATAT
>NZ_SOAP01000002.1 GCF_004364805.1 Pelagimonas phthalicica
AGATCTTGGCTTCTTCCTTCCTGAAATCTTCCCATCGGAGATTACAAATCTCACTGATGCGACGTGCGCTGAATAGAGCAAAGACCAGGATTTGGCCCACGGGAATTTTTTGCCGTTTATTCTCGAAAATAGCCGTAAGGATGCGATCGAGTTACCACACCTCCGGCCTACGATCACGCTGTTCAGAGCGTGCGAGCACTTCGTCTTCCCACATCGTCCGCATCGCGATTGTTACAGCTTCGACTGGGATGGCTGTTCCTCGATCATTCGCCCAGTGAAGCGTTCTTGCGAGATGGGACATGTAGCCTGCTACGGTTTGCGGGCTTCGTTCCTCGGATGATAAAAGGTCGGCAAAGTCATACAGCTGTTGCCGAGTGAGTGTGCCTACCTTGGTTTGGCCAAACTCATGGTTGGCAATGAACTTCAGCGTATGTTCTGCGGTTCGGGCAAGTTCTGCCCCACGCTGCAGACGATCTTTGATGACATCAGCAATTGTTGTTTTTTGCGACTACATGCAGAGGAAACCCACGTTCCTCAATTTCCAGCAGTCTATTGTTACGCCAACTCTTGGCCGCAGGGAGCCGAGTGAAAGTCTTGCTCAGGCTGTGTTGCTTGCCATCAATTCGCCGCCGAATTTGAACTGTGTAGGAGAACTTCTCGTCACCAACAGGGCGGCGGTTGATATTCGGTTCGCTGAAAACCTCTTCTTTCACAGGTTCGCTTGGCTTCGCGCTGGCAGCTTTTTTTGTTGCTGAAGCTTGTAAAGATGACTTCTGAGGTACGCGAAGCGTTTCACTACCCTGCGGTGTCGGAGGCATGATGGTCGCCCTTGAGTTCGCCAACGTCATCTTACTCAGCATTTCCTGAGTGCTCTTTTCCATTCGTTTCATTTGAGTTTCTCTTCTCTGATAATTTTCATGAATGACCTGGGCACAAAATTCAGAAACCGCATCGGAGGTTTGAATCCCTGAGCCCGGCGATTGGTGGAAAGAAAAGGGGGGGATCTCGGCAGTGGATTGGTCCGTTTTCGGACCCCTGTCTGCGCCTTTGAGATGTGCTACACCGTAGCACGCTCGAATCGAAAACCTCGGAAAACCCCCTGAAATACGGTGGAAACAGGGGAAATCGTGCTACGCGACGTCTAAGGTGAAATGGAGCTAATGCTTTGAAAAATAACGCACAAAAAGCAGCGCGTTTAAGCGTGGCACCCATGATGGATTGGACCGACAGAAATTGTCGCTTTTTCCACCGGCTGATTTCGTCGCAGACCTTGCTGTATACCGAAATGGTGACGGCACCGGCGCTGGTGCGTGGTGGGGCTCTTCATCTGTTGGACTTCAATGCCGAAGAGCACCCGGTCGCCTTGCAGCTAGGCGGGTCGGACCCGGAGGAATTGGCGCAGGCGGCGCGCTTGGGGGCGCAAGCCGGCTATGATGAGATCAATCTCAATTGCGGCTGCCCGTCAGATCGCGTGCAATCCGGCACCTTTGGTGCGGTTTTGATGAAACACCCGCAATTGGTGGGTGATTGCGTTGCGGCCATGAAAGAGGCGGTCGATGTCGAGGTGACAGTCAAATGCCGCATTGGCGTGGATGATCAAAACCCGCAGGAGGTTTTGCCCGATTTTCTGGAGCACATCGCCAAGGCGGGTTGCGAGCGGGTGACGATCCACGCGCGCAAGGCCTGGTTGCAGGGGCTCAGCCCCAAGGAAAACCGCGATATTCCGCCGTTGGATTACGATCTGGTTTTGCAAATGAAACAAGCCTTTCCTCAGCTTCATTTGTCCATCAATGGCGGTATTGAGGATTTGGACACGGCCTGCGCCTTGTTGGACAAGGGGCTGGATGGGGTGATGATTGGGCGCGCGGCCTACCATCAGCCGTGGCAGGTGCTTGCCCAGGCAGATCAACGCATTTTTGGGCTGGATCATGCCACCACGCAGGATCAGGTGATCGCAGACATGCTGCCCTATATCGAACGGCACCTTAGCAAAGGCGGCCGTTTGCATCAGATCACCAGGCATATGCTGGGCCTGTTTGCCGGTCAGCCCGGAGCGCGCCGCTGGCGCCAGGTTCTGTCCACCGAGGCAACCAAAGAAGGCGCAGGCCCCGAAATTGTCCTGCACGCCATAAACGCAATGAAAGAGGCCGCAGCCTGATGCCCGATATTATGACACTTTTGCCGCTCCTTGTGTTGTTGTTGGTTGCGTCCGGCTTTGCCGGTATCCTGGCTGGTCTTTTGGGGGTCGGTGGTGGGATCGTTCTGGTTCCGGTTTTCTTTTATATTTTCAGCTGGCTTGGATATGACGGCCCCATGCTGATGCAGGTCTGTCTGGCCACATCCCTGGGGACAATCATCCTGACCTCTTTGCGCTCGGTTCAGGCGCATAACAAACGCGGGGCCGTGGATTGGAGCATTTTGCGGTCCTGGGCACCGGGCATCGTGATCGGGGCGATTCTGGGGGTGGTCGTTGCGGCGGGCCTGAAATCAGACGCTTTGGAAGTCATCTTTGGCCTGCTGGCTGGCGTGATCGGACTATATCTGGCCTTCGGTAAAGACAGTTGGCGGATTGGGGCAGACATGCCGACAGGCGCAACCCGCGCCGCTTTATCGCCCACTGTCGGGTTCATGTCGGTGCTGATGGGCATTGGTGGGGGCAGCTTTGGTGTGCCTTTGATGACCTTGTTCAATGTCCCCATGCATCGCGCCGTTGCGACGGCCGCTGGGTTCGGCGTGTTGATTGCAGTGCCGTCAGTCATTGGCTTTCTGTTCTTGAAAACCGAAGCCGCACCGCCCTTTACCATTGGGGCAGTCAACGTGCCCGCCTTTGCCATTGCAGTATCCATGACCTTGATCACCGCACCAATTGGCGCGCGCTTGGCGCATTCCTTGCCCGCGAAATCCCTGAAGCGGATTTTCGGGATCTTCTTGTTGATTGTTGGCCTGAATATGCTGCGTCAGGCTGTTTGGGGCTAACGGTATTTCGAATCTGATGGGGTTCCGTTTTAGGGACCCCAACTTAGCGCTTTGAAATGAGGCGCATTTCTATTGCTGACGAAAACAATGCCTCACTCTCTTGGGCAATTGTCGTTAACTTTTGACCAATCACATCAAAAAATTGATTTATTGTTGAACGAGTTCTAGAACCAGAATGTCTAATTTCGAGGTGGCTATGGCTTGGTTTCTTGCTCTTTTTCCGTTGTTGATGATGTCAGTGCTGATCGGCAATGGCGATGGCGACAGTGATGATGACGGCGATAGCTCGGGCGATACACCCACACCTGATGATCCCATTGAGCCGAGCAACGGTGCCGATACGATTGATGGCACCGATGGGGACGACACCATTCAGGCGCTTTATGGCGATGATATTGTCGATGGAGCGGGTGGCGATGATAGCATCACCGGCAATGGCGGCGCAGACACCATTCGCGGTGGCGATGGTGATGACACGATTTATGGCAACCTTGGCGAAGATCGTCTTCTGGGCGGCAATGGCAATGACGAGATCCATGGCGGTTCGAATGATGACCGGATCGACGGGCAGGATGGCGATGACACGGTTTATGGTGGCACTGGCCCCGACTTTATTAGAGGCAGTGAAGGCGACGATTCCCTGCTTGGCGAGACCGGAGACGACACACTGAATGGTGGCGAAGGCGGTGACACGTTGGATGGCGGCGACGGCAATGACTATGTAAACGGTGCAACCGGCAACAATGTGTTGTTTGGCGGTGATGGGGATGACGACCTGCGCGCCGCAGCCGGGTTCAATATCCTGCAAGGTGGGACCGGGGACGATAGCCTGGCTATCAATGACTATATCGAAGACCTGAACTCTGACACTTTGGATGGTGGCGAAGGCGACGACCTTCTGACAGCCGGTCACGCGGATGATACATTGATTGGTGGTCTCGGCGCTGACAGTGTTGTTGGGGGTGCCGGGAATGATCACCTGAGCGGCGATGTCTCAGACACAAGCCCAGACTCCCAAGAGGGGGCGGATACCCTGCATGGTGGCGAGGGCGATGACACCCTGCTGGGCAATGGCGGGAATGACATCCTTTGGGGCGATGAAGGCAATGACGTTCTGTCCGGCGGGACCGGCGACGATGTTTTGCGCGGCGGTCTGGGAACTGACGCCCTGTTCGGCGGCGATGGCGACGACATTCTGATCAACAATTTCGGCAACTCAATCGCCACAGGCGGGGCCGGATCGGATGTGTTCCACGTCAACACCTATTTCGAACTTGGTGAAGCGGGTGGCGAAGCGACAATGAGGGTCACCGATTTCGCTACCACCGGAGCCGATGCCGACGTTTTGCAAATCACCTTGTGGGATAACGAATTTGGCGGTGCTGGCCAGCCGAGCGGCGATATCATCATCACCCCTGATGGGTTGACCGGTGATGTGCTGGTTCAGGTCGAACATGGCAGTGGTACGCTGACCTTGGCGCGGATCGATGGCGGTGTCGCCAGCGGATTCAGCGCGGCCAATGTGGCGGTCACCATTGATGGCTGGGAGCCAGATCTGCAGCCCTAAATTCAGCCTTTGGCCAAGCGCGCCTTGCGGCCACCGCGCCGCTTGGTCAGCAGGGATTTTCGTTCGGGGAGCGCGGCCATGATGTCGCTGCGCTCTTCATGGCTCATCTTTGACCAGGACGTGATCTCGTCAATGCTGCGCAGGCACCCCGTGCAGATGCGGGCTTCGGGGTGCACGACGCAGATCTGAATACACGGGCTTTCGATTTCGTCCCGTTTCCAAACCTTGTTCTTGTCTTGATCCTTTGCCACGTCAGCCTCCGAGATGGCGCAATCTGTCCAGCGCTCCTTGCAGGATATAGGAGGCAGCGACATGGTCGATAACCTCAGAGCGACGTTTTCGTGACGTATCTGCCTCTAAAAGCGCGCGTTCCGCGGCAACGGTGCTGAGCCGTTCGTCCCAAAAGGTGATGGGCCCTTCCCAAAGACGCGAGAAATTGCGCGCAAAAGCGCGGGTGGATTGGCAGCGCGCACCTTCGCTCCCGTCCATATTGCGCGGCAGGCCCAGCACAATCCCAGCAATGTCGCGGTTTTTCAGGATCGCCAGCAATTGCTCGGCATCCTGGGTGAACTTCTTGCGCTTGATGGTTTCAAGGGGCGTTGCAGAGCTGAGCAGACTGTCGGAGACGGCCACACCAATGGTCTTGGTCCCCAGATCCAAGCCTGCCAAAGCCCGCATCGGCGGCAGGGTGGCGGCAAACTCGGCGATATCTTCGTGGATCATGGTCATGCAGGCCCTTTTCAAGCACCGCCCACCCGCCCACCCCGGCGCTTGAAAAGGGCCGGGGGCGGATCGGAGGCGGTTTTATTCGGAAGTCAGGCCAGCGCGATTTGCGGCGGCGTCGATCTGTTTCAATAGCTCAGGTTTCTCGGCAAAGACCGTGCGCGCCTCACTATAGATGGCTTTGGCACGATCCTGTTCCCCCAGAACCGCCAGCGCCCCAATCAAGCGCGCCCAATCCGAGGCTGGGCCGCCTTCTTCGGCGAGACGGGTTGAGAGGCCATCGACCATGCCGCGGATCATCTGCTGACGTTCTTCCGGCGTCATCTCGGCCGCGGCGGCAACGTCATCAGCAGATGGGCCATTGGGCGCGTCATGGCTTTCGGGCAGGGGCGGCAGTTGGTAGCGCGTTACCCCAGCGCGAAAGGCCAGTTCTTCGATCTGCGCCCGGATCGGGCCGACCCAGGGGGCATCGGGGCGGCTGGCGCGCAACAAACGATCCCAGATCTGAAAGGCGATATCGGGACGCCCGGTTTGCGCCATCAGCAAGCCGCCATAAAACCGCGCCACCCCATCATTGGGATCCAGCGCCAGAGCCTTTTCCAGCTCGACCTGCGCTTCGGGCGAGACATAGCCACCGGCCGCGATGATCATCATATCCGCGATGTCGGTAAAGGTCTTGGCCCCGGCCTTGTCGCCCAGCAGTTCGGCAATTTGCTTTTGCAACTCATAAGACCGGCGGTAATTGCCCAGGTTGGCCTCGCTGCCAGCCAAAAGCGTCAGACCGCGAACATCATCTGGTCGCTCTTCAACGGCCTCGCGCAGTTGTTCCACCAGTTTCATATATTCGTCAGGGGCTTGCACGGGGGCTTGTGCCGGGATTTTGGCCTCAGCCTCCTCCTGTGACATGCGGTTGTCACGCAATTGCTGCGCCTCGGCCAAACGTTGTGTCAGCGGCTGATCCGGTGTGCCGGGCTGACCCAGTTTCATATAAAGCGCAAAGCCGCCGCCCAGGATCGTGGCCGCAACCAGAGCCCCCATGACATAGCTGGCCGCCCCGGCTTTTCCGGCCTCTTCGCTGCCCTTCTGTGCGGCTGCGTCCGCCGCCAGAATACGGCGCGAAATCTCGACCTTGAGACGTGCGGCCTCTTCCTCGGGGATCGACCCGCGCGCCGCGTCTTTTTCAATCTCGCGCAGTTGGTCGCGATAGACCTGCAAATCAAAGGCCTCTGCCGGTCCGGTATCCCGATTGCCGCGCAACAACGCGATGAGCAAGAGCAGCGTCAAAACCAGTGCCAAAGCGCCAGTGAGGATCCAGAACATCAATAAGCCTCCATGGGTTCACACCCGATCTATATAGGGCGCGACCAAGAAAAAAGGACAAAAGTCAAGAATGACCAGAGATGTCGCAACCGTGAAAAACTTTCGCATCCTGGTCCTGTGAGCGCTCACAGGATAGGCGATGTCGTCTTTGTGCCAAAAATGACGGTTGTGGGCCGCAGTTCTCGCGCTAACCATTTATGACACAATAGGAACTCTTAGCTGTTGGATTCGAACCCTATGCAGACCCCCTTGAAACGTTACTCTGCCTTTGCCATTGCCCGCGAGGCGCTGCGTGACCATACCGGTTGGCAGCGCGCCTGGCGCAAGGCGCAACCCAAGAAACGCTATGACGTTGTCATTGTCGGGGCAGGGGGGCACGGTCTTGCGACAGCCTATTACCTGGGCAAGAATTTCGGCATCACCAATATCGCCATTCTGGAAAAGGGCTGGCTGGGGGGCGGCAATACCGGGCGCAACACCACGATCATTCGCTCCAATTACCTGCAGGATCCGTCGGCGGCGATTTATGAAAAGGCCCGTTCGCTTTACGAGACCATGAGCCAGGACCTGAACTACAATGTCATGTTCAGCCCGCGCGGCGTCATGATGCTGGCGCAGACCGAACATGAGGTGCGCGGCTATCAGCGCACCGCCCATGCCAACGCCCTGCAAGGCGTCGCGACGGAGTTCATTTCCGCGCAGCGGGTCAAGGAGCTTGTCCCGATCATGAACATCAACGGCCCGCGCTACCCGGTTCTGGGCGCGCTCTGGCAGCCGCGCGGCGGCTCGGCCCGCCATGATGCGGTGGCCTGGGGTTATGCTCGCGCCTGTAGCGCCATGGGCATGGATATCATCCAGAAATGTGAAGTCACCGCTGTGCGCCAAGAGGGCGGCAAGGTCAAAGGTGTCACCACCTCCAAGGGGGACATTGACTGCGAAAAGCTTGGCCTTGTCGTGGCGGGTCATTCCGGTGCGCTGGCCGATATGGCCGGCTTCCGTCTGCCACTTGAATCCGTGCCGTTGCAGGCGCTTGTCTCAGAGCCGATCAAACCCTGCATGGATGTGGTTGTGATGGCAAACACCGTTCACGGCTATATGTCGCAATCCGACAAAGGCGAGATGGTCATTGGTGGCGGCACCGATGCCTTCAACAGCTACACCCAACGCGGCTCTTTCCATCATCTCGAAGAAACCGTGCGCGCCCTGGTCGAGACGTTCCCAATGATCTCCCGCCTGAAAATGCTGCGCCATTGGGGCGGGATTGTGGATGTCACCGGCGACCGCTCGCCGATCCTGTCCAAAGCCCCGCTCGAAGGCTGTTTCGTCAATTGCGGCTGGGGCACCGGCGGGTTCAAAGCGATCCCGGGCTCAGGCTGGGGCTTTGCTGAACTCATGGCGCGTGGGCAATCTCCGCTGACGGATGAATTCGGCCTGAACCGCTTTACCGAAGGCCGCTTTATCGATGAAAGCGTGGCGGCGGGGGTTGCTCACTGATGGCCGATTCGATTGAAAAGCGATTTGGTTCCGCAATGGAGAATATTTATTTTCGAGCCAAAGAAGAAACCGGATACCAGGCTTCGCGATACCTCCAAATGGTTCATGAAAGAGGCGGGATAGAAACCGCTCGGTTTCTCCTTGCACAACCTGGGGTTTCAGATGGTTTTGCAGTTCTTTGGGAAAAACAACGGCTGGATTTGACCGTTGAGGCCCTAGTGTTGGAGCCAGAATGGCAAGGGCTGTTCACTGAAGGCGAAAAAGCCATAGCAAAAAGAAGACTGGGGAAATAAATGCTAATCCTTGAATGCCCCTATTGCGGCGTCAAAGCCGAGGAAACCGAACTCACCGCCGGTGGTGAGGCGCATCTGAAACGCTATGGTCCCGGCTCCTCTGATGATGAGTTCGAGGGCTACCTCTTTACCCGGGAAAACCCCATGGGCGTGCATTTCGAACGCTGGCGTCACAGCAATGGTTGCGGTAAGTGGTTTCACGCCGCCCGCTCAACCACCACGCTCGAGGTCTTTGGCACCTATAGCGCCCAAACCACCGAACCCCCGCAAGAGATCAAAGACAAAATCTCTGCCCGCCACCCTGGCTGGAGCTGGAGGGATCAATCGTGACGCTGCTGTTTCTTCTTGGCAAAAATATTCTCGGGGGTCTGGGGGCAGACAGCCCCCAGTTCGCGCCTCAAGCGAAAGGTCTGAACTCATGAGCACCCGTCTCGCCAAAGGAGGTCGCCTGATCGACCGCTCCAAAACCGTGAAGTTCTCCTTCAACGGGAAATCCTTCACCGGGTATCAGGGGGATACTCTGGCCTCGGCGCTGCTGGCCAATGACCAGATGCTGGTCGGGCGCAGCTTCAAATATCACCGTCCGCGCGGCATCGTCGCCTCGGGTGCCGAAGAGCCCAATGCGCTGGTCAACTTGGGCAGCGGTGTTACCCACGAGCCCAACCAGCGCGCCACCACGACCGAGCTGTTCGAAGGTCTGACCGCGACGCCGCAAAACGTTTGGCCCAGCCTCGATTTCGACATTGGGGCGGTGAACTCCTATGCCTCGCGTCTGCTGACCGCTGGTTTCTATTACAAGATGTTCATGTATCCGCGCGCTTTCTGGAAACATGTCTACGAACCCTTCATCCGCCAATCCGCCGGTCTTGGCAAAGCGCCGGATGCTGAAACCCGTGACCCGGACACCTATGAACATTTCTATGCGTTTGTGGACGTGTTGGTCATCGGTGGCGGTGTCGCCGGTTTGCAAGCGGCCAAGACTGCGGCTGACTCCGGTGCCAAGGTTCTGCTGATCGAACAAACCGCCGATTGGGGGGGGCGTAGCCTGGTTGATGGCGGCTCCATCGACGGGAAACCAGCGGTTGATTGGATCAAAGACACGCTGGAAGCGCTTGAAAACATGCCGAATGTGACTCTGCGCAATCGTATGATGGGCGCGGGTGTCTATGATCACGGCTATGCGCTTGGCTATGAGCGTCTGACCGATCACGCACCCAAAGTGGCAGGCCCGCGTCACCGTCTCTGGCGCATCCGCGCCAAGCAAATTGTGACCGCAACCGGTGCAATCGAGCGCCCGCTCAGCTTTGCGGGCAATGACATTCCTGGCGTCATGCTGGCAGCGGCAGTACGCGACTATGTGGTCAATCACGGTGTCTCAATCGGGGATCGCACCGTTGTGGTCACCAATAATGACGACGCCTATCGCACCGCGATTGCACTAAATGAGGCGGGCTTGGATGTGCCTGTTATTGTCGATGCGCGCGAATTTGGCGGCGGCGCTCTGATGGAGCAGGCCAAGGCCCTGGGCATTCGCGTCGAAACAGGCTGCGGTATCGCCAAAGTGCATGGCAAAAAGCGCGTCACCTCGGTCGATATCTGCAAGCAAGCGGGTGAAGGCGCGGTTCTATGGTCCATCCCTTGCGAGGCGGTGGCCATGTCCGGTGGCTGGTCGCCGGTTGTGCATCTGTGGTCCCATTGCGGCGGCAAGCTGAACTGGGACGACACCCAAGCCTTCTTCCGCCCGGATGCCAGCCGCCCCCCAAAAGGCGATGATGGCGAGGCGATGGTGCGCGTTGCAGGCAGCGCCAATGGTGAGCTTGGCCTGAATGCCGGGCTGCAAGACGCGACTGCGGTTGGTCAGGCAGCAGCTGCGGCGGCTGGTTTCGAGGTGGCCGCAGTCGCACCACAAGCCGCTGAAGAGCCAGAAACCCCGATCGAGCCGATCTGGCAAATGCCACAGGGCGCGCATTATGGCTTGCGCCTGAAATCCTGGCTGGATTTCCAGAACGACGTCAAAGTCTCAGACGTGCAATTGGCGGCGCAAGAGGGCTATGAGAGTGTTGAGCATACCAAACGCTACACCACACTGGGCATGGCGACGGATCAAGGTAAGTTGAGTAATATCAACGGCCTTGCGACGCTTTCTAATGCATTGGGTGAGGATATTCCGCAGGTCGGAACCACCACATTCCGCCCTCCTTACACGCCGATTTCCATGGGCGCGATTGCAGGTGAGGCACGCGGAGAGATCTTTCAGCCGATCCGCAAGACCCCAATGCATGCCTGGCACGAAGCCAATGGCGCGCATTTTGAACCTGTCGGTCATTGGCGCCGCCCATATGCGTTTGTCAAATCCGGTGAAAGCGTCAAAGAGGCCGTGCATCGTGAGGTGCTCGCCACCCGCAATAGCCTCGGCCTGCTCGATGCCTCAACTCTGGGCAAGATCATCGTCAAGGGCCCGGATGCCGGCAAATTCATGGACATGATGTATACCAACATGATGTCCAACCTGAAAATCGGCAAATGCCGCTACGGGTTGATGTGCACCGAAAACGGCTTTCTCACCGATGACGGCGTTGTTGCACGTATCGACGAAGACACCTGGCTGTGCCACACCACCACCGGCGGCGCGGATCGTATCCATGCCCATATTGAGGAATGGCTGCAAACCGAATGGTGGGATTGGAAGGTCTATACCGCCAACATCACCGAGCAATTGGCTCAGGTCGCGGTGGTCGGCCCCAATGCGCGCAAATTGCTGGAAAAGCTGGGCGGCATGGATGTCTCGAAGGAGGCGCTGCCCTTTATGGAGTGGCGCGATGGTGAACTGGGTGGCTTCCCGGTTCGGGCCTATCGCATCTCTTTCTCGGGTGAATTGTCTTATGAAATCGCCGTGCCTGCCAATCTGGGCCGTGCCTTTTGGGACAAACTGCTTGAGGCTGGGGCAGAGTGGAACGTCACGCCTTATGGCACCGAATGTTTGCATATCATGCGCGCCGAAAAGGGCTTTATCATGATTGGCGATGAAACCGACGGCACCGTGATCCCGCAGGATCTGGGGCTGAACTGGGCGATTTCCAAGAAGAAAGAGGATTTCCTTGGCAAACGCGCGCAGCAGCGCAGCCATATGACTGATCCCAAGCGCTGGAAACTGGTTGGGCTGGAAACCGTGGACGGGTCCACCCTGCCGGATGGGGCCTATGCGGTTGCTGAGGGCAAGAATGCCAATGGCCAACGCAACACCCAAGGGCGCGTGACCTCGACCTATCATTCTCCGACCTTGAACAAGGGGATTGCAATGGGGCTGGTTTTGAACGGCCCGGACCGCATGGGCGAGGTGATCGAATTCGCCGCCGTGGATGGTGAAACCATGATCGGCGCAAAAATTGTCAGCCCGGTCTTCTTTGACCCGGATGGGGAGAAACAGAATGTCTGATATCGCAACGTCCCTGAACGGTGCCAGCTTTGAAGGCATCACCCGTGTCGAAGAAATGCGTGCGCAGGGGATGATCACCCTGCGCGGCGATTTCGCCGATCCGGCCTTTGTGTCGGCTGTCACAGGGTTGGTTGAGGCTGACATGCCCGGCCAAAGGCAGGTATCGACGGGGGCCGAACGCAGCATTCTCTGGATGTCGCCGGACGAGTTGATGGTTCTTTGCACCTATGCTGAGGCACCGATCCTAGAGGCAAAACTGCGTGACGCCTTGGCGGACCAACACGCTTTGGTGGCCAATGTGTCAGATGCGCGGGCCTGTTTTGAACTGGTTGGCGGCGACCTTCGCGAAGTGCTGGCGAAACTGGCCCCGGTTGACATGTCGCCCGAGGCATTCGCAGTCGGTGATCTACGTCGCACACGTCTGGCACAGGTTGCGGGGGCTTTCTGGCTCAGCAGCGAAGACAAGGCGCAAATCGTGTGCTTCCGGTCGGTTGGGGAATACATGTTCAATCTGCTCAAGACTGCTGCGCAACCGGGTTCCTCAGTCGGTTTTATCTAGCAATCAAAGGTTGATTTTGGGTGCGGCCCAGAATTGACTTGTTCCCCACTCCGAATGTTTGTAATTCAAAGATTACAACTATTTGGAGTGGGTTATGAAAAAGATTATTTCCGGAATTTTGCTTGCAAGTCTGGGTTTGCTGTCAACGCCTGTTATGGCCAAAGGAACAGCCTATGAATGCAAAGTGAAAGACGTTCGAAGCCAAGGCTATTGGCTCCCTGAAGTTCTTTTTATCGGGCATGATCCAGACGAGGACGTCGTTGTCGTTTCTGACCCGATTATCCTACACTATAACGATAGTCAGCCAGTCGGCGGCAAATTGAGCGTGGACAACGACAAGCGTACGACCTTTACATGGCGTTTGAAGGTCAAAACCTCGAGTGGTCAGTTTGCAAGAGTGTCCTACCGCGCGACCTATTACAAAAAAGACGGAACGCTTTCGATTTCTGCGAAACCTCTGAACTATACCAATCGCTTTAACGGGCGCGGCACTTGCGAGGTCAAAGCTTTGAAATGAGTCGGGTCTTGGCCTTGACCTTGGCGGGTCAAAGCGACAGGTATGGACACAGAACAACTGCTGCGGACAAGGATTAGCGCTATGGCTTTTGAACTTCCAGATCTTCCATATGCTCACGACGCTCTCGCCTCAAAGGGGATGAGCCAGGAGACCATGGAGTACCACCACGACATTCACCACAATGCCTATGTCGTGAATGGCAACAAGCTGATCGAAGGGACCGAGTGGGAAGGTAAATCCCTCGAGGACATCATCACCGGCACCTATGATGCGGGCGCTGTCGCGCAAAACGGTATCTTTAACAACGCGTCCCAGCACTGGAACCACATGCAGTTCTGGGAAATGATGGGCCCTGGCGAAAACAAGATGCCGGGCGAGCTGGAAGCGGCGATCAAAGACAGCTTCGGCACCGTCGAAGCGTTCAAAGATCAATTCTCGGCGGCTGGCGCGGGTCAGTTTGGCTCTGGCTGGTGCTGGTTGGTCAAAGACGCGGATGGTGGTCTGAAAGTGACCAAGACCGAAAACGGCGTGAACCCGCTTTGCTTTGGTCAGACCGCGCTGCTGGGCTGCGATGTTTGGGAACATTCCTACTACATCGACTTCCGCAACAAGCGTCCGGCCTACCTGGCCAACTTCCTGGACAACCTGGTGAACTGGGAAAACGTGGCGTCGCGTCTGGGCTAACCACCGATAGCGACCTGCGTGCCTGATTGGGCGCGCAACACAAGTTTGAGCCTGTCGGGACTGTCCTGACAGGCTCTTTTCGTTTCTCACGATGTGTTGGCTCAGATTAACCCAGCGACTTTTGCAAAAGCGCCACCGTGTTCGCAGCATTGTCAGCTGTCTGGATGAAATCCAACACCGATGCATTCGCGAACCCTTGATCAACAATATGCTGCAACAAAGCGGTCAGCGGCCCCCAATAGCCGTTTACATCCATCAGGATGATCGGTTTGTCATGCAGCCCCAATTGCCGCCATGTCAGCACCTCAAAGAATTCATCCATAGACCCTGCACCGCCCGGCATGACCACGACCGCGTCGGCATTCATCAGCATGACCTTTTTGCGCTCATGCATGGTTTCGGTGACCACATAGGTCGTCAGATCGGTCTTACCGACCTCCCAATCCACCAGATGCTGCGGGATGACGCCAAAGGTGTCTCCCTGCGCTTTCTGCGCCGCACGGGCCACGGTGCCCATCAGCCCGACATCACCAGCCCCATAGACCAGCCGCCATCCGGACTTGGCGATGGCCTGACCCAACAGGTCGGCCTGGGTGGTATAGTCGGGGTCATTCCCTGAACGGGAGCCGCAATAGACACAAATGGATGTGGGGGGCATGAAACACTCCGCAAGACTTGGTGAAAAGGTGTTTTGACCGCTGATACCGCGTAAGCTATACACGCTCAACCGCTCAGTTTTTTCGGGTTGGAGCTTGGGGGCTCTTGGGGAAGCTGGGACAGAAGAAAGGCTGCCATGAGCAAACTTGCACTTTATTCGGCCATTGCCGGCACAGGAGGTGCTGCTGCCGTAGCTGTCGCCGTTGTCACCGGCGTGATCGAGCTTCCAGGATCTGCCCCGTCTGATGCGCCGCAACCTGCGGCTGCCGCGCCCGAGGTTGAAGTGGATGCGCCCAAGCCCGGGCAAGCCCCAGCACAGGGGGCCGAGGCGAACCTGATTGCGGAACCCGCTGCCCCGATCGCCCCGGCGGAGCCCGCCGAGGAGCCGGTTCAAGAGGCCGTGGTTACGCCAGAGCCGGAAACCGAGCCCGGGACGCCTCCGGTCGCTGAGGTTGCAGAGGATGCACCCGAGGTTGATGCGGAGCTTACCGAAATTGAAACCCCGGATCCGCAGGACGCACCGGAGGTGGCGCAGGCCCCAGAGGTAAGCGAGGATGATCCGGTGGTCGAAGCCGCTAAGGCCGCCGAACCAGAAACCGCCCCGGAGGATGCAGAAGAGGCTGCGCCAGCACCGACATCCGACATTACCCCCGAACTGGCCGAAACGGATGAGCCGGTGGCAACGCCAAACCCCGTTCCCGCACCGCGTTTTGACATCGTCCGCGCTGAAACCGATGGCAGCACCTTGGTCGCCGGTGAAGCGGAACCGGGTACGCAGCTGGAAATCATCGTCAATGGCGAAGCCGCTGAAACCGTCGATGTCGGCAGTGATGGCAAGTTCGTGTCCTTCGTTGATCTGCCTGCTGCCGGGGTCAGCTCGGTCCTGACATTACGCAATGAAACGCCCGAGGGCAGTGTGGTGTCCGAAGAGCAAGTGATCGTCACACCAGCCGTTCCGGTGATGGCCATCAAGGATCCGGAACCAGCGGCAGATACGCCAAAGGACACGCCTGTGGAAACGGCAGCGCTGGATGACACGGTGTTCGAAAGCGCGGGTGCCGCGGTGCCAGTTGTTGATCCAGCGGAGCAACCAGAAGAGAGCAAAGAGGCTGAGCAAGTGGCGGTTGCTGAGCCACCGGCACCAGAGGCGGATAGCAAAGAGCCTCAGGCCCCGGCCTTGCCGAGCGAAGTCGCACCTCTGGCCGAGCCGAAACCGGTAGCGGTAGATGCACCATCTGACATTGTGCGCGAAGAGCCGGAAGAAACCGAAGAGCCAGCCCCGCTTTTGCCGCCCACGGTCTTGCTGGCCAGTCCCCGTGGCGTCGAAGTATTGCAGACCGCGCCGGTCTCCCCCGGCGAAGTGGCCTTGGATTCCATCAGCTATGATGATGAGGGTGAAGTGCTTTTGGCGGGGCGGGGTAAGAAAACCGCCTCTGTCCGCGTCTATCTGGACAACACACCGATCACCACCTCGCGTATCCGCGAGGATGGGCGTTGGCGGGTGGAGCTGCCGCAGGTGGATACCGGCACCTATACGTTGCGGGTGGATCAGATCGATGACAGCGGCGCGGTGATTGCCCGTGTCGAAAGCCCGTTCCTGCGCGAAAGCGCAGAGCTTTTGGCCAGTGCTGCCTCGGGGGCGGCGGGGCCCTTGCGGTCAGTCACGGTGCAACCGGGGCATACCCTGTGGGAGATTTCCACAGATCGATATGGCGAGGGGCGCGATTATGTGCGCGTCTTTGAGGCCAATCGCGATCGCATCCGCGACCCGGATTTGATCTATCCGGGGCAGGTGTTCGATCTGCCCGAGTGATTTTCCTTTCGCGAACCGCTGTTAAATTATGCGCTTCCGCGCGCTTTGATGAGGTGTGTGGCAGGGTGACGGCCCCAACAACCGGTTCCGCTGTGCATGGATGCACAGCGAAGCAGCCGTTTCGGCCACTGGTCTCTCCCCGGTCTTTGGCTTAGCTGTTGTTTGGATTGACAGGAGCCAGCCATGCCGCCAGCAGATGACACAGATCAGATCGCCCTTGAGGAACGCCGTTCGGGGTGGCGTACGATCCGGCGGGTTTGGCCCTATCTATGGCCAGATGGAAAGGACTGGGTCAAGCGCCGGGTGGTGATTGCCCTGTCGCTCTTGTTGCTGGCCAAGCTGATTTCGGTCTCAACACCTTTGTTTTACAAACAGGCGGTGGATGCGCTTGGCGGGGATGTCCCGGATCTGGCCATTGGGGCCGTGGGTCTGACCCTGGCCTATGGCTTGGCGCGCCTCATGACGGTCGGGTTCCAGCAATTGCGCGATGCGGTCTTTGCCAAGGTTGGCCAGCGCGCGCTGCGAGCCTTGGCGCTGGAAACCTTTACCCATATTCACCGCCTCTCGATGCGCTATCACATCAGCCGCAAAACCGGCGGGCTGAGCCGGATTATTGAGCGCGGGGTCAAGGGCGTCGAGTTCCTCTTGCGGTTCCTGCTGTTCAGCATCGGGCCGCTGGCGTTGGAATTGGTACTGGTCGGCATTGTTTTGTTCTGGATGTTTGACATCTGGTATCTGGCCGTCGTGAGTTTTGTCATCGCCGCCTATGTCGCCTTTACCTTCAAGGTGACGGAATGGCGGGTCAAGCTGCGGCGCAAGATGAATGCGCAGGACACTGACGCCAACCAAAAGGCCATCGACAGCCTGCTGAATTTCGAAACCGTCAAGTATTTCGGCGCCGAGGCCCGCGAGGCGGCACGCTATGACGAGGCGATGAAGGGCTATGAAGAGGCTGCGATCAAGACCTCGACCTCGCTGGCGATGCTGAATTTTGGTCAGTCGCTGATCATCACCAGCGGACTTGTGGCGGTCATGGTCATGGCGGCGATTGGCGTGCAGAACGGCGCGCTGACTGTGGGTGATTTCGTCATGGTCAACGCCTATATGATCCAGATCACCATGCCGCTGAACTTTCTTGGCACGGTCTATCGCGAGATCCGTCAGGCGCTGGTGGATATGGGCGAGATGTTTAACCTGCTTGAACAGCCGCGCGAAGTGTCTGACAAGCCCGGCGCGCCCGAGTTGCAGGTCGATGGTGGCGTCGTGGCCTTCGAGAATATCGCCTTTGGTTACGAGGACACGCGGCCGATCCTCAAGGATGTCTCGGTGCATGTGGGGGCAGGGGAAAGCGTGGCTCTGGTCGGGGCCTCCGGCTCCGGGAAATCCACCATCGGGCGGCTGTTGTTCCGCTTTTACGATGTAGGGGCCGGGGCGGTGACCATTGATGGTCAGGATGTGCGTGATGTAACCCAGGACAGCCTGCATGCCGCCATTGGCGTGGTGCCGCAGGATACGGTGCTGTTCAACGACACCATCCGCTATAACATCGCTTATGGGCGCGACGGGGCCAGCGAGGATGAGATCATCCAGGCGGCCAAAGATGCGCAGATTCACGACTTTATCGCTGCCCTGCCGGATGGCTATGACACCACTGTGGGCGAGCGTGGGCTGAAACTGTCAGGTGGCGAAAAGCAACGGGTGGGCATCGCGCGCACCCTGCTCAAGAATCCGCCAATCCTGTTGCTGGACGAGGCGACATCGGCACTGGATACTGAAACCGAGGCCTCGATCCAAAGCGCGCTGAAACGGGCGGGCGAGGGGCGCACGGTGATCACCATCGCGCACCGTCTGTCGACCGTGGCGGATGCGGATCGCATCGTTGTCTTGCATGCGGGCGAGGTTGTCGAAGAGGGCACGCATGAAGAGTTGCTGGCACGCTCGGGGCGCTATGCGCATCTATGGGCGATGCAAGTGGCCGAAGATGAGGCGGCTTGAGCGCAGGCGGGGCTGGGTTCTGACTTTTTAGTGATCGTTGAAGGTGAGGTCGCAATCTTCGGTTTTAGACGAAGAAGCTTCTTGCAGGTGGGGGCTTGTCTGGCTTTTAGATGTGGTAATATTTTTTTACCGATTTTGTTGCCGATAGGAAACTTCTTCCCTATACAGGCTCCATCCCCGCTGTTGAGAAGGATTCGAGATGTCTGACAGAGTGACCCGAGCAGGCCTGCAAGTTGCGGCTGAGCTGGCTGAATTCATTGAAGAGCAGGCCCTGCCTGGCACAGATGTCGGAGCTGATGCGTTTTGGCAGGGGCTGTCGGATCTGGCGCATGAGTTTGGGCCGCGCAATGCAGCTCTTTTGGCGAAACGCGAAGACATCCAAGGGCAGATTGATGCCTGGCACATTGCCAATCGCGACAAGCCGCATGATCACGAGGCCTATAAGTCCTTTTTGCAAGAGATCGGGTATCTGTTGCCGGAAGGGGATGATTTCGAAGTCGACACCGCCAATACAGACCCCGAGATCGCCAATGTGCCGGGGCCGCAGCTGGTGGTTCCGATCACCAATGCGCGCTATGCGCTGAACGCGGCCAATGCCCGCTGGGGCAGTCTTTATGATGCGTTTTATGGCACCGATGCCATGGGCGTTTTGCCTCCAAAGGGCGGGTATGACAAAGGCCACGGCGCGCGCGTGATTGCGCGGGCGCGGGTGTTCCTGGATGAAAGCTTTCCGATTGAAGGGCTGAGCCATGCAGATGCGCGGCGCTATCACGTGCAGGGCGGGGCGCTGTTGGTGGATGAAAAGCTTCTGAGCGACCCGGCCAAGTTTGTCGGCTATCGCGGGCACCCCAAGGCCCCGGATGCGATCCTGTTGCAAAACAATGGGTTGCATGTGGAGCTGGTCTTTGATCGCACCCATGTGATTGGGGCGCATGATCAGGCCGGGTTGGCGGATGTGCGTTTGGAAAGCGCGGTTTCGGCGATCATGGATTGTGAGGATTCCGTCGCCTGTGTGGACGCTGAGGACAAGGTGCAGGCCTATCGCAACTGGCTGGGCCTGATGCGTGGCGATTTGCAAGAGAGCTTTGAGAAGGGCGGCAAGCAGGTTACGCGCGCGCTGAACGCGGATCTGACCTATACCGGACCGGATGGCGGCGATGTCAGCATCAAGGGCCGCGCGCTTTTGCTGGTACGCAATGTGGGCCACCTGATGTCCAACCCGGCGATTTTGCTAAAAGACGGTTCGGAGATCTTTGAAGGTCTGATGGACGCCATGGTCACGGTGTTGATCGCCAAGCATGATCTGGCCAAGACCGCAGGCAACCGCAATTCGCATCACGGGTCCGTCTATGTGGTCAAGCCCAAGATGCATGGGCCCGAAGAGGTCGCCTTTGCCGATGAGACCTTTGATCGGGTTGAAGCGGTGCTGGGCCTGCCGCGTCACACGGTCAAGCTTGGCATTATGGATGAAGAGCGCCGCACCACGGTGAACCTCAAGGAATGTATTCGCGCGGCGAAGTCACGGGTTGCCTTTATCAATACCGGTTTCCTTGATCGCACCGGGGATGAGATCCACACCTCGATGGAGGCCGGGCCGTTTTCGCGCAAGGATTTCATCAAGCGCAAGGCCTGGATTGGCGGCTATGAAAACCGCAATGTCGATATTGGTCTGGAATGCGGGCTGTCTGGTAAGGCGCAGATCGGCAAGGGCATGTGGGCCATGCCGGACATGATGGCGGCGATGATCGAAACCAAGATCGAGCATCCAAAGGCGGGGGCCAATTGTGCCTGGGTGCCGTCGCCGACAGCGGCGACCTTGCACGCTTTGCATTACCACAAGGTGGATGTGTTTGCGGTGCAGGCCAAGCTGCGCAAGGGCGGGCGGCGTGCCCATGTGGACACGGTGCTTGAGGTGCCTTTGGCGACCTATCAGAAATGGAGCAAAGAGCAGATCACCCGTGAGGTTGAGAACAATGCGCAGGGGATCCTGGGCTATGTGGTGCGCTGGGTTGATGCGGGTGTGGGCTGTTCCAAAGTGCCTGACATCAATGATGTTGGTCTGATGGAAGATCGGGCCACCTGCCGGATTTCCTCGCAGCATATTGCCAATTGGTTGCATCATGAGGTGATCTCGGAAGGGGAGGTCATGGAGATCATGAAACGCATGGCCGAGGTGGTGGATCGTCAGAATGCGGGCGATGCGAGCTATGTTGCCATGACCCCGGGTTTTGACGGGATTGCCTTTAAGGCGGCTTGTGATCTGGTCTTTGAGGGGCGTGTGCAGCCGTCGGGTTATACCGAGCCGGTCCTGCATCGCCGCCGTTTGGAGTTGAAAGCCTCGGCCTGAAGCCAGAGGTATTGCGCCGCGCCAATGCGCGTCGCTGGGGGGCGGGCGCGCAAGCGCGCCCGCGAAGGGGGCCAGCCCCCTCTGGGCCCAAGGGCCCATTCACCCCCGGAATATTTGGACCAAGAAGAAACAAAGGGAGAGGTGTCATGATCTCATTGGAACAGGCACGGGGCATTGTGCGGGCCGCTTTGGCAGCCGGGAACGAGGCGGAGATGAAGCCGCTTTCTGTGATCGTGCTGGATGCGGGCGGGCATGTCTTGGCCTTTGAGCGCGAAGATGGGGCTGCGCCCGGGCGGTTTGAGATTGCGATGGGCAAGGCCTATGGCGCGGTGATGCTGGGCATGGCGGGCACGGCGCAGATGGCGCGGGCCGAGGCGCAGGCCTATTTTATTGGCGCGGCCAATGGGGCTTATGGCGGGCGTTTGATCCCGGTGCCGGGGGGTATTTTGGTGCGTGATGCGACTGGCGCTGTTATTGGGGCCGTTGGCGTGACAGGTGACACCTCGGACAATGACGCGATTGCTGGCAAGGCAGGTATCGAATCCGTTGGGCTGACTGCGGAAATCTGAATTGATGCCATCGCAGTAATGAAAAACGCCTCTGGATCCCAGAGGCGTTTTTTGTGTTATCGCACCTGTTGATCAGGGCAAATAGGTCGTCGGATCGGTGCTTTCAAAGCCCTTGCGCACTTCGAAATGCAGGATCGAGGGGTCCCCTGGTTTGACCTTGCCGATGGACTGACCTTTGCTGACCGCATCACCCTTTTTGACGGTGATATTGTCGAGATGGGTGTAGACGGTGATCAGGTCACCGGGATGGCGGATCAGCAGGAACTTGATGCCTTCAGCGGTGCTGCTGACCGAGGCGACCTGACCGGAAGCGGCGGCTTTGACCGTCGTGCCAGCGGGGGCTGAGATGTCGATGCCCTCATTGCGGCCCTTGGCGTAGTCGCGCACGATGCTGCCAGAGACCGGCATGACCATCTCTGACTTGGCCGGTTTGGAGGTGCCGATATCGGCCACGGGTTTTGCCGGTTTCGGCGGAGTGGCGGCCGGTTTGGCCGGGGTTGGGGTGACGGCCGCTGCCGGTGGCGTTTCATCCGGCAATGGGGTTGAGGCGGAGGGCGGCGGCGGTGTTGGTGTGCCACGGCCCGGCTCCGGGATCTCACGCGGTTTGGCGGCGGATGGCGCGGGTTTTTGCGTCACCGGGATAATCAATTGCTGGCCTTCGCGCACCGAGAAGCTGCGATCCAAGCCATTCCATTCGGCGAGCGAGCGTGGAGACACGTCGTAAAGCCGCGCAATGGTAAAGGCGGTTTCGCCGCGTGCCACCGTATGACGGGTTGGCTCAACCCCGCTGGAGCCCGCCGGGGCGCGTGGTGTGGTTGGGGCGGCGCGATCAATCGCGCCCCCGGCCAGGGTGGCCACATCGACCGTGGCCGCAGGGGTGATCGGGCCGGTGATGTCAGAGCCAGTGGCGGGGGAGGGTTCGCTCACCCGGCGCGGCAAAACCACCAAGGCACCGTGGTTCAGCGGATCATCGACCTTCATACCGTTATATTGCGCCAGCTCATTGGCGGGCAAGCCGATGCGGGCGGCGAGACTGGCCAGGGTGTCGCCGCGTTTGGCCACCGCCACCTGATAGCTGGGATAGGAAATGATGCCGCGATTATCGGGATCGGGGCGGTTTTCCGTTGCCTTTTGCGCCGCAGCAGATGTGTCGATCCGGCCGCCGATCTTGCCCCGCAGGTCCAGATCAATCGGTTGCGAACAGGCACCAAGCGTCAGGCCCAGGGCAAGCGCAGATACAATTCGGGTTTTGGCTGTCATCTCGATTTCCTCATACGCGCCCCTTGTTGCCGGGACGTCATTGCACCGCCGTTTTATCGATGGTCAGCCCTGATCAGTCTTTGCCCAGACCTTCAACCAACGGCACAAATCGCACGGGGCGCAGTTCGTCATAATCGAACCCATCCTCATGGCGTGTGACGCGGATCAGGCTTTGCACAGCATCGGACTGGCCCACCGGTACAACCATGATACCGCCAATTTTAAGCTGCGCCAAGAGCGGGCCGGGCGGATCTTCGGCGGCGGCGGTCACAATTATGCGGTCAAACGGGGCCTGATCGGGCAAGCCAAAGCTGCCATCCGCCGTAAAAGCGGTGATATTGGTCAGCTCCATCTTGTCAAAAACCTTGGTTGCGGCTTTGACCAGACGGCGATGGCGATCCACCGTATAGACGCGGCGCGCCAGCAGGGCGAGTACGGCGGCCTGATAGCCGGAGCCGGTGCCAACCTCGAGCACCTTGTCGCGCGGACCAACCTGCAAGGCCTGCGTCATCAGTGCGACCACCGAGGGCTGCGAGATGGTCTGACCACAGGCGATGGGCAGCGGCATGTCCTCATAGGCGCGGTCGGTGAAATAGCCCTGGATGAAATCGCCGCGATCTACGCGCTCCATCACCGACAGCACTTTGCTATCGGTCACACCTTTGGAGCGCAGCGCAAAGAGGAACTGCATTTTGGCTTCGGCGTCAAAACTCATGCAAAGGCGTCTTTCAAGCGGTCCAGGGCGTCATGGGCGGTCAGGTCCGCGCGCATGGGCGTGACCGAGATATACCCGTCGAGATTGCGTTCCGCATCCGAGCCGGTTTCGGCCGGCGCGCGTTGGTCGCCGCCCCGCACCCAGAGAAAACGCCGCCCGGAAGGGGCGTTATGTGGCGTGACGCTAAAGCGGGTATTGGCGCGTTTGCCTTGTGGGGCCACGGTGATGCCTTTGACGGCATCCGCAGGCACAGGTGGGAAATTCACGTTGTAAAACAGGCGGTAGCGGTCTTGGTCACCCGGATCAGCGGCGCGATCAGAGGCCAGGATCTTGCGAATGACCTCAACCCCGTATTGGGCTGCGGCCTCAAATGGGTTGTCGATGGCGTTATTGTCAGGGCCGTAATATTGCGACAAAGCAATGGCGGGCAGGCCCTGCAAGGCGGCCTCGATAGCGGCACCGATTGTGCCGGAATAAAGCGTGTTTTCAGCCGAGTTATTGCCGCGATTGACCCCGGACAGGACCAGATCGGGTGGGGTGTCGGCCATGACGTCATGCACACCGGCCAGAACGCAATCCGCGGGCGAGCCTTCGGCGGCGAAACGGCGTTCGCCCATCTGTGCAATCATCGTCGGGTGAGTGTAGGAAATGCAATGCCCGACACCGGATTGTTCAAAGGCCGGGGCCACCGTCCAAACTTCGCCATCCGGCCCGGCCAGCTCTTGCGCGATGGCCTCAAGAATTTTGAGGCCGGGGGCATTGATACCGTCGTCATTGGTGATGAGTATGCGCATGAGAAAGCCTGTTTGGTGTTTGCTTCTCCATAGGCAATGTGGTGCCATGGGGCAAGCGTGCAGCCACTCTTTTGGCTGCGGCGCATGGCGCAAACGCTATGTGGCTGGTTTCCTGATGACTAAAGACGCGTCGCGCAATAACCGCAACTCAGCCGATAGGGCGGTCCTGTGCGGTAGAACTCGTGGGCTGGGGCATGAAAGCCCGTCTCATTCAGGAGATCTAGAATCTCGGTCGGCTTGTATGACTGATGTCCCCAACGCCAGCGCACAAGCGCGGTACACCAATGCGGGCGAGAGACTGACAATATCAAACGACCGTTGGGATTGAGATGTTCAAAAATCCAGCGCAAGGCTTGGATCGGGTCATCACAATGCTCGATCACATGGGCGCAAAGAATGACGTCATATCTGCGCCCCAAGGGGGTGTCGCCAACGGTCCCCTGAAGACAGCGCGCTGTCGGAAAGACGGAATGCGCTTGGGTCAGCATGTCTGAGGAAAGATCCAAAAGATCGAGTTCTGCATCAGAGCCCGTTACCTCATAAAAGGCTTGGGACAAAGCTGCTGTGCCACATCCGGCATCTAGGACGGATGTGGCTCTGGGACCTTCGGGGCAGGCAAACCGAACCAAATCGCGGTAAGCCGCATCAAAACCAAGTTTAGATATGCCCGATTGCCAGCTTTTGGCGGCCCCATCATAAAGGCTTTGCATATCTGGCCCAGAAGTCCCGCCGGGACGGCGACGGGTCAAGCTTAATCGAAATCCTGGCCAAAGCGTGTTCATTCCCGCACTAGGCGGGGGCTGTGGTCTTAGGTCAAGCCCGTCAGCTTCGCAATTTCGTGAGCAGGCGCGCGGCTTCGTCTTTGGGGCCTGCCAGGGCGTTGCGTTCCTCACCCGGATGGAAGCGAGCACGCAGGGCGGTGCGCATCGGCTTGGGTTCCAGGATCTGAACATTCGGGCCGGTTTTGGCGCTTTCGGTGGCCCAGCTGCGCGCCAGTGCCATCTGAGCCGTCTTGGTCGTGCCGTAATGACCGTAAAACGCCTCGCCGCCATGTGGGTCGTCAAAGAACAGCGCCGTGCCGTCATCGCCAAGCAGGGGGGCCACGAAAGGAATGAGGTGTCCCATGGCGTCCACATTGATCGACAGGGATTTCTGCCAGTCTTTTTGATCCATATGCGGGGCAGGGGTCAGCGGGGCAGCGTGAATGGCCGTATGCGCCCAAAGCGCCACCTTGCCCCAGCGATCATAGATCGAGCGACACAGATGCGCCATCGCATCGCGATTGGTGATGTCCATCGGGGCCAGCGTGGCTTCGCCGCCCTTGGCCTTGATCATATCATCCAGCTCTTCAAGCCCGCCGGTGGTGCGGGCCAGGGCGACGATGTGATACTCCGGGGCCAGTGCTTCGGCCAGGTAAAAGCCCAAACCGCGCGATGCGCCGGTGATCAGGGCGATCTTTGTGTTTTGCTCAGTCATGGGGGCGGTGTGTCTTGCTTTGCTCAAAAGGTCAAGCCATGGCCAGGATCAGACCGGCGATGTCGCAGCTTGTTGGCTTTGCAAAGTGGTCCTGCGTCGGGTTTTGCAAGTTTTGCAGCGAAAACGGGCGCTAACAGGCTTGATCAGGCCTGTGCAGTGCTTGACACTGCACCATGAGGCCCGCAGAAGTGCGGGGTCACTAGATATTCATAGAAGGGGGCGCGCATGTCTAGCCTTTCTCACTCCGCTCTTGGTCAATTGTCTGCACTGAAGCAGGCCGGGATTGTCCTTGGAGCGTCGATCTTCATCGCCGTAGCCGCTCAGGTCAGCGTACCAATGTTCCCGGTGCCAATGACGCTGCAAATGCTGGCCATCCTGCTGGTTGGTTTTGCTTTGGGGGCTCGTCTGGGCACCGCCGCGCTGGTCACCTATCTGGCCGAAGGGGCCATGGGCCTGCCGGTTTTTGCCAATGGCGCAAATGGTGCGGCTTTCTTTGGCCCGACCGCGGGCTTTCTGATCGGGTTCGTTGGCGTGGCCTTTTTGGCGGGGCTGGCGGCTGATCGTGGTATCGCCAAGGGTTTTGTCTCCACCGCCATTGTTGGTCTGGTCATTGCCGCTCTGCTTTACATCCCGGGCATCGCCTGGCCGATGGCCGTGGCGCAGGTTGCCGGGATCGAAGGCAGCTGGATTGGCAAGGAATTCGGTTCTTACTACTGGACCTATTTCATGAAGCCCTTCCTGATCGGTGATGCGGTCAAGGCGGTTCTGGCGGCTCTGATCATGGCTGGTGGCTGGAGCTTCCTCGCCAAGCGCTGATCACGTTAGATCAAGTATTGGGAACGCCGCTCCGAGGGGTCGGGGCGGCGTTTTCTTTTGTGGTTTTGCGCGTGCCGCGGGCGGGGAAGGGGCGCTGCCCCTCTTGGGCGCAAGCGCCCAATTCACCCCGGGATATTTGCAGCCCAGAGAAACAAAGGCTCTTTTCAGCCCTCGTCGCTGTCATGCAGGCGCTTGAGCGCGTCTTCGCACAACCCATATTCGAGCCATTGGCAGCCGGAACAGACGGTGGAGAGCGCGCCGGGGGGGACGTTTTGCTTGATGCGTTGCAAGGCCTCGCCCCAAGTGAGTTCTTCGTGTGGTTGCAATTTCAATGCGGCGGCATGAGAGCGATCCAATTGCGAGATGGATTGCTGATTGGTGCAAAGCCGCCCCTGACGTTTGGGGCAGGGGGCGCAGATATCATCCGCGTAGCCGGTCAGTTTGATCCGCGTCTCGCGCCCCTCGGGGGTGCGCAGGCGGCCCATGACGATGGCGCGCATGTTGGCGGTGAAATCATCCGAATAGCCCTTGCCCTGAAAGCCCAGGGCACAGAGGAAATGATGCGGACGAAAGCGGAGCGGCGGGGTGTCTGACATCAGTCTTGTGCCAGTTTCGGGCGGATATCGTTGCCCGCGGCGGCATAGATATCCAGCAAATCGTCAAAGCTGATGCCGTTTTCCTGGGCCTCTGCCAGGGGGCCTTCGATCGCATGGAGGCGCGGGCGTTGATCCTCGGGGCCGGGGGCGATTTGGCAAAGCGTGCCAAGCTCTTCCTCAAAGCCCGGTGGGGTATTGGCGATCAAGCCTTCGCCCGGTTCGATGTCTTGGGCATCGCCGGACCAGGCTGCCAGGAATGCGCGAAACAGGGTTTCACTGACCTCGGTCCATAGCCCAAAACCAAAGCTGTCATCTGATCCGCGCACCGGCAGGTATAGCACGGCGCGCAGGAAATAGCGCCCCTCAAGCCGACAGAGATCATGGTTGAGACGATCCTCGCCAACAATCAGATCACCCCCGCCCTCAAAAGCGGTGTGCGGCCAGTCCTCGGGCTCTTCAAAACCGATGTCGAAAATCCCGTCAAAGGGCGGGGAATGCAGGCGACGCCAGCGGCTATCAAGGGCAAGAAGCGCCATGGGGATACTCGGGTTTTATTGAACGATCCGGGGCGGGTGTAACGTGTTTTGCTGCCGAGTGAAAATGCAAATCGGCCGTCGTGAGGTTTGGGCGACGGTTCGTCCTGGGCATTGGGAAAGGAAAAGACGTGATGGGACAGATGGGGTCCGGCCTTATCCCCTTGGCATGCCTATCAAAACTGCCATGCTGAACGGGGCGATTTCTACGCTGTTATCCCCCAAATGCGGTATGTGCAGCCCTCAATTGAGGCGTATCGAAAGCAAAGACCCGGCGAAGGAGCCCGGGGTTTTCATCACTTTTGAGGTCTTCACATGCTTAAAACCGTTTTGCTTTCTCTATCTTTGGTTGCCGTGGCAGGCGCAGCCCATGCGGCTGGGTGCAAGGTCAATATCGGTGTGGATAACCGGTCCAATGATCGGGCGGTCTGTCTGCACCTGAAATCCAAGACCCGTGCCAATCCGCGCTGGGTCAGCATGAACAACAACATCGCCACGATGGGCGATCGAAAGATTTGCGCCGGGCCAGGGAAATCCGTGTCAAAGCCCATCAATTTCCCCTTGGTCGGGTGCAAGGTCAAACGCGCCCTGCAGGCCGAGATTGTTTGTCATAAAGTGGGTAAGCGGCCCGGGTTTCCTGTCGCGCGTCGCACCGGTGAGCGCCATGTGGAAAATGTTGGCTTTCACAAGCTGAAAGACCGCAAGTTCCGCTATAAATGCGAACAGTAAGGGGCGGTTTCAATCCCGGCTTTGGTTGATAAGGTCAGGGAAACGTTCGGAGATCAGGTCGAGGATTTGACGTGCCTCGGCCTGATCCAGATCCAAGCCAAAGCCGATGGTGTGGACGCCATAATCAAACTTGAGCACGCCTTGATGGCGGCTGCTCAGAATGCCTTGGATGGATTGTTTGTTTGCGTAGCGCCGCTTGGGTTCGCTATCGAGGCGGAGGTTTTTGACCATCCCGGTCTCGCAGTCTACGCGGCGTTTCCATAGGCGGATGCTGCGGGTGACAGTGATGGTTTGGTGGTCGATGGTTATGATCTCGCGACCAATCAAAAGCCAAAGCAAGGTTGCGCCTGAGGCAAGACCCCCGGCTGTCCAGGCGGCCAACCAGATCAGCATGAACAGGCTGATGCCCAGGCTGCCGGATCCAAAAACCATGAGCAGCGCAAACGCCTCTCCGACGACCCAGCCCATCATCCAAAAGGTGAGAAACGCGGCGGTAAACCAGCTGCGTCTGGCGGTGATGGTGATGTTGAGTTCGCTGTCATTCCCGGTGACGGTGCTGCGTCCGGCGCTGGGGTCCAATTGACTCATAAATCACTCGAAAGAAAGAAAAAGCCCCGCCAAAGGGCGGGGCGATTGGATTACTCGGCGGCCTTCATCTGAAAGCCTTTCTTGATCATATCAGCGGGTTCCACCGGATATTCGCCAGAGAAGCAAGCGTCGCAATATTGCGGGCAGGATTTGTCGCGACCCTCGGCCTCGCCCACGGCGCGGTACAGCCCGTCCAGCGAGATGAATTTGAGGCTGTCGACGCCCAGATGCTGACACATCTCTTCCTCGGACATGGTCGCCGCCAGCAGCTTTTCGCGCTGTGGGGTGTCGACGCCGTAGAAGCATGGCCAGGCGGTGGGCGGGGAGGCGATGCGGAAATGCACCTCGGCCGCGCCGGCATCCAGGATCATCTCTTTGATCTTGCGCGAGGTCGTGCCGCGTACCACCGAGTCATCGACCAGGATCACCCGCTTGCCCTTGATCAGGGCGCGGTTGACGTTGAGCTTGAGGCGCACACCCATGTTGCGGATATGTTCGGTCGGCTCGATAAAGGTCCGGCCCATATATTGGTTGCGGATGATACCCATGCCAAAGGGAATGCCGCTTTCATGGGCAAAGCCGATGGCGGCGGGGGTGCCGCTGTCTGGAACGGGGCAGACCAGATCGGCCTCGACCGGGTTTTCACGCGCCAGTTCCACGCCGATCTGACGGCGGGTTTCATAGACGGATTGGCCGCCGATGATGCTGTCCGGGCGCGAGAAATAGACGTGCTCAAAGATGCAGAATTTCGAGGGTTGCGGGCGGAACGGGCGGTGGCTTTGAACGCCATCTTCTGCTGTGATAACAACCATTTCGCCCGGCTCGATTTCGCGCACATATTCGGCACCGATAATGTCGAGCGCGCAGGTTTCAGAGGCCAGGCACCAGCCTTCGCCAATCTTGCCTAGCACCAGCGGGCGCACGCCCAGCGGGTCGCGCACACCGATCAGTTTGGTGCGGGTCATGGCGACGACCGAGAACGCGCCTTCGACGCGGCGCAGCGCGTCTTCCATGCGTTCGGGGATATTGCGCTGCAACGAGCGAGCCATCAGGTGGATGATGCATTCACTGTCGCTTGAGCTTTGAAAGATCGAGCCGCGCTCGACCAACTCGCGGCGCAGGGCGTCGGCATTGGTGATATTGCCGTTATGGGCAATCGCCGCGCCACCCATTGAAAACTCACCAAAAAACGGCTGTACATCGCGGATTGCAGCCCCTTTGGAGCCCGCCGTGGAATAGCGCACATGACCAATGCCGAGCGCGCCGGGCAGGGTTTTCATCAGCGTTTGCGAGGTGAAGTTGTCACGCACATAGCCAAAGCGGCGGGCTGAGTTGAAGCCCTCGACAGGGTCATAGGTGACGATGCCGCCAGCCTCTTGGCCCCTGTGTTGCAAGGCGTGTAGACCCAGCGCCACAAAATTGGCGGCGTCGGTCACGCCCACAGCACCAAAGATGCCGCATTCTTCTTTGAGTTTGTCTCCGTCGCTGTTTACAGCGTCGAAATCGAACGGGTGAGCGGGGGGCATATTACCGTCGGGCAAGGGCAGCTCCGAATCCTGTCGCGAGTGTTCGGCCCCGTCATAGGCGAGACGGGCAGTGCTGTCACGAAAGGATTACAATTCTTAAGGATAGAAAGTCGGTTTTGCGCGCGGCAAATTGTATCCTGACCAGATCAGGGCAAAATGCCGGTAAACCCAGCGCACGCCGGGTAACGGCCCGCGCGCTGAATGCGCAACGGGGGTATCTGTCCGAAACAGCCCCGATTTAGGAGAGATTGCCCCCCGATATTTTGCCCGGCTTTGGGGCCCCGGATCAAACGGCGCTACCCAATCTGTCCGATTCTACCGGAGTTTTGGGGGGATTGCCCCTGTGCTTGGCCAAAAGGGCGAAAAACTGGGGTTAATTATCGTTTGGAAAGGTTAATGCGGGAATTTTCTGATCTGACGGCACGTCGCACGGTGATCGCCCAGCTTTCCCGTGACCTGCCCGAACACCGTAGAAACCGTGTTTTTCGGCGTTCGGGCAGCTGCCGGAGCCGCTTTGGTTCGGCAGCGTTCTAGGGGCCTGACCCTAAAGCAGGCGAAACCCTTGGATGAGGCGAAACCTGCGGCGCTCGCCTTGCTTTTTGCCAAACAGCGCAAAGGCCTGTTCACTGCGCAATTGGCGGGCGCGGGCGGTGTAGAAGCCGATATCGATCGAGCCGTCCTTGAGCTGGCGATGGGGGGCTTTGTTATCCATGGCACTGTCTCCTTTTGGGTGTGAACACAGTGTGGCGGGTTTGAAAATTTCGCGCTTGAAGACAGGCTTTAGAAACTCTTGTGAAACCCTTGTCTTTTCTCAAAACCTCTTTCTCTGACCTGAATTTAGGCGTTTAGTGAGCGCATGGAATATCGATTTGCAGACTGCCTTTTGGATGATGATCGCCACCTGTTCACGCGTGGCGGAGAGGCGCGCCATCTGGAACCGCAGGTGTTTTCCCTGCTGGTTCTGCTGGCGCGCAATTCTGGTCAGGTGGTGAGCAAGGCAGAGATCATTGATCAGGTCTGGCACGGGCAAATCGTGTCCGAGGCGACGATCAGCGCTCGGATCAGTGCAGCGCGGCAAGCGGTGGGCGATACGGGCAAGGCGCAACAGATCATTCGCACCATCCACCGAGTTGGGCTGCAATTGGTGGCCGAGGTCGAGAGGCAGGGCAGGGCGCAAAGTGCGCCGATGCCGCCCGTTCAGGTGCGGCTGCTGCGGTCCAGCGATGGCACGGGCATTGCCTGGAGCGAGATTGGCGAGGGCGCGCCGCTTTTGCGGGCGGGACATTGGATGACCCATCAGGAGCTGGATCTGGACAATCCAATCTGGGGGCCTTGGCTGCAAGGGCTGGGTCGGGGGCGGCGTTTGGTGCGCTATGATCCGCGCGGCACCGGCATGTCGGACCGTGGCTGCACTGATTTGTCGCTGGAACTGATGGTGGATGACCTCAAGGCGGTGGCGGATGCGGCCAGTCTGGCGCGGTTTCCGATCTTTGCCGCCTCGCAAAGCGTGTCTGTGGCCTGCGCCTTTGCCCATCGCTATCCTGAGCGGGTGTCGAAACTGATCCTGTATGGCAGCTTTGTCCAAGGCGCGGTGATCCGCGATGGCGATCAAGGCAAGGCGCTGACCCAGGCGATTGGCCATTGGATTTCGACCGGTTGGGGCAGCCCGACCGTGGGGGCGCTCAAATCCTTTACCTCGCTTTTTATGCCCGATGCGACTGAGGATCAGGTGCAAAGCTTCATGCAAATTCAGGTCGCCTCGGCCTCGCGCGAATGGGCGGTGCGGTTGCGCGATTTTTTCGGGACCGTGGATGTGAGCCATCTGTTGCCCGAGATTGAAGTGCCGGTTCTGGTGGCCCATGCGGCGAATGATGCGCTGCAACCGTTTTCGCAGGCGCAACTGGCAGCACAGCTTTTGCCCAATGCCAGCCTGCTGCGGCTGGACAGCATCAACCACATCCTTGTGCCGCAGGAACCGGCCTTTGAGCAGTTCATGACGGCGGTCGATCACTTTTTGGCGTAAAGCGCGGGCCGGAGGTTATTTCTGTGTCGCCTGCAAAAGGCTTGTCAGCGCGCTGCGCAGCTCTTCTTTGGCGTCATCACCGATCACATCCGCGATCTCGGTTTCGATCTGGCGGATTTGATCGGCTGCGATGCTGCGCCAGCGGTGCCCTTTTTCGGTGATCGACACCAGCTTGTCGCGTTTGCTGTTGGGATCGAGCGTGACCTCGAGCATGCCATGTTTGACCAGACGATCCACGGCTTGTTGCGCGGCTTGGCGGGAAAAGCTCATTTCCTTGTGGATGGCCGACAGTCTGACACTGCGTCCGCGCAGATTGCCAAAGACGCGCATATCGGCGGGGCGGATATCGACAAATTCGGTTCCTGCCCGCGCAGCATCCATGCGCGTGTTCCAATGGGAGATCAGCGACATCATCATGCCTTTGATGTTTTGCCCGAGGAAAGCGTTATCTCTTTTATCAATCACAGTTGACAAATCCACTTCTGCTGCCAATCTATCAACCGTAGTTGATATTCTTTGGAGGTTTCAATGAACCGCAGAACTTTCCTGAAGTCCACAGGGGCGGGCCTTTTGGTGGCCGGGAGTGGTATGGCCTGGGCGCAATCGGCACCGCGCCCGCTGCCATTGATCCCTCTGACGGATCTGACGGGTGGGATTGAGGGGCGTATTTCACTGGCGTTGAACAAGGCCAGCCATGATTTCGGGACCGGCGCGCAAAGCGAGACCTTTGGCATCAATCACGATTACCTTGGGCCGGTGCTGCGGGTGAAACAGGGGCAAACACTGCCCTTTGATGTGGTGAACAACATTGGCGAAACCTCGACCCTGCATTGGCATGGCCTGCATATTCCTGGCGATGTAGATGGCGGCCCGCATCAGGAGATTGCCCATGGGGCCACCTGGTCACCGGATGTGCCGATTGTTCAGCACGCCTCGATGAACTGGTTTCATTCACATATGCATGGCCGCACGGCGCGGCAAACCTATTCCGGCCTGGCCGGGGTGTTGCTGGTTGAGGATGATGCCAGCCTGTCGGCGGATTTGCCCAAGACCTATGGGGTCGATGATTTCACCCTGATCCTACAGGACAAGATGTTCGATGGCAGCGGAAAGATGACCTATGCGCTGACGGCGGAGGTGTTTGAGGATGGGTTTGAGGGCGACACCCTGACCGTGAACGGGGCCATTGCCCCCGTTGCGCAGAGCGTGCCCACGGGCCTTGTGCGCCTTCGCATTCTGAATGCCTGCAATGCGCGGTTTCTGGAGCTTTCCATGCAGAGCGGGCCGATCACGGTCATCGCGTCGGATGGTGGCTTTCTCGCAGCGCCGGTTGAGGCCGCAAGCATTCTGATGTCGCCGGGGGAGCGCTATGAGGTGCTGGTGGATATGAGCACTGTCGACAGCAATGAGTTGACTGTGAATATGGATGGTGGCGGGAGCTTTTTCGCTTCGCTGTTTGGGGGGAATGCCGCCACCACGGTGCTGACCCTGACACGTCGGGCAGAGGCCGGGTTTGATGGGGCGATGCCGAGGAGATTGGCAAATCTTGCGCCCCCCAAAGCCTCAGAGGCCAGTGTGACGCGCTCTTTCCAGTTGGAGATGGATGTGGGCGCGGATCTGGCCGCGCTGGCCGCGTCCTGGGACAATTTCTGTGGCGATGCCGGGGCGATGGCGATCAATGGCCAACCGATGAAGATGGATCGGATCGACGAAGTGGTGCGCAAGGGTAATACCGAGATTTGGCGCGTTTCGGTGGATGACCAACTGCATCCGTTCCACATTCATGGCTGTTCCTTCCGTATCCTGAGCCAGAACGGTGCTGCGCCGCCCGCCTATGCCGCCGGGTGGAAGGATATGGTGCATGTCGAAGAAGGCTGGTCAGAGGTGCTGGTGCGCTTTGACTATGAGGCCCCCAAGGATGCGCCCTATATGTATCACTGCCATATTCTGGAGCATGAAGATTGCGGCATGATGGGGCAATTCACCGTCGGCTGATGCCTACGCTAAGCCCCTAGGGTTAGGACCCATTAATTCACAATGCTCAGCAAGGAAATTAAGGGGTCCTGACCCTAGGGGCTTGGCTGGGAGAGCAACAGGTCACTCCCGGTTGTCGTGACCGCAAACCAACCGCCCGCCGCAAGACGCGCGAACGGTAAATAAAGATCGGGTGCAGAGGGCTCGGTGATCAGCGGCCAAACCAACCAGTTGGCAACCTCATAGCAATTGGCGGCGCGATAGTAGGTTTCGGACAAAAAGTGAAAGGCCTCAGCCGTGCGTGGTGGACATTCCCTCAGCATATCAAAAAGAGCGTCATCGAGGTCGAATGTTACCGGGTCTGACTGCATGAGAACCGGGCTTTGTGCCGCACAAAAAGAGACGGGGCTGTTTGGGTGTGGGCAGCTGTAGCCTTGATGCTGCAACTGCGCCAAACCTTGTTGCAAAAGCACCTTTGCCTCATTGGGGGATGTGGGCGATTTCAAACGCTGCCAAGCCTCTGCGCGCTGGCCGAGAGCCGCGCCGTTGGGAAGTAAAGACAATGCGTTCTTTTGGGCTTCGATTGGCAGGGCCCAGAAATCGAAATGTAGGCGAAAATCTTCTTTGATCGCTGGGAGCACTGCCGGGCGAGGCGTGGCTACCTGTTCGGGAAATTCGTCCAGAATGTCATGCCAGGCGCTTTGCCACTGCGCCTGTTGGCGGCTGCTCATCAGTTCTGCGCGGGGGCGTCACAATGGCTGAGCAGCGATTGGTATTGCGCTTCGATCCAGCCGACCGCCTGTTCGGGGTCTTGGTCGTCGATCTTGTCGGTGAACTGAGCAAAGACAGCGGCCGAGCGGCTGTCATCGATCATTGGGATGTCCTGGGCAGTGACGGCGACCTCGTAGACAAAGAAGGTCACGGCAACCAGAACAATGCCACGCGCCACACCGAAGAAGAAGCCAAGCGCCTGGTCCAGCCCGCCCAGAACCGAGCGTTGCACCAGCGAGGCAAAGAAGGGGGTGAACAGCGACATGACCACCAGCGCCACGGTCATCAGCGCGGCAAAGGCCAGGATCAGCGACATCACGCAGTTATCGCCGACAAATTGCCCGATCATCGGGATCTCTTTGACCAGCGGTTGCACCTGGCCGACAAACATGAAGGCAAGGATGCCCGCGACGATCCAGCCGCCAATGGCCAGCGCTTCGCGCACCAGGCCACGGGAATAGGCCAGCAGGGCCGAGAGTACGATGACTGCGGCGACGACGCCGTCTACGATTGTAAAGCCTTCCATGAGCTTGCTCGCCCCTTCCTGTTCGCGCCCGTTCCGACACTTGGTTTATCCGGCACCAAAGACCTCGCCCACAAATGTGGTCAGATCTCCCATGCGCGTCAGTGCCATGCCTTGTGTTGCGGCGGCTTTGCCACCGGTTGGCAATATGGCTGTGCTGAAACCAAGTTTTTGCGCCTCTTTCAACCGATTTTCCGTTTGCGACACCGGTCTGAGCGCACCTGACAGGCTAATTTCCCCAAAAACAACTGTTTCTGCGGGTAACCCGGTATCTTCGCGGGCGGAAAGCAGCGCAGCGGCAACAGCCAGATCGGCGGCGGGCTCGTTCACGCGCATGCCACCGGCCACATTCAGGTACACATCCAGCCCGGCAAAGGGGATACCGCAGCGTGATTCGAGCACGGCGAGGATCATGTTCAAACGCGAGCCGTCCCAGCCCACAACCGAGCGGCGCGGTTGGCTATGAGGCGAGGGGGAAATCAGGGCCTGGAATTCGACCAGAACGGGACGGGTGCCTTCGATACCGGAAAACACGACCGAGCCGGGGGCAGGCTGGCCGCGTTCTGACAGGAACAGGGCCGAAGGGTTGGTGACCTCGGACAAGCCGGCGCCGGTCATTTCAAAAACGCCGATTTCGTCAGCCGGGCCAAAGCGGTTCTTGACGCTGCGCAGGATGCGGAACTGGTGGCCACGCTCACCCTCGAAATAGAGCACCGTATCGACCATATGTTCGACCACACGCGGCCCGGCAATCGCGCCTTCTTTGGTGACATGGCCGACCATGATCACTGCTGATCCACGGCTTTTGGCGAAGGTGGTCAGCTCATGCGCGGCGGCGCGCACCTGAGAGACTGAGCCCGGCGCGCTGTCGACATTATCGGCCCACATGGTCTGGATCGAATCCACGATGGCAAGGTCGGGCTGTTCTTCGTCCAGCGTGGTGAGGATGTCGCGCAGGCTGGTTTCGGTGGCCAGTTTTACTGGCGCATCGGTCAACCCAAGCCGTTGGGCGCGCAGGCGCACCTGGGCGCTGGCCTCTTCGCCCGAGATATAGATGACCTTGAGCCCGGCCTTGGCAAAGGAGGCTGCAGCCTGCAAGAGCAGTGTTGATTTACCGATGCCCGGATCACCGCCCACCAGCACAGCGCTGGCGGGCACAAGGCCACCGCCGAGCACCCGGTCAAGCTCGGCCATGGTGGAGGCGGTGCGCGGGGGCGGGGCCTCTTTGGTGGAGAGATCGGTGAGCGGGATGGCTTTGCCGCGCATCGCCCCGAGGGATTTCTTGGACGGGCCCTGGCTGAGCGGTTTCTCTTCGGTGATGGTGTTCCATTCCCCGCAGGATTCACAGCGGCCAGACCATTTGGAGCTGGTGGCACCGCAGGATTGGCACACAAAGGTGGTGACGGATTTGGCCATGGGCTGTCCTGTGAGGGGATGTTTTTGGTTTTGGAGAGGTTTAGGGGATTTGCTGGCGTTGGACAACGGGGGAGGGGCAGGCTGCAAAAAGTAAACACCCGTTCATAGATTTCTCACGCGGAATCAAGGCCCTTGGGCCGCCGCGTGATCGCCGTCCCGCCCCCCGGGTCGGCGATTTGGCAAGCGGCTTGGTGAACACGGTGGTTGGAAAGAGTGTGGCTGGGATAAAGTGGCAGAAACGGATGTTTCATCGCCAACCCGCGAGACGGCGATCACGCGGCTTTGGAAATCAATGCAAAGGCGGTCACTCCGCCGCACGCGGCAGGACAGTGACGTTCTCTGCCTCCAGCGCCATTTCCACATCTTCCCCTTCCAGCGCGACCTCTGCCGTTTCCGCTTCGGGGATGAAATGCGCATCCGCGGCCTTTTGCAGTTCGGGCAGCAGATCCCCGAGCTCTTCTTTCAGGCGGTCCAGCTGGGCCTTGGCGATGGCTTCGTCCATCTCGATCTGTTCGTTCCACTGGCGGATCTCGGTCGCGGCAAGCTTGGCCTTTTCCAACCGCTCATTGAACAGGGTGATTTCCTGCTGCCGTGCAATCAGGAAGTCACGGGCGCGGGTGACCTTGTTGTCGGAATAGGTCTCGGCCAGCTCGTGGCTGACATGGCTCATCTGCGCGGCGAGTTCCAGCACCGAAGGTTCCAGATCGGCCAGATCCGGGTGGTCGCGCAGAAAGGCGATGCGTTCACGGATCGAGTCATATTCGCCCTTCATCTGGAACACCCCCGCCCGATCCGCACGATGCGAGGCCGCATAGGCCGAGGCGACATCCTTCATACTGGTGTGAAAATTGCGATGCGACAGCTCGAGCGCCATAACCCGGGCATTGGTCGGCAGGAAAAAGCACAGCAGCAAGAGCAGCGCAGAGACTCCAACCTGAATATACATGCCCGCCTGCATAAAGATCTGATCGCCAAAGCCGATGGGCAGCTCCAGCCACGGGGCCAGTTCGAAGGCGCAGGCAATCGAATACCCTGTCAGCGCAAGTGACAGTGCGATTATCAGTCCAAAAGCAATACGTTGCATGACATCGCGAAACAGCCCGGCAGCAGGGCGCAAAGTCGACATCGAAATTCCCCCAGAAAACTCATTATCAAAGTAAAGAGCGGCAGCTCATCGGCAAGTTTATGCCGATAATGCCCATCTGGGGAAATTTTTTGCAGGGGGAATTAAACTGATTCTGAAGCGTGCTCTATCTGTCGCACCTTTTTGCGCCCCTCTATCGCGCCCAGGATAATGGAACCGAGGATGCAGGCGGTGAACAGATAAAGCCCCCAGGCGGTTTCAATCGTGCCCAGACCCATGCCCTTGGACAGGGTGATATAGAGCGCGACGAGGAAAATATCGGCCATGGCGAATTTGCCCATCAGGTTCAAAACCGGCATGGTTTTGCGATCCAGAAGGTGGAACTGCACCAGTGCCAGACCAATGGTTTTGAGCATCGGCGCAAAGAGCGCAAACAGGGTGACCAGCAGGGCGAGAAAGATGTCGGATTTCCACAAGGATTGCAGGCCGGAAATCACGCTGATCTCGGAGAGACCAAAGATCGGCAGCAATCCGGCGCGCATCAGGGGCGCGAACCAGGAGACCGGGTAAAGGACGAGCAGGACAAGATTTAACCAACGCATGTCAGGCACTTATGTGGTCTGGTGGCTGGTTTCCAGTGGTAAATTTAACTGGTCCACCACCAGAGCCCCAGCAGGATCAGCAACAAGACGATATGGATCACATCCAGCCAACGCCAGCGCGCGCGCGGGGTGATGGAGCAGATCAGAAAGAAGGCCGCGGGCACCAGAAGGGCCGCCATGCCACCGCCTTCGGCCATGAATTGCGCGGCAGCAACGTATAGCTCGCCCTCGGCCAGACCAGCGGCGGGGGCAAAGGTGGTGGCGATGCCTCCGGCGGAGAGAAACAGCGCAATCAGCGCGGGCCAGCGGGCGATGCCATGGCCAACCGCTACCCGGATCAGGGCAAGGGCAGCGAGGAGCGGCAGGAAGAGGAATTTCTTGTAAAACAGGAACCCCAGCAGGACCGGGCTTGGTTCAAAAAATTCCATCGCTACCTCACCGCCTCAATCGGGCCATCGGCGCGCCCCGAGATGAACTGATCCACGTAAGGGTCACCGCTGTGATCCATATCGGCCACCGCGCCGCTCCATTGGATCACTCCGTCATGCAGCATCGCCACATGGTCTGCAATGGCGCGCACGCTGGACATGTCATGGGTGATGGTCATCGCCGTGGCCCCCATTTCATCAACGATCTCACGGGTAAGCTCATTGATGACACCGGACATGATCGGGTCAAGCCCGGTGGTGGGTTCGTCGAAAAAGATGATCTCGGGCTCGGCGGCGATGGCGCGGGCAAGACCGACACGCTTTTGCATGCCCCCCGACAGCTCGGCCGGGAAACGGTCAGCCACATCGGGTTTCAGCCCGACGCGGCGCAGCTTTTCGATGGCGATCTCGCGGGCTTCGGATTTGGGGCGTTTCAGCGATCCGCGCAACAGGCGAAAGGCGACATTTTGCCAGACGGTGAGGCTGTCAAACAGGGCCGCGCCCTGAAACAACATGCCAAAGCGGGCGAGAAATGCGTCGCGATCCGCCTTGGTGACATCCTGCCCATCCAGCGTGATCGTGCCCGCATCCGGGATCACCAAACCCAGCACCGATTTCAGCAATACCGATTTCCCGGTGCCCGACCCGCCGATGATCACCATCGAGGATCCCTTGTCGATGCAGAGATTAACATCGCGCAGCACCTGGTTGGAACCAAAGGTTTTTTGGACGTTGGTGAGTTCGATCATAGCGAGAAAAACACTCCCGTCAGAAGGAAGTTCGCCGCCAGGATCAGCACCGCCGCCGCTTCGACCGAGCCTTTGGTGGCGCGGCCCACGCCTTGGGCGCCGCGGCCCGAATGCATGCCGTAATAACAGCCCATCAGCGCGGCGATGCCGCCGAAGGCGCAGCCTTTGACCAGGGAGGAGAGGATGTCGAGACCTTCCAGGAAATCGACGGTGTTCTTGAGATAGGCAGCGGCGTTAAACCCGAGCGATCCGGTGGCCACGGCGTAGCCGCCAAAGATGCCGATCACATCCCCCACCGCCACCAGCGCCGGGACGGTGACCAAGGCGGCCAGCACGCGCGGGGCGACGAGGTATTTCATCGGGTTGGTGGACAGGGTGACAAGCGCGTCAATCTGCTCGGTCACTTTCATGGTGGCGATTTCGGCGGCGATGGAAGAGGTCACGCGCGCGGCGATCATCAGCCCGACCAGAACCGGTCCGAGCTCGCGCACCATGCCGATGGCAACGATCTGGGGCACCACCGCCTCGGCGTTGAACCGGGCACCGCCGGAATAGATCTGCAAGGCCAGCGCCGCGCCGGTAAAGATGGCGGTCAGCCCGACAACGGGCAAAGACAGCCAGCCGATATTCAGCAGCGCCACCAGAAATTCGCGCCCATAGAACGGCGGGCGGATCATGTGCGACAGGGTTTGCAAAGCAAAAAGCGTGACGCGGCCAATGGACCCCATCGCGCCCAGGGTCGCGCGCCCCAGCGCTCCGATCGGTTGCAGCAGGATCATGCGCCGATATAGCGCCGCTGATAGCGTGCCCCCATGGAGGTCAGGATTTCGTACCCGATGGTTCCGGCCCATTCGGCCAGGGTGTCGACGCTCTGGCGGGCATTGAGCAGCTCAAGCCGGTCGGGATCTTCGTCGAGTTCGGTCACGTCAACGGCGATCATATCCATAGAAATGCGGCCCAGCACCTTGCAGGCGGTGTCGCCGGACCACAGCCAGGCCTCTTGCCCCATGGCGCGGATGATGCCATCGGCATAGCCCGCAGCGATGGTGGCAACGCGGGTTGGGTGTTCAGCGGTCCAGGTGTTGGAATAGCCGACGGTTTCACCGGGCAGAACCTCGCGCGTCTGGATGACAGGCACCGAGAGGGTCGCAACCGGCTGCGCCTCGGCAAAGGGCAGGCCGCCATACATGCCGACACCGGGGCGGGTGAGGTCAAAATGGTAATCTTCGCCGAGCAGAATACCGCCCGTCGCGGCGAGCGAGCGGGGTGCTTCGATCCCGTCGGTCATATCGATAAAGCAGCGCAGCTGGTGCTGGTTCATCGGATGTTCGGGCGCATCGGCGCAGGCAAGGTGGCTCATCACCAAAGCCGGGTTCTGCGCCAGAGCGATCTCGCGCAGGGCGCGCCATTCGGCGTCCTCCATGCCAAGACGGTTCATGCCGGTATCCAGTTGCAAGCCAAAGCGGTGGCCGGGCAGGGCCTCGACATGGCGCAGCATCTGGTCGATGGAATTCAATAGCGGCGTCAATTGGTTGTCGCGGATCATATCGGTGTCGCCAGACATGTGCCCGGAAAAGACAAAGATGTCAGGACCCGAACCAAGGATATCGCGTAGCTGCGCGCCTTCTTCGGTTGCGGCGACAAAGAATTGTCGCGCGCCTGCCTTTGCCAGCGCCGTGCTGACCTGGTCCAGCCCCAGCCCGTAGGCATTGGCCTTGACCACCGCGCCGGTGTCGGTTTGTGATTTCGCACTCAGCGCCTGCCAATTGGCACAAAGCGCCCCAAGATCAATTGTAAGTTCTGCAACAGCCATGTGTTGTCTTTGGCAGGCGTGGCGCGAGGGTCAAGCGAAAATCACCGGTTTGGCAGGGGGAATTGTGGATCAGACCGGATCGTGGCGGGCGATTGCAAAGCATGGTTAACGCTTTTAGCGTTAGACAGGAGGGGAAGGGGAGGCGCGCATGAAAGACACGCTGCGGCTGGAATGGCAGCTTTATCAACTGGCTTTGCGGTTTCTGACCTGCCTGCCTTTGGCGCGCAACCTGCAGGAATCCGATGATCTGCGGGTGCGGGCGAACAAGTATTTTCCCTTGGTCGGGGCCTTGCTGGGGGTGGTCGGGGCGGTGACCTTCTGGATGATGGCGCAATGGCTGCCGGTCAGCGCGGCGCTGATCCTGGCGCTGGTCATGGGGTTGATGATCACCGGTGGCTTCTTTGAGGAGGGGTTGGCCAAATCCATTGAGGGCATGCATCGCGGCGAGGGGCAGACGCAGATCCTGCAGATGATGGCGGGGCCGGGGCTGGGCCTGTTCGGGGCAATCAGCGTGGCGCTGGTGGTGGCGATGAAGCTGATCCTACTCAGCCATATGGATCTGGGCACCGCCGGGGCGGCGATGATCCTTGCGCCGGTCATTGCTATGATGGCGGTGGTGCATGTGATCGCGACTACGCCCTATTTGCACGGCGAAGGCCTGCGCGCCGCAGCCCCCTATATCACCGCCAGCGGCTATCGCTTTGCTCTGGGCAGCATGGCCGCGATTTGGCTGTGCTTTGCTTTTTATGTCGGCTTTCTGCCCGCCGCCTGCGCCTGGGCCGGAGGCACGATCTGCGCACAACTTTTCCGCAGCCGGTTGGTGGGCAAACTGCGCGGCTATAACAGCGATTGCCTAGGGGCGGTGATGTTATTTGCGGAAACGGGCAGCTATTTGGGGTTGAGCTTGTGGTTGTGAGGGGGGCCAAACACAATTGCCAAGATGCAAAACTTTTCTGGCTCCATGACAGCGAAGCGGACATTTCTACAGTTTGCGAAAATTGCAACCAAGCGCTCTTGAAAGTTGCAATGATGTTCAATCAATCCGCATGAAACGGGTCGCGAATTAGTGTTCTGACAAGGTACCTAAGGTCGGCACTTAAGAAATGGGAACTGCTGAACATGGCCAACGCTTCAACCCCGTCCTTGGAATTGAGATCCACCGTCATGTTGTTGCTGCTTGCAGCAGTGTGGGGCGGGTCGTTTTTCTTTGCCGAAATTGCTCTGGTTGAGGTTCCTCCGCTTACCATAACACTTCATCGCGTAATTTGGGCTGTTCCTATCTTGTCGATTGTCGTGCTCTTCAAGGGCATAGCGCTGCCTCGCGCCGCCCGAGTTTGGGGAGCTTATTTGGTTATGGGTGCGTTGAACAACGCCATTCCCTTTTCGTTGATCTTCTGGGGGCAAACGCAGATTGAAAGCGGGTTGGCGTCCATTCTGAACGGGACGACCGCTATGTTCGCTGTCGTTGTAGCTGGCATTCTGCTCAGAGATGAACCTTTAACGAAAAGGAAAGTCATTGGCGCTGCTTTAGGAATAGCAGGAGTGGCGTGCATCATGGGGCCGAGCGCGTTAACCGAGTTTAACCCGAGCAATCTGGCCCAGCTTGCCATTCTTGGGGCAACGCTGTCTTATGCCTTTGCAGGGGTCTGGGGTAAAACAGCATTGGCTGGTCAGCCACCACTTATGAATGCGCTCGGGATGTTAATCGGCAGCGCGATTTTAATGATACCGATCGTGTTCCTGTTCGATGGGGTACCGAGCCTCTCTCTCTCAGCAGGCGTTTGGGGCGCACTTATCGGTATGGCTGTATTGTCGACGGCTCTGGCATACGTCCTCTATTTTGCCATTCTGATACGTGCCGGTGCGGCCAATCTTTTGCTGGTCACTCTGCTCATTCCACCTTTCGCAATTGGACTTGGCGTGCTGTTCCTGGGTGAAAAAATGGAACAGGAAGCATGGATTGGCTTTGCAATCATCGCATTAGGCTTTGCCGTGACTGACGGCCGCATATTTTCGTTCTTGTTTAGAAAGGTTTCGGCCTAAATCCGTTCAATTGTGACACCGCAGAACCCGGCTCTGTGGGCTTAAACTGGACGTTAGAGGTTCTGTTTCAAACTGGAGTTTGGTGATGGTCGTGGCCGTTGTGGATAATCGCGGTCAATGAGGTTTGGCGTCCTGAGTACTGCTTTGGTCCCCGAGACCTCGCCAAACTCCTTGCAAATTCCTTGGACGGAATTTGGGCGTGCGTGGCTTAAGGTCCTGACCCTAGTGGGCGGCTTTAATAATCGTCGCCGCCGCCTTGCCAGGGTTTGACCAGGTTGCCAAAGCGGGTGAATTGGCTTTCAAAGGCCAGTTCCACCGTGCCAATCGGGCCGTGACGCTGTTTGCCGATGATCACCTCGGCCTTGGCGTGCAGGCGCGCCATGCGTTCCTGCCATTCGGCCATCTTATCCAGTTGATCTTCTGACGGTTTTTCCCGCTCCACATAGTATTCCTCGCGGAACACGAACATGACAACATCCGCATCCTGCTCGATCGAGCCGGATTCCCGCAGGTCCGAGAGCTGTGGGCGTTTGTCGTCGCGGCTTTCCACCTGACGCGAGAGCTGGGACAGGGCGATCACCGGGATATTCAATTCCTTGGCGATGGCCTTGAGACCCATGGAAATCTCACCGATCTCCTGCACCCGGTTATCCGAGGTGCCGCGTAAAAGCTGCAAATAGTCCACGATCAACAAATCCAGACCATGGGTCCGCTTCAACCGCCGCGCCCGCGCTGCGACCTGAGAGATCGGCAAGGCGGCCGTGTCGTCGATAAAGAGTGGGCAGGCCTCAAGCGATTTGGCCGCTTCGACAAAGCGGCGGAATTCGCCTTCATCCATGTCGCCCTGACGGATCTTGTGCGACGAAATCTCGGACGCTTCGGCCAGAATACGGCTGGCGAGCTGTTCGGCGCTCATCTCAAGGCTGTAAAACGCCACCACGCCGCCATCCACCGCGCCCTCGGTGCCATCGGGGCGGATGCCCTTTTTATAGGCCTTGGCGACGTTGAAGGCGATGTTGGTTGCCAGCGAGGTTTTGCCCATCGAGGGACGCCCGGCCAGGATCAGCAAATCCGAAGGGTGCAAGCCACCGAGCTTGCCATCCATATCGATCAATCCAGTGGAAATACCGGCCAGGCCGCCTTCGCGTTGATAGGCCGCATTGGCCACATTCACCGCGTCGGTCACGGCTTTTAGAAATGACACGAAACCGCTTTCGACCTGGCCCTGCTCGGCCATATTATAAAGGGCCTGCTCGGCCTCGACGATCTGTTCCTTGGGGTCCGAGGCGACATCGACCTTGGCCGCCTTGGTGGAAATATCCTTGCCCAAACGGATCAGATCGCGGCGTACGGCGAGATCATAAATCATCTGCGCATAATCACGCACCGCAAAGCTGGACACGGAAGAGGCGGCAAGGCGGGCCAGATAGGTCGGGCCGCCGAGTTCTTTAAGCCCCTCATCATCCTCCATAAACGCCTTGAGCGTCACAGGAGAGGCAAGGTTGTTCTTGGAAATCCGCGCCGCTGCGACCTCGAAAATCCGCGCATGCACCGGATCATAAAAATGCTTGGCATTGATGATCGCGGTGATTTTGTCGAACACGTCATTATCCGTTAGGATCGCCCCTAGCAGCTGCTGTTCGGCTTCGATGGAATGCGGAATCGTCTCCGCTTCCTCGACCTGGACACCGGTCGGATTGATGGTCGTGATTTCGTTCATTGCGGTCCCCACCTGCTCTGGCGGGTGTGGTAGCAAAGACCAACACCTCGGGGCAAATTGTATGTTTCTGGGGATAAGCTGTGGAGCGCTCCCCAAAGCTGATCCTTGGGCAGATATTGGCGTCAGCTAACTGGTTCTGTCAAGATTTGGTAGGCGCGCAGCAAAGTTGCGCGCGCCTGAGAGAGATATTTCCGCTTTCGATCAGAAAGCGTTGGCCTCTTGCCACTCACGGGGGGCCTTGAGGAAGGCGTCGACCTGATCCAGGGTTTCCTGACTGAAATTGCCCATGTCCTTGGCCGCTTCCAACACTTCCCACCAGGTGCAGAGATGGTGCAACTCGACCCCGTGATCGCCGAGGGTTTTGATGGTTTCCGGGAAGATGCCGTAATAGAAAATCACTGCTGTATGCCCGCAGGTCGCGCCGGTTTCGCGGATCGCATCGACAAAGCTGAGCTTGGAGCCGCCATCGGTGGTCAGGTCCTCGACCAGCAAGACGCGCTCGCCTTCTTTCATCAAACCTTCGATGCGGGCATTGCGCCCATAGCCTTTGGGCTTTTTGCGCACATAGGTCATAGGCAGCGCCATACGCTCAGCCACCATCGCGCCAAAGGGAATGCCCGCGGTTTCGCCGCCAGCGACATTGTCAAAGGCCTCAAACCCGGCATTGCGCATGACGGTGACGGTCAGGAAATCCATCAATGTGCTGCGGATACGCGGGAAGGAAATTAGCTTGCGGCAGTCGATATAGACGGGGCTGGGCAGGCCTGAGGCCAGCTTGAACGGCTCATCCGCCATGAAATGCACCGCTTCGATCTCCCACAACATGCGCGCGGTCAGACGGGCCATTTCTTCGGCGGTGGGATATGATGTGGGGATCATGGCAGCAGCACTCCTGTTTTCAGGCCGCTTTAGCGTGAAACCTGCGGCGATTAAACCCCGCCCATGCTTCTTTGGGCCGAAAATATCCCGGGGGTGAATGGGCCCTTGGGCCCAGAGGGGGCAGCGCCCCCTCGCTCAAAATCCGTCGACGGATTTTGCTGCCACCAAGATCAGGCGACGCGCCAATGCAGCGGCATCATCGGGTCAAACACGGTCACAGGGCCCTCAGGCGTGTCGATCTTATCGGGGTAGATGACCGGATCGCCTTTGACCAAGGTCATCTCGGCAGCATTCGGCTCCAGCCCGTAGAATTTCGGCCCATGTAGCGAGGTAAAGCCCTCAAGCTTGTCCAGCGCGCCCTCCTGCTCAAAGACTTCGGCCAGAATGCTCATGGTGTTGGAGGCGGTGAAACAGCCCGCGCAGCCACAGGCATTTTCCTTGAGGTGATCAAGATGCGGCGCGCTGTCGGTGCCAAGGAAAAAGCTTGGATCGCCGGAAATGGCGGCTGCGCGCAGGGCAAGGCGATGTTCTTCGCGTTTGGCCACTGGCAGGCAATAATAATGCGGTTTGATCCCGCCAACCAGAATGGCGTTGCGGTTGATCACGAGGTGGTGGGTGGTGATGGTGGCCCCCAGATCATCGCCGCCGGAGCGGGCGTAATCCGCGCCCTCTTTGGTGGTGATATGTTCCATGATCACCCGCAAGCCCGGCGTGGAGCGGCGCAAAGGATCCAGCACGCGGTCGATGAACTCGGCCTCGCGGTCAAAGATATCCACGTCATGATCGACCACTTCGCCATGCACACAAAGCGGCAGGCCGATCTCGGCCATGGTTTCCAGCACGCCGCGCACCTTGTCGAAATTAGTCACGCCGCTGGCGGAATTGGTGGTCGCGCCGGCCGGATACAGCTTGACCGCGTGGATCAAGCCCTCTTCCTTGGCACGTTTCACATCTGCCGGATCGCTGTCTTCGGTCAGATAGAGCGTCATCAACGGCTGAAAATCGCTGCCCTCGGGCAGGGCGGCCAGAATACGGTCGCGATAGGCGCTGGCATCACTGCTTTTGACCACGGGCGGGATCAGGTTGGGCATGATGATGGCGCGGCCAAAATAGCGAGCGGTTTCAGGGGCAACGGCGGCCAGCATTGCGCCATCGCGCAGATGCAGGTGCCAGTCATCGGGGCGGCGGATCGTGATCTGTTGCATGCGCGCCGCCTAGCATGGGCGCGCCGGGTTTTCCAGTGAAAGCCGCGCCTTTATTGCGAGACCTGGTCATCCTCAGCTTCAAGCGCTGCCAGACGACGGCGGAAGCGGGGGGCGTGCATGCGGGCGACCACGTTTTGGCACAGGATGCGGGCCAGTTCCGGGCGCTCTTCGGCGTCCAGGCGCGCCAGCAAACGGCGCAGATAGGGCGGGTGGTTTCGGCGGGCGCGCAGCATTTGCGCAAAGCTGGCCGTGTCCAGGCGGTCTTCGGCCACGGCGGCCAGCAGCGAGGGCAACAGATCCATCGCGATCAGCTCGCTTTGCAGGGCGGTTCCCATATAGGGCATGCGGTGACGGGAGACATTGCGGCGCTCAAACAGGGCGGAGTGCATTGCGTCCATGCGCTCATGTGGATCATAAAGCACATGGGCATGATGGGCGGCATCGATCATGTCAGGCGCAAAGCCATAGCGCGAGGTGAAATCGCGGCGGCGCTGTTCGGGAAAGCGGTCATCCCATTCGGTGACGCGCGGATCCAGCGTCGCCTGGGGTTGCAACATCAGCACGCGCGCACCCGGTGCGGCGACGGAATAGGCGGCAGCGGCATAACCGCAGGGGCCCGCGCCGTAAAAGATCACGTTTTCGAATTCGTCAAAGAAGCCGTCATCGAGCAATTGGTCAAAGAAGCCAAAGACGCGGGCATCGCGAAACCAGGTATCGCCATGGCTCAGCACCGACAGCGACGACCAGCCATGGCTGCGCACCATGTCAAAGCCGATGGGCGTGCGGGTGGGGGACAGGGCCTCGATTCCGGCCATGGATTCAAAAGAGACCAGCAATGTGTCGCCGTCTTCGACAAAGATCCCGGCATGATGTTTGCCCAAAGGCTCGGAAAAGCCTTTGTTATTGCCGATATCGCGCAGCTGCATCAGCCATTCGCCGCGCGACAGCTTGCTCAGATCCGGTGGAAAGCTGCTCTTACTCTGTGCCATGCCCGTTTCCTCATGCGCCCAGTTGCCCTGAAAGGGACAATCTGAGTCTTTGTTGAGGTGAATTTGACGGGGATTTCGGGCGGAAATGTGGTTAAGGCGGGGTTATTCTGCGTAAGCTACGCCTGTTTATCGCCGTTTTTGCCCTTGGCCCGGATGGCATGGCTGGCCAGAAAACGCGCGGCTTCGGGGGCGATGGCGCGGGCAGGGCGCGACATGAGCAGACGACCAAAAAGGGCGCGATAGGGTTCTTGTACCATAAGGTCTTCGAAACGGCTTTGCCGCCAGATGACCGCCTGAGCGTGCAGATCAGCCAGGGTCTTGTCGGCCAACAGCTCAGCCTTTTTCTCGGCCACGCCGGGCAGGGCGAGGAGCGAGATATCCTCTTCGTCACACCAATTGCGTTCAACCCAGTAATCCATGCCCAGCACATGATCGGAATGCACAGCGCGGCCACGATCCGCCTTGAGCACATAGCTTTCCATCGCGCCAAGCGGATAGTGGTTGAGCTGGGCGAGTTTGTAATTGGAGCGGCCATAATTGGAAAAGATGCGGCGATTGCGGAATTGCGCGTCCAATTCGCGCCCTTCACCGTCAAACCAGCGGGCCGTGTCGACGCGGTCCGGATCGGGATTGCGCGGGCGATGCACGCCGAGCTTTCGATAGATGCCGTTGTTTTTATAAAGCGTTTTGAACATGGCGGCGCGCCAGGGCCAATGCATGTTGACCGGCGCGGCGCGGGTGAATTGCTGGGTGAGCGGTCTGTCCTCATAGCGGGCAACCCCGGCATTGCCGAACAACCGCCAGGTTAGGGTGATGGCGTCGGCTTCGGGCAGGGCGCTGATCAGGTCGGGCAGGCTGCGTGCGCCGGTATGGATGTTGACATATTCGTCAATGTCGAGGCTGAGCAGCCAATCGGCCTGTTTGACGGCAGGCAGCTTGTCAGCCTTTTTGAGGCCGGTGAATTGAATGCCGCCTTTGTCATAGGGGCCATCATTGCGGATATGGGTGACAAACCCCATTTCCTCCAGCCGATCCAACATGGTGTCGGTGCCATCCTGACAATCATTGCTGAGCGCCACCACATGGGTGACGCCGCAGGTCAGATGATGGGCCAGCCAATCGATGAGAAAGGCAGCTTCGTTTCTGACGCAGAGGATGGCGGTGATGTTCATAGGGTATAGCACCGAAAGAATTGTATCGCCCGGCGGTTAGCCGGGCAGCGCACGACCGCCCCCCCGGGCGGGCGCTTCACGCCCACCCGCGGTCGCGCGCTGCCCTTATCTTCTATCATCAAACCGGCCAATCCTTGCGGAAGGTCACAACCTTGGACTCGGAGGCTTTGGGGAAATAGGTCAACCCGGCTTTGTGCATGGCGTCAAACACTGCCTGAACGCCCGCCTGGCCAATCCATTGCGGGTGCAATTCGATGATCGCGACGCGCAGGCCCGACCAATCGGCAGAAGGTAGCAGCATCGCCTCGGCACCTTCGATATCGCAGACCAGTACATTGGGCTTCAGATCGTCCAGCACCGGGGTGATGGCGTGTTTTTCGATTTCGACGATGTCTGTGACGCTGTCGGGATCGGCGTCGAAATCCATCGACGAGCCGAGAAAGTTCTTGCGGATGTAGAATTCGACCGGGTCGCCATCTTCGGGCGAAAGCAGCGCGTTGCGCAGGTCGACATTGGTGACCTCATTGGCGGCGTGCACCGATTGGATATAGGGGATCAGGGTTGGGTTCGCCTCGTAAGTGACGACTTTCTCGACCTTTTTCTTGACCGAGAGCAGGGTGGACATGTAGCCAAGCCCGCCGCCCAACTCCAAAACCCGGTCGCCTTCGCGCACCACGCGCATCACGGCGTCGCATTCCTTGCGCTCATAGGTGCCTTCGCGCAGAGCGCCGCGCACCCGACCGGTGGTCAGTTGCGGATGTTTGGGGATCTTGAGCCCCCGCGAGCGGATAAAGGGCTTGCGCGCCGGGGAGTCAGTTTCGTCGGTCTCGGTCACGGGTGTTGCGCCATCCATGTCAGTTCTCCATATCAAGAGCGAGCGCATAGGCCACGCGTTCAGTCTCTGTCAGATCCAGTTTCAGCGCCTGTTGATACAGGTCTTCGAATTCGGGCATTCCGTGCAGCTCAATCGCCTTGGCGCGGTGCCAGTCCAGCCCGGTTTGGTGCCATTTCGCCAGTTCGGCATCCGCCATCAGCCGATCATACTCCTCGCGAAGGCGCGGGATGTTGCGTTTGATGGTCAAGTCGCGATGCACCGACCAATCCATGCGGATCCAGTAGTTGAGCCCGATGGAGCGATCCACATGCAGCGCGCGGCCACGCTGACGTTTTATCAGATAGCTTTCGGCGCTGCGCAGGGCGTAGTGATTGAGCTGGATCAGGTCATAGCCGATGCTTTTCTTGGAATTGCGCCAACCGTTTTTGATGGCCTCGGATGTCATGTCCTGACCCGAGCCATTCACCCATTTGACTTTGTTTTCAAAGTTTTCGTGGAGCTTGTTAGGGCGGTGGCAGGATATCTTGGCATAGGCCCCGATATTCTTGAACATCGTCTTAAAGCCCCAGACCGTATGCGGTTTCGGGCAGTATTTCGGCGCGCAGGTGTCGAATTGCTCGATTACGAATTTGTCGTTCAGATGGGTGACGCCGTTATGCCCAAAGAGCCGCCAGGTCATGGCGATATTGGTGGCGTCGGGCACACGTTCGAACAGGTCAGAAAGCGTGCCATTGCCACAGCGGATATTGATGAATTCGTCCACATCGACATGGGCGATCCATTCGGCGTTTTTGATCACCGGTTCCTTGAGCGAGTTGTCGAGCGCGAATTGCTGCGGAGAATTGCCGCCCCAATTGTCATTATTGCGATGCTGAAGTACGCCCATCTCTTGCAACCGGTCCAGGATCTCAGACGTGCCATCGCTGCAATCATTGGTGTAAATCAGGAAGTTATCAAAGCCGATGGCGCGGTGATAGGCGACCCATTCGATGATATATGGGGCTTCGTTCTTCATGCAGCCGACAATGACATTGCCGCTGGATTTCTCGGGCAATTTGCGCGGGGTGATCGCGTCATAGGGGCCTGCCAGCTCTTCTTCATTGACGCGGCCCAGACGGTTATGCGGGGCAAAGACCGAGGATTGCAGCTTTTCGAAATTCTGCTTGGCCAAGGGGGGCATGACCCGGCGCGCGGTCGGGGAAAGCAGGGCCTCGATGCTGCTGGCCTCGGCGGTCTCTTCCGGCGCGGGGGCAGGGGCGTTGCCGTTTAGCTTGGCCAGATCAGCGGCCTTGTTGGCCAGCTCTTCCTTGGTCGCTTGATTGATGCGCCAGCGGAAGGCCAGCAGGTATTGCGTGGCGCGGAAACCGCGGGTCGGATCGGTCTCGACCCAGTCGGGCAGGCTTGCATCGGGGGCGAGCAAGTCAGCGTCCAGCCCGTCATGGCGGAAACAGAGATTGTCGATGTCATCGGCAAAGCGGCTGGACAGCGCATGCAGGCTGCCGGGCGCAATGGGGTCACCCGGTACTTTGATTTCCACCAGGAATTTGCGCCAAAGCTGGCGGGGCAGGATCACATCCTTTTTCGCCAAAAGCCGCAGCACCGCGTCATTGAACCGGCGCGATCGGCTGAGCCAGGCGGCGGAGGGCGCGGTGGGGAGGTCTTCGGGGATGACCTTGCCAATGGTGTCTTGGATGCCAAAGGCGGCGCGGACCTCTTCGGTGGCGGCGTTGGAATAGAACAGCGGCAGGTTCACATTGCGGTAGCTAAAGGAACCGGGGCCAAATCCCTCTTCCCAAAAACTTTGCAAGCGTTTGAAGTCGAGCCAGAAACAGGCACCTTGCACCTCACCAAACTGGCCCGCTTGCGGGTCGGGATCGGGGCGGCTGTCCAGCGCGGCCTGCCAGAAATCGGGCTCGGACAGGCAATCAAGCTCGCGTTGCAGGGAATGCGCGCGCCCCTCGATCAGCTGCGCCGCATAACGCCGCACCAACATGCGCGCCGGATCATCGATATGCGAGACAATGCGGATGTCATTTGAGAGAGGCAGCAGGATCGCGCGCAGGCGTTGCAGCTCGGACGGGCTGCACAGCGAAGTCCCCAATTGGTGCGAGGACAGGATCAGCGTGTGGGGATTGTGACGATCAACCTCATCCTTGAGCTTGCGCGCCACGTCTTCGCGCAGAACCTGTTGTTTTTCAGCGGAAATATAGCCGCGATTGTAGCGCAGGCTGTCGATATTTTCCGGGTCGGTCACAGCCATGAACAGGCGCGTATGATTGCGCGCACCGGGCGTGCGGGCATAAAGCACCCCTTTGCCAAGCATCTGTTCGCGTTTGCTGTCCAGCACCCGTTGCAGCCGATCACTGCTGGCCCCGTCCGGGCCGATATGAACATAGATCCGCATCACGCCGCCCCTTTGGAGGCGGTATCGCCGCCACTATTTACATTCATCTTGCCCCACCATGGCAGTTTGCGCCCTACATGGGCCGCGAGTTGCGCGCGCGCGTTTTCGGCTCCGACATCCAGGCGCAGATAGCGCGGGTCGTCACCAAAGATGTCATTCAGCATGTCGTAATGGCCGTTGATCCATTGGATACGTTCACTGTCAGAGGCACCATAGCCCAGCGGCAGGCCCGGAATGGCCCCGGCGGGCAGACGGTCTGTGCCAAGGTTGTTCCAACGCCGCATACTGTCCGAGGTTTCCGCGGCCGGGCGCCAGGTGGCGACAAACAGCATATCGGGGCGGGCCAGGCGCATGGCCTTGATCATGGCATAATCACATTGCGGCCAAAGCGAGGTGTCACCCTTGAGCACGCTGATTTCGGACAGCGCATCGTAAAGATCGACATATTTGAACGGATCACCCTCGAAATAGCCATTATAAAGCTGGCGACCAACGAAGGTCCCGCCAAGCCCCGGATCGCGGGTATGGATGCGGCGCACCTTGTGATCGGCCACCCGCCAGCCCGCCTTTTCCAGAGCAAAGGCCAGGGTGGTGGTGCCGGTCTTGGGCAGGCCAAGATTGACGCATTTCACCCCTCTCATGATGCCAATTCCGGTTCTGGTTCCAGCCCAAGCTCAAGCATCAGCTCATATTCGCCGGGCGGGTAGGGGGGCAATTCGCGCAGATGACCATAAAGCCCGGCATAGGTCTGATCCGCCATCAATTGATCACGCTTTTCACGATGCAGGCGCACGCAGTCCTCATGCAGCGGCCCAATCACCGGATCGGCGCGAAACGCGTCCATGGCCGCATTCAGATCGGGCAGATAGCGCAGGATCGAGCGATCCTCGTAAGAGCCATCATTGCGCTCTTTCCAATAGGTGTCGTCGAAATTGCGGTTCTCGCGGTTCACATCCCCGCGGTCATTCTTGACCAGATAGCTGTCAAGCGAACGCAAGGCGTAATGGTTCAGCGTCGCAAAGGCGCGCGCGCCCTGGGAGGGGAATTTGCGGATACGGCGCGGATTGGCGGCGACAAGAAATTTATGCTGCACCGGACGACCGGCCCCATCTGTCCAGCTGGGGCGTTTCTCCTTGGCCAGCTTGTCTTTGAAAAACGGGCGGTGCGCGCCGTAATATTGCAGCGGAAAATCCTTGCGCACGAGGGATTTGACCTCAATCGCGGTTTCACCACACCAGAGATCGGGATTGTGGCTGCGGGTGAATTGTTCGATCACTGGGCGATCCTCGAACCCCTCAACGCCACCATTGGCAAAGAACTGGAAGGTGACCGAAATGGTCTGAGGGTTGCCGCAGGCCTTGATCAGCGCCGGGATGGTGTGATCGCCGACATGGATATTGAGAAACTCATCCACATCCGCCACCCAGACCCAATCGGCCTGTTTGACCACATCTTGCTTGGCGGCGTTTTTTAGCGCCTCCATCTGGTAATTGCGCCCTTTGGCCGGGTTGGGCAGATGCACGACCCCCCCCTGTTCTGCCAAAGCATCAAGCAGCACATCGGTGCCATCGGTGCAATCATTGGAATAGAATAGAAAATCGGTCACGCCGAGCAGACGGTTAAAGGCGATCCATTCCAACAGGAACGGGCCTTCATTCTTGACGCAAGTGACTGCGGTTATGCGCATGGAACGCCCCCTTTTGCGACGCGCGAGCTGCCGTATGGCGCAAGCATAGCGCATCCTCGCAAATCAGAGGTTACGATCCATCGGCCTGCCACCTGTGCCAGGCCTGTCCCATTATGCGCGATCAGGCTTTGGGCCCGCGCGTTGCTGTCTGGCATGTCTGCTCTTCCGCCACCTTGCCGGGGTTGTCCCCGTTTTTGTTAACCGAATCATCGCATTCCAGAGTCCATGCGTCAAGCGAAGCGCGTGATTTGGCTTGCCATTGCGACTTTGGCGCTATTGACCCTTGGTGCCGCATGGGCAATCCCTCGGGGGTGAGGGAGGATTTTCATGACAATTCCAGCGTCTATCGATGAGGTGCAAAGCCAATTGGCCGACACCGGCTATGTCTGCGGGCGCGCGCTCGCCACGGTTGTGTTCCTTTCCTTGCGCCTTGGACGGCCCTTGTTCCTTGAGGGCGAGGCCGGGGTGGGCAAGACCGAGATCGCCAAGGCCCTTGCTTTGATGCTCGGGCGGCGGTTGATCCGGCTGCAATGTTACGAGGGGCTGGATGCCTCTTCGGCGGTTTATGAATGGAACTTTCCCGCGCAAATGATCGCCATTCGCACTGCCGAGGCGCAGGGCGGCGCGGATCGCACTGCCTTGCAGACCGAATTGTTTTCCAAGGATTTCCTGATCGAACGCCCGTTGCTCGAGGCGATGCGCCCGGATGAAAACGGCGCGCCGATCCTGTTGATCGACGAGTTGGACCGCACCGATGAACCGTTCGAGGCCTTCCTGCTAGAAGCTTTGTCGGATTTTCAGGTCACCATCCCCGAGATCGGCACGATCAAGGCCCCCGAGCCGCCGGTTGTGATCCTGACCAGCAACCGCACGCGCGAAGTGCATGACGCGTTGAAACGCCGCTGCCTCTATCACTGGGTCGATTACCCGGATTTCGAGCGCGAGGTCGAGATCCTCAATGCCCGCGCCCCCGAAGTGGCCGAGGCCCTGTCGCGCCAGATAGTCAGCTTTGTCCAGGCCCTGCGCACCGAAGACCTGTTCAAGAAACCCGGCGTCGCCGAAACCATTGATTGGGCGAAATGCCTGCTGGCTCTGGATGTGATTGACCTGTCCCCCGAGGTGATCAGCGACACGCTGGGCGCGATCCTGAAATACCAGGACGATATCGCCAAGATCCAAGGCTCAGAGGCCAAACGTCTTCTGGACGAGGCCAGCGCCTCTCTCGAACCGGCCTGATGCTTCTTCTTGATAAAAATACTCCGGGGGTATGGGGGCAGCGCCCCCATGTTGGGTGATGGCGGAATACATCCCTCTTGAATTGCCGGACAACCCACGGCTGGCGCAGAATATCATCCATTTCGCACGCGCGCTGCGCCGGGCGGGCCTGCCTGTGGGCCCCGGGCGGGTGATTGACGCGATCCGCGCGGTTGAGGCGGCGGGTTTCACCGACCGGATGGATTTCTACTGGGCTCTGCATGCCTGTTTCGTGAACCGCCCCGAGCATCGGGTGATCTTTGCGCAGATATTTCGCCTCTATTGGCGCGACCCGCGCTACCTTGAACATATGATGTCGATGATGCTGCCCGCCATTCGTGGCGTGCAGGAGGAAAAGCTCGCCCAATCGGGGGAAAAACGTGCGGCCCAGGCGCTGCTGGGTGATGAAATGCCCGAGGTCCCCGAGGCCGAGCAGGAAGAAGAAGGGACGCAGGTCGAAGTCGACGCCTCGATGACCATCAGCCATGAGGAACGGCTGAAAACTCTGGATTTCGAACAGATGTCGACCGAAGAGGTGGCGCAGGCCAAACGCATGTTGGCGCGGCTCACCCTGCCAGTGAAACCTTTTGCCTCGCGTCGTTCAGTTGCGGCCCCGGCGGGCAAGCGCACGGATTACCGCAAGACCATGCGCAACGCTTTGCGCCAGGGGGGTGAGTTTCACGACATCGCCCGCGCCAAGCCGCGCCTGCGCTGGCCCAATCTGGTGGTGCTTTGCGATATTTCCGGCTCGATGAGCCAATATAGCCGCATGGTGCTGCATTTCCTGCATGCGGTGGCCAATGAAAAAGGCGCGGGCTGGGCCAAGGTGCATGCCTTTACCTTTGGCACGCAATTGACCAATATCACCCGCCATCTGGCGACCCGCGATGTGGATGCGGCGCTGAAAGCGGCCGGGGCCGAGGCGCAGGATTGGGAAGGCGGCACGAGGATTGGCGACAGCCTGCACGCCTTTAACCGCGACTGGTCGCGCCGGGTGATGGGGCAGGGGGCGGTTGTCCTGCTGATCACCGACGGGTTGGATCGCGGCGAACCGGCGGCGCTGGCGCATGAAATGCAACGGCTACAGCTTTCCTCGCGCCGGTTGATCTGGCTGAACCCGCTGCTGCGCTGGGATGAATTCGCCCCCAAAGCCAGCGGCATTCGCACTATGTTGCCCCTTGTGGACAGCTTCCGCGCCGGGCATTCGATCCAATCGCTCGAAGATTTGGCGCTGGCGATCTCACGGCCTGACGATGCGGGGGAAAAGGCGCGGCTGATGGCGATGTTGTGAGGCGTTGTTAAACGGTCTTGGTCCGAGCCCAAGGCTTGGCAGCGGCCCCCTACCTGGCCTTCCCCCGGACCCGGGGGAAGGGAGATGGGCGCAGGCGACCCCGGATCTGTTCGGCGCGATGGGGTGAGCGTGGGACACTCACTGCGTTCGTGGCAAGGGCCTGACTGAGTGGCTGCAGCTCTCTTGCAAGCAAAAGACTGCTTTGCCACCAACGTAGTTGCGATGGAACGCACCTACGTTAACATTTCCTTCGTCGCGCTCAGGGTCACATCGGGATAGTCGCGTTCGATCCGGTCGATATCCCATTGCAGGCGGGTCAGATAGACCACGTCGCCGTCATTATCGTAGCTGATATGCTGCTTGTTGGCGTTGACGAATTTGTCCACTGCGTCCTGTTCGCCATGCACCCAACGCGCCGAGGTAAATTGCGACGCGTCAAAGCGCACCGGCAACCCGTATTCCATCTCGATCCGGCTGCCGAGCACTTCGAATTGCAGCGCGCCCACAACCCCGACGATAAAGCCCGAACCGATCATCGGTTTGAAAACCTTGGCCGCGCCTTCTTCGGCAAATTGCATCAGGGCCTTTTCCAGATGTTTGGCCTTGAGCGGATCCCCCGCGCGCACCCCTTGTAGCAATTCCGGGGCAAAGCTCGGAATGCCAGTAACCTTGATCGCTTCGCCCTCGGTCAGCGTGTCGCCGATGCGCAGCTGGCCGTGATTGGGGATACCGATGATGTCGCCGGCCCAGGCCTCTTCGGCCAATTCGCGGTCAGCGGCCAGAAACAGCACCGGGTTGGAGATTGCCATGGGCTTCTTGGTGCGCACATGGGTCAGCTTCATGCCGCGTTTGAAATGGCCCGAGGCGAGGCGGACAAAGGCGACGCGGTCGCGGTGCTTTGGGTCCATATTGGCTTGCACCTTGAACACAAACCCGGCGACTTTCTTTTCTTCGGGGGCCACGGCACGGGGCGAGGCGCTTTGCACCTGGGGCTCCGGGCCATAGGTACCGATGCCGTCCATCAACTCGCGTACACCGAAAGAGTTGATCGCAGAGCCAAACCAGATCGGGGTCATATGCCCCTCAAGCACGCTTTGCGGATCGAGCTTGGGCAGCAATTCCCGCGCCATCTCCACCTCTTCGCGCAGCTGTTCCAGCATGGCTTCGGGGATGTGTTTTTCCAGCTCGGGATCGTCGAGACCGTTGATCGAGATGCTTTCGGCCACCACGTTGCGGTCGGCACGGTCCATCAGTTCCAGACGGTCATTGAGCATGTCATAACAGCCCAGGAAATCTCGGCCCATGCCAATCGGCCAGCTGGCCGGGGTCACGTCAATGGCAAGGTTTTCCTGGATCTCGTCGATGATCTCGAAGGTATCCCGCGCCTCGCGGTCCATCTTGTTACAAAAGGTCAGGATCGGCAGATCGCGTAAGCGGCAGACCTCAAACAGCTTGCGGGTCTGGCTTTCAACCCCTTTCGCGCCGTCAATCACCATGACCGCCGCGTCCACCGCCGTCAGCGTGCGATAGGTGTCTTCGGAAAAGTCAGAGTGACCGGGCGTGTCGACCAGGTTAAAGCGGAAGTTCTTGTCACCGCTGGCAAAATCAAAGGACATAGCCGAGGCGGAAACCGAGATGCCCCGATCCTTTTCCATCTGCATAAAGTCCGAGCGCGTGCGCCGCGCCTCACCCTTGGCCCGCACTTGCCCCGCCATCTGGATCGCACCGCCATAAAGCAGGAACTTTTCCGTCAGCGTGGTCTTACCCGCATCCGGGTGGCTGATGATCGCAAAAGTGCGACGCCGCGCAATCTCGGGCGGCAATTCGGGGCGATTTGAAGCGGTATCCAACATGAGGCACGGGTTAGCGCGAAACGGGAGCGGGGGCAATGCGGGTTTGGGGTAGTGGCTAAACGGGAGGCAACACCGTGAACAGTTCACGCAAAAGGCGAATAACGGGATCAAGGTGTTTTACGACGGCTTGCGCCATTTGCTCTGCAGTTTGGCCAGCCAATGTTCCGGCAATTGCGAGGTCACCTGCGTGAAGACGAACCCTAGCGATTGCTTGTTTCGCACGCCATAGCAATCGAGACCCGAAAGACGCCAATTCAACAGCCTCGCGTTGCACGGCGGCGCGAACACGATTGATCTGTGTCTCGTCAATCGCCAAAGCCATCATATCATTCAAGGCATCATCATGAGCGCGCAATTCAGCGATAGTCTTGCTGTAGGACTCTGTTGCGGCTTCAGCATCTAAAATAGCGGACTCCAAGGTGTTGAGGACTTCCGTAACCTCCTCTTTGGTCACTTCCCGTGAGGGTTCAGTGTTTGCTTTTACTTCGACAGATTCTGCTGTTTGTGGGAAGCATTGACCCAGAAACAACACATGATTTGAGAGGAAATGTTCAAGTTGACGTTTCAGGCGGCTACTGAGCGCCTCGCTAACAAAGGGGTCTTCGAGGTCGCCCTTTATGCCCACAGTTAGAGACACCAAACGATGGGGGTTTCCCGTGTCTGAACTCTCCAGATGATCTGCATAGCGTATCAGATCGGCTTTGGTATCCTCGCCAAGTTTGTTTGAAACTGTCTCAGCTATGTCTCGCGCGCTTTGTGCAAGGTCAGAGGCACGTAGCGCGCAGTCAGTTCCTAAAGGGATGGCGCGCAGATCTTGCCCTTCCGGTGTGACAGCTTCGACTCCTTCATCAGAGAATTTGAAATCGACGAAACTAGCTTTTACTAGGGGTTGCTGCAGGATGCCTTCAGCAAGTTCTAATTGGGATAGAAGGTCTGCAGATTCGTTGGTCTCTTCGAATTCTTCATACCAGTGTTCTGGTCGAAACAAATGCTTCGGAATGAATGTATTTCGGTCGCCAATCATTTGCTGTAGATGTTGCTGCGAGAGGTTATTCGCTAATCTGAGGTCTGTAGGCTTGGATGTGAGGTCAGAGGCAACTTGTGAACCTTCGAAATTTGTACCAGAAAAGTATCCTCGAGATAGATCGGATGCGATCAAAATTGAGTTGGTTAAATCAGCTTCCTGTAAATTTGCATTGGAGAGATTGGCACTTCGCAAGTTAGCTGCTGACAAATTTGCTGCGTAAAGTGTTGACTTATGGAGGTTAGCGTTCACTAGAATTGCACTTCTCAAGCTCGCTTTGCGCAAATCCGCGTTGCGCATTATTGCACCTGAAAAGTTCGCGCTGTCTAGTTTTGAAGATCGCAGGTTAACTCCTTCTAGTTCTAGTCCGCGAAGATCTGCTCCTGTTAAATCCGGCACAAAGGTGGTGTCTTTTTCACGCCGGGCGTTCCATGAAATAATCCCTTCTCTAAGCCATTCGATATGTCGTTTGTTTGCCATTTTGTCCTCGTACCGCTCGAGTACCAAAGGCAACATGGGGGCGGGTTGGCGTCAAGTGGGGGGAGGTTGAAAGAAAAGGTGTATGTGATTTGCGCGAATCTCCTTAGGGTCGAAAGTGTACGCTTTATCTCGCCTATTGATTGGAGGATTCCATGCCAAGTTTACGCACAGCCGGATGTCTGACCGGGTTGGGCCTGTTATGTGCCGCGCCGGTTTTTGCGCAGGAGGGGCGGCCTGATTATCAGCCGATCCCGGAGCGCTTTGGCTATTTCCAGGAGAATGAAAAGCTCTGGGAAAGCATTGAAGAGGGCGATATGCGCCCCTCGCGCGAACATGCCTGGCGGCTCTTTGCCGGGATCAACCAGCCGCTTTATCCCGAAGACAGAAACTCCTGGCCGATCTGGTTCAGCTGGCCGACCTCGGCTCAGGCCTTTGCCAAGGATGGTCAACATAGCGAGCGCGTGGTGTCGATCCGCGTCTCGCCGCAAATCCAGCAGATCCGCAAGGCCAAGGAGGGCGGGGCGGATATTCCGGTTAACACCGATGGGCCGAATTACCCTGTGCCGCAAGCGGTCAAAGACATGTATCCCGGCGCGATTTCTGACGATGGCTCGGTCAAGGATGGGGCCTTTTTCGTCAATAATGGCGACATCATGATCGCGGCGGAATCCCTGTCACCAGAAGGGTTTGGCCAGATCCGTGAAGAGGAGCTGTATAAAAAGGACGTGTTGCAGGCGCTGTTTGAGGATGGTCTCAGCATTGATCTGACCGACCGCTATATCTCGACCAAACATATGTATTGGCCGGTGAAACGCGACGGGCTGACGGCGCTGCCCTGGTGGGACAACAACTATTCCCCGATGTTCAACGGCTATGTTGGCTATGAGAATTGGGGCACGGTGGTTGCCATTGATCCCAGCGCGGATCGGATCGGAGACTGGGTCGATATTGATTACCTCTATGGCATTCAAAACCATGACAAAACCCCAATGGAAACCCGCCGGGCCACGGCGCAGGTGGTGGGGCTGGACCGCTTTTATCACCATCAGGTGACCGAAGAAGATTGGGGCGTCTTTACCGAAGCTGACAAGGCGATCATCTCGCAGGCGAGCTATTGGCTTTATAATGAGCCGTTCGAGCCGGGGGATTATCTGGTCGAGGTGGCCTTGCATATCTTTACCAAAGAGGTGCCGACCTGGACCTTGCAAAGCTTTTGGTGGTCGGCGCGCCCGGATGAGGGGCCCTATGCCTGGGATCGCCCGGATATGGAGGCTGAGGGGCCATGGCGGCACTACCTGCTGACCGAAGCCAATGCCTATAAACCCGGCCCCGATGGCGAGCTACCGATCGCGGTGAACCCCTATATCGAAGGGGTGATCCACCCGATCCGCACCAATTGCCGCAATTGCCATGTGCGCGCCGGGTACACACCCAAGGATGCGCCGGTGAAGACGGGCTATTCCAACCCCAATTGCCCGGACCTGCTGGCGGCTTTGACGCCGGATGATGCCTGTTTCAAAGGCGTGACCCGGTCGGATTTTGCCTGGATCATTCCGGATAGGGCGCAGTAATTGCGAGGTTTGAAAGAAAAGAAAGGTCGCGCTTTGGCGCGGCCTTTATCCTGTTGAGGATTTGCGCAACAGATCCGCCGCATCTGGGCGGGTGAGCAGGGTTTCCTGCACTTCCAATTCACCAAAGCCCGAGCGGCGGTGGCCGGGGATCAGTTCGCCCAGCTTTTCATCCAGGTCCTCGGGCAGGGCGGCCTGTGTGCGGGTGTCAACCAGCATGCTTTCGGCGGCGATGCCCTCGGCATAGATGATCTGATGGCTGTCAAACAGCATCTGGTAATAATCGATGAACCCGCCGGTGACGGGCAGGACGGATTTGTCATTCACCAGATGGCGGGCACGCACCAGGATCTCGGAACGGCCAGCGCCAATTTCATCATTGCGTTGATAGATGAACAGCCGGTGATCCGGGCTGACCAGCAGGTCGCGGATATTGTTCAGCGTGCCTTCGCGGATCAGGATCGGCGCAAAGGCCCCAACGGCGCGGGCGGTGTGATGGCCGAGCCAGCGGATTTCTTGCGGGCCGTCATCGCGGGTCAGCACGCGGTCACCGACCTGCAGCTCTTCGATCGGGCGTTGTGCGCCATTGGCCATGGTGATCATGGTGCCGCCGGTAAAAGAGACACAGGCGACCTGGGCAAAGCGCTGCAGCGCGGTGTCGGTATCGACGCCCACCAGCACATATTCGGCATTGGGTGTCATCACTCCAAGCGGCAGGCTGTAGACGCGGGCGACATTGCAGTCACTGTCGGTCTCCACCAGGATCAGACATTCGATGGTCTCGCCCTTGCTGGACATGAAGGTCACGCAGCAATCCAGATGCAGATCCGCGCCCTCCTGACCCAGATCGGAATCCGTTGCCAGCTTGAAAGGGGGATTGCCCGCGGTCACAACCCGCAGCTTGGTCGTCGCAGCCAGGGGCGAGAGGCGATAGACATCGTCCGGCATCAGCTCATCCGCAAAGGACAGAGAGTCGCCAAGATTGGCACCATTGATCACACGGATCAGGTCTGCACGATAAACATGCAGGGTTTGAGTGGATCGGTTGGACGAATGGATACTCATGACACCTCTTGGCAGGAACCCGGGATAGGAACAGTACAGGCGATTCCCGGATGGTAATGCTTAGCCCATTGTATGATATATGATTGTGGCATCAAATAGCCCGTGATCCGGCCTTTTGTCGGCTGGTGCAGATGGGGCCCTGTCGGGGGCAAATGAACAGGAGAGATCATGGATTTGGGGATTGCGGGAAAGCGCGCTTTGGTGTGCGCTTCTTCTAAGGGTCTAGGGCGCGGGTGCGCCGAGGCGCTGGCCGAGGCCGGAGTTGAACTTGTGATGAATGCGCGCGGAGCTGAGGCGCTTGAGGCGACCGCGCAAGAGATCCGCGACACTTATGGCGTGGCCGTGACCACTGTGGCGGCTGATATCGTCTCGCCCGAGGGGCGCGCCAAGGTGCTTGAAGTGGCTGGAGATGTGGACATTCTGGTGACCAATGCGGGCGGGCCGCCTCCGGGGTTGTGGTCTGATTGGGGGCGGGAGGAATTTGTCGCCGCGTTGGATGCCAATATGCTGACGCCGATTGCGCTGATGACCGAGTTGATGCCGAAAATGGCCGCCAAGGGCTGGGGCCGGGTGGTCAATATCACCTCGCAATCGGTCAAGGCTCCGATCCCGCAACTGGGCCTGTCCAATGCGGCGCGCACCGGGTTGACCGGCTATGTGGCTGGCACTGCGCGGCAGGTCGCCCCGGATGGGGTGATTGTGAACAATCTACTGCCGGGCATTCACGCCACCGATCGCGCCGTGTCTCTGGATGGCGGTGTCGCAGCCGCGCAGGGGATTTCCCTTGAGGAGGCGGCCGAGCAGCGTGCAGCAACCATTCCGGCGCGGCGCTATGGCACGCGGCAGGAATTTGGGGCCATGTGCGCTTTCCTTTGCTCGCAACAGGCGGGGTTCATTGTGGGTCAGAACATCCTGCTGGATGGCGGCGCGACCAACGCGACCCTTTAACCGAGAGCCCCAAATTCCGTTGACGGAATTTGCAAATTCCATGGATGGAATTTGGGGCATCCAGAATTGAGGATAAGGCAGATATGGCACGTGGACCGGATGGGCAGGGCGGAGGCGCTGGGTTTTCGCTGGCGGATCAGTTGTTTAACGAGAGCTCGATTGGTGATTTGGCGCAGGAATACAGTGTCTTGCCGGGGTTCGAGGCCGAGGACTTTGCCCGTGAGGTCCTGTCTGGCTTTGACGGTTTGGGCCTTTTGGAGCGGCTCGATTGGATCGCGACCTGCGTCGAAAAACGCCTGCCTGCGGAATTTCCAGCCATGGTCGAGGCTTTGCGCGCGGCCATGCCGCCCGAGCTGGACCCGACTTTGCGCGACGACGATTTTGGCCGCTTTATCCATGCGGTTCCGGGAATTTTGGCGGTGCGCCACGGGGTGGAGGATCATCGCGATCTGGCGTTGGATCTGCTCTATGACGCGACCAAACGCTTTTCGATGGAGTTCTATATCCGCCCTTTCATAAACCGCTGGCCCGAGGAAACCTTGGCGCGGTTGGATGAGTGGTGCGGGGATGAGAATTACCATGTGCGCCGCCTGGTGTCCGAGGGCACGCGCCCGAAACTGCCCTGGGCGCGCAATATCACCTTGGCTCCGGATGTGCCCTTGCGGTTTCTGGACCGGCTGCATGGGGATCAGACGCGCTATGTGACGCGCTCGGTCTCAAACCACATGAATGATCTGTCCAAATTGATGCCCGATGAGGTTGTCGCGCGCCTGTCCGCCTGGCGCGAGGCGGGCTTGCAAGAGCCCAAGGAGCTGACCTGGATGACCAAACACGCGCTGCGCACCGCGATCAAACGCGGGGAGCGCGGAGCGTTGGATTTGCTTGGGTATCGCGCTGGTCCGGTTTCGGCCCAGCTGAGCATCGCGACACCCGAGGTGGTGATTGGTGAGGCGGTGGCGTTTGATGTGACCCTGGACTGCGCGGAAGATTTACCGGTCATGGTGGATTACCGGTTGCGCTTTGCGCGGCCTAAGGGAAACGCGGAAAAGGTGTTCAAACTCAAGGCGGCCAAGGTCAAGGCGGGCAAGAGCCTGACCTTGAACAAGCGCCATGTTCTGAAAGGCAATGCCAGCACCTTTACGCTGTATCCCGGCACCCATGGGATTACGGTGCAGGTGAACGGACAGGATGTGGCTGAGGGAGAGTTTGAGCTGGTTTCGGGTTAGGGCTGCTTAACAGGCGGGATGGAAATCACCCCAACTTATCCCACTTCTTTTCCAATTTCTCAATCGCTGCAATGCGTTCGCCGGTTTTGGGATGGGACATCATCCAGGCCGGAACGGAACCGCCGCGTGATTTGGTCAGGTCTTCGAGTTTGTGGAACAGGGATTTCTGCGGCGCGGTTCCGATCCCGGCTTTGACCAGCAGGGCGGCGGCATATTCATCGGCCTCGTATTCATCGGCGCGCGACAGGCGGGCCGAAAGTAGGGACATCGCAGTATGGGCGATCCAGCCGCCGACACCGGGGATAAAGCGGTTGAGGATCATCGCCAAAGCGGTGCGCATGGCGTTTTGGCCGGAAAAGTCGATCATGCGGCGACGCGAATGCCCCAGCGCCACATGGCCAAGCTCATGGGCGATGACCGATGACAGCTCTTCGGCAGAGACCTCGCCAGCTTTGTATTTGTTGAAAAAACCGCGGGTGATGAAGATCCGGCCATCTGCGGCGGCCAAGCCGTTTACCGGCTCGATCTCATAGATATGCACTTTGATCCGAGGCAGATCGAGCGCAGCGGCCATTTGATCGGTCAGGCGTTTCAGCACCGGATCGGCCAGCTCGGTGGATTTGGCATCCAGCTCGCGTGCGGTGCGCCAGGTTGAGACCCGGAACATCACATAGCCATAGATCAGGGCGAGCAGGATTGGCGCGAATTTCAACATGGGTGAAATATGGGGGCGGGGCGGTTTCTGTGCAACCGCGTTCGGAGAGGTTTCCTAATGGTCTCGCATGAGATGCGAGCCATTTTGAAAGCCCCTCTCCTGACCTCTCCCCTTATGCGGGGAGAGGAACCAAGTGGCGGCTGACCCTGTCACATCAGCGCTGTGCCTTAGGCAAAGTAGCCTGCGAAAGCCTCGCGGCTGATCAAACTGAGTTCGGCCAGAGGGGCCTCGGAGCTGCCAAATTTCACCGTGTCACCGCCGAACTTACCAACGGATTTCAGCGGCACGCCAGCCTGACCAGCGGCGAGCATCAGTGCTTCGGCCTGATCGAAATTACAGGCGATCAGGTAGCGGGCCTGGTCTTCGCCAAAGAGTTCGGCGGTATCCGCGCTGTCCAGTTGCACACCTACGCCGGAAGCTTCGGCCATTTCAAAGGCGGCCAGTGCGAGGCCGCCATCGGAGAGGTCGGAGCAGCATTTGATCAGGTCACGCTGGGCGCGGATGAAATCACCATTGCGGCGCTCGGCGTTGAGATCGACAGCGGGGGCGTCGCCATCTTCGCGGTTGAAGACTTCGGCGAGCAGGGCGGATTGGCCGAGATGGCTGCCGCTTTCGCCGACCAGCAGGGCGACATGGCCCTCGCGGGCGTAGTCGAGAATGGGCTCTTCATCCGCTGCGATCAGGCCGACGGCCCCGATGGTCGGTGTGGGCAGGATGCCCTGACCGTCGGTTTCATTATAGAGCGAGACATTGCCGGAAACGATCGGCATGTCCAGCGCCAAACAGGCCTGACCTATCCCGTCCAATGCGCCGACAAACTGGCCCATGATCTCGGGCTTTTCGGGGTTGCCGAAGTTCAGGTTGTCGGTGGTGGCCAGCGGCTTGGCCCCGGTGGCGCAGAGGTTGCGGAAGGCTTCGGCGACGGCCTGTTTGCCACCCTCAACCGGGTTTGCCTTGACATAACGGGGGGTTACGTCGCTGGTGAAGGCCAGTTTCTTGTCGGTGCCATGCACGCGGATCACGCCGGCTCCGTAACCGGGCACGCGCAGGGTGTCGGCCATGACCTGGCTGTCATATTGTTCATAGACCCATTCGCGCGAGCTGTAATTGGTCGAACCGATCAGCGCCTTGAGCGCGTCGATCCCGTCGACTTGCGGCACATCCTCAAGTGGGGCGGCGGCGGGGGTCGGCACCCAGGGGCGATCATATTCCGGGGCGGTCGAGCTGAGTTTGGACAGCGGCATATCGGCTTTGACTTCGCCATTATGCATGATGAGGAAGCGGTCTTCGGCGATGGTTTCGCCGACAATGGCGAAATCCAGATCCCATTTTTCAAAGACGGCGCGGGCGGCGTCTTCTTTGGCCGGATCCAGCACCATCAACATGCGTTCCTGAGATTCCGACAGCATCATCTCATAGGCGGTCATGTTCTCTTCGCGCTGGGGCACGTTTTCGAGATCAAGACGCACGCCGAGTTCGCCTTTATCGCCCATCTCAACCGCGGAGCATGTCAGGCCCGCAGCGCCCATATCCTGGATCGAGATCACCGCGCCGGTCTTCATCAATTCCAGCGTCGCCTCCATCAGGCGTTTTTCGGTGAAGGGGTCGCCGACTTGGACAGTGGGGCGCTTTTCTTCAATGGAATCATCGAATTCGGCTGAGGCCATGGTGGCACCGCCAACCCCGTCACGGCCGGTTTTTGCGCCGAGATAAACGACCGGGCGACCGACACCGGAGGCGGCGGAGTAGAAGATTTTGTCGGCATCCGCGAGGCCCGCGGCGAAGGCGTTGACCAGGCAGTTGCCGTTATAGGCGGGGTGGAAGCGGACTTCGCCGCCGACTGTTGGGACGCCGAAAGCGTTGCCGTAGCCGCCGACACCTTCGACCACGCCATGCACCAGCTGGCGGGTTTTGGGGTGGTCTTTTTCACCAAAGGAGAGCGCGTTCATCGCCGCGATGGGGCGGGCCCCCATGGTGAAGACGTCGCGCAGGATTCCCCCAACCCCGGTGGCCGCGCCCTGATAGGGTTCGATATAGGAGGGGTGGTTGTGGCTTTCCATTTTGAAGACCACCGCCTGACCGTCGCCAATATCAACCACACCGGCATTTTCACCGGGGCCGCAGATGACCTGCGGACCATCGACGGGGAGCTTTTTCAGGTGTATTTTCGAGGACTTATAGGAACAATGTTCGTTCCACATGGCGCTGAAAATGCCCAGCTCGGTGAAGGTGGGTTCGCGGCCCATGATCTCAAGAATGCGGTCATATTCTTCGGCGTTGATCCCGTGGGATTCAATCAGCTCTTGGGTGATGGCCGGTTCTTGCATGGGGATCCCCTGTTCTTTGGCAGCTGGCGTCGGGCGCTCTTTACGCCAAGCAATGCAAAAGGGGAAGAGGGAAGGGGCGCTGCCTCTCTTGGCCTGCGGCCAATTCACCCCGGGATATTTGTGGCCCAGAGAAATGGGGGCGGGGTTTTGCGATTTTAAGGCAGCGTTCGGTGGGGGTAATGGAGCGTTCGCGGTTTGCGCAACGGGGCAATCGGTACAAAACCGGGCGCGTTTTGGGGGGATTGCCTGGGGGTGAGTTGCGGGCGGCGCGAGAGGGCGCGGGGCAATCTGTCTGATTCTGGGCGGGCTTGGGGGATATTGCCCCAATTTTGTCGGCTGTCGCGCTTTGGGCGGGGCGGTTTTTGGTTAAATTCGCTTAAGCGAGGTTAATTTGGCCCTGTTTCTGGGTCAGGGGCGGGCGGAGTTGCGTTCTTCCAAGGTGAGCACTTTGGGGGCGACCACCGGGGTTTTGTCGGGGTTGAAGAAGGGGCGGAGTTTGTCTTTGCCGCTGATCAGAGCCTTGGCAGCGCGCCAGAACAGCGAATAGACCGCGCCGGGCACGCCGCGCTGGCGGATTTTCTTCGTGGCGCTGTCCGTGTTGGCATGGCAGGTGGCGCGGCCAAAGTGATCGGTGCCGGCAGGCAGGACCGCGCCGACAAAGGGCAGGGTCGGGCTGGGCAGGGTATTGGCGATGGGGGTGTCGCAGCAGGTGGCGTACCAGCGAAACAGCCCCTTGGGGCCAAGCCGCATCAGACCGAGATGTTCAGCGCCCTGATCAATGACAAAATTATCGGGGGTGGTTTGAAAGATCTGCGTGCCGCCATCGGTCAGATAGCTGTCTTGCTTGCCCAGGTGACGGGTGCCGGTCTGGCAATCCGGGCAATAGCAGATCAGATGCCGCCCATCCGCCCCTGCTTTGATATGCCATTGCATCTGGCCGCAGGTGCAGCTGAGTTTGCAGGTGTCAGACATGGGAGGCTCCTAAGCTTTGGCGACGGGTTACTCGGCGGGCCCATCCGGGCGCGACAGCACATAAAAGGCCGCGCCAGAGAGGCAGATGGCCTGAATGATCAAGACATAGAGCGGCAGTTGCAAGACCAGGCTGAGCAAAAAAGCAGCAGCCATCATCGTTGCTGCCATTTTCTTGTGCCGAGGTGCGATGGCGCCGTGATCCTCCCAGGTGAGAATCGGCGTGCCAAAGGTCGGGTGGGTTTCCAGCCAACGGCGCAAACGCGGCGAACCTTTGCCAAAACAAAAGGCGGCCAGCAGCACAAAGGGCGTGGTAGGCAGGATCGGCAGGACAATCCCGATCACGCCCAAGGCCAGGCTGATCCCGCCAAACAGGACCCAGACCGGACGGGTCAGTATATGATGTCGTTTCTGCGTCACTGCGGTGATCCTGACTTCTTAAGTCAGAGATGGCGCATTACTGCGGAATTGCAAGCTCGGATCTTTAGGGTCAGGATGCATTGATTTGGCGTCACTGGCGCAGGAAGAGCAATAAAGCAGAGGTTTTGGGCGCGCAGGAACTGGCAGGGTCAATTTCAAGCGGTCAAGGCCGCTGCTTTGCAGCGCTTCCCGCGTCGGGACGATTTACCTGATCTTGCCCCTGATCTGCGTTGCATCGTCTTGAAATACAACCAGTATTTCTGCGTCGATGTGTCTTGTCAGGAACAAGATCAGGTAAACCAGTGGCGTCAAATCAATGCATCCTGACCCTAGGTGCCGGACTGAGAGGGGAGATGAAGACCTCTGAAAAGAAAAAAGGCCGAGCTCAAAGCTCGGCCGAAGTCCAACAGGGAGGTGATAATGGCGTCGAAGATCGACGCGTCATCATCATGTGCTGAATATGGCATCACTTTAGAAACGATCAAGACTAAACATGTTGCAGTCGCAGCATTGCCGCTATGCGTTGTGTGCATGTCACACTGTGTCTTTCCCGCAATAGTTGAATCAGCTACTTTGCTCGTCAGCTAGTGCGCGCAAAGAACGGCGGTGTTCCAGGATTTGTTCCTGCACAAAATCGCGAAATGCAGAAACGCGCTTAGATTGACGCAATTCCTCGGGATATGCCAGAAAAACAGGCACTTCTACGGATTCGACCTCGGGCAGGACCCGGGTGATATGGGGGTTGCCGTCAATGATATAGTTGGGCAGCACGCCAATCCCGAGATCGGATTGCACCGCTTGCAACACACCAAAGTAGTTATTGACGGTCAAAGTGGTCTTAACGATCGATAAAAGCTGTTGATTGAGCTGCAGGCCGGCGCTGACCTGGGCGGATTGGACATTTTGGCAGATCAGACGGTGATGCTGCATGTCCTCAATGCTGTCGGGCACACCATGTTTGTCGAGATAGCGCGGCGACGCATAAAGGCGCATACGAATGGCCATCAGGCGTTTGCGGATCAGGTCGGCCTGGCTGGGCTCTTTCATGCGAATGGCCACATCCGCCTCGCGCATGGGCAGATCGAGCACGTTTTCCGCCAGCATCAGATCGATCTTAAGGTCTGGATATTTCTCATAAAGTTTGGCCAGACGCGGGGCCAGCCACATGGCGCCAAAGCCATGGGTGGTGGTGACGCGCAATTCGCCAAAGACTTCTTCTTCGCTGTCATGAATGCGTGCGGTCGCGGCCTCGATCCGTTTCACCATCGAAGAGGTGGCATCAAATAGCAGCTCGCCCTGTTCAGTCAGAATCAGCCCGCGGGCATGGCGGTGGAACAGGGTTGTCTTGAGCGAATCCTCGAGCGCGCGGATTTGGCGGGACACGGCGGATTGCGACAAATGAAGGGAGTCGCCCGCATGGGTCAGACTGCCTGCATCCGCCACTGCATGAAATATTCTTAGCTTGTCCCAGTCCATTGTTGCAACTTTTGCCTCTGTTAGCGCCCGATTTACGACATAACCTCATAATCCAACAGCACCATAACGTAACCGGTGAAAATCACAAAAAATTCCCTATACAGGTCAGCAATTGTGACCTAATGTTGCGCTATATTGAAAAGAGGACCACAGCGAGGGGAGGCGCGAGATGAGCACTCAGAAAGTATCGTTGAACGACAAGTTTGATCTCACCAAGGATCAGATCCTGTTGAACGGGACCCAGGCTTTGGTGCGGTTGATGCTGACCCAGGCGGAACGTGACAAGGCGGCGGGGCTGAATACGGCCGGTTATGTCACGGGCTATCGCGGCTCGCCTCTGGGGGCGGTTGATTTGCAGATGACGCGGGCGGAGAGGTTCCTGAGCGCGGCGCAGATCAAGTTTCAGGAAGGTATGAACGAAGACCTCGCCGCCACGGCGCTATGGGGCGCGCAGCAGGCCGAGCTGCGCGGTGAGGGCAAATATGACGGTGTCTTTGGGCTGTGGTACGGCAAGGGGCCGGGGGTGGATCGCTCGGGTGATGTTATGCGCCACGCCAATATGGCCGGGACCTCGCAAAATGGCGGGGTGCTGATGGCCATGGGCGATGACCATACTGGCGAAAGCTCGACCGTGTTGCACCAGTCGGAATGGGCGCTGGTGGATGCCTATATGCCGGTGGTTTCGCCTGCCGGGGTGCAGGAGCTGATTGACTACGGCATCTATGGCATTGCGCTGTCGCGTTATGCCGGGGTTTGGGTCGGTCTCAAGACCATGAAGGACACGGTTGAGGCCACGGCGGTGGTGGATGGCCGTCCGGACCGGATGAACCTGGTGCTGCCCACAGATTTCGACATGCCTGAGGGTGGCTTGAACATCCGGTTGGGCGACACGCCCCACGCGCAAGAGGCGCGGATGATCGATTACAAACGCTTTGCCGCCGAAGCCTTTAGCCGCGCCAACAAGATGGACAAGCGCATGTGGGGCAAGCCGGGGGCCAAGATCGGCTTTGTCTCGGCGGGCAAGAACTGGCTGGATCTGCAACATGCGCTGGCGCTGCTGGGGATTGACGAGGCCGAGGCCGAGCGGCTGGGTATCACCACCTACAAGATCGGCCAAACCTTTCCGCTGGATATGAAGGGCTTTACCGATTGGGCCGAGGGGCTCGACCTGATTGTGGTCATCGAGGAAAAGCGCAAGCTGATCGAGGTACAGATCAAAGAGGCGATCTTTGACGACCGTAGGGGCCGGCGGATTTATGGCTGGTACAAGGGTGGCGCGGGCCTGATGGGGCGCGAAGAGCTGTTCCCGACCCGTGGCGCGCTCGACCCGATCTGGATTGCGCAGAAACTGGGTGACATTCTGATCGAAGAGGGGCGTGGCACCGATGGCATCAAGGCCGGGCTGACCACGCTGGCGGAGATTACCCGCGCTGACAATGCCGAGGAGATCGCCACGCGCACGCCTTGGTTCTGTTCCGGCTGCCCGCATAACAGCTCGACCAAAGTGCCCGATGGCTCGCGCGCTTATGCGGGGATTGGCTGTCATTATATGGTGCAATGGATGGATCGCGAGACCGTTGGTTTCACCCATATGGGGGCCGAGGGGGCGAACTGGATCGGCGAGGCCCCGTTTTCCAACACCGAACATGTGTTCCAGAACCTTGGCGACGGGACCTATAACCATTCCGGGTCATTGGCGATCCGGGCGGCTTTGGCCAGCGACACCACGATTACCTATAAGATCCTCTATAATGACGCGGTGGCCATGACCGGTGGCCAGCCCAATGAGGGCGGCCTGACCGCGCCGCGCATTGCCGCCGAGGTGATGGCCATGGGCGTAAAAAATATCGCCGTGGTCTATGACGAAAAGGAAGACGTAGATCAGGGGCAATTCCCCAAAGGGCTTGCCTTTCACGAGCGCGCCGAGATGCCGAATGTGCAGGCCGAGATGGCCAAGACCAAGGGCGTGTCGGTGATCCTCTATATCCAGACCTGCGCGGCGGAGAAACGTCGTCGTCGCAAGCGCGGGCAATTCCCGGACCCGGATAAGCGGGTGTTTATCAACACGGATGTCTGCGAGGGCTGTGGCGATTGCGGCGTGCAATCCAACTGTGTCTCCATCGTTCCGGCTGAGACCGAGCTGGGGCGCAAGCGGGCGATTGACCAGTCGAGCTGCAACAAGGATTTCTCATGCGTGAACGGGTTCTGCCCGTCCTTCGTGACCTTGCAGGGCGCTGTAGTGAAAAAGGCCGCGACGCGGGAATTGGACCTGCCGGATTTGGCGGAACCGCAGTTGCCCAAGATCAACGGCACCCATAATGTGGTGATCACCGGGGTTGGGGGCACAGGGGTTGTGACCATTGGCGCGGTTCTGGCGCAGGCGGCGCAGATTGACGGCAAGGGCGCGGCGATGATGGAAATGGCCGGGCTGGCGCAAAAGGGCGGCGCGGTGCATATCCATCTGCGCCTGGCCGAAAAACCGGAGGATATCTCCGCCGTGCGCGTGGCGACCGGGGAATGTGATGCGCTGATTGGCGGCGATCTGGTGGTTTCGGCCGGGGCCAAAACGCTGGGCCTGACCCGCACCGGGCGCACCGGGGCGGTGGTGAACAGCCATGAAATTGTCACCGGGGCCTTTACCGAAGATCCGAATTTCTCGCTGCCGACGGATCGGCTGCAACTGGCTTTGCAGGCGCGGATGCAGGATCAGGTCTCGCTCTTTGATGCGTCGGATCTGGCCAAGGCTACGCTGGGGGATAGCATCTTTTCCAATATGATGATCCTTGGCGCGGCCTGGCAGCGTGGCTTGGTGCCGCTCAGCCATGAGGCGATCATGAGCGCGATTGACCTGAACGGGGCGGCGGTTGAGAAGAACCAGCGCGCCTTTGAGATCGGGCGTTGGGCGGTGGATCATGCGGATGATGTCGCCGATTTCCTGGGGCCAAATGTGGTCGCGCTGCCCAAGTCCTTGGACGAGAAAATCGCGTATCGGCGCAAACATCTGGTGGCTTATCAGGGCAAGGGTTTGGCCAAGAAGTTTGATAAGATGTTGGCGCAGGTTGGGGATGATGCGCTGAAGGAAGCCCTGGCCAAGGGCTACCACAAGCTGTTGACCTATAAGGATGAATATGAGGTGGCGCGCTTGCATCTGGAAACCCGCTCCAAGGTGGCCGAAAGCTTTGAGGGGGATCCCAAGATGACCTTCCACCTGGCTCCGCCTTTGTTGTCCAAGATGGGGCCGAATGGCCGACCGGCCAAGAAGGAATATAGCGAAGGGATGCTGCGCTGGTTCAAGCTGTTGGCACGGATGAAGGGGGTGCGGGGCACGCCGCTGGATGTCTTTGGCCGCACCGAAGAGCGCAAGATGGAGCGCGCGCTGATCAAGCAATATGAGCGTGACATGGCGGAATGGTTGCCCAAGGCGGGCTCGGTCGATCCGGATGCTTTGCTGGCTTTGGCAGAACTGCCCTTGCAGATCCGCGGTTTTGGTCCGGTGAAACAGGGGAATGAGGCCAAGGCGGCCAAGCGGCGCGAAGAGATCCTGGCGGTTCTGCGCCAGGGGCTGAGCGTGACGGCCAAGGCGGCGCAATAGGTGGGCGTTTTTGTTAGACGCTAATCCTCCGGATTGCCTTGCAATCCGGTTCGCGCCCGACCCGCCCCCAGGGCGGGCGCGAATTGCTATAATCTTTCCGCACAAGGCGTCGTTGAGGGCAATACACCCGGTCATCCAGCCGAAACGCGCCCACCCTCGGGATCGGGCGCGAACCTCTGTTTCGCCTTTTCGGAAAGCTCTGGCTTATCAGGATTGCAGTTGAGGCGCTGGGGCCCCCTGCGCCTCGTGTCGTCTTACAAATGTTCCTTTTTCGAAGGCACGCAGAGCGTATGCGGCGGCAGGACGGCCGTCATGCTTTGTTCGCGGAACTGATTGGCGGTCATCACGTCAATGGCTGGTTTGGTCTTGGTGACGGGCTCGGCCTTGATCTCGTAACAGACCAGATGCACCTCGGGTTCGCGAATACCTTCGCCATTCTTGTCCACCGGGTTGCACAGCGAGACGGGGCGGATCACCAGCCCCTTATAGCCGGCGAATTGGTCCTTGAGCTCGACCGGGATTTCTTTGAACCCGCCATGCGGGTCGATGTTGTAGCACAGGTAATGTTCGCCAAAGGCATGGGCCGAGCTGGCAAAAGCTCCGGTTGCGAGTGCGGCAGCAAAGAACAGGGTTTTCAGTTGGGCTGTCATGGTATTTCTCCTGAAAAATGAGGTATTTGAAAAAGTGTCCGCCTTTGGATAGCGCGAAAATTTGCGCCAAGACGTGTGGGAGTGATAGCAGTTTTCCACCCGTTTTAGGAGATGTCATTCTTTTCAGCTCTCCCATGGGGGAAATCCGCCGATGCGAGGCAGGGGCTCTGTCACAAAAAGTTCATGGCTTTGGCGCATGATTCACACCCTTGCGGGCTCGGGTCTCTGGAAACCCCGGAGGCTTTGACTTAAGGAGCCGCGACGACAAGAGGCCCGGAATGAAACACGACCGCCACGCCGCGCGCGATATCTCATACGCCTATAGCGCCCAGTCCAAACCGGGGCGGGCGATGATCCGGTTGATGGAAAACGCGACCGGGCGGCTAAGCCTGATCAAACGCGCTCAGGGCTATGAGCAAGAGGTCGCGGCGGGCAAGGATTTCTGGCAGGTCATGGTGGAACGCTATGGGCTGGGGCTTGAGGTGATGGGCGGTTCGCTCGACAACATCCCCAAGACCGGGCCGGTGATTGTCATCGCCAACCACCCCTATGGCATTCTGGATGGGCTGATGCTGGGGCATATCCTGTCGGTGGTGCGCGGCGATTTCCGTATTCTGGCACACAAGGTGTTCCGCAAAGCCGAAGAGCTGGACAAGATCATTCTGCCGATCAGCTTTGATGAGACCCGCGAGGCGGTGCAGCAGAACCTGGCCACCCGCAAGGAAAGCCTGCGTTATTTGGGGGATGGCGGCTGTATCGGGATCTTTCCGGGGGGCACGGTGGCCACGGCTGAAAAACCCTTTGGCCCACCGATGGATCCGGTCTGGCGCAGTTTTACCGCGCGGATGATTTCCAAATCCGACGCCGCCGTGGTGCCGATCTATTTTGACGGCCACACCTCGCGCCTGTTTCAACTGGCCAGCCATCTGCATTACACCTTGCGCATGGGGCTGTTGATCAAGGAATTTCGCAAGCGGGTGGACACGCCGGTGCGGATTAGCATCGGAAAGCCGATCCCACGCGCAGAAATTGACGCATATAGCCGCGATACCCGCGCAATGATGGATTTCCTGCGCAAATCCACGTATGATCTTTCCCCGAAGCCGTTGAAATCTTATGACTACGGGTTCGAGTTTGAGGATAAGCACAAGCCCCGCACCTGATGACGGGGTAAAGAGCCGCGAACGCACGGCAAAAACAGAGGTAGTGACATGGCAGTAGGTGTTTTCGATTCCGGCCTTGGGGGCTTGACCGTTCTGGATGCGGTGACCAAGGCGATGCCCGAGGTTCCCTTTGTCTATTTTGGTGATAACAGCCACGCGCCTTACGGGGTGCGCGATGCGGATGATGTTTACAACCTGACCACGGCAGCGGTTGAGCGGCTTTGGGAGGAGGGCTGTGATCTGGTGATCCTGGCCTGCAACACCGCCTCGGCGGCAGCGCTGCGGCGGATGCAGGAAAGCTGGATCCCGTCGGATAAGCGCGTGCTGGGCGTGTTTGTACCGCTGATCGAAGCGCTGACAGAGCGGCAATGGGGCGACAATTCTCCGCCGCGCGAAGTGGCTGTTGAGCATGTGGCGCTGTTCGCCACCCCGGCCACGGTGCGCAGCCGTGCCTTTCAACGGGAATTGGCGTTTCGCGCCATCGGTGTCGATGTCGAGGCGCAGGCCTGTGGTGGCTTGGTTGATGCCATCGAAGAGGGTGACATGATCCTGGCCGAAGCGCTGGTGCGCAGCCATGTGGATGCGCTGAAACGCAAGATGCCCGACCCGCAGGCGGCCATTCTGGGCTGCACCCATTACCCGCTGATGCAAGACATCTTTCAGGATGCGCTGGGGGCCGAGGTCAAGGTCTATTCCCAGGCGGATCTGGTGGCGGCCTCGCTCAAGGATTACCTGAAACGGCATCCGGCCATGATGGGCAAGGGTGAGGAAAGCGGGTTTCTGACCACGGGTGACCCCAAGAAAGTGTCGGGCAATGCCACGCAGTTTCTGCGCCGCGAGATCAAGTTTCGCGCGGCTTAGATCGCCCGGAACTGAAATCCGCTACATAAAAATTATCAACCACGCAGGTTCGCGCCCGGCACCGAGGGTGGGCGCGTCTAATCTTGGCAGCCGGGCAGTGGTATCAGATATCGGTGCATCTTGTTGAAACGTTGAGACGAATTCGCGCCCGCCGCTTTGTCGAAGGCAAACCTTTGGTTTGACGGGCGGGGTCATGCTGTAAGCATGCCTCTGGCATGAGCGCGAACCGGATCTCCGGCGATCCGGGGACACTAACTCTATGACAAGGATTTCGGATCCAGGTGACTAGGTTCAGGATGCATCAGCTTAATTTGGTCGATGCGTAGCTGGTCATCAGTGTCAGCAAATCACCTGCCGCGTTCTTGGGAATGCGGTAGTTGAGCGCGTTGCGCGACAGTTCGAAAAAGCTGTTATCGGCGTCCATTCCCTTGTGCAGTCGACGAAATCCCATGGACCAGTCTTTGAAGCGGCGTTTCTTGGCGGGGCCAAAGGACAGGACCTTCATCCGGTAATGGCGCGGGTCGCGATAGACCCGATCTAGGGTGGCCTGAACCTGATGCTGCGGTCCTTCGAGGACTTGGAAAAAGGTGCGGCCGCAATAGAGCAGCATGCCGGTGATATTCACAGCCTGGTTGCGGCGGCGGGCTTCGGACAGGATTGTGTCCAGCTCGTCATCCGACATGCTGGATTTGGAATGGCTGATATAGATGACGCGGTACATGCTCTCCTCCTGATTTGCGCCCCCGAGGAAGAGAATTTCATTAAAATGTTAACGGAACCTGTGGGGTTTGGAGATGCGAAAGGGTTTCACACCGGATTGCTTGCAATCCGGTTCGCGCCCGACCCGCCCCCCAGGGCGGGCGCGAATTGCTTTAACCTTTCCACACGTGGCGTCGTTGTGGGCAATACACCCGGTCATCCAGCCGAAACGCGCCCACCCTCGGGATCGGGCGCGAACCTCTGTTGTGGCTGAAAAGTTCTGTAGGCAAATCTAGCTTTTAGCCTACCTGGATTACTCTCGCGGCTAGAACTCCTGCCCGATATCCTGCACCCACCAGCTGCGTTTGCCTTCAAAGACCACGTCGATCTTTTTGCCCTTGCGGTAGGGTTTCAGCACGCTTTCGCCGCGGGGGAAGCTGCGGAACTCTTGGCCGTCGGGGCCCTGCCAGCACAGCCGGTATTCCTGGTCGACGGGCGAAGAGGTCAGCGATTTTTTCCAGTCACAGACCGTGACCAACTGCCAGTCACCCCTGCGCCGTGCGCGCAGGGCGGCGCGGGTTTTGGACAGGGCGGGGAGGCAGCACAGCACCACCAAAAGGAAGATGCCGGAATTAACCCAGATCAGCACTTTGGCGGCCTTGCCGCGCTCGCCTTCGGTCAGTTCGATCAGGCGCGGGTTGTCTTCGGAATACCAGACCGGGATGACATCCCCATCCTTGATACGGTCAAATTCCAACCCGCCAACCGGGTGATAGATCCGCACCTCATTGCCGGTTTGCAGCTGAAAGCGGAGCTCAAGATTATAGGTATGGCTGATGACGTCGCGCAGGCCGGCTTCTTCGGTTTCCGAGACGAGGTGGCTCAGAACGGTGGCCTGGGATGGTTTCATTTTGCCATTGGTCTGGCGTTCCTCAAGGATGACAAAGATCGACACGATCAGAGACACCGACCAGATCCCAATCATGAAAAGCGGGATGAAACCGCCAAGTTTCCAGAACAGTTTGAACAGCGGGACGGGGGGCACGGAGTCAGTCATGGCTAAGTTCTACCTGAGCGCAGGCATGGCTCAACGGGTAGTTTTGACAGGGAGGCGCGAAAAACGCCCCTCGTGTCCGAGAGGCGTCTTTTTGGGCAGGATTTGGGGCGCTTAGAGATCTTCGCGCAGGGCGTCTTCGAGGATCTTTTCGTTCTTGGCCTCCTCGATGCGGTTGATGCGGTCATTACTGATGCGCTGATCGAATTTGTATTTCACCACATTGATCAAGCTGATGGTCAAGAGCACGATGCCCATGCCCCAATAGCCTTTGGTCGAGAGCGGAACATCAACCGACAGCCAGAGGGAAATCGCCAGCAGGGCATAGGCCAGGGCAACGCCCGCCATGTTGATAAGAAGGATCATGCCGTTTTCGTTGGATGCGTTGTTCATTTTGTGTCTCCTCGTGGAAATAGTGTTTTGGGGTAGGGGTTTATTTGGTGGATTTCAGGCGGGCCAAGACGTCATTGGCGGTGCTTTTTGAGGCTTTGCCAAAGCCCTCAGCCGCCAATTTGTCCGCCACATCGGTCTGGGTCAGACCGTCATTGATCTCTTTCAGGATCTGACCCTGTTCAAAGGGATCATCCTTTTGCAGCACGCGGGCGATCAGCTCTTCGGCTTCTTCAAAACTGCTATCGGCGGCCACATGCGCATTCAGGCGCTTCTGGATAGCCTGCTCTTTCTTGGCGGCGCGGGCGGCGAGGGCCCCCTGTTTCAGATCGATGATGCGGCGATGGGCGGTTTCGACCGATTGGCGCAGTTGCAGGATGCGGGTTTCCAGGCGCTGCAGGGTGGCGCGGCGCAGGGTGAGTTCGTTTTCCATGGTTGCGATGGCCTGGGCGGCCTCGGTGGCCAATTCTTCGCGATCAGCGGCGAGGGCTTCGGTGGCGCGCTCGGTCAGGTCTTGCAGCTTGGTCTCAAGAGTTTCGACCTGACGGGTCTCAGAGCGTTCGCGCTGGATCAGGCTGGCCAGAGAATACTTGGCCGATTTCAGCGACGCCTCGGCCTCGCGGATTTTTTGGTCAATCAGTTCAATGCTGTAGCGGTCACGCAGCGCTTCTTCCTGACGGGCGCTTTCACCGGCGATCAAAGTCTTCAAAGTTGCAAACATGGTGCTCTCCAATTTCGTGAACATCGTTCATGAATTTGAAATAGCAATTGCGTGAACGGCGTTCAAGCCATAAATGAACGGCGTTCATTTTACGTGGCGTCACGAAATCCGCGACAGGATCTGCGCGATCATTTTCTTCAACAGGGGCAGGGGGACGCCTGAGATGCGTTGTTCGAGGCCAAGCAATACAATGCCATGCACCGATGAGAACAGGGCACGGGTCATCAGGTCGAGATCCTGTTCATGCATATCCGGGAAAATCTCGGCCAGAGGTTCGGAGATGTAAGAGAACAAACCGCCCAGAGCATCCATATACCATTGCGGCACCGGGCCCTCGGTCGACATTTCCACGTCAAACAGCGCGCGCCACAGGCTTGGTTGTTCGGCGGCGAAGTAGAGATAGGCGTGGGACATGGCGATCAGCCGGTCGCGGGGCGGCTGGCTGGCGCTCTCGGCCACGGCCTCGGCCACCTTGGCCCCAAGGCGGCGGAAGGTGCGGCCATTGACTTCTAATGTGAGCGCGTTGAGGTCATCAAAATGCGTATAGATCGCGCCAACGGCACAGCCTGCCTCTTTGGCCAATGATCGGGCGCGCAGAGATGACAGGCCTTCGGCGGCAATCTGGGCTTCGGCCAGCTCGATCAGTTTTTCGCGCAGCGCGGCTTTGCGGGCTTTGGTTTTTTCGGACATGTCTGACCTTTGTGTGAACGCTGTTCAACGGATAGCAATGCAGCCACAGCCAGAAAACCCCCAAAGCCATTGAATTTGCAAAAGAGCGGCGTTATAGCTGCGCGAAAGGAGATCACCATGGCTGCGTTTGACGCTTTGTTTTTGCGACGATGACCGTGACTCACCGGGCTTTTGGTCCGGGGCGTGATCTATTTTTTGGCCGGATTGGGACAGAACCCAGGGCCACCCCCAAACAGCAAGAGACTTCGCATGTCGCATAATATCGCCATTATCGGTGCGTCCGGCTATACCGGCGCGGAACTTATCCGGCTGATTGCCACCCATCCCTCGTTCAAGATCAAGGCGCTGGCCGCCAATTCCAAGGCCGGGCTGCCGCTGGCCAAAGTGTTCCCGCATCTGCGCCATCTGGATCTGCCGGATCTGGTGACCTGGGAGCAGATTGATTTTGACCAGATTGACCTGTGTTTCTGCGCGCTGCCGCATAAGACCAGCCAAGAGGTGATTTCGAAACTGCCCAAGAGCGTCAAGATCGTCGATCTGTCGGCGGATTTCCGGCTGCGTGATCCGGAGGCCTATGAAAAGTGGTATGGCAATCCCCATTCGGCGGTCGAGATGCAGGGTGAGGCGGTCTATGGTCTGACCGAGTTTTACCGGGACGAGATTGCCAAGGCCCGGTTGGTGGCGGGCACCGGTTGTAACGCCGCGACGGGGCAATTCATTTTGCGGCCATTGATTGCGGATCAGGTGATTGATCTCGATGAGATCATTCTGGACCTGCAATGTGGGGTCAGCGGGGCCGGGCGGTCGTTGAAAGAGAACCTGCTGCATGCAGAGCTGAGCGAGGGCAGCAATGCCTATGCGGTGGGCGGCACGCATCGGCATCTGGGCGAGTTCGATCAGGAATTTTCCGCCATTGCCGGGCGTGAGGTGAAGATCCAGTTCACCCCGCATCTTGGCCCGTTCAACCGGGGTATTCTGGCGACCTGCTATGTCAAAGGCGAGCTGGCCGAGGTTGAGGCGTCGCTGCGCAAGGCCTATGCGGAGGAGCCCTTTGTCGAGGTGCTGGAGGCGGGCGAGACCCCAAGCACCCATCATGTGCGCGGCTCGAACTTTTGCCATATCGGTGTGGTCGCGGATCGGCTGCCGGGCCGGGTGATTGTGGTGGCGGCGCTGGACAATCTGACCAAGGGCAGTTCCGGGCAGGCCTTGCAGAATGCCAACCTGATGCTGGGCGAAGAGGAAACCGCCGGGTTGATGTTGGCCCCCTGTTTCCCCTGATTGCGTTTGTTGCGGGCGGGCTGGGGCGCTGCCCCGCCCCGAGCAAGCTCGGGACTCCCCGGGATACTTTTGGCCCAAAGAAACCTGGGGCGGATTGCGCAAAGTCAAGGCGTGCTGCCCGGGGGCGGGGGCATAAGGTGTGACAAATAGGGTCTGCAAATCCAGAAGGGAGCGCCCTATATAGGGTGCAATGAAACGGTGCTGGAGCGGATCTGCAAATGGCTTTGAAATCTTTGAAGAAGAAACGGCGTGTTCAGGTGATTGCCTTGGCGGCGGTGGCTTTGATCGTTTCGACCGCTTTGATCGGCTATGCGATGCGCGACGGGATCAACCTGTTCCGCTCCCCCACACAAGTGACCGAAGCGCCGCCCGCCTCTAATGAGGTGTTTCGCATTGGTGGGCTTGTTGAAGAGGGCTCGTTGATCCGTGGGGCCGGGCAGGAGATCCGTTTCAACGTCACCGATGGTGGCGCGACCGTGCCGGTGGTCTTTGCTGGGGTGTTGCCGGATCTTTTTGCCGAGAACCAGGGCATGGTGGGCACCGGGCGCTATGTGGATGGGGTGTTTGAGGCCTCGGAGATCCTGGCCAAGCATGACGAGAATTACATGCCCAAAGAGGTGGTGGACGCGTTGAAAGAGCAGGGCGTTTATCAGGAGCATGGGGATCAGGATAGCTGATCCTGTGATGGTCTCGGTGATGGGGGCGCTATTCGCCCGCCACACGCGGCAGCAAAAGCGTGACCAGCAAGCCGGTTGGCAGGGCGTTGTCCAGCACCAATGCGCCGCCAGATTGCTTGGCAAAGCCTGACACGGCCGACAATCCCAATCCTGTCCCGGCCCCGACACCTTTGGTGGTGTAAAAGGGTTCCGGCAGTTTGTTCAGCGTTTCGTCAGAGACGCCCGGCCCGGCATCCTGCACATAGATGCTGACATAGGGCGGCGCGGTTTCCGGCTTGGCTTCCAGCCCGTGGGGCAGGGTGTCGACCTTTTTCACCCCAATCTCGATATGGCCTTTGCCCTGCATGGCATCCTGCGCGTTCAGGCAGAGCTGGATCAGACAGGTTTCCAACATGTCACGATCCACTTTGGCCCAAAGCGGGGTGGCGGCGGGGAGGATTTCGAGCGTGATTTCGGGATTGAGCAGGTCGGTCAGAACCGGGCCCAAATCCTTGAGGAAGCTGTTGCAATTGGTATCGACCGGGGAAAGACGGGTGCGCCCACTGGAGGCAACCAATTGCTGCACGGTCAGCGCGGCGCGATCGGCGGCAATGCGGCATTGGCGCATGGCGGCGGCCCGTTCTTCCCGGTCTTCCAACAGTTCGACCAGTTCCAGATTGCCCATGATCGCGGTGATCTGATTGTTGAAATCATGCGCGACGCCGCCGACAAACTGATTGAGCGCACGGGCTTTTTGCGCCTGCGCATAGCGGCGTTCCGCATGGCGGCGCGCCTGTTGCCGCTCAAGCTCCATATGCTGGGCGCGCACCAAAAGGAACAGGCCCAAGCTGGTCAGCACCACCAGGAGCACTTGGCTGGACAGGTTGGGAATGCCGGGCCAAATCCGATAGAGGATGGCAAGGATAACCACCAGAAATCCGGCTGTGTCGATCCAGAGAAAATCCTTGGTCGGGTTTTCGCGATTGAGGACATAAAGCGCGGAGGCAACCACGGAAATGCAGCCCGCGACAAAGACGATGTGATCTGCGGAGGTCACCATATAAACCAGACCAGCATGGAAAATCACAGCACCCAGACTATAGGCCAACCGTGCATGGCGCAGCCGCATAGTCGGAGAATTTCGCCGCCTGGGGTTGAGGATATAAAACAGCAGAGATTGTTGTGCGAAATAGGCCAGAAGCCAAATGGCCAAAGTCCAGTCCTTGGCCACAAAGACAAAGATTGGCACCGCAACCAAAAGCGCGAACAGCCGCAAAATCAGCTCTGATCTATTGCCAAAATCCGCGCGGTACATCTTAATCAGACGCGCGGTTGCGTCGTTTGCCATGATTGGTTCGTCATTCATTTAGTATTCATGCAAAGACTGACCTATATGGCTTTTCAGAGCAAGCCAAACAAACGCCACAAAGGGATAGGTTCCGGTTCGCGTTCGTTAACAATCGCGAAGTTTCAAAAAATATGTTCGTGATCAGGCAACAACAAAATATATATGGGTAATATCTGTTTATTGCGTAGAGTCGCAAAAGCGGTTGTTCTAGGCAAATAAGGGACGCTGATCAGTATTGCGCGGCGCATCTAATGAGGGAAATGGGCCGAAGCAATTAGCGCAATGAGTGTTTCAAATTGCCGAAACACGAGGCGCGAATTGGACGTTTCAATTGGACGGTGCAAAAGAAAAAGGCACCGAAAACGGTGCCTTTTCCAGAGAGCCAAAAGAGCGGCTTATTTCAGGATGGAACGACCGGCGAATTCGGCGGTCTCGTCCAGCATCTCTTCGATGCGGATCAGCTGGTTGTATTTCGCCAGCCGGTCGGAACGCGCCAGCGAGCCGGTTTTAATCTGACCGCAATTGGTCGCCACGGCGAGGTCGGCAATGGTGGCATCCTCGGTCTCGCCCGAACGGTGCGACATCACGTTGGTGTAGCGCGCGCGATGAGCCATATCGACGGCCTTGAGGGTCTCGGTCAGGGTGCCGATCTGGTTCACTTTGACCAGCATGGAGTTGGCGCAGCCGCGCTCGATGCCTTCGGCCAGGCGGGCCGGGTTGGTCACAAAGAGATCGTCACCCACCAGCTGAACCTTGTCGCCAATGGCGTCGGTCAGGGCCTTCCAGCCCTCCCAGTCGTCTTCGCCCATGCCGTCTTCGATGGAGATGATCGGGTAGTCATTGACCAGGGCCTGCAGATAGGCGGCGTTTTCTTCGCTGGACAGGGTCTTGCCTTCGCCGGCCAGCACGTATTTGCCGTCTTTGAAATATTCGGTGGCCGCGCAGTCCAGCGCCAGGTGAATGTCATCACCGGGTTTGTAGCCAGCCTTTTCGATGGATTTCAGGATGAAATCCAGGGCCTCACGGGTGGAGGCGATATTGGGGGCAAAGCCGCCCTCATCACCGATCCCAGTGGACAGACCCGCATCGGACAGCTCTTTCTTCAGGGTGTGGAAGACTTCCGAGCCCATGCGCACCGCTTCGCGAATATTGCTCGCGGCGACAGGCATGATCATGAATTCCTGAATGTCGATCGGGTTATCGGCGTGCTCACCCCCGTTGATGATGTTCATCATCGGAACGGGCAACACGCGGGCCGAGGTGCCGCCGATATAGCGATACAAAGGCTGGCCGGTGAAATCCGCCGCCGCTTTGGCGACTGCCATGGACACACCCAGGATTGCGTTAGCACCCAGGCGGCCTTTGTTCTCGGTGCCGTCCAGCTCATTCATCGCGCCGTCAATAGCGACCTGTTCGGTGGCGTCAAAGCCCAGGATGGCTTCGGCGATTTCACCGTTCACGGCCGCCACAGCTTCCAGCACGCCTTTGCCCTTGTAGCGCGCCTTGTCACCGTCGCGCTTTTCCACCGCCTCATAGGCACCGGTGGAGGCACCAGAGGGCACGGCGGCGCGGCCCAGAGTGCCATCTTCCAGCGTCACGTCGACTTCTACGGTTGGGTTGCCGCGACTGTCGAGGATCTCGCGGGCGTGGATATCAATGATGGTGCTCATGGGTTGTCCCTCAGGCATAGAAATTTGCCTGTCTCATAGCAGGCTGGGCGTGAAACGCAACGGAATTGTTATCGCTAACATTGTGGTTGCGACAGGGTTGCGCTAACGTTGGGCGCTAACAGCAGAGCCTCACCAAGCCCCCCAAGTCTTCTTCGGGCCAAAAGTATCCCGGGGAGTCCCGAGCTTGCTCGGGGCGGGGCAGCGCCCCAATCCGCTCTCACCCTTGCGCCAGCTTGCGTTCGCGCAAAAAGCTGTAGAGACCTGCGCCCAAAACCAAAGCCGCCCCCAGCAATGTGTAGCCATCCGGGCGTTCGGCAAAGATCAGAATGCCCAGAGCCGAGGTGAAAATCAGCCGCGCGTAGCGATAGGGCGCAATGATCGAAACCGGGGCCATGCGCATCGCAGCGGTGACCGCCAGATAGCCAATGGCGGTGAACACCACCGCCCCGACCAGATGCATCAGGGTGATTGGGGCGAAATCCAACGGTTTGGTTTCAAAGAAAAAGATCACCAGCCCGACCGGGATGGTCGCTGCAAATCCCCAGGCGGACATGGACAGGGCCGGAATGTGGCTTGGGGCCAATCGCGTCACCAGATCCCGTGCCGCCAGACCTGTCACGCCGAGAACGGCAAAAAGCTCCCAGCCGGAAAAGGCACTGCCAAAGGGGCGGATCACGATCAACATGCCGATCAAGCCAACCAGGATCGCCGCCCAACGGCGCCAGCCGACCTCTTCGCCCAGGAACAGCGCCGCGCCCAGAATGGTCAGCAGCGGTGCAACCTGCATGATCGCGGCAAAGACAGAAAGCGGGATTTTCGAGATGCCGACCACCAGGCCAATGGCCCCGACAATCTCAAAGAGATTGCGCAGCAGCACCATCTTATGCAGGGCGTCGCGGTTGAACAGGGAAAAGCCCTTGATCCGCGCCATGACCAGAAACATCAAGGTGCCGCCGGTGCTGATGGCAAACATGATCTGACCCATCGGCGCATATTGCGCTGCCAGTTTGATAAAGGCGTCGCTCAGGGCCAAGAGGGCCATGGACAGGACCATGATGCCAATTGCGCGGACGATCATGTTAGGGCCTGCTAACATGATGAAAAGCGCGCTGGCGCGTGTCGGATTTTGCCGCCGATGAGGTGATTTGACCGTGGCGATCTGGGTGATCGGAAGGGCAAATCAGCGACGTCGGAGGCAAAATCCGCCGCGCCCCTTCGGGATTTCGCCAAAATCCGCTGCTCCTTCGTTGTTTTCGCTTGAAAGGGGGCCACCCTGTCGGCGCGAAAACGCCTTGTATCAGCGGATTTTGGACAGAAACCAGTGCGTTATTCATCATGTTAACAGGCCCTAGGTGATCACAGTCGGGCGTTTGCGCCCGGTGCGTGCCTCGATCTGCGCCAGCTCATCTGCGGCGGTGATGATATCGGCGAGGGCGTCTTGTGGGTTCTGGTCCAGCGCCTCGGTGGCAAAGCACTCCAGATAGACCCGCAAGGTTGCGCCCACGGTGCCGGTGCCTGAGAGGCGAAACACCACCCGCGCGCCGCCGTCGAAATGAATGCGGATGCCTTGGCCTTCGGTGCGCGAGCCGTCAATCGGATCGTCATAGGCAAATTCATCAGCGTTGGAGACGGTTAAGCCAGCCACGCTGCGCCCGGCAAGGTCGGGCAATTGCGCGCGCAACCCTTGCATCAGGTCAGCAGCGATGCCGCTATCGATGCCCTCATAATCGTGGCGGGAATAGTAGTTGCGCCCATAGCTCTGCCAATGATCGGCCATCAGCTCCGCCACGGAAATCTTGCGCGTGGCCAGGATGTTGAGCCAGAACAGCACCGCCCAAAGCCCGTCTTTCTCGCGCACATGGTTTGATCCGGTCCCGGCGCTTTCTTCGCCGCACAGGGTGGCGCGACCGGCATCCAGCAGGTTGCCAAAGAATTTCCAACCCGTCGGGGTCTCGTGGCATTCGATCCCCAGCTTTTCAGCCACCCGGTCCAGCGCCAGCGAGGTCGGCATGGATCGAGCGACACCGCTGAGGCCATCCTTATAGGCGGGCACAAGCGTGGCATTGGCGGCCAAGGCGGCAAGGCTGTCCGAGGGCGTCACATAGATGCCGCGCCCCATGATCATGTTGCGATCCCCATCGCCATCGCTTGCCGCGCCGAAATCCGGCCCATCTGGATCCATCATGACATCCACCAGCTCCTTGGCCCAGATCGGGTTAGGATCCGGGTGACCCTGGCCGAAATCGGGCAGGGGGGTGCCATTGGTCACGGTGCCAGCCCCGGCACCAAGCCGGGTTTCCAGAATGGCTTTGGCATAGGGGCCGGTAATGGCATGCATGGCGTCAAAGCGCATGCGAAAGCCCGACTGGAACAGCGCCGAAATTGCGTCGAAATCAAAAATCTCTTCCATCAGCGCGGCGTAATCCGCCACCGGGTCGACGATCTCGATCTCCATGCGGCCAATCTGGGCGATGCCGATCTCGGACAAGTCCACATCGGCGCTTTCGAGAATACGGTATGCGCCAATCTCTTCGGTGGCGGCGTGAATGGCCGAGGACACGCTTTCAGGGGCCGGGCCGCCATTGGCGATGTTGTATTTCACCCCGAAATCGCCATCCGGACCACCGGGATTGTGGCTGGCGGACAGGATGATGCCGCCATCGGCCTTGCGTTTGCGGATCAGGTTCGAGGCTGCCGGGGTCGAGAGCAAACCATTCTGCCCTACAATCACCCGCGCCGCACCGCTGGCGGCGGCCATGCGCAGCACGGTCTGGATCGCCTCGGCGTTAAAGAACCGCCCGTCACCGCCAAGGACAAAAGTTTTGCCCTGCGCGCCGCCGATCCCAGTCCAGATGGATTGGATAAAGTTCTCAAGAAAGCCCGGCTCTTGAAAGACGCGGGTCTTTTTGCGCAGACCCGAGGTGCCGGGTTTCTGATTGGCAATGGGATTGGTTTTGACGTTGAGAATGGACATAGATGGCCTCGGGCGGCTGAAATCACTCACCGCCCGGTATTGCCGGGTTTTCAACGCTTTGCAAGTCTGGGTTCCGGCCGATGGCGCGCGTTAATGCACCAGCCCCATTTGCTCGGCCAGATGACCGGCGCAGCCCGCCAGCGGGGCGTAGTCATCTGTCATCAACTGTACCGGGAATTGCGCCATGTAATCGCTGAAACGTCCCTTATCGGCAAAGGCCTCGCCAAAGCCGAGATCCATCAGATGCGGGCCGACATGGCGCATGACGCCGCCAACCAGATAGATGCCGCCAAAGGGCAGGGTGATCAGCGCCACATCGCTGCAATAACGCCCGGTGAAACGGACAAAGAGGCGCAGCGTGCGTACCGCACGGTCCTGACCTTCGCCAAAGGCAGCCATGATATCGGCGGCGGGCAGGGGGGTGCCGGTGCCGTCTTCGCGACACATAAAGGCGTAGAGCCGCTCCAGCCCCCGGCCTGACAAAACCTCTTCGAAGGACGGGGTGTCGTGGCGTTCGGCCAGCCAGTCCAACAGGCGCATTTCCTGGCCCGTCTGCGGGGGCAGGGAAATGTGACCGGCCTCAGAGGGGGGCACAATGGTCAGGCCCTGGCTGTGATAGACCGGGGCGATGTTCAGCCCGGTGCCGACATTGACCACAAGACGCACGTCAGAGCGGCGCGATCCGCTGGGCTGGCCGGGCAGAAGCTGCTGCATGCTGTCATCGCCAATATGCGCCAAGGCATGGCCCATGGCCTGCAAATCGTTCAGCACAGCAACGGTTTTGGCCCCGGTGGTCGCGCCGAGACGATCAGTCTCAACGCGCCAATCCAGATTGGTCAGCTGGCCGACGCCATCCTGAACCGGACCCGCCATATCGACACAGACTGCTTCGGGGCTTTCTTGCAGCTCAGCAAGGTAATGCGTCAGGATCGGTTCAATGCCGGTATTCTCGGCATTGCGAAAGCGACGAATGGTGTCGCGGCGAATCTTTGTCCCTTGGGTCAGGGCAACGCGGGTGTTGGTACCGCCAATATCCGCAACAACAGCTGTGAAATCATTCATGGATGGAACCAGTCATGTTAGCGCTCCCAGGGCCTGTTTTATCGCGTGGTACGATGATTTTGGCGTGCGCTCAAGTGTCTCAAAGTCTACATGCACCAAACCAAAGCGTTTTTCATAGCCAAGCGCCCATTCGTAATTGTCCAGCAGCGACCAGAGGTAGTAGCCGTTCACCGGCACACCTTCGGCCATGGCGCGCTGAACCTGCGCAAGATGCGCCTCGACAAAGGCGATGCGGTCCGGGTCGTCACAGGTGCCGTTGGTCAGGACATCCGGCGCGGCCATGCCGTTTTCAGTGACAAAGATCGGCAGATCGCCGGTGTAGTCCTGCGCGGTGCGTTTGAGGAACTTGTAAAGACCTTCGGGATAGATTTCCCAATCCATGAATGTCTTGGGCAGCGGGCCGGTCACTTCTTTAAGGGAGGGCCAGGGTTCGGTTGGGTCGGGGGCGATCAGTTTGCGGGTGTAGTAATTCACCCCAACCCAGTCGAGCGGGGTGGTGATCACGTCGAAATCATCCTGCCAGCCCTGTGGCAGATGCGGCGCGATGCCTGCCATGACGCGTTCGGGATAGCGGCCTTTGAAGACGCCGCTCAGGAAGCAATGGTTATAGATCTCATCATAGAGGGCGGCTTTTTCAATAGCTTCGGCGCTGTCATCGGCCGGGGTGGACCATTCCATGTTGAACACGCCGCCGAGGTTGTCCATGCCGAGACTGCGCATGGTCTGGATGGCGGTGCCATGGGCCAAAAGGATGTGATGAATGGCGCGGGCGGTGGCGCGGATGTCGCGCAGGCCCGGCGCGTGATGCCCGTGGAAATGGCTGAGCCAGGAAACGCACCAGGGCTCATTGATCGGGGCCACCGAATACATCCGGTCGCCAATCCGGCCCATGATGGTTTCGGTGTAATCGCCAAACCACTTGGCGATGTCGCGATTGCGCCAGCCGCCGAGATCGGCAAGGTCAGAGGGCAATTCCCAGTGATAGAGCGTGGCGGCGGGCTTGATCCCGCGTTCCAGCATGGCGTCGGTCAGGCGGTCATAGAAATCCAGACCCTCTTGGGACGGGGTGCGCCCATCGGGCATGACCCGCGCCCAGGAGGTCGAAAACCGATAGCAATCCAATCCCGCCCCGGCGATCAGATCGAGATCCTCTTCGAAGCGGTGATAGTGATCGCAGGCGGTTGCGCCGTTTTCGGCGCGCACCACATTGCCGGGGGTTGCGGCAAAGTCATCCCAATGGGTGCGACCAGCCTGGCCAAAGCCATGCCCCTCGATTTGATAGCTGGAGGTTGCGACCCCAAAGAGGAAATCCTTGGGGAAATCAGTACGTTTGAATGGCATGGTGAACTCTGTCTTGGGGCTGGCCGCTGTTCAGTCTAAGGGTGCTGTGGGGCGGGGCCGGTTGAGGTTCCGATGATCAGCTCTGCTTCGATGATCTCGTGTTGGGGGCCGGTCGTCGGGTTGGCGATCAGGCGCAAGAGCAGCTCAGCCGCCCGCACGCCCGCCGCCCGCACCGAAGAGCGTGTGGCGGTAAAGATTGGCACATCATGGCCGTTTTTCAGGTAACCCAGATCGTCGTCATGGGTGATGACGGACACATCTTTGCCCATCTCCAAACCGGCGGCCTGAATGGCGCGGCGCACACCGATGGCGGTGATCATAGAGGAGGTGAGAAAGGCGGTCGGCGGTTCGTCCATGCTCAGCATCTCGGAGGCGCTGAGAAAGCCGTTGATTTCGGTCATTTCGGTGGATTGCATCAGGGCCGGGTCCAGCGCGATGCCGCGCTTTTGCAACGCAGAGGCATAGGATTCGCGACGGCGAAAAGCGTAGTCCATGAATTCCAGACCGTTCAAAAGCGCAATACGGCGATGGCCCAGATCCAGCAGGAAATCCGTTGCCCGGCGAAAGGCGCGGCTGTTATTGGTGTCAAGCCAGCTATAGGGGATATCGACGTTTGACGCGCGCCCATGCACGACAAAGGGCATGTCCAGCTCGGTCAGCAGGCCGATCCGAGGGTCATTCATGGTCGGGCCATGCACGATGATTCCGTCAACGTTCCGGCGCGCGCAGATATCGCGATAGAGCTTTTCCTGCTGCTGATCATCCACAAGGCTGATCATCATCTCATATCCCGCTTTGGAATAGGCCGACCCGGCCCCGGCGATAAAGTCGCCAAAAACCGGGTTCACCATCTCGTGCTGAGTCGAGACGGGAATCACATGTCCGATCGCATGGGCGCGGCCCGTGGCCAGCCCTTTGGCCCGCGCATTGGGGCTGTAATTCAGCTCCTGCGCGGCTTTTTGCACCCGTTCCCGCGTCTTTTCGCTCACCTCAGGATAGCCGTTCAGCGCGCGGCTGACGGTGGTCTGGGACAGGTTCAGGTGTTCGGACAGTTTCTTAAGGCTCATGCCCCATTAAGGGCCAAAGCGCTTCGAATTTGTCAAGTCTCCCCGCGAATTTTTGCAGGTGCGAAATCTAGGGAATAAATCCTGACCCATATGTAAACCTCAGCAAATATTGGGTTTGATGCTTGACAGGAGAGGCCGACTCAGATCATTTAAAGTCATTCAAAGCGCTTTGGAGATACTTGCCAAATTCACCTTTGGCCAATCTTCAAAAGCCACGAAAACGGACACATGCCCAAGCAGGGCGTGATCAATCGGGAGGATTGTCCATGAGGAAATCGTTTTATCTGGGCGCGGCCATGGCTGCGCTTGTTGCTGGTTCTGCATCTGCCGAACAGCTGACCATCTCCGGCCCATGGTTGGGTGCGGATGAGGAGAATGTGCAGAAGGTGCTGGATGTGTTCCGCGCCCAGTCTGGCATTGATGTCAGCTATGTTGGCTCGGACAGCTTTGAACAGCAGATCGTCATCGACGCCGAGGCGGGTTCTGCCCCCAATATCGCCGTCTTCCCACAGCCTGGTCTGGCGGCTGACATGGCCTCCAAGGGCTTCCTGACACCGCTGGCCGATGGCACCAGTGACTGGATCAAGGAAAACTATGCCGCGGGTCAGTCCTGGGTCGATCTGGGCACCTATGCGGGCAAAGACGGCGCGGACAGCCTTTATGGCTTCTTCTACAAGGTCGATGTGAAATCGCTGGTCTGGTACATCCCTGAGAACTTTGAGGATGCGGGCTATGACGTTCCGACCTCCATGGAAGAGCTCAAGGCGCTGACCGATCAGATCGTTGCGGATGGTGGCACGCCGTGGTGCATCGGTCTGGGGTCTGGCGGGGCGACCGGCTGGCCAGCGACCGACTGGGTCGAAGACCTGCTGCTGCGCACCCAGACACCGGATGTCTATGACGGCTGGGTCAAGAACGAGATCCCCTTCACCGATGAGCGCATCGTGGCGGCGATTGACGAGTTCGGCGCATTTGCCCGCAAAGATGAATATGTGGCCGGTGGCGCAGGCGCCGTGGCCAGCACCGATTTCCGCGACAGCCCGAAAGGCATGTTCGCTTCTCCTCCTCAGTGCTACATGCACCGTCAGGCTTCCTTTATCCCGGCTTTCTTCCCCGAAGGCACAGTCGTGGGTGAAGACGCGGATTTCTTCTACTTCCCGTCCTATTCTGAAAAAGAGCTGGGCAATCCGGTTCTGGGCGCAGGTACGCTTTGGGCGATCACCAGCGACAGCCCTGAGGCTCATCAGTTCATCGAGTTCCTGCAAACCGCAGAAGCGCATGAAACATGGATGGCGCTCAAAGGTTTCCTGACCCCGCATAAGGGCGTGAATTCTGACGCGTTTGGCGATCCGACCCTGAAAAAGATGAATGACATCCTGCTGGGTGCGACCACCTTCCGCTTTGACGGCTCTGACCTGATGCCTGGTGGCGTTGGTGCCGGGTCTTTCTGGACTGGCATGGTTGACTATGCCGGTGGCAAAGAAGCCTCGGATGTGGCTGGCGAAATCCAGTCCAGCTGGGACGCATTGAAATAACCACTCACGATCTTGACCTCGGCGGGTTCCCTGCCGAGGTCTTTTGGTACATCATCACCACATCATCTGAACATGTCCGTCCCGCGTGCCGACCATGACGCCCGGGGCCTCTTCTCGCACCGGTTTGCGGGAATCCTGTTAGAAAAGGGAGGACATCATGCATCCAGCATTCCTGGGTCTTTTGACAATCGCCATCGGGGTAGGGGGCTGTGTCGCCTACTATTTCTTCTCCAACTGGGTGCTGGACAATGTCCTGTTTCCCGCCAAGGGGCCGCAAGCGGGGCGGAATATCAACCGTGCCAATCTGATCCGCCCCTGGCTGTTCCTGTTCCCGGCGATGATCGCTTTGGGCCTGTATCTGGCCTATCCGGTGATCGAGACGTTACGCCTGTCGCTGACGGATCGTGACCAGGACGGGGCCTTTGTCGGGCTGGCTAATTACATGCAGATGTTTGGCGAACCCAAATTCTGGGAGGCCATGCGCAACAATATGCTGTGGCTGATTGTGGTGCCCGCCATGTCGACCATGTTCGGCTTGTTGGTGGCGCAGCTGACGGACCGGATCAAATGGGGCAATATCGCCAAATCGCTGATCTTTATGCCCATGGCGATTTCCTTTGTTGGCGCGGCGGTGATCTGGAAACTGATCTATGACGCCCGCCCCGAAGGCACTGAGCAGATTGGTGTGTTGAACGCGATCTATGTCGCCTTTAGCGGCGGCGCGCCGCAACAATGGCTGACCCTGCCGATCTGGAACAACTTTTTCCTCATGGTGGTGCTGATCTGGATTCAGACCGGTTTTTCCATGGTGATCCTGAGCGCGGCGTTGCGCGGTATTCCCGAGGAAACCATCGAGGCGGCGATTGTGGACGGGGCCAACCCGATCCAGATTTTCTTTAAGATCAAGGTGCCGCAGATCAAGTCGACCATCATGGTGGTCTGGACGACGATCACGCTGGTTGTGCTCAAGGTCTTTGATATCGTCTTTGCCATGACCAATGGCCAGTGGAGCACGCAGGTTCTGGCCAATTACATGTATACCCAGCTGTTCGTTGCCAATGATTGGGGTGTTGGCTCGGCCAGCGCGATGATGATCATGTTGCTGGTGACACCGATCCTGGTCTGGAACGTGCGCAATGCCCGTAAGGAGATGCGGTGATGGAACGGTTTTTCCACAAAGATGAGACGCGTGATTGCCCTCTCGCGGGTTGGCGAAACAACTTCGGTTTCTGCCACTTTTTCCCAGCCAAGCTCAATTCAACTTCTGTGTTCACCCAAACGATAGAAAAATCGCCCACCGTCCCGCCAAAGGCGGGCCACCTATCGGCGGCGCACCTTTGGTGCGACGGGGCGGGAGGGCGATCACGCGGCGGGCCAAGGCCCTTGACTCCGCGTGAATGGTTCCCTTTTGCGCAGTTCCCCCAACACATGAGGACACACCATGGATAATATCGCTGGCAGCAAATCCTCCCTCACTTGGGCGGTTCATATCTCGGTGGCGTTTCTTGTCGCCCTGTGGCTTTTCCCGACGGTGGGTCTGTTCGTATCCTCCTTTCGCACGGCCGACCAGATCGCCACATCGGGCTGGTGGAAATCCCTGTTTCCGTCCGAGCAAAACCTGACCATCCGCTCGGCCGCTCCGGACACCCAGACCCAGGACGGCGCGCTATATGTGATCGAGGGCAATCTCTTTGACGGTGACGAGGCCGAGATCACCGCCTGGGGCATCTCCTCGCGGGCGATCTCTGATTACACGCCGGGCGAAACCGCCGAGCTGCGCAAAGGCGGACGCGTTACCGTGCAGGCCAATGGCGATTATCGCATGGAAAACGAAGAGGCGTTTAGCGGCAAACGCGGCACCCGCATCTTTGTCACCGCCACCAAGCCTGCGGAATTCACCACGCAAAACTATGAAAACATGTTGCTCGACCCCAAGAATGTCGATGGCATGGCCAAGGCGTTTTTCAACACGCTGACCGTAACCATCCCGGCAACAATCATCCCGATCGTGGTGGCGGCCTTTGCGGCCTATGCCCTGGCCTGGATGGATTTTCCGGGCCGCGCGCTGTTGATTGCGATCATCGTCGGCTTGCTTGTGGTGCCGCTGCAATTGGCGCTGATCCCACTGCTCAAACTGCATTTGGGCATCGGCATTGGCAAAGGCTATCTGGGCACCTGGCTGGCGCATACGGGATTTGGCCTGCCCTTGGCGATTTACCTGCTTAGGAACTATATGGTCGGCCTGCCGCGTGACATCATCGAAAATGCCCGTGTCGATGGTGCGACCGAGTTCCAGATCTTTACCAAGATCATCCTGCCGCTCAGCTTTCCGGCCCTGGCCAGTTTCGCGATTTTCCAGTTCCTGTGGACCTGGAACGACCTGCTGGTTGCCAAAGTCTTCCTGATTGACAGCACCGGTCAAACCACCGTTATGACCGCGCAGATCGTGGAACTGCTGGGCACGCGCGGTGGCAATTGGGAAATCCTTGCGACAGCGGCTTTTGTGTCGATTGCAGTGCCTTTGGCGGTCTTTTTCGCCATGCAAAAATACCTGGTGCGCGGTCTCTTGGCCGGCTCCGTCAAATAACCCCGCCAGAGGGGCGACATAGGAATGAGTATGAACACGCAAACAAATATCTCAGCTGCGGCTCAGGTTGTGGACAAGGATTGGTGGCGCGGGGCGGTGATCTATCAGATCTATCCGCGCTCCTATCAGGACAGCACCGGGGACGGGATTGGCGACCTTAAGGGCATCACCCGCCGCTTGCCGCATATCGCGTCGCTCGGCGTTGATGCGATTTGGATCTCGCCCTTTTTCAAATCCCCGATGAAGGATTTCGGCTATGACGTGTCGGATTACTGCGACGTTGATCCGATGTTTGGCACGCTGGCGGATTTTGACGCGCTGATTGCCCGCGCTCATGAGTTGGGGCTGAAGGTGATGATCGATCAGGTGCTGTCGCACAGTTCGGATCAGCACGCCTGGTTCAAGGAAAGCCGGGCCAGCCGCGACAATCCCAAGGCGGATTGGTATGTCTGGTCCGATCCGAACCCCGATGGCACGCCGCCCAATAACTGGCTGTCGATCTTTGGCGGGTCGGCCTGGCAATGGGACGCGCGGCGCGAGCAGTATTACCTGCACAACTTCCTGACTTCGCAGCCGGATCTGAACTTCCACTGCGCGGAAGTGCAGGATGCGCTGCTTGAGACCGTGCGGTTTTGGTTGGATCGGGGGGTGGATGGGTTCCGTCTCGATACGATCAACTTCTATGTCCATGACAAAGAGCTGCGCTCGAACCCGGCCTTGCCACCAGAAGAGCGGGATTCCTCGATCGCGCCCAGTGTGAATCCCTATAACCATCAGTTCCATCTCTATTCCAAGAACCAGCCGGAAAACCTGGCCTTTTTGGAACGATTCCGGGCCCTTTTGGACGAATACCCGGCGGCGACAGCCGTGGGCGAGGTGGGCGATGCGCAGCGCGGGCTAGAGATTATGGGGGAGTACACGGCAGGCGATGATCGCGTGCATATGTGCTATTCCTTTGAATTCCTGTCTGGCGATCAACCGGATGCGGCGCGGGTGGTTGAGGTTTTGACCAAAGTCGATACGGCGGCGCCGGATGGTTGGGCCTGCTGGGCGTTTTCGAACCATGATGTCATCCGCCATGCCAGCCGCTGGAACCTGGATCTGGCTGGGCAAAAGGCCTTTGCCACCTTGCTGATGTGCCTGCGCGGCTCGGTCTGTATCTATCAGGGCGAAGAGCTGGGTCTGGGCGAGGCTGAGGTTGCCTTTGAAGACCTGCAAGACCCTTATGGCATTGAATTTTGGCCGGAATTCAAGGGGCGCGACGGCTGTCGCACGCCGATGGTCTGGGAGAAATCCAATTCCAATGGCGGCTTTTCCGAGGGCAAACCCTGGTTGCCGGTCGCGCCGGAACATCTGGTGCGCTCTGTGGCCGAACAGGAGGAAGACCCAGAGGCGCTCTTGCATCACTATCGCCGGGTTCTGGCACTGCGCCATGCCCATCGCGCCTTGTCCAAGGGGGAGCTTGGCGGGCTGGCGCAATCTGGTCCGGTGGTGTCCTTTACACGCAGTGAGGCGGGCGAAGACATCTTCTGCGCCTTTAACCTGTCCGGCCAAGCCGGTGAGGTTTCGCTGCCCAAGGGCAATTGGGAGCAGATCGGCGGCGTTTTGAGCACAGAACTGCCCAAGGCCGGTCCGGTCGCGCTGGGTCCATGGCAGGTGGCGCTGGCGCGGCGCATTAACGAATAGGGGGGAGACATGACAGATCTCAAACTGACCAATGTCGGTAAAACATATGGCGGGGCTGTCGAAGTCCTCAAGGATATCAATCTGGACATCAAGCAAGGCGAGCTGATCGTGTTTGTCGGCCCGTCGGGCTGCGGCAAATCCACTTTGCTGCGCATGATTGCCGGGTTGGAAAAGATCACCTCGGGTGAGCTGGAAATCGACGGGATGCTGGTCAATGACGTGCCCCCGGCGCAGCGTGGCATTGCCATGGTGTTCCAGTCTTACGCGCTCTATCCGCATATGACGGTGCGCGAAAACATGAGCTTTGCGCTGAAGCTGGCGGGCAAGGCGCAGGGCGAGATCGACGAGGCGGTCAATCGCGCCGCCAAGATGTTGCAGCTGGATCAATACCTTGATCGCCTGCCCAAGGCGTTGTCCGGTGGTCAGCGCCAGCGGGTGGCGATTGGCCGGTCGATTGTTCGTGACCCCAAGGTCTATCTGTTTGACGAACCGCTTTCGAACCTTGACGCGGCCCTGCGTGTTGCGACCCGGATCGAGATCGCCCAGCTCAAGGAGCAGATGCCCGACCGCACCATGATCTATGTCACACATGATCAGGTCGAGGCGATGACGCTGGCAAGCCGAATCGTGGTTCTGGCCAATAAGGGGGTTGCGCAGGTGGGTTCGCCTCTGGAGCTCTATGAACGCCCGAACTCCGAATTTGTGGCGCAATTCATTGGCTCTCCGGCGATGAACCTCTTGCCCGGCGAGGTGATCGAAACCGGAGAGCAAACCCGCGTGAAACTGGCGGGCGGTGGCGAGGCGGTCTCGCATTATCCGACGCAAGCGAGCGATCTTGGCCTCAAGGTCAATGTGGGCGTCCGCCCCGAGGATTTTGAAACCTGCGAGAGCGATGAGCTGTTTGCCGGTGAGGTCAATATCACCGAGGCGCTGGGTGAAGTGACCTTGCTCTATTTCAAAGCCGACGAAGGGCAGGAGCCGAGCATCGCCAAACTGCCGGGCATTCACAAAGGCATGCGTGGGCAAACCGTCAAACTGACCGCACCCGCGGATAAGGTGCATTTGTTCGCCAATGGTACATCGCTGCTCTATCGCTAAGGCGTTTCTTGGCGGCAAAGAAAAGGCGGGCCAAACGGCCCGCCTTTTTGCATTTTAGGGGTTCACCGTGATCGGCACCCGGTGGATCACCGCGCGCTCCTCACCCAATTGATAGCGCAGCTCGTATTGGCCGGGCTGGTCAGGCATGCGAAGCGAGATCGGGCCGCCGTCATTCACGGCGCTGCTATGGATCCCCCAAGTATCGCCACCCACCTCTTTGATCGAGATAAAGTCACCTTGATTGCCCGGTCCTTCCCAGGCGATCAGCGCGTTTTGACCGGCCTTGGCATCGCTGGGCGCTTGCAGGTCCACATGGGTGCCAATGATCGTGATGGGCACGCGGTGGATGATTCCGCGCTCTTCGGCCAATTGATAGCGGATTTCATAGTCACCCGGCTTATGTGGCATGCGCAGTTTCAACGGAGAGCCTTCGCCAACATCGCGCGAATTGATCCCCCAGACATCGCCGCCAGCCTCTTTGACGGATAGGAAGTCGCCCTGATTGCCCGGGCCGTCCCAAGTCACGTCGATGGTTTGGCCAATCTCGGCCTGTGCGGGCACAGTGATCGAGACCTGCGCGTCGACAATCGTGATTGGCACGCGGTGGATGATCCCGCGTTCCTCGGCCAGTTGGTAGCGGATTTCATAGTCGCCGGGCTTATGCGGCATGCGCAATTTCAGCGGCGAGCCTTCTGCGACATCGCGTGAATTGATCCCCCAGACATCGCCGCCTGCCTCTTTGACCGAAATAAAATCACCCTGATTGCCCGGACCAGACCAGGTCACGTCAATCGTCTCACCAATTTCGGCCTGTGCGGGCACGGTGATGGCGACCTCAGCCTGCACGATCTTGATCGGCTTGCGCAGGATGATCTCACGCTCTTCGGCCAGTTGATAGCGGATCTCGTAATCGCCGGGTTTATGCGGCATGCGCAGTTTCAGCGGAGATCCTTCTGCGGTGTCGCGCGAATTGATCCCCCAGACGTCGCCCCCCACCTCTTTGACCGAGATGAAGTCGCCCTGATTGGAAGGACCGGACCAGGTGATGTCGATCACCTGACCGATTTCGGCCTGTTCCGGGAAGTCCAGGGTAACCGTTGCCGCTGTGATATCAATGGGTTGTGTGAAGACGACCTTGCGATCCTCGGCCAATTGATAGCGGATCTCATAGGGGCCGGGCTCGGATGGCATGCGCAGTTTGACCGGGCTGCCCTGCGCGGTATCGGCGCTGTTGATCGCCCAGACATCGCCGCCGGGTTTGTGGACCGAGATAAAGTCACCCGGATTGGCGGGGCCTTTCCAGTCAACCTCGATCACCGTGCCGATTTGCGCTTCGGCGGGGTGCGTCAGAGTGATCAGCGCGTCGGTAATTTCAATCGGTTGCGTGTAGATCACCGCGCGATCTTCGGCCAATTGATAGCGCAACTCGTAGGGGCCGGGCTCACCGGGCATGCGCAGCGTGACCGGGCTGCCCTCGGCCGTGTCGACCGAGTTGATCGCCCAGACATCGCCGCCCACCTTGTGGACGGAAATAAAGTCGCCCTGATTGGCGGGGCCAATCCAGTCGATCTTGATCGAAGAGCCGATTTCGGCCTGACCCGGCGCGTCAAAGGAGATGTCCGAGGCCAGGATGGTGATCGGCGTGCGTGCGACCACCTCACGGTCGCGTTTCACCTGATAGCGCAGCTCATAAGTGCCCGGCTGTGCGGGCATACGCAGCTTGACCGGGTTGCCCTTGGCAATATCTGCGCTGTTGATCGCCCAAACATCGCCATTGACCGTGTGGACCGAAACGAAATCACCCTGCTCGCCGGGGCCATCCCAGCTGACATCAATGGTTTGCCCCTGATAGGCGGTTTCGGGGCCGGTAACGGTGGCCTTGGGCGTGATCACCGGCAGGGTCAGAACGACACGCTGGCTGTCAGTGACCACGGTGAAGGTGCCACTGACCTCAACCTCATCTGCGTCGCGAATGGCGGTGGCGGTGTAATCGCCGGGCAGGAGGGGGAGGGTGAAGACCCCGGTGCCATCGCTGCGATAGCCATCAGGCCCGGTGATACGCCAGGTGACACCAGACTGCATCTGGCTGCCGCCCTCGCCATCCAGCGCGGCAAAGCTGGTCTCGACCGGGCTTGGCGCGGGAGGGGCTGCGGGGGTTTCAGCGATGGTGGTCAAAGCTGCCGAAAGCTGATCGGCATTATCTGCGGTCACAAACTGCCCGCCGGTTTCATCGGCAAGACATTGCAGCTGACCTAGAGCTGTCGGATCGTCGGAAACGTCAAAGCCAACCACATGCACAGTCAGATCAACGCCAGTTTCCTCAAGGGTGCGCGCGACCTCGCAAGGGTCGGCCACACAGGTCTCGCGCCCATCTGAAACCAGAATGACCGTCGCCTTATCCTCGGTATAGCGCAGCTCCTCGGCAGCAGCACGAACCGCATCGCTGAGCGGGGTTTTTCCCTTTGGTTTGATGCGGTTGACGGCATCCGCAATCGCGCCACGCGTATTTGCACCCGGCGCAACAACGGTTTGAATATCGCGGCAATTGCCCTTTTCGCGATGCCCATAGACCGTCAGGCCCAGATGGGTTTCAGCGGGCAGGGTGTTGAGCAGATCGCCCACGACCTCCTGGGCAATGGTGATCTTGGCCTTGCCATCAATCTGGCCCCACATCGACCCCGATCCATCCAGCACCAGAATGCTGGAGGGGGTTTCCTGAGCCACCGCGGCGAGTGGCGATAAAAACGGCAGGCAGAAGGTGCCCAGCCAAAGACTGCGTCTCAGCTTCATCAAAAGCTCCCTGAAAACTGTGTAGAAAAATCACTTTGGGCTGAGATTACTTCGTTAGCACAAAGTTGCAAGGCGGGTTTTCCGCACCTTTTTGCTGACAGTTTTTGTCAGTGCGGAGGTCTGTATTCCCCTTTTGTTCTAACTTTTCGATTGGCTATGCTGGGGCTTTCCCCTATCTGTTACTCACGCGTAAACGGGGGATCTGATGCCAGAGCTGAAGCAAATCGAAGTGCGGGGTGCGCGCGAGCATAACCTCAAATCGATTGACGTGGATATTCCACGTGATGAGCTGGTGGTGATCACCGGTTTGTCCGGGTCGGGAAAATCCTCGCTGGCCTTTGACACGATCTATGCCGAGGGGCAGCGCCGCTATGTGGAGAGCCTGAGCGCCTATGCACGGCAATTCCTTGATATGATGGAAAAACCCGATGTGGATCACATTGCTGGTCTCAGCCCGGCGATCTCCATCGAGCAGAAAACCACCTCGAAAAATCCGCGTTCCACCGTGGGCACTGTGACCGAGATTTACGATTATCTCCGCCTGCTTTTTGCTCGTGTCGGCACGCCTTACAGCCCCGCGACTGGCCTGCCGATTGAGGCACAGCAAGTGCAGGATATGGTCGACCGTGTCATGGGGATGGAGGAGGGGACCCGTGCCTATCTGCTCGCCCCCATCGTGCGCGACCGCAAAGGGGAGTATAAGAAAGAGTTTCTCGAGCTGCGCAAATCCGGCTTTCAGCGCGTCAAGGTGAATGGCGAGTTCTATGAATTGGATACGCCCCCAACCCTGGATAAGAAATTCCGCCATAATATCGATGTGGTCGTGGATCGCGTCGTGGTGCGCGAAGGCATGGAAACCCGGCTGGCTGACAGTTTCCGCACCGCGCTTGATCTTGCTTCGGGCATCGCGGTGTTGGAAACCGCGCCGCGCGAGGGTGACCCGGAACGCATTGTTTTCTCGGAAAACTTTGCCTGTCCTGAAAGCGGGTTCACGATTCCTGAGATCGAACCGCGCCTGTTCTCTTTCAACGCGCCTTTTGGGGCCTGCCCCGATTGTGACGGTCTGGGCAAAGAGCTGTTCTTTGACGAACGTCTGGTTGTACCCGATGTAACGCTCAAGGTCGCCGATGGCGCGCTGGCCCCCTGGCGCAAGGGCAAATCGCCCTATTTCCTGCAAACCATCGAGGCCATCGCCAAGCATTACGAGTTCAACAAAAATGACCGTTGGAAGGATCTCCCGGCGCATGTGCAGCAGGTGTTTCTGTACGGATCAGGCGAGGAAGAGATCAAGTTCCGCTATGACGAAGGCGGCCGCGTCTATGAGGTGACGCGGGTGTTCGAAGGCGTCATTCCCAATATGGAACGCCGCTATCGCGAAACCGATAGCAATTGGATCCGCGAAGAGTTTGAGCGTTACCAGAACAACCGCCCGTGCGGAACCTGCGAAGGTCACCGTTTGCGCCCCGAAGCTCTGGCGGTGAAAATCGCCGGGTTGCATGTGGGGCAAGTGGTTGAAATGTCGATCAAAGAGGCCTTTGCCTGGTGCCAGACCGTGCCAGAGTCTTTGACCAATCAGAAAAACGAAATCGCCCGCGCGATCCTGAAAGAAATCCGTGAACGGCTGGGGTTTTTGAACAATGTGGGCCTTGAATATCTGACGCTGTCGCGCAATTCGGGCACCTTGTCGGGCGGCGAAAGCCAGCGCATCCGCTTGGCCTCGCAAATCGGCTCGGGCCTGACCGGGGTGCTTTACGTGCTGGACGAACCCAGCATCGGCCTGCACCAGCGCGACAATACCAGGCTGCTCGACACGCTGAAAAACCTGCGTGATCAGGGCAATACGGTGATTGTTGTCGAACATGACGAAGAGGCGATCCGCGAGGCGGATTACGTCTTTGACATCGGACCGGGGGCCGGGGTGCATGGTGGGCAGGTGGTCTCCAAAGGAACGCCTGCCGAGGTTACCAACGACCCGGCCAGCCTGACCGGGCAATATCTGTCTGGGGAACGCGAAATTGCGGTCCCGGCGAAACGTCGCAAGGGCAATGGCAAAAAGGTTCGGGTGGTCAAGGCGACCGGCAACAATTTGAAAAACGTCACCGTCGATTTCCCGCTGGGCAAATTTGTCTGCGTGACCGGCGTGTCCGGGGGTGGCAAATCCACCCTGACGATTGAAACGCTATTCAAGACCGCCTCAATGGCGCTGAACGGCGCGCGTCAGACACCCGCGCCCTGCGAAACCATCAAAGGTCTCGAACACCTCGATAAGGTGATCGACATTGACCAGCGCCCGATTGGGCGCACCCCGCGGTCAAACCCGGCGACCTATACGGGCGCTTTCACGCCAATCCGGGATTGGTTCGCCGGGCTTCCTGAGGCGAAGGCTCGTGGTTATAAACCAGGGCGCTTCAGCTTCAACGTCAAGGGGGGCCGATGCGAGGCCTGTCAGGGCGACGGGGTCATCAAGATCGAGATGCATTTCCTGCCCGATGTGTATGTTACCTGTGAGACGTGTCATGGGGCCAGATACAACCGCGAAACTCTTGAGATTCGGTTTAAAGGCAAGAGCATCGCCGATGTTCTTGATATGACGGTTGAAGACGCGCAGGAGTTTTTCAAGGCCGTCCCAAGCATTCGCGACAAGATGGATGCGCTGGCGCGTGTGGGGCTGGGCTATATCAAGGTCGGCCAGCAGGCCACGACCCTGTCGGGTGGCGAAGCGCAGCGGGTGAAACTGTCGAAAGAGCTGGCCAAACGCTCTACCGGGCGCACGCTATATATCCTCGATGAACCCACAACCGGTCTGCATTTCGAGGATGTGCGCAAGCTGCTCGAGGTGCTGCATGAGCTGGTCGATCAGGGCAACACGGTGGTGGTGATCGAACACAATCTCGACGTGGTCAAAACCGCCGACCATATTATCGATATCGGCCCAGAGGGCGGTGATGGCGGCGGCGAAGTTGTGGCCCAGGGCACGCCTGAAAAGGTCGCCAAAGAGCCGCGCTCCCATACCGGGCGCTACCTTGCCCCGATGTTGGGGCTCAAGCGCGAAGCGGCAGAGTAAGGGAGGGCCCGGCTGAGACCGGGCCTTTCTTTAGCTTTTCTTGAGCGGGCAGGTGCTGAGCCCAAAGATGGAATAGAGCGGGCAGGAGCCAAGCAAGCCTGTCACCAGTGGCACAACGCCTATCCACATCCACCAGCCATAGCCCATCAGGGCTCCGACGATCAGCAGCGCGCCGATCACGATGCGCGCGATCTTGTCAAATCCGCCAACATTCTTTGAAAACATGGGTCTCTCCTTTTGCTTTGAGCCCATGTTACGCTGCTCCATGAGTGCTGTCGGTGACTAGGTCACCGACGCCGCGCCTCATCAATCGCTTTGCGCCAAAACCACTAGGGTCTCGAAATCCCTGATTTCAACCCGGCCGCGTTCCAGATGTAAAATCCCGCGCTTGGCCAAAGCGTCCAAACGGCGCGAGACAACCTCGCGCGCGGATCCGATCATCACGGCGATTTCCGCATGGGTCGCGGTCAAAACACCAGCCTCGCAACGCTCCAACAGGATCTGCGCTAGCCGCGCCTCAACCCGGGTAAAGGCCACCTTTTCAAGCAGATGCATCATGGTTTGCATGCGCTTGGCAAAGGCGCGAAAGACAAAATCGCGAAACCCGTCATCTTCGCCCATCAAGGTCAAAAACATCTCTTTGGGTACCAGAACAAGCCGCGCCGGGCCACGCGTGATCGCCTCGCCGGAATAATCCTCGCCCCCCATCAGGCCAAGCGTGGATTGCACACAGCTTTGCCCCGGCTCGACCGCATAAAGCAGAATTTCCCGCCCGGTTGGGCCGGTCAGAAACACATCCACCCGGCCTTCCAGCATGATGACAAAGCCTTTGACTGCCTCGCCAGGTTGAAACAGCACCGTCCCTTTAGGCACCTCCAAGGGCTGCAACCGGGCCAGTCGAGCCAGTGCAGCCTTAGAAAGATCGGGCAGGGCGGTGATATCGGTCCAATTGCTCATAAGGGCATGATGCCGGTTTTGAGCCGGTCACAAAACCCCGCAACCCCAATCAAATTGCCGCAACAGGCCCTAACCCTTTCAGGTTTCTTTGGGCCAAAAATATCCCGGGGTGAATTGCTCGCCCGGCGAGCAAGAGGGGCAGCGCCCCTCCCGCGCTTATCTCAACCGCGACCGCGTTTCTCAAAACGCAGCAGCATTGCGCTGAAATCCTGGCCCAACCCGTCTTCATCTTCCACAAATCGTGCATAAAGCGCCGTCGCCTCTTCGCCCATGGGCGTATCCGCATCCGCGGCCTCGGCCGCTTGCTGGCTCAGCCGCAGATCTTTCAGCATCAACTCCGCCGCAAAGCCGGGCAGGTATCCGTTGTCGGCCGGCGAGGTGGGGCCAACGCCGGGGGCGGGGCAGTAGGCATTCATGCTCCAGCTATAGCCAGACGAGGTGCTGACCACGTCAAACATGGCCTCTCGGGACAGGCCCAGTTTATCCGCCAAAGCAAAGGCTTCGCAGGTGGCGATCATGGTCACACCAAGGACCATGTTGTTGCAGATCTTCGCAGCCTGACCATTGCCCGCCTCACCGCAATGCACTGCCTTTTGGCCCATGATGTCAAACAGAGGCTTGGCGATGGCAAAGGCCTCGTCATTGCCGCCGACCATAAAGGTCAGCGTGCCACCCGCTGCGCCACCAATGCCGCCCGACACCGGGGCGTCCAGGGCTCCCAAGTTCGCCGCCTTGGCCTGCTGCGCCACCGCGCGGGCGCTGTCCACGTCAACGGTCGAACAATCCAGAAGCACCGCGCCGGGTTTCATGGCGGGAATGACCGTATCAGCGACAGCGCGCAGGATTGATCCATTTGGCAGCATGGTGATCACCACATCCGCGCCCTCGGCTGCGGCTGGGCCTGTCTCGACCGAGGTCACACCGTCGATCTCAACCCCGGCCACGTCAAAGCCAGAAACCTCATGCCCCGCCTTGGCAAGATTGGCTGCCATAGGACCACCCATATTGCCCAATCCGATGAAACCGATCTTCATAGCACTCTCCTTGAAATCCAATTTTTCCGCGCCCAAAGGCATGAGTATTTTTGACACTGCGACGGCCGGGACCGATCCATCGGCATATTGCCATTTTGGCGATTTGTCCTTGTCGATGATCTGCGCGCGGATCCCTTCGAGGAAATCGCCATGTTCCATGATGCGATGGCTGACACGATATTCCATTTCCAGCGCTTTGCGGATGGTCAGCGAGGGGCTGCGCAGGCGGTGCAGCATTTCGATGGTCAGCGCCATGGCCAGCGGCGCGTTGCGGTTCAGCGCTTTGAGGGTCTTTTGCGCAAGATCACCGTCATTTGTGGCAAGAAGGTTGTGGATATCCTGCAATCCTTCGCCTGCAAATAGCGCGTCAATCTCCGACTGTTGCGCTGCCAATGCGCTATCTGGCGGCGTGGTTGCCGCCTCTTCAAGACTGGTGATGTCGCCGGTGGTGCAGAGCCTTTCCTTGAACGACTGCCATTGCGCCTCGGGCACAAAACTGTCGGCAAACCCGGCGAAAATCGCATCCCCCGCCGCCATACGGCTGGCGGTGATGCCCAGATATTCCCCAATCCGCCCCGGCGCGCGGGACAAAAGATAGGTGCCGCCAACATCCGGTATCAACCCGATCCCGACCTCGGGCATGGCGATCTGGCTGCTTTCGCCCACGATGCGATGACTGCCGTGACAGCCCAACCCAACGCCGCCACCCATGGTGAACCCATGCAGAAAGCTGACCACAGGTTTCGGATACTCCGCCAGTTTGGCATTCATCCGGTATTCGTCGCGCCAGAACTTGCGGCCATAGTCAAAATCGCCCGCCGTGCCGGTGCGATACATCTCCGCAATATCACCCCCGGCGCAAAAGGCCTTTTCCCCTTCAGCGTCAATCAGCACCAGATCCACGCTGGCATCATCGCGCCACCGATCAATGGCGCGCTCTACCGCGAGACACATGTCATAGGACAGCGCGTTCAACGCCTTGGGGCGGGTCAAGGTGATCCGGCCCGCGCGCCCGTCTTTGCGAATGTTGATATCGGTCATTGCCAGTCCTCTATGCTTGCGGCTGGGGGCTCCAAAATCCATCGATGGATTTTGCAAATTCCGTCAACGGAATTTCCAGCACTTGGTTTGACCCTAGCGCGCCAAAAGATGGCGGGCCACGATCAGGCGCATGATTTCATTGGTGCCTTCCAGGATCTGATGCACGCGCAGGTCACGCACCAGCTTTTCAATCCCGTAATCCGCCAGATAGCCATAGCCGCCATGCAATTGCAGACATTGATCCACCACTTTTGACCCGGCCTCGGTAACGAATTTCTTGGCCATGGCGCAAAAGGCGGTGGCATCGGGCGCGCCGGTGTCGAGCTTCCAGGCGGCCTGACGTAGGAAGGTGCGGGCTGCTTGCAGCTCGATTTCCATATCGGCAAGGCGGAATTGTAGCGCCTGGAACTGGTCGATGCTTTTGCCAAAGGCCTTGCGTTCCGACATATATTGCAGCGTCGCGTTCAACCCGGCCTGGGCCGCGCCGAGCGAGCAGGCCGAGATGTTCAACCGCCCTCCATCCAATCCTGCCATGGCATATTTGAACCCCTGGCCTTCTTCGCCGACCAGATTGTCTAGGGATGTCAGGCAGTTGTCGAATTGTACCTGGGCGGTGGGTTGGCTTTGCCAGCCCATCTTTTTCTCGTTTGCGCCAAAGCTCAGACCTTCGGCCCCGTCCTCGACGATCACGGTTGAGATGCCTTTGGGCCCGTCCTCGCCGGTGCGACACATCACGACGTAGGCATCAGAATAGCCACCGCCCGAGATGAAGGCCTTGGACCCGGTCAGCCGGTAGCCTTCATTGGTTTTTTCAGCGCGGGTTTTCAATGCGGCGGCGTCTGAACCCGAGCCCGGTTCGGTCAGGCAGTAGGACAGGACCGTTTCCATGGTCATAGCCTTGGGCAGTACCCTCGTCTTGAGTTCATCCGAGCCGAATGTGTCGATCATCTTGGCGCACATATTGTGGATCGACAAAAAGGCCGCGACCGAGGGGCAGGCCATGGATAGGGCCTCAAACACCAGCGTCGCATCCAGCCGGGTCAGGGCGGAACCACCGCTGTCTTCGGAGACGTAAAGACCGCCAAACCCAAGCTCGGCCAGTTGCGGCCAGAGCTCTTTGGGGATGGTGCCATCGGCCTCCCATTTTTGCGCATTTGGGGCGATATTATCCTGCCCAAACCCATAGGCCATGTCGAAAATGGCGCTTTGTTCTTCGGTGAGCGCGAAATCCATGGGCTCCTCCCTCCAGCATGAATTGAACACTTGTTCATAATTTGCCGGAAGGGGCAGAGGATTGCAACCCCAATGATGCCGTAGGGGTGGGTTTTCAGGGGGTATTTTGCACGGGAAAGGGAGGGGCGTTGCCCCTCTTGGCCAAAGGCCAATTCACCCCAGGGTATTTTTGGCCCAAAGAAAGCCTTAAGCCCAGGCGTTCTTACTAGGGTGTTTCGCGGGGTGAGGTGCAAAGCGTATTGAGAATGGTGTTTTCCACCTTGGCCAGCCCGATCTCATTGTCGAATTTGGCTTCGGCGGTTTTGCGCGCCGAAAGGGTCATGGCGGAGCGGTCCGGCATGTCGAGGATTTGGGTGATGCGATCGGCAAATCCGGCCTCATCCCATTCCGGGACCAGCAGGCCGTTCACCCCGTCTTCGACCGCTTCGGGGATGCCGGCATGGATGGTGGAAAGGGTGATGCAGCCGCAGGCCAGCGCCTCTTGGATGGCGGTGGGCAGGCCTTCGGTATTGCCATCCTTGGCGGTGACGGAGTGCTGCAGGAAGGTTTCGGTGACCTGAAGGTGTTTGCGCACCTCGTCATGAGGCAGGGCACCGGTAAAGGTGACCTGTTCGGCAATGCCCAGATCGGCGGCAAGCGTTTTGCAACTGTCGAGCAAGGGGCCATCGCCAATGAATGTCAGATGCGCGTCGCGCCCTGCGGCGGCTTTGGCAAAGGCGCGCAGGGTGACCTGCGGGGCTTTCTTTTCCACCATGCGACCGACGGCAAGAAAGCTGCCAGGGGTTTTGGGGCCGGGGGTGAACAGGCGGACATTCACGCCCGAGGGCACCACATGGGCATTGGGATGGCGGATGCCATGTTTGGCGAGATTGTCGAGCAGGAACTGGCTGACCGAGAACATGCCCGCGAGGCGCGGCATCATCAGTTTATAAGAGCGCACCCGTTGTTTTGATCCCAATGCGCGCGAGGCATCAGTGCCGCGCCAATAGGTAAAGACCGGGATGCCCATGTCATTGCCGAGCTTGGCAACAACCAGCGCCTGGGTGCCAAATTCCGCCAGGATTACATCGACCTGTTGGGCGCGCAGCCAGGCCTGCAGCTTGCGCCGATTGGCCCCGAAGGGCAGGCGCGAGGTGCCATGCAGCAGGGCTCCGCTGAGCGCGGCAAAGGGGGCCTGAAGCTTGTCCGCCAGAGACAGGCGCGCGCGCCGGGTGAAGAGTGGTTTGTCAAACGGGTTTTGACCATTGGAGCGGCCACAGATCACCACGGTCTCGCCGTCAAACATGTGCTCGATATGACGGTTGATAAAGGTTTCCCCCATGACAAAGTAGTCAGAGGTGACAATGGCGATGCGCATCCTGCGTCCTTTTGTGGATCTTTTGCCTCTTATCGCTGTGCTGCGCGCGGGCTGCAAGGTCGGGTATCACAGATCCTGACTGAATTCTTCGATCAGGTGATGAACCACGGCGCGCATCTGCGCGGCTTCGTCCTGACCGTCCCGGGCTGCCTGTTGACGGGTGGCGCGCTGGCGCTCGGTCGAGTTGCCGTTTTCGACAATCTCGCGCATGCGTACGAGTTCGGGCAGACAATCAAGGGCTTCGGCATCTTGCTGCAAAAGATCGATCAGATCGTTGATGATGGTGGCAAAGGGCATGATCTCGGCCGCGCCGTAATCGATTAAACCTTCGCTGACGCCATAACGTTGCGCGCGCCAGCGGTTTTCGCCGATCAAGAAATTCTCATAGATGCGCCAGCGCTGGTTTTGTTTTCGCAAGCGCCACAGCATCCGCATCAGACATTGGGTCAGGGCTGCCAGGGTCAGGGTGTCTTGCATCCGGGGCTGCACATCCATGATGCGGGTTTCAAGGGTGGGAAAGCGCGAGGAGGGGCGCAGATCCCACCAGATGCGCGAAGTGTCTTCGATCACGCCCAGATTGACCAGCACCTGAACCGAGCGTTGATAGTCATCCCAGCTTTCGAATTGTGGCGGCAACCCGGTGCGGGGCAGGTTGTCAAAGACCGAAATTCGATAAGAGGCCAGCCCGCTATCGCGCCCGTTCCAGAATGGCGACGAGGTGGACAGCGCCAAGAGATGCGGCAGGAAATAGCCCATCTGACGCATGAGGTCGGCGCGCAGCGGGTCAGAATTCAGCCCGACATGCACATGCATGCCGCAGATCAACATGCGCCGCACCACGCCGCCCAGGTCACGGTCTAGTTCGTTGTAGCGATCCTTGTTGGTGTGATGCTGCTGCTTCCAATCGGCAAAAGGATGGCATGAGGCGGCGATGGGGGCCAAGCCAAACTTGGCCGCTTGCTCGGCCACGCCAGCGCGCAGCTTGCGCAGCTCGTCTCGGGCTTGGGTGATATTGGCGCAGGGTTTGGTGCCGATTTCGATCTGGCATTGGAGGAATTCGGGGCTGACCTGATCCGGAAGCGCTTCAGCGCAGGCGGTCATCAATTCCTCTGGGGCTTCGACCAGAGCCCCAGATTGGGGATCAACCAACAGGTATTCTTCTTCGATGCCCAGTGTGAATTCCGGCTCGGCCATGGCTCTCTCCCCTCTTTTCCACCTGCCAGCTTTGCGCTGCTTTCGACGGGATGCAAGGGAAAGGCGGGCGACATTCTGCCCCTAGTACCCTGGAACTGAAATCCGCAACATAGACAATTGGTTATTACACAGGTTCGCGCCCGGCACCGAGGGTGGGCGCGTCAAATCTTGGCAATCGGGTTTCGGCACCAAATTGCAGTGCAACTTGCTGAAACCTTGAGTTGAATTCGCGCCCGCCCTGGCGGCGGGGTCGGGCGCGAACCGGATCGCAAGCGATCCGGGGACATTTTTCTATGACAAGGATTTCGGTTCCAGTTGACTAGCGCTCGACGTCATCCGGCGACACGCCAAGGAAGCCCAAAGTCGCGTTCATGTCTTCAAAAACCACTGCTTCGACATCGCCGGTCAGTTCGGTCAGGCTGGCGTAAATGCGCGCCATGCCATATTGCAATTCGCTTGGGGCGTAGATGCCGCATTTGGCGCGGGTTTTGGGGTGTTTGGGGTAAAGTGTGCGTTCGGCGCGACGCATGGCGCACATCTCGGCATAACCCATTTTCGTGTCGGTCCATTGGGACAGATCGAACAGCTCGTCCCGGCCCGGGCGATATTCGGGATGGGCCTGATAGCTTTTGATGTAAGCCAGCAGGTCGCCCAATTCGACATCACCGACCAAGCGTACATAGGTCAGGTCTGGTTTTTTCAAGACGTCGAATTCTACGGGCATTCTATCCTCGGTTTCGCGCCTACGACCAAAGTCGCAGATGGGTCTACTACGATAGAAACATTGGAGGGTGAGACAACCTATGCTTACAAGGCAAAGCCCTATCCATAAGCATAGATTTGGGCGCTAACAGGGCCAGATTTTTAGTATTTTTTGCAACGACTTGCTGGGCGTTGTTCTGATTTCTTCAAAAAATGGAATATTTTCGAATCGATATCTTGTGATCGCCGGAATCAGCCAGAGGTTTAGAAATGAAAAATCCCCGCGGCGGGTGCCGCGGGGATAGGCATTTGCTGATTTTCTCAGCGATCAGTCCATGGCTTTGAAGTTGAACTCGCCGCCTTCTTTGATGCCCGAGAACCAGCGCGATGTGACGGTCTTGGTGCGGGTGTAGAAGCGGAAGGCGTCAGGGCCGTATTGGTTCAGGTCGCCAAAAGCGGATTTCTTCCAGCCGCCAAAGGTGTGGTAGGACAGCGGAACCGGGATCGGGAAGTTGATGCCAACCATGCCGACATTGACCCGGTGGGCAAAGTCACGCGCGGTATCCCCATCAGCGGTGTAGATCGCGGTGCCGTTGCCGTATTCATTGTCCATGACCAGGCTCAGCGCGTCCTCATAGTTATCGGTGCGTACCTGAGACAGAACCGGGCCAAAGATTTCCTCTTTGTAGATGTCCATATCCGGGGTCACATTGTCAAAATAGCTCGGGCCGACAAAGAAGCCGTTTTCGTAGCCTTGCAGGCTGAAATCACGGCCATCGACCACCAGTTTCGCGCCTTGATCGACACCGCTTTGCACCAGACCATTGATACGCGCCTGCGAAGCGGCGGTGATCACCGGGCCAAAATCGACATCGTCACCAGCGGTGTAGGGGCCAACCTTAAGCGCTTCAATGCGCGGCACCAGGCGTTCCACCAGAGCGTCAGCGGTTTCCTGCCCCACAGGAACAGCGACCGAGATCGCCATGCAGCGTTCGCCCGCGGCGCCAAAGCCCGCGCCAACCAACGCGTCTGCGGCCTTGTCCATGTCGGCATCGGGCATGATGATCATGTGGTTCTTGGCACCGCCGAAACACTGGGCGCGTTTGCCGTTCGCTGTGGCGCGGCTGTAGATATATTGCGCGATCGGAGTCGAGCCGACAAAGCCCACCGCCTGGATGGTGTCATTGTCCAGCAGCGCATCCACGGCCTCTTTATCACCATTGACGATTTGCAGGGCACCATCGGGCAGGCCTGCTTCTTTCAGCAGTTCCGCCAGACGCAATGCGGTCGAAGGCACACGCTCGGATGGTTTCAGAACCATGGTGTTGCCCGAGGCCAGGGCCGGGCCCATTTTCCACAGCGGGATCATGGCGGGGAAGTTGAAAGGCGTGATGCCCGCAACCACACCCAGAGGCTGTCGCATTGAGTGCAGATCGATGCCGGGGCCGCCTGCATCGGTGAACTCACCCTTAAGCATATGCGGCGCGCCCATGCAGACCTCGATCACTTCCAGACCACGCTGCACGTCGCCTTTGGCATCTGGCAGGGTCTTGCCGTGTTCACGGGCGACCAGCTCGGCCAGCTCGTCCATGTGTTCGTTGATCAGCGCGCCGAATTTCATCATGACGCGGGCACGTTTCTGAGGGTTGGTTGCGCCCCAGATTTTCTGTGCTTCGGCGGCCTTGGCCACTGCGGCGTTGACTTCTTCGACGGTGGCCAGCGGCACTTTGGCCTGCACTTCACCGGTTGCCGGGTTCATGACATCGGCAAAGCGGCCAGATGCGCCTGAGACATGTTCGCCGTTGATATAGTGGGTCAGTTCTTGCATGGAATCCTCCCTTGAAAGCTTGCCGCAACTGTAGTCTTGCAAAAATGCGCCGAAAACAGGCATTGTGGCAAAAGTATTTTGCAAAAATGCAAAGGTGATGTCGGAGAGGCGTGATGAGCAATTGGGATGATCTGCGGATCTTCTTGGCGGTGGCCCGCGGCGAAAGCCTGTCAGCCGCCGGGCGTGACCTGCGCATGGACCCCGCAACAGTGGGGCGGCGCATTGGGCGGCTTGAGGAAAGCATGGGCGCGCCGTTATTTGCCAAATCCCCGCAGGGCTATGGGCTGACCGAGGCGGGGGCGCGTCTCATCGAACATGCCGAGGCCGCTGAACAGGCGTTGTCGCTGGCCAATGAAGCGGTGCGCGGCCATTCTGACGGGTTGTCCGGGCAAATCCGCATCGGTGCCCCGGATGGCAGCGCCAATTTTCTGTTGCCGCAGGTTCTGGCCGAAATTTCGGACGAAAACCCGGATCTGGACCTGCAAATCGTCGCCTTGCCCCGGGTGATGAACCTGTCGCGGCGCGAGGTGGATATGGCCGTGACGGTTTCACCGCCCACTGCCGGGCGGCTATTGGTGCAGAAAGTGACCGATTATCACCTGCATCTGGCTGCAAGCGCCGATTACCTGGCCCAAAACCCCGCCATCACCACCCTGGCGGATCTCAAGGGCCATCGCATCATCGGCTATATCCCCGATATGATCTTTGACAAGGAATTGGACTATCTCTCGGATCTTGGCATGACGCGCGTGCCGCTGGCCTCCAATTCCGTCTCGGTGCAATTTCATTGGGTGCGCACAGGCGCGGGTCTGGGTATTGTACATGACTTTGCCATGCCCGCCGCGCCGGACCTGCGTTATGTCTTGCGTGATAAGGTTCACTTAACCAGGAGCTTTTACCTTGTTCGTCATGCGGATGACCAACGTTTGGAGCGGATGAACCGCTTTGCGGCAGCGCTTAGTGCCGGGATGCGGCGCGAATTGGCGCGATTGGAAGGTCTGACTTGACAGTCCGTCCTTTGCCGGGAACGCTGGAACATAGCACGATACGCAAGGAGGAGACCCAGTATGCAGGTTCAGCAAATTCTCAAAAGCAAAGGCAATGCCAGCGTTTATACCGTAAAACCCGGCACGCCGGTCTCTGAGGCGGCGCAGCTTTTGGCGGAGAAGCGGATCGGGACGGTGGTGATCTCTGAAACGGGCAAGACCGCCGATGGGATCCTGTCCGAGCGTGACATCGTCCGCGAACTGGCCGCCAAAGGGGCGGCATGCCTGTCGGCCAGCGTCGATGATTATATGACCCGGGATCTGGTCACCTGCACTCGCGCAGAAATGTCCGAAACCGTTCTGGCCAAGATGACCGAGGGGCGGTTCCGCCACATGCCGGTGGTCGAGGATGGCGAATTGGTTGGTCTGATCACACTGGGTGACGTGGTCAAGGCGCGGCTGTCGCAACTTGCGATGGAAAAAGACGCACTAGAAGGGATGATTATGGGTCACTGACCTCTCTGACATGCTGCGCCGCCGCAATAGAAGTGCTGCGGCGCGGTAAGATCAGAGATTTCGTGCTTGCAATCTGGCGCGCAATATTGTTGCGTGCGCGCAAGACGCACTTAGACAATTGGGGGACGCGCCATGCGCATCGGCCTTTATCCCGGTACTTTTGATCCCATCACTTATGGACATATCGACATCATCCGCCGTGGTGCTTCGCTGGTGGATCGCTTGGTGATCGGTGTCGCCATCAATCGCGACAAGGGGCCGATGTTCTCGCTCGAGGAACGCGTCGCGATGATCGAGGCGGAATGCGCGACCCTGTCCGAACAGACCGGGACCGAGATTGTGGTGCATCCGTTTGAAAACCTGCTGATCGATTGCGCCAAAGATGTCGGGGCATCGATCATCGTGCGCGGCTTGCGGGCTGTCGCAGATTTTGAATATGAATATCAAATGGTTGGCATGAACCGGGCGCTGGATGACAGTGTCGAAACCGTCTTTCTCATGGCCGAGGCGCGGCATCAGGCAATTGCCTCGAAACTGGTGAAAGAGATTTCGCGCCTGGGCGGTGACGTGTCCAAATTTGTACCGCCACGGGTGCTGGCGGCTTTGCAGGAACGTCACGGCTGAACGCGGATTGCATCCTTTGCGGCTCCTTATCGGTGCCGCAAAAACAGGATGCCGAACGTGATTTCTGTCAGAATCGCCAGCCAAATTCCCAGACCCACATAGCCGCGCAAAAATTCGAACAGACCTGTCGCAGCAAGACCAAACATCGCCGTAGCAATGCCAAGGCAAATGGCGGTGCGCGTTGGTGATGGGGTGGCAGTGCGTGCGAAATAGCTGATCACTGCAATGCCTGCGAAGAGCATCGCCGCCCGTCTGGCCAGAAAATCGCCAAGCGGATGGGGATCGAGCGCAAAGATCAGGTAGATCAGATTGGGATAAAGCAAAAGGCAGCCAAACAGAGTGGCGCAGAGCAGGGCGAAGAGTGTTGCGGTTTGTTGGAATGTCATTTGCGGCCTCGTCACTGTTACATGGCCTTAGGTGAAAGCTGTTTCACTCGCTTAGGCAATGTGACGATTTGAACGGGTTTGGGATGGAAATGCCAACGGAGGGTTGGTTGCAACTCTCCTGAAAGGTTATATTTTTCAGCGCTTTGGGCCGATACGGACCCAGTAGGGAATTGGAAACCATTTTTGTTTAATCTACTGGACATGCCATATTGCGTGCCCGGGGGGTGCGACGCTCTGATTGTTGGAGTGAACTATGGATGTCTTGATGACCCAGCGCCGCCCTTTGACGCGGCTGCAAAGGCCGGGTGCGACACAACCCGCAACGGCCAAGACCAGAACGACGACAGTAGAACCTGCTCTGCCTCCGCCTGAGGCGGTGCATATGTGGATGGGCCCGGTTTCGCCGGTGCAGTCCAGCGATGCGGATCGGGCAGGGCCGTCGGCCACCCGCGCGGCCCTGGCCTATAAGGCGGCAGCGACGGCGGTCAAAACCAAATAAGGCCGCCCCTTTGGGGACGGCCCGTTTTGTAAATCTGACAGGCCTGTCAATTTGACAGGCGTCTGGAAGGGCAGGTTAAATCAGCTTGCCCATGGCAACGGCTGTATCCGCCATACGGTTGGAGAAGCCCCATTCATTGTCATACCAGGTCAGGATGCGCACCATGCTGCCATCCATAACTTTGGTCTGATCGGTGGCAAAGATCGACGAATGCGGGTCGTGGTTGAAATCCATGCTGACCAGCTTTTTGTCGGTATATCCAAGGATACCTTTGAGCGGCCCATCAGCCGCAGCGCGAATGGCTGCGTTGATCTCGTCCACAGTGGTGTCGCGGGATGCTTCAAAGGTCAGATCCACAACTGAAACATTCGGTGTCGGTACGCGCACGGCAACCCCGTCCAGCTTGCCATTCAACTCGGGCAGAACCAGGCCAACCGCTTTGGCAGCCCCGGTCGAGGTCGGGATCATGCTCATCGCGGCGGCGCGGGCGCGGTAAAGATCCTTGTGCATGGTGTCCAGCGTTGGCTGGTCGCCAGTATAGCTGTGGATCGTGGTCATAAAGCCTTTGGTGATGCCGATAGTGTCGTTCAACACTTTAGCCACTGGCGATAGGCAGTTGGTGGTGCAGGAGGCGTTGGAGACAATCAGATCATCCGCTGTCAGCGCATCGTCATTGACACCAAAGACGATGGTCTTGTCCGCATCCTTGCCCGGGGCCGAGATCAGAACCCGTTTGGAGCCATTGTCCAGATGCGCTTGGCAGGCTTCTTTCGAAGTAAAGATGCCGGTGCATTCCAGAACAACATCCACGTCAGACCAGGGCAGGTCAGCCGGGTTGCGGATCGCGGTGACACGGATCGGGCCTCGGCCCACATCGATGGAGTCCTCGGTGGTGGTCACCTCTACCGGGAAACGGCCATGCACGCTGTCAAATTGCAGCAGGTGGGCATTGGTTTCGACCGGGCCCAGATCATTGATGGCGATTACGTCGATATCGGTGCGGCCACTTTCGATGATGGCGCGCAGGATATTGCGGCCAATGCGGCCAAAGCCATTGATGGCGACTTTAACGGTCATGAGGAGGTCCCCCTTGTGGGCCAGATGTTGGCCGGTCATTGCTGGATAGCTCTGTTACCGCTAACAACCAAAGGCCCGACAAAAAGTCAAGGGGAAGCTGGCCGCGAATTCGCGGCTTTGTGAGACGGCTTGAATCGCTTAGGACGGCAGGCCCAAGACGGTGTTACCCGCGCTGATCATCGCCTGCATGTTTGAGAGTTTCACCCCAAGACGTGTGTAATCCACCCGCAGATAGCCGTCTTCGCCGCGATGGACCGCATGGGCAAAACGTGGATCTTGCAGCAAGTCGTCAGCAATCACCCCAACAAAGCCGTCCTTTTGGCCATGATAGCGAAATGCATAGAGGCGTAGCCCGTTATCCAGTGTCTCCAGATAGGTTACATCTGTCTTGAGCCGTGTGTCCGAGACAACCGCCGTGTCGCCATAGCCGGAGTCTGAGCTGCCAGATCCTCCGCCTTGGGCGGCAATGATACCTCCGACAATCAAGAACCCGATCGCGGCGCAGATGCCGGGGTTTTGATCGCAATAGGGCACGCCGCTGGACAGGCTGATCCCGCAGGCAGAGGTCAGGAGCAAAGCGGTGCCGGTCAAACCGGCGCAAACTGTGTTGGATAGTTTTGGCAGTGTCATGGCTAATCCCCAAGATTCTAAAAATCCGGCGATGCCAGTAATTCATTCGGCCCCGCCGTATGCAAAGGCTAGCGACAGGCCTGCGGTCGGGCAACAGTTAATAAGTGACAGGCCGGGTCAGCGCCAGAAGGCAACCCAGTCCAAAAGGACAAAGAACTTGCGCCCCAGAAACAAAAGCGTTTCACCCCCGGCCAGAAAATAGTCCAGCCCGATGGCCGCCAGGATTGCCACGCCAAGGATGATTGCAAGCTGATTGCTCATGGCGGGCTCCGGATTGGTTGATTGGGTCACGGGTGTTGATGCCAGAGAGACAGGCAACTGTCACCCGTGATTTGTTGGGGATGTCAGGCTTTGCGCAGCGCGGCGGCAAAGAACAGCGCGGCGATCACAAAAGAAGCGGCGATATTGTAATTCGCCATGGAGAGGCCAAAGAGCTCCCACGGGATTTCGTCGCAGCGCACCAAAGGGGCAGCCATGATCTGTTCGAGCAATTGTTCAGGGGTCAATCCGCCAACCGGGTTTGACGTGCAGGTGTCCGGACCTTCCCAGATTTTGCGCTCAACTCCAGAATGATAAATCGCGATGATCCCCGAGGCCAACGCGCCAAGACCGGCGAGACCCGCCATCAGGCGGGGTAAGAGGATCAGCCCCAAAACACCAAACCCGATGCCGGCGAAATGGCCATAGCGCTGCCACCAGCACATGGCGCAGGGCGGCATGTCACCGATATATTGGAACCCATAAGCGCCAAGGATCAGGCCTGTGCAGCCAAGTGTGCCCAAAAGGATCAAAGTGCGTGTCATATGTATCTCACCAATAGGAAGCCGCCGAGCAAAATCGCGACAAAGAGGATAAAGACAAGGCCCAAACGCCGTTCGATGAAATCACGAATGGGTGATCCAAAGCGCCGCAGCAAGGCCGCCACGATAAAGAAGCGCAGCGCGCGCGCAATGATCGAGGTCACGATAAAGGTGCCCATCGGCATGGCCGTCCAGCCGGACATGATCGTGATGACCTTATAAGGGAAGGGGGTGATACCAGCGGTGAGCACGGCCCAGAACCCGACATTGTTGAACTTTTCGTTGAACTCGGCCATCGACTCCGCCTTGCCGAGGCTTTCCAGGATCGGTGCGCCGATGCTTTCATAGAAAAAGAACCCGATCCCATAGCCCAGCAACCCGCCCAGCACACTGGCCAAGGTGGCAACACCGGCAATCAGCCAGGCGCGATGCGGCGCGGCGATCACCATGGGGATCAGCAACACATCCGGTGGAATCGGAAAGACCGAGCTTTCGACAAAGGCGACAGCGGCCAGGATCCACAGCGCATATTTGTGTTCGGCCTGGGCCATGGTCCAGTCATAAAGGCTGCGCAACATTGGCGGTTCTTCCCTTGGTAGGCGGGTGTTTCGCGGGTCAAAGACCACGTGCGAAAACAAGCGTCAAGTCATGCGATTAAACATGCGCTTTGCCTCTTTACCTCCTTCGCCGAGGGCGCTAAACGACTAGGACGCTGCCCAAGTGGCGGAATGGTAGACGCAGGAGATTCAAAATCTCCCGCCTTCACGGGCGTGCCGGTTCGAGTCCGGCCTTGGGTACCAACCTATCCGGTTGGAAACAAAGAAACCCGCCTCATCTGAGGCGGGTTTCTTTGTGTTTTATGGGCCGCATGTTTGGACCTGAGCGCGCGACGCTTTAGGTCGTGGCGTGGATGTCAAAGAAATTGCCCGGCCACATCACCGTTTCATAGGTCTTGATGTGATTGATCGTTTCCCAAACCTCGCGGATCTCGTCAAAATCACACCATTTTGGTCCCGGCACCTCTTTGCCAAAGAAGCCTGACGCATGTTGGAAGACATGGTTCTCAACATAGTTGCCTTCCAAAGCGGGGTTCGGGGCCTTGAAGTTGAACAGGATGGTCTGGTTGACGAACTTGAACTTGGTGTAGCCCAGTTGATGATGCAGATACTCGACGATCTCAAAGAAATAGCATTCCGCTGAAATGTATTTGGGTCGCGTTTCCACTGTGAAACTGCGCAAGAAGGGAATTTCTTGCCGTTCAATGTCGATCTTGCAGTAATAAACCTCGCCAACCTTTGAGACGATGTCCTGCCAGTTGGTTGATTTGACGGTGATGCTTTCACCACGCTTTTCTGCGACCTCCTGGGGCAGAACCATGTTGCCACCGGGATTATGCGGGTTCACCCATAGGGTCACATCCTCGCCCGCTGTTTCGGTGGCCGCTGCCTGCATGATTTCAAGCTGGCCTGATTTCAGCTCTTTCTTGAAACGTTTACGTGCCTGATCCGCATTGGATGGGAGGGCTTCGATCGACAATACCTTGAAGCCTTTTTTCAGGTAGAAATCGGTATCGTTGCCTTCACACATGCCAACATCGACAATCTGCTTCATACTTTACGCCTTTCTTTCCAAACTTTTCTCGTTGAGTTGTTTTGAATTGTCACCTGGCGGCCACCGGCCATTATTGACGGTCCCAATATGGACAGGTCGAAAATGTCAGTTGGCCTGCTTTCACGACACGCCGATGGCAGCGGCGCGTGGGAAAGGTGTGACAGATCTTTGAATAGGTCCCCCGTTGATCAATGTGCCCCTGTTGAGGGCGGTGTCTTGTCGACTTGAATTGAAACAACCATACGAAGATTTGTGCGGAAAGATACAGCGTGGGCCGGTTCGAGACAGAAAGTTTGCCCTTTTGAGGGGCGTGTTGCCGCTTGGTGTAGTCTTTGCGCAATCGGTGGGGGAGCTGAGACCAAGAGCGGGCCTGTATGGCTGGCCCGGGCACGAATCAAACCGCAATTCTCTTTAGATTTATAAAGAATGATTCGCATTTTGTGCAGCTTCAAAAAGGGCGATTATGGCCAATATTGTGCCACAGAGGTTATTGGTTCAGGATCTGGAACAAAGTTTGCCGCAATTGCAAAACAGCTTGAGCGACCATAAGCCATTGAGCGGTATCGGCTGATTGTTGCCAATCTCGAGACATTGCAAAACCAGGTTCGACCGAATTCGCCTCGAAAACGCTTAAAATTGGCGATTTTGCCAGATTTCATTGCGGCTTTTGCAAGGCGAGTGGAAACAATTTTTCTACAACCTTCGGAAAAATCGGGCGTTTTCAGGGGTTTTTTCCACAGGCACGTCGCAGCCATTGCCCCGTTTGCGCCATTTTTTCCTTTTGAGAGGCGGCCGTTCGCAGTATCAATAGGTCAAGCCCAACTGGGGGGTGAAGACATAGGCCACGGGGGCGGCCGCTGAACTGTTGCGCATCAAATTGGGTGCGAAGTGAAGCGTAGGGCGCATTGCGTCCGTGCCGCATTAGGCGTTCTTCGTCCGCGTAAAAAAACGTGGGCAGAGGCAGCGCGAAACACTTCGCATACAGACAGGCGCGACGAGCGTAATTGAAACGGGCAGTGCCGGTGGCATTGCCTCCCGCTTTTGCGGAAGGGGCAAGCCCCCGTCTGGAGTATGGAAAGGTCTGACTATGGCTGACTTGGTATTGGATTGGGGTGCCCTTGGCGTTTACGGCACCGCGCTGGCAGACACCGCGCCAGGAGATGTTACAACAACCGTGGATACTGGCGGCGTTGCCGTTGATATCTCTTTTGATGGTCAAGATGCAGGGGCCGAGGCGTTCACCTTCAATGGTGAAGGTTACGTCGCCGGGGATGAAACATTCGACCCGATGTCGCATCTGAAGCTGTTTGGTGACGGTGGCGATGGCGGTGCAACCCCATCCGCGACCTCGACCACGGTTCTGGACTTCCGCGCACTAAACACTGAGCTTTACACTGACAATGTTCAGGATGTCAGCTTCCGTCTGAATGACGTTGATGCAGGCACGGGCGGCGACCTGGGTGCAGCAGGCGTTGATTTCGAAGATGTCGTGACCATCAACGCCTATGATGCCGACGGAAACCCGGTTCCGGTTACAATGACACCTGCGGGCAGCGCCTCGGTCAGCGGAAGCACCGTTGATGGCAACACCCCATCCGAATTCACCGATCCCACAGGTTCGGTTCTTGTGAATATCGCGGGCCCAGTATCGCGTATCGAGATCGTTTATGAAAACGGTGGCGAAAGCGAGCAGGCGGTTCTGATCTCTGACGTTGAATTCTCGACCGTTGATGTGACAGACGAAAACAGCGACCCGGATGCGGTGGATGACAGCGACAGTACCATTATGGATACGGCCGTGACCATTGACGCGCTGGCCAATGACACCGATCCAGAAAGCGATCCGCTGAGCGTGACCGGCAATACCGATCCGGCCAATGGCACGGTTGTCGATAATGGCGACGGGACCTTTACCTATACGCCGGATGCTGGGTTCACCGGAACCGACACGTTTGAATACACCATCACCGATGGCAATGGTGGCACCGATACCGCGACCGTGACCATTGATGTTACCGAGACCGGTGGCAACACCGATCCGCTGGCTGCTGATGATGCGGATACAACCACGGTTGATACGCCAGTCACCATTGACGTGCTGGGCAATGACGTTGACCCAGAATCCGACCCTCTGACCGTGACCGGCACCACAGATCCGGCCAATGGCTCGGTTGTTGTAAATGCGGATGGCACTGTAGATTACACGCCGGATAGCGGTTTTGTTGGCACCGACACGTTTGATTACACCATCAGCGATGGCAATGGCGGCACAGACACTGCAACTGTGACTGTGACGGTTGCCGATGACGGTGGTAACCTGCCACCCGTTGCGGATGATGACAGCGCGACCACAACCGAAGACACTGGCGTACGTATCTATGTGCGCGGCAATGACACAGACCCGGATGGCGATGACACAGCGCTGACCATCACCTCGGTTGATGATCCGACCAATGGCACAGCAACCATTGATCCGGTGGACGGCACTATTATCTACACGCCTGATCCTGGCTTCACCGGGACCGAGACCTTTGATTACACAGTCACTGATCCTGATGGGGCCACTGATACGGCCACTGTGACCGTGACTGTGACTCCGGATGGGGATGAGAACGATCCTCCTGTGGCGGTTGATGACACGGCTGTCACCGAAGAAGGTACACCGGTTACCATCGACGATCCTGCTGCCAACGACAGCGATCCAGATGGCGATCCGCTGACTGTCACTGGTGTGGGTACGCCAACCAATGGTACCGCCACTTTGAACCCGGATGGCACTGTGACCTATACTCCGGTTGACGGCTTTACCGGTGATGACACCATCCCATACACTGTGGATGACGGGAATGGCGGCACCGATACCGGTGAGATCGTTGTGACCGTGACCCCAGAGGGTGACGAGAACGAAGCACCTGATGCGGTGGATGACACAGCCACCACACCCGAGGGTACGCCTGTCACCATCGATGATCCGTCGGCCAACGATACCGATCCAGATGGCGATCCGCTGACCGTGACCGAAGTGGGCACGCCAACCAACGGCACCGCCACTCTGAACCCGGATGGCACTGTGAGCTATACACCGGATGATGGCTTTACCGGTGATGACACCATCCCATACACTGTGGATGACGGGAACGGTGGCACCGATACCGGTGAGATCGTTGTGACTGTGACACCAGAAGACGAGAACGAGGCTCCAACGGCTGTTGATGACACCGCGACCACGCCCGAGGGCACGCCGGTTGTTATTGACGATCCTGCAGCCAACGACGAAGACCCGGATGGCGATCCGCTGACCGTGACCAGTGTGGGTGATCCGACCAACGGCACCGCCACTCTGAACCCGGATGGCACTGTGACCTATACGCCGGATGATGGCTTTGTTGGTGAGGACACGATCCCTTACACCGTGGATGACGGCAATGGTGGCACCGATACCGGTGAGATCGTTGTGACCGTCGAGCCCGAAGAAGGCCGTATTGACACAGACGTCTTCCCAGTTGCTCCGGGCCTGCAGCCGCTTGATCCGTTGAACGGCTTCGACGAAGACCCGGATCCAATGGATGATCTGGACTCCATCGACGGCACTTCGGGCGCTGACACCATCGCAACCGGAGATGATGCGGATACCATCAATGCCGGTGGTGGCGATGACAGCATCTTGCCTGGTATTGACGATGACCTTGTCAACCTGGGCGGCGGTGACGACTATGTGTTCGATCTGCAAGGCGCGGATACCATCCTGGGCGGGTCGGGCGACGACACCATCCTGGCGGGCATCGACACCTTCTCGGATTATCCGAATGACGATCCGGCCTTTGGTCCTGGCACGCCTCTGGCAGGTCTCGGCTTTGACCGCGATCCGAACCCGGATGATGGTCGTGACAGCATTCAGGGCAACCTGGGCAATGACTCGATTGTGACTGGTGACGATGACGACACCATCGACGGTGGCGGCGACAATGACACCATTGACGCCGGTATCGATGATGACCTCGTCATGGGTGGTCAGGGTGATGACTCGATCCTAGGTGGTCACGGGTCCGATACGCTGGATGGCGGTCAGGGCAATGACTTCATCGACGGGTCTGCTCCGGCCTCGCTTGAGATTGACGATGAGACCGATCCGAACAGTGAAAACGACCGTGACTCCATTGATGGCGCGCTGGGCGACGACACCCTGCTGGGTGGCGACGACGATGACACGCTGATCGGTGGCTCTGGTGAAGATCTGCTGGACGGTGGCATTGACGAAGACTTGCTCATGGGTGGCGGCGATGACGACACCTTGCTGGGCGGCGATGGCAATGACACGCTGAACGGTGGTGACGGTGACGATAGCATCCGTGGTGGTGCCGATCGTGACATGATCCAGGTCGATAGCGCACCTGCGGGTATCGGTGACACTGTAGACGGTGGTGCAGAAGGGGACGACCATGACATTCTGGATCTGGGTGGCGTTGGCGAGCGCGATGTTGACTGGCGTATCGCTGATGGCGCGACACCGGACAGCAATGGTAACGGTCTCGACGGCACGATCGAATTCCTCGACGGGGCAGGCAATGTCACCGGCACCATGGAATTCTTCGAGATCGAAGAGATCGTCTGCTTTACGCCGGGCACGCTGATTGCGACCCCATCGGGTGAGCGTCTGGTCGAAGACCTTCAGGAAGGTGACCGTGTCATTACCCGTGACAACGGCATTCAGGAAATCAAGTGGCTGGGCCGCAAGGACCTGACCGGGCATGATCTGGCGCGCAAGCCTCACTTCAAGCCGATCCTGATCCAGAAGGGCGCGCTGGGCAACAACCTGCCAGAGCATGACCTGCTGGTCTCGCCAAACCACCGCGTGCTGGTCGCCAATGACAAGACCGCTCTGTACTTTGAAGAGCGCGAAGTTCTGGTTGCCGCCAAGCACCTGACCGGTCTGGACGGTGTGGATGAGGTCGAAAGCCTCGGCGTGAGCTATATCCACATCATGTTCGAGAACCATGAGGTGATCCTGTCGAACGGGGCCTGGACCGAAAGCTTCCAGCCGGGTGACTACAGCCTCAAAGGTATCGGCAACGCCCAGCGTCAGGAGATCTTTGAACTGTTCCCCGAGTTGGAGCATGCGGAAGGTCTGAAAGCTTATGGCTCGGCGCGTCGTTCGCTGAAGAAGCATGAGGCGGCTCTGCTCACCAAGTAAGTTGGCCAAGTAATCGCTGAATATGCAGCACGGCCCCTGCCAAGGTGGTGGGCCGGGACGGGGCGGCCCTTGGGGCTGCCCCTTCTGCGTTTTTGGTTCGGCGGGGTTTGCGCCTGCGGCGGGCGGGGGAGGGGCGTCGTCATTGTCGCTCGGACCAATGGCGCAACAATGACGACCCTCTTGGCCTGCGGCCAATTCACCCCGGGATACTTGGGGCCCAAAGAAGCCTTGGGCGCGCGTGATATTCCGTTGCGGTTTTGCGGGCAAGTCATTGCTTTGGCTTGGGGAATGTGGTTCGGTTTCTATTGGACAACCTCAAGCAAAAGGATGCCTCGCGTGGAGCAACAGACAGCGCAACATTTCCATTTCATCCTGATGGAACGCTATCAATTGCTGTCGTTGGTCTCAGCCTTGGAGGTGTTGCAAAACGCCAATTACACGGCTGAGCGAAGCTTGTTCACCTGGTCGTTTCACGCGCCTGGGGACACGCCGGTGTCAACTTTGGGCAGCTGTGAATTCCCCTGTGCGCCATTGGAGGCGATCAAAGCCCCAACTGAGGTGGTTGTTGTGGGCGGCACAACAATCGCGGCGCTGAGCAATGCCAAGCTCAACGCCTGGCTCGCGCGCCATGTTCGGCAAGGGGTGCGCCTGTCAGCATTAGCGACGGGGGCCTTTGTTTTGGCAAGCGCCGGGATGGCGGGTGGGGATGCGCCAACGCTGCATTGGCAGTTCCGTGACACCTTTCGCGAGCGGTTTCCCGAGATCGAGCTGAGCACCAAGCCATTTGTGGCTGAGGGCAATCGTTGTTCCAGCTCAGGCGGCGTGTCGGCCATCGATCTGTTTCTACGTTTTGTTGCGGATTACCATGGCGAGGCGTTTGCCACGCGTGTTTCTGAATCGATGAACTATGTCACCATGCAACAGGTGCAGCAGGTGGCGTCGGCCGAGGCCTCGGCGCGCAGCCGGGTCAAGAACCCTGCGGTCCTGACCGCCTTGGAGATGATGGAGGGCAATCTGGAACACCCCATCACCCCGCCGCAAATCGCCCAGGAAATCGGCGTGTCGACGCGGCAATTGGAACGATTGTTCAACAAATATCTCGGGCAAAGTCCGAAACGCTATTACATGCATTTGCGCCTGCGCCGGGCCTATTTCCTTTTGACCCAGACCAATATGCCGGTCATTGAGGTCGCATTGGCCTGCGGGTTTCAATCGGCTGGCCATTTCGCCAAGTGTTTTCGCGCGGAATTTGGCCAGACGCCAACGGAGTTGTTGAAGGCTTGGGGCGTTTAGCGTGACTATCGAGGTAGTTTATGGAAAAGGTTTTTCAGGGGCAGTGTTTATGTGGGGCAGTGCGCTATGAGGCGCGGGGCCGGCCTGTGGTTGTGGCGCAATGCCATTGCGAAGAATGTCGCAAGATCAGCGGGACAGGTCACAGTATCGGCGCGATGTTTGCAAAATCTGATGTGAATTTGTCGGGGCAGGTGCATGAATACAAATACATGTCGGCGCGCGGGTCTGAAGTAACCAAAGCCTCATGCCCGATTTGCGCCTGTCAGATCTATGGCTGCAACACCCTGTCCGAGGATCACATGACTTTGACCCTTGGCAGTATGGATGACGCGCAGGATCTAGCGGTCGACGTGGTGATCTTTGAGCGTGACAGGCCCGAATGGGATCAATTGGGCGAAGGCGTGATGTGTTTTCACACACAACCTGATTGGAGCCCGGATAGCTGACAGCCCGATACTCGGATTTAGACCAAAGCCACCTGTTCGGCGCGCCAATCGGCCCAGGCTTCGGGCGTGTCGAGATCTGTGAGCGCGTTATCACCGGGCAGGGCGACACGGCGCAGGCGATAGCTGTTATCCTTGACCACCTGCCGCGCGCCCTGATCGCCCTCAAGCGCCATGAGCGCGGTAAAGCAATCTGCGGGAAACAGCACGGGATGGCCGGGTGTGCCGTCTTCGGTTGTGGCCTGTTGCAGGGTTGGGTGCGGCTCGTTCAGGAACCCCTGATAGACCGTCAACAGGTCCTCGGTGGTCAGGTCCGGCATATCCGCAGGCAGGATCATCACCGCCTTGAGATTGCGCGGCAACATGCCCACCCCGCGACGCAGTGAGGCAGACATGCCAAGCGCCGCGTCCGGCACCGCGACCATCTGCACGGGCAGGCCCTGCAAGGCCTCGGCGCGGGGGTGATCATAGTCGGGCAGGGTGACGCAAACATGCGCACCGGTGGCCAAGGCCATTTCAACCTGACGGCGCAGCAAAGCGACGCCGTCAATCTCTTGCAACAATTTGTCCTGGCCCCGCATCCGTCGGCTGGCTCCGGCGGCGGGAATCACAATGGCGATATCAAGCATGGCGGGACCATACAGCAAGATGGCACAATCCCTCAGAGAAATCTTTTGACGCCTCTCCTTTGGGTTGTGTTAACCACGCATCCTCGCCCCGTCTTGATCAAAGAGAGGTTCGGGCAAAAGCGTCGCTTTACACATGTTTCCAAGCACTTCCACCTCGGCCTTCATGTCTGATGAGACCAGCGCTCGGGGTACCAAAGCCAGGGCAACGGACTTGCCCAGATGGTGCGAATACCCGCCGGAAGTGCAGAACCCCTGTACCTTTCCATCAATCCAGACCGGTTCATAGGCGTTTACATCCGCATCCTCGGCCTCGATTTCAAAGGCGACCGATACCCGTTCAGGCGGCGCGCTGCGTTCGGCTTCGGCGGCAGCGCGACCGATGAAATCGGTTTCTTTCTTCCAAGAAATAAAACGATCCAATCCGGTTTCGGCCGGGGTGTAGTCGGGGCTGAATTCACGCCCCCAGGAGCCAAAGAATTTGTCCAGACGCAGGCTCATCATGGCGCGCATGCCAAAGGGGCGGATGCCGAATTCTTGCCCGGCCTCCCACAGCACTTGCCAAAGTGCGCGTTGCTCCATCGCGTCGACATAGATTTCATATCCAAGGTCACCGGTATAGCTGACGCGCTGAACGATGGCGGTGGAAAGGCCAATCGTCAGTTGGCGCACATCCATGAACCGCATGTCCGAGACGTCTTCGCGCGTCACGGCCTGCAAGAGGTCGTGCGCCCGTGGTCCGGCGATCTGGAACCCGGTGCGCCGGTCCGAGACATTGTCGAGAGTGACCTCGCCGTCGGGTTCATGGCGCATGAACCAGCGCATGTGATAGGCCTGCGCGCCATACGATCCGGTGATCTGGAAATGGGTTTCGCTGAGGCAACTGACGGTGAAATCACCGATGATCCGACCTTGGGGCGACAGCATTGGCGTCAAAGACAACCGACCCGGGGCAGGGATGCGACCGGCCATCAGGCGATCAAGCCAGGCGCGGGCACCGGGGCCTTGCACGTCATATTTGCCAAAATTCTGCACCTCGTTGATGCCGACAGCGTTGCGCACGGCTGCGACTTCGCGCGCGGTGGCGTCAAAGGCGTTTGAGCGGCGGAAAGACGGCGTTTCATAGCGTGGCTCATCGCCCTCAGCGAAATAGTTGACCACCTCAAGCCCGTATTGCTGCCCCCAGACCGCGCCAATGTTGTCAAAGACGTCATACATCGGCGTGGTGCGCAGTGGGCGCGCGGCGGGCAGTTCTTCGTTGGGGTAGGACACGCTGAAACGGGTCTGATAATTCTCAATCACCTTGGGCAGCGTATAGCCCGGCGTGATCCAGCGCCCGTAGCGCGCCACATCCATCGCCGAAGTGTCGCGTTCGCATTCTCCGTCGACCATCCATTGCGCCAGCATCAGCCCAACACCGCCGCCCTGGCTGAACCCGGCCATGACGCCACAGGCGCTCCAATAACCGTGCAGGCCCGGGATCGGGCCGACCAGCGGGTTGCCATCGGGGGCAAAGGTAAACGGCCCGTGGATGACCGATTTCACCCCGGCGGTTTCCAAAACAGGGAAGCGTTTGTAGGCAAAGGCAATGCTGTCTTCGATCTTGTCAAAATCGTCGGGCAGCAATTCGTGACCAAAATCCCAAGGCGTGCCGTCAACCGCCCAAGGCCGACAAGGTTGTTCATAGAATCCAATGCACAGCCCGCGCCCTTCTTGACGCAGATAGCTTTCGCCGGACGGGTCCATCACATGCGGATGTTCGGTGCCGCGCTCATAGATCTCGGCGATCTCGTCGGTGACGATATATTGATGCTCCATCGGGTGCAGCGGCAGATAGACCCCGGCCATGGCTCCGACCTCGCGCGCCCATAGCCCACCGGCATTGACCACATGTTCGGTATGGATCGTGCCCTTGTCGGTGACCACATCCCAGGTGCCATCGGGGCGTTGGTTGGTTTCTATCACCTTGGTATGCGTGACAATTTCCGCTCCGCCCATGCGCGCGGCTTTGGCATAGGCATGGGTGGTGCCCGAGGGGTCAAGATGCCCATCCAAGGGGTCGTAAAGCGCGCCGATAATGCCATCGGTGTTGATGATCGGGGCAAATTCCTTGATCTGCTCGGGACCAAAGACCTCGGTTTCCAGCCCCATATAGCGGTGCTTGGCGCGTTCGGCCAACAGCATGTCAAAACGGTCCTGGTTATCCGCCAGGGTCAGCCCGCCAACATGGTGCAAGCCGCAAGACATGCCGGTGATCTCTTCGAGCTCTTTATAAAGGTTGATCGTATAGCCCTGCAGCGCCGCCATATTGGTGTCGCCATTCAGGGTGTGAAACCCACCCGCCGCGTGCCAGGTCGACCCGCTGGTCAACTCCGAGCGTTCAACCAGCATGACGTCAGACCAGCCCAATTTGGTCAGGTGATAGAGCACCGACGCCCCGACAACGCCGCCGCCAATGACAACTACTCTGCTCGTGGTTTTCATGAAATGCCCCCCGTATTGGCCTGAACACATGATCTTTATCGTGACCAGTTTAGGAGCGAATTGGCGCTTTAACGTGCCAGTCGCGACATGTTGTGTCGTGAACAGCGTGCGAATTGCCGGTTCGGAGCAGTTTTCCGAGCGGAAAGGACACCCAGCCCGAACCTGTAACCAGACGTATGGGCAGATTTGTTCAAGACCTAATGCAGGAGGCGCGCGCGTCAGCTTTCGCTTGTGGGGCGGGAAATCAGTGGGCGCACCTTGAGCAGGGTGATGCGATTGTTTTCTCGCTCCAGCACCTGGAAACGGAAATTGTGGAACGAGAAAACCTGACCCACGACCGGGATCATCTGCGCCTCGTGAATGACCAGACCGGCAACCGTATTGGCCTCATCATCGGGCAGTGTCCAATCCGTGGCGCGGTTAAAGTCGCGAATGGTCATCGCCCCTTCGATCAAGTAATCGCCATCCTCGGCGCGGCGGGTTGCCTGTGTCTCGTCCGGATCGAATTCATCGGTGATCTCGCCAACAATCTCCTCCAGAATGTCCTCGAGCGTGATCAGTCCCTCGAGCGAGCCATACTCATCCACCACCAGCGCAAAATGGGTGCGACGGCGCAGGAATTGCCGCATCTGATCGTCCAAAGATGTGGTGTCGGGCACAAAATAGGGGGTCATGGCCACATCGGTCACTTTGAACCCATGCAGCGCCCCGGCGGTGGTCTCGGCCTCGTCGATCAGCGCATACATGGCGCGCAGCAGATCCTTGGCATGGATCACACCAATGATGTTTTCGGGATCATCGCGAAAGACGGGCAGGCGGGTATGGCTGGATTGCAGACATTGTTCCAGAATGGCTTGGGGCGCGTCATCGGCATTGATCATCTCAATCCCCGAGCGGTGCAGCATGATTTCCTCAACCGTGCGTTCGGCCAGATCCAGCGCGCCCAGGATCCGGTCGCGGTCTTCCTTTTCGACCACGCCTTCGGAATGGCCCAGCTGCAGCGCCCCGGCGATCTCCTCGCGCACGGCAAGGATATGGCTGTCCGGGTCAATCTGAACGCCAAAGACGCGCAAAACGCCACGCACCAATAGGCGCACCGCCGCCACTACCGGGGCAAAGAGTTTGACCACCAGCGAAATAGGGCCCGCGACGCGCGCAGCGGCAGTTTCGGGATTGGTGATGGCATAGGTCTTGGGCAGCACCTCGGCAAAGATCAGCACCAAGAGTGTCATCACCAAAGTCGCCAGCGCCACGCCGCTTTCGCCAAAGAGCCGCGTGAACAATGCCGTCGCCAGCGAGGTGGCCAGAATGTTGACCAGATTGTTGCCCAGCAAAACCGAGCCAATCAGACGCTCGCTATCCTCGGTGATGTCCAGCGCCACCGAAGCCCCGGTCGAGCCTTTGTCCTGCGCAGCCTTCAACTTGCCTCGCGACGCCGCGGTCAGAGCGGTTTCCGAGCCCGAGAAAAAGGCCGATAGGGTCAAAAGGGCCAGAATTGACAAGGATGTGATCCAAAAGGCGGTGTCAATCAGACTGGTCTCGGCTTCCATGCGTTTTGCTTTCCATTAAGGTTAGGGTGGTTATGGGGTGACAGACCCGTTCAATCAAGGGGAGCCGTGAATGGAAGCCTTTCACATGCAACATCTTTTTGATGATGATGCGCCGGTGCTGATTTTTGGCGGGCCCTATTCCAACCTGCAGGCGACCCAGGCGATGCGGGCCGAGGCATCGCGACATGGCATTCCCGCCGATCACTGCATCTGCACCGGCGATGTGGTGGCCTATTGCGGTGATCCGGTTGAGACCATCAACGAGATCCGCGATTGGGGCTGTGCCGTGATTGCGGGCAATTGCGAGAGGCAGTTGGCGGTCGGGGCGGATGATTGCGGTTGTGGCTTTGACGAAGGGTCAACCTGCGATTTGCTCTCGGTCGGCTGGTATCGACACGCCAATGCGCTGATCAATGAGGACGCGCGCGACTGGATGCGGGCCTTGCCCGATGCGGCGGTGTTCACCCATCAGAGGCAAAGCGCGGTGATCACCCATGGCGGTTTCACCAATATCAGCCGCTTCTTGTGGTCCGTGTCTCCGGAACAGGCGTTCCTCGAAGAATTGCAAACCCTTGCCGCCAAATCACCAGCCCATACCGCTCCGAATTGGATCTTTGCCGGTCACAGCGGCATTCCGTTTCAGCGCCAGATCGGTGCTTCTACCTGGGTCAATGCCGGCGTGATCGGCATGCCACCCCATGACGGCCAAACAGAGACGCGCTATGCCCTGTTGCAAGACGGGCAGGTATCTTTCCACTCTTTGACCTACGATGTCGACGCGGCCTACAATTCCATGATGACCGCTGGTCTGACCCAGGGCTACCACCAGGGCCTGACATCCGGCTACTGGCCCTCCGAAGATGTCCTCCCACCCACATTGCGACGACCGCCGCCCCTGGCTTCTTTGGGCTAACAATATCCCGGGGAGTCACAAGCTTGCTTGTGACGGGGCAGCGCCCCTAAGACTTTTCCAAAGTCTTCTATCCGTCCGAGGCATCCTGCGCCAAAGGGTGATGTTCCAGCACCAGCTCCTTCAACCGTTCCTCAAGCACATGGGTGTAGATCTCGGTTGTTGCGACATCCGCATGTCCCAGCAAGGTCTGGATCGCGCGCAGATCGGCCCCATTGGCCAAGAGATGCGTGGCAAAGGCGTGGCGCAGCGTGTGCGGCGTCACCTTTTCAGGTGACACGCCAGCTTCAACCGCAAATTCCTTGATCAACATGTAAAAGGCATGCCGCGTCAGATGGCCGGACTTGCCGCGTGACGGGAACAAAAACGCCGAGGCGGGTTTTCCTTTTTCCTCAGCTAGGGCCTGTTGCTCATCGCGCACCGACAGCCATTCAGCCAAAGCCATACGTGCGGGGGGCGAGAGCGGCACCATTCGTTCCTTGCCGCCCTTGCCACGCACCAGCAACATGCGCGGATCGCCTCGTGCGGCGGAGACCGGCAGAGACACCAGCTCGCTCACCCGCATCCCGGTGGCATAAAGAACCTGCATCAGGCAGGTGTTGCGCTGGCGTTCCTGTTTGCCGCGCCCATGGGCGCTGGCCGCCTCCAGCAAGCGGTCAACTACTTCGGTGCTCAGCGTCTTGGGCAGGCGTTTGTCGCGGCCCGGGCCGCTGACCTGGACGGCTGGATTATCCTCGCGAAACCCTTCTTCAAAGGCAAAACGATAAAGCTGTTTCAGGGCGGATAAACGCCGGGCGCGGGTGGCGCGTGACAGGCCCTGAACATCACAATCCACTAGGTAAGATTCCACATCCTGTTGCGAGGCGCTGGCAAAATCCTGTCCCTGATCGGCCAGCCAGCCTTCTACATGCACCAGATCGCGTTCATAGGCGGCCAAGGTGTTGGCCGCGGCCCCGCGCTCGGCGGCCATAGCGTCGAGAAAGCCGCTGATCCAGCGATCCGCGCTCATCGTCTTGCCCTTTCGGCATCCAGAATGACCAGTTGCAACGCGGCCTGACGGGCGCTGGATTCCAACCCAAGCGCGCGCAGGCTGGCCAAAGCATCGCTCAGATCCTGGCTATTGCCCTGCGCACCGCTGGAAAACAGTGCAATGGCGCGCAGGATGACTTCGCCCAGACGTCCGGCCTTGCTTTGCTCCTGCAAAGCAGGCGGCATTTGCGCATCCTCGGCAAACCCGGCGGCCACGGCCCGGACATGGGGCAGGTCAGGTAGATCGTTGCTGTCCGGGGCAAGGCCACGGGCGATGGCGGTGAAAAAGCGCACATCCGGCCTGTCCTGGGGCAATTGCTGCGCCAGTTCTTCGAATTTCGGTGACAGAAACGCTGCGCGCTGCGCCAATACCTGAGCGCGCCCTGACAGGTCTTGCGCGCTCAGCGCCTCGCCAAATAGATCGGCAAAGGTGTCCAGCAGGCGCGCGCTGCGCATCTGCGGCCAGACCCGGAGCAGCGTTTCCGACACCGTGTCAGAGCGTCCACGCAGCAGCGCATTTTCGAAATCCTGCAACGCGCTGACCCGATCCCAGACACCGCCGGAGGCAGCGGGTTGGCGAAGAGAATAGAGCCCGAGCAAGCGGTTAGGCGGCAGGCTGCCGACCCGTGCGAGACGTTCCGCTGCTTCGATCTGGGCGCGCCAACCATTGTCGCCGGGTAGGTCCAACACCGAGAACTGCAAGGGCAGCGGTGCGGTGGGCAAAGGTTCCCCCAATGCCTCGAACAGGCGGAATTCCAACGGGGTGGGGCGGACAGGGGGCAGAAGCGCCGGGCCACCTTCGGCAAATTCCGGGTCAAGGAAGCGGCTGAGCAGTTCAGCGCGGCGACCATCCAATTCACCCAACGTTTCAGCACTGCGCAGGATCAAGGCAGCGCGGTTCCAATCGCCGCTGCGCGCGGTGCAAAAGATGCGCAGCGAGAAATCCGCCGACAGGCGCGGGCGCGACAATAGCCGGCGGCAAACCGGGGCAGGATCGCCCACCAACAGGTTGAGATTGGCCCAGCGGGTGAACAGATCCGGCTCATCCGCGCCGACGATGTCGAGCATGGCCAAGGCTTCGTCAACCGCGCCGTTTTCCAGCAGCCAATCCAGACGCAGGACCAGATGATCGACACTTGCCTGACCATCGGCGGGTGGATCCGCCTCGGCCAGCATGAGGTTGCGCATCAGATCGCGCAGCGCCGGGACGGGGGGATCAATGGCCTTGACCAGATTGGACAGGGTTTCGGGGGACGAGCCGCGCCACAAGCTGGCAGGCAGGCCCGAGCGCGTGCTGGGCAGCAATCCGACCGCTCCGGGGCCAGGCGCATCCAGCGGCGCTGATTCGATTTTCGGCGGCAAAGCACTCTGCGCCACCGGGGCGTTTTGCGCCGCCGGGTTGGTTTGTGCGCTGGCCAGAACCGGCAAGAGCGCCAAGGTCAAAAAGAGGGCTCTATTTGGCATCCAGCTCAACAGGTAAATGAATTTCTTGTTGCGGCGGGCTGAAATCTGCCCCGAAAAACGGGCCGATATAGGCATATCCCACCAGCGCGATTGCGCCCAGCAGGGCCAGGATGAACAGCCATTTAATGATGCGCCCCATGCGTCTTGTTACCCCGCCTCGTGGTTTTTTAACGTTTATACCTAGCCTTTTTGTCCCGTTCACGTCATTCACGCAACGAAATAAGGAATGAGCGAGAGATGGCCGAGGAGCAACCCCAGATTTCCAACAATCCGGTGACATTGCACAAGACCATTGTTCTTGTGGGCATGATGGGGGCGGGAAAAACCGCTGTGGGCCGGACTTTGGCGGCGCAGATCGGTGTCGACTTCCTCGATTCCGACCACGAGATCGAAGAGGCGGCCAATATGAGCATCGCCGAGATCTTTGAGCGCGATGGCGAGCCATTCTTTCGCCAAAAAGAAACCCAGGTGATCGAGCGTCTGCTTGAGGGCACGCCCTGTATCCTGTCCACCGGCGGCGGGGCGTTTCTGGCGGAGCGTAATCGCGAAATGATCACTGAAAAAGGCGTCTCGATCTGGCTCAATGCCGATCTTGAGGTGCTGTGGGAGCGGGTGCGCCACAAGGATACGCGCCCTTTGCTGCGCACCGCCGATCCCAAGGCGACTCTGGCCGGGATTTATGAAAAACGGGTGCCGATCTATTCCCTTGCGGATCTGTCGGTGGTGTCGGGGGGCGGGGCCTCATTGGATGAAATGGGGCGCAAGGTGCAACGCGCGCTGCTGGATCAGCGCCCTGATGTTTTGGAACAAAAATCATGATCGAGATTGTTGAAGTCCCGCTGGAAGGGCGCGAATATCAGGTGCGGATCGGGCAGGGGCTACTGCAACGGGCCGGCGCCGAGATCGCGCCATTGCTGAAACGACCGCGCGTGGCGATCGTCAGCGATGAGAACGTCGCGGCGCTGCATCTGGAAACGCTGACCAAAGCGCTGGAGGCGGAAGGGATCGACCATGTCTCGATGTCTTTGCCAGCGGGAGAGGCGACCAAAAGCTGGCCGCATTTTACCCGTACGGTGGAATGGCTACTGGAACAAAAGGTCGAGCGGCGCGATATTGTCATTGCGCTTGGCGGTGGGGTGATTGGTGATCTCGTCGGCTTTGCAGCAGCGGTGCTGCGCCGTGGTGTGCGCTTTGTGCAGATCCCCACCAGCCTGTTGGCGCAGGTCGACAGTTCTGTCGGCGGTAAGACCGGGATCAATTCCGTTGCCGGTAAAAACCTGATCGGTGCCTTTCACCAGCCTGCGCTGGTTTTGGCAGATATTGATGTGCTGGGGACACTGACCAAGCGCGATTATCTCGCTGGCTATGGCGAAGTGGCAAAATACGGGTTGTTGGGCGATGCATCGTTCTTCGATTGGCTGGAGACGAATGGCGAAAAGGCGGCGGCGGGCGATGCTGAGGCGCGGATCCATGCGGTGAAACGCTCGGTCGAGATGAAGGCCGAGATCGTGCTGCGTGACGAGACCGAGCAGGGGGATCGCGCGCTGTTGAACCTTGGCCATACCTTCTGTCACGCCTTGGAGGCCGCGACCGGCTATTCAGATCGCTTGTTGCATGGCGAAGGCGTGGCGATTGGTTGTGCCTTGGCCTTTGAGCTGTCATCGCGCCTGGGGCTGTGTTCCCAGGAGGACCCAAGCCGGGTGCGTGCGCATCTGAAAGCGATGGGGATGAAATGTGACCTGGCCGACATTCCCGGTGAATTGCCGGGGGCCGAGGCGCTGGTGGATCTGATGGGGCAGGACAAGAAAGTTATCGATGGCCAGCTGCGCTTTATTCTGGCGCGGGGGATCGGCGAGAGCTTTGTCACCTCGGATGTGTCGCGCGAGGCGGTTTTGCAGGTGTTGAAAGATCAGCTGAGCTGATTTTCCAAAGGCGAGCCGCTGTTACATTATGCGCTTCCGCGCGCTTTTGTTGAACCGTGGGGAGAGGTGACGGTCGGTTCCTTCTCTAATGCGGATGAGAGCGGGTTTTACTTGCTGAGAAGCGATTCAGGGGCAGGTTTGCCCTGAATGCGCCTTGTCCAGTGTGGGTTTTGCCAGAGTCGCGTCCAGGCCAAGCCGCGCAATGCGCGGTCAGCTGAAGCTGAGCCTTGACCCGAATCTGGCGGGATTGGCGCAAAAAGAAAGGCCAGCGCGGGTGGCTGGCCTTTGGTGTTTAGAACGGGATTTCGTCGTCGATATCGCGAGCAGGTGGGCGCGATTGACCGCCGCCTCCGCCACCGGAGCCGCCGCCATAGCTTTGGTCATCATAGCCTCCGCCATAATCGCCGCCGCCGCCGCCACCAAAGCCGCCGCCCTGGCCACCACCGCCATAGCCGCCGCCATCACCGCCACCGCGCGGATCAAGCATCACCAGCGTTCCGCCAAAGCCTTGCAGCACGACTTCGGTCGAATAGCGGTCTGCGCCGGATTGGTCCTGCCATTTGCGCGTTTGCAGCTGGCCCTCGATATAGACCTTGGAGCCTTTGCGCAGATATTGTTCGGCCACGCGCACCAGACCCTCTTGGAAGATCGCCACAGAATGCCATTCGGTCTTTTCGCGGCGCTCGCCTGTGTTGCGGTCTTTCCAGGTTTCAGAGGTGGCGATGCGCAGATTGCAGACCTTGCCGCCGTTCTGGAAACTGCGCACCTCGGGGTCGCGTCCCAGATTACCCACCAGGATCACCTTGTTTACGGAACCGGCCATGATCTCTCCTTGTCGTTGTGCCACTCTTGGGCGAATCTTTGCCGAACCTATACCAGCGCTGGGGCCGACATAAAGAGGCTGCAACCTTACCCTAGCGATTTAGCGAGAATTGGCTATATTGCACCCAATGCATTGCTGGGCGGGTGATTGAACATGCAAGGTTTGCGATTGAGCATTTTGTCTTTGCTGGCTTTCGGGCTGGGCGGGCAAACGGTTATGGCGGATGTTTTGTCGACCAAAAGTCGGGCATTGTTGTTCCGCAATCAGACCAGCGTGTTGGATAATCGCGCCTCGGAACAATATAACAGTTCGGTGCGTCTCAAGCCGCCGACCGTGGTGACCCCGACCAAATATGGGGCCATTGATGTGACGCCCGAAGGGGCGGTTCCAAAATATCGCGGGCGCTATAATGGGCCTTATGCGGATATGGCGCGCGCGGCGGCGCGAAAACATGGCATTCCCGAGGATCTGTTTTTGCGTTTGGTCAAACAGGAATCCAATTTCAACCCCAAGGCAAAATCTCATGCCGGAGCGATTGGTTTGGCGCAGTTGATGCCGGCCACGGCGCGGTCATTGGGGGTTAACCCCAAGGATCCAAAGCAAAATCTTGAAGGTGGTGCGCGCTATCTCAAGATGCAGTACAAAAAGTTCAAATCCTGGCGCTTGGCTTTGGCTGCCTATAATGCCGGTCCCGGTGCGGTGATCAAATATGGCGGCGTGCCGCCCTATCGCGAAACCAAAAACTACGTCAAAAAGATCTGGGGGAGCTGAAGACCTCGTTTAGGGGTTTTTAGGGCTTCGATGTCAATCTGTTACGGCACTGTAACAGATGATATTGGCCATGGGCATTCGTTTGACAGATTTCAATTGGGTGATGCGCTCCATTCTTGGGGCGGTATTGAGTGTGGTGTGTTTTGTGAATACCGCTCAGGCGCAAAGCTGCGAAATGCCGCCGCGCCTGTCGCGGCTTTCGGCATTCCTGATCAGCCTTCCCAATGTCAACGGGCCCATTCCGGTACGCACAGCTTCGGAACTGGCCGCGCAATTGGATGAATTGGACGATCAGACTCTTGTAGAGCTGCTGCGCAAACACGGCGTGCAAAGTCTGGCCATAACTCTGGCCGATATTATTGCCGAGGCGGACCGCATCGCGGCTTCGGCGACAATGACGGATCATCGCCGATTGAAACGGCTGCTTTATGATCTGAACCAGCAATCCATGATCGCTTGTAACGATTCCAACGGGCTGATTTATCAGAAGATTCAGGATGAACGGGCTGGAGGTACGCTGTTTTCTGACGGGGTCAATTGGGAGGAAATCGACAATGTTCTTGCCAATAACCCGCCTATGGCATTGGCTTTGCTGGCGTCCCTCATCGGTGCCGTCGTTGGATTGCTCTATTTGATCGACAGCAGCTATCGTCTGGCCATGGCACTGATGTATAACCGCAAAGCCTGTCGCATCTCTGCGATTTTGCGTCTGGGGACGGATGCAGTGCCTGTAACGATCACAACACTCGGGCGGGGTGGTTGCCGTATCCTACCGAATGAGCCGGTGATGTATGATCAATATCTCGGCAAAATTCGCCAATCCGGCGGTGTGTTCGAGATCGGAGATATCCTGATCCAGGCTCATGTCAGCGCAATATACAAGGATGTGTCTGACTTTCGCTTTTCGTATCGGATCACTCTGAAAACGCAAAAGGAACTGCTGGCACAATCGACGATTTCGCCCTTTTATATCAAGAATAACAGCAAAAAACCGCAGGATGGCGGCGGCGAGGGGGAGGCTCAAGACGCGGCTGCGACCGAACGAATGTCCAAGCCGAAATACGAAGCCTGACGTTGGATTGAGGCAAGCGACACCCTGACAGCTAAAAAGACAGGAGGCCTTTCCTTTGACCTCCTGTCGAAGGGTATACGCGGTCGGGGCGGGCTAAACCCTTCGCTTACCGGGCCGAAGCGGTAAGGGCTCCAACCGGCTCTATCTACTCCGCCGCGATCTTGATCACTGGCTCCATTTCCTCCAACTGCGCATCACTCAGATGGCATTTGATCTGGTGACCATGTGACAGGGTTTTGACCGGCGGCACTTCTGCCTCGCACAATCCGCCGGGCACCTTGGATTTCCAACGGCAACGCGTTTGGAACGGGCAACCCGAGGGCGGGTTCATCGCCGACGGAATGTCACCCTCCAACACGATATGCTGCTTCTCGACGCTTGTATCAGCAATCGGAACCGCCGATAGCAGCGCCTCGGTATAGGGGTGATAGGGCGGGGCAAAAACCTGATCTGTTGTACCAAGCTCAACCACATGGCCCAGATACATCACCATGACCCGGTCGCTGAGATAGCGCACAATCGACAGGTCATGGCTGATGAACAAGAGCGTGGTCTTATGCTCGCGCTGGATCTCCATCAAAAGATCGGTCACCGCCGCCTGCACGGAGACATCCAGCGCCGAGACCGGCTCATCCGCCACCACAATCCGCGCGTCCCCCGCAAAGGCACGGGCAATCCCGACCCGCTGCTTTTGCCCGCCAGACAGTTGGCGCGGCATACGATCCGCAAAGGCGCGCGGCAGTTTCACCAGATCCAACAGCTTGAGCATACGCTCGCGGCGATCCTCATCACTGTCACCGATGTCAAACACCTCAAGCGCACGAATGATCTGACGCCCCACGGTCATCGAGGGGTTCAGCGTGTCAAACGGGTTCTGGAACACCATCTGCACATCGGAAATCGTGTCCGTATCCCGCGCCTCAATCGGCACATCCTGGATCTCGCGATTATCCAGCAGAATCTGGCCATCTGTCGCGGTTTCCAACCCCATCAAGACCTTGGCAAAGGTCGACTTGCCGCAGCCTGACTCGCCCACAATCGCCAAAGTCTCGCTTTCTCGTGCCTCAAAACTCAAGGTTTCGTTGGCTTTCACAACCTTCTTTTCACCGGAACTGCCAAAAAGAGCATTGGCCGCGACCTCGTAATATTTGCGCAGGTTGTCCATCTTGAGAACAACGCGCCCGGGCTCGGGCTTCTCCGCCTGACCCGCATGTTGCATCGGCGCGTCCCAATCGATCTCTTCATAGCGCAAACAGCGGGTCTCGTGACGATCCTTATCCGGCACCTCCGCCATCGGAATGGCATCCGCATTACAGCGTCCTTCGACGAAATAGTCACAGCGCGGGCCAAAATTGCAGCCCGGCGGGCGCTCATGGGGCAGGGGGAAGTTGCCGGGAATGGCGACCAAAGGGCGGGCATTCTTGTCAGCTCCGGGCAATGGGATCGACCGGAACAGCGCCTGCGTATAAGGGTGCTGCATATGGTCAAACACCGCCTCAATCGATCCGGTCTCAACCGCCTCACCGCTATACATCACACATAGCCGGTCACAGGTTTCCAGCACCAGCCCCAGATTGTGTGAAATGAACAGCATCGAGGTGCCGTATTTCTTGCCCAACTCCTTCACCAGTTCCACAACCGCCGCCTCAACGGTCACATCTAGCGCGGTGGTTGGCTCATCCAGGATCAACAAGGACGGCTCGGCCATCAAGGCCATGGCGATCACGATCCGCTGCTGCTGACCGCCTGACAGCTGATGCGGATAGCTGTCCAACATACGCTTGGGGTCGGGTAGTTTCACATCCGTGACAACCTGCAAGGCGCGCTCATAGGCTTCCTCTTTCGACACGCCCTTATGCACAATCGGCACTTCCATCAGCTGCTTGCCGATCTTCATCGCCGGGTTCAGGCTGGCCATGGGTTCCTGATAGATCATCGCAATCTCAGAGCCGCGAATATCGCGCAACTCTTCGCGCGTCATCGCCCCCAGATCACGCCCCTTGAACTTGATCGAACCACCAACGATCCGGCCATTTTTGCCCAGATCCTGCATCACGCCCAAGGCCACAGTGGACTTGCCACAGCCGGATTCGCCCACCAGCCCCACCGCCTCTCCCGGCATCACAGTGACGGAAAAATCCATCACCGCCGGGATCTCTCTCAGCCGGGTGAAAAAGGAAATCGAAAGGTTGTCGATCTCCAGAATGGGCCCGTCATAATCATCTTTCATGTCGCTCTCCTGTTCGGAGGGCCCAAATCCAACGCCAGGGTTTCTTTGGGCCAAAAATATCCCGGGGTCCGGGGCAGCGCCCCGGCCTCCCCTCTCATCAATCGCGCAGGCTTTCTTCGCGCAGACCATCCGCCAGCAGGTTCAGACCCAGCACCAGGCTCAGCAATGCCAGAGCAGGGGGCAGGGCCGGGTGCAGATAGACCGACAACAGCTTTCGCCCCTCATTGATCGTCGTGCCCCAATCCGGGCTTTCCGGCGGTAGGCCAAGGCCAAAGAAGCCCAAAGTCCCAAGAAGGATGGTCGTGTAACCAATCCGCAGGCAGAAATCGACGATCAGCGGGCCACGGGCATTGGGCAGGATCTCCCACAGCATGATATACCAGGGGCGTTCGCCCCGGGTCTGCGCGGCGGCCACATAGTCGCGGGTTTTGATGTCCATGGTCAGCCCGCGCACGATGCGGAACACCGTGGGCGAGTTCACAAAGACCACCGAGACAAACACCACCAAAATCCCACCGGGCACATCAAAGAAGTCCAGGGGCCAGAAGCTGATTTTGGAGCCGCTTTCGTTGATCAGTGACATGTAAAGCAGTACCAGCGGCACCAGCACGACGGCCAGCCAGATCATGTTGCGCGATGGTTGGGTGCGGAACCGCGAATGGATCAGCACGCCGAAAAACACCAGCGGGAACAGGAACAACACCACAGCCATAAATTGCGGCAACCCGGTTTGCACGATCTCTGGCGTCACCAACAGGTAGAACAGCAGGATCACCGGAAAGGCGAGGATCAGGTTGGCGAGAAAGCTCAACGTGGTATCCAGACGCCCGCCGTAATAGCCCGCGGGCAGGCCTAGCGTGATCCCGACCATAAAGGCAAAGACAGTGGCCAGCGGCGCAATGGCGATCACAACCGTGCTGCCCAGCACCATGCGAGTGAACACGTCGCGGGCCAGCTTGTCGCCGCCCAGCAGGTAATGGGTAAACTCGCCTTCTTCGGCACCGCGCACAGGCGTGCCGGGCACTTTGTTCTTCATGCCCGAGACCTGCGCCAGTGGATCATGGGTGCCGATCAGGTCAAACACACCGGCAAAGATTGCGGTAAAGACCCAGAACATCACCAAGGCAAAGCCGATCATGCCGATGACACTGTCAAACAGCTTGCCATAAAGGCCCAGGCGACGCTTGTAGCGGATCGACACGGCAAACAGCACAATCAAGGCGATCCAGACCGGTGTGAACTGTATCAGGATTTGCGTGAAAATGGCGCCCCAGCTTATCGGTTCCATGAGCGCCTCCTATGTCACGCTGATACGCGGGTTGAGATAGACATAGCCGATATCGGAAATCAGCTGCGTCACCAGAACCACGATGACCGAGACCACGGACACGCCGAGCAGCAATTCGATATCGTTGTTCGAGGCTGCCTGAACCAGGGTCCAGCCAAAGCCTTTGTAGTTGAACAGGGTTTCAACAATCACCACGCCATTCAGCAACCATGGGAATTGCAGCATGATCACGGTAAAGGGCGCGATCAGCGCGTTGCGCAGGGCGTGTTTCACAACGATGTTGTAAAAACTCACGCCCTTAAGCCGCGCGGTGCGGATATATTGCGCCACCATGACTTCGGCCATCGAGGCGCGGGTCATGCGGGCGATATAGCCCATGCCGTAAAGCGCAATGGTGATTACCGGCAGGGTAAAGTTCTCAAAGGTCGGGTTCTCCATCGCCGAGGTGGCGGAGCCTTTGAACACCGTCTTGCCCTCGATCCAGCCATTTTCCCGCAGCCAATTGGTGAGCGGCGATTTCGAGCTGGCCAGAAGGGCGATAAAGATCACACCCGAGACATATTCAGGCGTCGCGGTCGAAGTGATCGAAACGGTCGACAGGCTGCGATCCAGCACCGAGCCTTCGCGCATCCCGGCCAGAACGCCGACGATCAATGCCGAGGGGACCATCACCACCATGACCCAGAACATCAATATCCCAGTCAGAGACAGGCGTTGCCCGATGATATCGCCTACCTTGTCCTTGAATACGGTCGACCAACCCCAATGCCCCTGCAAGATGCCACAATATTGCGGGGCCTCAGCCGGATCTTGCCCGGGCAGGATGCAACGGCCCGTGATTTTGCCATCCTCATCCACATGCCGGAACGACGGGGCAACCCCGATCCATTCGGCATATTTCTTTGGCATGGATTGCATATAGCCGCGATCGGTCAGCCAGCTGGCAACGGCTTCGTCCGTCATGCGGAAATTGCCTTGGGTTTTGGCCAGCTTTTCGAGGTTCGGGTAGAGATTGGTCAGAAAGAAGACGATGTAGGTCAGACAGAGCGCGGTCAGTATCATGACACCGACACGTCTGAGGATGAAAAGTCCCATGGGTGCCCCTGTAGGTAGCGATACCGGAAGATGCGACAGGGTCGCGGCGAGTCCGGTACTGGCTAGAAGATAGAAAAAGGGCACGCGTGCTGCGTGCCCTTTTCAGTTCCAAATCAGGCTTTTACGGCCCATTTGTAGATTTGGGGCAGGTCGGCGATATGTTTGCCATTGCCGACAAAGCCTTCGCGCGAATGACGCATGGCCGTGCGCCAGTAAGGCTGAATGGTCACGCCTTCATCAATCATGATCGCCTGGATCTTGCCCATGACTTCGCGGCGGGCGTCCGCATCGGCGATGGCATTTGCTTCGGCCAGCAGCGTGTCAAACTCGGCATTGGCAAAGCCGGATTCGTTCCAGGCCTCGCCCGAACGATAGGCCAGTGCCAGAACCTGAGTGCCCAGTGGGCGGTGGTTCCAGTTGGTCGAGCTGAAGGCGTATTTCGTCCAGTCATTCCAGAAGGTCGAGCCGGGCAGAACCGTGCGCTTGACCGCGATACCTGCGTCGCGCAGCTGAGCGGCCACCGCATCGGTGGTGTTCTTGCGCCAGTCATCGTCGATCGAATGCAGCTCATGCTCGTAATCGCCCATGCCCGCTTCGTCCATCAGGGCCTTGGCCTTGGCAGGATCATGGGGCAGGCGGGTGACGGATGGGTCATATTCCGGGTGCATCGGGCCGACATGGCTGTTATCGGCGGTGATCCCGTAACCGGACATGCCCAGTTCCAGACAGACCGCATTGTCGACCGCCATGGCCAAGGCCTGACGCACGCGTTTATCGGCATAGATCTTGTTGCCATCGGCGTCTTCGGCCAGTTGGTTTGGTCGGATGACGATGGTAAAGCCCGACGGCACTTCGGAGCGTTCCAGGCCAAGCCCGTCAAACACGTCGACAAATTCGCCAACCGATTCCCAGTTCATGTCGATTTCTTCGGCATCAAAGGCGGCGACAAAGGCAGCCGGGTCGGTGCCGTAATCGATGAACTCGATACGGTCCAGATAGCCACCTTTACCAGCCTCGTACCCCCACCAATCATGGCCTTCGTTACGTACCAGCACGCCTTTGACGCCAACCTCATGGCTTTCAGGCAGCATGTAGCCCGTGCCGATTGGGTTATCGAGCATGGTGTCCGGGTTGTGGCTGGAATGGGTGATGGCAGCCGGATAGTCGGCCATGCCAGGAACGATGGTGATGTCCGGCGCATTGGTTTTCAAAACCACGGTGTGGCTGTCGACGACGGTGATTGCACCCTCGGCGGCTTTGTTGGTTTCCGGATCGATCAGGCTGGCCATACGACCGGCCATCGAGTTGCCTTCGACCTCTTTGTCACACCACATTTCGATATTGCGGGCCACATCCTCGGCGGTGAAGTCATCGCCATTGTTCCATTTGACGCCCTTGCGCACGTTCAATGTGTATTCTGTGGCGTCATCATTGGCGGACCAGCTTTCCAGCAACATCGGCTTGAACGAGCCGTCATTGTTGTACTCAACCAGGTATTCCAGCCAACCGGCGGTAAAGGTCGCGATCTGGGTCCAGTCATAGGTGCGCGGGTCTTTCAGGGCGCGGACTTCCATTTGCATACGAATGGTGCCGCCTTGCTGTGCGTGCCCATCCGCTGCGGCGGGGCTGGACAGACCACCCAAGGTGTAAGCCGCCGAAGCTGTAACACCCAAAGCGGTTGTCCGAGCGAGGAACTCGCGGCGATCAAGCTGACCTTCCTTGAGCTCGCGCGCGTACAAATCCGCGGCTGGATGCGTTCGGTTGGCTTGCGTGTGAGATGTCATGGTCTTCTCCCTGAGACACTGTTGATCTGTTAGGGTGCTGTTTTTGTAACGGGCCGCTTTGCGGCACCTTTTCCACCCCTTGCCCCCCATAGCGCCCGAGATCAGGCCACAGGTCAATGGTTGATTTCGACATTTGGAGTCGCAAAAGCGACACGTTTTTCGATAAAAAGCGACGCGGCCATAGGGTGAATGCGACACTGGCGAGTCAGACAGGCGGTTTCAGTCTCGGAAATGCGCCTTGTCGGCGCGTCGCAGCGCGGATGGCGAATGGCCGGTTTGTGTCTGGATAAAGCGTGTAAAATAGGCCGCTGAGGCAAAGCCTAAAGCGGCGGCAATTTCCTTGATCGGCTGTTTGGAGGTGCCAAGCGCCAGCCGGGCGGCGTGCAATTTGCGCTCAGCCAGAAAATCGGCCGCTGTCTTGCCGCAGGATTTGCGGCAGACGCGGGTCAAATGGGTTGGCGTAACGTCAAGCGCCTGGGCATAGCCGCTGACCCCATCCGACGAGCTGTAATCGCGCACCAGTTTTTGCGAAAACCGACTGACCAGGCGACTGCCTGCGGTGTCTTGCGGTTCCTCAACAGCGCCAACGGCAATTTGGCGATGCAACCAGACCGCAGCCAAATGGGTATGCGCGGTCAGCGCCTCCTCCATCAGCGGGCGCTCCTGCATCAACTCGCGGCCCATTGTGTCGATGATCGAGATGATCTCGGCCTGAGCAAGACTGTCGCGCACCCGCAGATGCAAGGTTTCGCGCGGCATGCGTTTGGTCAGCCCGGCGGGGCATTGCAACATCAAGCCTTGGGTACCTTTGGGCATGTCCAAGGCAAACAGAGTCCCGGCGGGTAAGTACATGGCCTGATTGGTGGAAATACCGCGCCGTACCCCGTTCACGATGATCATGCCCTGACCTCGTGTCAGCCAGATCAGCACATTGTCAGGGCGGTCATGCAGCAGTTCGTATTTCCACGGTGCCGCCTGGGTCACCAGAGTCAACGACCCCGCGCGCACCGGGTCTGTGGGCAAGGCCAGGGTGGGTTTGTCCGCAGGTGGTTTTGCGGGCGCTTTCTGGCCAGGGCCGGGGGGCATGGGTTTGGTCAGAAAGGCGGGGCGTTTCATGCAATTGCATCCTGTGGCGAAACTTTGGTCCAGCTTTTCATGCGGGCGTTGAACCAGGTCCGTTGCCGTTTCGCAAATTGCCGTGTCAGAATTGTGGCGCGGGTGCAGGCCTCTTCCAAGCTGATCTCTCCGCGCAGATGCGCGATCAACTCGGTCGCCCCGATGGCCTTGGCTGAGGGCAGTTTGGGATGCCATGTATCGAGATTGGCACGGGCTTCGTTTAGGGCTCCTTGGGCAATCATCAAATCAAAGCGGCGTTCGATCCGCGGGGTGAGCCAGTCTTTGGGGGCGTCAAACAGGATCGGAAAGGTCTGATCCAAGGGCAAAAGTGGCGGAGGGGTGTTGTCCTGCCAATCGGCAATGCCGCGCCCGGTAGATCGCAGCACCTCCCAAGCGCGCGACACTCGGGCCGGGTTTTGCAGATCAATCCGGTCGCGGCTGGCCGGGTCCAGATCCGCAATCAGGCTGGCCAGCCCCTGTGAACTTAGTTGAGCCTCACATTCCGCACGCACCTGTGCAGGCGTCGGTGGGATGTCGGCCAGCCCCTGGGTCAGCGCCGTGAAATAAAGGCCGGTACCACCCACAATAATCAGACGCTCGGGGCTGTTGAGCAAGGGGGTGATCTCGCGCAGCCAATGACCAACGGAATAGTCCTGATGGCCGGGAATATGTCCATATAACAGATGTTTGGCGCGGGCTTCGTCCTCGGCCGGGGGGCGGGCGGTCAGGATGCGCCAATCGTCAAAGACCTGAATGGCATCCGCATTGACGATCACGCCGCCCTGCGTCTCGGCGATCTCAAGCGCGAGGGCCGATTTGCCGCTGGCGGTGGGGCCCGCGATCAGCACCGGGCGGGCAGGGTCAATCTGCCGGATCAGCTCTGCGCTGATTGAACTCATGTCGTGCTGTCCCCAAATGCCCCGGTCGATCCGGCGGAAAATCCCGGTGTGGCCATTGCAGCCGCGCGTGATTTGCGCCAAATATGCGCGCGATCATATCCCCCAGTCATGACGGAGCGCAACATGGCCGAGAGCGACACCCCCGCCGACACGCAAGAGACGACCTTTAAACGGGTCATGTTGAAGATTTCGGGGGAGGCCCTGATGGGGGATCAGGGCTTTGGCCTGCATCCGCCAACCGTCGAACGCGTCGCCAAAGAGGTGAAATCGGTGCATGATCTCGGGGTCGAGATCTGCATGGTGATCGGTGGCGGCAATATTTTTCGCGGGCTGTCGGGCAGCGCGCAGGGGATGGAGCGCACCACAGCCGATTATATGGGCATGATGGCCACGGTGATGAACGCCCTTGCGATGCAATCTGCGCTGGAAGGGATGGGCGTGTTCTGCCGGGTGATCACCGCGATCCGCATGGATGAGGTGGCCGAACCCTATATTCGCCGCCGCGCCGTACGCCATTTGGAGAAAAAGCGGGTCTGCATCTTTGCCGCCGGGACAGGCAACCCTTATTTCACCACGGATACAGCCGCCGCCCTGCGCGCCAATGAGATGGCTTGTGAGACCATCTTGATGGGCAAGAATGGCACGGATGGGGTCTATGACAAAGATCCGCGCGCGCATGATGATGCCAAGCGCTATGATGAAGTTAGCTATGACGAAGTTCTGAGCAAGAACCTCAAAGTCATGGATGCCTCGGCCATTGCACTGGCGCGGGATAATAACCTGCCTTTGATCGTGTTCAATCTGGATGAACCAGGCGGCTTCCGCGGAATTTTGGCGGGCAAGGGGACTTATACGCGGGTGACAGGCTGAGCTTGCTCGCCATGTGTTTGCCGCATTTTTGACGTTGCGCGTTGAGGAGAGCGGGCAGGGGGCGCTGCCCCCGTCTGCAAGCAGACTCCCCCGGGATATTTTGGGCCCAAAGAAGCCTGGGTGTGGTTCGATGAAATTTAGATCTTGCGCATGGCGCGGGGGGCTGCACCAAAGCGGGATTTGAAGCTGCGGGTGAAGGCCGACGGGGATAAAAAACCGGTTGCCTTGGCCACTTCCTCGACCGAAAGCGCGGTGTCGCGCACAAGCTGTTCGGCCCGATCCAGCCTAAGACGCAGATAGACCTGGGTCGGGGTTTGCCCAAGTGCCTTGCGACAGCGGCGGCGCAACTGTTTCGGGCTCAGCTCGAGGCTTTGCGCGATCGCATCCATCGGTTGCGGGTCCGCCAAATGGGCAGCCATGATCGATTGCATCCGCGCCAGCACCGGGTCTTCGGCCTTGGGGTGGTTGCGGGCCTCGCCATCGGAGCGGAAATGGCCCAGAGCAAGCTGGTCAGAGACCTGTTTGGCGATATCGCTGTCATGCACTCGCGCAACCCAAGCCAAAAGAGCGTCACCGGCCGCCAGCCCTGTCGCCGCCGTCAACCGCCCGCGATCATAGCAGAAAATCTGATCAGATCGGGCTGTATTGGCGAGGATCTCAACCTCATCCTCGCTTAATGTGTGGGGATGCACCGCCTGATGCCCGTCCAGCAGGTTTTGCGCGGCAAGGATGGTCACACCGCCCTCAAACCCGGCAAGGGTCGCGCCCGCCTGTTGAGCGCGCATCAGAAACCCACGTAGCCCCATGGGCAGGCGGGCCAGCGGGTTGGCCCCGGCGCATAGGATCACCAGATCCCACCCTGGCGGATCCTCCCAATCGGTGCGATCCGGGGCGATTTCGATCCCGTCAACAGAGGCCACGGGCTGCCCGGTCACGCTGCGCAGTTCGAGCGAAAACAGCGCCTGACCCGCCAGGGCATTGGCGCGAGTCACAACCTCGCGCAGCATCACATAGGTGAGAATCGGAAAACCCGGAGCTAGGATCAGGCAGATATGCATGTGGTGGTCTGTTTCCTTGGCAGTTGCCTTTTGTTGTCGGGGATTAAAGTAAACGAAGCCTTTCGATATCCCTGAATATTGCCGCTTTTTGCCTGCGGATTTTTGTCAGGTGTCAAATGACATGCCATCTTGCCTATACATTCACCTGCTGAGCGCATAGAACCAAACCAAGCGGAAACAAGAAGAAGACCGAGGGCCACATGTCCGACGATTTTGAACTCGACACTGATGATCTTTCGCGCCGCATGGACGGTGCCATGGCGAACCTGCGCACGGAATTTGCCTCTTTGCGCACCGGGCGGGCCTCAGCCTCCATGCTGGAGCCGGTGATGGTGGATGCCTATGGCTCGATGACGCCGATCAACCAGGTTGGCACCGTGAACGTGCCCGAGCCGCGCATGGTCACCATCAATGTCTGGGACAAAGGGCTGGTCGGCAAGGTCGAAAAGGCCATTCGCGAATCTGGCCTCGGGATCAACCCGCAGCTCAATGGCACCATCATCATGCTGCCCATCCCTGAGCTGAACGAAGAGCGTCGTCGCGAGCTGGGCAAAGTCGCTGGGGGCTACGCGGAAAACGCCCGGGTCTCGGTGCGCAATGTGCGCCGTGACGGCATGGACCAGATCAAGAAAGCCAAGAATGACGGCATGTCCGAGGATGACCAGAAGCTCTGGGAAGCCGAGGTTCAGGAAATGACCGACGCCTACATCAAAAAAGTTGATGAAGCGCTTGAAACCAAACAAGAAGAGATCATGCAGATCTGATTGTTGGGGCGGCCCGAACGGGCCGCATGAGTAAGGGAGGCAGCGCAGGCTGCCTCTTTCGTGTATTTTGGGCCTTGCTTGATTTTGGGAACGTCACACCGTGTGCCCCGTGTCTTGGGCAAGGCTATCGATCGATCGGGTGGTTTTTTGGCAAAGGATGACAGCATGGCAGCGCAGCCGCGTGATGAGACAGGGCCACGCCATGTGGCAATCATCATGGATGGCAATGGCCGTTGGGCAACCAATCGTGGTCGTCCCCGTCTGTTTGGTCACCATGCCGGCGCGCGCCGTGTGCGCGAAGTGGTCGAAGCCTGCCCCGAAGTCGGGGTCGATTACCTGACCATCTTTGCCTTTTCGACCGAGAATTGGAAACGGACCCAGGTCGAAGTGGCGGGGCTGATGAGCCTGTTTCGCCGCTATATCGCCAAGGAAACCCGTGCTTTGCGGGATCGCAATGTGCGGGTGCGCTTTATTGGGGATCGGGTGCGCCTGGATGCGAAGCTGATCCAGTTGATGGACGATCTTGAGCGCGAAACCGAGACCTGTACAGGCACCAATTTGACCATCGCGTTGAACTATGGCGGCCGTGATGAGGTGGCGCGCGCGACCAAGCGCCTTGCGCGGGATGTGCGGGACGGCAAGCTTGACCCCGAAGAGGTGACGGTTGAAACCCTGCCGCGCTATCTGGACACACATGTGTTGCCCGATCCCGATCTGGTCATTCGGACCAGCGGCGAGGCGCGGATTTCCAATTTTCTGCTCTGGCAGTCGGCCTATGCGGAATATGAATTTGTCGACACGCTCTGGCCGGATTTCACGGCTGAGGAATTTGCCAGCCTTGTTGGCAGCTATGGCAAGCGGGACCGTCGTTTTGGCGGGGTAAAGACATGACTGAGAAATGGCGTGACCTTGGACCTCGGGTGATTTCAGCGGTTGTGATGTTGGCCTTGGCCATCGGCGCAGCGCTGGCCGGGCCGTTCTGGTTCGCCGTTCTTGTATCGGTTGCGACCGGTTTGATGGTCTGGGAATTGGTGCGCATGCATGAGCCGCGTTTCGTCATGCTGCCCGAGATCACGGCTTCGGTCACGGTGGCGGTGGTGTTCACCACATACCCGCTGCTTTTGGGGATTCTTGCGCTTTATGCCATTGGGGCCACTGCGGTTTTTGCGCTGCTGCTGACCTTGGCTGTAAAGCGTGACCAGCTTTATTTCGCGCCTTATGTCTTGGCCATTTTGCTGACCGGGAACCTCTTGGCGGGCATGTCTTTGGCAGCGCCCAAAACGGTGTTTCTGCTTTTGGCCATTGTGATTGTCACCGATGTGGCAGGCTATTTTGCTGGCAAAAGCTTTGGCGGGCCAAAGTTCTGGCCGCGTATCAGCCCCAAGAAGACCTGGTCCGGCATTGTGGCTGGCTGGGTTGCGTCCGGCGTGGTTGGCGCATTGGCGGTGATGACCGGGCATGTCGGCCCTTTGTTCATTGCAACGGCCATATTCATGAGCTTTGGCAGCCAGATGGGTGACATTGTGGAAAGCGCGCTCAAACGGCGGGCAGGGGTCAAGGACAGCTCGGGTCTGATCCCGGGTCACGGTGGCGTTTTGGATCGGTTTGATGGGGTGATTGGGGCCTCTTTGGTGTTGTTCATCTATATGGTGACCTGATTCCATGGCACGACGCATTTCGATTTTTGGCGCGACAGGCTCCATTGGGCAAAGCACGATAGACCTGATCGCGCGCGATCCAGACGCCTATGAGGTTGTCGCCCTGAGCGGGGGGCGCAACATTGCGCAACTGGCCAAGGATGCCATGAAATTGCGGGCGCAAGTGGCTGTGACCGCAGATGAAAACCGCCTGACAGAGCTGCGCGAGGCTTTGGTAGGAAGCGATGTGCAAGCTGCCGCCGGGCGTCAGGCCTTGATCGAAGCCGCCTCGCGATCGGCTGATTGGGTTATGTCGGCGATTGTCGGCGCGGCTGGGCTGGAACCGGGGCTGCGGGCCTTGCAAACCGGGGCGACGCTGGCCTTGGCGAATAAGGAAAGCCTTGTCTGCGCCGGGCCCCTGATCATGCGCACCGCGCAAGCCCATGGCACCCATATTCTGCCGGTCGATAGCGAACATAGCGCGGTGTTTCAGGCCTTGATCGGCGAAGACCTTGCCGCCGTTGAGCGCATTATCATCACCGCCAGCGGCGGGGCCTTTCGCGATTGGCCGCTCGAGGATCTGGCCAAGGCGACTCCGGCCCAGGCTGCGACTCATCCTAATTGGGATATGGGGCAGCGCATCACCATTGATTCCGCCTCCATGTTCAACAAGGCGCTGGAGCTGATTGAAACCAAAGAGTATTTCGGCGTTTCACCGGACAAGATCGAAACCGTGGTCCACCCGGAATCGATGGTTCACGCCCTGGTCGGGTTCAATGACGGGGCGCTGATGGCCCATGTGGGCGCACCCGATATGCGTCACGCCATCGGCTTTGCCCTGCATTACCCGCATCGCAAACCCCTGCCGGTAGAACGGCTGGATCTAGTCAAGCTTGGCCAGATGAGTTTTCGCAACCCGTGTGAGACCCGCTGGCCCGCCCTGCGACTGGCGCGCGAGGTCATGCAGGCCGGTGGGCTGATGGGCGCGGTGTTCAACGCCGCCAAGGAGCGCGCGCTGGATGCTTTCATCGCCGAGCAAATCTCATTCCCGGCCATGGCCGAGGTGGTCGAGCAAGTGTTAAGTGACCTTTCTTACTTTGAAGGTCATAATCCTGCCGAGATTACCCTTGATAAGGTCGCCGAGGCAGACCATCTCGCCCGTATGCGGGCAGACGAGATCATGGCGCGATAAACGACAGAAACCAGAAAGGCAGACGTTTTGGACCTGACATCCCTGATTCCGCAATTTGGCGGGCTGATTTGGACATTGGTTTTCTTTGTCGTGGCATTGTCGATCATCGTGGCGATCCACGAATACGGCCATTACATCGTCGGCAAGAAATCCGGTATCTATCCAGAAGTGTTCAGCCTGGGCTTTGGTCCGGTCCTATGGTCGCGATATGACGATTTTGGCACCAAATGGCAGATCGCAGCGATTCCTTTTGGCGGATTTGTGAAATTCCGGGGCGATGCGAATGCTTCGGGTGGGATTGATGGCGATGCGATCCACGGCATGGATGACGCCACAATGCGCTCGACCATGCATGGTGCACCGCTTTGGGCGCGCACCGCCACCGTGGCCGCTGGCCCGGTCTTTAACTTTATCCTGTCGATTGTTCTCTTTACCGGGATCATTCTGGCGCGTGGCATCGTGTCCGAGCCGTTGACCGTTGGTGAATTGCGCATATTGCCGGTGACGCAAGAGCTGCAATCTGGCGATGTGATCCTCGAGATCGAGGGCGGCGCACCGCCATCTTTCGAGGATGGGGCCGCCTATGAGGCCTTCATGCAGAACCTGCCGCAAAAGAAATTGCTGGACTACACCGTTTTGCGTGATGGCAGCGAAACAACTGTCTCTGGCCCCTATGTCTATCCGCCCATCGTGACGCAGGTCGCGCCGCGTTCGGCCGCGCGTGATGCCGGGTTGCAGCAGGGCGACGTGATCACTGCCATTAATGGCGAGGCGATCTTTGCCTTTGATCAGCTCAAGGAAAAGGTCGAGGGCTCCGAAGGTGCGACGCTGGCGCTGACCCTTTGGCGCGATGGCGAAACCGTGTCTGCCGATCTGACGCCCAAGCGCGTGGATGAACCCCAGCCTGACAATACGTTCAAGACCTTCTACCGGATCGGCGTGATTGGCGGCATCCTGTTTGAACCCGCCACCGAAACCCCCGGTTTTGGTGAGGCGTTCTTTGCCGGGGTCAATCAGGTCTGGCGCATCATGACTGGCTCGCTGTCCGGCATGTGGCACATGATTACCGGTGCCATCAGCACCTGTAATCTGTCCGGCCCCATCGGTATTGCTGAAACCTCGGGTGATATGGCCAGCCAGGGCACCACGAATTTCATCTGGTTTGTCGCAGTTCTGTCCACCGCCGTGGGTTTGATCAACCTGTTCCCGATCCCGGTTCTCGACGGGGGCCACCTGTGTTTCTACGCCTATGAAGCGGTGACTGGAAAACAGCCGAGCGAGCGCGCCTTGGATCTGTTGATGAAAATCGGGTTGATTGTCGTTCTCTCGGTAATGATTCTCGGCGTGAGCAGCGATTTATTCTGCTGACGGAAACAATTTTTCGGGCAGGGTAGGGCCATCGCCCTAATCCTGCCCGATTCACCATGTATTCAGGTCCTGCAACGGAAAGGACCGAATCCATGACGACTCTTGTAGCTGGCTATCGCAGTGTAAGCTTGCTGGTCTCGATCAACTGGGACCGGTTGCTCTATGTCTTCACGATCATTTTTGCCCTGTTCTTGGGGGCATATCTGGGAACCATGTTCCTCTGACCCTCTATCCTTAGAGATCGTATAGCAAAAAACACAGGCAAATGACTGCCAAGCCCTTTTGACAAGGGCGGCCATTCCCGATACTCACTTTCTGAGGGATGTCGGAGTGGATTTCAAAATGGCAAAGGTCATTTCCGCGCGTAATGCGCAGGTTGGTTTCAAACGGGAAAATCGCGTGTCACGCGCTGCCAAGATTGTGGCGGTTTCCATGGCCTTGGCGGCCGGTGTCGGGGCTGCCACCCTGCCACAAACCGCTTATGCGCAAAGCTATGCTTTCACCAGCGTATCTATCGAAGGCAATGAACGCATCGAAGGGGCGACCATCCTGTCTTATGCCGGGATCGCACGCGGTCAGCGCGTGTCGGCGGGCGAGTTGAATGACGCCTATCAGCGCATCCTTGGTTCCGGGCTGTTCGAATCCGTTGATCTGATCCCACAGGGCTCTACCCTGGTCATCAAGGTTGTGGAATTCCCGACAGTGAACCTTGTCACTTTTGAAGGCAACAAACGCCTCAAGGATGAGGACCTGTCCAATATCGTTCAAACTCAGACACGGCGCGTGTTCAGCCCGCGGGTGGCCGAAGAAGATGCGCAACGCATTTCCGAAGCCTATACCCAGCAGGGGCGTATCGCAGCGCGTGTGTCCCCGAAGGTTATCAAACGCCGCGACAACCGTGTTGATCTGGTCTTTGAAGTTTTCGAAGGCGGCGTTATCGAGATTGAGCGCATCGGCTTTGCTGGCAACACAGAATTTGGCGACCGCCGCCTGCGTCGCGTTCTTGCGACCAAACAGGCCGGCCCATTGCGTGCCATCATCAAAAGCGACACCTTCATCGAAGACCGCGTAGCCTTCGACCAGCAGTTGCTGCGCGATTTCTATGCCTCGCGCGGTTATGTCGATTTTCGTGTCACTGGGGTGAACTCTGAACTGACCCAGGAACGTGACGGCTATTTCGTCACGTTCAATGTCGAAGAAGGGCAGCAATTCCATGTTGGCAATGTCGAGGTGACCTCGGACTTGCCAGAGGTGGATGTTGACCTGTTCCAAAGCAAAATCCGTCTGCGCTCGGGCAAGGTCTATTCACCGACCCGCGTTGAAAACGAAATTGCCCGTATGGAAAAACTGGCGGTGCGTGAAGGTCTGAACTTTGTTCGTGTTGAGCCACGCATCACCCGCAATGATCGCGACTTGACCCTGGATGTTGAATTGCAACTGACACGCGGGGATCGGATCTTTGTCGAGCGTATCGATATTGAGGGCAACACGACGACTCTCGATCGCGTGGTGCGCAAGCAATTCCCGGTTGCCGAAGGGGATCCGTTCAACCCACGCGCCATTCGTGAAAGCGCGGAGCGCATTCGCGCTTTGGGCTTCTTTACCAAAGCTGACGTGAATGCCCGCGAGGGTTCGACACCTCAGCAGGTGATCATTGACGTCGATGTGGAAGAACAGCCAACCGGCTCTATCGGGTTTGGCGGGTCTTATTCGTCCGATGGCGGGATCGGTCTGAACCTGTCCTTTAGCGAACGTAACTTCTTGGGACGTGGTCAAAAGTTCAGCTTTGGCGTGAATACCACGTCATCGAGCAACAAATATGATCTGTCTTTCAGTGAACCAGCCTTCCTGGGGCGTGATTTGGAGTTCGGTTTCAGCGCAAACTATTCTGAAACGAACAATGAAAACTCCAACTTTGATACGACACGCGGCACGTTCCTACCGTTCCTTGCCTTCCCGGTATCTGACAATGGCCGTTTGCAACTGCGCTACACACTTGCCTATACGGACCTTCCGGAAATTGAGGCGACGGATACGGATGTTGGTGGCATTATCAAATTTGAATCCGGGTTGGGCGAGCGGTTTGATAGTTCAGTAGGGTATACCTATACCTACGACACCTTGCGTGCTGGTCTGAGCGACAATACGCGTGTTCGTTTGGAATTCGGCCAGGACTTTGGCGGGTTGGGCGGCGACACCGCTTTTGTCAAAACCACAGCGCGTGCCGTGGCGCAGACAAAGATTTTCAACGATGAAGTGACCTTGCGAGCGTCGATTAGAGGCGGAGCGCTGAGCTATTCCAAAGAGGACAGCCGCACGACAGACCGCTTCCGGGTCAGTCCTACTGTCATGCGCGGGTTTGAGACCAATGGTATCGGACCGCGCGAAATCAACGATGGCCTGGATATTGACGACCCTCTGGGCGGCAACTTCTTTGCTGTGGCACGTTTTGAAGCCGATTTTTCTTTGGGCCTGCCCGAAGAATACGGCCTGAAAGGCGGCGTGTTCTATGACGTGGGTTCTGTTTGGGGCGTCAATGACGGCTATGACAGTCTCGTGTCTGCGGGCGGCGAAATCGTATCCAGTGATTTCGAATTGCGTCATGTGGTTGGCGTATCGCTGTTCTGGGACAGTGTGCTTGGCCCGCTGCGGCTCGACTTCACCGAGGCGGTGAAGAAAAACAAGCATGACAAACCGCTGAACTTCAACATTTCGGTTTCCAGAAACTTCTGATCCGATGAACGGTTTCCGGGCGCAGTTACTTGCTTTTGCCTTGGTGCTGGGGGGCTTTGGCCCCTCGGCGCACGCTCAACAGGTGCCCGGAGAATTTGATATCGGAACCGTGCAAAGCCCGGTTCTGGTGATTGAGTTCGAACGCGCCTTTGGCGAAAGCGCCTTTGGCAAACGCTTTGCGCTAGAACTGGAACAGGCTGGGGCGGAAATCGCTGCTGAAAACCGTCAGATCGAAGCGGAACTGACGGAAGAAGAACAGAAGCTCACGGAACAGCGCCAAACTCTTGACCCACAAGCGTTTCGCGAATTGGCGGATGCCTTTGACCAAAAGGTGCAAAAGCTGCGCCGCGAGCAAGACACCAAGGCCCGCGCTTTGGTCGAACGTCAGGAAACGGCCCGACGTGATTTCCTGATTTCTGCCCGTCCGGTTTTGAACAGGATCATGCAGGATGCCGGGGCTGTTGTTGTCATGGACAAACGCAATGTCTTTGCCACGGTGTCGGCCATTGATGTGACGGATCAGGTCATTCTGGGGATCAACCAGCTCTTGGCCGAAGCTGACAAAGCCAATGCGCCAAAAGATGCCCCAGCCGAAGAGCCATCAAAACAAGATCCATGACCGCTTCTTGCCCTGACTTCTCTGGGTTGATAGGGACATAGGCAGAAAAGACCGTCGAAAAGACAGTCGCATAAGACAAGGGCAAGCTTCATGACCGACACGCTTCTGAGCGCCGATATCCAACTGATCCAGCGCATCCTGCCGCATCGCTACCCATTCCTTCTTGTGGATCGGGTCGAAGAGATCAACGGCACGCAATCCGGCGTTGGCATCAAGAACGTCACCATGAACGAGCCGCATTTTCAGGGCCATTTCCCGGGCCTGCCCATCATGCCAGGCGTGACCATCGTCGAGGCGATGGCGCAGACCGCCGCGGTCATCGTCGGCACGGCGCTGGATATGGCCGACAAAGAAATGAAGGTCTATTTCATGGCCATCGACAAATGCAAATTCCGTCGCAAAGTGGTGCCCGGCGACCAGCTGCGCATGAACCTGACCACGGTACGTGGCAAACCCGGCGGCAAGGTCTGGAAATTCTCCGGCGTGGCCGAAGTCGATGGCGAAATGGCCGCCGAATGCGAATTTACCGCGATGATGGACCTGCCTGCATGAGCGCGCAGATCCACCCCTCAGCCTTAATCGAAGAGGGCGCGCAGATTGGCGAGGGTTGCGTCATTGGCCCGTTTTGCACGATTGGCCCCAATGTTGTGCTTGGCCCGCGTGTTGAGTTGAAATCGCATGTCGTGGTGACCGGCCATACCGAGATCGGTGAGGAAACGGTTATCTTTCCCTTCGCCGTGATCGGTGAAATCCCTCAGGACCTGAAGTTTGACGGTGAAGAGACGCGATTGATCGTAGGCAAACGCAATCGCATCCGGGAACATGTCACCATGAATACCGGCACGGCCGGCGGTGGCGGAGTAACGCGCGTGGGCGATGACGGGCTCTTCATGGCCTCCAGCCATGTGGCCCATGATGTGACTGTCGGGAACAATGTCATACTGGCCAATAACGTCGCCCTTGCTGGTCATTGCACGCTTGAGGACCAGGTGATTGTCGGCGGCTTGTCCGGCGTTCACCAATTTGTCCGCATCGGGCGCGGCGCGATTATTGGTGCTGTCACCATGGTCACCAATGATGTGATCCCGCATGGTTTGGTGCAGGGCCCGCGTGGCCAGTTGGACGGTCTCAACCTTGTGGGTCTGAAACGGCGCGGCGTTGCGCGTGAGGACATCACAGCCCTGCGCGCGGCCTTTCAGATGTTGGCGCAAGGCGAAGGAACCTTCCAAGATCGCGCCCGTCGCCTTGGCGAAGAGACATCGAGTGACTATGTCTCAGAGATCGTTGCCTTTATTCTGGGCGACAGTGATCGGTCATTCCTAACTCCGGGCTAAGGCACGCAACATGTTGGCATTGATTGCAGGACGAGGTGAATTGCCCACCGTGGTGGCGCAGGCTTTGCCAGATCGTCCTGTGATCTGCGCCTTGGAGCATGTCGCGCCAACGTCGTTGAAGCCGGATCATGTGTTTCGGCTCGAACGGCTCGGCGGGTTGCTGAAATGGCTGAAATCGCAAGGCGTGAGCGAGATTTGCATGTGTGGTGCCGTGCGCCGTCCGGTCTTTGACTGGAAATATCTCGACTTTGCTACGATCCTTTTGCTGCCCCGGATTCTGCGCGCTTTGCGCAGGGGGGATGATGGCGCTTTGCGGATTGCCATCGATATTTTTGAAAGCGCCGGGTTCAAGGTTTTGGCAGCGCATGAAGCAGTGCCGGATCTCTTGCCGGATTACGGCGTGCCAACCCTGTCACAACCCTCGCCCGAGGCGGACCGTCTGGCGCGGCTGGGCGATGAGGTCAGCGCCGATCAGGGGCGGCAGGATCTGGGGCAGGCCTGCGTCGTGGCCCGCAGCGGCATTGCCGCGCGCGAAACCGATGCTGGCACCGATGCCATGCTCAGCTCGCTGGGGCAGGGGGCGCGTGGCGGTGTGCTCTACAAGGCCCCCAAGCCCGGACAGGACCGCCGTGCTGATTTGCCGACCATCGGGCCGGATACCGCCCGCAACGCGGCTGAGGCTGGCCTTGCCGGCATCGTGATCGAGGCCGAGGGTGTCATGGTGCTGAACTTTGAGGAAACCCTGAAACGTCTGGACGCTGAGGGGCTGTTCCTTTGGATCCGCGAGAGGCCGGAATAATGCGGGTCTTTATCACAGCGGGCGAAGCCTCGGGCGATAAGCTGGGCGTGGCTCTGATGCGTGGCCTGCGCCAGCTGGTGCCGGATGTGCAATTCCGTGGCATTGGCGGGCCGCTGATGGAGGCTGAGGGGCTCGACAGTCTCTTTCCCATGGACGAAATCAGCGTCATGGGCGTGACCGAGATCCTCAAGGAATATCGTCACCTCAAGGCCCGCATTCGCGAGACAGCCGATGCGGTGATTGCCGAGAAACCCGATGTGTTGATCACCATCGACCTGCCGGAATTTTCCCTGCGGGTGAACCGTTTGGTTAAGGCGGTGAGCGATGTGCGCGTGGTGCATTACGTGGCCCCCACCGTTTGGGCCTGGCGGCCCGGTCGGGCGCAAAAAATGGCGGCGCATGTGGACCAGGTTCTGGCGCTCTTGCCGTTTGAGCCGCCCTATATGCGCGAGGCGGGGATGGAGTGCGACTTTGTCGGCCATCCTGTGGTGACCGATCCGCAGGCCAGTGCCGAAGAGGCGCAGGCTTTTCGGGACAAATATGGGATCGAAGGTGAATTGGCTTTGGTTTTGCCGGGGTCGCGTAGGTCAGAAATCGGGCGTTTGCTGCCGGTTTTTACGAAAGTCGCGGTCCTTCTGCACGAAAAACGGCCCGCGTTGAAACTGGTCATCCCGGCGGCTGGCAATGTGGTTGAGGCGGTCCAACACGCGGTTAGCGATTGGCCCGGCGCGCCTTTGGTGCTGGACCCGCGCGGCGATGATGGGGCTGAAAAGCGCGCGGCGTTTCGGGCGGCTGATGTGGCACTGGCGGCGTCAGGCACAGTGTCGCTGGAACTGGCCGCAGCGGGGACGCCCATGGTCATCGCCTATGATATGAGCTGGCTCAGCCGCCAGATAATTGGACGCATGCTGCTGGTGGATACGGTGACACTGGTCAATTTGGTTTCCGAAACCCGCGCCGTGCCGGAATTCATTGGCAAAGACTGCCAACCCGATCCAATCGCGGCTGAGGTTTTGAACGTCCTGGACGCGCCAGATGCGCAGAATGCGGCGATGGCTTTGACCATGGAACGCCTTGGTTTGGGCGGAGAGCATCCGGGACTGCGCGCCGCCAAGGCGGTTTTGAACGGGTTGAAAGGCAAGGCGACTGTCAACTGAACTCCCGCCCGGCTTTGCCGGGCCGCGCCTGCCTGCCCCCTTGGCAGGCGCATTTGCAACCTCGCGGCATTTCAAGGCGATGCGTCGTTTGCGACCTTTGTTCTTGATTGGTCTGTTTCGAACGCGCCTGCCCAGGCAGGCGCGACCCAGCAAAACCACTCATTCAACAAAAAAGGCCGCGTAAACACGCGGCCTTTTCATCAGCTCTTCTAATCCGCTTACAGCAGCGATTTGACCTTTTCGGCCACAGCCTCGGCGGTGATGCCGAACTTTTCGTACAACGTGCCAGCCGGGGCCGAGGCACCAAAGCCTTCCATGCCGACAAAGCCGGATTTCTTGGCCGAGCCACGCTCGCCACACAGCCACTTGTCCCAGCCCATCTGCACCGAGGCCTCAACAGCCACGCGCACCGGACCAGCCGGTGGCAGCACGCGGCGACGATAGCTTTCATCCTGCTGCTCAAACAGCTCCCAGCACGGCATGGACACCACGCGGGTGCCGATGCCTTCGGCCTGCAGCAGATCACGCGCCGCCAGCGCGATTTCGACCTCAGAGCCGGTGGCCATAATGATCGCCTGACGCTTGCCCTCGGCCTCGGCCAGCACATAAGCGCCTTTCTCAACCAGGTTGGCGTTCTTATGCTCTTTGCGCACGGTGGGCAGGCCCTGACGGGTCAGGGACAGAACCGATGGCGTGCCGGTCTGGCGCAGGGCGATTTCCCAGGCCTCGGCAGTTTCCACGGTATCCGCCGGACGGAAGACCAACGTGTTCGGCGTGGCGCGCGAAATGGCCAGATGCTCCACCGGCTGGTGGGTCGGGCCATCTTCGCCCAGACCAATGCTGTCATGGGTCATGACAAACACAGTTGGCACTTTCATCAGCGCCGCCAGACGCATGGCCGGGCGGGCATAGTCGGTAAAGGCCATGAAGGTGCCCGCATAGGGGCGCACGCCGCCATGCAGCGCCATGCCGTTCATCGCCGAGGACATGCCGTGCTCGCGAATGCCCCAATAGACGTAACGACCTTTGCGATTGTCGGTGTCAAACACCCCCATATCGCCGGTCAACGTGTTGTTAGAGCCAGTCAAGTCAGCCGAACCACCCATGGTTTCGGGCATGATCGGATTGATCACCGCCAGCGCCATTTCGCTGGATTTACGGGTCGCAACCTTGGGCTGCTCTTCGCTGATCTGCTTTTTCAGGCCTTTGACCACGGCAGAGAGCTTCTTGGGCGCTTCGCCATTCATCACGCGGGCGAATTCTTTCTGACGACCGGCAGAGGCTTCGGCCAAGCGGCCTTCCCAGGCTTCGCGTTCGGCTGCGCCACGGGTGCCAACCTCTTCCCACCAGGTCTTGATCTCGGCAGGGATCTCAAAGGTACCAGCGGTCCAACCCCAGTTCTCCTTGGCGGCAACGTTCTGTTCTGCGTTGGTCAAAGCGCCGTGACCTTTGGAAGTGTCCTGCGCCGCGTGACCCAAAGCGATATGGGTTTTGCAGGCGATCATCGACGGTTTGCCGGCTTTCTTGGCGGCAACAATCGCGGCGTCGATGGCTTCGGGATCGTGACCGTCGATTTCCTGAACATGCCAGCCCGAGGCCTTGAAACGCTGAACCTGGTCGGTGCGATCAGACAGGGACACCTTACCGTCAATGGTGATGTCATTGTTGTCCCAGAAGACAATCAGGTTAGAGAGCTCATAGCGCCCCGCCAGACCGATGGCTTCTTGGCTGACACCTTCCATCAGGCAGCCGTCACCTGCGATCACATAGGTGTGGTGATCGACCAGTTTCTTACCGAAACGGCCACGCAGGTTTTCTTCGGCCATGGCAAAACCAACCGAATTGGCGATGCCCTGACCCAGCGGGCCGGTGGTGGTTTCAACCGCCTTGAGCAAGAAGTTCTCGGGGTGACCGGCAGTTTTCGCGCCCCATTGACGGAAGTTCTTGACCTCTTCCAGGGTCACTTCGGGATCGCCACAGAGATAGAGCAGCGCATAGATCAGCATAGAGCCGTGGCCCGCCGACAGGATAAACCGGTCGCGGTCATGCCAGTCAGGGTTCTTTGCGTCGAATTTCAGGTGCTTGGAAAACAGCACGGTCGCCACGTCAGCCATGCCGATGGGCATGCCGGTATGGCCGGAATTTGCTTCGGCCACGGCGTCCAGCGCCAGGGCACGAATAGCGGTCGAACGCATCCAATGGTCAGGATTACGGGTACGGAGCTCTTGGATATCCACTTGGTCTTGATCCTTCAGCCTGGGTGGGATTAGGCGCTCAATAGCAGTGTTGAGCCAAAGTGCAAGCGTGCCAAGGTGGACAAAACCCTTAAAACCGGCCTAAGACGTTGGAATATAAAGGGGCGCAATTTCCGTGTGCGCTTGATAAACTTTTGTGAACCGGACCAAAGCGCGATTCGTGTGCGTTAGCGCCAACAGCGGGTCCGAGACAAAGCAGGGGGGCAGGATGACCCAAATCGATGAATTGCACGGTCGCATCAGCCGTGCGCTGGACCAGATTGCACAACGTGTCGAAGGGTATGCACCGCCGGAAAGCGCGGGCGAAGATCCCGAGGCCGCCGCCCGTCTGGCCGAGCTTGAGGCAGCGATGAGTGCTGCACAAGAAGATGCCAAGGCAGCGCAGATCGAAGCCAATGTCGCGCGCGAGGCTGCGGCGGCTGAAGCCGAGAAAACCCGCCAGCTTGAGGATGAGATTGCCCAGCTGACCGATCAACTGGCCGCTGCCAAAGAGGCCGCGGAAATGGCGGCCTCGGCTGCTCCGGAACCAGAGCCGGAAGCGGAGCCCGTGGCAGAGGTCGAAGAGCCCGCCGCACCTGCGGTTGATAGCGGCGAATTGGACGCGCTGCGCGAAGAGCTCGAAGACGAAAAGATGGCCAATGCGCAGTTGCAGGAACGTCTGCGTGTGCTGACCGCCCGGCAGGAGGAGGCTCCGGTCGTCGCTGATACCGGCGGGGATAGTGACCAGCGCGCCGCGATGGAGCAGTTGGACACCGATCTGCAACGCCTGCGCGCCGCGAACACCCAGCTTGAGGAAACCATTGTGGCCCTGCGCGAAGCCAACGCCCAGGGCGTCGGCGATCCGCATCTGATCAACAAGGCCATGCTGGCCGAGCTGGAAAACCTGCGCCGGGCGCGCGCGACCGATATGGCGGAAACCAATGCCGTGCTCGCCGCGATGGAGCCGCTCTTGGCTGATGCCGCAGAGGAGAGTGCCTGATGTCACAGATCGAAGTCGAAATCGTCATTGGTGGCCGTACCTTTGAGGTGGCTTGCCAGGATGGCGAACAGCAATTCCTGCAATCCGCCGCGCGTCTGCTTGATGCCGAGGCCAGCGTGCTGGTGGGCCAGATCGGCCGCATCCCCGAGCCACGCATGTTGCTGATGTCTGGCCTGATGCTGGCAGACAAAACCGCCGGGCTTGAGGAAAAGCTGCGCGAGGCGGATGACAAGATGGCGGCTTTGCAGGCCGAGTTGGACGAGCTCAAGAGCGCACCACCGCCCATGCCCGAAAAGGTCGAGGTCCCGGTGATCCCCGGCAATGTGACCGATGGTCTGGCCGAATTGGCCGCGCAGGCCGAAGCACTGGCAGCCTCAGTGGATGAGAAGCTGGCTTAAGCTTCGCTCTTCACCAAAACAAAAAGCGCCCCGATTGAGGGCGCTTTTTCTTTGGCTCTTCCTGAATAAAGAGATCAGGCGTTGGCCTCACGGATCTTGTCCGCTGCCTCTTTGTTGTACGCCAGACCATTTTCATCAAACAATGTGTCCAGCTCGCCCGAAAGGGTCATCTCGGTGACGATATCGCAGCCGCCGACAAATTCGCCTTTGACATAGAGCTGCGGGATGGTTGGCCAGTCGGAATAATCCTTGATGCCCTGACGGATCGCATCGTCGGCCAGAACGTTCACATCCGTGTATTCCAGGCCCATATAGTTCAGCACACCGGCCACACGGCTTGAAAAGCCACATTGCGGCATGTCCTTGGTGCCCTTCATGAACAGCACCACATCATTGGCTTTGACGGTTTCGTCGATTTGGGTCTTTGCGTCAGTCATCTTGTTGCTCCTCTAAGCGGCGTTTGCGCTCTTTGCGGATGTAAGGGGTCAGCGCGCCATAGGTCAGCACGCCCAACACGGCGAGACAGGCCAGGATGGGCCAAACATTGTTGAGATAGTTGGCCAGCCCGGTCATGGGATCAATCCGGGGCCTTGGTGGTCAGAGCCAGCGCGTGCAATTCGCCGCTGGGGCCGTCCATCTTGCCTTTGAGGGCGGCATAGACGGCGCGCTGCTGCTGTACGCGATTTTTTCCGCGAAAGCTTTCGTCGATGATCATGGCAGACATATGGACACCATCATCGCCTGCCACCTGGATTTCGGCATCCGGAAAGGTCTCGCGCAGCAGGTCTTCGATTTCTTGGGCATGCATCGGCATGTGGCCTTGGCCTCCGGTTTGTTGTCTTTCCTGACAGAAATAGGGCGATGCCCGGCCCGGCGCAAGCGCTTGCCGCCACTTGCGCCCCACCATTTGGTCGCGCCCTTGGGCAATCAGGCGTTAGATGTCCAACTCAATCCAGACCGGCACGTGATCTGATGGCTTTTCGCGCCCGCGCACATGGGCGTCGATTTTGCAGTCGACCATTTTATCAGCCGCCTGCGGTGTCAGCAGGAAATGGTCGATGCGAATGCCATTGTTCTTTTGCCAGGCCCCGGCCTGATAGTCCCAGAAACTGTAATGCTCTGGCCCTTGAGTGCGGGCGCGAAAGGCCTCGGTAAAGCCGAGATTCAGGATCCGGCGAAAGGCTGCGCGGCTTTCGGGGCGATAAAGCGCGTCCTCGGTCCAATCCTGCGGGCGGGCGGCATCTTCGGCCTGGGGGATGATATTATAGTCACCGGCCATCAGCGCGGGCATCTCACCCTCCAGCAATTGCTGGGCGCGTGTCTGCAGCCGTTCCATCCAGGCCAATTTGTAATCATATTTTGGTCCGGGGGCCGGGTTGCCATTGGGCAGATACAGCCCACAGATGCGGATCGCATCCCGTTCGCCCATCACGGTGGCCTCGATCCAACGCGCCTGTTCATCTGATTCGTCGCCGGGCAAGCCGCGGGTCACGTCTTCTAGGGGCAGTTTGGACAGAATAGCGACACCGTTGAAGCTCTTCTGCCCATGGGTTTCCACATTATAGCCGCGCTCTTCGAAATCCTGACGCGGAAAAGCGTCATCAACTGACTTGATCTCCTGCAGCAGTGCCACATCTGGTTGTGCTTCGTCCAACCATGCAAGCAGTGCGGGCAGCCGCGCCTTGATACCATTGATGTTGAATGTGGCGATTTTCATGAACGCACTCCCTTTGCCTTTCTATCGCTGAAAGCGGGGGCAGAGCGCAAGGAAACTATGTGACTCGGGTGCGATTCGGAATCACTAAAATTTGCAATAAAGTGTTGCATTGCAAAGTTTCAACTTATCCACAGGAAAGTTGAATCTGTGGATAAAATTGATTCAAAATCAACTTGAAGACATTGCGATAACTAATTGATGTGGATAACTTTTTGCGACCACAACCTTAACGGGAATTAACTATTATGCAAACGCGGTAGGGTGGCAGCTTTGGGGGGCAACAACACGCAACTCTCAAACGGAGAATTCCAATGTCTGCTCAACACAAGCACATGATTTCTGAACAAACCGTTTCCAAAGTGGAAACAAGCGCGCTGACCGGTGAAGCTGTGGAAATGTTCACCTCGTGGTCTGGTCCGGCGGGTGGCAATACCGAAGCCGGTGACGCGGTCGAGATGTTCACATCCTGGTCTGGCCCATCTGCCGGGAACACCGATGCAGGGGACGCCGTTGAAATGTTCACCTCTTGGAGCGGCCCTGCAAGCGGAAATACCGACGCCGGAGACAACGTAGAGATGTTTACCTCGTGGAGCGGCCCGGCGGGCGGCAACACCGATGCCGGTGACAATGTAGAAATGTTCACCTCGTGGAGCGGCCCGGCGGGCGGCAATACCGAAGCAGGTGACAATGTCGAAATGTTCACATCTTGGTCCGGTCCAGCAGGCGGCAACACCGATGCCGGCGACAGCGTCGAAGCCTTCACATCCTGGTCTGGCCCGGCGGGCGATCAGATCGATGCGGGTGACAATGTCGAGGCCTTTACCTCCTGGTCCGGTCCAGTCACCGCCTAACCCCTTATCAGGCTTCAGAATCCGGGCGGGCGTCGCTGCTCTGCCTCACCGACCAAGAGGAGTACCTTATTGTGACAAATGTCATCGCGCTCAACGTTCCGACCCGGATTCTGCCTCAGGAGGCGCGGATCTCCGCGCTTCTGGGTTGCTTTTCCCAAGACCGCCGCATCTCGGATGATGTGTTCTGGCTCAAGGAAAATGCGGAACTTTTGAACATTCTGGAATGCACCGGCCAATCGGTGCATCCCGAAACCCTGCAGCTTTTCGAAGGATTTTACCAAAACGCCGAAAAGCGGCTGCAATTCTTTCCTCAATATTACCGCTTTCTGCTGTCTCTTGCTTTGGACCTAGAGGATCTGGGCCTGCCAGGGGATGTCGCGCAACGCATGGTGGATTTCGCAAAACAACAGGACCTGCCTTTGGCCGAACTCTCGGATCTGCAACGTGCAGAGGCGCGCAGGCTGATGATTCGCCGTGGGGTAGAAAGCGTCAGAGATGAAGGGCTAGATGACCGTTTGCGCGCATTTGCCGCCCGAACGCACACTTTTTCCCTGCCAAACAAGAAAGCTGCGTATGAATTAACACATATTTCATTCTACCTGAGCGAGTACGGTCGACGTGACCCGAAACTTAGCGTAGAAGGGAAGTTGAGTTTGCATTTCGCCGGATTGACCGCCTTTCTTGATCAGAACGCTGATTTGTTGGCCGAAATCTGCATTGCGCTCCGTTACGCGGGGGTGGTGCCACCGAAAATCTGGACTGATTGGTTAAAAACGGAAACAGTAGGGTTCATAATAGAAGATGGAGACCATGTGCCGCTGAATGATGATTATCACGCGTTTCTGGTGTGCAATTGGCACCAAGCGGTCGCCGGTGGCCCGCTCTTTCGTATGCCCATTCCGGGCGGGCGGATGCGTTTTGAGCATCATCATCGCGCCACTGCTTTGCGTGAGATTTCGCAAGTCATGCTTTCTTTGGATGATGCGCGCAGCGGTGATTGGCATGTGATGCGCAACCGCATGGCCCCACAACTCTCCCCCGAGGCGCGGGACGTGTTGAACATCGCCGCCGAAAGCAGCACCGAATTCGACGCCTTTTTCGAAGGCTTCGCCCGCGCCAACCAGCGCATCAGCCAGGGAGGGCGGTTGTCATGAAGGCCACAACTCTCGGAGCGCTGCTCGTCATTATATATACCGGTATGATGGCCGGGGCGGATGGCATCACCAAATTCATCGCCGGAGGCTATGAAGCACCGCAGCTCTTTGCGCTTTCCGCCGCCTTGGTTGTGCTGATGGCCGCGGGGGCCACCCGTGTCAGCAAGGGCGAAACCCTGCGCATCCATTCGGTCAAACCGATGATCGCCCGCTCGGTCCTGACCGTGATTGCCGCCGTGGCCTTTTTCAAGGCCTTTATGTTGCTGCCTTTCGCTGACGTCTTTTTGTTCATTGGCCTGATGCCTTTGATCGCGGCGGCCATGTCGGGCCCTATGCTGGGGGAAACCCCGCGCCCCTTGGCCTGGGTGGCTCTTGGGATCGGGGCCTGCGGGGTGTTTTTCCTGATGCCCGGCGGGATTAGCGGCATGCAAGCTGGTCATTTCTGGGCCTTCGCCGCTGCCATCACCGGCACGGCCTCCATGCTTTTGGCCCGTGTCATTGCCCAAGTCGAACGTGCGCCTCTGGCGCAAGTCTTCTGGCCCAACCTGGCGCTTTTGATCGCCATGGGCGCGGCCTTGCCCTTTGTCTGGCGGCCCATGAGCTTTGCCGATGCCGGCTGGATCGTCGGTTACGCGGTCTTCCTCTTTGGCGCACGCTATGTGGTGGCCGAGGCGCTGCGGCTCTTGCCCGCCTATGTGGCCACCCCGCTGATGAACCTGCAATTTGTCTGGATGGTTGCCATCGGCATGGTCGCCTTTGGTGAAATCCCCGGCACCGGCACTGTTCTGGGCGTGATGCTGGTCATCGCCTCGGGCCTGTGGCTGGTGATCGAGGAAAGCCTGCAGCGCAAGAAGATCGATGCGCAACAGGCCAACTCCGCCGCCATCGCTGCTGAATAAAAGACTCACCAATCAAATAAGGCCTCCGCAACCAGCACTGCGGAGGCCTTTTCTATTTCAAGCCCGTGCCAGCCTACATCGAGAAAGATGTGCCACAACCGCAGGAACTGCTGGCGTTTGGATTGTCGATGGTGAACCGCGCGCCGATCAATTCATCGCTGAAATCAATGGTCGCGCCCGCCAGAAAGGGCAGGGAGACCGGGTCAACCACAACCTTTTCGCCGCTTTCCTCCAGCACCAGATCATCGCCTGCTGGCTCGTCCAACTTGATCTCATATTGAAAACCACTGCACCCGCCGCCTTCGACCGCGACACGCAGGGCTTTGCCATCCTCGGCGGCACCGATTTCAGACAGCCGTTCATAGGCGCGGGGGGTGACAATTGGGGGCAGTTGCATGGGATCTCTCGCGGTTTATCTCTGCGCAGAATTGCAATATAGGGCGGCTTGGGACAAGCGACAAGGAGCGCAGATCATGCGCGCATATTTTGCCTGTGATCCGCAAGCGGTGCGGGGCCGGCTTTATGACGAAGAAGAAAGCGCGCATCGCTCGTGCTTTCAACGGGATCGGGATCGGATCATTCATTGTTCGGCCTTTCGGCGGCTGAAACACAAAACTCAGGTCTTTGTGGAACATGAGGGCGATTTCTATCGCACCCGGCTGACCCATTCGATCGAGGTCGCGCAGGTGGCGCGTACCATTGCCAATGCGTTGGGATTGAACACCGATCTGACCGAGGCAGTGGCGCTGGCCCATGATCTTGGCCATACGCCCTTTGGCCATACTGGCGAAGACGCCCTGGATCTACTGATGCAGCCCTATGGCGGGTTTGATCACAATGCCCAGACCCTGCGGATTGTGACCTCGCTCGAACGGCACTACGCCGAATTCAACGGCTTGAACCTGACCTGGGACACGCTCGAAGGGATCGCCAAACATAACGGTCCGGTCACCGGCGACATTCCTTATGCCTTGGCCGAATATAACGCGCTGCATGATCTTGAATTGCACACCCATGCCAGCGCCGAGGCCCAGGTGGCGGCCCTGTCGGATGATGTGGCCTATAACAATCACGACCTGCATGACGGCCTGCGCGCCGGATTGCTGCAGGAAAGTGACGTCATGGATCTGCCCATTGTCGGCGCGGCCTATGCCGAGGTCGACAAGGCCTATCCCGATATTGACGCTTATCGGCGCCGACACGAGGCCTTGCGTCGGGTCTTTGGGGTCATGGTCGTCGATGTGCTGACAGAGTCTAAGGCGCGACTGGCCTCTTCGGGGTGCAAGACCGCGCAGGACATCCGTGAACTGGGCGCGCCGGTCATTGCCTTTTCTGACGCGCTTTGGGCCGAGCTCAAGGTGATCCGCAGCTTCCTCTTTTCCAACATGTATCGCGCCCCAACCGTGATGGAGCAGCGCCGCCGGGTGACCATCGCCCTGAACGAGCTTTTTCCGATCTATATGCAAGACCCGACCCTGTTGCCCCAACGCTGGCAGGTCGACCCAAGCGCACTGGAAGATGAGGTCACCCGCGCCCGTCTGGTCGCGGATTACGTGGCAGGCATGACGGATCGCTTTGCCTTGCAGCAGCATATCCAGCTGACCGGGCGCGATGTGCTGGAGGGGTTGGCGCAATCCGGGCTTCCCCCCAGTTAGGCTTTGTGTCAAATACGCGTATCGGTTGGTTGTATGCAATTGAGGGTTGATACCCCCTTCGAACAGCCAGTCGCGTTGGACTGTCCGGGGGGGCGTGCGTGCTGGGCGTATCGCGGTTTCGAAACAAGGTAGCGGTGATTGCCGGGGCCGAGCACCCGATCGGAGCGGCGATGGCCGCGCGATTGGCCGGTTTTGGCGCGACCGTCATTGCCTTGGGCCGTGATGATACCAAGTTGCGCGCCTTGGCCACTCCAAACCCCAAACAGATCGAACCCTTGGCGCTGCATGCGGGTTGGCGCGATATCCTGCCGCTTTTGCAAGAGGCCTGGGCCGATCAACATATTGATATCTATGTTGATCTCATGCCGCTGATGCAGGTGGATACCAGTTTGGAAGCCTCAGACGGATTCGCCTTCAGCGCCGGGCTTGCCGCCTCATTACGACGTGGGCTGCGCGCCGGAAAGGCCCTGTCAGTTCTGGTTGTTCCAGGGTCTAACCCGCTCGACACCGCGCGCCCCGCGCCGGATAGTTACCGCGCCTTGCTTCAGCGATTTACCAAGAACAACACCATGGTGCGCATGGTCGGCGTGCGCATGCCGCGCGGCAAGGAAAGCTGGACCAGATCCGAGGCTTTGTCAGCGGGCGACACGATTCTCATGCTGTGCCATCCGGTGTCACGTGGGGTCAAAGGTGGGACGGTTATCGACTGGGACGCCTGCGTAGGGTAGTCCTTCGATAAGCGAACAGGCAAAGGTGTGGGTATGGCGGTTTCTTCGGGCACCGGATTGGATCCGGTTGTGGCAATGGCGTTGGTCGGGGCCCTGGGTGTGGGCAGCCAATGGTTGGCCTGGCGCATGCGCCTGCCTGCAATTGTCCTGATGCTGGCGGCGGGCCTTTTGGCCGGGCCGGGCCTGGGCGTTTTGAACCCATCCGCACAGTTCGGAGATTTGCTCAAACCCATGGTGGCCATCGCCGTGGCAATCATCCTGTTCGAGGGCGGCATGGTGTTGAACCTGCACAGCCTTTCGGACGCGGCCAAAGGGGTGCGCCGCTTGGTGATCGTCGGCGCGCCTCTGGGCTGGCTGGCCTCGGCCTCGGTTTTACACTTTGTTGCTGGCTTGGGCTGGGCGTCTTCCGCGGTGTTTGGCGGCATCATGATTGTAACCGGCCCCACGGTCATCGCGCCTTTGCTGCGACAGGCCCGCTTGCAAAAACGCCCCGCCGCGCTTTTGCAATGGGAGGCCATCGTCAACGACCCTGTTGGCGCTTTGGCTGCTGTGCTGGCCTTTGAGGTCATCGTCGTCCTGAACGCTGCCACCAGCGCCGGTCATGCGGTGCAGCAACTGGCGATTGGCATCGGGTTGGCGACGATCCTTGGTGTTGCCGGGGGCTGGGGCATTGCCAAAAGCTTTCGCCAAGGATGGGTGCCGGAATACATGAAGATCCCGGTCTTGTTCGTTGCATTGATTGGCGTTTTTGCATTGTCAGATTTCATGCTGCATGAAAGCGGGCTGCTGGCGGTCACCATAATGGGTCTCTGGATCGCCAATTCCGACCTGCCCAGCTATGTCGAGCTGCGCCGGTTCAAGGAACATGCCACGGTGCTGCTGGTTTCGGGCGTTTTCATCCTGCTCTCCGCCAATATGAGCCGCGAGACTTTGGCAGCGTTGGATTGGCGCGCCTTGCTCTTTGTTCTGGCGGTGATCTTTATCGCGCGGCCCTTGCCGGTGCTGGCGGCGCTCGCCTTTACCAACGTGCCCTGGCGCGAACGCCTGCTGGTGGCGATGACCGGCCCGCGCGGCGTGGTTCTGGTCGCGGTTGCGGGCCTGTTTGGCGAACGTCTGGCCGAGCTCGGCATCGAGGATGGCGCGCGCATCGCACCGCTGGCTTTTGCGCTGGTTCTGGCCACGGTGGTCTTGCACGGCTTTACCCTGACGCCCGTGGCTCGCGCGCTTGGCCTGACCGCCGGCACAACGCCGGGCGTTTTGATCCTGGGCGGATCAAAATTCTCGGTCGCGCTGGCGCAGGGGCTTGAAAAACTAGGCCTTCAGGTGCTGTTGGCCGATCCCAACCACGCCCATCTGCGCAACGCACGCGAGGCGGGCGTGCCGGTCTATTACGGCGATATCCTCTCTGAGGCCGCCGAGGACCGGCTGGACATTGTGGCCTATGATACCCTGATCTGCGCCACCGATAATGACGCCTATAACACGCTGGTCGCCACCGATCTCGCGCCGGAATTTGGCCGGGCCAATGTGTTTCAACTGCGCCGCGTGCGCGAAACCAGCTCGCGCCACGCCTTGCCGGTGACGTTGGGTGGCAAACCCATCGGCGCGGATGAGACGTTTTTTGAGCTTAACGCCCGCATGTCCGAGGGCTGGGATTTCCGCGCCACCACGCTGAGCGACGCATTCAACGCCGAGGCCTGGCGCGCCGAACATCCCGAGGCGGTGCCTGTGGCCGTGCTGGGCAAAGGCGGCGGGTTGCGCCTGCTTGGGCCCGAGGACAGCTTGCGCGATGCCGCCGGGGCGCAGGTCTTGTCCTTTGCGCCGCGACGACAAAGCGCCGAAGCCCCAAGTTAAACCCAAGACAAAACCCGCAGACCATTTGACGCTGCCGCCCAGCATGGTAGAGCAGCCTCAAGTTTCGGAGCCGATACATGAACCTGTTTTCTGACATTCGCGAGCTGGTGCTCGCCTCGATCAACTCGCTGCAAGCCGAAGGTGCTTTGCCAGCGGACCTGAACCTTGCCCCGGTGACGGTTGAGCCGCCGCGCGACGCCGCCCATGGTGACATGGCGACCAATGCCGCCATGGTGCTGGCCAAACCCGCCAAGCAAAAGCCGCGTGACATTGCCGAGGCCTTGGCCGCAAAGCTCGCCGCTGACGATCGCATCACCAGCGCCGAAGTCGCCGGCCCCGGTTTCCTCAACCTGCGTCTTGCGCCGGTCGTTTGGCAACAATTGCCCGCCGCGATCCTCAAGGCAGGCACCGATTATGGCCGCTCGACCATGGGGCAGGGGCAGCGCGTCAATGTTGAATATGTCTCGGCCAACCCGACCGGCCCGATGCATGTGGGCCATGCTCGCGGTGCGATTGTCGGTGACGCCATGGCCTCCTTGCTGGACTTTGCCGGTTACGAGGTCACACGCGAGTATTACATCAATGATGGTGGCGCGCAGGTCGATGTCCTCGCGCGCTCGGTCTATCTGCGTTACCTCGAGGCCCATGGCCAAGAGGTTGAATTCGCTGATGGAACTTATCCTGGTGACTATCTTGTCCCGGTGGGCCAAGCGCTCAAGGATAAGGTCGGTGATGCCTATCTCGACAAGGGTGAAGATGTCTGGCTGCAAGAGATCCGCGAATTTGCCACCGATGCCATGATGGATCTGATCCGCTCGGACCTCGCCGCGCTTGGCGTCGAGATGGATCACTTCTTTTCCGAGAAATCGCTTTATGGCACCGGCAAAATCGAGGCGGCCATTGATAGCTTGCGCGCCAAAGGTCTGATCTATCGCGGCGTGCTGGAACCGCCCAAGGGCAAAAAGCCCGAGGATTGGGAACCGCGCGAACAGACCCTGTTCAAATCCACCGAACATGGCGACGATGTCGACCGTCCGATCCAGAAATCGGACGGAGCCTGGACTTATTTTGCCCCCGATATCGCCTATCACTATGATAAGGTCGAGCGTGGTTATGACCAGCTGATCGACATCTTTGGCGCGGATCATGGCGGTTATGTCAAACGGATGAAGGCTGCTGTCTCGGCCCTGTCTGATGGCAAAACCCCGTTGGATATCAAGCTGATCCAACTGGTCAAACTGTTCAAGAATGGCGAGCCGTTCAAAATGTCCAAGCGGGCAGGGACCTTTATCACCCTGCGCGATCTTGTGGATATGGTCGGCGCGGATGTGGCACGCTTCCACATGCTGACGCGTAAATCTGATGCGGCTTTGGATTTTGACTTTGACAAGGTGGTTGAGCAATCCAGCGAAAACCCGGTTTTCTATGTGCAATACGCCCATGCCCGCATCTGTTCGGTTTTGGCCAAAGCGGCGGAACAGGGAGTTTCCACGGATGACGCGACGCTCGCGAATGCCGATCTCTCTGCCATGTTGCCCGCCGAACAGGCGCTGGTGGCAAAGCTGGCGGAATGGCCGCGTTTCCTGGAAACCGCTGCCAAAGCACACGAGCCGCACCGCATCGCAACCTACTTACAAGAGCTCGCGTCGGACCTGCATGGCCATTACTACAAGGGCAACAAAGAGGTTGAACTGCGTTTCCTTCAGGATGACCCAGTTGCAACACAGTCCAAAATTGCGCTCGCGCGGGCCGTTGCAGTTGTTATTTCTGCCGGTCTTGGTATCCTTGGCGTAACTCCGGCCACTGAAATGCGCTAAAGACGCATCCTTTATGGCAGCGGGCCGGGGCGCAAACAGGCAGCGCTTTGGCCCGAAAAGGCCACGCAAAACAAAGATATAGCAGACCACCGCGGCGGCACGTATCGCCATGGGGAAACGAGGCACGAATGGCGGATTACACCTATGATGGGGCGCAATATGCAGCCCCTGCTTCTGGTAAAGTTGCGAATTTGGCGACATGGATGGGCGCGGCGGCCTCGCTTGCGCTGATCGTGGGCGTCGGGGTTTGGGGCTACAAAGTCATGGCGCGCGACGTCAGTGGCGTGCCGATTGTGCAAGCCATGTCAGGCCCGATGCGCGTTGCTCCGGAAAATCCCGGCGGCACTTTGGCCGATCATCAGGGCCTTGCGGTGAACAAAGTCGCTGGCGAAGGCGCGGCAGAAGCACCTGCCGATCGTCTGGTCCTCGCCCCCGTGCCTGCTGGTTTGGCGTCAGAAGATGTTGCCGCCGGTGCCTTGGCCGCGCAGCCTGCGCCCATGCCGATGGAAGCGTCTTTGACGCGCGAGGCTGAGATCATGGAGATCGAACCCAATGCCGAGCTGACCCAAGCCGCGGCAGAACTTGACCCGATCCAGGCGCTGGCCAATCAGCTCTCTGCAGGGGCCGCGCCTCTCACCGATTTGCCTGCCGGTCAAAACAACCCGGTTGTGACCACAACGGCGGAACCGCTCGTGTCGACGATCGAACAAGAGCTTGCCGCCGCACGCAAACCCCTGCCTCCTGGGCTGGAACGGTCCCTGCGCCCTGTGCTGCGCCCGGCTGGCTTGCGAACGGCTGCGCTGGGGAATGCGCCGGTCACTACAGATGCCGCGCCTGCGGCCACCAGCGCCACCAATGCCACCCGCGAGCTGTCCTCCTCTGCATTGCCGGCTGGGACCCGTCTGGTCCAGGTCGGAATCTTCAACAACCCGGAGTCAGCCCGCAAGGAATGGGGGCGTCTGGACACGCGTTTTGGTGATTTCCTCGCCGGTAAAGACCGCGTGATCGAAAAGGCCAATCGTGGCGGGCGCGAATTTTACCGTCTGCGTGTGCATGGCTTTGCTGACCTCTCGGATGCCCGCCGTTTCTGCGCCGCCTTCATGGCCCAAAACGTCGATTGCATCCCGGTCGTGACAAAATGAACCGCTTCGCTGCGGCGATTTTCGGCTGTGACGGCCTGCGCCTGACAAATGAGGAAAAGCGTTTCTTTGCAAAGGTTTCTCCCTTTGGATTCATCCTGTTTGCACGCAATATCAACAGCGCCGACCAGATCCGCGCCCTGACGGCAGAATTGCGCGACAGTGTTGGCTGGGCCGCCCCGATCTTTATCGATCAAGAGGGCGGTCGCGTGCAACGCCTGCGCGCGCCTCTGGCAACCGAATGGCTGCCGCCTCTGGATGATGTGGCCCGCTTTGGCGAAAACGCCGCCGAGGCCATGCGCCTGCGCTATCAGATTACCGGTCTCGAATTGCAGGCTCTTGGCATTGACGGCAATTGCGCGCCCATGCTGGATGTGGCCCGGCCAAACACGCATCAAATCCTAAGAAATCGCTGCTATAGCAGTGACTTGCAGCGTGTTATTGACGTTGGACATGCAGTGGTGAAGGGCCATCAAGACGCCGGTGTCCTGCCAGTTATGAAGCACATTCCCGGCCATGGATTGGCACAACTCGACTCCCATCTCGATCTGCCGCGCATCTCTTTGGATCGCGCGGAACTTGATGCCGTTGATTTTGCCGCCTTCAAACCCTTTTCCGATCTGCCTTTGGGCATGACCGCGCATCTGGTTTTTGACAAGATCGACCCGCAACCTGCGACAATATCTAAGAAAATGATCAACCTGATCCGGCAGGATATTGGGTTCAACGGTTTTCTGATGACCGATGACATCTCGATGGAGGCTTTGTCGGGCACGGTCGCCGAACGGGGCAGCGCAGCGATCAAGGCGGGGTGTGACGCCGTTCTGCATTGCAATGGCAAACTGGCAGAGATGCAGTCGATCTTTGACGCGGTTGGCGGCATGACCGAAGCCGCTCAAACCCGCGCGGAACGGGCGCTTGCCACACGGCAAACACCGCAAGATGTTGACATCGACCAGCTTCGCGCGGATTTTGAGGCATTCCTGCCGCAAAGCTGAGCGCCCATGAGCGAAACTGAAAACCCTGAACTGCCGTTGAACGTCAATGAACGCCTCGCCGCCGAGGCGTTTGTTATTGATGTGGACGGGTTTGAGGGGCCCTTGGATTTGCTGCTCTCTATGGCGCGCACGCAAAAGGTCGACCTTCGCAAGATCTCGATCCTTGATCTCTCACGCCAATACCTGGCCTTTGTCGAAAAGGCCAAGGCGCTGCGCCTGGAACTAGCGGCGGATTACCTGGTCATGGCGGCCTGGCTGGCCTTCCTCAAGTCCCGCCTGTTGCTGCCGCCAGACCCAACCGAAGAGGGGCCTTCGGGCGAAGATCTTGCCGCGCATCTGGCCTTTCAACTCGAACGCTTGCAAGCTATGCGCGATTGCGCTGCCAAGCTTATGGCGCGTGACCAAAAGGGCCGCGATTTCTTTGTCCGTGGTCTGCCCGAAGAATATGAGCGCGTGCGCAAGGTCAAATATACCGCCACGCTGATCGACCTGATGCAGGGCTATGCGCGCATCCGAACCAAGGATGAATTTCGGCCCTTTGTCATGGATCGTGAAAAGGTCTTTACCATGGAAATGGCGCTGGACCGGATGCGTGGCATGATCGGTTTCTCGGGCCAATGGACCGATATTATGTCATATCTTCCAGATGGTTGGGATGATGACCCGGTGAAATGGCGCTCGGCCACGGCGGCGACTTTTGCCGCCTCGCTGGAACTGGTCAAGGAGGGCAAGGCCGAGATCCAGCAGAGCGACACCTTTGCCCCCATTCAATTGCGCCGAAGGGAGACCCCGCGTGAGTGACACCCCCTTGGACGAAAACACAGACAGCCTGTTCGAAGCCCCACCAATGGGCGAACAGGAACGCATGGTCGAGGCCATTCTGTTCGCCAGCGCCGACCCGGTCACGGTCAAAGAGCTGAACGACCGCATGCCTCATGGTTGTGACGCGGGCGAGGCGCTGGTCTATCTGCGCAAACGCTATGAGGGCAGGGGCGTGCATGTGGTCAAGGTGGGGGATGCCTGGGCGATCCGCACGGCCGCTGATCTGGGCTTTCTCATGCAGCGCGAGACTGTCGAGACGCGCAAGCTGTCCCGCGCCGCGATCGAAACCCTGGCGATTATCTCATATCACCAACCGGTAACCCGCGCCGAAATCGAAGAAATCCGCGGTGTGGGCGTCTCGCGCGGGACCATTGACCAATTGCTGGAAATGGATTGGATCCGCTTTGGTCGTCGCCGCATGACACCGGGCCGTCCGGTGACCTTTGTGGTGACGCAGGAATTCCTCGATCATTTCGGCCTTGAAAGCGCGCGCGATCTGCCCGGTCTGGCCGAGCTGCGCGCCGCTGGCCTGCTCGAAAGCCGCCCGCTGCCCTCGGGCCTTCCACAACCTGGTGAGGGGGATCTGGACGCGGCAGAAGAGACCGATGAAGGGCAAAGCGAGCTGTTCGAGGATTGATCCGCCCGGTTTTGCGCAGAAAACCCTACAAACTCGCGCTAAATATGGTATAAAGGTCCCGTTGCATAACAAAAACAAAGCAACGCATTCTGACACAGAATGGAGGCGGGCCGAGTATGAATGCCAACCAGATATTGAACATGATCCTGCGTATGTTTGTACGCAAAGCGGTCAAAACCGGCGTGGATGCCAGTTTTAAACAGGTCGAAAAAATGCGCCAGCCCAAGCAGGATGCGCACGTCCAGGAACCTGTTGTCACGCAAAGTGCGGTGTCCGAAGATTCAGGCGGTCCAACCCGCGAAGAGGTACGCCAAGCCCGTCGCGAACGTCAGGCCATCCGCGAAAAGCGCCGTGCACGCCGCGCCCGCAAAGAGCAGCAACAAGCCAATGGTGGTGCGTGAAGAGCGCCTGTTTAGCTCTTGAAATGTTTGGATAGTTTCAACCCTTGCCCCTGATAGTTCGAGGCAATGCCCGCCCCATACAGGGTCTGCGGGATTTCTGACATGCGCTCATAGACCAGGCGGCCCACGGTCTGGCCATGTTCCAGCACAAAGGGCGCTTCGTGACAGCGCACTTCGAGCACGCCGCGCGCCCCGGCACCACCCGCCGGCGCATGGCCAAAGCCCGGGTCAAAGAACCCGGCATAATGCACGCGGAACTCACCAACCATCGCCAGATAAGGGGCCATTTCGGCGGCATAGCCGGGAGGGATATGCACCGCCTCGCGGCTCACCAGAATGTAGAATGCGCCGGGATCCAGCACCAATTGGCGGCTGTCGGTGCGCAGCTCATCCCAGAAATCCGCCGGGTCATATTGCCCGATCCGGTCCAGATCGATGACTCCGGTATGCGGTTTGGCGCGGTAGCCGACAAGATCGCCTTGCCCGGGTTCCAGATCGACGGAAAAGCCCAAGCCTTCGCTGATCACGGCGGGGCCACCTGCCACCAGCATGTCGCTGGCATGCAGCTCTGTCAGCTCAGCATCGCTCAGCACCGATTGGCCCCGGCGAAAACGGATCTGGTTCAGACGCATCCCGGGGCGCACCAGAACCGAAAAGGAACGGGGGCAGATTTCGGCAAAGAGCGGGCCGGAATAGCCGGATGGGATGCGGTCAAACTCGACACCGCCATCGGTGATGACACGGGTCAAAAGATCCAACCGCCCGGTCGAGCTCTTGGCATTGGCGATGGCCTGTACGTCGCTAGAGAGGTCCAGAACCTCCATCAGCGGCACCACATAAACGCAGCCCTTTTCCAGAACCGCGCCATCGGTCAGATCGATCTGATGCATCTCGAATTCAGCCAGCCGATCCGCGACCTTGCGCTCATGCCCGGCCAGAAACGAAGCCCGCACGCGATAGGCGGTCTGACCTAGACGCAGGTCCAGACTGGCCGGTTGGATTTGCCCGTCAACAAAGGGATGGGACGCAGATAGCGCGCCCTCGGCAATCAGGTTTTCAATCTGTTGGCTGGCCAGAACACCGGTCATCACGCCTCTCCCTTTGGTCTTGCCGATCTGCATAGCAAGGGGCGGGGGAAAGGAACAGATGCCAAAGCGCTCGCGGCGCGTTAAATCACGGTGGCCTTGCTGCCGTATTGCGCGATTTCCAGCAAATTGCTGTTGGCTTGGCTTTCGCCGACGCTGAGACGCAGGTTTGCTGCCCCTTCATGGTCGCGATAGCGCAATTGTATGTGGTGATTGCCCGGGGCGAGATTCAGCTGTTTGGTCTGCACCTCTTGATCCGCGCCGATACTGTCCATCAACACCATGCCGTTAACCAGAACGCGGGCCTGCTCATCCGCCTCAAGCGTAAAGGAATAGGTGCCGCCACGCGGGCTTTGCAGCAGGCGGTCATATTGCGCTGACATATGGGTGGCCATCAAAGGGCTGTTGCCTTCGGGGGGAGTAGATGATGCCATGGTCAGCCTCGCAGATTTGAGCCGGGGCATACACAACCGATCAGCGACGCGCTCGCCCCCGGTAATCATCTAGTTCAGCCCCAAAAAACACGGATTATCCGTTATTTTCTAATGCCAAATCATAGGAAACAAGGCGTTAACGTCAATGAAAAGCGCGCGCACACACTGTTTCCAAAACGTACAACTCTTGGGCGTTTTTCTGCCGTTCCGCTAACTTACGTGTTTTGAATCGCCATGTGACTTTCAGTTCCGCGCCTAAAAGACGCGACAGCGGCCTTCAGACCTTAGGGTCAGGACCCATTAATTCACAACGCTCAGTTCGCCAGATTTTGTTCCAGACCAGGCATATGCCCGTAGGAATAGTGGCTCTATTTCAAGGGCATATAACACAGGCTGGGGCAAAATCCGGCGAACCCGAAGGGCATGGAGAAATACATGCTCTCAGCGGCTCGATTTTCTTGCCAAGGCAACCAGCCTTGCCTGCGAAAATCAAACCTCTGATAACACGTATTTTTCCATGCTGAGCATTGTGAATTAATGGGTCCTGACCCTAAGAAGAGGCATCGGCGAGTTTTGACAACTCTTCAGCTTCTTCAACCAGAAGTTTGACAAAATTGTCCTTGGACACCGGCTTGAACACGCTGCGCCCAACAGAAAGGGATCGGGCCGAGGCGATCATTTTCGCGGCCAGCAAGGTGCTGTCGCTGCCGCCGGTGATAAAGCGGACACGCAAAGGGCGGTTGAGCTCGGTGATTTCGTCGATGACTTCGATGCCATTCATTTCGGGCATGTTGATATCAACCAGAGCGAACGCAGGATCAGTTCCGGATTTCAAACTGGCCACCAATTCCGCCCCATTGGCACACAAGCTGACAGTCCAACCTTCGCGGGTGGCGACGGTTTCCAAATATTCAGAAAAGTCCAAATTGTCGTCAGCTATATAGAGATGGGGCATTCATTATGTCAGCACCGCGTGCTGCCTTCACTTTGTTTGGTCCATCACTGTGTCTGTCAACGTTACAAGATTTTGCTGATCAATCAAGGCGGTACCTATGTCCTAGATATACCTTGATGATTAACTTATTGTGTTTTGACAGAATATTTCGCGAGACCCTATTCGAATTGGCGGTCTTTTTGATCCAATTAAGCTCAGACGACTCAACCTACCCGCAATTGCGAAAAGCGATCCGCCCAATTTATTAAGGGCTTCGCTTCGTCGGACAAGTCGTGATTTTTTGGTCGGGCTAGCAGGACTCGAACCTGCGACCTTCCGTCCCCCAGACGGACGCGCTACCAGGCTGCGCCATAGCCCGACTTGTCGGAGTGTCATACTGGATTTACCGGCAGGAGCAACCCCTGATAAGAAAATATTCGCCGTCTTTGATCAGGATTTTTGCGCCCGGGCGGCGATGTCGCGCAGGGTCTCACAATGGGCGGATAAGGCGGCGGCCTGATCCGGCGTCAAGCGGTCGATGCGGGCAATCAGACCCAGCAGGGCAGGGCGCGGAGGCACGATCAAGGCTGGCTTATCCGAAGGCTCTTCGGGCTCGGCCTCTTCGGCAAGGACAACGCTTCCCTCGGACGCAGTCTCCGTTGCCTCATCCTCGACTTCGATCTCTGGCTCGTTGTCCGGTTCGGCCACGACCTCGTCTACCGGTTCCTCTGCAACCGGCTCAGCGGTTACCTCTTCGGCCAGCTCTGCTTCCTCTGGGGCATCCTCTGATTGCAGGGCCTCATCTGGTTCGGGGGCTTCCTCTACAGGGGTCGCAGGTTCAAAACCATCACCCGCATCATCGGCTAGGCTCTCTTCTGGCTCGGGTGCCGGTTCTTCCTCGGTCAAAACCTCATCGTCAACAGAATCGCTGTCTTCTGCGACCGGCTCTGCCTCTTCGACAGGTTCCACCTCCTCAGTGGTCTCATCTGCCACATCAATCTCGGGCTCTGGTGCTGCTTCCTCGACGATATCCAGCGCCTCGGTGGCTGTCTCTAGCTCTGGCTCGCTCGCGTCAAGCTGGACATCTTCAGATTCTGAGACCACAACATCTGACGCCTCATCCTCTGAAACCTCCTCAGCGGCACCGATCTCTTCGGCCTCATCAATGATTTCAATGACCGCCTCGTCAGAGCCGTCCTCGGCGTCCGGTTCGGCGAACATGTCCGGCGTATCTGCGGGCGGCTCAGCCTCGGTTTTGCCGGGAAAGGACACAACCGAATCCGGCACTTCGGCCTCGATGAATGGGGCGTCTTCGATGGTATCGCCTGTTGCGTCCTCATCGACATTATGGGTGTTCAGCGCGGCCACATGGCGCACACCACTTTCGCGCAGTACCTTTTGCACGCCTTTGATGGTCATGCCATCTTCGTGCAGCAACTTCTTGATTCCACCCAATAATTCCATGTCAGCCGGGCGGTAGTAGCGCCGACCGCCAGCCCGTTTGACAGGTTTGATCTGGGTGAATTTGCTTTCCCAGAAACGCAGCACATGCGCTGGCGTTTCCAACCATTCCGCAACCTCGGAAATGGTGCGGAACGCGTCCCGGGATTTTGCCATGATTTAGGCCTCAGCTCTTATTGCCAGCTGCCACGCGGTCTTTCATCAAATGCGAGGGGCGGAAGGTCAGAACCCGACGTGGCTGGATCGGAACTTCTTCGCCGGTCTTGGGGTTGCGACCAACGCGGGCAGCTTTGTCGCGAACCGAAAATGTCCCAAAGGAAGAGATCTTGACCTGTTCACCTTCGACCAGGGAATCGGACATGTGTTGCAGCACGGCTTCGACCAGTTCCGCGCTTTCATTGCGCGACAATCCGACCTCACGAAAAACCGCTTCGCTCAGATCCATCCGTGTCAAAGTCTTTTCACCCATTGTCATCCCTCCCGGTTTTGAAAGGAGACTAGGCCAGAGACAAAAGCCAAGTCAATATCAATAGGTTGAAAGCGGTGCTTTATCAAAGATGTAAAGCCGATTGCGCCCGTTACCAGCGCAAAATCACCGAGCCCCAGGCCAATCCGCCGCCAATTGCCTCGGTCACAACCATGTCACCGGGTTTGATTTGGCCGCGCTCTTTGCCAACCGACAGGGCGAGGGGAATCGAGGCCGCAGAGGTGTTGCCATGGTCCTGAACCGTGACCACCACCTTGTCCAAGGGCAGGCCAAGCTTTTTCGCGGTGCCGTTGATGATGCGGATATTGGCCTGATGCGGCACGATCCAGTCGATCTCATCCGCGGTCATGCCGATCTTGGCCATAGAGGCATTGGCGGTCGAAGCCAGCTTTTCCACCGCATGGCGGAACACCTCTTTGCCTTGCATACGAAGATGGCCGGTGGAATGGGTGCTGACGCCGCCATCCACGTAAAGAATGTCTTTGTAGCGGCCATCCGAATTCAGGTCGGTGGCCAGAATACCGCGATCCTCATTGGTGCCGGTGCCGGTCTGGGCCTCAAGCACCAGCGCGCCAGCGCCATCGCCGAACAGCACACAGGTGGCGCGGTCGGTCCAATCCATCAGACGCGAGAATGTCTCGGCCCCAATGACCAACACGCGGTTTGCCTGACCGGAAACGATCAGCGCATTGGCATTTGCCAACGCATAGGCAAAGCCGGCACAAACCGCCTGCACGTCAAAAGCAAAACCGCGCGTCATGCCCAAATTGGTCTGGATCATGGTGGCCGCAGACGGGAAGGTCAGGTCAGCAGTCGAGGTCGCCAGCACAATCGCGTCAATATCATCCGCCGCGATCCCGGCATCTGCCAGCGCAGCCTGGGCGGCGCGGGTGCCCAAATCGGATGTGGTTTGACCTTCGGCGGCAAAATGACGGCGCTCAATGCCCGAGCGTGATCTGATCCATTCGTCCGACGTGTCCAGGGTTTTCTCAAATTCCGCATTTTCTACAATGCGGTCCGGCAGGTAATGCCCAACCCCGATCACGGTGGCTCGAATTGTCATGTCTTGCTCTTGTCCTGTGCGTCGCGACCGTCCGCCGCTGCGTCATTTTGGGCGAGCTCGGCAGCAGACGCAACCCGTGCCGCCAGCCTTTCGCCAAATCCGGCCTGGGCCAGCTCAAAGGCCAGCTTGACCGCGGCCGAGACGCCGGTTGCGTCTGCGGAGCCGTGTGATTTCACCACTGTTCCGTTCAACCCCAGAAACACGCCGCCATTGACGCGGCGCGGGTCGATCCGTTTCTGAAAACGCCGCATGGGCGAGACAACGAACATCGCTGCCAAACGGGACAGAAAGGAATGGGTAAAGGTCTTGCGCAGCTGATCGCCGATCAGCTTGGCGGTGCCTTCGCCGGTCTTGAGAGCGATATTGCCGGTGAACCCGTCGGTCACGATCACATCGCAGCGCTTGCCCGGAATATCGCCGCCTTCGACATAGCCGACAAATTCGAACTGGGCGCGATCCGCATTGGCCGCGATGAGGTTATAGGCCTCTTTCAGCTCGGGAAAGCCTTTGTTCTCTTCGGTGCCGACATTCAGCAACCCGACGCGCGGCACTTCGAGGTCCAGCCCGTTGCGCGCATAAGAGGTGCCCATCAGCGCGTATTGCAGCAGATCCTGCGCATCGGCACGGATATCCGCGCCCACATCCAACATGACGTTGAACCCTTGTGGGTTGCTGGATGGCCAAAGGATCGCGATGGCAGGGCGGTTGATGCCGGGCAGTTTGCGCAACCGGATCATCGACAGCGCCATCAGCGCGCCGGTATTGCCGCAGCTTACGGCGACGGTGGCTTCTTTTTGTTTGACGGATTCGAGGGCGGACCACATAGAGGTCCCCTTGCCATTGCGCATGACCTGACTGGGTTTGTCGGTCATTTTAACGACGCCTTCGGCATCGCGAATCTGGCAGCGCCCATCCAGGGATCGGCGTTTCTTGACCAGCTTCTTCAGCTCGTCCTCAGGCCCGTGCAGGATGAAATCCAGCGTCGGATTCTTTTTCGCAGAATGCGCAATACCGGCGACAACTGCCGCCGGTCCACGGTCGCCGCCCATGGCGTCAACCGAAATCACTATCCGTTCCGAGCCGGTCTCGTCTTGCGTCGTCGCGCTATGATCCTTCAGAGAGGTCATACGAAGCCGGCCCGATCAGGTCAGTTTATGCTGCGTCTTCGTCCAGATCGATTTCGTCAGCCATTGCGACGACTTCGCGGTCTGCATAGTGGCCACAGGAAGGGCACACGTGGTGAGGGCGCTTCAGCTCACCGCAGTTTGGGCATTCGTTGGGGTTCGCTGCAACCAATGCGTCATGCGCACGGCGGTTGTTGCGGCGCGATTTGGATACTTTGTTCTGCTGGACAGCCATGTCTCAACCTTCTTTGCGTCTGAGGGCGGTTACGGCCAGCCCTGATTTATCCCGTTTGTCCCCGGCCTCTACGGCAAGATAGCAGCGGTGACAAGCATCGTGTTCTCATGAAGGCGCGAAAATACGCAGAAAGCTTAAAAGAGCAAGATGATTCTTAGCTCTCATCGCCATCTTTTTGCATTTTTTCACGCAAGCTTGCGAGCCCGGCAAAGGGGCGTGTGTCTTCGTCGCGCATTGGGGTGACGCCCTCGGCGGAAAACTGCCCGGTTTCCATCTCGGCCCCGTCTTTGCGTGGATAGGTGGGCAGGGCAAGCGACAGCGCTTCGATCATGACCGCTTCGACATCGATCTCTTCGCCCAGCACGTCGATCTCATCCTCATCGGGAATCTCTGTTTCCGACCCGGCTTCAGGCAAATCGATCAGATGTTCGGGAACAAAAGATCGTGTGACCTTGGTATCAATGCGTGTGGTCACTGGTTCGAGCGTGACAATACAGGCCTGCACCACCGTCGCGCCCAAAGACGCCTGCAATTTCCAACCTTTTTTCCCTTCGGGCAGAATTTCGCCGTCAAAGCGCAGCTTTTTCAGCCCCAGCGCGCCAAGTTCCTCAGCAATTGCGCTGCGTTTCTCGGCATTGGGCTCAAGCAAGATCGGCGTATCGCTGGTCTTGTTCAATTTCGAAACGGGGATTTTTGCGGCGGTTGGGTGCTTTGGCGGCATATGGTCGGGTTTTCCTGTGCTTGAATGACGGGCATTCCTTATGTAAGCCGAATAGGAGGCAAAATGGGCCAAAGCAAGGGGTGGGGTATGCGCGGCACTTTTCGAATTGCAAATCTGGCGATGACGGGGGCACTTCTCGTGGCGCTGGGGGCGTGTACGGCTCAATACCGCTCGCACGGTTATATTCCGCCCGAAGAGGACCTTCAGCAGATCGTTCCCGGTGTGGATACCCGGGCCTCAGTTGAGGATGTGATCGGGGTCCCATCTTCGGCCGGTGTGCTGCGCGAAAGCGGCTATTATTATGTCGAATCAGAGGTGCGCCACTTTGCCTGGAAACGCCCCGAAGTGGTGGGTCGCGAAGTGCTGGCCATCACCTTTGACGAGGCGGGCGTGGTCAATAATCTGGTCACCTATGGGCTTGAGGATGGTAAAGTCGTGCCGCTGACCCGACGCGTGACACAGACCGGCGATGGCGATATCGGCTTTATCCGCAAACTGTTTGGCAACTTGGGTGGCCTGAGTGCGGATCAGCTGTTTGGCAATTAATGACCGACACTGCTGACCATAGTGCCAGTTGAGGGGCCGCTCTGTCATGTCCATGTCACCCTTGTATCCTAACGGGGAGCAAAGATGAGGCAGGGCAAGCCATGATCGAATTGGCCAAAGGGCGGTATGCGGCGCGGCTGGCAGAACATGCGGCTGATCTGGAGCGTGTGCAGCGCTTGCGCGGGCAGGCGTTTCAACGGCCGGGCGGTCTCGATTCGGACCATTTTGACCCGCTTTGCGATCACGTGATGATCGAAGAGAGCAAGTCTGGCGACCTTGTCTGCTGTTTCCGATTCTTGCCGCTGCCCAATGGGCGCGAGATCGAGCGCAGCTATTCCGCGCAATATTACGAGCTGTCCGCCTTGCATGATTTTCAGGGCCCGATGGTGGAAATGGGGCGCTTTTGTATCCATCCCGATTGGACAGACCCGGACATTCTGCGCGTCGCCTGGGGGGCCATGACCGCCTATGTGGATGCGCAAGGGGTGGAGATGCTCTTTGGCTGCGCCTCCTTTGCCGGGACCGATGCGGAGCAGTACACTGACGCATTTGCCATGCTCAAAGCCCGCCACCTGGCACCGCGTCGCTGGCTGCCACGGGTGAAAGCCCCGAAAGTGTTTCGCTTTGCTGAACGTTTGCGGCGCAAACCGGATGCGAAATTGGCCATGGGGCGCATGCCCCCCTTGCTGCGCACCTATCTGATGATGGGCGGCTGGGTGAGCGATCATGCGGTCGTCGATGGCCAGATGAACACGCTGCATGTGTTCACCGGGGTCGAGATCGCCGCGATCCCACCGGCCCGCAAGCGGCTCTTGCGCGCGGTTGCCGGGTAGCGCCACCAAATTCCATTGATGGAATTTGCAAATTCCGTGCACGGAATTTGGGCGCGCCCGCCTTGACCTTATCGGTCACAAGCCCTAGCGCTCTGGCATGGCTGTATCTCCTCTTTTGCAACTCTCTGGCGTTTCTCTGACCTTTGGCGGGGAACCGGTCTTCGACGATCTCTCGCTCAATGTGCAACCGGGTGACCGGGTCGCGCTTGTGGGGCGCAATGGCTCGGGCAAATCCACCTTGATGAAGGTGATGGCCGGGCTGGTGGAGCCGGATCGCGGTGACAAGGTCAGCCCCTCGGGTATTTCGGTTGGCTATATGGAGCAGGACCCGGACCTGTCCGGCTTTGCCACATTGGGCGAGTTCGCCGCCGCCAATCTTTCGCCCGGTGAGATGTATAAGGTCGAGCGCGCCGGCGAAGGTCTCAAATTCGATCCCAACCGCTTGGTCGAGACCGCCTCGGGCGGCGAACGTCGCCGCGCAGCTTTGGCCAAGCTGATGGCCGAAGAACCCGATCTGATGCTGTTGGACGAACCGACCAACCACATGGATATCGAGGCGATTGGCTGGCTTGAGGAAGAGCTCAAATCCACCCGCCGCGCCTTTGTCCTCATCTCTCACGACCGCCGTTTCCTGACGGAACTGACCCGCGCCACCCTGTGGATTGATCGCGGACAGGTGCGCCGCCAGGAAAAGGGCTTTGCCGCCTTTGAAGCCTGGCGCGACAAGGCCTGGGATGACGAGGACATGCAGCGCCACAAGCTGGATCGCAAGATCAAGGCCGAAGCCCGTTGGGCCGTCGAAGGCATCAGCGCGCGGCGCAAACGCAACCAGGGCCGGGTGCGCGCGCTGCAAGACCTGCGCAAGGAACGCGCCAGCCAGATCAAGCGTCAGGGGCAGGCGGCAATGGATCTGGCATCGGGTCCAAAATCCGGTAAGAAAGTTATTGATGCCAAGGGTTTGACGCATGCCTTTGGCGACAAACCGATCATTCGCAACTTTGATCTTTTGGTGCAGCGCGGCGACCGCGTGGCCTTTGTTGGCCCCAATGGTGTTGGCAAAACCACCCTGATCAAGATCCTGATGGGCGAGATCACCCCGGATGAAGGCTCGGTCAAGCTGGGCACCAATCTTGTGCCTGCAATCTTTGATCAGACCCGTGCGCAGCTTGATGGCGATGTCTCGCTCTGGGATTCGCTGGCCGGGGATAAGGAAATCGGTGTTTCGGGCAAGGCCGATCAGGTCATGGTGCGCGGACAGCCCAAACATGTGGTCGGCTATCTCAAGGAATTTCTGTTCGACGAACGCCAGGTGCGCGCCCCGGTGCGCTCGCTTTCGGGTGGCGAAAAGGCGCGGCTTTTGCTGGCCAAGATCATGGCACGCGAAAGCAATATTCTGGTGCTGGACGAACCGACCAACGATCTCGACGTTGAAACGCTGGACCTGCTGCAAGAGCTGCTCGACGATTACGACGGCACCGTGCTGCTGATCAGCCACGACCGCGATTTTCTCGACCGCGTCGCCACCACCACCATCGCCATGGAGGGCAGGGGCCGCGCCGTGGCCTATGCCGGTGGCTGGAGCGATTATCGCCGACAGCGCGGCGCAGATGATCCGCAGGCGCAGACCGTCAAATCCAAGCCCAAGAAAGACGTGGCCAAACCCGCTGCGAAACCGACCAAAGCGCCCACACTCTCCTTTACCGAAAAGCACCGGCTCGAGGCATTGCCGGGCGAAATCGAGCGGCTTGAGGCCGAGATTGCCAAGCTTGAGGAGTTCATGGCTGACCCGGACCTTTTCCACAAAGAGCCGGTGAAGTTTCAGAAAGCCACCGAAGCTTTGGTCGAACGGCAAGAGGCCCTGGCCAATGCCGAGCTGGAATGGTTGGAGCTGGAAGAGAAAGCCGAAGGATGAGCTTTGGCTTCAAATTGAAACTGAACAAGACAAAATAATGTGGCCGAGATTGGACATGCGGGCAGCCCAAGAGCCCCGAGAATCCAACGTGGTTTCTGAGGTCAATTCCCGAAGTGGGACATCTTGTCAGCTTTTTGGGCGAATCACTTGTGTGTCGTTTACCGCTATGTGGCGTCAAAACTCTTTGAAAACGTAAATGATTTCGGGAGATTAACAGGATCTCGGCACTCTAACACGGTTTGTGTGAACACTTCAGTGTGGCTTTTTGACGTGCTTTGAATCTTGGGGGAAATCTGTGGAGGAATTGGCCTTTTCGACCCATGGCTGCGGTAAATATCCTTGGTTTACTTGCCTTTGCAGTGGGGGGCTCAGGGGGACTGGTTGTGGGTGAATCGGCGGCGCAATACATCCCCTAGTGGATGAAATAGACGACAACACAAAATACATGGAGAAGCTGCGAAAAAAATCGTTGCAGTTGCGACCCACATCTTCAGAATGTCAGGTGCTCTTCCAATGCTATGCTGAATGAAGGGTGAGACGCCGCCGTCAGATTTGGAACTCAAGCGGCAGCGTCTCCAGCACCCTTATATAAGGAGCATACTATATGATTACTTGGAATACTCTTGTTTGTCATGACCAAAAAGGCAAGTACCCATTTCGAGACAAGGCTGGGTTTCTATTTCGCGTCGCCGGTGCCTTCACAGGATGGGGGCTTGGGCTAAAGCTCAAACTCACCATAGTGCGCGGTCACGCCCCGTTAGCAACGACCTAAGCCTTTGCGGCCTTAGGAGCAAAGGGTGCCGTGTGGCATCCTTTGTTATCAGTTCGACATGTGGCCTGAGGTCCTCGTTTCATCAATCACTCGATCTCTAAGTTCTAAGCTGCAGAAAATGCGCTTGGTCTAAGGGTTAAGGTCTGAGGGATAGTCCGGGGGTCGTGCTCCAAAAGCGCCCCAGACGTTCCCTTTTTTTTCATGTAGCTTCTTTCGATTGGTGCGAAATCCACAACAGGAATGCCGTTTAAGGCTTTGAAACTAAATGGTATAAGTCCGTGGGAATTCTGGAGCGGGTAACGGGAATCGAACCCGTAACTAAAGCTTGGGAAGCTGCCGTGATACCTTTTCACCATACCCGCGCTCGCAGGAGTTGACTGCTATGGGATTTGCGGGCAGGGGTCAAGGCTGATCCGCGCAAAATCTGTTCATCCCGCCTTAGGGCGGGCCTCACCATCGCGAGGCCCGCTGTCAGGTGGGACGAGCTAGCCCCGCCGCCGTCTGCGACGACGCCCGCCGCCTTCGCCACCATCACCGCCCGTGTTGAAATCCACCTCGGGGAGGGTGACTTGGGTCAACAGTTCTGGGAACGGATCGGTGGCATGCGGGATCGCATTGGCGTTGACAAAGTGTTCCTGGAACTTTTCTTCGATGGCGGTTTCGATCTTGGTGATCTGGCGCACCAAGGTTTCGACCTCGCGGCGCGCGCCGATATTGCACAGGGCAATCCGCGCGCCTGTCCCGGCGGCGTTGCCTGCGGACCCAACCTTGTCGATGGGCACATCAGGGATCATGCCAAGCACCATGGCGTGCAGGGCCGAGATATGCGCGCCAAAGGCCCCGGCCAGCAGGATACGATCCACCTTGTCGACTTCGCGCTTGTCCATCAGCAGCCGCGCGCCCGCATAAAGCGCGGATTTCGCCAGCTGAATTTCGCGAATATCCTGTTGAGTCACGGTGATGCGCGGCCCGCCATCCTCGGTGCCGTCATGGATGAGATAAGAATTGGTGCGCCCCTCGGCCTCGCATCGCGGCGTACCGGTTTGCTCGGCTGACCCAATCAGCCCCTTGGGATCAACCAGCCCAGCGATGCGCATTTCGGCCACTGCCTCGATAATGCCCGATCCACAGATGCCGGTGATGCCGGTCTGTGCCGTAAGGTCCCAAAACCCGTCTTCATCTGACCATTTTTCACAGCCAATCACCCGAAAGCGCGGTTCCTTGGTCACTGGGTCAATGCGGATCGCCTCAATCGCACCGGGGGCTGCGCGCTGGCCCGAGCTGATCTGCGCCCCCTCAAAGGCGGGGCCGGTGGGCGAGGAACAGGCCAGAACGCCGCTTTTATCCCCCAGCAGGATTTCCGCATTGGTGCCCACATCGACGATCAGTGCCAGATCGTCGGATTTGTTCGGCTCTTCGCTCAGCGCCACCGCCGCGGCATCCGCGCCAACATGGCCCGCGATACAGGGCAGAATATAAATCTGGGCGTTTTCATTCATCACATTGAGCTCAAGATCCCGCGCGCTCAGCGACAGGGATTGCGAGGTGGCCAGGGCAAAAGGCGCCTGACCCAGCTCAACCGGATCAATGCCCAGCAGCAGGTGATGCATGACCGGGTTGCAGACAAACACCGTCTCCAAAATCTGGAAGGGGCGAATGCCCGCCTCGGTCGCAATCGCCTCGGTCAACCCATTGATGGCCGTGCGCACCGCGCTGGTCATCTCCTTATCGCCGCCCGGATTCATCATCGAATAGGACACCCGGCTCATCAGGTCTTCGCCAAAGCGGATCTGCGGGTTCATCACCCCCGAGCTCGCCTTGACCTGGCCATTGCGCAGATCACAGAGATGCGCCGCGATGGTGGTCGAGCCAAGGTCGATGGCAAGGCCATAGATGCGCTCTTCGGTCAGGCCGGGCCACATCTCGATAATCTGCTGCTCGCCGCCTTCATGGGATTTGTGCAGCGCCACGGTGATGGTCCAGCCGCCCTTGCGCAGCACCGTCTGCAGGCGCGGCAGCAGGGATTGCGGCAGGGTGACCTGATCCAGATCCCACTGCTCTTTGAGCGCGATTTTCAGCCGTTCCAGATCGCCGGTCGGCTCATGCATGTCCGGTTCCTGCACCTCGACATAATAAAGCCGCGTGGCCGGATCCATTTCGATGACCCGCGCACTGGCCGCCTTGCGCACCACCTGCTTATGAACCTGGCTTTCCGGCGGCACGTCGATCACGATATCGCCCTGCACCGTGGCCTGGCAACCCAGCCGCCGCCCTTCCTTGAGCCCGCGCTTGTCATCATAGCGCTGCTCGACCTTGTTCCATTCTGACAAGGCGCCGTCTTCGACCGTGACCCCATGTTTGGGGAAATCGCCATAGCTCGGCGTGATCTGACATTTCGAACAGATGCCACGTCCGCCGCAGACCGAATCCAGATCGACGCCCAATTGCCGCGCGGCGGTCAGAACCGGCGTTCCAACCGGGAACCGCCCGCGCTTGCCGGATGGGGTGAAAATCACAAGAGGGTCTTGGGTTTGCTCGGTGCTCATAGGGATCCTTCTGCGTCGGCAATCTGGCTTGGCTTCCTGGCAAAATAACGCTTTTGCGCCAAAGTAAAAGCCAATGGGCGACCTTCAAGTGTCGGAAGGCGTCAATTTATGTATTTTAGATGCTACTTTTGGCAGTCGCCGTCCCAGATCTTCTCGATCTGGGCAGCATTTTGAGGTCGGTATGGGGCAAAAGCGGGGCTACCCCTCATCCAGCCAGCGCAGGATCTCACCGCGATTGGCGTCCAAATCCGGGGCAGGGGCGCGGGTTGGCGGATCAGGGTTGTCGGTCATCTTGATCGGATTGCCCGCCGCGAAATAGGCGGCCCGCCCATTCTTGTCGAGCACATCCACCACCATATTACGCGCCTTGATTTGCGGGTCCTTCAGCACTTCAGCCACATTCTGAATAGGCCCGGTGGGAATGCCCGCCGCGGTCAGTTTGGCAATCCAATGGGCACGCGTGTCCCCCAGGGTTACCGCCTCGATCAGCCGTTTCAACAGACGGGCATTTTCACAACGCGCCGGATTGGTTGCAAAGCGCGGATCATCGGACAAAGGCAGGCTCAGCGCAATACACAGCTTTTCAAACAGCCGGTCATTGCCAGCGGCAATGACGAACAAGCCGTCGCTGGCGTGAAAGGTCTCAAACGGGGTGATCGACGGGTGGCGCGCGCCGGACGGGGCGGGGGGCTGCCCGCTGACCGAGGTGATCGCCACCGCATGTTCCAGCAGGGCCAACTGGCTGTCCAGCATGGCCACATCCACCTTGCGCCCCTTGCCCAAGCGGTCCCGATCCAGCAGCGCCGCCAGGATCCCCTGCGCCAGGAACATCCCTGCAACAATATCCCCGATCGAGGCCCCAACCCGCACCGGATCGCGCCCCGCTTCACCGGTGATCGACATCACGCCGCCGCGCGCCTGCACCACCATGTCATAGGCGGGCCGCTTGGCATCCGGGCCGGTATGGCCAAAGCCGCTCACTGCGCCGTAAACCAGCCGGGGATAGGCCGCATGCAGCGCCTCCCAACCATAGCCCAACCGCTCCATCACGCCGGGGCGGTAATTCTCGACCAAAACATCAGCCCGCGCCACAAGCCGTTCGAAAATCACCCGATCATCGGCGTCTTTCAAATCCAGCGCGATGGATTTCTTGCCGTGATTGATCGTGGCAAAATAAGCCGATTTGCCATCCTTAAAGGGCGGAAAAGCTCGCGTGTCATCCCCCAGCCCCGGTTGCTCCACCTTGATCACCTCAGCGCCGAGATCGGCAAAGGTCATGGTGCAATAGGGGCCTGCCAGAACATGGGTCAGATCCAAAATCGTATAGCCCGCCAAAGGTGCTGTCATGACGCCGCTCCGCCTTGCAAAAATCTCTCCCTCTTTGCACCTCCCCACTGCCCGAGACAACAAACATTCTGATGACAGGCAAAGCCCCGCCACACAAAACCACGCTGTGGTTTCTTTGGGCCATAAATATCCCGGGGGTTTGGGGGCTGGCCCCCAATTGCCGAATTTCCTGGAAAATCGGCTCCCCGCTCGCCGCAGGCGCAGCATCTTTCTGGGCCAAGGCCCGCTTTCCCTCTTTCCACCACGTCGATGCCATGCAATAGGGACGTGCCAACCGTATCTGCCACAGGAGTGCCCCTCATGGAGATTCGCGAGGCCCTGACCTTCGACGATGTTCTGCTCGTTCCCAATGCGTCTTCCGTGTTGCCAAACACCGCTGACACGCGCACGCAGGTGACCAAATCCATTTCCATGAATATTCCGCTGCTAAGCTCAGCCATGGATACGGTGACGGAATCGCGCATGGCGATCACCATGGCCCAGGCCGGGGGTATCGGGGTGATCCACAAGAACCTGAATGCCGAAGAACAATCGCGCGAAGTGCGCCGGGTGAAACGTTTTGAATCCGGCATCGTCTATAACCCGGTGACCCTGACCGTGAACCAAACCCTGTCCGACGCCAAGACCTTGGTTGAACGCTATAATTTCACCGGTTTCCCGGTGGTCGATGCGAATGGCATCGTTCAGGGCATTCTGACCAATCGCGACATGCGCTTTGCCCAGAATGATGAAACGCCGGTCCATGTCATGATGACCAGCGACAATCTCGCCATGCTGGCGGAACCGGCAGATCTGGAAGAGGCCAAAAGCCTGATGAAGGCGCGCCGGATCGAGAAACTGCTGGTGCATGATGGCAATGGCAAACTGACCGGTTTGCTGACCCTGAAAGACACTGAAATGGCGGTGCTGAACCCGACTGCGTGCAAAGATGACCTTGGACGTCTGCGCGTCGCAGCGGCCTCCAGCGTGGGAGACAGCGGTTTTGCGCGTTCGGAAATGCTGATTGATGCGGGCGTGGATATTGTTGTGGTTGATACTGCTCATGGTCACTCCGAAGGGGTGATCGAGGCGGTGAAGCGCATCAAAAACCAATCCAACCAGGTGCAGGTCATCGCCGGGAACGTCGCTACCGGTGACGCCACCAAAGCGCTGATCGATGCCGGTGCGGATGCGATCAAGGTCGGCATCGGGCCGGGCTCGATCTGCACCACGCGCATGGTGGCCGGTGTTGGCGTGCCGCAGCTCACCGCGATCATGGATTGCGCCACGGCGGCCGGTGACGTGCCGGTGATTGCCGATGGCGGCATCAAATTCTCGGGCGACTTTGCCAAGGCGATCGCCGCGGGGGCGTCCTGCGCCATGGTTGGCTCGATGATTGCGGGCACCGATGAAAGCCCCGGTGAAGTGATCCTGTATCAAGGCCGCTCGTTCAAAGCCTATCGCGGCATGGGCTCGCTCGGCGCGATGGCGCGCGGATCTGCAGATCGCTATTTCCAGAAAGACGCGGCCAGCGACAAGCTGGTGCCCGAAGGGATCGAGGGCCAGGTGCCCTATAAAGGCCCCGCTGGCACGGTGATCCACCAGCTGGTCGGCGGTTTGCGCGCGGCGATGGGTTATACCGGCTGTGCCACCGTGCCTGAGATGCGCAAAAACTGTAACTTTGTCAAAATCACCGGTGCGGGCTTGAAGGAAAGCCATGTGCATGATGTGACCATCACCCGCGAAGCTCCGAATTACCGGGTTGGCTAAATGATCTGATACCGGATTGGGGGCCAGCCCCCAAACCCCCGGGATATTTTTCGCCCAAAGAAGACCTGCCGAAAGGTTTGACCGCTGCCCCAAAGCATGGGCGGCGGTTTTTTGTTGGGTTGTTCTTGCTCCGTTCTGATGGGCGTGGTTTAACAATTCGCAAAGACGGGGCGAAGCAGTGCGCAGATTCTATGAATTCTTTGCTGGGGGCGGCATGGCCCGGGCGGGCCTTGGGACCGGTTGGGACTGTCTCTTGGCCAATGACTTTGACGCCAAAAAGGCGGCCAGCTATGCGCAAAATTGGGGCGACGATCACCTGATCTGTGATGACATCCGCAACCTCGCGCCCGAAGATATGCCGGGGGCCCCCGATCTGGTCTGGGGCAGCTTTCCCTGTCAGGATCTGTCTTTGGCGGGGATGGGCGGCGGGCTCAAGGCGGCGCGATCTGGCACGTTTTGGCCGTTTGTGCATCATATACAGACCTTGCGGGATGACGGGCGCGCTCCGGCGGTGATCGCGCTTGAGAATGTCTTGGGCACGCTCACCTCGCATAAGGGCAAGGATTTTGCCGCGATTTGTCGGGCGTTGCGCGATTTGGGCTATCTCTATGGCGCGGTGGTGATGGATGCGGCGCTGTTTGTGCCGCAATCGCGCCCGCGTCTGATCATCGTGGCTTTGCGCGCCGATCTTGCGCTGCCCGATGGGGTGAGTGGCCAGAGCCCGCAGGACCCCTGGCACAATAAGGCGCTGCGCACTGCGTTTGAGGGCCTGCCCAAGAGTTTGCAGAAACACTGGCTCTGGTGGCAGATGCCGCTGCCCCCCGAACGCATCCTGCGCTTTGCCGATCTGGTTGAGGATTTTCCCAAATCCACGAAATGGCACAGCAAGCAGGACACGCGCGCACTGCTTTCAATGATGTCCGAGGTCAATCTGGCCAAGGTCGAAACCGCCAAGGCCAGCGGCGTGCGCATGGTGGGGACGCTTTATAAACGCACGCGGGTTGAACATGGCATCAAGGTACAGCGCGCCGAGGTGCGTTTTGACGAGATTGCCGGCTGTTTGCGCACGCCTGCGGGCGGGTCGTCGCGGCAATTGATCATGGTGGTGGAGCGCGACGAGATCCGATCCCGCCTGATTTCCACGCGCGAGACCGCGCGGCTGATGGGCTTGCCGGACAGTTACAAACTGCCAGAGCGCTATAATGAGGCCTATCATTTGACCGGTGACGGGGTGGCGGTGCCGGTGGTGCGCCACCTGTCCCAGCACCTGTTCGAAAAGCTGGTCCCGGCAAAGCAGGGGGCGAGGGCATGAGCGAGATCCCTTGCCAGAAGAATGAAGAGCTGCGGCTCAAGATCGTCGAATTTGCCGAAGTACTGAAACGAGAGGCCCATAAGCTGGGCGAGCATGGGCTGGACGAAGAGGACTTCTATCAATCGGGGCTGTTTCGCGGCGCGATTGAACGGGTGCGCGGGCAGTTTTCTGCTTCGATGAAGGAAAAGCGCGGGTTTGTGGCGCAGATGCTGGATCAGATGCGCTTTGGCGGGTTTATCAAGGATTGGAGCAGCGCCGGAGAGGCCAATCGCCATGATTACGCGGTGACCCTGAACAATGATCGCACTGCGATCATAGAGCTCAAAGGCTGTCTGGACGGCAACAATACCAACATCTTTGAACGCCCACCGCATGCGGATGAATTTGTGATCTGGTCGGTTTGCTCTAATCCCGGTGCTGATCCACGGCATAATGTCTGGTCGGGGATCCATACGCGGCTGAGTGCTGAAATGATTGATCGCAATCAGCGCATTGACGGGCTGGTGGTCTGGGATTGGATCTGTGGCACCTCGGCGCGGCCCTGTCCAAAACTGAAGGATGAGACGCGGCGTTGCGAGGTTGGGCAATATAAACTGCCACCACCCTGCATCTATCTCTTCCCCGCCACGGTGCCCAGCCCGCGCAACAATCCACGCCCCCGGCTGAACCGGATCGAGGATGTCGGGATTTTGCAGGCAATGATGGATTGCTTTGGCGGCCGCGGCGATGAGCTGCATGAGGTTGAAATCGAAGTCGCGCATCAAGGGCCCGATACCGTGCGCAAAACGACCATCCGGCGCGATGGCGCGGTTTTGAAACAGTCCGAGCTGACCCCGATCCGTCGCTCGTGACCTATTGGGGCCTGCCCATAGGGGTGGCGCTCGGTGGCCTAAGTTTTGCTTAAGTTGGACAGGGCATCTTGCTTTGCGGTTAACCACTGAAACTGGATCTCTCCCGCAGCTGATGCGGAACGCGTTCCAAAGGCTGGCAGTTCACACTGCATAGGGGCGGATTGGCACCCGCAGGATGATCCGCTTTGGCGGCCGCCATTTTCAAACGATGAAACCCTGATTTTCCGCGTTTTCGCCATCTGACCGCTGGTCACGGTGGCCAAAACCGATTCACCTTGCGAATAATACGCGATATAAGCGGGCCATTCTGTCCCGGAGACCTGCCATGACCCCCGCCGCCCGCCTGCAAGCTGCCATCGACATCATTGACAAAATCCGCGACGGAAATGCCGCTGAAAAGGCGCTGACCAATTGGGCGCGGGCCTCGCGCTTTGCCGGGTCCAAGGACCGGGCGGCGGTGCGCGATCACGTGTTTGATTGCCTGCGGCTGTGGCGCAGTGCGGCGGCTTTGGGCGGTGGTGAAACCGGGCGCGCGCGCATGTTGGGTGTGCTGCGCCATCACGGCCTGGATGAGGCGGCGCTGTTTTCGGGGCAGGGCCATGGGCCTGCGGTTTTGAGCGATGAAGAAGCTCAAGCCGGGGGCGAACCACAAGGATTTGCCGCTTGGGATCTGCCGGATTGGCTGGGCGCGCGGTTTCAGGCCGGGTTGGGTGATCAGGCCGAGGCCACGGCGCAAGCTTTGCGCAGTCGGGCGGCGGTGTTTCTGCGGGTGAACACCTTAAAAACTGATCTGGCCGGCGCTCAAGAGGTGCTGGCAGAGGCGGGGATCGAGACCCAGCCACATGTTTTGTCGCCAACGGCGCTGCTTGTCACCGAAGGCGCGCGCAAAGTGGCGCGATCCGAGCCTTACCTCACCGGGTTGGTCGAATTGCAAGACGCCGCCTCGCAGGCGGTTGTAGATGAGGTTCCCGTGCAGCCGGGACAACGGGTGTTGGATTATTGCGCCGGTGGCGGTGGCAAAACCCTGGCTTTGGCGGCTCGATTGGGCGGCGAAAGGGTCTTTGCCCATGATGCCGATCCGCGCCGCATGTCAGACTTGCCAGCGCGCGCCGAGCGGGCCGGGGCCAATGTTGACCGCCTCACCGCGCCCAAAGGGGAATTTGATGTGGTGCTTTGTGATGTGCCCTGTTCCGGGGCAGGGGCCTGGCGGCGCTCGCCGGAGGGTAAATGGCGTTTGCAGCCAGAGGATTTGCAGGACTTGACCAAGGTTCAGGCCAGCATCCTGCAGACCTGTCAGGGCCTCGTCACATCGGGCGGCATTCTGGCCTATGCCACCTGTTCCGTCCTGGTCGAAGAAAATCTTGAGCAAGTGGAAAGGTTTTTGGCACAGAATGGCGGTTGGGAATGCCTGTCTCACCGTCAGTTCCTGCCCGAGGATGGCGGGGACGGGTTCTTTGTCGCTTGCCTGCGCAAAGGGTAACGTTACGGCACCTTTGGTCGCCTTGACCACAAAGGTGAATCTACTTACGGTTGTTTTCTGTGTGGTTAACCAGTCATTAACGTGCGGGGTGTGATACACTTTCTTAGGATTCGAGACCGATAGGGGGTTCCTTTGTCTTTGGCTGAACAAAATGACGGTCCACGTTTTGGAAAAGTGACACCGGTCGGTGGCAGCGTGTTATTGGCTGTTTTGGCCGCGCTCTGCATCTTGTCTGTTCAGCTTATGTCATTGTCTCCTTTGGTGAAATCCGGGCTCTTGGCGGCGGCGGGTGCCTTGGGGGCCATGTCGATCGGTTGGATCGCCTATGAGGCGACCAAACGCCTGCGCCTGCGCCGAAAAACCGCGATGCTGATCGAATTGGTCGAAGAGGAACCGGCACTGTGTTTTGTCTGCGACCTCGATGGGCAGCTGTTGCATGCCAATTACGCCGCGCGCGAACGGTTTGAGACCCCGGCGGGGCACAGCCTTGCTGATGTGTTGCGCGATGTCTTTGCCAGTTCCGAGGGGATAGTCTATCGCCTGATGCACAAGCTGATGGCCAATGGCTCGGCCACAGAAGAGATCACCAGCCATTCCGAGGGGTTCCGCATTCACGCCCGCAGCGTGCCACCGCAATTGGTGCTGTGGCGGCTTGAGGCGGATGCCATCAGCGCCTCCAAGGGCAATACGGCGGAAAAGGCGGTGCTGACTTTGGGGCGCACCGGGGCGGTGTTGTTCATGAACCAGACCGCACGGGATCTGGTGGGCCAACGCGCCAAAAGGTTGGAAGACGTGCTTGAGGATCTGCCGCTGCGTCCGGGCGGCGTGCACCAATTGGCCGCTCAGGAAGAGGTCAAGCGTGTGCTGGTCCAAAGCGCCGAGACCGGTGCCGGGCGCATGGAGCTGACCTTGTCATTGATTGAGGAGGATCAGCAAAAGGTGGCAACGGGCAGCTTTGACAGCCTGCCAGTGCCGCTGGTCAAGGTCCTTCCCGATGGCAAAGTGTTGCGCGCCAATCCCGAGGCGCGGCGCATGCTTGACCTTGGCACGGGTGAGCCGGGCAACCTGTCGGAATATATGGAGGGTCTGGGCCGCGCGCTGACCGATTGGTTGCAAGAGGCGGCGGCGGGCAAGGGCTTGCACCGCTCTGAATTCCTGCGCCTGACCCGCGCGGATCGCGAGGTATTTGTGCAGGTCACGCTGAACCGCGTGGTCGAAGATGGCGAACCGGTTCTGGTGGCGGTGTTGAACGACGCGACCGAGCTGAAAACGCTTGAGGCGCAGTTTGTCCAAAGCCAAAAGATGCAGGCGATTGGCCAGCTGGCGGGCGGTGTGGCCCATGATTTCAACAACTTGCTGACGGCGATTTCCGGGCATTGCGACTTGCTTTTGCTGCGCCATGATCAGGGCGACCCGGACTATGGTGACCTGGTTCAGATCAATCAGAACGCCAATCGCGCGGCGGCCTTGGTTGGGCAGCTCCTGGCGTTTTCGCGCAAACAAACCATGCAACCCGAGGTGCTGGATCTGCGCGATACCCTGTCTGACCTGGCGCATTTGTTGAACCGATTGGTGGGCGAGAAGGTGCAGTTGAACCTGCATCACGATCCGGTTCTGCCGCCCGTCCGCGGCGACCGCCGTCAGTTGGAACAGGTGATGATGAACCTGGTGGTGAATGCCCGCGATGCCATGGCAGACGGCGGCGAAATCGCCATTGAGACCGAGCGCCGCGTGCTGCGCGAACCGCTGAAACGCGACCGCGCGGTGGTGCCTCCGGGGACATATGTCTCTGTCCGCGTTAATGACGAGGGCTCGGGCATTCCGCAGGACAAGCTGCAAAAAGTCTTTGAGCCGTTCTTTACCACCAAGCGCACCGGTGAGGGCACCGGGCTGGGCCTGTCGACCGTTTATGGGATCGTGAAACAGACCGGCGGCTACATCTTTGTCGATAGCGTTGTCGGCAAAGGCACCTGTTTCACGCTGCTCTTCCCGGCCCATGAGGTCAGCGAAGAGGCCGCGCCGAAGGTCCAGAAGGAAGAGAGCAAGAAATTGCCTCAAAAGGGCTCGGGCGTGGTTCTTTTGGTTGAGGATGAGGCACCGGTGCGCGCCTTTGCGGCCCGCGCCTTGCGTCTGCGCGGCTACACGGTGATCGAGGCGGAAACCGCCGAGGATGCGCTGGACCTTCTGGAAGATGACGATCTCGCCGTGGATGTGTTTGTCACCGATGTGGTGATGCCGGGCATGGATGGGCCGACCTGGGTGCGCAAGGCGCTGGTGGATCGGCCGGACACGCGGGTGGTCTTTGTGTCGGGCTATGCCGAGGATGCCTTTGGCGAGGGCAGTCAGGAAGTGCCCAATTCGGTGTTCCTGCCCAAGCCGTTCTCTTTGTCGGAACTGACCGAGACGGTGCATCAGCAGTTTAACTGACTGGCGGGGGGAGGGGCGCTGCCCCGTCTCGGCTGAGCCGAGACTCCCCGGGATATTTTTGGCCCAGAGAAACCTTGGTGGATTAGGGTCAGGTTGCGCGCTCCCAGACCTCGAAATCATCGGCGCATTTGCGGCGCAGTTTGGCTTCGATGTCGGGGGAAAGCGTGAGGTCGCGCTGAGGCGAGACATTGGTGCGTGGCAGGTCCAGAGCAATGTTCAGGCGGTCTTCGAGAAAGGTGATCAGCCCGGCCTGGTTTTCATATTTATAGAGATGGGTCACCGAGACGCCATTGGGGCGCGGTTCGATGAATTTGGCCTGGCTGCCAACATTGGCAAAGGGCGGGCGATCACCGCGCGCATAGGCGTCGCAAAAATCGTCAAAGCTGATGTCCTTGGTCGAGGTTGGGCGACCATCCAGGAAGGGGCGCTGGCGGTAACGATACCAGGAGCCGAGCCAGCTGATCGGTTCGCGGATCACCGCGAGCAGCTCCATATCTTCGGCACCAACCTTGTCAAACATCGGGCGAAAGAATCGATTATAGCGATAGACCGGCGCGTGTTTCAGTTCGGGCGGGTCGTTCACAATCATGGAAGCCACCGGTGTCAGCGCCTCTTCATAGGCCGATGTTCCCGTCTTTGGCACGGCCAACATCACCAGTTTTTGCTTCCAGAACACCAACATCGTCAATTTTCCCCAATTTCCTAACCTTCCTTTAACCATCCTGCGCGAGCGTAAGAAAGGAAAGATTTTACTTGAAATGTTCTCTTTTTGGTCCCATTAAGAGTGAGAACATCACGAGAACAAAACAGCCAATTGCCGCGCTAGGCGGCCTGTGGAATAAGGGATGGAACTGATGGCAACGGCAGATCTCCTGACTATGAACAAGAAGAACGCGGATAAGCAAAAGGCGCTGGATAGCGCGTTGAGCCAGATTGAACGCCAGTTTGGCAAGGGCTCGATCATGAAACTGGGTGATGGCAACGCCATCCAAGAGATCGAAGCGACCTCGACTGGCTCTTTGGGGCTGGATATTGCTCTGGGCATCGGCGGTTTGCCCAAGGGCCGGATCATCGAAATTTACGGGCCGGAAAGCTCGGGGAAAACCACGCTGACGCTGCATTGTGTGGCCGAGGAACAGAAAAAGGGCGGGGTTTGCGCCTTTGTGGATGCGGAACACGCGCTGGACCCGCAATATGCCAAGAAGCTGGGCGTTGACCTGGATGAGCTGCTGATTTCCCAGCCAGATACCGGGGAACAGGCGCTTGAGATCACCGATACGCTGGTGCGCTCGGGGGCGGTGAACATGGTCGTGGTCGACTCGGTTGCCGCGCTGACGCCGAAATCCGAGCTTGAGGGTGATATGGGCGACAGCAATGTTGGCGTGCAGGCCCGTCTGATGAGCCAGGCCATGCGCAAGCTCACCGGGTCGATCAGCCGGTCAAACTGCATGGTGATTTTCATCAACCAGATTCGGATGAAGATTGGCGTGATGTTCGGCTCGCCTGAAACCACCACCGGTGGTAACGCGTTGAAATTCTATAGCTCGGTGCGCATGGATATCCGTCGCATCGGCGCGATCAAGGATCGTGACGAAGTGGTGGGCAACCAGACCCGCGTCAAAGTGGTCAAGAACAAGGTCGCGCCACCCTTCAAGCAGGTTGAATTCGACATCATGTATGGCGAAGGCATCTCGAAAACCGGGGAGCTGCTGGACCTTGGAGTCAAGGCTGGCGTGGTTGAGAAGTCCGGGGCCTGGTATAGCTATGGTGATGAGCGCATCGGTCAGGGCCGGGAGAACGCCAAGAATTTCCTCAAGGAAAACAACCGCATCGCCTTTGAGATCGAGGATAAGATCCGCGCCGCGCATGGGTTGGAATTTGACATGCCAGAGGATGATCCGGATCTGGTTGAAGAGTGACACGGGGTAACACGTGTTGTTGCAAGAAGCGCCCTTTGCAAAAGGGGCGCTTTTTTCTTGCGCCGCTAAGATGTCTGACTTAAGTCAGCTATATGATCGATGATATTTCCCGCTTCCGCCGTTTGGCCCGCGCTGTCACCACACAGACCGGGGCTTTGGACACGTCTTTTCTGGGGTTAGGACGCCCGCTTGGTTCGGCCCGAGTGCTGAATGCCATTGGCCATGGCAAAGAGGATGTGGGCGAGTTGCGCGTCTATCTCGGGCTCGATTCCGGCTTGATGTCGCGGCTCTTGCGGGGGCTTGAGGCTGAGGGGATGGTGGAGACCGCGCCAGCGCCCAAGGATGCACGCCGCCGGATTGCCAAACTGACCGAGGCCGGGCAGGCGGCCTTTGCCCAATACGAGGCGCTGTCGGATCAATCGGCTGAGGCGGTGCTGGGGCGTTACAAGCAAAGCGAGGCTTTGCTGGCAGCAGCGGATCTGATCGCCACGGTGCTGGGGCGTGACCGAATTGAAATCATCGAGGCTGATCCCGAGGACCCGCGTGTTGAGCATTGTGTCCAGGCCTATTACGATGAAATCAGTGAGATTTTTGGCGTTTTCTTTGACCCGCAAGTGTCCGGCGACCCCGAAGCGGGCAGCCTGCGCGCGCCCAATGGCACCTTTCTCCTGGCGCTGTCTGACGGGTTGCCCATTGGCTGCGTTGCCGTAAAGCGGCAGGCCGAAGGGCTGGGCGAGGTCAAACGCATGTGGGTGGCACCGGCGGCGCGCGGGTTGGGGTTGGCGAAACAGCTGATGAATGCGATCGAGACCCATGCGCAAAGGCTGGGCCTGACAACCTTGCAGCTTGATACCAATGGGAAGCTGACGGCGGCACTGCATCTCTACCGCACTGACGGCTGGGTCGAGATCGAGCGCTATAATGACAACCCCTATGCCGAGCATTTCTTTGAAAAACAGCTTGGGTGATCTTGTCCTGTGGACAGTGGCCCGGGCTGGGGGTACATCTTCGAAAATTTCCGCGAGATGAGGCCCAGACATGGCGACGCTGAACGACATCCGGTCGACCTTTTTGAACTACTTTGAGAAGCAGGGCCACGCGATTGTGGATTCCAGCCCTCTGGTGCCGAACAACGATCCGACGCTGATGTTCGTCAATTCCGGCATGGTGCAGTTCAAGAACCTGTTCACCGGTCTGGAAACCCGCGACTATAACCGCGCCACCACGGCGCAGAAATGTGTGCGCGCGGGTGGCAAGCATAACGACCTCGACAATGTCGGTTACACGGCGCGTCACCACACGTTTTTCGAGATGCTGGGGAACTTCTCCTTTGGGGATTACTTCAAGGAAGAGGCGATCCCCTTTGCCTGGGAGCTGATCACCAAAGAATACGGCATCCCCAAGGATAAGCTGTACACCACCGTCTACCACACCGATGACGAAGCCTTTGAGATCTGGAAGAAACTGGGGGTCGCAGAAGAGCGCATCATCCGCATCGCCACATCCGACAATTTCTGGCAGATGGGGCCGACCGGGCCCTGTGGTCCTTGTACCGAGATTTTCTATGATCATGGCGATCACATCTGGGGTGGCCCTCCCGGCTCGCCCGAGGAAGATGGCGACCGGTTCATCGAGATCTGGAACGTGGTTTTCATGCAGAACGAGCAGTTCGAAGACGGCTCGATGAAGGCGCTGGACATGCAGTCCATCGATACCGGCATGGGGCTGGAACGGATCGGCGCGCTGCTGCAGGGCAGCCATGACAATTATGACACCGACCTGTTCAAATCCCTGATCGAGGCCAGCGCCCATGCGACCAGCGTGGACCCATATGGTGACAAGAACGTGCATCACCGGGTGATCGCCGATCATCTGCGCTCGACCTCGTTCCTGATTGCCGATGGGGTGATGCCGTCCAATGATGGCCGGGGTTACGTGCTGCGCCGCATCATGCGCCGCGCCATGCGTCACGCGCATCTGCTGGGGGCCAAAGACCCGGTTATGCATTCGCTTGTTCCCGCTTTGGTGGCGCAGATGGGGCAGGCCTATCCTGAACTCAGCCGCGCCCAGCCGATGATCGAAGAGACGCTACTGCTCGAAGAGACCCGGTTCAAAAAGACCTTGGACCGTGGCTTGAAACTGCTGGATGACGAGGTTTCGGGGCTGGATGAGGGCGCGCCCTTGTCCGGTGAGGCAGCGTTCAAGCTGTATGACACCTATGGTTTCCCGCTCGACCTGACCCAGGACGCTTTGCGCGAAAAGGGCCGCGAGGTGGATACCGACGGGTTCGACGCGGCGATGGAAGAGCAAAAGGCCAAGGCGCGCGCCGCCTGGTCCGGCTCGGGTGATGCGGCGGATAATGCGGTTTGGTTCGACGTGCTGGATGCGGGCGAGGCCACTGACTTCCTCGGCTATGACAGTGAAAAGGCCGAAGGACAGGTTGTGGCGCTGGTCTCGGATGGCAAGCTGGTCGACAGCCTCGCCGAGGGCGCTGAGGGCTGGATCGTCACCAACCAAACGCCGTTTTACGCAGAAAGCGGTGGTCAGGTCGGCGATACCGGTGTGATCCGCCGGATCGAGAACCGCGATGACGCGGCCACGGTCACCGACACCAAGAAATACGCCGATGGCAAGATCTTTGCCCATCAGGTCACCATGGCCAAGGGCAGCGTGACCAAGGGCGACGCGGTTGAGCTTGAGGTCGATCACGCCCGCCGCGGCACCATCCGCGCCAATCACTCGGCCACGCACCTGCTGCACGAGGCCCTGCGCAACGCGCTTGGCGAACATGTGGCACAGCGCGGCTCGCTTAACGCGCCTGATCGTCTGCGCTTTGACTTTAGCCACGCTAAGGCCATGACGGCCGAGGAACTGGCGCAGGTCGAGGCCGAGGTAAACGCCTATATCCGCCAGAACACCGAGGTTTCCACCCGGATCATGACCCCGGATGATGCCCGCGCCATTGGTGCGCAGGCGCTGTTTGGTGAGAAATATGGCGACGAGGTGCGTGTTGTCTCCATGGGCCAGCAGGTTGGGTCGGGCAAGGGCAGCGACGGGGCGACCTATTCGCTGGAACTTTGCGGCGGCACCCATGTGCGCCAGACCGGCGATATCGGGGCCTTTGTGACCCTGGGCGACAGCGCGTCGAGCGCCGGTGTGCGCCGGATCGAGGCTCTGACCGGTGAGGCCGCGATGACCTATCTGGCCGAGCAATCCGCCGCGCTGAGCAGCGTTGCCGGTGAGCTCAAGGCCCCGGTGGCCGAGGTTCCGGCGCGGGTCAAGGCGCTGATGGAGGAACGTAAGGCGCTGGCCAATGAGGTTGCGCAACTGCGCCGCGAGCTGGCCATGGCCGGCGGGGCCGGGCAGGGCGGCGGCGCGGATACGCGCGATGTCAATGGGGTCAGCTTTGTTGCGCAGGTTCTGGCCGGTGTCAGCGGCAAAGATCTGCCAGCCCTGATCGACGAGCACAAATCGCGCATCGGGTCCGGTGCCGTGCTGCTGATCGCTGATGCCGGTGGCAAGGCGGCTGTGGCAGCGGGCGTGACCGAGGATCTCAAGGGCAGCTTGAGCGCCGTTGACCTGGTCAAGGCCGCTGTGGTCGAGCTTGGCGGCAAGGGGGGCGGTGGCCGCCCGGACATGGCGCAAGGCGGGGCCAAAGGCGTCGACAATGCCGAGGCGGCGATCAAGGCGGCTGAGGCTGTCATCGCAGGCTAAACGGCTATACATTGGGGATGAGGGCGCGCTGCGGCGGGCCCTTTTTCTTTGCCCTTGCCTTTCTGCTGCACTCTGCTTTGATGCGCCGAGCACGCGCTAGCATTTTGGAAAGGTTTGACTATGCCCGCTCTTTGGATTGCCCATGTAACCGTCACTGATGCCGAGGCCTATGGCAAATATGCCGAACTGGCAGGCCCGGCCATCGCCGCGCATGGCGGATCTTTTGTGGCGCGGGGCGGGCGCTATGTTCAGCTTGAGGGCAAGGAACGCCCCCGCAATGTGGTGGCAAAATTCCCAAGCGTTGAAGCGGCGGTGGAGTGCTACAATTCCGATGCCTATCAAGAGGCGCTGAGCCATGCGCGCGACGCCTCGGAACGCGAGCTTTTGGTGGTTGAAACCACCGAATGACCACGGCTCTATTGGTCGAAATTTTGACGATCTGAACCGGCAAGGCGATCTTTGGCATTGGCCAATTATTGCCGGTTCTGCGCCCCTCCTTTGGGACATTTTTCCGATGCGTCCTGTTTTTCAGGGCGAGGGCGATCCTGTCCGCTCTTGAACCCGAGCCAGTGATTCGAATTGCCGCAAAAATCTGTTTCAAAAATTGAGACAGTTTTTTCGTTGTCAGGAAATGTTTCCGAATGAGAAAATTTTGCCGCACTTGGTCTTGTGGATAACTCTGCCGCGTCACAGCAAATTAGGTAGTTTTGCCACGTTTGCCCGACAAACTCATGAAGAAATTGAGGATTTGCCTGCGCAAGTAAGGAATTCCTGTCGCGCGTTCAGCGCCATCATGGCTAAACTTAAAATACCTTTAATTTTTTCTTGGGAGAAAGACTATGAAAAAGGTTCTTGCAGGCGCAATTCTTGCAGCGTCTACCCTGGCGGCCCCCGCATTTGCGTGGGAAGGAAAGGTCGTCGCTTGCTATGATAAGATCTGGGTTCCAGCGACTTATACTTACTCGAAAAAGCTGATTATGGCGGCCCATACCGAGTGGGAATATCGCAACGGCCAGATGGTCAAGATCCATTACCCGGCTGTTTACAAAGAAAAGAAACATCTCGACAAGGCAGGCCACTATGTTGCCCGCAAGGCGCCCTGCAAATAAGGGTGCGATAAGGTAAGGGTCACAGGCCCTAAGAAAGAGGCATCGGGACTGCCACCCGGTGCCTCTTTTCTTTTGGGCGGGATTCCGCGGCTGGACCAATGAAAAACCCCGCCGAAAGGGCGGGGTCTTGTACTGTTTTAAGAAATCTGTGATCAGTTTTGTTTCGACATACGCTTGCGCTCATGCGGGTCAAGGTAGCGTTTGCGCAGGCGGACGGCGTTTGGCGTCACTTCGACCAGCTCGTCATCGTTGATATAGGCGATTGCCTCCTCCAAGCTCAGCTTGATCGGGGTGGTCAGGCGCACGGCCTCGTCCGAGCCAGAGGCGCGGACGTTGGTGAGCTTTTTGCCTTTCAGCGGGTTCACTTCGAGGTCGTTGTCGCGCGAATGCTCGCCAATGATCATGCCCTGATAGACTGGGGCCTGCGCGCCAATCATCATCTTGCCGCGATCTTCGAGGTTCCACAGCGCATAGGCCACCGCCTCGCCGTTTTCCATCGAGATCAGCACGCCGGCACGACGGCCCGGGATCGGGCCTTTGTGCTCGACCCAGCCGTGGAAGACGCGGTTCAGCACGCCGGTGCCGCGCGTGTCGGTGAGGAATTCGCCGTGATAGCCGATCAGCCCGCGCGACGGCACATGGGCGACAATGCGGGTCTTGCCACCGTTCTGGCGCATCTCGACCAATTCCCCCTTGCGGGCGCCGGTCAGCTTTTCGATCACTGCGCCGGAATATTCGTCATCCACGTCGATGGTGGCCTCTTCGACCGGTTCCATGCGCACGCCGTTTTCTTCTTTCATGATCACCTGCGGGCGCGAGATCGACAGCTCAAAGCCTTCGCGGCGCATGTTTTCGATCAGAACACCCATCTGGAGTTCGCCACGGCCCGAGACCTCGAACGCTTCGCCGCCCGGCGTGTCAGCGATTTTGATGGCGACGTTGCTTTCCGCCTCTTTATAGAGACGATCACGGATCACGCGGGACTGGACCTTTTTGCCATCACGACCGGCCAGCGGGCTGTCATTGATGCCAAAGGTCACGGTGATGGTGGGTGGGTCGATCGGCTGGGCGTCCAGAGGTTCATCCACGGCCAGGGCGCAGATGGTGTCGGCCACGGTGGCCTTGGACATGCCGGCTAGGGTAACGATGTCGCCCGCAACCGCTTCGTCAATGTCCTGGTTTTGCAAGCCGCGGAAGGCCTGGATCTTGGTGACGCGGAAGTTTTCGATTTTTTGACCGATGCGGCTGATCGCCTGAACCGAGGCACCGACCTTGATCTTGCCGGATTCAACGCGGCCGGTCAGGGTACGGCCGACAAAGGCGTCGGCACCCAGAGTGGTGGCCAGCATACGAAAATCATCATCCTGACGCGCCAACTGACGCGGGGCAGGGACGTGGTTGACGATCAGGTCGAACAGCGCTGACAGGTCTTTGCGGGGGCCGTCAAGCTCGTGATCGGCCCAGCCAGAGCGACCAGAGGCATACATATGCGGGAAGTCGAGCTGGTCTTCGTCTGCGTCCAGCGACGAGAACAGGTCAAACACCTCATCTAGCGCGCGATCCGGTTCGCCATCGGGCTTGTCGACCTTGTTGACCACAACGATGGGGCGCAGCCCCAGGGCCAGCGCCTTGGAGGTCACGAATTTGGTCTGGGGCATCGGGCCCTCAGCCGCGTCGACCAGCAGGACAACGCCGTCGACCATGGACAGGATACGCTCAACCTCGCCACCGAAATCGGCGTGGCCGGGGGTGTCGACGATGTTGATGCGGGTGTCTTTCCATTCCACGGATGTTGGCTTGGCAAAGATGGTGATGCCGCGTTCGCGTTCCAGATCGTTGCTGTCCATGGCGCGTTCGGCAACGGCCTGGTTGGCACGGAATGCGCCGGATTGTTTGAGCAGTTCGTCAACCAGGGTGGTTTTGCCGTGGTCAACGTGCGCGATGATCGCAATGTTGCGCATGTCCATAAGAGGGCCGCCTTGTTCGCAAGAAAGTCGAAAGTTGCGCAGGCCCTAACGGGCCTTTGGGGAAAAGGCCAGAGGCTTTGCGAGATTGTGCTGAATTCGGCAGAGAAAAGGCGCTGATTAAGGCCTGGTGCTACTTCATTTCGGGCTTAATGCGTGGCTGTGCTGGAAAACAGGTTGATCACCACGATCCCGGCCAGGATCAGCCCCATGCCAAAGATCGCCGCAAGGTCGAGTTTCTGACCGAAAACCGCAAAGCCAATCGCGGCAATAAACACGATCCCGAGGCCGGACCAAAGCGCGTAGGCGATGCCAACCGGAAAGGTCTTGAGCGCAATGGAGAGCAGATAGAAGGCCGCGCCATAGCCAATCACAGTGATCAGCGCGGGCAGGGGCCTGGTAAATTGCTGGCTGGCTTGCAAGGCGGTTGTGCCGATGGTTTCTGCCAGGATCGCCAAAGCGAGGATGAGATAGGGCATTGGAATGGGTCCGCAAAGGGGAGGTGGGGTGAAACCCCACCCTACATCTTATAAATGGATCTTGAACTGCGCCCGAAGCGCGGCGTCAAGATCAGGCGCAAATCTCGCTTCAGAAGGCTGGGCCAAAATGGCCACTTTGCGCGCAACCGCATTGGCGAGCAGATCGGGTTTGTCTTTCTCTTCCCATTCCTTGGGCGAGGTGCGATCGCCTAGGGAGGGATAGACATGGTCCTTTTGCATCCGCCCCAGGGTTGCGTCTGTGCCAAGGTAATGACCCGGCCCGCCCAGACACACCTCGCGCATCTGGTCCAGCGCCAGAGTGTCATCATCGACCTCAATCCCGCGCACGCAGCGCTGTGCCTGGCCAATCAAGTCATCGCCCAGGATCAGGCTTTCATGACAAAAGCCAAGCAGGGACGCATGCATGCCCGCCGCCTCATAGACCATGTTCAACCCAGAGAGCCCGGCCATGACATTGGAACACATCTGTTCCCAGCCCGCCTGCATATCCGGCAGTTTGCTGTCCGAAGCACCCGCCGCCGCGCCGCCGGGCAGACCGTAAAACTGGTGCATCTGCGCCGAGCCTGCCGTCAGCAAAGCCTGTTCACCAGAGCCAACCGACATGGCCCCGGTGCGCAGATCCAGGCCAAAAGGCCAAGTGCCAAAGATCGCCGGATGTCCGGGCTGCACGGCGTTCACATAAACAAGACCCGCCAGACATTCGGCCACGGTCTGGGCAATCGCCCCGGCAATGGTCGACGGCGCGGTTGCCCCGGCCATGCAGGCCGAAAGCAACAGCACCGGCATACCGCCGCGAATGCAATGCTCCATCGCTTCGCAGCTTTCGGTGGCGAATTTCATCGGCGGTACGACGAAACAGTTGGAATTCGAGACAAAGGGACGGGCGCGATACTTATCCTCACCGCCAGCGATCATATTGAGCATCTCCAGCCCTCGTGCGACATGGCTGGGGTCCGAGAAAGACGTGCCGATATGCTTGGTCGTGCCCGAGCAGCAGGCATAGATCGTGTTGAGATCCATTTCGAGATTGTCAGTGATATCGCGAGCGACCATGGGACGTTGGACAAAGTGGATATTGTCCAGCGTGTTGCTGATCTTGGAGGCGTCATGCAGGTCTTGCAGGGTGGAGTCGCGATAGTTCCTGCCATCGAGATCGACCATATGCACGGCGGCCCCGGCGGTGCCGTAATGCACACGCTGCCCAGAGAGGTTGAGATCATGCTGGCCATCGCGGCTGTAGAGGGTGACCTCTTTGCAGGCCTTGGCCAATGTGTCTTCGACCAGGGCGCGGGAATAGCGCAGGCGCCCGTCATCCCCCAATGTGGCACCTGCGGCCACCATGGCCTCGATGCCCGATGGCGGCGCATCGGCCAGACCGATTTCGGCCAGGGCGGTCAGGGCGGTTTCATGGATGCGCTGCATTTGTGCGTCGCTCAAGGGGCGGTAAAGCCCGCCGGTCATGCCCGGCTGAATGGGGCGCTGATCTTCGGCCAGGGCGGCGGCGCGGGCGGCGACACGGGCGGCGCGGCCCCCGGATCGGCTGGAGGAACGGCCAGAAGCGCGGCCAGCGGGTTTGCGGGTGATGTCGGTCATATCGGGTCTCTGTTGCGGGTGGTGGTCTGAGATTTGGCGAGAAACGTGATCAAAGCGCTGGGTCAGCGCCGATCAGGCCGCCCCCGCGCCGCACGCCCTCGGCGTGCGCCCGTTATGATTTCTGTTCGCAGACTGCTGAGATGTGGTTCGCTCATGAGATCAGGATCAACGCAGAACGCGCCGTGGTCTTGATCAAAAGCGACATGGTGCGAGTTGCGCAGCGACCGGGATTCTCTTTGCGCTGAAAAACCGCCCGCTTGGCGGCCTTCTGAAAGGTGAAGAGAGCCGCGATTCCCTTAAAATACGGGGTAAAATTTTACTGAATGGTTAGAAAATGCCGAAAATTTAATCAAATAATCGGGCCGGAAAAAGAAAAGAAAAGTTTTCAAACTGCCTAAAAATAAATCATTGACTTGAGAAAGTGTAACCTTAACAGAGGTTTAATTGGTGGGGGTGCGGCGGCTTGGTCGCAGGGGTGTGCATTTAGACGACATTCTGTCGTCAAGCCGGATTTACAGCGCCGGATCAAGTGGCTACCGTCCGAATCCATGTTGAAAGTAACAGCGAAAAATTGGGGATGGCCAAGCCTGGGAACGCAGTCAAATGCGTCATTCAGGTTCGCTGTTGCGCAACATGGAAAAACAGCGGGAAACCCGCGCAAACTCTGCCTGAACCTGGTCAACCAGGCGGGCACAAAATTCTACCAACTGGAGAGTATCTGATGAAATCCACTATGCTGACGATTGCAGCTGCCGCGACACTCGCTGCTGGCGCTGCTGCCGCAGGGACACTTGACGATGTCAAAGCGGCCGGCAAGCTGAAATGCGGCGTGAGCCAGGGTCTGCCCGGCTTCTCGAACCCCGATGACTCCGGCGCTTGGACCGGTCTGGACGTTGACATGTGCCGCGCGGTTGCTGCGGCTGTTCTGGGCGATGCCGAAGCCGTTGAATATGTGTCTCTTTCCGCGAAAGACCGCTTCACCGCGCTGTCCTCCGGTGAGATCGACATCCTGTCGCGCAACACCACCTGGACCATTACACGTGACACCGATCTGGGCATCTCGTTCGCCGGTGTGAACTACTATGACGGTCAGGGCATGATGGTTCCTGCGGGTCTGGGCGTGTCTTCGGCCAAGGAACTGGATGGCGCGACCATCTGTACCAACACCGGGACCACAACCGAGCTGAACATCACCGACTATTTCAAAGCGAACGGCATGTCCTTTGAACTGGTTGCTCTGGAAAACTCCAACGAGGTTGTTGCCGCTTATGGCGCGGGCCGTTGTGACGTCTTCACCACCGACCGTTCCGGTCTGGCGGCTGAGCGCCTGAAGCTGGCTGATCCTGACGCACACGTTGTTCTGCCTGAAACCATCTCCAAAGAGCCGCTTGGCCCATCCACCCGCGCCGGTGATGAGCAGTGGCTGAAGATCGTTCGCTGGACTCTGAACGCGCTGATCGAAGCCGAAGAGTATGGCATCACCGCTGCCAATGTTGACGAAATGATGGGCTCTGATAACCCATCCGTTCAGCGTATCCTGGGCGCAGGCGACAACGATTATGGCGCGGCTCTGGGTCTGGAAAAAGACTGGGCAGCCAAAGCGATCAAGGCCGTTGGCAACTACGGCGAAAGCTATGAGCGCAACGTTGGTGTGAACACCCCGCTGAAGCTGGACCGTGGCGTGAACTCGCTGTGGAGCGATGGCGGCTTCCTATATGCTGCACCGATCCGCTAATTAGGGTCGTGACGACTGTGTCATAATAACAGTTTGGGAAAGGGGTGGAGACGTGTGCTCTGCCCCTTTTTCGACAGCGGGGAGACCTAAATGACTACGACCAACGAAGTCGACCACACGCCCGAAGAACGTTCGGGTCTGGCGGCCCTTGTCTATGACGGTAAGGCAAGGTCGCTGTTTTTCCAGGGGGTTCTGGCCATTCTGATCATGGTCATGATCTATCTGGCCGTGCAGAACGCCGCCCAAAACCTGGCGGATCAGGGCAAAGAATTTGGCTTTGGCTTTTTCGACCGCCCATCTGACATTCAAATTCTGACAACTTTCGGGACATGGCTGGTGGGCTATGTACCGGGTGAAAGCACCATCTTTGATGTGCTGAAACTCTCGGTTGCCAACACGCTGATCCTGGCGATTGCCGGCATCTTCTTTGCGACAATCCTTGGGTTCCTGATGGGCATCATGCGCCTGTCGTCCAACTTTGTCGTCAAAGGGTTTGCGACGATCTACATTGAGGTGATGCGCAACATCCCCTTGTTGTTGCAGATCTTTTTCTGGAACGCGGCTCTGCGCCTGATCGCACCGGGACCACGGGATGCCGGGACATTTGTGCCGGGTCTGCTGCAGTTCAACACCAAGGGTATCTATGGCCCGTTCCCAATCACACATGATGGGTTCTACCTGACCATGATGGCGGTGATCATCGCGATCGGGGCGGTAATTGCCTATGGGAAATATGCCAAGAAGGTTCAGGAACAAACCGGCAAACAAAGCCCGGTCTTTCTGATCTCGGTTGCCATCCTGATCGGTCTGCCAACTCTGGTTTTCCTGATCACCGGCCGCCCGCTGACCATTGAATGGCCAAACTTCGTCTCTGAGGGTCCGGTTTTGCGCCGTGGCTTTGAGCGTGGTGTCGGGTCTTATATCGCGCCGGAATTCATGGCGCTGTTCCTGGCTCTGACCACCTACACGGCGGCCTTTATCGGTGAGATCGTACGCGCAGGTATTCAGGCGGTGCCAAAAGGGCAATCCGAAGCATCCGAGGCGCTGGGTCTTCCCGGTGGTCTGGCGATGCGCAAAGTGATCCTGCCTCAGGCCTTCCGCGTGATCATTCCTCCGCTGACCTCGCAATATCTGAACCTGACCAAAAATTCGTCTCTGGCGGCCGCGATTGGCTATCCGGAACTGGTTGCAGTCTTTGCCGGCACCATTCTGAACCAGGTCGGGCGTGCGATTGAAATCGTCGCCGTGGTGATCATCGTCTATCTGACGATCTCGCTGCTGACCTCGTTGTTCATGAACTGGTTCAACAACCGCGTCAAACTGGTTGAACGGTAAGGGAGAAAGAAGATGACAGAGAAAAACATCGCCTATCTCCGCACCTCCGAAGCCCCGACCCTGCCGCCACCGGCATCCGAGGTCGGGATCCGGGGCTGGTTGTGGAAAAACATCTTTGCTTCCATGGCGGATTATTCGTCTGTGTCAAAGACGATCAATTCGATCCTGATGACCATCCTGACCGTCGGTTCGGCCTTGTTCCTGTATTGGATTATTGCCGGTCTGCTCGACTTTACCCTGTTCTCGGCGACCTTTAGCGATCCCGAAGGTGTGAAGCGCGAGGCTTGTGTGGTCAATGCGGGTGCTTGTTGGCCCTATGTTCAGGCCAAATGGTATCAGTTCATGTATGGCTTCTATCCGGCTGAGGAAGTCTGGCGCGTCAATGTCGCCATGTTCCTGCTGGCGGTTGGTATTGCCTGGCTGGTCTTCCCGATGCCGCGTCGCGGTCTTGTGGCGGCGCTGATGCTGACAGCGTTCCCAATCGTGTCCTTCGTGCTGCTGAACGGTATGCCGATCGAGCATGACGGCGATCTGGGCAAGGTCTTTGCCGGTGTCTGGTTCCCGCTGATCGTGGCGGGTGTCGTCGGCGCAGGCTGGTTCTTGGCGCGGGATGGACGTTTGGGTGAGGTCGCTGCGGCGGTTGCCCCAATCCTGCTGATGGCGGCGGCCCTGTTTGGCTTGTTTGCCTTCCTGCCGCTGATCACTGCTGCGCTGGATATTGCCCTGGGCACCGAAGTGGTGGAGACAAATCAATGGGGTGGTCTGACCATCACGCTGGTTGTGGCCATCGCGGGTATCGTGGCCTCGCTTCCGCTGGGCATGCTGCTGGCGCTTGGGCGTCAGTCGAACGCGCCGATCCTGAAATACACCTCGGTGATCTTCATCGAAGTGGTGCGGGGCATCCCGCTGATTTCGGTGCTGTTCTTTGCCTCGGCCATGTTGCCCTATTTCCTTGAACCGGGGGTGGACTTTAACAAACTGCTGCGCGCCATGATCGGTGTGATGCTCTTCTCGGCTGCCTATATGGCCGAGGTGATCCGGGGCGGTTTGCAGGCCATGCCAAAGGGCCAGTATGAGGGCGGCATGTCGCTGGGTCTGTCTTATTGGCAGCAAATGCGACTGATCATCATGCCGCAGGCGCTGACCACGGTTATTCCGGGCATCGTGAACACGTTTATCGGTCTGTTCAAAGACACCACGCTGGTTCTGATCATCTCGATCTTTGACCTCTTGGGCATGATGAACGCCACGCTGACCGACCCAACCTGGGCAACCCCAACCACGGCCTATACCGGCTATCTCGTGATCGCATTGATCTACTTTGTGTTCTGTTTCGGGATGTCGCGTTACTCGGTCTATATGGAAAACAAACTCCACCGCGGACACCGGTAAGGGAGAATTATAAATGTCTGAACAAGTACAAGAAAACGCGCCTCGCGGTGGGATGACAGTCTCGGACCAGGTGGCGATTGAAATCAACGGCATGAACAAGTGGTACGGTCAGTTCCACGTGCTGCGCGATATCGATCTGACCGTCTATGAGGGCGAACGGATCGTGATCTGTGGCCCGTCAGGCTCGGGCAAATCCACCCTGATCCGCTGCATCAACGCGCTGGAGGAACACCAGCAAGGCAGCATCGTGGTGGATGGCACGCGCCTGACCTCGGATCTGAAAAACATCGACAAGATCCGCTCAGAGGTTGGCATGTGTTTCCAGCACTTCAACCTGTTCCCGCATCTGACCATTCTGGAAAACTGCACGCTGGCCCCGATCTGGGTGCGCAAGATCCCCAAGAAAGAGGCGATCGAAACGGCGATGCATTACCTGGAAAAGGTCAAGATCCCCGATCAGGCCAACAAATATCCCGGTCAGCTTTCGGGTGGTCAGCAGCAGCGTGTGGCGATTGCCCGCTCGCTCTGCATGCGTCCGCGCATCATGCTGTTTGACGAACCGACCTCGGCTTTGGACCCGGAGATGATCAAAGAGGTGCTCGACACCATGATCGAACTGGCCGAAGAGGGCATGACCATGCTCTGTGTGACCCACGAGATGGGCTTTGCCCGTCAGGTGGCGAACCGGGTGATCTTTATGGCTGACGGCCAGATTGTGGAGCAGAACGAACCCGAAGAGTTCTTCAACAACCCCCAATCAGACCGCACCCAGCAATTCCTGAGCCAGATCCTGGGTCACTAAGTATTGCTGATATAAGATCGAAAAGCCCGGCCATCTGGTCGGGCTTTTTTGTTTGGCCTATGGGCGACAACCGTCGATACTGCATCGCGTGACGGCTTTCGGCTTTAGTGAGTGCAGGTCAAATTCGGCAGGATTGGTTACATAGGATGTTGGAGTGACAAAGAAAAACTGGCAAGAGTTAAGCCGTTTTGAGGAGGACAGGATCTGGGAGAGGGTTTATAAAGTCCTGGGGTTCAACCCAAGTATTTACAAAGAGAATTTTCCCGGCTTCAAAGAGCCCGAACCCTCCGTAACCTATTCGTTCAGTACCATTTGGGGTGATGAATTTGATCGCTTGGAAGCGGACCTGGAGGCACGGGCCAAGGCCTTGTTCAAGGAGGCGACACCCAAAGGGAAATTGATCTACGCTTTGGATTGGAACCACCCGTGCTATCAGTTCGACCCGCATTCGAGTGGTGAAGACTGGCTGATCCCCGCCCTGCCAGACGGGGATTATCACCTCTTTCTGTCGCAGTCCTTTTCCTTTGGGTGGCTGGGACACCCGTGGGAACAAACGGTATGTATCTTTGGCGAGCCTCTTTTGGCCGCGCTCAAAAGACATCGACCGAAGGTCTTTAGACATCCGATAAGGAGGAGTGAATGAACTGCTGTCGAATAGGAGAAAACGAAGTTTGACGACCAATCGATTTGAGTTCAACATCCTTGCCCCTGCCGAAGGCCAGTCTTCGATCCTCGAAGTGTCCTGCGAGGGGACCGATATCCTGCATGTCAGCCGGGAACAGGACGGTCAGTTGATCTTTCGCTTCCTCGGGACACAGGGGGTTGTGAGCGAGGCTGACTTGGCTGAGATCAGCAAGGTTGCGCGGGACAATCTGGTCTGGATTGATGCTGACAAAGTGTTTGATATGTAGGGGTTAGGATGGAGCGCACCGGTAAGAGAGGTTTTGAGATTGGTAGGCGATAAGCAAAAATACGCAGGCATGACCGTCAATGAACGCCTTGTCGTGAGTGGATTTATGGCGGTGTTTGACAAAGCTATCGAGAGACAAGATTACGAAAAAGCCTCGGAAATCTTAGAAGCTGTCGAGCTGGACGACGTCAACATCGAAGCCATCCTGGCGCAGGTTCTAACGAGATAAAGATAGCTGTCCCCATAACCTCTGGCAAAAACGAAATCTAAATGATCGCGGTTGGTTTCAATAATGTCCAACCATATTGGCGGCTGCTTGGATTCACATCTTCGCTTTTGGTAGGGGTCCGAACACCAAAATATGGGCTCCAGATAACGGTGTCGCGAAACATCTTCAAACGAGGTCAAATCAGTGTCCAATGACCAACTGATTTGAAGTCAACCTCCTTGCCCGGGACAGTCTGGTTGGGAACGATGCTGACAAAGTGTTTGATGCATAGAGGGCGTGATGGAAATTACAGGCAAATGGCTGATCAAAAATGGCACGGCTGTTCCGGATGAGAATGAGAAGGAGATCACGCGGCGACTGCGTGACCAACTCGACGAGATCTCGCGCAGATCAGACGGTTGGGACGTGTTATTGCGTGACAAAACCGATGGCAGTTGGTGGGAGCTGACTTTCCCGCTGGCACACCTGCATGGCGGAGGCCCACGAAAATTGACCCTGTTGGATCAAGGCACGGCCTTTGAAAAGTATCGTCACAGCTCAAACCCTATGATGAGCTTTGTCGAATTCTGCACCATGTCCAATGTGTTTCTTGACGATGGCGTCGAAATGATTTGTCACGCGCAGGGCGTGCCTTTGGCCTTGGGCGAAAACTCGGACCAGCAGACGCCAGCGTTTCGTCGGATCATGTTCGAGCGTCTTTTGATCAACAATCCGTTTTGGCGGCGAGGTCTCTTTTCAGACGTCCTTTCCGTGCTGGATGCGGCAAGGCAGGAGCAGGATCAGAGGCAGCTTTTTGAGGTTTATAGGAATGTAATGGACAGCGCTGTTGAGGTGTTGCGCGAAGCGATATTGAAACAGGATCTACAGGACCTGTCTGATCACCTGAAGTCTGCGATCAAACAAGGGTATAGCTGAGCGCACCCATGTCACACAAAGCGGCTGTTTCTCAAGACGTCCGATAAAACTTCCTCCGAGCCTCTTGTTCGATGGCGAGTTTCATTTCCAGGTCGGCGAGTTTGCGCATGGCGGCTTTTTGCTCGGCCGGGTCGGTGCAGGCGGCGAGGGTCTCTCGTTGGGCGTCCACGGCTTTTTTCAGCTCAATCTCGCGCGGCAGCACGCCAGCTTCGGCCATGATGCCCATCCCGGCAGAGACAATATCGCCGCCATCGCGCTTGGGCAGAGGTTTGCCAGCGCCTCTGAGATCGTCCAGCGCCCCTTGGGCCTTGGCTTTTTGAATTTGATGTTCTGCCAGATCACGCCATTTCATCTTCTGTCCTCAAATCTTGCTTTGCAGGTCCTGGGCGATGTCCGAGACCCTGTCTAAGGCCTGCCCACCGATCACCAGAAAACCGTACCCGTCCTGGACCCAATGGGCCGAGGCGAGACCTGACAGCATCTCGACCTGCAAGGGATGTGCGGTGTCGCTGACCGGCGTGATGCAAAAGGCAAAGGGGATGTCACCATCACCGAGATAGGCGATTTGCACCAGCGGTTCGCCCTCATGCCGCAGCATCTGGGCACGGCGGTAATTTAGGTCGGCTGCCGAGAAAGCCGAAGACACGTCATAGCCAAGCGCCTTGGACAGTTCGGTCAGGCGTGCCTGGGCTTGTTTCGGTGTGGGCGGTGATTGCGCCAATGTTTCAGGCACATAAAGCAGCTGGTAATTGGCGACGGCCAGTTTCCAATCTGTCACATCCGGCAGGCTGCGCGGCGACCAGACCGCGCCGAGGGCTATGCCCAGACCCAAAACAGCAGCGGCGATGACAGCGACGCGCGCGCCAGATTGGGGCGCTTGTTCAGGCAGGGGCGGCACCGCAGGGGCGGTGGGCAGCAAGGCGTCAAACGCATCCTGGATGTCAGATGTCGACAGGCGGAGCGCGTCCAACCGTCTGCCAAGCGCGGCATCGGAGGCAAGTCGAGCCTCGATCTGTTGGCTTTGGACCGGGTCCAATTCACCGTCGAGATAGGCGGTCAGAATATCGTCGCTTAGTGATTTATCCATTGGACCGGGTTTCACTCTCTTGGGTCGCCGATTGTAGCTTTTTGCGCGCCGAGGCCAATCGGCTCATGATAGTGCCGATGGGGATGTCCAAAATCTCGGCCGCCTCGCTGTATTTATACCCTTCGACATAGACCAGCAAAACCGTGCTGCGCTGTGCCTCGGGCAGGGCCATCACCTGGGATAACACCTGACGGGCGAGAATATTCGTTTCGGTGTCCAGATCCGGCGCGGGCAGATCGCTGAGATCGGCGCCGCCAATGGCTCCGGCTCCGCGTATGCGCTCGGCGCGTTTTTCGTTCAGCCAGACCCGGCGGGTCATGGTGAACAGCCAGGCGTCCAAAGAGCTGCCGGGCTGAAACTTGTCTGCGTTTTCCAATGCGCGCATGGCGACCGCCTGCGCCAGGTCATCCGCCCCGGCCCGATCCCCTGTCAAGGACAAGGCGAAACGCCAGATGCGGGGATAGGTGCCGGGCAAGCCCTGTTGGACAGCCTTACGCCCCGCGCCGCGGCGCGCATTTTTTGCAAAAAAGTTTCGAATAAGACGCTCCGGACAGGTGTTTCCCTTTTACTAACTGATCCAACGACGAGGAAGTCAACAATGAAACATCTCCTATTTGCCGCCGCGATGATCCCCCTTGCGACCGCCAGCAGTGTCTGGGCGGACGACCACCTGGCCTGGCCCGCGACCGAGGGGGCCTATGTCTATTTCATTGATCTCAAAGACGGTGCGACTGTCACCTCGCCGGTTCTGGTGCGCATGGGTGTCAGCGGCATGGGTGTAGCGCCCGCCGGGACGGAACGTGAAGGCACGGGCCATCATCACCTGCTGATCAATCGCGCCACCATGGGGGAGGGCGAAGATGGGGCCGAAGAATGGCTGTACGGCCTTCCTGCCGATGAGAACCACAAGCATTACGGTGGCGGTCAGACCGAAGCCTCACTCGATCTGCCAACGGGCACGCATACATTGCAAATGGTGTTTGGTGATATGAACCATGTCCCATTTGGCCCGCAAATGGTCAGCGACGTGATCACCATCACGGTTGAATAGGAACCGGTTGGCATGTGCAGCTCGGCGGCGCCGGGCTGCATCCTGGCCCTAGGCCGCAAAGGCCGTGCTTTGTTCCAGCATGGTCCAGACCTTTTCGATATTGGGGCTGAGCGTTTTTTGCGGGCGAAAGGCGCAGATATCAATCTCGAGCCGCCATTCCGGCCCGCCAATTGCGGAAATCGGCGCGGTGTCCAGCGGCTCTACGGCGCTTTGTGGCAGCCAGCCGATGCCATAGCCCGAGGCGATGACCTCTTTCAGCACATCCGACATGTCGCATTGCACGCGCTGCTTATAGGGCAGGGCGCCCTTGTTGCGGTCCAGAAGATGTTCGAACAACCGGGTGAAATAAGCCTTTTGTGAATAGGTAATCAGAGGTACCGGGCGGGATTTGCTGCCGGGAAAGTCAAACCGGTCGCGTCGGGCGGGATCTTTGGAAGCATAGGGCTGAAATACGTCTTTGCGGATATGCAAGCGGCGATGCTGGGTGAGGTTGTCATGCACGGGAATGGCGGGGCAATCATGGGTGAACAGGATATCCGCATCCCCGGCCAGATAGCGCGCCACCACATCGCTGGTTGCCCCGACAATCACCGAAAAGGAACTGCGATTGCGATCGCCAAACGCATCCAGAATCCGTTTGAATTCAGACCGCGCCAGCACCGAGGGCATGGCGATGCGCACCTGTGTCATCACGTCGAACTGGCTGGCGCGGATCGACGAGCGCGCTTCGAACAGGCGCTCAACGGCGATGCGGGCGCTGTCGCGAAACTGCTCGCCCGCATCGGTCAGGCGCACCGGCGATGCGCCCTTGATCACCAGAGGTGTGCCAAGCCACTGTTCCAGCGACTGAATGCGTCGCGAAAAGGCGGCCTGGCTGACATTGCGGAACTCGGCGGCCCGGGTGAAGTTTCTCAGATCCACAAGGGCGAGAAAATCTTCGAGCCAGCGAACGTCCATGATGTCTTTCCTTGCGCTGCGCTGGGTCCCTCAGCGCTAGAGGCCGATGGCCCGGTAGTAATCAGCAATGCGCGCGATGGTGACAGCATAGGCGGCGGTGCGCAAGGTGGCGTCGGGCATCTCTTTTTGCCGGGCCATGATGTCGTCAAAGGCGCGGGTCATGATTTCCTCAAGCCCCGAACGCACCACATCAATCTCGCTGGTATCACGGGCAATCAAGCGGCGCTGGTCATCCGCCAGCGGGCGGCCCGAGATCCCTTCGAGAGCCGAGACAACCGCCTGACCGGAACTGGCGGTCTGGCGCTTGTCCATCAGGCCAAAGGGCAGGTGGGTGATGTTCTTGACCCATTCAAAATAGCTGACCACCACACCGCCGGCATTCACATAGAGGTCGGGCAAAACGACAACACCGCGCTCGGTCAGGATGTCTTCGGCCTCGGCGGTGATCGGGCCATTGGCGGCCTCGACGATCAGTTGATATTTGGCATCACGGCAATTGGCGGCGGTGATGGCGTTTTCCTTGGCCGCCGGGATCAGGATATCGGCCTCCATATAGGTCAGCCCATCGCTGCTGGTGGTCGTTTCCGCGCCGGGGAAATGGGTGATCGAGCCGGTGGCATTGCGGTGTTTGACGACGGCCTCGACATCCAGCCCCAGCGGATCAAAGATCGCCCCGTCATGTTCGACAATCCCGGTGATGATCGCGCCATCTTCGGCCAGGAATTTCGCGGCGTGATAGCCGACATTGCCAAAGCCCTGCACAACCACGGTCAGGCCCTTGGCGGTCTTTTGCCCGGACACGGGGGGCGTGTCGGGGTGGTTGAGATAGGCGTTCAGCGCATATTGCACGCCGCGCCCGGTGGCCTCGACCCGGCCCTCGATGCCACCGCGCACCACCGGCTTGCCGGTGACACAGGCCGCCTGGTTGATCGCGTCCGAGGTGCCGATCTTGCGGTATTCATCCGCCATCCAGGCCATTTCACGTTCACCGGTGCCCATATCGGGGGCTGGGACGTTGCGGCCGGGATGGATCAGGTCGCGACGCGCCAATTCCTGGGTAAAGCGGCGGGTGATATGTTCCAGCTCATCCTCGGACCAATCGGCGGGATTGATCTGCAACGCGCCTTTGGAGCCGCCAAAGGGGATGTTCACCAGCGCGCATTTCAGGCTCATCAGGGTGGCGAGCGCCTCGACCTCGTCCTGATTGGCATCGGGCGCATAACGAATGCCGCCTTTGACCGGTTCGATATGCTCGCTGTGAACCGAACGCCAACCGATAAAGCTGTGGATGCGTCCGCGCAGTTTCACACCAAAGCGCACCGCATAGGTGGAATTGCACTGCGCGATGCGTTCAGCCAGCCCTTCGGGGAGGTCGACTTGTGCGGTGGCTGTATCGATGAAATGCTCGACGCTTTCGAGGAAGTTTTGTTGTGCCATTGGCCCGTTTGCCCTGTTGTAGATTTGCGCAGAGAAACCTCAGGAGGGGGCCAGGTGTCCAATGCAGATATTGCATCACTGATGTGGTGTTTGCGCTAATGGTCGGGAATGGGTGGGCTAGTTTGCCTACCGGATTGCGGGCAATCCGGTTCGCGCCCGACCCCGCCCCCCAGGGCGGGCGCGAAATAAATGCAAGGGGTCGCCAGGTCGCGCCGTTTTGGAGGAAAAGACCCGCTCATCAAGCTCAAATGCGCCCACCCTCGGTGCCGGGCGCGAACCTGCGGTAGGACTACTTTGAGAGGCTTGACTGGGCAGCCAGACGAAAAAAGAGCGACCACAAGGGCCGCTCTTTCCTGGAAATCAACGTGAGATCAGTGGCAATCGGGGCGGGTGCCGGGCAGCAGCACTTTGTCCACCACATGGATCACACCGTTTTCAGCCTGAATATCGGCGATGATCACATTGGCCATCTGCCCGGTGCCATCGGCGATCATCACACCTTCGCCACCGGCAGTGATGCACAGACGTTCTGAGGCCAGCAGCGGCTTGAAATAGTTCGAGCCCTGCGGAATATCAGCCGCCGCCAATTTGCGATCATCCACGTGATACAGCAGTACATCCGTCAACTGTTGCTTGTTCTCAGGCTTGAGCAGCGTGTCGACGGTGCCTTCGGGCAGGGCGGCAAAGGCGTCATTCACCGGGGCGTAAACGGTAAACGGACCGGGGCCCGCCAGAGTCTCGGCCAGACCGGCGGCCTGAACGGCGGCGACCAGCGTGCTAAACCGCTCATCCCCGGCGGCAATATCCACAATGCTCGAGGCCTGAGCGGTTGCGGCGGTCAGGGCAAAGGCGGCGGCTGCGATGGTGGTTTTCATTGAAATTCTCCCTTGGGTTTCGGAGGACAACTGTCCCTGTTTGTGATGGTTCACATGGCTGTTACGCGGGGAGGTTGCGAGCGGTTCACTGAGTTCACGAATATGTTATGACTGCGTGATAAGGTGTTGCCCTAAAACAAAAAAGCCGCCTCAAAGGGCGGCTTTCTTGCGGAGTGTAATAGGTCAAATTCGTATGAAGGGCTGCACCAATCGCGGGATCAGAGATGAGAAGCGCAAAGGCGCATCCGTGGCCGCCAGACAGATACACGGATCCCCCTCATCAGCGATGGGGGTATGCTCCAAATCATCATCCGCCACCTCAAGATCACCGACGCCATACCGCCCGGTCTCGTCGCTGAAACTGCCCTGCAGGACAAGGGTCAGCTCCAGCCCGTTATGGCTGTGATCGGGCACCGCCCGGCCACCGGGAATATAAAGCAGGCGCGCCGTGCCTTGCTCGCTGGCCGAGACAATGCATTGCCGCACGCCCATACCAACCGTTTTCCAACGTGGCGGTTTGCCCTTGAGCGCCTGCATGACCGGGCCGGGAAACACGCCAGAGCGCGGATAGACCGGTTTTTCGCGCACCGGCGCGTCCAACTGGGCAAAGACCTTATCCTTTAACCCGGCAGAGATCCGCGTTTCCGCCACCTCTTCCAACAGGGTACCGCCGATGGTCTGATGCGCCTCAAGTGCTGCGCGGCACTCAAGGCACATGGACACATGCGCCGCCACAACCATGGCAAAGGGAAAATCCAAGCTGCCAGCCGCATAGGCTGCCAGCAGGTGATCGGGGATATGATGGGTGATTGCGCTCATCTTATCGCATGCCCTTCAATTCATGTCTCAAACGTTCCAGCCCTAGGCGGATACGGGATTTAATGGTTCCAAGCGGAAGGCCGGTTTTGCTGCTGATATCCTGATGGCTCAACTCGCCAAAATAGGCCTGTTCTATGATCTCTCTCTGGTCCGGTTTCAGCGAGGAAAGCGCCTCTTTCAGATGGGCGGCCTCTTGGTCCACCGCCAGGATCTGGCTGGCATCGGGTTCTGTTCCGGGATCTTCGCGCAGCTCTTCGGGGACGGGGCGGTTTTCGCGGCGCAGATGGTCAATCTGACGATTGCGCGCGATCTGATAGATCCAGGCCGAGACCGGCGCGCGGTGCGGATCGAACTGCTCGGCCTTGCGCCAGACCGCCAGCATCACCTCTTGCACGATCTCTTCGGCCTGATTGGGGGGCGTGCCGGACCGCATCACAAACCCCTTGAGCCGGGGCGCAAAGAAGTCAAACAAATTGGCAAAGGCCGCCCGGTCGCGTTGATCGCGCACCTCAAGCATCCAAAGCGTTTGCTGCGATATCTCTGCCTTGGGCGGGGCCAATGGCGTCACCTCCTTTTGCAGCGCTGCCGGATGCACCGCCGCTGGCGCGCCTTTCAAACGCGGGGATATATCGCTGATTTTGTTCAACATACCCCGATTACGCAAGCATTGAAAAATCGGATCACTTTTTTTGATCCGAAATGCGGGTTTTCTCGTAACCAGATCAAACCACGTAAGATTTCGGAGCTTTCATGACGTTTCAATCCCGCCCCATCGCCCCGCAGCGTATCGCGATCATTGGCGGAGGCATCTCGGGTCTGGCATCGGCCTACCTGTTGGCACCCCATCATGCGGTCACTGTGTTTGAGGCCGCGCCGCGACTGGGCGGCCATGCGCGCACCGTGATGGCGGGGATGCGGGGGGATCAGCCGGTCGATACCGGGTTTATCGTCTTTAACTACGCCAATTACCCGCATCTGACTCGCATGTTCCACGATCTCGACGTGCCGGTGGCCAAAAGCGATATGAGCTTTGGGGCCTCGATCAATGACGGACGGGTGGAATATGGGCTCAAGGATCTCAAGGCGCTGACCGCCCAGCCCAGCAATCTGGCGCGGCCCGGTTTCCTGCGCATGGTGCGCGATATCCTGCGCTTCAACGCCAATGCCGAACGGCTGTCCAGCGATGACAGCCTCACCATTGGCGAGCTGATGGATGAGATGCGTTTGGGCGATTGGTTCCAGCGTTTTTACCTGATGCCGCTTTGCGGGGCGATCTGGTCGACGCCGCCTTCGGAAATCCGCAAATTTCCGGCCCGCGCCCTGGTGCAGTTTTTCCGCAATCACGCCTTGCTCAGCACCTCGGGGCAGCATCAATGGTGGACCGTGGATGGCGGGAGCCGCGAATATGTCACCCGGTTGGAGCAGCATCTGAAATCGCGCGGTGTGGTGATGCGTCTGGGCACGCCGGTGCAAACGGTGCGCCGGGATGGCCAGCAGAGCTTCGTTGAGACCGGGCAGGGGGCAGAGGCACCCTTTGATCAGGTGATCTTTGCCTGCCATTCCGATCAGGTCCTGCGCCTGTTGGAAAAGCCAACGATGGAGGAGGCGCAGGCGCTTGGCGCGATCCGCTTTCAGGATAATGAGATGATCCTGCATCGCGACACCCGTCAGATGCCGCGCCGCCCCTCGGTCTGGTCCAGCTGGGTCTACAAGGCCGACACCACCCGCCCGGAACCCGCCATTGGTGTTACCTATTGGATGAACCGGCTGCAGAATATCGACGAAAAGGACCCGCTCTTTGTGTCGCTGAACCCGTCCGAGCCGGTGGATGAGCGGTTGATCTATGACCAGACCACATTCCGCCACCCGGTCTTTGACGGTCCGGCTTTGCGCGCGCAGCGCCAGTTGACGGCGTTGCAAGGGCAGAACAACACCTGGTTTGCCGGGGCCTATACGCGCCATGGTTTCCATGAAGACGGGTTTGCCAGTGCGGCGCGCATTGCCCGGTTGATGGAGCGTCAACCGGCATGATCACCCCAGCCGAACATATCCGGGGCAGCACGACCCATATCCGGTGCGGCGAGATCCGCCATGCTTTTCGCTATGGCGTCGACTTTGTGCTGATCGAACCCGAGGCGGATCAGCCCAGCCCGGGCCTGTTTTCCCGCAACAGGTTCAACCTGTTCTCGGTGCATGACCGCGATCATGGTGGGGTGTGGAAACAGGGCAGGGGGGCCACCTGGGCGCGTGAGGTGCTGCGCGAACACGGGCTGGATGAGGCCACGTGCCGGTTGTTCCTGCTGACGCAACCGCGCTTTCTGGCCTATGTTTTCAACCCGGTCAGCTTTTGGCTGGCCTATCGCGAGGGGGAGCTGCTGGCGGTGATTGCCGAGGTCTCGACCCCGTTCAAAGACCGCCATTCCTATCTGTGTCACGCACCGGATTTTGCGCCGATCACCGCGCAGACCCGGCTGAGTAAACCCAAGGCGCTGCATGTTTCGCCCTTCCAAGAGATCAAGGGCAGCTATGGCTTTACCTTTGATATTGGGCCTGACCGTTTTGCCATCGCAATCAAGCACCGCAATGACAGCCAAGGCGTGAACGCCACCCTTAGCGGCACCCGCGCGCCGATGACCAATCGCGGGCTGATCACCGCCAGCCTGCGCCGCCCGCTAGGCGCGCTGCGCACCATCGCGCTGATCTATTGGCAAGCCCTGCAACTCAAACTCAAAGGCGCGCGCTATCGCACGCGGCCAGAACCCCCAAAGACCGAGGTAACCTGATGCTCTTCCTAAGCAAACGCGTAAAGCATGACTTTCTCGACACCTGCGCGCAGATCCAGAAAGGCAGCCTCAAACTCCTGACGCCCGAGGGCGAGACCTATAATTTCGGCATGGGTGCCCCCGAGGCGGAAATGCAGATCCATGACTGGTCGGTCGTAACCGCCATTGCAGCGCGCGGCGATATTGGTCTGGGTGAAACCTATGTGGCGGGGCTGTGGGACAGTCCGTCGATCCAGACCCTGACCGAGGTTGCCTTGCTCAATATGAGCGCCTTTCAGGGCTATGTGTATGCCGGGTTCTGGAACAATCTGAAATTCCGGGTGGTGAACCAGTTGATGCGCGCCAATTCCCAGCGCGGAGCCTCGCGCAATATTCAGGCGCATTATGATGTGGGCAACAACTTCTACCAGCTCTGGCTGGACGAAGGCATGACCTATTCCTCGGCCCTGTTTGCCAAGGGGGACAGCGATCTGATGCGCGGGCAGAACCGCAAATATGACCGCATTCTTGACCGGATCAATGGGCGCGAGAACGTGCTGGAAATCGGCTGTGGTTGGGGTGGCTTTGCCGAACGCGCTGCGGATCGCGGCCATGCGGTCAAGGCGCTGACCATCTCGCCCAGCCAAAAGGGCTATGCCGATGCGCGTCTGGATGGGCGGGCCGAGATCTGTTTGCAGGATTATCGCCAAAGCGGTGGCAGCTTTGACGCCATCGTCTCGATCGAGATGATCGAGGCAGTAGGCTCGCGCTATTGGCCGACCTATTTCGCCACGCTGAAATCGCGCCTGTCCGAGGGCGGGCGCGCCCTGGTGCAGGCGATCACCGTGCCGGACAGTTATTTCGACACCTATCGCAAAACCTCTGATTTCATTCGCCATTATACCTTTCCGGGCGGCATGTTGCTATCGGATGAGGTGATCGCCAAACAGGCGGCGCAGGCGGGTTTGCAGGTCAGGGAAAGCTTTGCCTTTGGTCAGGATTACGCCCGCACCTGCGCCATGTGGGGGGACCGGTTAAACGATGCCTCCCGGAAGATCCGCAAACTGGGCTATGACGAAGGCTTCCTGCGCAGCTGGCGCTTTTACCTTGCCATCTGTTCGGCCTCCTTTGCGGTTGGCCAAACCAATGTGGTGCAAGTGGAGCTGGGTCATGCCAGCGCCTGATCGCGAAACCATCTGGATCATCGGGGCCTCGGATGGGATCGGCGCGGCTTTGGCGCGCGGGTTTGCCATGCGCGGGGCCCGGCTGATCCTGTCGGCGCGCTCGGCAGATCGGTTGGATGACCTCGTGCGCGAGATCGGAACCGACCCGCATATTGCCCTGCCGCTGGATGTCAGCGACCGGGCCAGTCTGGAACAGGCGGTTGCGGCGGTGTCGGATATGGGCCCGGTGGACCGGGTGATCCATATGGCCGCCGCCTATGATCCGGGCCGCATTGACGAGATTGACGCCAAGACCGCCGCGCGCATTGTCAGCATCAATCTGACCGGTAGTTTTCATATCTCGCAACTGGCGCCCAGGGTGCTGCGACAGGGCGGGCAATTGGCCATGTGTGGCTCGATCGCGGGCTATTTCGGCCTGCCACAGGGGCAGATATATTCCGCCACCAAGGCCGGGGTGATCAACCTTGTGGAATCTTTGAAGGTCGAGCTGCAAGGCCGCATTGACGTGCGCCTGATCAGCCCCGGTTTCGTCGATACACGCCTGACCCAGCGCAATGATTTCGACATGCCCGCCTTGATCACACCCGAGCTGGCCGCACGCGAAATCATCCACGGCCTGAACAGACGCAAGTTCGAGGTCCACTTTCCCCGTCGCCTGACCCTGGCGCTGAAACTCTTGCGCGCCTTGCCCTATTGGGCGGCGCTCCCCCTGACACAGAGGCTGGTGCGATGATGCGCGCGCTGCAACTCCCCCTCACAAAGAGACTTCCCTCATGAAACTGATCGTTTTGTATCTGGTCACCGCAGCGGTGTTTTTGCTGTTGGATATTATTGGCCTGCGCTACCTCGTCAAACCGGTGTTTGAGCGCCATGTCGGGCATCTGTTTGCCGACCCGTTCCGTATGGGCGCGGCGGCTTTGTTCTATTTGGGCTATGTGGCGGGGATCTTGTGGTTTGTCTCGCTGCCCGCCTTGCGTCAGGGCGATCCGATGGCGGCGCTGATTGGCGGCGCTCTGCTGGGGCTCTTGGCCTATGGCACCTATGAGTTCACCAATTACGCGACGCTCAGGGATTGGAGCCTTGAGCAAGTGATTGTCGACACGCTTTGGGGCGGTTTCCTGACCGGCATTGCCGCCTGGGCCGGGGTGATGGTCGGGCGCTCCTTTTCCTAGGGTGCTGGAATTGAAATCCGCAACATAGACAATTGGTTACTACACTGGTTCGCGCCCGGCACCGAGGGTGGGCGCGTCGAAACTTGGCAAATGGGTTGTGGCATCATCTAGCTGCGCATCTTTTTGAAACGTTCAGACGAATTCGCGCCCGCCCTGGGGGGCGGGGTCGGGCGCGAACCGGATCGCAGACGATCCGGGGACATTTTTCTATGACAAGGATTTCGAATGTAGGTGACTAGGCGCAGATAACTACGGTTTTTTTGCAATCGTCACATAGGCGTTCTGTTTGATCCGCGCCTGTTCATAGGCGGTGATTCTTTCGGCGGCCTCAGCGCCGCCATGGGACACCAAAAGCGACAGGATCGCCTCAAGCACCGAGACCACGCCGGAATAACAAGCAAAGTGATGTGTGCTGTTCGAGGAAACGGTCAGCAGGTAATCCGGCACCAGATCCGGCGCGATGAAATCGGAATCGGTGATCAGGATCAGCTTCACCCCACGTGCCTGCGCAAATTGGCAGGCCTCAACCGTTTCGCGCGAATAGGGGGTGAGGCTGATGGCAATCATCGCGTCACCGGGTTTGGCATGGATCAGCTCATCCACGGCGCTGCCCATGTGGCGCGGGATAAGTTCCAATGATGTCAGCGCCATACGCCCGACATAGTGAAAGTAATAGGCCATGGAATAGCTGGCCCGCACCGCGGTGACAAAGGCGCGATCAGCCGTCAGCAATACCTCGACCACTTCGGCCAAAAGCGCGGGGTTTTGCCGCTCCAAAGACCTTTGGGCATTTGACAGGGTGTTCAGCGCCGCCTCGGCCTGAACCTGACCGGTTTTGCCATGGGCAAACAGTGGGTCAATCCAATCGGGTCGATCCTGCAATTCGGTGGTCGAGACCAGCGCATGACGGAAGGGATCACGAAAGGCCTCAAAACTGTCAAAGCCCAGCTTTTCCGCCAGCCGGATCAGGGTAAAGGTGCTGACCCCGGATTTGCGCGCGGTCTCGCGAATATAGTCGAGTCCAAAATCCGCCGGGTTATCGAGGATGTATTTGGCCGCCTCCTGCATTCGCGGCGTCAATTGCGGCGCGCGCTCCTTAAGCATTGAAATCGTTTTGGATTTTAGGGTCGGGTCCATTGGGTGTCGTTCGTCAGAAGGGCCGCGGATTTGATAACCAGTGTTATATAGGCGCGCATATTGACTGCTAGCGTAATTTTTTCCTTTTCTCAGGCCAAGACCCAACAATCCGAAAGACCTGCCAAATGGCGCATTCTCTTCCTTCTCACGCTTCTGTCGTTGTTATTGGCGGCGGTATCATGGGCTGCTCGACCCTGTATCATCTCGCCAAGATGGGTGTCTCTGATGCCATTCTGGTTGAGCGCAACAAGCTCACCAGCGGCACCACCTGGCATTCCGCCGCGCAGGTGCGCGCCCTGCGTCATTCGCAAAACCTGACGCGGATGATCCAGTATTCGGTTGACCTTTATGCTCAGCTTGAGGCCGAGACAGGCCAGAATGTTGGCTGGATTCAAAAGGGGTCGTTGTCCATCGCCACCAACCCTGATCGTCTGGTGCATATCAAACGGCAAGAGGCGCTGGCCCATGCCTATGGTATCGACGCGGTGTCGGTCTCGCCGGCGGAGGCCAAGGAACGCTGGCCGCTGATGAATGCCGATGATGTGCTGGGCGCGGTCTGGTCCCCTGACGATGGGCGCGTCTCGCCCTCGGATGTCTGCGCGGCGCTGGTCAAAGCAGCCAAGGGGCTGGGCGCAAAGATCTTTGAAGAGACCGGCGTCACCGGCATTCTGACGGAAAATGGCCGGGTGCGGGGTGTTGAAACCAATCAAGGCACCATCATGTGTGACGCCATTGCGCTTTGCACCGGGCTTTGGTCGCGCGAGATCGGGGCCATGGCGGGGGCCGAAGTACCGGCTCTGGCCTGCGAACATTTCTACCTGCTGACCAAGCCGATTGAGGGCATCACCGGCAACAAGCCAACCCTGTCAGACCATGACAACCACCTCTATATCCGCGACGATTCCGGTGGCTTGCTGGTTGGCTGTTTTGAACCCATGGGCAAACCCATCGCGCCGGGCATTCTGGATGAAAGCTTTGAATTTGGTCTGCTGCCCGAGGATTGGGATCATTTCGAACCCATGATGATGAACGCGCTGCATCGGTTGCCCGCCCTGGAAACCGCCGAGGTCAAGATGCTGCTGAACGGCCCCGAAAGCTTTACGCCTGATGGCACGTTCATGCTGGGCGAAACCGCCGAAACCAAGGGGCTGTTCCTTGGCTGTGGCATGAATTCGGTCGGCATTGCTTCGGGCGGCGGGGCAGGGATGAACCTGGCCCATTGCATTGTGCATGGCCATACCGCCTATGATCTGGGCGAGGCGGATGCGAAACGCTTTGCTCCGGTGTTCAATTCCATTGACCACCTCATGGCCCGCGCGCCCGAGATCCTGGGCACCCATTACGACATCGCCTTTCCCGGCAAACAGCTCGCGACGGCGCGCAACCTGCGTGCCCTGCCGCTTGAGCAAGACTACAAACGGGCAGGGGCGCACATGGGGCAGTTCTATGGCTGGGAACGCCCGCTCTATTTCGGCAAAACCGCCGAGCCGCGTTTGACGTTTGAGCGCCCGGATTGGTTTGACCATGTCGCAGCTGAGGTCAAAGCCGCCCATGAAAGCGCCGCGATTTTTGATGCCTCCTCCTTTGGCAAGATCGACGTCACCGGCCCGGATGCCGAGGCGTTCTTGCTCACGACCTGCGCTGGTTTCATGGGCCGCGCGCCCGGCTCGGTGATCTATACCGCCGTGTTGAATGAACGCGGCACGTTTGAATCCGACATCACCGCACAGCGTCTGGCCCAGGACCACTATCGCCTCTTTGTTGGCACCAACGCGATCAAACGCGATCTCGCCTGGTTTCGCAGCCATGCCGAAGGCTTTGATGTCGCCCTAAGCGACAGGACCGAAAGTTATGCGGTTTTGGGCCTGATGGGGCCTGATGCAGCACGGATAGCCGCAGACTGCGGCGCACCAGAGTTGCAAGAGCTTGGTTATTTCAAACACGCGTTCGCCCGGCTTGCTGGGAAGGATGTGCGCGCCGCGCGCCTGTCCTATGTGGGCGAGGCCGGTTGGGAACTCACCATGGCGGCCTCGGATGCGCCTGCGATCTATCACGCCCTCACCAGGGCCGGGGCCAAGCCCGCCGGGCTTTATGCACAGACCTCCATGCGGATCGAAAAGGGATTTTGTGCGATGGGCCACGAGCTTGATGGAGACGTGACCCCGATCGAAGCGGGGCTCGATTTCGCCACCCGCAAGGGCGGTGGTTTCATCGGGGACAAAGCCCTGGCTGCCCGTCGTGATGCCGGCGCGGTGGCTCAGGTTGTGTCGCTCAAACTGGCAGATCAAAACGCCGTGCCTTTGGGCCATGAACCGATCTATCTGAACGGAGACATCATCGGCCAAACCAGTTCATGCGCCTATGGCCACCGCATCGATGCCCCCATCGCCCTTGGTCACATCAAAACCCCTGTCGCCGACGGCACCACCGTCCAGATCGACATCGCCCGCAAGATGTTTGACGCGACGCTGATCACAGGACCGCTCTTTGACCCAGAGGGCACGCGGATGAAAAGGTGATAGGCGAAAGACAGATAAGCCAGGGGCGCATCAATGCGTCCTGGCCCTAGTCGCCCGGAACCGCATTCCTGTCATAGCGCCAATATAGCCGGATCGCCTGCGAACCTGTGTGGTGGCCTTTTATCAACAGAGCCTAGGTCCCGGATTTGAATTGGAGTGCACTTTGCCAAAGCGTGTCGAACAATTCCTGATCCTCCGGGTCATAGCCCAGATACGCCAGCGCTTCCTCTTGTGTGCGAAAAACGCCGACATCCCGATCCACATAGGTTTCGGAGACGGATTCATACAAGCGCGAAATGCCGAATTGGACATCTGTCGGCCCGTATAACGCCGTGCGCGACGCCCTCCCGCGCGCTTTGTAGTAGGGCAGGAGGCAATAGGCCAACCTGCGCATCTCGCTATAGGTGGCTTCGGACAATGTGCAGGATTCCTGATCAACCAGCACATGGAAGTTCGGGTCAAATTGCGGATCGTCGATATAACCCAGAAAGCAGTCCAGGTTCTCTTTGACAGTGACATCACCAAAGTAGCGGACGAAAGTCAGTCCGAACTCTGGGAGTATCCTGCGCGCTATCGGCATGGTGAGGATGCTTTCGTGCCTGTGTCCACCTGAGAGAAACCATTAACACATTCCAACCTAGGAAGGTTTGCCCATTCCGTCAAAAGAAAACGTCATGTACCGAAAACGGCAAGACCCACGAGGGTTGTCTTGAGGTACCTGGAACTCGAAGCTTGCTTTCATCCGGTTATTGGTCGTTCAGACGGTCACTCAGCTACGCAAAGCCCCGCCCCCCATCGCTTCGCCACTGAGGAGGCACTTGGGCACGGAAAAGCAAACAGCCCGGTTTTCCAAATTTCTAAAGGGGAAAGTGGCGGAGCATTGGGGAGGTGCTTCGAACCAATGGGATGAGTTCTTTGCGGAGCTTGAGCGGTGGGAAGAGGTTTTGAGCCAGCATTCCAAATTGTCGACGGACGACCCGTGAGATCCGCCTGATCCGCCCGGCTGACGCCCGCCTTCTCATAGCCAACACATCACAGTTTTAACCAACCCGCCCTCGGTACGAGCGGCGGGTTTTTCTTTGGAGAATTGCCACCCGCCATGTCCCGCACGTCCGATCATCGTATCACACTTCGGCTCAAGCCGGAGGAGCATGCGCGGATTGTGGCCTTAGCTGGGGATGTGCCGTTAAGCGCGTTTATTCGTGAGGCGGCTTTGGGCGATGCATCGGGCAAACGGGCGAAGCCACAGCGCCGTGTACGATTGGAGGACAAAGCCGCGGCCGCAATTCTGGCGCGGTTGGGGACGCATCAGCTTGTACGAGAGTTCCGGCAAGCCGCGCGTGCTGCGGAAAATGGCGTGCTGGATGCCGACGCGGCGCAGCTTGCCAAAATTGACGAGGCTCATGTCCTATTGCGCGACATCCGTGCCATACTGATGGATGCGCTTGGGCGGAGGGGATCATGATCCTCAAGGGCAGCCAGCGCGGGCATGGCACCCAACTGTCGCGGCATTTGCTCAATGATCAGGACAATGATCATGTTGAGGTGCATAGCGTCGATGGGTTCCTCAGCGAGGACGTGACCGAGGCCTTTGCCGAGATCGAAGCCATCGCCAAAGGCACCAAATGCCGTCAGATGTTCTTTTCGGTGAGCTTGTCGCCGCCAATGGAGGCTAAGGTCGACCCCAAGACCTTTGACGACGCCATCGACCGATTGGCCGAGGCCAACGGGCTTCAACACCAACCCCGCGTGGTGATCTTCCATGAGAAAGACGGGCGTCGCCATGCGCATGTGGTCTTCTCGCGCATCGACCCCGCCAGCATGACCGCAATCAATCTCCCCCACTATAAAAACCGCCTGCAAACCCTGTCCCGCCAACTTTTCCTCGAAAACGCGTGGAAAATGCCTGCTGGCCTGCGCGACTGCAGCCTCAAATCCCCGACCAATGTCACGCTCGCCGAATGGCAGGCCGCCAAGCGGCGCGGCAAGAACGCCATCGACCAAAAGGCATTGATTCAGCAATGCTGGGCGGTGAGCGATAGCCGCGCGGGGTTTGAGGCGGCTTTGGCCGATCATGGCTATCGTCTCGCCAAAGGGGATCGGCGCGGGCATGTGATCGTCTGTCATGATGGTGAGGTGTTCACCGTTGCAAGAGCCACAGGCCTGCGCGCTAAAGCCGTGAAGGAGCGATTGGGCGCACCGGATGATTTACAGAGCGTCGCGGAGGCGATGGAGGCGCATAGAGCAGATGTGCGCGGGCAGTTTGGGCGCATGGCTGGAGAAGCGCGTGCGGAGCTGGCTTTGAGGCGACAAGCGCTGGACACACAACGCGCGGCGATGATTGCCACGCATCGAAAGGAACGTGCGCGGCTCAGTCAGGGTCAGGCCAAACGCTGGGCGCAGGAAACCGCCGCCCGCAAGGCGCGCTTTCAGGCCGGGTTGTCCGGCCTCTGGCAGCGCCTCTCGGGCAAACGCCGTGCCATCACGCGGCAGAACGAGTGTGAAGCGCTTGCCGCGCTCGACCGCGACAAAGCACAGAAACAGGCTTTGAGCGAAGCGCAATTGGCAGAGCGCCGCGTGTTGGAGGAACAGCGCCGTATGTTGAGCCAAAAAGCGATGGGGCTGATCCGCGAAATGCGCAGTGAACGTGATGAATTGGTTGCCAAACTTTCCGCCCCGCAGCCCACCCCGAGGCGCAAACGCAAACGGCCTATGCACGATGCGCAAATTGCACCTTTTCCCGGCCCTGAGCCTTGATCCAATCATACATCTGCATGCGCACGGGCAAATTTGCACGCCACCCCACAAATGCGGTACAATGATGGGGTTATGATATTGAATTCATTTGGTAGTTTTTGCAATTTGGGTGGTCCGGTGACATCGGGGACTCGACCGATGTTTTGGACAGCAGAACACCGCTTCCTGTCTTCTGTAGGAGACAGGGGCGCAGCGCGGATCGAGGTGCGTGATGCGTGATTTCGCCGATGAGGATTTGGACGCAGAGCGCGCAGCGGACAAACGCCAGCGCGACGTTGATGATCTACAAAATGAGGTTGCTGGGAATGAGACGGGGCGTATTTCGCGGTTTCTAAGCGCGGAAGACGATCGCTCGGTCGAGGGCAAACGTCGCAAGCGTGAGAAGCAGGAGGCGGCGGATCGGCGATTGATGGATCTGATGAAAGACCCGGAATATGCGGCGCTGCATCACGATCTGGGCGATAAGTTGCGAGATGCCGAAACGGGCGCGGATGAGACCATTGCCGCGATGCAGGCGCATCTGCGCGCCATTGAAGCCGAGATCGCGGACATTGAGGCCAGAGCGGCGAAAGGGCCGGACGGTGCACCTGTCTTCCGCACGGCGCACGGTCGCGTCGTCCACGCGGACGGCGAAGAGCTACCGCCCGAGATCGCTGCAGGTATCATCTGGCCAGATAATGCCCCGAGTGCAGAGGATTATTTCGCCGCTCGTGCAGAACGAGATTCTGCAGTTGCAAAGCTGAACGAATGGCAGAGCTATCGGAACGACGTTCTGGGCGGTATCCGCCACCGCTATGATGACAAAGAAAATCCAATGACGAAAGATGACTTGAAGGACGCGTTGGATCAGATTGAAACTGCCAGACCCCTAGAAGCCACGCTTAACACAGATATGGCGCAAGAGACCAAACCACTCGCCGCGCCACAGGCCTTCCCGAGCTTCAGTTGAATGGGCCACACTGGCTTTCAATGACGACAACCAAAACCGAACTTGGGTGGTAGTCGTTGAACTCTCGAATGCGTTCAATTGACGTCTCAAAACCCGTTTCCGATAGTCCGGTTCCATCAAAAAACGCTGAGCCAATACAGTCTGCCATGGCGGGCTTGATCCGCGCTGCGATGGACGAGGCCATGACAAGTTGCGTTGAAATATAGGCGCGTTGGCGGTCTGCAGAACGTTGCAGGAACTCCGTCCCGTTAAACCCTTCCGCCGCAGATTCCTGTGGACAAATCGCGGTCATGAGCGCCAAGCCTGTTGCCCCAACCGCACCTGCTATGTTGTTCATTTTCTATGGTTTTTGTTCAATCGGCAGCTTTTCGGGATTCCGCGAATACGGTAAATAGAGGAACAGCAAAACAAGGGGTTTGCGAGGGCGAAGACCCGCACGAACCCGTAGATCGAGACCTGATCGAAAAGGATCAATTCCGATCAGGTCCCATGCCCAATCCCCGCCGCATCGGCTATGTCCGCGTCTCGACCAGCGACCAGCTGATCGACCGTCAAATCCACTCGTTGCAAGAGCGTTGCGACGACATTCGTATCGAATACATATCCGGCGCGGCGCGCGAACGTCCTGTGTTTGACGCCCTGATCCGCGACCTCAGCGCAAGCGACACATTTGTTGTCCTGGACGTGGATCGCGCTTTTCGCAGTGCTGTCGATGCCCTTGTCACCGCGCAAAACCTGCGCGAGCGCGGCGTCGGGTTTGACATCATCAATCTACCCGTCGACGTGCAAACCGACCTCGGCGAAATCCTCTACGGCTGCCTCGCGCTGTTCTCGCAACTCGAGCGCAAAACCATTAGACGCCGCACCCGCGAAGGCCTCGCCGCGGCCCGCAAACGCGGCGTGCGCCTCGGACGTCCGGCAATCCTGCCCGACACTGTGATCCGCGAGGCCCATGACTGGATGCGCGAAGCCGCTTTACCCTGCCGCTACGTGACCTGGTTCCTCGGCGTCTCCCGCCTGACCCTGCAACGCGGGTTCCGGCGGCTGGGGCTGGAATACCCGATTCATTAAAAAGAAAGAGAGGCCCCATGACATACAATTTCTATGGCATCACTGAGGCAGAGCTGTTCCGTCTCATAACCGCCTACAGCGCCATCAAAAACCCATCCATCCGCGCCGAGTTCCTACGCACCGTCGAAGCCTGGGCCATGGACCAATGGGACGCGAGTGGGAGTGAAGTGCCTTAGAGCGGTCGCTCAGGTGGAATGCGGCGAAGGAGGTGCAGGAGCCCAACTGGAACCTTGGATTTTCTCGCTGCGCGCGCACGCGGCGTAAATCTTGCTGCACTCGCATCATGTTTGTCTCTCCGAGGTGGCGTGAAAACCGGCCGTTCATGCCGGCCGCAGCAAATTTTTTTCAGGTTATGGGAAAGGCGTGGGACAAAGAGAGCTTTCGCTGCGGCTGCGCCAATGGCGGCTCTCAAGCATTAGTCGCGTGCTGTGCGGCAACAAGTACATAAATCAAATCCATCGCAAGCATTGCTGTAAGTAGGCGCTTCCGTTTGTTTGCTGTATCACACCATGTGCCATCACAACGTTTTCCACGTCGCGGCTCAGAAGTTTGTCGCGAATTTGCCTGAGTTTGGCGCGACGAAAAAACGACATGCGCCAATCCAGGGGAGCATAACCCTTACCCTCAGTTATGCCCCAAGCGCGTGCAAGCCAATGTTGCCAGCCTTTCCAGTTCTTCTCGAGAAAGTCGCTCCCGAAATTCTCCGAAAAATCCGCAACTATCAGCGTTCGTGAGGGTTTGTGGAGGAACAGAACTTCATCCATGGCCATTGACCCCTGTACATGGAACTGTTCGAATTCATCGCTCCAAAGGCGCGGAGCGTTACCGTTCAATGGCGTCTGAAAGCTGAGATCATTACGCTTTTTGATTGTCGAAGCTGGCCCCCAGAGCAGAGCGTCCGGAAACCGCTGCTGCCATTCTGATAGAAAGAGATGATGAATCTTGTTGGGGCTGACGAGATGTCGAACCGGTCCGAGAGCCTCGACCTCTTGCGCCAACTCTTCTGTCAACTTGATCGGTGACCAAACCCAGATATCGCCGTTTTCGAGGCGCGCGACGACGCTTCGGGTCGGATAGGCGAAGCCGTGAAAATTCACGCATTGGCCCTCTACGATCCATAGGTTGGGGACAAAGTCTTCAATCATTAGAATTCCCTTCCGGTAGGGGGCGGACCAAGCCGCGGATCATTTCAAAAGTACTATTCGAGGTATGGGCCATCTCCTCGGGGGAAAGTGATGGCCCATTTAACGCAAACCATCGGTCCACGCTGCGAGCCAAAGCCTTGAGCATGTCCCGGATCAACCCGTCTGGTAGGTCCGCCCGAACCTCTTCGGCGGTCTGACCAATCTGAATGACATCGTCCAGAATTGCATCGAGTTGGGCCGTGAGCGGCGCGAGACATTCCGCGGCAGCGGCACTGCCGTAAACAGTCAGCGCCAGCGCCGCCACCTTGTCGTTTGCGTGGAGCAAATCAACAAGGTCGCCTACAAGATTTTCCAAACCAATCCAGTAGTCGTCCACATCGCGCAGGGTCTCGGCCTGCTTATGCGCGAAGTCCAGCAACGGAGAAAAATCACGTGTGCAGACCGCCAGATACAGATCCGATTTTCCGGTGATATAATAATAGGCTTGGCCCTTGCTCATCTGAGCGTCGGAGAGAACGCGATTGAGCGATGCGTCGGTATACCCGTGCCGAATGAACTCAGCCTGAGCAGGATCGAGCAAGCGCGCCCTCTTATCCTCTGGAAGCGCCCAAAGTCTTTCAGACTGCTCACTCATACTGGCCGCCTCGCTAAAATTCGTTTCTTGCCTTTTTTAGACCGGCGGTCCAATAAATGCAATAGGTAAATAGAGGTGACCTATGATTCCTGACTACCAAGACTTTGCGAGAGAATGGGAAGCCGCATGGAACTCTCATGATCTGGACCGCATTTTGTCTCATTACTCGGACGACGTTGTCTTTCGGTCGAGAAAAGCCCTTGTCTTTGTCGGTGACGGAGAAACCCGCGGCAAAGCGGCTTTGCGCGTCTACTGGGAGGCCGCTCTAAAGGCGCAGCCTGACCTCAAGTTCGAGGTTCAGCATGTCTTTGGCGGGCACAAGATGGTTGTCATCGTGTTCTGCAATCACAGAGGTCAGCTTGCCGCCGAGACGCTCCAATTTCGTGATGACGGGTTGGTCCACCTGGCCTCCGGGAGCCAAGAGGACTATCTCGATCCGTCGCAGTACAAACTCCAGGTGGATCTCTGGGTCAAACCGGGGATGGAGAGAGCTTTCGAAGCATATGAACGCAAAGCGATGGTCAATATGGCCAACTATGGCGGCATTCTTGTCGGGCAATCCCGCCCTGAAGTTGGCCCTACAGAAAGACATGTCTTGGGGTTTCCAAGCAAGGCGGCATTTGAATCCTACAAACAGGGACCCGAAGCGCGCGCTGTCCGGGCGGAACGTGACGCCTGCATCGAAAGAACCGAGATCGTGGAGCTTTCCGAGTGACCGAGATCAATTGCCAATCGCGCGCGACAGTGTTGTCGGGTGTCGCACTCATGTGCCTGGGCGTGGCGTGTTTTGGTGTGAATGACGCGATCGCAAAGGTCCTGGCGGACCGATACTCTCCAATGCAGATCCTGTTTATGCGCAATGTCCTTGCTCTGCCGGTCGCCCTCCTACTGGCCCTTGGCTTTCAAGGACACAGGGCTCTACGGTCGAGCAAACCGGGCGTGCACCTTGTACGCGGGGTCTTTTGGATACTGGCGACTTTCCTGTTCTTCACCAGTATCAAACATGTGGGACTGGCCAAATCGACCGCCCTATTGCTCGCGTCGCCTTTGCTCATTGTTGCCGTCTCCGCAGTCTTCCTCAAAGAGAGAACGGGCTTCAATACGTGGGTTGTCGTGATCTCAGGGCTGCTTGGTGCGTTGATCATTGTACGACCAGGTCTTGCGGGATTCGATCCGTTGGCTCTCTTAGCTCTTCTTGCAGCATTGATGGCTGCTTTCCTGATGTTGTCAGCGCGTTGGGTGGATGAGACAGAAAGCTTTTGGACACTCATGCTTTACTTGACGGCTTCGAGCGCTTTGGTCAGCGCCTTGGCAGTGCCTTTCTTTTGGGTCCCGCTCCAAGTTCGGGATCTCATTTTGTTCGCGGGTGTCGCTGCATTTGGAACAGCGGGCATGGTCTTGATGACCCAGGCTTTCCGTTTGGCACCAGCAACAGTTGTCGCTCCACTCGACTACACTGCGCTTCTTTGGGCAACGCTCTTCGGATGGTTGTTCTGGAACGAAGTTCCCGACCTGATCACTTACATTGGAGCAGCAGCTATCACCCTGAGTGGGATCATATCTGCCTTGCAGGCCAATGAAGGAAAATAACACCCTTCACATCGAAAGGGCCGCAGATCAATGATGCTGTTGAAAAACTCGCTTGATGGACGTTTCGTTGCGAGGTCCTGAAGGTTTTCTGAGCTCTTCTCACACCATCACTGGCTTCATCTTTGCCAATTTGCGAAGGTTCTGGACGGTTGCAGCCATCAAGAATTCATCTTTGGCTCCATTTGGTCCTCTAAGGTGAAGGCGATCGAGACCTATGATACGTTTGAGGTGTGCGAACAGCATTTCGACCTTCTTCCTGGCGTAGCCTGACGCGACATAGGCATCGGTCTTGGCAATGTCTCGGGCTTTCTGACGAGCAGCTTCGTGTCTGGATCGAGAGATCTTCCGGATAGGTTGTCCGGGGGTGCATTTTGACTTTAGCGGACAGGCGGCACAGTCCTGTTTTCGGGACTGATAACGTTTGCCCCCCTCCTTGTTGAACTTGGGCCGCCCCTTGCCGATGTCGCGCCAGTAGGGACGCAGCTCGCGTCTGCCCGGACATTGATACGCGTCAGTCTCGGGGTCGTATATGAACTCAGTGGCTGGGAAAGCGCCGTCCTTGCGGGCGGATTTATCAAAGACGGGAATATGCGGCTCAATGCTTTGTTCCTCGACCAGCCAGCCGAGCATCTCGGCGGTGCCATAGGCTGTGTCGGCCGCCAATCGTTCAGGATGCAGGTCAAAGCGTTCCCGCGTGCGTTCCAGCATCTGGCGTACCGAACGCACTTCGGCCTGTCGGATGGGCACCGTCGCTTCAACATCGACGATGACCGCATGATCTAAGTCGACCAGATAGTTTGTGCTGTATGCAAAAAAGGGTCTGTCGCCGTTTGCACTGGTGTAACGTGACACGGGATCTGATGGCGAGATCGCCTTGGGTTTCACAGGCGTTGCCGCGCCAAAGGCACTGTCATCGAGTGTATCAAGATATTCTTGGGTCGCGCGGGCAACCGCATCCGAGGCTGACCACTCCTTAAAATCAACCTTGCTGTAGCGGCTGGCATCGGCCTTGATCAGCGAGGCATCCGCGCCAAGGGCTGCGCCGCCGACAAGTCCTTCAGCGATGCATCGAGCGAGCACATCTTCGAACAAATGACGGAACAGGTCACTGTCGCGAAAACGACCGTGGCGGTTCTTGGAAAAGGTCGAATGATCGGGCACCTGGTCGCTTAGGTCGAGGCGGCAAAACCAGCGATACGCGAGGTTGAGATGCACCTCCTGACACAGTCGTCGTTCTGAGCGGATACCAAAGCAATAGCCGATGATTAGCATCCGGATCATCAGTTCGGGATCCACGGAAGGGCGTCCGGTGTGGCTATAGTAATCAGAAAGGTGAGCGCGGATGCCTGTTAAATCCACGAAAGGGTCGATCGAACGTAGAAGGTGATCTTGAGGGACGTGATCTTCCAGCGAAAACTCATAAAACAATGCTGGTTGTGCCTCTGGCCGATGCCCCATCATCTTCAAATCTCCTGACCAATGCAGAGATTGAATCAGGCGCGCATCACCAAATCAAGGAAGAGTTTTTCAACACAATCCAATGGAAGCGGACGTTCATGCCAAGCGCAGGATTTAGAAACATGGGCTCAAAGCCGCCGAGTGCGCATGCAGAGCCGACGCAGTTGAACGGCCTCTGAAAGCTGCCATTGCCAAGGACGGTACAATCTCATTGCCCGCATGGTGCTGGTGACTGGGTTTGGAGGGAGGATCGGAGGGCAAAACATGCCAAGAGTCCAACTTCCTGCAACAACCCCGAAACGCAGAGCCTGGAACAAGGGGCGGATCATCGGTCAAAAACGGCCCTTGCTGCCAAAACAGGTCTGGGCGATCCGGGCGCGGCTCGAACTGGCTGGTTATCTACGCGATCTGGCGCTGTTCAACGTCGCCATCAACAGCAAGCTGCGCGGCTGTGATCTCGTCAGATTAGCTGTGCCTGACCTGGTAAAGGACGATCGTGTGCGAGAACGCGTATCGGTCATCCAGAGCAAGATCAAGCGGCCGGTTCAGTTTGAATTGACGGAAAACACACGCGAAACTGTCTTGGCCTGGGTCAAATCACCCGAAATGTTTGCGTGTCAGTTCATGTTCCCAAGCAGGTTCCATGACCGGCCGCATATCTCCACTCGCCAGTATGGTCGGCTTGTCCGCGATTGGGTGACTGCAATCGGCCTTGAACCAAGTGGGTATGGCACGCATTCACTTCGCCGTACAAAGGCAGCGGAGATTTACCGCAAGACAGGCAACCTCCGCGCGGTGCAACTGCTGCTTGGTCACACCAAGGTCGACAGTACAGAGCGTTATCTTGGCGTCGAACTCGAAGATGCCCTGAGCATAGCTGAGCGCATTGATATCTGAGACACCTTGGCGAACGGTCCTGCCGTTCGCCATTTCAAAGCGGGTGTCCGTCCCTTATGCGGCGTTGGTCGGCGCTGAGCCCATTAGTTTCAAATGCTGCGCGGCACACGAATGGCCGCAAAATGGACGCTGTCCTTCTCTTCTGTGGTTGAAGACCATCTTGCAATGAGAACACTTCATACCAATATTCAAAAAGGTAGGCAGGAGGCGAACCATGGGAACAGTGCGTTTAAGTGAGAAATTTTCTGAACTTCCTAGGGAAAGCGCTAAGGACCTGGCTCCAGAAGAAATTGATCGTTACCTCGCATCAAAGTACCGATTGCCGAATGACGAAAAAGTCGTCGAAAGGTCACGGCAACTCCAATCCGATGGCGATATCGGAGACCAGATGCTTCGGGACATCGTGATCAAAGAAATCGAGGCAAAATCAGAGAGCGAAAGACGAGAGTATATGTTTAAGACATCGCTTGCGCTCTACGGAGTTTGCGCCACTTCTATGCTCATGTCTGCGCTGATCGTTCTCTTCGGAGGCGTCGAGGACAGCGTGTTTTCAACACTCTTTGCTCTAAGCCTATTCGCGATTTCATGCGGCGCGGCTGGGTTTTCATATTTTAGGTTTTCTAGCAAACTCGTGGAGGCAGAAGCCACGTCACAAGCGCATGGCGACAAAAGCTGATAGTTCGCAAAACACCTCAAGAGCCATTTTCTCGAAAATTTCTCAACGACAGCAAAGTCCGCGACTGAGTTGTAGGATCGGCCTGCGGCGAAAGTTTGGTTTCGGTTTCCATGAGATCGACGCCCTGCAACGACTGTTTCGGTGACTTACACGACATCGCAGCAACAAACATTCTCCACGCGCGAGCAAATGCTGCGTCAGCAATAGCTGCGTGAGCGAAAGGCTGGATTGTCCGCTTCTGAGTTGTCGAACTCAGCTGCGGCAAAAGTTCACTTTCGATCTTGGCCAAGTCGATACCCTTGAATGGCTGCTTAGGTGACATGCGCTGCTTCGCAGTGAATGACATGCCGCGATTGCGAAGTCATGCTGCGTCAGCGAGGTACCGAAATCGAAGGTCGGCAAAGTCCGCCCAACTCCATCCAAACGCCCTGCAGTTAAGATCGGTAGTGAGCCCAATTAGTACCTTGAGCCTTCAGGCTGCGCTCGCCAGCCGCGCCAAAATTAACGCCTTTGTATCGAAGGTCGTGTTGCGCGGCAGCAGGAAAACCAGCCATTGACGCCCGGCGCGGTTTAGGTATCCGCGGCAAATTACATTTCGCGGACCAAGCGCTGTTTCGGCCTGCTGTTTAAGTCTGTTTTCGGTAATCGAGCGAAGAGAAACAACGGAGCTTGCTGGTCCGTCCAGGGAGGGTTGAGCTTCGGTCACCATATCTTTTTTAGTGAAGCCAAATGTGGAAAGAACATTTGGGATACAATCAATCCTTGCTAGTTGGCCGGTATCTTATTAGCGTTCTTTCAAAATTTGTTTACCTAAACAGTTTCACTTACGGAAGTTCGATGCCCGACCTAAATTCGATGCCAGATTACAGACGTCAGATATTGTTAGCTCAGCTGTACAACGCGATCGAATGCCTTCCCGAGGTTGGATCCGACGAGGCGATCGAGGCAGTGCGAGAGTTGGCGCGCGATTGCATGGTGGCGCTCGAAAGTTCATTACCTCCGAACCATCTCCATGAGAAGGTCTTTACCGACCACGTGTTCCCGCGTTGGAACGAGCTTTTTCACTTTGATGAGAGACGTGAGGAGGTCTCGAAGACCCAGATGGCCACATTGGTGACGCGCTTCGTGCTGGTCGAGTATCTCCTACCCGAGGGATTCTTGGACGTGGACATGGTCACCAATGATGACTTCGCCGAGCTTACGGCCAGTGACTTCGAGCCAGGCGCACGGGTAGGTGCCCAGACACTTGAACGCCCTGACCTCATGTGGGCCACAACGATGCAGGACGTTATCAACGTTGCGCCAAGTGCGAAAACTGAACGCGTAATCCCGTTCGAGGAAGCGCGCACGCTGCGGGACCACCTGGGGCTTGTACAACGTGGGGCGAACGCCGAATTAGTGCTACTAGTCTTCGACTTAGATGCCCTCTGCAACCATACAGATTCGCCCGAAACACAGGTTTCGCGGCCCTTCATTTTCGAAGGGATCGGCAACGCACGGTTCCACCTGTTCGACCACCAGACCCATGCCCCGTGGAATCGCGCGCTCAACCTCGCGGCGGTCAAAGACCCGGGAACCATGCCGGAAGGGGGGCGTGAAATCGTCATGACCTCGGTCCCGTGCAGCGCCGTGGAACGGTGCATCCCGTTGGAGGTTCTTGACGAGCCGCCCTGCACCGGGCGAGAAAAGGTCGTGGTGGACATCATGATGCGTCAGCAGTCAATCGACGTGGCGAAACAACGGATCACTCAGTTCCTCAAGGAAGCGGGCTGAAGGATGCCTGAGCTCGTCCAACTCCAAAATGCAGAGGCGCTGGCGGATTGGATACTCGATGCCGCGCATGCCTACGGGAAGACGCTGGTTCCGAATGCGCAGACCGGCGACGTGCCGGAGGCCATCGACCGAAAGCGCGCGGACGCCAGGGACGTCCTTGAGAAACGCCGCCGCGCACTCGACCCAGTACCTTACGATGGCGAGGATTACTTTCACCGCCATGTCAGCCAGGCGCTTGGCACCGCCGACGCGCTCAGCAACCCCGATCACCCACGCGCAGGCATGCCAGACCGCACGGGCCCGTTGCGGGAGGTCCTGGAACGGCTCTTGCTGCAATGGGTCCCGTCTCAGGGGGCCGCGACGCTGTACCTGCTGCTCGATCTTGCGCGTCGGCACCGGCTGGAGCCAGCGGTGGAGACCGTGCACATGTTGCTCGCGCGCGGCCAGGTGGCGAGGACGCCCGCGGATTGGCACAAGGCGATCGGGCGAAAGGCCGTAGCGATTGCTTATGAATTCGCGCCTTCGACGATGGCGCGGAACCTACTCAAGGAGATGCCCAACCGGAATGACTACTGGTCACCCGATTGCAGCGTGATGACCGCGGCGGGGCTGGTGCAGGCGGAGCCTGACAATTGGTACACCCATCTGTCGCGCTTTCAGCCCGAGCTCGCGACGCTTAAGCTGGGCGCGCAGCGCAGCGCCTTGCGACAGGTGGTCGCCGGGGCCGGGTTTCGCAACGTGCTGATCGGCAGCTCGGCCATCCTGCCCTACACATTCGACCCCGACGGCCGCCCCGCGACCCCGCAGAGCTACAGACATATGCCCACGCTGGAACTCCTGTTCAAAAGCGCGGCCACGCCGATCAAAACCGGCGTCGCCTACACGACGTTGTACTTTCAGACACGCGATGCTGAATTCGAGTTGCCCGAGATCGCCAAACAGCCCGAGGTACACGACGCGTATCGAGCAGCGCTCGGCCAGGACTGGGACACCGAGCGCACTTTAGACACGTGCAGCTACAGTTACATGTATCTGGCCGGAGTATCGGCGGACCTGTCCGTGGATGCTGGGCTAAGGCGGCTTCACGGCGCGACAAAAGCGCTTACGAAAGACCTGGATGTGCTGGGCACGGAAGCGAAACCGCCAGGCGCGGGCGATGCTGACGCTTTGGGGGCATGGGGGGAACTTGAGGCGCTTGAGGACCTCTACCGCGCCGACAACCTTCTTGACGAAGCGCTCTGGTTGGACGCGCCATGACAAAGACGCAGCTTCTGGAACACAGCATCTACAACGCGGCGCGGCTGCGGGGCCTCGCATATTTCAACGACTATGATGTCCGCTACGCCGAGCAGTTCCGGCGCCCGATCCGCTATTTCATTGACCCTGCCGTGGCCTTGCTGCTTTTCGTTTGGCCGGGCCGGCTTTATGATCAAGAACGCCACAACGTCTCTTACCTGGCGACGTTTTCCTATGGCTCTCCGGGGCAAGAAGCCGAGGTTGTGGACGCGCTGCTGTCGGGCGAATGCCTCTTTCTGACCGATCTTGACGCCGACAAAGCAGGCGGCGAGACGCCGGCCTTTCGTCACCGTGAGATGTTCCCGTCCCATTGGACCGAGTTTGTGAACCGGCTCCGGTCCTTCCTGGGCCAGGAGGTAGGGCGCGACAGCGTGGGGCTCACCGCCGAGTTCCAGGACGCTATTTCCGACGCTCGCAACCACCTAGAAGGTGCCAATGAACAGATAAACCAGGGCGGCCTCGAGATCCAGAAGAGGCTGCGAGCCGAACGGATGGAGGCGGCGGCCGCTCGGCTGGAGCGAACGACGATCATGCAGATCGCGATGCAGCGGCGCATCCGCGAGCGCCAACTTGTCCTCCCAGCCAGCCAACTCCCGCAGACCGTCTTCCGGCCCGGCGAAACCGAGGTGAGCGCCTGGTCCAAGGCGTTGCGCGACGCGGGCAAGAAGGACAGCATCCGAGCGGATGCGAAGGTCCTGGCGCAGTTGGATATGCTCAACGAGGCGCAAGCGCAGAAGCCGCGGTCGCAGCGCGTGCTGAACGTGCTGGTCACCGGAGATCACGCGATCCACCAGGCCTTCTTTGACCGGAGGCTCGAGGCTGCGCAATACGGCGGCCGCGGCGGCGAAATCGACAGCGACGGTCGGTTCGTGCCGGATTGGGACCGCGAGATCTTCTCACGCTTCATGCGCACCTATACTGTACGGCACCCCGCGCAGTTCGTGGCCACGCTGAACCAGAGGCAGATGCGCAACAAGATCAGCGGCCGCCAACTTTTCAACGAGGTCGTCACAGGGACCGAGGCGATCATTGCGATGATCACGGACTCCGAGGCGGAGACCATCGACCTCGCCACAGAGGCCGTGCGCGACGCCAGCAGTGCGATCCAGAGGATCCAGGCCTGCATTGCTCGGATCACCTCGAAGGACCGTCAGCGCATCCAAAAAAGCTTTGACGAGCTTCAGGACAAATGGCTGGGCAGCACGCAGCACTCGATCATCATCAATCGCGGCGCCGTGATCGACCGCATGCGCGCCGCTCGGCAGATCCATGAGCACGTGCAATTGGGCGACGGTCAGTTGGAGAAGTTCCTCGAAGATGAGCAGCTGTCACTTTGGAACAGCGTCACTCAGATCGGCCTGGCCACCGCAGCCCGCGAGGCCCTAGGTCAGGTCCGCGATGCCCTTGTCGAACGGCGTAGGAAGCGCGGCAAAGACGAAACGCGCATGCCCGCGCATCTGATTTTCGACTATGGGCCCGTTATCGGCGACAAACGGCTGCACACCGTCCAAGAAGAGCTGGAGCTTAACAACAAGTCCACGTTTGACGAGATCGATCGCCGCATCACAACGCTTGACGACGACCGAATCTGGAGCGCGCTTCTGCTCAGCGCCGTGTTGGCCGCGCGCGCGTCCGATTGGAGCCGCCTCATCTGGTACGCGGACAAGACACGGGAAGCCTTTGAGGCAGCCGCAAAAAGCAATCACACCGACACCCAGGACGAAGGGTATTTTGAGACGCTCTATGCCGCGGCCATAGGACGGCGCATGCGCCATTACGAAAGCGACTTCGAAGAGGCCGACGGATTTCTTTCGCGGGCGATCGACCACCACGCGAAGGCGCCGGAAGACGACCACAAGGAACAATTGCGATTGGCACGCGCGCTTTCTGAACGGGGAACGCTGCGCCTTTTCGAGCAGTTTCGGCGACTGCGCTCAAGTTCACCCGAAAGCTGCCTAACGGCGGAAGACATGATCATAGCCAGGGACGACCTGGAACACGCCGACCGATTGGCGCGCAGCCACTATGACCAGCTCTTCAAGCAAAACCAGATTGATCACTTCGACCCCCGCACGCAGAACCAGCTCAGACGCGTCTCTGGGCATGTTTGGCGCCAGGCGACACTCAATCGCCCCTTCTTCGACCTCTTGGGCCATTTCATCCTGCCCGAAGCGCCAGGGTTCCCCGACAGCTACACCCCCTCACGCTTTCACGACATGGTGGAAGAAGCCAAGCGGGCATGGCAGCGGCTCAAAACAGAGTCCGCCATGAACAAAGCCAGAGGACGCAACGAAGAATCGACCGATGCCGCTCTTGCAGACGGCGTGCCCGAGTTCGACGATGAGGGGGAAATCAACGCACCCTTGAACAGCCCACTCTTTCTGTTCGACATCTCCGTGCTGACCTTCGCCGACATCAGCGAAGCCTCGGACGAGAACAGAAGCAAACTGGAGACGCTTCGGGCCGATATCGACGAGTATTACGGAAAGCTGCGCAGGACGGCAGCAACGCGGCACGACCGCATGATGGCGCGCGACTTCTACGATTGGGTGACGCAACGGGTGGATGAGCTGCTGAACAGCTGATGTGAGGCCCGCGTGAGAGAGGGAGGATCAAATGGTCGAAGAAGAAGAGGAATTTGCGGAGGAAGAGGAAGCCTCTACGAACACAGCCTCCGCGCATGGCAAAAAAAGGGTCAAAGGCAAAAAAGACGACGTCTACAACCCTGACGAGATGGACTTGTCTGTCATCTCCAAGCCCCTGCTCGAACGCATGGCGGATACGGGCGACGATGTGCCCATTCCGACCGTTATTGACCTCAACTTCACCTTCCGCGAGGGCTTGCCAGCCGCCAAGACCCATGTGTGCGACCAACTCAAAAAGCTGCTTGGACCTGACGACTGTGAAACGGCTGTCGACAAGCGCAAAACGCGGCTCGCGCCGCAATTCGTCTTTGCCAATTTGACCGCGCAGATCATCCGCAAGCTCGCCGCGCTGGCCTATCAGAATGGCACGCAGGGCAGTCCGGGGGATGCGGCCTTCGCCAACCGTGCCATCTTCCTGATATGGCTCGACTTCAAGCTGGAAGCCCACATCACCAGAAGCGTTGCGACCGTGAAGGTCGACGCGGCCACCCGCTCCTTCAGTGCCAGCGGGGAGAACGTTGTCTGGGCCGTGGTCGACAGCGGCATCGACCGCAACCACCTGCATTTCGAGAAACACGAGAACCTGAAGCTTAAGCCCACCGACCTGCCAATTCGGCACATGGATTTCACGCGCAACTGGGGGGACGATGCGGCGAAGGACGAAGAAGCCGCGGCCCTCACCGACGAATACGGGCATGGCACGCATGTGGCCGGGATCATCGCCGGGGAGTACGACAACAACAATGATACTGTAGCCATCACGCGCATCAAACGTCGCGACGAGTATGGAGATCCAGAATACAGCAAGAACACAATTAGAACGTTGAAAGGCATGGCACCAAAATGCCGCCTCGTCAGTTTCAAGGTGCTGGACGAGGAGGGAGAGGGCGACGTCTCGAACATCATCGCGGCCCTCGCGCAGATCCAAGAGATCAACGAGCACGGCCGCTTCATCCGCATCCACGGTGTCAACCTTAGCGTGGGCTACCCGTTCAATCCTGAATGGTTCGCTTGTGGCAAGAGCCCGCTCTGTGTGGAAGTGGATCGGCTGGTGCGCTCTGGCGTCGTTGTCGTGGTGAGCGCGGGAAACTCGGGCTACGGCACCAAGCAGACCGAGATGACCAAGGTCATCCGCGCGGGGATGATGATGACGATCAACGACCCGGGCAATGCCCGGCTGGCCATCACTGTGGGCGCCACGCATCGGGACAAGCCCCACGAATTCGGGCCGTCTTTCTTCTCTTCGAAGGGGCCGACAGGGGACGGGCGCTTCAAGCCCGATATCCTCGCGCCCGGTGAGCGCATCTTGTCCTGCGGTGCCGGCGCCAAGGCCCGTGCGCGGACAACCGACAACGCCGAAATGAAACGGCTCTATGTGGACGATTCCGGCACCTCCATGGCGGCGCCGCATGTGTCGGGCGCGATGGCCGCCTTCCTATCCGTGCGCCGCGAGTTCATCGGCGAGCCCGAGCGCCTAAAGCAGATTTTCATGGATACCGCAACCGACCTGGGACGCGACCGCTACATGCAGGGCACCGGACTTCTCGACCTGATGCGCGCCATGCAATCGGTTTAACCCCTCAAGGAAAAGTGGAACACGGCGATGCCCCAACTCGGCCCTTACCCCGCACACTTCATCAAGTATGACAAACGCGGCGAGGCCGACGACCGCGGCCACGCCAACGACTTGCAGGACTTCGTGGGACAGGGAGCCTTCGACGACCTGCTGGTGATCAGCCACGGCTGGCGCAACGACGCGGCTGAAGCCGAAAGCCTCTACGCGGCTATCTGCAGCCAGATCAGCGCCCTTCGCGAGGGCGACAGCGCCGCGGCCCAAGCGCTGGCGGGGCGTAAGGTCGGGGTCATGGCTGTGTTCTGGCCCTCGAAACCCTATCGCGAGTTCGGCGCAGAGCGGGCGCAGCTCGGCGGAGCCGCCTCGGGCGCAACCCGGGAAGAGGAGATGCAGGCGCTGGCGGATACCGCCCTGGCAGACCTCAGCGACGCGTTGGACGGTGAAGTGGAGGCCGGAAAACTCAATCGGCTGCAGGCCCGCGCCGCCGCGGCCTTCGCAGACCGTGACGCCTTCCCGTCGTTCTTCAACGCCCTCCGAGACGCGCTGCCAGAGGATGAGACGGCCGCGGAACGGTCGGACAAAGCGGCGTTCGGGTCTGCGCGCGTCGCCGAGGAGGTGCGTGCGCAGATTGAGGCGTTCGCCATGGCTGAAAGCGGTCTTGGACCCGTTGACTTCCAACAGGGCGGCGCGGCAGGCGGGCCCGTGCGCACCGCCCGCGCGTCGGTGGGCCTGCTGCTCAACCTGTCCACCTTCTACACCATGAAGCGCCGCGCGGGCTACGTGGGACAACGCGGCGTGGCCCGCAGTCTGCGCGGCCTTCGAGACGCGCGTCCAGGTCTGCGGATCCATTTCGTCGGGCACAGCTTCGGCGCCCGAGTGCTGACGATGGCGACCCAAACGATTGAGGGCGACGCCGCGGCCCGGCCCGACAGCCTCTGCCTGCTGCAAGCCGCGTTCTCGCAAAACAGCTTCTCGGCACGGTTCCCACCGGGATATCGGGCGGGTTACTTCCGCCCGGTGATGGAAGACGAGCTCGTGGCAGGACCCATCCTGGTCAGCCACACGCACAACGATCTGGCCGTGACCTGGGCCTATTCGCTCGCGTCGCTCGTGTCGGGCCAGAACGCCTCTTCGCTCTCAGACGGCGCGCCAAGCCAATACGGCGGGCTGGGTGCAAACGGCGCGCTTTACACCGACGAAGCGCAGGATGGCGCTCTGCTGCCGGCCGGAGGGGGGCCCTACGACCTGCAGTCGGGCCGCATTTACAACCTCCTCGCCGACGCGTTCGTCAAAGGACATGCAGACATCCGCGGCCCGGAAGTAGGCTTCGCGATCCTTTCAGCAATGGCGGCGTCAGTTTCGGAGGGAACTGCGTAACTACTGCGCTTTAATCTGTGTTGACAAATGCGTTGTTGGGCACGGTGCAAGTGTTTGCAAACAATTTTCGAGACTGGTGTCTTGGCTCTCTTTGCGCGGCGCTTTGATCCTGGTTTGATCGTTGGTGGCGGCGACGAAATCGACGCCTTCATTGGTGTCAGCGAAATGTGTAATGGCTAGCAAACGAACGTTAGTTCTGGCCTCGGCTTGTTAGTCAGTTACACAAGCGGCAAGGGGGCGGTGTGGGATCTGTCCTCTCGCTGGGATTTCATGACCGGATTGGCGAACCGTCCTTTCCAGCAAACAAGCGACGCCACATGAGCGTGAGGATGCTGCGTCAGCAAAGCGCGAAATTTGGATGACCGGTTCGTCCGCACTATTCCTGTCTGACCTGACTGCGGCGAAAGTAGCGTGTCAGTTCGGGCGGAATCGACACCAGTGGACGTCCACAATGACGACACTCGCGGCACTGCAACAAAAGACTTGCGGCAGATGCGAGCAGATGCTGCGTCAGCAAAGCGCAAAAACCCAAGGTCGGGATTGTCCGCAACATACCCGTTCGCAGGACGGATTCCGAGCGTCTGCATTATACCTGTGAACGCCTTGCCTTCCGCTCTCGCCACGCGGCCATGTGCTTTTGGGCGAGGTCTAGTGTCAGGTTGTGATTGGCGATGTCGATGCCGTCGCGTTGGTAGCCTTCGGTGAAGACATAGACGAGGCGAATGAGGGCGTTGGAAGGGGAGAGGTTTTCTTCGTCGATGCAGCGTTGCCAGTAGTGGCGGAGCTTGGCCTCACCGACGCCGAACTCGAAGGATGCGAGGCGGTCGTACCAGTGCCAGATGAGGGCGTAGGCTTCGACTTGGTGGCTGCCCGCGCCGGGCAGTTCGACCTGTCTGACCTGTTTGCGGAGCAGAATTTCGCGCTCCAGATCCATTAAAAAATTCAACTCTGATAAGAACATGCCCCAGAAAAACAAATTCCCGGGCATGTCTGCTAATTTGGCCTCAACTGTTCCAGTCAAAGTCATGCCGGAACTTCTGAGTGGCCTTCTCCAACCGGGTTTCAATGCGCTGGCTGGCGCGGGCCAATGTACGGTATTGCTTGCGCCGCGCGTCGTTGGCATCAAGTGCCCATGATGGCTTGTGCTCTGGCATCATCCGCGACAGGGCTTTGTCGCGTTCAGCGATGAGATTCAGGAGCTTCTCCTTGGTCGGAAAAGGCGCACCTACAAGGTCGGCCTTGTGCCTGTCTGCAGCTTTTGCAAAATCCTCCTCTGCCATCAGAAGTCAGGCTCCGATTGCTGTCCCATCTCTGGCTGGCGGTCGCGCACTGGCAGGCCTTTGGCGATACGCTGTTCCCTCAGGTATTGATATGGGTCCCGGCCAAACTCATCGGTAAACGCGGCCACAATATGGGCTTTCATTTCGGCTGGGCGATACCCCGTTTCGCGTGACAGCGCATTGGCACAACTTGTGAGTTTCCAACCGTATTTGCCTTTATCATCGACATATTCCTTTACCTGATGTGCGTATTGACGGACTTTCTCGGTATGTTCATCTGTCCAAGCCACTGGGTCCGGTGGCACGGCAACGGGGCCTTGTGCCGTCACAAACACCTGCGCACTTTCGAGGTTTTCGGGAAGTTCGGTGTGTTGGAAATAGTCACGCAGGCTCACGCCCACTTGTGATCGGGGCACGCGGGCCACGCCATCGCGGGTTTGGATCATGCGGATTTCTTTGGGATCGTCCATATTGGTCTCCTTCTGATTAGCGCCACAGGATCAGCGGGCAGTTTGGGCCACGAATGACGCCGGGGCTGGTAGGACCGACATAGCGGCAGGTGAGGTAGTGCCGGGGCGCTTGATGGGCGGAACCGGTATAGGTGAAGTCCCAGCGCAAATTGGGTAGCGCAGGCGATTGCGTCAGTGCGGCCAGGATCAAGCCGATTGCGAGGAAAAGGCCGGGACGGAGCCCGCCGACGAGATGCGTCCAGAAGCGGCCTTTCTGGCCGCGATCCCGGAACACGGCGCGCAGCATCCGCGCATAGGCACGGCGCGCACGCGGCGTGACATCAGTACCCCACCAGCGCAGACGGATCTCTACTGGCGACAGTTTGCGCTTGCTACCATAGCTCGAATTGATCCCCAGCGTTTTGCGCCAAGGGGCAATGGCAAAGACCTGGCACTTGAGCGCCAGAATGGGCTTCAAATTGCCGAAGAGAATGATCTGGGCGCGATCCGGTAGGCGTTGCAGCTCGTCCGAGGTCAGCAGCTTGCGCGAGGCCCGCGCAAGGCTTTCCTGCGGCCCGTCACGGCCCATGCTGTAGGAGGAAATTGTCTCGGTGTAGTCACCCAAATAGCCAGAAAGCCAATCGAGTGTCTTCTTCGACCGAACCGCGAGGAATTGCTTGATATGGGTCTCCGACAGCACGGTCTCTAGATCGTGTTTCGAATAGACCCGCTCGATGTCATTGAGGTCCTGACAGGCCATGACGACCCTGACGCCTGCTGATCTCAGAAGCACGAGGATGGAGCAGATTTTCTGGCAAGGGGCGGCAACAAATTCGTCGAGACAGAACAGCACGGGCGTGTTGTTGCCCGCGGCCACCATCGCCTCAGCGGCCAGATGTTGCATCAAGCCGGAGAATTTCCCCAACACCTCGGCATTTGCATAGTCGATCTTGATGTAGAGCGAGACCTTGCGCTCTTTCAACTCACGGAAATGGAAGGTGGTTTCCGAGGTGATGGCAGCGAGGTAGTTGCCTGGCCCGAAGACCTCGAGCGCCAATGTGGCATTCGTCCGGAATGAATCAAACGTTTTGGCATTGCCATCATCCCCAAAGGCCTGCGCATGGGCCGAGCGGGCCATATCGCCGATTTCACCCTTTAGCGCCTTGGATTTGGCGGCGGCCTCAAGCAAGTCATGCAGGATGTCCATATCGCTAAGGGCGCGATAGACCATCGCCAGATTGCGATGTTCCGGCGGCATGACCACACAGACCGCCAGCATCACCGTCACAATCAGGTTTCGTCCGCCCTGGTAGAAGATGGCATTGGCCCCGCCGCCATCTTTTGGGTCAGGCGAGAGTTGCAGCGCGATACCACGGGACCGCGACAGGGCAGCTGGGCTGTCTGCCTCGATATTCGCCGCAATGTCATCCAGTGGATTGATCTTGATGGATTGATCCGGGTCTTTGGGATCGATCACAACGATATCATGCCCAAAAGCCTTGCGGCGGTGCTCGGATGTGGTTTCCAGCAACTCGCCTTTGATATCGTTGATCACGGCGCCTTCCGGGCTGCCCATCAAGATATTGATGATCGCTGCCGTCGATTTGGCGGAACCACTTGGGCCGATAATCAGGTGGTGTGTCTCGGTCCACAGCCACAAGGCTGTGCCGCCGAGAATACCCGCAAGCCGCGCACCTTTGCGCCGCCGTTGCAGCCCCGCCTTGCGGGCTTCCCGTTCGCTCAGGAACCCGGCAGAGCCTTTGGACGTGTCCTTGCCAAAGGCACGAAACAGCTTTGCCACACGTCCGATCCCAAAGGACAGCATCGGCAGGGACAAAAGCGCGCCCCAGACCACACAGGCCGCCAAAAACCACCACATTGCCCGCAGCATCGGGTCATAAAATGTGTCCAGCGGATAAGAATAGAGCCCGTAGCCAATGGCCGTCGTCATCAGTAACCGCCCCATTGGCGAGGGGCCTTGAGAAGATTTGTTCGACATTACAGTTGCCTCCATCAAAAAAGACGCCCCGCGACATGCGGGGCGCTGATGGCATTGTTGAAAGGGAGCGTTGGTCAGGCGGGCTTCGGGTGGGCGCAAATTACAGGGGCAACAGACCCAAGCGCGCCAACCCGATGGCCGCGACCGTGAGGATGGAGAGCAAAACGAAGAATTTGAACACGACGCTCGTGCTCCAGGCATAGGTGAAAGAAGACACGCAGCCGCGTATTGGTGCGATCACAGCGCTGAGCCCCAGCGACCACATGGCGACGCCGAGGTTCTGGTCGGTGATGACCTGTCCGATGACAGCAATAACGCCTTCGATGAGTTCCAGCGTGATTGCACGCCAGAACGCATCGCCAGGACTTTTCGGTTTGCCAACAAACCATGCGACGATCACCGATAGTGGCGACACGGCATAGCCCAGGAGTGTTCCAGCGAAAGCTGCATAGGGTGCGGTATTGGCGCTGTGATTGGCCCATCCGGTCATGGTCGCGCGGCAAGTGCCGAGATGACCGCCAAACCAGGCATCCCCCGCCCAGCAAAGCAGGTCATCGGCAAATTCAAAGGTAATCCCGTTGAGGAAATGAAGAAAGAAGGCTTGGAAAATATCGCCCATCATTGATCTCCGCGTTGATGTCATGAATTGGAAAACAGGAGCTTTCCTTTGGACATCAAAACGCTTGGACCGATGTTATGCGGGCGTCAGTCGGGCGGATTTGGTGGTGATTGATGAGTTCGGCGGCGGCTGGTCATTCCCGACGAGACGCAAGTGGCCCGTATCGGCGCATCGGGTTATCGCCGGACTTTCGGAAGAATGCCTCAGTCTTATCAAGGACGTTTGCCAGCAAGGTCTTGAACACAGGTTGTATGACGTTGGTTCGATCAGGTAGAGATTGCCAATGCATCTCCGACAAACGACAGACCGCAAATTCGATGAATTCGGAGATTGAGATATTGTCCTTGGGAATGCCTCGGCGTCGCTGATCGCAGGCTTTGGTAAATGCATCCAGGTCAAGCCCATGTGCCTGCATGCTGATCAGACAATCCCAATGCGTTTTGGGCAGGTAGAGCCGTATCATCGCCCCATTGGCATTGATCGCAGCATAAGATGTCATTTCACGGTAGCCACCAATTAACATGATGAAATCATATCATGTTTTGATGACGGCTCGCAAATTTGACAATAATTGACGCTCCCCGGTCTCCCGGAGAGCGTCCGTTTGTCAGCTGTTTTCAGTGGCCACGCGCGCCAAAGTTGAACAGGTCCATCAGCCCATTCGAGTCTGGCCCATTCCCCGTCGCTTGACGATTGAAGACAGGCGGCAGCGGAAAGTCAGGCACCGTCGCATCAACCTGCCCGGTTCCGAAGACAGTTGGTCCTTCAGGCACCCGTTTGGGGGTGTTAAGGTCCAACTGCACCTTCGGCGTTTTCGGCGGTGTGGTCGGCTTGGCCAGATCATTGAATAGTTTCGTCAAATCATCGGCAACATTGCCAACCGCATTGCCGCCACCCGCCATCACCGGGTCAGCCATGAGCACGGCAATCACGGCCATTGCCACTGGTCCATGCTTGATGTGTTTCAATACCATTGGGTCCTCCAATAGAAAAAGAGCGCCGCCTTGTGCGCCGCTCAAATCCAATATCTGCCGCTACGATTTGATCCGTGGGCGGAAGGCGGGCGGATTAGCTCGCGCCTTCCGGCCACTGACACTGCGCTTGAAGCGCCGCGATATCCGCGACACTGACGCCAGTGCCACGGAGTTCCGAAGGATTGTAATTTGAAAGTTTCAGCCTCATACGGCGATCCATTTTGCCCAGATTGACCTGGCGGGTGCCTGCACCGGTGACATTTGCAAAAAAGTAGCAATGTGCACCAATGAGGTCGTCAGGCTTGAGCAATGATGCATAGGTATGGCCCGTTGTGACCGAACGACGCCCGGACTTGGTGTAGAAGACCACATAAGAGCTTGATGCATGATCCAGAGCGGCGAGGCGCTCGACGAGCGCCTCCATCTTCTTGTTCTCGGCCTGTAATTCCTGGTTGCGGCGCTGCATCTGCTGGAATTTCTGGCGTTCCTTTTGCAGATCCTTGCGCAAGCAATCTTCCGACACGTTAAGCTCGCAGGCAATGCCCTTGATAACTGGGCCTTCTCCAACCAGCACTACAGCCATCAGAAAGACAATGATTGAGAACGTCAGGGCGATGGCACTTGCTAGAATGGTCATTGAGATTGCACGGGATGAAAACTTCAACATCACTCAGCCTCCTTCTTTGATTTGGATGTGGTTTGAACAAGTCCCAACAACGTTTGGAGCGCGGTCGTCTGTCGGGGGCATTTGGGTTGGCCAGCCTTGGACACCAGCATGAAGAGCAGCGCCCAGAGCTGGAACAGATCGATGCCAATCGCGGCTGCAAAGACCGGAATGAACCGTTGCGCGTGCCGAATGACCCCTTCGATGTAGTCCGGAGAGGTGATCGCCTGCCGGTCCGGGATCGGCGCGGCGCGCAGTTGAGCGGAGATCAATTCGGTGCTCAGGATCAAGCCGTCAATGCCGTCTCGAATGCTGCGCACGCTTTCAACTTGTTTTGCCGTATAAGTCGAGTTTTCGGAGAGTTCGGCGACGCTGGCACGCACCTGTTTGGCTCCAGCATCCAGAATCTGAGTCAGATCCGCTGCTCGCAGTTTCTGCATGGCGATGGTCAGCAGGTCTCCTGCCAGCAGAAAGTGGTCTTCTCGTTCGATCACGGCTGTTTTGCGATCCCGGGTCGCTTTGCGCATTTCCAGAAGTGCCTGACGCGCCAGATCAACGGCATCATCCGTTTCTGCAATCGCGCCTTCCATTGCTTCGACAAAAGCGGTGGTTTGCTCGCAGACGCCGCTCAATGCAAAAGCGACTGGACCAGCGCCACGACCTGTTCCGGACACCATCCCGCCCTCCGCTTCACGGGCGGCAGCGGGACAGGCTTTGGCGGCTTCCGCCTTCCAACCCGGCAAGATTTGTTTGACGCCAAGCGCCGTCAGTTCCAGACGCTCCATTCTCTCTGATTGAACCCGATGGGTGTCGCGCCAATCATGCACCTTAGAGGCAGGACCAACCAAGGCCATCAGGTTACTCAAACTTGAGACGGATAGCGTGATGGCAAGCAGCGCAGCTCCCAACAGCACCATGCAGCTTTTCATCGCGCGCCCGCGCGCCTCTGGTCCGAATTTTGTGATCAGGCTCCAGCCAACAATCACAATTGCCGAGGTTGCAATTGTAATGATCACAGATGTGCCGTTGACCAGCGTGCTGGCCTGCCCAACTTCTTCGAGGAACAGGCGAATTCCGCTAAAGGTGGCGAAACCACTGACTAGGCCGGTGATGACGAAGACCGCCGCGATCACTGCGATAACGTAACCTTCGGACTTGTCGAAGGCATTGAAATGCGACTCAGCACTTTCGCCTACGTCTTTGATATCTTGTTCAGACATCGGTTTTCCTTTCACGTAGAAACCCGCGCGGATTGTCCGAGCGAATAGCTTCGGACTAAGGCTTCGAATGCGCTCATTCGGGCTGACAGTGGGCGGGTTTTTTTGTATCGTTGCTCGCCCTCATTTGGTGAGGGCGAGCGGTTAAGTCAGATCGCGTAGCCGAGTGGCGGCGTCCGCAAACCGAGTTCCAGAAGCTGCAAGCGTTTCTGGACCAAAAGGCTGGGCGCGTGTGTCAACGGCCCAGTCTTGCAGCGTCGTGCAAAATCCGAGAACCATTTGTACGCCGGATCGTTGAACAGCTTGTCGAGCCGATCATTTCCAGTATTGAAGGGATCGCCTTCGTAACTGCGGAACTGATGTCCCGCATCCAAAAAATAGTCGAAGCGCAGCTGCATCCGGTTCACGATTTTCCGGCGCGGCCAGCGCAAGTCGGCAATGGCCATGCCGATTGCGTGGGCGTTCTGAGGGATCTCAACAACTTCCAAAGGGAGCGCGATCAGGGTACGGGTGTTTACAATTCCACTTTCAGTATTGCTCATTGAGCAAACTCCTTTTTTTCGGGGTTTGCGTTAAGGCCAAACCAGAAGCATTTCCGGCCGCAGTCGACGTCTTTAAGCTGGCCTGGATCTGAGTCGATTCGGAGCAACGAAAAACGAATCGGCCAGAAACAACGGGGACAATGAATAGCCGAATCGTCATTTTTCAGGTCAAGGTAATTTTGGCGAAGTAAATGTATTTGGAGATTTAGATGATTGCCGGAGAGAACAACAAAGCTGCTGTTGTGGTCGGTATCGATCATTACTCGCAACCCAACATGCTCTATGGCTGCGTCGCAGATGCCCAGAATGTCGCTGACTGTCTTGCCGCGCATGAAAACAGAGCGCGCAACATGCAGGTGACGCCTCTGTTGAGCGGAGTTTCAGCGGACGTTACGGCTGACCGCATCATGGATGCTATTGAGGAACTGTTCCAATCCACGCTCTCTTGCGCGGTGATCTATCTGGCGGGTCACAGCGTCTATAAGCCGAACAGTTCGGATCTGGTTCTGGTGACACCTGAAGGAGAAAAGAAGTCCCGTGGCGTCAGCCTACAAGAGATCATGAATCTGGCCAATGACGCCTTTCCACGTGTTCAGTCGACTGTGATTATTCTCGACACCTGTCACTCCGGTGCTTTGGGTGAAAACCGAATTTCGAACTCCGCTTCAGCAACATCTACTTTGGGCGAAGGGGTCACCATTCTAGCGGCAAGCGGTCGCAAACAACGAGCTGGGGAAAGAAACGCCGGTGGTATTTTCACAAGCTTGATGCTCGAAGCGTTGAAGGGGGGCGCTGCAGATCTTCTTGGGCGGGTCACGCCAGCTGCTGTTTACTCATTTGTTGACCAGAACTTTGGCGCGGTTGGGCAGCGTCCGGTCTACAAAGCAAATGTCTCGAGGTTCACGAGTTTGCGCCAGTGTGAACCACCCATTGACATTGAGCACCTTAAGAACCTGCCGAAGTGGTTTCCAGAAAATGCGGCGAACCCTGATATGCAAGATCAGCACGCATTGGATGAACGATATGAGCCGAACCGGGACAATGTGCCGAAGGAACTGATGGATATTCCGCCGGATCCCAAGCTGACAATGATCTTTGAAGGACTGCAGGCGTGCAACCGTCAGGGACTCGTCGTTCCGGTCGGTGCAGCGCACATGTATTATGCTGCGATTGAACGTAAGTCCTGCGCACTCACACCTCTTGGCCGTCACTATCGTAATCTCGTTGTCCGGGGTGAGCTCGGGGTGTAGGCTTAGAGCCCTGGCTCGCTAGGTTTGGGAGCAGAAGGCCCGTTTGACAGTTGCCTTACCCGCTCTTCGAGTGAGAATGTCAAGACATTGTTCAGACTTGGGCTCAAGCCACCTGCTTGAAGCGCCTCCTCTTCGAAACGAACTAAAAAGAGATAGTTGTTGAGACGCAGGCTGGCCGTGGGATCGGCATCGTCGTCCTCTTCAGGTCCAGGAACGTCGACATGCTCGCTTGCAAAACGGTGTTCATGATCCAAGATCAAAGGATCAAGTCTTGCCTGCGCCTGTCGGACGGCGAGATCGACTTCGACGACATTTAGGTCGGTGTCTTTCTTTAGGCTGTCGAGAAGGTGAGGATAGTAGTTTGGCTCATAAACCAAAGCGACCAAACAGTAGGGATCTAATCCACTAGCCACGTAATGAAGCGCCGTCTGCCCATTGGCGGGATCAATCGCGTTTATATTTGCACCATCTGCCAATGCTGCCATTATTTCAAGCGGTTGCTGATCCTTTGCCGCTTGCAATAGTTTGCTATCAATGCTTGTTAAATCACTACTCATAAACCTCCTAAATACAAAATCACCGGTTGGCGCTAAATATCTTTGCGCATATCTAACTATATTATTTTTTTGCCTTTTGGTCAAATTTGAGGATGCTGACTCCGCCATTACGTCCAGCGGTGCAATGCGCTTATGGGGCTCAGGAGGCTGGCGGTCAAAAGGCTTTAAAACAAGATTTTGCTCGTCTTTGATCAGAACGCGCCCATTGAGGCCTCCCCAAAGGTAAGTTCCGTGTTCACCGCGAAAGTCAAAAAAAGTGCCTTCCAGACGCAGATCAACGACGCCAAGAAACTCCTCAAGATCATCATAATTGCCATCGCCCAACCGATATTCGTAGCGCTCTGCGCTCTCATCCGGTTGTTTCACATAGTTTCTCACAGCCCGATAGGCTTCCCACTGAAAGGAAGTCTCCTCGCGCTCACTGAGCAGCAAGCAGTTCAGTTTTGTGACCGAACCAACACCGAGCTCGGCGAAATGTACGCCCTCTAGGCTTCGATGCGGCGGGATCATACCGGTTTCTGGCATCCGTTTCTTACTTTTTCGAGAGCGCTGCTGAGCGAGTACAAGGTGATCGGTCTCCAGAAACTTGTAATACTCTAAAAGCGAAATACACGCAGCTAAGGTTTGAGAGCCAGGGCGCTCGCCCTTCACGTAAAAACGTCGCAAGGCGCGAACATCTGTAACGGGTGCGCTGTCGTTTTCTATCTCGCCCTGCAACTTGACAATCTGCGAGTCAAGCCAAACCGCAGGGAAGCGTATGTCTTCACGTTGCTCATTGATTAGGCAAAATAGGAGTGAGCGTATGGTGGTTTCAGGGAGGGATAGAGGCATTCCTTCGCGGCACTCCAAACTGCAGGATCATAGCTGCACCACTATATTGTGAAAATGGCACACATCCATAGATGTGAGCCCGCGCCCCTGAAGAAATAATCATGAGCGGTGCCAAAGATTGCTAGCCTGAGACTCACAGATGCAAACAATTTTTGACCCTTCTTCTCAGGGCTTTCCGCTAGAAAGATACAGAATGATTCGTTCAAAGCTTAGTTCCATATACAAGAAGTTATACGATATGCGGTGGCCGATCATTGCTCTTAGGCTGATGCTTGTAATTTCGATTATCTTGGTGATTTTTGGTATTTCTGTCAGCCTGCTGTTCGGCGCGATTTATCTTGCGATTTTTGCTGTTCCGGCGGTGTATTTGATTGTACTGACGATAGCTTCATTCATCAATATCTTAGTTGGGTCCGCAAACCCCCAAAAAACAACTACCACATTGTCGATGCGCAACAGAACAGTGAGCATCTCAGCTTTGATATTGTTTGCGTTCGTTTTTCAAGAAGAGTTAGTATTGGTTTTTGGCGAGTTTACGCCAAAGATCCGGGGGGTATTGGGATTATTCCTTTTTGGTTCTTTAACATTCTATGGTTCGTGCCTCGCCGTTTCGGCCATGTACCTGAACGACGAAATCGACGGTGAAGCGAAGCAGGATCTGATCTTTCGAAGAGTGCTGTATGTTCCACCTCTAATTTTCAGAGACTTCGTAATCCCCTTCTCATTCGCGGTCGCCGGCCTGATTTTGACATACAATTCGTCAATGTGCCTTCTCGGCACCTCATTCCGCTTGATCGCGGCAAACGTGTATGGGGCCTTGATGGCATCTCTTCTAGACTATCCGGACGCACAGATGATGATTAGCTCACAAATCGACAATCTGGGAACCTGGTTGCAATCCATCACAACGAATTTGGGCGAAAGTGAGGTTGGTAGCAGCTCAATTTTTAAGTCACTGACACCAACCTGCTCGGGATGGCAGTACTGAATGCAGGTTTTTATTTCATATCGAAGAAGTGACACACAGAGCGTCTCTGAGACAATTTATTCGCGCCTTGGCGCTCGACTGGGAAATGATGAAGTCTTCATGGACTTCGGCTCTCTAAATCCTGGTGAACGGTTCAAGGAGGTAACGCTTCCAAAATTGGAGCAAGCACAAATTGTGTTCTGTGTTGTTGGATGCTCGTGGGAAGAGACTTTGCGCGAAAGGGCAAGGCAAGAACTGTTCGATCCACTTGCAGAGGAAATTAAGACGGCCATCGAGTTGGAAAAAACTATTATCCCGATCCTTGTAGATCGGGAATCTCAACCACTATCTGTGTCCGACATTCCCTCTTCGATCAAATCTCTTGAGGAGCTGAACAGCGAGCATCTCAGAACATCAAGTCTGCTTCCTGATCTAGATAACCTTCTGAGGCGGCTAACTTTTTCATACCCACGAGTTTTTGGACAGTCTTTGGCCCCGGTTTTGTTGGAAGAAGAGACTATGAGACGCCTGAAGCGTGTCCCGTTCTTTTCTGATGGGACAATCGTTCCTTGTGAACAAAACGAACAATGGGAAAGGTCCGCAAAGTACGAGTTTGGTGGTTCTCCGAGTGACGACTTTCGCTTTGAAGTCCATAGCGGAAACAGAAAGGAAATTGGGATTTGCTTCTTCAATGGTTACGACGATGTAACCGAAGTGCTTCTTGGGCAGAAGGATGGCGTTGCTAGAGGTGCTAAACGGATAGAAGGCGTACGTTCGCAATATGGGTTCTTCTGGCCAGATTACTATTTCACTGTCTGTGGCGGGTACGGGGCAAGAGACTACTACTGGTCTGGCGGTTCTCTGGGATTGGCATGGAGAATATGGGATTGGGTATTTCTACGAACTCCTGCTGAGACCTCGGACCTCCGCGGGGAAGAGGTTAACCAAGGATGCGGTGTCGCCCGGCGCTCTAAGAATGATCAAGATGTTATTCTATTTAACACTGGAGACACAGCGCCTGTTAAGTACTATCGAAGCTTCAATGGATTGGGATCACACGTAGAGAGTGACCAAGCTGCTAGAGGCACCTATGTTCAATGGTCCCAGCGCGGCGGTGGATACCGCGATTTCTCGTTTGTTCTCAAAGACCGGTTACGCTTAGGTAGCGACCCGAAACCACGGTCGGTTTACTTTGGACAAGTAACCGATCGGGAGCTTTCGGTCACCAAAGTCGATTTGAATGCTCGGGAAGAATTGTATGCTCACCCATCGGGCGTACCAATATTGGTAAATATCGATCATAAGGAGAATCTAAGTTTTGAAATCTTTGGAAACGGTGACGCTAACAGCGAGCACACCGATACTACCCAGTTTGATGGTCTAGGAGCTGCAGGATGGCCGAACGTTTCGTTCTGTAGGGATGGACGTACGGTTGCATTTGAACAGCTGTACGCTCAACAAGTCGTCATTGCTGACCTGTTTTCTGGTTCCATAATCTCAATACTGCAAGGATGCAGAGAGCCTGTTTTCTCTCCAGATGGGGAGCGGCTTCTAGTTTTGAAGCATGGATCTCAGTTCGCTTCCGTGTGCTCCAAGTTTGGTGAGAATTTGGTAGAGTTGGGACCCGTTAGGAACAGAAGGTCTATCCAATTTGGATACCTATCTAACGATCACTTTGATATTGTTGATGACTACTGTTGGGATGATACGGGCAACAGGGTGCTTCTGCTGCACGCCGCCGAGGTGAATGTGTTTGAGCTGAAGAAATGAAGACGAGCACAGCGCGGCGGAATTTCTATTGAGCGTATGATACCGATCCAGATCATGCGCCAAGCGGTCAACTTGGCAGCTCTACTGTTGCAAAGAATTAAGCTAAAAAGAACATAAGCGAGATGTGCGTTCTCCGATGGTTCACGCTGATTGCAAGATGTGTGGTGGCAGACCACCACACCTTGGCAGGGAGACCCGCTGCGCGTCTCCCGTGCACCCTCTCGGCTTTGGGTCATCGCAGGGCATTGAACCCTGGATGACCCATGAAACGTATCGCCGTTTCGTCACTCTTCGTCGCTCACGTCCCTTTGCGGCCCTTCGCCCCACCTTCACGTTGCTGCAGGCGCAGCCCTCTTTGCGGCCATTCGCTGCAAGCGCGAACTCCGGGTCTCGTCTATCCTGACCATACTAACCATAGCAATGCCGGCTCAAATTCGATCAGCCAGAAAGCACATTGCTTTGGCTCCCACCCACCAAACTCTCTAACTATATGTGCGTAATGACACGCGGCGGCATCTTAGAAGACCAGACATTGGCTTGCGGTTCTTGCGCAACGGCGCATGCAATACCGTGACCAAGGTTACCGTATGCAAGCCCTTAGTATAGCGACGCATGACGCGATCCAAAGCCGGTGTTACGGTCAAGATCCTTTTCATCGGCGCTGTAGGGTGTTGCAGTACAGGCATCGCTGGCGTGTCCTGAGGTACATGCACCTTGCTCGCAGAGGAGCAGTGTCCTTCTGACCCCAGGCATTCGCCATGTCCAAAAATTGTCAGCCGCCCGGCATAGCCATTCTTTGCGGTCCTCTTTGTCCCAGCAGCAGCTTTCTTGTTGTTGAAGAAAACCCGCAGCCCATAACTTGAGCCAACAGTCGACAAGTCTTCAAAAACCAGATCGGCACGCGTGATCGTCTCCCAATCTTCAATATCGAGATCAAACTTCATGGCTATGTGTTCAACCCCTTCTGCAGGAGAGGATTTTTCGGATATGGTGCTATCGTATCCAATCATTGACTATCTCCTAAGCCACAGCCGCGACGGCGTATTCATAGCCCATGCGATCAATGTCCAAAACTTGGGCAACGGTCAGCGGAAATGGTGCCAAGACCGTGTCCATCAAGTCAGGCGGTGGGTCCATCGCGTTCGAACTATTCTGCCAAATATGCCACAGGCGGTCGATCATGCAGTGATGGGACCAAAAAATCGGATCATAGGCCGACGTCGGAACGGATGACATCGACCCACCAACCCAGCCGTGGACGTCGTCATGTATCTGCTCAACGCTAGTTGTAAAGTCGGCGAACGTCTCCATCCGCATCAAAACATTGCGGATTGTGCTTTGACGAGGTAAATCGTCTGCATCGTCCGGGTCCCTTCGTGTCGTTGGCGGGTCCACGTCCGTTATCACACCTTCAAAGTCGGGATTTGTGCGGATGAAACTGATAAGCCCGTCTGACCAAACACCCGAAACAAGTGGGGAGCTCGGATTCCCAATCTCGGAATTCGCTAGTGGGTTTGGTTGTCCGCCCACATTTGCCACGGCATAGCTTTCCGGCAGGCCCACAGTGTGGGAATGATCAGATGCCCAATCCCACCAAGGCAGTCCGACGTCGGCAAATTCGGTTCGTTCCGGGGCCACCTGCGTAAAACGGGCACCAAGCCGTGTCTGCAGGGCGAGTTCGAAATAATACAGGAATGCCCGGTGCCAAGGCAGAAAGAGAGGTGATCCGTGCGGGCACCAAATTGGCGTGGGAGCACCATGCGTTGCAGCAAACCAATCAAACCCACGTTCATCTGAGACAGATTTCAAGTTTGCGTAAGCAGCACGTAGAACGTCTATGGACGCTCCATTTTGTTCCAACGAGCGAATGCTAAGTCGAATTGCCATGCAAAACCTCTAGAATTCAAAAAATAATGAGCCGACGCTAGCAGAAAATGACCGAAACTCCAAGTGATGCGCTCTTTAAGATCTTAGGGAATCTTCTGCTTGGAACAAATTGAAGAGTAGACAAGAGGTTTGGCCGCCTCGAGAAGGACGGCCCAAAGCGGTCACTCGACAATGGGCCGGGATGCTGCGAGTGCAGCCCGCTTTGCTGCCATTAGTTTCGAGAACAGAGTTTCAATGCACGGTGTTGCATGATAGGAGTGCTGTCCGCCAATTGAAAGGTTAGTACCGATGATGGATGAGCGAGGCAGCGTTGAGCTTGTAGATGAAACAGATGATCACATCGACATTGCAATCTCGCAGATGGCTTTGTGCGATCAGCAAGGAGGTTGGCTTGTTGAGAAGGACTACAAGGTTGATGGGGAGGTATGGCGGGTGCATAAGTTTGATGCGGACCCTTTCCCTTCGAGCCCGCACGTTCACTGCGTTGGAGGTCGAGATAGATTTGTGGGTCTCAAGCTGCACCTTGGTAGTGCGGAGCTGTTTCGAGGTTCTAAAACGACAGGACGATTCTTAGGTAAGAAGCAGTTCAACAGGTTGATAGATGCAATTCGCCCCAAGCTTCCTGACATCCAATTGCCGCTGGGTTCCAACTAAACTTCGGCCCACAGCCGACCTTGAACTCGCTCCTTGGTTGCCGCGGTCGCAGCCTGCATCGCCGAGATTCGCTGCGGTCGCAAAATTTGAGGCCACTCCGGCTCAGTGTCAGTGGGCCAAGCCATCACCCATTCTTGCTTTGCCAAGTTCAACCAGAAACTTTATGCGGAACGGAAGCAGTTTTACTCAAGCGTAAGGATTTCGCCATGCATCATTGGCGACGAAATCGCTGCATGTAATAAGGTATAGGATCAAGTCAACCAAATCGTCCGCAATCAATCGAGCAGAAACAAATGCAGGCACTTTTCGACAAGTGGATAGGTGAAAGGACCCCGGTTTTTCTGGGAACCAATCACCGATCGCAGGACTTGCCGTTTTCTAGCTGGTATCGTTTCAAGGAAGCATTCTCACCAGAAATTGTTAAGCATGCGATTGTCGATCATCCGACGAAGGTAAAGGCCTGCATTGATCCATTCTCTGGCTCTGGAACCACTGCGCTAACAGCACAGTTCCTTGGCGTCCCAAGCACTTCATATGAGGTAAACCCCTTCTTGGCCGATCTCGGCCGCGCGAAGACTGAATATTATGATATCAAGGAACTTCGCTCCTCGTTCCATTCCGTTGTCCAATCGGCCCAAACCCACGAAAGCACCTTCGACCACAACAACGAAGCAAATTTACCCGAAACGTTCGTAGAACCTGGAAAGAACGGCAAATGGCTCTTCAACGCAGATGTTGCTCACCAAGTGTTTCGACTTCGAGACGCGATTTCGTGTCTTAATGACCCGACGTTAAGACGCCTCTTCGAAGTTATTCTGGGGAGCTCGCTCATCGAAAACTCAAACGTCGTGATTAACGGGAAGGGAAGACGCTACCGGAAAAGTTGGCAGCAACGGCCGAAGACAAAATTCGACCTTCTCGATACTTTTCAGACGCGAGCCGAGCGTTGCTTTGTCGATATTGAGAGTTTCAACTCCAAGTCAGCGGTTCCGGCCAGAATAGAACTGCAAGATGTTCGCGATGAAGACCTTTGCTTTCCGGAATTCGACGTCAGTGTTTTTTCACCGCCTTACCCGAATTCGTTCGACTATACAGATGTCTACAATGTTGAACTGTGGATGCTTGGTTACCTCAAAAACCGAATCCAGAACGTTGAATTGAGAAGACAAACTCTTACTTCACACGTTCAAATTTCCAAGGCCTTTGCACGTTTGGTGGATCAACCTGCGCTACTCACTGAAACGGTAGAAAAGTTACAAATTCAGCAAGATCGACTGTGGGACAAACGAATTCCTAGAATGATCGAGACATACTTCCTCGAGATGTCTAACCTTTTGGAAAATCTCGCCAAGTCTAAAAAACCAAAAGGACGGGTATGGATCGTGGTGGGAAACAGTCAGTATGCGGGTGTAGAAATTGAAACCGGTCGCATCTTAGCCGAAATTGCAAAAGGGCTGGGATATAATGTTGTTAAAAACGACATAAGCCGAAAGCTACGAACATCACCTCAACAAGGAGGCTCGCCAAGGCTAGGAGAGGCAATCTTAGTCTTGGCCTAAATTAGATGAGTTTGCTCAAGTCTTTAATTTGCATAGCTTCTCTATCCCAAAAGGCGACATCACTGCGGGGCACCGCTTGACCAAACGCAGTTGCGACCCTGACTTCGTAGAGGTTGTCTTTGTCAGACCTGCTCCTGACTTTTTCATTGTCATAAGCAGAAGAGACATCAAGATAATAGTCGGCTGAATTTATCAGCGCTTGAAGCAGAGGGGTGGACCTGTGCGCGACCGACATAACATCCGCCGCTAGGAGGGGAGCATTTCCCATCCCCAACACGTCAAAGTGTGAGTGGGTTGTAACCACGTTAACCCCCAAGCGCCTAAACATTTCGGATAGCATCGGCCAAATCAATGTGCTTTTTTCCAGTAGTGGGAACTGTAGGAACACATTGTGAAGGCCGTCGAGAAGAATGCTGTCAAACGGGTAACCTTGTAATTCTGCCGAGCGCAATTCATCCGCAACCTTGGTTAGAAGCACCTCTGGAGACACGTAACCAGGATAGAAAGTGAGAGTAGAGAAATCGAAATCTGGGTTTGGATAGTCAGTTGAGTTATCGGAGAATTTTGACTGTTTGATCTTCTTGACCAATCCGGCGTAATAGGATTGTGGATAGAGAAAGGATATGATTAGACAACGCCGAGCCAGGCCAACAAGGCCCACACCGTTTGCATCGGCAAAACCAAGAGTTCTTTCTTTTCTCGGGGTGAGCGGTGAAGTAAGAAGCCTGAGCGCAAAACCTGCCTTCCCGCCGCTTCCCTTTCCCGCTATAACTGTTTGAGATTTACTGAAAATCTTCAACGAAGGCTCTTGCCCAAGCAGAAAGTCAAAAACAAAGTTGTCGTCTGGCTGCTGCCAATTTCTGGATTTGAACTGCTCAACAGTAGCTTCGAGATTTGGATAAAAGCGGACACCGTCTCTTTTCGAAATATGAAACTTGTGGGTGCCGGTATTGGAAAACTGGCGGCGCGTCTTCGTAAGGCTAGCAGTACGTAGAGGCTTGTGGGGCACATCTACATCCTGATTGTTGTCAAGTTCGACAACTACATCGACTAGGTAGTCCAGCGAACTAAAGACAGGTGTATCAAAATCGGCGGAGACCAATATGACCAGAACATTGAGCTTTCGGTATTTTTCGATCAACCGATGCAGCTCCGATATCGGACCATAATCACCCCCATCATCCACCTGGGGGTCCTTCAGGATCAGCTCATATGCATCACGGTCTACAAGTTCATGAACCCCATCCAAGACAACGACGTAAGGAACAGTTCCCGGCGCTCGGTAGCGAGGTTGATCACCAGGCTCTGTGTCATATTTCTCCATAATCTGGTCAACGAAAGACAGAGCATCTTCGAAATTGCTGCGAGCGTCATTACTATCCAAATGATAAGTGTGAAACCATGCGTTTTCGTAATGGCTTTCGGTCTCAAGGGAGGTCGAGGTACTGCCTGCTGCTCCGTGCACTGATTTTGCTGAAAAAACCCGATTGGTGCTTACAAAAGCTGGTGTGACCGTTGAAATTCGGTCGAGGAGATCATCCCTTTCTTCTTCGCAAGACAAATAGAATGTTTCAGTGCCCAGCGGTGCCAGTCCCACGCACGCTGCGAGCGCGAGGCTTGTCTTTCCACTGCCGCTTTTGCCACTTATTCTAACTACTGCACCACCATGCTCGGTCATTCTAATGCCCCCAGCGAACACAGTCTTCGCACCAGGCACAGGAAAAGGTATCCCTTCTAGGTCATTCAAGATTTGTGGTATCGATGGCAGGTCACTTGGAGACACAGTCAGCTTGATCTCGTAGCCATAGTCCTCGCGACGGTTAGAAGACTTATTCGGAAAGATATCTAGCGACTTGCGTTCTAGGAACTCGTAGACAGAAAACAGTCTGTACTCGTTGCGGCTTGGGCCGTGCGATTGGTGGGTTCTCGATAGGCTTATCCGAGCCAGCCCCAATGAAGCCAAATAATGCCCGACTATGAACTGTATCGGCTTGGTTATGTTGGTGGATTCCCTCTTCTCCGCATAGGAAGTCATGGTTTTGAGAGCGTCACCGACAGATTTGTAGTCTATTTGATCAGCAATATATTCATAGAGATTCTGCGTCTCGCTCGGAGGGAAACTGCGCGCCGCTGCCGCGAAAATCTCCGCTCTTACAACTGCATGGGTATATGCTTCACTGGCAAGATAGTCTTCCGAGGTAAGCAATCGACGGATGAAAAGCAGAGGCGACGGAATACGCATCTGTTCTTTGGTGATGTCGGCTTTTTCGAGAAGTGGATGTTGGTTGAACGAGAAACCTTGAAACATCTGTTCCAGCAAGAGAAAGGCTCGCGTTTTCTTTGATCTTACTTTATTAGAACCGACCACACGCGCGGTTTCATAAACTCCTGGTCGCCCACCGGAGATATGATCATCATATCGAGTAGAGTGTTTCTCAAGGCTCAAAAAACACTTATTTACCGCCGAAACAAAGCTATCCTCGTCAGTAAACAACTCTTTTGCATTGACGAATAGAGTTGCAGCATCAAACCACTCTTCAAAAAGGCTTCTCGAAATGTCGCCGAACGGACGCTCAATCAGGAAGTCTTCGTCTGTTATTGGTCTAGTCTCTGTGGTTTGTCCCATCGGATTGACCTCAACCAGTTGCTAGAGCAAGCTGCCCGTCAGGCTCAACAAATTTTCGGCCGTAGTTAATATCCCGTCTTATTGTTTTAGTTGGAATGTTGAATTGTTTTCTGTTAGCCGTCTTATTGGATATTTTCACAGCCCCACTTGATATCCCTCCACCGACTCTTTTTTCTGCAGCATCTAGTATTCCGTTTCGGGCAGTAAGGTCAGCGAGATTATTCGCTATTATCTGAATCTGCTTACGAAACTCAGCTGGCGAACCGTAAGCCAACCGCACTTCTGGGAGTAATGCACGAAGGCTCTTCCAAGGCATCAAAGGCGGGTTTCCTACGAGCAAGTTGACCATAAGCTTAGTAATTTGTTCAGGACTTCCATTTTTGTATGCACTCAAAACCAGCTCCGCCCAAAGTTTCGGGTGGGATTGCCTTAGCGCATGCTCATTCAGCACATCCACTGGCAGCAAACCACCAGCTGCTGCGCCCATGGCCCGCAGCGCGTGGTACTGTGCCATAGATGGCATAGGTTCGGCATCGTCAGCCAGTTTACTGCGAATGCATTCAGAAAGTGCTTCGGATGTTATCCCCCATTTGGCGATCACACCGGTCAACATGAACCACTTGCGTTCGGAGTCAGCCAGGTTGGCTTCAACAACCGCTTGCAATTCAACCAATTTATCTTGTTGAGAGTGACCGTTCTCAAAAAACTTTGACGTAAAAACATCCACAGCAGTGATGCCGGCACGATCCTCCTTACCGGCGATCGTTTCTTCAAAGGCTTGAAGAAGGCTCATTTACGTTCCCTCACTAGTTTAAAAACACATATACGTTGTTGACTGCATTGGAAAGTAGCGGCGGCTCCGAAACTACCTCCCCCAAACCGTTGAGCTTCCTCATGTCTTCAGGTCCATGTGGAAGTGGCTGTGTTCGACCGCCAATAATCCAAATCTTCCTAACAGAGTCATAATCTCCATCGAGTGCAGTCGGTCGTCTGCCACCGTCGAAATCATCGCCTGAGAAAGCGAACCCAACGAACTCTAACCCTCTGGGGTAGAAAGGTGGATCGCCCCAAAAAAGTGGTTCAGGCAACCCCAAGCGGCATGGAAGTGTTGAACACTCCTTTGACACCAGTAGAGACCTTGCGTCACCATCGTCGGCTTCAAACAACCAAGTTGGTCGGCCCGCTACCTTGTAGTTAGGAAGTTGGTCGAAAACCTCCTCCTCGAACCACATCAAGGCCTCATTTTTGCTAAGAGGACTACCCGGCAAAGCCAAAGCTCGTATTCGGGCTTCAACTTGGGCCGGGGAAAAGTCCCCAGGTGAACCCGGGAGATCATTTAGCGCACCCGATAAGTACCGTGTAATCGCGTCAATCCGCTTAATGTGGCCGACCCATTCGCCAGCATCGAGTTCGACGGCCTGAATACCCACTAAACGGTTGCCACCAGCAAATTCATTGAATGCCGCTTCCACCTCATCTTCGGCATCCACTTGGCAGTGCGTCAATGCTTCTTCGGTTTTCGCATCTTCTAAATTTTCGTCTTCGACCAGTCGTTGTCTTACGCAGGCGTCCAGAAAGGGCGTTTCAATTTCCGCAATCGGCATTCGAATTCAATCCAAAAACATGATTCGTATCGTTGCTTCCTAAGCTTGCATTTCATCTCCTGGTTGGCAATCACCCGAGCGCCATCCACCTATTACGTGAGTTGCAGTAGAAGTATTCAACATATGGGTCGAAAATGCAGATCTCGCAACGAGAATATGTCTCCTATCGCGAAACTCTTGGCAGCTTCGGGACCTGCAGCGAAGGTCCGGTTTCCGCCCATTCCATACAAGTGTATGAAATCAGGAATTTATTCTTGATCGTGACGCGTGTTTTGTTCTATCAATGTTCTCCTTTCATCAACACATAAACCAAGGAGATTTTATGAGCCATGAAACAAACCAACCCCAAGATAAACCCGCTTTGAATAACCCCTTCCTGCTGGGCTATTCCGTTCGACCTACAGGAGAGGGCAACAAATCCTATTGGAGCAAGATTGCCGTGGCCTGGGCGCATAAGGATGGGCAAGGCTTCAATGTGCAGATGGATGCGATGCCGGTTGATGGCAAGCTGGTTCTGCGCACCGTGCCTGAGGATCATGATGGGACGGGCGAGGTGATTGAGCCGTCGCCGGAATAGATCAAACGAACGAGGTTCCCCTGTGAGAAGAGGCGTGGCTTTGGCTGCGCCTCTTTTTTAGTTTTGGCGCATTCGCGAGCGGATCGGGCTTTCGTGAACCGAACCTGTCTTTGACAGTTTCGGCCATGCGGCTTCAATCCCTTGCGCACCGGTTATCACCGGCATGTCGATGGCAGCGGTCTTGACCGCCGCGTGCTTGGGGCGCTGCCCCTGGCGCATTTCAAGCAAAACAGATCGAAGAGATCCTTGCTTTGACGGTTTCCAGCGCAAGCGCCGGAGCCTCCGTCAAAGGCAAAGCATCTTTCGTCGGTTTTCCTTTCCATTTGCACCCCCGCTCTCGCCGAGGGGCAAGGGTTGCAAGCGCAACCCCTGCATCCATTTGGAAAGGAAGAAAAAATGACCGTTACACTTCATGCACAACCCTACGACATCACCGCCTGCGGCTTCTATTTCGAGAGCTATGAGGACTATGCCGAGAAATCCGCGAAGCTGCGGAACGACTTTGGCGATCCGGTCGAGGAATTCGAGATTCAGTTCATCGACGGAGAAGACATTGATTGCGAAATGGCGAAAGCCATCGGGATCAATCAGGCCAATCTTGCCGACTATCTGACCTGTGTCGAGGACTGGGAAGATTGGGAAAAGACCCTTGTCATCTTTGCCGTGGGCGAATGCGGATACAGCTTTGATGTGCAGGAATGCCCCGACAGCCATGGCATCGACTTCTATTACGTGGACAGCCTGCGCGAGCTTGCCGAGCGCTTTGTCGAGGACGGTGTTTTCGGCGACATCCCCGAGCGGCTGCAATTCTACATCGACTATGACGCCATCGCCCGTGATCTGGGCATGGAATACAGCGAAATCACCATCGCAGGGGAACGCTTGGTCTATCGCGCCGCGTGAGGGGGAGTGCAGCCCCAAGCCGCTCTGCGTGAGCGGTTTCAGGGTGCAATCCCGCATCGATTACTCATGAAAGGATAAAATCATGACCCTGCAATTTATAGACCTAGACCAACTTTCCGTTTCCCCGCTCAACGTGCGCAAATTCGGTGCAAAGGAATGCGACGACCTCGTCAGCAGCATCCGCGCGCTTGGCATGTTGCAACCGCTTCTCGTGCGCCCGTTTGAAGATGGCTTTGAGGTCATCGCCGGACAGCGCCGCTTGAACGCGTGCCGGATCATCGCCGAGGATGGCGAGATTGACCCGATCCCGTGCCTTGTGATGGCGGAGGGCGACGATGCTGCTGCCCTTGAGGCCAGTCTTGCAGAGAATATTGAGCGCCTGCCAATGGACGAGGTGGATCAGTACAAAGCCTTTGCCAAGCTGATCAAAGAAGGCCGCGACGCAGACGATATCGCCGCCACGTTTGGCATCACTCCGCGCATGGTGAGCCAACGCCTCGCGCTCGGGCGGCTGCACCCGCCGATCCTCACGGCCTATCGCAAGGGCGCAATTCAAGCAGGCGACATCCGCAATCTGACCATGGCAACGCCCAAGCAACAAAAAGACTGGTGGGCGTTGATGAAAGATGAAGATGCCTATGCGCCGACAGGGCAGCGCCTCAAAGACTGGCTGTTTGGCGGGGCGCATATCCCAACCGCGAATGCCGTGTTCGATGTGCTGGAGAGCGGGCTTGCCGTTGTCTCTGACCTCTTTAGCGAGGACAGCTATTTTGCAGATGCTGAGGCTTTCTGGACGCATCAAAACACCGCCATTGCCGAAGCCGTGGACGCACTCAAGGCCGATGGCTGGGCGGATGTGATCCTGATGGATCGTGGCAACTGGTTCGCCAATTGGGATCACCGCAGCTGCGCCAAGGAAGATGGCGGCAAGGTCTTTGTAACCGTGACTAACCAAGGCGAAGTCACGTCCCACAAGGGCTATATCACCAAGGCAGAAGCCAAACGCCGCGAGAAGGCAGACATCACGCCCGCCGAGAAGCCGGAACTGACCAAAGCCGCGCAGAACTACGTCGACCTGCACCGCCATGCCGCCGTGCGCAGCGATATGCTTGTGCATCAGGGTTTGGCTTTGCGTCTGATTGCGGCGCATATGATCTGCGGGGCGCGTCATTGGACGGTATCACCCGATCTACAAATTGCCGCGAAACCGGAAATCGAAGACAGCCTTGCGACGAATTCGGGGCAAACCCATTTCGACGAACAGCGCTTTGAAATCACTAAGCTTCTTGGTTTGGACGACCTTTCAAACATCCTCTACAATCCCGAGGATTGGGACAAGCGCAAGCCGATCTGGGATATTCTGGATGCTTTGAAAAAACTTAGTGACGAAGACGTGCTGCGCATCCTGACCTTCCTCATGGCGGAAAGCCTTGATGTGAACAGCCCTATGATTGAACAGTTGGGCGAGGACATGGGCACGGATATGTCCAAGCACTGGCAACCGGACGAGACATTCCTCGCGCTGATCCGTGACAAGCAGGTCTTGAATGCCATGGTAGGTGAGTTCGCAGGAACAAATGCAGCGGCGGAGCACATCACCGCCACTGCCAAGACCCAACGCGCCCTCCTGACCGCCTGTATGGACGGCACCCGCAAACCCGTCGATCCAGACTGGATGCCCCGCTACATGGCCTTCCCGCAGGGCAGTTATCGCGAGGCCGCAGTAGCTGTCGAGACGGAAGACACCATGAAAGCCGCGTAACGAATGGTCACTGCCGGATAGCGACGCGCTATCCGGCAAGATCATCAAAAGATTAGACAATTTCCGAGATATGTGACATGATTAGGACAACATTCCCAGAAATCCGCCCAGAATTTGCACCGCAGCCCGCCCGCGTGCGGCCCGCACCCTTTGTGCGCGGCGGATTTGTTTTTCTAATCAGTAACCAAATTTTGCGCCGCCCAGTTGGGCGGCGCTGGAAAGTGTTTTTCATGTCGCCCGACCTCAACAAATACCGCCGCATCGCCGAGCAGGAAGGCGAAGCGCATCTCTACACAGATGACCGACTCTTGCGCCTCTGGGCGTGTCTCGAAACCCTGCTGCCCCGTGTGTTGTCCGAGACTTGTCCACAACTTCTTTTGCCCGCCTCGGTCAATAAACCCTCCAGTTTCACCGCGAAGACAGTAGAATCCCAAGAAAAGGAGGCCAGCCAATGACAATTGCCGCAGTTTACACGCGTGTGTCCTCAAAAGCGCAGATGAAAAAGGGCGACGGGCTTGCTTCGCAGCAAAGCCGTTGTCGCGAATTTGCGGCCTACAAGGGCTACAGCGTCGAAAAGGTCTATGAAGACAAAGGTGTCTCCGGTGGGCTGGTGGATCGTCCCGCCATCAAAGAAATGCTCGTTTGGTTGCGCAAGAACCGCAAACACGAACCCGTGGTCATCATTGATGATATCTCGCGCCTTGCTCGCGATCTGGATGCACACCTGAAACTACGCGCCGCGATTGGCTCGGTTGGTGCACGGCTGGAAAGTCCTAGCATCGAATTTGGTGACGACAGCGACAGCCTGTTGATCGAAAACATGCTGGCTTCTGTCTCACAGCACCACCGCCAGAAAAATGCCGAGACAACCCGAAACCGCATGCGTGCTAGGTTGCAGGCAGGGTATTACCCCTTCTTTGTCCCGCGTGGATACAAATACGTCAAAGGGGATAGCGGCGGCAAAGTCCTAATCCGCGACGAACCAGCCGCAAGCACCTTGCAAGAGGCGCTTGAGGGATTTGCATCGGGTCGGTTCGACAGCCAAGCGGATGTTGCCCGCTTCCTCGTGCCGCATGGCATCTACAAACTGGACGCCAACGGCACGCTGCACCCGCAGCGCATCAAAAACATGCTGACCAACAAGATTTACGCGGGCTATTACGAATACAAACCCTGGGGCATTCCGCTCTCAAAGGGCAAATTTGACCCGATCATTTCGTGGGAAACGTTCCAACGCATTCAAACCCGCCTGAATGGCACGTCGACTGCGCCGCAGAAAAAGGTGGCGAACGAAGACTTCCCCTTGCGCGGCTACGTCGCCTGCGACAGCTGCGGCCACCCGATGACCGCCTATTGGGCAAAGGGGCGCAACAAGCGCTATCCTTACTACGAGTGCTTTCAAAAAGGGTGCGATGCGCGCAGAAAGTCGATCCGCCGCGCCGATGTCGAGGGCGCGTTCGAAACGCTGCTGCAATCCCTGCGCCCGCCACGCAGCCTGTTCGCCGTGGCCTCAGCCATGTTCAAAGACCTTTGGGACGCACGCATTGGCGATTTTGAAATCCGCCGCAAGGAACAGCAGACGTCCCTACGCAAAATCGAAACCGACATCCGCAAAGCCGCTGATCTGCTGATCGACACCGAAAGCGCGGCTACAGCCCGCGCGCTTGAGGCAAAGATCGAAAAGCTTGAAACGCAATCCGCGTTGATCTCGGAAAACCTCGCCAAAACCAAGCCAAAACAAAAGGACTTCGACACAAGTTTTCGAACCGCTCTAGATTTCTTAGCAAACCCTTGGAAACTCTGGCAAACAGGGCGTGATGATGACCGTCAAACCGTCTTGAAACTGGTTTTCGAAGCCCCCATCCCATATCACCGAGAAAAAGGATTTCGAACCGCCAAAACCACCTTACCCTTCAAGGCCTTAGACGACCTGGACGACGATAGTGAAAAAGTGGCGGAGAGACAGGGATTCGAACCCTGGGTAGGCTTGCACCCACAACGGTTTTCGAGACCGCCCCGTTCGACCACTCCGGCACCTCTCCGCGGGGGTCTTGGTGAAGGGGCGTTTAGACCGCAGAGCGGGCCGTTGCAACCCGAAATTTACACAATCCGCTCATCAAGGCGCTGCCCCCTTGGAAATCCCGCCCATGGGGCCTACCGTTAGAGGGACCCTATCAAAGGATACCGCAATGCTGCGCCGCTTTTTCGTCTGTCTTGTTGCCCTGACCCTGATTGTGCCCATCCTCACCCCGGATCCCGCCCGGGCCCAGGTTGCGCCCTCGGATCAGGTGCTGGATGCGCTGCAACTGGATGAATTGCTCGCCATCATGCGCCAGGAGGGCGTGGCCTATGGTCAGGACATGGCCACCGACATGTTTGCCAGCGGTGAAAACGCGCAATGGCAGGCGCTGCTTGATCAGATCTATGACATCGACAAGATGGAGGCCGTGGTGCGCAAGCATTTTGGCGACTCGCTGGGCGATGCCGACACCGCCGCCCTGCTGAGCTTCTTTGCCTCTGACCTTGGCCAAGAGGTGGTCACCCTGGAATTGCGCGCCCGCAAGGCGATGATCGATGATGCGGTCGAACAGGCAGCGCGGGCCTCATATTACGAAACCGATGACAAGGATCTCGCCGGTGTCACCGCCTTTATCGAGGCCAATGACTTGATCGAAGCCAATGTCACCGGGGCCCTGAACGCCTCTTTCCAGTTCTATCGCGGCATGGTCGATGGCGGCGGTTTCGAGATGAGCGAGAGCGAGATCCTCTCGGATGTCTGGGCGCAGGAAGAAGAGACGCGCAACGATACCCGCGAATGGATCTATGGCTTTTTGATGCTGGCCTATGACCCGCTGGAGGCTGAACAGCTCGACGCCTATGTCGCCTTCTCCTCCAGCCCCGAAGGCCGCGCCCTCAACCGCGCCCTCTTTGCCGGGTTCAACAAAATGTATGACGACATCTCCTACGCCCTGGGCCTCGCCGCCGCCCGCCAAATGCAAGGGCAGGATCTTTAGGGCAGGGGGCGGCAAAGCGCAGGAAGGGGGCTTTGCAAAGTTTGGCGAACGACAGACGGACAGGTTTGCCTAGCCCAAACCAGCCTTTCGTCACATCTGCATTTAACGGCTGCAAAGTTATAAAAGACAAAACCTCCAGACGAGCACTGCAATCACTTGCTTTCAAGCTAGCCCTCGAGATGGCCCTTCACTTCCTTCAGGGTTTCGAAAAGCTCTGGCGGGATATCAGCCGCTGTCATCTCATCAATAACCCGAGATGAAGTCACAGTGACTTTCAACTCTTCTTGTATCCTCTTGGTGATTGCGGAAAATACTGACTTGCCTGGCACAACACGATACCGAAAGTCCACCTCTTGCCAGCCTTTTGTGAAATTAGCCTCTTCTTCTGCGGAAATAGTCGCGATGTCCTTCTTTGACCCTTTGCCAACTTCATACGCTATCTTTGCTCCAATCCTGGCCGACAACGTCTTTGACTTCACTTCGTCGACACTTGTGTTGATCGCGCCAAGGACAACTTTTTCATAGCCTTCTTGCAGTTGATCACGGCCATACTTCTTTACAACGGCAGCAATCGCCTCAGGCACCAAAAGTAGGTTTTCGATTTCCTTACGTGGAAGAACTCGACAGAGCGTATCCCCAACACTCACATCCTCTATGAAGTCTTTTATCTCTTCATCACACCGATAGTCACGATCAAAAATCGCCGACACAGGAATCTTGAACCCAAAGAAGTTTTCAAAAACCCAGGAGGAAGTTGTGACTCTAGTCCAATTTGTGAATCCGTCCGTCTTCATGAGAGTAACAGATGAGTTTGAAATGAAGTCCATCCCCCCAAGCTTCTTGGCAATTTTCGAAAGTATCCTTGCATCATTACCTTCGAAGTACAGAACCTTTTTTGTTTTTGCCAATCTTGCAAACTGTGCATTTTCTGAGCTGCCGATCGCAGCATATACATCTGAATATCCAGCTTCGCCCTGAATTCTCTTGGCGCTCCTGGATCCGGGTCGGATAATTAAAACTTCGCCGGGTTCGACGTCGTTAATAATTTCCGTTGAGTGCGTTGCGATGAAGTACTGACCAACTCGTTGGCCAACCAGTCTGAGAAGACGATGCTGCAAATCAGGATGCAAGTAAATGTCAGGTTCGTCCAAGATAAGTGTTGATGCATGGTTCGAGGTCGAGAGGTGCATCATAGTTTGCATCCAGACTTGGAAGCCGAACCCAGCCCATTGTACCTCTCTTACATGAGGCCCGTCACGGAAGTACATTCGAACAACTGGGCGTTTGCCTCCTCGCTCGATCTCGGGTCGTTGGACCCTAATACCCGGCCAGCCCAACTCAACCAAATCTGCAAACGTCTCAAACTCTGCTTCGGTTTTATGAAGCCAAAAGTTCCGAAAGTTCCGGCTGGCAAGTCGCCCATATCGGTTTCTTTCTACAGTTTCTTGCTGCACAAGTTCTTCGTTTTGCTCAAGCGGGCTGAGCGTTGGAACTATAGTCAGACTTATGGGGAATTGATCTCGCAAAAACTGCGTGTTCTTTCGTGGTTGAAGTTCTGTTTTTAAGTAACATTCCAATGGCCCGTCGTTGGAAGCAGCAACGATGAAGGAGTTTCCGTTCTCCAATTTGATTGATATTTTTGCACGCCCATCTCCAAAATTGTGTATGCAATATCTTAGGTCAGTTTGAACAGCCGAGACTGGTACTTCCCAAGTAGAACAGACGCCATCCTCACCGTGGGACTTAAAAAAAGCGTTCCGTCGACCGGCATACCTTAGCGCATCAAAGCAAATCCTAAATGCGTCTAAAGCTGTCGACTTGCCTGCATTGTTTGGGCCAACGAGGATGTTTTTGGCCCTTGCTGAAATAGTGAACTTGGAAAACGTTTTGTAGTCATAGAAATCAATAGACTTTATTCTGCTCATCAAAAAACCTTACTGTGTCCTAATGCATGGCAATGGGCCTTTCCGCGAGAAATGGCTATTCTCTCCAAAACGAAAAGGAGTCGGCCTATAGAATGCTAGGGACTTCATCATTCTGCAAGGATCCAGAGGGACATTTTCTTGTGTAGCGGTCGTTCGCTCGGAACGCAGCGAATAGTTGGTCTCCGCCCCAACTGCGGGGGCCACTTGATCAGAACAGCCGGAGCGAACATCTCTTTCGGACCGCAAACTGCCATTCCCTCCCCCTTAACCAACCCTAACCGAAGTTAACCCAGTTTCCGGCCCGAAAAACCAACGCAGGGGGCAATCTCTGCTAAATTCAGGCAGAATCGGACAGATTGGGTGGGAGGTTTGATCCGGGGCCCCGGAATTGGGGCGAAAGGGCAGGGGGCAATCTCCCCCAAAGGCGCTCTGTTTTGTACTGATTGCCCCGTTGCCCATTCAGCGCCCGCCCCGTTACCGGGTTGCGGGCGCTGCGTTAATTTGGCTTCAGAAGATGAAATCGCCCGCCTCGAGATCGGCGATATTCACCCCGGTCAGGCGGATGGAATTGCCGCCGCCCGTGTTGATCACCACATCCGCGCCGACCTGCGTTGCCGCGCCCGATGTGGCCGATCCGAGGTTCAGGTCACTGACGTTGGCGATCGCGGAAACGCCTGATAAATCAATCTGTTCCAGGTTGGTGTTCGTGTCGAAATCGCTGATCGTATCGCTGCCATGCCCGTCTTCAAAGACAAAGGTATCGGCGTTGAAATCCCCGCGCATGACGTCATTGCCCGCGCCGCCAATGATCGTATCAAAACCTGCGCCGCCATAGATCGAGTCATTGCCACCTCCGGCTGAAATGATGTCATTCCCGGTCCCGCCGAAAAAGCGATCATTGCCGTTCCCGGCAACCATCATGTCATCGCCGCCCTCTCCGAAAAATCCATTACTATCAGTGATATCGTAGAGGTAGTCATTGCCGTCGCCACCAAACATCCGGTCTAGACCCTGACCACCATAGAGCGAGTCATTGCCTGCGTCGCCATAGAGGTTATCCGCCTGGTCACCGCCTATAAGCACATCCTCCCCCGTGCCTCCTGACAGATAATCAAAGCCCGCATCGCCATAAAGCGTGTCATTCCCGGCCTCACCCCAGAGCCCGTCGACGGATTCACCAAAATTGGACCCGGCGCGGATGATATCATTGCCATCCCCGCCCCAAACCCGGTCGGCCTCGCTCCCGGCATCCAGGCTGTCATGGCCGACCCCACCAAATAATTGGTCAACGCCGTGACCACCGATCAGGGTGTCATCACCAGCTCCGCCAAGCAGGCTATCCGCATGGTTTTCGCCGTTAATAAAGTCATTGCCATCACCGCCGTCAACTGTGTCAAAGCCTGCCCCTCCGTAAACGCTGTCATTGCCATCAAAGGTGCTCAGCCGATCCCCATATTTGGTCAGCGACATGTTATCATCTACAGCGTTGAACGGATCAGTTTCCAGATCTATCCCGTGTCCGGTGACAATGTTCACCTGCAAAAACTCGTAAGCGCCAAGATCGTAATCCTCCAAGTCCTCAAAATTTGTCACGAATTGCAACTCTGCCGTGGCATGTGGATCAGCTGGATCAGCAGCGTCTTGGGGGTCGCCTTGTGAAAGCGCACCTGTATGAACTATGTGAGCAGCGTAAACGAAACTGTCATTTGTCATGAGGTTTGACAGATCAAGGTCCAGTGTCAGGTCACCATTCGTGCCGTTTGAATAGAGCAGGTGATAGTCGTTACTGGTTTCGAATGTCGTTCCCTGGAACACATAGGAATAGCCCACAAATTCATCCTGCGCGTCCAGGAGACGCGAGGCGCTTCCATAGTCCGAGACCAACTGCGTGTCGATCAATTCCGAGGCCATCAAGCGGAACCAGTACCCGGTTGGTGTAAAGACTTGCTCTGCAGTGGTATGGAGACCTAGGGTCGCCCGTCCATTCGGCCCGCCGGCGATGGTCGACCATATGAGCAGTTGGTCTACACCATGTCCGATAAAATCGGCAAACCCGCGTGTCAGAGCGGCAAGTCGGGCCATGCCATAAACGGCGTTGTTACCACCGTAGTTATTCGCTTCGCTTGTGTTCCACTCGGTTACGATAAGTTCGCGACTAGATCCCCACACTTCGCGTATGGTTTCAATTCGCACCTCCACGTCTTCGATAACTGACAAATCACGGTTTTCAGGCGGGTAGTATAAGTGCGTTAAAACACCATCAATAACGTCCAGGCCGATTCCGGCATCCGCGAACCCCCCGTAGAGTGTGTCGTTTTCATCAGAGTTTCGTCCCGCCTGAACGTAGACTCCCACGTTATCTGCAACCACGTCATTTACCCAGCTTGCCATCTGCGCCTGAAGTCTTGCGAATTGCTCTGTCGTCCAGGGGGTATCTTCATCTGCGACAAAAGGGTTGTCTTCATCGCCGAAAAGTAAATCATCTTCGTTGGTGAACTTCTTTTGATAGTATTCGTTGCCGATTTCAAATCCTTCGATGATGACTTTCGGATTCTGCGCGTCAGCCAGATCCAACACGGTTTGAACGAAGTTTTTGATAATGGTTTCTGCGTCACTCTCCAGGTAATTTGAATTGGGAGAGTCTGGATCGAAAAAACGGAATGTCGGCAAAACGATCATGGCCTTGTGGCCGTTAGCGCTGCAGTAAGACAGGAACTCCTCTAATTTGGCGGTATCATTCAGATCGAATTGTGTCTCAGTGATCGTTCCTCCGGGAAAGCGCAGTGTTTGGGTATGGGCGGCATCGGTGACCTGATCGTACCAATTGCCCTCAATGGTACCGTCAGGATTGAAATCCTGGTCGAACAGGAAATTCGATCCGAAATGCGCTGAGGTCACATCCCCTTGGCTGGTGGTCAGGGCAGTTGGGTCATGATTAATGGTGGGCATGTAAAAACTCTCCGTCACTCGCGGCAAAATGAATCGCCCGAAATAGGCTTAACCAAAGTTAACGTGTGATAACCTCTTGAGGTGTGCAAGTTAAGGGTGTGCGTCTTGAAGTCTTTCAACTTAATCGGTTTGAATCTCGGGTTGTGAATTCGAAGGCTGGGGTGGCATTGCCTACTTGGTTGCCAAACAGATATTGTCAAATTTTGCTACATGAGGGGACCGGTTGTTTTGTCGATCGCGCAACTGTCGGTCCCACTTGACAACTTGCCCGCCCTTTGTGTAATGCACGCTCACACGAGGACGGGGCCGGTGCGCCCCGCCTTTTGTTTTTTTTGAAACGAACGTCCCCAAGGGGCGCGCGGTTCGAGGCGGCCAGGGCCTGATGGTCCGCGGGTTGAGGTGGGGAACTGCCGATATCCAGCCATGAACGCCCGGGGTTCCGGGGGCCGAAGGACGCGGGAAAGAAAGGAAACACGCGATGTTCGCGGTACTCAAGACCGGCGGCAAGCAATACAAAGTTCAGGCGGGCGATCTGCTCCGCGTGGAAAAGCTGGCTGCTGATGCGGGCGAAACCGTCCAGTTCAACGACATTCTCATGGTTGGTGGCGACAGCACGACCATTGGCGCGCCCTTTGTGGCAGGTGCTGGTGTTCAGGCCGAAATCATCGATCAGATCAAAGGTGACAAGGTCATCAAATTCGTCAAGCGTCGCCGCAAGCACAGCTCGCAGCGTACCCGTGGCCACCGCCAGCAGCTGACCCTGCTGCGCGTGACCGAGATCCTCACTGCCGGTGCGGACAAGTCGGGCGTCAAGGCGGCGATTGGTGCGGCTTCTGCTCCTAAAGCAGATGCACCTGCAGCGGCTCCGAAAGCTGAGAAAGCGGCTCCTGCTGCTACCGCAGCCGAGGGCGCAGATGATCTGACCAAAATCAACGGTGTCGGCCCAGCCGCTGCCAAAAAGCTGGTCGAGGCCGGCATCACCACGTTTGCCCAGCTGGCGGCTGTTGACGCGGACACCTTTGACGGTGCCAAAGTCAAGCCCGAGTGGGTCGAACAGGCCAAAACCCTGGCCTAAGCCTAAGGAGAGAGACACATGGCACATAAGAAAGCTGGCGGTTCCTCCCGCAACGGTCGCGACTCAGCTGGTCGTCGTCTTGGCGTAAAACTGTATGGTGGTCAGGCAGCAATTCCTGGCAACATCGTCGTGCGTCAGCGCGGCACCAAGTTTTGGCCAGGCGAAGGCGTCGGCATGGGCAAAGATCACACCATCTTTGCGACTGTCGAAGGCGCGGTCAAATTCCACAAAGGCCTCAAGGGCCGAACCTTTATTTCGGTCCTGCCAGTGGCGGAGGCCGCTGAATAAGCCGACCTAGAGGTTGAAAAACAATCAGGGGATCGGCACATTGCCGGTCCCCTGTTTCATTTACGACATGTGGATCGGTCACAATCTGGCGACAAAAGCCGATTAACCGAACCCAAATGCCTAAGTGATAAAGGCAATGCACAGAGGAGAGTGCAGATGAGCCTGGATAGTTTACAGCAGCAGCCCTTGGTTGAGACCGAGCGGTTCGATTTGCGCCCAGTTCAGATGTCTGACACCGGGTTGCTGGAACATTATTGCAGCGATGAACGCGTTGCGCGCATGACCCCGACGATCCCACATCCTTTGCCGCCCGGTGCAGTTGAGGCCATGGTTGATCGCGTCACCGCCGTTGAGCGGGACGAGGATGTTTGGGTCATGGATGCCTCCAAGACCGGCAGTGCCGAGGTGATGGGGGCGATCACGCTCAAACGCATGGATCGCAACCAATCCGAGGTCGCCTATTGGGTCGCGCCGCAATTCTGGAACACCGGCACCGCATCGCAGGCGGTAGAGGCGCTGATTGGTGCCAATCCGATGGGCAATGACACGATCTTTGCCTCTGTCTTTCAGGACAATCCGGCCTCGGCCCGTGTTTTGGTGAATTGCGGCTTTGAATATATCGGCGATGCCGAAGCGTTCTGTGTGTCACGCAATGCCAAGGTCCCGACCTGGACCTATATCAAGAAACTGACCTGAATCGGAGCATCAGATGGGTCGTTTTGAGTTGCGGCCCCTCAGTGCCGCTGACGCTGACTGGATTGCGCGCGAGGTCGCCAATCCCAATGTGCATCGCTGGCTGACCAGCGTGCCCTGTCCCTATGGGCTGTCAAATGCGAAGTGGTTCATTGACCGCTTTGCTGAAAACCCAAGGTTTCGCGTGATCGCGGCTGAGCATCCGCTTGGCGTGATTTCTATTGAAAGCGCGTCATCGTTTGACCCAGACCGTCCCAACGTTCCTGAGCTTGGCTATTGGCTGGCCGAACATGCCTGGGGGCGCGGGGTGATGACCGCGGCCGGGCACCGCATGGTCGATTGGTTCTTTGGCTCTGGTCTGGGCGAGGTAATCGGCTCGGGCTGGATCCGTGGCAATAGCCGCTCGGCCCGCGTGCTTGGCAAGCTTGGCTTTACCCCGACCGGAGAGACCCTGATGCGCCATGCTTATTTTCACGGGAAAGAGGTGCCAATTGAACGTGTTGCCCTGTCAAAAGATCAGTGGCAAATCGCCAAGCCCGCTTGAGTCACCGCCCGTTCCCCGCTACACCGCGCCAATCCTTCACAGAAAGCCCGTCCGATGAAATTTCTTGATCTATGCAAAGTCTATATCCGCTCTGGTGGGGGCGGGAATGGCTGTATCAGCTTTCGCCGCGAGAAGTTCATCGAATATGGCGGGCCGGATGGCGGTGATGGCGGCAAGGGCGGCTCGGTCTGGGCCGAGGCTGTGGATGGGCTGAACACGCTGATTGATTTCCGCTATCAGCAGCACTGGTTTGCCAAGAACGGCCAGGCGGGCAAAGGGCAGGGGCGCACTGGCAAGGATGGCGATGACATTGTGTTGCGCGTACCTGTCGGGACCGAGATCCTGGACGAGGATGAGGAAACCGTGATCGCCGACCTAACCGAGCTCGGCCAGCGTGTGCTGCTGGCCAAGGGTGGCAATGGCGGCTGGGGCAACCTGCATTTCAAAACCTCGACCAACCAGGCTCCGCGCCGGGCCAATCCCGGCCAAGAGGAAATCAACCGCACACTTTGGCTGCGCCTGAAACTGATTGCTGATGTCGGGCTAGTCGGGCTGCCCAATGCGGGGAAATCTACCTTTTTGGCGGCGACGTCAAACGCGCGGCCCAAGATTGCCGATTACCCCTTTACCACACTGCACCCGAACCTTGGGGTTGTGTTGGTCGATGGCAAAGAGATGGTTGTCGCCGATATTCCCGGCCTGATCGAAGGCGCGCATGAGGGGCGCGGTTTGGGCGATCTCTTCCTTGGCCATGTGGAGCGCTGCGCGGTGCTCTTGCACCTGATCGATGGCAGCTCGGGGTCGCTGATCGAGGATTACCAGACCATCTGCAACGAGCTCGAAGCCTATGGCGCGGGACTGGCCGAAAAGCCGCGCGTCACGGTTTTGAACAAGATCGATACCTTGGATGCAGAAGAACGCGAATTCCTCAAGGAAGAGCTGGAACTGGCCGGGGCGGAAAATATCCTCTTGATGTCAGGGGCTTCTGGCGAAGGGGTAACCGAAGTTCTGCGCGCCCTGCGCCCGCATGTTGAGGCCAAGCGCGAGGCAGAAAAGCCCGTTGATCCCGATGCCGAGGAAGAAACATGGCATCCCTAAGCGCGGCAAAACGGGTCGTCATCAAGATCGGCTCGGCCCTGTTGGTGGATCGAGACAGCGGCGAGCTGCGCGAGACTTGGTTGAGCGCCATCGCCCAGGATATTGCAGGTCTCAAGGCGCAAGGCAGTGACGTGGTGCTGGTCTCGTCCGGCTCTATCGCGCTGGGGCGCGGCATTCTTGGCCTGCCCATGACCGAGCTGTCGCTGGAACATTCCCAAGCCGCTGCGGCTGTGGGTCAGATTCGGCTGGCACGCGCCTGGCAAGAGGCGCTGGCCCCGCATGAGCTGACAACGGCGCAGGTGCTGGTGACGCTTGAGGATAGCGCCGATCGCCGCCGCTATCTGAATTCGCGTGCAACCCTGTCGACACTGCTTGGCTTTGGCACGGTGCCCATCGTCAATGAAAACGACACCATCGCCACCGATGAAATCCGTTATGGCGACAATGACCGTCTGGCGGCGCAGGTCGCGGCCACGGTCGGCGCGGATCTGTTGATATTGCTCTCGGATGTGGATGGGCTTTATACCGGGAACCCCAATGAGGACCCAAAAGCGCAACACCTTGATATCATTTACCATATCACCCCCGAGATCGAGGGGATGGCCGGTGATGCCGGGTCGGGCCTTTCGAAAGGTGGGATGAAGACCAAGGTGCTGGCCGCGAAAACTGCCACGGCCTCGGGCTGTGCGATGATCATTATGCATGGGGCCGAGGATCATCCGCTGAAACGGCTTGAAAACGGGGCGGCGAATACGTTGTTCACCCCGCAGCTTGACCCACACGCGGCGCGCAAACGCTGGATTTCCGCGATGAAACCGCAAGGGGCGCTGACCGTGGATGAAGGTGCTGCGCGCGCGCTGGCCTCGGGCAAATCGCTGTTGCCAGCGGGGCTGCGCGGCGTCGAAGGGCGCTTTGGCCGCGGTGATCCTGTGGCGATCCAATTGCCATCGGGCGAAACCTTGGGGCAGGGGCTGTCGCGCTACACGGCGACCGAGGCCCGCGCCATTGCCGGGCGGCACAGTTCCGAGATCGAGGCGGTGCTGGGTTACCCGGGCCGCGCGGTGCTGGTGCATCGCGATGATATGGCGCTTTAAACACGCGTCTTGATCCGCAGCTAGACGCAAACGCCCGCACAGATTAACACTACGTTCGAAACCAAAACCACGCAAAGGAAGCCGTCATGAAAGACCTGACAGACATTCCCGCCCTCATGGCCGATATCGGCGCACGCGCAAAAGCCGCGTCAGCGGAGCTTGCCTTTGCCCCGGCCCCGGTTAAGCAAAAAGCGCTCGAAGCCGCAGCCGATGCGGTTTGGGCGGCGCGCGCCGACATCATCGCGGCCAATGCCAAAGATCTGGATTATGGCCGCGAAAAGGGTCTGTCCGATGCGATGATGGACCGCCTGATGCTGAATGAGGACCGCATTCAGGGCATCGTTGACGGTTTGCGCGCGGTTGCCTCGCAGGATGACCCTGTTGGCCAAGTGACCGAGGAATGGGACCAGCCTTCGGGCTTGAATATCCGCCGCGTGCGCACGCCCCTGGGGGTGATCGGCGTGATCTATGAAAGCCGTCCCAATGTGACGGCGGATGCGGGTGCGCTTTGCTTGAAATCTGGCAATGCGGTGATCCTGCGCGGTGGCTCGGAAAGCTTCCACTCGTCAGGCGCGATCCACGCCTGCCTTGTGGCGGGGCTGCGCGAGGCTGGTCTGCCTGAGGATGCGATCCAGTTGATCCCGACCCGTGACCGCGCCGCCGTGCGCGAGTTGTTGGCCATGACCAACACCGTAGACGTGATTGTGCCCCGTGGCGGCAAGGGGCTGGTTGGCCTGGTGCAGAAAGAGGCGCGCGTGCCGGTCTTTGCCCATCTTGAGGGCATCGTGCATATCTATGTCGATAAGGCCGCCGATCCGGTCAAAGCCCTGTCGGTTGTGATGAACGCCAAAACCCGCCGCACCGGGATTTGTGGCGCGGCGGAATGCCTGCTGATCCATCGCGATGTGGTTGACACGATCGGGCAGGGGCTGGTCAAGGCACTGCTGGATGCAGGGGTCGAAGTGCGCGCGGGCGAGACCTTGAAAGCCATCGAAGGCACAACCGAAGCCACCGCCGAGGATTGGGGGCGCGAATATCTCGACACGATCATTGCCGCCAAGGTGGTCGATGATATCGACGAAGCCATCGCCCATATCCGCCAGTATGGCTCGAACCACACCGATTGCATCCTGACCGAGGATGACGCGGCTGCGGACCGTTTCTTTCAGCGGCTCGACAGCGCGATCCTGATGCGCAATGCCTCAACCCAGTTTGCCGATGGGGGCGAGTTTGGTATGGGCGCCGAGATCGGCATTGCCACCGGCAAGATGCACGCGCGCGGCCCGGTCGGGGCGGCGCAATTGACCAGCTTTAAGTATCTGGTGGTGGGAGACGGAACAACGCGGGGTTGACCTGCGTGGGCCTGTTGATCAACTGATCGACAGGCTCAACTTAACCTCACTGGCGGCGGCGTGCAGTTTGAGACTGCGATCGGCAGCCAGAACCGGCAGCAAGGCAAATTGCACCCGATTGGCGGCAAGTTCTGCCAATTCGGCGGTTCCGTTCAAGTGTTCCCAAAGGTTGGAGGTCACCGACAGGCGCGGCCCTGTGGCCGAGATCATCCAGCCCGCGGCTGTGTTTTCGATAGTCACCTTGCCACCGGTCGGCATGGCGGATTCACAGCAGAGATAGGCAAGGTAGGCCAGCTGTACCTCGGTGCGCAGCATGTCGTCTTGGGGCTGCCATTCCGCCTCCATCCGGGTGCCTTTGCAGATCCCCTCAAGAGTTGCGACGGTTTCCTTGCGGCTCATCTTTTGCCCGTCTGACGCACTGCCAAAGGCAACGCGGAAAAACCGGATACGGGCGGCGGCGCTGGCACAACTGTCCTGGATCAATTCCATTTCTGGGCTGGTATCGGCCGCACCGGCCATTGACATCAGCTCCAATCCGTTCTGGATGGCACCAATGGGGCTTATCAAATCGTGACACAGTCGCGACCCGATAAGGGTGGCTAGCGATTCACTGGAATGGGGCATTTAGTGTTCCAACATTAGGAGAGTAGTTATGAGCGATCTCAACGCTTTGCTGGAGCCGGGCATGTTGGTGACACATCCCGATCAACCTGATTGGGGAACCGGTCAGGTCCAATCGAATATCGCGGGGCGCATTACGGTAAATTTCCGCGAACAAGGCAAAGTGGTCATTGATGGCGCTCGTGTGGTTTTGATCCCGGTTTACGAAGGTTAACGTACAGAGAAACTGTTTCTGAATAGTTAACCATGTTGCCAAACTTGCCAATCTTTTTCTCTCTGCCTAGAAGCAGACACGTTCTGAAACGCGGGATGGGATGATGGTGGCCAAGGTCGATAGCTTTCGCACGCGATTGGCGCGTGATGATGCGGATCTAAAGGCGGCTCAGCGCCTGCGCTATGAGGTTTTCGTCGAGGAGTTGGGGGGCGATGGCCCGCTGGTGGATCACGAAAACCGTTTGGAACGGGATCGGTTTGATCCGTTCTTTGATCACCTTTTATTGCTGGATGAAAATCGCGATGGCGTGGTGGTGGGGGTCTATCGCCTGTTGCGCGCAGATCAGGCCAAGGCGGCCGGGCAGTTCTATTCCGAGGATGAATATGATCTGGAACCTTTGGTAAGAAGTGGCCGCAAGCTATTGGAATTAGGACGTTCCTGCGTTGCGCCGGATTATCGCGGTGGCACCGGATTGTTCCATCTCTGGCAGGGGCTGGCGGATTACGTGCTGACGCATGAGATCGAAATTCTCTTTGGAACGGCCAGTTTCCACGGTACGGATATTGCGCCCTTGGCGCAGTCGCTGTCCTTGTTGCATCATCGTCATCTGGTGCCCGAAGAGCTACGGGTCAGGGCGCGGACCTATCAAAGCATGGATTTGATACCGGAGGCGGATATCGACCGGCGCGCGGCGATGTTGAATATCCCACCCCTGATCAAGGCTTATCTGCGTCTGGGTGGCTGTGTTGGCGATGGGGCCTTTGTCGATCATGACTTCAACACGACAGATGTCTGTCTGGTCATGGACACGGCGCGCATGACGGATCGGCAAAGACAGCTCTACGTTAAGGAAGGTAAAGCATGAGCCCGACCTGGGACCCGGGCGAACGCCCGCCCGACGTGCGCATTTCTGCCTTGGGCTGGGGGCTGGTGGCGATCCGGGTGCCGATTCTGCTGGTGGTGATCTTTGGCGGGCTCTTGGTTCTGCTGGCGCTGCGGCTGGTAGAACGCCCTTTGTTCGGCATGGAGCGTCCGGTGACGCCGTGGATCACGCAAACCGTGTGTCGGATCACGCTAAAGGTCATGGGGCTGCGCCTAATGGTCAGCGGGCCGCGCATGATCGGGCCGGGGGCGATTGTGGCCAACCATGCCTCTTGGCTGGATATCTTTGTGCTCAACAGCCGCAAGAATGTCTATTTCGTTTCCAAGGCCGAGGTGGCCGTTTGGGCCGGGATCGGCTGGCTGGCGCGGGCGACGGGTACGGTTTTTATCAATCGGGACCGGAGAGAGGCGCAAAAACACGCGCGGATCATCGAGGATCGCTTGCTGCATGGGCATCGTTTGCTGTTCTTTCCCGAAGGCACGTCCACCGATAGTCGCCGGGTTTTGCCCTTCAAAACAACGCTTTTTGCGGCGTTCTTTTCACCGCGATTAGAGCATGAATTGCAGGTTCAGCCGGTCAGCGTGATCTACAAAGCGCCACGGGGGCAGGATCCACGATTTTATGGCTGGTGGGGCGATATGGATTTTGGCCCCTCTCTGATCCAGCTGCTTGCGCAACCGCGGCAAGGTTCGGTTACACTGACCTATCATGACCCGGTGCGCGTCGATGCGTTTGAAAACCGCAAAGCGCTGGCGGCCGCATTGGAGGCGCAGGTGCGACAGGGGTTTGAAAACGGGCAGAAAGAGCCCTCTTAACGCATTGCGGCGATGAGAGAATTTAATGTTGCCAGCGGGTCATCCGTGGCCCAGATCTCTTCTCCGATGGCAAAGAAATCGGTGACCGGGCTCAGCGTCTTTACCTGATCCAGCGTCACATTGCCTTCGGCCACAACGGGCACTTCGATCATCTGCGACCACCATTCAAAGAGCTCGTGACCGGCCAGTTCGCCATCGCCCAAGGAGCCGGAAACCGGCCCGAAGGAGACGTAATCCGCGCCATTTTCGCCCGCGCTCATCCCGTCATGGCGGGATTGCCCGCAATAGGCACCGACAATAGCATCGGGGCCAAGTTCCTTGCGGGCATTGCGCACCGTACGCGCACCGTCCAGCAAATGCACCCCGTCGAGCCCCAAACGCTTGGCCAGCACAACATGGGTGTCGATGACCAGGGCCACATCGGCGCGATGGGCGACATCGCGAATGGCGTCAGCGGCTCGGGTCAGGCGATCTTCGTCATGGGTGGCAAGGCTCAGGCGCAGGCAGGCGATTTCGGCACCTTGCAGAACCGTTTCGAGCTTGGCAGGGAAACTGCCCAGATCGAATTCCGGTGGCGTGGTGAGATAAATCTGCGGGAGGTCCTGATCTGCCATTTCGAACTCTTATGCGTTTGCTTTGACGGATGTTTTAGCCGGTCACGCAGGGTTTGACCATCAGGATTTGGACTTGGGTTTCTTTGCTGGCTTAGGGGGCAGTGAGGCGGCGAATGCCATGGCAAGCTCGGTCAGTTTCTGGCGAGTGTCGTCATCGGCAAGCACATCCTCGTCCACCTCGACCATGCCTTTCATCGGACGACCTGTGAAACCCAGCTCTTTGACGCCGGGCAGGGCGAGGGCGGTTTCATAGCGATCCGGGCCGACGCGATACATGCCGCCCCCTTTGTGAACGCCGCACACCATATTGCCGAAACTCAGGAAACAGAGCCCGCCAAACATGCGCTTTTCCTCATGGCCAGGCAATTCGCCCGCCGCCATGAGATCGTCTCGCATCACTGTGGCATGGCCTTCATCATAGGGCATCGTGTCACTCCTTACCTTTGTTCCCAGTATAGGGGGCGGATGCCTCCGGCGGGAGTGTTTTTGCCAAGAAGAAGACAGGATCGAAAAAACACGGGGCTTGCGCAAAACCGGCTGGGGGCCTAGGGCATGAGGCCGATTGAAGGAGAGCGACATGGTGTCTGAAAACGCGCAGCCGGCCTTTGTTTTGGTGCGCCCGCAAATGGGTGAGAATATCGGGGCCTCGGCGCGGGCGATGTTGAATTTTGGGCTGGAACAGATGCGGGTTGTCGGGCCAAGAGACGGCTGGCCCAGCGAAGCGGCCTTTGCCATGGCGTCGGGGGCTGGTCGGGTTTTGGATGCCGCCCAGCTGAGCGATGATCTGGCTGGCGCGCTGGAAGACCGCACCTTTACCTTTGCGACTACGGCGCGGCCGCGGGATCTGACCAAGACCGTTTACACGCCGGAACAGGCGATGAAGGAGGCGCGTGTGCGAATCGCGCTAGGTCAGAAAGTGGCGGTGATGTTTGGCCCGGAACGCGCCGGTCTGGAAAATGCCGACATCGCGCAAGCCAATGCGATCATTTCCGTGCCGGTGAATCCGGAATATGCCTCGCTTAACCTGGCGCAATGTGTGTTGCTTTGTGCTTATGAATGGATGCGCGCCACATCCGAGGCGGAGCCGGTGGTCGATGTGCTGGCGGGCACCGAAATGGCCAATGGTCAGGAGATCGAACACCTTGCCAAGCATTATGAGGAGCGGATGGAAGAGGCGGGCTTTTTCTATCCGGAACACAAGATCGAGAGTATGAAGGTCAACCTGCGCAATATGTGGAGCCGAATGCCGCTGACACGCGCAGATGTCCAGATGTTGCATGGCATGATGCGCCAGATCGTGCGCTGGAAAGATCGCTCATAACGGTTTGTCGAACGAAAAAGGACCAGCCAAGAGGCTGGTCCAAGGCTGTGCCGGGTTAGGGAGGGGAGACCCCGGCCAGGTAGGTTTAGTAATGCTTGTGGCCGTGGCTGTGGCCGTAATGCTTTTTCTTCGGCTTTACGTAGTGGTTGCAGGAATGGTTCTGCAGGTACTTGCCGGACACCCAGTAGTAGTGGTGGTTGTAAGACACCTTGGCCCAACCGTTTTTCCAGCCCACAACGTGGATCTTGGTGCAGGGGTGGAAGGTGCCGATCACCTTGTAATAGGTGCCTGGGCCGGAGCGTGCGTTCAGCTTAACGCCTTTTTCGATCCATGCGGTAGAGGCTGTTGCGGCAGTTGCACCCATGGCAGTGGCGGCGATAATGGCGGAAATCAGAAGCTTTTTCATTTTGTAGGTCCTTGGCTAAAGTCTGTGTTGCTGTTGTCGTAATTTCTGCATTCAACCTACATGATTGGGATGGGGCGGCTAAGTCTGGAAAGTCTGACCAAGGTATTCCTTACCCTCTAGCTCATCCAATTTTCGCAGAAACAAGGTTTCGCCAATGTCGAGAGGGCAGTGAAGGCATGGTCTTAGATCGGCGGTTCTGTGGAAACGGGAAACGCCAAACCGCGTCGCAGAAACGCATCCCTGTTGAGGTTGAAGCCAGTGCACTCCAGCACTAGTGTCTCGCGCAAATGGAGAAGAAACATGGCTGAAAAACGCAAGCTGTTTGAAGATGTGAGCGAGGCTCAGAGCAAGCCAGCCGAACCGACAGGCGGGATGATCGATGCGGGCAAGCGCGGGGCGCGGCGGGCGATCCGTGTCTGGCTGATGCTGCTATTTGCGCTGGTGGTCGTGATGATTGCCGTGGGCGGGTTGACCCGGTTGACCGATAGCGGGCTGTCCATCACCGAATGGCGCCCCGTGACAGGTGCGCTGCCCCCGATGAGTGCCGAGGCTTGGCAGTCGGAATTTGAGAAATACAAACAGATCCCGGAATATGAACTGGAGAATAAAGGCATGACCCTGTCTGAATTCCAGTTCATTTATTGGTGGGAATGGGGCCATCGTCAGCTGGGCCGGGTGATTGGCCTGGTTTGGGCCCTTGGCTTTTTTGGTTTTCTGGCGACGAAACGTATTCCGACAGGCTGGACGGGCCGTTTGCTGGGTCTTGGCGTACTTGGCGGTTTGCAAGGCGCCGTTGGCTGGTGGATGGTCGCTTCGGGCCTGACGGGGCAGATGACCGATGTGGCCTCATACCGGTTGGCAACCCATTTGGGGCTGGCGTTTGTCATTTTGGGCTTTATCGCCTGGTATGTTTACAGTCTGGGTCGCGAAGAACGCGCGCTGATGCAAGCGCGGCGTTTGAGCGAAGCCAAGCTGTTTGGCATGTCCACCGGGCTGATGCATTTCGCCTTTTTGCAGATCCTGGTGGGGGCACTGGTGGCCGGTATTGATGCGGGGCGAACCTTTAACGATTGGCCGCTGATGGCAGGCGGAATCCTGCCGCCAGAAGCATTTGACATTCAGCCGATTTGGCGCAACTTTTTCGAGAATGCTGGGTTGGTTCAATTCGTTCACCGTGTACTTGGATATTTATTGTTGATTTACGGTTTCATCACCTGGCGTCGTGCGCGACTGTCCGCAAATGCAGATACACGTTTCAGGTTCAACGCGGTTTTCGCCATGTTGTGTTTGCAGGTTGTTCTGGGAATTGTCGCGGTCTTGTATATCGCACCATGGCATCTGGCCTTGGCGCACCAATTGGGGGCAGTGGTTTTGTGGGCATTGATCCTGCGCGCGCGGTTTGCGGCCCGCTACCCTGTGGAACAAAGCATCCGAGGAGCAGCGTGATATGAACGCTTATACCGATCTTATGGCCTTTCAGCGTGACACTGAGGCCCTGGGTCAAACCGCTGGCCGGCTGAGCTGGGATCAGGAAACCATGATGTCACCAGGCAGCGCTGATCAGCGCAGCGATGAAATGGCGGCAATCGAGGGGATCTTGCATCAGCGCCGTGTCGATCCGCGCATTGGCGACTGGCTGGCCGCTATTGATGAGGCGTCTTTGGACGCGGTCGCACAGGCACAGGTGCGCGAAATCCGGCGCTCGTTTGAGCGCAATTCGCGGGTGCCCGAACGGTTGGCCTCGGAACTGGCGCGCATGATCTCCAAATCGCATGGGATCTGGGCCGAGGCGCGGGCGGATGACAATTTTGCCGCCTTTGCCCCGACCTTGAAAGAGGTTGTCGCCCTGCGCAAAGAAGAGGCCCAGGCGCTGGCGCAAGGGGGCGACAGCTATGACGCCCTGTTGAACGATTACGAGCCGGGCGCAACCGCAGCTGAGCTCAGCGCCATGTTCGGGGCCCTGCGCCCTCGTTTGGTGGCCCTGCGCGAGGCGGTTCTGGCACAGCCGGAATTGCCGGGGCTGACGACCCATTTTGACGAGGCGGGGCAGATGCGTCTGGCCGAAAAGCTGGCGGCGGCCTTTGGCTATGACTTCCGCCGTGGCCGCGTTGACAAGGCCGTGCATCCGTTCAGCTCGGGCAGTGGCAATGATGTGCGCATCACCACACGGACCGAGGCGCTGGACCCGTTCAACTGCTTTTACTCCACCATCCATGAGGTGGGGCATGGCTGTTACGAGCAAAACATCGATCAAGCCTATCGTCTGACCCCGCTGGGGTCTGGCGTGTCCATGGGGGTGCATGAAAGCCAGAGCCGGATTTATGAAAACCAGCTGGGCCGGTCGCGCGCCTTTACCGGGTGGTTGTTCAAACAGATGCGCGATGAGTTTGGTGACTTTGGGATCGCGGACGAAGAGACGTTCTATGGTGCCGTGAACCGGATCAAAAACGGCTATATCCGCACCGAAGCGGATGAGGTTCAGTATAACTTACATGTCTTGCTGCGTTTCGATCTGGAGCAAGCGGTGATCAAGGGGGATCTGGCCGTGGACGATCTGCAAGGGGCCTGGGACGACCGGTTCCTTGCCGATTTTGGCTATGCGGTGGACAAACCCTCAAACGGTGTCTTGCAGGACGTGCATTGGGCCGCAGGGCTGTTTGGTTATTTTCCGACCTATTCGCTGGGCAATGTCTATGCGGGCTGCCTGCATGACGCGCTGCGCAAGGCGGTGCCGGATCTGGATGACCAATTGGCGCAGGGTGACACCAGCGCCGCCACCGGCTGGCTGCAAGAGAACCTGCAGCAGTATGGCGGGCTGCGCGAGGCCAAGGCAACCATCAAACATGCCACCGGGGCAGAGCCAAGCGAGGCACCCTTGCTCGATTACCTCGAGAGCAAGTTCAAAGATCTCTACAAGTTGTAACGGGCAGGGCGGGGCAACCCGCCCTTTTCCTTAGGGTCAGGACCCATTAATTCACAATGCTCAGCATGGAAAAATACGTGTTATCAGAGGTTTGAATTTCGCAGACAAGGCTGGTTGCCTTGGCAAGAAAATCGAGCCGCTGAGAGCATGTATTTCTCCATGCCCTTCGGGTTCACCGGATTTTGTCCCAACCTGCGTTATATGCCCTTGAAATAGAACCACTATTCCAGCGGTCATATGCCTGGTCTGAAACAAAATTTAGCGAACTGAGCGTTGTGAATTAATGGGTCCCGACCCTAGGGTCCTGACCCTAAAGCAGCGCCATTCGCTCCGCCCGTTCCGCATCAGGGAAGGGGCGGTACAGGGCAAAATCCGATGACAAAATCTGTTCATGCACGACGCGATAGAGCGTTTCGATATGATCATCCTGCTGGCCGCTGGTCTTAAAAGCTGAATCGAGTTGGGCCAGATCCTGAACCTCAATCTGTAACAGAAAGTCACGATAGCAATCCGCCGCCAGGTTCAGCTTGCGCCGATAGAGGTGCCAACGGGTGATCACCCCGGCGGTCATCAAATGATCCAACCATTGTTCGACCGCATGGGCAAAGGCCAGCGCCTTTGAATCATTCTTCAAATCGATCATGCAGGTATAAAGGTTCATCGCGGTCTCCTCTGGCGCAAGATTGGCAGAGAAGGGTTGAGGATGGCTTAAACCGGGTTTGTGTGGTCTGATCCGAACCACCTTATCAGGTTGGGTTGGTAATCCTCTGGCACAGCAGCAATGATTTGAGCCCGCTCAGTGGCTGTCAGCGTGGCGGTTTCCAGCAAGCTTCGCGCAAAGAAAAACCGGTCTTCATCGTCCGTGAGAACAGTTTCGTTCTGCGTTACAAACGCCTTGAGCTGCCGGGCTGTCAGGAGTTGTGACACATACCGTCCCAAATGGTCATAGGCCAGGATATAGGCACGAGAAGCGACCACCGCTGTCGGGCCATCCAGTTCCTTCAGGGCGTCTTGGATTTGTTCCTCAGTCAATCCAAGGTCGACCTGCAAAAAGCGCAAGAAGCCTTCGAAATGGAGTTGCTGTAGGTAAGGGGTGGTACACATTGAAAAACCTGAAAAAAAACGCCGACTTGAACAAGCCGGCGTTTGGGTTTTCGAGGAAGGATCAGCTGTCGCTGGTCTCTCCCGGATCGGTGTCCTGGTCGTCCTCTTGGTCGGCAATGCGCGCGACCGAGACGACCACCTCGCTTTTGCCAGTACGGAAGACATTGACCCCACCAGCGCCGCGTGAGCGGAAGGAGATCCCATCCACCGGCACCCGGATCGATTGGCCGGTCGAGGTGGCCAGCATGATCTGATCCTCCATCTCAACCGGGAAACACGCCACCAGAGGCCCGCCACGCATGGCTTTGTCAAAGGCCTGCACACCCATACCGCCACGACCGCGCACCGGGTAATCATGGGACGAACTCAGCTTGCCCAAACCCTTGGCGGTGATGGTCAGGATCAGGTTTTCAGCCGCCGACATCTGGGCATAGCGTTCCTGACCCAGTTGGGCATTGGCATTACCTTCCTCTTCGCTTGGCAGTTCCGCATCATCGGCCAGGCCCGCCATGGCACGGCGCATCTTGAGGTAGGCAGCGCGTTCGTCAGGCGTGGCCTCGAACGGATGGATCACCGCCATCGAGACAACACGATCATCGCCCAGCAGTTTGATGCCGCGCACACCAACCGAGGCACGGCTGTTGAACACCCGCACATCAGAAGCCGGGAAGCGGATTGCGCGACCGGAATCGGTGACCAGCATCACGTGATCCTCGGGCGCAGCGATGCGCACGTCGATCAGCTTGGTCTCGGCATGGTCATCCTCGAACTTCATCGCGATCTTGCCGTTGGATTTCACATTGGTGAAATCCGACAGTTTGTTGCGACGCACCGTGCCCGCCGAAGTGGCAAAGACCACCTGCAGATCGTCCCATTCTTCCTCGTCACGATCCACCGGCATGATCGCCGCGATCGAAACGCCAGACGGGATCGGCAAGATGTTGACAATCGCCTTACCCTTGGACGTGCGCGAGCCCTGCGGCAGACGCCATGTCTTGAGCTTGTAGGCCATCCCGTCGGTGGTAAAGAACAAAAGCTGCGTATGCGTGTTGGCCACAAACAGCGTGGTTACCACATCATCATCTTTCATCGCGCCGCCAGACAGGCCCTTGCCGCCGCGTTTCTGCGACCGGAAATCGGCCAGCGGGGTACGCTTGATATAACCCTCGGCAGTGACGGTGACGACCATGTCTTCGCGTTCGATCAGGTCTTCGTCATCCATATCGCCGGCCCAATCGACGATCTCGGTGCGGCGCGGCACGGCGAAATCATCGCGCACCTGACGCATTTCGGTCGAGATGATCTCAAGGATGCGATCCCGGCTGGCGAGAATGGCAAGGTATTCCTTGATCTTGGCGGCCAGTTCTTCCAGCTCATCCGTGACCTCTTTGACACCAATCTGGGTCAGACGCTGAAGACGCAGTTCCAGAATGGCGCGTGCCTGGGTTTCAGAGAGGTTATAGGTGCCGTCGTCATTCGCCTTATGGGTCGGATCGTCGATCAGCGCGATATAAGGCAGGATTTCATGCGCGGGCCAACGGCGCTCCATCAGCTTGACGCGCGCCTCTGCCGCATCTGCCGAGGCACGGATGGTCGCGACCACCTCGTCCACGTTCGACACAGCCACAGCCAAACCACACAGGATATGACTGCGTTCCCGTGCTTTGCGCAGCAAATACGCGGTGCGGCGAATGACAACCTCTTCGCGAAAGTCGAGGAAGGCCGTCAGGAACCCACGCAGGTTCAACTGCTCAGGCCGCCCGCCATTCAACGCGAGCATGTTACAGGCAAAGCTGGTCTGCATCGGTGTGAAACGGAAGAGCTGGTTCAGCACGACCTCGGCCGTGGCATCGCGTTTCAGTTCAACAACCACGCGAACGCCATCCCGGTCAGATTCATCCTGAACATGGGCGATGCCTTCGATCTTTTTGTCGCGCGCCGCCTCAGCGATGCGCTCGATCATGGTTGATTTGTTGACCTGATAGGGGATCTCATCAATCACGATGGCCCAGCGATCCTTGCGGATCTCTTCGACGCGGGTCTTGGCGCGAATAATGACGCTGCCGCGCCCTTCGGTATAGGCTTTGCGCGCGCCAGCCCGCCCCAAGATCACGCCGCCGGTTGGGAAATCCGGGGCAGGGATGTGTTCGATCAGCTGTTCGCTGTCGAGATCTGGGTTTTCGATCAGCGCCAGCGCGGCATTGATGACCTCGCCAAGGTTATGGGGCGGAATACGGGTGGCCATACCAACCGCAATGCCCTCAGCCCCGTTGACCAGAACATTGGGATAACGGGCGGGCAGAACCGTAGGTTCGCGTTCCTTGCCGTCGTAATTGTCCTGGAAATCAACGGTTTCCTTGTCGATATCCACCAACAGGTTCAACGCCGCTTTCTCAAGCCGCGCCTCTGTGTAACGCATGGCGGCAGCGCTATCACCATCCATAGAACCAAAGTTGCCCTGACCATCGATCAGCGGCAGCGACATGGAAAAATCCTGCGCCATACGCACCAGCGCGTCATAGATCGCGCCATCGCCGTGCGGGTGATAGTTGCCCATCACCTCGCCAACGGGTTTTGCGGCCTTGCGATAGGATTTGTCCGGCGTATAGCCGCCATCATACATGTGGTACAAAATCCGGCGATGCACCGGTTTCAAACCGTCCCGTACATCGGGAATCGCCCGGCTCACGATGACGCTCATAGCGTAATCGAGATAGCTGGTTTTCATCTCTTGCGAGATGGAAATGGATGGCCCTGTATATTCGGGCGGATTTTCGTCTGTGTTTTCAGGTGTTTCTGGCGTGTCGTTCACGTAGAGTGCCTACTCGGTTATCTGCCATATCTTGTTGAAGCTTTTATAACAGATGCAGGATGTAGGGTGCAATGGCAGCGTGGCTGCCCATTTCTGGCAGCCACCTTTGTACAGTGCTAACAGGTTGTTTTTATTGAAAAGTAAAGATTTCTGCGCCAGTCTGGTGACCCCAGAAAAACATGAGGCAAAAATGCAGGAAACCGAGACTGAATTGATGCTCAAAGGCTATGGGCTGACCACCGCGGAACTTTTCTACCACATCCCGGATTATCCCCACGTGCTCAACACGTTCATCTGGCAGGAATATGATCTGGCACCCGATCACGAGCGTCTGTTTGATTTCATCGCCTTCTGGCATGACGAAATCGAAGGGCCGCTGCATTCAGTGCGTTTTACCCATCGCAAAATGATCTCACCGGGGGAATGGCGCAATGTAGTGGGAGAGTTTCACTATCACTAAAAAAACGCGCGACTGAGCGTTTCTTTGGGCCAAAAAATATCCCGGGGGTGGCCCGCCTTTTGGCGGGCAGGGGGCTGGCCCCCTAACCACATTAATTTAAATGAATATCAGGGCAGAATACGGGTGTATTTCACGCCTTCAAGCGTCGCACCGACACGTAAACCAGCCTGACCAAAGATCACTGCGATCACCGGAGCCAGCGAGGTTGTGGTTTCTGCGGCCAGGGTCTCGCCCCGCTCAGGAATCGCATATTCGACATTCGCGCCAGCAGCATAGCCGGGGGAGCGGCGGAAGGTGCTCAGCGCCTCTTCGGTCATGAAGAACAGCACGTGCGAGTATTGCGAACCACCGATTTGCAACCCACCCGAGGCCTTGGCCACCGAGTAGTAATCAACAGTCGCGCCGCCAACGCGCAGAGCGCCGCGGCCATAGCCGCCACCAAATCCAAGCCCAACCTCGGTCACCAGTGGCATGACCAGCATACCGGTCGCTTTGGTCGCCAGGTCGCGGGTGGCTGGGTAATCCGAATAAAGCTGGCTCAGCGTTGCATCGACGCGCGCGTCGATCATCGCAGGGCCGCGGCTGCCGACACCATTGCCGCAGGCTGAAAGGAGCGCGGTTGCGCCCAGACCAAAGGTCAGATTCCGTCGTGTGAGAGTCATATGCTCGTTCCTTGCCAGTGCCTCAACTCCGGCTTGTTTGCGCCGGTTGCGTGGATTTATAGGCCGGGCTGGCAAGATTGTCACCTCACCTTGCCAATCCGACACAATTTATGAGCAAATCCCCGCTACCCGTTGAGGACTTTGGCCGCGGCAGGGGCGAAATAAGTCAGAATGCCGTCGCAACCGGCACGTTTGAAGGCGACAAGGCTTTCCAGCATGACTTTCTCGCCATCAACCCAACCGCGCTCACCGGCACCGGCCAACATCGCGTATTCACCGCTGACCTGATAGGCAAAGGTCGGCGCGCCGAACATATCCTTGGCTCGGCGGCAAATATCGAGATAGGGCATTCCCGGCTTGACCATGATCATATCCGCGCCTTCCATCAGGTCGCGTTCGATCAGGCGCATGGCCTCATCCGAATTGCCGGCCTCCATCTGATAGGTTTTTTTGTCGCCTTTGAGCGCACCGGATGCGCCAACCGCATCGCGGAACGGTCCGTAAAACGCACTGGCATATTTGGCGGCATAGCTCAGCAACAAGACGTTCTGATGCCCCTCAGCCTCCAACGCCGTGCGCAGGGCTCCGATCCGTCCATCCATCATATCGGAAGGGCCAATGATATCGGCACCAGCCTCGGCCTGGCTGAGTGCCTGTTTCACCAGCGCTTCTACGGTGCGGTCATTGACGATCTCGCCGCCTTCGACAAAGCCGTCATGGCCATTGATGTTATAAGGGTCGAGCGCCACATCGGTCATGACCGCAATATCGGGCACCGCATCCTTGATGGCGCGGGTGGCGCGGTTTGACAGGTTGTCCGGGTTCCAGGCCTCGGCGCAATCCTCGTTCTTGAGGGCGGGATCCGTATAGGGAAAGAGGCAGATACAGGGGATGCCCAGGGCGTGTGCGTCCTTGGCGGCCTCGACCACTTTGTCCACCGAGAGGCGATTGACGCCGGGCATAGAATGGATCGGTTCAACCTCGCCCTCTCCATCGCGCACAAAGACCGGCCAAATGAAATCGCCGGGGCTGAGTGTGGTTTCCTGAACCATGGACCGGATGGCAGGGGTGCGGCGCAGACGACGCAATCTTGTAGCGGGAAAGGAGGCGACAGTGGGTTTCATTGTGAAGTCCTTGTAAAGGTCGCATTTGGGTGGCATGGAATGGGCATTGTCTCAAGCCCCGAATTGGTGATCTGCGCCTTAGGGTCGCGACACAAAGAAATCAGACTTGGCCGAAACGGGTCGACTAAAGAAAGAGCAGCCCTTTGGATTGGTACACAATCGTTTTTGAAGTGATCGAAATGCGGTCCTTTTCCAATCTTTGGTTCTGGATCGTGCTGGCGGTCGCCTGGTCCTCGATCAGCCATTGGGTTCTGGGCGTGCCCTTTGACATGGTGAGCCGCGCGCGACGCAATGGCGGGCAGGCCGAACAGGATCTTGAGGATCTGGTGCGCATCAATGCCAACCGGTTTTTGTTCATCGTCGAAGAGGCCGGGTTGTGGATCACCGCCATTGCCTCGGCCTTGTTGAGCGGTTTGCTGGTTTTGGGGTTTTATTATGGGGTTGAGTTTGCGCAAGCGGTGTTCTTGTTGATGTCTCCGTTGATCTTTGTCGGCTTGCTGAGCATCTATTCGGCGCGCAAGGTGAAGGGGGGAGAAAACAGCGGTGAGGCATTGTGGCGGCGCTTGCGCATCCATCGCATGACCACGCAGTTCATCGGCATGGTGTCGATCTTTTTGACGGCCATGTGGGGCATGTATCACAACCTTTCGTCTTACGTGCTCTGAGCGTGGCGCTGTTACATTATGCGCTTCCGCGCGCTTTGTTTGAAGCAAATTGTTGGGTGACGATTCCGCGTGAAGCGGGTGCGGGTCGAGAGGGTGAGGGCGCTGAGATTCACCAAAACAAAACCGCTTTGTTACTGACCCATCCCTTGATTGATTGGTCCTGACAGACTGTTTTTGTCGCGCCAAGATCAATGGACGTCTCCCCATGAATGGGGCCCCTCGTCAATTGATCTTGTCCCTCCAAACCCAGCCCGTCACGCCTGCGTCAAGCAAGGGATGGCTCCGAAACAAAGCTGGGCTTGACCTTGGTCGGGCAGGGGGGCATTGCAGGCGGTATGACAGGACAAAACGTGATCATGGGCGGGGCCCCGGAGGGGTTTGACGCCAAGCTTTTGCTGGAAGAGATGGCGCGCAGCGGTGGGCCGGTGCTGCATGTGGCACGCGATGACAAGCGCGCGGCCTCGATGCGGGATGCGCTGGAGTTTTTGGCACCGGATGTGCCGGTGATCACCTTTCCGGGCTGGGATTGTCTGCCTTATGATCGCGTGTCGCCCAATGCGGATATTTCTGCGGCGCGTATGGCGGCGCTCGCCGGGTTTTTACATGGCATGCCCAAGCAATATGTGGTTCTGACCACCCTGTCTGCGGCAATGCAGAAAGTGCCAGCACGGAATGTGTTGCGCGAGGCTGCTTTTGTCGCGCGGGTTGATTCCCGTGTGGATGAGGCCGAATTGCGCGCTTTTCTCGTGCGTATGGGCTTTAGCCAGGCCCCCACGGTGACCGAGCCCGGGGATTACGCCATTCGCGGCGGCATTGTGGATATTTTCCCTCCGGGTGAGGGTGGGCCGGTGCGTCTGGACTTCTTTGGTGATGTGTTGGACGGGGCGCGCCGCTTTGACCCGGTGACGCAGCGGACCACGGAAAAGCTGGACGTGGTGGAACTGGCCCCTGTGTCCGAAGTCATCCTGGATGAGGCGGCGATCACTCGCTTTCGTCAGAATTACCGCATCGAATTCGGCGCTGCGGTCAAGGATGATCCGCTTTATGAGGCGGTGAGTGCCGGGCGCAAGCATCAGGGGATCGAGCATTGGTTGCCGTTTTTCCATGAGAAATTGGAAACCCTGTTTGACTACCTGCCGGATGTGCCGGTGGTCATGGATGACCAACTGACGCCTTCGCGCCTGTCGCGTTGGGAGAGTATTCAGGATCAGTATGAGACGCGCACCCATGCCTTGTCTCAGAAAAAGACCATGGGCAGCGTTTATAAACCGGTGCCGCCGGAGCTGTTGTATTTGAATGATGGCACCTGGGCTGAGGCGATCGGCACGCGGCGCGCTGTGCAGTTTCATCCACTGCCCCAGGCGTCGGGCCCCGGCGTCGTTGATGCTGGTGGGCGGATCGGGCGTAATTTCTCGCCAGAACGCCAGCAGGAAAATGTTAGCCTGTTTGGGGCTTTGGCTGCCCACGTAAAGGATCGTATGGCCAAGGGGCCGGTCTTGATCGCCTCTTATTCCGAGGGCGCGCGGGAACGTTTGACCGGCTTGATCGAGGATGAAGGGCTGGCCGAGGCGGTCCCGATTGGCAATGGCACAAGGATCGGAAAGCGCGGGCTGCATTTGGCGGTTTGGTCGCTTGAGGCTGGGTTTGTGGCCCCTTGGGATGATGGTGAGATCACCGTCATTTCCGAACAGGATGTTCTGGGGGATCGGTTGATCCGCGCGCCGCGCAAACGTCGCAAGGCAGAGAATTTCCTGACCGAAACCCAAAGCCTGAGCCCCGGCGATCTGGTTGTTCATGTGGATCACGGGATTGGCCGTTATCTGGGGTTGGAGGTGATCAGCGCCGCCGGGGCGGCGCATGAGTGCATCAGCCTGGAATATGCCGAAGCGGCCAAGCTGTACCTGCCAGTCGAGAATATCGAACTGCTGAGCAAATATGGCCATGACACCGGGTTGTTGGATCGGCTCGGCGGCGGGGCTTGGCAGGCTAAAAAGGCCAAGCTGAAAGAACGCATTCGCGAGATGGCGGATCGCTTGATCCGCATCGCTGCAGAACGCGCCTTGCGCAAGGCTCCGGTGATGGATCCTCCGGTCGGGTCTTATGAAAGCTTTGCGGCGCGTTTCCCCTATCAGGAGACCGATGACCAGCTAAACGCCATCAATGATGTGGTCGATGACATGCATTCTGGCCAGCCGATGGATCGACTGATCTGTGGCGATGTCGGCTTTGGCAAGACCGAGGTCGCCATGCGCGCCGCCTTTATCGCCGCGCTATCTGGGGTTCAGGTGGCGGTGATTGCGCCCACAACCTTGTTGGCGCGCCAGCATTACAAGTCATTTGCGGAACGGTTTCGGGGCTTTCCGGTACAGGTCGCGCCTTTGTCGCGCTTTGTCGGCACGAAAGAGGCCTCTTTGACGCGCGAGGGGATTTCGCGCGGGACGGTGGATATTGCCGTGGGCACCCATGCGCTTTTGGCCAAAAATATCCGTTTTGAACGGCTGGGCCTGTTGATCATCGACGAAGAGCAGCATTTTGGCGTGCAGCACAAAGAACGGCTTAAACAGTTGCGCAGTGACATTCACGTGCTGACATTGACCGCAACGCCGATCCCTCGGACCTTGCAGCTGTCTCTTACCGGGGTGCGCGATCTGTCGATCATTGGTACGCCGCCGGTGGACCGGCTGGCGATCCGCACCTATGTCAGCGAGTTCGACGCGGTCACCATCCGCGAAGCCCTGCTGCGCGAACATTATCGTGGAGGGCAATCCTTCTACGTGGTGCCACGCATTGCCGACCTGCCTGAGATCGAGGAATTCCTCAAAGAGCAGATGCCCGAGATTTCTTATGTTGTGGCGCATGGCCAGATGGCCGCGGGTGAGCTGGATGAGCGTATGAACGCGTTTTATGACGGCAAATATGATGTGCTATTGGCCACGACGATTGTTGAATCCGGTCTGGATATTCCGACGGCCAACACAATGGTGGTGCATCGCGCCGATATGTTTGGCCTAAGCCAGTTGTATCAGATCCGAGGCCGGGTTGGGCGTTCCAAAACCCGCGCCTATTGTTACCTGACCACCAAACCGCGCGCCAAACTGACTGCAACGGCTGAAAAGCGGCTGCGGGTTTTGGGGTCGATTGATACATTGGGGGCCGGTTTTTCCTTGGCTTCGCAGGATCTCGACATTCGCGGCGCGGGCAATCTTCTGGGCGAAGAGCAATCTGGCCAGATGCGCGATGTCGGCTATGAGCTTTACCAATCCATGCTGGAAGAGGCGATTGCCAAGATCAAATCCGGCGAGATGGAGGGGCTGACCGACGATGATGGGCAGTGGGCTCCGCAGATCAATCTGGGCGTTCCGGTTCTGATCCCCGAGGATTATGTGCCCGATCTCGATGTTCGTCTCGGGCTTTATCGTCGCTTGTCCTCGCTTTCAACCAAGGTTGAGCTGGAGGGGTTTGCCGCGGAACTGATCGACCGGTTTGGGAAATTGCCGCGTGAAGTCAACACCTTGATGCTTGTTGTTCGCATCAAGGCCATGTGTAAACGCGCCGGGATTGCCAAGCTTGATGGCGGGCCAAAAGGCGCGACTGTTCAATTCCACAATGACAAATTCGCCAAGCCTGAGGGGCTGGTAAGCTTTATGCGTGCGCAAGGCGACATGGCCAAGATCAAAGATAACAAGATTATCCTGCGGCGTGACTGGAAGAGCGACAAGGACAAGATCCAAGGAGCCTTTGCCATTGCCCGCGATCTCGCAGAGGCGGCGGGTAAGATCAAGAAACGGGCGAAATAGATCGTTTTTCAACAAGGGCTTGACCCCTCTCGCAAGCTGACGCCAAATGGCGCAAAGCGAGGTGGGTCATGGCCAGTATCAATCGTATTGTCAGTTCCAAGAAATGCCGGCATCTGGTGCGAATGCTGGAGCCGGAAACGCTTGATGTGGCTGAGATTTCGGGGAAGTTCGGCACCAAGTTTCCCTTCAAATCTTACCGCGCCTTCTGGTTTCCCGAATATGACATCTGCAAATCTCCGCTACAGGCTGAGGATGGCAGCCTGCTGCACTATGATCTGATCATAGCTGATCAGGTTTGGGAGCATCTCGACCGTCCATACCGCGCCACGCAACATGTGCTGCAATCGCTGAAACCCGGCGGATATTTTCTGGTGGCGGTGCCTTTTTTCGTGCCGTTGCACGGGGCACCGGTGGATAATACGCGCTGGAGCGCGCGCGGGCTGACGAATTTCCTGATTGAATGCGGGTTTGAAGAAACCGAGATTCACGCCGAACAATGGGGCAATCGCTGGGCAGGGATCCGCAATGTTGCCGGGCCCTTTCCACCGGCTTACCGCGAGGATGTGGACAGTCTGGAAAATCAGGAGGATTTTCCGATCTGTTCCTGGGCCCTGGCACGGAAGTCTGACTTAGCCTAGCTGCTCAAGAAACAGCCGAGTTGCTTCGTCACAGGGGAACAACAATTCAATTTTGAGATCAGAAAGGGTGACCTCTTCGGCACTGCCAAATTGTGCAAATGTGCTGAAGAGCGAGAGGGTGGTTGGGCCAGCTCGAAACCGGGTCGGTGTGACCGCTGGTAAGGGGATAGGCGGCTCATAAGAGGCGATGGCTGGGTCATCGGCCAGAATGCGTGCTGCCTTGTCCAGGCTTGGCAGACCACCGGCCTCCGCGCTTTCGGCGCGTAGACGCATGAGGATGTGGTGGCCAAATTCTGGCCAGTTCTCAACCACTTCCGGGCCGATATTGGTCTCAAGAAGGATGTCGATCAGGCTCTGCCCGACCTGCAAACCGACGCTGCCAAACAACAGTTGCGCAGGCGCATTCATCTGCAAGATACGCCATTCGCGATCCATGACCGAGGCCGGGTAAGGCGCGTGTTTTTCCAGCATCCGATCAATGGCTTGCGAGAACGGGGCAAGCATCTCTGCGTCCCGCTTGATCTCGGGATAGGCGGGGGCAAACCCTGCGGCGACCAGCATGTGATTGCGGGCCGGGCGTGGGATGTTCAGACAATCGGTCAGGCGCAAAATCATCCCACGACTGGGGCGGGCGCGTCCGGTTTCCAAAAAGGACAGGTGGCGCGCGGAAATTCCGCTATCTGTGGCCAAGGCCAGTTGCGACAGGCGGCGGGTGTTGCGCCATGTTTTCAGCTCTTGTCCAAAATTGCTCATGCTGTTTGCTATCACGTCAGGATCACGAATTCACTTACCTGACAGGTAATTGATGAGACGCGTCAGGATCGACAGTTTCCACAGCAACGTGAAAGGAGACTGCGATGACTTTGGAACAGAAACGGTTGCGCTTTGGCGCTGGGGTGATTGTCGGGTTTGGTGTGCTGACCTGGGCGGCCCTGGTGTTCGGGGTGTCGAGCCCATTGGTGCTGTTGCTGGATCTGGTAACTCTCAGCGGGGATGGGGCTGAAACGCTTGGCAAGACGCCGGGTCAAATGCTGGGCGCGATCATGGCCGGGCTTTGTGTTGGGCTGGGGGTGATCATTTGGGTGATGGCCGGGGCGCATCTGGCCCGGATGCCCCATGAGACCCGAACCGCCCTGTTGGTAATGATCTGGAGCTGGTATCTGGTGGATAGCAGCGGGTCCATTTTGGTCGGCGCGCCGATGAACGCCTTGGCCAACCTGACTTTTTTGATCTTGGTCGTCTGGCCAATCTGGGCGGCGAGACGAGCTGAGCGGGCAACGGCAACCGAATAAAAACGCCCGCCGGTTTGGCGGGCGTTTCGCATTTTCCAATTTGGATCAGGCGCGGCGACGGCGGCGGCCACCGCGACCACCTGCAGCTTCGCCCGGTGCCTTGTTGAACTGGATCCAGTTGGCACCGCCTTCGTCGTTGTTGGTGAGGAAGTTGGCGGCGCGGATCGCTTCCATTTCCTTGCCAGGGCGCGGTTTGGTCGAGCCGAGGCCAAACATCTTGCAGAAGGTTTCGTCATCCATACCCTCGGGCAGAACGATACCGGCGGCCTCAACCTCGGCCTTTTTCTCGGCCAGTTTCTTGGGGCCAACGGGCAGGGCAACCGGGTTCATGATCGCCGAGGTCATGCCGGTGGCCATGGCCATGGGCAGGAAGGCATTGTTGATACCGTGACGGTTGGGCAGACCAAAGGAGATGTTGGAGGCCCCGCAGGTGGTGTTCACACCAAGCTCATTGCGCAGACGATTGTTCAGTTCGAAAACCTGCAGGCCCGCGGTGCCCATAGCGCCGATTGGCATGACCAGAGGGTCAACCACGATGTCATGCGCAGGAATGCCGAAATCGGCGGCGCGCTCAACGATCTTTTTCGCCACGGCAAAGCGCACATCCGGGTCCTCGGAAATGCCTGTGTCGTCGTTGGAGATCGCGACAACGGGAACGTTGTATTTCTTGACCAGCGGCAGAACAATTTCCAGACGTTCCTCTTCACCGGTGACCGAGTTCAGCAAGGGGCGGCCTTTGGCGGCTTCAAGACCAGCTTCCAGCGCACCGGGCACCGAGCTGTCAATGCAAAGCGGGCAATCTGTGACCGCCTGAACCTTTTCCACCAATTGGCGCATCAGGTCTGGCTCGACAAAGTTGTTATCGGCATAACGGGGATCTTCGGCCATTTTGTTGGAAAAGACTGCGCCTGAATTGATGTCGAGCACATTGGCACCGGCCGCAACCTGCGCCAGCGCGTCCGTTTCGACGCGGCTGAAATCGCCGGCTTCCAGTTCGGCATTCAGGATTTTGCGGCCTGTTGGGTTGATACGCTCGCCGATCACGCAGAAGGGCTGATCAAAGCCCATCACGGTGGTTTTGGTTTGCGACTCGATGATCGTGCGGGTCATGTCAGTGCCTCTCTGTCAAAACGCTGCAATATGTGTGCCAGCGCAGGGTCGTTAAAGTGTTCCAAACTGTCTTGTGCGCCCGCCGCCCTGAGATCTGTGTCAGACAGGGAGGAGCGGATGCCCACAGGATAGGCCCCCGAGGCTGCGGCAGCGCGCATGCCCGAAGGGCTGTCTTCGAAGGCGATGCAGCGGTCTGGGTTCACACCCAATTGCTGCATTGCGATTGTATACGGGGCCGGGTCTGGTTTGCCTTTTGGGCATTCCTCGCCGATGACAATCACGTCAAACGCCGTGCTCAGGCCGATGGCTTCCAGCATGGCCTCGGCGTTGAGCCGCATGGCATTGGTCACCACGGCCAGCCCCCAGTTGTTGCGTTGCGCCCGCGCCACCAGATCCACGACACCGGGCATGGCCGGGTAGGGGCGGGGCAGGCGGTTGCGAAACTCGGCCTCTTTGGCGTCCGACAACCCCTGAGGATCCGGTTCGTCCGGCAGAAATTCAGCAAAAATGTCGGTGTTCAGCCGTCCATGAACATGACGCATGTAGAACTCATGCGTCACATCCAGCCCGCGCGGGGCCATCATGTCAGCGAAAACTGCCATATGGATCGCGTCCGTGTCCAGCATCGTGCCGTCGAGGTCGAAAAGCAGAGCAGGACGCGACACCGGTTCTACTGCTTTGCCGGGCGGGTCGACTCGCCACCGTTTTCAATCGCCCAATTTGCATTGGTCTTGATGCCGCCAAGTGGGAAGAAATGGACCTTATCGATGTTGAAATCCGGGTTGGCGGCTTTGTGGGCGGCCAGTTTGGTCAACACGTCAGTTGGCTCATATGGGAGCAGCAGCTTGGACACATCCATGGCGCGTTTCTGCAAAACCTTGAGCGAGGGGCCAACACCGCAGGCAATGGCGAATTTGATCAGGGTTTGCAGCTTGGCCGGGCCCGCGATACCGATATGGATCGGGATATCGATGCCTTCGGATTTCAGGCGATCCGCCCAGGCGATGATTGGATCGGCGTCAAAGGCAAACTGGGTGGCCAGCGCCATTTCCGCATCGGTAGTCTCATTGAATTTCTGTTTCCAACGCAGCGCGTCCATCACAACGGCATCGCCGCCATTAGGGTCGATGTCCTTGTTGCCTTCGGGGTGACCGGCGACATGCAGACGTTTAAAGCCTGCTTTGTCAAACAACCCTGTTTCCATGAGCTGCATGGAGCTGTGAAAATCCCCATGCGGAGAGGTGACACCACCGGCGAGCAGCAGCGCCTGTTCAACACCGGCCTCGCCCTGATACATGGCGATCCAGTTTTCCAGGGTCGCGGCGTCTTTGATGATGCGCGCTGGGAAATGCGGCATCACATTGTAACCGTCTTCGGAAATACGCTTGGCCGTTGCGACCATTTCCTCGATCGGGGTGCCTTCGATATGAGCGATATAGACGCGCGTGCCTTCGGGCAGCAACGCGCGGAAATCGTCAACCTTGGCGGCGGTGCGCGGCATGACCTCGATGGAATAGCCTTTTAGAAAGGCCTCCAGATCTGCATTGCGCGGTGAAGTTGCAGCGTCATCGCGCTTGCGGAAATTCAGCAGAGCCATGATGGCCTCCCTCAGCTTCATGGCGGGCTTAGGCCCATCCATCATTGGCGATCAGCGTTTTCAGGCGCTCTTGATCATAATCAGCGTCCAGCTTGGCGGCCAATTCTGCGGCCACGTCATTCTGGTCACCCTCGGCAGAGCCGGAAGGAACTTTGCGCCATTCTGCCAGATAAGCATCGGTGTCGATCTGACCGCCCTTCATGGCGGCGCGATCAATGGCTTGCTCAAAACGTTCAGGCAGCTGAACTTTTGCGCCACGCCGACCTTTGCCCACAATCACCTGCGCGGGGATATCTCTCCAATAGACGATTGTGATGTCTGGCATCCGTTTGATTCCTTCGGTTCTGTTCCGACACCCTAGCTGCGGGAGGGATTGGCGTTTTGTCGGATTTCGACTTGTGCCGATCCATGAGCGACAGGGTAAGGCCAAGAGCAAGATTGTTAAACCGGTTCGGATCGTCTAAGTTTTCAGGATAAACATGAGGCAAATTAACCTTGTTGCCAAACTCTCGCCCGAAAGTGGCAGTAAAAGGAGAGGGCAAAGAGAAGGGGCAGTGACCAATGGTCATCGCAATAGACGCACATAAACTCGCTTATATGGCGCTTCCCAAGGCTGGGTGTTCCTCGGTCAAGGAAGCCTTGGCACGGGTCGATCCATCGGTGGATTTGCCGGATGAAAAGGATGTGACGCTCTATACCTGGCACAATCTTTACCCGACCAAGCGGTTCCGCCCGCATCGGTTTGAAGAATACGAAGGTTATTGGCGGTTCTGCGTGGTGCGCGACCCGATCAAGCGGTTACTGTCGGTTTATACCAATCGTGTGCTGCAATTTGGCGATCTGAGGAACAGCATCAAATTGCGCGACGGGCGCGATTGGCTGCCCGATCTTCCGCGCGAACCTAGCCCGGACGAGTTCTTTCAGAACCTTGATGCCTATAAACAGGCCTCGTCTTCGATCAAACATCACGCCATTCAGGCCTGGCTGTTTGTGGGCCGCAATTTGGCGGACTATAACAAGGTCTATAAGACCGAGGAATTGGGTCAGCTGGCCTATGATCTGTCACTGCTGACCCGCCAACCGGTTGAGATGCCGCGCCGCAATACATCTGAGGCCAAACTGACCCTGGACGACCTCAAGCCCGAGACCATCGATGCGATCCGGCCCTTCCTGGAAGAGGAATACGCATTCTTGAAGGGATATTATGAAAATCCCTTGGGTTCGAAGCTTCATGCGACTTGCGCGGCACCGATCCGCCGCGTATCCTGAATTCAAGTTGAAATCGGAGGGCGCAACAGATGGCGCCCAAGCGTCCCAAGGCTGCGGGCGTTTTCCCGAAACCGGTCGAGAGCACCGCGCCAAATCGGCCTGATCCCAATGCGCTTTATGCGGCGCTGGATTTGGGCACAAATAGTTGTCGCATGTTGATTGCCCAACCCAAGGGCAGTCAGTTCCATGTGATCGACAGTTTCTCTAAATCTGTCCAACTGGGGCAGGGGTTAGAGAAATACGGTCGGCTGAGCCGCGCCTCGATGGGGCGAACGGTGTCGGCTTTGAAAGTGTGTCGTCAGAAAATCGAACGCCACGGGGTCACGCGAATGCGTCTGGTCGCGACCGAGGCCTGTCGGCGTGCGAAAAACGCGCAAGAATTTATTCGCCAAGTGCGGCGGGAAACCGGCCTGCCGCTGGAAATTATCCAGCCCGAGGAAGAGGCGCGTCTGGCGGTGATCTCCTGCGCGCCTTTGGTGTCAACCAAAACGGAACAGCTCTTGGTAGTGGATATTGGCGGCGGTTCGACCGAACTGGTCTGGATCGACCTCAGCTCTGTCCCGCGCCGCGACCGACCAGCGGCGATCATGCGTCTGCATGCTGGGTTTCACCCAGTCGACAGCCCGTTTCCGACCGCGAAAGTGGTGGATTGGATCAGCGTGCCGCTTGGCGTGGCCACCTTGCGTGATCAATTTTCGGATGTCTCTGATGATGCCGGTCGCTATGCGCTGATGAGCTGGTTTTTCGAAGAGCAACTTTCGGAATTTGCGCCCTATGCGGATGAGCAAGCGCGCGAAGGGTTTCAGATCGTTGGCACCTCGGGCACCGTCACCACCGTTGCCGCCTCGCATCTGGGATTGCGGCGTTATGATCGCACCAAAGTGGACGGGTTACGCATGAGCTCGGACCAGATCGAGTCGGTCATTCGCCGCTATCTCGAACTTGGCCCGACAGGGCGGCGCCGAGACCCGCGTATTGGGCCGGATCGGCAGGCTTTGATCATGTCCGGGTCGGCGATTTTGCAGGCTTTGCTGCGGGTTTGGCCCACGGATCGGCTCAGTGTGGCGGATCGTGGCCTGCGCGAGGGGCTGCTATATGCGCAGATGTCTGCGGATGGGGTTTTGGAAGACGGACCTTTGTGATAGGGACGCGCTCTGATCAACCTGACCATTGCGAAACGGCAAGAGGCGAACCACATGGCCAAGTCACCTAAAAACTCATCCGGACGCGGCCAGCGGGATCTAAAGGTCAAGGTCAAGACCGCGCGCGGGCGCAAACTGTCCTCGACGCTTTGGTTGCAGCGCCAGCTGAACGATCCGTATGTCAAACGGGCACAGGCAGACGGCTATCGCGGTCGCGCGGCCTATAAGATCCTGGAATTGGACGATAAGTTTCGGTTTTTGGTGCCTGGGGCGCGTGTGGTTGATTTGGGCTGTGCGCCCGGTGGCTGGTGCCAGGTCGCGGCAAAGCGCGTCAACGCTTTGGGTGAAAAGCAGGGTAAGGCCATCGGCACGATTCTCGGCATCGATTTGCAAGAGGTCGACCCGATTGCGGGCTGCGAGATCCATCAGTTGGATTTCATGGAGGATGACGCGGACGACAAGGTCAAGGAATGGCTGGGCGGCAAGGCAGATGTGGTCATGTCCGACATGGCGGCTTCGGCCTCGGGGCACAAACAGACCGACCACCTGCGCATCATGGCTCTGTGCGAGGCGGCGGCCTATCTTGCCTTTGACGTGCTCGAAGAGGGCGGCACATTCGTCGCCAAAGTTCTGGCAGGCGGTGCCGAAGGATCGCTGCAGCAGATCCTAAAGCAGCGGTTCACCAAGGTCGCCCATGTCAAACCCCCCGCCAGTCGCTCGGATTCGTCGGAAAAATTCGTTGTCGCAACTGGCTTTCGCGGCTGATTTGCCTTTGCCCTTGGGGCGTTGATGCAAGGATGTCAGCGCCTGGGCCAAAAGCTGTTTTTCCTTGGCTTCTGATAGCGTTGTAGTGGGTTTGGTGTCTTCCTGAACCAGACCTTGTTCAAACAGACCAAAAACCCGTGCAAACCGGTTCTCTGTCTCTTTTCCTGGGACAGGCGGCGGGGTGAGAAGCATGTGGCAGCAGCTCCTGAATCGTTAATTCCAATGACGGCCTTCACCCTGCGGCGCAAATGAGGCAGGTTTTGGCCCATGAGACGCCTTGCGCATGACTACATTCGGTTTGCGCATGAAAAACCGGCTGATTTGGCGTTTAGTCAGTAACTGATCCTATAGGGGGATGGATGCACGCATCTTGTTTATCGTTATTTTACAGGGGGATGTGTGGTGGTCTTCTTGTTTTGGCTACGGCTTGCACTCCGGTAACCATGTTGCCCGAATTATCCATTCCTCTGCGCAATCCAACGGCTCAGATCGCCTCGCAGGTGGATGTGACGACAGAGCGGCTGGCGGGGCGCTGGCAAATTGTCGAGGCGGCAGGTGTGCCGGTGGGCAGTGAATTGGTGGTGAGTGACGGGGTGATGCGGCTGGGAGAGGTCTCTCTGCCTTTTGTCGCCACAGGGCCGGGACGGTTTCAGCTGGGTGAGGAAGAGATCTGGGTGCATTGGTTGGATATCAACAACCGTACCGCCGCCATGGGGGAGCCAGGCGGCGCGCGCATGTGGATCATGGACCGCACCGGCAAGCCCGGTGAGCGCCTGAAAGCGGCGCGCGAGATTTTGGATTGGTACGGCTATGACCTGACCCGCATGGAGCGCGCGCGTTAGGCCAGACAAGGGAGAGGCGCTTTGGAAAAGATTGCAGCGATAATCGGTGGCGGTGTCATTGGCGGCGGTTGGGCGGCGCGTTTTGCCCTGATGGGCTGGCAGGTGCGGGTGTTTGACCCGGATCCCGAGGCCGAGCGCAAGATCGGTGAGGTCATGGCCAATGCCGAGCGCGCCCTGCCGATGCTCTACGAATCCCCAATGCCCAAGCGCGGCGAGATCACCTTTCACGACACGATTGCCGAGGCCGTGGTAGGGGCGACCTATGTGCAGGAAAGCGTGCCGGAGCGGTTGGAGATAAAACAAAAGGTCTATGCCGAGCTGCAAAAGCATGTGGCCGAGAATGCGGTCTTGGCCTCTTCTACCAGCGGGTTCAAGCCGTCCGAGCTGCAAGAGGGCGCGGCGCGCCCGCAGCAGATCCTGGTCGCGCATCCGTTTAACCCGGTTTACCTGCTGCCGCTGGCCGAGGTCGTGCCTGGGCAAGCCTCTCTGGAAGTTATTGAAAAGGCGTCAGAAACCCTGCGTGACATCGGAATGTACCCGCTGCATATCAAGGCCGAGATTGACGCGCATGTTGCGGACCGCCTGCTCGAAGCGGTCTGGCGCGAAGCGCTTTGGCTGATCAAGGACGGGATTTGTACCACTGAAGAGCTGGACGACGCGATCCGCTATGGCTTTGGTCTGCGGTGGGCGCAGATGGGCCTGTTCGAGACCTATCGCATCGCCGGTGGCGAGGCCGGGATGAAGCATTTCATGGCGCAATTTGGCCCGGCGCTGAAATGGCCCTGGACCAAGCTGATGGATGTGCCCGAGTTCAACAATGATCTGGTTGATCTGATTGCAGGGCAGTCCGATGATCAATCCGGCCATATGTCGATCCGCGAGTTGGAGCGGCTGCGCGACAACAATCTGGTGGCCATGATGCGCGCCCTAAAAGGGCAAGAGGCCGCGGCCGGTAAACTGATCCGCGACCATGATGCTCGGCTGCGGGGGCCCTTGGCGGACGAGGTGCCTTTGGTCACCGTGCGCCGAACCGTTCCTGTGGATTGGGTCGATGTGAATGGTCACATGAATGAAGGGCGCTATGGGCAAGTGTTCAGCGATGCCTCAGAAGAGTTGATGGCCCATGTGGGCGCGGATCGCGCCTATATCGATGCGGGAAACAGCTATTTCACCGCTGAAACCAACATCAAGTATCTCGATGAAACCCTTGTCGGGGAAGAGTTCTTTGTCGAAACGCGCGTCGCTTTGGGTGAGGGTAAGAAGCTGCGTTTGCTGCACGAGATGAAGCGCGCCTCGGATGGGGCTGTCTTGTCAAGCTGTGATCAATTCCTGCTGCATGTCTCGTTGGAAACGCGCAAATCCTGCCCGCCTTTGCCAGACGTTCTGGCGGCGGTTGAGGCTTTGGCGGACAAGCACGCAGGGTGACTTAGCCGTAATCGAAACCTAATTGGGCTTCGAGATCAGGGGAAACCTGGGCGCGTAGGAACTCCAAATCCTGCGCGCTCATCTCTTTTGGCGTGGGCAGCCTTGGCTCAACCGATGGCAGGAATTTGGACCCCAAGCGTTTGATGACCGGGCGGTATTCAGTGTCCCATGCGGGCAATGACAGATCGCCCTGTAACTCTGCCAGAAAGCTCTCTGGCGCTTTTTGCACCGCGTCCAATCGGCAAAACACCAAAGTGCAGCCGCGATTGAAGAAGGACAGCAGCCCTTGCAGCTTGGCGGTGCGCATTTGAAACAGGTTGGCGAAGGGCGCGCCAGTCAAAGGGTGGCGGTCATGTTGCAGGGGTTGGCCCGCGCCGCCCAGCTCTTTCACCTGCGGGAAATAGCGCGGGCGGTCGGCGATGGTGGCCCATTCGGCGCGGATGAAATGTGAAAAGGGTAGGGCCTGCATCACCGGGGGGCAATGCCAAGGCTTGGCATGCATCGACAGCGCCCAGGCCCGCGCATCGCGCACCACGCAGATCACGGCAAAATGGGCCGGGATCGCGGTCATATGGGGAAAGCCGTGTTTCCAGCCAAGATCCTCGCTGGGTTTCAGATGCGAATTGCGCCCGATCAGCCGTTTGACAAAATTGGTGCCCGAGGAGCGCTCTCCAAAAACCTGGATATGGGTCGGGGGCATCGATCCCGGTTGGATCTGCCAGCCTTTTTGCTGAAACTGCTCGGACAACATGGGGTTTTCCCAGTGATATTCTGTGGTTTTTGATGTTTGTGCGCCACGTTAGCGGGGATTGCGCAGAAAGGCGATTCTCAGCCGCGTGGCAATCCGCTAATGTTGCCGCAAAACAAACAAGAATGAGGCCAGCAGATGCAATCGGTGGCAGCCGCTCTTACCATGGTGCGCGATGACGCGTTTTTCCTGAAAGCCTGGCTTCGACATTACGGCGAGGTCTTTGGCCGCGAGAATTGCTATATCGTCAATCATGGGCGCGGCGAGGCGGTCGCTGAACTGGCCGCAGGCTGCAACATCATCGGCATCCCCGGCGATCCGCATCCAAATTTCGACATGAAACGCTGGCGTATGCTCAATAATTTTGTGCAGGGGCTGCGTTGTTACTACGATCATATCGTGGTGGGCGATGTGGATGAATTGGTGGTGGTTGATCCAAGCGATGGTCGTAACCTGTTGCAATACCTCAAGGATCAGAAACCTCGTCAGGTGCTGACGCCGCTGGGGTTAGAGGTGATCCACCGCATCGATCTGGAACCCGAGGCGATCACCGATCACATCATTGGCCCGCGCCGCCATGTGCGCCTCGCCCCGCATTATTCGAAACCCTGCATCACCAGCCACGGCGCAAAGATCGCGCGGGGCGGGCATTTTACTCAATATGACAAGCTCAACACGCCGGATGAGCTTTATCTGTTTCATCTGAAATTCTGCGATTTTGCCGAATACGCCTCGGTCATGAATGCGCGCAATCAAGTGACGCAAGATGTCGGGGTCGGGGTCAAGGAGGCGTCGATCGGGCGGCATTGGTTTGCCGAGGCGCGAGGCGAAGATCGCGCGGTGTTCGAAGCCTTTTCACAGCTGCAAATGCAGGAGCATTTCGACCTGGGCTGGGTGCGCAAACGGATGTATCGCAGTTGGGAACCACGCGGCGATACCGGGTTTTATCACTTTAAACGTCCAGAATATGACGCGCAGTTTGTGCTGCCCGAGCGGTTCAACGGCGTGATTTAGAGCGTTTCCAGTTCACATTGGATCAGCTTTCGCAGCCTTTCGCCTTAGGCTCAAACGCAGAAAGCCGATGCATTGCTTCAACGAAAACTGGAAACGCTTTGGGGTCAGGACCCATTAATTCCCGCGCGAGGACACAAAGGCAACCTGCGTCAGGTTAACCTCGGGCATGTCGATCTCCATCTTGGCGCTGGCGCTTTGAATGAAGGTCTGGGAATTCTCGTCCAACATCGCAAACCCGGCCTGCCAAACGGAGGGTGGGGTAAAGATCATCACCATGGCGGCCAGGCTTCCCATCAGGATACCGCCGGAGTTTTTCTTGCGCGCGCCATTTTGGAACAGAAAACGCATCACATGCGCGCCCAGCATGACAAGCGAAGCAGCGATAAAGACCGACAGGCCGCCCATGACCCAGATGTGATATTCCTGCGGCAGGTTGCCCTTGTGCAAAGAGGCCTCAAGGATTGGGCGGTTTTGCAGCAGGGTGATGACCAGATAGACCCACCCAAATCCCAGTAGTGTTGCGCCAATTGGGCGCGTCGCGCGCGCATCCATCTGAACGCAATTACCGGTTCGGTAAAAGTGAGGATCAACCCGGCGAATACGTTGCCGGAAGTCCCGGTGAGTGAGTTTTTTGGTCGTACGCAGCATGTCGATAGAATTATCCAACGATTGAGGCAAAGCTAGGATCAAATACGGCGAAAATGACATATTTATCTTTGAATGTGTAAAACTTTCCCGGTGACCTAGGGTCAGGAATGCTTGTTTTATTAGGTTTTGACCGCCGGACCGTCACGGGTTTAGGAAATTAACTGCGGGTTAACCTTAATGAATTTGGCCGAATCGGGGCGAAAAGGGAGAGCACGATGCTCTCCCGCGCCAGTTCAGGCCTTGGTCGAAATCGCGTCCAGCACCCGCGCCCAGGAACGGATGCCCTTGTGGAAGCTTTCCACATCGTATTTCTCGTTTGGCGAATGCAGTTGGTCGTCATCTTTGCCCCAACCGACCAGCATGGAATCCATGCCCAAGATCGTCTCGAAATACCCGGCAACAGGGATCGAGCCGCCGCATCCGGCAAAGGCAGCCTCGTGGCCCCATTCCGCGCCCAGCACCGAACGCGCGGCCTCAAAGGCCGGGTGGGCGGTGGACATGTGACCGGCAGAAGACGCGCCATGGTCGGAAAATTCCACCTCGACATCCTTAGGCAGTTGCGATTGCACCCAAGCACGGAAATCTTCGCGGATTTTGTGCGGATCTTGCTGTCCAACCAGACGGAAGCTTACCTTGGCGTGGGCTTTGGATGGGAGAACGGTTTTGAAACCGTCACCAAAATAGCCCCCCCAGATGCCGTTCACTTCGGCGGTGGGGCGCGACCAGATCATTTCGATGGGCGAACGATCTTGCTCACCGGCGGGTTCAGACAGGCCGACATCGCCTAGAAAGGCGCTGTGATCAAAGTCCAAGGCGCGCCATTGCTCCGCGATATCGGCAGGCAGTTCTGGAACACCATCGTAGAAGTTCGGCACCTGAATGCGTCCATTCTCATCATGCAGGTTCGCAAGAATGCCCGACAGCACCCGGATCGGGTTCATCGCAACGCCACCATACATGCCAGAATGCAGGTCTTTGTTGGCGGCGGTGATGGTCAGTTCCTCGCCCAAGAGCCCGCGCAATTGCGTGATGATCGCTGGCACGCGCGATTCGAAGAGGCCGGTGTCGCAGATCAGGGCGATATCGGCCTTTAGCTCGTCTTTATTCTGCTCAAGAAATGGAACAAGCGAGGGCGAACCGCTTTCTTCTTCACCCTCAAAGAAAAACGTGATTCGGCATGGCATCTTTCCGAACTCGGCTTTCCAGGCCCGACAAGCCTCGACAAAGGTCATCAATTGCCCCTTGTCATCCGACGAGCCGCGGCCACGAATGACCTGGCCTTTGGCGGTTTCCTCGATCTGTGGGTCAAACGGATCATTGTCCCAAAGCTCAAGCGGATCGACCGGCTGCACGTCATAATGACCGTAGAACAGCACATGCGGACCATCGCCCTCAACATGGCCAACAACCATCGGGTGGCCCGGTGTTTCCCGTGTTTCAGCGGCAATGCCGATGGATTTCAGATCATCCACCAACCACTCTGCGGCCTTGCTACATTGGGGTTTGTAGGTTGGGTCCGTGGAAATGGACGGGATCCGCAGCAGATCCAGCAACCGCTCGATTGCGTTGGGCAAATCGTCATCAATGCGCGTCAGGACAGCATCAAGAGACATGGGGAGGCACTCCTAATTTTTGGTTGGCGCGACCCTATCAAAGGCCGGTCCACTGTCCAGAGCACAAGGCAAAGTTTCCGATAGGCGACCACAGGTGGGGTATGCCGGACTGGGCCGGGTGATAAGCTTGACGTAAATCAAGGATGCGACCCTTGGTCCCCGGCTAGACCATGGACATAAAGATGCGTGGAAGATATCTATTCGTGAAATTGAATGCAGGAACTCGCTGCAAGGGTCGCTGCCGCGCTCAGGCCCATAACAAGAAGGAGGTCACCGGTGGACTACACCGCGAAACTCGACGAAGCCCTTAATCGCCTTCATGACGAAGGTCGCTATCGCACCTTCATTGATATTGAGCGCAAGAAAGGCAATTTCCCGCACGCCACATGGCGTAAGCCTGACGGGACCGAGCAGCCGATCACAGTCTGGTGTGGCAATGACTATCTTGGCATGGGCCAGCACCCTGTTGTGCTTGAGGCGATGCATGATGCGTTGGACGCAACCGGCGCAGGCTCAGGCGGCACACGCAATATTTCCGGCACCACGGTTTATCACAAGGCTTTGGAAGCCGAACTTGCTGATCTTCATGGCAAAGAGGCGGCTTTGGTCTTTACCAGCGCCTATGTGGCCAATGACGCAACTCTGTCGACGCTGCCCAAGCTGTTCCCGGGATTGATCATTTATTCCGACGAATTGAACCACGCCTCGATGATCGAAGGTATCCGCCGCAATGGTGGGGCCAAGCGTGTGTTCCGTCACAATGATGTCGAACATCTGCGCGAGCTGATGGCGGCTGACGATCCTGATGCGCCCAAGCTGATCGCCTTTGAATCGGTCTATTCGATGGATGGTGATTTTGGCCCGATCGAAGCGATCTGTGATCTGGCGGATGAATTTGGCGCGCTGACCTATATTGACGAAGTGCACGCTGTTGGCATGTATGGCCCGCGCGGTGCCGGTGTTGCCGAGCGTGATCGCCTGATGCATCGTCTGGACATTATCAACGCGACCTTGGCAAAGGCCTATGGCGTGGTTGGTGGCTATATCGCAGCCAGTGCAAAAATGTGTGATGCGATCCGCTCTTATGCGCCCGGTTTCATCTTTTCCAGCTCCATGCCTCCGGCTGTTGCGGCAGGGGCCTGCGCTTCGGTGCGTCACCTGAAGCATGACAAGAAACTGCGCGAACAGCACCAGACACAGGCCAAGATCCTCAAGACCCGTCTCAAAGGTCTGGGCATGCCGATCATCGATCACGGCTCGCATATTGTTCCGGTGATTGTTGGCAATCCTGTGCATACCAAAAAGCTGTCGGATATGCTGCTGGACGGCTATGGCATCTATGTTCAGCCGATCAATTTCCCGACCGTTCCTCGCGGAACCGAGCGTTTGCGCTTTACCCCATCGCCGGTTCATGGCCCGGACGAGATGGATAAACTCGTTCACGCTATGGATGAACTTTGGAGCCATTGTGCGCTGAATCGTGCCGAATTGGCCGGGTAACCTGCGGAAAACCTGTCATAACTATTGCGATATGGTAATGTGAACGCAATAAGTGAGCGACTCGAATCGAGTCGCTTGCAGCGAGCAGGCGTTAATGGAACAGGGTTCAAGCGGGGCAGTCTGGATGATCGGGCGCAAATCCCAGGATAAGCCACAGGTGGTGGAGGAAACTCCGCAGGGCTTTGACGACTTCACCCTGTCGCTCGGGGATGTGATGCGGGGTGAACGCGCGACCTTGGGCAAATCCCTGCTGGATGTGCAGCGTGAATTGCGTATCAAAGCCAGCTACATCGCTGCTATCGAAAATTGTGATCCTTCTGCCTTTGATACGCCCGGCTTTATTGCCGGCTATGTGCGGTCTTATGCGCGCTATCTGGGCATGGACCCCGACGAAGCCTTTGAAGCCTTCTGCGCCGAAAGCGGATTTTCCGTGGCGCATGGCATGTCCGACAAGGCTTCGGTCGTTAAGAAATCTGAAGACAGCGCCTTGCGCCCTCGGGCACGCGACCCCTTGGCCGAGCCCAAGATGCCCTTCGCTCCTGTTGGCGATTCCGTCTTGTCGCGGGTCGAACCCGGCGCGATTGGCTCATCCCTGGTCTTGCTCGCCTTGATCGCGGGCATTGGCTATGGCGGCTATACCGTTTTGCAAGAGGTGCAGCGCGTTCAGGTGACACCGGTTGATCAAACCCCTGTTGTGCTGAGCGAGTTGGACCCGATCGCCGCCGCGCGTGGCACAGCTGCGCCTGTCGCTGAAACCAACACTGTTGGCCCAACTGTCGCGGCTGTCGGGCCAACCGGGGCAGGGGTGTTCACCCCGCCAACCTCTGAGGCTTTTGATCGCTTGTACCGTCCTGAGGCGCTGGATGTGCCGGTGTTGGTAGCGCGTGATGGGCCGATCTCGACACTTGATCCGGAAAATGTCGGCGTCTTTGCTGGCCAGGCGCGGGGTGACCTGCCGCAGGTTCAGGATAGCAGCCTTGCTGCGGCTGCCCTGGCCGAAGGGCTGGCCGCGCGTCCGGGGGAGACGCCGCTTGCCTTGGCGCAGGCACCTGTTCTTGACAGGCAGGGCGTTACCATTGTCGCCGCACGCCCGGCTTGGGTGTTGATCAAGGACGAGGCAGGGAAAACGCTTCATACCGGGATCATGAATGCGGGCGACACCTATGTCGTTCCGGCAGATGCCGCGACGCCGCGCATGCAGATTGGCGAATCCGGCGCGATCTATTTTGCTGTGAATGGTCAAACACTTGGCCCCTCCGGCCCAAATGGCACCGTGACCGAAAACGTGTCACTCACCGCGCAGGATCTGACGGATCGCTATGCGCAGGCTGATCTGAGCAGAGACAAGGATTTGGAGACGGTTCTGGTTGAACTTGACATCCAAAGCCGCCCGACAGTTGCCCCTATGGCGGTTGCCACTGCCACTCCGCAAGCCCCTGTTGCGCCAAGCATTCCCAAGGTTCTGGCCGATCCGCTGCCCGGTGTGACCGTGGTCGCCATGGCGGAAACCTGGGTCGAAGTGACATCTCCTTCGGGAACCAAGCTGTTTGCCGCGACCTTGCAAAAGGGCCAAAGCTATAGCGTGCCGCAGACCGAACAGGCCGCAACGATCTTTTCCGGCAATGCTGGCGGGGTTTATTTCGCGGTGAACGGTCAGACCTACGGCCCCTATGGCAAAAGTGGTCAGTTTGGGCGCAATCTGACCTTGTCTCCTGACGCCATCACCCAGAAACTGGCTGTGGCTGATCTGACCCGGAACCCGGAATTGGCCAAGGTCGTGGCTGAGCTGGCTGTTCCGCGCGTCACACCGGGCAACCGCTAGGGCAGGACCCTGAGTCTTTCCTGAATTGTCGCAGGCTCTGCGCTGGCAATGGCCCGCGCGGCGCTCTATGTATGGCGCAAACACTTCCGTCACAGGATGCATTCCGATGAGCCTCAACCACGTCCGCCCTTGGCGCAACATTTATCGCCGGACCTCCCGTCAGATCATGGTGGGCAATGTGCCGGTGGGAGGCGATGCGCCGATCTCTGTGCAAACCATGACCAATACGGTCACCACGGACATTGCCGGCACCATCGCGCAGGTTCAGGCCGCTGCCGAGGCGGGGGCGGATATTGTTCGCGTGTCTGTGCCTGATGAGGACAGCGCGCGCGCCCTCAAGGAAATCGTGCGCGAAAGCCCGGTTCCAATTGTCGCCGACATCCATTTCCACTACCGCCGCGGTATCGAAGCGGCTGAGGCGGGGGCGGCTTGTCTGCGCATCAATCCCGGCAATATCGGGTCCGAGGCACGGGTCAAGGAGGTGATCCAGGCCGCGCGGGATCATGGCTGTTCCATTCGGATTGGTGTGAACGCTGGCAGTTTGGAAAAGCATCTGCTTGAAAAATATGGTGAACCTTGCCCCGACGCGATGGTCGAAAGCGGCATGGATCACATCAAGATTCTGCAAGATCATGATTTTCATGAGTTCAAGATCAGCGTCAAAGCCTCGGATGTGTTCATGGCCGCTGCTGCTTATCAACAACTGGCGGAGCAAACCGATGCGCCGATCCATCTGGGGATCACCGAAGCTGGGGGATTGACCTCCGGCACGATCAAATCTGCGATCGGTATGGGAAATCTGCTCTGGATGGGGATTGGCGACACGATCCGAGTCAGCCTGTCCGCTGATCCGGTGGAAGAGGTGAAAGTCGGCTATGAGATCCTGAAATCTTTGGGTCTGCGCCATCGCGGCGTCAATATCATCAGCTGTCCCAGCTGCGCGCGCCAGGGGTTTGATGTGATCAAAACCGTTGAGACGCTGGAGAAGCGGCTTGAGCACATCAAAACTCCTATGAGCCTGTCGATCATTGGCTGTGTTGTAAATGGCCCGGGCGAGGCGTTGATGACCGATGTTGGTTTCACCGGCGGTGGTGCCGGTAGCGGCATGGTCTATCTCGCGGGAAAAGCCAGTCACAAGATGAACAACGACCAGATGGTCGATCACATCGTCGAAGAGGTCGAGAAAAAAGCCGCATCTCTTGAGGCCGAGGCGGCCAAGGCTGCGGCTGAATAATTCAAGCTTAACTTGAGGGGCTGTTAGTAAGCCTGTGAAAGCGCAGAAGGAAATCCTTCCGCGCTTTTTGCGTCGTTAACCGTTCTGGCGCAGCTCAGCAATAATTTCCAGCATGGAATCCAAAGGCACATAGCCACGGACCATCTGATCCCCGAAGGCAAAGCTGGGGGTGCCGTTGATGCCCATCTTTTGGCCCAAGGCGCGGGTTTCCGAGATGCGGCGCGTGACTTCTTCGCTTTCCATTTCGGCCCAAATAGCATCGCCATCCAGCCCCAATGTGCCCGCCAAGCGCACCAAAGGGCCTTTGCCGGGATTGCCCTTCATGGCGATCAGCGCCTCGTGAACGGCTTTATAAGCCTCATCCCCGGCAACAATCTGGGTTGCGATGGCAAAACGTGAGGAAATCAAAGACCCTTCGCCCAGGATCGGATATTCCTTGACGATCAAACGGATATTGCCGTCTTTGGCAATCAATTCAGCCACTTCCGGGTGCGCTTTGCGGCAATAGCCACATCGGTAGTCTAGGAATTCAACCACGGTGATGTCACCTTCGGGATTGCCGCCAACCCAGCTATAGCCATCGTTATACAACGCGTCGAGATTGTCAGCGACCAGGGTCTCGTCCGCGCGGGCCTGTTGTGCAGCCTGCTGTTCCTCGTAAAGCGCGGCGGCTTCGAAAATCACGCCGGGGTTTTTGAGCAGATAGGCGCGCACGGCCTCACCAAAAGCGGCTTTTTGATCGTCGCTCATATTGGACAGGTCAAATTCGTCGGCCATGGTCATGGACCCAAGGCCGATTGCGGCAGCGGCAACTGTTCCGAAAAGGGTCGCGGACAAAGGGCGGGGGTTGAACATCGTCACTCCAATCTAGATTTTAGCGCCGCTTGCGCTGGGATTGTTTCGCAGCATGTAGCACGTCCTGCGCACGCTGCCATGGGCTGGACCCGCGTGGCAAGCGGTCTGAGGCACGTTTTGCGTGTAATTCCGCATCTTTCCATCGCCCGCGCAGCGCAAAGCGTTCGGCTGTTGCCAAGGATGCCAGCGCCGGTTGTCCGGTTTTCGCGTAGGCCACGCTGAGATCGCGTAATAGGCCCGCGTTGAAAAAGTCGCGCCCACGCGCGGTTTCTAAGGCTTTCAACGCTTCCTTGGGGCGGTTGGCCGCCAAAAGAGCACGCCCCAAACCGCCAGTGATCAAAGGTTCGCGTGGGGCGCGGTTGGCCGCGTTGCGATAGACGGCCACCGCTTGATCAAAATTGCGTGATTCCAAGAGGATCTGCCCTTTGAGCTCCATGAGATACGGATCATTGGGGCGCAGCGCCAGGGCGGCGTTGATGTCTCGAATGGCTTTTTTGGCATTGGGAGAGCGGTGATGCGCCACCGCCTGCCGCATCAAAGCGATGTCCTTGGAAGCGCTGGAGCCGGCGCGGCGTAGCGTCCAACTGGGTGCGCGTTTGAACGCCGTTAATTTACCACGCATCCGAGCAAACCAATATTCTGCATTCGGGTCGCGTTTGCCGCCCGGATTAGCCGCAACCAACCCTTTCAGCGCGCGCAGCCTGTCCCGGCTTAGTGGGTGCGAGCGCACATAGGGGTCTTGGCGCGAGGTTGACAGGGCCTCTTGACCACGGAAAAGCTCTTGGACTTCGACAGCGCCCTTGGGATCAATCCCGGCGCGTTTCAAATAGCGCACTGACGCGATATCGGCCGAGGATTCTTCGGCGCGGGTATGGGCAAGAAAGATGCGCTTGGCCGAGTTTTGCGAGCCAAGAGCAATGGCCGCTGCCGCGCGCCCATCGGACGAGGCCGCCCCAGCCGCCGCCGCCAAAAGCATGCCCAGCCCGGCGGCTGTGCGCGCAGTGCGCAAATTGCCTAGGCGCCGAGTGATATGGCCATTGGCAATATGCGCGGCTTCATGCGCAATCACCGCCTGCAAGGCGGCGGCGCTGTCCAGCTTCATGATCAGCCCGGAATGGATGAAGATGTGCCGTGTATCGACCACAAAGGCGTTCAGGCTGCTATCATTCACGACCAACAGCCTGACCTGAGACGAACTTAGCCCAGCCGCCGTCAGGATCGGCGCGGCCAGTTGTTTCAGCCCATATTCGATATCCGCATCGCGTAGCAAAGATACGCTGGCCCGCGCAGGGGCCGCGAATAGCAGGGTCAGCACGAGGACCACACTCATCAATCTGGAAAGGATCATTGCACTTAGCCCCTGTCGCTCCTAAGCCTCGGTTAAGCGCACAGTAGAGAGGGCGGTATGCGGAATTCAAGCCGAGGGGCGGTAGATCCCTTTATCGTGATGGATGTCATGGAAGCAGCGCGGCAGGCCGAGGCTGAGGGACGTCACATCATCCATATGGAAGTTGGGCAGCCCAGCACGGCCGCACCGGCAGCGGCGCGCGATGCTCTGACACAGGCGATGCAGGATGACGCGCTGGGATATACGGTTGCCTTGGGTATTCCAGCACTTCGAAAACGTATCGCAAGCCTCTATAAAGATTGGTATAATGTCGATCTTGATCCCGCACGTGTGGTTGTGACGCCGGGGTCTTCTGGCGGGTTTGTTCTGGCCTTTACAGCCCTGTTTGATGCGGGTGATCGCGTGGTCCTGGGCGCGCCTGGCTATCCGTCTTATCGCCAGATCCTCAAGGCGCAGAACCTGGTCCCGGTCGAGGTTCAGACCTCGGCAAAGAACCGCTTGCAACTGGTGCCCGAGGATCTCGCTGGGATCGATTATGAGGGGATCATGGTCGCATCGCCTGCGAATCCCAGTGGCACGATGCTGGGTCGACCCGAGCTAAGTGCCTTAATCGAAACCACCCAGGCCAAGGGTGCGACGTTTTTGTCGGACGAGATTTATCACGGCATTGAATACGAAAAGAAAGCGGTGAGCGCGCTTGAAGTCTCGGATGATGTCTGCGTGATCAATTCTTTTTCCAAGTATTTCTCCATGACAGGCTGGCGGCTTGGCTGGCTGGTTTTGCCCGAGCCGCAGGTGCGTCAGGTCGAGCGATTGGCGCAGAACATGTTCATCTGCGCCCCCCATGCGGCGCAGATTGCGGCGCTTGGGGCCTTGGAGGCCAAGGATGAGTTGCAGGCGAATATGGATGTGTATCGTAAGAATCGTCAGCTCATGCTCGACGGGTTGCCCGCCGCCGGGTTTGACCGCATCGCGCCACCTGATGGGGCGTTTTACGTCTATGCCGATATCAGCCACATCACTGATGACAGCGCAGCGTTTGCCCGTGCCATTCTGGACGAGGTCGGCGTGGCGGTGACGCCGGGCCTGGATTTTGATCAGCAACGCGGGGCAGGGACATTGCGCTTTTCCTATGCCCGATCCAGCGCCGATATTGCCGAAGGGTTGGAGCGCCTTCGACGTTTCATGGCCAAGCATGGGCATATTCACGCCTGATCACAGGCGCGGGCTGGTGGCAAAGCTGCAAAAAAGCTAGGCTTTGGGAAAAGACCGGGCCGATCGGCCTTGGATAAATCAAGAGCATGTGATGAGCAGAATTCTTCTTTTCCTGGCCCTGATCCTGTGGTCCGCCGCGCCGTTGCGGGCGCAGGATATCGGGGCGCTGGCGCGTTATCAGGGCGGTGGCTTTGACGAGGCGTTTTGGGGCGGCGAAACCCGGTTAAACCTCGAGCTGAGCCAAGGCGTGCCTTGGCGGGTGTTCACGCTGAGCGATCCGGCGCGATTGGTTCTGGATTTCAAAGAAGTGGATTGGTCTGGGGCCAATGCGCTGACTATGGATGACAGCGAGGCGGTTTTATCTATGCGCATGGGCCCCTTTCGCCCCGGATGGTCGCGGCTTGTCGCTGAATTGGCCGGGCCGATGAAGGTGGACACGGCCAGCCTTGAGATTGAACCGCATACGTCGACGGCTTTGCTTCACCTGATACTTGTTAAAACCGATCAGACCGAGTTCGAAGCCCTGTCAGGCATGCCCTTTGATCCGAATTGGCAAATCACCAAGACAGTGGTGCAACGCGCCGCGCCCAAAGAGCCGGGCGGCCCAAAGACCATTCTGCTTGACCCCGGCCATGGCGGCATTGATCCCGGAGCACAGCGGGGCGGTTTGGATGAGGCAGATATCGTTTTGCAATTTGCTCATGAATTGCAAGAGGTTCTGCGCCGCACTGGTGATTACAACGTGGCCATGACGCGCAGTGAGGACATCTTTGTCTCGCTCGAGGCACGGGTGGCAATGGCACATGAAATCGGTGCGGATCTTTTTGTTTCCTTACATGCTGATGCGCTAGAGCAAGGGGTTGCCCATGGGGCGACCGTCTACACATTGGCGGCAGAGGCCTCTGATGCGGCCTCGGCGGCATTGGCGGAACGCCACAATCGCAGCGATCTGCTGTCTGGTGTCGATCTGTCAGGCTCTGACGACCGTGTGGCGCAGGTTTTGCTGGATCTGGCGCGGTTGGATAACACGCCGCGGTCAAAATCCTTGGCGACTCATCTGGTTGGCGGGATCAAAAACGCGCTGGGGCATATGCATAAGAAACCGCAACGCGAGGCCAGTTTTTCGGTTCTAAAATCTGCGGATATCCCTTCGGTCCTGATCGAGCTGGGGTTCCTTTCGACACCGCAAGACCGCAAGAACCTGCAAGATCCGGTGTGGCGCGCAGGCATGGCAGCCGGGATTCGCGATGGGATCGAGGCTTGGGCGCGGGAAGACGAGGCGCTGTCGCGTTTGCGGCGGCAATGACGTGCCGCTTTGTGCTTTCCCCGCGAGATGTGTTTTGACCATCGCAAACTTGGCCTATAATGAGAGCCAGAGCAGTGCATAAACACCAGATCGGGGGTCAGACGTGACCAGGTTCATCCTTTCGTTCTTCGGAGCGATTTTTTCGGTGATCACAATGGGGACCATTATGGTGGCCCTGTCAGTTGGTGCGATTTTCTGGATGTATGGCCGCGATTTGCCAAGCCACGAACATCTGGCCCAATACACGCCGCCCACGATCAGCCGGATTTATTCTACCGAAGGGCAAGTGATTGACGAATTTGCCCAGGAACGCCGCCTGTTCACCCCCGCCGGTGAAATTCCGGATCTGGTCAAACACGCCTTTGTGTCCGCCGAGGACAAGAATTTCTACAGCCACCAGGGCTATGACTTGCGCGGCATTGTTGCCGCCGGTGTGCAGGCGGTGCAATCGCGCGGGCGCGATGTGCGCGGGGCCTCGACCATCACCCAGCAGGTGATGAAGAACTTCCTCTTGTCTGGTGACCGCCGCATCGACCGCAAGATCAAAGAGATCATTCTGGCCGCCCGCGTTGAAAGCGCGCTCTCGAAGGAAAAGATCCTTGAGCTTTATCTGAACGAGATTTTCCTGGGACAGAACGCCTATGGTGTCACCGCCGCCGCGCAGGTCTATTTCAACAAGACCCTGAGCGAACTTGCCCCGCATGAGGCGGCTTTTCTTGCCTCTCTGCCCAAGGCCCCGTCGCAATTCCACCCTGTTCGCAAAAAGGAACGGGTCACCGGGCGGCGGAACTTTGTTCTGAAAGAGATGTATGAGAATGGCTATATCTCATGGGACACCTATCAGTCGGAACGCCTGCTGCCGCTGAAATCGGTTCAGAACGGCGATTACGAACCCTATGCGCGGTCCTTGCCGCCGCGCGATTATTTCACCGACGAAATCCGCCGTCAGCTGAGCCGCGACTTTGGTGAGGAACAGTTTTTCTCGGGCGGCTATTCCGTCCGCGCGACCCTGGACCCGGACATGCAGGTCGAGGCGGCCCATGCGTTGCAACGTTCTCTGGAACAGTATGACCGTGGGCTGGGTCAATGGCGCGGCACCGGCAAAAAGATCGAAGCCGAGCAGTTGGGCAGCGAAGAGGCCTGGCGTGAGGCTTTGTCCAACACCCGCGTCGCCCGAGACGTTGATCTTGTGTCGCAATGGCACCCGGCGGTTGTGCTGGACGTGCGCGAGAATGAGCTGGTCATCGGTATCGAAGGCATCGACCTGAACGATCCGCGCGGCAACCGTGTGCCACGCAAGGACACCAACTGGTTCAAGGGCAACCTGTTTGAAAACTTTGAACGCGGTGATGTGATCCATGTGCGCGAGATGAAGGACGACAATGGCGGCGCGTTCATCCGGTGGACCCTGCGACAGGTTCCGCGCGTTCAGGGTGGCTTTATGGCGATGGACGTCAATACCGGTCGCGTGATCGCGATGCAGGGCGGTTTCAGCTATCAGAACTCGGTCTTCAACCGCGCAACACAGGCGCAACGTCAGCCCGGTTCAAGCTTTAAGCCCTTTGTTTTTGCGGCGGCGTTGGACAGCGGCTATACCCCTGCGACCATCGTTGTTGATGCCCCAATTGAAATCAACACCCCTCATGGTGTCTGGCGGCCCAAGAACGCGTCGAACAAATTCTATGGCCCGACACCGCTGCGCACCGGGATTGAACAATCGCGAAACCTGATGACCATTCGCCTCGCACAAGAAGTGGGCATGGATGTTGTGGCCTCATACGCCGAGAAATTTGGCATGTATGACAATATGGGCCGGGTTCTGGCCAACGCGCTCGGGGCGGATGAAACCACGCTTTACAAGGTCGTCGCGGCCTATGCCATGTTCGCCAATGGCGGCGAGCGTGTGCAGCCCACCCTGATTGACCGGGTTCAGGACCGCTATGGCACCACGATCTTTAGCCATGACGCGGCTGAGGGCAACAAACGTGTTTGCGTCAATTGTGACGATCCGAACCTGACCAGTGGTCGCAGCCCGCGTATCATCAATGATCGCGAACGGGTGATGGACCCGGTGACGGCTTATCAGCTGACCTCGATGATGCAGGGGGTTGTGCAGCGCGGCACGGCGAGAAAGACAGTGAACCTGTCAGTGCCCACGGCGGGTAAAACCGGGACAACCAATGACGCCAAAGACGTTTGGTTTGTCGGCTTTACCTCGAATATCGTGGCCGGTTGTTACATCGGCTATGACACGCCGCGCTCGCTGGGGCGGGGGGCGTCGGGCGGCGGCATGTGTGGCCCGGTCTTTACCCGCTTTATGCAAAAAGCGACCAAGAAATATGGTGGCGGCAAGTTCAAGGTGCCCGAAGAATGCGAATTTGTGAAAATTGACCGCTTCTCAGGCGCACGCGTGGGTGAAGGAGCCAGCGGCGACAATGTTGTCTCGGAATGCTTCCGCGAGTTCGATATCGAAACCATCGTCTTTGGCGGCGCAGGCCTGACCGGCAGCTTTGCGGTCTCTGGCAGCTTTGACCTGATCCGCCCGAATGAGGCGGCAGGCCAAGCGCGTGAAGTCACGACTTCGACAGGTAAGAAAGCCATCGTAGGCCCGAAAGCTGGCTTTGGCACACTGTCCTCGGGCGGGTTGTTCTAAACCTCGTCTGCCAGCGCAAGAAACATGTTCAAAAGGTCGGCCTCTGGGTCGGCCTTTAGCACTCCACCGGATCGCAATGCGATGGAACAGGCACATTTGGCTGCAACCCATTGGGCAAAGCGTTTGGGATCAAGCGATAGCGCTGCACAACAGGCCCGTTGGCGCTGTTTTTGCTGGTCCTTGTCGCGTAGCCATGTCTCGCAACCTTTCGGGTTGCGCAGGGCATTTGCCAGCTCATATTCCGGTTCGCCCAAGACGCCCTTGGCGTCGATAAGTTTGTAACAGCTGCCCGCGCCAATCAGATTGTCGTGATGTAGATCACCGTGTAAGGGGCGGACGTTTCTTTGTGTCGCCAAGAGAGCGCTCGCGAGTTCTTGGGCGCGTTGCATGTCCGCCTTTAGATCGGAGGGGCAATCACTGGCAAAACGCAGGTTAAACAGCCTTTGAAACCAATCAGCCAGGTGCGGCAAACCTGAGATCGGTTGCAGCGTGTGAGCGTGCAACTGTCTGGCTGTGTCTAGCAGACTGTGTTCTTGCATATAATCGCCCCGTCGCAGAGCATCGCCCAACGGCTGCCCTACGACATATTCCATAGCGACGGCGTTTTCCTCGGTGCGATAGATAACAGGCACGAGATTTGGGGCGATCTGGGCCACAGCTTGCATAAAACGCAGGCCAGAGGCTTCGTTGCCCGGGTCCGGGCCGTGATAGAGTTTCAGCACCAAGTCGCGCCCATGGCGATCCTGAACGCGCCATAGAGCGGCGCTCTTGGTCTGGGTCAGTTCCATAGCGGAATGCAGGTCAAACCGCGGCAAAGCTTGTTCTAAATCCATTTCCACCGATACCCGACTTGCCCAGCCTTTCGCCCCTTGCTATCACGCATCACCTGAGGATGTGAGACAGGATCGAACCGATGCGCGCAGAAGCACAGAACAACGTGGAAAAGATCGAGAAATCGCTCGAATTGTTGCGCCAGCGGTTGGATTGGGACACAGCCCAGCACCGGCTTGAGGAATTCAATGCGCGTGTTGAGGATCCGAACCTTTGGGATGATCCTGAGGCGGCCCAAAAGCTGATGCGCGATCGTCAGCTGCTGGTTGACGCGATGGAGACATATAGCTCGATCAAGCAAGAGATGTCGGACAATGTCGAGATGATCGAGCTGGGCGAAATGGAAGAGGATGACGAGGTTGTCAAAGATGCCGAAGAGGCGCTGACAGCTTTGGTTGAAAAGGCCGCCAAGAAAGAGCTTGAGGCGCTGTTGGACGGTGAGGCAGACGGCAATGACACCTTCCTGGAAATCAATTCCGGGGCAGGGGGCACCGAAAGCTGTGACTGGGCCAGCATGTTGGCGCGGATGTATGTCCGCTGGGCTGAGGCGCATGGCTACGAGGTCGAGCTGCAATCGGAAAGCGCGGGCGAAGAGGCGGGCATCAAATCCGCCGCCTATAAGATTTCCGGTCACAATGCCTATGGCTGGTTGAAATCCGAAAGCGGCGTGCATCGTCTGGTGCGGATTTCACCCTTTGACAGCGCGGCCAAGCGGCACACATCCTTTACTTCGGTCAAAGTGTACCCTGTGGTGGATGACAATATCGAGATCGAGGTAAACCCGGCTGATATTCGCATCGATACGTATCGGTCCTCGGGTGCCGGTGGTCAGCACGTGAACACGACGGACTCCGCCGTACGGATCACCCACCATCCCACTGGGATCGTAGTGACCTCATCTGAAAAGTCGCAACACCAGAACCGCGACATCGCCATGAAGGCGCTGAAATCTCGGCTCTATCAGATGGAATTGGACAAGCGGTCTGCCCTGGTGAATGAGGTGCATGAAAACGCCGGGGATGCGGGCTGGGGTAACCAGATTCGGTCTTATGTTTTGCAACCATATCAGATGGTTAAGGACCTGCGCACCAATTACGAAACCTCGGACACCAAGGGCGTTCTGGACGGGGATCTCGACGGTTTCATGGCGGCGACGCTGGCCTTGCAAGTTTCGGGCAAAAGCCGGGCTGACGCGCAATCCGACGACTAAGGTGTCGCGCTTGGGACGCACTTGGCGCTGAAAACCCGTCAACGGGTTTTGCAAATTCCGTGCACGGAATTTCGGCGTCAAGGTTCGCCGTTTCTGCATCAATTGTCGCAGAAGGCCGATTGGATGTCTGGCGTTGTTGCGCGACAAAAACATATCCGCTTTACTGAATGAACATCTGGACTTGTCTCAAGGAGGAGGGGACATGGCCAATTCTTCAGGGCCCGATACACCGCAGCCCGGCGTGCCAACGCTGCGCGCGGTTTCGTTTGACCATCTCAAAGAAGCTTTGTCGCGGGGTTGGTCAGACCTGCGCAAAGCTCCGCTTTTTGCCTTTGTTTTCGCCGGGACTTATGTGTTGTGCGGCTGGCTCATGGCGTGGATCACCTGGTGGACGGGGCAAAGCTATTGGTTGGTTTTTGCGGCAATTGGCTTTCCACTCATCGCGCCGTTCTTTGCGGTAGGTTTATATGACGTCAGCCGGCGGATCGAGCAGGGGCGCCCCCTTGATTGGCCGGAAATCCTGTCGGTCATCATACGGCAATCCAAACGCCAACTGCCGTCGATCAGTGCCATCATCATCGTCGTGTTTCTGTTCTGGTTCTTTGTGGCGCATATGATCTTTGCACTGTTCATGGGGCTGTCGACCATGACAAACGTGTCCAGCTCGCTTGAGGTCTATTTCACCGTGGATGGCATTACCATGTTGACCGTGGGGACAGTCGTTGGCGCGATTTTCGCCAGTGTTCTCTACATGATCACAGTTCTGTCTCTGCCGCTGTTGTTGGATCGCGAGGTGGATTTTGTCACCGCGATGATCACGTCCTTTCAGTATGTACAGGCACATCCGGTTGTCATGTTCGCCTGGGCTGGGTTCATTGCGGTGCTGACATTTGTGTCGATGCTGCCCGGCTTTGTTGGCTTGTTTTTGTCCCTTCCGCTGTTGGGCCACGCCACATGGCATCTCTATGACATGCTGGCCTATGGAACCAAAGCCAAAGCCTAAAACAGAAATGACAGGCCAAATACTGGCCTGCCTTTCCCGGTGAGTGCGACCGTCAACCGGACGCGTCAGGTAAAGTCTTGTCCGACTTTCAAAAGGTTCTTGTGATAGGGGACGAGCCCGTCTTCGTCGCAGAAGCCTGAGACGCGGGCCGCCGCCAAAACCTTGCCTGTATCGGTGCCCAGATATTCATAGACCAACCGTTCGACCCGGCGACCGGCGACGTTTTCACGAACGGTTCGCGTGACATATCCGGCCCAGAAATTGTTTTCAAAGGACGGAATACGCGCCAGATAGTTAAAGGAGGTCGTGGCTGAGCCTTTGCGGCTGACCAATGCGGCAACCCCATCTTCTTGGGGAAGCAGCGCGCCGCGGAACTCGCGTGTTGAGGGGTCAGTCGGCAGCCCTTGTTGGCGCATGGCATCCTTGGCTTCAAACCCTTTCAAAAAGGAGTTGTTGCCGTTGCGGAACACGTAGATCAGCCCCTGAACATATTTCGCATCTTCCATAAAGCTGCGCCGGGCGAAACGGTAAAACCCGCTTGGAAATTCGTCCTCTGTCAGTTTTCTGGACGCGCCGCTGACATATTCGGCAATGGCCGGGTCTGTTAGCAGCCCGCTGGAGGAATTTTCGATTTTCTCAACTGGTTCAAGCAGAATTCGGGCATCCACTTCGAAATAGGAACAAATGCGATGCAAAACATCCGGTCGTGGGAAGCTCTCTCCGGCGAGATAGCGATTATATTGTGTCCGGTTGATACCCAATTCTCGGCAGAGTGCGGATATGGACGCGGCTTGGTTGGACAGTTGACGCAGGTTCGCACCGAGCATGCTGCGAAGTTCCGCAGGGCTTGGTCGTCGGGTCACAGTTTTGGTCAGATCGGAGGGCATGCGCCTTCTCTTTTTGGTTGTTTCTTTCAGGGGATTGGACCCCAGACGTGAAAATTGTCCTAAACTGACACAACACCTGATGCTAATTAGCGGCAATGATGATGCTTACTCGCGCCAATCGTGCAGATTTGCGTCACAAAAATCAAGGACCCGACGCGCGAAAAATCATATTCGAGTCAAAAACTTTCGGTCACCTTAAGAAGGCAATAACCAAAGAGTGCGTCATGGAAGAACGGATGTATGGGGTTGTCCTCTGGGCCGACAAGCAGGATAGCAAAGCGGTAATCTGGTGCGAGGATCACGGAAACCTGGCATATTATTCAGCTGCAGAGCAGAGCGCACATTGCGGCGTTGCCCTGGATGCCGGTGATTTGATTCAATTTGACATGAGTGAATCGCGGGATTGCCGCTATGCCAGCAATCTTGAACATGTCAATTCTGGCTACGCGCCAGACATTGCTGCGAATTTGCAGAGCAAACCGGTTGAACGGAACAACATTGTTCAGTTTCCTGCGGGCCGCGCCTAAAGCGCGTTAGAAAGAAAAAAGGCACCTGTTTTCACAGATGCCTTGAAGTTCTTAACGCTGTGTCGCGTGATTACGCGCCGCGGGCGAGGGCGGCGACACCGGTGCGTGCCACCTCATCAAGGCCTAGAGGACGCATCAGATCGGCAAAGGCGTCGACCTTGTCCGGCGTTCCGGTGATCTGGAACACAAAGCTTTCCAAAGTTGAATCAACAACATGCGCACGGAAAATATCCGCAAGGCGCAGCGCCTCAACACGCTTTTCCCCGGTTCCGGAAACCTTGATCAGTGCCAGTTCACGCTCAACCGAGGCCCCTTCGACAGTCAGGTCATGAACTTCGTGGACTTCGACGATCCGGCCCAGCTGCGCTTTGATCTGTTCAATGACCTGCGGCGTGCCCGTAGTCACAACGGTTATACGCGACAGGTGACCCTCGTGATCGATTTCAGCGACCGTCAGGCTTTCGATATTGTATCCGCGCCCAGAGAAGAGACCAATGACACGGGCCAGGACGCCAGGTTCGTTTTCGACCAGGACAGCCAGGGTATGGGTCTCTTGGATATCAGAAAACGTGGGACGCAGGTTGTAAGCCGAGTGCTTGCTCGAACCTTTCTTGATCTTTAGCGGCGACATGTCAGGCCTTTTCATAAAGTTGCGCGGAAACTGCTTGGCTACTTAAACAATACTTCACGCCCATGCGCCAGTGTCAAATCAGGTTTTAAAAGCGTTTGCGGTAGGATTTGCGATGAGAGATGGGGCCCCGGACCGGCCTCCTATTGGTGGCTTTGCCAAGGTGATTGACAACATCCCGACTGCGGTCGCGGATGTTCTTGGCATTGTACCGATGTGGTTCTGGGAAACCGATTCCGATCATCGCTTTTGTTACTTCTCTGACAGTTGGTGCCGGCTGACCCATGCCAAGAAAGCACCCTATCTCGGCATGTCACGGCGCGACTACTTTGTTAAGATCAGCAAGCATAGCGACGCGGCTAAACAGCATCTTGAGGATCTCGAGAACCATCGCCCGTTTCGTGATTTTGTCTATCGCCATCAGTTTCAAAAAGGACAACTGGACTGGGTGACGACCAGTGGTGACCCTTTGTTTAACGCGGATGGGCAGTTTATTGGTTACCGCGGCGCGGCGATGATCTTGTCCGGGGCTGTCAACGGTTCAAAAAATGCAATCAAGGCCGAGCAGGAACTTTTGAAACGTGCCAATGCGTTGGAAGAGGATGTTGCGCGCCGGCAGGCCGAAACGGAAAAGACCAACCAGTTGCTTTCCGAAGTCGTCGAAGCGATGGGGGATGGGTTGATGGTGACCTCGGGCACCGAGGCCGATGATCCTGACAACAGAATTATCCTGACCAACCGGGCTTATCGCCGCCTCTTTAACCTGCGCAAGGGTGACATCCCTCCGAATATGCCGTTACCCGATTATCTGCAGCTTTTGGCCAGCCGGGGCGAAAGTGCGCGGGTGATGAAGCAGGCCAAAGAGGTGAACCAGATGTTGGCTGCGGGCGAAACCGTCATGATGGAGGTGCCCAGCAGCAACAAGTTCTTTCATACCACCGCAGCCAAACGCCCATCCGGGGGCTATGTTCTGGTGCATACCGACGTCACCGACATGCAGGAACGCAACCTGGCTTTGGCCAAGGCCAAGGATGCGGCCGAGGTCGCCAACCAAACCAAATCCAATTTTCTGGCAACGATGAGCCATGAAATTCGTACGCCGATGAATGGTATCGTCGGCATGGCCGACCTTTTGGCTGACACCGATCTGTCAGTCGAACAAAAGGAGTTCGTAGACACGATCAAAGGATCGGCGGTCGCCCTGACCACCTTGATCTCTGACATCCTGGATTTCTCCAAGATTGAGGCCGGTCGTCTGGAATTGGCCCATGAACCTTATGACATCCGCTCCTTGCTGCGTGAGGTGCGGGATTTGGTTGGGCCATTGGCAAAAGAGCGCGGATTGGTTCTGAACCTCGATATCGCCGACAATCTGCCATCCATGATGATGGGTGATGGGTTGCGGTTGCGGCAGGTGCTTTTGAACCTGCTTGGCAATGCGATCAAATTTACTGACCAGGGTGTCGTCGAGTTCAGCGCCGCCATTAATGAAGGGCTGGTCATTCAGGTGTCCGACAGCGGCATCGGCATCCCCGTGGATCAGTTGCAGAAAATCTTTGACCCGTTTGAACAAGTCGATTCCAGTCAGTCGCGTCAACATCAAGGTACAGGCCTGGGCCTTGCCATCACCAAAAGCCTGATACGCGCAATGAATGGCGACATCTTTGTCGAATCCTCGGTCGGTCATGGCACGGATATTGAGGTGCTGCTGCCTCTGGTTCTTTGCCCTGGTAGTCAACCTTCGAAATCTTTGACCGATGCCGAGGTTGAAGATCTCACCGGGATGCGGGTGTTGCTGGTGGAAGACAATAAAACCAACCAGCTCGTCGTGCGCCGCATTCTGGAACGATGCGGGGTTGAGATCACAATTGCCAATAATGGGCGTGAAGCTGTTGAGAAGTTTGATCCAGATGCCGTTGATCTGGTTCTGATGGATTTGTCGATGCCCCTGATGACTGGGCTTGAGGCCGCGCGCGAAATTCGAGCACGGCAATTGAACCTCGGCTGGCCTTATCGACCCATTTTGGCCCTGACTGGTAACGCCTTTAAACGAGACGAAGACCGGGCGCTTGCGGCGGGGATGGATGGGTTTTTGACCAAACCGATCCGCAAGAAAACGCTTTTGCTCGCCTTGAACCAACATCGCCATACAACAAAAGAAACAGTGCATCCGGTGTTGGAAGCCCTGCGAAAGAAGAAGGCGACAAGGCACACCAATTGAGGCGCAAAAGGAAAAGGCCCGGCGAAGAACCGGGCCTTATCTGTTTTGCTCTGATCGGTGGATTTACACCAGAACAGCGCCGCTTGAGCCGATGGCGTCTTTGGTCGAGGCCTCGCCCAACAGCATTTTGTTATGCGGTGCGCCCGATGGGATCATTGGGAAGCAGTTTTCATGCTTCTCAACCAAACAATCAAAGATTACCGGCCCGTCATAATTGACCATTTCCATGATCGCATCATCCAGATCAGCCGGGTCAGAGCATTGAATGCCTTTGGCACCAAAGGCTTCGGCCAGCTTGACGAAATCGGGCAGGGCCTCGGACCAGCTGTGGGAGTAACGCTCACCATGCAGCAATTCCTGCCACTGGCGCACCATGCCCAAGCGTTCATTGTTGAGGATGAACTGTTTGACCGGCAGGCGGAACTGCACCGCGGTGCCCATTTCCTGCATGTTCATCAGCCAGGATGCTTCGCCAGCAACGTTCACAACCAGCGCATCCGGATGGGCCATCTGTACACCGATGGAGGCTGGAAAACCATAGCCCATGGTGCCGAGGCCTCCGGAAGTCATCCAACGGTTGGGATCTTCAAAGCCCAGATATTGCGCGGCCCACATCTGGTGTTGGCCAACCTCGGTGGTGATGTAGCGATCCATGCCTTTGGTCAGTGCTTCGAAACGCGCCAGGGCATGTTGCGGTTTGATGGTTTTTTCCGATTCCTTAAAGCTCAGGCAATCGGTCTTTTTCCATTCCTCGATCTGCGCCCACCAGCGCGCCAGTCCCTCACGATTGATCTTGCGCCCGCGAGATTTCCAGATCCGCAGCACGTCCTCAAGTACATGACCAACATCGCCGACAATCGGAATGTCGGTCTTGATCACTTTGTTAATCGAAGAGGGGTCAATATCGATATGCGCCTTGGTCGAGTTCGGGCTGAACGCATCCAGGCGGCCAGTGATCCGGTCGTCAAAGCGCGCGCCAATATTGATCATCAGATCGCAACCATGCATCGCCAGGTTGGCTTCGTACAAACCGTGCATCCCCAACATGCCGAGCCAGCTTTTGCCCGATGCAGGATAGGCCCCAAGCCCCATCAGGGTCGAGGTGATCGGAACGCCCGTCGCATCAACCAGCTCGCGCAGCAATTGCGACGCAGCCGGGCCGGAATTGATCACGCCACCGCCGGTGTAGAAAACCGGGCGCTCGGCCGTTTCGAGGGCCTCAACCAGTTGGGTGATGGTTTCAATGTCGCCTTTAACGGGCGGCTGGTAATGGCTGGCCGATGCGGCAGGCTTGGGCGAATAGGTGCCCGAGGCAAACTGAACGTCCTTCGGAATGTCGATCACAACCGGGCCGGGGCGGCCAGAAGTGGCAACATGGAACGCCTCGTGAATGGTGCCGGACAGTTTTTCCGTCTCTTTTACCAGCCAGTTGGCCTTGGTGCAGGGGCGGGTGATGCCCACTGTGTCGGCTTCCTGAAAGGCGTCCGAGCCAATCATAAAGGTCGGAACCTGACCGGTCAGAACAACCAGCGGAATGGAATCCAAAAGCGCATCGGTGATGCCGGTCACAGCGTTGGTAGCGCCCGGACCAGAGGTCACGAGAACAACACCAGGCTTGCCGGTCGAACGGGCGTAACCTTCGGCAGCGTGAACCGCGGCCTGTTCGTGGCGGACCAAGATGTGGCGAATGTCGTTTTGCAGAAAAATCTCATCATAGATCGGTAGGACTGCGCCGCCGGGATATCCGAAGACTGTGTCAACGCCCTGATCCTTGAGCGCTTGAACCACCATTTTCGCACCGGTCATTTGACCACTCATCGCATTTCTCCGTCTACGATCATTCAACTTTTCTAACGCGCATAAAAAAGCCCCCGTCTTGGCGGGGGCGCATGGGTTCCAAAGAGGGTTCCGTTACCGGCCCATGCGCATATTTCCTACAATGACGACTAGAGCATTCATGCCCAGGCTCCTTTAAACACGTGCGCGGACGTTATTTCAGTGAGAACGGGGCGTCAACCGCCATTGCGCGAATAAATCTGTCGCAAGGCGCATTTTTTCTTTTCGGTTGTTGCGCGGATGGGCGATTTTAACACATGGTCAAGAAATGTCAGGGGCAGGGGCGGATGTCGCATATATGTCTGTGCGCTGATGCACAGAACAATTCGTGGAAAGCGGGCTTGATCTTTGCAATACTGAACCGGTTAGTTCAGAACGGGAAATGCGCCAATGCTTAGAACACATAATTATCGTGATTTCGGTGTGTGCCAGGCGGTGAAACTCAGCACATTGATCGTCATCGCCCTGACGATGCAAGCTGGTTTTGGTGTGTAACGCGCCGGTCCAAACAGGGCAGATAGGCACTTAGATAGAGAAAACAATTCCACCACGTGAAATGCGCTGAAGCTTCGGCAAGAGATTGCCGAGCCTGCGCGTTTCAGGCGTCATTTGGCCAGTGTCGCAGAAATTGCAACAATTGCGCGCGGCAACGTGAATTGTGTCGTGAACGGTTTTTCTGGCAAGTTGTTCTCAGAATGCAACAGGAAGGGGGCTATCATGGTCCGCAACGTTTTTTTCCGCGACTTCACCCTGATCAAGGCCGGGTTATTGACCGTGCTTATTGGTATCGCCGCCTTCGCAGGTGAAGTGCCCGGCGCGACAAATGGTTATGCGGCTGAGGAAGGTGTCGGCAAGGCGCGTATTCTTCCGGCGGTGATTCACATTTTGGGCGTGGATTGCGAGAATGAAGATAAGGGTGTTCAACTTTAGGTTTGGCACCCCTTTAGAGAGCGGTGAATTTTAGCTCTCTGACCAAGAAATTGTGCAACAAAACCGCGAATTTTCAGATTTTTTGTGCTGCGACGGATTCCACTGTGTTAAATGAGGTTAACAGGAGTTAATTTTTCTCCTATCGGGATCCTAGGCGCAAAAGCGTCATTTGGTTGAGGGCACAACAATGAAGACATTTTCAGTATCAAAAGCAGCCTTGGTTATTTTGACGGCAGCCGCAGTTTCGGGTTGCACTGTTTTGCGCACCGGCCAGGACAGCCGTTACGAGCGCGTTGAGCTGACACCGCAAGAATGCCAAGCGCGTGGCGGCGTCACCGTCGTACAGAAAAGCACCGGCGAGCAGGTCTGCCGCGTGACGCAATACCAAAATGCACCAGCCGGAGCAGTTGCTACTGCAGCTGCATCTTCTGGCGGGGCCTCAGCTGCAGCAATCGCAGGTGGTATCGCTCTGGTAACCGTCTTCGCGCTGAGCAACAGTTCGTCAGGCACCCAGTAATTCTACGATCAAGAGGCAGCACCGCTGGTTTTCAAGCGGTGCTGTCCGACAAGGTCCGGCCCGCTATTTGGTTATCGAAAGGTAATCCAAGGCGGGCTTTTTGCTTGGTGGGTGGTTACAGGTTGGTGCCGGTGCCCTGCAAAACACCATATTCCAGCGCATAGCGGGTCAGCCCCGCAGTCGTACTGATGCCAAGCTTGCGTTTGATATTCTTGCGGTGGGTTTCCACGGTTCGCACCGAAATATCCAGGGCAAGCGCCACTTCTTTATTCGACTTGCCTTGCGCCAATTGCAGCAACACAGTTTGCTCGCGATTGGTCAAAGGTTCGCGGCTGTCATCGCTGGGTGCCAAGGACCCCTTGGCACCGGTACACAAATAGATTTCACCAGCCATGACCGCGTCAATCGCTGTCTTGATCTCTTCGGTCTGAACGTCTTTCAGCACATATCCGCGTGCGCCATGGCTAAGCGCGGTATTGATGTATTCCGGAGTGTCATGCATCGACAGGATCAGAATCCGCGTGTCTGTGGTTTTCTCAAGGATCATTTCGGTCGCCGACAAACCGCCAAGACCCGGCATGTTGAGATCCATCAGGATGACATCGGGGGCCAAGGCTTCAAGCTGATCAACAATTGCCTTGCCATCAGACAGGGTCGCGATCACCGAAATGTCGTCATAGCTGTCGAGAATGGCTTCGATCCCTTCGGCGACCATGGGATGATCATCGACAATGACAACTTTTGTCTCGGTGCTCATGCGCGAACCTTTGGATCTGAGAGGCCGTCCTTTTCGGGTGGCAACAAGTGTGACAGTGGAACTTGGGCTTCGATAACGGTCCCTGAGCGGCTCGACAAGACCCGGAGCGTCCCTCCGAGCTGGTCCATCCGCTCTTGCATGTTGCGCAACCCAATACCGGGGCCGGCGCGACGCTTGGTGTCATCCAGCCCGCAGCCATTGTCTTCGATCCGCAAGGTGCCGCCCGACCGATGTCCACGCAACATGACTGAAACCTTGCTGGCCCCCGAATGGCGTTCGACATTGGTCAAGGCTTCTTGGGCAATACGATACAGGGCGATCTTGGCGTCCTGGGACAGGCGATTGCGAAACACAGCAGTTTCAAATTCGGTTTCCAGCCCGGTGCGGGCGCGGAAGGCTTCGGTCAGGGCGTGCAGGGCAGGGCCAAGGCCAAGATCGTCCAACACGCCCGGGCGCAGGTCGCGGCTGATGCGGCGTACTTCGTTGATGGCCTGGCCAAGGTTGTCGATGCCTTTGTCCAAGGTGTCCTGTGCGCGGTCATCGCCACGATCCAAGCGGCGTTTGGTGACATCAAGCGCGTATTTGATCCCTACCAGGATCTGGCTGATCCCGTCATGAAGCTCGCGCGCTACGCGGCCGCGTTCTTCTTCCTGCGTGTCAAAGACCCTTTGTGCTAGTTCTTTGAGCTTGGCATCGGCGAGCCGTCTTTCCCGGATATTGATCACCAGACCAGATAAGAACACCAAAAGCAGGGCGGCCAAGGTGATCGCGCTGATATAAAAGAAAGTTTGCTGAACGCGGGCTTCGACTTCGGCGCGGGTCGCCGCGACCGAGGACACGACATCGTCGATAAACACCCCGGTCCCAACCGCCCACCGCCAGGAGGGAAAGGAGGTGATATAGGTGATCATCCGCGCCTCTTCACCGGTCGATGGTTTGGGCCACAAATGTTCGACATAGCCAGCGCCGCTGCGTGCCGTCCACAGGAATTCTGACACAACAGGCGTGCCTTCGCTGTCCTGATAATCCAGCCAGTTCTTGTTGATCAGATCGGTCTGGCGCGGAGAGACGATATTGTTGCCGTCATAATCATAAACAAAGAAGAACCCTTCATCACCATAGATCATCGCGGCGAGGATCTGTTTCACCTGCTGCTTGGCGGCTTGGTCATCGGGAGCGGCGGACCCGTATACAAAGTAAAACCCGTTGCGGGCTTGGGTCACATAATTGCGCAATTCCTGTTTCTTGGCTTCGATCAATTGCTCTTCGAGGCTGCGGATCTCGCGTTCGGCCAAGGCGCGGGATTGTGCGGCCACGAGAAAGGCGATCGCGGACACCGCCAAAACCAACGGAACAGAGGCCAAAAGAAACATCTTTTGGCCGTAGCTGATGCTGAACCGGGAAAACAGGCTTGCCATGGGGGCGGTTTAAAGCAGGTTTGGCTGATTTGTGAAAGGCCTGAGCGTGTCGAGCAATTGACGACAGGATTGGGATTTCGCGTAGGGCCCAAGGGATGCAGCGCTTCCGTACACGATTACGATTCCTCCGAGCGGATAAGTCTGGGAAAAGAGCGCGCATTTCTTGCCTGAGGACCGGAATGATGCGCGTAAATTCAAGTAGAGTTGGCCGAATTGGGACAAAAATGAACGAAAATTCACCTAATTTGAATCTGTTTTGCCACTGAATTCAACATCTTGGCGAAATTTTGGGCTAAACTACGTAGCAGTGGGTATTCTCATCAGGGGGCTTGCGTCCTACGCTTCGCTCACTTGCAACGATCCGCGCCCGGGTGGGGAGCCCTGGCGCATAAGAATACCCATGGGAGGATATTACATGGATCGCCGTTCTTTTCTAAAAGCGTCTACCGTTGGTGCAGGCGCCGCTGCTGCGACGACTCTGGCAGCTCCGGCTTACGCGCAGGGCAACCGTACGCTGACAATGGTCACATCTTGGCCACGCGGTTTTGCTGTTCTGGATGATGCAGCTACCTATCTTGAAAACATGGTTAAAGAGATGTCTGGTGGCTCTCTGACCATCGACAAGAAAGCTCCGGGCGAGCTGGTTGGTGCTCTGGAAGTGTTTGACGCGGTTTCTTCCGGTCAGGCCGACATGTACCACTCTGCCGACTACTACTATATCGGTCAGCACCCAGGTTACGCCTATTTCACCGCTGTTCCGTTCGGCGGCACTGCGCAGGAAGTTTCCAACTGGTACTATCATGGCGGCGGCGAAGAGCTGCATGACGAGCTGGGCCAGATCTTTAACCTCAAAGGCCTGCTGGCTGGTAACTCCGGTTCGCAATCCGGTGGTTGGTTCCGCAAGGAAATCAACTCTGCTGACGACTTCAACGGTCTGAAGTTCCGTATGCCGGGTCTGGGCGGCAAGGTTCTGGGTAAACTGGGCGCATCCGTTCAGAACATCCCAGGTGGCGAACTGTACCAAGCGCTGTCTTCTGGTGCTCTGGACGGTCTGGAGTGGGTTGGCCCGATGGCTGACGAGCGCGCCGGCTTCCAGGAAGTTGCCAAGATCTACTACACTGCGGGCTTCCACGAGCCGGGTTCGGCTCTGGCATCCTCCGTCAACCTCGACGTCTGGAACGAACTGTCTGACCAGCACAAAGCGATCCTGCGTTATGCGTCCATGGCTGTGACCCAGTACCAGCTGGCCGAAACTCTGGCCAACAACGGTGCGGCTCTGGCACGTCTGCAGGCTCAGGGTGTGAAAACTCTGCAGTTCTCCGACGATGTTTGGGATGCGTTCGGCAAAGCATCTGCCGAAGTCATGGACGAGAACATGGATGACGAACTGTTCGCGAAAATCCGTGCCTCCTTTGAATCCTCGCTGGCGCAATCCGCAAGCTGGATCAACAAGTCGGACGGTTACTACGTTCAACAGCGTGTGCGCGTGCTGGGCGGCTAAGCCGAACAGGACCACAATCGGAAAGGCCCCTGACATCAGGGGCCTTTTTCTCAACTGCCGTTCGCGGCACATCACCTGAAAATCAGCCGGACAACCGGCGGCGGGGGATCTTATGGAAGAAGAGAGCGCGGGGGCTCTGGGCGCATTGGGCGATGGTATCCTATGGGTGCTGACCGAATTCGCCATGGCGTTCTACAATCTGGGATATGCGATCACGCATCCGGCCAGCTGGCTGGATTGGGTCATCTGGGACAACACCAAAGAAGACAAGGCATCCTTGATGAAGACCGTTTATTACGGCGCTTCGTCGGAGCTTTTCTTTGTTTTCACAGCCTTCTTTATTGTGCTGTTCGCGATTGGTGTCTGGAAAAGCAACATTCTCTGGGGCGCGGTACGCGTTCTGGAAGGGCTGGCCAATACGGTTGGTCGCTTTGCCGCCTGGGCCGGTCTGGCCATGGTGCTGCAACAGGTCATCATCGTTTTCATGCAGCGGATCTTTACCCGACCTGACATCGTGTTCGGTTTTGGCGTGCCGCTGGATTTCGACATCTCGTGGTATGCAGAAGAGCTGAAGCTTTATAACGCCATGGTTGTGGCGCTGTGTCTGACCTACACCTTTGTGCAGGGCGGTCATGTGCGCGTCGACCTGGTCTATTCGGCAGTCAGTTTCCGCACCAAAAAGGTCATCGACATGGTCGGTGCCATTATCTTTATGGTGCCAATGGCTGTGCTGATCTGGATGTATAACTGGTTCTTCATGTGGCGCTCTTTGGTTGTCCCGCCGGTTTCCCCATCCGATCCGCTGCAACGCCTGGAACTCAAGGCACGTGCGGTGCGCTGGAATGTGGAAACCATCGGGTTCAGCCCCAACGGGTTCACCGGCTACTTCCTCTTCAAGGTGCTGATGGTTGTCATGGTTGGCATGATCTTCCTGCACGCCTGGGCCTTCTTCTATCGCTCCTTCCTGGAATGGCGCGAAGGCGAAGAGTCTGAAAACAAATATCTGGACAAAGACGTGCTCGAAGCGGGTGAAGAACCCTACGACCACGCAGAATTCTGAGGGAGCACGTAGATGTTGTTTGGATTGGACGGCGTCGAGATCGGCTTGATCATCGTCTTTCTCACGCTCTTTTCCGCCATTCTGTCAGGTTTCCCGGTGGCCTTTGCCATCGGTGGGGCCGGGGTGATTTCCTTTGGGATCATCGCCTCACTGGACAGTGCTGGCATTCTTATTCACCAGGCCATCGATACCAGTTCGGAGGCCTATAGAAACCTGGTAGCCAGCGGTGTGGTCGAGGCCAAGATCTCGATCTTCAGATACCCGGAATTGCCACGTATCGAAGCGCCTTCCTTGTTCCCGGCCGGGGATTGGGAAGCGGCGATGAAGCGTACCATTGCGGGCATCACCAACCGGATCAACGAACGTGTGATTGCGGGCCAGTCGATTGAAACCCTGCTGGCTGTTCTGATGTTCGTGTTGATGGGGATCGTTCTGGAACGCTCCAAGATTGCGAATGACCTGTTGACCACAATGGCGCGTGTTTTTGGCCCGCTGCCAGGTGGTCTGGCTGTGTCCATCGTGGTTGTGGGCGCATTCCTTGCCGCCTCGACCGGGATCGTTGGTGCGACCGTAGTCACCATGGGCTTGCTCGCCTTGCCGACCATGTTGCGCAACAACTATTCGCCTGAACTGGCGACGGGTGTGATCGCGGCGTCTGGTACTCTGGGGCAGATCATTCCACCTTCGATCGTGATCGTTCTGCTGGGCACATTGGCCGGTGACCTCTATTCGGCTGCGCAGGAAACCCGCGCGGTCGAGGCGGGTTGTACCGATGCCTTGACCTATCTGGGTGAGCCTGCGGTTGTCTCGGTTGGGACCTTGTTCCAGGCGGCGCTGCTGCCCGGCGTCATGCTCGCGGGTCTCTATGCGGCTTATGCCTTTGGTTTTGCCATGCTGAACCCGTCCAAAGCCCCTGCGGTTGCTCTGGGTGACAGCGGCAATGAACCTGTAACCCGTGGCGAAGCCTTTACCTGGTATTTGGGGGTGCCAATTGCCTTGATTGCAGGCACCATTCTGGCCGCACAAGTTGGCCTGGTTGGTGATCAGTCGACGCGCGTTGACAGCTTCTCGGATATTGGTGAGGCGGCCAGCCTGCGCACCAACGTGTCTGAGCAGTGTAAAGTCTCGATGATCGAACTGCATGGTCAAGAAGCCTGGGATACGGCAATCGCCGAGCAGGAGAAGATCGATCAATCGGGAGGCGCGACCGAAAGCCGTCGTCTGACCGAGGAAGAGATCGCGACCCTGCGCGCCGAAAAGATCGACAATGCTGCGCCGATTGGCACCGGCATTGCGATCCTGGCGGTGATCATGGGCCTGATCCTCGCGATTGCTCGCGGCGTGTCGCCTTCCTCTGATCCGCTGCCATTGCTGATCGGGGCAGGGGGTCTGGCCTTGGGTTACTTGGTCGACATCCTGTTGCTGACACCGACAACCTCCTCTGGGGTGACGGTGTTGCTGATGGCGGTTCCCTGGGCCTTGACGCTTTATGGCTGCAAGCACGCCTTTGTGCGCCTGTCCAAGAATGAGCTGCTGCGCGTGGTCTTCCCGCCGCTGGTTCTGATCGTGGCTGTTCTGGGCTCGATCCTGGGCGGGATCACCAACCCGACACCGGCTGCGGCCTTGGGTGCGGCAGGGGCGATCATGCTGGCGGCCTATCGCAAGCTGACCGAGCAGGACAAATCACCAAAGGTCATCCTGATGTCGACCCTCGCGGTTCTCATCATGATCCTTGTCGGTGTGAACTTTGACCTGCGGATCAACACAAATGAGGTCAGCTTTGAAAGCTGGGTGGCGTTCTTCTTTGCCTATGCGGCTTACCTCTATGCGCTGTTTGGCTTGCTGTTCAGCTGCTGGGTTCTCTACAAGGCCGGGGTGCTGAGCCCTGCGGTGCGTGAGACCGCGAAAGTGACCAGCATGGTGTTCACCATCCTGATCGCCTCGCAGCTGCTGAACCTTGTGGTGATCTCCTTTGGGGGTGAGCATTACATCCAGCAGTTCCTCAAGAGCTTTGACGATGTGCGCACGGTCTTCCTGATCGTGATGCTGGTGCTCTTTGTGCTGGGCTTTGTTCTCGACTTCCTCGAGATCATCTACATCGTTGTGCCAATCGTTGGGCCGGTGATCTATGGTGCGCATTTCGATCCGAAATGGGTGACCATCATGATCGCGGTGAACCTGCAGACCTCGTTCCTGACACCGCCCTTTGGCTTTGCGCTGTTCTACCTGCGCGGTGTTGCTCCGAAAGAGGTCACAACCGGCCACATCTATCGCGGTGTGATCCCGTTTGTGCTGATCCAGGTTGTAGGGTTGGCGATCCTGGCGTTCTTCCCGTCAATCGTCACCATCGTGCCTGATCTCATGCCGTGATGCGCGAGCTATTCTCTGACAAATCAAAGGGCTGCCCGTTGGGTGGCCCTTTTTCTTTGCCTAGATAATGCCTTAAAAACGATCCTGGTTTGCCGCAGGACTTACCTTAACAAAACGTAAACGGTGCACAGAATACCCTCATACGTTGATCACCCTATGATCACATGAGGAGGCAGATATGCCAGGTACCCGAGTGGAAGCTCTTAGTCGGTCACAAGTTCAAGCTGGAATACAAAAAGACCTGTTCGCCAAGGCTGAGGCCCATTTGAATGCGCGGCGTGCCAAGGTCTCCGGCAAAACAGCGCCGAATATGCGTGGGCTGCAATATGCGCCTGACGGGTTTCCTGTGCCTGGTGAGACTGACCCGGTTCCCGAGAACAAGGCACGTCTCGTTGCGATTGCCTTGATAGGTTTCGCCGTCGGGGCGTTTGTTTTGGGCTAGTTGGCTGGTGCACTTGCCGGGGTTTCATTCCCAAAGTGCACCGAGGTCTCAGCACTGAACGGGCCCCTGAGGAAACACAGCCTGTTCCAAAGCGGTCAATCGCTTTTCGATATCTGTCGCCAACACAAAGGTTGAGGTGGCGGCAAAATCTTTGGGGGCGTGGGCCAAAGTATATCCCAAATGTTCAATCAAAGGCACGACAATGCCGCGCAAATAGGAAATGCGATCTTCGATCGCCAATGTCTGGGTGTCTTCAATGATCGTAGCGCAGTAATCTTCTGGGCGTTTCATAGCCAATTCCCTTTCTCTACATGTTGATTTTTACTGGGCAGTCAAATTTCTGAACCAGCAAATGCCCCTTTCCAAAGCGCTTTGAGAGGGGAAAAAGGAGAAATAGGGATCATAATCCAACAAGTGGAGCATTGACGTGAAGAGACGTTACGTAACTTTTGGATTGGTCACCTGACGAGGCGTTAACCGCGCCCGTCAGGAAAGGAGATCTTGGCGACTTGTTCGGCAATCGGGTCGCTGGAGAGCGGGTGCAAATCGTCCTCGTACCCTTCGGGATCTCCCAATGGTTCCCATGACCCGTTGCGATAGATTTCAAGCGCATCGAATTGCGCTTTGTAGCCCATCTTTTCGCTGCCGGGCACCCAATAGCCCAGATAGACATAGGGCAGACCGGATTCACGGGCGATTTCGATATGATCCAGGATCATCCAGGTGCCCAGGCTGGCACGGGTATAAGCCGGATCAAAGAAGGAATAGACCATCGACAAGCCGTCATCGAACATATCGGTCAGACAGGTCGCTGCCAGTTGGTCGGTTTCACGGTCGATATATTCGATCACCCGCGAGCGGATCGGCGTTTCCTCGATCATCGCGGCGAATTCAAAGATATCCATATCCGCCATGCCGCCATCGGCGTGGCGATTGTCCAGATAGCTGCGGAACAGTTCGTATTGTTCATCCGTGGCCCAGGGGCTGGTGGCGCGACGTTCAAACTGCGTGTTGCGCTTGATCACCCGTTTCTGGCTACGCGACGGTTTGAAATCATTGACTGAGATTCGCGCCGACATGCAGGCATTGCAATCCGAGCAAGAGGGTCGATACAGCACGTTTTGCGACCGGCGAAACCCTTGTTTGGACAGGCTGTCATTCAACACTTGCGCCTGATCGCCTTGCAGGGCTGTGAACAGCTTCCGTTCCATCCTGTCCTCAAGATAAGGGCAGGGCTGTGGAGCCGTGACATAGAACTGAGGGGCAAGGGGCAGCGAGTGGCGCATGAGGGTCCGATAACGATTAAGACTTTAACAAAACGGTAACAATAATTCCGCGCCTCTCCAACCCCCCGAAACGAACAAGACCCCGAAAACCGGGGTCTTTCTAAAGTTTAGGTTAACTTAACCAAGAATCCTTAGGCGCGTAAATTCAACGCCGTTGTGCCCAGGAACATGTCGGTCAGGCTTTGCCCGCGCTCGCTGAACAGCATCAGGCCGATGGAGATGATCTGCAGGATCACGGTTGTCATGGTGATGGAATAACCCGCTGTGTGCAGCAAGGCCTGCGTGCCATCCAAACGCCGACCATAGGCATCGCGCAACTCGACCGCCATCAGGCGCATGCCCCAGGTGGCTGATCCGCTGGCAATCGTGAACCAGCGGTAGAGAAACCCGATTACGATGTAAAACAGCGGGATAAAGAACAGCCCAACAACGGTAAACAGCGCAATCGGGAGGGTGATGGCCAAAATGATGGCCGAGTCGACGAACCAGGCAATCCCACGTTTAAAGGCCACGCCTTCGTAAAATTCGGCCTGTCGCTGCGGGTCGGGCAGATGGGACAGGGGCTCGGAATACATTTTGGTCTCCATAATGATGCGGTTTGTTGGGGGCCGGCCCCGATTTGGGCCGGCTATGTTTTGTGGAAATTATGCGCTTAGGCGTCTTCAGTTTCCATCATTTCCTTGGCGCGCTTTTCGCGGTCATCCATGAACTGGTCGAACTCGGCCTTGTCCTTGGCTTCGCGCAGGCGCTCCAGGAAGGATTCAAAGGCGTCTTGTTCGTCCTGCAAACGACGCAGGGTTTCGGCCTTGTAAGCGTCAAAGGCGGTGTTTCCACTTGGCTTCATCGCGGCCCATGCCTGACGGCGGGCGTTACGGTGACCAGAATGGCGGCAGGATTTCGAGAACATGCGTTTGCTCCAGATCATATAGGCAAGAAGGGCAAGGCCGACGGGCCAGAAGAAGATGAAACCGAGGACCATGGCAGCAATCCACGCGCCTTTACCGCGCTGATCCAGCCAGGCCTCGCTTTTGGTGAACCAGCCAGCATTGGCGGGAACGTCAGCGGAATAGGTGGCGGTGGTCATTGGTGTCTCCGTTTCTCTTTGTGTTGATGTGAATGTCTTTCACATTACACCAGATCGTGATTGTCGGGTGAGGTTTCAAGGGTCAATGTGAATGTTTTTTACATTTTCGAAATTCTGACTTACTTCCAGCGGGTTAGGTGGAGATATTTTTAGGTGACAAGTGGGGTGAAATGGGGGAGTTGAGGCCGAAAACACCAGATTTATAGTTCAAAACGACGTTCTGCCGCGCCTGAAGTGATGTTTTGGCGGTTGCACCGGCTGTGGCGACATGGCCATTTGTCGATATGAACCTGTCTGACCGTATCACCCGACTGCCGCGCCCCTATGACACTGACCACGCAGATGAGGCCAAGTCCCTTGCGCCTTGGGCATCCGGCGATGTCTACAAACTGCTTCACGGCACATGCGGGTCCAGCCCCTATCTAAAGGGGCTCTTGGCCAAAGAGACGGATTGGCTGGAAGGCGCGATCGAACAGCCTGAGCAGGCCATGTCAGAGCTCTTTGCGAATCTACGCCAGGCTGACCCGGACGCGGTGGATGTGACCCTGCGTCAGGCAAAACGGCGTGTCGCGCTGTTGATTGCGCTTTGTGATCTGTCCGGCGTCTGGACCTTGGAGGATGTGACCGGGGCTTTAACGGATTTCTCGGATCTGGCGGTTCAATTGGCGCTTGAGGCGGCCATCGCTAAGGAGGTTCGCCGCGGCAAACTACCGGGGCAGAGCGAAGATGACATTGCCACGGCGGGTGGCATGGTCTGCCTGGCTATGGGCAAGGGCGGCGCCCATGAGCTGAATTACAGCTCGGATATTGATCTGATCTGCCTCTTTGATGAGACCCGCTATGAGCGTGATGACTTCCATGCGGCGCGCACCTCATTGGTGCGGGCAACGCGCAAGATGGCGTCAACGCTGAGCGATTTGACCGGTGAGGGCTATGTGTTCCGCACCGACCTGCGCCTGCGTCCTGATCCGGCGGTGACCCCTGTTTGCATGGCGATGGAGGCGGCGGAACGCTATTACGAGAGCCTCGGGCGGACGTGGGAGCGTGCCGCCTATATCAAGGCGCGTCCGGCAGCGGGGGATATCCAGGCGGGTGAGCGGTTTTTGCACACGCTCAAACCTTTTGTCTGGCGTAAGCATCTGGATTTCGCCGCCATTCAGGACGCCCATGACATGCGGTTGCGTATTCGCGAACATAAGGGCTTGGGTGGTCCGATCACCTTGCCGGGGCACAATATGAAGCTCGGTCGCGGTGGTATTCGTGAGATCGAGTTTTTCACCCAGACCCGACAATTGATCGCTGGGGGGCGCGACCCCGAGCTGCGTACGCGCCAAACCGTTCCCGGCTTGCAGGTTCTGGCGGCCAAGGGCTGGATCCCGCAAGACGCAGCAGATGTTTTGGCAGAGCATTATCGCGCCCATCGCGATATTGAGCACCGTATTCAAATGGTGAACGACGCTCAGACCCATGACTTGCCCAAATCGCCCGAAGGGTTCGAACGTCTTGCCTATCTGGCGGGCATGTCCGCCGGGGAATTGGAGCAGGACCTGACGCGCCGATTGACCGAGGTGCATGACGTGACCGAAGGGTTCTTTGCCCCGGATGCCGGGGCCAATACGAGCGAGTTTGACGAGGGCGAACATGCCGAGATTTCGTCGCGCTGGTTGACTTATCCGTCGCTTCGTTCGGAACGGGCTGTCGAGATCTTCAAACGGTTGCGCCCCGAGATCCTGAACCGGTTGGGACAAGCAGCCAAGCCAGAAGAGGCGCTTTTGGCTTTTGATGGCTTTCTCAAGGGGTTACCGGCGGGTGTTCAACTGTTTTCTCTCTTCGAGGCCAATCCGCAACTGATTGATCTCTTGATTGATGTGGTCAGCACCTCGCCCGATCTGGCGCAATACCTGTCGCGCAATTCCAAGGTGTTTGATGCGGTGATTGGCGGCGATTTCTTTAGCCCCTGGCCGGGGCGATCTGCCTTGACGCAGGAATTGTCCACGCGTTTGCAGGAGGAACCGGATTACGAACGCCGCCTCGATCTGGCGCGACGCTGGGGTAAGGAATGGCATTTCCGCGTCGGGGTGCATTTGCTGCGCGGCTTGATGGAGGGCGAAGAGGCCGGGCGCGCCTATGCGGATCTGGCCGAGGCAACATTGGCGGCGACCTGGCCGGTGGTTCAGGAAGAATTCGCGCGTAAATACGGGCCTTGTCCGGGGCGCGGGGCCGTGGTTGTCGGCATGGGCTCGCTTGGCACCGGGCGCTTGCATGCGCATTCGGACCTCGATGTGATCGTTATCTATGACCCGGATGGGGTTGAGTTTTCAGATGGTAAACGCTCGCTCGCCAGCCGCACCTATTATGCGCGTCTGACACAGGCCCTGATCACCGCGATGACCGCGCCCATGGCCGAAGGGCGGCTATATGAGGTCGATATGCGATTGCGGCCTTCGGGCAATCAGGGACCGGTGGCAACCTCATGGGAATCTTTCCAGAATTACCAACGCGAAGAGGCCTGGACCTGGGAACATCTGGCCCTGACCCGAGCGCGTGTCGTGGCAGGCCCCGCTGACTTGGCGGCGGATGTGGAGGCGTTTCGTTTGGAAGTGTTGCGTGTCGCGCGTGATCGCGAGGCCATCCTGCAGGATGTCGGCGAAATGAGGGTGCGCATCGCCGCTGCCAAGGGCGAAGGCAATCTTTGGGGGGCCAAGATCGGCGCGGGGCGGATGCAGGATATTGAGCTGTTTTCTCAGGCGGCGACACTGGTGTCAGGGCAGGGGATCAGGCACACGCCGCGCGCGCTGCGCGTGACCGAATGGCTGAATGAAACCGACCGGCAATGGCTGATTGACAGCTATGCGCTGTTCTGGTCTCTGCAGATCGGCTCGAAACTGATCAGTCCCGAGGCGCTGGATCCCGAAACACTTGGCTCTGGTGGTTGTGCCTTCTTGACGAGACTGACCAACACGTCGGATATGGAGAGCCTGAAGTCGGAACTGACAGCGCGGTCGCGCCACGCGGCTGAGATCATCACCGCAGAAATCCCGCTACGCGCGGAAAACGAAGAGGATGCCAAGCCATGAAGGGTGACGCCATAGACCCCAAAGGGTTGATCGCAGATGCCTATAAAATCGAAGGGATCGGGGTCGAGGAATGTCGGACGATCTTTCTGGATTGGGCGCTCTCGGTGCCGGTTGATGTGGACACGACCACTCTGATTGGCACGCTGATGGCACGTCATGAAGCCGATGCGCCAGATCATCCGATGACGGCTGTTTTGCGCGATGGCCTTACAAAAACCGCCGCACCAAAACGGCGCGGCGGTTTCATGCGGCATCGTCAGCCGCAAAGCTGAGCTGAGTTTTAACTGCGGGGCAGGGCGGCGGCTTCGGCCGCCAGCTTGGTGATACCGTCCCAATCACCGTCGATCATCATTTGCTTTGGGGCCACCCAAGAGCCGCCACAGCACAGGGTGTTGGACAGGCTCAGGTAATCGGTGGCGTTCTTCATCGATACGCCGCCCGTTGGGCAAAAGCGCACCTGCGGCAGCGGAGCGCCGATGGCCTTGAGCGCTGGTGCGCCGCCATTGGCCTCGGCGGGAAAGAATTTCTGAACCGTATAGCCGCGCTCCAGCAGGCGCATGACCTCGGATGAGGTTGCAGCCCCGGGCAAGGTCGGCAAATCCGCCTGTTCGACCGCGTCCAGCAGGGTATCGGTTGCACCGGGCGACACACCGAACCTGGCACCTGCGTCTACAGCAGCCGAAACGTCTTTGGGGGTGAGCAATGTGCCTGCTCCAACCACGCCGCCCTCAACCGTGGCCATCTCGGCAATGACCTCAAGCGCGGCAGGGGTGCGCAATGTGACCTCAAGCACGGGCAAGCCGCCCTTGACCAGCGCCGTCGCCAAAGGTTTGGCATGGGCGGGATCTTCGACAACGATGACGGGAATGATCGGAGCCATGAGGCAAAGCTTTTCATTGGCGATGCTGGCGTCTTGGGGCGTGATCATGTTCAAACCTTTTCATGTGACGCGCCGGTGGAGCCTCCGGCGGGGATATTTGGGCCAAGAAGAGACAGGGCGTTAGACAACAACGGCTGCGCCTTCGGAGGCGAGGCCAACGGAATTGCGGAAGGCGGCAAAGAGCTCGCGCCCGACACCGTGGCCATTGCCTGAAAGATCGGCAGTGGCAGCCTCGCGTGACAGAAAGCTGTCATCAAGGCAGGACAGCGTGCCATTGGCCGCGTCTAAACGCACCACATCACCATCGCGCAAATAGGCCAGCGGCCCACCATCGGCGGCTTCGGGGCTGACATGGATGGCAGCGGGCACTTTGCCAGAGGCACCGGACATGCGGCCATCGGTGACCAAGGCGACTTTCAGGCCGCGGTCTTGCAACACGCTCAGGGTCGGGGTCAGGCTGTGCAGCTCAGGCATCCCGTTGGATTTCGGCCCTTGGAACCGCACGACAACGATGGTGTCCGAGGTGAATTCGCCCGCTTGAAAGGCTTTTTTGACGTCATGCTGGTCTTCGAAAATCCGAACAGGGGCTTCGATCACATGACGTTCCGGGGCAACGGCAGAGATCTTGATCACGCCTTTGCCCAGATTGCCCGCCAGTTGTTTCAGCCCGCCAGTGGGTTGGAACGCATCGCGAGCAGGGCGCAAGATCTTGTCATTCTGGGTCTCTTTCGCGCCCTCGACAAAGGTGATTGCATCGCCCTCAAGCTTGGGCTCCTGGGTGTAATGATGCATACCTGATCCGGCGACCGTTTGCACATCCTGGTGCATAAGGCCGGCATCCAGCAACTCGCCGATCATGTATTGCAGACCGCCTGCGGCGTGGAAGTGGTTCACATCCGCCAAGCCGTTTGGATAGACCTTGGCCATCAGCGGGGTAACGGCAGAGATATCGTCGAAATCTTCCAAAGTCAGCGCGATGCCAGCGGCGCGGGCCATGGCGGGCAGGTGCAAAACCAGGTTGGTTGACCCCCCGGTGGCCATCAACCCGACCAGACCGTTTACAAAAGCTTTGGCATCCAGAATGTCGCAAACCGGGCGGTAATCATTGCCTAGCGCGGTGATCTCTGTCGCGCGTTTGGCAGCGGCCACGGTCAGCGCGTCACGCAGAGGAGTGTTGGGGTTCACAAAGGAACTGCCCGGCAGGTGCAGCCCCATGAACTCCATCAGCATCTGGTTGGTGTTGGCGGTGCCATAAAAGGTGCAGGTGCCAGGGGAATGGTATGAGGCCATTTCGGCCTTCATCAATTCCTCGCGCCCGACTTCGCCAGTTGCGAAGAGGTTGCGCACCCGGGCTTTTTCATCATTGGGAAGACCCGAGGGCATTGGACCCGCGGGCAGGAAAAGCGCCGGGATATAGCCAAAAGTGGCGGCGGCGATCACAAGGCCGGGTACGATCTTGTCACAGACCCCCAAATAAACCGCCGCGTCAAAGGTGTTGTGCGACAGGCCAACACCGGCAGCCAAAGCGATGACATCACGGGAAAACAGCGACAGCTCCATTCCGACCTGCCCTTGGGTGACGCCATCACACATGGCAGGCACGCCCCCTGCGACCTGCGCGGTGGCCCCAACCGAGCGAATGGCCTCGCGGATCAGGGCGGGATAACGCTCATAGGGTTGGTGCGCGGACAGCATGTCATTATAGGCGGTCACAATGCCCAGATTGGGCGCGCGCCCCTGTGCCAGCGCGTCCTGATCCTGACCCATGGCCGCATAGGCATGGGCCTGGTTGCCACAAGTCAGATGGGCGCGGCGCGGGCCTTCTTCGGCGGCTTGACGCATGCGATCAAGGTAGGTGGCGCGCAGCTCTTTTGAGCGCTCTTCGATCCGAGCGGTGACCCGGGCAATGGTGTCATTGAGTGGCGAGGTGCTGGGCATGACTGTGATCCATCCTGATGCGCTTGTGTGCGGGTCTATTTCGGTTAGCGCTAACAGTAAAGCCGATTTTCGGCGTTAATCGTAGGAAATCTTAGGTATTTTCGTGGCTATTCGTGTGGGGCGCGCCCATTTTCTTTTTGGCGCGAAATTATTCGAAGTTGCGCAAAAATGGCCGTATTCCGTCAATTTGTCTCAAACTTGCCCAAGTTCAGCCCGATTCGACTGAAAAGTTAACAAACAATGAAAACCGCCAAAGAGCGGACCGCCGGAGAGGCCCGGCAGAGCAAGAGAGAGCAAAAAGATGACACTGATCCGTATCACAGCCGCCGTTCTGATGTTGGCCGGAGTGTCGGCCTGTGGCAATTCGCAGTTCGCCAGCCGCAACGTGCCTTTTGAAACATTGCCTGCCGCCCAGACCGGGCTGCCAACGGGCCAACCGGAAGGTTACCGCGCTTTGCCGGTGGTTGCTGCGCAGCCGGATCTGCCGCAGCGTCCGACCGCCACAGCACGCTATAACATCGTGAATTATGCGATCACTGTGCCCGAAGAACTGTCGGTTTCCGAAGCGAACCTCTACTATCCTGTGGCAGACATCGTCTGGCGCGGTGATGCCATAGGTGACCGCAAGGATCAGGTTGGCTATATCTTTCAAGAAGGGCTGAACCGTGCGCGTCGCAGCGTTTCGAACGGGCAGGCGGTCAAGGCTGAGATCACCGTGCGCCGCTTCCATTCGATCACGGAAAAAACCCGCTATACCGTTGGCGGTGTCCATTCCATCAACTTTGACCTTGTTCTGCGCGATGCACAAACCGGGGCTGTGCTGCTGGAACGTCCGGTCAAGGCTGACCTCAAGGCCTTTGGTGGTCGCCGTGCGATCAACGCCGATCGTCAGGGCTTGACCATGAAGGAACGCATCCACCGTCATCTTGAGCGGGTCATCCGCGCCGAGCTGACGCTTGCCAATGGGTGGGCGGATCAAGGTGAACGTCTGGCAAAAGGTGTGGATCAGATCTGATCCTGCTTTTCACCACAGCAAAACAAGGCTAAGGCGGGGGCATGACAGCCCCCGTTTCCGCATCTGATCGCCCCGATTCCCTGCCTGTACTGCGTCTCAAGCCCAAGGCCAATGCCCGTGCCATCCGGCGAGGTGCGCCATGGGTGTTTGAAAATGAACTGGTGATGGACCGCCGCAGCCGCAAAATCGAACCGGGCAGCTTTGCGGTTTTGGAAGACAATGATCGTCAGGCCATTGGCGTTGTTGCGGTCAATCCAAACTCCAAGATCGTCGCGCGCATGTTGGATCGCAATCCTTTGGCGGTGATTGACCGCGATTGGTTGTTTGACAAGCTGACCAAGGCGGTGTCGATGCGCGACCGTCTTTATGATGCGCCGTTTTACCGGTTGATCCATGCCGAGGGCGATGGTTTGCCGGGGGTGGTGATTGACCGTTTTGGCGATACCGCCGTGATCCAGCCCAATGCCGCCTGGGCCGACCGGGTGATTGACGATATGGCTTCGGCGCTGATGGCGGCGACGGGCGTGGCCAATGTGCTCAAAAATGCCTCGGGTCGGGGCAGGGCGTTGGAAGGGTTGGATGACCAGAATGCGGTGCTGATAGGCTCAGCCCCTGAGGCTCCTCTTCCTGTCCAAATGAATGGCGCGACCTATATGGCCGACCTGACCGGCGGCCAGAAAACCGGGCTGTTCTTTGACCAGCGCGAAAATCATGGCTTTGCGGCGCGTTTGGCCTATGAGGCCAGCGTGTTGGATGTGTTTTCCCATGTCGGTGGCTTCGCTCTTGCAGCACTGGCAGGCGGGGCGAAATCGGCTATGGCGGTGGATGGATCGGCTCCGGCTTTGGAACTGGCGGCGCAAGGGGCTGCCCAAATGGGCAAGGTGCTGGATACGCGTCAGGGCGATGCCTTTGACGTCATGACGGATCTTGCTGCTAAGGGGCGCAAATTTGACGTAGTGATCTGTGATCCGCCCGCCTTTGCACCGAACAAACCCGCGTTGGACAAGGGGCTGCGCGCCTATGAACGGGTTGCCCGTTTGGCGACAGCCCTGGTCAAGGAAGACGGCTATCTCGTCTTGTGTTCCTGTTCCCACGCCGCGGATGTCACCGCCTTTACCGGTGCCTGCCTGCGCGGGATTGGACGGGCCGGGCGGCGCGCGCAACTTTTGCATACGGGTTATGCCGGGCCGGATCATCCGCTTTTGCCGCAACTGGCCGAAAGCGGCTATCTCAAGGCGCTGTTTTTCCGGTTGTAAGGGGCGGTTGTGAAGGTTCTGCTGGATACCTGCGTGCTGTTTCCCACCGTGATGCGCGAAGTGTTGTTGGGGGCAGCCGGGCAGGGCCTGTTCATGCCGCTTTGGTCAGACCGTATTCTTGAGGAATGGGCCCGCGCGGCCCGTAAACTCGGGCCGGAAGGCGAGGCGCAGGCGCGCAGCGAAATCACCATGCTTGCGGTGCATTGGCCCAAAGCATCGGTGACATGGAAACCATCTCTGGAGGATCGACTGTATCTGCCAGATCCGAATGACACCCATGTTCTGGCCGCCGCCATCGCCGGGTCGGCGGATATGATTGTGACAGTCAACGCCAAGGATTTCCCGCGCAATATCCTCGCCGAAGAGGGTGTTGCGCGTTCTGATCCCGATGCCTTCCTGTTCGGCCTGTGGCAGGCCAACCCTGAGGCGCTCCAACATGTTGCAGACCGTGTTCTGGCCCAGGCGCGCGCCCTATCCGGTGAGGATTGGCACATGCGCCCCTTGCTGAAAAAGGCCCGGCTGCCGCGTCTCGCCAAAGCGGTTTCCTGACATTCGCTCACATTTGCGCAAGGCAGGTGTAACGCTACTGGTCCGCCGGTGTCTCTGCTGCTAGCGCAGAGGGATCGACAGGAGAAACGCAATGCAAACCATTCTGCTGGTTGCCATTTTTGGTGCCATTCTAGTGCTTAGCCTGGCCGTTGCCCCACGCCGGGCCTCGGTTGAGGGATTTTTCGGCGGGCTTGGGGCGACAGGGCAAAGTCCGGGTCTTTGGACATTGGTGCTGAGCCAGGTCACCACCTGGATCTTTGCCCGCTCTCTGATGAACTCTGCCATTCTGGGCTATTTCTATGGCATCGCCGGTACCCTGGCCTATGCGGCCTATTACGGGTCGTTTTTAACCGGAGCCTATGTGGTTGGCCAGTTGCGCCGCAATGGGGCGATGAGTGTGCAGGATTGGCTGGGCGCAAGGTTCGGTCAAACCGGGAATGCCGCCTATAATCTGGTGATTGGCCTGCGCCTTTTGTCCGAAGTGTTTGCGAACCTCATCGTTGTCGGCCTGATCTTTAACGCAGTCTCCGACGGTTCGGGAACTGTGGCTGTCTTGGTCGTGGCGGTTTTGGCGCTGGCCTATTCCGCCTGGGGCGGCTTGTCGGCAGCTTTGCGCACCGATGTTTTGCAGATGTCGCTGTTTCTGGTGATCTTTGCGGTGGCCTTTGTCGCCCTGATCCTGAACCCGTCCTTTTCATTCTCTGCGGTCGTGACCGCTCCGGGCAATTCCGGCGGCTATCTGGGGTGGGTCTTGATGGCTGTCGCAGCGCTGCAAGTGTTCTCCTACCCGGTGCATGATCCGGTGATGATGGATCGCGGTTTTCTCGCCGATGAAAAAACCACGCGGGCCTCGTTTATCCATGCCTTCTGGATTTCGGCGCTTTGCATTATCGGATTCGGCTTTTTCGGCATTCAGGCCAGCCTGCAAGGTTCTGAATACGAAGGACAATTGCTGGGCACATGGGCGCAGATGTTCCCGCCCTTCATCTTTATTGCCTTGCTGCTATCTCTGCTGGTTTCGGCGCTGTCGACCTTGGATTCGGCTCTGAGCTCAGCGGCCCGCCTGGTGGTCGAAGAGCTCAAGCTTGCGCCGCGCAGTTTGAACGGGGGCCGCGCCGCCATGGTGGTCTTTACACTCGCGGGTACAGCACTGACCCTGTGGGGCAATCAGACCCTTTTTGACGCCGTCGCGGTCAGCGGCACTGCATCCATGTTCCTGACACCGGTCCTGATCGTCGGGCTTGTTCTGGGGCGTCAGGTTACGCTCTGGGCTTATCTGGTGGCGTGGTTTGCCGCCATGGCCGGGGCCTTTGCCTATTTTGCCCGATCTTGGCCCTCGGTCGCGGCGGTCCTGCCCGAGGGGCATAAATACGAACAGCTCTTTGTGATCTGTGTTGTCGTGCTGGTGGTTGGCTTTGTCGCAGTGATCCTGGGCAGTCGCAGGGTTGCGAGCCCGCAGTAAGACTGGTACCTCTCGCGTCAATCCCGAGAAGAAGTATCGGAATTGACGCGAGGCCGGTTTGACCACATCCCCCCATCCCCGATTGGAAATTCGCGACCTCGTGCGCGTGTATGAAGGCAAGACCGTGGTCGATCACGTGTCATTGTCGATTGATCCGGGCAAGGTCATGTGCCTTTTGGGGCCATCAGGCTGTGGAAAATCCACGACCCTGCGCATGATCGCCGGGGTTGACATGCAAAACAGTGGCGAAATCTATGTGGATGGCAATCTGGTGTGCGACACGGTGTTTCGCGTGCCGCCCGAACGGCGTTCTATCGGTTTGATGTTCCAGGATTTTGCACTGTTTCCGCATCTGACAGTGGGCGAGAATGTCGCCTTTGGCCTGACCTCCTCTACTGGGGCCGAGAAAAAGGCCCGCGCGAAGTCGTTGTTGGAACGTGTTGGTCTTGCGCATTTCATTGACGAATACCCGCACCAACTGTCTGGCGGCGAACAGCAACGGGTTGCGCTTGCGCGCGCCTTGGCGCCGCGCCCGTCCATCATGCTAATGGATGAACCGTTTTCTGGTCTCGACAACCGGCTGCGCGACGGTATCCGCGATGAAACACTGGATCTGCTGAAGGAAGAAGGGGCCTCAGTCCTGTTGGTCACGCATGAGCCAGAAGAAGCCATGCGCATGGCCGATGAAATCGCCCTCATGCGCGGTGGGCGCATTGTGCAACGTGGCGCACCGTATAACATCTATAACGCGCCGGTGGATCGCGAGGCAGTTTCATTTTTCAGTGACATCAACGTGTTACGCGGCAAAGTTCAAGGGGCGCTTACCGATACCCCCTTTGGTCAGTTTCTGGCCCCCGGTCAGCCTGACGGTGCCGAAGTGGAAATCGTTTTCCGCCCGCAACATGTCAGCATCGACTTTGACCGTGATGGCAAGGGGCCAAACCCCACAGCGCTTGCCGGGACACCGGCGCGGGGCATTGTGGAGCGTGCGCGCTTTATGGGGTCGGAAAGCCTGGTTGAGTTCCGCATGGATCATGATGGTCAGGTGCTTAAGGCGACGGTGCCCAATGTCTTTATGCCCAAGCCGGGAATGCCGCTTTGGTTGACTGTGCGTCGCGATCGCTGCTTTGTTTTTCCTGTTGAATAACAGTTGTCTAAAGGCCTAAGTTGAAGTCAAAGCTTCCCTAAGGATAAACACCCGAATAGACGAGGCCAGCCCGACCTCTGGATCACGTTCCGCGTCAATCTCCGCTGCGAGGGCATTGATAGGCATGTCGCGCGCGGCGGCGATGCGACGAAATTCGCGCCAAAACTCCGCCTCTAAAGAGACCGAGGTGCGGTGACCTTTCAATGTCAGCGAGTGTTTTTCGGGACGACCGCTCATTCCAGCTCGTGCCCGTCTAGATCGCGATCAGCCTTGGATTGCTGCGCCTGATCCAACTCCTTTTCCGCCTTGCTGCGCCCGAATTTGACAGCGTTTTCATCCGCCTCCTGACGTTTCTCAGCCCGGCGTTTGTTTTTGCGAAAGCGGTTCAGATTGATGATCTCGGCCATGGGGATACCATAGCCAAGACCGTTTTTCTTGCCAAGCTCAAGCCTGTTGTGTGGGCCGGGGGCGCAGATACCAATACCAGATACGATAGGCTTCAAGCGCGATCAGCGGGCCGAAATGCACCATGGCAGGGGCAATGCTGTTCCAGTTGTGCAGGCTGGCCCAATGCAGCAAGGTCAAGGCCGCCGCCGGGTAGGTCCAACGCTGCAATTGCTTCCAGGCCGGGCCCATCTTGCGCACAAAATAGTCCATCGAGGTGACGCCAAGCGGGATGAAAATGGCAAAGGCCACCCAGCCGGTCCAAATGTAAAAGCGCGGCAATTCGGTTATGACACGGTCCATCGACCCTTTGTCAATCAGGTAGAACACCGTATGGGCAATGGCATAGAAAAACGCGGCGACGCCGAAGTAACGTCGGTTTTTCTTGAGCCAAAGCGGCCCGCGCCAGCCCTTGAACAGCAACATCAACGGGGTGGCGAGCATTGCGATAATGGTAAAGCGCGCGGCGAATTCGCCGGTCGGATGAACCAAAATGTGGTAGATGCGCGGGTTTGTGGTGGTGGCAAGCTCATAGGTCATACCAAGGGCTGGCAAGGCCAATACCAGCCACAACCAATAGGGGGAAAGGCGTGACATTTTTCAATTCCTTTTGTCGTCATCACCCCTAGTACGCACCAGCCTTTCAATCCCGTCGAAAAAAAACACGCCCGGCGGTAAACCGGGCGTGTTTAAGTGGATTTATCGTGTCTTGACGATGCGCCAAGCGGTGGATGATCAGGCTTTCGGGCCGATCATCTGTTCTGGGCGCACCACCGCGTCAAAGGTTTCCTCGTCGACAAAACCAAGCGCAATCGCCTCTTCCTTAAGGGTTGTGCCGTTCTTATGCGCGGTTTTGGCGACTTTGGTGGCGTTGTCATAGCCAATGGTCGGGGCCAGCGCGGTCACCAGCATCAGGCTTTCTTTCATCAGCTTGTCGATGCGAGGCTCATTGGCCTGAATGCCGTTCAGCATCCGAGTGGTAAAGCTGTCGGCAACGTCACCCAGCAGTTGGATGGACTGCAGCAGGTTGTAGCTCATCATCGGGTTATAGACGTTGAGCTCGAAATGACCTTGCGAGCCAGCAAATTTCATCGCCGCGTCATTGCCCATCACATGGGCGGCAACCTGAGTCATGGCTTCGGCCTGTGTCGGGTTTACTTTGCCCGGCATGATCGAAGAGCCCGGTTCGTTCTCAGGCAGGATCAACTCGCCCAGACCGGAACGCGGGCCAGAGCCCAGAAAGCGGATATCGTTGGCGATTTTATACATCGACCCCGCAACCGTCGCTAAAGCGCCGGACATAAAGACCATGGCGTCATGGGCGCTGAGCGCTTCGAACTTGTTGGGGGCGGTGACAAACGGCAGGCCGGTGATCTCTGCCATATTGGCGGCCACAGCCTCGGCCCAGCCGGGCTGGGTGTTCAGACCGGTGCCAACGGCGGTACCGCCCTGTGCCAGTTCGTAAATGCCGGGCAAGGTTGCCTCGACACGGGCGATGCCCTGGCGGATCATATGGGCGTAGCCCGAGAATTCCTGACCCAAAGTCAGCGGTGTCGCATCCTGGGTGTGGGTACGGCCGATCTTGATGATGTCCTTGAACTCTTCGGCTTTCGCCTCAAGCCCTTCGGCCAGTTTGATCAGGCCCGGCATCAAAACATCGCGCACAGACATCGCGGTTGCGATATGCATAGCGGTCGGGAAAGTGTCGTTGGAGGACTGACCCATATTGCAGTGGTCATTGGGGTGAACCGGATCTTTGGAGCCGATCACACCGCCGAGAATCTCAATCGCGCGGTTGGCGATGACCTCGTTGGAGTTCATGTTGGACTGGGTACCGGACCCGGTCTGCCAGACGGCGCAGGGGAAGTTATCGTCAAACTTGCCCTCAAAGACTTCGCCAGCGGCCTGAATAACCGCATCTGCGATCTTTTCATCCAGCTTGCCGGTTGCCTTGTTCTGCATGGCGCAGGCTTTTTTGATGGCACCCAGCGCGCGCACGATGGAAACCGGCTGCTTTTCCCAGCCAATCGGAAAGTTCATGACCGAGCGCTGTGTCTGCGCGCCCCAATACTTGTCGGATGGAACCTCCAACGGGCCAAAGCTGTCGGTCTCTGTACGGGTCTCGGACATCACGGTCTCCTCGCGTGGTATACAGTTGCATGCCGAATAAAGCCCCTTGGTTCAAAGGGCAACAGGCTACATGCGCGCAGGGCTTATACCATGTTGCTGCGGAAGGAATAGACCGTTGCAGGGGGGAGATTGCCCCAAATTCTGCGCGATTTTGTGTAGGTTAGCGCTAGCTCTTGGGCGACCTGTTCATCAACCGGAGATTTCGGGCCATAGGTGAACTGGATATAAACGCCGCCAGCGCCCATCGCGCGAAACGCCGCGCCCAAAATCTCGCGTTGGATCGCACCGGGAATCGACAAAAGCGGCAGCCCAGACACCACGGCGCGCACTTGGTCCAAGCCGAGTGTACCCAGATCCTGGGCCGGTTTGTGATGCACATGGATGTCAGAGAAACTACGTCGCAGCAATTGCACAAACTCTTCGTTCAATTCGAATGCATGTAGGTCCTGCGCTGCCACGCCGGCCTCAAGCAAGGCTTGTGTGATCCTGCCGGTGCCGGGACCAAATTCGACGACCGGGCCTGTGCGATTGGTTGGAAGCTCTGCAGCCATCTGCCGGGCCAAGGCCATGGACGAGGGGGCAATGGCCGAGATGTTTCTAGGGGAACGAATTAACTGGCCCAAAAACAAAGGCAAACCGGACTGTGATGACATATTGGAAACCGTCAATTGTTCATTTGTTGTTAAGATGCGGTTTACGAAGCTGGGAAACAAGATGGGAAACGGTCTTAACGTAAACTTTGATGCGCGGAAGCCCGCGCAAAGAAAAAGCCCCCAGGGCTTGGGGGCTTGTTTGACTGGGTTATTTCCGGAACCGGTCAAGGCTGACGACCTCGGCGTCGTGATGCTCTGGCGCGGGTTCGCCGCCATCTGGATCATCCTCTGGCGGTTCCGGGCCGTCATCATCCAGATCATCCTGCGTTTCAAAACGCAGACCGAATTCAACCGATGGATCGACAAAAGTCTGGATCGCGTCAAAGGGAATCGTCAGATTTTCCGGGGCACCGCCGAAATACAGGGTGATGGAAAACCCATCATCCGTGACCGTCAGGTCGTCATATTCGTGCTGCATCACCACGGTCATTTCTTCGGGGTAACGTTCCTTGATCCAATCCGCAGCCTTGGCCCCCTCATGACGGGTGTCAAAGGTGATAAAAAAATGGTGGTCACCCGGAAGCCCGTTTTCTTTAACGTCTTCCAACACCGTTTGGATCAGCCCACGCATGGCGTGATGCATCAATTTGCCGTAATCAATTCCTGAGGACATGTCTTCGCCTTCATCTGTTGAAAATCAGCATATTGGATTCCGTGGCGAACGAAAGTCGGATTTTATCAGATTTGCCCGATGGTCCAACTTAATGCTGCCGTGCAGAGCAAAGTCAGGGGCACGCCACGTTTGAAGGGGCCAAGAAGCAGCCCGGCAAAAGCGATCAAGACCAGAGTTTCGGGTTGGAAACTGGCGGCGTCAGGGACGGGCAGGGTGGCCAGACCGAATTCTGCCATGATTACTGTGCCAAAAAGCACATGCAGCGCAAACCAAAGTGACAAGTTCAAAATTACCCCTACCACGGCCGCGGTGATGGCAGAGAGAGCGTTATTGAGACGCGGCCGGTGCAGAAGGTTTTCCACATAAGGGGCCCCGGCAAAGATCCAGAGAAAACACGGCACAAAGGTCATCCAAAGCGCGATAATTCCGGCGATCAAGGCACCGGCAACGCCGCCGTTGCTATGCCCGGTCAACATAGCAACAAACTGGGTGACAAGGATCAACGGCCCTGGGGTCGTCTCGGCCAGCCCCAGCGCGTCCACCATTTGGGTTGTGCTCAGCCAGCCATGATGTTGCACGACGTCCTGCGCCATATAGGCCAGAACCGCGTAGGCCCCGCCAAAGGTCACGACGGCCAGTTTGGCAAAGAAGGCCGCGAGATCAAACAGGAGCGTTTGGCCCGACAGAAACAGAACTGGCAAGGGCAGCAGCCACAGCGCCGCCAAAAGCACCAAAATGCGTTTTCGTGTTGGCTGCGTCGGTGGGCTGGCGAGGGCAGGTTGATCCCTTGGTTTCGTGCGCCAAACACCCCAGATTGCGGCCCCGGCAATGATCACGGGAAAGGGGAGTGAGAAGGCAAAGATCAATGTAAATGACAGTGCCGCTAGCCAAAACGAGGCCTGAGACGTCAGCGTTTTCTGCGACAGTCGCAACAGTGCTTGCAGCACGATGACCACAACGCAGGCTTTGACCCCTTGTAACAAAACATCCGTTTCCGGGCGATTGCCATATTCAGCGTAAAGCAAGGCCAGACCCGCAATGACCATCGCGCCGGGAAGTACAAAGAGCAAACCGGCCAGCAATCCGCCCCAAATGCCGTGCAGCCGCCAACCAGCATAGGTGGCCAATTGCATGGCTTCGGGGCCGGGCAGCAACATGCAAAAGCTCAGTGCGCGCAAAAACTGCTCTTCGCTCAGCCATTTTTGCTCGTCCACCAAAGAGCGGTGCATCAATCCGATTTGCGCCGCAGGCCCGCCGAAAGAGAGCAGGCCGATGCGCCCGAAAATCCGGAAAAGTTGACGGAAAGAAGTGTCGCTTTGCATGAATTGCAGGTGACAGGCAGATGGGGCGAGGTCAAATGAAACTTATGCGTCACCGCGCCTGTTCAGGATAGAGGCGTGCCGCCCAACATGATCAGCGTTGCATTGTCAGGCAAGAAACCGGTGGTTTCGAAATAGGTCAACAGATCTGCATTGGCATAAGATTGAATGACCTTGCCATCACACAGCTTGTCAAAAAACATCCCCATCAATTTCCCGGTCGCACCATTCATATGAGAGGTCAGATCAGCTCGGATAACATGGGCAAAATTTTCCTCATCCTCTGCAACAGTCAAGACGCGCTCAAAACCCGTGATGGAGGCCATGGACTGAAACTGCGCCACCCAATCGCGAAACTCGCTCCGCGTCAGCGCGGTGTTGCGAATCCGCCCATAAAACCGGGCATCGGGATGAAAATAGGTGTCGATAGCCTCCAAATCCTCGTTCACCCAGACATCGCGCATGATGTCATCGATGATATTGGGGATATGATTGGTCAGAGGCCGCATGAGTTTTGCATAGCAAAAAGGTCTTAATGGGCCTTGAAAGCCTGTGGGTAAATCCTGTCTGCCGATCATGTTGGAAAGTGCAGGTTTCTGTTGCCAGGTACCTGCGAACCCCGCCTCACGCGGCTAGGCGCAAGGGCTTAAAGTCGGTTCGACTCGAACTGCTTACGCAGCCAGAGCAACCGGAGCACGATTGTCGTTTGCAATTGTACTAGTTTCGCCGATAACGGTGGCAGACAGCCGAAACAAAGCTAACCCCTTTAGACGTTCGTCGATCCTATTTCGTCCCCCCAGATCCGATCGCATCCCCAAACGAAGGACGCAGCCGGTGTGTATTTGGTGGAGACGCAGGGTACCGCCCCCTGGTCCGATCCGCTTATTACGAGCGCGTTTATGTCCATAGTTCCACAAGGGAACATATTGAATATAGGCAGGGAATTGGGGGATTTGAAGGGGGAAATGGCGGGTTTGGCGAAAATAGGGGGCCAGCCCCGTCTGGAGCCCAAGGTCTCCATTCACCCCCGGGATATTTTGGGCCCAAAGAAACCTAGGGCGTCGTCCTATGTGTCGCGTTTGCGGATCAGGTAGACATCCATGATCCAGCCGTGATCGGCGCGAGCTTTGGCGCGAGTCTCGAGGATATGGTCCTGTACCTCAGAGAGGGGGCCGGCGATGCGGATCTCTTGCGGCATACCGGCAAAGGCGCTCCACCAGATGTCGTAATCATCTTTGGCGAGCACCTCGAAAGCGCCGCCAGCATCCAACATGACCACAAGAGTCTGGGTCTCAGGCGGCCAGCCAAAATCTCGCAATTTGCGCCCGGTGGTGATGGTGACCGGCGCGGCCAGCGTGTTGAGGGGGATTGTATGGCCGGCGGTCAAAGCCTGGACCGAGGTGATTCCAGGGATGACCGTTAACCGCAGCGCCAGTTTGCTTTGGACGCGCTCGGCGATGCGCAGCGTGCTGTCATAAAGTGACGGATCGCCCCAGACCAGAAAGGCAACCCTGCCCGAGCTGCCAACCTGCGATGTGATCGCATCTTGCCAAGCGGTGGCGATGGCGTCGTGCCAATCATTGACCCGTTGCACGTAATCGGGCGTGGCCGGGTCACGCACCGGCAGGTCGAATTCATGCTGAGGCGGGCCACCATTGGTCAGGTAATCGCGGCAGATGACCCGGCGCAGCTCGGCCAGATCGTCTTTGCCCGGCCCTTTGCGCGGGATCAGGATCACATCGGCGCTGTTCAGCGCCTCAATCGCCTCAAGCGTTAGGTGTTTCGGATTTCCGGCACCAATGCCGACAAGCAATAGGTCAATCATGGCGGCGGAGTTACTGCATGTCTGGATCGGCCAGTGGACCGTAGAGGATCAAGGCAGGTGAGGGGCTGGGATGCCCGTCGAGATCCTGGGCAAGCTCGGCCACGGTATGGAAGCTGATGGCTTGGTCCGGGGTTGAAACGGATTCCGCCAGCATGGCGGGTGTGTCGCCGGGCAGGCCTGCTTCGATCAACATCGCGGCCATTTTGGTGAAGGTACGCCGTCCCATATAGACAACGGTGGTGGCCATCGGATCTGCCAGGGCGGGCATGTTCAGGTTTTCCGGCAGGGCCCCGGTCACGTCATGGCCGGTGATGAATTGCACGCGTCGCGCGGTGAGGCGGCGGGTCAAGGGGATACCGGCAGCGGCCGCGGCGGCATTGGCCGCAGTCACGCCGGGAATGATTTCGTAATCGATTCCGGCCTCGCGCAGCGCCACCAGCTCCTCCTCAAGACGGCCAAACACGCCGGAATCGCCGGATTTCAGACGTACGACCCGGTTGCCCGCTTTGGCGTAATCCACCAGCAACCGGCTGACATGTTCCTGTTTTGGCGAGGGGCGTCCGGCGCGTTTGCCAACACCAACCATATCCGCACCATCGCGGGCATGGGCCAGGATCGGGCCCGAGCTGAGATCGTCAAACAACACCGCATCGGCATTTTGCAACCGATCCACGGCCTTCAATGTCAAAAGCTCGGGGTCACCGGGGCCCGAGGAGACAAAGCTGACGAAACCGCTCATGTGCTGGCCTCCGTGATCAGGTGAAAGAAGGTCCCGCTGGCATTGCCTCGCACGGACCCGGTTTCGGGCACTTCTGCGCCGTTCGCATCGCGGACGCAAGCCAAAGGCGCGTCGGGCTGATCCAGAATGGTTGAATAGTGGAATTCGTGACCGCGCAACTGTTTGCCTGCCGCAAAACCCGGCATTGGGGTGGCCAGTTTTGCCTGACGGTAGCCCAAATGCATCTTGCGTTTGGCATAAGAGGTCACGAGGCCCAGCAAACCTGCCATCTGGTGGCGTGTGCCTTCCTTGTCGATCAATGCCTCACCCATGGCCATATAGCCCCCGCATTCTCCGTGAACCGGGCGGGTCGTGGCAAATTTTTGCAAAGCATCGCGGAAATCGGCCGCTGACGCGATTTTGCCTGCGTGCAGTTCCGGGTAACCGCCGGGCAGCCAGCAGATATCAGCACTGTCATCAGGGGCTTGATCGGCAAGGGGCGAAAACGGGATGATCTCTGCGCCCGCCGCGCGCCAGGCCTGCACCAAGTGCGGATAGACAAAGGAAAACGCGTCATCCTGTGCTAGGGCGATGCGTTGGCCGGGCGGCGTGATAAGAGGCGTATCGCCTGGTGAGATCTGACATGGCTGTGCCACCTCGCGTAGGCGCGCCAGATCAACATGCTCGGAAACGAAAGCGGCGGCCTCGTCCAGAATGCGCTGCAGGCCTTCTTGTTCCTGCGCCTGCACAAGGCCCAAATGCCGTTCAGGCATCTCAATCTCGCGTTTGCGGGGCAGGGCACCCAGAACCTCGATCCCCATGGCTTCCATGCCAACGCGGGTCAGTGCTTCGTGACGGGGGGAGGCGACGCGGTTCAATACCACACCGGCCAGTTTGACATTGGGGTTAAAGCTGGCAAATCCCTTGGCGGTGGCTGCTGCCGATTGCGCCTGGCCTGACACGTCGACGACCAAAACCACCGGCCAGCCGGTCATTTCGGAAACATCCGCGCTGGCGCCATTGCCGGTCTCACCCTTGACGGCGACACCGTCAAACAGGCCCATGGAGCCTTCGGCCAGGACAAGGTCAGCATCCTTGGCCGCCGACAGGTGCTGCGCGATCATGCCCTTGGGCATGGCCCAGCTATCAAGGTTGACCGAGGCGCGGCCCGATGCGGCCCGGTGAAAGGCCGGGTCGATATAATCCGGTCCGCTTTTGAAGGGTTGCACCGTCAGTCCCTGCTGGGAAAAGGCGCGCAGCAGCCCCAGCATCAGCGTTGTCTTGCCCGTCCCTGAGGCCGGGGCAGAGATCACCAATCCGGGGGCGTTCATTCGACTCCCTCCGGGAAACGCGGATTGGTGCCGACGGGGCGGTAGCGGCGGTCGTAATCGCCTGCATAAAGGCAGCTTTCGTCGAACTCTTCGGCACCTATGGCGCGGCCAACCATGATCAAGGCTGTGCGCCCGCGTTCTCCGCCGGTGGCCTCTTCCAAAGTTTCCAATGTGGCGCGCACGATGCGCTGATCGGGCCAGGTGGCGCGCCAGACCACGGCCACCGGGCAATCACCGCCATAATAGGGGATCAACCGCGCAATCACGTCTTCGAGCACATGAACCGACAGGTGAATGGCCAAGGTCGCCCCGGTTTTTGCAAAATTCTCAAGCGTTTCACCATCCGGCATGGCCGAGGCGCGCCCAGAGGTTCGGGTCAAGACAAGCGACTGAGCTACGCCGGGCAGGGTGAATTCCGCGCCCAAAGCGGCTGAAGCTGCAGCAAAGGCGGGCACGCCTGGTGTGACATCATAGGGAATGTCCAATTCTCGCAGGCGGCGGGTTTGTTCCCCGAGTGCTGACCAGACCGACAGATCGCCAGAATGCAGGCGGGCCACGTCATGTCCTGCGGCATGGGCCGCCTGAATTTCGGCCATAATCTCGTCCAGCGACAAAGGCGCCGTGTTGATGATCCGCGCCCCCTCGGGACAATGGCTTAGCAAAGCTTCGGGAACCAGCGACCCGGCATAAAGGCAAACCGGGCAAGAGGCGATCAGATCGCGCCCGCGCAAGGTGATCAGGTCTGCGGCCCCGGGGCCAGCACCGATGAAATGGACGGTCATTGCGTTTGTCCTTCTGCAATTGCGGCTGTGGCACGACCACAAGGAGAGATGACGCGCGGCCCTCTTAGTATGGCCCCTTTGCCAGCCGCGGCCAATGCGGCTGCCTCAGCCAAGGACCCGGTGCCAAACCGGGCCAATTGGGCTGGTGATTGCGTCAAAGTTTGTTGTTTGCGCAGCTCGTCTTGGCGAACCGCGATAAGAGGGATTTGCAACTGGCGCGCCAGGTCGGTCAGGGCCGCGCGATCCGTTTTGTGATCAGAAACGGCCAGCGCATCGACCTGTACCTCAAACGCCTCAAGCGCTTGGCGCATGGCCGAAATGGGCGCACCCCTGCGATATCCAATGCCGGCCACCCTCATAGGGATACGCTCCATTGAATGACCGGGCGGGCGCGATCCCAGCCGCGCATGGTGCCAAGCGGTGCAGCCTGGGACAGTTCCAGCTTGAGCAATTCGCCGCCTTTGCGCGCCTGCCATTCAATCAACAGGCTTTCGGTTTCCAGCGTTACGGCATTGATGACCAAACGCGTCCCCGGAGCCAATTTGGCAAAGAGCGCCTCAAGCAAGTCATGGCGCGCACCGCCGCCGATAAACACCGCGTCGGGATGGCCAAATTTGCCCGCGAGCAGGGTATCGATTTGCTCGATGGCCTTGCCGGTCACAATGTTCATGCGATGGGACAGACCGAACCGTTTGGCGTTTGCTGTGATATTGGCGGCGCGGTCGGCGCGCGCCTCGACACAGACCGCGCGGGATTTTTCAGCGGCAAGCAGGAATTCAATCGAGACCGAGCCAGAGCCCGCCCCAAGATCCCAAAGCACATCGCCATAGCGCGGCTGCAATGCGGCGATGGTCATGGCGCGCACCGGGCTTTTGGTGATTTGCCCGTCATGGGCGAATTGATCTTCGTCGCGCCCGGGAGCTTGTTGAAAACCGCCTTGCGTCTCAGTCTGCATGGTTAGCGCGATGGCAACTGGTGCCTGAATGTCCGTCAGGTCGAACCCCTGGGCCGGGCTGCTGCGATGCCTTTCCAATGGCCCACCCAGTCGCTCAATTACGTCAAGCGTACTTTGTCCAAAGCCGTGTTCCGTCAACCACTTGGCCAAGTCCTTGGGTGCTTCGCCATCGCGCAATGTGCAAATCACCTGCCGTTTTTGCCCGAGATGCCGGGTCAGCTGCTCAAAAGGGGCGGCGTGCAGTCCAAGGCACAGCGTTTCCTCGATCCGCCAGCCCTTGCGCGCCGCGATTTGCGAAAAACACGACGGGGCCGGGTGTGTCACCCACTCATCAGGCTTTAGATGGCGCGCAATCGACGCTCCCCCGCCATACCAGAACGGATCACCGGACACGAGAATGACGGTGTTTTTGCCGCGGTGCTCGAGGACCGGTTGCACCGAAAACGGCACTGGCCATGGCTGTCCGCGATCCTGAAAATTTGCCAGCTCCAGATGCCTTGGGCCGCCAAAGACAAAATCTGCCGCGTCCAACGCAGAACGGCTTGCAGAGCTCAGCTCGTTCAGGCCATCTTCGCCGATACCGATGATGGTCAACCAGGGCTCAGACATGGCGCGCACCCTTATTCTTGGCGGAACAACCGAGGCGAGCCGATTGGCCCACGCTTTGGCCGAGCGCGGCAGTGATGCTGTGTTTTCCTATGCGGGGCGCACGATTAATCCGGTGGCTCAGCCTTTGCCGACGCGCGTCGGGGGCTTTGGCGGGGTAGAGGGCCTTGTCGCCTATTTGCGCCAAGAGTCTATCACCCATGTGGTCGATGCCACCCATCCCTTTGCGGCGCAGATGAGCCGGAATGCGGTTGCGGCTTGTGCAGCTGCGGGTGTTGATTTGTGTGCGCTTGAACGCCCGGCGTGGCGGGCGATGGACGGCGATATTTGGCAGAATGTCGCCAGCATCGAACAGGCTGTTGCAGCGCTGCCCGACAGGCCCAAGCGTGTGTTTCTGGCGATTGGTAAGCAAAACCTCTCGGATTTTGCCGCGGCCCCCCAGCATCACTATCTGTTGCGGTTGGTTGATCCGCCGCAGGGCGACCTGCCGCTGCCCAATACGAGTGTCGTGATCGCGCGCGGGCCTTTTGACACAGCCCAGGACACTGCTCTGTTGCAAAGCCACAAAATCGACCTGATCATCGCAAAGAACGCTGGCGGGCGCGGGGCCGAAGCCAAGATTTTGGCGGCCCGCGCCTTGAAGCTGCCGGTGATCATGATCAACCGACCACAGGTGCCCGAGCGTCTGGTGTTTGGCGAAGTTGATCAAATCATGGGCTGGCTTGGTCATTGAACCTGCCTTGGCGTGTAGACGAAACGCCCTATCTGGCGGGTGTCCGCGTTTCCGACAATCACAACCGTGCGCATATCGGCCATCTCTGGCACAGCTTCGGCAAGGGTAACGGTTAGCAGGTTTTGCGTTGGCTTTGTGACGTCTTTTGCAAATGAAATCAGAGTATTTGTGCCGCACTCTTCACGTAAAATCTCAAGTGCGCGACCAAACTGATGCGGGCGTGATTTTGAGCGTGGATTGTAGAAAGCCATGGCAAAGCCTGCTTGTCCGGCCAGTCGCAACCGCTTTTCGATCAACTCCCAGGGTTTGAGATTGTCGCTGAGATTGATGGCGCAGAAATCATGGCCCAAAGGGGCACCCAGCTGTGCCGCTGCCGCCAGCATGGCCGTGATGCCGGGTAGAATTCGAATATCGAGGTCTTGCCAGGCTTTGGGGCCATTTTCGACCGCCTCAAACAGGGCCGAGGCCATGGCAAAAACGCCGGGATCACCCGACGACACGACCACAACACGTTTGCCTTGGCTGGCCATCTCCAAAGCATGGCGGGCGCGATCCAATTCAACCCGGTTGTCGCTTTCATGTAGGGTCAGCCCTGCGCGAGGTTCAACACGGCGCACATAGGGGATATATCCAACAATATCAGTGGCCTGAGAAATAGCCTCCTGAACTTCGGCAGTGACAAGCCTGTCATCGCCGGGGCCAAGTCCGGCGACCTGAACCCAACCGCTCATGGGCGGCGCCCCTGACCATGCACGACAGCGATGGTGAAATAGGGCCAATCGCCCTCGGACTCTGCCAGCCGAGCAATGCGCTGGCCCTGCATGGTGCCCCGTTCGATTAACCAAGCGTCGTCCAAACGGCCAGCGGCGGCCAAGGCGCGTTTGAGTTTGGGCAGGTTTCGGCCGATTTTCATGACCGCCAAAGCGTCTGTATCGGCGGCGCGGCGGGTCAGCTCTTCCTCTGGAAGGGTGGCCATCATGACTGTCAGAATATCGTCACCCCAGGTGATCGGGATGCCTGTCGCGGTCCAACAGCCTGACATGCCGGTGATGCCGGGGATGACCTCGATTTCTGCTTTGTCCTGCAGGCGGGAATGCAGGTGCATGAAGGACCCGTAAAAGAACGGATCACCTTCACAAAGCACGATAACATCTTGGCTATGAACAAGTTTGGCAAGCTTGACGGCCCAGTCATCGTAGAACTCGGCCAAGAGCCGGTTATATTCTGGGTCGCTGAAATGGATCTCGGTCGTGACCGGGTATTCCATGGGATATTCGGTGACACCCTCGGCCATCATGCCATTCACGATCTTGCGGGCCTGCCCGCTGCGACCGGCTTTGCGGAAATAGGCCACGTGCCCGGCAGACCGGATCAGACGATCTGCCTTGACGCTCATCAGTTCGGGGTCGCCGGGGCCCAGCCCGACGCAAATAACCTTGCCCATCTTATTCCTTCCAACTCGCCAAGGCGTTGACCGCCGCCACTGTAATGGCCGATCCGCCCAATCGTCCTTTGCAGATCATGGAGGGCACAGGCAAGTCTTGCATCAAAGCGTCTTTGCTTTCAGCGGCACCGACAAATCCGACCGGGCAGCCGATGATGGCCGCAGGGCGCGGGCAGTTCGGGTCTTCGAGCATGTTCAGCAGGTGAAACAGGGCCGTGGGCGCGTTGCCAATGGCCACAACCGCGCCGTCCAACTGGGGGCGCCAAAGTTCGAGCGCGGCGGCAGAACGGGTATTGCCCATTTCCTTGGCCATCTCGGGAACACGCGGGTCCTGCAAGGTGCAGATGATCTGGTTGTCAGCAGGCAGGCGCGGGCGGGTGATGCCTTCGGATACCATGCGAACGTCGCAAAGGATCGGCGCGCCATCTTCCAGCGCTTTGCGTGCGATCGAGGCCATGCCATCGGAAAACTGCACATGCTCCTCGAGCCCAACCATGCCAAGGGCGTGGATCATGCGCACGACAACCGGCTCTTCGTCACGGGTAAACCGCTCTAGCTCGGCTTCTCGGCGGATCGTGGCAAAGCTTTCTTTGTAGATCGCTGCGCCATTCTTTTCGTAGGTGTGGGGCATTTTGTTCTTCTAGGATAGGTATTTAGGTAGCGCGCTGGCAGAGATGTTTTCCATGGCAGCGGTGTCGCTTGCCCGGCCATTGCGAATGAGGTCAAACCGGTCAGGCCCGGTGGCGCAAAGTGTCAGATCAGCCTTTCCGGGCAAGGCGCAGCCTTTGGCACAGCCAGAGACGTGCAGATTTTGGCCGGGCTCTAGCATTGAAACCAGCGACCGCGCAACGAGTCGTGTCGGGCCAAGAGCCTGCGGGCAATGCGGCGCGCCCGTGCAGGCAAAGGCGCGTTGCAAAGGAGTCTCTGGGTCCAGGTAGGTGCCGGGGATTTCGGCCGGTTTTGTGCAGGAATTGACCAAAATCATGCGCCAAGGGGTCAAGCGCAGCGGTCCCAGCGATGCCAAGCCGCGCAAAGTGTTACTGGTCAAAGCGCCAAATTCCAGACCAAAGAATACGCCCTTTTCAGACATTCCCGGGCATGGACGGGCCGCGCCGAGAGGCGCAGGCACTTCGGAAAACTTCTCAGGCAATACTGCTCCCTTGGCCAGATGTGCGCGCATCCGCCCGCGATTTTCTGGCGCTCCGCCGGTATCCAGAAACCATTGCGCCAGCTCCAAGGCCGTTTGTGCCGCCGAGTTTTCGGTGACCCAAGCACCAAATGCATGGCCATCTGGACGACAGATCAACCGCCCATCCTCGCAACGTTCAATCCGTATATCAGCAGAACAATCGCCCAGCACAGGTGCCATGCTGCAATCCACCGCATAGCCGAACTTACCCGGTGTTTGTGGCGCGGTCTCCGCTTGCAACGCGTCATTCAGGCGGGTTGCAATGCGAAAAGTTTCGTCTCCGATCTCCCAATAGGGTGTCATGACAATATTGCGCCGCGCCTCAACTTCTAGGGACGGATCAAGCAGGTTAAGCTCCCGCAAACCGGACAAAAGATCAGGATGGTTCCCCTCAGAAACGCCGCGAAGCTGCAAATTTGCCCGCGCCGATAGATCCATCTGGCCCGAGCCGTAACGATCAGAGAGATCGGCGACGCCAATGGCCTGTTCCTGTGACAAATAACCAAAGGGCGCGCGAATACGCACCACCAAACCGTCGCCTGACATCATTGGGCGCAGGGCACCAGGGCACCAGCCTTTGACAATCGGGGCGTTTGACGCGGCGCTCATGCGCTTTCCTCCAGCGTTGCAATGATCGAGTTGCGGCGGGTGGTCCAAAGACCGGAATCCTGCAACGCGCGAAAGCGGTCGCGCATGGCCTGCAGGGCACCGGGATTGGCATCCGCCATAAACTCAACAAGGTCCGAGCGGCCCAATGTGGCATCAAAGAACAGATCAAACAGATGGGCCGGAACCACCTGCGCGAGATGGGCAAAGGCCGCCATGTGGTCCAAAGTCGCGCTGATCTCTGCCGCGCCGCGAAAGCCATGACGCATCATACCGTTGATCCAATCCGGATTGGCGGCTCGGGCGCGGGTCACGCGTGCGATTTCTTCGTTTAGGTTACGCGCGGTGGGGTTGTCCGGGCGGGTTGCGTCAAGATGGTAAAGGGCAGGGGCCTCGCCCCCGACGCGGGCGACTGCCGCGGCAAACCCGGCCTCATGGGCGGCATAGTCCGAGGCAAGCAGAATATCGGTTTCGGGCAGGTCCTGAAGGTGCACAAAGGCATCGGCTGCCTTGACGCGTTTCTCAATCGCCTGCCGGTCGGCCTTGATTTCGCCGGTCGCGTTGATGCTGTGACTGGAGGCGTTTAGCCAGGCCTCGCCTGCTGCTTGCCGCGCCTCATCTGTATAGGTGTCGAGATGCTGGCTCATGGACAACCCATATTGTCCCGGGCGTGGCCCAAAAACGCGTGGCTGTTGTTCCAGATACGGGTTGTCAGACGCCGCTTCTTCGCGCTGTGACAAGACTTCGGACGCTTTTTCAAACATCTGCGCGAGGCCGGGAAACACATCGCGGAACAGGCCGGACACGCGCAAGGTGATGTCGATACGCGGGCGTCCAAGTAGGGCCAAGGGGATGACGTCAAACCCGCCAACGCGCTCTGACCCTTCATCCCATTTCGGCGACAGGCCTGCCAGATGCAGCGCCATGGCGAATTCCTCACCCGCTGTGCGCATGGTGGCGGAGCCCCAAAGGTCGATCACCAGATTGCGCGGCCAATCGCCGTGATCTTGCAGGTGGCGACGCAGCAATTCTTCGGCCAGTTTGACCCCTTGCGCATGAGCAGATCGAGACGGAACCGCACGAGGATCGGTTGTGAACAGGTTGCGTCCCGTGGGCATGACATCTGTGCGCCCGCGAAACGGAGACCCGGATGGTCCAGGTGTCACGAGGCGGCCCAGCAGGGCTGATGAGAGCCCGGCTCTTTCCTCGGCCCCGCAATCGCCGGTGCCAAAAATATGCAACCCGTCGCCATATTGGCTTTCCTTGATGTCGCAAACAAAGGCATCGATCAGGGTGATGGCTTCGGCGGCAGAAGTGTCTGAGCTCAGCCCAAGATCCTGCTCGACACCCGAAGCTTGTGCCTCAGACCTGATGTCACCGATCAGGCGATCTCGTCGCGCTGGATCAAGCCCATCGGCTGTCGAATACTCGTCCAGCAAGCTTTCCAAACGCCCCATGCCCTCGGGCAGTTTGGTCTGCGCCAGGGGCGGGGGCAGGTGGCCGATTGTGACGGCTGAAATGCGTCGCTTGGCTTGGGCCGCTTCGCCGGGATCGTTGACAATAAAGGGATAGATGACCGGCAAATCGCCGATCAGCGCTTCGGGCCAGCAGGCATGTGAAAGGGCGACCGCCTTGCCCGGTAGCCATTCCAGTGTGCCGTGGGCACCGATATGGATCAGGGCATCGATCTGGCGACGGATCCAGAGATAGAAGGCAACATAAGAATGGCGCGGGGTGCGGTCGAGATCGTGGTAATCGTCGACGCGCAGGTCAACATCGCTGCGCTCGGGTTGCAAGGCAATAAGAACGTCACCGGATTGGATCGCCGGGAAGTGAAAACTGCCGTCGCGCAGCAATGGGTCTTGCTCCGGCGCTCCCCAGGCGTCCTGTAAATCATCGCGCAGCCCTTGTGGCAGGTTTGCCAACTCTGACAGGTACTCGGAGAGCGGCCAAGCCAGTGTCTCCGTGGTCAAACGTGCGCCAATATCGGCAGTTTCTGCACAGTTGATGCCTGAGGCGGATAATTCGCGCATGATTTCAGTACATGACGCCAAAGCATCCAACCCCACCGCATGGGCCAGTTGATGCTGCTTGCCGGGATAGGTGGACAGCACCAAGGCCAGCTTTTTCTCTTTCTGCGGTTTGCTTGCCAGATTGTGCCAGCGCAGGACTTTGTCAGCGACCGCGTCAATTCGGGTGGGATCAGCGCGATGGGCAAAGCGGGAATATTCCAGCGCGTCATCCTTGCGACCGGGCTGTTTGAAGCTGGCCACACCGGTGAAAATGCGCCCGTCCACCTCGGGCAGCACCACATGCATGGCCAAATCGGCGGGCGAAAGACCGCGATCCGCTGTTGCCCAGTCCTTTTTGCGCGCTGTCGACAGGGCGACCTGAAACACCGGGCAGCCGGTTTCGTTAAGAGGCGAGGCCGCGCCATCTGCACCCTGCGCTGAAAAGGCAGTAGCGTTGACGATGGCGGCTGGATTCAACGACGCCAGTTCCTGACGCAACCAGGTGCCCGCGCCCGGTGCCTTGAGGCTGGGGGCGAACATGCCGACGGCACAAAAACCGCGCTGCTCGAGCGCGTCGATCAGGGCGTCAACCGGCGAGGTGTCGGCAGATGTGAGATAGGAACGGTAAAAGGTGACGGGAACAACCGGGCGGTCGGAGGCAGGCTTGCCGCACACGCCAGATGCTGGGTGATAGTACCCCATATCCGGAACATGCTTTTCGCCAGTAACCGGCCCCGCATAAAGGCCCGCCGCCAAAGACAATTGCGCAAGGGCGGCCTGCGCTGCCACGGCTCCCCCGGCATCGCAGAGCCTTTGCAACTGTCGCAATGTGGATACCGGAAGGGTCGAAACCTCGTCCAACCGCGCGTCTGGACGACCATCCGCCGGTAGGACTGCCAAGGCAAAGCCGTTGCGGCGCGCCATATCCTGCAACACCGCCAACCCATAGGGCCAATAGCTTTCGCCACCGATCAGGCGCACCAAAACCGCTTTGACCCCAACCAGGGTTTGTTCGGCATAGGTATCGACCGACAAAGGGTGTTTGAGCGCAACGATATTGGCCAGCCTCAGGCTGGGAAGCGCACCATTGGCCCGATGCCATCCCGCTGCAAAAGCCCCGAGGTCGCTGTCAGAAAAGGACAGCACCACCAGATCCGCGGGCGTCTGCCCGAGATCCTGCGGTGTATCCGTTTCTTCAAGCCCGTGGCTTTCGCGAAAGACGACATGCATTTGGTTTAGGCCTCCAGAACCTGACGGATCGCGGTTTCGTCGATATTGTCGTGTTCTGCAATCACAACCAATTGCGTGCGACGTTCCTGCGCGCCCCACGGCTGGTCAAATTGTGCACGAACGCGGGCACCTACGGCCTGAACCAACATGCGCATGGGCTTTCCTTGCACGGCAACATAGCCTTTTACGCGCAGAATGTTCTGTTCGTTGGCCAGGCGCTCGATGTTGTTTTGCAACTGGTCCGGGTTCGCGATCTCGCCCAATTCCACAACGATACTGTCAAAGTCATCATGGTCGTGATCATGGTGATGGTGATCATGATCATCGTCGTGGTTGTCATGATGGTGATCATGGTGGCTGGGACGGTTGTTCAGATCATCCTCGGCTGCGGCTTCCAGGCCCAGGATCACTCGGGGGTCAACAACACCTTCGGTCATAGGGATGATCGGCAGCTTGCGGGGTGTTTCAGCCTCAATCACGGCGCGCGCCTTGGCCAGCCCCTCTTCGCCTGCAAGGTCCGCCTTGGACATCAGGATAATATCGGCGCAAGCAATCTGATCCTCGAAAACCTCAGAAAGCGGCGTTTCATGATCCAGAGAGTCATCGGCCTCGCGCTGTGCATGGACTGCGTCCAGATCCGGGGCGAACTGACCGGAGGCGACAGCCTCGGCATCCGCCAGTGCAATCACGCCGTCAACGGTGATGCGCGATTTGATCGCGGGCCAATCAAAAGCCTTGAGCAAAGGCTTGGGCAGGGCCAGGCCAGAGGTTTCGATCAGGATGTGCTCGGGCGTTTCTGGCAGGGCCATCAGGGCTTCGATGGTTGGGATGAAATCATCGGCCACGGTGCAGCATATACAGCCGTTGGACAGCTCCATGATATTGTTTTCCGGACAGTTTTCATCTGCGCAGCTTTTGAGGATGTCACCGTCTACACCCGCTGTTCCGAACTCATTGACCAATACGGCCAGCCGTTTGCCTTGCGGGTTTTGCATTAGGTGGCGAATAAGTGTGGTTTTTCCTGCGCCCAAAAAGCCGGTGATGACCGTGACAGGGATTTTGTTCAGGTTGGTCATTTCTTGTTGTCCTGCTCTTTGGAAATGATTGGAGGGATGCGGGCTACCGATTGTTTGCGAAACACCACGGGGCGTTCACGCCATGGGACCAGGCCGTCATCCGTTGCTGCATAAGCGCGTGCCCCGGTGAGAATATCGTCGACATGCTCATCGGCTTTCAGATCTCCGTACACATACGTCCACCGTTCCGCCCCGCCAGACAACACCATGGAACAGCCGCGTGTGCAGGCCGACAGGCATTCAACAGGGCGCAAAGTGACCCCTTCCGGCAGATCCTGGGCGTTTAGTGCATCATATAGCAGCTGCCCGGCACGGGGGCCTTCTTCATCGGTTGGGGCACCTGCGCGGCAGGTGGTGCATACTGTCAAGGTGACCTCGGCCATCCAATTCGTCCTTTCCAGAACGACGAGGTCTGCCAGCAAAGAGAGCCAAAACTCTGCCAAGCCGGTCGCGAAACACCCCGTTCGCCCGTTGCAATCATTCGCGCTGGCAGGTCTCCCGGCTTGCGGATTCAGACGCCTGATAGGCCCCAACGGATTGCCCACCTTCCCGGCCTTCTAGCCAGTGGCGCAGCATCCTTTCCGGTCACGGTCGCGGGGGCGGCTGTGCTTCGATCAATGCTGATCTCACACATTCCCTCTTCGCCTGTTGTGAAACAGGAACCAGCCGGGCCAAATGATCGCTCAGGCCTGTATTTGTCAAGCGTCACAGGGGGCGATTTGAGGATGAAAAACGACATGTCGCAACGGTTTTGGTCGGGATTTGTGCTTAGCGCCGCGGATCGCTTGGGATGTTGTCGCTAACGGTGCGTTGTGGGGGAATTGGTGGGCTCGCGACGAAAGCGAGCAGGCGAATGGTGCTACGCGTTTTCGACCTCAACCGGAAACAGTCCCCATTGACAGGCCGGAAAGGCTGCGTTTCAACTCCGGGCCTGAGCCGAAACGAGGAGAGCCGGGATGAGTGCCGATTCAGAACGCCACGCAATGAAGATGGCCAAGAAGAAAGCTGCGCGTGACAAGATCATGGCCAAGAAAGAGGGCGAAAAAGGTCTGATTATCGTCCATACCGGGGCGGGTAAGGGCAAATCTTCCTCTGGGTTCGGCATGATTTTGCGCTGTATCGCGCATGAAATGCCCTGCGCCGTCGTCCAATTCATCAAAGGGGCCTGGCAAACCGGCGAGCGGAGCCTGATCGAAAAAAACTTCCCCGATCTTTGCCAGTTTTACGCGATGGGAGAAGGGTTTACCTGGGAAACTCAGGACAAAGAGCGCGACATTGCCGCCGCAAAAAAGGGTTGGGAAAAGGCCAAGGAATTGATCCGTGATCCTGAGATCAATTTCGTTTTTCTGGATGAGATCAACATCGCCCTGCGTTATGACTATCTCGACATCGCTGAGGTGGTCGAATTCCTTAAGACCGAAAAACCGGACATGACCCATGTGTGTTTGACAGGGCGTAACGCCAAGGAAGAGCTAATTGAAATTGCCGATCTTGTGACCGAGATGACCTTGGTCAAACATCCGTTCCGCTCGGGGATCAAAGGTCAAAAAGGGGTGGAATTCTGATGCCACGCAAGCGGTTGCTAACGGAATTTGGCTTTGGGTCATCGCTTCGGCGACAGGATTACACTCAAGCGGCTATGCGCGGTGTTGAAAACGCGCTGTGGCATAATTCGATCAATCTGGCCGAGCTTTTCGGGCGCGAAAAGTCCGACATGTTGATCGACGTGGATGTGGCCGTCGCTGCCCCGGATCAGGTGGATGTGGACAAAGTGGCGAGAGTGTTCCCTTATGGGCAGGTGTCTGTTCACGTGAGCAAAGGCGGCTTGGACATTCCGCGTCAGGATGGCGGCAAGCCGACCGTTATGGCGAATATCGCGATTTCCGTCAGTTTCGAGATGGAGGGTTAGATGCAGCGGTTCATTATCGAAATGGGCAGCGGCAATGATCAATACGGCCAGAACTACACCAAGGCCGCTGCGCGCGCGATCGAGGACGCCATTCGCCATTCCTCGATTCCCATGTTTGATACCTTGGGTATCGACCACATGAAGATGTCCGTGCAAGTCACTGTGGGTGTTCAAGAACCCGATCAGGTCGATTGTGACGCGTTGCGTGAAAACCTGCCGCGGGGATCCGTGACCGTAAAGGCGGTTAGCGGCGGCTTGAATGTGACCAACCCCGATACGGGCAATGTTATCGTGATTGCCTCGGCTGCGGTTGAGGCCTTTCTTGATCCAGAAGTCGTGCGGGGATGAGCAAGGCTTTGATGATCCAAGGGGCGGGCTCGAATGTGGGCAAGTCCATGTTGGTGGCGGGCCTGTGTCGCGCGGCGCGCAATCGGGGATTGTCTGTCGCTCCGTTCAAACCGCAAAACATGTCCAACAATGCCGCCGTGACGGCGGATGGCGGTGAAATTGGGCGGGCGCAGGCCTTGCAGGCGCAGGCTTGTGGGTTGGAACCGCATACGGATATGAACCCGATCCTTCTAAAGCCTGAAACCGATGTAGGTGCTCAGGTAGTAGTTCAAGGTCGCCGACTAACCACTTGTAAGGCAAGAGAATACTCCAACCTTAAACCGCGATTGATGGAGAGCGTTCTCGACAGTTTTACTCGTCTTCGAGACCAGCATGACCTCGTTTTGGTCGAAGGTGCCGGCAGCCCGGCAGAGGTCAATTTGCGGGCTGGTGACATTGCCAATATGGGGTTTGCCTGCGCTGCAAATGTGCCGGTCCTTTTGGCCGGAGATATTGATCGCGGAGGCGTTTTTGCTCAGATCAAAGGCACGCAAGCGGTCCTTGATGATCAGGATAACGCCCAGATCAAAGGGTTTTTGATCAACAAATTCCGCGGCGACCCGTCGCTTTTTGAGGATGGTTACAAGCTCATTGAGACCATCACTGGGTGGCAGGGCTACGGTGTTTTGCCCTTCTTTGCAGATGCTTACAAACTCCCAGCCGAAGATGCGTTGGATTTGCCAAAACGTGCTAAAGGGCAGGGGTTGCGGGTGGTGTGCCTGCGCCTGTCACGGATAGCCAATTTTGATGATCTTGATCCTCTGGCGCAGGAACCGGATGTGGACCTGACCATGCTCTCTCCTGGCGAGGCCATTCCCGGCGACACCGATCTTGTGATCCTACCAGGAAGCAAATCCACCCGAGGAGACCTCGCGTTTCTGCGCGCCCAAGGATGGGATATCGACCTGCAGGCACATGTCCGGCGTGGCGGGCATGTTTTGGGAATTTGTGGCGGGTATCAGATGCTTGGAACGGTTATCTCCGACCCACAAGGGATCGAAGGGCTAGCCGGTCGGGATGCTGGTCTGGGGCTGTTACAGGTTGAAACGGAAATGACCGATGACAAACGCCTGACCCGCGTCGCTGCGCGCCATGCCGACTCCGGCGCCGAAATGAGCGGTTACGAAATCCATATCGGCCGCAGTGATGGCCCTGATCGTGACCGGCCCTTTGCCTTCGTTGATGGAACCGCCGAGGGCGCACAATCGAGTGATGGCAAAATCATGGGCACGTATCTGCACGGGTTGTTTTCCTCAGATCAATTTCGCAAGGCCTTTGTCGAAAGGCTAGGTGGGACATCCAGTGTCGCAAGCTACGCGCAAACCGTGGATGAGACCTTGGATGTCCTGGCTGAACATATGTGCCAACATATTGACGTAGATGGAATTTTGGCTTTGGCCCGGTAGGGAAACTATCGTTTTTGCCACAGGGTTGGCGTGTTTTCCTGCCAGCCAGCGCGATGCAAGAGCGGCGTGTCATCGGTGAAACTGGGATAGCCGATGCAGAGATAGGCGTTGAACTGCCACGTCGCGGGCACGTCCAAAATATCGATCACACGCTGCGGGTCGAGGATAGACACCATGCCAACCCCCAGATTGTGGCTTCGCGCGGTGAGCCAGAGGCTAAAGATCGCCATGGATGTGGATTGCGCCAGCGTTTCCGGCATGGTTTTGCGGCCCAAGCCACGGCCTTCTTCGGGGTCCGTTTCGGTAAAGATAGCCAATTGCACCGGTGCAATGTCCAAACCAGCCAGTTTCAGAGCGTCGTATTTTTGACGATCCTCCCCTTGGTAGCTTTGCGCGGCGTCGGCATTGCTGGCTTCGAACACGTCGCGGATTTGCTGGCGAAGGGCAGGTGTTTCGATGCGCAAGACGCGCCAAGGTCGGGCATTTCCGACCGAAGGGGCCAGTTCCATGGCGTCTTTTAGCTTGTCGAGCAGGTGCTCTGGAACCGCGCGACCGTCAAAGTGACGCACATCGCGGCGCCACTCCAACAGGTCTTGAAGGCAGCTCTGATGAGGGGTGTCGAACTTCACGCCATGGCCTCCTGCAACCGCGCCCATTCATCCTGGCTTCCCGGCAGGCCTAATCGAATGCAACTTTGTGACCAGGGGAAAATCCGGCTCCAGATATGGTGGCGGGCGAGATGCTCCTGCGCCTCTTTGGCATTCGGAGTTTTATAAAGACGGAACAATTCTGTCCCCCCGACCAAGGTCCAGTCTTTGCCCTTTGCCATGCTGTCAATTTCGCTTGTTTCTGCCCGTAGGCGGGTGATGGTCTCTTGCGCCCAGGTATCATCGCTCAGGGCTTTTTGGCCAACCTCAATTGCGATGCCGGACACGGGCCATGGGCCGGAGATTTCAGCCAATTTTGCCACATTGGCAGCACTGCCAAGGACGAAACCCAAGCGAATCCCGGCCAGCCCGAAAAACTTGCCAAAGCTACGCAAAATATAGAGATTTTCCGGGTGGGTTCCGACCGAGGTAAGGCTCAGATCTGGGCGCGGATCGGCAAAGCTTTCATCCACCACAAGGTGGCCAACCTGGTCGGTGAGGGCGATCAAATCGGACGGGGCAAAGCTTTGACCATCCGGGTTGTTCGGGTTCACGACCACTGCCAGATCGGCTCCGGCCAGATCCCGCAGTGTGGCGACTTCCTCAACCTGCCAGCCAGCCGCCAATAGGCAGGCGGCGTGTTCGTTATAGGTCGGGGCAAGGACGCGCGCGGTGCCGGGGGTGATAAGGCGGGGCAAAAGTTGAATGGCCGCTTGAGCGCCGGCCATAGGCAGGATCGACCCGGACCAGCGATAGGCGCGGGCGGCGGCCGAGATCAGCGCCTCAATACTGGCGCGGGTGGGCAGGGCCTGCGATGCGGCGGGAGAGACTGCGGGCATCGGGTAAGGCACCCGGTTTATCCCAGTCGACAGGTCGATCCAACGGCTAGGGTCACCGCCAAAATGGGCCATGGCCCAATCGATATTGCCACCGTGATCGCGCATTTCTGTCCCCCTCAGAACAAGGCCCATAGAGCAAGCCCGAGGGTCAAAGCAAGCAGTGCAATCGTATAGAGACGCAATCCGCGACGTATCGCCATGGCGTCCGGATCCGGGCAAGAGCCGTTGACCCAGGGTTCGTCGGACATGTGATCACCGTAGACCCGTGGACCAGACAGGCGAATGCCCAAGGCACCGGCAAGGGCGCTTTCGGGCCAGCCCGCATTGGGGGAACGGTGCTTGCGTGCATCTGCCAGGATGCAACGCAGCGCTACACCGGGGCGCTTTGAGGTCAGAGCAAAAAGCAGGCCGGTCAGGCGGGATGGCAGCAAATTGACCAGATCGTCCAACCGCGCGGCAGCTTTGCCGAAATACTCATAGCGCTCATTGCGGTGTCCGATCATGGAATCCAGCGTATTGATCGCCTTATAGGCGGCAATTCCGGGCAGGCCGAACAGCGCGCCCCAGAAAACTGGTGCAACGATTCCATCCGAACTGTTCTCGGCCAGGCTTTCCAGCGCGGCACGAGACACACCTGCAGAGTCCAGTTGAGACGGATCGCGGCCCACGATCATCGAAACAGCGTGTCGCGCTCGGGTTATATCGCCACGTTCCAAGGGGATGACCACGTCACGCACATGGGTATACATCGAGCGCGCCGCGACGAGGGGCCATGCTAGGAACCCGGCGATCAAGGTGCCGAGCCTGTTTTCTGGCAGTGCAATGGTTAATAGAATCGCGCAAAGGGTCGTTATGGCCAAGGTGACCAGTGTTGTCAGGCTGCCGGCGAGGAACCGTTTCGTTGGGCTGCCGACATTACCTTTTTGCTCTAACATGGAAATCAGGCGTCCAATCCAGGTCACCGGATGGCCAATGCGACGGAAAATCGGGTCCGGCCAGCCGATCAGGGCGTCTAGGGCTAGGGCGAAGATCATGGCAAGCGGCCAACTCATGATGGCCCTCCGGCACCAAACTGGGTTATTTGGCGCAAACCCGCTTCGCGCAGCAGTGCCGCGCCATGTTTGGGGGTACCTCCGCGTGGGAAGACAAAGCCGCGCGCGGCCCCGGTATGTGCAATGACGTAGCCGGCAGCACCCAGGGCTTTGGCCAAGTCTGGCGTCGGGTCTTGGGCCGCGCTGCGCAAAGCCAGATTACGACGGGCTGATTCCGAACTCAGTTCTGCCAGTTCTTCCACGGGGGATTGCGGCGAAAGTGTTTTCCAAGCCGAAACCAGGTCGCTGATATCGGCGAAATTCACGTCACTGGCCTTTGTTCTTTGGCAAGGGCCCCAGAACCCGCCAATGACCTCAAAGCGCGGCAAAGCGGGCAGTTGCGCGATTGTTTCGGCCCGACGTGAGGCCCAAAGGAGGCGTTCCGGGCTCGAAAACATCAGCGGATCGGTCGCACCTTCGATCGCGAGGCAGGCTTTGGCTATATTGTGCGGTGTTGCGGCTGTACCGGCAAGCCTTGCCAGCGCAACAAGAGCGGCGGTCGACGCTCCGGCACCGCCACCCGGTGGCATGTCGGCGCGCAAGGTAAAGCGGAATTGGGCAGGGCAATTGAGGTGGTTTAGAAAACGCCGTGCCGATACGGTGTCGGAAATCCGTTGCCCGCTGAACAGGTGGTATTGCGCGGCTGGGATCGCCCGGGCGTGTACCGCCAAACTCGGGCAGGGTAGGGTGACCAGTACCAACGGCCCGTCCTTGCCGAGACGCCCTTGCAAAAGCTCTCCGAAATGGCCGGCGACGGATGTGATCTTGGCCCGAGACGGTTTGAATACAGCTCTCATATGCAGCGATTGACGTCATTGATGCAGAAAACGCCCCCTTGCAGTTTCGTAAGGCGGGTCACTGACAGGTTTGCAATATCAAAACGCAGCGCTGTGGGTACACCGCCCAAAACAACCGAAAGCGCCGCTCGGATACTGCCGGCATGGGCGACAATCGCGGTCTTGCCCGAGGGCAGATCGGCCAAAACTGGGTCTACCCGCGCACAGACATCCAGAAAGTTTTCGCCATTTGGGGGCGCAAAGGATGCCAAGTCTTGGCCATCCATCGGTCCGAGATCGGGCAGGGCAGCATAGGGTTGCCCCTCCCAATCACCCAGATCCTGTTCCCACAAAGCCGGTTCCAACACGGGATTGGCATCGGGCCAGATGGCCGCGCTCGTTTCAATGCAACGCTGTGCTGGGCTGGACAGAACGCGGTCCATGGTTGGCAAAGCAGAGCGCAGCCGCGCAAAATGATCGGAATCACTGCAATCCGCCGCAATATCGCGGCGACCATAAACACGACCATCCTGAATGACAGGCGCATGCCGTATCAAAAAGATCTCTGTCGCGACATGGTCTTGCACTGTCGTTATTCCTCTTTCGCTCGCGCTCTGTTTCTGCTTTTTCATAGCGCCATGAGCAAGTCGATACTGATAACCGGCGGGGCCCGATCAGGGAAAAGCGTCATTGCCGAGCGTATTACCGAACGTTTGGCCGCTGAAATCCAGTTGCCGCCGGTCTATATTGCCACCGCCCAGGCTTTTGACGCCGAGATGGAAGATCGCATTGCCTTGCATCAGGAACGGCGCGGGCCGGAATGGCGCACCGTAGCGGAACCTTTGAACGTTGGGCAGGCCTTGCGCGACACAGACGGGCAGGGGCCGCGCCTGCTAGATTGCCTGACCCTATGGGTGTCCAACATGATGCATCATGAGCGTGAGATTGAGGCCGAGGCGCGCGCGCTTGCTCAAGCTATCACGACGCAAACCGCCCCTGTGGTCTTGGTCACAAACGAAGTTGGCGGCGGCATCGTCCCCGAGAACGCGCTGGCGCGTCGGTTTCGTGATGAGGCGGGCCGCGTCAATCAGATCATTGCCCAGGCCTGCGAGGAACTGTATCTCGCCGTGGCTGGCTATCCATTGAAGGTGAAACCCAATGACATCGAAATTTGAACTGACGGCGTTGGATGCGTTGAAAGATAAGGTTGCGGATCTGCCGCAAGTCGACAATGCCGCCGCTGACGCCGCCCGTGCGCGCCAGGATAGCCTGACCAAACCCCCCGGTGCCCTGGGTCGCCTTGAGGAATTGGCGATCTTTATGGCCGGTTGGCAAGCTGTCGAAACGCCAGTGATCAACAAGGCACAAGCGCTTATTTTTGCGGGAAACCACGGCGTCTGTGCGCAAGGCGTAAACCCGTTCCCACAAGAGGTGACCGTGCAAATGGTCGCCAATTTCGAAGCGGGCGGCGCAGCGATCAATCAGCTTTGTCAGGCCAACGGGGCCGATTTGTCGGTCATTGCTTTGAACTTGGACAATCCGACCCGGGATTTCACAGTGCATCCGGCCATGTCAGCCGAAGAAACGCTGAGCGCGATCAATGCCGGGGCCGCTGCGGTCGATCTGGATGCTGACATTCTGATTCTTGGCGAGATGGGCATTGGAAATTCCACAGTGGCCGCGGCCTTGGCCCATGCGGTCTTTGGTGGGACCGCCTTGGATTGGGTGGGTCGCGGGACCGGTTCTGATGATGAAGGCGTCAAGCGTAAGGTTGATGTTGTCGAACGCGCCGTCGCTTTGCATGGCGATGCCAACGGGCTTGAGATTCTAAGCACTTTGGGCGGGCGCGAACAGGCCGCGATTTGTGGCGCAGTTCTTGCGGCGCGTGCCGCGCGCATTCCGGTTCTGCTGGATGGCTATATTTGCACGGCAGCGACGGCACCACTTTTCGCTGTTGACCCAAGCTTGCTTGACCACTGCCTTGTCGGTCATCGCAGCGTTGAGCCCGGCCATCAAAAGCTATTGTTTGCCATGAACAAAACCCCGGTTCTGGACTTTGATATGCGCCTTGGTGAAGGCTCTGGTGCCGCGTTGGCCTTGGGCATTTTGCGCAGCGCCTTGGCCTGTCATAACGGCATGGCCACCTTTGCCGAAGCCGGAGTGTCTGACGCATGACCCCCTTTGCCCGCCGCCTGCAAGAGCTGAGACTGGCGGGCATGTTGCTGACGCGCGTGCCAATGGGCACGCTGCGGGAGCCGATTCCCAGCCTGCCAGATGCGCGATGGGCCTATCCGGTTATCGGTTTGGGGCTTGGTCTGGTGATGGCCTTGTTCGCTAGCGGCGCGGCGTTTCTGGGATTTCACCCAGGCATCACCGCGCTTTTGGTGGTGGCGATTGGCGTTTTGTTGACCGGAGCCATGCACGAAGACGGAATGGCTGATCTGGCTGATGGGCTTGGCGGGGGGCGCGACAAAAAACACCGTCTCGAAATCATGCGCGACAGCCGGATTGGCAGCTATGGTGTGCTGGCGCTTGGCCTGACACTGGCGCTCAAGGCGCAAGCAATGCTGGCGGTTTTTGCAGCGGGTTACGTGCTTTGGCCTTTGCTGGCGATGATGGCCGCCAGCCGTGGTTGCATGTTGCTGGTTCAGGAAACATTGTCACCGGCGCGCAGCGATGGCATGGGTCACAGCGCCCATGAACGCGGCGGATGGCGGCCATTCGTTGGATTCGCAATCGCCTCGGTCAGCGTTTTGACACTGGGAACACAGGGTTTCATCGTCCTGACCGCCATGCTATGCGCTGCGCTTGCCCTCAGATATCAGGCCAAACGGCTGATTGGTGGCCAAACCGGGGACGTGCTGGGTGCCGTCCAACTGGCCGCCGAATGCGCTGGCTGGCTGGCCTTGTCTTTGCTTGTCTAAGCAAAGGAACAGGGCCGAAGCCAAATTTTATGTTGAGTCTGGCTTTGTGTTGAATCTGGTAGGCCCGGAGGGACTTGAACCCCCAACCAAGGCGTTATGAGCACCCTGCTCTAACCAATTGAGCTACAGGCCCACCGTATCGCTTTACGTATCAGACCGGTATCCGGCGTCAAGCCGTCAACTTCGGCGCGAAGTGTGGGATAAATTCGGGTTGCGACATGGCCAGACATTGAAGTGTGGCGGCGGATGGGCTATCGCGGCGCAAAGCCTGCAAATGCGGGCGTTTCAGACGATATCTCGATCAAGGGGACCGCTATGAGCGATGGTAAGAACGGGCTGACCTATGCAGAGGCAGGCGTGGATATTGACGCAGGCAATGCCTTGGTCGAGCGGATCAAACCGGCGGCGAAACGCACCAACCGCTCTGGCGTGATGAGCGGGCTTGGCGGTTTTGGCGCTCTCTTTGATCTCAAGGATGCCGGTTACAATGATCCGATCCTTGTTGGGGCCACCGATGGTGTCGGCACCAAGCTGCGGATTGCCATTGATACCGGTCATGTGGACGGGGTTGGCATCGATCTGGTTGCCATGTGCGTCAATGATCTGGTGTGCCAGGGGGCGGAACCGCTGTTCTTCCTTGATTACTTTGCGACCGGCAAGCTGGATACAGATACCGCTGCTCGTGTTGTCGAAGGCATTGCCGGGGGCTGCGTTCTGTCCGGCTGTGCGCTGATCGGTGGCGAAACCGCGGAAATGCCGGGCATGTATCCGGCGGGTGATTTTGACCTGGCCGGGTTCTCGGTTGGCGCGATGGAGCGCGGCACCGCATTGCCCGCAGGTGTCAAAGAGGGCGACGTTCTGCTCGGCCTTGGCTCTGACGGTGTTCATTCCAACGGCTACTCGCTTGTGCGCAAGTTGGTCGAGGTCTCGGGACTTGGCTGGGATGCCGATTGCCCCTGGGGCGAAGGATCGCTGGGCGCAGCCTTGCTGACGCCGACGCGCCTTTATGTAAAACAATGCCTTGCGGCGATCCGCGCGGGCGGTGTGCATGCTTTGGCCCATATCACCGGCGGCGGGCTGACCGAAAACCTGCCGCGCGTTCTGCCGGAAGGGCTGGGGGCCGAGATTGATCTCAGCGCCTGGAGCCTGCCTCCTGTTTTCAAGTGGATGCAAGAGACCGGCGGGATCGAAACCGCTGAAATGCTCAAGACATTCAACTGTGGTATGGGCATGGTCCTGGCCGTTGATGCCGAGCAGGCGGATGCGCTGGAAACTCTGCTGAGCGACGCAGGCGAAAACGTCGCGCGTTTGGGCCGTGTCGTTCCGGGCGAAGGGGTGTCCTATAGCGGAACCCTTGCATGAAGCGGGTCGCTATCCTGATTTCGGGGGGCGGATCCAATATGGTTCGCCTTGCCGAGGACATGAGCGATGATCATCCGGCGCGCCCGGTTTTGGTCCTGTCGAACAATCCCGATGCCGGTGGTCTGGCCAAGGCTGCGCAGATGGGGATTGCAACCGAGGTTGTTGATCACCGCGACTTTAAAGGTGATCGCGAAGGGTTTGAAAGAAAACTGATTTCAGTTATTGACCCTTACGCGCCCGACATTCTGGCGCTGGCCGGGTTCATGCGTATTCTGACCGAAGAATTCGTGACCCATTACGCCGGTCGCGTGCTGAACATTCACCCATCTTTACTGCCCAAATACAAAGGGTTGCACACCCATGCGCGCGCGATTGAGGCTGGGGACAAGGAGGCCGGTTGCAGTGTGCACGAGGTCACGGCTGAACTTGATGGTGGCCCGATCCTTGGTCAAGCGCGGGTTCCGATAGTGGCGGGTGATACGTCAGATGATTTGGCCGCACGGGTTTTGGTGCAAGAGCACAAACTCTATCCAGCGGTGCTGCGTCGCTTTGCGGTTGGCGATAAGACACCGGTTTTACTGCCTTAAATTCTGAATTGGCGCGCCGTTTGGGTTGTGTTTTCGCGCGCCACAGGGTTAGCTGTCTGAAAACTCGCGCCAAAAAGATAAAGACAACAAAGAAAAGGCTGCGCATGCAGACGATCAGCACGACCCAGGACCTCGCCGCTTTTTGCGACCGCGCCAAAGGCCAACCTTATGTTACGGTTGATACGGAGTTTCTTCGCGAACGCACCTATTACTCGAAACTCTGCCTGATCCAATTGGCTTTGCCGGGGGACAAGGTCGAGGATGCGGTGCTGGTGGATCCCTTGGTTGATGGCTTGTCTCTGGATCCGCTACTGGATCTGTTTCGCGATGAAAACACTGTCAAAGTCTTTCATGCCGCGCGTCAGGATCTGGAAATTTTCTATATTGATCATGGCGTTATTCCAAAGCCTTTGTTCGATACGCAAGTGGCGGCCATGGTGTGCGGTTTTGGCGAACAGGTCGGTTACGAGACACTGGTCAAACGTATCGCCAAACAGCAGCTCGATAAAAGCTCGCGCTTTACTGATTGGTCCCGGCGCCCGCTGACGGATGCACAAAAGACCTATGCCTTGGCGGATGTGACCCATCTGCGCCAGATTTACGAGTTCCTCTCGCGCAAGTTGAAAGAAACCGGTCGCGCCCGTTGGGTCGGCGAGGAAATCGCCATATTGCTCGATCCCGAAACCTATATCACACGCCCGGAAGAGGCTTGGAAACGGGTCAAAACCCGCTCCAATTCGGTGCGCTTCCTTGCGGTTGTTCGGGCCTTGGCACAGTTTCGCGAGTCCCATGCCCAATCCAGAAACATCCCGCGCAATCGGGTGTTTAAGGATGACGCCTTGGTCGAGCTGGCCTCCACCAAACCTGCCACAATGCAGGATTTGGGGCGGTCCCGGCTTTTGCTGCGCGAAGCCCGCAAGGGCGACATTGCCGAAGGTATTCTGGCAGCAATCCAGGCCGGTTTGAATTGCCCACCGGATCAAATGCCGAAAGTCTCCAAAGAGCGGGACAAACAACAGGTGAACCCGGCCTTGGCGGATTTGCTGCGCGTCTTGTTGAAAGCCAAAACCGAAAATTACGGCGTGGCGTCAAAACTGATTGCGCCAGCATCAGACCTTGATTTGATTGCGTCAGGTGAGCGTGACGTTGCCGCTCTGCGCGGATGGCGCCGCGAAGTCTTTGGAGAGGATGCACTGCGTCTTTGCCAAGGCGAAATTGCCTTGGCGGCCAAAGGCAAAAATGTCGTGGTGATTGAAACCTAACGTCGGGTGCGCCGGGTTACCGGCGCGACACGCGCGCGTTATTTGCCGCAACAACACGGATTTGGCGAATCCCGGCCAGCTGGTTATCCGTCAGCCAGATTGCCGCAGTCACGGTCCGAGAAGCTTCGCTGCCAACTGGACCACGTGCCTGCAACGCTTTGAAAGCAAAGGTCAACGTGGTTTCGTTGCTTTGTTCTTTCACGGGGACAAGCTTAACGTCAAACGCGTTTTGCTGCGCTGTCACACCCGAGGCACGCACAATCGCGCCACCTGGGCGGCGCTCCACCAAAAGTTGTGTGACCTCGGCGATCTCCCAACCTTTATAGCTCTCATCCTTTTCCTTTCGGAAAAGCGAAGCGCGTCGTTTCGGGATCAATGGATTGACATTGGCCTCTGTGGCAACCGGCTCGGATTTGCTGCGCCCAAACCAGTTGAACGGATTGACCACCGAGTCGCGCACCGCGCCACAGCTGGTCAGAACCAGCATAGAAACAACAAGAACGGAAATCGGTTTTTTCATTTCAATCTGCCTCACCCTGCATGGATACCGGGTTAGCGCAATTTGTCGGGTTTGAAAAGCGCTTGCAGGGCTGGACCTTTGCCATGAGCGGGCTTAGGTCAGAAGGCGCAAGCGCAGAGTGGATAAGAGGAAGACAGGCATGGCCCAGGCTGCATTCGAAGAGGTGGTCGAAGATTTCGAATTCCTTGACGATTGGGAAGATCGCTATCGCATGGTGATCGAAATGGGCAAGGCTCTGCCGCCGCTTGATGATGCGCTCAAGGTTGCGGCGAAAAAGGTTGATGGCTGTGCCAGTCAGGTCTGGCTGCATATCACCCCCAAAGATGGCGTTTTCCATTTTCAGGGTGAAAGTGATGCGATGATCGTGCAGGGGCTGATTGCCCTGCTACATAAGCTTTATGACGGCTTGCCCATCTCCGAAGTTACCGCGGTCGAAGCCCGCGAAGAGCTTGGCCGCCTCGGCCTGCACGATCACCTATCGGCGCAACGATCCAATGGCTTGCGCTCGATGATCGAACGCATCCGCCTTGAGGCGCAGAACCAAGTTTGAAAACCCAACGGGCCCTTTTGGGTTTCTTTGGGCTAAAAATATCCCGGGGGTGCGGGGGCTGGCCCCCGCTCTGACATAAAATCAGCTATTGCCGTTGCCAGTGAAGCGGGCCGCATCGGCAGCGGCTCGACGGATTGCGTTGGATTTGTGCACGGTCTCTTGGTATTCCGCCTCGGGATCGCTGTCATAGACAACGCCGCCACCGGCCTGAATATACAGCTTTTGATCTTTCACAATGGCGGTGCGCAGCGCGATACACATATCCATATCGCCTCCAGCACTGAAATAACCAACACCGCCGCCATATACGCCGCGTTTCTCAGGCTCCAACTCGTCGATGATCTCCATCGCGCGCACCTTGGGGGCACCAGACACCGTCCCGGCGGGCATTCCGGCAAAGAAGGCGGACAGGGCGTCCTGATCCTCGTGCAACTCACCCACCACGTTTGACACGATATGCATCACGTGGCTGTAACGCTCGATAATGAATTCCTCGGTCGGGCGTACGGTGCCGATCTTGGCCACCCGGCCGACATCATTGCGGCCGAGATCGAGCAGCATCAGATGCTCCGCCAACTCTTTCTTATCGGCCAGAAGATCCAGCTCCAGCGCCTTGTCCTCTTCGGGGGTCGCGCCGCGTGGGCGGGTCCCGGCGATGGGGCGGATGGTCACCTCATTGCCAAAGACGCGCACCAGAATTTCCGGGGACGCCCCGATGACCTGGAAGCCACCAAAGTTGAAGTGGAACATAAAGGGCGACGGGTTGGTGCGTCGCAAAGAGCGATAGAGCGCAAAGGGCGGCAGTGGGAAATCCTGCGTCCAACGCTGAGCCGGAACAACCTGAAAGATATCACCAGCTTTGATGTAATCCTTGGCCTTTTCCACCGCGTCCAAATAGCCCTGATGGCTGAAATTCGACTGTGGCACCCCCAGGTCCGCTGCATCACCCAGATCGCGTGCTTGTTGGGGCAGGGCGCGTTCCAGATCGCGCACGGCGTCCATCACCCGTTCTGCCGCCTGCGCATAAGCTGCGCGGGCTGACATACCGTCTTGGACCCAAGCCGGGGAAACCACGGTGACCTCGCCTTTGGCACCGTCCAGCACCGCAATAACCGACGGTCGCATCATGCAGGCATCCGGCAGGCCAAGAGGGTCCGGATTGATGTTGGGTAAATGCTCCACCAAGCGGATCATGTCATAGCCAAGATAGCCGAACAGACCGGCAGAGGCTTGCGGCAGCCCCTCGGGCAGGTTGATCCGGCTTTCGGCCAACAGAGCGCGCAGGTTTGTGAGCGGGTCACCCTCCTGGTCCTGGAACGTATCCGGATCAAAGCGTGCCGCGCGATTGATCCGCGACTGTGTCCCGTGACATTGCCAGATCAGGTCTGGCTTCATCCCGATAATCGAATAGCGCCCGCGGATCTCACCTCCGGTTACCGATTCCAGCATAAAGCTGTCGCGGGCGGCACCAGTCAATTTCAGCATCAGCGAAACCGGCGTATCCAGATCGGCGGCCAAACGGGTATAGACGACCTGATTTTGCCCCGCTTGGTAGGCGTTGGCGAAATCGTCAAAAGACGGGGTCAGAGCGGACATATCGGGTCTGGACCTTATTGGAAATTGGCGTGAACCGCGTTGATCGCTTGCTGATCAATCGACACGGTGGCGCGTTGTTGAATATCGGCAGACAGGGCGCGGAACAGATCCTGTGCGACATCTGCATTGGCCTGATCGCCAAACAGATTCACCAGCATCTGGGCGCTTTCATCTTCTTTGTCCGCTGGCAGGATTTTGTCCAACTGGATGATCACGGCACTGTCCAGCCCGTCGATCACACGGGTTTCACCCGGCTCCAGTTCAAAAACCGCCTGCAGAACACCCGGGGCAAGCTCGGCACCAAAAGCGTTCCGCGTCAGGGCCTCTTCCTTGTTGGCGGTCAAACCAATCGCGTCAAAGGTTTTGCCTGCGCCCAATTCGCTGGCTTTCTCTTTGGCGATTGCGACCAGAGCATCCACGCGCTGTTTGGCTTCGTATTGGGTTTCAACTTGCGATTTCACCTCGGCAAAGGGGATCGGGGCAGGGGCCAGCACCTCTTCGAGACGCATGGCAAAAATGCCGCCATCTCCCAGCTGTGTGACGGTTGGGTAATCGTCCCCCGAAACCGTCGCCGCAAGGTTGCGGAAGCCTTCATAGGCGGCGATTTCACCGTCGCCATCACGCCCCGTCCAGCCAATTTCGCCCAGTTGCAGATCAGAGGCCTCGGCCAGCTCTTCCAAAGTGGCACCGGCGGCAAGCTCATCATCAAAGCCTTGTGCCTGGCCTTCAATCACGCGGCGGGCGCGGTCCAATGCCAGCGTGTCGCGCAGAGCTGGAACAGCCTCTTCAAAGCTGGTGGATTGTGCGGGCAGTACAGCGTTGACACGGAACAGAGCCGGGCCAAGATCAGATTGCGCCGGGCCCGCAACTGCTCCGACTTCAGCAGCAAAGACAACATCCGCGGCAGCGCCGAGATCGCCAACAGTGACATCGCCCATATCGGTGTCAGACAGGGTCAGGTCACGTTCGGCCACAAGATCCTCGAATGTCGCTTCACCGGCAGTGATGCGATCTTGCGCGGCCTGCGCCGTTGCTTCGTCACCAAAGACCAAACGTTCCACAAGACGACGCTCTGGCAGGTTGAACTCGGCCTCCCGCTCTTCATATGCGGCGCGCAGGCTGTCTTGGTCCACGTCAACGGAATCCAGAATCATGTCAGGGGTCAGCCAGACATAGGTGATGCGTTTGGTTTCCGGACGGGTGAAGCGGTCGATATTGTCATCATACCATTTGGTCAGCTCTTCCTCCGAAGGGACCGGAAGGCCGGTTGTCAGTGCCTCGGCACCAAGTTCGGCCCAGGTAAAGGCGCGACGCTCACCGGCAAAGGCGGCCAAAGTGTCAACATAAGTTGCCGGCAGTTTGATACCAGCAAGAACCGAGCCCTGCAAAATCGTGCTGGCACTGTCGGCGCGCAGCCCTTCCTCGAACTCGCTTTCGCTTAGGCCGGCATTGTCCAGCGTGTAGTTATAAGCTTCGCGGCTGAACTGTCCATCTGGGCCGTGAAAGGCCTGGGTGTTGCGGATTTCTTCGGCCAGACGCTCGTCACCGATAGAGATGCCAAGGCGGCGGGCTTCGTCCTCAAGCGCGGCATTCACCACCATCTGGGCCAAGACCTGGCTGGTCAGACCCTGTTCCTGCGCCTGCTGAAAGGTGATCGGCTGACCGGCCTGTGCTTCGGCGGCCGAGATCTGGTTGCGCAGGGCGCGGAAATATTCCTGAACGCCAATTTCCGCCTCACCAACCGAGCCGATGCTGCGCACATTGCCCGAGAAATTGGTCGCGCCAAAGCCACCCAATCCTACAAACAGCAAGGCCATGAGACCGTAGACAAAAATCTTGCCCATGCTTGTTCTTTTCTCGGCCATTTTGTTCTCCGCAGGAATGAAGTGCTTTTTGTGTCGCAATGTCTACGACGCGTGTCAGGCCCCTGCAAGGGGCCAGTCGAGGCTGGCGAGCCGTTCTGTGAATTCTGCTATGCCAACCGCGTTAACATTGGCAAAGGCGACGCGGAAGGCGCGTGGTGCGTTTGGGTCGCCCTCAGGCATGAACATGGAGGCGGGCAACAGCAAAACACCGGCCTCCGTCACCAGTTTCGGGGCAAGTCTGTCTGCGCTTTCGGCAAAAGGATGTGTGACCCAGGCGAAATAGGCCCCAACGCCCTGCAACCGCCAACCTTTGGCGGCGAGTTTGGGGAAATGGGTTTCGATGGCCGCGCGCCTGTCGATCAGGTCCTGACGTTGATCTGCCAACCAATCCGTTAAGTTGCGCAATCCCCATTCGGCGGAGGTTTGCCCCAAGGTCGGCGCGCAAATGGTTGTTGTGTCGAGATATTTCTCGACCTCGGCCAAGAATTTCGCATTGGCAAAGATCGCCCCGGTGCGATGTCCGGTCATGCGAAAGCTTTTGGAGAAACTGTAAAGCTGGATCAGGGTTTGATCCCAATCTGCCTGTTTCAGCAGATCATGAACCGGGTCAGTTCCGCTGTGAAAATCGCGATAGGTTTCGTCAATGATCAGTTTTAACCCGTGATCTCGCGCCAGCTCAAAAAAGCTGTGCAGCAGCGCGGGCGGGTATTCGACGCCGGTCGGGTTGTTGGGAGAGATCAGCAAGATCGCCTTGGTGCGCGGCGAAATCAGGGATTTGGCGATGTCCGGATCCGGCAGCAAATCCGCGCCCAAACTCATCGGTTTGGCGATGACCCCGGACATGTCCAAACACATTTTGTGATTGAAATACCAAGGCACCGGCAGGATGACCTCATCCCCTGCGCCACAAAGCGCGGCAATCGTCGCGGTAAAGGCCTGATTGCAGCCCGCCGTGATGGCAATTTGATCTGGGCGGACGGGTGCTGCGTAAAAGCCCGACCAACTTTGGGCCAAGGTCTCTCGCAAGGACGGCAGGCCCAGAACCGGACCATAAAGATGGGTTTCGGGATCTTTCAGCGCCTCGGCCATCACCTCTTGCAACGCCAAGGGGGGCGGGTCAGCCGGGACTGCCTGGCTGAGATTGATCAGAGGGCGGTCAGGCGAAAACGTCACCCCGTCCAGCCACTTGCGCGCGGCTGGAATTGGGGGCGCAAAGGTGGTTTGCGTCCAACTGCTCATGCCTGACCTCTGATCATCAGCAGGTCAGTCATCCTTGCCGGTATAGGGTTTGACATATTGCAGCGCCATATCCCATGGGAAGAAGATCCAGGTGTCCTGGCTTACCTCGGTGATATAGGAATTCACCTGCGGTTTGCCCATCGGTTTGGCGTAAACGGTGGCGACATGGGCCTTGGGCATATGTTTTCGCACCACTTCCAATGTCTTGCCGGTATCTACCAGATCGTCGATAACCAGCACGCCTTCGCCGTCGCCCACCAGATCGGCATTTGGCGATTTGATCACCTGCGGTTCCGATTGCGTCTGGTGATGGTAGCTTTTGACACTGATCGTATCGACCATGCGAATGTCGAGCTCGCGCGCGATGATCATCGCTGGGGCCATGCCGCCGCGGGTGATGGCGACCACAGCCTTCCACGCCCCATCTTCGCCCGGACCTTGCCCTTGCAAACGCCACGCCAGCGCGCGGGCGTCGCGATGCAGCTGATCCCAGCTGACATGAAATCCTTTTTCATGGGGCAAACGGTCGGTCATTCTGGTCTCCTAGCGGTGTCTTGGCGATCCATTGGATCTGCTTGGTTCAGGTCAGGGCGATTTTCGCGCCAAAAGCGGCAATCATCGCGCCAAATACCCGATCTGTCCAGGTTTTCAAACGGGCATATATTGCGCGTGGTTTTGGCAGCGAAAAGACCCGCGCCACGGTCAGATACCACAGGGTTTCGTTCAGCCCAATAACCAGTACCAGCAAAACCCGCGACAACAGCGAGGCATCGGTGGGCAAGAGCCCGACAAAGACCGCACCAAAGAAAATCGCTGGTTTGGGATTGGTGGCAAAGGCCAGAAATCCCATGCGCATGGCGGCCATTTTGCTGCGTGGCGCGACTTCGCCCAATTGCGGCATTGGTGATTTGGCGTGTTTCCACATCATGTAGGCCACATAAAGCAGGAATAGTCCGCCGAGGATCTTGAGGCCGACAAACAGCGCCGGAACAAGTTCGAACAGAACGGCAAGGCCAGCCATCGCCCCGGCGGCCCAAAGCATCGCACCGATTCCATAACCGATCGACAGCATGGCCGCGGTGGGAAATCCTTCACTCGCCGCGGTGCGCAGGCAAAGCACAAAGGTCGGCCCTGGGCTCATCGCGGCCAAGAGGTGGATGAGCGCGATAGAGAGAAAGACGGAAAGCAGCATTTATTTCCCAACCAAAAGCTTCAGGCCCAGCAAGCCAAGGATCGCCCCGGCCACGCGGTCGAATACCGGTTTCAGCCGCAGATAGCCAGCCCGAGCCGGTGGGGTCGATAGAAGGGCAGCAAAGGAGCCATAGGCGATGACCTCGACCAAGAGGTGGTTGGTCACGATAAAGGCCTTTTCGCTGAGGGTCAGTCCGGCGGGAAAGATCACGACCAGGACCGAGGCCGCGAACAGCACCGATTTCGGGTTGGCCAGGTTGACCAAGAGCCCACCCAAAAATGCCTTGCGACCCGGTGTTGCGCTGTCGCTCAGCGGTTTCGAGGCGTCGCGCCACAACCCATAGGCCACCCAGATCAGGTAAGCCGCGCCAAGTGTCTTGATCAATAGAAAGGCCCAGGGAAACAGGGCAAAGACAGCCTCGAGCCCCAATAGGGCAGCGGCCGTCCAGGTGGCGGCCATCAGGGCAAGGCCAAGACCCGTAGCAAGCCCGACCCAAAACCCGCCTGTGATGGCTTGGCGCAAGGCAAACAGCAAAGCCGGGCCGGGGGCCGCGAGGGCCGCCAATAAGGTCAGGTTAAATGCCAGTAAATGTGTCCAATCCATAGATCGCCCCTCATGCCAATCACCGCAAAAACCAAACGGTGGGCCGAGCACAGCGCAAAACACGCGCAGGGGCAAGTCAGTTCAGGTGGTATTTCTGATCTTTGATGGAAACGGTGGGCACTTTCTTGGTTGATTCAAAAGCTTGGTAAATCGGCTGCAGATCCTGCCAAAAGCCATGCCAGGGCGATTGAGCCGCTTCTTTGATACGGGATTCTGTGAGGCGGAATGGGAAGGCGTGAACTGGCACACGGTCTTGGCCGTGCGCCAAGGCGGCTTCGACCAGCACATAGATTTCCTCGATCAAGGGATCGGTCATGGCGTAACATCCGATTGAGACGCAATTGCCATGCACCATCAGGAAACTGCCTGTGCGACCCAGTGATTGATCAAAGGCGTTGGGAAAGCCGAGGTTGAATGACAGGTGAAAGCTGGAATTCGGGTTCAGGGCCGATTTTGGGACATGATAAATGCCCTCTGGCGATTGCCCGTCGCCTTCACGCAGTTTGGGGCCAAGGTCACCGGAGAAATGGCAGATTGGGTAGGTTTTGAAGAGGTTGAATGTGCCGTCATTCTCAACCCACAATTCCAACACACTCTCTTCTTTGAAGATCCGCAAGAACACAGGTGCCCCGAAGGCCAGCCCGTGCTGGGCGAAGGCGCGCGTTAGCAGCGGCACCTGTTTGGAACGAATGTCGGAAATATCCGCCCGCAGCCCAAGCGGCTCGGCGATACGCACTGGCAAATGGGCGCGATATTGATAAGCCAAAACAGAAATGCCCGCCACAATGGCGAGCATTCCAAGGATAACAAAAATCCGACGCATCAGCCTTTGGAGATGTCAGGCGCGTCAACGGCTTTCATGCCGACCACGTGATAGCCCGCATCCACATGCAGGTTTTCCCCGGTCACACCGCTGCCCAGATCGCTGAGCAGGTAGAGCGCAGATTTGCCTACATCTTCGGTGGTGACATTGCGGCGTAGTGGCGAGTTGTATTCGTTCCATTTCATAATATAGCGGAAATCACCAATACCCGAAGCGGCCAGTGTTTTGATCGGACCGGCCGAGATCGCGTTGACGCGGATACCGTCCTTGCCCAGATCTTCGGCCAGGTACTTGACGGACGCCTCAAGCGCGGCTTTGGCGACGCCCATGACATTATAATGCGGCATGACCTGCTCGGCACCGTAATAGGTCAGTGTCAGCGCGCTGCCACCTTCGGACATCAGCTTTTCGGCGCGCTGCATGACGGCAGTAAAGCTGTAGACCGAAATATCCATGGTCATAGAGAAGTTGCCGCGCGTGGTGTCGACGTAACGACCGCGCAGCTCGCCCTTGTCAGAAAAGCCGATGGCGTGAACGACAAAATCCAGCTTGCCCCATTTTTCCTCAAGCGCGGCGAAGAGGGCGTCGATCGAGGCCTCGTCATTCACATCGCAAGGCAGGACAATGTCACTGCCCAATTGCTCGGCCAGTGGCCCGACGCGTTTCATCAAGGCTTCGCCCTGATAAGAAAAGGCCAGTTCCGCGCCTGCATCTGCGCAAGCCTTGGCAATTCCCCAAGCAATGGATTTGTCATTGGCAAGACCCATGATCAGCCCACGTTTTCCAGCCATCAAACCATTCGACATCTTTGGCACTCCAACCCTGTCCGTATTCCTGCAAGGTCTTTATGTGATCACTTCTTTGGCATCAAGGGCGCAGCTTTAAAGGCTTGCACAAACATGAAAGCTGAGAAACACCTTGGGCAAAGCACAATGTCATATGCACAGGAGGCTGTGATGAGCGAGAGATCCGGAATTTTCGCGGGGGATGACCCGTTTGCCTTGTCGCAGGCATGGCTTGATGAGGCGGTGAAATCAGAAATCAACGACCCGAATGCCATAGCTTTGTCGACGGTGGATGCAGACGGTATGCCCAATGTGCGCATGGTCTTGCTTAAGGATATCGAGGCGGACGCCTTTGTCTTTTATACCAATTACGGGTCGGTCAAAGCGCAAGAGCTGGACGCGCAGGGCAAGGCAAGCTTTGTCATGCATTGGAAATCCCTGCGCCGCCAGATCCGAGTGCGGGGCCTGGTCGAACGCGAAGAGGGGCCGCAGGCGGATGTATATTATGCCTCACGCTCGCTCAAAAGTCGGCTAGGGGCCTGGGCCTCGCATCAATCGCAACCGCTGAGTTCACGCTCTGCCCTGATGGCAGAAGTCGCCAAAGTCACCGCAACCAAGGGGCCGAATCCCCCGCGTCCGGAATTTTGGGGCGGCTACAGGATTCGCCCGCTGGAAATCGAGTTCTGGGCGGATGGTGCCTTTAGATTGCATGACCGCTTTCGATGGACACGGGCAGATTGTAAAGGTAAATGGAAGGTTAACAGACTGCATCCCTAGCAGGGATTGAATCATGCCCAAACGGATAGTTTTGGACCATTTGTTCAACTTTGCCTGTCGCCCTGACACAAAATAGGCCATTTTGTAGGCCTTGAAATCCGACTGTCATATGTATCAAGACAGACGGCGGGGATACGTCAGTACATCACTGGAAGGTGAGTTTGAAACAGAACGACAAAGAAGTGACGCGGCTGTTGGGCAAGGTTAAGTGGTTTGATCCTGTAAAAGGGTTCGGTTTTGTGGTTGCCGACGAAGGTGGGCCAGATATTTTGCTACATGCAAATGTCTTGCGCAATTTCGGGCAGAGCTCAGTAGCCGACGGAGCGCAGATCGAGATCGAGGTTCAAGAGACCGATCGCGGTGTGCAAGCAACAGAAGTGTTGCGGATCGAACCACCAGAGGTCACAGACAGTGCACCTTTGGCGGATTTTGAGCATTTGGACCCAGATACCATGGCGCAGGCTTCACTCGAGCCGGCACGCGTCAAATGGTTCGACAAGGCCAAAGGCTTTGGGTTTGCAAATGTCTTTGGAAAACCCGAAGATGTGTTCATTCATATCGAAGTTCTGCGCCGGTCGGGACTTGCGGATTTGCAACCGGGCGAAGCCCTGGCAATCCGTGTGGTCGACGGCAAGCGTGGACGCATGGCGATGGAAGTGAACGCATGGGAAGCAGCCCTCACACGTTAAACCGTATTGTCAAAACCGTCGCATTGTCAGCGACGGTTTCACTCGTAACTGGTTTGCCAAGCACCACTTTGGCAGATGGGGACACATCAGAAGGGGCAGGGGCACCGATAGAAGGAGCCACTGCCCCTCTTATTGTTCCGGCCCCAGGAATTGCGCCTCCGGCCGAGCTATTGCCTTTGGTGCCGGATCAGCCGGTGACAGAGCCGGATGCAACCACGATGGACGATCCCGAACAGGTTGAAACGCCAGATGCAGAGGGTGATGTCGTTGCAACAGATGACGCGGCTGAGAAAATCGCGGATCAAAGCGAAGCCCCAAAACCGACATGCCCCGAGGATGTGCTGTGGTTGCGTGGCGAGTTTGGCAAGGCGCGCTTTACGGTTGATGTGGCCAATACCCGCGATTCCCGCGCTCAGGGGTTGATGCATGTTGAAAGCATGCCCGCCAGCAAGGGGATGCTCTTTGTTTATGAGTTTCCGCGCGAAGTGGCCTTCTGGATGAAGAACACGCTGATTCCGCTCGATATCATTTATGCCGATGAACGCGGCGTTGTGCAGTCGATTCACGCCAATGCGGTTCCCGGTGATCTGACGCCGCTTCCGGGTGAGGGGCTTATCCAATATGTGCTTGAGATCAATGGCGGCATGGCGAATGCCTTGGGAATCCTGCCCGGAACGCAGATTCAGCACCCGGCTATTTCCAACCCTGCATGGCCCTGTTCATAAAACTTTTGCCTAAGTGAATTTTTCCGCGTTTTTGGGCTTTTCATCTGCTGAAAGGGTCGCTAAATACGCCTCCACGGTCGGGGTGTGGCGCAGTCTGGTAGCGCACCTGTTTTGGGTACAGGGGGTCGTGAGTTCGAATCTCGCCGCCCCGACCACTTCACTAAATCTAGATGAAACTGTCATGTTTCCGTTGCGGAGCGCCTATATCTGGTGTGTCCGCTTGTTTCGATTCGGCGAGTTCGACCTTGGTCGTGCCTCTTTGGCCACATCTTGGTTAACTTAACCATTATTAACAGATTTTGGGGTTATCCTTCAGGCTATTCTTCAACAGCTGTGGATAACTCTGCCGCAACATTAGGTTTTTCCCAATAATCCAAGCAAAGCCCAAATTAACCTTCTGTGGGTGAATCGGGGGAGTTCCACATCCCCTAGTGGGGGTAAATTTGGTCAACACAAAATATATGGAGAAACTGTGAAAAAACCCGTTGACCGGGCAGGCCAAAGACTTCAATTTGTGCGGGCCGGTCGGGAAGCCCACTAGATATAGTAGCCAAGACCGCATGAGGGACAAAACGCTCTGACAAGCAATCTGCACCGGTTCCACGCCGGGATCAGCGCTGCCACGCGCGCTGACAGGGAAGATTTGTCTCTGATGCTTCGCAAGAAGGCATCACAACGGGGACAGCCAGAGTCACAAAGAGAGACAGGGGCAGCACAGATGAAAATCGAGCGCAAATTCACAAAAGCAGGCCAAGATGCGTATGACAGCATCGAATTTGTCACCACCAGTTCCGAGATTCGGAACCCGGACGGGACGGTTGTTTTCTCAAATGACAATCTCGAAGTTCCGGCAAAATGGTCTCAAGTCGCCAGTGATGTGATTGCGCAGAAATATTTCCGCAAAGCTGGTGTACCAGTCGCGCTGAAACGCGTTCCCGAAGATGGCGTGCCGGAATTTCTGTGGCGCTCTGTTCCTGCCAATGACAGCACCGAAAAAACAGGTGAAAGCTCGGCCAAGCAAGTGTTTGACCGTTTGGCAGGTGCCTGGTGCTATTGGGGTTGGAAAGGTGGCTATTTCAGCACCGAAGAAGATGCGCGCGCCTATTTTGACGAAATGCGCTTTATGCTGGCCACGCAGATGGCGGCCCCGAACTCTCCGCAATGGTTTAACACCGGTCTGCATTGGGCCTATGGCATCGACGGGCCGGGGCAGGGGCATCACTATGTCGACTACAAAACCGGCAAGCTGACCAAATCCAAAAGCGCCTATGAGCATCCGCAACCGCATGCTTGCTTTATCCAGTCCGTTTCTGACGATCTGGTGCAAGAGGGCGGCATCATGGATCTCTGGGTGCGTGAGGCGCGCCTGTTCAAATATGGCTCTGGCACCGGCACCAATTTCTCCAGCTTGCGGGCTGAAGGGGAATCCTTGTCCGGTGGCGGCAAATCCTCGGGCCTGATGGGTTTCCTCAAGATTGGCGATCGAGCAGCTGGCGCCATCAAGTCCGGCGGCACCACCCGTCGCGCCGCCAAGATGGTGATCTGTGACGCCGATCACCCCGATATCGAAGAATTCATCAACTGGAAGGTCAAGGAAGAGCAAAAGGTCGCCTCGATCGTTGCGGGCTCCATGATGCATGAAAAGATGCTGAATAGCATTTTTGATGCGATCAAAGCCTGGGATGGTCTTGAGGCCGACGCCTATGACCCCAAAAAGAACGACGCGCTCAAGGGGGCGATCCGCGCCGCCAAGGGGACAATGATCCCCGAGACCTATATCAAGCGCGTGCTGGACTATGCCAAGCAGGGCTATGCCAGCATTGAGTTCCCAACCTATGACACCGACTGGGATAGTGAAGCCTATGCCAGCGTTTCGGGCCAGAACTCCAACAACTCGATCCGCGTCACCGATGCCTTCCTCAAGGCTGTCAAAGAAGACAAGCCTTGGGAGCTGATCCGCCGCACCGATGGCTCGGTCGCCAAGACCATCTCGGCCAAGGAGCTGTGGGAACAGGTGGGGCACGCGGCCTGGGCCTGTGCTGATCCGGGCATCCAGTTCCACGACACCGTGAACGCCTGGCACACATGCCCCGAAGATGGTGAGATTCGCGGCTCAAACCCTTGTTCGGAATACATGTTCCTGGACGATACCGCCTGTAACCTGGCCTCGATGAACCTCTTGACCTTCCTCAAGGGTGACGCGTTTGACGCCGAAAGCTACATGCATGCCACGCGCCTTTGGACGCTGACCCTGGAAATCTCGGTCACCATGGCGCAGTTCCCATCCAAAGAGATTGCGCAACTGTCTTATGACTTCCGCACGCTGGGTCTGGGCTATGCCAATATTGGCGGTCTGCTGATGAATATGGGGCTGGGTTATGACAGCGTCGAAGGTCGCGCGCTGGGTGGTGTTCTGACCGCGATCATGACCGGTGTCTCTTATGCGACCTCGGCTGAGATTGCCGGTGAGCTGGGCCCATTCTCGGGCTACAAGCGTAACAAGGATCACATGCTGAAAGTGATCCGCAACCATCGCAATGCGGCCTATGGTGCGACCTCAGGCTATGACAAGCTTGAGATCAAGCCAGTACCGCTGGACCACGCTGGCTGCCCCGATGGCACGCTGGTTGAGCTGGCCATGTCCTGCTGGGACGAAGCTCTGCGTCTGGGTGAACAACACGGTTATCGCAACGCGCAGGTGTCTGTGATCGCACCGACCGGGACCATTGGCCTAGTGATGGATTGCGACACAACCGGGATCGAGCCTGACTTTGCACTGGTCAAATTCAAGAAACTCGCCGGGGGGGGTTACTTCAAGATCATCAACCGCTCGGTTCCGGCGGCGCTGGACAAGCTGGGTTACAGCTCCAGCCAGATCGAAGAGATCATCGGCTATGCGGTTGGCCATCAGACGCTAGGCAACGCGCCGGTGATCAACCACACCTCGCTGATCGGCCATGGCTTTGGTCCGGCCCAGATCGAAAAGATCGAAACCGCGCTGGCCACGGCCTTTGACATCCGCTTTGTCTTTAACCAGTGGACACTGGGCGAGGATTTCTGTCAGGACGTGCTGGGCATTCCGGCGGAAAAGCTGAATGATCCAACCTTCGACCTCCTGCGTCATCTGGGCTATGACAAGGCCGCGATTGATGCTGCCAATGACCATGTCTGCGGCACCATGACCCTGGAAGGCGCGCCGCATCTGCGTGTCGAAGATTACCCGGTCTTTGATTGTGCCAACCCATGCGGCAAGAAGGGCAAACGCTTCCTGTCGGTGAATGCGCATATCGATATGATGGCCGCGGCGCAGTCCTTTATCTCGGGCGCGATTTCCAAGACCATCAACATGCCCAACGATGCCACCATCGAGGATTGCCAGGCCGCCTATGAGCGCAGCTGGAAAATGGGTGTGAAAGCCAACGCCCTGTATCGTGATGGCTCCAAACTGTCCCAGCCACTGGCCGCGGCCTTGGTTGAGGATGACGAGGAGGCCGCCGAAATCCTGGAAACTGGCGCACCTCAAGAAAAGGCGCAGGTTCTGGCGGAAAAGATCGTCGAGAAAATCGTCGTCAAAGAGATCATCAAATCCGAACGCTCCAAAATGCCAGAACGCCGCAAGGGGTACACGCAAAAGGCGGTTGTGGGCGGTCACAAGGTCTATCTGCGCACCGGCGAATATTCAGACGGCTCCCTGGGTGAGATCTTTATCGACATGCACAAGGAAGGGGCGGGTTTCCGCGCCATGATGAACAACTTTGCCATCGCGGTGTCGGTTGGTCTGCAATATGGCGTGCCGCTTGAAGAGTTCGTTGACGCCTTCACCTTCACCAAGTTTGAACCGGCAGGCATGGTGCAGGGCAATGACAGCATCAAAAATGCGACCTCGATCCTTGACTATATTTTCCGCGAGTTGGCGGTGTCCTATCTGGACCGCACCGATCTGGCCCATGTCAAACCCGAAGGCGCGTCGTTTGATGACCTTGGTCGTGGCGAAGAAGAAGGCGTTTCCAACGTCAAGGAGCTCAGCGAAAGTGCGGCTAGCAAGTCCTTGGAAGTGCTGAAACAAATCAGTTCGACCGGCTATCTGCGAAAACGTCTGCCTCAGGAATTGGTTGTGCTGCAAGGCGGGCAATCCGGCGGTGTGGCCCTGGGCCAGACAGGCACCGATCCGGTGCAGGCCTTGAACACTTTGGTGCCAGAGACCTCGGTGTCACCAGCCGCTGAAACATCCGTCATGGAGACAGCGGCAATGCCTACCATGACAGCCGCGAGCCGCGCCAAGATGCAAGGCTATGAGGGCGAGGCCTGTGGAGATTGCGGCAACTACACGCTGGTGCGCAACGGCACCTGCATGAAGTGCAACACCTGCGGATCAACATCCGGGTGTAGCTAATGAGACAGGGGGTAGGCCAAGGCCTGCCCCCAATCGTTTCCGGGGCCGGTGCGCTGGCCCTGAACGCGGATAGGGCCGCAGGCAAAAACTCAAGGGCGGTGAATCATAGGAGCCTTATCAGCGAAACTGGCAAGGGCCCCGCATGGGGCCCTTTTTTCGCGCCCTTGTCTGGGATAGGTTGCGGCAAGGAGTGTGGGTGTTATGAAAATTGCCGCTTTGACAATGGTTTACCGCGATTACTGGGCGCTGTCGCGTTGGTATGCGCATCATGGCACCCAAATTGGATTTGAGAACCTGTTTGTCGTGGCGCATGGGGCTGATCCGAAGATCGCCGAGATCTGCCCAAAGGCCAGCATCATCACCATCCCGCGTGACAGCCTGGACAATTTTGATCGGGTGCGGGCGACACTGCTGAACGGAATCCATTCCGGCTTGGCCGCGCTTTATGATTGGGTGTTGCGCACCGATGCGGATGAGCTGATTTGCTTTGACCCGGATTTATACGCCTCGCTGTCAGATGCGATTTCCGCCAATGCCGAATCTCCGGTTTTGACGGCCCTGGGGTTTGAACTGGTGGCGCAAGCGGGGGAGCCGGAATTGAATGACGGCCCGGTCTTTGCCACCCGGCGTCAACTGGCTTTTAGCGGCCATTATTCCAAAGCCGTTGCGTCGCGCCGCGCGATGGATTTTTCACTTCATGGCGTGCGGGTGGCCCCGCGCCGGTTGGACAGCTTCCCCTTTAACATGCCACGTGGGCTGCTCCTTGCGCATCTGAAATACGCCAATGCTGCGGCCTTGGCCGATGCAACGCAGGTGCGGATGCAAGTCGCAAATGGCGAGGGCAGCGGATTGCCCGGGGCAGGGTGGCAAGAGGCCGAGGCTGATGCCACCCGGTTTCTGGCGGATTTCGAAGCCAAGCCGGTATTGCCCTGGGACAAGGCCGAGGCGAAAGCCTATGCAACTTTGTCGGTGAAACCCGCACGTTTGGAAAACCGCAACCTCGTCAAAACCCGCGCGCTGAAATTACCCTATCGGACAGAGTTGCCAGAGCGTTTCAGCGCGCAGGGCTAGGGCTGTTAGGCCACTTGCGCCGCCATTTGCATGTCAGACAGCGGCACAAAAGCGATGTCATCTGCAGGCAAGGAAGTCGGGTCAGTCTGGCCCATCACTACGGCAACCAGAACCTCACCGCCCGAGTCGTCCATCAAATAGACCTCAAGCGCATCGGTGTTATTTGCAGATGCGCGCACGTCAATCGTGCTGGCATCCGGATCAATGAAGTCAGGATAGGCGATCAGCAATTGGTCCTCGGACGGATCAAAATCCTGGATGAGCGAGGCTGTTGCATTGCCAACCTTGATCCAAACAGCGTCTGCCCCAGCACCAGTCGTGATGTCACTGCCGCCAAAGTCAAATATCGCATCAGCTCCGGCGCCCGCGTCCAGGAGCGACCCTTGAGTATCAGAAGACACGAGGATGTCGTTACCATCGCCACCATAGAGTTGTTTATCGCCGTTTGCCCCATCGCTCAGGATCAGGTCGTCGCCAGAACCGCCATGCAGAGTGTGATCGGCGGAAATCGCATCAAGCGTGTCATCTCCGTCACCACCAAAGAACTGCGACGTGCCATCAGGGGAATAATCGCTGAGATGGTCTTTGCCAGACCCGCCATGCAGCGTGTCATTGCCGCGATCTGCGATCAGCGTGTCATCACCGTGACCGCCACGCAATTCATCATCACCGGCCTCGCCATTGAGGAAGTCGTTTTCGCTGCCGCCGATTAGCAGGTCATTGCCGTTGCTGCCGTAGAGCGAATCCTCACCGGCACCGCCAATAAGGGTATCGTCACCCGGATCGCTTTGGTGACTGCCCGAGGCGCCGCCCCAAAGGATGTCATTGCCGCCGCCTCCATTCAGGATATCGCTGCCAAAGCGGCCCATGATCGTGTCATTTTCTGCGCCGCCAACGAGCGTATCCTCGCCGTAAGACCCATCCATATAGTCATTGCCGCTACCGCCATACGCAGTGAACCCGCCTGTTTCACCGTCGATGTTTTCGTCTTCGACCCAATCATCGCCTTCATTGCCGAAAATCGTGTCACCTGGCGAGGCGATGATGGAATCATTTCCAAAGCCACCTTCGACGAAATCAGCCCCGGCATTGGTGTGAATAATGTCATTGCCGAGCTGACCAACCAGGTAGTCGTCGCCCGCGCCGCCACCGATGAAATCATCACCAAGACCACCTTCGACCAGATCCGCACCATCGCCGGAGAGTAAGGTGTCGTTTCCATTATATCCGCGCAATGTGTCATTGCCGCCTTCTTCGTCGGTAACAAAATCATTGCCGCCGTCGCCCATAACGTGATCATCACCGGCACCGCCATCTATGGTATCATCGCCATTGCCGCCGCGTATCAGGTCGTTATCGCCCTTGCCCTGAAGCAGGTCATTGCCGTCTTCGCCAAAGATGATGTCCTCACCATCGGTGCCGATCATGGTGTCGTCGCCATCGGTGCCTTCGGCATAAAGAACACCAACGCTGCCTGCCGCAGCCAAAAGAGCCAAATAGAAAAGCATATCTTAAATCCCCAAACTGATACTCGGCGTCAGATTAGGAAGTTTGAGAACAATCACAAGGATTTAGGCAAATTTGTGTCGCATTGGAAAATGATCGGAAACAGTCATAAGGTTGAGGTAACACTGTTTCAAAACAGGGGCCCAATAAGCCCCTGTTTAACAATCTAAAGCAGAATCACCCTGCAAGCGCTTTGTTCAGGTTCTCATCGATCTTTTCAAGGAAACCCATGGTGGTCAGCCAGCCCTGATCCGGGCCAACCAGCAGGGCCAAGTCCTTGGTCATGAACCCGGATTCCACTGTATTGATAATCACCTGCTCAAGCGTTTGTGCAAATTCCTTGAGCTTGGTGTTTTCATCGAGCTTGGCACGATGTTTGAGCGCACCGGTCCAAGCATAGATCGAGGCTATGGAGTTGGTCGAGGTCGCTTCGCCCGCTTGATGCTGGCGATAGTGGCGCGTCACGGTGCCATGGGCGGCCTCAGCCTCAACAATCTTGCCATCAGGTGTCATCAGTTGCGAGGCCATCATGCCAAGCGAGCCGAAACCCTGCGCGACGGTGTCGGATTGCACATCGCCGTCATAGTTCTTGCAAGCCCAGACAAAGCCGCCATTCCATTTCAGTGCGCAGGCCACCATATCGTCGATCAGACGGTGCTGATATTCGATCCCGGCCTCTTTGAATTGCGCTTCGAACTCCTCTTCAAAGATCTCCTGAAAGATGTCCTTGAACCGTCCGTCATAGGCCTTGAGGATGGTGTTCTTGGTCGACAGATACACCGGCCAGCCCAGGTTCAAGCCGTAATTCATCGAGGCACGGGCAAAATCGCGGATCGAGTCATCGAGGTTATACATGCCCATGGTCACGCCCGCGCTTGGCGCGTCGTAGACTTCTTTCACGATCACGGTGCCGTCTTCGCCCTCAAACTTCATTGTGATCTTGCCCTTGCCGGGAAAGCGGAAGTCGGTGGCTTTGTATTGATCGCCAAAGGCATGGCGGCCGACGACAATCGGCTGGGTCCAGCCCGGAACCAGACGCGGGACGTTTTTGCAGATAATTGGCTGGCGGAACACCACACCGCCCAGAATGTTGCGAATGGTGCCATTGGGGCTGCGCCACATCTTTTTTAGGCCAAATTCCTCAACCCGCTGCTCGTCAGGTGTGATCGTGGCGCATTTGACTGCGACGCCAACCTCTTTGGTCTTTTCGGCGGCGTCGATGGTGATCTGATCTTCGGTGCGATCACGCTCTTCGATGCCAAGGTCGTAATAGAGCAGATCAATGTCCAAGTAGGGCAATATCAACTTGTCTTTGATGAACTGCCACATGATGCGGGTCATTTCATCGCCGTCCATTTCGACGATGGGGTTCTCTACCTTGATCTTGGTCATACTGGCCTCTTGGTTGGAGGGACGATTTGACCCTCTCTTAGCTGGAATTCGTTAAAGAATAAAGACTGTATGCGATGGTATACACTTCTTTTGCGCGTAAAACTGGGCCACTGCCGTAAAGTCAGGCAGTGACATGCTCACATACGCTGCTCTGCGCGCGCCATGATGCGCATGCAGAGGATCGCGATTGCACAATAGGACAGAATACCAACCACAAGCGGCAGGATCGAATTGTCAAAGTTGAGTGTCACGAGTGCTGCCAAAAGCACAGCAACAACGGTTGCGATTGAGCCCATGATTGAGGTGGCCAGACCGGCCACGTGACCCATCGGTTCCAGGGCAATGGCGTTCAGGTTTCCAAGCGTCAGGCCAATCTGAAAGAACACCAGAGTCTGCCAGGCGACAAAGACATAGAACGCGGTCTCGCCACTTAGTCCGGACAGGGTCAAGGCCAGCATAACGGATGACGCTGTCACCTGCACCCAAAGCATCGTGACAATCAATTTTCGCATGCCAAGGCGCATAACCAAGGCGGCATTGACGAAGCCAGACATACCGGCGACCAAAACGATGCCGCCAAACCAATAGGGGAATTCTACGCCCCGGCCGAACACTCCGTCATAGATGGGTTGCACCGTGGAAATCATCGAAAACAACACGCCAAAACAGAACCCTTGGGTCACGATAGACCAGAGAACAACGGGGTGGCGATACATCTCGACGGTTGCCGACCAGATGGCGCCAAGCGTGAAGGGGCGGCGATTTTCGACAGGCAAGGTCTCTGGCATTCGGATGGAAAACCAAAGCGAGCAAATCAGCGCAAAGACAGCAAAGGCCCAGAAGACCGCCGGCCACCCGCCCCAATGAATCAGATAGGTGCCCACAAGCGGCGCAATGGCCGGAACCAGCGTGAAAATAATCATAACGAACGAGATGGTCCGCGCCATGTCGCGCCCGGAATAGAGGTCGCGCAAGATGGCCATGGTCGCCACGCGAGGTCCCGCGGCGCCAATCCCCTGAATGACCCGCGCAACGAGCAAGCTTTCCAAAGTTTGGGCCTGGCTGCCCCAAATTGCTGCCGCGACATAGATGGTGCACCCGCCGATGACCAGAGATCGACGCCCGAACCGGTCCGACAAAGGACCGGCAAAAAGGGTGCCAATGCCCAACCCGAACACAAAGCTCGTGACGATGAACTGCGCACGATTGACATCCTGCGGCGTCATTTTGGCTGCGATTTCGGGCAAAGCAGGCAGCATGGCATCAATGGAAAACGCCAAAGTTGCCGTGAGCATCGCCATCAAAGCGATGATTTCGAGTCTTTTGGGGAGCGGGCGCATAAAACCTCTCAAACTATGGTTGAGCGCTATCAAGTTTGTTTCGGGATGAACAGGGCAAGAGGGCCGAGGGGGGTATTTTTATTACCATGTTAACAACTATGCACCACCGTCACAGGCGGCCCAGGATTGCGAAGCTGTTCAGACGGCAATCAGTGCGAAGAAGAGCGGTCGTTCGATGGTTTTTCCTCGGAAAAATCATCATTTGCGGCAGTTTCTTCCTTGCCCAAACTCGCGACAAGGATTTCGGAATGCTGTTCGCGGCGGCGTATGGCGTAATGGCCAAACTGTTGGATCGCCACCGCAAAAATCCCAAGCCCAACAAAGATGAACACCGTGGTCCCGATCTTGCCAATTGGCGTGGCCGGAACCAACTCGCCATAGCCCACCGTGGACAGGGTGACGACGGTAAAAAAGTAGCTGTCGAGCCAAGACCACCCTTCGGCATAGTGGAAAAAGACGGTGCCAACTGCGACGACGCTGAACAACATCCCCAAAAGGGTCAGGGCGCGGTAATGGGTCATGCGGTCTCGACCGGGCCGTTGCGTATCTCTTCGATCACTTTGGCCCAGAGTTCTGGCGGCTGTGCCCCGGGAACGGCATGTTGCCCGGCGACGATGAACGTCGGGACAGAGTTGATGCCCATGCCCCGCGCTGCGGCGTCGCGTTCGACAATTTCGCGGCGATCTTCGTCTGATTTCAACAGGCGTAGAACCACGCTGGCATCCATGGCGCATTCGTCAGCGATATCGGCCAGAACTTCGTGATCGGAAATATCGCGCCCTTCGACAAAATAGGCGCGGAACATCGATGAAACGACCGCTGTTTGCGTGCCTTCCATGGCGGACCAATGGATGAGGCGGTGCGCATCAATCGTGTTGGGCGTGCGCGTGATTTTGTCGAGATGGATCTCCAAACCCGCCGCTTCGGCATGTTGATGCACCGGCAAATAAGCCTGAACCGCGCCTTCCTGACCGCCAAACTTACCCTCAAGATATTCGCGCCGATCCATGCCATCCGCAGGCATGGCCGGGTTCAGCATGAAGGGCAGCCAGCGGATATTGAACGGATGATCGGGAATATCCGCCAGGGCGCGATCAAGATTGGCTTTGCCGATATAGCACCAGGGGCAAATCGGGTCGGAAAAAATGTCGAGTTGGATCATCGGTCACGTCCTCTTTGCCCCAGCGTACCAAGCGTTTGTACCAAGCGGTGGGGCAGAAATATAGTTATTGGTTGTCCGCAAAGGCACGGAGCTTTTGCCGTTGGAGTTTGCCATTCGGGTTCTTGGGCAGGGCGTCAAGCCGGATAAAGCTGCGGGGGCATTTGTATTTGGCCAAACGCTCTTGGGCGTAGGTTAGCAATGCCTCTTGCTCTAGTTCTTGCTCTGCGGTGTAAAAGGCGGCGATCAGGCGGACATCCTGTTTCACGGCGATATCTGTGACAGCCAGTTCCGTAACCCCTGGAAAGTCAGCCAGAGCCGCCTCAACCTCAAGTGGGGAGACGCGGAACCCGCCCGCATTCATCATGTCATCGAACCGCCCAAGATAGGTGATGTTGCAATCACCATCCATACGGGCGCGATCACCGGTCAGAAACCAATTGCCTTTGAATTTGTCCTGCGTCGCCTCAGCCGCCCCAACATATCCAAGCATCAGGCCGGGGTCAGATCGGTGAATGGCGATCATGCCGTCATCGCCCAAAGCGACAGGCGCGCCAGTTTCATCGACAATGGCAATCTTGCGCCCGATCTGCGGTTTGCCTAGCGAGCCTTCGACGGATTGCGACCCGGGGGCCGAGGAAATGAAGGTCGAGCATTCCGACATGCCATAGGCCTCGTAAATGTCGCCGCCGGTTTTGACCTTCCAGGCGGTGCGAATGGAAGAGGTCAGTTTTTCACCCGCGGCCAATCCGTGGCGCAGATGAGGTAAGTCAGGAATAGGAAACTTGAGAAGTTGGCGGTAAACACCTGGAGCTGCAGCGAAAATCGTCGCCTGATACTGGTGCATCAGGGTGGCCAATTGCGCGGGATCGCTGCCTTGATCCGGGATCAAAGCCGTCGCGCCCATAGTCCAAGGGTCCATCAATCCGGTGCCGAGCGTATAGGTCCAATTGAACGCCCCGGCATGCAAGAGGCGGTCATCAGCACTCAGCCCATACCAGCCCTGCATCATCATCTGGCGCGCCCAAATCGCGCGATGTGCGTGGCCAACCGCGCGCGGCACGCCGGAGGTGCCAGAGGTGTAAATGATATAGGCCAGCCGGTTAGGATCACCGCGATTGAAATCCACAGCGGGCAAACTGTGCCAGGATTCAAAGGTCACCGTATCGAAAACCGGTAGGTTTGTGTCCGGGCAGGCAATGCCTTGCCCGCGCAGGATGGCAGCGGGGGTCAGGTGTTCTATGATCTTGGCCACCTCAAACTCGGTCAGTTGCGAGGAGGTTGGGACAGGAACGATGCCTGCGGCAATGGCCCCAAGATAGGCAATCGGGAAATCCACCGTATTCCCAAGCCGCATCAAGAGGATGTCATCTGGGGCAAGGCCGGAGGCAAGCAAGCCATTTGCGGTGCCCAGAATGGCCGCGCGGATTTCGGCAAAGCTCCAATCCTTTGACACCGTCGGTGACAGGATCGACAAGGCTGGCTTGTCCGGCGTTTCCAACCCGGCAGCCAACACATGTTCTGCCATATTGAACGGCGCAGGGCAGGGCGCGAACGCGCCTTTGTCAAAAATCGAAAGGGCCATGCCAGTTGCCTATGCCCGTCCTTTACCCGATGCAAGGGGCGGTTTCGGGATTGCTTGAATCGGGGGAAACTTGGCCCTATAGCAGGACGTTATGACGCGTGACCCCAAAAGCCTGATCCGTATCGCTCGTGAGAGCGGTGAAGAAGCCGTTGCCGAACCGCTGGACCTGGGCCAGCGGGTGCGTGACCTGCGCAAGGAAAAAAACTGGACCCTTGAACAGGCCGCAAAACAGGCGGGGCTGGCGCGCTCGACCTTGTCCAAGATCGAAAACGGGCAAATGTCGCCAACCTACGAAGCCTTGAAAAAGCTTGCCGTGGGGTTGGAGATTTCGGTGCCGCAACTCTTCACCCAACCGCAGCAGGAAAAGGTGAATGGCCGCATGGCGATCAATCGTAGCGGCGAGGGGCAGCAACACCTGACCGCGACCTATGAACATGAGTTGCTGGCCGAAAACCTGTCTCGCAAAAAGATGCTGCCCTATCGCGCACGGGTTCGGGCCCGCTCCATGGAAGAGTTCGACGGCTGGGTGCGCCATGACGGTGAAGAGTTCCTGTATGTGCTGACCGGTGTGGTCAAGCTGATTACGGAATTCTATGAGCCCATCGAAATGCGGCGCGGGGACAGTGCCTATTATGACTCCACCATGGGGCATAATGTGATCTCGGTCTCGGATGAGGATGCAACGATCCTTTGGGTGACCTCGCTCAACTGACCTTTCGGCACATCGCTGTTAAAAGGTGCACTTCCGCGCGCTTTTTTAGATGCGTGGCGAGGTGTTGGTTTAACTCGTTGGTGTGCTGGGTGTGAAAGGTGGTGCATTTGGGTTCACCAAAAGAAAGACCTTTCTTGCAAAACCACCCCTCAGCAGCCTTTGCCTGACAGTCTTCGGTCTTTGCGCCAAGGAGAATAAACGTATCCCCGCAAGCGGGGCCCCGCGTTGATTTTCCTTGGCCCCAAGCCCGCAGCCTGTCCGGACATGGGCAAGCTGACGGGTGGCTCCGAAAGAAAGGTCAAGGTTTGGCGAAGAGGCGCGGCAGGGTCAGCGTGGCGAGCGCCATTGCGAAAAGTTGCATGGCGACAAAGGCGGGCGCATGCGTGGGTTGGATGCCCGCAAAAGTGTCGGTGAAGCTGCGCGCGATTGTCACTGCCGGATTGGCAAAGCTGGTAGAGGCCGTGAACCAATAGGCACCGGTGATGTAGATCGAAACAAGGGCAGGGGCGGTGGCGGGCTTGCATCCCGTGATGACAAAGAGCAAGCCGAGCGTTGCCAGGATCTCGGAACTCCATTGCGCGTAACCGGTGCGGTGTGTTGTTGTGGAGAGCTGCAGGATTGACAGGTCAAACATCACATGGGTGAGCCAGACACCAAGGATGCCGCCAGCGATTTGGACGCTGATATAGGGCAGGATTTGCGCCTTAGGGAATTGCTGCTGCAAAGCGAAAAACAACGTGACGGCCGGGTTGAAATGCGCTCCGGAAATTGGGCCGAGTGTTGAGATGATCACGTAAAGCATACAGCCGGTCGCCACCGCATTGGCGAGCAGCGCGATGGCCGTGTTTCCACCTGCCAGCGTATCGCCCATGATGCCCGACCCGACAACTGCGATCAACAACATGGCTGTTCCGGTGAATTCAGCGGCGAGTTTTTGCAGCATTGATCGGCCCTTACAAAAATGGTCCGCGCAGAGCTATGCGCGGACCATGACATTTTTGTAAAACTTCGCCGGATGGGCGGTGTTTATTTTTCCGGCAAAAGCCCGCGTGGGCTAAACCGCAGCACCAACAACAGGATCACCCCCATGGTCAGCAGGCGCATATGGGCGACGCTGTCGAGCAGGTGGGCTTTCAGAGCAGACCCTTCGGCCAATCCGCTGGTCAGGAAGATCATGATGGCCGGGCCGATCTGTTCTACCTGAACCCAGAGGAACCAGATGATGAACCCGCCCAGGATCGAGCCAAAGTTGTTGCCCGAGCCACCAACGATCACCATCACCCAGATCAGGAAAGTGTAGCGAAGCGGCTGATACGAGGTTGGAACGAACAAACCGTCCAATGTAGTCATCATCGCGCCGGCAATGCCACAGATGGCCGAGCCGAGAATGAAGACTTGCAAATGGCGGAAGGTGACGTCTTTGCCCATGGCGCGGGATGACACTTCGTTATCGCGGATCGCGCGCATCATCCGCCCCCATGGGGAGTTCAAAGCCAGCTGCGCCAAGACCAGGATGATCAGCAAGACGGCGGTGAACATCAGCGAGTAGCCAATTTTCACATAAAGGCTGGAGGCCAATGTTGCGTCCAACCCGAATCCGGCGGCGCTTTCGACAAAGCCGGGATCGTTTTGCAGATCAACCTCGTAGGGAACTGGGCGTGGCAGGCCGGTGACGTTTTTGACGCCGCGGCTCAGCCAGTCTTCGTTCTTGATGATGGCGATGATGATTTCCGAGATGCCCAAGGTGGCGATGGCCAGATAGTCCGAGCGCAGGCCCAGGGCTGTTTTGCCAATCACCCAAGCGGCCCCTGCAGCCAGCAATCCGCCCATGGGCCACGCCATTACCACGGGCAGGCCAAGACCACCCAGAAAGCCGGTCGAGGCCGGATTGACGGCCTCAATCGCGCCCACGGCAGGGTCACGAACCCAGCGGTAGACGATAAAGCCGACCAGCAAGACCAAAGCGACGAGCCAACCCTTGCGGGTGCGTTTATACATCATGGCAGAGCCCGCCACCGTGCAAATGGCCAAAAGGATGGCAAACCAGGCGCGCAGGCCTCCGGCTGACCAGGCCTCGGGCACGGGCGCGGTTGAGGTCAGGACCACGGCCAGACCACCCAGTGCGACAAAGCCCATGACGCCAACATTGAACAACCCTGCAATGCCCCATTGCAGGTTCACCCCCAGCGCCATGATGGCACTGACCAGCCCCATATTCAGGATCACAAGCGCCAGGTTGGGCCCTTGCAGGATGCCAGTACCGATGATCAACACCGCCACCAGCGCGAAAAGCAGAATGGTTTTCATAGACTGGGTCATACCGCTTTCCCCTTGAAGATCCCGGTGGGTTTGATGAGCAAGACAATCACGAGGATCATGAAGCTGACGGCGAATTTGTATTCCGTCGCCATGAATTGCAGCAGGCTCGAGGGGGCCAGACCCTCGGGCAGGGCGTAGGTCACAACCTTTTTCCAGGCATAGGTCACGGCGACCTCGGAAAAGGCGATGACAAAGCCCCCTGCGATGGCCCCAACCGGGCTGCCAAGGCCACCAACGATGGCGGCAGCAAAGATTGGCAGCAGCAGTTGGAAATAGGTGAAGGGTTTGTAGCTCTTGTCGAGCCCATAGAGCGTACCGGCTATAGTCACCAGCGCGGCAACGATCAGCCAGGTCACCATGACCACACGTTCCGGGTTGATGCCCGAGAGCAGCGCCAGATCTTCGTTATCCGAAAAGGCGCGCATGGATTTGCCGGTGCGGGTCTTGTTCAGGAACCAGAACAGGGCGATCACAACGATCACGGCGGTGATGATAGTGAGGCCTTGGGTGGTTTTAAACGCCAGACCTTCGCGCAGGCCGGTCATTTCCTTGAAATCACGCGCCCGCATGATGAAACGTTCGCCATCCATAAAACGTTGTTCATCCGCGCCAAGGATAAAGCGAGTCAACCCGTTATAGATGAACATGACGCCAAGCGAGACCATGACAACGATCACCGGTTTGGCCTTTTGCGCGCGGTAAAAGCGATAAACGACGCGATCGGTGCCCAACATCAGAAGCGCTGTCACCGCGATACCAAAAGGAATGGCAATCAGGGCGGTGGGCAGTGGGTGCAGCGAGATCCCCATGGATTGGAACAGCCAGGTGAAGATGATCACCGACATGGTGCCAAAGGCCATGGTGTCGCCATGGGCAAAGTTTGAGAACCGCAAAATCCCGTAAACCAGGGTCACACCCAAAGCCCCTAGCGCCAGCTGGCTGCCATAGGTCATGGCCGGGATCAGAACAAAGTTGGTTAGCGCCACAAGGGCGTTCAGGAAATCCATCAGGTATTTTCCTTTCGACAAGAGCGCGGCAGGTGGCCGAGGTCTTTGTTGTGAATGTCAGAGGTCAGGGCGGGAAGGCGATGAATATTCATTGCGCCACCCGACATTGACCGTCATAGGCGATCATCATGTGATTGCCGGAGTAATGAACACTGAGCTTGGCCAGACCACCGGCGCTGCGAGACAAAAGGTAAGCGCCGTTGTCGTCCCGTGCCGACAGGATCAACAGATCGCCCAGCATATCCGCCGTGCCCTTTGCCGGACCTGTGTCGGGCAAAAGGGAGCCGGTGCCAGGAAAGGTCTCGGGCAGGGCAACATCCACCGAGAAATCGGCAAAGGTGCATTCCTCAAGCTCGTAACACTCGGTTGTAAAGCTGCAGGTCAGCGTAGTTCCTGCGAGGTCATCGGCAGAAACAACGCAGGGCATGGCAAGCATCCCAGCAATTGCGAGGCTTTGTTTCATGACAAATCCCCCACGCAACGCCCCATTCGGGTTTGCCCACCGAATGTGTCGCTGAACAGACCTTCGTCGGAAATGGTGAGATCGCGCCGCAAGCCAGAGGCCGTGTTGAGATAAGCCAGCGTCAGCGGATCATCAGACAGTTTTGCCAAGGGCAGGGTGCCCGAGGACGGTTTGGCCTGTTTGCCTTCGACAATCACCGTGGCCGAACCGCCGATCACCACCGATGGGCTGTCGAGCCCCTGAACACTGGCCGGTCCGGGCAAAAGATCGTTGGGTTTGGTCCAGTTCAACCCTTCCTGCACCATCATCACACCCTCAGCCGAGGGGATCAGAACAAAGCCGGTGGCGTTTTCGCCCTCGGGTATGCAGGTCATCGCCGCCAAAGCCGGAGATGTCAGCGCCAGAGCCAAAACCACCGTTAAACAAGGTGTTCGCATGGCTCAGCCCCCCAGGAAGGAGGCGCGCACCTCAGGATCGGCCATCAAGGATTTGCCGGTGCCGGTATGCGCATTGGCCCCTTGCACCAGGACATAGCCTTTATCCGCGATTTCAAGCGCTTGCTTGGCGTTTTGTTCCACCATGAGGATGGAAATACCGCTGCGCGCCACTTCGATAATGCGGTCAAACAGCTCATCCATCACAATGGGCGAAACCCCTGCCGTCGGCTCGTCCAGCAACAAGACCTTGGGCTGGGTCATCAGCGCGCGTCCCACGGCGACTTGCTGACGCTGACCACCAGACAATTCGCCCGCCGGTTGGTTGCGTTTCTCGCGCAGGATCGGGAACAGATCATAGACTTGTTCCATGGTTTCGCTGAAATCATCGGTGCGGATGAATGCGCCCATTTCAAGGTTCTCTTCGACGCTCATCGAGGTAAAGATATTGCTGGTCTGAGGCACAAAACCCATGCCTTTGCCGACGCGATCCTGCGGGGTGAGGTTGGTGATGTCGACGCCGTCCAGGGTCACATGCCCCTCGCGCAGGTTCAACATGCCAAAGGTGGCTTTCATGGCGGTGGACTTGCCCGCGCCGTTCGGGCCGACGATCACGGCGATTTCGCCCTTTTCGACGGCAATGGTGCAATCATGCAGAATGTCCGGGCCGCCACGGCCATAACCGCCGGTCATATTGGCCCCGATCAAGAAAGGCTCGCCGCTGGTCTGACTGGTCGGACCACTTTTCTTGGTGGTGTCCATGGTGCCCATGCCATCAGGATTGCCTAGCGAGCGATCCTTGTTGCCACGGTCGTGCTGATACGGATTATCGCTCATTCCACGGCCTCTTTGTCTTTGTTTTTCAAGCCGGTGCCGAGATAGGCTTCGATCACCTGTTGGTTGGCCTTGATCTCATCCAGGGTGCCTTCGGCCAGGTGTTTTCCCTCGGCCATAACAATCACCGGATCACAAAGCTTGCCAATGAAATCCATGTCATGTTCGATGACGCAGAAGGTATAGCCACGCTCTTTGTTCAGGCGCAGGATCGCGTCGGCGATGGTCATCAGCAGGGTGCGGTTCACCCCGGCGCCGACCTCGTCCAAGAACACGATTTTGGCGTCAACCATCATGGTGCGACCAAGTTCGAGCAGCTTTTTCTGACCACCGGAAATCGCGCCTGCCGGATGATCGGCGAGATGGGAAATGGTCAGGAAATCAAGCACCTCATCGGCCTTGGCCCGCAAGGCGCGTTCCTCATCAGCGATGCGTTTGCGGCCAAACCATGTGTTCCACAGTTTCTCACCTGATTGCCCGCCTGGCACCATCATCAGGTTTTCCCGGCAAGACATCGAACTGAATTCATGTGCGATTTGAAAGGTACGCAGCAGCCCCTTGTGAAACAATTCATGCGGCGGCAGGCCGGTGATATTCTCACCATCCATAAAGACTTGCCCCGAGGTTGGGGGCAGCGCACCTGCGATGACATTGAAGAGCGTGGTTTTCCCGGCCCCGTTTGGACCGACAAGACCGGTGATCGAGCCGGTGGCGATTTCAAGCGAAGCGCCGTCAACAGCTCGGAAGCCGCCAAAATGGCGGTGAAGGTTTTCAACCCGGATCAAGGATGTTCCCCCTATGATGGCGCTATCAGATGCGCACACCAGAATACGGAAACAGCCCGGTAAAGACCGGGCTGTTCCAAGACATATCGAATTTTATTTGAATTCGACGGTTTCGTAGGCGGAGCCTTTGACTTCGTAGTGGCGGTATGTACCCGCCGCTTCACCTGGGCCAATCAGCTCGACACCGGAGGCACCGACATAATCGACATCACCACCAGCGGCGAGGATTTCCAGAGCTTTGCCCAGCTCACCCGGCAGGATCGGCTCACCCGGGGCGTTGGCCACGTCCATCAGGTTGGCTGCAACGGCTTCGGAGGTTGCTGCGCCACCTTTCATCATCGCCAGAGCGATCAAGGCGGCCGCGTCATAGCTTTCGCGGGTGAAGGAGGATTCACCGTTGACGCCAGCGGCGCTGGTGACTGCGGCAAAGGCATCTGCGCCATCACCTTCGGCCCAAGGAACGGTACCGAATGTGCCTTCCATGTCGCCACCCAGATCCGCCAGAAGTGCGTCGCCATACATGCCGTCGCCCATCAGGAAGGTGTCAAAAGCACCGGTGTCGATGGAGGCCTGGATCATGCCCTTACCGCCCTGGTCGGAATAGCCGAACACGGCCAGAAGCTCACCACCGGCAGAGGCTAGCGCGCCCACTTCGGCAGAGTAATCTGCTTTGCCATCGTCATGTGGTGCCGACAGGGTGATGGTGCCACCAAAGGACGCGGCAAAGCTGTCTGCCAGACCTTTGCCGTAGTCGTTGTTGGTGTAGGTGACCGCGATCTCGTTGATACCTTTTTCGGTCAGGATCTCAGCCAGAACCGCGCCCTGACGCGCATCGGATGGTGCGGTGCGGAAGAACAGGCCATTGTCTTCGGCAGTCGACAAAGCAGGCGAAGTTGCGGATGGCGATACCATTGGGATGCCGTTTGGCACGGCCACGTTGGCCAGGATCGCGCCGGTCACGCCAGAGCAATCCGCGCCCATGATGGCAACAACACCCTCGGCGGTGATCAGGCGTTCTGCGGCGGCGGTGGCGGCAGCCGCGTCAACGCAAGTGGAGTCTGCGCGAACCGGGGCCAAGGTGATGCCGTCCAGGAATTTGCCACTTTCATTGACTTCATTCATGGCCAGTTCGGCAGAGCCAGCCATATGTGGGGTCAAGGATTCAATCGGGCCGGTAAAGCCCAGAATGACGCCAACTTTGACCTCTTCAGCGGCGACAACGCCGGCGCTCAGTGCTGTTGCGGCAGTCGCCAGAAGCAGCTTTTTCATTTTATTCTCCCTCGTTGGATCTTTTGATCTCGCGGGAGCGTAAGCGGGCTTGGATCAAAAGAAAAGTGTATTTTGCTGGGTTTGTCGACATTATGTATAGCAGCGCTATACCTTTACCTAAGACCGGTGAAACAACCTCCGTTCAAGAGGAGATTGAAATGATTTTTTTGAGGAAAAAGTATTTTCAGGCAGTATCTTGCGTGGCGATCTTGATGTCGATTCCTGCGCCTGGCTTTGCCGACACTTATACCTTTGAGCCAGTTGTTGAGGGGCTGGACACGCCCTGGGCCTTTGGTTTTCTACCCGGAGGCGGCATTCTCATTACCGAACGTGATGGTAAGCTCTTGCACTTTTCCGGTACGAAACGAGTCGAGGTTGCGGGCCTTCCGGATATCACAGCGGACGGCCAAGGCGGATTATTAGACATCCTGATCCCCCGCGACTTTGCCACCAGTCGTGAGGTGTTTCTAACCTATGTGACCAAGCAAGGCTGGCGAGGATCTGGGACCGCCTTGTTTCGGGGTGTTTTGTCCGAGGATGGGGCGCGTTTGACCCAAGGCAAAACCATCTTTGAAATGTCGAAAACCGGCACGGGTGGCCGCCACTTTGGCTCGCGTATTGTCGAAGGTCAGGATGGCACGATCTATATGACCATTGGTGATCGCGGCGATGACGCGACCGCACAAGATCGCGCATCCCATAATGGCAGCGTTCTGCGATTGTCGCGGGATGGTCAGCCCCTGGCATCAAATCCATTCACCAAGGACTCGGCGTTTCAGCCAGAGATTTTCAGCTACGGCCACCGCAATCCGCAAGGATTGGCCATCGATGGTCAAGGGCAGGTCTGGGCGGTGGAACATGGCGCGCGCGGTGGGGATGAGGTGAACTTGATCCAGCCCGGTGCCAATTACGGCTGGCCGGTGATTTCATACGGCACGCATTACAGTGGGGCCAAGATAGGAGAAGGCACCGCCAAAGCGGGGCTGGAGCAGCCAAAATTCTACTGGGATCCGTCCATCGCACCATCCGGCATGGCCATTCACGATGGCAGTGGCAACCAGGAATGGAAAGGCGACATGTTCGTTGGATCGCTGAAGTTTGACTATATCGCCCGGCTCGAAGGCGCGCCTCTTAGGGAGGTTGAGCAGATCTCTGGCCCAGAAACCGAACGCGTTCGGGATGTCCGGCAAGGACCCGACGGAGCGATTTGGTTTCTCAGCGTCGGACAAGGGGCGCTGTATAAAATCGCGCAATAAGCCCCTTTGCGGTACAGTCTTAGATTGCAGGTTTCTTCTGGCTTGGGATCGTGTCACACTCTGCCCAAGTTGAGGAAAACCAGTGGATTAAGATATGTTGAAGACGGCCTTTCAATCGGTGCTGACGGCGATCGTTCTGACCTTGCCCCTACAGGCCCAAGCGCAGGACCCGGTCTTTGCGAGTTACGACGAAATGCGCGATGAAATGGACCGCATGATGGTCACGCGGGACATCCAGTCGCTCATGCTGCGTTTTGGCGGCAGTGACGAGATGACACCACAACAATTGGACCAACTCGATGCGCAGGTCGAACAGATTTACCCGACAGATTTTGAAAATGTCGTTGTGATCCGCAAGGGCGACCTTCAAGGCGGGTTTCAGCAAGAGTTGATCGCCTATTGGACAGGATTGTCCTATGTTTATGCTTATGTTCTGTACCACGATCTGGGGGATCGTGTTGTGGCGATCAACTTCCGTTTTAATTCTGATTTTTCAACACTGAACAGCTTGTTCTGACTTAAACCTCGGGCCTGGTCAGCGTATAATAGGCGGTGTCACACAGCTCGGTTTCGCCATAGAGAAAGTTCTTTTCCTCAAAGCCGGTTTGCACGAAACCCAGCTTTTCCAGCACCCGGCTTGATCCGATATTCCTAGGGTCAAGCTCAGCCGTAAGCACATCCGTTTCAGGAAAGCGCGCAAACACCCGTGGAATAATCGCCTCTAAGGCTTCGCAGACCAGGCCTTGCCCCCAGAGGTCGCGGCGCAGAATGTAGCCGATTTCATAACGTTTCCACATCCCGGCCTTTCCAACGCAAACGCCTTGAAACTCCAGGATATATTCCTCGCGATTGCTTATATCCTTGGACATGAAGTGATCAAGGAAAGCCTGGGTTTTTGCGATCTCGGTATAGGCGGGACGATCCCAATACCGCATGGTATCGGGATCGGAAAAGATCTGATGCAAGGGCATCAAATCTTCTTGCCTTGCGGCACGAAGGCGCAAACGGCTTGTCTCAATCACGTCCCGGTCGGTCATCTAAACAGACAAGCGCGAGGCATGGGTGCCCCTTTCGCGATAGGGCGTAGTCTCGTAATGCGACCGGTAGCACTTGGAAAAATGCGACGGTGACGCGAACCCACAAGCAAGGGCGACGTTGATGACGCTCATATCGGTTTGCATCAGCAGATTGCGCGCCTTTTGCAGGCGCAATTCCATGTAATAGCGTTTCGGGGATCGGTTGAGGTAGCGCCGAAACAACCGTTCAAGCTGGCGCGTCGACATGCCGACATCCTTGGCCAGGATCGACGGGCTGACCGGCTCTTCGATATTGGATTCCATCATCTGAATGACTTGACTGAGCTTCGGGTGACGCACCCCAATGCGGGTGGGAACCGACAGGCGCTGCGTGTCCTGATCGGTGCGGATGGAGTTGTAGATCTGCTGATCAGCCACGGCTGAGGCTAGTTCCTCTCCGTGGTCCGACGCGATGATCTGCAGGAATAGGTCAATCGATGATGTGCCGCCTGCGGTGGTCAAGCGATTGTTATCAATGGCAAACACGGACTTTGTCAGCTCGACTTCGTCAAATTCCTCGGAAAAACTGTCCTGGTTTTCCCAGTGGATCGTCGCCCGTTTTCCGTCCAGCAAACCGGCCTTGGCCAAAGTATAGGCAGCGGTGCACAACCCTCCGGCTGTCACCCCTTTTCGGGTTTCACGACGCACCCAGTTCAGCAGTTTTTTCGTCGTCGCGCCCTGTACATCGGCGCCACCGCACAGGATCAACGTGTCATCGCGGTGCAACTCGCCCAGATCGCCATCTGTTTGGATGCCAATCCCGGTTGATCCCTGAACCGTTCCGCCACCATCCGCGACGACCTGCCAGCAATAGAGTTCCTTATTGGCCATACGGTTCGCAAGACGCAGGCAATCCACCGCTGCCGCAAAGCTGAGCATGGTGAAATTTTCCAGCAAAACAAAGACAAAGCGCTTGGGCTTGTCTGGAATGTTTTGCACGTCGAGCGTGGGTCGATTTTGCGACGGGAGCATTTGGCTGCATCCTTCTATATGCGGGCTACGAAAGGCGGGTGGGTCAACTCTGTCTGAAACGAGGCCAGCCGAGTCGTTTTTGTCAGAAGGTCAGAATGTGCAAAACACGTCAAGTTCTGTCGCTGAAATGCAGGCTGGTCAGCCCTGTTTTGTTTGGGTAGAAGGGGCGCTGTTAACGCTGACGCAAGCAGCAAGCCGAATTTTAGCGGAGAAAACCCATGACCGAGTGGCAGAAATCGAATTGGCGCAACAAGCCGCGGATTCAGATGCCGGACTATACGGACGCCGATGCCCTGCACGCCGTCGAGGCGCAACTGTCGCAATATCCGCCGCTGGTTTTTGCCGGTGAAGCCCGCCGCCTCAAGGATGCCTTGGGCGCCGCGTCACGTGGCGAGGCTTTCTTGCTTCAGGGCGGCGATTGCGCCGAGAGCTTTGAGCAATTCAGCGCTGACGGTATCCGCGACACGTTCAAGGTCATGCTGCAAATGGCGATGGTTCTGACCTATGGGGCCAAGGTGCCGGTGGTCAAAGTGGGCCGCATGGCGGGTCAGTTTGCCAAACCACGCAGCGCGCCAACTGAAACCGTGGATGGCGTGGAACTGCCTAGCTACCGTGGCGACATCATTAATGAACTGGCCTTTACCCCCGAAGCGCGCATTCCCGACCCCAAGAAAATGCTGCAGGCCTACACCCAGGCAGCGGCGACGCTGAACCTGCTGCGCGCCTTTTCCACCGGTGGTTATGCGGATGTGCATCAGGTGCATGCCTGGACCCTGGGCTTTGTCGAAGGTGAGAAAGCCGCGCGTTATCGTGAGATGGCCGGTCGTATCAGCGATACGCTTGATTTCATGAAGGCGGCAGGCGTGACCTCGGATCGTTTGCATTCCTTGCAGACCGTCGATTTCTACACCAGCCATGAATCGCTCCTGCTGGAATATGAAGAGGCGCTGACCCGTCTTGATTCCACATCCGGCAAGTGGCTGGCAGGCTCTGGTCACATGATCTGGATCGGTGACCGCACCCGTCAGCCCGATGGCGCCCATGTGGAATTTGCCAGCGGCGTTTTGAACCCGGTTGGCCTGAAATGTGGCCCGACCACCACCGCCGAAGACCTCAAGGTGCTGATGGCCAAGCTGAACCCGGAGAACGAAGAGGGCAAGCTGACCCTGATCGCGCGCTTTGGGGCTGGCAAAGTGGCGGAACACCTCCCGCGTCTGGTCAAAGCCGTGCAGGAAGAAGGGGCCAATGTCACGTGGGTCTGTGATCCGATGCACGGCAACACGATCAAATCCGCCACCGGTTACAAGACCCGTCCGTTCGATTCCGTTCTGCGCGAGGTTCAGGACTTCTTTGGCGTGCATAATGCCGAAGGCACCATCCCCGGCGGCGTGCATTTCGAAATGACCGGCTTGGATGTGACCGAATGCACCGGCGGCGTGCGTGACGTGACCGAAGAGAACCTCTCGGATCGCTATCACACCGCCTGCGACCCACGCCTGAACGCGTCGCAATCTCTTGAACTCGCCTTCCTGGTTGGCGAAGAGCTGACCAAGCGTCGTGAGGCCGGTTTGGTTGCCGCATCGGCTTAAACCGATCTGAAACAGAATGTGATGACCCCATGGCGTAAAGCCGTGGGGTTTTTGCGTTTTTGGTCTGGATTTCAGTGAAACTCGCGCGCAAGACTTGGCCCCGACAAGTGCGGAGGGCATGGGGTATGGCGAAGGACAATTCTGAAAACGGTGCGATTGAAACCCGTGTCACCTCCAGCCATTGGGGCGCGATGGAAATTGATGTTCAGGACGGTCAGATCATCGCCGCACGACCTTTCCACAAAGATCCCAACCCTTCGGGCATACCAGCCGCCGTGCCCGCGGCTGTGCATCATGACTTGCGTGTCAAACAGCCCTCGATCCGCCGCGCCTGGTTGAACAGTCGCGACCGGGCAGGGCGGGGTGACGGCGATTATGTGGAACTGCCCTGGGACGAAGCGCTTGATATCGCAGCAGCCGAGATCGAGCGTATTCGGCAAGAGCATGGCAATCAGGCGATCTATGGCGGGTCCTATGGTTGGAGCTCGGCCGGGCGGTTCCACCATGCGCAAAGCCAGGTGCACAGATTTCTGAACAAGATCGGCGGCTATGTGTCATCCTTTGGGAGCTATTCCACCGGCTGCGCGCAGGCAATCATGCCTCATGTGTTGGGGATGCCGTTCCTTCAATACACCTATGATTGCCAGGAAAGCTGGCAATCGATTGGCGAAAATGCCGATACGATTGTGATGTTTGGCGGCATCAACACCAAGAACGCTCAGGTCAGTATGGGCGGGGTGACGGAACATGACACCGCCGATTGGTTTGCCAAATACGCCGACAAGGGCATTCGCTTTATCAATATTGGTCCGCAGCGCAGCGACGGGATTGAGGGGAGCGAATGGATTCCCTGCAAGCCGGCCAGCGACACAGCCCTGATGCTAGCCATCGCCCATGTGCTGGAGAGCGAAGGCTTGAGCGACCATGAGTTCCTGAACAAATACACCACCGGGTTCGATCGGTTCCGCCCTTATATGATGGGCGAGCAAGACGGGATCGCCAAAACGCCGGAATGGGCGGCGCCCCTATGTGGTGTTGATGCCGACACCATCCGCGATCTGGCGCGGCGCATGGCGCGTGGGCGGACGATGATCACCACGGCCTGGTCATTGCAGCGCGCAGAACATGGGGAGCAACCCTATTGGATGTCAGCGGTTCTTGGCGCGATGATCGGCCAAATCGGCTTGCCCGGGCGCGGTATTGGCTATGGCTATGGCGCGATTGGCGGGATCGGCAAGGCGATGAAACCGATGCAGGGTATGACCTTTGATCAAGGGCATAACCCAATCAAGTATTTCATCCCTGTTGCCCGTATCGGGGATATGCTGCGCAATCCCGGTGGTCACTATGAATTCAACGGTGAAACAAAGACTTACCCGGATATCAAGCTGATCTACTGGGCCGGTGGCAACCCTTATCACCACCATCAGGATTTAAAGGAGTTGCACAAAGCCTGGCAGCATCCTGATTGCGTGATCGTCAATGAACCCTGGTGGACGGCGACCGCGAAACGCGCCGATATCGTCTTTCCTGCCACAACACCGTATGAGCGCGAGGATATCGGGCGCTCGGGCATGGATAACTACCTGTTTCACATGCCCGCTCTTGTGCCGCCTCAATATGGTGCGTGCGACGATTACGACATCTTTTGGGGGCTGGCGCAGCGATTGCAAGCTGGTCAGGCCTTTAGCGAAGGGCGCAGCAGTGGCGACTGGCTGGGGCACCTGTATCAGGGCTATGTCGATAAGGCGCAAAGCGCGGGAATTGACGTGCCTGATTTGGATGAGTTGCGCGACCGCAATTGGGTCGAACTGCCCATCGTTCAAGAGGAATATGTCCCGACACTGCTGGCCAAATTCCGCGAAGATCCAGAGGCAAATCCGCTTGGCACACCTTCGGGCAAGATCGAGATCTTCTCAGAGACCATCGCCAGTTTTGGATACGCGGATTGCGCCGGGCATCCCAAATGGTTGCCACCGTCGGAATGGTTGGGATCGGCGGATGAGCAAGCACCGCTGCACATGGTCTCTCCTCAGCCGGGGGACAAGCTGCATAGTCAGTTAGAGGCGGCGCTTCAGGACAATGAGGGTGCGCGCCCCGAAACACTTGTCATAAACGCGGTGGACGCCGCCGCCCGAAACATTTCGAGCGGTGATTTGGTGCGCGTCTTTAACAGTCGCGGTGCCTGCCGGGCTCGCGCCAAGGTGAGCGAGGACATTTTGCAAGGCGTTGTGGCGCTGCCGACTGGTGCGTGGTTCGGCGACGCTCAGGACAATATCGACCAAAACGGCAATCCAAATGTACTGACTTTGGATGTGGGCACGTCACAACTCGGGCAGGGCTGCAGCGCCCATACGGCGCTGGTCAATGTAGAGCTGTTGGCGGATTAGGCGCAGTCACTGGCAAGTAATCGCCAGCGCTCCGAGCGTCAATTGCGGGACGTTATGTGATACTATAACAAACCCCTACCTGTTTTGGTTTCGGAGCATTCGCATGACCTGTAAAACTCTTCTGCTGTCCACGTCTCTGGCGCTTGTCCCCTTGGCATCACAAGCAGAAACCCAACGCGATCTCGATGCGCATGTGCATGGTGAGGGCAAGTTGAACATTGCCGTAGAAGGTTCTGAAATTGCGTTAGAACTTGAGGTTCCAGGTTTTGATATTGTTGGCTTTGAACATTCGGCAGAGTCCCAAAATGACAAGGATGCCATAGCAGCTGCATTGACCGCCTTGTCAGAGCCTTTGAACGTGTTTCAATTGCCCGAAGCCGCTGACTGCCACGTCACCAAAGCCGTGGCGGAGTTGCACAATGGCGAGTATGACGAGGATCACGAGGAACATGGGCACGGCGATCATGAGGACCATCATGATCACGAAGACTCGCATGATCATGCTGATCATGAAAATGCGCAACACTCAGAGTTTCACGCCGAATATGTGCTGAGCTGTCAGAACACAGCAGCCATTGATGTGATCTCTTTGGGCTATTTTTCCGCCTTCAAAAATGCCAAGGAACTACATGTCCAATTCATCGATGAGACGGGCGCCAAGCTGCTGGAAGCGTCCGCGGATCAGCCGGAACTCAAATTGAGGTAAATCATGTCTGAACCCAAGCCTGACACGTGTCCTGCGATCAGGCTTCGGGGTATTGCCTTTGATTGGAAGGGCAAACACGGCTTTGCCCTCGACATTCCGCAACTCGAAATCACGATCGGGGAAAAGGTTTTTCTGTCCGGTGAAAGCGGGTCGGGAAAATCCACCTTGCTGAGCCTCATTTGCGGGATTGTAACGCCGGATGCCGGGCAGTTAGAGGTCAATGGCACCGACCTAACCACCTTGTCCGCTCGTCAAAAAGACAGGCTACGCGCCGATCAGATCGGGTTGATATTTCAACAATTTAACTTGCTTCCCTACGCCTCCCCCTTGGAAAATATCCTATTGCCTCTGTCATTCTCAGCCAAGCGGAGCCAGAGGGTGAGCGCCCCGCAGCAGGAAGCCTTGAGATTGTGCCAAGCTTTGGGATTAAGCGAGGCGCAGGTAAGCAAAGCCGCAACCTCTGACCTCAGCACCGGACAACAGCAACGTGTTGCCGTTGCACGTGCTTTGATCGGCGGCCCAAGCGTGGTGATCGCGGATGAACCGACCTCAGCGCTGGACGCGGCCAGCCAATCCGCCTTTGTCGACCTGTTGATCGAACAGGTTGAGGCTGCGAATGCCACCTTGTTGATGGTCAGCCATGACACCCGCTTGGCGCAACACTTTGACCGCAGCATTTCCATGGCAGAGCTTGTTCAGAGAGGTGACATTACATGATCCTCCTGCGTCTCGCCGTTTTATCGCTGCTCAGCCGCCGTCTGACTGTCGGCCTGACGGTGATCGCCATGGCGCTGTCGGTTGCCTTGTTTCTTGGTGTTGAAAAGGTCAGGACCGGTGCCAAGGACAGCTTTGCCGACACGATTTCCGGCACGGATCTTATCATCGGGGCGCGGTCAGGCAGCGTGCAATTGCTGCTTTATTCGGTCTTCCGCATTGGTAATGCCACGAATAATGTCAGTTGGCAAAGCTATCAGGATATTGCCGCGCGCCCCGAGGTTGCCTGGAGTGTGCCCATGTCCCTTGGCGATAGCCATCGCGGCTTTCGTGTGCTGGGCACGACCACGGCCTTTTTTGACCGGTACAAATACCGCCGTGACCGATCGCTGGAGCTGGCCAAGGGGCAGCGGTTTGACGACTTGTTTGACGCCGTTATAGGGGCCGATGTGGCGAAATCACTAGGATATGAGGTTGATCAATCCATCGTTGTTGCCCATGGCATCGCTTCTTTCGTGCATCACGATGACAAACCATTTCGCGTGTCTGGGATTTTGGAAAAGACCGGAACACCGGTCGATCGCACCGTTTTTGTGAGCCTCGAAGCGATTGAAGCCATTCACGTGGATTGGCAAGGCGGCGCGCAGAGCCGTGATCCGATCTCCGCTGAAGACGTCCGAGCGATGGATCTGCGCCCCAAGGCGATCACGGCGGCGTTGATCGGGCTTGAATCCCGTCTCCAAGTGTTTGGCCTGCAACGCTGGGTCAACGATTATGCCCAAGAACCTTTGCTGGCCATTTTACCCGGGGTGGCGCTGGCCGAATTGTGGGAGGTGATCAGCGTGGCGGAAACCGCACTGATGGGCGTTTCGGCCATGGTTGTCGTCACGGCCTTGATGGGTATGGTCGCCATGGTGTTTTCCGGGTTGAACGAGCGACGGCGCGAGATGGCGATTTTGCGAACCTTGGGGGCGGCGCCCCGGACGATCTTTGCCTTACTGATGGCCGAGGCAGTATTCATGAGCCTCATGGCCGTGATCTTGGGCGTAATATTGCTTTATGCCGGGTTGTTTTTGGCACGCCCCTATGTGGATGCGCAATTTGGGTTATACTTGGACATATCGCCTTTGACGCGCGATGAGGTCATCCTTTTGGGCTGGGTCATGGTCGCCGCCATTTTGGCCAGCCTCGCCCCGGCCATCCGGGCCTATCGTTTGTCATTGGCGGATGGGATGCAAATCAGGGTCTGAGAGTTTTGCGACGCCTCAAAAACAGTCTTCGAAACATAGGTTTGGCGCTGGCCTTGGGCGTGGCAGCACCTCAGGTGATACATGCCTGCGCCTTTCACAGCTATGTGCCTGATCCGACGCTTGTCGATTTCCTGCTTGCCAGTGAGCATGTGGTTTTGGCGCGTCCAACGGCGAACGGGCAGGGGGTGCGGGTGGTGTCTGGTCTGGTTGGACCTAGCCAGGCTGTCGCCCTTCCAGCCGATTTGGACAACGAAACCAAGGCGTTTCTGGCCCGCTCCCAGCGCGCCAAGCTCTTATATGCGCGCGACGGTGCCTATGGCCCTTGGACACAATTGGCGGTCTTGGATCCCGCTTATGAAAAGCTGGTGAAACGGGTGATCGCGCAACGCGAAACCTGGCTTTACGAAGGGGATCAAGGCCGGTTTCAGCTTTTTGCCAAACACCTGAACAGCAACAACCCGGATATTCGCCGCCTCGCATTGTTGGAGTTGGACCGGGCGGATTACGGTCTGCTGCGCAATCTTCGTCTTCCGCGGATGACGTTTTTGCAAACTGACAAGCTCAGCTCAGATGAGGATCTTGAGCCTATTCGCGTGCTAATGACGGGGTTGTCTGGCGATGCGTCTTATGCCGGCCGCCTTCAAGAGGGGCTGGCCAAAGGTATCACGCGCGATCTGCCCTATTTGGGGGCCTATGCAACGGCTTTGATTGAACTCAAAGGGGCGCAAGGGGTCGACATGGTCGCGCGCCATTTGACAGATGCAAAACAACACCCGGTTGCGCTGCGCGAGCGCATGATCGAAGCGTTGGCAATCCATGGCCAAACCGGTGACAAACGCGTCAAGCGCGCGATTGAGGCACAGGTGATGGCGCTGCTGCAAACTGACCCTGATCTCGCGCCCGCCGTGGCGCGTCAGTTTGGTGCGCGGGCGGATTGGCGTTATGCCAAAGATGTGAACCGAGCGATGCAGGTTTTCCGCCCCACAACCATTGCCGATGTCTTTGCCGCGAACCAATATATTGGCATCGCACAGAAATCTGGCTTGGCGGTTGATTGAAATGGGACATGCGATGAACCGCAGACAGGCTTTATTGACTTTGCTTGCAACGTCTTTTGGCGTGGTTTCTGGGCGTGGATTGGCCAAGCCGAATGTGATTGCATTGGATTGGGGGGATTTGGTCCCTGACCCGGATTTCGCTCTGTTGATGAAAGACCTGCGCGAATTGGGGGTTATCAATCACGGTGAACTATCCAGCGGGTTTGAGCAGGAAAAGGCTGAGGCGGTGACGCAGAAGTTCAACGGCTCCGTGGTCCGCATTCCCGGATTCGTTGTGCCGCTGGATCTGACAGGGCAGGGGATCACCATGTTCATTTTGGCCCCATTTGTCGGTGCCTGCATCCATGTGCCCCCGCCTCCGGCAAACCAGTTGATCCTGGTTACGACAGAAACGCCCTATGAATATGACGGGCTGTTTGACCCGGTCGAAGTGACCGGGATCTTTGACACAGCATCTGCATCTACGCCGCTAGCGGATATCGGCTATATCATGACGGCGCAGGAAATTGCGCCGTTTGATGTGACCAGTTATTGACCTAGGCCACCAAAGCCTCGGGCTGGCGATACATCAGCTCCCAGCAGTACCGATCCACATCGTCGGATGAGATATAACCATATCCCCGCGCAATCGCGATCGGCAGCAAGTCGTCATCGTCGCGATCTGCACTAAAGCCGAAACTGCCAAAGCTGTTGCGGAAGACAAACCAGCCTTTGCCAGTGGCTTCGTCACGTTCATATCCAACGATGCAAATCGCGTGACCGCCCGAGGGCCCCAGTTTTTCCTCGCGCACCAGTTTGTCAGACGGATAGTGAATGCCGCCAAACCGATAAGCTCTGAGTCCAAACCAGGCGGCTTTGCCCACCTGTGACAAGACACCGAACCCGGCAACGACCGGGGCTCCCTGGGCCAGGGCCGAATAGATGATGTCAGAACAGGCCTGCGGCGAACCGTCTTTTTCCAAAGGGGGTTCCCAGCATCTTTCCGGTCCGAAAAAGATCTGATCATCGCCCGGCACGACAATGTAATGCCTCAGATCTGCAGCGTTGGAGCGGCGGGTCGCTGCATCTGCCTCGGCTTCTTCAGTGAACTCTTTTTGATAGTGATTGATTGCCCCGCGCTGCGAATAAGGGGCAAGATCGGCGCGGCAGACACCGTTTTCAGCCAAGGCGATCACGGCCTGCGCAAGATAGGTCGCACCGCTCTTTTTCCGCTCCTCAAGCTGTCGTTTCGTCAGATCAAGGTTCAGGCGTTTATCCGTAAGGCTGATCCCACGCATCTTTGCATAGATGTATTCTTCGGAAAGTGGTGTGATTGGCTGTGATTTGTCCCGTAGCCAATGGTCCAACTCCACCGCCGCATTCACGGCAAACGCGTTGCAGGTGCCACGCGCACCTTGATATTTGACCGGCCAGAAATTCGGGTCAGAAAGGTAATCGCCCAGCAGGTGAAAGCTTTGGCGCGGCGCTGTATCCGGCGCGCAGGCGACGCGTTGCACCACGCCGCCCTTTGCCGGAATAGAGCAGCCAAGCGCATCTCGGCATGCCTCGGTCATTCTGCGATCCCCAGCTCAAGAATGGCGCGCGCCATCAGGTCCTGGACCAGCGGTTGATCGGCGAGGTGGTCAATCAATGCTGTCGAAACCGCATCACCCGCAGCGGTATCACTGGCGAAATGCAACCCGGCATATTCGCGGTTGCGGGCAATCCGCTCGGACATGGTCGCGACATGCTCTTCGGTTCCGGCGCGCTTGGTCTGGGTCAGGACACGGCCCAGAATTTTGGACACGCTATAGGCCTGAGTTGCGTGATTGCTGGGATAAGATGGATGCGGCGGCGTTGGCAAAACCGGGAAAAGGCCGGGCCAGACCTGAACAGGGCGGGCGCGCATGAAATGCAACTTCATCTTCATGCCAACGATGCCCGCAACACCATATACCAACGCGATCAGCCGCATGGTGGCCGGGAACTGACGGGAATTCAGCGACAGAAGGGAATGGTAATACCCCTGAAAATTTCCGGACTGGGACGAAATTTCGCCACCAAACACCCGCAGCGATTCCGAACGGCCATAAAGCGCGCGCTCTAGGTCTTCTTTGACAACATCTGCCGGGTTTTTCCCGGGTTTGGTGCCGTCTTCCTTCAGACCGTCCAGGATCGCCTGAAGCTCGGTCTTCATCCCGTCGAGCAACTCGGCAGGCAGGCCTTCGACCAAAGTCGGGATCTTGTCGAGCACCCAAAGGTCGGGATGCACTTCGATCTCAAGAAAGGGGCCGCTATCCACCGGACCCAATGTGCCGTCATCCACAAGCGGTTCAACAACCGGATGGGTCATCCCGGTGCCCGGTGCTGCGACAGCCATCGAATGGCCGTGCGAATGTCCATGGGAATGCCCATGTGAATGGCCGTGCGAATGACCGTGCGAATTGCCCAAGATGCTCATAATGTCCTCTCCCAATATAATAACCTTTGAATAGGTTGGACGCGTAAAACATGCGTCAAAGAAACGTAAATCCTGCAGTCTCTGGCAAGTCAGGTATTCCAAACCTGTCCAGATCAGCGACTGTGAGGCACCAAAAACAACAAACCCAATGCGAAACCGAGATCGCATTGTCGACGCATTGTCAGTCCGGCAATCCGGCTGAAATCAGTTTTTGCGCATAATCCGCCCGGTCGCGGGCATGGCGATATCCATGGTTGCCCTTAAAGGTTTCAACCGAGAATTCCGGCGCAATCGAGTTGTGGTGTTCGACGAGAAAACGCGCATCATCGACGCGATCCAGCGATACAAGCGAGGCAATCGTCGCACGTGTGTTCGAACTGTAATTCGGCGCACGACGGAAGCATGACAGGCCATATCGCGCCGCCTCTTCGTAGTTTTCGTTCACGTAATGCGCGACAGAAAGAAAATGTTCATTGCGGAACAGGAACGGGTCTGCTGGCGAAAGGGAAAACGCCCTTTCTGCGTGGTCCAAGGCCAATTCAGGCTCGCCCCCATAGGCCAGCGTCGGAACAGTCCAGATCAAGGTTTCGGAATCGTTGGGGGACAGGCGCACCGCACGTTCAAACAGGTTGAAAGAGCTGTCATAGTCGCGATCCAGCGTGATTTTGTTATGCCCCCACATCGCCAGGGCGCGCCCGTTTTGCGGCGTCAAAGCAACGGCGCGGCGGGAATGCTGTTCCAGGTGATGACGTTCGGCATCAGCATTGGCTGACCAACCTTGCCAGAGGTTGATGGCATACCATTCCGCCAAGACCGTATGGCCCGGCCCAAAATGTGGATGTTTGGTTTGCACCACATCCAGAATGCGCTTGGCCTCGGAAAAATCGCTGCGCCCAAGCGAGAACATCAGGTTCTTGGCGCGCAAGACATAGTGATGCGGTTCCAACTCTTCGAGCGGAAGAACCTCGGAGCGTTCCAATTCCGCGATATTCAGCGAGGGTTCGATCGCAAGGCTGATTTGCTCGGCCAATGAGACGCTTTCAAGCAGCAAGGCCTCGGGGTCAAGTGCCAAAGTCGTCGCCCACAGGATCCGCTCATCATCAACGCCCACCATTTGCACCGAGAGTTGAACCTTGGGTCCTGCAGCCGTGATCGAGCCGGTCACAACATAATGCGCGCCAAGGTCATGTTCGATATCCGAAATTCTGGGCGGGTTATCGATATAGTGGCGCGTGCTGTTGCTAGAGATCACGCCGGGCGATTTAAACGCCGCCAAATGGCAGGTGATCTGTTCAAGCAGCGCCAGGACCTGAAAGCGCGAAATATTGGTCGGCCCAAGCCGTTCAAACGGCAGCACAGCAACCATGGTCAGTTTGCGTTTTTCTGCCGGGCGGGCAGGGCGCTCGATCCTCTGGATCGTATCCGGTGGACCGTACGGACCAGACAATTTGATTTTCGCCACGAGTTGCTGCGTCTCGGGCGAGGGTTCCCCGCCCAGCTCTGCATCGAGCTTGTCAAAGAAATCGCGGTACACCCGCAATGCCGTGGCATTGTCGTTCATCGCGGCGTGGCAGGCCATTTGAGCCTGCACGGCCTTTTCGTTGTACTCATCCAACGAAAGAACGGTTTCGGCCATGCGCAAACGTTGCTCAATCGCGATATTGGGTGCGGAAAACTGGCGTTCCAGCACCTCAACCAATTGCATTTCGAGCTTGCCAAGCAGGCCATGCAACCAGTCGTCAAAATCGTTGGAAACACCATCCAAGGGGCGGAGCATTTCGCGCAGATTTGCAGCCCAGTCCTGATGGCTTTTCTCAAAAACACCGTCGCGAATGGTATCAAACACCGTATCCGCATCGGTTCTGAGCACACAGTCGGCAAAGCCGATGGAACTGCCATTCGTTTCCAGAACCGTGTCTGCAGCCTCCCCCAACTGACGTCTAAGCTGCGACAGCGCTTGGCGCAACGAAGCGCGGGCATTGGCCTGTGAGGTATCCGGCCACAGCAAGGCAGCGATCACATCGCGATGATTATGTGAGTGTGGCTCAAACGCCAAATAGGTTACAAGGGCCATTGTCTTTTTGCCCTTGATTGTCAGCTCCTTGCCATCAAAGAAAGCGCTCCAAACAGGTTGAAGATTTACCTCAATTAGCGTTCTGGTCACTGTATTCAGCTTCAATCTTGCATGTTCCCCTTTGCAAGTTTGCATTCAGACCGACCAATTGGTCAAGTTTTCCAATGGGAACGTAGTGCACTAATGCACATGTGATGCAAAAACGCCTGCGGTCCGGTCAATCTGCAGTTGCAAGTGGAGATCCTCTGGTGTTCGGAACTGTCGACTTTCCTGAAAACTCATAAGTCACGCACTCTTAGATCATTTTCTAAGCTCACACCTTGTCGCGCGAGAGTTTTCGCAAGCTGCCGGTCGCGGAATAGGGCTCCAACTCTTGTAACAAATAGGCCAAAAACTCCTTACCCACTTGTGACAAGGGGCGTGTGGCCGATGTAATGACCGCCAGATCCATTGTGATACGGGGTTCAAAATCGCGCGCGACAAAGCGGTCGTCGTAATCGAATTCCAGCCCGAACCGATCCAAGAGTGACACGCCCATTCCTTCTTTAACAAAGCTCAACAAGTTTTTGAAAAGGTGTGAGTTTACGCGCGTCTTGAGCGGGACATCAGCCTTTTCAAACACATCGCGAAGCCGACGTTGGGTAATGTGATCAGGGCCCATAACGATAAAGGGCTCGCCGCGCAAAAGCTCCGGCGTGAGAACTTCATACGCGGCCAATGGATTGTCGCGGTGCAAGGCGACCTTGGTTTCCACATGCAGCGGATAAACATTCAGCGTGTCATACAGCATCGGCATCTCGCAGATCCCGATCTCAAACAAACCGGACAACACCCATTCCTGGATCTTTGAGCTGTATTGCGACTGAAATGAAATATTCATGTCCGGGCGCGTTCTGGCGAATTCGGCGATGGTCCGCGGCATAAATCCAAAGGACATGGAGTGTTGCGAAGCAACCTGCAATTGACCGGCTTGCTTGTTTTGCAGATCAACTACCGTCTGCGTCACGTGATCCAACCCGCGCACCACAGTATCGACTTCACGATACATCAACTCCGCCTCAGGTGTCGGGACAAGCCGTCCATGCAGACGCTCAAACAGTTTGAGGCCGGTCTGGCGTTCAAGCTCTGCCAAGAGGTTTGAAATACCCGGCTGAGAGATTCCCAGCGCCTCGGCGGCACCGGTCACGGTTCCCACCTCGACAATAGCGTGAAAGGCCTGCAACTGTCTGAATCGAAGTCTCATTCGGGATGGATATCATTTTTCCTAATGGATGTTCCACAAATTTGTATTGGAAATGATATCGCACCCCTGCCAGACTTCGAATCTCAACAGGGGAAGCTGGTTAATGAATTCAAAGCATGTCGTCATCGTAGGGGCTGGGATCGTGGGTGCTGCCTCGGCCATTTGGCTGAGACGCGCGGGATTCGACGTGACGCTCCTCGACAAAGGCACACCGGGCATGGGGGCCTCTTACGGGAATGGCTGCATTTTGGCACGTTGTTCTATTGTCCCGGTGACGGGTCCCGGCCTTTTGGCCAAGGGGCCGGTTTACCTGGCCAATCCAGATTTTCCGCTATTCATGCGTTGGAGTTATGCGCCCAAGCTGATCCCCTGGCTGGTGAAATATCTTGGTCACGCCAATACTGCGGATACGCGTCGCATCAGCCAAGGTTTGAACACCATTGTCGGTGACAGCCTTGAACAGCACCAGGCGCTGACAGCTGGGACAGATGCGGCCAAATGGGTGCAGGAAAGCCAATACAACTTTGCCTATGCGAACCGCGCTGCCTTTGAAGCAGATGCCTTTACCTGGCAGTTGCGCGAAGAGGCCGGGTTTGTTCCCGAGATCATCGAGGGTGCGGCAGTTCAGGAGGCCGAGCCGATCCTGGGTAAAAATACTCAGCTTCTGGCAATCATGAAGGACCATGGCTTTATCCATAATCCCGGCTCTTATGTGCAGGATCTTGTCAAACTGCTTGAGGAACTGGGCGGCAAGTTTATCCAGGCCGAAGTCAAAGATTTCGAGATGAGCGGCGGCCAGATCAGTGCTGTCGATACAAGCGAAGGCCGCATTCATTGTGATAAGGCGATTGTGTCATCCGGGGTCTGGTCAAAACCCCTGATGGAGAAACTGGGCCTGTCTGTCCCGCTTGAGGCGGAACGCGGCTATCACATTGTTTTCAAAGAGCCGAGCCAACGCCCCAACAACCCGATGATGTTGTCAGCAGGCAAATTTGTGGCCACATCTATGGATCAAGGGGTGCGTTGTGCAGGCATCGTCGAATTTGGGGGCCTGACCGAGCAACGGTCAAAAGCGCCGCTCAAACTGTTGCGCCGCAAGGTTCAGGAGTTCTTTCCAGACCTCACCTATGAAAGCGCCGAAGAATGGCTTGGCTATCGCCCGGCACCAACCGACAGCCTGCCATTGATTGGCGAAGTCAAAAACAGCGGCGTCTTCACGGCCTTTGGCCATCATCATATCGGCTTGACGGGCGGGCCTAAGACGGGTCGTCTTGTGGCGGATATGATCGCCGGAAACCATTCAAACCAAGATTTGCGTCCCTTCGAACCCATGCGGTTCGCAGCGAAGTAATAGCCAAGAAAAGTGCACCAATTCAGGGAGAAACAAAATGAACGCACTGTCCAAAAAACTGAACACCGCTGCAGCGGCCGTCGCTCTCGCGATTGCCGGTAGCGCAGTTGCCGCTGAAAAGTGGGATATGCCTATGGCCTATGCGGCAACCAACTATCACTCTGAAATGGGTGTGGTTTTCGCCGATAAGGTTCGGGAATATACCGGTGGCGACATCGATATCACCGTTCATCCGGGCGGATCTCTGTTCAAAGGGGGCGAAATCAAGCGCGCCATTCAGACAGGTCAGGCTCCGATTGGCGAACGTTTCATGTCCGCTCATGCCAACGAAGCGCCGCTTTTGGGCTGGGACAACCTGCCTTTCATCGCAACCTCTTATGAAAACAACGAAAAGCTTTGGGCCGCCGCCAAAGACAAGGTCAACGCGCAGCTTTCCGACCTGAACCTCGTTGCGCTTTACACCTGCCCATGGCCGGGTCAGGGCTTTTACTTCAAGAAAGAAGTCGGCTCTTCCAAGGATACACAAGGGGTCAAGTTCCGCTCCTACAACACCGCCACGGCGACTTTTGCCGAAGAGCTGGGCATGGTCCCGGTTCAGGTCGAGGCCGCAGAACTGAGCCAGGCTTTGGCGACTGGCGTGGCTGAGGCCTTTATATCTTCCGGTTCAACCGGTTATGACCGCAAGGTTTGGGAACACCTGTCTCACTATTACAAAGTGAACGCTTGGCTGCCGCGAAACTATGTCATGGTCAACAAAGGCATCTGGGAAGGTCTCAGCGCCGACACCCAGGCCGCGATCCAGAAAGCGGCTGACGAAACCGGCGCGGCTTGCTCGGCGAAATCTGCGGAACTGGCCAACTGGTATTTCGAACAGCTCGAAGCCAATGGCATGAAGGTGACAGATGCCGGTCCGGACTTCCTGGCTGAGCTGGAAGCCATCGGTGAAAAAATGACGGCTGACTGGCTTTCCGAAGTCGGGGCAGACGGTCAGGCAATCCTAGACGCCTATAACGCAAACTAAGCGAACAGGCGGCCCGTTTCACCTACGGGCCGCTCTTACGACAGGGACAAATATATGCGAGATTGGCAACCTTTTCTGGGGCTGCCCTTATGGGTGTGGCTCTTTGTTTTTCCGACATGTCTGGCGCTTTATTGCTTTTGGCAGGGACCAAAAGCGGCCAATCAGTTGCAACCTGTCTGGCGGTTGCTGGACCGGGTTTACAAGGCCTCCGGTGTTCTGGCCGCCATTTTCATGGTTGTGATCCTGTTGCTGATCATCGGGCAGATGGTTGCGCGCTGGTCCAATATGACCTTTCCGGGCTCAACGGAATATGCGGGTTATTCCATGGCCGCGACCTCGTTTTTCGCGTTGGCTTATACGCTGACCCAAGGCGGGCATATCCGGGTTTCGGTGCTGCTTAATCTCAACGAACACACCAAGTTCTGGCTGGATGCGGTCGCGATGCTCATCGCCGCAGTCACAGCCACCTATTTTGCGCGCTACGCGATCAAGACAAACATCATGTCCGAGATCCTGAACGACCGCACCCAGGGGCAAGACTTTGTTCCCGAATGGTTGCTCACTTTCTTTGCCATGTTCGCCAGTTCCCCCGCCAAATGGGGGGAAATGTGGGCCAAGACCGGTTCGGAATGGGTCTATACCCCGGTCTGGTTGCCTCAACTGCCTATGTCGATCGGAACCATTCTTTTGGCGATCGCAATCTGGGATTATCTCACGCGGCTTCTGGCCTTGCGTGAAAGTCAAATTCATTCGGAGGTGCTGGAATAATGAGCGAACTCTACGCAACAGTCATCTTCCTCTTCGTGCTCTTTGCGCTCCTTGGCGGCTCCGTCTGGATTGGGCTTGCGCTTATGGGGGTAGCCTGGGTTGGCATGGAGCTTTTCACCTCGCGCCCAGCGGGCGACGCCATGATCACAACGATCTGGACCGGAGCCTCAAGCTGGACCCTCACGGCCTTGCCGCTGTTTATCTGGATGGGCGAGATCCTGTATCGAACCCGATTATCCGAGGATATGTTTCGCGGTCTCGCGCCGTGGATGCGCTTCCTGCCCGGTGGGCTTTTGCACACCAATATTGCCGGTTGTACGATCTTTGCCGCGGTGTCCGGTTCTTCGGCGGCGACGCTTAATATGGTCGGCAAAATGTCGATCCCCGAGCTGCGCAAACGCGGCTATCCTGAGTTCATGATTATCGGCACCCTGGCCGGTGCGGCAACATTGGGTCTGATGATCCCGCCATCGCTGACGCTGATCGTGTATGGTGTGACGATCAATGAAAGCATCACCAAGCTGTTCATGGCTGGTGTCTTTCCCGGGCTCGTACTGGCGGGGCTGTTCATGCTCTACATCATCGCCTGGCACTTTGCCTATAAAAGTCAGCGCCCCGAGGCAGAACCGGCCATGTCGCTTGGAAAGATGTTTGCCGAAAGTCGCTTTTTGCTGCCGCTGTTTGGTTTGGTCTTTGTGGTCATCGGCTCGATGTATCTGGGCTATGCCACGGCGACCGAAGCGGCCGCTGTCGGAGTCGTCGGTGCATTGGCCTTGTCTGCCTTGCAGGGGTCTTTGGGGTGGGAAACCTTTCGTGACAGCCTGATGGGCGCGACAAAAACCTCGGCGATGATCGCATTCATTCTGATGGGAGCGGCGTTCCTGTCGCTATCCATGGGCTTTACCGGCCTGCCACGCGCCCTGGCCGAAATGATCGATGGATGGGGCCTGTCTCCGGTGGCATTGATTGCGGTTCTGACGATCTTCTACCTCATCCTTGGCATGTTCATGGACGGGCTTTCTTCGGTTGTTCTGACCATGGCGATTGTCGAGCCGATGATCCGTCAGGCCGGTATTGATGTGATCTGGTTCGGGATCTTCCTAGTTGTGGTGATTGAAACCGCGCAGGTGACGCCGCCCATTGGCTTCAACCTGTTTGTCCTTCAAGGCATGACGCGCCACGAAATCGGTTACATCGCCAAGACAGCGATCCCGATGGTGGGGCTGATGTTGGTGATGGTTGTGATCCTGGTGGTCTGGCCAGAACTGGCCACATGGCTGCCCGACAATATTCGTCAGGGGCCAGGTGGCTAAACCTTGCTTGGCTTACTGCGCCTCCTGGCGCGACACGGACGTTTTGTTCTGATTGCCGGACTTGTGGCGGGATTGCTCCTGCCACAAGTTGCCGCGTTTCTACGCCCCTGGCTAAGTGAGCTAGTTCTGGCTTTGCTCTGTCTCAACGCCATTCGGATCGGTTTACCGGATGCCTTGCGCGGGTTGAGGAGTTTCAAAAGCACTTTAACCCTCGTTTTGGCCTATCAGTTGGGATTGCCGCTGGCGCTTTTGTTGGCGGCGTGGGCTGCGGGCCTACATCATTCACCGGTTGTCATCACAGGCCTTCTTGTCTTGGCCGCACCGCCCGTAACCGCGGCGCCGAATATGTCGGTCATGCTTGGTCATGCGCCTGAACCCGCCTTTCGCGTGCTGACATTGGGTACGCTGCTTATGCCGCTGACGATCTTACCGATTTTTTGGGTCTCGCCAGCCTTGGGGAATTGGCAAGAAGCTCTGGACGCCGCAGTCACATTGGGCCTATCGCTGACCGCCGCCGTGGCGATTGGGTTTTTGGGCCGCGCGGTGTTCAAACCAAAGATGCGCGCCGAAGAAACCCAAGTGCTTGATGGTGTCATCTCAGTGACGCTGGCGGTCATCGTCATTGGCTTGATGAGCGCCATCGCCCCCATGTTATCCAAAGCACCCGGTCAGGTGGTGGCTTGGTTACTGTTCGCCTTTGCGCTCAATTTTGGGGCTCAGATTGCTGCGTTCTTCGCACTGAAAAGATGCGGATACAAAAAGGAGCGCGTGCCCTTTGCAATTGTATCCGGGAACCGAAACGTGGCGCTTTTCCTTGTGGCATCAAGCTTTACTCAAACACCCGAATTCTTGATCTTTCTCGGGTGTTACCAGTTTCCAATGTACCTCACGCCGATCCTGATGAAGCCAATCTATTCATCGCAAAATGTGGGCTGAACCATCGGAGCGGGTAGGCGCTACCAGAAGCTCTGGGCGGAAACCCTGCGCTCATCCAAAAGAAACGCGTTTTTCCAAAGCGAAGGATCCAACACATAAGCACTAAAAAAACACCCAAGCCCGAACTTGGGTGTTTTCATTTGCGTTGAAATCCAGCTTAGAAGGACATGCTCAGTGACACGCCGACACCAAAAGCAGAGTTGCCTTCAAACTTGGTGCCGCTCGCGTCTTCGGCATCACCGAGCTTCACATACTCCATCCCGCCTCGGATCTTGATGTTGTCTTTGGTGTACTGACCACCAACACCGAAGGCGAACATACCGTCTGTGGGTGCCAAACGAGATGCTACGCCGCCGTTCGACTTTTCATAGCGAACCTGCGCAAAACCCGAGGTGTAATCTGTAAATTTGCGACCGACACCAAGGCGGTAGGTGATGGTGTCATTGTCAAACCCGGTGATTTCAGAACCGGTCAGATCAGAATACTCAGGCGGGCGTACTTCCCATTTCGACCATTCCGTCCATTTGATGCTGCCAAACACAAGAGTGTCTTTTGCAACGCCCGACTGAAAGTCGAGTGTCAAAGACTGGGGCATCTCAACTTCGGTTTTTGTATCGGCACCGATACCGAGGCCCGGCAAAGCTTCCCGTGTATCGAATGTGTGCGTGATCGCACTTTCATATGTCAAAGCGACACGAAGTGCGATTTCCTGCTTTTCGTACGCGGCACCAACGACATAGCCCCAATCGCCGGTCTTGTCGCCCTTGGCGGTGTAATCAAGAATGTTTGGAGCAGCGCCTGCGCCGCCGCCATAGGCGGCCAACACGCCGTTCAGTTGCGCAGCCGTTCCAACCGCGGTCAAATACTGAGTGTGCAGCGGATGCAACGGATCTGCGGCACCCAACCCGGCCAAAGTATCAGCGGCGGTTTGCGCTTCGTCTGCACCGGCTTGAACCCGAGGCGCAAAAAACTGGCCGGGAATTACGATGTTGGCATCGCTTTGAACGTAGCGAAAACCGCCATAGACCGAGAAACGATCTGTTACGCCATAACGAAGGATGGCTGCGATCTGCTTGCTGTCCCATTCTGCGGCCAACCCAGTATATGCTCCGGCAGTATATTCCGCGTCAGCCCCGTAAGCATCGTTCAAGAAAAGCCCAAACGACAAACGTTCGCCAAAGTCACCCTTGTAGGATGCAGACGTCGCGACGTAGTTCTTAGACATGTTTCCTGTCGACCCACCGCCCACATAGTCACCAGAAACCCTGGGGTTCACAAAGGTCGCCGAAACAGAAGCCTGATGGCCATCCTGAAACAAAATACCGTAATCGTTGCTCGCGCGCTCAATGCCAGCGGCGGATGCGGCTGACGCTGTCGCTATGACCGCGCCTGCGGTCCAGAGTGTTTTTTTCATATCTTCCCTCGTCCCGGTTTTCGGGTTGTCTCCAAGCATTATGGTAAAAGCACCATTCAAGCCCGGTCAATTTTGACTATACGTAAAGGTGACGTGGTTCGACGCTGCGTCACGTTTTTGTAACACTCTAAGAGTGCGCTTTTCGCGTCTCAAACCAGATATTGGTGTAGTTGGCCGCAAAGATGATCAAAGCGCCAAGAAAAACAAAGCCATCCAACGGTTCCTGATACAGCAACATCCCGACCAGGGCGATCACGGGCAGGCGGGTGAAATCGATTGGGATCACGACGGTTGCGGGCGCGAGGCCCAGCGCTGTTGTCAGGCAGAAATGCGCAACAAGGCCCGCGACCGAGATCAAAACCACCCAAGGCAATGAATCCAGCGAGGGCAGGGCAATATCGCCATCATACCCAGCGCAGATAAGCCCCATCCCTGCCTGCATCAGTGTCAGCCAGAACAGGATATTGGTGATCGAGGTCTTGCGCGTCAAAAGCCGTGTGAACACCGCAGAGCCCGCAAAGCCTATCGCGGCCAGCGCAGCTGCGAGTTGGCCAAAGCTGAGATTGTCGGCTTCGGGACGGGTGACGATCAGAATGCCAATAAAGCCGATAAGGGCTGCGAGGACGCGGTTGAGGCTGAGCCGTTCTTGCAAGACCAAGGGGCTGAGCAGCAAAACCCAGATGGGTGAGGTGAATTCGAGCGCAAAGACCTGGGCAAGGGGGATGACCGTCAGGGCAAAGAACCACAGGTTTTGCCCGGTGAAATGTGCGAGGTTGCGTAGGAAATGCAGTCCCAAATTAGAGCGCTCGATTTGGTGGCGGGTGCCGACAATGTGCGAGACGCTTAAGACGATCACGATCCCGATCAGCGAGCGATACATCATGATCTCAAACGTATCGAGATCCAGGCTCACCGCCCGTCCGGCAATGGCCATGGAGGTGAAAGACAGGATCGCTCCGGTCATCCAGAGGCTCGCCTTGAGAATGTTGCTCATGTGATACCTCTATTCCGCGCGCTTGTCTGACAGAGCAGAGGGTACTGGGAATAGCAAGCCCATCCGAGTGGATTTACGTATGAACTTATCCGGTTTCGCGCAGCTTTGTTAGACATGGCAAAGGTGCAGTTTCCCCCGTGATCAAGGCGTCAACCTGCCAGCGTTCGGCGGTTGTGTAAGGTATGGCGGGTGGACGCAACACGGTGCGCATGATGTCCAGCGCGCATATGATCAACGCCATTCTGTTGGGCGCGGCCATGTATAATGGCCGCCAGCGTGGCGCAAAGCTGGCTTTGAAACGGGTCAGACCCGGCGGCAAACTTAGACGCTTGGCAAGGTGCGGGTGTGGCACGGCGGCAAGGCAAACCTCGTCAATTTCTCGCTCCTGCGCCCATGTGATCATGTAATCCATCAACCCATGCATGGTTCCGTTTGGAATATCAGACCGATGGCGCATGAGGTCGAGGCTTAGGACGCCCGGTGCACTCAGCCCCGAGATAAAGCCGATCAGCACACCATTCTGATAGGCCCCGAACAAAGGCTTATCCAGAAGGTAGAGCGGACAAAACCGGCCCATGGTCAGCCCACGTTCCTGACCGTGCTGTTCCTCCCATTCCTTATGAATGGCATGCAAGGAGGGCCAGTCAGGGGCGTCTATCGGAGCAAAGACCACCTTGGCCTTGCTGGCCTTACGCAAGAAACGCCGTAACTGGCGCCTTTCTGGGCCGGTTGTGCTGTAGCTGCGCGTATCGATAACCGCCTCATGCGCTATGGCGGTGACGGTCCAACCGTTCTTGCGGGCCTGAACCGCATCTTGGGCGGTGACTTTGTAAAGGCAGGCATGACGATTTTGCGTAAAGGCCCGGCGGCGCAGGGGCGTGAGGAGCTCTGCAATCTGGCCCCGGCTCGGCCCTAGAAACAGGGCTAAGCTTTGCGGCGTTTCCAGCAATTCGGCCTCAGCCGTTTTTTGGCGCAGGCCCTGTGTTCTGGATTGACGCGTGATAGCATGTTCCGCCCGCGAACCCTGCTGGACAAGGGGCTGCACGATTTCCAGGTCAGGTGTTTCAACACGCCCCAAAGCCGCATAGGTCAATCCTGCGATGCAGGGAATAACGTAATAGACCAGCCGAAAGGCGATCAGGGCCGCAGCCAGTCCCGCGACATCGGATGCGGGGATAAGCGCCAACAAGGCCAATTCAAACGGTCCAACGCCACCGGGGGTGCCGCCCATCATGCCGGCCCCCAGGGCCAAGGCAAAAGCTGCCACAAGAATTGGCAGCGAGGGCGCAATCTCTGGCGGCAGCAACAGGTGAAGCGCGAGACCGGCAAAGATCAGGTCGCACCCTGCAAGCAACGTCATCTGGGACATGGCGCGCAGGCTGGGGAGGTTGAGTTTGAAGCCAAACAGCCTCAATTCCGGATAGCACAACAAAACGCCACCGAACCCAAGGGCCGCGATTGGAAACAACAGAAAGGCAAGCCAGGATTGCCCGATGAGCAAGGGCAGGGCGATTGTCGCACTGAGCAAGGCCCAAGCGCTCAGAAAACCAAGCGTGACAAACCCGGTGACACGGGCGATTTGGGCATGTCCCAAGGCGGGCATCAACCGCCAGCGAATAGCTGCGCCGATGACGGGGCCAAAACCTGTGGTCTGACCAATGGCGATGGCGGCGGCCCCGGCGTGGCGGGCCGCGCGTGCCGGCATAGCTGTGCCGAAATGGCGATGTGCGATCACGTCATACTGCGCCACCGCCCAAAAGCTGATCACGCTTGCCAAAAGGGCTGCAGCCCAACGCCAATGCGGGATTGCCTCAAACGATTGCTGGACAGCGAACCAATCCAGGTCTTGGGTCTTGGTCCACAATAACCCCATAAAGCCCAGGCCAATCGCCAAGGGCAGCAGGCGTTTGACCACATCGCCCGATTGCAAGAGTTTTGATTTGACCACCACACCACTCCACTCAAGTTGCCAAAGGTTTAGCAGTCAGAGTGCTTTGCGCGGGTTAATGCTACATTTTGAATATGTGGAATTGTTCACAAAAACAAAAAGGCACCCTAACGGGTGCCTTTCAAATTGTTCTGTCAAAGTGTCTAGATCAGACTTCGTTGACCATCTGCTCTTTGGCGACCAGCAGCAATTCCGCCATTTTTGCGCGAATTTCTTCGGCGGTCACATCGCCCATATCGCCAACAACCTTGCGCACGACATCCTCGTGGCCGGCTTCTTCAAAGTCAGCAACGATGACTTCTTTGGCATATGCTTCGGCTTCGTCACCGGTTTTGCCCATCTTTTCAGCGGCCCAAAGACCCAGCAGCTTGTTGGCGCGGGCCTGTGCCTTGAAGTTCATTTCTTCGTCATGCGCGAACTTGTTTTCGAATGCGCTTTCACGCTCGTCGAAGGTTGTCATTGATTTGGCTCCCTCGGGATGAATGTTTCCTTTTCGATATGTGACAACTTGCGCTTGGGTGCAAGTGCCGAAGCGCCGCAGATGCCACAATGCTTGCGGCTGAGCCCAGCTTGGCCTATGTGTGCGCCACCCGCAATGCAGGGCGTTTGGCCCCTCTGCGACCTGATATGGAAAGGGCTCCGATGACACGGCGCAAAAAGATCTACGAAGGCAAGGCAAAAACCCTGTATGAAGGGCCGGAGCCGGGCACGATTGTGCAGTATTTCAAGGATGACGCCACCGCGTTCAACGCCGAAAAGAAAGATGTCATCGAGGGCAAGGGCGTGTTGAACAACATGCTGAGCGAATATTTCATGACCGGCCTTGGTGCTGTGGGGGTACCGACCCATTTCATCAAACGTCTGAACATGCGCGAACAGCTGGTCCGTGCCTGTGAGATCGTGCCGCTTGAAGTGATCGTACGCAATTATGCCGCGGGCTCGATCTCCAAACGTTTGGGCATCGAAGAAGGCACCGCCATGCCGCGCCCGATTGTGGAATATTGCTATAAGGATGATGCGCTGGGGGATCCGCTGGTCACCGAAGAGCATATCGCCGCCTTTGGCTGGGCCAGCCAGCAGGATATGGACGATATCGTCGCGCTGGCCTTGCGGGTCAATGATTACCTGTCGGGTCTGATGTATGGTGTTGGCATCCGTCTGGTCGATTTCAAAATCGAAATTGGCCGCATCTATGAAGGGGATTTCCAGCGCCTGGTCGTGGCTGATGAAATCAGCCCCGACAGCTGCCGCCTGTGGGATATTGAAACCGGTCAAAAGCTGGACAAGGACGTGTTCCGCCGTGATCTCGGCAGCTTGACTGACGCCTACACCGAGGTGGCCAAACGTCTGGGTGTTATGCCCAAACAGGCAAACCCGGTCAGCAAGCCGACCCTGATCAATTAAGCAGCTTTGGCCGTTTGGGCCCGCTATGCTAGACTAAGCGCATTCGCCCAGGGAGGTTTGAATGCGCTTTTTTATTGCTCGCTTTTGTTCTGCCTTGTTGTGTTTTTCGGCGGCCTTGCCAGTTTCGGCGCAGGACATAGAATTTGACCCCGCCGATTATGGCAAGATCATCGTCGCCCCGCGCCAATCGGCTCAAGGCAATTTGATCCTGGAACAGGCCTTTGGCTCGTATCAGAACGAACCCGTGGCCATCTATTCTGAAAACAGCGCCGCGCGTCGTTTGGGTGTCCCAGTCGGGCGGCTGGACATTTTCAGCGACAATAACAAGCTCGGGTTTTGCACGGCTTTTATTGTCGATGACAGCCATGTGGTGACCAACAATCACTGCATTCCCGGCATTGGCAGCGCCCGTGTTGTCAGCGCGCAATTGGTTATGGGGTTCACGGATCAGGCCCTGGGGCAGGGGGCGAAGAAATTTCAGGTGCTCACCGACCCGGTCGAAACCAATCGAGAGCTGGATTACAGCGTGCTTAAGGTCTTTGGAAACCCGTCCGAAGAATTCGGCACTGTGACCTTGACCGATGCTGAGCCTCCAAATGGCGGGTTCCTTTGGATCATTGGCCATCCAGCCGGGCAGGCGCAGCATATCAGCCGCGAGGGTTGCGCGGCGACGGACCCGGCGGTGTCTTCTGAGGGTAAACTGGTTCATAGCTGTGACACGCTGGTCGGAAATTCCGGATCGCCGGTTTTCAACATCCTCGATCAGACCGTGGTCGGCCTGCATCATGCTGGTGATAGCCGCACGGGCTTTAACTATGCCATTCCGATGCAGCGGATCTTGCAAGACAGTCAGGTCTTGCCTGCGCTGTTGCCCTTGAAAGAAGGGCCGGTCGCGGCGCTGCCAGAAGCGGATGAGGCCTGCAATGTCATGTGGCAGGAAAACTCGAACGCGGGCTGTGAGGCGTTGATTGCGTTTCAAACCGCCTGCCCAACCCATCCCATGATCACCGCGGCATCCATTCTCAAAGACCAGATTTGTCAGATCGAAGAGGATGCGAAACAAGCGGTACTGGACGAACAAGAGCTGTCCAAGCTCAAGTTGAAGACCCGGGAGATCGCATTCAAAGCCGAATTGCTGGAAACGCGTATTGAAGGCACTCAGGACCGGGTTGAAGATGTCGAACTGGTAATCCGCGAACGTGGCTATGCGACCGACCAGCTTGAGATGCGGATCAATTGGGCCGAGGCGGAAGAAGACATTCTGCCCATGCATCTGAACTTCAAGGCGGAATTGGTCGAACTCAAGGTTGATATCCGCGCAATGAAGGGGTTCGGTCGGCGGATGGCGCATGAAACGGACCCTTATTACGTGCGCGACCATCCGCAAATCATGACGAAACTTCTGACCAAATTGGAAGCTCGGGAACAAGTGATGGAGGCGATTGCCAAAGAGATCAACGACCGTTTCTTTGCCGCAAATGCCGCCTCGGGCCGGATCAGCGCCCATAAGGATGTGGCTATTCCAATGGCGGAGCTGCGCCAAACCGCCAAGACATGGATGCTTGGCCGACAAGCACTGACCGAAGAGCGTATGGAGCGTATCCGTGCTGCGCGCTCAGGGTTGGATACGCTCTATAAGGAAATGGCACAGGTCAAGTCAGATCAAGAGGCGCGACCGCAGCCGATCAAGTCGGTTATCAAAGCTCTGGAATTTGATCTGAAGGATGGTGAATTCCTCAAGCAACACTTGCAGATCTTGATCGACCTCTCGGAAAAACGCCTGCCTTTGACGCAGGAAAGCATCGATGCCTTGCCACGTATGAAGACGCAACGGGATGTCGCTTCGCTTGTGTCAAACGTGTCCTTTGATGCTTTGTTTGTGTATCGCGAGATGGCCAATATCGAAGGCGATTTGGCCCGAGAAACCGCAGAGTTTCAGGCGGTCAAAGCCAAGATAGTGGCAGATGAACAAGCCCTGGCGGGCGGCTATCATCCGGAACAGTTTCTGTTTCCGGACAAATTCAACATGGCTTTGTTGCAGAAATTTCTGGAAACCACTGATCTGTCGCGCATCGAAAAAGAAGACATCGTAACGGTCATCACCGAGAATGGCGACGATCCAGAACAACTTGCATCCATGCTAGAGGAGCTGCGGCTCGCCTTTAGCCCGTATTGATCCCGCAAGCGCGAAATTAAAACCTATGAGGCAAGGTATTCTTTACTTGGCGGAACCTTGGGGGCCGCGTTAGGCTCTGGGTAATCTATTTACATCCGGGGACATTGCCATGCGTACTCTTAGAAACGCCGCTGCTGTTTTAACAAGTTCCGTTTTTCTTGCCGCTCCGCTGGCCGCTCAGGGCCCGGCAGAGTTTGATCCAAACGATTTTGGCAAGATTGTCATTCAACCACGTCAATTGGCCGGTGGGGCCGGGGGGCTGGTGTTTGAACAGGCTTTTGGTGACTACCAAAACGAGCCAATCATCGAATATGGTGAAAACAGCCCAGCGGTGCGCTTGGGCCGCCCCATCGGGCGCCTGGACATGCTGTTTCAAAGTGGCAAGACCGGGTTTTGCACGGCCTTCATCGTGGATGAGCAGCATATCCTGACCAATCACCACTGCATTCCGGGCATGGATGGCGACGCCACCGGCCAGGTCAGCGGTGTTCAGGCGGCGCAGTTTGTCGCCGGTTTCATCAAACCGGGTCGCGCCGAAGGAACCGATCGCTACACCGTGTCGCCTCAGATCGTCGAAACCAATCGCGAGCTGGATTACACCGTGCTGCGCGTATTCGGGAATCCATCGACCAAATATGGCAAGATGGAATTGGCCATGGCCGATCCGGAAGATGCCGAATTCCTCTGGATCATTGGCCACCCGCAAGGCCAGTCCCAGCATATTTCGCGTGAAGGCTGCGCAGCCGCGACACCAGCGATTTCCGAAGAGGGCAAGCTGGTTCATAGCTGCGACACGCTGGGCGGTAATTCCGGCTCACCTGTGATCCGACTAAGCGATAAGCGTGTGGTCGGGCTGCACCATGCCGGTGACAATCGCACCGGGTTCAACATGGCAATCCCGATGACGCGAATCCTGCCACAAAGTAAGGTCTTGAAGGCCGCTGGCGGGGCTGTGGTCGCAACCGCTGCACCGGCAGTCGTGGCACCAACGCCTACAGCGCCGCCCAAAACGACACCGGTTGCCACACCGCCACCTGTGCAGGGCAATTCCTGTACTGCGCTGTGGAATGAAGCCAAGGCCGTCGGCTGCGCCGGTTACGAAGCCTATGTCGAAGAGTGCGGCACACACACTTTTGCCTCCATGGCGCGCCGTGTGATCGAGCGGGAATGTTCGGTGCCAACCGTGGCACCAGCGGAATCCGATGTTCCGGTCCTGACGGTCAAGGCCAATGGTGGTGGCGATTACTTTGAGATTGCCGATGCGGTTCAAGCCGCACCAGAAGGTGGCCGTGTCGAGGTTTTCCCCGGCACTTACACTAAAGGCATTGATGTCACCCGGTCGGTCGAAATTGTCGGCGTGGGTGCTGTCAAAGACATCGTTCTCAAGGTCGCCAATGACAATTTTGTCGAATGGACCGCAAGCTCGGGTCGTGTCTCGGGTCTGACCATGATCCAGGATGGTGGCGATTATTTCGGTTTCCACCTCGCTGGCGGCTCGGTCATCATTGAGGACAATGACATTACCTCCAAAGGACTTGGCGTTATCGCGGTGCGTGGCAATGTCGGCGGCACCATCCGTCGCAACACGATCCATGACGGCCAGCAGGGCGGGATCTTTTTGTTCGAACAGGGCAAAGCGACGATCGAAGACAACACAATCTTTGGCAACCGCCTTGCCGGTATCGAGATCAAGGAAGGTGCCGCCCCAGTGGTCCGTGGCAACAGCCTCTATGACGGCAAAGGCAGCGGAATCTTTGTGAACGAGGGCGGCACAGGTCGCTATGAAAACAACACCGTTTACAACAATGGCTTGGCCGGGATCGAGATCAAAGCCGCCAAGGATCCGCTCTTTACCGGCAATATCGTTCGCAACGGTCAGCAGGGTGGCATTCTGGTGTCGGATAAGTCCACGGCCCGGATCGAAAGCAACACAATCTATGCCAATACCTATGCCGGGATCGAAGTGACCTCTGGCGCCAACCCTGTGGTGTGGAACAACGTGTTGCGCGACGGTCAGCAGAGCGCGGTTTACATCCACAAAGAAGGCAAAGGCGTCTTTGAAAACAACAAGATCCACAACAACGCCTTTTACGGGATCTCGGTGCGCGACAACAGCAAGCCAATCGTGCGCGAGAATGAGATCTACGGCAATCTCTATGAAGGTATCCGCGTACGCCTTGGTGCCGGTGGCACCTATGAGAACAACGATCTGAGCCGGAACAAGCCCGGCGCTTTCCGGATCGAGTCGGATGCGGGCGACGTGCTGCGCATCGGCAATAAGGAATAACCGCCCCTTCAGGCTGGTTTTGGAACGCCCCAGGCTGCTGTCTGGGGCGTTTTTCGTTTCAAGCGCGGATGGGCGCGCCTTTCGGGTTGCAATTTGGCGCGGAATGGGGTTCTACGCCCCCAAGTGATCAAACAGACTTCAGCGCGTCAGACAGGAGGACGGAACATGAAGGTTCGGGTGCATGTAATGCTCAAGACAGGTGTTCTGGATCCACAGGGCGAAGCGGTGCGTCACGCCTTGGGCGCATTGGGCTTTGAGGGCGTGTCTTCGGTGCGTCAGGGCAAAGTCATCGAGTTGGAGCTGGCCGAAGGAACGTCGGACGAAACCATCGGTGAAATGTGTGAAAAGCTCTTGGCCAATACGGTCATCGAAAGCTATCGCATCGAACATATCTAAGCGCAATCTTCATCGGGCCTGATGGCCCGCCTTAGGACTGTGTTGGTTGGGCGTCTAGCGTCCGAACCGCTGAAACTGGGATTGGCGCGGCAAGGGGCCGCGCGGATCACCCCAAATCGGACAGGAGCCCCGCCATGAAAGCCGCCGTCATCGTGTTTCCCGGATCCAATTGCGACCGCGACATGGCTGTCGCCTTTGAGCAAGCGGGGTTTGATGTCGAGATGGTCTGGCACAAGGACACGTCCTTGCCCACCGGCATCGATATGGTCGGCGTGCCCGGCGGGTTTTCTTTTGGTGACTATCTGCGCTGCGGGGCGATTGCCGCCAACGCGCCGATTGTGAAAGACGTCAAAGCCTTCGCAGACATGGGCGGCTATGTTCTGGGCGTTTGCAACGGGTTCCAGGTCTTGACTGAAACCGGTCTTCTGCCAGGTGCGCTGCTGCGCAATGCCGAGCTGAAATATATCTGCCGCACCATTGGTCTGAAGGTCGAAGGCGAAAGCGTCTTTACCGACAGCTACTCCAAAGGCGAAGAGATCGCGCTGCCCATCGCGCATCACGATGGCAATTACCACGCCGATGATACAACGCTGGATATGCTCGAAGCTGAGGGGCGTGTGGCCTTCCGTTACACCAACAACCCCAACGGGTCCGCGCGTGACATCGCGGGTATCCTGTCGGGCAATCGTCGGGTGCTGGGGATGATGCCGCACCCGGAACGTGCGTCAGAAGCCGCTCATGGCAATGAAGATGGTGCGCGTCTTTTTGCCAATCTGACCTCACAACTGGTTAACGCCTGATCAGCATGGCTTGAGGCCGGGGCAGGGCGCGCGTATCCTGCCTCATATGTCAGACGCCACACCCAATCCAACAGTCCAGCCCAGACGGACCGGCCCGCTATCGGCCCGGGTGCGTTTGGCGTTGGTCTTGCTGGTGCTGGTGGCCATCGCAACCGTGTGGTTCACCAACCGCCTTCTGACACAACGTTTTACCGAAACCACCCAGAACCGGGCCGAGTTGCGACTGGCGCTCTACTCCGGCAACTTGATCTCCGAATTGCGCCGCAACGCGATTGTGCCGCAGCTTTTGGCGCGTGACCCGGCCCTGATCGGAGCGTTGAATTCTGGTGACTTTACCCAAAGCTCGCAGCGGCTGATCTCTTTTGTTGATGAAATCGGGGCTGCCTCGCTGATGCTGATGGATCGCGACGGGCGCACGGTGGCGGCGACAGATCGGTCTCGCTTGGGTGAGGCACATCGTTCGGACGGGTATTTTGTCGATGCCATCCGGTCCAACTCAACTGTGTTCACGGTGAGCGAACGCGAGGCTGGCGGTTTCAGCTTCACCTATTCGCGTCAGGTGGAAAGCGGCAATGAAACCGTCGGCGTGATCATGGTCGAGGTGGATCTTGCCAAGTTTGAACGCGCTTGGGCCGGGATTTCCGATGCCGTTCTGGTCACCAATTCCGAAGGCACCATTGTTCTCGCCACCGAACCACGTTGGCGTGGCCTGACCGCCGAAGTCGCCTTGGAACGCCAGCCCCCCAGCGGCGCGATTGAGCGCGCTATTCAGGTCACCACCGATTGGACCTCGCAAGAGGCGGATGCCTATCTCAAGGGCGAGGCGGTGATGCGCGTGGATGGGCGCATTCCCTTTCGAGGCTGGTCGTTGACCACCTTCACCACATATTCCTCGGTCCGGGAACGTGTGAACGCGTTTCTGGCGCTTGAGATCATGGGCTTTGCGATTTTGGCTGCCTTGGTGTTCTACGCCTTGTCGCGCAAATCAGCGGACCGCATGGCCCTGTTCCAACGGGAATCCGCGGAACTGCGCGCGCTGAACGCCCGGTTGTCGCGCGAGATGGCCGAGCGGGAGCGGGTGCAAAAGAATCTGGATGTGGCCGAGCAATCTTTGGCGCAAAGCTCAAAACTGGCCGCATTGGGCGAAATGTCAGCAGCAGTCAGCCATGAATTGAACCAACCACTGGCCGCGATGAAGACCTATCTGGCCGGTGCGCGGCTTCTCCTGCGCCGCAATCGCCCGGACGAAGCGCTGAGCGCCTTTCACCGGATTGATGACCTGATCGAGCGCATGGGTGCGATCACCAAACAGTTGAAATCCTATGCCCGCAAAGGTCAGGAAAGCTTTAGCCCCGTCAATATGGGCGACGCGCTTGGCAGTGCCATGTCGATGATGGAACCCCAGCTCAAGGTGCGGCGCGTGCGCATCTCGCGCATCCTGCCGGACGAGCCGGTTTTGGTCATGGGTGACCGGATGCGGATCGAACAGGTTTTGGTCAACCTCTTGCGCAACGCGCTTGACGCCACCAAATCTGTCGACGACCCGCAGGTCGAAATCCTTTTGGCCGCGGGCGAGACCGCCACGCTCAGCGTGCGCGACAATGGGCATGGAATTAAGGACCTGGATGCACTGTTTGAGCCATTCTACACAACCAAACAACCCGGTGACGGGGTGGGATTGGGCCTGGCGATTTCATCCGGGATTGTTTCGGAACTAGGTGGGCGGTTAACCGCCCGTAACGCGGAAAACGGGGGCGCGGTGTTTGAAATGCAGCTTCCGGTCCTCAATGATAATACGCAGGCAGCGGAGTAATAGTCTTATGGCAAACGCAATGAAAATCGCCATCGTCGATGACGAACAGGATATGCGGCAGTCCATTTCGCAATGGTTGGCTCTCTCGGGCTATGACACGGAAACCTTCGCCTCTGCCGAAGAGGCGCTTGGCACGCTTGGGCCGGAATATCCGGGCATTGTGATTTCGGACATCAAGATGCCGGGCATGGATGGCATTCAGCTGCTGAAAAAGCTGATGGGGGCGGACAGTTCGCTGCCTGTGATCATGATCACCGGGCATGGCGATGTGCCGATTGCGGTCGAGGCGATGCGCATCGGCGCGTTTGATTTCCTTGAAAAGCCGTTCAATCCCGACCGGATGAGCGAGCTGGCCAAAAAGGCCACCAATGCGCGGCGTTTGACTTTGGACACCCGCGCCCTGCGTCGGGAGCTGTCGGATGGTGGCCAAATCATGAGCAAGCTGATTGGAGCCAGCCCGATCATGGAACGCTTGCGCGAGGATATTCTCGACCTGGGGCAGGCCGATGGCCATGTGCTGATCGAAGGCGAAACCGGCACCGGCAAGACCCTGGTCGCCCATGCTTTGCATTCCGTGGGTACCCGCGCGGGCAAAAAGTTTGTGCTGATCTCTTGCGGCGCCCATGACGAAGATGCGCTGATGCAGCGGCTCTTTGGCCCGATGCAGCCCGACGACACCCGGTTGCCAGCGATCGAAGAAGCGCGCGGCGGGACGCTGGTGCTCGAGGACATCGAAGCGCTGTCGGATGCTGCGCAGGCGCGCCTACTCTCGGTGATTAATGATCAGGGCAACCCGCCGGAAACCCGCATCGTGGCGATCTGCAACCTGCAGGATGAGGGGCGCACCTGTGAAAGCGCGCTGCGTTCCGACCTCTATTACCGACTCGCGGCTTTGAAGATCGTTGTGCCGCCACTACGCTCACGCGGCGAAGATATCCTGACACTCTTCACCCGCCTGTCTGAACAATTCTCAGAAGAATATGGCTGCGACGCACCCAAGGTGTCCGCGCAAGAAGCCGCGCAGCTGTTGCAAGCGCCATGGCCCGGCAATGTCCGCCAGCTGATCAATCTGGCGGAACGCGCAGTGCTGCAAGCGCGGCGCGGGCAGGGGACCATTGCCTCGCTCTTGATGTCGGATCATGACCAGATGCAGCCGGTGATGACGACTGAGGGCAAGCCACTCAAGGAATATGTCGAGGCGTTTGAGCGTATGTTGATCGACAACACCATGCGGCGCCACAAGGGCTCGATTGCGTCAGTAATGGAAGAGCTTTGCCTGCCGCGCCGTACGTTGAACGAAAAGATGGCTAAATACGGCTTGGCGCGGGCGGACTACCTTTAAGCCTAGCTTTTATCGCGATCAAAGATGGTTCGATGAGGCAGATCTAACAGATTTGCCTCATCGTCATGAAAACCGGCAGTTACCTTGCCCGAAAACCTGCCCTGCAGCCCTTCCATCACATGGGAGGCAAATGGCGCAAAGGACTTGCTGAGATCGGCACCGTCAATGGGTTGCTCTAGCGCCTCTTGACGCCCGGTCTCGGTCTCTTCCCAGATGATAAAACGATCCCGGTCTTCCTGGTTTAGCAAGGGTGGCATGCTGTCAATCTCGGCATTTACCCGTTCCAGCTCATCCACCTGATCGGTTTCATCAAAAACCTCGTTCCACGCATCGTCAAAGGCAAAGAGGCGCATTTCGAAGTCCGAAACAAAGATCTCCAGATGCAGATGTTTGGTGCCATCCGGTAGGCGGGTCAGATCCAGACTGTCGACACTAGCGCGAAAATTCGGTGCGGCCTGAGCCAGTTGTGTTTGCAACAAGAGTTGATAGCCCTGAACACGGCCGTAATCAGAAAGTGATTGGTCCTTGGCAATGGATTCGCCAAAGAGTGAGGAAACGAGTTTGCGCAAAAGGCCCATGGAAACACCCTGAATGAAAAACACCGCGAGCTTGGGACAGCCACGCGGTGTTTTCAAGGTGATGTTTTTGGCTAAATGCCGTGCGGTGATTAGTGCAGCAGGCGGCCCATGTGACCGGCGACATCGGCCATACGCGCCGAAAAGCCCCATTCGTTGTCGTACCAGGCCAGGACGCGGACCATGCGCGACCCGATGACCTTGGTCTGATCCGGTGCAAAGATCGAGCTGGCTGTGGTGTGGTTGAAGTCGATGGAGACTTTCTGCTCTGGATCAAAGTCCAGAACCATGCCCATGTGACCCGCTGCCGCTTCGGCCATGATTTCGTTCACGTCAGCAACGGTCACGTCTTTCTTGGCGTAGAAGGTCAGGTCAACAGCCGAGACGTTCGGGGTCGGAACGCGAACGGCAGACCCGTCCAGCTTGCCCTTGAGGTTTGGCAGAACTTCACCCAGGGCCTTGGCAGCGCCGGTTGAGGTCGGAATCATCGCCATTGCCGCGGCGCGTGCGCGGTACAGATCCTTGTGGCGGCGGTCCAGGGTTGGCTGGTCGCCGGTATAGCTGTGGATCGTGGTCATGATGCCGCTTTCGATCCCGATGGCTTCGTCCAGGACCTTGGCCAGAGGGGCCAGGCAGTTTGTGGTGCAGGAACCGTTAGAGATCATGGTCTCGCCCTTGACCAGATCGCGATGGTTTACGCCATAAACAACAGTGCGCTGAACGTTCTTGGCGGGGGCCGAGATCAGAACCGATTTGGCACCTTGCTTGAGGTGCTGATTGGCTTTCTCGCCATCATTGAACTGGCCGGTACATTCCAGAACCACGTCACAGCCGGTCCAGTCGAGCTCGTCCATGTTATAGGTCGACATGACATCAATCGGGCCGCGACCCAGATCAAGGCTGTTGCCATTCACAGCGATATTGCCCGGGAAACGACCATGGACACTGTCATAGCGCAGCAAGTGTGCAGCGGTTTCAATCGGCCCGGTGGCATTGATTTTCACAACCTGCACGTCATTCCGGGCGGATTCCGCGATGTGAGAGAGGGTGCAGCGGCCAATGCGGCCAAATCCGTTGATACCGATTGTTACAGTCATGAGGGCGTCTCCTGGCTCGTAGGTCTTGGTCTGATCCTTGCGCAGGGATATAGGGTGGCAATGCTGCAGGTGCCAAGTAAAAACTGTTTTTTGGCAGTATGTTAGCGGTAAACTTGCCGATGGGTGTGGTGGTGGCGCTAACGATTTGGAAAGGTTTGCGGTAACGGCTGATCAATGCTGTGGGAAATGACAGAATCGTTTCCCTGTTAACACCTGCAGTGACAGCGGTTACTGTCTGGAAAAGCGACGAACACAGGACCGGGCCAAGCCCGGACAAAACGGGGGCATAGAGATGAGCGGATTGCTGGCTCTGCTGGATGACGTATCGGCCATCGCCAAAGTGGCGGCGGCCTCAGTTGATGATATTGGCGCGGCCGCGATGAAAGCAGGCTCCAAGACTGCCGGGGTCATTATTGACGATGCGGCGGTGACGCCGAAATATGTGCAGGGCTTTGCACCAGCGCGGGAATTGCCAATCATTTGGCGGATCGCGCGAGGGTCCTTGATCAACAAGCTTGTTTTGCTGATGCCTGCGGTTCTGCTGATGGCCGCCTTTGCCCCTTGGATGGTCTGGCCTTTGCTGATCCTGGGTGGCGGTTACCTGTGCTATGAGGGGGCGGAAAAGATCGTCCATGTTCTCATGCCGCATGATCAGCACAGCGGTGGGCCGGATGGCAGCCATGATGTGAAGGATCCCGAACATCTCGAAGAGGAAAAGATTCAGGGCGCGATCAAGACAGACTTTATCCTATCTGCCGAGATCATGGTGATCTCTCTCTCTGCCATTGATGCCCCGAATTTCTGGATGCAGGCCGCGACTTTGGCGGTTGTTGCGGTGCTGATCACGGCGGTTGTTTACGGGGCCGTGGCGGTGATCGTCAAAATGGACGATGTCGGCATGTGGATGAACCAGAACAGTTCCGTCGCTGCTGTGCGCGGGTTGGGCCGCTTGATCGTTCGTTTCATGCCCTGGCTGCTCTTGGCACTTACCGTGATTGGCACGGCGGCGATGCTTTGGGTTGGGGGCTCGATCATTGTGCATTCACTACACGAGATGGGGTGGCACATGCCCGAAGAGGAAATCCACCACATTGCCGTCGCGTATGGTCAGCAAAATCCGGGGTTGGAATGGGGCATCACCGCCGCCATCGACTTTGTTCTCGGCTTTGTGGTTGGGTTGTTCCTGATCCCGATCGGGACCAAGATTATCGCCCCGATTTGGGGGGCGTTGTTTGGTAAAAAGAAAGAGGCGCATTAACTGCGCCTCTGTCTGACTAATCTGCTAAAGCGTCCTTCGGGGCGCTTTATTGTTGGATGAAGGACGCAGCCTTGTAAGCGGCTGTGAAGCCTTTCAAAGACATTTCAACGGTGACTTTCTTATCCGGCGCAATCGCAGGCACGATGGACACTTGCGCAACGGCACCAGCCTTGAAACGGTTGATGTCTTCGTTGGTCAGGCCAACACGGGCATAACAGCCGATCTGGCTGCAGAAGGAATAGTCATAGCGACGCGCGCCGCCGCCATCGACGGTGATGGTCAGCTTTTGTGGCAGCAAGGTTTCCAGAGGCACGATGAAAGTGCCGCCAGCAACGGCTTGACCGCCATCTTTGATTTTGAAGATGTTGACTTCGGCAACGCTTGAGCCTGCTTCGTCTTTCAAGAGCTGGTACATCTGGCAAACATCAGTTCCCTCTGGAACCTCAAGGCAGCGCAGGACCCAATCGTCAAATCCATCTTGGGTATAGGTGCGCGGGCCGGAGGGTTTGGGCGTATTTGGGTCTTCGCCCATATCCAGCTCTGGCACGTCTGCGTTAACAACTGCACCTTCGGCAACATCTGCTGCCGGGTCTGCGGCTGGTTCGTCGCTTTGAGCAAAAGCCGGAGCAGCTGTCATGGCCGCAATCAACGACATGGTAAGAAGCGGTTTGTTCATCGAAATCCCCTGAACCCGATTTTTTCTGAAGGATCGCTTAACACGGGACGGGCGCGCTGTCAGGGGAGAAATTCCTGACCCCCACCCGGAATGGGCAAATACCTGCCCGTTTCCTAAGCATCTGTAAGCAAGGCGGAAAACCAGCGGCTTAGACCGGAAAAAAGGAAAGGGGCCAGACGGCCCCTTTCCATTTCACTCCCTGTCGGACTGGCCGACTTTGTCATTGAGTGGGACGCTACGAAAGTCTTGGCGTGTGGTCAACAGGCTTTTCCCAATTAATTTCGCGAGATAGCAGAAAAAAATTGCCGCGCCCTAGGGCGCGGCCAGTCTGACAGGGAGGAAGTCTGTTCAAGGCAGGAGAGGACATGTTGCCTCGAACGGAAATGACACTGGCAGCTATTAGTTAAGGATGTATGTTTGGCACCGTACGCTTGTGGAGAACTTTGATGACAAATGGAATCTTTCTGGGTGGCGGTGGCAAGGGTTACGCCGACAAACAATGGCTCAATCAGAAATATGCCAATCGCCATGGATTGATTGCCGGGGCAACCGGAACCGGGAAAACCGTGACCCTGCAAATCCTGGCCGAGGGGTTCTCCAATGCAGGCGTTCCCGTCTTTATGGCCGATGTCAAAGGGGACCTGTCTGGGCTGGCTGTATCAGGCTCGCCGGATCACAAACTGCATCAGCCGTTCATGGATCGCGCGGCCAAGATTGGCTTTGACGACTATACCTATGAAGGGTTCCCAGTCACCTTCTGGGACCTGTTTGGCAAACAGGGCCATCCGGTGCGCACCACAGTTGCCGAAATGGGGCCGCTGCTGCTGTCGCGCCTGTTGGAACTGTCCGAAGCCCAAGAGGGCATTTTGAACATCGCGTTCCGTTTGGCGGATGAAGAAGGGCTGCCGCTGCTCGATCTGGACGATATCCGCGCCATGCTGGTCTGGATGGGCGAGAATCGCAAAGACCTGTCGCTGCGCTATGGCAATATCTCAACCGCCTCAATCGGCGCCATTCAACGCCGCCTCCTGGTGATCGAGAATCAGGGCGGGGCGAATTTCTTTGGCGAACCGGCCCTGGCCTTGGCCGATTTGATGCGGGTTGATGCGGATGGGCGCGGGCAGGTGAACGTTCTGGCGGCCAATGAATTGATGTCTTCACCACGGCTTTATTCGACCTTCCTCCTATGGTTGCTCTCGGAATTGTTCGAAGAATTGCCAGAGGTCGGCGACCCTGAGAAACCCAAGCTGGTATTCTTTTTTGACGAGGCGCATCTGCTCTTTGATGGCGCACCCAAGGCGCTGGTCGACAAAGTGGAGCAGGTGGCGCGTCTGATCCGCTCCAAGGGGGTTGGGGTTTATTTCATCACCCAGAACCCGGACGACATCCCCGAGGATATCTTGGGCCAACTCGGCAACCGCATCCAGCACGCCCTGCGCGCCTTTACCGCGCGGGACAAAAAGGCCCTGCGCCTTGCGGCAGAAACCTACCGCCCGAACCCTGATTTTGACACGGAAACCGCCATTCGCGAGGTCGGTGTAGGGGAGGCGGTGACCTCGATGTTGCAAAAGAAAGGCGTGCCGGGGATCGTTCAGCGGACATTGATCCGCCCACCGTCTTCGCAATTGGGGCCGATCACCGCCGGTCAGCGCAAATCCGTTATTCTTGGTTCTGATTTGGCCGGAAAATACGAAGAGCGGCTGGATCGCAAATCGGCCTATGAGATCCTCAAGGCGCAGGCCGAGGCAGCGGCAAAGGCCGCAGAACAAGCCGAGGCCGAAGAAGAGGAAATGGAAACCGCGCAGCGAGAATATCGGGCAGGGCGGCGCTATTCAGGAACCCGCGTGTCACGCTCGACATCACGCCGCACCCGTCAAACCGAAAGCTTTGGCGACGCTATGACCAAAATGGTTGTTAAGGAATTGACCGGAACAACCGGACGTCGCATTGTTCGCGGCATTCTCGGGGGGCTTTTTAAAGGTCGGTAACGGCTATGCCCCGTAAAAAAAACTTTGGGGCACCACTTTAAATGATCGACGTCTTCTTTTACCGCCTTCTTATGCTGAGTGAATTGCAGCTTACGTTGCTCTTTTTGGGCTTGATGGTGGTCGGTGGTTTGTTGGGTTTAGTCTTGGTCAAACCCGGATCACCGTTAAACCGCTTGGATTTCTTCGTTCGTTTGGCCGGCGCGAACTTTGTGCTTTCGGTTATACATGTCGGTTGGTTTTTCACTGCTCCGGCGGCCGAACTCGGCTTGTTTTCAGTGCTTTGCGCCGGGATTTGGTCTGGCTGCATCATATTTGGATACTATGTGTATCGGATCAGCGCAGCACGTTGTTTGGATATAACAGGACGCACAGGAAAAGCCTGGCTGATCTTTGTGCCATTCGGTGTCTTTTGGTTTCTCTTTTCCGCTGGGCAAGAGGCAGCACAGGATGACCAACCGAAACGAAGTGGCTTTGGTAAAAAGGCAGGGGACCCAGCACTGCTCTTGCTTGGGATCGTCCTTTTCCTCACCAGTCGCTCGATTGATTCCCATCTGGAAAATGCTGAATTCCCGGCTTTTGAAAATGTAAGTGCCTTGCAACAAATATCAGTTCGGGCGCAATCCATCGAAGAAATGTTTGCGCAAGAAGTTGAATTCACAAAGCCTGATTTACCAGTTGAGATCGATGTTGACCTTGATTTGGTCTCTATGTCTTCCTCCGGGAAGGAGCTTGTTTTGGGTTATGAGATTGACGGAGAGTTGGATGATTTCCACTACGGCCACTTCCCAAATCTCAAGGGCTATTTTTGCGAACCCGAGGTTTTTGGCACTGCGGTCGACAATGGTGGGCGTCTGAGCATGGTGGTGCGAAGCAAAGGAAACTCTGAAACCAAGTCCTATTTGATTTCAGGTACCGATTGCTCTGTTTGATGAGGTGTAGGGCACAGCTTTTACAAGGTTGCATTGAAATGGGTGAACAGAAAGGCTTGTAGCGAGACGGAACAGCACGCGTCAGGAACCGCAGTGCAAAGCGCGCATCAATCCAGTGCTCACACAGTCTATCAAAACGTCCTACACCCTTAGTCCTATTGGACCCGTCAGCGCCTGCGCCTAGTCTCGTAGCCAACGAAGAGGACTATCCATGCATATGAATGATTCCCAAGAGATCAACGCCCCTGTGGAACAGGTTTGGGCCGCGATCCTGGACGCTGAGATTTTGAAGCAATGCGTGCCCGGCTGCACCGAAATGGCAGGCAATGCGGAGGACGGTTTTGACGCGACCGTTGTACAGAAAGTTGGCCCGGTCAAAGCAACCTTCAAGGGGCATGTTTCCTTGTCCGACATGAACGCCCCCAACAGTTTGCACCTGTCTGGCGAGGGCAAGGGCGGCGCTGCCGGGTTTGCCAAGGGTGGTGCGGATGTCAGCCTGAGCGCCACGGAAAACGGTGGCACATTGCTCGAATACACGGTCGAGGCCAAGGTTGGCGGCAAGCTGGCGCAGCTTGGCAGTCGCATCGTTGACGGTTTTGCCAAGAAAATGGCCGACCAGTTCTTTACGAACTTCAAGACCGCCATCGAAGGCCCGTCTGAAGAAGGCGAAACCGACGGCGAAGACAGTGGTGAAAAGAAAGGGTGGTTCAAGCGGATCGTCAGCTGATCCGTGAACCAATCCCCATCTAAGTACCAAGCAACAGTACCAAGAATGAAGAATTTCAAGGGAGGAGAGAAATGACAGAAGTGACCATGGTGGTGAACGGGAAATCCGTCACCAAATCGGTCAAGGGCAATACGCTCATGTCCGAGTTCTTGCGCGAAGAGCTGCGCCTGACCGGAACCCATGTGGGCTGTGACACCTCGCAATGCGGGGCTTGTGTCGTTCATGTGAATGGCGAAGCGGTCAAAAGTTGCACCATGTTCGCAGCCGAGGCCAACGGCTCTGAGGTCAAGACCATCGAGGGCATGGAAAACCCGGATGGGTCTTTGGGTGTCATCCAGCAGGCCTTTCAGGATCATCACGGTTTGCAATGTGGGTTCTGCACGCCAGGCATGGTGATGTCCGCAGCGGCGCTGCTCAAGGACAATCCAAAGCCGACCGAGGCCGAGATCCGCGATTACCTCGAAGGCAATATCTGCCGCTGCACCGGTTACCACAATATCGTCAAGGCGATCATGGCAGCCAGCGGTCAAGACGTGACCAGTATCGCAGCCGAATAATCTGATTTGAGACGCGGCGGGGAGGCCCGCCAAGGAATTTTCCGAAAACGATGGCCCAAATAACGCCATCGACCCAAGGGAGGAACAGGACCATGCCGAAGGATCATGGCATTGGCGCAAGCCCGAAGCGACGCGAAGACGTCCGCTTTCTGACCGGCGCCGGTAATTATACAGATGACATCAACGTTCAGGGGCAGGCCTATGTGCATTTCCTGCGCTCGGACGTGGCTCATGGTAAGATCAACAATATCGATACGGCTGCTGCGGCGGCCATGCCGGGTGTTGTGCGCATTTTCACCGGAGCCGACTTCGAAGGCGTTGGCGGCATTCCTTGCGGCTGGCAGGTGACCGACAAACATGGCGAGCCCATGAAAGAGCCGGCCCACCCGGTTCTCGCACAGGGCAAAGCGCGCCATGTTGGTGATCCGATTGCCGCCGTTGTCGCCGACAGCCTCGAAGAGGCGCGCAATGCCGCCGAGGCGATTGAGCTGGATATCGAAGAACTGCCAGCCGTGGTCGACATGAAGGCCGCGCTCGAAGGTGGCGCGACCAAGGTTCATGACGATCTGGATGACAACCTTTGCTATGACTGGCAATTCGGAAGCCCGGCGGATGAAACTGACGCGGTGTTTGCCAATGCGGCGCATGTCACCACGTTGGAGCTGATCAACAACCGTCTGGTTGCCAACCCGATGGAGCCTCGTGTGGCTGTGGGCGATTATTCCCGCGCCAATGACGAATCCAAGCTCTACACAACCTCGCAAAACCCGCATGTGATCCGGCTGCTCATGGGGGCCTTTGTTCTGGGCATTCCAGAGCACAAGCTGACCGTTATTGCGCCTGATGTGGGTGGCGGTTTTGGCACCAAGATCTTCCATTATGCCGAGGAAGCCTTTTGCACCTTTGCGGCCAAGGCCTGTAACCGTCCGGTGAAATGGACCTCGACCCGGTCCGAAGCCTTCATGTCGGATGCACATGGACGCGATCACGTGTCCAAGATCGAGTTGGCGCTGGATGCCGATAATAACTTTATCGGTTTGCGTACAGATACTTACGCCAATATGGGTGCCTATCTGTCGACCTTTGCCTCATCGGTTCCAACCTGGCTGCATGGCACGCTGATGGCGGGCAACTATAAGACGCCAAATGTTACCGTGAACGTCAAAGCCGTGTTCACCAACACTGTTCCGGTTGACGCTTATCGCGGGGCAGGGCGCCCTGAGGCGACCTATCAGCTTGAGCGTGTGATTGACAAAGCTGCCCGCGAGGTGGGTGTCGATCCAATCGCCTTGCGCCGTCAGAACTTTATCACACAATTCCCCTATGCCACGCCTGTTGCCGTCGAATATGACACCGGCGATTACGAGGCGACCATGGCCAAAATGGAAGAGCTGATGGATCTGCCCGGTTTTGCAGCCCGTCGTGCGGCCTCTGAGGCCAATGGCAAGCTGCGTGGCTTTGGCGTGAACTGCTTTATCGAGGCCTGCGGGATCGCTCCGTCCAACCTGGTTGGTCAGTTGGGCGCTCGTGCCGGTCTTTATGATGCGGCAACGGTGCGTGTGAACGCCACCGGTTCAATCTCGGTCATGGTTGGGGCGCATAGCCACGGTCAGGGCCACGAAACCGTTTTCCCACAGGTCGTTGCCGAGATGCTGGGCATTGATGAGAGCATGGTTGACATCGTGCATGGTGACACCTCCAAGATCCCGTTTGGCATGGGCACCTATGGCTCGCGGTCCTTGGCGGTCTGTGGCTCGGCCATGGTGCGCGCAACCGAAAAGATCATCAACAAGGCCAAGAAAATCGCGGCCCACCTGCTTGAGGCGTCCGAGGGCGATATCGAGCTGAAGGATGGTCAATTCTCCATCGCGGGCACCGACAAATCGGTGGCTTGGGGCGATGTGACCCTGGCGGCCTATGTGCCACATAACTATCCGCTTGAGGATATTGAGCCTGGTTTGGAAGAGACGGCGTTTTATGATCCGGCCAACTTTACCTATCCGGCAGGTGCCTATGCCTGTGAGGTCGAGGTTGATCCGGATACCGGCAAGGTCACTGTTGAAAAATTCGTCTCGGCGGATGATTTCGGCAATGTGGTCAACCCGATGATCGTAGAAGGTCAGGTTCATGGAGGGATCGCGCAAGGGATCGGTCAGGCATTGTTGGAAAACTGTGCTTATGACGAAAACGGTCAGTTGCTGAGCGCCTCCTATATGGATTACGCCATGCCACGTGCTGATGATCTGCCGCATATGGAAAACTATACGGTCGACCATTCCTGCCAGACCCCTTGTACCCATAACCCTCTTGGGGTGAAGGGCTGCGGTGAGGCCGGTGCGATCGGCTCGCCTCCGACCATTGTGAACGCGGTGATTGATGCGCTGCAATCGGGTGGCCATAATGTGGAGCACATCGATATGCCCGTATCGCCATCGCGCGTTTGGGAGGCCATGCAAGGCTAAGAGGAGAGCGCTGGGGGCTGTCGGCCCCCAGACCCCCGAGGATATTTTTGGCCCAAAGAAACCTGAAGGTGGCATGGGTCGAAGGAGGAAAGAATGTATTCTTTTGATGTAGAAAACCCGGAAACGGTCGCCGATGCCGTGGCGGCTCTGGGGCAGGATGAGGCGCAGGCGCTGGGTGGTGGTCAAACGCTGATCCCGACGCTCAAACAGCGACTGGCAGCGCCGTCGGTTCTGGTGAGCCTGAGCGGTATCGCAGAGATCAAGGGCGTGTCCGCTGATGGCGGGGCGGTTGTGATTGGTGGCGGCACCACGCATGGCACTGTCGCAAACGAGGCCGGGGCCTATGGGGCGCTGGCGGCTTTGGCGGGCAATATCGGTGACCCTGCGGTGCGCAATCGCGGCACGATTGGCGGCTCTCTGGCAAATAACGACCCATCTGCCTGCTATCCCGCGGCAGCATTGGGCTCGGGTGCGACCATCTCGACCAACACCCGTTCGATTGCAGCGGATGACTATTTCCAGGGCATGTTTGAAACGGCTTTGGATGAGGGCGAGATCATCACCTCGGTCAGCTTCCCGATCCCGGAGGCGGCGAATTACCAGAAGTTCGAACAGCCTGCATCGCGCTTTGCCTTGGTTGGCGTCTTTGTTGCCAAATATGCGGATGGTGTGCGGGTTGCTGTGACAGGTGCCTCCGAAGAGGGTGTGTTCCGTTGGAGCGAGGCTGAGGCAGCGCTGAGCAGCAATTTCAGTGCCGAGGCGTTGAACGGTTTGTCTGTCTCTGCTGATGGCATGATCAGCGATCTGCATGGCTCGGGTGCTTATCGTGCGCATTTGATTGGTGTCTTGACCAAACGCGCCGTTGCTGCGGCAAGCTAAGTTAGCCACATGTAAAAGAGACGCCCCGCAGTTTTTGCGGGGCGTTTTTTTTGTTATGCGCGTTGAAAGGCCTTGAAACGAAAAACACCCACAGCGCTGGCTGCGGGTGTCTTGGATGGCCTGTTGGTCGGCCTTGTCGTCTTCCTGTCAGTCTGGCCTTTCGTCGGTTAGTCGTCGTTCGAGACGACCAGACGCAAATGCCCGCGTTTGATGCTGGGCTTTTCAGATTTGTCGCGCACTGTCTTCGCGATATCGCGCGAGGCGGTCTGGTCAGACTTGGTGCTAAGCTTGCCACGAAACGGGGTGGCGGGCTCTTCAAAGGCGCGTGGCTTGGGCTCTGGCTCGGTCACCTTGACCGGGCGCCGATCTTTGATGCCCGACGGTACGGCCTGCTTTACCTCGATATTGGTGATGGTAAAGCGGCGCGGGGTGCGGCCGATCTTGCCATTGCTGACAAAGACACCCAAAGCGCGGCTCAGATCACCAAAATCGGAACGCAGCGGCAAAAGCAGCATGTGACCTTCGAGATCAGGCTTGCCAAAACCACCCTCGGCCTTGAGCTCGATCTTGATAATTGACGGTTCGCCAAAGAGTTTCGACACGGCCTCGCCAAAACGATCCCGATCTGAGGGCGCGATCAGGCTGGACAGGGGCATGCCTGCGATCTGCATACCCATCAGGTCAGAAAGATGTGACCCAGCAACCCGGATCTTGGCCATAGACGGGGCGATACGCTCCATCAAGAAGGCATATTCCAGCGCATTTTCCATGCCGCGCGGGTCAATCTGGCTTCGTAAGGGCACCTGATTTTCCTGGCACAAGCCATGCCAATAGGCCTCTACACTGCGCAGAGGTGCCAATATCCGATTTTTATTACGTTCAGACATCTGCACGACATCCCGACCGTTTCCACCATTGCCCAACATGTTTCCGCTCCTAAGTCTGGCGCGGCGTTGGAGGGCCCCCGTCCACCAAGCCTGCGTAATCTTCGTTACTGAATTATTACTAGCAGAGCTTTGTCTTAAAATCGCCCCAATTGTAGATGCAAGGTTAACACAACCTTCAGAGACTTGCCATGAAGGCGAGGAGCCGATAGGCCATTTCAAACACAGATGGAAGGCTCCAGCATGCGACAGTCAATGACGGGATTTGCCAGCAAACAGGGCTCGGGACATGGGTTTGACTGGGGTCTTGAGATGCGCGGCGTCAATGGCAAAGGGCTGGATTTGCGCCTGCGTTTACCCGACTGGATTGACGGGTTGGAACAAGAGGTTCGCAAACGCATTACGGCCAAGCTAAGTCGTGGAAATATACAGGTTTCTTTGCGTCTGACCGCCGGTGGAGAAGAGGGTGGTTTGCGTCTGGATCAGACCCAGATGCAGGCGGTTCTGACCGCCATGTCCGAGATCGAGACCGAGGCGATGAATCAAGGCCTGTCATTGGCCCCCTCAACTTCAGCTGAAATCGTCGCTTTGCGGGGTGTTTTGACCAGTGATGCGGGCGAAATTGACCAAAATGCGTTGCGTGCCACAATTCTGTCAGATTTCGACGCGGCCCTGTCCGATTTCATCGAAATGCGGGTGTCGGAGGGTGGCAAATTGGGCGAAATCTTGACGCGCCAATTGGCTGAGATCGAGTCTTTGGTTACAGAATCCGAGGATTTGGCCAATCAGCGGGCCCCTCAACAGGCCGAAAGGTTAAGAACCCAACTGGCCCGCGTGCTGGAAAACGCCGAGGGCGTCGATGAAACCCGTCTTGCGCAGGAATTGGCGGTTTTGGCGGTCAAGGCAGACGTTACCGAAGAGATTGACCGCTTGCGCGCCCATATCTCGGCGGCGCGCGAATTGCTTGAGACCAAGGGCAGCATTGGCCGCAAGTTCGACTTTCTCATGCAGGAGTTCAATCGCGAGGCCAACACGCTGTGTTCGAAATCCGGTGATGCGGAATTGACGCGGGTCGGGCTGTCGCTCAAAACCCTGATCGATCAAATGCGCGAACAGGTTCAGAATGTGGAGTAAGACATGAGCAGCCAAACCCCCGACCGTCGGGGTCTTCTTATTATCCTGTCCAGCCCATCGGGGGCGGGCAAATCCACCCTGTCGCGCCGTTTGCTGGAATGGGATCCCTCGTTGAGCTTTTCGGTATCCGCCACCACGCGCTCTGCGCGTCCGGGTGAGGTGGATGGAGAGCATTATCATTTCCTCAGCGAAGAGACGTTCAAACGACAAGTGGCCGAGGATGGCATGTTGGAACATGCCCACGTGTTCGGCAATTTCTACGGCTCACCCAAGGCACCGGTTCAATCGGCAATCAATCAGGGGCGCGATGTGCTCTTTGACATCGACTGGCAGGGCGCGCAGCAGATTGTGAATTCCTCGCTTGGGCAACACACTTTGTCGGTTTTCATCCTGCCGCCCTCCATCGCCGAGTTGCGGCGTCGTCTGATCGGGCGGGGGCAGGACAGCGACGATGTCATTTCAAAGCGTATGCAAAAAAGCTGGGATGAGATCAGCCATTGGGGCAGCTATGATTACGTGCTGGTCAATGATGATTTGGACCGGACTTTTGCCGATTTGCAAACCATCGTGACCGCCACGCGCCTGCGCCGCCTTCAACAGCCCAGCCTGGTGGAACATGTGCGCGCGCTGCAAACTGAATTCGAGGATCTGTCATGACGCTTTACTCTCTTGCGGGCGTGTCGCCCGAGATTGCCGAAACGGCCTGGGTTGCCCCGGATGCCAATGTCATCGGGCGCGTTGTGCTTGAGGACAAAGCCAGCGTCTGGTTCGGCTGCACCCTGCGCGGCGATAATGAGGAAATGCGCGTCGGGGCAGGCAGCAACATTCAAGAGAATGTCGTCTGTCACACCGATCTTGGCTTTCCTCTGACCATTGGCGCGGGCTGCACCATTGGTCACAAGGTCATGTTGCATGGCTGCACGATTGGCGAAAACACTCTGATCGGCATGGGGGCCACCATTTTGAACGGGGCCAAGATTGGCAAGAACTGCCTGATCGGCGCCGGGGCCTTGGTGACCGAGGGAAAGGAAATTCCCGATGGAAGCCTTGTCATGGGGATGCCCGGAAAGGTGGTGCGTCAATTGGACGAGGCCGCCATTGAGAAAAACAAGTGGTCGGCCCTGCATTACCAGCAAAACGCAGCCCTGTTCGCCAAAGAGCTCAAGGCTCTTTGATCTATCGCGTGTTCGGTTCGATCATTTTCGTTTGAATTGAACATGTCCTGAGCGCCAGACATCAGTCTGTTACATTTTGGATTTAAGGCCGTTTGCGGCCCAAAGAGAAGGTCACGGTATGAAACCCACCCTGCAACGTCCCGTCGTATTCAAAGACAGCCTGTCTGCCCCAGTTGTTTCGCCGATCATGCCGTCGGTTGTTTATGCGTCCAAAACGCCTGACGAGCTGGATTCGCAATATGCCGGCGAGGCGCATGGCTACACCTATGCACGCGAAGGGCACCCCAACGCCGATATTCTTGCCCAGCGTATTGCCATGATGGAGGGCATGCAGGGCGGTATTATCACCGGGTCTGGTATGGCGGCGGTTAGCGCGGCCTTGATGGGGCTCTGTGAAAACGGAGATCACGTTGTTGGCGGCAACCAGCTTTATGGTCGATCCTTGCGGCTGATGTCCGAAGATCTGCCGCGTTACGGCATCGAGACCTCATTGGCCGATACAACCAATGCCCAGGCCGTGGCAGAGGCGATCAAACCGAATACCAAACTGGTCCTGGTCGAGATCGTGTCGAACCCAACCATCCGCATTGCCGATCTCGATGGGATCGCCGAGGTTTGCAAAGAAAAGGGTGTTCTACTGGTGGTGGATAACACCTTTACCACGCCGGCGGCGCTAAAGCCTGTCGAACATGGTGCCGATATCGTTTTGCATTCGGTGACCAAGCTGTTGGCCGGGCATGCGGATGTGACCCTGGGCTGGGTCTGTGCCAAAGACCCGGCTTTGATGGAGCGTATGACCATCTATGCTGTGACCCATGGATTGACCGCCAGCCCGTTTGAATGCTGGCTGGCCGAGCGCGGCTTGGCGACCTTTGACTTGCGGTATCAGCGCGCGCAGCAAACGGCGCAGCGCCTGGCGGATGCCTTTGCGGAGATGCCCAATGTCAAACGGGTGGTCTATCCGACGCGGCAGGACCATCCCGAAGCGGCCCGGGCGCAAAGCCTGTTGCAAGGGCGCGGGGCGAATATGGTCAGCTTTGAGATCGAGGGCGGGCGGGCGCAGGCCAATGCCTTTACCGAGGCGGCAAGCGAATTGGCCTTTGCTCCGACGCTTGGCGATGTTGGCACCACTATTTCACATCCCAATTCCTCCTCGCACCGCAATGTACCCGAGGCAGATCGCCTAGCCAATGGCATCTCCGAAGGGTTCTTTCGCGTCTCCGTCGGCCTCGAAGATCCGGATGCGATGATCGCCGCCTTCACCAAGGGCCTCAAGGCCGCCCAAGAGGTTTCGGAGTAAGCCCATGCAATGTTCCGCCGCGCAATTCGTCAATGCCATTCCCTGGCCAGCTCTGCTGATCCGGCGCAATGAGCGGATTGAGGCGGCGAATGAACCCGCGCTGACATTGCTTGGCGCGGGGATTGAGGGGCGGCATTTTATCACCGCCTTGCGGCAGCCCATGCTGATCGAAGCCATCGAAGGGTCCTTGCATGATGCAAAGCCGCGTCGCAGCGAATATCTGACAAATGATGGCCAGCAGGACACGACCTACAAGGTCTCGGTCCGCGCGATTGAGAACAGTGGCGAGCATGTTGTTCTGGTCTGCTTTGAAGATGTCACGGCCTTTGAACAGGCCGGGCAGATGCGGCGGGACTTTGTGGCCAATGTCAGCCACGAGTTGCGCACGCCGCTGACAGCCTTGATCGGTTTCATCGAAACCCTGAAAGGACCCGCGCGCAATGATGACGCCGCGCGGTTGCGGTTTCTCGATATCATGGAAGATGAATCCAAGCGGATGAACCGCTTGGTCGGCGATCTTTTGTCCCTGTCCCGGGTGGAATCGCAGGAACGTGTGCGGCCCACGGAAATCATGTCACCCAATGACATTATCCGAACAACCGCGCATAGCTTGACCCCGCTGGCCGAAGAGGCAGGCGTGACAATCGAAACCGATTTGCCCGACAACGAAGTCTCGATGGTTGGGGATCGGGATCAGGTGCGTCAGGTCATGACCAATCTCACCGAAAATGGGATCAAGTATTCCGGCAGCGGATCAACGGTCACGCTGTCCTTGACCGGACCAAGCTATGAGCCGCGCCTGCGTGCGCAGGCCATTCGTTTGGTCGTGTGCGACACGGGGCAGGGGATCGAACCACACCACATCCCGCGCCTGACGGAACGCTTTTACCGGGTAGATAGCCACCGCTCGCGTGAGATGGGGGGCACGGGGCTGGGCCTTGCGATTGTCAAACATATCGTCAATCGCCATCGCGGGCGTTTGGAAGTCGACAGTGAAAAGGGCAAGGGCACCTGTTTCACGGTCATTCTGCCGGTGACCTAGGGGCCGTTTCTTCCCGTCTGATTCCTTTGTGACGGAAATCTGTTACATTTGTCAGGGCAGAGGGGCACCAGTGCGCCCTTCGGCATGTAATTTGCGCTGATTTTTGGAATTGGTCGCTTTATTTTATGGTGCAATTTCAATGCAATAGCTCAATGCCCGCCATCGCTGTCTAGCTGTTTCATAAAACTGTTACATAGCTGTCACAAAAGCATTGCGTGACGTTAATATTTCCGGCCCCGGAGATCATCACAGGGATGATCCAATCCGTAACTTTCAGGAGTTCACCATGACCGTGAAACTGACCGCCTCCGTGCTGGCAATCGCCGCCGTTTCTGCTTCCGCCGCTTTTGCCCGTGACAACGTGCAGGTTGCCGGTTCCTCGACCGTTCTGCCTTATGCTTCCATCGTTGCCGAAGCGTTTGGCGAAAACTTTGACTTCCCGACACCTGTTGTTGAATCCGGTGGTTCCTCTGCAGGCCTGAAGCGTTTCTGCGAAGGTGTTGGCGAAAACACCATCGACGTTGCAAACGCATCGCGCAAAATCAAAGACAAAGAAATCAAAGCCTGTGCCGAAGCTGGTGTCACCGACATCATCGAAGTTCGCATCGGTTATGACGGCATCGTATTTGCCTCGCAAATCGACGGCCCAGCCTACACCGCCTTCCAGCCTGTCGACATCTTCAACGCACTGGCAGCCAAAGTTGTTGTTGACGGCGCACTGGTTGAGAACACCAACAAGCAGTGGGCAGATTTCAACGCTGACCTGCCAGCGGCTGACATCGCAGCCTTCATCCCAGGCACCAAGCACGGCACCCGTGAAGTGTTCGAAGAAAAAGTTATGGTTGCGGGCTGTAAAGCTGCAGGCGCATTTGACCTGTACATGGCGGCAAACGGTGGCGACAAGAAAGCCGCTGGCAAAGCCTGCTACGAAGTGCGCACCGATGGCGTTTCCGTTGACATCGACGGCGACTACACCGAGACCCTGGCACGCGTTGACGCGAACCCGAATGGCATCGGTGTATTCGGCCTGGCGTTCTACGAAAACAACACCGACAAGCTGAAAGTTGCGACCATGGGTGGCGTTGCGCCTTCCACCGAATCCATCGCGACCGGTGAATACCCTGTATCCCGCCCGCTGTTCTTCTATGTGAAGAAAGCCCACATCGGCGTGATCCCAGGTCTGCAGGAATATGCTGACTTCTTCATCTCCGACGAGATCGCCGGTGGTGACGGCCCTCTGGCCGAGTACGGTCTGGTTTCCGACCCTGAGCTGGAAGCAACTCAGGCCGCGGTTGCCGCAGGCACCACAATGGCAGAAGGCATGTAAGCCATTCTTCCTAGGGGCGGTATATTTCGCCGCCCCTTACCCCTTTTAGGACCTTTTCCAAATACAACCCGCGGGGGGCTTGATGCCTGTTTTCTGGCTCATTTTGATCGTGCTGGGGTTAGCGGCGGTCGGCTATATCATTGGCCGCCAACGTGCCTTGGCTAGTGCGGGGGGCGACAGTCGCCATCTGCACTCACTACCATCTTATTATGGCTCGAACGTTTCCATCAAAGTGATGGTTCCGGCGTTCTTCCTGATGATCGTCTGGCTGCTTGCGCAGCCCTTTGTCATCGAAGGGCGCGTTTCGGGCATGATCCCCGAAAGCGAGATCCGCGAAGGCTCTAGCGCGAGTCTGCTGATGGCCGAAGTGCGCCGCGCCTCCGAAGGGTTGGAAAACGCCGTAGCCGGCGGTTTCATGACCGATGAAGAGGCGCGCAATGCGCGCGCTGATTTGTCCGATGTGACCCAGCGGCTCAAGGATGCGGGGCAGGTTGTGACGAACACGATCACACAGCCAATCCTGAAAGCCGCGCAAGCGCACCGCGCCATGGTCAAGTCCAGCAACCTCTATATGTCCATCGCGGTGATTGCGATTGCTGTGGCCGGGGTGTTCTGGGGCTTGGCCGGGGCCAAGGCTGACTTTCGCGCCCGCAACGTTGTTGAACGGTCGATCCGCTGGTTGCTGGTTGCAGCTGCCTCCATTGCGATCCTGACCACGATTGGCATCGTATTGTCGCTGATCTTTAACACGGTCGAGTTTTTCCGCCTCTATCCTGCGTCTCAGTTCTTTTTCAATCCGACCTGGTTGCCGTCCTTTGGCGGTGGCATCGACGCGGATGGCAACCCGCTCTCCAAGCTGGGCATCATCCCACTGCTTTGGGGCACGCTCTATATCTCTCTGATTGCCTTGGCAGTTGCCGTGCCAATCGGGCTCTTCGCCGCGATCTTTTTGTCGGAATATGCCGGGCCCAAGACACGCGCCATTGCCAAGCCGATGCTTGAGGTTCTGGCCGGTATCCCGACCATTGTTTACGGTCTCTTCGCGCTCCTGACAGTTGGTCCGCTGCTGATCGGTGTCTTTGGCGATGACGGGCTGGGCTGGATGCAAGCCGGGACCGCCGTGATGACCGCCGGTCTGGTTATGGGCATCATGCTGATCCCATTTGTCAGCTCGCTGTCAGATGACATTATCAACGCCGTGCCGCAGGCCATGCGTGATGGCTCTTACGGGTTGGGGGCCACCAAATCCGAGACCATCAAACAGGTTGTTCTACCCGCGGCCTTGCCCGGCATCGTCGGTGCAATCCTTCTGGCGGCCTCGCGCGCCATTGGGGAAACCATGATCGTGGTTCTTGGGGCAGGGGCCGCGGCCCGTCTGAGCCTGAACCCGTTCGAGGCCATGACCACTGTGACCGCCAAGATCGTGTCTCAGCTGACCGGTGATGCGGACTTTGCCTCGCCCGAGGCGCTGGTTGCCTTTGCCCTGGGCATGACCCTCTTCATCATTACGCTGGGGTTGAATGTCTTCGCCCTCTACATCGTGCGCAAATATCGGGAGCAGTACGACTAATGACCGATGCAAGCATTCACAGCCCGGCATCCGGTGGCAAGAGCTCTCTTCTTGCGCTGGACGCCCGCACCAAACGCCGCAACGCTGCCGAAGCCCGCTTTCGCATGTATGGCATTTCTGCCGTTGCCGCTGGCGTGTTCTTTCTGGTGGTCTTGCTGGGGGCGATCCTGTCCAACGGGGTAGGGGCGTTTCAGCAAACCTTCCTGACGGTTGAGGTCTATCTTGATCCGGCCAAACTGGACAAGAAAGGCCAGCGCGACATTGCCGATATCAAAAAGGTGTCGACCTTTGGCTATACGCCACTGGTGCAGCAGGGGTTGTTTGACCAGATCGAGGCCAATGGGATCGAAACACCTCTGGCCAAGCGCAAGGATATGAAGGCGCTGATCTCGGCCTCTGCTGCTGCGCAGGTACGAGATTTCGTCATCGCCAACCCGGATCGCATTGGTGACAAGGTCGAATTCCGCGTGCTCACATCGTCCCGCGTCGATGGCTACCTCAAAGGTCGTGTGACCCGTGAAAGCGTGGCCCGTGACAAGAACATCAAGCCGGTGCATCTGGATCTGGTCGACAGCTTCACGGACTTGGGTATCATCAAGAAAGAGTTCAACTGGTCCTTTATTACCGGTGCCGATGCCTCTGAAAGCCGGGCCGAGCAGGCGGGCATGGGCGTGTCGATCCTAGGCTCGTTCTTTATGACCCTTGTGGTGCTCGCCCTGGCGTTGCCCATTGGTGTGGCTGCCTCGATCTATCTTGAGGAATTCGCCCCTCAGAACCGATTCACTGACCTGATCGAAGTGAACATCTCTAATCTGGCGGCGGTGCCCTCTATCGTGTTTGGTATCCTTGGCCTGGCGGTGTTCATCCAATTCGCCCATCTGCCGCAATCAGCCCCGCTGGTCGGTGGTCTGGTTCTGACACTGATGACCCTGCCAACCATCATCATCTCGACCCGCGCCTCGTTGAAATCGGTTCCACCCAGCATCCGTGACGCGGCCTTGGGCATTGGTGCCTCCAAGATGCAGGCGGTGTTCCACCACGTGCTGCCCCTGGCCATGCCGGGCATCCTGACCGGGACCATCATTGGTCTGGCTCAGGCCTTGGGTGAAACCGCGCCGCTTCTGCTGATCGGTATGGTGGGTTATATTGCCACCAACTATCCCGAAGGCATCGCATCGGGCTTTATGGATCCAAACTCGGCCATGCCGGCGCAGATCTATGAATGGGCCAAACGTGCCGACCCGGCATATTACGAACGCGCCTGGGGTGGCATCATCATCTTGCTGGTGTTCCTGCTGACCATGAACATCATCGCAATCATCCTGCGCCGCCGCTTTGAGCGCCGGTGGTAAAAGGGAGACGACAATCATGTACGACGTACACACACATCGCGCGGAGACGAACGTGGACGACATTAAAATCAGCGCCAATGATGTACAGGTCTATTATGGCGACACCCATGCCATCAAAGACGTCAGCATCGAGATTGAAGCCAAATGTGTTACGGCCTTTATCGGTCCGTCGGGCTGCGGCAAGTCCACCTTTCTGCGCTGTCTGAACCGCATGAATGACACGATTGATATCTGCCGCGTCGAAGGCCAGATCCTGCTCGACGAAGAAGACATCTATGACAAGCGTGTCGATCCTGTTCAATTGCGCGCCAAGGTCGGGATGGTGTTTCAAAAGCCCAACCCGTTCCCCAAATCGATCTATGACAATATCGCCTATGGTCCGCGTATCCACGGGCTGGCCAATTCCAAGGCTGACCTGGACGTGATCGTCGAAAAATCCCTGCGCCGCGGTGCCATCTGGGATGAGGTCAAGGATCGCTTGCACGCCCCCGGCACAGGATTGTCTGGTGGTCAGCAACAGCGCCTGTGCATTGCCCGCGCCGTTGCCACCGAGCCCGAAGTGCTGCTGATGGACGAACCTTGCTCGGCGCTTGACCCGATTGCGACCGCACAGGTCGAAGAGCTGATCGACGAACTGCGTCAGGACTATTCGGTTGTGATCGTGACACACTCGATGCAGCAGGCCGCGCGCGTCAGCCAAAAGACCGCCTTCTTCCACCTGGGCAATCTCGTTGAATTCGGCGAGACCGGCAAGATTTTCACAAACCCCGAAGACCCACGCACTGAAAGCTATATCACAGGACGGATTGGTTGATGACCGAGCTTAACAATCACATTGTCAGCGCCTTTGATCGCGACCTGGAAGGCATTCAGGCCCAGATCATGAAAATGGGTGGTCTGGTCGAAGCCGCCATCATGGAGGCCGCCACGTCGTTGGAAACCCGCGACATCGAAAAGGCGGAGCGTGTTCGCAATGGCGACAAACTGATCGACGCCTTGGAAGAAACGCTGAACGACGAGGCCGCCCGTGTGATCGCCTTGCGCGCGCCTACAGCCTCTGACCTGCGCGTTGTCCTGTCGGTGATGCGGATGTCGTCCAACCTGGAACGCATCGGTGATCTGGCGAAAAACATCGCCAAGCGCACGGATGTTCTGGTCCAGATGCCACAGGTTGGCGACACGCCCACCTCGCTGCGTCGCATGGCGCGTGAAGTTGAGCTGATGCTCAAGGACGCCCTGGATGCCTATATCCAGCGCGACGATGCGCTTGCCCTGGATGTCATCGCGCGCGACGAAGACGTGGACAAGATGCACAATGCTCTGTTCCGCGAATTCCTGACCTTCATGCTGGAAGATCCAAGCAATATTACCGCATGTATGCATCTACACTTCATCGCCAAGAATATCGAGCGCATGGGTGATCATGTGACGTCGATCGCGGAACAGGTCGTGTTCCTGGCGACAGGCCAGAAGCCAGAAGATGCCCGCCAAAAGGGCGACGAAACTGCTGCTGAGCTTGGTCAGCACAGCGCGAGCAACGGGAGCTAACCCATGTCTTCTGATCAACCGACAGTGCTTGTGGTTGAGGATGAAGCGGCACAGCGCGAAATCCTCAGCTATAACCTGGAGGCCGAAGGGTTTCGCGTCGTTCGAGCCGAAAATGGCGAAGAAGCTCTGGTCATGGTCTCCGAAGAAAGCCCGGATATCATCGTGCTGGACTGGATGATGCCCAATGTGTCGGGCATCGAGGTCTGCCGCCAGATCAAAACCCGGCCCGACACGCGCAATGTGCCGATCATCATGCTGTCGGCGCGTTCCGAAGAGGTGGACCGCGTCCGGGGTCTGGAAACCGGCGCGGATGACTATGTGGTCAAACCCTATTCGGTGGTCGAATTGATGGCACGGGTGCGCGCCCAACTGCGCCGGACCCGTCCGGCAGCGGTGGGTGTGCAACTGGATTACGAGGATATCTCGCTGGATCCCGAAACGCACCGCGTAACCCGCAGCGGTCAGACCCTGAAACTGGGCCCCACCGAGTTTCGCCTGCTCTCGACCTTTATGGAAAAGCCGGGCCGAGTGTGGTCACGCGACCAGCTGCTCGACCGGGTTTGGGGCCGCGACATATATGTGGATACACGCACCGTTGACGTTCATATCGGCCGCCTGCGCAAAGCTTTGTGCCAGCATGGCGGCGGTGACCCTCTGCGCACTGTGCGAGGGGCCGGCTATGCTTTGGGCTGAAGAAGAAAAATCCGTGAACGGATTTTAAGGGGCATTGCCCCTCTAGAGCCCAAGGGCTCCATTCACCCTAGGGTCAGGACCCATTCATTTGACGTCACTGGCGCAGGAAGAGCAAAAAAGCAGTGGTTTTGGACGCGCAGGAACTGGCGGGGTCAATTTCAAGCGGTCAAAGCCGCTGCTTTGCAGCGCTACCTGCGTCTCCAAGATTTGGTTGGTCTTGCCCCTGAGCTGCGTTACATCACCTTGAAATACAACCAGTATTCCTGCGGAGACGTGCCTTGTCAGGACCAAGACCAACCAAACCAGTGGCGTTAAATTAATGGGTCCTGACCCTAGGATACTTTTGGCCCAAAGAAGCCTTAGCACCGCGCCCCAGGTTTCTTTGGGCTAAAAATATCCCGGGGAGTCCCGAGCTTGCTCGGGGCGGGGCAGCGCCCCAATGGTGCCGGTCAGGCGAAACTGCATATTTGAAGAAATAACGCTTGTGTTCCTTTTTTCCTCATTGTATGGCACGCGCACGAACCCCACAGGCGGGGGCGGGCATTTGGGGGAGACATCCCCATACGTCCACCGGTTGGCCATTTGGCTGATCCCCCGCTCGAGGATATGAAACCGGAAAGGATAAGAAGCATGGCTCTTCCTGAGTTCACCATGCGTCAGCTGCTCGAAGCTGGCGTTCACTTTGGCCACCAAACCCAGCGCTGGAACCCTCGTATGGGCGAGTTCATCTACGGCTCGCGCAACGGCATCCACATCATGGACCTGACCCAGACCGTTCCTATGCTGGATCAGGCTCTGAACGCGATCCGTGACTGTGTTGCCAAAGGTGGCCGCGTATTGTTCGTTGGCACCAAGCGTCAGGCCGCTGGCCCGGTTGCTGAAGCCGCTGAAAAATGCGCCCAGTACTACATGAACCACCGCTGGCTCGGCGGCACACTGACCAACTGGCAGACCGTTTCCCAGTCCATCAACCGCCTGCGTGCGATCGATGAGCAGATGGAAACCGGTGCCGAAGGTCTGACCAAGAAAGAGCGCCTGAACATGGAACGCGACCAGGCGAAGCTGCAGGCCTCTCTGGGCGGTATCCGCGAGATGGGTGGCGTGCCTGACATGCTCTTCGTCATCGACGTGAAAAAAGAAGCTCTGGCCGTTGCCGAAGCCAACAAGCTGGGCATCCCGGTTGTGGCTGTTGTCGACACCAACTGCTCTCCAGATGGCGTTGACTACATCATCCCAGGCAATGACGACGCATCTCGTGCGATCTCTTTGTACTGCGATCTGGCGTCGCGCGCTGCTCTGGACGGTATGACCGGTCAGATGGAAGCCGCCGGCATCGATCTGGGTGCTCTGGAAGAGGCACCAGCAGAAGAAGTTCTGGCAGAAGAAGCCCCTGCAGAGGCTTGATCGGAGCTGTCGCAAAAGCGACATCCGAATGTGACATAGGCGGGTGGCCGGACTGAATGACTTCAGGCCACCCGAACAGCATTTAAGACAGATGAGGAGAGCCAAATCATGGCGATCACTGCTGCACTCGTAAAAGAACTGCGTGAAATGACTGCCGCTGGCATGATGGATGCCAAAAAAGCGTTGGTTGAAACTGATGGCGACATGGAAGCTGCTGTCGACTGGCTGCGCACCAAGGGCCTCGCCAAAGCGGCGAAGAAATCTGGCCGTACCGCAGCCGAAGGTCTGGTGGCCGTTTCCGTTGATGGCGGCAAAGGTGTCGCTGTTGAGGTGAACTCGGAAACCGACTTCGTTGCCAAAAACGCTGAGTTCCAGGAAATGGTTGGCGGTATCGCCAAGGCCGCTCTGGGCGTTGCTGACGTAGAAGCTCTGACAGCTGCTGACCTCCTCGGTGGCAAATCCGTTGCAGACACCATCACCGACAAGATCGCCACCATCGGCGAAAACATGTCCGTGCGCCGCATGGCGTCCGTTGAAGGTGACGTTGTTGCAGCCTATGTGCACAACGCAGCCACCGCTGGCATGGGCCAGATCGGTGTTCTGGTTGCGCTGAAAGGCGGCGACGAAGCATTCGGCAAGCAAATTGCCATGCACATCGCAGCAGCCAACCCGCAGTCGCTGGGCGAAGCAGACCTGGACCCGGCCGTTGTTGAAAAAGAGCGTCAGGTTCAAATCGACATCGCCAAGGAATCCGGCAAGCCAGACGCCGTGATCGAGAAAATGATCGTTGGCCGCATGAAGAAATTCCTAGCCGAAGTGACTCTGCTGGGCCAGCAGTTCGTCATGGACACTGACAAAACCGTTGAGCAGGCAGCCAAAGACGCGGGTGCCGAGATCGTTGGCTTTGTCCGTATGCAGGTTGGCGAAGGCATCGAAAAGAAAGAAGAAGATTTCGCAGCAGAGGTTGCGAAAGCGGTTCAAGGCTAAGCCCTTGTCCTCTTCTGGATCAAGTGGATGGCGCGGGATACTCTCCCGCGCCATTTTGCGTTTTTGGGGCGCGCGCCGCCCGGTCGAAGGGTTGGGTGCGCTCGACGATGGACGCAAAGCCTATAACATTGGGCGGGCTGAACTCCTCAAAGGTCGCGTTCTGAACTCACGTAAAACCCGGGGCAAGCTGTGGCTTCCTCTTGGGCTCGTGTTGCATCGCGCTATGGAGCGCGGTGACACACTGGCTGATTTCTCGGCACCTCCGACATGGGACTCGCTGTCGCTTTATGAACAGCGGGCTTTGACGATTTGCTGGCGGTTCTATGGGGGTGGCACCTTGGACGAGGCGATCAGCGGCAATGCCTTTTTTCTCTTGGAAGAGTTCTTGCGGTTTCGCACCTGTTGGCGTTCGGATGTCACCGAAGTCATTGACCAGGCCTTGAAACCCGGTTTCTTTCAGAAGGACCAAATTCGCTCAGTCGATCTTGCAAAACAGCTTTGGCAGGCAGAGGCAGCGTAACCCTTTCATTGCATCGCCTTTATCTTGGCGGCAAGCGCAGGTGCGGAGGCGAAATTTGGTCACTTGCGTCGCACTCTCCCAGATCCATACGGATATACCGTTTCGCGTGATCAAATCGACATCACCTGGTTGGAGCAGAACCGCGATCCGGCATTCTGGCACGAATACGCGGCGCATTTTTGTGACAAAGAGCATTTTGGCCCCCGCCAGTGGGTGGAATGGATTGTTGCGCAGCCAGATTGTGATTTGGCCACCGCGGCGACTTTCTTTATGCGATGTGATGGCCCAAGACATCTGGGCGGGCCGGGGCAACCTCATGAACACGGCATTCGCCGAAAAGCGGAGGATGGCCCAGGAAGCTATCACCGCGACGATCGGGATGTTCAGCTATGCGAGGATATAGTTCGACGTGCCGAGGAAGGCTTTTACACCTTTAACCGGTTTAAGCCACTGGATGAGATCACCGATTTGGACGGTCTGGACCCAAAAGCATATCCGCGCGCCTTGCTACGCTTGTCCGGTCAGGAAACGGCGAAATCGGTTTGGTTGATGATTGACGAAGATACATTCATGCTGCGGCTCGTCTGATCACAGGCAAAAGGGCAGGGCGGGCGCGCCGGGACCCCAACCAGAGACATTGGGGATGAAGGTTGAGGCCCCGACGGTTTGCAAGCTGGAAGATGCTTGAAAACACATCCCCAACCCACTCGGCAAAAGCCGAAGAAAAGCAGAGCCCGATAATCGACGGGGTACCATTCCCTTGGTGTTCCATGGCCTAAATCGGCCACCACTCACGGAACAAAGCCAAACTCGCAAGAATGGCCGAAATCCGTAAGTCTGGATTTCCAGACCTTACGTCACTTTAGGACCAAAACGCGGGTAAGGCGCTGAATTTAGGCGTGAATCACATACATCTGATTGTGGAACGCCGCCTTGGCGACCGCTTGGGCTGTGGTTTCCACATTCAGTGTTTCGCGGGCAAGGCGCAGATGTTTTTCAATCGTCGCCTGGGTTAGCCCCATGATCTGGGCAATATCCTGCATGGTCTTGCCATCTCCCACCCATTCCAGCGCCTCGCGTTGGCGCGGGGTCAGGTTCTGGTTTTGCAGCGGAATGGGCAAGGTCATGATTTTCAGATGAACAAGGTTGTTCATCAGAACAATATCGCCACCATGATCGGCCCACATTTCGTCAATCTGATCCTGGTTGATATCGGCCGCCGCACAAAGCGAAATAGCCCCTTTGGCGCGGCTGGAAACCGATTTGAAGCTGACGGTGTAGCCGGCATTCACCTTGTGGGTGAGGTTGAAGGCAATGACCTTTTGCACCTTCTCGTCAATCTGACCATGCGAGATCCGCTCGGCCATCACACGCCAGCTGGCATGACCTTCGTTTTCAAGCGCCCAACGCACCATGGGCGCATCGCGGTACAAGCCATCTTCGACAAAGCCCTTGCGGTATTCCGCAGTGTGGTTGCTGAGAACCACAAAGTCATTTGGATCGCCAAAGGAGGTCGGCGTCATGAATTGGGTAAACCCGTAAATGAGCCGGTCAAAGCCGAACTCTGCCATCTTGTCACAATGCAAAGACCAAAGAGCTTCGACATTGTCGACATTGGTCAGTTCGGTCAGGTATGTGCGCAAATTGGCTTTCACGATCCGGTCTCCAAATGGTTGTTAAGCGCATCCATGGCCAGAATATAACCATGCGCTCCAAACCCACATATCAGACCTATGGCGACAGGTGAGATATAAGATTTGTGTCGAAAGCTTTCACGGGCGTGAATATTGGACAAATGCAGCTCAATAATCTTGGCGTCGCAGCCTTTGATCGCGTCCAGCAAAGCAATCGAGGTATGCGTGTAGGCACCCGCATTCAGAACGATGCCATCATGCGTGCCGCGCGCCTTGTGGATTTCATCAACAAGGGCACCCTCGTGGTTCGATTGAACACAGCAGACCATTACGCCAATCTTGTCCGCATGGGCCGCGCACATGGCTTCGACATCGGGCAAGGTGGTGTGGCCGTAGATTTCCGGCTGTCGCGTGCCAAGCAGGTTCAGATTGGGACCGTTCAGGATCAGGAAGGAGCGCATGAGTTTCTCCGAATTTCTGATCATCTGGTAAAGGGCAGGGCGTGGCCCTGTCCAGTGTTTCCTGATTTTTCCTGATCTTTAACGGTTTTACTGTGCTTTCTGCACCTGCAACCTATGTGGACCGCTGGCCGCTTGCCGGAACCTGAATATCTTGGGGAGCTTGCCCCGCGCGCCAAAGCTCATGCGCCATATCAAATCCGGTTTCGAGATCGCGTGTATAGCCTTCGGTGTCGAACAAGGGGGCCGTCGCGCGTGTTTCTTCCAAGCGGGTCTTCAATTGCGCGCGCCGGTCCGGGTCTTTCGCCAAGGCCAGGATCAAAGCTTCGTAATCCGCCTCGGTTTCGGTGATCAATTCGGGCAAACCAACAGCCTTGAGCAAACTGCCACAAACGCGCGCAGCGAACTGGTCACCCAAGAGAGTCACAATTGGCACGGCCATCCACAAAGCATCGCTGCCCGTGGTGTGGGCGTTATAGGCAAAGGTATCGATGAACAGATCCGCGTGCTGGTGACGCGCCAAATGGTCGATATTGTTCGCGCGTGGCGCGAAGACCAACCGGTCCGGCGCAATCCCGACCTTCGCCGCTTGTTCTTTCAAATTGGCCTGCGCCCAGTCATTGGATTCCAACAACCAAAGCACCGCATTGGGCACCTGTTCGAGAACACGCATCCAGATGGCAAACTCGCGCGGCGTAATTTTATACGTGCTGTTGAAACAACACAGCACAAGCGCATCCTCAGGCAGCTCATGCTCTGCGCGCGTTTTGGCGTCCTTAGGCACTTCGCGACGGTTGTCATTGGGCTGGTAACAATGAGGCAAGCTCAATAGCGCTTCGCTGACATGGTTGCGATGGGTCGATGGAACCAAAGTGGGATCAACCACGATGTAATCCATGAAGGGGGCACCAGAGGTTCCCGGATAGCCAAGATAGTTCATTTGCACCGGCGCAAGACGTTTGGCGAAAAGCGCAGTGCGCGAATGCTGCGTATAGCTTGTCAGATCGATGGCGATATCAAGTTTGTCGTCCTTAACAAGTTGCGCCGCCTCATTGTCACTGAGGGCGCGAATATCGCGAAAAGTCGAAAACTCCTGGCTGAGTTCATCGCGCAACGCGTCTTGCTGGTTGGGACCAAAGGAATAGCCGATCAGCTCGAACCGGTTGCGATCATGCGCTTTCAGAGTGCCGGCGATCAAGCGCCCGACCGGGTGATTGCGGTAATCAGCCGAGAAATAGCCAATGCGCAACTTCGCGGGGCGTTCGGAGCTTTGGGGTGGTTGGGGCAGGGGGGCAATATCTGAAAAAGACGTTTTCGCATAATTGCTTGCCCTGGCAAGTTGATGTTCCGCATGATCCACCATCGCCAACAAAGTCAACGGCGGAACAGCATCACCTTTAATACCCAAGGTATCGGTCACATCAGCGAAATCTGCATAGGCCCGGAAATCGCATATGTGAGCCATTTGATGCAATCGTTGTGCGCTGGCCATGGCGTGATTGTCATCCGCACGCAACGCCGCATCATAGGCTGCAACAGCCTCATCTAATCGGCCAAGACGTTGAAGCAAAGTGCCATAGGAGTTTTGCGCATTTGCGTCTTTGGGGGCGAGGTCCACAGCCTTTTTCAAGACCGTTTCCGCCTGAGCCAAGCGACCGAGCGATTGCAATACATTGCCCAGATTGATGTAGGCCGCGGCAAATTGCGGGCTGGCTGAAATGGCCTTCTCGTAATGCTCTGCGGAAGCTTCCAGTTGTCCGGTGGCTTTCAGGGCAAGGCCAAGATTGAAATGAGCCCCAGCAAAACGCGGATGGGCTTTGAGGGCGCGGTGGTACAACTTGACAGCCTCGGTTAAATCACCGGTCTTCTGAAACATATTCCCAAGATTGGTCAGAAATTCCGGGTTATCTGCGTTCAATTCGGTGGCACGGGTAAAAGCGGCCAACGCCTCTGATATCTGCTCGGTTTCTTGCAGGACCGCACCAAGCGAATTCCAGCCCTCAGCATAGGTTGGAGCCAGCTTCAAAGCCGCACGAAACGCGCGCTCGGCATCTGCCATCCGCCCCTGAGCGCGCAAGGCCAATCCAAGATTGTTATGGCTTGCAGGCTTGTCCGGTGCGAGCATCAGAGACTTACGAAAAGCGTCCTCCGCACCTTTAAAATTGCTCAACTGCATCTGAGACGCCCCCAAAAGCGCAACAATACCAGGTGCGTTTTGTTGTGCTGCTGGCAGAGCGGAAATGGCGCGGACGACCTGCTGAAATTTTCCTTGTTGATAAAGCGTCTGAATCGATAGGGCCGGATTGCGCTTGGACGGGTTCAACCGTTGCAGTCCTTTTTGGGCGTCCTTGTTATTGGGGTTCTTGGCCAACAGTTGCGCATAGATCTTTGCAGCCTGCGCAGGATTTCCTTGAGTCTCCAAGAGCTTTGCAGCTCTGAGGGCTTTTTGGTCGCTTTGGGTCACACAGGGTACCGGGGAATTGGGTCGTTACACTGACACCTGAAAACGGCGTTACCAGCGCAACGATTGGTTTAAAATCGTTGCGTGGTATTTAGGAATTCTCTGACGAACTACCAGTGCAAAACGGCGAATTTGATAGCACCGTGGGTGATGGGTTCAATGTGTCGCGGGCAGCGTTTCTGTGCAGTAATATATTTTACATAATACGGATTATGGGTTAATTGCATTGCCAGAGCTAACGCTTCGGCTCTTGCCCCTTTTGCCAATCCGCTGCAAAACCGCATCATGACAAAGACTCCACATATCCTATGTATTGGTTCGGTCCTGTGGGACATCATTGGCCGATCCGCCAGCGTTATGCGCGCCGGATCTGATGTGCCCGGACGGATCATCAGGTTGCCCGGCGGCGTTGCGATGAACATCGCCATGGCCCTGTCGCGTTTTGGTTTAAAGGCGGATCTGTTATCTGCCATTGGCCAGGACGCCGAAGGCAACGAATTGGTCAGCGAATGTGCGCGGCGTGGGCTTGGCACGGATCACCTCTATCGCTCGGCTGACTTGCCCACAGATCGTTACATGGCGATTGAAGGTGCTAACGGGTTGATCGCAGCAATCGCAGACGCCCACTCCTTGGAAGCTGCGGGCGACAAGATACTGAATCCACTGAACTTTGGCCCGTTGGGGAATCCGGAAAAACCCTTTGACGGTCTGATCGCACTTGATGGCAATCTCACCGCTGCTTTGCTCGAGAAAATCGCGGTCAGCGACTCTTTTTCTGCCGCTGATCTGCGCGTTGCGCCTGCCAGTCCGGGCAAGGCTGAGCGCCTCTTGCCCTTTGTTCGCGAAGGGCGCGGGACGCTTTACGTGAATCTGGAAGAAGCTGGAATTCTCTGTCAGGCCTCTTTTGAAACCGCTTCCGAAGCTGCGGCTAAACTATTGGAAAGAGGAGCGTCTCGGGTTTTGGTGACCAATGGCGGCGATAGCTGTTGTGACGCAACCCAGGATGGTTTGATCAGTCAGTCACCGCCCGAAGTGTTGGTCACCCGTGTGACCGGTGCCGGCGATACCTTTATGGCGGCCCATATCGCCGCAGAATGTGACGGCGCAAATCGTGCCGACGCCCTGAGCCGCGCCTTGCACGCCGCTGCATCCTACGTTTCCGGAGAAGTCGCAATATGACCATCGTTACCCCCTCGCCCGCCGTTGCCCAGGCTCTGCAAGACGGTCGTCCCGTTGTTGCGCTGGAAAGCACGATTATCACCCATGGCATGCCTTGGCCGCAAAACCTTGAGGTGGCGCGCCAGGTCGAGGCCACGGTTCGTGAAAACGGAGCAGAACCGGCAACGATTGCGGTTATTGACGGCGTTTTGCATGTCGGGTTGACCGATGAGCAGCTGGAAAAGCTGGCGCAGACCAAAGGTGTCGCCAAGCTGAGCCGCGCCGATATGGCCGTTTGCATGGCGCAAGGCCGCACGGGTGCAACCACTGTCGCGGCGACCATGATTGCCGCCAAACTTGCCGGAATTTCGGTCTTTGCGACCGGAGGCATTGGGGGCGTGCATAAAGGGGCCGAAAACAGTTTCGACATCTCCGCCGATCTTCAAGAGCTTGGTCAAACTGCCGTGACCGTCGTTGCGGCGGGTGCCAAGGCAATCCTTGACCTTCCGAAAACCTTGGAAGTACTTGAAACCCTTGGCGTTCCGGTCATTGCCTTTGGTCAGGATCAGCTCCCCGCCTTCTGGTCGCGCGAGGCAGGTTTGCGCGCACCTCTGCGTATGGATTCCGCGGCTGAGATCGCCGCAGCTCAGGTGATGCGGGCCAAGCTTGGTCTGCCGGGTGGTCAATTGGTGACCAATCCGATTCCTCAAGATGCTGAAATCGCACGCGAAACCCTTGCCCCGATTATTGGTGAGGCAACCAAAGACGCCGAAACTCATGGGATCAAGGGCAAGGACGTAACGCCCTATCTGTTGCAGCGGATCTATGAACTGACCGAGGGCCGTTCGCTGGAGGCAAATATCGCGCTGGTTCTGAACAACGCGCGGCTAGCCTCTGAAATCGCGCAAGAATTGTGCAAAATAGAAGCATGACGACACAGAAATGACCTCCGACCATTGTCGCGAGGTGAATCAGACCTTAATTTCCCTGTGACCACTACTCAAAGTACACCGGACCATGACAACACCATTTGACCCGGAAACCAAGCGCCCCGGCTTTATCGCCAGATTGCGCAATTCCTTTTTGACGGGGATCATCGTCATTGCTCCGGTTGGCCTGACTGTCTGGTTGATCTGGACAGTCATCGGCTGGGTGGACAGTTTTGTCTGGCCGTTTGTCCCGGATGCCTATCACCCGGCCGAAATTCTGAATCGTTGGTTTGAGCTTGAGGGCGAAAACCGGATTGAGGTGAATGTTCGCGGCCTGGGCGTTGTCGTCTTTTTGATCTTTACCATTCTGGTTGGCTGGATCGCCAAGGGGCTGATTGGTCGCTCGATGATCAATTTTGGGGAAACTCTGGTGGATCGCACCCCTGTGGTGCGCTCGATCTATTCGGGGATCAAACAGCTTGCCGAGACGGTATTCGCCCAATCCGAGCGCAGTTTTGAAAAGGCCTGCTTGATCCAATATCCGCGCAAGGGGATCTGGGCCATCGGGTTCATTTCAACCGTCGCCAGGGGTGAAGTCGCTGAAAAAGCAGAGAATATGGGCGATTTGATATCGGTTTTCGTCCCCACGACGCCCAACCCGACCTCTGGGTTTTTGCTGTTCTTCCCGCGTGAGGATGTGATCGAGCTCGACATGAATATCGAAGACGCCGCCAAATTAGTGATCTCGGCGGGCTTGGTTTACCCCAATGGCGAAAAGGCCAAGGAAGCGGTCGAAGAACAGCTACGCAAGGCGTCCTGATCCAGGTCAGGCACGGCCCCTGCCCTGACTTCTTAACCAAACATGGCGCGCAAATCGGCGGTCTGCGCCTTGCCCAGATCCTTTTTATGCGCGTCGATAAAGCTGCCAGCGGCACGTCGCCCGGCCTTTTTCAACTGCGCCAAAACGGATGGCACGGGCAGGGTTTTCGTCGCCACCGAGAGGTCATTCATCAGGTCGTCATCAGCGATCATATGCACGCGAACATCCTTCATGCTGCCCGCCTGCAATGATCCCTGTTTCAGCAGGCGTTGAACGAATTCAATAGCGCGCAACTCACGTAACAGCGAAGAGTTAAAGCTGATCTCATTGATTCTATTCTGAATTTCTGGTGGCGTCACCGGAACCTGACTGCGAAACATCGGGTTGATGTTCACGACGATGATATCATCTGGCAAAGCACTGTCGAAAAACGGGAAAAGCGGCGGGTTGCCTGTGTATCCGCCATCCCAAAAGGCTTCGATGACACCGGTTTCCGGGTCTTCCAATTCAACTGCTTGAAACAGGGTTGGCAGGCAGGCCGAGGCCAGAATAGCTTTGGTCGTGATCCGTTTGCCGGTAAAGACCCGGATCTTACCTTCGCGCACCTGCGTGGCCCCGACATAAAACCGTGGCCCGTCCTCGGCGCAGATCGTGTCAAAGTCAAAACGATCAACGATCTTTTCCAGCGGATTGCGATAGGCTGGCCCCCAGGCATAGGGCGACATCATGCGCCCCATCGTCTCGCCCCATATATAGGGCAGCGAATATTCGACGGCCTTGGACACGATGCCGGGATTGGGCAGCCAGGGATGCATCCATTGCGGGGTGGTGGTTTCCCCTGCCCCAAGCTGCGACCAAAGCCAGTCGAGGTTTTCACGCGCGCCTTCGCGCCCGCCATGGATCAGGCCCGATTTCAGCGCAGCGCCGTTCAGCGCCCCGGCAGAGGTGCCGGAAATGGCGGCAATTTCGATCTCATCATCTTCGAGAAGCCGATCCAGGACACCCCAGGTAAAAGCCCCATGCGCACCGCCGCCCTGTAGGGCCAGGTTGATCTTTACCATCACGTGTCCTCTCTATCGGCTTGTTCAAGGTAATCGCTGCCGCGCAGAATTGCCAGAAACAGGCGCTGAAAAACATGACAGGGGTATTTCATTCCATTTGACGTGACGGAGTGCCCGGCAAACGGCAACTTGTTCTTTTCAGACCGGTTTTCTCGGGGAATACCTGTGGCACGACATTCCACAAAAGAGGCCACCATGACTGAAACCGTTCTGCTCAAACGCAATGATCACGTGGCCGAAGTGTGGTTGAACCGCCCCGAGAAACACAATGCCGTGGATTTGTCGGTCTTCGAAGGGCTGGCCCGCATTGGCGAGGAGATCAAGGCTGACCCAAGCATTCGCGCGGTTGTTCTGGCCGGAACTGGCGACAATTTTTGTTCCGGCATCGATACCGGCTTTTTCACCGGTGCGATGAACCCGGCCAAACTGGTTGAACAGATAAAGACTTTCCCTGACGGCGAAGTTGCCAATATGTTCCAAAAGCCGGGCTATGTCTGGCAAGAGATCGAGGTTCCGGTGATCGCCGCGCTTCAGGGCGTGACCTATGGCGCAGGCACACAGATCGCTTTGGGCGCGGATATCCGATTTGCCGCACCGAATACGCGGATGTCGGTGATGGAAATCAAATGGGGTTTGATCCCGGATATGAGCATCACCCAGACCCTACCGCGTTTGGTGCGCATGGATGTGGCCAAAGAGTTGGTCTTTACCGGTCGTATCGTCGAGGCCGAGGAATGTGCGCAGCTAGGACTAGTGACTCGCGTTGTCGACGACCCATTGGCCGAAGCCCGCGCCTTGGCTGACGTGATTGCGGGCAAAAACCCGGATGCGATCCGACGCGATAAGCAATTGTTGAACGATTGCTGGCTTGGCGATGCAGAAACCACTCTGCGGCGCGAGGCGGAATTGCAAGCCGAGGTAATCGGACAACCCAACCAGCTTGAGGCGATTTTTGCTCAGATGCAAAAACGCGCCCCGGTCTTTAAATGAAGCCTTGCTGAAAAAGGCCCCCGATGACGGGCCCTTTTTACCCGTGGATTTTATCCCAAAGCGCAATCAGATCAGACAGTTTGATCCCGTCAATCGTCATGTCGGTGATGTTGGCATCCGAGATTGCGACCCCTTGCAGGTTCGCATTCTTGATCGAGACATCCGACATGTTGACGTTGTGAAAACATGCGGCTGACAGGTTGACGTTTTCAACCTTCAACCCTTGCGCGTTCACATCATCAAGCGTGGCCTCGATCAAATGCGCATCTTTGAACACAGCATCCTTGAGGCTCACGCGGGTAAAGCGCGAGCCGCACAGGTACATGTTGTCAATTTCGAGCTTGTCGCGCCCTGCCTCTTTGTCGCTCACAGCGCGGTCCAGCCGCCATCGACGCTGATGGTTGTGCCGGTGATTTGCGCCGCCGCGTCAGAGCAAAGGAACACTGCGGTGCCACCCATTTGTTCCACGGTCGCAAACTCCTTGGATGGTTGGCGCGTCAGCATGACATTCTTGACCACCTCTTCGCGCGACATGTTGTATTCTTTCATCGTGTCGGGGATCTGCGCCTCGACCAATGGGGTCAGAACATATCCTGGGCAGATGGCATTGGCGGTGATTGGTTCTTGAGCGGTTTCCAACGCCACAACTTTGGTCATGCCGACGACTCCGTGTTTTGCCGCGACATAGGCGGACTTGTAGGGCGAGGCAGTCAACCCATGGGCCGAGGCGATGTTGATCACCCTGCCCCACCCGGCGGCGCGCATCTTGGGCAAAGCGGCGGCGGTGGTGTGAAAGGCAGAGTTCATGTTGATCGCGATGATGGCATCCCATTTTTCAACCGGGAATTCGTCGATCGCGGTCACATGCTGAATCCCGGCATTGTTGATCAGGATATCGCAGCTGCCCGCCTTTTCGATCAGGTTACGGCATTGATCGCCTTTGGACATGTCCGCCTGAATATAGCGCGCGGTCACGCCGGTTTCCTTGGCAATCTCGGCGGCGATAGCGTGGTCTTCTTCACGGTCGGTGAAGGAGTTGATCACCACATCGGCCCCCGCCTTGGCCATTTCCCAAGCGATTCCCAAACCGATTCCCGAATTGGATCCGGTGATGACGGCTGTTTTTCCCTGAAGCGACATGTGCTCTTCCCTTTTACGTGAATGACTTTGCTTGTGCGGCATAACATGCTGCATCGCCAATATTTGCAAGGGAAAGCGTACATAATAAGCGCAACACGCCTTGAAGCCCGCCGCCCAATCACGCAGAAAAAAACCCCGGCGCAAGGCCGGGGTTCAGTCATTGAGGCAGGTTTCATACAGGCAAGAAACCTATCGAGCAGTGATTTTGTTATAAGCGTTTCCTCGCCCGAGTCCAAGCTAAAAGTTTGAAAAGGCGTAAAAGCACCGGTAGGCTGCGGATCAATAAAACAAGGGTTAACAGGGATTGTTGCCAAAATGAGCGTAAACTTTTTCCGAAATTCGAGACTGACCGCAGGCGTCATTTCTCTGATTCTCTCCAGTGGGTTAGCGGTTGCCGAGCCCCAACATGGCATAGCTATGTATGGTGACCCCGAACTTCCACCGGATTTTGTGTCGCTCCCCTATGTGAATATCGATGCTCCCAAAGGTGGGGTGATCGCCGCAGGCGAGGTTGGCAGCTTTGACAGCCTGAACCCTTATATCCAAAAAGGGCGCGTGCCCTGGCAGTTGCGTTTCCTCGGAGTCGAAAGCCTGATGGGGCGCAATTGGGACGAACCTTTCTCGCTTTATGGCCTGCTGGCCGAATCGATTGAGGTCGGTCCGAATCGCGAGTGGGTTGAATTCACCCTGCGCGATGAGGCGCGTTTTTCTGATGGCAGCCCGGTCACCGTCGAGGATGTGATGTGGAGCTATGAGACCCTTGGGACCAAGGGGCATGGCCGCTACCGTGGGTTGTGGGGCAAAATCGGCAGCATGGAGCAGACCGGCCCCAACAAGGTCAAGTTCACATTCAACGTCGAAGATCGCGAACTGGCCCTGATCGTCGGCATGCGTCCGATCCTGAAAAAGGCTCAATGGGAAGGTGTGGATTTTGAAACCTCGCGCCTGGATCAAGTCCCGATCACCTCATCACCCTATGTCGTAGACGATTACGAGGCGGGCCGTTTCGTTACCCTGAAACGCAACCCCGACTACTGGGGCAACGACCTGCCCTATCGTCGCGGCACCATGAACTTTGATGAAATCCGCATGGAATTCTTTGGTGACGAAACCGCTCTGTTTGAAGCATTCAAAGGCGGGCTTTTGAACACCAACCGTGAATTCAACGTCGAGAAATGGGAAACGCAATATGGTTTCCCTGCCATTGGCGCAGGAGAAGTCGTTAAATCGGAAATCCCGCATGCCAGACCGTCGGGCATCATCGGGTTGGCGATGAACACCCGCAAAGACCTCTTCGCCGATTGGCGTGTGCGTGATGCGATGACCCACGCCTTTAACTTTGAATACATCAACGAAATCCTCACCGGATCAAAACAGCCGCGCATAACCTCGTATTTCTCAAACTCGGTTCTGGGGATGCAGGACGGACCGGCCACTGGCAAGGTCAAGGAGCTGTTGGAGCCGTTCAAAGACGATCTGCTGCCCGGCGCGCTTGAGGGCTACGCCCTGCCCGTTTCTGACGGCTCGGAACGCAACCGCAAGAACCTGCGCAAAGCCTTGGCCCTTATGGAAGAAGCTGGCTACACCGTGCAGGACGGCGTGATGAAAGATGGCGACGGTAATCCGTTCACCTTTGAAATTCTCATGCGCAAAGGCAATTCAGAGCATGAGCGGATCGCCGACACCTTTGTTCAAGCGTTAAAACGCATGAGCATCGATGCCACAATCAACACAATCGACTCGGCGCAATATAAGGAACGTACGCTCGAATACGATTTCGACATGACCTTTTACTGGCGCGGCGTCTCTTTGTCCCCCGGCAATGAACAGTATAATTATTGGGGCTCGAACGGTGTCGAAACGCCGGGAACGCGCAATTGGATGGGGGTGAATTCACCCGCAGTTGATGCGATGATCAATGAGATCCTAACCGCGCAATCTCGCGAAGATTTTGTCTCAGCGACCCGTGCCCTGGACCGCGTGTTGACATCAGGGCGCTATGTCATCCCGTTCTACACCTACACAAATGGCCGTCTTGCACATGCCAAGGAGCTTAGCTATCCCGAGCGTATTCCAGTCTATGGCGATTGGATCACCTGGCAATCCGACGTGTGGTGGTGGGAAGACAAATAAGCCCAGACAAGTCGATCAAATGAAAAAGCGGCGGGGGTTTCCCCGCCGTTTTGCCGTCTTAGGGTCTGGTCCTTATGCGACTTTTCGGTAAGAGACCTGAGCGCCAGACCGTTATAGTCTGATCTTGAAACCTCAAAAGACAACATAAAGACAAGGCGACATGACCCCGCAAACAACACCCGACCAGCGAGACGAACCCACCACAGCCCTGGTTGTCGATGATCACCCGTTGTTTTGCGATGCGCTAACCCTGACCTTGCAATCCATTGCCGATTTTTCGGAAATTCGCACCGCAGGCACGCTTGAGAAAGCGCTGCAGATCGTGGGCCAGGACAGCAGCATTGGGTTGATCATCCTTGATCTGAACTTGCCCGATGTGAATGGGCTGGACGGGGTTGTGCGGTTGCGGACCGCAGCGCCGGATGCCTTGATCATCATCGCCTCCTCCATGGCCGATAACCGGATGATCAGTCACGCGCTCAAGGCCGGTGCCAATGGCTTTGTCCCCAAACACTCGCAACGCTCGGTCTTTCGTCGCGCTTATGAGGCCGTGGTGGCAGGTCAGAGCTATGTTCCCGATGACTATATCGATCCCCAGGGTGGGCAAGAAGGCTCTCCCGACGAGGCACTGACACGACTGGCATCGCTGACCAACCAGCAGGCCCGGATCTTGCATCTGATTTGCGAAGGCAAGCTGAACAAGCAAATCGCCTTTGACCTTTCAATCGCTGAAACAACTGTCAAAGCGCATGTCACCGCGATCATGCGCAAACTGGGGGTGCAATCGCGCACCCAGGCCGTGCTGGTCGCGCAAGAGGCACGGTTTTCACGGGTCTTGCCAAGCGACGGCTAGGCCCCCTATCCTTGGACGACAACTGAGGACGTAAAAGAGTGGACGGAGCGAATAACAGCTCCGCTCGGGAGGAGATGACACGATTGCCGGCCTTGCGCATTGCGCAGGTGCAAGCTGATGCGCCGAATCCGGCGCAAAGCCTGTGCAATCAATTGGGGGACGGGCCATTTTCAATGGTCTGTCTATTTGTCAGCCCAGAAGCGGATTTTGCTGCCCTGACAAGCGCAGCCCAAACCCTGTTCGCGGGGGCCGATGTGCTGTCTTGTACGACCGCTGGTGAGCTTGGGGAGAATGGTTATGAAGATGGGCAAATCATCGCCATAGGTTTTCCGGAGGAAAACTTTGCCACCTCTACCTATGTCATTGACGACATAAGCAAAATGGATGAGCAAAGCGTGGTCGACACGCTCATTCAGCAACGGATCGAATTGAACCAGCGCGCCGACACGATGGAGTCAGAGTTTGCCTTTCTGCTGGTTGATGGGTTGTCCCTGTGTGAAGAGAAGCTGACCAGTGTTCTGGCCTCCGGACTTGGGACCATGCCGCTTTTTGGGGGCTCCTCGGGCGATGGAACCGAGTTTGGTCAGACATGGCTGGCCTATAACGGGGCCATTCGGCAGGACGCTGCCGTTGTCGCCCTGGTGCGCAGCCATTGCCCTGTTCGCGTCTTCAGCCTAGATCATCTCATCCCGACCGAAACACGCATGGTGGTGACTGGTGCCGATCCGGCCAATCGACTGGTTTCCGAGATCAATGCTGAACCGGCAGCCAAGGAATATGCCCGCCTGACTGGGAAAGACCCCTATCAACTTTCGGCCTTTACCTTTGCTTCTCATCCGGTTGTTGTGCGCTTGGGCGATACCCATCACGTGCGCGCCATTCAGCGGGTCAACGAAAATGGTGAACTCGTTTTCTTTTCCGCCGTGAACGAGGGCATGGTGCTGACACTGGCTCAGCATCAAGATATGGCAACCCATCTTGAGGCGGGCCTGTCCAAATTCAGAGAAGAAGTCGCGCCGGATCATATTCTGGGCTGTGACTGTCTCTTGCGGCGGATTGAGGCCGAACAAACTCAGAAAAATCATGAGATTTCAAATATATTGAAACGCCATAACGTTGTCGGCTTTTCCACCTATGGCGAACAGATCGGGGGGCTGCATGTCAATCAGACCCTGACCGGAGTCGCCATCTTTCCGCCCGTTGCCCGTGAGGATGGGTAGGCATGTCCCTTGTTGATCCGACCGACAGTCTTGAACGTCAAAATGAAAAGCTGCTGAAAATCGCCGACGCGTTGATGCAGCGTGTCGAATACGGGACCGAACAATCAAGCGCTGCCTATGTGCAATTCGAACGTGCCGCCCTGTTGGAAAAGCGGGTGCGTGAGCGGACTAATGAATTGGAACGCACGCTTGATCTGTTGCACCAGTCCAATTCGCAACTGGCGCAAGCGAACGAAGAAACCGAGGCCGCGCGCCGCAACCTGGCCGATGCCATCGAAACCGTTTCCGAAGGTTTTGCTCTTTTTGATCCGCTCGACAATCTCGTGATGTGCAATTCACGTTTTTGTCGAGATTTCAAAGATATAACAGAAGCTCTTCATCCAGGCCTTCCTTTTGGCACTTATGTCCAAGAGATCAGCCATTCGAAATACCTAGCCTTGCCCGAGGGCATGACCTCGGACAAATGGGCGGAACAGAGGCTCAAAAGCCACCGTGACCGCCATGTCATGTTCAACGTGCGCCTTGTGCATGACCGTTGGTTGCAGGTTTCGGAACATCGCACCACCAATGGCGGCACGGTTGTGCTCCAGACCGATGTGACCGATCTCATCCGGTTGGAGCGTCAAGAACGCGACCGCCTCAAGGACAAACAAACCCGCATGATCCGCGCGACCTTGGATCATTTGAACCAAGGCGTGTGTGTGTTTGACGAAAACGCCCGTCTGGTGGGATGGAACCGGAAAATTGGCACGTTGCTGGCCCTGCCCGCCCGACGGCTGCAATTGGGTGCCTCCTTTTCCAGCCTGTTGCAGCAGCTTGATGACCAGATCGTCTTTACCCGCGGGATTGGACGCGATGGATTTCGGGATTGGGCCTATTCTGGGCGCCCACAAGGTCCGATCAGTTTTGAGATCAAACACGGCACCACCATGACCTTGCAGGTCTTTGGTCGCGGCATGCCGGATCAGGGGTTCGTCATTTCGGTGACGGATGTCACCGCCGAACGCGAAGCGGCGCAGAAACTCGCGGAAATCAACGAAATCCTGGAGCGTCGTGTGGTCGAACGGACCATGGAGCTTGAGGACGCCTTGGCAGCCGCGGAACGCGCCAATGCCTCCAAGTCTCGCTTTGTGGCTGCGGCCAGCCATGATTTGCTGCAACCCTTGTCGGCGGCCAAGCTCTTTATCGCCTCGCTTGCGGATCGTGACCAACCCGACGCCGATCGCGCTGTTCTGAGCAAGGCCGAGGCGGCGCTGGGCAGTGCCGAGCAGATCATCGACGCCTTGCTGGACATCTCCAAGCTGGATTCCGATGAAGGGATTTCCTTTGACGTGCGCCCGGTTGCCTTGGACGATGTGCTTGGTCCCCTTTGTGACGAAGGCGACGTGTTGGCGCGCGAACACGGGTTGGAACTGCGATATGTGCCAAGCTCGGTTATCGTAGATACCGACCCGGCCTATTTCCGCCGTATCGTGCAAAACCTCGTCTCCAATGCCATCCGCTACACTCAAACAGGCAAGGTTCTGGTTGGCGTGCGGCGCATCGCTGATTCCGCGCGGATCGAGGTTTGGGATACCGGCCCCGGTATCAGCGAAGAGGATCAGCTGGCCATTTTTGAGGAATTCCGCCGGTTGGACCCCAATGCCAGCGACAACGAAGGGCTTGGGCTTGGGCTGGCGATTGTTGAACGTGCCTGCACACGGCTTGGGCACGCCTTGGATCTGCGCTCCAGCCTTGACGCGGGCAGTTGTTTCAAGGTGACTGTGCCCTTGTCAGGCCGGTCCGTGCGCAACAAACAGGTCAGCCGCCGCATTGCCGCCCCTGTGGGATTGGCGCAGGCAGGCCTTGTGGTTTTGCTGGTCGAAAACGAAACTCAAATGCGCCGGGCATTGACCGTCATGCTGGAGTCTTGGGGCGTGCATGTGATCGAGGCCGAGGATGCTGAATCGGCCCTTAGCTTGCTCGAAGACCTGGATCTCAAGCCCGACTTGTTATTGCTCGACTATCAACTCGGGCCGGGGCCGTCCGGGCTCGATCTGTTTTCCGAAATCAAATCGCGCCTGGGCTCCCTGCCCTGCGCCATCATTTCCGCCGACCGAACCGATGCACTGAAAGAGGCCTGCAAAAAGGAAACGGTCGAGCTGCTACCAAAGCCGCTCGACCGTCATAAACTTGGTGCCTTTCTGGACGCGATTGCCGACGGCTCAGAAAGGTTTTGATCCCTACATCATGCCACGGCAGCCTTTGGGTGGCTTGGGCAGGCCCAGCCGCTGCGGGTTTACCACCAGAATCCAACGCGGCGGATGCCCTGGGGCTTGGGTTTTGCGATAGGTGCAGCCCTTGGCCGTCGTCATGTAATCACCGCGCGGCACGGCGATCCCTTGCGTGGAAATAAACGGATTGGCCTGTGCCAACACCTCTCCGGTTGGAGCGGTGGATGGTACAGAGGCAAGGCCAAGCGAAGCGAGCGTGACAAGTGTTGTAATACCCATTGGATCGGGGCTCCCATGATTTGAATTCCGGTGCCGCATCAGCAGCTCGTGGGAACGTTCTGGCCTTTCAAAGACGCGCTGAGGTGTTTGGTTCGTGGCCAAAATTGGGCGAAAGTCGCGGATTTTATTAAACAAATCCGCGAGTGGGACCTCAAATGCGACTTGGATCACAGCCCGATAACAATATCCGCGCGTAACCCGCCAAGCGCATCGCTTTCGCCCAGCCGCAGGACGCCGCCATGGGCACGGGCAATATCCGCCGCAATCGCCAACCCCAATCCAACGCCCGAGCCGCGATCCTGATTTCGCGCCGGATCCAGACGCACAAAGGGGCGCAGGGCGCGTTCGCGATCCTCAACGGCGATTCCCGGCCCGTCATCCTCGACCCGAATGCGCAGCGCCTTGCCCGACAGGTTGACCGAAACATGACAGGTCTTGCCATAGCGGCCAGCATTCCCGACCAGATTCTCAATCGCGCGCCGCAAAGCTTTGGGACGCAACAGAACCTCTCCACGGCCCTGTGTCTCGGTCAAGGTCACATCCTGACCGGCGCGCGTGGCATCCGTCACCACATCTGCCACCAATTGCGTCGGATCCACAGGCTCTGCCTCACCCGCCTCGGCCTCGCCCCGTGCGAAATCCAGGAAAGCGTCGATCAGGCGCTGCATTTCTTCCACGTCTTTTTCAAGCGGTTCGCGGTCTTCGGGTTCCAGCAGCGACAGGCCCAATCGCAGGCGTGTAATCGGCGTGCGCAGATCGTGACTTACGCCCGACAACATCATCGTGCGCTGTTCAATATGGCGCTCAATCCGCGCCCGCATATCCAGAAACGCGTGACCGGCTGCCCGAACTTCGACCGCGCCGGAGGGTGAATAACTCACGTGGCGCCCTTTACCAAAAGCTTCGGCAGCTGCGGCGAGACGGGTAATTGGGCGCAATTGGTTGCGTAGATATAGGAACGCAATCAACGTCATCAGCATTCCAAAGAAAACCATGTTGACCAAAAGCTGATGCGGATTTGACGCCGAAACGCGCCCCCTGTTTACCGTGAGCTGCAAAAGTTCATCGCCGCGCTGAACATATAACAGAACCCGCCCATCATCGGGCAGTTGCACGCGCTGTAGATTCGGAATGAATTTGTTCAACTCGCGGATCACGACCAGACCGGTAAAGTCATACCACCGGCGAAAATTCTCTGCTGGCAGGTCGGTTTCAGGAATGGTCGTCAGTTTCAGGTCCAGCCCGAGCAGGGTTTCGGGCGACGCTTCGGCTTGCGCCAAAGCAAGATTGGTCGACCGCGCCAGTTCCCGGCTCATCTGTTGGGTGACGCCCTCGAAATGGCGTTGAATGAAGATGACCGAAATCAACAGTTGCAGCGTGACAACCGGCAAGACCAGAATCAAAGCCGCCCGCCCGTACAGGCTGCGCGGCATATAGTGTTTGAGCCACTTGAAAGACATGCTCTAAGCCTAAACAAAGCAATACCGCCGTGCCATTCGAAAAGGACAGGCCATGCAAGATCCACAACCGGAGTTTCGCCCGGTCGCCGGAGTACCAGAAGAGGTGGCACCAGGGGTTCGCCGCCTTCTGGCCCCCAACCCCTCGCCCATGACCTATCGCGGCACCAATACCTATCTGATTGGTGACAGCGATCTCGCCATTATTGATCCAGGCCCGGATGACGCGGCTCATTTTCAGGCGATTCTGGCCGCTATGGAAGACGGTCAGTCAATCACCCATATTCTGGTGACCCATGCGCATCTCGATCACTCGCCTTTATCGAAACGTTTGTCCCAACACTTTGACGCGCCCATTTACGGGTTTGGCCCTGCTGAGGCGGGTCGCAGTGCCGCCATGCAAACTTTGGCCGATTCCGGCTGCGTTGGTGGCGGTGAAGGGGTGGATTCAGAGTTCAATCCCGATATCACCCTTTCTGATAGTGATCAGGTGTCGGGAAGCGGGTGGAGCCTGACCGCGCTGCACACGCCCGGGCATATGGCCAACCATCTCGCCTTTTCCTTGCGCGATGATCTGTTGTTCTCCGGGGATCTTGTCATGGGGTGGGCCAGCTCCTTGGTGTCACCACCGGATGGTGACCTCGGGGCTTTCATGGCGTCTTTGCGACGGCTGTCGAAAATGAATTGGTCTCGGTTCTTTCCTGGGCACGGAGCCCCGGTTGAGGACCCGAAGGAGCGGATCGAATTTTTGTTGAATCACCGTCTGTCTCGCGAAGACGGGATTCTCAAAGCTTTGCACCAGGGTCCAGCCAGTGCCCGCATGATTGCCGAGATCGTTTACACCGATACGCCCGCTGCGCTCTTGCCAGCTGCCTCTCGCAATGTTCTTGCCCATCTCATTGATCTGATGGAACAATCTCGCGTTTCACCTACCGGAGTTCTTGGCGAAGAGGCGGTTTTCAAACTGATTTAAGCGGCTGCGAAAAAAATCTGCATTTTTGTTACAAACCCTCTGGACGCCCGGAATCCACATGGCTATACACCCCCTCACACGAGATGATGACAATCATCGACACAGTGTTCCGGCGTAGCTCAGCGGTAGAGCAGTTGACTGTTAATCAATTGGTCGTAGGTTCGATCCCTACCGCCGGAGCCATAAAAAGTCCTTAAGCTGAACAGCTTGAGGGCTTTTTTGGTTCTGCAGCGCGGCTTTAGCCATCAGCGGTTTCGTTGACGTGTTTACGGACTTTTTGAGCAGCCTATACGACATATTTGACCTCTTGCCCTGAGCCGCGTAATCCAATCCTGAGATTGCGGCAGATGAGGGCAGGCATGCGGTACAACACGGAACAGGAATGGCTTCAGGCTGCGCAAAAGCGCGTTGTGCTGTTTGCCATGTCGGGTCTTGGCAAAACCACTGTGTCCAATGTGTTGCGCGACAGTGGCGATTGGTTCCACTACTCTATCGATTACCGCATAGGCACGCGTTACATGGGCGAATACATCGCGGACAACGCCAAGCGTGAAGCGATGAAGAACCCGTTTCTGCGCGAATTGCTCATGACGGATTCGATCTATATCGGCTCCAATATCAGCTTTGAAAACCTCTCACCGGTGGCGGCCTATCTGGGTAAGCCGGGCAATGTGGAACGCGGTGGCGTGCCGATTGACGAATACAAACGTCGCCAGGCCCAGTTCGAACGCGCCGAACGGCAGGCTTTGCTGGACACGGAATACTTTATTGATCGCGCCCAGGACCTTTATGGCTACCCACATTTCATCTGTGACACTGGCGGGTCGATTTGTGAATGGGTCGATCCGCAAAATCCCAATGACCCAATCCTGAAACCTCTGTCAGATCAGGCGCTTATGGTTTGGATCAAAGGCAGCGAAAATCACACCCAGGAATTGATCCGCCGCTTTGACAAAGCGCCAAAACCGATGGCCTATCAGCCACAATTCCTGGCCAAGGCCTGGTCCGATTACTTGGACGAATCCGGACAGCGCGCCGCGGATGTCGACCCGGATACCTTCATTCGCTGGACCTATGCCAAGGCGCTGGCCCATCGTCAGCCGCTATATGAGGCCATGGCGACAAACTGGGGCATCACGATTGAGGCCTCAGATATGGCCGAAGTCAGGGACCAGCAGGATTTCACAGATGTGATCGGCAAAGGTCTTGCAAATCGCAGCTAAATCCTTGCCCTCTACCAAACGCTTACTTATTTAACCCATCCTCAAATCAGGATCGTATCATGCCTATCAAACTGCCCTCTGACCTGCCCGCCTATGACGTTCTTTCGAACGAAGGCGTGATGGTCATGTCCGAGGATGCAGCCTCGCGGCAGGATATTCGCCCTCTGCGCATCGGTTTGCTGAACCTGATGCCGAAAAAGATCCAGACCGAGAACCAGTTTGCCCGGTTGATCGGTGCGACCCCCTTGCAGATCGAGCTGTCTTTGATCCGCATGAGCGAACACAAGACCAAGAATACCGCCGCCGACCATATGGAAACCTTTTACCGGCCGTTTTCCGATGTTTTGGCGACCGGTGAAAAGTTTGATGGTCTGATCATCACCGGGGCCCCTATCGAACATCTGCCTTTCGAGGACGTCACCTATTGGGACGAGCTGAAACAGGTCTTTGAGTGGACCCAAACTCATGTGCATTCCACCTTTGGCGTGTGCTGGGGCGGCATGGCGATGATTTACTATTTCCACGATGTGGCCAAACACATTCTGGATGCCAAAGCCTTTGGCTGTGTGCGCCATCGCAACAACGATCCGGCCTCGCCCTATCTGCGTGGATTCTCGGATGATATGGTCATTCCGGTGTCGCGCTGGACCGAATTGCTGCGTGAAGAGATCACCGATGCCGGTCTGCCGATCCTGATCGATTCCGAGGAAACCGGCCCGTGTCTGGTCGAAGATCCCAACCATCGCGCGCTCTATATCTTTAACCATCTGGAATATGACAGCGGCACTCTGAAGGAAGAATATGACCGGGATGTTTCCGAAAACAAACCGATCAATGTGCCCGCCAATTATTACCCGGATGACGACCCGAGCCAGGAGCCGCAGAACAGATGGCGCAGCCATGCCCATCTGCTTTATGGCAATTGGATCAATGAGATCTATCAGACCACGCCGTTCAAGCGCGCTGATATCGGGCTCAAGGTCAAAGATCGTCGCGCGCCCAGCTCATAACCCTCAGGATTTGCGTTAAGCCTGTTAACATCACATAGTGACCCCCATATGTGATTGGGCCTAGGCCCGCTGACCAGAGAGGATTTGCCATGCCCCTGCCCTTTGATGGTGCCATTTCCGCGTTCTATGACAACGACGCCCCCAAAGAGGTGCGCGACGCCATCGCGAAGGCAGACAAGGATGACGTGCTGGATCAGGGCTACCCCTATGATCAGCAGATGAAGCGCAAGGAATACGAGCGTGACATGGACGCCTTGCAGATTGAGCTGGTCAAGTTGCAGGCTTGGGTCAAGGAGACCGGCGAACGGGTTGCGATTGTCTTTGAAGGGCGCGACGCTGCCGGAAAGGGCGGAACCATCAGCCGGTTTCGCATGAACCTCAACCCGCGTGGCGCACGGGTTGTGGCCTTGTCCAAACCGACGGAAACCGAGGCCACGCAATGGTATTTCCAGCGCTATATCGATCATCTTCCTGCCGGGGGTGAGATCGTTTTCTTTGACCGCAGTTGGTACAATCGCGGCGTTGTGGAACATGTTTTTGGCTTTTGCGAGCCGGAACAACGGGCGCATTTTTTCACCCAAACCCCTGATTTTGAACGCATGTTGGTGGATGAGGGCATTCACCTGTTCAAGTTCTGGCTCAACGTGGGTCGCGCCGAACAGTTGCGCCGCTTTTTGAAACGCGAAAGCGATCCGTTAAAGCAGTGGAAACTGAGCTGGATTGATGTTGAGGGGTTGAAGAAATGGGATGCCTATTCAGAGGCGATCGCAGAAACGCTAAAGCGCAGCCATTCTGATGCCGCCCCTTGGACCGTGATCAAAACCGATGACAAGAAACGCGCGCGGCTGGCCGCCATTCGCCATGTTCTGCACAGTCTCGATTATGCCCGTAAAGACGCCAAAACCATTGGCGAAATCGACGGAAAAATCTGCGGCGGCCCGGAAATTTGGGGGGCTTGACAGGTGAAGTGGAACTTTAAAAAATATGCCTAAACGCGGCTATCATCACGGAAATCTTCGGCAGGCACTTGTCGAATCCGCCTTGACGCTGATCGAGGAAAAGGGCCCAACGGGCTTTACCCTGTCCGAAGCGGCCAAGCTGGCGGGCGTGACACCGGCGGCGGTCTATCGCCATTTTGCGGGCCGCGAGGATCTGATCGCCGAAGCCGCGCGGCAAGGCTATGAGATTTTCGCCGATGTCATGCAATATGCCTATGACAGCGGCCAGCCCTCGGCTCTGGCCGCGTTCGAGGCCACCGGTCGCGCCTATCTCGCCTTTGCGCGCAAATATCCCGGCCACTATATCGCGATGTTCGAAAGCGGCATCAGCGTTCAGCATTCACCGGAACTGGCCGCGGTGTCGGCCAAGGCGCGTGGCGTTTTGGAACGGGCAGCCACCGAGCTGTCAGAACATATCCCACCGGAAAAACGCCCACCTCCAGCGATGTTCTCTGCCCATATCTGGGCGATGAGCCACGGTGTTGTCGAACTTTTCGCCCGAAATTCCCCCGGCACCCAGGCCCCCTTCCCGCCCGAAGATCTGCTTGAGACCGGGATTGGCGTCTATCTGCGAGGGCTTGGGCTGATCGAGCCAGATAGTTAGTCCTGAGCCTCACCCTGGGTTAGCAAAGCGACCAAGCTCATCGCGATTTGCTGGTTGCTCACCTGCTGGCGGATCACTTCCATACGATCAAGCGCACGCGCCCAAACCGGGCCGCCAAAGCTTTGTATAGCAAAATCAATAACTTTTACGATTGCCTCCGGCGTCGGCTCGTCCACATAATATGGATAATCCTCGCCTAGGAAACGATGCGCCTCGACATCACCCCGCCATGCGAGAACCGGCGCGCCAACATGGGCAGCAAGAAAGCCCTTGGTAAAGGGTTTGCGGACATTGCCTTTGTACTTTGCATTCGGGTTACGCACGCAGATATGGAAATTCGTGTCTTCGATGACTTTCTCAACATCAGAAATCTCGGTCGCGCGCTCAAACGGGACATAGCGAACAAGCCCGTCCAATTCGGCCCCATGAACGGTATTGGCCAGATCGCCGATATAGACCGGCGAAAGGCGTTCCGCTGGCTGGACCCGAGCATGCTCGAGGCGGGTGTCGGTGTTGTGATGCAGCAGGCCTATGTTTTCGCCGACCCCCACATTCTTACCAGAGATGATCCGCTCTAACTCTTCTTTCGCCTCAAAGGAGCAGGCCAGATGAATGTCCGGAGCAAGGTCGCGGGCATTGTCCAAATCCCCGTCCACATAATCCATGATTGTCTGACAGCCGCGCCTTTTGCACAGCGCCAAAATGGACGGTTTCAACACTTTCAAACAGGATTTTGAAAACAGTAGGACCGAGCCCTTGGGCCGCGTCATGGCCCAAATCAACTGACGAATCCGCCATTTGGACGGAAAAGTGACTAACTTGACCGACACTGCCCCTTTGGTGTGCTGCTCGATAATCCTGGCCAGTTGAAACACCCGCAGCTCGACACTGCCGTAATTCTTTTGTCTGGAGAGATAAACCAGTTCCAAATTGATAGGCTGATCGGACATCTGGGACGGTTTCCTCGCGCGAGAATGACTTGGGCGGTTCAGGTGACTTAACCTCTTCGGTCTCAAAAGAAAACCACAGCTCGGCCTCGCTCAAACGAAAGGCCACATAAGAAAAGGGCCCGTGAAACACGGGCCCTTTCGCAAATTCTGGCCAAGGGCCAAAAATTAACGCTTGGAGAACTGGAAGGAACGGCGGGCTTTGCGCTTACCGTATTTCTTACGTTCAACAACACGGCTGTCGCGTGTCAGGAAGCCAGCGGCTTTCAGAGGGGCGCGCAACGCGGGTTCGTAGAGCTGCAGAGCTTTCGAAATACCGTGCTTGACCGCACCGGCCTGACCGGTCAGGCCGCCGCCCTTGACGGTTGCATAAACGTCGAATTCACCTTCGACACCGGCAACCTGGAACGGCTGGCGCAGGATCAGCTGCAGAACGGGACGCGCAAAATACTTGTCCTGGTCTTTGCCGTTTACGACGACCTTGCCGGAGCCTGGCTTGATCCAAACGCGGGCAACAGCGTCTTTACGCTTACCGGTGGCATAGGAACGGCCCAGCTCGTCACGAACCGGCTCACGCGGTGCAACAACTTCGGCCTCGGGGGCGTCGACGCCTGCAACGCCGGCCAGCTCTTCCAAAGAATTGATCTGATCAGACATTGTTTATACCCGGGTGTTTTTCTTGTTCATCGACTTGACGTCGAGCGCCTCGGGGCTCTGGGCCTCGTGGGGGTGCTCGGAACCGGCGTATACACGCAGGTTTGTCATGATCTGGCGGGACAGGCGGTTGCCTGGCAGCATACGCTTGACCGCCTGGACAACAACGCGCTCAGGATGCGCGCCTTCCAGGATTTCGGCCTTGGTGCGGGATTTGATGCCGCCGGGATGACCGGTGTGCCAGTAGTAGTTTTCTTCGCGCTTCTTGCCGGTCAGCTGAACTTTGTCAGCGTTGATGACAATAACGTTGTCGCCACAATCCATATGAGGCGTGAAGGACGGCTTGTGCTTGCCACGCAGGCGCATGGCAATGATCGAGGCAAGACGGCCCAGCACCACGCCTTCGGCGTCGATGATGATCCACTTCTTCTCGATGTCTGCCGGTGTAGCAGAGAAGGTTTTCATGGGTCTGTTTCCATTTCGAGTAGCAAGGGCCGCGCCATATCTGGCCCGGCCCAAAATCCGATAGCGGGGTTATAAACATGTCATGTTCACAGTCAATGACAGTTCTTCCGTTTTAAATGTTTAAAAACAACACCCTACAAATATGGTATTATTATACCCCATCAATTTTGACGCAATCAAACAGTAAACCCAGCCGGAGGATTATCCAAAAGCGCCCGCAAGCGCGCCATGGCCGACTCAAAACTGCGCAAACTGACGCCCGCATTGATCGCCATACGCACCGCATGGGGCGCAAAACCGGTACGGGGCACGAAATCTTCGGCGGTACGCACCTGCACCCCCTGCGCCTCGGCCGCCTGGGCAAAGGCTGAGGCCCGCCAGCCCTCGGGCAGACGCAACCAAATATAAGGCACATCGTCCTGCCAAGTTATGTCAAAGCCCCCCAACGCATTCACAGCCGCATGCACATAGCGCCGCATCTCGGCGCGAATGGCATCCATCACGTCAAAAGTCTCCTGTCGTGACAGCAAATCCTCAGTCGCATAGACCAAAGGTTGCGCCATTCCAAAATGCCCATGCACCGTGGTCTGCCGGATCGCTTGCCGGAACGGGCGCGGCGCGATGACAAAGCCGACGCGCAAGGCAGGTGTGAGTGATTTGGAAATCGAGGTGATGAACCAACCCAGATCAGGCAGCAAAGCGCGATAGGTTGGGCAATTCGCCTCGGGTAGGCGATAGGATTCATCCTCGATAATATGGAGGCCATTCCGCCGGGCCACATCGGCAATTTCGCGACGCCGAAACAGCGGTGTTGTTAGCCCCGTCGGATTGTGCGCATCCGGACAAGTACAAAGCACCTGCGCGTCATATTTGCGGGCAAGCCGGTCAAGCTCTTCTGGTACAATTCCGTGATCATCCATTGGAACCGCCACAATCTCAGCACGCAACAAGCGTGCGGCGCGCCGAAACCCTGGGTAAGACAGTTCCTCGACCAGGATCACGGGCTTCGGACCTTTCAAAACCGTCTGCAAAATCAAGGACAAACCGTTTTGGCTGCCAAATGACAGCACCATGTCTTGTTCCTGCACCGGCCCCAAATCCGTATCCGACAGCCAACGCAAGGCCGCACGATGCGCCCGCGTTTCCGCCTGCAAGCCTGGATAAGAGATCAGGTCAACGTTAGGATCCGTTGCCATTCTGGCATAGCTTTCATGGATCAAGGCAACCTGCCCAAGGTCCGGAAGCACCGGAGAAAACAGGCTGACACTATCCGTTTCCAGCGGGGCGATATGGCGTTCCCATTGGCGATCGCGGTTCAGATCCCGTTGAGACACATGGGTTTTCTCACCCGATACAAAGGTGCCACGCCCCACTTCGGCATATAGAACGCCCTCTTCTGTCAGGATGCTATAGGCGCGCGCCACAGTGCCCGGCGTGATCTGCAAACGCCAGGCAAGGTCACGCACTGGCGGCAGCTTTTCATGTTCGGCCAAGACTTTGACATCCACCGCCTGACGGATGGATTGCGCGACTGCCTTGTATTTCGGACCATCTGTCTGCGCCGCATAAAGAGTCTCAATTGTATCCATTACAATGTTTCTCTCGACCAGTGTATCAACAATCTGTATCAGAACAATTACTGCAAGACATTGCATTGTGTCAATACAATTGAAAGGATTTTCCCATGGCACAGCCTGCGCTGAAACCCGCCCTCTCCCTTCTTGATGCTGCACCCGCCGTGCCGGCTCTGGCTGGCGTTGCGGTTCGTTTCGCGGCGGCGCTGACCAAATGGGGACAACGCCATTCGACGCGCAATGAGTTGCGTCATCTGAGCGATTATCAATTGTATGATATCGGCATTGATCGCGAAGCCGCGCGCGCCGAAATCGAAAAACGTTTCTGGCAGGGGTAACTCCAGTTCTCCTGCCACGGGTATCCGCCCCTGTTGCCCCCATGCTGTGACGCGACAGACGTCTCGGCACAAGGACGGATGCCCATTGCGCCGCCATCCCCGGCGCGTCACTCCGGGTGCAGCCCCCGCTGCATCCGGTTTTTTGCCAGTGTTGCGAAAAACTTCTTGATCGACTCAGACCAAGCCCCTAAGTGACCCCCACTTTCGGAACCGATCCCAACCTGAAGTCTTTCGGGGGGCGCTAAGGGACCGACTGGAACGAACTGCTGGTAACGAAGGGGCGCGTCATGACCGATGCCAACCTCTTCCAACTGGGGTACGGTCTGGCAACAGGCGCCCAAGAGGAAGACAAACAGGGGGATTCCCCCATCACTGCTGCATGCGATGTTCTGAACGAAGATCGCCATGACCACTTCATCCGTGAAGGGGACAGCATCTATGCGGGCAACCATGTGATCATCGAGGTGGTCAATGGTCACGGGCTGGATGACGAAACCCGCATCCAAAACGCCTTTCGCAAGATAATCGAGGTCTGCGGTGCCACTCTGCTGCATATCCACACTCACAAGTTCAGCCCCCAGGGCGTAAGCGGCGTGGCCGTGCTGAGCGAAAGCCATATCTCGGTCCACACCTGGCCGGAAATCGGCTATGGCGCGTTTGATGTCTTTATGTGCGGCGATGCCAAGCCATGGCTGGCCGTCGATGTCCTGAAAGAAGCCTTTGGCACCCAGGATGTGCGCACCAAATCCCTGCGCCGTGGCGAGGGCCTCATCACCGAAGTGGTGGCGGCATGAGTACGGACACATCTGACTGGATCCGCGAACCGCTGCATGCCGATTACGGCCAGGGTTTGAAGGTCGAAGAGGTCTTTTACGACAGCAAGACCGAGCATCAGCGCCTACGCGTTTTCCGCAACAACACGTTCGGGCGCATCCTGACCCTGGATGACGTGGTGCAAACCACCGAGGGCGACAATTTCATCTATCACGAGATGCTGACCCATGTGCCGATCCTCGCCCATGGCGCGGCAAAACGCGTGTTGATCATCGGCGGCGGCGATGGTGGCATGGCGCGCGAAGTGCTGAAACATCAATCGGTTGAACATGTCACCATGGTCGAGATTGATGCCGGCGTTGTGGAATTCTCCAAGGAGCACCTGCCAACCCTGTCACAAGGGGCCTTTGACGATCCGCGCCTGAACCTGGTGATCAATGACGGCGCGCTCTTCATGAAAGAGACCACCGACCGTTTCGACGTTATCATCGTCGACAGCACCGATCCCATCGGCCCGGGCGAAGTGCTGTTCACCGACACCTTCTATGGTCACGCCAAACGCGCCCTGACCCCGGGCGGTATTCTGGTGACCCAAAACGGCGTGCCCTTCATGCAAGGGGACGAGCTGACCAACACCATGCGCGCCTTCCAGGCGCTGTTCGCCGACGCGACCTGCTACATGGCCACCATCCCCACCTATGCCGGGGGTCCGATGGCCTTTGGCTGGGGCACGGATAGCGACGCACGTCATGTAACATTGGAAACGCTGCAAACCCGGTTCCAAGCCGCAAAGCTGACCCCGGATTACTACACCCCCGAGGTCCATCAAGGCGCATTCGCCCTGCCCGGCTATGTTCTGAAACTGATGCCCTAAACCCCCTGGTTTCTCTGGGCTCAAAATATCCCGGGGGTGTCGCCCTTGGCGACGGGGGCAGCGCCCCCTACCCTCGCTTTGGCGGAATTGAATAGGTCAATGAGGCATGGGCCACCGGCTCTGTCTCACCTTCGCTGAACAACAACACATCCGTCACGCTCAGCGCCTTGCCAAGCTTCAACACCCGCGCTTTCGCCAGAATATCCGCTCCGGCTTTGGGTTTGCGCATGAAATCAATGCTACAATGGGTCGTCACCGCAAGCGCCTCGCGCCCGACCCGCGCCATGGTCGCAACATAGGCCGCCACATCGACCAGCGAAAACATGGCCGGCCCCGAGACTGTGCCGCCAGGGCGCAAATGCCGCTCATGGGCGTGTAGGCGCATGACCAGCAACTCCTCATCAAGCCGATCAATGCCAAACATGCCATCGACCTGAGGGAACACCTCGGCCAAAAACGCCATCATCTCATCCGCTGGTACGACTATTTGCACGCTTCCCTCCCTGCTCGCTTGTGATTACGCTGGCGAGAGGTTGACGAAAGGGCAAGACGGAAATGTTGGAACGTCACGACACAAATGGCATTGCGCATCTGCGCATGAACGCGCCGCAACGGCTGAACGCCCTTTCGGACGGCATGCTGGCTGCTCTGCAAACGCAGATCGACAGTCTCAAAACTGACCCGTCCATCCGTGTTGTCATCCTGTCCGGCGCGGGCAAAGCGTTTTGCGCGGGCCATGATCTTAAGGAAATGCAGGCCGGGCGTGCTTCCGACGATAAGGGCCGCGCCTATTTCATCGATCTTTTTCAACGCTGCTCCAAGGTGATGACGGGCCTGCAACGCCTGCCTCAGCCGGTGATCGCGCAGGTGCACGGCATTGCCACAGCCGCTGGCTGCCAATTAGTCGCCAGTTGCGATATGGCTGTGGCGGCAGAGGATTGCAAATTCGGTGTGAATGGCGTGAAAATCGGGCTGTTTTGCTCAACGCCGATGGTCGCGCTCAGCCGAAATATCCCACGCAAGAAAGCCTTTGAAATGCTGACGACCGGGCGGTTCCTTTCCGCCCAACAGGCCGAAGAGTTGGGCCTGATAAACCGCGCCGTCCCAGCAGATCAATTAGAGCAAGAAACGCAGGACCTGGCAGAAACCGTAGCCAGCAAGCTTGGCGCGGCGGTGGCCATCGGCAAAGAGGCGTTTTACGAGCAGCTGCAAATGCCGCTGGATCAGGCCTATGCCTTTACCGGTGAGGTCATGGTCGAGAACATGCTGTGGCGCGACACCAACGAGGGCATCACAGCGTTTCTTGAAAAACGCAAACCCGATTGGGACTGAAACACCGCTAGACACCTTGGCAGGCGGGCGCGGTTGGATTACATCCGCGCCATGACAGAGAAGCTACATATCGTTGGCGGCGGAATGGCCGGATCCGAGGCCGCCTGGCAGGCGGCTGAAAAAGGTGTTCACGTGGTGCTGCACGAGATGCGGCCCAAGGTGAAAACATTTGCCCATCGCACTGAAATGTTTGGAGAAATGGTTTGCTCCAACTCCTTCCGCAGTGATGATGATGAACAAAACGCGGTCGGGTTGCTGCATTGGGAAATGCGCGCGGCGGACAGTTTGATCATGACCAGCGCCAACACCCATCGCCTGCCCGCAGGCGGTGCCCTGGCTGTGGATCGTGATCCTTTTGCGGAAACGATCACGCAAAAGCTGAAATCGCATCCCAATGTTGAAGTGTCCTATGAAGAGGTCACCGAACTGCCCGATCAGGGACAGTGGATCTTTGCCACCGGGCCTTTGACGTCTGAGGCGCTGGGGGCCGCGATCCAAAAGGAAACCGGAGCGGACCGTCTGGCCTTTTTCGATGCTATCGCCCCCATCGTTTACGCGGAAAGCATTGATATGTCCGTGGCTTGGATGCAGTCGCGCTATGACAAGGGTGAGACTGAGGAAGAGCGCAAAGCCTATCTCAACTGCCCGATGACCAAAGATCAGTATGAGGCGTTCATCGACGCCCTGCTGGCAGCTGACAAAACTGAATTCCATGACGGTGAAACCGCCGGGTATTTTGACGGCTGTCTGCCAATTGAGGTTATGGCCGAACGCGGGCGCGAGACCCTTCGCCACGGGCCGATGAAACCCGTTGGCCTGACCAACCCGCATAAGCCCGAAGAAAAGGCCTATGCGGTGGTGCAATTGCGCCGTGACAATGCCTTGGGCACTTTGTTCAACATTGTCGGCTTCCAAACCAAGATGAAGTATGGCGCGCAAACGGCTGTTTTCAAAATGATTCCAGGTTTGGAAGATGCGTTCTTTGCGCGTCTTGGCGGCATTCATCGCAACACCTTCCTGAACTCGCCCACCTTGCTGGACGACCAGATGCGGTTGAAAAGCAAGCCCAATATCCGCTTTGCCGGACAGGTCACCGGTGTCGAGGGATATGTCGAATCCGCCTCTATGGGCTTGTTGGCGGGTCGCATGGCGGCTGCGGAGATCCTGGGAGCCGAGCTGCCTGTGGTGCCTCAGGACAGCGCCCATGGTGCCTTGATCCATCACATCACCGGCGGCGCCGAAGCCAAGACCTTTCAACCGATGAACGTCAACTTTGGCTTGTTCCGCCCGGTTGACGGGCTCAAAGGCGGCCGACGCGGGCGCAAGGATCGCTACAAAGCCTATACGGATCGGGCAAAATCCGTCTGGTCGGAGTGGCTGTCGGGTCAATGATCACCCGCTTTGCCCCCTCGCCAACCGGGCCATTGCATCTGGGCCATGCCTATTCGGCGCTCTTGGCCCATGACATGGCCCGCGCCTGTGGGGGCACGTTTCTTTTGCGGATCGAGGATATCGACAGCACTCGCTCACGCCCGGAATGGGAACAGCAGATTTATGATGACCTGCAATGGCTTGGCATTACCTGGGACGCCGAACCGATCCGCCAATCCGACCGCTTGCCCTCCTATAAATCCGCCTTGAAGGAGCTGTGGCACCGCCAATTGCTTTACCCCTGCACCTGCAATCGCAAAGACATTTTGGCCGCACTCGATGCGCCGCAAGAAGGTGTCGAACCTGACTATGGGCCAGACGGTTTGATCTATCCCGGCACGTGTCGGGACAAGACCAACCGCAACACGGCCTATCCAGATGGCAGTGTAATAAGGTTGGACATGGCCAAAGCGATTGCCGCAATCGGACAAGATCAATTGCACTTTCTTGAAACCGGCGAGCCGGTTGATCACAAAGCGCAGTTCATCACGACTCCCGCCTCAGATATCACATCAACAATCGGCGACATTATCCTGTCTCGCAAAGATTTTCCCGGGTCTTACCACCTCTCGGTCGTTCTCGACGATGCAGCGCAAGGGATCACCGATGTCATTCGCGGTGCTGACCTTTTTGAGGCCACGCAGATCCATGTCGCCCTGCAAGCTTTGCTGGACCTTCCGACACCGCGCTATCACCACCACCACCTGATCCGCGACGACAATGGCAAGCGCCTCGCCAAACGGGACGATGCGCGCGCCATTTCCAAATACCGGGCCGAAGGCGCGACGCCGGAAGACATCCGGCGCATGGTCGGGCTTTGAGTTCGAGAGCAGCCAGTCCCTATTTCATCGGCTTCATCAGCTCGACTTCTTCACCATCGGTGACCGAGGTGTAAAAGCACGAGCGACGATTGGTGTGACAAGCAGGCCCCTCTTGGTTCACAACCGCCAGCAGGCAATCCTGATCACAATCAACGCGCAGATCGATCAGTTCCTGCGTATGCCCCGAGGTTTCCCCTTTGATCCAGAAGGACTGGCGCGAGCGAGACCAATAAGTGACTCGCTTGGTTTCAAGGGTTTTTGCGACGGCGTCGGCGTTCATCCAGGCCATCATCAGGATCTCGCCAGTCCCATCTTGCTGCGCAATACAAGGGATCAGGCCATTCGCATCATAGACCAAGGTCGCAGGATCAAAGGACATAGGAATAAAAACCTTTTTCTTGGGTTACGATGATCCTATCTATGGGGAACAGAGGAAAAGGAAAACCCATGTCCGGCGAAAATGACCTGATCAAACTCTATTCCGGCAAGATCCTGGAACTTGCTGCGGATATTCCGCGTTTGGGTCGTCTTGAGGCCCCGGATGCCAGCGTCAAGAAACGCTCACCTCTGTGTGGATCAACGGTTACCGTTGACATTAGTCTCAAGGATGGCGTGGTGTCGGACTACGCTCAGGATGTGAAGGCCTGCGCGCTGGGGCAAGCGTCAGCCTCGGTCGTCGGAGCCGCCATTGTTGGGCAATCCGCTGAACAAATCCAGGCAGCGCGCGATGCGTTAAAGGCGATGTTGAAAGAGGACGGGCCCACCCCGACCGCACCATTTGACGGGCTTGAGGTCCTGCGCCCTGCCGCGACCTATAAGAACCGCCATGCCTCGATCCTTTTAGCATTGGATGCGGCCTGCGAAGCGGCCTCTCAGGCGAAGGAAAGTCAGACGGCTTAATCTTCCATTCGCGAGTTTCGGCTAAAAGAGGCGAAACACGTGAAATGGAACAGCTTTATGCAACATGATCGAGATCTGGCTGCGCCCGATACGACAGATGAACTTGGCAAATTAACCAAGGCCGCGACAGGCCTTGGCCGCGAAACTGTGGATATTGGCGGTTTTTTGCAGGATCTGGATGATCGCTGTCACGCTCAGTTGGATAATCTTGGGGGCGTGAAAACCCATACGAACAACCTGGCAACCGTGTCCGAACGCATGGTCGATGCCGTCAAACGGATGACCACTGCTGCGGACGATGCTATTGGAAGCATTGGAAAATCCACCGATCTGATTGCGCAGAATGGCCAGAATGCCCAGGACTTGGCGGAATGGGTCCGGTCGGTTAATGCCGAAAGCACCACGGTCGAGGAAATGCTTCAGGCGGTCCGCAGTTCAAACACAGAAATTTCCGACATCGCTTGGCAAGTCCACATTCTGGCCGTGAACGCCAAGATCGAAGCAGCGCGCGCTGGCCCAGCAGGCAAAGGGTTTTCAATCGTGGCCGATTCGGTGTCCGAACTTAGCCAAAAGACGGCTGATGCCGCGGATACAATTTCTTCCACGGTCAAACGCCTGTCAGAATGGATGGCGCGATTGCATCAAGGGGCGCAAACGACGTCAGAAAAAGCAAATCAGGTGTTGGACCACAGCAGCGACGCCGACCAGGCCCTGAATGAAATCCAACAATATATGGGCACATTGCGCGATGATGCTCATGGGCTTAGCGATGAAACCAGTGCGGCGCAAAACGCGGTTCATCAAGTCGGCGATGTCGTCACCAGTCTGATCTCCTCGGTCACGGATGTGGCCACCGGCGTTGACGAAGCGACACGGCGCTGTGACAAGCTCGTCGATACCTCGGAAAACATCCTTCAACACGCTGTCGCGCTTGGCGGCAATGGCGACGATTCAGGGATGATCACCTTGGTGCAGGACACGGCCGGGCGCATTAGCGAAGTGTTTGAAACCGCCATCAAAAGCGGGAAAATCTCGCTCAACCAAATGTTTGATGAGACATATCAACCCATTGCGAACACCGATCCACAGCAGGTGCAAACGGCCTTTACGCGGTTAACCGACAATGTCCTGCCGGCGATCCAGGAACCTTTGCTAGAGGCGGATGACAACATCGTTTTCTGCGCTGCCATTGACCGCAACGGCTACTTGCCGACACACAATAAGAAATTCTCACAACCACAAAGCAGCGACCCCGTCTGGAATGCCGGGAACTGTCGCAACCGGCGCATTTTCGATGACCGCGTTGGGTTGAAAGCCGGGCAAAGTGAGGCACCTTTCCTGTTGCAGGTCTATCGGCGTGATATGGGGGGCGGCAATTTTGTCCTGATGAAGGATCTTTCGGCCCCTATTCGTATCCAAGGCCGCCATTGGGGTGGGTTCCGTATCGGTTACAAGATCTAAAGCGAAGCCTTTGGCGAAAGGCAGCGAAAGCTGATTCCAGGTAAATTGAAAACGCTCAAAAAAAACCGCCGCTCTCTGGTCAGAGGCGGCGGCAAGGCATGCGTATCTTTCGTGACCGTGACAGGTTTCGGCGTCAGGCAGGATACCGAAGGGGACAGGCAGGCATCGGGACAGGTGATGCAGTCAGGCCAGTGTCACGAAACGCAGGCAGAAACTCAAAGCATGGGCAGATGCAGGGCACCATAGAGGATCACAACCAAAGAAACGGCCCCAAGCCCATCCTTCCAAAGCGTGTGTTGCTGGCGGGTCAAGGCGGTTTTGACTGTCTCCAACATGGCGCGTCCTCCGTGTGTTCCATCTTGTTGCCTCTTTGTTCTCACATTGTTAACCCCGTGTAAAGAATAAAATGAGAACAAAGGGGAACAAAAGAAGGTTACCCCACTTGGATAAGCCGAATAGCCTCGTCCTGACGCATCAACCAAAGCAGGGTGCGGGCCGCCTGCCCTCTGGCTGAGGTCAGGTTTGGATCCTCGGCCAAGAGCTTGCGCGCGTCAGATTGTGCTATCGCCATCAGGCTGGATTGTTTTTCGAGATCTGCAATCCTGAACTTAGGCAAACCTGATTGCGCGACGCCAATCAGGTCACCTGCACCGCGCATTTCCAGATCAACCTCGGATATCCGAAACCCGTCTTCGGTCTCGCGCATCGTGGTCAAACGCCGCGTTCCGGTTTCCGATAAAGGCGGTTGATACATCAGCAGGCAGGTTGAATCCGCATCCCCCCGGCCAACCCGCCCACGCAATTGGTGCAGTTGCGCCAGGCCAAAAATCTCGGCCCGTTCGATCACCATGATTGTGGCATTGGGGACGTTGACGCCCACTTCGATCACCGTTGTCGCCACCAGAACCTTGGTCTCACCGGCAACGAAACGGGCCATGGCCGCATCTTTTTCTGCAGGTGGCATTTGGCCATGAACCAGGCCAACTTGCCCTTCCCCGAGATCAGCCCGCAAGCGGCGAAAGCGATCTTCGGCAGAAGTCAGGTCGCTGTTTTCGCTTTCTTCCACCAAAGGACAAACCCAATAGGCCTGCCGCCCTTCAGCAACTGCGCGCCGCAGATGATTGGTCACGTCATCCAGCCGTTCCGTTGAAATCAACGCCGTCTTGATCGGTTTGCGACCTGGCGGTTTCTCATCGAGGATCGACACATCCATATCGCCATATTGCGCCAAAGCCAGCGAGCGCGGGATCGGCGTCGCGGTCATGACCAGAACATCGGCCCGCTGCCCCTTTTTCCCAAGTTCAAGCCGCTGTCGGACACCAAACCGGTGTTGTTCATCCACGATGGCAAGGCGTAGATCCTGAAACACAACGTCTTTCTGGAAAACCGCATGTGTGCCCACAAGGATTTGGATGTTTCCCTGTTCCAGGGCCGTCAACTTGGCCGCACGCTCAGCCCCTTTGTCACGCCCGGTCAACAATTCCAGGACAACGCCCGCGTCTTCGGCAAGCAGTTGCAAGCTTTCCAGATGCTGGCGCGCCAGAATTTCCGTCGGGGCCATCATCACCCCCTGCCCGCCGGCCTCGACCGCGACCAAAAGGGCCATAAATGCGACCAGAGTTTTGCCCGCACCAACATCGCCTTGCAACAAACGGTTCATCCGATCTGCTGAGGCCATATCGCTGGCAATTTCCTCCATCGCGCGTTGCTGCGCCCCGGTTGGACGGTATGGCAGATTGCCCAAGACCTTGGCACGCAAAGCACCGGTTCCACTGCTTTGCACGCCCGCTATCTTGCGTCGGTCTGCACGGGCCAGGGCCAGAGTGATCTGATGTGCCAGCAACTCATCATAGGCCAATCGAGCACGTTTTTTGTCTGTTGCGGCAAGATCGCTTAGGTTTTGGGGACGATGCGCGCTCAAAAGCGCCTCTTTCCAACTTGGCCAGTCTTCCTGAGCAATCAGAGCAGTATCCGCCCATTCCGGCAGATCGGGCACGCGGGTCAAGGCGTCGGTCATCGCCCGATTCATCAATTTCTGCGTCACACCGGATGTCAGCGGGTAGACCGGTTCGAATTCTGGGAGGGTATCGATCTCATCCGGGCTTAGAATGTGATCCGGGTGCACCATCTGCGCGACCCCATCGAACAATTCCACCCTCCCAGACACCAAACGCCGTGCGCCCATGGGGAGGACTTTTTTTAGGTAATCTGACCGACCATGGAAAAACACCAGTTGAAACCGGGTTTTCTGATCATTTGCTTCGATGCGGTAAGCTCCGCCACGGTTGCGGGCTGGACGATGAACGCCAACCTCTACCTCGACCGTGACGATACCGGGTAAATCGCCATCCAGAACACTGGCTTTGACCCGCCGATCAATTCCAGAATAAGGTAGTGAAAACAGCAGGTCACGCGGCGTGGTGACGTCGATTTGCTCAAACGCCTGCGCCGTTTTTGGGCCAATGCCCGCAAGCCCTTCGATACCCGCAAAGAGCGGCCAGAGAATTTCCGGCCGTCCGCTCATTCTGCGATCAACTCCAGCCAGGCGCCTTCATCCATCAAAGTGATCCCTAGCTCTTGCGCCTTCTTTTCCTTGCTGCCCGCACCTGGGCCCGCGACGACAATGTCGGTCTTTTTCGAAACAGACCCGGACACCTTGGCTCCAAGCGCTTCGGCCCGCGCTTTGGCCTCTGCGCGGGTCATGCGTTCGAGGCTTCCGGTGAAAACCACAGTTTTGCCCGCGACGGGACTGTCGGCTGTGTCTGGCTTTTCAGCATCCTGAATGTCCAATTGTGCAATCAATCGGTCGATTGATGCACGTTCGGCCGGTTGGTTCATGGCGTTGATCAGAGATTGCGCCATGACTGCACCGACGCCGTCAATTGAAAGCAAATCACCATAGGCCGCGCTTTCGGGATCGTTTGCAGCGACAACCGCGGCCTCAAAAGCGTTCCAACTGCCGTAATGCCGGGCAAGCAGGTTTGACGCGCTTTCGCCAACATGACGAATGCCAAGGGAAAAAATCACCCGTCCCAGCGGGACTTTGGCCGCGTCACGGATCGCAGCAAACAGGTTTTGCGCAGACTTCTCGCCCCAGCCTTCGCGGTTTTGCAATTTCTGCAACCCGCTGCCAAACCGTTCTTCCAACGTAAAAATATCTGCAGGTTCTTTGATCCACTCATCGGCGTAGAACTGTTCGACCTGTTTGGCGCCCATCCCGTCAATGTCAAAAACCGACCGCGACACGAAATGGCGCAAGCGCTCAACCGCCTGGGCCGGGCAGATCATGCCGCCGGTGCAGCGCCGCACCGCGTCGCCCTCCTCTCGAATGGCCAAGGACTGACATTCTGGACAAGTCTCGGGAAAAACAAATGGAGTGGCATCGCTGGGGCGTTTCGACAGATCAACATCGGCGACTTTAGGAATCACGTCGCCGGCACGATAGATCTGCACCCAATCCCCAACGCGAATATCTTTGCCGTCCCGAATGTCGTTGCCGTTGGAATCGCGCCCGGCAATGTAATCTTCGTTATGCAACGTGGCGTTTGACACCACGACGCCGCCGACCGTGACCGGGCTCAGCCGAGCCACCGGAGACAAGGCACCCGTGCGGCCCACCTGAATGTCGATGGCTTCCAGCCGTGTCCAGGCGAGTTCCGCCGCGAATTTATGCGCAATCGCCCAACGGGGCGTTGTCGAGCGAAAGCCTAGCCGGGCCTGCAACGCCAAATCATTCACTTTGTAGACCACGCCATCAATGTCGTAACCCAGCGTGGCGCGCTGTTCTTCGATCGCTTTGTAATGGTCAATAAGATCTTGCGGCGTCGTACAAAGCTTGGTCAGCGGGTTGGTTTGAAACCCTAACGCCTTCATCCGCGCAATCGCGTCGATTTGTGTGTCCGCCAGGGGCGCTGACAACTCCCCCCAACTATAGGCAAAGAACTTCAACGGTCGCGCGCGCGTGATCTTTGCATCCAATTGCCGCAAAGACCCGGCGGCAGCGTTCCGTGGATTGGCAAAGACCTTGTCCCCCTTGGCCTCTTGCCGCTCATTCAAGGCGGTGAAATCCGCGTGGCTCATATAGACTTCACCGCGAATTTCCAGAATGTCCGAGGCATTGTCGATCCGCTGTGGAATGTCGGAAATGGTCAAAGCGTTTTCGGTGACGTTTTCGCCCACCTCACCATCGCCGCGGGTCGCGGCCTGTGTGAGCACACCATTTTCATAGCGCAATGAGAGGGACAACCCGTCGATTTTGGGTTCGGCTGTAAAAGCCAAAGGCGTATCCTCTGCCAGCCCCAGATAGCGGCGCAACGAGTCGTCAAAGGCAGACACATCTTCGCTGTCAAATGCGTTTGACAAGGACAACATGCGCACCGCGTGGCGAATTTTTCCAAACCCGTCAGCCGGTTGCGCGCCCACCTTGTCACTGGGGCTATCGGCACGTTTCAGTGAGGGAAAGCGCGACTCGATCTCACCATTGCGGCGTTTCAGCTGGTCATATTCCGCATCGCTCAGCTGAGGCGCATCCTTGGTGTGGTAATCTTGGTTGGCCTCACCCAGAATCACCGAAAGGCGCGCCAGCTCGGCGCGCGCTTCTGTTTCATTGAGTTGATCGACTGGTTTCTCTGCCATGACCCTGCCCTATTCGCTCGCTCACATGATCTGTGATAGGCGGGGTCAATGGCAAGGTCCAGCGCCAGAATTACCCGTTGGCGGCCAGCGCCTTTGGTTCATCTGCAGAGGGTTCCGGATCGCGCAGAACATAGCCACGCCCCCAGACCGTTTCGATGTAATTATCATCACCGGTGGCTTCGGAAAGTTTCTTGCGCAACTTGCAAATGAAGACGTCGATAATCTTCAATTCCGGCTCATCCATACCGCCGTATAGGTGGTTCAGGAACATTTCTTTGGTCAGGGTTGTGCCCTTGCGCAGGGACAACAATTCGAGCATTTGGTATTCTTTGCCCGTCAAATGTACTGGTTTTCCAGCGACTTCGACGGTTTTGGCATCCAGATTGACCGAGATCTTGCCCGTGCGGATGATCGATTGCGAATGCCCTTTGGAACGGCGGATAATGGCGTGGATGCGTGCGACCAGTTCATCCCTGTGAAAGGGTTTGGTCATATAGTCGTCGGCACCAAATCCAAAACCTTTGATCTTGCTCTGGGTGTCGTCATCACCCGACAGGATCAAAATCGGAGTTTCGATACGCGCCACGCGCAGTTGACGCAGCACTTCATGCCCGTTGATGTCAGGAAGGTTCAGGTCAAGCAAAATAAGATCGTAATCGTAAAGCTTGGCCAGATCGATCCCTTCCTCACCCAGATCCGTCGAATAGACGTTCAGGTTCGCATGGCTCAGCATCAACTCGATGCTTTTGGAGGTTGTTGGATCGTCTTCAACCAACAGAATTCGCATGTCCCGTCTCCGAAAATTAGTACGTGTTAAGATTACTCTGAGGTAAAAAGGTTAACGCACAACTAACATAGATCGGTTCTTGGGATTTGCAACTTATGGTTGCCGATATTGCTGCACACGCGTGACCTTGAGCGCGTCTTCGCCATGTTCGGTGGCCGCGCGCACCCATTCCAACAATTCTTCCTCACTCAAACCATACCGCTCAAGTGCTTGATCTGGCGTCAAAAGTCCGTTTTGAACGGCTTTGACAACCGATGCTTTGCGCGATGCCACCCACCGGCGCGTTTCTGCCGGGGGCAGGTCAGCCCGGGTCATCATGCTTCCATCCGGAAGCTTAACAGCACGGGGCCCCTCAATTTTTTTCAGAAACATTGTTAACTCCACGTCTCGATTTGCGCCCATCAAGACATGCGCTGTTTAACGAGGGCTAAAGCGCCCCCTTGAGAGTATTTCAGATTTTCCTATATTCTTGCGCGTCTTCAGGAGATTCAGAATGCCGCTCGATCCAAGCCCGCTCAATTCGCTGGGCCTGCCCAAACCGCCGTCAGAAACCCGCGTTGTCGTTGCCATGTCCGGCGGCGTCGATAGCTCTGTTGTGGCCGCGATGCTCAAGGAAGAGGGCTATGATGTGGTGGGCGTAACGCTGCAATTATATGACCATGGCGCGGCTTTGGCCAAGAAAGGTGCCTGTTGCGCGGGCATCGATATTCATGACGCGCGCCGCGTCGCCGAAGAGATGGGTTTCCCGCATTACGTCTTGGATTATGAGAATATTTTCCAGGAAGCGGTGATCGAAGAATTCGCCGATAGCTACCTTGGCGGGGCCACACCGGTGCCCTGCATTCGTTGTAATGAAAGGGTCAAATTTAAAGATCTTTTGGAAACGGCCAAGGATCTGGACGCCGATTGCATGGCCACCGGCCACTACATCCAGCGCAAAATGGGCCCAAACGGAGCCGAGCTGCATTCCGCCACCGATTCGAATCGCGATCAAAGTTACTTTTTGTTCTCAACCACGCCGGAGCAACTGGATTTCCTGCGCTTTCCCCTGGGCCACCTGCCGTCCAAAGAAGCAACGCGCGAGCTGGCTGCGAAATACGGGCTGGCCGTGGCGGATAAACCCGATAGCCAGGATATCTGCTTTGTCCCGGATGGGAATTATGCTGGTGTGATCGAGAAATTGCGCCCTGGTTCTGCCGAACCGGGTGAGATTGTACATGCGGATGGGCGCGTGTTGGGCCAGCATAATGGCGTGATTCACTACACGATTGGTCAGCGGCGCGGGCTTGGCATTGGTGGGCTGAGCGAGCCGCTCTATGTGGTGCGCCTCGATGTGGACAAGAAAGAGGTTGTTGTCGGCCCCAAAGAAATGCTGGCGACCCGAACCATTCCCGTGCGCGAAATCAACTGGCTGGGCGATAAACCTTTGACATCGCGAACGGAATGGCATGTGGCAGTCAAAGTCCGCTCGACCCGCCCACCGCGCGAAGCCATCATCCGACCAATCTCGGACACCGAGGCCGCAGTTGAATTGATCACCCCCGAAGAAGGTGTCAGCCCCGGCCAGGCCTGTGTTTTCTATGATCCAGACAGTTCGCGCATCTTTGGCGGCGGCTGGATCTGGCGCGGGTATTAAACGAACTCAACTTCTGACTGCGCAACCCGGGCCAAGTATTCCCCACCAACCGCACCGCCCGCGCAACAGGCAACGGGGGCAATCGGTACAAAACAAGGCGCGTTTGGGGGAGATCGCCCCACCGCGCCAATTTCCAGAAACACGCCAGAAGCCCCCAATCTGTACAAAACAGCTCGCGTTTCGGAGGGATTGCCTAGCGCGCCGCTTCGCGGTTTTCGGAGAGGTGAAAGGGGCCAGCCCCTCTTGCCGCAAGCGGCAATTCACCCCGGAGTATTTGCCACCACGAAGAAACACGAACACCTTTGGTTTCTTTGGGCCTAAAATATCTTGGGGGAGTCTGCTTGCAGACGGGGGCAACGCCCCCTGCCCGCTCACGTCAATAGGTTAGGGTCGCGCCAATGCGATGACTGCGTTCAGCCCGCCAAAAGCAAAGGCGTTGGACATGACCACGTCGACCTTGGCCTCGCGCGCCTCATTGGGGACCACGTCCAGGGCGCATTCGGGATCCGGCTCTTCGTAATTGATGGTTGGCGCGATCACGCCATCGCGCAGCGCCATCAAACAGGCGAGCAGCTCCACGGCACCGGTGCCGCCGATCAGATGGCCATGCATCGACTTGGTCGAGGAGATCATCAGATTGTCCGCATGGGCACCAAACACATCCGCAACCGCAGCGCATTCGGTTTTGTCATTGGCGGCCGTGCCGGTGCCATGGGCGTTGATATAGCTGACGCGCTCTTTCGCGATTTGGCCGTCCTTCAACGCACCTGAAATCGCCCGAGCCGCGCCTGCTTTGGACGGCATGACGATGTCAGCGGCATCCGAGCTCATGGCAAAACCGATGATTTCCGCCAGGATATCAGCGCCACGGGCGCGAGCGTGTTCGTATTCTTCAAAGACAAAGACACCAGCGCCTTCGCCCTGCACCATGCCGTTGCGGGTAGCAGAGAACGGGCGGCAGGCCTTTTTGGACATGACACGCAGCCCTTCCCAGGCCTTCACACCGCCAAAACACAACATCGCCTCGGACCCGCCGGTGATCATCGCCGGGGCCATACCCGAGCGCACCATCTGATAGGCTTGCCCCATGGCGTGGTTGGAGCTGGCGCAGGCGGTGGACACGGTAAAGGTCGGGCCGCGTAGGTTGAACTCCATGCTGACATGGCTGGCAGCGGCGTTGTTCATCAGCTTGGGCACCACAAAGGGATGCACCCTGTTCTTGCCCTCTTCATAGACGGCGCGAAAATTCTCGTCCTGCGTGGTCAGCCCGCCGCCGGAATTGCCCAGGATCACCCCGGAACGATCCGCAAGCTCGCCATGAAATTCGAGCCCCGATTGCGCCAGCGCCTGACGGGCGGCCAAAAGCGTGAACTGGGTGAACCGATCATAGAGCGAGAGCTGTTGGCGGTTGAAATAGGTCTCCGCCTCATAGCCCTGAACCTGCCCGCCGATCTTGATCGCCAGACGGTCCACATCCTGAAAGTCCAAAGGGCCAATGCCGCATGTGCCCTCTCGCATGGCAGCATAGGTGGCGGGGACATCAAAGCCGAGCGCATTGATGGTTCCCGCGCCGGTAATGACGACCCGTTTCACGAGACCTGCTCGGCAATCAGTTTTTCGATGCCTGCGATGATCTTGGCGACCGAGGAGATGTCAAAATCGCTCTCGCTGGGATCGTTGGCGTTGAAGGGCACCGAGATATCAAAGGCTTCTTCGATGGCGAAAATCGCTTCGACCAATCCAAGGCTGTCGATTCCGAGATCTTCTGGTGAGCTTTCCAATGTCACATCCGAGGGCTCGAGCAGAGCCTGTTCAGCAACAATTGCGATGACCTGGTCTTTGACGTTCATCTTCCCCGTCCTGTAACCGTTTCGCCTTCGCAGTGATTTAGTGCGTCCCAGTGAGTTTTGAAACAGCTTTTTTCAACTCCGCAACGTCGCGGAACAGGCGTGGCAGGCGGCGCAGGCCTTTGTAGCTTTCAACATGGGTGTCCATTTTGACCGCCGGATAGCCCAGCATAACGCGGCCCGCAGGCACGTTGGACAGAACCACCGAGGCCCCGCCCAGAATCGCCCGGTCGCCGATGGAGATATTGTCAGATACGCCCGATTGCCCGCCCAAGACCACATTGTTGCCGATCACGCTGGAGCCAGCGACGCCGACCTGAGAACAGAGCAGACAGTCATTGCCAATCACAACGTTATGGCCCACCTGCACCAGGTTATCGAGCTTGCAGCCATTTCCGATGCGTGTGTCGCGCACGGTACCACGGTCGATGCAGGAATTGGCCCCGATCTCAAGATCGTCACCAATGCTCACCCCGCCCAGTGAATGAATGCGGGCCCAAGATTGGGCGCTGTCGGTGCCCTCTTCGCCCAAGGAGGCGCGGGCCTTTTCGACGCCGGAGGGTTCTGGCGTGACAAAGGAGAAGCCGTCTGCTCCGATGCAGGCCCCGCCATGGGCAATCAGGCGATCGCCGATGGTGACGCGGTGGCAGACGCGAACGCCCGCATGCAGCAAAGCCCCCTGCCCGATCCGCGCCTGGGTGCCGATATAGCACTGCGGGCCGATCAGGGAGTTGTCACCAATCTCTGCCCCGGCCTCGATCACGGCAAAGGCTCCGACCGAGACATTTTCGCCCAAGGTAGCCTCGGGTGAGATGACTGCAGATGGGTGAATGCCGGTGGGATACTCCGGCCCCGGATCCAACATGGCAGACAGGCCCGACATGGCATAGCGCGGGCGTGGGGCCAGCAACACTGCCTTGAGCCCAAAGCCCTGCCAATCTGCGCCTTGCCACATCATCGCGGCCCGCGCGCTGCCCTGTGCCAGCCCTTTGGCGAATTCCGGTTTCATCGCAATGGCCAGTTGATCCGCCGCAGCGTCGGCAGGTTCTGCCACAGAGGTGATCCGCAGATCGCCGTCCCCTTCATAGGCAATGCTGAGCGTCTGCGCGATTTCTGCGATGGAATAGGACATAGAGGCTCCGCATTACTGTGTCGTGGCACAGGTGTAAGCCTTGCGCGGGCAAGAGAAAACCCCTCTGGAGGCTTGCCAAAGGGGTTTGGTCATCGTCTTGTTTATGCGTTCAGATCGAGCCGGTGCGCAGATTGACACCTGCATTGACCAGCGCGCTCCAGATCTTGGCATCGCGGCCATAGACATCGGGGCGATAGTTCATCTGCCCTTTGGCCTTGGTAAAGGCGGTGCGATAGATCAGGTGCACAGGCACATCCACCTCAAGATCGACATGAGTTTCCTGACGCGAATTCAGGATGCTTTTGAAGTAGTTGACCGGGTCATGATGCTGTTTGGCCAAGAGCGCATAGGCAAAGTCATGCGGATCATCCAGGCGGATGCAGCCATGGCTAAAGGTGCGCACTTCGCGCGCAAAGAGGTGCTGCGATGGGGTGTCGTGCAGATAGATGTTGTATTTGTTCGGGAACATGAATTTCACAGATCCCAGCGCATTACGCGGCCCCGGAGGCTGGCGCATGGAAAACGGGAAGGTGCGCGCGCTGTATTTGGCAAAGCCATGGCCACGGCTGACCACCCGGCCCCGCGCATCGATGATCTCAAGATGGCCAACGGCACCGGGATTGCCACGCAGCAGCGGCAGATATTCATTCACGATGATCGACCGCGGCACATACCAGGACGGGTTGATGACCATATGTTCCATCACATCGGAGAATTCCGGCGTGCGGCGGTCAAGGTCCTGATGACCAATCACCGATTTGGTTTCATAGGTCAGCTTGTTGTCGTCAAAGATTTGCGCGTGGTAATTGACCAGGTTCACTTTGACATGACGTTTGCCTAAGCCCTCAGGCAGGTTGATCCAACGCTCGCGCTCCATGGCGACCATGATGGATTTCAAACGCTGTTCCGGCGAGGTGTTGATCTGGCGCATGGTGCCAGAGCCGGCGACGCCGTCAGCCTTGAGCCCATGATCCTCTTGGAATTCCTGAACGGCGGCCTGCAGGGCATCATCATAGCGCGACGACAAAGAGCGGCGCATGTAGCCCATCTTGGTCAAACGATTGCGCAGGGCGACGACGGACCCGCCGCTTTGCCCCGGTTTCAAACTGCCCGACGGCACAACCGAGCCCCAACCGCCATGAGCGATGCGATGTTCCAGCTTGAGCTTGGCACGCATGAGGCGGGCATATTCCGGGCTGTTCGGGGCCAGGCTGCGCAGCACGGCGCGCGGATCTTCGTCGACAAGGCGTTGCAGCAGCATCTGACCGTCGCGATGCGGCAGTTTTCGTTTGATACCGGAATCGATGCGCGCCGGGACAAGCATCCCGGATTGCAGATCACGGGCAAAACGCAGGTAGATCTGTGACAGTTCCACTTCGAGCAAGCCACGCTCGCGCCCGGTTTGCACCTGGGCGAGCTTTGCCATCAGCATGTCTTTATTATAACGGCTCACCGGAAGCCCGTGATCATCCGCCATGGAAAAGGCTTCGATCAAAGCCAGGCGGCGGGCGCGATCTTCGGGGGCGTCGCTGGTCCAGATCGGTCCGAATCCACGGGCGCGGTAAAAGGCGGCCATCTGTTCATCATCGCCCAACTGTTCGGCCACGGCCTGTTTGTAGGCGGTGACCTGAAAGGAGAACCCATCATTTTCCTGTGCCTGCGCCGTTCCCGCCGCGAGCCAGATCGCCCCGGCTGCAATCAATGCGGTTGTCCAGCTTTTCCTGCGATGCATTGCTGAAAATTTCATTCAAAAAACCCCTGTCACACGCGCCTTTTTATCTATTCTCTTTGTATTCAAACACCTGTCCCTGTCCACTCACATTTGTGACAGAAGGTGAAAGGTTTTGAACGCGGGTCCGCCAGAACACGGCCAAGCTGTTGATTGCACATTCTCGCCACAGTTCATGGGGAATTTGGCAGAAAACTGCCCATTTCCCCTTGATCCTCGCAAAGCGGCCAAATCTTACTTTTTTAGCAACCCGATTCGTGCCATACCAATGTCGACATCTGGGGATAGATGGCAGGTTGTGATCCGCAACATGCAGGAAAGCATGGCGGGACACGCGAAACAAGGAATGGCGACGGGACAGGCGCTTAAACATGGCAGATTTCAATTCAGGCAGCATTTCGCGGCGGGGCGTTCTTGGCGCATTTGCAGCGACGGCAGTGGCAGCAGCCCCAACATATACAAATGCCGCAGGTTTCCTGCGCGGCGGTGGCGATATTCGCCGTATCCGCATGTATAGCGGGCGCACCGGCGAACGGATCGACATGATTTACTGGATCGAGGGCAAGTACCTTGCCGACGCGGTCAAGGAAATCAACTACTTCATGCGCGACTGGCGCACCAATGACGTCAAAAAGATGGACCTGCGCACGGTCGACATCATGGCGGCGGCGCATAACCTGATGGATGCGTCGGAACCCTATATGCTGATTTCCGGCTATCGCAGCCCGAAAACCAACGCGATGCTGCGCTCTCGTTCCAGCGGCGTTGCCAAGAATTCCCGCCATTTGCGCGGTCAGGCCGCTGATCTGCGTCTTGCCTCGCGGTCGGTCAACCAAATGTACAAGGCGGCCGTGTCCTGCGGCGGCGGCGGCGTGGGCCGGTATTCCAAATCCAACTTTGTCCATATGGATTGCGGCCCTGTTCGCAGCTGGGGTCGCTAACCCCCGGTTTCCTTTACACATATCTGTCCCATCAAGCGCCTCGATCACTCGGGGCGCTTTTGTTTTGGCATTAGGATGCACTGTCAGTCTCTGCGGGACACAGAAACTGACGCGCATAAATGCGCCAAAACTGGTCTGTCTGGTAAAAGTGAGGATAGTGGCAGCAGACAGTAAGGGGATGTTAACCCGCCCTGCCCCGAAAAAGACAGTCAGGGATTCCCTGCCTTTTGTGCAAGTTTTAATGAATGGTGGCTGTGTCGGCTGAGGGCCGACCGAAAAACGGCATCCCGCAAAAACAAAAGCGCCCCGAAACGGAGCGCTTTGTTCTAGTGCCGATTTACTTGGTGTTCCAAGTAAAAGTGGCGCGGTTGACGGGGCTCGAACCCGCGACCCCCGGCGTGACAGGCCGGTACTCTAACCATCTGAGCTACAACCGCGTATGACACGCAGGCCTAGGTTTCGGTGGGCAGCGGTGGCGCGGTTGACGGGGCTCGAACCCGCGACCCCCGGCGTGACAGGCCGGTACTCTAACCATCTGAGCTACAACCGCTCGCTGCCGCCCGAGCCATATTGGCCGTGGCGTGAGAGGCCTTTTATGGGTAGGTGCCGGGGTCGTCAAGCGAATTTCCAAACCTTTTTGCAGCATTTTTCACCGGGCCTATTTTTACCATAAGACAACCGTGTCTTAGCGGTCACTGAGGGTGTGTTTCAGCCCTTTGAAGCCACGATTCAGCTTGCTTTGACGCAAGGCGACGGGCTTTTTCTTAACATCTGCTTAATTTGCCATTTTCTGCCAAGGATGGCCCCCTATGACTACTTTTTCCCGCCGGACGTTCCTGTCCGCAGGATCGGCTGCGTGTGTTTTGGCGCAGCCCCAGATGGCCCAGGCCGCTGCCCCGGCCATTTCCTTGCCAAAGGATGCATCGCGCCGTGATTCCGCGACCGTGATGGCCGTCAAAACCAGCACACCTGTGGTTGCCATGACCTTTGATGACGGGCCCCATCCCAGCCTGACGCCAAAGCTTTTGGATATGCTCAAGGCCCGCAACCTGCGCGCCACGTTCTATCTGATCGGCAATCGCGTGGTGACCTGGCCCGATATTGTCAAACGGATCGCCGATGAGGGGCATGAGATTGGCAATCACAGCTGGTCACACCCGAATCTGGCCAAGCATTCCAATGCTTCGGTGCTGTCGCAGATCGATCGGACCACCGATGCAATCTATAAGGTCACGGGCCGCCCGCCGGTGACCTTCCGCCCGCCTTATGGATCTTTCACCAAGCGCCAGCGCCTGATGCTGTATAAAGAGCGCAACCTGCCGACGATTCTTTGGTCGGTGGATCCGCAAGACTGGCGCCGCCCTGGTGCCAGCGTGGTGGCCAAGCGAATCCTCAAACATTCGCGCCCCGGTGCCATTATCCTCAGCCATGACATTCAAAGCGGCACGGTCAAAGCCATGCCGAACACCTTTGACGGGCTGACCGCGCGCGGGCTGCATTTTGGCACTGTGAGCCAGATGATGGGCTGGCCTTTGTGGCAGAAACGCAATTTCCGCCGGGTGGCGCAGAAAAAAGGTTAAGCTCTGCGCCTTTCCGGAGAGTTAGAACAACCGCTGTTCGTATTTCCATTCATCCGCATCCGGCGTGACGGAATCGAGGTCGAAATCGTTGTCGATCAGGTGCTGGGCACTGGTATCCCCCATTTCTGCAGCTTTGCGGATCATGGCTTCGCCCGCCTGTTGATCCTGCACAACCCCGCGCCCGCGTAGCAAATCGAGCCCAAAGTTGAACGCCGCCACCTCTGAGCCAAGCTCCATGGCGCGGCGATCAAGCTCGGCGGCGGCTTCGGGGTCTTCGGGGCCACCCAGCCCGTTATCATGCATCCAGGACAGCCAGGTCATGCCCTGAACGTTGCCTTCACGAGTGATGCGTTCAAAGATTTCACGCGCGACTTTGTGATTCCCCTCTTTGGCCGCGCCATAGCCGAGCACACCCATCATCGGATGAGATTCGCCATAGCGCATCCGATCCAGGGCACCGCGCAGGGACAGCTCTTCGGGGTTCAATATGCCCTGATCGTCGCCCGGGTTATATCCTTCGGTTGTGTATGTCTGCGCGCCAAGGCCCGGTGCGGTCAGATACAGGGCAAGGCCCATCATCAAAGCGACTGGTTTCATGCTGGATCTCCTCTTGGGGTCCTTGAGCTGTTTCAAGGATTCTCAGGCCATCAGAACAAAGACTGCTCTGTCATGTGTCAGAATGGCGTGAGAGACTTGCAAGAAACTTGCAAAATCGTGGCGGCGCAGGGGGTTATCCCGGAACGCGATAACCTTGCCCATAGACCGTCTCGATCAATTCGGTATCGCCAAGCTTGCGCCGAAGCGCCAGCATATGCTGATCGAGCGCGCGGGAATTGGGCATATAATCCCGCCCCCACGCGGCGTCATAGAGCGAATCCTTGCTGACGACCTCGCCCTGATGGGTGTGAAGATGACGCAGAATGGCGATGTCACGGGCACCCAAAGGCTGTTCCTGCCCGTCGATCACACAGGTGCTGCGGCGGGGATTGATCTGCACCGCCCCAATGGCAAAGCTTTCGGGATCGCTGGGCGTGGTGGGACGGCGGCGCAAGAGCAAAAAGAAGGCCGCAATCCCGACAATGGCAAGGGTGATGGTAAGGTAGAACCAGGTCAGGGCGCGCTGGAAATAGGCAAAGCCTGTATTATCCGGCTCTGGTTGTGTCCCCAAGAGTTCCGCATCAAGCACGAGGCAAATCGCCGGTGTGCTGCGGCAATGAAACAGCCGGTCCGGCGACAAGGCGCTGGTCACGGTTTTGCCTGATCCGGCTTGTTGCTGCAGCGCGCGCAGCTCGTCCCGGTTGTCCAACACCAGCGAGTCGCTGTGAAATGCCAGGGTGTTGGCGGGGGGAAAGATCACCTCCCCGGCTGTATCCCATTTGATCACGCCCAGAATCTCGGGCGTTTTTGCAATATGCAGGCGCAACTCTTGGTTTGTATCGGGCAACCGCGCCAGCATGTCCTGAAACACGCTGGCAGACCCAATCGCAGGTGCCAGCATGAGCATTGCAGAAATTGCCACGACCTGTTTCATCTGACCTATATCCACCCAATGGCGACCCTTGGTGTCAGACCCTAAAAGGTCGCAGGGGTAAAAACCATGCGGCAAAGGTCGGCCCTTTACCCCGGCCCATGAGTTTCCTATATGTTTTTATCAAGAATAACGTGGAAGGACCGGCAATGACTGATGCCAGCCCCCAAATGGAAGGCGCACCGCTGATCGCGCCCTCTAGCACTGATCACGCGCTTTACGACTCGGTCGTTGAGGCGTGCCGCACCGTGTTTGACCCAGAAATCCCGGTGAATATCTATGATCTTGGCCTGATCTATACGATTGATATTTCTGATGAAAACATCGTCAGCGTCATCATGACCCTGACCGCGCCGGGCTGCCCGGTTGCTGGCGATATGCCGGGCTGGGTGCAAGAGGCGATTGAACCGGTGGCCGGGATCCAGCAGGTCAAGGTTGACCTGACATGGGAGCCGCCCTGGGGCATGGAAATGATGTCGGACGAGGCGCGGCTGGAATTGGGCTTTATGTAAGATAGCGTTTAAGCTTCCTTTTTAGCAAAGGAAGTGGTATAGCTTTCTCATGAAACTCACCGTTCTCACCGGCGATATTGTCGGATCAACGAAATTGACAGAAGCAGTTCTGGATGAGGCCATGGCGGCCTTGGCTGGGGCTGCTTCTTTTGTGTCTGGCTGGGATGAGCGCCCTGCCCTGTTTGGGCGCCGTGGTGGCGATGGCTGGCAATTGGCGCTGGGCGCGCCGCATTACGGGTTGCGCGCGGCGCTTTATCTACAGGCCAACCTACGCAAGCTCGACAAATCCCTGTCGACTCGCATCGCCTTGGCCAGTGGCGCCGGTGATTTGCCCAAGGATGGCGATATCAACAGCGCCCATGGGGTCGCCTTTGTCGCCTCGGGCCGTTTTCTTGACAGTATTTCCGGGCATATCCGCATGGGTCATGCGGAAAATGCCCTTTTTGATGCTGTAACAGCCCTGGCCGATCAGATCGCCCAAGGCTGGACACAGGCTCAGGCGCGATCCATGGCCGAGATCCTGCCCCCCAACGCCCCCAACCGCGCCGAAATCGCCACACAGCTGGGCATCTCCCGCCCTGCGGTCAATCAGGCCTTGTGGTCCGCAGGCTATCCGGGCCTGGAACGGGCCATTGCCCAGTGGGAAAGCCTGGATTGGTCAGAGTGATGAAAGCAAAACCAGTTTCTTCCCGCAAAAGGAAGCTCTCATGCCTTCTTTGATGATTGACCCTGCCGTGGCACAAAGCTTTGCCGCGCTGCTTTTGGCGCATGTGCTGGCGGATTTCACCTTTCAAGCCGATTGGATGGTGCGGCGTAAACAGCAACCGCTGGTGCTGCTCTGCCATATTGCCGTGGTCTTTGCCCTGACAACCCTGCTGTTGGGCGGCATCTGGCAAGTGGCGCTTGTGGTCTCGCTTGCACATCTGATCATCGACGCGATCAAGACCTGGGCCCTGCCCGATCACATCCGCACAGGTTTGCGCGCCTTTCTGATTGATCAGGCCGCCCATATCCTGACGCTGGTTTGCGCGGCGATCTGGTGGCCCGGGGCCATCACCCAAGGGATCTGGGCCGATTACGCCGCTCTCGCCCTGCCCCCGGCCATTTTGCTGACCGGATTTGTTTTGTCCGTCACCGCAGGCGGTTACGTGGTCGGCATGCTGACCGCGCGCTGGGCCAATGTGGTCGATGATCAGGAACCGGGCCTGCCCGATGCGGGCAAATTGATCGGACAATTGGAACGCAGCATGATCTTTCTGCTGGTCGTCATTGGCCAGCCCGGAGGTGTCGGCTTCCTGATCGCCGCCAAATCGGTTCTGCGTCTGGACACCGCAAAACAAGGGCGTCAGGCCAGCGAATATGTGATCATCGGCACCATGGCCTCTTTCGCCTGGGCGCTGGGCAGCACATATGCGATGATCGGCCTTCTTGAGATCGTAACCAAAGCGCCCTAGATAGGGAATGCACCAAAGAGGTATTCCATGTTCAACATTCCGGGCAAAAACGCCGTGACCATGACTCCGGCAGCGATCAAGCAGATCACCAAGCTGATGGACCGTGACGGCCGTCACGGTTTGCGTATCGGCGTCAAAAAGGGCGGCTGCGCGGGTATGGAATATACCATGGATTACGTTGATGCCGCCGATCCCAATGATGAGGTCGTGGAACAGGATGGCGCACGGGTGCTGATCGCGCCCATGGCGCAGATGTTCCTGTTTGGCACGGAAATTGATTATGAGACCTCGTTGCTGGAAAGCGGTTTCAAGTTCCGCAATCCCAATGTGACAGATGCCTGCGGCTGCGGGGAATCGATCAAATTCAAAGACGTAGAAGAGCTGCGCGCTGAACAGCAGGGCTAAGCCATGGCGATTTCCGAAGATGAAATCGCTTTTGCTTTGGAGTTGTTTGAGGGCCTCGCCCCGCTGACCACCCGCAAGATGTTTGGTGGGCTGGCGATCTATTGCAACGGGGTGATCTTTGCCATTGTCATGTCGGGCGGTGTGATCCGGCTCAAAGGTCAGGGTGAGATGGTCGCGCGATTTGAGTCGCTTGGCCTGGAGCATTGGACCTATCAGCGCCCCGGTCATAAACCAGCAGCCATGCCCTATTGGACGCTGCCCGACAGCGCGCTTGAAGATCCCGATGAGGCCTGTGATCTGGCCCGCGAAGCCCTGCGCCATCTCTGACTTTCCCTTGGCCGCGCTTCGTGGCAAGACACACGCGACGGGCCGACGCCTTGCGCGCGGCGGTAAATTGGCGATGATAGCGCCAACATTTTATTGGGGAGAGAGTCATGCGACGCAAACTGGCCGCAGGAAATTGGAAAATGAACGGAACACAAGCATCGCTGGCCGAGCTGGCAGCAATGCAAACCGCCGTGACTGACGCTGTTGACGTTTTGATCTGCCCTCCGGCAACTTTGGTCGCGACTGCGGCGGCGCAGTCTGGCGATATCGCCATTGGTGGGCAGGATTGCCACGCCAATGTCTCGGGCGCGCATACCGGTGATATCTCCGCCGACATGCTTAAGGATGCCGGCGCAGGATATGTGCTGACAGGCCATTCCGAACGCCGCACCGATCATTCAGAAAGTGACGCTGATGTTGCAGCAAAGTCCAAAGCTGTATGGGATGCGGGGCTGATTGCGGTGGTCTGCATCGGTGAAACCCTGGAAGAACGCGAAAGCGGCGAAACCCTGCGGGTGATTGGCCGCCAATTGGCGGAATCGATCCCGGATGGGGCCAGCGCTGCCAACACTGTCGTGGCCTATGAGCCGGTCTGGGCCATTGGCACCGGCAAGGTCCCCACACCAGAGCTGATCGCCGAGGTGCATGATTTCATGCGCGCCGAGCTGACCAAACGCTTTGGGGCCGAGATCGCAAATGGCACCCGCCTGCTCTATGGCGGCTCGGTCAAAGCGTCTAACGCGGTTGAGATCTTTGCCACCTCCAATGTGGATGGGGCGCTGGTGGGCGGCGCGTCGTTGAAAGCGGCGGATTTCAACCCGATCATCGAGGCCCTCTCGGCAAGCGCCTAAACGATGGCGGATGCGAGGGGCCAGCCCCTCGCGCTCCCCGGGATATTTTTGGCCCAAAGAAACACAAGGCGCTTCTTCTTGGTCCAAATACTCTTAATCCAACCTTGCAACGTAAAACGACGCCCCGGATGGAGCGTCGCTTTTTGTGTTTCGTAAATTATGAGCGCGGACGCGCATAATTTGATTGCGCTTAGTGCGTCACGATCTCGGGCCCCATGAAGGTTGTCGGCAGGTAGGTCGACAGCCAAGGGATATAGGTCACCATGATCAGGAAGACGAAGAGCACCGCGAGGAAAGGCAGGGCTGCGCGCACGACCCGCATCATCGGCATCCCGGCCACGCCCGAGGTCACAAAGAGGTTGAGACCAACCGGCGGTGTGATCATACCGATTTCCATATTCACCACCATGATGATACCCAGATGGATCGGGTCGATCCCAAGTTCGATGGCAATCGGGAAGACCAGCGGCGCCACGATCACGATCAGGCCCGAAGGTTCCATGAACTGACCACCAATCAGCAGGATGATATTGACGATCACCAGGAACATCACCGCACCAAAGCCAACATTGATCATCGCGCCGGCAATTTGCTGCGGGATTTGTTCGTCGGTCAGAACATGCTTGAGGATCAAGGCATTGGCGATGATGAACATCAGGGTGATGGTCAGCTTGCCAGCTTCGAACAACGTGTCTTTGGTGTCTTTGTGGAAAAAGGCGGTGATGATGGCGATGGGCTTGCGGGCCAGAGACAGGTTCTTGCCGCCCTCTTTATTGGCCAGAGGCCCCATATCGCGATAGATGAAGTTCGCGATGAAGAAGGCATAGACCGCTGCCACAGCTGCCGCTTCGGTTGGGGTAAAGATACCGCCATAGATGCCGCCCAGGATGATGACGATCAGGAACAGGCCCCAGATCGCTTCAAAGCCGGAGTCGAACACCTCGCGCCAGCCGCGCCATTCGCCTTTGGGCAGGTTCTTGAAACGGGCGATCACATAGATGGTGATCATCAGCATGGTGCCGGCCATCAGACCCGGGATCACACCGGCGAGGAACATACGACCGACCGAAACCTCAACCGCGGAGGCGTAGACAACCATCACGATGGAGGGTGGGATCAGGATGCCAAGGGTGCCCGCATTGGCGATGACACCGGCGGCGAAATCCTTGGAATAGCCAACCTGACGCATCCCGGCGATGACGATGGAACCGATGGCTACAACCGTGGCTGGGCTGGAGCCGGACAGGGCCGCGAACAGCATACAGGCAAAAACGCCCGCAATCGCCAACCCACCGTGGAAATGACCCACAATCGCGATGGAAAAGCGGATGATCCGCCGCGCCACACCACCGGTGGACATAAAGCTGGAGGCAAGGATGAAGAAGGGAATGGCCAGCAGGGTATAATGCCCCGCCATCGCCTGAAAGAAGCTTTGCGCAACAGAGCCAAGCGAGGTGTCAGACAGGACCAACAGGAAGATGATCGAAGAGAAGCCAAGGGAGACCGCGATCGGCACACCGATCAGCATCAGGCCAATGACCATCATAAAGAGAATGGCGACGTCCATTTTGCTTAGTCCTCTTTGTTAAGATGGGCGACGTCATCGACCGCATCTTCGGCTTCGTGGCTGACGATCAGGCTGTCTTCGGCACCGGTCCAGATTTTCCAGGTGGCCTGCAGAAAGCGATAGAGCAACAGCGCTGCCCCGACGGGCAGAATGACATAGGGAATGAAGCGCGGGATCTTTTCATAAGCTTCGCCCTGGTTGAAGATCGGCTCGATAAAGCGCAGCCAATCCGGCATGATGATATCGCCAACCTCATACCAGGCCTGATCGCGGCTATTGGCGAAGCCGGTCGGGAACCAGCGGCCCGATGTGGCGTCAAACCCGGCGAAGGGAGCCCAGTAATCCCAGGAACCTTTGAGCAACAGGAAGGCATAGGCGACACAGATCGCCGCCGCTGTCAGGCCCAGAACACGCCGCGCTGTGGGGGAGACCATGTTCAGCACCACGTCAACGCCCAGATTGGCGGTCTTTTTCACCGCATAGCTGATGCCGAACAGCACGAGCCAGGCAAAAAGAAAGCTGGTCAGTTCAAGCGCCGAGATCATCGAGCGTGGCATCTCGATACCGATCACACCTTCAAAGGAGCGCCACCAGGACGAGTTGAAGACATAGCGCACGATCACATTCACGAAGGTGATCAATGTCATCGCCCCCAGGATGATCGCAATAAAGGTTTCCTCAAGCTCGTCGATGAACCCGCCGATCAATGAGGTGTTCGGGGATTTTTCAGACATCCCACCCTCCGTTCTCCAGAATTGGATAGTTCTGCGTTTTGCAAAAACTGACACAGCAAAGCCTAGCACGCCAAATGGCGTCCATGAACGTTGATCATGTCAGAAGAAACAGGTTTGCCGAGTGCTGTGACCATACGCTCGGAAAAACCCGGCCCGAAACGCGGCGGGCCGGGTCAGTTCAAGCCCGAGGGCTTAGAACATTTGGTTGGTTTTTTGTGCTGCGTCGATGTTTTCCTGGCCTACATCGTCTTTGAACTGGTCCCAAACCGGCTTCATGGTTTCAACCCATGCTGCGCGCTGTTCCGGGGTCAGCTGGCGCACAACGCCGCCCGCGTCGATGACCGACTGTTTGGCCGCCTGGTTCACGGTATAGGCTTCGCTGTTCCGTGTCTCGGTGACTTCGTTGATGATAGTGGCCAGTTGGGTCTGAACATCTTCAGGCAGGCTGTCCCAGAAATCGGTCGAGGTCACGAGGAGGTAGTCGATGATACCGTGGTTGGTTTCGGTGATACCGTCCTGAACTTCAAAGAACTTTTTGCCGTAGATGTTGGACCAGGTGTTTTCCTGACCATCCACAACGCCGGTTTGCAGCGCGCCATAGACTTCGGAGAATGCCATTGGCTGCGGCGAGCCACCCAGAGCCGCCATTTGTGCCTTGAGCACTTCGGAGTTCTGAACGCGGAATTTCAGACCTTCGGCATCCGATGGGTTTTCCAGCGGCTTGTTCGCCGACATCTGCTTCATGCCATTGTGCCAGAAGGCCAGGCCCAGCAGACCGCGACGGGTCATTGATTCTTTCATCGCCTGACCGGTGTCAGAATTCTGGAACGCGTTCACGGCATCCATGTTCTTGAACATGAAAGGCAAGTCAAAGATGCGGAACTGTTTGGTGAACTGCTCGAATTTCGACAAGGAGGGCGCGGCCAGTTGAACGTCGCCGTTCAGCATCGCTTCGAGAACCTGGTTGTCGTTGTAAAGAGTGGAGTTCGGGAACACCTCGAGGCAGACCTTGCCGTTCATCTCTTCGTTGACGCGCTGCTCCAGCAGGCTGGCAGCGATGCCTTTGGGGTGCTTGTCGGTGTTGGTGACGTGGCTGAACTTGATGACGATTTCGCCTTCGTCGCAGGCCGCCATGGCGGTGGTGGCGCTGGTCATCAAAGCGGTGGCCGCAACGGCGGACATCAGAAACTTCTTCATGGGTATCCTCCCCAAAATTGTCATTTTCGTTGGCGTCCCCTCCTCGGGTTGCCGACGGGTTAACAAAACCGGGGCAAGAGAATCGGATCAAGCGCGGGGTTTGAAATTCTGTCTTGGGGGAATTTTTGTCGCAAAAACCGAGTGTTGCCGCAAAATCAGGCAGAGGGTGACCAGAGGTGTGAGCAAAGCTGTGCGAATTCCCGCACAACTGTTAGCGGTGGTTGTGCGGATTTCCGCACAAGTTTCACGAATCGCGATTCGATTCTTGGGACGGCTTGAAATCTTCGGGCTTGAGCCCATATTTTGCCAGCTTGTCGTAAAAGGTCTTGCGCGGCAGTTTCAGCGCTTCGGCAGCGGCGCGCGCCTGCCCCTGCGCCTTGCCAAGCGCCTCGGCCAAAAGCGAGCGTTCGACTTGCGCCAATCTATCCGCCAGGCCCAGCCCTTCGCCTGCTTGAGGGGCCTCACCGCCAACCCCAAGCACCAAACGCATCGCCTCGGACATCAAGGCACGGGCATTGCCGGGCCAATCGCGGGCCATCAGATCGGCCAGTTGGTCCTCTGACACCTCCGGCATCGGCTGGCCTGCTTGTTCCGCAGCCTGCGAGACATAGTGACGGAAGATAACCGGGATGTCCTCGGGCCGCTCGCTGAGGGCTGGAATGCGCAATTGCATCACATCCAGCCGGTAATACAGTTCGAACGAAAACTCGCCCGCATCCACCTGTTTGCTCAGATCACGGGTGGTGCCGCCGATCAGGGTCGCCCCGCCCTGCTCTACCAGATCCAGCAGCGCCAGTTGCGCGTCTTTGGAGAGCGCGCCAATTTCATCCAGGAACAGCGTACCATTGGCGCAGGCCTCCCAGATTTGTGTCAGATCACTTCGGGTTAACCCCGCTGCGGCGCGCTTTTCAAAGGGGGCTTTGGCGCGCATGGAACATAAATGCACGACCTCGGCGATTTTGGAGATACCCGATCCGGGCGCGCCTGAAATCAACACATCCGTATCAGCCTGCGCCGCTGCGCGCGCCTTTTTACGCAGTGCGTCAGCTTTGGACGAAACGCCAAAAATCATCCGCGCTGCCGGGTCACCGTCTTCCATTTGCGCCTTGAGATGGCGGTTCTCAAGAACCAACCCGCGCGTATGCAGTGCCCGATTAACAATGGACAGCAAATCATTGGTGCCACAAGGTTTTTCAAGAAACCCAAATGCCCCTTGCGACATGGCCCGAACGGCCATGGGAATGTCGCCTTCGCCCGTCAACAGGATCACGGGAAGGTCCGTATCCTGCGCGCGCGCATGGTCCAGCAGGTGAAACCCATCACGACCCGGCATACGAATATCGGAGACGATCACCCCGTCAAAGGCGGGCGTGATGTGATCCTTGGCCTCAAGGAACGACCCGGCAGTCAGCGTGTCGATATCGGCAAGTTCAAGGGTTTGCGACAGGGCCTGGCGCACCTCGAAATCGTCATCGACCAATAAAACCTTCATCCTAGCTGGCTCCCATCCCCTTAATCTGAGCTCCAATATTCGAGTTCTACGGTGAACATCGCGCCATGTTCGGCATTGCTGCCACGGATCTGGCCGCCAAAGCTTTGGACCAGCCCGTAAGAAATGGAAAGCCCCAGACCCATGCCCTCGCCAACTTCCTTGGTCGAGTAAAAGGGTTCAAAGATACGATCCGGATCTGCGATCCCGGGGCCGGAATCAGAAACATTTACAGAGAGTTGTTCGCCATTGTTAATCTCGATCCTGATGCTCTTCTGCTCAAGTCCCGCCATGGCATCTGCGGCATTGTTGATCAGGTTGACAAAGACCTGGCTTAGCCGAACCTCGCCGCCACGGGCATAAACCGGGCCTTTGGTGGCCTTTGGGTCCCAATCAAGCGTGACGCCGTCGCTGGCCAAGCGCGCCTCGGTCAATTCGACGGCGGATTGGATCACACCGACTAGGTCAACCTTGCCCATCGGTTCATTTTCATTGCGGGCAAAGGCGCGCAAATTGGTGATGATACGCGCCGCGCGGGTGGCCAATTGCGAAATGCGGGAAAGGTTTTCACCAGCCTTTTCCGGACGCCCGCGAGTTAGAAAAGACTCCCCATTTTCAGCATATTGCCGGATAGCCATAAGAGGTTGGTTTAACTCGTGACTGATCCCCGCCGACATTTGCCCCAGCGCTGACAGCTTGCCCGCCTGCACCAGATCGGCCTGCGCCTTGCGCAAGGCGGCCTCGGCGTCTTGGCGCTCTTTGACCTCATGGCGCAGGGCGTCATTGGCTTGCTCCAGATCTTGCGTGCGGTCCCTGACTCGCGTTTCCAAGATCACATTGGCGCGGGCCAAGGTGCGCCGACGAATGTCAGCCACAACCAGAACCGCCCCCAAGACCAGCCCGAGCACCGCAACAATTCCGGTCTGCAACCCCGCAAGACGCTGGGCCGGACCAACATCCAAAAGCGCCTCGCCCGTCATGCCGATCACTGGCAAGGGTTGTTTCAGGTATAGCGCCGTGGAGGGCACGTAGGGGCTGAGCGATTGGTGCCAGAAATCATGACCGCTTTCGGTCTCAATCCGCACCTCATGCAACTCACCTGCTGGATCAACAAAACCCCGCAACCCTTTCTTCCAGAATAAAAGTTCTGAGCGGCTGGTCACGAAAATCTGGCCAAGATCATCAGAAAAGAACACCGCCGGACGCGAGGCGCGCCATTCCTGTTCCAGCCGGTCGATATCCACCGCGACCACCAAGATACCGCGCACGCCACCCGTTTCCTCGAAACTGGGCGAGGCAAAGTAATAGGCGCGGCGCCCAAACTGATCGCTGATGCCATGGCTGGCCCCAAGCGCCCCATCGCTGGCCCGCAGGAACACAGGCGCGATGGACCGCTCGCGATCATCCCCCTGATGTGATGCCGCCAAGACCTGCCCGTCGCGATCAAGGTAAAGCGCCATCATCGCGCCGGTCTTGTCCACGGTTTCCAGCAACAGATTATCTGCGGCCGCGCGCAGACCGCCGGAATGCAGGTCCGCCAAAGCGGGATGATCGGACAAAAGCACGGCGGTTGAGCGGTAGCGCAGCAATCCCGCCACCAACCGGTCAGAGGCCAAAGCCAGGTCGGATTCCCCGCGCGCTGCGATCTGCCCCAAGGCCTGCGCATAGGAATAGCTCCACGCGCCCCAGGTCACAGCCGCCACGCAAAGAAGATACAGCGCGATGCCAAGCGTTCTGAGGGATGAGCGGTGTGTCATAAGGGTTTGTACCATCCAAGCGGCGCGGGCTGCCAGCCTGTCCTGTCGCAGCTCAGAGCGGCAAGGCGGTTGTTGCCTTGATCTCTTCCATCGAGAGAAGCGCGGTCACATTGTGGACTTTGACCTCGGAAATCAGCGCCTGATAGAAGACGTCATAAGCGCGGGCGTTTTCGACGCGGACCTTGAGGATGTAATCGATATCCCCGGCCAGACGATGCGCCTCTTGCACCTCGGGGCGCGCACGCAGGGCAGCGAGGAATTTTTGCTGCCAATCCGCCTCGTGCTCAGACGTGCGGATCAAAACAAAGAAAGTTGCCTCAAAACCAAGGGCTTCGGCATCAAGGATCACGGTCTGCGCACCAATGATCCCGGCCTCGCGCATCTTGCGTATGCGATTCCAAACCGGGGTCTTGGAAGAGCCCACTTCGCGGGCAATTTCATCCAAGGATTGCGCTGCGTCGCGTTGCAGCGAAATGAGGATTTTCCGGTCTGTGTCGTCGATCTTCATTTTTGTTCCTGTTTTTGCCAAATCGAGGAACCTGGCTCCCCCGCCTGCGGAAACTTAGAACATCTTTCCTTATTTGCCCAGGCATATAGCGAAGATGCGGGAAAATTTCCTATATTGCAGTGCAGAAACACAAAGGTTCACACCCATGCTGGCTCAGCTGTTCAAATCATCGCGCAACGTACACCCTGCCCCGACACCAGGAAAAGTGCGTTTTGTTGGTGCGGGTCCCGGTGATCCGGATCTGCTGACGCTCAAGGCGCTGGATGCTTTGCAGGCGGCAGATGTGGTGATCCATGACGGGTTGGTGCCGAACCAGATTGTCCTGCTGGCGCGCAAGGCGGTCAAGATCATTCCGGTCGGCAAAAAAGGCTTTGGCCACCATACTCCGCAGGAAGAGATCAATGCCCGCATCGTCGAAAATGCCTTGCAGGGGCATACTGTCGTGCGCCTGAAGGGCGGCGATCCGACCGTATTTGCCCGTCTGGACGAAGAGATCGAAGCCGTTGAGGCCGCCGATCTGACCTATGACATCGTGCCCGGCATCACCGCCGCCTCGGCCAGCCTGTCGGCCATTGGTCAATCGCTGACCAAGCGGGGCCGCAATGCCTCGGCCCGTATTCTGACCGGTCACGACATGAAGGGGTTTGCCGATCACGATTGGCGCGCCCTTGCCCAATCCGGCGAAGTCGCCGCCATCTATATGGGCAAGCGCGCCGCGCGCTTTATCCAAGGCCGGTTGCTGATGCATGGAGCCGCGCCCGATACGCCCGTGACATTGGTGGAAAATGCCAGCCGCGCCGATCAGCGCATCCTGGCCACCACCCTGACCCAATTGCCTGACCTCGTGGATCAGGCTGACCCGAAAGGCCCGGCACTGATGCTGTGGGGATTGTCCCCGCGCGACGCTGCCGCCCAAGACATTCTCGTACAGGAGCTAGCCTGATGCCCAAGGCGTTTACCCCCAAAGTGATCACCGCCAATGCCTTGATCGAAGGTGATGTGGTTTATTTCTCGGAAACAAATGACTGGGTGCGCGATCTGGCCCAGGCCGAGCTGCTGACCGATGAGGCCGTGGCAGATGCCCGCCTGATCGAGGCCAGCGCGCAGCAAGACAAGATCGTCGGGGCCTATCTGACCGATATGGCCGCAGGTGACAACGGCCCGCAGCCGGTGCATTTCCGCGAAGATTTTCGCGCCACCGGCCCATCCAACTATTTCCACGGCAAACAAGCCGCTCACTGACATCGCAACACGCGCCCAAATTCCATCCATGGAATTTGCAAATTCCGTTGACGGAATTTGGACCGCCAAGCCCAGAGGAAACGAGCCATGTATAGCTATTCCGACTTTGACCACGCCTTTGTCGCCGAACGCAATCGTCAGTTCCGCAACCAGGTCGAACGCCGCATCTCTGGCGCGCTGACCGAGGATGAATTCCGCCCGCTGCGCCTGATGAACGGGTTGTACCTGCAGCTGCACGCCTACATGCTGCGCGTTGCCATTCCCTATGGCACGCTGAGCTCGCGTCAGATGCACAAGCTGGCCGATATCGCCGATAAGTGGGACAAGGGCTATGGCCATTTCACCACCCGTCAGAACATCCAGTATAACTGGCCCAAGCTGAGCGATGTGCCAGATATGCTGGACGCGCTGGGTGAGGTGCAGATGCACGCCATTCAGACCTCGGGCAACACGATCCGCAACGTGACCGCCGATCATTTCGCCGGTGCCGCGGCGGATGAGATCGCCGATCCGCGCCCGGTGGCCGAACTGCTGCGCCAGTGGTCCACCGACCACCCGGAATTCCAGTTCATGCCGCGCAAGTTCAAGATCGCCGTGTCGGGTTCCGAGGCGGATCGCGCCGTGCTGCGCGCCCATGACCTTGCCTTCCAGATCGTCAAGAATGAGGCGGGTGAGATCGGCTATAAGGTTATCGTGGGGGGCGGTCTGGGCCGCACGCCGATGATCGGCAAGGTGCTGCGTGACTTCCTGCCTCAGGCGGATCTGCTGCCCTATGCCGAAGCCATCGTTTCGGTGTGGAACGTGCTGGGCCGCCGCGACAACAAATACAAAGCCCGCATCAAGATCACGGTGCATGAGCACGGCATCGAAGAGATCAGCCGTCTGGTGGAAGAGCGCTTTGAATACACCAAGCCTTTGTTCAGCGGGACCGATCAGGAACAGTTGAAGGCGATTGAAGCACAGTTTGCCGCGCCTGACTTTGTCTCCAAAGGCACCGAGAACTTTGATCGCGCCTATGACAGCGACCCGGTCTTCCGGTCCTGGGCGGACACCAACCTGTCTGCTCATAAGGCGGATGGTTATGCGATTGCTCAGATCTCAATCAAGAAACATGGCGACACGCCGGGCGATGCCAGCAGCGCGCAAATGCGCGTCATGGCCGATATCGCCAAGGAATTTGGCCATAATGAGCTGCGCATCAGCCATGAGCAAAACGTGGTACTGCCGCATGTCCACAAGGATGACCTGCCCGAGATTCATGCCCGTTTGAAGGCGCATGATCTGGCCACCGCCAATATCGGTCAGATCTCTGACATCATCGCCTGCCCCGGCATGGATTACTGCGCGCTGGCCACGGCCCGCTCGATCCCGGTTGCGCAACAGATCGCGACCCGTTTCGACGAGCTGAAGCTCGAGCATGATATCGGCCATCTGCAGATCAAGATCTCGGGCTGCATCAACGCCTGTGGTCACCACCATGTGGCACATATCGGCATCCTGGGTCTCGACCGGGCCGGCGTTGAAAACTACCAGATCACGCTGGGCGGTGACGCCACGCAGACTGCGGCCATTGGCACCCGCACCGGCCCGGGCTTTGCCTATGACGAGATCGTTCCAGCGGTCGAGCGTCTGGTTGCGGCCTATCTGGAGCTGCGCCTAAACGAGGACGAAACCTTCCTCGAGACCTATCGCCGTGTTGGCATGCCTCCGTTCAAAGAGGCGCTGTATGGCGAAGCGGCAACCAAACGCGTAAAGGCGGCCTGAGCCATGAAAGACACCTCAGCCGGGTTTCCCGGCCGCAACACCGGGGCGGTGCCCGATTGGGACGCCCTCAAGGATCGCGTGGACGCTCTGAACAACCGCTATCGCCATCACTCCGCGACAGCTGTGTTGGAAGGTGCGCTGCGCGACCCCGAAGCTGGGCGCATCGCCATGGTGTCGAGCTTCGGGGCTGAATCCGTGGCGCTGCTGCATTTGGTGGCGATGGTGGACCGGAAAACCCCGGTCTTGTTCATCGACACGCGGCTGCTTTTCGCGGAAACGCTGGTTTACCAACAGGAGATCGCCGAAAGGCTGCACCTGGAAAACCTGCAGATCATCCGGGCCGAACAGGCTGTGCTGGACCAGCATGACCCTTACGGGGCGCTGAAACTGTCTGACAAGGATCGCTGCTGTGATCTGCGCAAGACCCAGCCGCTGGAAAACGCGCTCAAGGGCTATGACGGCTGGATCACAGGGCGCAAACGCTATCAAAGCGCGTCGCGTGCCAATCTCGAGTTCTTCGAACTCGAAGAGGCGACAGGCCGGATCAAGGTGAACCCGCTGGCCTTTTGGGGCCCGGACGATGTGCGGGTCTATATGGAAGAAAACCGGCTGCCCAAACATCCGCTGGTGGCACAGGGTTATCCCAGCATTGGCTGCCTGCCCTGCACCAGCAAGGTAAAGCCCGGCGAGGATCCCCGTGCGGGGCGCTGGCGTGGTGAACAGAAAGAAGAGTGCGGCATTCATTTTGTGAATGGGCGCGCAGTGCGACCCGGGCAAGAGCCCGACGCAAGAAAAGGAGAAACGGCATGAGCGTGATCGTGACCGATAGCGGCTTTGCCGCAGATGACTGGACCAAAGGCTTTGAGGCCGAGGGTGTATTGGATCTGGCATCGGATGCCGATCCGGTGACCGTGGACATTGACGGGGTCGAGATGATCCGCGTTGATTTCCCGAGCTTTGCCGACGGGCGCGGCTTTTCCATTGCCCGCCATCTGCGCCTGCGCGGCTACAAAGGCCGGCTGCGGGCCATGGGCCATGTGATCAACGAACAATATGCCATGGCGCGCCGTTGTGGTTTTGACGAGGTCGAAATCAGCGAGGAACTGGCCGCGCGTCAGCCCGCCGACCTTTGGGCCAGCCGCGCCAATTGGCAAGAAAACGATTACCAGGCGCGTATGCGCGGCTGAGGCCATAGATGTTCGGGCTTTTGGCCGCCGATCGGGTGTCTCCCCCCTTTCGGCGGCTTTTACCTGACATATATCAAAGCTAAATCTGAGTTACCGGTTTAGAAACCGGGCAAAGGAATCATAAAGAGATGACCGCAGTGACCGACGCACCCGCACCCGTTAAAGAAGCCAAGAAACCGGCGATGCCGGATGCCCAGACCGTGACCGAGGTCAAGCATTACACTGACCGGCTGTTTTCCTTCCGCTGCACCCGCCCGGCCTCCATGCGGTTCCGCTCCGGCGAATTCGTGATGATCGGCTTGATGGCGATGAACGAAAAGACCGGCAAGGAAAAGCCGCTGCTGCGCGCCTATTCCATTGCCTCGCCGAGCTGGGACGAAGAGTTGGAGTTTTATTCGATCAAGGTTCCAGACGGTCCGCTGACCTCGAAATTGCAGCATATCAAAGAAGGTGACGAGATCATCCTGCGCCCCAAACCCGTTGGTACCCTCGTGCATGACGCGCTACTGCCTGGCAAACGCATCTGGTTCTTTGCCACCGGCACCGGCTTTGCGCCTTTTGCATCGCTGCTGCGCGAACCGCAGACCTATGAGGATTACGATGAGGTCATCATCACGCATACTTGCCGCGAAGTGGGCGAGCTGACCTATGGTCGTGACCTGATCGAAGGGTTGAAATCTGATGAACTTTTGAACGAAGTGATCGGCGAAGGCTTCTGGAAAAAGATCAAATATTATCCAACCACCACCCGCGAAGAGAGCCCAAAGATGGGTCGGATCACCGATCTGATGCGCTCGGGCGAGGCGTTTGCCGATCTTGGCGTGCCCGGGATCGACAAAGACAATGACCGCGCCATGGTGTGCGGCAACCTGGCTTTCAACCTTGAAATCAAGGACATGCTCGAAGGTTATGGGTTGGAAGAGGGGGCCAATTCGGACCCGAAACACTATGTGGTCGAGAAAGCGTTTCTTGACTGATCAAGACAAGCGCGCGGATTTTCTGCGCGCTTAACCATATTTGCACGGATTTCTGGCCTCTTATGCTCCAAACATATTGGAGGCCAGAATGGACACCACACCACATCGTACCACCCCCGCCAGCAAGGCTCCGCCCCCTGGCATCACCGCGACCGAGGCTGAGAAAACCGCCTCTGCCGCCTTTTCAGAGATCAAGGCCAAGAGCATTCAGCTTGACCAGGTGATGGCCAAATATGATGTCTGCAAGATTTCTCCACGCGAAATTGACGCCCTGATCGAGGGCATGCTGATGATCGGTCAGCCGCTGAATGCCGACATTCTGATGCTGTCGAGCTTTGGCGAAGATTTCCTGGATCACCTCGCCGAGATGACCGGACAGCCCTATGATGCCTCTGTGCAGGTGGACATGATCGCTGTAGCCAATGATCAGCGCGGGGTGGCCATTCGGGCCGGGGATACAACCGAAAACTGGGATGATTTCATCGCGTTCCTGGAAAAGTTCCAGTCGCGTGTTGAGGCTTATCTAGACGGCCCCAAAACCGCCTACGGACCTCAACAGCCAAAATAAAAGCCGCAGGATGACCTGCGGCTTTGTTGTTTGATTTGTTTAGAGCGAGGGGAAACTCTCGCTCTTTACTCAGAGGCCCAGAGCGCCTTTGAGTTGGTCCAGAATGCCTGGCAACCCGTCCGGGTTGGATTTGGCTTGCTCCAGCAGCGCCTTGGCACCGGTTTTGGCAATCGCGTTCAGCTCGGAACCATCGATGTATTCGGCCACTTTGTCATAGTCGAACCCGTCAACGGTCAGCAGCTCGGTGATGGCCGGGCCGTCGGTGGCCGCATCTGCCGCAGCTTCAGCCGTGTCGGCAGCCGCATCAGCAGTTTCTTCGGCAGTTTCAACAGCTTCCTCGGCAGTATCAACAGCCGCGTCAGCCGCTTCTTCCGCTGTCTCAACAGCTTCTTCGGCAGTGTCAGCAGCCGCGTCGGCGGTTTCTTCTGCGGTATCTACTGCTTCCTCAGCTGCTGCATCAGCGGCCTCTTCTGCAGTCTCGACAGCAGTGTCAGCGGCATCCGCTGCGGCGTCAGCAGTCTCTTCGGCTGTTTCAACAGCTGTGTCAGCCGCGTCTGCTGCGGCATCGGCGGTCTCTTCTGCCGTTTCGGCGGCCGCATCCGCGGTTTCTTTTACGGTTTCAACCGCATCATCGGCTGCGCCTTCTGCTGCTTCGACCACGCCGTCAGCCGCGTCTTTGGCCATATCAGCCGCGCCATCCACCGCATCGGCCACGGTGTCAGCCGCCGCATCAGCCGCGTTTTCGGCGGCGCCAACAACTGCATCACCCAAGGCACCCGTGCCTTCAACCGCATCTGCAACAGCATCAACTGCCGCATCAGCCGCGCCCTCGGCCACGTCTTTTACGGCATCTGCCGCGCCTTCTGCGGTGTCAACAGCCGCGTCAGCTGCATCCTCAACCGCCTCAACAGCGTCGCCCGCTGCATCCGCAACATCCTCGACTGCCTCTTCAACCGCGTCGGCAACGGAATCTGCAACATCAGCCGCGCCATCCGCCACAGAGTCGACCGCATCCGCAGCTTCTTCAACAACCGCTTCGCCGCCCACAACAACAGCATCCGCCGCGTCTTTGACAACTTCTTCGGTGGCAGCCGCCGCATCTTTGGCGACCTCTTGGGGGGATTGCCCCGTATACCAGAAATAACCACCCACCGCTGCAGCAGCGGCAACCAGGACCAGGATCAAGTTCTTCATGTCGAACTCCTTGCGAACACGTCTTAACCTGCGCGAGCGACTCCCCCACGCGCTTCCACCTAGGGGTTTGACGCTCCCTTAACCTATCCGCAAGGGGGAAAGAGCTGTCACATAACGCAATCAGGCGCTAACATATTGCAGCTTGCGCGATTTGCCGCTTGAACAAGCACGAGGTCAAGTTTACCTTGCCCCCCTGATTGACACAGCAAATCGGAGCAAACCCATAGCCCGCCGTCCACATAACGCGCCTCCACAGCGCGACACTGGCCCCCGCGTGAATGACCGCATTCGCGCCCCTGAAATCCGCCTTATCGGTGCCGAAGGTGAAAACGTCGGCGTTGTTACGCCCGCACGCGCCATGGATATGGCCGAACAGGCCGGATTGGATCTCGTTGAGATTTCGCCAAACGCCAATCCGCCGGTCTGCAAGATCATGGATTACGGCAAGTTCAAATATGAACAGCAAAAGCGCGAATCCGAGGCCCGCAAAAAGCAAAAGACCATTGAAGTCAAAGAAGTGAAATTCCGTCCCGGCACGGATAAACACGATTATGACGTGAAAATGCGCAATGTTTTCAAGTTCCTGGAAGGTGGCGACAAGGTCAAGGTGACTTTGCGTTTCCGGGGTCGTGAAATGGCGCACCAACAGCTGGGTCGCGAGCTTTTGGAGCGTGTGGCCGAAGACGTCAAGGAATTGGGCAAGATCGAGAACATGCCCAAGATGGAAGGCCGTCAAATGGTCATGATGATCGGCCCACTGAGCAAATAAGCCGATCCAGCGCTGATTGAACAATGAAACCCGCCTTTTGAGGCGGGTTTTTCTTTGCTTGCAGTTTTTTGGTCTCAACGGATCAGCCGTCGCGTAACCGCCCGCGTTGCGGGATCTCTTTGAGCAAACCGCCGACGCCCATGCCAGCAATGTCACCGGAGCTGACCGGAACGCCACACAGCAGGCGTTCCAACACCCAATCCGCGCCATTCATCGCCGGAGATTTCGCGCATCCCGGCAGGCCAATCACCGGGCGTCCGCCAAGCTCGCCAAAGAACAGCAGATTGCCAGGATCAACCGGCATGCCAAAATGGGTGACCGTGCCACCGGCCCGGCGCAGAGCCTCGGGGGCGGTGTCGAATGCATCTGATGTGGCCGACCCGGTCAGGATCAGCAAAATATCCGCATCAGTGGCTTGCAGGGCTGTGGCAAGCGGATCGATTTCATGCGGGACCATCTGCAATGGTTCCAGCGAAACACCCATGCGCGACAGGCGCGCCGCGGTCACGGAATGGCCTTTTTCGCCGCTATCCTTTTCATCAACGCGAGTCTGGATCAGGCTGGCCCGTTGGCAGGTGACACCACGCACCCGCAAACCCGTTTGCCCGGCAAGGCATGCCGCCTCAAGCGCCGCTTGGGGCACCGCGTAAGAGATGATCTTGACCGTGGCCACCATATCGCCGACCGCAACACGCTGCCATTTCGGCACGGTGGCGGTTGTGATCATCGGGTGCAGGGCGTTCAGCGCGTCGATCCGATCAGCCAGGACCTCAACCACGCCGGTGCGATCGGCATAGATGTTCACCCGACCCGTTGACGCCACTCCAAGGCGCAGCCCGGCCCGCGCGGCATCTGGAACCAGCGCGCGCGCCAGACGCTCAGCGGCCGGATCTTCGCCAATGTCACCCTCTTCCAACAGGGCGACCGTCACGTCGGAAATACCCGCAGCGCTCAGCTGTTGAACATCATCGCGGCTCAGCACCCGCCCCTTGCGCAGCCGCCCCTTGGCAAGTTTCAGGGAATGGGCCAGGATCGCGCCCTCAGCATCGTCAACCGGAACCGGTCCAAACTTCATGCGCCTTTCCTCAGCACTTGCGTCATCTCAGCCATGATCGCCACAGCAATTTCCGCCGGTCCCGCCGCGCCAAGATCAAGCCCAACCGGCCCGTGAATGCGTGCAATATCTGCCTCGCCAAACCCGGCCTCTGTCAGGCGAGCCACCCGTTTGGCATGGGTGCGGGTTGAGCCCAACGCACCAATATAGAAACAGCCCGAGGCCAAGGCGCGCTCTAAGGCGGGATCGTCCAGTTTCGGATCATGGGTCAGCAAAACCAAAGCTGTGCGCCCGTCCAGACCCAAAGCATCCACCGCCTCATCCGGCCAATCATGTATCAGGGTTTCACCGGGAAACCGCGCCTCGGAGCCAAAGGTTTCGCGCGGATCGATGATCACCGGATCATAGCCTGCGATGCGCGCCATTGGTATCAGGGCCTGAGTGATATGGACCGCGCCGACAACGATCAAGCGCAAAGGCGGATTGTGAATGGCGACAAACACCCGGCTCTCCGGCTCAAAACCGGATCGATCCATGCGAAATCGGTCAGCATGTCCAGTGGCATCAATGCGCCGCTGGCCACTGTCGAGATCGACCACATAGGCCACCGCGCGGCGCTCCTGTCGGGCCCGGACCAATTGCGCAAGCATGTCCTCGGACAACACCGCACCGATGGGTTCCAGCAACACCCGGATTGTACCGCCACAGGCCAGCCCCACGGCAAAGGCATCCTGATCCGAGACGCCAAATTCCAATTCGCGCGCCTCGCCTTCATCCAGCGCTTCCATCGCCTCAACGATGACGGCCCCCTCGACGCAGCCGCCGGAAACCGAGCCCTCGATCTGGCCACTGGCGGAAATCACCAATTGCGACCCGACGCGGCGCGGGGCTGATCCCCAGGTTTCGATCACCGTGGCCAAAACAGCGCCCTGGCCGGCCCGATGCCAGGCCAAAGCGGTTTCCGGAATCCCGTCAAAGCGTTCCATCTCAATTTCCTCCCCACCGGCAGCCTAACACCGGCACCAACAATGTCGCCCCCTCCTAAAGTCTTGCAAATCGGGCTGATTTCAAGGGGTCGACCGCGTCTTTCTCCCTTCCCCCGAGTACGGGGGAAGGACAGGATGGGGGCTGGCCCCAAGACGTGCGTCAGCACGGCTGCTAGGTAACAACCGCGCCTAACGCGCGGCGGTCACGTCATGTTTGTAGATCCAGTCAAATTGGCTCAGCATTTTGCCGGGTGCCAAACGCCCCATCATCCCCAGCCCCAAATGCGCAGCTGAGCGGACCAAGGGATTGCTCAGGTGGTATTTCCAGGCATTGCCATTGGCTGCCTCAACCACTTTCACAACCCGGTCCCGACGGGTGTTTTGATAATCGGCCAGACCCTGCGCCACGTCTTCGGCTCGATCCAAACGATCCGCCAGAACCCAGGCATCCTCCATCGCCATCACCGCCCCTTGCGCCATGAAAGGCAAGGTCGGATGAGCCGCATCGCCCAACAGAGCAACATTCTCGCCAAACCAGTGCCGCGCCACGTTATGGCGGAACAGGCCCCAAACGCCGGGCTGATCCGCGGCGTGCAGCATTTCCGGCACCATGCCGCCAAAATCGGCGAATGCCGCGCGCAGCTGCGCCGGATCGCCGGTATGCGACCAGCCTTCGGCCTGCCAGTCCCGGCGTTCTTCCACGGCGACCAGGTTCACCGCCTCGCCACCACGCAGCGGGTAGCTGACCACATGGCGACCCGGCCCCATATGCACGCGAGCCTCGGGCGGATGCCCCATCAGGTTGGGCACCACGGTGCGCCAGGCCACCTGACCAGTAAAAAACGGCGCGGCGACCCCGTTCAGCACCGGGCGCAGGACCGAGTGCAACCCATCCGCGCCGATGATCAGGTCATCCTCAACATGATCGCCATTGGCCAATTCCACCCGCGGGCGCGCCCCCGCGACCACAGTCTCTGCCTTTTGCAAGAGACGCAAGGTCACGCCAGATTCGCGCACGGATGTGGCCAGAAGCTCAATCAAATCAGCGCGGTGCACAAAGCGATAGCTTTGCGGGTCGGGCAACCCGGTCAGATCCAAGCGCGTCACTTCGCGCCCCGCTTTATAATCGCGCAAAGACACCGCCTGCCCGGTCACGCTGATTTTGCCAAAGGCGTCGCCCAGCCCCAAGGCGTTCAGAACAGCAAAGCCGTTTGGGCTGACCTGAATACCGGCCCCGACCTCGCGAATGGCGTCCGCTTGTTCAAGAACCCGGACCTCAGCGCCTTTGGCATGCAAGGCCAAAGCCAGTGTCAGCCCGCCAATACCGCCGCCAATGATCGTGATCCCCTGACCGGCAATCGCCATGTCCGCCCCCCCTTGAAATAGCAACGCCGAGACCTGTTCAGGCCTCGGCGCTCAGTCTTGTCATCCGTTTTGCCATGCCCATTGCTGGACAGGTATCGGATCAATCGTCGCGATGGACTTTCTCGCGCCGCTCATGCTGTTCCTGCGCTTCGAGCGTCATGGTTGCAATCGGACGCGCGTCCAGACGCTTCAGGCTGATCGGCTCACCGGTTTTTTCGCAATAGCCATATTCACCCTCATCAATGCGGCGCAGGGCGGCATCGATTTTGTTCACCAACTTGCGCTGGCGGTCGCGGGTGCGCAGCTCAAGGGCGCGGTCGGTTTCTTCCGATGCGCGGTCATTCACGTCAGGAATGTTGCGCGTGCCCTCTTGCAAAGTTTCGATGGTATCGCGGCTATCGGCCAGCAATTCGGTTTTCCATGCCAAGAGCTTGCGTCGGAAATACTCGACCTGGCGCTCGTTCATGAAAGGTTCGTCTTCGACCGGACGATAATCCTCCGGCAGGAAGTTTTCAGGTTTCATCGTTCCCCCGTGTTCTCCGCCAACATCCGTCATGTCAAAATTCTCTCCAGACTATTGGGGCCCCTCGGCGCTGCATCTACCGCATGGCCGGGGGGATGTCACTAGGCAAAAATCACCCATGTCGGACGCGGCTATTTCCGCCCCTGCTGTGCCATGTCGAGGCTTGGATAATCACGCCAAGACTTGGAGATAAAGTTAATTTTGCCTCAGAGGGCTGTTAAATTTCAGGCACAAGACCCTAGCCGCGCTTAAAAAAACATCGAAAAGAAAAGGGGTTGGCAGGAAAATCTCGTGCTCGTCTTTGGAAAAGACTAACGCTGAAAAAAGACTCATGTCACCCAAGGCGTTACCAGCATGCAGGCCAAGCTAAAACCAAGTGGCTTTGCGCAAAAGACGTTACGGCGTGACTTGCAAAGGCTGCGGCGGCGCTCTACCCCTGCCCTGAAACCTTGCGTAAGGCCCAATCAGGATTTTACGCAACGCGCCCCGAGGAAGCAGGAGTTTGTGATGCGTTTTGAAGGCACTGAAACCTATGTGGCCACCGATGATCTGACCATGGCGGTGAACGCGGCGGTGACCTTGGAACGGCCGCTTTTGGTCAAGGGCGAACCGGGCACCGGCAAGACCGAGCTGGCCCGTCAAGTGGCGCAGGCGCTTGGGGCACCGATGATCGAATGGAACATCAAATCCACCACCAAGGCGCAGCAGGGTCTGTATGAATATGATGCGGTCAGCCGTTTGCGCGACAGCCAATTGGGTGATGAGCGCGTCAATGACGTGAAAAACTACATCCGCAAGGGCAAGCTATGGCAGGCCTTTGAGGCGGATCAAAAGGTGGTTTTGCTGATCGATGAGATCGACAAGGCTGATATCGAGTTTCCAAACGACCTGTTGCAAGAGCTCGATAAGATGGAATTTCACGTCTACGAGACCGGCGAAACCATCAAGGCGGTCAACCGCCCGATCGTGATCATCACCTCGAATAATGAAAAGGAACTGCCAGACGCGTTTCTGCGCCGCTGCTTCTTTCACTATATCAAATTCCCCGATCACGACACGCTGCGCCAGATTGTCGAAGTGCATCATCCCGGCATCAAAGACGCCCTGCTGACCACTGCCCTGACGCAATTCTATGATTTGCGCGAACAGCCGGGGCTGAAAAAGAAGCCGTCGACCTCCGAAGTGCTGGATTGGCTGAAACTGCTTTTGGCCGAAGACCTGACAGCGGATGACCTGAAACGCGACGGGGCCAATGCCCTGCCTCGCTTGCATGGCGCTTTGCTTAAAAACGAACAGGATGTGCATCTGTTTGAGCGCCTGGCCTTTATGGCGCGGCGCGAACGCTGAGGTTGAAAATTGATCCAACTGCCGGATTTGGTGGGTGGATCAATCTGGCGCTTAGCGCCCTTTATTCCCTTTGTGACAAAACCAAGGTTCTGCCCTAACGTCACCCACCCCAAAAGAGGCGGTTTCGACATGTTTGAACCGCCCATTGCCCGCAATAGTTGCGCCGATTGTTGCAAGGTTGCACTGCGCAAACCCCTTAATTTCATAGAAAATTAACCAATTCCCGCTGCCGGGAAAAAATTTGGGCACAAGGCAATTATCCCCCTGTCCACAAACCCTGTTTTTGCCCTATAGTCTCCCTACAGAGGACAGAAAAACATCGGATGTCTTGAACATCTGAGTACAACAACGAGCAGGCAGGCTTCTAAAAGTGTCCCAAAAGAAGGCTTTGACCGTGCGCGCTTTGCGTGCCGAGGACGGTCCCGCGTGGAAAGAGTTGTGGAAGGCGTATCTCGCTTTCTACGAGACTTCTTTGCCGCAAGAGATCTACACCTCGACTTTTGCGCGCCTGTTGGGCGACGATCCCCGTGATTTCAACGGGTACGTGGCTGAGGTCGATGGCAAGCTTGTCGGTTTGGTGCATTACCTGTTCCATCGCCATGGCTGGAAAATCGAAGAGGTCTGCTATCTGCAGGACCTTTACGCCGATCCATCCGTGCGTGGCATGGGGATCGGGCGCGCGTTGATCGAAGCGGTTTACAAGGCCGCGGATGAGCATGGTGCGCCAAGCGTCTACTGGTTGACTCAGGACTTCAATGACACCGCCCGGCAGCTTTATGACCGGATTGGCGTTGTCACACCCTTCGTCAAATACCAGAGGTCGTGATGCGCAGAACTCGTCGTCTTCTCCTTCCGCTTTACCTGATGCTGGGCGCTTGTATGCCGGTATCACATTCGGACACACCGACCCGGGCCGCCAATAATATCGAAAGCGGCCTGCCCCCGATGAAGGTGTTTTCGGTGCCGCGCCCGCAGGCCCCGGTGGCGTCCAATTCGGATATGGCGCGTGACTTCCTTGACCTGGCGTTTTCGCTGGAATCGGGCCGCACGCTGAGCACCCTGACCCGGTTCGAAGGGCCGATCACCGTGACCGTCACCGGTGCCCCTCCACCCTCGCTAGGCTCGGATCTGACGCGCTTGCTGCATCGGCTGCGCAATGAGGCCGGGATCAATATCAGCGCCAAATCCGGCGGGCCGGCCAATATCACCATCCAGGCCGTGACCCGCGCCGACATTCGCAAATACCTGCCCCAAGCTGCGTGCTTTGTGGTGCCCAATGTGTCGTCGCTTGCGGAATACAAGGCCCATCGCCGCACGCCCAAGACCAGCTGGTCGCGCCTGACGAAGCGCGAGAAACTGGCAATCTTTATCCCGAATGATGCCAGTGCCCAGGAAATCCGCGATTGCCTGCACGAAGAGCTGGCTCAGGCTCTTGGCCCGTTGAACGATCTCTATCGCCTGCCTGACAGCGTTTTTAACGATGACAATGTGCATACGGTTCTGACCGGCTATGACATGACGGTGCTGCGCGCCTATTATGATCCATCGCTGAAAACCGGCATGACCCGCAGCGAGGTCGCGGATCGCATCCCGGGCATTCTGGCCCGGATCAACCCGCAGGGCCAAAACGTCGCCCCGCGCCGTTTGAACAAGACCCCGCGCGTCTGGATCGATGCGGTGCAAACCGCGCTTGGCCCCGGTGCCAACCCGGCCCAACGCCGCCAATCCGCCACCGAAGCCTTGCAAGTGGCGCAGGCCATGGGCTGGCGTGATCACCGCCTTGCCTTTTCCCACTATGCCATGGGTCGCCTGTTGCAAGCGGTTGATCCTGAATCCGCACAGGACCACTTTGTTCTGTCGCAGCGCTATTTCGGCAGCAGCCGCGACACGGCCCTGCACCGCGCCTACGTGGCCTCGCAGCTCTCGGCCTATGCGATCAGTGCCGGGCGCGGCGATGATGCGCTTTACCTGCTGACGCCACATCTGGACACGGCCATGCGCCATGAAAATGCCGCCCTGCTGGCAACCCTGATGATGCTGCGCGCCGAAGCACTGGAAATGACGGGCCGCACCACCGAAGGACGCCAAGTGCGACTGGACTCGCTGGGCTGGGCGCGATACGGGTTCGGCTCTGACTGGGCCGTCCGCGCCAAACTGCGCGAAATCGGCTCGCTCAACCCCATCAGACGGAGAAATGGCGGGTTATGATAGTTATCCTGGGCGCAGTGATCGGCGCGTTGATCGGCGGGTTCACAGCGAAGAAACGCAATGGAAACACCGCTGACATTGCACAATACGCGACCGGTTTTGCGATCGCCTTTGCCCTGGCGGGCATGGTGCTGACCATCCTTCTTGAAAAGCTGCTCGCCTGAGCAGCTTTTTTTTGACGTTACGACATTTTTGAACGGCGTTCATTTTTATTGACGCGCATCACGTTGCGGCCTATCCATATTCTTGAACATCGTTCAGGAATGGATTTGACATGGCAATTCTCACCGATCCCGACAAATTAATCGCCCAAGGCTATATCACCCAGGACATTGCCGAGGTCATGCGCCAGCAGGCGCGCGGCCTGATGGTGTCCATGGCCATCAATGTCATTCTGTGTTTTGGCATCCTTTGCGCCACCGGTGGCTTGATCTTTTGGCTGGCCTCCCCGGCTTCGGTTGCTCTGGTTGGCGGATTCCTGTTGGGCGCGGGGTTTTTGATACGTCTCAAGGGCTATGAATCAACCGCCATGTTCGGCAGTTCGGCCATTCTGATCGGCTCTGGCATGATCATCGGTGGGGCTGGTTTGGAACTGGTCGACAAATACCCAGACATCGCCGCGTTCATCATGGGTCCGGCTGGGGCCGTCGTCGCCGCTATCGCTGCCCGCGCCTTGGTCAAGGGCGGGTTGACCGGGCCTTTTGTACAAGGGTCCATCCTGCTCATGGGCGTTGCCCTGCACCTGTCGGGCCTCGCCTTTTATCTGGCAGAACACGACATTTCCGGCGCGGCGATCACGGCTTTCTACCTCTATGCCACGGGCTTGATCGCCCTGTCTGGATGGGTCACCGATGTGCGTTTCATCACGGCTTTGGCGATCCTCCCATTCGCGCAAGCGCTTGAAACCGGGACATTCTATTTCCACGCCATGTATGCGTTCTACTCCCCGGAATCGACGCTTTCTATCTTGCAGATGAGCCTGTTGATTATCGCAATGCTGTGGTTGGCCAGCCGCCTGCCCGAGCGCGGCGCGCGTCATGCCCGCATCCTGTCGCTGATGGGGTTCATTGTTGCCAATCTCTGTGCGCTGGTCGGCAGCCTGTGGGGGGATCGAATTGGCGAAACGCTTTGGGGGCCGCAACGTGGCGATCTGAGCTGGGACGAGTTCAAGCCGCTGCGCGATGCCTTTCAGGAAAGCGCTGTGTTCATCACGCCTGAGCTCTATTCCATCCTATGGGCGCTGGCCCTGGTGGCGATCATCGCTTGGACCGCATTCTCGGGCCGTCGCGGGTTGTTCAACACCGCGCTGACCTTTGCCGGCATCCACGCCTATACCCAATTGTTCGAAACCTTTGGTGACGAGCCGCTGGCCTATGTCATCGGCGGTCTGGCGGCAATCCCGCTGGCCTGGGGCTTGTGGCGGCTGGATAGCTGGTTGTCGCAACGGCAAACCGCAGGCTAAGCCCCTGCCCCGTTGCACCCCGTGCGCGCGCGTCTTAGACAGGTCACATGTTTGTACCCTTCTTCGAAAATCTGCGCAGCGCCGGGGTGCCGGTTTCCCTTCGTGAATACCTTGCCTTTCTCGAAGGTATGAAGGCCGGATTGGCGACCTATGATGTTGAAAGCTTTTACTTTCTCGGTCGCAGCGCCATGGTCAAGGATGAACGCCATCTTGACCGCTTTGACCGCGCCTTTTCCGCCAGTTTCAAAGGGTTGGAAAGCATCAGCCCCGAACAGGTGCTTGAGGCTGTGGATCTGCCCGCTGATTGGCTGGAGAAAATGGCCGAAAAGCATCTGACACCCGAAGAACGGGCCGAGATCGAGGCATTGGGTGGATTTGACAAGCTGATGGAGACGCTGAAAGAGCGGCTCAAGGAACAGCAGGGTCGCCATCAGGGCGGCAATAAATGGATCGGCACCGCGGGCACTTCACCCTTTGGGGCCTATGGCTATAACCCCGAAGGCGTGCGGATTGGGCAGGACAAATCCCGCCATCAGCGGGCGGTCAAGGTCTGGGACAAACGCGAATTCAAAAACCTGGATGACTCGGTTGAGCTGGGCACGCGCAATATCAAGGTCGCGCTGAAACGCCTGCGCCGCTGGGTGCGTGACGGTGCCGATGATGAGTTGGATCTCGACGGCACCATTCGCGCCACCGCCGAACATGGTTATCTTGACGTCCAAACCCGGCCTGAAAAGCGCAATGCGGTCAAAGTGTTGCTGTTCCTCGATGCGGGCGGGTCGATGGACCCTTATGTAAAAATCGTGGAAGAGCTGTTTTCAGCCGCGCGGGTCGAGTTCAAACATCTCGAACACTTCTATTTCCACAATTGCGTCTATGAGGGCCTGTGGCGCGATAATCGCCGCCGTTGGGATGCACAAACCCCGACCTGGGAGGTGCTGAACACCTATGGTTCCGATTACAAATGCATTTTTGTCGGTGACGCCTCGATGTCACCCTATGAAATCGCCTATCCCGGCGGGGCCAATGAGCATTGGAATCAGGAAGCTGGCCAAGTTTGGCTAGAACGGATGCGCCACCAATGGGCGGATCATCTCTGGATCAACCCCGTGCCCGAGCGCCATTGGCAATACACGCAATCCATCCAGATGATCCGCGAGATTTTTGATGATCGTATGGTGCCGATGACACTGGACGGAATCGATCGTGGCATGCGGCTTTTGGGACGTTGAGCCCCCATGCATTGCAGCACGAACCGCACACGCAGTGATCGCCGACTGACCACCACCTACAACAGAGTCTCAAGGGGAATGGTGGGTGATGAGAGACTCGAACTCCCGACATCTTCGGTGTAAACGAAGCGCTCTACCAACTGAGCTAATCACCCGTGAGGCGCTGTTTAGCCAAGCTGGCGGAGGGGTGCAAGAGCTTTGTCGCAAGATTTTCATGTTTTTTGCCCCGCAACGCAAAAAACTTGAAAACCCCTTTGAAAACATGGACTTAAAAAGGAAACGCGCCCCAAGGTGGAGCGCGTTTTCGAAAAACCTGGTGGGTGATAAGAGATTTGAACTCCTGACATCTTCGATGTGAACGAAGCGCTCTACCACTGAGCTAATCACCCGGTTCGGGCGTCTTACCCTTACTCGGCGGCCTGTGCAAGCGGATCTGTGTCGATTGTGCCATCAGGATCATCACCGGGCTCGGCGGCTTCGGGCTGACGGATACGCGCATTGATCACCTGGCCATTCACGACCTTTTTCATGCGCGACACCTTGATCTTGCCCATGGGACGCATGTTGATCTCGCGCCCTTCTGCCAGGGCTTCGCCCAGCACAGCCAGAGCCGCCTCAATCGCCGGTTTCGCATCGCGTTTCTTAACGCCACTGCGCTCAACCGCGAGGTCGATCAGCTCTTTCTTTTTCATTTCTTCACGAGAGGATAGCGGCAGATCCTGCGCGCTCGTCTCCTCAGCAACTTCCACCGGCGCAGGTTTTGGCGCGGTTTTACGTTTTGTGGTCGTGGTTTTGGACGCCGTAGTTGTACGGGTCGTCTTACGGGTCGTTGTAGCCATTGTGCCTGTCTCTGCTCATTGTTTTGCGCGTTATACGCTTTGACTCGCGCTTATGTTGCGCTGGGGCGTTTACCCTCTGCAACAAGGTTAGCGCAAATTCGTTAACAATGCCAGTATTGCTTGACACAATATGGGTGACGCTTCAGGGTCTTTGGCGATTGGTACTTTTCTGGGGAAGAAAAATGAAAAAAATTGCCGTCGGTGTCACGTTCTTGATTGCAGCAAGCGCAGCAAATGCAGGGGCCCTGAATGATCCTATCGTTGAAACACCTCCAGCCGTGATCGTGCAAGAAACCGCTGACAGCAGCGCGCCTTCTGCATCCTTGATCATGGCCCTGTCCGTTATCACGGTATTTGGCGCAGCTTTGTCTCACTAACAGCTTTCGCTGAGACAAGAAAAAACCCCGCGATTTTCGCGGGGTTTTCTGTTTTTGGGGTCAGGACCTGGAGCTCTTTAGTGGGCGACTGCACCGGTCGCCGCTTCTCCGGCTTTCAGGGCAGCGGCGGCGGCCTCTTCGGCCTCTTCGTCCCATTCAATCGGGTCGGGTTTGGCTACCAAGGCCTGCTCCAACACTTCGGAAACATGTTTGACCGGGATAATTTTCAACCCGTCTTTGACGTTGTCCGGCAGTTCGGCCAAGTCTTTTTCATTCTCTTGCGGAATAAAGACCGTCGAAATGCCACCGCGCAGCGCGGCCAAGAGTTTTTCTTTCAAGCCACCGATCGGCATCGCATTGCCACGCAAAGAGACCTCGCCGGTCATGGCGATGTCATTGCGCACCGGAATGCCGGTCAGAACCGAAACGATCGAGGTCACCATAGCCAAACCCGCTGACGGGCCATCCTTGGGCGTCGCCCCGTCCGGCACGTGGACGTGAATGTCGATCTTGTCGAATTTCGGAGGCTTCACCCCGATTTCCGGAGAGATCGACCGCACATAGCTGCTGGCGGCTTCGATGGATTCCTTCATCACATCGCCAAGCTTACCGGTGGTTTTCATCCGCCCTTTGCCGGGCAGTTTCAACGCTTCGATATGCAAGAGGTCGCCACCGACCGAGGTATAGGCCAACCCGGTGACAACACCGACCTGATTTTCCTCTTCGGCCAAGCCATAGCGATACTTCTTCACACCGAGGAAATCGTCGATATTCTCGGCAGTTACGGTGACTTTCTCATCCTCTTTCTTGACGATTTTGGTGACCGCTTTACGCGCCAGTTTCGCCACTTCACGCTCAAGGTTCCGCACGCCTGCCTCGCGGGTGTAATAGCGAACGATAGCGGTCAGCGCGTCATCCTTGACCTCAAACTCACCTTTCTTGAGCCCGTGGTTCTTGACCTGCTTGTCCAGCAAGTGACGTTTGGCGATTTCCAGCTTTTCATCCTCGGTGTAGCCAGAAAGCGGAATGATCTCCATCCGGTCCAGCAGCGGCCCAGGCATGTTGTAGCTGTTCGACGTGGTCACAAACATCACGTTAGAAAGGTCATACTCGACCTCCAAATAGTGATCGACAAAAGTCGCGTTCTGTTCGGGGTCCAACACCTCAAGCATGGCCGAAGCCGGGTCACCACGGAAATCCTGCCCCATCTTGTCGATTTCATCGAGCAAGATCAGCGGGTTGGTGGTTTTCGCCTTTTTCAGCGCCTGAATGATCTTACCGGGCATGGAGCCGATATAGGTGCGGCGGTGGCCGCGGATCTCGGATTCATCGCGCACACCACCAAGCGAGATGCGAATGAACTCACGACCGGTCGCCTTGGCCATGGATTTGCCAAGCGATGTTTTACCAACACCGGGAGGGCCAACAAGGCACAGGATCGGGCCCTTGAGCTTGGTCGAGCGCGCCTGAACGGCGAGATACTCAACGATACGCTCTTTGACTTTTTCCAGAGAATAGTGATCCTTATCAAGGATTTCCTGCGCTTTGTTCAGGTCCTTTTTCACGCGCGACTTGGTGCCCCACGGAATCGACAACATCCAATCGAGATAGTTGCGCACCACGGTGGCCTCGGCCGACATGGGCGACATGTTTTTCAGCTTTTTCAGCTCGGCATCGGCCTTTTCCTTGGCCTCTTTGCTGAGCTTTGTATCGCCGATTTTCTCTTCGAGTTCGGCGATTTCATTGCTGCCATCCTCGCCATCGCCCAGCTCCTTCTGAATGGCCTTCATTTGCTCATTCAGATAGTATTCGCGCTGAGTTTTCTCCATCTGGGTTTTGACGCGGGTCTTGATCTTTTTCTCGACCTGCAGCACGGACATTTCGCCCTGCATCAGGCCATAGACCTTTTCCAGACGCTCAGAAATCGACAGGGTTTCCAGCAGCTCTTGTTTCTGCGGCACTTCGATGCCGAGATGGCCGGCAACCAGATCCGCCAACTGCGCCGGTTCGGTCGCTTCGCCAACAGCCGAAAGCGCCTCTTCGGGGATGTTCTTTTTGACTTTAGCGTAACGCTCAAACTCTTCGGCGACGGTGTGAACCAGCGCCTCAAGCGCGGCGGGATCGCCGGGCATTTCGGTCAGGTGGTCACAGCTCGCCTCGAAAAAGCTATCGTTTTCAAGGTATTCTGTGATACGCACACGCGTCTGGCCCTCGACCAGCACCTTGACGGTGCCATCGGGCAGTTTCAGCAGTTGCAGCACATTGGCCAGCACACCGGCCTTGTAAATGCCATCTGTATCGGGGTCGTCGACCGACGGGTCGATCTGCGAGGCAAGCAGGATCTGCTTGTCATCATTCATCACCTCTTCGAGTGCACGCACCGATTTGTCGCGCCCAACGAAAAGCGGCACGATCATATGCGGGAACACCACGATGTCACGCAGCGGCAGCACGGGGTAAGAGGGATTGAGAGGCTGTTTCATGCTCGTTTCCTGTTTTTGGCAAGACGGAACTGGCCCCGCTCGGCGGCAACGCTTGTCCATCTCCGGTCTCGGAGGCTTAATCTGGGGTTAATGGCAAAGGAATTCAAGCGCGCGCTGTGGCGATTGCCCTTTGGCGACTCCCCCAATGCGCCACCTTTGAGGGGTAGAATGAACCTCTGCCCGCCGAGGCGCAAGTGGGGTTTTGCCGCGGATTGGAGCGAATTCGCTTACTCTTCTTTGGCTTTCGCGGCGCTGTCCGCCCGCGTCAAAAGCGCGGTTTCCGTCAGGAATAAAACCGTCTCATCACTTTTTAGCGTCAATTCAGACAGTTCCAGAATGCGGTCGTCAAAATAGGCGATATAGGTGATGGTGCCGGTCGCGCTCATGCCTTTGGTTTCAGGCAAATCCATCACCAATTGCGGCAGGTTTTCCGGGCCGCATTTTGTGTCAGACAGGATATCAGCCAGATCAAACCGGTCGGTGCTGTCCAGCACATCATCCACCCTGTCCACATCATAGGGGCGCGGATCAGCAAGCGTCAGGTCCTGGGCCGCGCCCAAGAGGTTGTCGACAAAATCGCTGGTGCCGGTGCCGTCAGCGCTCAAGGTAACCAGATAGTCTGACGAGGGCTTCACGATCTCCGTCACCGCATTGTCGATCACCATCGTCCCCTCGCGCTGCCACTCCCCCGCGAGGCGCGTCAGAACGTCCTGCTTGTCCGTGACATCACAGAACCCTTCGGCAAGGGTAGATGCAGGCAAGACCAGCGCGACAAGAATGGGGATAAAACGCATCTTAACTCTCCTAGTGCTCACAGCGGCTCGATATCGCCCTGGGCCCTTTGAGCATGAAATTCGGCCTCCCATGCATCAAATGTCCCTGCGGCGATGGCATCGCGCATTTCCTGCATGATCTGCTGGAAGTAATGCAGATTGTGCCAGGTCAGCAGCATACCGGCGATCATTTCGTTGCTTTTGAACACATGATGCAGATAGGCGCGGCTGTAATTGCGGCAGGCTGGGCAGGTGCAGTTTTCGTCCAGCGGGCGCGGATCTTCGGCGTGGCGTGCATTCTTGATATTGATCTGTCCGCGGCGCGTCCAGGCTTGGCCGGTACGCCCCGAACGCGATGGCAGCACACAATCCATCATATCGATGCCGCGTTTCACGGCACCGACAATGTCATCGGGTTTGCCAACACCCATCAAATAGCGCGGCTTGTCCTCGGGCAGGAAACCAGGCGCATAATCGAGGCAGCCAAACATCGCCTCCTGCCCTTCGCCCACCGCGAGGCCGCCAACGGCATAACCATCAAAGCCAATATCAATCAGAGCCGTAGCGCTTTCTTCGCGCAGATCTTGTTCAAGCCCACCCTGCATGATCCCGAACAACATATGGCCGGGACGATCCCCAAAGGAATCGCGCGAGCGTTGCGCCCATCGCATCGAAAGACGCATGCTGTCGGCAATGCGTTTGCGATCGGCAGGCAGAGCCGGGCATTCGTCAAAAGCCATCACAATGTCAGATCCCAACAGCTTCTGGATCTCCATCGAGCGTTCCGGCGTCAGATGGTGTTTGGAGCCGTCAATATGGGATTTGAATGTCACGCCCTCTTCGGTCAGCTTGCGCAGATCTGACAGGCTCATCACCTGAAACCCGCCGCTATCGGTCAGGATCGGGCGTTCCCAATTCATGAATTTGTGCAAGCCGCCCAGGCGGTCAATCCGTTCAGCCCCGGGGCGCAGCATCAGGTGATAGGTATTGCCCAGCAAGATATCCGCGCCGGTTTCGCGCACGCTTTCGGGCATCATGCCTTTGACCGTGGCGGCAGTGCCGACGGGCATGAAAGCGGGGGTTCGGATCTCGCCGCGCGGGGTTGAAATCACACCGGTGCGGGCCTGCCCATCTTGGGCGTGAAGGGTAAAGGATGTCTGTGCCATTGCGCCGGTTTGGCGCAAAGCTGCGCGCTTGCCAAGCCCCGAAATCCGGGCCTGAATTGCGCGCGCGACCCCGGGGCCACATTTTACCCTGCTTTCCCCTGAAAAGTGCCGAACCCGCCTTGTTCCTGCCATCTGCAATCGTGATGATATGCCAATGAGCAGAGAACCAACCTATAAGGGCGGAATGCCCGCGCTTTTGGCCCAATATGAAGGGCGGCGCGATATGTTTAACTATGCGCCCGGCGAAGGCTTGCCGCCGCTGGATGTCGATCTGGCGACGATGAGCACGCAGACCGTGCCCGATCCTAATGAGATGGCCGAAGAGACCGGGCCGTTTCGCTCCTCCTTTCATCGCAAGCGGTTTCAACTGCGCCAAGAGCTGAAGGGCCTTTCCGAACTGGCCTATCTCAACGGAATGCTGATCGCCCATCTGCGCAAGCGGGACTGGCCAGATCACGCCCCTGCCCTGTTTCAACGGCTTTGGGCCGAGCATGGCGCGCAATTGCTTCGCGAGCTGGATCAACGCTGGCTGGTATCAGCCATCACCACCTTTGGTGATCACGGTTCCAACGTGACGCAGCGCGCGACGGGCCTGTCGATGACAGCGCTGTTTGGCATGATGAAGCTTTATGAAAGTGAACGGCTTTATTCCGGGCATGCGCCGGACAGGCCGTTTGCGCTGGATGGCAAGATCCGGGAAAAGCTGCCTTTGCAGATGGACAGCTATTCCATCGTTGGCGGCGGGCTGGATGTGAACCTGATCGCGCGGCTCTGGCAAGAGGCCGAAAGTGACCCAGTCATCGCCCCCCTTGCCCATCACCTGCTGGATCTGCTGATCCATGATGATCGCACCCTGTTCCGTCGCCTGCGCACCATGCGCCAGCGCAAGGAACGCCAGACCAAGAGCAAAGCCAAGGCAAAGTCCAACATCGCCCCGGTCCCGGTGGATCGGTTGCAACTGGATGCTGACACTTTGCGTTGGGGTCTTGTCAGCACGATCAAGGCCCCTTTGCGCATGATTGCCCGCTTTGCCGCCCATCATCTTGAGCTTGGCGCACAGGCGCTGCACATCTATCTGGATGCGCCTGACGCCGAAACGGCGGCATATCTGTCGCGTCACCCCAAGATCCATATGACCCTATGTGACGATGCCTATTGGCAGGCCTCGGGGCGGGAGCGGATGGAGGCGCATCAGATGCGCCAGGCCTTTAACGCCACACGCTGCCTGCGCATGGTCGAGGGGGATCTGGACTGGCTTGGCCATATCGATGTGGATGAATTCATTCTGACCGACGCCCCTGTGGCGCAGAAACTGGCCTCGGTCGGGCCGGCCTGCGCTATGGCCCGGATTCCCCCGGCCGAGGCGCTGGCCAATTACACTGGCGAGCCGCAGCATTTCAAGCTGACCCACAAACAGGCCGGGGTGAAAAAATCCGATCTGCAAGAGATCTATCCCACCTTTGGCCTGCACCTTTATGGTGGGTTCCTGTCGCATACCACGGGCAAGGTCTTTGCCCGTACCGGCATTCCCGACACGCGGCTCGGCATCCATACGTTGAAGCACAAAGGAGAGGACGCCACCAATCGTGAAAAACCCGACGGGTTCTATCTGGCGCATTTCCACGCCCGCAGCTGGGACCATTTCCGCGCCCATCTGGATTTCCGCCAGACCAAAGGCAGCTATCGCCCTCGCTCTGACCGCCCTGAACTGGGTCAGGCAGAGCTGTTGACGTTCCTGTCAGACGAGGACGGAGACGATGGCCTGCGCGCGTTCTTTGACGAGGTTTGCGCCGATACGCCCGAGCTTCGACAGCGTCTAGCGGCACGCAAGATGTTGATTCGCCATGATTTTGACTTTGACGCATCAGTCCAACGCGTCTTTGGGAGATTACCATGAGCGAAGCGGTAAAATGGGGCCTCGTCTCAACCATCAAGGCCCCCCTGTCCGAGATCCTGAAATTTGCTGCCTGGCATTTGCAGCTTGGCGCGCATCGGCTTTATATCTATCTCGACGAAGATGCGCCTGAGACCCTGGCCGCGCTGTCTGCACATCCGAAAATCAAGGTGATGCACACCGATGACACCTATTGGGCAAAGCGCAATGGGCGTCCGGCGAAACATCAGGTCCGCCAATGCAAAAACGCCCGTCATGCCAATAACCGCCGAGTCGAGGTCGACTGGCTGGCGCATATCGACGTAGACGAGTTCCTGCTGCCCAGCTCTCCGATCGCCGATATTCTGGCGGCTGTGCCACAGGACTGCAAATGCGCCCGCCTGCGCCCGGTCGAGGCGCTGGCCCCCGGCGAAGCCAATGAGCCGGGCGAAACCCTGTTCAAGGCGTTTCACCTGAACCAAAAGGAGCGTCAGGCCGCCGCGCAATACTGCTTTCCAATCTGGGGCACGCAATTATCGGGTGGATTTCTGTCCCATGTCGCGGGCAAACTGTTCTTTCGCACCGGGCTGAAACATCTCGACATCAAAATCCACAACATCACCTGGGACGGCCTTCAAAACCCGGGTCAGGTTGAACTTTCGGATATAGAGTTGGGCCATTTCCATGCCGATAGCTGGGATCATTTCATGCGGGCCTATCGTTTTCGCCTGTCGAAAGGATCCTATCGATCTGAGTTGAAACCCCAGGCCCGCCAGCCCGGCGCGCTCAACCTGCATGACTTGTTTCAAACCATCGAAGCTGAGGGTGGAGAACCGGCCTTGCGGGCGTTTTTTGACGAGGTTTGCGTGGCCGATATGGAATTGTGCCTGCGTCTGAAATCGCAAGGCTTACTAAGACGACATACTCTGAACACCGACGCTTTGGTCCAGCAGCATTTTCCTTGGACCCACCACAACTGAAAAGCACATAACAAAAACAACTTATACTTGACTGAAAAAGGACAGTGAGGCCACTTAAGATTGCACAATCAAAAGGTGAGTAATAATGAGCCAAAAGTTGTTTTCCAAATCCCTGATGATCGCTGCGGCGGTTCTGGCCAACGCGGCATCTGCCCAGCATTGTGACCATGGCGGGCACGACATGGTGACGCAGATCAACGGCCATGTTCCCCCGGGCAAAGTCGCCTCGTTGGTCGATGTTACCGTGATGCTGGACACCATACTGCCAGATGGCAACCGTATGCTCGTCACCAAAGGAACCCGGCGCGCCGGGACCCGCGTTGGTATCCATATTCACGAATATGGCGGCCATACCTGTGTCATGTCCGGCAGCATAACCGATTTTGTCGAAGGGCATGACCCCGGCCTGTTCCCCGCCGACAGTTGCTATTACATGCCCGCAAACACCCCGATGACAGCCGCCAATCTCGGGACCCAAGACGCGGTCTTGATTGATACATTTGTCCTGCCGCCGGATGCCGAACCCATCACGATCATTGAGACCTGTGCGACGGAATAACGCCCGCTTTGGCAAAATCGGAAACAAACCGGGGAAAATCCTCGGTTTGCGCGTTTTTAGGAGACAATAAAGGCAACACTCGCCTGACCTATCCCAGCGGTTTGTTGACCTTTGCAGGTTTCTTGCTTATGGGGGCGTCAAGGGAAAGACGCGACATGAACGCCGGGCCGCAAGGGCCTGTTCCCAGACAAGACGCGCGGGCCAAGATCGTGTCCGCATCAGATACGGACCCGTATGACAAAATTCAGTGACCTGAACCTGAGCCCTAAAGTTTTGAAAGCCGTGGATGAGGCGGGCTATGAAAGCCCGACGCCAATCCAGGCGGGGGCCATTCCCCCTGCCCTTGAGGGCAAAGATGTTTTGGGCATCGCACAGACTGGCACCGGCAAAACCGCCAGTTTCACCCTGCCGATGATTTCCATGCTGGCCCGTGGCCGTGCCCGGGCGCGTATGCCGCGCTCTCTGGTGCTTTGCCCGACCCGCGAATTGGCAGCACAGGTGGCGGAAAATTTCGACACCTATTCCAAACATGTCAAACTGACCAAGGCCCTGCTGATCGGTGGCGTGTCATTCAAAGAACAAGACGCCCTGATCGACAAAGGCGTCGATGTGCTGATCGCCACGCCGGGCCGTTTGCTGGACCATTTCGAGCGCGGCAAACTGCTTTTGACCGGTGTGCAGGTCATGGTGGTCGACGAGGCAGATCGCATGCTCGATATGGGCTTTATCCCTGATATCGAACGCATTTTCAGCTTGACCCCTTTTACCCGTCAGACCCTGTTCTTCTCCGCCACCATGGCGCCTGAGATCGAGCGGATCACCAACACCTTCCTCTCTGCCCCGGCACGGATCGAAGTCGCCCGCCAGGCCACCGCCTCGGAGACCATTGAACAGGGTGCCGTGATCTTCAAAGCCTCGCGTCGCGATCGTGAAGGCAGCGAAAAACGCAAAGTGTTGCGCGCCCTGATCGATGCGGAGGGCGAGAAATGCACAAACGCCATTATCTTTTGCAACCGCAAGGTTGATGTGGATATTTGCGCCAAGTCCTTGAAAAAATACGGCTATAACGCTGCCGCGATCCATGGTGACCTGGATCAGAAACAACGCATGGCCACGTTGGATTCCTTCCGCGAAGGCACCCTGCGCATTCTCGTGGCCTCTGACGTGGCGGCGCGCGGGCTTGATGTGCCTTCGGTCAGTCATGTGTTCAATTTCGACGTGCCCAGCCATGCCGAAGACTATGTTCATCGGATTGGCCGCACCGGGCGTGCCGGTCGTGAAGGCAAGGCATTTACCATCGTGGTGCCGCGCGATGAAAAGTACTTCGACGCGGTGGAAGCCCTGATCCAAAAGGAAATTCCGCGCATCGAAAACCCGGTAAAACCGGTGGAAAAGCCAAAACGTGCCGAAAAGCCAACTGAGGAACGCCCTTCTCGTTCGCAGGAGCGTCCCAAAGGTGAGGAAAAGCGCGACAGCAAACCGCGTGGCCGCAACCGCAACGAGGATCGGGGTCGCCGCTCAGGCGGTGGGCGTGACCACAATGTTGTCGGCATGGGCGACCACCTGCCGGAATTCATCGCCCTCAGCTTTGAAGAACGCCGGGCGAGCTAAACCAAAAAAATCCAAAACAAAAAAACGCCTGCCAAAATATCGGCAGGCGTTTTTCTGTTCTCAATCCCAATGGTTTCTTTAGGCCCCAAATATCCCGGGGTGAATTGGCGCTTGCGCCAAGAGGGGCAGCGCCCCTCTCCCTAACGTCAAGACAGGCGCGACACCACAATCGTCACTTCCGGCTTCTTGCCAATCTCGTTCAGCGCCGATTGCCGCGTCACCCGCCGCAACCCTTCTTCAAGCTTGGCATCATCCGTCAAGGTCTTGGCACCCGCGCGGCCAATGAATTGCGACAGATCTTCCTCAAGCACATCCACCAGCGGCGCATGGCTGCGGCCCTGTTCCGGCAGCCCCATGACCTCGCACCAGGGATCACCCAACATTTCGTCATCTTCATCGAGAATGACCGTGACCAGAACATGCCCGTTCAGCGCCATGCGGATACGATCACGCACCACCCCGTCCAGCGCACCAATCTGGACCGACCCGTCGAGGTAAGTGCGCCCGGTTTCCACATATTCACAGACCTTGGGCTCATTGCCAGACAGGTCGATCATCATGCCATTCACAGCCAAGACACCCTTGCGACCCAGGCTCTCGGACAGTTTCACATGCTCGCGCAGGTGGCGATGTTCGCCGTGCATCGGCACAACAATCTGAGGTTTTACAATATCTTGCATGGTCTGTAGGTCGGGTCGGTTGGCATGGCCGGACACGTGGTAATCGCCATCACCATCATCAACAATATCCACACCAATCTCGGAGAACTGGTTCATGATGCGGATCACTCCGCGCTCATTGCCAGGAATGGTCTTGGAGGAAAACAGGAACAGATCGCCCTCTTTCAGGGTGATGCCATTATACTTGCCCCGTGCCAATTGGGCGCTGGCGGCGCGGCGTTCGCCCTGCGACCCGGTGACCAGCAGCATGACGTTGTCACGCGGCATGTTCACCGCATCCTCCGCGCCGATCACCGGCGGGAAATCCTTGAGCACACCGGTTTCCACCGAAGCCTCGATCATCCGACGCATGGCCCGTCCCAACAGGCAGATCGAGCGACCAGCCTTGGCACCCGCTTCGGCCAAGGACCGCACTCGCGCCACGTTTGAGGCAAAGGTTGTCGCCACAACCATATTCTCGGCTTCGGCGACCAGCTTTTCTACTGCCGGGGTCACAATCGCCTCGGAGCGACCGGGATGTTTGGCAAACACATTGGTGGAATCCACCACCAGCGCCTTGACCCCATCCTTGGAGACCTCCGCCCAAAGCTCCGGATCCCAAGGCTCCCCCACCAGCGGCGTGGTGTCCAGTTTGAAATCACCAGTATGGATCACGCGGCCCTTGGGGCTATCGATCACCAGCGCGCTGCTTTCTGGGATCGAATGAGAGATCGGCAGGAACCCGATGGTAAAGGGCCCAACTTGCACGGTTTCGGGCCATTTAGAGCAGGTTTGCACCGCATTGCCCTCAATCCCGTATTCATTCAGCTTGTGCCGCGCGATGTTCGATGTAAACGCGCGCGCATAAATCTTGGCCCCAAGATCGTTGAACAAATGACCCACCGCACCAATGTGATCCTCATGCGCATGGGTGATAAACACCGCTTCAATACGGTTGCGATTTTCCTTGAGCCAGGTGATGTCGGGCATGATGATATCCACCCCCGGCGTGCTGTCCATATCCGGAAAGGTCACGCCCAGATCGACAACGATCAAACGCTCCTCACCCGGTTTGCCATAGCCATAGACATAGCAATTCATGCCGATTTCACCGGCACCGCCCAAAGGTAGATAGATCAACCGCTCGGTACTCATGCGCGTTTAGCCCCTGTTCTTGTTATAATTGTAGATGACAGTGAGCCCATGCATGGTCAGATCATCTTCGATAGTGTCAAATAGCATGTCGCCCGTGGCAAACAAGGGGGCAAGCCCGCCGGTTCCAACCACTTTCATCGGGCGGCCATATTCGTCTTTGATCCGGGCGATGATGCCCTGGATTAGCCCGACATAGCCCCAGAACACACCGGATTGAATGCAGCCCACCGTATTGGTGCCGATCACCTTATCAGGTTGGGTGATGTCCACATGCGGCAAAGCAGCGGCCCCCTGGTGCAGGGCCTCAAGGCTCAGGTTCACCCCCGGCGCGATCACCCCACCAACATAGGCACCATCCTCGGCCACCACATCGAAATTGGTCGCTGTGCCAAAATCGACCACAACCACATCACCACCGTGCCGATCAAAGGCCCCGGCCGCATTGGCCAAACGATCCGGCCCAACACCGGTCCCGGCGTCAACGCGCGGCAGGATCGGCAGATCACAGCCCGGTTTGCCCACCACGTATGGACGACAGTCAAAGAAACGATCGGCAAAGACCCGAAGATTGAACACCACCCGCGGCACGGTGGAGCTGATGATCACATCGGTGATGTCCACATCCAGCCCGTAATGTTTCACCAATGTCGAATACCAAGTGAAATAGGCGTCCGCCGTGCGGGAATGGTGGGTCGAGGTGCGCAGCGTGCACAGGAACTTTTCCCCATCCCAGATCGAGAAAACCGTATTGGTGTTGCCGCAATCAATTGTCAAAAGCATCGCTGCGCCTTTCAAAAGAACACATCTGCTGCCGCGATCTCCTCGCGGCCCTTGGCGGTCTTTAGGACAAGATTGCCCTGCGCGTCCACCTCCTCAAAGGTGCCTGTGACCTCACGTCCGGGCATCCGCGCCGTCACCGCCTCGCCCAAACGCGCAGCGCGCTCCATCCAGGCCTGGCGGATCGGAGCAAACCCATAGGTGACAAAGCTGGCCTCGCGTTCCGCATAGGCCTGCGCCAAAGCCTCAAGCATCTGCTCCGGGCTGACCCTTTTTCCGGTTTCGGCCAGCAGGGAAACCGGCGCAACGGCCCCGGCTTCTACCTGGCTTACTTCAGGGGCGGCAATCAGGTTGATACCAATGCCAATGGCCAAATGCCCGCCCGGCCCGCCAATCCCCTCAAGCAGAATACCGGCCACCTTGCCACCATTCAGCAGCACATCATTGGGCCATTTCAGCGCCAACCCGGCGCTGGTACCCGTCAATTTTTCAAACGCGTCATACAGGGCCAAGGCGGCCACAAAGCTGCGCAGCGCCACAACATCCGGCGTCTCACTCGGGCGCATGACAAGCGTTCCGGCAAAGTTGCCAAGCGGATTCACCCAAGCCCGGCCGCGCCGCCCACGGGCAGCAGTTTGCGTCAGTCCAAGGATCCATTCTGGCCCGCTCAGATCCGCCGCAATGCGGGCCGCTTCGGCATTGGTGCTGTCAACCTCAGCCAAAACCCGCTTTCCATATCCCTCCGGCCAAGCCATGCGCCTCTCCCTAACCGACTGCCCTTTTGCTTCTTTGGGCTCTAAATATCCCGGGGGAGTCTGCGTGCAGACGGGGGCAGCGCCCCCTCCCCCTTCATGCAAAATGACGCGCCCGATTGGACGCGTCACCTCGATTTTCAGGTCAGTTTAAGATCACTGAACCAATGTCTCGGCGGCCATCGCGGCAATGCTCTCAACCCCAAAGAGGTTGATCACGCCGGCGACCATGATCACAGCCGAGGCCATGAGGAAACCGGACAGGATCGCGGATTTGCCGGTCTCCAGCCCTTCTTCCTGCTCCTCGCCGAAATACATAAAGAACACGATGCGCAGGTAGTAGAAGGCCCCGATCACCGACGCGATCACGCCAGCAACCGCCAGCCAGACCAGCCCAGCCTCATAGGCAGCGCGCAGCACATAAAACTTGCCAAAGAAGCCCACAAGCGGCGGCACACCGGCCAGCGAGAAGAGCAGAACCAGCATCGCCAGCGCCTTGCCCGGCGCGCGGGTCGACAACATGCCAAGGCTGTTGATGTCGGTCACTGGCTGGCCATCACGTTCCATCGACATGATAAAGGCAAAGGTGCCGATATTCATGGTCACATAGATCGCCATATAGATCAGCATCGCCTGCACACCCAGATGTGTGCCCGCGGCCAGACCCATCAGCGCATAGCCCATATGAGCAATCGAGGAATAGGCCATCAGGCGTTTGATGTCTTTCTGACCAATCGCAGCAATCGCACCGAGGAACATCGACAGCAGCGAGAGCAGCGCCACAACCTGGCTCCAATCCGCAATCGCCTGACCAAAGGCGTCAAACATCACCCGGGCAAACATCGCCATGGCGGCAACCTTGGGCGCAGTGGCAAAAAAGGCGGTGACCGGTGTCGGCGAGCCTTCATAAACGTCCGGGGTCCACATGTGGAACGGCACAGCAGAGACCTTGAACGCCAGACCGGCAATCAGCAGCACCAGACCGATCAGCAGGCCCACGGTCACGTGACCATGTTGCGCGGCTGCGATGATACCCTCAAAGCTGGTGGTCCCGGCAAAGCCATAGGTCAGCGAGGCCCCGTAAAGCAGCAGGCCCGAGCTGAGCGCGCCGAGCACGAAATATTTCATGCCTGCTTCGGTGGATTTCACACTGTCACGGCGCAGAGACGCCACAACGTAAAGCGACAGCGACTGCAGTTCGAGCCCCATATAGAGCGTGATCAGATCCGCTGCAGACACCATGACCATCATGCCGACAACCGACAGTGCCACCAGCATCGGGAATTCAAAGATCAACATGCCGCGACGACTCATATAGCCTTCGCTCATCAGCAGCACACAAGCCGCCGAGGCGAGGATCACCACTTTGGCAAAGCGGGCAAAGCCGTCGACAACCAGCAAACCGCCAAAGGCGACATTCGTGCCCTCACCGGTGGTTCCGATCCACAGCGCCAGCACCAGGAACACCGCTGCCGTGGCCCAAGTCAGGGTCGAGGCGAGCTTGTCCTTGCCGGTATAGACCGCGCCAACCAGTGCGCCCATGGCGAATACCGAAAGCAGGATTTCCGGCAGGATGATATTGAGATCAGCCGAGTTCATTCCCCCGCCCCCTTAATGATGGTCTGCTTCGGCGGTTTTCACCGGCGCATTAAAATCCGCCGCTGCAACTGCCGTGTCATAATGTTCAACCAGCGCCGCCACCGACGGGCCGATACGATCCAGGATCGGAGCCGGATAGACGCCCATCCAGATGGTCATGACCACCAGCGGCGCAAAGATCGCCTTTTCGCGGGTGGTCATGTCGGTGATGGTCTTCAAGCTTTCCTTGATCAGCTGGCCCATGACCACGCGACGATAAAGCCAAAGCGCATAGGCCGCCGACAGGATCACACCTGTGGTTGCGCCAGCGGCGACCCAAGTGTTTCTCTGGAAGATGCCCATCAGAACCAGGAATTCACCGATAAAGCCCGACGTACCCGGCAGGCCAACATTGGCCATGGTGAAGAGCATGAAGATCAGCGCATAGGCCGGCATCCGGTTCACGAGGCCGCCATAGGCGTCAATCTCGCGAGTATGCATCCGGTCATAGATCACGCCGACACAGAGGAACAGTGCACCAGAGATAAAGCCGTGGCTGATCATCTGGAAGATCGCGCCATCCACACCCTGTTGGTTGGCTGCAAAGATCCCCATGGTCACATAGCCCATATGGGCGACCGAGGAATAAGCGATCAGCTTTTTCATGTCTTCCTGCACCAGCGCCACCAAAGAGGTGTAGATGATCGCCACCACAGAGAGGGTGAAAACCAGCGTCGACAGGACTTCGGAGCCAACCGGGAACATCGGCAGGCTAAAGCGCAAGAAGCCATAGCCGCCCATTTTCAGCAGGATCGCCGCCAGAACAACAGACCCCGCCGTTGGGGCCTGAACGTGGGCTTCGGGCAGCCAGGTATGCACCGGCCACATCGGCATCTTGACCGCAAAGCTGGCAAAGAAGGCCAGGAACAACATGGTCTGCAAACCACCAATGACCTGTATGCCGAGGATCGAGAAGCTTTCCGAAGCAAAGTTATGCTTGAGCAGCGCGGTGATATCCGTTGTGCCCGCATCTGCATACATCGCCACCATCGCCACCAGCATCAGCACCGAGCCAAAGAAGGTGTAGAGGAAGAACTTGAAGGAGGCATAGATACGATCTTTGCCGCCCCAAATGCCGATGATCAGGAACATCGGGATCAGACCTGCCTCAAAGAAGAGGTAGAACAGCACCAGATCCAGCGCCATGAACACGCCCAGCATCAGCGTTTCCAGCAGCAGGAAGGCGATCATGTATTCCTTGACGCGGTGGCTGACATCCCAGGACGCCGCAATCACCAGTGGCATCATGAAGGTGGTCAGCATCACAAACAGGACCGAGATCCCGTCAACGCCCATCTTGTATTTCAGGCCCAGCAGCCAGTCGCGTTCCTCGACCATCTGAAAGCCAGTATCGGACGCGTCAAACTGGAACAGGATAAAGAGCGAGATCAGGAAGGTGACCGATGTCGCAATCAGCGCCAGCCATTTGGCATTGCGGTCAACCGCCTCGCCCTGCCCGCGCAGGAACACGGCCATGATCAGCGCCGCCAGCAGCGGCAGGAAGGTTACAATGGAGAGCAAGTTACCCATTAGTGCGCTCCTCCGGAGAACGTCATCCAGGTGATGAGAACAGCCATGCCGATCACCATGGCAAAGGCATAGGTGAAGATGTAGCCAGACTGGGCCTTACCGGCCAGCTTGGTGAAGAAAGGCACAACGCCCATGGCCAAACCGTTCAAACCGCCTTTGATCACAGCCTCGTCGCCCTGTTTCCACAGGAAGCGGCCAAGCCATTTGGCAGGTTGCACAAAGAGGAAATCGTAGATCTCGTCAAAGTACCATTTGTTCAGCAGGAAGTTGTAAAGCGGGCGCTGGGTTTCGGCCAGTTTGACCGGCAGCGACGGGTTGACGATGTAGAACCAGTAAGCGGTCACAAAACCGATGATCATCGCGATGAACGGGCTCAACTTGACCCAGGTCGGGACATAATGCGCCTCATGCAGCACGGTGTTTTCAGGCTTGATGTAAATCGCCGCCTCGCCCGGTTCGCCAGCCATGACATATTTCAGCTTGGAGGCTTTCGGATTGTCTTCGGCAACACGTTCGGCCAGCTCTTTCGCAGGCTCTTCGTAGTGGCCGCCAAAGAACTTCACAACCTGGTTGGTTTTGCCAAAGAAGGAGCCATACCAGAGTGCCCCGGCAAAGACCGCGCCGACCGCCAGCACACCCAGTGGGATCAGCATGACATTCGGGCTTTCATGGGCGTGCTCATGGGTGTGTTTGTCACCGCGTGGCTTGCCGTAGAAGGTCAGGAACATCAGGCGCCAGCTGTAGAAGCTGGTGAACAGCGCGGCAATGACCAGCATCCAGAAGGCATAACCGCCCTGGCTGCCGACAAAGGCGCTTTCGATCACCGCATCTTTGGACGCGAACCCAGCAAAGCCGATCCAGCCGGTCAGCGGAATGCCAACACCGGTGATGGCCAGCGTGCCGATCATCATCGCCCAGAAAGTCAGCGGCAGTTTCTTACGCAGACCGCCATAATTGCGCATGTCCTGTTCGTGATGCATGCCATGGATCACCGACCCGGCTCCGAGAAACAGCATCGCCTTAAAGAAGGCGTGGGTGAACAGGTGGAACATCGCAACCGAATAGACGCCAACACCAGCGGCCACGAACATGTAGCCGAGCTGAGAACAGGTCGAATAAGCGATCACGCGCTTGATGTCATTCTGGACCAGACCAACGGTGGCAGCAAAGAAGGCCGTTGTCGCACCGAGGAAGGTAATGAACGCGGTGGCGTTGGGCGCAAACTCCATCAGCGGCGACATGCGGCAGACCAGGAAAACACCCGCCGTCACCATGGTCGCGGCGTGGATCAGGGCGGACACAGGTGTCGGACCTTCCATCGCGTCGGGCAACCAGGTGTGCAGGATCAGCTGCGCCGATTTACCCATGGCACCGACAAAGAGCAGAACCGCGCAAACCTCGGCCGCATTCCAGCTGCCCCAGAGGAAGGAAATCTGTGTTTCTGCCAGATAAGGCACAACAGCAAAAATGTCGTCAAAGTTGATCGAGCCATTGCCGTTGGGATCAATTTCCTTGGTCAGGAAGAACAGCGCAAAGATCCCAAGCGCAAAGCCAAAGTCACCGACACGGTTGACCACAAAGGCCTTGATCGCCGCGGCATTGGCGCTTGGCTTTTTGTAGTAGAAACCGATCAGCAAGTAAGAGGCAACGCCCACACCTTCCCAGCCAAAGAACATTTGAACCAGGTTGTCCGATGTCACCAGCATAAGCATCGCGAAGGTGAAGAAGCTCAGATAAGCAAAGAAGCGGGCGCGATAGCTTTCCTCGCCCTCGCCGCCGAACTGTTCGTCATGCGCCATGTAGCCAAAGCTATAAAGGTGAACCAGAGCCGACACCGTGGTCACAACGATGAGCATGATCGAGGTCAGACGGTCCAGCCGGATCGACCAATCGGTGCTGAGCGTGCCGGATTCAATCCAGCGCAGGATCTGGATATGCTGAGTTTCCGGCCCATGGGTCAGAAAGACGATCCAGCTGAGCGCACAGGCCAGGAACAACAAGCCGGTTGTGACCCATTGTGCGCCACGGATGGAGATGAACTTCCACCCGAACCCGGCAATCAGGGACCCGACAAGCGGGGCGAATAGGATGATGCTTTCCATGAGTTACCGCCCTTTCCCGGATTCATTGCGCTTGCTTCGTTGCAGCCAAACCACGATGGCTCCGACGACGGCTCCGAGCAGTGCAATCATGATGTAGTTTTCGCTCGACATCCGGTTCAGCCTTTCATCACGTTAACGTCTTCCACGGCAATGGTGCCGCGGTTGCGGAAGAAGCAGACCAGGATCGCCAGGCCAATCGCCGCCTCAGCCGCCGCAACGGTGAGAACAAAGAGCGTGAACACCTGCCCGACCAGATCGCCCAGATGGGTCGAAAAGGCCACGAGGTTGATATTCACCGCAAGCAACATAAGTTCGATCGACATCAACAGGATGATGACGTTCTTACGGTTTAGGAAGAGCCCGAAAATCCCGATGACGAACAGCACCGCTGCCACCGTCAGGTAATGTTCCAATCCGATCATATCCCTCGTCCTTTTTGCAGCATTTGCCGCCTCGTCCAATTCCGTAGCGGGCCAAAGAGGCCCGTCGCTTCGTACCATTTGGCCCCGCTTTCAGGGCCTGTTTTCAAGCAGCGCGGTTGCGTCCGCGCAGGCCCAGCCGGGCCAATGTCACTTGCGTCTTACGCCGGGCCTTCACCGGCAAAAACGCAATCATCTTGCCAATCACCCAGCCACCAAACATCAGTTTCAAAACCCAGAACCCCACATAAAGCGCCAGCCCATAGGGCGACAGGATGATGTCCCAAAGTTCGGTCATGACGCCGCCCCGCGGCTATCCGGGTAGTGCAGCTTGCAACCACACATGAGATCGACACGGTTTCTCTTGGCCATGGCATTCATCTCTTCGGCAGCGTTTGTCGAATATTGGTAACCGGCCGATTTTGAAACCTCGATTGCCTCTGACAATGAGGTAATTCTATTCAAGCTCAGTGCGCCAACCGGTGCATAGAGGTTTTGGACCTCAGTCACCAGTTCGCCCCCCAAGACCTCCACAGGCGCATCCGGATCTGGAACACCCTTAATCTCGACAGTCTCCGATGAGTTGCAATCGGCCATAAAAAGGCTTTCCTTTATCGCGCAACCAGCGCTGTCAGCCCATGCCTGAGCGACAAGCCCGTCTCCTAGATCAACAATTTTACCGCCGGTCAAAAGCCGAGCATTCAAATTGCCAGCTTCTCGAAAACTGCAATCCGGGTTCGTCCGAACCGCTGGATCATGCAACCTTTGCCCCCAAGTCAAGGGCGGACAAGACAGTGCCGCCATCGGAATCAGGGTTGCAACAACCGTTATGATCGACTTGTTGATCAAAGGCCCTGCCCCGGTTTCACATCCTTGAGCTCCATCGCGGCGGCCGGATCGCGGTAGATCTGGGCCAGGATGTCTTGGCGTTTGACGTCCTTGCGGTGGCGCAGGGTCAGAACAATCGCGCCGATCATCGCGACCAGCAGGATCAGGCCAGCCAGTTGGAAGGCCAGGAAGTATTGATCATAGAGGATCAGGCCAAGTGCTTGGGTATTGTGGATCTCATCCGCGTTTGGAGTTGGCGCGGCGAGTTGCGATTTGGCGACCTCGGCGAAATCCCAGGCACCAAAGGCCATGGCCAGCTGCATCAGGATCATCAAACCAATGAGCAGCGCCAAAGGCAGGTATTTCGCCATCTCGGCCTTAAGCTCGGCAAAATCGATGTCCAGCATCATCACCACAAACAGGAACAGCACCGCGACCGCGCCCACATAAACGATGATCAGCAGCATCGCGACAAATTCAGCGCCCATCAGCACGAACAGCCCCGCCGAAGAGATAAAGGCCAGGATCAGCCAAAGCACCGAATGCACCGGGTTGCGGCTGATCACGGTGAACAGCCCGCCCGCAATGGCACCAAGAGCAAACAGATAAAAAGCAAAGGCGATCATGTTTCATCATCCTTATTTTCAGCCATGACGGATTTGGCCAGTTCCATGGCCCGTGTCATGGCGGGAATTCCTGCGAACATCGACATTTGTGCGATGGTTTCGGCAATTTCTTCTTCGGTGGCGCCCGCTTCCAAAGCGTGGCGCACGGTCAAGCGGATCGGCGCTTCGGCCTGGGCACCTTGCATGGTCAGGCCCGCCAGGGTCAGCAAAAGACGCGTTTTGGCATCGAGCCCGTTCTTGGACATGCCCTTGCCAAAGAACATCTCCATCGCGTCTTTGCCCATGGTTGGCCAAAGCTTTTCAAAACCGCTGGGATCAAAGGAAGACATGGCCGGGTTAAAGGCCTTGGTCATCTCCTGGGCTTGTTCCATCATCAATTCAAACGGGGTTTTACTGGTCATTCACTACCCTCCCCTTGAATAACCCCTGTTTGACAGGGGCCAAAGACAGACACGCGCGCGGCGAGCCAGTTCTCATCATTGAAAACGCGTGGTTCGAGGATCGACACCACCTCTTGGTCACCAAACTGAAACGGCGCGACGGCAGAAAGCCCGGTATTGGGGCCGCTGAAAGCAGCACCATGATCTTGCATCAACCGATCATGGATGGTGCCGATCATTGCATCGCTATCGGGGGCCTGCATGGTCATGAAACAGCTGCAAAACCCGTCATGGTCCAACACATCGACCAGAATTTCCGGGGCCATGTGCCAACCATTGTCGGTTTCGCTCAGACCGGCCTTAGCCGCCTTGGCATCCACATCTGCAAAAGACGGCGCGCTGCCCATGCAGACCTGAGAAAAGATCTGCGCGCGCATGGCCAACCAGGCGGCGCTGCCCTTTTCCTCGCTGGCCCCGTTCGCCGCCACAGCCGAATTGACCGACGGCGCATGCAGCGCCACGGTCACAAGGGCAATAAGGGTGGAACGAAAGAGCATCAGTCAGGCCTGTTCAGATCACTTAACGGTACGGGGCGTCCAGTTCGAGGTTGCGGGCAATTTCCGCCTCCCAGCGATCGCCGTTCTCAAGCAGTTTTGCCTTGTCATAGAACAGTTCTTCGCGGGATTCGGTGGCGAATTCGAAGTTCGGCCCTTCGACAATCGCATCCACTGGGCAGGCCTCTTGGCAGAAACCGCAATAGATGCATTTGGTCATGTCGATGTCATAGCGCGTGGTGCGGCGCGAGCCGTCTTCGCGTGGTTCGGCATCGATTGTGATGGCCTGGGCCGGGCAGATCGCTTCGCAGAGCTTGCAGGCGATGCAGCGCTCTTCGCCGTTGGGATACCGGCGAAGGGCGTGCTCACCGCGGAAACGCGGGCTCAACGGGCCCTTTTCATGCGGGTAGTTCACGGTCGCTTTGGGCGCAAAAAAGTATTTGAACCCCAGCTGGAACCCCTTCACGAAATCCGCCAACAAGAAATACTTGGCAGCGCGGCCATAATCGATGTTTGCCATCAACTGGTCTCCTCGGCTTGGGCCTGTATCTCGGCCTCTCGCTGTTCGGCTTCTTCCACAGAGACCTGCGGATCGCCGTTTTCATCATATTCTTCAAAGCTCGGGTCATCGGCTTCCTCAGCCTCGCCCGCACCTTCATCTGTTTCTTCGCCGACAACCGGCGCATCCATGGCCTCGGCCCCGGCGGCCCAGCGGAACAAGGCTGCGGCGATCTCATTCGCCTGGGGCAGCAGGTTCCCGTCTTCATCCGCATCCGGCAAACCGCAATCGCGCACGACAAAATCCGCAAGCGAGACCATGTCGATATATTTCGCGTCCAGCAGGGCTTGTTTCAAATCACTCATAAGTACCTCCCATTGGCATAGGATTGCGCAACGCGCGCAACTCGCCGTGGAAACTAACACGTCCCGGCTGATCAGAGGTGACAAGTCGCCCCTGATTAACCATTGAAACAGTGTGTTTCCAGATCAGCACCAATCAGCCCCCCACGGTCCAGCGGGCATAAAGGCCCCAGAACCAGCCAAACTTGGCCGCAAAGGCCACGAACACGACCCATACCAGCGACATTGGCAGGAAGACTTTCCACCCCAGGCGCATCAACTGGTCGTAGCGGTAGCGCGGGGTGATTGCCTTCACCATCGAGAAGAAGAAGAAGACAATGATCATCTTGATGACCATCCAGAACAATCCGTCTGGCAGCGCTTCGATCGGGGACAACCAGCCACCAAAGAACATCAGCGAGATCAGCGCGCACATCAGCACAACGGCTGTCAATTCGCCGATCATGAACAGCAGGAACGGGGTCGAGCTGTATTCAACCTGATACCCGGCCACCAGTTCCGATTCCGCCTCGGGCAAGTCAAACGGTGGGCGGTTGGTTTCCGCCAGAGCCGAGACAAAGAACAGGATCAGCATTGGGAAATGCGGGATCCAGTACCAGCTCAGCATGCCCATGCCCTCTTGGGCGGCAACGATTTCACCAAAATTCAGCGAGCCTGAAGAAATGACCACACCAATGATGATCAAGCCGATGGACACCTCATATGACACCATCTGCGCCGCCGAGCGCAGCGAGCCAAGGAACGGGTATTTCGAGTTCGACGCCCAGCCGCCCATGATCACGCCGTAAACCTCGAGCGAGGAAATCGCAAAGACGTAAAGGATCGCGACGTTGATATCGGAGATCACCCAACCATCATTGAACGGGATCACCGCCCAGGCGATGAACGCCATGATGAGTGAGATCATCGGAGCCAGGAAATAAACAAAGCGGTCGGCACCGGCGGGAACCACAACCTCTTTGACCAGGTATTTCAGGAAATCCGCGAAACTCTGGGCAAGGCCAAAGAAACCCACCACATTGGGGCCCTTGCGCATCTGGACAGCCGCCCAGATTTTGCGGTCGCCCCACATCAGAAAGGCCAGGGCCACCAGCAGCGGCACAAGAACCGCCAGAATCTGGGCCACAACAACCAGGCCGATGCCTAGGTAGGTGTTGGAAAAGAAGTCAGCCATCGGGTCCTCACACCATCGGTATTCCGTTCTCAGCGCAGGCGGAAACGACGACTTCGGCGTCAATCGTTTTCAACCCACGGGGCAGCGCCGGCGAGATGGTGTAAACCGCATCTCCCTGCCAGAGGCCACCCTCTTCGTTTATTGTCGTGCGCAAATGACGCGCAAAGCCATAGCCACGGATCAGCGCATATTGTGCTGCCGCGCATTCGGCGTAATCGTCCACATCCGCGGCAAAGCGCGCCCCGCGCATTGCCACGTGAAAATTCACCAGATCCCCATCCAACAGGCGGGTTTCAACACCCTTATACTCCGGTGCAAATGGCGCGTCGGCCTGCGCGGATTGCTCCGTGCAGGCGCTGAGACCGCTGGCCAGGCCAAGCAGAGATATGAGGGCGAAGCGACGCACGCTTATTCGGCAGCCATCGGCGCGTCGGCGCGCTCTTTCGCGGCGCGGGCAAGTTCGCCCATCAGCGAAGAAGCCCGTGCAATCGGGTTGGTCAGGTAGAAATAGCGGAAGGCGTTGCGGAAGGTGGCACTGCCCAGCTTGCCCGCCTCAAGCGCAACCCAGTCGTTTTCCGGAACCTCGTCGATATTGGCCAGATGCGGTACTGCCGCAACCATGGCCTGACGCAGATCGGCCAGGCTGTCCCAAGGTTGGGTCGCGTCCAGCTCGGCGCTCAGCGCCCGCAAGATCGCCCAGTTTTCCTTGGCCTCGCCCGGTGCAAACCCGGCGCGCATGGCCAGTTGAGGACGGCCTTCGGTGTTGACAAACAACCCGTTTTCTTCGGTATAGGCGGCCCCCGGCAGGATCACATCAGCGCGGTTGGCACCACGATCCCCATGCGAGCCCTGATAGATCACAAACGGGCCTTCGCCGATTTCCACCTCGTCCGAGCCGAGATTGTAGATCACGTCACATTCAGACACCGCGTTGCGGCCGCCTTCGTTGACTGCGCCCACATCCATGGCACCCACGCGACCCGCGGCAGTGTGCAGGACAAGCAGCTTGCTTTCGGTGGCTTCGGCAAATTTCTGAGCAGCAGCCAGAACGGCTTCACCATCGGCTTCGGAAATCGCCCCCTGACCGATGATCACAAGCGTCTCTTTGCCAAGCGCACCCTCATGACCACCCGCAAGCAGCTTTTCCAACGCCGCGCGGTCGGTGCCGAGATGGGTGTAGTCGTATGTCAGGTCAACCGCTTCGCCAACAAGGCCGATTGTTGCCCCGGCTGCCCAGGCCTTGCGCAGGCGGGCGTTCAGAACGGGGGCTTCGTCGCGTGGGTTGGTGCCGATCAGCATGATTGCTTTGGCGCTGTCGATATCTTCGATCTTGGCAGTGCCGACATAGGCAGACCGATTGCCAATGGGCAGACGCGCGCCGTCGGTGCGGCATTCGATGACACCCTCTTGGGCCTCAACCAGTTGTTTCAGGCTGAATGCCGCCTCAGTGGAAGCCAGGTCACCGACCAGAGCGCCAAGCTTGGTCGCACCTTTGATCGCACTTGCTGCCTTGCCCAGAGCTTCGGGCCAGGTGGCGGGACGGAGTTTTCCGTCTTCCCGGATATAAGGCCTGTCCAGCCGCTGTCGCCGCAGCCCGTCCCAGACAAAGCGCGATTTATCGCTCAGCCATTCTTCGTTCACACCGTCATGGTTGCGCGGCATGATGCGTTTGACTTCGCGCCCCTTGGTGTCGACGCGAATGTTCGAGCCAAGCGCATCCATCACATCGATGGTTTCGGTCTTGGTCAGTTCCCAAGGGCGGGCGGTAAAGGCGTAGGGTTTCGACACCAGCGCGCCAACCGGGCAGAGGTCAATGATATTGCCCTGCAGGTTCGAATCGAGCGTCTGGTTCAGATAAGAGGTGATTTCGGCATCTTCGCCGCGCCCGGTCTGGCCCATCTGGCTGACACCGGCCACTTCGGTGGTGAAACGGACACAGCGCGTGCAGCTGATGCAGCGGGTCATATGGGTTTCAACCAGCGGGCCAAGATCAAGATCATCCACGGCGCGTTTGGATTCGTTGAACCGCGATCCGGACAGACCATAGGCCATGGCCTGATCCTGCAAGTCACATTCGCCGCCCTGGTCACAGATCGGACAATCTAGCGGGTGGTTGATCAGCATGAATTCCATCACGCCTTCACGCGCCTTTTTCACCATGGGCGAATTGGTTTTCACCACAGGTGGCTGGCCTTCGGGTCCAGGACGCAAATCGCGTACCTGCATCGCACAAGAGGCCGCAGGCTTGGGCGGGCCGCCGACAACCTCAACCAGACACATCCGGCAGTTGCCTGCGATGGAGAGACGTTCGTGATAGCAGAATCGCGGCACCTCGATCCCGGCCTCTTCACAGGCCTGGATGAGCGTCAACGCCCCATCTACTTCTACTTCATGGTCATCAATGATGATCTTGCGCAAATCGGACATGCCCGGCCTTTCCACGTTCTTGGCTGGCACAGTGCACCTTAGTAGCACACCGCGGTCGTTCGCGTTCTAGCGTGTGTCGCCGCGCGGTACCAGTCGTTAGAGCACGGAATTGCGGGAAAAATCGACGCGGCCCCCTTGTTTTTCCAGAAATGAAAAGGGGGGCCGCGCCAATGTGTTCACAAAAAAACCCGCTTTCTTAAGAATGGTTAACGAAAGCGGGTTTTTCATTAAGATGCTGGGATCAGCGCAACAGTGTGCCGATTCCACTCTTTCGTTTGATCTCGGCTTTGCCAAAGGCGCATAATTGGTCGGTATTGCCCGACTCAACACCCTTGCTTTCCAGATAGGCAGCAGCCTTGGCGCGCATGCGGCGTTTCTCGGATTTCGAGGTCACGTAATCGTCGATCTCGTCCTTGCTATAGCCCATGGCCTTGGCCTTGTCCTGCAAATCATCCAGACGTGACAGCGCACGTAGCATGCGGGCCCGGATACCGTCACAGCTTTTGCGAATTTCATCGGCAATGGCGATTTCCATCAAGGCATCGTCAATAACCGCCACTTGGCTAAGCGGTGTTTTTGCCCAGGCTGTCTGCGTCAGCGACAAGGAAATCAGGATTACGGGAATCAGGCGCATAGATGGCCCTCCATGGTTACTCATTGCCAAACACTTGGGGGGTTTCGCGTCTGATATTCAATATCACCCGCCTAATCCCTTGAGAATCGGCAGTTTTCCACCGCGTTTCGATCCCCTGCCCTAACCTTCGTCGCGGCAAGACCCCATGAATGTCAGCGTATCGTTTTCAACAACCAGGGCATCGGGGTTGGTTTCAGGCCCAACCTCCCAATCGATATCAGAGGTGCCAAAATACTCGATGCAATGGCGAATGCCCTCATGCTCGGCGGCCTCGATGGCACCAGCTTTGGATTTGGAGACATTGCGCACCGTGGCGACAAAATGCTGGCGATCGCTACGCGCGGCCTTTACCCCGCCGCGAAACCGTTCGCCGTCAAACACCGGGTCAGAGGCGCGCGCGAACCCAAGTTTAGAACACCCAGTGACCGCCACTGCCACCATCAGCAAAACCGCAATACGTCCCATTTTGACCTCCTGTTCGGGGCTTTTCCCCGCTTGCCTGACCCGCAGCTTGGCCGGGCAGGGCTTGAAAACACTGTGACAAAATTCATTCAAACAAAGAATTAGTCATTTGTTTCAGTTTCGCCCGTGCCGCCGAACAGGTCAAGTCACGAGCTGTTGCCAGAGAACCCGCAGGCCCCAAAGAATAGCCAGAAAGGCGATCAAACCCCAAATCGTCTTGACGATCCAAGAAAAGCCTTTGAATTGCGGTGGCACTCGTTTCGGCCCAGCCCCGGTATATCCACACTTGCATTCCCAGCCCGCGGGATAAGGCTTGCGCCCACATTTGGGACAGAGATTGGGATGAAGCGGCGCGCGGAAGCGGGGATGGAACACTTGTCTTTCTCCAACAAAAAAGGGCCCGAAGGCCCCAATTCTAGCTTATGATCGTCTGATCACTCAGCCGCAATCGCACTCATCTTGCCGGATTTCTGCGCCTTGATGCGATCTTCGATCTCGTCGCGGAAATTGCGGATCAGGCCCTGGATCGGCCAGGCTGCCGCGTCGCCAAGGGCGCAAATGGTGTGGCCTTCGACCTGCTTGGTCACGTCCCATAGCATGTCGATCTCTTCGATTTCAGCCTCGCCGCGCACCAGACGATCCATAACGCGCATCATCCAACCGGTGCCTTCGCGGCATGGGGTGCATTGGCCACAGCTTTCATGCTTGTAGAATTTCGACAGCCGCCAGATTGCCTTGATGATATCGGTCTGCTTGTCCATGACGATCACCGCCGCCGTGCCAAGGCCCGAACCCAGTTCACCGCGCAGATAGTCGAAATCCATAATGGCGTCTTTCATGTTCTCACCGCGCACGCAGGGAACAGAGGACCCACCCGGAATCACTGCCAGTAGATTGTCCCAGCCGCCGCGAATGCCGCCGCAATGCTTTTCGATCAGCTCTTCGAAGGAGATCGACATCGCCTCTTCGACGACACAGGGGTTGTTGACATGGCCCGAGACCGCAAACAGCTTGGTGCCGGCATTGTTCTGACGGCCAAAGCCCGCGAACCATTCCGGGCCGCGACGCAAGATGGTCGGCACAACGGCAATCGATTCGACATTGTTCACAGTGGTCGGGCAGCCATAAAGGCCCGCGCCCGCCGGGAATGGCGGCTTCATGCGCGGCATGCCCTTTTTGCCCTCAAGGCTTTCGAGCAGCGCAGTTTCCTCGCCGCAGATATAGGCCCCGGCCCCATGATGCAGGAACAGATCGAAATCCCAGCCCGAACCAGCCGCATTGCGCCCCAGCAACCCGGCATCATAAGCCTCGTCAATCGCGGCCTGCAGCGCCTCACGCTCGCGGATATATTCGCCGCGAATGTAGATATAGCAGGTGTTGGCCTGCATGGCGAAAGAGGCGATCAAGCAGCCCTCGATCAGCGTGTGCGGATCGTGGCGCATGATTTCGCGGTCTTTACAGGTGCCCGGCTCTGATTCGTCGGCATTCACAACCAAATAGGACGGGCGGCCATCGCTTTCCTTGGGCATAAAGGACCACTTCAACCCGGTCGGAAAACCCGCGCCACCGCGACCACGCAGGCCCGAGGCCTTCATCTGGTCGATGATCCAGTCACGCCCCTTTTGAATGATCCCCGCCGTGCCATCCCAATGGCCGCGCTTCTTGGCACCGGCCAGAGTGCGGTCGTGCATTCCGTAGAGGTTGGTAAAGATCCGATCCTGATCAGCTAGCATGCCTACCTAGTCCTTGTTTTTCTGGCGGTCCCGCCAGAGCCCGTAAATCATCCAGACGGCCATTGCAAACCCGACCAGCGCGAGCAGGTCAAACAACAGTCGTGTGCGCTGGCTCCATTCCAGCGCAGATCCAAGGGCCGTGAGCGCAATCCAAGCCAAAGCGACACCGGCAATGACAAGCGAAATCACCCGTCCCTGCCGTGCCTGATCCTGTTCATTGCGCATCACCAAACCTCAGACCTTATTTTTTCGCCAGCGATTGGGCTTGTTTCACCCAACCATCACGAGACGCCCGGCCCCGCACACCAGCGATATTTTCGTCAACCCAAGCGGTCTGGTCCGCTGACCATGCCGCGACTTGGTCGTAATGATAAATCCCTGCCTCCTGCAAGGCCACGGCCAATTTCGGGCCAACTCCTTGCAATTTGGTTAGGTCATCCGCTTTACCGCCGCGCGCCGCCTTGAGCAGCTCAGGCTTGACCTGTGCTGGCTTGCTGGCTGGCTTTGCAGCCTCTGGTGCCTTAGGCGCGGCTTTGGCTGCCGGGGCTGCCTTGACGGGCTCGGCTTTTTTGGCCTCCGGCTTTTTCTCGACGGGCTTGGGTGCAGCCGCTTTCTGCGGGGCTTTTACCGGAGCGCTGACCTTGACCTCAGCCTTGGCAGCCGCCTCAGGCTTCGAAGCGGGCTTTGTGGCAGGTTTTGCCGGAGCAGCAGGCGCTTTGGCCGCAACCTTGGCCGCAGGGGCCGGTTTGGCCGCCTCTTTGACGGGTGCAGCAGGTTTCTCGGCGGTTTTCGCAGCCGGTTTGGCCGCAGGAGCCGCGACTGCTTTCTTCTCAACGGCTTTCGGAGCAGCAGGTTTCTTTTCAACCGGGGCCGGTTTCGCTTCGGCCTTTTTGGCGACCGGAGCCGCCTTGGCCTCCGTCTTTTTCACCGCTGTCTTTTTGACCTCAACCGGTTTCACCTTGGCCGCAGCGGGAGCTGCTTTGGGGGGCTCGACCTTGGCTTTGGTCACAGGCACCACTTTCGCGGCGGACTTAGGCGCTTTCGCCTTGGCGACCACTTTCTTGTCGACTTTGGTCTCTTCGCCAGCGGCCAGGTTCAAAGAACCACAGCTTGCGCTAAAGCTTTTCCACGGCAAATAGGCCAGGCGCATCATCGCCTCGCTCGACTGTGTCGCAAGGCGTGTTTGCATCGCCATCATGCGAACAACCGGCGTAAAATCAGGGGTTAGGGGAAAAAGTGGGGTCGTCTTGGTCACGTCATCGCTCCAAAATAGGCACCGAAATCGGCAGTGCGCGGAACAGCCCGCGCGGTTTCAGCCCCGTTCCTCCCCAACGTTGCCACGTCAGGCCTCGCATACTGCGCTGCAGCATGCAAGACCAACTGGTGTCGCAGGGCCTAGTAGACCCCGCCCTTGTCGACGCGTTTGGAGAATTCGGTTTCCCCGCCCGCTGCCAAGATTTTGGCCTGCTCCACCCAATTATCGCGCGAAACACGGCCCTTGAAACCAACCAGGTTGGCATTGGCCCAAGCTACTTCGTCCTCGCTCCAGGCGGCGATCTGGTCAAAGTGATAGATACCAAGGCTGTGGCAGACCTTTTCCAGTTTGGGTCCGATGCCTTTGATTTCTTTCAGATTATCCGGGCCGCCCTCGCGCGGAGCTTCGAGCAGGGATGGGCGTGATCCCTCCTCCGTGCCTTCCTTGACACCGTCGCGATCATAATCTTCGCCCAGATCGTCAGAAGCAGCCGCCTTTGGTGCATCTTCGGAGACCGGAGCGGCGGCTACGACGGCCTCTGCTGCTGCTTCTTCAGTGGGTGCATCCGCTGCAGCGGAGTCGCTGCTGGAATCAGAGGCATCTTTGCTGTCAGAAGCGGCAGATTGCGTATCCGCCTCGGCTGCCGGGGCTTCGTATTTCCAAGTGCCCTTGCGCTCCGCCAATTCGGCCTCACCTGCCAGGGCGGTAGATGGTTTGATCACTGGCTCGGCGCTGGCTGTATCACTGGCCTCGGCATCATCTGTACCGCCAGCCGTGGCAGCATCTGCTGCGGCCTGACCAGCCTCTGCAGAAGGCGCATCGGCAGCGGCGTCATCACCGCCAGCATCCGCAACACCTGCATCCCCGGCGCTGTCATTCCCGCCCGCATCTGCAGTACCAGAACCGTCGGCATCAGCGGCGTCACGTTCATATTTCCAACTGCCTTTGCGCTCGGCCAGCTCAGCCTCGCCCTCTAGAACAGTGGAAGGTTTGACGACCGCATCCGCATCGGCGGCACCGTCTTCGGCCGCAGCATCTGTGGAAGCAACAGCGTCCTCGGCCGTTGTATCTACAGCGGCGGCGTCACTCTCCGCCGCTTTTGCTTCAGCGCCAGAAGGTTTCGCCGCACTTGCCGCCGCACCAGCTGCAACACCCGCAGCAGCTCCAGCCGCGACCGGAGCCGATGAGGTTCCAGCACCGCCCGCCCTCGCGCTTGCAGCGCCATCATCCTTGGATCCGCTCGCGCCGATTGCAGGCACATCTGCACAGAACAACCAAATGAAAAGAAGCCCCAACAGGATCGCGGCCAGGAGGCCAAGAAAGATCCCTGCAATGATCCCTTTGCCCGCCACCGCAATGGCCATCAGAGCAACAAAGAGGCCAATTGCCCCGGCAACTGTCCAGCATTTTATGCGGCAGCCCTGCCCGTCACTTGCGTTGTTCATTCCCAAAACTCCCTATTCGCTTATCGGGTCGCTGTAATCTACAACGCCCGTCCCCTTATTTCAGGGGTAGCAAATTAGGATTCTTCCCCAGAAGCAAGAGTTTTGGCTTGTGCAACCCATTCGTCCCGTGTGGCGCGACCTTTGAACCCTTCCAGATTCTGGTCAACCCAGGCCAGTTCCTTATCCGTCCAGGCCGCAACCTGGTCAAAATGGAAGAAACCCATAGAATTCAAAAGCTTTTCAAGTTTCGGGCCCACGCCTTTGATCTTTTTCAGATCATCCGGCTGGTTGTTTCGGGCCGCTTCCAACGCCGCTGGCTTGTCCTCATCCGACACTTCGATCTCGTCTGAGACATTGGTCGTATCTTCGGCTTTTTCAGGTTTTGCAGGGGTTTCAACCGGCGTTTGGGCCGCTGCGGCGGGCTTGGCCGCCGGGGTTTTGTCATCATTGGCTGCAACGCCCGTGGCCTTGGCCGCCCCGCCATTTGACTGATCTTCCCAGCCCTGAACCAGCGGCACTTCGGTGCCGTCGATGCGTTTGATCGTATCGCCAATCTCATCCGCCAATTGCGCCGAGGCATTGAGCTTGATCGCGCCGTTGACGAAATCGGTCAAAGAGGAAATGCCCGACTTAGGCTCAGAGGCAAAACGCCCGTTCTGCGGACCAACCTGAGGCACCTTGCCCGCCGCCATGTCATCCAGCATCTGAGCCAGTTTCTCTTCGGTCAGATCCTCATAGTAATCCTTGCCGATCTGAGCCATAGGCGCGTTGGTGCAGGCGCCGAGGCATTCGACCTCTTCCCAAGAAAACTTACCATCTGCAGAAAGCGCATGCGGCTTGTCCGCGATCTTTTCGCGGCAAACCTTGATCAGGTCTTCGGCCCCGCAAATCATGCAGGATGTGGTGCCGCAAATCTGAATATGCGCAACAGAACCAACCGGTTGCAGCTGAAACATAAAGTAGAACGACGCCACTTCCAAAGCGCGAATATAGGCCATGCCCAGCATATCGGCGACATATTCAATTGCCGGGCGGGTCAGCCAGCCCTCTTGCTCCTGCGCGCGCCACAGCAGCGGGATGATCGCGCTGGCCTGACGACCCTCTGGGTATTTGCTGATCTGATTTTGCGCCCAGGCCAGGTTGGCCGGCGCGAATTCAAAGCTTTCAGGTTGCTCAGAGTGCAAACGACGCAGCATATCTTCGCTCTTTCGGTTGGCTAACCGGAAAGGCACGCCCGCCCGGTCACTGTTATCTAGGTCCCGGCCGTGCGTGGCCAGGCATGTTTTTAAGCCCTATCAGGCGTCTTCTTTTGGCGTGCAAGCCCCGGTCAACAGACGCATCCCGCCACCTTCCAAGGCAACCGCCTCTTCACGTTGGATGCGGAAACCGGCCACTTCCTGGATTTTCTCACGTGTCAGGCCAGTTTGCAGCTCGACCGGCAGGTAATGGCGCTCATTGACCAGATCACAGCCGATCGAGGCAACAGCCGCATCAAACGAAACCAGATCTTCGTCGGTAATGTCCTTGGGCTTCATCACACAAGCGGTGGGAAGCGCGGCCGCGGCAGCCATTGCAATAAACAGTTTTGTCATCTTCAAGCCTTTCTGGGCAGGTCATACCATAGGGAGCGCGCCCGCCCCGTCACTTACAATCCTTCAACCGAGCCGTTCTGGCCGCCCGGTCCACGATCACATAGCCATTCTCCATCATGGCGTCGATGGCATCCTCGCCGAGATCATCCACCACATCGATGGATTTTTGGCTGATTGCGCCTGTGTAGCCAAGTGTTGCCGCCAGATGAGTCGCGACGGACTTGATCAAAGGATCTTCGCCCGCGCTGAAATCATAGACGCAACCGCTCTCTTTGAACGCCGCTTCGATCGATGCGGTAAAGGCCGTGTTCGGAAGCTTTTCCAGCTCTGCGACAAATGCATCCTCGCTCGCCGGGGCGGCTTGAACACAGACGCCCGCAGAGCAGAAAACAGCAATCAGCGCAGAGTGTCGGATCATCGGTCGATTTCTCCGAACACGATGTCCATGGTGCCGATGATCGCGGCGACATCGGCCAGTTGGTGTCCTTTGGCGACGTGATCCATGCTTTGCAGATGCAGGAAACCCGGCGCGCGCAGCTTGGCGCGGTAGGGCTTGTTAGAGCCATCCGCCACCATGTAAACGCCAAATTCGCCTTTGGGCGCTTCGACCGCGGCATAAACCTCACCCTCGGGGACTTTGAACCCTTCGGTGTAAAGCTTGAAGTGGTGGATCAGCCCCTCCATCGAGGTCTTCATCTCCGAGCGTTTCGGCGGGGTCAGCTTGCCACGGGCCAGAACATCACCCTGCCCCTCTGGGGCGCGCAGTTTCTCGATGGCTTGCAGGATGATGCTGGTCGATTGACGCATTTCTTCCATGCGGACGAGATAGCGATCATAGCAATCGCCATTCTTGCCAACCGGGATCTGGAAGTCGAATTCGTCATAGCATTCATAGGGTTGCGCACGGCGCAAATCCCAGGCGAGGCCCGAGCCACGGACCATGACACCGGAATAGCCCCAGTCAAGGATCTCTTCCTCGGAGATTACACCGATATCGCAGTTACGCTGCTTAAAGATCCGGTTTTCGGTCAGCAGCCCGTCGATATCGTCCAGAACATTCGGGAAATGCTCGGCCCATTCGATGATATCATCCAGCAGCGCCTCGGGCAGGTCCTGATGGACACCACCGGGGCGGAAATAGTTGGCGTGCAGGCGGGCACCACAAGCGCGCTCGTAAAAGATCATGAGCTTTTCACGCTCTTCAAAGCCCCAAAGCGGCGGGGTCAGCGCGCCCACATCCATCGCCTGGGTGGTGACGTTGAGCAAATGGTTCAGCACGCGGCCAATTTCCGAGAACAGTACCCGGATCAAAGAGCCACGGCGTGGCACCTCAACTCCGGTCAGCTTTTCAATCGCCAGACACCAGGCATGTTCCTGGTTCATCGGGGCGACGTAATCGAGCCGGTCGAGATAAGGCAGGTTTTGCAGGTAAGTCCGGCTCTCCATGAGCTTTTCCGTGCCGCGATGCAGCAGCCCGATATGCGGGTCTGCACGTTCGACAATCTCACCGTCCAGTTCCAGCACCATGCGCAACACGCCGTGCGCCGCCGGGTGCTGAGGCCCGAAGTTGATGTTGAAATTGCGGATTTTCTGTTCGCCTGTCAGGGCGTCATCGAAACCTTTGGAACCATCCATTATTAAGATTCCTCCTTACGGGGCAATGCTTTGTAGGCCATGACCCACAATAGCACTATCATTCCAAGTCCAGTCGCAACCACGAGAGCCCACCAACGGGAAAGCCCGAATTTCGGCAGTAAAACGACAAAAGGCGGAAGCGTCAAAGCAATCGCCAACAGTTCTATGAGAAAGTCTTCCCAGAACATGCGTCACTTCGCAGCCTCTTCCTGTTTCTCATCCCCGGGCAGCACATATTGCGCGCCTTCCCATGGGGACATGAAATCAAACTGGCGGTATTCCTGAACCAGCGACACGGGTTCGTAAACCACGCGCTTCAACTCTTCGTCATAGCGCACTTCGGTGTAACCGGTGGTCGGGAAATCCTTGCGCAGCGGGTGGCCGCGGAAACCATAATCCGTCAGCAAACGGCGCAGATCCGGGTGGCCCGAGAACAGGATCCCATACATGTCAAATGTCTCACGCTCGAACCAATTGGCCGAGGGGTGGATATCAACAATCGAGGGCACCATTTCGTCTTCGCGTACCGAAACCCGCAGGCGAATGCGCTGGTTCTGATACATCGACAGGAAATGATAGACCACGTCAAACCGCTTGGCCCGCTCGGGGTAGTCGACGCCGGAGAGATCCACCAGGGTCGAGAATTTGCAGTTCGGATCGGTTTTCAGAAACTCGACAAAGCCTTTGATATTCGCTGGTGCGACATCAATGTTCAGCTCGTCATAGGCAACATCCCAGCCCAGCACGCAATCGGGGCGTTTGGTGGCGATGATGGTGCCAAGTTCGTTCAATGCTTCACTCATGCTGGCATCTCCCTTTCGCGCTTAACGCACGAGTGTCCCGGTGCGGCGGATTTTGCGTTGCAGCGCCATCAGACCATAAAGCAGCGCCTCAGCGGTCGGAGGGCAGCCCGGTACATAGACATCAACCGGCACGATGCGGTCACAGCCACGCACAACCGAATAGCTGTAGTGGTAATAGCCACCGCCATTGGCACAGGAGCCCATGGAAATCACATAGCGCGGCTCTGGCATCTGGTCATAAACCTTGCGCAAAGCCGGGGCCATTTTGTTGGTCAGGGTGCCCGCAACGATCATAAGGTCGGACTGACGTGGGGAGGCGCGCGGCGCAATCCCGAACCGTTCCGCATCATAGCGTGGCATCGAGGTGTGCATCATCTCAACCGCGCAGCAGGCCAGACCAAAGGTCATCCAGTGCAAAGACCCGGTGCGCGCCCAGTTGATGATGTCTTCGGTAGAGGTGAGCAGGAAACCCTTATCCTGCAGCTCGCGATTGATGGCCTGGGTCACGACCTCTTTGTCACTCCCAGCGGTGTTTGCACCCGTCATCACTCCCATTCGAGCGCCCCTTTCTTCCATTCATAGGCAAAGCCGATTGTCAGCACTGCCAGGAAAACCATCATCGACCAGAAACCCACCATGCTCACATCCTTGAACGCAACGGCCCAGGGGAAGAGGAAAGCGATTTCGAGGTCAAAAATGATGAACAGGATGGCGACGAGGTAGAAACGCACGTCGAATTTCATCCGGGCATCATCGAATGCGTTGAACCCGCATTCATAGGCCGAGACCTTTTCAGGGTCCGGATTGCGCACGGCAATCAGGATGGCGGCCAAGAGGAAAACGAGACCAATCGCAGTTGCAATGGCCACGAAGACGAGGATGGGAAGGTATTCCCGCAGCATCTCTTCCACGAGGTGGCTCCTTCTGAGGCGCGCCGGGGCGCGCAGATAGGTTCAGGCATGCCTTAGCCCTATGGGCAGGCAGGGTCAACACAGCCGGTAGATATTCAAGAGAAGGAAATCAACCGTAAACAGGTTTGATACTCGGCGAATTTTCCATGGTTTTCAAGCGGCTGAGCGCCAAGTTTTGCACGAGCCCCCAACAAAGCCGCGCGCATGGGTCGCGGGAAAACCTGTTGCGTTCAACTCTGCCCGAGGGTGGCGATCATCACATGGGCGGCAAAACCTGCCATAACCAGCATAATCGGCCCCCAAACCGCCCGCTCCGTGGCGGATGGGGTGATCCAATTCAAAATCGCGCTGATGATCATAACGCCAAGGCCAACCCATCCGGTCCAGCGCGGCCAGTCCAAGCCGGGAAACCCGGCAGCGGACAGGATCGACAGACCACAAAACAACAAAATGGGAATCGAAATCGCCGCGATCACCCGCCCCGAAGGCGGCAAAGCCCCTTTGTGCTGCCCTCCTTGGGTGTATTCCCCCAATGGCAGCCCAACAATCAAAGCGATCTGAAAGAAAACAATAGCGACGCAGCCGAGCGCAAACAAATGCGCGATTTGAACAGTCATAACGTCCCCTCAAACCTTCTTTGGAATGACCCAATTCAAAACGTTATGTCGTAGGCCCTGTCAACCGTAGCAACACCCAAAACACTTGGTCGACCAGCTCAAATCCCCTGCAAGAACCGCAGGCAGAAACATTCGAAGATGCCGCTCAATACATGCCCTCTGACCCACTCTTCTCTGGGCTGAAAATATCCCGGGGGGAATTGCTCGTTCACGAGCAAGGGGGGCAGCGCCCCCTTGGGTCAGGACCAGCTCGGTTTGCGCTTGTCGAAAAACGCAGCGATTCCCTCTTGCGATTCTGCGCTTTCCCAACGCTCCACAAGGCCTTGGATGGTCTGATCAATCACCTCCTCGGTGATCGGCATGCCCAACCAGCGGGTAAAGCGCTTGGCCTCGGCCACGGCGCCCGGCGCGCAACTCAGATAGGGGGCAACCTCGGCCTCAACGGCGCTGTCCAACGCGTCTGCAGCCACTGATTTTGCCAACAGCCCAAGTGTCACCGCCTCATCCGCGTCAAAGATCCGCGCCGACATAAAGACACGGCGCGCCATCGCCTCACCCAACCGCGCCAGAACATAAGGTCCGATGGTGGCTGGAATCAGGCCAAGGCGCGTCTCGGTTAGCCCAAACTTCGCGCTATCAACGCCAATCGCCACATCACAGACCGAGGCCATGCCAACTCCACCACCAAAGGCCTGCCCCTGAATCCGTCCGATCAAGGGTTTTGGCATCTCATTCAAGGCCTTGAGCATCATGGCCAGCTTTTTGGCCTCGACAAAGCGGGTCGCGGCATCGGCGGCCATCTGGTCCTGCATCCAGCGCAGATCCCCACCCGCGCAAAAGCTGCGCCCTGCCCCGGTCAGGATGACAACGCGCACGTTCTCATCCTGACCCAAGACCTGTGCCGCCTCAGTCAGGTCTGCAATCATCTGCGCCGAAAGCGCATTATGTTTCTCAGCCCGGTTCAGGGTCAGCGTGGCGACCCCGCGCGTATCCGTTTCGATAACCAACGTCTCAAACATCGCTCTGTCCCTTTTCCCCGCTCATGCCAACCGCATGGCGCGCGCCATATCGGCGGCCTGTTCCAACACATCTCGGTCAAGGCCCGTCTGATATCCCAGGGCAATCAAGCGATCATGCACAGCCTCGGTCGCCACATTGCCCGCCGCGCCCGGCGCATAGGGGCAACCGCCAAGCCCACCAACCGCCGCGTCAAAGACACGAAGGCCATGCGACAAAGCCACTTCGATATTGTCCAATGCCAAACCGCCCGTATCATGGAAATGACCAGCAAGCTTTTCGGCGGGCATCTCCTGCACAATGGCTTTCAGCATCGTATCGACCATGGCTGGGCTGCCCCGTCCAATGGTGTCGCCCAAGGAAATCTCGTAACAGCCCATATCCCGCAAAGCCGCGACGACCTTGGCGACCTGAGACGGGTCCACCGCCCCGTCATAGGGGCATTCTACCACGCAGGACACATAGCCGCGCACTGGCAAGCCAGCCTCTTGCGCGGCTTTGGCGACGGGCGCAAAGCGTTCAAGGCTTTCGGCAATTGTGGCGTTGATATTGGCCTTGCTGAACCCTTCGGAGGCGGAGCCAAAAATTGCCACCTCATCAGCTTTGGCCGCAATCGCGCCATCAAGCCCGCGCATATTCGGCGTCAACGCGGCACAGGAAACCCCGGTCTTGCGCGCAATCCCGGCCAAAACATCGGCGCTGTCGCCCATTTGCGGCACCCATTTCGGGCTGACAAAACTAGCGCATTCAATGCGTTTGAATCCGGCCGTGCTCAGGCAGTCGACCAGCGCGATTTTCTCAGCCGTCGGGATCTGACGCTTTTCGTTTTGTAATCCGTCGCGCGGCCCAACCTCAAAAATCTCAACATAGTTGCTCATGATCAGACCTCGGGCACCGGATAGAAATCCTGGGCGTAAAAGCGTTGCTCCCCCTCGCGCGCGCAGGCCCGTTGGTAAGCGGCCCGCGCTTCCATCCGGGCTTTGTAGGCTTGCAGTTTTGGAAACTCATCAAGAGGAACGTAATAAGGGGCGGCAAACAGGTTGAAGCCCATCATCATGTCGGCCCCGCTGAAGCCGCTGGGAAGCAACCACTCATGATCGCCCATGCGCGCCTCCATCCCGGCCAAGGCCCCGCGCAATCGCGCCACGGTCAGTTTGACAACAACGGGGCTGGGTTTGGCAGGCGGGCGCAGGAACACCATTTGCAGGTTCAGGTTTTCGATCAGGCTGGCCATGGTTTCGGAATAGTGAATCCATTGCAGGTAATCGGCACGCTCCGCATGCCCCGGCGCGCGGCCAAATTCAGGGGCTTCAGTTTCGATCAAATATTCCATGATCGCACCGGATTCCGCCATTTCCAAACCGTCAATCTCAATCGCTGGAATGCGCATGGCCGGTGAGAGCTGAGGCAGCGCGCCTTCGCGCATGGATTTGGACCCAATCTGGTATTCGACGATCTCTAGCGGCCCCAGCTTGGCTTCAAGCCCGGCCTCTTCGATCAGCCACAGAATCCGAAAGGATCGTCCATATTGCACATGGTGAAGTTTGATCATCCCTGCCCCTCCCAAAGCAAACCTATGTCGACACGACCCACAACATCAGCGGCACGCGCATCCAAATTCCGTCCACGGAATTTGCAAAAGTTTTGCAAAACTTTTGACCCGCCTGCCGCGCTGGAAACGTTCATGCCGACTCCTCATCTTCCAGACGCACCAAAGGCGCGCCGGCTTCGACCTGATCGCCCGCATCAACCAAAAGCTCGGCAATGCGCCCGGCCCGGCCAGCGACCATGGTGTGTTCCATCTTCATCGCCTCAAGAACAACCAGCCTGTCCCCTTCGGCAACCTCCTGCCCCGAAGACACATGTACCGAGACCACACGCCCCGGCATCGGGGCCAGGGTCAGCGTCGCATCCACGGCGGATTGGTCGGCTTGGTCCAGCAGGTCAACCACATGAAAGCTGCGGCCATAATCGGCGAAAATGGTGATGACATTGCCGGTTTGCGCATAGTTCGGGGCCTTTTGTCCGTCAAAGGTCCAGCCCGAAGCGGTCCGCACAGCCTCAACCTTCTGTTCCCCGTCCAAAATCGAACAGCGATCCGCGCCCATCATCTGCAGTTTGATCTCGTGGCGCTCACCGGCCTCTTCGATCCAGATCGTGCGCAGCAATCCATCCCAAAGCGAAAAGCCAGTCTCCGCGCCTATTTCGCCCATTAGCCCAGACGCCACCAAGGCCGCCATGGCGCGTGCCTGCCCCATGCTCTGCGGCACCGTCACCAACGCGTCGAGATCGCGGGCAATCAGCCCGGTATCGACATCACCGCGCCCAAAACCTTCATGTTCGGCCAAAGCGCCAAGGAAAGACAGGTTGGTTACCGTGCCTGCAACCTCGGTGTCGCGCAGCCCTTTGGCCAATTGGCGCAGGGCCACGGCGCGAGTCGGGCCATGTACGATCAGCTTGGCAATCATCGGGTCGTAATTTGGGCTGATCTCATCTCCGGCGCGCACGCCACTATCAGCGCGTACACCAGCCGGAAACTGCAAATGCGTCAGCCGACCGGTTGCAGGCAAAAAGCCTGCTGGCACATCCTCGGCATAAAGGCGCGCCTCAAAGGCGTGGCCATTGATCGAAAGATCGGATTGCTGCGCCGGCAGTGGTTCACCACAGGCCACGCGGATTTGCCATTCGACCAGATCGACACCTGTGATCAGTTCCGAAACCGGGTGTTCCACCTGAAGGCGTGTGTTCATTTCCATGAACCAGAACCCATCCTCGCGCAGCCCTTGCGAGCCATCGACGATGAACTCCACCGTGCCAGCGCCTTTGTAGCCAATCGCTTCCGCGGCGCGCACGGCTGCAGCCCCCATCGCGTCGCGCACAGTTTCGGGCATATCAGGTGCCGGGGCTTCCTCGATCACTTTTTGGTGGCGTCGCTGCAGGGAACAATCGCGTTCAAACAAATGAACCGCTTGGGTGCCATCGCCAAAAACCTGCACCTCAATGTGGCGCGGTTTTGAAATGTATTTCTCGATCAACACATGATCATTGCCAAAGGCGGTGCGCGCCTCGGATTGCGCGCTGACCAGGGCGTCGGCAAAATCCTCGGGCCGCTCGACAAGGCGCATACCTTTGCCGCCCCCACCCGCAACCGCCTTGATCAAGACCGGGTAGCCGATCGCCTGCGCCTCGACCTCGAGATGGCCGGGATCCTGATCTTCGCCCATATAGCCAGGAACCACGGGCACGCCTGCCTCTTGCATCAGCTTTTTCGCGGCATCCTTAAGGCCCATGGCGCGGATCGCCTTGGCAGAAGGGCCGACAAAGGTCAGGCCTGCCTCTTCGACTTGATCAACGAAATCAGGGTTTTCCGAAAGAAAGCCATAGCCCGGATGGATCAGTTGCGCGCCGGTCTGCTGAGCTGCCGCAATGATACGATCACCCCGAAGATAGCTTTGCGCCGGGGCCGCTTCGCCAATGCAAACCGCGACATCGGCCATGGCCACATGTTTGGCATCTGCATCCACGTCAGAATGCACCGCAACACAGCGCATCCCCATTTTGCGGGCGGTTTCAATGACGCGGCAGGCGATTTCACCGCGATTGGCGATCAGGATTGTATCAATCATCTGTTTTGTCCTTTTAGCGGTTGCGCCGCGGGCAGCCTGCCCGTCGCCAGTGTCGTCCGAGCAATGGCGCAGTCATCGCGACACCCAAGGGGAGTATTTGAACCAAGAAGAAACACCGGGATGGTCTTACATGCGGAAGATGCCAAACTGAGTGTCTTCGATTGGCGCATTCAAGGCCGCGCGCAGAGACAGAGCCAGCACGTCACGTGATTTGCGCGGGTCAATAATGCCGTCATCCCAAAGCCGCGCCGACGCATAAAGCGGATGGGCTTGCTCTTCGAACATCTCAATCGTGGGGCGCTTGAACTCGGCCTCTTCTTCCGCCGACCAAGTGCCCCCCTTGCGCTCGATCCCGTCGCGTTTCACCGTGGCCAAGACTCCAGCGGCCTGTTCGCCGCCCATGACGGAAATGCGGCTATTGGGCCAGGTCCACAGGAAACGCGGCTGATAGGCCCGCCCAGACATGCCGTAATTGCCCGCCCCAAATGAGCCGCCAACCAGCATGGTGATCTTGGGGACATTGGTGGTCGCCACAGCGGTCACCATCTTGGCCCCGTGGCGCGCAATGCCTTCGTTTTCATATTTGCGCCCGACCATGAATCCGGTGATATTTTGGAGGAAAACCAGCGGAATATGGCGCTGGCTGCAGAGTTGCACAAAATGCGCGCCCTTTTGCGCGGCCTCTGAGAACAGCACACCATTATTGGCGATAATCCCGACAGGCATGCCCATCACATGGGCAAAGCCGGTGACCAGAGTTTCGCCAAAACGCGGTTTGAATTCATCAAAACGCGACCCATCCACCAGCCGTGCGATGACTTCGCGAATGTCATAAGGCGTGCGCAGATCCGCCGGAACAACGCCAAGGATCTCAGCTGGGTCATAGGCCGGGTCCTCGGGGGATTGCAGGTTCAGCTGCGCGCCTTTGACCGGGCCGAGGGAGCCAACCGCGCGGCGCGCAAGCGCGAGGGCGTGGCTGTCATCTTCGGCCAGGTAATCTGCGACGCCTGAGAGGCGCGTATGCACGTCGCCACCGCCCAGATCCTCGGCGCTGACGACCTCACCCGTTGCGGCCTTGACCAAGGGTGGGCCGGCGAGAAAAATCGTGCCTTGCTCTTTGACGATGATGGTCACGTCGGACATGGCCGGCACATAGGCCCCGCCCGCTGTGCAAGAGCCCATGACAACGGCAATCTGCGCGATGCCTTTGGCGGACATGCGGGCCTGATTGTAAAAGATCCGGCCAAAGTGATCTCGATCGGGAAAAACTTCGTCCTGATTGGGCAGGTTCGCGCCGCCGCTATCGACCAGATAGATACAAGGCAGGTGGTTTTCCTCGGCGATTTCCTGGGCGCGCAGGTGCTTTTTCACCGTCATCGGATAATAGGTACCACCTTTGACTGTGGCATCATTGCAGACCACCATGACCTGACGCCCTTGCACCAGACCAATCCCAGCCACGACCCCGGCACAAGGCGCGGCCCCATCATACATGCCATGGGCCGCGGTCGCCCCGACCTCAAGGAAGGGAGAGCCAGGGTCAAGCAGGTTGGCAACCCGTTCTCGGGGCAACATCTTGCCTCGGCTGACATGGCGGTCGCGCGACCTTTCACCACCGCCCGCCGCTGCGCTCTTTGCAGCCTCAGCGATTTGTGCCAAGGCGTCGAGATGAGCCGCCTTGTTGGCCTTGAATTGTTCAGAGGACGCAATGGCTTGCGTTTGGAGTTTCATGTGCTCTCCTGCTCTTGCGAGGGGTCTTGTTCAGCTTCGGCAATGGCCAAAGCCTTGAGGTCTTTGCGAATGACTTTGCCCGTGACAGTCATGGGCAAAGCTTCGAGAATGGCGATTTCCCTTGGGTATGAATAGCTTGCCAGTCGCTCCTTGACCCAGGACTGAAGATCCGTTGCCGAAACCTTAACACCCGGTTTGGTGACGACATAGGCTTTGACAATCTCGGTGCGCAGCGGATCAGGCTTACCGACAACCCCCACCGTGGCGACGCCGGGATGGGTGAGCAGGCAATCCTCGATCTCGGCGGGACCAATCCGATAGCCTGCGGAGGTGATCACATCATCCTCGCGCCCGACAAAACGGATATAGCCGTCGTCGATACAGCCGCGATCCCCGGTCAGCATCCAGTCACCGCGAAATTTGCGTTCCGTTTCCGACGGGTTTTGCCAATATTCCAACATCATAGAGGGCGCACCGCGCCGAAGAGCGATGTCACCCTCGCCGGTCGTTTCCTTGCCATCCCCATCGATCACCGCAACCTCGAAACCCGGAACAGCCTTGCCAAGGCAGCCCGGTTTCGGGCTGAAAAGGGCCGCGCAGGAACTCGCGACCATATTGCATTCGGTCTGGCCATAGAATTCGTTGATCGTGACACCAAGCGCCTCTTGCCCCCAGGCCAGCATCTCAGCCCCCAACGGCTCGCCCCCGGATGCGACGCTGCGCAGGCCGGTGATCCTAGCCTGCTCCGCTTTGAGCATCCGCAAAGCGGTTGGCGGGAAAAACACATTTTGAACAGTGGCTTCTCGGATGATTTCAATGCATTGCGCGACGTCAAACCGGGCCATGCGCCCGGCGACCACTGGCACGCCCAAGGCCAGCCCGGGCATCAGCACGTCAAACAATCCCCCGATCCAGGCCCAATCCGCAGGCGTCCAAAGCACGTCGCCGTCTTGCCCCAGAAAATCATGGCTCATTTCGACACCCGGCAAATGACCAATCAGCACACGATGCGCGTGCAGCGCGCCTTTGGGTTTGCCGGTTGTGCCAGAGGTATAGATCAAGACCGCCGGATCTTCGGGCTCGGTCTGCAAGACAGGTTGCGGAACCGGTGTTTTCAAATCCGCCGCTTGAACCAAGCGCAAATCAAACCCGTCCAGCATGTCGGCACCATCAACATCCGTCACGACGATCTTGGCACCGCTATCAGCCAGCCGAGATTCCAACGCGTCATGACGGAACAGCTTAAACAAGGGGACGGAAATCGCCCCCATTGCCCAAGCTGCGATATGGGCCGCGGCGCAAAGCGGCGATTGCCCCAGCAAAACGCCAATCCGGTCGCCCTGCCGCACGCCACGCTCACGCAGAGCCGCCTGCACCTGCCAGACCAGCTCTTGTAATTGCCCATAGGTGACACCCTGCCGGGTGTCACCGCCAAGGTCGATGATCGCCACACGATCCGGGTCTTTGCGCGCCCAATCAAAACAGGTTTGCACCGCCATGTTGAGCAGTTCAGGCTCCTCATGGCGCAACGCGGCGCGCAAAGCATCATATGTGGCGACCCGGGGCAACATCAGTCGCCAGCACCATAGCCAAGGGTGATCGCCTGACGCGCGGTTTCCGTCATCAGGCAGTTAAGCTGCGCCGGGCTGCCGCCGGTGCCACCGCCCCACAAACTACGCTCGTAGTCACAAGAGGCATCGCGAAACGGAATCCATGCGCGTTGCATCGTTTTCAAGGCTTCCGCCTGCGACGGCCCAAACCCTTCGTTCAGGCGGTCATTTTCCTTGGCCTGGGCCATTTTGGCACGATAATTGGCGTTTAAGAGCCGATCCCAATATTGCAACTCACGATCATAACACCCGGCTTCGACCACGGTCGCATAACCGGTATCTTCCATACATTGCGCCGCCGACAGGCCAATACAGCCCATTGGCTCCTGCGCGCTTTGGTAACACAGATCGGTGTCGCGGTCGGAATAGACCAAATCCTGTGCCATCGCAGACGAGGCGATCAGAGAAAATGAGAGTGCTAAAAGGCGCATCGGCCAAGCTCCTATTGTTGAAAAGGACGGCGGGCCCCTGCCCGCCTGCGCGATATCAGAGCATTTTGCCCATCAATTCGCGCCCCACCAACATACGACGGATTTCGCTTGTGCCAGCCCCAATTTCCATCAGCTTGGCATCACGGAACAGCCGTGATACCGGCGCATCCGCCAGGAACCCGGCCCCACCCAGCGCCTGAACCGCCTGATGCGCCTGAACCATGGCCTGTTCCGAGGCATAAAGGCAGCAGGCCGCCGCATCCTGACGCGTGACCTTGCCACTGTCGCAGGCCTTGGCGACCTCGTAGACATAGGCGCGGGCCGAATTCATCGCCGTATACATGTCAGCGATCTTGCCCTGCATCAGCTGGAAATTCCCAATCGGTTGACCAAATTGCTTGCGCTCGGCCAGGTATGGCATGACCTCATCCATACAGGCGGCCATGATCCCGGTGCCGATCCCGGCCAGAACCACGCGTTCGTAATCCAGGCCCGACATCAACACGCGCACGCCCTTGCCCTCTTCGCCGAGGATGTTTTCGAACGGCACTTCGACATTGTCGAAAATCAGCTCAGCGGTGTTCGACCCCCGCATGCCCAGCTTGTCGAAATGCGGGCTGGTGGAAAAACCTGCCATGTCTTTTTCGATGATAAAGGCCGTGATCCCCTTGGCTCCGGCATCCGGGTCGGTCTTGGCATAGACCACCAGCGTATCGGCGTCGGGGCCATTGGTGATCCAATATTTGTTGCCATTCAACACAAAGCGATCATTGCGCTTTTCGGCGCGCAGCTTCATCGACACCACGTCTGATCCCGCCCCTGGCTCTGACATGGCCAAAGCGCCGACATGCTCACCGGAAATCAGCCCCGGCAGGTATTTCTGCTTTTGCTCCTCGTTGCCATTCAGCTTGATCTGGTTGACGCAGAGGTTGGAATGCGCGCCATAAGACAGCGAGACCGAGGCACTGGCGCGCGCGATCTCTTCGACCGCGATCACATGCGCGAGATAGGACATGCCCGCGCCGCCATACTCCTCGGGCGTGGTGATGCCCAGCAGGCCAAGTTCGCCCATTTCGGTCCAAAGCTCATTTGGGAAACTGTTTGAGCTGTCGATGTCAGCCGCCATCGGCTTCACCCGCTCTTGCGCCCATTTATGCACCATATCGCGCAGGGCATTCACATCTTCACCCAAATCGAAAACCATGCTGGCCGTGAACATGATGAGCGCCTCCTCACGCTTATTGAACAACTGTTCATTTCATTTGCAGATAAATCGAGTCGGGTCAAGCGACCCGTTGAAAAAGCCGTCGCGTCGTTTCCAAGTGGCCAAGTTCTCCCTCAGCGGTTGCAACACACCCGGGCCATGATCAATAATGCGGCTACGCCTCACCGCCTGTCATTTTGTGCAAACCCTTTTGGATCGCCTATGTCCGTTCAGTATTCATTTCTTGCGGAGCCGCATGTCGTTCTGATCCGCTATTTCGGGCGCTCGACGCAACGCCAGCAGGACAAGTTGCGCAAAGTGATCATCAGGGATTTTGGCAAGGGGCAGATGTTGGACAGCGTTTCTGACCTGACACAGCTCACATCCACCACGCTGACCAGTCTGGACCGCGTCGCGCGGATCAAGGATTTCAACAGCTTGCTGGCCAATCTCAAACACCCGGTCAAACACGCCCTGGTGGCGAACACCCCGATGACCATTGGGATTTGTCGCATGTATATGGGCTATGCAGCGGGGGCACCGAAACTCGACATGCGGTTGTTCAGTGACCTAAGCGCCGCGACCAGCTGGGTTGGTCTGCCGGGTGATGGGCAGGCCATTTTTGATCAGGCCGATTGGACGGAAATTGCGGATTAAATGCGCGGCAGGCAGGCGTTAGTCGCAAGCCGCGCCAGATTGCCAGACCGCCCCAACTTCGGCCCGAATGATGCGGGCAATCAGCGCGCAATCCTCCAAATTAAAAGTCAGCGGCAGACGCATATCGACAATCCCGGCCAGAATTCTGTCACTCTTGGGCATAGCTGTACTGGCAGCATAGCGCCAACTGTCATAGCGCGAGGTAAAGCCGGCCGGCTCGGCCCCGCCAAACCACTTCAGTTCGACCCCGCGTGCGGCGCAGCGGGAGATGACCTCTTGGACGGCCTTGGCGCTCCAATCCAAGAGCAGAAACTGAATCGACGACCCGACCGGGCGCGCCTTGTCAGGGCGGGTGATCTGGGTCAGGCCGGGCGTGTCGTGCAAGCCCGCCTCAACCGTGTCATAGCGTTGGTTCCAGCGTATGGCCTGAGCCTCAAGGTCGCGCAATTGCGGGCGCAGAATGGCGGCGCGCAGATTGTCCATACGGCCCGAAACATTGGGCGTGACATATTTCACCCGCTCAAACACCTCTGGCCCGGGGGCGGCCAGATGGCGTTCGTACAACATATATGAGCCGGACAAGATCGTCGCACGGGCAGCGATCTCTTCGTCATCGGTGATGAACAGCCCGCCTTCACCGGAATTGACATGTTTATAAGTTTGCGTCGAATAGCAGCCGATAATCCCCTGTCGCCCCGAGGGCACACCGTTCCACATCGCCCCCATCGTATGGGCGCAATCCTCAATCACCTTGACTCCGGCCGCGTCACACATGGCGATCAGGCGATCCATGTCACATAGATGCCCGCGCATATGGGACAGCATCAGCACCTTGGATTGGGGCAGTTTGGTTTCGAGATCGTCAAGATCGATCACCAGATCCTCGGTCACTCCGACAAAAACCGGTGTCGCCCCCATACTGGCAATGGCGCCCGGAACCGGCGCAAGGGTAAAGGCATTGGTCAACACCGCATCGCCGGGTTTGACCCCAACCGCACGTAAAGCCGTTGCCAGAGCGTATCCGCCAGAAGCAACCGCCAAACAGTATTTCGCCCCCATCTGCGCGGCGAATTCCTGTTCCAATAAGGCCGTTTCCGACAATTCGCCTTCGACAACATTGTAGCGATGCAGCCGCCCGTGCTGCAAAACCGCCATGGCCGCGTCGATGCCATCCTGGGGGATCGGCTCCTGTTGAGTGAAGCTTCCGGTGAAGATCTCTGTCATGTTTCGCCCCCGACGAATGGTCTTTGCTGCACGATTACGGTCCTTTCAGGACGCAAACTGCGATTTCTACCCAATTAGCTGCACGATTTTGGGCTGCAGCTCATCAAAATGATCAATAACGGCTTCGGGTTGCAAGACATGTACATCCTCCCCCCCGACCGCAAAGGTCACAAGGATCGACGGAACGCCCGCCGCAGCCGAGGTTTTGCGATCCGTCACGGAATCGCCTACCAGCAAAGAGGCATCGCGCCGCCCGCCCGCCTGATCCACCGCCGTCCAATAGGGCAACACATCCGGCTTTCGTGCAGCGGTGGTGTCCGCACCAATCATCGAGCCAAACAAATCGCGCACCCCTAGGCTGCGCAGCAGTTTTTCGGCCAGGGCCTCGGGCTTGTTGGTGCAAATCCCCACCGCGTAATCGTCGCGCAACAGGGCCTCGACCGCCGAAACCGCACCGGGATACATGGTTGTATTCACATCAATTGCCGCGTCATAGGCGGAAAGCAGCTCGGGATACCACTTGGTCACGCGCTCTTCGGACATCAATCCGGCGCGGGTCAACCCCAGGGTCAACATCGCCCGACCACCGCGCACCGCAGTGCCTGCATCCGCAGCCGGATCAAGACGTTCGTCAATTCCCATTGCCTCAAAACAATGATTGGCCGCAGCGATCAAATCGCCACTGGTATCGGCCAAAGTGCCATCCAGATCAAAGATTACACAACGCTTCATGCCCCGCCCCTTTTGTCATAACCGGAAACCAAGCGTGACCAGTCTGCGCTTGCCCTATTTGGTCAAAGCGATAAAACGACCGCAAGAAAAAGACAAATGGGATTGAGTTCTTGAGCGTTGCTTTGATTGTTCTTGCCGCCGGCAAGGGAACCCGTATGCAGTCGGATTTGCCAAAGGTGCTGCACCCGATCGCCCATGCCCCGATGCTGTGGCACGCCCTGCGCGCCGGGCAGGTTCTGGAACCTGAAAAGACAGTCGTAGTGGCCGGGCATGGGGCGGATCTGGTCGAGGCGTCATGCAAAGACTACGATCCTGAGATCGAGATTGCCTTGCAGACCGAACAGCTGGGCACGGGTCATGCGGTGGCACAAGCCCGCGAAGCACTGGCCGGTTTTGAAGGTGACGCTCTGGTTTTGTATGGCGATACGCCGTTTATCGACGAAAACACCCTGCAACGCATGACCGAAGCACGTCAGACCCATGACGTGGTGGTTCTGGGCTTTGAGGCGGCAGATCCCGGGCGCTATGGGCGTTTGGTGACCGAAAACGAGACTTTGCTGCGCATTGTTGAGTTCAAAGACGCCAATGAGACCGAGCGCGCCATCACGCTGTGTAACTCTGGCGTTGTCGCGGCCAAGGCGGATGTGTTGTTTGATTTGATTGATGCGGTCGACAACAACAATGCCTCTGGTGAGTATTACCTGACCGACATCGTGGGCATTGCCCGTGAACGTGGGTTGTCCGCCACGGTTGTGCGCTGTGACGAAGCTGAAACACTGGGTGTGAACTCTCGTCCGGAATTGGCTGCTGCCGAGGCTCTGTTTCAAACCAAAGCCCGCGAGGCGCTGATCGAAAACGGTGTCACTCTGCTGGCACCTGACACGGTTTTCCTGTCCTGGGACACGGTGATTGGCCGCGATGCTGAGGTTGAGCAAAACGTCGTCTTTGCCCCCGGCGTGACCGTAGAGTCCGGCGCACGTATCCGGGCCTTTTCCCATCTTGAAGGCGCGCATGTCAGCCGTGGAGCCATCATTGGCCCCTATGCCCGCTTACGCCCAGGCGCGGAACTGGCGGAAAACACCCATGTGGGCAATTTTGTTGAGATCAAGAATGCCGTCCTGCATGAAGGGGCCAAGGCCAATCACCTGACCTATATCGGTGATGCAGAGGTGGGCGAAAAGACCAATATCGGCGCAGGAACAATCACTTGTAACTATGATGGGGTCTTTAAACACAAGACCACCATTGGCAAGCAGGCCTTTATTGGGTCAAACACAATGCTGGTGGCCCCTGTGACCATTGGTGACGAAGCCATGACCGCCAGCGGTTCGGTCGTGACCGAAGATGTGCCCGACGGGGCGCTGGCGCTGGGGCGTAGCAAACAAGTCAACAAACCGAATTTGGCGCAGAAACTATTTGCCAAACTTCGTGCACAAAAGGCCCGCAAGCAGGCCTGATTGGACAAAAGTGCCCCGCCCAAGGGCGGCGGATCGAGGATGTGAGAGGAAGAGCCCATGTGTGGAATTGTAGGCGTGTTGGGACAGCATGAAGTCGCACCAATCCTTGTGGATGCGCTGCGCCGGTTGGAGTATCGCGGCTATGACAGTGCCGGGATCGCGACAGTAAACAATGGCAAGCTGGCCCGCCGTCGTGCGGTAGGGAAGCTGGTCAATCTGTCGGACCTGCTGGTGCATGACCCGCTGCCGGGCAAGTCCGGCATTGGTCACACCCGTTGGGCCACCCATGGCGCGCCAACCACCGATAACGCCCATCCCCATCGTGCCGGAGACGTGGCGGTGGTCCATAACGGCATCATCGAAAACTACAAAGCGCTGCGCGCCGAACTGGCCGAGGCCGGGATTGAACCGCAAACCGAAACCGACACAGAAACCATTGCCCTGCTGACCCAGCATTTGCTGTCGCAGGGAAAAACCCCGGTCGAGGCGGCATATGCCACGCTTGAGCGCTTGGATGGGGCCTTTGCGCTGGCCTTTCTTTTTGATGGCGAAGAGGATCTGATGATCGCGGCGCGCAAGGGTTCGCCCTTGGCAATCGGTCATGGCGATGATGAGATGTATGTCGGCTCGGACGCCTTTGCGCTGGCTCCGATGACCGATCAGATCACCTATCTCGAAGAAGGCGACAGCGCTGTTTTGACCCGCACCAGCGTCGAAATTCGCGACGAGGCCGGGCGTCTGGTCAATCGTGAGAAAAAGACCATTCAGGTTGACGCGGCCCGCGTGGACAAGGGCGGTTACAAGCATTTCATGGCCAAGGAAATTGCCGAACAACCATCTGTTCTGTCCAATGCGCTGTCCGCCTATGTCACCGAACATGGCATCGCCCTGCCCGATCCCGGCATTGACTTTACCAAGATTGACCGGCTGGTCATGGTGGCCTGCGGCACCGCCTACTACGCCTGTTTCACCGCCAAATACTGGTTTGAGCGGCTGGCGAAATTGCCGGTAGAGGTCGATATCGCCTCGGAATTCCGCTATCGCGAACCGCCGATTTCCAAGGGAACCGCAGCTCTGTTTGTCAGCCAATCCGGCGAAACTGCCGATACTCTGGCTGCGCTGCGCTATTGCGAGGGCAAGGCGGACAAGATCTATTCCGTTGTGAACGTTCAGGAAAGCAGCATCGCACGTGAAAGCGATCTGGCCCTGCCCATTCATGCCGGGGCTGAGATTGGCGTTGCTTCGACCAAAGCTTTCACCTGTCAGCTTAACGTTTTGCTTTTGCTGGCCCTTAAGGCAGCCGTCGAACGTGGGACCCTGTCCCAAGAAGAGCTGGAACAGATCCTGTCCGACCTGCGTTCCCTGCCCGGAACATTGAACGCGGCCATGGATCGCGATGCGGATTTTGCCAATGTTTCCAAGAAGCTGTCCGAAGCTCGTGATGTTCTGTTCCTTGGGCGTGGGCTGATGTACCCGCTCGCCCACGAAGGCGCATTAAAACTAAAAGAAATCAGCTATATCCATGCCGAAGCTTATGCATCAGGTGAGCTAAAACATGGCCCCATTGCCTTGATCGATAAACACGTTCCTGTCGTGGTGTTCGCCCCCAAGGACAGCCTGTTTGAAAAAACCGTCTCCAATATGCAAGAGGTCATGGCGCGCGGCGGTCGGGTCTTGCTAGTGACGGACAGTGCCGGTGCCGAGGCTGCCGGGGCTGAGGCCTGGCGCACAATCACCATGCCACAAGTGCCTGAGATCCTGACGCCTCTGCTCTACGCTCTGCCCGCGCAATTGCTCGCCTATCACACCGCTGTCGCCAAGGGCACAGATGTGGACCAACCGCGCAACCTGGCGAAATCCGTGACTGTGGAATAACGACCCTCAAAGCCAAAGGAGGCCGCGGCCGATATGGGAAAGCAGTTTGACAGCCTAAGCGACGATCACCGCAATTTCATTGCCGAGCAGAAGATCTTTTTCGTGGGATCGGCGGCGGAAACCGGCAAGGTCAATATCTCACCCAAGGGTGGCGACAGTCTGCGAGTCCTGGGCGATAACCGGATCATCTGGCGCAATCTGACCGGCTCGGGCAATGAAACCGCCGGGCATCTAGCGCGGGTCAATCGTATGACCTTGATGTGGTGTGGCTTTGAAACTCGCCCGATGATCCTGCGCTGCTATGGCACGGCCAAGGTGTTTCACGCCCGCGACCCGGAGTTTGATGACTTGAACGGCGTCTTTGATGAACATGTCGGGGCACGCCAGATCTATGATATGACCGTGGACATGGTGCAAACCTCTTGCGGCTATGCTGTGCCCTTCTATGACTATCGTGAGGATCGCAAGGTTTTGGACAAATGGGCCGAGGGCAAGGGGCGCGACGGCGTTGGCGACTATTGGCGCGACCGCAATCAGGAAACCTTGGACGGCTTCCCGACACATGTGATTGCCGATGACGCTTGATGACGCCCTTGAAGCGCTGCGCGCGGCGACGGTTCCCGGTCGGGCTGAGGGCAGCGCCAAGTACCACAAGGTCGATCGTACCTATCTCGGCACGCCAAACCCGGCAATCAATGATCTGACGCGGGACTGGCGGCGCAGTCTGGATTTGGATGAACGCCTGGAACTGGCCAATTCCCTGTGGGCGAGCAACATTCATGAGGCGCGCGTTGCGGCGGCGAAATTGCTGGCCCAAGCGCGCATTCGCCCGGATGATCAGGTTTGGGCTTTGATCGCCTCTTGGGTTCCGGAGTTTGATGCCTGGGCGATTGCGGATCATGCCTGTTCCGCCGGCTCAAAGCGCCTGATTGCCGATCCGTCGCGCCTGGACGAGGTCGAGATCTGGACGCACAGCGAACATATGTGGACCCGCCGCGCCGCGCTGGTGATCACCCTGCCCTGGACCAAACAGAACTTTCCCCGCGACCAAGATCTGGAGATCCGCGACCGCGTTCTGGGCTGGGCTGCCAGCTATGTGCCCGACCGAGATTGGTTCATTCAGAAAGCTATTGCCTGGTGGGTGCGCGATCTGTCCAAACATGACCCAGACCGCAGCCGCGCCTTTCTAGAGGCGCATGGCGACGACCTGAAAGCCTTTGCACGCAAAGAGGCTGGTAAGTATCTACGCTGAGTTATTGTTCCAACAAGGCCCGCAAATCGCGCAAGTGATCCTCAAACTCGCGACACATCACAATTTCCGAGGCCTCGGGGTCGTAGAACGCATTCGCCTCGCCACAAGGTTCAACAATAATGCGCAGGGGTTGAGCAAACTGAAACTCACCATTCAGCGCCTCAACCTCTGACAGAATGAGCTGCGCGGTCAGACTGTCCTCATCCGCGACGAATTCCAGCGATACGCCATCATTGCGCGCGGCCATCTTGTCCAATACCGGGCCCCAGCTGCCATAGGCCTGATCAAACTCTTCCGGGCAGTAATCAGCGCGCTCTTGCGGCAATTCCATATCAGCGGCAAACCCGCCGCGTTGATCGGGATCGGCACCATAAAACAGGCAGACCGTGTTGTAAAATCTCTGTTCATCGGGCCCGTGCACATCCCACCAGGCGACATCAATATCATCCCGATCCCGCGCCAAAGCCTCGCCCCAGAACCCATCCGAAACATCATAAGCCAGGGCCAAAGCACTGTCTTCTTCGTAAAGCGCGTCAATCAGCAGGATCGAAAACACATCGGCAGCGTCTTCTTCCTGTCCCAAGACCTGCAACCCTTCGGTGTCGATCAGGGCATGGCCAAGCTCGTGGTAAAAGATGCCAAGCAGGTTGGATTCAACGAAAGGTTCTTCGGCCTGCGCGACCGTCCCCAAGGCGCATAAGGCAAAAACGCCCAGTTTAGTCATTGCTGTAGACTTCGATGGTTGGCAAATCGGTCAAAGGGGCCTCAATCAGGCGCATGGCGGCCAATGAGATGCGGCTGCCGGCCGTGTCCGGGCCTTCGATCGGGATCAGGTCCACCTGGGCGGATTTGCCCGAACCTGTATACATGACGCGCCCTTGTTTAGTCGCGGACACCAAGGGCGTTTCCAACCAAAACCCCGGTTTTGTCGGATCCCCCAGGCTCGCCACGGTCTCGCCCAGGAATTTCTCGCCCCCGGTCTCGACTGGGGCAACTGCTGCCGCTTCGCGTTCTTCGGGCGTGGTGGTGTCGAATTGCTCAACCGTGCGCGCGCCTGCGGGAGGTTTGCGTTCGGGTGCGACAGTGGCCGAGACATCCAGCTCACCAGGGCGGGCCTTGGGCCGTACCTGCTGAGTCAAATCGGCCCCCGCCGGGGCCTCGGGGCGCTTGGCCTCTACAGGCTTTTGGGCAAACGGCAAAGACGCACAGCCCGACAAGATCAAAGCAAAACAGAGAGGAACGGTGACTTTCATACAGATACCCTACGACTTTGGTCCGGTGCTGACAATTCGATGCGCAGACTTGCCCAAATCCCCGCCGAAGGCTATCTGTTTTTCATGAGCCAGCCGCTAATCGACCCGTTTCACCGCCCGATCTCTTATCTTCGCGTTTCGGTCACCGACCGATGTGACTTCAGATGTGTCTATTGCATGTCTGAAAACATGAATTTCCTGCCGAAAAAGGAGCTTTTGACGCTGGAAGAGCTGGATCGCATGTGTTCGACCTTTATTCGGCTGGGCGTGGAAAAGCTGCGGATCACAGGCGGAGAACCGCTGGTGCGCCGCGATATCATGACCTTCTTCCAAAGCATGACACGGCATTTGGACAGTGGCGCGCTGAAAGAACTGACGCTGACCACCAACGGATCACAACTGGCGCGCTTTGCCGATGGGCTTTATGCGGCGGGTGTGCGCCGGGTGAATGTCTCGCTTGATACGATGGATGATCAGAAATTCGCCGACATCACCCGGTGGGGTCGGTTGAAACAGGTCATGGAAGGGATCGATGCCGCGCAAAAGGCTGGGCTGCGGGTCAAGATCAATGCAGTTGCGCTCAAGGGCTTCAACGAAGACGAGCTTTTCGCGATGACCGAATGGTGCGCGGAACGCGATATGGATCTGACCTGGATCGAGGTCATGCCCATGGGCGATATCGGCAATGAGAACCGGCTGGATCAATATTGGAAGCTGAGCGACCTGCGTGACCGTCTGCGCGAGCAATATACCGTGACCGATCTGCCCGACAGCACCGGCGGCCCGGCGCGCTATGTGCGTCTTGAGGAAACCGGTCAGCGGATCGGCTTTATCACCCCTCTGACGCATAATTTCTGCGAAAGCTGCAACCGGGTGCGCCTGACCTGTACCGGTGAATTGTTCATGTGCCTGGGTCAGGAAGACAACGCAGACCTGCGTGCCGCCCTGCGCAATCATCCAGATAGCGAAGAACCGCTAGAGGAAGCGATCCGCGCTGCAATCCGGCTCAAGCCCAAAGGGCATGATTTTGACTATTCCCGCCAAAAGATCGACGGGCAAATGTCACGCCATATGAGCCATACAGGCGGGTGACCGTTTGTGGAGCGGCGCGGTCGGGTTAGAGGTTGGCGATCCCAATAGCCAATAGCGCGTAGCTCGCCATTCCATAGAGCGAGGTTAAGCTCAGGCTCATGAAAATGCCTCGCAATGAATCGCGCCCGGTCAGGTAAGAAAACGTGTGCCCCAAGCGCCCAATCGCAAATGCCAGCATCCAAAATGCAGCGGCCAGAGGTGCGGGTGAGATCAGGCTCAACAGCCCGGCAAATATCGCAAAATAAACCGTGTTTTCGGTCGCATTGCGATGGGCGTTGTGCCGTCTTTCCAACTCTTGCAGCCCAATCTGAGATGCCTTTTCTTTGTCCAACCCGGCCTCGTGCCATTCCTCAGGTGTGGCGTGCAGATCATGTTGCAAACGTGCCAGTTCAGTGCTGGTCATCAGCCAGGTGTGATTTCCAAGCAAAAGCACCGCGCTCATGGCCAATGCCGCAACACCGATCTGGTCGGGCAAGGCAATTTCAGCAGGTGCAATGCCAAAAGCCAGAAAGTTGATAAGAAGCCCAATCACGATCAATGCAAACGGGTAAACGATGATGATCCGCTGAAACTTTTTCTTTCGGTTCACATTGTCCGGCACAAGACCCTCCCTCACTCAACGCTCAACAGGTGGTGTGTGTTACGGCCCATTGCAAGCAGAACATGATCAGGCCCCGAGCTCTTCTGGACGGCTGATTTGCCCACCTCCAACCGGTGCGGCCACGCCTGTCGTCATCGGCGCAGAGGTTGGCAAGCCCCGCGCGACACGCACCGCGAGATAGGCAAAGGCCTGCGCCTCAAGCATATCGCCATCCAGGCCGACAGATTCGACAGGCTCGACCGGGCAATCGAGACTGGCGCGCAGCATCTTCATCATCACCGGGTTTTTGCGCCCGCCGCCAGTAACCAGAACCTTGGAAGGTGGTTTCGGGCAATGCTCCATCCCGAGCATCACGGCAGTCGCCGCCATGCCGGTCATGGTGGCTGCAGCATCGGCATCGCCTAATTCGCGCACCAGATCCAGCATCAGAGAAAAATCGTCTCGATCCAATGATTTTGGAGGTATACGCCGAAAAAACGCCTCTTCCAGGAACAGTTCCAACGCGCCATCTTCAACCTGTCCGCGTGCGGCCAGTTTGCCGTCACGGTCGCAATCCTGGCCAAGACGCTGGGCGACCAGATCATTGATCGGCGCATTGGCCGGGCCCGTGTCAAAAGCCAGCAAAGCGCCATCTTCCTCTGGTTTGGCTTTGCCAGGATCCACCCAAGTCAGATTACCGACGCCGCCGAGGTTGAGAAAGGCAATGGGTTCGGATGCACCGATCCATTTGGCGCAAGCAAAGTGAAAGAACGGTGCCAAAGGGGCCCCCTCGCCGCCCATGGCAACATCGGCTGAGCGGAAATCCCAAACCACCGGCAGGCCCAGAGCCTCGGCCAAGGCCGCCCCGTCACCCAGTTGATGTGTGCCGCGCCCCTTTGGATCATGGGCCAGGGTCTGACCATGAAAACCAACCAGTTCAATATCTTGGAACCCCGACAGGGCTTCGTGATGCGCCTTGATGACAACCTCATGCGCGGCGGAACAATCGTCTTCCTGCCATTTGCCCAAAGCGGCCCGCAGAACATCTCGTTCCGCATCGGAATAGGCACGATACCCTGTCGTACCAAATTCCAGAATCTGTTCGCCATCGGTCAGCAAAACCGCTGCATCCACCCCATCCAGGGATGTTCCCGACATTGCCCCCAGCGCTTTCACCGCTTTTGCCGCCAACATGCTCTTTCCCTCGGCTCAAACCTTACTTATAGCTTTGCGCGCAATATTAAGAGGCTGAGACATGACCTACCATCCCAAATCGGACTTCATGCGTGTGATGATCGAGCGCGGCTTTCTGGCCGACTGCACCGACTATCAATCGCTCGACGAAGCTTTGGTCGAAGGGGTTGTGCCGGCCTATATCGGCTTTGATGCCACGGCCAAGTCCCTGCATGTGGGCAGCCTGATCCAGATCATGATGCTGCGCTGGCTGCAAAAGACCGGTCACCAGCCGATCACCCTGATGGGCGGCGGAACCACCAAAGTGGGTGACCCGTCTTTCCGCGCCGATGAACGCCCGCTGCTGACACCCGAGGCGATTGACGCCAATATTGACGGCATCAAGCAGGTCTTTGCCAAATACCTCGATTACGGGGATGAGACCAACCGGTCCTCAAGTAGCGAAGCGGTAGGACAAAATAATAAAGCCCTGATGCTGAACAATGCCGAATGGCTGGACGGGTTGAATTACCTTGATTTCCTGCGCGACATTGGCCGCCATTTCAGCGTCAACCGGATGCTGAGCTTTGAATCGGTGAAATCGCGCCTGGATCGCGAGCAATCGCTGTCCTTCCTCGAATTCAACTACATGATACTGCAGGCCTATGACTTCCTTGAGCTGAACCGCCGCTATGGCTGTCTGCTGCAAATGGGCGGCTCTGATCAGTGGGGCAATATCGTCAACGGGATCGACCTGACCCGCCGTGTGCTGGATCACGAGATTTACGGTCTAACCTCGCCTTTGTTGACCACCTCGGATGGCAAGAAAATGGGCAAATCGCAGAATGGCGCGGTTTGGCTGAATGGCGATATGTGCGCGCCTTATGAGTTCTGGCAATTCTGGCGCAACACCACGGATGCCGATGTGGGCCGTTTCCTCAAGCTCTATACCGAGCTGCCGATTGAGGAATGCGAGCGTTTGGCCGCTTTGGAAGGCTCAGAAGTCAACGACGCCAAGATCGTCCTCGCCAATGAGGTGACAACCCTGTGCCACGGGGCCGAAGCAGCAGCAGCAGCCGAAGCCACCGCGCGCGAGGTGTTTGAAAAAGGGGGCGTTGGTGATGATCTGCCCACCCTGGAGTTAACGGCGGATGAGATTGGCGATGGCATTTCCATCGTTCAGTTGATCGTGCGCTCTGGCCTAGCGAAATCCGGTAAAGAGGCCAAACGCCTGATTGCCGAAAACGGGGCCAAGATGGATGACGCCCCGCTGAGCGAGGCAGGTCTGGTGCTCGACGCCGCAGCGCTCAGCACGCCGATCAAGCTAAGCGCGGGCAAAAAGCGCCATGCGCTGGTAAAGCTGGCCTAAAGGCTGAGCTGCACCACGGCCAAAACCATGAATGGAACCGAAAGCAGCGTTGCCAAAAGCAGCGCTGCTGCCGCCGTTGGTCTGGGTCGCGACAGGGCCGAGGCCTGAGATTTTCGCCCGGCACCCGGCGGAAATTGCGCAGAATCATGTTTCATGGCCGGTATTAACGTGTTCGAAACTTTCTATATCGTTAACTCAGCCCATGTCTGCGTTGCGATTGCCCCTGCCCCAATCTCCGGAATACGCCAAGACCTGCGCGGCCCTTGGCCGTCCAACGCGGCTGTGCACCCGCGAGACCAAGGGCGAGGTTCGGCTGTCATGGCAGATTCAATCTCGGAAATTTGGACCTTTTGGGCGGGTTGATATGGTGTCTCGCGGCCCGGTTGCCGCCAGTGATGCGGATCGCCAAACTTGGCTGGAGCGTTGGCAAAACTGGCATGATGGACGGCCATTGCTGTTGAATGCCGAGGGGATGGAGGCGTCTGATTTGCGCCGCGCCGGGTTTTGGCCGCTGATGACACCGGCCACTCTGGCGATGCTGCCCCTTGGGTCCGAACCGGAGATGCGCGCCGGGTTGAAACAGAAATGGCGTAACCGTCTGAACCGCGCCGAAAGCGAAAGGATCAAGGTGACCCGGCATGTGCTGTCGCGCGGTCACTGGCTGTTAAGGGCGGAACTGGAACAGGCACGCACCAAGGGCTATCGCGGTCTGCCCCCGGCCTTTTCAGCCGCTTTTTCCACTGCCAATCCCGGTCGGGCCGTGGTTTTCGAAGCCCGGCATCGCAACACCCCCATTGCGGCGGCCTTGATCCTGCGGCACGGGCTGATGGCAACATGGCAGATGGGGCATTCGAATGAGACCGGGCGCAAGTTGAACGCCATGAACCTGCTGCTCTGGCGCGCCATGGTTTACCTGTCGCAAAACGGGCATCAGGAGCTCGACCTGGGAATATTAAACCGCGATGACGCGCGCGGGCTCACACATTTCAAACTGGGCACCGGGGCCGAGGCGCGCGCGCAAAGCGGCACCTGGCTACATCAAGGGGCGCTTGCCCCCTTGGCCAAACGTCTGCCTTTGGGGCTGGCGGCGTAATCAGCCGCCGCGCATCCATTTGCCGTCGGGCCAAAAGGCGTGGAAGGCAAAGGCAAACATCACATCATGCACCAAATCGCGCCCCTGCTGATCCTTGACCCGAACCGATCCAACATCGCGCCCTTTCGATATCACACCATGATCCAGCGCTGATGCCTGACCTTCTTCCCAGGTCAGCGTCACGCCCGCCTCTGTGATCTTGCGCTCTTGGGCCAGCCGATCCATCGGCCAGGCCCTGTCCCCCACCCGCACCACGCGCATCAAGGGCGGAATACCATGGGGCGGCATTTCCCCGGAGTAAAGGAATGGCCGGTGCGAGCTGTCATAGCCGCGGTAAGGATTGCGGCCATATGAGCGATTCCAAGGCGGTTCCGCCATGACGATCCCGTCCGGGTTACGCGCCTTGAACTGGTCCCAGCTTTCCATCCAGCTGGCCACCTGTTTCAGCTCAACCCCATTCATTTCCCCGACAATCCCGGTGCCAATGGCCTGTTGCCACCAGCTTTGGGTTTCGCGGTCATACATGACCATATCGGAATTGCGCAGCTTGCCCGATACGCCAAAACTCAGCACCTTGCCCTTGACGCGACGATCAAAGGTCAGACCGGAATTGCAGAGCGGGCAAAAGGTGACGGCGACGGGCACATTGCCGATCTTGTCATTCACAATCTCATGCCAGGTCAGATAGCGGATCGGATAGGCCCGCGGCTTGGCTCCGGGCAATTCGACGGTGATCACCGGCTCAATCCCGTCGATCTTGCTTTCATCGGCAACGCGCAAAAATTGCGGATCACTCAGCGCCGGGATGCCATCTTTGGGCGGGCCGCCTGACATGATCTCGACCCAATTTGTGATACTGGTGTTCTTGAAATCCGTATCCGGCCATTCGTGGCGCCAGAAACTCGGGTCAGCCACAGCTGCTGTCGCCAGAAAACAGGCCGCCAAGACAGATAAGAAACGCATGAGCCATCCTCCTGCCTTTACCATGACGAAGAAACCCAGCCCTGCCCAGAGACCTTACGCAGATGTGATCCCCTGTCAGCAGGTCTTGCCGGGGTCTGGGGCCTGCCCCAGGGCCTACGTGGCCTGAACGTAAAACAAAGTGAGCGCGCCAATCGGCGCGCCCCTGTAGCGAGATCCCGCGTTTAAGATCCTATAGGCAGGATTAGTCGGTCACGGTGACCTTGACCATGCGATCAGGCTCACCCAGGACCGAGCCATTGCGACCTTCGCCACGTTTGATCATGTCCAACACGTCCAGCCCTTCGGTGACCTTGCCCACAACCGTGTATTGGCCATCCAGAAAAGTGCCGGGCGCAAACATGATAAAGAATTGCGAATTGGCCGAGTTCGGGTTTTGCGACCGGGCCATGCCAACGATGCCGCGTTCAAAGCTGACATCGGAGAATTCCGCGTCCAGATCCGACAGATCCGAGCCGCCCATGCCAGCCATGCGCATATCGAACTTATCGGCGGTGGAATTGCCGAACTGTACGTCACCGGTCTGCGCCATGAAGCCTTCGATCACGCGGTGGAACACCACCCCGTCATATTTGCCCTCAGAAGCGAGCGCGGTGATTTGGGCCACGTGATTGGGGGCGATGTCTTCCAACAGGTCGATCTTGATCACCCCTTTGGCTTCACCTGCAACCTCAATCTCGATACCCGACGCCAAGGCCGGGCTGCCCAGCAGGGTCAGGGCCAAAACAAGCTTACGCATCTGCGGCCACCTTGACGCTGATCATTTTGTCAGGGTTCGCGGGCGGTTCACCTTTGACGATCGCATCCACATGCTCCATGCCCGACGTGACCTGGCCGTAAACGGTGTATTGACCGTTGAGGAAGTCGTTGTCTTTGAAATTGATGAAGAATTGCGAGTTGGCCGAGTTCGGGTTGGCTGAGCGAGCCGCGCCCAAAGAGCCGCGCGCATGCGGGATCTTGGAGAATTCGGCAGGCAGATCGGGCAGGTCAGAGCCACCGGTGCCACAACGGCGCGGTTCGTAATTCTCACCGTCCATATTGCCATGCGCAACGTCACCGGTCTGGGCCATGAACCCGTCGATCACACGGTGAAAGGCCACGCCATTATAAGCACCGGAGCGCGCCAGTTCCTTCATGCGCTCCACATGTTTCGGGGCCACATCGGGCAGCAATTCGATGGTGACGGTGCCACCTTTAAGCTCCATCAGGATGGTGTTTTCCGGGTCCTTGATATCGGCCATGTTTCTCACTCCGTGAAATTTCCTGACATTGACCTAGCCCGGTTGCGCGCCAATGCCAAGCAGGCGTTGACCTTATGGGCAGAAAGGGGCAGACCAAGGCCAATTGGTTTGGGAGCAAAACATGGCCTGGAAAACCCTTGATGACATGGACCTGGCGGGCAAACGCGTTTTGACGCGCGTTGATATCAACGTCCCCGTCGAGAATGGCAAAGTCACAGACACAACCCGTATCGAGCGCATCGCAGCCACCGTTCAGGACATCCTGGATCGCGGCGGCAAGCCGGTTCTGCTGGCACATTTTGGCCGCCCCAAGGGCGAGCGCAACCCGGATATGAGCCTGCAACCGCTGATCCCGGCGCTTGAGGCCGTATTTGGCGCATCCGTTGTTTTCGCAGCCGATTGCGTCGGCCCGGCGGCGGCGGCGGTTGTCGATGCGCTGCAAGAGGGTCAGGTCGCCCTACTGGAAAACACCCGTTTTCATGCAGGAGAGACCAAGAATGATGCTGATTTGGCCGCTGAGATGGCCAAGCTGGGTGACATTTATTGCAACGACGCTTTCTCGGCGGCGCACCGCGCCCATGCCTCGACCGAAGGGCTTGCGCGTTTGCTGCCCGCCTGTGCCGGTCGTTTGATGCAGGCCGAACTCTCCGCTTTGGAAAGCGCGCTAGGCACACCGGAACGCCCGGTTCTGGCGGTTGTTGGTGGGGCCAAAGTCTCGACCAAGCTGGAGCTGCTCGGCAATCTGGTCAGCAAGGTAGACATGCTGGTGATCGGCGGCGGCATGGCCAACACCTTCTTGGCCGCGCAGGGTATCGATGTGGGTAAATCCTTGTGCGAACATGACATGACCGACACCGCAAGCGAGATCCTCGGCAAGGCCAAAGAGGCAGGTTGCGAGATTATCCTGCCCAGCGACGTTGTTGTGGCGCGGGAGTTTAAAGAAGGGGCCGACAACGAAACAGTCGCCGCCAATGCCTGCCCGGCAGATGCGATGATCCTCGATGCTGGGCCCGAGGCGGTCAAAGCAGTGCAAGCGGCCATTGAATCGGCCAAGACCTTGATCTGGAACGGCCCGCTGGGGGCGTTTGAAATCGCACCCTTTGACACGGCCACAAATGCCGCCGCGAAATACGCTGCTGAGCGTAGCGAGGGTGGCCAGTTGGTTTCGGTTGCCGGTGGTGGTGACACGGTCGCCGCTCTGAACAAAGCCGAAGCCGCCGCTGATTTCACTTATATCTCAACTGCTGGCGGTGCCTTCCTGGAATGGATGGAAGGCAAAGAACTGCCTGGTGTCGCCGCGCTGGGGTAACTTTGCCAGAATTTTTAGAGACAGGGGCTGCCGGACTGGGCGGCCTCTTTTTTATTGCAGGCGCCGCAGCAGGCGAATGGCGGCGGGCGCGGTAAAGGCCGTGGCATGCCCTGCCCGATCCCCGCCTTCCACGTCGCTGAGATCAATCACCTCAACAGGTAGGTTTTCGCTGACCCGCGCCGGATCACTGATCGAACCAAGCCGCGCTTGCTTACCGGTCAAAAACGCCGAGAGGCCCAAAGCCCGGTCACGGGTGTTGACCATCAGGGTAAAGGGTTGCGGGAACGGTTTGATCCGCTGCGCCTGTTGCAGGAACACATCCTCGTCGATATCCGGGCTGATCAAAGCCACGCCAGCCAGTTGGTTCAGTGATTTTTGCTTGCCCGAAATCGACATTTGGCGCAGCGTTTCCATCACAAGTTGACTGCCCATGGAATGGGCGACGATGAAGACTTTGCGGTTGTCCTGGATCAGCACGCTCAGCAGTTTTTCCAACCCGTCGCGTGAAAAAATCACGCTGTCACGGTCATAGACATAGCCGCGCGGATTGCCCGCAGAGGGCCATGAAAAGGCGATAACCGGCAGGCGCGCTTCGTAATCATGCGCAATCTGGGCCAGGCGGTAGACGGCTTCGGCATTATTGACGTTGAACCCATGCACAAAGACAAACACATCGCGGCTCGGGCTGCTGTCATTGAGATTATCCAAGAATGAGGATGGCCCGGAAAACAGCACCTCATCCTTGACGACAAAATGCTCAGAGGGTTTCACCACCCCCTGCCCCGGCCATTCGATTTCACCCAATTCATGGCTGGGCGGGATCGAGACGTCCATGCGCGCGAATTGCAGCTTGGGATGGCGAACCTCACCAAATTCCTGTGAAAACAAGCTGCGGTTTTCAGCCTCGGCGCGCACCCGGTTGGTGGCAATAAAGACCGGCTGAACCGCGCTTTCAATGCCAGCCAGATCGCTGGCAAACTGGATCACCCCGCGCGGCGTGCAGGCCGTCAGAAACACTGTGATCGTTAAACAAAGTATCAATCGCATCCAAACGCGCCCGCCGTGAAAGCCCAGTCCAAGCCCAAAGTTTGGCAGGAATGCAACGGTTTTCAAACCGATTCGCAGCGATCCTTTGCACGCTCTTTTCCCCTTGCGCGCCATATGTCACAACCAACACACGCATCCATTCAAGAGATGCGATTTAGGGCAGTTCTGTATGACTCTTCGCGCATCGCGCCCCTCTTTGGGCGTTTTGATCTTTTTCGCTGTGACGCTGAGCCTGTCGGCTTATTTCACCTTTGCCGCTGTGCAGGGGGATTTTGGCCTGTTTCGTCGCGCCGAGATTATCGTCGAAGGTGAAAAGCTGGAACAAGAGGTTGAAGAGTTGCGCGCCGAGGTTGCGCGGATGGAGAATTTGACCCTGCGCCTGTCTGACGAATTCCTCGATCTTGACCTGCTTGATCAACAGGCACGTGATGTTCTGGGCCTGCTGCGCGCCGACGAAATCGTCGTGAACTAGGGCCTCTGGACAGTCAGACCATCCCAAGCGCTCCAGAAAACATAAGCTTTAAACTGTGCCTATTCCGCGCGCATTATTATTGCGCGCGCACTTTACGAACCTCAATCTGCGCGCTACGCTGACGCAAACCACAAGATGGTTTAGCGTTAAACAATTGTTGGGGAGGAGACGGCCATGGCCGCGCGCAAAACGACTGCCAAGCCCAATGTGTCCGCTGATGAGCTGAAAAGCTATTACAAGGACATGCTGCTGATCCGCCGTTTCGAGGAAAAAGCCGGTCAGCTTTACGGTATGGGGCTGATTGGCGGCTTCTGTCACCTCTATATTGGTCAAGAGGCCGTTGTTGTCGGGCTTGAGGCCGCCTCAGAAGAGGGCGACAAACGCATCACCTCTTACCGCGATCACGGGCATATGCTGACTTGCGGCATGGATCCCGGCGGTGTCATGGCCGAATTGACCGGGCGCATTGGTGGCCTGTCCAAGGGCAAAGGTGGCTCCATGCATATGTTCTCGAAAGAGAAGCATTTTTATGGCGGTCACGGCATTGTCGGCGCTCAGGTGCCATTGGGCGCAGGCCTCGCCTTTTCCGACAAATACAAGGGCAATGGCCGCGTGACCTTTACCTATTTTGGCGATGGAGCTGCCAATCAGGGCCAGGTTTACGAGACCTTTAACATGGCCGCCCTCTGGGACCTGCCAGTGGTCTTTGTCATTGAAAACAACCAATACGCCATGGGCACGGCGCAAAAACGCTCCACCTCAACGCCCGAGCTGTACACACGCGGCGAAGCCTTTGGCATCAAAGGTGAAGTCGTCGATGGAATGGATGTGCTGGCGGTCAAGGCGGCGGGTGAAAAGGCGGTGAAACACTGCCGCGCGGGCAAAGGCCCCTATATCCTTGAGATCAAGACCTATCGTTACCGCGGCCATTCCATGTCGGACCCGGCCAAATATCGCACCCGCGAAGAGGTGCAGAAAATGCGCGAAGAACGCGACCCGATCGATCACGTGCGCGACCTTTTGCTGACTGGAAAACACGCCACCGAAGATGACCTGAAGGCCATCGACAAAGAGATCAAAGCCGTGGTCTCAGCGGCCGCCGATTTCAGCCGCGAAAGCCCGGAACCGCCGCTCGAAGAGCTGTGGACCGACATCTACGCAGAGGCCTGACATGCCGCATTTTGAAATACATGCCGCCGATGTCGAAGCTGCCAAAGGCTTCTATGCTGGTTTGTTCGGCTGGCAATTCAGCGCGATGCCGGGCGGCGAAGAAGTCAATTATCACCTGGTCGAAGGCCGCGATATCGGCATGTCCAAAGGCGTGACCGGCGGCCTGATGACACGCATGGGCCCGGTACCGGCACCCGGCAGCCCGGTCCGCGGCGGCACGATGACATTCAACGTGGCCGATTGCGATGCCAGCTATGCCTGGGCGCTGGCAAATGGCGGAGCAGAAGCCCTTCCTCCGACAGATTACCCTGGCATCGGTCGCTGCGCTTATGTCGAAGACGGCCAGGGCAATATTGTCGGCATGATTACCCCCCTTTCGGAGGACAAATAAATGGCAACTGAAATCCTGATGCCCGCCCTTTCTCCGACAATGGAAGAAGGCACTTTGGCCAAATGGCTGGTCAAAGAGGGCGATAGCGTGCAATCCGGCGACATCCTCGCCGAAATCGAAACCGACAAGGCGACGATGGAATTTGAGGCGGTGGATGAGGGCGTGATCGGCAAGATCCTGATCGCCGAGGGCACTGCCGACGTCAAAGTCAACACTGCCATCGCCATTCTGGTCGAAGAGGGCGAGGATGTCCCGGCGGCCGCAGCCCCGGCATCGCCTGTGACGCAACCGGTCGCCGCGGTTGCGGATGCGGCCCCTTCCGGGGGCTCCGACAAAACCGCCCCCCTTCCTCCGGTCAAAGCCGAAGCGCCCTGGCCCGAGGGCACCAAGACCAAAAAGCAAACCGTGCGAGAAGCCCTGCGCGACGCCATGGCCGAAGAAATGCGCAGTTCCGAAGAGGTCTTCCTAATGGGGGAAGAGGTCGCCGAATACCAAGGGGCCTACAAAATTTCCCAAGGCTTGCTTGATGAATTCGGCAGCAAACGTGTGATCGACACCCCAATCACCGAACATGGCTTCGCCGGGATTGGTGTTGGCGCAGCATTTGGCGGGTTGAAACCCATCGTGGAATTCATGACGTTTAACTTCGCCATGCAAGCCATTGACCAAATTATCAATTCCGCCGCCAAAACGCTCTATATGTCCGGCGGACAAATGGGCTGCCCCATCGTCTTTCGCGGCCCCAATGGCGCGGCGGCACGGGTCGGTGCGCAACACTCTCAGGACTATGCTGCGTGGTATACGCATATTCCCGGTCTCAAGGTCGTCATGCCCTACAGCGCCTCAGACGCCAAAGGCCTGCTCAAAACCGCGATCCGCGATCCCAACCCGGTGATCTTCCTGGAAAACGAGATCCTCTATGGCCGCAGTTTCGACGTGCCTGATCTCGACGATTACAACATCCCTTTCGGCAAGGCTCGGATCTGGCGCGAAGGCTCGGATGTCACGCTCGTATCCTTTGGCATCGGCATGGCCCACACGCTCGAGGCCGCCGATAAACTCGCCGAAGAGGGCATCAGCGCCGAAGTCATCGACCTGCGCACCCTGCGCCCCATGGACACCGACGCAATCATCGCCTCGGTGCAAAAGACCAATCGCTGCGTCACCGTCGAAGAGGGCTTCCCAACCGCCTCTATCGGCAACCATATCAGCGCGGTTCTGATGGAACAGGCCTTTGACTACCTTGATGCGCCCGTAATCAATTGCACCGGCAAGGATGTCCCGATGCCCTATGCCGCCAATCTGGAAAAACACGCGCTGATCACCGCTGATGAGGTCGTCGCCGCGGTCAAACAGGTGACCTACCGCTAATTTCTCTGGGCTAGAAATATCCTGGAGAGCGCGAGGGGCCAGCCCCTCGCACCACACCATTTCCAAACGTGCTTCGCCCAAAGGAGCTCACCATGCCGATTGAAATCCTGATGCCCGCCCTCTCCCCGACAATGGAGGAAGGCACGCTCGCCAAATGGTTGGTCAAAGAGGGTGACACCGTGCAATCGGGCGATGTCATCGCCGAGATCGAAACCGACAAGGCGACGATGGAATTCGAGGCGGTCGATGAAGGGGTGATCGGCAAGATCCTGATCGAAGAAGCCAGCGCCGATGTCAAAGTCAACACCCCCATCGCGGTTCTGCTCGAAGACGGCGAAAGCGCGGATGATATCACCGCCAGCGCGCCCCAGGCTCCGGCAGTGGCCCCGCCATCTGCCGCGGGTGCAGAGGCGGCCCCCTCAGGGGGCTCCGATAAACCCGCCCCTGCCCCGGTCGCACAGGACGGAACGCGTGTCTTCGCCTCACCACTGGCCCGCCGCATTGCCGCGCAAAAAGGGCTCGATCTCAACCAGATCACCGGCTCTGGCCCACGTGGGCGCATCGTAAAGTCCGATGTTGAATCTGCCACGGCCGCTTCGACAGCCACCCCTCGGGCACCAGCCCCTACGCCAGCAGCAGCACCTTCGGCCCCTGCCCCAGCAACGGCACCCGCGCCATCGGCAGACGCCATTGCGCGCATGTATGAAGGGCGCGAACATGTCGAGGTGCCGCTTGATGGCATGCGCAAGACCATCGCCGCGCGCCTGACCGAAGCCAAACAAAGCATCCCGCATTTCTACCTGCGCCGCGACATCAAACTCGACGCGCTTCTGGCTTTCCGCAGCCAGTTGAACAAGCAATTGGCGGCCCGTGAGATCAAGCTCAGCGTCAATGATTTCATCATCAAAGCCTGCGCCAACGCCCTCCAATCAGTCCCAGCAGCCAATGCCGTCTGGGCGGGCGATCGTGTTTTGCAACTGACCCCGTCTGATGTCGCCGTTGCTGTGGCCATCGAGGGCGGGCTGTTCACCCCGGTTTTGCAAGACGCCCATAATAAAACCTTGTCAGCCCTGTCTGCTGAGATGAAAGATCTGGCCAGCCGCGCACGAGATCGCAAACTTGCGCCGCATGAATATCAGGGCGGCAGTTTCGCCATATCCAACCTTGGCATGTTCGGGATCGACAATTTCGACGCGGTCATCAATCCGCCCCATGGCGCGATCCTTGCGGTCGGCGCGGGTGTGAAAAAACCGGTGGTTGACGAAAAAGGCGAGCTCTCCGTGGCCACAGTCATGTCTGTGACCCTCAGTGTGGATCACCGGGTGATCGACGGGGCTTTGGGGGCCGAGTTGTTACAAGCTATTGTCGATAATCTGGAAAACCCGATGGTGATGTTGGCCTAAAACCGTTGGCCATTCACTAGGGATAAATAGCCCTTGGTCGGCTCTCTCAGGACATGCCTGCCTCAGAGAGCTTCAAGTCAAAGATTGACCACGGCAAAGAATAACCCCCGGCCAAATCTGGCGCGGGGGTTTCTTTTTTGCAATGTTCGAACAATCAGGCCTTGCCATGCAGCAACTGATCCATCTCGATTGAGGGTTGGTCGCAGCCGGCCTTCCCGACGATCCGTGCCGGAACGCCCGCGACTGTTGTGCAGGGCGGGACTTCTTCCAAAACAACAGAGCCTGCGGCCACGCGAGAACAATGGCCCACGCTGATATTGCCAAGCACCTTGGCCCCGGCCCCAATCAGCACACCATTGCCGATTTTCGGATGGCGATCCTCTTCCTCTTTGCCGGTGCCGCCCAAGGTTACGGAATGCAGCATCGACACGTTGTCACCAACAACCGCCGTTTCACCAATCACGATGGAATGGGCGTGGTCGATCATGATGCCACGGCCGATCCGCGCGGCCGGATGAATGTCGATGCCAAAGACTTCAGAGCTGCGCATCTGAAAGAAATAGGCCAGATCCTTGCGGTCCTGGTTCCACAGCCAATGCGCCACGCGGTGCGCCTGAATGGCTTGGAACCCTTTGAAAAACAGCAAAGGTTGCAGGAAACGGTGGCAGGCCGGATCGCGTTCATACGTCGCCGTGATATCCGCGCGCGCCGCCATGGCCAAATCCGGGTCAGCCCCATGTGCCTCGTCACAGATTTCACGCAGGATCTGCTCGGACATCTCGCCATTGGCAAGCTTGAGCGACACGCGATAGCTTAGCGCGCGTTCCAGGTTGGGGTGGTGCAGGATCGAATAATGAACCAACCCGCCCAGCAGGGGTTCCTCGCGCACGGCATCCTCAGCTTCGGTCAGAATGCGCGCCCAGACCGGGTCGATCTCTCTCAGTTTTGCACGTGTCTCTGCCATCACAGATCTCCTTTGATCTTGGTAAGATAGCAGATAGTGTTTCTGATGCGAAACGCAAATCCGTGATTAAACCGTTCAAGAATTTAAATCTGTTCAGGAAACCGGGCGGCGCTGATCCATCAGCGCCTGAAAAATGTGGAACCGGCAGTCCAGAAAATCAGGGTCGTCCAGACGCGGTTCGCGTGCCAAAGGACGCATCATTGCCGCCGCCATGAGGGTGCCATTGCCGAACAAGGCATGGGCTTTGCGAAACCTTTTGCGGTAGCGATCGGCGGCCTGCGCCTCTTTGATGAGGCGCAAAGCCACTGATTTTCGGCTGCCCGGCGGCAGGGGCAACAAGGCCCGCGCCGCCGCGCTTATATCTCCGGGAAGAACCGGTCTCATGCGGTGTGACCAATCTGAGCAAAAGGCCCTGGCCCGAAACGCGCCGAGAGTTGTGCGACGTGAAGGCTGTAAGCACCTGAAAGGCCATCCTCGATTTGCATTTCCGCCGTGTACAGCCATTCCGGCTGCGGAACCTGTGTTTCGCGTAAAACGGTCTCGCCTTGCTGGACGCGCACCAGATAAGCCTCGCTGTCTTCGCCCAACGGGATTTCCAACCCGTCCCAATCATCGCCGTCAATGCGGCTGCGGCGGATCCAGGACAGCGCGACATCGCCAGCTGCGTCCTGCACGGCCAGATGGACAGGGCTATAGGGGCGCAAGCCGATGCCATCAAAGGCTTGTTCCGTGTGCACATAGGTCGAGTCGTCCAATGACCGCTGAGCAGGTCCAATGCGGTAGTGACGCGAGACACGCCGCTGCGCCGCAGCCAATTCGATCTGCGAAGGTGCTCCGTCCAGCATGACAACAATCGAGCCGGCGGGCCATTCGCTTGGCATGATGCCGTCAGACCCGGCTTGCCCCCGTAAACGGTGCGAAATTTGCCACCGGTTCTCGTCCAGCAAGGCCACATCGCGGAACTGAATAACTTCCCAGTTGCCCGAACTGCCATCCCCGATTGCCATCAGGTTGGCCCCGGAAAGGAGCGCCTCATCGGTGACAGATTGCAATTCGCCCGAGATCAATCGGATGTCCAAAGGTGCACCACGATCGATCACACCGGCCTGCGCGGCGGTCAAAGGCGTTTCGGTCACGCCAATGATCGACTGGGCCGCCAGAATGCTGTTCAAACCATAATCGGCATCGATGGAGCTGTCATAAACCGCCACGGATCCCGGCCAATTCTGCGCGGTTGCGGCCAGATGAGGCGCATGGTCGACCTCATTACCGGACAGCAAAGGCAGATCCAGGAACACAGGCGTGACCGGACCAACCGCCGTGTAGGGTCGCAGACCTGAGCTTTCATCGGTGTAATCCGCAGGCTCGTAAATGTCTGGCTCGATCCGAACCGCATCGACGATTTGATGATCCATCACATCAACGCGGTCAATCCGTGCCAGGGTCGGGCCAGACTTGGATGGCAAGCGCACAATGTCACCGGCCCCTAGTTCCAGCTTGGAAGGTGGCAGAGCAAAACGCAGCGTATCGCGGGCGACCCGCGCCTCAGACAACCAGCGTTCGGCAGTGCGCAAACCTTCGCCCCGCGTCATGGCCTGCGCCAGCTCCGTCTCTGCAACAGCATGGGTTTCATCATCCGGCAAGATCGCCTCTTCGGTCGCAACCTGGTGATCTCCATCGGTTTCGATAAAGCGGACACGAACACGACCGGACATTTCGGCTTCGCCTGCGCGAGTTTCGCTCAGGTCACCTTCGATTTCCGAACTGATCACCAGATCGGAATAATCGATATCGACCGGCTTCAACCCATTGCGCATCCGGAACACCAGAACACCATCGCGCTCAATCGCGTCGAAACCATGGGACAGCATTAAGGATTGCAGCGACCGCCGCGCATCCGTCACGTTCGGTTCTACAAAGCCGCGCACGACGCCGTGAAGTTCGGTTGTATCAATACGATACAGATCCGCTCGGGCACAGATTTCCGCAACGACCGAGGCCAAAGACCGCGCTGCCATACGACCGTTAAGCCAGTGGCCACGGCGATAGTTTGGCCCGTCGCTCCACAGCTCGCTATTGCCAGGGAACCAGGGGAACGGGCGTGCATCCCATGCCCAGACAAAGGCATGATCCATATCCAACATGGGCGCGTCATAGACCTCGGAGACCGGGTTATTATCGGTCTCGGACCAATAGCCGATCATCGCCTTCAGGTATTGGCGCTGGATATATTCGTCCCGCAACCCATTGGAATAATGCGGCAATGAGGATTCCGACGACTTCGGATCAAGGAACTTGTTGGGCTGGTTGGTGCCCTTGTCTATCGCAGCGCAGCCCAGTTCGGTGAACCAGATCGGTTTTGATTGCGGCAACCACGCGGTGGGTGTCGCATTGCGCACGCCACCGACACGCTCGTGATGGGCATTACCCCACCAGTTGCGAATATCCTTGTAGCGCCAGACCCAAGGCTCACCATATGCGCCATCGGTAATGGGTGCACGCCGCTGCACCTCGCGCGCTTCGGGCGAGTCGTAGTACCAGTCATAACCTTCGCCGCCTTCGATATTGGCGCGCAAGTAGTCAAGGTTATAGGTGGTTCCCCAATCCGCGTCCGCGTGATCATCACCCTCGCGCCAATCCGCGATTGGCATGTAGTTGTCGATGCCGATAAAATCGATGTTCACATCCGCCCAAAGCGGATCAAGATGGAAATACAGATCGCCCGACCCATCCTGTGGATGGTAGCCGAAATACTCGGACCAATCCGCTGCATAGCCGATTTTCACCTCTGGCCCCAGGATAGCACGACATTCTGCCACCAACGAAATCAGCTGCGCAACCGCAGGGAAACCGCTCGCGCCGCGGATCTGTGTCAGCCCACGCATTTCGGAACCAATACAGAAAGACTCCACATTGCCCGCCACCTGACACAGCATTGCCTGATGCAGGATAAAGCGGCGGTAGCTCCACTCCGCAGGGCCGGAGTAAGTGATGGTTTCACCATCGGTCCCAAAATCAGACGCGCTGGCCGTGCCAAAGAATGCCGCCACCTCAGAATCTGCCACAGCTGTCTGATCCGGTGAGCCATCTTGACCCGGTGCCTTGGACAGCGTGATCCGCCCGCGCCAAGGCAGAACGGCCTGATCATCCGCATCAGACCAAGGGTCAGGCAGACCATTGCCTGCCAACTGATCCATCAGGATAAATGGATAATACATCACCTTTTGGCCCTGAGCCGCCATGCGTCGAATGGATTGAATAACCGATTGATCGGTTGGTGTGCCGCCATAGACGACTTTGTCATCGACTTGCGGCACCAGCTGCGCCGACGCACGGGTGGCCCCGCTGACACGCCACGGCATGTCCTCGGAATCAAACTCGTTCTGTTCAACCTTGGGCTGGATTTCACATTGGCCACAACGCAAGTCGCTGCCAAACCAGCTCACCACCAAAGACGCGGCTCCGCAATTGGGGAGGTCATCCTCAAGCTGTGCCAAGGCAGTATTGAAATCCGGCTCGTCGGATGGCGAATTCACATTCACCACCCCCTTGGAAGAAGGAGCCGGCAAACCTCCAAATGGTCCGGAGCCACCTTCCCAATAGGTCAAATAAACCGGATCGGTGGCCAAAGCGTATTCACCGGTTCCCGGAATCATGGCAACGCCCTTGATCGCCAAAGGCACATCCGCCTCGTCCTGCAATTCTGGACGAGTGACCTCAAAACTGAATTGGGGAACGCGGTTGCCGAAGCGGCTCAGCTGCAGATCCTGGAACACGACATAGGCGGTGCCGCGATAGGCGGGCACCCGCCCCGCGCCTTCAACGGCCTCCATGGTCGGGTCCGGCATTTGATCATCGGACCCGGTATAGACCTGCATATTCAGATCCTTGAGGGCAACCTCAGTGCCGTCCGCCCAAACGCGGTTAACACCGGTAATCTCACCCTCGCACAGCGCGACGGCCAGGCTCAGGGAATAGCTATATTCCTTGACCTCAGGCTGAGGAGGCGCGCCTTTACCGCCGCCACCGGATTTCTTGACATTCTCTTTGAACTCGGTTGACCAGATCACATGACCGCCAACCCGCATCCGGCCATAGACCTGTGCAATCGGAGCGCCATCACCCGCACCGCTAAGACGGAATCGTTCAATCCGCCCCATTTCAATGGCTTCAGACCCCTGCCCCAACAGCCGTTGGTCAATGCGACGCCCGATAGAGGCCCCGAGAAAGCGACCAACCGCCGTCATGGACAGCCCCAGAACAGAGCCACCGATTGAGCTGCCAATTGCCGCGCCTGCGGCAGAGAGAAGAATTGTCGCCATTACTCGATCTCCGTAGGTAGGGCAAAGCGCGCAACAATGCGCCTTTCCCAGGATGCGCCAAGGGCGCTTTCAACCACCCCATGCCCGCTATAGGCATGGATAAATGAGGCACGGTCGCTGCTCTCGGTTTTCACATCGGCCTGAATGCCAACATGTTTGGCCACGCTGCCTTCGCGCATGCGAAACAGCAAAATATCACCGGGTGCAGCATCCTGTTTGTGCTTGGGTTTCAAATGGCGCAGGGCGGCCTGCCAAAGCCGCTCTTCGCCCTGTGGCTCCGACCAATCCATGGAATAGGCGGGAACCTGTTCCGGCTCGTCCCCAATGACATCTCGCCAAACACCGCGCAAAAGACCCAGGCAATCGCTGCCCGCCCCCTTGCACGAGGCTTGGTGAACATAAGGGGTTCCAATCCATTCTCTGGCAGTCGCCACGATCTTGTTCATCGTCTGCTCCCACCGGCCGTGTTTTTGGCGACTGTTGGATGAACAGTGATCCAGTCCTCTTCGGGAATGTCCGGAAACCCCTGATAGTTCAGCAGGTTGTTGAACTTGAGGCGACAAGTCTCCATGCGCTTGTCGCACCCGGCCGAGATCCGCACCGTATCACCGACACTGACAGCAAGGCGCAGCGGCTCCCAAATGTCGAGCATACGTTGATCCCCGACCTGCCGATCGCGCTTGATCGAACCGCTCAAACCAGCAGCCTCACCTGTGAGGATCTCGATCCGACCGCGCTGAAACCAGTTCGCTTCAAAACCCGTCATACCCTCAAGGGCAAAGACGCGGTTGTCCTCGCTTGAGACCAGGGCTCCCTCAAAGAAATAGCCCGGCGTATCCAGGTCAAAGGCACACCCCTTACCGCCCAAAACGGCAGAACACGGTTTTTGGTAGCTGCGACCAATCGGACGGCCCAGGGCTTCGGTCAACCCGCGCAATTCGGCATGAAAGGCACCGCTTCCGCGCCGGATCTCACCGATCTCTCCGCGAAACATGATGCGACGCGCCGAAACATCCGCCCAGTTGACCAGCCAGGCTATGACCTCGGCCCCGTCGAACCGGCCAGCCGCAATATCCTCTTCCTTGATGGCGGCATCGCTCAGGCCACCCATGGCCTCGGTATTGTCCACGGACAGACCGGTCGCCTGTTGCAACGCCTTGGCGGACAGGCCGGTATCCGCCTTGAAGGTATAGCCTTCAAAGGAGAGATCCCGGTCATGATCTGTAAAGCCAAAGATCGTGCCATCTTTGCGGATCACCGCCCAGGTTCGGCAGACAGAGCCGACCCCGGTTTGCAAATGATCATGAAGTGCATCAGCGCCAGACATCAGACCCGCACCTCCACAACCGGCACATCCGGCACCTGACCCGCTTTGAAGCTGGCGACCGAGACATTGATCCGGTCCGTGTCAAAACGCACAGGCACGTCGAATTCGAATCCGGCAGAAATTTCGACACCGTCCAGCGGAACCTCGTCAAAGGTGATGATCCCGGTATCCACATCGATCTCGAAATGAACGCCTTCGCGACGCTCTACATCTTGCACAGCGGCAATCACCGAACCGGCAACGGGTTTCGTGATCGGGCGCGCATAGGTCACGCCACCCGAGGTATAGTTCTTGATCAGCTGAAAGCTGCGCGAGACACCGTCGCCATAGGCGATCACCTGATCCCCCATCGCAACAGGGCGCGACGGAGCCGAGGATTTGTAATCCGCCCAGTCTTTCCAACGAAAGCCATAGACCTGCCCCTGACGCGCTTCAAAAAAGGCGATCAGCGCTTCGACATCATCCAAGGACCGCAGCCCCAGACCCGCGTCATAGCGACGGCGCGAATGCGCCCAGGGGGTGTTGCGCTCTTCGTGACCGCTGGTCAGTTGAACGATATCCGTGCGGCGTTCCGGTCCGCCAATGGACCCAAAGCTCAGATCCGCCGGAAAACGAATTTCATGAAACGACATTTTACCCTCCAATCAGCGATTGCGAGCGCCATGACTCAGCGCGCGACCCATCTGGGCAGCGATCTGGCTTTGGCTGCGTTGGAACCCCTGCACATCCGGGGTTTGAATATTCATAACGATGCTGACCGGCTGACCACCGCCCTGCGCGCGCACGCCCAGTTTGCCATCAGCACCACGTGTCAGCGGCATAATCGCCTCTGGCCCGGCTTCGCCCATCAGCCCTATGCCACCCCGCATCGGAAAGGTCACCGGACCGCTGACAATACCTCCATTGGCAAAGGGCATAACGCGCCCCTGCGCAAAGCTGCCGCCATCTGCAAAGGGCGAATAGGTGCCAAACAAGGCCGACGCGCCTTGGGCAATCATCCCGCCGATGTGATCAGAGACCGGGCGCACAGCCGCTTTCCAGGCCGCGTCAATCATGGAATTGGCAACCACACGCAGCGCGTCAGACAGTTTCATCCCATCCAGCACAACCCCGTCAATCGCCTTGGCAACGCCAGAACTCAACGAGCGTTCAAGCTTGGCAGCACCCTGCCCCACTTGCCCAAAGCTGTTTTGAACCCGACGCAGCTCCTGATCAAACTGCGCCGCGACGCCAATCGCCCCGCCAAGCGAGTTTTCCAAGGCATCGACCTGTTCCTGCAAGCCATCGATCATCTCAATCTCGCTCATTTCGGAGCATCTCCTTTTCCTGCGGCGCTGTCACATCCGGGAACGCATCCATCAGCTTGTTCAGCTGTGACCGCCCCATCGGTTGTCCGCCCTCGCCCTCACCCAGCAACATTTGCAACTCCGCCGGGGTCAGGTCCCAAAACTCTCGGGGGCGCAGGCCAAGCCCGCGCATCCCAGCACGCATCAATACAGGCCAATCAAACCCCTTCATCCGCCTGCTCCGGCATCATGAAGGCCCGCGCGAGCAGCTCTGCCGCTGCTTTGGTGGCTGCCATAGGCCCACCAGCGATCTCGGCATTGACGAGATCTCTGGCCTGCCCCTGCCAACCACCACCGCGCAATCCGGCCACGATCAGCGCCAGCACGTCGCGCGTGCTAAAGCCGCCTTGTTCAAACCGCTGCACCAGATCCACCAAAGATCCGCTCTCCAGCTGGGCTTCGAGCTCAGCCAAAGCCCCCAGTGTCAGCCGCATGAGGTGACGCTCGCCATCTATGGTCAGCGCCACCTCCCCCCTCCACGGATTGCCCATCAGACCACAGGCACCGCGATAAAGTTCAGCTCGCCGGCCGAGGCCAGGGAGACCTCGTAGGTCGCTTCACCGTTATGCGAGCCGGCATATTCGATGCTGGTCACCTGGAACGCGCCTTCAACCGTGCCAAAATCAGGAATGATCACCTGGAAATCCGGCGTTTCACCGTCAAAGAAGATCTGGCGCGCACGCTCGTCGGTTTGGGCATCCTTGAAGACGCCAGAGCCAGAGATATTGGCAGATTTGACACCGGCGCCTGCCAGCAGTTCACGCCAGCCGCCTTGGCTTTCCAGCGTGGTCACATCAACCTGCTCAGCGTTAAAACTGACGCGGGTGGCACGCAGCCCCGCCATTGTTTCGAACGAACCGTCACCGGTCAGATCCACTTTGACCAAAAGGTCCTTGCCGTTTTGAGCACCCATTGCACTACTCCGTTTTGAAAAGGGTCAATTGTCTTCCACGCGGGCGCGGAAAGTGAGGTCGATCCGGCGCAGCCCGCCGGTCTCGCGTGTTGCCTTGGCCTTGCGGAACCACATCCCGACCAGCTGGCCACGGGTCAGGGTCAGTTCCGCTTCATGCAGAACATCACTGATCGCACCGGCCGCCTGTTTGGCCGTGAGAAAGCCGGCAATTTCAGTCACCACCGAGATGACGAATTCATGCCAGGCCCCGGCATCCGTCCCATCCCCGGCCTCTGTCGCCGTTTCCGGGCCAAGCGCCACATAGGTCTGTGGCAAGGTCCCAGTGGGCAGCGCGTCAAAGATATTGTCGCCGACCAGGGTCTCCAGGGTCGTATCAGCCTGCAGCGCTGCATAAACAGCTGTCTGCAAAGCCCCAGATACTGCGTAACTCATGTGGCTAGTTCCTCTTCACAATGACAAATCAGGTAGAAACCCTTGGGTTCGTCTTCGGTCACCGCTTCGATGCGAAACACCCGCGCGCCCGAGCGGAACCTTTGACCAGCGGCGGGACGGTTGGATTGCCCCTGCGGCGCACCGCGCACCTTGATGACAAAGGCATGGACCGAGACCGCCCCCGCTTCGCCTTCGCGCACCCGACCGGTACGGGGTTTGATCTGCCCCCAAAGCGTGCCGACCGGCTGCCAGGTTTCCTCGAAACCGCCCGAGCCATCATCGACCCGCACAATGGTTTCCAGCACCAGCTGTCTGTTCAAATGCGGCCGTCTCATCCGCCGATCCCCACGCGCACCGGACGGTAGCGGGCAATCAGGCTGGACACGCCAAAGGGCATGCATCCCTGGGCCAACGCGGTTTCGTCGCGATATTCATAGTAATGGGCCGCTAACAGAAACACCGCTTGGGCCAAATCGCTCGGAATGCTTTCAAAGGTCGGACCATAGCCCGCATCAAAGCGCACATGCACCGATCCGTTTGTCGGAATGCGCGGCAAAGCCACGGCAGTCGGCATCAGACGCGGGTCAAAATTGTCTTGCTCCAGGTGGTAATCTTCGACCGGAACGATCTCGACATTGCCCAGCCGATCAACCAGCAGAACATCGGAAATGTGGGTGACAGGTGCCAGCGGAAGGATCTGCCCTTCGGGGTTCTGCCAACGTGGATACTTGGCCGTGTAGGCCCGGGTGATCAAAGACTTGCCCGTCTGGGATTCAATCGCAGCCATGGCCGCCCGCAGGAACGAGCCCAACACGGCGTCTTGCACATCGTCTTCGGCAAAGCCGCTGCCCAGACGCAAATGCCGTTTCAGGGCGTCAATTGGCAACGCCGCTTCGGCGACCTGAGTTTCTTCCACCAACATCATGTTTCTTCTCCGAAATCGCTAGGCTATTCCCAACCCTTTGCCCAAGCCCCCCGCATGTGACGGGCGCGCGCCGCCCACGCTGCACGGGCGGAGGGGGACTGCTGGACACCATCGGCTGCGCGCGCCCTGTGAACGGCGGGGCGACCCCGCCGCTCATCTCGTGGCTACGCTCAGACCGCGCAACGCAGCAGCTTGATCGCTGCAAAGTCGCTGACATCGCCACCAACGCGCTTGGAGGCATAGAACAGCACATGCGGCTTGGCGCTGAACGGATCGCGCAGCACGCGCAGATCAGGACGCTCAGCAATGGTGTAACCGGCACCAAAGTCACCAAAGGCAACAGGCGTGGTGTCGGTGCCAATGTCAGGCATGTCCTCGGAAATCAGCACAGGGTAACCCAGCAGACGCGCCGGTTCCTGAGCAGCCAGGCCATCGGCCCACAGGTGGCGGCCATCCGCATCCTTCAGCTTGCGCAGCGCGCCCGCGGTCTTGGAGTTCAGGACAAAGCTCGCACCGGCGCGGTATTCCGCACCCAGCGCATAGACCAGGTCAATCAGCGCATCGCCATCACCAATGGTGTCTGCAACGCCAGAGACCACGTAACCCAGATTGCCCCAGGCCCAGCTGTCATCAGCAACAATGGTGTGGTTCAGGAAACCGCGCGGCTTGTCGACACCGTCACCATTCACAAACGCAGCCGCTTCGGCGCGGGCGAATTTGTCAGCGACACGACCGGCCAGCCAGGTTTCCACGTCAAAGGCGGAATCGTCCAGCAGACGCTGAGATATCTTGGGCATCGCGTTCAGCTCATAGAGCGGGATCGAGATACGCTCGATGGTCGGCGTGCCGGTTTCGGCGGTCGACGACACTTCATCAGCCCAGCCAGCGCCGGTGTCATTCTGGTCGATCAGAACGTCAAAGGATGTCGCCTCGACATTCACAACGTTTGAGATTGCACGGATCGACGCGGTGGCGTCCAGAGTGGATTTGATGGTTTCCGAAGTCACCGGATCAACCAGATAACCACCATCGGAATTCACGGCCGTGGACATGGCCTTGCCTTCCAGCTCCAGGCCACGCAGGCCGTCATCTTCGCCAGAACGCAGATAGGCGTCGAAAGCCTTCTGATGGGGGGCGTCAACCTCTGCATGGGTCGACAATACGGGACGTGCCGCAACGGCAGATTTGTGATCAAGCATGGTCAGTCGCTCTTCCTGTTTGTGAAGCTTCTCTTGAAGGTCGGCCTGCAAGGCCTTGAAATCCCCAATCAGTCCCGCCATCGCGGCACTCACCCGGGCGACCGGAGGCATATCTTCCCCGGTCCGAGACTTGGTCTCGGCTGTACTCATGTGTTTCATCCTCATGAGTGGCGCGGCTCAACCGCCCGCCAGGTTACGACGGGCATCCTCAAGGACATCCGCCAACTCTCCCCAATGATCGGCGTCCGGCTCTTCGGCCTTGGCCGCCACTCGGGCACTGGGCAGCATCGGAAAGGTCACCAGCGACACTTCCCAAAGCTCCAGTTCGTTCAAGAGCCGCTGGCCCTTGTCATTCTTGCTCGCCTTCACGGTGCGATAACCGATGGACAGCCCATCAATTGCGCCCGCTTCGATCAGCGCAGCCGCCTCGCGGCCCTTTTCAACGCTGTCCAGCAAACGGCCTTTGACATACAGCCCGCGCTCATCTTCGCGCACTTCGTCCCAGATCCCGATGGGTTGGGCCGGGTCATGCTGCCACAGCATTTTCACCGCGCGATTGTCCGCTTCGAGCTTTTTCAAGGACCGCGTATAGGCCCCTTTGCTCACCACATCGCCCCCCTGATCACAGGTGCCAAACAACGAGGCATAGCCCTCGATCTTGGTGCCCTCGACCACGGTGATATCCGCGTCAAAGCGGCAGAACTTGTGTTCCAAATCCATGTTCTGTCCTTTCATCTCGCGCTCAGGGCGCCGTATTGATCAAACTCTGGAAAGCCTCGGCCAGGATCACCCCGGCAACGCCGTAAACCGTCAACCAAAGCCGCTTTTCCAACCGCTCCATCAGCAGCTCGATCCGGGCGAATTTGTCGTTCATCGCATCGATCTGTAGCTTGCTGACCCGCTCATGCGCCTCCAGCCGCATGGCCGGTGCACAGGCAAAGGGCTCCTTTACGCGCATCTCACTCACCCGCATCGCCCTCGGGCAGCGCTGGCAGACCCAACAACTGGCGTTTCTCTGCATGTGTGAGGAACTCAGCCGCAGCCACACGGTTCCATTGTGCATCGCGCTCACTGGCAAGTGCGGGAACCTGGTCCATATCTGGTTTCAGCTGCAATTCTTCACCAACAAAGCTGGACAGCCAACGCCCGACCGACGCCGAAACCTTGCTCGCCAATGGCAGGACGGTCTGGCGATAAAACGCCCGCTGTGCCTCGGCATAATTGGCAAAGGTCGCCTCACCGGGAATACCAAGCAGCATTGGCGGCACACCAAAGGCAGTCGCGATCTCGCGCGCGGCAGCTTCCTTGGTTTTCAGGAATTCCATATCGCTAGGCGAAAAGCCCATGGGCTTCCAATCCAGCCCACCTTCCAGCAACATGGGACGTCCCGCATTGCGCGCGCCTTGATGCATGCTTTCCATTTCATGGGTCAGGCGGTCGAACTGTTCCGGGCTCAACTGACCCTGCCCTTCTGCCCCTTTCCAGACAATCGCCCCGCTCGGACGCGCAGCATTGTCCAGCAACCCCTTGGTCCAGCGGCTGGCAGAATTGTGCACATCCACCGCCTGGGCCGCCGCCTGAAGCGGGGACAAACCGTAATGATCATCCTGTGGGTGGAAATTCTTGATATGACAGACCTGAGACACCGGCCCAGTCACATTGAAACGATGTTTGCGCCCGCCAACACTGTATTCATAAGCGACCGGCCAGCCATCTGCCCCCGGCACCACGCGCATCCGATCAGAACGCAGTACATGCAGCTCAAAGGGAACACCTTGCTCGCCCGATACCGCCTCGACATAGCCATCACCCGACAGCAACATCTGACCATAGAGCGCCTCAAAGAAATCCGCGCGCCCCTGAGCGGGGTTCGGCCCGGCAATCAGTTTGAGCACCGGATGCTCCGCATAGCGCATATCCGCATCCTGCAACACCAAAGGCAGAGCAGCCGCGGCTTCGGCAATCAGCTTGACCGCGCGAAACCCGACCGGGTTCCCGGCAAAGGCCTGCTTGGTCAGCGATGCCGTATCCCGAGGCGACCAGGCCACGCGCCCGCCGCTCATCTGTGCAACCAGACGACCTGTGGCCGAAGCCTTGGCTTCTGGTGCCGCAGTCTGAGCCGCATTCGGGGCCTGCGCCCGCCGCAGAAAATCGAATACCATGCTGTTAGCTCCTTTTCCTTGGCGGACATGGGCCGGGCAAGCCGTCTTTGTTCAGGAAAACGCCTCGCGCCGCCCTGTGCCCGGTCATTGCCCGGTGTCACGTCCAGTGAATCTCGTTTCAAAGGTTGCCCTTCGTCTTGAAAAGCAACTTAGGTTTTTAGGTTTAAAGCCTTCTGACAATACCGTGCGCAGCTAACGCAACGCTCAGAGCGTTGTTTCAAAAGGCTTTTCGGTGAACATCAAAACCGAATGGCCCGAATCTTTGGCTCTTTCTGTTTAGACCCCTCCAGCATCAGCTCGCTCAGCGCCCAAACGCAGGCATCCACCCGGTCCGGGCTGCCCGAGCCTTCAAAACCGGCATGGGTCATCAAGCACATCTGCGCCTCAAGCTGGTCCAAGCCGCGCGCATGCCTCACCCGCCCCTGTTCATAAAGCGCAGCAATGGGCTCCGCCCGTGCGACCTTGCCGCGCGATGCATGAACCGATTTCACCGGAAGCATCGGATCAACCTGGCGCAGCATCTCTGCAACCATGTCACCGCCCTGATTGACCTCCGCGACCACCCGGTCCGCCTCCCAAAGCTTGGCCGCATCAACCACCGCCTGCGCCCATTGCAAGGGCGAGGCTCCCTGAACACTGGCATCCTCCAACACATAGGCGCGCCAATCCTTGGGTGGGCCATCCTGCACGACGCCAGCCACAACAATCCCGCATTCATCGCTGCTCTTGCTGGATTTCGCCGGCGGGTCGACCGCCACAATGATACGCGTCATCTCGGGCGTCTTGCCCATGCGCGCTTCGTCAAACATCTCACGGGTCCACAACGCGCCATCAATCTCTTCCACAAGGATACCGTCCAATTCCTGCAGCCCCATGGCGGACCCGGCATAGCGCGCGCGCACCTCTTCTAGGAAAGACTTGGCCAGATTGGCCGCATTGGCCTCTGTCGCCGCGCGTGTCACCACGGTTGAAGGCAGCTCCAGCAACTCCTTCAACACCTCGACATTCCTCGGGGTCGTGGTCACGCAAACCTGAGGATGCTCCCCCAACCGCAAACCAAATTGCAGCATGTCCCAGGTTTCCCGCGCCTTCTTCCACTTTGCCAGCTCATCCACCCAGGCCCCATCAAATTGCGGCCCGCGCAACCCTTCGGCGTCATGGGCCGAAAACGCCATGGTCTCCGCCCCATTGGGCCAGACCAGGCACCGGCGGGAGGCCACCCATTTCGGTTTCCGATCCGGCGGCGTACAGGCCATGATCCCGCTATCGCCATAGATCATCACCTCGCGCACCTGATCAAAGGTCTCCCCCACCAGCGCCAATCGCCGACATTTGCCTTTGCTTAAAGGCCGCGATCCCTCGACCATGCTGCGCACCCATTCCGCCCCGGCGCGCGTCTTGCCAGCGCCGCGCCCGCCTAGAATGACCCAGGATCGCCAATCCCCCTCAGGCGGCAATTGATGCTCATGCGCCCAGAACTCAAACAAAAAGGGGAGCGCAATGCGCTCCCCGATCGATAGCTCATTCAGAAACCTCTTCCTCACATCCACAGGGGCGGAGGCGAGCCAGACGGCACCCGATTTCATGTCTTGCGGCATCAAGGTCGAGTCCGTACTCGCCTGTGATTTCGCTTTCCTTTCGCCTGATCGCTTCAATTTCACACTCCGTTTCACGGGCTGCCCTGAGCCAATATTTCACATCCCCCAGCACCTTGCCGGAGTCGCCTTTCCTATCTGGGTCTCCTTCCCTGACTCTGGCCCTGAGCTCGTGCAGCTCGGTGGTCAGGTCATTGAGCGTTGCCGCGATTTCATCGCGTTGTTGTTTGAGCCGCTCAATCTCTGCTCTGGCCCGGATAAGCACCGGATCGTCTTTTTCATTTTCCATGCTCGACACCTTTCTTGCCTGTAAGGTTGCCCCCTCCAGGGTGCAGGGCATGAAAAAACGGCCACCGGCTTTTGACCGGGGCCGCTGTCATACCTCGTCCAGCATGTCATAAACACTACTTTGGACCGTTCGCTGGGTCAATCGGGGCACCGAACGCTGCCCCCTCACAGTCTTCATATCCGTAAACAAAGTGTAACCAATACAATACGATGCTTGCGCCGGGAACCAATGCTCTGCCATCACTAGGACAGGATGCATTGATTTACCGTCACCGGCGTTAAATCAATGCATCCTGACCCTACCTGTATCTGAAAAACGGAGAGCCTGATGGCGAAATTGTCAGACCGTATCACCTCCATCACTGGCGGCGGTTCCGATGGATGGGAGGTGTTTTACCGCGCCCGCCGCATGGTTGCAGCTGGCGAGACCGTGACCGAACTCACCATTGGTGAACATGACGTTCTGACCGATGAAACAATCCTCGACGCCATGCATCGCTCCGCCAAAGGCGGACACACCGGATACGCCATGGTGCCTGGCGTTGCTGCGCTTCGTCAGGCCGTTGCCGATCGGCTCACCAAACGCACTGGCGTCCCAACCAAACCTGACAACATCCTGATCACGCCCGGCGGTCAATCGGCTCTGTTTTCGGCCCATATGGCGGTTTGCAACCCCGGCGACACTGCGCTTTATGTTGATCCGTATTACGCCACTTACCCCGGCACCATCCGCGCCGCCTCCGCGATTCCACATGCGATTGAAACCCGCTCGCGCGATGCGTTCCTCCCAGATCCAGAACTTGTTTCCGAAACCGCACGCGCCCATAAGGCGCGCTCGCTTCTGATCAACTCCCCCAATAACCCAACCGGCACCGTCTACCCCCGCACCACATTAGAAGGCATCGCCAAGGCCTGTATCGACAATGACATGTGGCTGATTTCGGACGAGGTTTACGACACGCAAATCTGGCAAGGCGACCATCTCAGCCCGCGCGCCCTGCCTAGTATGGTTGAACGCACGTTGATGATCGGGTCCTTTTCCAAAAGCCATGCGATGACCGGCTCTCGGATCGGATGGATTGCCGCGCCCGAAGAGGTCATCACAAAACTCATCGACCTGGCGACCTCCACCACCTATGGCGTGCCCGGCTATATCCAGGACGCTGCGCTTTTCGCATTGCAACAGGGCGAGCCGCTTGAAGAGAAAATCGCCGCCCCCTTCCGGCGTCGCCGCGATCTCATGCGCGAGATCCTCGCCGAGCAAAGCGCGGTCAAAGCGATCCCGTCCAACGGAGCCATGTATACGATGCTGGACGTGCGCGCGACGGGCCTCTCTGGTCTCGACTTCGCCCAAGCACTTTTGACCAAACACAAAATCGCCGTAATGCCGGGCGAGAGCTTTGGCAATTCAGCTGCGGGCCATGTGCGCGTTGCCTTGACCGTCGCTGATGACAAACTGTCAGATTCCGTCAGGACCCTCTGTCAGTTTGCGCATGATCTATCCAAGGAGACTTCCTGTGCCTCATGATCCCGGCCCCGCCTTTCGCGCCCTGCATATCCCCGGCGATCCGTTCATCCTGGCTAATGCCTGGGATATCGGTTCCGCCAAAATGCTGGCTGCCCTCGGCGCACAAGCCATCGCAACCTCGTCTGCCGCCCACGCCTTTACGCTTGGCCGCCCGGATATGGGCACCGTCACCCGCGACGAAGCGCTATCCCACGCCTCAGATCTGGTTGCAGCCGTCTCCGTGCCAGTATCGGGCGATTTCGAAAACGGCTTTGGCGAAGCCCCGGAAACATGCGCAGAAACAGTCCGCCTGTCTTGCGAGGCAGGCTTGGCAGGGATCTCCATCGAAGACACCGCTCTACCAGACGAAACCCCGTACGAATTTGACCTTTCAGTCGACCGCATTCGCGCCGCCGCTGCCGCGGCGCGCGCCTTACCCCGCGATTTCGTCCTCGTTGCGCGTGCCGATGGTGTCATGAACGGGCAATACGACCTGGCAGAAGCAATCAAACGCATCCAGGCCTACGAGGCCGCCGGAGCTGACTGCGTTTATATTCCCCTCCCGCCTAATTTCGGCGACCTCGCAACCATTTGCGCCGCCACATCTCTCCCGGTCAACGCGTTGGCCGCTGGCCAATTTGCCGCGCATAGCCGGGCCGAGTTTGCCAAATCCGGCGTGGCGCGGATATCCTTGGGCTCTGCCCTCGCCCGTGCCACTCATAAGGTCATTCACGACACCGCAACACAAATGTTCACCGACGGTGATTTCTCGTCTCTAACCAAGGGCATTTCAGGGGATGTCATCGACGCCTTGTTGACCAAATGACCGGAACGCCAATCACCAGCATTCGCAATCTCGGCCCCGCCGTGGAGCAAGCCTTGCACCGGGCGGGCATTCCGGATGCCGAAACCCTGCGCGATATTGGCGCACATGAAGCCTATCGCCGTTTGCTGAAAACCGGAACGAAACCGCATTTTATCGGGTACTACGTCCTGCATATGGGACTTCAAGGTCGCCCTTGGAACGATTGTAAAGGCAAGGAAAAATCCGATTTACGCAAGAAATTCGACGCTCTGAAATCCGAAGTCGAGCCAGACGTTCTTGTCGGAATTGAAAGAGAATTGGATTTAATTGGCGTGATTCCGCGTCGCAGACCACAGTCTCCTTAACCGCTCTTTAGGTCACCCTGCGCCATGGTCGCCTCAATCTACATTTGAGGTTCGCCACATGACACTTCGCATGAATATGGTGGTTATTTTGCTGCCGATGATTTTGCTGATTGGTTTCTTTTCTTACGTGGAAATCGACAACCTGCGCGCACAAAAACGCCAGATTGAAACAAGCATTCACGAGCTTTATCTGTCTGATCTTGTTAATGACGCCGTTCACGAATTGCAAAAAGAGCGAGGACAATCAGCCGGTTACACGGCATCCAAGGGTGCTAACTTCGCCGCATCGCTGCCCGAATTACGCAAATCTACTGACGCAGCATTGGCCCAGTTAGAGGAACATTATTTCTCAGGCCAATCCGTACCAGAGACCGCGATACAAGCGCAGCGCACCCTCAAAGAGTTGCAAGAAACCAGGCAGAACATCACCGCCTTGAACCTCACTGTGCCAGAGCTCGCCGGATGGTATACCGGCATCATTACGAACCTTCTGGATGCCACGGCAAGCATTGACGGTCAAAGGGCTGACAACGGCATTATTCATCTGGTCGAATCCCGCATCCTCACTGGATATGCCAAAGAAAACGCTGGGTTAGAACGTGCAACCGGGGCAGTCATGCTGGGCAGTGGGGCCGCCAAACCAAAGGTTCATGAGCGATTTCTGGAATTAGGAAGCGGGCAATTCACCCTACTGGGTCTCGCGGCCAAAACGGCGCATCTTCCCGAGATGATGCAAAAGGTTGAACAGGCCGCGACAGATATTGGCGTTGCCAAAATGCGGTTGGACTTAACAGCTTGGGGATATGGTGGTGCCAAGCCTAGGTTTAGCGGACCGGAATGGTTCGCCGCGTCGACCCAATGGATTGATTTCCTGAGGGAGAAAGAGCTGGAGTTCGCCCAGAGCATTCGCGAAATCGCTCAATCTCAATTGAGCGCTACCGCGCAGCAGTTGAACACGTTGATAACGGTTGTCGGGCTCATTGTCGTCAGTTCCGTCCTCGTGTCGCTCTTTGTTTTCGAACGCATGATTTCAAAATTCCGCGCCCTGATTAAAATCATGGCGCAGTTCCGGGATGGCGATTTCGACGTGCATGTCCCCTTTATCAAGGGCAAGGCTGAAATCAATGTGATGGCAGATTCAATCTATCGCTTCAAACAGCAAACCCTTTCCATGCAAGAAGAAAACAGGCGCATCAAAGCCGAAGACGAAGCCGCCCTTCAATCCAAGGCCTCTGCCGCGGTTGCCTTGATCACTGAGGGGCTCAGCGCCTTGGCTCAGGCCGATCTGTCCCTGCGTTTCGAGGACGCGCTGGACCCCGAATATGATCAGCTACGCGAGGATTTCAACACCGCCTCTAGCAGGCTGCGCGGTGTCTTGCGGGAATTGGCCACGACCGTTCAAACCATGACGGAAAAGGCCAGCGACATGGCCACCGCCTCTGACAATCTTGCCTCGCGCACCGAGCAGCAAAGCGACACGATCCTGTCTACGGCAAACAGTGTCGGACAGGTCGCGCAGCATGTTGTCGACGATCTCGACCAATTGGTTACAGCAAATGAAGCGGCGCAATCGGCGCGCCACACCGCGGACCGCTCTGGTGAAATCGTCAGCCAGGCCGTGTCCGCCATGGATCGCATCGCGCAAAGCTCGGATGAAATCTCACAAATCATCTCCATGATCGAAGAAATTTCATTCCAAACCAATCTCCTGGCGCTCAACGCGCGGGTAGAAGCCGCGCGCGCAGGTGAAAGCGGCCGTGGCTTTGCCGTGGTCGCGCAAGAGGTGCGCGAATTGGCCAAACGATCCTCGCAGGCCGCCATGGACATCAAATCGCTGATCAATGAAAGCGGCCAGCAAGTAGATGAGGGCGTCAAGCTCGTCCACAGCGCTGGCTCCGCGCTCGAAGATATCATCACCCGCGTGCAATCCGTGGATGATGCTCTGCAATCGGTCTCTCGCTCAGCCCAACGTCAGGCTGATGACCTGACCCAGGTCAATCAATCCATGTCGCTGCTGCGGGACCTGACCGACGCCAACACGCATATGGTCTCAGACGGTCGCACGGTTAGCGGAGATATGGCGACCATGGCGAAACGCCTCACCAGCCTGTTGGACGAATTTGAGCTGGGTGATCGTGCTGGGCAAAAACAAAACGCCCCAATGCAAAACGTCGCTTAAAAAAACAAAAAGGGGCCCAACGGCCCCTTTTCACGTCTCATGAAACCGAATGGGCTTAGCCCACCAGTTCCAGACCCGAGAAGAAATATGCGATTTCTACGGCTGCGGTTTCCGGTGCGTCGGAACCGTGGACAGAGTTTTCGCCAACAGATTCAGCAAACTCAGCGCGGATGGTGCCCGGTGCGGCGTCGGCTGGGTTGGTTGCGCCCATAACTTCGCGGTTTTTCAGGATGGCACCTTCGCCTTCCAAGACCTGAGCAACGATTGGCGCGGAAGCCATGAATTCGCACAGTTCGTCATAGAAAGGACGCTCTTTGTGCACTGCATAGAACTCACCCGCTTGCGCTTTGGTCAGGTGGATACGCTTTTGCGCAACGATGCGCAGGCCAGCTTCTTCGAACTTGGCGTTGATCGCGCCAGTCAGGTTGCGGCGGGTGGCATCAGGTTTGATGATCGAAAATGTGCGCTCAAGGGCCATTGTCTTGCTCCGTCAAATTCCGGGCACCCTGCCCGGCTGTTTCTATTGCGCGGGCGTTAGCACGGGCCGGATTTTTTGAAAACCCCTCAAACCAACCGCGCCTTCATTTCCTTGCCTGCCTCGGTCAGTCGAACCTTGCAGTCACTCATTTTGGGCTCGTGCCGGTTATCTGTACCAAAGCTGTAGGGTGATTTGCCATCTGGACCAACTCTGCTTTCAATACCATGTCGCCGACATGATCATTCTCTTCTAGACCTGCAGCCATAGCGTTCCCCACCGGCCTCGCCATTGGGATCCACACCTCGCCAATCTCGCAAAGCACTCTCGCCTGCAAATTGGACAAACCTGTTTGTGCATCGGGAAATCGTCCGCAGATTGTCCGGAAAACCTTTTCCATTTCTGGTTCCAGCGCAATCCCCTCAATCCAAGTTGGCAGCGAGACCCGCGCCTGCCAAAGTTCGGTTGAACGCGCTACGTCAACGCGGTGCTCTAACTTGGTCACGACAGCTTCAGAAATCGCGGATCTAAACGCTCGCTTCTGCAGTGACATGATCTCAAACACATCAAAACGTCTTTGAAAGACGCGCCTTTTATCAACGCCAAGCCTCTGCAATTCCATCACAGCGAAATGTCGCCAAATCTGGCTCTGAACGCTGTCATCAAACCAAATTGAAACGCGCTCAGCTCGGGTTACCGCCTCCTCAAACTCTGGAATCTCCGGTAGGTCGGCCTCTGACACATTTGACAACTCTTCCAAACGGAACACTGGAAACGGCGTTGCCCATAAGCCGGTGAACTCGACCTCCATATCCAGTTCCTCTCCCCATAGTGCGGCCCAATGGGTGTGACGTTGCTCAGCAAAGCCGCGTGCTTTATCCCATTTTGAAACCGGCCCTGTGCTCAGATCGTCCAGAAAACAAAACACATTGAGATCTGGCCATTCACCGGTCAAAACAGTTTTGCTCAGATGTTGCGACGTCAATATTACTCTCAACCCAATCACTCCCGATTGACACCATGCACGCGCACTGGCACTGCGGCCCTCATGTTACGTATCCAAGATATCGCCTATTCCGTCGAAGGTCGCCCTCTTTTCGAAGGGGCCAGCGCCACCATTCCTGCGGGCCACAAAGTTGGTCTGGTCGGGCCCAATGGTGCCGGGAAAACCACCCTGTTTCGCCTGATCAAGGGCGAGCTGACGCTGGACAATGGCGACATCTCTTTGCCACCCCGCGCGCGCATTGGCGGCATCGCGCAGGAAGTGCCCTCATCCGACACCTCCCTAATCGACACCGTGCTTGAGGCCGATACCGAACGCGCCGCGCTCATGGCCGAATCTGAGACTGCTACGGACAGCAACCGCATTGCTGAAATCCAAACCCGACTGGCCGATATTGATGCATGGAGCGCCGAGAGCCGCGCCTCTTCTATCCTCAAAGGCCTTGGATTTGACGCTGAGGCCCAAAAACGCCCCTGCTCCGATTTCTCCGGCGGTTGGCGGATGCGCGTTGCCTTGGCGGGTGTGCTCTTTGCCCAGCCCGACCTGCTGCTGCTGGACGAACCGACCAACTATCTCGACCTCGAAGGCGCGCTTTGGCTGGAATCCTACCTGACCAAATATCCCCATACGGTCATCGTCATCAGCCATGACCGTGGGCTGTTGAACCGCGCGGTCGGCTCGATCCTGCATCTCGAAGACAAGCGGCTCACCTATTACGGCACGCCCTATGACGGTTTCACTAAGCTGCGGGCCGAAAAGCGTGCCCAGGCCGCCGCGCAGGCCAAGAAACAAGAAGAACGCCGCGCCCATCTGCAAAGCTTTGTCGACCGTTTCCGCGCCAAGGCTACCAAGGCCAAACAGGCACAATCACGTCTGAAAATGATCGAACGCATGGACATGATCGCCGCCCCCGAAGAGGCGGCCAAGCGCGTGTTCAATTTCCCACAACCGGATGAGCTATCGCCGCCGATCATCAATATTGAAAACGGCGCGACCGGTTACGGAGACGTCACTATCCTTAAAAAGCTCAACCTGCGCATTGACCAGGATGACCGTATCGCGCTGCTGGGGCGCAATGGTCAGGGCAAATCGACCCTGTCAAAGCTGCTTTCCGACCGCCTGCCCCTGCAAGCGGGTCGGATGAGCAAAAGCTCCAAGCTGCGCATCGGCTATTTTGCCCAACATCAGGTGGATGAACTGCATCTGGACGAAACCCCGTTACAGCATGTTCAGCGCGAACGCCCCGATACATTGCCCCCCAAATTGCGTGCGCTTCTGGCCGGGTTTGGCCTTGGCGCGGATCAGGCAGACACCGAAGTCGCCCGCCTGTCGGGGGGGCAAAAGGCCCGCCTGTCTCTGTTGCTCGCCACCTTGGACGCGCCACATCTGCTGATCCTGGACGAACCGACCAACCACCTCGATATCGAAAGCCGCGAAGCACTGGTCGAGGCGCTCACCGCCTATTGCGGCGCGGTGATCCTGGTCAGCCACGATATGCACCTGCTCGGCATGGTGGCAGACCGGCTGTGGCTGGTTGGCGATGGCACAGTGAAACCCTATGAGGATGATCTGGATGCCTATCGCAGCCTGCTGCTGACCCAGGACAAGCCTGCGAAGCCCAATAAGAAAGAGACACCCAAACCCAAACGCGCCTCTCGCGATGAACTCCTCGCGCTGCGGTCTGACGTGCGCAAATGCGAGGACCGTATCGGCAAGCTTGAGGAGATGGCCGAAAAGCTGTCCGCGAAACTGGCCGATCCGGAACTCTATGAAGACGGTCGCGCCGGGGATCTGGCGGTTTGGAACAAGAAATATGCCGAAGTTCGCGACGGCTTGTCCCGTGCCGAGGAGCTTTGGGAAAAGGCCGTGGAAAAGCTTGAGACGGCTGAGGCCGGTTAAAGACTTGATCGTGATGCGTATTCTTCTAGGCTGACCCAATGGACACCACCTTTCTCATCACCGTCTTTGCCACACTGTTTGTGGTGATCGACCCGATTGGGTTGACGACGGTATTTATTGCGCTGACCCAAGGTACGAGTGTCGCTCACCGCCGTTCAGTGGCCATTCGCGCCTGTCTGGTGGCGGCGGCGATCCTGACGTTGTTTGCGTTTCTGGGCGAAAACGTGCTGGGCTTTATTGGCATTTCCATGCCGGCCTTTCGCATTTCCGGTGGCATCCTGTTGTTTCTGACCGCGCTCGATATGTTGTTCGAACGCCGCACCAAACGCCGCGAAGACCGCGCCGACGAAGAAGAGTTTCCCGACCCGTCTGTCTTTCCCATCGCGATCCCTTTGCTGGCAGGCCCGGGGTCTATCGCGACGATGATCCTTTTGGCCGGGCAGGCCAATGGCGCTGCGGAAATGGCAGGCATTCTTGCGATCATGGTCGGCGTATTGGTGATTGGCCTCGTGTTCTTTCTTTTGGCGGGCAGTATTGAGCGCGCCTTGGGCCGCACGGGCATTGTCGTGACAACGCGGCTTTTGGGCATGTTGTTGGCGGCTTTGTCGGTGCAATTCGTGTTGGACGGGCTGCGCGATTTTGGCATTGGGTTGTCCTGAACCCTGTCATCGCATGCCGGGGCTCCCTATGTAATATGTGATTGAGTAGGAGTTTGCCATGCAGGGCGATGATCTCGGCAATATGATCTATCTTGGCGCACTCGGTGCGGTGCTGGTCAGCTGGTATGTGGTACAAAACCATGGCGGGTTGAGCAAACTGGTGCGCGACGCCGCCGCTTGGGTGTTCATTTTCATTGCTGTCATGGCGGCCATCGGGCTTTGGGGGGATCTGAAACACGATCTCATGCCCCGCCAAACCGTTTTCGAGGATCAGGGCCGTGTAGAACTGCCTCGCGCCGAAGATGGGCATTACTATGTTGACCTTGAGATCAATGGTCGGACGGTGCCTTTCGTCGTGGACACCGGGGCAACATCGGTTGTGCTGACACAGCGCGACGCAGCGCGTATCGGGCTGGATTTGAACAATCTGGTGTTTCTCACGCAGGCAATGACCGCCAATGGCGCAGTGGATACAGCCCCTGTTTCTCTGGACATTGTGGAGTTGGGGCCATTCACTGACAAAAACCTGCCCGCCTATGTGAATGGCGGCGAGATGGACACGTCTTTACTGGGGATGACCTATCTGGATCGCTTTGAGAGCATTCAGATTTCAGGACAAAAGATGGTGCTTGAGAGGTAAGGGGATTAGGGGCGCTGCCCCGTCCCAAGCTTGCTTGGGACTCCCCGGGATACTTTTAGCCCAAAGAAACCTTGCCCAAAAACACCCTGGATGGCTCACGCTTCGGCTTTCTTTTCCCAACGCCCGGATTCCTCGGACCAATATTGGGCTGAACAGCCCGCTCCGGTCAGGGATTTCCATTGCGTGCGGGCGTGTTGCACCGCCTCTTGGTCATGGCCATCAAACAGGATGCAGACCCGTTCCAGATCCTGAACCTCGTCCGCAGTGACCGCAGCTCCATCCACGCTCATCAGGCAGGCGGGATTGTTCGGGCTTTCCGGGCCGCACGTCAAAAGCACCGGTTGCAGCGCGTCATGCGCCCCGCCGATTTGGCCATGGGGCAGAAATCCGTCTTCCTGCCCCAGCCAAAGTTTCTGATCCAGCCAGTCCATGCGACCCGGATCGGTTCCGCGTACAGCCACTTTCCACCCTGCCCCCAAAGCCTTGCCCAGCAACATGGGCAAGGTGTCCTCAAGCGAGGCGCGGGTCAGATGGTAGAAAAAGACGGCCCCCATAGCGGTTTACTCGGTTTCGAACTTGTCGCGCACAAGGCGGTCAAGCGCCATGACGCCCCAGCCGGTCGCGCCCTTGGGGGCCAGCGCGGTCTCTTTGGTGTCCTGGGCCACGCCCGCAATGTCGAGATGGATCCAAGGCAGCCCGTCTTTGACAAAACGTTGCAGGAACTGCGCCGCTGTGATCGAACCCGCCGCGCGGCCACCGATATTCTTGATATCAGCTTTGCCGCCATCCAGCAGCTTGTCATAAACCGGGGCCAGCGGCATTTGCCACGCGCCCTCGCCTTCGGCCTTGGCGGCCTTGAGGAAGTCATTGGCAAAGCTGTCATCATTGGAAAACACGCCGGCATTGTCATGACCCAGCGCAATGATGATCGCACCGGTCAGAGTGGCGAGGTCGATCATCGCCGCCGGTTCCTCGGAGAGTTGCGCGTGCCACATGACATCAGCCAGCACCAAACGCCCTTCGGCATCGGTGTTGAGAACCTCAATCGTGTCGCCCTTCATCGATGTGACGATATCGCCGGGGCGCTGCGCGGTGCTGGAGGGCATGTTTTCAACGAGGCCGACCAGACCAACCACATTGGCCTTGGCCTTGCGCAGGGCCAGAGTTTTCATCACACCAGACACCACGCCAGCCCCGCCCATATCCATGGTCATGTCTTCCATGCCGGGGGCCGGTTTCAGGCTGATTCCCCCCGTGTCAAACACAACACCCTTGCCGATCAGGGCCAAAGGCGCGCCCTCGCCGCCTTTCCAGCGCATGACCACAACCTTGGACGGCATGGCCGAGCCCTGCCCAACGCCCAGCAATGCGCCCATGCCCAGTTCGGTCAGCTTGTCCTCTTCGAGAACCTCGACCTCAACGCCAAGCTCTTTCAACGCCACAAGACGATCTGCAAATTCTGTTGTGCTCAGCACATTGGCAGGCTCGGACACGAGATCGCGGGTGAATGTCACGCCTTCGGCCACAGCGCGGGTTGCCACGGCGGCCTCTTCTGCGGCCTCGGGCTCTTTGCACATCACCAGCGCAGGCTTGCTCTCTTTCTTTTCGGCGGTCTTGCGTGCGTCAAAAGCATAGCCGCGCAGCGCCAATCCCATGGCAAACTCTGCCGGGTGTTTCACATTCTCGGCCAGCACGGTCAGCGCCGCTTTGCCCGCTGCCTTGGCCAGCTTGGCCCCCGCCTTGCGCGCCTCGACCGTTGAGGGGCGGCGTTCCAGACAGATGATATCAACCGCCTCAGCCTTCATGCCAACGGGATAGGCCAAGCTCACCACATCGCCGGACTTCTTGTCACCCCAGGCCTCATCCTCGACCACACGTGCCACGGCCCCCTTGGTCAGGCGATTCAAACGGCGCGCACCGGGGCTCATCGTGCCTTCGGACGGGATCAAAACCGCCACCCGGCCCTCGGCCTCGGCCAATGCGTCCAGATCAACAGAAGCGAAAGAAAAAGCGCGCAGCTCGGTCATCATCATATCCTTTGGCTAAACCTTGCTTATGACCTAGCCTTGTGCGCCCCGATTGACCAGAGCCACCTTTCCCCCGAGGCCAATCCCCACTAGAGTGTTCGCAAGTGTCACATCGTGGGGGTATGGCGAGCTTGCAGAGATTCGACAGATATGTCCTGTCGCAACTTATGGTGTTGTTCGGCTTTTTTGCCCTAGTGCTGGTGTCAGTTTACTGGGTCAATAAGGCAGTGGATCTGTTTGACCAGCTTATTGCTGACGGTCATTCCGCCGGTATTTTCCTGGAATTTTCCGCACTCAGCCTACCTGCTGTGATCGCCCTGGTCCTGCCTATGTCCGCCTTTGCGGCGGCGGTTTATGTCACCAATCGCATGTCGGGCGATAGTGAATTGACCGTAGTTCAATCCACCGGCTATTCGCCCTGGCGTTTGGTGCGCCCGTTCTTTTTCTTTGGGCTGATCGTCTGTCTGATGATGGGTGTGCTGACAAATTTCCTGGTGCCGCGTTCCCTAGAACAGCTGCAATTGCGCCAGCAAGAGATCTCAAGCTCGGTCACCGCGCGCCTGCTGCGCGAGGGCAGCTTTCTGCACCCCTCCAAGGGCGTAACCTTCTATATTCGCGACATTTCTCCTGATGGAGAGCTGCGCGATGTGTTTTTGTCAGACCGCCGTCAGGCGGGCAGCGAAACCATTTACACCGCCGACACGGCCTATTTGGTGCGTGATGATGCAGGTCCCAAACTGGTGATGCTGTCGGGTATGGCGCAAACAATGGATCTGGTAGAACAACGTCTGTCCACCACCAATTTCAGCGACCTGACCTATGATATCTCCGGTTTGATCAGCGGCGCGTCAGCCAAAAGACGCAAATTGAATTTTGTTCCAACTCAAGAGCTGCTTTTTGACAGCGAAGCGGTCGCGCAGGAAACTGGAAAACCACGCGCCGAAGTCCTCGAAAAAGGCCATTCGCGCTTTCAGCAACCTTTGTTGGCCCTTGTGGCCTCATTGATCGGGTTTTCTGCCCTGATTGTTGGCGGGTTTTCGCGCTTTGGGGTGACCCGTCAGATCATCATGGCCATCCTCTTGCTTGTGGTCGTCAAACTGGTCGAAAGCGGGATCACCGAACCCGCCCGCAATGACACTGCGCTGTGGCCGCTGGTCTACCTGCCCAGCCTGGTCGGCCTTGCCATGGTTCTGTTCATGCTGTGGCGCGCGGCAAGGCCGTTTCGTCCCCGTCGCCCCAAAGGACAGGAGGTGCCGGCATGACGCTTCACCTCTACTATGCGCGGCGGTTTTTGGTGATCTTCCTGTCGGTTCTGGCCGTTCTGGCGCTGTTTCAGGCGCTGCTGGATCTGATCGAGCAGCTTCGCTTTCTCGACAAGGGGGCCAACTTTGCCCAGGTCGTGCAAATGGTCGGGCTGAAACTGCCTGACGGCATGTATCAAATCATGCCGCTGGTGGTGATCCTGTCCACCATTGCGATGTTTGTCAGCATGTCCCGATCCTCAGAGCTGGTGGTAACGCGGGCTGTGGGGCGGTCAGGGTTGTCGCTGTTGGTAGCGCCATTGATCGTGGCGCTGTTGATCGGTGCGCTGATCGTCGCCGTGATGAACCCAATCGTGGCTGCCACGGGCAAGCGCTATGTCGATATGGCCGAGTCCTTTGAAAATGGTGGCACCTCGGCGATTTCCATCGGCCCCGAGGGACTGTGGCTGCGCCAAGGCGGACCACAGGGCCAAGCGGTCATCCGCGCCGCCCGTGCCAATCCCGAAGCAACCGAGCTTTATGACGTTTCCATCGTGGCCTATGCGCCGGAAGGTGGGCCAATGCAGCGGATCAGCGCCAAATCCGCCAGCCTGCGCGAAGGGGCCTGGCATTTGCGCGGTGCCAAGGCCTGGCCGCTATCCGCCGGGCTGAACCCAGAGGCCGGAGCGCGCCAGCATGAGACTCTTGAGCTGACATCCACCCTGACCCGCGACAGCATTCGCGACCGATTTGGCAAACCCTCTTCGGTTGCCATTTGGGATTTGCCCAGCTTTATCTCGGATCTGGATCAGGCAGGTTTCTCGGCGCGCCGCCATGTGGTCTGGTTCAATATGGAGCTGGCTCGCCCGCTGTTTCTTGTGGCTATGGTGCTTGTCGGAGCCGCCTTTACCATGCGCCCAGCCCGATTGGGGCGCACCGGCCTGGCGGTTTTGTCAGCGGTTCTTTTGGGCTTTGGCCTGTATTATGTTCGAAATTTCGCTCAGATCATGGGTGAAAGTGGTCAGTTATCGCCAATTCTGGCGGCTTGGGTTCCCCCTATCGCGTCGATATTGCTTGCGCTCGGGCTGGTCCTGCATATGGAGGACGGATGATGCGCCTTTCCACCCTCGCCCTTTGTGCCCTGTTGGCCTTGCCTTCGCTGCCTAACGCGCAAGAGGCAAGCACCGCCGCGCCTGCGCTTTTGGTGGCCGATAGTGTGTTTGTGGAAAGCCAGGACAGGCTTGTCGCCACGGGCAATGTCGAAGCTCTGCATGACGGCACCCATCTGACGGCAACGCAGATCATCTATGATCGCGCCACGGATACCTTAGAAATCATCGGCCCCATTCGCATCGTCGATCCCCAGGGCACGATCCTTGTTGCGGATTACGCCACTCTGGATCAGGAGTTCAAAAACGGACTGCTGAAAGGCGCGCGCATGGTGCTGGACCAGCAGTTGCAACTGGCTGCCGTCGAAGCGCGGCGCGCCAACGGTCGCTATACCCAGCTGAGCAAGGTCGCCGTGACCTCATGCCAGGTCTGCGGGGATCAGGCCGTACCGCTTTGGCAAATTCGCGCCAAGCAGGTTGTCCATGATCAACAAGAACGTCAGCTCTATTTTGACGAGGCGCAATTGCGTGTGCTGGATGTGCCGATCATGTATCTGCCACACCTGCGCTTGCCTGATCCAACCCTGAAACGCGCGCGCGGCTTTCTTGTCCCCTCTTTGCGCAGTTCCACATTGCTTGGCGCTGGTATCCGCGTCCCCTATTTCATTCCATTTGGCGATCACAAAGACCTGACGCTGACGCCCTACCTGTCGCCCAAAACCCGGACTTTGGAATTTCGCTATCGCCAGGCCTTTGCCAATGGCGACATCAATATTGCCGGTGCCGCGTCTTATGACACGCTGATTTCCAATGTTTTGCGCGGCTATGTGTTTGCCGATGGGCAATTCAACCTGCCCAAAGATTATAAACTCTCCTTTAGCGCCAATGCCGTTCTCGATGCATCTTACCTGAATGATTATAACATCTCCGATCAGGACAGGCTCCAAAGCCGAATTGGCGTCGAACGCGTGAAACCGTTGGAATATAGCTGGGCCGAGCTCACGCATTTCGAAACGCTCCGTGCGCTGGAGGATAACGACACCCAACCGGCGATTGCGCTTAGCTTTGGTCGGGAAAAGCGTTTCTTTCCCAGCATGTTGGGCGGCGAGCTTCGCGTCGGCGCTGAGGTGCATGGCCATTACCGCTATTCCTCCATCCCGATTGACAGCGCCGATCTCGATCTGGTCGTCGATGGCCGCGATGTCGCGCGTTTCAATGGCGAGATCAGTTGGCGTGACCGTTGGACCTCAGGCTTTGGGCTTCAGGCAGGCGTTTCAACGCATCTCTGGCTGGACCACTATGTCACCCGCCAGGACAATACGTCCGACGACAACGTCACTCGTCTGACCCCCGGTGTCGCGGTTGATCTGCGGTGGCCCTTCCAAAGCCGATCCGGCAATGGCGGCCGCACCTTGCTGGAACCCATTGTGCAATATGGCTGGGTTGGCGGTGATCGCCCGAAAAACCCGAATGACGAAAGCACTCGTGTCGAATTTGACGAGGGTAATTTGCTCTCCCTGTCGCGCTTTCCGGCGGCAGATCGGCGTGAACACGGCCATCAACTGGCTGCTGGTCTGCGTTGGCGACACATTTCGCCCCAGGGATGGGACGCGGCGTTGACCTTGGGCCGGGTTTGGCGACAGGACCAAGACCCTGATTTCAGCCGCTCCTCTGGCTTGCAGGGCAAGGATTCCGATTGGTTGGTTTCTGGGCAATTTACCCATCCCTCCGGGCTGACGCTCAGCGCGCGAGGATTGCTGGACGATACCGGGCGCACCAACAAGGCCGAAGCCAGCGCCGCCTGGAGCAATGACCGCCTCGACCTGACCGCCTCCTACCTGTTGCTGGTCGCGGATTCCGCCGAAGAACGCGACCGCGCCCAGTCCGAATGGACCTTTGACAGCACCATTCGCATGACCCAACACTGGAGCAGTTCCTATGAGGCTCGGTATGATCTTGCCGATCAACGGCTTGACCGTCTCGGGCTTGGGCTGCAATACCGGAATGAATGTGTTCAGGTGGATTTCAAGGCCACGCGGAAATATGCTTCGGCAACCAACCTGGAACCGTCAACCGATTTCGACCTGACTGTCGCGCTGAAAGGGTTCAGCACCGGCGGCAGCGCCAAGGAGTATCGACGCACATGCGCCCATTGACCCGTTTTCTCAGCTCTTTTGCCCCTATTGCCTTTGCAGCGGCCATGTCCCTGACACCGGCCACTTTGCCTGCACAAGGATTGTTTTCCCCCGCGATTATCGTGAATGAGCAAGTGGTGACCGGCTACGAACTCCAGCAGCGCGCCACGATGCTGAAGCTGCTGCGCGCGCCCGGTGACCCGCAGAAACTGGCGCGTGAACAATTGATTGACGACCGCCTGCGCCTGCAAGCAGCCAGCGACGCCGGGATCCGTCCAACCCGTGAGGAAATACTCGACGGTATGGAAGAATTCGCCGGGCGCGCCAATCTCAGCCGCGAAGAGTTTATTCAAGCCCTCGGGTCCGCCGGTGTCGAAGAGCAGACATTCCGTGATTTTGTTTTGGCCGGGTTGTCCTGGCGGATGCTGGTGCAACAGCGTTTTGCCGGTCGTTCCACCGTGTCCGAGGCCGAAGTGGATCGCGCCTTGTCCTCAGGCGGATCGAACAATGTGCGAGTGTTGATTTCCGAAATCATCATGCCTGTGCCCCCCCGGCAAGAGGCGCAGATTCAGGAACGTGCACGTCGTATTTCGGAACTGACTTCGCCGTCAGCCTTTTCGGCGCAAGCGCGGCGTTTTTCGGCGACTTCGACCCGTGGCAATGGCGGTCGGATGCCCTGGCGCGACCTGTCTGAACTCCCCGCGCCCCTGCGCCCTTTGCTTCTGGGGCTGAAACCGGGTGAAGTCACCGACCCAATCCCATTGCAGGGCGCGATTGCCTTGTTCCAACTGCGTGATATCGAAGAAGGGTCCTATTCCGCGCCAGAAATCGCCTCGGTCGAATATGCGGCCTATTACATGCCCGGCGGTCGCTCGGATGACACATTGGCCAAGGCGCGTGTGCTGAAAAGCAAGGTGGATCGCTGCGATGATCTCTACGGCATTGCCAAAGGCCAGCCAGAAGAGGTTCTGCAACGCGACACCCTGCCCCCATCGGAAATTCCCACTGATGTGGCATATGAATTGTCCAAACTCGATCCCGGCGAGGTGTCTACCGCTTTGACACGCGCCGATGGTCAGACTTTGGTTTTCCTGATGCTCTGCGGACGCACCAACACAATTTCCGAGGATGCGGATCGCGATCAGGTCACACTTGGCTTGCGCAACAAACGCGTGGCCAATCTGGCGGATGGTTACCTCGCGCAATTGCGCGCTGATGCACGCATCATCGAGAAATGATCCAGAAAACACCTGTTTTGCCGGTCGCCGTCAGCTGCGGCGAACCGGCAGGCATTGGACCGGAACTGATCGAAGCCGCCTGGCAGGCTGTAGGGCAGGATGTGCCATTTTTCTGGATCGGTGACCCGGCGCATTTGCCGGGCTTCGTGCCCCATGCCGTCCTGGATGATCCCCGCGACGCGCTCCAGGCCTGCGCAACCGGCCTGCCAATCCTGCCCATGCCCTTCAACGGCCCGCGTGTGGCTGGGCAGGCGCAGCCGCGCCATGCCCAAGGGGTGATCGCGTCGATCGAAAGCGGTGTCGATCTGGTGATGCACGGCTTGGCCTCAGCGCTCTGCACCCTGCCCATCCACAAACAGGCTTTGGCCGAAGGGGCCAATTTCCGCTTTCCCGGTCATACCGAGTTTCTGGCGCATCTGGCTGGGGCGGATGAGGTTGTGATGATGCTGGCCTCTGAGCAATTGCGCGTTGTGCCTGCCACAATCCACATTGCCATTTCCGAAGTGCCCGAAGCACTAACCGAGGCGTTGCTGGAAAAGCGCATTCGTATCACGGCCACCGCTCTGAAAGAGCAATTCGGCATTGCCACACCGCGCATCGCCGTGGCCGGTCTGAACCCGCATGCGGGCGAAGGTGGCCGTATGGGGCACGAGGACGCCACCCTGATCTCTCCGGTCGTGGACAGGTTGCGGGCCGAGGGGCTGCACCTCTCCGGTCCCCTGCCCGCTGATACGATGTTCCACGCCCGCGCCCGTGCCAATTACGATGTGGCGATCTGCATGTATCACGATCAGGCGCTGATCCCGATCAAGACGCTGGATTTTGACCGCGGTGTAAACGTGACGCTTGGCCTGCCCTTTATCCGCACCTCGCCTGACCATGGCACCGCCTTTGACATCGCAGGCAAAGGGCTGGCCAATCCAACCTCAACGGTTGAGGCCTTGAAACTGGCCCATCATCTGGCGCAAAACGGGTCGAACGAAGCGTGACCAAATTCCATCCTTGGAATTTGCAAATTTCGTCAACGAAATTTGGACCGACCGCCGCAAGGGACTGACATGAGCCAAATCGATTCACTGCCGCCTCTGCGCGACGTCATCGCAACCCATCAGCTCAAGGCGAAAAAGGCGCTGGGGCAGAATTTTCTGCTCGACCTGAACCTGACCTCACGCATTGCCCGCATCGCCGGTGATCTTTCCAACACCGATGTGATCGAAGTCGGCCCGGGCCCCGGTGGTCTTACCCGTGGCTTGCTGGCCGAAGGGGCGCGCAAAGTGCTCGCCATCGAAAAAGACAGCCGCTGCCTTCCGGCCCTCCAGCAAATCCAGGACCTCTATCCTGACCGGTTTTCCTTTGTCGAAGGCGACGCTCTTCAGATTGACCCTTTGGCCCATCTGACACCGCCAATCGCGATCTGCGCCAACCTGCCCTATAATGTCGGCACCGAATTGCTGGTGCGCTGGTTGACCCCAAAGGACTGGCCGCCTTTCTGGTCGTCGCTCACGCTGATGTTCCAAAAAGAAGTGGCCGAGCGCATCACAGCGCAGCCCGGCTCCAAAGCCTATGGTCGCCTTGCCATCCTGTCGCAATGGCGCGCCAACCCGCGCATCGCGCTCACACTACCGCCCGAGGCGTTTTCGCCGCCCCCTAAAATCCACTCCGCCGTTGTGCATCTGACCGCCCTGCTCGAACCGCGCTTTCCGGCCCGTGCAGATCTGTTGGAAAAGGTCGTCGCCACCGCATTCAACCAACGACGCAAGATGCTGCGTTCCGCGTTGAAACCGCTGGGCACCGATGTCGAAGACCGTCTGATCGCTGCCGGGATCAAACCAACCGAACGCGCTGAACAGGTGCCATTGGAAGCCTTCTGCGCCCTAGCGCGGCAGTTTGAAGACTAGGGCCTAGACCCTGGGTCAAACCCCATAGCGCGCCATGATCATCTCGACACTGCTTTCAATCAGCGCGCTCATGTCGTCCTGAGACAAAACAGGCGCGCCGAAAACAACAGGCCAAAACGCTTTGCCCTTGATCAGTGAAATGAACTCTTCCGCTGCCTGTTCGGCATCGACAACCTGCAACTTTCCATCCGCACTGGCCGCGCGCAGCATGGCTTCGATCCCCGCGCGGTAGTTGGTTTTTTCTTCGTTCTGCTCGACCAGTTCCGGGCTGCGCAACACTTCGCTCATCACCAGCCGAGTCGTCGCCATCACTTCGGGTGAGGTCAAAAGCCGCCCTTCTTCGCGGCCAAATTCCCGCAATTGATCGCGAATATCGCGGCTGGGATCATAGCGCACGTCATAGACTTCGACGAAACGCGCCCAGTGACGGCGCATCAATTCACGAAACAAATTCTCTTTGCTTTCAAAGTGCTTATAGACCGTTCTTTTGGATGCACCGGCGCGCGCAGAAATCCCATCCATGCTGGTGGCATGAAATCCGCGCTCCTGAAATTCGGCAACAGCCGCCCTGTATATGTCTTCTCTCTTTTCCGACACGGGTCCGGGTTCTGCTCTTGGATTTTGTCAAACACCTTAATATGGGTCATGCTGGGGTAAACGCAAGGGTTTACACCCCGCTTGATTACCGCTTAGTGTAAACTACATGGTTTACACCGCCAAACGCGCGCTAATCTAACAGGGCATCACTCATGACAATTAATCTCAAGCTAAATGGCGTCGAGCATTCCGTCGACGCCGAGCCAGGGACCCCGCTTTTGTGGGTTATCCGGGACGAACTGAAACTGACCGGCACCAAATTTGGCTGCGGTGTTGCGTCTTGTGGCGCGTGCACCGTCCATGTTGACGGCGAACCGGCTCGCTCTTGCCAGACCTTTATCGAAGATGTCGAAGGGGCCGAAATCACCACCATCGAAACCATTGGCGATACACCCGAAGGGGCCGCGATTCAGCAAGCCTGGAAAGAGCTGGACGTCGTACAATGTGGCTATTGCCAGTCCGGTCAGATCATGTCCGCCGTTGGTCTTTTGCAGGAAAACCCAAAGCCATCGGTTGAAGAGATCAACGATTATATGAATGGCAATGCCTGCCGCTGTGCCACCTATCAACGCATCCGCGCCGGTATTCAGCGCGCATCCGAAATCCTGGAGGCTTGATCATGACACTCAAAACATCTCGCCGTGGTTTCCTGAAATCCGCCGCCGCTGCTGGTGCCGTTCTGATGGTGGGGCTGCGCCCCGATGGCGCTTTGGCTGCCGGGTCTGAGACCGCCCAGTTGAACCCGTTTGTGAAGATCAACGATCAGGGCCGCGTCGTTGCCATCATTAAGCATTTCGAAAAGGGCCAGGGCCCTGCAACCGGTCTGAGCACCCTGATTGCCGAAGAAATCGGCGTGACCATGGATCAGATCGATTACGAGTTCGCCCCTTCCAATGCCGAGCTATATGCCAACCTGTTCTTTGGCGGGTTCCAGGGCACCGGCGGGTCGACCGCCATGGCGAACTCCTTCATGCAATACCGCCAGGCCGGAGCGGCGGCTCGTACCGTGATCCTTGAGGCCGCGGCCCAAGCCTGGGGCGTTGAGGCAGGAAGCTTGGACATTGTTGACGGCATGGTCACTGGCGGCGGGCAATCCGCGCCTCTGGGCGACTTTGTCGCAGCGGCAGCGCAGCTTGAGGCCCCGGCGGAACCGGTGCTCAAGACTCCTGAGCAATGGCGTCTGATCGGCAATCCGCAGGTGCGTCGTCTGGATAGCGAAATCAAGGGCAATGGTACGGCCATGTATGCAATGGATGTGCATCTGCCCAACCAGATGGTCGTCATGTTGGCACGTCCCGAACAATCCGGCGGTCTGGTCGCCAGCTTTGACGACAGCGAGGCCAAATCAATCAAAGGGTTCATCCGCGCTGCAACCCTGCCCAATAATGCCGCCGTGGCGGTTTATGCTGAAAACACCTGGGCCGCCATGCAGTCCCGGGATGCCCTCAGCGTCGAATGGGATCTCTCTGCCGCCGAAACCCGCGACAGTACGCAAATCAAGGACGAGATCCTTGCCGCTCTGGAAGGTGACGCAGAATACAACGTGACCAAGACCGAGGCAGGCCCCATGGATCAGGCCGCCCAGGTTGTTGAAAAGACGTTCTATTTCCCCCTGCTCGCCCATGCGCCGATGGAGCCGCTGACCTGCACCATTGAAGCCAATGAAGATGGCGGCGTGACCCTGCATGACGGGGCGCAAATGCCAACCGGGCCACATATGGCCCTGGCGCAGATCCTGCAACTGCCCATGGACAAGGTGCGTATCAACACCATGTTGGCGGGCGGCTCATTCGGTCGCCGCGCCACTCCCAATGCCGATTATCAGGTTGAGGCGGCATTGGCCTTTGCCATCACTGACCGGACCCGCCCGGTGAAACTGGTCTGGAGCCGCGAGGACGATGTGCGCGGTGGCATGTACCGCCCGGCCTTTGGTCACAAGGTCAAGGTTGGCCTCTCCGCCGAGGGCGAGATCCTGGCATGGGAGCACCGCATCGCCGGGCAATCCATCATGAAAGGCACCGCCTTTGAATCCATGATGGTCCATGACGGCATCGACCATTCTTCGGTCGAAGGGGTGTCTGACACGCCTTATACTCTGCCCGGTTTCCGCGTGGGTCTGACCGACACCCAAAAGGCCACCTCGACGCTGTGGTGGCGTTCGGTTGGTCACACCCACACAGGCTATGCGATGGAGGCCATGATGGATCTCGTGGCCAAGGCCGCAGGTCGAGACCCGGTCGAATTCCGCCTCGCCCATCTGGGCGACAGTGCCGATGCCAAACGCAAGGCAGCGGTTTTGAAACTGGCCGCAGAGAAAGGCAATTGGGGCAACGCCCCCGCCGGTCGCAGTCAGGGCATTGCGGTGCACAAATCCTTTGGCAGTTTTGTTGCCGAAGTGGTTGAGATCTCGGGCAACCCCGATGACGGCGTCCAGATTGAAAAGGTCACCTGCGCCGTGGATTGCGGCATCGCGGTGAACCCAGATGTGGTCAAAGCGCAGATCGAGGGCGGAGTTGGCTATGGGATCGGCCATGTGATGCGTGATGAAATCACGCTGACCGGTGGCGTTGTGGATCAATCCAACTTCCCGGATTACGAACCGCTGCGCATTGGCGATATCGGGGCGATTGAAACCCATATCATCCCCTCTGCCGAAGCCCCAAGCGGCATTGGCGAACCGGGCACGCCCCCCTCTGCTCCGGCCTTGGCAAACGCGATTGCCAATACCGGCGTGATCGTGGCCAACCTGCCGATGATCAATGACGGTGTAGAATTCGCCTAAAGCGATAACCCTCATGATAGCACACCGCCCAAAACCTCTTTGGGCGGTGTTATTGTTGCAATCCAGTCGTAAGGGTCTGGCCCACACAGGGCCAAAACAAAAGCCCGCACCATCTCTGGTACGGGCTTTCTCATTCACAAAGAGTACAGATTACTCCGCAGCGGGGGCTTCGCCTTCATTTGCGGCTGGCTTGGCCTCAGCCGGTTCAGCCTCAGCTGGTGCTTCTTCTTTTGGGGCCGCTTCGGCCTTGGGCTTGCGCGGGGCGCGGGGTTTGCGCGGCGCGCGCGGTTTCTTGGGCTTTTCTGCCTTGGGCTTTTCCTCAGCCGCGGCTGGCTCTTCGGCGGGCTCAGCCACGGGCTGCGCCTCGGCCTTGGCTTCGGGTGTGTCGACAACCAAATCAGATTCGTCCCCGGTTGGTGTCACCACCTCAAGCACATCTGGCTGATCCGCCTCGGATGGGTCCACTTGCGAGCCTGGCTGAGGCTGATGTTGCGGCTGCTGCTGCGCTTGCTGACGTTCCGCCTGCTGCGCCTCACGCTGGGCGCGGTCACGGTCGCGCTGCGCCTGACGTTCGCGGTTTTCTTTTTCCTGCTGTTCGCGGCGCGCTTCTTGTTCTTTCTGCGCTTCGCTCAGCAGACGCATGTAATGTTCTGCGTGTTGTTGGAAATTCTCTGCCGCAACCCGGTCATTGCTCAGCGTGGCGTCGCGGGCCAACTGGTTATATTTGTCGATGATCTGCTGGGGGGTGCCGCGCACCTTGCCCTCGGGGCCAGAGCTGTCAAAGACCCGGTTGACCACATTGCCAAGATTGTTGTTGCGGTTGCGGTTGTTCTTGTTCCGCGAACGAGATTTGGAAGATCGCATAATGTTTTGATACTCAGCCTGATTTTCGACTGTTGAGGGACCGAGACAGGCGCATCCTGCGCCCCAGAATAACCGATCACCGTTATGTTTGGCTTACCGTCGGGCCGGACATGCTGCACGCCATCCGTCGTCCCGACGCCATATGAATAACCACAGGATGTGCCCCAAAACAAGAGGGAAACCTGACAGTTTCCGGCGTTTTTTCATGCAATGCGGCCTATTCGGTGGATTTTCGCCCCAGAACGACGCGGTCGCGCCCATCCATATCAGGAATCGTTTCAACACCGGCTAACCCCGCCTGTTGCATCAGCTTTGTGACGTCACTGGCCTGGGTCGGACCTATTTCAACCATGACGCGCCCGCCGGGGGCCAGAAACGCCTGAACGTTTGCGAGAATATCGCGATAAGCTTGCAGCCCGTCCCCCTCATCGGTCAGAGCTAGCCTTGGCTCATACTCACGCACCTCCGGTTCCAGATCCGCCATTTCCGACAGTGCGATATAGGGTGGGTTGGAAACGATAAGATCAAAGGGGGGGCAGTTGGCTGGCACAGCGTCAAACCAGCTGCCTTGGTGCAATTCTGCACGCTGCGCCAGTTGCAACGCATCGCGATTGGCTTTTGCGACCTCCAGCGCCTCGTCGCTGAGATCGACGCCCACGCCACTGGCCTCTGTCCGCTCAGCCAGAAGCGTGAGCAAAATACACCCAGTTCCCGTACCAAGGTCCAAAACCTGTGAAAACGGCTGTACTAAAGCGGCCTCGATCAAGCTTTCCGTCTCTGGGCGCGGGTCGAGCGCTTTGGGCGACACACGAAAATTGCGCCCATAAAACAAACGCGTTCCGGTCAAATGGCTGACCGGCTCACGCGCGGCGCGCCTCTCGATCAGGCCGTGAAAGGCTTCAGCTTGGTCGTCGGATACATCATCGGGCAGAACCAACGTCAAACGCGACGGATCGATTTGCAAGGCAAAGGCCAACAGCTTGCGTGCATCGCGATTGGCGTCTGGAATGCCCGCTCCATTCAAACGTCGCGCGGCCTGAACCAGCAGTTCAGAAGCGCGCATAACGGCCCCTTTGCACCACAACAGACCGTCCGGATGCTCCCAAATTCCATCGATGGAATTTGCAAATTCCGTGCACGGAATTTCTCCCGCGACTCATGTATCCATCTCCGCCAGCAGCGTGGCTTGATGTTCCGCGGTCAGCGCATCGACGATCTCATCCAGATCACCGCCCATGATCTGATCAAGCTTATAGAGCGTCAGGCCAATGCGGTGATCGGTCATCCGCCCTTGCGGGAAGTTATAAGTCCGGATCCGTTCCGAGCGATCCCCAGACCCGACTTGAGATTTCCGATCAGCCGAGCGTTCATCCGCAACCTTCTGCCGCTCCAGATCAAACAGACGCGCGCGCAGGACCTCCATGGCAATCTCGCGGTTGCGGTGTTGGGATTTTTCCGAGCTCGTGACCACAATTCCCGACGGAATATGGGTGATGCGCACAGCGGAATCCGTAGTATTCACGTGCTGACCACCAGCCCCAGAGGCACGCATGGTGTCGATGCGGATCTCATTGGGGTCAATGTTGATATCCACCTCTTCGGCCTCAGGCAGAACCGCCACCGTCGCCGCCGAGGTGTGAATGCGCCCGCCGGATTCTGTCTCGGGCACGCGTTGCACACGGTGCACACCAGATTCGAATTTCATTCGGGCAAAAACACTGTCCCCTTCGATGCGCACCACCAGTTCACGCACACCGCCAAGTTCCGACATCGCCTCTTCGATGACTTCCCAGCGCCAGCCTCGCGCCTCGCAATAGCGTTGATACATGCGCGCCAGATCTCCAGCAAACAGCGCCGCCTCATCCCCGCCCGTACCGGGGCGAATTTCCAGCATGGCCGGACGCCCGTCAGCGGCATCTTTGGGCAGGAGGCTCAGCTGAACCGCATGTTCCAACTCGGGCAAGCGCGCCCGCATTTCGGGCAGCTCTTCTTCGGCCAATTCGCGCATTTCCGGGTCACCCAGCATGGCCTCGGCCTCGGCTATATCCTCGACCAGCTGTTCCCAATCGCGGATCTGATCCACGACCGGTTTCAGGTCAGAATATTCACGGCCCAGCTGCGCAATATCACCTTCGCCGGTCGACATACGCGCCTCGACATATTCCAGGCGTTCTTTAATCTGTTGTAAACGGTCTCTTGGGATCATTCAGGTTGAATTGCCCATTGCACCGCCCGGGTCAAGGGGTCAGGTGCCCATCTGCGCCAATGCGTTGAGCCATCCATCGACCCGCGCCTTGTTCACGCCAAGATCCGAACTGCCAAATCGCAAGCGCGCCCAGATTTCCAGAACGTCGCCATCGCGTTGCACGGTGGTGTAGTCGGGAAAGCCAAACCACAGGCTGCGCGTGACATAGGTCACATGCCCGTCGGCGGCACTGCCCGCCAAGACCGTGGTGCGTGGGGTGTTCATGATCACGTCATTCAATTTGGTGAAAACAGCCTCATCCCCAGCCAAACGCCTGCGTACCCCGTCTTTCAGGTCCTGATCGGTGGTGACTTTTGGATCGACATGCCAATAGGCGGCATCAGAAGGGGCAAAGCGAATCCAGCCCAGCCCGCCCAATACGACGATGAGAATCGCGAAAAAAACCATGCGCACGATGGCCCTCTGCTCTTATTGTTTTGGTTGGGTGCATGGTTGCACCCGGACGCGCGATTCTAAAAGCCTCACGTGATCACAAAGGCGGTTATCCACCGGTTTCTTTGCTGTCGCCCAAACCAGGCAAGTTCAGCGTCGCGTCCAGGCCCATAGGCTCAGCAACTCTGTCGCCACATGCGCCGCCGCAATGGCCGTAGCCCCGGTGGTATCAAAGGGCGGCGAGACTTCGACCACATCGCCGCCAACCAGATTGATCCCGGCAAGGTCACGCATAGCAACCGCCGCCTGATGGCTGGTAAGCCCACCCCAAACCGGTGTGCCTGTGCCTGGGGCAAAGGCCGGGTCAAGCGCATCAATATCAAAGGTCAGGTAACAAGGATGATCACCAACGATTTTTTTGACCTTCTGCGCAATCACCTCTGGCCCAAGGCGGTGTACATCGCGCGCATCGAGAATATTGAACCCGATCGTGTCAGGATTATCCGTCCGAATGCCAATCTGGACCGAGCGCTCGGCAATGACCGTCCCTTCTATGGCGGCCTTATACATAAAGGTGCCGTGATCGACCCGGCTCAGATCATCATCCGCCCAGGTGTCCGTATGGGCGTCAAACTGGATCACGCTCAGGGGACCGTGTTTTTCCGCATGGGCACGCAGACAGCCCAGCGTCACCGAATGATCGCCGCCAAGCGCAATGCAGGCCGCCCCCTGCCCCAAAATCCCGGCAACATGGCTCTGGATCAAGCCAGGCACCAGATCGGGGCGTGCATAGTCAAAGGCCATATCGCCGTAATCCGCGATGGCAAATTCGCTCAACACATCAAAACCCCAGCCATAAGGCGCATCGCAGGGCTGCAAAAGCGAAGCTTCACGGATTGCCCGCGGCCCAAGCCGGGTACCGGGCCGATTGGTGACCGCCTGGTCAAAGGGCAAGCCGGTGACGGCCATATCAACACCAGCCAAATCCTTGCTGTAGCGGCGGCGCAAAAAGGATGGGGCCCCGGCAAACACATTTTCAAAGGACGGCCCTTTGAAATCCGCTCTGGTGAAAGCGTGATCCACTTCGGTTTTGGCGTCTTCCAAACTCATCTCTCAGGCCCTTTGCGGTGTCGGGGTGGGCGGGTGGGCGACGCCGCAAAGGGCCGTCCATCCACATTTCAAAATTTGATCAAATTTTGCGCCAGACCCAAACGAGACGCAAGCGCAACCTTGCAAACCTGCGCAGAAAACCCGTCAACGGAATTTGGAGGACTCAGACGGAATGGCGCGTTTCAATCAAACGGGCAAAGAAAGACGCCCCAATCGGAGCCGCCTCATCGTTGAAATCAAACGCGGGATGATGCACGGCCGCACCGATCCCCTGCCCCAGATTCAAATAGGCACCGGGGCGCTTTTCCAACATGTAAGAGAAATCTTCGGCCCCCATTTGCGGATCGCGATCCATAATGACCTGCCCGGTGATCTCCTCTGCGATACCAGCCGCAAACTCGGCCTGCGCCACATGGTTGACCGTCGGCGGATAGCTTTTGTCATAATCCAGCATCACCTCCATCCCGAAGGCCGCCCCCTGCCCGGCAACAATCTCCCGCACTCGTTGCTCGGCATGTTCGCGCACCTCTGCGGTCAGGCTGCGCACGGTTCCGGTGATCATCACCTCACCGGGAATGACATTCATCGCCGACCCGCCGTGAAACTGCGTCAAAGAGACAACAAGACTGTCCATCGGCCGCACATCACGTGACACAATCGTCGGAAAGGCCTGCGCAATCGCCAAAGCACAGGGAAAGGGATCGCGGCACTCGTGAGGATAGGCCGCATGGCCACCCGTGCCACGCACGCGAATGGTGAAATCATCCACCGCCGCCATGATCGGCCCGCGCGTTGTCTCGAACACCCCCAGCTCGTCTGAGGGGTTGGTATGCAGCGCATAGACTTCTTCGATGCCAAAGCGTTCCATAACCCCCTCTTCAACCATGATGCGCCCGCCGCCAATGACCTCTTCGGCGGGCTGAAACAGCAACACCACCTTGCCGCTGAAATTGCGCGTCTCCGCCAGGTATTTCGCCGCCCCAAGCAGCATGGCCGTATGCCCATCATGGCCGCAGGCATGCATGCGCCCCTCAATCTTTGAGGCATAGGGCAGCCCGGTCTCCTCAACCATGGGCAAGGCATCCATGTCAGCCCGCAACCCGGTCACCGGCCCCTCGCCGCGCCCTTCGATCACTGCCGCAACACCGGTTTTCGCAATCCCTTCATGGATCTCGTCGACCCCAAATTCCCGCAGCCGCGCCACCACGAATTTCGCTGTTTCAAAACAGTCCAGCGCAAGTTCAGGATATTGATGCAGATGCTGGCGCCATCCAGCCATTTCCTCAGCAAATCCTGCGATCCGGTTTATGACAGCCATGGCTGGACTCCTCTGTCTCGATACCTCATCCCTTTGGTGACGAATTCAAACGAGGTTTGCAATGAGCGAACAGAGCAAAACCGCCTCTGACCAGCTGGTTCACGATCCCAAAGGCGGCATGCCGCGTCTTGTCGAAATCATGCGCCGGCTGCGCGACCCTGAAACCGGTTGTCCCTGGGATATCGAACAGAATTTCGCCACCATCGCCCCCTATACCATCGAAGAGGCCTATGAGGTTGCCGATGCGATTGAACGCGAGGCCTGGGATGAGCTTAAGGGCGAATTGGGCGATCTGCTCTTTCAGTCCGTTTTTCATGCACAAATGGCCAGTGAGGCCGGGTATTTTGAGTTCAACGATGTGGCCGACACCATGTCGGACAAGATGGTCGCCCGCCATCCCCATGTCTTTGGTGACGAAAGCGCGGATAAGTCCGCTGATCAGCAAACGCGGGACTGGGAAAAGATTAAAGCCGCCGAGCGTGCCTCCAAGAAACAAGACGGTGTTCTGGACGGCGTCGCCTTGGGCCTGCCTGCCCTGCTGCGCGCGGTCAAACTGCAAAACCGCGCCGCGCGGGTCGGCTTTGACTGGCCCAGCACCGATGAGGTGATCGACAAGCTGGTGGAGGAAGTTGACGAGGTCAAACAGGCCACCACCCCAGAGGACAAGGTCGAAGAATTTGGTGATCTGCTCTTTGTTATGGCCAATCTTGCCCGCCATTGGAAAATCGATCCTGAGGCCGCGTTGCGTGCCGCCAACGCCAAATTCACCCGCCGCTTTGAATATATCGAGGCCGCGCTGAAAGAGCGGGGCAAGACACCAACCGAAAGCGATTTGCAAGAGATGGATGCGCTCTGGGACGCGGCCAAGCATCAAGAGAAACGCCGCAAGAAAAGTACCTGATAATCATTATCAGGTATTGACCCAAGTATTTTAGTCAGGTTACTAAGCGCGCAATGGATAACCGCGCTTTTTGGAGAGACATATGTTCCTTCGCCTAACCACCGCCCTGACCACTCTGGCCGTTGCCGCCCCGGCCATCGCTGATGAGGTCAATATCTATTCCTATCGCCAGCCCGAGCTGATCGCGCCGCTGACCGACGCGTTCACCGCTGAGACCGGGATCAAGGTCAACGTGGCCTATCTGCAAAAGGGCATGATCGAACGTCTTGAGGCCGAGGGCAAACGCTCCCCCGCTGACGTTGTTCTGACCGTCGACATTTCGCGCCTCGCCGCGGTTGTGAATGCCGGTCTGACCCAAGCGGTTGAATCCGAAACGCTCAAGGCCAACGTACCCGCCGCCTATCGCGACCCAGAGAACCAATGGTGGGGTCTGACCACACGGGCGCGTATCGTATACGCCTCCAAGGATCGGGTCGCTGAGGGTGACGTCACCACCTACGAAGATCTGGCTGACCCGAAATGGCAGGGCCGCATCTGCACCCGTTCCGGCACCCATGCCTATAACGTCGCTCTGACCTCGGCCATTCTGGAACATCACGGCGCGGAATACACCAAGACCTGGCTCGAAGGTGTGAAATCCAACCTGGCCCGCAAACCACAAGGCAATGACCGCGCTCAGGTCAAGGCGATCTGGTCCGGCGAATGCGACATCTCCATCGGCAACACCTATTACATGGGCAAAATGCTGTCGGATGAAGAGCAAAAAGAATGGGCCAACTCCGTTAACGTGATCTTCCCGACCTTTGAAAACGCGGGCACCCATGTGAACATTTCCGGTGTCGCGATGACCAAATCCGCGCCCAACAAGGAAAACGCCTTGAAACTGATGGAGTTCCTGACCTCGCCCAAAGCGCAGGAAATCTATGCCGAGGCCAATTTCGAATACCCGATCGCACCAGGCACCGAAGCGGTTGAACTGGTCAAAAGCTGGGGTGATTTCACCGCCGATGAAGTCAACATCATGAACCTCGCCGGCCACCGCGCCGAAGCGCTGAAACTGGTCGAAGAGGTTGATTTCGACGGGTAATCCTTTGCCGCGAAACAAAACCTAAGACATGCAAGCCGGGCCAATTGGTCCGGCTTTCTCTTTTCCCAAACCATATCTTCGGATCAATAGTCGTAGAGCAAATCCTCGCTTTCGGCCGCGCTGGCAAAGATCACCTCAAGATCGGCCCCAAGCAAAACCTAAACAATGTCTTCGCGACAGATCTTGTCGCGCTGCCTTGTAAAAACCAAGCTCATCAATCAGTTCCCTGCGGGACGGCGGGTGGGGCGGCGAGCCCTTTGGGCTCCAGCGTCACCCGGTCCCGCGACACCCCAAACAAAAGAAAACGGCGCCCGAATGGACGCCGCCTCAATAATCAATTCTCAAAGAAGCTTAGGACGCTTCTGTGATGAACTTGACCGCATCGCCAAAGGTCTGGATGGTTTCGGCTGCGTCATCAGGGATCTCGATGCCGAACTCTTCTTCAAAGGCCATTACCAGCTCAACAGTGTCGAGGCTGTCTGCGCCCAGGTCGTCGATGAAGGATGCGGCTTCTGTAACCTTCTCTTCGTCTACGCTCAGGTGCTCAACCACAATCTTCTTCACGCGATCTGCGATGTCGCTCATGTTCTTTCCTCACTTTTGCAGGCCCTGATGACCCGTTTTGCCCTCTCCCCAAAGGGGAGGCATCTATATGCCCCAACTTGGGTGGCTTGGTTTGCCCTTTCGGGCGGCTCGTTCCCCCGGAGCACCGGGATTGGCTGGCCGAAAGGAATCCGCCCAAACCCAATTACTGCGCGCCTATAGCACAGGCTGCGGGGATGGCAAATGCTTTCCACCGCATTAAAGCGCAAAGCCCCGCTTCCAATGGCAAGCAGGCCCTCGCGCCCCAAACGCGTTTACAACATGGCCATGCCGCCATTCACATGCAAGGTGGTGCCGGTGACATAAGACGCCTCCGGGCTGGCCAGATACAGCACAGCCGCTGCGATTTCCCCGGGCGTGCCCATACGGCCTGCGGGAACCTGTGTCAGGATGCCGGATTTCTGATCATCGGTCAGTTTCTCGGTCATCGCGGTCTCGATAAAGCCCGGTGCAACGGCGTTGACGGTAATGCCGCGTGTCGCCACCTCATAGGCAAGCGATTTCGACATGCCGATCACCCCTGCCTTGGCGGCGGCATAGTTGCCCTGCCCTGGATTACCGGTTGCGCCAACCACAGACGAGATATTGACGATGCGGCCCCAGCGCGCCTTCATCATGCCGCGCAGCACGCCTTTGCACAGACGGAAGGTGGCGGTCATGTTGACCTCGACCACGCTGGCCCATTCCTCTTCGGACATGCGCATGAACAGGTTGTCCCGGGTGATGCCGGCATTGTTGATCAGGATATCCACGCTGCCCATCGCCTCAGCTGCCTGTTTGGGAAGTGCGGTGACCGCCTCCGCATCAGACAGGTTGCAAGGCAGCACATGCGCGCGCTCGCCCAGCTCTGCCGCCAAAGCCTCCAAAGGCTCCACACGGGTGCCAGACAGGCCAACCGTGGCCCCGGCCCCATGCAGGGCTTTGGCGATCTCGCCCCCGATGCCACCAGAGGCACCTGTAATCAGCGCGGTTTTTCCAGTCAGATCAAACATCTCTCGTCCTCTCTCTGCCCTCTCAGCGGGGCACCTAAAAGTTTTCTCGAAACTTTTGCAAAACTTTTCGAAAAGTTTTGGGCGTCAAGCTCAGCCGTTGAGTTTCTCAGCCGCCGCCTTGGCATCCGCAGCTGTGCCGACATTGCCCAGCACCGCGCCGCGATGGATGCGCTTGACCATGCCGCTCAGCGCTTTGCCCGCTCCGATTTCCCAGAACTCGGTCAGATCCTTGGCCACCATCCATTCCACGGATTCACGCCAGCGCACCGAGCCACAGATCTGATCAACCAGCAGCGAACGAATGACAGCCGGGTCATCCACGGCCTCGGCCACCACATTGGCGACCAGCGGCACGGCAGGTGTATTGATGTCGGTTTCAGACAGGGCCTGGGCCATCTTCTCGGCTGCAGGCTCCATCAGCGCGCAATGGAAAGGTGCGCTGACCGGCAAGAGCAAGGCACGCCGCGCGCCCGCCTCTTTGGCGATGTCAACCGCGCGCTCGACAGCGGCCTTGGCACCAGAGATCACCACCTGGCCCGGGTCGTTGTCATTCGCAGCGGCACAGACTTCGCCCTGCGCGGCCTTTTCGGCCACATCGCGCACGGCGGCCAGATCCAAGCCCAGAATGGCCGCCATGGCCCCCTCGCCCACCGGCACAGCGGCCTGCATGGCTTCACCACGAGCACGCAGCAGTTTGGCCGCGTCTCCAACGCTCAGCGCGCCTGCCGCCGTCAGCGCCGAATATTCACCCAGCGAATGCCCCGCCACATAAGACGCCGCCGAAATCGCCACGCCCTCAGCCTCAAGCGCGCGCATCGCTGCCAAGGAGGTCGCCATCAGCGCCGGTTGCGCATTGGCGGTCAGGGTCAGATCGGCAATGTCACCTTCCCAGATCAGATCAGAGAGCTTTTCACCCAAAGCCGCGTCCACCTCGTCAAAGACAGCGCGGGCCTCCGGGTAAGCTTCGGCCAGATCGCGGCCCATCCCGATGGTTTGCGCCCCTTGTCCTGGGAAAATGAATGCGCGGCTCATGCCCGGTCTCCTCACGTCACGTTTTGTTAGCTCCCTGCCTTACATGGCTGCGCCGCGCCGTGCAACGCCAACGCACCATTGCTGTGCAGAGACGCCGGTTGTTCTGAAATGCGCAACCAGTATCAGGGGATTCATACGAAACGGAGACCCGCTATGTCCCTCTCAAACAGCTCTGCCCGCTATGGAAGCCTTGCCAAACTGTTTCACTGGCTGACCGCGCTTGGCATTTTCATCATGATTCCCCTTGGCATCACCGCCAACAATGCCCCCAGCGGCAATGAGGCCGAGCTTGCCTGGAAGGTGCAGCTTTTCTCGGCGCATAAGACGCTGGGCATTGCGGTTTTGGTTCTGGCCGTCATCCGCATTGCCTGGATGTTGACCCAGCCCAAGCCCGCACCACTGCACCCTGAGCGCAAGCTTGAGACCCTCGCGGCGGAAACCGTACATATTCTGCTTTATGGCTCTTTGATCCTGGTGCCGATCTCGGGCTGGATCGAACATGCGGCGACCACGGGGTTTGCGCCTATCCTTTGGCCGCTGGGCCAATCCCTGCCCTTCGTGCCGCAAAGCCCGGCGCTGGCCGAAACCATGGCGGGTGCGCATATCGTGCTGGAGCGTGTTCTGGTCATCTCTCTGTTTCTGCATATTGCCGGGGCTTTGAAACATGCCTTTGTGGATCGCGACCAGACTTTGGCGCGTATGTTGCCGGGGCAAGCTGACATCCCTGAAACCGAAGTCACAAAACACGCCAATCTCCCCATTGTTCTGGCGCTGGTGGCCTGGGTCGCGGCCTTTGGTGTAGCGGTCAATCTGGGGGTCTTTGATCACGGCCCGGCGCAATCGGCTGAATTGGAGCAAGTCGACACGGATTGGCAGGTGCAAACGGGTGAGCTTGGCCTGACCATCCAGCAGTTCGGCAAGCCCGTCACCGGCGCGTTTGAAACCTGGACCGCCGCAATCACCTATGACGAAACCCTGCCCGACGGTAAAATCGGCACTGTCGAAGTGACGGTTTCCATCGGCTCGGTCTCGATTGGGTCGGTCACATCTCAGGCGCTTGGCGCGGATTATTTCGACAATGCCCAATTCCCAACAGCGACCTTTACCGCAGATATCCTACGCACAGAAGGTGCCCATCGCGCGGATGGCACGCTGAACTTGCGCGGTGCCTCCCTACCGCTCAGCTTCCCGTTTGACCTGAAATTGGACGGGGACAGCGCCACGATGACCGCAAGCTTTGCCTTGAACCGGCAGGATTTCGGTATCGGGGCAAACATGCAGGACGAGGGCCAATTGGCAAACACAGTCGACGTGAATGTGGCATTGACAGCGACTCGTTGATCGACGCGCCCTGTCGTCCCAACACACACTTAACCCACCCAAGAAAAAGGCCTCTGTCCCAACGGACAGAGGCCTTTTCATGTCTCACAGCCGATCCAGCGCTAACTGGATCAGTCTTTGCGTAAAGGCTTACTCAGCCTTCATCGCTTCGATCGAGATCATCAGCTGAACTTCGTCGCTGACATAGGGGGCAAAGGCACCCAGATTGAACTCAGAGCGGACAAGAGTGGTGGTGGCGTCAAACCCGGCCCAAGGTTTCTGCGCCATCGGGTGGTCGCCTTCCTGGTTCAGCTTGGCGTCCAGAACAACCGATTTTGTCACGCCGTTCAGGGTCAGATCACCGGTGATCTTGGCGGTGGTGTCACCGGTCACTTCGATCCCGGTCGAGGCAAAGCTGACCATTTCGTCATCGGCTGCGTCAAAGAAATCCGGGGCCATGAAATGTTGGAAACGCTCTTCCCAACCGGTCAGCATGCTGCGCACCGGGAAAGACACGGTCACCGAGGATTTCGCAACATCGTCACGATCCCAGGAGATCTGACCTTCGAAGCCGGAAAACATGCCATAAGTGGTCGAGTAGCCAAGGTGGTTATAGTTGAAAACGATCTGGCTGTGGCTTGGGTCCAGAACATAGCTATCTGCGGCGGCTGCCATCAGCGGAGCGGAGGCCAGAGCGGAGGCCAGGAACAGAGATTTCATTGCGGTTTCCTTCATGTACAGAGGGTGTGACATGAGTAGTTAACCGCGTTTCAAGCGTGCACAATTGCACGAATTCCAACAGATTCTGTGGAAACACGAACAATCACGCACGCGTGATGAATTATGTCAGGCCTTAGAAACCAACAGGCAGCACAGGCCGGAAATCAGCATGAACAGGGAAATGCCCAGCTTGATCAACAGCATTTGCGGATCATGCGCAACACTGGATGCCAGCCAAACACCGAAACCCGCCATGATCAAGGCCGCACCGATGAAGGACAAAAACAGCCGTTGGAAGAACCGCCCCGGGGCGACTGGCTTGGCTTGTTTGGCGGTGAGGTCTGATGTAGTGATGTCCATGGTGTGATCCTCTGTCTATGAAGACCAATTTTCCGTTAAAAAACGTCTCAAATTGGGCGGATCAGCGGGGATTTTGGGGCAAGTTAAATGCGGCCCTGCCGAACCTTGGCCGCGCCGGTCGATCCCCCTTGCACGCGCAGCAAAACCGTGTACAAGGGCGCATCCTTTCGCAAGATATGTTGAACCGCGCAGTCTCTCGTGGGTTGGGGCGAAAGGATCATAGCCCAGCCCTTTGAAATGCGCCTTGATATAAACGGAGAGCACATGCCCCTGTACGAGCATGTATTCATTTCGCGTCAGGATCTTTCCAACGCGCAGGCCGAAAGCCTGGTAGAGCACTTCAGCACAGTCCTCGCAGACAATGGCGGCAAAGTCGTTGAGTCCGAGTACTGGGGCGTGAAGACCATGGCCTACAAAATCAACAAGAACCGCAAAGGTCACTATGCCTTCCTGCGTACCGATTCCCCGGCCCCGGCCGTGAAGGAAATGGAACGCCTGATGGGTCTGCATGACGACGTGATGCGCGTTCTGACCATCAAAGTTGATCAGCACGCCGAAGGTCCTTCCATTCAGATGCAAAAGCGCGAAGAACGTGGCGATCGCCGCGAGCGCCGTCCGCGCGACTAACCCTCAGAAAAGGAGCTAAACCATGGCTGCAAAACCATTTTTCCGCCGTCGCAAAGTTTGCCCTTTCTCGGGCGAAAACGCACCTAAGATCGATTACAAAGACACCCGTCTGCTGCAGCGCTACATCTCTGAGCGCGGCAAAATCGTTCCCTCCCGTATCACCGCAGTTTCTGCGAAAAAGCAGCGTGAACTGGCCCGTGCCATCAAACGCGCCCGCTTCCTCGCTCTGCTGCCCTACGCCGTGAAGTAAGGAGCGCCTGATATGCAAGTTATCCTTCTGGAACGTGTGGCCAAGCTGGGCCAAATGGGCGATGTGGTTGACGTCAAGCCGGGCTATGCCCGCAACTTCCTGCTGCTGCAGGGCAAGGCGCTGACCGCTTCCAAAGAGAACATCGCACAGTTCGAAGCGCAGAAAGCTCAGCTCGAAGCGCGCAACGTGGAAACCAAGAAAGAAGCCGAAGCTCTGGGTGAGCGTCTCGACGGTGAGCAGTTCATCGTGATTCGCCAGGCCTCTGACGGCGGCAACCTCTACGGTTCTGTCACCACCCGTGACGCCGCAGACGTTGCAACCGAAGCTGGTTTCACTGTTGATCGTAAGCAGGTTGTCATCATCAACCCGATCAAGGAACTGGGTCTGCACAGCGTCGACGTCGTTCTGCACCCGGAAGTGACCGTTCAGGTGAAACTGAACGTGGCACGCTCCGAAGAAGAAGCAGAGCTGCAAGCCTCCGGTAAATCCATTCAGGAACTGGCGGCAGAAGAAGAAGCTCAGGCAGAATTCGAAGTCTCCCAGCTGTTCGACGATATCGGCGCAGCAGCTGACGAAGATGGCGACGACGCCCCTGCCCCAGCAGCAGAAGAAGCGTCCGAAGAGTAATCTTTCGACCTTTCGAAAAAGAACCGCGCGGGGCATGCCTCGCGCGGTTTTTTTTATGGGCTAGTGCCCCAATCATTTGGTTGCGGGTGACGCAGAGGGAATTCCCTGCCCCGCTTCAATCACTTGATCAACTTGCAAGATCCAGAATTTTGGCCCGGTCATAGACCGATTGTGTCGGCACATTCAAAGTCTCAGCCGTCAACTGTCCGCCCCCCTCATACCAAAGGCTTTTGAAGGCCTCGATTGGCATCAATAGCGCGAAAGCAAAGCGGCGGGCTTCTTCAAAAGCTTTGGTTTCAGTTGGCTCATATAGCGCCTGGATACCAACATCCGGTCGCGCTTTGCGGGTTGGCGGCACGTGCAACAACCAATGCCCAAGCCCTGTCGCCGTTGCCAGACGGTCATGGCGCGTTTTCGAGTTTTTCGGCAGGAAAATCACGGCATTGCGATCCAATGGCACGTCCAACAGAATTTCATTTGGGACGTCAGAATACTCGACGTCGACCTCTAACGCGCGGCACAAAGCATCCATCGGCCCGCCATCCTGAACAGACAAGTCCGGGTTCTGCGCCAGAAGCTTGCGAACGATTGCCTCAATTTCATCGTCCGACTTACCGCAAACCATAGGCTCAATATACGGGTAACTCGGGTATTTACGTGGCATTTGAGAGTCCTGGTTTTGCTGTCGGTAAAGGCGGTTCTTTACCCGCTAGCACAGGATTTCTTTCGACGGAGTAAATCATCCACAAGGCATTCTGCCGATTTGTTCCTATCGCAATGATATGGGCCCAAATTGCACAGCGGTCTGACACATGGTGACCCGGCTGGTCACATCAATTTCCAAGGTAGATCACGCGTCTCCGCTCAAGTTTGCAACCGGTACAATCAGCGTTCTCATCGAACTCTTTGTCTAAAACTGTGACTAAAAAAAACCGCTAAATTTCGGGACCTTACCCAACCGCCTGCGCGCGTTTTTATCCTCAGCGACATATTTTTGAGCGGCGTTATAGAAATCCTCACATTCATATTTCATTTTGCAACGAACTTGCACCGAAATGAGGACGCCGGATGTTGTTCTTCGATCGGGGTCAAACCCCGCCCACATCACTCTCTAGAGAGCAAAATGCCTTGCTTGATATGATCGAACAAACACAGGCGGTCATTTATTTCGAGCCTGACGGCACGATAAAAAACGCCAACAAGAATTTTCAGGCGGCTCTTGGCTATGACCTGTCTGAGATTGTCGGCGAAAAACACGCGATGTTCGTTCACAAGGAATACCGCGAGAGCGCGGAATACGCGCAGTTTTGGCAAGATCTGCGGGACGGGAAAAGCTTTTCCGATCAGTTTCCCAGACGGCGCAAGGATGGCTCGACGATCTGGATTCAAGCGACCTATGCCCCCGTCCGCGATGAATCAGGTAACATTGCCAATGTGATCAAAATCGCCAGCGATGTCACCGAAAGGCGCAGCAACCTGAATCGGGTGGCTGAAGCCTTGCACAAGTTGAAAACCGGGGATCTGACCCATCGCCTTCCGGATTGCGATGTGCCCGACATTCAAAACCTGATCTCGGCCTATAATGAGGCCTGTGATCAGCTGAGATACCTGGTGCAACAGGTGCAAACCGCCAATGATTCCATTTCCAACAGTTCCTCGATGATGCGGCAATCGTCCGAACAATTGTCCTCACGGACCGAGGCGCAGGCCTCTACATTGGAGGAAACCGCCGCAGCCATAGAAGAATTGACAACCAATGCCAGTGTCGCCGCGGACAATGCGCAGAATGCCGATGTGATCGCATCAGACACGCGCGAGGCCGCTATGGATGGCGGCAAAGTTGTTGAGGATGTGACCGAGGCGATGGGGCGTATTGAAAAATCCGCCGGTGAAATCTCGCAAATCATTACCGTGATTGATGATCTGGCCTTCCAGACCAATCTCTTGTCGCTCAACGCCGGGGTCGAGGCCGCGCGCGCTGGCGAGGCTGGCCGAGGGTTCGCTGTCGTTGCCACCGAGGTGCGCGCGCTGGCGCAGCGATCGGCGGATTCCGCCCGGGATATCAAAAACCTGATCACCCAAAGTAGCGAACATGTCAGCGATGGTGCTGAGCTGGTCGGTAAGGCCAGCGTAGAATTGAACAAGATCTTCGAGGGCGTCGGAACGATCTCGAACAATATCAAAGAGATTTCCGGCAGCCTGACGCAACAGACAGCCACGCTCAAGGAAATCAACACCGCCGTGATTGAACTGGATCGCGTGACGCAAAGCAACGCTTCGATGGTGCTGGAAACAACGGATGTCAGCAAATCGCTCGAGGCCGAAAGCCATGGTTTGAGCGCGCAGATCACATCCTTCCGGACTGCGCCCCCCAGCGGTGGCACCTGGGAAGATGAGGCTGACGCGTCTGATTCTGAACGCGCAGCCTCCTGAAGTCACAGCGAAGAAGATCCAATCTCAAAAGAAAAGGCCGCCCAAACCGGGCGGCCTTCGCATTTGACAAAGGTGCGGCGACTTATTCGTCGTCCAGCGCCTCGACTGCTTTTTGCAGATCGTCTTTGGAGACTTCTTTTTCGGTCACTTCAGCGCTTTCGGCGATGTGATCGATCACTTTGTCTTCAAAGATCGGCGCGCGCAGCTGCTGCTGCATCTGGGCGTTTTCACGCACGAAATCAAAGAAGGCACGTTCCTGACCCGGGTACTGACGTGCCTGGTTCATGATCGCCTGGGTCATCTCGGCCTCGGTGACCTCAACCTCGGCTTTCTGACCCAGCTCTGCCAGCAGAAGACCCAGACGCACGCGGCGCTCAGCCAGCTTGGTGTGCTCTTCGGTTGGCTCGATCTTGTCGTGATCGTGGCCTTCGACCTCAGGGTTTTCCTCGTGCCACAGCTGGTGGGCAATCTGGTCGGCCTCGGCGGTGACCAGCGATGGCGGCAGGTCAAAGGAAACCAGCTCGTCCAGCTTGTCCAGCATGGCGCGCTTCATCACCTGGCGGGATGCGCCAGCGTATTCCGCTTCGAGACGCTCACGGATTTGACCTTTGAGCGCGTCGAGATCTTCGGCACCGAATTTGGTTGCCAGTTCGTCATTGATCTCAGCCGCTTTCGGGCCTTTGACCTCTTTGACTTTCACTTCGAACACGGCGTCTTTGCCGGCCAGGTTCTCAGCGCCATATTCCTCGGGGAATTTGACTTCGACGTTTTTCTCGTCACCGGCTTTGGTGCCAATCAGCTGCTCTTCGAAACCGGGGATAAAGGAACCGGAGCCCAGAACCAGCGGGTAATCTTCAGCCGCGCCGCCATCAAAGGCTTCGCCGTCAACCTTGCCCAGGAAGTCGATAACAACCTGATCTTTGTCCTCGGCTTCACCGTCCTTGGCGTCGAAATCCTGCGCGGTTTCCGCCAGAGAGGCCAGCGCCTCGTCAACCGATGCGTCGTCAGCTTTGACAACCAGTTTTTCAACGGCGATCGCGGACATGTCGACTTCTGGAACCTCAGGCAGCGCCTCGTAGGACATGGCAACGTTGATGTCGTCGCCTTCTTTCCAGTCTTCGTTGGTCATCTTGATTTCAGGCTGCAGAGCCGGACGGTCACCGCTATCCTCGAAATGCTTGTTCATCGCACCGTCGATGGTTTCCTGCATGGCTTCGCCCATCAGGCGCTGACCGAATTGCTTTTTCAGCAGCGGCATCGGCACTTTGCCTTTGCGGAAACCCTTCATTTCGATTTCGGGCTGTGCTTCGACCAGCTTGGCGTTGACTTTCTCGTCCAGCTCGGCGGCAGTGATGACGATGTCGTAACCGCGCTTCAAGCCTTCGTTCAGGGTCTCGGTGACCTGCATGTTCGTCCTCTTTTCGGCTTGGCCGGGGCGCAGTGCGCCACAGCACATGTATAAATCTGCGCTCTTCTAAGCATGGGGACACGCCCGCGCAAGCGCATTTCTGTGTTGAAGCCCGTGCCACTTAAAAAGAAGCAGAAAAATCTGTTGATTTTCGCGGATCCACGCTGATTTGGTGCGACCAGCCGGGTGGTTTTACCGGTCTGAAGTGTTCAAATTCATCGAAACTTCGCCCTGCTCCACCTTTGCAAGCGCAGAAAAATCAGCGCGTCTTCAGGTCCGAGTAAGGTTTTGCGGCTAGCCCAAAGGGACTTATGTTACTTACGATCAGGTTGCCCATGCCCTCCCATTCTGCCCAACCCCATTCCGAAACACCCCTTGCCGAACATCGCGCCCATGACAGGCACCCCACCTTTGCCAAAGCGACGATCTGTCAGGGACAGCAGGAATTGTCATGTACCGTGCAAAACGTCTCTGCGAGCGGGGCTTTGGTGGAGTTTGATATGGAGAGGATTGGGTTGTCAGATGACAAACCCGTCACATTTTCCGTTCCGGGTCTGGGCGACTGCATGGCCGATCTACGCTGGATCACGCCGCAAAAGGCCGGTTTGGAGTTCCGTCTATCCGAACGGGAAACACAGGTGTTAGAGGCTTTTCTGGCCAGCCGTTTGGCGGATGAATTCTAGACGACACCACCCAAACCCAAGGTTGCACGCAGAATCCTTGAAAACGCATAGCGTGTGAGCGAAGCTCTCAAAACAGGATGACATTTTGTCATCCTGATCTTTTGTTTTGGGAGATTGCGATATGACTGTCATCACCGGCAATATTCGGGAAATTTTTGGCACACCGAACGCAGACGACATTGATACCAATCAATGGGGCAGTGACCTTGTTTTTGCAGGGGATGGGGATGACTTCATTTCGCTCCCGCCAGGTGGAACACACAACACTATCTACTCCGATACGATCTATGGCGAGGGTGGCAACGACTACATCTATTCCTATAGCGGATCTGACAGTTTGGACGGTGGCACCGGCCACGACACCATCGTCGGAGGAGCGGGCGACGACACAATTCGGGGCGGCGATGGCGATGATGTCATTCATGGCGGAGATGGTGAAAACCAGATCTTTGGCGATGATGGCAACGACACGATCTATGGTCGCTATGACAACGAATTGCTGTCTGGTGGCAATGGCGATGATGAGATTTGGGCAAGCACCGGCTATGACACAATCTATGGCGGTGCCGGAAATGACAGCATTTATGCCAGCCATGGCGGCCCTGATTCCGAGGACGAGTTGACCATTGTCTACGCCGGAAATGGCAATGATCATATCCAACTAAGTGGCCATGGCTTCCAGGCTTATGGCGGCGGCGGCTCTGATACTTATGATCTGGTCCTAAACCGACTAGACGCAGAAACGGTCGAAGTGTTCGATACGGGCGGCATCGCCGACGTCGTCCAGGTGCGTGTGGTAAACCGCGATCTCTATGCCGAATGTGAAAGGGTCGGCGACGACCTATTTATAACGGTCAGTTCACTGAGCCCAGTCACAGGGCTGCCAGTCCTTTACTCGGCCTTTGTGATCCGCGATCAGTTTCTCCCGGATGGTTCCGTTGCAATTGAAACTCTGAGGTTGAACGGAGTCGACACGGATCTGACCACCCATCTCACCGATCCTGTTTGCATCGAAGGCACCATTGGCGACGACACCTTGGTCGGGAGCGATGCGGATGAATGCTTTGAAGCCTATGGCGGAAATGACATCATCGACGCTGGTGAGGGCAACAACACCGTGGATGGTGGGCGCGGCGATGACTCCATCAACTCCGGCACGGGGGATGATTCCATCCTGGGCGATTTTGGCAATGACACGATCATCGATGCCGGGGGCAATGACACCCTGTCTGGGGGGGCGGGTGACGACCGTATCATTCACTATGGTGGATTTGCCGAAATCTCCGGCGGCGGGGGCGCAGATCACATCACCTTTTTCGGCCAAGCCGTCGTGCATGGTGGGTCTGGAAATGACAATATTTATGCGACCGCCGATCCCAGCCAAGTCACCAACGACACGATTTTTGGCGAACGCGGCGATGATACATTGCGCGGGGAACGAGGCGACGATTACCTCAATGGCGGCGGAGAAAATGACAGTTTGATCGGTGGACACGGTGATGACACCCTGGTCGGCGCGGGTGGCCATGACACATTGCAAGGCAATCACGGCAATGACCTGCTCATTTCCGGCAACGGTGATGACTTGATCTATGGACACTCCGGCAATGATGATATCCGCGCGGGCAATGGCAACGACACACTACATTCCGGGGCCGGCGACGATATTATGACCGGTGGTGCCGGGGCTGATGAGTTCCAGTTCACCGACAGCGCGGAATTCGAAACCGGCCATGACATCGTGCGAGATTTCGAAGCCGGGGTCGATACTTTGAATCTTGTGCGTCTCGCAAACAGTTACGGCGATGTCATGGCCGCCATGAGCGATACAGCCTCTGGGGTCTTGCTCGACTTTGGGGCCGCAGGGTCCATCCTGTTGCAAGGGGTGACATCATCCGAATTGGACAGCGGTGACTTCGTGTTTATCTAGGGTCGCTAAACGAATGGAAAAGCGCACCTGCAGCCTGCCGGTGCGGTTTTTCGTGCCTTACATCGAGACTGAGTTAGCCGAGGACGTCGACCGACGTGAGATCGCGTGAAATGCGGATCAACTCGGACATCTCGCAGCCTGGCTGAACAGGATTGGCCAGTGGCGTGTTGATCACTTGCGCAGGCACAACCGTTGCAGCCTGCAACGCTTCTTCCAGCGACAGGCCGACTTGCTCAACGGCGACCCGGATCGCGGTTGTGAGGTCAAGATCGGCCCCGGCAAGGGTTCCGTCTTGCAGCCGCAGCTGGCCGTTGTCGCGGCAAATCACCCGTCCGTTCAGTTGAAACTCTTGCACATTCGTCCCGGCCACAGCCATCGCGTCGCTGACCAGATAGAACGATCCCGGCTTGGTCTTGGCCGCCCAGGCCGCCCGTGCCGTTTTGGGATGCACATGCACCGCGTCCACGATGATTCCTGCATCCGCCTCGCCACAATCCAACGCCGCGCCAACAAGGCCGGGCTCGCGATTGCCCAATTGGCTCATGGCGTTGAACAGATGGGTCACACAGCGCGCGCCTGCCTTGAAGTAGCGCATACAAGTCTCATAGCTGGCATCAGTATGGCCCAAGGACACGACAATTCCAGCCTCGCTCAGCCTGCTCACCTGTGCCTCGGTCACGTTTTCCGGGGCCAGGGTGACTTTCAGACAGGGCAACGCCTTGGCAGCGTCCAGCAGCAGCGTGAGGTCGTTATCGGTCATCTCGCGAATAAGCGCCGCATCATGGGCCCCTTTGCGCGCCACGGATAGATGTGGCCCTTCAAGATGTGCGCCTGCGACACCAAGCACCTTTTGACGACAGGCCTCTGCCACCGCCTCAATCGTCGCGCGTGTATTTTCGGGCGTGTCGGTGATCAATGTCGGCAAGATCCGCGTCACCCCAAGCGAGCGATGCGCCTTGGTAATGCGGCGCACCGTTTCGACAGACGGCGCATCGCCCAGCATGATGCCATCGCCGCCATTGACCTGCAGGTCCACATAGCCCGGGCTGAGAATGTCGCCCCCCAGATCAACCACCCTGCCCTGATCGACAAAGGCTTCCTTGTGGCCGAAACCGGTTTGTCGCCCGCCGACAAAGCTGATCGCGTGGTGGTCATGAAACCTTTCGCCATCAAAAATCCGGCCATTGCGAAAGGTCACGCTCTCTTGGGTTGATCCGTCGGTCATACCGTTTCAGTCACTTTCTTCAGATGGCGCGGAGTGTCGGGGTTGATTCCCCGGCACGCGGCCACTCTTTCCACCATCGCGTAGAAGGACACAATCGATGCGATCGGATCGGTGATCCAGTGATCGGTGCGCACATGCGGCAATCGCGTGGCCTTTTCTACCTTGTCCGACGTGGCAAAGGACAGTGCGCCCTTTTGCGCCAACGCATCGGCGACCTCGACAATGTTGTCTTCGGCCGCATCCCGCGCGGCAAAGGCGATCACCGGGAAACCGGGTTCGACAATCGAGACAGGCCCATGCAGCACCTCGGCCGTGGAATAGCTTTCGGCATGGATCTGGCAGGTTTCCTTGAACTTCAGGGCGGCCTCGTTGGAAATCGCCCAGCTTGGACCGCGGCCCAGCGTGAACAAAGATCGCCCATCTCCCGCCGAGGTAATAGCCTCGATCGCCGCGGACCAATCGCATTCTGTGGCCTTTAGCAGCTGTTGGGGCAGCGCGTGGATGGCGGCGATCAACTCGGCATCCTGTTTCACATCTGCCAGCAGCCAAAGCCCAGTCACCAAAGAGGTGACAAAGGTCTTGGTCGCCGCCACGCTCAGTTCTGGCCCCGCATGGATTGGCAAAGTAGCTGTGGTGGCCTGCGCCAGAGGCGAACTTGGGTCATTGGTGATCGCAACTGTATACGCGCCAGTTTTGGCAAAGGCGTCGGTCAATCGCACGATGTCTGGGCTTTGACCGGATTGCGAGACAGAGATGCTCAACGCCCCCTCGCCCGCGACATTCACCCCGTAGACCGATTTGATCGACGGGCCGACCGAGGCCATCGGCAGGCCCAGCAGCAGCTCACTGACATATTTCATATAAGACGCCGCATGATCCGAAGAGCCGCGCGCCACCGAGAGCAAAAAGCGCGGATCGCGGTCGCGGATCTCTTGGGCAGTGGATAGGATACCGCTGCGTCCTTGGGTCAACAGGCGTTCAACAGCATCGGGGATTTCGTTGATTTCGCGCCGCATGCGCGTGATCTTTTCCAGAGACATTTCAGGCAGCTTTCATGTTAGTCAGATCAAGGGGACAAACGCAGTTCGGCCACAAAGTCATAGGCGTCACCGCGATAGATGGATTTGGTCAACTCGGCCACACGGCCGCTTTCCAGATAGGAAATACGTTGGATGCTCAGCCCGGCGGTGCCCTCAGCGACGCCGAGCAGTTCAGCCTCGCTTGGTTCCAGGTTGATCGCCGAGATCTTTTGAACCGCGCGCACCGGGCGATTGCCCGATTGCTCCAACACTTCGTAAAGAGAGCGCGTCACCTCAACCGGGTTGGGCAAAATGTCGAGCGGCAAAGAGGCGCGTTCCAGCGCCATGGGCTGCCCGCCCGCCTCACGCAGGCGATAGATGCGCGCCACCGAATCCTCGGTGGCAAGGCCCAGGGTTAGCACCTCTTCTGGTGAGGGAATAAAAACGCCGCGTTCCAACCACTTGGATGTGGTTTCTAAACCGCGACGCCGCATATCTTCGGTGAAAGAGGTCAGTTGCGACAGCGATTGTTCAACCTTGGCCACGGGCGCACGCACAAAGGTGCCGGACCCTTGTCGTTGCTCCAACACGCCCAGCTTGACCAGTTCCTGAATGGCCTTGCGCACCGTCACACGCGACAATTCCGTGATCTCGGCGATCTCGCGTTCGGAGGGCAAGGAACTGTCTGGCGGCAACATGCCGTTTTCAATCGCCTCTTCGATCCGGCGACGCAGTTGCACATAGCGCGGGCCTGCTTTTTGGCCCAACCATTCCTCGGGATCCAAAAACTCAACAGCGTTCATCCAAGAACTCCTTGCTAAAGTCCTGCGCCAGTGACAGCGCGCCTTGCAACGGCTCGCCCAAAGGCTGGGTGATGTTTTTCTGCATATTTACAGGCAGATACGGGGCGTAATGGGCGGCAATGCCACCTGTCAGGCAAATGGCCAGCCCCGGCTGCCAGCCCATCGCCTGGGCGGTTGTCGCAATGGATGTGCCCGCCTCTTGCATGATGCTTTGCGCCAGGGGGTCGCCCTGCTGGGCCAGCCCCGTGACAAGGGGCGCAATGGCCGCCATCTCTGCCTGCCTGGCCATTGCGGCAAAGGATACAATCCCAGCCGCTGACTTGTGCCTTTCAAGCAGAGACCGGGACAGGTTGGATTGCGCGACCAGCCCGTCCTCGGCCCGCAAGGTGATCGACAAGGCGCGCCGCCCAACCCAATAGGCCGAAGCCTGATCGCCCAGAATCGGGCCCCAGCCCCCGCCAAACCGGGTTTTCCCGCCTTGTTGCATTGCGAAAAACGAGCCGGTGCCACAATGCACCAGAACTCCATCGCGATGCCCAAGCCCGCCACGAAGCGCCGTGGGGCGGTCATCAGTCACGCGCACTTGCTGCAAAGGCAACGCCGCCGCCACACGTTCGGAAATCGTTTTTCCTGTGACCCCCGCCAAGCCAAAGAAAGCCGGAAAGCTGATGAGGTCCGCTTCGGAAAAACCGGATTTGGCGGCCAAAGCAGACAGGCCGCGGCGTATTTCACTTAATGCAGCATCAAAACCTGTGGTCACATTGGCAGATCCAACGACGACAGACACATCACCCGCCCCAGAGCGAACCGCCAAACGACAGCGCGTCCCGCCGCCATCCGCAGCGACAACTGGTATACTCATGGTGTTACCCAAATCGATCATGACAATACCTTTATAGTACCTTTTGTGAAATTAAAAGACCAAATTACCGACCAATTGTCAGACAAACCCTTAATTCACAGGCATGCCGCTCTGCGCCAAACAAAGTGGTAGACAAATGGTATTTAATAGGTATCTTATTGAGCAGAACGAGGGGGAATCACGCATTGGCAAATGCAACTGAGCAACTGCACGAATTTGCAAACGGACTGGATCGCAGGCCGATCGCCGAGATTGCGACCCTGCTGGCACAAGGTCAGCGGGACGCCACCCAAGCCCCCTTGGATGCCTCCGAACAGATCGCCAGAGCAAGCCAAGCCATGGCGCATAGCATTAAGCACGGCGCGACGCTGCATTATGTGGCGGCGGGCTCCTCTGGCCTGATGGCGGCCTCCGATGCGATGGAGCTTGGCGGCACCTTTTCTATTCCCACAACGCAAATCCGCATTCATATGGCGGGCGGCCTGCCCACAGATGCCAATATGCCCGGCGGGACCGAGGATGAAACGCAGCAGATTGCGCAAGATCTGGCTGGCATCACTGCCGCTGACACGATCATCGCCGTCTCAGCCAGCGGAACGACGCCCTTTACCCTTGCAGCGGCGCGATTGGCCCGCGAAGCGAACGCTTCGGTGATCGGAATCGCGAATAATGCCAATTCCGAGTTATTGAACCTCAGCACCCATCCGATCTGCCTGCCCACCCCGCCCGAGCTCTTGTCTGGCTCGACGCGAATGGGGGCCGGAACGGCGCAAAAGATTGCGCTCAACATGTTATCGACCCTGATGGCGGTGCAGCTGGGCCATGTGCATGACGGCATGATGGTCAATCTGACCGCTGACAATGCCAAACTGCTGATCCGGGCGCGGGGTATCGTGTCCACAATCGCACAGGTCGACCAAACCACCGCCCAAGACGCGCTGGATCGCGCGGGCGGTGCGGTCAAACCCGCCATTCTGCTTGCCCTTGGTGCGCCGGATCTTTCGGCCGCCACGGCTCTTTTGACCCAACACCAGGGCCATCTGCGCCCGGCAATGGACCACCTGAAAACCTAACGAAACCAAAATCCTGGGAGGAAAACATGAAACGTAAAACCATCTCTTTGCTCTTGGCCAGCACCCTTTTGGCCGGAACAGCCGCCACGGCTGAGGACGTGACGCTGACCATCGAAAGCTGGCGCAATGACGATCTGACCCTGTGGCAGGACAAGATCATTCCCGCCTTTGAGGCGCAAAACCCTGGCATCAAGGTGAAATTCACCCCCTCCGCCCCTGCGGAATATAACGCGGTGCTGAACTCCAAACTTGATGCCGGCTCGGCAGGCGACCTGATCACTTGCCGCCCCTTTGACGCCTCGCTCGCTTTGTTCGAGGCCGGGCATCTGGCCGATCTCGACGATATGGAGGCCATGGGCAACTTCTCGGATGTGGCGAAATCCGCCTGGCAAACCGATGATGGCTCGGCCAGCTTCTGCGTGCCGATGGCGTCGGTGATCCACGGCTTTATCTATAACAAAGACGCCTTTGCCGAGCTGGGTCTGGAGGTTCCGACCACCGAGGCCGAATTCTTTGCCGCGCTTGAGGCGATCAAGGCGGATGGCACTTATATCCCGATGGCCATGGGCACCAATGACCAATGGGAAGCGGCAACCATGGGCTACAACAATATCGGCCCGAACTACTGGAAGGGCGAAGAGGGCCGTCTGGCGCTGATCGCGGGTGAGCAAAAGCTGACCGATCCACAATGGGTTGCCCCTTATGAAACCCTGGCCAAATGGTCGGACTATATGGGCGACGGGTACGAGGCGCAGACCTATCCCGACAGCCAGAACCTGTTCACCCTGGGCCGCGCGGCGATCTATCCTGCCGGGTCCTGGGAAATCTCTGGCTTCAACGCTTTGGCCGATTTCGAAATGGGCGCGTTCAAGCCACCGGTCCAGAATGCTGGTGACACTTGCTATATCTCGGATCACACCGATATTGGTATTGGCATGAACGCCAAAACCGCAAATCCTGACGCGGCCAAGACCTTCCTCGCTTGGGTGGCGAGCCCGGAATTTGCGACGATCTTTGGCAACGCCCTGCCCGGCTTCTTCCCACTGTCCAGCACACCGGTCGAACTGGAAGATCCGCTGGCAAAGGAAATCGTCGGCTGGCGTGGCGAATGTGAAAGCACCATCCGGTCCACCTACCAGATCCTGTCGCGCGGCACGCCAAACCTCGAGAATGATACTTGGGGCGCCTCTGTCGCGGCGATCAAGGGCACATCCTCACCAGCGGAGCTTGGCCAAAAACTGCAGGACGGCCTGGCCAGCTGGTACGCACCGCAACAGTAACCTCCCCAACTGTTGCACATGCCCCGGACGTCTGATGGGCGTCCGGGACCTCTCCGGCAGGTTGCCATGCGTGGCACCGCCGGATTTCCCCCGATTTCCTTCGGAGTTCCCCCATGCAAAAGCCCCGAATCCGCTGGCATATTGCCGTGTTTCTGGCCCCTGCGGTGCTTGTCTATACGGCGGTGATGATCTTTCCGCTGTTCAACACCCTGCGCCTGTCCCTGTTCAGCAAAATTGACCAAGAGCGCGTATATGTCGGGCTGCAAAACTTTCAGACCCTGTTCGGAGACCCGATCTGGTCCGAACAATTCTGGAACGCATTGGGCAACAATTTCTGGTTTTTCCTGATCCATATGCTGGTTCAGAACCCGATTGGCATCGCGCTGGCGGCCATCCTCAGCCATCCCCGCTTGCGCTTTGCGGCGCTGTATCGCTCGGCGATTGTCATCCCGACGATCCTGAGCTTTGTGATTGTCGGCTTTGCCTGGAAACTGATCCTGTCGCCGATCTGGGGCATCGCGCCCTCGATGCTGGATGCGGTCGGGTTGAAATCACTGTTCGCCCCTTGGCTTGGCAAAGAAGAATACGCTCTGACCACCCTGGCGCTGATCTCGGTCTGGCAGTTTGTCGGCATCCCGATGATGCTGATCTATGCCGCCTTGTTGTCGATCCCCGAAGAGGTTCTGGAAGCGGGCGAGATTGATGGCATCACCGGCATGTCGGCCTTCTGGAAGATCAAGCTACCGCTGATCCTGCCCTCGATCGGCATCATCTCAATCCTGACTTTTGTCGGCAATTTCAACGCGTTCGACCTGATCTATGCCTCCCAAGGCGCGCTGGCCGGGCCGGATTATTCCACCGATATCCTTGGCACCTTCATGTATCGCACATTCTTTGGGTTCCAGCTGCAATTGGGTGACCCGCATATGGGCTCGGCCATTGCCGGAGCGATGTTTGCGATCATCCTGATCGGTGTCTGTCTCTATCTCTTTGGCATCCAGACCCGGATGCGCCGCTACCAGCTGTAAGGAGGACCGAGCATGAACAAAGCCCGCGTTAACCCGCTGAACACGGCCGCCATGCATGGTGCGCTGATCCTCTACACGCTGATCGCGCTGTTCCCGGTTTTTGTGATCCTGATCAACAGTTTTAAAACCCGCAAAGCGATTTTCCGCGAACCTTTGGCCCTGCCCGATGGCGATAGTTTTTCGATGATCGGCTATCAGACGGTGATGAAACAGGGGGATTTCTTTCTCTACTTTCAGAATTCGCTGATTGTGACCGTCGCCTCGCTGTTCTTTGTGCTGCTCTTTGGGGCCATGGCGGCCTTTGCGCTCAGCGAATACCGCTTCAAAGGCAACACGTTGATGGGCCTCTATCTGGCGCTCGGCATCATGATTCCGATCCGCATCGGTACGGTTGCGATCCTTGAAATGATGGTGGCCACCGGGCTGGTGAATTCACTTTGGGCACTGATCCTGGTCTATACGGCGCAAGGGCTGCCGCTGGCGGTGTTCATCCTTTCTGAATTCATGCGGCAAGTGTCCGACGACCTGAAAAACGCCGGGCGGATTGATGGGCTGTCGGAATACGCGATTTTCTTCAAGTTGGTCTTGCCGCTGGTGCGCCCGGCTATGGCGACGGTTGCGGTGTTCAACATGATCCCGATCTGGAACGACCTTTGGTTCCCGCTGATCCTCGCCCCGGCTGAAGAAACCAAGACGCTGACTCTGGGCAGCCAGGTCTTTATCGGCCAGTTCGTCACCGATTGGAACGCGGTGCTGTCGGCACTGTCCATGGCGATCCTGCCGGTGCTGGTGCTTTATGTGATCTTCTCACGTCAGTTGATCCGCGGCATCACCTCAGGAGCGGTCAAATGACCCGCGTTCTGATTGCAGGCCTGGGCAATATGGGCAAAAGCCACGCCCTGGCCCATCACGCACATCCCGATGCGGAAATTGTGGGATTGGTGAACCGGAGCGGTCAGGTCGATATTCCCGAACTGGCCCCCTACCCCAGCTTCACCGATTTTCACGCGGCGATGCAGGCGACCCAACCCGACCTTGTGGTTATCGCCACCTATTCCGACAGCCACGCCGATTACGCCGTGGCGGCGATGGAGGCCGGGGCGCATATCTTTGTCGAAAAGCCTTTGGCAACAACGGTTTCTGATGCGCGCCGGGTCGTCGACACCGCCACCCGTCTGGGTAGAAAACTGGTCGTTGGCTATATCCTGCGCCACCATCCCAGCTGGGTACGCCTGATCCAAGAGGCGCGCGCGCTTGGCGGCCCTTACGTGTTTCGAATGAACCTCAACCAGCAAAGCACAGGGGCTGAATGGGAAACCCACAAGGCGCTGATGCAGACCACAGCGCCGATCGTTGATTGCGGTGTGCATTACGTGGACGTCTGGTGCCAGATCACCGATGCCAAACCTGTCAGCGTCAACGCCATGGGCCTGCGCCTTTCGGATGAGATCGCCGAGGACATGTATAATTACGGCCAGTTTCAGGTCGTGTTCGAGGATGGCTCGGTCGGCTGGTACGAGGCCGGTTGGGGCCCGATGATGTCTGAAACCGCGTTTTTCGTAAAAGACGTGGTATCGCCAGCCGGCTCAGTTTCGATCACCGAAGCGGACAAGGCCGGGTCGTCAGACGTGGACGGGCACACCAAGGTCGGCGGCTTGCTGGTACATCGCCCTGACTGTGACACCCTGATCGACCTGCCGGATGAGCCCGGCCATCAAGAGCTTTGTGACGCGGAACAGGCTTTTGTTCTGCGCGCCATCACCGAGGATATCGACCTCACCCGCCATATGCAGGACGCGGTTCAATCGCTGGCCATTTGCCTGGCCGCTGATGAAAGCGTCCGTACCGGACAACCCGTTAACCTGATGGAGGAAACGCCATGACGGCGCTGACCCTGACCGATGTGAACAAATCCTTTGGCAAAGTTCACGTTCTCAAAGACATCAATATCGAGATCGAAGAAGGCGAATTTGTCGTCTTTGTCGGCCCGTCGGGTTGCGGGAAATCCACCCTGTTGCGGGTGATTGCCGGGCTCGAGGATGCAAGCTCGGGCGAAATCCGCATTGGCGAGGATGTGGTCAATCTGACCCCGCCCTCCAAACGCGGCATCGCGATGGTGTTTCAAAGCTATGCGCTTTATCCGCATCTGAATGTGCGCAAAAATATGTCGCTGGCCCTGAAACAGGAAAAGCAACCCAAAGAGGTGATCGAACAGCGCGTGGCCGAGGCCAGCCGGATGTTGAGCCTTGAGGATTACCTGGATCGCTTCCCCTCGGAACTGTCGGGCGGTCAGCGTCAGCGGGTCGCTATTGGCCGCGCCATCGTGCGCCACCCCAAGATCTTTTTGTTCGACGAACCCTTGTCCAACCTCGACGCCGCCCTGCGTATGAGCACCCGGATTGAAATCGCCAGCCTGCATGCGCAGCTCGGCACCTCGATGATCTATGTGACCCATGACCAGACCGAGGCGATGACGCTGGCCGATAAAATCGTCGTGCTGCGTGACGGGATCGTCGAACAGGTCGGCAGCCCGATGGAGCTTTACAATAACCCGGCGAACAAGTTTGTGGCTGGTTTTCTGGGCTCGCCCGCCATGAATTTTTTCCCCGCCAGCCTTGTGCGTGATGGCGACACACGCACCATGGGCATCCGCCCCGAGGATCTGTTTCAATCTGACCAGGGGGCTTTTGCCGCTTCTGTCACCCATGTGGAAAAACTGGGGGGCGACACCAATGTGATTGCGACGATTGGCGATCATAACATCACCGCCCGTCTCTTTGGTCAGCATGATGTCGCCGAAGGTCAGATCCTGCAGCTCGGCTTTGATCCGGCGAAAGCGTTTTACTTTACCGAAGACGGCGCGCGGGATCGGTAAGGATTGCAAAACCGCAAACTCCGTTTTCTCGCCAATATCAAAAAAACCGGCCAGATGTCTTGGCCGGTTTTGCGGTTTTGTTCCTACATCGCGCAGATCTTTACGCCCGCCCTTGGGCAAGCTTGCGGTGACGCAACACCGATTTCATGGTTTCCAACATCGCGACGGACACGATGATTGATCCGCCAATGATCACGTTCAGACCTGGTGTCTCCCTCAGCACAACCAGCGCAATCAGAGCGCCCAAAATCGGTTGCAAGCAGCCGATAAAGCTGACGGTTTTTGCCGAAAGATGTTTCAACGCAGTGGCCAGCAAGGAATGCGGAACCGCGGTAAAGACGACGCCCAGCAGTAAGAGATACATCATGGTCGACATATCCTGTTGCAATGCGCTGACATTCAGGAATGGCAGCAACAGCAAAGACCCGGCCAAAGATTGACAGCCCACTGCAGCGACGGGTTGAATATGGCGACAAAGCTTGCGTTGCAGCACGTTGCGCAGGGCGAAGGTGATCGCCGAAAAGAGGCCCCAGCCAATGCCCAAAAGCAAACCGCTATCATCCTGCCCAGGTGAGGAAATGATGAAGACACCAACCATCATCAGCCCCGCCAGAAACAGGTCAGGCAATTCAATGCGCTTACGCTCGGTCGCTGCCTCAAAGAACACGGTGAACACCGGATAGGTGTAGAGCATGGTCATACCAACCGCGATGCTCGAAACGCGCATGGCCTCAAAGAACGAGGCCCAATGCACCGACAATAACAGCCCCAACCCGATCAAAGTGACAAAATCGCGCCGTTGCAGGCCCGCCAGCCGCAGTTTCAGAAATGGCGCAAAGAGGGCAATGGTGATGGCCGCGATGACCCCACGAACAACCGTGATGTCGATAGATCCAAGCGGCAACCCCTTTGCAAACAACCCGTTTGTGGCCAGCAACAGGACCGTCAGATAAATCGCGATCAAACCCCTATGCGTCTCACTCACGCCGTTTCCTTTTCAGTTTTGCTGGACGCGCTCGGTGCCGCGGGTAAGCCGGGCGCAATTCACCGCCCCCCCTTTGCCGCACTGGCACCACCCACGCGGTTCTGCTGGGCTGTATCACAGAAAAGACGGGAAAACAGAGTGTTGTGCCCAGAAACTTTGACAAGGTCTTTTGAAAGTCGAAAGAGCAGTTTGCGGAATGGTCGCTGCGAGCAGGCCTTGGCGATTTACACGACGGGCAGTTTAGACGACCACACGGGATCAAGACTAAGTCATACCCAGGAAGTCACGGTGTTGAGAAGCTTGTTGTCGATCTTCTATTGTCGCCCCCCAAAAAACCGAGAACCGACACCGCAATAGCGGATCGGCCCTTGGTAGATTGATTTTACGACGGCTTACTTCTGCTTTGGTAGAGGGACTGATTGCGGGCGGGAAAACAGGCCCTTGGGGTCCATTTTCTGTTTAACTACCGACAGTCTTTGCAAGTTTTCCGAGTAATAGGCGTTTGCCCAATCTTCCAAAGTCGGGTCAAGAAGGTTGCCATAAGACCCACCTGTCCCATCTGGTTTCACCGACTGATAAAAACTCTTTTGCCAATCGAGGCTTTGCTCCACCACGCTTGGGCTATCACTGTCCAACCACGTTAGACCGGTCACCAACAGCCAGCGCGTATCGCGATGCGCAAAGGCGGTGGCATCCGCGTCCACATCATTGACGGCTCCACCCATTTGGAAAAAGCGGAAATCAACCTCGCCACCGGTTTCTGGCCATGCTTCCAGATAGGCCTGACCACGCTCCAGGAACGCCAGGCTAGGTGTGTCAGCCATATAAGAGGAGCTCTCATGAAAATAGAGCGGGTCAAGCACCTCATCCAGGTAATCCTGTGCCTCAGTGTAAGACAGCGACTGGATTTCGCAGAGATCAGCATCTGGCAGATCTGAGAAGAAGGCGCGGACCGTCTCAGCATCGCCGTGGAACTGACCGAGGCAGGTCGCCACGACCGGTTGATCGGCAGAATAGCGGGCCAAGGCAACACGACTGCCATAGGCGTTGGGTGCGTCATTCAGCAGTGTCATGACCTGATGCAGCGCCTTGGCAGGTGCCTCGCGCCATTCGAAACGAAAGACCGTCACCTCTGCCAATGCAAAGGTTTGGATGTTCAATTTCGTCGTGACACCAAACTGCCCCGCACCACCGCCGCGACAGGCCCAGAACAGTTCCGGATCGCTGTCCTCTGTCACCACGCGCACGTCACCCTCGGCTGTGACCAGCTCCAGGCTGACAACCTTGTCGCACCCCATGCCATTGGCACGCATGTTGAAACCGCTACCGCCGCCCATCACCATGCTGGCGACACCCACAGTTGAGCATCGCCCATGGGTGACAGCACGACCGTGCGGCTCCAAGGTCCTGAGGACATCCCGGATAATCGCGCCGCCAGACACGCTGATCACGCCAGTTTCTGGATCGTAGGAGCATTCATTCATCAAGGACATATCAATGAGCAAGCCATTCGTTCTTGAATAACCTGCATAGGAATGCCCACCGGTTTTCACCGCAAAAGGAAAGTCGAAATCAGCGCACCATGTGAGGCATTGTGCAACATCATCGGCTGAAACGCATTGCGCAATCGCCGATGGGCGCTGACCGGTATAGCGCAGGTTCAGCGTTTGCGTGGCGGCAGCGTAACCTGCATCCTGTGGGAAAATCAGCGGATTGGTTAACGTCATGGACAAGAAATTCAGGCCGGATTCGGCAAGAACATTCAGATCCAAAGCTGGCGAAGGTTTCCGCTTGGTGCCACTACCTTCGATTACGGGTGTTGCTACATCGCTCAAGCCGGCACCCTCCGGAGCTGTGCGGCTTTTTTGACAAGCGTTTCTTCGAGATTGAACTTGAACTTAATACACTCAGGCACATTGTTTAGGATCGTCATACCGGAGAACGCGCAGCCCCCCATGCAGATCGGCAACATCTTGCATGTGGCACAGCCTTTTTCTTCGTCAAACGGCGACCAATCATGCCAGCGTTGCGCACAAGGAGACATTTTTTCTTCGGCCAGTTCCGGCGGCGGCAGATCACGCAATTGGCCCAGGCTTAGTGAATGGTCTCCGATCTCGGCCCAACACTTATAGGTTTCACCATCATGATCGATGACATAGGCATGGGTGCGGTTCGCTGAACAATATGTGTTCTTCGGCTCTGGAAAATGAACGTCAGCACCGGCCTTGAAATTCTTGCGCGCCAGGTATTTCTGAACCCGTGCGTCATGCTCGCCCATCTCAGCCTTGGACAAAAACACCTTGGAAACACGTTTGACCTGCTCGGAATAAGGTTTCACCTGACCAAGATAGAACGAGTTTTGGTGCAGCCCTTCATCGGCGAGGATGTCGATCAACTCCTCAACGCGATCAATATTGGTCTTGTCGACATTGGACCTGATAATGACGGTGCTCCCCGCCTTGTTCAAAAGCTTGATGCCTTCGATGATTGGCCAGAACGTTCCGTTGGACCGGGTGACCAAATTGCGGCGCTTGTCGTGTAGGTCTGGCGGCCCATCCAGAGTGATCTGAAGGTTGTCGACGTGACACTTGCGCAGGATTGCGACCCGTTCCTTGTCCAGATCATACCCGTTGGTTGTCATCTGCGCCGAATAGGTGAAGCCCATCTTTTTGGACAATTCCTCAATCCGTTCCGACATCGCCTCGATGATATCGAGACACAGCAGTGGCTCCCCCCCGAACCAGGAAAGCTTTAGCTCTTCCAAACCTTCATGTTGCGCGATGAAGTCGATAATTTCATCCTGCACCTGCTGAGACATGCGTTCTTTCATGCGTCCCTGGTAGCAATAGAAACAGCCAAAGTTGCAGTCCAGCGTCGGAGAAATGGTGATATCCAGCTGGTGGCGGCTATGTTTCGCGCGATCATGGCGCGTTTTCAGCAAAGCGAACTCGTCCACCTCGTCATCAACCACAAAACCGTTGCGATACAGATCCTTGAGCAAGTTTTCGTCCTTTTCCTGCACTTGAGAAGGATCAAAGGAATGCCGACCGGCCAAAAAATCCGCTTGTTCCGCGCTGACTTCGATCAGCGCACCGCTGAAGCTGTTGAAAGCCAGGGCACGGCCAGACACTTCTGCCGGCCGGCAGTTATTATAGAGAGACGTTTTCATGAGAAATTCCTGTATGAGGCTACAGATTGATTTTTAGGTAAGGTAGCTGCTGAACAGCGCGCCACACAGCGCGCTCTTGACTTGCTTGTCGCTCAAGAACTCCTCCCTCGCCTCGATCAGGACGTCGTGTTCGACAGTGCTGGCAGGAAAGGCACGTTCAGAACAGGTGTGCCGGTCCTTTTGAGTATGTAACGCTGTGCTAAATGTCTCTTCTGGCGCGCGTACGTTCATTTGTTACTCCACAAGAATCTAAAGGTTAAAATTCCCCTCATGCGAGTAATGTCATGGCGAATACAGCAATTCAAGAAAATTATATTCGTTTAGGTTGTATCCCTTCATCGCTTATCTTTTAGGCACTTTTAGACATAATCGTCACAACATTTTAGCCACACCAACCAATTATCTTACAGGTAAAAAATCTACTCTCGATTAATGACGTCCTTCTGGCCCAATCTCCTTCGGAAAATCCGCCAGACTGATGTAAATATTAAATTAGGAGAATATATCCCCCACCAGTGCCAACACGTCAGAATAATTCTCCGGTCAGCCTCGCCCTTGCCTAAACCCGACCCATGTGCCAATGGTTCCGTGCACAACGCAGGATTGCTTTTGGCAAGGCGCACAGGATCATCATCGGGAAATTCATGAAAGATTACAGCAAACAAACAGCAGCCGTTCAATCTGGTGTGAAACGCAGCCAATTTGGCGAACTCAGCGAAGCCCTGTACCTCACGCAGTGCTTTGCCTATGACACGGCCGAGGATGCTGAACGCCGCTTCAAAGAACCGCGTGAGGACGAGTTTGTCTACTCACGTTACGGCTCGCCAACGGTTGCGATGTTCGAAGAGCGCATCGCCGCCATCGAGGGCGCTGAATCAGCCTTTTCCACGGCAAGCGGGATGGCGGCGGTCAGTGGCGCGCTCATGTCCCTCCTCAAAGCTGGGGATCATATTGTGAGCGCGCGGGCATTGTTCGGGTCATGCCACTTTGTGGTCGATACGATCCTGGCCGATTTCGGTGTCGAAGTCACCTTTGTCAACGGCTCGGATATCGAGGAATGGAAATCGGCGGTTCGCGAGAATACCAAGGTTTTGTTCTTCGAAAGCATCGCGAACCCGACCCTTGAGATTGTTGACATCGAAGCCGTGGTAGGCGTCGCAAAATCCGTTGGGGCGCATGTTGTGGTGGACAATGCCTTTGCGACCCCCGTCTACTCCAAGGCCATCGAACAAGGCGTCGACATTGTTTGTTACTCAGCAACGAAACATATCGACGGACAAGGGCGCGCGATGGGCGGCGTTATCTTAGGGTCCCATGATCTTATCGAAGGCCCGGTCAAAACATTCATGCGCCATACCGGCGGGTGCATGTCGGCCTTTAACGCCTGGGTCATGTTGAAGTCATTGGAAACGTTGGAGTTACGCGTCAGCAGGCAGACGGAAAATGCCCTGAAGCTTGCGCGTGAAATCGAAAAACGCGGGTATGACGTGATTTATCCAGGACTGGAGTCGCATCCTCAGTATGACCTGTGTATGAGCCAGCACGGTGCCGGGGGCACGATCTTTTCGCTTAGGCTTGAGGACAAGGAAACGGCCTTTGCTTTTCTGAACAAGCTGGAGATTTTCTCGATCTCCAACAATCTCGGGGATGCGAAATCCATCGCGACCCATCCGGCGACCACCACGCATCAACGCATGACCGAAGAACAGCGACTGGCAGCCGGCATTACGCCGGGCCTGCTGCGTATGAGTGTCGGCATCGAGGCAGCTGATGACCTGCTGGCGGATGTGCTGAACGCATTGGGTTAAGGCAGCGGCGCGATAGTCGCCCGGAGTGCGGAAACGGAGTTCGGGCGACCAAATTTCTCGAGGCTAAACCCCAGAGACAAAAGGGGATCCTATGTGGGTATTTGGTTATGGGTCTTTGATCTGGAACCCCGGCTTTAACTACCAAGAGCGCTCGGTGGCGACCTTGGACGACCACCATCGCAGCTTTTGTATTCTCAGCACATCAGCACGCGGAACACCCCAGCAAACTGGCCTTGGCCTGGCATTGACAAAACTGCCGGGGGCACAGTGTCAAGGCGTTGCATTTCACGTCTCCCCCCAGGATCAAGCGCCGACCTTGGCCTATCTGCGAGAACGGGAAGCAGGCGTTTACTTGGAGACAATAATCGACGTGTCGCTGACGGATGGACGAATTGTTCCAGCTGTAACTTTTGTCGCGGACACAGGGCACACGGATTTTGTCGGCGGCCTGTCGCAAGAGGAACAGGCCGCGCGCATTTCAAAGGCCTCCGGGCAATTGGGCTCTAACAGCGACTACCTTTTTTCCACTGTTGAAAGCCTGAGCGCCTTTGGAATCAAAGATGTTCCCATGTCGAAATTAGCACAACACGTGCGCGCATTAGTGCGAAAGCAAAATTTACCTTAGCGGGACAATTTCACACCAAAACACCCTATAGGTGATTGAACCAATATCGTCTAAACCGCCACCTAAAGCGCGAAATTATGTACAGTGCTGACTGACCGTCCTGACGGATCCAGTGACGTCACCAAACCCGGCCATTTTGCTGCGGTATCGGTTGCATTTCCGGCGGCCTTACCCGCTGGGGCACAACTCGCCGAGCTTGGATGATCAAACAGGGTCTCAAAAATCTCGCGATAGTAGAAGGCTTCCTTCGTTCGCGGCGTGTTCAACGGAAAGCGATCGGCAGCCGTTTCAAAGGCAGCATCTGAAACAGCATGGTTTGTGTAAGCTTTCAAGCCGTCGATCCAACCATATCCCACACCATCCGAAGACTGTTCCTTCTGCCGCCAAAGCACCGCTTCTGGCAGATATCCTTCGAAACTTTCGCGCAGCAGATGCTTTTCAATGCGGCCATTGCCCGGCATTTTGAATTCGGGGTCTAGATCCATGGCATAGGTGACAAAATCGCGATCCAGAAACGGGACGCGCGGCTCTACCCCCCAGGACAACATGGTCTTGTTGACGCGCAGGCAGTCGTAAAGATGCATTGATGTCAGTTTGCGCACCAGCTCTTGATGCAGTTCGGACCCATTGGGCGCATGGTGAAAATACAGATACCCTCCAAGCAGTTCGTCAGCTCCGTCACCGGTCAAAACAACCTTGGTACCGTTTGCCCGAATACGCCGCGCCAACAAATACATCGGTACTGACGCCCTGACCGAAGTTACATCATAGGATTCAAGATGGCGGATCGTTTCAGTGACGGCGTCAATGCCCTCCTCCAGGTCGAACACATATTCGTAATGGTCAAAGGACAGGAAATCGGCAACCTGCCTAGCGGCCTCCAGATCGGGTGATCCTCGCATGCCCGTTGAATAGGACTTGAGTGTATTTACCCCACGCGACCGGAGCAGGCGCGCAGCGATGCTGGCGATCAGTGACGAATCCAACCCTCCGGAGAGCAAGAAGCCCAGATCAACATCAGACATCAGATGCGCCTCAACGGATTCAGTCAACCGTGCAGGCAGTTCGGCCGGATCGGATTTGAACAGGTTTCCCATGGGCTTTTGCGGCTCGACGTACGGTCTTGGGGCACTGTCCTTTTCCGTCATGACATGCCCCGGAGGAAAAACAGCGAAGGTTTCACAAATACCCACCAGCGCCTTCAACTCGGAAGCGACAAACACCGTGCCATCCGCCGCGGTCCCCCAATAAAGCGACAAAATACCCATGCGGTCGCGAGCCACGTAAAACTTTTTGCCCCCGTCATAGACCAGAGCAAAGGCGAACATCCCTCTCAGCTCAGCGATCGCGTCGGCACCTTTGTCAAGAACGATGGGAATAATTGCCTCGCAATCAGATCCGGTTTTGAACCGGTAGTTGGGGTAGCGACCGCGAATGCTGGCCTGGTTATAAATTTCCGCATTAGCTGCGACAGCAACACCATCCGTTTCGCCCACCAACGGCTGACCGCCGCCAAAAACGTCAACAATGGAAATGCGATTATGGACCAAGACGGTTTCCCCGATCTGGACGATCCCCATGGAATCCAACCCGCGATGTTTGAGCAATGCTGATTGTGCAACGGCCAAATCTCGGGAGCGTCGCGCATCCCTAGGAGATTTCAACACCCCAAAAATTGAACACATTCTGTTTTCCTCTGATTAAAAGGTTTGGCGTTACCGAACTTCGCGCAAGTCAAGACGGAGCTTGGACCCGAAGGTGATGAGTAAGAGCCAGGTCACAAGGGTCGAGGCAAACAAGCCAAAAGCGGCGCCAAAGGCGATTGTGCGAAGCACCTCGATATCCAGCAAGGTTTCACTTGTTTCCAGCGGCGGGGCCAAAAGCGGACCCAGCAAAATAGCAAAAGGCACCAGACACCAGCTGGCAAATCGCTCCAGCCCGGATAAAACCCCTTGCTGGTCACGTGGCGCATCCCCGAGCCAGACGACCTGGGCGGCAACCAGGGATGTCGGCATGATTAGAAAGCCCGCCATCAAAGCTGCCGTGAATACCACAATAGATGATGTCAGGGCTTCAATTCCGATAAGAATACTGCCAACACCTTCAATGATCAAAAATGCCTTCAACGCCGAAAATCGTGTCCATTCAGGACGTTGACGCGACAAAAGCAAGCTTCCCGCGATGGCCGAGGCATTGGCCAAAGAAAAGGCCAGGCCAAGTTGGCTTTCCGTGGCAAATGATAGAACAATCGGCGTTAATGTGATGACCGCCAGTTCAACACAGGCTGTAGAAATCGCCAAATAAGGGGCAAAGATTTTCAGTACGGGGTCGGTGATTGCCAGTTTTAGCATGTCGCGCATTCGGACAGGTTGTTGCCCTGCGCTTCCCGGCACGGAAATCGATCTCTCTAACGCTGATATCTGCCCATAGAAGTGCATGGAAATCAGGAGTTCTATGACCGAGAACGCACAAATGAAAATCAGGACGGCCTGAAGGCTGAGCGGGGAATAAACCAACAACAACAGCGGCGCAGCAATCCGCGCAACTTGTTCCGCCACCTGGATCTTGCCCAACCCGCTTCCGGTTGTTCCGGAATCGCCGCGCTTGGCCTGCAAACCGGGTGTGCTGATTGACACCACGCCGAGGCAAGACGCAGCAGCGCAGGCGAAAAACGACGTGATCATTGCGATCACTACCATGGGCACCGTATCTAGGAGAACGAGAGCAATAGCGGCCCATAGCGCCGACACCGCCGAAAGAATGCCCGACAGAATTGTCCGCCCGAAACGGTCCGACAGATTGCCAAAGATCGGCCCCATTAACGACATCATGGCTGTGCAAATCAGAGCGTTGCCTGAATAGACCCACAAGGATTGCGTTTCCCGCAGCAGGACAACACCCATTGCAAAAGAGCACATCACATAAAGGGACACACCGATCAATTGCGAGCCAGCCGCGAAGGAAATGATTGAGAAGCGGTACATAATGTTCAAGCGATCCTGCGAGCGGCGACAATCCCAACGAAATCCGAAATCGTTTCGGTCTCCACATGAAAACCAAGCTCGGCGACCATTGATGCGAACCCTGGCAATGAGCAGGTATATTCCTTGTGATGCCCTGTTCTGGCCAGGGCTTCTTCCAGAGGAACCTCAGGGAAAAATGTCTGAACCATCTTCTTTTGCAACTCTTGAGCGGTCAGTTCATCACCTGTGCAGTTCAGCTGATCTGCGATGACCAGCCGACCATCCGGTTTCAGCGCTTGTGTCACCTGTTCTAACACCGACATCTTGTCGGCGTCGGTAATATGGTGAAGCGACAGGGTTGAAACGACGACATCCACCGAGTTTTCGGCAATATCCATTTCGGTATAGCTGGCATTCAGCGAGGAAAACTGGTGATACCCTGCGTCTTTCATTCCAGTTTCAGCACGAGCCAGCATTTCTCCTGAAAGCTCGACTCCGATAATCTCCTTTGCATGGCCAAAATGCTGGAAATTATCTCGGTACAAGCGTGCCGTACCGACACCCAGATCAAGTATGGTCTTGCCTTTGGCGGACCCGATTAAATCAAGCGTGCGGGCTGTCACCATTTGGCGGACGTCCAGGCCATTATACTGGTCGTCAAAGGCCGGGGCCCGCGTATCCCAATAGGCTTGTGAGGCAATGATGTCAGTCTGTGTCATGATGTGCTTCTGCCTCTGTTGTCAGATTTTCAGGCTGTTCAATTTGTCGTCGAGGCAATCGCCGACGACAGCGGTTCCGAGCTCGCGAACCGTGCGGAATAGACCGGCCCCAACTTTCCAAGCGTATTCTGACGTGGATCCAGTTGGATAGGTCTCTTCCAAAATGCTCTCGGCCTGCCGGTCCGAAAACCCAAGTGCCGCCAGCTCAGCCTTTTGCTCATGCTTGGCAGGCATACAGTAAGCGGCGACAAGCTCGGGCAATTTAACCGTGACAAAAAGCTGATCCTCGTGGCTCATTTGATCCCAAATTCGAATAAGCATTGAGCGGTAAAAAACATGGTGGCGCGCCTCATCACGGGCATGATCCCCGATCATCTGACCAAGCGCCGGGTCCATATCTTGTAGGTTTTGCGCTTCGTGCAAGGTGCTGGTGATGAGCATTTCAGAGGCAATGACAAAGAACAGCTGCACCAGAGCTTTTCGTCGGGGATCGGCCTCGTCTTCTGTCATTGCCTGCAACCGCATGACAAATTCTGGCGTTGTTTCATTCAAACGTATCGGCGTGCACGTTTCAGACTGCATAGCCTGCATTGCCTCAAACGAGAAATAGGCATGATAACCTTCATCGACATACAAGCGGTGCGCGTCCAACCGCGCGGCGTCAGACAAGTCAAAGTCATAGCGGCCAAGGGCTATATTCAACGTGACGGTGTTGACCACCAAAAGCTCAAGCTTGTGGGTAAAATTCAGGAAGCGAAACAAAGCCGCAGCCCGCAAGGCGCGCTTTGTGTCTGCGGATGCCTCGCGCAGCATCTCGGATTTCAGGACTGGAACAAACGCCTCGGGAAACAGGTAGTTTTCGATGCTGGAAACACGGGAGTCTTCGCTGCGGACCGAGGCCTTTTTATCCCAGCTTCGAAAGGCGCTTGGCAGTTGCCCCCGCGATTTTTCACACCTACCTAAAGCGGCCTTCGGACAGGCGAGTTTAAGGTCGCACCCATTAAAAAAACCAATCAATCCACACATGGAAACCGCGGCCCAAGTTAAAGAAATATTAACATTTGCCGAATAACAACCATTTATTGATTCGTCTATATTATTTACACCTTTTAGGTGTTTTCATGCGCGCCGAAAACCGGCCGAGACCTGGGTCAGGATGGTTTAGCGTCACGCTTTCTGCGAAACAGCGAGAATGGCTTTCGAAGGATCTCAACCGCGACCAATGTTCCGATGACGATAGCGACCAGAGCCAAAGCTTCCAGGTTCGTTGGCCACTCCCCCAAGATCGGGATTGCGGAGACGAGTGTGAAGACGGGCATCAAAGCGAGAAACACGACTGCTCGCGCGGCACCCAGCGCGGCGATGGCGCTTGAAAAAAGGAAAATCGCCATAATCGACGTGACCACGCCCTGAAAAACCGCCTGCATGGCCAGTTCCGAAACAGGTGCCTGCGACAAAGTACTAGGCAGAAACAGGACGTAAACCGGGATATATAGAACCGCAGAAAACACCGCGACTATGGACGCGGCGTGCCACGCGTTCACGCGGTATTGTTGGCTGGAGACAGTGTAGATCGCATAAACGAACCCGCCGAGAACATACAGGAGATCACCGTATAGCTGCGCCGGATCGGAGCCAGAAAAGCTCTGCAAAAAAATCGTACCACAGCCAAGAAAGATCAAAGACAAGCCAATCAGCCGCGTCACGGTTGGTTTCGTTCCAAGAAGAAGAGCCGCGCCGATGGTAGAAAAAATGATATTGAAACTTGGCACAACCAAGCCACCATGGCTTGCCGGTGTGTGCTGTAGACCGATCACCGTAATAATCACATAGGGGGCCCCTGCCCCGGTCATCAAAAGCAACGCCCCGGTCAGTGGGATACCCTTTAACTTGAACTTCAGAAAAACGGGCAAAAGAAGCAATCCGCTAACTGCAAAGCGGATAAAGACGATATCCCAGGGGAGCAGTGTGGATTGAACACTGTAGCGGGAAATGGTCGGCCAAATCCCCCAAAGCAGCGCTGCGCCAACCCCGGCCAAAAGGCCAAGCATCAGTGTTTTGTCCAAGCCACGATTCATCAAAGGGAGCCCCGCGCCAATGTTCGAATTTCAGGAAATGAGCGTGTCAAACGTATCTTCACTCTGTAAGCTTCAAGTTGCGGCAATTCGCTCGCCCTACCCGAAATACAACGAAAGGTAAGATAACGATTCACAGAACAACCTTATAGTGTGTCAAAAATACCTGTCAATATGCCACAAACCAGATGAATTCTGGATCAATCCAATGGGGTGACATCCCGTTTTTGATAGACAACCAGGTTGTTGTTCGCCGGCATGTCGATGAGCGCAACGCGCGCCAAACCGACCGCGTTTGCGGCATGATCCAGATCCGCAATATCGCGCAATCCCCATTCCGGGTTCTTCTCGCGCAGGTACGAATCGAATTGCCTGTTACTCTCCGTGCTGAACGTGCCATTCAACATGAACGGGCCATAGAAAATCAAAGCTCCCCCACCATGGAGCACGTTGGAAGCCCCGCTCATAACAGTACGGGTCACAGATTTGGGGGCCACGTGCAAAAGGTTGATGGCCAGAATCACATCAGCATCCCTTGAATGCCAAACATCCTCCGCAACATTGAGAGATATTGGCGCTGCCAAATTGGGCAATTGCTCAGCGGCCGCGTGAGATTCGATGCTGGCAAGCCTCGACGGATCCATGTCCGTTGGTTGCCATTTCAGGTGTGCAAACCTTTGCGCAAAAAAGCATACGTGTTCGCCAGTTCCGCTTGCCAACTCAAGGACATTGCCCTGTTTGGGAAGAAACTCGTCAATGGCACCGGCGATAACTTCACGATTGCGCAAGGCCGCCGGTGCCGAGATCTTTTGCGAGCCCGAATCTGGCGGATTTTTCGGTTCGTCTTCGGCGTAATCAATTGTACTCATTCAATCCTCTAACCCTGGCCTCTAACCCTGGCCACCCCTCATTTCGCAACATGCAATACATGCTGATACGGGGCTGACAGTGAAAGATCATACGCGCTTGTCGGCGCGCAAACAATCCAAGAAAACCGATATTGAAACTCGCGTTAAGATAGTTATTGTCGCAACCTTAGGAATCTGTTTAGACTTTACGCGTTGAGTATTTCCGAGGTGACGCTTTTGCTTGATAACCCGTTTTCCTTCTGCGGAGCGCACCGTCGCGAACAGTGCCAAACCACCCCCGAAACATCACATTCCCGCCTTTTTCACATCTGCTGGCCAGCGCCACGCGACGCAAGGGGCTGTTTCCTATGACGACCGAGACGCACGGACATCCGATTTTCAGCTGGCCGCCCAAGCCGCGTGAGATTGCAACCGTTTTGTTCGGCTTTCCCGGATTGCTGTGGCCCTGGCCGGCCCTCTACCTGGCGGTCGCCGTTCTGCAATGGTGGGCGATTGGTGCCTCTGTCTTTGAAGGGGATGTCTCACCTATTGCCTTTGTCGAGTTGTTTGCAGTGAACCTCCTTGCTCTCGTTACATTTGTTTTGGCATTCCATTATTTTCTTTATGTGCGGCGAACCCAGGGATTGAAATATAAGTATTCTCGCCAATGGCCGGAAAAACATAACCGCCGTTTTATCTATGCAAATGAACTGCTTGAGGGCGTATTTCTCTCCTGTGGCAGCGCGGTTGGGGTCTGGACAGTTTACACGTTTGCCTTGCTCTGGATGTATCACAACCAGATGCTCCCCGGTGCCGGAACAGATACGAATCTGTTCTGGTCCGCCGTTACCTTTCTGCTTTTTCCCTTTTGGGCAAATGTGCACTTCTATTTTACCCACCGTTGGTTGCACGGCAGGGTTTTGGGCAAATTCCACCGCGTGCATCACAAGGCCAAGGACATCTCGCCTTGGTCGGGGCTCTCCATGCATCCGGTTGAGCATTTGATCTACTTTTCTGCTGTTCCGATTTTTGTCCTGATCGTCCCGACGCACCCGGTTTTGATGATCTATTTCATGGTTGCTTCTGCGCTTGGCCCGACGACCCTCCACCATGGGTTCGCAGCGATCAAACTGGGCAAAGGGCGCACAATGATGACGGATCACTATCACCATTATTTGCATCATCAGTTTGGACAAGCCAACTTTGGCGCGACTAACTTGGTTCCGCTAGACTTATGGTTGAAAACTGATTACCAGACGATGCAACAACGTAAGTCCAAAGCCCCTGTTGAGGGTTTGGAAACCACGTGACCCGTTTGCAGCCAAACCTTTGAAGGCTGCCAAGGATGATCTTTTACCTAACAGGAATGAGGCTTTGACCATGACCCAATCTCTCACGGCTGACGAACAGAAAATGGCGGCCATCTGGTCCAATGTGCTTGGCTGCGAAGTATCCGACCCTGAGGCAAACTTTATGGATCTCGGCGGCTCTTCCTTACTCGCGGCTCAAGTCGCCAAGACGGCCACAACTCAATTCGGCACTAAAATCAGTGTTGTCGATGTCATCGTCGCGCAGAGTTTGCGCGAATTTGTTGGCGAACTCGAAACGGCCTGACAATCAAAGGCCTGGTTCCCTGGCCTAGTTGCGTCGCCAAAACGCGACCACGCCTCGGTCATTGAACACTCGCAACTTTTTGATCCGCTCCAAGTAGGTACCATGTTTGACCCGGAATTGACGCTCGCCGCCGAAGCCCAGCCACGCTTTGACTATTCACAACCAACGACCGCAAGGTCGCGTGTGGCTCGGATGGGGGCAACTCTGGTTACCAAACGCTATTGGAAAGAGCTGGAATCCGCCGTGACCTACCGGGATCTGACCATTCCACAAGATGCGGATGGGCCACCTATACCCATCCGTATTTACACGCCAAACACCGCCATTTTGTCCGGCGGTGCGGTTGTCTTTTTCCATGGCGGTGGGTTCATGGTTGGCGACTTGAATGTCGAGCATTACCGCTGTCTGAAATGGGCGCAAGAAACCCGCACTATTATAGTCTCTTGCGACTACCGACTGAGCCCAGAAAACCGTTTTCCGGCGGCGTTGGAGGATTGCACCGGCTGTTTTGGTTGGGTTGCCGACAATGCCTCCGATCTTGGTATTGATCCATCTCGCATTGTGGTCGCTGGCGTCAGCGCAGGCGGGAACCTTGCGGCGGCTGTTTCGCTTTTCAATCGCGATCACGGGCTGCGCCCTGCCTGCCTGCAAATGCTGGTTTACCCGGCACTAGATGACCGAATGACCAGTCGGTCTATGAACACACATACCGATCAACCCGGATGGACGCGCGCCGATACAAAGCACATGTGGGCGCATTACTTGGGGCCGCTCCGAGACAATGTTTCGCCATACGCAGCTCCGTCACGTGCAAGTGACCTTTCTGGACTGCCACCAGCCTATGTGCTGACAGCCGAGTTCGATCCGCTGCGAGATGAGGCGACCGATTATGCCCTGCGCCTGACCTCTGCAGACGTCGCGGTCGATTTTCGCAATTTTGCCGGAACGTTTCACGGGTTTGATGTCGTCAAGGAATCCCGGCTGGCACAATACGCAATGAATGACCAAATTTTCGCGATCAACCGCGTCATGGAGGCCACCGCGAAACCCAAGCCGACACTGGTTTCGGCGACAGCCAATGCTTCCCTTTAACGGAGACGGTTCGTGCTTATGCAAACAGACACAGACTTCACCCTGCCGCGACCGGAACTGTTGAATCGGCTAAATACGCATCCGGGGGCCGAGATATGCGTTATCACTCAGGAAGGATCCTTTTCCTATAAGGGTGTGCAGATCCTCCACGATACGACAGAGGTTCTGGAATACCTGCAAAGCCAAGGCGTACATCCGGGTTGCCGCGTGGGAATACGCGCTGCCAATTCCTACGAGTGGCTCCTTTTGGACTTTGCACTGATCTCGCTTGGCTGCACTTCTGTCTGTATTCCCGCAGGGAACCCGGAACTGGACCCGCTTGATGCGGATGCTCTCAGCCAGCGTTTTGATCTTGATCTTCTGTTCCAGGATCAGGAATTTGACGCCGGAAACACCGCTGCGGTCCAAACCCTCTCATCCTTGTTGACCCTCGCACGCGAGGGGACGCCGCTAACCCTGTCAAAATCCACTGAACGTGACAGCACCGCCTCGGACATTTTCACCGTAGTTTTTTCTTCCGGCACCACCGGGCGGCTCAAGCGATTGCCCATATCCTGGGACAGTCTGCAGATCGGCATTGAGGCAATATCAGATGCCTTCAACGTCACCGCCAGCGACCGCATTTTCGACATTCTTCCGTTGTCGATTTTTCAGCAGCGTTACCTAGCTTACATCGCGTTATACCGGGGCGGCACAGTTATTCTTTCGAGCCAAGACCTGTTCTTTGAGGCATTGAAAGAGGGAAACCCTACGATCATCCTGGGTCCGCCAGCCTTCTACGAATTGGCAGAGCAGCGTTTCGAAAGATGGCCGGAACGAACCCGGCGAAACTTGATCAGAGTGTCGAAATCGCTTGGCTGGTTGCCCGACACTCTTGGCATGGCTCTTCGAAAGCGCCTCTTTAAGGAATTACACGAGATCTATGGCAGCTCCGTGCGGGTCATGCTGGTTGGCTCTGCCCCGATCAACCTATCCACATTGGATTTTTTCAAACACGCAGGTTTTCCGCTCTTCCAGATTTATGGAATGACCGAATGTGGTTGGATCGCCTGGAACCGCCCAGGCGCAAACAAAATTGGTTCGGTGGGCAAACCCGCCTTCCCAGATGCCATTTCCATTGGCCCGGACGGAGATGTTCTGGTCAGCAACCCCAAACACCTTTGCCACAGTTACGAAGCGGCCGAGGGCGATGAGAACACAAATGTTTTTGTCGATCCCAAAACGATTTCAACCGGGGATATCGGAGCCTTTGATTCAGATGGCTTTTTGATCCTGAATGGTCGCAAGAAAAACATCATCATTACGGCAGGTGGCCAGAAAATTTCGCCTGAGAACATTGAGGAAAAGGTCAAGGCAATTGGCCGGATCGAACATGTCGTGGTTTTTCAAGACGAATCCTTGCGCGCATTATCAGCGGCAATCTGGTGCTCGGATACGGATAGCGCGGCACAGGGGCGGATTGCGCGCGCATTAAAGGCTTTGAATCGCAAGGATTTATCCACAAACCCAATCATGGGCGTGGCCTTTTCGCAGACACCGCTTTCAGCCGAAACCGGCCTTTTGACACGCAACCTGAAAGTGGACCGTACCGCCGTGCAGAACCATCACGCCAGCAGCGTCAAACGCCTCGGCGAGTTGGCATAGACTGTTGTGAACAGGGTTACTCGGAAATTGGTTGGGGCACTTTTGGACTTGCGCAATCATCCCCCCAAAACAACGGCATGACTGTCGCGGAATGAAAGGCTCAAAACGATGAGCAAAGCGCTGCAAAGCCGCAAAAACCGTTCAATTTTGAACGTGAAAACGCCCCAAGACGCGACATCACAAGTCTCGCTGTTCTGCCTCCCATTCGCTGGCGGATCGGCCCAATATTACAAGAGTTGGGGGCAGGAAGATTTGGGGCCGCTTTCAGCCTACGCGATTGAGTTTCCCGGCCGCGGCTTTCGTCTGCGGGATCCCCTGGTCGCGGACTTCCACGACTTGATCCACGCCTTGACCGATACACTCTCAAACACCGTGATGCCCCCATTTGCCCTGTTTGGGCATAGTTTGGGGGCATTGCTCGCCTTCGAAGTCACGCGGGCCCTGGAAAAATCGGACGGGCCGCAGCCTGATCATCTCTTCCTATCGGCATGCCGCGCCCCGCACGTGCCCAGACGCATCAGAACTTGGCACGACCTGCCTGAGGATGACCTGATTGCAGAAGTCGTAAAGCTCAATGGAACCTCACCAGAATCGTTAGCGGACCCCGATATCCGAGCGATGATGATACCCGTGTTCCGCACGGATTTTCGATTGGGCGAGGAATACAACTATGTGCCCCAAGCCCCCATCAACATACCGATCTCAGTTTTCGGCGGAACATCTGACCCATTGGTCCACCCCGAAGAACTGAAAGCTTGGTCAGAACATACGAGTGACTTTAGAGGATGCCATCTCTTTCCTGGGGGACATTTCTATTTGAACACGCATGCCAGCGACGTCATTTCAACAATCCGCGCGGGACTGGAGCCTGTTCTAACACCGGACAGCCCGCCAAAGATATCAAATGCCCTTTGACGCGCATTCTTAGCCCTATTTACACCTGCCAGCGCTGCCACCCTTCCCGACGCCAACCTGGCACACACTTGAACTGGAGGCCCTATGCCTGAACTAGAGCCCAAGGCGGGCCTTCTCGACAACCCTGATGTGCAAAAGCTCATACACCGACATCTGACCCATGCCGTCGCGCAAACCCCTGAGGAAAGCGCGCATGGTCTCGACCTCTCGGAACTGCGCGCATCAGAGGTACGATTTTGGACGCTTTGGCTTGGCGATGACCTGCATGCCATCGGAGCGTGGAAACAAATAGGCGAAAACCAAGCTGAGCTGAAATCGATGCATGTTGCTGAGGCCGTTCGCCGAAAAGGCACAGGGGCCGTGCTGCTAAAGCATCTCATTCAAGATGCAGAAGCGGCCGATATCAGAACTCTCTTTCTCCAAACAGGATCAGGACCATTCTTTGCGCCCGCCGTCGCGCTTTACCGACGACATGGCTTCATCGAATGCCCGCCCTTTTCAGACTATGGCGAAGATCGGAACTCCATCTATATGATCAGGGACAGTGGCACCAAAGCAGGATAGGGTCAGGACCCATTGTCATGCGCCTCGTTGTGTTGCCCCTAGCCTGACAGACCGTCTTAAAACGGCCGCCCAGCCGGACCGAAGTTTCTCTCGCCCCCTTCCGTCGAAGGAGTAAGAGGGACAACGTGAACACAATCGTCTCTTTGGAGGTGTTTTTTGGTGCGGGTGGAGGGACTTGAACCCCCACGCCTTGCGGCGCCAGAACCTAAATCTGGTGCGTCTACCAATTCCGCCACACCCGCATCCTGTCTGGTGACTCGTTTTCCTGTCGCCAGTCCGGCGGGGTTTAGCAAAGCTTTTTGCCAAGTGCGAGAGGAAAATTGCGACAAAGCAAATTGCAGAAAAAGCGCGACATTTACCAGATCTTGCAATATTGTGGCGACAAAGAGGCAGAAAACATACGAGGCAAACGCCAATGGAACCGAAAACGGTCCGGCGTGCTCCTGGGGCAGGTTTCCCCGCGCGCCATATTGCGCCTGAAGACGCTGTCAATGCGTTGCCCGCCGGTACGGTGGTGCTAACGCTTGACGGGGCGCTTCCGGTTGAATTTTTGAACGAGGGGGATCGGGTGATCTCGCGCAATTGTGGCGTTGCCACGCTGACGCGCATCCACCGAGATCGCCGCCGCGTCGATACCATCACCATCCAGAAAGGCACTTTGGGTGTCTCCCGCCCCGAGCAAGACGCGCTTGTCTTGGCACGACAAGAGATCTTGGTGCGTGATTGGCGCGCTGGCACGTTGTTCGGCGCATCACAGGCCTTGGTCCCGGCTCGGCGTTTGATCGATGGCGAATTTATCCGCGACGCGGGTCAGCTCAACCTCGACCTGTTCGAGCTGCATTTTGACAGCCCGCAGATCCTATATGCGGATGGGTTAGAGCTTGCCTCGGCCAATTTGGTGCCCGCGACTGTCTGAGGCTAAAGCCCAAGCGCGCGAAACACCTTTGGCAACTCCTCGGGCAGATCCTCAGCAATCAATCCGGGGCCAAAGCTGCGCGCGGCCTCTACATGCAGCCAAGCGCCGGTCTCAGCCGCTGACATCGCATCGAATCCGCGCGCCAAAAGGCCGGTGATCATCCCGGCCAGCACATCCCCTGCCCCAGCGGTTGCCAACCAGGGCACCGCGCGATCACCAACTGCGGCATTGATCGAACACCGCCCATCCGGCGCGGCAATCACCGTGTCAGCCCCTTTGAACAACACCACACAGCCCGCGCGTTTTGCGGCCTCACGTGTGGCATCGACCTTGGAGTAGGTCGCCGTGTTTTCCTGCGCATCGAGCCTTTCAGCCAGATCCGGGAACAGCCGGGCAAATTCACCCCCATGCGGGGTCAACACGCAATTGTCATGCAGCATATCGAACAACACGTCAGGCTTGCGCTGAAACCGTGACAGCGCATCCGCATCCAGAACCGTGCCCCGCTTGGCTTCTAGCGCAATGCGCACCAAATCCGCCGTTGCAGGCCCCAGCCCCAATCCCGGCCCAAGACAAAGCCCGGTGATCCGCTTATCCTCAAGGATCTCACCCAGCCCATGGGTGCCATCCAGCCCCTTGACCATAATGGCGGTCAACTGCACCGCATGTTCCGTCACCGCCCGCATCGGACAGCCAACCGTCACCAGCCCAGCCCCAATCCTGAGCGCCCCGCGCGCCGCCAACCTGGCCGCCCCACCCTGACCGGGAGGCCCTGACATCACCAGGGCATGGCCATGGTTGAATTTGTGGCCATGATGTTTGTTCACAAAAGAAAACCACACATCCGAACGCGCCCTATGCCCATGAAAGACCGGTTCAATCAAACGGACATGACCTTCCACTGAAACTGGCAACTCACGTGGGCTGTCAGTAAAACCAAGTCCACGTAGCAGTTTGACTTTAAGCTTACGCGTCGATTCGCCACCCGCCCCCAGGAAATGCCCCAGCTTGGCATTATGAAATGTCACGGTAAGGTCTGTATCAAAGTACCAATCCATAAAGCCCGGCCAGCCTTCCGGAAATTCCCCTCGCTCGTCCTCCCAGTCAATTAGGATCTCTCCTGAATCTGCTGACAGGCCACTTGGAATATCCACACTGACTCGCCGCATCTTTCGACGCTCGCGACGCGCTGCTCCCTCCCAGTCATCCCGAAACAATCGAAACATATTGGCCAGCGCCACCGGAATCGGCCGCGTCAGCCCAGTGCCAAACACCGCATCCACCAAAAGATCCGGTGCGCCCAAAGGCTCAATCTCGTCCCAGGTTGAAATCGTGCCCCCCGCTTCGAGCCAGGCAACCCGACAAGCCACGGCATCTGGTGCCCCTTCCCCCGGCGCAGCCAGCTCCCAAACGGACACCTCCCAGCCCCGCGCCTTCAACAACCGCGCAACAACAAACCCATCGCCACCATTGTTCCCCGGTCCACACAGCACCACCGCCCTGTGCTTCTTTGGGCCGGAAATATCCCGGGGGGGCCGCCCTTGGGCGGCGGGGGCAGCGCCCCCTTCCCCGCTCGCCGCAGGCACATCCGGCACCTCCATATCAAGTTCCGGCCATTCCTCGAAAATCGCCTCAACCACGCCCTGCCCGGCGCGCTCCATTAACTCCAGCCCGGTGACCTCACCGCTCTCGATCGCCGCTTGCTCGATGGCGCGCATTTGGGCCGCTGTTACGAGTTCCGTCATTCCTTAAACACCTGCTCTCATCATCCGCGATTCAATTTCGTCTATTTCTTGTGCATTTCGCCCAAATCATGGGCGTGATGAATTTTTCAGCACCTTTGCCTCGTCCTGCGTCACCCTATCCGATTGTCCCCGGCAATGAGAAGTGGTCTCCCTCAGCGTCAAGAAACGGGATTCAAAGAGAGGAGCCAAGGCCATGAAAAAGATCGAAGCGATCATTAAGCCGTTTAAGCTCGACGAGGTTAAGGAAGCCTTGCAAGATGCAGGAATTCAGGGCCTGAGCGTGGTCGAGGTCAAAGGGTTTGGCCGTCAGAAAGGTCACACCGAACTCTATCGCGGTGCTGAATATGTTGTCGATTTCCTCCCCAAGGTGAAAATCGAGATCGTTCTGGACGATGATCAGGTTGATGGGGCGATTGACGCCATCACCAATGCGGCAAAGACCGACAAAATCGGCGACGGCAAGATTTTTGTCTCCCCTGTTGAGCAGGCCATCCGCATCCGTACCGGCGAATCCGGCTCGGACGCTCTTTAAGACCGTCAAAGTTAGACACCAAACCTCCCGGCGCGCGCCCAAAATTTTTCCAAAATTTTGTACCTCGCCGGGTGACGCATGTAACGCATAAAGCAATCAAGGGAATAGTGATATGAGCGCAAAAGACTTGCTCAAACTGATCAAGGACGAGGACGTCGCTTACGTCGACATCCGTTTCACAGATCCACGCGGCAAACTGCAGCACGTGACCGTTCAAGAGGACCAGGTCGACGAAGACTTCCTCGAAGAAGGCTTCATGTTTGACGGTTCCTCCATCGCTGGCTGGAAATCCATCGAAGCATCTGACATGAAACTGATGCCCGACTGCGACAGCGCTTATATCGACCCGTTCTACGCGGAAAAAACCGTCTGTGTTCACTGCTCCATCGTTGAGCCTGACACCGGCGAAGCCTATGAGCGTGACCCGCGCGGCACCGCACAGAAAGCCGAAGCCTACCTGAAATCCTCCGGCATCGGCGACGTTGCTTACATGGGTCCAGAGGCGGAATTCTTCCTGTTTGACGATGTTCGTTTCTCGAACTCGATCAACAAAGTGTCCTACGAAGTCGACGCCATCGACGGCTCCTGGAACACCGACACCGAATACGAAATGGGCAATACCGGCCACCGTCCGGGCGTCAAAGGCGGTTACTTCCCCGTCAACCCAATCGATGACGCGCAGGACATCCGTTCCGAAATGCTGTCGACCATGAAGCGCCTCGGCATGAAAACCGACAAGCACCACCACGAAGTGGCGTCCTGTCAGCACGAGCTGGGCCTGATCTTTGACAGCCTGACCAAGCAAGCGGACGAGCTGCAGAAATACAAATACGTCATCCACAACGTTGCGCAGGCCTATGGCAAGACCGCAACCTTTATGCCCAAGCCGATCGCAGGCGATAACGGCACCGGCATGCACGTGAACATGTCGATCTGGAAAGACGGCAAGCCTCTCTTTGCAGGTGACAAATACGCGGACCTGTCTCAGGAAGCGCTGTACTTCATCGGTGGTATCCTGAAGCACGCCAAGACCCTGAACGCGTTCACCAACCCGTCCACCAACTCCTACAAGCGTCTGATCCCGGGCTTCGAAGCTCCTGTTCTGCGCGCCTATTCCGCACGTAACCGTTCCGGTTGTGTTCGTATTCCTTGGACCGAATCCCCCAAGGCCAAGCGCGTTGAAGCTCGCTTCCCTGATCCGTCCTCCAACCCATACCTGTGCTTCGCGGCCCTGCTGATGGCTGGTATCGACGGCATCAAGAACAAGATCGATCCAGGCGAAGCCATGGACAAAAACCTCTATGATCTGCCTGCCGAAGAGCTGGCCGGTATCCCGACAGTATGTGGCTCCCTGCGTGAAGCCATGGAATGCCTGGAAGCGGATCATGACTTCCTTCTGGCCGGTGACGTGTTCACCAAAGACCAGATCGACGGCTATATCGCCCTCAAAATGGAAGAGATCGAAACCTACGAGCACACGCCGCACCCTGTTGAATTCGGCATGTACTACAGCTGCTAAGCTGCGGTTTCCAAAACCTTACGGAAAGGCACCCTTTGGGGTGCCTTTTCTTTTACGCCTTCTTGATCCCTGTGGCAGCCGCCTTGTTTTCGGCCACATTATTGCCAACAATTTTACGAAACTCTCCGCCAATCCCTGGCTTTTATGTGGCATTTGGCCCCGATTGCGACGCTTTGAACAAAATTCAGCGCAATTGTGACCGGCAGAAGGCAAGCTTGCCTTGTCCCCGCCTTAGTCGCTGCAAACACGCCTCACACCCGCCCATCTCGACGCGCAAGCTGTCAATCAGGCAACCACCTGAACCTGAGAGAGCGCTGACATGGAACGCAACATGGCCACCACGGCGACCCTGACCTTCACCGAGGATCGCTTTGTCTCCCTGTCCAAATTGTCGGAGATCCTGACAACAGCACTGTTGCGCGTCAAAGAGGTGGTTGCCGCCGTTGAAACCGAGCAAAACAAGCTGATCATCACCTGTGACCGCTATTGCACCGTTCTGGATGTGATCTATGGCGAAAAGCATACGCAGCTGACGGTGTGCGTGCTGGACAAGCCAAAAGATGCGGAAACCAGCCGTGAAACCAAGCTGGCGCATCTGGCCTTTTTGCTGTTTCCGCTGTGCCTGAACCTGCCTGCCACCTATCTGACCTGGCCGCTCAGCGATGTGCACATTCCGCGTCAACGCTTTGTCGATGGGCTTGCGGATAGTTTCAAACAGCACAAACCAGAGCCAAAACCTCAACCTGTCGCATCCGACGAACTTCCAGATGAAGAAGACCTGCGCGACATGATCCGACAGGCGTCCCATTCACTGCAAGCCAATCCGCGCAGCAAGCCAGAGCATGTCAAAACGCCCCGCTCGGTGTTTGACCGCCTCTCCCAAGCGGCCCGCCCGGTATTATCCTCGCTGCATTAAACTTAATGCATTTCTGGCCGCGGCCAGTGCTTTTTGATCGTCTCGGCCAGATCCTGCCTTGTCAGGCTACGCGCCCAATTTGGCCCCGCCGCGACAAAACCGATAAACGTCAACGATGGGTCAACAAGCCCATGCGCCGCGATGGCGTCAGGCACAATCAAGCTCCGCCCATAGGCCTGTTGTTGCGGCAATTTCAGCCCCGGCATGGCAAGGTTCACCAGTTCGGCGCAAAACAGACACTCCTGCGTTTGCAGATCCATATGCATGTCAAAAGGCTTGTCCCATTGCGCCATAAGCACCTGCAAGGCGTGACGTTTTTCGGCCTGGGTCAGGTTTGGGCGAAACACTCCAACCCCGTCTACATCCAAGATGTTCTCAACCGGAGAAAACATCACCCGTGGCGGCGTGGATTCATAAAACACCTGCCCATTGCGGATCTTGTCGCGATGCGGGTCCAACGCTGATAGCTGCCACAACCCATGTGCGCGCAACTGCTTTTCAGTGCCAAGATAGACCAGCGAGTGTTTGAAATAGCCGGGAATGAAATAGCCGTTGATCTGGCTGCGATCATTGGTCAGCAGGATATCCATGGGGCGCAGGTGGCGCTGGACAAATTCCCAGGCCTCCGGCTTATCCTTCAGATAAGGCTGGCGCAGGTGATGGGCGTCATTGACGATCGAGGCGCGATCCGCCTTGGGCTCAATCATCGCAATGATCGGATCAGGATAGCGATCCACGCCGATACAGCAGGTCTTGGCCACCGAAGCCACATCCGTCTCTGGCCCGGCAGTCATGACCGGGTAATTTGTGCAACTGGACAGCATGGCCAGCGCGCATAGGGTTTGGGCCAGTTTCGCAACCCGGCCCCTGCCAAAGCCCAATTTCATCGCCACCCCCAAATTTCCCTTCACGGACATCAAAGCCGAGGGAACCGGCCCGGGATAGGGGCGTTTTCGCCGCATGGGGTCAGGAATTCCCCCTTGGCCCAACGCTTTGAAACCGGTTATCGTCGCCACGAAGTTATTCCAATTTTCGGAGAGCCTGATGCGCCGTTTCGTTTCCGCCCTTTGTCTTTCACTTTTGACCGCCGGGTTGGGCGCTGGCCCTGCCATGGCCGCGAGCTGCGGCAATGACGGATCGGGCTTTAACGCCTGGAAAAAAGAATTCGCCCGCGAAGCCCAGGCCGCAGGCGTGAAACAGCGCGGCATCGATGCGCTGATGGGGGCCAGCTATTCCCACGGCACGATCAAGGCGGATCGCAGCCAAAAGGGTGTGAAATACTCCTTTGATAAGTTTGTAAAAATCCGCCTCGGCTCGCTTGATGGCTTTGCCTCGGGCGCGCGCAAACGCAAGGCCCGCAATGCCGGATTCTATGCCGGTCTGGAAAAACGCTATGGCGTGCCCGCCGGTGTGGTGATCGCCATTCATGGCATGGAAACCGCCTATGGCAAATTCATGTGGCCGAAAAAGGCACCAACCGTCGTGTCGTCGATCCTGACCGTGGCCTATGACTGCCGTCGCTCTGATTTCTTTACCCCGCACGCCCTCGCCGCCCTCAAAATGGTGGATCGCGGCATGCTGAGCCCGAACCAGAAAGGCGCGTATCACGGCGAGTTGGGCCATACCCAATTCCTGCCGGGCAATGCCATGCGTTACGGTGTGGACGGCAATGGCGATGGCCGCGTCGATTTCTATAACGAAGCAGATGCGCTGGCCTCGACCGCGAATTTCCTGCGCCAGAAAGGCTGGAAACCGGGCAAAGGCTATCAGGAAGGCGAGCCAAACTTTCGCGTGCTGAATGAATGGAACGCTGCGACGGTCTATCAAAAAGCCATCGCAGCCTCGGCCATTCGCATCGACCGCTAAGCCGATCTGACGGGCGCGTTTACCCTGCGTTAACCAAATGGGCACAAGCGATCCGTTAAAAGTCTCTTAAAATCTTTATTCCGCCCGATTATGACCAAAGTCGGGTGGAATAAACGGTCCTCAAGATAAATCTATTGATCTTTGAGGACAGTATGTACGCCACCGAATATCCATATGCCGGGTTGATTTTGCCTGATGCATCGGATCTTGATCCACGCCCTTATTTGAACGCGGCCCGCCGCGTGCTGGCGCGGCTGGACCCTCACCCCACTGGCGGCACACGTCTGGACCCGACAGAGAACATGGTACATGGCAATGTCTTTGGCATGCGCATCGACCCTCAGGAAGACAGCGATTACGGCCCCCGCATGGTGATCGAGGTGGTCACCAGCCAAGGCCAGCCAACCGAAGACGAAGCCGCCGCGCAGATCCTGTCAGACACGGTTTTGCAAGCGCTCAAGGCCTCGCCCGCCGATATTATCGAATGGTACTCGCCTGACGTGCTTTTGGACGCCGAGGATTTTGTCCGCTTGCGCAGCTATGTCTCGCCCAAACGCGCCCCAATTCAGCCGGTGGCGCAAGTGGTTCAAGAGGTTACGCCGCTGCCCGAGCCCGCCCCCTTGCCCCAGCATGAAAGTGAAACCCTGGTTCTGGGCGATCCCGTTATGGAACGGGACGTGCTGAATTCGCTTTACCACTATGACCAAGAGGACGTGGCAGAAGAGTCCGTTGAGGCCCCTGTTTATGCAGAGGCTGATGAGGTTGCGACCGAGGCAGAGAAATCCCGCCTCAGCGCGGCGAGCTGGCTCATGGCGGCCATGGTCGCCATCGTCTCCCTGCCCGTTGGCGTGGCCATGTTCATAATCGGCATCTATCGCGGCATGGAATTCCGCCTGGTGTCACAGGTGTTGGCCGTGACGGTGCTGTTCACCGTTCTTTACAACACAGACCGCCTGAACCTGGTGATGCGTCAGCTCCTCCACTGACGCAGCGCATCCGGCCGCTGCAACATGTAGGTGTGGATGGAAAACACCACTGCCCCGGTTTCAGGCAAGCGCAACAGACATTGCCGTTCGCATCGCAGATATGGCGCGGTTGCCGGGTCAGCGGGCGGGCGCGGATCGTTGACGGAGCGCGGCTGAAACAGGTCAGCCGTGTCATTCCAAAGCGCATTCCACCGCCATAGCGGACGCCCGACCTGTATCCCGTCAAACAAGCGCTGCACCCGACGGGCGATGTTGGGGTCATAGTCGTCGACCGCGCCGTGGATATGGGTCAGCGGGCGGTTGATTTTCTCAGAAAGCAACCAACTCGCCGGAAAGCACAGGATGGCGGCGGTCATAACATGCTCTCCCTCAGGATTATCCGTTTTTTTTTGCAGGATGCACATATCCTCTTGAACGGATTTACTCATTAATTCCAATGGGTCACAACTGTCAGTTAACCTGACATCCTGAAACCGCTCCCAGGCGAGACCGCCTTTGGCTTTCAGGTTGGTTTCGACATACTGACAAAGCTCCTGACAGGCACCTTCAGAACCTGAGGTTCGCGCAATAACCCTCTGACCTTCCTCATGAATTAACTTCGACCTCAGCGCCACCTGCTCTGCAAAGCTTTCATCAACATGCAGCCAATCCTCTTCGGCAAGGGGCGCGATACCCGGCAGCGGTTTGGGATTGGAGACGTCAAAGGGCGTTGATGTTTGGAATATCAAAGACACGGGCTTAACCTATAAATCTCAACACCTTATCCCGCATTCTCAGCACTGATTGCGAGGAGGTCAAGCGCTCTAACTCGTTTAGAGACACCCATTGTAACTCCTTTGACTCATGTGAAATTTTCACATCGAAATCAGAGGCTTGCATGAGGTAACGCAGATCATAATGCAGATGTTCGGGCTCAGCTTTCCGCGCTGGGATGGCGTGAATATCGATATCAAGAATATCCTGTAATATCAAATCTATACGCGACAATCCCGACTCTTCATAGGCCTCTTTAAGCGCCACAAAGCGTGGATCACAGATCCCGTCGCAATGCCCGCCCAATTGCAGCCAGCGATCCAGTTTGGCATGGTGGGTCATCAGCACCGCGCGCCTGTCAGGAGACAGGACAAAGGCCGATCCAGTGATATGACCGCCGATGAATGGATCACGGGAAAACGCGGCTTTGCCATGGGTCGCGATCAGCGCCTCCACCCGCGCCAGTTCTGCCGCGTCTCGAGGCAATTGGTACAAAACCTCTCCGAAATCGTACATATTACCCCCCTGCTGCAATCGAAAGGCGCGCGACGACGCCGTGATGGTCGGACCCGTTTTTCTCGATGGTGAAGGCGTGCTGCGCATTGGGGGCCGTGCTGAGAACATGGTCAATTCCAATGGGCAGGCCAAGCGGCAAATCAAAGCTCTTGAACCACGGGCCGACGCGTTTGGCCCCACTGGCTTGCGACATGCGCGCCAAGGTATGGGACCAAGCAACGGCATTGAAATCCCCGGCAAGGATGGCGGCCCCGTCAAGGCGCTGCAAGTCCGGCAGCAAGGCATCGACCTGCTGCGCCTGCCCCTTGGGCCAGGGCCAGTTGAGATGTACCGAAACCACCCAAAAGGGACCTCGCGGCGAGGTGACTTGAAAACCAGCCAAACCGTCGCGCAGAGAACAAAACTCCGTCCCCGCAACAACCGGAAAACGGGACAAGACCGCCTCGCCCAACAACGGACCAACCGGGCATAGATGCTGAAACGGGTAATCCGCGCGCAATTCATCCAACACCGCACGGTTCCTTTGCGAGACTTCTTGCAAGGTGATGATATCCGGTTGCACGCGGGCGATGTTGTCCAGCAGCCCCGCGCCGCCATCGGCACGGTTGAACAGCATGTTTTGTTGATACAGCGTCACGTCATAATCGCTGGCCACATCCGGGCCTGCGCCTTTCACGACATGAAACAGAACGATCCCCATCGCGAGGCTGGCAAGCGGCCAACGCAAAAGGCGCGGCCAAGCCGTCCAAATCACGGCAAGCGCAAAAAGCAGCGCCAATTCAAGCCGAAACACCGCAAAACTGTCGCCTGCCGGGTGGAGAAAGCCCAGATACCCTGCCAACAGGCCCCCGCCAATCAGGATTGCAACAGCCTTCACCAAAACCGTCAAACCGCTCACCTTCCTGTCATTGGAGTGTCACAGACCTTGTGTCATCGCGCTTTGACGCGCAGTTTTAGGGCAACACAACACAGACGCAATCAACAAAAGCGCGGCTTGCGAGCTTCGCCAAGGAAACGACATGCCAACCGAACGCATCACATTTCAGGGCCATGGCGGCGACACATTGGCGGCGCGGCTTGACCTGCCCGAGGGTCCTCATCTGGCCACGGCGCTGTTTGCCCATTGTTTCACCTGTGGCAAGGATATACCCGCCGCGCGTCGGATCGCGGCGCGCCTGGCGGCTATGGGCATCGCTGTCCTACGCTTTGACTTTACCGGCCTCGGTCATAGCGAGGGGGAGTTTGCCAATACCACCTTTACCTCGAACGTGGCGGATCTAAAGGCGGCCAGCGCCTTTCTTGAGAGCCGCGGCATGGCCCCGAGCCTGTTGATCGGCCATTCCTTGGGCGGTGCCGCCGTGCTGCGCGCCGCGCCCGAGATCGCCTCGGCCAAGGCGGTAGTCACCATCGGTGCGCCCTTTGATCCCGGTCATGTCACCCACAACTTTGGCGAGGCGCTGGATGAGATCGCCGCCAAGGGCAAGGCCGAGGTTCTGCTGGGCGGTCGGCCGATCACGCTGGGTCAGGAATTTGTCGAGGATGTGCGGGCCGAGACCTTGGGGCCGATCATCGCCAATATGAAACGCGCCCTGCTGGTACTACATGCCCCGCGGGACGAGATTGTCGATATCTCGAACGCAACGCAGATCTTTACCGCAGCCAAGCACCCCAAAAGCTTTGTCACTCTGGATGACGCCGATCATCTGGTCACCGATCCATCGGATGCGGAATATGCCGCCGAGGTGATCACCGCCTGGGCTGGGCGTTATCTGAAGCTGACCCCGCCTGCCCCGCCTATTGGTGCCCCCGAGGGTGTGGTGCGCGTCAAGGAGGCTGACCCAAACGGGTTCCTGCAGGATATCCAGAACGGACCCTATCACCATGCGGTCGCGGATGAGCCGCTGGCCTATGGCGGGACAAATCGCGGCATGTCGCCTTATGGTTTTGTCGCCTCGGGTCTTGGGGCCTGTACCTCGATGACGATCCGCATGTATGCGCGGCGCAAGGGCTGGCCTTTGGAGGGGATCGCGGTGGATGTGACCCATGACAAGGTGCATGCACAAGATGCCGAGACGGCCAAGGACACCCGCGTGGACCGGTTCAAACGGCGGATTTGCTTTGAGGGAAATCTAACCCAGGATCAGATCACGCGCCTGTTGGAGATCGCCGATAAATGCCCGGTGCATCGCACGCTTGAAAAAGGCGCGCAGATCGAGACCGAGCTGGCGCTGTGCCCTGAGATGCTAAAGGATATGGGCGAAGGGTAACCTTTGCCCTAACCCGCCTCGTCCAGCAAGGTCAGCGCTTGGCGAAAGAGAAAGTGAAACTCGGACGCGTTTTGCGCCGTCATCCGGGACAGCAGCAAGAACCGGTAATTATCCGCATCAGCCATGCGCAAGGCGCTGGACAGGGCGAGCAGCCAGGTTTCGTCAAAACTGCGCTCGGCTTGCCCGGGTGGGTTGAATTCTGTTGCGCGCGCCAAAAGTCGCGGCAGGTCAATCAACAGCCTGACCACCGGCTCTTCGCTGGCGGTGATCTTGTGCTCGGCCTGATGGGCGGCGACGATGCGCAAGGTCTCGAGCAGCGGGTCATAACTGACATCCATATGCTGCACCCAAAGGCGGGACCAATAGGCATGGGCGGCGTGACGGGACACCATAGGCTGCTCCTGACTCATTTCTTACTGTTTTTATAAGGTATATGTGATGGTTGTTCAAGTCTGTTGATGCAAGACGGCTTTGATGCAACAATCGGGAACAGCCTGCTGGTGTGCCGGTCTTGTTAACCACTTGTTTAGACAAAGCTGGCCGTGTTTTAGAAAAACCAAGCGGGGAGGAAACCCTATTCAAGTTCGAGCACGCATCATCGCAAATGGGGAACTGGTGTTCCTGCGCTTTACCGGCCGACAGACGGCCGAAGCCGCTGTGTCAGAGCTGCAGCGGATGCGCAGTTTGCCGGAATATGAGGTTGGCATGCCAGAGCTTGCCGACCTGTCCGGAATTACCGGGCATAACCTGAATTTCGATAAGATGCGCCTTTTGGCGATCGCAGCGAATACCGAAGGCAAGGAAAGCGGTCGTATCAAAAAAATCGCCGTTTTTGCGCCCGACCCGGCGCTGTTTGGCATGGCACGGATGTTTTCCACTTTGTCAGAACTTGAGCCGGGCAATGCGCGGGCGGCTGCGTTTCAGACCCAGTCAGAGGCCCTTGAGTTTCTGGGCCGGCCTGAGGCAGGTTTTGAGGAAATTCCTGGTTACGACCTCGTCCCACTGGCCTGACAGGTCCAACAGTATGACAAAGAAAAACGCCCCGGACGAACCGGGGCGTTTCTTGTTTCCTTTGGAGCGACCTTAGTCGATGCGCTTGAGCAGCTCATCCAGGGACGCTTTGGCATCGCCGTAATACATGCGGGTGTTTTCCTTGTAGAACAGCGGGTTTTCGATACCGGAATACCCGGTGCCCTGACCACGCTTGGATACAAACACCTGCTTGGCCTTCCAGCATTCCAGAACCGGCATGCCCGCGATTGGGCTGTTCGGATCTTCCTGGGCGGCGGGGTTCACGATGTCATTGGAGCCGATCACGATGGCAACATCCGTATCCGGGAAGTCATCATTGATCTCGTCCATTTCCAGCACGATGTCATAAGGCACTTTGGCTTCGGCCAAGAGCACGTTCATATGCCCCGGCAGACGGCCCGCAACCGGGTGGATCGCGAAACGCACCTCTTTACCTTTGGCACGCAGACGACGGGTCAGTTCCGCCACATTCTGCTGCGCCTGGGCCACCGCCATACCGTAGCCTGGGATGATCACGATGCTATCGGCGTCTTCGAGCGCTTGGGAAACCCCATCCGCGTCGATGGCAACCTGCTCACCCTCGACTTCCATGGCCGGACCAGCCGCGCCACCAAAACCACCGAGGATAACGCTGATGAACGACCGGTTCATCGCCTTACACATGATGTAAGACAGGATCGCACCGGAGGAACCCACCAGAGCACCCACAACGATCAACAGGTCATTGCCAAGCGAGAAGCCAATCGCCGCCGCTGCCCAGCCGGAATAGCTGTTCAGCATGGAAACAACGACAGGCATATCTGCGCCGCCAATACCCATGATCAGGTGGTAGCCGATGAAAAAGGCCAAGAGTGACATCACCAGCAAGGTCCAACCGCCGTCAGAGCCCATATAGATGAACAGCAGCAGCAAGGAGGCCAGACCGGCACCGGCATTCAGGAAATGCCCGCCAGGCAGTTTGGTCGCCGCCGAGGTCAGCTTGCCCGACAATTTGCCATAGGCCACAACCGACCCGGTAAAGGTGATCGCGCCTATGAACACGCCAAGGAAGACCTCGACCTGCAGAATGGCGATTTCGACCGAGGATTTCGCCGCCACTTTGGCCGAGAAGCCTTTGAGCGCGTCAATGCCCGCCTGATCGAGACCGGCAACATTGTTCATCACCAGTTCGGCATTATAGCCGACGAACACCGCAGCCAGACCCACCAGCGCGTGCATCCCGGCCACCAGCTCTGGCATCTGGGTCATTTCGACCTTTTTCGCCAGCATATAGCCAATGACACCGCCGCCTGCGATCAGGATAACCGACAGCCACCACAGACCGGCACCGGGGCCAATCAAGGTCGCAAGAACCGCTAGCCCCATGCCGAAAATGCCATACCACACCGCGCGCTTGGCGCTTTCTTGTCCAGACAACCCGCCGAGCGACAGGATGAAAAGAACGGCTGCGACCACGTAAGCCGCTGTTGTAAAACCGTATTCCATGATCCGCTACTCCTTAGGATTTCTGGAACATGGCGAGCATGCGCCGTGTCACGAGGAAGCCGCCAAAGATGTTGATCCCGGCAAAGAACACCGAAATCGCCGCCAGCAGCACCACGAGGAAGCCCCCGCCAGAACCGATCTGCAGCAAGGCACCCAAGATAATGATCGAGGAAATCGCGTTGGTCACCGCCATTAGCGGCGTGTGAAGCGAATGCGATACGTTCCAGATCACCTGGAAGCCGACAAAGACCGACAACACAAACACGATAAAGTGCTGCATGAACGAGGCCGGGGCCACCAGACCCACACCCAGGATCAGCGCAGCACCGACCACCAACAGGGTCACCTGCTGCTTGGTTTGTGCTTTGAACGCCGCCACTTCTGCGGCGCGCTTTTCTTCCGGTGTCAGTTCAGGCTCAACCACCTTTGGCTTGGCCGCAATCGCCGCGACTTTTGGCGGTGGCGGTGGGAAGGTGATCTCACCCTGATGGGTCACGGTCGCGCCGCGGATCACGTCATCTTCCATGTTGTGATTGATCTGACCGTCTTTCTCAGGGGTCAGGTCAGCCATCATGTGACGAATATTCGTCGCATAGAGTGTCGAAGACTGGGTCGCCATGCGCGATGGGAAATCGGTGTAACCAATGATGGTCACGCCATTTTCGGTCACGACTTTCTCATCCGCCACGGTGCCTTCGGCATTGCCGCCACGTTCCGCCGCAAGGTCAACAATGACCGAACCCGGCTTCATCGCCGCGATCATATCCTCGGTCCAGAGCTTGGGCGCTGGACGGTTGGGGATCAGAGCGGTGGTGATGACGATGTCAACCTCAGGGGCCAGTTCGCGGAACTTGGCCAGCTGGGCATTGCGGAACTCTTCGGACTGGACCGAGGCATAGCCGCCGGTGGCCGCGCCATCCTGCTGCTCTTCCTCAAAGTCGAGATAGACAAATTCCGCGCCCATGGATTCGACTTGCTCGGCCACTTCGGGGCGCACGTCAAACGCATAGGTGATCGCACCCAAGGATGTGGAGGTGCCAATGGCGGCCAGACCAGCCACACCGGCCCCAACAACCAGAACCTTGGCCGGGGGAACCTTGCCCGCCGCTGTCACCTGACCGGTGAAGAAACGACCAAAGTTGTTGCCCGCCTCGATCACCGCACGGTAACCGGCGATATTGGCCATGGAGCTCAGCGCGTCCATCTTCTGAGCCCGGCTGATACGTGGCACCATTTCCATGGCGATCACATTCGCGCCCGAGGCCTTGGCCTTTTCCAGACCGGCCTCATTGCCGCCCGGATTAAAGAAGGTGATCAGCGTCTTGTCAGACGTCAGCCGATCCAGCTCTTCTTCTTGTGGGATACGCACCTTGGCGATGATATCGGCGGTGGACCACAGCGCCTCTGCGCCTTCCACAACCTCAACATCGGCCGCCGCATAATCCGCATCCGAAAACCCGGCTTTCGCGCCGGCCCCGGATTGGATCACACAGTCGTATCCCAGTTTCTGTAATTGACGCGCCGAATCCGGTGTCATCGCAACGCGATTTTCACCAGCTTCGACCTCTAACGGCGTCCCTATCTTCACGATATTCCCCTTTGTTCTCAGGTACTCCTACGCCCCTGGAGAGGCGTTAATTCGCATTTCACCGGCAATAATGCCGCTCTGCAGCGACAGGCAGTGGGCGCTGTAAAGCATACCCAAAGGAAAAATTAAACCCATCGGCGCGTTTGTTGCGCATAGCGTAAAAAATCGGCAACAAACTTTCGTCGTAGTTTTTGTTCCTCAGGCACGACAAAGCGCCGCTCCAGAATCCAGACAAGGATCGGAATCAAGGGCAGCCCCAATACAGCATCCCAATAGAGGATAAAGCCTGTCAGGATCATGACATCGCCAAGGTAGATCGGATTGCGCGAGCGTTTGAAAATCCCGCTGGTGACCAACCGGTCCGGCATCTCATGGGGCATAAAGGTCGTGCGGTGGCGGCGCATCTCATAAAGCGCCAACGCAATCAGGATCACCCCACCGCCAACCAGCAATCCGCCCAGTAAGTCAGCCCAAACAGGCCCAAAACCCAAGCCGAAACCGGCATGGGTTTTCTGCATCCAGGCCGCAATCAGCCCCGCCGCCAACCAGACCGGCGGCACATCCACCCATTTCAACATTGATCCCCCATGGTTTCTTTCGGCTAAAAATATCCCGGGGAGTCCCGAGCCTGCTCGGGACGGGGCAGCGCCCCTATTCCCACTCCATCTCTTCAAAGACACGACCGGCATTTTTGGTCGCCAATTCCTCGAATGTATCCATATGGCGCCAACGGGTCTGATCGACATAGTAGGCCCCGGCCAAATCCCCGCCTGCGTCGATATGCGCAGCAATCTTGTCGCGCAGATCACGCAGATAGTCCGAGGTTCCCGCCACAACCAGATCCATATTGGTGGGATGCCCATGACCGGGAATCACATAGGTTGCGCCCAGCTCCATAAATGGCCCGTCAAAGGTCTCGATCCAACAGCTGGTGCAGGTATCGGCAAAGATCGGCGGCATGCGTTCGTGAAAGGCAATATCGCCCGCAATGACCAGAGACAGCGCCGGGATCCAGACCTGCGTGTCGCCGGGCCCGTGGGCGGGGCCCAGATGCAGCACCTCCAGGACCATATCGCCCATCTCAACCACATGCTTGTCCTCAAAGCTGAGATTGGCGGTCACAACCCGTGTGCCCTCTGCCTTGTCGCGATTATAGCGTTCCATCCCTTGCAGGATGAAATCACCATTCTCTTCCACCTCATGGATCGCATCCACATGGGCCAGAATATCCACCCCCAGATCTGCCCAATAGGCATTGCCCAGCATGGCATGCCCCTGCCCGTTCTCATTGATCACCAGCTTGACCGGCTGATCGGTCACCGCCTTGATCTCGTCATGCAGGGCCGCCGCCAAACGCACCGAGGCCCCGCCATTGATCACCACAACCCCATCGCCGGTTACCACAAAGGACAGATTGTTATTGTGGCCGGAATTCTCATAGGTCGGCGGCGCGGTCGCCCCGATTGCAGAATAGACCCCCGGCAACACCTGCACCGGTTTGTCATAAAGCTCGGATTGCGGGTATTTGTCAGCAATATCTTCGCTGGCCCAAGCGGTACCGGCCGACAGCATCAGCGCCAATGTCGACCTATATAGTGTCGCAGCAAGACAGGTGCGGGTCATCAATCATCCTCCCAGAATTTTAAACACATTCGCATGTGTGAATGACAATGCCAAGATCCGTTGCGTCACCAAAGCTGCGTCCCCTTGCCTCTCTCACCCCTGCCGATAGTTTGAACGTGAGGGAGGACATCATGCTCAACAACAAACACGCCATCGTCACCGGCGGCGGCACAGGCATCGGTCTGGCAATTGCCCAGGCTCTGGCCGCCCAAGGGGCCGAGGTCACGATTACCGGGCGACGCGCCGAGGTTCTGGAACAGGCCGCCACAGACAGGATCTACCCCTTGGTGATGGACGTCACCAATGAAACGTCGATCATTAATGGCATCGCAGAGGCGGTGACCGCCCGGGGTCCTTTCCAGATATGTGTCCCCAATGCTGGGATTGCCGAGGGCAAATCGATCCTGAAAACCGATCTCGCCACCTGGCGCAATATGATGGCCACCAATCTTGACGGCGTCTTCCTGACAATCCGCGAAAGCCTGACCTCCATGTCACAGACCGATTGGGGCCGCGTGATTGCCATCAGTTCCATCGCCGGGGTGCGCGGTCTCAAGGGCGCGCCCTGCTATAGCGCCTCCAAACACGGGGTGATTGGCCTGATCCGGTCGCTGGCGGCGGATTTCGCCGCCAAGCCCTATACATTCAACGCAATCTGCCCCGCCTATGTGGAAACCGACATCATAACCCGCAATGTCACCTCAATCATGCAGCGCACCGGGTTGGATGCTGACAAAGCCCGCGCGCTCATGGTTGATCTGAACCCGCATGGCCGGTTGATCACCACTGAAGAAGTCGCCGAAGCGGCGCTTTGGCTCTGCGGGCCAAATTCCGACAGTGTCAATGGCCAGGACATCCGCATCGCGGGCGGCGAGGTCTGACATCCCGTTTCAGCCCCCGCGCGCGTCCGGGTGCCAAAATCAAGCATGGCCCCATCGGGGCCATACCTTTTGATACCAGCGCTAAACCTGCAAAGCGCGGGCGAACAGCCGGGCGGTTGCCGGGATGTCCTTTTCCAACCGGTCAAAGGGAGGTTTCTTTAACCCTTCCAACGCGGAAAAGATCACGCGCGCCGTGTCCTGTGCCGTGCCCTCAAGGGCCAATGCGCCCTGCCCGGCTTTCTGATCCAGCCAGTCGGCAAAGATCCTCTCCAACTGCGCGGCCCCGGTTTTGATTTGCTCGGCCGAGACGGATTTCCCCAGCTCCATCAACTCATCGCCGTGCGGCGAATTGGCAATCACCTCAACGCCGGCCAGCTTGACGCGAAAACTCCGTTCAAGAACCTCAACCAAAGGCCCCTCTACCGCCAACGCCGCCCGCATCGCCACTGCCGAGCGGTCGTAGAACAGTTTGGTCAGGCTGCAGGCAATGTCTTCTTTGTTGCGAAAATACTGATACAGCGCTGGTCGCGACATGCCTGCCGCCTTGGCAAGATCTTCCATCGATGTTTTGCGATAGCCATATTGCGCAAAAACACCCATGGCCGCATCCAGGATTGCGGCTTGCTTTTGCTGCTCTTTGTCCAAGGTCGAAATCTCTGCCATCCTGACGGTCTGACAATTTTACCCCGGTTTGTAAATAGGGTTTGACAAACTGACATTTTTCAGCATTTATGTCAGAAAGTCAGATTACGGAGTGTTCCATGTCCAAAACCATCACCGTCAACGGCGCAGAGCATCACATAGACCTCCCCGGAGAGGTGCCTTTGCTTTGGGTTTTGCGCGACCAGCTGAATATGACCGGTACCAAATTTGGCTGCGGGGTTGCGGCCTGCGGGGCCTGCACCGTTCACATTGACGGCGAGGCCGTGCGTTCCTGTCAGGTCGCGCTTGAGGATGTGGAGGGGGCTGTCACCACGATCGAAGGATTGGGCACGCCCGAGATGATGCATCGCCTGCAACAGGCTTGGGTTGATCATCAGGTGGCGCAATGCGGCTATTGTCAATCCGGGCAGATCATGCAGGCCGCCGCCTTGCTGGACACCACGCCCAACCCAAGCGATGCCGATTTTGACGAGGCTATGGCAGGCAATCTCTGCCGGTGTGGCACCTACCCGCGCATCCGCGCCGCCATCAAAGACGCCGCCGGGCTGGAGGGCTGACCCATGGCCAATATCGCAAAAATCGCCCGCCGCAGTTTTCTTTTCGGGTCGCTCGCCATTGCTGGCGGGGTCGCGCTTGGCACCTGGTATGTGGCCAAACCCGCGCCGAACCCGTTGAAACCCGGACCGGATGAGGCCGCGCTGAACGCCTTTGTTCTGATCAATCAGGATGGGGTCACTTTGATCGCGCCGCGTGCGGAGATGGGGCAAGGGGTGCAAACCACCTGGGCCGCGCTTTTGGCTGAAGAGCTGGATGTCACCCTGGATCAGGTCACCGTCTTGCATGGCGAACCGGCCCATGCCTATTTCAATACCGCCATGCTGGGCGAAAGCCTGAACACCAAGGGCTATGATGACAGCGCCTTTCAACACCTTATGGCGCAGGCCATGGGGCGGATTGGCAAAGTTCTGAACTTTCAGGTCACTGGGGGGTCGACCTCGATGCGTGATGGTTACGAGCGGATGCGGGTCTCGGGCGCGACGGCGCGCGAGATGCTCAAGGCCGCGGCGGCAGAACGGCTGGGCGTCGATGTCAAACAACTCCAGACGGAAAACGGTCAGGTGCTCGCGCCGGGCGGCATCACCCTGCCCTACCGCGAACTGGCCAAGGAGGCGGCCAAGATCGATCCGCCAAAGGTCACTCTCAGACCTCGTTCCGAATGGAAAATCCTCGGCAAGTCGCAACCTCGCATTGATATGCTGGGCAAATCCACCGGCACGGCGCAATTTGGCATCGATACCCGCCTGCCCGGCATGAAATTCGCCTCATTGCGCATGAGCCCCAAACGCGCCGGTATGAAAAGCTTTGACGCCAGCGCTGCCAAATCCATGCCCGGTGTCGAGAAAATCGTCGATATGGGCGATGGGGTTGCGGTGATTGCCAGCAACACCTGGCTGGCGATGCAAGCCTTGGACGCGATCGAATTTGTCTGGGAGCCCGCCGATTTCGAGGCCAGCTCCGATGAGATTTTCGCCAAGATCGAAAGCGCCTTTGAACAGGAGCCCAACTCAGCCTTTCGTGACGATGGCGATGTTGATCAATTGCCAGCGGGCAGCGAAACCCTGTCGGCGGAGTACCGAGTGCCCTTCCTCTCCCATGCCAGCATGGAACCCTTGAACGCCACGGCCTGGATTGATGGCAGCAAGCTGCGCATCTGGACCGGCACGCAATCGCCCAGCTTTGTCCAAAGCGCCTGCGCCGACGAGGCCGGGATTTCCGCGCAGGATGTTGTTGTGGAAACCACGTTGATGGGCGGGGCCTTTGGCCGACGGGGCGAGTTTGACTATGCCATCCTGGCCACCCGCGTCGCCAAGGCCGTGCCCGGCACGCCGGTTCAGGTCACCTGGTCGCGCGAAGAGGACATGACCCACGACTTCTACCGCCCTGCTGCCATCGCACGGTTGCGCGGCGGGCTTCATGAGGGTCAGCCGGTGGCGCTGGATGTTCAGGTCTCGGCCCCCAGCCTGTCAGACCAGATCATGAAACGCTGGATGGGGCGTGATGGCGGTGGCGCGGATCGCACCATCATCGACACGGCCTATAACCAACCCTATGGCTTTCCCAATTACCGCGCGCGCGGCTACAAGGCCGACACCAAACCGCCACTTGGGGCCTGGCGGTCTGTCGGGGCCAGTTTCAACGGGTTCTTTATCGAAGGCTTTGTCGATGAAATGGCCCACGCGGCCGGTCAGGACCCGCTGGATTTCCGCCTGACCCTGACAAGCGCGGAATGGGAACCGGCCTATAATGTCTTGCAAGCCGTCAAAGACATGTCGGGCTGGACCGGCACAACACCCGAGGGCATAGGCCGTGGCGTGGCCATGGTCTATAGTTTCGGGACACCGGTCGCTATGGTGATCGAGGTACAGGACGTCGACGGATCCGTGCGCCTGAACGAGGCCTGGATCGCCGCCGATCCCGGCGTGGCGCTGGACCCGAGCATTATCGAGGCGCAGCTTTTTGGTGGCATGGTCTATGGGCTTTCTTCGGCAATGGGCGAAGAGATCACCTTTGCCGATGGCGCGGTCGAACAACAGAACTTTCCCGATTACGAACCCTTGCGCATGCCGCAAATGCCCAAGGTCACTGTCCGTATTCTGGAAACCCAGGAACATATCAGCGGCATTGGTGAACCGGGTACACCACCCGCGCCCCCTGCCCTTGCCAATGCCATATTTGATCTGACCGGTCAGCGGATCAGGCAATTGCCGCTGAATAAGGAGATCGACTTTTATATCTGATTTTCAACGGAAGTTTTGGAAAAGCCCGGGCCGATTGGCTCAGGCTTTCCTTTGGCATTTGTGTCTAATCCCTCTCAAACTTTCCCCTGTTTCGCCTCAATTGCCCCACATCCCCGCCACGGCTGGACTGTATCCATCTTGGAAACGGACCCGAAAACCGGGCCACCAGGACAGGCGCGAGCAGGAGCAGTGCGATGCCAAACGGGTATTTGGTAACATTGGGTGACGGTATCCTCGACAATGGGGATGCAATCAGTGGGGGGCTTATCACCTTTACCACAGATACCGAGCTGGGATCGGGCCAATGGGAATGGTCTGGCACCTGGTCCGGCACCACATTTACCAACGAAGTCGAGCCCGGCACTTTCTTTCTTGGCACGGACGGCAACACCTATTTTGTCCCGGCTTATGGGCCGGTGGACACATTAACCTCGTCGACTGTTATCTCTTCGCCCCCCGACGGGATTGTTTCCGGGACCTCGGGCGATGATCTTATTGACCCGGATTTCAGCGATGTGCATTCCGAAAGCCCCGACGATAGCGGCGATGGCAGTGATGACATACGCGCAGGTGACGGCAACGATACTGCCATTGGCGGCACCGGCGACGATACCATCAGCGGTGATGCTGGCGATGATCTGATCTATGGTGACTATGGCACCTATGACCCGGCCAATATCGCCCAGACGCTGAACTGGACCTCGCAAGGTGGCAATGGCACAGATTTGTCTGGCGGGTTTACTCAGGACACTGGTGAAATCGACGTCACCTTGGCCTTCACCAATGATGGTGACAACAATCCCCTTTTCCAGGTTGATACAGATGACCTGCAATATGCGGCGGGCGGGTTTACCGGTCGGTCTTCTCTGTATCTGTTTGGCAATGGCGATGGCGCGACCTCGACCACCACGATCAGCTTTGGCGCAAGTGCCGGGGCCTCGGTCGCGGATGAAGTCGAGAATGTTTCCTTCCGTATCAACGATATCGACGCCTTTGCAGGCAATCACAGCGATGTCATCACGATCAACGCTTTTGATGCAGACGGCAATCCTGTCACCGTCACTCTGACCGCGGCGGGCGATGAGACAATCACCGGCAACACCATCACCGCAGGGACGTCGCTGGACAACCCCAATGACGCCAACGGCTCGGTCCTGGTTGAGATCGCTGGTCCGGTTGCTGAAATCGAAATCATCTATGGTAATGGCGATAATGGCACGCAGGCGATCTGGCTGACCGACCTGAACTTTGAGGCAGTGCAAGTCGCGACTGGCGACGACTCGCTACTCGGCGGCACAGGTGACGACACCATCTATGGCGAAGCGGGCAATGATACGCTGGATGGCGGGGCCGATAATGATGTGCTCGACGGCGGCATTGGTACCGACAGCCTTCTGGGTGGCGCGGGCAATGACACGCTTTATGCCTCGCAGGGCGACACGCTGAGCGGTGGCGACGGCGATGATCTCTTTACCCTGGTCGATCTGGCCGAGGACGGCTCCGACGATATCTTCATCGACGGTCTGACCACGGGCGAGACCGGTGGCGACGTTCTCGATCTGGCCGGGCTTGCGGATCGCGGCACGCTCAACATCACCTCGAATGTTGGCGGCGAGATGTCCGGCACGGTCGAGATGTATGACGGCACCATCGTCAACTTCTCCAATATTGATGACATCATCTGCTTTACGCCCGGCACGCGCATCCTGACCTCAAAAGGCTATCGCGCCGTGGAGACCCTGAAGCTGGGCGATATGATCGTCACCCGCGACAACGGCTTGCAGCCCTTGCGCTGGACCGGGTCACGCACTGTTTTGGCACGGGGCAAGACCGCGCCAGTGCGCATTGACCCGTCGCTCTTTGGCGGGGATCGCCCGCTCTTTGTCTCGCCGCAACACCGGATGCTGCTGGAAGGGTATCAGGTTGAGTTGATGTTTGGCACGGACGAAGTCTTTGCCGCCGCGCGCCATCTGGAAAACGGGGCCGAGGTGGCCCGGGTTGAGGGCAAGCTGGTGACCTATATCCACCTGATGCTGGATCAGCACGAGGTCATCTATGCCGAGGGCATGGCGACCGAGAGCTTCTTTGTTGGGCAAGAGGCAGTCAAAGCGCTGCACCCCGAGGCGCGCGAAGACCTGTTCGCCAACTTCCCGCATCTGCGTGATGACCCAGCCAGTTTTGGCCCAACAGCCCGCACCTGCCTGAAAAAGCACGAGGCGCAGGCCTGGATCAGATCCGTGGCCGTGCAGGACCTTGCGCTGGCCGCGTGATGCGAAGGTAGAATTGAGTATTTTAGCCAAGAAGAAGCACAAACCGTTTGCGCTTCTTCTTGGTCTAAATACTCATTTTTTTGGATGCCGCCCTGACGATGTCCATTAGGGCCGTGTCACGCTGAGCGGCGCAAGGGTTTGGCCCGGTGGGCCGAGAAATCCTGCACTGCCTGACCAAAGGCCGTGAAGAGCGGGCGCGAGACCGGGTCATTGGCCGCATCCCATTCCGGGTGCCATTGTACGGACATGGTAAAGCCCGGCGCATCTTTGACATAGATCGCCTCGGGCGTGCCGTCGGGCGCATGTCCTTCGATCACCACACGGGCACCGGGGGTCTTGATGCCCTGGCCATGCAGGGTGTTGGTCAGCACCTCGGTAGAGCCAAAAAGGTCATGAAACCGCCCGCCCTCTTGCAGGCTCACGATATGGCGCAGGGCGAATTTCTCTTCCAAGGTGCCATCGGGGGGCATGCGGTGATTGTCGCGCCCCGGCAGGTCGCGGATTTCAGGATAGAGCGAGCCACCCATGGCGACATTGACCTCTTGAAAGCCGCGGCAAATCCCCATGAAGGGCTGCCCCCGATCCACGCAGGCACGCACCAGCGGCAAGGTGATGGCGTCACGCGCCCTGTCCATGGCCCCATGCGCCTCGGTATAGGATTCACCATATTCTTCGGGATGCACATTGGGGCGCCCACCGGTCAGCAAAAAACCATCGCATGTCGCCAGCAACTCCTCCACCGAAACAAAGCGCGGATCCGCCGGGATCAGCATCGGCATACAGCCTGACACGGTTGCAATCGCTTCGGAATTCATGGTGCCGCCCGCATGGGCCGGGTACTGGTCGTTCAGCAAATAGGAATTGCTGATAATGCCGACGATGGGTCGGGACATGGATGGCTCCCTAAGTGGTTCTCACGCTTGTGTAACACAATGCCCGTTAGCGAAGCGTTTGCACAGGGGGTGAAAGGTGCGCTGACGCACAGCCCCCATGTCACTTTCCCGCCTATGCGCGCTGAAGCTTGGACTTCAACTGGTTAAAGGCAGCGTTGATCATGCGGCTTGGCGTCAGCTCACATCGGATCAAAGCGGCCAGTTGTGCTTCGTCCAGACGGGCGACGCGAGCGATGGATTTGTCCCAATCCTCGGGGCCATAGGCGGCGATTTTCTGATTGGCCCAGAAACCGAATTTGTACTGCCACTGGAAGCGGCGGGTGGCCTGGCGTTCATAAGCTTTGAGCGGAAAATCCGCGCCGATCAGATGACAGTCTTTCAGGCATTGCCCCAGATGACCGCCCAGCTCGATGGCGAGACGAATGCCTTCACCCACCGTGGGGGTTGCCACATTGGCACTATCGCCGACACGGATGGCCCGCCCGAAAACGACTTTCTTTTCAAAGGGTTCCGATGGGATGATCCCCGCATTGACCTGAATGCGGTCCCCCAGCTTCAGCCCATAGCTTTGCAAAAATTCCGGCGTCAAAAGCGGATCAATAATGTCACGCGGCGAGACATCGGTGTCTGGCTGGATCACCCCAACGCCGATCCGAATATGGTTTTTGGGCGCGGGAAAAATCCAGCCATAGCCCTGCAAAACCGGCGCGCCGACAAAGAGGCTGGCGCGGTCCTTTTGCGCCTCTTCAATCTCGTATTCATATTCGATCCCGACGCCGACCCGCTGCGCCCGCGCGCCCAATCCCAGCGATTGCATGACCGCGCGCGGCGTGCCCGACGCGTCCACGATATATTTCGACCGAACGCTGCGGCTCTCATTCCCCGACAGGCGAATTTCAGAAGTAAAAAAACCGTCAGCCCCCTGCAATGTGGTCAAAAATTTGGCACCTGTCCAGATTTCGGCCCCGGCGCGGCGGGCATGACCGGCCAGCCATTGGTACAGACCGGTGATGTCCAGCACCGCCATCTTGTGATTGCGCATATGATGCAGGCTGCGCTGGTTGTCCGAGCGAATCTCGATCTCGTTGATGGTTTGGTAGAACTCAGGCGGCACGCCTATGTTTTGCAGATCGCAGACCCAGGACCCACCCGAGGTACGCACGGGGCGACCGATTTCCTTGTCTTGATGCACGATCAGGCAGCGCATTCCAACGGGCAGTTGCGCCGCGCAAGACAGGCCCGCAGGCCCGCCACCAACAATCAAAACATCATAGTCCAAAATATGGCCCTAAGCCTGAAATCCCGATCAAAAACGATCAGCCCAAAGAAATCCCCTTGCGACCTGCAAGGTCGGTGAAAAATTGCCACGCGACACGGCCAGAGCGCGAACCGCGCGTTGCCTGCCATTCAATCGCCTCGGCCTGCAACTCTTCTTCGGATACGCTGAGATCATAGGCCGCGCAATAGCCGCGGATCATGTCCAGGTATTCGTCCTGGCTGCAAGGATGGAAGCCAAGCCACAACCCAAACCGGTCAGAGAGGGAGACTTTTTCCTCAACAGCTTCGGATGGGTTGATCGCGCTGGAGCGTTCATTCTCGATCATGTCGCGCGGCATCAGATGGCGGCGATTGGAGGTCGCATAAAGCACCACATTATCTGGTCGACCGGCCACACCACCATCCAGCACCGCCTTAAGGCTTTTGTAATGCTGGTCGTCGTGGCTAAAGCTGAGGTCGTCGCAGAACAGAATGAACTGATGCGGAGCATCGCGCAGGATATCCATCAGGCGCGCCACGGTAGGCAGGTCTTCGCGCTGCAATTCGACCAGTTTCAGGTCATGCCCTTCTGCGCGAACCTTGGCATGTACCGCTTTGACAAGGCTGGATTTCCCCATGCCACGCGCGCCCCATAGCAGGGCATTGTTCGCCGGTAGGCCCTTGGCGAATTGCAAGGTGTTTGTCAGGAGCGTGTCACGAGAGCGGTTCACCCCAACCAGCAGGGAGATATCCACGCGTGAGACTTTGGCGACCGGCTCGAGCCGTTCGGGGTCCGTGTGCCAGACAAAGGCCTCAGCGCCAAAGTCCGGAGCGGCCAGCGGCGCTGGAGACATACGCTCCAACGCCGCGGCAATACGTTCCATCGGGTCCGTGAGGGGATCCATTATTTGGCGTCCTCATCCTTGTCGAATTCGGCCATCAGAGGATCTTCTTCCTCTTCGTCGTCATCCTCGAACCACAGACCTTGAGCGCGCAGATCCGCCTCGCGGCGCTTTTCAACCATGCGCACCAGGAAGATCGAGAGTTCGTAGAGACCAAAGACAACGGTAAAGAGTATCAACTGGGTGATGACATCAGGAGGCGTGACCACAGCAGCCAAAACCAAAATTCCGACTGCCGCAAATTTTCGAACTGCAGCCAACCCCTCGGCAGAAACCAGCCCAGCCTTTCCCATTAGTGTCAACAAAACCGGCAACTGAAAACAAAGTCCAAAGGCCAAGATGAACACCAAAACCAGGCGCAAGTTTTCGTCAACTTTAGGCTGGAAAGCGAATTGCAATCCCTCTTTGACCGCTTCCCCGCCGTCAGCCGTGACCGCATCAAACAGGGAACTTGCATCCGCAAATCCAATCAGGAAGGCAACCGCCAAGGGCGTGACAACGAAATGCGCAAAGGACGCACCAAGAATGAACATCAATGGTGATGCGATCAAGAACGGTAAAAAGGCATTCTTTTCATTCTTGTAAAGCCCCGGAGCCACGAAGCGCCAAAGTTGAAACCCAATGAAAGGAAAGGACAGGCCAAGCCCGAACACCATTGAAACCCGGAACTGCGCGAACAACAATTCTTGACCAGCAGTGAACTGGAAAGTCGGTGTAGGATTGCCCATCGCCCGCATTGTTTGCTCGATCGGGACAAATAAGAATTTGAGGACATGTTCTGCGATGAAATCGCCCTGAACTGGGATGAAAAACACGCACATTGCCACAATGAAAGCGATCACGGACCGGATGAGTCGCGTGCGCAATTCTGCGAGGTGTTCGATCAGCGGGGCTGCGCTGTCTTCGATGTCGTCGTCCGAGGCGCTCATGCGTCCCCTCCGTCAGCATCCGGCGCGTCGCCGGTATCGCGTTTCATTGAGGCTTCAAGCTCTTTGGCCCGTTTGGAGGCGGCTTCGGCCTCGCGGGCCAAACGATCCGCTGAGGCGCGGGCGGCATTGGCCTCGATCTTTTTGCGGGCTTCTTCGCGTTCTGCGGACAGCTTGCCGGTTTCGCTGTCGGGATCGATTGACGACAAGGGGTTGGTCATCGATTTGGCCGCGTCCTTGACCCCGTCCATCGCCGTGCCAACCGGGTTGGTCGCGGTTTTAAAGGCTTGCTGCGCCTCTTTCACGCCCGCCTGATCAGCCGCGTCATTCATGGCACGGCTGAATTCGCGCGCCATGCCGCGTGCCTTGCCAACGAATTGACCGGCTTTCTTGAACAAGACCGGCAGGTCTTTGGGGCCGACGACGATCAGCGCCACGATCCCAATAACCAGCAATTCGGGGAACCCGATATCAAACATGCGCTGTGCCCCGCTGGCTTAGGCTTTGTCTTTGTCTTCGACAGTTTCTGCCTCTGGGGTCACGTCTTTGGCATCAGCAGCGGCCTGGTCTTCCAGCTCTTGCTTGCCCTCGTCCACACCCTTTTTAAAGGCGGTGATACCCTTGCCCACTTCGCCCATCAGCGAAGAGATTTTGCCGCGGCCAAACAGAACCAGAACCACGACGGCGATCAGCAGAAGGCCGGGAAGGCCGATGTTTCCAATACCCATAGGGCTACTCCTTTTTTGTCCGGCATCTTGCAATGCCTCAGGGCAAACGCGCCCCGGATAAATTCCACAAGACGTATCTAATGCGTCAAGAACGTCTGGAAAAGCGCCAAAGCGACGCGTTGCCAAACGAGTTTTGTCATGAGACTGTCAGTTGTCAGGTTTTTGTCAGGAGCGGATGAAACAATGAAGCGATCGGACCGGCTTTATGCGCTGATGCAGCGCTTGCGAGACGGGCAATTGCACACGGCTGAGGCAATGGCGCAGGATCTCGAGGTCTCGGTACGCACGATTTACCGCGATATGGAGACCCTGGCCGAATCTGGGGTGCCTGTCGAAGGCACGCGTGGTTACGGCTATACGGTGCGGGCCGCGATCACCCTGCCCCCATTGAACCTGACCGAACAAGAGCTGGAGGCCTTGCACCTTGCGCTAGCGACTCTGGGCGCATCCGAGCTGGATGAGATCAGCGATGCTGCGCGCAGCCTGTCCGGCAAGATTGACGCGGTGCTGCCCGAAGAATCCGGCCCCGCCCCGGCCCCGTTTGGCTTTGCCACCGACAGCTTTGCCGAGACCGCGCGCGGCTTTACCCATATGCCGGCCATCCGCGCCGCCATTCGCGCCAAGCAAAAGATCAAGATTGTCGGCGCGCAGGGCGACTACATCCTGCGGCCTTTGCATCTGGAATATTGGGGGCGGGTCTGGACCTGCATTTCCTGGTGTGAAAGCACCGAAGAATTCCTGTCCTTAAGAATTGATCGCATTGATCAACTGATCATTCTGCCGGGGCTGTTTGTTGATGAACCGGGCAAAGGCCTGGCAGATTGGCGGGCCCAACAAGGGTTGCCCGCCGAGAAACGTGAGTAAAAGACCGGGTCGAAGCCCGGCCTTTCCAGAGGCTTAGTACTTGTAAGAGGTGATCCCGCCATAGGGCTTTACCTCTTGGTAGCCCGACACGATACAGGAATACGGCGCGTTGATGTCACCACCGGTCTTGATCACTTCGCGCTGCAGCGTGGTGAATTTCTGCGTCGTCGGGGCATAGTTGTTCTGGTAGCACTCAACCGCGTTCACATAGGCGGTGTTCCAATCGGCATAGCCATAAGACTGATGCGCGGCCTGCTGCCAGACCTGAATGGTCACCATCTTGGCGTGATGGATGGTCTGGCCGTAGCCCATGGCGGTGATCTTGTCCCCTTGGGTCGCGAGGGCAGCGGTGCCACCTGCGATCAGAGCCAATGCGGTCAGGGCGGTTTTTGCAAAATTGGTCATGGTATTGTCCTTGGTCAAAGTCGGTTCAAAATGCGGGCGCTGCACCCGGTTGGGAAAGCTGACGGCAACCTTGGTCTGGCACCGTGTTCGTGCTTCGAAACATAAGACGCTTTGGCTTAGGTTTTCCTTGGTGGAAAACATGACTTTATGCGGCACTTTCTTTTAAGGCACTGACTTTAAGATGATATTTCTTATCCCGCTGTGGTAATTTGGAGCATCGACAGTCGAAACCTGCCCCCTTCCTATAGAGGTATTCCTCACCCCGGTCCGGAGAACCTTACCCTTAGCGACAGGCAGAATCGAACCTTCAGAAAAGCAAAAGCCCCGACCAATGGCCGGGGCTTTGATGCCATAAAGGTAACGCCGATCAGGAGGCGTTAAAGATCTTGGTGATGTTGCCCCCCAGCGCGGCGTTGAAGTCACCTTCGCTTTGCTGTTTGGACAGGCCTTCGGTCAGCGCGCGGCTGAAAGAGGCGATCATCTTGGGCTGGCGCGACAGACGATCACAGGCTTCCTCGGTGGAATAACCGCCTGACAGGGCGACAACGCGCATAACGCGGGGGTGATCGGCCAGCTTGTCATACAGACCGTCCTGCGTCGGGATGGTCAGTTTCAGCATCACATCCTGCCCGTCCTCCAACGCATCCAGCTGCGCCAGGATTTCGGATTTCAGGATGTCTTCGGCTTCGGCCTTGGTCGGCGAGCTGATATTGACCTCGGGTTCGATGATCGGAACGAGACCGGCGGCGACCACCTCTTTGCCCAGCTCAAACTGCTGCGCGACAACCGCCTTGATGCCCTCAGCATTGGCTTCGTGGATGACCGAACGCTCTTTGGTGCCAAAAATGCCAAAGCCCTTGGCGTCGGCCAGAGTTTCGGACAGGCCCGGGATCGGCTTCATCAGCTGCACGCCATTGGCCTGATCCTCAAGGCCTTTGTCGATCTTGAGGAAAGGCACGATGCCGCGATCTTCCCACAGCAATTGTGCCGTTGGCTTGCCGTTGATCTCGCCCCGCATGGTGCGTTCGAACAGGATCGCGCCGATGACTTTTTCATTGGTGAAATCCGGTGCCAGAATGATACGGGCGCGCATGGCGTGGATCTCGTCAAACATGGCCTCTTCGCCATCATACATGTCGGCCGTCACACCATAAAGGCCCAAGGCCTTGGGGGTGGAACCACCCGACTGGTCAAGCGCGGCGATAAAGCCCTTGCCCGAGGCCATCTGTTCCGATTGCTTCTCAAATGCCATGTTTGGTCCTCGCTGGAAAACGTCTTTGCGCCCTCCTTTACCCGAGGCTTGCGCCATATGGTAGTGCGAGATCAGGGGTTTAGCGCTAACGCGCGCTGTTAGGATTTATTTGGTGAGGAAATTAATTTGGGTCGAAATTTATACACTCGGGCTTTGATGAAATTGACCCCGGATTGCTTGCAATCCGGTTCGCACCCGACCCGCCCCAAGGGCGGGTGCGAAATTTGACTGGCGCAGTTCCTTTAAAAACTTGTATTCGAAGCAAAGGAACCGCTAGCCGGATAACCGCCCTCGGGACGGGCGCGAACCTACCGTTGCGCAATAGTTGCTCAATTTTAGTTTTGTACTAGCGCCAACTCACTCTTAGCCATATCCCATCCCGCGCGCGCACGGTCAGATGGGCCTCAGGGATCGGATCTTTGCCCGGAACGCGTTCAACCCTGAGGTCGCGCAACAGCACCGCCAACAGCAGCACACCTTCGACCATGGCAAATCCCGCACCGGTGCAAACACGCGGCCCGGCAGAGAATGGCAGATAGGCGTCGCGCCCGCAGGTCTTGGCCTCTTCGCCCTGCCAGCGTTCGGGTTTGAACGCGTCCGGGTCCGACCAGATGCGATCATGGCGGTGCAAATGCCAGGGGCTCAGCACGATTTGCGCGCCAACAGGGACCTTGCGGTCGCGAAACTGTTCCGGACAAGTCGCCTCGCGCACCATCATCGGGACCGGCGGGTAAAGGCGCAGGGTTTCGCGAAAGATATCGCGGGTCAGGCGCAGTTTGGAAACCTCGGAAAACGCGCCGGTCAAACCGAGTGATTGCGCCTCATCCGCCAACCTATCCTGCCAATCGGGATAAAGCGCCATCAGGTAAAGCGCCCAAGCCAGCGCGCTGGCGCTGGTTTCGTGGCCGGCCAGGAAAAAGATCGCCACCTGATCGACCATCTCCTCAGAGGTAAAGGTCTCGCCCGTTTCCGGGTCCTTGGTGGTCATGATCTTGGTGGCCAGATCATCCGGTGAGGTACCTGCCTGGATCTCGCCCATACGCTTGTCGGTCAACTGCCTGATCAGCCCGCGAATACGCTTGGCGGCGGCCTTGGTATCGCGGCGGAAAAACCGCGGCATCCAGCGCGGCAGGGGCAGAAAGGCCGCGACATTCAGGATTGGCTGGCTGCGCTGATAGGCGCGAAATTCGCGAAAGACTTCGCTGGCAATCTCATCCTCGATCGGAATGGAAAACAGCGTGCGAAAGATCACATCCGCCGCCGCATGACTGGCGATTTCTTCGATCTCGACCTCTTGCCCGACCTGCGCGGCCAGACGTTTTTGCGCCGCAAGGCTAGCCTGCCACATGGCCGGATAGGTGTCGCGCAGCCGCCCGCCCTCAAAAGCCGGATCGATGATGCGACGCTGGCGCAGCCAGGTTTCGCCATTGGTCAGGAACACCGACTCCCCCAGCAAGGGCCGCAGACCTTCGGAAATCCGCCCGGATTTGGGGAAATCCATCGGGCGCTCTTTGAGCACGGTTTTGAGCAGTTCGGGTTGGTTTATCAGGAAAGAGCGGAAAAATGGGGTGCGAAACTCGGCCATCCACGCATGATAAAGCTTGGCCGGTTGCGCGCTGAGGATATCCTGACGAAACAGCTTGGCATATTGGCGCAAGCTCACCCGCCCCTCGCGCGCCTTGGGTTTTGGTGGCAATTCGGTCATTCCGCCATATCCGTGAATTTCGACACCGCATGGTCGATGCGGCTCGCCGAGGGCGGCCTGTCAGCATAGCGATCGCACAGCAGAACCGGCCCGGCGGTGATCTGGAAATAGTCGTAATCCAGCGGGTTATCAAAGGCGCAGAGATATTGGAAATGCAGCCTGAAAAAGCGCCAACGCAGTTCCTTCCAGCGCGCGGGGCTGAGCGATTTGGTGAACTGGGCTGAGAACACCAGCGGCCATTTCTTATCCTCTGGAGCAACGCCAGAGACCGAGACCGGATCACACAGCGCAAAGGCGCAGCCGTCACCAGGTGCAGTGACATCGACCCAGGCGAGTTCATCCCGCGCGCTGAGATAATGCAAATCGGCGCGCAAACGTTTGGCATCGCGCAGGAAAGACACCATCGGCACCACCTGCCCCAGGCTGAGAAACGCCAGTTTCGGCCCCTCGGCGGGCACGCGCCCGGCCCGGATCAGGTCGGCCAGAACCGAGACCGCCAGATGCGCGCCCGAGCTGTGCCCGACAACAAGAACCTCATCAACGTCGCTTTGCAGGGCTGCGGCAATTGCCTCGCCGAACTCGGTCAACCGCCCCTCAAGCTCCGGAGGATTGGCCCCACGAAAGCGCGCCGAATAGGCATAGTCATGCATCAGATAGTAAACGAATGTCTTGCCATCCTTGGCCTTGAACCAGCGCAACAGCGCATAGCCCGCGCCAATGCCCAAGGCCCAGCCCAGCAGGGTCGCAAGCGCCCCCAGCCAAGGCGTGGTCAAGCTGACAAGCCCAACCACAAGCCATGCCACAAGCAGCGCCAGCAAGGCCTGCAGGATCAGCGCCCCAACCGGGTAAAGCGCGGCAATCACCGGCCCCTTGCGCAGCCGCATCAAGCGCCAAAGCGCGCCGGTGGCGATATATTCCCAAGCCGTGCGCAGCATCTGGCCATAGGTCGCCGCAATGGTGTTGGACATGCTGTCGCGCACAATGTCCGACCAGACCAGCACGTCAAACTCGGCCGCGACCTGCGCGCCATCAATCTCCCCACCCACATGCCAGCCATAGGCCGCCCCGCCGGATTTGGGCTTTAACGCGATCTCATAGCCGGAAATCTGCGCCTGCGCTGCGCCCTCTTTTCGATAGAGCTCGCGGTAGCGGCGTGGATGAATGGGGTCATAGCCCGGGATGTAGAAAACCCGGCGCTCGCGCACGCTGTGATCATCTGAGTTCTGCTGCGGGCCCATACACGTGTACCTTGTTCCGGCGTTAAGGTTAACGCGCCTTTCCGGCAAGAGTAAGACATGAATGAGGAAAGCCGGATCTGATTGACCCGGCTTAGCGTGGTTTTGGTTAATCTTGGGTGTTTGGATTTACCCCAGAGCCGCCAAAAACGGGAAGGTATCGAGCAGCCAGAAGGACATGGCCGAAAAACCGCCGGTCAGCATCAGCAAACCAATCGTCCAAAGCAGAAGGCCCATGGCGCGCTCAATCTGTTCCATATGGCGCTTCATCCAGTTCAGCGCCCCGGTCAGGCGGTGCAGAAAGGCCGCGACCAGCAGGAATGGTACCGACAATCCCACAGCATAGACCGCCAACAGCGAGGTGCCGCGCAGGATGGAGCCCTCCGAGGCGGCCAAGGTCAGGATCGACCCCAACTGCGGGCCAATGCAGGGCGTCCAGCCAAAGGCAAAGGCCAAGCCCAGCAGATAGGCACCAAAGGCACTGCCTCCGCGATCACCCGCATCCAGACGCGCCTCGCGATCCAGGAAACCGATCCGGTAGATACCGACAAAATGCGCGCCAAAGATCATCACGATGATCCCGGCCCCGGTGTTCAGCCAGCTTTGATACTGCAACAAGGCCATGCCCGCCGCCGAGGCCGCCATGCCCAGGATCAAAAACACAGTCGACAGCCCCAGCACAAAAAACACGGCTGGCACAATAGCGCGGCGGCTGTTTTGCCCCAGATCACCCATGGATACACCGCTCATATAGGCAAGGTAAGGCGGCACAACCGGCAGCACGCAGGGGCTGAGAAAGGACAAGAGACCGGCCAGCAGCGCCACAAACATGGCGGGCAGCAGGGATGCGTCGATGATTTCGATTCCAAACATATTTCCGACATAGGCCATCCGCGCGCGGGCGTCACTGGCACAGGCGGTCACATCCGCGTGGACCTTTTGTAACACCCGCGCTATCTGAGGGTCATGACGACGGAAAACATCATTGAACTAGACTGTCTCGGGCTGCTCTGCCCCCTGCCCGTTCTGAAAACCCGCAAGCGGTTGCAGAGCCTTGAGGCGGGTGATTTGCTGCTTGTAAAAACCGACGACCCGGCCGCGGTGATCGACATGCCGCATTATTGCAATGAAAGCGGTCATGAGCTGGTCGAAAGCCGCGAAGACGGCGCGGTGATGATCTGGGTTCTCAGGAAGGTTTGAACAGGCGGCTTTGCTGGGTCGGGGCGTTCAGCGCCTCGGTGATGACCTGGCAGTTGACACTGACATCAGCGTCCCCATCGACCTCAAGATCATAGCGCAACCCCTTATGTGTGTTGTGAAAGTCCTGCTCTGCACTGCCAACCTTACGGTCACCCCGCACCTTTTCCCGCCTTTTCAGCGCCTCCAACTGACAATGGACGCCAACAAACAAAACCTTTTGCCCGGCGAGCAAATCGCGCAAATGCTCCAGCCATCCGGGCGTGTCGAGGATATGTTCCAGGATCACATTGTTCCCAGCACTGGCCACCGCCGCAATTGAGCGATGGAACCCGTCAAAGACCTTGGCGCGATGAGTTTTCCAATCCAGGTCTTGGCTGTGAAAACGCGCCACGGGCAGCGTGCCGCCATCGCGCAAATGATCAATGGACAGATGCCAATAGGGTTCTGGCAGATGCGCTTGCAAGGCCCGCGCGAGGGTGGATTTGCCGCTGCTAGAGGCGCCGTGAAGAAAGATGATCTGACTCATGGTCCCTCCATATACAAAAACCCCCGGCGCGAAGACCGGGGGTTTTCTTGTTTGATCAGCGTCCTAGGGACCACCAGCCGCGCCGTTTGGGCTTGGCGTCCTCGGTGGTGGCCTCGGCGGGTTCCGCGACCGGTTCGCTTGCCTCGGCGGCAACCGGTTCCGGTTCGGCAGACACAGGTTCGGCCTCCGCCACATCAGCCGCTGCTTCGGGGGCTGGCGTGCCGACCACTTCTGCGATCACATCCGCGGCTTTGCGGCGTGTGCGGCGTGGTTTGGCTTTGGCCTCCTCGGCAGTTGTATCCTCAGCCGGGGCTTCTTCGGCTTTTGGCTCTTCAACCGGGGCAGGTTCGACCGATTCTGCCGCTTCGGCAACCTCTTCCGAGGCAGGCTCTTGGGCAGGAGCGTCTTGTGCTTCGGCGGCTTCGGCCTCAACGGCTGGCTCTGCATCGGCAACTGCCTCGGCTGCAGGTTCTGCCTCGGCACCCTCTGCAGGAGCAGCTTCAGCCTGCGCCTCACCCTCTTTGGGCTCTGCCGTTTCGGTGGCCTCTGCCCCCTCATCCGACTTCTTGCGCGAGCGCGAGCGGCGTGAGCGGCGCTTCTTGGGCTTTTCTTCACCCTCTGCGGCCTCAACAGGTTTGTCCTCCGCGGCCTCTGACGCGTCGGCTTCCTCAGCTTCGGGTTTGGCCTCCGCCTCACCAGCGTCGTCGGCCTTATCGTCTGCCCCGTTCTCGGCCCCATCCTCGCGGGATTTGCCACCACGGCGACGACGACGACGGCGACGCTTCTTGGGCTTATCATCCTCCGAAGCCTCTTCGACTTCGGGCTTTTCTGCCTCTTCGGCCTCGGCCTCTTCGTCGATCAGATCCATCAGCGAAGTATCAACCGACACAACCGGAGCCGAGGCATCAGGCACGACGCGGGTCGCGGTCTTGAACTTCTCGATCGAGAAATCAGGTGCAACCAGATGCGGATCCCCCTCAACCCGGACCGACATGCCATAGCGCGCCTCGATCTGGGCGATATGTTCGCGCTTTTGGTTCATCAGATAGTTGGCGATGGCCACAGGGCATTTCACCAGCACCTCACGCGAGCGGCGACGCGTGCCTTCCTCTTCGATCTGGCGCAGCACCTGCAGTGCCATGCTGTCATCGGAACGGATCAGACCGGTGCCGTGGCAATGCGGACAAGGCTGGGTGGTCGCCTCGATCATGCCGGGGCGCAGACGTTGCCGCGACATTTCCATCAGGCCAAAGCCCGAGATGCGGCCCACCTGAATGCGGGCACGGTCGGTCTTGAGCTTTTCTTTGATGCGCTTTTCGACGGCGGCGTTGTTCTTACGCTCGTCCATATCGATAAAGTCGATGACGATGAGACCAGCAAGGTCGCGCAGACGCAGCTGGCGCGCCACCTCTTCGGCAGCCTCCAGGTTGGTCTTGAGCGCGGTTTCCTCGATGCTGCCCTCTTTGGTCGCCCGACCCGAATTCACATCAATGGCCACCAGTGCTTCGGTCACGCCGATCACAATGTAACCGCCGGATTTCAGCTGCACGGTCGGGTTGAACATGCCGCCAAGATAGCTTTCCACCTGATAGCGCGCGAAGAGCGGCATGGATTCAGTGTAATGCTTCACGTTCTTGGCATGGGACGGCATGATCATCTTCATGAAGTCCTTGGCGATGCGGTAACCGCGTTCGCCCTCGACCATGACCTCGTCAATCTCGCGATTATAGAGATCGCGGATCGAGCGTTTGATCAGGTCGCCCTCTTCATAGATCTTGGCCGGCGCGATGGATTTCAGCGTCAGCTCGCGGATCTGTTCCCAGAGGCGCTGCAGATATTCATAATCGCGCTTGATCTCGGTCTTGGTGCGCTTGGCCCCCGCTGTGCGGATGATCAGGCCTGCCCCCTTGGGCACGTCGATCTCATTGGCGATGGATTTCAGCTTGGAGCGGTCCGAAGCATTGGTGATCTTGCGGCTGATGCCGCCGCCCCGGGCGGTGTTGGGCATCAAGACACAGTAGCGACCGGCCAGTGACAGATATGTGGTCAGAGCCGCGCCTTTATTGCCGCGTTCCTCTTTGACCACCTGCACCAGCATGATCTGGCGGACCTTAATGACCTCTTGGATCTTGTAGCGACGCGGGCGCGGTTTGCGGCGCGGGCGAATTTCCTCTTCGGTATCGTCATCCGCAACGGATTCGATGGAGGAATCGCGCTCCGAGGCCTTGGCTTTGGCCTTGGGCTGGTCTTCTTCGTCGCTATCGTCCTCAGAGGCGTCGGCCTTGACCTCAGCCTCTGCTGTCTCGGCTTTATCCGCATCCTGAGCCTGAGCGTCGGCCTCAGCAGTGTCCGCCTTGTCGGCAGTTTCAGCCGCTTTTGGGGCGTCTCCTGAGGTCTCAGCTTCCGGAGCCTCCGCCTGCGCGTCTTCTTCGGCAGGGGCTTCTACGGCAACGGCTTCTACCTCGGGTGCCTCCTCAGCGACAGGAGCTTCGGCCTCGACCGGCTCGGCGGCTTCTTCGGTCTCTGCGGCTGGTTCAGCAGCGTCAGATTCAGGCGACACTTCTTCACCGCCAGCTTCAACAGCTTCCTGTTCAGCAGCATCTTCTGTAGCAGTTGCCTCACCCTCATCTGCCTTTGCCTCTGCCTCGTCACCTGCGGGCAGGTCTTCTGGATCGGCGCTGACGACAACCGGCTTATCCTCGGAATCCGCAGCGATAGGACGTTTGGGAGAGGCGTCTTCCTCGCCAGCAGCCTCTTCGCTCACCTCTTCCGGGGCGTCAACCGCTTCAGCTTCGGCAGTTTCCACCTCTGGCGCGGCCTCAACGGGGGCTTCTTCCGCTTCGGCAGCTTCGGGCGCGTCTACCTCGGCCTCTGCGACATCCACAGAAGGCTCAGCGACGCTCTCATCCACGATAGGATCCTCTGCCTCGGCAGCTTCCTCAGCTTCAGGCTGAACATCCTCGACCGAATCGATGGGCTCAGCGACCGGCGCTTCGGCAACGGTCTCCATCGGCGACAGACCTTCGCCAGGCTCGCCTGCTTCGGTGTCGTCCCCCTCATCAAGGTCGATGGTCTCCATCCCGCTGATCTCGCGTGGCGCGTCTGCGGGTTTGGGAGCCTCTTCGACGGGCGCAACCTCTGCCGGAGCGTCAGCGACCTTGGTCTCTTTAGCCTCAGTCTTGGGCTTGCGGCGGGACCGCGAGCGCGAGCGCTTGGGCTTTTCGCGCTCTTCGTCTTCCTCGGCAGCAGCAGCCGCCAGAGCGGCCTCTTCTTCCATCAGGGCCTGACGGTCTGCGACCGGGATCTGATAGTAATCCGGGTGGATCTCGGAAAAGGCCAGAAAGCCGTGGCGATTCCCGCCATAATCGACAAAGGCCGCCTGGAGCGATGGCTCCACACGGGTGACTTTTGCCAGATAAATATTTCCTGCTAGCTGACGCTTGTTCTCCGATTCAAAGTCGAATTCCTCGACCTTGTTTCCATCGACCACCACAACCCGAGTTTCCTCGGCATGGGTGGCATCAATGAGCATTTTCTTTGCCATGTTATCCGTATGCGCGCATTGCCCCCCCTGCCCAAACAGGAAGGCCCCGCAGGGGGAATCCCGGGCGGAGCAGAGGTTCGATATGCGTGTCTTGTCAGGGCGATAGCCTGCGCGCGGGCATGGCGGGACATATGTGCCCCGGCCCGATGCCTCATATCTGTCGCGCGCTTCATCGCGTTTCTTCTCCGACGCTTTCCTGTTGGGCGGCTCGCCGGGTGTCCGGTCTGCGGCTCATTCAGGTTGCGCCCATTCGAGGCCCATCGCCCATGGCATATGCCGTGGCGGTCTGGGCACAGGTCTTTGGCCTTGCGGCCTAATCGGCTGGCTTGGGGGCAGCTCTTGGCTGATCACACCCCAAACAGCGAAACTCTCTGGGTCAATGCAAAAGGCACGACCTCAAGGGTCAACATAAAGGCAGGGCTGTGGAAAAGACAATGGGCAAAATCACGCCAAGCGGAATGAAGCAGTGATTTCAGGTGAAACATCCGGGCTGGATGCATCAAACCTTTTGAAAAAGATTTGCAAATTCCATGGATGGAATTTGGTCGCGCCTGCGGGGCGCATCGCGGTCAAATTTCGGGGTCGGGATCGACTTGATTCCTTCCCCATCGGGGAAGGACAGGTTGGGGGCCAATCGGGTTGGCTCGCGCGTAAGCGCGAGACCATGAGGAAGCGTCCCTTTGAGATGTGCGTCCGAGGGTTAGCCCATCTTGCGCAAACGCTTGAACAGGCTCGACGTGTCCCAACGTCCGCCGCCCATCTTTTGCACATCTTTGTAAAACTGATCGACCAGTGCCGTCACCGGCAGCGACGCCCCGGTCTCATCCGCAGTATCCAGACAGATGCCAAGATCCTTGCGCATCCAATCCACCGCAAAACCATGCTCAAACTCATCATCAATCATGGTCTCAAAACGGTTGACCATCTGCCAGCTGCCTGCAGCACCACCGCCGATGACTTCGACAACTTCGCGCCCGTCCAACCCTGCCTTCTCAGCAAAATGAAGCCCTTCGGACAGGCCCTGCACCAGGCCCGCGATACAAATCTGGTTGACCATTTTGCAGAGCTGCCCCGCACCGCTTTCGCCCAAACGTTTACAAAGCTTGGCATAGGCGTTCATCACCGGCTCAGCTCGCGCATAGACGTCGGCCTCACCGCCACACATGATCACAAGTTGACCGTTCTCGGCCCCTGCCTGCCCGCCCGAAACCGGCGCGTCGACAAAGGCGATTCCGGCCTCTGCGCCGGTGCCATGCAGCTCGCGGGTGACTTTGGCCGACACCGTGGTGTGATCAACAAAGATCGCCCCCTCACCCATACCGGCAAAGGCCCCATCCGCGCCAAGGCAAACGCCGCGCAGGTCGTCATCATTGCCCACACAGGCCATGACCAAGTCCGCACCCTCAGCCGCCTCACGCGGTGTCGGCGCAAAACCTCCGCCAAATTCTGCCGCCCAGGCCTTGGCCTTGGCGGTGGTGCGGTTATAGACACAGACCTCATGCCCGGCCTTGGCCAGATGCCCCGCCATCGGATAACCCATCACACCCAGGCCCAAAAACGCCAGTTTCGCCATATCTTCACTCCCTTTGCCCGGCCCCGCCATGGGCTAGCCACTTGGCAAGCCGCAAGACAAGGGATAGGTCCATTCTCATCTTCAACTGATGTATCGACTATCTCAAGGCGAGGACAAGGAAAATGGTGCTTGTGTTTCGATGGCTGTTCCGGATCAGCGTGTTCTGTGTCTCGCTGGTGGTTCTGGGCCTCCTGATCACCTATTACCTCGCCTCTCGATCACTGCCCGATTATGACAAGACCCTGCCCGTCTCCGGGATCACCGCCGATATCGAGATCGTGCGCGACAATGCCGCCGTGCCTCATATTATGGCCCTGTCTGACCGCGATGCGTTTTTTGGGCTTGGTTATGCCCATGCGCAGGATCGTCTGTGGCAAATGACGGTTTTGCGGCGCACGGTTCAGGGTCGCCTGTCCGAGATTTTTGGCACGCGCACCGTCGAAATCGACACCATGCTGCGCCGGCTCGACCTGTACCCTTTGGCGGTGCAATCGCTGCAACATCAGGACGCGGCAACGCTGGACGCGCTTGAGGCCTATTCCGCCGGGGTCAATGCCCGGATCAATGAGATCAATTCCTCCTCTCTGGGGCGCGGTGCGCCGGAACTGTTTCTGTTCGAGGCACCGATAGCCCCCTGGCAGCCCGCCGATTCCATTGCGATGATCAAGCTGATGGCCCTGCAGCTCTCGGGCCATATGCGCGAAGAGATCCTGCGCGCCCGTACCTCTCTTTTGCTGGATGACGCGGCGCGCCTGTCCGACATTTTGCCCGATAGCCCTGGTCGGGGCGTGGCGGCCCTGCCGAAATATGCCGATCTGGTGCCCGGTGCCCTGCCCCGTTTTGCCACCAATCAGGTCCTGCCTGATTTCCTCAGCACCATTCCAGAGCCCGGGCTGGCCGGGGCCTCCAACGCCTGGGCCGCCGCCCCCGAGCGCAGTGCCGGGCGTGGCACGTTGCTGGCCAATGATCCTCATCTCGAACTCACCGCGCCCTCAATCTGGTATCTGGCGCGGCTGCAATTGGCTGATGGCGGTGTAATTGGCGGCACCATTCCCGGCATCCCTGCAATCTTGGTGGGTCGGTCCGAGAAAATCGCCTGGGGCATTACCTCGTCCTATATGGATGATCAGGACCTGCATATCGAAGAGCTGAACCCGGACAATCCCGAGGAATACCGCACGCCGGACGGGTTCAAACCCTTTGTCACCCGCAAGACCATCATCAATATCAAAGACGCCGCCCCGGTCACCCTGACCCTGCGCTGGACCGATAATGGCCCGGTGCTGCCGCGATCCAGCTTTGATATTGAGTCGATCCTGCCGCAAAACCACGTGGCCAGCCTGTCCTGGACCGCCCTGTCTGACAAAGACACCTCGATGAGCGGAGCCATTGGGCTGATGTCTGCCACCTCGGTCGAAAACGCGCTGGATGTGTCGCGCAGCTATATCGCGCCGTCGCAAAACCTGGTGCTGATTGACGAAGAGCGCGTGGCGATGAAGCTGGTAGGGGCCATGCCGCGCCGCGATCCCGGCCATCAAAGCCGCGGTCGCCTGCCCAGCCCCGGTTGGATTGCCGCCAATCGCTGGCAAGGCATGCTGCCCTACAGCTCCAACCCGGAATTTCTGGCCCCGCAAGGCGGGATTGTCGGCAATACCAATAACAAAAGCATCGACGCCCCCTTTCCCAACCATGTCAGCTATGACTGGGGGGACACGCAGCGCGTGCAGCGCTGGCAAGGCCTGATGCAGGGGCGCAAGGTGCATACCCGCGACAGCTTTATCGAGGCTCAGCTTGATACAGTCTCGATCACCGCCCGCACGCTTTTGCCGCTGATCGGGCGGGACCTGTGGTTCACCGGCGAGGCCGCTGCCGAAGGCACGCCGGAACGGCAACGCCAACGCGCGCTTGATCTGTTGGCCAATTGGAACGGTGAGATGAATGAGCACCTGCCCGAGCCGCTGATCTACGCCGCCTGGCTGCGCGCCCTGCAAGAGCGTTTGATCCGCGATGATCTGGGGCAATTGGCGGATCGGTTTCGCCATGTGGAGCCTTTGTTTATCGAACGGGTGTTCCGCAACGTCGATGGGGCGGCAAAATGGTGTGACGTGATCCGCTCGATCAAAGTCGAAAGCTGTTCGGACATTTCGCGCCTCGCACTGGACGATGCATTGATCTGGATTGAGGAACACCACGGATCAGCGCTGGAAAGCCTGCGCTGGGGGGATGCCCATTCCGCCACCCATCGCCATGCCACGCTGGGCGAAGTGCCGCTCTTGCACTTCTTTATGAATATCAAACAATCGACCTCGGGCGGCGATCACACTTTGCTGCGTGGCCGCACCTCTGGTGTTGATCCCGAACCCTTTGCCAATGTGCATGGTGGGGCCTATCGCGGGGTTTATGATTTTGCCGATCCAGACAGCTCGGTCTTTATCATTTCCACCGGGCAATCGGGTCATTTCCTGTCGCGCCATTACGAGGATCTGGGCCAGCTTTGGCGGCGCGGCGAATATATCCCGATGTCGCTGGATGTGGGTTTGGCTCGGGCGGCCTCGGTCGGGATCACACGGCTGGTCAAGCCGTGACAGCGGCCACACACCTAAACGGTGCTGAAGCACATGAACGCGCCGAAGCCGCGTTAAAGACGTTTTGGCCGGGTTGGCAGGGTGATTTGGAGCCGTTGAAACCTTTGATGAAACCGCTGCGCGCAACGCCCTTTGTTGTCCATGGCGGGTCTGAACCGGCGGTGGTCAAGGTGTGGGGGCCGGGCAACGCGGATAAGGCGCAGGCGCAGGCACGACGTCAGGCCGAGGTTGCACAGGCGATGTCAGACGGGCTTCAACGCGCCGTTCCTGTGCTGGACTTTGACGCTGCGAATTGCGCGCTCCTTATGGCACAAGCTAAGGGCAAACCGGTCGTAGATGTGTTGCGAGGACAGCCGGATCGGCTGGACGAGCTGGCCCTTCGCGCCGGGCAATGGTGTCGCGCGCATCATCAGAGCACGTTACGCCCCGCCGGGTTTCGCCCCGCTGGTCACAAGGCTTGGCTGGAACGGTTGATGGCGCAGGTCACCTCCGGTGAGCGTGCAATCCCCGACGCAGGTGCATTCGTCACCGAGGCAGAGCGCCTGACCAGCCTGGCAATGTCCTTGCGCAAACGCCCGAGCCTACGCGCCGTCACCCATCGCGATCTCACTCTCAGCAATCTGATCCTAAGCGATGACGGCACCCTTTGGGGGTTGGATTTCGAGAATGCCAAAGAGGATGAGCCGGGACGCGATCTGTTTTCTCTCGCGCTCGATCTTCTGCGCTATGCTTCGGACGATGCCGCGCGCAGTGCCTGTTATGACAGGCTTTGGGCGGGCTATGGTGCGGCAGAGATCGACCCCGAGGTCAGCGCGTTTCTCACGCAGTGCTTTGCCCTTGGCCTCTGGGCCAATACCCCGGCACGCCCGTCACAACGACAGGCTGAGCGTTTGGCCATGGCGCATTGGGTGCGCCGTCAAAGCGCGCTTTAAAGGCTTTCGAACCTGGCCTTATCCTTGGCAGACCAGCGCAGGGTCAGGTGATAACCATCCTCTTCCTGCCGCTCCTCTTCGATCAGGCCTTTTTCAAACAGCCAGGCGCGTTCGCGCCCCTTTTCATAGCCCAGATGCAAGGTTTCGATGCGCTTTTCTTCGCCCAAGGCCCGCGTAACCTCGGCCAGGAAATCATCCAGCCCCTCGCCCGTCAGTGCCGAGACCGCAAAGATCTGCTCCTCGCGCCCGGTGCGCGCGCGTGTCGCCTCAGCCTCTTCTGGGCCAAGCTGATCCATCTTGTTCCACAGCTCGATCTTTGGGGTTAGCTCGTCCACGCCAAGACTATCGAGGATCGCCTCAACATCGCGCGCCTGTTCCACGGTTTCGGGATGGGAAATGTCACGCACATGCACGATCACATCCGCTGCCAGCACCTCTTCCAAAGTCGCGCGAAAGGCCGCGACCAATTCGGTTGGCAGATCGGAAATGAAGCCCACCGTGTCGGACAGGATCACATCCGCGCCCGTGGGCAAACGGACCGAGCGCATGGTCGGGTCCAGCGTGGCAAAGAGCATGTCCTTGGCCATCACCTCAGCCCCGGTCAAGCGGTTGAAAAGCGTGGATTTCCCGGCATTGGTATAGCCCACCAAAGCGACAATCGGAAACGGCACCTTGGCGCGGGCCTTGCGATGCAGCTCGCGGGTTTTGACCACTTTTTCAAGCTGACGGCGCAGGCGCACCAATTGTTCGTCGATGGCACGGCGGTCGGCCTCGATCTGGGTTTCACCGGGACCACCGACAAAGCCCAAACCACCCCGCTGACGTTCCAGGTGGGTCCAGGCGCGCACCAGACGGGTGCGTTGATAGCTTAGGGCGGCCATTTCGACCTGCAACACGCCTTCGCGGGTCGCGGCGCGGTCGCTGAAAATCTCAAGGATCAAGCCGGTGCGGTCGAGCAGTTTGACCTTCCAGGCTTTTTCCAGATTGCGCTGCTGCACGGGTGTCACCGGACCGTCGATCAGCACCAGCTCAACATCATTGGCTTTGAGCAAGGCTTTAAGCTCTTCGACCTTGCCGGAACCAAACAACATCCCCGGCTGCGGGTTGGACAAAGGCACAACGGTGGCCCCCGCGACCTCAAGTTCAGGCAGCGCGCGGGCCAGAGAAACGGCTTCGGCCAGGGCCATCTCCGCATCGCGGCGATCCCTGTCGATTTTAATGTCAGGATGCAGGACCCAGGCGCGGGTCACATGCGGTGCATGTTCCTTCAAGAGGCGTCTTCACCATCATAGAGGTTGATCGGCTGGCTCGGCATGATTGTCGAAATCGCGTGTTTATAGACCAGCTGCGACTGTCCGTCGCGGCGCAAAAGCACGCAGAAATTGTCGAACCAAGTGATTACGCCCTGCAATTTGACGCCGTTGATCAGGAACACCGTCACCGGAACCTTTGTCTTGCGAACATGGTTAAGAAATGCGTCCTGCAGGTTCTGTCTATCCGAAGCCATTGAAATTGCCTTTATTCTTGCTTTTGCCCGGACTTCGGGCCGTCCCTCTGGGCTGAGTATGTCTTGCGAAACGCAGAGTTTCCAGCGCAAAAATAGATGTTTTCGAAAACGTGTCCTATCCGCGCCAACTATCTGGGCTGATCATCACGATGATTGCCAATAATTCCAGCCGTCCCAGGATCATAGCCGCACAGAGAATAAGCTTGGCCGAGGGGGCCAGCGCCAAAAGGTCAAAGGTTTCGGCAGGTGCGACCTGAATCAGCGGGCCAGTATTGGCCAGGCTTGCCACGGTCAGGGTGACCGAGGTCTCAAAATCCAGGCCATAAAGCCCGAGGATCATGGTCAAACCGGCAAGAGTCACGGCAAAAAGCATAAAGAAAACCCAAGCGATAAAGGCCCCTTCGCGACGAATGCGCCGCATCACCGGCCCGGAACGCCCGATGGATGAGGGATGGATCAGCTTTTCGATCTCGCGCGCGCCATTCACATAAAGCGCAAAGACCCGTAGCAGTTTCACGCCCCCCGCCGTTGTCGCCACGCCGCCCCCCAGTATGGCCAATGCCATCAGGATGATGCCCGGTGTCGACAGGCCCGACCAGCCCTGCGCCGAGGCCCAATCATCGCTGACAAACCCGGTGGTGGTCAAAAAGGACAGCCCAGTGAACAAACCGCCCCAAAGTGCGCGCAGCCCCGCCGCAAAATTACGCTCATCCCCGACATCAAAGGCCGCCAGCCAATGGCGCAGGAACAAGGTCAGCGGCACAATCAGGATGATGGCCAGCCCCATGCGAAATTCAGGGTCATAAAGCAGGCCCGTGCGCGTGCTTTGCCCAGTATCGGTCGAAAAGGTCAGGCGCGACAGGGCAAAGAACAAAAAGCAAAACACGATCATCTCGCCGGGCAGCCCGCTTGGGCTGTCCACCAGCCCCCCAATGGGCGAAATGCCCGAGGTCGCGAGCACCGACATAGCGTGGCAGATCGCAACCAGTGGCGGATCGCCAGAAACAAGCAACATAACCGCCAAAGCCAGCGTCAGCCCGGCATAGACCGGGAACAGCTCTTGCGTGCTGCGCAAAAGGCGCGCCGCCGGATCTCCGCGCCCCGAACGCGCCGCGCCCTGCGCGACTGCCTGACCGGGGGCGCCTGCCGCCGTCACCTCGAACCCGCCCAGGGCCAAGGGGGCCAGAATGGCAGAGGCCGACACCCACATCAGCAAACCACCAAGCCAGCCAACCTGCGCGCGCCACAGATGTTCCGGGCCTGACAGGCGATCCGGCTCAAACAGGGTCGCGCCGGTTGTGGTCAGGGCCGACACCATCTCGAAATAGGCGCTGGAAAAGGAGGTGTTGCGCACCGCCTCGTAAAACGGCACCGCCAAGATCACCGGCAACAGGGCAAACCCGGCCAGCAAAGCCACCAACTGGCTCATGGCGCTGGCATTATGCGGGCGCGTGGCCAGGGCCAGCCCCACAAAAGAGGTCAAGATCACCCCGATCAGACCGGCATAGAAAAAACTGCGCGCATCATGGAATTCTTCGATCCACAGCGCATAGATCGCCGGGACCAGTGTCGACAAAGACGCCGCCAAAAGCATCAGCAAAAAGAACGGCAGGTTTTTGATCGCGTTCATGGCCCGGGGCGCTTTCGCTTAGAAAAAGTCGATCGACACTTGCAGCAGGCGCTCCACTTCGGCGACATCCTTGCTGAGTGCAAAGATCACAATCTGGTCGCCTTCGTCCACTTGCAGATCACCGGTGATGCGCAACACCTTGTCGCCCTTGCGCAATGATCCGACAAGCACGCCTTCGGGGAAATCAATGTCGCGCAATTTGCTGCCCGCAATGGGCGAGGTCGACATGACCTCGGCCTCAATCACCTCAGCCTCGGCATCGCCAATGGAATAGACCGCCTGCACACGACCATGGCGGATATGGCGCAGGATCGAGCTGACCGTGGTGGCGCGCGGGTTGATATAAGCATCAATGCCCAGCGGATCCATCAGCGCGGCCAGCGTCGGGTCATTGATCAGCGCAATGACCATGGGGCACCCCGCCGCCTTGGCACGCACCGCCGCCAGCATGTTGACCTTGTCATCATCCGTCACACAAAGCGCCGCGTCAGCCCGGTCGACCCCGGCCTCGCTCAGCAATGCGGCATCCATCCCGTCGCCATGCAACACAATGGTGCGCTCCAATTCTTCGGCGGCATGTTCGGCGCATTTGCGGTTGCGCTCGATCATCTTGGCACGCACCCGGCGTTCACCCGCCTCCAGCTCACGCGCCACCGACAGGCCGACATTGCCGCCGCCAACAATCACCACCCGTTCCTGTTTGCGCGCGCTCTTGCCAAAGATCTCAAGCGTGCGCGGGATATCGTCGGAATGCACCATGACATAGCAACTATCGCCAACAAAAAGCTGATCTCGTGGCTCGGGCGCAAACAAGGTCCCATCGCGGCGCACACCAACAACCACCGCGCGCAGGGTGGAAAACAGATCGCTCAACTGGCGCAAAGGCGTGTTCACCACCGGGCAATCTTCGTCCAGGCTCAAGCCCAACAACTGCGCACCACCATCCAGGAATGTCTCGGTGTCAAAGGCCGCCGGGGCTGCCAGACGTTGCAAGGCCGCATCCGCCACCTCGCGTTCGGGGCTGATCACCACATCAATGGGCAAATGATCGCGGCGATATAGGTCGGAATAAATCGCCGTCAGATAGCTTTGCGCCCGCAACCGGGCAATCTTGCGCGGCACTTCGAATACGGAATGCGCCACCTGACAGGTGACCATATTAACCTCGTCGGAATGGGTCGCGGCAATGACCATATCCGCATCCCGCGCCCCGGCCTTGTCGAGAATGTCAGGATAGCTGGCGAAACCCGCGACCCCCTGTACATCCAGCGTATCCGTGGCGCGGCGCACCAGTTCCGGATTGCTGTCCACCACCGTCACATCGTTGCGCTCACCTGAAAGATGTTTGGCAATTTGCCACCCTACCTGACCCGCACCACATATGATGACCTTCATCTTGGCCCCTTAGATCGCCCCTGGCCCCTTGGCATGACATGGCGCTGTCCGCTCGTCAACAACCCGAGCGTCTCGCGCTTTCCGGTTCGGAGCCACCTGTCGCCTGTTGATCCTGCGTCAAACCAGAGCCGCTTGGTCAAGTAAATTTGGCGAGGGGCCCCGCCTTGGCGGGGATGCGTCCAATTTCCTTGATCCAAGGGGATCGGGTTTGAAAAGCCGGATCAGGTGACAGATGGATCAGAGCCAGAAAGCGTTTTTCCGGTTTGGTGAACCAAGAGCTGAAACACCTCTCATCCCCACCATTCTGACTTTTCACCATCACCTCACCACTCGCATCAAAAAGCGCGCGGAAGCGCATAATGTAACAGCGTCACCCCTGCCCTGAACGCGCTTCGCGTTCGGCCTTCCTCGCCTTGCGCTCGCGTTTGATGGCAAAGACCTGTGATCGTTCCAGCCAGCGATATTTCGGGTCTTTCTTCACTTGGGTAAAATACAACTGACCCTGCCCCAAACGCCAGGGATCAACGACAATCCCCTGATCCCATGACGCGCCTTTGGCGGAGACAATCAACGTCGAATGCTCGATCAGAATGCTGTCGTAATTGGCAATGGCGCGGTGCAAATCCAGGCTCTGCAGGTTCTCACGCTTCAAACGTTGCTGCAGGTCTTCGGCCCAGTGTTTGCACAGCCCGCGCGGCTTACGTCCGCTATTAACCTGCATATTGTGAATAATCGGCGCGTCCACGACGCCCCATTGCCTGGCCCAGACCAGAGGCTCTTCGACAGCAATCCGCGCCACGCGCGCCGCCTCTTCCAGGTCGACACCGGGGCCAAGACGCAGGAGCATTTCGGTCAGCTCAGCGATCTTGGTCTCTTCGGCCTCGACCTGTGCAAAGGCCAGGGTTTGCGGCACCGTGTGTTCAACCGGTGCCCCGCCACAACCCGCCAAGCCAAGCGCCACAAAGGCGCTAAACAACAATTGACGCATCACACACTCCACCGCAAGAAACCCCTACGAGGCTTCCTGCACATCCTCCTCAAGCCGCGCAACCCGCGCGCCTGATTTTTGCGATGTCACAACGCCCAGCGATTTCAACTTGCGATGCAGGGCCGAGCGTTCCATGCCAACAAAAGACGCCGTGCGTGAGATATTGCCGCCAAAGCGGTTGATCTGGGTCAGCAGGTATTCGCGTTCAAAGGCCTCACGCGCCTCCCGCAAAGGCAAGGTCGCCAAGGTGCCGGACAGCACCACGCGCCCATCATCAGAGGCCGCCGGACCGGTCTCTTGCGGCAATTCGCGCGCCTCGATTGGATCGGTGCCATCGCCCAGGATCAACACCCGTTCCATCAGGTTCTTGAGCTGGCGCACATTGCCCGGCCAGGTCATGGTCTGCATCAAGGCAATGGCATCATGGGAAATCTCGCGCAGAGGTAGGCCCTGGGCCTGATTGCAGAGTTCCACAAAGAAGCGTGCCAGCACCGGGATATCTTCGCGGCGTTCGGCCAGCGACGGCACGGCAATCGGCACCACGTTCAGACGGTGATACAGCTCTTCGCGAAAGGTTCCCGCCGCAATCTCGGTCTGCAGATCACGGTTGGTCGAGCTGATCACCCGCAGATCCACCTTGACCTTGTCCGAACCACCAACACGGGTGAATTGCTGATCCACCAGCACACGCAGGATCTTGGATTGCGTGCCCAGTGGCATATCGGCGACCTCGTCAAAATAGATCACCCCGCCATGGGCTTGTTCCAACAACCCCTGTTCGACACCGCGCTGGCCACCTTCGCGGCCAAACAGGATCTCCTCCATCACATCCGGTTCCATCCCGGCGCAATTCACGGTGACAAAGGGGGCATTGGCGCGGTTGGAATTGGCATGCACATAGCGCGCCGCCACTTCCTTGCCGCTGCCCGCCGGGCCGGTCAGCATCACGCGACCATTGGATTTGGTGACTTTGTCGAGCTGGCTGACAAGCGCGCGGAAGGACGCACTGTCGCCGATCATTTCCGCCGGTTTGCTGTCACCTTGCTTGAGCTTGCTATTCTCGCGCCGCAACAAAGACGTCTCCATCGCACGGCGGATCACCACCAGCAACTGGTCGATGTTAAAGGGCTTTTCGATAAAGTCATACGCCCCTTGCTTGATCGCCGCCACTGCGATTTCGATATTGCCATGGCCAGAGATGATCACCACCGGCACTTCGGGATAATCGCGTTTGACGCATTTCAGGATGTCGATGCCATCCATCTTGCTGTCTTTGAGCCAGATATCGAGGATCAGCAGCGCGGGCGGCTGGTCCGAGATCTGCGCCATGGCCTCCTGACTGTTTCCGGCCAATCGCGTGGTAAAGCCTTCATCCTCGAGGATATCCCCGATCAGCTCCCGAATATCACGTTCGTCATCGACGATCAGAATATCGCTCATGTCATGTCCCTCAACAAACCCATGGTCAAACTCCCTCTAACAAACGGGTGCGGGCCTCATTCTCGGCTGCCTTGTTCAGCGGCAGGTGGATCACGGCCATCGCCCCGATATTGGCACCAGGCGCAAATTCCGGTGCATTTTCCAGAGCCAGCGTTCCGCCATGCTCTTCGATAATTTTCTTGACGATGGGCAGGCCCAGGCCAGTGCCTTCGTCGCGTGTGGTTACGTAAGGTTCGAACAGCCGCGCCCGGTCTTCGGGCAGGCCGATGCCATTATCCATGATGCGGATGTCGACACGGTCATCCTCGGTCAATTTGGCCGAAACGCGGATCTCTGCGCTGTGCCCCTCGGGTGCGCCATTGCGTTGCAGGCTTTCGATCGCTTCGCCGGCATTCTTGATCAGGTTGGTCAACGCCTGCCCGATCATTGTTGCGTCCAAATCAGCCGGCATCGGATCGCGGGCAATGTCGCGTTTGAACGTCACATCCGGTTGGCCATTCTCTTGCAACAACACGGCCGCGCGCAGCAGGTCGCCGATATCTTCGGGCTTGCGCTCAGGTTCCGGCATGCGGGCGAATTTCGAGAATTCATCGACGATGCGGCGCAGATCCCCGGTTTGGCGGATGATGACATCGGTCATATCCTCGAGCTGTTCCGCCCCCTCTTCGTCCAGTTTACGGCCAAACTTGCGACGGATGCGTTCCGCCGAAAGCTGGATCGGGGTCAGTGGGTTCTTGATCTCATGCGCGATTCGACGGGCGACATCGCCCCAAGCCGCCATGCGCTGCGCGCTGACCAGGTTGGTCACGTCATCAAAGGCAATCACATAGCCTTCAAGGCTGCCATCCTTGCGCCGACGACGCGAGAGGCGCACCAGCAAGTGCTCAAGTCGCCCTTCGCGGCTGACCTTGACCTCTTCCTGCGCCATTTCGCGCCCTTCGCTGCGCAAACGGTCAAAGAGCGGGCCAAATTCCGGCACAGCAACCGCAATCGGGTCAGCGCGGTGGTTTTCATGCCACCCGAGCAGCCGTTCGGCAGAGCGGTTCACGAAGGTCACCTTGCCCTCAGAATCCAACCCGACCACGCCCGAGGTCACCGAAGTCAGGACAGAGTCAAACAGACGCTGGCGGCGTTCAATCTGGCGCGTGTTTTCCAGCAATTCCTCGCGCTGGCCCTTAAGCTGGCGGGTCATCTGGTTGAAATAGCGGCCAAGCTGCGAAATCTCGTCATCGCCCTCTTCTTCGATGACCTGAACGTCCAGATCCCCGGTACCAACCCGTTGCGCCGCCCCGGTCAAACGCCCCACCGGGCGGCTGAGACGTTCGGCAAACCATAGCCCCGCCCAGGTTGCCGCGAGGATCAGCAAGACCGCAAAGCCTAGATATAGTAGCGCAAAGTCAAACAAGCGCCGCCCGCGTTCTGTTTCCTGTTGCTGATAGAAGCGCGCAGTTTCCTGGGTTTCATCCAAGAGACGCAACAGTGCCCCGTCAACTTCGCGGCTGACATAAAGATAGCTGTCCGGAAAGGCGCGCAGCTGGATCAGCGCGCGCATCTCGTTGTTCTCCCAATCCGGGACAAAGCTGACCGGCTCTTCGGTCAGAAGATCAAAGGCCGATTGCGGGGGTTGTTCGTAATCAAAAAGGTAGCTGCGTTCGCCGCGAACTTGGATCTCACCGGCGCTGTTGATCACATAGGCCTCGCGCAGACCGCGCTGGATCTGGCCCTGTCCCTGGCTGAGATCCTGGCGCAACTCACCGCTATCGGCAAAGGGGCGGCCGCGCTGTTTGGCATCCAGAAAGCTTGCCAGCGCCCAGACGTCCTGAGACAGGCCATTGCGCAGCTCTTCGTTATAGGATTTAGCTGCCGCCAGCGACGCGCCAACCACGTTTTGCACCCGGCTGGAGAACCAGGTTTCAAGGCCGATATTGAGGGTCAGAACCGCGAAAACCGCCACAGTGACCGTCGGCAACAGTGCCATCAGCGCAAAGGCCGCCGTCAATCGAAGGTGCAGGCGGGATCCCGCCGATTTGGCCCGCCGCGCCGCCACCATACGCGCCACACGCCCCAAAACCATCGAGGCAAGGATCATCACATAGACAAGGTCAGCCAGAATGATCAGGCGCAGGCTAAGCGAGTTTGCCCGCGCGTCCCAAGGCCCCATCACCAGAAAGGTGACAAGCGCCAAAAGCGGGCCGAGCGTTACAATCGCCAACGACAAAGCGTTCTGCGCGCGACGTGACCGCCGCATACGACTAATCCGAGCCCAATTCCAGGAGCGTGCCCGTGTGGCCACAGCCAAACCTCTTACTGATGTGCCGAGGTTGGGTTCCCTCCCCCAGCGACCGCCATATTTTGTGGTCTTTCCAACACAGCCAAGCATTGGCGCCACAGTTATGTGGCCCTTTTACATCAATTTGCGGCGGCGTGTCACGTGAATATCGAGTTCGGTGATTTTCTTTCTCAGCGTATTGCGATTGATGCCCAGCAAATCCGCACATTTCGCTTGATTCCCGCCGGTCGCCTCCAAAGCGATCTCAATCAGCGGGGCCTCGACCTCGCGCAGGATACGGCCATAAAGGCCCGGAGGCGGCAGCATCGCGCCATGCAGGTCGAAATAGCGGCGCAAATGGCGCGCGACACTGTCGGCCAGTTTATCTCCATCGCCGCCACGCAGAACCGGGCCGGTTTCCGGCTGGTTGCCCAGAATGGTCTCAACCTCGGAACGGCTGATTTCCTCATTGCGGCTGGTCAGGCTCAACCGGCGCACGGCGTTTTCCAACTGCCGCACATTGCCCGGCCAGGAATAGACACGGAACAGTTCGGTCGCCCCTTCGGACATGACGCGATGCGGCGCGCCTTCGCGCTCGGCCCGCGCCAGAAAGTGGTCAACCAAAAGCGGGATATCCTCGACCCGTTCGCGCAGGCCTGGCACTTCGATCGCGGCCCCATCAAGGCGATAGAACAGATCCTTGCGCACCTTGCCCTCTTCGATCAGGGCGGTTGGGTCATATTGAGACGAGGCGATAAAGCGCGGCACGTGATCGCCCGGCACATCCATCATACGCACGATGCGGCCCTGCACTTCGTCATCAATGTCGGCGATTTCATCTATCAAGAGCGTACCACCGCGCACCCGCGCCAACACACGGGCCGGGCCATCCAGGTCGGTCAAATCCGCGCCGGTGACCGTGACGAATGGCAAGCTGCGCCGATCCGAAAAATCGTGCAACGCCTTGGCAATCAGGGATTTCCCCGTTCCACTCTCTCCAGTCACCAAAACCGGCAAATCGGTGTTCATCACCCGCGCAACCAAACGATACAGCGCCTGCATGACCGGGGTTTTCCCAACCAAGGGCAGCTCTTCTGGCGCGTCGGCCTGGGCCACCGGCTCTTCGCGACGCGGAGCGCGGTTGCGGGTGTCCAGCGCCTTGGCCGTGCGCTTCATCAGGTCCGGCAGGTCAAACGGTTTGGGCAGGTAATCATAGGCCTCGGCCTCGGCCGCCTGAATGGCCGTCATGATGGTGTTCTGCGCCGAGATCACGATCACCGGCAGGCCGGGGCGATCTTCGGAGATCTTGGGCAGCATCTCCAACCCGTTGCCATCGGGCATGACGACATCGGAAATCACCACATCGCCCTTGCCCTCGCCCACCCAGCGCATGAGCGTGGTCAAGCTTGAAGTTGCATGCACCTTACAGCCCGCCCGGGTCAGCGCCTGGGTCAGAACGGTGCGAATAGTGCGGTCGTCATCAGCGACAAGGACGGTGCCATCCATCACTTGATCTCCTTAGATTTGCCCTTTGCAGGGGTTCCGGTTGCGCGTGGCAACGAAATGCGAAAAACGGTGCGGCCGGGGACGCTATCCACCGAAATCCACCCGTCATGGTCTGAAATAATCTTACTCACGAGGGCGAGCCCCAGCCCGGTGCCGTTTTCCCGACCCGAGACAAACGGGTCAAAGATGTCCGAAGCAATCTCGGGTGGCAGGCCTTTGCCATCATCGATCACCTCGATCTGAAGCGGTAGAACCTGCGCCGACCCGTCCGGGCGACGGGTGCGGAAACTGTGATCGTAATAGGTGTGCAACCGAATGGTTCCACCTTTGGAATCAGCTGCTTCTGAGGCGTTCTTTAACAGGTTCAGCACCACTTGCAGCAGCTGATCCGGGTCCCCCAGCGCCATGGGCAACGAGGGGTCGTAATCCTCGATGATCGACATGTGACCGCCAAAGCCCAGCAAGGCCGAACGGCGCGCACGGTCCAACACATCGTGAATATTCACCTCGCGCCGTTCGGGCACCGAGAGGTTGCCGAACTGTTCGACCTGCTCCAGCAATTTGACGATGCGGCGGGTTTCTTCGACGATGAGATCGGTGAATTCGAGATCCTCAGCCGGGAGGTTCATCGACAAAAGCTGTGCCGCTCCGGTGATCCCTGCCAATGGGTTTTTGATCTCATGGGCCAGCATCTCGGCCATGCCAATGGCGGATTTGGCGGCGGATTTCACCGAATGGTTCTGCGTCATCCGCCCCGCCAATTCGCGCGGCGAAATCAGCATCATCATCCAGTTTTCCTGCCCTTGCAGCGGCGCAATCTGAAGGTTGCAAACCAAAGGCGCGCGGTTTCCGGTGCCCACATCAACGTCATTCACAAACAGCGCCGTGCCATGATCCCGCGCCCGGGCAAAGCTTTCCTCAAGCGGCGCATCCACATGAATCCGGTCCCAGATCGGATGGCCCAAAAGCGACTTCGCTGAAGAATTCATAAAGCCTTCGGCGGCGGGATTGACCCCGCCAATCCTTTCATCAGGGTCGATCAGAACAGCCGGAACCGGCAGCGAGGACCAAATCGGATCGGTTGGGTTGCTCATGCCGCCTGCTCCCATTCCGGGGCCACGGCGTCTTGCAACAATGACAAGACGCGCTTGGGGTCTTTTTCGGTCAATACCCGCTGGCGTAAGGCGCGTGGCGTTGCGGCGCGGTCCATATACCAGCCCAGATGCTTGCGCGCGACACGGTTGCCCAATACCGCGCCGTAAAAGCTTAGCATATCTTCGTAATGCCCTGATACCATGTCGTAAAAAGCAAATCCCTGCGGGATTTTCGGCATTGGCGTCCCATAAAGTGCGGCGGAAATTTCCGCCAGTTTCCACGGGGCCCCTTGCGCCCCACGCCCCACCATGACGCCATCCGCACCCGAGGCGCGCAAAGCCGCATTGGCCGCGCCTGCGCCGACAATATCGCCATTGGCAATCAGCGGCACATCAATGGCGTCGCGCACAGCCCGGATCGCCTGCCAATTGGCGCGCCCCTTGTAAAACTGACAGCGGGTGCGACCATGGATCACCACCATCTGTACCCCAGCCCCAACCGCACGCGCCGCCAATTCGGGCGCGTTGATCGACCCATCATCCCAGCCTAGCCGCGTCTTCAATGTCACAGGCAGATCCACGGCGGCGACCACCGCCTCGATCAATTTCAACGCATGGTCCGGCACCTGCATGAGGGCAGAGCCCGACCAGCCGCCGGTGACCTTTTTCGCCGGGCAGCCCATATTAATGTCGATGACCCGCGCGCCCATATCGGCGACCATGCGCGCCGCTTCACCCATGGCCTCTGCCTCGCGCCCGGCGATTTGGACGGACGTGTTTTCGATCTGCGCGCCAAGCTCGGCCTTTTCCCGCGTGCCAGGGCGCGCGGTCAGGAATTCGCCACTGGCGATCATCTCGGACACCACAAGGCCAGCGCCAAAACGGGACACCAGATTGCGAAACGGCAAGTCGGTGATTCCCGCCAGTGGGGCCAACATAACTGGGGTCAAAATGTCTTGTTTTCCGAGAGAAAAGCCCAAACGCTTAATCCTTGTGCAGTGCTACTGGAGTAGCCCTTGTGACGGTACACTACAATATTTCAAGCCGTTTTTACCTATTGCAGCGCAGCATTTCGCGCCATTTGCCTAATTTTTAATCGCACATCTTGGCCGATTGCAGTCGCAGGCGGGCCAGCCTAAACCTAACCTGCAATCAGGAGTGCGCATGAAAACAGCAGCTATCATCGTTGCCGCGGGCCGGGGGCGGCGCGCGGGCGGTCCGGCCCCCAAACAATGGCAGACCATCGCCGGAAAACCCGTGGCGCGCTGGACGCTGGAGGCGTTTTCCGATCTCGACAGGCTGGTCATGGTCATTCATCCCGATGATGAAGAGATCGCGCGCGAGGTGGCCTCAGGTTTGGATGTCACTTTGGTGCATGGAGCCTCGGAACGCGCCGGTTCCGTGCGCAACGGGCTTGAGGCCTTGGCCGATGCATCCCCTGATACCGTGCTGATCCACGATGTCGCCCGCCCTTGCCTGCCCTGGTCCGTAGCGGAGTCGGTTTTGACAGCGCTGGAAACACATCCCGGCGCGGCCCCGGCCCTTGCGGTCACCGACGCGCTGTGGACCGGAGCCGATGGCCAAGTCACCGGCACTCAGGACCGGACGGGCATCTATCGCGCACAAACGCCGCAAGGGTTTCGCTTCGTCGACATTCTGAACGCCCATCGCGCCCATAAAAGCAGTGCCGCCGATGATGTCGAAGTGGCGCGCGGAGCTGGATTGCAGGTTGCCATTGTGCAAGGCAGCGCGCAAAACCTCAAAATCACCAATCCCGGCGATTTCGACCGGGCGGCAGAGATCTTGGCCAAGCAGGAGCGCAGCACAGTGGATATTCGGTTGGGCAATGGGTTTGACGTGCATGCGTTTGAAGAGGGCGACCATGTCATTTTGTGCGGTGTCAAGATCCCACATAACAAGGCGCTCAAGGGTCATAGCGATGCTGATGTGGGCATGCATGCGGTGACCGACGCGATCTATGGCGCGCTGGCCGAAGGCGATATTGGCCGCCACTTCCCGCCCTCTGACCCGCAATGGAAAGGCGCAGCAAGCGAGATTTTCCTCAAACATGCGGTGGATCTGGCGCGAGAACGGGGCTTTGAGATGTCCAACGTGGATTGCACCCTGATCTGCGAACGCCCCAAGGTCGGCCCGCACGCCGCGGCAATGATGGATGAGATGGGGCGGATCATGGGGCTGTCCCCTGACCGCGTTTCCATCAAGGCCACCACCTCGGAACAGCTCGGCTTTACCGGCCGCGAAGAAGGCATCGCCGCCATTGCCACAGCCACTCTGGTGAAACCATGAGAGCCCTTGCGCGCGCCATCGGCTCCCTTGGCTATGTCGGCTTTCTGAAACCGGCCCCCGGCACCTGGGGCTCTGCCGCTGCCCTGCCCCTTGCGGCGCTGGTGCATTATTATGGCGGCTTTTACCTGCTCGCCGCCCTGACGGTCGTGGCCTTTGTGATCGGCTGGTGGGCAACCAAAATCATCACTTCAGGCGCACGCGGCTCCAAAGATCACGACCCAAGCTGGGTGGTGATCGATGAGCTGGTCGGGCAATGGATCGCCCTTTTTCCGGTCAGCCTGGCGGCGGAACATCTGGATATGGAGATCTTTACCTTTTGGCCCGGCTGGATCACCGCCTTTCTCCTGTTCCGACTGTTCGACATCGTCAAACCCCATTGGGTCGGTGCCATGGACGAACTCGGTACGCCTCTGGGTGTGATGCTGGATGATGTGGTCGCTGGTATCTATGCTGCGGGTGGCGTTTTGGGACTTGCCTATCTCTATCACGAGGTGATCTGACATGACCGCCCTGCTCGCCCCCCGCATTCTGGAACGCGCCAAAGCCCAAGGCAAAACCGTAACCTGCGCCGAAAGCTGCACCGGCGGCATGGTTGCGGCGGCCCTCACAGATATTGCCGGCAGCTCGGCCATTTTCGAACGTGGATTTGTCACCTATTCCAACACCGCCAAACAAGACATGCTGGGCGTCCTGCCCGACACGCTTCAGACTTTTGGCGCGGTCAGCGAAGAGGTGGCCCGCGAAATGGCCAATGGCGCGCGACAAGCTGCAAAGTCGGATATCGCCGTGGCCATCAGCGGCATCGCAGGCCCAGGCGGGTCCGAACACAAACCAGAGGGGCGCGTGTGTTTTGCTCTGGCAACCGCTCAAGGCACCCATACTGAGACAATCGAATTCGGTGCCCTTGGCCGCGCTCAGGTGCGCAACAAAGCCAAAGACCACGCCCTCTCTCTCATCCTCAGCGCCCTATAAGACCTATATTAGACTTAGCGTTTCTTCTTGGCCCAAATATTCCGGGGTGAATGCGCCTTTGGCGCAGAGGGGCAGCGCCCCTGGCCCCGCCCGCGGCACGCGCAGGCAAAATTTCATTTTGCCTCTTTTTGAGCACATGCACGCAATCACCGCTTATTTTTTAGTCACTTCGCAAATTGCACGCTTTTTGACCAGCCAAAACCGCCCTTGCCGCTTTTTTCCCCACCCGAATCCCGCTTTGACCCTCTGCCAAACGGGACAAAGGGAAGGAAGAACCTATGAACGGAGCGGATACCGCCTGGATCATCGTCGCGACAGCGCTGGTGCTCTTTATGACATTGCCGGGGCTGGCGCTGTTTTACGGCGGGCTTGTACGTGCCCGAAATGTACTCAGCGTCTTTATGCATTGCTACGCCATTGCCTGCTTGATGAGCGTTTTGTGGCTGGCCTTTGGCTATTCCATTGCCTTTGGTGGCGGCGAGACCGGATATTGGGGCGGGCTGGACAAGGCCTTTTTGAACGGTGTCACGGTTGACAGCCTCTCTGGCACCCTACCCGAGATCCTGTTCTTTGCCTTTCAGATGACCTTTGCCATCATCACCCCGGCCCTGATCGTCGGGGCCTATGTGGAGCGAGTTGGCTTTGGTTTTGTCCTGCTGTTTTCCGCACTCTGGATGCTGCTCTGCTACGCACCTGTCGTGCATTGGATCTGGGGCGGCGGCATGTTGGCCGATGGCGGCATCTTTGGCGAAAACGGCGTCAAAGACTTTGCCGGTGGCATTGTGGTGCATGAAACCGCCGGGATCGCGGCGCTTCTGATTGCTGTCTTCCTTGGCCCACGCAAGAACCAGAAAACCCCGCCACATAATCCCGGTTACGTGATGATCGGCGCTGCGATGCTCTGGGTCGGCTGGTTTGGCTTCAACGGCGGTTCGCAACTGGCTGCTGACGGTGGTGCCGCGCTGGCGCTCACCGTGACCCATATCTCGGCTGCCACCGCCTCTCTGACCTGGGCGCTGTGGGAAAAGATCAAATATGGCAAAGCCTCTTTGGTTGGTTTGGTCACCGGCACCATTGCAGGTCTGGCATCAATCACCCCGGCCTCTGGTTTTGTTGGCCCGATCGAAGCCCTGGCCATCGGTGCCATCGCGGGTGTTCTCTGCCAAGAAGCCGTGACCCTGGTACGCAATGTGCTCAAGATCGACGATACGCTCGACGTATTCGCCGTGCACGGTGTTGGTGGCATCTTTGGCACCATCATGATCGCGGTCTTTGGGGCCGGATCCTGGGCGGCGCAGCTCGGCTCCCTCGCGATTGTTGGTGTCTTTACAGTCGTTGTAACCGTGGTGCTGATCTTTGTGGTCAAGGCCATCACCCCGCTGCGCGTGGATGCGGAAACCGAGACCAATGGTCTGGACCTCTCTGTGCACGGCGAACGCGCCTACGATCACTCCAGCTGATATCGCAGCTTTCGCGATCAGCTTTACGGGTCCCGTCCAACGGGGCCCGTTTTTGTTTAGAATATCGAAACAATACTCATAGCGTTTCCAAAATAGAAACAACCAACCCAACATGCACCGCGGCGTAACGCTATGGATTTTCCCGATTATCTGCTAAAGATTTAGTTCAGGAGGGGGCGCACAGATGTCTCAATTGAACGATCTGATTGATATGATTGACGGTTTCCTGGCCAGCGATGGGTTCGATCAGCGCTGGCATGTGGCTAAATCGATTGCACGCAAAGTGGCCGGGGCGGATCTGAACTATGGCGAATTGGATCATCCCAGTGGCGCGCTGAAATGGATGAGCTCGACAATGTGCCCCGATTACCTCGCGCATTACATGTCCAGCGAATACTATCTGACGGATTCGATCATTGATGATTGCGTGCGCACAAATGAGTTGTGCCGCCATGACTTTGGCCAGATGCGGCAAAGCGAAACCCTGTCGAAAAAAGCTGCGATGATGCATGAGGACCTGCATGATCTTGGCTATTTCGGCGCGGTCAGCCAGGCCTTTCAATCGACTGAGCCCAATACCCGCACCGGGGCGGTGTTGCTCGCGGATCGGGATTTGCTGACCTTTGGTGGCCCGGAATTGTCGCTGAACTTGCAGCGCGTGACCGGCACGCTCTGTGCCTTTCTAGGACGACCGGATGAGACAACCACCGCACCGGTCTATTTCATCGAGCACAGCCCCCTGACCCATCGCGAGACCGAGGTGCTGAAACTGCTGGCTTCTGGGTTTCAATATGCGCGCATGGCCGAGAAAATGGGAATTTCCGAGATCATGGTGCGCACCCATGTCAAAACTGCGCGCCAAAAACTGCAGGCCTCAACACGCGACCAAGCTGTGGCGATTGCCGTGCGGGATGGGTTGATCCAGATCTAACCTGGCGAACCGTCGCTTTCCAACCAAGGATACAAAAACGGGCATGTCCATGACATGCCCGCGACTCTTGAAAAAGAATGGACCTTAAATTCTGACCGAAGCGCGCACTCACAACACGAAACGGCTTGTCCTGACGCTGATTAGATAAAGAAGCCAGGCGTCGGGCAACCTATCGAATCCGATAGGTTAACCCAGAAGTCCGACAATCTGTGTCAGCTCTTGGGCCTGTACCGCCTGCCAAACCCGATCATCTCCAGTCAGAACCTGCGCTTTTGCCCGGATCTTGTCCGAACGGGTTTGCAAGGACAGCGGCGTGTTCAAATCAAAGCTGGCATTTGCCACGCCCTGCCTTGTCACAACCACCCGCGCCTCTGTCTCTGCCAAGCTTGGCTCTGAAGTCACCGCGACCTTGTCCATGAGGGCCAAGACCTCAGGATCTTGCATCAACTCGTCGCGATAGCTGTCCAAAGACGCCGTATCATGCCCCAGCAAAGCCAAAGCCGTCACCGCGCGGTAACTGAATTTGGCCTCAAGCCCTGTTTTTGGGGAATGCTGATTGCATACGGTCATCCAGCGCGGATGTGTCGTGATCTCGATTTTCTGGATATCTTTGACCGGCCCTGGGTCCAACATCGCCAGCGCCTCAAGCGTTGCGTGCAGCCCGTGGCAGCAGGCGTGGAACTTATGGCTGATCTGTTCCATCAACCAGTCATCGGTACTCGCCTCAACGCCCCGACCATGATGCGTCGTGACAAACCCGTTTTGCCCAATCAGAGCCTCTGGGTTGGAAACAAAGCCGCGCCGCGCCAGATCGGCGGCCTCGACCCCATTTGCGGCTGCTATCCCGGCATTATAGGGTTTGCCCATGGTGCCAAATTGAGATTTCAGCCCCGAAGCGCGGGTGCTGACCAGCCCCAAGGCGTGGCGCATCTGCGCATCACTCAGCCCCAGCAGCAATCCCGCTGCAACCGTTGCGCCAAAGGCCCCGGCCGTGGCGGTCTGGTGAAAACCAATCTGATAGTGATCACGCCCCAACAGCACGCCAAACCGGATCGACGCCTCGCAACCCGCCAGGCAGGCCCGCAGGAAAGCGTCAAAATCCGCCCCCTCCCGCTCGGCCACGGCCAAAGCGGCAGAGTTCACGGCGACGGATGGGTGGCCGATATGGGCGAAATGGGTATCGTCATAATCCAGCGCATGGCTGGTGGCCCCATTGACCAGAGCCGCCGCCCGCGCAGGGGCCTTGCCACCGCCAAACAGGCTGGATTGCTCCGCCCCGCCCTCGTCCAGAACCATAGCCCGGGTCAGGTGCGCAACCGGCTCATCAACTCCGGCCAGACCGCAGGCCAACCAATCGACCAAGGACAGGCGCATGATCTCTAGCGCCTCTTGGGTCGGCTCCCGCAGGGCCGGGCTTAGCCAGTTATCCATAAAGCTCCTTCGCGCGGTCCTCAAAGGCGCGCACAACACGTTGCATCGCCTCATAAAAGAACAGCCCGGCGGCCTTTTGCAAGATCACATTCTTGAATTCGAAATCGACATCAAAAGAGATGTCACAGCCGCCCCCCTCAGCATCCTGAAAACGCCAATTCGACACGAGGTATTTGAACGGCCCATCAAGATACTCGGTTTCGATCCGCTGCTCATCGCTGAACAAGCGCACGCGCGAGCCAAACCGTTCGCGGAACACTTTGAAACTGATCACCAGATCCGCCAGCATTTCCGTGTGATCCCCACGCTCTTCGGTCGAGCGGATGCGCGCCGCCGCAGTCCAGGGCAGGAATTTCGGATAATTGGCCACATCCCCGACCAAATCATACATTTGCGCAGCGGTATAAGGGAGGCGTTTTGTCTCGGAATGGGATGGCATCTTGCTCTCTGGCCTGGGGTTGGGTACGGCAATGGGGGCCGTGTGTTCGCGCGGCACATGTCGTATGCCAAGGCGGAAAATACAAGGGTCCAGCCATGACAGAGCGTCCATATGTCGTAGACGAAATGATCTCGGCCAAGGCCATTGCTGCCCGGATCGAAGAGCTCAGCCGCGAAATCAAACGCGACTTTTCCCAGACGGATAAGCTGTATGTTGTTGGTCTATTGCGCGGATCCTTTGTGTTTATCGCCGACCTTGTGCGCGAATTGGATCTGCCGGTTGAGGTGGATTTTCTCGAAGCGTCCTCTTATGGCGATGCCATGGAAAGCAGCCGAGAAGTGCGCATTCTCAAGGACTTACGCGGCCCGATTGAAGGGCGCGACGTGCTGCTGGTCGAGGATATTGTTGATACCGGCCATACGCTGAACCACGTGATTTCCCTGCTGCAAAGCCGCAGCCCCAAACGTCTGCGCACCATTGCCCTGCTCGACAAACCCACCCGACGCGAGGTGGATGTGCGCGCCGATTGGATCGGGTTTGAGATTCCCGATGAATTTGTCGTGGGCTACGGGATCGATTTTGCCCAACGCAACCGCAACCTCGCCTTTATCGGCAAGGTGCGATTTGAGGGCGGTGAATAAAACGCGCTTACGGCATCTTAAGCTTCGTGGGTCAAATTATAGGCAACTTTGCCAAAGGTGCCTAACCGATGTCCCAACCGACAGCGTCCAACTCTGACGCGCTCGAAGCGCATTTTGATCTCGCCGAACTGTTCTTTTCCCGCACCGATAACCGCGGTGTCATTCAGGCCGGCAATTCGGTGTTTCAACGGGTGTCCTGCTATGCCTGGGATGATCTGCTGAATGCCCCGCACAAGATCATCCGCCATCCCGACATGCCCAAGGCTGTATTCCATTTGCTGTGGGAGACGATCAAATCCGGCAAACCCATTGGCGCCTATGTCAAAAATCGCAGCAAGACTGGTCAGTTCTATTGGGTGTTTGCCTTTGTGACACCGATCGAGGGCGGATATCTTTCGGTGCGTATGAAACCCACCACCGCATTGTTTGGTGCCGTTGAAAAGGAATATGCCAGCCTGCGCCAGCGCGAACGCACGGACGGGCTGGAGGCGGAGGAAAGCGCGAGTTTGCTGCTGGCCCGGCTGGGTGAACTGGGGTGGAACAGCTATGGGGCTTTCCTCGCCGAAGCGTCAGTTCAGGAACTCAGCGCGCGCCAAGCGGCGTTGAGCGGGGAAGACAGCAGTTTCGGCATTGCCACAGACCGAATCGTCAAATCCGCCAAGCAGAACCAGATCGATTCCGCCCGCATCCTGCGCCTGTGTGACAAGCTCAAGAATTCTGCCATCAACCTGTCGATCCAATCGTCAAAACACGCCACGCAGCACAAGCTGTTTCAGGTGATTTCACAGGATTTCGCCCGGGTCTGCGCGCTTCTCAAGGAGAAGATGGAAGAATTCATCGTCATGGCGGAGGAGGTCTTTGACCAGATCAACACCAGCCTGTTCCTGCAATCTACTGTCTTGATCCAGACCGAAATGGCGCATCTCTTTCAACAAGAGGCGGATCAGGAAAGCCAGATCAATCACGCGCAGGAAATTACGCTGCTCAACCAGCAAAGCGCGGAATACACCGAACAAGCCGCGCAAAGTCTGGACAAGATGACTGGCGAGATTGAGGCGTTTGAACAGCTCTGCAAAAAGATGCTGGAACATGTGGATCGCCTCGGCATGACCGGCACAATTGGCCTGATCGAAACCGCGCGGCAAAGCGACAAGGGCGCGACGACCTATGCCCTGTTGGAGGAAACCGCCGCCATTCAGGAAGAAATGGAAACGGTTCTCAAGGCTATCAGCACGCGAAATTCCGTTCTGCGCGATAGCATCCATACGGTGCGCACCTATCGCGTCGACATCACCGCCAGCGCACACCACCCGGCGGTGCTAAAGCAATCGGCGTAGCGGCGATAACCTATTGTAAGGACTTCGCAAAAGCCTGGCCGCGCGCGATTTCCTTATCGCCCAAAGCATCGGCCATCGCCTGACAGTCCGCTTCGGCCCCGTCCGCCGCATAGCCCAGCGTCAAGGCGTGTAGACAATAACCATAGCCCTTGATCGCATCCCGCCAAACGCCTTCAAACCGCTCATCCACGGAAAAGCTTGCCAGCCAGAACGCCGCCTTGGCATTTCCACGATCCACCCCGTAGCGATAAAGCGTGTAGGCGCGCAGCGGATCCGCTGGAATGCCCTGGTCTCCCTCATAAAGATAGGCCAGATCGGGGATCGAGCGCGTGTCGCCAGCTGCCACGGCGAGATCGAGGAAATGTCGGACCTGCTCCACATCTCGCGTGACCCCTTCGCCGTGGAAATAGGCATAACCCACAGCGCGCAACCCTACGTAAGAACCCATTTCGGCCGCGCGGGAATAATGTTCAAAGGCCGCGGCATGATCCACCGGCCCGCCTTTGCCGGTATAGAGCATGTCGGCGATCAGATTCGGTGCGTGGATATAGCCCATCTCGGTGGCTTTTTCGGCCAATGCGCGCGAGCGATTGTAATCTGCGGTAAATCCTTTGTGATCGGTTTGCCAAAACAAGGCCATGTTATAAACCGCCTTGTCAAAGCCCTGATCCGCCGCTTTTTCATACCAGGCCAGGCCCTGTTCGGGGTCATAGTCCAGCCCTTTGGAGCCATCATGCGTGGTCAAAGCGGCCCCAAGCATGTTCTGCGCAACCGGGTCGCCCGCCTCGGCCTCGGCCTGAACAACACCCCATATCTCACTGTAATCACCTGACAAATAAGATTGCCGCGCATCCGCAAGCTCGGGCGACATCTCTGCCATGGCCAAACCGGGCAGCAGGAAAAACAGGCTGGTCAAAATTCGCATGGGTCATCCACCTAAGAATAGAAAAATCAAGCACAAAAGCACTCATAATATTACCACCCGGTCAAGTGGGGGGATACAGTATAGGATTGTCACATAGCCAAGTCATATTATGCTGGGACTCATTGAAATCAGGGAGATACCAATGAAAAAGTCTTTCGCCACCGTAGCCGTTCTGGCCACGCTCGCCACGACTGCCATGGCCGAAGTGCCGCAAGCCGTCAAAGCCCGTCAGGGTCAGTTCAACATCATGGCGCTGAACCTCGGGATTCTGGGTGGCATGGCCAAAGGTCAGGTTGAATACAACGCCGAGGCCGCACAGGCCGCCGCAGACAGCCTGGTTGCCGTGTCGATGATTCACCAAACCGCGCTGTGGCCCGAAGGGACCGATGCGGACAGCATCGAAGGCACCCGCGCCCTGCCGGCGATCTGGGCCAATATTGACGATGTTGTTGCCAAATGGGGGGCTTTTGGCGAAGCCGCCAAGGCGATGCAGGCGGCCGCTGGCCAGGGTCAGGACCAGATTGGGCCAAACATGGGTGCGATCGGCGGTTCTTGCAAAGGCTGCCATGACACCTATCGTGCGCCACAATAAATGCGCCGTATTCTGAAATTGCTTGTCGCGGCGGCGGTTATCGGCGTCGCGGTGGGCCTCTGGCTGACAGCCCCGGATCGGGTTGCCCCAGAGCGTTTCGCCTCCCTTAGCGGCGATGTCGCTGCCGGGGAGAAAGTTTTTACAGCCTCGGGATGTGCCTCTTGCCACCATGTGCCCGGCGCAGAGGATAAATTGATTCTTGCTGGCGGCATGGCCTTTCCGTCAGATTTCGGGACATTCTACGCCCCCAATATTTCCCCCGACCCCAGCGCGGGAATCGGTGATTGGAAGGTGATCGATCTTGCCAATGCGGTGATGAAAGGCGTGTCACCCAAGGGCCAGCATTACTACCCCGCTTTCCCCTATAACGCTTACAACAAGATGACCGATCAGGACGTGGCGGATCTCTTTGCCTATCTGCAAAGCCTGCCCGCCGATGCGACGCCGTCGAAACCACATGATGTTGGCTTTCCTTTCAATATCCGCCGCTCTTTGGGTGGTTGGAAGCTGCTGTTCTTCTCGGATGATTATGTCATGGATGTGCCCGCCGATCTGGAGCGCGGGCGTTACTTGGTCGAAGCGCAGGCCCATTGCGCCGAATGCCACACACCTCGCAATGCTTTGGGTGGCTTGGACACGTCGCGCTGGATGGCGGGCGCACCGAATCCATCGGGCAAAGGCACAATCCCTGCTCTGACCCCGGACAAGCTGACCTGGTCGGCTGAGGATGTCGCCTATTACCTCGAATCAGGCTTCACACCTGAATACGATTCGGTTGGCGGGCATATGGCCGAAGTGGTGGACAATTTTGCCCATCTCAGCGCCGAAGATCGCGCGGCGGTTGCGGCCTATGTGAAAGCGCTGCCTGCGCCAAAGGCAGACACATCTGGATCATCCAGCTACTAACGGGGATGGGGGCGCTGCCCCCGTCGCCTTTGGGCAACTCCCCAGGGATATTTTGACCAAGAAGAAGCTGGGCTGTGTCGCTAGACGCGGCCCAGTTTTTCTTCGCGGGCGGCACGCAGGCGTTCGAAATCATCTCCTGCGTGATAGCTCGACCGGGTCAGCGGTGTGGCAGAGACCATCAAAAAGCCTTTGCCATAGGCGGCCTTTTCATAGGCTTCGAATTCATCCGGCGTCACAAAGCGGTCGACCACATGGTGTTTGGGAGTCGGTTGCAGATATTGCCCGATGGTGAGGAAATCCACATCCGCCGCGCGCATGTCATCCATGACCTGGGTCACGCCTTGTTTGTCTTCGCCAAGGCCGACCATGATGCCGGATTTAGTAAAGATCGAAGGATCGCGCTCCTTGACCCGTTGCAGCAGGCGCAGCGAATGGAAATAGCGCGCGCCGGGGCGCACGGTTGGATAGAGCCCGGGCACGGTTTCGAGGTTGTGGTTGAACACATCCGGGCGTGCATCAACAACGATGTCCAACACATCATCGTCGCATTTGAGGAAATCCGGGGTCAGGATCTCGATCGTGGTGCCGGGGGAGCGATGGCGCACAGCGCGGATGGTCTGGGCAAAATGCTCGGCCCCACCATCTTTGAGGTCGTCGCGATCCACCGAGGTAATAACCACATGGTTCAGACCCAGTTTTTGCACCGCATCCGCAACACGCCCCGGTTCAAAAACGTCGAGCGTGTCCGGCTTGCCGGTTGCAACATTGCAAAAGGTGCAGCCACGGGTACAGATTTCGCCCATGATCATCATGGTGGCGTGGCCCTGGCTCCAGCATTCGCCAGCATTTGGGCAACCCGCTTCTTCACAAACCGTGGTCAGGTTGTGTTCCCGCATGATCCTGCGCGTCGTGTTATACCCCTCCCCGCCAGGTGCCTTGACCCGGATCCAGGACGGTTTCTTTGGTTGCGCATTGTCCGGCCGATGAGCTTTCTCAGGATGGCGCTCGGACGGGATTTTGAGATCACGCATGTTTTTTTCCCCGCGAAGGTTTCACGTTACGTCACTAATAAGGAGGTGCAGGGGGTTTTTCCAGTGAAGCTTTGCTGAGACATCAGCGGCGCATCCCCAAATGTAGCTAGTACCCCCCTGCACCTGCCCTTTATATAGGCGAACAGCCTTGCCCGAGACGAATGGCCGCCATGCGTGATCATTGCGTTATCGCTAAACGCTCAAATTGCCTTGCGACTCGGTCCCTCTCAGGGTAGCCCGCCTTTAGAAACGTTCCAAACTTACAAAGGTGCCCGATGAAAGCTGGCTTCACCCTCCCCGAAGTGACCTTCCACACCCGTGTTCGCGACGACTCCATCGAAGGGCCAAACCCCTTCCGTTGGCAGGACATGACCACCGCCGATTATTTCAAAGGCAAGCGCGTCATCCTGTTCTCGCTGCCTGGCGCATTCACCCCGACATGCTCCACCTACCAGCTGCCCGGCTTTGAAAAAGGCTTTGGCGATTTCGCTGAAAAGGGCATTGATGCGATTTACTGCATGTCCGTGAATGACAGCTTTGTCATGAACGCCTGGGCCAAAAACCAGGAGCTGGAAAATGTTGGCGTGATCCCGGATGGGTCCGGCGAGTTCACCCGCAAGATGGGCATGCTGGTTGCCAAGGATAACCTGGGCTTTGGCATGCGTTCCTGGCGTTACGCGGCCATCGTCAATGATGGTGTGGTCGAAGCATGGTTCGAAGAGCCCGGCCTGTCGGACAACCACGGCGAAGACCCCTATGGTGTGTCCGCGCCTGAAAACCTGATGAAGCATCTGGAAGACGCTGCGTCCTCCGCCGCTTAATTCGGTTGTGACACGATAGAAAAGGCCCGCCAAATTGGCGGGCCTTTTTCGTTTAGTCGCTTAGCCGACGAGATCGCCACCCTTAGCCGATAATTCCTCGTAATGGCGGCGCAGGCGTTGCAGGGCGATGCGCAAAACAACCTTGCCCGAGCGTGCCGACCATCCCAGATGCTTTTCGGTGGTCTCCAACCCCTCAAGATAGCAGCAGCAGCGCAAGGCCACATCGCCAAGGCCCGGGCCCAGATCCTTGAGAGCCGCCTGAAGGCGTGATTGCGCGGCGCTTGGTCCTGCATCCCCCTTGTGACCGGACTCAACCCCGGCAGTCAGAAACTGATCCCAGTTCTGCGCCACGCGTGGACCCATCTGCGCAAGTTCGAAATCTTCGCGCAGCCGTTCGCCCGCCGCGACCAGAACATCTGACAAGAACGGTGTGCCATCCTTGTCCTTGCGCCGAGCCAAAGCGGTCAGCGGGCTTTCGGCCAGTAAATACCGGCCTTTGCGGGCGCGTGGGTCACGTTCGACCTCTTCCAACGCCGCCTCAGCCTCGCGACCGGTGTCAAACCCGGCCTGCGCCTCGGCAAAGCCGCGTACTTTGTTTTCCTGTTCCGCCACCATACGGCTGAGCGCGGCCCGCCCGGCGGAGGTGATGCGATAGCGCGAAATCCGCCCCGGCGCGTCGCAGGCAATCCAGTCTTGCAGCGCCATGGCTTCGGCGATGGGGGCATCCACCACGGCTGTGCGTGTGCTGCCGCCCTCGCCTGTATCGCGCACCACGACGGCCTTTTCCATCTCGGCGGCGACCGCCAAAACGGCCCCGCTTTCGCACAAACGACGCAACACGCGCCGCGCCTCGCGGGTCAAGGTGGTTTCATCCGGGGGGGTGGGCATAGGTTTGGCAGCGCTCATCTCTGTCTTGTCCTTTCCGACATGGATCGCTGCGGCTTTGTTTTCGGACAGGGTCGACCGGGGCGTTTGGCCAAGATGACGGAGCGCGGCATCCACCAGTGGATCGTCGCGCCGGGTTTCAATCCGGCGAACCTGGCGCAACACGGTCGAGGCATGACACCCCGCCTGACGCGCCAATTCGCGGATCGTACACCCGTTTTCCGTATGCGCAAGGTAGACCCGTGCCGCGTCCGGCACCCAATTGGGTAACCCCTTGACTGCACCATCTACATTCAAATTGCTCATCTTGCGCTATCCCGTCTTTCTTGCCTTTTTCCACAGATTTATCCCCATGGATTAAGTCGCAACCTAGGCGTGTGTCTCTTACTGCGAGGTTAACAAAGCCGCATAAAAGCCATCTTTGTGCCCAAAGTATAAACGTTCCTAACCCCTGCGAACGCCGTATCCGTGCGCAACGCAACACGCCACAACCTGTGCGAATGTCCTTGCGGAATCACGAATACTCGGAGAGCAGACATGAAAGATATTCTCAGCATTCTCAAAGACTTGCGCCGCCCACGCCTTTTGATCCGCGCCGCCCGTATCGGCGCGCAGGATTATCGCCGGGACCCACAACTTCACCGTTTGTTAGGATATGGAAACCTTCCACGCCCCGGTGCCGCATTAATGCGTTTGATGGAAATTGAGGCGGATCTGAACGACAAACGCACCGGAGACGATTCGGGCTATTCCGTCAGCCGCCATGTCGAGGTTTTGGTCGCGATGATGGGCGAAGCACGCGTATTGCGCGAAACCCAATCCGGCGGTCTGATCGGCTAACCCCAAAAAGAAACACCCCCTCTGACGGACAGAGAGGGCGTAACAAGGTTTGACGGGTGCACAACATGCGCACCCGCCGGAAGCCTAATCAATCAAGTAAAGCTGTCGGGCATCGACGCTTTCTTGTTGGCGACATAACCGGCCAAGGCCTCGGCGATGCCGGGATCCATGGACGGTTGTTTGTAATTGTCCAACAGGAACTTCACCCGCTCGGATGCCAGGGCAACCGTGTCCTTGGACCCTTCCTCGGACCAGGTTTCAAACGGCTTGTAATCCAGCAGGTCGGTTTTCCAGAACGCATCCTTGAAGTTGGCCTGCGTATGGGCGCAACCAAGATAATGGCCACCCGGCCCCACTTCGCGGATCGCATCCATCGCCTGGGCGTTTTCGTCAACCGACACGCCCTTGGCCAAGCCATGCAAGGTGCCCAGCTGATCGGCATCCATAACGAATTTCTCAAAGCTGGAGACAAGACCGCCTTCGAGCCAGCCGCAAGAATGCAGCATGAAGTTCACACCTGACATCAGGCCCATGTTCAGTGAGTTCGCGGTTTCATAGGCCGCCTGTGCGTCAGGCAGTTTCGAACCACAAAAGGACCCGGCAGACCGGTAAGGCAGCCCAAGACGGCGGGCCAATTGCCCGGCCCCATAGGTGATATGAGCCGCCTCTGGCGTGCCAAAGGTCGGCGCACCCGAGCCCATATCGATCGAGGTCACAAAGGCCCCCATGATCACCGGCGCACCGGGACGGATCAGCTGGCTATAGGCGATCCCCGCCAGAACCTCGGCCAGAACCTGGGTCAAAGTGCCCGCAACCGACACCGGTGCCATGGCCCCGCCAACGATAAAGGGCGAAATGATCGCGGCCTGATTGTTCTTGGCATAGACCTCGAGCGCACCCATCATCACATCATCAAATTGCATGGGCGAGTTGATGTTGATGAGCGAGGTCATCACGGTGTTTTCCTGAACGAAGTCTTTGCCGAACAGAATCTCACACATCTCAACACTGTCTTGCGCGCGTTCTGGCGCGGTCACGGACCCCATGAACGGCTTATCCGACAGGGTCATATGGGCGTGTAGCATGTCCAGATGGCGTTTGTTCACCGGAATATCTGTCGGTTCGCAAACGGTGCCGCCGGAATGGTGCAGCCATTTCGACATATAGCCGAGCTTTACGAATTTGCGGAAATCTTCCATCGTGGCATAGCGCCGACCGCCTTCGACATCGCGTACAAAGGGCGGGCCATAGACCGGGGCAAGCACCAGATTGCGACCGCCGACGACGACGCTTTTTTCCGGGTTGCGCGCGTGCTGGGTGTATTGGCTGGGGGCCGTGGCGCAGAGCTTGCGGGCCAGACCTTTGGGCAGGCGAACGCGTTCGCCCTGAACATCTGCACCGGCCTCGCGCCAACGCTCCAACGCCGCAGGGTTATCAACGAAATTGACCCCGATCTCTTCGAGAACGGTTTCTGCGTTGGCCTCGATGATTTCCAGCGCTTCTTCGGTCAAGACTTCGAAGTTCGGGATATTGCGTTCGATGTATTTTGCAGTCTCGATGCTGATCGCTGTGCGTTCCGCCCGACGCGCGGCTCCGCCTCCGCCGCGTCCCCGTCTGCGCGCTGGTTCTGCCATGGTCTGTTCCGTCCTGAGTTTCGATTTTCATATTTGGTAGCCTGAACCCGGCAAATGCCCGCACGAGTTAGCGGCACTCTGGTCGCAAATGCGACATTCGCAGAGCTTTGACGCCGGGAAACCGCTCCGGCCCTATCCGGCGATCACCTTTTATTGGGGCCCGGGCGGAAATGCTGATCCCTGCACAAGCTGCCCTTGTGCCAGGTGCATGTCGCAGGCCATAAAGCCGGAAACGGCAGAGGGTTCCCAATGGCACATGATCATTCCTGTTCGGCTGGTTGCGGTTGCGGCGCGCCCTCAACCGGTCCGCGCCCCGAAGTCTCCCAAGCTCCGGCCCCTTGGCGGCCCCGTCAGACTGTTCGTGTCATCAGTATCGGCATTTTCACCCGCGAGGGGCAGATTCTGGCCGCACCCGTGCATGACGATCAGGGCCAGATCAAAGGCTGGCGTCCCTTGGGCGGCGGTGTCGAATTTGGCGAAACAGCCAAAGACACGCTGATCCGCGAAATCAAGGAAGAAACGGCTCAGGATGTCACCGACCTAAAACAGATCGGCGTGCTCGAAAATCATTTTGAACATCACGGAGACAAAGGCCATGAAATCGTCTTTGTCTACCACGCCCGCTTTGCCGAAGCCGCTGTTTACCAGGCTGACCTTTTGGCCTTTTCAGAGGAGCAAAGCGGCGAGCAATATGCCAAATGGATCCCTCTGGAAAAGTTCCGCGCCAAGCGAGTCGCGCTTTACCCCGAGGGGCTGATCGACCTTTTGTAGGACTTTGTTCGAGTACTTAAAGGCATGCGTTGCATAAATGCAGCGTTGTGGAGCTCACTAAAAATGCAATCATGTAAACATCTATAGTCGTCTATGTGTTTGCGTTAAAAATGCGCAAGTTTTTCTTATTAAATGGAGATTTGAACGATGGTTTCGAAGATTATACTTACCTCTGCTGCCCTTGCGATTTCTGGCACCATGGCCTTTGCTGGCGACTATAATGACCCACCTGTTGATATACCCCCTACCCAACCGTCCCTTGAGTATGACTGGGACGGGTTCTTTGTCGGCCTTTCAGTAGGAGCTTCCAAGGGCACGTACGAAACCGGCGTTTCTTCTGAGGATGAAACAGGTCCCGATGTAGACGTTGATGGTGGCCTTTACGCCCTGCGCTTTGGATATAACAAACGCTCAGGCAACCACGTGTTTGGTTTCGACCTAGACATTGGTAACGGTCCGAATGGTATAACCGAGCAAGGAACAACAGGCGACGACTGGTCCTGTTTTACAGGCGATTGTAATATCGACTTCAAAACCCTCGCCTCCTTGCGCGGTCGCTATGGGGTGCTGATTTCCGAACGCACTCTGGCCTATGGTGCAGCGGGTATCGCCTTTGCAAAATACGAGGGCGGTATCGAGGATTCGGACCAACAAGGCGACTCAGAAACCACTACCGGTTACACCATCGGCCTGGGTATCGAGCACAAATTCAGCCGTGCGTTGAGCGGTTTTGCCGAAGTCAACCATTACAACTTGGGTGATCTTGAGTTTGGGGATGACGGTTCGGGGAACACTTTTGATGGTGTTGGCACCTTTAACGCCATACGGTTTGGTCTCAACTTCTCCTTTTGATCCGGTTCAAATCACAATCGTAAAACGCCGCCCAACCGGGCGGCGTTTTTTTGCTATTTGGTTTCTTTACGCAAAGGGATCATATTGCACTTTATCAGGCCTGCGCCTATCAGGGCGCATGACCAGCACCTCGAACACGTCCGGGCATGATCGGCTTCTGATCATCGACTTTGGCTCTCAGGTCACGCAGCTGATTGCGCGTCGCCTGCGGGAACTTTCTGTCTATTGCGAAATCCACCCTTATCAGAGCGTGACCATGGATATGGTCCGCGAGATGTCGCCCAAGGCGATCATCTTTTCCGGCGGCCCTGACAGTGTTACACGCGAGGGTAGCCCGCGCGCCCCGCAAGAGATCTTTGAGCTGGGTGTGCCGATCCTTGGGATTTGTTATGGCCAGCAGGTGATGATGCATCAGCTGGGCGGCAAAGTCGAAAGCGGCCATGGCACCGCCGAATTTGGCCGCGCATTCGTGACGCCCAAGGGTGAATTGAACGTGCTGGATGGCTGGTTTGCCGCGGGCGACGAACAGGTCTGGATGAGCCATGGCGATCATGTCAGTGCCATCGCGCCAGGCTTTGAGGTCTATGGCACCTCACCCAACGCGCCCTATGCGATCACCGCTGACACAGCGCGCAATTTCTACGCCGTGCAATTCCACCCCGAAGTGCATCACACCCCCAACGGAGCCAAGCTTTATGAGAACTTCGTGCGTCTCGCGGGCTTTAAAGGTGACTGGACCATGGGGGCCTACCGCGAAGAGATGGTCGCCAAGATCAAGGATCAGGTTGGCGACAAAAAGGTCATCTGCGCCCTGTCCGGGGGCGTTGACAGCTCGGTTGCCGCGGCCTTGATCCACGAAGCCATTGGCGATCAACTGACATGTGTGTTTGTTGATCACGGGTTGCTGCGCAAGGATGAGGCCAAGGAAGTTGTCGGCATGTTCCGCGACAACATGAACCTGCAGGTCATTCACGCCGATGAAACCGAGCTGTTCCTGGGCGAGTTGGAAGGCCAGTCAGACCCGGAAACCAAGCGCAAGATCATCGGCAAGCTGTTCATCGACGTGTTCCAGAAATATGCCGACCAGATCGAGGGGGCGGATTACCTCGCCCAAGGCACGCTTTACCCGGATGTGATTGAATCCGTGTCCTTTTCCGGCGGTCCGTCTGTGACGATCAAATCTCACCACAATGTCGGCGGCCTGCCTGAAAAGATGGGTCTGAAACTGGTGGAACCGCTGCGCGAGCTCTTTAAGGATGAGGTGCGCGCCCTTGGTCGCGAGCTAGGTCTGCCTGCGTCGTTCATTGGTCGCCACCCCTTCCCCGGGCCCGGCTTGGCCATTCGTTGCCCCGGTGAAATCACCCGTGAGAAACTGGAGATCCTGCGCGAGGCCGATGCGATCTATATCGATCAGATCCGCAAACACGGTCTTTATGATGAGATCTGGCAAGCTTTTGTGGCAATCCTGCCTGTGCGCACTGTTGGCGTGATGGGAGATGGTCGCACCTATGACTATGCCTGCGCCCTGCGCGCGGTGACGTCCGTTGATGGGATGACAGCGGATTACTATCCGTTCAGCCACGAATTCCTTGGCGAAACCGCCACGCGCATCATCAACGAAGTCAAGGGCATCAACCGCTGCACCTATGACATCACCTCGAAACCTCCGGGCACAATCGAGTGGGAATGATCCGTTGGACAATCAGGCTGAGCCTTACCGGGCTCGGCCTTTTTCTTGCGACCTATTGCGCCGCGTACGTCTGGAGCCGCCCGGCGCTCTGGATCGATATTGCCGACGCACCCAAAGCCGATGTCATCTTTTGCCTTGGCGGCGGGGCAAACCCGGCCAGCGGCGAGATCATCGGCAGTTCGATCCATCGGGCGAAAACCTGTGCTGATCTGTATTTGGCGGGCAAAGCCCCCCTAATCATCTTTAGCGGCTCAAATGGCCATGCCACGGCGGCCTCAGTGGCGGATCAAATGGCGACGCTTGCCCACGAGATGGGTGTGCCTACCTCGGCGATGAAAACGGACCCATTGGCAAGGTCGACCTTACAAAATGCGATTTTTTCCAGAGAGTTGATGGAGAATGCCCAATCATCGCTGCTGGTCACCGATGCCTATCATCTGCCACGCAGCTGGCTGTCTTTTCGCTGGGCGGGCCTCTCTGATCTTCATCTGGTCCCAGCCCGCGACGGCCAAGGCCTGACCACCCCCGACAGGGGTGCATTGACACGGGAAACCCTGGCCATATGGTTCAATTTGCTGCGCCTCCCGGTTTATGAACTCGGCCAACTGACCGGACTCGGCGATCCTGATTTTCTGTTGCAATAGGCATTTTTTATGACCGTGACACTCAAAGGCTTCATTTCCGTTCCCCAAGAGCGGCTGGACAGCATTCGCAACGCCCTGCCCGAGCATATTCGCCTCACCCGCGCGGAACCGGGTTGTATGTCTTTTGTCGTGACAGAATCCGACACGACTCCCGGCCGTTTTGATGTCGCCGAGGAATTCACGGATAAAGCTGCCTTTGATGCCCATCAGGCGCGGGTCAAAGCCTCTGACTGGGGCAAGATCAGTGCTGGCATTGAACGCAGTTACGAAATTCTTGGGATTTAGCGGTGGATCTTTGAAAACGCAAAACAAGGAACCTTCATAACCATCTTGCAGATTATGAGTTTGATTAAACCGACTCTATGTGAAAAACCGCGCCCAAACATACAAAGGCATATCACATGAGCAACGCACTGAGTCGCGCTTTGGAAACCCGGGATTGGCTGCTGGCCGATGGGGCCACCGGCACCAACCTGTTCAATATGGGTCTGCAATCCGGTGATGCGCCGGAATTCTGGAACGAAATCGAGCCTGACAAGATCCGTGCCCTGTATCGTGGCGCGGTCGATGCCGGGTCTGACCTGTTTCTGACCAACTCCTTTGGGGCCAATGCGTCGCGTCTGAAACTGCATGACGCCGGGCACCGCGCCTATGAATTCTCAAAACTGGCGGCTGAGCTGGGTCGCGAAGTGGCCGATGCCTCAGATCGCGACATTATCGTTGCGGGCTCTGTCGGCCCGACCGGTGAAATCATGGGTGCAGCCGGCACGCTGAGCCATGAAAGCGCGGTCGAGATGTTTGAAGAAACCGCCAAGGGCCTGATGGATGGTGGGGCCGATGTGCTCTGGGTTGAGACGATCTCGGCCCCCGAAGAATTCCGCGCCGCCGCAGAAGCCTTTGCCAATATCAACGCGCCCTGGTGTGGCACCATGAGCTTTGACACCGCAGGCCGCACCATGATGGGTGTGACCTCGGCGGATATGGTCAAATTGGTGGATGAGCTGCCAAACGCGCCCGTCGCCTTTGGGGCCAATTGCGGTGTCGGTGCCTCTGACCTTCTGCGCACCATCAAAGGTTTTGTGGCTCAGGGTACCGAAACGCCAATCATCTCAAAGGGTAATGCTGGCATTCCGAAATATGTCGACGGCCATATCCATTATGATGGCACGCCTGAGTTGATGGCAGATTACGCGGTGCTTGCCCGTGATACGGGGGCCAAAATCATCGGCGGCTGTTGCGGCACCATGCCAAACCACCTGAAAGCCATGCGCGCGGCCTTGGAAGAGAGACCCAAGGGCGAGATGCCGTCTCTTGAACTGATCGCTGAAAAGATCGGTGGTTTCAGCTCGGAAAGCGATGGCACGGGCGATAGCGCTGCCGCTCCGGCACGCCGCAGCCGCCGTCGCCGCTCGTAAGGCGTTCATCTCTTATTAACCATGGATCGGGCAGTGTTCATATATGACCTGCCCACCCATCACCCAACGTCCCGAGGACTGGATGCGCTCGATCTTTACCGCCCGCGCGGCGGCAGAGGGTGGTATTGTGCGTCGTCAGTCTTCGGATATCGACAGGATCGTAGGACGTGACAGGTTCTTGGCAGAATTGGACAGGCGCGGGTTTCGCGCTGTGGAAAATGCCGGTCAGATGGTCATTTTCTGCAACCAAGAGCCTGTGCGCCTCTTGCGGTGATGCTGGTTCAGACACTCGAAACTGGCGCATAGCCTACCGGCGCGCGCCATCCAAATTCCATCCATGGAATTTGCAAATTCCGTCGACGGAATTTGTTGCGCGCCGCTCACAGCAATTGCATCTGATCTCCGGCGCGCAGGGGGCGATGGAAGAGGTCCGTCCGCAGCGGTGGCGTTTCCACTGCCAGCCCAAGCGCGCGCGTCGCACGGTGAAACCGTTGCGATACCAATTCAGCATAGACGCCCGTGCCGCGCATCCGGCGATGCCATTGGCTGGAATAGACCTCACCATCATGCATGTCGCGCAGATGGCCCATGATACGCCCTGCCCTATCCGGGTAATGCTCGGCCAGCCAGTCTTGCCAGAGCTCGGCCACCTCCAATGGCAGGCGCAGCATGATCCAGCTCGCCGCATCCGCCCCCGCATCGCGCCCGGCCTCAAGGATATGTTCCAGCTCCGGATCGCTCAGCGCAGGCACCATGGGCGCGGCCATGACGCGCACCGGAATACCGGCCTCGCTCAACCGTCCGATCATTGCCAAGCGACGGGCCGGCACGGGCGCGCGCGGTTCCATTTTGCGGCTCAGCTGCGCATCCAGGCTGGTGACGGAAACGCCAACACGCACAAGGCCCAGTTCAGCCATGTCCGACAAAATGTCGATGTCGCGTTCGATCAGCGCGCCTTTGGTCACAATCGCCACCGGATGGCGATAGTCGCGCAACACCTCAAGACAGGCGCGCATCAGGCCAAGATCCCGTTCAACCGGCTGATAGGGATCTGTATTCGTCCCAATCGCCAAGGTCGCCACTCGGTAAGATTTGCGGCGCAACTCACGCTCCAAAACCTCGGGCGCATTAGGCCGCGCAATCAGCCGCGTTTCGAAATCCAACCCCGGCGACAGGCCCAGATAGGCATGGGTCGGGCGGGCAAAACAGTAAATGCAGCCATGTTCACAGCCCCGGTACGGGTTCAACGACCGGTCAAAGGGCAGATCAGGCGAACGCACGTAATTGATCATGCTGCGCGCCTGCTCTTCACGGACCTCGGTGCGAAACGGGACCTCCTCTTCGGGGATATCCCAGCCATCACTTTCGTCCGACCGGCTAAACCGTTCAAACCTGCCGCAATCACGGCTGGTTGCTCCGCGCGCACGGCGCAGATCGGGGGCAACGGGGCGTTTGGGCTGTGTCATGACCTCAAAATAGAACACAACAAGAACAAATACAATCATCGGCCAAACCAAATGGCCAAGTCGAAGTCAAGGTCGTTGCCAGATTGCCCTATGTCGCAATCTGCCATTTGTCTTTTGGAAAAAACAAAGAATAGTCCCCTAAGAACACGTGCAGCCCCCACAGCGACCCTGGGCTTGCCAGCATGAAGGAAACGCCAATGTCCGACGAAGAAGACGACATCATCCTGTCCGAACTGAACGACGAGGAACTCGTCCAACAGATGTTCGACGACCTCTATGACGGTCTCAAGGAAGAGATCGAAGAAGGCGTCAACATCCTGCTGGAACGCAAGTGGGAGCCCTATCGCATCCTGACCGAAGCGCTGGTGGGTGGCATGACCATCGTCGGGGCTGACTTCCGCGACGGTATCCTCTTTGTCCCCGAGGTTCTGCTGGCCGCCAATGCGATGAAGGGCGGCATGGCCATCCTCAAGCCGCTGCTGGCCGAAACCGGCGCGCCGCGCATGGGTAAAATGGTCATCGGCACCGTTAAGGGTGACATCCACGACATCGGCAAAAACCTGGTTTCCATGATGATGGAAGGCGCAGGCTTTGAGGTTGTCGATCTGGGCATCAACAACGCGGTTGAGGCCTATATGGATGCGATCAAGGAAGAAGAGCCTGATATCCTGGGCATGTCAGCCCTGCTGACCACCACCATGCCTTATATGAAAGTCGTCATCGACACGATGGTCGAAATGGGCATTCGCGACGACTATGTCGTGTTGGTTGGCGGTGCGCCCCTGAACGAGGAATTTGGCAAGGCCATCGGGGCCGACGCCTATTGCCGTGACGCCGCTGTTGCCGTGGAAACCGCCAAGGAATTCATGTCGCGCAAACACAACCAGCTTTCCGCCTAAATCAAAACATCTGGTCCCCGTCTTGGGGGCCATCCAAGACCTCGTGGGGAGATATTCCTGAAATGAGGCCTTTTTCTTTACCTCCATGTGCGACATACTGGCCCCGGAAGAGGAGACTCGAATGCCAGTAACATCCTTTGCGCTATTGCTCGTGACCGTTATCGCCGCTGCGGCCGTTACGGTGATGGCTATGTCGACCTGGGGTGTGTTGAACGTGCTTCCTGTCCTTCTTGCCTTGGCGCTGTTGGCCCGTTGGGGTCTGGCGCATGTCACCCATGACGACACAAACCACCCCTGACGATTCCGCCCTAACCAAAAACGGTCTTGCCCCATCTGGCGATGGGCGTGTCTTGCTTTTGGCTTGCGGGGCTTTGGCGCGCGAGATTCTTGACCTCAAGCAGCGCAATGGCTGGGATCATATGGATCTCACCTGCCTGCCCGCGATCCTGCATGTGCATCCTGAGAAAATCACCGATGCGGTGCGTGACGCAGTCGCCAAGCATCGCGATGCCTATGCCACGATCTATGTGGTTTATGCGGATTGCGGCACGGGGGGGCTGTTGCAAGCTGCCTGCGAGGAATTGGGCGTTGAGATGGTGCCCGGCCCGCATTGCTATGCCTTCTTTGACGGGCTCGCAGCCTTTGGGAATCGCGATGAGGTCACGGCCTTTTACCTAACCGATTTCCTTGTGCGCCAGTTCGACAGTTTCGTCTGGAAACCCCTTGGCCTCGACCGTCATCCAGACCTGCGGGACATGTATTTCGGCAATTACGAAACTCTGGTCTACCTGTCGCAACTTGATGATCCGGCTCTGGTCGATCTTGCCCAACAACATGCAGATCGCATGGGCTTGGCCTTTGAACATCGCAAGTCTGGCTATGGCGATCTTGAGACGACCCTTCAGGGCTGGGCCAAGCGCTAGAGCGCAATCAAAGCAGTACCGAGAACAGCCAGCATGGCCCCGATCCAGGCCAATTTGTCTGGCCTGTGCCCCGTTTTGAGCCACAGGATCGGGAGAACCATCACCGGTGACAAAGAGCCTAGCGTCACAGCTATCCCGGCCTGCATATGGGCCATCGCGACCAGCAAGAGCGACGATGACACCCCGTAGCCGATGAAGCCCGGCAAAATCGTTGCACCGACCAGTTTCGGGGTTGGGCGTTCCTTTGGTTGAAAAGCCGTGCTTGGCCAAAGCGCGATAACCGAGATCAACAGCCCCGCCCCCAGCAAGCGCACAGCGCTGACGGCCAAGGGGGCTGCGCCGTCTAACAAGGCTGGTTTTACGATCAGGAATCCCAGGCCCTGCAATATGGCCGCGGTCAGGCTGAGCAGGATCACCACGATTAGCCCTCCGCTATTCGGGTCTGATCCGCGTGATCCCCCACTGCTCATAATGGCCAGCACGATGCCCGCCAAGGTCACCCCTGCCCCAATGCAATCCCAAAGGCTCAGCACTTCGCCCAACCAAAAATACGCCATGAGCGCGACGATCGGCGCTTTCATCGTCAGTAAGAGTTCCAGCACCCTCGGGCCGCCGCGGCGCAAGGCCTCGATCATCGCAAGGTTACCCAAGAGGATGCCAAACAGGATGCTGATTGCGAAGGCGGGCCAATGCGCGACATCGATGCTGCCCCACAGGCCCAGAACCGAGCAGATCACCGCCAGAATCGCCGAACAGGCCACCAGTTGGATGCGGGTGAATTCAAACGCGCCCAACCGCTTGGCCGGATCATGCGCCAGGACCGATCCGGAGGCCCAGCCAAAGGACGCCAACAAAGCTGCCAAAGCGGGAAAAAGAATCATGAAACGCCCTCTCGAACTCGCTATCATTTCGATAGCAAGTGGTCGAGCGTTAGGCCGCTACAGAAAAGATAGCAAGAGAATTTTTCATGCCCGACAAAATCCCAACCCCAGGCTCCCCTGTCCGTGGCTCAAAAACCGGCAAGCCGATCATGGCGCTATTCGACCTATTGGGACGTAGCTGGGCCTTGGGGGTGATTTGGCAATTGTCCAACGGTCCCAAGACGTTCCGCGACCTGCAATCGGCCTGTGAAGGCGTGTCGCCCACGGTTTTGAACCGCCGGTTGAAAGAGCTCAAAGCCAGCGCGATCGTCGCCCATGACGGGAACGGCTATCACCTGACCGATACGGGAAAGGCGCTGTTCTCACTCTTGCAGCCCTTTGGCCCCTGGGCCATCGACTGGGCCAAAACGCTGGAGGAGCGCGATACCTTGCCTGATGCCTGACCCTGCCTGCGTTTCCCCTGCAACTTGAAACCCGCGATCAGCGCACGGCTCTGGCGCAGCGACAGGCAGGGATGGGCTGGCCTATCCGTCTCCAAACTGGACAAGGATTGCTGGGTGGCATTGGACAGCCGCCGCATCTGCGCGGGGCTGCAATCGGCGAGCAAAGACGGCCCCAGCAACAGGCTCTCGGAGGCGACACCATTGGCCCAGATGACCGCATGCCTGTCCAATAGGATATGATACCAATCCATCTTGCGCCGCCCCGCCATAAAGCGCACGCCCTTCAGTTCTGTCAGCGCCTTGGCCGGAACAAAGCAAGGGGACTGCCCGCCGCCTTGCAATTGCCCATGCCCGCCCAGAACCACGCGATGTTGAGAGGATAAGATCAGCGGTTGAAAGGGTCGATCCCGCCCGAAAGCATGTGGGGCAATACGCACCGGTCTTTGATCCAGTCGGCAGGTGCCAAAGGATTGCACATCATGCCGGATCAGTCGGATGCGCAGCGGCTCCCCAGCCTCTCCGATCACGTGATCCCCCGGCTGCAACTTTTCGATGGGACAAGGTCCAGCAGGTGTCGCGATCAACGTACCGGCCCCGTAACAGGCTGGGATCGTTCCAGCATTGGTGATCGGCTGCCCGTAATAGGTGGCCCCGCGATCATCCGATTGCAGGGATTCCCCCATGGGGGCCGTGCCGACATCGGTGCTGGTCAACCCGGCCGCCGGACCATCAACCGCTGTGACGGTATTGCCCCAATAGGAAATGAACTGAACGGTCGTTCCCGTATCATCAACGAGCGCAATGCCGTCATCGGGATAGAGACGCCCGGTCGGATCCGCGCCGCCATCGCTGAAACCGGGTGTCGAACTATCGATGACGTAAACATCATAGCTCGCCACCGTATCCGTCGCGGTTCCAAGCGGGAAGGAATAAATGGCGTTCCCAAACGTGTCATAGATATAGACAGAATAGCCGGACGGGTCGGTCCCTTCGGGAAGGGCAACCTCTATGAACTCTTGCGATGAGTCCCCGTAGGGTTGGAACTCGGAAAGGTATTCGGGCATGCATCACCGTGAAAAGCACGGGCTGAGTGAACAAAAATTTGGTTAATATCGCTCAAATATTCACAATCTCAACTCACCCTTTTGTTAAAACTTTGAACGACTTAACGCCCCCTCCTCAAGCCGCCGTCAAAACCTGCACAAATCCTGCAAACCAACAATGGTGTTCTGTCCCGAATAAGAAAGGGACAGTCATGACGAAGTTAAACCTGAGATCCTGGATTTTGCTCTGGACAGGCCTGCCATTGGCCCTGGTCCTTTGGCTTCAGGGGTTGGCCTGGATCACCATTTTCGCGAACCCCAAAGAGCTGAATCTGCTTGTCTTGCTATGGCTGGCCTGCGCTTTGCCCTTGGCTGTGGCCTTGGCCCTGCCTTGGTGGTTGATCCGAAAACGGGTTCCGACCTATCGGCTGCATTGGCATGCTTTCGGCTTGAGCCTGTCGGTGGCGCTGATTTTTGGCTGGGTCATGCTGGGCGAATACACGTCAGCCACGCTTTGGTTTGGTCACATGGACGATGCGTTTTGGCGCGAATTGAACATCATTTTGCATCACGAAGATGAGGTGACGCCGATTTATCTGCAACTGCTCTCCCTGCCCTGGTGGCAATATTGGGCCAAGGTTGCAAGCTATTGTTTCTTTGCTCTTTTTGGTCCAGCCACTGTCCTGGCACTGATATCCAAACGCCCAGCTCTGATCGCAGTCAAAACGCTGAAAGCCAATATTGGCCTCATCTGCGCCTTCACCTGCGACATTTTCCTGACAAGCGTCCTGATCGGCGCGCCCGAGTTCTATTTCTGGTTTAGCCTTTTCACACCAGACACGGCTCCGCGCCTTATGATCCTGATCTTTAGCTTCGCAATGGGCGGTGTGCTGTCTTACCCCGCCCTTATCCGGTCCCGGTTTGAGATCACTCTTGCGATGCTTCCTGCAAGACGGTCGACACTGGCACAATCGCGATAGAGGCGTTTTTGTCCTGCAAGCCCCATTGGATTAGCCCCGACAACGTATTGGCATGCAAGCGCCCCAGCATGATCACCGCCCCCTGCTGTTTGGCACGAAACGCCCCTTGATCGAGCGAACGGCGGACATGGGCGGCATCCTGATTGTCCTTGTCCATGTCACGGAACAGGCTGGCCGAGGGCACCCCCGCCTTGGCGGCCAATTGCTGCGCGGTGTTCAAGCCTTTGGGCAACATGACCAATCCATGACCGCTTTCGGCCAGAAAGGCCGCAGTTTGGCTCGACACGGCGCGGCTTGATTGCACGCCCCCGGCCGGATCTTCGAGGATCGCAACGGCTTCGGGGATGGTTTGCAAAGTGCCGCTCAGGGTGACCTCAACATCTGATGGCGCAGCCCCCTCTGGGATGTCCGCCATGGCCAACACTTCGAAACCCAGCTTACGATAGGCTTCGGCGGTTTTGGTGGCCTCAGGATGCGAGGGGGGAATGGCGATGCTGACCGGGATCGGCAGGGTTTTGAGCGCCTCGGGGCCCCAAGTATCAACCTTGTCATCAATTAGGATCACCGAAATGCGTGGCAGATCCACCGCCGGAGCCGGATCAGGCTTGGCGGCGAATTTGCTCAGCGGTGTTTCAGTTTGCGGCGCATCCGCACTGGCATCCGCAGTTTCCGCGCCCAAACGCGGCAGGCGCGAGGTTTGCACGCCTGTGTCGCGATCAAGGAAGGACCCCGCCGGTTTGCCGATACTCGGGCGATTGTTCTCAACCTCGGGTTCCGGCGCGGCGACGGCAACTTGCTCAGGTTCTGGCTGCGGCTCAGGGGCCTCTTGCGGCTCTGGCTCTGCAACAGGTTCAGGCGCAATCGGGGCCTCGGCGGTTTCCAAATCCGGTACAGCTTCGGGCTGTTCCAGTTCGGGCGCTGGGGCTTGTTCGGCGACATCCTCAAGCTGAGGTTCTTCGGCGACAGGAGCCTCTTCGACGATCAAAGCTGTTTCGGCTTCGGGCACCGCAGGAATTGGCGGCTGGGCCGGGTCGGTGGAAATATCGAGGCTGTCCTCGGCCACAGGCGCGCCCGGAATTTCAGCCTGCGCCAAGGGTTGCACCGGCGCATCGGTGGTCACGCTGACCTCAGCCGTTTCCGAGGCAGGATCAGCAGCCACTGGCGCATCCGGGGCCGCGCCAATCACCGGTTGTTGTGGCAGATCCGTATCCGCCTCTGCGCTAAATGGCCCATCGGGCGCATCCAAGGCACCGCCCGGCGCTTTGGGGGCCTCAAATCCGGTTTCGGCCTGCGGGCGTCGCCCGGGCTTGGCCGCGTCAGCCATCACAGCGGGTGCCGCACCAGCATCCTGTGTCTGAGGCAAGGGATCCTTGGCCGGGGGTTCCATGACTGCCGTTGTGTCAGGTTCCTTGGCGGTGTCCGCATCAACCGCTTGCTGAGGATCAGGCGTCGCGCCATCATCAACCTGTTCCGGCGCAATGACCGCCACATCATTGTCGACGGCTTGCGCAGGATCAGGACGATCCGGCGGCCCCATTGCAACCGATACCGCCCCAGCCGAGACACCAGAGACCACCACGCCCCAGATCGCGCCGCTCAGAAATCCTCGTGCCATGTGCCACTCCTCACCCGTTTATACGGCTTTGCGCCCTTGTTTGCCTTGTGGTCGCACCTTTGCGCCCCTTGACGCCGGTCTGACTGCCTGTGCATGTATACCGCGACCATGCGGCTAGCCGCCAGACATAAGAGCGCAATATCATGCTTCTTCTGATAGATAACTATGACAGCTTTACCTACAACCTTGTTCATTACCTTGGGGAACTTGGGGCCGATGTGGTGGTGCACCGCAACGACGCCCTGAACGTTCAAGAGGCAATGGCGCTGAAACCGTCATCAATTCTGCTCTCCCCCGGCCCCTGTGACCCGGATCAGGCCGGGATTTGTCTGGCCCTGACCGAAGCCGCCGCCGAAACCCGCACGCCCTTGATGGGGGTTTGTCTGGGACATCAAACCATTGGCCAGGCCTTTGGCGGCACCGTGGTGCGCCATGACGAGATTGTGCATGGCAAAATGGGCGAAATCCATCACGAGGGCAAAGGCGTGTTCAAAGGCCTGCCCTCACCGCTGCTGGGCACCCGCTATCATTCGCTGGTCGTGCGCCGCGACGATCTGCCGTCCTGCCTGCAAGTCACTGCCGAGCTTGAGGATGGCACGATCATGGGCCTTCAACATGAGAGCCTGCCCATCCAGGGCGTGCAGTTCCATCCGGAATCGATCCGCTCGGAACATGGGCATGCGATGCTGCAGAACTTCCTCGATCTGGCAAAGGAACCGGCATGAGTGACCTCTTGAAACCGCTGATCGGGGCCGCCGCCGACCGCGCTTTGACCCGTGAAGAGGCGGAAGCCGCCTTTACCGTTCTGTTCGAAGGCGACGCCACCCCAGCCCAAATTGCCGGCCTGTTGATGGCATTGCGCACGCGTGGTGAAACCGTCGACGAATACAGCGCCGCCGCCGCCGTGATGCGTGCTAAATGCAACAAGGTCGCCGCTCCCGAGGGCGCGATGGACATTGTCGGGACAGGCGGCGATGGCAAAGGCACACTGAACATCTCAACCGCGACGGCTTTTGTTGTGGCCGGGGCCGGTCAGGTCGTGGCCAAACATGGCAACCGCAACCTGTCCTCAAAATCCGGCGCGGCGGATGCGCTGGGGCAGATGGGCATCAATGTGATGATCGGGGCCGATGCGGTGGAAAAGGCGCTGGCCGAGGTTGGCATCTGCTTCATGATGGCCCCGATGCACCACCCGGCGATGAAACATGTGATGCCGGTGCGGATGGAGCTGGGCACCCGCACAATCTTTAACATCCTCGGACCACTGACCAACCCGGCCGGGGCAAAACGCCAGCTGACCGGAGCCTTCACTCGCGACCTGATCCGGCCCATGGCGGAGACGCTGGGGCAGCTTGGCTCGGAACGCGCCTGGCTGGTGCATGGCTCGGATGGCACAGACGAGCTGGCAATTTCCGGCATCAGCTGGGTCGCCGCTCTGGAAGAGGATGGCAGTGTCACTGAAACAGAACTGCACCCTGAAGATGCTGGCCTGCCTGTTCATCCGTTCGAGGATATTCTGGGTGGCACACCTGAGGAAAACGCGGTGGCTTTCCGCGCTTTGCTGGGGGGAGAGCAAAGCGCCTATCGCGATGCGGTTTTGTTCAACTCAGCCGCAGCTCTGACCGTGGCAGGCAAAGCGGACGATCTGAGACAAGGCGCTGAAATGGCGCGCGAAAGCATTGATAGCGGTGCCGCCAAAGCCAAGATCGACGCGCTGGCAAAGGCAACGCAGGCCGCCTGAGGCCTGCTCATCCCGCCGATTGGCGGGCCTCGCAAATGTCTAGGGGAAACATGGATTTACGCGTTCCAAAAGACTGGGCACATCTACCGTTCTTTGCAGAGGACCTGCCTGCCATCGCCAAACAACTGGCGCAGGAGAGTCGCCAAATCTTTCCCCCGCAGCAGCAAATCTTTGCCGCCTTTGACGCCTGCGCACCCGACGCCGTCAAAGTGGTCATTCTGGGCCAAGACCCCTACCCCACACACGGCCATGCCCATGGTTTGGCTTTTTCGGTAGAACCCGGCGTGAAACTGCCGCGTAGTTTGAGCAATATCTACAAAGAAATGGTTGAGGATCTGGGCAGCGCGCCCATCACCGGTGACTTGCGCCCCTGGGCGCGCCAGGGTGTGATGCTGCTGAACACCGCGCTGACCGTTCCCGCGGGCGAGGCCAATGCGCATCAGAAACTCGGCTGGGCCAAGCTGACCGAACAGGTCATCGCCTTCCTTTCTGACCGCCCCCGCGCCTTTGTGCTTTGGGGCGGCCATGCGCAGGGCTTTGCCAAGCATATTCAAGGTGACAATCACCTGATCCTGAAAACCGCGCATCCCTCGCCTTTGTCCGCCCGGCGCGGCTTTTTCGGCTCGCGCCCCTTTTCCACGGTCAATGACTGGCTTAAAGCCAATGGACAGACAGAAATCGACTGGACAACCCCATGAGCACCACCATTCTTGACAAGATCAAAGCCTATAAGCTTGAGGAAGTGGCCGCTGACAAAGCCGCCCGTTCTTTGGCCGATGTCGAAGAAGCCGCGCGCAATGCAACTCCCGTGCGTGGCTTTGCAGATCGGTTGTTTGCCGCTGAGAAAACAGGCTACGGGTTGATTTCCGAGGTCAAGAAAGCCTCCCCCTCAAAGGGGCTGATCCGCGCTGATTTCGAGCCAGCCAAGCTAGCCAAAGCCTATGAGGATGGCGGTGCAACCTGCCTGTCGGTCCTGACTGACACCCCGTCTTTCCAAGGGGCCAAGGAGTTTCTGGTTCAGGCGCGCGCGGCCACCAATATGCCTGCCCTGCGCAAGGATTTCATGTATGACACCTATCAGGTCGCCGAGGCGCGCGCGCTTGGGGCGGATTGTATCCTGATCATCATGGCCTCTGTGTCTGATGCACAGGCGCAAGAACTTGAAGATGCCGCGTTTTCCTGGGGCATGGATGCGTTGATCGAAACCCATGATGCCGATGAAATGGAACGTGCCTTGCGGCTGAAATCCAAGCTGATCGGGGTGAATAACCGCAATCTCAAGACCTTTGAGACGACGTTGGACACAACGCGCGAATTGTCCAAGATGGTGCCTGCGGACCGTATGCTGATCTCGGAAAGCGGGCTGAACAGCCCGGCTGATCTGGCCGATATGGCGGCATATGGCGCGCGCACCTTCCTGATTGGCGAAAGCCTGATGCGTCAAGAGGATGTCAGGAGCGCCACCGAGACCCTGCTTGCCAACCCCGTGCCCGCCTAAGGAGATGTCATGAGCGATCTGACCCATTTCAACGAAGACGGCAACGCCCATATGGTCGATGTCTCTGACAAGGCTGTCACCTCGCGCATTGCCACCGCCGAAGGCTGGGTCAAGATGACCCCGGAAACCTTTGATTTGATTACAGAAGGGCGCGCCAAGAAGGGTGACGTGATCGGGGTCGCCCGGCTGGCAGGTATCATGGGGGCCAAGAAAACCCCGGATCTGATCCCGCTCTGCCACCCGCTGCCTGTCACCAAGGTGTCAGTTGACCTGACCCAAGACCCAGACCTGCCCGGCCTCCGTATCAAAGCCACCGTGAAAACCACCGGCCAAACCGGTGTCGAGATGGAAGCGCTGACCGCGGTGTCCGTCACCGCGCTGACCGTCTATGACATGGTCAAGGCCGTCGACAAAGCCATGGAAATCGGCGGCACCCGTGTGATCCTGAAAGATGGCGGAAAGTCAGGGCGTTACGAGGCAGAGTGAAACTGACAACCAAGTGACAGTCACAGCAATTCCAGCCCCGTATCGCCACTATGCCAAAGGAAAGGCCCGGCCATGATTTCGGTTTCCCAAGCGCTTGATCACCTCTTTGCCCTTGCCCGCCCGCTGGGTCAGGAAGAGGTGCCGCTGATCCAGGCGGCTGGGCGGGTGATGGTCAAACCTGTGCAGGCGCGGCGGGATCAGCCGCCTTTTGCGGCCTCGGCAATGGATGGCTATGCGACGGTCAACCCACAAGTCGGGCAAACGCTAGAGGTCATTGGCGAAGCCGCTGCCGGGCATCGCTTTGATGGCGAGGTGACCGCCAGCACCTGCGTGCGCATCTTCACCGGGGCCCCCGTTCCGAAGGGCGCGACCCATGTCACGATTCAAGAGGATGTCACCCGCTCGGGCGATCACATCACCATCAATGAGGCCGAGCACGGCACCAATATCCGCCCCGCCGGCGGTGATTTTCAAGATGGACAGATCGTGGGTGCGCCGCGCCTGCTGGGTGCGAATGACGTCGCTTTGCTGGCGGCCATGAACATTCCGACGGTCACCGTTGCCAGGAAACCCAAGGTCGCCTTGATCTCGACCGGTGACGAGTTGGTCATGCCTGGCGAAGACCCCGGCCCCGATCAAATCATCGCCTCAAACACCTTTGGCCTGCATGCCATGCTTTGCGAACTCGGGGCGGAACCGCGGCTCTTGCCGATTGCGCGCGACAATGAGGCATCGCTGGCGACCGTGTTCGGCCTGATTGATGACGCGGATCTGGTGATCACCATCGGGGGGGCTTCGGTCGGGGATCATGATCTGGTCGCCAAGGTGGCGGGTGATCTTGGGATGGAGCGCGCCTTTTACAAGGTGGCCATGCGCCCCGGCAAACCGCTGATGTCGGGCCGTTTGGGGAGTGCCATGATGATGGGCCTGCCCGGTAATCCGGTCTCGGCCATGGTCTGCGGCCATGTTTTTGTCGCGCCGGTGATCCGCGCCATGCTTGGTCTGGGCAACGCGCCCGCGCCGCGTCTGCAGGCCAAACTGGCCGCCCCCGTCGCTGCCAATGGCCCGCGTGAACACTACATGCGCGCCGAGGTGACGCCAAAGGGGCTGACAGCCTTTGAGCGACAGGATTCCAGCCTGCTCAGCGTTTTGGGCCAATCCAACGCGCTTTTGGTGCGCGCACCAAAAGATCCTGAGCGCCAGGTTGGTGACGCCGTCGACTACATCCCGCTGTGATTGAATTATCCACAGCCTCATTGACACAAAACGAGAACAGGGGTAGAACAAAACCTGACACAAGGTTGGGAGCAGACCATGCTGACGAAAAAGCAATTGGACCTTTTGGACTTTATCAACAAGCGTTTGGCCAAGGATGGCGTACCGCCCAGTTTTGATGAGATGAAGGATGCGCTCGATCTGCGGTCAAAATCCGGCATTCACCGGCTGATTACCGCTTTGGAGGAACGTGGTTTCATTCGCCGCTTGGCCCACCGGGCACGCGCGATTGAGATTGTAAAACTGCCCGAAAGCCTTGGGGGCGCGCCCGCTGGCTTTCGGCCTCAGGTGATTGAGGGGGACCGCCCGGACACGCCGTCAAATGCGATTGAGATTTCCAAGGGGGCAATTGCTGAGCTACCTTTGATGGGGCGCATTGCCGCCGGTCGCCCGATTGAAGCGATCAATGATGTGCCACCCGGCGTGATGGTGCCCGGTCAGATGGTACAAGGCGCGGGCAAGCACTATGCGCTTGAGGTCAAAGGCGATTCAATGATCGATGCTGGCATCAATGATGGCGATGTGGTGGTGATCCGTGAAAGCAGCGACGCCGCTGAGGGCGACATTGTGGTAGCTCAGGTCGAAGGCTACGAGGCGACGCTGAAACGGTTTCGCCGTCGCGGTGGTATGATTGTGCTTGAGGCGGCCAACCCTGCCTATGAACCACGCGTTCTGCCCGAGGGATCGGTCAGCGTTCAGGGCCGATTGGTCGGGCTGATCCGCACCTATTGAGTTTGAGAGGCCAGTTTGAAGTCGTCCTTTGGCATCCCATGCCACAGGCGGTGGCCTGAAATCTGACGATCCGTGACCATTTTGATCCCTGTATCACTGGCCCAAAAGGCCAGTGATCCAGTGCTACGCAATGTTGTCGGATCAAAGATCTGACAGCCACCGGAAAGCGTAATTGGCGTGCTGGCGATAATGATCTGCCCCTTGTGGCAGCTCGACCAACGCCCGACCGCGCGTTTGCCTTGTAAATGCACCACTTCCAGGTCGCCCAGCCCGCTCAACGCGATGCGGGCCTCAACCGTTCCGGGCCATCTTTGGGCGGCCTCCTGTTGACTGCCGCCAAACCCGTCATTTTCCAGCCAGTTTTCCGCAACAAAGCCAGCCCCTTTGGGGCGTGACAATCCCCGGCCTTGTTCTGTCATCAGACCTACCAAGGTGCCGGTATCCGAGACAAGCAAGACAGGCCGATCCGTCTGCGACCACAGCACCACCGCAAGGATCATGGGGACCAAGCCAACTGCCCGCCCTCCTCCGCGCCATAGGCATAGGATCAGGCCTCCGAAGGCCAATAAGGGCAAGACCTGCCAATCCGGGGCGATGATTGCGCGGGTTGCGCCGTCCCAGGATGCGATAACCTCTGCAACACCCAGGATCCAATCCAGGCCCAGCCCCATAATCGCCAAAGCGATCCAATCCAGCCCAAACGGCATCAACAAGGCCGCCAAAACGGCCAAGGGCACAACAATGGCCCCCATCACCGGCACCGATAGCAAGTTCGCGATCAATCCGTATTGCGACAACATGTTGAAATGCGCCATGGCCACGGGGGCCGTCGCAGCCCCAGCAACCGCTGAGGAGACAACCAACCCAACAACCGGGTTTAACCATCGCGGCACCTGCCGCCCCTGCTGCCAAAGCGAGACTTGCTCAAACACCGCCACCAAGGCGGTTGTTGCGGCAAAGGACATTTGGAATCCCGGCGACACCAGAGCTTCGGGTCGCAAGGCCAAAACGACCAAGGCCGCCATCGCCACAGAGCGTAAGGACAAGGCCCGCCGGTCCAGCATCATCGCGGTCAGGGCGGCGGCGGCCATGATAAAGGCGCGCTGTGTGGCAACACTTCCCCCGCTCAGCGACAGGTAGCCAAGGGCCGCCAACAGGGCCACGGCAGCGGCAATCTTTTTCACCGGCCAATTGTGGCGCGTATGGCCGTTCAGCAACAGACCAAAGCGCACAGCGGCAAAGACAAACCCCGCCAAGAGCCCCATATGCAACCCGGAGATCGCCAGCAAATGCGCGAGGTTGGTTTCGCGCAGCGTCTGCAAGGTGCCCTGCCCCATGCCCGAACGGTCGCCTGTCATCAACGCGGCGGCAAAGGCCCCGGTTTCGCCGGGCAATTGGGCCTGAACGCGGGCAGACAGCCACATTCGGGCCTTGAACAACCATTGGCCTGCGCCCGGTTCTTCGAGCAACAGAACCGGCGTGCGGGTGTATCCCACCGCGCCGAGCCGCAAAAACCAGGCGTGTCGGCGGAAATCAAACCCGCCGGGTTCCACTGAACCACCAGGGGGTGACAAATGCCCGGTCAGAATCACCACGGCACCGGGTCGCGGCTCCATGTAGCCTTGCTGCCCATGCAAAGAGACACGAACCCGTTCAGGCGTCACTGCCGGATCCATGCGTTCCAGAACCACACGGTCCAAAGTCAAACGAACCGCATCCGAGCCAGACCGGTCAATCGCAACAATCCGCCCCTCAATCGCGCCGTAATAGCGAAAATCCAGCACCGGGCCCGAAACCAAATGCGCCCGCGCACCCGCCAGAGAAAAGCCGACAGCCGCCAACGCCAGCGCGCTCAGCAAGGGGGCGAAAACCGGACCAACGCGCGCGCTGAGCAGCACCGTTATCAATCCGCAAAGAGCGAGTGTGATCAGAACCCAAAGCTGCGGCTCCACCCGCAGGGCAAAATAGCAGCCAATGCCGACGGCCAGACAGACCGGCGACCAGGGAAAGAGGTGACCGCGCTGCGCTAGCATCACCCCCGCAAACATGTCAAAGGCGTGCCTCATGCCAGACCTTTGCTGATCCGCACCATGGCTCCACTTGCCCAAGGGCGGACCTGTGTTTAAGGAACAGCCCAAGCTACCCCTTTCCTTGTTAGCAAAAGGTTAACCAAGATGACGCAAGTCGTGACCCGTTTTGCCCCTTCGCCCACGGGCTATCTTCATATCGGCGGTGCCCGCACGGCGCTGTTCAACTGGCTTTATGCCCGCGGTCGCGGCGGCAAATTCCTGCTGCGCATCGAGGATACCGACCGCGCCCGTTCAACCCCCGAAGCGACAGAGGCGATCCTGAAAGGCATGGACTGGCTGGGGCTGGACCATGATGGCGAGGCTGTCAGCCAGTTCGCCCGCGCAGATCGCCATGTCGAGGTCGCCAATGAGCTGCTCGCCAAAGGCGCGGCTTACAAGTGTTTCTCGACACAGGAAGACATCGAAGCCTTTCGTGAAAAGGCCCGCGCCGAGGGGACATCGACCCATTTCCAAAGCCCCTGGCGTGATGCAGACCCAAGCACCTTCCCAGATGCCCCCTTTGTGGTGCGACTGAAAACCCCTCAGGACGGCGAAACCGTGATTGAGGATGAGGTTCAGGGCATTGTGCGCATCAAGAATGCCAATCTTGATGACATGATCCTGTTACGCTCCGACGCTACGCCCGTCTACATGTTGGCTGTTGTGGTGGATGATCACGATATGGGCGTGACCCATGTCATTCGCGGGGATGATCACCTGAACAATGCTGCGCGCCAGATGGGCATCTACACGGCCATGGGCTGGGACCTGCCGGTCTATGCCCATATTCCGCTGATTCACGGGCCCGATGGCAAAAAACTGTCCAAGCGTCACGGCGCGCTGGGGGTCGAGGAATATCAGGCCATGGGTTACCCTGCGGCGGGCATGCGCAACTATCTTGCGCGTCTGGGCTGGAGCCATGGCGATGACGAATTCTTTACCGATGATCAGGCAAAGGAGTGGTTCGGGACCGATGGAATCGGCAAATCACCCGCCCGATTTGACTTTAAGAAGCTGGAGAATATCTGTGGCCAACATATTGCGATCACTGACGATGCTGCATTGCTGCAAGAGATCGTGATGTATCGTGCGGTTGCGGGATTGCCGGACCTGACAGACGTTCAGTCACAGCGGCTGAACGCCGCGCTTTACTGCCTGAAAGACCGGGCCAAGACTTTCCCGGAACTCATTGAAAAGGCTCACTTTGCCCTGATTGAAGGCGCGGTTGTTCCTGATGAAAAAGCCGCAAAAAACCTTGATAGTGTATCCCGTGGTATACTGAGTTCATTGACGCCGCAGCTGCAAAATGCTAGCTGGTCGCGGGATGACCTAGAAACGGTCCTGAACCGTTTCGCAGAGGAAAATGGCATGAAATTCGGCAAGCTGGCCGGACCGCTGCGCGCGGCCCTGGCAGGCCGGGCTGCCACACCGAGCGTTTTTGACATGATGCTCGTACTTGGCAAGGAGACCAGCCTGGAACGGCTGACCCAAGCCGCAACTGGGGGAGACAGCTGAGGGCATTTCGCCGCAGCCTTCCCCAAAGAACAAAACACTTGCGGGCTGCAGGACGTGGCCCGCTTCGTTCGAGAATAAGGGAAGACACGCATGGCTGAATCGACAAAATCCGCGACATTGACGATTGATGGGGAATCCTACGACCTGCCAATCCATTCGCCGACTGCCGGCCCTGATGTGCTGGATATCCGTAAATTGTATGCCCAGGCGGGCGTGTTCACCTATGACCCGGGCTTCACCTCCACTGCGAGCTGTGACAGCACAATCACCTTTATCGACGGTGGCAAGGGCGAGCTGCTGCATCGCGGTTATCCGATTGATCAACTGGCTGGCAAATCGCATTACCTCGAAGTGTGCTACCTGCTGCTTTACGGTGAACTGCCGACCGCCGCTGATCTGGAAAAGTTCGAGAACACCATCACGAACCACACCATGATCCACGAGCAGATGCACAACTTCTTCCGTGGGTTCCGTCGCGATGCGCATCCGATGGCCACCATGGTGGGTGTTGTGGGTGCGATGTCGGCCTTCTATCATGACTCCACCGACATTTCTGATCCGCGCCAGCGCGAGATCGCGTCGCACCGTCTGATCGCCAAGATGCCAACCATCGCTGCGATGGCCTATAAATACTCTATCGGCCAGCCTTTCATGTACCCTCGCAACGATCTCGATTACGCGGCGAACTTCCTGTATATGTGCTTTGCCGTTCCGGCCGAGGAATATCAGGTTGATCCGATCCTGGCCCGCGCCATGGACCGTATCTTTACCCTGCATGCGGATCACGAACAGAACGCCTCGACCTCGACCGTGCGTCTGGCCTCCTCGTCCGGTGCCAACCCGTTCGCCTGTATTGCTGCGGGCATCGCCTGCCTTTGGGGTCCGGCCCATGGTGGTGCAAACCAGGCGTGCCTGGAGATGCTCAAGGAGATCGGGTCACCCGATCGCATTCCTGAATTCATCGCCCGTGCCAAAGACAAGAACGATCCGTTCCGCCTGATGGGCTTTGGTCACCGCGTCTACAAGAACTTTGACCCGCGCGCGACCGTGATGAAACAGTCCGCCGACGAGGTTCTGGATCTGCTGGGTGTTGAAAACAACCCAATCTTGGCAACCGCCAAGGCGCTGGAAGAGGCCGCTTTGGCCGATCCGTACTTTGCCGAAAAGAAGCTGTTCCCGAATGTGGACTTCTATTCGGGCATCATCCTTGAGGCGATGGGCTTCCCAACCTCGATGTTCACCCCGATCTTTGCGCTGAGCCGGACCGTTGGTTGGATCTCCCAGTGGAAAGAGCAGCTGTCTGATCCAGCGCATAAAATCGGTCGCCCGCGTCAGCTCTATCTCGGTGAGACCGAGCGTGACTATACGGATATCGAAAAGCGCTAAACGCCTCCGAATCGAACCAAGAAGAACCCGGCCTTGAGAAAGGTCGGGTTTTTCTTTGCCCAAATCCCGCCACCTTTCATCGAAACAATTCAATTGGTTGCGAGTTACTGTTCCCGTAACGTCAGCGGTCCATCACCAATTGTGGCACCAAAATGGCTGAAACGGATTGTTTCCATCATATTTCGAGCGTTTGAGGACAGATTTCGGCATGAATTGGTCAAATTTTTAACGTTTGCCCGTTTGTGCAGGAGCTGACCATGTCCACAGGAAACACCACCGAGATCCTTTTGGGTTGCGAACCTCAGGTTCGTGTCGAGATCATCGAAGATAACGGCAATCTCTTTATGCGCGTTGTCGCGCCCGATCCGGATGCCGTGGACATTGACGCGCTGTTCTTCAACCTTGCCGATGATGTCGATGCCAGCGCGCTGACCATCTACCCCGATTATGACGAGGCGATCGGCTCTAACGGTGAAAATGTCACCGGCTTTACAGTGGCGACCGGCACCTTGAACCAGATGGACAATGGCGCGCAGGTTCAGGAACCTTATGACGTGCGTCTGGAATTCGGCACCACGCCCTATTCGTCGCAGGGCGATGTGAACGAGGCGACGCTGACCTTCTATATTGACGGTGGCGGCTCTAACCTGACCGCGGATAGCATTGACCTGTCCAACCTGACAGCGGTTGTAAACACCGACAATGGCGGCGGCATGGCCCTGACCGGTGGTATCGGCAATACAGGCGATGATCAGGCTGCGGTGTACGAGACCAACGTCCTTGCCTCTGACGATTTCAACGGCATCTCTTATGCCTCGCAAAGCGATATCGTCTCTTATGGCGGTTACTGGCAGGCGACCAATGGCGAACTCGAGGCCAATGGCTGCCATGACGGCAATATCTGGTTCGAGCCGGTAGCCGTGAACGGCGATGCTGAAATCTCTTTTGACGCCCGCGCGCCACATACCGAGTATTTCGAAAATGGCGGCTGCTATGGTGACAGCCTCGAAGTCTGGGCGCTGGTTGATGGCAATGAATGGGTCCTGATGGACACGTTTGTGGTCAATGACGAAGGTACGGCTCTGGTGGGCGACACAACCGGCCAGACCATCACAGCCGACAGCCAGACCCTGACCTATTCCGGCGGTGCACTGGATGGCGCGAGCTCGGTTCAGCTGGTTCTGGATGCCGATATCTCTGCGGGTAACGAAGAGATCTTTATCGACAATGTCGAGGTCAGCGAAACCGTTCTTGTCGAAGGCAATGACAGCGGCGCAACAACCACCGAGACTGTCGAAGAGGTTGTTCTGGCTGAGAATTTTGATGGCGTTTCCAACCTGCAAGACGCACAAAACGTGGCGTGGAACGGCGGATGGCATGGCGGCTGGCAGGCCACCAATGGCGAAGCCGAGGCCAATGGCTGCCACGATGGCAACCTGTGGTTTGAAACTGCACAAGTAAACGGCGACGCTGAAGTCTCCTTTGACGCCCGGGCCCCGCACACCGAGTATTTCGAAAATGGCGGCTGCTATGGTGACAGCCTCGAAGTTTGGGCGCTGGTTGACGGCAATGAATGGGTCCTGATGGACACCTTTGTCGTCAATGATGAAGGCACCGCGCTGGTGGGCGACACAACCGGCCAGACCATCACAGCCGACAGCCAAACCCTGACCTATTCCGGCGGCGCTCTGGATGGCGCAAGCTCGGTTCAGCTGGTTCTGGACGCTGACATCTCCGCGGGTAACGAAGAGATCTTTATCGACAATGTCGAGGTCAGCACATTGACCGAAGTCGAAGTGCCCGTCGACGAACACGGCACTTGCGAAGATTTCGAAGATGCCGCAGCAGGCGAAACCGCCGCTCTGCAGTTTGACGGCTTTACCGTGACCGCTCAGCGCGCCGGTGATGCCGCTGACAGCGAAAACGACGCGATGATCTTTGACACGGCCAACCCAACCGGTGGCGACAGCGATCTCGGCTATGCCGATCAGGGCAATGCGATCATTATCTCCGAAGACAATGACGCAACCGATCCTGACGACAATGCGGGCGGCGGCACCATCACCTTTGACTTTGCAGCACCCAGCGATGTTGTCAGCCTGAACGTGCTCGACATCGAAGAAGAGGGCGGCGCGATCGACCTTTATGACAGCGAAGGCGAGTTGATCGACTCCATCGCCATTCCGGCGGCGGGCGACAATTCGGTGCAAACCATCGACATCGCCGTTGATGGCGTGGCTTCGATGCAGGTCACTCTGGCCGGCTCCGGCGCGGTTGACGATCTGTGCTATGCCTCCGAAACCGGCGGCAATTGTGGCCAATATGACGTCACCTATGATGATCTGATGAAAGACGCAGATCCGGCGGCAGTCGCGGATGACCAGACCACTGCCGATGATCAGGTCGATGATATGGCCGACGCGATGGTCTAATCATCACAGGGTTGAAAAAAGAAGGGGCGCGAAATTCTCGCGCCCCTTTTTTTTGCAATAAGGCCAGAGTTAGCGCCCTTCGTAATCCGGCGCACGTTTGTCGAGAAACGCCATGACCCCTTCCATGAAGTCGCGCGTCTTGCCCGCCTGACCTTGCAAGCTCGCCTCAAGCGACAGCTGATCCTCTAGCGTATTGTCAAAGGAGGCGCGCATGGCCTGTTTGATCCGCGCATAGGCCTGGGTTGGCCCCTTGGCCAGATGCGCCGCGCGGGCCTTCCAGATGATCTCGAACTCACCATCTGGGACGGCTTCCCAGATCATGCCCCATTCATCCGCCTGACGCGCACTGATTTTCTCCGCAAACAGCGCCTTGCCCATCGCCTTGGCCAGACCGATCTGGCGCGGCAGGAACCAGGTGCCGCCCGCATCCGGGATCAACCCGATCTTGCTAAAGGCCTGCAGGAAATAGGCGCTTTCAGTCGCGATCACCACATCCGCCGCAAGCGCCAGATTGGCCCCAGCCCCAGCAGCGGGACCATTGACCGCCGCAATGGTCGGCACCGGGCATTCATAGATCGCCCGCAACATCGGCACATATTCGTCATTCAGCGTCCGTTGCAGATCAAGCTGAGCGACATTCTTGCCATCGCCCAGATCCTGCCCGGAACAAAACGCCTTGCCATTGCCCGTGAGCACCACAACCCGCGCCTCTTTGCCGCCGCGTGTAAACGCATCCGCCAATTCGGCGCGCATTTGCGTGTTGAGCGCATTCATCACATCGGGCCGATTGATCGAGATCGTCGCAATGTCATCTTCAACCACATAGGTGATCGCATCGTATTTCATGAGAACTCCGTTAACCTGTTGCGCCCATCAAATACTGCTGGCGCGGGATTGGCAAAGCGAAACGCCGCGTCAGCAATATTCCTCAGGGCAATTGCGCGATTAGGGCGCGCGCTTCTGGTGGTGGGGCCTGTTCGATACGCTCATAGGCCGACCCGTCCAGATTGCGCATCACCAAGCGATGTTCGATCATGCCACGCCGAATTTGCGCGGCATCGCGAAACAAGGTCATGTCGTCAATGGCTTGGCTGATCTCGCGCTCACGCATCACCTGACGCGCGGGCAAACGCGACCACAGGACCCACAGGCACAAGGCCTGAATACGTGTCTTGCCAGGCCAGCGTTTCAAAAACCCATTGTCGTCAAAATGCTCCAAGGCCCGCGCCACCAGCTTGTCATCGGCAACAGGCTTTGGCGCATTGCGGGCGCGCAGATGTTGAAAATTGCGATACCCCGCCGCGCGGGCCACCAGACCCAAGGTTTCGACATGGCTGGGCTTATGGGGCAATTCCGCCCGCAAGCTGCGCGCAAATTGCGTGAGATCCTTGATCTCGAGTGTAATCGTCTCCCGACTCATCGGGTCCTCCGTTCTGACGATACCAAACCCGACATGGGAAGGAGGTCCGCCCTTGTCCAGAGGTATCGCCCGAAACATCAGGGAAACGCAGAAGAAAACGACAGGTTTAGCAAGTGGCGGCGCCTAGGGTCCCTGTCACCCTTGCCTCAGAGCTATAGCTTCCAGGCAAACAGGTCAACGCCCAGGCTTCTTTGGGCCAAAAATATCCCGGGGAGTCCCGAGCTTGCTCGGGGCGGGGCAGCGCCCCTTCCCCGCCTCAGGCCAACTCAGCCCTTCATGATCTCGTCCAAACGCGCCTGCTCTTCGGCGCTCAAGCCCTCAACAGGCTTCACCGGAGCCTTGGAGCGCGCGCGCAAATAACCCGCCGCAATCAGCAGCGCCAGAACAAACCCAATCGGCCCGGTCGCCCAAAGTACCCAGTTCCAACCGCCGGTGGTTGGCTGCAGCAAGACAAATTCACCATAGCGCGCAACGATATAGTCGACCACTTCGGTGTCGCTATCACCTTCGCTCAGCCGTTCCCGCACCAGAATGCGCAGGTCTTTGGCCAGCGATGCGTTGGATTCATCAATGCTCTCATTCTGACAGACAAGGCAGCGCAACCCGTCAGAGATATGGCGTGCCCGCTTTTCCAGCAGCGGGTCATCCAGCATTTCATCCGGTTCCACCGCCGCCAAAGGCGCAGCCAAAGCAATCAGCAAGACCGAGATCCACAGACGCAACACAGTCATTCCGCAGGCACCCCTTTGATCGGAGCGGCTTTGCGTGCGCCCGCGGCTACGCGATAACGTCTGTCAGAAAGGCTTAGCAAGCCCCCCAGCGACATCAGGATACAGCCCGCCCAAATCCAATTGGCCAGCGGTTTGATATAAATGCGCATGACATAGCCGCCGTCATTCTGGGCATCACCAATCACCACATAGATATCGCGCAAAAAGCGGTAATCGATCGCCGCTTCGGTGGTTGGCATCTGCTGCACCGGATAGTTGCGTTTTTCTGGGAAGACGCGCACGATCTCTTTGCCACCACGCAGCACCGCCACCTCGGCCATGTCCGAGACATAGTTCGGCCCCTGAACGGTTTCGACGCCTTTCAAAACAAAGTCGAATTGCCCAACGGTGAAAGGTTCATCGATCTGGGCGACCAAAACGCGCTCTTCCTCCCAGGCCATCAGGCCGGCGATTCCCAGCATGGTAATGCCCAGCCCACCATGGGCCACCGCCTTGCCCCACTCAGCGCGTGGCAAACGGAACAGGCGGGACAGGTCGCGGTTACGCCCGGTTTTGGCGATCAGATCAATGATCGAACCCGAGACCAGCCAGGCCCCAAGGAAAACCCCAACCGGCCCCAGCATGGTGCGCCCGGTTTGCATCGACCAAACCAGACCGGCCAAGGCCAGTGACAGGATCAAAGCCGGAGCCAATTGGCGCAAAACCTTGTCGGCGCGCCCGCGCTTCCAGCTCAGCATCGCGCCAACCGGCAAAAGCAGCCCCAGCAGCACCATGAAGGGTGTAAAGGCCATGTTAAAGAAGGGCGGTCCAACCGAAAGCTTGCGGGCAAAGGCCATTTCGGCCACCAGCGGCCACATGGTCCCGACAAAGACCACAAGGCTGGCCACTGCCAATAGGATGTTGTTGGCCACCAGCGCGCTCTCGCGGCTGACGACACCAAAGACGCCCTTGGCCTCCATCACACTAGCGCGGCCTGCAAACAAGGTCAGCGCGCCACCTGTGAAAAAGACCAAGATGCCCAGAATAAAGACCCCCCGCTCAGGATCGGTGGCAAAGGCATGGACCGAGGTCAGAACGCCGGAGCGCACGATAAAGGTGCCGATCAAGGAAAAGCTGAACGCCATGATCGCCAGTAGAATGGTCCAGCTTTTCAGGCTTTCGCGCTTTTCGACAACGATGGCTGAATGCAGCAAGGCCGCCGCAAAGAGCCAGGGCATGAAGGAGGCGTTTTCGACCGGATCCCAGAACCAGAAACCACCCCAGCCAAGTTCGTAATAAGCCCACCAAGAGCCAAGCGCGATGCCGATGGTCAGAAACACCCAGGATATCAAAGTCCAGGGCCGAACCCAGCGCCCCCAGGCTGCATCAACGCGACCTTCGATCAGGGCCGCCACCGCAAAGCTAAAGCAGATCGAAAGACCGACATAGCCCAGATACAAAAACGGGGGATGAAAGGCGAGGCCCGGGTCCTGCAGAAGCGGGTTCAGATCCTGTCCGTTCATCGGTACCACATTCAGGCGCAAGAACGGGTTCGAGGTGAACAGGATAAAGGCATAAAACGCCGCCCCGACCGAGGCTTGCACCCCCAAAACCCGTGCGCGCAATGTCGGTGGCAGATTGTCGCCAAACCAGGCCGCCATCGCCCCGAACAGGGCCAGGATAAAGACCCAAAGCAGCAGGGACCCCTCATGGTTGCCCCAAACACCGCTAATTTTGTAAAGCATCGGCTTTTCAGAATGGCTGTTGGCGTAAACCAGTTGCACCGAGAAATCCGAAACCACAAAGGCATAGGTCAAGGCTGCAAAAGACGCCGCCACCAGCACAAATTGCGTGGTGGCAGCGGGCTCCGCGACGGCCATCCAGCCGGGCAGACGTTTATGGGCACCGATCAAAGGGACCACCGCCTGGACGATGGACACCATGAAGGCGAGGATCAGGGTGAAGTGGCCGAGCTCTGTAATCATGGGCATGTTTATACGCCCATCAATTTCAGCGTCCAATGACTTATGTTAGGCCAACCTGTTCACATTGTCGCGCATTTGGGCGCGTGCAGTTACGACTTGGTCTTTGCGCTCCAATCGGCCAGGGCGGGATTGTCAGAAAACTGCGCATCTGGGATGTCCTCTTGGGCGTCATCCTGCCCGACCGGCTCTGGCGTAACGTGGCGCAGTGATTCCACCTCGCGCACCGTTTGCACCACTTGAGGAACAGCCGCCATGGTCGCGGCCAGTTGGTTTCGGAACTCCTGCCCTTTCGCCTGATGGCGTGCGCCAAAGTAGAATGACACAATCGCCCCGAGCAGCCACCAAAGCGGCTCGGGCACCAAGGCGATTCCGGCCATGCGCGCGGCAAACCACACCGGATCGACCATGGCGGCCACAAACAAACCCAATGTCCCCAAGGCCATGGCCGGGCGCGGCACACGATTCAGAGCATCCATAAACCGATCAAACCAGCTGCGCCGGACAATGCGGAACTCTTGGCCAAATTGCTGCAAGGCCGAGCTGCGCAAATCATGATTGCGCGCGGCCTCGGCCTCGGCATTCACGCGAAAGACTTCGGCGGTTTCGGCAACGACATTGCGCCCGCCGCCAAAAACCAATCCCAGCAACCGTTCGATCAGGCCCATGACGCCACCCGCGCTGCAAATTGCGCCTCGGTCAGGTGATATTTCGGCGAAATGAACTCTTCGGCGCGTTTGATCCAACCGCCTTTGCCCCCGGCACGGGTGCGCGCATATTTGCGGCTGGCCGGACGCCGATCCGCAATGCCAAAGTAATAATTGCGCCGCGCGATCCCATAGGCGTCCACGATGTGATCCGGGGCCTTGTTAAAGGCGCGCACCGTCGCAGCAATGGTCAGTGGACCAATCGCCCCATCAACGCTGACCTCTTCGCCCATCTGACGCAACATGCGCTGCAAGATCTTCACCGCATTGCCCCCGGCATTGACATACATGTCAAAAACCGTGCTGTGCAAAACCGAGGGCAGCTCGGCGATGCGCGGGCGAATGAAGTAATGTTCCAGAAAGATATTCACCGCCTGATTCCGGCTCAGACGTTTGACATCATTGGGGGTCACCTTGCCGTCACCATCCAGATCAATGCCCAACCGACGCATGGTGTGGATCGTGACCCCATATTTGGTCGCCCCGCCCGGATCGTCTGGATCATTCACATAGCCACCCTCGCGGGCAACGATCTCTTCGGCCATCTGCCGAACATCTTTCTTGAGTGCCGCCATTTGTGCCTCCTGCTCGAAGCGGTTAGGAATGCGGCAAAGGGTGACCCCGGTTCGTTAACCAACTCTGAGAGGAACGCACGGTGCTGACAGCGGATGATATCATTGCCAAGCTCAACCTGGCCCCGCATCCCGAAGGCGGGTATTACCGCCAGACCTGGATTGCCGAGGCGACTGGCGATGATCGACCAGCCGGGACCTGCATCTATTTCCTGCTGAAAGGCGGCGAGCGCAGTCATTGGCATCGAGTGGATGCGGCGGAGATCTGGCATTACTACGCGGGTGCGCCGCTGGTGCTATCCCTGGCGGCAACCGAGGCTGGCCCACGTCAAGATTTGACCTTGGGACCCGACCTTTCGTCAAATCAACAGCCGCAAATTATCGTTCCCACCGGTCATTGGCAGGCTGCCAAGAGCGTGGGAGATTGGACTTTGGTGGGGTGTACCGTCTCACCCGCGTTTCAGTTTTCAGGCTTTGAATTGGCCGAGGCCGGTTTCGATATTCCCTGAAACCACATCCGGGAATCACCTTAAAGGATCTGAAACGTCACGACTTTCCCCTATTGGACAAGGGTGACCCAGGCTCGGCCAACCATGCGGTGTCAAGCCCTTTCGGGTCGAATGAACCAAAGTACCATACCCCCATTGCAGCCCCGAAACTAACGTTCCGGCGCCGGTCAAGCCGTTCTGGCGTGACCGGAAAAATGGGAGGAAACTATGAATCTAATCAACGCACTTGCGATCTCGATCGGCGTGTTGGCAGCCATTGCAACCTGGCTGTGTTTGGGCAACGGCTATGGTCTTCAGGTCTGGGCCCTGTTCATCGGATGGGGAAGCTTTTATCACACCGGTGGCGGATCAGACGGGTTGACGAAATCTGCGATCAACCATGTTTGGGGGGCTCTGGTTGCGACGGTCGCGCTGGTTGTCGTCGGCACTGTTGGCGGATCAGTCGAGGTCACGTCGCTCTTGGTCGGAGCGTCCGTTATTGTCCTGGTGCTTGGGGCGCATTTGCCGGTTTTGTCGACGATCCCGGCGGCGGTTTACGGCTATGCATCGACAGCGGCCTTCTGCCTGTTGACCGGTGTTGCAATTGGCGACATCGCCGCCACGGGCCAAGCTGCCGCAATGGTCGTCGCTTCGCTGATCCTGGGCAATCTGTTTGGCTTTGTCAGCGAAAAGCTTGCCGGAGCCATGGTCAAAGCCGAGCCGCAAGAGGCGTAAAAGGTAAAGCGGCGGGCATGGTCCGCCCGCCGCAATTTATGCCTGTGAACTTGCAGGTTACGCGTTATGGCGTAGAAAGAAGGAAACCAACTGCTGCGTCGACCCGTCTTTATCGGCGGCGGACGCATCTCCCGTAACCACAGGGCCCAGCGCAGTTGCCAACTCTTTGCCCAGCTCAACACCCCATTGGTCATAGGAATTGATCCCCAAGATCACTCCTTCGACAAAGACGCGATGCTCATATAGCGCGATGATCTTGCCTAGGATTTCCGGATCGAGCTGATCATAGATCAAGGTCGTCGACGGGCGGTTTCCGGGGAACACGCGATGACGCGCCTGGCGTTCCAATTCATCACCTTCGAACTTGCCCGCCACTTTGGCCCGCGCCTCGTCCAAGGTCCGACCACGCATCAGGGCCTCGGATTGCGCAAAGCAATTGGCAACCAGCAATTGATGATGGTGCTTGAGGTCCTGCTCATGACCTTGGGCCGCAACAAGGAATTCGCAAGGGACAACGGCAGTGCCCTGATGGATCAACTGGTAAAAGGCGTGCTGACCATTGGTCCCCGGTTCACCCCAGACAATCGGCCCAGATTGGACTGCCAGATCGGACCCGTCCATGGCGACACCTTTGCCATTGCTCTCCATCTCGAGTTGCTGGAGATAGGCGGGCAGCCGCATCAGGCGATTGTCATAGGGCAGCACAGCGCGCGAGGCATAACCCATGCCCTGATTGTGCCAGATCCCAACCAAAGCCAGCAGAACCGGAAGGTTCTCATGCAGCTCGGCGGCTTGGAAATGCCGATCCATGGCCTGACCACCACGCAGAAAGGCCCTGAAGGCCGCGCCGCCAATGGCGATCATCATGGACAGGCCAATCGGGCCCCACATGGAATAGCGACCGCCAACCCAATCCTCGAACCCAAAGACACGCTCGGCCGGGATACCAAAGGCCCCTGCCCCGTCCACATTGGAACTCAGCGCAACAAAGCGCCCCTCTTCGGACACGCCCTTATCGGCCAACCACGCTTTGGCCGTGCGGGCATTGGTCATGGTTTCGATGGTGGTAAAGGTCTTGGAGGCGACGATAAACATCGTCTTTTCCGGATCACAGCCGCGCAGCGTATCGGCGATATCCGCCCCATCCACATTGGACACAAAGTGGCATCGCGGACCGTCATGATACGGAGCAAGCGCCAGCACACCCATGACCGGCCCAAGGTCAGAACCGCCAATCCCGATATTCACCACATCAGTGATGTCACCCGCTCGGATCTCTTCGGCCAGTGCTTCCATCCGATCCAGAGTGCCCAGCACCTCGGGCATCACATCCGCCCCGTCGACCTCAATCGCGCCGCCATCAAGGTTACGCAAAGCTGTGTGCAGCACTGCGCGCCCTTCGGTCTCGTTGATCTTGTCACCGCGGAACATGGCATCGCGCCGCGCTTCGACCTCTGACGCTTTGGCCAAGGCAATGAGCGTGTCCATCACATCGGCATCAATCTGGGTTTTAGAATAGTCAAACAACATGCCCAGCGCCGTCGTGCTATAGGTTTGGGCGCGGCTGTCATCTGCAAACAGCTCTTCGATACGCCGATCCGCAACGCGCGTGGCGTGGTTCTTTAGATCAATCCACATGATGTTACTCCGCCCAATGAACCTTGGCACCGTTCAAGACGGCATTGATGGGGGCCTCTACTGGCGATAGCCCCTTGGCTTTCTCCAGGGCCGCACGCTTGCCCGCCCCAAAGATCAACACATGTTTGCGCAAAGCGCCGTCAAGAACACGCGCCGACAGGGTAATGCGCGGCTCGGGCGCACCGGGCGCGCGCATCGGAAGCAGGATCGGAGCCTTTGGCGACAAGGCGTCTTCTAGACGATCAGCCTCGGGGAAAATCGAGGCTGTATGCATGTCCTCGCCCATCCCCAAGAGCACAACCGCCAAAGGCAATTCAGGCGCAATCATGCTTTCCAGCTCAGGCAGAACCTCTCCTGGTGTGGGTTTGGGTGCATACATGGGCAGGAGATTCGCCTTGGCCGCTCGCTCGACCAACAGTCTTTGACGCAACAGCCGGGTGTTGGAGCGCTCATGTTCTTCGGGCAGCCAACGCTCATCGCTCAGCATGACGTCAACACGGGTCCAATCAAGGTCAGCATTGCACAGATCGTCAAAGACAGGACCGGGCGAGGTTCCTCCGGGCACGGCCATTGCCACACGGTCCTCGTGCAGCAACGCCTCTTCCAGATCGGTGGCAAGCTGGTTGGCCAAATCAATGGCCAGCATATCCCGATCCGGGTATTCGATGAATTCGTAGCTCACGCTTTGATCTCCCGCCATTTGCGCCCATCCCGGTGCATCAACATCAGGGCATCCTCAGGTCCGCTAGAGCCTGGCTCATAAGGTTTGGGCACTTCGCCCCGGTTTTGCCAGCCCTCGATAATGGGATCTGTCCAGGCCCAGGCAGCCTCGACCTCGTCACCACGCATAAACAGGGTCTGGTTGCCACGGATCACATCCATGATCAAACGCTCATAGGCATCTGGTACCTCATCCGCTTCTGCGCCCAGCGCTTCGGCAAAGCTCATATCCAATGGCACATCCAACAGACGCATGCCCCCTGGACCGGGTTCCTTGATGGTTACATCCAGCGTCATGCCCTCATTGGGTTGCAAGCGGATGACAAGCACGTTGCGGTGTTGCCCAGCATCCGTGCCAAAGATCGAATGCGGCGCGTCCTTGAACACCACAGCGATCTCGCTGGTGCGTGCCTTCAGCTTCTTACCGGTGCGCAAATAAAACGGCGTTCCCGCCCAACGCCAATTGGAGATATGGCATTTCAGCGCCACGAAGCTTTCGGTGCGCGACCGCGGGTCCTCGACATGGGCGCGATAACCCGGCTGGTTTTCATCCGCCCCGTATTGGCCGCGCACAATATGATGATAGTCTACCGGATCCAGCGCACGGATCACCTTGAGCTTTTCATCCCGAACCGCATCCGGTTCAAAACGCGCCGGCGGTTCCATGGCGATCAGGCACAAGAGCTGCATCAAATGGTTTTGCACCATATCCCGCATGGCACCCGATTTATCGTAATAGCCCCCGCGCCCCCCAACATCGACGGTTTCCGCCACAGTGATCTGGATGTGATCGACGTATTGCGCATTCCACAGCGGTTCGAACAGCATATTGCCAAAGCGCACCGCCATCAGGTTCTGAACAGTCTCCTTACCCAGGTAATGGTCAATCCGGTAGATCTGGTGTTCGTCAAAATGCTGCGCCAGGGTTTGGTTCAGGGCGCGGGCGGTTTCCAGATTGTGGCCAAAGGGCTTTTCAACAACCACGCGGCTGTCATCATCCGCCAAGCCAAAGCTGCGCAAACGCTCAGCCAGGGCCCCAAACAGGCTGGGGGCGACGGAAAAGTAAAACGCCTTGATCACATTGTCGCGCAAGCGCCCCTTGAGCTCCTGCCACCCGGCCTCTCCCATCGCGTCCACACGCTCGTAATGGATGCACTCAAGAAACTGGTCCAAGGTACCGTCTTCGCAATGGCTGCCGCTGCCAAATTCGCGGATCGCCTCGGCAACGGTTTTGCGAAACCCCTCATCCCCTTCATCAGACCGCGCGGCCCCGATGATCTGGGACCCTTCGGGGATTTGCCCCGCGCAATAGCGGCGGAATAGACCGGGGAGAATCTTGCGGCGGGCAAGATCGCCGGTCGCCCCAAAAATGACGAGGTCGAAGTTTTCGACCGGAATGACGCGTGATACCATGGCTGGCCCCTCTTAGGATCGTTAGCGCTAACGGGTTCATTCACCGGCGCGTTTACCCGATCTTTTCGCAAGAGTCTAACATCCAATTGATCCATCACAATGGCGTCAGCAAAATATTCATGGGCTGGTCACACAGTGATGGAGGCAATAGGTCTGTTTGAACAGCGAGTTGAGGACGACCATGAAAGACAGCGCGACGACAAATATCGGAAAGTTCGAGCATCCCGGCATCACCGCCAAGGGGGATCAGCGCGCACGTGTCGCCCTGACCGATCCGCAAACGCTGTGGTTCAATACCGGTACCTTGTGCAACATCACTTGCGCCAATTGCTACATCGAAAGCTCGCCCACCAATGACCGGCTTGTCTATCTGACAACGGATGAGGTCAGTGACTATCTGGACCAGTTGCAGGATCGCAATTGGGGCGTGCGTGAGATCGCATTTACCGGCGGCGAACCCTTTATGAATCCGGACATGATCGACATGGCCCGTGTATCGCTGGACCGTGGCTATGAGGTGTTGATCCTGACCAATGCCATGCTGCCGATGATGCGCCGCCGCGTCCAAGAGGGTTTGCGCGATCTGAATGCGGCCTATCCCGGCAAACTGACCCTGCGCATCTCGGTCGATCATCACAGCGCGCGGTTCCATGACGAAGAACGTGGCACTGGTGCCTTTGAGAAAACCCTGATCGGTATGCGCTGGTTGCGGGATGCGGGCATTCCGATGGCCGTGGCCGGGCGCAGCATGTGGGATGAAACGGATAAGCAAGCGCGCGATGGCTTTGCCGCGCTATTCCTCAGCGAAGGGTTCGATATCGATGCTTACAACCCAGGCCAGACCGTCCTCTTCCCCGAGATGGACGAAACTGTTGAGGTCCCCGAGATCACCACGGAGTGCTGGTCGATCCTCAACAAGTCGCCCGAAAGCGTCATGTGTGCATCGTCCCGTATGGTGGTCAAACGAAAAGGGGCAGAAAAACCAACGGTTCTGGCCTGTACCTTGCTGCCCTATGACCCGCAATTCGAATTGGGGGAAACCCTGAAAGACGCCGAACGCGCCGTTCCCCTGAACCACCCCCATTGCGCCAAATTCTGTGTTCTCGGCGGAGCCAGCTGCTCCGCCTGAACCATCTGGCTCAACTGTCTCGCCTTTTTTCTGTAACAGGTTAGCGCCCCATCCAGTCAGTGTTCAAATAGACGACCATTCCCAACCCGACCGCAAGGATGACCCAAAACAGGATGCGGTTCAGAAACGACGTCGGCTTAAAACAATAACTGCAGGTACGCGCACCAAACTTGTTTACGTGATTACAGTGTTTGCATCTTATTAGTCTTATGCCCATTTTTTACTCAGTACCTTTTTGAACGACCAAATCAACTATTCCAAAGCATAGTTAGGGGAAAGGTGACGCTCCGTTCCCTTCTGAACGGCCACACTGATGATGGCGCGACTGCGCCTTCCTCCGCCGATAGCGCTGACATTTGCTTGATCATGCGGACCCGTCATGTAACCAATCTTGCCAAAGAATAGGTGAATCCCAATGACAACAACAAAACCGCGCAAGATCATCATCGACACGGATCCCGGGCAGGACGATGCCGTGGCCATTCTGCTGGCACTGGCCTCTCCCGAAGAGATTGATGTGCTTGGCATTGTCAGCGTGGCGGGCAATGTGCCGCTGGAACTGACCACGCTGAATGCGCGCAAAATCTGCGAGCTTGCCGGTAAACCCGAAACGGCGATTTACGCGGGCTGTGATCGCCCGCTGGCCCATAGCCTGGTGACGGCTGAGCACGTGCACGGCAAAACCGGGCTGGATGGCCCGGACCTGCCCGAGCCTCACATGCCGGTACAGGACAAACACGGGGTTGATTTCATAGTCGACACCCTGCGCGAACAGCCCCCTGGCACTGTCACGCTGTGCCCTCTTGGCCCGCTGACCAATATTGCAACGGCCTTGCAAAAGGCCCCGGATATTGCTGAGCGCATTCAGGAAATCGTGCTGATGGGCGGGGCCTATTTCGAGGTGGGCAACATCACGCCCGCAGCCGAATTCAACATCTATGTGGATCCCGAAGCCGCCGAGATCGTTTTCAAATGCGGTGCGCCGATCAGCGTTATGCCTTTGGATGTCACCCATAAGGCACTGGTGACCAAGCCGCGCAACGATGCCTTTCGCGCGCTTGGCAACCCGGCCGGGATCGCATCAGCCGAGATGACCGATTTCTTTGAACGGTTCGACAAGGAAAAATACGGCTCAGCCGGGGCTCCACTGCATGATCCTTGTGTCACCGCCTATGTGATCAACCCCGACCTCTTTTCAGGGCGTCACATCAATGTTGAGATCGAAACCAAGTCCGAACTCACCCGCGGCATGACCGTTGCGGATTGGTGGGGCGTCACGGATCGCCCCAAGAACGCGACCTTTATGGGGGATCTTGATGCGGATGGGTTCTTTGCTCTGATCACACAAAGGCTGGCGCGGCTATGAAATCCCTGCAACTCGCAAACGAAGGGGACGCGGCAAAACTCTTGCCGCTCGTCGCGGCCTTTCACCAAGAGATGGGATTTGCCACCACCGAAGAGCAGCAGACGGCCGCCGTTGCGCCGCTGCTGACCGGGTCGCCCCATGGGGCTATCTGGTTGATCGGCCCGCGCAAGGCCCCGGTTGGATATATCGCCGTCACCTTTGGCTGGTCGCTGGAGTTTGGCGGCATGGATGCCTTTGTCGACGAGTTGTTCATTCGTCCCGCCGTGCGCAAACGCGGCATGGGCGGTGAAGCCTTGGCAGGTATTGCCAAAGCCCTGGGCGAAGGCGGTGTGCGCGCGCTCCACCTTGAGGTCGACCGCGAGGACGAGGCCACGCAACGCTTCTACCGCCGCGCCCATTTTCAGAAACGCGACAAATATGTGCTGATGAGCAAGGAGCTGTAAGCTTATGTCTGAGAACGAGAAAATCTATTTCTATTCTCAGACTGATGCCTATTCGGAATTCTCAAACTTTGCCCCCTATGGCGTGGCCATGGACGGCGCATGGTGGCCCACTGTTGAACATTACTTTCAAGCCCAGAAGTTTGAGGATCAGGACTATCGCCGCAAAATCCGCCTTTCCAATCGCCCCAAAGATGCCAAAGCGCTTGGCATGACTCGCTCACTGCCGCTGCGCGATGATTGGGAAGAGGTCAAAGATGGCATCATGCTCAGCGCGGTGCGAACAAAGTTCCAAACACATGACCATTGTCGCGACTTGCTTTTGTCGACCGGCAAGCGGGAGATCATCGAAAATGCGCCCATGGATGCCTATTGGGGCTGTGGGCCGGACGGGAACGGGTTGAACAAGCTTGGGAAAATTCTGATGCAAGTGCGTCAAGACCTGCAAACACCCTGACAAAGGCACATCTCTGCCCTATCTATTGCCCATGACCATGCACATCCCTTTTGACAACAGCTATGCCCGCCTCCCCGAGGCGTTCTTCAGCCGCCAGGCACCGATGCCGGTCGCCAAACCCTCTTTGATCGCCTTCAATGAAGATCTGGCCAAAGAGCTTGGCATCACGGGCCACCCCACATCTGACGATATTGCCGCCTTGGCCGGGAATGCACTGCCTGAGGGGGCCGAGCCCATAGCGCAGCTTTATGCTGGGCATCAATTTGGCCAATTCAACCCGCAACTCGGCGACGGACGCGCGGTTTTGCTGGGCGAAGTAGTTGATACGCATGGTGTTCGGCGCGACATCCAGCTCAAAGGATCGGGTCAAACCCCCTATAGCCGTCGTGGCGATGGGCGGGCGTGGTTGGGGCCGGTCCTGCGCGAATATGTGGTGTCCGAGGCCATGCATGCGCTTGGTGTGCCGACCACCCGCGCCCTGGCCGCCACCCGAACTGGTCAGGATGTCATCCGCGAACGCCCCATGCCCGGTGCGGTTCTGACACGCGTGGCGCAAAGCCATATCCGGGTGGGCACCTTTCAGATCTTTGCCGCACGCCGCGATGTACAATCTCTGCAGACCCTGTTCGACTACACCGTCGCGCGCCACTACCCCGCGGCCAAGGACCCCGGCGATCTATTGCAAATGGTCATCGACCGTCAGGCGGCCCTGATCCCGCATTGGATGTCCTTTGGGTTCATCCACGGGGTCATGAACACCGACAATTGCACACTCTCGGGTGAGACCATCGACTATGGGCCCTGTGCCTTCCTGGATGGGTTTGACGCCCATGGCCGCTATTCCTCGATCGATCATCATGGTCGTTATGCCTATAGCGCCCAGGCCGATATCATCGTTTGGAACATTGCGCAGTTGGCCACGTCGCTTGTGCTGCTGACGCCTGACACCGATGCTGCGATTGAACAATTCACTTCCCAAATCAACGCCATGCCCGAGTTGATCCGCAACAACTGGCTGACGCGTTTTGCCGCCAAGATCGGCATTGCGGCCCCCAAACCCGAGGATGAGGCGCTGGTGAGCGACCTGCTCAAGCTCATGCATCAGGACCGGGCCGATTTCACCAATACGTTCCGGGCCTTGACCGCCGGGTCCGCACGCGAAGAATTCTCGGACCAAGCCGGATATGACGCCTGGCACATGCGCTGGCAGACCCGGTTGTCCAATGAAACCGCCCCGACCAAAGTGATGACCCGGGCCAACCCGGCCTTTATTCCGCGCAATCACCAGATCGAAGAAATGATTGCCGCCGCAGTCGAAGGCGATGACAGCCTGTTCCATCGTTTGAACAAAGTGCTCGCCACCCCTTTTGACGAACAACCGGCACATTCCGACCTGCAATCACCGCCCCGCCCGGAAGAGGAAGTCAAAGCCACCTTCTGCGGCACCTGAGCGCAGCACCCGCAACACCACAAATTTTCCCCTACACTTTTGCGCATCCCATGGCACTCTGACCCCAGTTAGTCTGGGAAAGGAATGTGTCATGGGTCTGATGGGAACACTGGCAAAGGTGGCTTTGGGATATGCGGCGGCGCGCGGGGTCGACAAACTGTCAGGCGGCGCAGGCCTTGCCGGGTTGATTGGTGGTGGGGCCCAGATCAAGGGACAGGAACCAACCTCGCAAATGCAAGCGCAGATGGGCCAATTGATGTCGGGGCAAATGCCCGACGGGGCTGGCAACCCGATGCAGGAGATGATGGAAAAATTCCAGCAAGGCGGGCTTGGCGCGATGATGGGCGGTGACAGCAACCCCATGGCCGAGATGATGGACAAGGTCACCGGTGGTTTCGATCTTTCCTCTCTCATGGGGGGCGGAGGGGCTGGCTTGGCCGGAGCCATGGCCGCGGCCCAGGGCGGCGGGCTTTCCAGCATGTTGGATGCCTTCAACAACAAGGACACCACGCCCGAAAGCGAAGAAATGGCCAGCCTGATGTTGCGCGCCATGATCCAGGCCGCCAAGGCAGATGGTGGCATTGACCAGGCGGAAAAGGCCAAATTGCTGGAAACCATCGGCGAGGATGCCGCCCCCGAGGACATGGCCTTTGTCCAGGCGCAACTGGCCGCACCGGTCAATCCCGAAGCCTTGGCCAATGACACGCCCGAGGCCCAGCGCATGCAGGTTTATTCCGCATCTCTTATGACCATCAAGGTCGACACCCAGGCCGAAGCGGAATATCTGCACGACCTTGCCGGGGCCATGGGATTGGATGAAAACACAGTCAATATGCTGCATATGCAGATGGGCATGCAGCCGCTTTACAACTGAAACACTTATCCACAACGCGCGCCTTTGGTCTTGGCCTGAGGCGCGACTTTGCCTATGAGAGGCGAAATTTTTCGAGCCGGGGCTGGACCAAATGACCGACACCATCATCGCGCGTTGCGCCGCCAAGGGTTTGCGCATGACAGGCCAGCGCCGGATCATTGCCGAAGTTCTGGAAAGCTCCAAAGATCACCCGGATGTCGAAGAACTTTATGCCCGCGCCTCGGCCCGCGATGACGGGATTTCCATCGCAACCGTCTATCGGACGGTGAAACTGTTCGAAGAGGCCGGGATTCTGGAACGGGTGGATTTTGGCGATGGGCGCGCGCGCTACGAAGATGCCGAGCGCGAGCACCACGATCACCTGATCGACATGAATTCTGGCGAAGTCATTGAATTCGTTGACCCCGAGATTGAAGCCCTGCAGGAAAAGATCGCTGCGAAATTGGGTTACAAGCTCAAGGGTCACAAGCTTGAGCTATATGGCGTTCCGCTCAAGAAAGACGAAAACTAGGCGTTTTCCCCCTCGTCAAAGACCTTCTTCGCCACACGGAAACACTCCAAGGCCTGCGGAACCCCGCAATAGATTCCGATCACATGAATGATCGCGCGCACTTCTTCCTTGGTGACGCCATTATTGATCGCGCCCCGGCAGTGAATTTCCCATTCATGCATTTTGCCCAAGGCCCCGATCATTGAAAGGTTCATCATCGACCGGGTTTTGGCATCGATGACATCATCCCCCCAGCCAAAGCCCCAACACCAGGCGGTCATGGCCTCTTGAAACGGGCGGGTAAACTCATCCGCCGCCGCCAGGTTCTTTTCGACATATTCCGCGCCCAGTGTGGATTTGCGTTGTTCCAATCCTTTGAGGAACAGATCCTCGTCAAATGTGCTCATGATTTACCCCTTGAGTTTGATGGCGACGTTTTTGGTCTGCACATAATTCCACAGTGCCTCGCGCCCTTTCTCTCGTCCATAACCGGATTTGCCATAACCGCCAAAGGGTGTTTCAACCCCGCCCGCATACCATTCGTTGACAAAGACCTGACCAGCGCGAATTTGCCGGGCTGCCGATGTCGCTCGGTCGAGATCGCGGGTAAAGACACCACCGACCAGCCCATAGGGCGTGCCATTGGCGATTTTGATCGCCTCGTCATCTGACGAGAATTTCAACACCGACAGGACCGGGCCGAACACTTCGTCATTGGCGATGGTCATGTCTGGACTAACGTCTGTCAGGATTGTTGGCTCAAGACAGGCACCGGGCGTGTTGAGCCGTCGACCACCCGTCGCAACCTGCGCCCCATCAGCTTCGGCTTGTGCCACCATCGCCTCGGCCCGGTCCCGTTGTCCAACCGACACCATCGCCCCCATGGTCGGCCCAAACTCCGGCTGATCAATGCCGGGTTTTACGATCAAGGATTTGGCCACCCCAACCATGCGGTCGACCAAGTCGTCATGCACGCTTTCATGCACAATCACCCGGCTCATGGCGGAACATACCTGTCCTGCGTTGAAAAAGATCCCCCAGCGCAGGTCGTTTTCAAAGGCATCCAAATCCGCATCATTGTGCACAATCGCAGCGGATTTCCCGCCCAGTTCCAACACGCAAGGCACAACATTACGCGCCGCCGCCGTAGCAATGGCGACACCCGTTGGCACTGAACCGGTAAAGACAATCTGGTTGACCATGGGATGGCCGGACAGGGCCGCGCCTGCCTCATGGCCCAAACCACACAGGATATTGACCGCCCCGCTTGGCAATCCAACCGCTTCGGCAGCATGCGCGAACCAGGCATTGGTGAGAGGGGTCAGTTCGGGCGTTTTGATCACGCAGGTATTGCCCGTGGCCAGGGCCGCAGACAAAGATCGTGCAGTCATCTCCACCGGGTAATTCCACGGGATGATTTGGGCAGAGACCCCAAAGGGCTCGTAAGTGGTGAAATCAAAGTAGCCCTTGCCCAGCGGAATCGAACGCCCCTCAACCGTTTCAGCCTGATTACCGTAATATTCGAAATAGCGCGCGGCCCCCTCAATCTCGATCCTGGATTCCCAGAGTGGCTTGCCCTGCTCCAGGGTCAGGACCCGCGCGATGTCACCGATGTTTTCAAGCAGATAACGCCCCATGGCCTGCACCATGCGGCCACGTTCCACCGGGCGCAGATCCGACAATGCGCCTGACAGATGCACCCGGCGCGCCGCCATTACAGCGCGATCGACATCCCCCGCATCCGCCAAGGCGTGCTCGGCCAGTTTTTCGCCGGTGGCAGGGTCGATCACATCGATCCGCCCTGCCCCGCCATCAACCCACGCACCATCAATGTAATTCTGCCAATAGGGCTTCATCGCCTGTCCGTCCATTTCATGTGAGGTCATTCAAACCTGCGGAGTATCCACAGCTTCGCGCATCCAGCGCTGCAGATGCATGACCGGATGTTCGGAATTCACCCCGCCACAAGGGTCAATCACCAGCGGACCGGGCACATATCCACGTGAGCCAAGGCCACGCTGCACCGATTCCACCAGATGAATGTCCTCTTCGACGGTGGTTTCCCGGTCCTGCACCGCCAATTGCCGGATCTTGGCATCTTCGACACCACCGACCGAATACCAACCACGCCAGACCACCACATGATCGGCATCAACAGCGCGCCAATGATAGGTGTTCAGCACGTTGCCGGGATAGACCTGAAAGGAAAACATCGGCCATAGGAACCAACTGGAATACTCGTTCTGATGAGCAAAGCCGGATTGGATGTCATAGGTCATCTGATCCAGAGATTGGCATTGCGTTGTGTGGCGCAGGCACATGCCTTGGGGTTGAATGTCATAGGTTTCCGGCTTGATCACCCCATTGGCAAACGTCGGGTGGTTCAACGAACAGTGGTAACATTCGGAATAGTTCTCGACCGAAACCTTCCAGTTGCAGTTCTCTGGGATTTCCACCCATTCCAGCGGTTTCAGATCAGCCCAATTGGGCACCCATTCCTCGAGCTCAGCCCGCGCATTGGGAAACCATTCCTCCATCGGCGCGGCATCGGGGTCAAGATTGACAAAGACAAAGCCCAGAAACTCTTCGGCGCGCACTTCGGTCAGGCAAACCTTGGATTTATCAAACCCATCCACCGCCTTGATATTTGGCCCTGCCCGCAATTCGCCGGTCAATTCATAGGTCCAGGCGTGGTAAGGGCAAACGACCACGCGGGTCGACCCCTTGCCGCTGACCAATTGATGGGCGCGGTGTTGGCAGACATTGTAGAACACCCGGATCTTGTCATCACGTCCGCGGATGGCAAACAGGCTTTCACCGGCGATCTCAAAACAGGCGTAATCGCCGGTATTGGTCAGGTCAGACCCATGGCAGCCGAATTGCCAAGTCCGTGCCAATAGCCCCTCGGTTTCTAACCGGAAAACCTGCGGATCGGTGTAATACCGCGCCGCCAAAGACGTGATCGGGTCGTTCATTTTTCCTCCGCTTGGTATAGCCCCAATTGATGGCGGCGCTTGTGAAAGGTCTCGACCCGTTCGACGATTTCATCGCTCGCCACGGCAACGACGAATGACAGCAGCGTTTCAAGCAAGGCAATGATGCTGACGCTGGACGGGAAGAATTGCGGCGTGTCGACTGAGACAACAAAGCCGTGATCCGCCGCATGAATGATCGGACTGGCCGGGCTGTCAGACAGGGCAATGATCGTCATGCCCTGTTCGCGCGCAATATTCACGGCCTCGACCACTTCGCTCCGGTAGGGTTTGCAGGTGATCGCAATCAGAACGTCACGCTTATCGGCCCAGGCCAGATCATCCACAGGGGTCGATCCCGGCCTTGGGATGGCGTGAAATTCGGTCATCCCGGTTGAGGCCAGATAGGTAAAGTTGCGCGCCACCGAATTGTTGACCCCAACCCCAAGCGTAAAGACGCGCCGCGCGTTCCAGATAGCGTCTGCTGCAGATTTCAACGCATCTGTCGAGATATCGGCAAAAGTCGCTTCGACATTGGCCAGCACATCACGCACCATATCCGCATAAAGCCCACCAAGATCCCCGGATTTGGAAATGTCCTGCAACCAACGGGCACGATCCGGAAAATCAGCCGCGCCACGCCGGATCGCATCGCGGAACGGCGCGCGAAAATCCTCGTAACCGTCAAACCCCACCTGACGCGCCATGCGCACCACGGTGTTGGGTTTTACATTTGCAGCCTCAGCAATCTCGCGCACCGTGGACACCCCCACATCGCGGGGGTTTTCCAACACATAGGTTGCGGCCTTGCGGGCTTCGGGCGTCAGCTCGGGCAATTCGCCCGCCAGCCGCTCCAGAATCGATTTTGATATGTTTGTACCATTCATGATTGACGATGGTATTTTTGTTTGCTTAGCCTGTCGAGTGTAAATCGACTCGAAAAGGAATGTTGTCGTGGCGAATGAATTTCCGAGCACCGCACGGGTTGTCATTGTGGGCGGCGGTGTCATGGGGGTGGGGCTAGCCTACCATTTGGGCCATGAGGGCTGGGGTGCAGACACGGTTCTGCTGGAAAAGTCCGAACTGACATCGGGCAGCACCTGGCACGCAGCCGGGCAGATCACCCATTCGACCAGTTCCTTTGGTCTTGGCAAATGTGTTGATTACAATATCAGCTTGTATTCCGGGGTGTTAGAGGCCGAAACGGGCCAGCCCGTCACCTGGCATGGCTGCGGTTCTTTCCGCCTAGCCTATACCGAAGATGAAATGGACTGGCTGCGTCACACCTTATCCGTGGGGCGGGCGCTTGGATTTAACATCGAGCTTGTCGGGCCCGAGGAGATTGCCAAACAGCATCCGTTTTACAATCTCGACGGGGTTCTTGGTGCGTTGCACACCCCGGATGACGGGCATGTTGACCCGACCAATGTGACCATGGCCATGGCGGCGGGCGCACGGCAAAAAGGCGTGCGGATCATCCGCCAGTGCCGCGCCACCAATATCACGCAACTGCCCTCGGGTGAGTGGCAAGTCGAGACAGAGCGCGGCGCGATCACCTGCGAACATGTGGTGAATGCGGGCGGGACCTATGCGCGCCAGATGGGCGAGTGGTCCGGCCTTCAATTGCCCATGACCTCGATGACCCACCATTATTTCGTCACCGAACCGGTGCCGGAGTTTCAGGGGCTGGAGCGTGAATTACCAGTCATCCGCGATGACAAAAAAGTCTCGGGCTATATCCGGATGGAGCAAAACCGCGGCTTGATCGGGATTTACGAAAAGGAAAACCCGAACTCCGTCTGGCATGATCATTGCCCTTGGGAATATGAGAACTGGCTGTTTGACGCAGATTACGACCGGGTCATGCCCTATCTTGAAGAAAGCCTGAACCGCATGCCGGTCTTTGCTGAACTCGGCATTCAGCGCGATGTGCACGGCGCGATCAGCCACCCGCCAGATGGCAACCCGTTGATCGGCCCTGCCCCGGGCGTGCGCAATTATTGGTGCTGCTGTGGCACTCAAATCGGCATCGGCTGGGGGCCTGGCCTGACCCGAGAATTGGCGCGCTGGATGGTGCATGGTTCGGCTGACATCTCCATGCGCGACTTTGACCCGCGCCGTTTTGGCAGTTACGCGACCAAAGACTGGCAGGTTGTGAAAGCCGAAGAGGATTATTGCCTGCGCCACGAAATCCCGTTCCCGCATTTCAACCGCTTGGCGGGGCGTCCGATCAAACCCTCCCCCTTGCATGAGCTGCTGAAAGCCAAAGGGGCCGTACATGAAGAGGTCTATGGTTTTGAACGCCCCCGCTTTTTCGCCAAGGGCATCGCCCAAGAGGATCACTATTCCTTCAACCGCACCCCGGTGGACGACATGATTGCGTCCGAGGTCAAAGCGGTGCGTGAGGCTGTCGGGATCATGGATGTCACCGCCTTTACCAAGGTCATGGTCCAAGGGCCAGACGCTTATGCGCTGCTGGACCGTTTGACCGCCAACCGTATGCCACAAAAGGTCGGAGCGATCACGCTCACTCATATGTTAAACCGCGCCGGGCGAATTGAGTTGGAAACAACCATTGTTCGCATGGGAGAGGACCGGTTCTATCTGGTCTGCGCCGCCTTCTTTGAGCAGCGTTTGTTGGATCACCTCGCGCATCAACGCGACGGCGAAGATGTTACAATCACAGCACTTTCTGCGAATTGGAGCGCCCTGTCCCTGAACGGCCCCCTAGCGCGCGATGTCTTGGCAAACTGCACAGATGCCGATCTGTCCAATGCCGGGTTCCGCTGGCTCTCTGCGCAGGAAATCAACGTTGCGGGCCATTCGATCTGGGCCTTGCGTATGTCTTATGCCGGCGAATTGGGCTGGGAATTCCACATGCCCAATGCCGCCTGTTTGGATGTTTACAACGCGCTTTGGACCGCTGGTGAACCCCATGGCATCACAGATTACGGCTCTTTCGCGATGAATGCCATGCGGATGGAAAAAGGATTCAAAGGGGCCGGAGAGTTGACTAACGAGGTCACCCTTGCCGAAGCAGACGTCTTGCGCTTTGCCCGTCAGGACAAAGACTATCTGGGGCGTGACAAGACCCTGAACACCGATCTGCCCTGGATCTGCGCCTATCTGGAAATCGAACCGGATGGAAAAGCAGACGGCCATGGTGGCGAAGCGGTCATGCTGGATGGCGATGTGGTGGGGGCAACTGCCTCGGTTGTGTTTGGCCCGACGGTGGGAAAAATCCTCGCCTTTGCCTATGTCAAACCATCTGCCGCAACACCGGGCACAGAGCTCGAAGTCGTCATTCACGGCCAAGCGCGCGCCGCACGTGTTTTGGGGGAACCAGCCTATGACCCCAATTCCGACAAACCCAGAACAGATGCAAAGGTGAGCGCATGACACAGGCCTCTGTCTGGGCGCAAGCGGCAACCGAGCTTGAGCATTGTTTTGCCACCCACCCCACTCTTGCACAATTCAGCGCCTTTCCGACCGACCTCAGGCCTCAAAATACAATGGCGCGGGGATTGCCTGCACGCGATTTGTTGACAGCGGATCAAGCGCTTAGCCATGGCTCATCTTCATCTTTGCGTGACGCAGTGCTGGCGCTTGCACCGGTTGCACATTGGCTTGATCATTACCGAGACAGCGAAATTGGCGATGATTTTCTGAATCGTTTCGGCTGTTTCTGTCTGGTCGGCGATCAAGGAGGCTTTGCTTCGGATCAATTGCGCGCCTGGCTGGTCTACATGCCGCCGCACCTGCACTATCCGTGGCATCACCACCCGGCAGAAGAGCTGTACCTTGTTCTTGCTGGGAAGGCCGAATTCCTGCGCGCCGGGCAAGACCCGCAGTGGCTGACCGTTGGTGACACAGTCTTTCATGCCCCCAACCAGCCACATGCGATGACCACAGGCACAGACCCGGTTCTGTGTCTGGTGTTTTGGCGGGATCAATTTGAAACCGGTCCGCAACTCACAGCACAAGAGGCATAGGATGAAGATCTCTCGGCTTTCACTTTGGTCCTGTGACCTGACCAGCCATGAAACCTATCACATGTCCGAGGGCAAGACCTGTGACACGGTCAAAACCCATATCCTCTGCCTGGAGGCCGATACAGGGCTGAAGGGCTGGGGGGAGGTCTGCCCGATCCCGCATTATCTGCCCGCCTTTGCCGATGGGGTTCCCAGTGCCGTCACCGAAATGGCACCTGAAATATTGGGCCAGTCGCCACTGGGGGTAGACAGCCTGATGCACCGGTTGGACAAATACCTGATTGGGCATTCCTTTGCCAAATCTTTGGTGGACATGGCGCTGTGGGATCTGTTTGGCAAAGCCGTTGACCAGCCGCTCTATGCCTTGCTGGGCGGTCGGATGCAGGCTGATATGCCGCTTTATCATTCGATCACATGCATTGCCCCGGATGACATGGCGCGGATCGCGCGCGAGGCTTATGGGACCGGGATCCGGCAGTTTCAGGTCAAACTGGGAGCCGATCAGGATTGGCAAGCCGATGCGGAACGCCTGATCAAGGTGCGCGAAGCGGTGGGCGATGGCCCGCTTGTCTATGGCGATTGGAATTGCGGCGCGACCAAGTTGCAGGCCACCCGCACAGGCCGGGCCGTTGCCCATCTGGATATTATGCTGGAGCAGCCCTGCAAGACGCTAGAAGACTGCGCCGCCGTACGACAAGCTACGGGTCTGCCAATGAAAGTCGACGAGAATGCTTTTGATATGGCTTCGCTTTTGCGCGCAGCCGACCTAGGCGTTCTCGATGCAGTCGCGCTGAAACTCAGCAAATTTGGTGGTCTCTCTGCGATGCGCCGCGCCCGCGATCTGACGGTTCACCTGGGGGCCGAAATCTGCGCTGAATGCACCTGGGGGTCTGACATAGTCACTGCCGCCGCGTTGCATTTCGCGGCCTCGACCCCGCCCAATGCCTTGCTGAACACCTGTGATCTGTCCTCCTACGTTGGCCCGCGCATCGCCCCCGATGGCCCGACCCGCAAAAATGGCCGCATTGCTCCGCCCAAAGGTCCCGGCCTTGGCGTTTCTCCTGATTTGGACTTTCTTGGCTCCCCCTTGCTTGAACTGGCTTAACTCATGCAGAAACTTACCTCTCAGTCCGAATGGATCGCCCGTGCGCAGACCGTGTTACCCGCCGGTGGTTTCGGGAATTTTGACCCTGGCATCATCATTTCTCATGGCCAGGGTAGCCGTGTCTGGGATGAGGATGGCACGGAATATGTCGATTACCTGATTGGCTCTGGCCCAATGTTGTTGGGGCATGGGCACCCCGAAGTCATGGAGGCCGTGCTGGAACAACTGCCAAAGGGCATGACGTTTTTCGCAAATAATTCCAAAGGCATCGAACTAGCCGAAGCCATCGTCACTGCCGTGCCTTGTTGCGAACAGGTGCGTTTTGTGGCCTCGGGCGGCGAGGCGGATATGTATGCGATCCGGTTGGCCCGTGCCTATACAGGGCGCAACAAGATCCTGAAATTCGAAGGCGGCTATCATGGGATGAGCGCCGAGGCACAAATGAGCCTCGCCCCCGAGGCGCGGGTGAACTTTCCCCAGGCTGTGCCGGACAGTGCCGGTATCCCGCAGGGCGTGGCCGATCAGATGCTGATTGCACCCTATAATGACCTCAGCGCGGTCGAGGCCTTATTGGCCGAGCACAGTGATATTGCCGCAATCATTGTTGAACCGTTGCAACGGATCATTCCGCCCGAACCCGGCTATCTGCAAGGGCTGCGCGATCTTTGTACCAAACACCATGTTCTGCTGATCTTTGACGAGATCGTCACCGGGTTTCGCCTGGCCTTTGGCGGGGCGCAAGAGCGCTATGGCGTGGTGCCGGATATCTGCACCATGGGCAAAATCATCGGTGGGGGTTTTCCCCTGGCAGCGCTTGGGGCCAGTGCCGAGATCATGATGCATTTCGACAAATCCATCGTGGGAGCTGAAAAATGGCTGATGCAATTGGGTACGCTGTCGGGCAATCCGATTGCGGCCGCAGCAGGATTGAAAACGATGGAGATATTGGGGCGCGCGGGGAATTATGAGCGGCTGCGCGAGACGGGAAAAACCCTGCAAGACATGCAGAGTACCGCGCTGAGTAAGGCAGGCATCCCACATCAGATTTGCGGTGATGAAACCCTATTCGACATTTACTTCACCGATGCGCATTGCCGCGATTACCGCAGCGCGCATCATGACGATCCCGGTCGAAATACGCTATATAACAAGACTTTGCGCAGCCATGGCGTGTTCAAATCGCCGGGCAAACTCTATGCATCACTGGCCATCACCCAAGAGGATCTGGAGCTCACACAAAATGCAGTCATGCAGGCCGTTCAGGCAATCTGCGCCACCTAAACCGTTTCCAGTTTTTGGTGAAACAAAGCATTAGCTTTCTGCGTTTGAGCCAAAGGCGAAAGGCAGCGAAAGCTGATCCAAAATAAACTGGAAACGCTCTAAGCCCAAGGCACTCCATCACTCCAAAGTAATGGAGACCCGGCGGTTTTGCTTGCCTTTGTTTTGAACCTTGGTGATGCGTACCGTGCCGATCTCACCGGTGCGCGCCACATGGGTGCCGCCGCAGGGTTGCAAATCGACCTGTTCGGTGCCGCTGCCAATCCGCACAAGGCGCACTTTGCCTGCCCCACGCGGCGGTTGCACCGACATGGTCTTGACCAGACCGGGATTGGCATCCAGGTCCGCGTCTGAAATCCAGCCCTCGGTGACTTCAAGATCCCGGTCGATCAGCTTGTTCAGGCTGTCCTCAAGGCTGGTCACGTCCTGCGGTGCCTCGGGCATGTTGAAATCCAACCGCCCTGTCCCGGCCCCAATCGCGCCGCCAGTCACCGGCAAAGGGATGACGACGCTGAGCAAATGCAGGGCCGTATGCACGCGCATGTGTTTGTGACGCCGCTCCCAATCCAGAACCTGCACCACTTTGGTTCCAACGGCTGGTAAAGGCAAAGGTTCTGCCGCCACCAACACGCTTTCCCCCTGCTCGCCCTTGACGGCGGTTGCGATGGGAAAGCGCAGACCGTCCCATTCCAGCCAACCGCTATCGCCGGGCTGTCCGCCGCCCGTGGGATAAAACAGGTTGGGTTCCACGATCACCCCACCCTCTTCGGTATGGGCCACGACCGTACCAGCGACATCACGGATATAGGCGTCTTCGCGATACAACAGCTGGGTCATTCCGGGGCTCCTTCATCCTTATTCGCCTCACCTGTCAGGGCTTCGGGGTTGCGCAACCAGACATCGCGCTGCGCAAACGGGATCTCGATCCCTTCTTCGGTAAAGCGTTCTGCGATCTGGTGGTTGATTTCAGTTCGTACGCTGAGACCTTTGTTCACGTCACGCAGGATCATCCGCACTTCGAAATCCAGGGAATCCGCGCCAAAGCCACGGAATACCACATAGGGGGCCGGGTTCATCAGAACCATGTCGTGGTCGCGTGCGATATTCATCAGGATCTTTTCAACCCGGCGCGTATCAGTTCCGTAGGCCACACCAACCGGCACAATGATCCGCCCCAGAACGTTGCCTCGTGTGTAGTTCGATACGGTGCCCGATACCAGATCGGCGTTGGGCACGATCATGTCGTAGCGATCAAAAGTCTCGATCCGAGTCGAGCGTACCGAGATATCGCGTACGGTTCCATGAACACCGTTAACCTCGATCCAGTCGCCTTCGGAAATCGGGCGTTCGATCAGCAGGATGATGCCTGAAACAAAGTTCGACACGATATTTTGCAGGCCGAAACCAATACCGACAGACAGGGCACCAGCGACAATGGCCAGCGATGACAGGTCCAGCCCGCCCATGGTGATCGCCACAATTGCCGCGACAAAAATCCCGATATAGCCGATCCCGGACACAATCGCAGTTTGCCCGCCTTGATCGATTTTCGTCCGTGGCAGCACTGAACTGCGCAAGGCCCCTTGCAAGAGCCGGGTCAGCATGTAGCCCAGCACAAAGACCACAACGACGACCAAGAAATCGCTGGGCGAAAAGCGCGTTTCGCCGATTTGGAACCCTTCGCGGAACCGTGTCCACAGCTCGGTCAGGTCCGCCTCACGCGCGCCCCAGATCAGGGCCAGGATTGGCAGGGAGGCGATGGTCAGAATGAACCCAGCCAGAACCGGCAAGAGACCTTCGTTTTCATTCTGGTCGTCAGGCTGGCGGGTGATCAGCGCATAGAGATCGTTGATAAAGCTCTGCAAAACCAGAATGGCACCAATAACCGCCAGTGATGCGATGGCCGGGTAAACAGTGGCGCTGCCCACACGCAGATAGCCAATCGCCGCCAGAACAGGGCCAACAACGCCCAACACCATGGCCGCGCGCCCCAACAGCCGGGCAAAACGCAAGCGGAATAGCCCGGCATCCCCTTCTTTTGCCGCCTTGCTACCCACCATGGCCGCGTCATTGCGCACGCGTCCAAGCCGGAACAGGTACAGCCCTGATAGCAGCAACAACGGGTATTCGATGACCGCCAATGTTTCGGCAGAAAAGCGGTCATACTGGATGAGAACTTCTAAAAGGCCGCGCGCCACGTAAAGCGCCGCCAAAACGTCCGAGAACCAGCGAGCTTTGACCCGTTCTTCGGGGGCCAAGGGCATGACTGCGATGCTGTCATCATCGTTAAAGGCCCATTCCGCCAGCCAGTGGATCCCTAGCAACACCGCCGCCCAAACCGGCAGACTTTCCAGGAACAGGCTCCAACGGGGGCCAGCCAGCCCAGAAACCAGAACCGCTTGGGTCAAGGCATAGATACCCGCCATAGGCAGTAGGATTTGACCCAGTGAAATCAGAAAGCGCCAAACCGCCCGACGGTTACGACCAAACTTATCCGCGCCTCGGGCCAAGCTACGCGCCCAGCCGCGGCCGCGCGTCAGCAGGACAAACCCTAAAGCGGCCAGCAGGATGATGGCGGGCAATTGCGTCTTGGCTTTGTTGCGCAACAGGTCCGAGGCCCAGCGGCGCTCCAACTCCGCCCAGGATTTGGACAAGGAGGACCGCAAATCCTCCCAGGCTTGCCCCCAATGTGCGGGGTTCAAGGGGGACGGACCCAGCTCCAGCAACGCATCGGCCTGACGGGCCCGGATAATATCGTCAATCTCGCCAATCACACCATTGGCCCGGCGATAGGCTTCGTCCGCTTGTTTGACGGGTGCAGACAGGAACGCAAGCCGATCTGTCAACTCCTTGCGCCGTTGCGTGATCTCGCTGGCTTCTTCCTGCCCCTCTTCGGGCACCGGTCCCAAAGCATCCAGCTGAGATTGCAGCGTTTCAATCCGCGCAGCATTGGCTTCGCTGGCCTCAAGGAAGTTGTCGCGCCAAATCGCAACCTGACTGCGCAGGTTTTCCAGGCGCAGGTCTGATGCCTGCCCCAGTTCCAGATCAGCCTCAACCTCTGAGGCCAGGCGTTCCCAGGCCGCGTAGTCGGGGCCGTTATCCTGAGCAGAGGCCTGAAAAGCCAGGCACATCAGGGCAACAAGCGCCCAACTTAGAACGCGGCGCAGGATCGGCATCAGTCTTCAAAAACGCCAGGGATGCTGGCCGGTGCTTTGGTCAACCATGGTGGGGTCGGCAGGCCTTTGTCCTTGAGGAATTCCGGGTTGAACAGCTTGGACTGATAGCGTGTGCCATAATCGCAAAGGATGGTCACAATGGTGTGGCCCGGCCCCATTTCCTTGGCCATGCGAATGGCACCTGCAACGTTGACACCAGAGGATCCGCCAAGGCAAAGCCCCTCGTCGGTCAGCAGGTCAAACACAACCGGCAAAGCTTCGGCGTCAGGAACGCGATAGGTGAAATCCGGTTTGAACCCTTCGAGATTGGCGGTGATGCGGCCCTGCCCGATCCCTTCGGTGATCGAGTTGCCCGGGTTCTCTTCGCCGGTATAGATTTTGAACAGGCCCGCGCCTTCTGGGTCTGCCATGGCAATCTTGACCCCTTTGGGCTGCAAGGCTTCGGCGACACCGGCCAATGTCCCCCCCGATCCAACCGCGCAAACAAACCCGTCAACCTTGCCGCCCAGTTGTTCCCAGATTTCGGGGCCGGTGGTTTCCACATGGGCCTGTCGGTTGGCGACATTGTCGAACTGATTGGCCCAGATTGCGCCATTGGGTTCGGTCTTGGCCAATTCCTCGGCCAGGCGGCCGGAATAACGCACATAGTTATTGGGGTTCGAATAAGGAGCCGCAGGAACCTGAACCAACTCAGCGCCGGCAAGGCGGATCATATCCTTTTTCTCTTGGCTTTGGGTTTCTGGGATCACGATGACGGTTTTGAACCCCATCGATGCCCCAACCAGAGCCAGACCAATCCCGGTATTACCGGCGGTGCCTTCGACAATGGTGCCACCGGGTTTCAGCAGGCCCTTGGCAACCGCATCGCGAATGATGAACAGGGCGGCCCGGTCCTTGACCGATTGGCCCGGATTCATGAATTCCGCCTTGCCCAGAATCTCGCACCCCGTTTCTTCGGACGCCTTGTTGAGGCGGATAAGCGGGGTGTTTCCAATGGCCTGAGCCAAATCAGAGGCAATGCGCATGCCGAGTCCTTTCGTCACGTTTACCAAACAGGTGTAGGGCGCGCGCGCACTGAACTCAAGGCGCAGAAATCACGAGATCGTTCCTGTTTTTGCGCGCAATGTGGAACGTTGTCGATAAAGCCAAAGCAACATCATCGCCAAGGGCGCAACATTGACCTCGCCGCTATCCACAAGGCGCATCGCATGGTCAAAGGACAGCACGTGACTGCGGATATCTTCGTTTTCCTCAGCCAAACCGCCCTGCCCCTGTCCGCGCCCGGTCAGGTCACAAAGCGCGAGATAGCAGTGGAAGAATTCCGTCGAATAGCCGGGCGACGCATAAACCTTTGGCATGGTTATCAATTCTGCCAGATCCAAGCCTGCTTCTTCCTGTGCTTCGCGAATGCCGGCCTGTTTGGGGTCTTCGCCCGCATCAACCAGCCCGGCAATCGGTTCGAGGACCCAAGGGGCCGGATCACCCCGGTTAAATGTGCCCAGACGCAATTGTTCGACCAGCAGAACCTGATCATTGACCGGGTCATAGGGCAGAACAAGCGTCACATCAAAAGACATAAAGGTCTCGCGCTGAAGGACGTTGCTTTGCCCGCCATCGAACCGTTTATGCGTCGCCTCAAAGGCCTTGAGGCGAAAGAAACCGTCAAAGCCCGGGCGTTCCTTGGTGATTGTTACATCACGCGCGCTCATCTGGCTGCGAACGGTCTGCGGCGCGCCCTCGGCTGCCAGTTCCTGCGCCCAGGCACGGGCGCGGAAAAACGGCAAAAGCGGTTGGATGTCACCAGCTGAAAACCGATCTCGGCGGGTCATCACCTCTTGGGCAGCGTGCAGTGTCATCTGTCCCCAACGCGCGGCCCAATCCTGCAAGGACCAAAGATCGCCCAGCGCCCAACGATCATCCTGCGGAACATAGACATCGGCCTCACACGGACCGGTCTCTGTTTGAACGGTCTTGCGCACCAGATCGTAGGCAAAGCCGCCTTCGTAATAATTCAGGCTGTCCAGATCGTCGCGGCTCAGGTCGCGCAGCAATAGACCTGTGGCCTTTGCGCCGGGCTTGGATACGATAAATGGAAAGGCTTCGTCCTTGGCCCAATGCACCGCATGGTCCGGCAAGGTCGCCGCGGCCCCGTTCAAGGTCTCAAAAGGACGTCCCAGAACCAAAGAAAGCAGCGGCTCGTAACGCAACGTGCCGTAAAGGAATAAATCAGTCAGAGTTATCTCCAGTGGCGAGATACAGTTTCGCTAATCATGCCCGACGCAATAGCGCCAACCAGCAAGGTCAGGATGACGGGGGCGTTGATCAGGTGTTCGCCGAGTTTCACGCCGATTTCGAAAATCGCAGCAATGGCTTCAACGACACCATCATACCGGTGCTTCATCGATTCCTGCACCATCTCGTAAACGGACTGAACGAACAGCCCCCAAAAAGTCAGGGCGGCGACTCCGGTAAACCCGTTTGAAATGCCCGCAGCAAAACCACGCCCAGCGCGTGACCCCAGAACAAGCCAACCGCAGATGAACCCGATGACCGAATTGATTTCCGAGAACCGCCCAAAGGCCGTGCCTGATGGCAGTTGTGTCTTAAGGATCTCGGATACGATATAGCCCAGCACGGCCAAACAAATACCGGAAAACAATTTGGCAGCAGTGGGCATAATCACGTCTCGCTATCGGTTATGCCACAAAACATAGCGTCCAATGGGGACGGGGCGCAAGATATTGCGGCGTCGAAGCGGCGATTACTGGCCCTCGCGACTGTCTTTCCAGGTTTCATATCGCCCCAAAGCTCCTGCGCGGCCCTCAGACAGGCCAACGATAGGCGCGGGATAGTCCGCATCTGCGGATATTTGCCACGTTCTAGGGACCGCCTCGAAATAGGACAATGCACTTGGCTCTGGTGTTGATCTGCCCTCGGCCAACCACCGGTTTATGTAGTGTTCCTGCGGATCAAACTTTTGTCGTTGTGTTTCGGGATTGAAGACGCGGAAATACGGCGAGGCGTCGGGGCCACATCCAGCCACCCATTGCCAGCCCATCGCGTTCGAGGCCGGATCCCAATCGGTCAGGCAATCGGCAAACCAATCCATCCCCAATCGCCAATCCATTTGCAGATGTTTCGTCAGGTAAGACGCCACAATCATGCGCACGCGATTATGCATCTGCCCGGTGACATATAATTCACGCATCCCGGCATCGACCAAGGGCACGCCCGTCCGCCCACGTATCCATGCCTGAAAATGCGGATGGTCGGCATTTTTGAGCCAGGGAAAGCTTTGCCATTCCGCACGCCACTCGACCGTGGCCAGTTTCTTGTGATGCCACATCAGATAGGCGGCAAAGTCGCGCCATAACAATTCGCTCAGGAACTTATCTGCGCCATCTTGGCCTTGATGCGCAGCCTTTTGGCCCGCCGCCCAGCACCGCGCGATGCTGATCTCGCCCCAGGTCAGGAAAGGCGACAGGCCGGAACAGGCATCCGACGCGGGCAAATCCCGTTCGGCTTGATATCTGGAGATCCGGTTGGTGGTGAAGTCATCCAGCTTGGCCAGCGCATTGGCCTCTCCGACACTGTTGTGCTGCGCCAAGACCTGCGCACCACGGTTCATCGATTTGGCCAGGCTCCAACTCGCCAACGCAGCGCTTGCAGGCCAGGTATTTGGCGCGCGCAGTTTCGGAACATCCAATAATTCGCCTGCAATCAGTCGGTGCCACACGGCCCGACGAAAGGCAGAATAAACCTTGTAATCACCCCCCTGCCCGGTCTGTACCGTCCAAGGTTCATGCAAGAGCGCACCAGCAAAGCTTTTCGCCTCAACGCCCCGGGCCTTGAGAGCCGCTTTGACGCCGGTATCTCGGGCCACTCTGTCAGGGTCATAGGCGCGTTGCCAATAGACCGTTGTCGCGCCTGTCTCGGCCAAGAGTTCTTGCAAGACCGTCAAAGCCGGTCCTTTTCGCAGGATCAAACGCGACCCGACCTTTTTCAAAGAACTGCCAAACGTTGCCAAGGCCTGATCGAAACGCCAATTAGACGCCGCGCCCAGGGTTTCGAAAACCTCATCAAAGATAAAGACCGGGATCACAGGACGCCCGGTTTGGGCCGCCGCCGTCAAGGCTGCGTGATCGCGCAACCTTAGGTCACGACGAAACCAAACGATGACAGGCGGCTCGAGATTCGTCACAGCACCTGATCCAGCGCTTTGATCAACTGCTCGATTTCATCTTGATTTGTGTAATGCGTAAAGGACAGCCGCAAAACGCCATGCTCCGGTTTGATCCCAAGGGCCTCAAGTACACGAACCGCATAAAAATCTCCGCCACCGGCCATGATCCCATGGTTTGCCAGTTCGGTGGCCAGCTCGATCCCAGGCCGGTTGGCGCAAACGGCCACTGTGGGTGCTCGGCCCGCTGCCTCCTCTGGCCCCAAAAGGCGCAGATCATTGCGCCCCTTTACGTAATCCAACAAAGGTTGCAACAAGGCGCTTTCGTGATCGCGCATCAGGTCATGCACCTTGGACGGGTCCACGCCATGGTGTCCGGCCAGATCTTCGACGTAATCCACCATCCCGGCACAGGCCGCCACTTGGGCATGATCCGGCCCTGCCGGGGTGAAACGTTTATATAGACTGTCCGCATTGAAATAATGCGCCTGATTGGGCAGGGTCATGCCCAGACTGCGCCTGATCGTCATGATCCCCTGATGCGGACCAAAGGTTTTGTAGGCGGAGAACAGGTAGATATCCGCACCCAGCGCCCCAACATCGGGAAACCCGTGCGGCGCATAGCTGACACCGTCCACACAGGTGAATGCCCCGGCAGCATGGGCCAAGGCGGTGATCTCTTGGACCGGGTTGATCTCGGCGATGACATTGGAACAATGCGGAAAGCAGACCAGTCGCACAGACTCATCCAGCAGAGTTTCCAGATCTTCGGGGTTCAAACGTCCAGTAGCCGGGTCAACCTTCCACTCCCGAATCTCAATCCCATCCTCGGCCAATCGCCGCCATGGGCCGCTATTGGCTTCATGATCTTGGTTCGTGACGATGATCGCCTCACCCGGAGACATCATTTGCCGAAACGCCTGGGCCAGAACATAGGTGTTCTGCGTGGTGGACGGGCCAAAAGACAGCTCATCCGTAGCGCCCCCCAACAGCGCTGCCAACCGCTGCCGCGCCTCATCCATCTCTTGCCCCCCCAATTGGCTGGCCGCATAGGGCGCATAGGGCTGCACCTTGCGTTGATGGTAAAACCGCGTCAGCCGATCAATGACATGCTGACAGGTATAGGACCCACCGGCGTTTTCAAAAAACGCCTGCCCTTGCAAACTAGGCTCCTGAAAGGCCGGAAACCGGCTTCTGACAAAATCGACATCCAACATGTGCTGCTCCTCAATCCACCGTCGCAAGAAAGCGGCATTGTTCAATCTGGTCAAGCCAGCCCGCAACGTCCCCAAACTGACACAGCTTGTCAGGTAGCTGTGCCAAACCGTGAGGCAAGTCGAAAAACCAAAAGGAGAGACAATATGAGCTGGATACCAAAGGATTTTCTGGTCTGGGGCGAATTGCCGGTTACGGATTTGGACAAGGTAGTGGCGTTTTATCGAACTGTCACCCAGGGTGAGATCACGGTCACCGAAGACGGACCAAATCCGATGGCTGTTTTTCAGGTCAAAGACCGCGCCATGGGCATCGCACTGAGCATCTATCCCGGAACCCCTCCGGAACGTGGCACCGGGCCAACCCTGCACCTGGCCGCCAAAGGCAAGTTGGAAGAGGTCATGCAACGCGTGCGCGATGCCGGAGGTGAGGTTGTCTCCGACCCCATACCTCTGCCCGCTGGCCGGTTCTTTTATGCGATCGACCTAGACGGAAATTCGGTCGGCTTTTTCGAAGGAAAATAGCTGTCTGGGGGCTTGTCCTGCCAGAGTAGGAAGGCCCTACGCCCCTTCCGGCAATAGAAACAAATCAGTCACCATGCTCTCACAGCCAATAGCAGTCAGCATCATGTGCAATTGCCCGCGATGATGGGTTTGGTGATTGAACATATTTGCAACGCAAACCCATTTGGGGGTACAGAATCGCTGTCCATAGACTGAGGAAAACCAGCTAAGCTCGCCGGTCAGATCAATGGCGCGCAGTTTTTCTGCCCATTGTTGTGTAGCCACATCCGTCCGAAACCGCATAATCTCCCATTCCGAAAAAGATGATGTCAGCTCTGCCCCCATCGCACTATCATCCTCGGGTGCTGGCATCACATCGAAACGTGACAACCAGAGTTGATCTGTCCAAAGCAGATGATTGGCTGTGGCCATAATTGAGCCAAAGAACGCGCCCCTGTGTTGAAAAAGAACGTCATCATTCAGCCCAGACATCATCGCCTGCAACTGCTTGTTTTGCCACTGATTGTAGCGCGCCATCTCGCGCACATATTCAGGAGAAATCATCGCCCCAACCACCCGTTCTTTAAACGTCACAACGCCTTTGGTTAAATGAAAGCAGCGTATTGTGACATATCAGAGCCCATTCGCGGCTCAGATGAATTGCAACACAGTTTAGATAGAAACTGTTTTAATTGGCAACTCTGGTACCAACCTCTACGCGATCAACGCTCAGAAAGCTGGAAAGCGCAAAGTTTAACTTCTTTTTTTGCACAAATTTTGGCTCTGTGCAGTCAATCTTAAGGCTCCTTCTCCGACATTGGTCGCATGTCCGACCTTTGGAGAATTTTAATGAAACGAGCAAAGACGACCCTATTGGCAGCCTTGGCGGTTTGCCTTCCCGCCTTGGCACATGCTGACCAGGGCATCACCGACACCGAAGTGACCTTTGCCCAGGTCGCGGCACTCGAAGGACCGGCCGCCGCACTTGGCCAAGGGATGCGCCTTGGGATGATGGCAGCCTTTCAAGAGGCTAACGCAGCAGGCGGTGTTCATGGCCGCATGATCAATCTGGACAGCATGGATGACGGCTATGAACCCGATCGTTCAGTGCAACATGTTCAGGATGTCATTTCCGGCAATAACCATATCGGCCTGATCGGGGCCGTCGGTACGCCGACATCTGCGGCAACCCAGCCTGTGGCCACCGCCGCCAATATGCCATTCATCGGCCCGTTCACCGGTGCCGGCTTCCTGCGCAAGGCTGAGCATGGCAATGTTTTCAATGTCCGCGCCACCTATTTCGCCGAGACTGAGGCCTGGATCAAACATCTGGTTGACGAACAAGGCATGAAGAGCATTGCCCTGCTTTATCAGGATGACGGATTTGGCCGTGTTGGCCTAGCCGGTGTCACCGCTGCGCTTGAACGCCGCGGCATGACCCTGACCGCTGAAGGGACCTATACCCGCAACACTGTTGCCGTGAAAAAGGCCCTGATATCCATTCGCAAGGCCAAGCCCGACGCCGTGGTCATGGTTGGCGCTTACAAGCCGGTCGCCGAATTCATCCGCCTGTCGCGTAAGATGAAATTCAATCCGACCTTCGTGAACATCTCATTTGTCGGCTCTGACGCGCTGGCCAAAGAGCTGGGCCCGGATGGCGAAGGTGTCATCATCAGCCAGGTAGTTCCCTTTCCATGGGACGGGTCCCGCGCTGTTGTTGCGCAATACCATCAAGCACTGAAAGCAGCGGATCCTGAGGCAACACCAGGCTTTGTTACCCTCGAGGGGTATTTGACCGGCCGCTTGGCGATCAAAGCGCTTGAGGCAGCTGGCCAAGACCTGACACGTGAAAGCTTTCTGGCGGCATTGGCCGGACTGCGCAGCATCGATTTTGGCGGGGTTCACATGGAGTTCGGCCCTGGCGACAACCAAGGCATGGACGACGTCTTTTTGACACGCATCACCAAAGATGGCGGTTTCGCCCCCATCGCCTCTGCTGACGCGTCCTAACAAGCACGCGCGGTCAGCGGTTTAACACCCGCTGACCGCCATTCCCCAAACGACCAAAGATTGAGAAGCAGGACCATGGCAAAAAAGCGCGCAAACAAGCCAAACCGCAAGTTCAAACTTTTTTCCTCCATCGGAAGCAAGATCACCTTGATCCTGCTTTGCATGGGGGCCGCATCTGCATCCGTTGGTGTTCTTGTTTCTCTGGTTTTTGGTCAAATTTCGGATGGCATGGGGCATTTGACGGATGAAAAGCTTCCGGCGCTTGAAGTCAGCAAACAGCTGATATCCGCCAGCAGCGATACCAAGGATTCCATGACCTCGATCCTGTTGGTCGATTCCGAAAACGCCATGGAGAAAGTTGAAAAAAGCACTGAGAGCTCGCTGCTGAGACTGCAAGAGCTGATTGCCCAACTTCCTGTGGACCTGCAAGAACAGCTCGAAGAACAGCGTTTGAACGCCGAAAAAACGCTGAAAGAGTTGATTACCGCCCGCAAAGCGAATTTCCGAAATGAACAATGGATTGGCGCGCAAATTACTGAGATGCAAAAGCTAAGTTCAGCGGTGCAAACATTGTTAAATGAACTGGCCGTCGAAGCGTCAACGAACCTTAAGAGCGGTGGTGAAAAGACGATTTCAGGCATTGACGCAACCTTTAGCGATCTCGTCGACAACAAATTCGCGGCCCTTCAATCCCTGTTAGAGGCCCGCGCCGAAATCAATCTTTTGTCCGGGACAACCTTTGCCCTTAGCAATTCGACCAGTTCCAGCACACGATCGATCCTGACTGACCTGTCCCGCGCAGCCAACGAACGGCTAAGCGATATCATCGCAACGCTTGAAAGCTCAGAAGAAGTCACTCTGGATGTGTCTAAACTGCAAGAGGCCGCACAGATCTTTTCCAAAGCAATGGCACAAGGACAGGGTCGGCTGTCGCAAAACCAATCCGCAGTTCTGGCGGCACGCCGGGATGTCGATGTCGAGCTTTCAACGGCAGTTGATGACATGGTGTTCACCCTGATTATCGCCGCCGAAGAGGCCAGTTCAGACAATCGCACGGTTATTGAAAACTTGCTGACGAACGAGGTTGGCTTTCTGAACAAGCTGCTCGAGATTAACGCAGCCATCAGCGCTTTTCAGATGGCCGCCCTGAATGTTGTCGTCGCGCCAGGCGTGTTCGAAACACATTCCGCCACGGGTGGCCTCGCCGCTGCCTCTGCAGAGTTGGAGACGTTTCTGGATTTCAAGGACGGGGTTTTGTACAAAGACCTGTCAGGGCTGATTGCCCTGGCGGATCCGAAACAGGGATTACCAGCCTTCAAAACCGCCTCGCTGCAATCAACAGCTTCCGCGCGCCGAGAATCCGTCGCGACGGCAAAAGCCGTGCAGGAAATCTCGTCCTTTGCAGCACAAATCGGCCAGCAAAGTCTGGACGACATTGCTACTATGGCCCATGGGATCAGCAAGGACATCCATCAAAACCAGCAATGGGTTCAGATGCTGTTGGCTGGTTCGGCCGGTATTTTGCTGCTCGCGATCCTGCTGACGCGCGTCTTGATCCTGTCCCCGCTTAGGAAAATCAGCGCCACAACGGAACGTTTGGCAGAAGGTGATCTGGCAGAAGTCAAAGGTTTCGAAAAATCCTCGGACGAGATCCACCGCATTGCCAGAGCCTTGGCCATTTTCCGCAACAGCCTGGTCGAACGACAGGAGCTCGCAGAAGCCACGGAAAAGGAACGCGCCGCGCGCAGCGCAGAGCAAAAAGCTGCCGTGACGGCAATTGGCGAAGGGCTGGAACGCCTGTCCGCCGGCGATCTCAGCAGCCCGATCAACGCAGCGATGAGCGAAGGCTATGGCAAGCTAAAGGAAGATTTTAACAGCGCACAGGACAATTTGCGCCATGCCCTGTCCGAAGTCGTGTCCTCGGTCTCCAGCATTCACACCGGCGCGGCGGGCATTGGCGAGGCCACCAGGCAGCTCTCGCACCGAACCGAAAGCCAGGCCGCCACACTCGAAGAAACCGCTGCAGCGCTCGACGAAATGACGGCCAGCGTTCGCAGTTCGGCCGACAGTGCCAAGAATGTCGAAACGGCCATGCAAGAAGCCAAGCGCGAAGCCGAAGAAAGCGGCGAAGTGGTCAATTCGGCAGTGGCAGCAATGACCGAGATCGACAGCAGTTCCGGGCAAATTTCTCAGATCGTCAATGTCATTGATGACATTGCGTTCCAAACCAACCTTTTGGCACTGAATGCTGGGGTTGAGGCCGCGCGCGCCGGAGAATCCGGCAAAGGGTTTGCAGTTGTGGCCTCCGAAGTGCGCGCGCTTGCTCAACGCTCTGCCGAATCCGCAAAAGAGATCAAGAACCTCATCAATGAAAGCTCAGAACATGTGGAGCGCGGCGTAGAACTCGTTGGCAAAACCGGCGATGCGCTGACATCTATCCTGGAACGCTTCTCGCAAGTCTCAAACTTGGTTTCCGGCATTGCTGAGGTTACCGCAGAACAAAGCGCGGGCTTGAATGAAATCAACCTCGGCATCACTCAACTTGATCGCGTCACACAGCAAAATGCGTCCATGGTCGAAGAGACCACCGATGCAGGTCAAATGTTGAACGCCGATGCAGACAGAATGGCGGAACTCACCGGCCAGTTCAACATCGGGAGCAATGACAGTGATTGGATTGCTGAAGATCACTCAGTTTCTGACGAGACAGGAGAAGCAGCATAAGTTCTGTAAGATGGGGCCAGCATCGCAGAACCCTCAACATCTTTAAGGCCAAACATCGCAAAAGCTTGGCGCACCTGAGAGGATTCGAACCTCTGGCCTCTGCCTTCGGAGGGCAGCGCTCTATCCAGCTGAGCTACAGGTGCCTGTCTGGCCTTATAGGCCGCAGGCCAAGCTTGTGCAACGCGCCTTGATTGCAAATCTCAAAGTTTTTTCAAGGCCACACCCGGCCTGCGGGATGGTGGGTGGGGCGTTTTTCCGTCAGGAAAGAGCGTCCCCACTATCCCAGCAGATCATGGGCCAATTCAAGCGCGTCGACCAGCTTATCCACCTCGTCACGGGTGTTATACATGGCAAAGCTCGCTCGGCAGGTGGCGCTGACACCTAGGTGATCCATCAAAGGGCCGGCACAATGATGTCCGGCGCGCACGGCCACCCCCTTCTTATCCAAAATGGTCGAGATATCATGCGCATGCCCAGCACCATCCAATGTAAAGGAAAAGATCGCGCCTTTACCCGGGGCCTTGCCCTGAACCTGCAGCCAGTTGATCCCTTCCAGACGCGCTATGGCATAATCCCGAAGCTCCGCCTCATGAGCGGCAATCTTTTCCATGCCAACGCCCATCATATAGTCAAGCGCCACGCCAAGACCGATCTGTTGCACAATCCCCGGCGTTCCGGCCTCAAACTTCATCGGCGGGTCGTTATAGGTCACACAGTCCTTGTGAACTTCTCGGATCATATCGCCGCCGCCCATAAACGGAGCCATCTCCTCCATGCGCTCACGCTTCATATAGATCGCGCCCGAGGCGGAGGGGCCATAGAGTTTGTGGCCTGTGATCGCATAGAAATCACAGCCGAGATCCGCCACATTGACCGGCATATGCACCGCCCCTTGTGAGCCATCGACCAACACCGGCACGCCTTTTTCACGCGCCGCATGGCAGATGGATTTCACATCCACAGCCGTGCCCAGAACGTTAGACATCTGCGTAATCGCAACCAGCTTGGTCTTAGGGCCAATCGCGTCGATGACCTTTTGCGGATCAAGCGCCCCCTGATCATCGACATCAACCCATTTCAGCACCACACCTTGCCGTTCACGCAGGAAATGCCAAGGCACGATATTGGCGTGATGTTCCATCACTGACAGGACAATCTCATCACCGGGTTGCAGGCGCGGCATGGCCCAACCATAGGCCACCATATTGATGCCCATCGTCGTACCAGTGGTATAGACAATCTCATCCGGATCCGGCGCGCCCAGGAAACGTGCAATGATACCGCGCACTGCCTCGTATTTCTCAGTCGCTAGGTTGCTCAGGTAATGCAGGCCGCGATGCACATTGGCGTATTCCTCGGCATAGCCCCTGGTCACCGCATCGATCACCACCTGCGGCTTTTGCGCCGAGGCCCCGTTATCCAGATAAACCAGCGGCTTGCCATTCACCTCGCGCGACAGGATCGGAAAATCGGCGCGGATTTTGTTGACATCATACATTTGCAGTTATTCCCGATGGGTCGATCCCAAGAAGGATCAGAAGAATGGACAGCACAACGGCCATACCGAAAAGCCCGATGATGATCGCGCCCAGAGATTTGAGAAGATTGGAGAAACCATGTGCTTCATCCACAAAGCTGACCATGATCCAAATACCAATCACCGAGGTCAGCGACAAAAGGAACCCGCCCAAAACAGCCGAAATGGGCAAGAGAACAAGCAAGAGAACCTGAATCAGCGCGCGCAGGATCTGCATCCAGATCACCAGAACAGTAATATCCTGGATCGATGCCTGCCCGCCAAGCACACGGCCGCCAAAGTACAAGCCCAGCAGGGTTGCAATCAATGACAGAGCTTGAAGGCCGCCATATACGGCAGGACGCGCAAGGAACCATGGCAAGGGGGCGGGGTCCAAAAGGACCGACACACCAAACAGCAAGCTGTTGATGACAACCACCAGAGCGAAACCGGTAACCAACGCTTCGCGGCTCAGACGCAGGTCAATCAGCCACCGCGCGACTTGGCGTGGTTGCGTGATTGATCGCAGGGCAAGGGATAGCGCGGCTTGGATCATCCCTGCGCTCCCCAATAGGCTTTGCGCAGGCCAGACAGTCCAAACCAGAGAAACACCAACCAGCACAAAAGCTTGACCAGCTCCAATTGCAGCCCCGGCCCGATAAAACCGGCTACCAATCCTTGCAACAAGATCAATGGCGAGACCGCAAGAAAGGACCAGAACAAGGCAAGTCGCGCATTGTAGCTGTCCCCCTGCCCTTTCAGCAACCGCATGAGGCCATGGGCGGCAAAGGCCAGCAGATAGAACAGCAAAGGCAGGACAAAGATCATCGTGGCAAATTCGCCGCCAATCACTTCGCCCACGGAGCCACCGCTGAAATGCGCATCCCGCGCCAGACGTGGCCATTGCGCGATGAACATCACGAAACAGCCGCCCATCAGCATGGCAAGCGCCCTATCCTCGCGGATACCATAGCCCAAGAGGCGGGCAATCACCTTGCCCGGCCCCCGATAGGTTGCCGCGATATCGCTGCTCAGCGCCATGTCTCTGGCCTCATACCCCTGTCTCAGTCCTTGCGGTGACGCGAGAGCCAAGCCTCGGCACGTGTCAGGATCTCCTCCTGAAGCGCCTCATCCTCGATCTCTTCTACCGCTTCCGCCAAGAAGCTCAGTACCAGCAGATCTTGCGCAATGGCATGCGGCACACCGCGCGAGCGCAGATAGAACAGTGCATCTTCGTCAATCGCGCCCGAGGTGGAGCCATGCGAACAGGCCACGTCATCGGCATAGATCTCGAGCTCTGGTTTGGCGAGGAACTGGCTGTCTTCATCCAGCAACAGCGACTGGGAAATCTGATAGCCATCGGTCTTTTGCGCATCCGGTTTCACCAGGATCTTGCCCTGGAACACACCTGTCGCACCGTTGCGCAGCACCTTTTTAAAGACCTGGCGGCTTTCGCAGTTCACCGCGTCATGGGTGACGAACACCGTGTCATCATGGTGAAAATCGCCGTCACCCATACAGGCACCCGCCACATGGGCCACCGCATCATCGCCGGTCAGTTCGATCACGCATTCATTGCGGGTCAGCACGCCATTGACGGTCAGGGTAAAGGCCTTGAACACACTTTCCTTGCCAAGACGGGCAAACATATGCGTCGCCGCCTGACGTTCGTGATCACGCCCCTGCGTGCGCACCACATGCAGCGCGCCGCCATCGGCAATGTCAGCCTCAAGGCATTTGTTGAAACGCGCCGCGGCTGGGCCGTTTTCAAGAATGGTCAGGCTGGCACCGCTATCGACCTTAACCACATGATGCAGGATCGCGTCCGAGCTTTCATCGCCGTGGCGATAGATCAGGTTGATCGGCTTGCTTGGGGTTTTGGCAGCGTGGATCAGAATACCATCCGTCGCAAATGCCGTGTTCAACGCCGCCAAGGGGCGCTCAACCGGGTCCTGGCCTCTGGCTTCAAGAACACCGTATAACCCATTGGCCCAATGGATATCTTTCACGTCGGCAAGGCGATCAATGGTGATCCCTTCCAGCGCCAGATCATCCGAGGTCTCGGCATCAAACACACCATCGACAAAAACAATCTTAAGACGGTCCAGACCGTCAAACATTGGGGCTTCGTCAGTGGTAAAGATGGCCGCTTTAGCCGGTTCCGCTGCGACCAGACCGGCTGGCTTGGTGTATTTCCAGTATTCGTCACGGGCATGGGGCAGCCCCATGGCCTGAAGCCGCGCCAGCGCATCCTTGCGCGCACCCGCCGACCAGCCGCCCTCGGGCAGGCTCAGCCCGGCAAGGCGCGCCGCAGTGGCGTCTTGTTTCACTTGCGTCAAAGCCATTACGCGATCTCCGCCAGAATGTCGGCATAGCCGTTTTGTTCCACTTCCAGCGCCAGCTCGGGCCCGCCGGTTTTGACGATACGACCCGCCGCCATGATATGCACAACATCGGGTTTGATGTGATCTAGCAGGCGCTGATAATGGGTGATCACGAGGAAACCACGGCCCTCGTCACGCAGGGCGTTCACGCCCTCGGAAACCAGCTTCATCGCATCCACATCAAGGCCCGAGTCTGTTTCGTCCAGGATGCACATCTTGGGTTCCAGCATCGCCATCTGCAGGATTTCGTTACGCTTTTTCTCACCACCGGAAAAGCCAACATTCACGGGGCGTTTCAGCATATCCGCGTCGATCTTCAGCTCTTTGGCTTTGGAGCGCACCAGCTTGAGGAAGTCAGCCGCTGACATTTCCTCTTCGCCGCGCGCCTTACGCTGTGCGTTCACAGCGGTGCGCAGAAAGGTCATGTTGCCGACACCGGGAATTTCCACCGGGTATTGGAAGGCCAGGAACAGGCCTGCGGCGGCGCGCTCTTCGGGTTCCATATCCAACAGGTCTTCGCCGGCCAAAGTGGCTTCACCGTCGGTGACCTCATAGCCGTCTTTGCCCGATAGGACATAAGACAGGGTCGATTTGCCCGAGCCGTTCGGGCCCATGATGGCGTGCACCTTGCCCGCCTCGACGGTCAGGTCGACGCCCTTGAGGATCTGCTTGTCCTCTTCTTCCAATTGCACGTGCAGGTTCTTGATTTCCAGCATGTCTTTTCCTTCCTCGGCAGCCCTATGGGTTCTGCAAAAACTTCACCACCTGAAACAGTTTTTCAGGCGGAATGGCCATGGGCGTGACGCGGAAATACGCCATGCGCCCGGTGATTTGCGGGGGGCCGAGATAGTCCTCGACCTTGTGATAATGCTTGCGGATTGTGTAATCGTCGAAATACAGATCGACCGGCTTCTTGGACAGAAACGCGGTGGCCAGCGCGCAGGCCTGACGGAAGCGCCCGTCAACCAGAACGACATCAGGCTGGACAAAATTCTTTTGCCGCCAGACCCCTAGCGCATAGTTTTGATATTGCCGCCAATGGCTGTCATCCTGGGGATAGCCCCATTCCTTGGTCGGGCCGATATCGACATGGATCATGTCAACCTTGGTTCCGGTGGCGGGCGGGTTCTGTTCCAGCCAGCCTTTCATCATCGCCGCCCAATCGGGATCGGATTCGACCGAAAACACCCGTTTCCCGGGCAGTTCGGACGCCATGACAGTGCTGCCGCCCGAGCCAAATTCTAATATGAAATCCGCCGCCTTATAGGCGTGTGACAACAATTCGGCCTCTGCCTGCGGTAGTGTGAGTTCCGGTCTCTGCACGAGGGCCGTCATGCGCAGCCCCCCTGTCTCAGAGGTTGGACGCGGCGTGCACCAACCATGCGGGGGGTGCGATCAGGATCACCTGATTGCAGAAATCCACCAGAACTTGCGACGTGTGATAGCTGAGGTAACCAAACAGACCGGCGACGAACAGAAAGTTCAACTCTCGATAGCCGATTAAAATCATTCCCATAATCGCCAAAGCCGGGCCGAAACTGGCCCCGAGCCCAAAGGTCAACGCGCTGGAGACCATCACGTAGACCATGTTTTGCGGAGCAACCAAACCCGTTTGCGGTGGAAAAAAGACAAAGATCAGAACCAGTGCCACGTATCCCAGCGCCAAGCCGATGATGACGGCCAGGGGATAGCCTAGAATGTCTTTGCGCACCCGTCGATTCAGTTGCCGATCGTTTGACCCAACATGTGCAAGATGATCCGTCAATTCGACGCAATCCAATCTGTCTAGCTGGGAGAGCCTTTCCTGAAAATCCGTTCTTTGATATGACATTGCCGCAAATCCCGTGTGCGTTACTTAATACACGTACGGGTTGTGACGCTGAATAGCGCCAAAAATGAGGCAATGCCCGGGATATTTCAGAAAAAATCGTCACGTCTTAGCCCAGAACCACCGCTGTGCCGCTGGCTGACACCATCAGCATATTGTTGATCACCTCATAGTCGAGATCGACGCCCACAACCGCATTGGCCCCCTTGGCCTTGGCGCGCTCTTCCAACTCGCGCAGCGCGGTCTCACGCGCTTCGCCCAGGCTGGCCTCATAAGCGCCCGAGCGCCCACCGATGATGTCGGTGATCCCGGCAAAGATGTCGCGGAACACATTGGCCCCAAGAATGGCTTCACCCACGACGATGCCTTTGTAATCGGCGATCTGATAGCCTTCGACACTGGGGGTGGTGGTCACAATCATCTTGTTTTCCTTTTTACTCCAAGGGGTCATGCGCCCCTACCCCCGCCAGCCAAAACGGTCAGCCAAATGCAGCGCCCCGCGTGCGATCACAATGCCCGCGATCACGCCAACGGCCACGGCAATCACCGGGTTGAAATGCTCGGTCCCGTAGCGAGCCCAGAACATACCAATCGCCCCGCCCAACACCGGAAGCGCGTAAGGCAGGAAATCCCAGAAACCGCCTTTGTTATAGTCGGTCATGTCAACTCTCCTTGTTTGCGCGCGTCTCTCCAGCGTTGCACCAGTTGCGCCACGGTCGAGCCCAGAAAGCCCGACACAAAGGACACCAGCAGCACCGCAACCATCGATAATTGTACCGCCACCAAGCTAACCATCAGCGAGAAGATGGCGCAGAACAGGCCGGTCAGAATTGAGGTTGTGAGAAGGGTTTTGGCCAATTATTTTCTCTTTCCGAGTACATTTTCCAGCACCCTTTCAAAAACTTGGTTTCAGCGACCGACTACATCAGGATGGTATCCTTCCTGTAAGTCACGCACACCTATCCCAACGTAGTGAAGAGCAGAGCTCACCATCGGAACCAAGTCGATTTTGTCGATCTCTACACGCTCAGCGGCATCTGCCATAAGCGTGAGCAATGCTTCCTCTACCAAAGCTTTCCTAACAGCTGGATTGTCATCCATTTCCAAAATGGCATTTGTTACTTCGTTGACCTTCGAAGAAATCAATTCTGATGGTTTCATTCTTACCCCACGGACCCTTCCAACGAGATCGCCACCAATTGTTGCGCCTCCATGGCGAATTCCATCGGCAGCGCTTGTAGCACCTCTTTGCAGAAGCCGTTGACCACCAGGGCGACGGCCTCTTCTTCGTCCATGCCGCGCTGGCGGCAATAGAAGAGCTGATCGTCATCCACCTTGGACGTGGTCGCCTCATGCTCCACCCGGGATGAGTTATTCTTGACCTCGATATACGGCACTGTATGGGCTCCGCATTTATCCCCGATCAGCAGTGAGTCACACTGCGTGTAGTTGCGCGATTCCTTGGCCTTGGGGTGCATCGAGACCAGCCCGCGATAGGTGTTCTGCGCCACACCGGCGCTGATCCCCTTCGAGACAATCCGCGACTTGGTGTTCTTGCCAAGATGCACCATCTTGGTGCCGGTATCCGCCTGCTGGAAGTTGTTGGCAATCGCAATCGAATAGAACTCACCCTGGCTTTCCTCGCCGCGCAGGATGCAGCTTGGATATTTCCAGGTCACAGCCGAGCCGGTTTCCACCTGCGTCCACATCACCTTGGAGCGATCGCCACGGCAATCGGCACGCTTGGTCACAAAGTTATAGATACCGCCCTTGCCGGTTTCCTCGTCGCCGGGGAACCAGTTTTGCACGGTGGAATACTTCACCTCGGCATCTTCTTCGATGATGATCTCAACCACCGCCGCATGCAACTGGGCCGTGTCACGCTGCGGTGCGGTACAGCCTTCAAGATAGCTCACATAGCTGCCCTTATCGGCAATGATAAGCGTGCGTTCAAACTGGCCGGTGTTTTCCGCGTTGATACGGAAATAGGTCGACAGTTCCATCGGGCAGCGCACGCCCGGGGGCACATAAACAAAGGACCCGTCCGAGAAAACCGCGCTGTTCAGCGTGGCATAGAAATTGTCGGACACCGGCACTACCGAGCCGAGGTATTTCTTAACCAGCTCAGGATGTTCGCGGATCGCCTCGGAGATCGAGCAAAAGATCACCCCGGCCTTTTTCAGCTCCGCCTGAAAGGTGGTGCCCACGGAGACCGAGTCAAAAACCGCATCCACGGCCACCTTGCGACCCTCGGCTGGCGCATCCTCAGCGCCTTCAACCCCGGCCAGGATCATCTGTTCCTTCAGCGGAATACCCAGCTTTTCATAGGTGGCCAGCAGCTTCGGGTCGACCTCATCAATGGATTTGGGCTTTTCCGCCATGCTCTTGGGACGGGCATAGTAATACTGATCCTGAAAATCGATCTCAGGATAGTTGACCATGGCCCATTTCGGCTCTTCCTTCTGAGTCCAACGCTCAAAGGCGGCCAGACGCCATTCCAGCATCCATTCCGGCTCTTCGTTCTTTTCGGAAATCAGTTTGACGATCTCGGGAGACACGCCTTTGGGGGCGTATTCCATCTCGATCTCTGTGTCCCAGCCATATTTGTAGGTGCTGACCGCTTTGACCGCATCCACGGTTTCCTGATCAACGCCTTCTTTGACCTGCACGTCTTCGTTCAACGACATGGTTTTCCCCTTCTTATGCAGCCCGCGCACGGTGCCGCTTGTATGCTTTGATCCACGTTTCTGCGAAACGCATCACGTCATCTTGTGTTGTGGTCAGCCCCAGGCTCACCCGCACGGCGCTCTGGGCGACATGCTCTTCATATCCCATGGCGCGCAGCACCTTGCTGGCCTTGACCTTGCCGCTGGAACAGGCACTGCCCGCACTGATGGCAAAGCCCGCCAGATCCATCTGCATCACCTGCGTTTCGCCCTTCCATCCCGGAGCGGCAAAGCAAGTGGTGTTTGGCAGACGAGTCGCGCCTTTCCCGACAAAAATAGTCTCTTGAGCTTCGGCTGCAATAGTTGAATCTAGAATGTTTCTAATTTCTTCAATTGCACCCCAGTGCCCTGCATCCAGGTCCCGGGCCGCTGCTTCGGCTGCCGCGCCAAAACCGGCAATCCCCAGCACGTTTTCGGTGCCAGCCCGGCGCCCCATTTCCTGACCACCGCCCTTTAATTGCGCTGCCAGATCGGTGCCGCGCTTGATCACCAAGGCGCCGACCCCCTTTGGCCCACCCAGCTTATGGGCCGACACCAGGGCCATCTCGCAGCCCAACCAATTGAAAGCGGTCGGGATCTTGCCAAAGGCTTGTGTCGCATCCACCACGGCTAGCCCCTGCGGCAACTCCTGCACCACCCCTGTTTCGGAATTGGCCAGTTGCAAAGCGGTCTGCGCCGGGTCTTCGACAGCCACTCGGCCATCGCCAGCCACGCTCAAGACCGGATCGATCCACGCCCCAACCGCATCATGCTCAATATCGGCACCAACCAGTCCACGCCCGGCGCAGGCCAAAGCCGCCGCCTCTGTCGCCGAAGAGACAAAGATCACATCCGCGCCATCCGCGCCAAAGGCAGATGCCACCTGCCCCCGCGCCCGCTCGACCAGCGCTTTGGCCGCCCGTCCCTCAGCATGAACCGAAGACGGGTTGCCCACCACATCCATGGCCGCAATCATCGCCGCCCGCGCCTCATCGCGCAGCGGGGTTGTTGCATTCCAATCAAGATAGGTGCGGTTCATGGTTTCTTTGGGCTCCAAATATCCCGGGGTGAATTGGGGCCTTTCAGGCACCAAGAGGGGCAGCGCCCCTTAATCCTTTTCCTCGTCCACAACCGCAAAGAGGGTCGGAACCGCCGGACACGGGGCAAGATCGTTTTTCACAACATCCGATAGGCGGGTCTGGTGCAAAAACACATAGACATGCGCGCTGAGGCCTTCCCACAACCGGTTGGTCAAGGATTGCGCCCGACTGCCCGACAAACCGCCAGAGGCCCCGGCCCCTTTATGCATGGCATCCACCGTCTCATCGACGGCAGCAAGAATATCGGCGACCCGAATATCAGAGGGCACCCGTGCCAAACGGTAGCCTCCACCGGGGCCACGCACCGATTCAACCAGACCTGCGCGGCGCAGCTTCACGAATAACTGCTCAAGATAGGGCAGCGAAATATCCTGACGTTTGGAAATCTCGCCCAGCGTCACCAAAGCATCCTCGCTTTGCAAAGCAATATCCGTCAGCGCGACCATGGCGTACCGGCCTTTGGTGCTCAACTTCATCTGATCCCCCCGCTTTTCCCTACGTTTTCTGGAACTTTCCGGGTTCCAAACGCTCAAACAATTGACCTTGTCGCAGCAATTGCCTATCTGCTTCAAAAGCCAAAACCGGGATTCACCCGGATTTAGAACAATTCTAAAGTGCCCAAGCGAATTCGTCAAGAATTTGTACGCACCGTTGCAGGAGCCCGTTACCGCCCCATGCCCGAGGTCATCTTTCCTGGACCCGAAGGCCGCCTCGAAGGCCGCTATCACCCGCAAAAAGACCGTGACGCCCCGATTGCCATCGTGTTGCATCCGCATCCGCAATTTGGCGGCACCATGAACAACAAGGTGGTGTATAACCTCCACTACGCGTTCTACAATATGGGCTTTACCGTGTTGCGGTTTAACTTCCGCGGTGTTGGCCGGTCGCAGGGTGAATATGATCAAGGTGTCGGCGAACTGTCTGATGCGGCTTCCGCGCTCGACTACCTGCAATCTATGAATAACAATTCCAAGCATTGCTGGGTCGCCGGCTTTAGCTTTGGGGCCTGGATCGGTATGCAGCTGCTGATGCGTCGCCCGGAAATCACCGGTTTCGTCTCTGTTTCGCCCCCGGCGAATATGTATGACTTTTCCTTCCTGGCCCCCTGTCCTAGCTCTGGCCTGATCATCAATGGCAAGGCCGACCGTGTCGCCCCGCCCGCTGACACAACGGCGCTGGTGAACAAGCTGCATGAGCAAAAGGGCATCACGATCACCCATGAAGAAATCGACGGCTCCGGCCACTTCTTCGAAGAGCCTTACATGGATACCATGATCGACAATGTCACCGGTTACGTGAAACGCCGGTTGACCGAAAACACACGCTAAGACAGCGAAAAGACAAAAGGGCCGCGCATGACGCGGCCTTTTTTAACCCAAAGGAGCAGAGGCGCAGATGTCCGTTGTAGAAGACCTTTCTGACAAGCTTGCACAGGATGTGATCAAAGCCATGGATGCCCTGGGCGATGAGCAACTGCCCGAGCAGGTTGCCAATGTGCTTGGGGCCTCTTCACCCAGCTCAGAAGAGATCTTTCGCGCTGCGGTTCGCATTCGTCTGGCCGAACGCCGCGCACGGCAATTTTTGACAGAACATGTCAAAACTGCGCTCGAGGCCAAGAAACAAGGCAAAGACGTGCCCAAGGCCGTCGCACCGGGCACGGACAACGAAGCACTGTGAGGCAGGCACCCCCCTGCCCTGGTAATGAGGACAGGACATGAATGACAGGCTAGACGCGCAGATCGCCTTTCTCGTCGAAGCGGACCAATTGAAATCCGTGACGCGCTCCAATGTTCTCTTGGATCGCAGCCGCCCGGAAAACTCAGCCGAACACAGTTGGCATGTGGCGCCCTGGGCGATGGTTTTCGCCAATGACATGCCAGCCGGGGCCGATTTGGGCCGCGCTTTGTCTATGTTGCTTTTGCATGATGTGGTGGAAATCGACGCGGGCGACCACCCGGTCGATCAAAACCACCATCAGGCCGAGATCGAAGCCAAGGAACAAAAGGCCGCAGACCGGCTCTTTGCCTTATTGCCCGAGGGGCAAGCGCAAGAGATCCGCGCGCTTTGGGAAGAGTTCGAGACCAACCAGACACCTTCGGCTGTTTTTGCCAAGCGCATCGACCATATTCAGCCGATTTTTCAGGTGCTCTGCGCGCCAGAACGCCAACCGGGCCACGAAGACATTGCCCGCCACACCTTGTTTGAAGGCCGCGCAAAGCGGATGAAATCAGACTGGCCTACGCTCTACAGGCGCGCGTCCGAGCTGTTTGACACGCCTTTTTCCATCAGCAGCGATCTGGACAGGTGCCTCAGTTTTCTTGCCGAGGCGGACCGGTTGAAATCTGTGCAGAGAGCGTCACTGCTTTGCAATCGGTCGCGTTTTGAAAACAGCGCCGAACATAGCTGGCATGTCGCTCTCTATGCCTTGATCCTGGCCGATCAAGCCCCGACCGTTGATATCTACAAGACCATTCAAATGCTCTTGCTCCATGACTTGGTCGAGATTGACGCCGGTGACGCGCCGGTCTTTGGCGACCATGACGCAAGCGCGATTGAGGCGGCGGAACAGGCCGCCGCGGACCGAATTTTCGGCTTGCTGCCGGATCAGCTCAACCACAGCTTTCGGGCCATCTGGGACGAATTTGAAGCCAATCAAAGCCCCGAGGCGCAATTCGCCAAATCGCTGGACCGTTTTGTACCGCCTATCCAAAACCTCAATTCCGGTGGCGGGTCTTGGGTCGACTATGACGTCACTTGGGAGATGTTCGAGACGCGGGTCGGACAAAAGATCGCCAATGGGGCACCGGGGCTTTGGGCATGGGTCGCGCCTCGTGTTCGGGCGTTTCTTGACGGGATCAAGGCGAATGCGTGACGCTTGCTAGGGGCGCTGCCCCGTCCCAAGCAAGCTTGGGACTCCCCGGGATATTTTTGGCCCAAAGAAACAGGTCAGGTTGCGTCAATGGGCCAGCGTCGCCGCAAATCTTGCAGGCCTGCGGTGATCAGTTCCGCCAAAACATCCAGATCAATCCGGCTCAGCGCGCCAAGATAGAGGCAGGATTTCCCAAGCTTATGCGGCCCGAGCCGGGCGAGGATGTCAGAAAAATCCGCGTATCCCGGCATGATATAGACCACCATATTCGCCTTGCGTGGGACAAAGCCGGTGGCAAGAAAATCGCCCTGACGCCCGCTGTCATAGGTGTAGTGATATTGCCCATAGCCTATGATGCTTGGCCCCCACATTTGCGGCTGCCAGCCTGTGGTTCGCTGAAACAAAGCGTCGAGAACAAGAGCATCCGAGCGCCGACGATCCGGCATGACGGTGGCGAGGTACTCTGCCACCGAAGCGCCTGTCGGAACGGTCTTGTTCTCAGCCATCGCTACTCTTTCTAGAAATGGATCGCCTTGCCAAAGGCATCGAGCACGCTTTCATGCATCATCTCGGACAGGGTCGGATGCGGGAAGACGGTTTGCATCAGATCCTCTTCGGTGGTTTCCAACTGGCGCCCAACGACATAGCCCTGGATCAATTCCGTCACCTCGGCCCCAACCATATGCGCGCCAAGCAGCGCGCCGGTTTTGGCATCAAACACGGTTTTCACCAGCCCTTCGGGTTCGCCAAGTGCGATGGCTTTGCCATTGCCGATGAAGGGGAAACGACCAACCTTGATGTCAAATCCTTGCTCTTTGGCCTGTGCCTCGGTGAGACCGACGCTGGCCACTTGCGGGTGGCAATAGGTGCAACCGGCGATGCTGTCGGGATCGACGGCATGGGGCTTTTGACCAGCAATCAACTCGGCCACCATGACGCCCTCATGGCTGGCCTTATGGGCAAGCCAAGGGGCTCCGGCCACGTCGCCAATGGCATAAAGCCCGTCAACGCCGGTCCGGCAATGTGGGTCCGTTACAACATGGGTTTTCTCAACCCGCACACCAAGCGCCTCAAGGCCCAGCCCTTCGACATTCCCAATAATTCCAACCGCAGAAATGACCGTATCAAAGATCACTTTTTCAATTTTGCCACCTTGCTCGATATGGGCCGTCACTTCTCCCTTGCCGCGATCCAATTGCTTGACCAAGGCCTTTTCGCGGATCTCCATCCCCTGTTTGACGAACTGTTTCTTGGCAAAGGCGCTAATTTCGGCATCCTCAACCGGAAGCACGCGATCCATGACCTCAACCACTGTAACTTTGGCTCCGAGCGTGTTGAAAAAGCTCGCGAATTCGATGCCGATGGCCCCCGATCCGATCACCAAGAGCTTTTTCGGCATGCGCGGCGGGTTCAAGGCGTGTTTGTAGGCCCAGACCAGATCGCCATCAGCCTCAAGCCCGGGCAATTCCCGCGCCCGCGCGCCCGTGGCCAATACGATATTCTTGGACTGTAGCTCTTGGCTGCCCTTGTCGGTCTTGACAGAAACGCGCCCCTTGGCGGGGATCGTCGCCTCGCCCATGATCACGGTGACCTTGTTCTTTTTCAACAGGTGCCCAACACCACCCGAAAGCTGCTTGGCCACCCCGCGCGACCGTTTCACCACCGCATCAAGATCATAGCCCAGCCCCTCGGCTTTCAGACCAAATTCCTTGGCGCGGTGCATCAGGTGGAACACTTCGGCAGACCGCAACATGGCCTTGGTCGGAATACAGCCCCAATTCAGGCAGATACCGCCTAGATGCTCGCGTTCGACCACCGCAACGTTCAGGCCCAGCTGCGCGCCACGAATGGCAGCCACATAGCCTCCGGGGCCTGCTCCGATGACGATCATGTCGAATTGCTGTGCGGCCATGTGGGTCTCCTCCTGCTAGCATCCCATGAGAACGCTAACGCAGGGCGTGAGAGAGAGCAACTCGGGCGGCAACATCTCCCCTCTCCGTTTTGGAGACCGGGGTGGGCGGGTGGGCGGTCTCCAAAACGGAGAGGCCCACCGGCAAAATCAAGCGGCTTGCGTTTCCTGCAAACTGCGCAGGGTCATTCCATAACCACCCTGATCCACATAGCGTTTCTCGGCCTCGGTAAAGCGGCGCGACAGCGCGTCGTTGCGATAAGGGAAGCGGCCAAATTGGCGGATCACTTCGCGATGCACCTGCGCATGCAGCAGATTATTCTCACCGGCTTCTGGCATTCGCTCTTTCATCAGACGCACGCAACGATCCTGATCACACAGGTTTTCCGAATGCATCAGTGGCAGATAGAAAAACTGGCGGGCCGGTTCGTCAATCTTGAGATCCCAGCCGCGATTGATCGCCTGTTTTGCAGCAGCCAAGGCAACGCGATCCGCTGAAAACGCCTTGGCGCTGTCACGGAACATATTGCGGGAGAACTGATCCAGCAGGATGATATAGGCCAGAGCGCCGCTGGGATAGGTCAGCCACAGCGCATAGCGCCCGTCCATCGCCCCTTCCCATGTTTTCAAAAACCGGTCTCTGATCTGCTGATCCAGATCGTCGTCGTGCAGATACCATGCCTTTGGCTCAACCTCATCAAGCCAAAATGACAGAATCTCCTCGGGCGTCGACATCACTCTTCCTCCTGCTCCCACGCCACGCAAACCCTTGCGTCATAAAAACGTTACCGTGCAATGAATCTACAATCCAAGTCACGAATTCTGTCAATATATAACAGGGCTTACACGCATTTAGTCGCCGCTTGCCTCATCATCAAGCTCTTCGGCAACCTCGATGGCGTATTCTTGCGCAACTTCTACGGCAATCGGCGTCGCGCTAGGGGACAATGCCGTGTAAATACCGGTGTCTTCGACAGAAACACCTGCCCGCTGCGTCATACGATACAGGGCGTAAGACGCCAGAGCGGCCAAGAGCAGCAGGATCAGCAGGAAAAAGCCCGGCGGCCCAACCATGGCCATGACCCAACCAATGACAAGCGGGCCCGCAATCGCACCCAGCCCGTTCACAAACAGCAACCCAGCCGAGGCGCTGGCCATATCCGCAGGCTCAAGATAGTCATTCGCATGGGCAATCAACAATGAATATAAAGGGTTAGAGAACCCCCCAATGATAAAGGCCGCGACAAGGAGAATAACAAAATTGCCCCCCAATACCATCGCGGCCCCTGCCCCTGCCGCCCCACAACCCGCCCCGGCAAAGATCAACATGCGGCGATCCATCCGGTCGGATAGCCAGCCCAACGGGTATTGCAGTACCAAGGCCCCCACATAAAAGGCCGCGATGAACATAGAAATCTGCCCCAGGCTCAGCCCGACCTCGGTGGCATAGACCGCCGCCATACCGAACTGCGCCGAGAAAACGCCGCCAAGCAAGAACATGCCGACCATGCCCAAAGGCGAGAAACCGTAGAGCTCACGAAGGGTCATCGGTTTGGTCGCTTCAAAGGCTGGAGTGGGCGAAATTGACAAGAGAATTGGCGCAAATGCCACGCTGACCAGCACCGACGGGATCACGAACAACAGGAAGCCACTGCTATCCGGTACAACCAAAAGCGCCTGCGCAGCGATGACACCGGCCATTTGAACGATCATATAGGCAGACAGCGCCTGGCCACGGGTCTCATTGCTGGCACTGTCATTCAGCCAGCTTTCCGCCGTCACATAGACGCCGCAAAAACAGAACCCGATAATCACCCGCCCCGCCATCCAGGCAAAGGGGTTCACCACAGCCGGAAACAGGATCAGCACGGCTGATACCAGCGAGCCAAGCGCCGCAAACACCCGCACATGGCCAACGCGCTTGATCATGCCCGGCGTCACGCGGCTGGCAAAGAGGAACCCGGCAAAGTAGCCCGACATCACCATCGACATCATCAGGGTTGAAAACCCGGCCTCGGGGCCACGCACACCCAAGAGCGACCCTTGCAACCCGTTGCCCAACATCAGCAACAACATGCCCAGCAACAAAGCCCAGGAATTTTTCAATACGTCCAGCATGATGCCCTCGTCCAACGCAATCAGACCTAGGACGCTAGAGTGCTTTTGACCCGCTGACTATTTCGCAAACGACATCCGGGAAAATTTTTGCGCTATCGCAAGCGCTTTGCGTCAAAGACTGCGGTCAGGGATCAGCAAAGAGGCATCGCCATAACTGAAGAACCGATACTGGTTTTCGATGGCGTGTGCATAGATGTCCATGATGCGGTCTTTGCCAATAAGGGCCGATACCAGCATCATCAGGGTAGACTTTGGCAGGTGGAAATTGGTCATCAGCGCGTCGGCCACATGAAAGGTGAAACCCGGATAGATGAAAATGTCCGTCACCCCTTTGAACGGGGCGATGTCGCCGCTGCGCGCCGCTGTTTCAATCAAACGCAAGGCGGTGGTTCCCACGGGAATGACCCGCCCGCCGGCCTCTTGCGTAGCTTTGATCTCGGCCACCGCCTGATCCGAGACTTCCCCCCATTCGCCATGCATTTTATGGGTGGTGATGTCGTCCACTTTGACCGGCAAAAACGTTCCCGCGCCGACATGCAAAGTCACATGGGTAAATGTGACGCCCTTTTCGCGCAATGCCTTTAACAATGCATCGTCAAAGTGCAGTGACGCGGTCGGGGCGGCGACCGCGCCGGTGTTTTTGGCCCAGACTGTCTGATAATCTTCGTGATCCTGTTCATCAGCCGCGCGTTTGGCAGCGATATAAGGCGGCAAGGGCATGGCCCCGGCCGCGTTCAACGCGGTGTCGAAATCTTCGCCGGTCAGGTTGAAGCGTAAAACGCCTTGCCCATCCTCCTTGGCCTCCAGTACCGCCGACAGTTCAGGTGAAAAGACAACCTCCTCGCCTTCTTTGATTTTTTTCAGAGGCTTGACCAGACCAGACCAGCAACCATCTGCGCGCGGCTCTAACAGGGTGACTTCGATGCGTGCCTCTGTTTCGCCCTGCGCGCTGACCCGGTGCCGCGTGCCGCTAAGGCGCGCCGGGATAACCCGGGTATCGTTCAGGACCAAACGGTCGCCGGGCCGCAGCCAGTCCAGCAAATCGGTCACCACCCGATCATGGATCTTGTCCCCTTCTGCCACCAACAGCTTGGCCGAAGAGCGCGGGCGTGCGGGGCGCGTCGCGATCAAGGTTTCGGGCAGATCAAAATCAAAATCGCTGAGCTGCATCGGACACATACCTGCGGACTATTGGCTCACCTCGGGAGGTGGGCGTCGGAAGATTTCCCGGAACATGCCGGGGGTGAAGACCGACAGCGGATTAACCGCCACACGCGGATTGTCAACCGATCCGGTCAGATCAAAGTTGAACCCGATCAACCCTTCGCCCTTGCGCGCAATCAGGCGCCCGATCCCATTCACAAAGTAAATCGGCGACAGAACACCCTGCATATCCATGCGACCTCGGGCCAAATCGTAATAGCCATTCATGGAAATCCCCATCGAAGGGCCAACAGCGCTGGCTTCGGTCAGGATGACTTGGCTTGGGGTCAGGCGAAACTTGGCCTCGATATTGGCGAAAAAGATGCCGGGCCCGTTCAGCTGATCCAAAAGCCCCACAATGCTGATCGCATCCAGCAAGGCCCCAATCGCCGGAGCCTGCCGCACCCGCGCGCCCTCGATCTCCAACTTGCCATCATAGCTGCCTGTCGTGCCTTTCACCGGGGCAAGGTCCAGTTTGAACGATCCGTCCTGAACCGTTTTCAAATAGCCGGTGTCGCGCAGAATATCTCCCGCATCTTCGCCCCTGATGCGAAACGCGCTTCGATTGCCCTGCGGCACCACACGCCCGGTGATATTGGCCCGCTTGCCCAGAGCGGCATCAAACCGCCCCTCCATCCCCTTGGCCAGATCGAAATTGCCGCGGAAGTTCAGCATTTGAATGCTGTCTGTGACCTGCAATTGCTCCAACGTCACCGATAAGGGGCCACCGCCAGACCCGCCACTGCCCGATCCACCGCCAGTGCCGAATTGCGCCTGTCTAAGGTCGACCCGCCCAGAGGTGACCTCAATAGCCGGCGCATTGCCAGTGCCGCGCCCACGAATGAATCCGGCCACATCCAGCCAGGACCCCAGTTTGAGCGACGCCAGGGTCAGGCGGTCGAAACTGCCATCGGCCTTTAAGGCCACATTTCCTTGCGCCTCCAGCCCGGCAGCGTTCAACGTCATTCGATCTAGTTTCACCGGTTGCGACAACTGCCCGGCGACGGTGAACGCCCCGGTGGACCCTTCGCGCAAGGCCCAACCCAGTGGCGCAATGGCCAGACCGATCCCCTTGAGATCGCTGGACAAGGTGAACTTGGGTGTTTGATCTTTAACCAGATCCAGCACAAATTTTCCGGTGCCTTTTCCTCGGATCATTCCATCTGGCAAGGCCACACCAAATGCCGCCAGCGATTTCGGCGACAGCGACACATCGGCAAGCACGCGACCATTGCCCCCGGTCAGCGATTGTTCCCACCGGCCTTGCGCAGCCACCCCGGACAGCAAGACGTCGCCAGAAACTGACACTTTTTTGTTGGTTAGATCCAAGGCCAGGGATTTGGCGTTGAGAGTGCGATTGGGCACCAATGTCGCGCTTTCAACATCGCGCAGCGTGCCCTTAAGCCTAAGCAAAACATCAGCCAGTTTCAGGCCCTTGACCAACGGGATCTCAACCTTGCCTGCCACTTCGGCCCGCCCGGTGGCCAGATCCGGCGTTTTGCCGACCTTGGCAAGAACGCGCCACACCTCGTTGTCCAAAAAGCTCAAACCAGCCGTCAACGATGAGGCCGCTTTGAGATCAAGCAACCCCATCGTGGGCCTTTGTTTGAAATCGGGAATGACAAATTCCGAACCATCCAGCGCAATCGCCCCGCCCTTTTCCGGGTACAAAACCCCACTTTCCAGAGTAAGCCCCAAACGCCCCTGGTAAATGTTCAACCGCCCGATCGCATCCTGTATCGGTGGCAAGCGATTGTTAAAGGTCACCACCCCCTCATCAAAACGAAAATCGACAAAGGTCTGGGGCTTTTCCTCGGGCTCCGCGCGCAGGGCAAAGGTCACATCCTTCAGCACGCCTGATTTCACATTCTCGCTCACCCATTTGCGTGACTTCACGCGAAAATCCTCGGGCCAGAATGACATGACCTGCTCGGGCGTCGTATGTTCGGCCGTTGCGTCTAGTGACAGGGCCCAGCCGTTTGAGCGGGCAAAGACATCGCCCTTGGCCATGATCGGAAAATCGGGATCGGTGACCGACAATTCGCCCAGCGTAAATTGAAACGGATCCAGTTTCAGCTGAAAGGCCAGATCAGCCCCACTGACATCCAAGGCGCGATCAAACAACGTGCCCTTGGCCAGTCTGATATCAGACAGTCGCACCTGGCCAAACAACCCCTCGGGCCAGCCGGTTTCGATGCCTTGCAGTTGCGCTTTGCCCTCTGCTGAAATCTGTCCCAGATCCGAGGAAATCGAGATCTCGTCAAATTGCAAAAGCGCGTTTTGCGGGTCGTAGGAGAAATAGGTCTTGGCCCCGTCGAACGGAATGGCGCGGGTGGCAAGGTTGGGCTGCAAGACCCCTGCCCCAATCTTGAGCGTCGCATTCAAGGGCCCCAAAGTGGCATCGGACCGCATCCGCGAGCGCAAAGAGCCAGAGATCGGCGCGTCCAACTCCTTGAGCCAGGCCAAGGCCGGGCTTTGGGTGGCAATATCGCGCGAGCCGAGATCACGAAAGGCAAAGCCGAAATCCAGTTCAGGCTTGCCAATCGGGCTTTGCGCATTGATGGACAGGGTCGCAACCCCGTCGCCGCCGCCCAGCAAGGCAACATCGCCGGATAGCTGCAATTCGCCGTCCTTGTTTTCCAACCGCAGACGGCCGCCATCCGCAGTCCACCCTTGGCGGGCGCGCAGATCTTCATAGCGCAGAGTCAGGGCATCCGCCTCGAACAGCTTTAGCTCGGACAGGCGGGGATCAAGCATCGCCTGATCCACTTGTGCCAGAATTTCAGTGACATCGGGCATGTCCGTGCCCTCGGCAAAGGCATCGCCCAAAGCCAGTCCCAATCGCCCGTGCTCATCACGCTGCAATGTCACAAAGGCACCCGAGACCTGCGCCTCTTTCATCACCAATTGCCCGCGCAATAGGGCCGTCGGCGACAGGCCAGCCTCAATATCGGACAAGGCAGCGATCTGTTCGCCCCTCTTGTTCTGGATATTCACATCCCAAAGGATGATCCGGGCCAGGCCACTGCGCTGCACCAACAGGCTCATCCGACCAAAATGGACATCAATGCCAGGCACGGTTTGCGCAATCCGCTCTTCGATCTTATCACGTAGCCAAGGGGGCGCATCGACCGGTCGCCCAACCATCAGCGCCGCCCCAATCCCGGCCAATACCAGAACAAAAACCAGACTGCCCAAAGCAATCAAACCGCCAGTGCGGCGGCGGCTGCGCTTGGGCTTTTCTTTAGATGTGTCTGTTTCGCGCGCGCTCACTTGCTGCTCGGCCTCGGCGATCTATTCTTGTTGTCGAGTTGACGTTAGAAACCAGTCTAAACCATTCCCGCGCAGGAGACACCCATGTCTGACACAAGTTTGACCGCCGCCCCAGAATTCTCACTCCCCTCCAGCTCCGGCGAGACGGTTTCGCTGTCTGATCTGGCAGGTAACCCGGCGGTTCTGTTCTTTTATCCGCGTGACAACACACCGGGCTGCACAACGGAAAACCTAGACTTCACAGCGCTTTACGGCGAGTTCCAGAGCCTGAACTGTGCGGTATTCGGCGTCTCCAAAGACAGCATGGCCAGCCACGAAAAGTTCATCAGCAAAAAAGCGCTAGCCGTGCCGCTTTTGTCCGATGAAGACGGCACGCTCTGCGAAGATTTCGGCGTTTGGGTGGAAAAGAAGATGTATGGCAAAACCTTTATGGGCATCGAACGCGCGACCTTTCTGATCGATGGCGACGGTCAGATCGTTAAGGCCTGGCGCAAGGTCAAAGTCAAAGATCACGCGCAAGAGGTGCTCGACGCGGTTCGCGCGCTTTGACCCATTTGGGCTTGCCGCCTCTTGGCAAGCCCATCACATCGTGTCAGACCGCCCATTATGGCTGAGATGACCCTTTCCGAGATGGCGGTGGATGTATTGACCACCGCCGATGGTTTCGAAAAAACCAAGAAATCCCGTGACTATGCCGCGCAATGGTTCGCCGCGCGCGAGGCTGGCACACCGTTGAGCATTGGACGGGCGGACGCGCCCCTGCGCCCCTCGCGACCTGCCAAACCGGAATTGCTTGACCCGCGCGACGTGCCCAAGCGCAAACCCGGCAGCCCGCAGGGGCGCATCGCCCTGCTGCACGCTGTTGCACATATCGAGTTGAACGCGGTCGATTTGCACTGGGACATCATCCCGCGTTTTGCTCATATCGAAATGCCACTGGGGTTTTATGACGATTGGGTCAAATCCGCCGACGAAGAATCCAAGCATTTCAATTTGATATGTGACTGTCTTAAGGAGTTGGACAGTTTCTATGGGGCCCTGCCCGCCCATGCTGGCATGTGGCGCGCAGCTGAGGACACAGTGGACGATTTCATGGGGCGGCTGGCCGTGGTTCCCATGGTTCTCGAGGCGCGCGGTTTGGATGTAACTCCCGGCATGATTGACCTGTTTCGCAAGGCCAAGGCGGATCGCGCCGTCGCATCCTTGGAAACCATCTATGCCGAAGAGGTTGGCCATGTCGCCTATGGTAGCAAATGGTTCCATTTCCTCTGTGGGCGGCACAACCTGGACCCGAAAGAGCAGTTTCACACACTTGTGAGAAAATATTTTCACGGTGCCTTGAAACCGCCCTTTAACGAGGAAAAGCGCGCGGAAGCCGGATTGCCACCGGATTTTTACTGGCCGCTCGCAGATCAACACCCGCCAAGAACCCGTTGAATCGGCGGTTTTTTGCCATTTCGGCCACAGCTCGCCCATGAGACCGAATCACCCGCCTAAAATTCTTGCGCTATTGTGAAGGCCCGGCTAAGCCATTTCCTGTTGGACGCGGAGGGGGACAGCCGCAGGCCGACATTTGGGACGGGTGACAAAGGACAGTCGGGTGAGAACACGTCTGGCAATCAAGACACATGCGCTTCTAGAGCGCTTCTTTCCAGAACGCCGGTTATTCCTGCGCTCTGACAATGACACACGCTTTATCAGGCTGAAATCGGAAACGCAGGCCGTCGCCTTCTTTGGCGCAACGGCGGTTGTCGCTTGGACGATTGTCGCGACCGCGATCCTGCTGATGGATTCCATCGGGTCAGGCAATTTCCGCGAACAGGCCAAGCGCGAACAGATCACGTATCAGCAGCGCCTCAACGCCCTGTCCTCCGAGCGCGACACCCGCGCCGCCGAGGCTGTGGCCGCTCAGGATCGCTTCAACTCCGCGCTCAGGCAAATCTCGCTGATGCAGTCAGAACTGCTGGACAGCGAAACCCGCCGTCGCGAGCTGGAAACCGGGATCGACGTGATCCAGGAAACCCTGCGCAACACGATGAAAGAGCGCGAGTTGGTCAATGACCGCCTCGCCGCGCTTGAGGCGCAGATCGAAGGCGGCGATGTTGCCGTTGCGGCCTCGGGCGGGGCTGACAGCACGATGAATATTCTGGCCGACGCGCTGGCGAAGACTGCCGCCGAACGCGACCAGGTTGTTGCCGATGCGCAAAGCGCCCTGATCCGCGCCGCAGAAATGCAGGCCGAAATCGAGGCGATGGAAGACAAGAACGACCGCATCTTCCGCCAACTCGAAGAAGCCATGACCGTTTCGGTGAAACCGCTGGACAAAATGTTCAAGGCGGCTGGCATGAACCCGGACACCATCCTGCGCCAGGTGCGCAAAGGTTATAGCGGTCAGGGTGGCCCGCTGACCCCGATCAGCTTTACCACCCGTGGGGCCGCGCCAACGCTGGATACCGAGCGCGCCAATACCATTCTGGGTCAGATGGACCGTCTGAACCTCTACCGCATTGCCGCTGAAAAAGCGCCCTTTGCCAGCCCGCTCAAGGATAAGTTCCGCTTCACCTCGGGCTTTGGCTATCGCTGGGGTCGGTTGCATGCGGGCACCGATTTTGCCGCGCCGCATGGCACCCCGATCTATTCAACCGCCGATGGTGTTGTCATTCATGCAGGTTGGTCCTCCGGCTATGGCCGTCTGATCAAGGTTCAGCATGAGTTCGGCATCGAAACCCGCTATGCACATCTGTCGAAAATTCGCGTGAAGGTCGGCCAAAGGGTCTCGCGCGGGCAGCGGATCGGTGATATGGGGAACACTGGACGGTCGACAGGGACCCATTTGCACTATGAAACCCGAGTCGGCGGCAAACCCGTCAATCCGATGATCTTTATCAAGGCTGCGAACGATGTTTTCTAAAAGCAAAATCAATGAACCGGGCCAAAAACCCGAAGATGCACCCGCCGCGGCCAAGCCCGCAGCAGCAGAAGCCCCGCGCGCTCCGGCTGGCGATTTCAAGCCTGCCGCGCCCAAGGCCAAGCCCCCTGCCTCGATCCTGAGCCAGGACCTGCACATCACCGGTAACATCAAGACAACCGGTGACATCCAGGTCGAAGGCACTGTCGAAGGCGACATCCGCGCCCACCTGCTGACCATTGGCGAAAGCGCAACCATCAAGGGTGAAGTCATCGCAGATGACGTGGTGATCAATGGCCGCATCGTGGGCCGCGTTCGTGGTCTCAAGGTTCGTCTTACTGCGACGGCACGCGTCGAGGGTGACATCATCCACAAGACCATCGCCATCGAATCCGGTGCCCATTTCGAGGGTTCGGTTCAGCGCCAGGACGACCCCCTCAACGGCGGCAAGGCCCGCGCAGCCGCCCCTGCGGCAGCACCGGCCCCTGCCCCAGCACCGGCGGCAAAAGCGGAAGGCTAACCGTATCTTCAGTAAGAAAACTGCGGGCACCCGAGCAATCGAGGTGCCCGTTGTGTTTTAGGGAGTATGATTAATGAGAACCGTAAAAGGCGATCTTATCGCCCTAGCCTTACAGGGTGAATTTGATGTAATCGTGCATGGCTGCAATTGCTTTCACACTATGGGGGCCGGGATCGCGCGCCCGATCCGCGACAGTTTTCCCGAAGCTTTGGCCGCCGACAAAGACACCGATTATGGCAGCCGCGACAAGCTTGGCAGTCTTTCTGTCGCTGAGGTCAGCCGCAATGGCAGGCAGCTGATCATCGTCAATGCCTATACGCAGTTCTCCTACAAGGGGCGCGGACCCAAGGTCGATTATGCGGCATTGGAGCGCTGCTTTGCTGAGATCGCCCAGCGGTTTTCCAAGCAGCGCATCGGATATCCCATGATCGGGGCCGGACTGGCTGGCGGAGATTGGACCCGCATCGTGAAAATTATCGAAACACAACTGCAAGGCCTAAATCATACGCTCGTGGAATTTGCTCCCAACTAAGACAGATTCCAAGAAAACCGATGGGATCATTTCATGGCTTCACAATCAGAATGGACACAAGCCTGCATCGCCAAGGTCGCATCCCCGGAGAGCCCTGTTTTCTGCCCCTATTGTCCGACAACAGAGCTTACCTGCATTGATGCACGCGTCAGCGGGTCAGATGTCGTCAGCCGCATCATCCGCTGCCCGTCTTGCGGGCGGCATGGCGACGCCCGGATGAGACACCCCGAATAAGCAGATCACGCGCCTAAAATAGCCCCGGCTCCAAAGACAGATCTTCTTCGACCTGACCCAACTTCTTGGTAACCGTTGCCTTTGGCCCCAGCTCACCGCGCAGCGCCAGTAGGATCGTTCGGTGAGCCCCCTTATAGGCCACCGTCGCGCGGGTATGGGCCGCAGATTTGCGCAGGAACTCTCTCCAGCTTTTCTCATTCATCGCATAGGGCCGGCTAAAGGCTCCGTCGCCATAACCCATCTCGTATACCCGTTTGCCCAAAAGAACGGCCTGAAAGGTCGTATGCGTGAATAGGAAACTGGTCGGCAGATCCAAGGGCCCCGGCAGGCGGTGCTTCCACAATTCCAGATTCTCAGCCAGACGGTCTGGTATTTTCAACTGCGTGCGCGCATCGATCCAATATGGATCATCCGTGCGATTGCCCAACTGGTAATGCAGACAGATGAAATCGCGCACCTCATTATACATGCTGTCCACGATCTGATTGTAACGGTTCTGGGTCGCCTCATCGAAATCCTGGCTGGGGAAATACATCAGCAACCAACGCAGCCCCATATCAATCATGTGAATGGCCGTGCTTTCCAGAGGCTCGATAAAACCGCCCGACAGGCCCAGAGCCACACAATTCTTGACCCAGGCACGCCGCGTGCGCCCCACCCGCATCGGAATAACCCGCGGTTCAGCCCCTTCAGGGGCTTTGTCTCCAAGATGTGCCATGAACTCATCGCGGGCCTGATCATCCGTGCGATGCGTCGAGGAAAACACATAGCCGGTCCCAACGCGGTTGAACAAAGGCACCGACCAAGACCACCCTGCCCCAAGTGCCGTGGAACTGGTCGCTGCCGGAATTTTTGACGGATCTTGATGCGGGATCTGAAGCGCCATGGCACGGTCATTGCCCAGGTAGTCCGCATAGCTTTCAAACGGTTCACCCAAGGCCTTTTGCAGCAGGAACCCCTGAAACCCGGTGCAATCAATCACGAATTCCACGTCATGCCGCCCACGTTCGCGCAGTTGTAGAGCAGCGACATGGCCACGCTCATCCAATTCGATATCGTCGACATCATCCAGAATATGCGTCACGCCGCGCTCGCGACCAACCTCGGCCAACATGCCTGCAAATTTGACCGCATCCAGGTGATAGGCATAGCCGACCTTCGGCATCGGGTCCTCTTTCCCGCCAAGCGATAGCGGGCATTTCCAGGCCTCCAACAGGTCGATCAATGGGCAAAAACTCTGGATGAAATCCCGCTTGCCCGCGCCATAAGCATGGTAGAAATACCCGGCCTCCATCCCGTCAATCATCGGCGGCGTAATGAAAGGGTTCATGTAGCTGATAAAGTCGCCCTTGTGATCCACGTTCCAATTGCGAAACATGACACCCATCTTGATCGACGCGTTACATCGGCGAAAGAATTCCTGATCATCCAGCCCCATCTCACGCAAAGTGGCGGGCATATTGGGCACCGTGGCCTCGCCCACACCGACGGTTGGAACGTTGGGGCTTTCGACCAGTGTGACCTTGATCTTGCGTGCCAATTTGGTTCGCAAAAACGTGGCGGCCAACCAACCAGCCGTTCCCCCGCCGACAATTGTGATGGATGTGATCGGTTTTGCCATGGCGTCCCCCTCAGGCCGGTTGCCCCAAGGTAAGCAAGAAATCCGCCACATCGCCACTTTTTTCGTGTTTCTCTGGGCCAAAAATATCCCGGGGAGTCTCGAGCCTGCTCGAGACGGGGCAGCGCCCCTCACCCCCGAAACACGAGATCAGATCGCCGCATTCACAAACGCGCTGAATTCCCCTAAACAGCCAGCTTCCCAAGCTTTGGTATCGCCATGTCCTTTGATCTGACCACTCATCGTTCCGAACTTCTGATGCCTGCGGGCAATCTGCGCAAACTCAAGATGGCCATCCTTTATGGTGCGGATGCGGTCTATCTGGGGACGCCAGATATGTCGCTGCGCACAAAGTCGGAATTCAGCCTCGAAGAGGTCATCGAAGGCGTTCAGTTTTGCCATGATCACGGGCGGCGCGCCTATCTGACGCTGAACCTGTTCAGCCATAACAAAGACATCCCCAAACTCGACGAATATATTGACACGGTGCGCAAGGTGCAGCCCGACGGGTTGATCATCGCTGATCCAGGCGTGTTCCAATATGTGCGCCAACGCGCGCCGGAACTGCCGCTGCATATCTCTACCCAGGCCAATATCTGTTCCTGGCTCTCGGTAGATTTCTGGATAGCACAAGGCGCAGAACTGGTTGTTCTGGCGCGCGAAGTTTCTTATCCGGAACTGGTCGAAATCCGCGAAAAGTGTCCTGATATCAAACTCGAAGCCTTTGTCCACGGGGCAATGTGCATGACCTATTCCGGTCGCTGCCTTCTGTCCAACTTTATGGCCGAGCGCGGCGCAAATCAGGGCAATTGCGCCAATTCCTGCCGTTGGAACTATGGGCTGAAGCTGCGTCTCAAGGATGGTACCCGTGAAGAGATCCGCATCACCGAAGAAAACGCTGACCTGTTTGAATTCCTGCTCGAAGAAGGCTGCCGCCCCGGTGAGCTGATGCCGATCGAAGAGGATGATCGCGGCAGCTATATCCTGAATTCACGCGATCTCTGCATCATGCCGAAACTGGATGAATACCTGAAAATCGGCGTTGACAGCCTCAAGGTCGAGGGGCGCGGCAAGTCGGAATATTACGCCGCCATCGTGGCGCGCGCCTATCGCATGGCGATTGACGACTACTATGCTGACCCGGAAAACTGGGACCCAAAACCCTATATGCGCGAGCTGGAATCAGTCGGGAACCGCGGCTATACGCTGGCCTTTCACGAGGGGCGGTTGACCAATTATTCCCATGACTATGAACACACCGCCGCCATTGCCCAGTGGGAATATGCCGGGGTCGTGACTGAGGTCACGGAGGATGCTTTCCTTGTTGAGGTCAAAAACAAGCTAACGGCTGGCGAAGTGCTGGAATTTGTCTCCCCCATCGCGCGAGACACTGTGTTGCTGCGCATGTATGAGTTTGAAAATGCCGAGAATGGCAAAATGCTCGACACCGTGCATGGATCAACGAAAACCAAAATCCGCATCCCATTTGCCCTGTTCGATCACGAAGATCTGGACGAGCTGCGCGCCCGCTTCCCGACCTTTACCGTGCTGCGCAAGGAACGCGCCTTGACCGAGGAACATTGGGCCAGGGTGCGCTTTGACAAGCTGACTCAGGGGCTGGAACTCAAAGGGCAGCGCAATGACAAGGCTTATGAAAAACGCCGCGACGCCCTGATCGAAGAGATCGGCAAAGACGACAATGCACGTCGGTTCAAGACCAACCGTGTTGGCGTTGATGGATGTTGTGGCAAGGGTTGCAATGGATGCCTGATTTTCTGGCAGGACGAACAATATGCCAAAGCCCGGGAGGTCTTGTTGAGACGCAAGCAAGGCGAACAGTTGAGCCGGGCCGAAGCGTCAGAGCTCAAGCTCCCCGGTTGAGCCTCGACGCTGCAAAAATTTTGCAAAATTTTTGGGTGCCTAGACGCGCGGTTGCAGACAAACTAGGGTGTACCGCCGAGCTTAATCTTGCCCCTGCCCCATGCGGTGCCCCCGAGAGCAAACCCCGGGGGCCGACAAGCGGTCTATTCTATCGCCGCCAAGGTTTCGAACAGCTCTTTGTCCAAAGAAAGCGAGCTGTTAGGCGCGGTGAGCAATTCATCGCCGTAAAAGATCGAATTGGCCCCGGCCATGAAGCACAGGATCTGATCCGAGATCGAAAACCCATCCCGCCCTGCAGACAGACGCACACGGGCCTTTGGCATCAGGATACGGGCCGTCGCCACCATGCGAATGATCTCCGGCGCACGCACCCGCGGCAAATGCCCCAAAGGCGTGCCTTTAACCGGAATCAAAGCATTAATCGGCACGCTTTCCGGTGGCGGGGTGAAATTGGCGAGGACCGCCAGCATATCCGCCCGGTCTCGCAAGCTTTCCCCCATGCCGATAATGCCGCCGCAACAGATGGACATACCCGCAACACGCACATGCTCCAGCGTCTCCAACCGGTCGCGATAGGTGCGGGTGCCAATGATCTCGCCGTAGAACTCCGGCCCGGTATCGAGGTTGTGGTTATAGGCGGTCAGCCCCGCCTCGGCCAAAGCCTCGGCCTGATGACGCTGCAACATGCCAAGGGTGACACAGGCCTCCATATCCAACCCGCGCACACCGCGCACCATTTCCAACACTGCGTCGAATTCGGCCCCATCGCGCACCTTGCGCCAGGCGGCCCCCATGCAGAAACGCTCGGCCCCGGCGGATTTGGCCCGTTGCGCCATCTGGATCACCGCGTCAGGGTTCATGAAATGCTCTTTTTGCAGCCCAACCTCTTTGTGATGCGCTGATTGCGGGCAATAGGCGCAATCCTCAGGGCAGCCCCCGGTTTTCACCGATAGTAGGCTCGCCTTTTGGATATCGGTGACGTCGTGATGTGCGCGATGGACGTCTGCCGACTGATGCAGAAGGTCGAGCAGAGGCGCTTTTAACAGCGCCTCTGCCTGATCCGCAGTCTCGGCCACGGAGGAGTTGTTCAGATCAAACATCCGTTTTGCCTCGGATGAGGCTGGTCAGTTTGGCAGGTGCAAACCAGGCCAGAACGCCGGCAAGGCAAAGCTTGAACAGATCCCCCAGAACAAAGGGGGAGACACCGTAGGCCATGACTTTGTCAGCAGGAACAAACTGCGCCAGCCAAGCCGCGCCAAGCGCGTAGATGGCCACCAGCGCGACAGGCAGTGACAGCACCATGCCCTTGCGCCCAAATTGATCCGCAGCCCATCCAACCAAAACGGCCGCCACAAGGAAGCCGAGCAGATAGCCCCCGGTCGGACCAGTCATATAAGCCAAGCCAATGCCTTTTTCCGGAGTGCCAGCAAAGACAGGCAGGCCGGCGGCACCTGCCAGCAGATACGCGCCAAAAGATTGGAAGGCAAAGCGTGCACCACCCGCCGCGCCAAGCAGCAGGACAACAGCCACCTGCATCGTCATGGGCACCGGGTAAAACGGGACTTTGATTTTGGCCGACAGGGTCAGCAAGGCTGTGGCAAAGACAACCAGCAAGACACGGGTCAGCAATCCGTTGCGTGTGAGTGCGATCTGCATTGGATTTTCCTTTTATCGATATTTTTTGCAACAAGGTTAAGATTCACCCTTTTTATCGATATAAAAAAGTGACCCGCAAGAAGAATTTTGCAGCAACACGGGGTCAGCCCCCTTGGATGCTGCAACCAGTTCAGATTTCTCTATGATTTGAGGCGGCTCACCCGCGCGACAAATGCCGCTTTAAAACCGCAGAAGCCGTTGGTCCGTCACCCTTTTTCATTGCCAAGGTTATGGCAAGATGGTCTGGATCACTTTTGCGACGCCAGCCTTGACTCCATTTGACATGAAAATGCCAGGCTGAGAGATTTTGTAGATTTTCTGCCGTCTTCAACAGACGTTTGCGGCCGCAGGGGCGCAGAATCGCTAGGTGAAAGTCACGATTGGCACGCTCCCATGACACCGCATCCTGCGCGCGATCGCAGCTCAGGCGCAGATCGTCAATCTCGGACAACTGCGCCGGTGTCACCCTGGACGCGGCCAGAGACACAGCAAAAGGTTCCAGAGCCAGGCGCATATCGCGAATGTCGCGAATATCGTCAGAGCTCAGCTTGACCACCCGCACGCCACGACGCGGGACCGCCTCGGCCAGTTCCATGGTCACCAATTGCCCCAGGGCCTCGCGCACTGGCACATGGGAACACTCAAACCGTTTCGCAATGTGATCCTGCGCCAAACGGTCACCGGGCTGAAAATCCGAGCGGATGATTTCTTCGGCAAGGGTCTGTGCGATTTTGGTGGAGAGCGGGATATCAGCCATGGCGGCAACTTATCCGCGCCCGCGCCCCTTCTGCAAGCCGATAGCAAAGACCTTAGGGGCAGGATGCATTGATTTGACACCACTGGCGCAGGAAGGGCAATAAAGCAGGGGCTTTGAACGCGCAGGAACTGGCGGGGTCAATTTCAAGCGGTCAACGCCGCTGCTTTGCAGCGCTCCATGCGTCCGTAGGATTTACCTGATCTTGCCCCTAGGCGTCCAATTCTGCGTCCCAATACAGGTAATCCACCCAGCTGTCATGCAGATGGTTTGGCGGGAAACGCCGCCCCATGTTCAAAAGCTCTTGCGCCGAGGGTTGGCGCGGGGGTTTGAACAGCGACATTCCGGTTTGGCGCAGACTGCGCGATCCTTTTTTGAGGTTGCACGGCGAACAGGCCGCCACCACATTTTCCCAACTGGTGATCCCGCCCGCTGCGCGCGGCACAACATGGTCAAAGGTCAAATCCCCCTTGGCCCCGCAATACTGACAGCGAAACTCATCCCTCAAAAAAAGATTAAAGCGCGTGAAGGCCACGCGCTTTCTCGGTTTTACATAATCTTTGAGGACAACCACACTGGGTATTCGCAGCGTCATACTGGGGCTGCGCACCACCTCGTCATATTCAGCGACAATATCGACCCGGTCGAGAAAGGCCGCTTTGACCGCATCCTGCCAGGGCCAAAGGCTGAGCGGGTAGTAGGAAAGCGGACGATAATCCGCATTCAACACCAATGCAGGATGTTGTTTGAGCGCACCCGGCTCGCGTACAAATTCTGTCCTGAAATCACCATCCATTGGGGACTCTTCCCTCGCCCTGTCTGCTTTACGCCAAGCGACCGGGGCGGGGACCGCCCCAACCTCTGTAACACTATATCTCGCGTTTAGACTAAGGCAACCCCCGCTAGATACAGTATTGTCCCTGTGGATAAGACGATTCTGTTACGGGTGTGTGACAGGCGATTTGAATCGCCCCGGGCATCAGGATTGCCACTTTGGGGCGGTTAAACCATACCTCCAAAACAGACCTTTACCCGGGCAGCAGCTTTCTCATTGCGGAAACTGTTCCATTGCCAATTTTTCCGTCAATTGGACCCGAATAATAACCCAATTTCTTGAGCTCACGCTGCATTGCGCGCGCCGTATCAGGATCCCAGTCAGACCGGTCTCGGTTCGTCACCAGCCACTTGCGCCCGCCCTTCAACGCCAAGATGTACAACTCTACCGCTTTTTTGGGGGATTTTTGAACAGCACGGCCATTTTCATAGAAGAAACCAAGATTGTTTTGCGCCCTTGCATGCCCTTGGTTTGCCGCCTGACGGTACCACCTCACCGCTGTAAGGTCAGATTGATTTACGCCTTCCCCTCGCTCGTAGAGTACACCAAGTGAGTTTTGCGCAGGCGCATATCCTTGTTCTGCGGCCTTTTCATACCAATCCGCTGCTACCTTTTTGGACTGGCGGGTGCCGCGCCCATTTGCATACATAATTCCAATAGAATATTGAGATTTGGCATATCCTTGATGGGCCGCCGCACGGTACCAATTCAACGCCTCCTTATTTGATTGGGTGACACCAGTTCCATTTCTGTACATGACCGCAAGGTTATGTTGTGCAAAAGCCGTGCCAGCCTTTGCAGAAGCGCGATACAGGCTAACGGCCCTTTCATAGGATTGGTCGACGCCCAGTCCTTTTTCATAGGCGTATCCCAGGCTGCCTTTCGCGCGTGCGCTTCCTTGATCCGCAGCTTTTCGAAACCACATCACAGAGGTCTCATGGGACTGCGTCCCATTAAACCCGTCGCGGTAGCGGTGGCCCAGGTTGAGCTGAGCTTGAACGTTACCTTGCTCGGCGGCCTTGTGATACCACTTCACCGCCTCAGTTACAGATTGCGGAACACCGCGGCCCGTTTCATACATCCAACCAAGGTTATTCTGCCCCCTTGGATAACCCTGCGCAGCGGCTTTTAGATATAGCTCTGCGGCCAATTCGTCTGAGCGGCGAACACCGCGCCCTTTTTCGTACATCCATCCCAAATTAGCTTGCGCGCGGGCCGAGTTTTGATCAGCTGCAATTTGGTAGTATTCGACTGCTTTTTCATCCGATTGTGGCACACCTTTGCCGTGTTGATACAGCACCCCCAAATTGATGGTCGCAAAGACATGTCCCTGGCTCGCTGCCTGCTGATATAGTTCGAACGCTTTTTCGTAGGACCTTGAGACGCCAGAACCTTGTTCAAACTTGGCCCCCAAGTTATTCATGGCCGTCGTGTTCCCAAGATCAGCGCCTCGTTGGTAGAGTTCTATCGCCTTGGTATAGTTTTCCTCCGCATCATAAGCGCGCCCCAGAAGGGTGATCGCTGTGGGATCATCGGGAACAAGGCTCAATGCCTTTTCGCAGGCTGCTTTCGCCTTGGCACTGTTAACTTCGGAGAAGGTCTTGCCACTGAAGCGCAGTCCAGGGCGAATATCATCAATATAGTCCGATGGGGCTGCTTCGTTGTAACAAGCCAACATTGCGTCGAGAATTTCTTGGCTTTCTTCCTCAACACTTACACCGCCGGCGAGTTTCAACGCTTCTTGCACTCGTTGCTCTGCTTCTTGCTTGAGGCGCTCACGTTCTGCGCGCAATGCCGCCAGCTCTTGCTCCAACTTGGCCGAATTGTCTCCGTCATCGCGTTTTGCTTTAAGATCCCGCAACTCATTCAATAAGGCCTGCTGCTCAGCCAATGCCGCAACACGCTGCGCTTCGATAGCAGCCTCGGCATCCTCGCGTTCGGCCTGCAGGGCTTGCAACTGTGCCTGGAGTTTCGCCACGTCGACATCATCTCGTTGAGAGGGTTTCGCCACGGCTCTTAGGATTTGGCTTTGGCTCAGGATGTCGCGCATGGGTATGGCAAAATTTACAGCCCCTGCGCGAGATCCTGCATGGTGCAGAGCAACAACCTGTTTGCTATCGGCATCCAAAACCGGAGAGCCGGAATTGCCCGGCAAGGTATCGCATGTATGACGCACTCGGCCCGAGGCCAAAGCCGGATCGTCAGCCTGGCATTTTTCCCGGCTGATGCGCTGCGCCTCTCCCATTGGGTGGCCGATGATCCACAAAGGAGCCAGGCTTATGGGTTCCGCGGCCGACAATTCCAACGCTCCGAATTCTGAATTTGCGTCGCCAATCAACTTCAAAACTGAATAGTCAAGATCTTTGGAGCTCTCCAAGGGCTGCGGGTTGACGTGAAAGGTTTTCACCCCTTCTTCAATTCCGTCCCGCACATAACCCGCTTTGAATTGTACCGAGATAATGGCGCTTGCCCCAAGACGATCATTCTCCAGAATTCCTGGCACACAATGATGATTGGTCATCAACCTATTGTCATTCAACAAGAAAGCGGTGCACGGCGCGTGCCCTTTATCGGTTAGAATATCCAGACGACCAACGGAACGCCCCGCCCGGGCAAAAACGGATTGCGTTCCGTAATTGGCGATAAATTCATTATTGTAAGAGCCGATCTGCGCCTCAAGCTCGACCCCGACCATCGCCGACTGGTTTTGTCTAAGGACGACATCCCCAAAAGTGGATGCGTCAAACAGCATTAGCTCTTGCCCTGCCGAGATTGCTGGAAAAAGCGTGATGGCGGTTGTCAAAAAAATACGTCGCATAAGGCCTCTCAGAAATTCTCTGAAAAGCTATGCAGAAATCAAACCTTTGAGAAGATCAAATTTTTGATACGCGATCAGAACCCGCATTTATCCCGCAGAAAGGCCAGTGCGACTGACAGCCCATCCGGGGCGATTCCGTGAGCGGTGCCTTTCTGGATATGCGCGAACACCTCTTTGAAGCCAGCGGCTTGCAACCCTTCGGCGGCTTCGGGCAAGGATTGCACCGGCACGACATCGTCCTGATCGCCATGCACCAGCAGAACGGGCAGTGTGTTTTGCACCTCATCGACCAGCAATTCCGGTTGCAGCAGACGACCCGAAAAGGCAACGACGCCAGCAACCGGGTCTTCGCGACGGGGCATTACATGCAGAGCCATCATGGTGCCTTGGCTAAAGCCAAAGATTGCAACCTGTTCGGGTAGCAGGTCTTCGTCGACCATGAGGGCATCAAGAAAGGCGTTCAAGTCTTCGACAGCACGCCCCATGCCCTCCATGCTTTCCTCTTCGGAAGAGCCGTCGATCCAGGGGATCGGGAACCACTGAAAGCCAAAGGGCGCACCGGCGCAGGCTTCGGGTGCATCAGGAGCCACAAACAGCGTATCGGGCAGATGTTCTCCCAAAGGATCGGCCAGACCCAGCAAATCAGCGCCATTGGCCCCGTAGCCATGCAGGAACACCACACAAGAGCGAGTGTCACCAGAAAACGGAGCCTTGCGGCCTGCTTGCAAAACGCGTGTCATGAAATGCCCTCTCTGTCCTTTGCCACATGGTAGTAGGCAAAGAGCAGCCGCGCCGCAACCGCTCTCCACGGGCTCCAGGCCTCGGCCATCTGACGCAGGGCGCGTTCCTTGGGACGCTCGGACAGATCAAAGAGGATGCGCGCAGCCTCTTGCAAAGCAAGATCACCGGGGGCGAAAACATCGGCGCGCCCTAGGGAGAACATGCAGTAGATTTCGGCGGTCCAGACACCGATGCCTTTGACGGCGACAAGGGTTTTGACGATGTCCGCATCAGGCATGTCACGCAGCGCTTCAAAGTCGATCCCGGCTTCTGCCAGAGCCAAAGCATAGCTGGCCTTTTGCCGCGACAGGCCTAGCCCGCGCAGTTGCTCTTCGTTTTGACTGGCGACAGCCTCAGGCGTGATCATGCCCGCTGTTTCAAGGCGCGCCCAAATAGCGCGGGCCGAGGCGACACTAACTTGCTGGCTGACAATGGCGCTAAGCAGTTGCGCAAACCCGTCATCACGCAGGCGCAAAGGCAAGGGGCCAGTGGCCTCCAGCGCCGTCGCAAACCGCGCATCATGCTGCGAAAGCCAAGCGGCCCCTTCTGCCACACAAGCATCCGACGTGATGATGCGCCCTATTTCCGATCTATCCATGTCTTTGCCTCTGCAACACTTGCGCAGCTCACCCCGCCCGGCCAGGCGGGTCTCGCCACCATGGCGACGCTGAGACCCAGTTGCCGAGCTGCGGCAAGTTTGGGCCAGCCCCCCGGCCCCCCTGCGTTGCGCAGCAGCAGCCAGTCAACCCGTTCCTTGCGCAAGAAACGCTCCTCTTGCGCAATTGCGAAAGGGCCTTTGGCAGGCAGGAAACGACCATGCCTAAGCGGAAACGCCCCGCCCGGGGCACCCAATCGCCGCGCCAAAACATGCGCCTTGAGGCTTTTGAGCTCGCCCAGCCCCTGACGGCCGAGCGTTGTCAAAACCCTCGCGCCAGTGGGAATGACCGCTGCAGCAGAACGTTCAGACCGCAGCAGAACCCAGCGGTCCCGCGCCCCTGCTCGCCAAGCCGGACGGCGCAGGAAAGCCACAGGCAGGTCGATAGCCTTAGCAGCCCGCCAACACATCCCGGCCGTGTTTCCATCACAGGGGTGGCAGGCAATGACCATGACATCGAACTGATGCAAGGCGGGCAACGCCCCTTGCGCAACAGGACAAGGCCAGTCACGCGCAACGCGTTCCGGTTCAGGCAACCACACAGTCGCGTGATCCAGGCTGCAAGCCAGATGCCAGGCCTCAACCGAGCCACCAATGATCAAAACGCGTTTCATGCAAGTTTGATAAGGGGTTGAGACAGAAAACCCAAGTCAGCTCTTGGTCTCATTCAGGGCGGTATGCTCAGTTACTTTGTATTGATACACACATTCAGTACTTGTTATATAGGTCAACTCCCCTTACCCCTTTCGCCATGACAGATGCGACCCAAATCCCCGATGATCGTCAAGCCAAGCGCAATGTGACCGTCCTGGTCATGGCCTCGGCTGTTCTGGGTTCTCAGATGCCGATGATCTTTACCGTTGGCGGTCTGGCCGGGCAGCAATTGGCCCCGAACCCGTGCTTTGCCACCCTGCCGATTTCCTTCATCGTTTTGGGCTCGATGCTGGCGGCGACACCGGTCTCATCTTTCATGCAAAGCCATGGGCGGCGCGCGGGTTTCCTGTTGGGGGCGTTTATGGGCGCGCTTGGCGCGGCAGTGGCTGCGCTGGGGTTGTATCAGGCCAATTTCGTCATCTTCCTGCTCGGCAGCCTGGTGACCGGGGTCTACATGTCGGCGCAGGGCTTTTACCGCTTTGCCGCTGCTGACACAGCTTCGGATGATTTCCGCCCCAAGGCGATTTCCTATGTCATGGCCGGTGGCTTGCTCGCAGCAGTGATTGGCCCGCAACTTGGCAATTTCTCGTCGCTGGCCTTTGGACCAATCCCATTCTTCGGGACGTATATTGCCGTCGCGCTTTTGAACGCCTTTGGCGCGATCCTGTTCCTGTTTCTGGATATCCCAAAGCCGGAAAAGCCCGCATTGGACGCACCGCAAGGTCGAACCCGGCTTGAGATGTTGCGCACGCCGCGCATTGCCGTGGCGATCATCGCCGCCATGGTTTCCTATGCGCTCATGAACCTTGTCATGACCTCAACGCCACTGGCTGTCGTCGGCTGCGGCCTGACCGGAGAAACCGAGCTGCCCGACTATCTGGTCAACATGGTGCCCGAGGGCACGCTGCGCGAACAGTTCACCTTTATCGCAGGATATGTGGTGACGGCGCATGTGCTGGCCATGTTCGCTCCGAGTTTCTTTACCGGACATCTGATCGCGCGCTTTGGCGCGGAAAAGATCATTGCAACCGGTCTTGTGATCCTTGCCGGGGCGGGGTTTGTCGCGTTGCAGGGCGTCGCGCTGGAAAACTTCTTCATTGCGCTGATCCTGCTGGGGTTGGGCTGGAACTTTGGCTTTATCGGGGCCACTGCCATGCTCGCCAGTTCGCATAGCGCTGAAGAGCGCGGCCGTTTGCAGGGTATGAATGACCTGATCGTATTTGGCGGCGTGACCGTGGCGTCTTTGGCGTCGGGTGGGTTGATGAATTGCTCAGGCGGCTCTGCCCAAGCAGGTTGGGCGGCGGTGAATATCGCCATGGTGCCATTCCTGATGCTGGCCGGTGCTGCTTTGATCTGGCTGGTTCTGCGCCCCAAAGACCAACTGGCATAACCCGAAGGCCGCGTTACCAGCGCCCGGTCTGAGACACCCATAATTTGCGCCAGCGTTGCGCTGCCTCTGACGGCATCAAAGTGCCCGCAGCCACCAGATGCGGTTGCGTCGCTGCGCGTTTCAGGATTGGGCGCGCCATCCATCCAGACAGCAAAGCGGCGCGTGCGGCTTGGGGGACTGCTCCGCGGAATTTGCGCGCCTCTACCAGCTTTTCCAGCCCCTTTTGCGCCAATGCGCGCACGGCCTCTGGCCGACCATCCACCAAAGGCACGCGCCCTGCCGCCTCAAGCTCGGGCACCGCCGTCAGGAAACTGGCCAAGCCCGAAGCCCAGCCCAGCGCATAGGCGGTGCGGTCATCCGTGTCGCCCAGCGCCGCCGCTGCGGCCTGCATCAGCAAGCCAGAGGTGTTGCCGATAAAATCCTCGAACGCGGCCTGATCCTCAAACGTATCGCGGTAAATGTCCCAGCGTCGCGCCAGCACCAGATCATCCAGACGCTTGGCCATGTCGCGCGGCAAAACCATCGCCAAAGGGGTCACCACCTCGTGACGACGCACCAGGCCCCCTTCGGCAATCTCGGCCAAGGCATCACGCCACCATTGCAGGCGCATTTCGGCGATCATGTGCTCTTGTGTAACCCAAGGGGCACGGCTGACCTCGACATTCATGGCATAGATCGGGAACAGCACGGCACGCGCCGCCACCGGTACCGCCATCACGGCCTGAAACCGCTCTGGGTCGCCCTTTTCAACGATCTGCGCGCAGGCGACGAGATCGGGATTGTCGATAAAAGGATCGTTCAACGCCCTGCCCCCTTAGGCCGCGCCGTCGCGCACCAGTTTCCAACGCACGGCGTCCAACAGTGCCTCGAACGAGGCATCAACTATGTTGGCACTGACGCCGACGGTGGCCCAGCGCCGCCCCTGCCCGTCTTCGCTGTCGATGATCACGCGGGTGACGGCCTCAGTGCCGCCTTGGGTTATGCGCACCTTGAAATCGACCAGACGCATATCGTCGATCACCGATTGATAGCGCCCCAGATCTTTGGCCAAGGCACGGGCCAAGGCATTCACCGGCCCCCGGTCGCTGCCATTCTCATCCATGCTTTCGGAAACCGAGAGCTTTTTGACACCATCAACCTTGACCACAACCACCGCCTCAGAGAGCGAGACCATCTGGTTATACTTGTTCTTGCGCCGCTCAATGGTCACGCGGTAGCGTTTGACCTCAAAGAACTCAGGCAGCTGTCCCAAAGCCTCGCGCGCCAACAGCTCGAACGAGGCCTGTGCGGTGTCATAGGAATAGCCCAGCGCCTCGCGTTCCTTGACTTGATCCAGGATCAAGCCCAGCGCCGGGTGATCTTTGGGAACCTCCAAACCGGCCTCGGCCAGGCGTTTGCGCAGATTGGACTGCCCGGCCTGATTAGACATAGGCACAATGCGGCGATTGCCGACCAGTGAGGGGTCGATATGCTCATAGGTCGAGGGATCTTTGAGGATCGCACTGGCATGCAGCCCGGCCTTATGGGCAAAGGCCGACGCCCCGACATAGGGGGCTTGTTTCATCGGCACCCGGTTCAGGATCTCGTCCAGCATACGGCTGATGCGGGTCAAGCTTTCCAGGCCGTCCTGATTGACGCCAACCTCAAAGGTCGAGGCATAGGGTTCCTTAAGCAGGAGCGTCGGGATAAGCGTTGTTAAATTGGCATTGCCGCACCGTTCCCCTAGCCCGTTCAGTGTGCCCTGAATCTGGCGCGCGCCCGCATCGACCGCCGCCAGGCTACAGGCCACGGCGTTTTCGGTGTCATTATGGGTGTGAATGCCCAACCGGTCGCCGGGGATGCCAGAGGCGATGACATCATGCACAATCTGCCCGACTTCTTGCGGCAATGTCCCGCCATTGGTGTCACAGAGCACGATCCAGCGGGCATCGGCCTCGTAGGCGGCCTTTAGCGCCGCCAAGGCGTAATCCGGATTGGCCTTATAGCCGTCAAAAAAATGCTCGGCGTCAAACAGCGCTTCGCGCTTCTGTGCACGAATATGGGCGATTGAGGCCCGAATATTCTCGAGATTTTCCTCGAGCGTGATGCCAAGCGCCTTGGTGACGTGGAAATCATGGCTTTTGCCAACCAGACAGACCGCACCGGTTCCGGCGTTCAAAACAGCCGCCAGCACATCGTCATTTTCGGCTGAGCGTCCGGCGCGTTTGGTCATGCCAAAGGCGGTCATCTGCGCCCGGGTCTTGGGGGCGGTGTCGAAAAACGCGCTGTCAGTCGGGTTGGCCCCGGGCCAGCCGCCCTCGATATAATCCACACCCAATTCATCCAGCGCCGCGGTGATGCGCAGTTTCTCATCGGTGGAAAACTGCACCCCTTGGGTTTGCTGCCCGTCGCGCAGAGTGGTGTCGTAAAGGTAGAGCTTTTCACGCGTCATGTGATATTCTCCAGCTTGGCGGCATCAAAGCCCGCCCCCGGCACAAGTTCGACTCCGGCTTTGGACATGCGCACCTCAACCCCGGCCTCGATCAAGGCCGATTTCATTTGGTCGACAGCGGAAAAATCCTTGGTCTCCATTGCCGTCGCGCGGACAGCCGCCAGTTTTTCTGCCAGATCGGACAGGTCAACCGACACCTTATCCCAACCGCCCAACTCTTCCGTCAGCAAGCCAAGGAACTGCGCCGAGGCCAGCATGGCCCCCTTTTCGTAAAAGCAGTCCTTCTGCGGGTTATCCGCGATCTCTCGTGCCATGGTGTGCAACACCGCAATACCGCCGGCGACGTTGATGTCATCGCTGACCGCATCGACGACGCGTTGATCGACCCCCGTCGGCTCGGCCCCTTGCAGCAGATCGCGCCATTTGCGCAGGGTCGCCTCGGCGTCTTGGCGTTTCTTCTCGGTCCAATCCATCGGCTTGCGATAATGGGTCGACAGCATCACAAAGCGGATCACCTCGCCCGGAATGCCCTGATCCAGAAGATCGCGCACGGTAAAGAAGTTGCCCAGGGATTTGGACATCTTCTTGCCCTCAACCTGCAGCATCTCATTATGCAGCCAATAGCGGGCAAACTCCGCCTCTGGATGGGCGCAGCAGCTTTGTGCAATCTCGTTTTCATGATGGGGGAAGCTCAGGTCGTTGCCGCCGCCATGAATGTCGAAACTCGCGCCCAGCAGCTCATGGCTCATGGCTGAGCATTCGATATGCCAGCCCGGACGGCCACGTCCCCAAGGGCTGTCCCAACCGGGCAGTTCATCGCTTGAGGGTTTCCACAGCACGAAATCCATCGGGTCTTCTTTGAACGGAGCCACTTCGACCCGTGCGCCCGCGATCATGTCATCAACGGAACGGCCCGACAGCTTGCCGTAATCGGCATAGCTGCGCACCCGGAACAGCACGTGCCCTTCGGCGGCATAGGCGTGATCCTTGGCGATCAGGTCCGAGATCATTGCCTGCATCTGCCCGATATATTCGGTCGCACGCGGTTCATGATCGGGACGCTCGGCCCCCAGCGCGTCCATATCCTGATGATACCACGCGATGGTCTCGTTCGAACGCTCTGTCACCAGTTCTTCGAGCGTGCCTTTGGCCCCGGCCTCTTTGCGCGCCAAAGCAGTTGCGTTGATCTTGTCATCCACATCGGTGAAGTTGCGCGCATAGGTGACGTGATCCTTGCCATAGACATGGCGCAGCAGGCGTTGCAGCACATCAAACACCAAAACCGGGCGCGCATTGCCCAGATGAGCGCGGTCATAAACCGTCGGCCCACAGACATAGAGCCGTACATTCTTGGGATCGATCGGCTCAAACCGCTCTTTTTTGCGCGTTTTGCTATTGGTGAGGAAAATGTCCATGGCTCATGTCCTTCGCAGGGTCGCGGCGGGCTTAGCAAGTCTGGTTCAGAAAGAGAAGCTTTGAAACAAGAACAGGCCCGCCAATATCGGGCCCATAACCGGCAACCCGACTATGTCAGGTGATAATGCAACAGATGATGGTGCGGGTCTTGTTCATAACGGCTTTTTGTCAGGGCTTGGGGCGCGGGTCAAGGCTGGTCTTTTGAAACGTCACCAAAAGCGCGGCACCGGTGATGGCACAAACCCCAAGCAGGCCAAGTGGGCCGGGCCATTGGGAAAAAATCAGAATGTCAAAGCCCAAGGCCCAGACCAGCCCGGTAAAGTCAAACGGAGCCAATGCGCTGACCGGGGCGCGGGCAATGGCCTCATTGGCGGTGATATGCCCTGCTCCGCCCGCCAGCCCAGCAAGGCACAGCCACCCCAATGCCTCAGCGCTGAGAGATACCCAGCCAAACGGCCATGTCAGCAACCCGGCAGCCGCCGATAGCAGGGCAAAGTAAAAGGCAATGGAAGAGCTGTTTTCGCTTTCGGTCATGCGTTTCGTATGCACCCGGACAAAGGCCATTGTCCCCGCATAGGTCAGCCCGGCCATGATCCCGATCAAGCTGCCCTGCCCGCCAAGATCCAGCGCCTCCCAAAGCAGGGCAATCACCCCAGCAAAGCCCAGCCCCACGGCGGCAATGACCGGCCCGGTCAGGCGCTCGCCCAAGAGAAAGGCCGCCAAAGGCAGGGTCAAAACCGGGGCGAGATAGGCAAGCCCCTGCGCATTGGCCACCGGTAGATAGGCCAAAGACAGAAAGCTCATGACCATCGAAAACACGCCAAAACCGCTGCGGGTCACATGCAGCATTGGCCGCTTGGTGCATAAGCCCCTTGGAAACTGGCCGAGCCAGATCAGATAGAAACAAATCGGCAGCAAAGCCAGGGCCGAGCGCCAGAACATGATCTGTCCGACCGGAACGGTTTTGGCAGCCCCATGGACAGCAGCGGACATCACCACCATCAACAAAGCCGCCAACAGACGCAGGCCCACAGCCTGCAGAAAACGCTTATCCAGGTCAAATTTCAATGCGATGCCACCCAAATTGTTAGCGCTAACTATTTTCATTGAGTGACATGGCAAGGCGTCAAACGCAAGCCGGGATTAGGCGTAACTGACCATTTCATATTCGATCCCGTCGGGACCATCGAAATAGAACCGCCGACCGGGTTCATAATCGCCGTGGTTATGCGGGACATAGCCCAAGGCGGCGACTTTCTCTTCAACCGCATCAAGGTCTTTGACCACAATCCCGATATGGTTCATCGCCCCTTCCAGCGCATAGCGTTGTGCCCGTCCAGCGAGATCGCCCTTGGGGGCATATAGCGCCAGATATGTCTCATCGCCGCCGACATGCACTGTGTAACCGTCATCCTTGGCCGCGCCTTCCCAGCGCGTCTTCCATCCCAGCAAGGTTTCAAGAAATTGCGCGGTGGCCTTTGGGTCAGGCACGGTGAAATTCACATGTTCCAGTTTGGCTTGCATTGCTGCCTCCTTTTCAAACTGGCCTCAAGGTAATTCTTCAAGTAAACTTGAGGTCAAGAAGTAAGAAATGTTTTAGGTCAATAAGATGCGCGCAAGAGATTTGACAATTGGGCAAGTGGCCGACCGGACTGGCCTTGCTGCATCAGCCATTCGCCACTACGAATCCGAAGGGTTGGTACACCCTTATCGAAATGCCTCGGGGCAAAGGCGGTTTTTGCGGTCGGACATTCGCCGCCTGTCCTTTATCCTGATTGCCCAGCAGTTGGGTTTCACCCTGACCGAGATCCGCGAGCAACTGGCCCCCCTGCCCGCAAATAAAGGCCCGACCAAATCCGATTGGAGCCGTATGTCGCGCAGGTTCGGCAAGGTTTTGGACGAACGCATCGCAATGATGAACCGGCTGCGTGACCGGTTGGATGGCTGCATCGGCTGCGGCTGCTTGTCTCTGGAAAACTGCGAACTCTACAATAATGAGGACCGTCTGGCCAAACGCGGCACTGGGCCCCGTTATGTGATAGACGAAGCAGTGGACGATACCGAATAGACATGACACTCTGCCGACATGACACGTGATTTGGTAAACGACATTTGCAAGGCGCTGCCGGGCGCGGAATGGTCCGACCCTTGGGGTGGCGGCCACGATGCCTGGAAGGTTGGCGGCAAGATGTTCGCCTGTATCGGGGTCAGCAATGATGGCGTATCGGTCAAGACCCCGTCGATTGAGGATGCCCAGCTTTTGATCGAAATGGGCCGCGCGACCAAAGCCCCCTATTTCCATCGCAGCTGGGTGCGCATCGATTGGGGCGCTTTGGACGAGGCCGAGCTGCGCGACCGGATTGAAACCTCGTACCAACTGGTCTTTTCGGGCCTGACCAAGAAGCTGCAGAAAGAGATTTCCGGCGCATGACACCGCTTTACCTGCATGGGCTTCCTGGCTCGGCGGCAGAACTGGCTCTTGGCCTCCCCAATTTGCCCGTTTTGGACCGCGCAGCCCCCAGCTTTGCGCAACTGGCAAATGCTTTACCAGCTGGCCCTTTGCATCTGATCGGCTTTTCCCTTGGGGCAGCCTGCGCTTTACGGTTGGCCGCTTTGGCTCCGAACAAGATCGGTAAGCTGACCTTAATCTCACCCGCTGCCCCTTTGGAACTGGGCGAATTCCTTCCGAAAATGGCCGGGGCTCCGGTTTTTCGCGCGGCGCGATCTCATGCACAACTGTCGGTGCTGACCGCCGTGCAATCCACCCTGGTTCGGTTTTCACCCGCCCGCATGACTCGAATGCTGGCCAAAGGTGTCTCCGAGGACGAAGCGCAACTGATCACCTCAAAACCAGTTCAAACCGCGGTGCAAGAGGGTCTGACCACGCATAAGGCCACTTACCTCAGAGAAATCTCAGCCTATGTGCAGCCTTGGGCGCAGCACTTGGGTCATGTCACCTGTCCAGTGGCATTGAATCACGGCAAGGCTGATACTTGGGCCCCAATAGAAATGTCCGAGGCTCTGGCCGCGAGGTTGCAAAACGCAACCCTTCACGCCCTTCCCGACCTTGGGCATTACGGCGCGTTGCAAGCAACTCTTCGCAACATCCAATAGCCTGGATCACCATCTCGCGACACACAGCCCGAAAAGGGAACCGCCCCCAAATTCCATCCATGGAATTTGCAAATTCCGTTGACGGAATTTGTCAGCGCTTGCCTTACTGGTTTGCCCGTTCCAACGCGCGGTAGGCCGCCACGTTGCGATTGTGTTCATCCAACGTCACCGCAAAATTGTGACCGTCACGCGGGTCCAAAGTCTTGGCCACGAAGAAGATGAAATCCGTGCTTTCCGGGTTCAAAGCCGCCTCAATGCTGGCCCGGCCCGGATTGGCAATCGGGGTCGGTGGCAAGGCTGGAATGACATAGGTGTTAAAAGGCGTCGCTTTGCGCAGTTCCGATTGGCGCAAGCCGCGCCCAAGGGTCCCCTCGCCTTTGGTGATACCATAGATCACAGTCGGGTCGGTTTGCAGACGCATGCCCTTGTCCAGACGATTGACAAACACACTGGCAACCAAACCGCGTTCACCATCGCCTCCGGTTTCCTTTTCCACGATCGAGGCCATGATCAGCGCCTCTTCTGGCGTGGCATAGGGCAAGCCGTCGGCTCGGTTTTCCCAGGCACGGGCCAGGATCAGTTCCTGCGCCTCTTTCATGCGTGTCAGAACACTTTCGCGGCTGTCACCGGGGACAAATTCATAGCTGTCCGGGGCCAAGGCCCCCTCGGCGGGCTGTTCGGCCTCGCCTTCAAGGATATCAATGGATTTCAGCGCGTTAGTAATCTGCCAGCTTGTGACCCCCTCGGCCAAAGCAATGCGATAGCGGGTGTCCGAGCGGTTCAGAACCGCTTTATAAACCTCCGGTGCCTCGCCTTCGGCCGGGTTAAAACTGGCCTTTTCCTCATAGCGGCCGCTCGCCGGATTGATCTCGCGCACTTGCACGCTGGCGCGCGTTACACCGATCCGAAATACCACTTCGGTCCCACAGGTCGATGCGCCACCCCGCGTGATCACATCGGTGATTTCAGACATGGACGCCCCAGGCGCAACGAGATAGCTGCCTGCCTTCAACGCTTGGGATTTATTGGTGTAATCAGCGCCGAGCCGAAAGATCGAGCCATTTGAAACCGCGCCTTGGGCTTCCAATGTCTTGGAGACCTTGAACATGGTGGTGCCGCGCGGAACCTCAACGCAGATGGCCTGCGTCAAAGGCCCCTTGTCCACATATTCATTCTGCGCCCAGAGCATCACCCCGGCCAAAACAAAGACCGCGACGACCAGAAAGGTCAACGCGTTGGACGCGAGGCTCCGCCACATCTGAGCTTACTCCACCTTACCGAAAATCACGCTGGCATTGGTGCCGCCAAAGCCAAAGCTGTTGGACAGCGCATAGGTGATCTCGCGCTCATGCTTGGCTTTCGCGGCCAGGTTCAGCGGGGTGTCCACCGCCGGATTGTCCAGGTTCAGCGTCGGAGGCGCAACCTGATCCCGGATCGCCAGGATCGAGAAGATCGCCTCAATCGCGCCCGCAGCGCCCAAGAGGTGCCCCGTGGCCGATTTGGTCGAGGACATGGTGGCTGTCGCCGCAGCATCCCCCAGCAAACGCTCAACCGCGCCCAGCTCAATAGTGTCCGCCATGGTCGAGGTGCCATGCGCGTTGATGTAATCAATCGCGCCCGCCTCGATCCCCGCATCCTTCAGCGCCGCGCGCATGGAGCGTTCACCACCCTCGCCATCCTCAGATGGCGCTGTGATGTGATAGGCATCACCGGACAAGCCATAGCCGCAAACCTCAGCGTAAATCTTGGCCCCGCGCGCCTTGGCATGCTCATATTCTTCCAGAACGACAACGCCCGCGCCCTCACCCATAACAAACCCATCACGGTCTGCATCATAGGGGCGGCTTGCGGATTTGGGATCATCCGCGCGCTTGGTGCTCAGCGCTTTACAGGCGTTAAAGCCCGCAATGCCGATCTCGCAAATCGCGGCCTCGGCCCCACCGGCAACCATGACATCCGCATCACCATATTTGATCAAACGAGCCGCATCGCCAATCGCATGCGCGCCGGTTGAACAGGCGGTCACAACTGCATGGTTCGGCCCTTTGAAACCGAACTTGATCGAGACATTGCCCGAAATCAGGTTGATCAGCGCGCCGGGAATAAAGAAGGGGGACACGCGACGTGGTCCACGCTCTTTGATCATCACGGCAGTCTCGGCAATCGAATTCAACCCGCCAATGCCTGAGCCGATCATCACGCCAGTGCGCTCGCGCGCCTCTTTGTCTTCCGGTTCCCAACCGGAATCCTTCACCGCCTGAATCGCAGCCGCCATACCGAACAGGATGAATTCGTCGATCTTACGCTGCTCTTTCTTGTCGAGCCAATCGTTGGGGTTAAACGTCCCATCGCTGCCATCGCCATAAGGCACTTCGCAGGCGTAATTTGTTGCCAGATGGTTGGCATCAAATTTGCTGATCGTACCAGCGCCCGATTGCCCGTCCAACAAACGAGACCAGGTCTCCTCGACTCCGCAAGCCAATGGGGTAACCAGTCCTAGACCGGTAACAACGACACGACGCGCCATGGGTTTGCCCTTTCCTCAATCTCTCTTGACCCGCTCTTACCCTGTCTGCCCGCCAAGGGGCAAGGGTTCGCAGAATATCACGGCAAAGCTTTGCCTTTTCAAAGCGCGCCCTCTTGGGAAAAGTGACCCTTTGTGTTTCTTCTTGGCCCCAAATATCCCGGGGAGTCCCGAGCTCGCTCGGGACGGGGCAGCGCCCCTCAACAGGTGTTTCCAGCGCTCTGCTCACAGCAACCACCCCCAAATTCCATCAATGGAATTTGCAAATTCCGTCAACGGAATTTGGGCGCGCCTCAGGCCCAGTCTTCGCCCAAATCCGCGCGAGCCCGATCAATCCAGTGATCCTTGAGCCAAGCACAAGGTTTGGATCGGCGAATGAACGAGTCCGTATAACCTTCAACCGCCTGCGGCATCTTGGGACGACCGTGGAAGCACACCACTTTCGCCGCCTCTGGCAGCTCCGGCCCGCGCAGATAGTTCATTGGAAACGGGTTACAGTCATACTTGAACGATACCACCCAATCCCCTGGGATATATGTGAAAACACCATTATCCATCGCCTTATGCGAGGTATAGCGCTGCTCACTGCCACGCGCCTTTTCCACCTCGGCATAAGGGTTGGCTGCCAGATCGTTATACAAAAACGCATGCGCCTCGGGATCAAAACGAAACACCGATCCATGCCCGGTTGGCCGCCCTTTTCGGGCCTCGGTCCAGTCATGGCGCATCGCGATTGTCCCCGGGGCGAGATCGTGGATGTCGTCCAGCGATCCGGTGATCACCACATCCAGATCAAAGCCCAGTACCGGCCCTTTCAGATCCGGTACCAAACCGGGTTTGAACAGGGACACTTTGCGCATCGCCCCCTGGCGATTGGCCACCGCCAAAGCTGCGTTCATCGGCTCAAGAAACGGTTCAACCGGCAGATCGATCACCTCGATATCCGGGTGCAAGCCTTCGCTCACCTCGGTCATGCAAATGAACCGAACCGGGCGCGACATGTTGCGCCGCACCCCGGAATAGAGCCGATTGACATATTCCGGACCAAACAGCGTGCCCCATTTGATGCACATGATATTGACGGGTTGTGTCATCCCTGCCCTCGCACTGAAGTGTTGCCCCGCCATAACAATGCGCGCCGCGAAAGGCCAGAACCCCTTGCCGCCGCCAGCGCAGCGCGCTACCCACAACCCAACGAAACCCGATGATCGGAGGAATTATGGAGATTGTATCCACCCTCCGGGCTGCACATCACTGATCGTGCAACCCGAGCAAGCCTTGCCACCTGCCCATCCGGCCGGGGGTTCACGCATGCCTTATCAGGGTTAAACCATTGACTAATCATACACTTGCCGACCTCGGATGGTCGGATCATTTTGCCCGCCAAATCGATGAAACCATGGTGGATCTCACCCCTGCGCGCATCCATGAGGTGCAGCGCGATCTTTTGCTGGTGCTGACCGAGACCGGCCCCAGCACGGTTATTCCGGTGGAAAGCGCCGGTGAATATGCCGTGGGCGATTGGGTGCTCAGCGACGGTGTCAAAGCCGTGCATCGGCTCGACCCGATTTCGAATCTCACCCGCAAGGCGGCGGGCCATGTATCTTATCAACAGCGCATCGCCGCCAATATCGACACAATCGCCATCGTCACCAGCTGCAATGCGGATTTCAACATCCCGAGGCTTGAACGCTACTTGGCCATGGTCAGCAGCGCCGGAGCCATGCCTTTGGTTTTGTTGACCAAAGCCGACCGCTGCGAAGATCCGCGCGATTATCAACGTCAGGCAGAACGGATCTCGCCCTTGGTGACAGCCATCGCCTTGAACGCCAAGAACCCAGAGGATGTGGCGCAGCTCATTCCCTGGTGCAAATCAGGGCAAACACTTGCGCTGATCGGTTCCTCTGGCGTGGGCAAAACCACCTTGCGCAACTCGCTGACCGGCGGGGAAGCTGAAACGCAGGCCATTCGCGAGGATGATGCCCGCGGTCGTCACACCACGACTCACCGCTCGCTGGTGCCCACGCCGTATGGCGGCTGGTTGATCGACACGCCGGGCATGCGCGAATTGCAACTGGCCGGGCAAGAGGACGGCATCAGCGCGGTTTTCGAGGATATCGAGCAGCTCGCCACGCAGTGCAAGTTCAACGATTGCGCCCATCAGGGCGAGCCTGGCTGCGCCGTTCAGGCGGCAATCGAGGCAGGAGAGCTGGACGCGGATCGTCTGGAACGCTGGCGCAAACTCAAGCGCGAGGATGAGATCAATTCCGAGAGCATCGCGCGCCAACGCGCTCGAAACAAGGCCTTTTCCAAGATGGTAAACAAAACTGTCCGAGGGTCAGCCAAACGCAAAGGCCGGCGCTAAGGCAAGCCAGAGCCTGCCTGCCCCAACCGGGCAGGCCGGCGCTGGCCCGTTTTGTGATTTCGGTTTTACCCAATCGGCATTCGCTGCTCGGCGATTTCCGCCCACCAGCTGCACCCGGCCGGGATGGCCTCGTCGTTAAAGTTATATTCCGGGTGATGCACCATGGCCGTGTCGCCATTGCCCACCAGAATATAGGCCCCTGGCCGCTCTTCGAGCATAAAGGCAAAATCTTCACCGCCCATGACCAGCGGGGCCTCTTCGCAATGACCAGAAACGGATTTCGCCACGTCTGCGGCAAATTCGGTCTGCTCTTCGCTATTCACCATCACCGGATAGCCCTTGTGATAGGTCACATCAGCGGTCCCACCAAAGGTTGCCGCGATCCCATCACAAATTGCCTGAATGCGTTCTTCGGCCAAGCTGCGCATCTCTGCAGACATGGTGCGCACAGTTCCCTTCAGATGCACGCTTTGCGGAATCACATTGTACGCATTTGAGGAGGTTTCAAACGAAGTCACCGAGACCACGATCTGATCGACCGGGTCCGCATTGCGCGAGGCAATGGTTTGCAGCGCCAGCACCGCTTGCGACGCCATCACCGTGCTATCCACTGTCTCATGTGGTTTGGCGGCATGACCACCGCGTCCTTCAAAGACGATGTCAAACTGATCCGTCGCCGCAAAGAACGCCCCGGGGCGAATGGCAAACTCGCCAACCGCATGGCCAGGCCAGTTGTGCATGCCATAGACTTCCTGGATGTTCCAACGTTCCATCATGCCGTCTTCACACATCTCGCGGCCACCGCCGCCGCCCTCTTCGGCAGGTTGGAAAATCACCACAACCGTGCCGTCAAAGTTACGCGTTTCAGACAGGTATTTCGCCGCCCCCAGCAACATCGCCGTATGCCCATCATGACCACAGGCATGCATCGCACCCGGCGTTTTCGAAGCATAGTCCAGACCCGTCGCCTCGAGAATCGGCAGCGCATCCATATCGGCGCGCAGACCAATCACCTTGCCCGAGCCGGTCTCGCGCCCCTTGATCACGCCAACAACGCCGGTGCGCCCGATGCCGGTCACGATCTCATCACAGCCAAATTCCTTGAGCTTATCCGCCACCACCTGTGCGGTGCGATGGGTCTCAAACAGGATTTCAGGATGTTCGTGCAGATCGCGTCGCCACAGGGTGATTTCGTCCTGCAACTCGGCAAAGCGGTTTTTGACGGGCATGAAAGGCTCCATGTTGAAAGGAAACAGGGGTCAAACGCGCCCCTGAAACGATGTAGGATGATGCGCCAACCTTGGCAGCGCAATTCGGCCAAGACAAGTGGTCAGGAGTACGAACGCCCCCGCGCAATTTGTACAATTCACACCCGATTTTGCACAGATTGCACAGTCATCAACCGGGATCAGGCCAATCGCTGCAACAGCCGCTCCATAAACGCCTGCCCTTCGTTGAATTGCGCCACGGTGATAAATTCGTTGGGCTGATGCGCCACATCGATATTGCCCGGACCACAGACGACGGTTTTATACCCGGCTGACTGGAAATGGCTGGCCTCGGTGCCATAGCTCACAAACCCATCCGAATTGTCCCCGGTCAACTGGCGCACCATCGCCTCGGCTGTGTTATCCTGCTCTGGCGCAAAGGGTGGCAGCGAAAAGATCTCGGTCGCAACGATGGCCGTTTCGGGTCGAATGGCGCGCATCTCAGCCTCAACCTTGGCACGCTCTGCCTCAAACGCCGCGCGCCAGTGATCCAAGCTTTCCCCCGGCACAACCCGAAAGCCCAGGCCAAAATGGCAATCCTTGGCGGTGATGTTATGGGCGGTGCCCCCTTCGATCACCCCGACATGGACATTGGTGTAGGGCGGGTAAAACAGTTCTGCCATCCCTTGCGGCTCAGCGGCCTCTTGTGATGCATTCACCTGATTGCACCATTCGATCAGCTTGGCTGCAAACATGATCGCACTGACGCCCTCATTCAAGATCGAGCTATGCACCTCAAACCCTTGAACATGAACGTTATAGCCAACAAATCCCTTATGGCCCAAAACAGCGCGCATCATGGTCGGTTCGCCAATGATCACATCGCTGGCCTTGGGCAAAATCGCCATATCGGCAATCAACCCCGGCGCGCCGGTACAGCCGATTTCCTCGTCAAAGCTCAGCGCGATTTGCAAAGGCCGGGTGATCCCGTGCCGCGCCGCCTCGACCAGCGCCCAAATCGCCAAAGCATCAAAGCCTTTCATATCGGTGGAGCCGCGCCCATAAAGACGCCCGTCTTTTTCGGTCAACACAAACGGATCGGTGACCCAGTCCTGCCCGTCGACTGGAACCACATCCGTGTGCCCGGACAAGATCACCCCACCGGCAATCTCTGGCCCGACATGGGCAAACAGCGCGGCCTTGTCCCGCGCATCGTTCCAATGGCGATGGCAGGTGATACCATGTCCGGTCAGATAGGTCTCAACCCAGTCAATAAGCGCCAGATTGCTTTTGGCCGACACCGTATCAAAGGCGACCAGCCGCTCCAGAATCTCACGCGGTGACAAGACCTGCATGCAGACCTCCTGTTTCTTCTTGGTCCAAATATTCTCGGGGGGAGCGTCGCGCTTGCGCGACGTGGGGGGCAGACAGCCCCCCGCCCCGCCCGCGGCACGCGCCTAAGCTTTTACAAAGCTTAATACCCGCTATCGGAAATCAGCACTTTGTGGCCCGGGCTGACCTCTTTGTATTCCGACGGTCCCGGCTCATGGCCAACCGGATGGATCGGCGATGGGATCGGTTTAAAGTTCAGATCCTTCTCTGACTTGCGCTGGCGCGGGTCGGCAATGGGCACCGCGCTCATCAGGGCCTTGGTATAGGCATGTTGCGGGTTCTCAAACACCTCGCGGCGCGGGCCCAATTCAACAATCCGCCCCAGATACATCACGCCGACCTGATGGCTGACGCGCTCAACCACCGCCATATCGTGGCTGATGAACAGATAGCCCAGCCCCAATTCTTCTTGCAGCTCCATCATCAGGTTGATCACCTGCGCCTGCACCGACACATCCAGCGCCGAAACCGCTTCATCCGCGACAATCAGTTTGGGGTTCAAAGCCAAAGCCCGCGCGATGGCGATACGCTGACGTTGCCCACCCGACAGCTCATGCGGATAGCGGCGCATAAAGCTGCGCGGCAATTCCACCCGGTCAAACAGATTGGCCACCCGGTCATTGATCGCGCTGCCACTATCGACATTGTAATTCTTCAGGGGCTCCGCCACCTGATCCGCCAACTGCAATTGCGGGTTCAGTGAGGCAAAGGGATCCTGAAAGATCATCTGCATTTCGCGACGCTCATCCCGCAGCTCAGCCGGAGACAGGGCCATCACATCCTTCCCGTCGAGATCAATCTTGCCGGAGAGCGGGTCAACCAGACGCAAGATCGAGCGCCCCGCCGTGGATTTACCGCATCCGGATTCGCCCACAAGTGACAGGGTTTGCCCCTTGTTGATAGTAAAGGAAACATCCTCAACCGCGTGAACATTCGCCACCGTACGGCGAAAGAAACCACCTTTGACCGGAAAGCGCGTTGTCAGGTTCTCAACCGTCAACAGCCGTTCTTCTGATCCGGTAATGGGCTGCGGATCATGATCTTCCTGACCAACCAGGCGCATGGGTTCGGGCAGATCCTTGCCGCGCATTTCACCCAGTTTGGGCACCGCCGCCAAAAGAGCTTGAGTATAGGGGTGCTGCGGGTTCTCAAAGATTTCCTCGACCGTACCCTCTTCGACCTTGTTACCACGGAACATGACAACGACTCGGTCCGCCATCTGCGCTACGACCGCCATGTCATGGGTGATGAACATCACCGCCGTGCCGGTCTCGCGCTTCAACCGGTCCATCAGCGCCAGAATCTCGGCCTGAATGGTCACATCCAAAGCGGTCGTTGGCTCATCCGCAATCAACAGACGGGGTTTGCAAGCCAAGGCCATGGCGATCACCACGCGCTGGCGCATACCACCCGACAATTCATGCGGGTATTGGGTCAAACGGCGCTCGGGCTCAGGGATGCGCACCTGGCGCAACAGTTCCAGCGCACGCTCTTGCGCCTCGGCTTTGTTCAGCCCGCGATGCACGCGCAACCCTTCGGTCAATTGCCGCCCGACAGTGAAAACCGGGTTCAGCGCTGTCATCGGTTCCTGAAAGATCATCCCGATCTCATCACCGCGAATCCCGCGCATTTTGTTTTGGTCAACCTCGGTCAGGTCGGTCACACCGCCTTCGCGGCGATCAAAAAGTAGGCGGCCGCCTGCTATTTCACCACCGCCATATTCGACCAAGCGCATCAGCGAGAGCGAGGAAACCGATTTTCCCGACCCCGATTCGCCCACGACGCAAACCGTTTCCCCGGCCCCGACATCAAAGGACACATCCTCGACCCCGACGACCGGACCGTCCTTTGTTTGAAACTCCACCCGCAGTTTTTCTACGCGGGCGATCGGGCCTTGCGACGCAACGTCAAGCATTGTTAGCGCTCCAAATATTATTTGGCTTTGGAGGCTAGTTCTTCTGTCGACAAAGTGTAAACCCCCTGTCTCGCTTTTCCGGAAAGAGGCAAAGGTTTCCCACACGCCCCCCTTGCAATTTGTCCGCTTTCCGGTTTTCGATACAATTAGTGTGGGCGCGGTATTTGCATAATTTGTCAGCGATTAACTTTAGTTGCCTTGGAAATGTGCCAATGGTCAGCCCATTCAATCATAATGGAAAGGGACGTTTTGAGCCCTGACCAACCAACATGGAGAGAAAAATGAAACTCAAGTCTTTGATGCTTGGGGCCGCAGCGTCCATGGCGCTGGCCCCTGCTGCTTTTGCGGAACGCGGCAGCGATGGCGACGTCAAAATCATCTATTGGCAGGCCCCATCGATCCTGAACCCGTTCCTGTCCGGCGGCACCAAGGACATCGAAAGTGCTTCGATGATCATCGAACCGCTGGCGCGCTATAATGAAAAAGGCGAACTGGTTCCTTGGTTGGTTGAAGAAGTCCCAACCACTGCAAATGGCGGTGTGTCCGAAGATCTGACCAGCATCACCTGGAAAATCACCCCGGGCATCACATGGTCCGACGGTTCTGCCTTTACCTCGGCTGACGTCAAATTCACCTATGACTATTGCACCGACCCCGAAGGCGGCTGCGCGCAGTTGACCAAATTCGAAGGTGTCACCGCGGTTGAAACCCCAGATGATCTGACCGTGATCGTGAAATTCGACGCGCCTACGCCGAATCCTTATGGCCCGTTTGTAGGCGGCGAGAGCCCGATCCTGCAAAAGGCACAGTTCGAAAACTGCATGGGTGCTGCGGCCTCAACCTGCACCGAGCAGAACTTTAACCCAATTGGCACCGGCCCGTTCAAAGTTGTTGAGTTCAAGCCCAATGACGTGATCACCATGGAAGCCAACGAAAACTACCGTGTGGCTGACAAGCCCGCCTTTGCATCGGTGACCTTCAAAGGGGGCGGATCTGCAGCGGCATCCGGTACGGCGGTTATGGAAACCGGCGAATTTGACTATGCATGGAACTTGCAGCTGGCACCTGACGTCATCGCCAAGATGGAAGCAGGCGGCAAAGGCAAGCCGGTCGCTGGCTTTGGTCCGCTGCTGGAACGCATCATGTTGAACAACACCAACCCTGATCCGGCGCTTGGCCCGGATGAGCGTTCTGTTGTCCGCCCCCACCCATTCCTGAGCGACCCAGCGGTCTACAAAGCCATGTCCATGGCCATCGACCGACCATTGCTGGTTGAAGTGGGCTATGGCCAAGCCGGCCGTGTGTCCTGCTCCTGGGTCCCTGCCCCCGAAGCCTATGCAATCACCGTTGATGGCTGCGATGTGCAGGACATCGAAGGCGCCAAGAAAATGCTCGACGATGCTGGCATCGTAGACAGCGACGGTGACGGCGTTCGTGAAAAAGACGGTGTACCGCTCAAGATCCTGTACCAGACCTCGACCAACGCCGTGCGTCAGGACTTCCAGGCTCTGATCAAAGAATGGTGGAGCGAGATCGGCATCGAAACCGAGCTGCGCAACATCGACGCTTCGGTCTTCTTTGGTGGTGACGCCGGTTCCCCGGACACCTTCCAGAAGTTCTATGCCGATGTTGAAATGTACGCCAACACCTTCAACGGCACCGACCCCCAAGCCTACCTGGGCAACGGTCTGTGCGACAAGGCTCCACGTCCAGACACCCAGTGGCAGGGTGAAAACATTTCGCGCTTCTGCTCGGAAGAATTCGACGCCATCCACGCGGAACTGTCTGAAACAGCGGATATGGGCAAACGCGCCGAGCTGGCCAAGCAGTTGAGCGCAATGGCCTTCGAAGAAGGCGCGATGATCCCGCTGGTTCACCGTGGTCGCCTGTCTGCCCATGCCAACAGCCTTGGTGGAGTCAAACTGAACGTTTGGGACAGCGAGCTGTGGAACGTCGCTGATTGGTATCGCATCAAGTAAGGCGATTTGGGCGGAGCAAACCCTTGCTTTGCCCCTTTCCCATTCTGTGATGGGCGGGGAGTGCCCCGCCCTTCCTCAAAGGACCACATCCCTATGACACTCATGATCCGAGGCGCCGCATGCTGACCTATGCAATCAGGCGTTTGATCCTTTCTGTTCCGACTTTGCTGTTCATCAGCTTCGTCATTTTCATGCTGTTGCAGCTGGCACCGGGCGATCCGATGGCCCAGGTACCGCTGACAGTACCCCCTGAAGTCAAACAAAAAATGCGCGAAGCGCTGGGGGTTGGTGAACCCGCGCTTGTGCAATACTGGAAATGGCTGGTTCAGGTCTTTTGGATCGAACCCAAGGTTCTGGTCGACTACATGTTTGGCACCCAATTTGCCTGGCATTGGGAACCCGCGCTGACCGAATTGAACGGCGACCAGATTGCCGCGCTGAAAGAAGCCGGCCGGTTCCGCGAAGTCGCCGGTCAGGTCGAAATCCTAGTGCAGGACCAACGCGTTATCTCTTGGCAGACCCGCTCTCCGGTGATGGATATCGTGGTGCAACGGATCCCGCAAACCCTTTGGGTTGTCGGTGTGGCCTATGTTGTCGCGATCCTGATTGCGCTGCCCATCGGTATCTATTCCGCCTATCGTCAATATTCGGTCTTTGATCAGGCCGGGACATTTGTGACGATGATCGGCTTTTCGATCCCGCCCTTCTTTACCGGGCCGCTGTTGATCGTGATCTTCTCCGTACAGTTGGGCCAGTTTCAAAGTGCAGCTGCAACAGATGATCATGCCGGTCATGGTGCTTGCGCTACAGATCACAGCCCAGCTCAGCCGCTATATGCGCGCCTCGATGCTGGACAATCTGGGACAGGATTACGTCCGCACCGCCCGCGCCAAAGGCATGAGCGAAAGCGTCGTGGTCCTGCAGCACGTGTTGCGCAACTCGATGATCCCGGTTGTGACCGTGATTGCCCTTGGTATCCCAAGCATCTTTGGCGGCGCGATCATCACCGAAAACGTGTTCAAGGTGAACGGCATCGGGCAGCTCCTGCTGACCTGGCTCTTTGCCAATGACTTGCCGGGCGTGATGACCCTGACCTTTATCTTTGCGGTGCTGATCGTGCTGTTCAACCTGGTGGCAGACATCCTCTATGGCCTGCTTGACCCGAGGATCCGCTATGACTGAGACCGTTGCTCCGATTGAGGCCCTCAAGGACAAAGGGCCAGAGAAACCACCGCGTTCACGCTGGAAGGATGTTTGGGACCAGTTCACCAAACACAAGGGCGCGATGTTCGGGCTGTTCTTCCTGGTGTTGATCACTTTGGCGGTGCTGATTGGCCCGCTTCTGTGGGACGCAGATCCGCAAAAGATCGACATTCGTAACAAGAACATGCGCCCGATCTACACCGCGATCTGGGATGGTGATGCCAAGGTGGGGTGGAACAAGCCACTGGGGTCTGACCAACTGGGCCGCGACCAACTGGCACAATTGCTGGCTGGTGGGCGCGCCTCGATGGCCGTTGGTTGGGCGGCCATGATCCTGTCGCTGTTGATCGGTACCGGGATTGGTGTTGCTGCGGGCTTTTATAAAAAGATCGACGGTCTGCTGATGCGCACCACCGACCTCTTCTTGGCCCTGCCGGTTCTGCCCCTACTCTTGCTGGCGGTCACCCTGTTCCGCCAACCCTTGCGCGAGAATTTCGGGCCTGAGGGGGGCATGTTCATCCTCATTGTCTCGGTCATCGCCCTAACCTCCTGGATGCCAACGGCACGGATTGTGCGTGGTGACGTTCTGGCGATCAAAGAGCGGGAATTTGTGCTCGCAGCACGCTCTATCGGCACCATGCCGGGCAAGATCATCCGACGGCATCTGCTGCCTAACGTGCTCTCGCCTATTTTGGTGTCTGCGGCTCTGGGTCTTGCCACGGCCATCATCACCGAAAGTGCGCTGAGCTTCCTCGGCGTCGGCTTCCCCTCTGACTTCCCCACCTGGGGCAAGATGCTGGCGGATGCGGTGGTCCGGATGGAAGAATATCCAGAACGCGTGCTGCTCCCTGGCTTTGCAATCTCACTGACAGTATTGTCGGTGAACTATCTCGGAGATGGTTTGCGCGACGCGCTGGACCCGCGCATTCGCGGGCGCTAACCAAGACACATGAAACGGGCCTTCGGGCCCGTTTCTTTTTCACGAGGGGCCTTGTTCAGGAGCAACCATGCCAGCCTATGCACTCTTTCTACGCGCCGTGAATGTCGGCGGCACCGGCAAGCTGCCCATGGCGGACCTGCGCCAGATGCTCTCAGACATCGGCTGCACGCATATCACCACCTATATCGCCAGCGGCAATGCGGTCTGTCACTTTGACGGCAGTGGCGAGGCTCTGCGCAGCAAGCTCGAGACCGCGCTTAAATCCTATGCAGGCAAGCCTGTGGGATGCTTTGTTTTGACCCAGCCTGAGCTGGACACACTGATCACCGCCCAGCCTTTTGAAGGTGCAGGCAATCAGATCCTGTGCCTTTTGCTGGATCACACGCCGACCACATTGACCCCCAAAAACCAAACCGACGAAGCCCTGCAGATCGGTCCAGATTGCGTGTTCATCCACTACCCAAACGGCATGTCCCGCTCGCGCTTAGCGTTGCCTGAACACGCGCTCGGCACAGCACGCAACCTCAATACGCTGGTCAAGATGCAAACCCTTCTGACCAAAATCTGACTGCCATAGGTTCTTTATCACCGCTTGGGGTGGGCATATGCCGTATTGTGCAGAAAAGGACTGGGTTCGGGGGCAAATTCCGCGCCACGGAACGTTCGAACACCTTTTTTCGGACCTCCCAAGACCCCTTTCTCCCCTCAAGCGAGAAACCAGAACATTTTCCCACCACACATTAGAATAAGTGCATAACTAATGCTTGCTCCGGACGAATTGATGCGCCAAACGGAACCCTGTTCCAAAACGCCGGAGAATCCCATGTACGAATCCTTTGGTTTTGAAGAGCTCACCGCGCCACAAGCTGCGGTCTATTTCGCGCTCATCCTGGGCGCATTATTCGGGATTCTGGCAGAACGCACGAAATTCTGTTTCCGCCGTGGCCTGGTCGGAGATGATCGCAAACAGGCTTTGGGCGTCTGGATGGCAGCCTTGGCCGTTGCCATCATCGGCACCCAAGCCGGCGTGGCCGCCGAATTGATCAGCTTTGACGATCATCGCTTCATGACCTCGGACCTGCCCATCGCTGCCATTATTTTGGGGGGCGTCATGTTTGGCGCAGGCATGGTCCTGACACGGGGCTGCGCCTCGCGCCTGACCATCTTGTCAGCAACCGGCAACCTGCGTGCCCTGACCGTGTTGCTGGTCTTTGCCGTCACCGCCCATTCGGTGCTCAAAGGTGCTTTGGCCCCGCTGCGCAGCGGCTTGAACGGCGTCACCGTAGACATGGGCGACGCCATCAGCCTGGCCAACCTGCCGGGCGGAACCTGGCTCTATGCTGGTCTGTTGGCCCTCCTCGCGCTTGCCATCGCCTTGCGCTCAGGCAACCGGCCATCGCTTTTGCTGCAAGGGGGGCTGATTGGCGCGCTTGTCCCACTTGGCTGGATTGGCACCGGCTTCATCCTTTATGACGATTTTGATCCGGTCGCGATGGAAAGCCTCGCCTTCACCTCGCCCTGGACCGACACAATCTTCTGGACGGTTGCCGCCTCTTCGATCCCTGCCAATTTTGGCCTCGGGCTGATCGGCGGCACCCTGGCGGGCGCGTTTCTCTCGGCTCTGGTCGCCCGTCGTCTGGAATGGCAAAGCTTCAGCACCCCGCAGGAAACTCTGCGCTACATCGCCGGTGCCGTGCTCATGGGCGCAGGTGGCGTTCTGGCCGGGGGATGTACCATCGGTGCGGGCCTCTCGGGCATTCCAACCCTGTCCGTCGCCGCTCTGCTGACATTGGTCTCCATCACCCTCGGTGCGCTACTGACCAATGCACAACTGTCTAGCCGCGCCGCTGCGGCTCCGGTCCCAGCGGAATAAGCGTTTCTTCGGGCCCTAAATATCCCGGGGATGAATTGGTCGCCTGCGACCAAGAAGGGGCAGGCCCCTTCCCGCGATTTTTCCACAGGAAAAATCGCCCCCCGCCCGCGGCACGCGCAGCCGGATTTACAAATCCGGCCCGCCCTTTTCGACCTTGTGCTTGATCCTCCGGATCATCCACCAGACGACGGCCACCACCGGTAAAACCGTCAAGGCCGTCAACATGCCTTTGGACAAGCCAATCGCCCCCGCCAGCGGATACAAAAGATAGCCAACCAGCGACACGGCATAATAGCTGATCGCCACCACGGACAGGCCCTCAACCGTCTCCTGCAACCGTAATTGCAGCTCGGCGCGTTGGTTCATACTGTGCAAAAGCTGTTGGTTCTGCGCTGACCGCCCCACCTCAACCTGGGTGCGCAACAGGTCCGCAGCACGGGTCGCCCGCGCCACCATATTGTCCAGCCGCACACCGGCGCTTTTGACCGTGCGCATGGCCGGGTCATAACGGCGCATCATAAATTCAGCAAAGGTCTGGCGGCCCTTATAGTGCTCTTCGCGCAGCACGGCGATGCGCTGATTGACAATGGCCTCATAAGCCCCGGTTGCCCCCATGCGAAAAGACGTCCGGGCCGACAGGCTTTCCAGCTCTGTCGACACTTGCAACAAGGCGCGCAAGGTCGATTCCTCATGGCCATCATCATTGGCCATCAATTCCATCAAGCGCATCAGCTCGGCATCCATCTCCCCCAAACGCGGAGAAATCTCGCGCACGCGGGTAAAGCCCAGCATCGACATCGCCTTATACGTTTCGATCTCGCACACCCGTTGCGCAATACGTCCGGCCCGGCGTTCCCCAACACGTTCACGTGCAAAAATGGCAAAGCGCTGATGCCCCGACTGGTCGATCCGAAAGTCGCCAGCGATGACCGCATCATCTCCTAGCACCTGACTGACAGCCAGGCTTTCGGGCACAAACCAATCGGACAGATGCGCGTCGATCTCGCTTTCTTCTGGCCGAAGTTCGATCCGCAACATGGCCGAAGTCACCCGGACACCTGGAGCGTCCATCAGCCAATCGGTTGGAAACACGTTGAAATCCGAGGGATCAAAGGGTTTGTCCCCCAGCCCAGGCATAAAGACCGTGTATGTCACGAATTCGGTATGCTGTTCCCATTTCAGGGTATGCTGGCCAATTTGGCCGGAATAATGCGTTGCCCCCGGCTGAGGATGCGCAGCCCCATAGCGGTCCAGCAAGGCCTTCAGATGATCCAGATCCAACGCACGATCGCGCGAAGCGGCATCCTTTGGACGCTTGACCGCCAGAAACACCGCACGGCAAGGCGCGCTCAGCGACGGAAATGGCCGCGCATGCAGCTCATTCGCCAATTTGTATCGCAGCGGGTGATCCTGGATCGGAGGCATAGGTCAGTCCTTGCAGTGGCGCGACTTATCGCGCCAGTCTTGTCAGATAGCTGGAACATGCGAGGGATAGATAGGTTTTGTAAAGACTAAATTTGTTGATTTTCAATAAGTTAGATGAATACATAGGTATACTGGCGCAAAATGCTGCGACATTTCCATTATTTAGGCGGTAGTTTGCGGTTGGTAGCGGCTGATCATCACATAGTCTTTGCGTGGCCCTTTGACCTGCCAGCGACAGCTCCATTGTGGCCAGTTTTCAAAGTCATACGAGGCGTCATACTGGTCTGGATCGCACCAATGTGCGCTTTCGCCGCCCTCAGATGGGACCCTGTGAAAATACCGCCCATCTGAAAAATAGACCCGCAGATCAGCGCCCCAACGGTATTGGCGTTCCGATTGAAACGCCCCTTGTCCCGGAATCTGCAACTCACCCCGTTCTATATAAAGCGCCCCATCGTCCTGCGCGATCCATTCCGCCTGCCCAACAAAAGCTGCGCTTCCACCGCCCTGATGCTGGATGTCACGCTGCAAACCCCAGGTGCCAAGGAAATCTGTCAAATCGCGCATGTCATCTGCCTCTGCTTATCCGCCTCTGCCGGTTAGGGCTTTGTTTACATTTGCGACACAATTACCTCAAATCCTCCTTATTTGCGCCCATCTGAGACTGCATCAAAGGGAGGAGCCACACAGAATTGGCCACAAAACGAGCAGTCATGAAAGGGGATACCCCGATGTTTTCCATATTTGCCCGCAGCTTGTTCCTGCTGTCTGTCTGGATGCTGACCGCCTCGGTTCAGCCATCCCCAATTGTCGAACCTCCCTTTGGCGAAACCCGTAGTTTCGCGAGTTGGACCTTGAATGACGCGCTGTTCTCCGTCTCTCTCCGACGTCTCTGACCAATCTCGCCTCTCCACGAAACGGGCCGCCAGCTGCTGGGTGGCCCTTTTGGTTTTCCCCCACACCTGTTAAACGCCGTCGAAACCCAATCAGGACCCGAGGCCGTTTATGCTTGCTGCGTTTAATACCCTTGCTCTTTTGGTTTTGTTGCCTCTGGGTCTTTGGCGTCTGACACGGCAGTCCGAATGGGCCTTTTATCGCAAGGTTTCCAATGCGCTGTTCGCCTTTTGGTTTCTTGGTACCATCGAAGTGATCGCGATGAACCTTTTGTGCGATGGCAACCTTCTTTATGGGCTCAACAATTGCGTGGCCATGCCCAAAGGGTTGGGGAATGTGTTGGCCGCCCTGGGCCTGTTCAGCATGGCGATCTCTGCCGCGCTTTGGATCCTGGCCAGTATCGTCATGTTGGTCCGTGCGGCGCTTAACCGTTCCAACTAGGGTCAGCCCTAAAACCAGCCACAAGGGCAATCGGTCTCATGCCACGCCCCTTGAGACATTTGGGATGTCCGTTTATGACGCCTGCGCTGGCTGCTCACAACTCATGAAAAAGGTTCGCTGATGATCCCCCGCTATTCCCGCCCCGATATGGTTGCCATTTGGTCGCCTGAAACCAAATTCCGCATCTGGTACGAGATCGAGGCGCATGCCTGTGACGCTCAGGCCAAGTTGGGGGTGATCCCGCAGGAAAACGCCGATGCGGTGTGGAAAGCCAAAGATGTCGAATTCGACGTGTCCCGCATTGACGAGATCGAGGCCGTCACCAAACATGACGTTATCGCCTTTCTGACCCATCTGGCAGAACATGTCGGTTCCGAAGAGGCGCGTTTTGTCCATCAGGGCATGACCAGCTCGGACGTGCTGGACACCTGCCTGAACGTACAGCTGGTACGCGCCGCCGATATCCTGATCGAGGACATGCACAAGCTGCTCGCCGCACTGAAAACCCGCGCGATGGAGCATAAGAACACCGTGCGCGTTGGCCGCAGCCACGGCATTCACGCTGAACCCACCACCATGGGCCTGACCTTCGCGCGTTTCTATGCCGAGATGGACCGCAACCTATCGCGCCTGCGCGATGCGCGTGCCGAAATCGCCACCGGCGCTATTTCCGGCGCGGTTGGCACATTCGCCAACATCGACCCCGCCGTCGAAGAGCATGTTTGCGAGCAAATGGGGCTGGTGCCAGAGCCGATCAGCACGCAAGTTATTCCACGCGACCGCCACGCGATGTTCTTTGCCACTCTGGGTGTTATTGCTTCCAGCATCGAAAACGTCGCCGTTGAAATCCGCCACATGCAGCGTACCGAAGTGCTTGAGGGAGCGGAATTCTTCTCGATGGGTCAAAAAGGCTCCTCGGCGATGCCGCATAAAAAGAACCCGGTTCTGACGGAGAACCTGACTGGTCTGGCGCGTCTGGTGCGCATGTCGGTGATCCCGGCGATGGAAAACGTGGCGCTATGGCACGAGCGCGACATTTCGCATTCTTCCGTTGAGCGCGCCATTGGCCCCGATGCTTGTGTGACGCTGGACTTTGCCCTCGCCCGTCTGACCGGTGTGATCGAGAAGATGCTGATCTTCCCTGAGAACATGTTGGATAACATGAACAAATTCCCGGGGTTGGTCATGTCTCAACGCGTGCTTCTGGCCCTGACCCAAGCCGGCGTCAGCCGCGAAGACGCCTATGTCATGGTGCAGCGCAACGCCTTGAAGGTCTGGGAAGAGCGTGTCGATTTCCGCGAATTGCTGCTGCAGGATGCCGATGTTGTCAAAGCCCTGGGCGAAGACGGCATCAACGAGAAATTCAACATGGATTACCACACCAAACATGTGGACACGATCTTTGCCCGCGTGTTCAACGAAGAGTGATCTTGCGAAAAATGAAGTTGGAAAGGCCGGGGCAAACCCGGCCTTTTGCGTTTTGAACACGCGAATTTTGGGAAATCGCCCGGCTGTGGTACCCTCCTGACCAAACAGGAGGGAAAGACATGAAAGCAATTCTGATCAGCGCCGCCCTGACATTGGTTCCGGCACTGGGCTATGCCCAATGTTCCAGCCAACATGCCATGAGCTGCGCCGAAGGCATGGTTTATGATGAAACCACCAATAGCTGCAAAGCCGTCTCAAGCTAGGTTCTGGCAGAAATGTGATCTCTGGACCTGCCCAACTGTCATGTTAGCGTGATATCCAATCCACGCGGATAGGAGATAGTTCATGCGCTTGGCGGCTACGTTTTTACTTTGCTCTTCGGTTTCTGTTTTTGCTGCAGGCAGCGATGCGACAGCCCCGCCTCCGCCCCCGGATTGCACCGGTGGTCAGGTTCTTGAGACCGACAGCAATAGTTGCGTCGATGCTCAGGACAGCCGGTTGGGGGATCAGGAACGCTATGAGGCCGTGCGTGAATATGCCTATGACGAGGCCTTTGACGACGCGCTGACCGTGTTGGACGCCATGCAAGACCAAAAGGCTGATGGCGTTCTGACCTATCGCGGCTATATCGCGCGCAAAACCGGTGATCTGCCCGCGGCCATGACATGGTACGAACAGGCGCTTGAAACCAATCCCGACAATCTTTTGGCGCGATCTTATATGGGGCAAACCCTTGTTCTATTGGGAAAACCGCTTGAGGCCGAGGAACAGCTCAACGAAATTATCGCCCGCGGTGGCACCGGAACCTGGGCGGAAACCTCGCTGAGCAAATCTTTGGCGACAGGGGAAACTTTTTCCTACTGAGCGCCGCTTTGGCAAACAAGCTTAACGGGCCGGAAACCAATGCGCGGTAACTCTTGAACGCAACACCCGTGTTTATGAGGACCGCAATGACAGCACTTGCCCTTCCCGGCCCCGTTGACCTTGTCCCTGCTGGATTGTCACGCAAAACCAAGGCTGCGATTGTCGTTCAGCTGCTGCTGAACGAAGAGGCGGATATTCCTCTCTCTGACCTGCCCGAGGAACAGCAGGCGGAACTCACCCTGCTTATGGGCAATATGCGCTATGTGGATCGCGAAACGCTCAACATGGTTATTGAAGAGTTTTCAAATGAGCTGGAACAGGTCGGGCTGTCCTTTCCCGGCGATATGGCCGGGGCTTTGACGGCGCTGGATGGCAAGATTAGCCCACGCACTGCTATGCGCCTCAGGAAAGAGGCTGGGGTGCGCCAAACGGGTGATCCCTGGCAACGCATCAATGCCCTGGAAATCGAACGAATCGAACAGCTGGTCATGTCCGAGGCCACCGAAGTCGCCGCTGTCATGATGTCCAAGATCGATGTTGGCAAAGCGGCGCAAGTTTTGGCAAAACTGCCCGGTGACAAGGCGCGGCGCATTTCGTACGCGGTTTCGATGACCACCGGTGTGACGCCGGATGCCGTGGATCGAATCGGCCTGGCATTGGCTGCGCAATTGGACGCCGAACCGCCCAAAGCCTTTCAGGCCAAACCAGAGGAACGGCTTGGCTCGATCCTCAACTATTCAAACTCCGCTGTCCGCGAGGAACTGCTGGGCGATCTGGAAAAAGAGGATGAGGAATTTGCCAACGCGGTGCGCAAGGCCATCTTTACCTTTGCCAATGTGCCAGAGCGTTTGAACGCCATCGACGTGCCCAAGATCACGCGCGACGTCAAACCCGAATCCCTTGCCACCGCGATTGCCGCAGCCTCTGGTGGGTCGGAAGAGGAACAGCGCGCTGCTGACTTCCTGCTGGAAAACATGTCCAAACGCATGGCCGACAATATCCGCGAAGAGGCTGATGCCAAAGGCAGCGTGAAACCCAAAGTGGGTGAGAAAGCCATGAATGAGGTGGTCGGGGCCATCCGCGACCTTGTCTCGGTCGGTGAGATTGAGCTGCTCAATCCGGATGAGGACGAATAGCGTTACGCTGCGACGCTTATTCTTGCTGATAGTTCGGCCAAGGCTTACATAGGGCTTCAATCTCACGAGGGGCCCGTTTTGGCAAAATCGAACAAGCAGAAACGCAGCCATGGCGGCTGGCAGGATCGGCTGGCGGATTATGTCCTTCGTGGGATAATCTGGACGGCCCTGCGGCTCCCGGTCAAAACCCGTCTCAAGCTTGTTGGGTGGGTTGTGCGTCGGCTGCTCTCTCCACTTTTGGGGTGGCACAAACGGGTTTACGCGAATCTCGACCATGTTTGGCCGGACTGCCCCGCAGACAAGCGGCGCGTGATTGCGGATCAGGCCATCGACAATGTCGCCCGCGTTTTCATTGAAAACTATGATGTGCCCGAATTGCTGAAGCGCGGGGCTACGGCTGGATTTGGCGGCCCCGGTTTGGCGCATGTCGAAAAGGCCCGGGCCGAAGGGCGCCCCGTTCTGTTTATCACCGGGCATTTGGGGGCTGTCGAAGGCGCTCGTTGCGCAATGGTGGCGCGCGATTTTCAGGTTGGCGGGCTTTATCGGCCTCTCAGCAACCCGTTCTCAAACGCGCATTACGCCAAGAACATGCACCAGATTTGCGACCCTGTTTTTGAACAAGGGCGCCGGGGAACTATGGGCTTGATCAAACATGTCAAAAGCGGCGGTATGGCGGTTTTGCTGTTCGATCTGTTTAGCAGCGCGGGCGAAACCATTGATTTTCTGGGACAACCTGCGCCCACGCTCACATCGGCTGCTGATATCGCCTTGCGTACCAATGCGCTGCTTGTCCCGTTTTTCGGTGTGCGCCATGATGATTTTTTTGGCTTCGATACCATACTGGAAACCCCAATCGAGCATGGCGATCCGCTGGACATGATGCGCGAGGCGACCCGCCGCCTTGAGGCGCGGATCGAAGAAAATCCCGGACAATGGATGTGGATTCACCGGCGCTGGAAGCCCGAGCGCCAGGCCCGGCGTCAGCGCAAACGCGCAGCAGCGACAACCGCACCGTAATTGGGTTCCTGCAGGATCACGACGACTGGCTCACTGCCTTTCAGCGCAACCTCATGCTGATACGTGCCCTGCCCATCCCATTGATCAACCTTTTGCCAATCCTTGACGATATGGCTGTAGACCAGCGAGCGACCGGCGTTTTCGCCACGCCCGATTGCGACTTCTTCGCTGGGTTTGTAACGAATGATGTGAATGTCACAGGGGTCGCCCTGGCCCAAAGATTTCGCTGACAGCACCAAAGTATTGCCCTGGCGCGTCACATCCAGATCCACCTTTGGGGCCCGCGCTGCATGTTTGCGGATCAGGTCCGTGACTTTCATTGGTTTGGATCCAACGACATCCTCGGCCCCATTGATCACCATTTGCGGCGTGTAGATCGTGCGCCAGCCACCGGCACGGGCATAGCCCTTTTGCCGCTTGGTGAATTTCGCTTGGGCAAAGCTGTCTTTCCAACCGATATAGTCCCAATAATCCACATGTAGCGCCAGCGGAATCACATCGTCGCGCCCCGCCAATTCATGCAGCAAAGCATCGGCAGGCGGGCAGGACGAACACCCTTGCGACGTGAACAGCTCAACCAAAACAGGATTGTCCTGCGCCCATGAGGCGCCGGAAAACGCGGTGAAAACCGCCACTGAAAGAGAGAGGAGCTTGCGCATGTCGGACCTTTTTCTATCTCTGTCTCTTTGGTTTAAAAGAGAGTGGTAAAAGATTCCAATCACTCATTTGCGATGGGCCTGTGAAATTTTTGCCAGGTGCCCAGAGTTTCATCACAGGGTTTTCTGCCGTTTCGAACGGGTGGAGCGCTCGGAAACCTTGGGCAACAAACCGCACAGGATTTGATCCATCTCGCGGGAAACCGCGCATTTGTGAACCAATTCATAAGGTTTGAAGCAAAGGGTCAGGAATTCCCCCCTACCAATTCGCGCCGCATCCCCCATGTTGTCATCAAGACAAGGAAAGGCCCGAGCCCATGAAAATCATCACATTGATCCAAGCAGCCGCATTGCTGGTTCTTGCTGTCATGGGTGCCTATGCCGGGTCCGAAGAGGCCAAAGGCGGCTGCCCGGGCCCCGAGCCAACCGCCTATTGTGAACTGTAAGGCGACTTACTTGCTCTGGCTTGCCAGCGCTTTTTCCAAAGCCGGTAGAAACCGCTGTTCATAATCGGACCCGACCAGCGGTCCTGTAAAGCGGAACAAAACCTTGCCCTGCCCGTCCACGATAAAGGTCTCGGGAGGCGCGGTTACCCCCCAATCAATCGCAGTGCGGCCCGGCGGATCAAAAGCCACCGCCATAAACGGATTTCCGCCCTCGCCCAGAAACCGTTGGGCCTGGGCTGTTTTATCTTTGAAATTCACCCCGGCAATGCGCAGCCCATCCGCCTGCATTTTCATCAGGTTGGGATGTTCCACCCGGCATGGCGGGCACCAACTGGCCCAGAAATTCACCAGGGTCACTTCGCCCGAGCTTAGCATCTCTTTGGTCACGGGGTCATAGCCATCCAGGGCCACCTCGGTCACAGCAGGCGCAGGCTGGTTGATAAAGGCCGAGGGCAGTTCACGCGTATTCCCGCGCTGCATGCCAAAATACACAAGCGCCGCGAATCCCATAAAGACCAGCGGAGGCAGGATCATCAACAAAGGGACCCCGCCCTTTTTCCCCTCTTGCTCAGACATTCTTCTGCCGCTCCTCGATTTCGGCCAGATAGGCTTTGACCTTGCGGGCGCGGCGGATCGACAGGGCGACAAGCGCCACGATCAACACAATCGACACCGCATAAGATGACAGCACCGCGTCGGCGTATTTTCCCAGATCAGGCATCATGCCAAACGCTCCCTCGCGATAAGGGCACGCGCACGGCGCGCCCGGATTTCGGTCTGCGTGCGCAGAAACACCAGCGCGATAAACAAAAGGATGAACCCGGCAATGCACACGTAGAGCGGATTGGAATAGACGTCATGCACATGCTCTTCTTTGTCCAGAGACAGCGACGCGCCCTGATGCAGGCCTTGATTCCAAAACAACACCGCATAGCGGCTGAGCACGGCAAAGACCGATCCGACCAGACACAGGATCGAGGTGAGATCCGCCGCCGTGTCGTCGTTTTCAATCGCCTCCCAAAGCGCCATATACCCCAGATAGAACAGGAACAGGATCAGGAACGAGGTCAGACGCGGATCCCAAACCCACCACGTGCCCCACATGGGCTGTCCCCAGATCGCACCAGTTGCCAGCGCGATAATTGTCATCACTGCGCCAATCGGGGCGGCTGCACGCGCGGCCAGAGCCGAAACATGGTGTCGCCGCACGATCCAGACCAATGAGGCCACAAGCATCATCAGCCATGCATTGATGGCCATCAAGGCTGCCGGTACATGCAAATAGATGATTTTGACGGTTGAGCCCTGCCGGTAATCATCCGGGGTGAAAAAGAACCCCCAGATCAAACCAGAGACGAGGCAGACCACGGCACCGACTGCCATATAGGGCATCAGACGGTCCGTGGTTTTGATGAATTTCACCGGATTGGCGTATTCCCAGATCGACATGGGTGTGCTTTGTCCTTGTTGCGCGCCAGTTTTACACCCCAAAACGGGACGAGGCGCAAGTTCTGGCGCGGGTCTCTGTCGTCTTGCCGCATGGGTTGGCGGCTGTCCTTGCCCGTGTTTTGAGCAAATGTAACCTTCCGGTCCTTGATTTAAAGCAATCCTTTTGGCCCGTTTTGTCGCGCTTCCCGGGTCCTTACCGCAAATTGATCCGCAAAACCGCAGCGCTGGCAAAAGGCAAGAGCGCCACAGCGCCAAAGCTGATCCCCGCCAGCATCAAGAGCGGCGTCTGAACCGCAAACCCTTCGGCCCCGCGTCGCGCCACTTCGGCCCCAAAGACCAGCGTTGGCACGTAAAGCGGCAGCACCAGCAAAGACAGTAACAGCCCCCCGCGTTTGAGGCCCACGGTCAATGCCGCCCCGAAGGTGCCGATCACCGACAAGGCAGGCGAGCCCAGCAGCAAGGAAACGACGATCCAAAAATACCCGCCCTGTGGCAGGCTGAGCAGCACGCCCAAGCCCGGCGCGACGATCACCAGTGGCAAGCCAGTGGTCAGCCAATGCGCCAAGGCTTTGATCGACACGATCCCTTCCATTGGCAGCGGTGCCGTCGCCAACAGATCCAGACTGCCATCCTCCCAATCCAGGGCAAAGATCCGATCCAATGACAAAAGACAGGCCAACAACGCCCCGATCCACAAGATCCCCGGTGCGATTTTCGCCAATAACCCGGTTTCGGGTCCCACGCCCAAAGGCACCAGTACGGTCACAATCAGGAAAAACGCCAGCCCCAGGCCAAAGCCGCCCCCTGCGCGCACAGCCAGACGCAGATCTCGCATCAAGAGAGAAATCATAGAAACGCCTCATCCTGCGCCGATACGCGCGGTTTTGCCTTGTATGGGCCAACGTCAAACAGCTCGGCCTCATCCAAACCAAGGTCAATATGGGTCGCCATCAGGGCCGCCCCTCCTGCCGCCAGATGGCCACGCACGGCCTCGGCAAACAGCGCCACCGAAGCGGCATCCAGTGACACGGTTGGCTCGTCCAGAACCCAAACCGGCCGGCCAGTCACCATCAGGCGTGCCAATCCCAACCGTCGCTTTTGCCCAGCTGACAGGGATCCGGCCGGACGATGGGCCAGATCCACCAGGTCAAACCCTTGCAATGCCGCCGAAATATCTTCCTTGCCAAAGACTTGTGCCCAAAAGCTCAGGTTTTCTGTCACGCTCAGGGCCGTTTTCAACCCATCCGCATGGGCCGCATAGGCAATGCGCTCGCCCGCCCCTTCGACGCGCCCCTCAAGCGCAGGCTGCAGCCCGGCGATCGTGCGCAGCAGTGTCGTCTTGCCCGACCCGTTCGGCCCACGCAACACCAGCGCCCGCCCTTCAGCGAGGGAAAAGTTGAGGCCCTCAAGCACCGGAACCCCGCCCCGCGCCACAGCCAGATCAAAGACTTGCAAATCCATAGGTCCCCCTTACCGCATGGCGACCTAAAGAAGAAAGCTCCAAAGCACCTTGACCCTAATCAAGCCTGCGCGCCTGTTTCTTCTTGGCCCAAATATTCTCGGGGGTCGTCGCCTTGGCGACGTAGGGGGCAGACAGCCCCCTGCCCGCCCGCGCAGCCAGAACCGCCCTCAGACCGGCAGTGCCGCCAGCGCCACACGCCGCCCTTCGCTAAGCAAGACATTGAAGGTACGACAGGCCGACGGCGAGCTCATGCTTTCCACACCCATCCCGGCCTCCTCCAATTTGGCGCGCAAATCAGCCGGGATATGGGCGATCTCTGCCCCCGTCCCGACAAACAAAACGTCAATCTCATCCTTCAGGCTCAACAGCGGCGCGACATCGTCAAAGCCTTGCCAGGCCAGAACCGCCGAGGATGTCATCAACAGCGGTCCCTTGATCACCTGGTCAGCCACCCGGAAAAACCCCGGCCCATAACCATCAACCGGAACCGCATCGCGGAAAGTCATCTCGTTTAGCTGCATTGCGCTCTCCTCAGCCCCAAATCGGCAGGCCAGACAGGGCCGATAGGGCAATCACGATATAGGCTGCGCTCCTATACACCGTCTCAAGCCCCGGACGAAAGAGCCGACCGCCCAGCCAATTTCCTGCCATGCCCGGCAGGCCCAAGGCCAAGCCCAGCACCACCCAGATCACTTCCAACCGCCCATAGGCGGCAATCCCGGCAACGACGAAGAACTCGTATCCAAAGAGAAAGATCAGCGTATTGGCGCGGATCACCGCCGCCGCCAAAGGGCGCGCCATGTAAAACAGGATAACCGGCGGTCCAGGCAGGCCCGCAACCCCGCCAAGGAACCCGGCCACGCCGCCGATGGCGTAAACCATGGACCGACGAATCTCGCCGCGATAGCGCAGGCCCAGCACCAATGCCGCAAGCATGCCCAGGGCAATCCCGCTGACCCCAAAGCGAAACACGACCTGGGGCAGCAAGGTCAGACACCACAACCCAACCGGCAACATCACCGCTGTCCCGATCAGCAAACGCCGCAAATCAGGCCGATGCGCATCCTGCCAAGCACTGCGCAGCACAGGCAAGGGGCTGAGCAGGTCCATAAAGGTCAGGACCAGAATGGTCGCAAATGGCGGGAGGAATTGTGCGGCAATCGGCAAAAAGATCAGCGCAGTCCCGAACCCGGTGAAACCGCGCACAAGCCCAGCGATAAAGGCCGCAAAAATGATCCAGCCCAATCCCGGAAGCGAGATCAGGCTGGATAATAACTCAGGCATCAACGTCGCCGAACTGATTGCCGGTCGTGTCAACCGGCTTGGACCAGTCACGCTTGACCCCAAGGCGCAGCAGAATGGCCGAGGCAACAAAGATCGAGCTATAGGTCCCAACCACAACGCCCCAGATCATCGCAAACACAAAGCCGCGGATCACATCGCCGCCCAGCACAAACAGAGCAATCAGCGCCAGCAAAGTGGTGACCGAGGTCATGAAGGTCCGGCTGAGGGTCTCGTTGATCGAGAGGTTCAACACCTCTTTGAGATCCTTGGATTTATACTTGATCAGGTTTTCGCGCACCCGGTCAAACACAACCACGGTATCGTTTAGCGAATAACCAACAATGGTCAGAAGCGCCGCGATAATGGCAAGGTCAAAGCGGATCTGAAGCTCGGAAAAGACGCCGATTGTCAGAACCACGTCATGCACCAGGGCCGCCACGGCCCCCAGGGCAAACTGCCATTCAAAGCGCAGCCAGATATAGAACAGCACCGCGCCGATGGCCAAAACCACCGCAATGGCCGCTGTCTGGATCAACTCGCCCGAGACTTTCGGGCCAACCGATTCCACCGAAACAAACTTAATGTCATCGGACACAGCTTGCAGGGCCACGCGGGCGCTATCGATCACCTCAGACGTCACGGATTCTTGCCCGTCTTGCGCCTGAATGCGGATCATCGCTACGTTCTGATCGGCACGGAAAGTGGGGTCGTTGACCTCGACAATTGTGATGTCACCCAAATCGAGCGCGGCCAGTGCATCGCGATAAGCACCCACATCAATGGCCTGCGTGCTTTCGGTTCGGATCGTCGTGCCACCACGGAAATCGATCCCGTAATTCAAGCCCTGAAGAAAGAAGGAGCCAAGCGCAACAACCACAAGAACCGCAGAAATCCCCAGCCACATACGCGCGCGGCTAAAGAAATCCCAGGAGGTGTTTTCGGGAACAAGTCTCAGACGCATCTTACACCTCGATCTTTTTGGGGCGGCGACGTTCAAACCACATGACGATCAAGAGCCGCGTGACAAAGATCGCTGTAAAGACGGAAGTCAGAATGCCCAGACCCAGCGTGATCGCAAAGCCGCGCACCGGGCCAGAGCCCATGACAAAGAGGATCACCGCCGTGATGAAAGTGGTGATATTGGCATCGACAATCGCCGAAAGGGCCTTTTCATAGCCCAGCTCAATCGCCCGGGCCGGGCCCTTAGCGGTTTTCAGCTCTTCGCGGATCCGTTCAAACACCAGCACATTGGCGTCCACCGCCATCCCGACGGTCAAAACGATCCCGGCAATACCGGGCAAGGTCAGCGTCGCGCCGAACATGGACAACATGCCAAAAATCAGCCCGATATTGATAATCAGGGCGATATTAGCAAAGATCCCGAACAACCCATAGCTGGCCGCCATAAAGACCAGCACAGCGACAAAGGCGACGATGGTCGCGATCTTGCCCGCATCAATGCTGTCCTGCCCCAGTTCCGGGCCGATGGTGCGTTCTTCGAGGAATTCGAGACCCGCTGGCAGGGCACCAGCACGCAGCAGAACCGCCAGATTGGTGCTTTCTTCGACGGTGAAATTGCCGGTGATGATACCGGAACCGCCCGGAATATGGGATTGGATGACCGGCGCGCTGATCACCTCGCCATCCAGCACAATCGCGAATGGCGAGCCGATATTTTCAGCGGTGTAATCACCAAACTTGCGCGCCCCGGCAGCGTTGAAGGTAAAGCTCACCGCGGGTCGCCCATTCTGGTCAAAGCTAGGCTGCGCGTTGGTCAGCTCTTCGCCCGTGACAACCGGGGTTTGTTCGAGAATGTAAAACACGCCCTCTTCGTCCAAGGACGGTAGGATTTCATTGCCGACACCTGGGGCCTGATCGGCCGAACTGGCGCGGGACACAACCGGCTGAAAGGTCAGCTGGGCGGTGGTGCCGATGATATCCTTGAGCTCCTGAGCCGAGCCCAAACCCGGTACCTGAATCAGGATACGGTCAAAGCCTTGGCGTTGGATGGTCGGTTCGCGGGTGCCGACCTCGTCGATCCGGCGGCGGATGATTTCCAGCGACTGGCGCAACGTGCGCTCATCCGTGGCCTGCTGTTCCGCTTCGGACAGGGTCACCACGATTTCCGTACCTTCGCCCCGCACCTCAAGGTCGGTCGCACCGGCCCCGGTCAAAGACACAACAGGGCGGGCCAGACCGCGCACGATCTCAAGCGCGTGTTCCATGCCCTCAGGCTTGGAAATACGCACCCGCAGCTCGCCGTTTTTCACCGCTTCGGAGTTCCAGCGAATGGTGCCGATCTTGTCGCGCTCCCCGCGCAGGGCATCCCGCACATCGGGCCAGAAGGCTTCCATGCGGGCCTCGTATACGTCTTTGACCAGAACCTCGGCCAAAAGATGCGCACCGCCGCGCAGATCAAGCCCCAGATTGACCAATCCAGAAGGCAAAAAGGACGGCCATTCCGCCGCCGCATCACGGTTTTCCGTGGTATCCGCCCCAAGCTCAATCGCCGCGGAGGCATCATTTGCGGTCTCAACCCGGGTGTAGAACGCGTTGGGCATTGCCAAAAGCAAGCCCAGCACAATCACAGCCCAAATCAGAACCCGCTTCCAGAGATCAATCTGCAGCATGTTTGTTTAACCTTCGGCAGGTTCGGTTTTGGACATGACCTGAACGATGGTGGATTGCACGACGCGCACCTTCACGCCTTCGGCAATCTCAACGTCGATCTCGTTGTTTTCCTTGACCTTTACGACCTTACCGATCAGCCCACCCTGGGTGACAACCTGATCACCGCGGCGCAGGGCTTCGACCATGGCCTTGTGTTCCTTCATCTTCTTTTGCTGAGGGCGGATGAGAAGGAAATACATGATGGCGAAAATCAAGCCCATCATGACGAATGACGACATGGTCTGAGAATCCATGGAATGCTCCTAGTGTTATGGGCGGGGCATCCCCCGCGACAGTCGGGCGGAACCTATGGATTAAAGGGGGTAGATGCAAGGGACCGGGACCCTTTGCACGCTGGTTTTCAGGCATTTCACCTAGCTTTGCGTATTCGCAGAAATGGAGGAGACAAAAGAAAGGGCAAGGCCACTGGCCCTGCCCGAACTACCTGTATGAAATTTTTGAGCTGCCTTAGCCTTGGAACAGCGACAGAAGCTGCTGCGGAGCCTGGTTCGCGATCGACAGCGCCTGAACACCCAACTGTTGTTGCACCTGAACCGCCTGCAAGCGCGCCGACGCCTCTTCCATATCGGCGTCAACCAGTGACCCGATGCCGGATTTCAACGCATCTGTCAGGCTCGCGATAAAGTCGTTCTGAGTTTCAATGCGCCCCTGAGCAGAACCAAAATTCGCAGCGGCCTCGATAGAGACTTGCAACATGGATTCAACCGCTTCCAAGGCCGCATCTGCCCCCGCACCAGTGGTGACGTCGAATTGCTCCAACATCTCCAGACTGCCGCCAATCGTGCCGTCATTTTCCGCATTGCTCGCCGCCTGAGACGCGCCAGCTGTCGCGATGGTGATCGAAGCCCCGGAATTGTTGGTCAAATCAACTTGGCCCGCTGTCGCATTCGCGGAAAAGCTGACATCGACGCCATCGGTGATCGCCTGGAAGTTCGCCTTGGCAATCAGCGCGTTACGCACATCCGAAAGGGTATCACCGTTGCGCGCCACATAGACCACATTGGCAGACAATCCCAAAGTACCGCCCGAGTCGATCTGATAGGACATGCCAGCCTCGGGTGTCCCCGTCAGCGTAAAGGCAGCCGCTGTGTTGCCATCCGCAATGGCCGAGTTGCTGCCGATATCGGTGCCCATGGTCCCCGCCACCGCGGTGCCATTACCAAGGTCTTGGCGCGCAACATCAATGTTGGACGCGGTTACACCGGAACCAGAACGGTCAAGCGAGGCAAGTACGCTGACATCCTGATCGGTCAAACCGCTATTTTGCAATAGGTTCAACCCGTTGAACTGGGCAGCCCCAACCACAGCACTGATCTGTTCACGCAGCGCCGTGATATCTGTCTGGATCTTTTCACGATCAACGTTCTCTTCCTGGCTGGCAACGATCTTGCCTTTGATCTCGGTCAGCAGGTCAGTCACTGTTTCCGAGGCCTGACGTGCCACGGCAACTGTGGATTGCGCGAGGTTCAGACTGTCGGAAATGCCCTTAAAGCTGACCACATCCGAGCTCATCACCGCGGAGATCGCCCAGATGGCCGAATTATCCTTGGCATTGGCAACCGCCTTACCGGTCGAGATCTGGTTTTGCACCTCGGCCATATTTGCATTGACCGATTTGAGCGTCTGCAGCGCCACCATGGCACCATTATTTGTAAGAATGCTGGACATATGTATCTGTGATGCCTTTTGGCACCTTGGCTCCTGTATTTTACACGTCAAAGCGGCCCGTTCTGACCGGCTGGCTTCTTTGTGATCCTATTAGGGTTAACACCGCCCTGCCCGCGTCAGAAAAAACCGCCGAAAAGCGCGTAAAATTTTCAATGCATTGCAAAGGATCACCAAAGCTGGACGGGTTTTCGCCATAAGACTAAGGTGACATCGCATGAGTTTTAGAGTGATTTGATGAGCGATTTTTCCAATCCCGATGATGTGCTGTTCCGCCTCTTGGTTACTGTCGATGATGTCTGGGTCGGTCTTGCGGCGCTGGCGTTTACTCTCTTTGTGGTGCTGTTGGTTTGCGGCGTGCTGTTTCGGGACCGCGAAGACCGGCCTGTCTGGCTAAACCGTCTACAGGTCTGGTTGCGGGCCGAAGAGATGAACTCCGGCCTGTTTCTTGCGGTTGCAGCGCTCTGTTTGATCGGCGCGGGCTTGTGGTTGGCCTTGCTTCTGGTGTTGGTCACCGGGTTGTTCAGCCTCTTGGTCACGGTCCCCGATCTCAGGCCAAGCGAGGTGAAGCCCGGCGATTTCCGCTTTCTGCTCGCCCAAATCGCCGGGCTCACGGCCGTTCTTGGGGCTGTTGTGGCCCTGCCCTTTACCGTGATCCGCTTGCGTCTGAGCCAAAAACAATCCCAAACCGCCCAAGCCGCCCTGTTCAACACCAAAATCACCGAAGCCGCCGCCGACCTGCACGCCATGCGGCAGGTGTCGAAAGAGGTGGACGGGAAGTGGGAGACGGTTTGGGAAGACGATGTCGTGAGGCGAAACGCAGCCATAGATCGCTTAGAAGGACTGGTGCGTGAAGAGCCAGGGGAAGCTGGCCGTGTCTCTCGTTTACTTAGTGTCTATGTGCGCGAGTTGTCAAAAAACTTTCCAGCGCAGAAACCACCGACTTCAGGAAAGGTGCAGAGTTGGGCAAAAAACTTGAAGCCAGCCAGATCTGATTTAGAACATGCGGTCCAAACACTTGGTCAGCTTTCTGCTATAGTTGATGTCTCTCAGAACGAATTATCCATCAACCTGTTCGGCGCAAACTTGCAAGGGATGGACCTTTCAAAACTAAATTTCGCGTATGCTTCATTAAAAAATGTAAACTTTGATGGTGTACGGCTTTTCATGACCTCTTTTTCTCGAGCCCATTTAAGAAGCGCCACGTTTCACGGCTGTAGACTTATTGAAACCAGTTTCGTTGAAGCTGACCTTTGTGAAGTTAATTTCGGAAATTGTTTCTTCTTTAAAACAAATTGTTCGGGAGCAAGGTTCGACGACACTTCCCTACACTTTGTTCAGATTCACAGCTGTGACGCAACCGGTGCGTATTTCGAGAACATCGAGATACAATGGCATCAACTAAGCCAAATGCTTACCACAGGTGCCTCCGTCAAATATTCAAACTTCGATGTGCAAGAAAACCGGCAATTGAGCTTTGGAGCAAGCCCTTTCTTATTGTCTACACCCTTCACCGAAGGTGAGAAACAACGGGTGAGATATGAGTGCCTTTCACATTTGGCGAAGACCGCGAACGAATTGTTCGGAGATGGTTCGGTAACGCTCCCAGAAGAAATAGAACGCCCAACGCACTGGGTAAAGTCAGATCTCAGTGATAGCGACTTCAACACCCAATGGCGCGTCTGGGCCAAGACCAAGGGCGTCGACATTCCTCATTAACCATCTCTGCCCTACCCTCCCCGCATAATCTGAGGCATAAGCCCAGCACGACTCAACCTAATCAGGAGCCAAGGCGATGCATGACATCCGCGCCATTCGTGAAAACCCCGCTGCATTTGATGCGGCTCTCTCGCGTCGTGGGATCGAAAATGCCTCATCCTCTCTCTTGAAACTGGATGAAGAGCGCCGCGCCGCGATCCTTGCCGCGGAAACCGCGCAGAGCGAGCAAAAGAAAGCCGCCAAAGAGGTGGGCGCCGCCAAGGCCAAAGGGGACGAGGCCGAATTTGAACGTCTGCGCGCCCTGGTCGGCGAGAAAAAGGCCGAAGTGGCCGATATGCAGACCAAGGCCAAGGATCTGGACGAAAAGCTGCAATATGAGCTCGCCGTCATCCCGAACCTGCCTTACGACGATGTGCCTTTGGGGGCCGATGAGGATGACAATGTCGAGATCCGCAAATGGGGCACGCCGCCCACGTTGGATTTCGATGCCAAAGAGCATTTTGAACTGACCTCGGTTGCCGCAAGTATGGATTTTGAAACCGCGGCCAAGACGTCTGGGTCGCGTTTCGTGATGCTCAAGGGGGCCGTGGCCCGCATCCACCGCGCGCTGGCGCAGTTCATGATCGACACCCATGTGGATCAGAACGGGCTGCAAGAGGTGAATTCGCCGGTTTTGGTGCGCGATGACGCCATGTATGGCACTGATAAGCTGCCGAAATTTGGTGAGGACAGCTATCAGACCACCAATGGCTGGTGGCTGGTGCCCACCTCCGAAGTGCCGCTGACCTATACCGTGGCCGGAGACATTGTAGAGGAAAGCGCCCTGCCGATCCGCATGACCGCGCATACACTGTGTTTCCGCTCGGAGGCAGGCAGCGCAGGCAAGGATACATCCGGAATGCTGCGTCAGCACCAGTTCGAAAAGGTCGAAATGGTCTCGATCACCCATCCGACGCAATCGGATGCGGAACAGCAACGCATGTTGGATTGTGCGCAAGGGATCCTTGAGACCCTGGGCATTCCCTATCGCACCGTCACTTTGTGCACCGGTGATATGGGTTTTGGCGCGCGTCGTACCTATGACATCGAGGCTTGGCTGCCTGGTCAGAATGCCTATCGCGAGATTTCTTCGGTTTCCACCACCGGCGATTTCCAGGCGCGCCGCATGAATGCGCGTTTCCGCCCGGCAGATGGCGGCAAGCCGGAATTCCTGCACACGCTGAACGGCTCCGGCCTTGCCGTGGGGCGTTGCCTGATTGCGGTTCTGGAAAACGGACAACAAGCGGATGGTTCGGTAAAACTGCCCGAGGCGCTCGGCCCTTATCTTGGCGGCAAGCTGACCCTGAATGTGGATGGCACACTGAGCTAACCCATAGAAAAGGCCCGGTTCTTCCGGGCCTTTCCTTTAATGCTGTTGCTGCGACCAAGGCAGGCTATCAATGGCCATATCAATGATGACCTGTAATTGCCCACGCTCCGCCCCGGTGCGCGCAAGCGAGGCAATGGCGACGATCTGACCATTCAAAAACAGCTGCAACCGATCAAGATCCGCTTCCCCCCGCAGCTCCCCATCTGCCACCGCTTTTTGCAGCCGATCCGCCAGTGCCTCCCTGCCCTTGGCGGTCAATTCCGCCAATCTCACCCCGACAGGGTCCGAGGTTTCGCCGAAATCAAAGCTGGCCATGACACACATACAACCATGCGGATGATCGTTGAGAGTCATGCCATTGGCCAATGTGTTTAAATAGGTTGTCAGATCTTCTTCGAACGTCCCTGTCCCCAGCTGAAAGGCCGTGTGAACGGGTTCCCCATATTTGGCCACATAGCGTTCCAAGCTTTTGATAAACAAAGCATCCTTGTCGCCAAAATTGGCATAGAGCCCGGGTTTTGCCATCCCGGTCGCTGCGGAAATATCGTTCATCGACGTCCCAGCGTAACCCTGTTTCCAAAACAAAACCAAGGCCTTGGACAAGGCGTCTTCGGGATCCATTTTTCTGGGGCGTCCACGTGGCATCAATGCTCTCACTTTTTTGTACCAATTGGTATTTAATCATCTTGACTTCATTCTGCAAAGGCTCAATTTAAATACCACTTGGTATTTTAAAGGATGACCCAATGACCAATCTCACCGACAGCACCGTTTTCCTCACCGGCTCCAATCGTGGAATCGGGCGCGCTCTGGCCGAGGCGCTTCTGCGCGCAGGCGTTCTCAAACTCTATGCGGCGGCGCGCGATACCGCTGCCATCGCCGACCTTACCGCCGCCCATCCGGACCGGGTTATTCCCGTCACCTTGGACGTGACCAAAGCAGCCGACATCGCGCAGGCCGTCGCTGCGGCCAAGGACACCACGCTTTTGATCAACAATGCCGGGGTGGCGGGCTTTACCAGTTCCATGTCCGAAAATGCTGTGGAAAAGGCGCGGTTTGAAATTGATGTGAATTACATCGCGCCGCTGGCTCTCACTCAGGCCTTTGCACCGGTCCTCAAGGCAAATGGCGGCGGCGGCGTCGTTTCTGTCAGCTCCATCGCAGCCCTGTCCAACTTTCCGGTTTTGGGCACCTATTCGGCGTCCAAGGCGGCGGTACATTCGCTGATGCAAGCGTTTCGGGCCGAGCTGGCTGCGCAGGGCACTTATGTTGGCACCGTCTATCCCGGCCCGGTCGACACGGATATGGCCGCTGGTCTGGAGTCCGAAAAAACCCCGGCGGCTGATGTCGCGCAGGCCATCCTTGACGGGATCGCAGCAAAGCAAGCCGAGATTTTCCCTGACGCGGCCTCGCAGGGCATGATCGCCGTTCATGACAAGGACCGTCACGAACTCGAAGCAATGACAGGCAGCTTCCTACCAGCGGCGCAAGCCTAGGGCCTGGTTTCTTCTTGGCCGAAATATCCCGGGGGAGTCACAAGCTTGCTTGTGACGGGGGCAGCGCCCCCTCCCCGGTTCTCGCAAACGGCGTCAGTCTTTTTGCTTGGGCAACTTGCCCAGGTGTTTCTTCAACGCCCCGGCATTCTTTTTCTTACGGCCCTTATAGGGGTTCTTGTCCCCCTGCCCGCGCATGGTCAGACGGATGGGCGTTCCCGGCATGTCGAAATCCTCGCGCATGCCATTGACCAGATAGCGCGAATAGCTCTCGGGTAGTTTGTCGGGATGGGAGCACATGACGACGAACCCAGGTGGTCGGGTCTTGGCCTGTGTCATGTAGCGCAGTTTGATCCGCCGCCCCTGTGGGGCGGGCGGCGGATGGCGTTCGATCATGGTCTGCAGCCAGCGGTTCAATTGCGCGGTCGGGACGCGACGATTCCAAACGTCATGGGCCTTCATGATGGCGGCGTGCAACCGCTCCATACCCCGCCCGGTGCGGGCGGAGACGGTCACCAAGGGCGCGCCGCGCAGCTGGGGCAACAACCGCTCAAAAGCTTCTTTCAGCTCTTTCAGCTTTTCCTGCTTTTCGTCCTCGACATCCCATTTGTTGACCGCCACGACGACCGCGCGACCTTCGCGTTCTGCAAGGTCGGCGATCTTGAGGTCCTGTGTCTCAAAGGGAATGGCCGCATCCAACAGCACCACGACCACCTCGGCAAATTTCACCGCACGAATGCCGTCGGAGACCGAGAGTTTCTCTACCTTTTCCTGCACTTTGGCGCGTTTGCGCATCCCGGCCGTGTCAAAGATCCGCATATGGGTGCCATTCCATTCTTTTTGAACAGAAATCGCATCGCGGGTGATCCCGGCCTCGGGGCCCGTCAATAGGCGATCTTCGCCGATGATCTGGTTGATCAGGGTCGATTTACCCGCATTCGGGCGGCCCACCACAGCGATCTGCAACGGCTTATCCGCGGTGATCGGGCGTGGCGCGTCTGGGTCATCGTCGTCGACCTCAACCTCGATCTCGGGCGCATCAGCCTCGGCGCGTTCCTTGAACTCTTCGTCAATGGGCAGCAGGGCCGAATAGAGCTCGTTCATGCCCTCGCCATGTTCGGCAGAAATGCGCAAGGGTTCGCCGAGCCCAAGCGCATAGGCTTCCATCACACCGGCATCTGCCGCCACGCCTTCGGCCTTGTTGGCCGCCAAAATCACCTTATCGGCGCGTTTGCGCAGGATTTCGGTAAACACTTCGTCATCCGGCAAAATCCCGGCCCGCGCATCAATTAGGAACAGACAAACATCGGCCATATCCACAGCGCGTTCCGTCAGGCGGCGCATCCGCGCTGGCAGGGAATCGTCGGTTTCGTTTTCCAGTCCCGCCGTGTCGATCACCGTAAAGCGGATGTCGCCGAGCTTGGCCTCTCCCTCGCGCAAATCACGCGTCACCCCAGGCTGGTCATCGACCAAGGCCAGACGTTTGCCCACAAGGCGGTTGAACAGGGTCGACTTGCCCACATTGGGGCGGCCAACAATGGCGAGGGTGAAAGACATGGGTGATACTCCGGGTCAAGCAGCCCGCTTAGACTATTTTTTCCAGACAGGGAAGCCCTGTGTTTCAGGCAAACGCAACGCCCAAATTCCGTGTACGGAATTTGCAAAACTTTTCACAAAAGTTTTGAGCGCCAGCCAGTCACGACGCGCTTACCGATAGGCGTGCAGAACCCCATCACCGGACACAACATAAAGCGTATTACCTGCAACCACGGGCCGTGCGGTCGCACCGCCCTTGATGTCAAAGGCCGAGAGCAACGCCCCGTCTTCCGGCGCAAAGCTGCGCACCTTTCCGTCGCTTCCTGCAACGATCAGGCGACCGCCCGCCAGAATTGGCCCGTAATGCGCATAGCTGCTGTCGCGTCGCTTGTTCGGCTTTTTGCGCGAGACCCATCCAGGCAGATCCTTGGCCCAGATCTGTTCACCTGTGGCTGCATCCAACCGAACCAGTTCATTACGATCCGACACAAAGAACACGGAATCGCCTGCTGGCCAAACCGGCCCCAAGGCCCCTTGCTTGGTTGTCCAAAGACGATCGCCATTGAACAGCGACAGCGCCACAACCCGCCCAGAATGCGTGCCAACGTAAACCGTGTCACCCGAGATCACTGGATCGCCGGTCACATCATCGACATTGGCAACGGAAATACCGTTGCGACGGCCAAGGATATCGGCGCTCCACAATTGCAACCCGCCCTGACGGAAGGCGGCCTGCACGTTGGATTCGCCAAAAGAGAAAACCACATGTTTGTCGCTGACAGCCGGGGCTGGCGTTCCAGCGACATTATGCGCGTCTCCTGCCCCTTCGATCTGCCAACGGATCCGGCCGCTATCAGCCTCAAGCGCCCAGGCGACCTTGTCACCGGATACGATATACAAAACGCCATCTCGAACCGTTGGTGCGCCTGTGGCTGTGCCGCCCAGGCGCTGCACCCACAGCTCCTTGCCATTGCTGGCATCCAGCGCGGAGACCGTGCCAAAGCCCGAGGCCACATAGAGCACGCCACCGACCACGGCCAAGCCACCGCCACGTGCCTCTTTGGCATTGTCTTGCAATGGCGTCAGATCACGGTTCCACAGGGTTTCGCCCGAGGTGGACACCGCGCGCACAACAAAGGCCGCATCCATCACAAAGACACGCCCATCGGCCACAACCGGATCAACGTTCAGGCGCACCTTGCGGCTGTCGCCTTCGCCAATTTTTGCGGCCCAGATTTGACCCAGGGATTTACCAAGCGCGGGATGAGAAATCCGCGCATGCGGCGATACCATGCTTTGGGTCCAGGAACTGTTGGATTGCGAGGCCAGCAGTGACAAGGCGCGCGATCCATCGGTGCTTAGTGGCGCATCCGACTGGTAATCGCCTTTCAGAACCTCGCGGACCCCCAACCTTTCACCGGTCAGAATTTCCTCGCGTTCCGCACAGCCAGCAAGGGTCAACGCCCCGACAACCAGTCCGACAAATCCGAACATGTTTGCTTTGTGCATGTGATGCCCCTTCCCACCGCAATAATGACTGCTCTGCAATCTTAGTATCAGCTCTGGTCTACTGTACCGCCCAGCGCCACAATCAACTGACTTGCGCGCCGACGCAAGCCCGAGGTCACTTCGGAATCCACAAGGATCGCCTGAAGACGTTCCAAAGCCGCCAATTTTTCGCCGGTTTCAATCTCGATCAAAGCCAGTTGTTCCTCGGCCAACAGGCGCAAAGGCTGCCCGGCAATGGCCAGAGCCTCAAACCCGGAACGGCGCTCATCCACTGACAAGGTTTCAGCGCCGCTTGCCAGCGCTTTGTAGCTGGCAATCTGGCGGTAGATGCTGGGCAGATCGGCATTATTGGACACGGCCTGAAGGCGGGCAATCGCCGCTGCATCGTCGCCCTCTTCGCCCTGCTCTGCTGCAATCAGCATGTCCAGAATCGCTTTGCTATCAGGCGATTCGACCGTCAAGGCATCCAGGGCCTTAACACGTTCACCAACATCTTCATTCTCAAGCGCCGTCAGGATCCCGTCGCCAAAGGCCTGCGCCGACGCGCTCTGTGTGGCGATCTGGTATTCCCGCCAGGCGGTGCCGCCCACGATACCGAAAACCACCACAATCGCGATCCAGCCATAGCGGCGCAAATAGCCGTACAAACGGTCGCGGCGCACCTCTTCGCTGACTTCTTCGATGAAACTGTCCGGATTGCTCACTACCGTCTCCCTGCGCGACACATGGCGTCACTTTCTGCTTTTGCCTCTCATACCCCGGCTCTGTGCCGGTGCCAAGGTATCTCAACTGCCCATTTTTGGCACCATCAGGCCGCAAAAACGCCAGATCTGCCTGTAAAGCAGCAAAAAATGGCTCACATGTCCTTGAAGATGACTCTGGGGCACCTTAAAAATGAACTGGTTGGTTTAGAATTTCGCGTTAAATGAGTCTCAGGTCTTTGTTTGTTGAAGAACACGACCTATATAGTCAACGCGTATGTTACGCCAATTAACATAAAGACAGTGGAAATCGGATGCGTATTTTTTCTCTTATAACCGCATTAGTGGTTGCTGCAGTGCTCTATGGGTTGGTGCTGGAACGTGACCGGTTGCTCGGCTTTGCGGGCGTGACAGGCGACGCGGAACCGGAAACTCCGGTTCTTGAGGATGTGGCCCAGGCTGAAACCGCAAAACCAGAGATTCCCGAAGGCACGGTTCGGGTTATCGCTTTACGCTCCACTGTTCAGGAAATTGACAGCGCTGTCTTTTTGCGCGGTGAAACCGCCGCCTTGCGTCAGGTTGAGGTGCGAGCCGAAACAAGTGGCAAGATTATCTCGGAACCTTTGCGCAAAGGTGCGCAGGTGGCCGCGGACCAGTTGCTTTGCGCCGTGGACCCGGGCACCAGCGACATCTCGCTGCGCGAAACCATGGCCCGTTTGCTGGAAGCCAAAGCTCGCCTGCCCGAAGCCGCCGCGCGGCTGAGCGAAGCCAAAGCCCAGATCCCCGCCTCCAAGGCCCGCATTCTTGAGGCTGAGGCGGCAGTCCCTGCTGCCGAAGCACGCCTTTTAGAAGCACGCGCAGGCATCCCCGCAGCCGCCGCACGCTTGGCCGAGGCCCAGGCCCGCGTTCCAGAAGCCGAAGCAGGATTGGAGGAAGCCACCTCTCGCATCCCCGAAGCGGAGGCACGCCTTGCCGAAGCCGAGGCCGCTGTTCCAGCCGCCAAAGCCGCGCTTGCCGAGGCTGAGACCCGTTTGCCGGAAGCCGAAGCGCGCCTTGTCGAAGCCAAGGCCCGTGTGGCCGAGGCTGAAATCAATCTGAATGCCGCACAAAAACTGCAAAAGGGTGGCTTTGCCGCCAAAACCCGCCTTGCCGGTGCCGAAGCGGCCTATGAGGCTGCCAAAGCAGGCGTGCAAAGCGCTCTGGCCGGACTAAAAGCTGCCTCCAGCGGTATCGAAGGGGCCAAGAGCCGCCTTCAGGGGGCGCTGGCGGGTGTGCAATCTGCCAAAAGCCAGGTCGAAGCAGCCCGTGTCGGTGTGCAATCGGCGCAAACCCAGATCCAGAACGCCAAAGCCGGCGTCCAAAACGCCCAAAGCCAGGTCGAAGGTGCCAAAGCTGCCGTGGAAACCGCACTGAGCGCGGTTGAGGGGGCCAAGGCCGCCGTGATCCTGGCAAAGTCGCAACTCGAAAGCTCTGAGGCTGGCGTCAAGGCCGCCATGACCGGCGAAGAAAGCGCACGCAGCGCCATTCAGTCTGCCGAAGCTGCCATTGCCGGTGCTGAAATGAATATCGATCGCTTGGGCATTCACGCGCCGTTCGCAGGGCTTTTGGAAACCGACACGGCGGAATTGGGCGCATTGCTGCAGCCCGGTGCCGCCTGCGCCACCATTATTCAACTTGATCCGGTCAAGATCGTCGGCTTTGTCCCCGAGGCACAGGTTGCGCGCGTTAAACTGGGCGCAAACGCCGCCGCGCGTTTGGTCGATGATCGCGAGGTCTTTGGTCAGGTCACCTTTGTTGCCCGCAGCGCTGACCCGCTGACCCGCACTTTCCGCGTGGAACTGACCCTGCCCAACCCCGATCTCAGCATCCGTGACGGCCAAACCGCCGATCTCGCCATCGAGGCCGAGGGGGCAAAGGCGCACCTGATCCCGCAATCGGCGCTGACCCTGGACAATGACGGCTCGCTTGGCATTCGCCAAGTGACCGAGGCAGGCACAGCGGAGTTCCTGCCGGTGCGCATGTTGCGCGATACGGTTCAGGGCGTCTGGGTCGCCGGGCTGCCTGATACGGTCGACATCATCACCGTGGGGCAGGAATATGTCACCGACGGCGTTCCCGTCGCCCCCAGCTTTGAGGAGGTGATCCAATGACCGGGATCATCGATTGGGCCTCCGAACGCGCCCGTATGGTCATCGCATTTATCGTTCTGTCTCTTGTGGTTGGCGGATACGCCTATGTTTCCCTGCCCAAAGAAGGCGAGCCGGATATTGAAATTCCGGCTCTCTTTGTATCGGTCCCCTTCCCCGGCATTTCCGCGGCTGACGCGGAAAGCCTGTTGGTCAAGCCAATGGAAACCGAATTGGCGGATCTGGACGGTCTGAAAAGCATGACCGCCACCGCCGCCGAAGGTTATGCCGGTCTGGCGCTGGAATTCGAATTCGGCTGGGACAAAACCAAGATCATGGCCGATGTGCGCGACGGCATGTCCAATGCCGAAGCGGATTTCCCCGATGGCGCGGAACAATATTCGATCAACGAAATCAACTTTTCCGAATTTCCGATCCTGATCGTCAACCTCACCGGGCCCATACCTGAGCGTACGTTGAACGAAATCGCCAAGGATTTGCAGGATCGGGTCGAGGCGTTGGACAGCGTGCTCGAGGCCGGGATTGCGGGCAATCGTGACGAGATGCTCGAGGTCATCATCGACCCGCTCAAACTGGAAAGCTACAATGTCACCGCGGGTGAATTGATCAGCGTTGTGCAAAACAACAACCAACTGATTGCAGCCGGTGAAGTGCGCACCGATCAGGGCAGCTTTGCCGTAAAGATCCCGTCCAGCTTTGATGAGGCGCAGGATGTCTTTGACCTGCCGGTGAAAACCAACGGCAACCGCTCGGTCACGCTTTGGGATCTTGCGCAGATCAACCCCACCTTTGAGGATCGAGAAGGCACGGCACGCTTTAACGGTGAAACCACCGTCGCCCTACAAGTGGTCAAGCGCAAAGGGTTCAACATCATCGACACTTCGAACGAGGTGCGCACCGTCATCGAGGAGGCCCGCCAGGCCTGGCCCGATGAGTTGAACGCGGTGCTTGAGGTCGGTGCCTCTAACGACCAATCGCGTCAGGTGGATTCGATGGTCAGCCAGCTCGAAGGCTCGGTTCTGACGGCAATTGCGCTGGTGATGATGGTGGTTCTGGCCTCGCTTGGCCTGCGCCCTGCCCTTTTGGTTGGCTTTGCAATTCCGACATCCTTCCTGCTGTGTTTCCTGACACTTGCGCTGATGGGCGTGACCATCTCGAACATCGTCATGTTTGGCCTGATCCTTGCGGTGGGTATGCTGGTCGATGGCGCTATTGTTGTGGTCGAATATGCAGATAAGCGCATTGCCGAAGGCACCGGCCCCATGCATGCCTATGTCGAGGCCGCCAAACGCATGTTCTGGCCGGTTGTCAGCTCGACCGCGACCACACTATGCGCCTTCCTGCCGATGCTGTTCTGGCCCGGTGTGCCCGGTCAGTTCATGGGCATGTTGCCGGTCACGCTGATCTTTGTTCTGTCGGCCTCGCTGATCGTTGCGCTTGTTTATCTGCCGGTTATGGGCGGTGTGTCTGGCCGATTCTCGCGTCAGGTCCACGTGATGGGCGACGCTTTGCGCGCCCGCCTGCCTTGGGTTGCACGGGCGGCCTTGGTTCTGGTTGGGCTGTTCGGCGTCTTTGTTGGGGCGATGATGGTTCTGAACCCATCCTACCTGTTTGAGACCGAAGCCACCGGTTTCGGGGCCCGTCTGCCCGGTGTTGTGCTGTTCCTGATTTCCTCGGTGGCCGCGTCGATCTTTATGGACAGCGCAGAATATCGCCGCAAACGAACCCATATCGACAGTGCCTATCGCCGCTCACCCTTTGGTCATTTCATCAAGTTCATCGCGGGTAACCCGATCATGCCTTTGGCCTCGGTTGGCGCGGTGATCTTTGTGGTGATGAGCGTCTTTGCCTATTTCGGCGAAAACAACAATGGCGTGGAGTTCTTTGTTGAAAGCGAACCGGAACAGGCGATTGTCTATGTTCGTGCCCGTGGCAACCTGTCCCTGGCGGAAAAGGACGCGCTGGTCGAACGCGCCGAAAAGATCGTGCTGGGCCATCCCGGTATTTTGAATGCCTTTGCCTTTGCCGGTGATGGCGGGCTCAACAACAACACCGGTGGGGCACAGCCGCCCAAGGACACCATTGGTCAGGTGCAATTGGAAACCATTCCTTGGGAAGATCGCGCCGCCTATGCGCGCGAAACCGGACATGATCTGGCCAAGCTGGATGGCGATGTCATCATCGACGATCTGACGGCCAAGCTGGAGAAAATCCCAGGCATCAAGATCGAGATCCTGGCACAAGCCCGTGGCCCGGCCTCGGGCAAGCCGGTGCATTTACGCCTGAAAGGGGATGACTGGCAGGACCTGCTGACAGCAACCACCTTGGCGCGCAAACAATATGACGCGACCCCCGGCCTGACCCTGATCGAAGACACCCGCCCCCTGCCCGGCATTGACTGGCAGATCGAGGTGGATGTGGAGAAAGCCGGTCGCTACGGCGCGGATGTGGCCACGGTTGGCGGCATGGTTCAGCTGGTGACTCGCGGCATCATGCTGGACACCTACACGCCCGAAGGCTCGGATGAAGAGATCGAAATCCGCGTGCGCCTGCCCGAAGAAGACCGGGTGCTGAGCACGCTGGATTCGCTTAAGGTGCGCACGCCCAATGGCCTGATCCCGCTCTCCAATTTCATCACCCGCAAACCGGTTGAAAAACTGGCCGAGATCAACCGGATCGACCAGAAACGGTATTTCGATGTGAAGGCGGATGTGGAAGCTGGCCTCGTTCAGATGTTGATCGATGATGAGAATTTTGCAGTTCTGCGCACGGCACCAGATGGGGAAACCGTCGACGCGACCGCAGCAGATGGGACCAAATATCAGATCGTTTCATCTAACGCCTCTAATGTCGCTGATCGGATCGAAAATGGCGAAGGAACATTTGTTCCAATCAACGCAAACGAGCGCATCGAATTCATCTCGAAATGGTTGGAGACCAAGCCTTTCCCTACCGGCATCGAGTTTGAATGGACTGGTGACCAGGAGGATCAGGCAGAAAGCCAGGCCTTTCTAAGCTCAGCCTTTGGGGCGGCTTTGGGGCTGATGTTCATTATTCTACTGGCGCAGTTCAACTCTTTCTACAATGCGACGCTGGTTCTGCTGGCGGTGGTTCTGTCGACCACAGGTGTGTTGATCGGCATGTTGGTGATGGATCAGTATTTCAGCGTCATCATGACCGGCACCGGGATCGTGGCCTTGGCCGGGATTGTGGTGAACAACAATATTGTTCTGATTGACACCTATCAGGAATATGCCCGGATCATGCCGCGGATCGAGGCGATCATTCGCACCGCCGAAGACCGCATTCGCCCGGTTCTTCTGACCACGATCACCACAATGGCGGGCCTCGCCCCGATGATGTTCGGCCTGTCGCTGGACTTCTTTGCCGGTGGTTATTCGGTGAATTCGCCGACGGCGCTGTGGTGGATCAACCTCGCCACCGCCGTGGTCTTTGGTTTGGGCGTTTCGACCGTTCTGACGCTGGTCTTTACCCCTTCCATGCTGGCCATTCGTGTCTGGTTCTGGACCTATGTCACCTGGTTTGCCCGCCTGCTCGCGCGGCTGGGTTCGGGGCGTGGCAGCCGGGCGGCGCGGGACTGGGCCCTGGCCCGTCAGGCCAAGCGCGCCAAACTGCCCGAGATCTATTGGGATGAAGAGCCGAGTGAGGTTCAGCCCTTGGATCTGCGCGCGGCGGAGTAACCTGATCTTGAGCGACGGGTGCGAGGGGCCAGCCCCTCGCGCTCCCCGGGATATTTTAGGCCCAAAGAAGGCCTGTTTCGGTTGCGGGTGTCTTGGGCGCGGCGTAGGTTTCCTGTCAAAGAGTTTTGACACGCGAGGATGCCGTGAAAGACGCAAGCGCACAAACCACCCCCGAAACGATTTATCTAAAAGATTACAAAGCCTTTGGCTGGCAAATCGAAGATGTGCATCTGACCTTTAAGCTCAGCCCCGATGCCACGCGGGTCGTGTCGAAAATCCACTTTGCCCCCAACCCTGATGCGCCTGAGCAAGAGTTCTTTTTGCATGGCGAAGAGCTTAACCTGATCAGGGCGCGCATTGATGGCGAGGCGGTCACGCCGGAGACCGATGCGCGCGGCTTGCGCTGCAAGGTGCCGAGCGGGCCGTTCCTGTGGGAATGCGAGGTTGAGATCGCGCCCGAGAGCAACACGGCGCTCGAGGGGCTTTATATGTCGGGCGGCATGTATTGCACGCAATGCGAGGCCGAAGGGTTTCGCAAGATCACCTATTACCCAGACCGCCCCGATGTGATGGCGGTGTTTACGGTGCGGGTTGAGGGCGAGATGCCGGTGTTGCTTTCGAATGGCAATCTCAAGGGCAAGGGTGATGGTTGGGCCGAATGGCATGACCCCTGGCCGAAGCCGGCCTATCTCTTTGCGCTGGTCGGCGGCGAGTTGGTCAATCACCCGGGCGCGTTCAAGACCATGTCTGGCAAGGATATTGAGCTGAACATCTGGGTGCGCCCCGGCGATGAGGGCAAATGTGCCTTTGGCATGGAGGCGCTGATTGCCTCGATGAAATGGGATGAGGAGGTCTATGGGCGCGAATATGACCTGGATACCTTCAACATTGTTGCGGTGGATGATTTCAACATGGGGGCGATGGAGAATAAGGGGCTGAATATCTTCAACTCCTCTTGTGTGTTGGCCAGCCCCGAAACCTCGACCGATGGGAATTTCGAACGTATCGAAGCGATCATCGCCCATGAGTATTTCCACAATTGGACGGGTAATCGCATCACCTGCCGTGATTGGTTTCAGCTCTGTCTGAAAGAAGGGTTGACGGTGTTCCGTGACGGGCAATTCACCAGCGATCTGCGCAGCGCGCCGGTCAAGCGGATTGACGATGTCATCACCCTGCGCGCCCGGCAATTCCCCGAGGATCAGGGGCCTTTGGCCCATCCCGTTCGCCCGGAAAGCTTTCAGGAAATCAACAACTTCTACACTGCCACGGTCTATGAAAAAGGCGCCGAGGTTATCGGCATGCTCAAGACGCTGGTCGGGGATGAGGCCTATTCAAAAGCGCTCGATCTCTATTTTGAGCGTCATGATGGCGATGCGGCCACGATTGAGGATTGGATCAAGGTTTTTGAGGACTCCACAGGTCGTGATCTGACCCAGTTCAAACGTTGGTATTCGCAGGCTGGCACGCCCTTTGTAGAGGTGTCGGAGGCTTGGGAGGATGGCACATTTACCCTGACGCTGAAACAGCACACACCACCCTCGCCCGGTCAGGAGAGCAAAGCGCCCTATGTGATCCCCATTGCGGTCGGCTTGCTGGGGCCAAATGGGGATGAGGTGCTGGAGACACAAATCCTTGAGCTGACCGAGGCTGAACAAAGCTTCTCATTCGAGGGGTTGGCGGCGCGGCCTGTGGCCTCGGTCAATCGCGGCTTTTCAGCGCCTGTCGTTCTAAGCCATGATGTGGACCGCGCATTCCTTTTGGCCCATGACACCGACCCGTTCAACCGCTGGGATGCCAGCCAGGGCCTGGCCAAGGAATGTCTGCTGGCGATGATCACGACTGGGGCTGAGCCGGATGCGATTTGGCTTGATGGGCTGGAACATGTGCTGCGTGATCAAACGCTTGACCCTGCTTACAGATCCTTGATGCTGGACCTGCCCAGCGCCTCGGAACTGGCACAAGTGTTGGCCGATCAGGGCGTGACCCCGGATCCCGAAGCAATTTGGGCCGCAGGGGATCGACTGGTCAAAGCCCGCGCGGAACGTTGGAAGGATTTGCTGCCAGAGCTGGCCAAAGAGGCCGAAGTTACCGCCCCCTACAAACCCGATGCCGAGCAATCGGGCAAACGTGCGCTTGGGGCCAGCGCCGCCACGCTGATCAGCCGCTTGGATGGGGGCAAGGCCGCACAGGCGCGTTTTGACAGCGCGGATAACATGACTTTGCAGCTCTCGGCCCTTGGCAACCTGATCCGGGTTGGACAGGGCGACGCCGCGCTGGCCAAGTTCTATGAACAGTGGAAAGATGATCGGCTGGTAATGGATAAATGGTTTGGTCTGCAAATTGGGGCCTCGGAACCCGAAGCAGCGCTGGATCGTGCAGAGGCCCTGACCCAGCATCCCGATTTCGACTGGACCAATCCCAATCGTTTCCGCGCGGTCTTTGGCGCGCTGGCCATGCATCACGCAGCCTTTCATCACAAATCGGGGCGCGGCTATGCCTTGTTGACCGATTGGCTGATCAAATTGGATGACAAGAACCCGCAAACCACCGCCCGGATGTGCAGCGCTTTCCAGACCTGGAAACGCTATGACGCGGGTCGTCAGGCACTGATCCAGGTGCAGCTGGAACGGATCATGGCCAAGGATAACCTCAGCCGCGACACCAGCGAAATGGTCAGCCGTATCTTGGCCAGCTAAGGTCAGGACCTACTTGCTCCTGCTTCGCCGCTGCGACACAGTGGCGGCGAAGGTTTTATGGAGTGAGAGTTTATGCCTTTTATTATCGCTGCTTTGGGCGCATTGGCCGCCATTTATTTCTTTGTCATTCGGGCGCGCGGGGCTGCGGATATGGCCAGCGAAGTACTGGACGCCGCCAATGATGTGCGCCTGGCCGCGCGGCGCTTTGGCTTTACCCGCCGCACCAATATCCACCCGGTCGAAGCCATCGAAGACCCTGACATCGCTTTGGCCAGCCTGGGCGTCGCCTTTGTGGAGCTGGACAAACTGCCAACGCAGGAACAGCGCGAGGCGTTGAACCGGGCCATGGCGCGTGTCACTGAAAAGGGCTTGAATGATGCCGAGGAATTGGCTGTTCTGGGCCGGTGGATGGTGACGGAATGCGGCACGCCAGACCAAGCGGTAACGCGGTTGGCGCGCAAACTCTATAAAATGCGGGGGGCCGACGGGTTCGGCCCGGCCATGGAGGTGATCAAGATGGTATCAGAGGCAGGCTCGGGCCAGCTGAGCGTGAAGCAAAAAGAAGCGCTTGAGGATATCTCGCGTGCCTTTCGCATCTCATGAGTGATCTCTTGATCGTAACAGGGGCCAGCGCCGGGATCGGCGCGGCCACGGCTCGCATGGCGGGCTTTAACGGCTGGAGCCGCGTTGTCGTCCATTACGGCAGCGACAAAACCGGGGCCGAAGAGACCGCCGCCATGGTCGAAAGCATGGGCGCGCAGGCCTATCTGTTTCAGGCTGATGTCTCCAAACCCAAAGCCATCGAAAAGATGTTCGCCAAGATTGCCGAGCTGAAGCCGGGCCGGATTGGGTTGGTGAACAATGCCGGTGTTGTTTCCCCAACCGGCACCTTTGCCGACCGCACACCTGAGCTGGTCAAGAAAGTGTTCGAGATCAACGTTTTCGGTGCGTTTGAGGTCGCGCGGCAATGCTTGCTGCTTATGCGTGATTGGGAAAAAGGCGGCGCGATGGTCAATATATCCTCCGCCGCGGCGCGCTTGGGATCGGCCAATATGTATGTCGATTACGCCGCCACCAAAGGCGCGATTGAAACCATGACCCTTGGTCTGGCCGAAGAACTGGCCGCCGAAGGCATTCGCGTCAACGCCATCCGCCCCGGCCTGATTGAAACCGCCATCCATGCCAAAGGTGGCGCGCCGGATCGGCTGGACAAGATCGGCACCACGCCCCCGATGGGCCGCCCCGGTACAGCCGAGGAATGCGCCGAGGCAATCCTGTGGCTGCTTTCCGAGCGCGCCAGCTATGTCACCCGCACCATTCTGGATGTCACGGGCGGACGCTAGGGTCAGGGTTCATGGAAGACGAAGCACGCCTCAATTTTGCACCGCTGACCCATGTCTATGACGGGCGATCCCGAAAGGCTGGCGGAACCATCGCGGCCATCTGGCTTGGCCTGCTGTTGCTCTGGTGGGCGATTGATCTGGCAGAATGGATCATCGCGCTCTTGCTGGCTGCCACCTTGCCCGCCGCTTTGGAATTTGCGCGGGGCAAGGTGGCGCGTTTTAGATTGGATGATAAGATAATGGAATGGCACTCGGGCCGGGTGAGCGGCACCGTGGCTTTGGCAAAGATCACTCAGATACGGCTGGAAACACGCTGGGATCTGTCTGTGCGGGTGCGTATTCTGGCAGATGGGCAGCGGATCACCCTGCCCCAGGACTGTGTGCCCCCGCACCGAGCGCTGGAATCCGCGCTTGAACAGCGCGGGGTTGCGGTTTCTCGCCACCATTTCGGGATTTGAGACTGCCGTCTCCCGCTTGGCGGTTGTTCTGTCATATGCCTGTCACCGAATCCTACGACATCTATGCGGATGAAGGACCGTATCGACCCATTGATTCAGGAACGCGCGCCCTGGCTGTTCAACAACCGGCCAGAGACTGCGCCCGCCCGCCATCTGCTTAACGCCATGCTGGGCTATGAGCGCACGATAGCCATTGCCGAAACCCTGCAGGATATGAGCTCGGACCAGCTGATGCTGGCTATGGGGGATCTGCTGGCACGTGACGTGGAAACCAGCGGCCTGCACCACCTGCCGGTCTATGGGCCTGCGCTGGTTGTGGCCAATCACCCGACGGGGATTGCGGACGGGATCATCCTGCATCACATCCTGCGCCGTATCCGCCCGGATGCCTATTACTTTGCCAATCACGACATCCTGCGCGTGCTTCCGCAGATGTCAGACATGATTGCCCCGGTGGAATGGCGCAAGGAAAAGCGCAGCCATGGCAAGACCCGCGAAACCATGGGATTTACTCGTAAGGCGGTCGAGGATGGGCGGCTGGGCGTGATCTTTCCTTCAGGACGTCTGGCGAAACGGCGCAAGCTAAGCCTGCATGAGCGGCCCTGGATGGCCTCGGCGGCGATGATCGCGCGCAAGTTTGATCTGCCGGTGATCCCGGTGAACATTCGCGCGCGCAATTCGGCCTTGTTCTATCTCTTTGACCTGATCCACCCGACCCTGCGGGATATCACCCTGTTTCACGAGACCCTGAACAAATCGCGCCAGCCCTTCCGCGTCACGGTCGGAGAACCGATTTCAGCCGCGGCCTTGCCCGCCAAGTCCGAAGACGGCATCGCCATGTTGCGCAAGGCGACGCTTGCTTTGGGGGGAAACAAGGCTCCGGCGGTGTCCCTTGTCGATGCCACTAAGCGCCCGAGCTGGCTGTAGGGTTTCGGGGCTCTGCCCCGTCCTGAGCAAGCTCAGGACTCCCCGGGATATTTTTGGCCCAGAGAAACCAGGGCGATGGCCGTAGCCTTAGCCTTCGCTCACCGGTTCATCGACGAGATTGATGGCCTCAAGCGCGGGTTCTGCGCTTGGCGCGGGCTCCATCACAAAGGGGCGCGCCATAGGGCGGATCGGGTCCGGGCCGATCCCATCAGGGCGGGCCACCGGGCGCAGGGAGCTGGCCATGCCGATGCAATAGTCCTGTTTGCGGGTCCAGGCCTTCATGTCATTGCGCTTGCGCTGAGAATGAAACGGGCCCCAATCAGCCGCGACACCGCGCCAGTTTTCACTGATCACCCGATCACGTTTCACCGTAACCGCCATGATACGCAGCGCGCAGGACAGGTTATCCTCGGGATCTTTAAGTGCCTGACCGCTGCGGGCTTTACATTTGTAACGCCGCGCTGTGTCGGGCAGGATCTGCACCAGCCCATACCACAAACCGCCGCCGCCCACCGCATGGGGGCGATGGGTGCTTTCATGCCAGGCCAGCGAGGAGATCAGGCCAACCCAGAACGCCTCACGCTGTTCGCGGCTGGCGCTGGGATAGGCCGGGCAATAGGCAGCAATGTCACGCGGAACGATTTCCGGCAGCACAGAGGCATGGGATTGCAGGCCAGTCAGGATGGCCCGTGTCCAATTGGCTTTGCCCCCTTTTGCCCCCCAACGGGCATTGGGCAGAGGACGGATCGCCCGCCGCGCCACAGGTCGTAGCGAAACGGAAACGGCTTGCTCGGTCGGTTCAAGCGCAATAGCGGCCTTGTCCACCTGGGCAGCTTCCAGAGGGACAGGACCGGGATTGGCATTGGCTTGCGCCGCGAGAAGCGTGAAAAGAATGGCAGCACGCAACATGGGCCCAATAGGTGCACCAGCCAGGAGATTCGCGCAAGGCTTGTGGTCGTTTCGCCCTTGGCAACACTGCGTTCTAAAGCCGTGATCAACGCCCGCGAAACCGCGAAACAAAGCCTGCGCATGACCTCTTTGCCGCCCCGATTTGGCCGCAAAGGCCCAGCAGTATGACCGTCATAACAAGGAGCGACATGCTGCCACCATGCGTATTCTAACTCAAAAATTTGCCGCCCTGCGCGACAGCCAGAGCCTGCTGCCGATATCATCCACGGACCCGGGCGACTCCGAGTCTGCCTATCTGCAGGATGAGATTCCGCCGCTGCGGCCCCGTGTTGAAATCCCGATTTGCGATCCCGGTACTGAGGCCCATGCGTTGGCCAAAAGCTTTGGCCGTGGTCAGTTCCTGGCGCGCCAGGATGCCTGGGAGGATGTCTCGCGCGAGATCCGCGATGCCGAAGAGCAGCGCAGTCTGACACCGGGGCTGGCCTCTATAGCCCAGGTTATCGCCAAAGGTTGTCGATCTGACGCGATTTATGCTGTTGGGCAAGCCATTGAAAAATCAAACATTCAAGGGGCCGGCGCGATCCTGACAGCCTTTGCAATCAATCTTGAGGAAGAGCCGGACGACCCAGCTTTGTCTTATGTATTGGCTATGTCGCATGTGGATGTGGCGCTGATTTGGCGCGGGGCCAGCCGGGTTCAGGATTTGGCACCGCAACGCCGTCAGGCTCATGATTATCACATGCACGCAGCGGCTGCTTTGGCGGACCGGTTTGACCCCTTTGAACAGGATTCACCGCTTTGGGCGCAGGTGCGCTGCGCGGTGATCGACAGCGATCCTTGCGCAGCCCAACGTGTAGCAGATGACTTCGAAGATCTGATTGATCTTGACCCGCAAAACCCGTTTCACTTGGTTGCACTTGGCCAACACCTGTTGCCACGACGTCTGGGCACGCTTGAAATGCTGGACCGGCAGGCGCGGCGTAAAGTGGCGCAATTGTCTGATGTCTGGGGGGCTGGTGCCTATACTTGGGTGTTCATGGGGGCCTTGCAACAAGATCCGGCCGCCTTTCGCCGCCTGGATCCGGAATTGTTTGTCGAGGGCATGCATGAGATCCTGGACCGCCACCCGTCACAACATATGGCCAATGTCATGGCTGCCTTTACCGGCCTGACCATTGCTGCGCCAAGCGAGAATAACAGCGCCCGCGCGCGGGTTATGGATTGTTTTCGCTGGATTTTGCAGGACCACCTGCGCGAGTTGCACCCTCAGGTCTGGGCCTTGGCCCCGGTGCCCGGAAAGCCGGATATGCATTTGGGCGATGATGTTGATCTGATCAACCTCGGCCGCACCCGCGCCATCGGCTCTATCGCCCAGCATTTTGCTCCGGCTTTGGAATCCGGGCGTCGCCTGGTCTTTACCCCGGACGGGTTGCAGTTGCGCAAATCCATTTGAGCCGCGGCTTGCCCTTGCCCCCAATCCTGCCTTGGCGTATTCCCTGCTTTGTTCCATGAAAGCCGAGGATTGCAATGCTGGATCTGACATTTGACACGCCCAAGCCCAAGGTGATTGCCGGGGCCAAGCATGACTGGGAACTGGTCATCGGGATGGAGGTGCACGCGCAGGTCTCCAGTCAGGCCAAACTGTTCTCGGGCGCTTCGACAAAATTCGGGGCAGAGCCGAATTCAAACGTGGCTTTTGTTGACTCGGCCATGCCGGGAATGTTGCCGGTTATCAATGAGTTCTGCGTGGAACAGGCGGTGCGCACGGGGCTGGGTCTTAAGGCTGAGATCAACCTGAAATCGGCCTTTGACCGCAAGAACTATTTCTATCCAGATCTGCCGCAGGGCTACCAGATTTCGCAGCTCTATCACCCGATTGTGGGCGAAGGCGAAGTGATCGTTGATATGGAGCCGGGCATTGCGCGCAAGGTGCGGATTGAGCGGATTCACATTGAGCAGGATGCGGGCAAGTCGATCCATGACATGGACCCGCATATGTCTTTCGTGGACCTGAACCGCACCGGTGTGGCGCTGATGGAGATCGTCTCGCGTCCGGACATTCGTGGACCTGAGGAAGCGGCGGCCTATATCGCCAAGCTGCGCCAGATCCTGCGCTACCTTGGGACCTGTGACGGCAATATGCAAAACGGCAACCTGCGCGCGGATGTGAACGTCTCGATCTGCCAGCCGGGCCAGTACGAGAAGTATATGGAAACGCAGGATTTCTCGCATCTTGGCACCCGTTGCGAGATCAAGAACATGAACTCCATGCGCTTTATCCAGCAGGCGATCATGGTCGAGGCCGAACGTCAGATCAAGATCGTTGAGGCCGGTGGCGAAGTCGATCAAGAGACGCGTTTGTATGATCCTGACAAGGGGGAGACGCGGTCGATGCGCTCGAAGGAAGAGGCGCATGATTATCGCTATTTCCCCTGCCCCGATTTGCTGCCTTTGGAGATCGAACAGGATTGGGTGGACGATATCGCCAAGTCCTTGCCCGAGCTTCCGGATGAGAAAAAAGCGCGCTTTGTCAATGCGTTCGGGCTTTCGGAATATGATGCGTCGGTGTTGACCGCCGAAACCGAGAGCGCGGATTTCTTTGAAAAGGTTGTTGCGGGCTCGGGTGACGGCAAATTGTCGGCCAACTGGGTTATTAACGAGCTGTTCGGTCGGTTGAAAAAAGAAGATCACGACATCTCGGACAGCCCGGTCAACCCGGACCAACTGGCTGGAATCATTAAACTAATCAAGTCGGATGCGATCTCTGGAAAGATTGCGAAAGACCTGTTTGAGATCGTTTATTCCGAAGGTGGTGACCCTGAAGCCATCGTTGAAGAGCGCGGCATGAAACAGGTGACCGATACCGGCGCGATTGAAACGGCCGTGGACGAGATCATCGCGGCCAACCCGGCGCAGGTGGAAAAAGCCAAGCAAAATCCAAAGCTTGCAGGCTGGTTTGTGGGTCAGGTCATGAAAGCCACCGGTGGCAAGGCCAATCCAAAGGCGGTCAACCAGATCGTCGCGCAAAAGCTGGGTCTGTAAGCAGGATTTCCACCCGCTCTCCAAAATAATCCAATGAAAAAACCAAGCCCCCCGCAAGAATTGCCGTGGGGAGCTCACTTCAAGACTGCTGTAAAAGGTACCATTCATGAAAAATCTCATTCTCTCAAGCGTGGCATTTATTGCGCTAAGTGCCTGTAAAAACGATGGAAACATGGTCGTTAGCCGAACGGACGGCCAGAAGGTTAAAGTGACCAAGGAACAGGTGGAGATCTGCTGGAAGCAGGTTGGCTTCAAAGGCGATATCTACAAATTCTTGACACCAGAGGAAGCCGTCGGTTTGCGCCCCTCCGGATCGATGTCTCAGGAACAAGTGGATGCCTTCAAAGCTTGTCTTGGTCTTTGATCCCAGCGCAGCGGTGGGGTGAAACCCCACCCTACATCTTAATGGAACGCCCGGTGCCGGTAACGGACCGGGCGTTTTATATGCAACGGGGCAATTGGTACAAAACCCGGCGCGTTTTGGGGGGATTGCCCCCCGGTGCAAATGGGGCCCCGGATCGGGCATTTTGGGCAATCTGTCTGATTCTGCCTGAAATTAGGGGGGATTGGCCCCTGCCAGAGGTCGCCCCCCTCGGCGCGGTCGGAAAGAACGCTGTTTTCGCGCAACAAAAGGTTAATTTGCCTCTCGACCCGGTGCCGGGTGATTGAAGCCCGCCCACCCCTCACCCTAAAGTTGCGCCATGGGATTTGCTGAATTTTTTACGCTGATCAAAGAATGGTTCGGGTCATACGCCGCGTTGATTTTTGTGGTCTGGGTGGTCGTCGCCTGGGCGCTCTTACAGACCGCAAAAACCAGCAAAGACCAAGCCCGGTTCCGCAACTGGGCCAGCCGCATGCACCGTCCGTACAAAGCACTGATGAACCGGGTGATGGTTGGGCTGGAACGAGTGTTGATGCCGAGAACTGTGGAAGAGTTTCCGCGGCCAAAACGTCTGGTCAATCGCATCTATTGGTGGCTAGCCCCTTTGGCCAAGGATCCACAGGATGTTGAGAGATTGCGCCGCAAGCTTTGGTCCTGGCCAATTCTATCTGCTGCCATTCTCTTATCCGTGGCCTATCCGGTCATGTTCGCGACGGTACAATGGGGGGTGTCTGGTGACGCTTTAGGTTTCGGAGGACACCCGCTATTCCCCGATGATGTGCATTGGGGTATTCGATGGCCGATTCTCCTTGTTTTGGCTATCAGTGTAATCTTTCGAATAATGGCTTTAGCCCTAGCTGAAGGTGTCTTCGAAAAGCTTCAGCTAGGGCTGTTACTCGCATTCGTATTCGCATTCGCAGGCGCAGTTGTTGTCGCAGGCGTAGTCGCATTAGCACTCGTAGTCTTAGGTGTAGTTGCAACCCGTGGCGCAGTCGCAATCGGACTCGCATTCGCAGTCGCAATCGCATTCGCATTCGCAGTCGCAGGTGCCCTCCCAGCCCCATTCGCATTCCCAATTACGCTCGCGATCACAGTCTCAGTCGCAGCATTGGTGTCAACTGGCGCGCGAAAAGGGATCGGTGTCGCATCTCATCTGAGCATGCTCTTTGGCTTTGGGGCTTTGATCATCATTCGATTGGCGACAGAGAAAAGCCAGGACGGTTTAACCGTCTTGTTGACGCTTGGCCTGTTGCCCTGCCTCAACGCTTTCTTTGACTGGCTGAGCTACGGCATGACCATCTTTCTGCTGCAGAAAGGCCAAGCCAAGCGTGGGGTCTGGCCGTTTCTCTGTGGTGTGGCGGATGTGGTTGCGGCGGGGGTGATTTTTGCGGCTTTGGCGGCGAGCCTTGTGGCCATTTTGGCGCAGATCAACCTGTGGCGCGGCGATATTCTGGTGGATGTCAGGGCTATTCTGGATCAGCCGGGGGAGCATCTTTGGGTGATTGCCATGATTGCCTCGACCCTTGTGCCGACGCTGGTGCATCTGGGGCTGGCGCTGTTCAGCCTGATCACCTGGGTGCCAGTGCCGTTTTGGCAAGGGGGCGTGGATCGCTTGCTTGATCAAGAGGATACGATGGGCGGCTGGTGGGCGGCGGCGCGGCTATCCGGGGCTCTTGTCGGCGTTTATGGTGGGTTCTTGCTGTTGGGCGGCGCGGTGCTTTGGGCGCTTTGGCAGCTTGGGGCGGTGATCGTCTCGGGCTATGTGGGGTGGTTGCATGTGCTGCTGGATTGGATCGGGTCGCCTGTGATGCCTGTGGTGATCTGACGGCTTTGGGCCCGGAAATTTCTGCCCCCTCTGAGCGATTGTAAAAAAGCGAAGCGAATCCGTCGCTATTTGGCATTTCCGGCCCGGTCTGGCCTGAGACGCTTTGCCTATCGCGTTTCGGGAAAACGGTGACTCGCACGGGTCTTGCTACGCTTAGCGGCCTGCGGGACATGACGGGGCATCTGTTTTTTCCTTTGCTCGAAACGCCTTAGGGAGGAGAGCCAATGGATCAGCATTACAGAGACAGTCGCAAGATTGACCCGACGCTTGGAGAGAGACTTGGGGATGGCAGCGCCAATCGGGGCGATCGGATGGAGATCGGGCCGACAGAGCTGGCCTTTGCCGAATGGCGCGCGGCGGGGTTGGAGCTGCCGGATCTTGAGGCGATGCGGCGCTTTCGTTGGGAGCGTTTGACCCAGCATGTGGTGGCGCGGGGCTATGGCGGGTTGTTGATGTTTGATCCGCTCAACATTCGCTATGCCACCGACAGCACCAATATGCAGTTGTGGAACACCCATAACCCGTTTCGCGCGGTGCTGCTGTGTGCGGATGGTTATTTGGTGATCTGGGATTACAAGAATTCGCCGTTTTTGAGCACGTTCAACCCGCTGGTGCGCGAGCAGCGGTCGGGTGCCTCGATGTTCTATTTCTCGGGTGGGGATCGGATTGGGCAGACGGCGGACAAGTTCAGCGGCGAGGTGCTGGATCTGCTGCGCGAACATGGCGGCGGTAATACCCGGCTGGCGGTGGACAAGATCATGCTGCACGGGGCCAAGGCGCTGGAGGCGGTCGGGATCGAGCTGTTTGATGGCGAGGAGGTGACGGAGAAGTCGCGCGCGATCAAAGGCCCGGATGAGATCAAAGCGATGCGCTGTGCGTCGCATGCTTGCGAGGCTTCGGTGCGGGCGATGGAGGGTTTTGCGCGCGCCAATGTTGGCGATGGGCGCACCACCGAAGATGATATCTGGGCGGTGCTGCACGCCGAGAATATCAAGCGCGGCGGGGAGTGGATTGAAACGCGGCTGCTGGCCTCGGGGCCGCGGACGAACCCTTGGTTCCAGGAATGCGGTCCGCGGATCTGTCAGCGCGATGAAATCATCAGCTTTGATACGGATCTGATTGGCAGTTATGGGATTTGTATCGATATTTCGCGCAGTTGGTGGATTGGCGATGCCAAGCCGAGGGCGGATATGATCTATGCCATGCGCCATGCTCATGAGCATATCATGACCAATATGGAGATGCTGAAACCTGGCGTGACCATCCCCGAGCTGACCGCCAATGCCCATGTGCTGGATGAGCAGTTTCAGGCGCAGAAATATGGCTGCCTGATGCATGGGGTAGGGCTGTGTGATGAATGGCCGAGCGTTGTCTATCCGGATCAGGAGGTGAAGGGTGCGTTTGATTATGCGCTGGAGCCGGGGATGGTGCTCTGCGTCGAGGCGGCCGTGGGCGCGGTGGGCGCGGATTTCACCATCAAGTTGGAGGATCAGGTTTTGATCACCGAGGATGGCTATGAGAACCTGACGACTTATCCCTTTGATGCGGTGCTGATGGGGGAAGACTAGAAAGGGGACTCGGTTTCGTGAGCGAATCCCTTGGCGGGACCAGGCGAAACCCAGGAAGTCAGGAATCCCTGACTGACGCAGGGTCAGGCAAAAGTGTTAAGAAAGTGTTACCGGACGAGACTATCTCACCGGTGTCCCGGTATAGAGCGGGACGGTGTGAGACGAGTGATTGTTGCGATGCAACCCCGCAAGGGGATTTGATCAGTTTTTATCATCAAATCGGGGGCGTGGCTGTGAAGCTGCGCCCTTATTATTTGGGATTAGCGGCATGAGGGCGATGGCGGGGCGCTGCCCCTCTTGGCGCAAGCGCCAATTCACCCCGGGATATTTTTGGCCCAAAGAAACCATGGGAAGTCGATTGGAGCGGTCGCGGGTACCTAAAGCCATCGTGATTGGTACGCGAGCGCCGAGGCAGCTTAGGCTGGGGCAAATCGCTATTGTGAGACTTTGATGATGTTTGATGCCCCTGATGCCCAAACTGGCGCGCGAAAAGGTTTGCTCGGTTTCCGATGTGCTCGCGTGGTGGTTATGCTGGCTTTGACTCTTGAGCTGACCTTGCCCGCCCAAGCGCAGCAAGACCCCCTACCTGCCTATACCATTGCTCAGTTTGGGCAGCCGCCCGTCAGCCCGACAAGCGCGCTGAGTGCAGATGTCAGGACTGCCATTCAGGTCGGGCTGGTTGACAGTCTGCGCAACACCGAATGGGGGCCGGCGCAGGCCGAGGCCTTGCAGACCATAACCGCCAGCAAGGACCCGCGTCTGGCCTGGGTGATCAGTGACATGATGCGCTTTGTCGCCTGGGCCGAGTTGAACGCGGTCTTGACTGAGGCGGCAGCGGAGCTGTTGCAGATCAAGGCGCCGCGCAGCAACAGCTGGGGGGTGATCACCGATCATCTCATTGCCTGGGATATCCCTGCCCCGCCCGGCTATCTGGAGTTCAAGAGCGGCATTTTCACCGCTATGGCCCCGGAATGGCAGCCACTTTTTGTCGAGGGGGAGATTGACTGGCGGCATGTCTCCTGGGGCGGCGTGTTGATTGATGATCGCCGTTTCAACAGCAAGAACACCGCCTGTAACTGCATTCCCGCAGCGGATAATCCCGAGGTCAGCAGCGCCGACGAGGCCACCTGGCTGAAGGACAGCGATATCGTCTTTGGCGTCGAAGTGAATGGCGCATTCCGCGCCTATCCGCGCCGCATCATGGAAGTGCGCGAGATGGTCAATGACACGCTTGGCGGGCGCAAGCTGGGCATTCCTTATTGCACGCTGTGTGGGGCGGCGCAGGCCTATTTCACCGATGGGCTTGGCGTTCGTCGACCGATTTTGCGCACCTCGGGTCTGCTGATCCGGTCCAACAAGGTGATGTATGATCTGCGCAGCAAGTCGGTGTTCGACACCTTTACCGGCGAGGCGGTGACCGGGCCTTTGGCCAAGCGCGGGGTAGAGTTGCAGCAGGCCAGTGTGGTGACGACTGATTGGGGCACCTGGAAAGAGGCACATCCGGAGACCACGGTTCTGGTGGAGGCGCTGGCCTTGGGACGGGACCCGGATTTTCGCAACACGCGCGATGCCAATGGGCCGATCTTTCCGGTCGGCGATGTTGATCCAAGGCTGCCGGTGCATGAGGACGTGATCGGGGTGATCACCGCCTCGGGCCAGCCGGTGGCGTTTCAACGCAGCAAGGCCTTTCTGGCGTTGAAACGCGGTCAGGAGATCAAGGTCGAGAATGTGCATCTGGTGCTGGATGCTGGTGGGGTGCGGGCCGTGGATGCGGAGGGGCGCGATCTGGGCAGTCACCAGGCCTTCTGGTTTGCCTGGTCGCAGTTTCATCCGACCACGGAGTTGTGGACGGGGTGAGAACGCGCTGACCGTTGGCGCGCCCCCTCTCGTTGGAGAAAAGAGACGCGTCATCGCCGTCCCGCGGGTTGGCGATGCAACTTGGGTTTCTGCCACTTGATCTTAGCCAAGCTCACTCCAACTTCCATGTTCACCTAGACGACAGAAAAATCGCCATCCCGTCCCGCCAAAGGCGGGCCAACTCTATCGGCGCACCTCTGGTGCGACGGGCGGGTCATGCGGAAGGCATACCTTTGGCATGACGATGACGCGGCGGCCTTTGGCCTTGATTCCGCGTCAAGTATTTTCCTTCATAGTACGGCAAAGCTCTACACATCCAGATCCAGAGACAGGGCATGAATCTCTGCCACCAGATCCTTTCCCAAGGCCTGATGCACCATACGGTGGCGGGCGATGCGGGCCTTGCCTTCAAAGGCCGGATTGCGCAGGGTGACGTGAAAATGGCTCTCGCCCGAGCCATCATCCCCGGCATGGCCACTATGGCGGGCGCTGTCATTTCTTACATCCAGAGATGTAGGCGCCAAAGATTCACTCAACCGTTTGTAAATTTCCGCCGACCTGGTCATTTTTGGCAAATCGCCCCCTGTAAGTTTACGCAGATTAGTCTAAACTCTGGCGTCCGAGTCGAGAAGAGGTGCATGATGAGCAGAGACGATCCTTTTGGGTTTGACATGTCCATTAAGTCCGCAAAGAAGAAAAATCCGCGCGGCAGAAAGGGCATGACGGGAGAACAAAGCACATCGACACGTATATGTGATCATGAGGGCTGTAATGAGCCGGGCAAATATCGCGCGCCCAAGGCCCCGGATGTGCTGGATGAATTTTACTGGTTCTGTAAGGACCATGTGCGCGAATACAACGCCAAGTGGAGCTTTTTCGAAGGCAAGACCGAAGCGGAAATGAACGCGCAGCAAAGTTCGGACAAGGTGTGGGAGCGCAAGACCAAGGAATGGCGCGACCCAGAGGCCAAAGCCTGGGAACGTTTGGGCATTGAGGACCCGCATCAGGTGCTGGGTGACAATGCCACGCGCAATCCGGGCAAGGCTGGTGGCGGCGGGCGCAAGCTGCCTCCGACCGAGCGTAAGGCGATTGAGATCCTTGAGGCCAAGGACACCATGACCAAGGCCGAGATTCGCAAGGCCTATAAGAAACTGATCAAGGTGTTGCACCCGGATATGAATGGCGGCGATCGCAGCCAGGAGGATCAGCTGCAAGAGGTGGTCTGGGCCTGGGATCAGATCAAGGACAGCCGAAGCTTTAAGTAAGCGCTGCGAAAACATAAAAAGCCCCGCAAATTGCGGGGCTTTTCAATTGGGAGGCTATCAAATTCGGGCCCAATTGGCCGACGCGACCCTATGCTTGAACCCTGCCGTTTTAAAGAGTTGCAAAGGCGGCACGCTGCGCGTTTAAGACGCGACAATCTGCTCAACAGCCCGTGTCGCTGAAAACGCTGCGCCCTGAACTGTTGATTGGTCATCCTCCCCCAGCGCTTCTCCGGCAAAAAAGACCCGCCCCTCAACTGGTTTCAAAATGTCCGAGATGTCTTTCTGGCCGTGATTGTCCATCGAATAGCTTCCCATAATAAAGCGTTCCAGGCTCCAGTTTTGGACCACGCCGTCAATGAAGGCCTCGCGAACAACGGGGCCGAAGATCTTGGTCAGTTCCTCCAAAACATCCGCCAAAAGCGCCGCGTTGTTCAATTTTGCGCGTCTTAGCCGTTGGTCCGATACGGTGAACAGCCCAAGAATATTCTGTTGAGTCGGCTTTCCGAAGGCAGCGTCGTAATAGATCTTTTCGGCCCATGTATCGGCCAGCACACTGGCACGCGATCCCTCAAAAAGCATGTCAGGATAGAAACGTTCCCTGAATTTGAGGAACAGTTTGAACCCGGACCCAAAATCTATGTCTTGAAGCGCAGGCATGTCAGGCGGGGCAAGCCCATCCTGAAACGCGATCTGGGCGCTTTGCAGCACGGAAAGCGGCACTGTGACCAAGACTTTGTCCGTTGTCAGGGTGCGACCGTCGCTAAGCCTAATGGCAGTTTGCGCCCCTTGTTTGGAGACCTGAGAAACCACCGCGCCAAAGATAACTTTCTCACGGATCGATGGCAGTACAAATCTCTCAAAGAAGCCGTACCACGTGATGTCGAAAAACTTGACCTCTCCGTAGCCGTGTCGAAGCAAATTAAAGTCGTTGAGTTGGCCATTGTGCCAGAACTGATAGGTTTGTGGTTGGTAGTTGATGGTCGCGACACCAAGATCAGTCTCGCCATGGCCAAGAATACGCCCAAGAACTTCGGGTTCATCGTGAATCCACTCTGCCCCAAGATCGAGGGGCACATCGGCAAAGCCCGAAAGACGTTTCAAACGCCCGCCCCAAGACTGTGATGCTTCGAGTATTTGAACCCGAACGCCAGATTTTGTGAGGTGGTAGGCAGCGGTCAGACCGGCGCTACCGGCACCAATGATCGTGACGTGCTGAGACGGTTTTGCTGACACGACATGCGGCGCGCACATCAGAGATGCGGCTGCAAAAGTAAATGTTCGTCGATCCATAGGTCACCTCGTCTATGTTCTGGTGAATCCTGGCATTCTCAAAACAGGAAGCAAAGGCGGTTTCGCCACTTTGCAAAGCGAGAGTATCAAGCACCCAAATTCCTTTGACCATACCGGGCACTGCGCGTGTGCCAAGGCTCTCCCCCTCAATGCGCCAATGAATTGCGACACCAATACCAAAGGTCGTAGCATCAATTCGCAATGCATCCTGACCCTAAGATCTTAGGGAGGTAAGTTGATACACTTTTAAATATTTCAATTTGTATTTTTTACTAGACATACACGCTTTGGTTGTGCAAAGCTAACCGTAGGGTCCCCCCCTCGAGACACAACTCGACACTCACGGAAACGGGTCTCTGCCAGTGGTAGGGACCCGTTATCCGTTGTATCACAGCTTTGTCCTAGCGATGTTGGGTCAGGCAGGCGTGAAGCGCAAGCTTACCCCATTGATGCAATGGCGTTTGCCTGTGGGGGCCGGGCCGTCGTTGAAGATGTGACCAAGATGTGAGCCGCAGCGGCGGCAGTGACATTCGGTGCGGGTGACGAGGAGCTTGCGGTCTTTCTTGGTGCCGATGGCCCCTGGCAGCGACCGGGTAAAGGAGGGCCAGCCGGTGCCGCTGTCGAATTTGTCCTTGGAGGCGTAGAGCGGCAGGTCGCAGCCTTTGCACAGGAAGGTGCCCGCGCGCTTTTCGCGATCCAATGGTGAGGAAAAGGCGCGTTCTGTGCCTTCGCGGCGCATGACCTTGTATTCCAGCGCGCTCAGCATGGCGCGCCATTCGGCATCGCTGCGGGTGACCTCAAACCCGGCGCTGGCGGGTTTGGCCGCAAGGGCGGCGATGGACGCAAAGAGAAAATGGCGGCGTTTCATGGCGGATCCTCCTGGGATGACGATGCAACTCGGCATGGGGATGGCTCAAGCCCAAGGTTATCACGTTCGCGCGAGGCATGGACGGCCTGGGCGCAACATGGGGATGTCTGAAATGTCGTGTATTTTGCCGCGGATGGGCAGATGTTTTACGCACAAAGCCCTAGTCTTGCGCCATGGAACATCTGGTTTTGCATTACGCGCCCGACAATGCCTCTTTGATCGTGCGATTGGCGCTGGAAGAGTTGGGCCTGCCCTATGAGACTCGCCTTGTTGACCGAAGCGCCAAGGCGCAGGACAGCGCGGCCTATCGCCGGTTGAACCCGGCCGGGCATATCCCAGCCCTGGAAACGCCAGACGGGCCGCTGTCGGAAACGGCGGCGATCTTGCTGTGGCTGGTGGATCGTGAGGGGCGGATGGGGCCGCAAGTGGGCGATCCGGCGCGCGGGACTTTTCTTAAATGGCTGTTTTTCCTGTCCAATACCTTGCAGGCGGGCCTGCGCCTGACCTTTTACCCGGACAAATATATTGGCGGAGCAGCCGAGGCTCAGGCGCAGTTGCGCAGCCATATGCAAGGGGTCTTGGCCGGGCATTTGCAGCTATTGGAGCATGAGGCGCAGGCCGGGCATGACTGGTTTGGCGGCGATGAGGTATCGGTCTTTGACTACTATCTCGCCTGTTGCCTGCGCTGGTGCGCGCTGTATCCTGAGTTGAATGCCGGGTGGTTTGATCTGTCTGCCTATCCCGGTTTGCAGGCCTTGCTGAGCCGGTTGCAGGACCGCCCGGCGGTCAGGGCTGCGCAACGGGCCGAAGGGTTGGGCGAAACGCCGTTTACCGCGCCTAGTCTGGCCAATCCGCCCGAGGGCAGCGCGCTTTAGCGCCGGTACGAATGCGGGCATCACCACGGGTGTTTCCTATCAGAGAAAAGTTCACTATAGGAAACTTTACCGGATAAACTGTCGTTTTTTGACCATTGCCGCCCGGGGCCCTGCCCTATGCTGGCGGCGAAACCACCTGAGGGCGCGCGCATGTTTCTTTCTGTCTTTGACATGTTCAAAATCGGGGTTGGCCCCTCTTCGAGCCACACAATGGGGCCGATGGTGGCGGGGGCCAAATTCCTCGACACGCTGCGGGCTGCGCCGTTCCAGGTGCATGGGCTGCGCGCCAGCCTGCATGGCTCGCTGGCTTATACCGGCGTCGGTCATGCAACAGATCGCGCAACGATCCTGGGATTGGCCGGATTCAACCCCGCGGATTACGATTTTGACAAGGCCGAGGCGGCATTGGCCGAAATCATCAAGACCAAACAGGTGGTGCCCGAAGGCCTGGGGCCGCTCAGCTTTGATCCCAAGGGTGACCTGGCCTTTGACTTTGGCCCCGCCCTGCCCGGCCATGCCAATGGCATGATCCTGATGGCCACTGATGCGCAGGGCGATGTGATCCTGCAAGAGACTTATTATTCCATTGGTGGCGGCTTTGTCCTGACCGAAGACGAGCTGAATGCGGGCGAAGATGTGGATCACGGCGACCCGGTGCCGTTCCCCTTTCACAGCGGCGCGGACATGCTGGAGATGGCGGAGCGTTCCGGCAAGAGCATTGCCGAGATGAAACGCGCCAATGAGATTTCGCGCGGCTGTTCGGACAGTCTGGAGAAAGGTGTGGCGCGGATCTGGGAGGTCATGGATGCCTGTATCAATCGCGGGTTGGAACGCGATGGCATTCTGCCCGGTGGGTTGAATGTGAAACGCCGCGCCCGTGGCATTCATGAACAGTTGGAGGCCGAGCGCGGCACGAACCTGACCGCGCCGCATGTGATCAATGACTGGATGAGCACCTATGCTATGGCGGTCAACGAAGAGAATGCAGCCGGAGGTCAGGTGGTCACCGCCCCAACCAATGGCGCGGCGGGGGTTGTGCCGGCGGTCATTCGCTATTGGCTGGATTTTGTGCCGGGGGCGAGCGCCTCCAAGGTGCCGGAATTCCTGCTGACCGCAGCGGCGATTGGTGGCTTGGTGAAGTATAATGCCTCGATCTCGGGGGCCGAGGCGGGCTGTCAGGCCGAGGTTGGCAGCGCCAGCGCCATGGCCGCGGCGGGGCTATGTGCGGTGATGGGTGGTAGCCCGAAACAGGTGGAAAACGCCGCTGAAATTGCGTTGGAGCATCATCTGGGCATGACATGTGACCCGGTAAAGGGTCTGGTGCAGGTGCCCTGCATCGAGCGCAACGGGCTGGGCGCGATCAAGGCGGTCTCGGCGGCGTCCCTGGCGATGCGCGGGGATGGTGAGCATCTGGTGCCGCTGGATGCGGTGATCGAGACCATGCGCCAAACCGGGCATGACATGCATGAAAAATATAAAGAGACCTCGCTGGGCGGGTTGGCGGTGAATGTGCCCAATTGCTGATCCGGGGATGATCTGACGATCAGCGCGTGCCGCGGGCGGGTTGAGGGGGCCAGCCCCCTCTGGAGCCCAAGGGCTCCATTCACCCCCGGGATATTTATGGCCCAGAGAAGACAAGGGGGATTGGGTCATTAGGTAAAGCTTAGGTATGGCCCTGCCGGTCAGATCTCAGGCGCGCACGCGGCCCGTTCTCAATCTCTCAGAGGTTAGAAAGCGGTTACCCGGAGAGGCGACAGATCATGAACTTGCAGCCCTGGCCTTTGGCGGTGACCAGACGCAAAGCGCCGGATTGGCGAAAGCGCAGGGCGTCGCCGGGGGCGAGGCTGTAGGCCTGGCCGCCTTGATCCGCGTGCATATAGCCGGAGAGGATGAGGATATGGACCTCTTGCCCTTCGATATCGGCGCCGTCCTGGACGACTTCGCTGCCTGGAGGCAGGCGGCATTCTTCGACTTCTCCAGCCAGAGCCGCTGCGCCGGGTGACATGATGCGCCGGGCAAAGCCGGTTTCACTGTCGCGCCAGATTGCCTGATCATCGCGCTGAATATGGGCCGGAAAGGCGGCCTCGGTCATGGCCAGCAGGCGCGACAGGCTCATGCTATGGGCACTGGCGAGCTTGTCCAGCACATCGGCTGACGGGCTGACTTCGGCATTTTCAAGCCGTGACAGGGCCGCGCGGCTGACACCGCTGGCCCCGGCCAATTGATCGAGGGTCCATCCCTTATCGGCGCGCAACCGTGACAGCCGGTCTGCGAGCCTGACCGTGAGGTCGCTCTTCATTACTATCCCCCCGGGAATCTATCCCGTCTAAGAGACTAGAGCGCAAATGTTGGAGAAAGGCAAGCAAAGCCGGGGATTTGGCCGGAACTTGGTAGGGACTTGGTGAGGTTTGGAAACGGGGTTGAGGTGACGAAGGCGTCAGGTTGCGATCTTTGGGAACCACGCCATGGTGATATCGGCGGCAATTGGTTGGTTGCCGCTGCTATCGGTGAGTTGGATGGAGACGGTCACTTCGCCCTTGTCCTGTTCCATGGCCGGGCGCAACTGGTCTTCGGTTAGCGTGGCAACGGCGCGGATGTCGCCGCGAATGGGTTTGTGCAGCTCGGCCTGCATGCGACGTACCACCACAACCGCGCCTTTGGGCACCCAATGGGCCAGCAGAATACCGGCGGCGAATTCGCCGGGCATCTGGCAGACGACACCATGAATGCCGCCTACATGGTTGCGGAACTTGCGCCGGTTCCTGAGGCTCATTTCCACGCGGGTTGGCTGCAGGACTTCGGTGCGGATGCCCACCGTGGCATAGGCGCGGATCAAACGGCCCAGGAACAGATCAAAGGCGCGCAGCCGCCATTTTTCCGGCAGAAAGGCAATGCGATCCAAAACGCCGTTCAAATGGTTCCGGGGCAGTTCAAGAGCGGTGTTTTGCATGGGGCCTCCTGCACGTCTAAGTCAGGCTTTAGGGCATGGGGAGCCATGTGCCAAATGCGACGCTGCGCCAGTTTGGTGGTTGCCGTGGGGTCAGTTGTTCTGGCGCGCCAGCCGGGCCTTTAGGCGGGCCATGTCACGGCGCATGCGGGCCATGTAACAGGGAAACGGCAGGTAACGTTTGAGCCGCCAGCTTTTGCGCGCGGCGGGATGGGTGAGGATATGGGCCTGCCCCTTGGCGAGGCCGTCAAGAATGATCGCCGCGACCTCATCAGCGCTGATGCGGGCGCGTTCCACCATGCGCGTGGTAGCGGCGCGGGTCTGATCATCGGTGGCGCGCATATTGCGGGCCAGATCGGTGCGAAAGAAGCTGGGACAAGCGACATGGACGGAAATGCCACGATCCTGCCATTCCAGCATCAGGGTTTCGGAAATCGCCAAAAGCGCGGCTTTGGAGGCGTTATAGGCGGCGGAATTGGACAGATAGAGCACAGCCGCCATCGAGGCGATGTTCAGCATCTGCCCGCCATGGGGCAAGAGCGGGCCCAGCGCCTGGGCCGTGCGCACGGGACCGAGGGTGTTGATGTCGAAGATCCAGCGCCAATCCTCGATCTCGGTCTGATCAAAGGGGCCCATCTGGGCGACGCCGGCATTGTTGATCAAGAGATCGAGACCACCCCAATGGGCGTGCAGCCAGTCGGCGGTTTTGCGAAGGTCCGCCTCGGAGGTCACATCACAGGTGATCCAATCCACCCCGATCTCGGCAGCGGTGTGTTGCGCGGCCTCGGCGTCACGATCACCAATCAGAACCTGCGCGCCCTGCTTGGCCAGTTGGGTGGCAAGGGCCTGGCCCAGCCCCCCTGCCCCGCCGGTGATGAAAACCCGTTTTGTCATGCTCTGCTTTGTCATGACTTTTATTACCTTGGCGCGCGGCGGATCTGCAATCGCCTCGCGCGGCGCATCCTGCAAGGCCAAGGGTCAGGAATTCCTGACGGAGGTTTTCCGGACTGATGCCAAAGGCGCAATTCACCTAGATTGAACCCAACACCGCAACAGCCTCCGCTCTGCACAAACCTGGGGGCAAGACATAGGAGAGCCGACATGGCCTATTTTGATCCAAGCTTTGAACGCTCGACCGGGTTGCGTAACACTTTGGGGCGCATGGCGACCCGCCTGTTTGAAACCCCGTTTGATGCCCGCCAGCGCCGGTTGGCCGCGCGGGTGGCCGATCTGCGCGCCCTGTCCGATGCCGAACTGGCTGCGCGTGGTTTGCAGCGACAGGACATCCTGTTTCATGTGTTCGGAGGCGGCGCGTAAAGCGCAACCAAATTCCGTCGACGGAATTTGTCAGCGCGCCTCGCAGGTGATGCGCTGCCGTTCTTCGCCAAAGATTTTCTCAAAGCTGGTTTTCAGTGCCACATCGAGATCGTCCATGCCAACCGGCAACCCCAAATCGACCAGCGAGGTCACGCCATATTCGGTGATGCCGCAGGGGACGATACCGTCAAAATGGCTCAGATCCGGTTCGACATTGACCGAGATGCCGTGAAAGCTCACCCATTTGCGCATGCGAATGCCGATGGCGGCGACCTTGTCTTCGGCCATGGCCCCGGTGACGGTGCGCGGTTTGTCGGGGCGTTCGATCCAGACCCCGACACGGCCATCGCGGATATGACCGCTGAGTCCAAACTCGGCCAGGGCGTCGATCACCCAGGCCTCGAGATCACGCACGAAACAGCGCACATCCTTGCCGCGTTTGGACACATCCAGCATCACATAAGCCACCCGCTGTCCGGGACCGTGATAGGTATATTGCCCACCGCGTTTGCTGGGATAGACCGGAAAGCGATCCGGATCCTTGAGGTCTTGGGCCTGCGCGCTGGTGCCGGCGGTGTAAAGCGGCGGGTGTTCCAGCAGCCAGATACATTCCTCGGCCTCTCCGTCGGCAATTGCCGTGGCGCGGGCCTCCATGAAATCCAGCGCGTCCTCATAGGGGGTCAACCCGTCACTGATCTTCCATTCCACCATGATCGCAGCCTCTGTTTCCTTGCGCGATTTCCTTAACATTGCCGTGGGGAAAATGGCCAGAGGCCGCGCCTTGGGTCTCTTGACCGAAAAATGCCGAATTGGCATTTTTTCCTCTTCACATCCGCCCCGCCCTTCGTTAGGTAGCGCTCTACCAAGCCAGGTACAGTGCGGTCGTGGCGGAATTGGTAGACGCGCAGCGTTGAGGTCGCTGTGGGGTAACACCCGTGGAGGTTCGAGTCCTCTCGACCGCACCAATGGCTCTTCCGAAGGAAGATACCGAAACATTCGATACATTGGAATGCGGCAGTTGCTCCAATGGAGCAATGAGAGCATGGAATTCCAGGTTCGTCCCTTCAGCGGCACCATTTCACAAAGAGATGTGAACCTGTCCTTTCCTGTAAATCGTAAGCACGGACGATGCGCGTTCTGCGTGGATCGCGATTTGCGTCGCGCGTTTTGCTTTTTGACCCGGATCTTGCGCATTGCCTTATGCCTGCCGCAAGAGCGCAGGATCCGGGTCGCGTTGTGGCTTGGGAAAGCGTCATTACGGCCATGATCTGTAACGCGAAAGGACATGAGATCATGGAGTTAAAAGGCAAAACGATTGTCATCACCGGGGCGAGCAGCGGGATTGGGGCTGCTGCTGCATTGTTGTTTGCCAGAGAAGGTGCGCAGCTGGTCCTGGGGGCGCGGCGCGAGGCGGAGTTGCGTCAGGTGGCCGGGCAAATCACCCAGAGCAATGGCAAGGCCGTCGCTTTGGCCGGAGATGTCACCGATCCGGATTACGCAAAGGCGCTGGTGGACTGCGCCTCGGACATGTACGGCCAATTAGATGGGGCGTTCAACAATGCGGGCATGGTCGGAGACATGATGCCGGTCGCTGACATGGCCCTGTCCAATTGGCAAAACGTTCTGGAGACCAACCTGACCAGTGCGTTCCTTTGCGCCAAGGCGCAGATCCCAGCGATGACCAAGGGCGGGGCTTTGGTGTTCACCTCCTCCTTTGTCGGGTCCTCCAATGCCGGGCTGCCGGGCATGGCGGCTTATGCAGCGGCCAAGGCCGGGTTGAACGGTTTGGTGCAATCCCTGGCCAATGATCATGCGCAACACGGCATACGGGTGAACGCCCTGCTGCCCGGGGGTACGATGACGGCCATGGCGGGGGATGATCCTGCGGGTCATGCTTTTGTGCGGTCCTTGCATCCGATGCGGCGCATGGCCGAGCCAGAGGAGATCGCGCAGGCCGCGCTGTTCCTGCTGTCAGACCGCGCCAGCTTTGTCACCGGAACCGCGATGCTTGCCGATGGCGGCGTGTCGGTGCAGCTGGGTCAAGGGCCTGTGGAATAGATCAGATCACACCACGCGCCGCATGGGCAATGCGGCGCGGCGGCTGAGAGTGCGCAGGGTAAAGCTTGACCGCATATTGCGCACATTGGGCACCGTCATCAGCCGGGTTTCGAGGAAATGATCAAACGCCTCGAGATCCGGCACCACGACCTTCATCAGAATGTCCGGGCTGCCGGTCATGAGCTGGCATTCGACGATTTCCTCAAAAGTCGCAATGCGCTTGGTAAAGTCTGACACCGCCTCGACGCTTTGCCGATCAAGCTCAAGCGTCACAAAGACGGTGACCGCCTGCCCAATCTTGCGCTGATCCACACGCGCACCATAGCCGGTGATGATCCCCGCCTCTTCCATCCGGGCGACGCGACGCGCGCAAGGTGTGGCTGACAGCCCGACCTGTTCGGCCAGATCGCCCATGCGAATGCGCCCATCCTGTTGCAGGATTTTGAGTATCTTGTGGTCGAGATCATCCATTTTATCGCGCCTTTGCGCTAAAGCGTGAAGGTTTTCACTAAGAATACCCAAATCCACGTCCAAGAATAGGGAAAATCCTCAGGCACACGCGACTATCCTGTTATGGAACTGAGGAGGAAACCCATATGACACTGACCGCCCCCACCCTGACCGATCTCGCCGTTGCCACCCATGAACGCGTGGTTCATGTCGAAGGGCTGCCCGGAGGGCTGAGCGCTTTGATCGCCATTCACTCCACGGCACGCGGGCCTGCAGCGGGCGGTTTGCGGATGCGCAGCTATGACAGCTTTGACGCCGCGGTTGAGGATGTGCTGCGCCTGTCCCATGGCATGACCCTGAAAAACGCCGCCGCCGATCTGCCGCTGGGCGGGGGCAAGGCGGTGATCATGGGCGATGTCGCGACGCAGAAAACACCCGAGCTGATGGAGGCCTTTGGCATGGCTGTGGATCAGTTGGGCGGCGATTATCGCACCGCCGAGGATATGGGCATGACGCCCGAGGATATGGCGATCATCTCGCGCCAGACCAAATTTGTCGCCGGCCTGCCGGGGAAATCCGGAGATCCCTCGCCGATCACGGCCCGCGGTGTGTTCCTGTCGATGAAGGTGGCAGCCAAACATAAGTTCGGCAGTGACGATCTGAATGGCAAGCGCGTGGCGATGCAGGGCCTGGGCCATGTGGGCTGGCATCTGGCGGATATGCTGCACGAGGCCGGGGCGGAGTTGATCGTGACCGATGTGAACGAAGACGCTTTGGACGAGGCGGTGGTGTCTTTCAACGCCAAGGTTGTCGGGCTGGATGAGATCTATGGGCAAGATGTCGAAATCTTTGCCCCCTGCGCCATTGGGGCGGTGTTGAACGCCAAGACGATCCCGATGCTCACCTGTGAGGTGGTGTGTGGTGCCGCCAACAACCTGCTGGCCACGCCTGAGGATGGTCAGCGCCTCGTAGAGCGCGGCATTCTTTATGCGCCGGATTTTGTCGCCAATGGCGGCGGGATCATCAATGCCACGCCTGAAATCATCGGACAGACGCAGGATGCGGCCTGGCTGGAAGGCAAGCTGCAAGCTTTGAGCAACAATATGGATGCCATTCTGAGCGAATCCCTGCGCAGCGGTTTGCCGCCGCATGAGGTGGCCGAGCACATGGTCGAGGCGAAAGTGTCGCTGGCCGCGTGATCCTTGTCGAAAGCAACAAATGGTGCGCTTGACGTGCGGCAGGCGCTCCAAAACTTTTCACAAAAGTTTTGCAAATTCCGTCGACGGAATTTGGTGGCGCGCGTTGCGGTGGATGCTAGGCACAAGCGATGTCGCCGGGTGTGGGCCCGTGTTTTATGGCGGATTTCGCCAGTCTGATCTCACCAGCCCATCTGACCTGCGACACTTTTGTTTGATCTGCGTCAAATACCACCGTTGCCGACCTAAAGATCACCTTTTAAAACATGAATGGAATTGACGGGCGCGATGGGATTCTCTTTCGCGCCCGCATTAGTAGGACAAAAGGGAGGCACGAGATGGCAGACGCCGCCATTCATGGCCACGAGCACGAGGACAACCGGGGGTTCTTTACCCGCTGGTTCATGTCCACAAACCACAAGGATATCGGTATCCTCTACCTGATCGTTTCGGCGCTTGCAGGTTTGGTATCGGTGATCTTCACCGTTTATATGCGCATGGAGCTCATGGAGCCCGGTGTGCAATATATGTGTCAGGAAGGCGCGCGCCTGATTGCCACAACAGTTGAGCAATGTACCCCGAATGGCCACCTCTGGAACGTGTTGATCACGGGCCACGGTATCCTGATGATGTTCTTCGTCGTCATCCCGGCCCTGTTCGGCGGTTTTGGCAACTATTTCATGCCGTTGCAGATCGGTGCACCGGACATGGCCTTCCCTCGCATGAACAACCTGTCCTTCTGGCTTTATGTTGCCGGCACCACTCTGGCGGTGTGCTCGGTCTTTAGCCCAGGCGGTAACGGTCAGCTTGGGTCTGGCGTGGGCTGGGTTCTTTACCCGCCGCTCTCGACCAATGAGCAAGGTTTCTCGATGGATCTGGCGATCTTTGCGGTTCACGTATCGGGGGCAAGCTCGATCCTGGGCGCGATCAACATGATCACCACCTTTCTGAACATGCGTGCCCCGGGCATGACCCTGTTCAAGGTTCCGCTGTTCAGCTGGTCGATCTTTGTCACCTCCTGGCTGATTCTGCTGTCCCTGCCGGTTCTGGCGGGCGCGATCACCATGCTGCTGACCGACCGTAACTTTGGCACCACCTTCTTTGATCCGTCAGGCGGCGGTGATCCGATCCTGTATCAGCACATCCTGTGGTTCTTTGGTCACCCCGAAGTTTACATCGTGATCCTGCCGGGCTTTGGTATCATCTCCCACGTCATCGCGACCTTCTCGCGCAAGCCGGTCTTTGGCTATCTGCCAATGGTCTGGGCGATCATCGCGATTGGCGCTCTGGGCTTTGTCGTGTGGGCGCACCACATGTACACCGTCGGCATGAGCCTGCGTCAGCAGTCTTACTTCATGCTGGCCACCATGGTCATCGCGGTTCCGACCGGTGTGAAAGTGTTCAGCTGGATTGCCACCATGTGGGGCGGCTCGGTTGAGTTCAAGACACCGATGATGTTCGCTCTGGGCTTCCTGATGCTGTTCACCATCGGTGGTGTGACCGGTGTTGTTCTGTCGCAGGCTGGTGTGGACCGTGCCTATCACGACACCTACTACGTGGTTGCGCATTTCCACTATGTGATGAGCCTGGGTGCCGTGTTTGCGATCTTTGCGGGGGTATACTTCTACTTCCCGAAAATGTCCGGCAAGATGTATTCGGAAACCCTGGGTCACATCCACTTCTGGATGTTCTTCATCGGGGCCAACCTGACCTTCTTCCCGCAGCACTTCCTGGGCCGTCAGGGCATGCCGCGCCGCTATATCGACTATCCTGAGGCATTCGCCACATGGAACTACTGGTCGTCGCTGGGTGCGTTCCTGTCCTTTGCCTCGTTCCTGCTGTTCTTCTACATCGTGATCCACGCCCTGCTGAAAGGCGCGAAATCGACCGAGAACAACCCTTGGAACGAATATGCGGATACGCTGGAATGGACCCTGCCAAGCCCGCCGCCCGAGCACACGTTCGAGCAGCTGCCAAAGCAGGAAGACTGGGACAAAGCCCCGTCGCACTGATCCGGCTCTGAAATCTAGGAAAGGCCTCGCAATTTGCGGGGCCTTTTCTTTTTCGTCGGCTTGTGTCGCCTTCCCCTTGTGACACGTGCCTTCCGCCCCCAATTTGCAAAGGTGCAGTTAAGGGGGGCGTGATGCGACGATACCTTTTGGGAACTTTGGCGATACTGCTGCTCGCTTTACTTGGGTTACAGTCCTGTGAGGCAATCAAACCTGGACGGGTCTTTGCACCAGAACATTTTGGCATGACTTGCCCCGAAGCGGGCCTATGCCTCGAAGATCCGGCGCGTTTGGCTGAGGCGAAAGCGTTGCGCTCACAGGCATTGCGCTTTGTGCAGTCGGAAATCGGACCGCTCAAGAAAGCCCCGCGTGTGCTGTTTTGTTCGACCGAGACCTGTTCGCAAAATTTCGGCATGTCGGGGACCAAGGCCTATGCAGTTGGTACCCACGGTATTCTGATCCACCCGGATGGCTGGCAGGAATATATCCTGCGTCATGAGATGATCCATCATTGGCAGAGCGAAACTTTTGGTACCGCACACGTCGCGCATAGATTGCCGAAATGGTATGTTGAGGGCATGGCCTATGAGCTGAGCGGCGACCCGAGACAACCCCTGCCCCGCGCCGATATCGAACAATATCGTATGCAGTTTCGCGCCTGGCTGGCTGCGGGCAATGATTGGCGGGTTCCTCCGAGTTAAAGCGTTTCGGCTTTAACCTGAATCCTCATGAGGCACGAATGTCCCGAGAGTGCCGCAGGCATGGCAGGGTATTCGTGTCTCAAGTTTAAACCGAAACGCTCCAATCGAACACATGAGTTCTTGACAGATATGTAAGTCACAACTTACCGTAAGCTATGACTTACGAAGATTCACCGATGCAACGCTCCCTCTCCGCGCTGAGTGATCCCACACGGCGCGCGGTGTTCGAAGCCGTGGCAGCACAGCCGCGTAGCGTGACTGAGCTGGCCAAGACCCAGCCCATCAGCCGCCCGGCGGTCAGCCAACATCTCAAGGTGTTGAGCGAGGCCAATCTGGTGCGCGCCGAAGCCCAGGGCACGCGGCGGATCTATCACCTCGACACTGCGGGACTCGCCGCTTTGCGTGACTATCTCGATCAATTCTGGACGGATGCTTTGGGGGCTTATGCCGCCGAAGTCCGCCGTCGCACCAAACCCAATTGAAGGACTTTCCATGTTAGAGCCAATCGTCAAGACCATCACCGTTCCCTGCGCGCAGGACAAAGCCTTTGAGATCTTTCTCGATATGCCAAGCTGGTGGCCGCTGGAAAAACGCTCCATGTCGCTGATGCGGGCCGGCGGCCCGGCCAAAAGCCTGACGGTTGATGCGCGCGAAGGTGGCAAGATTGTTGAAACTGCCCTGGATGACGCGGAATGGCATTGGGGAACCTTTGTACAATTTGACCCGCATGCCTTCTTGCAGATGACCTTTCATATGGGCCTGCCCGAGGACAAGACCGGCCTAGTGGATGTGCGCTTTACCCCGATCTCGGCGACAGAGACCCAGGTCGAGCTGACCCATCACAATTGGGAAGGCTACGAGGATATGGCCGAAATGATGTATCAGGGCTATGGCGGCAGCTGGGATCTGCTGTTTGTCGAGCATTTTGGTGCGGCCTGCGGCGAGTAAGCCAATTAAACTAAGAACGCTCTCGTGACCTTTCCGGATTGCCTGCAATCCGGTTCGCGCCCGACCCGCCCCCCAGGGCGGGCGCGAATGAAACCTCCACGGCAAACAACCTGCAGGTTTTGGATTACTAAAGCGGTCAACCAGTAAAACCGCACCCCCTCGGGCCGGGCGCGAACCTAAGTTTTTTTGACGAGTACAAAGGCGCGGCACCTTGTCTCTTAACATCCATGTGGAATGCATTAATTTTGCGCCATGCCCTATGCGTGGATTGATCCAACCCCAGACAATAACAGCACCGAGCTGCACCTGTGGCCCTATAACGCCCTGAAACCCGAAGGGTTCGCGGCGATGGTTCTGGGCTTTTTCACCTTTGCCTCGCTACCCCTTATTGCGGTGTTGGGGACCAAGCTGTTCTGGGGGCTGTTGCCCTTTATGTTGGCCGCCACCGCCGCGCTTTATTATGCGCTGCGCCGCAATGGGCGTGATCGCCAAATTCTGGAAGTTCTGACACTGACCCCGGAAAAGACCCGGCTGATCCACAGACCGGCCCGCGCCGAGGAACAAAGCTGGGAGGCGCAGACCTATTGGGTCAAGGTGGCAATGCATCCCTCTGGTGGGCCAGTGCCAAATTATGTAACCCTGTCGGGCAGCGGTCGCGAGGTTGAGCTTGGCGCGTTTCTGAGCGAAGAGGAACGCAAATCGCTTTACGCCGAAGTAAGCGACAGATTGCGCCAGATGGCGCATGGCAAAGAATAGGGTGACGTATGGCGCAAGCCCCGGCTACTTCGAAACCGCATCGTTTCGCGATGCGACTGGCCGCCCATTTGGGGCTGACCAATCTGATTCTGCGTCTGCAACCGGTCGAAAGCGAGATTGCCGCGCTTGAGCTGCGGGCTGAGGCGGCGCATGTTTTGCCGAGCGCGCGCAAGCAAGTAACCTTTCTGATCCCGCTGGTCGGGCCTCATCATGTGGGCGATTGGGAGGGGGTTGTTGAGCGGTTGAACGCCACGCTGCAATGCTTGTTGGCGCAGGATAATCCCAATTGGCAGGCGGTGATCTGTTGCCAAGAGCGCCCTGCCCTGCCCGATGATCCGCGCATTCACTATCTGCCCTTTGACGATCCAGAGCCGGGCAATGACAAATGGCGCAAACTGGCAGCGCTATGTGATGCCTTGCCCAAAGTGGCGCAACTGCCCGGCTATGTCATGAGCTTTGACGCAGATGACCTGCTTCGCCAGGGCGTCGTGGGCGAGATGCTGACCCGGCAGGCACCGGGCGGCTATCTGGTTGAGGCGGGCTATGTCATGGATGCGGGCACCGGGGTGATTGCGCTGGCAGACCGCCCGACCCTGTCCGAACCGCTGCGCAAACCGTTCTGGAAGCTGTGCGGGTCCTGTGCGGCTGTGGCCTATGACCCGGCCTTGCCCGGCAATGACGCGTTTTTGCGCGCGATGACAGCGCATGAGCACCGCATGTTCCCCTATCTGGCGGATTTGGCCGGGCATCGCCTGGCCCCGCTGGGCAAGCCTGCGGTCCTATACGTGCTGAATCATGGTGAGAATTTTGGCGCGCGGCGTGGTCGGGTCAGTTTCAAGACCCGTTTTGTCGAACGGTTCCAGATCGAGGACCCCGACGCGCTGGCGGAAATCGCCGAAGGATTTCCGCAGCCCTAGGGCGTAGACCCAGTTAAGAGGCCGAAAGGCGTTCCTTGACCTTGGGGCCGACGGCTCCAAAATCCATCTGACCTGTATACTTGGCCTTGAGCGCGCCCATGACGCGGCCCATGTCGCGGATCGAGTCGGCCCCAACCTCATCCACGGCGGCGGCAACGGCCTCGTTGATCTCATCCTCAGACAGCGCCTTGGGCAGGAATTCCGCGATCACCTCGATCTCGGCCAGCTCACGCTCGGCCAGATCCAGACGCCCGCCCTCTTCATAGGTCTTGGCGCTTTCGCGGCGTTGTTTGGCCAATTTATCAAGGATGGCAAGCACTTCTGCCTCGCCCACCCCGTCATCATTGCCCTCGGCCCGCGCGGCAATATCGCGATCCTTGATCGCTGCGTTGATCAGGCGGAGCGTGGAGAGGCGCATCGTCGCCTTGTCCTTCATCGCCTGTTTCACCGCAGCCGTGAGACGTGCACGCAGTTCCATGAGTTTTCCTATCCCCAGTTAACGGCCGATATTTTGGCCTGTTATCGCTCTTTCGTCGAACCCAAGAATGAAACCTACCCCAAGCCACCTCACATGGCAACAGCCGCGACCGACAATTCAAGCCATTGATTTGCAACGATATTTACTTTCAAAACCCCTCTTGACCCTGTGGCCCCTAGCCCGTAGTTTCCGCGCAATTTGCCAAAAGCCCGGAGAGTCGACATGTCTGCTGCCCAGACCAAGCCAACCGCATGCCTTGCGCTTGCTGATGGAACCATTTTCATGGGACAGGGGTTTGGCGCGACCGGGCGAACCGTGGCCGAACTGTGCTTTAACACAGCGATGACCGGCTATCAGGAAATCATGACTGACCCCTCTTATGCCGGGCAAATCGTGACCTTTACCTTCCCTCATATCGGCAATACCGGCGTCACCCCCGAGGATGACGAAACCGGGGATCCTGTGGCCGAGGGCATGGTGGTGAAATGGCAGCCAACCCAAAGCAGCAACTGGCGCGCGGCGCAGGAATTGTCAGATTGGCTGGCGGCCCGCGGCCGGATCGCCATTGGCGGCGTTGACACACGGCGCCTGACCCGCGCCATCCGTCAACAAGGTGCGCCTCATGTGGCTCTGGCCCATGATCCTGACGGGAATTTCGACATTGAGGCCCTGGTGGCCGAGGCGCGCAGCTTTAGCGGGCTCGAAGGTCTGGATCTGGCCAAGGATGTCACCTGCGCGCAAAGCTATCGCTGGGACGAGATGCGGTGGGCCTGGCCAGACGGCTACCCACGCCAGACCGCGCCCAAGCACAAGGTTGTCGCCGTTGATTTCGGTGCCAAGCGCAACATCCTGCGTTGCCTGGCCTCGGCGGGATGCGACGTGACAGTTCTGCCAGCAACCGCGACCTATGACGACGTCATGGCGCATAATCCCGATGGTGTGTTCCTGTCCAATGGTCCCGGTGATCCGGCTGCGACCGGCGAATATGCCGTGCCGATGATCAAAAGCCTACTCGACAAGACCGAGTTGCCGGTCTTTGGCATTTGTCTGGGTCACCAGATGCTGGCCCTCGCTCTGGGGGGAAAAACTGTTAAAATGAACCACGGTCACCATGGCGCGAACCACCCGGTCAAGGAACATGACACCGGCAAGGTTGAGATCACCTCGATGAACCACGGCTTTGCTGTGGATGCGCAAAGCCTGCCGCAAGGTGTTGTAGAAACACATGTTTCTCTGTTTGACGGCTCAAATTGCGGTATCAAGATCGAAGGCCGTCCGGTGTTCTCGGTGCAACACCACCCCGAGGCATCGCCCGGCCCTCAAGACAGTTTTTACCTTTTTGAGCGATTTGCAGCCTCAATGGCATGACATTGAAAAGGTTAAATTAACCGCTCGTTAAGGCTTCACATGCCATTTTCCCTACGGTTTTCGGACGGTAGGGACATGAACACGCATCGGCTGACCAAGACAGACTTATTGGCGCAGCAGGCTGGCAGCAAACGCGGCCTGCCTGTCAGCCATATCCTGATGGAAAGCGGGCAGGTTTCGTCCCGTGTCATGCTCGGCGCTTTGGCCGAGGCGGAGCGTCTGAAAAAACCGCTGGACCATGTGATTGCCGCCGAGGCGATTGTGTCGCGGGAATCGGTGCTTGAGGCGCAGGCACAGCATTTTGGGGCCCTGGCGCTCAGACGCGATGTGCACCCGCCAAGCGCCGAGATGGCGACGCTTCTTTCCGCCAGTTTTTGTTTGGAAAAGGGCGTCTATCCCTGGATGCGACTGGGCGACACGCTGGTCCTGGCGACCTCGCGACCAGACAGCTTTGCTGAAACCTTGAATGAACTGCCACCGGGGCTGGGCCCGGTGATGATGGCCTTGACGCTCGAGGCAGATATTCATGCGGAGATTGCCGCGCAGCATGGCGCAGCCTTGGCAAGACAGGCGGAAACCTGGGTGCCAGCCGAGGCCAGCTGTCGTGACCTCAGCCGCAGCACCGGGCAAACGCGGCTGTTTTCCTTTATTGCGGCGGCGATTTGCTTGACCTTGCTGGCCTGGCAACCGGTGCTTTTCTTTGCCGGTGCGCTGATCCTCGCGGTCATCTCGCTGAGCTTGTCCCAGGCGCTTAAGGTCGCGGCATTTTTCGCCCTGCCCAAACACCGCCCGGCACCAGAGGCGAAACTGCCCAAGGACCCGCCGACCGTGTCGATACTGGTGCCCTTGTTCAAGGAACAGGAGATTGCGCGCAGCTTGGTGACGCGCCTGTCGCGGCTGACCTATCCCAAATCGCTGCTCGACATCGTGCTCGTGCTTGAAGAGGATGATGAAACCACCCAGGCCACGCTGGCGCAAACACGGTTGCCGCCCTGGATCAGGGTGATCTCGGTGCCTCCGGGTGAGGTAACGACAAAACCGCGCGCGCTGAACTATGCCTTTCGCTTTACCAGTGGCGATATCATCGGGATCTATGATGCCGAGGACGCCCCTGCCCCGGATCAGATCGACAAAGTGGTCGATCATTTTGCCCGCGCCAGCCCCAAGGTGGGCTGCGTGCAGGGGATTTTGGATTTCTACAACCCGCGTGCCAATTGGCTGTCGCGCTGTTTCGCCGTGGAATATGCCAGCTGGTTTCGCATTCTTTTGCCGGGCGTCGCGCGCTTGGGCTTTGCCGTACCGCTGGGCGGGACGACAGTGTTTTTCCGGAGGCCGGTTCTGGAGGAGGTCTGCGGCTGGGACGCCCATAACGTCACCGAAGACGCCGATCTGGGCTTGCGCCTGGCTCGCCATGGCTATCGCACCGAGTTGATCCAGACCGTCACGCGCGAAGAGGCGAATAACCGGTTTTGGCCCTGGATTCGACAACGGTCGCGCTGGCTAAAGGGCTATGGGATCACCTGGTGGGTGCATACGCGCAACCCCCGGAAATTGTTGCAGGATATGGGGGCCTGGAAGTTTTTTGGCGTGCAGCTGATGTTTCTCTGCACCCTGATCCAATTCACCTTTGCCCCGGTGCTGTGGACATTCTGGCTGATACTCTTTGGCTTGCCGCATCCATTAGAGGGTATGATGACTTACCAGCAGGCTTTGGCGCTGACAGCGATTTTCCTCAGCGCCGAGGGGATCACGGTTTTGATCGGGTTTGCCGCCCTGTCGCGCAGCCCCCATCGCAGCCTCATCCCCTGGGTGCCGACGATGTTTGCCTATTTCCCGCTGGGAACCATTGCCGCTTACAAGGCGATTTCAGAAACGGTGACCAAACCGTTTTACTGGGACAAGACCGAACATGGCCATTCCCACCCGGATGACCCCGGTGCCGATCTGACGCACCATTAGCAGCGCTTAATTTCCCGCATCCAGTTTAAGGCGCGTCACAAAGGCGACCGAGATATGATCGCGCAGCGCCTTATAGGCCGCGTCCTCGTCCCGGCGGGCAATCGCATCGACAATGGCCTGGTGTTCCGCCAACGCATCTTCGCCCCGCCCCTCAGCCGCCAAAGAGGTGGTGGCCATCAGCGCCATGGAGCGATGCACAAGGTCCAGCTGCTGCACCAGAAACCTATTATGCGAGGCCTTGTGGATCATGGTGTGGAACCGGCGATTTGCCCGCGACAAAGCCGAAGGATCCGCGAGCAAGGCGCGATCCTCGACAACCATGTCGCGCAACACCTGCACTTCTTCCTCGGTCGCATGGCGCGCCGCCAGCCGGGCCGCCAATCCTTCCAACTCAGTACGCACCGCATAGAGTTCGGACATCTGGTTGTGATCCAGCGAGGCCACAATCAAAGACCGCCCATCCCGCGTCAAAAGCGATTGCGTTTCAAGCCGTTGCAGGGCCTCACGGATCGGGGTGCGTGAGACGCCAAACCGTTCGGCCAGCTCGCTTTCCACCAGACGGTCGCCCGGGCGATACAGCCCGCCATCAATGGCCTCCAGGATCAAGGCATAGGCGTCTTTGTTGTTTTTCACCTGGGACATGCGACCTCTCCCTTTCGCGTCGCGCCACGTTAAACGCCCCACAAGCCAAGTTTCAAGCGACATTGCCAGTTACGACCCGCCGCGCTACATCAGGAGCATGCCAAAACGCCACTTTGATCATGTCCGCACATGGGTCTTTGACCTGGATCACACGCTTTACCCGCCAAGCCAGCAGCTTTTCCCTCAGATCGAGGAAAAGATGACCGATTTTGTCATGCGTACACTGGACGTAGGCCGCGCACAGGCCGATCATCTACGCCGCACCTATTGGGCCGAACATGGCACGACCCTGGCCGGGTTGATGGCCAACCATGACATCGATGCAGATGCCTATCTGGACGAGGTGCATGACATCCGCTTTGACGTGCTTGAACCTGATCCCTACCTTGCTGATTTGCTTGCGCAATTGCCGGGCCGCCGGATTGTCTACACCAATGGCAGCGCCCCTTACGCGGCGCAGGTGCTCAAGGCGCGAGGGCTTGAGGCGGCGTTTGATGCGATCTATGGTGTCGAACATGCGGGCTATGTGCCCAAACCGCAAAGCGCTGCTTTTGAACGGGTTTTCGCGATGGATGGGTTGGATCCGACCCAGGCCGCCATGTTCGAGGACGACCCGCGCAACCTGGCCGCGCCGCATGCGATGGGGCTGCGCACGGTCCATGTCGCCCCGGAACCCGAAGCCGCCGATCATATACATCATCACACCGATGACCTGAATGATTTCCTGGGCCGCCTGGTCTGAAACCTGTACCTCTGCTGCACGTTCTGATCTGCGACTTTTTGCCAATGCCGCAGCGCAGCAATTCACCCTATATCAACCGGGCAACTTCAGGAGACGCATATGAGCGACGTAACACTCACCGCCCCGTTGACCACCGAAACCGCTGGCAGCTCGACCGAAAAATGGGCCTATCTGCTGGCTTTGGTTCTTGTGGCTGTTTTGGCGACGAACACGGCGCTCTTTGGTCTGGTCGGCCTGTCCATGACCGCTTTGGCGCTGGTCCCGGTCATGTTCATCACCCTGCTGACCATCACCGTCGGGCGCTAAGCCGCCCCTCTACGGGCCGGCCACACTGGCGGCCCCGGATGCGGAATAACACGATTGGCCGCATGGTCCTTGCGGCCTCTTTGCCCTAGATAACCGACAAGACACGTCGCGCCTTGGGAGGTCGGTTATGGATTATGATATCGTCATTTCGGGCGGCGGAATTGCCGGGCTCACCGCCAGCGCCGCCTTTGCTCAGGCCGGGTTTGACGTGCTCTGCGTCGATCCAACCCCGCCGATCACCGACCGCGACAGCGCCGGGGCCGATCTGCGCACCACAGCATTTTTGCAACCGGCACAAGGGTTTCTAGAGGAAATTGGCCTGTGGGACCGTCTTGCGGATCACGCCATGCCGCTGCAGACCATGCGGATCGTCGATGCGGGCGGGCCCGAACCAGTGGCGCGAGTTAGCAAGGATTTTGAAGCCTCCGACATCTCGGATCGCCCCTTTGGCTGGAACCTGCCCAATTGGTTGCTGCGCCGGGAAATGGCCGCCCAGCTCGCGGCGCTGCCTAATGTGGATTTCCGCCCTGGCACCGCGACCAAAACCCTGTTCACCCGCGACGCCGAGGCCCGTGTTGGCCTGTCCGATGGCTCGCGGGTGCGTTGCCATCTGGTGATTGCCTCCGATGGGCGCAACTCGCCCATGCGCAAGGCCGCCGGGATCGACGTCAAGACCACGCGCTTTGGCCAAAAGGCACTGGCCTTTGCCACCACCCATCCAATCCCGCATGACAATGTCTCGACCGAGATCCATCGCACAGGCGGCCCCTTCACCCTGGTCCCTCTGCCCGATTTTGACGGCCGCCCGTCATCGGCGCTGGTCTGGATGGAAGAAGGCCCCACAGCCGACGCGTTGATGGCGTTGCCCGACGCCGATCTCGAAGCCGCCATGACCGAGCGCAGTTGCCACCTATTCGGCCCGTTGAAACTGGCCTCGCAGCGCACGATCTGGCCGATCATTGCGCAGGAGGCCGAGCGCCTGACTGGTCAACGCCTAGCCCTTGTCGCCGAGGCTGCCCATGTGGTGCCCCCCATCGGTGCGCAAGGCTTGAACATGAGCCTCAAGGATATCACCGCCCTGTTGGACCTGGCCAAAGCTTCACCCGCGACCTTAGGCGACAGCGCCATGCTCGAGGCCTATCATCGCGCCCGCATCGCTGATATTCGCGCCCGCGTCGCCGGGATCACTTTGCTTAACAAAACCTCGATGCTGTCCAACCCGCTGCTGCGCGACACCCGCGCCGCCGCGCTCAACACACTTTACAGCGCCGCACCAATCCGAAAAACCCTGATGCAGCTCGGCCTCGGCACCAAATAAACGCCCCCGATAGAGGCATCCTGGGTTTCTTTGGGCCAAAAATATCCCGGGGGGAGTCGCCTTGGCGACGGGGGGCAGCGCCCCCCGCCCCGGTTCACCTCACAGAACCTCGTCCAACACCGCGCGCAACCGCGCAACCGTGCCATCGACATCATAGAGCTTGTCCAGGCCAAACAGGCCAAGTCGGAAGGTCGAAAACCCTTCGCCCTCGTCACATTGCAATGGCACGCCGGCAGCGATCTGCATACCGCGCGCAGCAAAGGCCTTACCGGTCTGGATTTCGGGATCAGACGTATAGCTCACCACCACACCCGGCGCGCCAAACCCATCGGCAGCCACCGAAGTGATGCCCTTTTCAGCCAAAAGCGCGCGGACCTTATTGCCCAGTTCAAACTGCGCCTCGCGCAGCTTTTCATAGCCATAATCGCGCGTCTCGATCATTGCGTCGCGGAACATCGCCAGGCCCTCGGTCGGCATCGTGGCGTGATAGGCATGCCCGCCACCCTCATAGGCGGCCATGATCGCGCGCCATTTCTTCAGATCGGCGGCAAAGCTGTCTGACGTGGTCTCTTCCATCCGGGCAACCGCGCGTTCCGAGAGCATGACCAGACCCGCACAAGGGGTCGAGGACCAGCCCTTTTGCGGGGCTGAGATCAGCACATCTACGCCGGTGGCTTTCATATCAACCCAGGCACAGCCCGAGGCGATGCAATCCAGCACCATCAACGCACCGACCTGATGCGCCGCTGTGGCCAATCGGGTCACATAACCATCCGGCAGGATCATACCCGAAGAGGTCTCCACATGCGGAGCAAAGACGATATCCGGCTTGGTCTCGGCAATCCGCGCTTCAACCTCTTCAATCGGGGCCGGGGCAAATGGCGCATCGGCCCCATTCCCAACCCGGCGGGCCATCATCACATCGGTCTGGTCGTTGAACGCGCCTGCGTCAAAGATCTGGCTCCAGCGAAAGGAAAACCAGCCATTGCGCACCACCAGAACATTGGCATCCCGTCCAAACTGACGGGCCACTGCCTCCATGCCAAAGGTGCCACCACCCGGCACCAGCGCCACGGCATCCGCCTTGTAAACCTCGCGCAGCCCCTCAGAGATGTCGCGCATCACCTGCTGGAATTTCGCCGACATATGATTGAGCGAGCGATCGGTGAAAACGACAGAAAATTCATCAAACCCATTCGGGTCAACATTATCGAGCAAAGCCATGGCGGCCCCCTATTCGCTGAGCGGTTTCAATTGATCTTGGGCATCCGGAGCGGAGGCGCAAAGCTTACCTAGGCGTAACGGGGCCAAAGGTGAAAGTGAACGCCAATTCCGACAGAAGTCACGCCACGTGCGCCATTCGTTAATCATGACTTGACGCTAAATCGGCCCCGGGCGGCGCTCTTCACTGAGCAAAACATTGGCCTCAACATTGCCCAGCCCCGGCAGTGTCATGATCCGCCGCCGCAGCACGCGCTCAAAGTCAGAAATGTCCCGCGCCACGACGCGCAGGCGGTAGTCATATAGGCCCAGCACGTGCTCGACCGTCTGCACTTCGGGAATGGCCCCAACCGCGCGTTCGAAATCTTCGAGCGACACCCGGCCTTTGGTCGCCAATTTCACACCCAGAAACACCGTCACCCCAAACCCAAGCGCGGCAGCATCAACCTCAAGCCGGGTTTCGCGAAAGATCCCCGCCTCGCGCAGGCGTTTGATGCGGCGCCAACAGGCAGGTTGCGACAGGCCGAGCTCTCTCCCTAATGCCCCGGCGGATTGCGTTGCGTCTTTGGCCAGCGCTCGGACCAGCGCGCGGTCCTTGTCATCCAATTCGATCATAGCGGCAGGCTTTCCTGACCTTTGACACGGGCCACCTGCATCAGGGCCTCGATATCGTTGATATGGGGCAGCACCAGCAATTGGTCGCGATAGAGCTGCTGATAATGCGCCATATCCCGGGCAATCACGGACAAACGCACATCGACCTGCCCCAGAAAGGTCTGAATCTCGATCACCTCAGCCACCTGCCGCGCTGCCGCAATAAATTCGTCAAAGGCGCGGGGCTGGGTTTTGTCCAGGGTCACGCGCAGGGACACTTCGACCTCATACCCCAAGGCTGGCCAATTGATGACACTGCGCACGCCTTTCAACACGCCGATATCCCGCATGCGCTCCAGACGACGCGACAGGGTTGTTGCCGTCACCCCCGCCTGCTCAGCCAGAATCGAGGCCGACATATCCGGGTCAGATTGATAGTAACGCAGAATGCGCCGATCCGTGTCATCAAGCATGAAAATTCCGCCAACCCCACTTTTTGCGAATACTTATGCTTCTTCTTGGCAAAAATACTCAAAAAACGCAAACACACTCGCGCCAGCCCGGGTATTTTGACCGCAATCATAACGCACACGCCAAATAAGGAAGAAAACCATGCGCGTTTACTACGACCGCGATTGCGACGTGAACATCATCAAAGAGAAAAAAGTCGCCATCCTCGGCTACGGCTCCCAGGGCCACGCCCACGCGCTGAACCTGCGCGATTCCGGTGCCAAGAACCTGGTTGTTGCCCTGCGCGAAGGCTCTCCTTCTGCCAAGAAAGCCGAAGGCGAAGGCCTGACCGTCATGGGTATCGCCGAAGCCGCCGCCTGGTGTGACGTGATCATGTTCACCATGCCCGATGAGCTGCAGGCCGAAACCTACAAGAAGTACGTGCATGACAACATCAAGCCCGGCGCAGCCATCGCCTTTGCCCACGGTCTGAACGTTCACTTCGGCCTGATCGAGCCAAAAGAAGGCGTTGACGTGATCATGATGGCCCCCAAAGGCCCAGGCCACACCGTGCGCGGCGAATACACCAAAGGCGGCGGCGTGCCTTGCCTGGTTGCGGTTCACACCGACGCCACCGGCAAAGCGCTGGAAACCGGCCTGTCCTACTGCTCTGCCATCGGTGGCGGCCGTTCCGGCATCATCGAAACCAACTTCCGCGAAGAATGTGAAACCGACCTGTTCGGTGAACAGGCCGTTCTCTGCGGTGGCCTGGTTGAGCTGATCCGCTGTGGCTTTGAGACCCTGGTCGAAGCTGGCTATGCGCCTGAAATGGCTTACTTTGAGTGCCTGCACGAAGTGAAGCTGATCGTTGACCTGATCTATGAAGGCGGCATCGCCAACATGGATTACTCGATCTCCAACACTGCGGAATACGGCCAGTATGTTACCGGCCCACGTATCCTGAACTACGACGAAACCAAAGCCCGCATGAAAGCAGTGCTGGAAGACATCCAGACCGGCAAATTCGTGCGTGACTTCATGCTGGAAAACGCCGTGGGTCAGCCGACCATCAAAGCGGCGCGTCGTCACAATGACGAGCACCAGATCGAAGCCACCGGCGCAAAACTGCGCGGCATGATGCCTTGGATCTCTGCTGGCAAGATGGTTGACAAAGAGCGCAACTAAGCGTTCGGTCATCTGACCAGAAACATGCCATTTGGCATGCGAGGGGCATCCGAATTTCGGGTGCCCTTACTCTTTGGAGAGTGTTTGGAGACAGCAAATGACCGACACCGCCACCCGCGCCGATTGGCTCTCTATCGTCATCCTCGCCCTCGTTTGGGGCAGTGCCTTTATGTTTATGTCGGTGGCGCTCGAAGGCTATGGGCCGATCACGGTGGCCACGGCGCGCACGACGTTGGCAGCGCTGGTTTTGCTCTCAATCATGCCCATGGTCGGGCAAAAGCTGCCGGGCAAGGACCCGGTGCTTTGGGGCTATATTGTCGTGACCGGCTTGCTGACCACCGCCATTCCCTTTGTGCTGCTCAGCTGGGGGCTGCAATATGTGCCCTCCTCCTTTGGTGGCCTGGCCATGTCGACCATTCCGCTGATGGTACTGGTTCTGGCGCATGTCTGGGGCGATGAGAGGATCTTTGCCCGCCGCGCTGCCGGGGTGGCGATTGGGTTTGCCGGGGCGCTGATCCTGATCGGGCCTGGGCTGTTTGAGCTTGGCCAATCCACCGCCCCCTTGGCGCAGCTTGCCTGCCTTGCGGCGGCGTTTTGCTATTCCGTCTCGTCGATCCTGACCCGCCGTTGCCCGCCGGTGGAGCCTTTGACCTTGGCAGCCGTGCCTTTGGCCATCGGGTCGATTGTTTTGATCCCGCTGATGCTGTGGTTCGAGGGCGTGCCCACGTGGCAAGGTCTGCGCCCGGGCGGCGCGATCCTGATGCTGGGCCTGATGCAAACCGCGGCGATGAACCTGCTGCGCATCCAGGTGATCCGCAGCGCCGGGTCAGTTTTCATGACACTGGTGAATTACCAGGTGCCAATCTGGGCGATGATCTATGGCACGCTTTTGCTGGGTGAAGATCTGCCTTGGCGCTTTTACCTCGCGCTGGTGCTCATCCTGTGCGGCCTCGCGCTTGGACAATGGCGCGCGCTCAAGGGGCTGCTACGCCGAAACTGAACACGCACGCACCATCACCCTGCGCGAACATGCAGTTGTTACAATATAACGCATCCCCATATCGGGCGCATGACCCAATATGACATCCAAACCCGTAAGGGCCTGCCACAGGAGATGCAGGCCCTGCTGACGGTCTTGCCACGCGATGGCTGGCGGGATCATCCCAACTTTGCCCGCTCGATCCAGAACTGGATGGGCGCGCACCAGATGTTTCGCGGCCTGACCGGGCAGATCCGGCAGGATAGCGAGGATTTTCTTGAGCAAAAGCAAGAGGATCAAACCTATGCGGCGCGTCTGGCACATTTTGGCATGCTGCTGTTCAACAACCTGCATGGCCATCACAGCTGGGAGGATCGCAGCTTTTTCCCAGAGCTGGAGGCCGCCGATCCACGCTTTGCCCGGGGTTTGGAGATGCTCGAAAGCGACCATGAGGCGCTGGATGGGCATCTGGATCAGTTTCGGCGCACCGGCAATCGGCTTGTGCAGCTCGCCACGCTGGACCCGACGCAGATGAAGGATGAGGCCGGGCAGATGCTGGACACCGTCACCACCATTGACGGGTTTCTGGAACGGCATCTGACCGATGAAGAGGATCTGGCCGTGCCGATCCTGTTGCATCACGCGCTGCGTGGGTAAAAACGGAGGGGCGGGGAGATCCCCGCCCTTTTCTATGTCCGTCCCCTGTTTGGGGCGATGTAGGGTGGGGTTTTACCCCACCTTAACCCTCAAGCTTGCTCAAATCCGCCACCTGAGAACAGATCGTGCGAATACGTGACAATAGGTTCAAGCGGTTGCGGCGGATGATGGAATTCTCTGAATTCACCTGCACCGCCTCGAAAAACGCATCAATCGGCGCGCGCAAAGAGGCCATGGCCTCCATCGCAGCGGCAAAATCCTCGCCCTGCATCGCCGGGGTGATCTTGGCCTCGGCCGCGTCCAGCGCCGCAAAGAGCGCCTTTTCGCTGTCCTCCTCGGCGAATTTCACATCCGCACCATAGGAATATTCCACCCCATCCTTTTCCTCGGCCTGAGACAGGATATTATTGGCGCGTTTGAACCCCTGGACAAGGTTTTCCCCATCATCGGTTTTCATAAACGCCGCCAAGGCCTCGGCGCGGGTGACAAGCAGACGAATGTCGTCAGAGCCTTCCATGGCAAGGCAGGCATCGATCACGTCGTGACGAATGCCCTCGTCGCGCAAGTGGACCTTAAGGCGGTCATGGAAGAAGGAGAGCAGATCGGTCGACGTGTCCGGCACGACTTGCTCCAAAGAGGAGAAACCATTGGTGCGCTCTTCGCCTGCTTCTAGAACAGTGCGGAACGCCGCGCCAAAAACACCGTGCTCGGCGATTTCCGCAATCAAAGCAGTGGCTTCATCCTGGCGCAGATCTTCAATGATCTTGACCTTGTGGCGCACCAATTGGGCGTCGATGAAACGATCCAGCTTCATGCGGGCACTATTGGCCAGAACAAGACGGATCACACCGAGCGCCGCGCGGCGCAGGGCGTAGGGGTCTTTCGACCCGGTGGGTTTCTCGTCGATGGCCCAGAACCCGGTCAGGGTGTCGAGCTTATCGGCAAGCGCCACGGCGACTGAGACCGGCGCGGTAGGCACATCATCTGAGGGGCCAAGCGGCGAATAGTGTTCTTCGCAGGCGGCGGCGACCGATGCGTCCAGCCCCGCGGCCTGCGCATAATACCGCCCCATAAGCCCCTGAAGTTCCGGGAATTCATAGACCATTTCCGAGCTGAGATCGGCTTTGGCCACGCGCGCTGCTTGCTCGGCCAAATCGGCATCGGCCCCGACAGCGGGCGCAATCTCGCGCGCCAAGGCAGCGATGCGATCAATCCGCTCAGCCTGAGAGCCCAACTCACGGTGGAAGGTCACGTTGGACAATCGGTCTGTCCAGGCAGACAGCCCTTGACGTTGCGCCACGCGCAGGTCGTTTTCCCAAAAGAATTTCGCATCCGCCAGACGCGCCGCCAGCACCTTTTGGTTGCCCGCAAGGATCGTCGCGCCATGATCTGCTGTTTCGATATTGGAAACGGTGATCCATTTCTCAATCCGGCCCGTCTTGGGGTTGCGCACGGAAAAGAACTTCTGGTGCTCTTTCATCGAGGTCTGCAACACCTCTGGCGGCAGGCCAAGGAAATCCTCTTCGATGTCGCCCATCAGCACGACCGGCCATTCCACCAACCCGGCGACCTCGCGCAAAAGCCCCTTGTCTTCAACAACTTCCAAGCCCAGCGCAAAGGCGGCATTGGTGGCGTCGTTCCAGATCGCCTCTTGCCGCTCTTCCGAGGACAGCACAACAAAGTTGCGTTTCAGCTGCGCTTCATAATCCTCGAACGAGGTCACAGTGAACGCGCCGCCGCCCATAAAGCGATGGCCTTCTGTTTGCTGTCCCGCAACAATCCCGTCAATATCCAGCGACACAACCGAAGCCCCGGCTTCATCGCTCAGGATACAGGTGATGCGGTGCAGCGGGCGCACCCAGCGCAAAGACCCAGCGCCCCAGCGCATGGATTTCGGCCAAGGGAAGTTCCGGATGGTCTTTTCCAGTACCTCAGCGACAATCTCAGCCGCCGGGCGGCCCTCGGTCACAACGGTGGCGTAGTAAAAGCTGCCTTTTTTGTCTTCGCGTTCTTCAAGCTGATCGCGGGTGACACCTGCGCCGCGCATGAACCCCTCAAGCGCTTTGTCAGGCGCGCCGACCTTGGGGCCGCGACGTTCTTCGCGCAGGGTGGGCGATTGCGCCAGCAGCCCGTCCAGCGCCAGGGTCAACCGGCGCGGCGTGGAAAAGGCGCGCGCGCCAGCATAAGTCAGCCCCGCCTCGACCAGACCATCGGTGACCAGCTTTTGCAGATCCGCCGCCGCTTTGCCTTGCATACGGGCGGGGATTTCTTCGGAAAACAGTTCGATCAGCAAATCAGGCATCGGGTCAGTCCTCATCTCGGGGCGGGCAATCTCTGCCCAGTGGTGAGCCGTCGTAGGCCTTGTCACCACAGTCATTAATCTCGTGCCAGACATAGCCGCGCCCATCATCGGTGATGGCCACCACGCGGTCGATGCCCCATTCAAAATTGCGCTGGCCGGTAAAGACCAGGGCGGTGCCTGCCTCGATCTCTTGGCCAATCGCGGCCGCATCAAAGCAGTCGAACCAATCGGGGGCGTTTTTCGGCGATGCGCCCTCGTAGGGTTCGTAAGTTTCGGTCAACATCGGGAAAGACATCGAGGTCTTGAAACAGGCGCGATAGCGGATCGGCGAGCTTTCGGCGTCGATGGCCGTGAAATCCTCGTAAAGGATCGGCTCGGGTTCACCACTGGCGAACAGGGTCAGTTCCACATCCGTGGTCCCGTTGACCGGGACCTCGTTATAGAAGTGATAAATCTGCATGTAGTAGACGACAGCACCAAAAACCAAAGCGCTCATAACAATTCCCCCACCGATGAGTTTGCCTGCGCTCACGCGACATATCCCCCGGCTTCTGTCTGAACGAACGCATCCGCGCAAAGCTTGGTCAGCGCCCGCACACGGCCGATATAGGCCTGACGTTCGGTGACCGAGATCACGCCGCGCGCATCCAGCAGGTTGAAGATATGGCTGGCCTTGATCGCCTGATCATAGGCCGGGTGCGCCATGATGATGCGCTTGCCAGTCTTTGGATCCTCAGCCGGAGCGTCGATGATACGGGCACATTCGGCCTCGGCCTCTTCAAAGTGGCGCAGCAGCGTGTCGGTGTCGGCCACGTCAAAGTTCCAGCGCGAATATTCCTGTTCGGTTTGCTTGAACACATCGCCATAGGTCAACGGGCTGGGCGATTGCGGATCGTTGAACGGCATATCCATCACGTGATCCACACCCAGCACATACATGGCCAGACGTTCCAGACCATAAGTCAGCTCACCAGACACCGGGTGGCAATCATGGCCGCCCACCTGTTGGAAATAGGTGAACTGGCTGACTTCCATCCCGTCGCACCAGACCTCCCAACCCAGGCCCCAGGCCCCCAGTGTCGGAGATTCCCAATCATCCTCGACAAAGCGCACATCATGCAGCGCCATATCAATGCCAATCGCCTCCAGAGAGCCCAGGTAAAGTGCCTGAAGGTCGGGCGGCGATGGTTTGATGATCACCTGATACTGGTAATAATGCTGTAGCCGGTTGGGATTCTCACCATAACGACCATCGGTCGGGCGGCGCGAAGGCTGCACATAGGCGGCTGTCCAGGGCTTGGAGCCAAGCGAGCGCAAGGTGGTGGCCGGGTGGAACGTCCCTGCCCCGACCTCCATGTCGTAAGGCTGTAGAATCGCACAACCTTTTGACGCCCAGTAGGTTTGAAGGCGCAGGATGATTTCCTGAAAACTTCTTGGTTTGGGCAATGTCTCGGCCATGTCTGTCTTCCCGGTCTCGCGTCGCATCATACGTTGCGCCTGATTAGGCGGGCTGATGGGCGGGGTCAACCGCAGCGCCCATGTATAAGCCACTTTTGACGTGCAACCGGTTCTGCATCTGCTAAGACTAGGCCGAAGGACAGGATTGAAGTGTGACCCAGAGGTCGAAATTGCGAATGAAGAAAAGTTTGATTGGCGGGCTGGCAGCCCTGATGCTCACGGCAAATGTTGCCTTTGCACAGGAAGATACGGTGTTCATTCAGATCGAGGCACGGACCTCTTTGAATGGTGCGCAGCAAAGCGTGAACAAATACACCGGGAGCTTGCAGGATGTGAACGGGTTTTCGCTGGGCGGCGGCTGGTATGGTGTGGCGCTTGGCCCCTATAGCCGGACCGAAGCACAGCAAGTCTTGCTGAACCTGCAAAATCGCGGGCTGATCCCCGCAGATGCTTATATCGAAGTGCCGCGCGCCTATGGTCGCCAATTCTGGCCGGTTGGCGCGCAGGTGCTGGACGGGCTGGCACCGGTCCCGGCACCCGAAGTCGCAGACCCAGCGCCGGAGCCCGCCGAGGCCCCCGTTGCCGAAGTCGCACCTACACCGGAGCCAACTGTGGAACCCGTGGCCGAGGCAACGCCTGTCCCTGCAGAGCCAGAAGTGGTCGAGGAAACCCCACGTCAGGCCCGTGCCAGCGAACGCGCATTGAACCGTGAGCAGCGCGAAGAGCTGCAGATCGCGCTGAAATGGGCCGGTGTATACACCTCGGGCATTGATGGTGCCTTTGGCCGTGGCACACGCCGGGCCATGGCCGCCTGGCAGGAACAGAACGGGTTTGAGGAAACTGGCATTCTGACCACCCTGCAACGGGCAGAATTGCTGCGTCAGTATAACTCCATACTGGATGGTATGGACATGGCCGTCTACACCGATCCACGCGCCGGTATCTCGGTGCAACTGCCTATGGGCGCAGTGAAATTTGACCGCTACGAGGCCCCGTTTGCTTTGTTTGACGGGACCGGTGTTGTTGAGGGCGCGCAGCTCTTGCTGATCAGCCAACCCGGTGACCGAAAGACTATGAATGGTCTCTATGAGATCATGCAAACCCTCGAAATCGTTCCCTTGGATGGTGAGCGCAAGCGCGAAAAGAACGGGTTTTTGCTGACCGGCAACAATGCCCGTATCACCAGCCATACCGAGGTGGGCCTGCGCAATGGCGAGATCAAAGGCTTTACCCTGATCTGGCCAACCGGTGACGAAGATCGCCGGACCCGAGTTCTGGGGCTGATGCAGAAAAGCTGGCAGCGCACCGATGGCGTACTGGACCCGGCGGCGGTGACCGATGCTGGTCAGGCGGTTGATCTGGTCTCGGGCCTAAAGGTGCGCACGCCACGTGAAAACGCCTCGGGCTTTTTCGTCGACAACTCCGGCACGGTGTTGACCAGCGCCGCGACGGTTGCGGGTTGTTCACGGGTGACTTTGGACGGCGTGTTTGACGCCAAGCTGATCGCCAGCGATGACGGGCTGGGCGTGGCCGCCCTGCGCCCCACCAATGCGCTGGCCCCACGTCGCGTCGCGGCCTTCCGCACCGATAGCCCGCGCCTGCAATCCGAAATTGCTGTCGCAGGCTACAGCTTTGGCGGCCGTCTGAGCGCGCCAACCCTGACTTTCGGCACATTGGAAGATCTGCAGGGGTTGGGTGGCGAAACGCAGATCGCCCGTCTTGGCCTGTCCGCCCTGCCCGGTGACGCCGGTGGGCCTGTCTTTGATGGCGGCGGCATGGTTGTTGGCATGATGCAGACCAAAGCCGATGGCGGATCGCGCCGCCTGCCCGAAGATGTGAGCTTTGCCGCCAAAACCGGGGAGTTGCTGAGCTTTCTGCAATCCAACGGCATTCGCCCCGTCGCCCGCGGCGGCGCTGGCGTCATGGCCCCCGAGGATCTGACGGCGCTGGCTGCGGATACAACCGTTTTGGTCAGCTGCTGGGAATAACCCGGCCAAAGGCTTTAAAGCAGCGGATTGGGCGGCCCTGTAAAGGCCGCCCTTTTTTAGGGCCTGTTAACATGATGAAAAACGCACTGGTTTCTGTCCAAAATCCGCTGATACAAGGCGTTTTCGCGCCGACAGGGTGGCCCCCTTTCAAGCGAAAACAACGAAGGAGCAGCGGATTTTGGCGAAATCCCGAAGGGACGCGGCGGATTTTGCCCCCGACATCGCTGATTTGCCCTTCCGATTACCCAGATCGCCACGGTCAAATCACCTCATCGGTGGCAAAATCCGACACGCGCCAGTGCGCTTTTCATCGAGTTAACAGGCCCTAACTCACCTGCGATAATTTGCCCCAAGCCATCCGGAATGACAGGCCTGTGACTCATCAGCGTTTCCAATGAAGGAAGCCCATGATTTCACGGCCTTTCGCTTGTGGCTCAAGAGCGGAAACCAGGCCCATTCCGTCTTGAGGCGCTGGAAACGCGTTAACGTTTCGTTAATCCGGGTTGTCACAAGACGGAAGGCGCTTATGCTGCCGGTCAGGAAAGAGGTGCCGCAGTGCAGAAACCAGACGAGCAAAACCCGGATGTGACATTGATCACGCCCTCTTCGCCCATGGCGACGCCAACCCATGGCGGACGGGCGAAATGCTTGCAGCGTTTGGTGCGTCTGGACTTGCCCGTGCCTCAGACCGTCGCCCTATCCTTTGACATGGTGCACAAAATCGCCGGGGGCGATATGCCGGACATGCAGGCGCTGGTCGCAGCCTTTGGCCAGGGCGCGCTGCTTTGCGTGCGCCCCTCTAGCGAGGATCCGGATTGGGGCGGACCGGGGGCGATCCTGAATATCGGCATGAATGATGACCGTTTGCGGGATCTGACAGAAACGCTGGGCGCAGAGGCGGCGGCGGAGCTCTATCTGCGATTTGTTCAAAGCTTTGCCATTCACGTCGCGCGGCTGGACCCCGACCTGTTCGAAGAGATCGAAGCCACTGGTGCCGAAGGGCTGGCTGAGGCCCTGCGCGCCTATGAGGACGAGGCCGAAGAGGAATTCCCGCAGGATCCCGCCGTGCAGCTGAGCGAGGTGTTGCGGTCAATGGCGCGCGCTTGGGAAGGCACAACTGCGCGTCTGCTACGTCAGGCCAAAGGAGCCCCAATGGATGCAGGGCTGGGCCTTGTGGTGCAGGAAATGGCGCTGGGGCTTGGTCAGGGCGAATGCGGCTCGGGCGTTTTGCAACTGGTCAACTCGGACACCGGTCTGCCGCAGGTCACGGGGCGTTACCTGAGCCAAAGCCAAGGGCGCGAGGCCCTGCAACAGGAGAGCGAAAGCCTCTATCTGGTCAAAGACCCGCGCGGCCCTTCGCTGGAAGAGGCTGAACCCGAGATTTTTTCCCGCCTGCAAGTCCATGCCGAGCTGATGCGGCGTAAGTTGCGCGAAGAGATGCAGATCGAATTCACCTTGGTGGGCGGCGAAGTGCATATTCTGGACGGTGTGCGCGTGCAGCGCTCGGCCCGCGCCGGGGTTCGGATTGCTGTGCGTCTGGCCGAAGACGGGATTATCTCGCGACAAGAGGCGGTGATGCGGATCGAACCGCGTGCCATTTCTGAGTTGCTGCATCGTCAGGTCGCTCCGGATGCACCACGCGATGTGATCGGCGCGGGCATTGCTGCCTCTCCCGGTGCGGCGACCGGCAAAATTGTGTTTTCAGCGACCGAGGCGCAGGCCTCGCTTGCCCGAAACGAAGCCTGCATTCTGGTGCGGCGTGAAACCTCGCCCGAGGATATTCGCGGCATGCATGCAGCGGCGGGCGTTTTGACGGAACGCGGCGGCATGACCAGCCACGCCGCGGTAATCGGTCGTGGCTTGGGCAAACCTTGTGTGGTTGGCGCGGCCAAGATGAAGCTGAACCTGAAGCGCAAGACCATCACCTCGGCCACAGGCAAGGTGTTTCGCGCGGGCGATGTCATCACTCTGGACGGCACGTTAGGGCAGATCCTGGCCGGTGAACCCGATACAATCGAAGCCGCCCTTGATGATGCGTTTCAGACGCTCATGGCCTGGGCTGATGAAGCGCGTGACATCGAAATCCGCGCCAATGCCGACACCCCTGCCGATGCTGCCACAGCGCGCAACTTTGCCGCCGAGGGGATCGGGCTGTGCCGTACGGAACATATGTTCTTTGAAGCGGATCGCATCACGCCCATGCGCGAGATGATCTTTGCCGATACGCCCGAAGATCGCCAGGCGGCTTTGGCAATCCTCTTACCCATGCAGCGCGCGGATTTTTCCGAGCTGTTTCGCATCATGGAAGGGTTGCCGGTGGTGATCCGCCTGTTCGATCCGCCCTTGCATGAATTTCTACCCAGCGACCGCCCCGGTTTGCGCGACTTGGCCGAGGCGCTGGACCTGCCGGTCTCTGATGTGACGCGCCGGGTTGAGGCCTTGGGCGAATATAACCCGATGCTCGGCCTGCGCGGAGTGCGTTTGGGAATCACCCTGCCAGAAATCTATGACATGCAGGCCCGCGCGATTTTTGAGGCGACCTTGGATGCCCTCGAGGATGGCGACCCGGTGGAGCCGGAGATCATGCTGCCGCTGGTGTCAGCCAAGCGCGAAGTTGAGCTGATCCGTTCGCGGATTGACGCGGTGGCTGCTGCCGTGCGTGCCGAACGCGGCGAGGAATTCACCTATCGTCTTGGGGTCATGGTCGAAACGCCCCGCGCCTGTCTGCGCGCCGGGGATATCGCACCACATGCGCAATTTTTGTCATTTGGGACCAACGACTTGACCCAGATGACCTATGGACTGTCGCGCGACGATGCCGGACGTTTCATGTCCGATTACGTCCGTCAGGGCGTCTTTGGCGAAGATCCGTTCCATGTTTTGGACATCGAAGGCGTCGGCGAATTGCTGGCCATCGGGGCAGAGCGCGCCCGAATGATCCAGCGTGATGTCACCTTGTCGATCTGCGGAGAACATGGCGGCAATCCGGCCTCTATCGCATTTTGTCGCGCCGTCGGTATGAATTACGTAAGCTGTTCGCCTTTCCGGGTCCCCGTGGCCCGTTTGGCAGCGGCACAATTAGCGATAGCCGACAAGATCAGCTGAGTCTGGCGTACCCAGCCCCAAGATGTGGCCGGGTTTACGCAATTTGCATAATTTTGTATGTAACAGATGTTTGAAACCGGGATCCGTCCCGGTTTTCGCCTGTTGAGACAATGATTGAGTCGACCGATGATCAAAGCTTTGCGTTTTGTTATTGCCAGTGCCACTGCCTGCCTTGTTCTTGCCGGGCCAAGCTTGGCGGATAGCACCCATGTTAAGGCCAAACGCCTTTTGACCATGGAACAGCGCGCCCTGGAACAGGCTTCGGCCGGTCATCTCAAGAAATTGGTCACTGTGATCCCCCAGGCCATTCCGGCCTCGGTTTCGCGCAGTGGCGTGCAGGTGAAATACGACGCCAATTGGCTGAATGCGCAGCCCAAAGCCAGCGGCGGGTCCGAATGGCGGTGTCTGGCCGAGGCGCTATATTTCGAGGCGCGCGGCGAAACGATCAAGGGCCAGTTTGCCGTGGCCGAAGTGATCATGAACCGCGTCGACAGCAAGAAATTCCCCGGCTCGGTTTGTGGTGTGATCAATCAGGGCACCGGGCGCAAATTTGCCTGTCAGTTCACCTATACCTGTGATGGTCGCCCGGAAAACATCCATGAGCCAACCTCTTGGGACCGTGTAGGCAAGGTTGCGAAACTGATGCTCGCCGGTGCGCCGCGCGGTCTGACCAAGGGCGCAACCTATTATCACACCACCGCCGTGAACCCGAAATGGGCGCGCAAATTCTCCAGAACCGCAAAAATCGGCGTGCATCTTTTCTATAAACCGTGACGATGTCGCGAAACCCGGCCTTGATGACGCCTGTGCCGGTTTTCTTTGCCATGTGATGCGCCTATAGAACGCAGACCCCATTCCTTTGGAGCTGCCCGATGGCCAGTGAAACCCGTCTTGCCTTTTCGCACCCTTCCGAGCGTGCCATTGCCACAGCCGGAGACGAGCCACGCGACCGTATCAGCCTGCGCGACCATATCGTCGAAGTCGAAATCGGGGCCTTTCAGGCGGAACGCGGTACTCAGCAACGGGTTCGCTTTAATGTTGTGGTCGAGGTTGTCCCTTTCAAAGGGCCAATTGATGACGATGTCGACCGCATCCTGTCCTATGATCGTGTCACCGAGGCCATCGCCCATGAGCTTGAAGCTGAACGGCTGAACCTTTTGGAAACGCTGGCGGAACGCATCGCTGAGCGCATCCTGCTGGAGCCGCAAGCCATGCGCACCTTTGTGCGGATTGAAAAAATGGATCGCGGCCCCGGGGAATTGGGCGTTGAGATCGTGCGTTCGAAACGGGATTTTGGCGAGCATTTAGAAGTGCTGGCGGATGAGGTGGCGCAGGAACAACCGCGTCCGCGCCTTGTTTACCTGTCAAACGACGCCATTGCACATCCTGAACTGTCCACATGGATTGACGAATTGGCGGCGCGCAAGGCCCCGTTGATCCTGTGCGTTGGCTTGCCAGATTTGGAGCGCCCCAAAACTCAGCACAAAATGACGCAACGCCGGATCGATCTGCTGGCCATTGAACAAAATGGCTGGTGCTTGGCGGCGCGTGATTTGCGATGCAAGGTTGTGGCCACACGTACCGAACTCGACTGGGCGATGAAGAACGAACAGATCTGCGTCTGGGCCCCGTCGAAAATTGTTTTGGATGCCGTTCAAGGCCCCGAAGTGGCCCCCAAGGACAGCGTCGCCCTCTCGGCTTGGTTCGCAGAAGAGCTTGACGCTTGCGAGTTGGTCGTGATCGGCGAAGCCCTGCCGGAAACCGGTGCGACGCCAAAGCGTGGTCTTGCCCTTGGACAGGCCTTGTTTTAGCGCTAAACAAGGCCTGTTACATATGCGCGGATGCGCCACGGGAAAAGAATGAACGACTATTATCGGCCCCTTGTCCGCTTTGACTTGCCGCGCCCGGACCATGCGCTTTGTGTTGCGGGTGGCGCTGGCTGGTTTACCCAAGCGGTTCTGCATCGTCGCAACGATAGATCTCAGACCATCGTGGAATTGGACCAGGTTCCCGATGACTGGCGCATGTTGATTTCGTCGCCACGGCAGCCGATTGCCGGGGTCACCTTGGATCAGCCGCGGATCATGGGCATCCTGAACGTCACACCTGACAGCTTTTCCGACGGTGGCAGTCACGCCTCGCCTGCCCGAGCCCTGAGCCATGCCGAAGCCATGGTCGCAGAGGGGGCGGATATTCTGGATATCGGCGGTGAAAGCACGCGACCCGGCGCAGAAACCGTCCCGGCTGAGGCCGAGATTGCGCGGATCGAACCTGTGATCCACGCCATTCGCCACAAGCTTCCGGTTCCGATTTCCATCGACACCCGCAAATCCCGCGTCGCCGAGGCCGCATATGAGGTGGGCGCAAGCATCATCAATGATGTCTCGGGCTTTACCTATGACCGTATGTTGTCGCATTTCTGCGCCTCACATAACCTGCCGGTTTGCGTCATGCATTCGCAGGGCACCCCCGAAACCATGCAGGATGATCCGCATTATGAGGATGTCTTGCTGGACGTGTTCGACTTTCTCAACGCACAGATTGCGATGTTGGGTGACCTGGGGATCAACCGCGACCAGATCATTGTCGATCCGGGAATAGGATTTGGCAAAAGCTTGCAGCACAACCTGGCACTTTTGAACGGGATTTCATTGTTCCATGCCCTGGGATGCCCCATTCTTTTGGGAGCCTCGCGCAAGGGATTTATCCGCAAAATTACCGGCGCGGTGCCTGCTTCGGCCCGTATGCCCGGTTCGATTGCCGCCGCCATGGCAGCGGTGCACCAAGGGGTGCAGATCGTGCGCGTGCATGACGTCGCTGACACCTCGCAAGCGCTGCAGGTCTGGCAGGCCATTTGCAAAGGAGAGCATTTTGAAACGTAAGCTTTTTGGAACAGATGGCGTGCGGGGCACGGCCAACAGCTATCCGATGACCGCCGAAATGGCGTTGATGCTGGGCGCAGCGGTGGGCCGTTATTTCCGCAACGAACATGGTGGTGTGCACCGGGTTGTCATTGGCAAGGATACGCGCCTGTCCGGCTATATGTTTGAAAACGCGCTGACTGCTGGTTTGACCTCGACCGGGATGAATGTGCTGCTTCTTGGGCCGGTTCCGACGCCTGCGGTGGGTTTGCTGACCCCATCGATGCGCGCTGATCTCGGGATCATGATTTCAGCCAGCCACAATCACGCCGCTGATAACGGCATCAAGTTCTTTGGCCCTGATGGCTTCAAGCTATCCGACGCGGTCGAGGCCGAGATCGAAACTCTGGTCGATGAGGGTGTGCGCCCCGCCCTGCCCGAAAACATTGGGCGCGCGCGCCGCATTGATGATGGTCGCTCGCGCTATCAGGAACGGGTCAAAAGCACCCTGCCCTCGGGCCTGCGCCTGGATGGGATCAAGGTTGTGGTGGATTGCGCCAATGGTGCCGCCTATCGCAGTGCGCCAGAGATCCTGTGGGAGTTGGGTGCTACCGTGATCCCGATTGGGGTTGAACCAAACGGGTTGAATATCAACGAAGGCTGCGGCTCGACCAAACCGCAAAAGGCCGCTGCTGCGGTGATCGAAAACGGGGCTGATGTTGGGATCTGCCTGGATGGCGACGCTGATCGGATCATTCTAATCGACGAAAAAGGCCAGATCGCGGATGGCGACCAGATCATGGCGCTGATGGCAGCCCGCTGGGCCGCCGAAGATCGTCTGGCCGGGGGGGCTTTGGTTGCTACGGTGATGTCGAATCTCGGCCTGGAACGCTTTCTTGAGGGCAAAGGTTTGCGGCTCGAACGCACACAAGTCGGTGACCGCTATGTGGTTGAAGCCATGCGCAAAAACGGCTGGAACCTGGGTGGTGAACAATCCGGTCACATCGTGATGACCGACTATGCCACAACCGGTGACGGGTTGATGGCGGGGATGCAATTCCTGGCGGAAATGGTGCGCAGTGGCAAACGCGCCTCGGAATTGACCCGCAGTTTCGAACCCGTGCCTCAGCTGCTTAAGAATGTCCGCTTTGGTGAAGGTCAGGCTCCGCTTGAAATCGCCTCGGTCAAAACAGCGATCTCGGATGCCGAGGGGTTGCTGGAAGGCAAAGGACGTCTTTTGATCCGCAAGTCGGGTACCGAACCGCTGATCCGCGTCATGGCAGAATGCGAGGATCCAGGGCTGTTGGAACAGGTCGTCGATGGGATCGTCGCCGAGGTTCAGGCGGTCGCGTAAGGCAAGCGCGCCCAAATTCCGTCGACGGAATTTGCAAAATCCATCAATGGATTTTGGTGCGCTCCATATTAGGCCGGGCGGCGAAACAGAGATGTCGCGCTGCCCCATAGACCAGCCAGAAACGCAAAGACCAGCTTTATCCCCAACCATCCCCCAAGGAAGCCAGACCCGGCAAAAACCGCCCCTTCAAAGGTGGCGGGAATGGCGGGTTTGAACTCATCCAAGGTGCGCTTGGCAACGCCGTGATCGCTCATATTCGCGGCCAGCCTTGCCCGCATGAAGGGCCCGGCCCCCTGGAGCTGTGTCAGCGCTGCAGACAAGGAAGAGTACCGATCCAAATGGGCCTGCATATTTCCGGCCTGGGTCTTGCTCAGCGCGCCCTCTTGCGACAGGGCCGAAATATAGTCGGGCAGAGCCATGCTGGCCGCCGCGGCGTCGGCCTCATATTGCTGGGTGATGATGCCCAACTCGTCCACAGCGCCACCAAGGCGCTGCAAATATTGTTGTGAAAATTCAGGGAATTGCGACAGGCCAACCGCGCCGGTCAGCCCACCTGCCAATGTCAACGCTCTGACGATCATGCAGCCCCACCTTGTTTTGGTCCAGCTTAAGCCAAGCCAGACCACAAGTCAGTGGGAAATTCCGCTTAGCCGGATACCTTACCGTAGATCTGGGCGATGCGCTCAATAGCGGTCTCTGGCGGCAGTTCTTCGCTTTCGCCAGTGCGGCGCGAGGTCAGCTCAACCACACCGTTTTTCAGCCCGCGCGGGCCAACGGTGATCCGCCAAGGCAGGCCGATCAGGTCCATGGTGGCAAACTTGGCCCCTGCCCGTTCCGAACGGTCATCATAAAGCGGCTCAAGCCCCAGCGCGGTCAGCGATTTATAGATCGCTTCACAGGCGGCATCCGCCTCGGCGTCGCCAGATTTCAGGTTGACGATGCCACAATGGAACGGGGTCACACCTTCTGGCCAGATGATGCCCTTATCGTCATGGCTGGCTTCAATGATTGCCCCCAACAGACGCGACACACCAATGCCGTGGCTACCCATATGCACTGGAACTTTGTTGCCTTCACCATCCTGCACAACCGCGCCCATGGCGTCAGAATACTGAGTGCCGAAATAGAAGATCTGCCCCACTTCGATGCCGCGCGCGGTGCGCTGGCGATCTTGCGGGACTTTGGCGAATTCGGCTTCGTCATGGGTTTCATCGGTGCGGGCATAGCGCGATGTGAACTCTTCCAGTACCGCCTGGCACTGGGCCTTGTCGTCAAAATCGATCTCACGATCACCAAAGGTCAGATCGGTGATTTCGGAATCGTAGAACACCTCGGATTCACCGGTGTCGGCCAGCACGAGGAATTCATGGGTGTAATCGCCGCCAATCGGACCACTATCGGCGCGCATCGGGATCGCCTGCAAACCCATCCGCTCATAGGTGCGCAGATAGCTGACCAGATGACGGTTATAGGCGTGCAAGGCGTCTTCTTTGGTCAGGTCAAAGTTATACCCGTCCTTCATAAAGAATTCGCGCCCGCGCATCACACCGAAACGAGGACGGATCTCATCGCGGAATTTCCACTGGATCTGGTACAGGGTCAGCGGCAGGTCCTTGTAAGAGGTCACATTGCTGCGGAACACATCGGTGAACATCTCTTCGGCGGTGGGCGAAAACAACATGTCGCGACCGTGGCGGTCCTGCATGCGCAGCATTTCCTCGCCATAACCGTCATAACGCCCGGATTCGCGCCACAGGTCAGCCGATTGCAGGGTTGGCATCAACATGGCGATGTGACCGGCTTTGGCCTGCTCTTCATGCACGATATTTTCGAGCTTGCGCAGCACCTTAAAGCCCATCGGCAACCAGGAATAAATCCCGGCGCTGGCCTGTTTGATCATGCCGGCGCGCAGCATGTAACGGTGGCTGACGATCTGAGCCTCAGAGGGTGTTTCCTTGAGAACCGGCAGAAAATATCGGGAAAGGCGCATATTCGTGTCCCTTGCAAAACATGTCCCGGCGGTTTTGAGCCAAGCCGCCCCTATTGGCAAGGGCTGAATGGCAAGGGTGTGGTGAAGTCTTAATCCTGCTCAGCCTTGCCAGACAGGACATCCGCCAAGGCCGGATTGCCCTCAATCGCATAGGAGGTTCTGACAACCTTCCAATGTTGTCCGATCCGTTTCACCTCAGAGAAAACCGGATAGGGGCGCCATAACAGTTGCGATCCTGACATGATCCGAACCTCATGCGCACACAGAATTGTGTTTTCGTCCCGAAACTTCACCTCAAGGCAATTGCGCACCAAATCGGTCACACCGCGACGCTCATATTGGGTGACCAGACCGTCAAACAGCCCCCGAAACTCGGCAAAGGAGGCAACTGTCCTGCTGCCCTCAAATGTTTCGATCACATGTGGAACGGTAAAGTACTGCGCAAAGGACAGGAAACACTTGCGAAGCAACGCCCGACCAGTTCCATCCAAAATCGTTTTAACGATGGGGAATGCACTATGTTCGTGGGCCGTCATTCTCCATTTATAACACTTTTTCTCTCAAAAGCTCTTGTTTTCTTACGGTTTTGCCGGATTTCGCCGGTCTCGCAACCATTCCGAGAACAAGGCCGCACAGGGGAAACCTATAAACAGAACCCACTGTGGTTGTGTCACCAATTCCCCAAGTTGAGTGACCCCGTAAAACAGAAACAACCCGGCCCAACCGAGCTGCAAAAGCGAGGTGATGGCCACAAGCTCCGGGCTACGCCGAAACGCCAGCCACAGGTAGGCCAGGGCAAATAGGATCAAGGCGACGGTGACCGCATGCCACAAGACCAGGGACATGGCCCTCAGATCGGCATTCTCAAGTGTTACGGTAAAGGCGTCGGCATATTGCGGGCCGCCCAAGAAGACATGCACGCATGTGATGGCGGCCATGAGAGCAGACAGAACAAGATAGGATTTGGACAATTGAGACCTCCGGATCGCAAAACATACGGTTGCGTATGGTTAGATCCGCCAGCTATCCAGAGTCAATACGCCACCGTATGGAGATCAGTTTCAGGCCCCCATGTTGCAAAGCAGACTGTCACAAGAGGATTGGATCGCAGCAGGTTTTCGCGCCTTGGCCAAGGGCGGATCCGCGGCGTTGCGCGTCGAAGCAATTGCGCGGGACCTTAAGACAACAAAAGGGTCGTTTTATTGGCATTTCAAAGACTTGAAGGCCTTTAAATCAGCCATGATTGCCTTTTGGAAAGAGCAAGCCACACATGGCATCATTGACGAGTTGGAAGAGCTGCCCAAAGGGCGCAATCGCCTGGTGGCCTTGATTGAAAAGGCCAGCTCTACCCCAGACCATTATGGCGGCAATGGGGTTGAACCCGCGATTCGTGATTGGGCTCGGATTGATGCCGAGGTTGCTGCCGCGTTGCTGGAAATCGACGTCAAACGCATCGCCTATCTGCAACAGGAACTCAAACATCTGGGTGAGATCGAAATGGCCCATGCCCGCCTGTTCTATGCCGCCCATCTGGGGCTGGAGCAACTGGCACGCACTACAGGACAACGCGGTGAGGTTGAGCGGTTATTGCTTTTATCGCTCATGCAGAAACAATAAGCTGTTTGAAGGCTTGAAACACCCTGCAAGGCGGGCGATGTAGAGGCAGGAAAAGGAAGTCACATGGCCCTGCCAGTACGGGATCAATTGAAATACTGGGGACTGACAGCAGCGGTGTTTTCGCTGGTGCTTTGGTTTCTTGGCGACGTTTTGCTGCCCTTTGTCTTGGGCGGGGCGATTGCCTATTTCCTCGATCCGGTCGCGGATCGGCTGGAACGCATGGGATTTTCGCGCGGGGCCGCAACCGGAACCATCACCGTTATCGGGGTTTTGGCCTTTGTCGTACTGGCTCTGGCGATCATTCCGACCTTGATCTCGCAGGCGTTGGCGCTGGTGCAATTCGCGCCGCAATTGTTCAACGATTTGCAAAGCTTTCTGACCGAGCGTTTCCCCAACCTTTTGGATGAAAACAGCGTCGTTCGCGAAACCCTGATCAAGATTGGCCAAACCATTCAGGACCAAGGCGGGCGGGTGATCAACACCCTGTTCAACTCGGCCAAGACAGTTCTGGACATTGCCATCCTGTTTCTGATCGTTCCAGTGGTGGCCGTTTATCTGTTGCTTGACTGGGATCGGATGATTGCGCGGATCGATGCCCTGGTCCCGCGAGATCATAGCGAAGTCGTGCGCCAACTGGCCGGAGAGATCGACAAAGTGCTGTCGGGCTTTGTTCGCGGCATGGGCTCGGTCTGCATGGTGCTGGGCGTCTATTACGCGCTGGCGCTGTGGATGGTCGGTTTGCAATTCGGCCTGATTGTCGGCGTCGTCGCGGGCATGTTGACCTTTATCCCCTATGTCGGCGCGCTGGTCGGAGGATTGCTGGCCATCGGGCTGGCCCTGTTCCAGTTCTGGGGCGAATGGCATTGGATTGTGGCGGTCTGGGCGATCTTCCAATCTGGCCAATTCATCGAGGGCAATATCCTGACGCCGCGCTGGGTTGGCTCTTCGGTCGGGTTGCACCCGGTCTGGCTCTTGCTGGCCCTTTCCGTCTTCGGATCTCTTTTCGGCTTTGTGGGCATGCTGGTCGCTGTGCCCCTGGCCGCGGCAATCGGGGTTTTGGCCCGCTTTGCCACCGCACAATACACCGGCAGCCGCTTGTATCGCGGATTGACGGAACGCAAGGAACTATAATGTTGATCGAGCAACTGCAGATCCCCCTGCCCGTGTTGACGGCGCTGGGGAGAGAGGACTTTTTCGTCAGTGAATCTAATGCGCTGGCCGTGGCACTGGTGGAAAGCTGGGAAAACTGGGCTGGCCATAAGATGGTCCTGAATGGCAAGGCAGGATCGGGCAAGACCCATCTGGCCCATGTCTGGGCCAAGATGTCGGGCGCGCGGATCGTTGCGGCGCAGGGGCTGGAATATGCCGATATCCCAAGCCTTGCCGATCAGAATATCTGCGTCGAAAACGTTGACCAGATCGCGGGCAATCTGCGTGCCGAAGAGGCGATGTTTCATTTGCACAATCTGGTGTTGGCGCAGGGCCATTCCCTGATGCTGACCGGTTGCGCCGCGCCCAAGCTTTGGCCGCTGCAATTGCCAGACCTGCACAGTCGCATCCAAGGCGCGCAATCTGCAACCCTGAGCGGGCCGGATGACATGCTGCTATCGGCGCTGTTGGTCAAGCTTTTCTCGGACCGTCAGATCGTGCCTGCCAGCGATGTGATCCCCTATCTGCTGCGCCAGATGCCCCGCAGTTACGAGGCGGCGCGCACGCTGGTTGATCGGCTTGACCGGGCCTCATTGACCCGCCCATCCGGAGTGAACCGCCCCTTGGCCATTCAAATCCTGTCCGAGATGACCGGGGCTGATGAAACACCCAACGACACAGTGGAAAACGCGACTGACGGGCAAGACTGATCCATGTCATAATAAAGTTGCAATGCAGACGGCATAAGGCCCCATGACCCAAGCTGACTTTCTCAAATCCCCGCTTCCCGCCCCGATCGATCTGCCCGATGTTGACATCACTGGCCCCGGTCGATTTCACAATCGCGAGCTGAGCTGGCTGGGGTTTAACTGGCGGGTTCTGGAAGAGGCTGAAAATCCGCGGGTGCCTTTGCTGGAACGCATGCGCTTTTTGTCGATTTCCGCCACCAATCTGGACGAATTCTATACGGTGCGCGTGGCTGGTCTGCGCGAACTGGCACATGCGGGCAACAATATGCCAGCCGCTGACGGACTCACCCCGGCAGAGCAGCTTGACCTGATCGACGAAGACGCGCGCAACCTCATGGCCAAGCAGCAACAGGTCTATGTTGCCCTGCGCCAAGAGCTTGAGGCTGCGGGGATCGAAATGGTCTCGCTTGAAGATGTGACCGAGGCGGATAAGAAACATCTGGCCGATGCTTTCCTGGACCACGTGTTTCCAGTCCTGTCCCCGCTGGCCATCGATCCGGCCCACCCTTTCCCGTTTATCCCGAATATGGGGTTTTGCATCGCCATGCAGCTGGAGCGGATCAAGGACAAGAAGGGCCTACAAGCCCTTGTGCCGATCCCGGCCCAGATTGATCGCTTTATGAAACTGCCTGCTGAGGCGGGCAAACACCGGTTTATCCTGCTCGAAGACGTGCTGATCCTGCATGTGGACGGGCTGTTCCCGGGCTATCGTTGCCGGGACCATTTCGGGTTCCGTGTGCTGCGCGACAGCGATATCGAGGTCGAGGAAGAAGCCGAAGATCTGGTGCGCGAATTTGAAGTCGCCCTGAAACGCCGCCGCCGGGGCGAAGTGGTGCGTCTGACCATCACCGCCGGGGCTTCGGCCAAGCTGCGCAAGATCGTCATGGACGAGCTGCATGTCAGCGACAAAGAAGTCATCGAACAAGAAGGGCTGATTGGCATTGGAGACACCAAAGAACTGGTGATCGATGCCCGTCCTGATCTGCTCTGGCGCAGCTTTACTCCACGTGTGCCTGAACGCGTGCAGGACTTTGACGGCGACATGTTCGAGGCGATCACGCAAAAGGACATGCTGCTGCATCACCCTTACGAGACCTTTGATATGGTCGTGCGTTTTTTGCGGCAGGCGGCGATGGACCCGGATGTGGTGGCGATCAAGCAAACGCTTTATCGCACCTCGCATAACTCGCCCATTGTCGAAGCCCTGTGTGAGGCGGCCGAGGATGGCAAATCGGTCACTGCCTTGGTCGAGCTGAAGGCGCGTTTTGACGAGGCCGCCAATATTCGGCAGTCTCGTCGGTTGGAACGGGCGGGCGCGCAGGTGGTCTATGGATTCCTTGATTGGAAAACCCACGCCAAGATTTCGTCTGTGGTGCGCCGTGAAGGGGACAAGCTGGTCACATATACCCATTGGGGCACCGGCAATTACCACCCGATCACCGCCAAGATTTACACCGATCTCAGCTTTTTCACCTCAGACAAAGCGCTGGGGCGTGATGCGGCCAAACTGTTCAACTATCTCAGCGGCTATGCCCGCCCCGAGACATTGGACAACCTGCTGATCTCGCCGCATACGCTGAAATCGGGCATGATCGAGATGATTGAGGCCGAGGCCGCCCATGCCCGCGCCGGACGTCCTGCACAGATCTGGATCAAGCTGAATTCCTTGATCGAACCTGAAATCATCGACGCGCTTTACAAAGCCTCGCAAGACGGGGTGAAGATCGACTGCGTTGTGCGCGGGATTTGCGGGTTGCGTCCGGGCATCAAAGGTTTGAGCGAGAATATCCGCGTGAAATCGGTTGTCGGACGCTTCCTTGAACATTCGCGGATCGTCTGCTTTGGCAATGGTCACGGGCTGCCACACAAGAAAGCGCGGGTGTTTATTTCCTCTGCGGACTGGATGGGGCGCAACCTGAACCGACGGATTGAAACCGGGGTCGAGATCGAGAACCCCACCGTAAAGGCGCAGATCGTGAGCCAGATCATGGCGGCCAATCTGGCGGATACCGCCCAAAGCTGGATCATGGAACCCAGCGGGAAATTCACCCGCCATGCGGTGGCCGAAGGTGAAAAACCCTTTAACTGCCACAAGTTCTTTATGGAAAACCCATCGCTGTCCGGGCGCGGTTCCGCCGGGGCCAAGGACGTTCCCAAACTGACCCATACAGATTAATATCATTGGAAGAGTAATAAACAAAGCCCGGCCCGCTCGCCGGGCTTTTTCGTTGCAAGGTTTTATCCACAGGGTTTCGCCCCATTTTCGCCGCAAAAAGACCCTGCAAGGGCCTCAAATCGTTAAAGACGCGTTAAGCCTCCTTTGAGAATGTGAATTCGCACTTTGGTAACAAGTGGCGCTGCCCGTAATTTCGGGTCTGCATCCGTCAGAAGACGCTGGACTTGCCGCAAAACCCGCGGCGCTGGCGTGTAAACGCCTTGACCTGAAAAAGAGGCGAGACTGATGTCGAGTATTCTGACCAACAATAGTGCGAGCATCGCACTGCAAACGCTCAAGGCCATCAACAGCGAAATGAGCACTGTTCAGGCCGAAATCTCCACCGGTAAAAAGGTGGCCCGGCCCGGGGACAACTCTGCCGTCTGGGCGATTGCCAAAACCATGGAAGCTGATGTAGCGGGCTTCAAAACCATTTCTGACAACCTGAACCTGGGCAATTCCACTGTCGCTGTGGCGCGCCAGGGTGCGGAAACGATCACCGACCTTTTGACCGATATGAAAGGCAAGATCGTCGCGGCCCAAGAGGACAATGTCGACCGCTCCAAGATCCAGGCGGATATCGAGGCACTGACCACGCAGATCAACGATATCGCCAAGGCGGCGCAGTTCAACGGTGAAAACCTGCTGCAAAACCAATCCACCGATGCGGGATCGGGTAGTATCAATATCATGGCGTCGCTGGATCGCTCTTCGACCGGTGTCACGACCACCACGATGAATGTGAAAAAGCAGGATTTGTCGACCAACGCGTCAACCGTGGCGGCCTCGGGTGGGACATATGCCGCCGATGCGGCCACTGCCACGCTGAACGCCACGCAAACCGCGACCATCGACGCCAGCAGCCTGGTGGCCGAGGCCGGTGCGGCCTTTTCCATCTCGGTCTTTGGCACCGACGCCAACGATTCCAGCTTTACCCAAGCCAATTACCGCTCCACCGCTGCGGCCACGGAAACCCAGGCCGAAATGGCGGCTGGTGACCTGACCTATGTGGCGGCCGAAGGGGACACCATGGCCGATGTGGTCAACGCACTAGGGAAAAAATGGCAGGCCTTTGCGCATTCCAACGATCACACCAGTGATGAGCTGGCGCTGACCTTCTCAGGCTCGACCATCTCGCTCAGTTCGAATGTCACGACCGGCTCTGACACAATCCAGGTGGCCATCAACCGTTTGGATGCCGATGCAGGCAACACGATTGGCGGCGGGCTCGAGGCGCTGAGCAGCTTGGATGTCTCAACCGCCTCCGGCGCGGATGACGCCTTGGGTCAGATCGAAGGGTTGATCCAAGTTGCGGTCGAAGCCTCGGCGGCTTTTGGCTCGGATCAGGGACGGATTGAAACTCAATCCAACTTTATCGGCAAACTCACCGACTCACTGAAATCCGGAATCGGTGCGCTGACAGATGCCAATATGGAAGAATCCTCGGCCAAGTTGCAGGCCCTGCAGGTGCAGCAACAGCTGGCGGTTCAGGCCCTGTCGATTGCGAACCAATCGCCATCCACCTTGCTGGCATTGTTCCGCTAAACCTGTGATTGCGCTGAAAACCCAGTGACAAATCGCAACGCTTTCAAGCGATTGACCCCCGGACGATACTCAGGCCATATGGGTAAAAGTCCGGGGGTCATACCATATGCAAAACAGCCTGCCGCAGGATGATTGGGGCCCGTTCGGGCGTCCTTTGTTTGAAGATGCGAAATCCCGTGGGCTTAGCCGCGTTGGTGTGGTCGATATCGGATCAAACTCGGTTCGGATGGTTGTATTTGACGGCGCGGCGCGCAGCCCGGCCTATTTCTTTAACGAAAAGATCCTCTGCGGCCTTGGCGCTGGCATGAATGAAACCGGGCGTTTGAACCCCGAAGGGCGCGAACGTGCTTTGGTGGCGCTGCGCCGGTTTCAATGTCTGGCCGAAGGCATGGACCTTGCCCCGCTCACCGTTGTCGCCACCGCCGCCATGCGCGAGGCTGAAGACGGGCCGGAATTCAAAGAGATCATCGAGAAAGAGACCGGCCTGACCGTCTATGTCATTGATGGCGAAGAAGAAGCCCGGCTGTCAGCCCAGGGCGTCTTGCTCGGCTGGCCAGGGTCTTATGGGTTGATCTGCGACATTGGCGGGTCCTCCATGGAGCTGGCCGAGATCCACGACGGACAGGTCGGGCGGCGCGTAACCTCGCCACTTGGGCCGCTGAAACTGCGGGACCTGGAAGGCGGGGCCGAGGCCCGCAAGGCCCGGATTAAAACCGTTATGGCTGAGTTGCGCGATCATATGGGCAAGCAGCGCGACCGTTTGTTCCTGGTTGGTGGCAGTTGGCGCGCCTTGGCCAAAGTCGACATGCTGCGCCGCGATTACCCGCTGCATGTGCTGCACGAATACCGCATGGATGCGGATGCCGTCGCCCAAACCATCACCTTTATCGAACAACACACACCCGAAGAGTTGCGCAAGCTTTGCGGGATATCCTCGACCCGCATGTCGCTGCTTCCTTATGCGGCGGAGGTTCTGGAAGAGTTGTTGAAACAGTTCAAACCCGCCGATATCGCCATTTCCAGCTACGGTATTCGCGAAGGCATGTTGTATGAACAAATGCCCGAAGAGCTGCGCCGCCGCGATCCGTTGATCGAAGCTAGCCGGTTCTCAGAGGCCAAGGATGCCCGCCTGCCTGGCTTTGGCAAGCGTTTGTATTCCTTTGTGAAACCGCTCTTTCCCGATGCCGACGAAACCCGCCTGCGCCTGATCAAGGCCGCTTGCCTCATGCATGATGTTAGCTGGCGCGCGCATCCCGACTACCGGGCGGAAATCTGTTTTGACAATGCCACCCGCGCCAATCTGGGCGGGCTCAAACATTCCGAACGGGTCTATCTGGGGATTTCGCTGCTTTATCGCTATCGCAACAAACCCGAGGGCACGCATTTTGAGCCATTGTTTGATCTGCTCGATCAGGACGACCAGCTTGAGGCGGAAATCCTCGGCAAGGCCATGCGTTTGGGGGCGATGCTGTGGATGGACAAGCTGACCCGCGAAGAGGCGCAACTGTTATGGGATCCAAAAACGCGCGATCTGTCCCTGCGCCTGTCGGAAAAATCTGCGCCGCTATATGGCGAAGTCACCGAGGCGCGCTTTCGCTCTTTGGCCGCAGCTTTGCAGGCGGAGAGTGCAGAGATGGTTGTGGATTGACCGCTTACAGGTCGATCTCACCGCCCGTTTCCGGCTGCTCTTCGGCGACCTCTTCTTCGGTGCGGCGGCGTATGATAATGTCACCATTGGGCAGCATTTCTGGCGAGTGGTAAAGGCTCCAATCCTCGACCTTGCCGAACATCTCTTTCAGGGCTGGCCCCATTTCGGCGGCAAAATCCTTGAGCATGGGTTCCATTTCTTCGGCCATGCCTTCCAGCTCTTTCAAGGCCGGTTCCATTTCTTCCATCAACCCTTGGAAAAACATCTTGGCCCCCTGCTCCATCAGCGAAGGCCCTTCTTTGTCATCAGCAAAGACGGGGGAAGCCATGGTAAGGGCGACGATCACGGGGGTAGCAAAACGAGTCATGTCTTGAATATAGGGGCACGGTTTTGTGACGTAAGGGGAAACTTGGCGAGTCCGCCGGACCAGCCAAACCTTGCTTAAAGGTCAATGTCCAACGTGACCGGGAAGTGATCCGAGGCAGTTAGCAAAGCCTCGCGCAGCTCGGGCACGGACCAGCAATTTTGATCATCAAAGGGATGCCAGATGCACCAGTGTGCATTCAAGGCCTGCAAGTCAGGCGAAACCATGATGTAATCCAGCAAGGCCTGCAAATAGCGCTTTTTGTCCTTGAGGTAAAAGCGCGAGGTCGTGGGATGTGCACCCAGCTTGCTGGCCAGAGCCTCATCCGCATGGGGATCAAACAAGGCGGCCTCCCCTTCGCCCAGCACGATCTCGACCGAACTGCGCCCAAACAGGTTCTCGTATTCGTCCAGACCCGGACCATCATTCAGGTCCCCCATCACGATGACAGGATCGTCGGCGCTCAGATGGCTTTCCACCCGGCGGCGCAGCCAAATCGCCTGCGCCAATTGCTTGCGACGGTTGGCGATCGAGATGCGCATAACCTCATCCCGGGACCGCGCGCCATGGGGTGCCTTGGATTTCAGATGTGCGCCAATCAGGCGCAAGCTTTTGCCAGCTTTGGTGGTGACCTCCAATTCCAAAGGCGGTTTGGAAAAGGTCACCTCGTCGCGACTGGCGTCAATATCCAGATCAATGCCAAAAACCTGATCAAAGACCGGCGCATCCATATCCCCTGCCCCTTTGGGGTCATGGCGCACGCTCAGCACGTCGGGATCATACAGAAAGGCAATTTCCTGCTGGGTGTCATTGGTGAACCCGGTGACCACCTCGCGGCAGCGCAAGTCATAGGCCTGGGCAAAACTGGTCAGCGCCTTGGTGGTCGAGCGTTTCGAACTGGTATCGGGGGCCTCGATGATCATGATGCCGTCGGCGTTCAACGCGGTGAATACAATGCCCAGTGCCTCGGCCTGCTGGGCGCGGGTCACATTGTGTCGCGCTGACCATTCCCCATCTGCCAAAAGCTGCCCGCGTCGATCAAACAGCGCATCGAACCATTCGACATTGTAGGTGGCCAGACGCATCAGGCCGGTTTTCCGTTGATCTCGGCCCAGGCGTCATTGATGTCTTGCATGCGCCGTTCCGACAGTTTGACCGCCTCGGCAGGAACACCGCGGGCGATCATCACATCGGGATGGCTTTCGCGCACCAATTGCCGCCAATGTTTGCGGATCTCATCCATCGGCATATCTGGTGTCACACCTAGAACGGTGTAGGGATCAGGTGTGGCATCGGGGACAAAGCGGGCGCGCATGGCGCGGAAACGATTGTCATCAATGCCAAAAATCTCGGCCACATCATGCAGAAACTGGTCCTCGGCCGGGTGATAGGTGCCGTCGGCCATGGCGATATGGAACAGCCCCTCCATCAAGTCACACAGCGTGCCCGGCTCATCGCCAAACATCGCGCGGATGCGTTTGGCATAATCCTGAAAGCCCGCAACGTCCTGACGGGCGAGGTTGAACACCTTGGCGGCACCTGCCTCATCCTCGCTGGCGATCTGAAACACTTCGCGAAAGGCGGTGACCTCATCCCGGGTGACCAAGCCATCCGCCTTGGCCATTTTGGCCGACAGGGCGATCACCGCAATGGTAAAGGCAATCGATTTTTCCGGCGGGCTGCGCAGTTTCTCAAACACCGCCGACAGGCCCTCGCCAGAGGCGAGCGCCGCAACAGCGTTGGATATACGAGACCAAATCGACATAGGCGCACCTTACGCGAGCAAAGAAGCAGTGTCAGGCGGTCATTGCAGAAATTTCTGCGCCTGCAACACGGCCCGGCGGATTTATGTCAATTGGACCTCGCCAAGCGGTGTTTCAAGCTCTGCTGCCAATCCGGGGGCTGCGGTTTCAAAGCGGATCAACGGCTCGGACAGGTGGGGGGCCAGCAGGGCTTGCAGCGCATCCGCTTCGGGATGCGACACGGTGAGCTGTTGCAGACGAACGCCGCCTTTGGGCAATGTTCGGCCCGGGATCTGCGTGCCATGCCATTGGATCAGGGCCGGGAACAGGCCATCAAAGGGTAAAAACCCGTCTTTGGGCACCGCCATGGTCCAACTGAGCCCGCCGCGCGAAACCTCAATCGGTTCACCTGCTATGGGCAGCGCTTGCAGAGCAGATACCATATCCTCAACCCGGCAAATCCATTTGTCCAACCGCGCAGGCCCCGAGAAATGATCCAACCCGAACCAGCGCGCATCCGTCGGAGGCTCTGCCGCCGGATCAACCGCAATCGCTTCGATATAGAGATCCGGTGCCATGCCAAGCAAACGGTTATGGGTTCCAAAGCGATTATGCCGCCCACCGGGCAAGAGCGGGATACCAACCGCCGCCTCCAAATGGGCCGCTGCCTCTTCCAGGCTTTCACCCAAAACTGCGATATGATCCAAAGCCAGCATCCGCATCCCTCCAAAACCGTTGAAAACGCCTCTATATCCTACAAAACCTGACCGATTTTGTCTTGAAAAGATGCAAGTTCGGCCCACCTTTCTTAGGACTTCACCAAATCGCGAGGGATAGATGCTGCTTAGAATGATAGACCGCTTTTTCCGGCACGAGGCGTCGGGGGGATTGCTGCTGATGGCGGCAGCCCTGGCTGCGCTGGTTGTCGCCAATTCCGGCCTGTCGGGTGCCTATGACGCCGTGCTGGGCAGCGTCCTGTCCGTGACGATCAACGGGACCGGTCTGGAGAAACCGGCGATCCTGTGGATCAATGACGGGTTGATGGCGATTTTCTTCTTTTTGATCGGGTTGGAACTGAAACGCGAGTTGCTTGAGGGCAAGCTCAAGAAACCCTCGGATGTGGTTCTGCCGGGCATGGCGGCAGTGGGGGGCATGGTTGTGCCTGCGCTGATCTTTGTCATGTTCAACTGGGGCAATACGGCCACGATCAATGGCTGGGCCATCCCTGCTGCGACCGATATTGCCTTTGCCCTCGGGGTGTTGGCGCTGGTCGGAGATCGTGTGCCGTCCTCGCTCAAGGTATTTCTGCTAACGCTGGCCATTCTTGACGATATTGGTGCGATCCTAATCATCGCGATTTTCTACACCGCTGAGCTCAAGGTCGATTACCTGCTGATGGCGCTGGTGCCTGCCCTCGCGATGCTTTGGCTGAACCTCAAAAAGGTTCACCGCGTCGCGCCGATCCTCTTCCTTGGGGTGATCATGTGGGTGCTGGTGCTGAAATCCGGCGTTCATGCGACGCTGGCCGGGGTTGTGACCGCCTTTTTCATCCCGCTGACGGATAAATGGGGCAAGTCCCCGCTGCATTCGATGGAACATGGGCTGACGCCTTATGTGCTTTACCTGATCATCCCGGTCTTTGCCTTTGCCAATGCCGGTGTGGTTCTGACGGGGCTGAGCCTGTCTGACCTGGCCGCACCGCTGCCTTTGGGCATCGCGCTTGGCCTGATCCTCGGCAAGCAGATTGGCGTCTTTGGCGTGACCTGGCTGATGGTCAAGCTGCGCCTCGCACAACCGCCTGCGGGCGCGAATTGGGCGCAGATCTATGGTGTGGCCTGTCTCGCCGGGATCGGGTTTACCATGTCGCTCTTCATCGGCTCGCTCAGCTTTGCCGATCCAGAGCTGATGAACCATGTCCGTCTGGGCGTATTGCTGGGCTCTTTGGTCTCCGGTGTCATTGGCTATGCCGCCCTGCGCCTGTCGACCGCTGCCGAGCCTGAAGGCGCTAAGGTCGCTGCGGAATAAGACGCTGATTCAAAAATGAAAGCGCGCCCTTGTTCTATACAAGGGCGCGCTTTTTTGCGTTTATAGCTGCTTAGGCGCGAGCATCACGGATCAGGCGTAGAATGTCTTGAGCAGCCTCGGGGATATTGGTGCCCGGACCAAAGATCGCCTTCACACCAGCGGATTTGAGGAAGTCGTAATCCTGCTGCGGGATCACCCCGCCGCAGATCACCAGAATATCCTCGGCCCCTTGCTTTTTCAGCTCTTCGATCAGCTGTGGTGCCAGTGTCTTGTGACCCGCCGCCTGCGAGCTGATACCGACCACATGCACGTCATTGTCGATCGCATCCTGCGCGGCCTCATCCGGGGTCTGGAAGAGCGGGCCCACATCAACGTCAAAGCCGATATCGGCAAAGGCCGTGGCGATCACCTTGGCCCCACGGTCATGGCCGTCCTGGCCCATCTTGACCACCAGCATCCGGGGGCGGCGCCCCTCTGCTTCGGCAAAGGCTTCGATATCTTTCTGGATGGCGGCAAAGCCCTCATCCCCCTCATAGGCAGCCCCATAAACACCGGCCAGGGTTTTGACTTCGGCGCGGTGACGTCCAAATTCTTCTTCCATTGCCATGCTGATTTCCCCCACAGAGGCACGTGCACGGGCCGCCTCAACCGCGGCCTCCAGCAGGTTTCCACCTTCCTTGGCGCGACGGGTCAGCTCGGCCAAAGCAGCCTGACAGGCCGTTTCGTCCCGATCCGAACGCATTTGGGTCAGACGCGCGATCTGGCTGTCACGCACAGCCATATTGTCCACATCGAGGATCTCAAGCTCGTCTTCCTTGTCGAGCTTGTACTTGTTCACCCCAACGATGACTTCGTCGCCCCGGTCGATCATCGCCTGACGCTTGGCCGCCGATTCCTCGATCCGCAGCTTGGGCATGCCGCTGGCCACAGCCTTGGTCATGCCGCCCATTTCCTCGACCTCTTGCATCAAGGCCCAGGCGTCGTTGATCAGCTGATCCGTCAGGCTTTCGACATAGTAAGAGCCCGCCAGCGGATCGACCACATTGGTGACGCCGGTTTCCTCTTGCAGGATGATCTGGGTGTTGCGGGCGATGCGGGCGCTGAATTCAGTCGGCAATGCAATCGCCTCGTCCAAGGCATTGGTATGCAGGGATTGTGTGCCGCCCAGAACCGCGCTCATCGCCTCGTAAGCGGTGCGGATCACGTTGTTATAGGGGTCCTGTTCCTGCAGGGACACGCCCGAGGTCTGGCAGTGGGTGCGCAGCATCTTGGAGCGTTCAGACTTGGCCCCGAATTCGGTCATCACACGATGCCAAAGGGTGCGCGCGGCGCGCAACTTGGCCGCCTCCATGAAGAAGTTCATGCCAATGGCAAAGAAGAAGCTCAGGCGACCCGCGAATTTGTCCACATCCATGCCTGCATTGATCGCCGCACGCACATATTCGCGCCCATCCGCCAGCGTATAGGCCAGTTCCTGCACCAGGTTCGCCCCGGCCTCTTGCATGTGGTAGCCGGAAATCGAGATCGAGTTGAATTTCGGCATCTCATTCGAGGTATATTCGATGATGTCCGAAATGATCCGCATCGAGGGTTCGGGCGGATAGATATAGGTGTTGCGCACCATGAACTCTTTCAGAATGTCATTCTGAATGGTGCCCGCCAGCAGGCTTTTGTCATGGCCCTGCTCTTCGCCCGCCACAATGAAGTTCGCCAGGATCGGGATCACCGCGCCGTTCATGGTCATCGAAACCGAGACCTTGTCGAGCGGGATACCGTCAAAGAGGATTTTCATATCCTCGACGCTGTCGATGGCAACCCCAGCCTTGCCCACATCGCCAACAACGCGCGGGTGATCGGAGTCATAGCCGCGGTGCGTGGCCAGATCGAAAGCAACCGAAACACCTTGCTGACCGGCCGCCAGGTTTTTGCGGTAAAAGGCGTTGGATTCCTCAGCCGTGGAGAAACCTGCATATTGGCGGATGGTCCAAGGTCGGCCCGCATACATGGTCGCCTTCACCCCACGGGTGAACGGCCCTACGCCAGGCAGCGTGTTCATATGGTCGAGATCCGCTGTATCCTCCGCCGTATAAAGCGGTTTGACCTCAATCCCTTCCAAGGTGTTCCAGGTCAGATCATCCAGCGGGCGGCCCCGCAGTTCTTTTTCAGCGAGTTTCTTCCAATCGTCGGGCAGATCGGTCATAGGCTTGTCCTCTCTCAGTCAGCACCGCCGTCGGTTTTTCCGATCTTGCGGGCATGGGATCTTCTCTCAAATGCGCCAATCCCTCGGCTCCGGCACGCAGCCAGTAGAGGTCATCGGCATAGGCCTCGCGCAGGGCGGAGGCCTGAAACGGTGTAAAGGGCTGCCAGCGTCCGGTTTCATCCGGCAGCAAGTCGGGGAAATCGCCGCGATCCAGCAGGACCTCGCGCAATTCCTGAAGGTTGGGGCTGCGATTGGCCCAGAATTCCCCAATCCCGGTACCGGGTTGGCCTGGTTTCTGGGTCGCCATCGCCAAAAGCTCATCCGGATGGGAGGCAAAGTGTTCAAAGGGCGTCACCAAAATCTCGGCTTCGGGGCAGGCGCAGGCAATATCGGTGATGACGTGACGCCAGCTGCGGTCGGAATGGGCGATGCTGTCACGCACCGCATCGCTGGGCACGGATTCGCCGCGCGGCACGAGATAGGCCATGACCGACCCCCACCAGCGATCAGGCGAGCGGATCTGCAAGACCACCCGGGTGATCGGGTCAAAGGCTGCGTTGACCCGCGCCATGCGTTCGCCAATGTCAGGATACATCACCCGCGCGCGCAGGCTGCGCCGCGCCGTTCCAATCAGGTTTTCGTCTGACACAACAAGATGCGTCATCCCCTGCCGCGCGGCACCAGCAAGGTTCATCTGCACACGGCCAATGGCGCGTTTGGTTTGCTTGGGCGAAACCGGGCGATCCGCAACACCGTCAAGCAGTCCCTTGCGGGTCCGCCATGGCCCCCAAAACCCAACCCCTTGCGTCATCAAAGCGCTGCGATTGGCGCGTAGATATTGCTGAAAACTTGTCGATCCGGTGCGATGCGCACCGATATGCAGGATGACATCCATGAGGCAGCGGCCCTTAGCCAGACCCGCGTCAGCAGCGACACGGGCAGTTGCAGATGCCAACAAGGATGGCCTGCCGCTTATGAGAAACTCGTTAATGCTAAAATTTTTCCGGTTCCCGCGCCCTGTGGACTGTGCAGCTTTCGTTTCGCACCCTATATCTATGTGTATGAACGCATTTTCCCGTCTGGCCGCCTTGGCCCTCATCCCTGCTCTGCTGGCCTCACCTGTGCTCAGCGCGACCGAGGCCGAAGAGCCGTTTACCTTGATCCGGGATGCCTCGGACACCTCTCTTGAGGAGTGGGCCTGGATCAAACGGGTGGTGGTGGTCTTTGCCGACAGCCCCAATGATCCGCGCTTTGCCGAACAAATGCGGCTGATCGAGGAGCGACCAGAGGCGTTGCTGGAGCGCGATGTGGTGGTGATCACCGACACGGACCCAAAGGCGCGCAGCGAGGTGCGCAAAGCGTTGCGCGCGCGCGGCTTTATGCTGGTGGTGCTGGCCAAGGATGGCAGTGTGGTGATCCGCAAACCCGCCCCCTGGGACATGCGTGAAATTTCGCGTTCCATCGACAAGCTGCCGCTGCGCCAGCAGGAGATCCGCGAACGTTGACCTTCAGCCGGGGTTAAACGTTGCCGCGCAGGAAAACTGCCAGGTTTTCTGGCGGATAGACCATCAGCAAGGCATCGCCAGCCGGATCGTAGAGCGTCAGCGTTTCCGACGACATCAGCACCGCGAAATAGCCATTGGCGATGTGCTCTTCCATGCAATCCTTGACCGGGCCGACGCCGGTCGACAGCAAGCCCAGCCCCGTTACCAGATCGCGTGACATCAACTGTTCGGAAACCGCATGCGGGCTGGTTTCCGGCATGTCGAAGACGACGACCTGCCCCTGCCGCAACCGTTCCACCGCTGAATCGATGGATCGGGCGCGTGGTATTGTGGCGCGAATAACCGGAAGGGCGAGATCGAAGACCGCTGCCGTGCAATTCATCCGCGAGGAAAAATAGCGGGTTTGCGCCAGATACACCCAGCCGCCAAGCTGTTGGCGCAGCTCCGCCTCCTTGTCGAGCGCGCAGCCCGACAAGCCGGTCACAAGGACCATGAAGGCCAAGCCCAATCGGGCCGCCACAGGTTGCATCCAGGCACACGTCATCCCCGGCAGTCTTAGCCGGGAATGATTGACGCTTGGTTGCCAAACCTTGATATGGGGCGGCCCAGATCATTTGCGTTATTCGAACTCCATGATCACTTCGTCCACCGCAAGGCTGTCGCCCGCTGCAGCGTTGATCTTGGAGACGACACCTTTCTTCTCAGCGCGCAGGATGTTTTCCATCTTCATCGCCTCAATGGTGCACAGCGCCTGGCCCTCTTGAACCTCTTGCCCCTCTTCCACGTCGATCTTGACGACCAGACCCGGCATTGGGCAGAGCAACATTTTCGAGGTGTCAGGCGGCAGCTTCTCGGGCATCAGCTTGGCCAGTTCCGCCTGACGCGGGCTGCGCACGAGCACCTTGAGGTCGGCGCCGCGCGACCGGATGCGGAACCCATGGGTGATTTTGTCGACCTTCAGCACCAAAGGCGCGCCGTCCACGGTCATGCGGGCCAGGCTGTCACCCGGTGTCCACGCCCCTTCGACGCGCAGCGAGGTGCCATCGGCAAAGGTGACGGTCGAGCCGTCATGATCCGCATCAATGCTGGCCTCAAAGGCTTCGCCTTGCAGGGTCACAACCCATTCAGTGCCAACACGGCGTTCGTGATTGTCCAAACGCCCCGACACACGGGTGCGGCGGATTTCGGCAACGCGGTTCATGGCGGCGGCGGCAGCGGCGATACGCTTGAGCCCATCCTCACCAAGTGTCACACCTGCGAACCCCTCTGGGTATTCCTCTTCGATAAAGGCAGTGGTCATCTCGCCAGAAATGAATTTCTCATGGTCCATCACAGCGCTGAGGAATGGCAGGTTGTGCCCGATCCCTTCGACCTCAAACCCATCCAGCGCATTACGCATGGCCTCAATCGCCTCGTCACGGGACGGGGCCCAGGTGCAAAGCTTGGCGATCATCGGGTCATAATACATCGAGATCTCGCCGCCCTCATAGACGCCGGTATCATTGCGCACTGCAAAACCGTCACCGGCCGGTGCATCGCCCTGCCATTTGTCATTCTCAAGCAGCAGACCACCCGACAGTTCAGCCGGTGGACGATAGCGGGTCAAACGGCCAATCGAGGGCAGGAAACCGCGATACGGGTCTTCGGCATAGAGGCGGTTTTCAATGGCCCAACCGTTGATCTGCACATCATCCTGCGTGATGGTCAGCGGCTCACCATTGGCAACGCGGATCATCTGTTCGACCAGGTCAACGCCGGTGATCAATTCGGTCACCGGGTGTTCCACCTGCAAGCGGGTGTTCATCTCGAGGAAATAGAAGTTCTTGTCACCATCGACGATGAATTCCACGGTCCCGGCGCTGGTGTAACCCACGGCCTTGGCCAGCGCGACCGACTGTTCGCCCATGGCTTTGCGGGTTTCGGGATCGAGGAAAGGCGACGGGGCCTCTTCGACCACTTTCTGGTTACGGCGCTGGATCGAACATTCGCGTTCGTTCAGATAGATGCCATTGCCATGTGCGTCGCAAAGCACCTGAATTTCGATATGGCGCGGCTGCGTCACAAATTTCTCGATAAAGATCCGGTCATCGCCAAAGCTGTTCGCCGCTTCGTTTTTCGAGCTTTGGAAACCTTCGCGTGCTTCCTGATCGTTCCAGGCAATCCGCATGCCTTTACCACCGCCCCCGGCAGAGGCTTTGATCATCACCGGATAGCCGATCTCGTTGGAAATCTTGACTGCCTCATCCGCGTCTTCGATCAGGCCCATATAGCCGGGAACCGTTGAAACCTCGGCCTCCTGAGCGATCTTTTTCGAGGTGATCTTGTCCCCCATCGCCTCAATCGCGCCTTTAGGCGGGCCGACAAAGGCAACGCCCTCGGCCTCAAGCGCTTCGGCGAATTTGCTGTTCTCGGACAGGAACCCATAGCCGGGGTGAACCGCCTGCGCGCCGGTCTGGCGGATGGCATCCATCACCTTGTCAATGACGATATAGGACTGGTTCGCCGGCGGCGGGCCGATATGCACGGCCTCATCGGCCATTTGCACATGCAGCGCCTGCTTATCGGCATCCGAATAGATCGCCACGGTTTTGATACCCATTTTGCGTGCGGTCTTGATGACACGGCAGGCAATCTCGCCACGGTTGGCGATCAGGATCTTGTCGAACATGTCAGTCCCTTTCCTCTTGTCTTTGGCTCAGGGCGGCACAACCCCCTGATGCATGCAAAAAGACCGCCCCCGCGTGGGTCACACGCGAGAGGCGGTCAAACTGAATCCGAAAGGACTGCTGACGCGTGCTAGCAGCGTTCCGGGAATTTTTGGCAATAGGCAACATTGCCCACGACGCCGATGGCGGCACCGGTAAGAACGTCCTGTTCCAGGACAAGCGCGGCAGCTGTGCCAGCGCCTGCGCCAATAAGCGCCTGGTCACCGACGGAGTCACCGCAGGCTGCAAGCGCTGTAAGCGCCAAGGCAGCCGCCATCCATGTGTGTTTTTGCATGTTCTGCTCTCCTCTTTGGTCCTTATGCCGGACAGGTTCAGGGACCATGTTGTGGCCCTCTTTGTCCAATGCATATGGGAAGGAGAGGTGATTTCGGCAAGCATGTGCCGATTGTCTTTTGACCTTTTCGCAACCGGTTGGAAAAGGCGGGGCGGACGGACAGGGGAATGGCCGAACCGCCCCCTAAGGGAAGGGTCACGTTGAATGGCGATCATGTCTTGGGTCCATGTTTCGCCCTTCGCAATCAGGCTGCCAAAGCCATGACCCGACGCAAAGCGCAAAGCCACGCTTGCCGATTTTTCGGCAGCGTTTTGCGCAAATACTCGGGTCAGTGGCAGGATCACGCCCAATCCTCCGTTCCGTCAAAAGCTTCGGGGAAAGCGGCGCGGGCCGCGGTTTCATCAATGACCAGCAAAGCGTCATAGCTTTCGGGGTCAAAATCTTCGGGATCATAGGGCAGCACTTCGCGCCCAAAGAGCCAGCTTAGACGACCGGCATCGAGATTGCCGCGTTCAAATGGCTGGTCGCCAAAATGCGCCCATAGTGCGGCCATGAAACCGGCATCGGCCTTACGATCCGGCGTGCGGCGGTCGCGATAGCGTTCACGCCGGGTGATCGCCGTCACCCCTTTCGGGTTCGGTCTGCGAATAACGAATTGGAAATCTGTACCCGGCAGTCGCCCGGGAAAACCGCGATGCTTTAGCATGATGCACCCCTTTGTTGTTGTGTCCAACGCTGGGTGCCTCGCAACCAAAACTCTTGCAAGAGTTTTGCAAAAGCCATGCATGGCTTTTTTGCACTTCCTTCGGAGGAAGCGGGGGTTGGAGCGGGCCCGAAAGCCCGCTCCAAACAGTGTTTACTTGTACTTGCCTGTGTAGACAGGCTCAACGCTGATCGGCTCTGGGTCGACAACGATGAACTCTTCTTCTTCCTGCTGGCCACCACAGGCGGAAACGCCTGCAACGATGGCGAACATGGCAAGCAGTTTGATGCTCTTGGACATCTAAGACTCCTGTCAGGTTCCACGAGGTCCGCAAGGCCAAACGACCCTACCCACCCCATTTTCGAGGTAAAGACTGCTTGGGAGCAATCTGGACGTAAATTAACCGACAGGGTGGGGAAAAGATACGTTCCCAAATCCGAGAGAAAATCCTGTGACTGCAAAGCCTCAAAAAGTTGTCCACATGAGAGTCGACCCGCAAGATATTGTGCAACCATCAAAAAACCTCCCAGATGCAGAGGTCGTTTTCGACGCTGTAGCTTTCGAAAAACTGGGTCACATCCGGGGTCATCACCCCGAATTCCACTGGTTTTTCCATGAGGGTGACAACGATCTGTTGCGCGCTGCCCCCCTGAATTTGCAGCTGAGGCAGGGCAAATTCCGTGCAGAGATAGGCCATGTCATCCAGGACCTGTTCAAAGCTTTTGCCGCCCTCGGCGATCCCGGGCGCGACAAAGCGAAAGCGTTGCGCCGGGCCATCATCCAACCAGTCGTGAAAGCTGACCTCAAGCCCTGAGGGCACCGCGATCGGGTCGGCCAGAGCCTTATCAGCCTGGGCCGTGCCAGCAAAGAGAATGGAAAAGAGTAAGGCGCAGCCCCGGCCCCCGAAGGGTCCTCCCGCCGGGGCTGCAAAAATCCCGGGCGCACCCAGGGATATATTCCGTAACCGAGCGATCATAACGCCCGCTCCCGCGCCCAGGTCAGCCAACGTGCGCGATGCGCAGGGCTGTCCAGCAGCGCTTGGATTCGGTCAGAGAGATTTGCAGGAACCGGCGCCGAGACCAAAAACTGGCCACCGGCTTTGACACACACACCCTCTTCCCTGACGTCAATGAGTATCACGGGAGAAAAACCACGCAAGCCCCTAAATTCACGCCACAGATCCTGACGGATCTGACGCGCCAATCGAGAGGCCCGCGCCAGCGGCAAACACGCCTCTGCCGACACGTCGAAACGCGCTGGCAGATGGCGCGCCAGCGTGAACCGCGCACCATCGCGCAATTCATGCCAGCCACCGCGAGCCTTATGTGTTCCCCCCGGCATCACTTGTCTTACAACGGGATATTGTCGTGTTTTTTCCACGGGTTGCTGAGCTGCTTGTTGCGCAGCATCGCAAAGGCCCGAGAGACACGACGGCGGGTGGATTTCGGTTGGATCACCTCATCGATAAAGCCGCGCTCAGCCGCGACAAACGGGTTGGCAAAGCGGTCTTCGTATTCCGCTGTATGAGCGGCAATCTTTTCAGCATCGCCCAAATCGGCACGGTGAATAATCTCGGTCGCGCCTTTCGCCCCCATCACGGCGATCTCAGCCGTAGGCCAGGCATAGTTCACATCGCCGCGCAAATGCTTGGATGCCATCACGTCATAGGCGCCACCATAGGCTTTGCGAGTGATCACGGTGACCTTTGGCACGGTTGCTTCGCCATAGGCAAAGAGCAGTTTTGCGCCATGCTTGATCACGCCACCATATTCCTGCGAGGTCCCGGGCAGGAAGCCAGGCACATCAACCAGGGTCAGGATCGGAATTTCAAAGCAATCGCAGAAACGGACAAAACGCGCGGCCTTGCGCGAGCTGTCAATATCCAGGCAGCCCGCCAGAACCATAGGTTGGTTCGCGACAACACCCACGGTCTGGCCTTCGAGGCGCATGAAGCCGGTGATGATATTGCCGGCATAATCCTCTTGGATCTCGTAGAAATCGCCTTCATCGGCAACTTTGACGATCAACTCCTTCATGTCATAGGGCATGTTGGGGTTTTCCGGGATCAGCGTATCAAGGCTGCCTTCGATCCGGTCCACATCGTCAAAGAACGGGCGAACGGGTGGCTTTTCACGGTTGTTGAGCGGGAGGAAGTCGACCAGACGGCGCACTTCGGCCAGAGCCTCAACATCGTTTTCAAACGCACCATCAGCGACGCTGGATTTCTTGGTATGGGTGCTTGCCCCACCCAATTCTTCGGCGGTGACGACCTCGTTGGTCACAGTCTTCACAACGTCAGGGCCGGTGACAAACATGTAAGAGCTGTCTTTGACCATAAAGATAAAGTCGGTCATGGCGGGTGAATAAACCGCGCCGCCGGCACATGGGCCCATAATCACCGAGATCTGCGGGATTACGCCCGAAGCCATGATATTGCGCTGGAAGATTTCAGCATATCCGGCCAATGCGTCCACACCTTCCTGAATACGCGCCCCGCCAGAGTCGTTCAGGCCAATCACAGGCGCGCCGTTTTGCATCGCCATATCCATGATCTTGCAGATCTTTTGCGCATGGGTCTCGGAAACCGAGCCGCCCAATACGGTAAAGTCCTGGCTAAAGACATAGACCATGCGGCCATTGATCGTGCCCCAGCCGGTCACAACACCATCGCCGTATGGGCGGTTGTCTTCCATGCCGAACTCGGTGCAGCGATGGGCCTTGAACGTGTCGTATTCTTCGAAACTGTCCTCGTCCAAGAGCAGATCGATACGCTCACGCGCGGTCAGTTTGCCTTTGGCGTGCTGGCTGTCGATCCGACGTTGCCCACCGCCCAGCCGCGCATTTTCGCGACGCTCTTGCAATTCCTGAAGAATGTCTTTCATTGCCCATCCCTTTCCTATCTGGCGCGCAGCAGCCTGCCCAAGCCCGGTTGATCCACGGTTTTACGCACAGTCTCTGTGCACCGCACCGATTTGCAAACTCCGCGCAAAAGCGCTTGGCCGTGAAAATACAGCTCAAACCCTTTGTCTCAAGGGATTCTTGGCAAATTTGCAAAGTAAGAAAATTACCGCCCCGCAAATTTGCAAAACTGCAAAGAGTCCTTTTCTCTCAACCCCTCATGGACAAAGCCATCACCCGGGCCTACCCCTATCCACATGGATAGGAAAATTGAGGTCCGTTTCCGCGACCGCACCACCCCGCCACATATTGTCACACTGGTTCTTCTCGCCGGCATTTCTGCGCTCGCCATGAACATCTTTGTGCCGTCGCTGCCAATGATGAGCGCCTATTTCGATACGGATTATCAGGTGATGCAGCTGGCTGTGGCTGGGTATCTGGCGGCAAATGCGGTGCTGCAGATCTTTATCGGCCCGATTTCCGACCATTATGGGCGTCGTCCGGTCATCCTGGCCGGGATCGGCCTGTTTTGTCTGGCAACTGTGGGCTGCCTGCTCGCGCCGGATTCCTTTACCTTCTTGCTGTTTCGCATGCTGCAAGCGGTGGTCGCCACCGCCATGGTGCTGAGCCGCGCCGTGGTGCGCGACATGTATCCGCAAGATCAGGCTGCCTCGATGATTGGCTATGTCACAATGGGCATGTCGGTTGTCCCGATGATCGGCCCAGTGATTGGCGGCTATCTGGGTGAGCAATTTGGCTGGCAGGCCAATTTCTGGGTTCTCCTGATCGTTGGGCTGTTGATCCTGTGGATCAGCTATGACGATGTGGGCGAAACCAAGCAGCGCAGCGGCCAAACCATCGGCCAACAGGTGCGCGAATATCCCGAACTGCTTGGCTCGCCTCGGTTCTGGGGCTACGCCATGGCCTCGGCCCTGTCTTCAGGCGCGTTCTTTTCCTATGTGGGCGGTGCCCCGTTCATTGGAACCGAACTCTATGGCATGTCTGCATCCGAGCTCGGCTTTTTCTTTGGTGCCCCCGCCGTCGGCTATTTCTTTGGCAACTATATCACCGGCCGCTTTGCCGCGCGCATTGGCGTCAACCGCATGGTTCTTTGGGGCAGCCTGATTGTCGCCATCCCTATGGTGACGCTGATGGGGTTCTTTGCTGCCGGGCTGGACAGCAAATGGGTGTTCTTTGGCTTCATGACCTTTGTCGGTATTGGCAACGGCATGACCATCCCCAATGCCACGGCTGGCATGCTCTCCGTGCGTCCGCAATTGGCGGGCACTGCATCGGGCCTTGGGGGAGCTATCATGCTGGGCGGTGGCGCGGCGATGTCGGCTCTGGCAGGCCTGCTGCTGAGCGTTGAAACCGGGGCCTGGCCGCTGCTGTATCTAATGGCAGGCACTGCCCTGGCTTCCTTGACCGCAATCCTCCTGGTCATCTGGCGGGAAAAGCAGCTGCGGGGGCTGGACACGGCCTGACTTGAATTGCAAAGTTGCGAGACGAAAATCGCAAAGGTGCAAATATGGCGACACAAAAGCTCTATGCCGGGGCGAAACTCCGTGATGTCAGAACCCGGCTTGGCCTGACGCAAAAGGATTTCGCCGCCAAGCTCAGCGTGTCCCTGCCCTATCTGAACCAGATGGAAAACAACAACCGGCCGGTATCAACCACGGTTGTTCTGGCCCTTGCCCAGGAATTCGGCTTTGACGTCACCGAGCTCGGCCAAGGCGATGCAGAACGCCTTGTGTCAGATATGCGCGAGGCCTTGGCCGACCCGGTCTTTGGCGAAGCCGCCCCGCAGCTGGCCGATCTGCGCCTGACCGCCTCCAATGCCCCGGCCTTTGCCCGCGCCTTTCTGGCGCTGCACCGTGCTTATAAGCAAACCCATGAACGGCTGGCCTCCCTCGACGAAGCCCTGGGGCGCGAAGACGCCCAGCTGCGTCCGAGCCCCTGGGAAGAGGTGCGCGATTTCTTTCACTATTGCGACAACTATATCGACGCGGTGGACCGCGCTGCCGAACGCTATGCCCAGCTCAGCGCGACCGAGCCAGACATCCGCACCGCCGCCATTGCGCGCCTTTCGCGCCAGGGGGTTTCGGTCAAGTTCAACCAGACCACGCCCATGCGCAGCTATGATCACGACCGCAAAGAGCTGATCCTAAGCGCCTATGCCCCAGTAGAAACGCAAACTTTCCAACTGCTGGTTCAGGTCGCCCTGTTGGGGCAAAATCAACTGCTGGATGCCACTCTGGATTTGGCACGTTTTCAATCGGACGAGGCGCGCTCCATCGCAAAACTTGGCCTCGCCAATTACTTCGCCGGGGCCGCGATGATGCCCTATAAGGATTTCCTCGATGCCGCGCAGGAAACCCGCCACGATCTGGAACTGCTTTCGGCGCGTTTTGGCTCTTCTGTGGAACAGGTGGCGCACCGCCTTTCGACCCTGCAACGTCCCGGGGCCAAAGGCGTGCCGTTTTTCTTTGTCCGCGTTGATCAGGCGGGCACGATCACCAAGCGCCACTCGGCAACACGGCTGCAATTTGCTCGTTTCGGCGGGGCTTGCCCGCTGTGGAACGTACACCGCGCCTTTGAAAATCCGGGGCAATTCCTGCGCCAATTGGCCGAAACCCCGGATGGAGTTCGCTATATCTCGCTCGCTTGCGATGTCTCCAAAACTGGCGGGCATTTTGGGGCCCCGATGCGCCGCTACGCCATCGCGCTTGGCTGTGATGTCCGCCACGCAGCGGCGCTGGTCTATGCCGATGACATGGATTTCACCCGCGCCTCGGCTTTTGAGCCGATCGGCATCTCCTGCCGCATATGCGAGCGTACCCATTGCCACCAGCGCTCGGTGCCACCGCTGGAAAAACGCCTCTCGATCGATCCATCGCTGCGCAGCGTGCTGCCCTACCGCCTTGACTAAGCCACGGCCTTTGCTTCGGAGCCCTCTCTCGCCTCGCGCCCGACAGGACAGAGGATGAGAGCCCGATCAAGACAAATCGCCGAGGGGCCCCTTTGGGGATGCGGCTATTTTACTTGATCGGGCTCTCATCCTCTGTCAGGGCGCAATCGAGGTGAGCGAGGGATGCGGAGCAAAGGGCTTTGCTTTGGTGAATCTTGAAGCTTTGACAGCTCTACTCCCCACCAACACCAGACATCCCCATCACCTCGCCCCTCGCATCAGAGAAAGCGCGCGGAAGCGCATAATGTAACAGCGGTTAGGCCAAGAGCTCCGGGTTTGGGGCAAAGGGCCAGCGCCTGGCGAGTTCAGCCGCCAAACCACAGTCACGCTCATCCAAAACGCCGCTGGCCCAAGGCCGGAAACGCAGCCGGAACGCGTTTAGCAGGGCGCTGTCCTGCCCCTCACCAGCCACATAGCCGAAGCGGGCACAGTTTCTTCGAAACGCTTCCGCATCCAACTCATCCACGCTACGCTCTGGCCAAATCGACAAACCGCGCCGCGCCAATCTTTGCCAATCAAACCGCGCGCCCGGATCAATCTTGCGACCAATGGCGCTATCTGAATGGCCGATCACCCGATGCGCCGGGATCTCCCACCGCGCCAGGATGCCCGACAAAAGCTGTTCCAAGACAGCCATTTGTGGCTCAGGAAACGGGGCACTGCCGGTATTGGCGATTTCAATGCCAATAGAGTGCGAGTTCACATCCTCAACACCACCCCAGGCCCCTGCCCCGGCATGCCAAGCGCGCATGTCTTCGCTGACCAGTTGCCACAATGTGCCGGTTTCGGAGATGACATAATGCGCGGAAACTTCCGCCTCGGGGTTGCAAAGCCAATCTCGCGCGCCCTCGGCGCTGTCCATTGCAGTGTAGTGCAGCACAATCAAATCGGGCCGCGCGCAATTGCGACGCGGCCCGAAATTGTCAGACGGAAAGGAAATGGCCTCTGGTGAACCAATCACGAGATCACGTCACCCACCGCGCGCCGCACGGAACGGGGCCGGGTTCCAATCGCAGGCAAAGCCGTCACCATCGGGGTCCATGCCCTTGCGGTCTTTTTGCGGACCACCCAAGGTCAAGAATTCCTCTTGTGCCAGATCAGCCGAGGCAAAGGCTGCGCAGGCGCGGGCATATTTGGCCTCGGCCCGGAACGAAGATCGCTTGTATAGCGACGTGCCAACCGGGTTGTCGGTCCGTAGCGCATATTCAACGATATTCGGTCCCCCGCCGCCCGGACGTTTGGGCAATTCTGTCGGTTCGATCACCGTATATTGCGCTCGGTTCTGCGCGATCAGGGCTGCATCCGCCTTAATGTCGCGCTGCGCCGATACTGCGTCAAAGTCATTCTCGCCGGAAATTCCGTCGGAATTGCTGACCAGGGCCGGTGCTGGGTTGCCAGGCGAAGCGTCCAGAGGCGCGACACCGGAATTGTTGCTGGCGGCCAGGTCAGCCGCCTGCTTGTCATCCGCGTCCAACGGCGTGGCCTGAACATCAACCGGGCCCGGAACAGAGAGCGGCGCATCGCCGTTCAATTGCGCTTCGCGTTGGGCTTGATAATTGTCATAGTCGCCAAAGCCCACGCCCCGGCCCGGGTCAGCCACCCCAGCCGCGCTATCAGGGACCTGAGGCGCGCAAGCCAACAAGCCAACCGCCGCTACACTCAACATCAAAAACCGCATTGTCGCTCCTGCCTGACCGTTCGGCCCTACTCTTGTACCGATCTGAACGCCTTTTTCGGCGTTAACCTTTGAGCGGCCTTACCACCATTTCGACGGTTTGGCCACAAATCCCAAAGATTGCTCAAGCGCATAGGCGGTATTCAGCAGATCGCCCTCTTCCCACGGGCGGCCAATCAGTTGCAGCCCCAAGGGCAAGCCCTGCTTGTCCAAGCCCGCCGGAACAGCGATGCCAGGCAGACCGGCCAGATTGACCGTCACGGTGAAGACGTCGTTGAGATACATCTGAACCGGATCGGCATCCTTCATCTCGCCCAGACCAAAGGCCGCGCTTGGCGTGGCCGGCGTCAGAATGGCATCGACACCGGCGGCAAACACGTCTTCAAAGTCTTTCTTGATCAGCGTGCGGACCTTGCGGGCTCGATTGTAATAGGCGTCATAGAAGCCAGCCGACAGCACATAGGTGCCCACCATGACACGGCGCTTGACCTCATCGCCAAAGCCCTCAGCGCGGGTCTTTTCATACATCTCGGTGATGCCATCACCCGCCTCAAGCGTCGCGCGATGGCCGTAGCGGACACCGTCATAGCGCGCCAGGTTGGATGACGCCTCGGCAGGGGCGATCACGTAATAGGCTGGCAGCGCGTATTTGGTGTGGGGCAGTGAGATATCGACGATCTTGGCACCCGCGTCTTGCAACATGGCACGACCATCTGCCCAGAGCTTTTCAATCTCATCGGGCATGCCGTCCATGTGATATTCCTTTGGAATACCAATGGTTTTGCCTTTGATATCGCCGGTCAGAGCGGCCTCGAAGTTTGGCACAGTTAGGTCGGCGCTGGTGCTGTCCATCGGATCATGGCCACACATGGCCTCCAACATAATCGCGGCGTCGCGCACGTCTTTGGTCATTGGTCCGGCCTGATCGAGCGAGGAGGCAAAGGCCACCACACCCCAGCGCGAGCAACGCCCATAGGTCGGCTTGATCCCTGTGATGCCGGTAAAGGCGGCAGGTTGGCGGATCGAACCGCCGGTATCGGTGCCGGTCGCCGCCAGACACAGGTCTGCAGAGACAGCCGAGGCCGAGCCGCCCGAGCTACCGCCCGGGGTCAGCTGCGCATCATCATTGCCGCGACGCCAAGGGTTAACCACATTGCCATAGCACGACGTTTCGTTCGACGAGCCCATGGCGAATTCGTCCATGTTGAGCTTGCCCAACATGACCGAGCCCGCGTCAAAAAGCTGGCGGGTGATGGTGCTTTCATATTCCGGCTTGAACCCGCCCAGAATGTTGGACGCCGCCTGCGAGGGCACCCCCTTGGTGCAGAACAGGTCTTTGATGCCCAGCGGAATGCCGCACATATCCGGCGCATCGCCCGCCTTGATACGTGCATCCGCGGCCTTGGCCTGCTCGCGCGCCAGATCAGGCGTGTTGTGAACAAAGGCATTCAGTTCACCAGCGGCTTCGATCGCGCCAAGGCAGCTTTCGGTCAGTTCCAGGCTGGTCACGTCGCCCTTGCGCAGCGCGTCGCGGGCTTCGGCGATTTTCAACGTATTGAGATCAGTCATTATTCAACCACCTTCGGAACCGCGAAAAAGCCCTCACGCGCATCGGGCGCGTTTTTCAGAACCTGTTCCTGAATATCGCCATCGGTGACGCCATCCTGGCGACGCTTGAGACGCATCGGGGTGACAGAAACCATCGGCTCGACGCCCTCGACATCGACCTCGTTTAACTGTTCGATAAAGCCGAGGATATCGTTGAATTCCTGAGCCAGCGCGGGCAGAGCATCATCTTCGACCTTGATACGGGCGAGTTTCGCCACCTTGGCGGCGGTCTCGATGTCAATCGACATGGGGCGGACCTCATTGAGATTTGGGTTGCGATTGGCTTTAGCGCGGGGTTTGCGGGGTTGCAAGCGGCTGTCGGCATTGGGGCCGGCTCATCGCGCCTTATGGCGCGCCTCGCGACCAAAACATGCGGCTCAAGGGTGTCTAATCGCAAGGTAAGGTGGCAAAATGGATGTCTTTATTTTCTGCAATGTCATTTAGGGTGGCGTGAATGAGCTCTTCAGTCAGTTCTGACGCGATAACGATCATATGCGGCGACGAATGGTGAAAAGGAATCTTTGTTCCCGCAATCCAATCACCATAGGTGTTCAGCGCCTGTGGAATGGTAAACCAGCACCAGCGCCTCTCGCCATTGTTTAGGTAAACGTCGACCTCGATAGCTTGGGTGTGCTGGCAAGACAGATCATCCAGAATGGCAATTCGATCGATTTGGGGCTTAGGTCTGGTCATCAAGTTCCCTCAAATTGTGTCGGCGGTAAACCTCGATCATCCAGCCCAGCATGATCGCATTCAGGATGTGCCAGAAATAATGCGTGCCGATGGGCAGAAGGTGGCAAAGCGGTTCGTCAATGGCGCGCATGGTCAGCGACAGGCTCAGGATCGCCGCTCCGATCAGAATGCCTTTGGCCACGGGCGGGTTGGATCGCAACAGGCCCAGCCCGTAAATCACCAAGATAATGACCACCGGCACATATCCAGATGAGCTGCCAAGCCATGGGAAAAGCGCGAATATCGGGGCCAGTGCCAGTGAAAAGGGCACAAACGCCAAGGCCCCCAGCGTTGAGAGCCACCAGGGCCATCTTAGATACCGCCAATTGGCGAGAAAGATATAGGTCAGGATGAAGAACAGGATCGGGATGACATCCGCTGCACTGGCCCAGCGCGTCGCATAAGTGTGAAACAGGAAAGACCCCACGCCAATGGCCGCAAGGATACCCGTCAGGATCCAACCCAACGCCAGCCCACTGCCGCGCAGGCGCAATACCATCACCAAAGCCGCGATCAGAAAGGCCCCGTTGGAGATCGCGTTCAGTGGCTCAGCCCAAAAGCTGGCATCGATGCGTTCACAATAGATGTCCACATGCGCGTGCCAGTCCATCCCGGCCTCCTGCTCTCCCGCTGCTTGTAATCTAGGGGTCGCCCGCTAGAGTTTCGAGTAAGAAGTTCGCAAGAAACGATTGGGGAGAAGACCATGAAAATCATCTGGCTCGGCCATGGCAGCTTTCGCATTGAGATCGAAGATCAGGTTCTGCTGATTGATCCCTGGATCAACGGCAATCCGATGATGGAGGGGCAGGATATCGAGGCAGCTTTGGCAGGCACAACGCAGATTCTGGTCACCCATGGCCATTTTGACCACACGCAGGATATCGTAGAGGTGTCAGAGCGCACCGGGGCTCCGGTCACTGCGATATATGAGCTCGCACAGCACCTGTTCGGGCTTGGCGCGAAAGAGGGCCATGCCTTTAACAAAGGCGGCACGCTGAGCTTTGGTGACGTGCAGGTCAATATGGTTCCGGCCTCGCATTCCTCATCCATGGCGGTGGAGGGTCGCGGGGCCTATATGGGGGCCGAGATCGGATACATTCTCCGTGGCGAGGGGCATTGCCTTTATATGTCAGGCGACACCACTGTGATGGCTGATATGGAATGGATTGGTGAGTATTATCAGCCAGATATCGGCATTCTTTCCGCCGGGGGCTATTACACCATGGATATGGAATTGGCCGCTTATGCCGCGGAAAAGTATTTCAACTTCAAAACCGTGATCCCCGGCCATTACCGTACGTTCCCGGCCTTGGAGCAATCCGCAGCGGCGCTTGCGGCGGGGCTGCCGGGGGTTGATGTGATTGAACCCCAAGTCATGCAAGCGATTGAAATCTGAGAAGAAGGGGCGCGCGCAGCGCCCCTTGCTGTCAACTCAGGGCATCAACGCGCCTTTGCGATTATAGGTCACGCGATCTTTGGTGAGATCGTCAAAGATCAGCTCAACCGTCACAGTCTCAACCGACCCAAGCGGGTATTCGCGATAGGGCAAACCATCTTCGGGTTTCATGACATTGGGGCTGTTGGTGTCCTCGTGGCATTTGGGCAGCGGCCAGGGTTCCAGCGGCTCATCATTCACACCGTAATGCAAGGCCACCAGCCCGCAGCGCCAAGACCAGATTTGGGTGACATAGACCAGATCCTGACCGTTATATTCGCGAATGGCGATCCAGCTGTTGCGCGTGGCGTTAAAGATCGGTTTGACCTCAAGCGCGGTGGTGAACCGCCCCGTTGCCACCTGCTGTTCCGCCTCATAGGGCAGCACTTCGGGCTCAGGCTCGGCGGCGGGAACGGCTCCGGGGGGCAATTCCTCACCGCTGGCAGGCGCAGCATCTTTGCCCAGATCCAAGGCCAGAGTTTCCGTCACGGTGCCATCCTTGGCGCTGGCTTCTGCCGGGGCATCCCCTGCCCCGCCCGCCATCGCAATGACCATCAACAAAATATCGAGCATGCAGCGCTCCCCAAGAATTCCTGTTCATTAAAGCAGATAGACGCTTTTGAGCCGCGCCAAACCGGCCTATACTGCCGCAAAAGAGGCGACAGACAGGCACACAATGGCACGCAATCCGCGCGCATCACAAACTGTAAATATTTGTATCGTTGGGCAATCCGGGCGTTTGCAATACGAGGCCGTGCTTTTCGCGGCTTCCCTGCGTCGCAAAACCCGTGCCAAACGGTTTCGTCTACTGATCGCCGAACCTCAGCCCGGTCGACTTTGGCCTACTGATCCGCGTATCAAGGACGCAGGCACACGCGCGCTGCTGGAAAGCTTTGATGCCGAATTCGTCCCTTTCGAGAGCAAGCATTTTGGCGCGGCCTACCCCTATGGCAACAAGATCGAAGCGCTGGCCGCCCTGCCCGAGGGGGAGCCATTTATCTTCTTTGACACCGATACGCTGATCACCGGCGATCTTAATCGCGTGCCCTTTGATTTTGACCGCCCAACAGCATCGATGCGACGCGAAGATACCTGGCCCAAGCTCGAGCTTTACGGGCCGGGCTACACTCAGACCTGGAAGTCACTTTATGACAAGTTCGGACTGGATTTCGAAAGCTCTCTCGACACCAACTGGCCAGACGAATACTGGCAGCGATATCTCTATTTCAACGCCGGTTTCTTTTTCTACAAATGTCCCAAGCAGTTTGGTGATCTGTTCCTGAAATACGCGCTGGAAATCCGCGACAACGCCCCGCCGGAATTGGTGTGCCAGTCGCTGGACCCTTGGCTGGATCAGGTCGCCCTGCCCTTGGTCATTCACGCATTGGGTGGCGGTCGCGACGCCCTGCCCGAAGGTTACCTCGACGGCATAACCACCTGTCATTACAGAGTTCTTCCGCTGCTCTATGCGCGCGAGCCCAACAAGGTTGTCGATCTGCTCGAAGAAATCAGCGCCCCGAACAAGATCAAGAAAGTGCTCAAGCTTTATGATCCGTTCAAGCGCATGATTTATCAGGGCCGCGGCCACAAGGTGCGCGCCATGTTTGATCGCAAGGATCTGCCTCGCAAGGAACAAGCGATCCGCAACCAGATCAAACGCGAAGGGTTCTGGATGCGCTGATCCCGCCCCAACCCCTACATTTGACAGCATTTTTGTGCTATGACGTCTGTCTGGAACTCGCAGGGACAACTTGGGGGAGGATGTCATGGGGGCGATCACGCTATTGGTGGGAACAACCAAGGGGTTGTTTCTGGTTTCGTCAGATGTCGCGCGCAAAGACTGGCAGGTCGCGGGGCCGTTCTGCGAGGGTTGGACGATCAACCACGCGGTGGGCGACCCGATCACCGGGCAGATTTGGGCCGCCGGGGGCGGTGAATGGAGCGGTGCCGGGGTTTGGCACAGTGCGGACCGGCAAGACTGGCGATTAAGCAAACTCTCTGACGGCATGGTTGACGACTGGCTGCGCAACGATCCCGATTTCGCCAAGATGATGGGCCGAGAGGCGGCAGACCCTGCCCCATTCAGTGGCAAGCTTGAGGCGATGTGGTCGCTGAAACAAAGCGGTGATCGGATATTTGCCGGGGGAAAACCCGCCGCTCTGTATGTCAGCGATGATCAGGGGCAGAACTGGGCCGAGGTTGAGAGCCTGAGCAACCATCCCTCTGCCCAAGACTGGCAGCCGGGGGCGGCTGGACTGACGCTGCATACCATTATTGCCCATCCCGAAACGCTGGATCACCTGTGGCTGGGCATTTCCGCCGCTGGTGTCTTTGCCAGCGAGGATGGCGGGCAAAGCTGGGAGCGGCGCAATCGGCTTTCCAACGCGCCCACCTGCGAGGGGCATCCGCATCCAACCGCGCCGCATGACGGCAATACCGGGCTTTGTGTGCATAATATGATGCGGGCAAGCGATGGTACGCTCTATCAACAAAACCACCATGGCACGTTCAAATCCCAGGATGGCGGGCGCAGTTGGGATGATATTGGCGCGGGCCTGCCGTCGAATTTCGGCTTTCCCATCGCCGTGCATCCCGAAAAGCCGCAAACGATCTGGACCTTTCCGCTGAATGGCGACGCCATTGGCCGCTTCCCGCCTGATGCCAGCGCGGCGGTTTCGCGGTCTCGCGATGGCGGTACGTCTTGGCAAGACTGTCGCAACGGATTGCCGCAAAGCGCCTGTTATTTCACCGTTCTGCGTCAGGCCATGGCCGTCGATTGCTGCGTAGAGACCGGACTCTATTTTGGCACCAATTCCGGGTCAATTTTCGCCAGCTTGGATGAGGGCGACAGTTGGAGCGAAATCGCCCGCCACCTTCCCACAATCCTATGCGTCGAAACCCTGGCGGATTAAATTCCGGTTCCAACAAGTTTCACAGGAAATGAGACCTTTTGCCCAACGCCCCGTTGCCGGAGCCGTTTCAATCGCTTACGCATTGTCGCAAGTTTTTCAGGGAGGTCCTCATGACAGATGCACCAAATTTCGGTTTTGACACGTTGCAAATCCACGCAGGTGCCCGGCCAGATCCGGCCACCGGCGCGCGCCAGACACCGATTTACCAGACAACCGCCTATGTGTTCCGCGATGCTGAACACGCCGCGGCATTGTTCAACCTTCAGGAAGTTGGCTATATCTATTCGCGCCTAACCAACCCTACGGTCGCTGTGCTGCAAGAACGTGTTGCGACGCTTGAGGGCGGGGTTGGTGCGGTGGCTTGTTCCTCGGGTCACGCAGCGCAGATCATGGCGCTGTTCCCGCTCATGGGGCCAGGCCTGAACGTTGTGGTCTCCACCCGCCTCTATGGTGGCTCAATCACCCAGTTCAGCCAGACCATCAAGCGTTTCGGCTGGGAAGCCAAGTTTGTCGACTTTGACGATCTCGATGCGGTTGCGGCGGCGATTGATGACAACACGCGCGCGGTATTCTGTGAATCCATCGCCAATCCGGGCGGCTATATCACTGATCTCGATGCGGTTTCCGCCGTGGCCGACAAGGCGGGACTGCCGCTGATCGTCGACAACACCTCGGCCACGCCTTACCTGTGCAACCCGATCAAACATGGCGCGACGCTGGTTGTGCACTCGCTGACCAAATACCTGACCGGCAACGGCACCGTCACCGGTGGTATCGTGGTTGATAGTGGCAAATTCGACTGGTCAGCCAGCGACAAGTTCCCCTCGCTCAGCGCGCCGGAACCGGCCTATCACGGGTTGAAATTCCACGAGACCTTTGGTCCGCTCGCCTTTACCTTCCACGGGATCGCGATTGGTTTGCGTGACCTTGGCATGACGCTGAACCCACAGGCGGCGCATTACACGTTGATGGGGATCGAAACCCTGTCCCTGCGCATGGAACGCCATGTGGAAAATGCACTGAAAATCGGCAAATGGCTGGAAGATCATGACGCGGTAGAGGCCGTGACCTATGCCGGGCTAGATTCCTCGCCCTATAAAGATCGCGCGACACGCATCTGTCCGCGCGGCTCTGGTGCGCTGTTCACCGTCGCGCTCAAGGGTGGCTATGACTCCTGCGTCAAGTTCGTGGATTCGCTCGAGATCTTTAGCCATGCGGCCAATCTGGGCGACGCCCGGTCTCTGGTGATCCACTCGGCTTCAACCACCCACCGTCAGTTGACCGAAGAACAACAAGTCGCCGCCGGGGCCGCGCCGAATGTGGTGCGTATCTCCATCGGGATCGAAACCGCCGACGACCTGATCGCAGATCTGGATCAGGCCTTGACCAAAGCCAACGCGTAAAACGGGCCCTTGTTAGATCAAAAAAAGGCGGGGAAAATCCCCGCCTTTTCTTTCTCCTGTTCACCAAGTCTTATTCGCCAATTGCAAAAATCATGGTGACTTCTGCGCGGGCCTCGATTTCGCCTGCTGCCACAGGAACATCGGCCGCCATAGCCTCCATCACCGGCGCATTACGATGCAAAGGTGAGCGCATGATGGGATCAGCCGTGTCCCGGATCGACATAACATCGCCCAAAGGCAGGCCCGCCGCGTCCGCGTATAACTTGGCCTTGTCCATTGCGTCTTTGACCGCGCGCCGGCGCGCTTCATCTTCCAGTCGCTGCGGATCACGTACCCCCCAGGACAGGTTTGACAGGCTGTTGGCCCCATCCTGCAACACTGCCGCCAGCACTTCGCTAAGCTGCGACAGGTCACGCACGCGGATGGTCAGCATATTGCTGGCCTCATAGCCCAGAAACACCTCTTTCTCAGCCTTTGAATCCCAGCGTGCCTGACGGTTCAACCGCAAGGAAGATGTTTGCATATCGCGCTCTTCCAAACCTTGCGCCCGCAGCCGCGCAATGACCGCATCCAGAACTTCGGATGTGGCATTCATAGCTGTCACCGGGTCCTTGCCCCGCCCTGTTGCTCCCAGCGTCAATGTCGCCATATCCGGTGCCGCCGCGACCGAGGCCTCGCCCGCCACTGTAATCGTGCGCGTGTTCTCCGCCAAAGCAGGCTGACCCGCCATAAATGCCAAAACTATCAGTAAGGCTCGCATCGCCTTCTCCTAAATTAACGACCTGTTTAGAACTTTGGGCTGCATCTCGCCGGTCGCAAGGGGAATTTTTGCTGTATTCTTTGCGTCGGCAAACAGTTGCTTTATGATATTCAGAACTGGCAATAAGACTCCCCTCGCCCTGTCAAGGCTGCTAAAGACCGCCCATGGTACCAAATTTTGCACTTTCCCTGTCCTTCGAAGGCATCGCACTGCTCCGCCGCAGGGGGGATCAATCCGGCGATCAATGGGCTCAGATCCAAGAGGTTTCGCTGGATAGTGGCGATTTAGAAGCGGCGGTTCTGACCCTACGCAATCGCGCCGAAGAGCTGGACCCGGATGGGGCCAAGGTTGCCCTGATCATCCCCAACGAACAGATCCGCTATCTGGATGTGCCGGATTTGGGCGGTGATGACGCCGCCAAAGAGATTGCCGCCCGCACGGCACTGGATGGGGCAACACCTTACGCGGTGGATGATCTGGTCTTTGACTATGTCGATCACGATGGCCGCTTGCTGATCGCCGCTGTGGCCAAGGAAACATTGCAAGAGGCCGAGGCGTTTGCGTCGCAAAACGGGTTTGATCCGGTCAGCCATGCTGCGATTGCCGAGGATGGTCAGTTCCATGGCAGCGTGTTTTTCGGGGCGAGCAGCGCTTGGACTGGTCCCGCGCCGCAACGCTTTCCGCATGCAATTACGGTTTATCCCGCCGAGGCGGGTGATTTGCTGCCGTTGCAGGCTGAAACACTGCCTGAGGACGCTCCGGTTGAGACTACCGAGGTCGAGGAACCTGCGCCAGAACAAGTAGCTGAGCAAGAAACCGTTGCAGAACCGGCGGAGGCCCCAGCGCAAACTGAATTGGATCTCGCCCCACCGGCTGAGATCACCGCCCCTGCAGATATGGCTGAACCAGCTGTGGAGGCTGACGAACCAGCGGCTTCGCTCCCCCCGGTACAGGATCTTGTCCAAGAGACACTGAAATCCACCGCCCCGGTTCAAGAGCCCGCGGAAACACCCATTGCAACGGAGGAACCGTCCCAGACAAAGGCGGAAGCCCCCGTTGCGCCTGCCGAAACTCAGGCCGCCCCTGGCACCGCGCCTGCGGATAGACCTGCCACTGAAGTGGCCAGCCCAGAGGCGACCCAAGATCCGGTTGCGGAGCCTGATCCAGAACCCGAAGCGGCCCCTGTCTCCTTTTCAACCATCCGCGCCAGCCGCGATTCTTCGGATTTGCCGGAGGCCCCAAAGGGCAAGGCACTGGCCGCTGGTGACGGGCCTGTCTCGCAAGTAAAATCGCGCTTTACCCCAGTCGCAGCCAAAGGCGAAGAACCTGCAAAGACGACACCGGACGCGGTCACAGACCCTGCCCTGGATGTCCCACGCGACGAAGAGCCCAAGGCAGAACCTGCGGTTGCCAAGCGCGCAGAGCCACCGGTCTCCGCCCCAAAACCGCCAGCAGCCCCGAAAGCCGTCGCGCCCGAGACCGATCCGAGCAAAGACGACGCCCCAGAAACAACGGTGGCAGCCCCTGCCCTGGCCCGCTTGGCCGCCTTGCGGGCAAGGTCGGACAAACCGGTCGAGACTCCCGCCCCTGTGGCAGTCGAAACGCCGGATCAGACGGCTCCGGACCCCAAAGGCAAACGTGGGGCTCTGGCAGGCATCGCGGCGCGACGCAAATCAACTGCCGACGCGGCACCAGCCGCGCCCGAGGCTGTGCAACCAAACGACGCTGGCGCGCAGGGCAAATCCGCTCTGGGCCGCATTGCCGCTTTGCGCAGCACCTCGCCAAAACCAGACCAAACAACCGACACCGGCAAAGCCGCATCGCTGACATCCGCCGAAGAATCCGAACGGATGACCGTTTTCGGCGCGCGCAACCGCGACAATATCGGCGGCAAACCCCGCTTTCTGGGGCTGTTCCTGACGGCGGGTCTGCTGTTGTTCATGGCTGGTGTGGCCGCCTGGGCTTCGGTTTTTCTTGATGACGGTTTGGCGGGTCTGTTCCGCAGCGAACCGGATGAAACCAATATTGTCGCCGTCGCACCCGAAATCACACCGGAACTCGCGGTGGCCGATCCCGCCCTGCTGCCATCGGATGATGGCGCAGAAGAAGCGGATGATGTGCAGCTTGCCTCTTTGGATACGGGGCTGGACGATACTGGCGATGCCACGGCCGTCACCGATGCCCCTCGCGCCCGGGCTGTACCGGTTGCGCCGCATAGCCTGACACCCGAAGAGGCCGCCGCGACCTATGCTGCCACCGGCATCTGGCAACGCGCCCCTGTTGCCCCTCTCGAACCGCCGGTGGATGGGGTCGAGGATATTTATGTCGCCTCGATCGACCCGGCCGTGCAGGAATCCGACGCGATTGCCCTGCCCGATCCGCTCAATTTGGCACAAGAACCGATCCTGGAACCACAACGCTTGCCGCCCCCCGCCGGTCAGGTCTTTGACATGGATGAGCGTGGGCTTGTGCGCGCCACGCCCGAAGGCGCTTTATCACCTGATGGGTTGCGCGTCTTTGCGGGCCTGCCTCCGGTCGTGCCGCCGCAGCGACAGGCGCTGGCAACTCCCGCAGAACCCGAGACCGCCGCACCACAGATCAATGAAGCCCTGTCAAAAATCCGTCCCCGCCTGCGCCCCGATACTTTGATCGAAACGCGTGAACGGGCACAACTGGGCGGGATTTCCCGCGCTGAATTGGCAGCCATCCGCCCGGTCATGCGCCCGAAAACCGCGCAGGAACAGGCGGTTGCCGAAGAACCAGAAGCGCCCGCAACCGCCCAGGCTGTGAACCGCTCACTTGCCCCCGTTGGTCGACCGCGCAACATGAACGCCATCGTGCGCCGCGCCGAACGCAACCAGGATGCCGCGCCGGTGGCCCCGGTCCAAACTGCAGCCATTGCCCCGCGCACCGTGACCCCTGCGGCCCCAACCAGTCGTGGTGTTGCCGCCTCGGCCACCGTGCGCAACGCCATCAACCTCAACAAGGTCAACCTGATTGGCGTTTACGGCACGCCTGCCAATCGCCGCGCCTTGGTCCGCCTACCCAATGGCAAGTATAAAAAGGTCAAAGTCGGCGATCGTCTCGATGGTGGCCGCGTCGCAGCAATTGGCGATTCCGAACTGCGCTATACCAAAAGCGGGCGTAATGTGACGCTCAAGATGCCGCGCAGCTAAGCGCCGCAAGTAACAAAGAAAAACGCCGCCCCTCATCCGGGCGGCGTTTCTTTTGGTCTCCTTGCTCGTGGCTTACTCAGCCGCGCTCAACTCACCATTGTTGATCTGCTCTTGCTCGATGCTCTCAAACAAAGCTTTGAAATTCCCTTCACCAAAGCCATCATCGCCTTTGCGCTGGATGAATTCGAAAAAGATCGGGCCGATCACGGTCTTGGAGAAGATCTGAAGCAGGATCTTGGTCTCGCCGCCATCCACGACACCCTCACCATCGATCAGGATGCCGTGCTTCATCATCTGATCCTTGGGTTCGTCATGGCCGGACACCCGATCATAAGACAGGTCATAATAGGCCTCATTCGGCCCCGGCATGAACTTGATCCCGTTACCCGCGATGGCATCGGTCGCGCTGTAAATATCCTCGGATCCAACGGCGATATGCTGGATCCCTTCGCCCTTATACTTTTTCAGATAGGCAACGATCTGCCCGGTCTCACCGCGATCTTCGTTGATCGGAATGCGGATGCGCCCACAAGGCGAGGTTAGCGCGCGGCTAAACAGCCCGGTGAACTTGCCCTCAATGTCAAAGAACCGGATTTCCTTGAAGTTGAACAGATCACCATAGAAGCGGAACCACACATCCATATTGCCCTTAAAGACATTATGGGTGAGGTGGTCGAGGTAATAGAAACCAACCCCGCGCGGTTTCGATTGCGCGATCCAATCGAACTCTTCGTTATAGGGGGAGGTGTCGTAATACTGATCGGTAAAGTAGATCAAGCTGCCGCCAATCCCCTTGATCGCGGGCCAATCCACCGTCTTATCCGCCCCCTCATAGGGCTCCGCGCCCTTGGCCACGGCATGCTCAAACGCCTTTTGCGCATCCGCCACACGCCAGCCCATTGCCGGTGCGCAAGGCCCGTGTTCCTCGACAAAGCCCGCGGCGAAACTGCCCGGCTCGGCATTGATAATATAGGTGATATCGCCCTGCTGCCACAGCTCAACCGCCTTGCTTTTGTGGTTGGCCACATGCTCATACCCCATCGAGACAAAGAGATCGCGCAGCTCTTGCGGCTCGGGATGGGCAAATTCCACAAACTCGAAACCGTCGGTCCCGGCCGGGTTTTCCTCGGTGATGGTGGATTGGGGGGCATTATGCGGGAACGGGCCCATATCTGTCTCCTTTGAAAGTCCTGAGCCAAATGTATCTTTTCACGCCTGCGCCCTTCGCGCATATTTCTTTAACTTTCGGGAAGTTTCGCGCACACCTTGCGCATTTCCCAACTTTGACGCAAAGTCATTGCATGAACCTCGAACCTTCTGACATAACCCTGCTCTCAATCCTGCAAAAGAACGGCCAGGCCACCGCGCAAGAGCTTGGCGATGCGCTGCACCTCTCCGCCAGCCAGGCCAGCCGCCGCCGCCAACGCCTCGAAGGGGCCGGTTTTATCCAAGGCTACCGCGCGCGACTTGACCCAACCAAACTTGGCCTTTCTGTCCAGGCCTTTGTGCAAGTCCAGCTCGACAGCCATGGCCCGGAACAGGGCAACAGTTTCCTCCGCCTCATGCGCACCCGGGCCGAGATCACATCGGTTTGGACTATGACGGGCGAGGCGGACTATCTGCTGCGCGTCTGGTGCCCCGACCTCTCCGCGCTAAACCGACTGATCCATGACGTGTTGCTCGCCCATCCGGTCGTCGGGCGCGTACACAGCCAAATTGTCATGGACCAACCCAAAGAGGACGCCCCGCTCCCGGTCTATTGACACGGGACCGTCGCCAACATGCGTTGCGCCCAGGCTTCTTTGGGCCCCAAATATCCCGGGGGTGGCAAGCCTTTGGCTTGCAAGGGGGCTGGCCCCCTTCCCCGCTCAACAGCAAATGCAGCCCTCAAAAAGGCACGTCATCCGCCTCAGCCGCAGGCTTGATAAAGCGCGACACAACTTTCTTGATCCCGGCCTTTTCAAAGTGAATTTCGACCTTGTCGCCCTCGACATCAATCACTGCGCCATAGCCGAATTTCTGGTGAAACACCCGCTCACCAATCATAAAGGCCGCCACCGCCTGCATATCAATGACCGAGGCCTTGCTTTCGCGCGGCTGGCTGACCGGGCGTTCCGAGGCGCGCGCCTGCAAACGTTTCCAACCGGGGGAATTATAGCCGTCCGCCGCAGCCGCCCGCGCCTCAACCCCGGCTGACATGCTGGCACTTGGGGCCGCCGCGCCGTATCCGCCCCCATAAAGCCCCGGAGGTGTCAGCACCTCCACATGGTCCTCGGGCAGTTCATCGACAAAACGCGAGGGAAGTTGGCTTTGCCACTGCCCAAAGACACGCCGGTTGCCCGCAAAGGAAATCGTACAAACCTCTTCGGCCCGTGTGATGCCCACATAGGCCAGTCGGCGTTCTTCCTCTAACCCCTTGACCCCGCTTTCATCCATGCTGCGCTGCGACGGGAACAGCCCATCTTCCCAGCCCGGCAGAAAGACGGCGGGAAATTCCAATCCCTTGGCGGCGTGCAACGTCATGATCGAGACCTTGGCCCCACCATCGTCGCTGTCATTATCCATGACGAGCGCCACATGCTCCAAAAACCCTTGCAGGTTTTCAAAGCTTTCCAAGGCCTTGACCAGTTCCTTGAGGTTTTCCAACCGACCCGGAGCCTCGGGCGTTTTATCATTCTGCCACATGCCAGTGTAGCCGCTTTCGTCCAGAATGATCTGGGCCAGCTCCACATGGCTGACTTCGGTTTTGGTCGGCTGAGGGGTCAACAGATCCTCAACCACCGCATCGCCATCCGCCGCCACCGTTGCGCGGGTCATGCGCCCCCAGCGCGCAATGTTGACCACCAATTCGCCCAGCGCTTTCGCGCCTTTCCCCTTGATCGCCCCCTGCTCCACCGCCAAGGTCGCGCCGTCCAACAGCGACACGCCGTTCTGACGGGCAATCATCTGAATGGTTTGCCGCGCTTTGTCGCCCAAACCACGCTTGGGCGTGTTCACAATGCGCTCGAACGCCAGGTCATCATCGGGCGAGGTGACGATGCGGAAATAGGCCATCGCATCACGGATCTCCATCCGCTCATAAAAGCGCGGGCCGCCAATAACCCGATAGGGCAGGCCAATGGTCAAGAACCGGTCTTCAAAGGCGCGCATCTGGTGCGAGGCCCGCACCAGGATCGCCATCTCATCCAGCCCCATGGCCCGCGCCCCACGCGTTCCCCGTTGCATGGATTCGATTTCTTCACCGATCCAGCGCGCCTCTTCCTCGCCATCCCAATGGCCGATCAGTCGGACCTTTTCGCCATGCTCGGCCTCGGTCCACAGCTCTTTGCCCAGACGGTTGGAATTGCCCCGGATCACACCCGAGGCGGCGGCCAGGATATGCGGCGTCGAACGGTAATTCTGCTCCAACCGCACCACATGCGCGCCCTCAAAATCCTTTTCAAAGCGCAGAATATTGCCCACCTCAGCCCCGCGCCAGCCATAGATCGACTGGTCATCATCGCCCACACAACAGATATTGCGGTGCCCCTGCGCCAAAAGCCGCAGCCAGAGATACTGGGCGACGTTGGTATCCTGATATTCATCCACCATGATGTAGCGGAACCAGTTCTGATATTTGCGCAAAATATCAGGATGTTGCTGAAAGATCGTGACCATGTGCAACAGCAGATCGCCAAAATCCACCGCGTTCAGCTCTAACAAGCGGCGCTGATACTGGTCATATAGCTCAACCCCCTTGTTATTATAGGCATTGGCATCCGCACTCGGGACTTTGTCCGGCGTCAGCGCGCGGTTTTTCCATGCGTCAATGACCGAGGCAAGTTGACGGGCGGGCCAACGTTTGTCGTCAATCCCGGCGGCCTGAATCAACTGCTTGAGCAGTCGCAGCTGGTCGTCCGTGTCCAGAATGGTGAAATTGCTTTTGAGATGCAGCGACGGGGCCCCTTCGACCACCCCATCCTCATCATCATCATCAGCGCAGATCAGCTCCGCATGGCGGCGCAGCAATTTCACACAGATCGAGTGGAAGGTGCCAAGCCACGGCATCCCCTCGACCGTTTCGCCCAACATGCGCCCGACGCGGTTCTTCATCTCGCGCGCCGCTTTGTTGGTGAAGGTCACCGCCAGTATCTCATTCGGGCGGGCACGCCCGGTGTTGAGCAGATGCACGATCCGCGCGGTCAGGGCCTTGGTCTTGCCCGTGCCTGCCCCGGCCAACATCAAGACCGGACCATCCATCGTCTCAACCGCCTGGCGCTGCGCCGGGTTGAGTTCATCCAAATAGGGGGCCGGACGCGCCGCCATGGCCCGCGCGGAAAGAGAAGCGCCCTCAAAGGCGTCCATATCGTCGAAACTGCTCATGGCGCGAGTTTACAGAAACCCTGCGTCCTTGGGAAGCCGTGTTCGCACTATGTTCGCCAAGTGATTTGTGGCGCTTATCCGGGTTACGCGGCCCGCGCCGATTGGAATACGGGGGTGCGGCTGGGCATCACACGTGGCAGCACCGGTTCAACGTCAAAGCCTGACACAACTGTGCGTTCCGCCAATGAGGCCAGCGCCAGTTTCGCCGCCAGACGCGGGGCGACATCATGGCCCAAAACACAGTGCACCGATTGATAAGCCTTTGTCATGCTTTCGGTATCTTCTGCCACATCCTGAGTGAGCAACAGGGTCACCAACTGTTCATTACGCGCCTCAGCGAGATCGAGCAGACGCGCCCGTGGCGAGCCGTCATTTGGCGCCATCGGCCCGGCATCCATTACGAACACATCCACCAATGAGCGCCGCAGACAGGTCTGAGCCACACGCGCGCTGCCCGTTCCCGTGACCTGCAAACCTGCTTCCAGAAAGGCGATCATGGTGTTGTTCAAACGGTCCATCTGAGTATCGACAATCAGACAATGCATGGTTTGCTCCCTCGTTTCTGACACGACTCACTTTGCGTCAAAATCACTTAAAATTGGATGAACTCGGGTAAGGCTTCGGAAAGGCTGGACAGTTGCCGGGAATGGCGCGCAAATGCGGTCATGGATCTTGACCTTTCATACCCGGCCATTAGCGATCTGCGCCGCCGCGCCCGCCGTCGCATTCCGCATTTCGCCTTTGAGTATCTCGACAGCGCGACCGGGGCCGAGTTGCAGGCCCAGCGCAATCGCGACGCGTTGGATGCGGTGCTGTTCATGCCTGACATATTAAAGGGTCCGCAGCAGCCGGTGTTTGAGACCTCCTTTTTGGGGCAGACCTATACCCGCCCCTTTGGCATTGCTCCGGTCGGTATGTCCGGCCTGATGTGGCCGGGGATGGAGGCCATTCTGGCGCGTTATGCGCAAGAGGCGCGCATTCCCTATGGGCTGTCAACCGTTGCAACCCGGCTGCCTGAAGAGATCGGGCCATTGGCCGGTGACATGGGCTGGTTTCAGCTCTATTGCCCCGCAGATCCCGAAATCCGCCGCGATATGCTGCGCCGCGCCCGCAAGGCCGGGTTTACCAAGCTGGTTTTCACAGTCGATGTCCCCGATGATTCCCGGCGCGAACGCCAGCGCCGTGCCAAGCTGACTTTGCCGCCCAAAATCACGCCGCGCGTCATTTGGGAGGTGCTGACCCATCCGCTTTGGTCTTTGGGCACATTGCAAACGGGCGCGCCACGTCTGCGCCTGCCCGAAAGCTATGTAGACACCACCCAGGCCCGGTCGTCCTTGCACCATGCCGGACATATCATTCGCGGCACCCCGGATTGGGACACCCTGTCGGCCCTGCGCGAAGAATGGCCCGGTGATTTGATCGTCAAAGGGGTCCTTTGTACGGATGCCGCGCAACGGTTGGTCAAGGCCGGGGTTGATGCCCTTTGGGTGTCCAACCATACCGGACGCCAATTTGAGCCCGGTCCGGCCTCAATTCACATGCTCCCGAAAATCCGCGCTGCGGTTGGGCCGGATGTCCCGCTGCTCTTTGACAGTGGCATCGCCTCAGGCATGGACATCCTGCGCGCCCTCGCCCTGGGGGCGGATTTCGTCATGCTTGGGCGGGCCTGGCATTATGCGGTTGCCGCATTGGGCTCTGCCGGACCGGCCCATCTGACACATATCCTGAGCGAGGATATGAAATTGAATATGGCGCAGATCGGTGTGGAGCGGTTTGAGCAGCTTTCAGAGCGCCTGATTTAGTAAACATGATAATTGGTCACAGGACCTTACCAATACCGACTCATTGCGAATCCAACAAAAAATAGACGAATCCTTTGCGATCAATGAGTTTGCAACGATTGCAAATATTTCCCAAACGCATAGCAAATTTTGCAAATTATTAATTTGGGACAGCAATACTGACGTAAAAATGCGCATTTTTAGCGCTAAACTGTCGCTTCCCGATTGCTATCTCGAAACTCCATGCTGATAAATCGCCGCATCGCGGCAAGCGGGGCGTGTCACAAGGATGCGAGTTCCGACCCCTGCCCACCCTTTAAAGTCTGGAGGACCCATCCTTATGACCACCACCTTCCAAAAGATCCTTATTGCCAACCGTGGCGAGATTGCGATCCGTGTGATGCGCGCGGCCAATGAGATGGGGAAGAAAACGGTTGCGGTTTATGCCGAGGAGGACAAGCTTGGCCTGCACCGTTTCAAGGCGGACGAAGCCTATAAGATCGGTGAAGGCATGGGGCCGGTCGCAGCTTACCTGAGCATCGAGGAAATCATCCGCGTTGCCAAGGAAAGCGGCGCAGACGCGATTCACCCAGGTTACGGCCTGCTCTCTGAGAACCCGGATTTTGTTGACGCCTGCGAGGCCAATGGCATCACCTTTATCGGCCCCAAAGCCGCCACCATGCGCGCCCTGGGCGACAAGGCCAGCGCCCGTAAGGTGGCCATTGAGGCAGGCGTTCCGGTCATCCCGGCCACCGAAGTGCTGGGCGATGACATGGATGCGATCAAGAAAGAAGCCGAAGAGATCGGCTTCCCTCTGATGCTCAAAGCCTCCTGGGGTGGCGGCGGTCGCGGTATGCGCCCGATTGAAAACGCCGACGAGCTGCCCGAAAAGGTCATGGAAGGCCGCCGCGAGGCCGAAGCCGCATTCGGTAATGGCGAAGGTTATCTGGAAAAGATGATCACCCGCGCCCGCCATGTCGAAGTCCAGATCCTCGGCGACAAGATGGGCAATATCTATCACCTTTATGAGCGCGACTGCTCGGTCCAGCGCCGCAACCAAAAAGTGGTTGAACGCGCCCCGGCCCCCTATCTCTCCGAAGCCCAGCGCGAAGAAATCTGCGAATTGGGTCGCAAGATCACTGCGCATGTGAACTATGAATGCGCCGGGACCGTTGAATTCCTGATGGATATGAACACCGGCAAGTTCTACTTCATCGAGGTGAACCCGCGTGTTCAGGTGGAACACACCGTTACCGAAGAAGTCACCGGTATCGACATCGTTCAGGCGCAAATCCTGATCGCCGAGGGCAAATCCCTGGCCGAGGCCACCGGCAAATCCAGCCAGTATGACATCCGCCTGAACGGCCATGCTTTGCAGACCCGTGTGACCACCGAGGATCCGCAAAACAACTTCATCCCCGATTACGGCCGCATCACGGCCTATCGCTCGGCCACTGGCATGGGCATCCGTCTCGACGGCGGCACCGCCTATGCGGGCGGGGTGATCACACGTTACTATGACAGCCTGCTGACCAAGGTCACCGCCTGGGCACCGACCCCCGAAAAGGCGATCAAACGCATGGACCGCGCGCTGCGTGAATTCCGTGTGCGCGGTGTCTCGACCAACATCGCCTTTGTTGAGAACCTGCTCAAGCACCCGACCTTCCTCAACAACCAATACACCACCAAATTCATCGACACGACGCCCGAGCTGTTCCAGTTTGCCAAACGTCGTGACCGCGGCACCAAGGTCCTGACCTATATCGCCGATATCACTGTGAATGGTCACCCCGAGGTCGAAGGCCGCGCCAAGCCCGCCGCCGACCTCAAACCAGCCCGTTGCCCGCAGCTGCGCGCCGACGCACCTGCGCCGGGCACCAAGACCTTGCTTGAGGAAAAAGGCCCGCAGGCCGTTGCCGATTGGCTGAGCAATCAAAAGCAGCTGCTGATCACCGACACCACCATGCGTGACGGTCACCAGTCTCTGCTGGCCACCCGGATGCGGTCGATCGACATGATCGGCGCGGCCCCGGCCTATGCCCATAACCTGCCGCAACTGTTTAGCGTCGAATGCTGGGGCGGTGCGACCTTTGATGTGGCTTACCGCTTCTTGCAGGAATGCCCCTGGCAGCGCCTGCGTGACCTGCGCGCCCGCATGCCCAATGTCATGACCCAGATGCTGCTGCGCGGGGCCAATGGGGTTGGCTACACCAACTACCCAGACAACGTGGTGCAGTTCTTTGTCAAACAGGCGGCGGAAACTGGCGTTGACGTCTTCCGCGTCTTTGACAGCCTGAACTGGGTTGAAAACATGCGCGTCGCCATGGACGCCGTGCTGGATACCGGTCGCGTGCTCGAAGGCACGATCTGCTATACCGGCGACATCCTCGACCCGGATCGCGCCAAATATGACCTGAAATACTATGTCGCTATGGGCCAAGAGCTGAAGGCCGCTGGTGCGCATGTTCTGGGTCTGAAGGATATGGCAGGCTTGCTCAAAGCTTCGGCTGCGCGTCCGCTGGTCAAAGCCCTCAAGGAAGAGGTCGGCTTGCCGATCCACTTCCACACCCACGACACCTCTGGTGCCTCCATTGCCACCATCCTTGCCGCCGCCGATGCGGGTGTGGATGTGGTCGATGCGGCGATGGACAGCTTCTCGGGCAACACATCGCAGCCGACATTGGGTTCGATTGTTGAGGCCCTGCGCCATACCGAACGCGACACCGGCCTGGATATCGGGGCGATCCGCGAGGTCTCAAACTATTTTGAGGCCGTACGTGGCCAATACGCCGCCTTTGAAACCGGTCAGCAGGCCCCCGCCTCCGAGGTCTATCTGCACGAAATGCCCGGCGGTCAGTTCACCAACCTCAAGGCGCAGGCACGCTCCATGGGGCTTGAGGAACGCTGGCACGAGGTCGCCCAGACCTATGCGGATGTGAACCACATGTTCGGCGATATCGTCAAAGTGACCCCGTCGTCGAAGGTGGTTGGTGACATGGCGCTGATGATGGTGTCCCAAGGGCTTGACCGCGATCAGGTCGAAGATCCCAAAACCGATGTCAGCTTCCCTGACTCGGTCATCGACATGATGAAGGGCAATCTGGGTCAACCTCCGGGCGGCTGGCCCAAGAAGATCCAGAAAAAGATCCTCAAGGATGAGAAAGCCTTTAGCGACCGTCCGGGCCTACACGCCGCCCCGGTCGATATCGAAGAAACCCGCCTGACCCTGCAAAAGGAGCTTGAGGGCAAAGCGGTCGATGACGAGGATCTGAACGGTTACCTCATGTATCCCAAGGTCTTCCTCGATTACATGGGCCGCCACCGCACCTATGGTCCGGTCCGCGTATTGCCCACCAGCACCTTCTTTTATGGGATGAAACCCGGCGAAGAGATCGAGGCCGAAATTGATCCGGGCAAGACCCTGGAAATCCGCCTGCAAGCCATTGGTGAGACGGATGAAAAGGGCGAGGTCAAAGTGTTCTTCGAACTCAACGGCCAGCCCCGTACCATCCGCGTACCAAACCGCAAGGTGGCCGCAGAAACCGTTGCACGGCCCAAGGCGGACCCGGGCAATGAAGGTCATATCGGCGCACCAATGCCCGGCGTTGTCGCCTCGGTCGCGGTCACGGCCGGTCAGAAAGTCTGCGAAGGTGACCTGCTGCTGACCATCGAAGCGATGAAGATGGAGACCGGTCTGCACGCGGAACGCGACGCCGTTGTCAGCGCCGTCCACGTCCAGCCCGGCGGCCAAATCGACGCCAAAGACCTGCTGATCGAGCTGGGTTAACACATGCCGGTGCTGCGCATAGCTGTGAGTATCGGCCTTGTCTGGGCCGGCTCTCTCAGCGATGCGCAGCACCGCGACACTTGCCATACTGCAGATGATGCAGAGTTAAACGCCGCGACCGACCGCGCGCGTGAGACCTTGGATTTGGCGTTGCGCAATGTGATTGGCCCAGACGGGCAACCGCCAGAATTCGGTTTTTCACTGACGGTCGCGTTTCCGGTGCCAAAAGACGACCTGACACGCGAATGGCTTGGCGTCGACCGCGTCACACGTGATGGCGACACATTCATAGGCTTCCTTGGCGATGCTCCCGAACTTTTGGACACAAAAATTCAGGATAAGGTCACCTTCCCAATCTACTGGATTTGCGATTGGACTTTTTCTGGCAAAGGCGGCAAATGGTATGGCGCTTATAGATCACGGGTCTTGATCGCACGTCGCCCAGAGAATGATCAAGATTGGCTCTGGGAGATGGTTTCCGAAACCCCGATCCCATGGGACTGGCAATGACACTTACCCTCTACCTCGTCTTCATCCTGACCGTTTTCATCGTCATGATCACCCCCGGCCCCTCGGTCATGGTCGCGGTGGTGCATGGGATGCGCTATGGCTGGCAGCGGGTGATCTGGGTGGGTCTTGGCGACATTTCCGCCAATTTTCTGCAGATGATCGCCGCCGTCGCGGGGCTTGGCCTGATCCTGCAGACCTCTGCCTATGCGTTTTTCGTGATCAAGGCTGCGGGCGTGCTCTATCTGCTTTGGCTCGGGATCAAACTTTTGCGCTCCAAAGCCGCCTTTGGAGTTGGTGCCCAGGCCCAGGCCGCCCCGCGCCCCTGGCACTGGCATTACCGCCAAGGCTTCATCGTCGCAGGCACCAGCCCCAAGGCCATCCTGTTCTACGGGGCGTTGTTCCCGCAATTCCTGTCGCCCGATCTGCCGCTAGCGCCGCAATTCGCACTGCTGGCCCTCACCTGCGCCCTGATCGATTTCGCCATCATCCTCGCCTATGGCTGGGTCGCCGACCAAGGCGGCAGCAAGCTCAGCCAATCCGGCCTCGGCGCGTGGATCAACAAGATCAGCGGTGGCATGATGCTGGGCGCGGCGGGTCTTATGGCCAGCCTGCAACGCTAGCCCCCAAGATCAATCACATCGCTCCCAGGCAAACAACCCTGCGCTTCTTTGGGCCAAAAAGCATCCCGGGGAGTCTCAAGCTTGCTTGAGACGGGGCAGCGCCCCCTTCCCCCATTGCACCAGAACGCATCAGCCCATATCGTGAAGCCAACACACCTTTTCTTGGAAAGCTCTTTCAGTGCCGCTCCGCCTTTTCCTTTCGCCGATCAAATTCGCGCTCGTCTGCGCCATGCTCGGTGGCAGCCCTGCCGTGGCTGAGGCCCCCAAGAAAGTCATCTCTTCGGATTGGCAAATCGCCCGCGCTTGGTCTGAGGCCCGCGCAACGCTGGAATACGCCATCGGCGCGATGGAAAAGCGCAATGGCTGGTTCAGCCCCTCGCTGGCCTTCAAGGTCGCCTTGCCCGTCGATCATGAGGTTGGGGTTGAAATGGTCTGGGTCGACAAGATCCGCCGCGACGGCCAGACCTTTAAGGCCCGCCTGGCCAACCACCCCACCTATATGCCCGGCAGACGCATGGGGGATACGGTCGATTTCTTCCATGCGCAAATCGCCGATTGGGCGGTGCAAGCGGTGGATGGGCGGTTTTACGGCTATTACACCACGCGGGTTCTGATCAAAGACATGAACCCCGAGCGTGCCGCGAAATACCGCGCTCTGTTGATCGACAACCCTTTGCCGCCAGAATGGCGGTTCAACCCGGAAAAATAGGAACGGACATGGCGCAGCATCTCGCCTTGGTCGCGCTTCTGGTGCCTGATTATGACACCGGGATCGCGTATTTTACCCAAAAGCTAGGCTTCGACCTGCTCGAAGACACCGATATAGGCGGCGGCAAACGCTGGGTCAGGGTCGCACCGCAAGGCGCGCAAACTGCTTTCCTCCTGGCCGAGGCCAAAGGTGAGCAGCGCGATGTTATCGGCCAGCAAGGTGGCGGGCGGGTCTGGCTGTTTCTGCATACCGATAGTTTCGACGCTGATTTTGCCCGCATGCAGGCGGCCGGCGTTACATTTGCCGAAGAACCGCGCAGCGAATCTTATGGCAAGGTCGCCGTCTTTACCGACGATTTTGGCAATCGCTGGGACCTGCTTCAGCTCAAAACTGCCTAAAAACGCAGCGGAACGTAAGGTATACCTGACCCGACCTGTCGTTCCTTACAGGAATACCTGACTGATCGTACCAAAGCCGCGCTTTTATAGTGAGGTCATGGAACATTCAAAGCTCATACAATTTCGCGGCCCCGAGGCCAGCCTTCCGGCCCCGCTTTTCAGCTTTCTGCAGCAACTGGGCTCGATCGAGAGCTCAGAGGACGTGTGGAAAGCCTTCAAATCACTTGGTGCGGCGCTGGGATTTCCAGCGGCGGCCTATATCCAAGCCAGCAGTTCTTTTGACGATGCGCAAGATGGCACTTGTAGCTGGCATATTCATTGTTGCGACTCAGAAGGCATGGCCGAGCATCTGCCCGATCTGCCGGTGATCCGCGACATGCTCTGCCCGCAAAACGGTTGCGCCTCGCTCGAGCCGCGCCTGCTGCACAGTGCTGATCAAAATGGAGACATGGCAGAACAACGCCTGCGCCAGACCATTCTCGACAAGATCGGCATGCCTGTCTGTCTGGCCATTCCTCTTGTCTCAGGCGACGCCAATGAACGCGCCGTTGTGCTGCTGGGCAGCCGTGCCCCGGCCCTCGCTTTCAGTTCCTCACTGGAGCGGTTTGGTTGCGGGCTGCACCTTGCGGCTATGGCCAGCCATGCCCGCTACCGCGCGCTCTACAAACAGGAATTTGTCATTCGCAACCAGTTGACCGAAAAGCAGACCGAACTGGTCTCTCTGGTCGGTCAGGGCCTGCTGGACAAACAGATTGCCCACCAGCTGGGAATCTCCTTTTCTGCCGTGCGCCAACGCCTTGCGGCCGTTCAGCACAAGACCGGTGCACGCAATCGTGCCCATCTGGCGGCCATGGCCATGCGCATCGGCCTGACGCCCGATCCCCTTCTGAATATGGCGGAAATCGCCGCCGAATAAGCTTTGATCGCTTGTTGTTCCACCTGACGCGCATTGCCTCATCATGCGCGTCAGGACCGCGCCGAAAAAAACTCATGACTTGGCGCAATTTTCCTCTTGCACCCTATCTCAGGTCAGACTAAACCGCGTCCACCGTTTACGGAGTGCGGGCGTAGCTCAGGGGTAGAGCATAACCTTGCCAAGGTTAGGGTCGGGCGTTCGAATCGCCTCGCCCGCTCCAAAACGGCCAGACCACCCAGTCTGGACAGGCCAACCGGTCTGGATTTACATGATGGTATGCGGGCGTAGCTCAGGGGTAGAGCATAACCTTGCCAAGGTTAGGGTCGGGCGTTCGAATCGCCTCGCCCGCTCCATCAGTCTCTCTTTCAAAGTCACGAAAAACGCATCTGGCCATCGCATTGCCCGCTGCCGTTTCTGGTCTGGCCCAAGCGCCACGGGTCCGGAATTTCGCGCTGACAGGCCTTTGCCATTATGGCGCGCGCCCCTATAAGGACGCGCAACCAGCAAAAGGAACCGCCCATGCGCACGGCCACGATCAGCCGCAAAACCGCCGAAACTGCGATTTCCGTCGAACTGAACCTCGATGGCAGCGGCAGCTATGACAACCAGACCGGCGTGGGCTTCTTTGATCATATGCTGGATCAATTGTCGCGCCATTCTCTGATCGACATGACCGTACGTTGCGAAGGCGACCTGCATATTGATGATCACCACACGGTCGAAGATGTAGGCATCGCCATTGGCCAGGCCATGGTCCAAGCGCTTGGCGATAAACGCGGAATCCGCCGCTATGGCGATTGCCTTTTGGCCATGGATGACGCCTTGGTGCGCAGCGCGCTTGACCTGTCGGGCCGCCCCTATCTGGTGTGGAATGTGGATTTGCCGACGCAAAAGATCGGCACATTTGACACCGAACTGGTGCGCGAATTCTTTCAGGCGCTCAGCACCCATGGCGGCATTACCCTGCATGTGGATGCACTGCACGGCATCAACAGCCACCACATCGCCGAGGCCGCGTTCAAATCCGTGGCGCGGGCGTTGCGCGAGGCGGTTGAACCGGACCCGCGCAAGGCTGATGCGATCCCGTCCACCAAGGGGATGCTGTAACAAAGGGGGCCACGGCCCCCTTTTTCTTTGTCCTGACCAAGCTTAGTGTCAGGCCCAGTTTTTGCGCCGCAAATACCATTCGGCCACCAGAAGGTTGGGCACCCAGCACAGCCAGGCAATCGCCGGGTAAGCTATTTCGACTCCCCATAGCCCCATACCAATCGGCAGTTGAAGCCGCAGGGTGACGGCTGCAAAGGTCAACGCGGCCGAGCGGATGATCCAACGGCGATGATCGGCCACGCGTTGGTTCATGGCATGCCAAACCGCCAATCCCGTTGTCAGCAACCAAATGATCGACAGGGTAAAGAAGCCGGTCGCCGCAACAGCCCCGGTATTTGATCCCGGCGCAATAATCAGACCCGCTACCCCCGAAATCAGGATCGACACGGCATAAACGCGCCCCAACCAGCGATGCAGGCCCAGCCGCTTTTGACGCAGCCGTTCCGACAATTGAAAGGGCAGCACCGCCAGCGCAACCGGGCCAAAGAAGATATGCGCGTAGAAGGCCATTTTTGGTCCATTCAACTGATGCAACATATGCGGCATTGCTTGAGCCACCCCAAGCGCCAGAAAACGCCATGAGACCAAAGCAACCAGCAGGGACAGCCCCCATAAAAGGTAAGTTGGTAGTCTAGATATCAGGGTCATGCCATTGGCTCCCATTGAATTTGACAGTGTAAATTTTCCACTGTCAAAATAGAAAGCAACTTGACGCTGTCAAGGGGACTGATACGGTCTTCACAAATGTCTGATCTCAGCCGCGCCCCTCTCACCAAACCGTCCCACCACCACGGGAACCTCCGCCCTGCCCTGATCGAGGCCGGTGTGGCGATTCTGATCGAGGATGGGCTGGACAAGCTGACCTTGCGCCGTTGCGCCGCTCGCGCCGGGGTGTCCCATGCCGCGCCGGCGCATCATTTCGACGGCGTGGACGGGCTACGCGCCGCCATTGCCGAGGAAGGGTTTCGCATCTTTCGCAATTACATGCTGGATGCGCGCGGCAATGTTGGCCCCGATCCTCATGAACGGATCAAAGCCATTTGTCGGGGCTATATTTATTTCGCCACAGATTTTCCCGCGCTGTTCGAACTTATGTTTAATATCAAAGTGATATATGACATGGTGACCTCTCCCGTGGTCCCGGATTCCGCGCTTGGATATGATGTTTTACGCGACACCTGCACCCCGTTTGTCGCCCCCGATGCCGACCCGATCCTTGTCGAAACGCAAGTGTGGTCACTGATCCACGGCTATGGCACGCTTTTGCTGGCGGGGCGTTTCGGCGGCAGCAATCCTGACGCGCCCCTCGGCCCGATCTTTGACCCTGTCATGGCGCTTTTGGATCAGCTCACAGTGCACCAACCGGGTCAAACAGGGGCTTGACCCCGCCCCCGCTTCGCGGCAATCGAAACCCGAACAAATGGGAAAGGCGCAGCCATGCTGACAGCGATCATCGATTATGAAAGCGGCAACCTGCATTCGGCAGAAAAGGCCTTTCAGCGCATGGCGCAAGAGGTGGGCAATACCGATGTCGTGATCACCGACGACCCCGAGGTTGTGGCCAAGGCTGACCATCTGGTGCTGCCCGGCGATGGGGCGTTTCCGGCCTGTGCCTCGGCCCTGCGCGCCTCGGGTTGTTTTGACGCCATGGTCGAAGCGGTCGAGAGCAAAGGCCGCCCTTTCCTGGGGATTTGCGTTGGGATGCAGCTGATGGCGCGCAAGGGCCATGAGTATCAGGAAACCGATGGTCTGGGCTGGATTGACGGTGAAATCCACCGCATCACCCCCGCTGATCCCACGTTCAAGGTGCCGCATATGGGCTGGAACGATCTGGTGATCGAACAGGCGCACCCGGTGCTTGACGGCCTCAAATCCGGCGATCACGCCTATTTCGTGCATTCCTACCAAATGCAGATGGACGACCCGAGCCAGCGTATCGCGCATGTGGATTACGGCGCGGACGTGACCGCAATTGTGGCACGTGACAACCGCATCGGGTTGCAATTCCACCCGGAGAAAAGCGCCGATGCCGGGTTGCGCATGATTGCCAATTTTTTGCGCTGGAAACCTTAACGGATAAGGCCGCCCATTTGGAGCGGCCTTAATTCGCATCACAAAATTAAGCGTTACTTAACGCGCTTCCAGGTTTGACTGGAGCACAGCAGCCCGCCTGCGACGCAGCCCTTGAGCTTGAGACTATTGCCGCTCAGCTGCATTTTACCGAGATAGATCTTGTTGTTGGATGGGCGCCAAACCTTACCCTCATAGGCCCCGCCACCCATCGGTTTCATGTTGCGCACCAGCTGCTTGCCCTTGTTATCCGAGTCATATTCGCCTGACCCGTTAAAGGTCCGCACAATCGTGCCGCAAATATTGTTGCCGCACTTGGACAGTTTCACATGGGCATAGGCCCCATCATCTGGTTGCGTCTTCCAAACACCCTCAGCCGGGTCTGCCGCCGCTGTACCCGCGATCAAGGTCAGCGCCGCTGCCAAAGCCAGTTTCTTCATGTCTCGCTCTCCTCCCTATGAGATCTGCCTCAGCTTGACGTGCAGGTCACCTTTCGATCAAGCCTTCCCTTGGGTCCGCTTGCATGTTTCGTGGCGTCAGACTAAGGGCATGGGCAACTGATAAACGGAGCTTGCGCCATGATCCTTTACCCGGCAATCGACCTCAAAGACGGCAAGGCCGTGCGCCTTTTGCGCGGAGATATGGACAAGGCCACCGTGTTCAATGACGATCCCGCCGCGCAGGCGATGGAGTTTGTGGCAGCGGGCTGCGAATGGCTGCACCTGGTCGACCTGAACGGGGCCTTTGCCGGTGAACCCGTGAACGCGGCGGCGGTCGAGGCGATCCTGAGCCAGACCAAAACCCCCGCGCAACTGGGCGGCGGCATCCGCGACATGGCCACCATCGAGATGTGGCTGTCAAAAGGTCTGGCGCGCGTGATCCTGGGCACCGTGGCCGTGGAAAACCCCGATCTGGTGCGTGAAGCCGCCCGCGCCTTCCCGGGCAAGGTCGCGGTTGGGATCGACGCCAAAGACGGCAAAGTCGCCACCAAAGGCTGGGCCGAAGTGACCGATGTCGAAACCACTGATCTGGCGAAAAGCTTTGAAGATGCAGGTGTGGCGGCGATCATCTATACCGACATCAACCGAGACGGCGCGATGCAAGGACCCAATGTCGAAAGCACCGCAGCCCTGGCCAATGCGGTCAGCATCCCGGTGATTGCCTCGGGGGGGGTTTCCTCTTTGGAGGATCTCAAAGCCCTCAACAGCTGCGGAGCACCGCTGAACGGCGCGATCTCAGGCCGCGCGCTTTATGATGGGGCGATTGACCTGAAAGAGGCGTTGGAGCTGTTGAAAGCCTGACAGGCTTTGGCGGGACCGTTTGCCGCGCTTTCAAACGTGACCAAAAGACATAGCTTTCCCTTGATAGCGCGTTGTTCGCGTTCGACAAAGGAAAGCCTATGTTGCTTCAAACTTCCTCCGCCCCACTGCCCGCCCTCAGCGCATTGCACCAGATGCGCCGCGCGGGAGATTTCCTCGATTGCTACCGCATCGCCTCGCCCATGGCCCCGCGCGCGGCGGCGGAGATCATCACCAATTTTCCCATCTGGGCACAACTTCTTGTCAAGCTGCGCGGGCTGGTGACCACGCCGTTTGGGTTGAAACAATCCGGTCCAGAGGGCGTGGACAGTGTCGGTTTCTTCCCGGTCATCTCGGAAACCCCTGACGAGCTGATCGCCGGCTTCGATGACAAACACCTGAATTTCTGCGTCTCGACCATCCAGCAGGATGGATATGTTTACCTCGCGACCTGGGTCAGCCCCCATAACATTGGTGGGCGCATCTATCTGGCGACCATCCTGCCCTTTCACATCCTGATCGCGCGCAATGCCCTTGTCCGCGTGGCACGGCATTCCAACACTGGTCAATCGGGCGGCGACAGCTTAGAAGCGCAGTAACCCTAGCCTGTAGCCCTTTGCAGGAGCGCGCCTATGCTCAAAACCCGCATCATTCCTTGTCTCGACGTGGCCGATGGGCGCGTGGTCAAAGGTGTGAATTTTGTCGATCTTGTCGATGCCGGAGATCCCGTCGACGCCGCCCGCGCCTATGACGCCGCTGGTGCAGATGAGATCTGTTTTCTCGACATTCACGCCACCCATGAAAATCGCGGCACCATGTTTGATGTGGTGACGCGAACAGCCGAACAATGCTTTATCCCGCTGACCGTTGGCGGTGGTGTGCGCACCTCTGAGGATGTGCGCGCGCTGCTCTTGGCCGGCGCGGATAAGGTAAGCTTTAACTCTGCCGCCGTGGCCAACCCGGATGTGGTGGCCGATGCTGCAGATCGCTTTGGCAGCCAATGCATCGTTGTGGCGATTGACGCGAAAACGGTTGAGCCGGGACGCTGGGAGATCTTTACCCATGGCGGGCGCAAATCCACCGGGATTGACGCGGTGGAGTTCGCCAAAACCGTAGCCGCCAAGGGCTGCGGAGAGATCCTACTGACCTCCATGGATCGCGATGGCACCAAGGCCGGGTTCAACCTACCCCTGACCAAAGCGATCTCGGACGCGGTTGACGTGCCTGTCATCGCCTCGGGCGGCGTCGGCACGCTGGATCACCTGGTCGAAGGCGTCACCAAGGGTGGGGCCAGCGCCGTATTGGCGGCGTCGATCTTTCATTTTGGCACTTATACAATCGGTGAGGCCAAACAGCATATGGCCGATGCCGGCATTCCGGTGAGGCTCTGATGTCTGTCCTGCACGAACTCGAAACCACAATCACCGCCCGCAAATCTGCTGATCCCGAAAGCAGCTGGACAGCGAAACTGCTGGCCAAAGGGCCGGAGAAATGCGCCGAGAAATTTGGCGAAGAGGCGATTGAGGCCATCATCGCCGCGGCCAAGAATGACCGCGAGAACCTCACCTATGAAGCGGCAGATGTGCTTTATCATATGTTGGTCATGCTGGCCGCGCGCGATGTTGCTCTGGATGATGTGCTGACCGAGTTGGCGCGCCGTCAGGGCCTGTCAGGTATTGCCGAAAAAGCCAGTCGTTAAGGGGCGTAAACGCCCCTTGCGCGTGCGGGGTGAGGGGCGCTGCCCCTCTTGGTCGCAAACGACCAATTCACCCCGGGAAATTTTGGGCCCAGAGAAACACAAGCGTGCGTCACGGGATGGTGGGCGGGGCGACTTTGCTTTGCAAAGAGCGGCGCCCCCATCCTTTAGAGTTTTGACGAGATCACACCGGTTGCAAAGCCGCCCATGCGCAGCTCGCCATACAGGCGCTGATACTCGATCTTGGGGCAGCGGTTCATCACCACATCCACGCCACGCGCCTCGGCCAGTTTCGCGGCCTCCGCGTGTTCGACGCCGATTTGCATCCAGATCGTTTTGAGTTTGGGAAAGACCTCCAAGGCTTCCTCAACAATTGGTGGCACATATTCGCTGCGGCGGAAAATATCCACCATATCCACAGTGCTCGGACAGTCTGCCAAGCTGCCCCGCACCTCTTGTCCGAACAGGCGTTCACCCGCATGTCGCGGATTTACCGGGATGACTGTGAACCCTTTCAGCCCTAGATACCGCGCCACATAATAGCTTGGACGCACCGGGTTCATTGACACGCCGATAACGGCGATCACCTTGGTCCGACCCAGCACATCTTTGAGAAAAGTATCAGTATAGCTCATGCGCCCACCCTATCCGCAAATTCCCAAAAGAAAAGGCGCCCGGGTCACGGCCGGGCGCCAGTTACGGAACGAGGGACAGTGAAAGGTTCGCAGGGGTTCCGGCCCTGCGTCCTGCAGTAGAGATAGGCGATAATGTCACAGTTCCAACCCCTATCAACCTTTCGTGAAAAAAAATCTTGCTTTTGCGTTTCGCGCCACTCCGCCAACCTTATCAAGCCGCTTTTCCAGACTGCCATGCAGGCTTTCAGACGGGTCCTGACCAACCCGCCGCCTGCGCCGCAGCAGGAACAATTTGCCAAAGCCCTGCCATGTCCCGACCGAGGGGGCATTGGGATTGCATGGAAACCCTTCTCGCCAGTTACCTGGCAGGTCCAACCCACAGCTCTCCAGCTTTTCTATCATCCAAACCAAGGGGATATTGGCAAGCGGGCGGCTATCTCCCCGCGATCCGATCATCCCGCCGACATCGCCATGCGTGCCCCGAAACCACACCTGTTCCACTTGACCGGCAAACCCGGGCCGGCAGGCCCAAAGCACCGGAGCAAAGGCCTGTCGGGTCTCGTGATAGGCCAAGGCGTGAAAGCCATGGCGAATCGAATCACCCAGCTCGTGATTGTGGAATTCGTGGTTCTGCACCATGAACCGCCAGATCAAGGGCAGGCGCAAACCCAGCGCTTTGACCGTATCCCAGACGCCAACCACCTCAATCGGGGCGCTGTCATGGCAATAAAGCCCGGCAAAGGCCCGCGCGGTGTCACCGTCTGGCGCGTAGCGATAAAGGCGATAGATCTGGCGGATGTTGCGTTCGGTCGCATGTTCAGCCTTGAGCAACCCGACCTGATCCAGCACCCCGGCCAATGAGCGCACCGCATAGGCCCCGCGCGAAAACCCCAACAGAAAGATCCGGTCCCCCGGCCTGTAGCGCGAGGCGAGATAGCCATAGGTGCGACAGATCTGACGGTTGATGCCGCGCCCCAGCACCACCTCATGGGTATTCTTCCAATCGCGCCATTGTATCCCCGCCTCATAGTAGAGCGAGGCCTGGCCATGCGCCTTAAGCAAGCGAAAGGTCAGCCCGGCATTGGTTTCCTGACCGCGTTTTAACGTCGAGGCGGTACCGTCCAAGATGATGACATGGTCGCGCGGACCCCGCCTTGGGGTCAGCGCCGAATGGTCCGAGGCAAAGCGCCGTCGGATCCACCCAAAAAACCTATCCGTCACCTTGTCGTTCTGCATCCTTCAACATCTGCCAGACCCGCATCGGCGTGAATGGCATATCCGCCTGTTTGATCCCACGCGCCCAAAGCGCATCCTGAACCGCATTGGCAACCGCTGCCATGGCACCCACAGTGCCTGCCTCTCCACAGCCTTTCATCCCCATCGGGTTGGTTGTGGATGGCACCGCCTCGGTCGCAAAGCGGATCATGGGCAAATTATCGGCGCGTGGCATCGCATAGTCCATAAACGTCGCCGTGAGCAGTTGCCCCTCGTCGTCATGAACCACCCGTTCACTCAGGGCCTGCCCCAGCCCCTGGGCCACGCCGCCATGCACTTGCCCTTCGGCCAGCATAGGGTTGATGAGGTTACCAAAATCGTCAACAACCGTATATTTTTCCACACAAGTTTCACCAGTTTCGGGGTCGATTTCAACCTCGCAAATATGCGCCCCATTCGGGAAACTGCGCCCGGGCAAGGTTTCCGAGGCCTCCCAGACCAACAGATCGGTGCGCCCTGCCTCGCGGGCCAGTTGCGCGACCTCCAGCATGGTTGGTGAGACGTTTGAGCCCGAAACCCGGAACCGTTCGTCATCAAAGCTCACATCCGCGGCATCTGCCCCGGCCTGTTCCGCCAGAAACGCCCCGAACCCGGTGATCATGTTATCAACCGCCTTCAGGGTCACATTGGCCTGCACCGTCACAGACCGAGAGCCGCCCGTCCCGCCCCCCTGAGCGATGCGATCGGAATCGCCCTGAACAACCTGGATGTGTTCGGTCGGAATGCCGGTCTGATCCGACAGGAACTGCATGAAAACTGTCTCATGCCCCTGCCCGTTTGATTGAGTTCCGACATAGATGATTGCGCCGCCTTCATCAGTGAACTCGACCTTCACATCCTCATTGGGCGCGCCCAGAATGCTTTCGATATAGTAACACAAGCCCTGCCCGCGCAGCTTGCCCGCCGCTTCAGACGCGGCTCGCCGCGCGGCATATCCCGCCAGATCCGCCTCTTGCTCGGCGCGATCCAGCACACGGCCAAAATCCCCGACATCATAGGTTTCCTGCGCCTTGGTTTCATAGGGAAACTGCTCGGGCTTGATGAAATTGATGCGGCGAAGCTCCAGCGGATCAACCCCCAAATCCCGCGACGCGCGATCCATCATGCGTTCCAGCAGGTAAATCGCCTCGGGTCGCCCGGCCCCGCGATAGGCATCCACCTGCGTGGTATTGGTATAGATCCCTTCGCAGCGCATATAGGCGGTGGGAATATCGTAAACCCCGGTAAAGACCCGCGCAAATAGATGCGACTGGATCATCTGGGCAAACATCGAATTATACGCGCCAAGATTAGAGAACGAGTGCAACCGGTAAGCGGTGATGCGGTTATTCTTATCAAAGCCAAGCTCGGCCATGCTGACCAGATCGCGGCCTGCATTATCTGTCAGCATCGCCTCGGTGCGGTCCGACATCCAGCGCACCGGGCGTTGCAGCTTGTCAGCGGCAAAGGCAGCGACAAAATATTCCGGATAGGCAAAGGCCTTCATCCCAAAACCGCCGCCCACATCGGGATTGGTCACGCGGATGCTATCCTTGTCTCGCTTCAGCACCCGGGCCAATTCGTCCTTCATGCCCCAGACCCCTTGCCCGCCAAAGGCAAGGTGCAACCGCCCATCCTGGATTTCGGCAAAACACCCCCGTGGCTCGAGCGAATTCACGATGATCCGGTTGTCGCTGACCTCAAGGCGAACAACCTTGGCCGCGTTTTCCAGCGCCTTGGCCGTCGCCTCTTCGTCACCCAGCCCATAGTCAAAGGCACGGTTATCGGGGCATTCCTCATGCACGGCGGGGCCACCGGGCAGCGGCTCCACATGCACCGGCAATTCATCATAATCAAACAGGATCAGCTCGGCAGCATCCTTGGCCTGTTCCAGGCTCTCCGCCACCACCATTGCCAGCGCCTCGCCGACGAAACGCACCCGGTCTTCAGCCAAGATCGGGCGTTTGGGGCGCGGGGCTTTTGACCCGTCGCGATTGGGCGCAGAGGTATAAGTCATCTCGGTGTCCAGCCCGGCCTCAGCCAAGTCCTGCGCCGTGATCACCGCATGCACGCCCTCAGCGGCGCGTGCCTCTTCCACATCCAGCGACAGGATCTGCGCATGGGCCACAGGCGCACGAAAAACAAAGGCATGCAGCGCACCCTCAGGCGCAATATCATCCACATAGCGCCCATGACCGCTCAACAGGCGCATATCCTCAACCCGTTTGACAGGCTGGCTTTTTCCGAAACGTTCCATGATGGCCCCTCGCTTCTTGCTCGCTCAACGCGACCGCGGTTTTACCCAGACATTCGACATAGGATTGGGCGGCGAAATCCAAGATTTCAGGCCGCCACATGGAATGCTGGTTATTCGCGTGTCCCTCAATGGCGACTTTAGTGCGAACGGCGCGACTGTCCAGAGAACGATTACGGACGGCTGCTCAAAGTGATGATCTTGCAGGCCCCGTAACCGTTAAAGCGCGTGGTTTGTGCATAGGAATAGGCCCCGATGCCGGGAAACAGCAGGTAATCCCCCTCTTCTATTCCATCGGGCAATTTCATCGGCGTCGGCAGGCGATCAACGCTGTCGCAGGTCGGGCCAAAAACCACACGTTCACGAAAGCCCAGCGGCGGCTGCGGGCGCAGATCCGCCATCAGCTCAACCCGTTCGCCCGTGCCCAAATCGCGCCATTCGCTAAGACCGCCATAAATCCCGTCATTCAGGAAAACCGCCTCATCGCTGACCGATTTCACCCGCAGGGCCAGAGTAAAGCTTTCGGCAACCATGCCCCGGCCCGGCTCGCACACCAGTTTTGGGCGCGCCGCGCCAAAGGCACGGTCCACCGCCTGGTCAATCGCCGCAAAGATCCGCCCCAGATCGGGCAGCAACCCGCAGCGATGCGCCGGAAACCCGCCACCGACATTCAAGCGATAAAGATCGACCTCAGCCGCCTTGGCCATATCCGCTGCCACTTGGATATATTGCACCCAGGCCTCGGGCTGGTGGCACTGCGTCCCCGGGTGAAAAGTGATTGAGGCGACGCCGCCGCGCGCCTTGACCGCGCGCAACATCTCAATCGCTGCCGCTGGTTCAGCACCGAATTTGGAACCAAAATCATAGGCCGCCCCCTGCACTGGCAGCTTGAACCGCACGGCAATCTCAGCCCCGGCAATATCGCCCAGCTTGTCCAGCTCGCTCATGCGATCCACAGACCAGCTGGTGATGCCGTAAAGCCGCGCCAGATCAATCTCATCGCGTGACCGGATCGGGTTGTGGTAATGCAGCCGCGCCGTGGGCAAGACCTGACGCACCCGCATCATTTCCTCGGGCGAAGCCACATCAAATGCTTCAACCCCCTGATCGACCAGAATCGCCAGCACATCAGGATGGGGATTGGCCTTGACCGCATAGGTCACCTCACCCGGAAAGCCCGACAGGTAATCCTGCGCCGTGGCCCGCAATTGATCGGGGCTGAAAAAGAACAAAGGTTCATCCGGACGCTCGCCCTGCAACCAAAGCTGCGGCGAGGCGGCAAGCGTTTCATATTGTCCCATGATCACAGATCCTCTGGCAGATCCCGGCACGGCCCCGGCAATCGCCCCAAAGGCGTTCACTGACAGGCTCAACGCCTGTCATCAGGCGCAAAGGCAGACATAGTCCCATGGGCTGATCCATCTCTTCAAAGATCGACCGCGCCGGATGAGTCCGGTTTTGGCGGGTGCGGGGTGGGCGGGTGGGCGTGCCCGTCAAAAACGGTCACATCCGGCGCATTACTCCGGCTTTTGCTCTGAGGCAACAGATTCTTCATCCAGCGCGTATTTTTTGAAAATACCGGTCTGGAACATGAAGAAGATAAAGATCGCCGCCGGCAGGCCAAAGGTCTTGAAATAGACCCAGGTCTCGGTCTCCATCAGCCGCCAAATCACTTCGTTCAGCACGGCCAGCCCTAGAAACAATCCGGTGACGCGGCGCGTCAACATCATCCAGCCCTCATGTTGCAAGGGCATCAACCCCTCCATGACGACTTTGAGATAGGATTGGCCGCGCAACAGCCCGAGCCCCAGCGCGCCACCAAAGAGCAGATAGATCAGCGTCGGTTTCATCTTGAAGAACCGCTCATCATTGAACCAGACGCTGAGCCCGCCAAACACCACGATCAGCACCGCCGTCACCACCTGCATGCGGCTCAGATGCCCGGTCAGTTTCCACAGCAAGCCTGTCGCGATCAGAAACAGGGGGATAAACCCGGCCGTCACCACGATAAAGCCCTGATACTCAGTGCCCGCAAAGGTAAACACCTCATCCTTGAGCTTGAGATAAGCGACAAAAAACGCCACCAGCGGCCCGTATTCCAGAACAGCTTTGAGGGTGGCATTGGATTTCTGACTCATATGGGGCGCTCCTTTGATCCTCAGATAGGGGCTTTAGCCGCCAAGCTCAACAACCACCGCCCCCAAAGCGATCAAACTCATCAGCGCAATGCGGCGCGGCCCCACGGTTTCACGCAGAAAGACCCAGCCGATCACGGCAGCAAACACGGTCGAGGTCTCGCGCAAGACCGCTGCCTCGCCCACCTTGTCCAACCGTGTCGCCAGCATGATCGAGCCAAAGCTGAAAAACGCGATCATCGCCCCCCAGAACCCGCGCATCAGCAAAGGGCGCAGATCCGGACGCTCGGGCATGCGCAGCCAACGCCGAAACGCCAGCGGCGGCATGGCGATCCCGTCGATGAAAAAGAACCAGGCCAGAAAGGTGAACGGGTCCGCCGTGGCGCGAATGCCATAGGCGTCATAGGTGGTGTAAAGCGCCACTAACAGCCCGGTCAGAACCGCCAGCCCCAAAGCGGCAAGCAACGTTTCACGCTCGGTCTCAAGGAACATGTAGTTATAGACCGCCAGCCCAAAAATCCCGGCCAGAAGAATACCAACGCCCAGCCATTGAACGATGCCGAACACTTCGCCAAAGACGATCGAGGCCCCCACCACGGTAAAGAGAGGCCCCATACCGCGCACCACCGGATAGACTACCGTAAAGGCCCCTTTGGAATAGGCCTGACTTTGCAAGAGCTTATAAGTCGTGTGAATGACAAACGCCCCGGCAAAGATCGGCCACATATGCGGTTCCGGCCAGGGCACCACAAATAGCGCAAAGGGCAAGGCGATGAGACCGTAATTGACGTCAATCGCCCCGCGCATCAGAAACGGGTCATACCGCCCCTTTTGCAGCGCGCCGAAACAGGCATGCAAAAAGGCCGCCAACAAGGCCAGCGCCAGAGCCATTTGGTGCCCGGCCTCGGTGCCTTCCAAAGAAATCAGCCATTCGCTCATTTTAAGGCCTCAATAGGGGGCCAGCCCCCCGTCGCGTTCCGCGACTCTCCCCGGGATATTTGTGGCCCAGAGAAGACGATCAGGATTGCTCCAACCCTGTCAGGGCAGCGGCAAATTCTTCGGGATCAAACGGGGCGAGGTCGTCGATTTGTTCGCCAACACCAATGGCGTGGATCGGTAGGCCAAATTTGTCGGCCAGCGACACCAGCACCCCGCCACGGGCGGTGCCGTCGAGTTTGGTCATCACCAGACCCGACACGTCCGAGATCTTGCGGAACACATCCACCTGAGTGACTGCGTTCTGCCCGGTGGTCGCATCCAGCACGAGCAGGGTATTATGCGGTGCCTCGGGGTCTTTCTTGCGGATCACGCGGACGATCTTGGCCAGCTCCTCCATCAGGTCCTGACGGTTTTGCAATCGGCCTGCTGTGTCGATCATCAACAGGTCCGCCCCATCCTCCTGCGCTTTGCTCAGCGCATCAAAAGCCAGGCTGGCGGGGTCCGAGCCTTCGGGCGCGGTCAGAACCGGCACACCGGCGCGATCCCCCCAGACCTGAAGCTGTTCCACCGCTGCGGCGCGAAAGGTGTCGCCCGCCGCGATCACCACCTTTTTGCCCGCCGCGCGGAATTGCGAGGCCAGTTTGCCGATGGTCGTGGTCTTGCCAGAGCCATTGACCCCAACCACCAGCACAACCTGCGGCTTGGTTGGGTATAAAGGCAGCGGTTTGGCCACAGGCTCCATGATCCGGGCGACTTCGGCGGCCAGCAGGGCTTTGATTTCACTGACTGACAGGCGTTTGCCCATGCGGCCCTCGGCGATATTGGCCGAGACCCGCAGCGCGGTGTCAACACCCATATCGGACTGGATTAGCAGCTCTTCCAGGCTTTCGAGCATGTCATCGTCCAACACGCGGCGGGTTTCGGTTTCTTCGCCCCCGCGTCCCAGGATGCGCCCCAAGAGGCCCGGTTTGCTCTCAGTTTCAGGGGATGCGGCCACCACATCCTCCAAAGGATCGGAGGAGCGCACCAATTCAGCTTCGACCTCTGCCGGTTCTTCGGCCTCAGAAGCTTGAGGTTCGGGTGCGACGACTGGCGCAGGGGCGGGATCTGTCACCGGCTCTTTCGCGGGCTCTGGCACAGCCTCCGGCTCGGGCGCGACTTCTGGCGCAGGTTCTGACGCGACCTCAGCAGCCTCAACCCGCGTTTCCTCAATCGCCGCGACAGCCTCTTGCACATCCACCTCGGCGGCGGCCTCTTCGCCGCCATCCTGCACAATCGCATCCAGCCCCTCATCCAGCTTGGACGAAGATTTGAACAACCGGTTCTTGAGCTTGCCGAAAAAGGACATCGCCTTGCCTTTCCATATCTGTCATCCCCACCTAATACGCCTTGAAAGGCAATAAAAGTCTCAGTTGACCCCAAGGGTCGAAACTCTCTTTAGTGATCTTATGATGTTACGTTTTGTTTTCCTTGTTTTCCTGCTGGCCATCGCGCTGCCTGACCGGGCACGCGCCGATACGGATGAACCCGGAACGATGTGTTCGGATGGGGCATTCGGCCATGTGCATTGCATCCGTCCCAGCCATTTTGTGCATGACACCTGCCAGGCCATCGAAGCCTTTGCCAAGGATAGCGCGCTTGATCCCGGTTTCTTTGCCCGGCTGATCTGGCAGGAAAGCCGTTTTGACCCCAATGCGCTGAGCCATGCCAATGCGCACGGCATTGCGCAATTCATCCCCTCAACGGCCAAGCTTCGCGGGCTGCGCGACCCGTATAACCCGGCCCAGGCTCTTGAATATTCAGCAGAATATTTGGGAGACATGACCAAGCGCTTTGGCAATCACGGGCTGGCGGCGATTGGCTATAATGGCGGGGAACGCCGCGCAAATGGGTTGATGGCGGGGACGGGTGGCCTGGCCAAAGAGACCGTGAATTACGTCAAGATCATCACCGGCCTTCCGGCTGAGATCTGGGCGCATAATCCGCCCGAGACCCATGACTATCGCTTGCAAAAGGACAAACCCTTTCTACAGGCCTGTCACGAACTTGCACGCAAACGCAAATTGTCGAAATACCCGCCGATTGAGCCGCCAAAACCCAAGTTGAAAAAATGGGGGGTCCAGATGGCTTTTGGCGTGACGAAAAAGCGCGCCCTTGCGCAGTATAACCAGCGGGTGAAACGCTGTAGCGCGGTGATCAAGGGGCAGAAACCCGATCTGGTCTGGCAGAAAAGCCGCGCCAGCCCGAAAGGCGGGTATTTCATGGCGCGTCTCGGGCGGGACAGCCGCAACGGGGCCTGGGATTTGTGCAAGAGGCTCAAGGCGCGCGGCTGTATCTGCGCGGTTTACAGAAATCGTTAGGCCGTTTGGGTAAATCCAATGAACAAAGCGACCTGCGCCGCGTAATACAGCCCCCAAATCGCCATCCCCTGCCCCCGCCAATGGCGTTTCAGGAATTGCTCTTGGCCAAGAATGGCATCTGACGCCATGAACATCAGCGCCCCGGCCAAGGTTATCCAGCGCCCTGGCCAATCCTGCTGCATCACCGCTGTGACCGCCATGAGCGCAATCAACGCCACATAGACCAGGACAGGAATCGCCAGTAGCCCGGCATTGGCGGCGTAAAGCGGCCCCAGCCACAGCCCAATGCCCAGGATCACCAGAACCGCCAATGTCTCCCATCCGCCAAAGGGCACGAGGCCTTGGGAGACAAACAGAAAGACGTAAGCAAGATGGGCCAGGGCAAAGGCAATCATACCGATGAGAAAGGCTTTCTCACCCTCACGCGACAGAGCCAGATCACCAAGGGCAGACAAAGCCAGCGCAACCGCCAACCAGAAATGCCCCAGCAAAACCGCCCATAGCGCCAAGGCCCCCACCGCCAGTGTTTTCACCACACTGCGACGCCAGGACAGCTTTTTGATCAATGGATAGAGAAAGGCGCTGGCAACCGAAATTGCTGCCAACGCCTTGATCACTTCTGGACTTGCGGCAACCCCTGCCATCAGACCTCGTCTGGAAAATGCTTCATTGTCAAGCGGATCGGGTTCGGCGCTGCCTGCCCCAAGCCGCAAATGGACGCATCTACCATGGCAGTGGACAGCTCTTCGAGCAAGCCCTGATCCCAGCTTTCGGCCTGCATCAGTTTGACTGCCTTTTCACAGCCGACCCGGCAAGGCGTGCATTGGCCACAGCTTTCATCCTCAAAGAAACGCAGCATGTTCAACGCAGCATCCTTGGCGCTGTCCTGATCCGACAACACGACCACCGCTGCCGAGCCGATAAAGGTGCCATGCGGCTGAAGCGTGTCAAAGTCGAGCGGCACGTCACTCAGGCTGGCGGGCAGCAGGCCAGAGGATGGGCCACCGGGCTGATAAGCTTTGAAGGCGTGACCATCAAGCATCCCGCCGCAGGCCTCGATAATATCGGTGATCGTCGATCCGGCAGGCAGCAGATGCACACCCGGATTTTTGACCCGGCCGGAAACGGAATAGCTGCGCAAGCCTTTGCGACCGTTCTTTTCCACCGAATTCAGACATTCCGGCCCTTCGCGGCAAATCTTGGCCACCCAATAGAGCGTTTCAACATTGTGAACCAAGGTCGGGCGGCCAAAGACCCCCACCTGCGCCACGAATGGCGGGCGGTGGCGGGGCAGACCGCGCTTGCCCTCGATGGATTCGATCATCGCGCTTTCTTCGCCGCAGATATAGGCCCCGGCCCCGCGACGCAGATCGATATAGCCTTTGGCGACGATCCCCGCCTCTTCCAAGGCTGCAATCTCACGGCGCAGAATCTCCAGCACCGCCGGATATTCGTCGCGCATATAGATAAAGCAGGTTTCAGCCTCGACCGCCCAGGCAGCGATCAGCATGCCTTCGAGGAAGAGATGCGGCGTGCGTTCAAGGTAATAGCGGTCCTTGAACGTGCCCGGCTCGCCCTCATCGCCATTCACGGCCAGATAGCGGGTGCCCTCATTGGCGCGCACAAAGCCCCATTTGGTGCCCGATGGGAAACCCGCGCCGCCTAGACCGCGCAGGCCTGCCTCTTTGACCTTTTCCTGCACCGCCTCCCAGTCGCCGCTCTCTCGCAAGCTCATGAGCGTCTCATAGCCACCGGCGTCGCGATAGGCGGCAAGTGTCTCGTAATCGGGCAGATGCGCATGGGTGTCGCCCGCAGCTATAGCCGCCTGCACCTTTTCGGGCGTGGCGTGGTCGATATGATTGTGCCCCAGCTCCAACACAGGCGCGGTGTCGCAACGCCCCATACACGGGGCCCGCACAACGCGCACCTCCGCCGGGTCCAGCCCGTCTTCCAGTGCTTTTTGCAGCTGTTCCGCCCCGGCCAATTCGCAAGACAGGCTGTCACAGACCCGGATGGTCAAAGCAGGAGGAGGCACGTCGCCCTCTTTTACCACATCAAAATGGGCATAAAAGGTCGCGACCTCATAGACCTCGGCCTGCCCTACACGCAGCAATTCTGCCACCGCGCGCAGATGCGCCGCCGACAGGTGACCATATTCATCCTGGATCAAATGCAGAAATTCGATCAGCAAATCACGGCGCAAGGGGCGATCCCCGATCAGCGCCTGCACCTCGGCCAGCGCGGAATCATCCAACTGGCGCCCTTTCGGGGTGTGCCGCCCTTTGCCCTTACCGGATTTCCAAATACCTTTGCGCTCGTCGAGTGCCATCAGTGTCTCCTGTTCTTGATCACACTCTAGCGCCAGTTGCACAGCGCCCGCAGGTGAAAAGCGACAGAAACACCCCGGCTTGCGCCGCGAAATAAACGCGTTTTGATCAGATAGGTGACGCGATGTTCCGATAGGGGTATTCCGTAGGTACGTAACCCATGACCGCAAAGGAGGCCAAGATGGTGCGATTTACCGCTGTGACCCTCGGCATGGTGCTCTGTCTGGTCCTGGCCATGGGGGTGGGCGGCGTGTTCAGCGCGGTTGCGCTGCTCTACATCACAGTCTTCACCTTTTTCATGGACAAGCTGACGGCCCTGGCCACCCCAGATCATCCCGACGCGGAATTTCCCGCCGGTGACGGGCTGTCGCTGATCTTGGGTCTGGTGCATTTCCCGCTGCTCTATGGCGGGGTCTGGGCCATTGCGGTTTCGGGGCTTGCAACGCTCGACAAGGTTTTGATCTTCTTTGCGCTTTCCTTGTTTCTGGGTCAGGTTAGCAACTCCAACGCCCATGAGCTGATCCACCGCTCCTCGCGCCATCTGCATCGTCTTGGCGTGGCGGTTTACAGCTCGATCCTGTTTGGCTTTCACGCCTCGGCCCATGTGCGCGTGCATCACATCCATGCCGCGACCGAGCGTGACCCCAATTCCGCCCGTCTGGGGCAGAATTTCTATCACTTTGCCGGGCGCGCCTGGATCGGAGCCTTGCGGCAAGGGTTTCGCGCCGAATCCCGGTTCCGCAAAGGCAAGGGCCTGCATCCCTATGCCCTTTACGCAGGTTATGCGGCGCTGTCGCTGCTGCTGGCTTGGCTTATCGGAGGGCTCGCGGGCGTTCTGACTCTGCTCGGCCTTGCCAGCTATGCGCAGATCCAGCTTTTGCTGTCGGATTACGTCCAGCATTACGGGCTGCGCCGGGCCGAGATTGCGCCGGGCAAATGGGAGCCAGTCGGGCCGCAACACAGCTGGAACAGCCCGCACGGGTTTTCATCCAGCCTGATGCTGAACGCCCCGCGCCATTCCGACCACCACGCCCATCCCAACCGCCCCTATCCCGGGCTCGAACTGAACCGCGACGAGATGCCGATCCTGCCGCAATCCCTGCCGGTGATGGCGGTTTTGGCGCTGGTGCCCCCCGTTTGGCGCAAGCTGATGGACCACCGCGCCGCGAAATGGCAGGCACGGTCCTCCCGCACCTGAACATAATCCACACCGCGCCATGCGCGGCAGCTCGCGCAAAGATCACATTCCGGTATGCCTGACTTTGCGCGCCGCCCCGCTTCTGGCACATATGCCTCATGAAACAGATTCTCGCCTCCGCCCTGTCTGCTGCCCTTATCAGCGCCACCGCCCTACCCGCCCTGGCCGCCGAAGCCCTCTCGGGCCCGGAATTCGAGGCCTATGTCAAAGGCAAGACGCTTTACTTTGGCATGGCCGGTCAGGCCTACGGTGTCGAAGAATACCTGGACGACCGCCGCGTGCGCTGGTCCTTTCTGGATGGCAAATGCAAGGATGGGTTCTGGTACGAAGAAGCCAGCCAGATCTGCTTTGTCTACGAGGACACGCCAGAACCGCAATGCTGGTCTTTCTACAAAGAAGGCAAAGGCTTGCGCGCGGTTTTTGAGAACGACCCATCCAGCACCGTCCTCTATGAGGCGCAACAGGATGACGAGCCGATGTTGTGCCTCGGCCCGGATGTCGGGGTTTAAAGCCTAGGGTCAGGATGCGTTGATTTGACGCCACTGGGCGACTTAAACAGTCGCCCCAACCGACCGCCTCGCCAAAGTTAACCGCGGCGCTGCAGCCCCTCAGGTTTGCGTTCTTCGGCAACTTTGACACGGGCGCGTTCCCCCGTGATACGCGGCTGGCGTTTGCCACCGCTTGGCCCGTCATCGCCCATGCGCATGATCACCACGGCGAATTGCACCCCGGCAAACACGATCCCGTTGAAGACCCACAGCATGATCACCGCGACGACGCCAATATCAGAGTTGAGGATCAGCGCCCCGAGATTGGCAACGTTGAGCCATAGCAACGCTGCAACGAACAGCGCCGAGAGGCCAAAGCCAACGATCACCTGACGAATATAAAGCCGAACCAGTTCTGGCATCACATAGCCCTCCTGATACATTCCAACCTTAGAATACCTCTAAATCAGAATAGCACAAGCCCAATACCAAGCGATTAGGGTCAGGACCCATTAATTCACAATGCTCAGCATGGAAAAATACGTGTTATCAGTGGTTTGATTTTCGCAGACAAGGCTGGTTGCCTTGGCAAGAAAATCGAACCACTGAGAGCGTGTATTTCTCCATGCCCTTCGGGTTCACCGGATTTTGTCCCAACCTGCGTTATATGCCCTTGAAATAGAACCACTATTCCGGCGGGCATATGCCTGGTCTGGAACAAAATCTGGCGAACTGAGCGTTGTGAATTAATGGGTCCTGACCCTAACCCAACTTCCCCCGCTGCGTCACCGGGCTCACCCCGTAATGGGTGCGATATACGCGCGAGAAATGGCCGGGGCTGGAAAAGCCGCAGGCAATGGCGATCTCGATCACCGACAGCTCGGTCTGCACCAGCAGATGCCGCGCCCGTTCCAATCGTAATTCCATATAGTATTTCTTGGGCGAGGTATTGAGGTATTTACCAAAAACCCGCTCAACCTGCCGTGTCGAAATCCCCAAATCATCGGCAATCATAATGGGCGAAACCGGCTCGGCCAGATTGTCCCGCATGATCTCAATCGCGCGGGCCAGATGCGGGTTGCGGATACCATTGCGCGATTGCAGCGACAGTTTCTGATCCGACCCCGCCTCACGCACGGCGTTGTAAACCATCTGATCCGCCACGGCGAGCGACAGGTCAGCCCCGTGATCCTGTTCAATCACATGCAACATCAGATCCGCCGTCGCCGTCCCCCCCGAGGCCGTTACATATTTCTCATCATCAACAAACACGCTGCGCAGGGTGTTCACCTCGGGGAATTCTTCGAACATCGTATCGTGATATTCCCAGTGGATCGCTGCGCGCCGATCCTCCAGAAACCCCGCCTTGGCCAGCACATAGGCCCCCGAACATAGCGCCCCGATTCTCGTCCGGCTGGTGCGATCCAATCGGCGCAGCGCCGCAATCAGCCCCTTATGGTCGCGCTTTTGCATATTGATGCCCGACAGAACAAAGAGCCGATCACAGGCGGGCAGCGCTGCAAAGCTGTGATCCACCAGCGTCACCGCCCCCATCGAGCTCATCGCGCGCGCGCCATTTTCCGAGGCAAACGCCCAGGAATAAAGCGGTTTTTCCGCCACCAGATTGGCAATGCGCAGCGGTTCCACCGCGCAGGAAAACGCCAGATGGGTGAACTCTTCGACAAGGGCGAAAACGAAATGCTGGGTCTCGGTCTGCATCTTCGTGGCGGTCTTTCTCACTGGCTTGGAAACGGGTCCGACCTGCCGGGGTCGATACGGGGTCGGTAATTGTAGACAATATGTCTTTTAAATGTCATCACGCAATAGAATTCCGCCGCACACTCATCTCAGACACACAGGAGAGCCGCCGTGCCCGCCGCTTCAAAACCCGCGAAAGCACCCAGAAAAGCGCAATGCCTGGATGATCTGCGCCGCCGCATCCTGACCCAGGCCCATGCGCCGGGGGATTATCTGGATGAACAGCAGCTGGCGCAGACCTATGAGATGTCGCGCCCGCCCCTGCGCGAAGTGCTGAACCAGTTGGCGGGCGAAGGTTTTGTGGTCCTGCACAAGAATCGCGGCGCTCAAGTCGCCCCGATGACCCACAAAACCCTGCGCAATTTCTTTGTCGCCGCGCCGATGATCTATGCCGCGGTGTCGCGTCTGGCCGCCTGCCATGCCACGCCCGCACAGATCATGCAGCTCAAGGACACGCAGCTTTTGTTTCGCGCCGCCATTCGTGACGGAGATGTCAGCCAGCGCGCTCTGATCAACCAGCGCTTTCACGCGCAGATCGGCGATATGGCCGATAACGAATATCTCATGCCCAGCCTGCGCCGGTTGCTGATCGATCACACCCGCATCTCGATGACCTTTTATGACCCGCATCACGGGTCATTGGCGCAGCAGCGCAAGATTGCCGCCGACCAGCACGACGCCTTTATCGCCGCCTTTGAGGCCCATGATGCCGATGCCGCCGCGCAATTGGCCATTGATCATTGGGAGTTGTCACGCGCCGAAATCGAAACCTTTGCCGCCCCGCAAGGGCTGCAAATCCCGCTTGGAACCGCCCCCGGCACCCGCCAGCAGAAAGGAGCGTCATGAAATTTGACGGTATCTATACGCCGGTCATCACCCCGTATTTCGAGGATGGCCGCATTGACCGCGACGGCTTTGTCGCAATGATCGAACACCTGATTGCCTCCGGGGTTCAGGGGCTGATCAATGGCGGCTCAACCGGTGAATATTACGCCCAAAGCCTTGAGGAACGCCAAGACATGGCGCGCCTCGCCAAAGAGGTGATCGGGGATCGCCTGCCGCTGATCGTCGGCACCGTGGCCATCCGGCTGGAAGAGTCCATCGCCATGGCCGAAACCGCCGCCCAGATCGGGGCGGATGCCCTGCTGGTCGGCACCCCGCCCTATTCCGTGCCGACCGAGCGTGAAAACGCTCTGAACGCGCTGGCCATCGACCGCGCCGCTGATCTGCCGATCATGCTTTATAACTATCCCGGTCGCATGGGTGTTGAGATGGGAGAGGAGTTCCTTGACCGCGTTGGCCGCTCGCGCAATTTCTGCGCCATCAAGGAAAGCTCGGGCGATATCAACCGCGTGCACCTGCTGGCGCGCGATTACCCGCATATCCAGATGTCCTGCGGCATGGACGATCAGGCGCTGGAATTCTTTGCCTGGGGCGCGCGCAGCTGGGTCTGTGCCGGGTCAAATTTCCTCCCCAAAGAACACGTGGCGCTGTGGCGTGCCTGCGCGGTTGAAGGTGATTTCGACAAGGGCCGCCGTATCATGTCCGCCATGATGCCGCTGATGCGCGTCTTGGAACAGGGCGGCAAATTCATCCAATGCGTCAAATATGGCTGCGAGATTTCGGGCCAGCGCGCCGGAGCCCTGCGCCCGCCGCTCCGTGCGCTCAACAAAGATGACAAACGTCAATTGGAACAGGTCGTGCGCGTCCTGAAACGCACCATTGCAGATATCGAAGCGGAGGCCACGGCATGAGCGATCTTTTGACCACGCAGGAATACAAATCCATCGCCGCCGGGCTGTCCCTGCCCCATCAGGCCTTTATCGATGGCAGCTTTCGCAGCGCGATTTCTGGCAAAACCTTTGCCACCACCAACCCGGCCACCGGCGCAGACCTGACCCAAATCGCCGCCTGCGACGCAGCAGACGTGGATGTCGCCGTTGAAAAGGCCCGCGATGCCTTTGAAGATGGCCGCTGGTCGCGCCTGCATCCATCCGCGCGCAAAGAGGTGCTGATCAAGCTGGCCAAGCTGATCAAACGCAATGCCCGCGAATTGGCGGTGATGGAAAGTCTGGATAGCGGCAAGACCATCTTTGACTGCGAAACCGTGGATGTGCCCGAAACCATTCACTGCCTCATCTGGCACGCCGAGCTGATCGACAAGATCTATGATCAGACCGCCCCGGCCAGCGATGATCACCTCGCCATGATCTTGCGCGAACCTGTTGGGGTCGTTGGCCTTGTCCTGCCCTGGAACTTCCCCCTGCTTATGCTGGCCTGGAAGATCGGCCCAGCCCTGGCGGCGGGCTGTTCGGTGGTCGTAAAACCAGCCGAGGAAACCTCGCTCACCGCGCTGCGCATCGCCGAACTGGCGATGGAGGCGGGCATTCCCGCCGGGGTGTTCAACGTTGTCACCGGCTCCGGCCCCGATGTGGGTGAACCGCTGGGGCGGCATCCGGATGTCGATATGGTCTCTTTCACCGGCTCCACCGCAACCGGTCGACGCTTTCTGTCCTATTCCGGCGAAAGCAACCTCAAAGAGGTGACGCTGGAAATGGGCGGCAAGAACCCCGCGATTGTCATGGCCGACGCCGAAAACCTCGACCGGGTGGCGGCGCATATCGTCAATGGGGCGTTCTGGAATATGGGCGAAAACTGCTCGGCCTCCTCGCGGCTGATCGTAGCGCGCGAGATCAAGGATGCTCTGATTGACAAGATCATCGCCCATGCCCGCGAATGGCCCATGGGCGACCCTCTGGACCCGGCCAACCGTATTGGCGCGCTGGTCTCGCAGGCGCATTTTGACAAGGTCTGTTCCTATCTCGACGGCTCTCAGCGGATCCTCTTGGGCGGCACAGCGGAAAATGGCTTTGTGGAACCCACCATTCTTGAGGTTCCTGCTGATGCCAAAGCCTGGCGCGAAGAGATCTTTGGCCCAGTCCTGTCCGTCACCACGGTGGACACGATGGACCAGGCCGTAGCGCTGGCCAATGACACCGAATATGGGCTGGCGGCCTCGGTCTTTTCGAGCAATATCAAACAGGCCCTGCGCGCCGCCCGCGCCATCCGTGCTGGAACCGTGACGGTGAACAGCTTTGGCGAAGGCGACAGCGCCACGCCCTTTGGCGGCTACAAACAATCGGGCTTTGGCGGGCGTGACAATGGCATCCACGCCCATGATCAATATACCCAGATCAAGACCCTCTGGATTGATCTCAGCGATGACGCGGATGAGGCCGTGTCGTGACACGCAAAGTCACACAGCTCCCGGCCCTAATCGGGCCGGCAGCCTGGGCCGAGATCCTGCCCCAACCCGCCACCTACCCGGCCCTTCCCGGCCCCGCCACAGCGGATGTGGTGATCATCGGGGCCGGGTTTGCCGGGCTATCGGCGGCGCGGCGATTGAAACAGTTAGCCCCCGACGCCTCGGTGACCGTACTGGACGCGCTGCGCATCGCCCAAGGTTCCGCCGGGCGCAATTCCGGTTTTATGATCGACCTGCCCCATGATCTCGCCTCTTCCGATTATGCCGGGCCGGGCAATGACCGCACCCTGATTGACCTCAACCGTCAGGCCATTGATTTTGGCCGGGCTGCGGTAGAAGAATTCAGCATTTCGCCCGATTACTTTGACCCATCTGGCAAAGTGAACGGCACCGCCACCGAGGCCGCGCATCAGCACAACCTCACCTATGGCGCGCATCTGACCCATCTGGGCGAAGACAGCGAGATGCTGGATGCGCAGCAAATGCGCGAGATGACCGGCTCATCCCATTACCTTTCAGGGCTTTACACCCCCGGCACGGTGACCCTGCAACCTGCCGGATATATCCGTGGGCTGGCCGCGGGCTTGGCCGCACAAGGCGTGCAGATTCACGAATGCTCGCCAGTGACCCATTTCGCCAAACAGAGCAGTGCATGGCAGATCACAACCCCCGAAGGGAAGATCAGCGCGGGCAAGGTTATCTTGACCGTGAACGGCCATCTGCAAAGCTTTGGCTTTGCCAAGGGGCGGCTGATGCAGCTGTTTCTCTTTGCGATGATGACCCCGGATCTGGATGCCGAGAGCCTGCGCAAACTGGGTGGGCAGCCGCGCTGGGGCATCACCCCCTCCGACCCGATGGGCACCACCATGCGCCGCATCGATAGCCGTCAGGGCGGCAACCGCATCATCACCCGCACCTGCGCGGTGTTGAAACCGGGCATGCGCGCCTCGCAGACGCAAATGCAACGGGCAGCGGGCGTCATGCGGCGCAAGTTTGACCAACGGTTCCCGCAGCTTGCCGGGATAGCAATGGAATACCAATGGTCCGGCCATCTCTGCCTCAGCCGCAATGGGGTCTCGGTCACAAGCGAGCTTGAGCCCGGCCTGTTCTCTGCCTGTGCCCAGAACGGGCTTGGCACTGCGCGCGGCACCCTGACCGGGATCGCGGCGGCGGAATTGGCGATGGGAGCCAACAGCGAAATCTCGCGCTTTTTCAGCACCGAGGCCCAGCCCACCCGCCTGCCCCCGCAACCGTTTCAGGAAATCGGGGCCAATCTGGTGTTGCGCTATCGCGAGTGGCTGGCGCGGGCGGATTAAACGCGACGAAGTAGGTTTGCGGGTCAGAAGGCACCGTCATTGTGATTCCAAAACTCGCGGCGCGTTTTGGCAATCGTGTCTCCGCAACACCCTGCCGCGCCAAGCGCTCTCGGGACATTGCGGAGGCATCTTGTTTATGATGCCAAAACGCGTGGAAGACCTATAAGCCGGATTCTGTTCCCCCAAGGGTCTCCCCCGGGCTCGACGACCATTCATCTGGGCCCCGCGTTGCCACGAGACTCTTGCTGCCAACCCGAACCTCTCAGGCCAAAGCCGCCCTGCCCCGATATCCGCAAGCGGATCAGCCGGACGCGAGGTTCCTATTTGGCATTGCTCCCGGTGGGGCTTGCCATGCGGGCCATGTTGCCATGCCCCCGGTGGGCTCTTACCCCACCGTTTCACCCTTACCGCATCGAAATGCGGCGGTCTGTTTTCTGTGGCGCTCTCCGTCAGATTGCTCTGCCCGGGCGTTACCCGGCACCGATGCTTTGGCGAGTCCGGACTTTCCTCACCCTTTCGGGTGCGGCCGTCCAGTCTTCCACGCGGGTGCCCGCTTACGCCCCAGCGCTGGGGGCGTCAAGAGAAAGACGCGGAAGTTTTGCCATCGGGGCGGGCTCGGGAACCGTTAACGAAACATTGCCGAGTTGACAGCTGTCAACTTCGTTAAACCGCGTTAACTCTCAGCGCAAAACCAAGGGTTCCGCCAGCCATTCCCGCAGCGCATCCGTGACAGCAATCGGCTGCTCCAAGGGCGGCAAATGCCCGGCATGTTCAATGATTTTCAACTGCGCGCTGGGAATGAGTTCAGCCATGAAGGTGTGGCGTTTGACCGGCCAAATCTTGTCCTGAGCGCCGCACATCACCATGGTAGGAACGACGATTTTGCGCAGCGTCGTCTGCTGATCGCGCCGCCGCTGCATGGCGCGGGCCTGGCGCATATAGCATTCGGGGCCAAGCGTTTGCGACATATCCTCGACCAGCGCGATGATCTCGGCGCGATAGGGCGTCGGGGCCAGATCGAAATGGCGCAGCTCCTCCTCCATCACCTCGCTGAGCTTGCCAGCGCGGGCGCGGATGATCTGCGGATCCCGCGCGGCGGCCTGCTGCGGCGTGTCGGCAAGCGGGGTCGTGTCCAGCAAAGCCAGCCGGGTGATACGGTCTGGCGCACGGCGGATCAGTTCAAGCGCAACGATCCCGCCCATGCCCAACCCGACAAGGGCAAAACGTTTCGGCAAAACATCCAACAGATTCGAAGCGATTTCCTCAACCCGTTCCCCTTGGGTGATCGGCGCGCTCATCACCGCGTGGTCACGGGACAGGTCAGCAATCTGAGGGCCAAACAGGCGCGCATCGCACATCATCGCAGGCAAAAACACCACCGGTTCACGCATTGCTGGTCAGTTCCCTGTTGCGCAGCTTTGCCCCGAATGCGGGCGCAACTGCTCGCTTTGATCCTCTTGCGCTCACAGTATCAAACCGCGCGGCAATGGAAAGAGCGCAAACAAAAACGAGGCGCATTTTCGCGCCTCGTTTCAATTGCTTGCCCAAGATTTCACGGGTCACTTTAGCTGCCCAACTTGTCCCAGAAATGCTTGAGATGTTTGTTGACGATCTCATTGTAACGATCCGACTGGCGCAGCTTGGCCAGACCGGCGTTAAAGCGATACATCATCGTCGTGCCGCGCCAGTGGCGTTTGGAGATGATCATATGCATGGTCTGCACCGATAGCGGGCGCGACAGCGGCTCGATTTCACCACGCAGGCCCATTTTATCGACCATATGCGCGCCGTTAAAGACATTGGCAGAGACTGCATCAACCTCACCGGCCATCAACGCCTCAAAGCAGCCTTTGAACTCGTTGCGGCGTTCGAGGTTGATCAGACCTTTGCTCAGCCATTGGCGATCCGGGCTGTCGAGATCATGGGTGAACTGACCGGCGGCGCGGCAGATGGTTTTGCCGTGAATGTCGCTGTCCTGTTCCCATTTGAACTCGTTCCCTTTGCGCACCCAAAGCAGCACCAGAATCTCGACCACCGGGTCAGAGAAATGGAAATTGGCGCAGCGCGGTTCGTCCGGTGTCGCGTCGCAATCCGGTTTGAACCAGGGAAAGCCCATGTCAAAGCTCTTTTCATCGAGCAGAGGGAAGAGCTGTTTGGACCAATCCTCTTCGAAGGTGACCGAATATTTCACCGGGTTGGGCGTTTCTTCCATCACCGCATGAACCAGCTCGGTGGTCATGCCCTGCCCCAGCCAGTTCAGATCGGCAAAGGGCGGGCGCCCGGTGCCGGTCAGCAATTTGATCTCGGCCTTGTCCACATCCACATGATAGGGCGTGACCTCGGCCTTGATGGTTTCCTGACCGGGCACGCAAGGAATGGTCAGCACATCACCAGGATTGATCTGGAAGACGCTGGATTGCAGCATCTCCTGATTGGCGTAATAGATCAGCGTCCATTTTTCAGGATCGCCAAAGCGTTTCTCTGCAATGGAAAAAACCGTTTCACCGGGTTTGACCGTATAGGTTTCATCATCACAGCTCTGCGCGGCGGCCCCAATCGGCAGCAGCAGCGCAAAAAGAGTGCTTAAACCGCGCAACCGCATATCAGAACTCTGCCCAGATGCGGCTCATATGTTCGTCAATGATCCGCTGATAGGTGCCGTTTTCCTTGATCATGGCCAATCCTTTCTCGAACTCTGCCAGCAATTCAGGCCCGTTGGGGTGGGATTTGTGCACAACCATATGGTTGCCATCCACCGAGATCGGCTGGCCTTTTGCCACCTCGACCTTGTCACCCAGGTTCATTTCCTTGATCTTTTTGCGCCCGGTGAATTCGTTCAGGACAACCCCGTCAACGGTGCCCTCAACCAAAGCATCGAAACAATCCGCCGGAGAAGGTTCGATATGCAGGTTGATATGGTTGTTTTTCAACCAGTTACGACCATGTTGATCGAAGATATAGGTTGAATAGCCCTTGGGGCGACACAGGGTTTTGCCTGCCAGGTCATCGTCCGAGACAAAGGCAATCGGGCGGGATTTGTCGACGAAGAGCAGCATCAGCACCTCGAACATCGAGTCCGAGAAGTTCAGATTGGCGCAGCGATAGGTCTCTGGATCGGCGTCACAATCCGGTTTGAACCAGGGGAAACCGATATCCAGCAAAGCGTTGGACAGCAAGGGTTCGTGATGCGCGGACCAGTCATTGACCCAGTGAATGGCATAGCCTTCTTTCGGGTTGGCGGCTTTCATTGCTTCTTCGACAACCTCGGCCAGAATGCCGCCTTTCGGCAGGCCGCGATCGGTGAAGGGCGCGAAATCGTCACCGGTCAGGATGTTGATTTTCTTGCGCGTCTCAGCATTGCCGGGCGCAACCACAAGCGGAGCGGCAGGGGCCACAGCAGCGGCTTTGATCGCCTCAATCGGTGTGCCGCCCTCAAGCCCGGTAGGCAGGCCATTGATACAGGCCATGCGCAGCTTCATCCCGACGCGGATATTGTTCGGGTTGCCGCCGATCTTGTCGCTGTTATTGCTGTGGATCGAGGTCCACTGACCGACATTCTTGTAAAGCTTGTCAGCGATCAGCGACAGGCTGTCACCGCGCCCCACCGTGTAGATGCCGCCGCAGGTTTCTTGTGCAGACGCAGAAAGAGTGCCAGCAACCAGCGCTGACGCGGCCAGCACACTCAGATGTTTCAACATAGGTACATTCCCCAAAATCCCGTTAACGAATGGTCGCGCATGTAGTGGGGGCCGTCAACGGCTAGCCTAGGGATTGTGGCGAGACCTATATGTATCAAGGGTTTCACGCGCTTTGACCACTCGGGTTTGGGGGCCATATCGAAAAAACGGAATGCAAATTCGGCAGTTATCCACAGAATCGCATGACGGAAATGACAGGCTGCGGGGGCTTGATTTTGGCCCCCGCAGCGGTGGTTTTACAGCCCGGCCCAGATGCTGGACATGTGTTTGTCGATGACGTTCAGATATTCGCCACTTTCACGCAGATCAGCGAGGCTGGCGTTGAATTTGGCGATGATCTTGCCCGATCTTGGGTTGGATTTATGCGCCACCGCATGCAGGCCTTCGATGGCGAGCGGGCGGGATAGCTGTAGTTCGATCTGGTCGGCAACGCCCATATCCTTGGACACGATTCGCCCGGTGAATTCGTTCATCGCGACCGCGTCAGTTGTGCCATCGATCAGGCGAGCAAAACAATCTTCGGCGGATTGCGGCGTCTGCAATCGTGCCCCGGCGCGGGTGAGGAAATCAGCCCCCTGCCCCTGGCGCAACGTGGTGCCATGACCAAGTGGGGAGCAGACGCGCATACCGTCCAGGTCGGCCTCTGTCGTGTAAGTCACGCCGCTCCCCTTGCGGGTGAACAAGACCACCAGCATTTCAAACATTGGATCCGAATAGACGTAATCGGTGCAAAGCGAGAGCGACGGCGTGGCCTGGCAATCGGGCTTGCGCCATGGGAAGGCGAGATCGACCATGCCTTCGGACAACATGGGATCGAGATGCACCGAGCGGTCATTCACCCAGTAGAATTTGTGTTTACCAAAGTCTCCGGCCGAGACCACGACCCGGTTGACCAGATCGGTGATCAACCCCGAGCTGAGCTGCAAACGGTTGGTGAAGGGGCGGAAATCGTCACCAGCCAGCAATTTCAGCGCCACGCCTTCCTGACGTCTTTGCGCGGCTTTCTTGCGGGTGGTGATCGTGTCGGGAGTCGTGGCAGAGGCCGCCGCTGGCGCGCCCAAAGCTGCGGTTTGCACGGGTTTTCCCCCGGCCAAACCACGCGGCAACCCTCCGAGGCAAGGAATGCGATATTCATGACCAACGCGAATGCTGTCCGGGGTGGCAATCTTTTCGATGTTGTTGCGATAGATCACCGTCCATTGGCTGACATCCTTGTACAGCTTGTCCGCGATAAGCGACAGGCTGTCCCCAGGTTTGACCTTGTAGACACCGCCACAGGTTTCCTGTGCCTGCACCATCCCCGTACCGGCCGCCCATAGCGAAGCCGCCAGCGCAATTGCGCTCTTTTTCATGATCCTCTCCCTGCTCGACAGGATCCTCTCCACTGAATCCCGACAGGGTTAGCGTTGCTTATGTTGTGGCTTCGGTCAACAGTGGCACTAGGATTTGTGGAGACTTCTAGAGGTTTCAACAACTTCCGCCGTCGGTTTCAGACTGGAAATCGTCGCGTTTGAAAAGTTATCCACAGAATCGGTGGGTCGGTTTCAAAGTTTTGGGCGGCGGGCCAAAAGCACCGTGAAGCCGCGGCAATCGGGATCATTTGGCACGAATTCTTCGACCTCGGCCCCGGCTTGGGCCAGCAGATTGGTATATTCGGGCAAGGAGAGCGAGGCGTGAAAGACCTCTTCGCCGCCAACATGGCCGGTCACCTCGCCTTCGCCCGGACCGACGGTCAGAAGCAGCCGCCCGCCGGGGGTGAGATGTTTGGCAATCAGGGGCAGCGCGTGGCGTTGTTCCGCCCGCGTCAGGTGAAAAAACGCGCCCCAATCTATGATCGCTTCGAATTGCTGATTTAGGGCGAGGTCGCGCATATCCGCGCGGATGGCGCGGGCTTGCGGCAGGCGCTTGGCAAAGAGATCGAGCATGGATTGCGAAAAGTCACAGCCGGTGACCTCGAACCCCTGCGCAACCAGCCAAGCGGCAATCGGTTCCCCCGCGCCACAGCCAAGATCCAAGACCGCCCCACCCGTCGGCACATCTGCGATGGCCCGACGTAGCCAATTGATTTCGAACAGATCTTTGGGCCGTCCAGCGTCATAGGCCACTGCCTGACGATCATAGATCGCCTGCGTTTGCGTTGCCAAACGCGCTAGCCGGTCTTGCTCACGATCTGCATCCATATGGCGGCCTCGTCATACAGGGTCCATTCCCGGCGCAACCCCCAGGGGCCAAATTCGGCATGGCTGATGCCCATGATATGCACATCCGCCCCGGTGGGTTTGCCAAAGGCCCCCCAACCATCATGCCGCCCGGTCAGGGACCACCGTATCGCGGCGCGCGGCGGCATCAAGGCCTCTTCCATACCGATGCAATGGTGAATGCGGAATTCCGCCGCCGGAAAAGCCGCCCGCAGCCCCAGCCAAAAGGCATCGACCTCGGACCAACCATGCTGATCCCGCCCACCGGGATAGCTCATCTGGCAGGCACGGTCATATTGTTCAGGAATGACAGAGAGTTCGCCCTGCATGATCTGATCAAGTATAGCGGCAAAAGCTTCGCCCCATTGGTTGGAATTGCCGCTTCCTGTATAGGGGCCAACCTCATCCATTTCGGGGCGAAAGGGGGTTGGCACTGGGTCAACCCCAAGTATCTGATCGCGCGCCCAATCCTGCACGTCAAACCCAAGCTGGCGCAGGATCGCGCCACTATCCATCACCCGCCATTCATCGCTGATCTGGTTGGCCTTGGCGTAACGATCCGCCAATTCGCGAAACATCACCCGTTTGCCGCTGGCCGGGCCGTAACCGCCGCCGCCCTTATGGGTCGCGGTGGACAAGATACGTTGCGAGCCCAGCATCCCCACCGGTGGGCTGCCGGAGCAAATCACGTCTTCGCCCATCATGGTGCGGTCGGGAAAAGCGACCAGCGTGTCCATGGCCAGATCCGCCACCGCCTGCACGCCAAAGCCGATGCCACGGGGGGTGCGGATGGTGACGTCGCGGTGATAATAATCCTGAATCCGCGCCATCAGCCCCCGCTCCTCCCAGATTTCGCGGCTGGAGGTCAGGATAAAATCGGGGAAATCGCGGAATCTCTGCTCGAAATCCTTCATGGGAGGGTGCCTTGTAGTTAACCTTTCCTCACATCTGAACAATCAAGGTTAATGGCACGTTTAGATTGGCTATTCCGGATAAGAAATTCCGTGAAAGGGTGGGAAATCGGCATATCTTTGCTGGCGCTGGTGCAAATCTTCCTCAGGGTGTTCACCTGCGCGCAAAAGCGCGCCGCGCGGGGCGATGTAGCTGTCGATGCGCCGCCGCGGTTCGGGACGCCAGACCAGGTTGAAGGCGCAGAGTTTTGGAAAGAACCAAATCTCGGAATACGCAAGGTGATCATGCATCCACCACGCCAGATCGCGCCAATCGCGCCCCTGTTCGTATTGGCGCGCAAACCAGGGAATGACGACCGAGGCACCGGCGACGGGCGTGTCGGGCAAATCCCAGATATGGCATTCGATCGGATTGTCGTTGCGGGCGCAATTCAGCTTGTGCTCATTGCCAAACGCGTTGAGCCGTTGCGAGCGGAAGCCTGAGCGAATGAATATCCGGCCAAAGGTTTCTTCGAGCGGGTCAAGAAGCGTTGTGGCAAAGGCCCGGCCGCGTTCCAGCGCCAGATCAGGATCATCCGGTATGTTGCTGATTTCGTGAAAATTTCCGATCTCGGAACACAGAAATTCCCGCATCCAGAAATGCCGCGACAGCGGTTCGCGCCCCAGTGTTTCAAGGCTCCACATGGAGGCAGGGCGGCGCATTTATGTCCCCCGTGGAGGCATCAATAACCGCCCCAGCAAAAGGCTCCGTCCTCGGCGCGCAGGGGAGAAAACGGGTTGAAGGCGATTTCCCAGATATGCCCCTCGGGGTCGGCGAAATAGCCGTGATACCCACCCCAAAACACCTCTTGCGGCTGTTTGAGAACCTTGCCCCCGGCCCCTTCAACCTTGGCCATCAGCGCATCCACTTCTTCTTTGGAGCGCAGGTTCTGACCCAGGGTCATGCCCCCCTTGCCAAGGCTCTCAACCGGCAGGCCAATATCCTCGGCCAGCCCCGCCAGAGGGTAGAGCCCGATGGATTGGCCCAGCAGGTCATAAACGACGATATTGTCCGGAGTGTCGACAGGCGACCAGCCCATGGCTTGGTAGAAACCGGCTGTTTTTTCGACATCTGTTACGCCCAGTGTGACCAGGCTAATCCGTTGTTCCATCGTCTAAATCCTTGATCCATCCTAAAATATGCTGCGCCATGAGCACGCTTTGATGGGGCGACAGAACATGGCCTGCGATGACGTGGCGGTTGGGATCATCCTCGGGCCCGACCTCCACCACATGCAAGCTGGTCGGCCCACCCCATTGCGCCGCCACAACCCGTGTTTGCGCATGATCAATCACCTGATCGAGATCGTCAAAGACAAAGAGCGCCGGCTGAGAAACATTTCGCGGTGGCGACTGTTTGACGGCCTGAACCGCCGCTGCCATCGGCAAAAGCGCGCGGGTGGGATAGCTGTTGGTCCAATAGGTGGCGTGATCCTCGTTTGAGGGGGTGAAACTGCGGGTCTCGCCTGCGAGTTTGGGCAGCCACCAGCGCGCGCCTGGCCAAACCAGCAAGGCGGCCGCCGGAGATTTCAGTTTGAAATTCGGGGAGATCAGCACATAGGCGGCGACCTCTGCGCTCATCTCTTCCTGAGCGGCCAGAGTGGCCAAACTCGCTCCGGTCGAGGTGCCGATCACCAGAGTCTTGCGGCCAATTTTGCGGGCAATGGCAAGCGCTTCGGCGATATCTCTCATCCAGCCCTCGACGCTGGCCGTGGCCATGGTATCGCCGTCGCGACCATGCCCTTGCAACCGGGTATAAACCAGATTGGCACCTAATTCCTGCGCGACAAGATCCGGCACCGGGCGGATTTCCTCGGACGTGGCAGAAAACCCGTGAAGATAGACGATGACCCAATCGGTGATCTGCTCCGGCTCATTGGCCCATTCAACCCGTTTCGCCACGCCCGGCGTGATATCGTCAAAACGCGCCTCTTGCGCGGCCAAATAGGCATCAACGCCGCCCTGCAAGACAGAGTCATCGAATTGAATATCGGTCACAACCGGCTCGCGCGATCCAAACAGCCACATGCCGATCCCTGCCGACACCGCCGCCAGAGCCAGACAGGCCAGCCCCCAAAGAATGAGTTTCACGTATACCTCCCCTGTCGCTTTGGGGGAGTGTGTCAGCCTGTCACGTCAAGGCCAAGACAATCGCGACGTCACGCGCGCTGGGCGACCTCGGTCACGGTGTCCTCGATCAGGGTCAGGCAATCGGGTGAGGAAAAGCGGTGATCGGCCCCTTTGACAAATTCCAGCCGCATATCGTCACTTTTGATATGGTCCAGCAGCTTGAGCGCGGTGCCACGAGCGACGGCCTCATCCTCGGTACCCTGAAGCAGGCGCACGGGCCATGGCATGTTGAGCGGGGTCGACAAAACCAAATGTTCGCGCCCATCCTCGATCAGTTTTTTGGTCACCCAATAGGGATCTTCATAAAGAGAGGGCATTTCAAGATGCCCCTCTTCCATGACTTGACGGCGTTCAACCTCATTGAACCCAGCCCAAAACTCCTCTTCGGTGAAATCAGGAGCGGCGGCGATCCCGACAAAACCCACGGTTTGCGACAGACGCTTGGACAGAATGCTGGCAATCCAGCCCCCCATCGAAGAGCCAACAAGGATCAGCGGACCATTCACCACATGTTTGATAACCAGGGCCGCATCCGCCGCCCAATCCCCGATGCAGCCATCCTCAAACACACCGCCAGAGCGGCCATGGCCCGAATAATCCAGCCGCAAAAAGGCGCGGCCCTGGGATTCGGCCCATTGTTCGAGATGCACCGCCTTGGTGCCATCCATGTCTGATCGATATCCTGACAGGAACACAATACAGGGCAATTCGCCCTCAGTATAGGCATACGCCAAACGCCCACGCGGCCCGTCGATATAGGATACCTCAGCCATCATATTCCTCGCAGTTCCACCGAAAGCATATTGTTCAGACACAAAACAACACAACTACCCAACCGGTTCTCAGTTGTAAGTAGAGATAAGCCCCGAACACAACCTTAACCGCGACAAAATTTTTGTGGCAGAGTCAGCCAATACTTTGCGCCAATACGCGGCTGATTTGAGTCAGGTTGTAACCACTTTCCTCAGCCCAGGTGTTAAAGGCCTGCTGAACCGCGGCTTTGGCCTTTTTGGAGGTTGGTGCCTTGTCGATAACGCCTTCAGCCACCAAACGCGCCACCACATCCTTGGACAGGATATAGCTTTCCTTCCCCATGGAGCGCAGCAGGTATGAACCAGTGCCACCACCAAGACGCGCGCCCTCTTTCTGCATCCAATCCAGCAATCCCTGAAAATCATCTGCCGGCCATTCACCAATCTTGCGGCCAAAAGAGCCGTGCTCGCCCGCAACCGACAGTATCCAAAGCGCGTTTTCCTGGATCGCGCGCACCTTGGGCGGGCTGCGCACGATGCGGGTGTCTTCGATCAACTCATAGAACCAATCTTCGGACATATGAGCGACGCGAGCGACATCAAACTGATGAAAGGCCGCTTCGATATCGGGCCATTTGTTTTCGACCACTTTCCAGCTGATCCCCGCCTGAAAAATGCCGCGCGTCATGGCCGAGAGCCAACGATCATCCGGGATAGCGGCCAGCTCATCGGCGCTAAGCGGGGGCGTCGCATCCGCCAGCACCGCCTCGCGCCCGCCTTTGCGATCAGCCGCGATGTCCAGGATTTCTGTAAATCTGCGCATTTTGAACTCTCCAAACTTTGCGACAGGATTGCAGAAGGCAGCTGCAACGAAAAGAACCAGTTGAGATGATGCTGTCAGTTTTTGTCCGTAAGGTCGCAAAGCCCCCTCGGGCCGGAGGGCGGGGTGGGTGGGCGGGAGCCCTCTGGGCCGAGGGGGCGACATCGCCGCTTGACAGAACCGTGCTGCAAGCGCAAAAAGCCCGCGAACCATATACCCGCAACCGGGCGTTCCGTGGGCGCCAAACTGACGAGGAGAGCCAAGATAATGGCCCAAATCTCTCTGACCTTTCCCGATGGCAATGCACGTGACTATGACGCAGGCGTCACCCCTGCTGAGGTCGCTGCCTCCATTTCAAAATCTCTCGCGAAAAAGGCCATCTCAGCCACCGTCAATGATGCGCATTGGGATCTGCAATGGCCGATCACCGAAAATGCCTCCATCGCCCTGCACACCTTGCAGGATGAGGAACAGGCGCTGGAACTGATCCGCCACGACTTTGCCCACATCATGGCCCGTGCCGTTCAGGAAATCTGGCCCGATACCAAGGTTACCATCGGCCCTGTTACCGATCATGGCTGGTTCTATGATTTTGACCGCGCCGAACCCTTCACCCCCGAAGACTTGGGTGTGATCGAAAAGAAGATGAAAGACATCATCAACGCCCGGGATGCGGTTCGCACCGAGATCTGGGAGCGTGATGTCGCGCGCAAATTCTATGAGGATGCAGGAGAGCCCTACAAGGTCGATCTGGTTGATCGCATTCCCGAAGGCGCGCCGCTGCGCATGTATTGGCATGGTGAGTGGCAGGACCTCTGCCGCGGCCCGCACCTGCAACATACCGGCCAACTGCCCGGGGACGCGTTTAAACTGATGGGGGTCAGTGGCGCGCATTGGTTTGGCGACACCTCCAAGAACCTGCAACGCATCACTGGCATCGGTTTTCGCAATCGCAAGGAACTTCAGGCGCATCTGAACTTCCTCGAAGAGGCGGCCAAACGCGATCACCGTCGCCTCGGCAAGGATATGGATCTGTTCCACCTGCAACCCGAAGCACCGGGCCAGGTTTTCTGGCACCCCAATGGCTGGACCATCTACACCATGCTGCAGGATTATATGCGGCGGGCGCAAAAGCGCGGCGGCTATGTCGAGGTGAACACCCCGCAAGTGGTAGATCGCAAGCTTTGGGAAGCCTCGGGTCACTGGGACAAATATCAGGAAAACATGTTCATCGTCGAAGTTGACGAAGAGCATGCCCGCGAAAAGGCCATCAATGCGCTGAAACCGATGAACTGCCCGTGCCATGTTGAGATCTTCAAACAGGGTCTCAAATCCTATCGCGACCTGCCTCTGCGTATGGCCGAATTCGGGTCTTGCGCGCGCTATGAACCTTCGGGGGCTTTGCATGGCATCATGCGGGTTCGCGGCTTTACCCAGGATGACGCGCACATCTTCTCGACCGAAGAGCAGATCGGCGAGGAATGCGCCGAATTCATCCGTTTCCTGTCTGCGGTCTATAAGGACCTCGGCTTTGAAGAGTTCCGCGTCTTGTTCTCGGACCGTCCGGAAAAGCGCGCGGGCAGCGATGAAGTTTGGGACAAAGCCGAAAGCGCACTGCTGGAAGCGACGCGCGCCGCTGGTGTCGAGCCCGAGATGAATCCCGGTGAAGGGGCATTTTACGGGCCGAAACTGGAATTCAGCCTGACCGACGCCATTGGCCGGGTTTGGCAATGCGGTACCTTCCAGGTTGATTTCGTTCTGCCCGAACGGCTGGACGCGCATTACATCGGCCCGGATGGGGAAAAGCACCGCCCGGTCATGTTGCACCGTGCCTGCCTTGGGTCCTTCGAACGCTTTATCGGCATTCTGGTCGAAGAGCATTCCGGCAAGCTGCCCTTCTGGCTGGCCCCGCGTCAGGTGGTTGTGGCCTCGATCACCTCAGAGGCCGATGACTATGTGCGCGACGTGGTCGCTGAGTTGACCGCCGCCGGTGTGCGGGCAGAGGCCGATATTCGCAACGAAAAGATCAACTACAAAGTCCGCGAACATTCGGTCGGCAAAGTCCCGGTCATCCTGGCCGTGGGGCATCGCGAAGTCGAAGAGCGCACCGTCACCGTGCGTCGCCTTGGCGAAAAGCAGACCAAGGTCGAGGCTTTGAGCGACGTGGTTACCGCGCTTGGGCAGGATGCAACACCTCCGGATCTTCGTTGAAGCGCCTCCATGTCATAATAAAGTCAGGGCGGCCATTGGGCCGCCCTTTCAGTTTCTTGGGTGCTTAAGGCTTGTTGAACCTGCTGCTAATTACAGGTCGAAGCGTTTGCAAACCCGTCCAGGCATTGTGCGGTAAGTCTTAAATCCCATCTTTTCATAATAGGCCTGTCCGCCTGAGTTATCTTCCCCGATCGCGGCATCCAGTGAGGGCAGCCCATATTCACGCGCAACGCTTAGCGTGCCAGCAAACAGGGCTTTGCCAATCCCCTGCCCCTGTGCCTCTGGGCTGATATGGGTGCCAATGATGCCCCATCCGGGTGTGACATCATAGGCATTGCCCTCTTCGGCACGGCTGACAATCTGGATGCCGACCGGTTGATCCGCAGCATCCATTGCAATCAGGCAAGAAACCCTGTTCGCGTTGCCGATATAATGTGTGGCGACATAATCCGGCGTGTCAGGCAGGTTTCGCTGCCCCAGTTTGGTCAGTTTTTGCAAAAAGGCACTGATGGCCGGGGCGTCTGCGGGAACGGCTTGTCTGAGTTTCATGTGAATACCTGTGTGCTGCTCTAAATCTGTCTGGGGCGAAACCTAGACCGGAAAAATTCAGAAACAAACCCTGACAGAGCTGACATAAACCGTGAGTTTTCCACGAGCGGCGAAAAGAGCGCGTGATGTTCTGTAACATTTGCCCGGAATTTTTCGGTTCCGAGACCAAACAATGTTTCGACCCTGGCCAAAGCAGCCCCGGAATCCCCTGAGATTCAGGAAAAACTCACTTTTTGCGCTCACAAAACTCACACGTGACCTAACGCGCCTGTGATGCACGCGCCCGTGATTGGCCCGTTGGGGGTGTATTGGGTCAATCTGTTCTCACCGGATGGCACGGTTGCCACCCGGAACAGTTTTTGAAAACCAGAGGAAGACACCCATGTCCAAGACCATGAAAACCGTTGCTCTCGTTGGCGCAGTTGCAGCTTCTTTCGCGACACACGCGACCACCGCAACCGCAATGGAAAAAGAGAAGTGCTTTGGCGTTTCGCTGGCCGGCAAAAACGACTGCGCCGCAGGCCCTGGCACAACCTGCGCCGGTACATCCAAAGTTGACTACCAGGGCAATGCCTGGACCCTGGTTGACGCAGGCACCTGCGCCAGCATCGAACTGCCTGCCATGGCAGACGGCACCGCGCGCATGGGCTCGCTGGAAGAGCTGGACCGCGACCTGCCAGCTTCCTAAGCTCGTTTTACGCGACCATGAGGGGCGGGATTTCCCGCCCTTCTTGCCCCAAATAGACCTGCTCCTGTCGAAAGATGCCCCATGTTTGACCATTCCAATACCCTGCCGCCGCGCCCCGGTGTTGGCTACAAACCCCAGCATTTCACCGAGATCATGGAGAACCCGGCCCCGGTGGGTTGGCTAGAGATCCATGCAGAGAATTATATGGGCGATGGGGGCCGTCCGCTGGCGCAATTGCGCGCCCTGGCGGAGAGATTTCCGATTTCCGTGCACGGGGTTGGCCTGTCGATTGGTGGTGAAGACCGCCTTGATCCAGACCATCTGGCGCGGTTGAAACATCTGGTGAGCTGGCTAAACCCGGCAAGCTTTTCCGAGCATCTGGCCTGGTCGACCCATGACAGCCATTTCCTGAACGATCTGCTGCCCCTGGCCTATACCAATGACACGCTGACCCGCGTCGCCGATCATATTGATGAGCTTCAAGAGGTGATCGGGCGCAAGATGCTGCTGGAAAACCCATCCAGCTATCTGGCTTTTGAGGAAAGCAGCTGGAGCGAGACAGATTTCCTGCGCGAAGTGGCCAAGCGCACAGGCTGTGGCATGTTGCTGGATGTGAACAATGTTTTTGTTTCCGCCACCAATCTTGGCTATTCGCCGCAGGAATACATCGCCGATTACCCGATTGATCTGGTTGGAGAGATTCATCTGGGCGGCCATGACGAGGATCACGATGATCATGGCGCGCCCCTGCTGATCGACAGCCATGGGCGCGAGGTGGCTGATCCGGTTTGGGCCTTGCTCGATATCACGCTGGCCGCTTCGGGGCCGCGCCCCTTGTTGATCGAATGGGACACGGATGTGCCGGACTGGCCTGTCTTGGCAGAGGAAGCGGTACGCGCAGAGCAAGCCCTGGCCAAGGTTGATGCGTGAGGCGCGCGCAGCATCGGGGCGCTGCCCCGCCCCGAGCAAGCTCGGGACTCCCCGGGATATTTTTGGCGCAGAGAAACAGAGGGTGGCATGGTAACGCAGACCGAGTTTGAAGCCGCGCTGCTGGATGCGGAAAGACCCGTTCCTGAAGGGTTGGTCGATGGGCAAGGCGCGCCAGCCGGGCGGCGTTATGCGGTCTATCGCAACAATGTCGCCGTTTCGCTGAGCGAGGCGTTGGAGACCGCCTTTCCGGCGGTGGCCAAGCTGATTGGGCCTGAGAATTTTGCAAAGGCAGCGGGGATGTATTTGCGGCGCGAACAGCCTGGATCGCCCTTGATGATGTTTTACGGGGCGGGCTTTCCCGAATTTCTGGCAAGTTTGGAGCCGTTGAAACCCATCGGCTATCTGAGCGATGTAGCGCGCCTGGAAATGGCCCTGCGCGAAAGCTATCACGCCGCGGATGCGCCGGTATTGGACCCGGCTGTGTTTCAAGGGATGGAGGAAGAGGATTTGATGGCTTCCCGCTTGGGGATTGCGCCCTCGGTTCGGATCATCCATTCCCCCTGGCCGGTTTTGTCAGTGTACAATTTCACCATGATCGAGGGCAGCCCGCAGCCACAACCCACTGCTGAAGACGTGCTGGTCGCACGCCCGGATTACGACCCGACGCCCTATTTATTGCCCAAAGGCGGGGCAGATTTTGTCCAAGCCTTGCAACAAGGTCAAAGCTTTGGCGATGCGCTTGGCGCGGCGGGCGATGATTTTGACCTTGGCGCGACCCTGGCATTACTGTTGCAGGGTGGCGCTTTGACAGACCTCAAAAGACCTTAAGGAGCCGCCATCATGGAACGCCTCATCTCATTGCATAATGCCGTATTCGCCGCGGTTGAACGGTTGGGTGACGGGCTGTTGCCGCTTTTGTCCCGCCTGGTTTTTGCCGGTGTGTTGCTGGGTTATTTCTGGAATTCGGCCATGACCAAGCTGGGGGATGGTTTCTTTGGCTTTCTGTCGCCGTCAGTCGGGGCCTATAGTCAGATCTTTCCCAAACAGCTGGAGGCGGTGACCTATGACACCTCGCAGCTAGGGGTGTTTCATTGGCTGGTGGTGGTTGCCGGGACCTGGGCTGAGTTCATTTTGCCGCTGCTGATCGTGATCGGGCTGTTCACCCGTCTGGCCGCGCTTGGCATGATCGGTTTTGTCGTGGTGCAAAGCCTGACCGATCTTTACGGCCATGGCGGAATTGCCCATGCGGAAACGCTGGGGGCCTGGTTTGATCGGGTGCCAGATGCTGCGATCCTGGATCAGCGGGCCTTTTGGATGGTGGTTTTGCTGACATTGGTAATCAAGGGGGCCGGTGCCCTATCCGTTGATCGGGTGCTGCAAACACTGCGTCCGGGCCGCGTGGCCGAAGTCTGACGCTGATTTAGTGTAAATCGAAAGGGCACGGTTTCGGCGGAAACCGTGCCCTTTTGCTGTCTGGGTCAAAACCCTAGAAATGCGCCTTTGGTTCATCCGGCTTACCGGCGGCAATCGCAAGAACACCGCCCAGTGCCGCAAAGGCGATCGGGAACATGGTGAAAACGTTAAAGCCAAAAGCGAAAAACATGCCAGCCGCTGAGAGCAGCAACAAAATCCCGCCCCACAGCGCCCGGGCCTTGGCCATGGCACCACCGGCAATCGCCAACATCGGCGACAGGATTGAGACGACACGCACAAGCTGCGGGTTGTCGAACATGCCGAAAACCTCTTCGACTTCGGCAAATTCGCGCGCCAATTCGGTGTAGCCAAAGCCAAAAAAGCCGACGATCATACCGAATACGCCAGCGATGATGCCAAGGGTCAGCGCGGCGTTACGCATCGGACAGTTCCGCCTGAACCGATTTGTCCCATCCCAGCCACATCGAGTCGCCAGACACGATTAGGGGACGTTTCATCAATGTCGGATGTGCCTGTAAAAGCGGCAAAACCTCTTCTGAACGCTGCGAATCTGACAGGTTTTTCCAGGTGGTCGAACGCTTGTTGAGCAATTTTTCGCCGAAGCGCGAAAACGCGTCACCTAAAACGTTTACGGGAATGCCATCCTCGCGCACATCGACAAAATCCACGTCTGCCAAGGCCTTACGGGCCTTTCTGCATGTATCACAGGTTTTCAGCCCATAAAGGATCATGATGCCTCCTTGATCATTGCACATCACATAAGTCGCTTGTGATTGAAATACGAGGGAGTTTTTCTTGCTTTTTTCCCTCAACCGGCGAAGCTGACCACGTGACTTTCGATGATCATTTCTGGACAGGCGCGTTTCCCGTCCTATCTGAAAGGCGAATGTGACAGGGGGGTTCGGCGCTTGGCCGGATCAAGGAAAAGACTTTGAAAGGAGCACGGGGATCATGCCGACAGGCACCGTGAAATGGTTTAATACCACGAAAGGCTACGGCTTTATTGCGCCGGATGATGGCGGAAAAGACGTTTTTGTACATATCTCGGCTGTTGAACGCTCGGGCCTGACCGGCTTGGCTGATGAACAGAAAGTCAGCTTTGAGTTGCGTGAGAATCGCGACGGGCGCGTCATGGCCTCGGATCTGCAACTGGTTTGAGTTGCGATCACATTTGACAGGAAAGAGGGCCGTCGGCGGCCCTTTTTTACATGTTCTGAGCTTTTTCGCGAATGTCCAAAGGTTACCTTAGTCTCTAAAGATCAAGGTAATTCCTAAGCTTAATCTCGCCCCTCAATCGCTAATGGTATGCTAGTTAGGTGTTGGGGGCAGAGTACAGGTAACAGGACAGGTTATGTGGCATTCGCTTTCCTTCAGGCTTTTCATGGTCTTATTCGTCTGCGGCGGCCTGGTCGCATCAGTGCAGTTTTTGCCCCCATTGACCGCGTCGGATGAACCACTGGTGTTCATGCCCGGACGGCCCGAAGTGGCCAGCTTTGACCCTATTCAATATTGCCAAAGCAATCTTAGCGGCGTCAGTTGTGAATGCTTTGCCCAGAAAGCCGCGCAGGTCCTGTCAGAAGCAAATGCGCGGGTGACAGGTTTTGACTATGCCAATCCCATCGACTTGGCCGTTCTTCAAGGCAGTCAGAATTGTTCCTGATCAGGCTTGTTGCAGGCGCAACGCCTCTTTGCCCGCGCGCTCGATCAGCTCCTGAACAAAGGGTTTGTCCAAATCCTCACTGCGCGTTGCCGCGTAAAGCCGCCGGGTCAGGCCGTTTTCGGTCAGGGGGCGGGTGACATAGTCAGAACTGTATTTAACCTCGCGCACCACCCAATCGGGCAGCACCGAAATGCCCCGGTTGGAGGCGACCAAAAGCAGGATCACCGCAGTCAACTCGACCTGACGGATAGAGGCCGGTTCCACTTTGGCCGGGGTCAGCAGCTGGCTGAAAATATCCAAGCGGGCGCGATCCACAGGGTAGGTGATCAAAGTTTGACCGCGAAAATCTTCGGCCTCGATAAACTCTTTTTGCGCCAAAGGATGGCTGGCCGCGGCCACAAAAACCGGGCTGTAATCAAAGAGCGGCGTAAAGGTTACGCCCGCAATCTCCTCGGGATCCGAGGAAATCACCACATCCACCTCTTCCTTGATCAAGGCAGGCAAGGCATCAAAGGCCAAGCCGGGTCGGATATCGACATCCACATCCGGCCAGCTTTTGCGAAACCCTTCGAGCACGGGGAAGAGCCATTCGAAACAGGCATGGCATTCAATCGCAATATGCATGCGCCCCGAACTGCCCGCGCGCAGCCCCATGAACTCTTCTTGCAAAGCTTCAACTTGCGGCAAAATCTGGTTGGCCAGCCGCAAAAGCCGCATCCCCGCCGCCGACAACCGCAATGGTTTGGAACGGCGCACAAACAGCTCGACCCCAGCTTGATCCTCCAAGCCTTTGATTTGATGGCTCAATGCAGATTGTGTGATGTTGAGCTGATCCGCAGCTTTCGCCAGGCCACCACATTCATGGATGGCCTTGACCGTGCGAAGGTGGCGAAACTCGATATGCATATGAACCTCATATTAGTGATGAGTATTATGAATTTGCCTCACCAATGCCAAAATGCGACATAGAGTGCAAGTTTCGCGACGCAGAGTCGCCGCAGATATCGCCTTAGCACAGGACAAACAGATGCAGCCGCAGATTTCCTTTGAGTTTTTCCCGCCGCGCAATGTCGAAGGCACGTTTCGCCTTTGGGACGCGGTTCAGGTTCTGGCACCGCTGGATCCGTCTTTTGTTTCCGTGACTTACGGTGCAGGCGGCACCACACGGGATCTGACCCGCGATGTGGTGGCAACCCTGCACAAACATTCAGGCCTGCGCACCGCCGCGCATCTGACCTGCGTCAACGCGACCCGCGATGAAACTCTGGGGATTGCCCAGGAATTCGCCAAGGCCGGGGTAAAGGACATTGTGGCGCTGCGCGGCGATCCACCAAAGGGCGAAAACAGCTTTACCGCTCATCCCGATGGCTTTGCCAATTCGGTTGAACTGATCGAGGCCCTGGCGGAGACCGGCGATTTCACCATTCGCGTTGGGGCCTACCCTGACAAGCACCCCGAGGCGGCAGATATGCAGGCTGATATCGACTGGCTCAAGCGCAAGCTGGATGCCGGTGCGACCGAGGCGCTGACCCAGTTCTTCTTTGAGGCCGAGACCTTTCTTCGGTTCCGTGATGCCTGTGCCAAAGCGGGGATCGACAAGCAGATCGTGCCGGGCATCCTGCCGATCGAAAACTGGAAAGGCGCGCGCAACTTTGCCACGCGTTGCGGCACCACCATCCCGAGCTGGGTGGATGACGCTTTTGCCAAGGCAGAGCGCGACGGGCGTGAGGACCTGCTGGCAACAGCGATCTGCACCGAGCTGTGCAGCGACCTGATCGATGAGGGCGTGGACAAGCTGCATTTCTACACGCTGAATCGCCCGGAACTGACCCGCGATGTGTGCTTTGCCCTGGGCGTGACCCCCAAGGTCAAGCTGGAACACGTGGCTTAAAGCCTTTCAAAGCAACAAAAAAACGGCCCCTGCCTGACGCGGGGGCCGTTTTTGTTTGGCAGCATTCAGACCGGAGCCCGTTTGGTCAGGCCAAGATTGGCGCGAACCTCATCCGGTCCGATCACCCGAGCGCCCATGCCTTCGATCACGGTTTTGGCACGGGTCACCAATTGCTCATTGGTGGCCAGGACGCCCTTGTCGAGCCACAAATTATCCTCAAGCCCAACGCGAACATTGCCCCCCGCCAGCACTGCCGCCGCCACATAGGCCATCTGATCGCGACCCAGTGAAAAGGCGCTGAAACACCACTCATCAGGCACATTATTGACCATGGCCATAAAGGTATTGAGGTCATTGGGAGCCCCCCAGGGCACCCCCATACAAAGCTGAACCAAGGCTGGGCTATCCAACACGCCCTCTTTCACCAACTCTTTGGCAAACCAAAGATGCCCGGTGTCAAAGGCTTCGATCTCGGGCTTTACCCCCAGCTCGGTCATCATCGCCCCCATGGCGCGCAACATGCCGGGCGTGTTGGTCATGACGTAATCGGCCTCGGCAAAGTTCATCGTGCCGCAATCCAGCGTGCAAATTTCGGGCAGGCATTCGGCGACATGGGCGACCCGTTCCTCGGCCCCCACCATGTCGGTGCCTTCGGCAACAGGGAACGGAGCGTCTGTCGAACCAAAGACGATGTCGCCGCCCATGCCGGCGGTGAGGTTCAGCACCACATCGACCTCAGCCTCGCGCACACGATCGGTCAATTCGCGATATAGTTTCAGGTCGCGCGATGGTGTGCCTGTCTCGGGGTCACGTACATGGCAATGCACCACTGCCGCCCCGGCTTTGGCACAGGCAATGGCACTGTCGGCGATCTCCTTGGGCGAGCGCGGCACATGCGGGCTGCGATCTTGTGTGCTGCCCGATCCGGTGACAGCAGCGGTGATGAAAACCTCACGGTTCATGGTCAATGGCATGGCTGCCTCCTCTCAAATCTGCGCCTGGCGGGATGGTGGGTGGGGTGTCTTGCCAAGGGCAAGCACGTCACCCCCTCCCGCAATTCTCAGCGCCCTTTCCAAACCGGATCACGCTTTTCCGCAAAGGCCTTGGCCCCCTCAAGCTGATCCTCACTGCGATAAAGCCGCTCCACTGTCTCGAACTGAGACTTGGTGATCTTGTTCAGCGCATCCTGGAATTTCATATCCTCAGCCTCGCGCACCACTTCCTTGATCGCCGCATAGACCAGCGGCGGGCCGGAGGCCAAAAGATCCGCCATCTCCCGCGCCTTATCCATCAGTTGATCGGCGGGCAAAACCTGGTTGATCAAACCCCATCGCGCGGCTTCTTCCGTGTCAATCCAACGCCCGGTCAGCAGCATTTCCATGGCGATGTGATAGGGGATGCGCTTGGGCAGTTTGATACTGGCCGCATCCGCCACCGTACCAGACCGGATTTCCGGCAAGGCAAAGCTCGCATGCTCGGCCGCCAAAATAATGTCACCTGACAGGGCCAGCTCTAACCCGCCGCCACAGCAAATCCCGTTCACGGCCATGATCACCGGCTTGTTCAGCCCGCGCAGCTCTTGCAAGCCGCCAAAGCCGCCCACCCCGTAATCGCCATCCACCGCGTCACCATCCGCCGCCGCTTTCAGATCCCAGCCCGGGCAGAAAAACTTTTCCCCTGCCCCGGTTACCACCGCCACGCGCAGGTCGGGGTCATCACGAAACTCGGTAAAGGCCTCGCCCATGAGCCGGCTGGTGGCCAGATCAATCGCATTGGCCTTGGGGCGGTTCAGGGTCAGCTCGAACACATGCCCGCGCCGTTCAATATGAATGGGGTTGTCCATCTAGTCCTCCAACCGGATCAAAGCATCCACCGCAATTGCCCCATCCGGGCCGCAGAGCAGTGGGTTAATTTCAACTTCAGCCACCCGCCCAGCCTGCGCTTTGACATAGGCCTGGACAGCCAGGATCGCCTGACAGATCGCCTTTTTCTCCGCAGCCGCCGCACCGCGATAGCCTGCCAGCATTGGCGCGATACGCAAAGAGTGCAACGCGGTCAGGATCGCCGTCTCATCCACAGGCAACAAGAGCGAGACCGTGTCTTGTAAGATCTCGGTCAATATGCCCCCTGCTCCAAGGGTCAGGACAAACCCATGCGCCGGATCGCGCATAACGCCGATCAAAAGTTCCGCCACGGCGTCCGGCACCATCTGCTCCACCAGATAGCCCTCTGCCTCCATTGTCTCTGCGGCTGCAATGACGTCTTCTGTGGTGGTCAAACCCAGTTTCACAGCGCCAGCCTCTGTCTTATGGGCAAAACCTTCGCCTTTGAGAACGATTGGAAAACCAATGTCGGCGGCGGCGTCACCAGCCTCACGCGGGGTGCTGACCCGTTCAGAACGCGGCACGGCCAAGCCATGTTGCGCCAAAATGTTCTTGGCCTCCCCCTCAGCCAACACAGTTAGTGCAGTCACTGAAGGCATAGGCTCACCACCTGATGGCAACAGGAGAGACACTGAAGCCGGGCCATTTTCTCCGAGCCAGGCCGCTGCCGCAACAGCTTCCAACCCTTCTCCAACCCCACAAAGCGGGATCACCCCGCGCGTCATGAGATCCTGGGCGATGTTTTCGGGCATGCATTCAGGAAGACTGGTCATGATTGCCATGGTGGCACCGGTTGCCGCAGCCGTGTCTGCCACAGCATTGACCACGATGTCCCACTCTCTTGCGTCGCAGCGGTCCGCGCGCGGGAAGTCCAGCACGACAATGCCCAAAGCCAGATTGCTTGCCGACATCATGGCGCTGAAACATCCGGTCAGGGCCTCTTGGTCACCCCAAATATAGGTGTGGTAATCCAAGGGGTTGGCCAGCGCGACTTTGGGTCCCAATACGCCGCGCAGCGCCTCTTGCTGCTCGGCGGATAAGGGCGGAAAATGTAGGTCTGTGCCCAGAACACTATCGGCAACAAGACTGGCCTCACCGCCGGAACAGGACATCGAAGCAATGCCGCCATGGTCAAGCGGGCCACGACAATGCAGGATTTTCAGCGTCTCAAGCAACCCTGCCAAAGAGCCAACCTGCGCGATGCCCAATCGTTTCAACAGCGCGCGCGCCCCGGCATCGGACCCGGCCAAAGACGCGGTGTGCGAGACGGCAGCGGCGCTGGCTTGTTCCGACGCGCCGATTTTCACGGCGACGATGCGCTTGCCCAGTTCAAAGGCGCGGCGCGCCAGCACCTCAAATCCGCGCAGGTCGCTCAGCCCCTCGATATGCAGCCCAAGCGCCGTGACACGCGGATCCTCAAGGATCGTCGCGCCAAGCTCGACCAGATCGGTCTGCGCCTGGTTGCCCAGCGTGCCAAGATAGGCGATGGGCAACCCGCGGGTTTGCATGGTGAGGTTCAACGCGATGTTGGAGCTTTGCGTCAGGATCGCCACGCCGCGGTCTACCGGTTGCATCCCGTGTTGATCCGGCCAAAGTGCGGCGCAATCCAGCGCGTTGACGAACCCGTAACAATTGGGGCCAAGCAGGCGCATGTCTCCGGCGGCGGCTAACAAGGCCTGTTGCAAATCCGCGCCATCGCCCAGCTCGGCCTGCGCCTCGCTGAAACCGGAGGCGAAACAGACCGCCCCACCCGTGCCACGGGCCGACAGGAGGCGAACCGACTCAACCGTAAGCGCGCGGTTGACCCCGATAAAGGCGGCGTCCGGCGCGCCGGGTAAGTCATTGATATGTTTAAAGGCAGGCAGGTCGCCGACCTCATCGCGTTTGGGATGCACAGGCCAAATATCACCGGCAAACCCAATCTTACGACATTCGCGGATCACATTGGCACACCAGGCCCCGCCACCGATCACAGCGATCGAGCGCGGTTGCAACAGGCGTTGCAGATTGGAGCGATCAAAGCTGGCGGTCATGGGTCCTCATGATGTCTTGCCTGGCCGGTCATTATGGCCAAGGTCGCGGTCAGGATCGATGTGATCGCGCAACCGCTGTTTCAATTCGCGCGCTTCGGGAAAGCCGCCATCGCGCTTGCGCTCCCAGATCAGCACATCATCAACCCGCACTTCGTAGATGCCGCCAATCTCGCCGGGCACCAACGTCACCCCACCCAGGTCAGTTCCAAATGTCTGAAGCAGCTCTTGCGCCATCCACCCGGCGCGCAGCAGCCAATTGCAGCCGGTGCAATAGGTGATGGAGACAGTCGGTTTGGTCTGGAGTTCGGTTGTCACGTTTTAGGCTCCCAAAGGTCTGAAAAGATCTCGGGAAATGATATGCCGCTGAATTTCCGAAGTGCCATCCCAAATACGTTCCACCCGCGCATCGCGCCAGAACCGTTCAATCGGGAAATCATCCATCAGCCCCATGCCACCAAAGATTTGCAGCGTCGTGTCGGTCACACGCGCCAGCATCTCGGAGGCATAAAGCTTAGCCGAGGCAATTTCGCGGTTGGCAGGCAGGTTCTGGTCAAGTCGCCAAGCCCCCGACAGTGTGAGCCAATCGGCGGCATCAATCTCGGTGATCATGTCAGCAACCTGAAAGCTGATGCCCTGGAACTTCGCAATTGGCTGACCGAATTGTTTGCGCTCCGCCGCGTATTGCACTGCCAGGTCAAAGCAACGCCGCGCCCGCCCGACGCAAAAGGCTGCAACCGTCAAGCGGGTGGCATACAGCCATTCGTTCATGACCGCGAAACCGCCATCCACCTCGCCCAAGACCTGCGCATCCAGCAGGCGGCAATCGTCGAATGTGAGAATGTAGTTCTTGTAACCCTTATGGCTGACCGAGTTATAGCCTTCGCGCACGTCAAAGCCCGGATGGCCGCGATCAACGAGGAAACAGGTGATACGTTTCTTGGGGCCGCGCGGGGTTTCGTCGATGCCGGTCGCCACAAAGACGATAAAGAAATCAGCATGTTCGGCACCAGAGATAAAATGCTTGGACCCATTGACCACCCAATCACCGCCATCGCGCACGGCCTGGCATTTCATCCCCCGCACATCTGATCCGGCATCCGGTTCGGTCATGGCCAGCGCATCCATTTTCTCACCACGCACCGCAGGCAGCAGGTATTTCTCGCGCTGCTCACCCTCACACGCCATTAGGATATTTTGCGGGCGGCCAAAGAAATGCGTCAACGCCATCGAGCCGCGCCCCAGTTCACGTTCCACCAGGGTGAAATCCATATGGCTGAGCCCCGCGCCGCCGACCTCTTCGGGGAAGTTGCAGGCGTAAAACCCCAGATCCAGGCATTTCTGCTTGATCTCCATGCCCAGTTCATGAGGCACCTGCCCCGTGCGCTCGACCTCGGCCTCATGCGGATAGATCTCGTTTTCAACGAAACTGCGCACGGTCGAGACGATCATCTCTTGCTCTTCTGACAGACCAAAATGCATGGGCGGCCTCCTTTGCTGCTGAGAAAAGGTAACTTTGGCTCGCGCGTTTCATTCATGCAGGTTAAGCCTTGGATCATGCAAAATTCGAATCCACCGGCAAAAACGCGGCAAATCGGAGTGCTGCTTTTCGAAGAATTCTCAAACCACGCGCTGGCCAATGCGGTGGAACCGCTGCGCGCGGCCAATCGGTTGTCGCGCCAGCCGCTTTATGAATGGCACTATCTGGGGATTACCGGAGGCTCGGTTTCGTCGTCCAGCGGGCTGCCTGTGACACCGGAAATGCCCTTGTCCGAACATCCCGGCGGCGCGCTGTTATTGGTTTTGCCCAGCTATGCCTTTCAATCGCAATGTGACCCGCAAACCCTGCGCAGCCTGCGCGCCGCCAGCAAGCGATTCACGCAATTGGCGGGCTTGGATATGGGCAGCTGGCTATTGGCCAAAGCCGGGTTGCTCGAGGGCAAAACCGCGACCATTCACTGGGATGAAATGACCCATTTTTCCGAGGAATTTCCCGAGGTTGACGCAGTGGATCGCCGTTATATCGCCACCGGGGACATTCTGTCATGTGGCGGGGCGAGCACGACGATGGAGCTGATGCTGGATCTGATCGGACAACATCATGGCATGATGCTGCGCCTTGAGGTGGCCGCGCTGTTCATGCATGGCGAACGCGACCCCAGCGCCTTGGTGCCGATCCGAACCGGCGACAGTCAGGTGGTCGAGGCGGCGGTCGCCATCATGCGCCGCACCATCGAAACGCCCCTACCGCTTGACGCGATTGCCAAGCGGTTGGGCATGGGGCTGCGGGCCCTGGAAAAGCATTTTCACAGCGCCACCGGGCGCAGCCCGCGCAGCGTATATATTTCCCTGCGATTGGGTGTCGCGCGCCGGCTGATCGAACAGACCAACCTGTCAATCACCGAAATCGCCACCCGCTCGGGCTATGAGGACCCAAGCGCGCTGACGCGATCCTTTAAACGGGAGTTTGGCACCACGCCGCGCGCCTTGCGTAAGAGCGACTAGGCTTTGTTCAGCTCAGTAGAATTCTGGTGGAAATAGTGGTGCATCTGCTGCTTTAGGATGGCCAGATGCTGGCCAATCTCTTCTTGCAACCGCTCCGCATCACGATCGCGCAGCGCTGCAACAATATCGTTATGCTGGCGAAACACCCGCGCCTGATTGCGCCCTTCACGCGATCCCAAATATCGCGACCGCCAAAGCCGTGCCAACAAGGCGCGATGGGTGTCAATCAATGTGCTGTTATGAGAGGCATTCACAATGGCAATGTGAAATTCCATATCCAATTCAAACAGGGTCACCTGATCAATTTCTGCCGCCTGCGCCTCCATTTTGACCTGAATAGCGGCGATATCTTCGATCTCCTCGGCGCTGGCGCGGGCACAGGCCTGGTCCCCAGACAACAGTTCGAGCGTTCGCAAAACATCAACGCAATCAGCCACTTCACTCCAAGGGGGATCGGCGACAATCGGGCTGCGCGCCGGGCGGAGCGTCACAAGGCCTTCATTGGCCAATTGCCGGATCGCTTCACGCATCGGCGTGCGGCTGACGCCCATTTCGGCCGCATTATCGCGCTCTTTGATCGGCGCGCCCGGCGGGAGATCACCGCGCAGGATAGCGCGGCGAAGGTGGTTTGCGATATGCTCGAACCGGTTTTCTTCGGCCATCCAAGCGCTGCCTTTGCCTTTGACGTCTTCGGGCTTTGGTATACCAAGACACGGGGGTTGTCGAATGCGCGCCTTGCTCTAGCCGCGCCCAATATAAGGCATCGCCGTTGCCATCACGGTCATGAATTGCACATTGGCATCAAGCGGCAGCTCGGCCATGTGCAAGACGGACCGCGCCACATGATCCACATCCATGACCGGCTCAACCGCGATTGACCCATCGGCCTGCGGCACCCCTTGCGTCATGGCCTGCGCCATATCTGTCAGCGCATTGCCGATATCGATCTGACCACAAGCGATGTTAAAGGCCCGGCCATCCAGCGAGATGGTCCGCGTCAACCCGGTGATCGCGTGTTTTGAGGTGGTGTAAGGCGTCGAGCCCCAGCGCGGCACATAAGCGGACACAGAGCCATTATTGATGATACGCCCCCCTTGCGGGTCCTGATGACGCATGCGGGCAAAGGCCGCGCGCGCACAAATGAAGGACCCGGTTACATTGATGTCGATGCAGTTGCGCCAGTCCTCAACACTGATCTCGTCAATCGGCGCGCCTTTGACGCCGACCCCGGCATTGTTGAACAGGGCATCCAAACGCCCCCATTCCGCAACAACTGCCTCAGACGCAGCCTCAACCTGCTCCTCATCCACCACATCGCAAGGCAGCGCCAAGGCCGCGCCCTGATACCGATCTGCCAGAGCCTCAAGCGGTTCCGGCGACCGTCCGATCAAGCCAACTTTCCACCCGGCATTCAGAAATGCCTCAGCACAGGCGCGCCCAATGCCGCGCCCTGCCCCAGTGATCACAATGGTCTTGCTCAAACTCTCTCTCCCCTTGGTTTCTCTGGGCTATTAATATCCCGGGGGAGTCCGCATCGCGGACGGGGGCAGCGCCCCCTCCCCTTTGACGAACAACGCCCTGGACAGGCCAGGGCGTTGTTATCCTTAATGATTGTCTCGAGGCAAGGTTCGACCAATCTTTTGATAGGCCGTCGCCAACTCCAGACATCCGCCCTCGGCCAGTTGGCCAACATGTTTGCGATAGATCTCTTGCCATGGCGTCTGATGCACAATCTCCGGCGCTTCCCAGGCGTCGATCCGCGCCTGCCAGTCGGCCTCGTCCACCAGAGCGTTCAGTGTCGAATTGTTCAGATCCAACCGCACCATGTCTCCGGTCTGCAAATAGGCCAGCCCACCGCCGACCACCGATTCTGGTGAGGCATTGAGGATCGACGGGCTTTCCGAGGTACCCGACTGACGACCATCCCCAACTGTGGGCAGGTGGTTGATACCGGCCTTGATCAACTCATCCGGTGGCTGCATGTTGACCACTTCGGCTGAGCCTGGATAGCCGACGCAGCCCACGCCGCGAATGAACAGGATGCAGTTTTCGTCAATCTCAAGGGCGGGATCGTTCAGGCGGTCGTGGTAATCCTCGGGGCCCTCAAAGACGATGGCACGCGCCTCATGCACCCCTTCCTTGCCGGGGTGGGAGAGAAAACGCTGCTGGAAATCCTCGGAAATCACCGAGGTTTTCATCAGGGCGGAGTCAAAAAGATTGCCGCTCAGCACCTTGAACCCGGCATTCTCGCGCATGGGTGCGTCATAAGATTTGATCACGTCGAAATCGTCGCTCTCAATGCCTTCAAGCGCCGCGCCCATGGTTTTGCCCGAGGCAGTCATCGCGCCCTCATGCAACCGGCCCGCCTTTTTCAACTCGCCCATGATAGCGGGCACTCCACCGGCGCGGAAGAAACCTTCGCCCAGATGCTCGCCCGCGGGCTGAACATTGGCCAAAAGCGGCACGTCAAAGCCGACGGTCTCCCAATCCTTGACGTTCAGCTCGACACCCACATGGCGGGCGACAGCCTGCAAATGCGGTGGAGCGTTGGTGGACCCGCCAATTGCGGCATTGGTTATGATTGCGTTTTCAAAGGCTTCGCGGGTCATGATGTCCGAGGGTTTCAGATCCTCATTGACCATGTCCACAATGCGCAAGCCAGTGCGATAAGCCATCTCCATCCGCTCGCGGAACGGGGCAGGAATAGCAGAACTGCCGGTCAAGGTCATGCCCAGCGCTTCGGCCATGGCGTTCAAGGTGCTAGCGGTGCCCATGGTGTTGCAATGGCCCAAGGACGGAGCCGAGGAACAGGCGCGCTCCATGAACTCTTCGTAATCGATCTTGCCTTCGGCCAGCAGGCGGCGGCTTTCCCAGATGATGGTGCCAGAACCTGCGCGTTTGCCCTTCCACCAGCCATCCAGCATCGGACCGCCATTCAAGGCAATGGCCGGCAAATCAACCGTGGCCGCGCCCATCAACATGGCTGGCGTGGTCTTGTCACAGCCGGTGGTCAGCACAACCCCGTCGATGGGATAGCCATGCAACACCTCGACCAAGGTCAGGTAAGCAAGGTTGCGATCCAGCGCCGCTGTCGGGCGTTTGCCGGTTTCCTGGATAGGATGCACCGGGAATTCCATCGGAATACCACCTGCCTCGCGAATGCCGGCCTTGATCCGGTCCATCAAGAACACATGGATCTTGTTGCACGGCGCAAGGTCGCTGCCGGTCTGGGCAATACCAATGATCGGGCGTTCGCTTTGCAGCTCTTCGCGGGTAAAGGTCGCGTTCTGGTAGCGCTCCAGATACAGCGCGGTCATGCCCGGATTGTTCGGATTGTCGAACCATTCCTGCGAGCGATAGCGCTTGCCTGCGCGGGTGTTTGACATGTGTTCTCTCTCCCCTGGCGGTCCCGGCACACCGGGACGCTGGTCATCTATTCTGGATCATGCCCGCACGGTGCCGCCCTTGAAAAGCAGCGAGTCGACCGTGAATGTCGGGTGTTGCCCTTTGCTGTATCGCCAAATCCAAACCGGAACAAGGTTGTTCCATTATTCAATATTTAGTTTCAAATAATGAAACTCATTTCTCCTCCCCTGTCTTTGTCCTCGTTTCATGCGACCAATCACAGCACGGCGTTGACAAGCTGGTCAAAACGCGGTTGAAGGAAATGGTATACCATTTTTCAGCACGTGAAAAGTGCTGGAATCTGGCAGGGGGAGATCACGTGACACCCATGTATCGCTCAGGTCGTAGCGATCGTGGCGCACACGGGCCGTTCCCCCAACTGGCGTTGAACAAGGACAAGACATGACCCATCAACCGGCTATCACGCAGCTATCCGCTTTGCTGGGCGACCGCCTGGTGACTTCACAAGCGGATCGCGACTTGCACGGTCAGAACGAGAGCTATCACCCGACCTTGCTGCCGGATGCGGTGGCCTATCCGGAAACCACGCAAGAGGTGTCTGAGATCGTCAAAATCTGCGCTGCGGAGGGTTGCCCAATCACCCCCTTTGGGGCGGGCAGTTCGCTTGAGGGGCAGCATCTGGCCAGTCAGGGCGGCATCAGTCTGGATATGGGCCGGATGAACAAGCTGCTGGCGGTCAATGACGAAGATCTCAATGCCGTGGTGCAGCCGGGTCTGACACGGGTCGAGTTGAACGAGGAATTGCGTGCAACAGGTCTGTTTTTCCCGCTGGATCCGGGGGCCAATGCCTCGCTTGGCGGGATGGCGGCAACACGGGCATCGGGCACCACGGCGGTGCGCTATGGCACGATGGCGGATTGTGTGCTGGCGCTGGAGGCGGTGATGGCAGATGGCACGATCATTCGCACCGGCAGTCAGGCGCGCAAATCCTCAACCGGATATGACCTGACACATCTGCTGATTGGCTCCGAAGGCACGCTCGGCATCATCACCGAATTGACCCTGCGCCTGCATGGCATCCCCGAAGCGGCCTCAGCCGCGACTTGCCGGTTCGAAAGCGTCGAGGATGCGGTGAACTGCGTGATCTTGACCATTCAGAGCGGGCTGCCCATGGCACGGATCGAATTGATCGACGAGGCGATGGTGCGGGGCTTCAACATCTATTCCGATGCGGGCCTGCCGGAAAAACCACATTTGTTTCTGGAATTCCACGGCTCTCCTGCAGCGGTCGCAGAACAGGCCGCGTTGTTTGGCGACATCGCCGAAGAATTTGGGGCCGCTGGGTTCCAGCGCGCCGAAAAAACCGAAGATCGCAACAAGCTTTGGTCGATGCGCCACAATGCGCACCCCGCCAACAAGGCGCTGGCCCCGAGCAAGGGGATCATCTCGACCGATGTCTGCGTGCCGATCTCGAAACTGGCTGAGGCCATTGTCGAAGCGCAGGATAAGGCCCGAGACATGGGGCTGAGCTGTGCAATTGTCGGCCATGTGGGCGATGGCAACTATCATTGCGGGCTGAATGTGGACACCTCGGATGCCGAGGAAATGAAACGCGCCAAGGAATTTGTCGGCTTGCTAAATGACAGCGCCTTGCGGTTGGGCGGCACGGTTAGTGGCGAACATGGCATAGGGCTGGGCAAGACCAGTTATATGCATGCGGAACATGGGCCTGCGCTGACTTATATGCGGGCGATTAAGGCCGCGTTTGACCCCAAAGGCATTCTGAATCCGGGCAAGATCCTGCCTGCGCTCAACCACTGAGAAAGGGACAGCAAGATGAAGCGCTTTTTGTGTCTGGGCGAATGTATGGTCGAATTTGCCCCCACCGATCAGGAGCTTTACCGGATGGGATTTGCCGGAGACACCTTCAATTGTGCTTGGTATGCGCGACAACTGCTTGGTACGGAATGGGCGGTGCAATATGGCAGCGTCGTCGGGCAGGATGCGGCCTCGGACCAGATGCTGGCCTATATGCAGGGGCATGGGGTGGATGTGTCAACCATCAGGCAGGTGCCGGATCGGACGGTTGGCCTATATACAATCCAGCTCCAGGACGGCGAACGCAGCTTTTCATATTGGCGCGGCGAGGCGGCAGCGCGACTGCTGGCTGATGATGAGGCTTGGTTGGACAGCATTCTGCACGGCCGGGACGTGATCCAGTTTTCCGGGATCACCTTGGCGATCCTACCGCCTGAGAAACGGCAGGTTCTGGCGAATGCTTTGACGAAGGCCCGTGCGGCTGGCACCTTGGTCGCCTTTGACACCAATCTGCGCCCCCGTCTCTGGGAAAGCGCTGAGGCGATGCGTGAAGGGCTGGTGCTGGGCGCGTCAGTTGCCGATGTGGTGCTGCCCAGCTTCGACGAGGAAGAGGACTGTTTTGGCGACAATAGCCAGGACGATACGATTGCCCGCTATCGCGATGTCGGCGCGCGCATCATCGCCGTCAAGAACGGAGCCGCGCCCTGCCATGTCTGGACCGAGGCTGAGGGCAAACAAACTGTCGCGCCCATAAAGGTCACAAATCTGGTCGACAGCACCGCCGCTGGCGACAGTTTTGCCGCTGGGTTTCTATCCGCACTGGTACAAGGGGCATCAGCCAGTGAAGCGACCAAAGCCGCATCCGAACTGGCCGCGCAGGTGATCCAGCATCGCGGCGCACTGGCCCCGGAAATATTTGGCAACACACATTAGAGGGCGATTGGCATGAAAGTACTCATCCTGGGTGGGGGCGGCTTCATCGGCCGCAAACTGGCGCTGCAATTGGCGGAAAGAGGACGGTTGCGCGGACAAGATATCGATAGGTTGGTTTTGGCCGACATCATCGACCCGGTGCCGATCAACGCCCCCTTCCCCGTGAGTTACCAGACTTGTGACATTGCCGATCCCGCCTCGGTCGCGACCTCGATCGATGCGGATGTCGATGTGATCTATCTCTTGGCGGCAGTGGTCTCGGCCCATGCAGAACAAGAGCTGGAAGCCGGGATTCAAACCAATCTGATGGGTGTGTTGAACGTGTTGGAGCGCTGCCGCTCTTTGGGCACCTGTCCTGTGGTGGTCTTTACCTCTTCGATTGCTGTGTTTGGCGGGGACACGCCACAGCCCTTTACCGATGTCAGCCTGCCCAATCCGCAAACCAGCTATGGCGCGCAAAAGGCCATGGGCGAATATCTGATCACTGATTATTCCCGGCGTGGGTTGATCGATGGGCGCGGCTTTCGCTTGCCGACAATCACGGTGCGTCCCGGCAAACCCAACCGCGCCGCGTCAAGTTTCATGTCCTCGATCTTTCGCGAGCCTTTGAATGGGGAAACCGCCAATTGCCCGGTCGATCCGGATTTCAAACAGCTCTACCTGTCGCCGCGCAAATGCGTGGAAAACCTGATCAAAGGGGCGGAGTTGCAGATCGAAGAGCTAGGGCAAAACCGCTGCCTGACCATGCCGGGACAGGTTTGGACGATTGCTGAGATGATCGACGCTATGACGGAGGTGGCCGGACCGGATCCCGCCGCGCGGATCACCTGGAACAAAGAGCCCGAGATCGATACGATCCTGAAAGGCTGGCACATGGATATTCGCACAGATCGCGGTTTGGCCTTGGGCCTCGAAGCGGATAGCAGTTTTCAAGACAATATCCGCTACTATCTGCAAGACGATGTAGCCAAGAATTGAGGGTTTCACGCATGAGCGAATTTGCAATCTATCCAAGCCTCAAGGGCAAAACCGTGATCATCACCGGCGGGGCCTCGGGCATTGGGGCCGAGATGGTCAGCGCCTTTGCCGCGCAGGGCTGCAAAGTGGGGTTCGTCGATAAGGATGTGGAGACGGCCAAGGCTTCGGTTGCGCAGATTGACGGCGATGTCGCGTTTGAACCCTGCGATTTGCGCGATATCGACAGTTTGAAAACCGCCTTTGACAAGCTGGCAGACCGTCACGGCGCGGCGCAGGTGCTGGTCAATAACGCAGCACGCGATGATCGCCATGATTGGCGCGAGGTGACCCCAGACTACTGGGACGAGCGCATAGAGACCAACCTGCGCCATATGTTCTTTGCCATGCAGGCAGTTGCCCCTGCCATGGTCGAGGCCGGGTCTGGCTCGATCATCAATCTGGGATCAAACTCCTGGTGGGAAGCGGTGGGCAATTTCCCCGCCTACGCCACGGCCAAGGCGGCTGTGCACGGGTTGTCGCGCACCATGGCGCGCGATCTGGGCGATGCGCGTATCCGGGTCAACACGGTGGTCCCCGGCTGGATCATGACCGAGCGCCAAAAGGAGTTGTGGGTCACACCGGAAAAACTGGCCGATCACCTCAAAGGCCAATGCCTGCCCGACCCGGTGGATCCAGTCTATGTGGCGCGCATGGTGCTGTTTCTGGCCTCGGATGATGCGGCCATGTGCACGGCGAGCAACTTTTTCGTCGATGGCGGCTCGGTCTGAGATCGGTTTTGACCGCTCCGTCAGCCGCGCGCGGTGACAAAAATTTTGCAAATTTTTTGCGGTTGCGCGTGGTGCGAGGGGACGGTTAGTTCACCGGTGTCAGCAAAAGTCGGCCCGCCAGAAACGCCGCGATATTGTCGTGCTGTAGCAGGGCCATATCGGTGCGGGTTTCGGTGGTGGCCGAACCCTGATGGGGCTGCAAAACCACATTGTCCAAGGCGCGAAAGCGTGGGTCAATATCAGGTTCGTTCAGGAAAACATCCAGCCCGGCCCCGGCGATGATCCCGCTTTCCAAGGCCTTTAGCAGCGCCGCCTCGTCAATCGTGGTGCCACGTGAGATGTTAATCACCACACCGCGCGGCCCCAAAGCGGCCAAAGCCTCGGTTCCCACATAGCCCAAAGTTTCCTTGCCGCCGACCAAGGCAACCACCAGAAAATCCACTGCCTCGGCCAGGGAAACAACATCGCTGTGGTAGGTCCAGCCCGGTGTCTGTTTTTCACTGCGGGAATGGTAATGGATATCCATTTTGAAGGCCGCCAGACGATCCGCAATTTCCCGCCCGATCCGTCCCAGCCCAACAATGCCGACCCGAGAACCCGAGGCTTTTCGGTTCAGCGGCAGACTGCCCTTTGCCGCCCAGTCGCCGCTGCGCACACAAGCATCCCCAGCGATCATGTTCCGACATTGCGCCAAAAGCATCGCAACGGCGAGATCGGCCACATCATCGTTCAGCACATCGGGGGTATTTGTCACGCGAATACCCCGCTTTGAGGCAGCTTCGACGTCAATGGCGTCATAGCCAACGCCAAAATTGGCGATCAGCCCCAGTTTGGGCAACAGATCCATCGCAGCGGCCCCGAAGGCGGCATGTCCCTTGAAGGCGACAGCCGCTGTCTCAGCCCGCGCTTGCACTGACAAACTGTCAAGGTCAGTAACATCGGCCACAAACCCGGCATTGAAAGCGGTCTTTAGACGGTCCCGCTCAACCTCGGAAAACGAGGCCCCGATCATCATGACATTGGTCATCTTACCCCCTCACAGAAGTTTTGCGATGCGATCCAGTGCCTCGCGGATGTTTTCAGCGGAATTGGCATAGGAGAACCGCACATAGCCCTCGCCCCAGGCTCCGAAACTGGTTCCGGCGACGGTTGCGACACCGGCCTTGTCCAGGAACAGATCCTGCGCCTGCGTGGCTGTCAAACCCGTACCTTCAATATTGGGGAAGGCATAAAACGCCCCGGCGGCATCGCTGCAGCGTATTCCGGGCAATGCGTTCAACCCATCGACAATGATCTGACGGCGCTTGTCGAACTGCGCCACCATGTCATGAACTGCGTCCTGCGGGCCGCTCAGCGCCGCGATCCCGGCATATTGGGTTGCCGCATTCACGCAGGAATGATCGTTGATGCAAAGCCGCGTGACATGGTCCACACAGGCATCCGGCCAAACCGCATAACCCAGCCGCCAGCCGGTCATAGCATAGGTCTTGGACCAGCCATCCAACATGATCAAACGGTCGCGAATCTCGGGATATTGCAGGAGGCTGACATGTTCGCGCCCGCCATACAACATGTTGGAATAGATCTCATCCGAGAGCAGCGCCACATGCGGGTGATCCTGCAACCCCTTCACAAGCTTGTCGATTTCAGCGCGCGGTGTCACGCCTCCGGTCGGGTTTGCCGGCGAGTTGATGATGATCAGGCTGGTTTTGTCAGTGATCTGACCCAGCACCTCGTCAGCGGAGAAGGCAAAGCCGTTTTCCTCTTTCAACGCGATTGGCACTGGCACCGCCCCGCTATAGCGGATGACACTTTCATAGATGGGGAAACCGGGATTGGGATACATGATCTCGGCCCCAGCTTCGCCGAACATCATCACCGCAAAGAACATCGTGGGTTTGCCGCCGGGCACGACGACCACGCTATCAGGATTGACCTCAACCGCATGGCGGCGATGCAGATCAGCGGCCACCGCTTCGCGTAGGGCTGGCAATCCATTGGCGGGGGTATAGCCGTGATGCCCGTCACGCAGCGCTTTGATCCCGGCCTCGACAATATGGTCGGGGGTCTGAAAATCCGGCTGACCAATGCCGAGATTAATGATGTCCTTGCCCTCAGCCGCCAGTTTCTGCGCCCGCGCCAAAACCATAAATGCGGATTCAGTGCCCAGCCGTGACAACCCGCTGGCAAACTTCAATTGCGCCATGCGCCCCCCAATTCCCAAACTTTGGCTCCCTGCGAATTTGGTATACCAAAGCGGCAATTCTACGCAATTGCGAAAAACCGGTTGCACCGCCGGGATGGACGTTTTTGACTATGAGGGCAGTTTCAGGAGAGTCTTTATGTCCAAAAATCGCGTTCTGATTGCCGGTGGCGGTATTGGTGGACTGGCGCTGGCTTTGTCACTGCATCAGGTTGGTGTCCCCTTCACGGTTTTTGAGAGCGCAAAAAATATGGACCCGCTTGGGGTCGGGATCAATTTGCAACCCGACGCCATCCGCGAATTGCAGGATATGGGCATCAGCGAAGAAGACCTGGCAGAATTCGGTTTACCTGTTCAGGAATGGGCCTTGCTTGGCCTGAACGGGCGCGAAATCCATTCTGAGCCACGCGGGCGCGATGCTGGCTATGAGTGGCCGCAATATTCGGTCCATCGTGGCGAATTCCAGATGCTGCTGTATCACGAATTGGTGCGCCGCGCCGGGCGTCACACTGTAAGATTGGACAGCACAGCGACGGGCTACAAAATCAACGAGGACGGCAGCGTCACCCTTAGCTTGCAAAACCGTGACGGCGTTCCTTCGGAGGAAACCGGGCAACTCTTGATTGGGGCCGATGGCATCCATTCGGCCATTCGTGCCCAAATGCACCCCGATCAGCCGCAAATTCACTGGGGCGGCACGCTGATGTGGCGCGGCACCACCTGGGCCAAACCGCTGCGCAGTGGGGCCTCGTTCATTGGGCTAGGCAATCAACACCAGCGCATGGTGATGTATCCGATTTCCAAACCGAACCCGGAAACCGGGCTGGCCATGATCAACTGGATCGCGGAAACCGTTGCGGATACGGCCTCAGACCGCCAGCGCAACAGTTGGTTCCGTCCCGTCGCTATCGAAAGCTTTGTGCATTACTTTGAGGATTTCCGCTATGACTGGTTCAGCGCACCGGACCTGATCAACGGGGCAAAGGATGCGTTTGAAAACCCCATGATTGATCGCGATCCGATCCCGACCTGGGTGGAGGGGCCTGTGTGTTTGATTGGAGATGCCGCGCATCCGATGTATCCCACCGGCTCAAACGGCGCGAGCCAGGCCATAATGGATGCACGTCACCTGACGCGGAATTTTCTGGATCACGGGCTGACCCCAAAAGCGCTGAGCGTCTTTGACGACACATTTTGCGAAGCGCTCTCGGACCTGGCGCTAAGAAATCGCGGCGCGGGTCCTTTTGGGTTACTGCAATTGGTCGACAGCCGTTGTGGCGGCGACTTTGATGATATCGAAGATGTCTTGCCAAAGGCGGAACGCGAGGCCTTTCTGGCCCGGTACAAAGCAGCGGCAGGATATGAGCGTGACAGCTTGAACAAGGCTGGGCATTTGATCGGAGCCGATGAAAAAGTCGCGCTGAACTGAGCCAAGCCTCCTAGGGTCAGGACCCACTAATTTGACGTCACTGGCGCAGGGAGGGCAATAAAGCAGGGGCTTTGGACGCGCAGGAACTGGCGGGGTCAATTTCAAGCGGTCAAAGCCGCTGCTTTGCAGCGCTCCCGACGTCTGTCTCCCCAAAGGGGAGCCAACTAAAATGGCGCACCTCTGGTGCGACAGATTTGGTTGGTCTTGCCCCTGAGCTGCGTTACATCACCTTGAAATACAACCAGTATTTCTGCAGTAATGTGCCTTGTCAGGAACAAGACCAACCAAACCAGTGGCGTTAAATTAATGGGTCCTGACCCTAAACAGGAGACAAAATGGCTTTTGAATTTGAACCGGCCTCGCGCCCGGCCTTACCGATCCTGGGACGCGAGACTGTCTTCCCGGTGCGACGCATCTTTTGCGTAGGCCGCAACTATGCCGCCCATGCGCGGGAAATGGGCAAGGATCCGGATCGCGAACCGCCGTTCTTTTTCACCAAACCCGCTGACGCCATCATTACGCCCGGCCCTGTCCCCTACCCGCCTTTGACGCAGGACTTGCATTACGAGGCCGAGCTTGTGGTGTGTCTGGGTCAGGGCGGACGTAATATTGCACAAGCTGCAGCGTTGGATCACGTGTTTGGCTATGCCGTGGGCAATGACCTGACCCGCCGCGACCTGCAGGCCGAAGCCAAGAAAATGGGCCGCCCCTGGGACATGGCCAAGGGGTTCGATAGCTCGGCTGTTATTGGCCCAATTGGCAGCGTGGACAAGGGCGGCCACCTTGAGCAAGGCGCGATCACCTTGTCGGTGAATGGCACGGAAAAACAACGCGGTGATTTAAGCCAGATGATCTGGTCGATCCCCGAGGTGATTTCGATCCTATCGACCTATGTTGAGCTTGCGGCTGGCGATTTGATCATGACTGGCACACCCGCGGGTGTCGGGGCCTTGGTGCCGGGGGACCAGTGCACGATTAGCATTGAGGGCCTGCCCGATCTTGAGATGCGCATGACTGGCTAAGGGAGTTGGGGGCGCTGCCCCGTCCCGAGCAGGCTCGGGACTCCCAGGGATATTTTTGGCCCAGAGAAACCTGAAAACAGAGTGCTAAAAAATATATAAAGCCCCGCCCATAGACGTGATGGACGGGGCCTTTTGTGTGATGGGGATGCGCTTATTTCAGAGCGGCATCGGTGATCGCGTGGGTCCAGGCACCGGTTGGTGCTGCGGTGATCACGGGATCAGAGCCGCCTTTCAGCAGAGTCTGAACAGTGCGCTCATAATCAGCAACATCCAGGGCCCCGTTGGAGCCAGCGGTCAGCTTGGCGATTTCACCCATCATGCGGACCTGGTGCTTTTCGGTCTGGGCACCGGTGGCATCATTGTCGAGCACGATCTCGGCCGCTTCGGCAGGGTTTTCCTCGGCCCATTTCCAGCCTTTCATCGAGGCGCGGACAAAGCGGACCATCTTATCCTCAAAGGCCGGATCTGCGAGGTTTTCCTCGAGCACATACATGCCATCCTCAAGCGTGGCGACGCCCATATCCTCGTATTTGAAGGTGATCAGATCGTCGGCGTCGAGACCGGCATCAATCACCTGCCAATATTCGTTATAGGTCATGGTCGAGATACAGGCAGCCTGTTCTTGCAGCAGCGGATCAACGTTGAACCCCTGCTTGAGCACGGTCACGCCGGCATCGCCACCCTCGGTGGAGAGACCAAGCTGGCTCATCCAGCTCAGGAACGGGTATTCATTGCCAAAGAACCAAACGCCCAGCGTCTTGCCGGCGAAATCCTCAGGGCCGGTGATGCCGGTATCCTTGCGGCAGGTCAGCATCATGCCTGAGGATTTGAACGGCTGGGCGATATTGACCAGGTTCAACCCCTTTTCGCGTGAGGCCAGAGCGGATGGCATCCAGTCCAGCACCACATCAGCACCACCACCGGCGATGACCTGCGCCGGAGCCACGTCCGGGCCGCCGGGCTTGATGGTGACGTTCAGGTCTTCTTCTTCGTAGAAGCCTTTGTCGAGGGCAACATAATAGCCCGCAAACTGCGCCTGGGTGACCCATTTCAGCTGCAGCGTCACGTCATCCGCCGCCTGTGCCAGACCGCCGGTCAGGGCAAAGGCACCGGCCAGGGCTGTTGTTGTGATCTTGTTCATTTTTGATCTCCTTGTTGGTGTTTTGTTGGTTCTTGTTCTTATTGGGCAGGTTCAGGGGATTGGTCCTGAGTGCCAGTGACAAAGCTGAACCCTTTGGGGTAGCTGTGAAATCCGTCAAAATCCCCTTTGCCAATTTCGCAGCCCTGCGCCCGCAGGATCGCGTAGGCCATATTGAAATGAAAGAAGAAATTCGGTGCCGCGTAAAGGGCGATGAAGTCGTAGGGGCTTTGGGTCAGCTCGGCATGTCCGGCTGTGTGGGTGATATCACTGCCACTGGTTGGGAGCTGGGAAAGTGTATCCAGCTGACCGCGCAGCTGAGCGCTGCGTGTGATCAGATCAGCAGCGGTTTGCGCCTCCGGCAGATCCGGCACCGCCTGCCCCGCCAGCGGGCAAAGCGCGCGCAGCACATAACCCTGAGCAATCACCAGATTTTCCAGCGCGCTAAAACTGCCCGGGGTCAGCCGCGCCGCTAAATGATCTGGCGCGGCCTTGCCCGCCAGATCGTCAATCCGATCCAGATAGTGCCGAAAGACCGGCAGGTAATGCTGGATCAGATCGCTCATCGGCTCTTCCGTTGTGAGGGATGCCAGAAAGTCATGCGCTTTTCCATCAGCGCCACCAACCCGTAAAACCCGGACCCAAGGATCGCCGCCACGGTGATCTCGGCCCAGACCATATCCAGCGAAAGCCGCCCCACCTCGGTCGAAATGCGGAACCCCATGCCCTTGATCGGAGAGCCAAAAAACTCGGCCACGATCGCGCCGATCAGTGCCAGGGTTGTCGAGATCTTGAGCCCGTTAAAGATGAACGGCATCGCCGCAGGTAGGCGCAGTTTCAACAGGGTCGGCGCGTATCCAGCCGCATAGGTGCGCATCAGGTCGCGCTGCATATGGTCGGTGGCTTGCAACCCCTGCACAGTGTTGACCAGCATGGGAAAGAAAACCATCGCGACAACCACCGCCGCCTTGGAATGCCAATCAAAGCCGAACCACATCACCATGATCGGGGCGAGGCCAACAATCGGCAGGGCCGCGATGAAATTGCCCACCGGCAGCAGTCCGCGCTGCAAGAATGGTGAACGGTCAATGGCAATCGCGATCAGCACCGCCGCGCCACAACCCATGACATACCCGGTCAGCGCGCCCTTAAAGAAGGTCTGCACAAGGTCTTGCCACAAAATATCTGTTTCACTGGCCAGGGCCAGGCCAATGCTTGAGGGCGGTGGCAGCAGGACTGGGCTGATATTAAAGCCACGCACCATGCCCTCCCAGAGGATCAACACGGTGAAGCCAAAAATGACCGGTACAAGGAATGCGGAACCGGGTGCGCGCTGGCGCACCAGAAACAGGTTCAGCGCAATGGCGGCGATCCAGATCGCAAGGCTGATGAGTATCCACATCATTGCGCCATCCCCATCCGTTTCAAGGTGACTTTCTCAATTGCGCCCAGCACAAAGACCATCAGTGCCGCCAAGGTTGCAGCCGCCAAAAGCGCCGACCAGATCTGGATCGTCTGACCGTAATAGCTCCCCGCCAACAGACGCGCACCGAGCCCGCCGTTTTGGCTCAGCGACAGTTCGGCCACGACAGCGCCAATCAAACTGGCCGCCGCACCAACCTTGAGTGAGGCAAAGAGATACGGGGCCGAGGCCGGTAGGCGCAGTTTCCAGAAGGTCTGGGATGATGAGGCGCTATAGGTCTTCATCTGGTCAAGCAGCATCGTGTCAGGGCTGCGCAAGCCTTTGACCATGCCAACAACCACCGGGAAGAAAGACAGATACATGGAAATCACGCCCTTGGCGACGATGTCATCCACCTGCAAAGCGGCCAGAACCACCACAATCATCGGTGCAATCGCCAGGATCGGCACGGTCTGGCTGGCAATGATCCAGGGCATGACCGACATGTCCATCACCCGGAAATGCACAATGCTTACCGCCAGAAGGATGCCCAAGCCAATGCCAAAGGCAAAGCCCAAAGCCGTGGCCTGCAACGTGATCCAACCGTGATAGATCAGCGAGCGTTTCGAGGTGATCTTTTTCTCAACGGTGGTTTTCCAGATCTCGGCCCCCACCTGATGGGGTGCGGGCAGGCGCGGTTTTTCCTGCGCCATGGTATCGGCAACCATCTCAGAGAAAGACAGCTCAACCTCGGCGCGTTCCGCCTTGGAATAGGCCCAAGGGGCGTTCAGAACGACGGCAAACACATACCAAAGCGCAAAAATCGCCGCGACGACGGTGAGGATGGGAAAGATAGACTTCATGCCACTCCCCCAGTTTCTTCTTGGTAAAAATACTCAAATCCCCGCGCACGGCAGGCGCATAGCTCAATCATCATAGGCATGCCCCTCTCGCAACCCTTCGCGCACGCGATGGGCAATTTCGAGGAATTCCGGCGTGTCGCGAATATCCAGAGGGCGTTCACGCGGCAGCGTGCTTTCGATCACATCGGTGATGCGACCCGGACGTGGGCTCATCACGACAATTTTGGTGCTCAGATACACCGCCTCGGGGATCGAATGGGTGACAAAGCCGATGGTCTTATTGGTGCGCGCCCAAAGCTCAAGAAGTTGCTCGTTAAGATGGTCGCGCACGATCTCATCCAGCGCCCCAAAGGGTTCGTCCATGAGCAGAATATCCGCATCAAAGGCGAGCGCGCGGGCAATCGAGGCCCGCTGCTGCATCCCCCCCGAAAGCTGCCAAGGAAATTTCTTTTCAAACCCGTCGAGATGCACCAGCTCAAGCACCTTGGCGACGCGCTCTGCCATCTCGGATTTCGGATAGCCCATGATCTCAAGCGGAAGGCGAATATTGCCACCAATCGTGCGCCACGGATACAACCCCGCCGCCTGAAACACATAGCCATAGGCCCGCGCCTTGCGCGCCTCTTCTGGGCTGACACCGTTGACGGTCAGTTTCCCACCTGTGGGCTGTTCCAGATCCGCAATGGCGCGCAAAAAAGTGGTCTTGCCGCAGCCCGAGGGGCCGATAAAGCTGACAAAATCCCCCTTATTGATGTCCAAATCCACCCCCTTGAGCGCATGGATCGGGCCATCATTGGTTTGGTATGTCAGGTCCAGGTTCTTGGCCTGTATGACGGTTTCACTCACCTGTCTTATCCCCCTGGGCTTGCGCCCCTTTTGCTTTCATTCTGACTGCCTTGCGTGACGCAAGCGTCTGAATCAGATTGTTTTTCATATCCTGTTTGAGCGCCGCCAAAGCCTCCTGGGACATCGGTCGCTCAATCTTGTGATAAATAGCCCCGCACAGGGCCCCGATTGCCGGAACCAAAACCAGACCCAAAGCACTTCCATCTTGGTCAAATGGAAGAAACAAAATGACAAAAACCAGTTCGAAAGTCACCGCCCACAACCCCATGTAAGCGGCAAGACGCGTTTCGTTACGCTGCCAAAGCACGGTACGACCTATGAGGTAGGCCGGCAGGTTCAGTACAACAGTCAAACTCACCAAAACGAGAAACGTACCGAAAGCTGTTGGCGGCTCCATCTTGCTGAAGCTGAAACCGTACGCTTTCAGATTTCCGAGAATGACCAGCAATCCCAGCGACGCCCCTGTCAGGGACGCCAGCAGATAGGCAGGTATCATTCGTCGGAACAGAGACACGGATCAGATCCCCGCCGGGATATTCTGCGGATCGCGTTCAATCTTGCGCGGGGTGTTCAGGGCTTTCCATTGGCTCAGCGCCTTTTGGGCCGAGCTGAAGGCCGGGCGTGGCACGAAACGGCCCCGGCCCGGTTGCGGTTGCGAGTTTTGGCCCCAGGCCCAGATCACGTCACCGCGGCTCAGCGTGTAGCGCGCCTGCGCTTTGACGTTGAACCCTTCGAAGACGTTGTAATCCAACACTGAATGGTGGTTGGCCGGGCTGATCGTCTTGGTGATCTTGGGATCCCAAACCACGATATCCGCATCCGCGCCTTCAACAATTGCGCCCTTCTTGGGATAGATGTTGAGGATCTTGGCCACATTGGTCGAGGTCGCCGCGACAAATTCATTTGGTGTCAGACGTCCAGTCTCGACCCCTTCGGTCCAAAGCACTGCGAGACGTTCCTCAAGCCCGTTGGACCCGTTGGGAATGATGCGGAAATCATCGCGGCCCGCGCGTTTTTGATCAGTGGTAAAGGCGGCGTGGTCTGTTGCAACCACTTGCAAACTGCCTGCCTGCAAACCGGCCCACAGGCTGTCCTGATGATCTTTGGAGCGGAACGGAGGCGACATCACACGGCGTGCAGCGTGATCCCAGTCTTTGTTGAAATATTCGGTTTCATCCAAAGTCAGGAACTGGATCAGCGGTTCGCCATAGACGCGCATCCCCTTTTGACGCGCCCGGCGGATCGCCTCATGCGCCTGTTCACAAGACACATGCACGATATAAAGCGGCACACCCGCCGCGTCGGCAATAGTAATGGCGCGGTTGGCGGCCTCGCCTTCCAATTCCGGCGGGCGGGAATAGGCGTGGCCCTCGGGGCCGGTGATGCCTTCGCTAAAGTACTTTTCTTGCAGCTCAGCGACCAGATCGCCGTTTTCCGCGTGGACCATCGGCAGCGCGCCAAGCTCAGCACAGCGTTTGAAGCTGGCGAACATCTCGTCATCTTCAATCATCAACGCGCCCTTATAGGCCATGAAATGCTTGAAGCTGTTCACGCCCATATCGACGGCGTCTTTCATCTCATTGAAAACATTCTCATCCCAGCCGGTGACCGCCATGTGATAGCCGATATCGGAACAGATCTGCGGGGCGGATTTGCGGTGCCATTCATTGATCGCGTTCTTGATCGAGCCATCCGCACCGGGCAGGCAGAAATCGACAATCATGGTCGTGCCACCGGTCGCCGCCGCCCAGGTGCCGGATTCAAAGGTCTCGGCTGCGGTGGTGCCCATAAAGGGCATCTCAAGATGGGTATGCGGGTCAATCCCGCCTGGGATCACATAGGCCCCTTCCGCATCGATATATTCATCGCCAACAAGGTCTTCGCCGATCTGCTTGATGATCTCGCCTTCGATCAGCACATCCGCCTTCCAGGTCCGATCCGCCGTGCAGACCGTGCCGCCTTTGATCACTTTGGTGGTCATGTCATTTTCTCCCTGAACCGACGTTGGCCAAATACGCCAACACCCTGTTTCTTCTTGGTACAAATATTCTGGGGGTCCGGGGGCTAGCCCCCGGTCCTTCGCTCACTCAACCACGACCGCTGATTTAAGCACAGCATGCATCAGCACATTCGCGCCCGCAGCCGCCCAATCTTTGCTGATCTCCTCGGCCTCATTATGGGACAAGCCATCAACGCAGGGGCACATGACCATGGCCGTTGGGGCGACGTCATTGATCCAGCAGGCGTCATGCCCCGCGCCCGAGATGATGTCGCGATGGGAATAGCCCATGGCCTCGGCCCCTTCGCGGATCGCGGCCACGCAGGCCTCGTCAAAGGCGGGCGGGTTGAACTGGCCGACGATTTCGGCGCTGAATTCCACGCCAATGTCCTCGCAAAGCTTGGGGGCCTTTTCCATCAGTTCCGCCACCATGGCTTCGAGCTTGTCCAGCAGATGGGTGCGCATATCGATGGTAAAGACCACTTTGCCCGGAATGATGTTGCGCGAATTGGGATAGACGTCGATATGGCCAATCGCACCAACCGCATTGGGCTGGTTCTTCATGGCGATTTCATGCACCAGCTCGGTGATCAGGGCGAGGCCCCGACCAGCATTCTTGCGCATATGCATCGGGGTTGAACCCGTATGGCTTTCTTTGCCGGTCACAGTGCATTCGATCCACCGCAGCCCCTGCCCGTGCGTGACGACACCGATATCGACATTCTCGGCCTCAAGGATCGGGCCCTGTTCAATATGCAGCTCGAAAAAGGCATGCATCTTGCGGTCGCCAACAACCTCATCACCACGCCAGCCAATCCGCTCAAGCTCATCGCCAAAACGTTTGCCCTCGGCGTCAACCCGGTCATAGGCCCAATCCTGAGTGTGCTTGCCCGAAAACACGCCAGAGGACAGCATGGCCGGGGCAAAGCGGGTGCCCTCTTCGTTGGTCCAGTTGGTGACGACGATGGGGTGCTTTGTCTTGATGCCTTGATCATGCATGGTGCGGATCACTTCGAGCCCGCCAAGCACGCCCAACACCCCGTCATATTTCCCGCCGGTCGGCTGGGTGTCCAAATGAGACCCGACATAGACCGGCAGCGCATCCGGATCGGTGCCCTCGTAACGAGCAAACATATTGCCCATCTGATCCAGCCCCATGGAACAACCCACCGCTTCACACCAGCTTTGGAACAGGGCGCGCCCTTCGCCATCTTCGTCGGTCAGCGTCTGGCGATTGTTGCCGCCGGCAATGCCCGGACCGATCTTGGCCATCTCCATCAGGCTGTCCCACAGACGATCTGCATCAATGCGCGTATTGGAGATGTTTGACATGGCGTGTCCCCTTGCTGTGTCTCGGTCTTGTTATCTGGGTGGGCACCTGAAAGCTGCTCCAAAGCTTGCATGGGCCGAACCCTGACCATATGGTCAACTATCAGCGGCACTTGACCATTTGGTCAAGAATTTTCTGAAACAAGGATGTAACGCCCTCATGCCAGCCACAAGCGGCTCAAAAAACAGGCGCCAGGAAAAGGAAAAGCAAATCCTTTTGGCAGCGGAAAAAGTCTTTGCTGAAGCGGGGTTCGGTGGCGCGACCATGCAATTGATCGCCGATGTCTCGGGATTGCCCAAGGCAAATATCCATTATTATTTTCAGACCAAAGAGGACCTGTATCGACAAGTCGTGTCGAATATTTTCGACATTTGGTTGCAGGCAGCCCAGGCTTTTGACGAATCGTCCGGCCCTGCCGAGGGCATCGGCGGCTATATCGACGCCAAGATGGAAATCTCGCGCAAGCACCCGATGGGGTCCAAGGTTTGGGCCTCTGAGGTGATGCATGGTGCCCCGGTCATTCAGGACTATCTCGAAGAGGTTCTGGTCAGTTGGACCGAGGGGCGCATGAAAGTGATCCAGCGCTGGATCGATCAGGGCCAGATGGAGCCGGTTGACCCGCGCCATCTGCTTTACATGATCTGGGCAACCACGCAGCACTACGCAGATTTTCAACACCAGATCGCAACTTTGAATGGCGGAGAACCTCTGAATGACGCAGACTGGCAAAACGCCAAGACAAGTGTGCGCGAGATTATCCTGCGTGGGCTGGGCGTGAAAGACACGGGCAACGAAGGCAGACCATGAACAAACCCCGCCCCACTGGCACCACCCGCATTCAGCGCGAAAAGCGCGAAGCGATCTTTGAAGCGGCATTGGATGTGTTTTCGGAAAATGGCCTGCGCGGGGCGACGCTGGACCAGATTGCAGCGCGGGCGGGCCTGTCGAAACCCAATGTGATTTACTATTTTCAGGGCAAAGAGGCCATCTATACCGAGTTGTTGGAAAGCCTGTTGGACATCTGGATCGCACCACTGATCGAGTTGTCAGACAGTGACGATCCGGTAGAAGAGCTGCTGACTTATGTGCGGCGCAAATTGGACATGAGCCGCGACATGCCGCGCCAAAGCCGGTTATTTGCGACCGAGATGATCCAGAACGCCCCGCATATCAACGATGTGATTTCCGGCTCACTGCGCGATCTGGTGGATGAGAAGGCCCGTTTGATCAAAGGCTGGATGAAGGCGGGGAAGATCGCCAAATCTGATCCGCATCACCTGATCTTTTCGATCTGGGCCGTCACGCAGCATTACGCGGATTTCGATGTGCAGGTGCGTGCGGTTCTCGACGGGAATGACCCGTTCGAAACTGCGCCTGATTTTGTCGAGACCCTGTTTCGGCGGATGTTGACTCCGTGACGGGGCGGAGGGGCTCGCCCCTCTTGAAGCCACAGGCTTCAATTCACCCCAGGATATTTTTGGCCCAGAGAAACCTGGATCAGGCAGCGGCTTCGGCAGGGGCTTCGTGCACCGCGCGGAAGGCAATTGAGAGCCGGTTCCAGGTGTTGATCATGCCGATCAGCGCGGTGAGTTTAACGATCTCGGCCTCGTCAAAATGCTCTTTGGTCGCGGCGAAAAGCGCATCGGTTGGGCGGTTATCCCCCAGCCGGGTCAGGCTTTCGGTCCAGGCCAGGGCAGCGCGTTCGCGGGCGGTAAACAGGAAACTGTCATCCCAGGCTGATGTCAGGTAAAGCCGCTGTTCGCTATCGCCATCTTTGCGGGCTTCACGGGTGTGCATGTCGATACAAAAGGCGCAGCCATTCAGCTGAGAGGCGCGCAGTTTCACCAGATGCATCAGGCTCTTTTCCAGTCCGCTTTCTTCGATTGCGGTATTAAGGGCCAGATGCGCTTGCATGAGCGAGGGCGCGGCCCCCCAGTAATTCATCCGAGGTTCCATGGTGATCTCCTGTTTTATTTGAGGGTTACGGTCTGATATGCTGTTGGACAAACGCACAGCCGCGGGCATGAACGCGCGGGTCTGACGTTTGGTTGTGATTGTGGATCAGGTCGGAAATCAACGTTTCACGCAAAGCCTTGCGATAGGCCTGTTCGGCCTTGAGCATGGCCGCGTTGATCCCGCAGGGTTTGGGAAAAGCGTCGTCTGGCAAGGGGTTGGGCCCTTTGCGGCGAATTTCCTTACAGCGGAATGCAGGTTCGGGCCCTTCGACCGCGAGGACGACATCCAGCAGCGTCAAATCCTCTGGTGCTTTGGCGAGTTTATATCCCCCTGTTGGCCCCGGGACCGAAGCGAGGATCCCGGCCTTGGTCAGGGCTTTGAGATGTTTCAACAGATAGCTTGTGGAAAGGCCATGAAATTCGGCCATGGCGGCGGCGGGCAGCACCCTCCCCTCGTCAAGGGTCGCTAGCGCAGTTACGCAATGGATGGCCGCTTCGACGCCGTCACCTAGTTTCATGATCATCTCCCGATTCGTGGATAGTTTTTATCATGGATTAATCTTAACCACAATAAGGGCGTAAAAAGACCCGGCGCAGTGGCCGGGTCTTTGGCTTTACTCTGCTGCTGTGGCAGAGGGGTTGTTTGGATGGGTTGTCCAGTTGCCGTAATCCTCGGAAACCGGCTGACCTGTGCGCTCATCCATCGCGCCGGGGGCCAGGGTCTCCATCGTGATGCAACCCTCAACCGGGCAGACATTGACACAGAGGTTACAGGCGACGCATTCGTCATCCTTGACGTCAAACACGCGATCTTCAGACATGGAAATCGCCTGATGCGAGGTGTCTTCGCAGGCCGCATAGCAGCGCCCGCATTTGATGCAGGCATCCTGATCGATCCGCGCTTTGGTGACGTGGTTGAGGTTGAGATATTGCCAATCTGTGACATTCGGCACCGCCATGCCAATGAAATCGGCAGTGCTGGTATAGCCCTGCTCGTCCATCCATTGGCTGAGTCCCGAGATCATTTCCTGCACAACCTTGAACCCATAGGTCATCGCCGCGGTGCAGACCTGCACATTGCCTGCGCCAAGCGCCATGAATTCAGCCGCGTCGCGCCAAGTGGTAATGCCGCCAATGCCTGAAATCGGCAGGCCATGGGTTTGTGGATCACGGGCGATCTCGGCCACCATGTTCATGGCAATCGGTTTCACCGCCGGACCGCAATAGCCGCCATGGGTGCCCTTGCCGTCAATCATCGGCTCCGGGGCCATTCTGTCGAGGTTCACCGAGGTGATCGAGTTGATCGTATTGATCAGGCTGACCGCATCAGCGCCCCCCGCCTTGGCGGCGCGGGCGGGATTACGGATATCGGTGATATTCGGGGTCAGCTTCACGATCACCGGCTTGTCGTAGTACTTTTTGCACCACTCGGTCACCATCTGAATATATTCGGGAACCTGCCCCACGGCAGAGCCCATGCCCCGTTCTGCCATCCCATGCGGGCAGCCGAAATTCAGCTCGATCCCATCGCAGCCGGTTTCGGCCACCCGGGGGAGGATGGCTTTCCATGAGGCCTCATCACAAGGCACCATGATCGAGGCGATCAGCGCGTGATCCGGGTAGTCCTTTTTCACGCGCGTCATCTCTTCGAGGTTCACCTCAAGCGGGCGGTCGGTGATCAGCTCGATATTGTTCAGCCCCAGCAGACGGCGATCCGCGCCATGGATTGCGCCATAACGAGGCCCGTTTACATTGACGACCGGCGGGCCTTCGGCCCCCAGCGTTTTCCAGACCACACCGCCCCAACCGGCCTCAAAGGCGCGGCGGACATTGTATTCCTTATCGGTTGGCGGAGCCGAGGCCAGCCAGAACGGGTTGGGGCTTTTGATGCCCAGGAAATCTGTTGTCAGGTCAGCCATCATGCGTCTCCCATCAGGGTTGCGTGGATGTTTTCAGCAGCGTCGCGGCCCTCGGCCACGGCTGTTACGGTGAGGTCATCACCGCCAGAGGCACAGTCGCCTCCGGCCCAAACGCCCGCAACCGATGTCGCTCCGGCCTCGGTCACCTGGATCTTGCCCCCTTCGATGGTCAAGGCCTCAGGCGCACCGGTCAAGCTTTGGCCAATCGCGGTAAAGAGCTGGTCGGCAGGCAAGGAAAATCCGTCATCACGTGTAACCAGCTTGCCGTCTTTGGTTTCGGTATACGCAAAGCGAACCCCGGTCAGGCTGCCATTGCCTTCGATCCCGATGGGAGCAGCATTGTGGATGATCCGCACGCCCTTTTGGGCAGCAAGATCCTGTTCAAATTCTGAGGCGGCCATCGCCTCTTGGCCGCGGCGGTAGACGATGGTGACGTTTTGCGCGCCAAGCAGGCGGGCCTGCGCCCCGGCATCAATGGCGGTCATACCGCCGCCGATGACAACGACGTCGCGCCCGATGGGTTGTGAACCCAGATCCGAAACCTGACGCAAATCAGAGATAAAATCGGTCGCGGGGCTGACGCCCTCTTTGTCTTCGCCCTCAAGGCGCAGGGCATTCACCGCCCCCAGCCCCATGCCCAGGAAAACCGCGTCGAAATCCGATTGCAGGCTGTCGAGCGTGATCTGATCACCCAGCGCCATGCCGTTGCGGATCTCGATCCCGCCAATGCCAAGCAGCCAATCGACTTCGGCCTGAGCAAAATCATTGGTAGATTTATAGGCGGCGATGCCGAATTCGTTCAGGCCGCCGCTTTTGCTCCGCGCCTCAAAGATCACCACATCATGACCATGCATGGCGAGACGATGCGCGCAGGCCAGTCCCGCAGGTCCCGCCCCGACCACGGCGACCTTTTTGCCGGTCGCATCAGCGCGATCAAACGGCTGAGCCGCTTTGGCCATCAAGGTATCGGTTGCAAAACGCTGCAACCGGCCAATTTCAACCGGCTTGCCTTCGGCGACTTCGCGCACGCAGACCTCTTCACACAAGGTCTCGGTCGGGCAAACACGGGCGCACATGCCGCCCAGGATATTCTGTTCGAGAATGGTGCGCGCTGCCGCTTCGGGCGTGCCGGTGGCGATCTGGCGAATAAAGAGCGGAATATCGATGCTGGTTGGGCAGGCTGTCTGGCACGGCGCGTCGTGGCAGAAATAGCAGCGATCTGCAGCCACCAGAGCTTCGTGCTCGTCATAGGCAGGATGCAGATCCGAGAAATTGGCGTCCAACGCAGACGCGTCGAGACGCCCGGCAACGATGCCTTCCTCGAATTGTTTGGAACTCATGGCTAACCCCTGTTGTCGGTTTTGCTTATCCTTAGCCAAGCACGTTTTCAGATTTTATCAAACGATAAATTTTGACCATTTGGTACATTTTTTGCCAAGCGGTTAAAAAACAGTGCTATTTTCTTGAGCGACGCTTAAAAAATCAGCGCTGTTTGCGGGGCTATGCGTGGGAACACCCGGGGCCACGCACCCAACCGCAAACGCCAAACCCAAAAGACTCACTTGCGAACGAACCGGTGCAGCGGTGACAAAACCGGTCGACATTATGATCGGAACCGGGTCTGTTGGGCGCTAACACAGTGATCCACCTGAAAGAGACAGGCATGCCCCATCAAAAGAAAATCGCGCTGGTCGCCCATGATGCCAAAAAGGACCTGATCGTGGACTGGGCCAGCGCAAATCGCGACGCGCTGAGCCACCATCACATCTATGCCACCGGCACGACCGGCGGTCGATTGATGGAGGGCGCTGGTTTGGCGGTTGAACGCCTGCTTAGCGGCCCTTTGGGCGGCGACGCGCAACTGGGGGCGATGATTGCCGAAGAGCGGCTGGATGCCTTGATCTTTTTCATCGACCCCTTGTCGGCCCTGCCCCATGACGTGGATGTCAAATCTCTGCTAAGACTGGCGATCCTTTATGACACGCCCTTGGCGATCAACAAAAGCTCGGCGGATGCCGTGCTATGTGCACTAAAGAACGATACCGATTGAGGCGGTGGGCAGGCCACAAGGCCCGCCCATAAGATCAAAGCACTAGAATGGCGCGGAAATCATTCACATTGGTCAGTGTCGGCCCAGTGACAACCTGATCATCAATCTTGTCAAAGAAGCTGTGGGCATCATTCTCTGCCAATGCTTGGGCTGGATCGACGCCAGCAGCCTGAGCTTTGGCGAGGGTGTCTGGCGTCACAACCGCACCAGCCACCTCAGCCGCACCATCAACCCCATCCGTATCACAAGACAGCGCATAGATCCCCTCGCCCCCCTCAAGCGCGAGGGCCAGCGCGAGGCAATATTCAGCGTTTGGCCCGCCTACACCGTTTCCGCGGCGCGTGACGGTCAACTCACCGCCCGACAACAAAAGCAACGGCCCCTGACCACGCAAAGACAAGGCGAGCTTGGCATGTTCCGCGGCCACATCCCGCGCCTCCCCCTCTAGCGCGTCACCAAGCTGGCGAACCTCGAAATCCACCATCTCAGCGGCAGCGGCCAGAGATTGAGACGGCGCGGCATAGAGGTGATTGGTGGTTGTCGCAAGCCGCCTGTCGTCTGGAGCCACGACAGAAGAGCCCTTGGCCAAGGCCGCTGTGACACTGGCAGGAACGTCAATCTTCCAATTGTCCAATACCGCACGCGCATCGGCGGGCGTGCTAGCCTCACCAACCGTCGGGCCAGAGCCGATAAAGGCCGGGTCATCGCCCGGAACGTCCGAAATCAGCAGGGCGCACATCTCCGCCGGATGGGCAGCGGCGGCCAATTGCCCACCTTTCACGCGGCTGAGATGTTTGCGCACCGTGTTCATCCGATCAATCGGCGCGCCCGAGGCCAAAAGCGCTGCGTTCACCTCTTGCTTTTCAGCCAGGCTCACCCCCGAAACCGGTGCGGTCAGCAAGGCAGACGCACCGCCCGAAATCAGCGCCAAGACATAGTCGCCTTCGCCCAAACCCGAGAGCAGATCAAGCAATCGCTCAGTGGCTTTCTGTCCCGCGGCGTCCGGCACAGGATGCGCGGCCTCGACAATTTCGATCCCCTGACAGGGACGCGCGTAACCATAGCGTGTGATCACCAGCCCCTCGCACGGCCCCCAAGCGGCCTCGACCGCCTCGGCCATACGCGCACTGGCCTTGCCCGCGCCAACAACAACAACCCGCCCCTCTGGCTTTTCGGGCAAATGCGCCGCCAAGGACTGCATCGGGTCAGCGACCTCTACCGCCTTGTCAAATAAGTCACGCAGAAGCTGGATCGGGTCGTCTATCGTCATTTGGGCAAGTCTCCTCTGCAGGCGCGTTGTTACGAGCCCCTCCCCCTTAGCGCAGAGCGCGCTTTAGCGCTAGCAGTCTCCACGGTGCAGATGGTCCTTTTGTGAGGGGCAGGAAACCCGGTGCCGGCGGCAAAAGCCTCCGCTAAATTTCGCCAATTGTCGCGCCTTATCAATTACCGAATTACCGCATTATCCGCCAATTCACGCTCAGAAATGAATTCATAACCGTTAACCATTATTAACGGTTAAATTTGTATGAATAAGCAGAAACCCTATAATCAACGGACTTTCATTAAATTTGCCAAGCCATGAAAAACCTCTCGAATATCGAAAACCTCCCCGTATCTTCCCAAGTCTTTGAGAGTATCCTTCGCGGCATACAAAACCTTCACCTTCCCCCGGGAACGCGGATGTCGGAAACTGATGTCGGGGCACAACTTGGCGTGTCGCGCCAACCTGTTAGGGATGCTTTTGGACGTTTGTCGCTGGCGGGGTACCTGGATATCAAGCCACAAAGGGCAACGCGCATTGCCAAAATCTCAGATCAGCGTCTGCGCGATGCGGTTTTTCTGCGCGCTTCATTGGAATGCGCCAGCCTCGCCGAAAGAGAGCCGCTTTCCCAAAATCAGATAAAAGAGCTGAGTGAAATTGTCGAAAAGATGCGCCACTCTGTTTCAAATCAGGAAACAGAATATTTTGATTTACTGGACAATGAATTCCATCAAACTTTGACAAATATAAAGAGCCGACCAGCGATTTGGACTATTATTCGCGACGCACATGGGCATGTCGGACGGTTGCAATCTCTGTCGCGTCAGAATCTTAGAGATGCGGATTGGCAGCAGCATCAAGATATCCTCGATGCGGTTATCTCTGGCCGATTGGATCGCACGATACCCTTGCTCAAGACGCACTTGGAACAGGTCCTGGGCACCATTGATCGGGTCAAGGAAGAGAACCCGGCTTATTTTTAGGGTATTCGCCTAACCAAACTAATCCGGACGGCAGATTTCCCCGCGCATTGCCGCCACCATAGTGCGCCAAGAGAGGCCCAAAAGGATCACTGCCAAAATTGCGAGAAAGGTAAATCCCAAAACCTCAATCACGCTTGAACCTGTCAGCACAGAGTATTTTAGCGTCGCCAAAGTCAGCGCCGCCACGGGAAAGCTCAGCGCCCAGAACGACAGGGAAAACGGCAACTGGACCAGGCCGGGCAGTTGCACCAAGGTGATCGTGGCGAAAATGATCGCTGTATAGAAAAGGATGCGGGCAAAGGCATCCAGATGACCATCGTTCAATTGCAACCAGGACAAAAAACCTATGGCGGGTGGCGCGATCAGGATCGCGAGGGTTGGCAATAGACGCCCCGGCAAAGGATCGTGAAACACCAATCGGTTGAAAACCAAAGTCAGCAAAATGAGCCAGAACATCATGCCGGCTGAGAAAAACAGCCAGCTGATTTCAGGAAAGCCAAAGCTGACCCCGGCGACGGGGACCACGACATTGCCAACCGCCGGTATGAACCAAGCGGGCGACATCTGGACCGTTTGAAACGGGCGTTTGCCAATCCATCCAGAGATGACAGACAGTGTCAGGACGGCCTGCATCGCCGTCGCGACCATCCATAAAACCCGTGCCTGGGCAAAGGCGACATCCCGCAAAGCGACCGAAATCAACAGAAGCCCGATTGAGATCGCCGGGAAGAAGGCCATTTTCACCGGATGGTTCCACTCTGCCCGGACAGCCGACCGGTGGCGCAAGAATTTGAGGGCATAAAGCACGCCCACCGCCAGGAAAACCATGACGGCGAGAACCAGCACAGCGCCTGACAAATAGCCCGGCAAAGCCAACATTTGCTCTGATTGATGCAGGGCCAGCGAAAACCCGGTTAGCCCCATAACGGTGGCAAAGATCGTCACTGGAAAATGCTCCAGACGGCTATGCGCCTGATTAAGGGAAGTGTCGGGCATCTGGTATCTCGCGCGTTGCAATTACATGCGTTTCTTCGAATGTTTCTCTACGCATATCTTTGATAAAGATCAAAACACAAGAATTCTCTTATGCGTGCACATGACATCGTCAGCAGCGGCTCGAATGGGCCACAGGGTGTTCAAAAGAAAACCCGCGCCGGTAAGGCACGGGTTCAAAAGCGTAAATAGGTCAGAGCCTTAGGTGTTGAACAAGAAGTGCATGACGTCGCCGTCTTTGACGAGATAGCCCTTGCCCTCCGCGCGCATCTTACCCGCCTCTTTGGCCCCAGATTCACCGTTGCAGGCGACGTAATCATCATAGGCGATGGTTTCCGCGCGAATGAACCCACGTTCAAAATCACCGTGGATCACACCCGCCGCTTGCGGGGCCAAAGTGCCTTGCTTGATGGTCCAGGCGCGGGCCTCTTTCGGGCCGACGGTGAAATAGGTTTCGAGCTGCAACAACTCGTAACCGGCTTTGATCAAACGATCGAGACCGGCCTCTTCAAGCCCCAACTCACCCAGGAACATTTCAGCCTCTTCATCCTCAAGCTGGCTGATTTCCTCTTCGATCTTGGCGGAGATCACCACATGGGTGTTGCCCTGTGCTGCGGCCATTTCGGCAACCTTTTCGGACAGGTGGTTGCCAGTGGCTGCCTCGCCCTCATCCACGTTGCAAACGTAAAGAACCGGCTTGGTCGACAAGAGCTGCAACATGTTCCAGGCCTTGCGATCTTCGTCATCGACCTCGACCAGACGCGCGGGTTTGCCCTGCTCCAGCATCTCCATCGCCTGTTTCATCAGACGTTCCTGCTGCACCGCCTCTTTGTCGCCGCCGCGCACTTTGCGCACGATGTTCTGCAACCGCTTTTCCAGCGATTCCATATCGGCGATGATCAGCTCGGTCTCGATGGTTTCGGCATCCGACACCGGATCGACACGGCCATCGACATGGGTCACGTCCTCATCCTCGAAACAGCGCAGCACATGGGCGATGGCGTCGGTTTCGCGGATATTGGCCAGGAACTGGTTGCCCAGACCTTCGCCCTTGGAGGCCCCTTTGACCAGACCAGCAATGTCGACAAAGGTCATGCGGGTCGGAATGATCTGGGCTGAGCCAGCGATACCCGCCAGTTTATCCAAACGCACATCCGGCACAGCCACATCGCCAACATTCGGTTCGATGGTACAGAATGGAAAATTGGCCGCCTGCGCCGCCGCGGTTTTGGTCAATGCGTTGAACAGGGTCGACTTGCCCACATTGGGCAGACCCACGATTCCCATCCGAAAGCCCATATGCTCGCCCCTTTTCGACAAAGATCGGTGAATTTCAGTCTGGCGTTGTCTAGTCGTGCAAGGCTTGGGGTGCAAGCCTTGCACAAGGGGCAATTCCGCCTCTTTTCACGGTTTCCGATGCTATTTTTCTACAAAAAGCGGCCCGGACCCTTTGGTCCAGAACCGATACATCAAAAGCGCGGCAGCCACGGCCAGCCCAAGCACCAGCCCAATCCAGATCCCAGCCGCGCCCCAATCGACGACAAAGCCAAAGATATAGGCGGAGGGCAGCCCGATCCCCCAATAGGCAATGGCCGCCATGATCATCGGCACCTGCGTATCCAGCAAGCCGCGCAAAAGGCCCAAATGGATCACCTGCATCGCGTCCACCAGTTGGAACAGCGCCGCCAGAGCCAAGAGGATCGTGCCAATGCGCAGCAGCTCATCCAATTGCTCTTCTTTCGGATCAAAGAAGATGCCCAGCAGCGTTTCGGGGAACAGCAAAAAGGCCGAAGTCGCCAGCGCCACGAGGCACAAGGACAGGAAGGTCACGACTTTGGCCCCTTTGATCAGGTGATCCGCATCCTGACGGCCCTTGGCATTACCTGCGCGGATCGTGGCGGCATTGGACAGGCCGACATGCATCATAAAGGTCGCGCTGGCGATCTGCAGGGCCGCACCATGCGCCGCCAAGGGCACCTCGCCCAGCCAGCCCATCAGAACTGCGGAAATGGCGAAAAGGGCAACTTCGGCCAGAGTGGTCAGTCCGATCGGCAGGCCAAGTCGGAAGATGCGCGCGAACATTTCGCCATCGGACTTCCAAAACCGGACAAACAGCTGGTGTTGCGGCAGTTTCCTGAGCGCATAAAGGATGGTCAGCAGCAGCCCCGCAGTGGTCGACAAAACCGAGGCAATCGCCGCCCCTTGCAAACCCAGCTCTGGCGCGCCCCAATTGCCGAAAATCAGGGCGTAGTTGGCAAAGGCATTCACCACGGCAGAAGCCACCGTGATCCAAAGCACAATCCGCGTATGTTCGAGCCCCGCCAGATAGCTTTTCAACACCATGACGCCCAGCGCGGGCAACATGCCCCAACCGGCGATCCTTAGATAGGTTTGGGCATTTTGAGCAACACTGACCTCTTGCCCAACCGCGCTGAGCAAAGTGCCGGAAAACCACATAAGCGGCATGACAGCGGCAAAGAACAGGCCCGACCACCAAAGCGCCATGCGAGTGGCGCGGCGGATCTGCTGATCATCATTCTTGGTCGCGTAATCCGCCACCATCGGCATGACGGCAAAGGCAAAACCCGAGCCGAACAGCAGCAAGGAAAAGAACAAAGAGCCAGCAAGCGTCATGGCAGCCAATTCGGCTACGCCATACCAGCCCATCATGATGGAATCAGTCAAACCAATGGCGAATTGCGCCAAATGCCCGCCCACCAAAGGCAGGCCAAGAACCAACACGGCGCGGCCGTGCTGAACATATGTCATATCACTTGTGCTCATTTACCCGAGGTAGAGCGCATTTCGAGGCGGCGCAAGGATTCGCAAACCGCCCAAATTATGTGCAGCAGTTCTGCCACCATCCGTGCTACAATCGATTTAGTTTTCGTGACCAAAGGATTGCAAATGTCGACAAGTGTTGAGACGAAAACCCTTTTTCAGGACGCGCGTCAGTTTCTGTCAGAGTTGGAAAAGAACAATTCAAAGGAATGGTTTCAGGCCAATAAGGCGCGCTATGACACCGAACTCAAACGCCCGGCAGAACGGTTATTGGCGGATGTTGCGGAGTTTCTTGAGGCGATCAGCGGGACGCCCCCGAAACCGAAACTGTTCCGCCCTCATCGTGATGTTCGGTTTTCCAAAGACAAGACACCCTATCACACGCATCTGCATCTCTTGTGGTCCTTGCCGGACGGGCGCAGTTGGATGCTGGGGATTGCGACCGGCTATGCGACCGCTGGGGCGGGTATCATGGGTTTTGAGAAACCTCACCTTGAGGCCTATCGCGCGGCGGTGGCGACGGGTGGGGAAGACTTGCAAAAAATCCTGACCGATGGCGCGTGGCGCGTAGAAGAGCCAGAGCTCAAACGCGTCCCCGCCCCCTACCCGTCTGACCATCCAAGCGCTACGTTGCTGCGGCGCAAGGGATTGGTGGCCTGGCGGGACGATCTGGAGGCGGGATTGAGCAATGATCCAGAAGCGGCCCTGAAGGACGTATTTTCCGAGCTAAAGCCGGTTCAGGATTGGCTTGCGCGCGTCGTAAGTTGACCGCGCAAGCCAAGAGCGCCTTGTTCAGGACTTTCTGGAATCCGGATGCAGCGCCGTACCCAGAATGTGATCGGATTTGTGGATCACATGGCTGGCCCCGCCAACGATCAGCGGATCAGGAAATTTCGCCAATTCCGGGTCTTTGCCCGGGTAATCGATTGTCGACAGGAAATGCCGCATACAATTGATACGGGCGCGCTTTTTGTCGTTTGACTTGATCACAGTCCAAGGCGCATCAGCGGTGTCCGTGTAAAAGAACATCGCCTCTTTGGCCTCGGTGTAATCATCCCACTTGCCAAGGGATGCTTTGTCAATCGGGCTCAGCTTCCACTGTTTCAGGGGGTCGGTTTCGCGGCTTTTGAAGCGGGTGCGCTGTTCGTCCTGAGTGACCGAGAACCAGTATTTATACAGCCGGATGCCCGAACGCACCAACATGCGTTCCAAATCTGGCGTTTGGCGCATGAATTCAAGGTAATCATTGGGTTCGCAGAACCCCATGACACGCTCAACGCCCGCCCGGTTATACCAAGAACGGTCATATAGAACAATCTCGCCCTCGGTCGGCAAGTGGTTGATGTAGCGCTGGAAATACCACTGACCGCGTTCTTCGTCGGTTGGTTTGTTCAGTGCGACCACGCGGGCATGACGCGGGTTCAAATGCTCGGTAAAGCGTTTGATTGTGCCGCCCTTGCCTGCCGCGTCCCGCCCTTCGAACAGCAGAACAAATTTCTGCCCGGTCTCCAATGCCCAATGCTGAACCTTCAGCAATTCGGCCTGAAGCTGGGCCTTTTCCTTTTCGTAATCCTTGCGCGACAGCTTTTCCGTATAGGGGTATTCGCCCGTCTCAAAAGCTCGGCGGATATCGTCAGGCGACGGGCGCGCGGCCACTGTCGGCTTGGCCTCTTGGACCTCAGCAACCGAAGCTGTGCCCTTGTCCGCCTCAACGGCTTTTGTCACAGTTTGCGGCTTGGCTGCGGGCGATTTAGAGTTGGTAGAAGCGGTTCGCGCGGTGGTCATACATATTCCTTTCACTGTTGTCGCGCATATCCTAACCCTAGCGGAGATGCCCCGCTTTGACCCCTGTCAAAAAACCGTCACAAACGGCACATCTATTTTCGGCTCTTGCCCGGACAGACCTCTCTTGGCATTGATTTTCCCCAACGCTTCCGGCAACAGGGCATGACCACCCTTTGGAGACAGCCATGACTCGCATCGACACCAAATTCGCTCAACTCGCTGAACAGGGCACCAAAGCCTTTGTTGCCTATATCATGGCAGGCGATCCTGACACCGAGCGGTCGCTGGAGTTGATGCGCGGGCTGCCCGGTGCCGGTGTCGATGTGATCGAGCTTGGTCTGCCTTTCACCGATCCAATGGCCGATGGGGCGACCATTCAGCTTGCGGGTCAGCGCGCGCTGGATGCTGGCATGACGCTGGAAAAAACCCTGCAAATGGTGCGCGAATTCCGCAGCGAAGATGATACGACACCGATTGTGTTGATGGGCTATTACAACCCGATCTATTCGCGTGGCGTCGACAAATTCCTGGTGGATGCCAAAGAGGCCGGGATTGACGGTTTGATCGTGGTTGATCTGCCACCGGAAGAAGATGCCGAATTGTGCATTCCCGCGCAAAAGGCCGGGTTGAACTTCATTCGCCTTGCCACGCCAACAACCGATGATGACCGTCTGCCCAAGGTTCTGCAGAACACATCAGGGTTTGTATATTACGTGTCGATCACCGGAATCACCGGTGCCGCCGCTGCTCAGGCCACCGATGTGGGCCCCGAGGTTGCCCGCATCAAAGCCAAAACCGACCTGCCTGTCATTGTCGGGTTTGGCATCCGCACTCCGGACACGTCTCGCGATATTGCGTCGGTGGCTGATGGCTGCGTGGTTGGCTCCGCTATTGTCAGCGAAATGGCCAGTGGCAAGCCGGTTTCCGAAGTTTTGGACTTTGTGAAATCCCTGTCGGATGGCGCTCATTCGGCATAAGGGCGCAACAGGCGGGCCATGCAGCCCGCCAGTTCCTCGCGACGGATTGGTTTGGGCACATGCGCGTCCATGCCACGGCTGAGGTAATCCTTGATCTGGCCGCTCATTGCGTTGGCCGTCAGCGCAATGATGGGCACGGGAACCATGCGATTGGCCCGCTCAAAGACCCGAATGCGCGCCGCCGCCTCGATCCCGTTCAGGACCGGCATGTTCACATCCAGCAAAACGATATGCGCTGGATTGGCCTGAAACGCATTCACAAGCTGCAGCCCATCTTCGACGATCTGGAGATCAAAATCGTAGCGTTTGAGCAGCAGCTCCAGCACGCGTTGATTGGTCTGATTGTCCTCAGCCGCCAAGACGCGCCATTGACGCGCCTTAAGGACATCTTTGATCTCGGGATAAAAGGTGCGTTCTTCGCCATCTCGCGCACACGGGGTAACGCGCATTGTTGCGGCAAAAACAGATCCGCGGGATTTGCCCGGGGCAAAACGCAGCTCACCGCCCATCAAACGACAGAATTTCTGAGAAATTTCCAGGCGCAGCCCCTCAGCCTCAAAAGCGTCCGGCACAAAGGACGTCCCTTCCTCCAGGGCTTGGGTAAGCTGTTTTTGGCTGTCCTCAGAAAGAGTTACCCCAGTATCGCTGATTTCTAGCGTTAGAACCCCCTCTTCGACCATGGCTTGGACGCTGATTTCACCTGCCGAAGTGCGGGCCACTGCACCGGACAGGAGGCAGGACAGGATTTTCTTGATCTTGGTAGGGTCGCCTTTGACCGAACCACGAATACCAGTGCCAAATTCCAAGTCGAACTTGAGCCCTTTATCCCCGGCCGTGCTGGCAAAACCCTTATTGGTTTCGCGCAGCAACCGAGGAAGATTGAACCCAGTCTGATCCACGGTCATTGAACCAGCTTCGATTTTGGCGAGGTCCAGAAGGTCGGTCAACACATTCAGCAAGGCATCGCCAGAGTCTGCAATGGTGCCCACCATGTCAGCCTCGGCTTGTTGAAGATCACTTTCCTGCAACGCCGTTGCCATACCGAGAATATGGTTCAGCGGCGTTCTGATCTCCTGACTGATCATGGTCAGAAAGCTACTTTTGGCAGAGCGTGATTGGCCCAAAACCTGCGTGACCTTGTCGATCTCCGTCGGTTCCAAAGGCTGCGCTTGGACTGCTGGGGCGACCTTTTCCCTCTCTGATCGACGCGCACCGAAACGAATTGAATCTGGCCGGTTCATCGCTAGGGCCCCAGCTCTTGAGACGCGACCTGACACCGCGTTCCGGCAAGAAATGCGCGTCGAAACAGATCCTGACCTGCCTTCACGCACCCCCAGCTATCCAGGCGAAGCAGCCCCGGAAATCGCCCGTCACTTTGCATCCGAATTGCCATAATCCGCCCTGAAACAACTTTGCTGAAACATTGCTAGGCCAAAGCAGTGAAGACCTGCTTAAAACCACCAAACTTGAACTGCGGCAATTCACCCATTGCGCTAAATGCACCATATTGGTAACAAGCCTTTACCAATTTGCGAGGTTTCCATGCCAGTCATCACCGAAATCAACGATCTCAAGCGCATCTACCGCCGCCGTGTGCCCAAGATGTTTTACGACTATTGTGAATCCGGCAGCTGGAGCGAGCAAACCTTTCGCGAAAACACCTCAGATTTTGAGAAACTGCATCTGCGTCAACGGGTTGCCGTGGATATGTCTGGCCGCTCGACCAAGACACAGATGATCGGACAAGATGTGTCGATGCCAGTAGCGCTCGCCCCGGTCGGATTGACCGGCATGCAGCATTTCGATGGCGAGATCAAAGCCGCCAAAGCTGCCGAGGAATTCGGCGTTCCGTTTTGCCTGTCCACCATGTCGATCTGCTCGATCGAGGATGTGGCGGAAAACACCAATGCACCGTTCTGGATGCAGGTCTATACGCTCAAAGATGATGATTTCATGCAGCGCCTGTTTGATCGCGCCAAGGCGGCCAAGTGTTCCGCGGCAGTGATCACCGTTGACCTGCAATTACTGGGCCAACGTCATAAGGACCTGAAAAACGGCCTGTCTGCCCCGCCAAAACTGACTGCACAATCGGTCGCCAATATGATGACGAAGGTCCAGTGGGGCCTGGGTATGTTGCAAACCAAACGGCGTTTCTTTGGCAATATTGTCGGCCACGCGCATGGGGTTGAGGACGCGTCCTCTCTTTCATCCTGGACGGCAGAAAGCTTTGATCAGTCGCTGAACTGGGACCGCATCCGCGAATTCCGAAAGATGTGGGATGGTCCCCTGATCATCAAAGGTATCATGGACCCGCGCGACGCGCTTGAGGCCTGCAATGTCGGCGCGGATGCCATCATTGTGTCCAACCATGGTGGTCGGCAGTTGGATGGCGCACTGAGCTCGATCCGCGCGCTGGAGCCGATCATGGACGCGGTTGGCGACAAGATCGAGGTGCATCTCGACAGCGGCGTGCGCTCCGGTCAGGACGTGCTCAAAGCGGTGGCCATGGGTGCCAAGGGCTGCTGGATCGGTCGCGCCTTTGTCTACGGGCTTGGCGCGATGGGAGAGGCCGGTGTCACCAAGGCCTTGGAGGTCATCCACAAAGAGCTGGATCTGTCGATGGCTCTGACTGGCCACACAGATATCAACACCGTCGACAAAGATATCCTGATGATCCCAAAGGATTTTTCCGACAACTGGAAATAAGGTCTGGTCGCGCCAGTGGCGCGATCACCCCCGGTATCGCGCCACCATTGGCACCAGCACCAGCGGGGCCAGCATCAGCAATATCGCAATTGCGGTAAAGGAGACGGGCAACCCAAACCCTTCGGCCAGAAAGCCCATGAGCGGTGGGCCGATGAAAAAGCCCGCATATCCCAGAACCGCGATGCGCGAGATTGCCAGGGCCTTCTTTTCATCCGGAACCATGCGCCCGACCCAGGCAAACGCCATAGGGGCGACAACGGACACGCCCAGCCCCAACAGGCCGAACCCCAGATAAGCCACTGGGAGGTTCTGCGCCCAGGCAGCAATGACCGATCCAATCGCCGCCAGGCTTGCGGCAAAGGTGATCACTTTGGCTTCGGTCCAGACATGGATGATTGCTTGCCCAGACAGACGCCCGACGGCCATGGTCAGGCCTAGTATCGCCGGGCCAAAAGCCCCCTCGGCCGCCCCTGCCCCCAGGCCACGTTCCAAATGCAGCGCTGACCAGGCCTCGGTCGCCTGCTCGGACATAAAGGCCAAGAGAACAATCAATCCGGCCGGGATCAGCAAGACCAGAGGCAGACGGCGGGAGGCGGTTTCATTGGAGCTCGGCTCAGGATCTGGAACCGGGGCCGTGATCATCTGCCAGATCAGCAAAGCACATAACCCAGCCTCAGCGGATAGGATCATCGCAGGGGACCAACCAATCTCGCGGCCAAAACCGCCCAGAAGGGCAGATAAGGCGTAAGCGACCGAAAATATCCCATGCGCCAGATTCATCAGGGGCCGTCCATGCCGCCCCTCAAGAATCGAAATCCGAGCATTCATTGCGACGTCCAGCGAACCTGACGCCATCGTAGCCGCCATCATGGCCCCAGACAGCATGACCGCATTGCTCGCGTGGCCCGGTAACAGGAAAGCCAAAGCCATCGCCGTGGCCAGAACCGGCAAACACCAGCGTCCCAAAGCGGCCTCAGCACGCGGTGCCAGCCACATCGCGCTGACCGCCCCCAAGGCTGCAATAAGCATGACAGTGCCAAAGGCCCCATCACCTAGCCCAGCATTGGCTTTGATCACAGGAACAAGCGCCGCAAAGCTGCCCCAGAACAGGCCTTCGGCTGCAAAGGCGGCCAAAGGGCCGCGGGAAATATAGATATCACGCAACATGGCGAAACTGGTGTCATGGATTTTTGTTAGCGTCCAAACACCATTTGCAACCATATATTTCAAAGCGCTTTGGCTGCCTCGACATTATCTAAGATCGAGCCTGCACGCCCCTTTGTCAGGTCAGGTGCGTCTTGAAGTGAGACAGCGTTCGCTCCCACGATAGATTGGCCATCTCCTCATCATATCTTGGGGTGCTGTCATTGTGGAAACCGTGATGCGCGCCATCATAGAAATGCGCCTCATAGGCTTTTCCATTGGCCTGCAATGCGGCCTCGTAATCAGGCCAGCCCGCATTCACACGTTTGTCCAAAGCACCGTAATGCAGCAGCAAAGGGGCCTGAATTTTGGGGACATCTTCGGCAGCGGCCTGTCGTCCATAATAGGGCACGGCGGCCTTCAGCTCGGGAAAGGCGACCGCCGCAGCATTTGCAACGCCGCCGCCGTAACAAAAGCCAGTTATCCCGACATTTCCCGTCGATCCCTCGTGCGACATCAGAAATTCAACCGCAGCGAAAAAATCATTCATCAGCTTGGTACGGTCCACGGTTTTTTGCAGTGCTTTGCCCTCTGGGTCATTGCCCGGATACCCGCCAACCGAGGTCAAGCCATCCGGGGCCAGTGCCAGAAAACCAGCCTTGGCCAGGCGACGTGCCACATCTTCGATATAGGGGTTCAAACCACGATTTTCGTGAACGACAACCACCGCTGGCAATTTGCCCTCGGCGGCGGCAGGGCGCACCATATAGCCGCGCACCTCTCCGTGCCCGTTGGGCGATGGGTAGAGAATGTATTCCGGTAAGATGTCTGGATCGTTAAAGGAAACTTGCTGCGCCAAGGCGTAGTTCGGCGACATCAATCCAAGAATCGTCGTCGCCGTCATCCCTGCGACCGTGAATTTGGCCGCGCCTTGGAGAAACTCACGCTTGGTGATCATGCCATGCGCGTAGAAATCATAGAGCTCCAAAAGTTCCGGGTGAAAATCTTTTGCCGTCAATCGTGCCATTTTCGTTCTCCCATTTTAGAGGAGAAGGTAGCACGATCTGAGGCATTTCAACTTCAAGGCTTCGTGACAGGCGACGGCAATCAGGGGCTACCCCGCAAATCCTGCACGGGATCAACAGAATCAGCTTGCCAAATCCCGCAATCCGGTCTACGCGCACAGCTTCAACGCGGGGTGACAGCCTTGGAGGCACCCTGCCCTATATTTGGAGAATTCAAAATGGCGAAAGAGATTCCTAATCTCGTAGCTACCGCACGCACGGGGACAGGCAAGGGCGCCGCTCGTCAGGCACGTCGTGACGGTCAAGTTCCTGGTATCGTGTTTGGTGGCGACGCTGATCCCCTGCCGATCAACGTTCCTTTCAACGTTCTGCTCAAGAACCTGAAAGCTGGCCGCTTTAAGTCCACCCTGTGGAACCTGCAGGTTGAAGGCCATGAAGACGTGCGCGTAATCTGCCGCGACGTTCAGCGCGACGTTGTAAAAGACCTGCCAACGCATGTTGATTTCATGCGCCTGCGCCGCACATCCAAAGTGGCCCTGTTCATTCCTGTTGAGTTCATCAACGAGGAAACCGCGCCTGGCATCAAAAAAGGCGGCGTTCTGACTGTTGTCCGCCCCGAAGTTGAGCTGGAAGTGACCGCCGGTGACATCCCTGATCACATCACCGTTGATCTGGCAGGCATGAATGTTGGCGACATCGTTCACATCTCTGACGTGACCCTGCCAGAAGGTGCCAAGCCAACCATCGATCGTGACTTTGTTATCGCGAATATTTCCGCGCCATCGGGCCTGAAATCTTCCGAAAACGAAGAAGGCGACGACGCAGAAGAAGCAGTTGCAGCCGAAGAGTAAGCTCTTTCGCTTCGCAGAAATACAAAGCCCCGCTCAATTCGAGCGGGGCTTTTTGTTTGGTCTGCCTCGTTGAGTGATGCAGCCCTGACTGATCAGGGCTGCGAAACAGGCTTTAGCTGGCAGGTGCTTTGTCCAACGCCTCAAGCAACGTGCCGAGGTTGTGCTGGAACATTGTCAGGTAGCTGGTTGCCGGGCCACCACGCTCAGACAGCGCGTCCGAGAACAGACGGCCACCGATCTCAAGACCGGTTTCATCGGCCACTTGCTTGACCAGGGCCGGGCTGGTGATGTTTTCCACGAACAGCGCCGCTGCACCTGCGGATTTAATCTGGTCGATCAGTTCCGCCAATTCCTTGGCCGATGGTTCGGCTTCGGTGTCGATACCGACCGGGGCCAGGAAGTTCATACCATAGGCATCCGCCAGATAGCCAAAGGCGTCATGTGCGGTCACGACCGTGCGACGCTCTGCCGGCAAACCTGCCAGTTTCGCTTTGGTCTCGGCATCCAGGGCTTTGAGCTTGGCGATATAGGCTTGGGCATTGGCGTCAATGTCAGCCGCATGATCTGGCATCGCTTCTTTCATCGCTGCCGCGACATTGGTGACATAGATCACCCCATTGGACAGCGAATTCCAAGCATGTGGATCAGCCGTACCATCAACCATCACCGGGGTGACACCTTCGGTTGCAACATGGACGACGGCCTTGGTGCCGGATTCTGCGATCAGGGTGTCGGACCAGGTCTCAAAGCCCAGACCATTTACAAACACAACATCTGCCTCAGCGACTGCACGGGCATCCGCAACGGAGGGCTGATAGACATGGGCGTCTGCATCTGGGCCAACAATGGTTGTTACCTCAGCCATGTCGCCGACAACCTCTTCGACCATGTCACCCAGGATCGAAAAGCTGGCGACGATCTTGACGTCATGTGCCAAGGCCGGACCTGCAACCAGAGCCAAAGCCGCAGAGGCAATACCGGCATAGAAAGAATTGATAAGCTTCATTGTGCTCTCTCTTCAGATTGAATTTGCGCAACGGGATGAGTTTTGGACACAGACGGTTTGCGCAGCCGTCCGCCAAATCCGAGCGGCCCAAGGACGGCCGAGATTAAAAAGAAACCACCCGCGACCAACACAATGGCCGGTCCCGACGGGGTGTTTGGGAACAGGTAGGACAGAGTCAAACCAATCCAGCAACTGGCCAGCGCAAAGGCAAAGCTGAGCGCCAGCTGTCCGGTGATCGTGCTGGCCCAATAGCGCGCCGCGGTGGCGGGCAGGATCATGAGGCCAACGGCCATTAAGGTGCCCAAAGTCTTGAACGCTGCCAAAAGGTTGAGCACTAGAAGCAGCATAAAGCCCTGATCCACCAACCAAGGCCAGCGGGTTTGGGTTTCGAAAAACACCGGGTCGCAGGTGCTGACGATCAGCGGACGCAGCAGAAAGGCAAAGGCAACCAGAGTGAAGGTCGCGACACCGCCCACCAGCATCATTGACGCATCATCAATGCCCAGGATCGAACCAAAAAGGAAGCTTTTGAGCGGAACGGCCGAGCCCGCAGCCGAGAGGATAAAAATGCCCAGTGCCAAGGCGATCAGATAGAGCGAGGCAAGGCTGGCATCGCTGCGCAGAATTGTCTTGCGCGCCAAAAGCGCGGTCAAAGCAGCAACACCAATCCCGGCCAGCAAACCACCGATCAACAGCGAAAAGACAGACAGCCCCGCCATGACAAAGCCGATCACGATGCCGGGCGTGATCGCATGGGCCATCGCCTCACCCGCAAGGGACAGGCGGCGCAGGACCAAAAAAGTGCCCACCGGTGCGACAGAAGCCGATAGCACAGTCGTCGCCACAAAGGCCCGACGCATAAAGGCGAAATCCCACATTTCACTGAGCAGTTCAAACATCGGCAACCTCCAACCGCGCAGCACTGTCCCGGAACATCCATGAGGCCTGGCTTTCAGAGAGATAGCCCTGCGCCACCAACCGATCCGGCGTCAAAACCTCGTTCACCGCGCCATACGTCGCCTCTTGCCCACCAAGCAGTAGCGCGTGGCTGCAATGGTCCAACACAGAGGACAGATCATGCACGACCAACACAACCGCGCGGCCTTCTTCGCGCCAACGGCGGATGATTGTCAGCAAATGCGCCTCGGTGCTTTGATCAACGGCGGCAAAGGGCTCATCCAGCAAGATCAAGGGCGCATCCTGCATGATCACACGGGCAAACAAGGCACGTTGGAGCTGCCCGCCTGACAGCGTGTGCAGCGGGCGGTCTGCGATGTCCAAGACGCCCACCTCTTCCAGGGCTTTATCGACGCATTTGCGCGCCTCGGCGTTCAAACCGGACCGCAACCCAAAACCGCGCCATGCCCCCATCGCGGCCAGATCCCGGACACGAATGGGAAAACGGCGGTCAAACTCAGTCATTTGCGCCAGATAGCCAATTTCGCGTGGCTTGCCCTGTGGCCAGTGCAAATTGCCCGAAAGCGGGTTCAGCAACCCCAGCAGCATTTTGACAAAGGTGCTTTTGCCCGCGCCGTTGGCCCCAAGAACAGCCAGGGTCGACCCGGCTTCGATATCCATATCGAGCCCGCGAAACAGCGTCAGATCGCGATACCCCAGGGTGAGATCGCGGATTTGCAGAACCGACGACATTACAGCACCCACAGGATGGCCAGCCATAAGAGACCGGCAAAAGCCAAGGCCCCGACCGACAACAGCACCACGCTGAATTCCGTCAGGCAGCGCGCCTTAGATGTTTCTGTTTGGTGTCCAGACCTGGCTGATGCCATGATGTGACCTCCGCAAGAACGGGGTCGGGGCAAAGACAGAATGAAGACCGGACGTTTCCGTATCAAACATGATCAGCTACCTCCGGGGCACCCCGCCCAGATTCGTTTCAGATGACATGGCAGGTCTCCTGACTCACGGGTTAGCGCCTGTCCCAACCTTCCCGGGTTTCAAACCCAGTGGCTTTTGGGGAGGCTCGCCGCTTACAGTTGCGGGGGCAGTCACGGAGTTGGCGCCTGATGGCTACACCTCACCGTGTTCCCTTTTAAGGTCGGCCGGATTGTCCCAAGCTGACCACCATGCGCAGAGCAATGTCTGATTCCGCTGATCCGCGCAAGAAATTTCTGCATCTCTTGTTTCCGTAGAAACGTGGATCAGGGAAATGGCCCGGCCCTTTCGATACGGGAAAAAGGAAAACGGCCCCCGAATGATCGAGGGCCGTCTTGTCTGTTTTGGTCGCGTTGGGCTTAGCCGATTTTCGCACCGTCTTCGCGCCATACGGCAACAACAGAGGAGCGAGGCTTGCCTTCACCATCCGGCCATTGACCGCCCGGGTGCTGAACGCCAACAAAGGCCACGGTCTTGTCGAGGTTCCAGCACAGGCCGGTTACTTCGGCACCGTAAGGAACAGTCATAAAGCGCGCGATTTCACCTGTTTCCGGGTCGCCAACCAGCATCTGGTTGTTGCCCATGCCGGCAAAGTCACCTTCGTTCTTGTAGTTACCATCGGTCTGGATCCACAGCATGCCTGTGCTGTCAAACACCATTCCGTCGGGCGAGTTGAACATGTTGCCTTCGTTCACGTTATCCGAACCGGCATATTCATTGTCATAAACGGTTGGGTTACCGGCCATGACATAGAGATCCCAGGTAAAGGCCTCGGCCGCGTGGTTCTCATCCGCTGGGGTCCAGCGCACGATCTGACCGTAATGGTTGGTCTCACGCGGGTTCGGGCCATTGACGGCGGTGTCATCGCCACCGGCGTTTGGCTTAACACCGCGGTTTTTGTTGTTGGTCAGGGCGCAATAGCTTTCGACCTTGACCGGGTTGGTAGCCACCCATTCCGGGCGGTCCATGGTGGTCGCGCCAACAGCCGAAGCCGCCATACGGGTGAAGCAGAGAATATCAGCCGCATCCATGCCGGTGGTTTCAGGTGTCAGGGCCAGCCATTCACCGGACTGATCATCGTTGAACTTGGCCGCATAAAGCGTGCCTTCGTTCAGCAGGTCACCGCCATAGGTGCCCTCGGTCCAGGTGCCCGCAGAGACGAATTTGTAGAGATATTCGCCACGCTCATCGTCGCCCATATAGACAACAACACGACCGTCCCTTGCATGGGCCATAGAGGCGTTTTCATGCTTGAAACGACCCAGAGCAGTGCGCTTTTTCGGGGTCGAGGTTGGGTCTGTTGGGTCGATCTCGGTGATGAAACCGTGACGGTGCGGTTCGTTTGGCTCTTTGGAGATGTCGTAACGCTCATCGAATTTCTCGTAAGCATAGCGACCTTCGCCACCGATACCGTAACGCTTGTAACCTTCACCTTCGGGCATTTCGCCCGTCGCGCCGAAATAGCCGTTAAAGTTTTCTTCGCAGGTCAGGTAAGTGTCCCAGAGGGTGCGGCCGGAACCACAGTTGTTCATGGTACCTTTGACCTTGGTGCCGGATGGGTCGGCATTGGTCTGAACCAGCGCGTGACCGGCCAGCGGCCCTTCGAGAACCATTTCGGTTTCGTGGGTGATGCGGCGGTTCAGCGGGCTGTCCTTGACGACAGCATAGCCGTTGTCACCACGGGCGATTTCCATAACGGTCACACCCTGCAAGTTCTTCAGCAACTGAACTTCGTCAGCGGTCTGAGGCACACCCTCGGAGGCGGCAGGCAGGTTGATCTTGGGGTTCACATATTCAGAGTTCACGGCGATGACTTCTTTGCCGTCAACGTCGAACAATTCCATGCCGTCGGTGTTTTCGCCAAACACCTTATCGGACATGTCCACGCCAACACCGGTTTCACCATTGTAAGCGTCATCAGCTTCGGACCACAGCGCATCGCCCCAACGGACCAGAACCTGGCTCTGATAGCCTTCGGGCACGTGAACAGCAGCGTCAGTGGCGGTTGCGATTGGTTTGAACGCGAAATGCGCATGACCATCCGCGCGGGCCGCGGTGGTGGAGGAGAAAAGGCCAGTGCCAAACACAGCGGCACCGGACCCGAATGCCAATGCACCACCCAGGAAGCCACGGCGCGAAATTGCGCGCTCGACAACGGCGTCAAAACCGTTGTTTTCAGGACGAGGGTCACGATGTTCGTCGAAATCATCCCAAGACAGGTCGACCAGATCTTTATCTGACATGATACAGCTCCTTGCTGGCTAAATTGCTTGCCCAACACCCGAGGGTGACTCACCCGGAAAACGGTGTTGTTCGCGCGGATTTACCGCTTGGACTGTTTAAGATTTGTGTCGCTTTTCTGACGGTTATGTAACACCGCTGATGTCAGCCATTTTCGGCTAATCCGCCGGGGGCTTACCTAAACTCAGGCGATGCGCTATAGCCAAGGAAACGCAGCAGGAGGCGCAGATGCAGCTCTTTGTCGGTCTTGGAAACCCCGGCGGGAAATACGCCAGAAACCGCCATAATATCGGCTTTATGGCGCTGGATCAGATCGCCTCGGATCATGGCTTTGGCCCCTGGAAATCCAAGTTTCAGGGCCAGATCGCCGAGGGACGTTTGGGTGGTGACAAGGTGCTGCTGCTCAAGCCCGAGACCTTTATGAACCTGTCCGGACAATCGGTTGGTGAGGCGATGCGGTTCTACAAGATGGAGCCGGGTGACGTGACCGTCTTTCATGACGAGCTAGACCTGGCCCCGGGTAAATGTCGCGTCAAGATGGGCGGTGGGCATGCGGGGCATAACGGCTTGCGTTCGATCCACGCGCATATTGGCGAGGCCTATCAGCGTATTCGCCTAGGGATTGGACATCCGGGGCGCAAGGATCTTGTGTCCGCCTATGTGCTACATGATTTTCCCAAGGCGGATGATGAGTGGCTGAACAACCTGCTGTGGGGGATCAGCGACGGTGCCGCGCATTTGGCGGACGGCGACACTGGAAAGTTCCAAAACGCCGTCGCACTGAAAACCAACCCGCCGCGTTCGTCGACCTCCAAGCCCAAGGCTGAAAAAACCGAAGAAAAGCCCCCTGCCCCGCAGGAAGAACCCGATACCAGGTCAGCCCTGCAGAAACTGGCAGACAAGTTCCGTTAGGAAACGCATTCTCAGGCTTGCCCTCCTCTCGTTTGATGCGCAGTCTTGGTTTCGGGGAGGACCGAGATGAAGAAATTTCTGCGTGTTTTGGGCATTTTGGGGATGGTCGTCATCGCCTTGGCGGTATGGAAACGAGAGGAATTGATGCGCCTGAACGCGGTCAATACGCTCTTTTCCGAGGACAAGATCGTTCATAATTTCAGCCATATGGCCGACCTCTTTCTCTATCAAGAGATCGCAGCCAAACCTGTTTTAAGCCCGCTCCCTTCCGGGCCGGACATGGCCCTTCCCGCAGATTGGACGGATTGGATCGAGCGGCGCTCTGTCACTGGGGTGGTCATTCTGAACCAGGGCCAGATCGTTCACGAGAGCTATTACAAAGGCACGGGCAAGGATGATGCGCGCATCAGTTGGTCGGTTGCGAAATCCTATCTGTCGGCATTGTTTGGCATCATTCTGGATCAGGGAAAGATCGACAGTCTGGACGACCCGGTGGTCAAATACGCACCCGAGCTAAAGGGCGGGGCCTATGACAGCGCCACTATCCGAAATGTGCTGCAAATGTCCTCGGGCGTGACCTTTGACGAGGACTATCTGGATTTCTGGAGCGACATCAACAAGATGGGGCGCATTCTTGCCCTGGGCGGATCGATGGACGGCTTTGCCGCCGGGCTGACCGAGACATTTGCCGATCCCGGGCAGGAATGGAAATATGTGTCGATCGACACCCATGTATTGGGTATGGTGTTGCGCGGTGCCACAGGTCGATCCGTTCCCGACCTGCTGGGCGAATTTATCATGGCGCCGATGGGCACCTATGGCACGCCGCATTACCTGACTGACGGCAATGGGGTTGCCTTTGTGCTTGGCGGTCTCAACCTGACGACACGCGACTATGCGCGCATGGGCGAAATGTTTCGCAATGATGGTGCGTTCAACGGCCAACAGATCATTCCCGCCGCTTGGGTCGCTGAAAGCACCGCCCCTTCGGCCAAAACCAAACAAGGCAGGCTGCGCTATGGCTATCAATGGTGGAGCCCGTGGCAAAACGAACCGGGCGAATTCCTTGCCCGCGGGGTTTATGGCCAATATGTGTATGTCAACAAAGCTGCAGGGATTGTGATCGCGGTGAATTCAGCGGATCGCGCCTTTCGCGAAGAAGGCGCGTCGGATGACAGTATCGACATGTTTCAGCGGCTGGCGCAATTGGTGCGGGAGGGAAAGTCATGAAAAAGCGGCCTTCGGTCAATGTTTTGGGCGGCATTCTTGAGGAATGTTCACGCACGCCACTGACTGGTTTTTTCCGTGACGGCCATTGCAACACCTGCGCCGAAGATAGCGGTAGCCATACAGTCTGCGCCGTCATGACCGCCGAATTTTTGGCCTATTCCAAATATGTCGGAAATGATCTGTCCACCCCACGCCCCGAATTCAACTTTGCCGGGTTGAAAGAAGGGGATCACTGGTGCCTTTGCGCGGCCCGCTTCCTTCAGGCCCATGACGAAGGCTGTGCACCCAAGGTCGATTTGGCGGCCACACATCAGGATGCATTGGACATTGTTCCGATGAAAGTCCTGGAAGCGCATAAATTGGACAGAGACAGCTGAACCTTTTGGTTAAGGGCGCTCTATGTCCGACAGGCGTACATCGTCAGACAGCAGATCCTCGATAAACAAAGACAAGAGCTGGGCCCGCCCGGATACTCCTGCTTTGCGATAGATGGCATTGCACTGTGCTTTGACCGTACCCTCGGAGGTTCCACGCAGGGCCGCAATGTCAGCCATAGACACCCCCTTGATCGAAAACAGCGCCACGTCGCGTTCTGCCGGGGTTAGCGCCCAATCCTCAAAGCGCTGTTTCAAGAGGTCCATAAAGGCCCCGGACAATTCTCTTAGGCTGTCCTCGGCCTGTTTGCGCGCCCGCAAAGATCGCAGCAACAGCATTGCAGACAAAACAACCCCAATCACCAGGGCAACTGCAACGCCAATCTCGATCAACTCATAGGCCGCCCAAGAGATCGGCGCGACCTGAATGCCCAGAAGGCTGGTGAGAATACCAAACAGGAAGAAAAGCGCACAGAAAAACTGCGTCGCCAGAAGGAAAGCAATGCCAAGGCTTTCCCTTGACCTACGAATGCTCGGCCCTTTCCTGGATTGATTGATCCCTTGGTTCTGCCCCAGACGCCTTGACCCAAAACGCAAAGGTGCAAAGGAGCGAAATTGCAGCATGTCAGCCGCCCCCCTGACGAGCGCATCCGCCAGCAAGTACAGGGCTACAATCAATCTCCTGCGCAATGTTCAGCAACTTGGTGCGTCTCACACTTTACTCTTTTTTACGGTGCGGTTTTGGCGCTTTTCGCGGTCTGGTCGATCAATAGGAGGCCCCATTCCAGGTCTAGGCGGCGGAGGTGGCGGATGCGTCCGCTTCCCGCCAATGAAAGGAGGCGGGGGAGGTCTGTGTGCTGGCGCAGCTTGCTGATAATCACGCAAGATCACACCATTGGCCGGGTTAAAGACAATTTCGCGCACACCAACAGCCCCGCGCGCCACGATGCGCACACGACCCAGCCATGTGCGCGTCATCTCAATCTCGGTGAACCCCTGTTCTTTGAGCGACTTGATAATCTGCTCTTCCTGTTGGGCCGCATGTGCGTCTGACACAGACAACCCAAGGACGAGGATCGCAATGAGAATGGCAGGTTTCATATCGGGCTCAATCGGTTAGGCGACAGTCTCGCGCGGCGTTTTCGATCCATTGCAAACGGTCTTGCGGGGCCAAGTCGTGCTTTTGGTCATGATCTTCAACCGGCGGCGCGGGCTGGTCACGGTTGTAATCACCATAGTCACTTCCTGCGTAGGTGTTGAAGTCAAAATCGTCTGATCTTGTTCTATTCTTATCTGCATCAGTGACATGGCTTTCGTTTTTGCAAAGCGCTGCGCCATTGCCAGCCCGCTCGGGTTAACCAAGTGACAGTTCGATGAGACAGTCATGACCCACGCCAAAGGATAGGGGACAGGCGCGATCATGTGGGGTCATCGCAGGGCCAAACCCAAGCAGGCCGGCAATGTTGCAGCCCCTGTGATCGACCACGAAAATCCACCTTTGAAAATCCAACAGGGGTTTACAAAGAAGCCCCTATATCACCGGTTTAGGCCCATAAACTCAGGTTTATGACTGCTTTTAGCTACCAAACTCTTGCCAAAGTCATGGCAACTGCAACGGCAACAATAGAAAAGGGCAGGATTAGCTCGAAGAAGTAAACGATGATAGTCTTGGACAAAATTGCCAAGTTAAAATCACTTTTCTGCCGCTTCAGAACGCGCGTTATCTCCGCTTCCTCGGGCATCCTGCCGTGAATCTCATTTAAGGTGTGGAAGTGGCTTTCAATCTTGTTCTGAACAACTGAGAGATCGTCCACAAAGACAGAAAACGTTACAAGCTTCTGTTGCGCGCGCCGAAAGTCCTCCTGAAGGCTTACCGCCGCACCTGGGTTTTCAATCCGATTTATTCGGTCGCTAACTTTTCTTTCAAGCTCATCAACACTTGTTTGTAATTCCTGTACACTTTGATCTAAGTTTTTAAACAGCCGTTGGTTTGCCTCGTCCCACGTTTCGCGCAAGGATAGATCAGACAGCGACACCAGTTCATCAAATGAAACTTGCATTTTCTTAACGGATTCCATTTTCTTATTGATCTCGCTGCGGCTCTGATATTGAAGCTTGCGCCAGCCCTCATTGAACTCTTTCAAATCCCCGCTAAACCATCCCAGAATTAACCGCACGGCTAAGAACACTAAGACTATCAAGATCAGTATTTGCAGTTCTTCTATTCCCACGCTCAACGATCTTGCAGTTGTGTCAGGATCAATATCCCTTTCGGTCAGTTTGATGAAATCAATTGATATGCGAGAATTCTCGCCCCCCCAAAGCCAAAGCGCGAAAGCAATGAATGCAAACACATTAATAGATTTTCGTGTTGCTGCATTCGATGAGGTGTCAACCATACCAGCCAGATTCATCTACTTAGTCCTTTAATACATTCACACCTAAAAGCTTCGTGTAATGAACGGCTTGTTTTTCACTAGAGTCAACACATCGAACCTAGACGAGAGATTTTCGACGTTTGAGAAGGGCATCAAGACACCACCTGCATCTTGTCTACTTTCTCAAACAAACACCACTTTACCGTCCAAAAGAAAAGCCGCCCATCACGGGGCGGCTATTCACAGTTTTCTAACAAGTAAGCTCCGGTTAGCCGGCATCGCGACCTTCAGGGCCGCTCATATCCACGCCCAGGTGACGCGCCACGGTAAAGATGTCTTTGTCGCCGCGCCCACACATATTCATGATGATTACGTGATCTTTAGGCAGTTCCGGCGCAATCTTGGCCACATGCCCCAGCGCATGGCAGGGTTCCAATGCCGGAATGATGCCCTCGGTTTCACAGGACAGTTGGAAGGCGGCCAAGGCCTCTTTGTCGGTGATCGCAACATATTCGGCGCGACCAATATCGTTCAGCCAGGCATGTTCCGGACCGATACCGGGATAGTCGAGGCCCGCCGAGATCGAGAACCCTTCGAGAATTTGCCCATCTTCATCCTGCAACAGATAGGTTCGGTTGCCATGCAGCACACCCGGGCGACCACCGGTTAGCGAGGCGCAATGTTCCATCTTGTCATTCACGCCTTTGCCACCGGCCTCAACGCCAATGATCTTGACCTCTTTGTCATCGAGGAAGGGATAGAACAGGCCCATCGCGTTGGACCCGCCACCAATGGCGGCGATGATGGTGTCGGGCAGACGGCCTTCGGCCTCCATCATCTGTTCCTTTGCTTCTTTGCCGATGATGGATTGGAAATCGCGCACCATGGCCGGGTATGGGTGCGGGCCCGCAACCGTCCCGATGCAATAGAATGTGTCGCGCACATTGGTCACCCAATCGCGCAGAGCGTCATTCATTGCGTCCTTGAGTGTGCCACGACCTGAGGTCACGGGCACAACCTCGGCCCCCAGCAACTTCATACGGAATACGTTCGGGGCCTGACGTTCCACGTCATGCGCACCCATATAGACCACACATTTCAATCCGAACTTGGCGCAGACCGTGGCGGTCGCAACACCATGCTGCCCTGCCCCGGTTTCGGCGATGATGCGGGTTTTGCCCATGCGGCGCGCCAGAATGATCTGGCCCAACACATTGTTGATCTTATGGGCACCGGTATGGTTCAGCTCATCCCGCTTGAGATAGATCTTGGCCCCGCCCAGACGTTCGGTCAGGCGTTCGGCATAATAAAGCGGGGATGGACGACCAACATAGTGTTTCCAGAGATAATCCATCTCATCCCAGAAGCTTTGATCGGTCTTGGCCTTTTCATATTCTTCTTCGAGGCTCAGGATCAGCGGCATCAATGTTTCAGAAACAAAGCGCCCGCCATGAATACCAAAGCGGCCGTTTTCGTCCGGTCCGGTCATGAAGCTGTTGACGAGATCGTCCATTACGTTTCTCCATCTGGGTCTGAAGGATTGCATAGGGCAAGTAGCGGGCAAAAGGCCAGAGGCAAATCACCCGATTTCAAGCCATCGCCGCCCGTTCCAGAGAGGGATAGCGAAAACCGAGCGTCACCGCGCGGGCCACAAAGGAGATCATCAAGGCCGCCCAGAGCCCATGATTGCCCCATTGCGGCATCAGAATGAATACCGCGGCAAAGAAGACTGCGGCAGAAATCATCATCATATTGCGCATATCCCGCGTCCGGGTCGCCCCGATAAAGATACCATCCAACATAAAGCTGGGATAGCTGATGATCGGAACCAGAATGATCCAGGGCAGATAGGTGGTGGCGATCTGTTGAACACTCGGGTCCTTGGTGATCAAGATTATGATCGCCGCCCCCGCACTCCAAAAGACCAGCACATAAGCAAAGGATGTGGCCAAGCCCCAAGCCGAGCTCAACCAGACGGATTTGCGCAGGTCGGAAAGGGATTTGGCCCCAAAGGCCTGCCCGACCAAGGCTTCTGCGGCGAATGCAAACCCGTCCAGCGCATAGGCTATGAAATGGATAAATTGCATCAGCACCTGATTTGCCGCCAGCGTGTCAGTGCCCAGCCCGGCGCTGTAGTAAAAGACGAAGGATAGAAAGATCGCTTCGAGCATCAGGGAGCGTATCAGGATGTCTGTATTGACCACCGCCATACGACGCAGCGCCGTTGCATCAAAGATACGCGGCCAATCGCGGGCAGACGGGTGGCGCAGAGCGTTGCGACACAGCCAAAGACCCAGCGCCAGCCCAGACCATTCAGCGATAAAGCTGGCCACGGCGACGCCCTGAACACCCCATCCAAATCCGGTGACAAACACCAGGTCGAGGATCACATTCACGCTGGTAACGCAGAGTTGCAGCACCAAGACCGAGCGCGACCTTTCCCGCGCGATCAACCAACCAAGAATTCCAAACATGGCGATGGCCGCGGGGGCCGACCAGATGCGGATCTGCATATAGCTGCGCGCCAACTCTTCGACTTCGGCATCGACCGGCGAAAAGGAGAAAGCCAGAGCAAGAAGCGGCTGCAAAAGCGCAATGATTGCCAGCCCCCCTGCCCCTCCGATCATCAAGGACCGGGTCAAAAGCGCGACCACCTCGCCTCGGTCCTTGGCCCCTTCGGCCTGAGCCGTCAAGCCCGCCGTGCCCATGCGCAAGAAACCAAAGACCCAATAGATAGCTGACAGAACGACAGAGCCGATCCCAACCGCTGCAATGGGTTCGGCATGGGGGATTTGCCCGACAACAGCCGTATCGACGACGCCGATCAGAGGAATGGCAATATTGGCCAGCATGATCGGAATGGCGATTTTCAGAATGCGACGATGAGTAATACTGTCTTCAATCATGGAACGTATCGCTTTTTGGAACCGGGCCGGGGCGCTGCCCCGTCACAAGCAAGCTTGTGACTCCCCGGGATATTTTGGGCCCAAAGAAGACCTGGGTAACTTCCAGGATCAGGGGCGCGGCATCAGGAAATGAGCCGTGGCCTGGGCCATGGGACGGTCGCGATGGTCCTGCCAAGCCTCGACCTGGACTGAGGCATAGCGGCGGCCAGATCGTGTGACGCGCGCCCGGGCATAGGCATCGCGCGGCAGGCCGGATCTGAGATAGTCCACAGTGAAATCAATGGTTTTGGGCAGACGCGGCAGGTCTCCCTTGGTCAGGGTATCCGGGTCAAGCTTGCCGGATTCGATGTCTTCCCAAAGGTAGGACCAACTAAGGGTGATAATACCCGTTGTTTCGAGAAACGCCGCCGTCACGCCCCCATGAAGCGCTGGCAAAAGCGGGTTGCCGATCAGTTTTTCCTCAAAGGGCAGCACCGCTGTCAGCTCATCCCCGTGGCGTTCAAATTGAATGCCAAGGTAGCGAATATAGGGCACACCGCCAACCAATGCGCCGAGGGCAGCATCGCGACGTTGTTTGACGATCTGGACCGGTTCGGGCTTTTGACGCGCCATTATTTACCCTCCACCGTAAAGGCCCCGGCGGCGGTCGCGACGGGGTTGTCAAAATCGGCATCAAAGGCCTTGGCCCTGATAAAGGCGACGTTACGGGTGATGTGGTAGCATTCCGCCTGTGCGGTGATGGCATCGCCGGGTTTGGCGGCGCGCATATAATCGATGCGCAGATTGATCGTTGCCGTCCCTGCCGGGCTGTCCGGGTGGCTCATGACGGCGGCACCTGAACAGGTGTCCATCAAGGTCGAGACGGCACCGCCATGGATCACGCCGGTCTTGGGATCGCCTATCAACGCCTCGTCATAGGGCATGGTGATCTCGGCCAGCCCGTCACCAATATTGGTGATCTGCATCGACAATGCTTTGGCATGCGGAATCATTTCGATGAATTGCTTGGCAATCAAAGCCTTATCTGCGGTCATAGCGTGCTCCCTCTCCTCAGTTATGGGCAGGGAAAGACCGCTTCGCAAGTGATTTGAACGTCGGAAACATGACGCAAAGCAGCGTTGCGTCAGGAAAGGTTGTCACCGGCCATCTGCGCGCTTAGTTTGGCGGCAAGGGAGTATGCCATGGAAGATGTTCGTCTGAGCTTCAAGGAAATGTGCGCGCGTTTCGACGTGACGCCCCGCACCTTGCGCTATTATGAATATATCGAATTACTGTCACCCGAACGGCAAGGCCGGTCTCGCTTTTACGGGGCCAAGGAAGTTGCGCGCATGACCCTGATCCTGCGCGGGCGCAAGTTTGGCTTTCAGTTGGAAGACATCCGGCAATGGCTACTGATCTACGAAAAAGAAGGCAACGAAGCGCAAATGAAAGCCTGGATTGATATGGCTGATGGGCAGATGCGCGAGTTGGAAGAGCAGCGCAAGCAGCTTGACGAGGCCATGGATGAGCTGCGCACATTGCGCAACGAGGTTGCCTCGGATTTGGGCCTGTAGCGTTTCAAAATCAGTCGAATTCGTCTGAACGGTCGCAGCTTTGCTTGCGGCCGTTAACTTTTGTTCTGGGCTGTAAGTCTTTCGTTAACCAACTAGGCTCAGAATATTCTTACAAATGCAGCCCATTGACGTTGCCTTATCTTACGTCAACTCAAAAGTGACGCGGCGTATGAGTTACGTCAACCGTTTTTCCCATTGTAAGAAGGGAAGAGATTTCGCACCTCACGGCGATCTACTGCCATGAAGGATGAACTTATGAGCGAAGACAGAGTAATGACGATTAGGGAGATGTGCGACGCGTTTGAGGTAACTCCACGGACTTTGCGGTTCTATGAACAAAAGGAACTTCTGTTCCCGATCCGCGAAGGCCAGAAACGCCTTTTCACCAAACGTGACCGCGCGCGGTTGAAACTGATCCTGCGGGGCAAGCGCTTTGGCTTTTCCCTCGAAGAGATCCGCCAGCTACTTGATCTGTACGACGTTGGAGACCAGCAGCAATCGCAGCTGGAACAGACTTATGAGGTCGCCCGCCAAAGGCTGGCCGACATGGTTCGTCAACGTGACGACCTGAATGTCGCCATTGAGGAGCTGAAAGAACAAATGGTCTGGGGCGAGAAGATGCTCGCCACGATGAAAAACAGGAAAAGCGCGGCCGAGTAACGCTGGGCCGCACACATACGGGAGAGAGAGATGCCTTCATACACGGCACCTACCAAAGATCAGCAATTCGTTCTGCATGACGTACTGAACGTGTCTGCCAGCGATATTCCAGGCTACGAAGACCTGGATCGCGACACGACCGGCGCCATTCTGGAAGAATCCGCAAAGATTGCTGAGCAAGTCATGACACCGCTGAACGCAGTGGGTGACAAGCAGGGCTGCACCCTTGAAAACGGCGTTGTCCGTACGCCCGAAGGGTTCAAGGCCGCCTTTGACGAGGTGCGTGCTGGTGGTTGGACGGCTCTTGACTGTGATCCCGAATATGGTGGTCAGGGCCTGCCCTATCTTGTCGCCACTGCGGTGGGTGAACAATTCTCGGCGGCCAATATTGCTTTCAACATGTATGCGGGCCTGACCCACGGGGCCTATTCAGCAATCCACGCCCACGGATCAGACGAGCAGAAAGCCAAATACCTGCCCAAGATGGTGACCTGTGACTGGACCGGCACCATGAACCTGACCGAACCGCATTGCGGCACCGATCTGGGCCTGATGCGCACCAAGGCAGAGCCGCAGGACGATGGCACATATAAAATCTCGGGTCAGAAGATCTTTATCTCTGCCGGTGACCATGATCTGTCGGAAAACGTGATCCATCTGGTTCTGGCCAAGATCCCAGGCGGTCCCGAAGGCATCAAAGGCGTGTCGCTCTTTATTGTGCCCAAATTCATCGTCAAGGATGATGGCTCGCTTGGTGAACGCAATGGTGTGTCTGTTGGCAATATCGAAGAAAAAATGGGCATCCATGGCAACTCTACCTGCGTCATGAACTATGACGAGGCCACCGGGTTCCTGCTGGGGGATATGCACAAAGGCATGCGCGCCATGTTCACCATGATGAACGAAGCGCGTCTGGGTGTGGGCCTGCAGGGTTTTGCCCAGGCCGAGGTTGCCTATCAGAACGCCGTGGAATACGCCAAGGACCGCTTGCAAGGGCGCGATGTAACCGGGGTGAAGAATCCGGATGGCCCGGCTGATCCGCTGATTGTACACCCAGACATCCGCCGCAACCTGATGGATCAGAAAAGCTTTATCGAAGGGGCGCGTGCCTTTATCTATTGGGGTGCCCAGATGCTGGATCAGGCACATGGCAATGAAGACAAGGATGCCGATGGCCTCGTGTCGCTGTTGACCCCGGTGATCAAGGGCTACCTGACCGATAAGGGCTTTGACTACTGCGTTGCCGCGCAGCAGGTCTATGGCGGCCATGGCTATATCGAAGAATGGGGCATGTCCCAGTTCGCCCGCGATGCCCGGATCACCATGATCTATGAGGGGGCCAATGGCGTTCAGGCGCTGGATCTGGTGGGCCGCAAGCTGGCCACAGATGGCGGTAAACACGTGATGGCCTTCTTTGAGCTGGTGAAAACCTTCTGCAAGGAAAACGGCGAAGACGAAGCCTTGGCCGATTTTGTGGGGCCGCTCAAAGCCGCCTCAAAGGATCTGCAAGCCGCGGGCATGTATTTCATGCAAAACGGTATGAAGAACCCCAATAACGCTTTGGCAGGGTCTTATGACTTTATGCATATGTTCGGGCTGGTTTGCCTTGGCCTGATGTGGGGCCGCATGGCCAAAGCCGCCCATGCCAAGCTGGCCGAAGGCACTGGCGACGCAGCGTTTTACGAGACAAAGCTCGCCACGGCACGTTACTTCATGGCGCGTCAACTGCCCATGACCGGCACCCATTTGCGTCGCATCGAAACCGGTGCTGACACTGTGATGGCACTGGACGCAGAGCAGTTCTGATACCAGTGACGGCGGGGCACCTACCCCGCCGCGCACAACGCCGGATTGGGGGAGGAACCGGGTGCTGAACGTCAGAAACATCATCGACAAAATCGGCTTGGGCTTGATCGTCATCGGCTTCGCTGGTGCGGGGCTGTCGATTGCCAAGACCATGTCATCACAAAGCTATGGCAGGTTGTTGGACATCGACGACCTGAGGGGTTTTCTATTTGTTGGCATTGGAGGGATCGCACTGCGCCTTCTACCAAGCTTTTTCGGAAAAGGCCGCTGATATGCCCAAACGTTTTCGCCTGACCCGCCGTTTCAACGCCGCCATGACCGAAGACGGCTATCGCAATCTCAAACGTTTTGCCCATGAGGCAGGTCTCGATGAGGGCGAAGCGCTCTCTTTCCTCTTCGAAAATTTTGACAGCGTCACCGATACCGAGGTGCTCGCAATCAAACTGCGCCAGTTCAATTCCGAGCTGGAAGAGCGTAAAAAGTAAGGAGCCCCCATGCCTCAAGGCTGGATGACAGACGAGCACGAAATGCTGGCAGAGATGACGGCCAAGTTCATCGACGCCGAATGGGCTCCTCATTTTGACAAATGGCGCAAGCAAGGCCAGATGGACCGGGGAATCTGGCAACAGGCTGGCGAACTTGGCCTGCTCTGCCCCTCGATCCCCGAGGAATATGGTGGGGCTGGCGGCGATTTCGGACACGAAGCGGTGATCCTGATGGAAAGCAACCGCGCCAATCTTGCAAGCTGGGGGCATGGTATCCATTCCGGCATCGTAGCCCATTACGTGCTGGCCTATGGTACCGAAGATCAAAAACAGCGATGGCTGCCAAAACTGGTCTCGGGTGAAATGGTCGGTGCTCTGGCCATGACCGAACCCTCGACCGGCTCAGACGTGCAAGCGATCAAGACCAAGGCGGTCAAAGATGGCAATGCCTATCGCCTGTCGGGGCAAAAGACCTTTATCACCAATGGCCAGCATGCCAACCTAATTATCGTTGCCGCCAAAACCGATCCCGCTCAAGGGTCTAAAGGCGTGTCGCTGATGGTGGTTGAAACCGACGATGCCGAGGGCTTTCAACGCGGCCGCAATCTGGAAAAGATCGGCTGTCATGCTGCGGATACCTCTGAGCTGTTCTTTGACAATGTCGAAATCGCGCCAGAGAACCTGTTGGGAGGCGAAGAAAATCAGGGGTTTTATCAGCTGATGCAGCAATTGCCCCAAGAACGCATGGTGATCGCCTGCATGTCCATGGGGGCCATGGAAGGCGCGGTTGAACGCACAATCGCCTATTGTAAAGAACGGGAAGCCTTTGGCGGCCCGCTGACGCAGTTTCAAAACACGCGGTTCAAACTGGCCGAATGTCTAACCAAAACCAAGGTCTGCCGCGCCTTTCTGGATGAATGCCTTGCTGAGCTTATTGCGGGCAAACTGACCGTCGAAAAGGCAGCCATGGCCAAATATTGGCTCACGGACGCTCAAGGAGAGGTGTTGGATGACTGCCTGCAATTGCATGGTGGCTATGGTTACATGCAAGAATACGCTGTGGGGGAAATGTGGGCGGACGCCCGGGTGCAGCGCATCTATGGCGGCACCAATGAGATCATGAAGGAACTGATCGCCCGAGCCCTGTAGATCGGCACTTTGAGGAGAGGTTGGAGAATGGATATTTTTGCCAAGAAGAAACAGGAAGGTTGCCTATCGGGCCTTGATGTCGTGGCAGCAATCAACCTTCCTGGCCTGCCCGGCGCTTTCTTCAAACCCCGGAGCTTCTCCTTGGGCGGTCATCGGCTTCCCAACCTGTACCGCAGAACTAGGATGACATTGGAGGGTTAACACTCGTTTACCAAGAAAGGCCTTTGTTTCTTCTTGGTCCAAATATCCTGCAGGGGTGCGGGGATGCAAAATCCCCGCTCCTCCCCGAGACAAAAGCGCAACCGGAGGACACGCGCGATGACAATGAAACTCTATTGCTTTGGCGAAAGCGGCAATGCGTACAAAGCTGCACTGGCGCTAGAACTCTCCGGGCTGGATTGGGAACCGGTCAAGGTTGACTTTTTCAACGGTGAAACACGCAGCCAAGCCTATCGTGAGACCGTGAATGAAATGGGTGAAGCCCCGGTTCTTGTCGATGGCGATACCCGCCTGTCCCAATCTGGTGTGATCCAGATGTATGTCTCAGAAAAAAGTGGCCAGTTTAACGGGGAATCCCCGCAAGACGCCCGCGAAGTCATGCGCTGGGTGCTTTGGGACAATCACAAATTATCGTCCCAGGCCGGCATGACCCGCTTTTTGATGAACTTCCTGCCCAAGGACAAGCGTCCGGCCGAAGTCATCGCTTTTTCGCAAGGGCGGCTCGCTGCGGCCTACAAAGTGTTGAACACGCATCTGACCGGCCGCGACTGGATCGTCGGCACGGGGATCACCAATGCCGATATCAGCTGCTGTGGCTACCTGTTTTATCCAGAACCTTTCGGTTTCGACCGCAAGGACTGGCCCGAAATTGACCGTTGGCTTTCGAATATCGAGGGTTTGGACGGTTGGAAACATCCCTATGATTTGATGCCCGGTTCCCCAGAGGATCGGGTTTGAGCAAGGAAGGCAAGAATGACCGAAGCTTATATCTATGACGCGGCCCGCAGCCCTCGGGGCAAGGGGCGCAAGGATGGCAGCCTGCACGAGGTGACCTCGGTGGCACTGTCCGCGCAGATGCTGAACGCGATCAAGGAACGCAACAACCTGCCCACAACCGGGATCGAAGATGTGATCTGGGGCAACGTGACCCAAGTCATGGAAAACGGCGGCTGTCTGGCGCGCGCCTCGGTTCTGTTGTCCGATTTTGACCAATCCGTGCCAGGTCTGGCGATCAACCGGTTCTGCGCCTCAGGCATGGAAGCTGTGAATCTGGTAGCCAACCAGATCAAAGCAGGCGCAGGTGAGGCTTACATCGCCGGTGGGGTTGAGATGATGAGCCGCGTTGCCATGGGCTCGGATGGCGCGGCGATGGCCGTGGATCCGCGCCTTGCCATGGGTGAGAATTTCATGCCCCAAGGTGTCTCTGCCGACCTGATCGCCACCGAATACGGGTTCAGTCGCGAAGATTGTGATAGCTTTGCCGCACAATCGCAGGATCGTGCTGCCAAAGCTTGGGAAGAGAACCGCTTTGCCAAATCCATCGTGCCAGTGCGTGATCAGAATGACCTGATCATTCTGGACCGTGACGAGTACATGCGCCCCGGCACCACAGCCGAGGATCTGAACAAGCTCAAGGCCTCGTTCAAAGATATGGGTGAGGTTATGCCGGGCTTTGACGCGGTTGCCTTGATGAAATACCCGCATCTGGAAAAGATCAATCACGTCCACCACGCGGGCAACAGCTCGGGTATCGTGGATGGCGCAACCGCCTTGCTGATCGGCAGCAAGGAATATGGTGAGAAACACGGGCTGACGCCGCGTGCGCGTATCCGAGCCACCGCCAAGATCGGCTCTGAACCTACCATCAACCTAACCGGCCCGGTTCCCGTCACCGAAAAGATCCTGGCCGATAGCGGCATGTCTATCAGTGACATTGATCTCTTTGAGGTGAACGAAGCCTTTGCTGCGGTTGTTCTACGCTTCTTGCAAGCTTTTGAGGTGGATGATGCCAAGGTCAACGTTAATGGCGGTGCCATCGCGCTGGGTCACCCGCTTGGGGCGACTGGTGCGATGATCATCGGCACGCTTCTGGACGAGCTGGAACGCTCGGACAAAGAAGTTGGTCTGGCCACGCTCTGCGTCGCCGCCGGGATGGGCGCTGCCACCATAATCGAGCGCGTCTGAGGCCACCCATGACCCATGTCTCCGCCATAGAGCTTTATCAACGTCACCTTGATCCGCTGTCAAAAGCGATCATCGAGGGTGATTTGACGCGCTTTGTGGCGGGGATGAGTGTCCCGCATGTTTTGCGAACGGTTGATAGCCATATCCGGATTGAGTCCCAGGACGCGCTCAAAACTGGGGCGGCGCAATATCTGCATGCGATCCGAGAGAAAGGCATCACCAGGATCGATAGGCTGTGCAAAAGCGCCATTTTCCTGAGTGAAACGGAAATCGAAGGGTTTAATTCGGTCCGCGCCTATCACGGTAATGAGCCGGCCATTCTGCCCTTTCTGGCCCGCATGAAACTGGAATTTCGCGAAGGGGCTTGGCGTGTCAGTGAGACCGACATGGCCATTTTGCGCGCACAATGGGATGTCTTGCCGGATTTCGATAAGGGCGGTGCAAATGCCGAAACAGCCTCTCAAGACGAAAACAGCTTTAACCTGTCCTGTTTTCAGTTGTTCCTGAATTGGCTGTCTCAGGCGGCGCTTTGCAATGACTTTGACGCCTGGTTGCGGGCCTGTGCCTTGCCTTTGACGGTCACATCTGGACAGGGCACCACTGTTTTTGAAACCGAAGACGCGCTGCGTCGCGAGTTTGACTATTACATGGTGTCCTTCAAGGCGCACAACGTCACCCAGATCATCCGCGAACCGTTGGATGTCACGCTTGAAGGGGAAAATCGCATGGTTGGGCGCTGCAGAACCTTTGTCCTGAGCCAAGCCAACCTTGTGGTTGAACCCTATGAGTCAACGATCACGATTGAGCGTTTGCGCAAGGGTTTCTGGCAATTGTCGCGGATGGACAATGTGATCGGGCATCGCGATTGGCACAAGAACAGGCCGCTGTCATGACCATTCGCTCACATTATTCCAAGCCCACGCTCAACACGTTTCATCAGGGGGTAACTCAACAATGCCTAAGATAGATCTTTCCCAAGTCCCGGTCAGAACCGGGTCAAGTTATCCCGCAAAATATTCCGACCGGATGGCGGGCCGCAGCGGCCAGGGGGTTGGCGATGCTGGTGGGTTGACCCAGTTTGGCGCGAACTTGGTCAGGTTGGCCCCCGGAGCGCTGTCCTCGCTCAGGCATTGGCACGAAAAACAGGATGAGTTCCTGATTGTGACCGAAGGTGCGCTGACCCTGATCGATGACACTGGAGAAACGCCTCTTGTTCCCGGCGATTGCTGTGCCTTTCCAGCCAATGACGGCAACGGTCATCATATTGTCAATCGTTCGGACCGGGATGGGGTTTTCCTGGTTGTCGGAACGCGCACTGAAACCGAAACCGGCTGGTATAGCGACATCGACATGAAGGTCGAAGTCGCCGGTGGGAAGATGCGCTTCACCCGCAAAGATGGCAGCGACGTGGGATAACCATGATCTTTGACGACGCGCAATTCGAAGCCTTTTTGGAAGATATCACCGTTCCGTTTTTGATCGGTGATGTCTCCCGTTGGCGTGCGCGTATCCGTTTGCCCTTTTCCTTGATCACCCAAAGCGGGCCGGTCACCCTGACAACCGACGATGAGGTCAAAGAGAATTTTGCCCTTTATCTCAAGGCCAAGGAAGCCATTCATTACGATCTGATCGTGCGCAAACCGGTGAATTTCGAAACTTGCCCGGATGGCACCGTGATCGCCACCTATCACAACGAATTTCTCTATCACGGGTTGCGCATCCGCGACCCTTATACGGCTTCGGCCCTCTTACACCCGGATGATGGCATTTGGCGCATGTCATCCATCTTGAACGCGCTGGGACACCATCAATGGACCGGCAAACACCCCTACCTATCGGGAGAAGAAGAAAAGTGACCGATTTCACAATGGAAAAAGGCGCGGACGGCGTCGCAGTCATCACTTGGGACGTCAAAGGCAAGTCCATGAACGTTCTCAGCACCGAAGCCCTGCAGGCGCTGAGTGACCAGGTTGATGATGCTCTGGCCGATGAGGCCGTCAAAGGCATCGTGATCACCTCTGGCAAAGATAGCTTTGCCGCTGGGATGGATCTGAACATCATCGCCAAGATGAAAGAAATGGCGGGCGACAACCCGGCGCAAGGCGTCTTTGACGGCGTGATGGCCATGCATGGCGTGCTGCGCAAGATCGAGCGTGCAGGCATGGACCCCAAGACCAACAAAGGCGGCAAGCCGATTGCGGCTGCCCTGCCCGGCACCGCGCTTGGCATTGGTTTGGAACTGCCTCTGTCCACGCATCGCATTTTCTGCGCAGATAACCCCAAGGCCAAAATCGGCCTGCCAGAGGTCATGGTCGGCATCTTCCCCGGAGCCGGCGGCACCACCCGTCTGGCGCGCAAAATGGGCGCGATGGCGGCCTCTCCTTTCCTGCTCGAGGGCAAGCTGTCTGATCCCAAGAAAGCCAAGGCTGCTGGCCTGATCGACGAGGTGGTCGAAGACCCGCTCGCCGCGGCCAAGGACTGGGTGTTGAACGCCAAGGACGCCGATATTCTGAAGCCTTGGGATGCCAAGGGCTACAAAATGCCCGGCGGTGCCCCCTACCACCCGGCTGGCTTTATGACCTTTGTTGGGGCTTCGGCCATGGTCAATGGCAAGACCAAGGGCGTCTACCCAGCCGCCAAGGCGATGCTGTCCGCAGTCTATGAAGGCGCGTTAGTGCCCTTTGACACCGCTCTCAAGATCGAAGCGCGCTGGTTCACCAATGTCTTGATGAACCCCAGCTCTGGCAACATGATCCGCTCTTTGTTCATCAACAAGGAAGCGCTGGACAAAGGGGCCGTGCGCCCCGCGGATGTGCCTGATCAATCGGTTAAGAAGGTTGGTGTTCTCGGCGCGGGTATGATGGGGGCTGGCATCGCGCTGGTCTCGGCCCATGCCGGGATCGAAGTCGTGCTGATCGACCAGAACCAAGAGGCCGCAGATCGCGGCAAGGCCTATACCGCAAGTTATGCCGATAAGGGCATCAAACGCAAAAAGATCACCGAAGAGAAGAAAGAAGCGCTGCTGTCACGCATCACAGCCACCACTGATCTGGACGCGCTCAAGGGCTGCGATCTGATCATCGAAGCGGTGTTTGAGGATGTGGGCGTCAAGGCCGAGATGACCAAAAAAGTTGAGGCGATTGTCGGTGAGGATTGCATTTTTGCGACCAACACGTCGACCCTACCGATCTCGGACTTGGCCAAGGCCTCAGTGCGCCCGGAGCAGTTCATCGGCATCCATTTCTTCTCACCCGTTGAGAAAATGGCACTGGTTGAGATCATCAAAGGCAAGGAAACCGGTGATCGCGCAGTGGCCAAATCGCTCGATTATGTGCGTCAGATCCGCAAAACACCCATCGTTGTGAATGACGCGCGTTTCTTTTACGCGAACCGCTGCATCATTCCCTATATCAACGAAGGGATCCGCATGGTCACCGAAGGCGTGGAGCCGGCGTTAATCGAAAATGCCGCCAAAATGGTTGGTATGCCGCTGGGTCCGTTGCAGCTGACCGATGAGACTTCGATCGATCTGGGCGTCAAGATTGCCAAAGCCACCAAGGCGGCGATGGGCGATGCCTATGACGATGCCTGCGACGAGATCCTGTTCTGGATGGCGGATGAAGGCCGATTGGGTCGCAAGGCCAATGCAGGGTTCTATGCCTATGATGAGAAAGGCAAACGTCAGGGTCTTTGGGCCGAGCTGGCAGACAAATACGCCCCTGCGGAGACACAGCCGGACCTGATCGAAGTTCAGCACCGCCTGCTCTTCGCTCAGGTTCTCGAAGCGGTTCGCGCGCTGGAAGAGAACGTTCTGATGGATATTCGCGAAGGTGATGTGGGCGCGATCCTGGGTTGGGGCTTTGCGCCTTGGTCCGGTGGCCCGCTGAGCTGGCTGGACATGATCGGCTCTGAATATGCGGCTGAGCGCTGTGACCAACTCTCTGCAGCCTATGGGGAGCGTTTTGCTTGCCCGGACCTGCTGCGCGACATGGCGCAAACAGGCCAAAGTTTTTACGGACGCTTTGGCAAAAAAGCGGAAGCCGCCTAATAAAAATCACCTTTCTAGAGTTAATCCAGGGTGTAAGGCCGGTCAAATCTGACCGGCCTTTGTTGTTTTTACTGGTTTTTTCGTCCCTCAGCAGGAGATCGTTCGAATTGAACAGATCCCGAGAAAGCAGAACGCTTTGTTAAGACAGCGCGCGTATTCCTGAGAGGCATCAGACGTGCCGTGAGATCGGCGCAATTGGTGCCGAAAGGGAAGCAGTATCACGATGCCAGATATCCATTTCCATGCCTTGGGATCCGCCCGTGCCAGGTCAGGTGAAGACCCGTTAGTGCCGTTTCTATTGAGCGCGCGAAACCATCCGGTGACCGTGTCCGCCCGCGAGGTGCGACGCTTGGATTCACACCGTTTGCAGCTTTTGCTGGTCGCCGAACAACAATGGATGGCGGACGGCTCGGATTTCACCGTCACTGACATGTCACCCTCATTTCGAGAAGGGCTCGAACGGCTGGGCCTGGACGCCGAATATTTCGACAAGGAGAAACCGCAATGACCACAAAAGTGTTGGCGATCGACGATTCGCGCACCATCCGAAACTTGCTGCGGGTCTCACTGGAAAGCGCCGGGTTTGAATTTCATTCCGCTTGCGACGGTCAAGAAGGCGTCGAAGTCTTTCCTGACGTTGACCCTGACGTGGTCATTACGGATATCAACATGCCGAAAATGGACGGCTTTGGTGTCATCGACAATCTGCGCAGCGGTCCCAATCGGACCAATGTCCCCATTCTTGTTTTGACAACCGAAAGCTCGGACGACCTCAAGGCTCGGGCGCGTACGGCCGGGGCAACTGGCTGGATTGTAAAACCCTTTGACGACACCTCGCTGGTATCCGTTCTACGGCGGCTAACAGGACACGTAAGCTAATGTCCATGAACTCGATCCGCGATACTTTCTTTGAAGAATGCGAAGAACTGCTCGAGGCATTGGTCGAGGGGCTTTCGCAAATGGAAGAAGCCAGTGATGACATGGAAGTCATCAATGCGGTCTTCCGTTCGGTACATTCCATCAAGGGCGGCGCAGGAGCCTTCGCCCTGGATCGTCTCGTCAATTTTGCCCATACGTTTGAAACGGTTATGGACAAGGTGCGCGACCGCGAACTGGCCGTCGACGAAAAGCTGATGGCGCTGTTTCACCGGTCCGGTGACCAGCTTTCTGACCTTGTGGCCTCTGCCCGCGATGGAACGGATCTGGATCCAAGTGCGGAAACCGCGATCGTCAAGGAACTTGAAAGCTATCTGGGGTCAGATGCCGCTGCAGAAGAGTTCAGCTTTGACGCGGTGACTTTGGACTTTGACGGCCCGGCAGCCATTGAAATTCCGGATATCGATATCTCGGACGTGGGCGAAGCTGCTGACACAGAAACAGAATACTGCTTCGAAATTCAGTTTAAGCCTGAGCGCACATTGTACGAGAACGGGCATGAGCCCCTTTTGCTGTTCGACGCGCTTGCAGAACTTGGCGAGCTTAAGGTCGAAGCTGATCTGAGCAATCTGCCCAGCTTTGACTCCTTCGATCCCAATGATGCAGTAATTGCCTGGTCCATGTCTCTAAAGACCACGGAGAGCGAAACCACCATTCAGGAGGTATTCGAATTCGTTGATGGTCTCTGCGACCTGTCAATTTCGCTGAGTTCAGAAACCTCACCCGCACCAAAGGCCGAGGAAGTCGCAGAAGAACCAGAACCCGAGCCTGCCTCCTCAGAAGAACCACCCAAAGCTGAAGAGGTTCCTTCTCCGCCATCGGCAGATGTCGCCTCAGTTGCGCCTGCGCCAGCAGCGCCGGTGCCAAGCCCAAAGGAAGAAACCCCTGCCCCGACAGCAGCACCCAATATGGCAGCCGCAGCTCCTAAGGAAGCACGCGGGCCTAAACCAACGCTTCGCGTGGATCTGGATCGGGTCGACAGGCTGATTAACACGGTTGGCGAACTTATCATCAACCAAGCGATGATCTCTCAGCGCATCGAAGAGTTGGACCTGCCGACGGTCGCACATCTGACGAATGAGTTGGAAGCCTACAAATTGCTGGCGCGCGACATTCAAGAAGGTGTCATGGCCATTCGCGCGCAACCGGTGAAACCACTGTTTCAACGCATGTCGCGCATTGTCAGGGAAGCTTCGGACGCCACCCACAAAAAGGCAAAACTGGTAACCGTCGGTGATTCCACCGAAGTGGACAAAACTGTTATTGAACGCTTGGCAGATCCACTGACTCATATGATCCGCAACGCGGTTGACCATGGGTTGGAAACTGCAGAAATCCGCGAAGCCGCGGGCAAAGATGCTGTGGGAACCATCCGCCTATCCGCCGCGCATCGCTCGGGGAGCGTTTTCATCGAAATTTCGGATGACGGTGCCGGGTTGAACCGGGACCGGATCCTGGCCAAAGCCATCGAGAAAAATCTAGTCAGCCCCGAAGTGGAACTGTCGGAACCCGAAATCGATAACTTATTGTTCCTACCTGGTTTTTCAACCGCTGGCCAAGTTTCCAACTTGTCCGGACGCGGTGTCGGCATGGACGTTGTGAAAAACGCGGTCCAGGCCTTGGGCGGCCGCGTATCAATCACGTCAACACCAGGAAAAGGCACAACCTTTACTATTGTCCTTCCTTTGACCCTGGCGGTGATGGATGGGTTCGTGATTTCCGTGGGCAACCAAACCATGGTCATCCCAATCTCCTCCATCCTGGAAACCATTCGACCAAACGCCAAAGATATCCACGTGGTTGGAACCGATAGCCAAGTCGTCAGCGTGCGCGGAGCCTATGTTCCAATCGTCGATGTCGCGGATAGTCTGGGACTGACCGAAGAAGAGCGGAAAGAAAGGAACGGAATTCTGTTGCTGGTGGCAACGGAATCTCAGGACCTGACCGCATTGCGCGTTTCGGCCATTCACGACCAGAGGCAAGTCGTTATCAAAAGCTTGGAAAGCAACTATACAGCTATTCCAGGCGTCTCAGCGGCAACCATCCTTGGCGATGGCAAGATTGCTTTGATCCTTGATCCAGAAGAATTGATCAAACTTGCCCATTCCAACCCGCTTGATCCATTTGGGCAAAATACAAACATGGAGCTACGTCATGCCTGAAACAGCAGAAGCACTGGCTGATACACAGTTCGAGTTCATTACCTTTTCGGCAGGCGGTCAAAACTACTGTCTCGAGATCACTCAAATTCGTGAAATCAGGCGCTGGACGCCAGTAACAGCACTCCCTCATACACCAACAGATGTGTTGGGGGTTATGAATCTGCGTGGAGCGGTCATTCCAATCTTCGACCTGTCAGCACGATTTGGCCTAGGGAAAACCCCGGCAAATGAACGAAATGTTGTTATCGTCGCCGCGGTCGAAGGAACGACAATCGGTTTATTGGTTGAATCCGTCTCGGAAATTCTCTCCGTCGAAAAGAGCGCCATTCAGGAAACGCCTGATATTAAGTCCGAAGCAACTCGGCACAGCATTCGCGGAATGATTTCCGTAGATGAAACAATGGTGCGCGTTGTCAACCTGGACGCTGTTCTGGAACACTCCGCCGGGGTCGCCCAATGAATTCAGCACCCGCAGCAGTCAAAGTTCAAGACATCCCGTTCAGCAATGAGGATTTCAGGTCGCTTGCGACATTGGCGAAATCCCAGTTTGGACTGGATCTTGCTGAAAGCAAGAAGCCACTCGTCTATTCTCGCTTGTCCAAGCGATTGAAAGCACGCGGTGTTTCCTGCTTTCCTGATTATTTGTCGCTGCTCGGAAAACCAGGTGAAGACGCTGAAAAGTTTGAACTGATCTCAGCTCTGACCACCAATGTCACAAGTTTCTTTCGGGAAAACCACCACTTTGAAACGTTGCGAGATGAGTATTTGCCGGCCATTATAGCCAAGGTCCAAAAGGGAGACCGTGCCAGAATTTGGTCTGCAGGGTGCTCTGCAGGGCCGGAACCTTATTCTCTGGCGATGACAATTCTCGACAAGCTCCCGAATGCGCATAATCTGGATCTAAAAATTTTGGCCACCGATATTGACCCCAAGATTGTGGAAAAAGCGCGTAAAGGAACGTATAACGTCGAAGAGCTGAAAGGAATTCCACAAACCTTCCAAAACAAGTGGACCAAGACGGATCCAGCTGGACAGACCTTTGACGTTTCGGACGATCTAAAACGTCTAATTACGTTTAATGAATTAAATTTAATCTCCGATTGGCCGTTTAGCGGAAAATTTGACGTGATCTTTTGCCGAAACGTGGCGATCTACTTCGACCAACCGACGCAACAGAAACTATGGAAGAGGTTTTGCGATCTCTTGGTTCCAGGTGGTTTATTGTTCATTGGTCACTCGGAACGAATAACGGGCCCAGCAATGGACCAGTTGGAAGGTATTGGTATCACAAGTTACCGCAAGGGCGGCATCCCTGCGGCAGGCACGCAGGAATAGGAGGGCAAAATGGGCTTGAAAGAATCTCTGAGAGTAATGGTCGTAGATGATATGGCCACCAGCCGAGGCTTGATTACGCAAGCATTGGACGACATCGGTGTCAAAAATTACATCACCGAAAATGATGGAAAAAAAGCACTGGACAGATTGTCGTCAAATCCAGTTCATCTGGTTTTGTCTGACTATAATATGCCGGGTTTAGACGGGCTCGGCCTTTTGAAGGCTGTCCGAAGCAGTCCACCGACGCAAAAGATCGGTTTTATTCTTGTGACCGGTCGTCCTACGCCCGAAATTGTTAATGAGGCCAAAAGGCTTGGTCTGAATAATATGATCAAGAAACCGTTCACTGCGGCGTCAATGAAGCAATGCATTGAAAGCGTGGTGGGACGCCTATGACATCTGCGTCGGATGACTCTCTCCCTATTCGGATCGCGACTGTCAGAGTCGCGACCGAATTGAACGGTCTGCGAGAACGCTTGGAACGCGTTGAACATGGGCTCGAAGCTGTTTTCATGGAGGCCGGAAATGTTCCAAGCACACAAACCATTGGAATGCTGCAGGAATTGGATGTCCTGCAACAATCTGTTGGTGCCTTGGCGGATTACTTGGAGCGGCTGACTGAACTGGCCGACAAAGGTGGAGAAGTTCCGATTGCTGAAGCCGTCAAAGTCGTGCCTCTTAGAGAAATGGCTGCAAGGTTAAAGGGGATGGCTGCAGATGCAGGCCCTTCCGGACATGCTGAGCTATTTCTCTGACGCGTCTTTACCAACGGTAAATCACCCTAAGGCATCTTAGCTGTGCCCAGCTTTCACCAATCAAAAAAGGACGTTGCGTGTCTACAAATACGGTTATTGTCGCAACAACAAGCCTGGCGCAGCGAAATCAAATTGCGACTTTGGTGAATGGGCTGAAGGATTTTGTCGTCATTGCGAAAACGGGTGATCTGATGAACACTTACACGCATGTCGAGGAAAAAGTACCGAACGTCGTCTTGATATCGGAACCTCTGGCTAGCCTGCCAGAATTTGAAGTAATGCGGGCGCTGTTTGCGACGCTTGACGTGAGATGGCTGGTATTAACCAGCCTTGGCGCATCGCATCGTTCCAAGTCATCTATCAATCCTGGATCCGACTTGTTTTCGATTCCAGGAAATTCAAGCGCGGCAGTGATTGAAGGACAACTCAGAAGCCTGACACGCCACGGACGCCACAGCTTGTCACCCATCTCACGAGAACGCAGCCTTAGGAACCGCAAACCCGTAGCAGATCCCACGACATCCAGCGCACCTGGGCCGAAGCTGAAACAAGCCCCTTCAACCGCGCTGCCTGACCGGATAACTACCCAAAACACCCCGATAATCTTGATCGGAGCGAGTACCGGCGGTGTCGATGCGTTGCTGACCGTTTTGGGGAGTTTCCCACATGATTGTCCTCCAACTTTGATTGTCCAACACACCGGAGCTGGTTTCGGAGAAAGCCTTGCCGGGTTACTGGATCGGCAATGCAAACCCCGAATTGCCCTCAGCAATGGCGAAGCCACTTTGGAAAGAGGACAGATAACGATTGGCGCGGGAAATAAGGCCCATTTAATCCTGCAAAACGATGCCCCCGCCCGATCGTTTTCAATGATCGGCGATCCGGTGTCCGGCCATCTTCCTTCGGTCGATATGCTATTCAAATCCGGTCTTCGATGGGCAGAAAGAATTTCTGCCGCATTACTGACGGGTATGGGTAAGGACGGTGCCGACGGGCTGCTGCAACTGCGCAAGGCAGGTGCCCGGACTTTTGCACAAGATGAAGCAAGTTCAGTTGTCTTTGGCATGCCCAGAGCCGCCATTGAAAACGGAGCAGCAACGGCAGTGCTGCCCATCGATAAAATCGGACCCGCTTTGCTTAAAGGCCCTCAAAGCAGTGGCTTACAGCCCAGAAAGGTGCTTTCATGACTTTTCAACGAGAAAAACTGGTGAACGTCATTCAAGGCGACTACACGATTTCTGAAGACCCAGAAGCCGTCTTAACCACAGTTTTGGGCTCTTGTATTGCTGTTTGCTTGTCGGATCCGCAAAGGGGCATTGGGGGTATGAACCATTTCCTTTTGCCAAATCGAGATGGGGCTGAGGGTGAAAATGTGCGCTATGGTGCCTATGCCATGGAATTGCTGATCAATGGGCTTCTGAAACAAGGGGCGGACAGAAGCCGTTTGCAGGCCAAAGTTTTTGGCGGCGGAAAAATGATTGGTTCACTTCAAGACATTGGTAACTCCAACACAAAATTTGCGCGGCAGTTCCTTGCAGACGAAGGCATTCCATGCCTGGCCGAAAGCACAGGGGGAACACAAGCTCGCCGGATAAGGTTTTGGCCAACTACCGGAAAGGTCAAACAGTTATTGGTCAGCAGCGACGCCGCACGGGTCGAACCTCCGAAACCTGTTCCCGCTGCTCCCCCCGTGGCTGACGATATCACGCTTTTCTGATCACATCCCCTAAGGGTTTGATCAAAGCTGCCCATCTGCCTCATGGGATGGCGGCGCTTTGCATGATATGCCAACCTGAGAAGGAGCATCTCATGAAGTCCCCCACCCTCCCCTATTCCAAAGATCTCGTGCTTGTTGGGGGCGGACATACGCATGCATTGGTGTTGCGTAAATGGGCTATGCAGCCACTACCAGGCGCGCGATTGACCGTTATCAATCCGGCCCCGACCGCGCCTTATTCTGGCATGTTACCCGGTTTTCTGGCGGGGCATTACAGCCGCGAAGAGCTGGACATAGATCTCGTTCGGCTTGCTCGACTGGCCGGCGCTCGGCTCATTCTGGGCAAGGCTACTGGCATCGACATCCAACGCAAATGCATCAAGGTTTCGGGGCGGCCAGATATCGCCTTTGACACAGCCTCAGTTGACATCGGCATCACCAGTGACCTGCCCGACCTCAAAGGCTTCACTGACTTCGCCATTCCTGCAAAACCGCTGGGGCCATTTGCGCAAGCTTGGCAAAATTACCTGTCCAAATCCGGTCCCGCCGCGGTAGCTTTAATTGGCGGCGGTGTTGCAGGCGTAGAGATCACACTGGCCTTGGCCCATGCTCTCAAATCACACGGGCGGGCCGCCAAAATTCATCTCATTGAAAGAAAATCTGTACTCGAAGGTCTACGCAGTGCCTCGAAAACGAAACTACTGGCGCGACTGAGTGATTTTTCCGTCCATTTGCATGAGCACAGCCACGTTCAAGAGATCACTGGATCTGGGATCACCCTGCAAAACAAAGAGTTTGTTCCGGCAGAATTCATCTGTGGTGCCGCCGGAGCCAGAGCTCAGGATTGGCTGACCCAAACCGGCTTGGATTTACATGAGGGTTTCATTGCCATCTCCCCCACCTTGCAAAGCTCCCACCCCGAGATCTTTGCCACCGGCGATTGTGCCCATATGACAGCCACCCCTCGCCCCAAGGCAGGTGTCTACGCCGTGCGTCAGGCACCGGTGCTTTATGAAAACCTGCGCCGCCAGTTGGCTGGCCGCGGTGATCTGGTCCTCTATTCCCCGCAAACGGATTACCTCAAACTCATTTCTTTAGGGGGCAAAGCTGCCCTTGGCGAACGGTTCGGCATGGTATTTCAAGGGCCCTCGATCTGGAAACTCAAGAACCATATCGATCAATCCTTTATGGCAAAATTCCGCGATCTTCCTGTTGCAAAGCCCGAGAAACTGCCCTCTCCCAGAGCTCTTGGTGCGGCGGAGGTCTTGGGGGACAAACCCATGTGCGGCGGTTGTGGGTCCAAGATCGGGCAATCCGCCTTGGCCCGTTCGTTACAAACCTTGCCTGCCACAACGCGTCAGGATGTAACCCCTTTACCCGGCGATGACGCGGCCCTGATCCAAACCGGCGGGGTCAAGCAAGTTATGACAACAGACCACCTGCGCGCCCTTGTCGAAGACCCGGTGACCATGACACGGATCGCCGCCAATCACGCTTTGGGGGATATCTGGGCCATGGGGGCCCTGCCACAGGCTGCCACCGCCACTCTCATCCTTCCTAGGCTGTCAGAGCTTTTGGCCGAAAGAACACTGCGCGAAATCATGCAAACGGCCCACGCCTGCATGGCCGAGGCCGGGGCGGCGATCGTTGGCGGGCACAGCTCTTTTGGCGCGGAAACGACAATCGGTTTCGGCATCACCGGCCTGTGCAACACGCCCCCCATAACTCTGTCCGGGGCACAGCCGGGGCATCACTTGATCTTGACCAAGCCAGTGGGCAGCGGCGTGATTATGGCAGCAGACATGCAAGGCTTGGCGAAAGGTGCATGGGTGAGCAACGCCATGGCTCACATGCAGATCTCGCAGGCCAAGGCCAGCCAGATCCTGTGCCAAGCCAGTGCCATGACAGATGTTACCGGCTTTGGACTGGTGGGACATTTGATGAATATTTGCCAAAATTCCAATTGCGGCGCGACGCTTTGGTTGGACAAGGTCCCGCTACTGGACGGTGCGCTGGTTCTGTCCGAGCAAGGCATCAAATCGACGCTTTTCCCACAGAACAGAGAGATTTTGCCTAAGGCCCCTCACAGCGCGCGCGCCGATTTGATGTTTGATCCGCAAACAGCGGGCGGTTTGTTGGCGGCTATCCCTGTAAACGCCGAAGAAACGTTAGAGCGGTTGCGTGCGGAGGGCTATGAGGCTGCAATTATTGGAGAAATGACCGATCAGATCGGTCACATTTCTATTTCCGAAAGCACCTGAGCAACCCTTTCAGCCGCGATGTCCATCTCAGAATCGTTGAGCTCAGCCAATTCAATCTTGCTTAGAACTTGTGGGGCAAAGGCTTTCATGCATTTGTCATAGGCCGGATCATAATGGTCTGTCGCCAAAGACTGACACAGCGCCTGTTTCTCACCGGCCTGAATGAGAGCCTCCCAGCGGTCAACAAGGTCATGTCCGCGATGGAAACGCAGCGGTTGCAACCGTTCCTTCAAGGCGACGCTGTCAGCCAAAACGTCAGAATAGGCCTGAGACAAATAGCGTGATCGCGCCTGAACTGCGGCCGAAAGCTCGATCCAGGGCGCCGCTTTCATCGCCCCCCACAACGCAGGCGGCAAATTCAGTACACCGATCTTACTGCTTTCCGCCTCGACCAGAACGGGTTTGTCTGGCGACAGGTGCGCCAGGGCTTGGACCAACCTGGTCTCAAACATCTTTTGGCTTGGTTGCCCCCCGGCCCTCGCTCCCAATAGTGAGCCGCGATGCTGTGCGAGATCCTCTAAATCCAGAACTTGCGCGCCCAATTTTCGCGCCCGCAACAAGACCTCGGTTTTGGCGGTCCCGGTGTGCCCCCCCAACTGGACAAGCTTGAATGGCAACGCCCCCTCATAGAGGTAATGCGTGACCAAACGGCGGTAGGAGCGATAACCACCCTGAACAATCTCCGCCGGCCAGCCAATCTCGCGCAACATCCAGGTAAAAGAGCCAGAACGCTGCCCACCCCGCCAACAATATACCAAGGGCCGCCATCCGCCCTCGTTCACCGACAGGGTTTCCTCGATATGAGCCGCCGCATTGCGAAACACCAAAGCAGCCCCAAGTTTGCGCGCCTTGAAGGGGCTTTGCTGTTTGTAGATGGTTCCGACCTCCGCCCGCTCAGCGTCATCCAGAACCGGCAAATTGATCGCCCCCGGCACATGATCTTCGGCAAATTCCGCCGGACTGCGCACGTCAATGACCTGATCAAAGGAATGATCAAGGAACGCCTGCAATGTCTTTAGTTCCAACCCCATAAGTCCCGGTTTAGCTGCCAAGCACTACACTGCAAAGGAAAATCAAAAATTGTTTGGCGAAGGCGGAATTTTCTTCAAAAAGCCTCTGGACACTCCATGACAGCTCGTTTAGACCGCCCCTCACCCGAAGGACAGACCTTCACCCGTGCCCGGGTAGCTCAGGGGTAGAGCAGTGGATTGAAAATCCTCGTGTCGGTGGTTCGATTCCGCCCCCGGGCACCATTTGTCCAAAATACATACGGACTTCCGCCCCTAAAGGCTTGATTTCATTAGATGTAGTGTAATCCCGCGTTCAGCTGGAATCGGCCAGTCTGGACAAGGGATTCCCGTCTCATGTGGGGCACGCATCTGTGGCTCGGCGGCAGCTTTGAGACAGATCAGCGCTACCTTTGAGACACGAAATCTGGATTTTTAACGCTTCTGACCGTTTTCTCAGCGCCAATCGTCGCCAGCTTTGACCTTTTCAACCTTGCTGATCGTCACAACCGTTCGCTCCTCAACCACACGCGCGCCTCCGCAGGTTTGGCATCGCCGCACAGTGGTCACACCATCGTAGACACTGCGGCGATCCTCGACACCGGAACCATTGCACCTGGGGCAAACAATGATCTGGTACTTTTGGGAAAACGGGGCGGCGTCACTCATTTCAATCCTCCGCGACACTTTCTTGGGCGAATTTGCCTGCCCGAGCACCTGCACGGACAGACAAATTGAATTCACTTTCCCTGACGGGTCACAGCCTCAAGCTTGGTACTTGCTGCGCCAGCGGCATAGGCGGCTTCCAAAGCGGCTTTGATGTTCCACACCGCGTGTTCCTTGAAGTCCAAACGGTCTGACTTTTGTTCTTCCAAAGTTTCAAGGCGCAAGTGTTTCTCCGCAATTTCAGCTATCAACTGTTCCATTTTTTCTTCTCCAATTTTTGTGCACCAGAGATAGGCGGACACCGGCCCCTTTGAAGTCCTCCAGGATTGCTATTTCATGTGCATTTCGAGAATGAAATTGCTCACCAACAACTCCCCCCGCGCGCCCCGTGCTTCTCCAGCCTTGGCAATAGAATAGGTCGTTGAAACCGGCGTCAGCTCAAACGCACCAAAGGTCTCGCGGATTTCGGGAACGTCATTAATCGACATGAGGAAACGCCCCTTGATGCCTTTGAGCTGATGGGCCATGCGGACGAACTCATTTCGGTCGAACATGTCTTTGCCGTAATCATCTTCACAGCCCCAATAAGGCGGGTCCAGATAGAACAGTGTGTCCGGGCCATCGTAGCGGGCAAGGAATTCACAATAGTCGAGACATTCGATCACTACACCTGACAGGCGGGCATGCAGGTCCTCAAGCATTGGCTCAAGCGTCACCAAATTAAAGCGCCCGGGCCGGTCCTTGCTGACCCCAAAGTTTTTCCCAGAAACCTTCCCGCCAAAGGCAGTGCGTTGCATGTAAAGAAACCGGGCCGCGCGCTCGATGTCGGTGAGCGTGGCCGGATCTGTGTCCGCCAAGCGGTTGAATTCAGCCCGCGTGGTGATCTGAAACCGCAAGAGCTGTAGGAATTGCGGATAAAGGCGCTGCAATATCCGAAACAGGTTACTGACTTCTTGGCTGTAGTCGTTGATCACTTCGGCGCGCGGGCGCATTTTGCGGCGCAGGAATATCCCACCCATGCCCACAAATGGCTCGGCATAGGTCTTGTGCTCGATGCCGTCCAGAATTGCCGTGATGCGTTTGGCCAGATTGCGTTTCCCACCAAGGTAAGGCGCGACCGGCAATACCGGGTCCACCGGCGTCAAGTTTTCGCTTTCAATCATCGTCATTTTCGTGTCTTTGGACCGCACCCTGATCAGGGTGGGAGCGGCCATAAGGCTTCTTTGGTCGGCGGGGTTGAGAGTGAGATTTTGGCCCCGTGTTGCAGGGCGTTGCTGCGCCCTGTGACCTCCCCAATCGGGGATCAAATTTGTGGCAGGCTGACCAATGCGGCCAGCGGCGTCGCATCAAGACCCAAATGACGCCCTTGCGGCGCACCGATGCCTGCATCTGGGATGTTGACGGAATTGGGATGGATGGTGGTTGTGCCACCAGATTTTACGAACCCATTTGCCCCCCTCAGGACAGCTCCGCCGATCAAAGTCAGATCGCCACCTGCCTGTTCGACGCCTGCAAATCCGCTATCGGTGATTTTGAAATCGCGCAGTTCAACCGTGCCACCATAAACCCGAAACCCGCGCTGATTTCCCGAGGACCAAAAACCAAAAACCGTGGCGTTTGCCTGCAACTCCATCCCCCCCCGGAAATTCGTTGCCTTCACAGAAACCGTGGTCGGGTCATTGGCTCGGATTTTGGCTTTGTTTGCCTCGCAATTGAGCATTTCGACGGTGGTTTGTTCCGTGTGATCGCCCAACTGAAACCGCATGCCGGAAACGAAGTTTCGGACCATCGTGCAACCTTGCAGATAGAAGTAACCCGTTCCAATCGAAACGAAGCCATATTTTCCGTTTTCGCACATGGTGCAAGACGTCAAACGCACATCATTGCCAACACCATGAGGGGCAACTCCGTCTCCGACGTTGAGCGTATAAAGACAATGCAACGCGGAATACGCCGCTCCGTTGCCGTTAGTGTTGATCGCATCATCGCCTGCGTCGGAAAACTGAGAACGCAAGCTGTGCCACCGGGCCTGCACCATAAGGTCCAAAGCGTCCGCACTGCCTGAGTGACCGATATAGCAATCCTGATCCAGCCCCAGGCAGTAAGACGCCTGCAAAACCGTGTCGCGACCGCCGCAAATTTCCAAACCGAACAGGCTCACCAGCCCAGTTGCCTCAACCCCTGTATTGGCGCTCGGCAACTCAAATCCAAGGGCTGGGAAAACGTCGTTTGCGGGCCGCAAATAGAGACCTTGCCCCTCTGGTCCATTCCCAAAAAACCAGCGCCCGGCCTCCGCCCGAACATCGGCCAAATCAACACTGGCCCGCGCAAAGGGTTTGCGCGGGTCGTTTTCCGCAGACCAAGCCTCGCCGAAGCGCAACAGCCCTCCGTTTGCGTCCAGCTCCCAAACCGCGTTCGGGTCAACGGCAAGGCTCAGAAAGTAGATACCAGCGCCTGCACTTGAGGCGGAAAAATCACCCGATTGATGGTTGGTCAGCGCCCAAAGCTTGGGGCGAATTCCCGCGTCACCGGGTTCTTTCCAGGCGCGAATTTCGATGTTGGAAATCGACAGGCCAGCGTGGCAAATAGGGGTCGAAGAACAGCGCAGCCAAAGCACCTTCGGTCCTGACGCCAGTGCGGCGGCAACCGTTTTATAAGGCGTGCCTGTGGCATCATCGCCCGTGTCCGGGTCAACATAAGCCTCAACACCCGCTCCGGCAGCGGCTAGGGCATCCGACAGCCCAACAACCTCGGCGATCTGATGAGTATGAGGCCCGCTTTGTTCGCTTATTGGGGCTGGGACCATTCTATCACGGCTCATGTTCACCCCCCGCAGGAGTGACAATAATGGATGGCTGTCCGTTGTGCGACCGGGCGTAGATGCGCTCTGTGCCGCCATAGCCAATCGACGCGGCGTCAAACATGTCGTGATAAGCTTTGGTATCTGGGGCGGGCGCGGCGTTGCCAAAATGAACCCGTACATTATTGCCGCGTTTCGTTTCCACAAGGGCGGGTCCTTGCCCGACCTCTTGCCAATTTTCACCTAACGGTATTGCCTGTGTCGGCATGCTGAAACCCTTCCCCGTCAATCGTAGCGATGCGTGATTCAAACATCGTCATTTTTGGCGGGAACGGAGGCGGACACGGGTCCGGCCACCTCAGTTAATGCGGACATAACGGCCAGGCGTTCAAGACGGTCCATCTTGGCGAATTTACCGGCCCATCGCTCGCGTTTTCGCTTGATGCGTTCACGCTGGCGATAGTCATCCCCGAGATAGCGATAATCGTGCAAAGCACTTGGCTCTGGGAAGTTCAGCCAAAGGCTTTCTGCGGCCATCCCTTGGCGTGTGTTGGCCATGTAATCAATGCGCCGCCACCCGGCCAAAGCCTCGTCATAAAGACCCGAGCGATAGCCGGAAATCATCACCATGCAGCGCGCGGATGTGAGGATTTCCAAGAGCCGGATATGGTCATCATCTGTCAGCTCAAAATCATATAGATCGCCCCCCTTGCGGGTCTCCATGACATAGGGCGGATCGGCATAAATCAGGGTATCGGGCTGGTCGATCAATCGCGCCTTGGAAACCAGCGTTTCGAGTGTCGGCAAAAGGTCCAGGGCAGAGCCTTCAAACAGGTTCAAATCAAGGTGCGCATGGGGCCATTCCGCCAGGCAAAGACTATGCGCCTTGTTGCTGGGGTCTATGCCAATGTTTCGCTCGGCCATTGCCTTGCGCCGCAACACTGCGCCAGAGCCTAAAAACGCCTCAATATAGGTGCTGTGAGGCGGCATCTGATTGATGATGCGCTGGAAAATGCCCGCCCCGTTTTTGCCCCCCGAATAGGTCATGACATTTCACCCGAGCTGGCATCGTCAAAAGGGAAGTTGGCGGAATCGGCCATCGTCATTTCCGGCGTTTCCGGCCGACGGCCCAAATGGCGAAAAGACGCAAGCGCATGGCCAAATAAGCCAGGCGTGCGCGCAGCTCCGGGGCTTGCTCACTCAGCGCCGCTTCAAACCACTGACTGTCCGCAAAGGCCCGGCGATACCCGCACTCAATAAGATAGTCGTGGATGCAGGCCGCTTTCAAAAAATAGGGATCATCCGGCGAAAACAGCCACCCCAATTGGCGCGGGACAGAGCTTTCAAATTCGCGGCCAGCGGGTACCAGTAGCTCCCACCCGCTATCCTTCTTTCCGATCTGCCAAGGCACGGGCTGCGCGGTCACATAACCACGCGCGCCGCCCTTTTTGCACCATGACAGATCAGGCATTCTTGCCCCCTTAGAAACTGGCGGCGACTTGCGCCGCTTCGGCAGGGATTTCAGGCCAGGCGGCATCATCCAGAAAATCAGCCTCCGCATTCTCAATCAACGCCGCATTGGCCGCGCGCATGGCTTGAACCCAGCCAAGTGCGGCTGTGGCTCCGGCCAAGATTGCAACTTCCGCATCGGTACGATTGGACGCGGTCTTGGCACCAATTACGCCCACGGCCAGCCCCATATTGGTTTGAGCCTCAGCCGACGCATGCGCGTAAATCCGGCGGCGACATTCCTCGCTGACCAAACGCTTACGCTCGGCTTTCAGAACCACGGCGATTTCATCTTCTGAAACGCCATTTGTACGCGCCGCCTCAACAGTGGCGTTGCGCAAGATCGCGCCATTGGGCGTCTTAAAATCAAACATTGGTTTCTCCGGTTCTAGAGGGTGGTGTTTGCGGCCAGAAGACGACCAACGGTTGCCGGGTCTGTGCCTGCCGCGTAGCCGTCAACCCACAGGCCAGCCATTTCAGCCGGGACGGTTACGGCGTTCAGCCAGAAGGCATAAAGCGCGTTGCCGCTCAAGAAGGCGTGGTTTGCGCCCGCTGGCACTTCCATTTCGCAATCAAACAGATCAACGAACATATTGGTGCGGCCATAGAACATACCGCGCGGCGTGACATGGGCTGAGACTTGCGTTGTGGCCAGGCGCAGGTCGCGGCACAGAATTGTGCAATTGCGCCCGGTCGAAGTGATAGTTGGCGCGCGGGTGTCAATTGCGTCGATTTCCGGTGCCCAGGACAAGCGGCGCTTCACGCCAATTTCAGAGGATGCCAAGGTCAAGGACGCGGCGGGAATTGCGACATAGCTGTCAACCACCAGGTCAGTCATGAGCGACACATAGTAATAGCCGCCGGGGATCATGAACTTTGCCGCCCCATCCAGAGACGGAACCGGGCTTTCTTCGGTCCCAAGACCGTCAACATCATCACCAGTGGCCGCGTCCACAAACACCTTCCGGCCCATGGCCCCGCTCAAGCTGGAAAGGATGGCTTGCAAGCGCGCGTCAATCTGGGGGATTTTGCCTGCAATATCGCCATGCAGCGCGCTCAGCGCCGCCAGCATTTCTGTGATTTGGTTCGACATGTTTACGCTCCGGGATAGCGGCCATGTTCCTTGCGGAACCCTTCGGCCAGATGGAATTGTTGACGGGTGATTTTGGCTTGGTTTGCGATGATCAGCGCGAACTCATGATCAAAGATCACTTTCACATCCGGGCCGGTCGCAACCACATTGACGGAATTGTCGGGCAAGCCTGACAAGGCCAACGTGAACGCCACCACAACCTCCCCGGCTGCCGTCTTGAACATGAGCGGCGTGGTCTCATCCGACCAGATGGCCAGATGTGTGCCATCATCCAGAACAAAGCTGACTTCGCGCACCCAAAACTCCGGCGACGCTTGCAGGTGGCCTTGCACCGTGATCGTCGCTGGCCCGGTGCGTTCGCCGCCGCCAACGGCAACCCGTAAGCGTTCATTGCGCAGCCCATCCGCCCCCTTTCCAGGCTCATAGCCAGCGCCGCCCCCGTCGCCAAAGGCCATATGGGTGATGTTGCCTTCCAGCCCCTGAGAACTTGCAGAGAGAATGGCGTTTAGCCCTGCATCCGTGATTACCGGTTGGATAAAATGTGACATGTGTCCTAACGCTGCCTTTGCCGTAATTCTGTGGATTTCGATCACCTGCACCGCCGAAGTGGCACCCAGCCCGGATTTGAACCCGGTGGGGCGTTTTGCGCCCCCTTTCGCGCGCGTGACGCCCAGCGTTGTCGCCGCTGTGACCAGGCGCAAAGGTGTTGCAAAGGCGGATGGCCGCTTGGCCTGACCACGTCCGCGCGCCACTTGCAGCGCTTGCGCCGCCGCTGTGACACCGATGCCGCCGGTTATATTCACGCCAACGCGGACGCTACTTTCCTGCGACCAACGCTTGGTCACGTCGATCATGCGCCGCGCCGCACTCAAGGTGCGTGGGCCAAGCACCGCGTTTTCGTCAAACAGTGCCTCGCCCACCGGAAAAGGTGATTTCATGGGTATTCGGCACGCCCATGGGCTGCATGTCATGCCACTGAGTGATGCGCATCTGCATGCCCAATAGGCGCAGCCCCAAACGCACACCGGCTGTGTATCCCTGCAAGGATTTGAGCCGCCAAATCTCACTCAGAATGCGGCGCTGAACATGTTCCGGGAAATTCGGATCAACGAATTCCTGCGCCGAAAACGCGCGGACCAGGTACGGCAAGGCACGGGCGTCAACGGTCATGGGGGCAACTAGGCTCAGCTTGGTCAAATCCAGCTCGGCCAACATCTCGCCAAAGGTCTGCACCAGGGCGCGCTGGCGCTCATCATTGATACCAGGGGGGACCAGAGAAAGCGGGATCAGCGACTTAGACATTGGGAGCCTCAACCACTGACACGTTGAAATTCCCGATCACCGCGAAATGCGTCGATGGCAGATCTGTGAATTCGAAGTCAGGGCCATCCACTCCGACCACACCGGCCATGGCGCGCGCTGCTTCATTCAAAGCAGACGGGGAGACCTGAGACCCCAACACCTGCCCCCATTCGTCAAACTTCGCCCGCAAACGCTGCTCTTTTTCAGCCTCAACAGAGGCGAGATAACCAGGAGCCACGCGGATCGTCATGTTCACATCAAAGACCTGCGAAACCGCTTCATGAATGGTCACGTAATCCCCCATCGGGATCATGGTTTCCGGGTCCAGATAGGCAAGGATCGCATCCGCAATCGCCTGTGGAGCTACCCCTGAATTCATGAGGGGATAAATGTGAATATGACCAGGCTGCGGGCGTGTCACTTCAACGTCAACAATGTCGGGATGCACGGCCTTGACCAGGACACGATAGGCCTGCCGTGAGCCGCCTCGCGTGACCAGCTCAAAGGCATTCAGAACCCGCGCGCGAAACGCCCCGTCCCGTTCTCGCTCCGAGCCGCCAGCCGTGATCTGCGTATTCGACACGCTCTCAACATAGGCAATCGGGTCAAGCAAATCGTCAACTTGGCCGATCTGCAAATCATTGAAGGCAACACCCGCACCGACCGCAGTTACGGCGACCGGCGCGGCGACTTCTCCAGCCGGAATGACCAATTCGGCATCCGTGCGAAACACCAGCTCAGGGCCTGCCGAAACCCGCGTTCCTTTCGGAACAATCACCGCCTGGTGATGCGCCTCTGCCAGAGAAAACATGACTTCAGAACGCGCGAATTGTGCCAGCAGGCGATAGGTGTCGACATTGGCCCAAATGCGGTCCAAGTGCTCACCTTGGGCAAAGATAGCTAGGTTCTGCAAAAGGCCGGTCTGGATCGCCTCACCAACATTCGCCAGCGAGTAGGTCATCAAATCAATGACAAAGCTTTCCGTTTGCGACGGATACATTTTGCGCCCGGAAATCGCCTCGAATTTGGCGATCAACTGCGCCTTGATCGCAATGGAATCACGCTGGCCAAAATTGGGAACCGGCAGGGCGCGCAGTTGCTCTAAGGTGAGAGTGGTCGGCATGAAGCTCATGAGGCCAAACGCTCCTCACCCGCCACCAATGGCATGGTCAAAATTTGCTGATCATCCAGGACACCGGCAGCGGGTTGCCAATGAACCTCCGCCACCAAACGCGCATATTCGGCCTCATAAACCCGCACGACAGAAACCGTGACGCGCGGCTCCCACATGGCAATTGCATCCCAAATCGCCCGCTGAATTTGCGGGATGGCAATATTCGGGTGACGGTCAATATAGGGCTGCAAATCGCACCCTTTGAGCGGCTCGGTTGGCACCGATCCGAGCGGGGTCAAAATAAGGTTTGTGATGCTTTGGGTCAGATCACCCAACCCAGCGACAATTTCTCCCCAAAACACTGGCCGCTCACCCGTTTGCGGATCAGCGCGCCCAACTTTGAGCGACCAGTGCTTAAAAGGAATGTCGTATTTGTCCTGCATACAAAGGTGATAGGCAGGCAGGCCCAACAAAAAAGGCGGACACATGTCCGCGCTAGATCGCTGAAAAATCAGCCGACGGCTAAGGGTTGGTTTGTTACAGGCGAAGATCCTAGTTGCAGCGTCACCAAGGGTTTCCACAAAAGAAACTTTGTTTACAGTTATTGGTATTCGAGACGGCGTGGCCCCATGTTTTTACACAAATAGGTCGCCAAATGCCCAAATGATTGTACCAACTGCTGCGACCTCAATTTGAGAAATCCCCAACGAGTGTGTGACTTCTCTGAGATCGGCAGTTAATTTAGGACCTTCAGTGACTGCGATGTACTCACTCGCTACAATGCTGAGTAAATGTCTCTGCGGCATATTAGGATTTTGGCGAGCCAAGCGATTAAGTCTGGTGCTCCAGTCTCCGTCTTTGCCTATGGAAGATTGCTTCTGCATGTTTTTGACATAAACCTCGGTGACTTCGAGAGCTTTCCCATAGTGAAGCCACAACCACAACAGGGCTAACGCAAGCAATGCAATCACCGCACCAGATCGGCTAAAATAGTCGTTTCCAAACACACATTCTGCCCAGTGGCCTAAAATTAGAACTTCAGCGCACAAGAAGTACAAAAACGGACGTTTTGACAAAGTGAGAATGAACCGACGAAATGGAAATTTCTGGTTCGAAAAAAGTGGCCGCCTCAATACACACCTCATTTTTTTTCAAGATTTTAGTTAATTGAAACAGCGGCGTAAACCGGTCAAAGCGAACTTGAACTGATTCTGCGCGAAAGCCTAGTTCCTAATGATGACCAACTACTATATGCAGAAATTCACACATTGCTCACTCATGTCGGCTCACCAGTCAATGAGCTTCCTGACATGACATCTTCGTGCTTGTGATCATGACCGATATTGACGTCTTTGTTTGTCAGCACATCCGCATCAATTTTGACGGCATCCGCTTTCAGCGTGATTGTCTCAGCGTCCAAAACCAGCGCCCCGGACGTCTTGACCGAAACCGGCCCATTGGTCTCAACCGTCACTGCGCCGGTGGCCTTATTGACATGGACAGCCCCGCCGTCCCAAACCAGCCCAATATCGTCATTTGAGCCAAAAGGCGGTTTTCTCTGGTCATTGTATCGAGACCCGATCAAACACCCAGCCTCGCCCCTGGCGTCCAGGGCGCACCACACCTCATCACCCTTATTGGGCATCATGAATGTCGCGGTTTCTCCGCCCGATCTGGCCAGAACATCAATCCAATGAGAGACCACCTCGTCCTCATCTTCGAATTGAACCCGCACCCGCTTTTTAACCGGGTCTCGCTGCACCACAATGCCGCGCTTATTTGTGTTATTGGCCTCATATTCACGCGCGCGCATCGACCAGCTCCAAAGAAACTTCATGACCGTCACGCGACAGAGTGTGGGTTGAGCTGTCAATCAGCCGCTTGCCGTCATAGCGCCCAAAGCCAGTCAGATTGACCGTATTGCCCGCAACCGCCAGAGCGTTTCCGACCAGGTCACAAGAGCCGGAAAACTTGCCACGATTGGCGCGATGCAGCTCCGATTTCACCCGCGCTTCGGCTTGAGCCAGGCCCTCCAACCGCTCGCCGGAAATCTTGAGCACATCGCCGGTGGTGATATTCGGGTCTACCTCTTCATACCGGGTCAGCTTGCCCTTGTTTTGGTCAAGGTATTTTGCTTCGCCCTTGGAATAGGTGCCGGTACTTTCAAAGAAGAAATCATAGCTGATTACGTCAGCCTTCGCGATCTCAAGTGAGGCCTTTCGACCGTCAACAGATTTGAAACTGGTGAACACCACAAAGTCGCCACGCAGGTTGAAATAATGCCCGGTCTCATTAGCTAAGAGCTTTAGAAATTCCAGATCGCGCTCGCGGCGCTGAGTGATGCGCTCAAAAAACAAGTCGTTGATTTCACCCATGACGCCAAGACCAACCCGGCCCGCCACTTCATGAACCACATCAGCCAGATTGATGCGCTCATAGGCTTTCGTCTTTTGCGTTCTTAGCGGCTTTGTCACCGGCGCGGCCAACCCGCTGATTGTCATCAAGTCGCCGTCACGCCCACCCGAGGCATTGGGCTGGTCCAACTCAAACAAGCCACAGGGCAGTTTTCGCTGCTCAGCATCAAAGATCGTCAACTGCATTTTGCTGCCAATCTCTGGATACCAGCTAGACTTCCACCGCCCATCCTTGTCATGCACTGTGACCGTCATTTCTGACTCTTTGCCATGTAGATGATCGGTGTAGCTGACCTCTGTCACCATAGAGCTGATATCGGCGGAAATGTCGGTGCCCTCATAGATCAGCTCAAAAAATGGGGCCGGAACGCCACTCATGGCTCACCTCCCCCGCCGCGCTTCCAAGGTGGCAAATCGCTTTCCAGCGCCACCTGTTCGGCCTCGAGCACCGGCACTTTCAACGTTATGCCCGGCGCTAAGATCAGATCAGGAACCCGGATCGGCTCCAAATACAGCTCCCGGTTGGCCTCAAGCAAAATCGTCTGTTTGGACGCATCACCATAGTATTTCCAAGCCAACATGTCCCAGCGATCACCGGCAACGGTTTTGTGTTCCAAATAGCCGCCATCTGCCATATCAGCCCCCACGGATCAGCGGATTGTTCACCGCGCCAAGGCTCACGCCAGGCGCAATCGCCTGGGCCAGCCGCTCAAAGTGGCCTATGAGACTGCCAACCGGGGCTTCAATCAGGGAAAGGGTCGCTTCTAGACGGGTAATGCGCCCGCCTGGCGTCGCCTTTTGCACGGTCACATCCAACCCTTCGACCACATAGCGCACGCCCTGAAAGCTCCCTAGTTGTGAAAGCAGCGGCACTGGGGCAGGAGCTGATCGATCTGTTCGATCGCGGGTTCAGCCTTGATCCCTTGGCCCGACCGGGGCCGGACGAGTGGCGTCGCGCTCTGATCCGGGCTCTACACAACTGCTGGGTGCATGACTGCGGGCAGGCTTTCGTAGCGGACAAGACCACCGTTAATTGCCCGGGTTGCGGTGCGGCCATCTTCATTCTCCAGACGGTCAGCCAATTGAAGATCCAGTTTCTGCCCGCCGGACCGCGCTATGGTGTCGAACTCAAGGATCGTGTCCCGATCGTCCTTGGTCGCAACAACATGCCCGGCCTTTCACCGGTCGTATCGGGTCGGCATCTCGAGATCCTGCCGTCGCAAGGCAAACCGTTGCTGCGACACGTCGGACGCAACCCGACTCTGATCCTGCAGAAAGGACAATGGTATCAGTTGAAGGAGGCTTGGGTTGACATGCCGACCATTGCGGAGCCCATTCAACTACGACTGGCCGATCATGAATTAAACATCGGCAGTAACTGAGTGGCGAGAGGAGCGCGGTATTGGAGCCCGGAGACGAAAAGGAAGCGCATGAGCAGTTACAGATTGCGCGCTCGAACCTCGGGCCTCAGGCCGCGGCAGCCTGGGTTCATGTCGGCGAGTTTATCGCCGACAACGATCTGGATCTGTGGTCGGGGTTGACGGCCAAGACTTGTTTTCGCACAGCTCTGGATCTGCTCCCGCCGGGCGTGCACGATCCATTTCGTGCTGATGCCTTGCTTGGCTATGGTGCCGCCCTGACTGAGGAGGGCAGCGGCTACCGCGACCCGGTGCTGGAAGAAGCCATCACCTGCCTGTCGGAGGCGATACTGCTGTTTGCGGCAATCCCCGACCGCGAGGCGGAACTGGAAGCTCGCTATTTCCGGGCCTATGCCAACTCCGAATTGGTGGGAATCTCCCGATTTGCCGCCGGCGAGAATGCGATTGTTGAACTGGAGGACTTGCGTGGTTTGGTGAATCCGCGCGCTAACCCAGTCTTGTTTGCCAACATTCATTCCCTGCTTGGCAATGCTTATCTTGATCGAGCCGAGGGCGATCCAAGGGAAAACCACACGCAGGCAAAAACCGCCTTTCGTGCGGCATTGAAGGTGCACCGACGTATGGGCAGTAAGGTTGGATGCGCACAGGGAAATCTCGATTTAGCTGTGACGTTCAATCGCTTGCGCACTTTGGGGGATCCGAAAGCCAGCCGCAACGCGATCTATTGCGCCAGAAAGGCCACGGCTTTCGTCGATACCGATATCCATCTGGAGCTGAAGACCACGATCCTCGTCACCTACGCCAAAGCTCTACAGAACCGGGGAGGTCGACGATGAGTGTCAAATTACACCAAGGCCGAAGCTCTGCTGGACAAAAGTATTGCACTGGCAGTTACAGCTGGCAACTTGCCAGTCGAGCAGGCGTTGCGATTGGCAAGAGCGCAACTGGTATTGGATCTGTGCCAATACGCAGACCACAATCGCTCGGTCGATGTGGAAGCCGATTTGGAGGCTAGTCAAAGCAACCTTGATCCTTTGGAAACGCTCACCTGGTGGCTGCGGTGGCAGGAGCTTTCCGGCCTGCTCGGGGCGGTAACAGGTGATACTCAGCGTATGATCAGTACTGCCGAATCCTCGCTGAAACATGTCACAAATGTTCTGGAACAGGCTGAATCTTTCGCAGAGAAAGCTGAGTATTTGTCCCGTTTGAGCTTCATTGCGGACCTGGGGATTCTGGGATACCTGAGCGAGGCTGGCCCGCCTGCGGGACTGCGTTTTGCCCGACGTGTCTTTGCCCGCCTCATTGGCAGTGAAACTGCGGTTTTCCAAACCCCGGAAGGGGTGGCAGAACTATACCTGCTAAATCCCGTGACCCCGGACTGGTGCGGGGTCTTGGTTTCGGCCGGCGAGTCTTGCACGTTCTATGAACTTGAGAGCGTTGGCAAGGATTTTTGGAACGAAGCCATCGACGAATTGCGCCCCGGGTTCTTCTCCGGCATGTCGGCTCTGCGCCAACCCGGCGGCACGGGCCAATTTGCTGATTTGCTGGAAGAATGGGTTCTTGCAGCTTCAGGTGCGCTTGGGCCTGTGCTCACCGACCTTCATGATGCAGACTACAAAGAAATCGTCGTCTTTGCTTTTGGCGGTTGGTGCACCGTTCCAGTGTCTGCCTTGCAACTCCCTGGTCCGCAAGGGTCTGCTTTGATCGAACAGGCGGCGATTGCGCATGGCCCTGATCAGTTCGTCGCACACGAACCGCGACTGGACAGGGTTTTGCACGTTGTAGATGCGCGACTAACCGAGGCCAAAGCAGAAACCAAAATGCTCCAATCTTTCGCCAAGGAAGTCGTGACCTGTACCGTTCGCCGTGATGTTCAGGCTGTGCTCGGAGAAGGTCAGGCCTTTGACTGTATCCATTTTACAACCCATGGCGAGCACGATTTTGACCACCTTGAGGGTGTGGGCATTCGGTGCGCGGACGACGAGTTGCTTACGGCTCGCTGGTTTTTTGAAAACGCCAAACTGAAAGGTGGCCCACTGGTCTGTCTGGCGGCATGTCAAACCGGATTGTCTGACTTCGCAAACCTCCCGCACGAAACCTTCGGATTGCCTATGGCTTTCCTCGCGGCTGGAGCGAGCGCCGTTATAGGCACGCAATGGCCTGTAGATGATGTGGCCACGCGCTTGCTTATCACCCGGTTCTATCTAGAACTGAAATCCGGTTGTTCTACCGCCGAGTCATTGCGACGAGCCCAGCTATGGCTGCGTAACGCCGATGACGCCTCGCTGGAGGATGCGAGCACCGGCGCCATGCGTTTTTCATCGTTCGATGGCAATTGGCAGAACCCGGACCTGCCTCCGTTCAGCCACGCCTATTTCTGGGCCGGGTTTGTTTTGCATCGGGCGTGACCAGAATATAACGATAGATACCGATCAGAGGTGAACTGGCCCTCGTTGCCTAGTCCAGGATACAACCGACCAGTACACGCAGATCAGCGTCAGAAATGCACTTCGGATTGAAACCCTCGGGGAACATTTCTTCGATAGCCAACCCAAGCCCTGAAACTGCACAGAATCCGAAACGGCCTTCGGTCTTTCCCATTTCCAGCGGACGATTCAGATGCTTGGCAATGCGCCAAGGGCCTTCGCCATCGTCAGCGCGTTTGGGCAAAGGCAGCAACTGCGCCCGAACTGGCCGACCATCATCTGTATTGCCCTCCCCGGCATCCAAGAACTCGAACACGAACGGCCGTTCCCGTGCTACCTCAGCATCCAGATACAAACGGTATCCCGACCCGGTCGGAAGGATCTCCGCACCACTGTCAGGCAGGATAGGTTTGACACCGCCATCCTGTTCGGTCCAGCGTCGCCCCTCGCAGCGTTCAATCTCGAACCACGGTTCCTTGTTGTCGGTTTCGGCAATCCCCGCAGCGCCAGAATCGGGTCGATGTCACTCCAGTTGAATTCGGTCAACGTCCCAGGCAGCGAACTCAAGATCTGAAACATCGAACCTTTCAGCAGCATTTCATCGGAAATCGCGGCCATCGCGTTGTTGCCAAATACCCGTTCGAAGCATTGTCGCAGGAAATCGAGTTCGGCCTGGATCAGCGGCTTGTTGGCGCTCCGACAGATGTTGTCGATCCGATCATAGGCAGATACGTCGTTGATTACTTCGACAAGTTCCATCTCGCCAGTCGTCTTGTTCCTCTGTGGTTCATCGAACGTGCTGGTGACATACATGCGCCGGCAGATCGTGTGCAGCGTCGCGCCCCGACCGAAGATACCAATGACAATCAGGAACCGGAGTTTTTGGCGGAGTTGTTCGGCGAGGCCAACACTCGGGTCATCCAGGATTTTCTTGGGCGTGATGCGGGGGGCGATTTCGGGGATGTCTAGCATGGTGGTATCCTTTGCTTTCCTGCCCAATTAACTACACAAACGACGCATTGCCGTCCCCGGACGGAAACACGTCAAAGTACCAATCACCCGAGAGATGGACGACCTCTGGCCTTGTGTCCAGAAACTCCAGCCAAATTGGTTCCGCTTTCGGGACTCGAATCTCGTCTCACGATGTCTCTCAAAACCAGCCGTTCTGGCGCTCCGCAGAGACTGGCGGTTGAGACCCAGTTTGCATCGGCGTCAGCTTGCAACGAATGTCTATTTTTGCTCACTTCTCAATAATCGATGAACACCAACTGAGCGAGACAAAGAATCTTAAGCCACTGTTATAAGGCCATTTTGTCATGGGCCAGCCCTACTTTTGGGAGAGAGGGTGAGGCCATCAGAAGCCATGGATTGTCTGAACCCGCCTTGACCAAGAAGCCGCAGTCCGCCCTAAATCTAAGGAAAATGGCGCTTGTAATCAGGTCCATGTGCCCAACTAAGCGACTGCGAGTCGCCGGAAAGAAGGATCCGCCCCGCCGCAATAGTATGAGTTGTGGACCTTGGGGTTCATTGATGGAACAATCGTTAGTAGCTTTTTAGGGAGGGGAAATTGAAGATTGCGATATTCTCGACGCTTTGGGGGTCATCCACCGGTGGGATCGATGTCTGCTCCAAAGAACTGGTGCATTCTTTAGCACAATCCGGAGATCACGAAGTGTGCGCGTTCTACAAAGTTCGCACACAGCAGCTTGTGAGTGACGGCGAGAAGTACGGGTTTACGGTTATAACGCCAGACGACAGAGTGGTTGATGACGTTGACGCGAGCCAATTGGGACATTGGACTAGAATAGAGGCACGCGCCGCCATACCTCAGCTCTTGAGCAAGCGGTTCAAGCCTGACTTGGTGATCGTAAATGATATATTTGGGCGCGAACTTATTCCGGTGCTTCGAGAGTACTTCTCTGAAGCAAAGATCGCGACACTCTTTCACAGTGCGTATGGTCGAAGTGAGGCCCGCAAAGGCGTTCTTGATACCGATATTGAGCGTAAAGAAAACTATCAAAGAGAACTTATCGAACAATCTGACTTGATCTTCTCAGTCGGTTCTTTTTCTGTTGAGTACCTCAAATACCTTTCGCCAAAATCCGCAGAGAAAATCAACTTTCTTTATCCGGGCCTGCCGAACATCAAAAGCCGAGCCACAAAATCGACGCGCTTCAGCGCAGCATCCTTCGGCAGGCTAGATCGGAAAAGTGATACAATTAAGCAAATCAGCATCTCCGCAGAGGCTTGGGCTTCCGCTCGCTCCAGCGGGCACATCTCAGAACTGGCAACAGACGACGTAACTTTCACTGCTATTGGTTCACGTGGAGCAGAGCCAGTTCTAGATGATGTTAAGTCAAAATTGGAAGGCACTTGGAAGGCGAACTTGCGTGAACTGCCATTTGAAGAGATTAGCGACTTTGACCAATCCCGACTAAAGGATACCCTAGATCGGTGCGCGTTTGTTCTTTTGAACTCGTGGTATGAAAACTTTGGCCTTACATTTCTTGAAACCTGCACATTTGGCGTGCCTACCGTGGTATCGCGGAGTTCCGGATTTTTTGTTGATGCAATTGAATTGCTTGGAGAAGAGGCCAAGGACTACATTTTGAGCGTCGACACTGATGGAGCATCCAGGAGCGAACTAATCGCAGAATTGGAAAAGACTTTAATCGCTGCTTCCGCCAACTACGAGCGTACGTTTGCAAATGCCCAAAGACTGAGCGACTTGCTCCGAGAAAAGTGGCCGAACTGGTCCGACGCAGTCAAATCCATCGTCGACGCGGTCGAGAGTTCACCCACCGTTTCCAGTTCGGGAAGTGTCAGCCATGAAGAGAATGATACGATTGAAATCGCGCACAGTTATCCTTGGCGGGAAACCTTGGAAGACCTCATGGATTGGACTTGGTCGAAAAATGTTCTTCACTACAGCAACTTGAAAGGGCTTCCTCAGTTCCGGCAGAACTCAGGCTTTTTTCTCACACCGCTGCAAAAAAAATTCTGGGACGAGCGCCAGAGCTTGCTGCAAAGTGGTTTCAAAGACGTTGTCCTGTCTGGAGGAACTTCGTCCGGAAAGACAACCCTGGCAGAAACGCTATTTGGACTGGCTAGACCAAATGAGTTTGCACGCACCCGCGTATTGTACGTGGCGCCAACAAAGGCTCTAGCGCAAGAAAAGGCGAGGAGCTGGCGGAAAAAGTACCCTTCGGCCTCTCTAGGCAGAGATAGTTTCGATCCAGTGATCGTCTCCACTGGAGATGACAACGCCTCCGACGGAGCGTTAATCCGTGGAGAATTTAACATTGCGTGCACTGTTTATGAAAAAGCAAATGTCATACTTAGCGCCAGCCAAGAATTGTTCGAGAAGATTAATTTGGTGATCATCGATGAATTCCATATGATAGAGGATTTACATCGTGGGTCGATACTGGAAGCTCTGCTCGCGAAGATAAAACGCGAGAAAGAAAGACGGTTAGAAAGCGTCGACGAAGGCAACCACCTGCGCTTAGTGGTTATTACGACGGAAGGAGCTAGTTCGAAGCTCAGAGATTACCTTTCGTACACAGACTATGAAACGCTAGATACAGTCTACCCGCTCGTGATTTCTGATACTAGTCGCGCGATGCGCGTGGAACATTCAGCATTCTTTCCGGGACGAACCGACGCACAGTCATTACCGTTGTTCGCAGTCAAGTCTTTTGAAACGGATGAACAATTGTCGTTGACGCAAGAAGCTGCCGACGATTTGTCCGGTCAACACGCGATTTTCCAGAAAGGCGTTGTAAGGATAGGCGAAGCCGCAAAAATCGATAGACGACAGCAGAGGTGGGATCAATATCATGACTTCATAGATCATTGGTATGCGCAAAACCCAACCGGTCGGCGGCTGCTTATATTCATGAACTCAAAGTATGAAGTCGTGGAGGTCGCAAAGTTCTTGAAGAATAAGATCTCGAAGAAGACCTTTCAGACGCTCGACAGCGGAGTTCTGGCGCTTTCGCCCAACGAAGACGGCCTCGCCGAGGTGGCACTTTCGCTAGATGAAGTTGAGGAGACGGAATTTGTTAAGGACTTGCGAAGGTGTTTGATCGAGGGCGTCTTTATTCACGACGCAGACGTACCACAATCTGTTAGAGAGTCGTTTGAAACCTACCTTGGAAAAGCGCTAGATGAGACAAGCCGGTCGGAGATCATAGTTGCGACAGAAACACTAAGCTACGGTGTTAATCTTCGGGTATCCGATGTTGCACTGTTTAATGTTCTGTTTCCTGAGGGAGAGAGAATTCAAACACGCAGACCAAAGCCTATTTTGCTCTCGAGATGCGACTTTGTGAATATGTCAGGTAGGGCGGGACGTCTTGGACAGGCAACTCGGGACGGGTCTGCACGGGTCTATTGGTATCTTGATCCAGAAGACGAAAAGTCATTTGAGGCTGTTCTCGAGCAGTTTTACGTACGACAGCCATCAATAAGTAGCCAACTTTTTCACCGCGCTGACACGAGGATTGCACTGGACTATCAAAAGATGGCAAAGTCTTTGGTTCCTACGGCAAGTTCAACACAAAGCGAGACTGGAGCGGAGTCTTCTTCCAATGCAGTGGAACGGTTCAGCTATCCCTTTGTGCGTACGGTACTTGACGGCTTAAGATTTTTAGGAGGTTCAGAAAGCGAAACCGGGTTTCTTGAGAAAGTGGGTTGTACAGATGATGAACTGAACCAAGAGTTTCTGAGCAAAACCTTTTACTACCGGGAAAAATGTGAGCCGCACGAGGGAGAAAGCAGCGATAGTTCGCAGCAGGTACTAATACAACGTGCAACGCATCTGGCTACGTCCGCACGTCAAATTCTGCAGAGCGCAAAATCTGACCGATATGGTTTAGTGCGCGAACCAAGAACAGGTGGCTACCAGATAACGGCTTTGGGAAGTTCAACGATCGACACCGGAACAGAGATTGCGACGGTTAGTCAGCTAAGACGGGCAGTCATTGAGCTTAGAGATTTTTGGGCAGGGAGGTTTGAGCGTTCTTTGCCTTTCGAACTGGCGGTTTTTCCCGTGTTCTTTCAACCCGAAGTTCACCGACAGTATCTGTTGCGGCTACCCGAGTTCAGCCACGCGATGGACTGGAACCCGGTCGAAAACCGAAATGATCTATTGATTAGGACCTCTGAAGCGCTCAGTGCCATGGGAGCGATAAGCGAAGAAGATGCTAATCGACTAGTACACGTCTCCAATGCTTTCCTAGAATGGACTGTTGCGAACCAACCAATTGTAAGTGAACAAGGTAGGTATGAGGAGGCTGCGCATGACGCTTGCTTGAGGCTCTATCTTGCCTTTCTGCACTGGATATCTGGGGCCTCCTTGGGCGAAGTGATTGGTGAAGTGCAGCGACTTTACGGAACAGCCCCCACAAAAACTGAGTCATCTGTGTTCAATTTTGAGGCATTCGCAGACAACCTAACGTGGAAGATTCTGTTTCTGATTTCACTTATCCGCACTTCAGGGGAATTAATTCTACCACCTAGCTCAACCTTCGATGCGGTCCGGTTTGTGCATCGGGCAAGATTTGGATGCTCGGAAAAAGCAATCCCGTTGCTCTTCAAAAACAAGAGGGAGCGTCCTCCCTTAAATAGAGTTGCAGCACACAGCTTACTCTCCGGCCAGAATACCACGGCATCTATAGCGCTAGGCAGCTTAGATGAAAGCTCTGGACTGAACCAAAAACAGATATTAGCTACCACCCGACAGGTGCGCGAGTTTATCGACGAGAGTTTTCAAGAAATATCGCGGCAGTTCAACTACCTAGCTTCAGGAAGCGGCCTGAATCGAATTAACGAGGAAACGGCAAAGAGTTACTGGGACTACTCGAGAGCTCAGATCACGGCCCTCCTCAGCACGAGCATAGCAGAAGATAGCGTTAGTCTCGAAGTTTTCCCGACAAAAGAGACACAGGAAACGGAGATACCAACTGGAAGTGACGGGGAACCTCGTGTTGTTTTCAGAGAGACATTTTCCGGCATTGGAATAGACGTCTTCAACCAAACACTAGATCCTTCGAACAAAGAGCGTGTAATTACTTCAAGAACGGCGTCAGTCGACGCCCACTTCGTCTTTGACGAAAATGCTTCATTGGAGGCTGAAGACCCTGGTGGGGCCCATCGACTTTTTGTCGATTTTCCGTGGACGACGGGCTCTGTCGGCCACGCAGCCGGAGGCTGCCGTCTTTCGCCGGCTGCGTTCGGCATCGTACTGAGTCTCTGCGCACGCAACTTCGTTGTTGATGTCTCAGGATACCTGCAGGCAATCTTACGAACTGACAAAAAGGTTCCGATCGGAGTTCGAGAACTGTTTGGCATTTCGGAACCTCATCTTCGAAAGAACACTTTCCCGGAGGCCATTTTTGAGGCGTGGGCCAAGTACATTGAGGTTGGCGAGTTCTAACCAATGTATGGGGCCAACATCCGGTGCCTCGATCAGCGCCGCTGGTCAAAAAATCCATCGAGCAAGGCGTTTGGCTTGAACCGCAATGTTGCCATACATCTGGGAGCCGCATTTAAGAAGCGATATCTTGCGATTGCCATCGAAGATCACGAGAGACCAATATCTCCGTTGTTTCTGGACAAAAACTGGTCGAAACGCGATGCCTTTGAAGCCGGAATCGCAGTGGTTTTTGTTGAAATACAACGATCTATCGAATAGAAAGCAGCCGTGGGAATGTGTTTCGCAAATCAGCCCCCGGGCACCAGAAACTTTTGTAAAGGGACGAAGTTCCGTTTGTTTTCGGCCGCGCGAGCATTTCGGAATTCGATCTTTGCGAATGGGTCCTATCTGGGTTGCCTACAAACTCCGCTGGTGCTCTGGCTGCGAAAATGAGTCGGCGACCTTCACCTTAAACAACGGTGAGACTTCCAATGAAAGCTCTGAGAAGCCTGCTCCCTAATCCAAATTTTAAACTACTCCTGTCAGATCGTACCGACCAGCGATCACACTTTCATGTCATCTAATGACAAGCACTGAACACGGCGCGCGGCGCGCCAATCGTGACGAAGTTGCTCCTAATGCATAACCGTCGCTTCCAGGACGGCTGGCACCGGATATGATCAGGTCCGCGCCGATCTCATCGGCGTAGTTAACGATCACCACACCAGGCTTGCCTGCCAGTGTGACGCGTTCAATTTCGTCGCGGCCAGCCAACGCTTCATCAAGCGCCTTTTTTATTTCTGCGACCATCTTTTTCTGTCTGGCCGAACAAGGGCATATTCAGCGACATAGGTCGGAATATCTTCGAACACCGAAACCGCTATGATGCGGCCTTCTGGCCCGCACAATTGACGAGCGACGTCCAGCTTTCGCGCGAGCGTCTCGGTGTGATCCAGAGCGACCGGAACGAGGAAGGTATTGAACATGGAGGTTCCTCAATTGAAGGCCGGAGCACCGGGCCCCGGCCGTTGATCTTAGGTTGAGACGTGTGACACGTCCTTGTCCGGCGAGTAGATATCGAGGATGTTCCAATGCCCCGTCGTCGGTGTCGGATTGTTGATCATCGGCACGTCCAAAACCGTGGGCTTACCGCTGGCAATCGCCGCCTCTAGCGCCGGAAGCAATTCCTCCGCAGACGTAATCCGGACCCCGACTGCCCCATAGGCCTGCGCGATCTCGGCATAGCCCGGCCCGTTCGTGGGTGCCGCGGCGGTTCCTGGGAAAGTCGTGCCATAGGTCAGCCCGTAATGGGCCTTTTGCAGGCCCGCGATGGTACCAAACGCGTTGTTGTTCATCACCAGCCAAATGATACCCAGATTCAGTTCGACTGCCGTTGCCAACATGGACGGATTCTGCCCAAACCCGCCATCACCCACAAGGCTGATCACCACGCGATCCGGCGCGGCCAGCTTGGCCCCAATCGTTGCCGGAGGCCCAAAGCCCATCGTGGCAAAACCACCAGGGGTGAGGATTGAGCCGGGGGTCAGAATGTCGAACTGCTGCCCGACCCCGTTTTTGTTCCAGCCCACATCCGTGGTGATGATTGCGTCCTCAGGCAGCGCCTTGCGAGCATCCGCCAAAATGCGTTCCGGCATCATCGGGAAGGCTGACGAGGTCTGCATCTCGGTGTTCGAGGCTTTGAACTTGGTGCGGAAACCGGCAATCTCGGCCTTCTTTTCAACGCGCGGGAAACCGTCGGGATACATCTCTTTCGCCACACGTGTCAGCACGCGCAACGCTGCCTTGGCATCCGCCACCACACCGATTTCGGTCGGGTAGTTGCGGCCAATTTCCTGCGGCTCGATATCGATATGGATGACTTTGGTGGTGTCGTCCTTGCCACCAATGTTGAAAGTGTATCCGGGATACCAGCTCGAACAATCAGCCTCTTTAAAGCGCGTCCCCACGGCAAAGACGTAATCCGCATTCAGACAGGATTGGTTCACCAACTCAGTGCCCCAGAAGCCCGTCATGCCCATGACCAGTGGATGATCGTCACGCAATGCGCCCTTCCCCATCAGGGAATGCGCAACCGGCAGGCCCATATGTTCGACAAATTCGCGCAATTCTTCGCTGGCCTGAGCCAACAGAATACCACCGCCCACATAGGCCACCGGGTTGTCTGCTTGGGCCAGTTTCTCAATAATCTCGCGTGCCGTTTCGTCGTCGATCGACGGCTTCTTCAGCGCGCGGGTGTTGTCGAGAATACGATCAAACGATTCCGACGGGATCACTTCCGAGAAGATGTCCATAGGCACATTGACCAGAACCGGACCGGGCTGACCGCTTTCTGCCAAATGGAACGCCTTTTCCAGAATCTCGGCCATCAGGTCCGCCCGGTCCACACGCCAGGCGCGCTTCACGAAAGGGCGATAGATTTCCCATTGCGCCGCGTCCGCATGCAGGTTCACCTCTTGGTGCGGGTGCTTGCCGTAGTAGTGGGTCGGAATGTCGCCCGCGATCACCACCATCGGGATACAGTCGAGTGCCGCATTCGCGACCCCAGTGGCACAGTTCGTCAAACCGGGAGAGAGGTGTGACAAAACCACAGAGGCCTTACCCGTCACGCGTGCATAAGCATCCGCCGCGTGGCTGGCGATCTGTTCATGACGCACGGTGATAAAGTCGATGGGGCTTTCGGCCAGCGCCGCCAGAACCGCAATGTTGGTGTGACCACACAGGCCAAACACATGCTCGACCTCGCGCCGTTCCAGAAAGTCGACGATATGTTCGGCAACCGTTTTGCCGTCTACTTTCGATCCATCCATCACGCGACCTCCTGACCAAAGAATTCGCCAAACAGCTCTTCTTCCGAAGGGCGGTCTTCGGCGATGGGGCGCGAGACCCATGTGTAGTTCATCATGTGTTTCATGGTGACGTTCTCGTTGGTGATATTGCCGCCCCAGATGCCGCAACCCAGCGAGCTGGTCATCGGCATGCCGTTGGTCCAAGCGCCGGCATTGGCCTTGGATTGCGGCTGGCGCACCATCATGCGGCTGACCGGGGCCAGACGGGCCAGACGGTCAATATTCTCGTCATTATGCGAGTAGATCCCGCAGGAATGCCCCCTGCCGCCGGTGGCATAGATTTGGCTGACAGTGTCGAGCGCATCATCAAAGGTCTCAAAGTGATAGAGCGCCATCAGCGTGGTCAGCTTCTCCTTCGAGAACTTGTGTTCTGGCCCAATTTGGCCCTGATTTTCCACCATCAGGAACTTGCGATCCTCAGGGATCGAAAATCCAGCGACCTCGGCAGTTTGCTGTGGACGGCAGGCGATGGTCGGGAAAGTACGATTGCCTTTCTCGTCCCACATCGCGGCCTCAAGCATCGTTTTTTCCTCGGTCGAGCACAGATAGCCCCCTTCGGCTTCAAGCGCCTTGACCATGTCGTCATAGATCGACTTCTGGATGATAATGTTGCCATCAGCCGAACAGCCCGAGCCGAAATCCGAGGTTTTCGAGATGCGGGTGTTCATCGCAGCGATGTCTAGATCAGCAGTCTCGTCGATGACAATCGAGCTATTGCCAGCCCCCACGCCATAGGCCGGACGGCCCGAGCTATAGGCCGCTTTGACCATCGGCTTGCCACCGGTGGCCAGCGTCAGGTCGCAGATCTCCATTAGGTGCTGGGTCAATGGGATGGACGGTTTGCGGATCGCTTGGAACAGTTCCTCGGGCGCGCCAACGGCACGACAGGCCGCGCGCATCACTTCGGTCATTTCCCATGTGGTCTGGGCTGTGCGTGGGTGCGGTGAGAAGATCACCGCATTACGCGCATTGGCTGACGATACGCCGGTGACCGGTGGCGTCATTGCTGGGTTGGTCATCGGAATAAGCGAGGCGATCACACCGGCGGGTTTGGCGTATTTCACCAGCCCCTTCTCTTCATCCACTTCGACAATACCGGTCGACGGGGTGCGCAGCACATCGCGCAGCACCATCTGGATTTTGAAACGTTTGGCGGGACGTCCGGCGCGGTCGCCAATACCGCTTTCATCAACGCCCTGCTCAGCAAGGCGGGTGAAGGTTTTTTCATTGCCCGCATACCAGGCAATGGCTTGGCTCAGGCGGTCCAGTTGCTCTTGCGACCAGTCTTCGATTTCAGCCATGGCGGCACGCGCACGCGCTAGCATGTCGGCCGCCAGTTGGCGATCCGCGTCAGTGAGCTCTTTGCTCATGATGATCCTCTTTATGTTGGAGAGTAACTGCATCCGGCATCCGGCGCTGAGAGCGCGCCTCGCCGAAAGTTCGTTTCGCGTGTTGCAGGCAACGGCGCGCGTGTTCTTCATATCCAAGTTCGACGACACGGCTTTGGTTGGGCAGTTCGATCGAATAATCCACCGGGGGCATTCGTTCGATGATGCCCGCAAAATCAATCCAGCCCTCGCCTGGATAAAGCCGCGCGTCGCGGGCCAGTTGGATCATCCCTTCGCGCGTGTCGGCGATGCCGGGCAAGCAATCCGAGATGTGCAGGAAGTGGAACAGCTCGGACGGGACGTGCAAAAGCTCGCCCAGATCAACACGGCTCAGGTGCAGATAGAGCGTGTCCACCAGAATGCCACCATTGGGGCGGTCCGCAGCGCGCACGATATCCAACGCTTCGTCCAAGGTGCGCAGCCGCGAAAAAGACGGAAATTCAAGATCAACGGTGATGCCGTAAGGCGCGGCCAAATCGCAGGTTTCGGCGTAGACATCGACCAGAAAGTTACGATCGTCACGGGTCGGCGTCCATGCCGACATGATCATCCGCTTGGCACTCAGCTCTCCGCCCAACTCCAAGGCGCGTTCGAAACTGCGCGGGTCCACATCTTCGGTGATACGGGCCAGTTCGACATCCAGTACTTTCAACCCGGTTGAGGCCAGCGCCGTTTTCGTGGCCTGCACTTGCGCCTTGTCCACGGGGGTTTCCGTAAACTCCCCCGGGACTTTCATCGGGATGAAACGCGGGCTGACAGCGTCATAGCCCGCGCGGGCGGCGATATAGACCAGCTCGGGCGGCGATGCCCCAATTAAGGTCAAATGGGCCAACGAATACAGCGGTGTCTCATCAGCCAGTTGGGCAGTGTCGGGCATGTAAGGGGCTCCGGACGAAATCAGCGAGTCGCAGGTTTACCCTACGTGATTCAAAATATCTGATATTTATCAAAATATCAATTAATGATTTCAATCCGATCTGACTGTCGATATGGGTTAAATCGCGACCCATGCCCCGCCTTTTTCATTTGACCGCACTGATGCTGCGATGAAATGCACCCCGGCAGCACCTTCGCCCACTTTGGGAAAGCTCACCCAACCATCGGGAAGGACCACCCCATCACGTCGTGCCGCCACAGCCATGGCGAACTCGGTGTAGAGATTGGACCAGGCTTCGATAATCCCTTCGGGGAATCCGCGCGCGGTGCGGATCAGACGTTCGGTGGCCGCACTGACCCCATGGCCCTGCCCCCGGCTGATCACCCGATCTGCCTCGCCAAAGCGATAGAATTGAAGTTGCTCGGAGTTCTCAAGATCCCATTCGAGACCGCCCTCGGACCCATAGATCCGAAGCCGCAACCCACCACGATTACCCGGCGCAAGGCGGGTGGCCATCAGCGTCCCGGGCACGTCTCCCTGAAAACGCGTGAACATAAACGCTGTATCCTCGAGAGATTTAGGTGCTCCACAGACGTGGAATTCGGCACGCAGATCGCTCATCTCCAGCCCTGAGACAAAACTTGCCAGATGCGCGGCATGGGTGCCGATGTCACCCACACAGCTCGTCGGCCCCGAGATCTTCGGATCAAGCCGCCATTTCACATGCGGCGCGTCGGCCACGTCGTCGGGTGTCATCCAGTCCTGCAGGAACTCCACATGGATCTGGTTGATCTTGCCAATGCGCCCTTCGGCCACGATCTCGCGCGCCTGACGTATCATCGGAAAGCAGGACATGGCATAGCCCACGCCGAACACCTGCCCGGATTGTTCCGTCAGGTCGATCAACGCTGTGGCCTCGTCCACCTCGTTGGTCAGTGGCTTGTCGCAGATGACATCGATGCCGGCGTTCAAAAACGCTTTGGCGGCGGGGAAATGCAGGTGGTTGGGCGTGGTGATCATCACCGCGTCCACCCCATCCGCGCGCGCGGCCTCGGCCTGTGCCATGTCTTGGAACGAGGCATAGCAGCGATCAGTATCCAAAAACCACTCCGCCCCGCGCGCCTTTGCCCGCGTAGGATCAGAGGACAGAGCACCCGCAACAACCTCCCACCGGTCGGTCATGCGTGCGGCGGTCGCCTGAGTGTCTGAAATACGCCCCCCGCCAACGACACCAAGGCGCAAGCGGCGTGAAAGAGGCGGAAACGGCCCATTGAAATCCAAGTTTTCTGGCAGAAGTCTCTCGGTCATCTTATCCTCCCAAATTCGGGATCTCTGCCCCCTCGGGCAGAATTTCCAGCGCCAAAAAAATGCTGGGCGTGGTCGTTTCATATTGGTGCCAAGGATAGTTGCCCTGGGCGTCATACATCGGGCGATGGGTCATGCCTGGAGCCATCGGCTCTTCTAGGTAAAGCGTGGCCGGATCGCGTTCTCGGCATTGCTGCATCTTGCCGAACCCGACGATCTGGGTGTGCACCTCGCGGAAGCCCGGAACCGGACAGAAAGGGTGATCCTTATGCAGGCCGACATTTAGCGGCACTGAGGCCGAGTGATACATGGTCAGGCCGATATTGCCGACAAAGACCTTGGGCGACATGTAGTGCTCGACACCGCGCAGCCGCTCTTCTCCACGCAATTCATAGGCCGAGGGCCAAGCCATGCGCACCTCCGCGCAAAGGGATGCGTCATCCGCATGATCATCGAAGCGGTCCACCACCACGGCGCGATCAACGTCACGCAAGGTGACATTGGCGAAGATCGCCGATTGCAGAGGCGCGAGGGTTTGGTCCTCGATACGAATGGGGCGCTCTGCAACGTTCAGAACAATCGCACGGTCTGTGACGTCATATTTGTTCTCATCCACGACGTGCCGCATGCCGAAAAATGGCTCAGCGATGGTGACGGTTTCAATGGGCATTGGCAGGCTCTTTTGTCTGGGTTGCTTCACTGGCCGGGAAGTTTTCGGGCAGCGGTTCGGGCACAGGGCACGTGCTGGCAATACTCTGGTAAAGCCCTTCGTGGGGGGCTCGAGCGATGGCATCCATCACCTCAAACACATGGAAAGACAGTTCACCGCTTGCCCGCACCTGGCGGTCTTCGCGCACAGCCAACGCCAGATCAAGCAAGCCCAAACCCCGGCTGTTTTCGTTGAAGCCATGGTGGTTCTTGACCACTTGCCAATCGTCACGCCCGGTGGGTCGAGGCTGGTGTGACCAGCGCGAGGTCTCGCGCGTGCGCAGCCAGACCGGGCCGTGAAAATCATTCGCGCCATGAACCGGATCGGGATCCGGGATCGAGATCACACCATCTTCGCCATAAATCTCAAACCGTGGGGTTTCGCTGTCCCAGATGTCAAAACTCATGGTCATGGACCCAACAGCCCCGGTTTCAAACTCGATCAGGCTGAGCGAATGGGTATCAACCTGCACATCCATCCACTCACCATTGCGGGGCCCGTTTTCGATCTGGCGACGATCAAAGGCCCGGTTTGCCATGCCCGCCACCCGCGCGATGGGGCCAAGGCAGAATACCATGGCGGTTAAGTAGTAAGGGCCCAAGTCCAAAAGCGGCCCGCCTCCGGCCTGATAGTAGAAATCCGGGTTCGGGTGATGGCGTTCCGTACCGTGTGTGCCCACATGAGCAAAGACTCCGGTCGGACGACCAATCGCGCCCTCGTCGATCAAACGGCGCACGGTTTGCCAACGCCCGCCCAGAAACGTGTCGGGGGCATTGCCCAGCCTCAGCCCGCGTGATGTCGGCATGAGCCGCCGGAATGGTCAGGTTGAGGATGCAGTCGATCTGAGGATCAGCGATCACTTCGTCCACCGAACAGGCGCGCGCAATCCCGTGCTGCGCGGCCTTGGCCCGGCTTTCCTCTAGATCAAGGCTGGCACAGGCCACGACCTCGAGGTCCGAGAATTTCGCAAGTGTTGTTAGATAGATGTCACTAATACGGCCACATCCAACAAGGCCGACCCGGAAGGTTTTCGGTGAATCACCGGTCATCTTCTTTCGCTTCATAAAGTGGTAAATAGCTGGGTGGCATCGGCCCTTTGTTCCGACCACCCTGGTTCATTTGTTCCCAGGCATGCGACAGCACGCCGACGGATCTGGACAGGCAAAACAGCCCGCGTGAGAGGGGCGCTGGAAAGCCAAGTTCGCAGAAGATCACCGCGGTTGCGCCATCGATATTCATCGCGATGGCGCGCCCTCCGCGCTGGCGGCCTAGCTCGGCCTGGACCTCTTCACCGATATCGGCAAAGCGCCCCGACACGGTCCCCTTGGCGGCGGCCTCGCGCACCAACTGCATTAACCGTGGCGCACGTGGATCGACGGGTTTGTGGAACCTGTGTCCAAAGCCCGAGACGATCTTGCCATACTGTGCGCGCCACTCATCCAGCCCGCTTGTGACAGCTTCGTTCAGCCCAACGTCATGGGTCAGCCGGTCCGAGATACCATAGTAAAGCTCGGCGCATTGTTCCCCCGCGCCACCATGCACATCGCCCAGCATGTTCACGGCGGTCGCCATCGCATTGTTCAGCCCAACCCCGCAGGTCGCCGCCATACGTGCAGCAGCTATCGAGGGCGCTTGCGGCCCGTGATCCACCCCGGCGACCAAAGCAGCCTCGAACAAGGTAGCTTCGTCAGCGCTTGGCATATCGCCCCGCACCATCAGCCAGATCATCTGCGGAAAGGAAACATTGCCAATCAGGTCCTGAATGGGGTGACCTCGGAACGCGATCCTGCCCGGTTCCATGTCGATAATCGACGTACGCCACCAATGCCGAATGGCGTCTGCATCTGACATTTGGATTGTCATGCCATGACCTCCCGCTCATGAGACACAAGTTGCTTGAATTTCTCGGACAAACGTTGCGGCGAGGCCGTCTTGCCGGTCATGAGGTGAAAAGCGGCGGCAGCCTGAAAAATCGCCATGCCGGACCCGCCCATCCCACGCAGGCGACACGACGCGGCCCGCTGAAGCAGCTCGGTTTCGCGCGGGAAATAGATGATGTCGGCGACCCAACAGGCAGGAGAGAGACGCGCCGGGTCAAACGCCATGCCCGGATGACCATCCATCCCGACAGGGGTCGCATTAACCACGCCGCTCAGGCTGGATGGATCAGCGCCCTCAAAACTGTCCGCGACCTGAATGTGTGCCCGAGGGCGCGCGGCTTTCAATCGTGCGACCAGAGCCTCTGCGCGGTCATTGGATATGTCCGTCACATGCAGCGCACCACATCCTTGATCGATCAAGGCAAGGCCAACAGCCCCTCCCGCTCCCCCTGCCCCAACCAGCAGCACCTTTGAGATTGACGCCATCGGCATCTCGCTGCGCAATGCCGAGCGGAATCCGACATAGTCGGTGTTGTGGCCAACCCAGCGCTCGTTCTGAAAGAGGACCGTGTTCACCGCCCCAAGTGCCTGTGCGGTCTCAGAAAGGTCATGCATCAGCCCGGCGGCTTCCCCCTTGAACGGGTGCGTCACGTTCACGCCAACCATGTTTTCGGCCTCAGCCTGTTGAAGGAGGCTCTTAAGGCTCATCCCTTTGAAAGGATGCGTCGCGGTATCAAATCTTTGATAATCATAGGCAAAACCCTGGATTTCTGCCTCGGCCATATGCATGTCCGGGGTCAGAGACCCCGCAATGTTCTGTCCAATCAGCGCGGCTTTCATGTGCGCGGTATCCCTGCTGGTCGTTGGTGTTTCATTTGCGCAGCCAGACGGGCGGACGCATTGCGCGCGCCGTAACCTGTGTAGCTGCGACTGCGCTGGACGATCTCAAAGAAGAAACCCTGGAAGATCGGCTGGCTATAAATCTGGTAATAGGCGGTGTTGCCTTGCTGATCGAAAAGGATGTTGCCTGCGCGCAATCTGGCAACAAGGTCGTCATCCAACCCAAATTGCGCCTGAAGATCATCGTAGTAGTTGGGCGAGATTTCCAAACGCGCAAAGCCCTGCGCGGCGAGTTGCGCGGAAGTTTCAAAGATGTCGTCGCTCAGAAAAGCGATATGCTGGACCCCTGCCCCAAATCTATCCGCAAGAAACGAGGCCGCGAATGTGCGATGACCTTCGGCACCGTTCAGATTCAGGCGCACTTCGCCTTCCGGGCTTTCGATGGCTTGGCTATGCACCACTCCCGCCGGGTCAGCCACATCAACGATCACCGATTTCGCCATCTCGAAAGTTGAGGTGTAATACAAAAGCCAGCTCTGCATTTCTTCGTAGCGCATGGTCTGGGCCACGTGATCAACGCGGCGCAGGCCGGCCGGTTGCGTGGCTTCGGTCTTGGCGACAGGTTCGAACTCGATATCCCAGACACGGTGCAGGTCGGATTTCTCGTCAATGAAGTGCACCACATTGCCGCCAACACCGCGAATGGCTGGGATGTCCAATTCGCCTGCGCCTACGGGTTGTGAGAACTGCGGAGTGCCCAGCGCGGTTGCGCGCGCAACGGTCTGGTCGGCGTCCTTTACTCGCAACCCCATATCGCAGACTGACGGGCCATGACCGATGAACGCAGAGTGGGCAAAGCCCTCTTCTTCCGTGTTCACGACGATATTGATTGCGCCCTGCCGCCACAGCTCAACCGATTTCGAGACATGTTTGCGTTCCATCCGAAAACACATGGCCGACAGCATGTCGGTCAGTTCTTTGCCACTGGTGGCATCCGCCGCGAACTCGATAAACTCAATTCCCGACGAGTAAACGCGCGGCGGAAGGTCGGGGATGTCGAAATGCAGGTCTGGATCGCTGCGGGACACTTCGTCCAGCAAGTTCACCAATGCCCGGTAGCCATCTTGCGCCAAGGTGCGCCCACCGGGACTTGGGCTGTGTTCGTTCACACGCGCAACCGACCAGGCACCTTTATACCCGGCACGTGACAAAACTTTCACAAAGCCGGCAAGGTTCAAAGAGCCGAGGCCCGGCAGCATACCGAAATGCCGCTTCAGACTGCGGATCGTGCCTGGTGTGCGCGGTGCGTCGGACAGTTGTACATGAAATACGCGCGCACCCGGCATATCGCGCAGCTGGGCTGGTTTCCCCCCATCTGCGAGCGAGAAATAGCTGTTAAGCGCAAGACCCAGATTGGGGCTGTCGATTTTCTGAATCAGGTCCAGCGCCTGCGCGTCGGTCTGCACCAATCCCGCCCAGGGCAGCGCAAGATAGGCCAGCCGCATCCCCCGAGCTTTCGCCCGGTCAGCTGCATCCGCAAGGTCAGTGGCGGTCTGCTCGATAGACATCTTGCGACTGGACGCACCAATCAGCAGCATCTCTGTGCCCAATGCGCCCATCAGGTCAAACTTGCGCTCAAGCCTATCGAAGGCGCGGGTGCGTTCCGCGGCCTCCCATCCTTCAAGATCGTTGAAAGGTTTCAGGAGGTTGATCGAAAGTCCAAACCCCTGCGCCATCTGCGCCACGTCCTCGGCAGAGCCGTGAAACCCGGTGAAATCCGGCTCGTGTAGTTCCACAGCGGCAAAGCCCGCTTCGGCGATGACCGAGAGTTTTTCTTCGAGATCACCGGGGATGGACGTTGTCGAAATTGCGAGTGACATTAGCCTTGGTATCCAAAGAGCCTCGGCAACCACAGGATCATGTCAGGCAGCAACATCATCGCGACAAGCGCCAGAACCAACACAATCAGGAAGGCCCAGATTTCAGAGATGATTTCGCGCAACGGGATGTCGGTGACCGCGTTGATCACAAAGAGCAGGATTCCATAGGGAGGTGTGATCAAACCGATCATCGAGTTCACAACCACCAGCACACCAAAGTGGACAAGGTCGATGCCCAAAGCTTCGCAGGTGGGGATGAACAGCGGGACAATCACCAAGATGATCGTGGTTGCATCCAAAACACAGCCCAAGGCCAAGATCAGGACATTCACCATGATCAAGAACATGATCGGGCTAATATCTGACCCTTCCAGCATGGAAGAGATAGCCTGAGGGATTTGTTCCTGGATCACGATGAAGTTCAGAATGAACGCGCCGCCGATCACAATCCCGACCGAAGCCGAGGAGCGGGCGCTATCCACGAACACTTGGTAAAGCTTGCCCAGAGAAATGGCGCGATAGAACATAAAGGCCAGCATCAGCGCATAGAATGCGGCAACAGCGGCGGCTTCTGTTGGCGTGGTGACGCCCCCGTAGATGCCGTAAAGCAGAATTGCAGGCATCAGAAGCGCCGGGAAGGCATTTGCCGTTTTCTTTGGCAGTTCGCGCAGCGGAATGGGCTCTTCTAGTGCGAAATTTCGCTTGCGTGCCAAGTACCCATTAATGCCCATCAGCACCGCGCCCATGATCAGGCCAGGCAAGATGCCTGCCAGGAACAGCGATCCGATGGAGGCTTTGGACACAAGTGCGTAGAGCACCATGGGGATCGACGGCGGAATAATCGGACCAATTGTGGCCGTCGCAGCGGTGATCCCGGCGGCGTATCCGCGCGGATAGCGGTCGCCCTTGGTCATCATCTCAATGATGATCTTGCCAATGCCGGCAGCATCCGCGACAGCCGAGCCAGACATGCCGGAAAAGATCAGCGACGCAACGACGTTCACATGCCCAAGGCCGCCTTTGAAACGGCCAACAGCGGCAACACAGAAATTCAGCAGGCGGTCCGTGATCGACCCGGCATTCATGATGTTGGCAGCAACGATAAACAGAGGAACAGCCAAAAGGATGGTGCTGCGGTAAAACCCTTGCAGGATTTTCTCGCCAGCTAGGGCAACATCCAGACCGGCAACACCCAAATAAACGACCGAGGCCAGCAAGATCGAATATCCGATCGGCGTGCCTATCCCCGCAAGAAAGAAGAGGGTGACAAGAAGAGAAATCAGCTCAAAGCTCATTTAGTTGCATCCTCTTTGGAATTCTCAGCGGTTTCAGCTTCGTGAAGGGCCTCAACAGCCAGCTCCAGCTCGGTTTTGGGCGGTCCGTTCCGCAGGGTATTGACGAACTGCCATGCGTATCGGGCGGCAATCACAACGATAAAGACGCCATAAATTGAAAAGACATCGCGCAGCGGAATCTTGTTTCCGGTAAACGGGTTGCGCACCGTTGCGGTTTTGCGGATCTTCATCCAGTCAATGTAGTCCAGCGTTGGAAGCAGGGTGTAGAGCATCCCAACGACCAGAGCGACGGCAGACATCAGCGCAAAGATCCGACGAACCGGTCTGCTGACCGACAGATAGATGATGTCGAACTTCACTTGATCTTGTTCGCGCACCACAAATGCGCAGCTAAAGAAGATCACCCAGACCCACAGAATACCGATAAGCTCCAACGTCCAGCCAGCGGGTGTGAACAGGTATCTGAGCACGATTTGTAGAAGAAAGGTTAGGAAGATTGCCGCCAGCAAGCCGCCGGCAATCGCTTCTGCGAGACGGGAGAACCACTTGAAGGCTTTCTCCATTGTCGTTCTCCCTCTTGTCAGATTGGCTTAGTTGCCCAGCGCGTTGATCTTCTCAAACACGCCCTCGGGCCAAGCTTGAGCAAATTCCGAACCGACATACTGAGCCTGAACATGCGTGCGGAAAGCGTCCACATCCGGCTCATAAATATCAAGCCCCTGCTCTTGCAGGAATGAAACAAGGCTTTCTTCAAGCTCCAACTGCTTCTGGCGACCACTTTCGGCGGCTGCGTCTGCTGCTTTCTGAACCGTCGCTTGCTGCTCCGGCGTCATGCCATCCCAAACGGCCTTGGACATCGCGATGTAGTTCAAATCGACCAGATGCGAGGTCAGAATGATCTGCTTCGTCACTTCGTACAGTTTCTTGTCCACCACGGTCGGCAGCGGGTTATCTTGGCCATCCACCGCACCTGTCGACAGGCCTGTATAGACTTCGGAGAAGGCCATCGGGGTCGGCGCGGCCCCCAGTGCTGCGCCCAGGAATTGCCATGCATCCGTGCCCGGCATACGCAGATTAACGCCCGCAAGATCCGCCGGGGTCATGACGTTCAGCTCGTCTTTCGACTAGCGCAGGTTCACCTGACGAAGCCCCAGATACATGACCGACAGCAGCTTGACCCCCAACTCGTCTTCGACGGTCGCCTTGAACGGGTCCATCAGTGGGTCATTGAACACAGCCACTTGGTGAGCCGCATCCTGATGCACATAACCGGTCGCAAAGATCGAGAATTCGGGGAAGAACTGCGCCAACTCCTGTGCCGAGGCGATCGACATTTCCAGGTTCCCACGCGAAATCGCGTCAAGCTCGGTGCCCTGTGCAAAAATTGTACCGTTATAGCTGGGTTGATAGTCTACGAAATCGTCAACCATAGGCGCAAAAACTTCGGCCATCGCGACCGAACGCTGGTCCGTTTCCGACCCCGAAGTTGCCAGACGCAGTTGGATTTTGTCAGTTGCAAAACTGGCCGTCGACGAGCCAGCAATGACGCCAGCCGCTACGACAGCTGAAATCGCCGCGCGGCGTGTAAACTTGGTGATCATGATTTTCCTCCCTGAATATCGCATAGATCATCTCGACGTGATTTTTGCCCGATTTTGGATATTTTGCAATATTTTTTGCAAAATATCTGATATTTTACGCTAATACAGAGTATTCCTTATTAGTTTCAATGTCTTGACCGGTGTGGACTTCAACAGATTTGCCTGTTTTACAGGCCGCTTGTATGGCTTCCAGCACTTTCAGGGTGCGCAAACCTTCGCGTCCCGACACCAGCGGCTTGGCCTGTTCGGCAATGACATCTGCAAAATGATGCATTTGGTTGACCAGCGGATCCGAAGCTTCGCGGATCAGCGTCGTCGCCGCCATCGGGGTCCACCAATCACGCTTGCCATTCTGATGTTGCCAGAGACGCAAGTCAGGGACCGAAAGCGACCCATGCGCTCCGCCAATCATGTAGCAGCTCTCGGGTGTCGGTGGGTAAATCGGGTATTCGTTCGAGGTCAGCTCCCAACTCCAAGGTGCGACAATGCTGTCTGACACAGTTATGGTGCCAATCGCGCCATTTTCGAAACGTAGGACTGCGGCGGCCACGTCTTCATTCTCGAACCCGCGCATTGACGGTGCAGACTGCGCTTGAACGCTTTGGACTTCCCCGCACAGGTGACGGATCAGATCCACATCATGCGCCAGATTGACCGAGATCGGCCCCGCGCCGGCTTTCTTTCGCCACGGTGCCTCGTCAAAGTAATGATCCGGCTTGTAGAACCAACAATTGACATGCACTGCCCGCACTTCGCCGATACCACCCGCCGAGACGACCTCGTGTGCCTTGCGGATCAGCGGGTTGTGGCGGCGATGGTGGCCAACAAGAATGGGCACGCCCTTTTCTTCTGCCCGCTCAACAAGTGTCCGTGCTTCGTTGGCAGAGGTCGCCAAAGGTTTCTCTATCAGAACCGGGCACCCCTGGCGCACTGCTTCAATCCCCTGCGACACATGCAGCGGTGTGGGCGTTGCCAAAACCAGCCCATCTGGCCTTTGTGCTGCGAACAGTTCTTCCAGCGTGTCAAAACACGGCACACCTCTGTCATGCGCAAAGGCGCGCCCATCGTCACTGGGATCTACGATCCCAGACAGGCTCACGTGCTTCAGTTGATTGATGGCATCCGCATGGCGTCGCCCGACAAGGCCCACTCCAGCGATTGCAATTTGAACAGTCTCCACCGGGACAGTCCCCCCTAAAGGCGCAGCCGCGCCTGAATTTCATTGACCGGACAGAGTCGCCGGTGCCGTTACATCACCCTAGGGGGCGTCGACGTGATTTGCAATATTATCAGATATTTTTTGTTTTACCTGATTTATTGAGTTATTGTGACCATATTCTCAAAATGGTACTAAATATGGAAAAGCAGCAAAAACCGGACAAAAAGATGAACAAACCGATCGCGACCGTCGGATCGAGCACCTATCAGCGCATCAAGCACGACATCATCTTTGGTGAGTTGAACCCGGGCGCGAAACTGAAGCTCGAGGCGCTGAAGCAGCGCTATTCGGCCAGTTCATCGACGTTACGCGAAACTCTAAACCGTCTCGCCAGCGAAGGGTTCGTTGAAGCGCCAGAACAACGCGGCTTCTTTGTCACGCCGGTGTCTCGAGAAGACCTGATCGAGATCACCGAATTGCGGGTCCTTCTGGAATGTCACGCGCTGGAACAATCGATCAAGAACGGAGATACCGATTGGGAAGGCAATCTGGTCGCCGCCCATCACAAGTTGCACCTGATGGAACAGCGGATGCTTGCAGGCGATCACACTGAGAAAGAGATGTGGAAACGCTATGATTGGGAGTTTCATCTGGCCATGATCGAAGCCTGCAACTCCAAGAACCTGCTTTCGCTCCACTCGACACTTTACGACAAATACCTGCGCTATCAGATGCTGGTCCTGACCTATCGCGGCGAAGAAGCTGTGGTCGAACACAAAGCCATGTTTGACGCAGCGCTGTCCAGGGACGCAAGCAAAGCCAAACAATTGCTCGAAGACCATATTCGCAACGGGTTGGAACATACGTTGGCGGCTATGTGAGTACCAGGGCTTCCGTGTCACTGTGTTAGCGGCCGCGATATGGAGGTCATCGTTTACGCCACATGACGCATGTCGCCAAAGCCTCCGGAGGCCTCGGAAGCGGTCTTTTGGGGGCGAAGAGCATCTCGGCCTTAATCTGAAACTTCATTGAGATTTCTTTATGTTTGGTCACTGCGATGCCGAAGGCGACCTGCCAGGCGTCTTCGCTCTTGTGATCCAATACCATCCGCTCCGCGCGGGCGCGGGTTTCTCTGGATAACGTGTTCCGTTCTTCGTCTTTCCGATGGCCCAGTATCCTTACTTCTGGATCTCCGGCAAACAAGAGCCGGTTCAGTCTGCGGACAAAACAGACTTTTGTTATTCCCTTCTCAAACGCAACATCACGTTGCCTTTGCGTTACTTTTTTCACATCGCAGTCCAGGCCACAAAGCAGCCGTTTAACCCATTGCCAGGTCAGACAAGGCCAGTTTGAGCGGTTCTCATCCGCGACGCTTGCTGTGGCTTGCAAACTGCACATGCAATCTGCGTCGAAACCGAACCTATTCTTGGCTAAGAACAAACTTGCAGACTTTCGAGATCAAGCATTTCGGTCGCTGCGAAAGCGCTCATTCCACCATCGATAGAAATATCGCTGCCCTTGATCCAGTTTGCCTCTGGCGACAGTAGAAAAGCAGCAACGTTTGCGATTTCCACCGGGTTTCCGGGGCGTCCTGCGCGCTCTACGTTCCGGGCCATCTTGTCGCCAAACGCGCGCGCGAAATCGTCCAGGATTCCTGTGGCAATCGCGCCAGGGCTCAGCGTGTTGATCCGTAAGCCACGACCGATCATGGTTTCGGTTTCTGCCAACGACCAGAGGATCAAAGCTTCTTTCGACAGATTATAGGCACGGGTCGCGTCGATGCCTTCGGCTGCAATGAAGTCCTTTAGCTCTTTGGGCGTGCTCAATGCGCTGAGCCGCTTAACTTGATGAACGCCGTCTCGCCACCCTTGCCCGGCCCGAGAGGCCATATTCACGATGGATGCTCCCGGCTTTAAAAGTGGCAAGATGCGTTTTAAGAAATCGCGCTGCCCCAGGTAGTTGACTTGCAAGATGGTGGTTTCAAGACCCTCTCGTGGTGGCAGCCCGGCATTGTTGCAAAGACCGTCAACCGGGATATCCAATTGCTTCGTCGCCGCAGCAATCGAACCAGGGTCATTCAAATCAAGCGCAATCAGCCGGTCTACATGTTCAGCCGAAGTCGCAATATCAAAGCCAATCACGTAATGACCGCGTTCCTTCAGGATCCTGGCCAGTTCAGCGCCGATGCCGCTCGATACTCCCGTTATTGCGTAGGTTGACTGGGGCATTGCTGTCTCTCTTTTCGTTTTGACACTGAGCCTACAGGTCAATTACTGATCAGTAGAAGCTATGTTAAATCTCTATTGATAGATTTTGGGTATCACTATGAAATTGCAATATATCGAAACCATTGTTGCAATCGCCAAAGCAGGCAGCATCCGAGCGGCCGCGCAGCAACTGAATAAAGCTCAGCCCACGTTGACCAAGGCCCTTAGCCTGGCAGAGGAAGAGCTGGGGGTGCAACTGTTCCGCCGCACGGCGCGCGGCGTGGTTCCGACCGAAGAGGCCGAAGCCCTGTTAAACCGCTTTGTAGCCATTCAATCCGACCTTGAGCGCCTTGATGAAGAGGTCGATCAGCTGCGCGGCGGGCAAGCCGGCTCTGTCAATGTCTGTGTGTCGCCTCTTGCGGCGGTCAAAGTCATGCCGCGCGCCATTTCAATGTTCCGGCGCAGCTTTCCCTTTGTCCAGGTCAAGCTGTCGAGTGGGTTGTTTCCCAATGCGTTAAAGCCAATATCTGACGGCAGTGTGGATATTGTGCTCGGTCCCAAACCGCCCGAGGCCATGTGCCGGAATTTGGTGGTCGAACCGCTTATGGACTTGCCGATCGTTGTCATTACCGCTGCGGATTCACCTTTGAGAAATGCCAAATCCCTTGCCGAACTGACCGACTGCGAATGGATCATGATTGGTACGTTGGGTGGTCCCGGCGACATCTTTCGACAACCTTTCCTCGACAATCACCTGACACCTCCAAAATCTGTCACAACGTCTGAATCCTATTTTGGCGCTATGTCTCTTGTGGCTGAACTCGGCGCGGTCTGCACCTTTCCAAAACGCTTAATGTCCAGCGTTCAAGGTGGGTGGGATGTGGTTCAAATCCCTATTCAGGAGGAATTTCAGAGCCAGCATTTTTGTCTCGTGACACGTGCAGGGCATCCGCTGACAACGGCCGCACAACATATGGAAAACTGCATCCGGAAAACCGTGATCGCGATCGAGAAGGCAGAGATCGAGTGATACCTAAAATCTATATCTAGCAATCTAAGTGAGCTTCTTTGGTGCGCTGCGGGCGGGTATTCTGCGTGGATATTTGATCGCCATGCGACCTGGGAGGACTCCATGAAACTCAAGATCACAGCCCTTGCACTTGCCGCCGCAATCGGTTTGAACCCGCTGCCCGCAGCAGCTGAAACCGACCTGTCCTTCAACATCTTTTTCCCACCAACGCATTACATCTGGCCAGTTTTTCAAACCTGGGCCGATGATGTTTCCAAAGCGACCGGTGGTGAAGTTAAAATCACCTTTCCTGCCAAATCCGTCGCGCCGCCGCCTGGCGTCATGGACGCCGTCCGCAATGGTGTTGCGGATGCCGGGTTTGTCTTCAATGGCTTCATTGCAAAAAACGCGCCCGCAACCTTGATCAGCCAGATGCCTTGGCTCAACCTAGGCGACACGGCGGCTGTCTCCACTGCCTTGTGGGACACCTATACAGCCGAGTTTGCAGAGCACGAAAACCTTCGTGGGGTTGAGCTTATTTCGATGTTCAACCTCGGGCCCGCCTATCTTTGCTCGACCACCGATGACCCAATTGAAACGCTCGAACACCTACAGCAGCGCCGCATCTGGGCGTTGCCGGGCACCATCGCCAATACGTTTTCGGCCATGGATTTGGCAATCGTGGCCGGGCCAGCGGTGCAGGTTCAGGAATTGACCTCGCGCAACACGGTCGACGCGCATATGGGATTGACCGCCGAAACCATCGTTAGTTTTGGCGTGGCCCCCTATACCAAGTCCTGTGTGGACATGTTGCCGTCCATGCAATCCGCCAATTTTTCGGTCTTTGTGAATGATCGGGCCTGGAAACGTCTTTCAGATGAAAATCGCGCGGCTGTCCGCGAACTTTCGGGTGCCGAACTTGCCCGTCGCATCGGTGAAGCAACCAACGAAGCAGAGGCCGCCGCGCTGACAAAACTGCAGGAGATGGGCGTTGTGTTCAATGAGCCGAGTGATGGCTTGATCACTGCGATCGGGGAGGCATCCGGCAAAATTGCGGCGAGCTGGGCCGAGAGTGTTTCAAAGAAATATGGCACGGATACCTCTGCGATCCTCGACGCGTTGGCGGCGGAAATCCAAGCCCGTACCGAGAATAAGTAATCACAGGCAAAAACCTGGCCCGCGTTTCTGCGGGCCACACCAACGCCACAGAGGAATGGACATGCGAACAATGCGTACGGTTACGATTGTACTTGGCGCGAGTTGCCTCTTAGCGATGGCCGTCATAACCGTCTGCGATGTGACAATGCGTTACCTGTTTAACGATCCGATCTTCGGCGCGTCAGAAATGACCCAGTACCTGCTTGGGGGTGCCGTTTTCTCTGGATTGTTTGCGGTGACCAGGGATCGCGCGCATGTCAAAGTGGCCATTTTTGAGCCTTGGCTGATCAAACATATGCCCAAGATCTATCGCGGGATCTATGACATCTTCAGCCTCATTGGCGTAACCTCGATCTTTGCGATCCTGGCCTGGCGTTTTCTGGATATTTTTGAATACCCCGAGGACAGCATTGTTCTTGGATTGCCAATTGGCCTTATTGTTGGGGCCTTTACGCTGTTGTCAGCTCTTTCGATCCCTGCGGCATTGCTGGCCATACGGTCAGGCGTGCCAGAGCCATTGCCCACCGACAAAAACGCCGAATAAGGAACAATCACATGGAACTCGCCCTCCTGGGATTTGCGGCTGTTCTGCTGCTCGCTTTTGTCGGCGTGCCGCTCGCCTTTGCATCGCTTGCGGTTGGGTTCTTTGGGCTGATGTATCTCCGCGGCTTTGAGGCGGCCCTTTCTGTTTCGAGCCAGTGGATCGTCGAGACGTCAACCAACTACAACCTTTCGATCATCCCGCTTTTCATAATGATGGGGGCCTTCATTCACCGATCAGGCATCTCAAAGGATTTGTTTGCCGCCTCTTATGCTTGGATGGGCCGGTTTCGCGGCGGTTTGGCCTTGTCCGGGATCGTATCTTGTGCCGGGTTTTCTGCGGTCTGTGGATCGTCGCTTGCCACAGCGGCGACGATGACTCGTGTGGCTGTGCCGCCTATGAGAGACTTCAACTATTCCCCCGGATTTTCAGCGGGCACAATTGCTGCTGGTGGCACGCTTGGGATCATGATCCCGCCCTCGGTCCCGCTGGCGATTTATGGGATTGTCGCGGGCGAAGACATCGGCCAGCTCTTCATTGCTGGCATCGTGCCGGGGCTTCTTTTGGTTACGTTGTTTCTGGGGGCGGTGGTGCTGGTGACCGCAGTCAAACCGGAGCTCGGTCCCAAGGGAAAGTCCCTCCCCTTGGGGGAGACCATCCGCGCATCACTGTCGACCTGGCCGGTGATCCTCCTGTTCGGGGCGGTTCTCGGGGGAATATATTCAGGCATTTTCACGCCAACCGAAGCAGCGGCAGTGGGAAGTTTCGGCGCTTGGCTCTTTGGCGTGACCCGTGGCTTTTTCTTGGACAGGGCGAGCCTTTGGGGTGTGTTCGAAGAGACCGTTGTCACCTCTGCGATGATCTTTTCAATCGTTTTCGCCGCTTTGATCCTCGCGCAATTCGTTAATCTGACGGGAATGCCCTACGATCTGCAGGACAAGGTCCTAGCCTGGAACTTTGGTCCAATGGGGCTGGTCCTGATGATCTGCGCAATCTGCGTTGTGCTCGGCACTGTGTTCGAAAGCATTGGAATTTTGCTTTTGATTATCCCGGTGTTTTTACCGTCGCTCAACGGGCTTGGTGTGAACCTTATCTGGTTTGGCATCCTGGTCATCATCGTGATCGAACTGGGTCTTATCACGCCACCGATTGGCATGAATGTTTTTACCGTCAAATCCGTTGCGCCCGATATCCCGCTTGGTGCGATCTTCCTTGGTGTTCTGCCCTACATTCTGGCGATGCTGGTCGGCGGTATTTTGATCTTGGCTTTCCCAGAAATCGCCACATGGCTTCCAGATGCAACCCGTTGAGAGCGAGAGAAAAATGACTGACCCGATCCAGACCGAATTGTTCATTGGCGGAGAGGCGCGCCCTGCCAGCGACAGTGGCACATATGACATCTTTAACCCTGCAAGACCGAATGAACTGGTCGGGCGGGCGGCGTCGGCGACGCTTGATGATGTCGAGGCGGCCAACAAGGCCGCGCACGCAGCATTCCCAGCCTGGGCGGCGCTAAGCTATGAAGAGCGCGGGGCGATGCTGCGTCAGGTTGCGGCAGCAATTACCGAAGACGCCCAAGAGGTGGAACAACGGGCGCGTCTATTCACCCGAGAACATGGCAAGATCCTTTTTGAGACTCATCTCGAGATTAGCCGACTGGGGCATCGTTTTGTTCAAGCTGCGAATTACGGTGACAGGCTGGCCCAAGATGAAATCATCAAGGCAGCCCCCAATGACACGATCATAACCCGCCAGCCGCGCGGGGTGGCGGCTTTGGTCGTGCCGTGGAATTGGCCATTGGCGATCCTTGGCGCCAAGCTGCCCCAGGCGCTGATGGCGGGCAACACGGTCGTGGTGAAACCTTCGGCTAATTCTGCGCTGGCCCCAACCATGACCTTGCATAAAATCGCCCGGATGTTGCCACCCGGTGTGGTGAATATTCTGACTGGTTCCGCAGGGCGCATTGGCGACGCGATTATTGGTCACCCTCACGTCCGCTACGTGAATTTTACTGGCTCTGTCGACATTGGGCGCCATGTGATGAAGGTCGCCGCAGAGAATATTACCCCCGTCACTCTGGAGCTGGGCGGGAATGATGCGGGTTTGGTTCTTCAAGACGCAGATCTCAGTGGAGATGCGTTTGAACGCCTATACCGAGCGGCCTTTATGTCCACTGGGCAGATCTGTTTTGCGCTCAAACGTCTCTATGTGCACCGCTCGCGTTTTGATGAAGTGGCAGAAGGTCTTCGAGAGGTCTGCAACCGGCAGATTGTTGGTGATGGTCTCTTACCAGAAACAACCATGGGCCCCCTGAACAACGCCAAACAGCTCAAAGTAGTGACCGACATGATCGCAGAAGCACGCACGGCTGGTCAGGATGTGCAGGAGCTTGGCCAGGTGCATGATGAGGCGCTTTATGCGGATGGGTATTTCCAGCGGCCGACCTTGGTTTTCAAGGCGGACCCCGAACTTTCCGTCGTGCGCAAAGAACAATTCGGCCCCGTCCTTCCCCTTGTGCCTTTCGACAAAGAGGACGACGCAGTTGCAGCAGCCAATGACAGTGAATTCGGCCTCGCCTCTTCGGTCTGGTCGGCAGACAGGGAACGCGCTGTCACGTTGAGCCGCCAGATCGAGGCGGGCTATACATTTATCAACGCCCACGGCCCGTCGGTCCAAGATGGCAACGGACCTTTTGGTGGTTTCAAACACTCGGGCATCGGACGCAATTGCGGCTACGAGGGCGTGACGCAGTTCCAAGGGTATCACTCAATTTCTGGTCGCGCCGGGGCACTGGTCGCCGACTAATTCACGAAATCTGGACCCGAGATCGTGCCGTAGTGCGGGCGCCAACGAAACTTCGAGTTGTGAAACCACTCTTGGCTTACCCGTCAAGGAGGCCGTAGGGACCCACGTCCATTGTGCCATCGTACGATCTGTTACGTGCCGCTTAAATAGAACGCCGATCAGTTACTGTGCGGCAAATGAAGGGTCTGCTTGGAAAAGATCCAACCCATCCAAGAAGGTCTCGGCCACCTTTACTTACGCAGTGAAAATAGAGTCTCACGCGCCTGGCTAAGGCGGTCGAAACTTGCAACGAATTATAAAGCCGAACGCCATTTGGGAGCGCTCAACTTCTCTCCTTAACTCTGATCCAACTTATCGACGATACCGATGTAGACGAACTAGGAATAACGCCACACCAGCATGTTTCCATCGCTTACAGTTATACCGGCTACGTAAACCATACTAAGGGTTCAGGACGCGCAAAGAAATTCATTGGGCTGCTATTCAGATCGCCACTAAATAACGAAGCAACAAACACGTCTACCCGTTGCTTGCCAAGGTGAAGTCGGAACTGCTAAATCTTCGTTTTAGGCAACATGATTTTCAGGGCTTCCGGTCTGACACTGAAGATCTTCTCGATGATCTTGAGGCTCTTCTGAGTTCAGCGGCCGCACTATGTGTCATATGTCTGCGATCTAGTGGGAAGAAAGCTCTAGGTGATCCCTGCGCAAAGCGGCCCTATTCTGCCGCAGCCAACCTGCGCCCCCCGGCCATGAGGTCCATGATCTGGTCACGCTCGCCGCGTTTGAACTGATCCACCACGCGCCCCTGGGTCAGCACGGTGAACCGGTCGCCCACGGCCAAGGCGTGGGTTGGGTTGTGGGTGATAAGCAAGATGCCGGTGCCGCGCTGCTTGGTGCGTTCGATCAGGTTGATCACGACCTCGGATTCGTGCACGCCGAGGGCAGCTGTGGGCTCACCCAGGATCAGGAACTTGGCACCGAAATGGACGGCCCGGGCGATGGCAATCGCCTGCTTCTCGCCGCCTGACATGGTGCCGACCACCTGATCAGGGTCGATGTCACGGCTGATGCCCATGGCGCGGATGGCGTCGATCGACACCCCGTTCGCCTGCGACATATCAATCCGCTTGAACGGCCCCCAGCCGCGCGTGGGTTCATTGGCCAAGAAGAAATTGCGCGCTACGCTCATCATCGGGATCAGTCCCACATCCTGGTGCACCGTGCCAATGCCTAGCTCTTGCGCCTCCTTGGGGCTGTCCAGTGTGACGGGCTGGCCCTCCCACATGATGTCGCCAGAGGTGGGGTGCACGACGCCTGACATGGTTTTGATCAGGGTGGACTTGCCCGCGCCGTTGTCGCCAAGTAGGCAATGCACCTCGCCCGCGAAGGTCTCGATGCTGACATCGGACAGGGCCTGCACACCCGAATAGGACTTGCTGACAGACTTTAAGGTCAAAAGCGGTTGTTGTGCCATTATGACTTGCCCTTCTTTGACTGCATCGCGGCGTTGCGGATGGCGTTGTTGGCAAGAACAGCGATAACCAGAAGCGCTCCGATAAAGGTCTGCGCCCAGTCCGTCGGCCAGCCGGTGTAAAAGAGACCAACCGAGATGATGCCGTAGATGATCGTGCCGCACACAATCCCGAAGACTGACCCGAAGCCGCCGGTCAGCAGCACGCCGCCAATCACGGCTGCGATGGCTGTCTCGAACACATAGCCTTGGCCTGCGACGGCGTTGCCCTGGTTGAACTGAATGGCCGTCATGGCACCGACAAAGGCCGCACTAACCCCGGTCCAGACGTAAAGCACCTGCGTGACCCACCAGATCGGCACGCCCGCGCGGCGCGCGGCGTCCTTGTTGCCGCCGGTGGCGTAGATCCAGTTGCCGAAAGGCGTTGCCCGCAAGACCCAGGCGGCCAGTGCGGCGGCCAGCACCCACCAGATGATGGAGATGTACATCTGGTTCCAACGTGCAGCAAAGGCAAACTCGGCCCAACCGGTATCGCGCAGCGATAGGGTGCTGGACCCCGTCACAAGCCGCGACAGGGCGAGTGCGGTGCCTGCGACGATAAAGTTGGTCGCGAGGGTCACGATGAACGAGGGTACGCGCGTCCGGTAGACCAGCAGTGCGTTGAACAGGCCCACCAGCACGCCCATTGCTAAGGCGATCAGAATGCCAAGTGCGATGGGTTGGCCAAGGAAGGTCACCGTCACGGCCACGATGATCGAGGCCGCGCCGACGACCGACCCGGTCGAGAGGTCAAACTCGCCTGAGATCATCAAGAGGCCGATGGGAATGGCGATAATGCCCAGCTCGGCTGCGGTGTTGAGCCATCCCGCCGTGCCGCCGGCGGTCAGGAAGCCGGTTGAGCCGGCGAAATAAGCGAAAAAGGCGAAAACGAAGACGGCGGCTGCAGCGGCTCCGATCCACGGCTGTTTTTGCAAGGTTGTCAGGGTCATAGGCGCAAGGTGCTTGGCGGAGGGGCCAGAGTGATCGCTCTGACCGGTCTTTTGGTTTGCTGAAAAGGCCATGGTTTAGTTTGCTCCCCGATAGCCGAGGAAGGCCTCGCTGACGGCCAGAAACTTGTCCACGCTCGTCGCGTCAATCAGCAGCGGGCCGGAATTGATCGCGTTGGCTGGTGCAAGGCCAAAATCGACCCATTGCTGCGCCATCAGAACACGGTAAAAGCCCTGCAAGAAGGGCTGTTGGTTCAAGACAAAGTCCATCTTGCCCTCCTGCACCTAATCCAGCGCCAGAGTGCTGAGGTCGATGGTGCCCACACGGACTTCACCTGTCTTGCCCGCGAAAATGATAGGCTTCGTCGGGAAAACCGCATGCTGTAGTAGAAGAGGAACATCCTAAAAAAGGCCACAGACTTTTCGCGAGTCAAAAGCCATGAGGTTCCGGTTCATCGAAGAGCATAGCCACTAATTGCCGACCAACCGGCTTTGCAAGGTTCTGGAGCAAGTTCACCTAGCCTGCGCGCAGATGGTAGCCGCCTTGCAAAACAGAGACGGCGAACCAGCATGGAGGTCTTGGCGCATATCAAGGAACAGTCCCGGCTCAACCTGAGCAGCTATGGCCCTCAACGGATGACCGAAGAGCTGAAGGAGCTTGGCATGCCCATCGGCTATCGCCGCGTTGGCCGATTGATGCGCGAGAATAACATACGCGTCGAACGATCCAAGAAATACAAGGTGACGACCACTGCCCGGCAGGCGATTGCGAAGTGATCTGCCGAGAGGGGGACAGTAACCACGCCTGCAATATTGCGCGCCCCTGCTGAGCCGGGGCTTCCGTGTGGATCAGCCGAAGCAGATTTGGGCAGGTGAAATCAGCTATGTCTGAACGCGCAAAGGCTGTCTCTATATGGCGGTCCTACTCGTTTTGCATTCACCACACCGACTGTGGCAGCCAATATTGTTCTCGCCACTATCAGAAGCTCCTGCTCCAGCTCAGCTTCCAAGTATCAATGAGCGGCACAAAACATGACAGGTCCATTTTCAACAAAATACGCCCCAAGTTCAGTGGTTCAATTTCCAAACCAGTTTCGATTCCTCCGCCAAAACCTCGTCTAACACGCAAAACCGTTCCGAGCCGGACGTCATCTGGCTTTACGGCAACGATGTTCTAACTTGTTTTTAGGGCTTGGAGACGAATTGATGTTGCCGACCGGATCGCCGTGCAGAGACATGGGTTTTCGGCTCCCTGCCTTTCAAAACTGTTTTGCTCGCCGCGGCGTCAGTTCACCTCGACAATCTTGCCCGGGTTCAAGGTATTTGTCGGGTCTATTGCCCGCTTGATCACCCCCATCAGAGCATAAGCAGCACCATGTTCTTCCAGCATATATTGTTTCTTGCCGATGCCGACACCATGTTCGCCCGTCACAGTTCCGCCAAAGGACAAAGCGAGTTTGTTGATCTTGGACGCAAGGTCCTTGCCGGCCTTGAGATCTACCGGGTTTTTCGGGTCAATCAGGATCAGAAGATGGAAGTTACCGTCACCCACATGGCCCACAATTGGCGCAATCAGACCAGAAGCGGCGATCAACTCTTTTGTGCGCGCAATACATTCCGACAAAGCTGAAATAGGGACGCAACAGTCTGTCACCAAACCTTCGGCCCCTGAGCGCAAGGATTTTCCGGCGTAGTAAGCGTTGTGTCGCGCGGTCCAAAGGCGGTTTCTGTCCTCGGCCTTTGTCGCCCATTGAAAGCCCGAAACCGAGAACTCTTCACAGATACCTTCAAAAAGCTCGACTTGCTCTTTGACTCCGGTCTCCGACCCGTGGAACTCAAGAAACAAGTGCGGTTTTTCAGGCAAACCCAGATCTGGGTTGAACTTGTTCATACCCTTCATCTGGACCTCGTCCAATAGCTCGATCCGAGCCATAGGCAGGCCAATCTGGATCGCCATGATGACTGAGTTTACTGCGTCATCAACGGTTTCAAAAGCGCAAGTCGCCGACAAAATTGATTCCGGTTGTCCGAACAGGCGGACTGTCAGCTTTGTGATGATCCCAAGGGTTCCTTCGGAACCGACGAACAAATGGGTCAGATCATAACCCGCCGAAGATTTCCGCGCCCGCGATCCGGTTTCAATGATCGTTCCATCCGGCAGCACAACTTCCAACGCCAGGACATTTTCCCGCATGGTGCCGTAACGCACCGTGTTGGTTCCGGACGCGCGCGTTGCAGCCATGCCCCCCAATGTTGCATCTGCACCGGGGTCGACCGTGAACATCAACCCGGTCGCTCGAAGCTCTTCATTCAGCTGGGTCCGGGTCACACCTGGTTGCACCACCGCATCAAGATCGCTGTCGTTAATTTCCAAGACCTTGTTAATGCGGCTCATGTCGACGCTGATCCCGCCATGAATCGGGATTACATGCCCTTCAAGCGAGGTTCCAATTCCGAATGGAACAATCGGCACGGCCCGCCCTGCGCAAATTTTGACGATCTTGGACACTTCTTCGGTGCTGGTCGGAAAGGCGACTGCATCTGGCAGCGCTGGATCAGAATAGGCCTCATCACGACCATGCATTTCACGAATAGAGCTGCCGGTGGACAGGCGCTCGCCAAGCAATTCAGTAAGTTCAGAGATTGCAGCTGCGGTCGCTTCCCGTGTCATATAGATGTCCATTTTGTAGCATCGGCCGGTCGCCTCAACGGACGATCTGCAGGCCTGGCTAGGTTTCTTAGTCCAATTGAGATTCAGATGTTTCGTTCCCGCCATCCCCCGCCCATCGCGCGGCGAGGTGAACCAATATGACGATCATGGCCAACGGCACTGACACAGAAATCCAAACCATCTGGATTCCAATGGTATCAGCCGTCAGTCCGCTTTGACGCCCGAGGTATCCTTTTGCAAATCCGCCCCGCAGGCCGACAAAGCAAAAATAGACGACCGGACAAATAAAGATCAAAACCGCAGCGCTTTGAATGGCTTCGGTTAGAAAACCCCAAAAAGAGGGGCGGTCGGGAAACACGCTCTCCATTAACACCGCGTCCGAGCGGGTTTTGAACGAAAGCGTGGCCCCCAGCAAACCTGTCCAAACCATGGCGTAACGGGCAACGTCTTCGGTCCAGATTGGCGGAGAAGCAAAGACATATCGCGCCACAATCTGGATTGCGACGGTTACAAACATCAAGCAGACAGCAAATATTGCGGCACGCCTCATGGCCCAGTGAAGACCGTTGCTTGTCCCGATGATAAGTGAGCGCATGGGGTTGCCCTTTCGTGATTGGATCGAGCCAAAGAAAGGCTCGACCACTTGGCCTTTAGCGATTGCCGTCAGAAAGGCTCGTCCAAATTTGAATGTCTTCGGACGCCATCAGCCCAGAGTCATAAACTGGCTTAGAGGCTTCGCGAAACACTGCACGCTCCTCAGCTGTCAGGCGTTGCACAGTGACACCTTTTTCTTCGAGCGAAGTAAGCCCGCGAACAGAAGCCGCCGCCAGCCATTCACGTGTCGCGGCATCGGCGGCCTCTACGGCTGCATCAACCGTGCTACGCTCGTCCGCTGACAGACCATCGTACCAGAGCTTGGACACGATGACTGCGCGCAGTGGGATGATGACCCCGGCATCGGAGAAGTTCTTTACAAAGTCGGTCTGGCCGAACATCACAGGAACAAAAGGCGAGTTCAAATAGCCGTCGATCACGCCAGTTTGCAGGCCTGCAGGCACCTCACCCCAAGGCACGATTGTACCACTGGAGCCCCATGCCTTGTACATGGCGATCTGCGCATCATCGAGCGCACGCATACGCAAATCCGACATATCCGCAGGAGAACGGACAACCGCCTTGGTGGTGATGACACCGGATGACGGGCCAAGTGGCGCCAAGGACAGCAGAACCGCGTCTTGTTTGGCCAGGTTTTCGTTGACCCGGTCAAAGACCTTGCCGGCGTCAAGCGTACGATCCATGTGAGCAATGTCATCGAAGATATACGGCAGGCGAACGCCGTAGATGAATGGGTCAACCTGCGCGACCGCGCGCACATCTGACAAGGAAACCTCCAGCAAACCGGTGGAAATCTGGTCGAACTTTTCAGCCTCGTTTCCGACCGAACCGCGCGGCATTTCGCGCACCTCCATACCCGCTTCGGTCAATACCTTCCCGAATGTATGTGCCCAATTATACGAGCCGCTGGTTTCGAGATCAGGTTTGCTGTCCAGCGCGATCTTCACCTCTGCGGTCGCCGTGGTCGCCAGCGCGAGCATGGCCACCAATGACAATTTTGCAAGTTTCATGATATCCTCCCTTAAGATTGGTTAGTTCACTGAAAAGCCGAACAAACTCGGCAGGGTTAGAGTGATCGCAGGCCAGAAAACCAGTGACAGCAGCACCAATACCTGGACCGCGATAAAGGGCAGCGCGGCAAATGCCAGACGCCAATAATTCAGCTTGGTGAGCGCAGAAACGACGACCAAACACTTCCCGAGGGGCGGTGTAATCAACCCCACACACAGGTTAAAACAAAGCACGATCCCGAGCTGGATTGAGCTAATTCCTTGCTCCATGGCTTGTGGCGCAAACAATGGAATTAGGAGGGTCAAGGCCACGGGTGTATCCATGAACATGCCTGCGATCAGGAAAATGAAGACCAGGAAAAGCAAGTAGTTGGTGCCCGTAAGGCCAAAGGATTCGACCCAGTCAGCCAAAGCGCTGGACCAACCAAGTTGCCCGGCCAGATACCCCAATACGGAAATCGCGGCGAGAATAATGAAAATCGTGCCGGTCATCCGTGCGGTCGCTTCAACCGCCTCAAGGATCATTCGTAGGCTCAAGCCCTTGTAGAATTGGCCAGCGGCCAATGCGACCATGACCGCGATGGCAGAGCCCTCTGTTGGGGTGGCCAATCCGAAAACCAAGGACCCCAGAATGACCACTGGCAGACACAGCGCAGGGGCGGCATTCAAAAGGCTTGGAAGGAAACGGGGCACGTCATTTGCCGTGCCGCCGGGGAGGCCTTTGATGGCTGCCACGACACCGTTTAACGCCATCAAGGACGCAGCCAGCAGCAAGCCCGGCAAAACACCTGCAATGAACAATGCGGCGACAGAGGCACCTGTAAGCCCGCCATAGATAATCATGATGATCGACGGTGGAATAATTGGGCCGATCATCGAAGACGCCGCTGTGATCGCGCCGGCATAATACGGATCATAACCCCGCGCTTTCATCTCTGGCACGAAGGTGCGAGACAAGGCTGCGCTATCCGCGACAGCAGACCCGGAAATGCCAGCAAAGAACACGCTGGTCAGAATGTTCACATGCCCGAGACCACCGCGCAGGCGCCCAACAATCGACATCGCGAAATCGATCAGGCTTCTGGTCACTCCAGCACGGCTCATGATCTCAGCCGTCAGAATAAAAAGCGGCATCGCCATAAAGGCAAAGACGTCCAGCTGAGAGAATATCCGCTGAGGCAGGATCGACAGAAACGGCGTCTTGTCCAAGGCAACAAAGGTGAGAACAGAGACCGCGCCCATTAAGTACGCAAAGGCGGTGCCGCTGATGAGCAGGACAATAAAGGCGATGGGAATCAGGTACATGTTGTTAGACCGCCGTTCCTAAAGTTGATTTTTCTGCGCCTGTTTTTGCGTCCATCTGTGGGGGGTGTGTGACGATCGATTGAAGGCTCACCTTAGACAAAGGTATGGCGTTCAAATCGGGGCGTGCCCGCGCGGTCTCGCGATCCTGTTCAAAGGCAGCTTCCAACGCCTTCGCCACGGCGAGCACTTTTGCATCGCCGCCGACCGGACCCAAGACTTGCAAACCAAATGGCAGTCCAAATGGGTCACGCCCGCAAGGCAGCGTTATTGATGGCCCACCGGGCAATGACCCGCGATAGGTCAATGACAGCCATCTGTAATAGATGTCCAATTTTTGCCCGTCGATTTCCGCCGGATGCCTTTGGGTCCAAGGGAAAGGCGAGACGGGTGTCGTTGGCAAGAGAATGACATCAACGTCACGCATCAAGGCATTGAACCGCCTTAGTATGCGTGTTTGTTCAGCATGCGCCCAAGCCCGATCTGCTAGGGACATGGACTGGCCCAGTTTAATGTTCTCCGAAACCTCGTCCCCGAATGCATCTGGTTCGCTTTTGATGATCTCGCCAAACGCCGCCGTAAAGCTTTCCGCGCGCAGGACATCAAAACATCTGTCCATGTCCCCTAGGTCGAGATCCACCGGGAAAATGTTTCGAACTTTCCGGCTGATCGTCTCAATCCGGTTGCGAAACGTGTCGCGGATGGCTGGGTCGACAGGAGCGCCGCCAAAATCTTCGCTGACCCCAACGCGGAGGTCGCCAAGCTCGATATCAGGTAGTGCAGTGAATCGGTCTGCCTTGGCAGGCACCGACAAAGGATCATCTGGATCGGCAGCCTGACACAGCTGCATCGCCAGAATAAGGTCATCCACCGTTCGCGTCATCGGGCCAAGTACAGAGATCCCGGACCATCCCAAAGGTCGGGTCGGATGTGCGACGACATCCACCGAAGGGCGAAATCCAACAACGCCACAAAAGGCGGCGGGCAAGCGAAGCGAGCCACCCGTGTCTGATCCCGTACACAAAGGCAAAAGGTTTGCGGCCAAAGCCGCTGCAGAGCCACCTGATGACCCACCGCAAACTAAATTCGCGTCAAATGGATTGCCCGTTGCGCCCCATACCGGATTTCGTGTGTTTCCACCTGCCCCGCATTCAGGAACATTCGTTTTGGCCAAAACAATTGCCCCGGCGCGCCTCAGTCTGGCGACCAATGGCAAATCGTCATCGGGCAGATAGGCCCGCAAACGCGGGCTGCCATGTGTCGTCAACAGATCCCGCGTGTTCTGGAGGTCCTTTACACCGATAGGCACGCCGTCAAGCGGCCCGATGGGCGACCCGGCTTGCCAACGCTTGGTGGCCTCGCGTGCAGCGGTCACAGCGCGCGAGGAATTAATCGTCGTCAGCGCGTTAATCCTGGGATTGATCAAAGAAATCTGATCCAGGCAGGCGTCTAGGTAGTCGCTTGGAGTCAGGGTCTTTGCTTTGAACCCGGCAAGCACTTCCACAAGAGAAAGCCGAGTGAGCGCAGCACTGGGTACAGGGGCACACGCCCTGTCATCATTATATGCAGTCGACAAACAAAGCCCTCCCAAACCTTGCATTTCATTAAGGTAACGCAAAGCCTCGGGAAGAAATAATGAATTACCTGCCCAAAACATTAACCAAACGGAATGGTTTTGATCTCATCCGTCGTCTGCTGGAGGCATTTTAGAAACAAGGACATTGTACCATTTCTGCAAAGCTGGTCCGGGCGCCAGAAACAGCGCACCTCCGAAAGGTAGCCCTCAGTGTCGAGCGGCAATATCGCGACCTCGCCGCGTGCGGCATGTCTCTGGGCCAGCCGTCGCGGCATCAACCCCAGAGCGGGCATTTGGCCCAAAAGTTCCAGATTCAACGTTAATGACAAGGATGCAATAATGTTGCTGGGTGGTGTTTGGCCGTTGTCAGAAAACAATGCATCAACGGCCTGACGCGCAACAGAGTTCGCTTGCGGCATAATCCACGGATACTCCTTGGCGTCGGCCCAGTCTGGTTGCTCCATTTGTGCAAGAGGATGGCCGCGCCCCGCAACGACCACTAGGGGCTCCGAAAACAGCGCCATCTGTTCGATGCCTGATAATTCCTGGGGCCTCCAAATGCGCGCGATCAAAAGATCAATGGCACCGGCTTCAATTTGCGGCAGCAATTCATTGAAATGCCCCTCGATGACAGACACGCTTGCTTGCGGCGAGTTGCGTTTGAGCAGAGAAATCGCCCCCGGCAAAAGCGTTGGGGCGACCGAACTTACAACTCCTACAGTGACCGCGCCCGACACACCGCTCGCCATTGCTTCAATATCAAAGGCCGCGCGTCCCAGCTGATCAAGGGTTTGCTTCGCATGCTCGGCCAAACGCTTTCCAATAGGTGTCAAATAAAGCCGATTGCGATCCCGGGTCACGACTGGCACGCCGACGATGCGCTCAAGCTCGGCAATCTGCTTCGAAACAGCGGGCTGGGAAACATTCAGCGCTTCGGCGACACGCGCCACAAGTTTCAACTCGGAAAGTGTCGAAATCACGCGCAGGTGCCGGATCGTCACGTCTCTTTGGAAATTCTTGATCGAGATGACGCGACCTCCCCAGGCATCACTTTCATGCCAAACCAGTATAGAACAGAAACCCGGAGCCGAGTAAAACGAGATGCTTTGCCTGATCGGCGCGGCTCGGAAGGACCAACCAAGCTTTCAGGCCCCGACCCCAGGTGTCAGGCTGGGTTTTGTGTCTTTGAATAGATAGCGTGGAGCATCGCGGTTGTTTCCATCGCCTCGTCGCTGGAAAGCTACAAAGGCAGAGCCGTCGAATTCTTCACAACCTCCAGTATGACGGAACTCTGCATTTCCTGAACCCCAGGAAGTGAAACGAGTTTATCCTGAAGCAAGGCCTGATAATGGTCGATGTCTAGAACGACGATCCTGAGGTGAAAATCATACTCGCCCAGCAACAATACCGCTGACTGAATTTCGGGAATGGCGCGCACTTCGATTTTGAACTACTCCAGCGACTTTCTGTCGTGCATTTTCAGCTTTACCCGCGCGTCGACGACTGCGTTGAATCCCAATTTGCGGCGATCAAGCTAAACATGCTTGCTCGCTATCACACCTTGTTCTTGCAGTTGAATGATCCGGCGCGAGCAAGGTGACTGAGAAAACCAGGCCTGTTCCGCTATCTGCGATACAGTCATGGAGCCATCACGCTGCATTGCGCGCAAGATCCTGAGATCTGTTTCGTCAATATTCTGCATGTGATAGCCCGGTAATGCCAAATCATTAGCTAAAGTATGCATAATTTTCCGCCCCGGAGCAATAGAAAGGCAAGCAATCCCTGCGCGCAAACATACGATCAACGCGAGCTCTTATTCAGATAAGGCGGAAAGGACTGTCATGTTCGAAGTTGTAATGCACGGCGCGAAACGTACGCCGATGGATGGTTTCCAAGAGGAGTGATGCCATAACCGGAGTACTGACCGAAGAACAAACAATGATCCGCGACATGGCGCGGCAGTTTTCGCAAGACAGGTTGGCCCCCGGTGCCAGTGCGCGCGAAGCCGCCGGAGCCATCGAACCCGGCATTTTAGGCGAAATGGGCCAGCTGGGTTTATTAAGCATGACAGTCCCTGAGGCAGGAACCGACGCCGCGTCGATTAAGGCCCGCGCGACCCGAACCAATGACGGCTATACTTTAAACGGGTCAAAGCAATTCATCACCTCGGCCAAGATCGGCGGAGCAACAATAGGTTTTTGCGGTGACAGATCCCGACGCAGGCAAGAAAGGGAGCTCGGCCTTCTACTTTGAACAGGACACGCCCGGCTTTATCGTTGCAGAGCCAGAAAAGAAACTGAGCCAGAAAGCTTCGGACACCTGCGCATTGACATTCGACGGCATGAAACTGGATGCCAATGCGTTGATCGGAGAAGAGGGGCAGGGCCTGACAATTGCGCTTTCGTCTCTCGAAGCCGGGCGCATCGGTATTGCGTCGCAATCGGTTGGCATGGCGCAGGCCGCTTTGGAGTATGCAACCGCCTATGCGCTGGACCGCCGCGCATTTGGCAAACCAGTTTTCGAACATCAGGCGGTCGCCTTTCGTCTGGCGGATGTGGACGCGCAGATCGAAAGTGCGCGTCAGATGGTGCTGCATGCCGCGCGTCTAAAAGATCAGGGCCAGCCCTGCCTTCGAAAGGCCTCCATCGCCAAAATGACGGCCAGTCAGATGGCCGAGCGGGTGGTCTCTGACGCCATTCAGACGCTCGGCGGTTATGGCTATCTGTCCGAATTCCCGCTGGAGCGAACCTATCGCGATGTGCGCGTCTGCCAGATTTACGAAGGCACCTCGGACGTGCAGCGCATCAACATCTCCCGCGATCTGAAACGGAGGTTTCAGAAATGATTTTAGTTCGGGAAACGCCCGCCATCGTCACCGGCGGGGCTTCGGGACTAGGCGCAGCGGTTTCGAGCGCACTGCGCGCAAAAAACGTTCCTGTTGCGATATTGGATATGAATGCTGAGACCGGTCGGGCATTTGCGAAAGCAATCGGCGGGCAATTCGCAGAATGCGATATTTCCGACGCCACTGCTGTGACTTCTGCCTTGGAAGAGCTGCGCGGCATCCGGGGGCAGGAACGGATTTGCGCCGATTGCGCGGGTATCGCGCCGGCGGCCAAGACAATTTCGCGCGGTGCTTCGCATGATGCCCAACTCTATGCCAAGGCGATCAGAGCCAACCTGATGGGCACCTTCAACGTCGCCACACAATCGGCCCTTGGAATGTCCACTGCAGACGCTCTGAACGCCGATGGCGAACGCGGCGTAATCATCAACACCGCATCGATTGCCGCATATGAGGGCCAGATGGGGCAACTGGCCTATGCTTCGTCAAAGGCGGGGGTCGTCGGGCTGATGCTGCCCATGGCACGCGACCTTGCCAAAAGCGGCATCCGTATTGCGGCGATTGCGCCGGGCATATTTGCAACGCCAATGGTCACGGGCTTCCCGCAGGAGGTGTAGGACGCGCTGGCCCAAACATCGGAATTTCCGCAACGTTTTGGCCGGGTCAAAGAGTTTGCCGATCTCGCAACCCACATTGCCGGAATCAGCATGCTGAACGGCGAAGTCATCCGTCTGGACGCCGGAACGAGGATACAGGCCAAATGACAAAGGCGCTGAAACTGACTTACCCTCCCCCCCCAGCCCGGCCCGATGACATGCCGGATTTCTCGGCTATTGAAATCCCGCCCGCCGGAGCTTTGCAGGTGCCGCCATTGGATCTCGAAGCTACCCATTCACGCGACTATGCAAATGGCTTGATCCGCGTGCTTGATGACGAAGGTAAAGCGGTTGGTCCTTGGGCCGATTACATCGCTGATCTGGATGTCAGCGCTTTGCTGCAGGGGCTGCGCGACATGCTGAAGATGCGCGCAGTCGACAAACGCCTGCTCAACGCACAACGGCAGGGCAAAACCTCGTTCTATCTGCAATGCACCGGGGAAGAAGCCATTGGCTGCGGTTTTCAACGCCAACTGGTGAAAGGGGACATGAACTTTCCCACCTATCGCCAGCAAAGCCTGCTGATCGCGGCCGAATACCCACTCTGCGACCTTATGGGGCAGATTTATTCGAATGAACGCGACCCGCTTGAGGGGCGGCAATTGCCGATCATGCATTCCTCGCGCGACTATGGTTTTTTCAGCATCTCGGGCAATCTTGGCACGCAATATATTCAGGCCGTGGGCTGGGCAATGGCCAATGCGCTCAGCGGCAACGGCCAGATCGCGGCGGGCTGGATCGGGGATGGGGCGACGGCTTCGAACGATTTTCATGCCGCCTTGCTGAGTGCTTCTGTTTACCGGCCACCGGTGATCCTGAACATCGTCAACAATCAATGGGCGATCTCGACTTATACCGGCGTCGCAACCGGTGGGTCCCGCACCTATGCTTCGCGCGCGCGGGGATATGGCATTCCTGCGCTACGGGTGGATGGCAATGACTACCTGGCGGTCGCAGCAGTCTCAAAATGGGCGGTGGAACGTACGCGATCAGGCCATGGCCCGGTAGCCATCGAATGGTTCACCTACCGCGTTGCCGCGCATTCCACATCTGACGACCCTTCTGCCTATCGCCCCAAGGACGAGGCCAAGGCCTGGCCGCTGGGCGATCCGGTCGAGCGGCTCAAGGCGCATTTGATCCTGCAGGGCGCGTGGTCGGAAGCCCGCCATGTTCAAGCCGAGGCCGAAATTCTGGATCAGGTCACTGCGGTTCAGAAAGACGTGGAAGCGCACGGAACCTTCGTGACCCCGAAACCGACCTCTCCGGCCACCATTTTCAAAGGCGTTTACGCAGAAATGCCCGAGCATCTGCGCCGCCAGCGTCAGGAAATGGGTTACTGATATGCCAAGAATGACAATGATCGAAGCCTTGCGCGACGCAATGGATATCATGCTGGCGCGGGACCCCGGCGTTTTGGTATTTGGCGAGGATGTCGGCTATTTCGGTGGCGTGTTTCGCTGTACCGCCGGGCTTCAGGCCAAATATGGCGAAGAGCGGGTGTTTGACACCCCCATCAACGAAAGCGCCATCGTGGGGATGGCCGTGGGCATGGCTGCCCAAGGCATGCGACCCTGCGTCGAGGTCCAGTTTGCAGACTATGTCTATCCCGCTTACGACCAAATCACGCAAGAGGCCGCGCGGCTGCGTCATAGGTCCAATGAGATGTTCACTTGCCCTCTGGTCGTGCGCATGCCCACAGGCGGTGGTATCTTTGGCGGTCAGACCCACAGCCAAAGCCCCGAAGCGCTGTTCACCCATGTGGCAGGCCTGAAAGTGGTCATTCCCTCAACACCTTATGACGCCAAGGGTCTGTTGATTGCCGCAATAGAAGATCCCGATCCGGTGATCTTTCTGGAACCCAAGCGGCTCTACAATGGGCCATTTTATGGCGACCATTCGGGCAAATCGGTTGGCTGGAGGCAACATCCAGCCGGTGAGGTGCCCGAAGGGCATTACTCGATTGGCATCGGCAAGGCCGACATTCGCCGCGAAGGGGCGGAGGTCACGATCCTGGCCTACGGAACCATGGTCTACATCGCCGAGGCGGCGGTCGAACAATCCGGCATCGACGCTGAAATCATCGACCTGCGCAGCCTGCTGCCACTGGACCTTGAGACGATCAAAACATCAATCGAGAAAACCGGCCGTTGCGTGGTTGTGCGTGAAGCGACACGAACCAGTGGTTTTGGCGGCGAGTTGATCGCGGAAATTCAGGAAGCATGTTTCTGGCATCTCAAATCCCCGCTCCAAAGGGTGACTGGCTGGGATGCACCTTATCCGCACGCCACCGAGTGGGACTATTTTCCTGGACCCGATCGGGTGGCCCGCGCCCTGCAAACAGCGATGGAGGACTGAATGAACATTCTTCCCGTCAAATTGCCCGATGTGGGCGAAGGTGTCACCGAAGCCGAATTGGCAGAATGGTACGTGGACGTCGGAGACATCGTCCAAGAAGACGATGTGATCGCCGCTGTGATGACCGACAAGGCCAGCGTCGAAATCCCCTCGCTTTACTCGGGCAAGGTGGTGCAACTGGGCGGTGAAATCGGGCAAGTGCTGCCCGTCGGGTCAGACCTTGTCCTGATTGAAACCGATGCGAGCGCTCCGGTCGCGGGCAGTGCGGCGTCCCAGGCGGTCGCGCCGTCTCAGGCCCCGACGCCAAAGGCCCAACAGCCGTCACCGGGCGCGGACAAACCCGCGCGCGCGCAGCCCCAAAAGGCGGCAATGTCCGGTGCGCCCCGCGCAGAAGGCCAAGCCCCTCTGGCGTCGCCTTCGGTTCGGGCTCGGGCCCGAAAGGCCGGCGTTGACCTAAGACGGGTTGCTGGATCAGGCCCGGCCGGGCGGATCACGCATAATGATCTGGATGGGGTCTTTGAGATGCCATTGCAGCAACCCGGCCAGCAGCCTAGGCAGGGGCGCGCCTTTCGGACAGGAACTGAGGAAATCAAGGTCGTCGGCATGCGCCGCAAAATCGCGGAACGCTTGGCGCTCGCCAATTCCCGTATCCCGCATATCACGGTTGTCGAAGAGGTCGACGTCACCGCGCTGGAAGAGCTGAGGGCCACGCTCAACGCGGGCCGGGGCGAAAAACCCAAACTGACCGTGCTGCCCTTTGTGGCTGCGACGCTGGCAAAGGCCTTTCTGGATCACCCGGAAATGAACGCGCATTACCTGGATGATGACGGCATCATCCTGCGCCATGGTGCCGTAAATGTCGGCATGGCAACGATGACCGATTCCGGGCTGGTCGTGCCGGTGCTGCGACATGTCGAGGCATTGAGCCTCTTTGACACCGCGGCCGAGATTGCACGACTGTCAAAGGCGGCCAGAACCAGCAAGGCGACCCGAGAGGAATTGACCGGGTCGACATTCACGATCACGTCGCTTGGACCCTTAGGCGCTTTGGCAACCACACCGATCATCAATCACCCCGAGGTGGCTATTCTGGGCATCAACAAAATGGCGACCCGCCCAATGTGGGACGGCACACAATTTGTTCCGCGCAAGATGATGAACATCTCGGCCAGTTTTGATCACCGGGTGATCGACGGTTGGGATGCGGCCGTCTTCGTGCAACGTATCAAAACCCTGCTGGAAACCCCGGCCATGATCTTTTTGGAGGAATAGTCCATGAAAACAAAAACTTGCGCGCTGCTGATCATCGGCGCGGGTCCTGGCGGATATGTCTGCGGCATTCGCGCCGCGCAACTGGGTGTTGATACGATCGTTGTGGAAGGGGACAAGCCCGGAGGCACCTGCCTGAATGTCGGATGTATCCCGTCCAAGGCTCTGATCCACGCGGCGGATGAATTTGCCAAGGCCCAGACATTCTCGGGCAAGAACGATCTAGGCATTTCCACGACAGCTCCAAAGATTGATTTGGCAAAGACGATGGCCTGGAAAGACAGCATCGTCAAACGCTTGACCGGGGGCGTGTCCAGCCTGCTGAAAAAAGCCAAGGCCCGCACTGTTTCCGGGCAGGCCCGGATCCTCGACGGTAAAACTGTCGAGGTGTCGACCCGCAAAGGCCCGGTGCGGATTGCCTGCCAGAACATGGTGATTGCCACCGGATCAGGACCATTTGAGTTGCCGTTTCTTCCTTTCGGCGGATCTGTGATTTCTTCGACCGAAGCTCTGGACCTACAGGACGTGCCACAGAACCTGGCCATCGTCGGCGGGGGCTATATCGGGTTGGAGATTGGTACGGCCATGGCCAAACTCGGAGCCTCAGTCACGGTGGTCGAAGCCGCAGACCGTATTCTACCGCAATACGATCCGGAATTGACCAAGCCCGTGATGGCGCAATTGAAGGCTTTGGGCATCACCGTGCATCTGTCAACCACGGCAAAAGGCATGTCCAAGAATGGATCGGCATTGCTGGCGGATACAGAGAGCGGCGCGCTTGAAATCCCAGCAGACACAGTTTTGGTCACGGTCGGCCGGTCTCCGAAACTCCAGGGTTTCGGTTTGGAAGATCTAAACCTGACGATGAGCGGTTCGTTTATTGCCGTGGACACACATTGCGCCACTTCCATGCGCGGGGTCTTTGCAATCGGCGACGTGACTGGCGATCCCATGTTGGCCCATCGAGCAATGGCGCAGGGTGTGATCGTGGCCGAACATATCGCCGGACTTCCCTCTGTCTGGGACAAGCGGGCAATGCCTGCCGTTTGTTTCACCGATCCCGAAATTGTCGCTGTGGGCGCGCTGCCCGATGAAATCGACGGGACCAAAACCGCACTGTTCCCCTTTTGCAGCGAATGGTCGCTCCATGACGATGGAACGCAGCGATGGTTTTGTTCGTATTGTGTTTGAACTGGAAACCGAACTTGTGTTTGGGATTCAAGCGGTTGGGGCTGGCGTGTCGGAAATGGCAGGCGCATTTTCCCTGGCCATAGAGATGGGAGCCACCCTGACAGATATTGGCGACACAATTCATGCGCATCCAACCCTGACCGAAACCGTCCAAGAAACAGCGCTCAAGGCGCTCGGGCGGGCGCTGCACATTTAAACGAGGTTTACAGCAAGGCGCTTTTTGTCCCGCTCGGAGTTCTCGGTGACTTGGGGCCCGCAGGGAAAAAGAACCTTTGGTCCCACAGAGATCTGCGGGCGCGGCATTGTCTCATTGTAGAAACCGACTTGCCGTTTTTTTGCACGCAGCACTGCAAAAACTGCCTGAAATTTCCTTTCTCTAGGGTTACCGTTTCCCGCGCTCTGTTTCTGGCGGGTAAGTTAGGTGTTTCTATGAATGATCCTCGGATCCGCCATCCCCTCCCACAGTGATAACCCGTCGTTGGCCAACACAGAAAGTCACTCGATGACGTACCGCATCCGAGGCAGGAAGTGAGCCCTAGTTCACCGATGCGGCAAATTCCACGAGTTTCCAGTTTTTAAATGAGATCCATATACCTTGTTACGCGATTGATGAATCAGCTTCAGAAGCTGCGGCATGAGTCAGATGACCGAACGAAAGAAATCTTTGAGGTCTCGTCTGACTGGTCGGTTTCGTCCGCGACCGCTTAACCAGAATACTGGTAGGTATTGTAGCCCCGTCCCAACGCGCGCAATTAGACGCCCACCGTCCGGTAATTGGCACTCCCTGCCTGACGCACAGACCAGCTGTGCAACTCGGACAGACGCGGAGATTTAAAGGGTTGAGTCAATTCCTCGTTCGCCGCCTGAAGATGCGGGTCACCGGACCCGGCCCACCATAGATCTGTCCGGGGGTTACGCGCCTCGGCGCGAATTTTGGCATAGGCTTCACCGGACGACAGACGCACCATATTGACGTCAATATCGTGACCTGCTTCGAAGGCCTCGACAATTTTTTCGCAGATCACGATGTCGGCCGAACAGATCAAATTCAAATCGTCGGCTTGCGCCATGACCGGCATAAGCGCCGTCAAAGCGCCTACGGCTATCACAGTATTTTTCATAATTTCCTCCCAAGTGTTTCACGGTAGATCTGCCATTGCACACGTGTACAATACTGAGCCAAATTTCGTGCACGTCAATAAGAAATGCTTTCTCCTGAGTGCAAAAACAGGCTAAGGTCGGTTAACCCAATGCAATCGTGATCAAATCAACATGCCAACAAAGAAAGAAACGGCCCAAACGGGGCCCGTTACGGCCAATCAAGTGGCACAGCTCGCTGGTGTCTCTCGGGCAGCGGTGTCCCGTAGCTTTACGCCAGGCGCAAGTGTTTCTGCGGAAACGCGGCGAAAAGTTATGGCCGCTGCGGACACTCTTGGCTATCAGGTCAATCACCTAGCCCGCGGGTTGATCAGCTCTCAAAGTGGTTTGGTTGCGATCATTGCCGCTGAAATCGAGACACCATTTCGCGCTGCCCTGCTCTCTTCTTTGGCACAAAAACTCCAGACTGCCGGAAAAACCCCGGTTTTGATTGCCACCGAGAACTCGGATGAAAGCGTGCGCAATGCTTTGCGTCAAGCAACCAGTTATCGGACCGAAGCAGCCATAATATTGTCAGGTATGCCAGACACGGCGCTGACCGAAATGTGCCTGCGTCACGGGATGCGTTTGGTGCTGATCAACCGCGATGATGCGCAACCGGGAACCTTGCAAATCAGGCTCAATGATCACGCCGCGGGCAAAGTGGCGTTCAACACGCTCATGCGTACGGGGTGCAAACGCCCGGCATTGGTTTCGTCCAACGCAGGCACTCCCAGCCTTGTCAGCCGTATCGAGGGGTTTGAAGACGCTGCAAAGGACCACGGCACTGAAGTGTTCAAAATGATCCGGGGCGAGACCTCGTATGACACCGGCCTGCAAATTGGCACGGACCTCTTTGCGCAGGACGTTCGCCCAGATGGCGTTTTTTGCGTCACTGACCTTCTGGCCTGCGGGCTGATGGACGCAGCCCGGTGCCGATTTAGTCTGAATGTCCCAAATGACGTTGCTGTGATCGGCTATGATAATATCCCGCAATCGGGCTGGGAAAGCTATGACCTAACGACCTTTTCCCAACCCATTGATGAAATCAACGAGGCCGCAATCAATTGGCTGAGTTCACCTCCGGATGTCGCTACGGAAAACGAAATCATCGAACTTGAGGCCCCTCTCATTTGGCGCGGGACAATCCGCAAGGCAGCAACCACTTAGGGCACGCGCGACGTCGCGCTGGCCCGTTATCCCAATTCACGCTCATAAGCCATTGGTCGGATGCGGCTTTCCTCCAGCAATCCCTGTTGGTCCAAAATGGGATGCGCAACTGACACCAGATGCGCATTTATCCGTTTTAGGTCGCGCAAAATATCGAGATGCAAGGAACTGGTTTCCAGGCTTTCGGCCTGGCCGTCCCGCAATCTTTCCATATGCTGTTGCGCAGAGTGGCGTTCCATTCTGCGAATATCGATCTTGGCTTCGATCATCTGCCGCGCCAGCGCAAAATCATCGGTCGCAAAGACGGTTTGCGCGGACCTGAGATTATCAAGTGTCAAAGAAAACAGGGACAGGATTTCCGACAGGCCTTCATCGGAAAACATAAGCCCCTTTTGGGACCGCACGGCGGCCATAGCTGCCAAGCCTTTTTCGGCAATATCCCCGACATGCTCGAGATTAATCGCATAATCGACAATGGCAATCGCACGCTGGCTCTCTTCCTCTGTCAACTCGCTCCGCGTCAGCTTGGTCAGATAAAGCTTCACATTTGATTGGCGGCGATCAACTTCGTCTTCCAGCGTTTGAACCTGGGTCAAAGCATCGTCACGGCCCTCTTGCAGAGCCTTCAGGATCGTCGTGAGCATCCGTTCGACATTATCGCCAATCGCCAGAACTTCGCGGGTTGCATTGGCCAACGCCACCACCGGTGTCTGCAAGTCGCTTTCTGACAGAAAACGCGTCTCGGCTTCTGCGCCAAAGGCCTCGCTTGTGGCTCCCTCATCAGGCAGGCTCCACTCGAACACTCGCGCGATCAACCCGGATAGGGGCCAGGCAAGAACTGCCAAACCGACATTGAAAACAACATGCAAAGCGACTGGGTTCGAGAGCGGCACCGTCAAGGAATTGACCACCAACGGCAACGCAAAAAGCACGGCGCAACCACCAACGGCGCGAACCGCAAGGTTGGCCAATGTCAGCCTGCGCACTTCAGGCACATGGCCCAGTGTCATCAAGACCGGCGGAATAGCCCCTCCGATATTTGCCCCAACAACAAGCGACAGGACAAGAATGGGGCTTAACGTACCAACCACAGCAATGGCTGAAATCATCATGATTGCCGCCAGGCTTGAGGAAGATAACAAAGCCAGCATTGCCGCGAGACCCAGTGCCACAATCGGCGCGTTTTCAAGCAAGGCGATAAAGGCTAAGAGCGCCTCGGATTGCCGCATGGGGGCGCTGGCTTCGGACAAAAGCTGCAGCGACAAGAGCACAAGCCCGACCCCAACAAGAGCGCGACCGTAGCCGCGTCTTTTTGGGCTTCCCCCTTTGCCCATGACAAAACCCGAAAGGATCAAAACGGGCGAAACCCAACCAAGGTTGAGCGATACGATCCAAGCCGTGAGCGCGGTACCGACATTGGCACCAAGCAAGGCAATCTGCCCCATCTGAGCCCGAAGAATACCGCGCTTTGCAAATGAGGCCGCAAGCATCGCCGTCGCCGTTGAGCTTTGCAAAAGCAATGTCACCCCAAGCCCCGAGAGAAACGCGCGAGGCTGGGTGCGGGTTCCGACGGCAAGCGCATGGGACAGCTGCGACCCTACCGCGCGATTGATCCCCGACTTGATTTGCTTCAAACCGACCAAGAGCAGCGCGACAGCACCGCACATATTCACAAAAATCAAAGTTGCTGACATGCTCTCCTCATACAGCCCGCCCCGGCATCAAACTTGCTCGGGAGCGCACCTTTTTCGCAGCTGAGCGTCTCCAAGGGTAAAATCTCCACGCTCTTGCAAGGCATCATCGCAAAAGTCGCAAAGGCGCGTCAGGAACAAGGTCCAAAACCGCGCGCGCTCACATTTTGAATCAGAAGACGATAGGTGAGATCGCAGCGTTTGATAAGCGTCAAATCTTTCCGAGGGCAGATCCTCCAGCGCCAGAGCACCTGCAGCGCGAATCCGGTACCAATCTGCGACGACATCAAGCAAGGCAAAATCCCGCTGTAAATCAAGCGTCTGCTCCGGTTTGACCCACGCAAGCGCCTGGCTCAACGAGCCGCTAAGCACCTCTTTGGCCCGGCTGTCAGGCCACTCTTTGGGCAGGTAACGATGAGGCACCAAGGCCGAGCAATGCTCCCACAAAAAAGCACCATAGCTTGGCGCGTGGTGTGCGTTGTCCAATGCCTCCCCTTCGGCCTTGGCCTCTGTTTCGTAGCCCGTGCGAAGGCACGGATCGACCTGATGATCGTCAAATCGCAGATCGCTCACACGTGTTTCAGCAGAGGAAACCTCTATGACGGCAAGGCTGGGCGGATAAGCGACAGGGGAAGGAACAGCGACATTCTGCAACTGCTGCCCCTTATGCACGACCTCTGTTCGGCGGCGAACGTGAAGATGGCCACTAAAGTGCAAACCAATCCCCGTTTCACATAAGGCTCGGCTGGTTTCCGGCGTCGGTCGCCGCATTGCCATCGCAGTTGCCCCGAACAAGGTTTCCTCAGCACAATCGTAGTCCCGATAGGGATCAACCATCGGATAGTGAGAGAAGGTCAGCAAGGTTTTGCCATTCGCCTTAGCCCGTTCGGCCACATCTTGCATCCAATCACGGATAAAGGGTTTGACCCGCAGCATGGCATTCCAACCGGCATTGGAACTTCCAAAAACCTCATTCCCTTGACCAGTCGGCTCAAACACATTGGCATCAATCATCAGCAGCCAAATACCTTTGACAGGCTCAACTAGATAGCTTGCGTCAAAGAAGGTCAGCGCCACTTTTCGGTCAGCAGAACTGCATATGTATTGCCTGGCTTGAACAGATGGGTCAGAGCCAAAAGGCGTTTCCCACAAAAGGTCACCGTCACGGGGCATATAACCAAATTGCGCCATCTTCATCACGCCCACGGGATGCGGATCGCTTGCCATTGCGGGGTCGTGAAACTCCCCTGCCCCATCCATACTGCTAACCGAACGCGGCTGACCTAAAGCGTCTAGAAACATCTTTGTGTGGTCGCGCTGCTCGGCTCCAAAGGTATCGTGATTACCCGGCAGTGCAAAAAACCGAAACCCGTCCTGCTCTTCGCGCTCTTCCAGCATCGCCACAACAGCGTCGGTCGTGCGACGCTGCCCATCATCTGTGTAATCGCCGAGCAGCACCACATTCAGGAAACCTTGCTCTTTGAGACGATCCAGCGCTGCGGAAAATGCCCCCTCACTTTCGTTGAACACCCGCGTGGATTTACGCGTGTCAGCCCAGCTACGCATGCACAGACCGTTGCGATCACGCACTCCGAAATCTGCATTAAGCGGATGCACATGCGCATCCGCTATGACAGCGAATTTGTGGTTGGCCATCGTACTGCTCGTATCTATGGCGCGTCTCGTTCTGCCAATGCCCGCGCCCATGGCACAGCTTTTTGCGCCGCTTCAATCAACATGGGTTTTGGGGCCTCAAACCATTCCTCCGGGCGCAATTCACGGCGCGTTCTGACATGAGCGACCGCATCCTCCAGTCTTGGGAATTGATCAGGGCATTCAAGGTGCAAAAACAGAGACACAAGGGCTGTTGATCGACTGCGACCCGCACGACAATTCACCAGGATATTTCCACCGTCCGAAAAGGGATAGGTTTCACGTTTGGGCATGTTTTGATGAATCGCGCCGCGCAAAAGAAGATAGCCAGACAGCATCATTGCCGCCGGGTTGCCATAACCATCGATCATGCCAAATTTATAGTAGCGCAACGGCCCATATCCCGCCGAGGCTTTTCCGCCCCCTTCAGGCAAAATCTCTTGCTCGACCAGATTGATATCTAGGTTCACGGCGCAATTCACAACGATCCCGACACCGCGCTCACGCAGCATCTTGATGTCTCTCGCCGCCTCCATGCCGCCGATATACAGATCCGCAGAATGCGGGCCGATCCCTTTGGCAATAAGGCTCATGGCGGGGCGGTCAAACACCGGTGATTTCAAAGCAAGGTTGTGCATCATTCACTCCGCCGCAACTTGTGTGGCGGTCTGGCCGTTTTCAACAATATTAACCCCGCTTTTGGCGTCGAATATCATGGCATCCGCTGGGTCAAAGTCGATCCAGACCTGCTCTTGTGGCCAGCTTTCACGGAATTGCGCAACCAAAGCAGTCACGCGCTGAGAAGGCATATCCAAGCTAACAATCGTTTGTGATCCCGTTGGTTGCACAACGTCGATCTTGGCCTCAATGGCCCCCTCTTTGGGGTCTGTGTGAATGCATAGGTGTTCCGGGCGCACAGCCACTTTTACCGCTCCGCCAGAATGCTGCACTGGCTGCGTCAGATGAAAATCAACGCCCGCGCCTTTGATGCGCGCGCCTGTCGTGGACACGACAAGCTCGGCGTCAAACAAGTTAACCTTTGGGTCGCCAATAAACTCGGCAACAAACAGATTGGCAGGGTGATGATAGATCTCATAGGGCGTGCCCGCTTGTTGGATCCGCCCCTCATTCATGACCACGATAAGGTCGGACATTGTCAAAGCTTCGACCTGATCATGGGTCACATAAACAGTCGTTGCCCCCAGCTCACGCGACAAGCGCTTCAGCTCGGCGCGCATTTCCGTGCGCAGCACCGCGTCAAGATTGGACAGCGGCTCGTCCATGAGCAGGATTTCGTTGCGCGCTGCAATCAATCGCCCCACGGCCACACGTTGCTGCTGCCCCCCAGACAGTTCGGAGGGGAACCGGTCTTCGAGCCCTTTGAGCTGCACTTTTTCCAAGGCGGCTTCCAAACGCGCCTCGATCTCAGCCGCCGGCATTTTGGCCTGGCGCAGGGCAAGCGTAATATTGCGTTCGACCTTCATGTTTGGCCATAGGGCGTAACTCTGGAAGATGAATCCAAGACCGCGCTTTTCGGGTGGAACATTCTCATGAGAGACATCCGAAAACATCGTACGCCCCCCCAAGACTAGCTCGCCTCGCGTCGGCGTTTCCAGCCCGGCAATAATCCTCAACGTCGTGGTCTTGCCGCACCCCGATGGCCCTAATAGCGTGACGAACTGACCCTTTTCGATCGTCAGATTCATTTCGGGCAAAGCGAGGAATTCGCCGTAATGTTTGGTGATGCCTGTCAGGCTTACTTCGCTCATCTTTTTCTCCCTCAAGCGCACCGTTTCATTGAGTATTTCGGTCGGTCCGCGCGGTGTCCCGCGCGGATCTTTGGCTTAGACGCGGTTATTATTGGCTGGTCTCATAGACCCAGAAATCAGCGACCAAGGCGACATTGTCGCGCTGAAACTCTGGGCTGCCCCACAGCTTTTTGACGCTTGGCCACTGATCGGCACCTTCTGGGATTGGCACATCATTCCTTGGGGAGAACGTTCCCACCTTGTAATATGCCCCCATGCCATGCAGCAGCTCCAAGCTCTCACCCTCGCGGAATGGGGCCGCGATTTTGGTGTCGGGTGTCAGGTTGTCCGACCCCAATTGAAACGCAACAAAAAGCTTGGCCGCATTCGGTTTGGGGGCACGTCCCGCAATCGAGGTATAGGTGGAATAGGCATAGACGCCGGCCGGTTCGAGATCATAAAGGATCGCGTTCTGGTACCCGTCAGACTTGTTCTTGTTGATATAATGCATCGACGAGAAACTGATCTGTGGCCTTTCCTGTCCTGGCAATCCAGATGCGGCAGCCAATTTCGACCCGGAGCTAAAGATCACCAGATCATTCTGGATCAAGCGATGAAAGAACTCATAAGCGCCATTGTCGATGCCATCGGAGAATTCCAGCGGCTTGCCCGCATAAGCCTCATACGCCTCTTCAAAGGCTGGGCCATGTTCCACAAGATTGGCAATCAGCGCCAGTGTGGTCAGCGAACCCAGCGGGCTTTTCATGCCCACGCGTTTGGTCCATTCGGGTTCTGTAAGCTCCCAAATATTGCTGATCGGCGGACCATCCGGGTAGGCTTCGGTATTGTAGAACAGAACCGTGGCCTCCACCATTTGGGTCAAAAGCGGTGACTGCAGATCGGTTGGAATATTGTCCTCTAGGTAGCGCGGCACATAGTTGACGATGCGCTCGGCTGGCAGCATCTCATAAATCATTTGCGCAGCACCACCCGTGGTCACGACGTCCACATTGTACAGCTCGGCCTGATGTTCCCGCACCAATTTCTCGATGGTCTTTTCCGAGCCAAGATCAAAGGCATTCACCTGGATCTCAGGATAGATTTTCATGAAATCTTCGGCGACTTTGCTGATCGAGGATGAGGATGCATAGACCGTCAAGCTGCCTTCCTCCTTGGCAGCTGCAATGATCTGTTCCCAATCCTCGGCAGCGGGCTGATGCTCTCCGAGCTGGGCCCATTGAAGCCATTGATCAAAGCTCATTTCCGCCGTTTCCTCTGAGAACGCCGCCATGGGCGTTAGCGCCAGAGCTCCTGCTAAGATCGCTGATTTGATACGCATATTTCTCCTCCTCTTTGGTATCGTTTTGGTCCCCACAAGGGTCATTTCAGGTCAGGCAAAGCCAAGCTTTGCGTTTTTGAAACACAGTCGGAACAGGATGTTGAACGTGATCACCAGAAGCACCAGCAGCAGCGTCGCGGCTCCGATAAGCTGGGGCACATCATCGGTCTGATAGGTGTAGATCACCGAGGCCAAGACCGCGGTTGACGGGGTCACAAGCAAGATGATCAATGACAGCTCGCGCATCGTCCCGATAAAGCTCAGCAACATGCCGGACACGAGGCCCGACGAGGCGAGCGGAATGATGATCCGGCGCACCCGAGCAAACCATCCAATGCCTTGGGTCCGTGCGGCCTCTTCCAGTGATTTGTCAATTTGCAGCAAGGCCGCAATGCCGGTCCGCGAGGTATAGGGCAAATTCTTTACGCTTGAGATCAAGACCAGCAAGAAGAACGTGCCATAGAGCGCCGGAAACGGACCAATGGGGCGCGAGAACATCCCGATATAGATCGCGCCAAAGGCCACGGATGGAAAGATGTAGGGCAAAAAGGCCGACATCTCGAGCGATTTGGACGCAAAAGTCCCTCGCGTGCGCACCACCACATATCCAAGCAGGAACCCCAATACGCCGGTCAGGATCGCCACAGAGAACGCCAACCGAATGGAGTTCCAGGCCGCGCCAAGGATAAGCGGGTTATGCAACACGCCCGGATGGATCGCGTCGACATCACCACGTTCACCGATCCAATAGTGCAGTGTCAGGTTGGACAGATCGTAATTGCCTGCGGTTTTGGACAGCGATTCCAGCAACAGCAAACCAATGGGCAAGATCACCGTAAAGGCGAGAAGCAAGACAACCAGCCCCAGCACAAGCCAGCGTGCAGGCCCCAAATCGATCGTCTTGGTGCGCACACCCTTACCGGACATGGTCACAAAGCTTTTGCGCACGCCGATCATCCGCTGATTGATCCAGATAAACAGGATCGCCATCAGCACCAGAACCAGGGCAAGCAAATACCCATCGCCCACGTTTCGTGACCCAATCGCTGCGTAAATCTGGGTCGGCAAGGTGAAATAACGAACTGGCATACCCAGAACCGCTGGCGTGCCAAACGATCCGACAACGCGAATGAAGGTCATCACAATGGCCGAACCAAGAGCAGGCAGAACCAAGGGGGCCGTGATCGACAGGAATTGACGCAGCCGTGACAGCCCGGCAATGGCGCCTGCTTCCTCTAGCTGGCTGTCCACGGTGGACAGGGCACCGGATAGGATCAGATAGGCATAGACATAGTAGTGAAAGGCCAGGCAAATAATGATCGGCAAAGCTCCGAATGCCAGCCAGTCGGGCGGCTGAACACCAAAGAGATAGACAAACACCCCCGAAGACCCGCCCAGACGATCATTCTTGAAAAAAGTCAGCCAAGCCAGCGCCATCACCCAGGATGGCAGCATGTAGGGCACAACAATCATGGTGTTCACCGCTTCACGGAACGGCACATTGGTGCGTACGACGACCCAAGCCAAGGAAGCCCCCAGCACCAGACAAAAGACCGTGGCACCTGTCGCGGTGATCAATGAATGAATAAACGGCTTGTAAAACAGCGCCGCCGACATGCGCCCGGAAAACACGCGCTCGTAATGAAACGTGGTCAGGTCGCCTTCGGTGGCGTTCGGCAAATAAGCCTTGTCATAGGGCTGTACGGTCAGCGTTTCCCGCAAAAGCTCGAGCAGCGGCACCAAGACCAGAAACGCTAGCCCGATGGCCATAATGATCGCAATCACACGTTCCGGAGACATAAGCGCGCCCCCGAGACGACGTAGACGCCCGGATCGGATGCCTGTGATATTTCCCTCTGTCAGCGCCATGTCTCCTCCTCCGCACAGCTGTTTTTGTTTATCGGCGGCTTTAGGCTGTCTCGGGCACTTGCGTGCGCGGCAAAAGGCGCGTGGAGAGCAACCGGCTCATCGTCGGCGCAATTTTTGGTGTCGCGGCCAAAATACGCCCGCCCTCGCGCAGGTCGCCTGTCTGCAAATATTCACAGACCTCACCGCCCGCTTCGGACACGATTAGCAATCCGGGAATGCAATCCCACGAATTCATGTGCAGCTCGCAATAGCCATCCGAACGACCATCCGCGACATGCGCCAAGGCCAAAGCTCCAGACCCGCAGCGACGCACATTCAATCCGGAGTTCAGCAGCCCCTCCATGGACTCCAGGTAGGTCTCGGTCGACACACGCGTTGACCAACCCATTTCGACGGTCGCACTTTCCGGCAGGTCTGCCCCAGACACTGAAATCGCCTTACCGTTAAGGCTCGCGCCGTGCCCGCGTCGTGCATAGTAAAGTTCGTTTGTGATCGGGCTGTAGATGCCGCCGAGTATCGGATTGCGATCGACGACAAACCCGATGGAAATACAAAAGTGCGGCAGGCCCCGCGCAAAATTTGCGGTTCCGTCAATAGGATCGACCACCCAGGTCTGCGCCGAAACTTCACCGCCCTCCTCTTCACCAAAAACACTGTCTTCGGAAAACTGGGACAAGATCGCTTGCCGAATGTGCAACTCGGACGCCGCATCGGTTTCGGTCAGATAATCCTGCGGCCCCTTAAGCGAATATGTATTCGCATCCCGCCGCAAAAACCCTTCACGTACGATCTGACCGGCAGACAACAAGACCTGCCTAAGCAAGACTTCTCGCGCCAGAACACCCTCTTCCATCAGCACCGCGACCTCCAATTCAGCAAGTACGCAATATTCAAAACATTTTTTGTACACGTGTGCAAGAAATGTTTTAATGAACACGCACCTTATCGACCACCCACAACCTATCACCCTGATATATTTAACTTTCCCCCCTCAAATCTCAGGGGGGAGCACAGAAAAATACCACTGAAATTTCTGTTCTCGTGTTCAATATTGGAGGATCCAGGTTGATGTTCACACCATTAAAAGCAAAAAACCATGCAGTTTGCAGAATCGGCGATGACAAGACACAAATTTGACTGAACAGGTTTGCATCGTCACTTAAGGGCAGCCCAACGCCAATCCACTATGAACGTTTTCAGCCCAGAAACTCACTCACGGTAATTAGGGGCTTGGGATCCCAAAAGCCTTGGACGAGCTTTTCGGCACTTCTACCCCGCTTTCTAACGACGCAGAAAAAGGTTAGGCGAGATTTCTCGCTTCGCTCTGGTACGACGTCGGCCGGGTGCACTCTTATGTTTCGCACTTGTGAGGAGACAAATGGCATCCCGCTAAACCAGCGCGCCCCTCAACATGGCCAGTATTTCGGCATACCTTTTTCAGTCAAGCAAAACTCTTTCAGTTCGGAGAGTGTGAAATCAATCGGGCCAAGCAATAGCCTTTCAGGCGACGTCGGCAGGACATCTCTTTCGTACCAATCTTGGGGGAGGGGCAGCCCCGGAAAGCCGTCTTCCGGCAAAAGGGCCATCTCCAGAGATAGCGCGTCCACCCATTCCTGCTTCTCGCCAGTAACCAACCACCAGCCCGAGGCCCGCTCTCCTGGTGCAGAAAGACCGGGAGACCGAAAGGTCGGAAGATCGGTCCCCCCTCTTTCAACTCGACAGCACCGACGATTTTGATGTCCGGCTGCTTCGTCGCATGGCGCAACGGGAACCTAATCCATGTTCGCACGGGTTCACCGAAAAGCATCCTTTCCGGGTGTGGCAGATCGTCAGGAAACACTGGCCGGAACATCATCAATATTTGCCCATCCCTACCCAGGTCATGAGTGCAGATCCCATAAATTCGCCCAATTTTTATGGTTATTTGGACAATGGAGCCAACTAATCTCTTCATTACGTCACCCCAAACTTCTCAGAAAAATCGCTTGAAAAAATGGACATGTACAGGCCAAAAAATTTGCTCAAAACTGTATTGAACACCTGATAACTATAGAACCAACACGCCGCACTAGGCGACGTCACAGTCAGGTGACAACTGAAACAATCTAACATGTGCCTTGGTGTAATGCGGCTCAGCTATTTATGCGAAACAAAGCTGTTGTGCAGCCAAAGTAAAGCGTTGATTGCTGACAAGCACCTCATCTTTATCGCGCTTGGGCACAAACCAACCCGCATAGGTTACGCATCTTAATATTTTGAATAGATAGAGAATTTTGAAATCTATTGGTCGTCTCCGGGTTCGCGAACACTCATTATCAAAGCTGTGGCGATGTCAAAGAGACGATAACCGAAAACGCCGTCATCGCAATCGATCAAGCGAAAATATCACGATCCAGGAGAATGTGTTCAAGCACCAAATCATCTTGTATGACGTCAAAGTCTAATTCTTCTGAATTGGCAAGTAAGTCTCGTTTGGCCTGAGAGCGAAAGCCTGGCAGCATATGGCGGGCCTGTTCCTGCACCAATCGGCGAAAGGTACTCCAGCCTCTGCTAGAAATCTTCCTGACAAAGCCCGGCGAGGCTGCGGGACGTGTAGCCATGGCTGATCCATCGCGTCCAATCAACGCAAACTCTCGTCTTGACCCTTTTGCCCATAACCATTAGGCGCACGCCACCGGTCGCAGCCTACCCGGTTATCAAAACAAGGGTTCAAAATGAAAACACTCGTCATCTGCTCAGGTGGGCTCGACTCCGTGTCGCTTGCCCATATCATCGCCGCCCAAGGTGAGCTGAGCCGCCTGGTTTCCTTCGACTATGACCAGCGTCACAAGAAAGAAGTCGAATTTGCAGCCGCGGCGGCGCGGCGTCTGCATGTTCCCCATCATATCGTTGATATCCGTTCGATCGGGGCGTCCCTGACCGGGTCTGCCCTGACGGACGATATTGATGTGCCCGACGGCCACTATGCCGAAGACACGATGAAAGTTACCGTCGTGCCAAACCGCAATGCCATCATGTTGAGCATTGCCTATGGCATCGCCGCCGCCAAGGGTGATACGGGCGTTGCCACAGCGGTTCACGGGGGGGATCACTTTATCTATCCCGATTGCCGCCCCGCCTTTACCGAGGCGTTCGACACCATGCAGTGCGCGGCTTTGGATGGCTATGCCGACGTGTCGCTGGTGACGCCGTTCGTCCATAAAACCAAGGCCGATATCGTCACCGAAGGGGTCGCCGCAAACACGCCCTTTGCCGATACTTGGTCCTGTTACAAAGGCGGCACGCATCATTGCGGGCGATGCGGCACCTGTGTGGAACGGCGCGAAGCCTTTCACCTGGCGGGCATCACCGACCCCACCCAATACGAAGATCCTGATTTCTGGCGCGCCGCGACTGGCACCGCCACCGGGACTGACAGCCATCAGGAGACCGCGTAATGTTTCGCATCTGCAAAGAGTTCCACTTTTGCGCCTCGCATAGTCTCGAAACCTTGCCTCTGGGGCATAAATGCGCCGGGCTGCATGGGCATAACTACATTGTCTACCTCGAGCTTGAGAGCGAAACCCTGGATGAGACCGGCTTTATCATTGATTTCCACGAGTTGAGCGCGTTCAAGGATTACATTGATGACGCCTTTGACCACCGGCATCTGAATGATGTGATGGACATCCCGCCCACGACGGAAAATGTCGCCTTTCATTTCTATACCTGGTGCAAGGCGCGCTGGCCGCAGACCTCGGCGGTGCGGGTGTCGGAAACCCCCAAGACATGGGCCGAATACCGCCCCAAATCCGCGGCATGACCCTGCGCATCGCCGAGATTTTTGGCCCCACCATTCAGGGTGAAGGGGCCTTGATTGGGGAACCCACCGTTTTTGTCCGCACCGGGGGCTGTGATTATCGCTGCTCCTGGTGTGACAGCCTGCATGCAGTCGACAGCGCGCATCGCCACGACTGGCACCCCATGTCCGCAGAGGCAGTTTGGGACGAGGTTGAACGCCTGTCGGGTGGCACGCCTTTGACCGTGTCCCTGTCTGGTGGCAACCCGGCTATTCAGGATTTCACCCAAGTCATGGCATTGGGCCAATCCAAGGGGTATCGCTTTGCATGCGAGACCCAGGGCTCGATTGCCAAACCATGGTTCGGCGCGCTTGAGACCTTGGTGCTCAGCCCAAAACCGCCCTCTAGCGGTGAGACCGTGGATTGGGCCGATTTCGAAGACTGCATCGCTGCGACGGGGGCCAAAACTCAGGTGGTGATGAAGATCGTGATCTTTGACGCCAACGATTATGACTGGGCGCGCGCTGCTGCCGGTCGCTATCCGGATCTGCCGCTCTACCTGCAACCGGGCAATCCGGATGTCGATCCGGACCTTCCCATCAAGACGCAGGACAGCTTGGATCGTATGCTTTGGCTGGTGGAAAAAGTGACCAGTGATGGCTGGTTCACCCCGCGCATTCTTCCGCAGCTGCATGTTTTGCTTTGGGGCAACAAACGTGGTGTCTGATGACAGGAGTATCACCATGACAGACTCGATTTACAGCAATCTGAAACAATTGGGCGGCGACACGATCCTGCCGTCCGACCCGTCCCAGGCCGAGTTGGAACGGGTGCAAAACCCGCAGGCTGACACGGCCTATAACGTGCGTTTTGTCGCGCCCGAATTCACCTCGCTTTGTCCGATGACCGGGCAGCCTGATTTTGCCCATCTGGTCATTGACTACGTGCCCGGCGATTGGCTGGTTGAAAGCAAATCGCTCAAGCTGTTTTTGGGGTCGTTCCGCAATCACGGAGCCTTTCACGAGGATTGCACCGTCTCGATTGGCCGCCGTCTGGCAGAGTTTCTGGACCCGCAATGGCTGCGAATTGGCGGCTATTGGTATCCGCGCGGGGGCATCCCGATTGACGTGTTTTGGCAAACCGGCCCGATGCCCGAAGCGGTGTGGATTCCGGATCAGGGCGTGCCGCCCTATCGCGGACGCGGGTGAACGTTAGACGGGCGGGCGGCCCTTTGCATCACGGCAAAAGGGCCGCCTCGCGCATTTACAAAAGATGCTGCATGTTCTGGTAGCAGACAGGCCGCAAAAAGCGACGGATTGCCAGCGCGCCAACACTGGTTGCGCCGAAATTGGATGAGGCCGGGTAAGGCCCGCCATGCACCATGGCGTCCGCGACTTCGACGCCGGTTGGAAACCCATTGGCCAGCACCCGACCTGCCTTGCGCTCGGCAATGGGCAGCAGTTGTTTGGCAAGGGCCGCGTCACCCTCATCCATTTGCAAGGTCACGGTCAACTGCCCCTGAAGCGCATGCGCCGCAGCCACCATGTCAGTGTCAGTTCCGGTGCGCACAATGATCCCATGCGGGCCAAAGACTTCTTCGGCCAGAATTGGGTTGGCGATCCAAGTTTGCAAATCGGTTTCCAACAGAGACGCGACGCCGTCGCGTTGTTGCGATTGGGGCGAAAGATGCGTTTGCACGCCGGGCACGTCAGATGTCGCCGCAACACCTGCGCGGCAGGCCTGGGCAATACCCTGGGTCAGCATGGTTTGCGGTGCGATTTGTTCCAGTGCCGCCTTGGCACTGGCGACAAAGGCATCGCCAGCCGCGCCACCTGGAACAAAGAGGACGCCGGGATTGGTGCAGAATTGCCCCGCCCCCAAGGTCAACGACGCTGCCCAGCCTTCGGCAATAGTTTCACCGCGATTTGCCAAGGCATTGGGCAAGACAAAGATCGGATTGACCGCCCCCAACTCGCCAAAGAACGGGATCGGCACCGGACGCGCCGCGCAGAGATCAAAGAGGATCCGCCCCACCTTGTGAGACCCGGTAAAGCCAACGGCCTGGATCAGCGGGTGCTGGACCAGCGCCGAGCCCACCTCGGCACCGCTGCCATGGATCATGCTGAAGGTCCCGGCAGGCTGGCCGGTTGAGGTAATCGCGGCCAGGATCGCCTCGGCGATAATGGCACAGGTTCCCGGATGGGCCGGATGCGCTTTGACGACCACCGGGCACCCGGCGGCCAGAGCAGCGGCCGTATCGCCCCCCGCAACCGAAAAGGCCAAAGGAAAATTGGATGCCCCAAAGATCGCCACGGGGCCGATGGGCTTATGGATCAGCGTAAGATCCGGGCGCGGCAATGGGGCACGATCAGGCAAGGCCGGATCATGGCGGGTTTCGGGGTAATCGTCCTTGAGGATATGAGACGCAAAGAGGCGCAATTGCCCGGTCGTGCGCCCGCGCTCGCCCTCTAATCGGGCGGCGGGCAAGCCGGTTTCGAGGCTGCCAACCTCGGTAATATCCTCGGCGCGGTTTTCGATTTCATCCGCGATGGCATTCAGGAAAGCGGCGCGGTTCTCTGCGCTGCTGGCCCCATAGGTCCAAAACGCGTCTTCCGCCGCCTCGCAGGCCTTGGCCACCATATCCGGGGTGCCATCGTGAAAGTCGCCTGCATCGGAGGCAAAGGTCTGATCCCCCGGTACCCATTGCCCGGCAATCAGGTTTTTGTCGTTCATAATCATGGTGATCTATTCCTACTTGCCCCAGCGCAGCGCGATGAGGTCCATATCTGTGGCCAATTGCAGCAGTCGGTCGCGGGTGCGCGGTGTCATGGGTTTCAACGGGTGACGCACGTGGTCGCTCTTGATGACGCCCCCGGCTTTCATCACCGTCTTGCAGGCGCGCAAGCCGCATTGGCGGTTTTCGTGATTGATCAGTGGCAGGCAGGCCGTCCATTGCGCCAGCGCGGCCTCTTTGTCACCGGCCAAATAGCTGCGGATGATCTTGCCGATATGTTCGCATTGCAGGCCCGAGGTCATTGTCCCGGTGCAACCCGCATCCAGATCAGCCAGCAATGTGGCGGCTTCTTCGCCATCAAAGGGGCCTTCGATGGCGCTGCCACCTTGGTCAATCAGCGTGGCGATCTTATCCGCGGCAAAGGGCATTTCCATCTTGAAGTAGCGCACTTGTTCCAGCTCTTTTGCCATGCGCACCAAGAGCGGCACCGAGAGCTGGCAGCCCGACAGCGGGGCGTCCTGCACCATGATCGGAATGTCGATCGCGTCCGAAACCGCTTGGAAATGTTCAAAGATACCGGCCTCTGCCGGCACCAAGCCAACACCGTGATAAGGAGGCATCATCATGACCATGGATGCACCCAGCGACTGCGCAGCCTTGGCGCGTTCGACGACGATGCCAGTGTAGAAATGGCTGACCGTCACAATGACCGGCACGCGCCCTGCGACATGGTCAAGGCAGATCCGCATCAGGCGTGCGCGTTCTTCGTCCGACAGAACAAACTGTTCGGAATAATTGGCCAGAATGCAGATTGCATCGACGCCCTGATCAATCATGCAATCCAGAACCCGGCGCATGCCGTCTTCGTCAACCTGGCCGTCGTCCAGAAAGGGGGTTGGGGCTACTGGCAGAATGCCGGTGAGTGGAGATTTCATCTGCTCTGTCCTATTCGTGAAATGGCGCGGTGATCTCGCGGCGACCGATCATAAAGGCATCCGCCACATGCCGGAGCGGCGCGAGGTCGACATCGCAACTGCCCGAGGCCACAAGTTCGGCAAAACGCGCGTAAAGGCGGGGGTATTCCCCGCTCAGGGCTGCACTGTCTGATTGTTGGGGAACGCCATTGATACTGAGCTGTGCGCCGCCCGCGTCCAGGGTCATCCTGCCGCTGTCGGTTTCCGCTTCGATGCGCCAGATCTGGTCGCCCTCTTTGCGCCAGTCAAAATCCGCACGAATATCCGCGCCATGGGGATGGGCAAAGCGCAGCTTGGCGGCAATCGGGCATTGGCGGTTTTCCGGGGTGATCAATTCTGCGGCGCTCAGATGCAGCGCATCCGGGAGTAACTTGGTCACAATCGAGAGAGCGTTGATACCCGGGTCAAAAACCCCCAATCCGCCCGGTTCCCAAATCCAGTCCTGGCCGGGATGCCAGCGGCGCACGTCTTCCTGCCAGGTGACGGTCAGTTTGCGCAACTTTTGCCCGGCAAGCCAATCGCGCGCCGCATCGACCATCGCCGCCTCGCGCGAGTGCCAGGTCGCATACAGTGCCACGCCCTGAGCACGGGCCATGGCCAGCAATTTCTGACATTCCGCGACACTGGCCCCGGGGGGCTTTTCCAGCATCACATGCCGCCCGGTGGCAATCGCCTGTACCGCATAGTCAAACCGCGGCACCGGCGGCAGGCAAAGCGATACGACGCGAATATCCTGACGCGCGTCGAGGAACTGTTCGAAACTGGTGAACTGTTCGACGCCATCGACGCTGCCATGGCGTGAAATCGTTGCCGCAAGTTTCCAATCCGGGGAGGCGTCAAGAGAGGGCACGTGCTGGTCGCGCGCGATCTTTCCAATGCCGACAAGTGCGAGATCCATCAATGGCTGTCCTTTCCAACGGCACTGCCTCGGCAGCCTTTGAGAAAGTCGAGATCAGCCCCGGTATCCGCGCCTTGGACATGGGCTTGATGCAGCCAGGCATAGCCGGATGTGGGCACCTCATGGCTGGGTTGCCACTGGGCCAGCCGGTCCGCCAATTCGGCCTCGGAAATATCCAGATGCAATCGGCGGGCGGGCACGTCCACGTCGATCATGTCACCCGACCGCACCACGGCCAGCGGCCCGCCTGCGGCGGCTTCGGGGGAGGTGTGCAAGATGACGGTTCCATAGGCCGTGCCGGACATGCGCGCATCAGAGATGCGGATCATATCGGTGATGCCCTTTTTCAGAACCTTGGGTGGCAGGCCCATATTGCCAACCTCGGCCATGCCGGGATAGCCTTTGGGGCCGCAATTCTTGAGCACGAGAATGCAGGTTTCATCCACATCCAGCGCCTCATCTTCGATGCGGGCCTTGTAATCGTCGATATCCTCAAAGACGACCGCCCGCCCGCGATGGCGCATCAGGTGTTCCGAGGCTGCAGAAGGTTTGATCACCGCGCCCTTCGGGGCAAGATTGCCCTTGAGCACAGCCATGCCCCCTTGCGGTGTCAGAGCTTGATCAAAGGGGCGAATGACATCTTCGTTCCAGTTGCGCGCCTCTTTGACCTCGGACCAGATATCATCTCCGGACACGGTCAGCGTGTCTTTGTGCAAAAGGTCTGCCTCGCCCATTTGGCGCAGAACAACCGGCAAGCCACCGGCGTAATAGAACTCTTCCATCAGGTATTCCCCCGATGGCTGTAGGTTCACAATGGTCGGCACATCCCGACCGCAGCGGTCCCAGTCATCCAGGGTGAAATCCACCCCGATGCGCCCGGCAATGGCCAGCAGATGAACGACGGCATTTGTGGACCCACCGACAGCTCCGTTGACGCGCACGGCGTTTTCAAAGGCGTCTTTTGTCAGAATGTCAGAGGGTTTCAGATCGTCCTTTACCATCTGCACAATACGGCGGCCGCTCATCTGCGCCATGACGCGGCGGCGGCTATCGACCGCTGGAATAGCCGCATTACCGGACAGCGCCATGCCCAAGGCTTCGGTCATCGACGCCATCGAGGAGGCGGTGCCCATCGTGTTGCAGGTGCCGCTTGACCGGGTGACGGCGCTTTCGGCCTCGCGAAAGGTTTCTTGCGACATCTCACCGGCCTTGACGGCTTCGGAAAAGCGCCACAGATGCGTGCCGGCCCCAACACGTTCCCCCTGAAACCAGCCGTTCAGCATGGGGCCACCGGTGACCACAATAGAGGGCAAATCAACCGAGGCCGCGGCCATCAGCAGGCTTGGTGTGGTCTTGTCACAGCCGACCATCAGCACGCAGCCATCCATAGGCTGGCCTCGGATCTGTTCCTCGATGCTCATGGCGGCGAGGTTGCGAAACATCATAGCCGTTGGGCGAAACGTGTTCTCGCTGGCCGAGAAAACAGGCACTTCAAGGGGAAAGCCCCCGGCCTCCCAAATTCCGGCTTTGACCTTTTCGCTGAGCTCGCGCAGATGGCCGTTACAGGGGGTCAGTTCGGACCAGGTATTCAGGATACCGATCACCGGGCGGCCATCAAACAGATCGTCTGGATAGCCTTGGTTCTTGAGCCAGCCACGATGATAGATCGCGTCTTTGGTCGAACCGCAATACCATTCGGCTGAACGCAGGCGGCGGGGCCATGTTTTGGGAACAAATGCCATCTGCTTAGCTCTTTTGCTTGTTGTAGACGTCAAAGATGACAGCAGCGAGCAAGACGAGCCCTTTGATCATCTGCTGATAGTCGATGCCGATGCCAAGGATCGACATGCCGTTGTTCAACACCCCCATCAGAAAGGCACCGACCACCGCGCCGACGATCTTGCCAACGCCGCCCGACATGGACGCGCCACCGATAAAGACCGCCGCAATCACGTCGAGCTCCAGCGCAAACCCGGCCTTGGGCGTTGCCGAATTCAGGCGGGCGGCAAAGACCATCCCGGCGATGGCCGCCAGAACCCCCATATTGACGAAAGCCAAAAAGGTCAGGCGCGCGGTTTTCACACCGGACAGTTTGGCGGCCTTGATATTGCCACCCAGCGCATAAATACGCCGCCCGGTTACGGTGCGTTCGGTAAAGAACGCGTAGAGGATGGTCAGAACACCCATGGTGATCAGCACATTCGGCAGGCCACGAAAAGTGGAGAGTTTGAACAGGATGAACACCAGGGCAAAGGAGATGATGCCAACACGAGCCCAGAAAAACGCGGTCGGTTCGGTGTCCATGCCATAGACCCGGTTTTGTGCGCGTTTCTTCAGCTCGAGCCAAAAGATCGCGCAGGCCGCGGAAACCCCGGTCACAAGCGCCAGCATATTGACCCGGCGTTCGCCCAACAGCTTGGCGACGGATTCACCGAACCCGGCGGGAAAGATATCCGGCACAAACCCATTGGCCATCATCTGGAATTCGCGCGGAAATGGCCCCAGCGATTGCCCTTCGAGCAGCCAAAGAGAGGCCCCGCGAAACACCAACATCCCGGCCAGCGTCACGATAAAGGAGGGAATCCCCCAATAGGCGACCCAATAGCCCTGCGCCGCCCCGATCAAGGCCCCCGCCGCGATACAGGTTGCGATTGTGATCCATGTTGGCTGGTCCAGTTCGACGATCATCACCGCCGCCAAAGCACCAACAAATCCCATGACCGAGCCGACAGACAGGTCGATATGCCCGGCCACGATCACGATCAGCATCCCCAGCGCCATGATGACGATATAGCTGTTCTGCAACAAAAGGTTGGTCACATTGACCGGCTTGAGCAGCGTGCCATTCGTGGCGATCTGGAAAAAGGCCATGATCGCGATCAAGGCAAAGAGCAGACCATATTCGCGCAAATGGCGGACCAAGTATTCGCCGATGCCAGCTTTTTGCTCATTGGGGCTGTTTTCTGTGGTTGTTGTCATGCCGGCCTCCCTCAGTCCGTCACGATCAGCGACATGATGGCTTCCTGACTGGCCTCTTCGGCCGTCAGTTCGCCGACAAATGCGCCTTCGTTCATCACGTAAATGCGGTCACACATGCCCAAGAGTTCGGGCATTTCCGAAGAGATCATCAACACGCCTTTGCCTTGTGCGGACAGGTCGTTGATAATCCCGTAGATTTCAAATTTGGCCCCGACATCGATGCCCCGGGTGGGTTCATCGAGGATCAGCAGCTCGGGTTTTGCAAAGAGCCATTTGGACAGGACAACCTTTTGCTGGTTGCCACCTGACAGGTTGACCACACGCTGAAACACCCCCGGCGTGCGAATGTTGAGCGCATCGCGATAGCTTTCTGCGACGCGGGTTTCCTTGGTCTCTTGCAGGATCTGGCCATTGGCCACCTCGGGCAGGTTCGACAGGGTGATGTTGCGCTGGATGGTTTCATCCAGGATCAAACCCAACTCTTTGCGGTCTTCTGTGACATAAGCCAGCCCCGAGGCCACGGCCTTGGACACGGTGCTGACATCAACGGACTGCCCATGCATCAGCACATCGCCAGAAATCTTCTGCCCATAGGATTGCCCAAACAGGCTCATGGCGAGCTCGGTGCGCCCCGCGCCCATAAGCCCCGCAATCCCAACAACTTCGCCCGCGTTTACTGTCAGGTTCACGTCGTGAATGACCTGACGATCAGCGTGCAGCGGGTGGAACACGTTCCAGTTTTTGACATCAAGGATTTTCTCACCAGCGCGGCGGTCACGTGCCGGATAGCGGGCGGCCATGTCTCGCCCGACCATATCACGCACAATCTTGTCTTCGGTGATGGTTTCGGTGCGGGCATCCATGGCACTGACCGAGGTCCCATCCCGGATCACAGTGATCTTGTCGGCCACCTGACGTACTTCGTTCAATTTATGGCTGATGATGATCTGTGTGACCCCCTGCGCCTTAAGCTCGAGCATCAGGTCCAACAGGGCCTGGCTATCGGCCTCGGACAGGGCAGCAGTGGGTTCGTCGAGAATGAGCAGGCGCACATCTTTGGCCAGCGCCTTGGCGATCTCGACCAATTGTTGTTTTCCGACGCCGATCTTGTCAATCAAGGTGCCCGGAGGCTCGCTCAGCCCGACTTTGCGCAGCAGTTCAACCGTCCGCTGTTCGGTTTCGCGCCAGTTGATCACGCCGCCTTTGGCCTGCTCATTGCCCAAAAAGATGTTTTCGGCAATCGACAGAAGCGGAACCAGGGCCAGTTCCTGATGAATGATGATAATGCCCTTGGCCTCGCTGTCAGCAATTCCGGAGAATTGCGCCAAGGCCCCGTCATAGATGATTTCGCCATCATAGCTGCCGGTCGGATAGACGCCCGACAACACCTTCATCAGGGTCGATTTTCCGGCCCCATTTTCGCCAACAAGCGCGAGGATTTCGCCCTCATCCACAGACAGGCTCACCTGGTCCAGCGCTTTTACACCGGGGAATTCTTTGGTGATTGCACGCATTTCCAGCAGTGCCGACATGGTCTTGCTCCCTAAGACGTGTTCGGATGGGTTAAGCCGGGATGCGCCGACGACGGATCGCCAACGCATCCCAGAGAGGACAGCGTGATTACTGGAGCTGGTCCATCGTGTAATAGCCGGAGCCGATGATGATCTCTTCCCAGTTGGACATATCGACCGAAACAGGTTCCAGCAGGTAGGACGGCACCACCTTGACACCATTGTTATAGGTCGAGGTGTCGTTGATCTCTGGCTCGCCACCTTTGAGAAGGGCATCAACCATGCCAACGGTCACACGGGCCAGTTCGCGGGTATCCTTGAACACGGTCGAATATTGCTCATCCGCCAGCATGGATTTGATCGAGCGCACTTCGGCGTCCTGACCGGTCACGATCGGCATTTGCAGATCGCCAGAGCCGTAACCAACCCCTTTGAGCGAAGAGATAATGCCGATGGACAGGCCGTCATAAGGGGCCAAAACGCCTTGCACGGTTGCGTCGGTGTAATGGGCTGATAGCAGGTTATCCATGCGCGCCTGCGCCACCGCGCCATCCCAGCGTAAGGTGCCCACTGTGTCCATGCCCATCTGGCCAGACACGATATTCACAGTGCCCGCATCGATCAGCGGCTGCAGCACGGACATCGCGCCATCATAGAAGAAATAGGCGTTGTTGTCGTCTGGCGAGCCTCCGAACAGTTCCACATTATAGGGGCCATCACCAAACCGCGCCTTGAGCCCGTCAACCAGGCTGCTGGCCTGCTGCACGCCAACTTTGAAATTGTCGAAGGTCGCGTAATAGTCGACATATTCGCTGTCGCGGATCAGACGGTCATAGGCGATGGTCTTGATCCCGGCGAAATGCGCGTTTTCCAGCGCGTTGGACAGGGTCGTGCCGTCAATCGCAGCAATGACCAGAACATCGACACCGTTGGTGATCATGTTCTCGATTTGCGCCAGCTGGTTTGGAATATCGTCTTCGGCATATTGCAGAATGGTGTCATACCCGGCGGCTTTGAATTGCTCCACCATGGAATTACCGTCGGAAATCCAACGCGAAGAGGATTGGGTCGGCATGGCGATACCCACGGTATCGGCCATGGCAGCGACGGCGGAAAAGGCCAGCGCGGTGCTGGCAAGAATGGTCTTGAGTTTCATGATTTTCATCTCCCATTGATGCAGGTCGCGCCCCTTGAACTCCTCCGAGGTATCTTTGTCCTGCATGGCAGAAGGGTTAGCGGCTGAGCGTATAATAATAAATCTCAAAGAATAGACTTTTTCATATCAAAAATGATATAGAGCCGCGAAGGAAACTCTAGAAACGGTCAGAGCCCCAATGCGCCTAGCCAATCGCGTGAAGCCAAAACACATGGAGCTGGTGATCAAGATCGCCGAAACCGCGCAGCTGCAAATGGCTGCGCAGATTTCTGGCATGTCGCAACCGGCGGCCTCGCGCATTCTGGCGGAAATCGAGGCCAGCCTTGAAACCAAGCTGTTCACCCGTCAGCCAACAGGAATGGAACTAACTGCCGAGGGACAGGTTTTTGTCCGACACGCGCGCGTGGTCCTGTCCGAGATGCAGAATATCGAAGATGAACTGGCGCGCATGCGCTCTGGAGTCATGGGGCATGTGCGCGTTGGCGCGGTAACCGGCCCGGCGCTCGGGTGCCTGATGCCTGCCATCAACGCGGTGCAAAACGACCATCTGGATTTTCGCCTATCTGTCGATGTCGCCCCGTCACGGGTCCTGTTCCGGGGGCTTGAAGAGGCGCGCTATGACTTTATCCTTGGCCGTGTGCCCGAAGACCATGACCGGCTCGATTTCCACCTCTATCCGGGACGCAACGAAGTTGTCACCTTGCTGGTCCATGACAGCCATCCTTTGGCAGCCCGCGACAAGGTGAGTTTTGCAGAGCTTGCCGAATACCCCTGGGTGATCCAGGACGAGGGGAACCCGATCCGTCAAGCGGTCGAGCTGGCCTTTCACAGCGCAGGCGTTCCGACCCCGCGCCGGGTGATCAACAGCTCTTCGCTGTTGATCGCGCTGGCTCAGGTGGCTGAAAGTCAGGCGATTTCACCGCAAACAAATGAGGTCAAAGCCCTGCTCACCTCATCTGGCATTGCCGCGCGCCTCACATCGCTGAACGTCGACACACCAATCAATGTTCAGCCCTACTTCATCATCCGTGACAACCGTCGCAACCTGACACAAGCGGCCGACAAACTGCTGAAAAGCGTTCTGGCCAATATCTGATACAATTGGGTGGAAACTGGCCGTGGGACATCCGCAAGGGGTAGCCCCACCTTGAGCGTAACAATTTAGGGCCGAGTTCCGGGGGGCAGTCCGGCCTACCTTAAGGTCCTACCCCTGCCCTTCCGAAATGATGACGAGCGGGCGCAAATCTTTGACCTCTGCGGCTGTGCGCAATCTCATGCATAGGGCTCCAAAACCTGCCGCTCCGGATGGTGTGGTGGCGATGCCGGATCCCGTTATGGCCTCGGCAGCGGCCTGGCCTTCATCCTCGGTCAGGGTTTCGTAACGCACATCGCAGCGCTCCAAAACATCCCAAGCCACGATCGACGGCTCCTTGCAATCCAGACGGCCCATATTGGACTCGGGTCCGTCACCGCGGGTGGGTTCACCGGCGTTATGACTTGCAAGCAAACAGGCAGCGGCTTCGGGTTCAACGATGATCAACTCGGGCTGTTCAGCCCAGTTCAGGCGGATCATATGGGCCATGGCAGCGGCCAAACCGCCAACTCCGGCCTGAAGATAGACATGGGTTGGCCACTGGCCAGAGACCTCGAACTGCGCGCGCAACTCTTCTGCGATCACGCAATACCCTTCCATCACCAGTTTCGGGATCTCGGTGTAGCCGGGCCAGGTTCCGTCGGCCAACAGCGTGGCCCTGGTCTTCTCGGCATCAGCGATGGCGGCGGCAACGCTGTCATCATAGACGTCACCAGACCGCACCACCTCGGCACCAAGCGCCCTTAACCGATCCGCAAAGCTGTCGGGCACCGTTGCCGCCAGATGAATGCGTGCCTTTGCCCCCATTGCCCGCGCGCCAGCGGCAACACCCATGCCATGATTGCCCGCGCTTGCGCAGACAAACCGATGCGTCGCGGCAAAATCGCGAATATCTTGATCTTTGAGCCGGGTTAAAGCCGGCGCTTCCCCAGTCTGCTCCTGCCAGGCTTTGCCGATCAACCGCGCCACCGCGTATGGCGCGCCCAAAGCCTTGAAGGCCCCAAGCCCCATGCGCTGCGTCTCATCCTTAGCCAAAACGGTCACCCCATGAGGGCCCGGGATCTCAACCAAGGGTGACACCGCGTAATCTTCATGCGCTTGGAAAAAGGCGAGAGCCTGTGCGAAATCTGGGGCAAAGCTAAGGCTGTCGCGGTTGGTCATGTGGTGTTCCCCTTGTTCTCTGCCTCTCATTATTTCACTTCCTCCCGCTCTTTTTTTTCGATTTCCCCCAACACCTCGACTAATATTTTCGCCAAAGCCACATTTGACGCGGAGAATTTACATGGCTGTCGAGCTTGATGACGCGGATCTCACGATCCTCAGGGTGTTGCAAAACGATTGCCGCACCGGCTTGGAAGCGCTGGCGCAGGAGTGTCATCTCTCAGTCCCATCAGTTCAAAGGCGGCTGAAACGATTGCGCGAAAATGGGGTGATCCAAAAGGAGGTCGCCGTGCTGGACCAAAACCGTTTTGACTACAAGATGACCTTTATCGTCCTTGTGGAGTTGGAGCGGGAATCCCTGCAACAGCTCGACCTTTTTCGCAAACGTGCGCGGAACGAGCCTCTGGTTCAGCAGTGCTACTACGTGACCGGTGAGGCTGATTTCATTCTGATCTGCACCGCCCACGATATGCAGGATTTCGAAGAACTGACGCATCGCCTGTTCTTTGAAAACTCGAATGTGCGCCGGTTTCGGACATCCGTGGTGATGGATCGCACCAAAACCGGGCTGACGGTTCCGATCTGACAACATCAACCGTTTGCAAAAATTGGTCGGCAACAGAGGCTTTCCTGAAATTTTTTCTGTCTCGGTCGATAAAACTTGATGCGTTTTGCGCATAGACCTTTGGTATAAAAAGAGGGTGGGTATCGATGGGGCGTTTTACCCCACAGAGCAACAAGGCCCCCTGCCGCGCGCCGTTATGGATACCTTGCTGAGGATTGGGGCGAGGTTCTGGGTCAAGCTGGTCAAGGAACGGCTCTCACTGACAAAGGAAAACCCAGCATGACGACGCCCCCTCGCGGTTTCCCGGTTGAAGAATTTGCAGCCCGAACCGCTGCCGCCCAGGCCAAAATGGCCCAATCAGGCATAGCGGGTCTGTTGCTGACCACGGAACCAGAAGTGCGCTATTTCAGCGGGTTTCACACACTGTTCTGGCAAAGCCCAACGCGCCCCTGGTTCCTGTTCCTTCCGGCCAGCGGTAAACCCATCGCGATTATCCCCGAGATTGGCGCGGATCTGATGCGCCGGACCTGGGTCAGCGATATTCGCACCTGGAGCGCACCCGCGCCCAAGGATGATGGGATCAGCCTGCTAGCTGACTTACTTGCGCCCTACGCTCAGCGCGGTGACGTGATCGGATTGCTGAAAGGTCATGAGACTCACCTGCGCATGCCCCTTGACGATTACGAACGGTTGTTGTTCGGGCTCAAAGGGTTACAGATCACGGATGCAACCCCAATCATCCGCGATTTGCGCATGGTCAAATCAGCGGCCGAGATCGAAAAACTCGCGCATATCTGTGCCATCGGCTCACAAACCTTTGCCAAAGTGCCAGAGTTTACTCATGTGGGCCAACCGCTTGCGGATGTGTTTCGCGCCTTTCGTTGCGAAGGGCTGGCACAAGGTGCTGACGATGTGCCCTATCTTGTCGGCGGTGCCGATACGGGTGGTTATCACGATGTGATCTCTCCCCCAACGCGCCGCGCCCTGACCAAGGGCGATATCCTAATGTTGGATACAGGAGCCAGTTGGGACGGGTATTATTGCGATTTCGATAGGAACTGGGCCATTGGCAGTGCCGATGACGCCTCGCGCCGGGCCTATGACGTGCTCTGGCGCGCGACCGAGGCGGGGATCGAGGCCGCCCGCCCCGGTGCCACCTGCCGCGATCTTTTCCAGGCCATGCAATCGGTAATCCGCGAGTTGGATGATCAAGGCGGCGATGTGGGTCGGCTGGGCCATGGGCTTGGCATGCAGTTGACCGAATGGCCATCACACGCGGCCTGGGACACAACCGAAATCCGCGAGAACATGGTGCTGACGCTAGAACCCTCGTTGAGCTATGGCGATGGACGGATCATGGTGCATGAAGAAAACATCGTCATTCGCGCAGATGGGGCGGAGCTGTTGAGCACCCGCGCCGCGCCCGAACTTCCAATCATCTGAGGACTGCATATGAAACTCGGTTTTCAAACGGATGCGGGCATTGGAACGCGGGCCAATCTGGGGGTGATTGTCCTGGAAACGGACGAAACGCTAGAGCATGAATTTTCGCGGATCATGAACCGTGCCGGGGTGGCGCTATATCACAGTCGCATTCCCATGGTTCCGGAAATCCGCCCTGATACACTCGCCCGGATGGAGCAGGACTTGCCCGCCTCTGCTCGTCTCTTGCCACCCTCGCTGACTTTCGACGCTATTGGCTTTGGCTGCACCTCGGCCTCTACCGTGATCGGCTCGGACAGGGTGGCAGAAACGGTCCAAACCGTGTGCACCGGTGCCCAAGTCACCGATCCCCTGGCGGCCATCATCGCAGCGGGCCGCCACCTTGGGGTCAAGAAACTCGGCTTTGTGACCCCCTACATTCCCGAAGTTTCCGCCAAAATGCGGGCTAAGCTGGAAGAGGCCGGATTTGAAATCGCCGGATTCGGCTCCTTTGAAGAAGGTAATGACCAAGTGGTCGCACGGATCACCAAGGCCTCGATCCTGGAGGCTATCGAAACCACCGCAGCCCAAGCCCCCTGCGACGCGGTGGTCGTTTCTTGCACCAATTTGCGCTGTCTCGACGTGATCCCATTGGCCGAAGAGAGGCTTGGAAAGCCGGTTCTGTCCAGCAACCAAGCGTTGGCCTGGCATATGCTGCGTCTGGCTGGCGTGCAGGATCCAAGCCCGGAATTCGGACAGCTATTCCGATAGCTGCAACGCTTGCGAAAATTCCCATAAACAACAGGCCTTGCACCCCCTCGAAACGAAAACGCCCCCGTGCTCAGCACAGGGGCGTTCTAGATTTTCAAGGGTCAAAGCTTAGTCAGCCGAAGCCAGTTGCTTTGGCAGGCGGAAGGTCCAGAGTGTGCCACCTTGGTTCAGGTAGTTCACTTTCTTGGCCACTTCGCCGCCCCAAAGCGGAACCGCGCCGCCCCAGCCAGAGATCACAGTGACATATTGCTCGCCATCCTGCTCCCAGGTGACAGGCTGGCCGACGATGCCGGAACCAGTCTGGAAGGACCAAAGAACCTCACCGGTCTCATCGTCAAAGGCGATAAAGCGACCTTCAGGCGTGCCGGTGAACACAAGGCCACCCGCTGTGGTCATGACACCCGCCCAAAGCGGCGCGTCATTCTTGTATTCCCACTTGATTTCACCGGTATCCGGGTCAATCGCCTTGAGGCTACCGATATGGTCTTCGTAGTTCGGCTTGATGGTAAAGCCCGCACCGAGGTAAGCCGCGCCTTTCTTGTAGGAAATCGGCTCGTTCCAGATATCCATGCCCCATTCATTGGAGGGCACATAGAAGTTGCCGGTGTTCTGGCTAAACGCCATCGGCATCCAGTTTTTGCCACCCAGGAAGGATGGGGAGGCAAAGATGACCTCGCCCTTTTTGCCATCGGCGGCAGCGGATGGGTCACCAGGACGATTTTCCTCGTTAAAGATCGGGCGACCGTTTTCATCGATACCATTGGCCCATGAGATGTCTTTGACAAATGGTGTGGCCGAGACGAATGCCCCGTCTTCGCGGTTCAACACGTAGAAATAGCCGTTGCGGTCGGCGGTGGCATAGCGCTTGTTGCCGTCGCGGTCGGTATAGGCGACGACTTCATTCACGCCGTCATAGTCCCAACCTTCGCGTGGGGTGGTCTGGAAGTGCCATTTGATGTCGCCGGTTGCCGGATCAATACCGATACGGGAGGCGGCATAGAGGTTGTCGCCCGTGCCGTCATTCAACTGACCTGCGTTGCGCAGCCAGCTGTTCCAAGGGGCCGGGTTGCCCGCGCCAAAGACCAGCGTGTCGGTGTCAGCGTCATAGCTGCCGCCAAGCCAGGTGGCGCCGCCACCGGTTTTCCACATGTCGCCGGGCCAAGTGGCGTTCAGGACACCGGTCATGGTGCTTTCTTCGCCGTTCAGCGTGCCCATGTGACCTTCGATCACCGGACGCGTCCAGACGAGATCGCCGGTTTCAGCGTCACGGGCCTGTACTTCGCCAACGATGCCGAATTCGCCACCGGAATTGCCGGTGATCACCAGCCCGTTCACGATCAGCGGCGCAGCCGTATAGCTGTAACCCGCTTTGTAATCAGCGATTTTCTTGTTCCAGACCGTGTCGCCGGTCTTGGCGTTCAGCGCAACGATGCGTGCATCCAAAGTGCCGAAATAGATGTTGTCGCCATAGATCGCCGCGCCGCGGTTCACCACGTCACAGCAGGGCAGGATACCCTCAGGCAGGCGCGCATCATACTGCCACAGCTCTTCGCCGGTCTTGATATCAATCGCATACATGCGGCTGTAAGAGCCGGTGATATACATCACGCCATCATGCACGATCGGCTGGGTTTCCTGGCCGCGCTGCTTTTCGCCACCAAGGCTGAACGCCCAGGCAGGGACAAGGTTTTTGACGTTGTCTTTGTTCAGAATATCCAGCGGGGAGTAGCGTTGCAGATGACGCCCCATCCCGTTGGTCAGAACGTCGCCGGTGGATACGCCATCATTGGCCAGCATCTCTTCGGTGACGGGGCTTGCATACGCCGTTGTCAGTGCGGATGTGGCAAAGATTGCTGCCACCGCTGCAGTTAAGAATTTGTTCATGTCCTCTCCTCCCGTTGCCGATGAAATGGCCAATGCGCCTGTCCAAACAGCGCAAAGCTACACGGTGCGGATATTATTCGCTCAATCCCAAAACAGAGGTATTGCACAATGGTCGTACGACCCTAAATTCCTTGACTTCACCATATAAGACTATGGTCTCAGAGCGACTCACAGGGGCGGTAATTAGGCTGTGATGCAGGGGGACATCATGCATCATTACCGATCTTTGACCGCGGCTTTGATCTGCACCTGCCTGTCCTCTGCCGCTCTGGCCGAGCAACGCGATGTGGTCTTGGTGACCAACGCCGGGGACGAGACCAAGGTCGCAACGATTAATCTGGAACCGGACGGCAGCTATGACATCGTAATGGCGGACGCACCGTTTTCCGATCATTTCCTGTCGATGCGACCCTTTCGATGCATCGTCGGCCCGGACAAGCATTGGTGCCACTTGCCCTACCCTTACGAGATCAAGCGCAATATTTCCGAGGATCTTATCGACTTGGAATATGACTTTTTATTCGTTTGGAAAGGGGCGAATGATTACGGGATCAACCTGTGGAACGGGGTTTACTACAAGCTTGAACAGCAAGGGGATCAGATCCTTGGCAGCTTGCACGAGGTTGATCTCGACCAGTTGGGCGTGCCCCCCGCCGCCGGTGACTTGCGACCGCTGAGCGACAAGGACCTGCATGAAAGCGATCCGGACAGCCATTGGCTGCCCCGTCTCGTCATTCGCTGACCGTCGCGTCGACCGGCCCGAAAATCGGACCGGTCTAGGCGCGCTTTATTGATCAAGCGCCTTGTTATCCTTGGTCGAAATCGATGTCAGATAGGCCAGGATAAAATCCTGCACGGTGCGATCTTCGATCCCGACATGGCGCATCTTGGTGCCGGGCATAAAGCCGTCATTGTCTTCCATCCAGGCGCGCAAGGCCGCTGGGGTCCACACAATGCCCGATGCTTCCAACGCAATGGAATAGTCGTAACCTTCGACACTGCCGGCCGCGCGATACAGGACGTTTTCCAAAGGCGGCCCATAAGAGGGGTCGGTCGGCTCAACCGCGTGGCACCGCCGGCATTCGCCTTCGAACAGGGTTTTGCCGGCGGTGACCTTTACCTCTTCGAATGTATCGGCCATGGCGGGGCCTGCCAACAGGCAGGCGGCGGCTAGGGTAGACAGGGCACGCATGGTTTTTCTCCTTCACTGCGTTACGCTGCGGTAAAGTACCAATTGCGTGCGGGTGCCTATCTTGATCCACATCAACGGAATGCCCGTCTCGCCCTGTCCAATGGTCGTATATCGGCGCATTTTTCGGCTGCTAAGGTGAAGATCAGCCATGGTTAGGGAGGATACCATGAATATCATGAACACACTTTGCGGTGCCGCCCTGGCACTGGCAACAACCGCCGGAGCGGCCCTAGCCGAGGCCCCAACCCTGCGCGCCGCCGTGCTGAAATTCGGCACCGTGAACTGGGAATTGGACGTGATCAAACATCACGGCCTGGACAGCGCCAACGGCTTTACACTGGACGTTCAGGGCGTCGCTGGCGGATCCGCGGCCAAGGTCGCCTTTCAGGGTGGCGAGGCCGATGTGATCGTCTCCGATTGGCTTTGGGTGGCGCGGCAACGCGCTGCGGGCAAGGACTATGTCTTTATCCCCTATTCCAAGGCCGTGGGCAGCGTCATGGTTCCCGCCGACAGCCCCGCCCAAAGCCTTGCTGATCTCAAAGGGTTGAAAGTTGGCATTGCTGGCGGACCTTTGGACAAAAGCTGGCTGATCCTGCAGGCCTATGCAGCGCAAACATCCGGGCTGGACTTGAAATCCGAAACGGAACAAGTCTTTGGTGCCCCGCCCTTGATCTTCAAATCAGCTCTGTCGGGTGAAGTCGGCGCGGCGATCAACTTCTGGCACTTCCTCGCCAAGATGGAAGCCTCGGGCATGCGCAAACTGGTGGATGTCTCTGATGCCGCGACCGCCTTGGGGCTGGATCCGAACACTCCGCTTTTGGGCTATGTCGTCAAAGGCGAGATGCTGCGCGACAACCCGGAATTGGTTGAGGGCATGGCAGCGGCCTCGCGGGCGGCCAAGGATATTCTGGCAAGCGATGACGCTGAATGGGACCGCCTGCGCCCCCGGATGAATGCCAAAACCGATGCGCAATTCGCGGCCCTGAAAGCGGGCTTTCGTGCGGGCATCCCTGCCCCCGGCCCCGTGGATGAAACCGCAGCAGCCAAGATGCTTGACCTGATGGTGAAACTCGGCGGCCCGGATCTGATGGGCGACGCCACGGACCTGCCGGAGGGTACATTTGTCCAGCCCGGCAGCTAACCAGCTCCCCCTGCTTGATCTGCGGATCGAGCACCTTCAGCGCGCCTCCGAGGTAATCCTCGGGGGCGTTGCCTTGCGCGTGACACGTGGTGAAACAGTCGCCCTGACCGGCCCCTCTGGCATTGGGAAAACCACGATCTTGCGCGTTATTGCCGGTCTCGACGAAGCGACTCAGGGCCAATGTAAAGTCCAAGGCAAAATTGCCATGGTCTTTCAAGAGCCCACATTGCTGCCCTGGCGCAACCTGACCCAGAACATCTGTCTGACTGCCGGAGTAACACCGGCCGAGGCAGATCAATGGCTGGCGGATGTGGGGCTTGCGAGGCGAGGTGGTGATTATCCCGGCCAACTCTCGCTTGGGCAAGAGCGCAGGTTGGCCCTGGCCCGCGCCTTTGCAGCCAAACCAGACCTTCTTTTGATGGATGAACCCTTTGTCTCGCTCGACCGTGAATTAGCAGATGAAATGATGGCGCTGTTTGAGAAACTGCGCGACGCCCATCAAGTCACGACTTTGCTCGTCACCCATGTCGCAGAGGAGGCCGAACGACTGGCGACGCGCGTCATTACCTTAGGTGGCAAACCGGCTCGTATTATCTCTGACGCGCCCGTGCTGGATCATAGCCCAGAAGTGCCGCGCCCATGAACACCGCCAGCGCAAGCGCAGACCAACCCAAGGCGGACCAATTCATCTGTGCATGCAACGCAAACCGGATGAGTTCGACCGCATGGGTAAACGGGTTGAGCGCGCAAATATCGTGAAGCAACTCCGAGCTTTCGGCCATTTTCCACAGCGGATAAAGCGCGGATGACAGAAAGAACATCGGGAAGATGACAAAGTTCATCACGCCCGAAAAATTCTCCAACCGCTTGACAAAGCTAGACAAAAGAAGCCCCAACGCCCCAAGCATAAGCCCACAGACGATCAGCGCGGGCAGCACGGTAACATAGCCAATGGCCGGATGGGTGATGTCAAACAGGGCGGCGATGCCAAGAAAGGCATAGACCTGCAAAATCGAAATCGCGGTTGACCCCAGAAGTTTGCAAAACAACACCCATCCGCGTGGCAAAGGGGCGGTCAGCAGCAGCTTCATCGACCCCATTTCCCGGTCATAGACCAGACTAAGTGAGGACTGCATGCCATTGAAAAGCATAATCATTCCGCACAGCCCCGGCACGATGTAAGTCTCGTAGGTGATGTAGGTCTGGTAGGGCGGGCTGATGCTAAGGCCCAAGGCGGCACGAAACCCGGCGGCAAAGACCAGTAGCCAGATCAGCGGACGTACCAAAGCGGCGACAAAACGCTCGCGCTGATGGATAAAACGCAGCGCTTCCCGTGTGATGATCGCCCAAAGCGATGTCCAATAGAGCCTCATGCCTCGGCCCCCGTCAGGGACAGAAAGCGGTCCGCCAGCGGCATGTCACCCGCGATCTCAGCGGCAAAGCCATCGGCCAGAACCTGTGCTTGGTGCAAGATCACCAGCCGATCCTTGTCATAGACCTCGTCGGTGAGATGAGTGGCCCACAGCACGGTTTTCCCCTCATCAGCAAGGTGATGGGCATATTCGGTGATCGAGCGGCGCGCTGCCGCATCCAGGCCGACGGTCGGCTCGTCCAACAGCAAAACCTCTGGGTCATGGATCAGCGCGCGCGCCAGTTCCGCCCGGCGGCGATGCCCGCCATTTAGAGACCGGGTCTTTTCCCCGTCGCGTTCGCGCATGCTCAACTGATCCAGCGCCGCATCAATGCGCATACGCGCGTCCTTGCCCGACAGCCCATGCAGCGCCGCGAAATAGCGCAGATTTTGCGCCACCGTCAGGTCAAGATCCAAAGTGGTTTGTTGAAACACAATTCCCAGCCGCGCCAAAGCCGCCCTTGGCTGACACTGCAAGTCATACCCAGCAATGGAAATCCGGCCCTTGGATGATACCAAGAGCCGGGTCAACAGGCTGAATAATGTCGATTTTCCCGCCCCGTTCGGCCCAAGCAGCACACAAAACCGCCCTGCAGCAACGCTGAAAGACACATCCTTCAGCGCCGTTTTTGGACCATAGGAATAGGTCAGGTCTTCGACAAGTAATCCGCTCATTCGATGGTGATATCAAGCCTTTGGGTTTCACCCGTGGTGCCGGGAATCTTGATGTAGTATTGACCGGGTTTGATCGCGACGAAACCCACTTCCATCTCTCCGGCCTCATCAAACTCGATGGAATCAAGCCCCAGCGGGCGGATCTCTAGCCCCTCAACCACGATCTCATCGATCCAGATCGCGCGGAAGAATTCAGGGCCAACCAAAGTCAGTTCCTGGCTGCCATCCCCCTGAATTTCAAACTCATAATAGGTGCCGGATTTCAATGTCCATGGCCCGGTGGGCGAGATCGGTTCGCCCGCCGACAGGATCACCGGCGGCAGATCTTCCTTGTTTTTGCCAGACAGCAGACCGGCGGCACCAAAGCCGCCATCATCATCATCGTCATCATCGGCAAAGCCCGCGGTCGGCGCAGCAAGCGCCAGTGCGGCGATCAGTGCAAGAGTTGTGCGAATAGGCATGGTTTTTCCTCCCATTAGAAATTGGTCGCAATTCCGGACGAAAAACCGGTTCCCGTTTTTCTGGAATTGCTCTTAGCTAAAAACCGGACAGGTCTTGTCGCGGAAATTCTGTGTCGCGGATCAGGTTGGCGAAGGCCGATAGGCCGCCCCCCAGGGAAAGCGCCCGACCTTGATGGTCTTGATCGCTTTGCGACTTGCCACATCGATCACGGTCACGTCGCCAGACACACCATTGGTGGTGAACAACAGCGAGCGATCCTCGTTGAAATCCATGTGCCAGACGCGCCGCCCAACCAGGATGTAATCTTCGACCTCATAGGTGTCGGCATTGACCACAGCCACGTGGTTTGACGGCCCAAGCGCGACAAACGCATGGGTATCGCCAGCGGCAAATTCAAACCCTACTGGCTGCACCCGGTCGGGATGAACACCCTGAACCTCAAAGGAAATCTTAGCCTTTTCCGCCTGATTGGACGCATCAAACACGGTGATCGTTCCCCCGATCTCGGAACTCACCCACATCTCCGTGCCCTCTTTGACGAATTCCGCATGACGGGGGCGGCTATCGACCAGGGTATTGGCGAAAAGCTTTTGCGTCTCTGTGTCGATCCAATGGGCCATATTGGTGGTTTCAGAGGTGGTGATGGCGATTTTGCCATCGGGCGACACCGCCATGCCCTCGGGTTCGACCCCGACATCGATCTGGGCAATCACCTTGCGGCTTTCGGTATCAACAACGGTGGTGATCGCGTCATCCTCGTTGGCGATGTAAAGATGCCGGTCATTGGGGTGCAGCACGAATTGTTCCGGGTCATCGCCCGAGGGCAGATCGTTCAGGATCTTGCCGGTGTTCGGGTCCATGACCTGCACCGCATTGCTGTCTGACGCGCAAATATAGACACGGCTGAAATCCTTGGAAAACAGGATGCCACGCGGGCGCTCGCCAGTTTCATACGTCTTGATAACCTCAAGCGTCTCGGTGGAAATCACCGACACCGTGTCATCCTTTTCATTGGTCACCCAAATCTCGCCCGCGCTGGCCAGGCTTGTGCTGGCCAAAAGCGCGGCCACTGTAGACAGAATTCTCATTTAAAGGCCTCACATTTGCTTTCGGGGCGGTCCAGCCCCAGGCTGTCCAACTCGTTGAATTGATGCAGGAACCCCTCTAGCGGGGCTTGTGCCACCAGCGCGCGGGGATGGGCGATGGCGATGGGTTGGCGCAACTGGCCATTCCAATCGCGATAGGTCAAAGGGCGGCCTTTGAACCCGGCCAGCTCGAATTTCTCAGACAGGATATAGTCGCGCAAGGTCGGCAGGTCGCTGGCATTGGTGCGGGTCATCGCCTCACCCATTGTGCGCACTGCAGCCCAAGCCGCGTAATCCTGCGCTGTCATTGAGCGGCCATGCGCCTCTTCGAATCGCGAATGCAGCTGCGCTGCGCCCCATTGTTCGATCACCGGCGACCAATTGACGGCGCTCAGCCCTTCGGAGCCGATGACTGGGCGCGCCTCCCAAGTATTGTAAAGAACATAGCGGCCAAAATCATGCACCTCATCTGCAATGATCAGTGCGTCGTAATCACCAAAATCTTGCGTAAACAGCGGCACTTCCTGCGCAGCGTTGCGGCGCATATCGGCGTCAAACACCCATTCCTTTTCTGCGCCGAGCTTGAGCCCGAACTTGTTCAAAGAGCGGCGCATCGCCTCGGCATAGCTCAGATCAACAGCATGGGTGCCGGTGATCATCACCAGGTCGGACCAGCGTTTCTTAACCAATACTTGCACCAAGGCATCGGTGCGCATCGCATCTGACGCCGCCGTATGAAGCAAGTTCACGCGGCAGGACTCGCTGCGCAAAGACAAGTCACCCGCCGCAGTGTTGAAAATCAGCGCATCCTGCGCTTCGGGCATATCTGCGACGTCCAGCAAAGCTGCGGCATCCGCGTCCAAAACCAGAAACGGCGTCTTTTCCAGCAGGCCACGCGCCGCTGCCGCCGGATCATCACCCAGCGAAACAACCTCGGTGATCATCTCATAGCTTTGGCCAAGAAACTTGCCGGTTGTCAGGTTGTCATCCAGCGCGGTCTGCGCCCCGGCCAGTCCATTATCTTTGGGTAACGGATCTAGGTTCGACAAGGTCGGCGGGCGCTCTTGTTCGATCTGCAAATAGCCAATGGTCAGCGCGGTATCAGCCAAAGCAGCGCTGGATAGCGCAAGGGCTGAGGCGGTGAGCATCGCCAGAAATTTTGGTCGTAAACGGGTCATGCGGGAAGGTTAGCCAGCCAATCCGCGTGGCCCCATAGGACCATAGTCGCAAAAGCCTCGCAAACACGGGTTTTAGACCCATCTTTGCCCCCAACCAAAGTCCAATACCGCCGCGCGGCCTGCTTGCTTAGGGATAAGGCAACTGCACTTTGCATGTATGGGAGGACTTGCCATGCCACACCTTAATTTGACCCGCGCCCTGACTGCCGGCGTATTGACTTTGGTCGCCTCACAGGCGCTGGCCCACGGCGACGTGGCCCCGCAAGCGGTGGACACAACTGGCCTGCCAGCAATCGAAGGCGACTGGTTGACTGAAAACCCCTATCGCGCCGAAAAGGTTGGCGAAGAAACATGGCAGCGCGCCATTGAAATCGGGGCATCGGGCTACAACCAGAACTGCGCACGGTGTCACGGGCTTGAGGTTGTCTCGGGTGGTCTTGCCCCTGATCTGCGCTTTCTCGAAGCTGAGGAATATGGCGACGAGTGGTATGTAGAACGCTTCCGCGAGGGTTACACCCAAAACGGGATCACCAAAATGCCCGCCTTTGGTGAGTTGCTGGGCCAAGAAGCCGCCTGGGCCATCCGCACCTATATCGAAGCCCGCCCAGACGAGGGTGCGCTGGATGATTTCGCAGAAGAGCTCAAGGCGATGCGTGACCAGATGGAAGGGTATATCGCCGATGCCAGCGGCGCGGATACCGAGGCGCTCAAAACCCGTCTGACCGAGATCTCCGCCCAGATCGAGACGGCTTCGGGCGCACCGGTGGCTGACAGCGTTGCCTATCGCGCTGCCAATCTCATTGACGGCTCTGCCGAAGCCTTCAAGTCTGCCTCGGAAGTCTTGACCATCGGTCTTTCCGCCGCGCACTAATTGGCGGGGTTTTGAACACTTCAGAGGCGTGTCGATTCCCATCGGCACGCCTTGCTGCTTTCAAACGAGGGAGAGAGTTGATGAGATTTCGCACAGTGTTTGCCGCAGGATGCATGGCGCTTGGGCTGGCCTTGCCCGCCTATGCCACCGATCCCTGCGCCGATTACGTCCCTCAGCCCAAGCCGCAGAATGTCGGACGTGATATCGTCGGCAAAGAGCTCGACCAGATCATCGAGCAAGGTCACATGCTGTTCGCGGTTTACGAAGATTATCCGCCCTATTCTTGGGAAGAGGCCGGTCAACCGCGCGGCGTTGATATCGAAATCGCCCGGATTATCGCCGAAGATCTTGGGGTCGATGCGCGCTTCAACTTTGTTGCCGCAGGCGAAAACCTGGATGCGGACCTGCGATTCAACATCTGGAAAGGTGCCTTGATCGGGGGCCGTATTGCCAATGTGATGATGCGCATTCCCTATGACAGCGCCTTTAAATGCCGGGTCGAACAGGTGGTGTTTACCGGTCAATATGCCGGGGAAAGCATCGCCATCGCCTATGACAAGGCCAGCTATCCCGAAGACAAACCCGTCCCGGCTTATTTCCGGTTCGACACGGTCGGGGTCGAAAACGATTCCATCGCTGACTTTTACCTCTCGGGCCTGGCGCGAGGGCAATTGTTGAACAATATCCGTCGCTTTACCTCGACCGAAGCGGCGATGGAGGCCTTGAATGCGGGCGAGATCAAAGCGGTTATGGGCCCGCTCGGGGCGCTGGAACATGGGCTGTCTGACAGTTCTGACGTGCATCAACCGCCCTTGCCAGGCTTTGCCGTGGGTGAATGGACCTTGGGCGTGGCGGTGAATTTCCGTTATCGCCCATTGGCCTATGCAGTGGATGACGCCATCAACTACGCCCTGCAAGACGGGCGCATCGCAGCCATCTACAAGGAATACGGCCTGACCCATCAGGCACCGGAACGATAGGCCCTACGTCTGAAGGGTCGTAAGGTTGCCAGCAAAGTCGATCAGCGTGATGCGTCTGATACTTTGGTGCTGACTGACCTGCCGGATCTTGGCCAGATCGGCCAAAACCAGACCAGTTGACAGCGCATCCGCCAAAGCGGCGCTGTCCGCCTCAACCGAGACTGTCGACCAACGCGGCTTGCGATTGAGGTGCAGGATGTGCCCCGCCTCGCCCAGTGGTGTCGCCAGAGGGCTTGAGGTCGCAATGGCACTGTTGGTCAAAGTGCGTCTGGCCAGGGGGCCATATGTCGGGTCTGACACTTCCAGACGCCAAGGCCCGCCCAATCCGCGATGCTCTCCGATATTCACCAAGGCGTTTTCAAAGCCATGACGTGTCAACAGCGCTGCAATCCGATCCGTGGCGTAGCCTTGCGCAATGCCGTTCAGGGTCAGGGCCTGCCCTTTCTCCAGCCTAATCTGCGCTTTGTGTCGCGAAACGCGATGCCACCCAATCGCCGCGCGCGCGGTTTCAACATCCCGCCCTAGGGCCAATGCCTGCCAAAGCGGCTGTACCGTCGGGTCAAACAACCCTCCGCTCAAGTGATGCGCTGTCTCGGCAATCTGCAACACCGCGTACATGTCCGAGGAGGGTCGCAGCGCTCCCGCGGTGTTCAAGCGCGACAGTTCCGAACCGGGATCAAACAGCGAAAACCGCGCCTCGGTTTCGGAAATCAACCGCTTGGCCGCATCCAAGGCTGTTTGGGTTTGCACAGGCGGGCCATGCAAGGTGATCGAAACCTCAGCCCCAAAGGCCCTGCCCTGCCAGCTGTGACGGGAGGTTTGTCCCACAACAGGGCTTGCCGCAAGACTGGCGGCAATACAGAGCAGACGGCGACGGGTCAGTGTCATTCGGCGGGCACCTCCAACTTGCGCCCTTTGGCGGCGAGGATCAAAGGAACACATTGCGCGGCATCATCATGGATGGTCACGCAATCGAGACAGCCAAAGCATTCGGAATATTGGACCTTTCCACTTGGTGCGATGGCTTTGTAGTTGCATTTGACTTTGCACAATTGACAGGGGCTGCCGCATTCAAGGCGGCGTTCAATCCACTTGCGTCCACGTAGAAAACCTCCAATCGCCATGACAGCGCCCAACGGACACAGGTAGCGGCAAAACCCCTTGAACAGGACCATGGACAGGATCAAAAGGCCAACCGCGTAGGCCACGAAATACCATTCGCGCACAAAGAAGGTGGTGATTGCCGTCTTGAAGGGTTCAACCTCAATCGCCGTATCAATCGCGGCGGGATTGGTGAAAAGAAGCCCGACAAACCCTGCCAGAACCACGTATTTCAGCCCCTTCAAACGGGTATCCCAAACCCGGTTCGGCTCGATCTGCGGCAGGCGCAACAGGCGGCCCAGATGGTGGGCAAATTCCTGCAACGCACCAAAGGGGCACAACCAGCCGCAAAACAGCGCGCGCCCCCAGATGACAAAACCAAGGATCGTGACCGCCCAGATCAAAAGTGAGAATGGATCATACAGCAGGAATTCAAAGCTGCCGCCATCAAGTGCTGTGCGCGCCACCGCAATCGGTGTCGCAATCGACAACTGCCCCTGCCCCCACCAGCCGATGAAACCGGTCACAAACCCCAATGTGACAAGGCGCACAGGCGTGAACGCGGACAGCCCCGCCAGCCGGTTCATGCCAAAGCTCAGCGCCGCCAAAAGCCCGGTCAAGAACACCGCCAAAATGATAAGATCCGTCAGCCGCGCCCGCAATGCATCCAGCCAAGGCGGCGCGGGTTTGGCGATTTCAGGACGGGCGTAAAACCGATCCGGCGTCACATGCGGCACATCAATGACGACCGTCCCCACCTCAGGCTGAAAGAACCCGTGTTCGCGCAAGGCGCTGATTTCCAGCACCCATTCCGTTGTCGGATCAAAGCCAAGACGGCGATCCGTGCGTAGGATCAGCGCCGCTCCATCCTGCAATGCGTCGGGTAGATCGGGGTGCAGCTCGATATAGATGTCGCTGTCGCGAAAGGCGATGGGAAACCCACCTTGGCGCGCGCTGATCAGGTCCGGGGCGGTGTTGCGCACGAACTCTTCGGTGATCAACCCATGCCGCGCCGTTTCGATCACAAGGACAGGTTCATCCGTGTCCGATATCTGCATGAAATTCTGCAATTCTTCAAGGCTGCTTTTGCCCAAAACCGCCTGCGCGACCGAGGGCGCGCCGATATCCACGACCCACAGGTCTAGATAAGGTGCCTCCGGGTCGTCCCTGGCCTCGGGATCATCATCAGCCCAGAGCGTATCGGCAAAAAGCGCATCAACTTCGGCATTCGAGACGGTTTTGCGCGTGACGATACCCTGCGCCACCAGATCATCCCATGTCAGATCTTCGCGATAATCCATCTTGGGAAAGGCCGGCGGGCCGGTGGCGATGCCGCTCATCTTTTCGCGTGCCACCTGCAAGGCCGCTGCCAGAATGCTTTCATGCGCGATCCGGACCGAGGCCGTGCCTTTGGTGACACCATCCAGATAAACCAGCGCAGACCCTTCGCTGCCCGCGCCATAGGGCGTGCCGACAACGAGGCTGTCAGATATGGAATGGCCCCGATATTGCTTGAAAAAATCGTAAAACAGCTTTTCCGGCAGGCCCGAGACAAAGATCGGCTCATTATGAGAGATCAGTTGAACATCCAGGAACCGCCCATCCAGATCCAGAACCACAAGCATATTGATGGAGGCACCCGAAAACCCCGGCAGCGGGGCCATCGGCTCGGTCTCAAAGACATAGCCCGCTTCGGCCCCGCCAGAGTTGAGCAATTGCCAGACTCCCTTGTCATTCAACTGCTCGCCAAGGCTCATCGGGGGCACGATATAGGGCGCGATCTTGTCGCGTGGCAACGGGTCGGCCAGCGCAGGCACGGCCATCAGCGTGATCAGCACGGTAAGCAAACGAAAGAGCGTCAACATGGCGCAAAGCCTATGCCGGTCATGGCAGCGCGCCCTATTCGACCAAGGTCTAGGGTGGCGCGATTGCTTTTGGCAAGCGTGCCCCGTCATGGCAATGTGCCTGCCATGACCAAGACCGTGACAGATACAAAACCTGTGGTGATCTCTTTGATTGCCCTGATTGTTTTGTGGGCGGCAGCAGCTTGGATGGGCGATGATCCTTCGGTTCTGCCTGCGCCGGGCGAGGTTTGGCGCATCGCCAAGGCTGAAACCCTGTCAGGAGAGCTGCCGCATCACTTTCTGGCCACTCTGCGCCGGGTGGTCTTTGCCTTTGCGCTGGCCATGGGGTTGGGCTGTGCAATTGGTGGGATCATGGGCCTGTCGCCCCGCCTCAACAGGTGGTTTTCCTCCTGGCTTGTGGTGCTCTTGAACATCCCGGCCCTGGTGGTGATCGTGCTGTGCTATCTCTGGATCGGGTTGAATGAAACGGCCGCGATCACCGCCGTTGCCCTGAACAAAACCGCGATGGTGGCGGTTTCCGTGCGCGAGGGGGTGCAGGCGCTCGACCCCAAGCTGCGCGATATGTCCCGCGTCTTTGGCATGCAGCGCAGCGCCGTGTTACGCCATGTTGTCCTGCCCCAACTCTGGCCCTATCTGGCAGGTGCGATGCGCAACGGCGTGGCGATCATTTGGAAAATCGTGTTGGTGGTTGAATTCCTCGGGCGCAGCAACGGTATCGGCTTTCAGATCCATCTGTATTTTCAACTGTTTGAAACCGGATATGTGCTGGCCTATGCGCTGAGTTTTGTCGCCTTTATGCTGCTCGTCGAATTTGCGCTGATCGGGGCGATGGAACGGCGCGCCACAGCTTGGCGGCGGCAAAGTGCCGGGGCATCCTGACTTTAAAACAGTAAGTTGCATCCCAGCATACGGTTCATCGCCTCAATTAACTGATCTACGGTTTCAGCATTCACATATTCGCCACCAGTTTGCGTGGCCAGGCATTTGGCGGTGCTGTCTGTTCGGGCATAATCACCGTCGCTCTCTCCCGGCCAGTGGAAATGCTCACCGCGCACTTTGTACCCGATGACATGGACGGTCGTTTCAATCCCTTCGGCATAAAGGTGGTTCGCCAATGCGCAGGGCGCACCGCCGCAGGTTTCCTTGCCATCTGTGATCAAAACGATGGTTCCGGGTTTGACGCGGTAATCCAGGACATCAGCGGCCATGCTCACCGCTTCTGTCAGGGCAGTGTTGCCCTCGGGCTCAAGCGCGTTGATCGCGTCGACAACCGATTGTGCAGCATCAGGGCGCGGGCCAAAGCGCAAATCCACCCCCGCGCAGGCCTGAGGCGCGCTGGCCAGTTTCGGCCCATAGACAATCAAACCAATGCGGCGATTGGGGGCAATTTTCGGCATGACATCTCGCAGGGCGCGCTGCGCCTCGAAAATGCGGGGTTCATCGATCATGTTGAACCCCATTTCCGCCATGGACCCGGAGCCATCAAAGACGATCATCGCATCATCCGTGCAAGCCGCATGGACGGCGGCACTCAGCGAGAGTGTCGAGGCAAAAGACGCCCATCCCAGGCGGCAAAGAGAGAGCACAGAGGTCATGGCAGCATGTTCGCAACGTTTCCTAACGCTCATGCTAAGGCATAAAGCGCGAAAATGCGACCAAAGCCTTAAGGGCTATTGGAGGTCAGGATCGCTCCATCGCGTGGTGATGCGCCGAATGATGTCGATAAAGGCGGCTTCGGACTCGGTTGCTTTGTGCCCGTGACGGGTAAGAAACCCAATCGGGCGCAGGACCGCCGGGTCACTGACCGCCGCAAAACCAACGCGCGGATCGCGCAAGGACCGCACCGCAGACCGTGGCAACAACGCCAAACCAACATTCTCTGCAACAAGCTCCAGCGCCGTGGTTGAGCGGCGAAATTCGACGCTCCAGTTCAACGGCAATCTGGCGCGCGCCATGGCTTCGTCAATCAACAATCGGTTTCCAGTGCCGCGGGCAGGCACGATAAGATCGACCTGATCAAGATCCGACCAGGTCAGATCAGGCTTTGCGGCTATGGGATGCCCTTGAGGGTAAGCCAGCACAATTTGGTCATCGAACAAAGGATCAAATCGCGTGTTCGGCTCCAACTCCGGAATGGAACAAATGCCAAAATCCGCATCCCCCTTTGCCACCGCCTCTGCGACCTTGTTGGCGGTGTAGTCGAGGAAACGAAACCGCGCCGCATATCCGTTGGCACGAAAGCTGCGCACCGCTTCGGGGATCAACTGCGCCACCACGGTCGGGATCACCGCGACCGTCACCAAAGCGTTGCGCTGATGGGCAAAGGCGACGCTTTCATCGCGCATGGCAATGGCCGTTTCACGCGCATCGCTCAAAATCGCCTCGGCCCGCGCTTGAAGCCGTTTGGCCGCTAGCGTTGGTTTCACATCGCGGGTCGTGCGCTCAAACAGGATAGAATCCAGTGATGTTTCAAGCTTTTGAACCCGGCGTGTGATGGCAGATTGCGACAGGTTCAACCGATCCGCCGCAAGGTGAAAAGACCCGGTTTCCTTGACCGCCAAAAAGGCTTCGAGATCACTGAAATCAAAACTAATGCGCATGACGCATTAATCTCACCAAAAGCATCATTAGTCAAATCAAACGGGTCTTGGCAGATTGGCCCGCAGAAGAATTCAAACGATCCAAGGCCCATGACAGAGCATCATGACTGAGCAATATGACATCGCCGTAATCGGTGGCGGAAACGCGGCGCTGTGCGCGGCCATGACGGCGGCAGAGGCTGGGGCGCGTGTCCTCATTCTGGAAACCGCACCCAAACCTTATCGCGGCGGCAACTCGCGCCACACACGCAATTTTCGCTGTATGCATAGCGGGCCTTTGGGCCCGTTGGTCGAGGATTACGGCGAAGAGGATTATTTTGCCGATCTGATGAAAGTCACCGATGGCAAAACCGACGAACACCTGGCCCGGCTTGCCATCCGTCAGTCCGAGCAATGCCTGCCCTGGATGCAAGAACACGGCGTGCGGTTTCAACCCTCATTGTCGGGAACGCTGTCTTTGGGCCGCACCAATGCCTTTTTCATGGGAGGCGGCAAATCACTTGTGAATGCCTATTACCGGACGGCTGACACACTTGGGGTCGAGGTCAAATACGAGGCCGCGGTGACCCATCTGGAGTTGAACGGAGACAGGATCGAGTGGGTCGATTTCACCCACCAAGGCAAGACGCAACGCATCACGCCGACTGCGGTTATCGTGGCCTCGGGCGGGTTTCAGGCCGATACTGATTGGCTGACCCGCGCCTGGGGAGACCCGGCGAAAAACTTTCTGATCCGCGGCACGCCTTATAACCGGGGCGTCGTGCTGGCCGATCTGTTGGATCAAGGCGTGCAATCAATCGGAGACCCGACGCAATGCCATGCCGTTGCCATTGACGGGCGCGCGCCCAAATTTGATGGCGGCATCGTGACCCGGCTGGATTGCGTGCCCTTTTCCATTGTGGTGAACAAAAACGCCGAGCGTTTTTATGACGAGGGCGAGGATGTTTGGCCGAAACGCTATGCGATTTGGGGCCGCTTGGTGGCGGCGCAGCCTGATCAGGTTGGTTATGTCATCATCGACAGCAAATCGCTGAACCTGTTCATGCCATCGGTCTTTCCGCCGCTCAAGGCTGATACGCTTGAGGACCTGGCACAGATGATGGATCTGCCCGGCGACAAGCTGGCTGAAACCGTGGCTAACTTTAACGCGGCCTGCGGGGACACATCGGGGTTTCACCCCACCGAACTGGACGGTGTTTCAACATCAGGCATCAAACCGCCCAAGACCAATTGGGCCCGCCCGATCACCGAACCGCCCTTTTACGGCTATTCTCTGCGCACTGGCGTGACCTTCACCTATCTCGGGCTCAAGGTCGATGAAAACGCCCAGTGTGGCACCGACAAAGGGCCGATCCGCAATCTTTGGGCCGCTGGCGAAACCATGGCGGGATCGATCCTGGGGCAAGGTTACCTGGCCGGGTTTGGCATGACCATCGGCACCGTTTTTGGACGCATCGCAGGTCGGGAGGCCGCTGATTATGCAAACTGATTTGCTGCAAGAGGCCCGCCGACAGGCACAAATCTGCAATGCCTGCCGCTATTGCGAAGGCTATTGTTCGGTCTTTCCGGCCCTGCATCGGGAACGCGCCTTTGGCGATGGCGACCTGACTCAGCTGGCCAATCTTTGCCATAACTGCCGCGGCTGTTATTACGCCTGCCAATACACCGCCCCGCATGAATTCGACCTGAACCTGCCCCAAGCTTTGGCCGAACTGCGCCGCGATAGTTGGGAAAGCTATGCCTGGCCGCAACCCGCTGCACGGGCGTTTCACACTCATGGGGTTCGAATTGCTCTGCTTGGCGTTCTTGGCTTCGCTGTCTTGTTCCTGCTCATACGGGTTTTGGGCACGGGCGCGGGCAATGGATTTTATGCCGCCCTGTCCCATTCTGCCATGGTCGCTATTTTTCTGCCTGCCTTCCTGTTCCCGCTTATCAGCCTCGCGATTAGCCTGCGACGCTATTGGGCCGATGTTGGCGGCGAAGGCTTGCGTCTCTCTCATGTGATCGGGGCCTTTGCCTCAGCCGCCAAGATGAAGGACCTCGCAGCAGGCCATGGCGAAGGCTGCAATTTTGAGGATGAAGACCGGTTTTCCCAGGCCCGCCGGCATATCCACCAAGCCATCATGTACGGGTTCCTGTTGTGTTTTGCCTCAACTGCCGTTGGGACGATCATGCATTACGTCTTTGGTCTCCCCGCCCCCTACCCGCTTTGGTCCCTGCCCAAGCTGCTGGGCCTGCCCGGCGGTGTCCTTTTGACCCTTGGCACCATTGCCATGATCCTGCTGAAACGCAAATCAGACCGGGCGCTTGGCGATGAAAAAGCCTGGGGGGGAGACATGGCCTTTATCGCCTTGTTGGGCTTTGTCGCCGCCAGCGGTTTGGCGCTTTATGCCTTGGGGGCGACCTCTGTCATGCCGCTGATTTTGGCCCTGCATCTTGGCTCGGTTTTAAGCTTCTTTCTGCTGACTCCGTTCAGCAAAATGGCCCATGGGTTCTATCGGCTGGCGGCCCTGATCCGCGAAGAACAAAAGAAGCGCGCCGCACCATGAGGAAAGGTCCAGCGCCCGTGAACACAGAAAACACCAGTCAAACCGGGGTGCCCCATGTCCGCTGAATGGCGCGGGCGCGGCCTGACCTTGGGGTTTGCCCTTGCCGGGTTGGCGGTTTTTTACCTCTCCGGCCTGCCACTGCCCTTTCTGTTCGGGCCCATGGCGGGCTGCCTATTGGCCGCGCTTCTGGGTGTCCAGCTCAAGGGGTTTGGGCAAGTTTCCGTGGGCGCGCGCACGATCCTAGGCGTGGCCGTCGGGACCTCGATCACCCCGGCGGTTCTGGCGCAACTTCCGCAAATGGCGGCGTCGGTTGCCTTGATCCCGCTTTACATCGCCGCAATCGGCCTGGTCGGCGTGCCGTTCTTCCGCAAGATTTGCGGCTTTGACATGCCAACCGCCTATTACGCTGCCATGCCGGGCGGGTTGCAGGACATGATCATCTTTGGACAGGAGGCAGGCGGCGATCCCCGCGCGCTGTCTTTGATCCATGCCACGCGGGTGTTGATCATCGTGACCGTCGCGCCCATCCTGTTGACCCATCTCTATGGCGCGGGCCTGACCAACCCTATCGGTGCGCCCATCAGCCAAGTCCCGGCTTTTGAGTTGATCCTGATGGCTGTCGCAGCCTTGATCGGCTGGAAAGGCGGCGAAAGGCTCGGCCTTTTTGGCGCGTCGATCCTTGGTCCGATGATCACTGCCGGCGCCTTGTCACTTGGGGATGTCCTGCACAGTCGCCCCCCGGCCGAGGCCATTCTGGCGGCGCAGTTCTTTATCGGTATGGGTGTTGGCGTGCATTATGTTGGCGTCACCATGGCCGAGTTGCGCAAAACGATCTCAGCCGGTGTGGCCTTCGTTCTGATCCTCGCGGCGCTGGCGGCCTTTTTTGCGCAACTGGCCAACCGGCTTGGATTGGCTCCGGCAATCGAAGCCTTTCTCGCCTTTGCGCCGGGTGGTCAGGCGGAAATGACGGTCCTGGCCATTGTCGCTGGCGCGGATCTCGGCTTTGTTATCACGCACCATCTGGTGCGGATTGTTCTGGTCATCACCGGCGCGCCTCTTGTCGCCAAGATGGTCACACGGACGGGGTCCAGACCTCGGGATTGATCATGTGAATCGGCGCACCGGCGCTGTATGCCGCGACCTGTTCAAAGATGTCGCGGAATTGCACTTCAAACTCATCCTCGGTGACGAAACCGATATGAGGGGTGCAAATCAGGTTGGGATGGGACAAGAGCGGGTCATTGGGATCGCGCATCGGCTCTGTGTCAAACACGTCGATGGCCGCAGTCGCCGGACGCCCCGCATTCAAACCATCCAACAACGCCCCAGGCGCTATCAACCCGGCCCGCGAAGTGTTCACAAACACCGCGCCCGCGCCCATGGCTGCAAAATCCTTGGCGGTGATGACACCCTTGGTTTCGGGTTTCAGGCGCAGGTGAACCGAGACGACATCGCTTTGCGCAAAAAACGCCTCGCGGTTTTCTGCAACGTTAGCACCCTCCGCCAAAGCGCGGGCGCGCCCCTCGTCGGAGGACCACCAAACCACCTTCATCCCAAAGGCCCGCGCGTATTCAGCCACCGCCTTGGCAATGCGCCCATACCCATAAAGCCCAAGCACGCGTCCGCGCAGTGTCTTGCCAACGCCGATCTGCCATTTCCCGGCCTTGGTCGCTGCCATCTGCGCGGGGATCTGGCGCATCGCCGCCATCAGCAGCGCCCAGGTCAGCTCGGCCGCCGCGTAATTTGTGCCACCTTTTGGCATTTTGGAACACAAAAGCACGTTGTTATCTGTGCAAGCCGCAACATCGATATGCGGATAGACAGAGCGCTGGCTGATCAAGCGCAGGTTCGGCAGCCGCTCAATCAACGCGCGCGTCACTTTGGTGCGCTCCCGAAACAAGACAACCGCCTCAGCCTCAGCAAGTCGGTCGGCCAACACAGACACATCCTGCACGTGATCTGTCCAAACCGTCACATCCTGACCGTCCAACAGGCTGAAACATGGCAGGCCACGCAAGGTATCAAACCAATCGTCAAGAATGTGAACTTTCATAGCGAACCTCTTTGTTGACTGCTTGCCAGGGAAAGGCGTTAGGACGGGTATCAGTGAGACAACAGAACCGGCACAGGCGTTTCGCGCAAGACTCGCGCCGTCACGCCGCCCAGAAAATCCTCACGGAATTTGGAATGCTCATAGGCCCCCATAACCAACAGGCAGGGATCGGTTTGCTGGCAATAAGCGATCAAGGCGCGGGCCACGCCCGGCTCAGATGCGATGGGCTGATGTTCAGCCTGCACCTTATGCCGATCCAAATGCCTGAGCACATCATCAACGGGCCGTGACGCGGTGTTTTCGCCAACCGTCAACACAGTCACCCGCCCTTGATCTTCGAGCAATCCAAGGCTGTCCGACAGGGCCCGCGCCGAGGCGCGGCTGGCGTCCCAGGCCAGCACCGCATGGGTGTGGCTGGCCTCCGCATCATGGTCTTGGGGAACAACGATGACCGGTCGACCGCTGAGCAGAGCAATGCGATCGGGATGGATGGAAACGTGATCATCCGCCTCACCAACACCATCCTGCCCGACGACGATCAAATCATAGGTCCGCGCGGTTTCCGCAAGGACCGTATCGACACGTCCAGCAACCTGTTCGAAGTGCAACCGTTCCCCCAGACCAAGCTCAGCCTGTAACGCTTCAAACCGATTGGCGATCCCTGCCAAAAGATCTGCATTGGCCTGTGCGATGATCTCGCGCGCCTTGTCCGGTACCCAGCGGGCGCGGCTGTCAAAGCTTTCATGCTGGGCATGGGCCACAAGCGCCGTGACATACCCCTCGCCCCGCGCAAGAGACGCGGCATATTTCAATGCCGCGACCGAACTGTCAGACCCGTTAAAGGCCACCAAGATATTGCGCATGCTCATTTTCTGTCTCCTTGTCCGGCCCAGACGCTGGCAGGAACATAGACATGCCCGTCTGCCAGTTTTCTTGCCGTGCGCACCAGGCCCGCTGAATTCAGCGCAAACCCGTCATCCATGGAAAAATCCACCAACACGTCGATTGTTCCCGACGCGTGTTCCAGCACCAATCTGGCAGGGTTTTCATTTGGCCGCGCCAACATGCCTTCGGCCACGGACCCTGGGGTCAGTGCGCAAGAGGCCAGACATTGCGCCCCTGTAACGGCCATGGTCGGGTGGGTTTTCCAGGGCATGAAATAGCGCACCGCGATGCTTCCGCCATCTCGTGCCGGGGACAAAAGGCCAAATTTCGGCGTCACCGATTTGGACACATCGCCCATCCCCATCAAGGCCCCGGCCTTGATCCGGATTGCCTCCATTCGTGCAAAGAACGCTGTGTTATCATCCAGTTCCGCCGCGCTTTCATAACCGGTCAGGCCAAAATCCTCGGCCCGTGCGATCACCAGAGGCATAGCGACATCCATGCAGGTCACTTCGATTCCGTCGATCAGGTCGCGCACATTGCCTGTCGGCAAAAACGCCCCGGTCGAGGACCCGACAACCCCCATGAAATTCAGCGCAATGGGTGCCGACGCCCCCGGAACGCCTGCGATCTCGGTCTCGCCGTCAAAGGTCAACTGACCGCCGGGGGTTTGCACCTGGGCCGTGACCCGCGCGCCGGTATTGACCGCGCGAATGCGCAGCTCGGTCACAGTGTCGGTTGCCGGGACAAGCCCCAGTTCAATCGCCGCGGGTCCAACACCTGACAGGATATTGCCGCAGGTTGGTTTGAAATCCACGGTGCTGTCTTCGACCGAAACCTGGGCAAAGAAGTAATCCACATCCGCCCAGTCATCATCGCTTTCAGACAGCATGGCAACCTTGGTGGTCACGGCGGCTCCGCCGCCGATCCCGTCGATATTCAACGCATGACCCGAGCCCAGCGCAGCCACGAGCACCTTGGCCAGTGTATCCAGATCCTCTGGCAGATCCTCGCGCCGGAAATATGGCCCGCGCGATGTGCCACCACGCATAAAGAGATAGGGAATCGCTGTCTGGGTCATTTGAGCGGCCATGGCAGATCAACCGCCCCCTGCAAAAGCCCAGGAGGAAAGTCGCGATTGAGCGCTCCCGCCATCAGACACATGAACCCGATCCCGCAGGCGGTCAGCAGCAATGTCTTGCCCCAGCCGGCCCCGGCACGCACCCGCAGGAAGCTGATGAGGAAACCGATCAAGGCCAGAATGAAGCCGACAAACCAGGTGGCCGCAATCAGACCAGCAAACCAGGCCAAGGTGGACCACAACCCAAAAGGCGCATCCGCATCCTCACCCGCCACCTCTTTGTCGGCAAAGATCGTGTCACCTTCGGGGCGACGCATCATCTGGACCAACAGGATTACACAACAGGCCAGAGAAAACCCGCCAATAACCAAGGGGATGATCTTATCCGTCATATTGTAGTCGGGGATCATATTGGCATTGATCAGCGCAAAGATCAGGTAGCCTGCGATAACCAGCAGAAAGACCAGCGGCGCGCGCTTGGCTCCGGACTGTACATCGCCCTCGGCCATGATCGTTTTGGCCTGCCGAATACCCAGCACCACAGAGATCACGGTGATAATGATCAGCACGATCACAATGGGGCTGAACACGTATTCCATGCCTTCTTCAAAGCTTTTGCGAAAGCGGAAGCTGGCGATCTGGAACGCCTGATTGGTGAATTTTTCCACCGGGTTGGACAGAACGAACCCAATCAGAAAGGCCGGACGCGACCAGTCAAAACGGCGCAGGAAAATCCCGATCAACCCGATGGCAAACAGCGCCAGAAGGTCTTCGAAATTCTGACCCGACTGGAAGGCGGCAAAGCTGATTAGCATGAACAGGAAGGGCGCAAGATAGGTAAAGCGGATCGTGGTCAGCTTGGCGATGCCACCCGAGGCCGCGATGCAGATGATCGTGCCAACAACATTGGCCAGCGCCAAAAGCCAGACGATGGAATAGGTGATGTCGAGATTGTCCTTGAGCATGCCCGGGCCGACTTCGATATCGCCAGACCCCAGCAAAGCAACCGCGCCGATGAAGATCGCCATAGAGCCGGAACCGGGGATGCCGAACAGCAGTGTCGGAACCAGCCCACCGCCCTCTTTGGCGTTGTTGGAGCTTTCGGGCCCAATCACGCCGCGCACTTCACCCTTGCCGAACTTTGTTTTGTCCTTGGTGGTTTGCACGGAATGACCATAGGCGATCCAATCAACGACCGAGCCCCCAAGGCCCGGAATGATGCCCACGACCACACCGATGATCGAGCACCGAATGGACAGCCAGATATTGGCGAACCAATCTTTGACCCCATCCAGCCACCCCGCCCCAAGCGAAGCCCCTTTGGCGATAGAGCGATCCTGACGCAGGAGCGAGACAATTTCGGGAACCGCAAAGATGCCAAGACCGACGATGACCAGTTTCAGACCATCCGCGAGATAGGGAATGTCATAGCTGGCCATGCGCAGGGAGCCGCCGGCATCCGCTTCGCCAATAGTGCCGATCATCAGGCCCAAACCCGCCGCCGCCAGCCCTTTGAGCGGGATACGCCCGGCAAGCACGGCCACCATGGACAGGCCCAGAATGGTGATCATCAGCATCTCGGGCAGGCCAAAGGCCAAAACCACGGGACGCGCGACCAGAATGAATACCGTCAGAAACGAGGCTCCGACCAGCCCGCCAAACAGCGACGACGCAAAAGCAGCCGACAGCGCCCGCGCCGCCTGACCGTTTTTGGCCATGGGAAACCCGTCGAGAACCGTCGCCTGAGAGGCCGAGCTGCCGGGAATGCCCATCAGGACCGAGGCAAACGTGTCAGAGGTCGGCACAACCGCCACCATGCCGATCATCAAAGCCAGGCCCAGAATTGGGTCCATGCCAAACATGAAAGGCAGCAATAGGGACAGGCCTGCAATGCCGCCGAGACCGGGGAAAACCCCGACCGCCAGCCCCATCACCACGCCAAGCACCAGATAACCCAGCACGACAGGTTGCAAGATCAATGCCCACGCCTCTCCAAGCGCAGGAAGTGCGGTTGCGAACATCTCCATGGGACTCGCTTTCAAAAAAATGTCAGGATTTTCAGAAGGGTGGCGCGCCCGTTACAGGGGTGAACAGGCGCGCCTGGTGCCGATTTGACCTAAGTCCAGCTTATTTCAGCGTAACGCCATAAGCTTCGCTCAGCCAATTCGTGACATAGGCCTTGGCCTCTGCCGGAACATTGGTCGCGGTGCCCAGGGCTGTCTGCGCGCCCCCACCGGTAAAGACCGAATATTTGCCAACACGTTTGGACGAAATCTCGGCAAAATCGTCGCGCGCGACAACGTCCTGAAACGCTTTGGTGTAGGCTGCAATGATGTCATCCGGAGTGCCCGCAGGCAGGAAGGCCAGTTTCTGCACCGGGAAGCCCGCGACAAAGAAGGCTTTCCACGCATCCCACGCTTCGCCCGAGGTTTCACAGCCTTCGGTCGCCTCACAAACCTCTTTGAAGGTTGCAATGTCCGGGAAGGTCGGATCGCGCACGATCTCGCCATTTTCGTCCAAGGCACCCCAGGTCATCATCGGAACGGCCTTGCCTGCATCCACAAGCGCGGTCGACCCTTTCAGGTAACCCGAAGAGGTTTGGTAATCGATATTGGCCTCGCCACGTTCAAACATCAGACGGCCATCGCCGCGCCCTTTGATGCCAAAAACCGGCTCGACATTCATGCCGAGCATTTTCCAGGCCAAAAGCGGCACGAGGTCCAGACGGGTTGCCCCTTGCGAGCCATAGATGAAATCGGTGTCCTGCAAAGCATTGGCAGAGCCATCAAACTTGGCCCCGTCTTCGGCATTCAGATAGGCAACACCTCCGGTGCCCGACGCCATGACCGCGTTCCAGTCATTGTATTCATAACGCACCCGCGGATCACCCAAGAGATAGGGGAACTGCGTAGACCCGGACGAGCCGAACAACAGCGTACCGTCCCCATCCTTTTGCTTCTGGAACCAATTCGCCCCTTTGGTCGAACCAGCACCGGGCATGAATTTCACGACAACGGTCGGCTGACCCGGCAGCGCCTCACCCAAAAGCGGGGCAAAGAAGTTGGCCCATTTGGCCGAACCACCTGTTTCAGAAAAGGGGATGACCCATTCGATGGTCTTACCCGAGAAATCGACGTCGGCTTGGGCAGGCATCGCCAGACCGGCGGCTGCAATCAGGCCGAGCACGGCGTTGCGTGTGGATTTGAGAACGGTCATATGTTCCTCCCTAATGACCAGTCAAACACGTCCGTGCCTCCAAAGCGACAATGTTCGACAAATGAGGGGGATTGATTCCCCCAACGATCTGCTGAACATGATGGGCCAACCTTGCGTGAACCTTGCACGCAGCCAAAGGGAGTGAAAATGCGGATCGTCATCGTCGAAGACAACGAGTCTCTTGCCAAAGCGATCTCTTACCGTTTGCGTGATCGGGGGCACGCGGCGGATGTGCTGCATGACGGAGCCGAGGCGGATGCTTTCCTGGCGCAGGAAGGGGCGGACCTTGTGGTGCTCGATATCAATTTGCCGGGCAAAAGCGGTCTCGACATTCTTCGCGCGCTTCGGGCGCGGGGTGACAGCGCACCTGTCATTTTGCTGACCGCACGCAGCGAAACCAGCGACAGGGTTGCCGGGTTGGATCTGGGCGCGGATGATTATCTGGTGAAACCGTTTGAAATGGACGAGCTTGAGGCGCGCATTCGCGCGCTGACCCGCCGCAAGAACCTGGAATTCGGCGCGCAGGACAATATTGGCAATATCACCTTTGATCGCACCGCCCGGCAGGTCAGCGTCGAAGGCGTGCCGCTGGATATTCCGCGCAAGGAATTGGCGGTGTTGGAATGCCTTCTGGAACGGCGCGGCCGCATCGTCTCCAAAACGCTGCTGACCGATCATGTTTATGGCATCGGCGCGGATGTTGATCAAACCGCGGTCGAGCCGCTGGTCTCAAGGCTCAGACGTCGCTTGGCCGATTACGGCGTTGCGATCAAAACCGCGCGCGGCCTTGGTTACATGCTCGAAGAGCTGCGCGAATGACCCGCACCTATTCCCTGCGCCAACGGCTCTTTGCCCTGATCATGATACCCCTGCTTCTGGTATCGATCATGCTTGGCATCTGGCGCTACAACGTTGCGCAGGCCACCGCCGAGGACCTGTTTGATCGTTCATTGCTGTCCGCCGCCCTGGCCATTTCGCGCGATGTAACCATTTCGGGCGGTGATCTTTTGTCACCGACCACCAGTGGTTTGATCCACGATGCCGCAGGCGGCGAGGTGTTTTACCACGCCACTGGTCCGGACGGGATTTACGTCACCGGCTATGCCTATCCCCCGGCTGTGGCCTCAACCGCCAAGGCCGAGCTGCAGCGCCCCCATTATGACCGCGCCAGCTATCGCAATGAACCAGTTCGAGTCTTGCGGATCATTGAACGCGTATCGATTGACGGCATCTCGGGCAATGCGACCGTGACGGTCTGGCAGCGTATGGCCGAACGCGAGGAGTTTGCCGCCCAAATCGCGCGCCGCGCCATCAGCCTGATGGCCGGGTTGATCCTGACCCTGGCTTTGGTGGTCTGGTTCGGCGTGCATCTGGGCCTGCGCCCGCTTCTTGATCTGCAACAAGCGATTTCCGTCCGTTCCCCCGATGATCTCAGCCAGATCAAACGCAGCGTTCCCGTCGAGGTTCAGGGGGTTGTGGCCACGCTCAACCACCTCTTGGAAAAGATCCAAGGCAGCATGAACGCGCATCAGGTCTTTATCTCGAACGCCGCGCATCAATTGCGCAACCCCGCCGCTGCGGTGCTGTCCATGGCGGAAACCTTGCGCGATTCCCCGACACCGGAAGATCGCCAAGAACGTCTGGACGCTCTGATCACCGCCGCGCGCCAATCCACCCGCATCACCAACCAATTGCTGTCTATGGATCGATTGCGCCAACCCGTTCCGGACAGCCAGTTCACCCGGTTTGACCTGAACGAAACCGTTCAAGAGGTCTGCGCGCAAATCGGGCCTGAATTGCTCTCGCAAGGTTTGGAATTCGAACTTTCGGCCCCCGAAGGCACGGTTCCGATCAAAGGCGACCAAGTCTTTATTTCCGAAGCCCTCAAGAACCTGATCGACAATGCGTTTAAACATGGCGGGGCCAGGCTGAGCATGATTTCGGTCACGTTGCGTGACGAGGATAAGCATATCGCCATTACGGTCAGTGATGACGGAAAAGGCCTGTCGCCGGACAATGCCGAAGCCGCCTTGGGGCGGTTTTCACAGGTAGAACCCTCTGATGGCAGTGGTCTGGGCCTTGCCATTGCTGCGACCGTGGCTGAGCAGCATGGTGGGTCTTTGACCATCAATCCGGTTGAGACCGGGGCGAGCTTGACGATGAGGATGGCAAAGGGCTGAAAGCATCCCGAGTGGCTCGCATCACCGCCGGGCGTTTGTCGATCCGCAACATCCAGGCGCGGACATGTGGGCAGTCATTCAGATCAAGCCCAAGCCGCGATGCCCGCATCATCCAAGTGTAATGCGCAATATCGGCGATGCCGTAATCGGCTCCGTCGAACCAAGTGGTCTGTTCCAAACGGCTCTCCATCTGCACAAGGATCTTTTGGCAGATGGCGCGGTAATGGCTTTGCATCTCGGGGTTCGGGTCGCCCGCCAGCTCAACCCAATATTCCAACTGGCCAAACAAAGGCCCTTGGGTTGAGGCCTGAAACATCAACCATTCCAGCCCCTTTTGTCGCTGCCAGCCGGTTTTGGCCAAGCCAAAGCCTGAACGATCCGCCAGAAACATCAAGATCGCAGCAGATTCGACCAGCACCTCCTCCTCGACCACCAGAACCGGCACTTTGCCATTGGGGTTGAGCGCACGAAAACCGGGGCTGTGCTGTTCGCCTGCCCGGATATCGATTGGGTCGAACGCATAGGGCTGGCCAATTTCCTCGAGCATGATCAACACCTTGAACGTATTAACCGTATCAAAGCCGTATAGGCGCATCAGGAGCCACTGCTTTGCAAGGCGTCCAAACGCGGCATCAGGGACAGCAATTCGCGCGTGTATTCTGTCTTTGGCCGAGCAAACAGATCCTCGGTCGCCTGCAGTTCGACCATTTGACCATTCTTCATCACGGCAACACGCGAACACATCTGACGCACCACCGGCAAATCATGGCTGATAAAGAGCAGGGTCAGACCCAGATGCTCTTGCAAATCCTTAAGGATATTTAGGATTTGCGCCTGAATGGACACATCCAAGGCCGAGGTGGGCTCGTCACAAATCAGGAATTGCGGTTGGGTGGCCAATGCTCGGGCGATGCAAATACGCTGACGCTGCCCGCCGGAAAACTCATGCGGGTATTTGAAACCCGCCTCCGCCCCCATTCCGACCTGCTCCAACAGTTCGGCCACGCGGGTTTTGACGGCGCTGCCGCTGAGCAACCGGTGGTGATGGATCGGTTCTGCGATGATCTGGTCCACCCGCATACGCGGATTCAGCGATGAAAACGGATCCTGGAAAATCATCTGAATTTCCTGCCGAAAGGCCGCCTGAACCGCTTTGTTGGACAGATCGCTTACCTCTTGGCCGCGAAAGTGAACCACGCCGCCATCAACCCGATGCAGCCCGCTGATAAGCCGCGCGATGGTGGATTTCCCCGACCCGCTTTCCCCAACAATGCCAAAGACTTCGCCCGGGAAAATGTCAAAACTGACATCATCGACAGCGGTGAAATAGGTGCTTTTGCCCGGGATCAGGCTGCGCTTCTCCAGAAAGCGTTTCGACAGGTTTTGCACCTTGATCAAGGGGGTGTCGGGATCGGCATCTTGGCGTGGCCAATTGCGAGCAATATCTTCGATGGCAAAGCGGGTTTGCCGCCCACCATAGCTGATCTGAGGAAAGCGATGGCGCGGCTCATTGGGGCGCGGCACCGCAGCAATCAGCGACTGGCTATAAAGATGCTGCGGGTCGCCGATAACTTGATCGGTTGGCCCCGTTTCGACCACTTCGCCCTGATACATCACCGTGACCCGATCGGTCGTGTCGGCAATCACGCCCATATCATGGGTAATCAGGATCACCCCAACCTGCCGCTCCTCTGCCAATTCCCGAATGAGGTCAAGGATTTGCGCCTGCACGGCCACATCCAGCGCGGTTGTCGGTTCGTCCGCGATGATCACTTCGGGCTCAGAGCACAAAGCCAGCGCAATCACCACCCGCTGCCGCATCCCACCGGAAAACTGATGCGGATATTGGTCTAGACGGGTGTCCGGGTCGGGAATACCGACGCGGTCCAACAGGTCACGGGCGCGCTGGTCGGCCTCTTCTCCGGACACATCAAGATGGGTCAAGATGGTTTCCACCAATTGCTGGCGGACCGTGAAAAGCGGGTTCAGCGAGGTCAGCGGGTCCTGAAAGATCATGCTGATCCGGTTGCCGCGCAGTGCCCGCATGGCATCCTGATCCAACCCGCTGATCGCGCTGCCATTCAGAGCAATTTCCCCTTCGGTGATGCGCCCTGGTGCCTCAAGCAACCCCATGATGGCCGCACCAATGGTGGACTTCCCTGCCCCGCTTTCGCCAACCAGCCCGTGGATTTCACCGGGCTCCACCACCAGATCCGCCGAAGCCACCGCGACAAAGCGTTGACGGCGAGTGGGGAATTCAACAGTCAGATCCTTGATCTCGAGAAGTGACATGACCAGCCTCTATCGCAATTTCGGGTTCAAGGCGTCGCGCAGCCAATCGCCCAACAGGTTCACGGATAGCGCCAAGGCCAGCAGGGTCACCGCAGGAAAGACCAAGATCCACCATTCGCCCGAGAACAGGAACCCTTGGCCAATGCGGATCAGCGTGCCCAAGCTTGGCTGCGTGGCCGGGGCCCCGACCCCGAGGAAAGACAACGTCGCCTCGGCAATGATGGCCAAGGCCAGTGAAATGGTAGCAATCACCAGAACCGGCGACATGACATTGGGCAGGATGTGGCGAAACAGGATCGGCAGCGCCCCTCGCCCCATCAGCCGCGCCGCCTGAACATATTCCTTGTTCTTTTCCACCAGTGTCGCACCCCGCACCACCCGGGCAAATTGCACCCAGTCAGACAAGCCAATCGCCAGGATCAGCACCCAGATCGCCAGTTGGTCGCGATACTCCACCGGGGTGACCCCCTTGGCGACACCGAAAATCAGCATCGCCACAAGGATCGAGGGAAAGGTCAGCTGCACATCGGCAATCCGCATGATGATGGCATCCGCCCAGCCGCCAAAATAGCCCGAGATCAAGCCCAGCGTGATCCCGATCACCATGCCCAGCGCCACAGCGGCAAAGCCGACAAACAACGATATCCGCATCCCGTAAAGGATGGTCGAATACACGTCGCGCCCCTGATCATCGGTGCCAAGCAGGAACCAATCCGGACTGAATTCCGCCTGTGACAGCGGTGGGGTGAATCCGTTCAACAGGTTCAGGCTGGCCGGATCAAACGGGTTCATCACGGCCAAAAGCGGCGCGAAAACCGCCGCGAGGATGAGTAGTAAAGCCACCGTGCTTGAAATGATCGCGACTGGCGAATGACGGAAACTGTATCCCACATCGCTGTCCCAGGCGCGGGCGAGCATGGATTTGGGCTTGGCCGTTTGCTCGGAACTCGTCGTCATGTGCGCAACCTCGGGTCAATAGCGACATATAGCAGGTCAACCAGTAGGTTGATCCCGACAAACATCACGGAAATCAGCATCAGATAGGCGGCCATAACCGGGATATCGACAAACTGAATGGCGTTGATGAAAAGCAACCCGACACCGGGCCATTGAAACACCGTCTCGGTGATGATGGCAAAGGCGATGATGGATCCCAGCTGCAAGCCCGCCACCGTAATCACCGGCACCATGGTGTTTTTCAGCGCATGGCGAAACAGCACGGCCCGCTCTGGCAGTCCACGGGCGCGGGCAAATCGGACGTAGTCCTGCCGCAGCACCTCAAGCATTTGCGACCGGACCAGCCGCATGATCAGGGTCATCTGGTACAGGCCCAGAGTGATCGCGGGCAAGATCAGGGCGCGCAGCCCGCTGGTTGTCAGAAATCCGGTCGTCCACCCGCCCAGATCCACCACCTCGCCGCGGCCAAAGCTGGGCAGCCAATCAAGTTCAACTGAAAAGAGGTAGATCAGCAGGATGCCAATCAAGAATGTTGGCAGCGACACGCCAACCAGACTGATGGTCATAACCATCTGCGCCATAAATCCGTTGCGGCGGATGGCTGTGAACACGCCCAGCACGATCCCCGCCCCCAGCGCGAACACGCCCGAGACCAGCGCAAGCTCCAGCGTCGCCGGAGCGCGCTCGGCCAGGATCTGCGCCACAGGACGCCCCTGTTCGTAAGACACACCAAAATTGCCCTGCAAGGCGCTTAGGATGAATTTGACATATTGCACCACAAAGGGCTGGTCCAAACCCAACCGGGCGCGCAAACGATCCACATCTTCCTGAGTGCGTTCCTGCCCCAGCATATTGTCGATCGGATCACCCATAAAGGTGAACATGGCAAAGGCCACCAACCCCACGATCAGCAACACCAGCACTGATTGAAGGACGCGGCGGATGATATATGACAGCATTTCTTGAAACCCGCAGGCGGTAAAGAACGCCCCAGCTTAGGGGCGCTCTGCTCTTTTAAGCGAGCTGAAAGTCAGTTCACGGTGACCCAGCGCAGGATGAAAAAGTTATCCGGGCGCTGTGTCAGCTCGATATTGTCCTGCGCGCCCCAAACCAGCGGTTGCACATACATCGGCACATAGGCGTGTTCAGACTGATAGATCGAGGTGATCTCATCCATCATGGCTTGGCGTTTGCCATCGTCGATCTCGGACTGGACCATCGGCAACAGCTCATCCACGCGCGCGTTTGAGAACCCGCCAAAGTTCCACGAACCCAGCTTTTTCTCAGGGTTTGGCGTGGTCACGAGGAACCGCACCGGGTGTTCGTGGTCAAATGTGCCCGGCGACCAGCCCAGCAGATACATGTCGAAATTGTCGGCGCGCAGTTCGGGCCAGTAGTTCTGCACCGGCATGGCGTCGAGCTCGGCCTTGATTCCCACCTGCGCCAACATGCCCGTCACCGCCTGACACACCGCTTCGTCGTTCAGGTAACGGTTGTTGGGGCATTTCAGACCAAAGGAGAACCCATCGCCATAGCCCGCTTCGGCCAAGAGCGCCTTGGCACCGGCCACGTCATAGGCGGGACGTGCGGCCAAGGCATCGGAAAAGCCGCGCATGGCAGGGCTGACCAACTGGCTAGCAGGTTCGGCGCTGCCCCGCATGATGGTTTTCAGGATCGCATCGACATTGATCGCCTTGGCCACGGCTTCGCGAACGCGGGCATCCTTGAACGGGTTGGGCTGTCCGGCCATGGCGGTGTATTTCAGCTCATCCCGGTCCTGACCAAAGCCCAGCATGATCACACGCGCCTCAATCCCGCGAATGACCTTGGTGCCGTCACGTTCATCCACACGGGCGGCATCCTGAATGGGCACCGGGTTGATCATATCCACATCACCAGACAACAGCGCCGCCACAGCGGTGGCCGGGTTGTCGATGGGGGTGAATACCGCCTCGGTGATGTTGTGTTCCGCCTCATCCCACCAGCCATCAAACGGGGCCAGGGTTGTGGTCAAACCGGGCTGGCGATCCTTGAGCATAAACGCCCCGGTGCCATTGGCATTCAACGTGGCGTAGTTACCGTTTTCCTTATCTGGCAGCGCCGTGCTGTTGGCTTCGGCCCAGCCTTTGTCCATCATCATCCAGTTGGCGATGGAATCCGGAAAGATCGGATTGGGGGCAGAGGTCAGGATGTCGACCGTGTAATCATCCACCACCTTCACATCCGCCACAGGCGCAAACCAGCTGCGTGTGTCCGAGGCTTCGGATGAGGCACGCTGATAGCTGAACAGCACATCCTCAGCGGTGAAATCCGCGCCATCGTGGAATTTCACGCCCTTGCGCAGGTTGAAACGCCAGCCTTCGCCCACGCCAATCGGCTCCCAGGAGGTGGCCAAAGCAGGCTCAACCGCCATGTCTTTGCCCCGGCGCACCAGGCCCTCGTAAACGTTGTTCAGGAACCCCAGAACCGGCGCAGAGTTGACCGCATGCGGGTCCATTGTTTGCGGATCCGTCGTGCCCGCCCATTTGAATGTTTCCGCCGAGGCCGCGCCAGCCAGGCACAGCGTCAAAGCAGTAGATGCGAATAGTTTGAACATGTTCTCTCCCCGAAATCGCGCGAAAAGCCGGGTCAAGCATCGTCAAATGCGAATCGATCCGGGCCACCGCGTTCGGGTATGATAGCGCAATCGATCAAAGGGACATGTGGCAATCACCTTTGCTCACGGCCAAGCGAACAGCTTCAGACATCCGGTTTGAGGCCCAAGATCGTGCTATCAAAGGAAGAGTTGAGCACGCCTTGGACTCATATTTTCAAGGCTATTTTCTCAGGCACTGTCGGAACTGGCCGTCGGTTCGGACAGTGTGAAAAGGCCCTTACTGACGGTCAAACGCCCCAGGATGCACACGGGAAAGTGAACAGGAACGAACAGGAATGATCAAAACTCGAACAGGTAACGCCGGCGATGGTCAGCTTTGGACCGCGCCAGGGTCACAAAAGCAAAACGGCCCAAACTTCTTTGGGCCGTTTGATGTATCGGATAAGGGTCAGCCCCATTGCGGCAGCGGATCGTCCAGTTCGAACCAGTCAATCGGCATGAAATCATCCACGTCCAACAGCGCCGAGTTCAAACGTGCACAAATCGCCTCGCGATCCAGGCCCGTGCCGATAAACACGATCTCCTGCCGGCGATCCCCCCAAGGCTCTACCCAATTGCGCGCAATTTCGGCCTGAGCTTGGGGATGCGTGGGCAGGCGTTCCTGCGGGACAGAGGCCCACCAGCGCCCCAAAGGTTTGATCGAGGACAGTGCCCCGGCCAGACTGTATTCAATCGCCCAATCCGGACGTGTCGCCACCCAAAGATGGCCCTTGGCGCGGATCACACCCGGCAAATCACCGTTCAACACCTCATAGAGCTTGCGCGGGTGAAACGGTGCGCGGGCGTGATAGGCAAAAGAGGTGATGCCGTATTCTTCGTCTTCCGGCGTGTGATTGGCAAAGCCATAAAGCTCCTTGGCCCACATCGGATGCTCATGCGCCGTGTCAAAATCAAACAGGCCCGTGTCCAGAATGGTCTCGGCAGAGACGTCGGAATGATCGGTTTCGATGATCTTGGCGTCACCATTCAGCGCGCGAATGATCTTGAGCGCGTTTTTCACCCGCTCAGGGCCCGCATCGGACACCTTGTTCAGGATCACCACATCGGCAAACTCGATCTGCTCGGTCAGTAGGCTGACCAGGCTGCGATCATCATCATCGCCCAGGGATTCGCCGCGATCACTCAGAAAATCATGGCTCGAGAAATCTTCGAGCAGGTTGACCGCATCAACAACCGTCACCATCGTGTCCAACCGGGCCACGTCCGACAGGCTTTCACCCTCTTCATCGCGAAAATCAAAGGTCGCCGCGACGGGCAGCGGCTCCGAGATCCCGGTGGATTCGATCAACAGATAGTCAAACCGCCCCTCTTCGGACAGCTTGCGCACCTCTTTCAGCAGATCGTCACGCAGGGTGCAGCAAATGCAGCCATTGGACATTTCAACCAAAGTCTCCTCCGAACGCGACAGCTCGGTGCCTTCGCGCACCAGATCGGCGTCGATATTCACTTCGGACATGTCATTCACAATGACAGCAACACGGCGGCCATCGCGATTGTTCAAGACACGGTTCAGCAGCGTGGTCTTACCCGCGCCCAAAAAGCCGGAGAGAACAGTGACCGGAAGACGGGAGTCGTTGGGATTGATATCTTTCATGAGGATGCAGGCTCTTTTTCGGAGGAGAAGGTTCCGCGCAGCATGTCAAAGCTGCGCTGCAATTCGGGTCGTGTGATGTCGCGGGCGATCACCACGATGCGCGAACGACGGTCATCGCTGGGCCAATCGCGGATCGGCATCGGCGGGGTAAAGATCTTTTGCACGCCGTGAAAGACAAAAGGCATGTCGATCCCCTTCAGAAAGACAATGCCTTTGACCCGCAAAATATCAGGGCCTTTCAACGAAATCAGCGTGTTCAACCAGGCGTCAAACTGGCGATCCTCAAGGGGCTCATCCAGAATGATCGACGCCGTGCCAATACGGGTGTCATGCGGATTGAACGGGGATGGCTCGGGGGTTTTATTGGCAAACCCGGACAGGTTGGCAAATGGGTCCGCCGTCGGAGTTGTCGGAGCGGCCAGCCAGGACACGGCTTGGGCCGGGGCGACGCCTTCGCTCACACCGCTCAGATCCCACATGTGATCGATGACGTTTTCACCGCTGACCGAATGAAGAATGCGCGCATTGGGGTTCAAGCTTTTGAGCCGCGCCTCCAAAACCGCCACTTGTTCAGACATGACAAGGTCGGTCTTGCTGAGAACGATCAAATCGGCCACGGCGACCTGTGACACGGCCTCAAACTGGGCGTCCAGAGTGGTCGCTCCGTTGGCGGCATCCACCAGGGTGACAACCCCGTCCAAGCGTGCAAACCGTGCCAGCCCGCGATCAACAACCATGGTCTGCATAATCGGGCCGGGATCGGCCAGACCGGTGGTTTCAATAACAATCCTGTCAAACTCGAACGAGCCGGATTCACGCCGATGCAGCAATTGCAAAACGGTATCCGCCAACTCCCCTCGCACCGTGCAGCACAGGCAGCCCGACGCCATCAGAATGACATCGTCCGAGGCGGTTTCGATCAGGTCATGATCCAGCCCGGCCTCACCGAATTCATTGACGATCACTGCGATGCGTTCACCGGACTCATGCAGGATGCGGTTGAGCAATGTGGTTTTGCCCGCCCCGAGAAATCCGGTGAGCAAAGTAACAGGAATGCGCGTATCTTTCACACCAGGCCCCATGGTTATGACGTCAGATGTGATCTGTTATATTATAACATGACGACAGGCAAGCCCGCATAGCAAGGCTTTGCAAGCAATTGCCGACTGTCACGCGGGTGATTTGGTGACCCGTGCATACTGCGCATAGCCGCGATAGAGCGGCAAAAACGTCACCTCCACCCCGGTTTGCGCGCATATCACATCCGCAAGCCCGTCGCGGGGCGTAACATGAAACCGAGCCAGCCAATTGCGCAGACCCGCCTTGAACCAGCGCGGCAGCCGCGCTTGATCGCCAAAATCAACGATATGCAGGGTGCCGCCCGGTTCAAGATGGCGCAGGGCCTCGGCAATGGCGGCCTGCCAATCCGGGATCATCGACAGGCTATAGGACATGACAATGTGGTCAAACCGCGCCTGCCCGAACAGGGTTTCGGGATCAAAAGCACAGGCATCGCCCTGCGCAAAACTTGCACGTGCGCCCAGCTTGTTGTGCGCGTTTATCAACATCTCGGACGAGATATCGACACCATACAAAACCCGCCCCGGATAGCGGCGACCAATCAGATCCAGATTGCGCCCGGTCCCGCAGGCGATCTCGAGTATATGCGCGCCGGGTTCGGGGTGCATCTGATCAATCAGATGATCCCGCCCCAGCAGGTAATATTTGCGGGTCACATCATAAATCAGGCGCTGACGGCGATAGATACCATCCATCAAGGCCCCATGATGTGTCGTGCTGTCCGCCATCACGTCACCCTTGGAATTCATAAAGATGGAAGCCGCCGTAAATCGCGCTGCGGTCATTCTGGAAACCGCGTTTTGAAGCCTCTTGCTGATAGGCCCAGCGATCCAACACCTCAGGCAGCACCCGGCCCGGCAGAATGTCATCTGCCCCACCGGTGCGGAAAATCACCCGCGCGCCGGGGGCGGCTGTGCGCGTGATCTCGGACCAGAGTGCATTGAGCTGATCATCATTCATCCAGTCCTGCGCATCCAGCAAGACATAGGCGCTTTTGGACGCAGCGGGTTGCTGCGCCAGCATATCGGTCAGGGATTGGTTCAGCACAGTGGCGCGGGGCGCATTGGCGCGCACAGCGGCAAAATTCTGTGCCTCCAGATAGGGCGGGACGGAGCCCTGCCCGTCCGGCTGATAGCCGCGATTGGCGGCCTGCCAGGCAAAGTAATTCTCGGCAATCGGGAAGTCGCAAAACAGCTTGCGCGTCCGTTCCTTAAGCACCGGGATCACGTCACCCCCAGCATCCGCCGCCAGTTTGTCATATTGCGCCGGGGGAATGCCCAGCCCGAACAAAGAGGCGCGGCGGCGGGCCACGAATTTCACAAAACGGCTGTCATAAAGCGGCGCGATTTCGCGGTCAAAAAACGCCGCCTGCTCTGCCAGCGTTTTGGCGCGCAGCAAGGGGGCGAAATCGACCCGCGCAATCCGCGTGACCAGATGCACCACGGACAAAAACCGCCCCAAAAGCCCGTAGTGGTAGAACCCGCGCGCCAGCATCATCTTGCGCCGACCGCGCAGGGTCAGGCCATTCCACCAAGCCAGAGTTTCAGCGTCCAAATGCGGGGCGACATAGGTGTCAAAAGCCAGAACATTGTCGCGCAAATTGGCATGCCCCAGCATGTCGTAAACCGCCTTGTGGTCGGGCAAATACTGCACCGCCGCCAGCTTCATCCGGTTCACCGCCACATGGGCCGGCGACAGATCAACCGCAGTGATGGAGGCCACATCCGCCGTCAGATACGACAACAGGTTACAGCCCCCCGAGGCGATGCAAACCACGTTATCCTGCGGCCCCAATTGCAGCGCCTCCATGTCAACAACCGGGTCCTCCCAGATCTGCGCATAGACCAAGCCGTGGAACAGGCGCGCGAACAAACGCTCCAGCAGCCCCTCTTTGCTAAGCGCATCATTCTGGTTGACGGCGGCACCGATTTGCTCGCTGACGGAAGGGAGTGAAGTCATGATAAATCCTGTTTAACCCTGCACATCGACAAGGCTGTTCTTCTTGGTTTTCGGGCGATTTCTGCGGCGCGGGCGTTCTTTGTTGGCCGCGATTTTCGCTTCCCAATCAATCAGTTCCAGCCGACCATTCGGGCGTTCGATCACCGCCGTGCAGCTTTCGACCCAATCGCCTGTATTGACGTAAAGGATGTTGTTGATGGTCTTGATATTGGCGTGGTGAATATGGCCGCAGATCACGCCATCATAATTGCCGCGCCGCGCCTCTTCGGCCAGGACATCTTCGTACTCACCGATAAAGTTCACCGCAGATTTCACCTGCTGCTTGGCCCATTTTGACAAAGACCAATAGCGCCCAGACCAAAGTGAGCGGATGCGATTGATCTTGGGGTTGAGCCAGATCAGAAATTCATAGGCACGGTCGCCAAGATGGGCGATCCACTTGGCATTCATCACCACGGCGTCAAACTGATCCCCATGCGTGACCAGATAGCGTTTGCCGTCCAAAGCGGTGAAATCGGCGGTGCGCATCACCTCGATCCCACCAAAATGAGTGCCAAGATAATTGCGCATCACCTCGTCATGATTGCCGGGCACAAAGACTATGCGTTTGCCGTCATGGGCGCGCTGCAGCAGCTCTTGCACCACGTCGTTATGGCTTTGCGGCCAATGCCAGCCGCGGCGCAGCGCCCAGCCGTCAAAGATATCTCCAACGAGATAGATCGTGTCCGCGTCATGTTCCTTGAGAAAGTCCAATAGCAACTCTGCGCTGCACCCTCGGGTGCCAAGATGGATATCGGACAAGAACAAAGTACGGTTGATCATCAACTCCGCCTCCGAGGTGCGATTGCGCAGGGCTTAGGCGCTGCATGTGACAGCGCAGTGACGGTTTCATGACGGATTTTCTGCGCTTGGCCTTGGGTCAGGTCGCGGGGTTTGGGCGGGCGTAATTCCGCCGCCCGTCGCCAAATTGTTACACCCCATTGATAGCCAGCGCCAAAACAAGGAGCATGGCATGAAAATCGCAATTCTTGGCGGAGACGGCTTTGTAGGTTGGCCCACAGCGCTGCATTTGTCACATCTTGGACATGAGATTCACATCATCGACAACCTATCGAGACGCTGGATTGATACAGAGCTTGGGGTGCAATCGCTGACCCCGATGGACTCGATCCAGGAACGTTGCCGCGTCTGGCACGAGTTGACCGGTCGTCGCTTGAACTTCCACCTGCTTGATCTGTCTTCGGAATATGAACGGCTGAAAACCTGGATGGGTGAAAACGCCCCTGACGCGGTGATCCACTTTGCCGAACAGCGCGCCGCGCCCTATTCTATGAAAAGCGACCGCCACAAGGTCTATACCGTCAACAACAATATCAACGCGACCCATAACCTATTGGCAGCGCTTGTAGAAACCGGGATTGATGCGCATCTGGTACATCTTGGGACGATGGGCGTTTATGGCTATTCCAGCGTCGGTGCCGCGATCCCCGAGGGCTATTTGACTGTTGAGCTGGACAAGCTCGATGGTGGGCGCGCAACCCAAGAGATCCTGTACCCGACCAAGCCCGGCTCGGTCTATCACATGACCAAGAGCCTGGATCAGATCCTGTTCCAGTTCTACGCGCAAAATGATGGGCTGCGGATCACCGATTTGCATCAGGGCATCGTTTGGGGCACCCATACTGACCAGACCCGCCGCCATGATCAACTGATCAACCGTTTCGACTATGACGGCGACTATGGCACTGTTTTAAATCGGTTTTTGATCCAAGCCGCAATTGGCCACCCGCTGACGGTCCACGGCACAGGCGGGCAGACACGCGCCTTTATCCACATCCAGGATTCGGTGCGTTGTATTGAGTTGGCGCTGGCGGATGCGCCCAAGGCTAGGGATCGCGTGCGGATTTTTAACCAGATGACCGAAACGCATCGGGTGCGTGATCTGGCCGAACTGGTGGCGATGATGACCGGGGCCGAGGTGGCCTATCTGCCCAATCCGCGCAAGGAAGCGGCTGAGAATGATCTGGTCGTGCGCAACGAACAATTCCTGGAACTCGGCCTTGATCCGATCACTTTGCAAGAGGGGCTCTTGGACGAAGTCGTTGATGTGGCGAAGAAATTCGCCTATCGCGTGGATCGCTCCCGCGTTCCGGCCGTGTCTGCCTGGACCAAGGATCTGTCGCAGAAGGTCGAGCATGATCCCGAGGGGCGGGCCATTCGGTCGGTCTCATGAGCTGGGTCGCAAACCGCCCGGCGCGCAGCGAAAATGCCTATGTCACCTTGGTCACCAACGCGGATTTTGCTTTGGGGGCCAAGGCCTTACTGTATTCTCTACGGCTCACTCAGACGCGGGCTGACTTGGTGGTGCTTTATACGGGCGGCGTGCCGGATGACGCGCTGGCGCAATTGGGCGATGCACGTCTGATCAAGACCGAGCTTTTGCCGACTTCAGAAGCGTTCAACGCCCGTCACGCCCGCAAGGTAATGCATGATAAAGCCCCGTTTACAAAGGGAAAAAAGCCAGAGTTCCACACCCCGCTGGACAATTTCGCCAAGTTGAGGTTGTGGCAATTGGACTATGAAAACGTGGTGTTTCTGGATGCGGATACGTTGGTTTTGCAAAATTGCGATCGGTTGTTTGACTATCCGGAATTCTGTGCTGCGCCAAATGTTTACGAGGGTTTGGGGGATTTTCACCGGCTGAATTCCGGGGTCTTCACTGCCAAGCCAAACCCGCAAACCTTTGAAAACATGTTGGAAAAATTGGATCAGCCCGAGGCCTTCTGGCGACGCACGGATCAGACATTCTTGCAAAGCAATTTCCCGGATTGGCACGGGCTGCCGGTGACCTACAACATGCTGCAGTATGTTTGGATGAACCTACCAAATCTATGGCATTGGCCGTCGATTCATGTGCTGCATTTTCAGTATGAAAAACCCTGGCAGGATCATGAAAAGTCAGAGCAATTGCGCCCCTTGATCGAGCTGTGGCGGCACTATGCAGATGGCGGCCAAGCCATTGATCTCAATACGCTTTCCAACCCATCATGAGGATCGCCATCACCGGGGCCAGCGGGTTGCTTGGGCAGCCTGTCGCGCAGCACTTTAGTCAAGGAAATCATGATATTACGCGGTTTGGGCGCAAGGCGGATGTTGATTGGCAGCTGGGGCAGGATGTTGATCTGAGCGGGTTTGACGTGTTGATCCATGCCGGATTTGCCCATGTTCCGGGCAAATATCGCGGTGGCGAAGGGGACAATCCAGGTGATTTTATCCATAAGAATCAACATGGTACGCTGAACCTTTGGCAGGCGGCGGAGCGGGCGAGATGTCAGGTGATCTTTTTGTCCACCCGCGCGGTTTATGGTGATTACCCGGCTGGGACAGCGCTGTTTGAGGATATGGCCGCGCGGCCCGATACGCTTTATGGGCGGGTCAAACACGAGTCGGAAAAAGCGCTGGGAAATCTGGGGGTTAGCCTGCGCATCACCGGTGTTTACGGGCCTCCGGTTCCCGGGCGGGGGCATAAATGGCAAGGGCTTTTTGCTGATTTCGCAGCGGGTAAAGTGAGTCGCGCGCGCGCCGGGACGGAGGTGCATATTGCGGACCTGATACAAGCCATTGATATTATAATTGAAAATGGCATCAGGGGAGAGACTTTCAACGTTTCAGATTTCATTCTGGATCATCGCGATCTGCTGGAGACTTACGCCAATCTTTCCGGCATCAACGGAAATTTCCCTTCGCTTTCAGACAGTTCCAAGGTCAGCGCCATGAATACAGATAAGCTGCGTGCGCTTGGCTGGGTCCCGCGTGGGCGGGATGGTTTGGAGCAAACCCTAGATGAGATCATCCGCTGTCAAACCTGAAGCGTTCGCTGCCTTAACCCTGCCCCTTTAACCAAATCTTAAACAGCAATCTGTCCGATTCTGCGCCCGTTTCGGAGAGATTGCCCAGCCCGATTTTGCCCGAATTCCCGAGGCCTAACCCGCACCCCTTGGGCAATCTGTACAAAACGATGCGCGTTTTGGGGGGATTGGCCCTTTTGCCGACATTCGCTGGACTTGCAGCCGAAAAATCCGTGTCACATTCGCGTTATTGCGCAGAATATTTTTGCAGCCGGGCCGCCCTGCCCAATCCCTCGCTGATTTTCGCGCATCGAAACGCCCTTTCGACGCTTGCACAAAGCCGCGCGATCTGCCCCTATCGCGGCACATAAAGCATAGCGGTTGTGGGAGGCGCGGATGCGGTTGCAGGGAAAGACGGTGCTGGCCACGGCCAGCGCGCAGGGCATCGGGCGCGCGACGGTGGAGCGGATGGCGGCAGAAGGCGCGCGGGTCTTTGCCAGTGACATCAACACCGGTCCGCTCGACGGGGTCAGCGGGCTGGAGGTGTTGAACCTGAATGTCACCGACCCGCAGGCCATTCAACACGCGGTGGACAAAATCGGCGCGGTGGATGTGCTGTTCAACTGTGTTGGCATGGTGCATGGCGGCACCATCCTGGAAGCCAGCGAGGCGGAGATGGATCAGGCCTTTGCCGTGAATGTGAAGTCGATGTTTCACACCATTCGCGCGGTGCTGCCGGGCATGATTGCACGGGGCAATGGCGCGATTGTCAATGTGGCGTCGGTGGCGAGCTCGATCACCGGGGTGCCCAATCGCATGGTCTATGGCACCACCAAGGCGGCGGTGATCGGGCTGACCAAATCAGTGGCGGCGGATTACGTGCAACAGGGGGTGCGCGCCAATGCGATCTGCCCCGGTACGGTCGACAGCCCGTCATTGCATGAGCGGCTGCGCGCCACGGGGGATTACGAACAGGCCTGGGCGGATTTCAACGCCCGCCAAAAGCTGGGCCGCGTTGGACAGCCCGAAGAGATTGCCGCGCTGGCCTGTTACCTCGCCTCAGACGAGGCGGCGTTTACCACGGGACAGGTGATGAATATTGATGGTGGTTGGACCATCTGACCCGATGATCTGACCCAGAGATGAACTTGTAAGGACAAGAAAAGATGAAGTTTTTGCGCTATGGCCCGCGTGGGGCCGAAAAGCCGGGTGTCTTGGATGACAACGGTGATATTCGCGATCTGAGCGGGTTGATCGGGGATCTGTCGGGCGAGGTTTTGGGCAATCTCGACCGGTTCAAGGATCTGGATGTGGCCTCGCTTCCCAAGGTTGCGGGGGAGCCACGGCTGGGGGCCTGCGTGGCGGGCACGGGCAAGTTCATGTGCATCGGCTTGAACTATGCCGATCACGCCGAAGAGGCGGGGATGGCGGTGCCCTCGGAACCGGTGCTGTTCATGAAGGCGACCTCGGCGATTTGCGGGCCGAATGATCCGATCCTGATCCCGCGTGGCTCAGAGAAGACCGATTGGGAGGTCGAGCTGGGCGTGGTGATTGGCAAGGCGGCGAAATATGTCACCGAGGCTGAGGCGCTGGATCATGTGGCGGGCTATTGCGTGATCAATGATGTCTCTGAGCGCGGCTTTCAGATTGAGCGGCAGGGCCAATGGACCAAGGGCAAATCCTGCGACAATTTTGGACAGATGGGGCCCTGGCTGGTGACGCCGGATGAGGCGGGTGATCCGCAGGATCTGGGCATGTGGCTGGAGGTGAATGGCGAGCGGGTGCAGGATGGCTCGACCCGGACCATGGCCTATGGGGTTGCGCATCTGGTCAGCTATCTGTCGCAGTTCATGACGCTGCATCCGGGCGATGTGATTTCGACCGGGACGCCTCCGGGGGTTGGCATGGGCTTTACCCCGCCGCGCTATCTGAAGGCCGGGGACAGCGTGCGTTTGGGCATTGATGGGCTGGGTGAGCAGAGCCAGAGCTGCGTGGCGGATCGCTGAGGGGCGGTTCTTGGCAGTATGTTAAAACAGCGGGTGGTCGCGGAAATCCGCGACTGCGAATTCGATCAGGGTGCGGATCTTGCGCGGCAGGGTCTGGCCTTCGAGATAGACAATGCTGATCGGCGTTTCGATGGTGATATGCTCGCTGAGGACGGACGTCAGAGCACCGCTGTCCAGGTGATCCTGAAGCACAAAACGCGGCGCAAAAGTCAGCCCGCAGCCCGCCACGGCCAGCTCGGCTGCGGCGCGGGCTGAGTTGACGCGAAAGCGCGAGGTCACGTCGAAGGCCGGGCCATTGGCATCAAGCTGCCAGCGCTGCGGCGTCTTGCGATTGGTGTCGATGATACAAGCGTGATTGGCCAGATCGGCGGGGGTGGCCAGGGTGCCGTGACGGTCCAGATAATCCGGGCTGGCGGCAATGACCGGGCGCATCATCGCCAGCTTGCGCGCCTTGACGGTCAAGCGCGCGCTTTCGCCAATGCGGAAGGCGAGATCAAGCCCGTCGCTGGCCAAGTCCACGTGATCATCGCTCAGCCGCAGATCCAAGGAAATCTCGGGGTGGCGCGCGGCAAAGCGGGCCAGCATCGGGGCAACGCAAAGCTCGCCAAAACTCACCGAAGCCGACAGCCGGATCAGCCCGGAAATATCCGGCGCGGCGTCCGAGACTTCAGAGAGCATCAGCTCGAGCTCGTCCAATAAGGCCGGGGCGCGGGCCAAAAGCTCCTCTCCGGCGGGGGTGAGGCCGATGCGGCGGGTGGTGCGCTGAAAGACACGGATGCCCAAACGGCGCTCAAGCTCGGCCACATATTTGGAGGTCAGCCGGTTGGAGATGCCCAGCTGCGCCGCCCCCTTGGTAAAGGAGCCGGTCTGCGCCGTAGCGACAAAGGATTTCAAAGCATCGGTGATGTCCATGGCACACCTATTGCGAACAAAATGTGGATAGTCATTCTATTTATTCGCCATTTCGATACATATCAAGCGGATCTATCTTTCCCTCAGACGCGAACACAACGCCAAATGCCCAAGAAGGGCAGCTGAAAGGAAACGACATGCAACAGACCGTATCGACCAATATCGCCGCCCTGATCCTGCGCGTGACCAGCGGGTCCGCCTTTATCGCCCATGGGCTTTTGAAACTGCTGGTTTTCACCCCCGCCGGCACGGCTGGCTTCTTTGAAAGCCTCGGCCTGCCCGGTTTTCTGGCCTATCTGACGATCTTTGCCGAATTGGTCGGTGGCGCGGCCTTGATCCTGGGCGTGGCGACCCGTGTGGTGGCACTCACCCTGCTGCCGGTATTGCTGGGCGCGGCCTGGGTGCATTCGGGCAATGGCTGGCTGTTTTCAGCTGAGGGCGGCGGATGGGAATTCCCGGTTTTCTGGGCGATGATCCAAGTGGTGATCCTGGCCTTGGGCAGCGGGGCCTATGCTCTGCGCCTGCCGGTTGTTGACCGGGTTCTTGGCCAAGCGACCTGATATCTGACAAGGCCCGAGGCACCCCCTCGGGCCGGTAAGGAGAACGACATGCAAAGCCTGACATTGACGGATTTGAAAGACCGGTTCAGCCCCAGCGCAAGAATGCCGGTGGTGTTTCTGGGCCATGGCAGCCCGATGAACGCATTGGGTGACAATCCGTTCAGCAAATCCTGGGCGGAGCTGGGCCAAAGCCTGCCGCGCCCCAAGGCCATTCTGGTGGTCTCGGCCCATTGGATGACACGGGGCACAACTCTGGTGGATGTGTCACAAGCCCCTAAAACCATTCACGATTTCCATGGTTTCCCCGAGGCGCTGTATCAACAGCAATACCCAGCCCCCGGCGCGCCGGACCTGGCCAAGACCGTGGCCAGCCTGTTGGCCAGCCATCACGCCGAAGAGGATGACAGCTGGGGACTGGATCACGGGGCCTGGGCGGTGCTGAACTCCATGTATCCCGATGCGGATGTGCCGGTGTTTCAGGTCTCGCTGGATATGAGCAAGGATCTGGACTGGCATGTGGAAACCGGGCGGTTGCTGGCAGATTTGCGGGATCGCGGCGTGCTGATCCTGGGGTCGGGCAATGTGGTGCATAACCTGCGGCGGATGCGCTTTGACGGCGGCGCGTTGGATTTCGCGGTGGAGTTTGACACCCGTTTTGCCGAACGGCTCGAGGCGCGGGATCTGAAAACCCTGAGTGACCGAGTGGGGCTGGGATCGCTGCTGAAAGAGGCCCATCCAAGCATCGACCACTACCTGCCCGCGCTGACAATCGCCGGGGCGGCCAATGCCGGGGATGATCTGACATTCATGACCGATGCGATTGATCTGGGATCTGTTTCGATGCGCAGTTTTGTTTTTCACCAGCGCGATGAGCTTAGGTAAAATCCAACACGTATCAGCCCGGTTTCACCCTTGTATTTAAAGGTCATGCAAGGATTGGCATATATGGTCGGCTCGAACCGAATATCGGAGCCAGATAAATGCGAGCCATCATCCTATCCCTCTTTTTCGCCATAACAGGGGTCTTGGCCCAGGCCGAGACCCTGACCCTGGGCAGTGTAAATGACAATGTGCGCAAGCACTTGGACCGTTTTGCCCCCCTTGCCGCCTATCTAGAAAGAGAACTGGTAGACCATGGCATAACCGAGGTCGAGATCTCGGTCTTGCCGACATCGCAGGATATGGTCGAAGCCTTGTCAACGGATCGTGTCGATCTGTTTTTTGACAGCCCGCTTGTGGCAGCTCGGGTCGCGCGAGAGGCCGGGGCGGAGCCGTTTTTGCGCCGCTGGAAACGCGGTGTTGGCAGCTATCATTCGCTGATCATTGTCCCCACGGATAGCCCTCTGCAATCGATCGAGGATCTGGTCGGGCGGCGCATCGGGTTTCAGGACCCGGATTCAACCTCGGGGTTTTTGCTGCCCCTGGATATGGTGTTGCAGGCGGGGCTGGACGTGATCGAATTGCCCAATCGCGAGGCTGATTTCAGCAGCAGCTCATTGGGCTATGTCTTTACCCAGGATGATAAAAACACGGTTCTGTGGCTGGCCAAGGGCTGGATCGATGCGGCGGCCACCGATCCGCGCGGCTTTGCCATGCTGGAAAAGGCCCGCCCCGGCCAATACCGCGCGCTGGCACAAAGCATGGAGGTGCCACGTCAGGTGGTGATCGCGCGCAAGGGGCTGTCGCCAGAGCTGGCAGAGATCATCAAGCAAAAGCTTATCGCGCTGGAGGGCAGTGATGAGGGCAAGAAGATCATGAAAAAGTTCCACAAAACCACCCGGTTTGACGAATTCCCGGATGGGGTTGAGGCGACTTTTGCACCGATCTATGCCCTGCTGAGCCGTTTGGACGTTCTCAGACTGTATTAATGCAAGACTAGACGTGGCGTTCGTTCAGGCCCCTCCCGTCGCCAGATATATCAGGCGAAAGACGCGTGGATTGCGCGGACGCATGGCGATGTATTTCGGGCTCACCACGGCGGCCATCGTGGTGACCCTGACGATCATCAACACCTTTACCCAGCTGCAATTGGTGAATGAGCGTATCCTGGAAAAGACCAAATCCTTTGGGTCTTTGGTACGCGAAGCCACCCTGCCCTATCTGATCGATAATCGCCCGGCCGAGCTGGATGTGATCTATGAAGAACTGGCCGAGCAGCCCGAAATCACCAGGCTGGATTTCATCGACCCGGACGGCACTTTGCTGGTGACCAGCGAGGACGAGGGCGGGTCGCTGTTTCTGGCAACCATCGAAGATGCTCTGGTCGATCAAGCGCAAAACAGCGGGCAATTGCAGCTGGTTTGGGAGGGGGACGTTGTCGAGGTCGCCCTACCGGTCGAACTGGGCATGACCTATTACGGGACGGTGCGTTATTCGGTTCATACGGCCCTGGATCAGCATGATATCACCTTTGTTCTTTACCGAAATCTGACCTTTGCCTGCCTGTTCACAATCTTCAGCGTGTTCATCAGCTTTCTGATTGCGCAACGATTGACCGCCCCCTTGGAAAAACTGACCAAGGCCAGTCGCAGCGCGGCGGCGGGCAATCTGGATCAGTTCATCGATATTCAGACCAATGATGAGGTCTCTAGCCTGGCCACATCCTTCAACAAGATGCTGGACAATCTGCGCGCGCGACTGGCCGCCAATGAGGATGCGCAAACCCGGCTGCAAAAGTTCAGCCTGGATCTGAACTCCAAGAATATTGAGCTGGGTCAGGCGCTGGAACAGGCCCGCTCTGCCGAAGCGGCCAAGACCGAATTTCTAGCCAGTATGAGCCATGAGATCCGCACGCCGATGAATGGCGTTTTGGGCATGACCGAGCTGTTGGCGGAAACCGAATTGGATCAACATCAATCCAATCTGGTCGATACCATCGCCACCTCCGGCCAGTCATTGCTGAATATTATCAATGACATCCTGGATTTTTCCAAAATCGAAGCCGGTCAGATGCAACTGCGCAAGGAGCCGCTTGATATCCAGGATCTGGTCGAAGACACGGCGCGGGTTCTGGCCCTGCAGGCGGCGCGCAAGAATGTTGAGCTGATCACCCGGTGCGATCCTGATTTGCCGGAGATGATGCTGGGTGATTTTGCCCGCATGAAACAGGTCTTGCTGAATTTTGCCAGCAATGCGGTCAAGTTCACCGAGGCGGGGCATGTATTGATCCATGCGCAGCGGGTGCTGTCAAAATCTGGCGAGGATCGCCTCAGGATCGAGGTGCAGGACACCGGTTGCGGCATTCCGCAGGACAAGATCAAAGAGGTTTTCAACCGGTTCACCCAGGTCGATGGCAGCTTTACCCGCAAACATGAGGGCACCGGGTTGGGGCTGGCCATCAGCAAGGGCTTTGTTGAACTGATGGGCGGGCGCATTCAGGTGACTTCGCAAGTTGGGGTCGGATCGAGCTTTGGCTTTGAAATGCCTCTGGCCGAGGCTGTTCCTGTTCCTGCCACCCCCAGCCCCGCCAAAAAACGTGGGCCATTTGAGGGTTATGGCGTGCTGCTGAGTGACCAGCCCGACCTTGTGGCCAGTCTGGTGGAATGTCTGACCAATGCGCGTATCCAGATCACCAGCGTTGAATCCGACAAGGCTCTGCTCAACAGTTTGCAAACATTGGCAAAAGATCGGGCACCCCCGGCCTTTGTCCTGATTGATGACAGGGTTTCGGATCTCAAGCTTGAGCCCTTTTTGAATAGCCTGAACAGCGTCACCTCTGGTCATCCGCCACGGGTGATTTTGTTGCATTCCATGGGCAGCACAATCGCCACGGAAAAGCTGGACGCGACCCTGGCCAAACCTGTTTCGGCGCGGGCTTTGGTGCAGGTGATCGATCAAGTCAGCCAGAATGGCCAACGCCCGGCCCTGCCGCGTGTCACCAATGCCAAAAAAGGCAAGCTTGCCCCGCTGCCCAAAACCGACCGCAAGGTTCTGGTTGTCGATGACAATGCCACCAATCTGAAACTGGTGCAGATGGTGTTAAAGCGGCTAGGCCTGCCTTTTGTCTCAGCCACCAACGGGGTTGAGGCTGTTGAACAATACCGGGACCACAATCCATTCCTGGTTCTGATGGATGTCAGCATGCCGGTGATGAACGGGTTAGAAGCCTCGGCTCAGATCAGGCTGATCGAGGCGGAAAAACCTGAGGAGGCTGCGCGCTGCCATATTGTCGGCCTTACGGCGCATTCCTCGCCGCAAGACAAAAAAGCCTGTCTTGACAGTGGGATGGATGGCCATTTGGCCAAACCCATCAATCTGGGCAAGCTGCGGGACGTAATCCAGGACTGTCTGTGATCTAGGCTCAGTTCAACCCGGCATCCTGCAACTTGGCCTCAAGCTCGCGAATGCGTTCGGCCATGCTGCGCATGCGCGGCCCAAGCATGGCCTCGATCTCTTCTTCGTCAAAGCGCGGCGTGATGTATTTGGGGCAATTCCAATCCAGCGCGGCCACGGTCAGTTTAAAGATCTTTTCCACCGGGCGGTCGTTCGGGGCGGCCAGGGTTGCGGTCAGCTCGGGCTCATCACTTGCCTCCACAACTTCTGCCCGAGCCAGAATTTTCAGCCGGGCGCGGCGTGGATAATCCATCAGGAACAATGAGACGCGGGAGTCTCCGGCCAGGTTTCCGGTGGAGACATATTGCCGATTGCCCGGATAATCCGCAAAGGCCAGGGTCGTGTCATCCACGACCTTCAAAAACCCGGCCTCCCCGCCGCGATGTTGCACATAGGGCCAGCCATCGGAATTGACGGTGCCCATGTAAAAACTGGTGCGCGTTTCAATAAACTCCTGCTCGCGCGGCCCGATCGTCAGTTCGCGATAGGGGCGCGCATAGTGGTCTGCCGATCCGCGGGTTTCCTGTTCTGCACGCACGTCCTGCGTGAACATCAATTCGCCAAATGTTTGCATGCTTTGTCCTGTTTGACATGGCCTTAGCAAAGTTATCTTTAGCAGGGTAAAGAACGCAACACCCGACACTATTTGTGTCAGATAAGCGCAACTTTAAGTTGGCTGAAATAATGAGCGAAACGCTATTTCATCGGCAATTACCCGGCAGTCATATTGAGCTTGCGCAGGGCTGAGGTGACGGCAAGACCAAAGACTTGCGCCTCGGGGGATTGGCCATCATCCGGGCGCTGCATCAGGCCGACCGGGCCGCGGGTCATCGACGTTTCGAACGGCAAAGCAACAAGATGCCCATCCGCCAACTCATTCGCGACCACCCCGGCAGAGATGATCCAAACCGCATCGGACTGGCGGGTGTGAACACGGCCAAAGGCCCCTGAGACGGTTTCGATGCGATTATCGATCTTGGTCAACCCTTGCGCGATCATAAACCGGTCGACCAAGGGACGAATGGCCGAGCCTTCGGGCGGGTAAATCACCTGCCAATTGCCAATGCGCTTGATATCGGGTTGTTCAACCAAGGGATGCCCGGCCCGCACGACAAATTCCACGCGCTCTTCGTATAGTTGCGTAAAGCTGACGCCCTGCATGCTATCGGGCCGCCCCAATCGCCCGATCACCAGATCGAGCTGCCCCATACGCAGCCGTTCCATCAGGAAACCATGCGGGCCGTCCTCAATATGCAGGCTGGCGGTTGGGGCCAACTCGCCAAATTCGCGCGCCACAACCGGCATGACATGGGCCGCGACCGAGGGCAGCACCCCGACGGAGAGCCGGGTCTTGCCCGCCGAGCCAAGCTGTTCCACCCCGGTCAGCCCCTGCTGCAAGGCCGCCAGCGACATTTGCGCGAAATGCAAAAACACCTCGCCCTCGCGCGTCAGGGAAACGCCGGACCGGCTGCGGGTGAGCAAGGTGGTTGCCATGATCTCTTCGAGCTCTTTCAGAGTTTTCGAGATCGCCGGTTGCGTCAGATAGAGTTTTTCCGCCGCCAGTTTGAGACTTTTCTCGCGGCAAATCTCAACAAAACACTGGATATGGCGGAACTTGATCCGTCGGTCGATCATATTCTTTCCATTTTCGACAAGGAAACAGGCAGTAACTTCATTTTACTTTATCGAAATTGGAAATCAATATAAGGCATCCACAAGAGGAGACAGTCCGTTGCGCACACAAGTAGTCATCATCGGCGGCGGCCCATCCGGCCTGTTGCTCAGCCAACTTTTGCACCGCAAGGGCATTGATACCGTCGTGTTGGAACGCAAGACCCGCGACTATGTGCTGGGGCGCATTCGGGCCGGTATTCTTGAGGTTGGTTTCGTTGACCTGATGCGCGAGGCGGGCGTTGGCGCGCGGTTGGATCGTGAAAGCCACATTCACGACGGCACGGTCATCGCCTATGAGGATCAGGAATTTCGCATCGATTTCAAAGAGATGACAGGAAGCCATGTGGTGGTTTACGGCCAGACCGAAGTCACCCGCGATCTCTATGACGCGCGCGAGGCCATGGATGGCAAAGTGGTGTTCAACGCTGAGGGTGTCACGATTCACGAGGCGGATGGCGACGCGCCTTATGTGACCTATGAAAAGGATGGCTCCACCCATCGGATCGATTGCGAGTTTATCGCCGGGTGTGACGGCTTCCACGGGGTCAGCCGCCAGACCATCCCGCTGGACGTGCGGCGCGAATATGAGAAACTCTATCCGTTTGGCTGGCTTGGCGTGCTGTCGGAGACACCGCCGGTGCATGACGAGTTGATCTATTCCGGGTCCGAGCGCGGGTTTGCCCTGTGCTCGATGCGCAATGAAAACCTGAGCCGTTACTACGTGCAGTGTTCGCTGTCTGATACGCCCGAGGATTGGAGCGATGATGCCTTTTGGACGGAGCTGAAACGGCGGATTCCGAGCAAATATGCCGAGGCTTTGGTGACGGGGGCTTCGATTGAGAAATCCATCGCGCCTTTGCGCAGTTTCGTCACCGAGCCGATGCGCTGGGGACGGTTGTTCCTTTGCGGCGACGCGGCCCATATCGTGCCGCCAACCGGGGCCAAAGGGCTGAACACGGCGGCGAGCGACGTGCATTACCTCTATAACGGTCTGGTGCAGCATTATCACGATGGTGACAGCCATGGCATTGATACATATTCGGAAAAAGCGCTGGCGCGGATTTGGAAGGCCGAGCGGTTCAGCTGGACCACCACCAATCTGCTGCACCGTTTCCCGGATCAAAGCGAATTTGATCTGAAGATGCAGTTGGCGGATGTGAATTTCCTGCGCGACAATGTGAATGCGCAAAAGGTCTTTGCCGAGAACTATATCGGGCTGCCTTATTAGAACGCATCCAGTTCAATTGAAGTCGCTGTAACGACCGGGCGTAACAGAGGTTCGCACCCGACACCGAGGGCGGGTCGGCGTTCTGGGTGACCGGGTATTGAGCTAAACACCGTTGCAGCGAGTTGAAGCCTAGGATTGAATTCGCACCCGCCCTGGGGGGCGGGGTCGGGTGCGAACCGGATCGCAAGCGATCCGGGGAAACATCACAGGCAACCCTTTGTTTTTAGATGAAAGATCGGGATCTCCTCAATCAAACATCCGCAGCTCAAGCCCTCGGCGTTGCAGTTCATCCCGGACGGAACCGGCGATTTGTACGGCCGTTGGGGTGTCGCCATGCAGGCAGATCGTGTCGATGCGGGTTGGGATGCGTGCGCCGCTTTCGGCGATGATCGCCCCGGCCTCGACCATATCGGCGATGCGCGGCGCGGCGATGGCCGGGTCGTGGATCACCGCGCCGGGCAAGGCGCGGTCGACCAGCGTCGCATCATCATTATAGGCGCGGTCGGCAAAGATTTCGCAGGCAATCTTGCAACCCAAGGCCTCGGCGGCGCGTTGCTGCGCCGTGCCTGCCAGCACCATGACGATCAGATCAGGCGCGACGGACATGGCGGCGCTATAGCAGGCGCGGGCCATGGCCTCGTCCTCGGAACACATATTGGCCAGGGCGCCGTGTAGCTTCAGATGGCGCACCTCGCCCCCGGCGGCACGCGCCATGGCCTGGGCTGCACCGATTTGATAGCGCACCAGATTGCCCAGCGAGGCGTGGGAAAAGCCCATCCGTTGGCGGCCAAACCCATGCAGGTCGGGAAAGCCCGGATGCGCGCCGATCCCCACCCCTTTGGCCACGGCCTGCGCCATGGTCTCGGCCATGACATCCCAATCACCGGCGTGAAAACCACAGGCGATATTGGCTGAGGTCACGATGTCCAGCAGAGCGGCATCATCACCCTTGCTCCAGGCCCCATAGCTTTCGCCCATATCGGCGTTCAGATCGACACTGCGGCTCATGGCAAATCCTCCTTAGACATATTCTTCGTTGCCAGCGATCACACCGCTGATCAGTTGGTAAGAGAGCAGGTTCGCGATCTTATGCGGGTCCCGGATCAGGGGGCGCAGGCGCTGCCTGAGACCGGCGCGATAGCTTGCCTGAGCTTGCTCGATCTCGACCGCCTCTTCGAGCGTGACAAAGCGGAACCGCAACGGCGCGCCGGGCGCGGCTTGGGCAACGCGGGCCAGATCGGTGGGCAGAACCGTGCCGATGCGGGGATAGCCGCCGGTGGTCTGGCATTCCGTCATCAGCACAAAAGGCGTGCCATCGCCGGTGATCTGGATGTCACCGGGCATGATGGAATCCGAGACGATATTGCGCCCGTCCTCTGCCGCAAAGCCGGTTGTGGAGGGGTTGAGGCGCACGCCCATACGGTTGGCGCGGGCGTCTTTGATCAAGGCTTCGGATTGAAAGCGCGCGATCTCATTTTCGGCAAAAAGCGGGGTTTGATAGCTGGCCACCATGCGGATCTCTGTGCCGGTCAAGCGATCATCCCGCTCAAGGAAATGCCCGGTCTCGCCGCCGCTGTCAGCATTGACGCGCAGGGTATCGCCCGCTTGCAAGGCACGGCCCAGCCCGGCGGCAAGATGAGCGGCGACCGAACCAAGCTCGGCCGCGCCGGAGATGCCGCCAGCCAGATGCAGATAACCGTAACAGCCTGTTATCGCGGGACCAATAGACAGGCGCGCGCCAGCGGGCAGCAGGTGGCTGGCATTCCAAACCACCGGAGATCCGTCGATCGTGGCACGCATTTCCGCCCCGGTCAGGGCGATGCGCATATCTTCGCTGGCTTCAAATTCGCCGCCCATGCCCATCATTTCCAAGGCGGGCAAAGTATCGGGCTGGCCCAGCAGGGCCGCCCCTTCGCTGAGCGCCAGACGGTCGGCGGCCCCGCCGCGCGAAACGCCTTCGCCGATATAGCCAAGCCGCCCAATATCCTGGATCGTCACCGCCGGACCGATGCGATGCGTCGTCAATGTGCGGCTCATGACAGCACCTCGGAGGTTGCGCCACCCATCGGATCGGTTTGCATATTTGCCAGCTCTTCGCGAGACATGGCGTGGAACATCACCTCATCCCCCGGACGCAGCATGAACGGATCAGCGGCGCGGGGTTGGTAGAGTTTGACGGCGGTTTGCCCGACCTGTCGCCAGCCGGTCTGGGCCTGCACGGCAAACAGGACAAGCTGGCGGATGGCCACGACCAGTGCGCCCTGGGGAATGTCCTTGGTCAACTGGCTTTGGCGCGGGATGTCCCAGGCCTCGGGCAATTGACCGAGATAGGGCTGACCGGGGGCAAAGCCGATGGCCTGAACGCGGGTGCGCGCCGAGGTCAGAGAGGTGACGGCCTCCTCCGCGCTCATGCCGGCGGCGGTGGCGGCCTCCTCCAGTTGCGGGGCAAGATCGGTGCCAAAGACCGCCGGGATGCGCCACAACCGACGCCCGTTCGGCAGGTCTGAGGCGTACCAATCCTGCGATTGCAAGAGCTGCTCGAGCTTGGCTTGCAGATCCGCATGGGGCAGATGCAGCGGGTCAAAATTCAGACAGACCGAGATCAGCGAAGACGAGACATCTTCGATCCCGTCCCAGCCCTGCGCCTTGACAGCGGCGGCAAAGCTGAGCGCGGCCCGGTTGGCCGGTTCGCTGAGGCGGTCGTCGAAACTGACCAGCATCCCCGTCACTCCGGCGGTGCGGATGACAGGAAAGACGTGTTTTTGCAGGGTCTGGGTCACATCCGCTCCGGCAAGTAGGTCACGATGGCTGGGACTAGAGTGATGACAACCAGAGCGACAATCATCAAGACAAAAAACGGCAGGGCCGCGCGGGCGACTGTCAGAATGTCCCGGCCTGTGAGGGATTGCAGCACAAAGAGGTTGAAGCCAACGGGCGGGGTGATCTGGGACATTTCGACAACGATGACGAGGAAGATGCCGAACCAAAGCGGGTCGATCCCGGCCTGAAGCACCATGGGCATGATCACCGAAGCGGTCAGGACCACGACGCTGATCCCGTCGAGGAAACAGCCGAGCACGACAAAGAACACGGTGAGGGCGGCGAGCAGGACAAAGGTCGAGAGGCCCAACGATCCGATCCATTCCGCCAGCACGCGCGGGATGCCGGTAAAGCCGATGGCAACGGTCAGAAAGGACGCGCCCGCCAGGATAAAGGCGATCATGCAGGAGGTGACGGTGGCCGACATAAGCCCGTCACGAAAGCTTTCCCAGCTGAGCGTGCCCGAGCGCCAGGACAGCAGCAGAGCCAGAACAACCCCCACGGCGGCGGCATCGGTGGGCGAGGCAATGCCCGCATAGATCGAGCCGATCACACCGGTGATCAAAAGAACAACCGGCAACAGGCGGCGCGAGCGTTTCAGACGCTCGGCAAAGCTGACGCGCATGTCCTCAAGCGGCAGGGATTTGCGGTTGAGCAACGCCCAGATCACCACATAGCCGACAAAGAGGCTGACCAGCAGCAGACCCGGCAGGACTCCGGCCACAAAGAGCCGCGCGATGGATTGCTCGGTCGCGACACCATAGACGATCAGGATGATCGAGGGCGGGATCAGCAGGCCCAGCGTGGCGGACCCGGCCAGGGTGCCGATGACCATCTGTTCGGGATAGCCGCGCTTGGCCAGTTCGGGGATCGAGAGTTTGCCAATGGTGGCGGCGGTGGCGGCAGAGGAGCCGGACACGGCGGCGAAAATCCCGCAGGCAAAGACATTCACATGCAAGAGCTGCCCCGGCAGGCGGTTCATCCAGGGTGCGAGGCCGGTGAACATGTCTTCGCTCAGGCGCGAGCGGAACAGGATCTCGCCCATCCAGATGAACAGTGGCAAGGCGGCCAGAGCCCAGGAATTGCTATGACCCCAGAAAGTCGTGGCCATGACCAGACCCAAAGGTGCGTTTGAAAACAGGGCCATGGCGGCAACGCCCACACCCAGCAGCGAAAAGGCCACCCAAAGGCCCGAGCCAAGAAAGGCAAAGAGCAGAACCAGCAGGATCAGCGAAAGTACAGCGATTGACATGATGGTCCCCTATTCGCTCAGCAGGTTGTCGCCTTTGCCATCCCAAGAGGCAGGCTGCCCCCGGAAAAGCGCAACGAGTTCGTCAGCCAGGGCCAGAGTCAGGACAGCCAGACCAAAGGCGACCGGGGTTTGCACGATCCAGAGCGGCACAGAGACCATACCCGAGCTTTGATCACCAAACTCATGAGATTCCAGAACCAAAAGGCCCATATACCAGGTGGCATAGGTGCTCATCCCCAGGGCGATGATCACGGCGATGATTTCGACTACACGACGGATGGGCGCGGCAAGGCGCGAGGTGATCAGCGTCACGCGAATATGCCCCCCGGCCCGCAAAGTGTAGGCCAGCGCCAGAAAGCTGGCGGTGGCCAGAAAAAACCCGGTGAAATCGGCATAAGACGGGATGGTCAGCCCAACCCCCTGCCCGGTGAATTTGATGGCGATTTTGTCGATCAGGTTCAAAACGACCTGTATGGCGACGATCACGGTGATGCCGGTGATGAACAAAGCCGCCAGCCCCCCTGATGCGCGATAGATGAAATCCAATGCTGCTCTCATATCCTGCCCTCCCACAGGTTTGGCCGGCGGGGTCGCCCCCGCCGAACCGGTGTCGTGTTACTGCTGATAGGCCTGCAACAGCGCCGAACCGCTATCGCCTGCTTTGGCTTTCCAATTGTCGAGCATCTGCGCGCCGATATCTTTCAGGCCGCTCATCAACTCTTCGCTGGGGGCCACCACGGTGATGCCGTTTTCCTTGAGAACGGCGATCTTGGCGGCGGTTTCTGCCTGACTCATCTCCCATCCGCGGGCCTCGGCCTTGGCGGCGGCCTCAAGCACGGCGGCCTGGGTGGCTTCGTCCAGACGCATGAAGGAGCGTTTGTTCACCACGACGATGTTTTTGGGGATCCAGGCCTGAATATCGGTGTAATGGCTGAGGAAATCCCAGGCTTTGGAATTGGCCCCGGTGGAGGGTGAGGTGATCATCGCCTCGACACGGCCAGTGCTGAAAGCCTGTGGAATGTCAGGCACTTCGACCTGGGTTGGCGCGGCACCGGCGAGGTTCACAAACTCTTCCAATGTGGCGTTATAGGTGCGGAATTTCAGGCCTGCGAGATCGGCCACCGAGGTGATTTCCTTGGTCGTGTAAAGGCCTTGCGGCGGCCATGGCACCGCGTAAAGCGCCATCAAACGCTGTTCGTCCAAGAGCTGGTCAATGACCTCTTTCTGAGCGGCCCAAAGCTTTTCGGCTTCGCCGTAATTGGTGGCGAGGAAGGGGAGTGAATCCACACCAAACGCGGCGTTGTCATTGGCCAGAAGCGAAAGGAAAAATTCGCCCGCCGGCACCTGACCGCTGCGCACGGCCTTGCTGATTTCGGGATGTTTAAAGAGCGACCCGGCGGAATGCACCTTGATCTCGAGCGCGCCGCCGGTGGCCTCGGCCACGTCTTTGGCGAATTCATGGATATTGGCAGTGTGGAAGGTCGCATCCGGGTACGGGGTCGGCATATCCCAGCTTTCGGCGCTGACCTGAGATGTCAAAGCGGCCACGGCAATCGCCGCCCCGCCAAGCAGTTTCGTCATGAACATCTTTTTTCTCCCTGTGTTCAACTTCGCAAATCATTTCAAAAACACTTACAATTTGTCAACGTTTTTTAAATGTATTCACAGCGTGCTGTGACAGCCGGGAAGTCGTTGGATTTTCAGAGTGTTGCGACGGTGGCGATGTGTTTTGGCATTTACCAAGCTTGAGAAAAATTATCGTTCATGCATAAATTCCCGGCAACACATCAGCGTTTTGCCAACAAGAAAAGCCGATTATGACCAAGAAAACCGCCGCCTCTCCGCCTGCCGATTCCCGCCGCATCGTGTCATCGCGCCATCTGGCCGAGGGCGAAGGGTGGGAAATGTCGGAATTTGAGTTCGGGCTGATCATCGTGTCCAACGCCTTTACCCGCTGGGTCACGCGTTGCATGGCGGCGGCGGGGCACCCGGATCTGTCCTCGCTCGAAATCCTGATCCTGCATAATGTCAACCATCGCGGCCGCGACAAACGCCTGTCTGACATCTGCTTTCTGCTCAATATCGAGGACAGCCATACGGTGAATTACGCGCTGCGCAAGCTGATGAAGGCGGAGCTTCTGGTTTCGGACAAGCGCGGCAAAGAGGTGTTTTACAGCGTGTCGGACAAGGGGGCGGAGCTGTGCGACGCCTATCGCACGGTGCGCCAGCAATGCCTGCTGAACGGGTTGGACATGGATGAGGAGACCGGCGCGGATTTCCGCGAGATCGCGCGCAAGCTGCGCGCGCTTTCGGGGCAATATGACCAAGCCAGCCGCGCGGCGGCGTCACTATAGGGGGCGGAATGCGCTTTTTCTCGACCAAGTCGCGCGCGCCCGAACTGGGCCCCTACCCTTTGGAGCGGTTGAAACGGCGCGGTGATGTGCCGGATCTCTCTGCCCTGCCCGGCTTTGAAGCCTTGGATTTCAAGCGGCTGGACACGCCGCATTCGCTGGTCAACGCCATGGGCGCATATCAGGCGATGATGGATGTGATCCGCGACGGGCGGCGCAATGCCAGCCTGTCGGATGTGCCGGAACATCCGGGCGAGCGGGCGCGGCATATGAAGGCCTTTGGCTATTTTCAGGATGCCTCGATGATGGGGATCTGCAAGATTGCGCCCGAGGCGCGGTTGGCGCAACCCATACGCAACCCGGATATTGACGCGCTGGCGCAGGATCTGCGCAGCAAGCAGACCAAGACGCTGGCCTCGGGCATTGATGTGATCATGGCGGAGCTGAAGGAAAGCGCCGCCACGCCTTTGGGGGCGATGGGTCATCACAGCCATGCGATTGTGATCCTGCAAGAACATCACCGCGCCCCCGATCCGGATGAGCCGGGCGCAGAGTGGATTGGCGATGCGCAACACCACCGGGCGGCGCTGCGCGCGACGGAAACGGCGGTGATCCTGGCCAACTATCTGCATTTGCTGGGTTTTGATGCGCGCGCCCACAGCATGACCAGCAGTGATCTGGATTTGACGCGGCTCTCTGTCGCCGCCGGGCTGACCTTTGTCGAAGGCACCTGCGCCTTTGCGCCGTTTCTGGGGGCGGATTACAGTCTGGCGGTTGTCAGCACCGATATGGAGCTGGCGCTGGACCGCCCGCTGGCCCCATTGGGGGAGCAACAATTGGGGCTGGCCTGGCAGATCGGCTATGGCAGCAGCAAGAGCGCCTTGAACCGCGACCCCTATGCCAAACGGGATTATGTGGAGGGGGCGATGCCGTTTGAAAAGCTGAAACGGGTCGATCAGCCCACCACCTATATGGATGAGGCGCGCATTCCGCGTGTGCCCAAGCGCACCGATATGTTTGCCCGCAGCCAGTTTGGCGATATGGGCAAGACCCAGCAGCAGGCGGCCACGGGCGGGTTTTACGCCCGCAAAAGCGCCCATGCGTTTGCCCAGCGCCGCGCGCTTGGGGCCTTTGTGCTGTTGCAGGATGGCGCGCCTGTTGGCGACAGACCGGCACAAACGGATGCACAGCGCAATGCTGAGAATGTCAAAGCAGCAAGCTATTTTCTGGGCGTTGATGCGGTGGGCCTGTCGCGCTGCCCTGATTGGGCCTGGTACAGCCACGATGCCACCGGCGCCCCGATTACCCCGCCCCATGACAACGCTATTTCGATGATTGTCGATCAGGGCTTTGAGACCATGGAGGGGGCTTCGGGTGATGATTGGATTGCGGTGGCGCAAAGCATGCGCGCCTATCTGCGCTTTTCACTGCTAGGCGGGGTGATCGCCCAACAGATCCGCAATCTGGGCTATAGCGCCAAGGCGCATTCGGTGATGGACGGCGATGTGTTGCAGCCGCCTTTGCTGTTGCTGTCGGGTCTGGGTGAGGTCAGCCGGATTGGTGAGGTGATCCTGAACCCGCTGCTTGGGCCGCGGCTGAAATCCGGGGTGGTGACCACGGATATGCCGCTGGCCCATGACAAGCCGATTGATTTTGGCCTGCAGAATTTCTGTGAAAACTGCAACAAATGCGCGCGCGAATGCCCCTCGGGGGCGATTACGGCCGGGCCAAAGACCATGTTCAACGGCTATGAGATCTGGAAAAGCGACAGCCAGAAATGCACCACCTATCGCATCACCACCCAAGGCGGGGCGATGTGTGGGCGTTGCATGAAGACCTGCCCGTGGAACCTGGAAGGGGTGTTTGCCGAAAAACCGTTTCGCTGGCTGGCCTCGAACTTTCCTGCTGCGGCTCCGGCCTTGGCCTATCTGGATGACGCGGTGGGCCATGGCGAGATCAACCCGGTCAAGAAATGGTGGTGGGATCTGGAGTTAAAGGAGGATGGCGGCTATCGCGCGCCGGCGGCTCCGATCAATCACCGCGCCTTGCAAAAGGATCTGGACCTGAAGTTTGAGGATCAGACATTGGCGGTTTACCCCGCCGACCTTGCCCCTTGGCCCTATCCCTACCCGTTCCCGATGGATCGCGAGGCGGGGATCAAAGCCTACCAGGAGATGATCAGCGCAGCGGAATATCAGCAGCGGCTGGCGCGAGGCGACACCGAAGGGCTCGCCCATGAGCGCCCGGATTTTGCCGATGCGCCGGTGATCATGGCGCGGCTCTCCAAGGTCGAAGCCATGGCGGGCAAAGTGACCAAGTATGAATTCCAGAGCTGGGATGGCAGCCCCCTGCCCGAGTGGAGCGCGGGCGCGCATTTGGATGTGGTCGTCGCCCCGGAATTCCTGCGGCAATATTCCATGTCGGGCAATCCGGCGGATCGCGCGACCTATCAGATTGGCGTGTTGCGCGAAGATGACGGGCGTGGCGGGTCAAAGATGCTGCATAGGATCTTTGACGAGGGGCGGCGGGTGTTCATCTCAAAACCCATCAACCATTTTGAGCTGAGTGAGGATGCCAGCAAAAGCTTTTTGATGGGGGGCGGGATTGGCATCACGCCGATGATCGCCTTTGCCCATCGTTTGCACGCCTTGGGCAAGGCGTTTGAGCTGCATTATTCCGCACGCCGCGCGGATGAGGCTGGCTATGTGGCTGATTTGAAAGCGATGCCTTGGGCGGACAAGGTGCATCTGCACTTTTCCGATTTGGGGAGCCGGGCCGATCTGGATCAGATTCTGGGTGGGTATCAACCCGGTTGGCATGTGTATACCTGCGGGCCGGATCGCTACATGCAGGCGGTGATTGAGACCGCAACCGCACAAGGGTTTCCCGATGAGGCGCGGCATTTGGAGTATTTTTCGACCCCGGAACAGCCTGAATATGAGAATTATGCCTTTACCGCTGTGCTGGCCCGGTCCGGGCAGGAAATCACGGTTCGGGCAAATGAAACACTGGCGGATGCGCTGATTGCGGCAGGGCATTCGGTGGATGTCAAATGTGCCGATGGGATATGTGGGGTGTGCAAATGTGGTGTCTTGGCGGGCGAGGTCGAGCATCGCGACTTTGTCCTGTCCAATGCCCAGCGCCGGGATCAGATCATCACCTGCCAATCCCGAGCGGCCAAACCGGATGGGAAGATCACCCTCGACCTGTGACCAAGGGCCTACATCCCATCCATAGAACGCATGCACCGATCCACCAAAGCACCGGGATCGAGAACCAGAATCGGGGCCGATTTGTTGCCGGACACCTCGTGATGCAGGCAGCCGACCACATCATCCACGACGCGTTTGGACGTGCCTTGCCGATCCATCGGCTGAAGCTCGGCGATATTATCCTCGGTTGTCATGATGATTTCATCGACCGAGTCGACCAAAATCCCGTATTTGGTGTCGTCGCAGTTAAAGATCAGGATCTTTTGGTTCAAAGTCTCTTCGGCTGGCATGCCGTATAACACGCGCGGATTCAGCAGCGTGATCAATTCGCGGCGCAGATTGATGATGCCCTCGACAAAATCCAGCTTATAAGGCGGATCAAGCAGCGTGTCCGGCTTGTTGATCACTTCGCTGACGCAGGATGTTTCCAGGGCAAAAGGCTTGGCAATCGAAAAGCGGATATAGGTCCGGCGCGCGGCCCCTTTGGCTTGCTTTTCCTCTTGTTCTTCTTTGGGCCCGCCGGGGGGATAGATCTCTTGGCAGGCCTTTGCGGTGGCAACCAACAGCTCATCCGAACGCAGCCGATCCTGATCCAACATCATGACGATCTGACCATCGCCGTTGACAAGGCAGCCACTGACGAAATCGCTGCGTGGCAGGGCCAGTTTGGCGAATGGCAGGATCTCATCCTCGTAATAGGACATGATATTGTCGATCGAAAACACCATCAGGCCAATCGGCCCGTCCGCCGTTTCGATCACCAGCATCTTGCGTTCTTTGGGAACCGTCTGCCCCAGTCGATAGACGGCCCCATCCCCCATGAAGCCGCGAAAGTCGACGACGGGCAGGATGACACCGCGCAAATTCGTGGTGCCAATCACATTGCCATGGGCAAACAGCGATTGATCCACATCCGGCATCTCGCGGATCTCTTTGACATAGCGCAGATCCAGCGCACAGCAGGTGTGACCGGTCTGAAAAGAAATACAGTTGTAGCGCTTGCCGCGCGAGGCTTTGGCCTGGCTTTCGGTCGAAATGTTGTTGGTGCGCGGCACACGTTCCAAGCTGAGCAACTCGTAAGGGTCCAGCACCTGAACCAGACGGTCGCCATTGTCGAATTTCAGCACACCTTCGATGACAACATCCTTGATGCCGTCGCCTTTGGGCTGAAAATCCACACGTGCTGCATCATAGCCGCTAAGCACCTCGCCGGTTTTGTCAAACAGCAGCCCGATACACAGATCCCCGTGTTCGATGATGGCCACCTTGCGCGATTTGGTTCCTTCGAGCTCCGGGAATTCAAGCAGGCGGCGCAAATCGATCACCGGAATAATCTTGCCCCGCAGGTTGAACAAACCCAGCATAAAGGCCGGGGAAAGCGGGACCGGTGAAATATCCATTGGCTCATTCACCACTTCCTGCACGGCGGAGACCGGAATGGCGAATTCGCTCTCATCAATGGTGAAAGATCCGTAGATTTCGGACTTGCCGGACTGTTTGGCCAAATTGGCTTTGGCGGTCTTGCCCGGCACCGGCGCGTCAGCCATCTGGTCGGACGGCATGTCGTTCTGCGGTTTTTCCTGCTTGGGCAGGTCATTTGAATCCAACATCATGAGGTTACTCCCAATCGTGGAATGGCGGAAACGGTGAAATCGCCGCTGGTGCAATCGATGGTGACTTGCCGCCCCTGCATGCCGCCCACGTCTTCGAAAATGTTGCGCATCCCGGCCTCGCGCAGCGCCTTGTAGGCAAAGGTCGCATTGATGTTTCCGACCAGCCGTTTCGGGTCCGCATCCTTTGGCATGGTCATATTGGCCCCACCCACGACAATGGCCTGCATGCGGCGCATTTCCTTTTTGTCGAGATCCATCAGGTGTTTCAGCGAACGGATCGCCTGATCCACATGACGCCCGCCAATCTCGCCATCATCCTTGCCGGAATTGGACAAGAGGCAATGCGCCAGACCAAACACCCCTTTTTCAGGGTTCAAGATGCCAAGCCCGATGCAAGACCCGAGAATGGCGTTCAAGGATTGCCCCGGCTTGCCGATCTTGACCTGCCCGATTTGGACATGGATTTTCTCAACATCACTCATCAGCGGGCCGCCCAGTGCCGAGGACCGGCCGATAGATAATCGGGAGAACCTGTTCAAACCCGGTGTCTAGATTGGTCAGCGTTTCGCTTTCGCCAATATACAAGATCCCTTCGGGGCGGATCTGGTCCCGCACATGGTTCAGGATGGTTTCCTGATCCTCTTTGGTAAAATAAATCAAGACGTTACGCAAAAAGACAACATCAAAACTGCTGGTGCTTTTCAGCCGCTCCAACAGGTTGTGCAGTTTGAATTTCAAACGTTTCTTGATCGCGGGATCGGCCTGGAACCCATCCGTGTCATTGCCGATCATATGTGTTTTGAACAGGTCAGGCTTGGCCTTTTGAAACCGCGCGATAGCGCGACCTTTGTAAAGCCCGGTTTCGGCAATGTCCAAAACCCGCGAGGACACGTCGGTACCCAGAACCGAATATTCGAACCCCTGGTGTTTCTGACGCAGATCTTCGAGCAGGACCCCGATTGTATGCGCCTCTTCTCCGGTGGAGGCCGCCGCCGACCAGATTTTGAGCGGGCGGGCGTGGCGGGCTTTCAGGAATTTCGGCACCACCTCGTTTTCGAAATGCTCCCACACGCGCGGGGTTCGGTAAAAATAGGTTTCGTTGGTCGTGACCCGGTTGGTCAGTTCCTGCATTTCGCCCGGGTTATTGACCAGGCCAGAAATGTAGGAACTGAAATTTGGGGCATCAACCTCTCTCAGCCGGCGGCGCAGCCGGCTGAGGAGCATGGATTTGCGGTTTTCGCCAATCGTAATACCGGTATTTTTGTGAACAATCGCCCGCAGTTTGGCGAATTCGCTGTCACTCATTTCAATGTCGGAATCCAACATGGCAAAACCCTCTCTCTATATCTTAGTCAGCAGCCAGCTTGGCGACTTCGGATTTGAGGCTATGCGCCCCAGCATTGAGTTCCTCAGTCGCAGCTGCAATGGCATCCGCTGAAATCACCGACTGCTCTGACGCATCCACGATGGTCTGAATGGCCTCGGACACATCGCGCGCCGCGGTTTGCTGTTCATTGGCCGCCACAGAGATTTGCGAGATCGAGTCGGTGGTGTCAGAAATCCCGGTCAGGATCTTCTCAAAGGCCGCCCCCGCTTCGCGAGACACATCGCTGCCCATTGCAACCCGCTTGACCGTTTCATTGATCAGCTTGCTGATTTCCTTGGTCGATTGCGACGAACGTTCGGCCAGTTTGCGCACCTCATCAGCCACAACCGAGAAGCCCAGGCCATGTTCCCCGGCGCGGGCCGCTTCGATAGCGGCGTTAAAGGCCAAGAGATTGGTTTGGCTGGCGATTTCGCTGATCGTCTTGACGATTTCGCTGATTTCCTCAGAGGAGGCATTGATCAGATCCATCGCCTCGATGGAGCGCTCAATGGCCTTGGCCCCTTGATCCGCTTCGGATTTGGTTTTCTGGGCGATTTCGTCAGAATGGTTGCTGTTCTGGGCAATCGCGTCAATCGAGGCGCTCAGCTCTTCGACAGAGGCGCTGATTTCCTCGGTGGTGCAGCCCAGGCTTTGCGCCCCAGCGGCCACGGATTGCGCCTGATCCGACAAATCGGTGGACATGCCCGCAAATTCATTTGCGATGCGCGTCACCTCTTTTTCGACATCTTTGGCGGCGGTGATGTCCGTGGCGAATTTCACAACCTTGTAAGGATTGCCATCCGCGTCAAAGATCGGGTTATACGAGGCGTTAATCCAGACCTCTTTGCCCCCTTTGCCAAAACGCTTGTACTCCCCGGCGGAGAATTCACCCGATGCCAAATCGGCCCAGAATTTCCGGTAATCCGGCGACGCGGTATATTCCGGATCGCAGAACATGCGGTGATGCTGGCCTTTGATCTCATCCAGGGAATAGCCCACGGTCGCCGTAAAGTTTTCATTGGCGGTGATGATGGTGCCATCCAATTCGAATTCGATCATAGCTTGCGCCCGGCTGATCGCAGCCATTTTGCCGTCCTGTTCGGCTGAGCGCATCTTTTCTTCGGTGATATTGGTGGCAAATTTCACAACCTTATAGGGGTTGCCATCCGCATCGAAGATCGGGTTGTAAGAGGCGTTGATCCAAATCTCATCGCCGCTTTTGCCAAAGCGTTTAAATTCACCTGCAGAGAATTGCCCTGACGCCAAATCTGCCCAGAACTGGCGGTATTCGGGCGAGTTGGCGTAGGTCGGATCGCAGAAGATGCGGTGATGTTTGCCTTGGATTTCCTCAAGGGAATAGCCAACTGTCGCAGTAAAGTTCTCATTGGCGGTGATGATCGTGCCATCCAACTCGAATTCGATCACTGCCTGAGCGCGGTCAATCGCGGCCATCTTGCCCGCCTGTTCGGCGGCCTGTTGCTTAGCCTCGGTGATATTCGTGGCGTATTTGATCACTTTGACCGGGTTGCCCGCGGCGTCGAAAATCGGGTTATACGACGCGTTGATCCACACCTCGTTCCCGGATTTATCAAAGCGCTTGAATTCGCCGGACTTGAGCTCTCCCTTGGCCAGGTCGGCCCAGAACTGTTTGTACTCGCTCGACTTTGCATAGTCGGGATCACAGAAGATCCGGTGATGCTGGCCCTGAATTTCGTCCAGCCCATAGCCCACTGTCGCGGTGAAGTTTTCATTCGCGGTGAGGATCGTGCCATCCAGTTCGAATTCGATCACCGCCTGAGCGCGATCAATCGCGGCCAGCTTGCCTGCATTATCGGCGGCGCGGTTTTTTTCTTCGGTGATATTGGTGGCAAATTTCACAACCTTGTATGGCTTGCCATCGGCACCAAGGATCGGGTTGTACGAGGCGTTGATCCACACCTCTTCCCCGCCTTTGCCAAAGCGTTGGAATTCGCCCGTGGAAAACTCGCCCATGGCGAGCTTCATCCAGAAATCATGATAATCATCCGATTTGGCATAGGCCGGATCGCAGAACATCCGGTGATGTTTGCCTGCGATCTCGTCCAAAGAATAGCCGACGGTCGCCAAAAAATTTTCATTGGCGGTGATGATCGTGCCATCGACTTCGAACTCGATGACGGCCTGCACTCGATTAATTGCGTCAACAACGCCCTGCAGATCGGCGTTGTCCTGTACGTCCTGAGACGCAGCTGCTGTTTCTTTCGCACCCATGGTTTGCCTCACATTGATAAAACCCCGCCGACACTGTGAGACTTGCGGATTAACAGGGGGTTTTCAGAAACGGGGGCAGGTTTGGCAAATTGTGTGCAATTGACTGAGGTGGTTTAGAAATGGCGCAGAATCCAACATAAACATCTGTAAATAAATATATTTTCCCCGATTGAGCGCGTTAATACCGGTTTAACCAACCCCTTCGATTTTCTTAGGATCACTGGCCTCAGCCCAGAAAACCGATAAATCAGATGTCACTTTTCACCCGTCACCACCCCAAGCCGCCGCGTCGCGCCGTCAATATGCAGCGCCATGGCCTGGCGCGCGGCCTTCTGATCCTGGGTCGCAACGGCCTCAAGCACACGTTCGTGCTCTGTGATGGTGACGTCCAGCAGGTCACCTTGGCCATAGACGTCGCGCGTGGCGCGGGTGGTTTCCTTTAGCCGGGATGAGAGGTAATCAACGATGGTTGCCAGATAGGAATTGCCCGTCGCCGTAGCCAAGCAGCGGTGAAATTCGGCATCCGCCTCAATAAGTTGCTCGTCAAAGCTCGGACGGGCGCGCATGTGATCCAGCGCTGTTGTCAGCGCCTCAAGATCCGATGGGCTGCGCCGTTGGGCGGCGATCCCCGCCGCGTCAATCTCTAACAATCCGCGCAATTCGAACAGATCGGCCAGGTTATCCTTGCTGGTCAAGGCGGCCATATCCACCCGGAAGGTCGCCCGCGCCGACGGGGGGTTAACGACCGCGCCGCGCCCTTGCTTGGTATTGATCACCCCATCCGAGCGCAGCCGCGCAATCGCCTCGCGCACCACATTGCGGCTGACGCCAAAGAGGTCGGCCAGCGCGGTTTCCGTGGGCAAAAGATCACCGGGCTGCAGTTCACCCGCAGAAATCTGATCCATCACCTGCCGGGCAATCAGATCCGGTAAATAGCCGCCGCGCCGAATTTCCTTGAACTGAGCCACGTATCAGCCCCTTTGTGTCTGCGCCCGCTAGGGGTTTGCCGTTTCTTGCACCGCAATCACCTTGATCCCCTTGCGTGAGGTTACAAGGTCAATCCCGGTTGCAAAGTCCTGCAGCGCGATGGAGTGGGTCGCAATTGGCAGTGGATCGATGCGGCCCTGTTCAATCAGAGAGATCACATCCGGCCAGATGCCTGGACTGCCCAGCGCGCCTTTGACAGACAGATCATTGATAACAATCTGATCCAGATCGAAATCATTTAGCTTGCGCCCGCCAAACAACCCCTGCAAGACCACGCGACCGCCGGGCACCGTATTGACGATGGCGGTGCTGGCGGCATCCGGGACACCGGTCGTTTCGATAGAGACATCCGGTTGGCCAAAATGCTGCGACAGCTCTGCCGCCACATCCTGATTGAACGCATCAATCACCAGATCCGCGCCCAGTTTCGCCGCAAGCGCCAGCCGGTCTGGCGTGGCCCCGATCACCGCGATCCGCTTGGCCCCGAACTCTTTGGCGACCAGCAGCAAAAGCAAGCCAATCGGCCCGTCACCGTAAATCGCCAGCTTGTCCCGCGGCGTGACCTGCCCCGCTTTGACACCGTTAAAGGCAATGGCGGTGGGTTCGACCATGGCGGCTGCCCTGAGGTCCACCTGTTTGGAGATTTTGTGCAGAAACGCAGCCGGAAACAGCATGTATTCCGCAAAAGCCCCGTCCCGGTTCAGAATGCCGGTTTCGGTGCGGGACAGGCAGCGATGGTAATTGCCGGATTTGCACAGATCGCAGGTGCCGCAGGACACACAGCATTCGCCAACCACATGGTCGCCAACCTCGAAGCCGGAAACGGCGGCTCCGAGGCTGGCAACTTCCCCCACCCATTCGTGACCGGGCACAACCGGGTATTGCGCCATGCCACGGGTGAAGTAAGCCATTGTTCCGTCTAATATTTCCACATCCGTTCCGCAGATACCCGTGGCCCGAACCCGGATGAGGACTTCGCCGGGTTCGGGATCGGCCAGCTCGATTTCCTCGAGCCGAACATCCCCTGCGCCATGGATGCGGATGGCTTTCAAATGGATCTCCCTTTTGGGGCACGCGTTGCGCGAATCCCGCCTTGGGCCAAATACTAGCATATTGCCCGATTGTTGGACAATCGAGTTTTAAGCGTTATTGTTCGGAGACGGGCGCAGGAGCAGGGCCGCAAATTCGCCACCCTGAACCCGGCGCAATCCAGACCACGGCAAGGGTGAGATCATGAGCTTTCTGTCCGAATCCGAGCAACAAGGAACATGGTTGGGCCGTGTCTGGCGGCCTGACTATCAGGGGCCCTGTGTCGTCACGCTGCGCGATGGCGAGGTGGTCGATATCACCTCCCGCACGGCCCCGATGGTACGCGATATCTGCGAAATGGACACCCCTGCCGCTTATGTTCGCACCGCCCCTGGTGACGTTATCGGCACGTTGGGCGAGATCTGCGCCAATCCTGTCGGATCGGAGGCGGCGCATTTCCTGGCCCCTTGTGATCTGCAAACGATCAAGGCTTGTGGCGTGACCTTTGCCCGCTCCATGGTGGAACGGGTCATCGAGGAACGCGCCGCCGGCGATCCGCTACAAGCCGAGCAGATCCGCGCACGGGTTGGCGATGTGATCGGTGACAGCCTGCGCAACATTGAGGCCGGGTCAGACGAGGCGGCCAAAGTCAAAGAGGCGCTGATCCAAGAAGGGCTTTGGTCGCAATACCTTGAGGTTGGGATTGGCCCGGATGCCGAGGTGTTTTCCAAGGCGCAGGTTTTGTCAGCTGTCGGCCCCGGTGCCCAAGTCGGGCTGCACCCGATGTCCAACTGGAACAATCCCGAACCGGAGGTGGTTTTGACCGTATCCTCGCAAGGGCGCATTGTCGGCGCGTGCCTTGGCAATGATGTCAATCTGCGCGATGTCGAGGGACGTTCAGCGCTTTTGCTGTCCAAGGCCAAGGACAACAATGCCTCGGCCGCGATTGGCCCCATGATCCGCCTGTTTGACGACAGCTATGCGCTGGATGATGTGCGCAAGGCCGAGCTGGATTTGCGGGTCGAGGGGCGCGATGGCTATGTGCTAGAGGGGCATTCCTCGATGTCCGAAATCAGCCGTGACCCCGAGGATTTGGTGCGCCAAACCCTTGGCGCGCATCACCAATATCCGGATGGGCTGATGCTGTATCTTGGCACCCTGTTTGCCCCCACCGAGGATCGCGATGTGCCCGGCGAAGGCTTTACCCATAAGCTGGGGGATGTGGTGACAATCTCCGCGCCGGGGTTGGGAAGGCTGACCAATGAGGTTCAGCTATCAACCAACTGCCCGCCCTGGCGTTTTGGCCCCAGTCACCTGATGCGCTATCTCGCGGGGCGTGGGTTACTTTAGGATAGGCTGTTGAAACGGCTCAGATTGACGCCAAAAGTCATCATTTTGGCGCGATCCGCAAATTGCAAACCGTCAGCATTGCTTTAGATTTTTCACCAGCGACCAGTCCAGCCATCAGGAGAGCCCGATGAAATTCACCGTCAATGGAACAGAGCATGAGGTGAGCGTCGAAGACGACATGCCGCTTCTGTGGGTCCTGCGGGACGAATTGAACATCACCGGCCCGAAATATGGCTGCGGCATCGCGCAATGCGGGGCCTGTACGGTGATGCTGGACGGGCAGGCCGTGCGCTCTTGTCAGGTGACAGCGGATGAGCTGGAAGGCACCGAAGTCACAACAATCGAAGGCCTGGGCACGCCAGATGCGCTGCACGCGGTTCAGGCGGCCTGGGTCGAACATCAGGTGGCGCAATGCGGCTACTGCCAGTCGGGTCAGATCATGCAGGCCGCGGCGCTGCTGGATATGAATGATGACCCGTCCGATGAGGATATCGATCAGGTCATGTCGGGCAATCTCTGCCGCTGTGGCACTTATCCCCGCATCCGCGCTGCGGTCAAAACCGCCGCCAAAACCCTGCAGGAGGCGTAACCCATGCCCAGTCTTGGTAAAATCGCCCGCCGCACATTCTTGATCGGCTCGGCCGCTATCGCCGGGGGCGTCGCCTTTGGCGTCTATGCCGCGCAGCGTCCCTTTGCAAACCCGAACCTGGATGACCTGCCCAAAGGCTCGGCCAGCTTTAACCCTTGGGTGATCATCGACAGTGACAAGATCACCTTGATCGCCACCCATGCCGATAAAGGTCAGGGGATCTTTTCCGCGCAGGCGGCGATGATCGCCGAAGAGCTGGATGTCGATCTGGATCAGGTCGAGATCAGCTTTGGTGTGCCGGACAAGGCCTATTACAACCGGGCCGCCATTGATGTGATGGCGGGCTTTCCGATGTATGATAACAGCCCGACGGCGGAAACCGTGCGCGGCTTTCTGGGCGGGATTGTCAAGCTGGCTTTGCCTTTGATGGCCACCGGCGGATCCTCGGCGGTGCCTGACAGCTATGACAAGCTGCGTCAGGCCGGGGCCACCGCGCGAGAGACGTTGAAACTGGCCGCATCACAGCAAAGCGGCGTGCCGGTGGAGCAGTTGAAAACCGAACGCGGCGCGGTGATCCTGCCTGATGGGAGCGAAATCGCCTATACCGCGCTGGCCGGTGCGGCTGCCGGGATCACCCCCATGGCGGATATCCCTTTGCGCGATCCCAAGCAGTGGCGCATTCTGGGCAAGCCGATGGAGCGGGCCGATATGGTGGAAAAATCCACCGGCACCCTGACCTATGGCATCGATTTTCGCACCGAGGGCATGTTGCATGCCACGATCAAGGTGAACCCGCGTCAGGGCGGTGCCATGGTGGGCTTTGATGCGTCCGAGGCCGAGGGAATGCCCGGTGTCAAAAAGATTGTTGAAATCACCGGCGGTGTCGCGGTGATCGCCGACAACACCTGGCGCGCCATTCAGGCGGCTGAGGCGATCGAGTTTGATTGGGGCGAGGCCCCCTACCCCGCCGAGCAAGACGCCCATTGGGAGCTGCTCTCCAATACCTTTACCGACGCGCATCTGAACGCCGAGGCACGGGTTGAAGGGGATGTCGAAGCGGCCGAGGGCGAAGAAGTGGTTGGCGAATACCGCTCCCCCTACATCGCGCACGCGCCCTTGGAACCGCTGAACGCCACAATCCTGGTGGGCGAGAACCGGGTTGATATCTGGACGGGCCACCAGATCCAGCAATATGTCGAACAATTCGTGGCCGAGATCACCGGCGTGGATCAGGAAAACGTCCATCTGCACAATATGTTCATCGGCGGCAGCTTTGGCCATCGGCTTGAATTTGACTTCGTCAAACAAGCCGCTGAAATCGCCAATCAAATGCGCGGCACCCCCATCCAGATGACCTATTCGCGCGAAGAGGATTTTGCCCATGACTTTCCGCGCCACATCACTATGGGGCGCGGGGTAGCAAAGGTCAAAGATGGCAAGGTCACCGCGCTGGATATACAAATTGCCGGGCAATCGGTGATGCGCTCCCAGATGGGCCGCATGGGGATGAGCCTGCCAGGGCCCGACGCGCAACTGCATGAGGGCGCATGGGATGCGCCCAACTTTAACCTTCCCAATCTGCGCGTGCGCTCCTATCGCACCGAAGCGCTTGCGCCCGTATCCTCGTGGCGGGCCGTTGGCGCGGGGCCAAATGTGTTCATCTACGAGACCCTGTTGGATGAGGCGATCCACAAGGCGGGTGCCGACCCGCTGGCCGAACGCATCCGCCTGATGGGGCATGAACCCTCGGTCAAGGTGCTGGAAGCAGTTGGCGAGATGTGTTCCTGGACCGGCCCGAATATCGGTGAAGGGCGTGGACGCGGTGTCGCCTATGGGTTCTCTTTCGGGGTGCCGGTGGCGACGATTGTCGAGGTCACGGCAACTGACGCTGGCATCAAACTCGACAAGGCCTGGGTGGCGGCGGATGTCGGCAAGGTGATCGATCCGGTCAACCTTGAGAACCTCGCCCAGGGTGGGACGATCTTTGGCTTGGGTCATGCGATCAATTGCGAGATCACCTATGCGGATGGCATGGCCGAGCAAACCAATTATCATGATCACGAGGGCATGCGGCTCTATCAATGCCCCGAGATCGCATTCCGCCCCTTGGAAATCGGGACCAAGATCCGCGGCTTTGGCGAACCTCCCATTCCGCCATCCGCCCCGGCGCTTGGCAATGCAATCTTTGCTGCAACCGGCCAGCGCATCCGCGAAATGCCGTTCTACAAGCATATCGATTTCGTCTGAGACAAGTTAGGGTCAGGATGCGTTGATTTGGTGCCACTGGCGCAGGAAGGGCAAAAAAGCAGTGGTTTTGGACGCGCAGGAACTGGCAGGGTCAATTTCAAGCGGTCAAGGCCGCTGCTTTGCAGCGCTTCCCGCGTCTGCAAGATTTGCCTGACTTAGCCCCTGACCTGCGTTTCATCGCCTTGAAATACAACCAGTATTTCTGTGCCGATGTGCCTTGTCAGGGCCTAAGTCAGGCAAACCAGAGGCACCAAATCAATGCATCCTGACCCTAGGCCCAGGTTTCTTTGGGCCAAAAATATCCTGGGGTGAATTGGCCTTTGGCCAAGAGGGGCAAAGCCCCTCCCCCCTCAGGCCCCTTACCGCAGCGGCTTGTCCTCGGCACCCAGAATACGGTGGCTGTCACCGTCCGGGTCCCCGTATTGATCCGTCTTTAAAGTCCAATAAAACCCGGCCAAAGCCGCCAGGGCCAAGATCAGTGAGGCCGGGATGAGATAGAGCAGTGACAACATGGGGTTATCCTATTCTGGCTAAGCCTCTATTTCGCCGCGCCCGAAGTGTCGACTTGCAGAGGTTGCCCGTCATAGACCTGCAAAGCCAGCATGACGTGATAGGTCTTGATCCCAGCATAGCTGACCAGCAGGGCCAGGATCAGCGCCCAGAACAGGCGCTGGCTTTTGCCTTCGCGGTCAGCTGTTGCCATCACCCTGCCCCTGCCAGAGAAGGTAAAGCGTCAGCTTGCGGATCTCTGCCGCGCTCAGCCGATCCGACCAGGCAGGCATGACCCCGGCCCGGCCATGTTGCAGGGTTTCCCGCAAATCAGCGCGGGTTCCGCCATAGAGCCAGGCGCTGTCGGTCAGATCTGGCGCGCCGTTTTCATAGCCTCCCACACCTTCGCCGTTGTGACAGGACGCGCAGTTTTCCGCGAAAAGGTCTATGCCCCGCGCTGCGGCCTCGGCATCATGCTCTTGTCCTGACAGGCTCAGCACATAGTCGATCACATCCGAGATTTCGGCCTGTTCCAGCCATTCGTCGCGTCCAATCGCCGGCATTTCGGCTATGCGCGTGTCTTCATGTGCCGAATTGATCCCAACTTGTAACGTGTATTCAATCTCCTCCGGGCTGCCAGACCAGAGCCAATGCGCATCAGTCAGATCCGGAAACCCCTTTTGCCCCTTGGCATCGCGCCCATGGCAGGCAGCGCAATTGTCGCGATAGAGCACCGCGATCTCACCCTCAAACTGCGCTTGCAGCTCTGGCATCTCGGCCAGTTCATTCACATCCTTGGTCTCAAAGATATCAAAGGCCTCGGCACGTGTTGCCGCCCCTTCGGCCACAGCCACCTGCACCGCTTCACGCGAGGAATAACCCAGCGCGCCGTGCAGGTAATCCGCGCCATAAGGGAAGGAGGGGTAAAACACCCAATATAGCGCCGCCACGGCGATGGAAATCCACAGCCAAAGCCGAAACGCTTTGGGGATTGGGGTGTTCAACTCTTTGATACCGTTCCATTCATGGCCGGTGGTTTCGCGCCCGCTGATCGGGTCTTTTTCCGGTGTCATTGTTGGATGTCCTCATTGCTGAGCGGGCTTTGGCGCGCGACCTCGTAGATCGGCTTGCGCGAGGGCCAATAGATCCACAGCGCGGCCAGGACAAAGACGACAAATAGATAAACCGCGCCCCAGGTTTTGGAGAAATAGAGAACGGCGTCATGGGTTTCCGGGGTCATCGTGCAATCTCCTCTGGGTTCAGGGCGTCGAAATCAACAAGGGTGCCAAGCACTTGCAGATAGGCGACGAGGGCGTCCATTTCGCTGACCATGTTGGGGTTGCCGTCAAAGTCGCGGATCTGAACCTTGTCGCCATAGGCGTCGATCAGATCATCCTCATATTCGGCCTCAGGATCGGCCTGCCAGGCCGCGTGCTTGGCGGCATTGGCGATCTGCTCCTCGGTGTAAGGCACACCAACCCGCACCTGCGCCGTCAGAGCCTCTGAGAAATAGCGCGTGTCCAGCCGGGTCTCGGACAGGAAGGGATAGCCCGGCATGACCGAGCCCTGAACCACCGCGCGCGGGGCCGCCAGATGGGCGACATGCCAATCGTCGGAATATTTCTGCCCGACGCGCGCCAGATCCGGCCCGGTGCGTTTTGAGCCCCATTGATGCGGGTGGTCATACATGCTTTCGGCGGCAAGGCTGAAATGCCCGTAGCGATCCACGTCCGAACGCAGTGTGCGTACCATTTGCGAGTGACAGGCATAGCAGCCCTCGCGCACATAGATATTATGCCCGGCCAATTCCAGCGGCGTATAGGGGCGCATGCCCGGGGCCTCTTCGATGGTGTTCTCGATGGTGAACAGCGGGGCAATCTCGATGATCCCCCCGATCGAGGCGACGCCCAGAATGGCCAGCGCAAAGGCGATGCCGTTTCGTTCCAGTTTTGCATGATCCATCAGAGTCACTCCGCCGGGTGTGCCAGGGGTTTTGCGTCGCTGCCCTCATCAGGCAGACGCGCCCCGCGCACAGTCATGTAAATGTTGTAAGAGCCGATCAGCGCGCCAAGCAGATAGAGGAAGCCTCCGATTGCGCGCATCCAGTAATAGGGGATCATCGCATCGACCGTGTCGATAAAGGCATAGGTAAAGGCCCCGGATGGCTCATAGGTTTGCCACATCAGCGATTGCGTGATGCCCGAGTTCCACATCGCGCCGACATAGATCAGCGTCCCCATGAGGGCGAGCCAGAAGTGCCAAGCCTCAAGGCGCAAGGAATAGACCCCGTCGCGCTTCCAGATCCAGGGCACCATCTTGTACATCGCGCCAAAGGTGATGAAAGCCACCCAGCCCAGCGCCCCCGCATGCACATGGCCCACGGTCCAGTCGGTGTAATGGCTGAGCGTGTTGACCGGGCGAATGGCGAGGAAAGAGCCTTCGAATGTCGACAATCCGTAGAAAAGGATCGCCACCATCATGAACCGGATCGCCGGATCAGTGCGCACCTTGTCCCAGGCTCCGTTAAGGGTGAGCAACCCGTTGAACACAGAACCCCAGCTTGGCACCAATAGGATGATCGACATGGTCATGCCCAGATATTGCACCCAATCCGGCAGCGCCGTGTAATGCAGGTGGTGCGAGCCCGCCCAGAGGTAGAGAAAGGTGATCCCCCAGAACCCCAGGATCGACATGCGGTAGGAATAGATCGGCCGCCCCGCGGCCTTGGGCAGGAAGTAATACATCATCCCCAAGAACCCGGCGGTCAGCAGGAAGCCCACCGCGTTATGGCCGTACCACCATTGAGTCATGGCGTCCTGAACACCCGAGAACAGCGGGTAGGATTTCGGCAGCGCGATGGAGATCGGCATGGCGAGGTTGTTGACCACATGTAGCATCGCGATCACCACGATAAAGCCGAGGTAATACCAGTTGGCCACATAAATATGCGGCTCCGCCCGACGCGACAGTGTTTTGAGATAGAGGTAGAGGTAGGCCACCCAGGTGATCAGCAGGACAAGGTCCGCATACCATTCCGGCTCAGCATATTCTTTGGACTGGGTGATGCCGAACGGATAGCCGGTGACCGCCAGCAGAACAAAGAGGTTATAGCCGACAAAAACCAGCCAAGGCAGTGTCTCGGACGCCAGTCGCGCACGCGAGGTGCGCTGCACCACATAGAAAGAAGTCGCGATCAAAGCATTGCCACCAAAGCCGAAAATCACAGCGGTGGTGTGGATCGGACGGATGCGGCCAAAGTTTGACCAGAACATATCACCATTCAGGCTGGGAATGGCCAATTGCCAGGCCAGTACATCACCAATGGTGAACCCGATCACGCCCCATGCGAAACAGGCCAGCACACCCCATTTGATCACGTCATCTTTGTATTCCAGCGGAATCTCGGGGGCATCATCGTTCATCTTGTCGAGCAGCCACGTCATGCCCCAGCCCGCAGCACCTGCGATCAGCCAGCCATGCAGCACATAGGCCCCCTCGCGCCCCCAACCCAGGATCGCCAGGCCAAGCAGCAAGGGGATGATCAGCACGAGGAATTGCAGCAGCAGCGCAGAATGCCGTGTCATGCCCAGTCCCCCGGGTTTTTGCTGCGGTAGAATTCGACCTTGAAGGTCACGCGCCCGCGCGGATGTACGGAATGCAGCTCTTGGGGGTAAATGATTGACGGTGCCTCAGGTGTTACAATCATCGCCGGGCGGTCATCGCGCAAATAGATCAACTCTCCTTCAGAGACGCAGATCTTGCCCCAGACACCCGGCTTGGTGTTGTGGTCACGTTGCAGGGCTTCGGGGATGCTGTCCTGGTCGAACAGCGGTGATTCAGAGTATTTTTCGAGTGTGGCAAAGGGATCTTGTGGCATCGGTTCAGCTTTCAAACAGATCGACATAGGCGTGCCAGGTGGCATAGCCAAGAAGGGGGAAAACCGGGATCAACAGCAGGAAACCGGTCAGGACGGACAGGGCGATCAGCGCAGAGACCACCGCCGCCCAGGTGATGGCGAGGCTGAAGTTTTGCGTGACGGCGTTAAAGCTCAGCCCCATGGCAGAGAAACCGTCGATGCTGCGATGGGTGAGCATGGGAAAAGAAAAGGCAGCCACTGCAAAGCCCAGCGCGGCAAACAGCCCGCCGACGGCTGAGCCGACCAGAAACAGGGCAATGCCCGGCCCGGTGCTGAACAGCGTGGTGAGCGTATCGGTGAGCCCGCCAAAGGGGCGCAAGCCAAAGAAGACAGCGAACAACAAGGTGGCGGACCGGATCCAGGCCAGGGCCAGAACCATCATCACGACCGAGACCAGAAAGATCTGACCCGAAGCCGCAACGCCTCCGCCGCCTTTGCCCATGCGACGCCGGCTGACCCGGTAAAGGCCAACAGTCGCCGCTGGCCCCATCAGCATCGCCCCCGCCAGCATGGGCAGGATCATCCAGCCCTGCCCCATTGCGGCCAGCGCCCAGATGGTCACCCAACCGATGATGGCAAGGGTGAGCCCGTAGAGGGTCGACAGGGTTGGATGGGCCTTGAAATCCGCCCAGCCCGCCCGCAACCAGCGTTTGACGATCAAGGCAGGCGCGCCCTCGACCTGTCTGGCAGCAGTTCTGAGATCACGTGTTGCTTCCATAATGTCATCCGTCATTGAGATCCTCCTGACTGAACGGGTCGTCAAAAAGTGTGTTCAAAGGGCCTCGCGGAAATTCGGCATTCCGGTCTCGGGATTGCGAAACTGCACCAAGCCCATCGACAGGCTGCGGCCTATTCGGTCTGCCAGATCGGAGATGCCCTCCGCAGCTTCGGGCGGCAGCACATCATTTGCAGTGTCACGAAACAGGGCTAGCCAGATGGGAAATTGCTCTGGCACGATCTCTTGGTTGGCCAGATGTTTCATCATCGGGTTGCCCTCAAAACTCCGGTCGATCCCCAAAGCATTGCGCCAAAACGAGGCAATCTTGGCCTCGTGATGCTGCCAGGCCTCGTCAGAGGTTCCGACAGCGCGCAAGAAAACTGGCCCCAGGGTCTCGTCCTTGCGGATGCGGGCATAAAAGGCCCGAACCAGCAGGTCGATCTGCGCCTCAGTGATCGGAAAACGGTGTGCGGCCATGGTCAAATCTCCGCCCTGCGCAGGGCCCGGACTCCCAGGGGCGCAGCTTGGGCAAAGATCCTGCCGATGACCGAAAGCCTATCGGCAGGAGCGAAGCTCAGACTGAGCCGATTTTCCGATACGATGAACAAAATACGCCTCATGCGGGCCTCCATCAGTTGTTTGATGCTGACCTATTTTCTTTAATTAGTATTTTCAATGCGTATTTTGTCGCATAGCTGTATCTGCGATCAATCTTTACCGTCTGTTCGGGAATGCCCGTTCGCTTTATTGCTTCGGCGATGTCTTGGGGTTCCGCCCAAAATACGCAGTTGAGATGCCAAATTGGTTTTGCTACCTGTCAGATATGCAATTATCCAAGTTCTCAGATTACGCGCTGCGTGTGGTCGTGCATCTTGCCGCTTCGCCGGATCGGTTGATGTCGACACGGCAAATCGCCGAAATACACGGTGCGAAATACAACCATATGGCCAAAGTCACTGGCTGGCTTGTCACCGAAGGTTATGCGGAATCGCTACGAGGGCGCGGCGGTGGCCTGCGCTTGTCGCGCGATCCAAAGGATATCAACCTGGGCACGCTGCTGCGCAAGCTGGAAGAGGACAAACCCCTGGTGGAATGTCTGGGCGGTGATGGTGGCTTGTGTCGGTTAACCCCGGCCTGCGGCCTGTCCCAGGCCCTGTCTCAGGCGCAAGAGGCGTTTTTTGCGGAACTGGACAAGCTTGATCTGGCCAGTGTCATTCGCATGTCGCCGGGCATGGAAAACCTTTTGCTTTTGCTCAACGAAACCGACGCACCATAGGGCAATTGTCTGGGGCTTCTGCCTTGCACCCTGCCCCGGTTTCCGGTCACATGACCGGCATGAAACAATTGAAACGCAAGCTCCCACCCTTGACCTCGCTTGTTGCGTTCGAAGCGGCGGCCAGATTGGGCTCTTTCACCACGGCAGCCGAAGAATTGAACGTGTCGCGCGAGGCCGTCAGCCGACAGATCCGGACCCTTGAAACCCATCTTGGGGTCAAGCTGTTCAAGCGGGATGCCAATACGGCGGTCATGGACCGGCTGGGGGAACAGTTTTTCTCGACGGTGTCGCCAAACCTTTGGGCCATCGCATCGGCGGCACAGGAGTTGGCCGGAGAGTTGGAGAAACCGCCCAGCGCGCCGGTCACGCTGCAGCAAGACCCAGACCATGATGACCTGCCGACCCTGTTGATTGTTGATGATTCCGCCCAGAATATCCATCATTTGAATGGCTTGCTCAGCGACAGCTATCGGGTGATCGCGCAGACATCCGGTCAGGACGCGCTGAATTACCTGTCACGCGAAACCGTTGATCTGGTACTGTTGGATGTGCGCATGCCGGATATGGATGGCTATGAGGCCTGCCGCCAGATCAAGGCCACGGCCAGCCTCGCCGATCTGCCGATCATCTTTGTCACCAGTTTGGATGATCCGGCCAATGAAACCCGCGGGCTGCAGCTTGGGGCGTGTGATTTCATTTCTCGCCCTGTGGTCCCTGCGGTTCTAAAGGCGCGCATTCACACCCATATTGCCCTACGCAGATCCAGCGCGGCGCTGGAGGATTTATTGTCGCGGCGCGCGGATCGTCTGCAAAAGGCCGAAGAGCTGTTTGCCGAGATTGGGCAGCAGATTGACCGGTTCCGGGCGAAATGAACTGCGTAAGGGACGACGTGAAGTGGGTTAGGATGCATCATTGGACTTGATGGTTGCCAGAGCCTGACGCGCCGCTGTGAAATCCAGCTTGTCCAGCGCGCCTTGCAGGTCGGCATGATCGGCTCTGCGCCTGTCGGCAAAGGCCAGCACAACGTCAACGGCCGCCATGTCGTGGTTGTCGATCAACTCAGCCAAGCGATCCAAGGGCAAGGAAATGCCTTTGGCTGGGGGCTGGGCGTCTGGCTTTTCCTCGTGCGCCTCTGCCAGTTTGGCCAGTGTCGCGCCCATGGCTTTGTCTAGCTCGGTCAGCTCGGCCTGCCCCTTTTCCACCTGCTCCGCCACCTGCGCGAGCTCGCGCGCTCCGACCGTTCCAGCTGAGCCTTTGATATTGTGCAGGATGGTGTGCAGATCGGCTTGCCCTGGCGTAGGCACCTGTTCAAACAGGTCATACCGCCAGTTCACAAGCTGGTCGTGAAAGCGCGCAAGGTTTTGACCGTAAAGAGTATTATCACCACCTGCCAGGGCCAGACCGGCCTTTCGATCAAGGATCGCGGCGTCTGCTTGCACTGGGATCAGGTCACTTAATACGGCCTGCAAGTTGGCCGGATCGACGGGTTTGGGCAGAAACGCAGCAAAGCCGGAGGCCCGGCAACGCTCATGCTCTTCGGGGGCGGCATTGGCAGAGGTGGCCACGACCGGGGCAAGCGCATCACCATGATCGGCTCTGAGCACTTCGATGGCGCGATGCCCATCCATCAGCGGCATGTGCAAATCCATCAGGATCAGGTCAGGCATTTTTTGCGCCACTTGCTCGAGCGCCTCAAGCCCGTTGCGCGCGGTTTGCGTTTCGGCGCCCAGCCCTTCGACCAAGGCGACACAGACCGAGAGGTTCACGCGGTTGTCCTCGACCACAAGAATTGTGCGCCCGCTCAGCGCTTCTCTTTCCTGAGGATCGTCTTCTTGGGTTGGAGCCAGTTGACGCATCTGGTCAAGGAACTCCGCATGGGTGATTGGCAGATCAACAAGGCCGCGCTGCGCCTCAGCGCCCCCCAAGCCAAACCCGATTTGCACCGGTTGCACCGCGACGCAGGGGCCTGACGTCTCTTCGACCAGGTCAAAGCCGACGCGCCGCGCCATGGCGGCGATTTGGTCCACCGGGCCGCTGGTACCGGCAATGTGCAGCGGACCTCTTTGTTTCAATGTGGTGTCGTCCGAGCGGCAAGGCACTGAAAGTTCGAGCAAAAACTGCGCACCTTCCCCCTTGCGACTGTCCACACGCAGATCGCCCCCCATCTGCTCGGCCAATCGCAAGGCAATCGACAGGCCAAGCCCCGTGCCGCCATATTGGCGCGTGGTGGAATTGTCGGCCTGCCCGAAGGGTTTGAAAATATCGTCCAACTGATCGGGCGCGATGCCAATCCCGCTATCGCGCACCCCAAGGCGCAGTTGAACCGCGTTTTCCCCATCGGGTTCACAGCTCGCCATCAGACAAATCTCGCCACTATTGGTGAATTTGACCGCGTTAGAGGCGAAATTCATCACCACCTGGCGCAAGCGTAACGGGTCAGCGCAAATCTCGCGCGGCAGATTGGTGGCGTAGTCCCAGTTCAATCGCACCGGCCCGCCCTGCATCAAGGCGCGGGTTTGCATCATGATCGCATCCAGGAATTCATCGACCGAAAACCAGACGCTTTCCAGTTTCATTTCACCGGCTTCAATCTTGGACAGATCAAGTACAGCATTGATATTATGGGAAAGGTCGGTCGCAGCGGCGCGCATATCCTGCAGATAGCGCGCGCTGCGGTCGGTGTAACCGTCACGGATCAGCACTTCGGAAAGGCCGATAATGGCGTTCATAGGCGTGCGCAGCTCGTGGCTCATATTGGCGAGAAAGGTGGATTTGGCTTGCGAGGCTTCGATGGCTTCATTGCGCGCCCAGACCAGTTCTTCGGTTCGTGCATCCACGATGCTTTGCAGGTTGTCGCGGCTGTCTTCCAATTCATTGACGGTGCGCCGAAAGGCCCGCGCCAGGCGCGAAATCTCGTCCCGCCGTTCCAGATCAAACAAGCGTTGTTCGCGGCCGCGCAATTCAAATCCATGTCCTTCATGAGCGCGCAGTGCTGCGGTTTGCAGGCGCGCAATGGGGCGAATGACGGTGCGCTGCACCAAGAGGAAAATCACGCTGGTCACAAGCAGGGTCTGCAAGATGCTGGAGCCCAGCACGACCTGACTGCGCGCCAGAATATCAGCCCCGATATCCTCGTATGAAAACATGACGACCAAGTTGCCGATTTGCGCGCCGTCACGCGGATTGCGCATGGCAAAACGGCGCGGTTCGGTGTCTTCGGCACCGACCCCGACCCAGCGCACGGCCCAAGGCAAACCACCCTCTGCTGCCTCCCCCACAGACAGGTTGCCGAGCCCAGCACTGTCCCTCACTGAGGCGCTGATCAGCGGGTCTTCGATCCAGGCCTTGGCGATGACCGGATCCTGCAACAGCCCTTCCATAAAGGCCAAGGCGTCGGGGACATCGACCTCCCAATAGGCGCTTTCGATCTGGGGCAGCGTGGCGCGGATGATGTGATCCGCGTTCTTTTGCGCGGAAAACACGCGTTGCGACCCTTCGGTCCAAAGCGTGACCAAACCCAGCAGAATGCCCGAGAGGATGCCGATCAACCCGGCGGCAATCGCGATCTTGGGCGTGACGCCAAGCCTATGAATTTGCTTCATCATTCGCGCACCAAATGGGATTGAATAATATCCTGAATGCGCCCCGATGCCTGCATCTGCTCCAATGCCTCTTGCATGCGTTGCGCCTGAGAATCCCCGACCTCGCCCCGACGAAAGACAATATAGCGGTCCTGCTCAATCAAGGCGGTCGGCAAAAAGCGCAGCTCATCCGTGGCGTTCAATTCGCGCACCACATGGGCCAGGGTCGCATATCCGCCGACCACGATTTCAGCCCGGCCCAGCAAGAGCTTGCGTACATTGGTGTAATCATCTTTTGACGCCTCGCGCGTGATGCCCGGATGGCTGTCAAAGCGGCTTTCATAGGTGAACCCGGCCACGACACCCACAACATGCCCATCCAGATCATCCACCGATTGGATGTCTTGAAACGGGCTATCTGTCTTGGTCAAAAATACCGTCCGCGTCTTTCTGAACGGGCCAACCATATTCCATTTCTTAAACCGCTCGGCGGTCGGTGTGATCTGAAACACAGCGTCCAGATGCCCGGCTTCGAAATCCAGCAGGGCGCGTTTCCAAGGCGATGGGTGATGTTTCAGCGTGACCCCAACCATATTGGCCGCCTCGTTGAGGATCTGCACATCGATGCCCATATAGATGCCGTCTTTGGTGTAATTGAACGGCTCAAACGCGTCCTGGGACCCAACGTTCCAGCTTTCGGCCTGTGCAGCATGTCCTGCCAGAATCAACGGCAAAACCTGCGCTGCGGCTTTCCAGAATTTCGCAAATGAGCTGGCCACGCGGAACCCTCCTCGATCCTGAAGGAAACTCTAGCCACGGCCATAGGGGCAACGCAATCTTTCCTCGGGACGGAAAAATTACGGTTTCAGCGGAATTTTTTTGCCTCTCACTGGGCTGCGCGCTTCGCTGTTACCCATGTTTTGGACCTGACGCCCAGTCCCGATCCTGAATCGGAACAAGAAAAGAAGCGTCGTGACAGTTCACAGGAGGGAAGACAATGTCCAACACCAAAAAAATCGCAGGTGCCATTCTGGCGCTGACCATGACCGCAGGTGGCGCAAGCGCCGCGGATCAACAGTTTATCACCATCGGCACCGGCGGTGTGACCGGGGTTTATTACCCTACCGGCGGCGCGATCTGCCGTCTGGTCAACAAAGGCCGCAAAGAGCACGGCATCCGCTGCTCGGTCGAATCCACCGGTGGCTCCGTTTACAACGCCCGCACCATTCGCCAGGGTGAGCTGGACTTTGGCGTGATCCAGTCCGACGTTCAGGTCAAATCGATCAACGGCACCGACCAATTTGCCGAAGATGGCCCATATGAAGGTCTGCGGTCGCTGTTCTCGGTTCACCCGGAACCGATGCACCTGATGGCGCGCGCCGATGCGGGCATCGCCTCAACCGCTGACCTGAAAGGCAAAAAGGTCAACATCGCGAACCCCGGTTCCGGGACCCGCGTTCTGGCCGAAACCCTGATGAAATACGAAGGTCTGACCGCTGACGATTTCTCGCTCGCAGCCGAGCTGAAATCCTCTGAGCAAGCCGCAGCGCTCTGCGACGGCAAGATCGACGCGACCATCTGGGCCGCGGGCCTGCCAAACGGTTCCAGCCAGGAAGCGACCTCGACCTGTGATGTGAAAATCATCCCGCTGTCCGGCGCTGGCATCGACAAACTGCTGGAAGAGAACTCTGCCTATGCGGCGGCGACTATCCCTGGCGGCATGTATCCTGGCAACCCGGATGATCTGCCATCCTGGGGCCCAAAAGCGACCATCGTGACCTCGGCAGATGCGTCTGACGAAGTTGTGTATCAAGTGGTCAAAGCGATCTTTGAAAACTTTGACGCCTTCCGCAAACTGCACCCTGCCTTTGCCAACCTCAAGGAAGAGGAAATGGTTGCAGACGGCCTGACCGCTGAAATCCATCCTGGTGCTGCGAAATACTACCAGGAACGTGGCTGGAACTAACTTCCCCCACTACCTGCCCCCACCTTTCGGTGGGGGCATTTTTCTATATGCGTCGTCGACCGATCCGCCGCACGACCTTGGGTATCCCACATATGTGACGTCATTTTCGACACGTCCGATACCGCGCCGCTGATCCGGTTTCTCACGACACGCATAAAGCCCCCATCCAAGAGGGAATAATCGTGACAGAGACAGCTAAACCATCCACCGCGCCGAGCGATACGGATCTGGACGACATCGTCGCCGAATCCGATACCGGTGCCCGCGCCCCCCGTGACCGATTTTCGGCCAATATCTTATGGTCGGTTCCGCTTGTCTGGTCGCTTTATCAACTTTGGATCGCCTCGCCCTTGCCCTTTATGCTGGGTGTTGGCGTTTGGAATGACACGCAAACCCGCGCCATCCATTTGGGGTTCGCGGTGTTTCTGGCCTTTGTGGCCTTTCCCGCCTTTCGCTCAAGCCCGCGCGACCGCATTCCGCTTGTGACATGGGCCACAGCCCTGCTTGGGGCGATCAGCTCATCCTATCTGGCCTGGAACTATGTCGGCGTCGCTGCGCGCACCGGTATTCCCAGCACGATGGACCTGGCCATGGCCGGGATCGCGCTGGTGCTGCTGATGGAGGCCGCACGCCGCTCGCTGGGTTTCCCGTTGATGGGCGTTGCGATCTTCTTCCTCGCTTATGTGTTCTTTGGCTCCTGGTCGGGATTGCCCGAAATGGTGCAGTGGAAGGGCGCGTCCTTTAACAAGGCCATGAGCCACCTGATGCTGACCACCGAAGGGGTGTTTGGCGTCGCGCTAGGGGTCTCATCGGGTTTTGTGTTCCTGTTCGTTTTGTTCGGCGCCTTGCTGAACCAGGCGGGCGCGGGCAACTATTTCTTGCAACTGGCCTTTGCCGCGCTGGGGCATCTGCGTGGTGGCCCGGCCAAAGCCGCCGTTATCGCCTCGGCGGCGACCGGCCTGATCTCTGGATCGGCCATTGCCAACGTAGTGACCACCGGTACATTCACCATTCCACTGATGCGCAAGGTCGGTTTCTCGCCGGCCAAGGCGGGCGCGGTTGAGGTCTCGTCCTCGATCAACGGGGTGTTGACCCCGCCGGTCATGGGCGCTGTGGCCTTCTTGATGACGGAATATGTTGGCATTTCCTATGTCGAGGTCGTCAAAACCGCCATCGTGCCAGCCGCGATTTCCTATATGGCGCTGGTCTATATCGTGCATCTCGAAGCGCTGAAAATGGGCATGAAAGGCTCCAGCCGCATGCACCCGGTCAAGTTCATGCTGGGCGCGATCTTTATCATCGCCAGCTCGATTGTGATTGGTGGCGGGACGCTGTGGCTTGCGGGTCAGATTGTGACCCTGTCTGAAAGCGTACTTGGAGCCCTGTCGACCCCGATATTGGTGGTCGCACTGGTCATCGCCTATGTGGCCTCGGTTCGCTATGCCGCCGCGCGTCCGGATCTGGAAACCGGTCTGGACTCGATGCAGAACCTGCCCCCAACCGGCACCATCCTCAAGACCGGCCTGCATTACCTGCTGCCGATCCTGCTGCTGATGTATCTGCTGATGATCGAGCGTAAATCGCCGGGCCTGTCGGCCTTTTGGTCGTCGATCTTTATGCTGCTGATCCTGCTCACCCAGGACCCGCTCAAGGCGTTTTTCCGCAGCACCGGCAATATCCAAGAGGCTTTTGCCCACGGGTTTTCCCAGACGCTGGATGGTCTGATCATCGGTGCGCGCAACATGGTTGGCCTTGCCGCGGCCATGGGTCTGGCCGGGATCATCGTTGGTGCGGTCACCTTGACCGGGATTGGTCAGGTCATGGCGGAATTCGTTGAATTCCTGTCGGGCGGCAACCTGTTAGCGATGCTGTTCTTTGTGGCGATCATTTCGATCGTGCTTGGCATGGGCCTGCCCACCACCGCCAACTACATCGTTGTCAGCTCGCTGATGGCGGGGGTTGTGGTAGAACTCGGCGCGCAAAACGGTCTGATCGTTCCGCTGGTTGCGGTGCATATGTTCTGTTTCTACTTTGGGATCATGGCGGATGTGACGCCGCCGGTGGGATTGGCGAGTTTCGCTGCCGCCGCGATTTCCAAGGGTGATCCGCTGCGCACCGGTTTCCAGGCGTTCTTTTACTCGATCCGCACAGCGCTTTTGCCCTTCCTCTTCATCTTCAACACCGACCTGTTGTTGATCGATGTCGGGCCGTTCCAGGCGGTGATTGTGTTCATCACGGCCCTGATCGCCATGCTGCTCTTTGCGGCGGGGACCATGGGCTATTTCCAGACCCGATCACGATTGTGGGAAAGCGCGGTGCTGATCCTTTGTGCCTTTACCCTGTTCCGGCCGGACTTCTTCCTCAACCAGATCGCGGATGAGTTTGAAACCCGTCCTGCAACCGAGATCTATGCCCTGGCCGAAGCCGCGCCAGAGAACAGTTCGCTGCGTGTGCGTCTGGCCGGTGAAAGCCTTGAGGGGGATCTGGTCGATGCCCGCTTCTTGCTGCCACTTGGTGCTCTGGGTGACAGCGGTGAGGCCCGCCTGACCAATGAGGCCGGGATCGAGTTCCGCGAAGAGGATGGCAAGCTCTTGGTTGATAACCTCGAATTTGGCGGACCGGCGGAGCAGTTGAAGATCGACTTTGACTGGGAAGTGGTCGAGCTGGAAGTCGAGGCAGATCGTCCCCCACAGGAGATCTTTTACCTGCCTGCGCTGCTGCTGCTTGGCCTGGTCTTCTTTGTCCAGCGTCGCCGTAAACAGAAAACCGAACCAGAGGAGGCTTTCGCATGAAACGGACCGTTCTTGCCGCCATCGACCTCAACCAGGCAGACGACCAAAAGGTGGTTCTGAAAACGGCCAGACAGCTGGCCGACCTGCGCGAGACGCGCTTGGCGGTTGTCACCGTCTTGCCTGACTTTCAGATGAGCGTGGTCAGCACCTTTTTTTCCGATGATCACACCCACAAGATCATGGAAGAAAGTCGCGTCGCCCTGCACAAATATATCGAGGACACGGTTGGTCAGGATGATCAGACCAAACATGTCATTCGCATGGGCAAAACCTCTGAGGAAATCCTGATCACCGCCGAAGAGCTGGGGGCGGAGCTGATCGTGATGGGGGCGCATAAGCCCAATCTCAGGGATTACCTGATTGGCCCGAATGCGGCGCAAATCGCGCGGCATGCCAAATGCTCGGTGCATATTGTGCGCGACTAAAACGCGAGAGCCAGGGAAAACCAAACAGGGGCATCCACGGGTGCCCCTGTTTTCATTTGGGGCACAAGAAACCCGCTGCGCGAATAAACTTTTAAGTTGACTTTACCTTGGGGTAATGCAGTCTCAAAGTTGCGCAAAATATGCAACCAGCAGTTATTTTTTAGCTTCTTTTCCGTGTTCCGTGCTGGATTTCCAAATGGATAGGACAAAGGTTCCCCAATGACACTTAGGTACACTTTTTTGGCGTCAACAGCTGCGTTGACCCTGTGCAGTTCCCAGGTTTTTGCTCAAACAAAATTTCCCGATGATGTCGTTCCAAGCTGTCAGTTGACAGAAAAAGAGTGGAAAAGCTGGGTGCAGATTGGCACCGATATCACAGGCCTGCCGCCTTTTGGCCCGGTCTACGGTAAAGAAAGCGGGCTGGTCTATGTCTTTCCCCCCAACGGCCCCGGTTTTTCGGCTGACGCCTATGACGATTGTGCATTCTACAAATGGAGCGCGCAGATGTTCGGTTGGATCACCTCGGATGTGAATGCCGCCGCCGAAATGCACACAGGTCGCCCGGGTGAGGACACGCAATATGTGCTGTCTTCCAACTTCTTCTTTGGCGTGTCCAGCCCCGGCAATGACGCAAATTTCCTGCCACAGGGCGCGATTAAGACGCATGGCGTGCGCACACCAAAACCTGTGAACGCCGATGGCACCGCACAGGCCGGGTCCAGCGGCGTTTTGCTGTCTCAGGGCGCAAATGAAGTGTCCAAGGAAAGCTCGCTGGTTTATGGTGGTGTTTCGACCAATCGCATGTATGGCTATATGGCGCAGCGTTATCAGCAGGCCTATACGACGCCTGCCGGCAACCCGATTTCCTTCCTGCAAACCGGAGATCAGACCTGTGATCTGATGGACTATGCTTGGGAAAACGACTTTATCGATCGCTCGGCGGTTGGCCTCTATTTCAAGGATCACCTTTGTGGCGGCGGTGCTGACCCGTCCATGGTGGACAGCAAGCAAGACAGCCCTCTCACCATTTCCGATCTGGAAACGGCCATTGATTATCTGAGCATGTCCATGCTGCTCAAAACCACCTGGGTCGAATCCAGCACGCTGCAACATCCGGAACAATACATCCAGCAAATGGCTGTAATTCCGCGCTATGACAAAACCAGCGACACGGAATGGACCGTTAGTCAGGATGACACGCCGGTGGCGCTGGCGCTGGTTGGGATGCATGTTGTTGGCAGTGTCAAAGGGCATCCCGAGATGATCTGGGCGACCTTTGAACATGTGAACAACGCGCCCAGCGTGCCTTATGAGTATAACGGCACGACTCCATGCGCGACCGAGACCGGTCACTGCATTTATAGCGATATGGCCCATCAGACAGGCGGCAGCTGGCTGTTTTCCAATGGCACAACCGACACGCCTAACGTGATGACGGCCGAGGTCGCGGCAAGCGGCAATATCAAAGCCACCAGCGGCAACACGATTGTGCCGACCAATGCGGTGCGGGAAACCCCGTTTGGCAACCCCACCACAGCCTATGATGGCGCGCCGACCACCCCCTCGGCGGCGGATAAGAACACCATGCTGATTTCGCTGAACAAACAGGTCATGGGCCTGTTTAAAAAGAAAGATGGCAGTGACCCACGTGCAAACTACTTCCTGTCCGGGTCGGTTTGGACAGATGGCACGCAATGGCCAAACTCGCCGACCGATATGTCAACGACCCTGGGCTCAACCAAGCTGGCCAATACCACAGCCGAGACATTCACTCAGGATCAGGGCTGTTTCAACTGCCACTATGACTGGATGAAGGATAAGGCGGGCAAACCCGTGGCCGCGACAACGACGCTGAGCCATATCTACGGCAACTTTGTTAATCCTCCGGGTCAAGACACGCTTATCCCGGTCTTTGACAATGCCGTAACTGACTGAAGCGTATTGCAAGCACCGCAAAATGGCCCTTGATCGCAGTCCTGCGGTCAAGGGCTTTTGCCCCTCTCCGTCCGCTATTGCGCCATCAGAGCGCCATTGGACCAAGCCTCCGGCCCCGTCTCTGTCCCTTGATCGCCCTGCAAAACCCTGCGCCACTTTTGAACCTTTTCCGACGTCCGATTGGCGATTTGATCCCGCGACAAGAGCGGGACCGTGGGCGGGTTTTGAACAAATTGCGCCAGACAATCGGCCCAAAGTCGGGGCGCATGTCCCGGAACCCGCATAAGCCCTTGGCGCGTGGCGTCTTTCAACCCATCAACCGCAGCGGCCAGCACCGGGCGCGAGGCGGCCAGTGCCTCGTCGGCAACCAACCCATAGGCCTCCCAGCGGGACGGCATCAGAACCGCGTCAAACTGCGACAAGGCCTGTTGTGGCTCTGATGTGTAACCATGAAATTGCACCCGAGGATCGGATCGCGCCAGATTGCGCAATGTCGCCTCTTGCGTGCCTTGTCCAAAGATCAGCAGCCGAAGATCGCGGTCCTTCAGGCGGCGAAAGGCCTTGATCACGATGTCGACACCCTTTTCCCGCTCAAGACGCCCGATCAGGCCCAGGGTTTTGGGTTGTGGGCTGGGTGGAGCAACGTGGACGAAAGGAGTCAGATCAACCATGCTTTCAATGGTTTCCAGACTATGCGCCGCCACCAGATCCCGCGCGCGCAGCCATTGAGACTGGGTTTGGCTGACCGCCACAACCGTATCAAAGACCGCATAACAGGTCCGCAACAGCGAAAAGAACCGAGCGCGCCCAGCGACATTCATCGCCACGAAGGATTGGGTATAAGTGTGTTCAACATGGATCAGCCGCACCGAGGGAAACCGCGCACGAATGGCCAGAAAGGCGGGCAGGTTGCGCCAGCTGACCGGCAAATGTGAGACCAGCACATCCGGCGGGGTTTCGATGCTGCGCCAATGGCTTAGATCGACGGTCTCGTGCTGACATTGCAAGGCCCGCGCCTGCGACAGACAATCGATCATGCGCGTCACCCCGCCTGGTGTGCGATCTTGGATAAGGTGAATGATCTGTGTCATGAGAGCTCCCTTTTTTCCCGGTTTTGCCTGTTTTGACGTGGGGCAAAGCCCCGCATAGCCTGCTGGATGCGCGCTGCCCCGCCACGCGTGAGAAGCAGCGCTGCCAAGAGGGTCGTCACCGTTTTGACCGGCTCTTCGACCAAGGGTCTGGGCGACATCCTGAGACTGTCAAACACCATGGCGCGGGCCACATCCGGCAGGTTCAAACTGACCGCGCGCCGCGCTAGATAGCGATACTGGTAGGCCCGCGCCGCTGGGCTATGGCGTTGAAAAAACTCCGGATTAAGGTGGGTCAGCTTGGCCACCATCCTTTCCCATGACGCGAGCTGTTGTTCGATCGAGGCGGACAGACCGGATTTGCTGATACGATATTCGGTCAGCATGTCGGCAATCCCTTCGATCTGCCAATCGGTGCTCAGCATCAGACGCAGCCAGCATTCGATATCTTCGGATTGACGAAAGGTTTCATCAAAGACCCAGTCGCGCTGGGTTTCAAAATGCGGGCGAAACGCGATGTCCAGAAGGGCTGAGCGGCGCGCAACCACTGAGGAGCCATTGCCGATGGGATTGCGTTTGAACACATGCGCCGGTGTCACCCCGCGCAAACGCGGTTTTTGCGCCACCCGCAACCTCTGGCCTTGCTCGTCAATCAGGGCCGAGGCCGAATAGCTGATGGCCAGATCGGGCGAGGCCTCAAGATGATCGATATGAAGCTGCAATTTCTGCGGCAGCCATAAATCATCCGCATCGCAAAACCCGATATAGTCACCGCGCGCCGCAGCTATACCGGAGTTTCTGGCCCCGGCGAGGCCACGATTGGTCTGATGGCGCACATAGACCCGCGGGTTGGCCGAATAGGACTGCGCCATTTCGGTGGTGCCGTCCGTTGACCCATCGTCGACCAAAACGATCTCATAATCGCGATAGGTCTGACTCAGCAGGGAATTCATCGTCTCTGGCAGGGTCTTGGTGGCGTTATAGGCGGGGACGATAATGCTGGCTTTGGGCATGGGAACCTCCGGTTAGGAAAAAAGCGTGCTGCACAGCGATTGTGGCAGCGCCAATGCGACAAGGGCGGCGATAGCAGTGCCAAGCCCGCGATGTAGGGGAAAGAGAAAGCCAATCGGGCTTTGCAGCAGGCCCCGCAATGTCAGGCGCAACGCGTCGCTGCGGGCACTGCCCAAGCGCAAGGCACGGCGTGCGAGATAGCGCAGATAGACCGCTTCGGCGCGGCGGGTGCCGTGCATCCCAAGCCGGCGCGCGCGCTCCAACACCTTTTGGCGCGAGCGTTCCATTGCGACGAGATCCGACGACAGCCCGCCCGGTGAGCATCGATACCAGACCTGCAACCGATCCAGCCCAATGATCTGCACACCATCGGCGATCAGACGCACCAACAGATCCAAGTCTTCGTTATGGGAAAACTGGGGATCAAAGCCGCCGACCTGTGCAAAGGCAGACCGGCGCAGGCTGAAATTGGACAAGGTGCAAACCGGGTTTTCGCACAGCAATGCGGGAATACTCAGGGTCTCGGGCAGCACGGTTGAACAGGTTTGCCCACCCCCCGCTTGCACCTGGAAAAAGCCGATTCTGCCATAGAGGCCAGAGACATCGCCATCCTGAAAACCATTCGCCAGCTCTTGCAATTTTCCCGGTAGCCAGATGTCATCGGCATCGCAGAAACACAGGATATCTCCGCGCGCCATGGCGAGCGCACCAAAATTCCTGGCCGCACTTGGCCCCTTTCCGGGGTTTTCCAGAACGCGAATACGTGGGTCACGTTCGCGGTAACCATTGATCACATCCCTTGTGCCATCACAGGATCCGTCATCAATGCACAGCGCCTCCCAATTGCGAAAGCTTTGATCCAGCAGGCTGCACAATGTCTCGTCAATGGTGTGAACGGCGTTGTAGCAGGGAATGATTATTGAGAATTTCGGCATGATCAGACCTCGTTTTGGGGGCGCAGAAAGGCGTCGATCAGGATCGGGCTGGCGCAGGCCAGCATGATCAAAGTGCTGGTGGCCAGGTATCCCCAGGCCATGGCTGTCAGCCCGTAAGGGGCCAGAACTGCGGTGCTCAGCGCCAGGGCGGCGGCCAGACCTGCCCCGACCTTCAATTCGGTTTGCGGCCGCCCCTCGGCGCGCAGCAGCCCGGCGCAGCCTGCCCAGATCAGGCCGGGAATGGCGGCAAGGCACAGGATCGAAACAGCTTCGGTGATGTCGCCCCAGCCCGCCCCCAGCAAAAGCGGCACATAGGCCGGTGCGAGCAGCGATTGGGCCAGAACAAAGGGTGTGATCAGGAAGATTGTCAGCGTCAGGCTTTGACGCAGGGCCGCCTGACGGTTGGAGGCTGCACACAGATGCGGAAAGAGTGCCGTCGAAAAGGCCTGTGACACCGAGGTGGCAAGGCTCAGCCCGGCATTGAAGGCCATAAAATACAGGCCAAGTGCCTCTGCCCCAAGCAGAAAACCAACGATCAACTTGTCCGCCTGAACGCGCAACACCTTGACCAGCTCAATCCCGATCACGGCGCTGCCAAAGCTTACAAAGGGACGCAAAGGGGCGCGTTCAATTTCGGGATTAGGGTGCCAGGGACGCAGGCGGCGCATACAGATCAACCAGATCGGCGCGGCCAGAAGGCGCGGCAAAACCAGCGCCAGAGAGGAGGGCCAGACCAAAGCCAAAAGCACCGTCGCCAAATTGGCCCCGACAACCTGCCCGCCTGCAATGGCAGCAGTTTGCTGCAATTTCCCTTCGCGCATGGCCAGAGCCGCCTGCACCAGACCGGCAGGCATAAAGAGGTATTCCAACCCAAGGATGGCGATCAGCATGGCCAGCTCTGGCGCACCCGACAGGTAAATCAACGCAGCGACCAGCATCTGAAAACCGCTCAGCCCGCAACACCAGATCTGGAAAAGTTGCCGTGCGCGATTGCAGGTCTGCTCCAATTGATGTGCCGGGGCGGCGATGATCCTTTGGCCGACACCATTTTCGCTAAGTGCTTTGAGAATGTCGCCCGCAGCGAGGGCTGCGGCTGCCACGCCAATTTGCGCGACATCCATGCTGCGGGCGACGGCGATCACGACCATTATGCGTGAGAGCTTGGCCGCGATCTCGGAGACACCGTAGGCCAGAAAGTCGCGAGCAAATCCGCGTCCTGTTCCGTGAATGAAAAGCCTCATGATGTGCTCCGTCTTGGGGGTAAGACGGTTCTAACAATCTGAAACCTAACGGTCTTTATCCCGCGCGGATTGTAGCGCGCCCAATTTGCGGCTTTGCCTACCCGATTGGGTTAGGCCGCAATCCCGATCCCCCCCTGCCCTGTCATGCCACCTGCGCGTAGCCTGTTTGGACATCATCAAGGACGCCCGTATGTCGATTTCTTTCCAAGTTCCGCTTGCCTCAACATTAACCGCCACACTGGCCCTGACCCTGCTTCAGGGCTGTGCCAGCCTGAAACGCCCTGACAATATCGAGCCGGTCGCGGAGGGGCGGGCCTATCAGGCGCAGTACCGCCAACCAGATCGCAAGAAATCCCGCTATCTGGAATCGCAAAGCATGAACGAAACGCCCTGCCTACCCCTGATCGGCGGCACGGTTGAGGATAGTTTCGGGAAATGGTCTGGCCCGGCGTTGAGCCCGCTTTTTGGTGAAAAACTGACCCGCAATGATCTGGTTGAACTGGTCGTGGTGGGCGATGACACCTTTAGCGGCGATTATGTCGTGTCGCGCGAGGGGGATCTGACCCTGCCCCACCTGCCGCCTGTCAAGGCGCAGGGGCGGTCTGTGCCCCAGATCGAAAAATCCCTGCGCAAGGCGCTGATAGCCTCGGGCTTTTACGCGCAGCCGCCGCAACTGACCTTGCGCATATTGGATTTTGCCGAGGTCAGCGTTGGCGTGACGGGGGCCGTGTTTGAACCCCATGCCGTGCGCATCGGGGCCGTTTCCGGCGATCGCGCCGACCGGATGCGTCAAGGGGCCATGGGGGCCTCGACCGAAGCGCGCAACCTGTCCGTCGCCCTGCGCGCCGCCGGGGGCGTGCGGCCAGATGCCGACCTGTCCGCGGTTGAGCTGCATCGCAGCGGGCAAGTGTACCGTATGGATCTGCGCGGTGTTTTTGAGGGCACGGACCCCACCGATATCATGCTGCTCAGCGGTGATCAGATCGTGGTGAAAAGCCGCCAGTGTTTTCAGGATGACCTGATGCGCCCCAGCCCGATCAGCCCGCCGGGCGTCACGCTCTATATGTCGAACCTAACGCAACCCGCCTCAGGCAATGCTGAATCCGCCATCGGGCGCTCGGTTCGCGAAGTGCCCTATGGCGCGCGGTTCTTGCAGGCTGTGGTGGATACCAATTGTGTGGGCGGGATCAAACTGACCAATGCCAATCGCCACGCCATTCTGTTTTCGCGCAATCCCGTGACGCAAGTATCTGTGGTTATCGAACGCAACATCGAACGGCTTTTGCGGCGTGCTGACCGGGATGATTACGACCCCTATGTGCTGCCCGGCGATGCTATTGCCTGCTATGACAGCACGGTCACCAATATCGCCGATCTGGGCCGCGTCACGACCGTTGTGGGAACCGCTGGGATCCTGCTCAAGTAAGCCTGGACAGCCAAGCTTTCAGCCCGTCTTGGGTGTTTTCCCAACAGGTCCGCAATTCAGGCAGCGCATCGGATACGTCTTTGACACGCTCTTGCTCGCACATATTTTCGATCTGGTTCAGCAATAGTCCCAATCGCTGTGCGCCCAACATCGCGGCGCTACCGGCCACGTTATGCGCCTGAACAGCGCGGCTGGCTGGATCATTGAGGTCTTTGATATCGTTCAGAAACGCCGCGACATCCTTTTGCAGCCGCCCAAACAGATGCAGCAAAGCGTCGGCGGATAGGGCATTCACAAGGTCATCCAGTTGGGCCGCGTTCAACACATCCGTGTTCGGCAATGGCGGATCAACAATGTCCAACAAAGCGCTTTCAAGTGCCGCGAAGGTCAGGGGTTTGCCAAGCACCCCGGTCATCCCCGCCTCAAGATAGGTGCGCGTGTCCTCGGGAAAGACATTGGCCGACACCGCAAAGATCGGCACCGTTGCCGAGCAACCGGTTTCGCGAATGCGCCGCGTCGCCGCCAAACCATCCATTTCCGGCATCGAAATATCCATCAGGATGACATCAAACATGCGCTGTGCAGCCGTGGTGATGGCGTCATGGGCATTATCACGACAGGTCACGTGATGGCCTTCATGCTCCAACATGGCTGCCATCACATCGAGATTGATCTGGTTGTCATCCACCACCAAGATATCGAGGGCAGGCAACATGCCCCCCGCGGTTTCCTCTGGCTGGGATTTGGCCATAGGCGCCTGTGTGCGGGTCACCGGAAGGATCACGTCAAACCGGCTGCCAACGCCCACGGCACTTTGCACTTCGATGGTGCCGCCCAGAACACGGGCGAACCTTTGCGCAATCCCAAGGCCAAGCCCCGTCCCCGGCGCGCTGCGATCCAGCGAGGCGTCGAAGGTCTGGAAATCGTCAAAGACCTTGTCCAATTGATCCTTGGCAATCCCGATCCCGGTATCCTGCACGCTGATGGTCAGGGTGCTGCCCCCCGCGTGATCCTCTAACCTGGCATCCAGTTTGACCAGACCATCCCGGGTGAACTTGATCGCGTTGCCCACAAGGTTTAGCAGGATCTGTTCCAGTTTATGTTCATCGCTCAGGATCCAATCCTGCGCATCACCGGTCCAGGACCATTCAATGGCGTTGCCCCGCTCAGCCGCTGCGCCGCTTTGGGCATCAATGATGTTCTGGATCAGACGGCCGGAGTTCACCGGCTCTTTGCGGGTTTTGTCTGCGCCGCCTTCGGTGCTGACAATATCCAGAACGGCATTCACATGCCGCAGCAAAAGCTGCCCGGATATATCCATATTTTGCAGCATCTTGCGCTGCCGCGCATTGATATCCTCGCGAAACATCAGTTGCAGGGTGCCAAGAATGCCGTTCAAGGGCGTTCTGATTTCATGGCTCATGACCGCAAGGAAATCGGTCTTGGCCTTTTCCCCGGCCAAAGCCTGATCGCGGGCTTTGATCAGCTCTTTCTCATCGGCCTTGGCCTGTGAAATATCGCGCAGAAACGCGACAAAGATCTCATCCCCATCCTCGCGGATCGAGGACAGGGCCATCTCGATCGGGAAAACTTCGCCGTCATGCCGACAGGCTTCTAGCTGCACCCGCCCCTTGCCGATCACCCGCCTTTCGCCACCGGCCTGCATGCGCGCCATCCCGTCGCGATGGGCCGGTCGCAGATGATCCGGAACGATCAAATCACCGATAGGAACGCCCTGCACGTCATTGGCACGAAAGCCGAAAATATGCTCGGCGGCGGGGTTCAATGTCAGGATTTCACCGCGTTTATTGGTCACGATCACACCGTCAAGCGATGTTTCAAGGATGCCCTGAAGCCTCGAATTGATCTCAACCAATTGCGCGCCTTGCCGCCGCCGCTGGATGTTGAGGTGGAACAATCCAACGCTCAGCCCGCCCATGACCAACAGCATCGCGCCGGTCAAATTGATCAGGTTCGCCAAAGTCGAAGACACCTCTCCGCGACGGTAGTCGGATTGGCGGGCAAAGAACTCCACCCCGCCCAGCGCCAGAACACGCAGATCATTTTGCAGACTTTGCGTTTGCAATTTGATCTGGGGAACGGCGCGCAGCAGCACCGCGTCAGAGCCATCCATATAAGGAATAAACCCATCAAGGGTATTTCTGATCAAAGGCAAGGTCGCACTGGCGCTGGAGACGTCGCGAAACGGTGCAAATAATTGCCCGTGCTGGAACAGATCAATGCGGGAATAAAGCAGGTCAAAGCGCAGCCGAATACGCTCAGCCGCCTCTGCCGGATCACCAATGTCTGAATTGGACAGCGCATCGAGAAAGCGCAGATACTCCACCTCACTTTGGCTGAGCGCCCATTCGACATTGTCGGTGCGTGCTGATTTTAGCTTTTCCAGTTCACCAAAGACTTCGCGGCCAACAAACCCAGTCAGGACCACAAAGACCACCAAGGCAATAAACACACCGATAAAGGGAAAGCGCGAGCTTGGTTTGGAATTCAGCGTCCGTCCGTCCATCGTTACCCCCTAAAACAAAACCATTCTATTCATGTAGCACGTGAAGGCTCTGCAACTGCCAGACACTTTGAGAATAGACTGTTTCGGTACGAAATTCAGGAGATCGGTCATAGGGAAAGACGATCCACAGCGGGCCTTTGCCGCGGCGAGACATCAATGCGTCATCCATTTGCCACGCCACAATGGGCGCGTCAGCAGACAAAGAGGCCACCGGAATATCGACCGCATAGTCATTGGCAGCGCGGGCGCGCACGGTGCCGCTTTTGATCTCCATCTCGTCCAGCAAAGCCAGCAAGGCAACGCCAGTGAAAGCTTTGACGCCGGTGGTCCAAATTGTGCTGGTCTCAAAGGACGTTTGCGGCAGGTCGCGCAACGCGACCAGATCGTAATCTATTGATGACGCTTGGGTTTCCACCGTCAAAACAGGCGTTGCAGCTTGTTGGTCTGACGCAAGCGGTGCCCCGGCAAGCAAGAAAACGCCGCTGGCGACCAAGAATGACCTTTGCACGATGATACCTCCTTCGACTGATCCATAAATTTCGGTTCAGCCTGACGGAAAACGGCCCCACCCGGTAATGCTATTCCGGGTAGGGCCCTATCCGATCGGATGTAATCAATAGGCCCCCTGCCGCAAGAGCACCGCGCGGAAGGTCAGCGCCATCACCATCAAATCCAGCCAGATCGTGCGCGCTTTGACATAGGCAATGTCGAGATCTACCATCTTGTCAAAGCTGATATCGGCCCGCCCGGACACTTGCCAAACCCCGGTGATTCCCGGTTTGGTCATCAGCCGCTGCATGGCACGTGGCGGATAGGCCTGAACCTCGGAAGGGAGCGCCGGACGCGGACCGACAAGGGACATATCTCCTTTTAAAACATTGATAATTTGCGGCAGCTCATCAAAGGACCATTTCCGCAGAAACCGCCCAGCCCGCGTGACACGGGGATCATGTTTGGACTTGAAACACACGCCACTGCGGTCAGATGTTTTTAACAGGGCGGCCCGGCGGGCTTCGGCATCCACATACATGGTTCGAAACTTGAACAGCTTGAATTCGGCCCCGAATTCCCCCACCCGCATTTGGGAAAAGACCGCCTGTCCGCGGCTATCCAAACGGATGGCCAGCAGGATCACCAAAAACAGCGGGGCCAGCAGACATAGCGCAACAAGAGCCAAGACAATGTCGAGCATCCGCTTTTCAACCGCTCCGGCCTGCATCCCTTTGAGCGAATGGACCATGGCGCGCGTCATAAAGGTGGCATTGCCAACCAGATACCGCCCGGCCATGCGGCGCGGTTCCATACACAGGCGGTAAACCCATTCCGCCCGCATCTTGCGGACAGGTTCGGGCGCGCGCGGCATCATCCCAGAGACAAAATCAAACAGCGCTCCAACACCCATGACCAATTGGGCATCCAACTCATCGCGAAACTGATCGATCCACAGCTCTTGCAGCGGGACACCCATGGCGACCAGGACAATATCCGCGCCGCTGGTGTTTATGGCATCAACGGTGCTGCGGGCGCATTTTGACTGGCCATAACCGTCGCGAACTCCGGCAATCGTCAAGCCGGGGCAACTGGCCTCTAGCTTTTCCGCCGCCGCCTGCGCAACGCCGGGTTTGGCCCCCAGCAGATAGACCGACAAACCACGCTGCCCCGCCTCTTGAAGCATGGCAGGAACCAGATCCGTGCCATTCAAATTGGCGGTTAGACGGGTGCCCGTCATGCGCGCAGCCAGTTCAACCCCGATCCCATCAGGAAACACATAATCCGCACGGCCCAGAGCCTGGGCATAGCTGCGATGGCGCGCCCGGACATTCGCGCAATGGGCGTTCAAAAAGCACACGGTTTTGCGCTTACCATCCAGGCAAAGCGCAATGGCCTCTTGCGGCGTGCCATCCCAAATCGGCTGGTCCAGCACCGCCACACTTTGTTCTTCTAGCGGATGATCTCTGGTGCTGGGCTGACGCTCGACACGGTTTGCCCCCAGCCTGAATTCGATATCCGGTTGATACTGCATCACATGACCTCCTTTATGACGATCCGGCGCAGGAAAAGCAGCCGGGCTAAGGTCAGCCTGGCGCCGTATCGGGCATTTCCAAATTGGGCAGAGGGGTAAGCAGCGGCGTTTGCGGCGGTGGCAACGCTCTGAATTGGTTAACAAATGCGCAAGCGCGCCCGTCACCTATCCAAACGGATGGCGGGATAGTCCCTAAGACACGATCATTCCCATTGTGAGATCGCGTCCTACCGTGTCTAATCACAGATGCCATTCAAAAGATGGAGTTCGCCAGTGAAGATATTACTTGCCGATGACCACGGTTTGGTCCGCGACACCTTGGTTGCGTTTATGGAAACGACCGGAGAATTCGACGTCGAAGCCGTCTCGAATTTCGATCAGGCCTTTGAGCGGGTCCAAAAGGACAGCCAGTTCGATCTGGTCCTCTTGGATTTCAAGATGCCGCAGATGAATGGGTTGGAAGGATTGCAGCGCATCCTGGCCCTGCCCTCGGCTCCTAAGGTCGCGCTGATCTCGGGCAACGCGTCGCGTGATGTCGCCGACGCGGCGCTGGAGGCTGGCGCGGCGGGATTTGTACCCAAAACCCTGGCGGCGCAATCGCTGATCAATGCCATCCGCTTTATGGCCATGGGGGAGAAATACGCTCCGCTCGAATTTATGACCGCCGAAGATGAGAAACCAAGCCATCCTTTGGCCGAGAAACTGACGGCCCGGGAAATGCAGGTGTTGGAAGGGTTGACCAAAGGCCAATCGAACAAGGAAATCGCCCGCGACCTGGATTTGGCCGAACCAACGATCAAGCTGCATGTGAAAACGCTCTACCGTAAGATCGATGTCCACAATCGGACGCAAGCCGCTTTGGTCGCCAAAGAGGCCGGGCTCTTTTAGGGGCGAGATGCATTTTACAGCACCTATCCGGTCGGACAGGGATGCCACCCGAAAACCCCACTCTCCTGCCCCGTTGCCCGGCTGAGACAACTGAGGCGGGCGACTAAACTCATAAGTAAGGAGCATGCTTATGAGTTTTCAAAAGCCCAATTTCAGACCCTCAAAGGCGCAGAAGATCCTGCCCCCCAAGGCGGAGCGCAAGACGCGCGGCGCTGGGGGTTCGGATCTCAGATCCCACTTTACATCCCTCAAGGTCCGCCTCTATCGCAACACCCGACGTCACGCGCGCTATTTGGGCGTTCTCGCCATTGGGTTCCTGGCCATATGGCTACCTTCGCTTGGTTATCTCAGCATCGCCAAACCGCAATACGCCTCTAGTTTTTCGCTGATCCTGCCCGGCGCGGGCAGTTCCACGACAGTGAACCTCAATAACTTTGGCCAGGCGTCCTCCTACGCCAATTCCGCCTTTGCCAACGGGTCCATCAGCCCGACGGAGACCTATAAAAGGTTGATTGTAGCGGACAGGATTTTGACCCGAGCAGCAGAGGCAGAGACCGTGACCCCGCAGGATTTTGGACGGCCCAAGATCAAGCTCGTGGACCAGACCAACCTGATCCATGTGGAGCTGTCCGCCGGTGACCCAAGCGCCGCTCAGGCCCGTGCCCGCGCCCTCTTGCAGACGTTTTTTCAGGAAATCAACGCCCTGCGCCAGGATGAGATCGAGCAGCGGCAAGCCGGGGGCAAAGATGCGATTGCCGACTACGTGGCCTCGGTCGGCGCGACCCGCCGCTCAATCTCGGATTTGCGCGGCAATGGTGGCCTCATGTCTCCAGAGCAATTCCGCGACCGTGTCACCGCCGTTGAGGCGCTGGCCGATAGTTTGCGGCGCGTGAGAGCGGATCAGGCAGCGCAATTGTCCAAGGTCACGGATCTGGAAACCGCGTTGCAAATCTCGGCCGACGGGGCGGCGGCGACCTTGAAACTTTTCGCGGATGAGGAATATCGGGGATTGCTGTCGGACCTGTCCAAATGTGCCACCGCGTTCAATCTGGCGCGGTCCCGGTTTGGCCCGCGCCATCCACAGCGCGTTTCGGCCAAGACCGCCCTGGACACGGCACAGGCTGCTGTGTTGCAGCGCGCATCGCACGTGACCGGGTTTAGCACTGCTCAAGTGATCCGCCTGGATCGGGCTCCGGACGGGGCCCGGGCGGAACTACTGGCGCAATTGGTGCGCGAACATGCCAGCCTTGAGGCCCTGAAAAAGGAAGAAGCGGCCTTGCAAGCGCAGCACAATCGCGAAGCGCAACGCCTGAAAGCGCTGGAACCGGTGGCCTCGGAGCTTGAGGATCGCCAGCGCGATTTCGAAGTGGCCGAGGCGGTGTTTGCCTCGGCCATCGCGCGCAGCCAATCCTCGAAAACCGATATCTATGCGTCTTACCCGCTGGTTCAGGTGCTTGAGGATCCAAGCCTGCCAGATCGCCCAACCTCCCCCAAATCCAAACTGATCATTGCCGCAGCCATTGCGGCCAGCCTGATGCTGATCATCGCGGCCTTGCTCGGGTGGAGCCGTGACCGTGTGATTGCCAAGCTCCTGCATCGCCCGCAGGTCGCCAAGCCATGATCCGCCCCGAGAACCCGGCTGAAACCCTTGTTTTCTATGCCTTGATCGCCACCTGGCCCTTTTACCTGCTCGGCGCGCTCTACATTGTCGGCCCGGTTCTGGGCTGGACGCTTGGGGGCTTGGCAGTCCTGTCGCTATACCTCGGGCCCGCCATTCGCGCGGATCTGCGTGCAACGGGGCCGGTCCCCTTCATGGTCTGGGCGTGGATCCTGGGCATGGCGGTGATGCTGATCGCGCTTTGGGTGGGTCACATGACTTGGGCAATGGGGGTCAAAACGACCATCAAATCCTCGATCGGGTGGGCCAAAGGCTGGGCCTTGATGGCACTGTTTCCTTTGGCTGGTGCAGTTTTGCCGGTGCGACGCGCCGTGTTGGTGCGCGCGATGTGCATTGTCGGCGCGGTGACTTTGGCGCTGGCTCCGATCATGTTAACCGCGCCATTCATCGGCCTGCCGCAACACATCTTTACCTCGCCGCTCAAGGTGGTTGGCGGGCCGGGGCCGGAATATTTTAGCGTTTTTCTTTACACAATCGACCCGGGATCGGGCGCGCCCAGATGGCAGTTCTTTGCCCCTTGGTCGCCTTTCGCGGCCTTGCTTGGGGTGATCATGGTGCTTTTCGCCCTAGAAGAGACCGACAAGCGTTGGATGTGGGCCGGGCTGCTGGCCGGGGTGCTGATGATCCTGACTTCGAAATCTCGTATGGGGTTGGTCGGATTGGTGTTTTGCACCAGCCTGCCTCGACTTGCCCCCTATGTCTTGCGTGGATTTGCCTGGAGCGTTTTGGCCGGGCTCACAACATTGGCCGGACTATTTGCCGGAATGTTGCAGCAGGTGCTGTTCAACACGATCACAGCCTTTCAAACCGCCCGCGCAGACAGCACGCGGGTGCGCGCCACCTTGCAACGGATCGCATTTGAACGCTGGCAGCAGGATGCGATCTGGTTTGGGCATGGCCGCGTACAACCGGGGGCCCATCTGGTGGAATACATGCCCATCGGCAGCCATCACACCTGGTACGGGTTGTTGTTTATCAAGGGTTTGGTCGGGTTCTTTGCCTTTGCCATTCCCTTTGCCCTGCAGTTTCTGACGACATTGATCAGCGCCATAGGCTCTGCGAAAGGCGCGCTGCCTTTTGGGATCGTTCTGACACTCTTTCTGCTGTCTTTCGGCGAAAACCTGGAAATCCAGACTTATCTGCTTTGGCCCGGCCTGCTGATGTTGGGTCTGCATTCGCGCGAGACTGCCCAACCTCGTAAAACGATTTAGAGGCCGTAAGTTGCAAGAGCCCGTCCAAAATCGCCTCTCAAAAGGAGATTGCCTAAGAAAAATGACCGCGTTAGCGTGGCTTAGGGGGTGTGGACAGGTGCAGCCGGACGACCAAGCACTCAGAACTTTTTCAAAACTAGGGCTACGATTGTTCTGGTTGCGCCAGATTATGTTCATTGGTGCCACGGTTATTTCCTCGCTCTACCTGGCCAGCTATATCCCGATTTTCTGCTACCTCTTTTGCTTGGCCTCCGAACTGTCCGAAGCCGCCATGTCGCGGCGCACCTTATCCTTCAAAACGCTCAGTCATGACCAAATCACACGGATTACCCGCATGCAGGCGGCCATCGGCGTCTGGAGCGCCTTTGCCGTCAGTTGTTACGCACTTCTGGTCGCCTGGCTCAGCACGCCCGAATTTCTGTTTGTCCCGCTGACCTACCTGATTTCTGCCGCCCTATACGCGTCGATGTTCAACCACCAGGTCAAACCAGTGCTGACCGCCCGCCTTGTGGTCTATACGCTGGGCTTCGTGATCATGGCCAGCATGGGCCTGTTCATGAACAAGACTGACACCGAGTTTTTGGCTCTGGCACAACTCGTGACCATCTTGTCAGCCGCACTTTTCATCGTGATCAACGCCGTGGTCACCCGCGAAAACTACGAGGCGCGCAGAAGCCGAGAACGCGATGTCATCGTCCGCGAGGCGCTGTTGCGTGAAGAGGTCGAAACGCGCAAAAGCGCCGAAACGGCCAGGCAAAGCAGCGAGCAGCGTTTCCACAGCCTGTTCGAATATGCCCCGATCCCCATTCGCGAAGAAGACCTGTCAGGCATGAAACGCCTGATTGACGCGCTGGACATTCAGGACACGGCAGAGCTTGAGGCCTACCTCGATGCCCATCCGGAATTCTTGCAAGCCTGCGCCAAAGAGATTGCCGTGGTGGATGCCAACCGCGCATCGCTGGCCGAACATGGCTATCGCGACAAATCGGAATTGCTGGCCCGTGTCGTCACCGAACTGACCCCCGCCGCCTATAAGATTGTGCGCATGACAATTCTGGCCCTACATGCGGGGGACGAAGGGCGCAGTTATGAGACGCGGATCACCCGCGCCGATGGAACAATACGCACCGTCGCCGCCACTTGGCGCGTCTTACCGGGGCATGAGGACACCTATCGGCGTATCCTTTTATGTTCTGTCGATCTTTCTGATCGGCTGGCTGCCGAAGATGCCCTGCGTCAAGCGCAAAAGATGGAGGCGGTTGGGCAGCTCACCGGAGGTGTTGCCCATGATTTCAACAACTTGCTGACAGTGATCCGCGGCAATGTGGAATTGCTGGAGCTTATGGTTGATGTCGATCCTGAATTCTCAACCCCGATAATCAACGCGGTTGATCGCGGCGCGGAATTAACCCAACGCCTGCTGGCATTTTCGCGCAAACAACCCTTGGCCGTGCGTACCTTCGACCTGGGGGATATGGTTCTTGGGATGGGCAATATGTTGCGCCGCACCCTTGGGATGAAAAACACCATCGAAATCGACGTGCCCGATGATCTCTGGCCGGTCATGGCTGATCCCGCCCAGGTCGAGGCCGCGCTTTTGAACTTTGCGCTGAATTCCCGCGATGCCATGCCGGGCGGAGGCGTTCTGAACGTGTCCTGTCGTAATGCGCCGATCAGCGCCGAAAACGATCTGGATCTTGGCGCAGGTGATTATGTCGCTCTTAGGGTCGAAGACACTGGAACCGGGATGGACCCCGACACCCTATCCCGCGTTTATGAACCGTTTTTCACCACCAAGGAGGTTGGCAAGGGCAGCGGGTTGGGCCTGTCCATGGCCTATGGCTTTGCAAAACAATCCGGCGGGGCGGTGGATATCCAAAGCACACTGGGGCACGGCACGCAAATTGCGCTTTACCTGCCAAGATCCGATCATTCCCCCGAAAACCAGGCAAGCGCACCGGTGGTCGATCCAAAGGTCAAAGCGCAGGGGGAAACCATTCTCGTCCTCGAAGACAATGAGGGCATCCGCAGCTATGTCACGCAATTGCTGCGAAAATACGGCTATTCGGTGCTAGAGGCCAGCACCGTGGAATCCGCCCGGACGTTCCTGCCGCGAGCCTCCGAAATTGATTTGCTGGTCTCGGACATCCTGTTGCCCGGCGGCTTGATTGGCCCGGATTTCGCCGTGGAATTGCGCCGTGAAAACCCGGATGTCCCAGTGATTTTCATGTCCGGCCAGCCGTCCGAGATTGAAACGGCCGCATCCGGGGCCTTTCATGATGCCCCGGTTTTGTCCAAACCCTTTGCCAAAACCACTTTGCTTGATCGTGTGTCGAAGGCGTTGGAAAACTGAGCGCTCTTGACTTGGCCTAGGGTCGGAAATGACCGGTCTTGACACAAGTCAAGGCACCGCCTCTTGATTTCTTATTAAAAAACTCGGAAAAGCCAGTCATGACATGTGTTCCGATGAAAACCACCCTCTGCACCGCCCTATTCGCCCTTGCCTCAACCGTCGCCTTGGCCGCTGAGACCAGCCTGACTATTGAGAGCTTGGGAGAGGCATTGTTTTCCGATGAAAACCTGTCATTGAACCGTACTCAATCCTGCGCGACCTGCCATGATCCCGACCATGCCTTTGCCGATCCGCGGGGCATGGCCTCTTTGGGTGATGATGGGGTTTCCATCGGGGATCGCAACGCGCCCACGGCCATGTATGCCGCGCATATTCCTGAATTTCATCAAGCCGATAGCGGCGATTGGGTGGGCGGTCAGTTTCATGATGGCCGCGCAATGACGCTTGAGGATCAGGCGGGTGGCCCGCCGTTGAACCCGGTCGAAATGGGGATGGCGGACAAGGCTGCCGTTGTCGCGCGACTGCGGGAAAACCAGGATTATGTCACCGGGTTTGATCTGCTCTTTGGCGCAGGCACGCTTGAGAATGACGAGGCCGGGTATCGGGCGATGACCCAGGCCATTGCCGCTTATGAACGCACAGAGCAGTTCAGCCCGTTTGATTCAAAATATGACCGCTATCTGCGCGGAGAGGTCGCCCTGTCCGATCAGGAAGAGCTGGGGCGGGTGCTGTTCTTTTCCAAGCAGTTCACCAATTGCAACCTGTGTCATCAGGTCAATGGCAGCCCGATGAACCCGCGCGAAGTGTTCACCGATTTCAGCTATCACAATATCGGCGTGCCCGAGAACAAAGCGCTGCGCCAGCAGAACGGCGTCGCCCTTGGCACTCTGGACCATGGGCTGGCGGCCAACCCTCAGATGGACGGCGACCCCAATCAGCGTGGCAAATTCCGCACCCCAACATTGCGCAATGTCGCCGTGACCGGCCCCTATATGCATAACGGTATCTTTGCGGATCTGCGCACCGTTATCCTGTTCTACAATCAGTACAACACCAAGAACCCGGCACGCCGCGTGAACCCTGAAACCGGCGCGCCCTTCCCCATGCCGCAAATCCCCGGCACCCTGGCCGTGCAAGAATTGACCCACGGGCCAGCACTGGATGACACCCGTGTGGATGCCCTAGTCGCCTTTCTCAAGACGCTCACGGATCAGCGCTACGAACATCTGCTGGAAGACTAGCAACTGGATTTCTGGGCAGGTCCAATCAGACACGCACCAGATGGTTGTCCCAGCTCCATCCGCCGGAAACTGGAATGACCTCGGTGTCTCCCCCCTCGCGTCGCGCCAGCCCTCGGGCGCAGGTGATCAGCAATCCGGCATCGGTCTTGGCCACACCACTGGCCAGGGGCAAGGCCATGTCGGTGATCGGCTGACCCGCCTTGTCAAAAATCAGCATATGCCCGCCCTTTGGCCCGGTGACCGCGATCTCGCTGCCATCGCCGGACACGGCAACCGACCCGGCATAGGCCTTGAGCCGCGCTGTGGCCTTGTGATCCAAGAACCGGGTCCGACCGGTGTGAAATTCGGCAACCAGAGGAACGCGTTTTGTGGGCATGCCCTGCCATTGCAGGGCGGCGAAAACCTGGCCATCAGGGCCAATATCCAAATGCCGGATCGAATTTTGGTGAAACGCCTCGGGAAAATCATAGCTGGCGGTGACTGTGCCCTCTGGGCTGAGCACCGTCAGATTGGTGCGCATGGTTGGGATGTTCAGCTTTTTGCGCCCAAAATCGGGATGGGTTTGAATACCGCCATTGGCAACGGCCAGATGGCCATTCTCCAGCCTGACAATCTCATGCGGCCCAATCCCGCCCGAGGCAAATTCGCCCAAACGGCGATAGCCATTGGCCGCATCCCAGACACCAATCCGGCCATCAGGCCCGTCAAAATCGTTTTCCGTGGTGAACAAAACCTGCCCATCCGCTGAAAACACCCCATGCCCGTAGAAATGCCGCCCCTCTGGCGCGTGCAATTCGGACAAAATCTGACCCGACGCGCAATCCAAGACCATCGCAAAACGGCCCGGACGTCGGGCGAACACAATCGCTTCGGCCCGTTCGGGATGGGCTGCGGCGGCATGGCCACGCCCCGGCAATGGCAAAGAGAAACGCACATGCCCCGTCGCCTCAACGCCCACCAACCAAGTCGAGCGATCGCCCTTGCTGGCCGCGCTTAAATACAGCTGGTGACCAATATCCGCCCAAAGCGGCGAGATTGCCGCGCCCAGGGCGGCCCCGCTGGCCAGCAGAAAACGGCGGCGCTGCATGGCTCAATCCCCGTCCGCTGCGGAAAAGCCAAGCTTGAGCCCCATGCCCCCACCCAAGGTTTCCGTCAGAGCCAGTTGAAAGAGCCGGGTTTCGGTCTGCACGGCCTCGACCCGAAACCGGGTGATCGGGTCGGTCACCACCACATCCAAGGGCGCGTCAAAAGCCTCAATCCGGCTTTGGATCTCGGCCAGCTTGTGCAACAGCGTCTCAATGTCATCTTTGTTGTCTTCGGTTTTGAAACCGGCCTCCAACAGCGCGCCAATGCCCGACAATTGCGCCTGTATCAGATCAAAGCTCAGCCCGGATCGCCAGGCTTCGGCCCGGCGCGGCATGGGCTTGTCAAACCTGCCCATCGGACGGCCTAGGCGCATATCGGCAATGCGGGTCAGTCCAAAATCCATGGCTGTGAACAGCTCTTTGGACACCTCGGCATCGGAGAGGTACACCGGATTGTCCGGCCCTGCTTGCCGGGTCAATTCGGACCAGCCGTCGGCTGCGAACCAATCGGCATAGAGCGCCTCAGCCACGCGCGAAACCTGCGCCGAAATGCCGATAACGGCGGGGCATTGCTGAAGATCGGAGCCCATCAGATACTCGATCGCTGGCAGGCCCTGCGCCGCAGCCGAGGCCCCGGCAATCGTGTCAGGATCTGACAAAGCCGCCTCTGGCAAAGCAAGCAGATTGCGCAAGCCGCGACCAACAAACCCCTTTTTATCCGGCCAGAACCCGATCCGCAGCACCGCGCCGCGCTGCTCAATCGGGCCAAACTGATAGGAATCCAGCGGGGCCCAGGCCAACCAGGCGTTGTGATAGGCCTGCGTGAAAGCCTCGGCTCTGCTCTCTCCGGCGCAGTATCCAACCGCCTGCTCCGACAGCTCTGACGCGGCCTTGGCGAATTCGCCAAACTGCGCCTCAAGCGTGCTCAGCGCACGTTCGCGGATCGCTGCGTGATCCACGACCTGCGCCCAGGATGGAAGGGCCAGCGTCGACAGTGCCAAGGCGGCCAGGAGAGTGCGATTGATCATAGGGACTCCAAAAATGCGATCAGGGCGTCGCGCTGGGATTTGGGCATGGCGATAACGGCTTGCTGTGCTGCTGTGGCCTCGCCTCCATGCCACAAAATGGCCTCTAGCAGGGTGCGGGCGCGGCCATCATGCAGGAACCGGCTATGCCCCGACACGGTCTGTGTCAATCCAATCCCCCACAAAGGCGGGGTGCGCCATTCGCGGCCATTTGCCCGCCATTCCGGGCGGTTATCGGCCAGCCCCTCGCCCATGTCATGCAAAAGCATATCGGTATAGGGCCAGATCAGTTGAAAACTGTGCTCAGCGCGATCTGCCAGGCGATGCGTGACAAATTTCGGCACGTGGCAGGCGGGACAGCCGGCCTGATAAAACGCCGATTTGCCCTTCAGAACCTCAGGATCATCCACGTCGCGCCGCGCTGGCACGGCAAGGGTTTGGCTGTAAAAGGTCATCAGATCCATCACCGGATCCGAGGCCTCAACCCCACCCTGCGCGGCGGTATTACCATCCGGTGCGTTTAGACAGGCGGTTTGCTGCGCGGTGCAATCGCCAGAGGCGGCGGGGAACAGGCTGTTGGACAGGCCAATATCGCCATTGGCCGCGGCCATGGATTGCGCCCGCACCGTGGACGCGCCAGCCTTGAGCCCAAAGCGGCCCAGCATCCATTGATCATATTCTTTGGACCAGACCAGATTTGCGCGGCCCGAAATACCGTCCCCGTCCTGATCATCCGGGTCGGCATGGGCCAGAATATCAGCCTCGGGAATGGCCTCGAGCAGGCCCAGGCCGATCATCTGAGGCGCAATTCGGGGCGAAAACTGCGCCTGAGGATGCAGATCGCCATAGCCCGGATTTTGCAGCGCGTATTCCGGATTTTGCAGCTCGACAATTGTGCCATCTGCCAGCGTCACCGCAACAGGGCTGTAACGGACAGCCAACCGCCCTTCGGCGGGCAGGCCTGCGACGGATTTGTCCTGCAGCTGCAACCCGTAGGTCGGCTCTGGCGCGTTTGACATCTTATCCAAAAGGTCGGGCGCGAGGGATGAGGCCTCATCCGGGACCGAAACGCGCAAAAACAGCGCCCCCAACCGATCCGTGTCATCCAGTGGCGGGCGACCCCGGCCATTGCCGATATGGCAGATCGAACAGGCCCGCGCATTGTAAAGCGGCCCCAAACCATCGCTGGACACGGTCGCAGAGGGCGGCGTCACCCAAAGCTTTTCAAACAGGCTCTGCCCCAACACAAAATCCAATCCCTGATCCTCGTTCAGGTTAGGCTGTGGCATGGAAAAGGATTTGCGCGACGGCGCATCCATCAAAGTAGCGAGGCCAGCCGGGCGGTGTTCGAACCGTTCGGGCTGCGAGAAATCCGTGCTGATCGCCACCACAGCAGCCACTTTCGCTGCCTCAGACGCATCCCTCGGCACAATCTGCAAATGGGGTTCGCCCATAGGCTCGGAACGCGAAGTGCCGGCGCAAAGCGCCAGCACCAAAGCCATGCCTGCGATATCGCGTAGGTAGGCCGTTTTATAATTTGGTTTCATTCGTTTACTGGAAAACAGCATCCGGGTTGTCGAGACTATCAGACCCTTCGACGCTGACACCGTCAAGCCCGATCAGCTGCACGGCGCGTTCGATATTGCGGGTCTGGCCCACCAGCTTGTCGATGGCGTTCTGAACCAGTGCCTCGCCCGCCTCATTGCCTGCGGCCAGCATCTGATCATAGGAGGTGCCCGCCTCGGCAGCCGTACGAATGTCGCCCAGCGCGATCATGGTTGAATTCATGTCGGACATCAGCTGATCCGCCAACACGCTATCTTTGGCCTTGACCACATCATAAAGCGAGGGGCCGGACACGACCGAGCCATCGATACGCACATAGCGACCGGCATAGACATTGCGCACACCCAGCCCGTCGAAATAATGCGAATTGTGGGTGTTGTCGGAGAAGCAATCATGCTCTTCCTCAGGGTCCTTCAGCATCAGGCCCAGCTTCATCCGCTCACCCGCCTGCTCGCCATAGCTGAGCGAGCCCATGCCGGTGAAGGCCATGACCAGCCCTTGGGTGCCATCCGCGGTGACATCCGCGCGCCCTTGGCCGTCTGCGGACCAGTTGGCAACCGCATCTTCCAGGTCGGAAATCAGCAGATCGGTCGCGGCGACCAGGTATTGCGCGCGACGCTCACAATTGCCGCCGGTGCAATTGGCGGTGTCAAAATCGCTTGCGGGGCGTGCGCCCGCACCATGTTCGGTGCCGTTCAGATCCTGCCCCCACAGCAGGAATTCAATGGCGTGATAGCCTGTGGCGACATTGGCCTCGATCCCGTCAAGCTCGTGCAGGCTTTCCAGCAGATCAGGGGTGATCGCACTGGCATCAATGGTCTGCCCGGCAACTTCGAGAGAGGCGTTGGCGACGATATTGGCGGTCGCGAAGGGGTTTTCTTCGTTGGTGCCAAAATCACCGTCAATATAGTCGATCAGACCCTCGTCCAGCGGCCAGGCATTTACCTTGCCTTCCCAGTCGTCAACGGTTGGGTTGCCAAAGCGAAAGGCTTCGGTCTGCTGATAAGGCACACGCGAGGCCAGCCAGGCTTGCTTGGCATCTTGCAAGGTCGCCTCGGACGGAGAGCTCACCAAGGCATCGACAGCGACGCGCAGGGCTTTGGCCGTGGTCAGGCTGTCCTCATACCCGGCCAGAGCAATATCGGCATAGTTTGTCAGAACATCATTTGTGTCAGCGGCATGCGCGGCGCTGAAAGAGGCCAGAGCGATTGAAGAGGCCAAGGTGGCGGTGCGGAATTTCACGGTCTTCTCCCGAATTGAGAAATTGGATTGCGCAACGTTTAGCCTATTAAATTAGTCAGGTAAAGATACCCGACAGAAATAATAAATTATGAAAATTTACGCGCACAACCGGTCATCTCCCCGACGGAGACCTGAATAACCAATTGTTTTGATTTCCCTTTTCAAAACCAACCTCAAGCGCGCGGTGCAACAGGCCACAACCTTCAGGCATGAACTGGAATCGATAAACGCCCCCACACGGCGCGAAACCGCCCGCCCCCGCGCGACAGAATCCGCCTATTCAGCAGCGTTTTTGAGGGTGGCCATAAGGCTGTGAAACTTCTCGCCCTGAATCGCTACATGGCCGCGCAAAGCATCCGCTGCGGCCTCTGACACACCATGTTCCAGAGCGGTCAGAATGTCCTTATGCTCTTTCATGGATTGCGCCATGCGCCCTCTCAGCCGCAGCTGCTGCCTGCGAAAGGGTTGAAGTCGACGGTGCAAGGCGCTTGTCTCCGCCTCCAGAAAACTGTTCCCAGATTCACGATAGATGATTTTATGGAACCGTTCGTTTTCCGCGTAATAACTGTCAGGGTCCTGAGCCTGCACCGCTGCCTGACATTTGTCATTGGCATCATGAAGATCCGCCAGCGCCGCATCTGAAATCCGCCGTGCCGCAAGACGCCCGCAGATGGCTTCGAACTCTGCCATGACCTCGAACATCTCGATTAGGTCAACCGGGCCGGGCTGGCAGACAAAGGCCCCGCGCCGGGGCTTGAGCTCGACCAGACCGGACCGGGCAAGCCGCTGCAAGGCCTCTCTCAGCGGGGTGCGGGACACGCCAAACTGCTCGGCCAACCGGACTTCGTCCAACCGGTCCCCGTCCGCATAAATCCCCCCAAAGATCCGCTCTTCGAGTTCTTCAGCGATAATATCTGCGTGCCGTTTCTCCATAGTTTTGTTTTATGATAGCCAATCCCGCAACTCAAGCATTCAGTTTTTGTATACAAGAAAGTTGACAGGAAAAACACATCACTCCTATCGTGAAGCACATTCAGGTGTCTCCGAGACCTGATTCTAATGGGAGGAAAACATGAAATCGATTTTTAAGACCGCCGTTGCCGCGCTCGCATTAACATCTGTCGCCGCTGTGGCGAACGCCACTGAGCTACGCCTGTCTCACCAATGGTCGACCAAAGATATCCGCCATCAGGTGGCCCAGATTGTTGCGGATGAGGTGGCCGCAGCGAATGTTGATCTGGATATCAAGATTTTCGGGTCCAAATCCCTGTTCAAGCCGCGCGAACAGTACAAACCGCTCAGCCGGGGTCAGTTGGACATGACCGTCCTGCCCCTGTCCTATGCGGGCGGCCAGCAGCCTGCCTATAACCTGACCCTGATGCCCGGCCTGGTGAAAAACCACGATCACGCCGCGCGCCTGTCCAACTCGCCATTTATGGAAGCGCTCGAGGCCAAGATGGCCGAAGATGACGTGATGGTTCTGGTGCATGGCTATCTGGCTGGCGGTTTCGCTGGCAAAGACAAATGCATCACCAACCCAAGCGATATCGAGGGCCTGCAAACCCGTGCGGCGGGCAAATCCTTTGAGCAAATGTTGGCCGGAGCCGGTGCTTCGATCGCTTCAATGGCCTCGTCCGAGATCTATAACGCCATGCAAACCGGGGTTTTGCAGGCGGCCAATACCTCGTCTTCCTCCTTTGTCAGTTATCGCATCTACGAGCAGGTCAGCTGCTATACCCCAGCGGGCGACGTCGCGCTGTGGTTCATGTATCAGCCGCTTTTGATGAACAAACGCACCTTTGACGGGCTGAATGAGGCGCAACAAAACGCCCTGCTGGCCGCCGCCGCCAAGGCCGAAGCCTACTATCTGGAAGAGGCCAAAAAGCAGGACGCGGCATCGGCCAAAGTCTTTGCGGATGCGGGTGTTGAGATCGCCGAGATGACAGGTGAAGATTTCGAAGCCTGGCGCACGCTGGCGATGGAGACCTCCTATGCGAAGTTTGTCGAAGAAGTGAGCGACGGACAGGCGTTGCTGGATATGGCCCTGGCCGTCGAATGATCTGATGGCGGGGCTGCATCCGGGCCGCCCCGCCCTCTTCTCCTCACTCCCCAAAATTCCAAGTCAGGAGGTGCAGATGGCTGGTCACAGCTCTGCCGTTGCGTCCCATACCGGGAACAACCTCTTTCTCCGTGTCGTCGCGGCACTCTCAACTCTGGCCGGATGGTGCTCGGCGGGCATGATCGTGGCAGCGGTGGCCATCACCTGCCAGATGATCTTTGTGCGCTTTGTCCTGAACGGATCAACCGTCTGGCAGACCGAGGCCGTGATCTATCTGGTGATTGCCGCCACTTTGGTGGGGCTGCCCTATGTCCAGCGCCTGCGCGGCCACGTCAATGTGGACCTCATCCCCATCTCTCTGCCGCCCCGCCCGCGCTTTTACATGGCGATCATGACATCACTTTTGTCAATCACCATCGTCGCAATCATGCTGTTTTATGGCTTTGAATACTGGCACTTCGCCTGGGATCGCGGCTGGAAGTCGGACACGGTCTGGGGGGTGCGCCTGTGGATTCCTTATCTGGCCATCCCCGTTGGTTTCGGCCTGCTGCTTTTGCAACTCATCGCTGATCTCGTCGCCGTCCTTCTTGGCATCGACAAACCTTTTGGTCTGGAGGACATCTGATGGACCCGCTTCTGCTTGGCGCGATTGTGGCAATTGCCACCATCCTCGTGCTGTTTTCCGGCGTGTCGGTGGCCATTGGCCTATTGATCGTCTCCGCCGCATTTCTGCTGATCTTTGACGGCCCGCGCTCGCTTGAGCTCATGCCGGAGCTTCTGTTTGGCAAGCTCGACAATTTCGCGCTGCTTTCAATCCCGATGTTTATCATCATGGGGGCCTCGATCGCCTCAACCCGCGCAGGGGCCGACCTGTACGAGGCGCTGGAGCGCTGGCTGACCCGCGTTCCCGGTGGTTTGGTTGTCTCCAACCTCGGGGCCTGCGCGTTGTTTGCCGCCATGTCAGGGTCCTCGCCCGCCACCTGCGCTGCGATTGGCAAGATGGGCATCCCCGAAATGCGCAAACGCGGCTATCCTGATGGCGTGGCCGCCGGGTCTATTGCGGCTGGGGGCACCCTGGGTATTCTGATCCCGCCATCGGTCACCATGATTGTCTATGGCATTGCCACCGAGACCTCGATTGGCCGCCTGTTCCTGGCCGGCGTGATCCCCGGCCTGATGCTGGTTGGGCTGTTCATGATCTGGTCGCTCTATTCGACCTGGAAATCCGGCAATGCCTCGCGGTTGAGCGCGGGCAGCTACACTTGGAAGGAACGGTTTGAGATCCTGCCACGGGTCCTGCCCTTTCTGCTGATCATCCTCGGCGTTCTTTACGCCATGTATGGCGGCATCGCGACACCTTCGGAAACGGCAGCAGTGGGCGCATTGCTGTGCCTGATGATCGCCATGATCATCTACAAGCTTTGGAACCCCAAAGACCTTTGGGTCGTGCTGCGCGACAGCACCAAGGAAAGCGTGATGATCCTGTTCATCATCGCCGCTGCGGGTGTGTTTTCCTATATGCTCAGCTCGCTCTTTATCACGCAGTCGATTGCCGAATGGATTGGCACGCTCGAGGTGAACCGCTGGGTGCTGATGGGGGTCGTGAACATCTTTCTGCTGATCGCCGGGTTCTTTCTGCCACCTGTTGCGGTGATCCTGATGGCGGCACCGATCCTGTTGCCGATCATCGATGCCGCCGGGTTTGATTCGATCTGGTTTGCGGTTGTGTTGACCATCAACATGGAGATTGGCCTGATTTCCCCGCCAGTTGGCCTGAACCTCTATGTGATCAACGGCATCGCGCCGGACATCTCGCTCAAGACGATCCTGACCGGGTCCCTGCCCTTTGTTGCCTGTATGGTGCTGGCAATTGTCCTGCTCTGCCTGTTCCCGGGCCTGGCAACCTGGCTGCCTGATCTGGTCATGGGGGCGGCGGTATGACCCTGCTGGCTGATCTGCTTTCAACGGTGTTCGAGCGGCGCTATCGCCGCGACGCTTCGGACACCGCCCTGGACGGGCGTCCCCTGACTGAACTGGCCACCGCGCTGGTTGGGTCAGCGGGCGAGACCTCGGGCCTGGCCTTGGGCAGCGAAATCCTGTCCCGGTTTGCACAACTGGAAGATGGCGACAAGCTCGCCTTCTTCCGTGACATCGCCACCACGATGAATATCGACCCCGAACGCGTGCGCAGCACGTTGGACGATTACGAACGTGCGCCCTCCAAGGCCAGCTATCGCGCCTTTGCCGAGGCGGCGGAACCGGCGCGGCAGGAAATGGTGCGCCGGTTGAACCGCGTGCCCGGCGCGACCGGGGCCTTGGTGCAAATGCGCGCTGATCTGCTGCGCCTTGGCGGGGCCGAACCAGAGCTGCAGGCGTTGGACCTGGATTTCCGCCACCTTTTTGCCTCCTGGTTCAATCGCGGCTTTCTGGTACTGCGCCCTATCAGCTGGGAAAGCCCCGCCCATATCCTGGACAAGATCATCGCCTATGAGGCCGTCCATGCCATTGACAGCTGGGACGATTTGCGGCGGCGGCTGGAACCGACCGACCGGCGCTGCTTTGCCTTCTTTCACCCGTCCATGCCGGATGAGCCGCTGATCTTTGTTGAGGTCGCCCTGACCAAGGGCACCCCCGGATCGGTGCAGGCGCTTTTGGCCGAAGACCGCGATGCCATGCCGGAAGATGCGGCAGACACTGCCGTCTTTTATTCCATCTCCAACTGTCAGGCTGGTCTGGCCAGCATCTCCTTTGGCAATTCGCTGATCAAACAGGTCGCCGCCGATTTGGCGGCCGAACTGCCCGGCCTGTCCAATTTTGTCACCCTGTCCCCGATCCCCGGCCTGACCAAATGGCTGGATGAGGTCGGGCTCGACTGGAGCACGGAAGACCCCGACAATATGCGCGCCCTTGCGGCGCATTACCTGCTCAAGGCGAAATCCCGCGGCGGCCTGCCCTATGATCCGGTCGCGCGGTTCCATCTGGGCAATGGCGCGATTGTGCATGCGGTCCATGCCGATGCTGACATCTCGGACAAGGGCCGGGCCCAATCCGGCGGTGCCATGGTGAATTACCTCTATGATTTGCCACGGGTCGCCGCGAACCACGAAAACTTTGCCAATACGCGCGATGTCGTTGCCACATCTGATGTTCAATCGCTGGCCGAACAAATCGCGTTTTCCACGACCGATGAAAGGTAACCCCATGGCCAACCCGCTTTATGACGGCCTCTTTGGTATTCATGCCGGAAAAACCACGCCCTTCCTGCAGCTTCTGGATGGCAGCACTCTGACCCATCAGGATTTTCTGGCCATGGGCGCGCAGATTGCCAATGTCATGGCGCAACTTGGACTGAAACCCGGTGACCGGGTCGCAGTACAAACCGAAAAATCCCCCGAGGCGCTGGCCCTCTATGCCGCCTGTGCGCAATCCGGGCTGGTCTTTTTGCCGCTCAACACCGCCTATACGGTGGATGAGCTGAGCTATTTCATCGAAAACAGCGGTGCCTCGTTGATTGTCTGCGATGGCAAAAGCGAGACCGCCCTTGGCAAAATCGCCCACGGGTTGGGGGCACGGATCGAAACACTGAACGCCGATGGCAGCGGCACATTGATGGCGCAAGCACGGGTCATGCCAGCCAGCTTTGCCACGGTCGAACGTGACCGCGATGATCTGGCGGCCTTCCTTTATACCAGCGGCACAACCGGACGCTCCAAGGGGGCGATGCTGACCCAGGGCAATCTCTTGTCCAATGCGCAAACCCTTGTGCGCGAATGGCGTTTCTCGTCTGAGGATGTGCTGCTGCACGCCCTGCCGATCTTTCACACCCATGGGCTGTTCGTCGCCACCAATGTCACGCTGGCAGCAGGCAGCAGCATGATTTTCATGCCAAAATTCGATCTGGATCAGGTGATCAGCCACCTGCCCAGCGCCAGCTGCCTGATGGGTGTTCCGACTTTTTACACCCGGCTTTTGGGCGATGATCGTTTCACCAAAGATCTGACCGCCCATATGCGTCTTTTTGTGTCCGGCTCTGCCCCGCTTTTGGCCGAAACACATGTGCAATTCGAAGAGCGCACCGGCCACCGGATTCTGGAACGCTATGGCATGACCGAAACCAATATGAACACCTCAAACCCGTTTGACGGTGAACGCCGCGCGGGCACGGTTGGCTTCCCCCTGCCCGGGGTCGAGCTCAAGATCACCAATCCCGAAACCGGCGAAACGCTGCCCAATGGCGAGGTCGGCCAGATCGAAGTGCGCGGGCCCAATGTGTTCAAAGGCTATTGGCAGATGCCGGAAAAGACCGCCGCCGAGCTGCGACAGGACGGGTTCTTTATCACCGGAGATTTGGGCAAGATCGATGAAGATGGTTATGTCCATATTGTCGGGCGCAACAAGGATCTCATCATCTCAGGGGGTTACAATATCTATCCCAAGGAAATCGAATTGGTTCTGGATGAACAACCCGGCGTGCTGGAAAGCGCAGTGATCGGCGTGCCGCATCCCGATTTTGGCGAAACCGTCTTGGGGGTGATCGTACCTTTGAACGGGGCCAAGCCGGATACCGATGCCATGATGGACTCTGTCCAGCAATCGCTTGCCCGGTTCAAGCATCCGCGCAAATTGGTGATCCTCGATGAATTGCCGCGCAACACCATGGGCAAGGTTCAAAAGAACGTGCTGCGCGACCAATACAAGGGTATGTTCGCCTCCTGAAACGGGCCTGACGAAGCCTCTTTCGACGAGGCTTCGTTGGCCTCTAGGATTTGGACCCTAGCTGGCCAATTCTCCGCATTGGCTGGTCGCCAGAAATGCGCGACTGGCCTCGTAATCGTCGCCGCGTGTCAGGCAGGCATGCATTTTCACATAGGCCATTTCCGGGGTGATGTCGCGCCCGTCCACCACGCCATTGTCGCGCATCACCTTGCCCGCCGCATAGGTGCCCAGCTTCATGCCGCCCTCGGGGCATTGGCTGACCGCAATCACCGGGATGCCTTTCGCCTGCGCCTTGGCCAGCGCGGCGCGCATCTGGGGCGTGTCAGGTGCCGTGCCCGATCCGTAACAGCGCAAGACCAGCCCCTCGCAACGCTCGACAGCATGGGCCAAAAGATCCATGCAAGGCCCCGGCGTGATTGAGAAAATTCCGACATTGTGGTGAGCAATCTCATGGCACCCGGGTTCAGCGGCAGGTAAAAGCGGCGCGACATCACAGGCTTCGGCCTCAAAAGCATCAAAAGAGCTGGAATGCGATTTGCGCACCCGCGCGCCATGCAGCAAGCGGCCCGCGAATTGCACCCAAACCCCCGGCGCGGTGCTTTGTGCCGCCAAGAGCGCCTCACGCAGATTGCGGCTGCCATCGGATCCGGTCACGGTCAGGGGCAGCATGGCCCCGGTGACGATCACCGGCTGGCGCAGCCCCGGCAAAGCCAGACACAAAGCGCCCGCCGTATAGGCCAGCGTGTCGGTCCCATGGGTCACGACAAACCCGTCATAATCAGCGCTGGCCGCATGGATCGATTGTGCAATTCTGCTCCAATCGGCCGGGATTGCCTGAGCGCTGTCGATCAACGGCTCAAGCGTCACGATATCGACCGAAGCGGTGATCTCACCGGCGTTGATCAACCGATCCACCTCCGCCTCAACCACTCCCTTTTGCGGCGCAAACCCGTCCTCGGTCTGGACCATCCCAATCGTGCCGCCCGTATGGACCAGTAAGATGCGCATGATGCCTCCTGAAATCGCGCGTGGCCCCGAATCCGGGGATCCGCTCTCTGCCTTCGCGCCCTAACTGCACAAAATTTAGCCAAATGGCCAGATCGCTGGCCGCCAGATCCGACGCAACCCAATACGCCCACCGCGGCCAGCCGACACCCAACGCGTCAGGCGGCGCGCCAGTTCAGCACGACCTTGCCCGATTGTCCGGACTTCATCGCGGCAAAGCCCGCCTCAAAATCATCGACTTCAAACTGGTGGGTGATGACCCGGCTCACATCCAGCCCGTTTTGCAGCATGGCGATCATCTTGTACCAGGTTTCAAACATCTCCCGGCCATAGACGCCTTTGATGGTGATGGCCTTGAACACGATCCGCGACCAATCCACCGGAGATTTCCCAGGAGGGATACCAAGCAAGGCGATCTTGCCCCCCATCACCAGCGCCTCGACCATCTGGTCCAGCGCGATCTGGTTGCCCGACATTTCCAGCCCGACATCGAACCCTTCTTTCAGGCCAAGCTCGGCGATCACGTCGTTCAGATCTTCCTTGGCCACATTCACGGGGCGCAGGTTTGGCACCACATGTTCCGCCAGTTCAAGCCTTTGCGGATTGATATCGGTGATCACCACATTGCGTGCGCCCGCATGACGCGCCACCGCCGCCGCCATGATGCCAATCGGGCCAGCCCCGGTGATCAGCACGTCTTCGCCCAGCAAATCAAAGCTGAGCGCGGTATGCACCGCATTCCCAAGCGGGTCCAGAATGGCCCCGATTTCATCAGGGATATCATCGGGCAGCGGGATCACATTAAAGGCGGGCAGTTTCAGATATTGGGCAAAGGCCCCCTGTTCATTCACACCAATCCCGCGCGTGCCGGGATCAAGGTGAAACTTGCCTGCGCGGCTTTGGCGGCTGTCATTGCCAATCAGATGACCTTCGCCAGAACAGCGCTGACCGATGGACAGGCCGGTGACATCCTTGCCGATCTCGACAACCTCACCGACAAATTCATGGCCGGTGATCATGGGATGGGGAACCGTGTGCGAGGCCCAGTCATCCCAATTCCAGATATGGATATCCGTGCCGCAAATCCCGGTTTTGTTGATCCGGATCAGCACCTCATCCGGGCCGATTTCCGGCACCGGGGCCTGCACCATCCAAAGCCCTTCCTCGGGTTTGGATTTTTCCAAAGCTTTCATGGTGTTGGGCTTCATGAGATGATCCCCAATTCTTTGCCAACCTTGCCAAAGGCGGCCAAGGCGCGGTCCAGGTCTTGCCGGGTCAGGGCGGCATTCATCTGGGTGCGGATGCGGGCCTGTCCGCGCGGCACAACCGGGAAAAAGAATCCCGAGACATAGACGCCTTCGTCAAACAGCTTGTTGGCCATGGCCTGGGCCAGTTTGGCCTCGCCCAGCATCACCGGGATGATCGGGTGTTCGCCGGGCAAAAGGTCAAAGCCCAGCTTTTCCAATCCGGCCCGCCAATAGGCTGCATTTTCAAACAGTTGCGCGCGCAGATCGGCCCCGTTTTCGACCAGGCGGATCGCCTCCAGCCCTGCGGCCACGATGGCGGGTGGCAGGGAATTGGAGAACAGATAGGGGCGCGCGCGCTGGCGCAGCAGGTCAATCACCGGCTGCGGCCCGGCAATATAGCCGCCAATCCCGCCCCCCAACGCCTTGCCCAAGGTCCCGGTTAGGATATCCACCTCAACGCCAAAATGGTCAGGCGTTCCCGCCCCGCGCGGCCCCATAAAGCCGGTGGAGTGGCAATCATCCACCATGACAACCGCCTCATATTCCTTGGCCAGACGCGTAATCTCGGGCAGGTTTGCCAGATAGCCATCCATGGAAAACACGCCATCCGTGGCGACCATGATGTGGCGCGCGCCATCCTTGCGGGCCTGTTGCAATGCCTCTTCAAGGTCCGCCATGTCATTATTGGCATAGCGATAGCGTTTGGCCTTGCACAGCCGCACCCCGTCAATGATCGAGGCATGGTTGAGACTGTCCGACACGATGGCATCCTCGGGGCCAAGCAGGGGCTCGAACAGGCCGCCATTGGCATCAAAACAGGCCGCAAACAGGATCGCATCATCCTTGTTCAAAAAGGCCGCCAGCTTTTGTTCCAAGTCGCGGTGGATGTCCTGCGTACCGCAGATAAAGCGCACCGAAGCCATGCCAAACCCTTTGGGCTCCATCGCCGCTTTGGCCGCCTCAATCAGCGCGGGGTGATCCGCCAGACCAAGATAGTTATTCGCACATAGATTGATCACCTGTTGATCGCCCACTGTGATCTCACCGCCCTGAGGCGAGGTGATCATGCGCTCGCGCTTATACAGGCCTTCTGCGTCGATCTGAGTGAGGGTGTTCGAGATATGGGACAAGAATGCATCTGACATGTGCGACCTCCGTTGCTGAGTCGCACATCTACCATAACGGATTCAAATCCCAAATACAGGAATTCAATATTGCGGAAAAAAATCCGCCACACAGGATGTTCTTGGATTTTCCCGTCGCTCAGGCGCTTTTGACAATCAAAAACACCCGCGCAGGCCCGTCGATTGACGCAATAGAATGGGGAATGTCGGCGGCGTAGCGCGCGGTATCGCCCTGGCCCAGCCGCTCATCGGCACCCCCGGACACCACCTGAACCGCGCCCGCCAGAACGGTCAGTTGCTCAACCGCGCCCCTGGTATGTGGGGCACTATTCAGGCTGCCGCCTTCCTCAAACCGGATGTCATAGACTTCGTGACCGCCGGCTTCTTCGGGCGGGGACAGGATTTTGATCTGACAGCCCTGTCCCATATTGTCGATCGACGGCACATCCGTGGTTCTGAGAACCTCGATCTGGTCCTTGTTGTCGCCTTCCTCTAACAGGCCTGCAAAATCCACCTGCAGCGCACGAGTCAGGTTCCACAAGGTCGAAATGGTCGGGCTGCTTTCGCCGCGTTCGATCTGGCTGACCATCGAGCGCGACACCCCGCTAAGATTGGCGACAGCTTCCAGTGACAACCCTCGTTCCTTGCGCGCCTGTTTTAACCGCGCGGGCAAGCGTGTCAGGATTTCATCAGGATTTTCCGCCATATTGGTCACCTTTGGCAATGTTCTGCTGCTTTTCCTACACCTATCCCGTCAAACCAGCCACAGAAACATCCGCCATTGCGGATTTGATTGTCACGTATGCGAAGGTTCAGCATCAACTCAGCCGCGCCTCCATCTACCGGTTAAAAAACGCCTCTTAAAATTGGGCTACGTTTTACAAAGACCCTCGAAACGGGCGTGACTTAGGGGCAGTTGCTGAGCCCACTTACCTACGCCAAGCAACAGTGCCCACTAATTCGCAAAACGACTGGACGCTTCGGCGATCTTGCTGCGCAGCCACACATGCGCGACCGAAACATGGGTGCGCGGCGTCCACTGTAGGTCAATCGAGATTTCGGCCTGAACCGGGCATTCCACCACGGTTACTGCTTGGCCAAAGACAGCTGCTGTACGCCGGGGAACTGTCGCGATCATATCGGTGCTAGCCAATAGATCTGGCAAGTTGGCCGGGCTCGGAACCTGCATGACGGTATTGGGCACCTGGCCCAACCGCTCCAATTCCACCAGAAACTGCGAACGGAACGTTCCACCATAATTCACCACAACCTGCGGTGTCGCTACATAGGCCTCCATGGTCAAACTCTGTGTCGCCAAGCTGTTTTCCGGATCCATGATGCAGACATAGTCATCCTTGAACAGAGTCCGGCGATAATACCCGGCTTCTTCAATCCGAATGGGGCCGATCAACATATCGCTTTCCCCACGCTTCAGCTGTTCACGACCTCGCACCTGGCTTGGAATGATATTCAACCTAATCCCGGGCGCGTCCCGCCGCAGCATGCGAGTCAATTGAGGAAGGATCGTTACCCTTTCATAGAAATTGCAGGAAATCCCGACCACCAGGTCTGCTGTCCCCGGATCAAAAACCCGCGGCGACGCCAAGGCTTCGAACTCGTCCAGCATCTGGCTGACCTGCTCAACAATGTCGATGCAGCGCTGCGTTGCGAGGATGCCGCCCCCCTGCCGCACAAACAGGGGATCGCCAAAGACTTCTCGCAACCGCGCAATCGTATAACTCACACTGGATTGGCCGAGGCCAAGGCTTTCAGCTGCGCGCGAAAACGACCTCAGATCATGCACCATTCGCAAACACCGAAGCGCCGCGAAATCCAATGTGAAAGGATCAACCATAGCATCAGTGTATCAGTTTTTTCGATAATGTGGATCAGTTTCATCAAATGGACCAATGCAAATCCTGTGACTAACCTTGTCAAACTGTCCGGTGTTGGAGGAGACCGCATGACAACCGCAACCTTGGCCGACGTGCCTGTCGACGAATCCATCCAGATTCCAGAGCTGCAATCCGATCCCTATAGGATCTATCGCCGACTTCGCGCCGAAGCTCCGGTCGTGCGTATCCCATCGATCAAACGAATAATGCTGACCAAGGCGGCCGATACCAAGCATGTCAAAGACAATTGGGAACTGTTTTCGTCCAACGATCCACTCACCCCAATGAAACGAGCGTTCCAGGCCCATACGCTGATGCGCAAAGATGGGGCCGCCCATATGCGAGAGCGCAACGCCATGGCGCCGGCATTCAATCCCAAGGTCATCATGGGCTGCTGGCAACCGATCTACACCAAAGTGGCCGAAGACTATATTGGCCGCTTGCCGCGCGGAGAGACCATAGACCTGTTCCGCGACCTTGCCGCCCCTTATGCGGCGCGTTGTCTGACGCATCTTTTGGGCATCCCCGAAGCCAGCGACCAAGACATGATCCGCTGGTCGCAGGCTTTGATCGATGGGGCGGGAAATTTTGGCAATGATCCAGCGCTATTTGAGCACTCAGACGCGCAGAACGCTGAGATGAACGCCCTGTTTGACACCTGTGTTGATCGGGTTCGCGCGGTGCCAGATCAAAGTGCACTGTCCGCCATGGTCAATGCCGAGTCCCCAATCGAAACCAGTCAAATCTATGCCAATATCAAAATCGCCATCGGAGGCGGGATCAACGAACCGCGCGATGCGCTTTTGACCATCCTTTATGGTCTGCTCACCAATCCCGATCAACGCGAAGCCTGCGTCAAGGATGGCCTGTGGTTGGCCGCGTTCGAAGAAGGCGTCCGTTGGGTGGCTCCGATCCAGGCCAGTTCACGATTGGTTATGCAAGACACCGAAATTCGCGGGCACGCGATCCATAAAGGTGAGGTTGTGATGACCGTCCAGGCGTCTGCCTGCCATGATGAAGAGCTGTATACAGCCCCCGAACGTTTCGACATTTTTCGGCCCAAGACACCGCATCAGGCCTTTGGCAACGGACCACATTTTTGTCAGGGCACCCATATCGCCCGCCGTATGCTGGGCCAGATCGTGCTGCCCATGTTGTTCGACCGTTTTCCCAACATGACCTTGCCGGATCCGGACGCCGTCAAGTTCTGGGGATTTGGTTTTCGTGGCCCGCTTAGCCTGCCGGTCACTCTGAACTAAAAAAACACGGATGAAACTGCGATCAGGGAGGAAACCATATGAAACGCCGCAGTCTACTCAAAACCGCCGCAGCCGCAGCCATTGCGCTTGGCTGCAGCACACCCATGGTGGCCGCGCAGGAGGTCACGCTTCGATTGCACCAATTTCTGCCACCACCAGCCACCGTGCCCAAGCATATCCTGAAACCTTGGGCGGCGCAGGTGGAGGAGGCCGCTGGTGGCAAGCTCAAGATCGAGCATTACGATGCTATGTCCCTGGGCGGCAAACCCCCTGAATTGATGGACCAGGCAATTGATGGTGTCGCAGACATCACCATGACCGTGGTCGGCTATACACCCGGACGTTTCCCCAAAACCGAAGTGTTCGAACTGCCCTTTATGATGACCAACCCTGTTGCGACATCCAAAGCGTTTCAGGAGCTTGTGGAAACCGATCTTCAGGATGGTGAGTATAAAGACGTCAAGGTGCTTGGTGCCTGGGTTCATGGCCCGGGAGTTATTCATACAGACAGGGGTGTTAACAAACTCGAGGACATGTCGGGCCTGAAACTTCGCGGCCCGACCCGGGTGATCAACGACATGCTCAGCGAGCTGGGTGCGACCCCGGTGGGCATGCCTTTGCCCGCAATTCCCGAGGCGCTCTCAAAGGGGGTCGTTTCTGGCACCGTGATCCCGTGGGAGGTCACCCCTGCGGTCAAACTCTCGCAACTGGTGACCTACCATACCGAGTTTACCGGCGACGAGGCGCTTTATACCGCCACAATCATCCTCGTGATGAACAAGGCAAAGTATGAAAGCCTGCCTGATGACATCCGCGCAGCGATCGACGCTGAATCCGGTCAAAAACTGTCTGAGATGGCCGCGCAAGTCATGTGGGACAACGACGCCCCGGGCCGCGCCATCGCTGAGAAAGCCGGAAACACCATCGTCCAGTTGTCAGCCGAGGAAGTCGCCCGTTTCAAAGAAGCGTCCAAGCCCGTCATTGAACGTTGGGTGAGCGAAATGGGCAGCAAGGACATTGACGGCAATGCCCTGATCGAACAGGCCAAAGCGTTGATCAAAAAACATGGCGGCTAAGGTAGCCAGCTAATCGTCAGGATGCACACCCGCCTTCACTCCGGCTGGTGTGCATCACTCACTCTCTCGGTGGTCGTCAACGAATTTACTCGTTGCTTCAGGCGCTGCCAAAACAAGTTACACAGATCATTCCGCCAGAGCGGCTTCGTTTGATCGAAAACGCATGACTGCCCCGCGTTCCATCTGGATGACGACGTCCGCTTCTTTGGCGGGTAACCAACTGGATGGCAAAGGCCCTTCGGATTGTTCCGCAACCTTGACCACTCAATCAGGGTTTGGGAACGTCCGCGAAGGTTGGTTGACCAAAGCTCAACCATAAAGCTCTGCAACCAAACATACTTCCAAAATTCACCAACAAAATTTCCCTGTATTATGCCAGTAATACCCGCTCCAGCCCGTGCTGCCCTATGGTCGTTGAACCCATACTTGATACGGAAGGAAGAGGTTTCTTGGCCAAGCTGGTACATTCCATGGTGCGCGTTCTGGAGGAAGAGCGCTCCATCAATTTCTATGACTATGCCTTCGGTTTGACCGTCGCGGATCGTTTGGAGTTTGACGACTTCACCCTGATTTATCTCGCGAATTCAGAGAACAGCATCGAACTGGAACTGACTGTCAACAAATCCCGCCAAGAGCCCTACGACCTTGGAGATGGATACGGGCATATTGCCTTTGTTGTCGATGATCTCGACGCCGAACACGCGCGTTTTGAGGCCGTCGGTTACCAGCCAAGAAAGATCGTGGATTTTGAGCATGAGGGCGCGCTGCTTGCGCGGTTCTTCTTTGTTCAGGACCCGGATGGGTACCAAATCGAGGTGATGCAAAAATACGGAAGGTATCAATAAGGCGTCACCAACGCAGCGGTGAAATAGGGAGGATCACTATGACCAACACACCGGAAAAGCGGACGCTCACGCGGCGTGCGCTTCTACAGCAATCGGCGGCTCTGGGAGCCATAGCCGTCACGGGCGCGGGCTTTATCGCCGCCCCCAATGCGGCTTGGGCGCTCGAAGTTACGGCCATTTCGGAACATCAAATGGTCACGCTTTTGCAGATGGCGCGGGACATCTATCCGCACGACCAGGTTGCAGATGAATATTATGTGGTTGCCGTCAAAGGATATGACAGCACCGAAAACAAAGCCTTTGTTGCCGAAGGCGTGGCAAAGCTTGATGCGCTGGCCCAACAAACCGGGGCGGCCAGTTATGTGGACACGAAATGGGAGGACAATCGCGTCGCGTTGCTCAAGCAGATTGAGGATGATGCCTTTTTCCAAACCATTCGCGGCGGGCTGGTAACCGGCCTTTACAACCAAAAAGCCGTCTGGCCGATCTTTGGCTACGAAGGCGAGAGCTTTTCGATGGGTGGCTATATCCACCGTGGCTTTGACGACATCAACTGGCTGTAAGGAGACCGATCATGGCTGCGAAATTTGACATGAACGATGACAGCGTTGTTGTCGTTATCGGGACGGGTGCTGGCGGTGGTGTCTTGTCCAATGAGCTTGCCCAAAAAGGGGTAAAAGTAGTCGCCTTAGAGGCAGGCGGGCGTTATCTGCCAGAGGATTACGTCAATGATGAATGGGAAAGCTTTGGCCAATTGGCCTGGGTCGATCCCCGCACAACGTCAGGTGACTGGCGTGTGGCCAAAGACTTTTCCGGCCTTCCAGCCTGGATCGTCAAGGCGGTTGGCGGCACAACAACCCACTGGGCCGGGGCTTCGTTGCGCTTCCAAGAGCATGAATGGAAGGCCAAGACCACCTATGGGGACGTTGCTGGCGCGAATTTGCTCGATTGGCCAATCGATGCCGCCGAAATGGACCCTTATTACACCAAGGCCGAGAACAAACTTGGCGTGACACGCACAGGTGGCCGCGCAGGCCTGCCGGGCAACAACAATTACAAGGTGTTTGAAGCCGGGGCCAAAGCCCTTGGATATGAGAATGTCCATACGGGCCGCATGGCGATCAATAGCGACGATAATGATGATCGCATGATGTGCCAGCAAACCGGCTTTTGCTTTCAGGGCTGCAAATGGGGGGCCAAATGGTCGGCCGCCTACACGGATATTCCTCGCGGCGAGGCAACCGGCAATCTCGAAGTGCGCGACCACGCCCATGTGGCCCGCATCGTCCATGACAAGCAAGGCAAGGTGAACGGAGTCGAGTATTTCGACAAAGACGGCAACCTGCAGCTGCAAAAAGCCCGCGTGGTCTGCGTCGCCGGGAACTCATTTGAAAGCCCCCGACTGCTTTTGAACTCGGCCTCAGCCATGTTCCCTGATGGCCTCGCCAACTCCTCTGGCATGGTGGGCAAGAACTATATGCGGCACATGACAGGTTCGGTCTACGCCGTCTTTGATAAACCGGTCAAAATGTGGCGTGGGACCACAATGGCCGGCATCATCCAGGACGAAGCCCGCCATGATCCGAGCCGAGGTTTTGTTGGTGGTTACGAAATGGAAACGCTGGCGCTTGGCCTGCCCTTCATGGCGGCCTTCTTGAATCCCGGCGCTTGGGGGCGTGGATTTACCACCGCTCTGGACCACTATGAAAACATGGCCGGTATGTGGCTTGTCGGCGAAGACATGCCCCAGGAAACCAATCGCGTAACACTGAATACCGATGTGAAAGATCAATGGGGCCTGCCCGTGGCTAATGTTCACTTTTCAGATCACCCCAATGATATCGCCATGCGTGAACATGCGTATAAGCAAGGTCAGGCCGTTTACGAGGCCGTTGGGGCGACGCGAACCTTCCCGACCCCGCCTTACCCATCGACCCATAACCTCGGAACAAACCGCATGTCCGCCGAGGCAAAGGACGGTGTGGTGAACAAATGGGGGCGCAGCCACGATATTGAGAACCTGTACATTTCCGACGGGTCTCAATTCACCACTGGCGCGGCGGAAAACCCAACACTCACCATTGTCGCTCTGGCAATCCGTCAGGCCGATCACATTGCCGATGAACTGGCAAAGGGAAACCTGTAGTGTCATCGATACTGGTCAGCCAAAGCTGGCCGCAAAAACGGAGGGAGACCGGTTATCCGGTCTCCCTTTTCGGATCTATCAATTGGCCTTCTTGCGATAAGCCTCAGTGTTGAGCGGAATGAGTAGACCGAAGGCGTCCGGCCTTGGCGTTCAACCTGTCTTCGATTTCAAGGATTTCTTCGGTCGGCAGCATGTCCAACTCAGAGGTATTGGTCATTGGAACCAAATTATGAAGCTGCAAGTTGACAAAGCGCAGGCAACACACACGGAGGAAGGATGTGAAATTCCCAAGATCGTGCCCCTCATCAATTGATTCATTGTAGAGCCGATGAAGCAGTTGCGGCACATTCACATCCTCTCTGGACGCGATCTCTTCGAGTACGTTCCAGAACATGTGTTCCAAACGAACGCTCGTCACCATACCGTCCATACGAAAGGATTTGGTGATGCTTTCCCAAAGCTTTGGGTCCGCTCCGATGAACAATCTGCACATGCTTTTCTCCTATGTCGCACCAAAACTGGGACATCAGAAAGAGCCTAGCATTTCCACAGAGGAAAGTCACCGAAATACAATCGAATTCACGATCTTTTTCGTTCAGAAACAACGGTATGCCAATGGACCAGGGACCGAAAACAAACCTGCCGCACTCGGGACATGAGGACAGTCAGCGCATAACAAAAGGGTTGGCCATCGGTTGCTCAGACGTGCTAATCCAGGTGGTTTTCGTTCGTGTGTAATCGAGCACCGCATCAATCCCCGCCTCTCGCCCGTATCCGGATTGGTCATAGCCTCCGAAAGGCGCAATCGGAGATACCGCGCGATAGGTGTTGACCCAGCAAATCCCCGCCTTGAGGCGTTTCGAAACCCGGTGCGCTCGGGCCACGTTTTGCGTGAACACCCCTGATCCCAACCCGTAAGGCGTCGCGTTGGCCAAGGCGATGGCCTCTTCCTCTGTATCGAACGGCAGCAGGGACATCACCGGCCCGAACATTTCTGTCTTGAGGGTTTCAATGTCCGCATCCGGGCATTCAACCAGCGTCGGTGCCATGTAGTTGCCCGGCCGGTCAATCTTGGCCCCGCCAAAGCGGATGCGTGCGCCGCCAACGCGTGCGGCGTCCAGAGTTGCCTCGATTTTCGCCACCTGCGCCGCGGTGCAGAGTGGGCCGATTTGCGTGTCGCTGTCGAGCGGATCGCCAACCCTGACCCCTTGCACTTTCTCTTCGATCCGCGCCATCAGCTCTTCGAAAATCGGGCGGTGGATCAGGCCGCGACTGCCCGCAACACAGCTTTGACCTGATGCACCAAAATTCCCGGCGATCAGCCCATTAGCAGCACCGTCCAGATCAGCATCGTCAAAGACCAGAATGGGCGACTTGCCCCCAAGCTCCAGCGTTGTCACCGCAAAGTTCTCCGCCGAATTGCGCACCACATGGCGGGCGGTTTCCGGCCCGCCGGTAAAGGCAATCCGATCAACATCTGGGTGGCGGGTCAATGGGATGGCGCAGTTGTCTGCGTCACCGGTGATGACAGAGACGACACCAGGGGGAAACCCTGCCTCTTCGATCAAACGAGCAAATTCCAACATCGGCGCCGGAGCGACTTCGGACGCCTTGAGCACTACCGAACACCCCGCAGCCAGGGCTGGGCCGAGCTTGGTCGCCGTCAGGAACATCTGGGCGTTCCAGGGCACAATGGCCACCACAACCCCGATGGGTTCTCGGCGGGTAAAGACATGCATGTCTGGCTTGTCAATCGGGAGAACCGCGCCCTCGATCTTGTCCGCAAGCCCCGCATAGTAGCGATAATAGTCACCGACATAGGCCGATTGCATCGCGGTTTCCGCCAAGAGTTTGCCGCTATCGGTGGTTTCTATACGTCCAATGGCCTGCGCGTTTTCCTCGATCAGATCCGCCAAGCGATACAGTAACTTGCCGCGTTGGGTTTGCGTCATGTCGCGCCACGCGGGATCGTTCAAAACGCGTTGCGCGGCCCCAATGGCGCGGTCCACATCTGAAGGCGCGGCACAGGCAAATGTCGCCCAGCCTTCACCGGTTGCCGGGTTTTCAGATGTCATAACCTGCCCGTCTGCGCCGTCGACCCATTCACCGTCAATGAACAGCTGATAATGTGGTTTCTGTCCCATTGGGTCCCTCACTGAAATGCAGGCATAACATCGTCGATGAACCGGGCAAGCGACTCGCGTTTGCGCTCAAAGCTCATCCCACTATCAATCCAGAACGAATACTCATCATATCCCAGATCTTCATAGCGTTTGATCTGGTCGATCACCTCTTGCGCCGTTCCTATGGTCAAATCTCGCTTTAGGTTCTCGGGGGCCATCATGGTATTGGCGGCCATTTCTTCCTCGCTCAGCGCCTGGATAAGCCCCTGCGACACCGGGCGCTTGTTCTGGAACCATGCGCCGAAATAGCAATAGAAGCGCGACAATTCCTTGGCGGCGCGGTCCACATCGTCGGCATCCTTGGCCACATAGGTGTGATGCAACAGCATGATTTTTGGCCTTTTTCCCTCATGGGTGTCACAGGCCGCATTGAAACGCGCTATCAGGCTTTCGATCTCTTCGATCCCTTGCCATAGCGGCGTCACCTGAATGTTGAACCCGTTATGGACGCCAAATTCATGGCTGTTTGGGTCACGCGCCGCGATCCAGATGGGCGGACCATCCTCTTGCAACGGTTTCGGGGCCGAGGTCGTTGCCGGAAATTGAAAGAATTCGCCGTCATGCGCACAATCCCCTTCCCATAGCTTGGGAACCAACGGGGCCAATTCGCGCATCCGCTGGCCAGCCTCCCAGGCATCCATTCCGGGCATGAGGCGTTCATATTCATAGGAATACGCCCCGCGCGCGATGCCCAACTCGATACGGCCATTAGTGATCAAATCCGCCGAGGCCACCTCGCCCGCCAGTTTGATTGGGTGCCAAAAAGGCGCGATAACCGTCCCTGTGCCCAATTTCACATGGCTGGTGTGGTGGGCGAGATTTACCAGTTCAAGCAACGGGTTGGGAGAGATCGTAAAATCCATCCCATGATGTTCCCCCGTCCAGACCGCGCGCATCTTCGCCTCATCCGCCATCTTGCACAATGTGATGAACTCATCACTCAATTGCTGATGGGATTGGTCGGGCGTCAGCCGTTCCTTATGCGCAAATAGCGAAAACTCCATAATTCAGGTCCTTTCGGTCAAACTGTGCACATCTCCGCGCTTTGCATCCCCAAGGTAGAGACCAAAACTGCGGCTGCGGGCTTCGAGAGAATAGCGCGCCATCATCTCGGCGATGGCGGGCGTCGTGTATGTGAGCGTGGGAAGGTCCCGGGACGGAACCGCCTGCATTCCGGTGCCGGGTGCCCCCTTACTGGTGGCAAGGAAATAAGCGTGATGAGTCCTTCTGCCAGCGTCATCAAAGACGGAATAGGCGGCCCCAAGATCAAGGTCACATCCGCGCAACAGCAACGCTTCTTGCAAGTCGAGCCGTAACCGGCCCCGGTCTTTCAGATCAACTTGTGGCGGGCGGAAACCGTCTGGCGTTTCTTCCAGAAACACCGTGTCATCGTAGGCGATGAGTGCGCCGCAAACAGTCTTGTCAAAGGTTTGATCCAGCACAGCGCGTTCAAGGCCCAGGCTAAAATACTGCCCGCCCGCATAGCCAAGGCCAGGGGTTTCGCTTTGGGTAAACTCCGTGACTTCTCCGATCAGGATTTGGTGATCACCCGCTGGAAGCGATTGCCAGGTTGTGCAGGAAAACTGCGCAATCGCCCCGTCGATCAAGGGGATACCATGGGCATCAAGTGTGTTGGGCACTTGCGCAAAACGATCTCCTTTGAAACTGGCAAAGGTGTTTGAGACGTCTTCCTGCCCTTCGGCCAACACATTCACCGCAAAGCGCGAACAATCTGCAAAACTCTGAAAGGTCGACAAAAATTTGCCAGGGCAAACCAGTAACAAAGGCGGATCGAGCGACACGGAGGAAAACGAATTGGCGGTAAAGCCGCATAATGTCCCGTCAGGCGTGCGAGTGGTCACCACAGTTACGCCTGTCATGAATCGGCCAAAGGCCGTGCGCAAAGCGCGCGGATCAAGATCAGTCATGACCAAACCTCCTGTGCGAATTCCTCAAGCGCGGTATTGACCTGCGCCGCATGGGTCATCGGCATCATATGTGCCGCGGCTTCGATGATCCGCGCGCGTCCCTTAGGTGCAAGCGCTGCCATCTTTTCTGACATTTCGGGGGTGGAATTCGGCTCTTCCTGGCCTGTCATGAACAGGGCCGGGCAAGACACGGTTGCCAGATCATCAGCCGCGGGACCATTTTCCTGCGCAAACACGGTGTAGGCACTGCGGTAGCCTTTGGGGTCCGCATGTCTCAACCAATGGTCACAGGCATTCCGCTCGGCCGATGCCGTGTCGCCAAACCAGCGCTCCAACGTGTCGGTCGGGTCGGCGACTTTTGCCCCGTCAAGGCTGTTTGCCCGCGCTTTCACAGCCAGAGCTGCGGCACCGTCCCGTTCGAAAATCGCATTCAACGCTGCCACACCGCGCACCATGTCAGGATGGCGGATCGCCATATCCAGGGCGATCATCGCGCCCATCGAATGACCGATAACCAAAGCAGGACCGTCAAAACCTGCAACGACACAATCGGTAAAGTCTTGCAACACCATGTCGTCGGCACCCAAGGGGCTTTGGCCATGGCCGGGCATGTCGACGGCTATGATGCGAAAGCGGTCTGAAAGGGCATCGATCTGCGCATTCCAGGCGTCGGCCTGCAAACCGACACCATGGATCAGGACCACAACGGGTCCCTGACCTGCAGTGATCGCACGCAGCGCGCCGAACTCAGACCGCGGCCGGGTTGTCCAGGTCATGGCCCAGATCCTTCAAGTCTTGGTAGCGATCCCCGATACGGTGATGCGGGCGGCCTCCTGTCGCAGCGCCCAGGACGACGACAATTTCGTCATCGCGGGGCGCATCTTGGATAGAAAACTGGATCGTCAAGTAGTGTGACCGCCGACCGGCATCATTCTTGTCCATCAGCGGCACCATGATGGGCGCATTGGCTGGACCGCGTGTATTGGTAAAGGCCAGATAGGATTTCGCTCCCACTGCCTCTCGGTAAAAATTACCAAAACGCAGGGTGTGGATCAGGCCGGATGCGTGTTCAACTTCACCATTCAACCCAACGACGGCCGCCTTGCCATAGGCCTCAATCGCATCACCGCTTCCGGCCAAAGCAATCATCCGCTTTGTCATCATTTCGCCCAGCACCGGGCCATAGGCGTGAATTTCGGGTTTCAAATCTTCGACAAACCGACCGGCCCATGGGTTCCGAACCACTGCGGCGACTGCAAACATGCGCCAAGGTTCCTTGGCCGCCTTAAAACCTTCGATAAAGACCTCTTCGTCATAGGTCACGATTTTCCGGATGTCGGGGTGCATCTGGTCCTCCTATTCGCTGAAGAGGACTGTCTAAAATCACTTCGGTTTTGACAAACGAATGATTTATGGTCTTAGGTATTAACAAGACTAATAGGTCACTTATTTCATGAAAAAATCACTGCCTCCGCTCACCTGGTTTCGCGCCTTCGAAGCCGCCGCGCGTCACCTGAGCTTTACCGCTGCCGGAGAGGAGATCGGGTTGACGCAATCAGCGGTTAGCCAACAGGTTAAGGCGCTGGAAACCCGGCTTCGGGTCGCCTTGTTCACGCGTCATGCTCGGGGGTTATCTCTGACCGATGACGGGCGAAAACTGCTGCCCCAGGTTGGTTCGGCGCTGGGAACACTGGCCGCCGCGACAGACATATTCGACGCTGGCCCGTCGACCAATTTGCTGACCATCGCCGCGTCGATCAGTGTGACACAGTGGATTATCGCGCCGAACCTCGCTGATTTCACCCAAAGCCACCCCAATGTCCGTATCAGATTTCTAAGCGCGATTTGGCCAGACGATTTCAACTCCGCCCAGGCTGACGTGGAGATCCGATTTGGATCAGAGAAACAGGTTGGGAAAAATGCGCAACTGTTAACACCTAATCGCCTGGTCGCGGTAAAAGCCCCCAAGCTTATCGGAGATCTGCAAAGCTTGCCTCTCATTGAAGCCGTCGGCACATCCAGCGGGTGGAAGAAATGGGCCGCCGTGAACGGGCCGGTTCCGGAACCTCAGCTCTTTGCTGATTCCTACGGAATGGCGCTGTATCTGGCCAGCCAAGGAAACGGCGTAGCACTGGTGAGCGAATTCCTCGTCAAAAATGCGATCAAAGCAGGAGACGTCGAAACAGCAGATTCAGCTACGATACCGGGACATGAAGGATATTACCTGTCGATTGATGACAGCAATTTGCACGCGGTTCAATTTCAGGAATGGCTACTGCGTCAGCTCAGGTAAGAAAGTCAGACTTGTCTTACGTTTAGCAATGCTAACAGTCTCTATTTTTTGAAAACTGGCTGGGGTGGTAGGATTCGAACCTACGATACACGGTACCAAAAACCGCTGCCTTACCACTTGGCTACACCCCAACTGTGGAGCGCTATCTACGCTGACAAATCGGCAGGTTCAAGCCCTTCTTTGAAAAATTTTTGGGCTTTTTATTCGCCATTGGCTGCACGTGCCTGATCATCGTCCGACGCCGCTTCAATGTCGTCGAAAAAGCAGTATTGCGCGCGCCCAGCCCGCTTGGCCGCATAGAGCGCAACATCAGCCCGTTCCATCACCAAAGCCGGATCCGTGACCGATCCATCGCTGCTAAAGACGCCGATACTGGCCGACACATTGCAATCCTGCCCTTCAAAGGGAATCGGCTGTTCGATTCTGGAAATCAGGTGCCCGGCCAAATCGGAAAGGCGGCTTCGATTGGTCAGGGTCGTGTAGATGATGACAAACTCATCGCCACCGACCCGTGCCGCCGTGTCATCCTTGCGCGAGGTGTCCAGCATGGCGCGAGCGCAGGCCTTGAGCACGTGATCCCCCGCCGCATGGCCCATCGTGTCATTGACCTGCTTAAAGAAATCCAGATCGATATGCATAAGCGAAAACGGCTGACCGCTGCGACAAATCCGATCCAGGACCTGATCGACGGCGCGTCGATTGTGCAAGCCGGTCAATGTGTCCGTAAAGGCGCGTTTTTCCGCAGCAACCATGGCCCCTTGGAGCCGGGTATTGAGGTTGCGCGAGGCATCCATCGCCGCTGATTTTGCCTCAACCAGATAAAGCATTTCCACCGCCAGATCGGTCGGGGCGAAATCGGTGCTGGTCAGTGAATAATCCCGCACGGCGTCAATCACGGAAATCCCGAAAGACAGGTTGATCACCGCCCCGCCATTGCCATCCGCGCCCAGCACCCCTTTGACCGGGGTGCGCACGCCGTGGCGCAGCCGCAGATGCAATTTGCGCCCTTCGGTTTTCAGCAGGTCCCCCATGCCAACAACAGCGCGGGGGCGATAAATTTCAAAAATCTCGAGAAAGCGTTTGCCCTCAAGATTGTCACCACAAATCTTATGCAGTGTCGGCCCTGCCTGCCGGATATGTCCGGTGGAATCCAGCACCGCATGCATGGGGCAGAACCGATGCAGCATTTCAATAGGAAACCGGTTCATGACGCCTCTCCCATCTGGTTGGCGGCACCCAGGTCAAAATCGCGCCCTTCGGCATATGCGGTTTCAACCACGGTAATATCGATCAATTGCAACCGGTCGCCCCGGTCCCCTTCGTGATCGAGCAAGGCCAGTGCACCGTAATCATCCGCCATCGCGCGCAACAACCCGGTCATCACATGTACAAATCCGGGCAAATGCCCGTCGATCTTGAGCTGAAACTGATTGATCGTGTGGTCGCGTAATTCCAGATCCGGCAGATGCAGGTCAGCCACCGCCAGCCGCGCCCGATCGGGCAAATCATCCAGGGAATGCAGAAACTCGATGAAATCCACCCCACCAAAGCGCAGCAAGCGCCTCAACCCCTCGCAATTGGGATGAGACACCAGGTAGGTCCCGACATCTTCTAGGATCGCTTCGGCTGGTTTGTCTAAAACAGCACTGGCAGAGTTCACCACATCGGTAAAAATATCCTCGTCATAATTCAACATGGCCTCAAAATCGACCTCGTCCAGCGCCGCATGCGCCGCGATATTCTGCCAGGGTTCTTGTCCATATGTATCCTGAACGAAAACCTGGAGGGTCTTGAGTATCAACCCGTGCATGGTCTCTCCGCCTGTTTGCCACCTGTGCAACATGGGCCATGGAGGTTTAATTTTGAGGTAACATTTTCAATTGTGCACAAATATAGCCCGGCCATTAAGCCGAAAGACTTGCTGGCTTTGCTCGGAAATCGACACAGCGCCTGACTGTACGGCAACCAGATCCAGAAGGGTCAGCTGCGCGCCTGCCTTCCCTTGGGGAAGAATGACCTCACCCTCGACCTGCAACTGGTTGTTTTCCAATCTAATTGCCTTGGCTAAAACAGACCCACCCAAGTCTCGCAACAGAACCAGGCCGCTGGCCGTCCCGTCCACACGCGGGCCCAGAATCAAGGCGCAGCCGGGAAAGCCATCAAGCTTGTATTCGCAGGCGCGCAGCCACAGGCGCGCCGCGTCTTCGGGCAGAGCCTCCCATATTTCACCAGCCAGATCTTGGTCCGGAAGGACCGGCATCACACGGGCCAATCTCACGCGATCCACGATGGGGCGATCAGCCCTGCCTTCGACCTCGGGTCGGGCCCGCCCGATGGCATGGCGCAGATCCGGGCGCAATTGCGCGATCTGGTCCAGAACACGCTGGCCGGGCTTACCCCAATCGCGGGCAAGTTCGCGAAGCGGCAGGTTGATCCCCGCCTCCCCGCGCAAGGCCCGCATGGCCTGAGACATCGACGCGATACGTTCTGGCACCACCAAAGGCGTCAGCCAGATAAAGGCCACCACGAGGCTCGCCAAGGCGAGGCCCAGATTGACCTCACGGATCCGCGCCATCCAATCGCCGCGCAACAGCAGGGACAGCCCATAGGTCACCCCGTAAATCAGCAAGATCGCCGCCCCAGTGGCCGCCATCAACCGGGTTGGTGTCCAGCCGTATTGCGCAACGCGCAGACCGACCGACCAGGCCAACAGGCCCGTTAGCAGCGGCAGGATCAAAGCCAGCACAGCCACGCAGATGCGCAACCAACTGTCCTGCACCTCGCTCATGCGGTCTGCGCCCAGCGCGGCGGCGATTGTCACGATGGTCGCAACCGCCAATCCCGCCAGCAGCTGCGCGTTTAAGGCAACCGTCCCGCTCCCGCCCCACATGGCCAAAGGTGCCAGAACCGCCGCGCCCAAACCCAGTAATGCGACCAATGGCAAAAAGAAGCGCAGCAACTCCACCATCAGAAAGGGGGAGACGTCGCTGTCCATATTACGTGCCAGCGCCAGAGCCGCGCCGTAAATCGCCCCCAAAATGACCCAAAACAAGGGTGATCCGACCAGCGTGATCATCGCGACTGACAGGCCAGACAGGCGCAAAACACTGCCCACAAGCGTCAGGGAAAAGACCAGAAAGCCGCAAATCAACAGCGCCAGTGCATGGCGTTGCAGCACCTGCCAGCAACTGCGAAACAGCACCCGATACTGGCTCCAACCGCCCGCCTGCTCGGCTTCGGCAGCCAGCAGCGGTGTCAAGATCGCGGTGATCATCCCCCAGGCGAAAATCGGATAGCCCAGGTTCAGAAAGCTTACCACATCTATATGTCGCGATGCGGCCCACCACAGGGCCCCGGCCAGCAGCGCCGCCGCGCTGGTCGCCCCAACCAGGATCGGCCCAACGCGACCGGTGCCAAGCGCCGAGGCCAGCCAGATGGCCCAGGCGCTTAGCCCGGCAGCAAACGCCAGCAAGACATGTTCGGACACAAGGGCGTTTTGCCAAAGCCACCACAGGCACCACCCTGCAGCCCCAATCCCGGCCCCAAGAACCGGGAGGGACAGGCGGAATTCCAACGGCGGAGCGGTTGTGACAGCAGACATGGATACCTCAAACAGGCCAACCCTGCCTGACTCCCTCGCGTTTCACAAGATCAGGCACAGGCCTTCGGATCAGGCTCCTAAAAATCCGTCGGTGCCCCGCCCTCTTCCTTGCGCTTGTCAACAAAGGCGGCCAGCTCTTCGGCGATGGCCACGTCAAGCGGTGGGGCTTCGAATTCGTTGAGGATCTGTTTGTAGATCCCATGCGCCCGTTCCGGCGTCCAAATCGCCCCCGCCGCCTCCCAGGCCTCGTAGTTTTTCCAATCCGACAGGAACGGCTGGTGAAAGGCGGTTTCATAGCGGTCTTGCGTGTGCTGGATGCCAAAGAAATGCCCGTTCGGGCCAACTTCGCGCATCGCCTCCACCGCCAGCGAGTCATCGGACACGTCGCAGACCTCAGGCTCCATATAGCGCTGGATCTGGCTCAGCACTTCGCAATCCATGATGAACTTTTCCGGGCTGGCAATCAGCCCGCCCTCCAGCCACCCCGCCGCGTGATAGACCATATCGGTGCCGCTTTGGATCGCCGCCCACAGGCTGTGCTCGGTCTCCCACATGGATTGCCCATCGGGGACATTGGCGGCGCAGACCCCGCTGGAGCGCATGGGCAAGCCATAGAACCGCGCCATCTGCCCGGTGATCTGGGTCGCGCGCATATATTCCGGCGTGCCAAAGGCCGGGGCCCCGGTTTTCATGTCAACGTTTGAGGTAAAGGTCCCGATCATGCAGGGCGCGCCGGGGCGCACCGCCTGCGCCAGCACCACTGCTGCCAAAGCCTCGGCCAGGGATTGCACCACCGCGCCGGACATGGTCACAGGTGCCATGGCCCCCGCCAAAGTAAAGGGTGTCACCACCAGCGCCTGCCCCCGCGCCGCCATACGCATCCAGCCATCCAGCATCGGATGGTCATGCTTGAGCGGTGAGGTAGAGTTGATATTGGTATACATGCGCGGGCTGGCTTCGAATTCCTCATGGCTCAGCCCATTCGCGATGCGCACCATCTCCATGCCATCCTCGACCCGCTCTTTGCCCAGCGAATAGACATGCATGGCCTTGTCCGACAGCAGCAGCTTGTCATGCACCGCATCCAGATGGCGCACACGTGGGTGCAGATCCACCGGCTCGACCGGGTAACCGCCACAGAAATGGATCACATTGAAATACTGACTGAGTTTCAGAAGGTTGCGGAAAAACTCCCGCGTTCCGGGCACTTTGCGGCCAATCTCCATATCCCAGTAGTTCGGCGGCGAAGACACATTGCCGAAATAGATATGCCCAGTCCCGAGCGAGATTTGGCGATCCGGGTTGCGTGGGGTCACGGTGAAACTGTCCGGGGCTTTGCCCACCAGCTCCATCACCAGCTCGCGATCCATGCGCACATTTTCCCCGCGCACCTCGCATCCGGCCTCTTTCAACACCTTGACCGCTTCGGGGTTCAGGAACTCGATCCCGATCTCTTCGAGCACCCGCATGGTGGCATCATGAACGCGCTCGACCTCTTCGGGGCGCAAAGGCTCGGTGGGGCGATCACGGTTCTTGATCTTGACCCAGGGGGCCTGTTCCACCGCCTGCAATCCGCGCCGTGCCGCCGTACCCCGACGCCCCCCGCCCCTGCGGCGGCCCGTTGTGACGGTTTCAGATTGTGTCATGTCGCCCTCCTTCATTTCGTTCAATGACACAGGACGAGACCGGCACTTACATTCTCATTTGCGACACTTTCTGTCGCGTTCAGCTTGCGGGATTTTGATAGATCGCGCCTCGCCACGGGTCAGGGATGCATTCGTTTGACACCACAAAAAACAGCGCCCCGGCAAAAACGACCAACGCCTCAGCGCATCAGCAGCCAATCGGTCAAACCGCCAATATCGGGCAAGACGATATCCGCCAGCGGTTCCAGCTCGACCGCTTCGGCTGGCCCGGTCAGCACCCCAACCGTCTGCATCCCCGCGGCCCGCCCCGCCATCAGATCATGGGTGCTGTCCCCCACCATCACGCAGCGGCCTGGATCGACATTGACCGAGATCGCATAGGCCAGCAGCGGGTCGGGTGATGGTTTCGCGCCAAAACCGCTGTCAAACCCGGCGATAAAGTCGAACATGCCTTCGACGCCAGCATTCTGCAAATGCGCCCGTGCGGCATATTCGGTGTCGTTGGTCATCACGCCCAGCGCCAGATCCATCGCCGCCAATTGTGCCAGAAACGGCACCAGGGGCACCGCCTGTGACAGTGGCGCATCCGCCGCCGCGCGCATCAGGATCTCTTCGACCTCATCCAGGCTGCGCCCCGGCAATACCCGCGCCAGACACTCTGCCGCCTCGCGGTTTGTCCCCGCGATCACCAGACTGTCGGGATGAAACCGCTTGGCCGCCAGATCATAGCGCGCCGAAGCGGCCATGGCCTGTTCCAGCTCCGCATCGCCCTCGGCCAGAAAGGTGATCATCTCACCGCCCCAGACATCCCAGGTGGCCCCAAAATCAAAGAGAGTTCCGTCCTTGTCGAAAAGAACCGCGTCCGCGCGCAAAGTCATGTCCAATGTACCTGTCCACCGCCGGGCAACACCGCCCGCGCCTGCATGACGCTTTCATAGGGTATATTCTGGGCATCGCAAAACCCGATCACCCAGGCATCATCCATTAACAGAAAATCCAGGACCGAGGCTTGAAACTCCGGGTCTTGCAGATTTGCGCGAACATCCGCCTCTGACGCCCCGGAGGACCCCATAAACACCGGAAAAAGCTCATCATTTGCGGCCAGCCAGGCCACCGCGTGCAGGCCAATTGTTTCAGCCGCATCAAGAGAAAGTGTCATTGTGATCAAATTCCGAAAGGGTTTCTTAACCAATCTTCATCAAATCTGAGAGCAACAGGAAGTGCAAGCAGGCAGGTGCCGAGTCTTAACGGACTGCCCAAGCGCAAGGAAGAACCATATGACAGGTCGAATTCTCGTGGTGGACCCAGTCCCGACGAACCGAATCATCCTTCGGGTGAAACTGTCCGCCGCCTTTTACGAGGTGGTGCAGGCAGCGTCGGGTAAGGCGGCCCTGGCCATGATGAAAAAGGCCAAGCCGGATTTGGTCATGACCGCGTCGGATCTGCCGGATATGACCGGGCGCGCCTTGGTTCAGGCCCTGCGTGGGCAGGATGGCGGCGTGCGACTGCCGGTTGTCATGCTGCATGGTGATGATGATCCCGGCGAACGGCTGGCCTCGCTGGCGGCGGGGGCCGATGATGTGCTGGCCCGTCCGATTGATGATCTGGTGATGCTGGCGCGGCTGCGCTCGCTCTTGCGGGCCCGCGATGCCGAAGCCGAATTGCAGCTGCGCGACGATACCCGCCGCGCGCTTGGTCTGGCCGAACAACCCGCCGAATTTGCCACCCCCGCCCATGTTGCGCTGATTCCCACCGGGCGCCAGCCCGAAGCGGAAAAGATTGTCTCGGATCTCAGCGCCGAATTGCGCGACCGTATCACTCTGGTCGATCCCGAGGATGCGCTGCGCGAACGCCGCCCTGCCCCGGATGTGATCGTGATCGCCGAAGGTCCCGGCGGCAATGGCGAGGGGCTGACCCTGCTGGCACAAATGCGCGCCTCGACTCTGACGCGCCATGCCTCGCTGATCTATGTGGCCCAGCCCCATCAACGCCGTGAGGCGGCCAGTGCGCTGGATATGGGGGCCAATGACCTTTTGGCGGGCGGGCTGGAGCTACAGGAACTGTCGCTGCGCCTGAAAAAACAGATCGAGCGTAAACGCACCGCCGACCGGCTGCGCGCCAATATGCAGGATGGGTTGCGAGCAGCGGTGACTGATCCGCTGACCGGTCTCTATAACCGCCGCTACACCCTGCCCCATCTCAACCGCCTGGCCGAACGCTCGGCCCGTCAGGGGCGCCCCTATGCGGTGCTGGTGCTGGATCTTGATCACTTCAAACAGGTGAATGACAAATTTGGCCACCCCGCTGGTGACGCCGTGCTGGTATCGCTCGCGCAACGTCTCAAGGATAATCTGCGCGCGGCGGATCTGATCTCGCGCTGGGGCGGGGAGGAGTTTCTGATTGCCATGCCCGATACCGGCCGCATGGCCGCCCAACGCACCGCCGAACGCCTCTGTCAGATCATGGCCGAGCACCCGGTGATGTTGCCCGGTGGGGCGCGGATCACTGTGACCCTGTCCATCGGCGTCGCCACCGCCTCGCGCGAGGGGGAAACCGCCCCGCTGGCACTGATCGACCGTGCCGACAAGGCGCTTTATATGGCCAAACAAGAGGGCCGCAATCGCGTCGTCACCGCGGAACGCACCAAACCCCTGCCGCGCCGCAACCCGACCCAGGTAGAAACTGTTCAGGCAAGCCCGGCCCTGTCGCAAAACGGCACTGGCCCGCAGGTCAATCGCGGACGTTATTGAGGAACAAACCAAACCCAAGGCCCGCCAAGGGCCTTGGATCTTCTCTTAGTCCCGATCCTTGCGCCAATGCTTGCGCCGTTTGGACAAGCGCGAGATTTCTTCCTCTAGCCGATCCGCATAAGCCGCGCGTTCCTCTGGGCTGAGCTTTTCAAGGTAATCGCTCAGAATCTCCTGACCATTGCCGCGACGGCTTTCGGCCAGGGCTTTTTGATTGACAATCACCGTATCAAACCGGGCGCGATCAAACGGGTCCTCGCGTAGAACCTCCAACGCCTCCTGATAGCTTTCAACCCAGCCGCCGCGCTCCTTTTTATCCTTCTGCCAGAAAGAGCGGCGCAGCTCGCGCCCCAACTCCTTGCGCTGATCATCGTCAAAAGCGCGGGTAAAGGGCAGCACAGGATCAGACCGGTGGTGATCGCGCGGCGGCGGCCCGCCCTTGGCGAACATGCCAACAACCAGACCAACGATCACCAGATTAAAGGCCAGCGAAACGAACAGTAAAATCCGCATCCTGCGCCCCAGGGGTGGCTTTTGTTTTGCCTTGGACATGCTCAGCCTTCCATCATCGCCAGGTCAAACCCGCTGGTCGGATCAATTTCAACGCCACCCAAACCGGCGGTTTGGGCCCAGAGATCATACAAAGCATCCGGCGGGGCAACCCCGATCCACACGCCCGTGGCGCAGGCCGCGGCCAGGCCGGCGGCACCGGGCCAACCGCCCACCGATTGCAGGAATTGCTGCCAAAGCCCGGGCCGTGTCACCGCAGCCGGGCTTGGCAAAGCCGCTAGGGCATCTGCCTCGATCCGGGCCATGAAATCGCCGCTGGGCAAAGGCTCTTCGGCGCGCGCGGCGGCGAAAAAGCTGTCCAGCTCGAAATCCCCATCAGGGGCGGTCTTTTTGCTATCCGTCATCGTCTTCGTACCCCAGTTCGGACCGCCGCCCGCTCAAAATCGCTTCGAGCGCGCGTTTTCCCCTTGCGGTCAAGCTTTCCACAGCGCGTGGGCCAATGTCCATGATCTGACCGATCTCAGGGTTCGACAACCCCTCGATATGGCGCAGGATCACCGCCTGTCTCTGGCGGTCGGGCAATTGGTTCAGCGCGTTTTGCAGGGCCTCGGCCCGTGCATTTTGTTGCATCTGATGCGCGGCTGTGGGCGCATTATCTGCGATTTCAGGCACCGCATCCAGATCAGGCCCGCTGCGGCGCTTGCGCATCCGGTCGATGCACATATTCGCCGTCACTCGGTAGAGCCAGGTGGTCACCTTGGCCTCGCCCACGCGCCAGCTTGGTGCGATGCGCCACAGTTTCAGCAAAGCATCCTGTGCCACATCTTCGGCCTCAGCCCGATCCCCAAGCATCCGCATGGCATGGGCAAACACCCGAGGCCCCAAACGCCCGGTCAGCGCCCGTGCAGCCGCCGCGTCGCCACCGGCAAAAGCTAGCAGCAAATCTTCGTCACCGCGATCATTCATGGCGTCATAGGGCATCTGATCCATTCCAAAGCGCTACCCTTTCGGGCCGCGCCGTGCAATGCCCGGGGCCAAATCATCGGCCCCGGACCACTCACCACTTAGTAGTGGCCGCGACCATGACCGTGGCGTTTGCCAAAGCCTTTGCGGTTGCCCATGTTGGCCATGGCGGTCTCGACCTCTTCCTTGGTCAACACGCCATCGTTATTGGCATCGGCATGTTCAAACAGACGCAGGGCGCGATCCCCTTTGCCCTTGCCTTTGCGACCTTCACCGCGCGCTTCCATCTCTTCCATGGACAGCTTGCCGTCTTTATCCGCATCCAGACGCTCGATCATCTTGGCGATACGGTCGTCGCGAAGGGCAGCGCGGGCCGCGTCGCGTTTTTCAGCCGCAGCTTTCAGCTCGGCATCGCTCAGGAAACCGTCACCATCAGTATCAGCCGCCTCAAAGCGCAGTTTTGGCGCGTTTTCGACTTCTTCCTTGGTGATCTGGCCGTCGCTATTGGCATCCAGTTGCTCAAACAGCATATCGGTATTCGGCATACCGCGCATACCGCCCGGGCCTTTGCCATGCTGCATGCCTGCTGCGGAGGCCAAGCTTGCGCCGCCCAAAGCCAAAATCAGAACGCCGCCCAAAAGTGTTGCCTTTTTCATTTCCAGGTCTCCATTTCCTGTTCTTTGCTTTATGAAACCGCCCGCTCTCTCGGGCGTCTCTGCAGGGTTTCACGGGCCAGGTTTTGGGTTCCGTCGCAAAAAACTGAAAAAACTTTGCACAGGGGCAAGAAAAATCTGCTCTGCCCTCGCGACATCCCGCCGCAAGGACGTTTTGCGGCCTAGGCGAAATCGCCCCCTTGCGGCCATTCTACAGCTTCAACAGGAACAAAGCCCATCGGTGCCCCCAGACATATGGCAGATCGACCAAAGACAGGTTTGGCCAAACGTGACACGCGTGTTTCCATCATGCGTGGCTTGCATGGGCGCTGCCCCAATTGCGGGTCCGGGCCGCTTTTGTCCAGTTACCTGCGGGTGCGCGACCATTGCCCGGTCTGTCTGGAAAAGCTGCGCAAGCACAGGGTCACGAACGCCCCGGCCTATGTGACCATTTTTCTGGTCACTTTGATCATGGCACCGTTTTTGACCTTTGTCTTTGTCCAATTCCATCCCGATCCGCTGGTGCTGTTCACGATTTTTGCGGTTGGATGTGTTGGGTTGTCGCTTTACCTTCTCCCCAAGATGAAGGGCGCAATCGTTGCCTTCCAATGGGCACGCCGCCTATATGGGTTTGCAGAGCCCAAATAATCTGTCGGGCAAAACGGGGGCAGAATGACAGCCATAGACAAAAGCGCCATTCGCAATGCGGCGACGGTGATCGTGGTGCGCAACCGCCGATCCAACCCCTCGGTTCTGATGGGGCAACGCGGGGCGCGCGCGGCCTTCATGCCCAACAAGTTTGTCTTTCCCGGCGGCGCGGTCGATGCGGACGACGCCAAAGTGCCTCTGGCCCGCCCCCTGCCCCAGCTCTGCTCTGCCCGCCTGAATGAAAGCGCACCTCCCGGCATGGCCCGCGCCCTGGCCGCAGCCGCCGTGCGCGAATTATGGGAAGAAACCGGTCAGATCCTCGGCACCCCGGCCCCCTGGCCCGGCGCGGTTCCCGATGATTGGCTCAGCTTTGCCGGCACCGGCCATCGCCCCGCCGCCGACGCGCTGCAATTTGTGTTCCGCGCCATCACGCCTCCGGGCCGCCCGCGCCGCTTTGATGCGCGCTTCTTCCTGCTCGATGCCGATGCGCTGGCCTCGGACCCCGATGATTTCTCGGCCGCCACGGATGAGCTGTCGCATCTGCAATGGATCCCGCTGGATCGCGTGCGCATGTTCGACCTGCCTTTTATCACCGAGGTCGTGCTGGCCGAAATCACCGCCCGCATACAGGATGACGCGCCGCCCACATCTGTGCCCTTCTTTCGCAATAATGACGAAGAAAGCCTGTTCCTGCGCCTGCGCGGCACCCCGATGAAAGACTAAGCCATGCTGAACGTGTTGACCCAAGGGGCGGCTGGCCCCAATCCGCCGCTTTTGATTGTGCATGGGCTTTACGGCTCGGGTCGCAATTGGGGGGTGATCGCAAAACGCCTGTCAGATCAACGCCTTGTGGTGACACCTGACATGCGCAATCACGGCGACAGCTTTCGCTCAGACCAGCATGATTACCCCGCCATGGCCGCCGATCTGGCCGAGGTGATCGAGGCCCATGGTGGGCGCGCCGATGTGGTGGGGCATTCCATGGGCGGCAAGGCGGCCATGGTTCTCGCCCTCACCCGGCCCGACCTGGTCAACCGCCTGGTCGTCGCCGACATCGCCCCGGTCGCCTATACCCATAGCCAGATCCAATTCATCAAGGCCATGCGCAAGGTCGACCTCTCCCGCGTCACCAAACGTTCCGAAGCGGTGGCGCAACTGGCCGAGCATGTACCCGACACCACCCTGCAATCCTTTTTCACCCAATCGCTGGATCTGCAAAACAAGCGATGGAAACTGAACCTCGACGCCTTGGACGATCAGATGCCCAATGTGCTTGGCTTCCCCGAGGTCTCAGGTGAGTTCAGCGGCCCAACCCTGTTCCTGTCCGGCGCAGAGTCCGATTACGTCCTGCCAGAACACCGCGACAAGATCCGCGCGCTCTTCCCCAAGGCGCGCTTTGCCAAAATCCCCGGTGCGGGCCACTGGCTGCACGCAGAAAAGCCCCGCGAATTCGAAGCCTCCCTGCGCGCCTTCCTCCCGGTCTAGCCGCAGCGCCCCACAGTTTTCAATTTCCGAAAACTCGGCCCTAAAGCGTCCGGCCTTTAACCTGACTCACCAAGCGACACGAATGTCCCGAGAGCGCCGAAGGCGTGGCAGGGTATTCGTGTCTCAAGTTTAAGGTCGGGCGATCAGCAATCACAGGTCCAGAACGCGCAGATTGCCCTTGAGCCAGTGCAATTGCTGCCAAGCGGGCGCAATCACCATCTCATTGACCAACATCCGCGTCGTCTGCGCCACATCACGCGGCACCTTGTCGGCCCAATCGCTGCTGGCAAACAACGAAATCGTGCGGGCAAAGGGCTGAAACGGCACCGGATGCGCCTCCATCTGATCATGGAAACGCCCCGCGCGCATATAGCCAAGCGGCGTGGTGATCCCCCATCCAACCCCCCGCGCCACCAAAGTCATCAAGGACAGATGCGCGCCGATCTCGAAGCGCTCTTCAAAATGCAGGTTCTGATGCTTGAGATGCGCCTCGATCTGCGCCCCGATCCGCTGCGCCTGATCATATTTCAGCATCGGTTCCTGCGCCATCAAGGCCTCGGCCCCGCCCGCCCGCGCCAGCGCCCCCTTCTGGCAGACCAGGATAAACGGATCACGCACCAAAGGGTATTCCACGACGCCCGGCATGGCTTCCCCGCTCGAGGCGGCGATGGCGATATGCAGCCGCCCCTCGGCCATTTCCGCCGAAATCTCATGGCTCGGCGCGGTGGTCAGCTTAAAGCGACACGTGCTCAGGCTTTCCGCCAGCATGGTCACCAGGCGCGGGGTCAGATCATTGTCGAAATCATCGATAATCCCCAGGCTCAACTGGCTGAGATGCGACAGATCCATCACCGTCAATTCACTCTGCGCCAGCCTCAGCTGCGACAAAACCGATTGCGTCCGATTGAGATAGGCGCGCCCCGCCGGGGTCAATTGCATCGGCCTGCGCCCATGATCAACCAGCTCCGCGCCCAGCGCCGCCTCAAGGTTGCGCATCTGCTGGCTGACAGCGGGCTGGCTTAACCCGGTGATCTCCGCCGCCCCGGCCACAGAGCCCGCGCGCGCCAGCGCCTCAAAGACCTCCAGCCCTTTCAACGTCACGCCTTTGATCAACATGGCCCAGCCTTCCCTGCCGCTACAGTTTCAGCTTTTCCAAAACTAGTGCCATCAGGTCAAGACAATTCCCCAGGTTTCTTTGGGCCAAAAATATCCTGGGGGTGAATTGGTCGCCTTGCGACCAAGAGGGGGCAACGCCCCCTAGGCTCTGTCGACAAAACCCGCCCGCCGCAGGCGGATCCCTTCGGGATCAATACCCTTTACAGGTATTATCCGCCCGCGCCGCAAAGGCTTTGTAACGTTTCCAGAATGCCTCATTGCGGCTGTTACCCGATTGGCGGATTTCCTGCGCGCGGTGGGGTGTGCGAAAGAATGTCGCCGCCAATTTCTGATCGCTGTTTGACAGCGCATTATTGGCAACCCCTTGAATACAGCCGCACAACCGACGATTGGCGGCTTTGCGATCCGCGCTCAAACATGCTTGCGAAATCGGGCCATTGGCGAATGTCGCGCTGGCCCCGCCATAATATCGCGACACGCGATCACCGCGCGAGCCGCCACAAGCAGCCAACGCAAATGCAACCACAACCAAAAGTGCTGTGTTCCTCATAACAATCCTGTCTTTGCCTGCCGCCGATGCGGGTTTTCCCGTCTGGTCCGGCGCACTGTCCTCGCCCGCATCATGGTCTATTCAAGCAGCAGAATCAATTCCATAAAAGATGAAAGGACTGCCAGCTTTGCGCCGGCAGCCCTTGTCTTGTCACGTTATCATGTTGCGCCGCGCGATCACACAAAGCGATTGACGTAATTCTCCAGGATCTCCTGACGGCCCGAACGCGGCTCTGGATTGACATTGTCATCCAGCACGCGCTGCGCAATGGATCCCAGATCCGAGCCCAGCATCGCCTGCGCCTCGGCGCTTTCCCAACCGGCATAACGCTCCTTCAACGCGGTCTCGAGCCCGCCATCTTCCAGCATCGCTGCGGCGGCCTTGAAGCCGCGCGCGCAAATATCCATCCCGCCCACATGGGCCGCGACCAGATCCGCCGGGTCAATCGACTGGCGGCGCACCTTGGCATCAAAATTGGTGCCACCGCTGGCAAAGCCGCCGGATTTCAGGATGTGGTAATAGGCCAGCGCCACTTCCGGCGTGTTATTGGGGAACTGATCCGTGTCCCAGCCTGATTGATAATCATTGCGGTTCATATCGATGCTGCCCAGCATCCCCTCGGCCGCCGCCACAGCAATCTCGTGCTCAAAGCTATGCCCGGCCAGGATCGCATGGCCTTGCTCCAGGTTCAGCTTCACCTCGTTCTCCAGCCCATATTTGCGCAGGAACCCGATGCAGGTCGCCGCGTCAAAATCATATTGGTGTTTGGACGGTTCCTGAGGCTTGGGCTCCACCAGGATCGTGCCTTTGAAGCCGATCTTGTGCTTGTAGTCGACAACCATGTTCAAGAACCGGCCCATATGGTCCAGCTCGGCCCCAAGATCGGTGTTCAGCAGGGTTTCATAACCCTCACGTCCCCCCCAAAGCACATAGTTCTGGCCACCCAGCTTATGGGTCGCATCCATGCAGCTTTTGACCGTCGCTGCGGCAAAGGCAAAGACATCCGGGTCCGGATTGGTGCTCGCCCCGCCCATCCAGCGGCGGTGGCTGAACATATTTGCGGTGCCCCAAAGCAGATCCGGCCCGCCCGCTTCCATCTTTTCACCGATATAATCGGTGATCTCGTTCAGGGTGCGCAGGTTTTCTGCAAACGACCCCTGCTCGGGGCGGATATCCGCGTCATGCCAGCAGAAATACGGCACGCCCAGAATGTCAAACAGCTCAAAGGCCACATCCGCCTTCAGCTTGGCACGCTCCATATCGTCTTGCGGGTGCCAGGGACGCACAAAGGTCTGCCCGCCAAACGGATCCTGCCCTTCCCAGGCAAAGGTATGCCACCAGGCCACAGCAAAGCGCAGATGCTCTTCCATCCGCTTGCCCATGACGATCTCGTCCGGGTTGTAATGGCGATAGGCCATTGGGTTTGTGCTGTCCGGGCCTTCATAAACGACCTTCTCGATCCCCTCGAAAAAACCAGTGCTCATGTCTCTTGTCCTTAACTCAACTGTTGAACGCCGCGGATGTGCTTCCGCGGCGCTAAGTAGCAAGAGCCCCGTCCGTCCACAGAGCCCGCGATTGCGAAAGCTTAGACCTAAGCCTCCGCACCCTCGGCTTTTTCGCCCGGTTTCTTACCGAGGATAATCATGCTCAGCAGGTCATCATCGGTGACATCCGGGATGTTCACCGTACCAACCAACTGGCCATTTTTCATCACGCTGGCGCGGTCGCACAGCTCAAGCACCGCATGCACATCATGGTCGATCAAAAAGATCCCGATGCCCTCGGCCTTGAGCTGTTGGATCAGCTCCGCCACCATCTGCGTCTCATGTGGGCCCAGCGCCGCTGTCGGCTCGTCCATGATCAGGATCTTGGCGTTGAAATAGACCGCGCGGGCAATCGCCACCGATTGACGCTGACCACCCGACAGGGCGGATACCGGCGCGCTGAACTTTTGAAAGTTCGGGTTCAACCGGCCCATGATCTTGCGGGTCTCGGCCTCCATCGCGTCATCATCCAGCGTCCCCGCCGGGGTCATCAACTCGCGCCCCAAAAACAGGTTGGCGGCGGCATCAAGGTTATCTGCCAGCGCCAGCGTCTGATAGATCGTCTCGATATTGTAATTGCGCGCGTCACGCGGGTTGTGGATCTCGACCTTTTCGCCGTTCACATAGATGTCGCCTTCGCCCTGATAGGCCCCCGACAACATCTTGATCAGCGTCGATTTCCCCGCCCCGTTATGACCCAGCAGGCCAACAACTTCGCCCGGATATAGATCAACCGTCACATCGTCCACGGCGCGGATGCCGCCGAATGCGATGCTCATGTTCTTCATTTCGACAAGAGGAGTTTGCTTATCCATCTGACTCTCTCCTTATTGGCCGGTGCGACGGCGATAGACGATGTCGACCCAGACGGCAAAGACCAGCACGATCCCGACAACGATGCTTTGCAACGGGGCGTCCACCCCGACCGAGGCCATGCCCGATTGCAGCGATTGCATGATCAGCGCGCCGATCACAGCCCCATAGATGGTGCCAAAACCACCCGACAAAGCCGTCCCGCCGATCACAGCCGCCGCGATCACGCGCAGCTCGTCCAGCGTGCCAAGTCCCACATCCACCGCGTTCAAACGGGCCGAGGCGATGATCGAGGCGATCCCGGTCAGCGCGCCCATCAGGGCAAAGATCTTGACCGTCAACAGGCGGGTATTGATGCCCGACAGTTCCGCCGCTTCGGGGTTGCCGCCAGTGGCATAGATATAGCGGCCAAAGCGGGTGCGGCTGGCAACAATGGTCATGATCACCGTGACCGCCAGCAGGATCACCACCGGAATGGCGACACCGTGATACCAGACCATGCCTTCGGTCAGCTCAATCCCTTCGGCCCGGGCGATCCGTTTCATCGCGCCTTTGGCAATCGGGTAGCTGTTCATCACCCAGACAAAGCACAGGATCAAACCGGCGGCGAGCGCGATCAGAATGCCTTCGGCCCAAACCGGTTTCACGGTAAAGCCGTGACCGGCCTTGCGGCGCCGGCTCATCAGGATCAGCACCACCGCCGCCACAGCAGCAACGATACCAAAGCCCCAGCTCAGGGTTTCGCCCAGCGTGCCCTCGGCCCCGCCGCCCATCAGGCGAAAGGTTGCGTCCAGCGGTGCCTGGGTCTGGCCCTTGGTGACCCACCACATCGCGCCGCGGTAGACGAGGAAACCGCCCAGCGTCACGATAAAGGCCGGGACGGTCAGATAGCCAATGATCCAGCCCTGGAACGCCCCCAGAACCGCGCCCATCAGGATCGCGGCCAAAGCGGCAATGATCCAGATCGACCAATGCCCAAGGCCCAGAATGTCAGGCAGAACCTGCACTTGCAGCGCCGCGACGGTCATGCCGATAAAGCCCAGCATCGAGCCAACCGACAGATCGATATTGCGGGTGACGATGACAAAGACCATGCCGGTCGCCATCACGGCAACGCTGGCGGTCTGCACCGACAGGTTAAACAGGTTGCGCGGCGTGAGGAAACGCCCGCCGGTGATCACGTCGAACACAATCCACAGAACGACCAGCGCCCCGATCATGCCCAACAGTCGGGTATCTATCCCCAACTTTGAAAAGAAAGATTTTGCATTGTCTTGCATAAGAACCACGTCCCGGATCGCAGTTGTGAAAACGCGCGGAAACCCGGACGCCACGGGCCCTGCCCCAGCATCGGTTAACCTTACCACATTTTCATTGAGAGTTTGGGGGTCTCCCCGGATCGGCCAGTGCCACCCGAGGAGACGATGTTACAGGCTTACTTGCAGACTTCCAGTTCGGAACCCGCGCACAGCGCGTCTTTGGCGATCCAGCCCGCATCGATGACAACGTTCAGGTTGTCAGCGGTGATCGGAACCGGTGCCAGGAACATGGAATTCATGGTGGTGCCACCGGGCGAGGTCCACTCAACCGCGCCATCCACGCTTTCGCCTTTGGCCAGGGCCACAGCGATGGTGCCAGCAGCTTTGCCCAGCTCACGCGCGTCTTTCCAAACCGAAACGGTCTGGGTGCCTGTGGCCACGCGGTTCAGAGCGGCATGGTCGCCGTCCTGACCGGAAACCGGCAGACCTTCGAGCCCCTGAGCCGTCAGAGCCGCCACAACGCCACCGGCGGTGCCGTCATTGGAAGCGATAACCGCGTCAACCTTGTTGTCATTGGCAGTCAGGATCTGCTCCATGTTGCGCTGCGCGTTGGCAGGAACCCAGCCATCGGTATAGGCTTCGCCAACGATGGTAATGTCACCGGCGTCAATCGCCGCCTGGATGATTTCCTGCTGACCACCGCGCAGGAAGTCCGCGTTTGGATCGGTGGGCGAGCCCTTGATCATCACATAATTGCCCTTGGGCATGGCTTCGAGAACCGCGCGGGCCTGCATCCGGCCAACTTCGACATTGTCAAAGGTCAGATAGAACGCACGGCTGTCTTCGATCAGACGGTCATAAGCAATCACCGGGATCTCTTCGTCAGCAGCGGCCTGCACCGCCGGGATCACCGCTGCGGTGTCCTGACCCAGAATGATCAGCGCATCTGCGCCCTGTGCGATCAGCGATTCAATATCCGCCAGCTGCTTGGCCGAAGAAGACTGCGCATCTGCCGAGATATAAGCCGCACCAGCCGCGTCCAGCGCTGCTTTGATCGCCGCTTCGTCAGTTTTCCAACGCTCTTCCTGGAAGTTGGACCAGCTGACACCAACGGTCAGGTCTGCGGCCAATGCACCGCCCGCCATGGCAAGGCTCAGCGCCAATGCGGAAATACCTGTTGCGAATTTCATGTTTCTCCTCCCTATCGAAACATTTTCATTTTCAACTTGTTAGCCCCGAATGACCCTCGTCACTCCGAGCCGGTGGAATCGGGTATAACATTTTTTTACTGACTAAAAAATACTTTTTTTGATCTCAAAAATAATTATTCTGTTTGACAGGCCCCGAACTTCCCGGTTGGAGACCATGTCAACAAAACATGGGCGGGTTGCGGGGTCGCCTATGGGAGGAACAGCGTCTTGGCGCAGATAGAAAAAAGTAATCACAATAGTGACCAGCGCGAAGCCGGGCGCCTTCAGGTGCTCGATGTTATTCGCGCAGCCGGCACAATTGCCCGCATCGACATCGCCAAGGAAACCGGGTTCAGCCCGGCAACCGTGACGGTGATCACCTCGCAATTGCTCGAGTCCGGGCTGATCGAGGAAATCACCCCGGAACCTGCGGCCGATGCAAAACCCTCAACCCGACGCGGCCGCCCCCGTGTCTCCCTGCGTCTACGCGGCGCGGCGCATCTGATTGCCGGGATCAAGGTGGCGCATAATTCCGTCTCGGTGCTGATCCTGGATTTCGAGGGCAGCGAAGTTGTCAGCCATGACATGCCCATGCCAGAACCGCGCATGGCCACCCCCTATTTCTGCGAAACCCTGAAACGCGCCGTGTCTCAGGCCTGCGCCAAGGGTGGCTTTGCGCTCTCCGATCTCTCCGGCATCGGGGTCGCCATGGCCGGCCTTGTCGATGCCAAGCGCAATTTCGTCTACTGGTCCTCCTCCCTGACCGACCGCAATGTCAATCTGGGCGCGCATCTGGACCGCGTGCTCCCCTGCCCGGTCTTTATCGACAATGACGCCAATCTGGTCGCCAAGGCGGAACACCTGTTCGGCGAAGGCCGCAAGGTTGATGATTTCATCGTTGTGACCATCGAACACGGTGTCGGCATGGGCATCGTCATTGGCGGCGAGATTTATCGCGGCGAACGTGGCTGCGGCGCTGAATTCGGCCATACCAAGGTGCATCTCGACGGCGCGCTTTGCCAATGCGGCCAGCGCGGTTGTCTCGAGGCCTATGTCGGAAATTACGCCCTGCTGCGCGAGGCCAATATCATGGATCGCGAAATGCCTCTGGCCGATATCGGCATGTTGTTCAAACGCGCCGAGGCGGGGGACGCCATGGCCCGGTCAATCTTTGAACGCGCCGGGCGCATGTTCGCCATGGGCCTGGCCAATATCATCAACATATTCGACCCCAAGCTGATCGTCCTCGCCGGTGAGCAGCTCTCCTTTGACTATCTCTATGCCGATGCGGTGCTTGAGGCGATGCACCAATCCTCGATCCAGGTCGACGCCCCCCTGCCCGAGGTGCGGGTCCATGCCTGGGGCGATCAGATGTGGGCCAAGGGCGCGGCGGCCTATGCCATCGAAAAGGTCTCTGCCCTGACCGTGCGCGAGGTCCCGGTTGATGCGTAACGCCTTGATTTTATGCCTTCTTGCCAGCACCACCATCACAAGCGCTGCCCTGGCCAACGACCCACAATTCACCCCCCGCCCCCTGCCCGACCATGTCTATGCGGGCGGCTGGGAACATTTTGTGGGCGGCGGCTTGGCCAGCTTTGACTGCAATGGCGATGCCCTGCCCGAGCTTTATGCCGCAGGCGGCAGCAACCCGGCGCAATTGCTGCACAACACCGGCGCGCTGAATTTTGCCGCTGACACGCCAGAGGCTCTGGCCCTGACCGGCGTGATCGGGGCCTATCCGCTGGATATCGACAGCGACGGGCTGACCGACCTCGCCATTCTGCGCGTCGGGCCAGACATGCTGATGCGCGGCACGGGTGATTGCCAATTCACCCCCTTTGATCTGGGCTTTGAAAGCGGCGATCACTGGTCCACCGCCTTTTCCGCCACCTGGGAAACCGGGCAGACCCTGCCGACACTGGCCATTGGCACCTATGTCGATCGCTCTGATCCCAAAGGGCCGTTTGAGACCTGTGATGACACGCTGCTTTACCGCCCCACTGGGGATGGATATGGCACGCCACAGCGCCTAAGCCCCGGATATTGCGCACTTTCCATGTTGTTCAGCGATTGGTCCCGCACGGGCCGCGCCGATCTGCGTGTCTCCAATGACCGGCATTACTATGTCAAAACCGGGCAGGAGCAGATGTGGGCCATGGAGCCCACGCCCCGGCTTTACGAGGCCGAAGAAGGCTGGCACCCGTTCAGCATCTGGGGCATGGGCATTGCCTCGCGTGATCTCACCGGGGATGGGTTTGCCGATGTCTATTTGACCTCGATGGGCGATCAAAAATTCCAGACCTTTGAGGGCGACGCGAACTCACCCGCTTACAGGGATGCCACCTATGAACGCGGCACCACCGCACACCGCCCCCATATCGGCGAAGATGGCCGCCCCTCCACCGGATGGCACGCTGCATTTGGCGATGTGGACAACGATGGTCGCGACGATATTTTTGTGGCCAAGGGCAATGTCGAACAGATGCCCGATGCCGCCATGCAGGACCCGAATACCCTTTTGATTCAAGGGGATGACGGCCGTTTTACCGAGATGTCCGGCCCGGCAGGCGTCGCCTCGATGGCGAAAAGCCGCGGCGCGGTTCTGGCCGATCTCGACTTTGACGGAGACCTCGACCTCGCCGTGGTCAACCGCCGCACGCCAATGGAGCTTTACGAGAATGTCAGCGCCGGAGGCAATTGGTTGCTGGTAAATGTGGCTCAGACAGGCGTGAATCCAAACGCCATCGGTACCCATATCGAGCTGTGTGATCTAGCAGGCGATCACTGCCACACCCGCGAGATCACCATTGGCGGCGGTCATGCGGGCGGCGCGCTCGGGGCGCAGCATTTTGGTCTGGGAGATTGGGACAAGGCCAAGCTGCGGGTGATCTGGCCGGATCAAACCGTGTCTGAGTGGTTAGAGGTGGCGGTCAATCAAACCATCGCCATAGAGCGCTAAGCACTCAGTTTTGACCCAATTCCGGATTGCCCCGCAATCCGGTTCGCACCCGACCCGCCCCCCTGGGCGGGTGCGAAACTTCAACGTCTTAACTGCCGACTACGTTGAGTTTGTTTTCAGCTAACACCAGATTGAAAGCCGCCCACGGGCCGGGCGCGAACCTCTGTTGTTTCTCACCGATCCACCGGCAACCCGCTCGGCACGCTGTCAGGCACCCCCAACCGACCAACCTTCCAGCTCTCATCCGTCAACGCCTCAAGAAAGCTCAGCACATCCGCGATCTGGGCCGCGTCCAATGACACCGCGGCCAAGCCATTCGCCGCCCCGATCCGACCCGTCTCATCAGGGTCATCGCTGGCCTTCCAGTCTTGCGCGCCCTCAAGCCCCAGCAAAACCAGCTGCGTGCGATCATAACCCTCTAACCCCGCCACCGGATCAAGGTGATGACGGATCACCGCCTCAAGCGTCGCATAGGCCCCATCATGCCCATAAGGTGCTGTTTCATAGACATTTCTCAGCGACGGCGTGCGGAAGGCATAGGCGTCCTCCGCCCGCCCTGTCACCCGCATCCGCCCAACATCGCGGGCGTGGTTTTCAAACCGCGCCGCCTTGCCCGGTCCGACCTGCGGCATGGCGATGGCGTGGAAATCGTGATCGGTCTGGAACCAGCCCGAATGACACTCCGAACAGCCCGCCGCGCCATAAAACAACTGCCGCCCGCGCTCTGCCGCCGGGTCCAGCGGCGTGCCCTCTCGCAAAAAGCGGTCAAACGGGCTGTCATCCGCGCGCCACTCCACCTCGATAAAATCGGCAATCACATTGGCGATCAGGGGAAAAGAGATCGGCTCGCCCGGTGCCACAGCCTGAAACTGCGCGCGATACTCCGGGATATCCGTCACCCGCGCCGCAATCCGATCCCAGGCCCCGCCCTCGCTCGACAAAAAGCCCAGCCGCACCGCCTGCGCCACCTCGTTCTCGCTGTAATGCCCAGCCATTTCGTCACCCGACAGAACCGGGAACATCGCCTGCGCCGACAGGACCGAGTCAAAACCCGACAACATTTCGCTGCCCAAAGGCGTGCGCATGCCATCCGGGTGATCCGGGTCGGCCTCAAGCCGGCCATCATGGAACATCACGGTGAATTCGCTGGCCCCGAGGTTGAACAATGCGGGGGCGTTTCTGGGAATACGTTGCTCGGGCACATTCTCGCTGCCCACATGGCGATCCGGCCCCAGCCCCATCGCGCCTTCCCCGAGGCCCAGCGACACCCCATCCGCCGTGCCAAAGCGCGGATGATGGCAGGTGCCGCAGCTGATATTGCGATTGCCCGACAGGATCGGGTCATAAAACAGCTGCCAGCCCAGTTTCACCCGCGCCGGGTCAGGCGTGTCAAAGACTGGCGCGACCATCTCGGCACTGGCCGCTACCGGCAATGCCATCAGCCAGAGCCATGTCGCGCGCCCCGTCACGCCAAGGCCCCCTTGATCGCCGGATAGAGCCGCCGATACCGCTGATAAGCCGCCTCATAGGCCTCGCGCAGCTCAGCCTTGGGAGCTACAACCTCGCCGATTTCCGGCTGCGTCATCACCGCTTCGATCTCGGCCCCTGTCGCCACCATGGCCAGCCGCGCCGCACCCAAAGCCGCGCCAAACTCCCCATCCTTGGGCAGCGCCAAGGGCAGGCCCAGCACCGTTGCCAGCATCTCAACCCAGACGCGCGATTTCGTGCCGCCGCCAATGGCCAGAACCTGTTCTAACTCCGTCCCCGTCGCGCGCAAGGCCTCCAGACAATCGCGCAGGGCAAAGCACACGCCTTCCATCACCGCCTGCACCAAGGCCGCATCCCCGCCGCCCACATCAAGCCCGACAAAAGCCCCGCGCATCTCGCTGTCATTATGCGGCGTGCGTTCGCCCGAAAGATAGGGCAGGAACAGCGCCTGCCCCGGCCCGTCCACAGCAGTGACTAAGGCCGACAGCTCCGCCGGGCTCGCCTTTAGCCGCTTGGACAACCAATTCAACGCATCCGTCGCCGCCAGGATCACCCCCATCTGATACCAGCGCCCCGGCACCGCGTGGCAAAACGTGTGCACCGCCGTGGCCGGATCTGGGGCAAAACTGTCCTTGGCCGCCAAAAGCACACCCGAGGTGCCGAGCGAGACAAATCCCTGCCCCTCTTTGAAACAGCCCACACCGCAAGCCGCGACCGCATTGTCGCCACCGCCCCCGGCGATCACGACCTCACCCACGCCCCAGGCCTCTTGCAGCGCGCCGCGCAAAATGCCTGAGCTTTCCGAGCCTTCCACCAGATCCGCCATCTGGTCGCGACGCATATGCCCGTGCTCCAGCAGCGTCTCCGACCAATCGCGCGCGCCCACATCCAGCCAGCTGCTGCCCGCCATATCCGACATGTCGCCCACATGGGCCCCGGTCAGCCAGAGCCGCAGGTAATCCTTGGGCAGCAGGACTTTTTTCACTTGCTGGAAAATATCGGGTTCATGGGCTTCGACCCAAAGCAGTTTCGGCGCGGTAAAGCCTGGAAAGACGATGTTACCCGACAGTTCGCGCACCCCCGGAGTCGCGTCCAAGATCGCCGCCTCATCGGCACAGCGCGTGTCATTCCATAGGATGCAAGGGCGCAGGATCTCATCCGCCTCCCCCAGCAGCACCGCACCATGCATATGGCCGCTGATGCCAATGCCGCTGAGCTGCGCAAAGGCCGCGCCATGCTGGGATTTCAACTGAGAAATCGCCGTTTCACAGGCGCTTACCCAATCTTTGGGGTCCTGTTCGCTCCAACCGGGATGGGGGTGAGAGACATCATAATGCGCCTCGGCACTGCCCAGAGGCGCGCCAGTGCCATCCACCAAAAGCGCACGCAACCCAGAGGTGCCCAGATCGAGCCCAAGATACATGATGTCCTCCCAAACATATGTCTGCCGACTCGCGGTCGGGCATTTATTTTAGTGATGGAAATTAATCAGTCAGGGAGGAAGAAGTCAAAGGGTTTTGCGGATGTCACTTGCGGACACGCGTCGTGCCCAACCCGCCAGCACTGGCAAAGCCATCAATCTGCGCCGTCAGCGACGCGCCCTTGCCATCCGCTCCGCGCAACCCGTCAATCTGAGCGGTCAAAGCCTGCGCTCCGCTGGTGAAAACGGTCAGTGAGATCACGGTGAGGGTCAAGGTCATGCGGGTCATAGCGGGCTCCATATCTGTGCCTTTAATGTAGCGCGGCAAGGGTCCCGGCATCAGTCAGGAAAACCGGATCAGGGAATACCTGACCACTGATCAACGCGGTCATGGCAATCTTCAACAGAGGGCAGCGCCGACCCGGGGTGGCGCAATTGCGCCGCCCATGGGGCGGGTCGGCGCAGCCCGGCAAGCCGGGCGGGACAGTATTAGGGGCCTACACCAAATAGCCGCAGGCCGATCTGTAAAATCTTGTATAGCATTCCACCTAATCCCCACACTGTGTTTGCCATCGTTGCAGAGCGATGCGCCTTACCATCATGCATCTTGTCGATTTTGTCCTCCATCGACATAATTTTAGCTGCCCGCGAGAACACCCGCATCGACGCATCCACCCCCGGCAAAGCCGGCGAGCCCGTTGGCAATGGCCCGACCGAGGTGTTCAGCAGTTGGGGAATATCCTCAGCGAAATCCTCTTCCAACTGCCCTTCTGACAAGGCCCGCAGTACCGGCTCCGCCTGCTCCAGAATCTCGCGTTCCTCTGGCAACAACTCCTTGACCTTGAGCTTGGCCAATTGCTCGCGGTTCTGCGCCACCTCTGGGTGGCTGGCTCTGATACCACGCACGCCCTCCTCGACTGCTTCCAACAGCATGATGTTGTCTTCGCTATCGGGGATCTCAAAGCTCTCATGCATTTGCCGCCGCAAACTGACAGCGGCCGAGGTAAACTCCATCTCAACCCGTTGCGGATCATTGGCATAGCGCTGACAACAGCGCTGCAATTTGCGCACCACTGAAGTGCGTTCATTCAAGCCATTATGCCCCTGAACCGCATCTTCCAAAGCATCCTCAACCCGCGAAATCAGATTGTAGGTCAGAGGCGGATTTTCCACAGGGATCGGTGTGACAAAGAACTTCTGCGTCTCGGGATTAAGCTCAATAACCTCCGCCTGCGGCACCTGCTCCGCCAACCACTCCGCTTCGATCCGAGCGATTTCTTTGGCGACGGCTTCGGGACCGGACTGCCAAACTTCATCTGGGATCTCAGCAACTCGCCTTTGAAGTTCGACGCTAATCGGTTCGCCAATGAGAAAACTGTCGTACCATTTTCTCCAAAATCCCCAACTTTCAGTTGGAACTCCCCAACTGTCCACGTACGAGAGTATGGGTTCGGGTGGGTCTATCTCCATCCAAAGTGGCGTTGAAAAAATGGTTTCGGCAGGAACCACAAGATCATTCGACCATTGCCCAGAAACTGGCAAGTCTGTTAGTGCTAAGATAGCACGTGCTGCCAAGACATTAGCATTGATCCTGGTTGTTTCGACAGAGGAGCGCCAACTACCGCTTATCGAACTCTCAGCCGCAGCCAACAGATCATTTGTTGGTGAAACCGGCTCGTTATCGGGATCAGATTGAATTTTGAACCTTATGTGTTTCAACCTTTTCTCTGCTTCAATCATTTGCAACTTGATCGGCTTCGTACTTACGCAGACATAGCAGAAATTAACAGTTAGCGAACGACAGATCTCTAGCAGTCTTCTGTCGCAAAATTTCAGATCTTCGCCTAGGTTATTCGAAATACAGTGTTCTCTTGCTGCAAGGATGACCGGAACAGCTCGTAATACAGACCGGAGTGAACAGGCAGCGTGCAGGTTTTCAATGTTCAACTTCATTTTGTGTAAAAGCTCGAATTTATAAAATTTCCAACTAGTGCTTAGCTGTGAGGTGTTGACCACCCGCAGATTCCACCGCATATCCCGTCACCATGACCCCTCTTGATCGCATCCGCAACTTCTCCATCGTCGCCCATATCGACCACGGGAAATCCACCCTGGCTGACCGGCTTATCCAATCCACCAACACGGTGGCCGAACGGGATATGCAGGAACAGCTGCTGGACTCCATGGATATCGAGCGCGAGCGTGGCATCACCATCAAGGCCAACACCGTGCGCATCGATTACACGGCGAATGATGGGCTTGATTATGTGTTGAACCTGATCGACACCCCCGGCCATGTGGATTTCGCCTATGAGGTCAGCCGCTCCATGCGCGCGGTCGAAGGGTCATTGCTGGTGGTCGACGCCTCGCAAGGGGTTGAGGCGCAGACCCTGGCCAATGTGTATACGGCGATTGAGGCCGATCACGAGATCGTGCCGGTGCTGAACAAGGTCGACCTTCCGGCAGCCGAGCCCGAGCGTGTGGCCGAGCAGATCGAGGATGTGATCGGCATCGATTCCACTGACGCTTGCCTGATCTCGGCCAAAACCGGGATCGGCATTCCGGATGTGCTTGAGGCCATCGTCACCCGCCTGCCTTCGCCGGAAAGCGGCGACCCGGATGCGCCGCTTAAGGCGATGCTGGTGGATAGCTGGTATGACCCCTATCTCGGCGTGGTCGTGCTGGTGCGCATCATGGAGGGCACGCTGAAAAAGGGCGACCAGATCCGCATGATGCAGACCGGTGCCAAATACGGCGTCGACCGCATCGGCGTCTTCCGTCCCAAGATGGAAAACATGCCCTCGCTTGGCCCCGGTGAGATCGGCTTTATCACCGCCTCGATCAAACAGGTGCGCGACACCAAGGTCGGCGACACCATCACCCATGAGAAACGCCAGACGCCCGAGCCGCTGCCGGGCTTCAAACCCTCGCAGCCCGTCGTCTTCTGTGGTCTCTTCCCCGTCGACAGTTCCGAATTCGAAGACCTGCGTGACGCGATCGAGAAACTCGCCCTGAACGACGCCTCTTTCTCGTCCGAAATGGAGACCTCTGCCGCGCTGGGTTTCGGCTTCCGCTGCGGCTTCCTCGGGCTCTTGCATCTCGAAGTCATCCGCGACCGCATCGAGCGTGAATATAATATCGAGCTGATCACCACCGCCCCATCGGTGATCTATCACATCTACCAAAAAGACGGCACGATGCACGAGCTGCACAACCCTGCCGACATGCCCGACCCCTCGACCATCGACCATCTCGAAGAGCCGCGCATCAAGGCCACCATCATGGTGCCCGACGAATATTTGGGTGACGTGCTGAAACTCTGCCAGGACCGCCGCGGCATCCAGCTGGATCTGACCTATGCCGGCTCGCGCGCCATGACGGTCTATGACCTGCCGCTCAACGAGGTGGTGTTTGACTTTTATGACCGGCTGAAATCGGTGACCAAGGGCTATGCCTCCTTCGATTACCAGATGGAAGGCTACCGCGAAGACAACCTGGTCAAGATGTCGATCCTGGTGAATGACGAGCCTGTCGATGCGCTCTCGACCATGGTGCATCGCGACCGCGCCGAAATGCGGGGCCGCGCCATGTGCGAAAAGCTCAAAGACCTGATCCCGCGCCACATGTTCAAAATCCCGATCCAGGCGGCGATTGGCGGCAAGGTCATCGCGCGCGAGACCTTGAGCGCGATGCGCAAAGACGTGACGGCCAAATGTTACGGCGGCGACGCGACCCGGAAAAAGAAACTGCTGGAAAAGCAGAAGGCCGGTAAAAAGAAAATGCGCCAGTTTGGTAAGGTGGATATCCCACAAGAGGCGTTTATTTCCGCGCTCAAAATGGACGACTAAGGACCAAGCCCTTAGACGGCCCTTTTCGAGCGCGCATGGGCGAAAGCGAGTTTTGGCACAAAACTCTGCGTAGCCCACCCGGTGAGGCTCTTGAGCTTATGACCTCCAGTCTCGCCTCGTCCCCTCGGCGAAAAACACGGTGCGGCATCAAGGCCTTTAGGCCACCGCGCCGGCGTCATGCCAAAGGCATGCATTCGCTACGTCGCGCCCCCGCGCGGCGGCACCTTCTCTACTCTTGGCATGAATCGCACGCAACTGACCGATTCAGCGTGAGTTCACTTTGACGCCCTCACTCCAAATACCGAAAAATGCGCAACTGCTTCAAACGAGTTGATTTAAACTCTCAAGTTCTATCAATGGCCATTACTTATCGTGCATAGAAATGAACTGATATCTTCCCAACTTTCATCGAGAACCAGAAGAGTTTGACTCAGAGGCATTACTGCGGCCTCTGCCACATCAGAAGGAGTAAGCAACCCCTTAGAAATTTTATCTCTTGCAATTTCTCGCGCGGCTTTAGGCAACAGCAAGTCTAGCCCCTGGTATTGCGCAAGTTTGTCAATCGTGGCCATTAGGTCTGCAGATGAAGTATCTGGAGACTCGAACGGACCGAGAACTTTTTTGGCCAGTTTATCAATAAGTTCGGGGGTATGTGTTCGAGCAATGGCCTTATCACAAATGTGAATTAGCTCTTTAGCGCATATTACCCTTTGCATCTCAATGGGCTCGCCATCAGGATACACTATTAGCGTAGTCCAAGTGGATTCAGCATACATCCCAGAACTCTCATACCACTGGTAAAAGGCTCCCTTAAGAACACCGGTATCCAAATCCTCGCCCGAAAAAATAATTTTGTCTTGGACACCCAGTTCAATAATCGCATCACGTATTTCGTCTATTTCAATTGGAAGCATTACACAATCTTGGAATTTTTCAATCAATGCACGCAACATTTATGCTTCCTATACAAAATAAGCCCGGTCAGTACCCGGGCTTATCAAACTAATTTCGCTTTTTCCAGATTAAATCATCTGTTTTTGTTTACCTGTTGCTGGCGCATTATCGACCAAACCCTTCGCAAGCGCAGAGCGAATAGCTGCTTCAGCCGCTTCACACATTTCAGAAGCAGACAAACCTCTATCGTCGCCCGGAAAGAACTTAAAGTTCACGAGCTGCCTTCCTTCTTCAAACAGAAGCGAATGCAGCCTATTTGTAGTTGCACTCTGTGTCATGATCACTCCCAACGGCTTGAGCCAAGATAACTAAAAATTAAGAACTGATTGTGTTTTTTCAATGACACTGTCTAGCGCCACCGGTTGACATGTTTTCACATATAACGTGAAAGCTAACAACTAGTTGACAAGGTTTTAGTTAACCGAATCACAAAAACTTCCGACCTCTCAATTAATTTTCAATTAATATCAACGAGTTGAGAAAAATTACCCCGCAATCACAAAGAGTTTCGAATGTCATAGTTTTCTTCTCCCAACGTTTCATCGCCACAAGAACAAAGCACTTCGGCATCGTTTCGCTCATAAATGCGTTATTTTTGTCACATTTTTCAAATTTTCTAACGCCTGCTACCCATTCCCCTCCACCTCAAACGGCTTATGATACTTTCAGGGATGCGTGGTGATCAGCACCGGGTCGTCGTCCCAGGGGTCTTCGCCCTTTTGCGCCCGTTTCCGAATATCGCCCGAGCGCGCCTCGCCGCCGACCAGCTTGCCGGAATTCAGCCGCGCCAGCTCTTCCGCCGCCTGCACCGATTTCGCCGCCCGCCAGCGCGAATATTCCTGCTCCAGCCGTTGCGCCTTTTGGCTCTCGACCTGGCCCAGCAACTCCTCCAGCATCTTGAGCTGATAAAACGGGATCACCGCCGCCACATGTTTGCCATGCCGGGTCAGCCATAGATGCCCGCCAATCTGCTCCACCCATTTCAGGTCTTTCCCTGCCTTCTCACGAAAACGTGAGATCGAAATCCGGCGATAGACGTGTTCCATGCTCGACCCTTTCTGCGCGTCACCCCAATCTGTCCGAAACAGAGCCAGAATCGGACAGATTGCCTGAGCCGGGGCCCCAGACGCCCCCTCGGACCCCGGTTGCACGCCCCAGGCAATCTCCCCCAAACAAACCCTGTTTCGGACAGATTGCACCTTAAGAAAAAGCAAACGCCCGAGGGTTAAACCACCGGGCGCTGGATTTACCCCTACCGGGCAAAGCTGTGAAATCGCTCAGATCTCGCCCCCCATCGGGGCGCATCTTAAGGTCACGTCAGCCCCGGATCAGTCGGATCATTGGGTTCGCTAGGATAGGTCGGATCGTAGGGATCATCGGGATAGGTCGGCTCGTAAGGATCATCGGGATAGGTCGGCTCATAAGGCTCCATCGGGCCAGCGGCGTTGTCTTCCGGAACCTCTTCCTCATGCGTATCCAACAGCAAATGGTTCTCCCATTTGCGCAGATATCTGTCCAGCTCAGGCAGGGTTGGCGAATTGGCCGAAATGTAATTTTTCGTAGCCCTCATAGCGGTTTGCAGGTCCGCATCCGACACGCGATCCAACATGCGCGTGGTCTCCCAACGCGGGCCGCCCAGCCAGACGGCGGCATACATCAGCTTGGCCCGCAGCTCGGGCGTGCCGCCCACAATCAGCCCGTCATAGAACATGCGATGCACATCCTCCCAACGCCCATCGTGAAAACGCGGCCCGGACTCATTGCCGATACCGCAATAGGCATCATGCACGGCGGCCGCGTTGATATATTCCGGCGAGGTCGGCTTGCCCACAATGGCGGTAAAAATCTCCGGAATCGACGCCCCATCCGTCAACGTCCCCTTAGGCGCCTGCCAATCCCGACCCAGCGCATCGACAAAGTTCAATGTCACCGAAGTCGGAAAGAATTTATAAGGGCGGTTTTGAATGGTGATCGCTTTGGTCTCAACGCGTAAGGGGTTGTGATCAAAAACACATCCCCCTTGCGGGCGGGTAAAGCAGGACACTTCGGGCAGGTCGGTCTTTTGGGCCTTTTCCAAGGCCAAAAACGGAGCACACCCGGTGATGACCAGGCCGCATACCCCTAATAAGGCGCTTTTCATCATAGCTAATCCTAGAATTCTGAAATCGCCTTAATTTAATGGATTTCCCCGCATCGCTTCAAGTCAGACCTCACGACACCCGCGCAGCCTGACACAAAATCGGCCTGTCAATTTTGCCATATGCCAACAGGACGCGCAAAAATCAGGCTGCCCAGTGGTGCGGCCTGATCTAGGTCAATCAAATTATTCCAAAACCAGAATATAAAAAGCGCGGATTTCAACTCAGGAGACCTGACATGCTGCGTCTGGCAAGTATCCTCTATTCTTTGATTTCAACCACCCTGGCCGGAACCCTGGTCATTGCCGTTCTCACGGCCGGATATGGCACTTTGACGCCGATCCTGGCAGCGGCGGCGGCGGGGTTCGTACTGGCCCTGCCCGTGGCTTATCTGGTAGCCAAGGCGATCTATAGCTGATCCAGCAGCGCGTCGGCACATATCTCAACAAGATCAAGCGTGCCGTCAAAGTCACGTGTATAATAGGGGTCGGGCACATGGTCGGCCCCGGTTTGCGGCGCAAAATCCGTGAACAGGGCCAGCTTGGCCCGGGCCGAGTTGGGCGCTAAATCTTGCAAGTTCCTCAGATTGTCCGCATCCATCGCGACAATCAGATCAAACCGCTCAAAATCCTGCGCCGTCACCTGACGCGCCCTGAGCGGCGCAAGGTCATAGCCCCGCTTAGCCGCACAGACCTGCATCGCCCCATAGGGCGGTTCGCCCACATGCCACGCCCCGGTCCCAGCGCTGTCCAACTCCAACGGCAAATCACGCGCCAAAGCCTTGGCCCGTGTCACAGCCTCCGCCGAGGGGGAGCGGCAGATATTTCCGAGACACACAAAGAGGATAGATCTGGTCATGCCCCTGCATAGGGCGCTTTCCCGCCAAGGTCAAAACCCCAGCCGTGGCGCGACGGGGTGGGTGGGTGGGCGGCGTGCCACGGCTGGGCAGAAAAAAGGGGGCACAGGTTTCCCCACGCCCCCCAACATTCAATTCATCAGGGCTTAGTGATCGTGACCGTGCTTGTGCCCGTGCCCCTCACCCATGCCTGTCATCGGCTTGCGCTCCAGATCCACGGGAATATCGACAACAACCTCACCCGCCTTTTCAAAGGTCAGGGTCACCTTGACCGTGGCCCCCTGCTCCATCGGGCCATTCAGCCCCATGAACATCACGTGATCCCCGCCCCGCTTCAGCATATGCTTGCCACCGGCCGGGATGACAAAGCCCTCTTCGACTTCCATCATCTTCATCACGCCCTCGCCCATATCCTTATGGGTGTGCAACTCAACCCGCTTGGAGATGTCAGAGGCCGCTCCAATCAAACGATCATCTTCAGAGCCGGTGTTTTCAATCACCATAAAGGCCGCGCCAGCCTTGGCCGATTTACCCGCCGCGCGGGCGTAAGGATCAACAACAGCGATCTCAGCAAAAGCCGCGGTCGAAAAAACGGCAAGCGCAGCGCCTGCCAGAACAGCATTCAATTTCATAACAAGGGTTTCCTTGATTTACAGTATTTTACAGGGTGATTTCGTCTTTGATCCCAGGCCAGATTCACTCAGACCTGGAGTGATCTCTGGCCAGGCCAACACATCCGTGTCAGCTCAGCCCCAAACGGGCGGATCGCGGGCGCTTGCCAGCCGGGGCGCGCGCCCTGAATTGCGATAAGTTCCTGGGACAAAATCAGCCGTGTTCCAAACCGGGTTCAGCGCCGCCAAAGACGGGCCATCCTGCCCCTCCAACGCCAGTGCCGCCGCGAAATCCGGGCAGACAATGGGCGGGCCGGTCGGGTTGCCTTCGGCATCCACCGGAATGCTGACAACCCCAAAGCCGTGGCAAATCTCCAACTCGCCCACAGCCGCCGCCTGCCCCTGCGCCACCGCCAGGGTCTGGCTGGTCAGCGCGAGCATCAGCGCCATCACACAGGCGGTGAGAGATCGCAGAAACACGTTCATTGTTGGCAAACATAGTTCCCGCTCAAGAGAGTTAAAAGCAGTATCTAATATCTGTATTTGAAAATTCGCATTGCCGAGGCACTTGTCTAAGGTGGCAGACCTGTTAGCGTTGCGACAAAGAACTTTTGAGCTCTTGGATGAATAATGGAATTTCTCAGTCTTCTCGAAGCGTTACGCAACGATTACATGACGCGTTACGAAGCCGCCCATCAAGAGCTTCTCCAAAGCACCAACGAAGTTGTGGCAGAAGTCGCCTTTGAACTCTCTGAGGACAGCACCGTCTTTAATCGCCTATATGTGGTAGATTTTCTTGAAAGCTATCCCGACGGTCCAAGTGCCGTGGAAATAGCTGCAGAGGAGAGCGATTATAGTGGCCCAGGTTCATATGTGTTCAACACTATCGCAGTGACAATGTTTCCTAGCAGTTGGGACGACATCAACATCGAACTCCCTATCCCAGCGCATAAGATCGCGGGTTTTGAGCCCTGGTTCGATCGTTGGATGGACATAGATGGCGTTCACACGCCATCGGGTGAGGCCTATCTCGCCAGTATTCACTCCGTAATCTTGCAAGACAATACAGTTTTCGTCGACTTTGGCACCGCACCGGTCACAGCTTTCACTTCGCTGTTGGACCTTTTGGCCGACAACCAGATTACCTCGGTCAGCATCTTTGGTGAGCGCGTCCGCCAAGAACAATAGAACACAAAGAAAAACCCCCACCGCCACGCGGTAGGGGTTTTCTATCACTCAGGCCATATGGCCCGCGGATCACGCCTCGGCAGCTTGCGCCTTGGCGATCTCTTTTTTCACTTTCAGCGCGTGTGCGGACAGTTCGGTGTCCTTGGCTTTCGCCAGGTACTTGTCCAGACCACCGCGGTGATCAACAGAGCGCAGAGCGTGGGCAGAAATGCGGAACTTGATGCCACGGCCCAAAGTCTCGGACTGCAGGGTCACATCATTCAGGTTCGGCAAAAAGCGACGCTTGGTCTTGTTGTTGGCGTGGCTTACGTTGTTGCCCGACATCGGGCCCTTACCGGTCAATTCGCATACGCGCGACATGGGTTCATCCTCATCGTTTCGGGCAAGGATGCGGCCTTGCCAATGTCAAAGGGTGCCGTTCGGTCCTTGGCTTCTCAGGATCCGGGGTCCTGCCCACGTGATTCCCTTTTCGCAAAGGCCCGAGTAGCACCCGGAATCTGGTCGGGGTGGCATAGACTCACAGCCCCCCCGCGTCAAGGCCATCCTGCGCCCATTCTTGCCTATTCGGCAGAAAGAGCGCCCTCAAGCAAAACCTGCGCCGCCGCCGAAGGGGTCAAAGCGCCATTTTCCACCTGGGCTGCCAGCTCTCCCATGACCCCGCGCACCGGGTCGCGGGTCAGCCGTTCCAACAGGCGTTCGCGCACTTCGGCCTCAAACCAATGACGCGCCTGGGCGGCCCGGCGGGCGTCAAAATGCCCATTGGCCCGGCGCCAGTCATTCAACTCGCACATCGCCTCCCAGGCCGTATCCAGCCCGTTTTCCTCAACCGCCGAAACCGTCAGCGCCTTGGGATAGCCTTCGGGATCCTGTGGGCGTTTGCGCAGCAGGCGCAGCGCCCCGGCATAATCCGCACAGGTGCGCGTCGCGGTCGCTTTGAGATCACCATCCGCCTTGTTGATCAGCAGGATGTCGGCCATCTCCATAATGCCGCGTTTGACCCCCTGCAGCTCATCCCCGCCCGCCGGGGCGAGCAGCAACAGGAACAGATCAGACATTTCCGCAACCATGGTCTCGGATTGGCCAACCCCGACGGTCTCAATAAGGATCACGTCAAACCCGGAGGCCTCGCAAAGATCAATCGCCTCACGCGTCCGTCGGGCCACGCCACCCAGCTGGCTCTGGCTCGGGCTGGGGCGGATAAAAGCGTTGCGATCACGGCTCAGCCGCTCCATCCGCGTCTTATCCCCCAGGATCGAGCCCCCCGAGCGCGCCGAGCTTGGATCCACCGCCAGCACCGCCACGCGCAGCCCCAGGCCGGTCAGCATCATGCCAAAAGCCTCGATAAAGGTGGATTTGCCCACCCCCGGTGTACCCGACAGACCGATGCGCATCGCAGCGCGCTCATGCCCGCGCAGCTTTTCCAGCAGCTCAAGGCTTTGCGCGCGATGATCCGCCCGCCCGCTCTCCACCAAGGTGATCGCCCGCGCAAGCGCGCGCCGCTCGCCTGCCAGTATTCGTGTCGAAAGATCGTCCGTATCCATGGCGGTTTTGTTCCAACCCCGCCTGCAAAAGTCCAGCCCGCCCTGTCTTCTTTGGGCCAAAAATATCCTCGGGGGTGAATTGGCCGCAGCTCGCATTGCGCAAAAAGGGCCCGCAACCGGCCTTCGAACGCGATATGCAAACAAACGCTGCCTCAAAGCCCGGTTGCAGGTCCTTATTTTGCTAAGCGTAAATCGAGAGGGCCAAGAGGGGGCAGACAGCCCCCTCCTCCCCCTTCCCAAAACGCGCAAACTCTCCCATAAGCCCGCTATGCCCCAGCCTACCCCTCTCCCTATTGACGACGCCCTGCCCGACCTCATCGCTGCTTTGCGCGACAAGGGGCGCGCCGTGCTGCAGGCGCCGCCGGGGGCGGGTAAGACGACGCGCGTGCCCATCGCGCTGTTTGAGGCCGGGCTGACCCGGGGCAAGATCCTGATGCTGGAACCCCGCCGCCTCGCTGCTCGCGCCGCCGCGACCCGGCTCGCAGAACATTTCGGCGAAGGCCCCGGACAGACCGTCGGCTACCGGATGCGCGGCGAAAACAAGACCAGCAAAAACACCCGGATCGAGGTTGTCACCGAAGGCATCCTGACCCGGATGATCCAATCCGATCCCGAGCTGTCGGGCATCGGCGCGGTGATCTTTGACGAATTTCACGAACGCTCTTTGAATGCCGATCTCGGCCTGGCGCTCTGCCTTGAGATCGCCGAGGCGCTGCGCGACGATCTCATTCTATTGGCCATGTCCGCGACCCTGGATGCCGCCCCGGTGGCCGACCTCATGTCCGCCCCCATCGTCACCTCCGAGGGGCGCAGTTTCCCGGTCACGACCCGCCACCTGCCCACGCCCCTGCCCAAGCGTGCGCGCTTTGAACAGGCCATGGCCGATCTCATCCAAACCGCTCTGGCCGAGACCGAGGGTGGGCTGCTGGCCTTCCTTCCCGGTGAAGGCGAAATCCGCCGTGTCGAAGCTTTGTTGAAAAGCAACCTTCCCGCGGATGTTCACCTGCGCCCGCTCTTTGGCGCGATGGAACTCAGCGCGCAACGCGCCGCCATCCGCCCTGAAACCTCCGGGCGCAAGCTGGTGCTGGCAACCTCCATCGCCGAAACCTCCCTGACCATCGAAGACATCCGCGTCGTGGTGGATGGCGGCAAGGCGCGACGCGCGCGCTTTGATCCCGGATCGGGCATGTCGCGGCTGGTGACCGAAAAAGTCACCCGCGCCGAAGCCACCCAGCGCGCCGGTCGCGCCGGGCGCGTCGCGCCGGGCGTGGCGTACAAGCTCTGGACCAAAGGTGAAGAAGGCTCGCTAAGTGCTTATCCTCCGGGGGAAATTGAGGCTGCGGATCTGGCTGGCCTGGCGCTGGAGCTGGCGATTTGGGGCGCATCTCCCGATCAGTTGCCGTTCCTCACAGCCCCACCAGAGGGAACTTACGCGGAATCCTGCGCTTTGCTGCAAATGCTGACCTGTTTGGACAAAGACAATCGCATCACAGAGCATGGTCGCAAGGTTGCCAAGCTCCCCTTGCATCCGCGCATCGCACATATGCTGACAATTTCAGGGGACCAAGCGGCGAATTTGGCCGCAATCTTGTCTGATCGCGACATTATCACAGGAGCACCCACAGATTTGGCGCTGCGCCTCGAAGCGCTTCAGGAGCGCCGCAGATTTGTAGATTCACGACCTTTCCAGATCCACCGCGCCAGCTATGAGCGCGTCAAAATGGAAAGCAAAAGATTAAAACAACTTGTAAACAACACTCCTCAACATTCTGTTAATGCGTCAGAAATGGCGGCTTTGGCCTATCCCGACCGCATTGGGCTGCGCCGCAAGGGAGATGTGCCAAGATTTCAACTTTCCGGCGGCAAAGGCGCGATCATGGAGGATGGCGACCCGCTGGCCGGGCAGCGTTTGATCGTGGTCACCGATACCGATGGCAACCCGCGCGAGGCGCGTATTCGACAAGCAATCGCGATTTCTCAAAGCGAGTTGCGCGCGCTGTTCTCTGATCAAATTCAATGGGTTGAAACCTGTTCTTGGAGCAAGCGTGAACGCCGCGTGATCTCGCGTCGTCAGGAGATGTTCCGCGCCATTGCGCTCGAAGATCGCATCTGGAAAGACGCCCCGGACGAGGCCATTGCCAGCGCCATGCTGGACGGGGTGCGTGACCTGGGCATCACCCTGTCAGACGCGGCAAAGCGCTTTTGCGCCCGCGTCGCCCTGGCCCGAGACAGCGGTCACGACCTGCCGGATATGACGCTCGACACATTGATGGCAGAGATCGACACCTGGCTGCTGCCCTATCTTGGCGGCGTGAAAACCGCCGAGGATTGGAAGCGGTTTGACCTGCTTCCCGCCCTGCGCGCGCGCCTGGATTGGGGCCAGATGCAGGCGCTGGATGCGGCGATCCCGGGCAAGTTCACCACCCCTCTGGGCCACGACATTCCGATTGATTATTCCGGTGAGCACCCGGAAATTCAGCTGCGCCTGCAAGAGTTGTTTGGCCAGACCACCCATCCTCATGTGGGCAAGACGCCGCTGCGCGTGACCCTGCTCTCCCCGGCCCGCCGCCCGGTGCAGACGACCATGGATCTGCCAGGGTTTTGGGCCGGGTCCTATGCGGATGTGCGCAAGGATATGCGCGCCCGCTACCCCAAACATCCCTGGCCCGAGGACCCCACCCAGGCGGACCCGACACTGCGCGCGAAACCACGGGGCAAGTAGCGGATCGTTAACCCTGATGACCTAGTTTGGAGCCTGCAAAGATGACTCGTGGCGAGGCCCAGAATGGCCTCTGCCCTTCTGCAGGAACACTGGTGCCATCATGACAAATACGACTGCCAAACCCGGCCTCCCGCCATTGCGCTATGCCATGGCCCCTTATCAATACGGAACCCATATCGCCCGCCGCCCGCGCCTGCGCCACCCGGCGCAACCACTGATCTGGGCCGCGGTGTTGATCTTTGTGCCGCTGTTCTGGCTGGTGATGATCGCCTGGTTTGCCCGCGTGGTGTTTTAGAGCGCAGCGATCACGTCAGAGGTTGTCGCAACCTTGGCGAAATCCGCCGCCAAAGTGGCCAGAGTGACCTTCAAAGCCACCTCTGGCGCAATGTCTGTGCCGTCGCGATCCGGCAGGGGAAAGGCGATCAGCGCGTCTTCGGCGACGGTCACGCGAAAGCCAAGATTGGCCGCTTGGCGCACGGTTGAGGCCACGCAAAACGCCGCTACGCCGCCTGCGACCACAAGATCGGTGATATTATGGTCGCGAAGATGCTGTTCAAGCCCGGTGCCGATAAAGCCGGATGACCCCGGCTTCCAGAACACCGCTTCGCCCTCATGGGGCTCAGCGCATGCCATGGGCTGCCCGCCGGGTTGATCTCGGCGAAAGGGAATATCCGGCGCGCTTTCCTCGTGATGTAGCACATGCAGCACCGGCAAGGATTTTGCCCGAAACGCGGCGGTCAAATCGGCAACCTGCGTGGCAAAATCAGGATAAACAACCGAGCGCCCGGCGGCGATGCGGTTGTTCATTTCTTCCTGAAGATCGATCAATAAAAGCGCGCTCTGTCCCATGCTCTAAACTCCGAAACTGCTCTCAAACTGAGAAGTAGGGCGCACCAAAATCCTTGCAAGGATTTTGCAAATTCCGTGCACGGAATTTGGGCGTCGCGCCCGTTTGGATCAAACCTCGAGACACCAGCGCATCACCGCCTTTTGCGCGTGCAGGCGGTTTTCGGCCTCGTCCCAGATCACCGAGTTCGGGCCATCCATGACTTCGGATGTCACCTCCTCCTCGCGATGGGCGGGCAGGCAATGCATAAAGAGCGCGTCGGGCTTGGCGGCCTCCATCAGGCGTTTGTTCACCTGGAAGGGGCGCAGCATATTGTGGCGGCGTTCCTTGGCCGATTGCGCGTCATGCATAGACACCCAGGTGTCGGCGACGATCAGATCCGCGCCCTCAACCGCTTTGAACGGGTCCCGTTCGATGGTGATGCTCGAGCCTTCGTTGCGGGCAAAGCCGACAAATTCCATTTCCGGATCCAACTGCACCGGGCCGGTAAAGGTCAGGTCAAAACCGAATTGCCCCGCCGCATGCAGGAAGGACGCGCAGACATTGTTGCCATCGCCACACCAGACGACCTTTTTGCCTTTGATCGAACCGCGATGTTCCTCAAAGGTCAGAATATCGGCCATGATCTGGCAGGGATGGGTGCGGTCGGTGAGACCGTTGATCACCGGGACCGAGGCATATTCCGCCATTTCCTCGAGCACCGCCTCGTCAAAGGTGCGGATCATGATCATATCCACATAGCGGCTGAGCACGCGGGCGGTATCGGCGATGGTTTCGCCATGGCCAAGCTGCATGTCATTGCCCGACAGGACCATGGTCTGACCGCCCATCTGGCGCACGCCCACGTCAAAGGACACGCGGGTCCGGGTTGAGGGTTTTTCAAAGATCAGCGCCACCATGCGCCCGTCCAGCGGGGTGTCATCATCGGGCATGGCCTTGGGGCGGCCCAGGCGGGCCTGTTTCATTGCACCCGCTTGATCAATGATCGAACGCAGGTCAGCTTTTTCAGTTTTGTGAATGTCGAGGAAATGGTTCATCGGTTTTGCTTTTTGGTAAGGGGGGAGTGGGGCGCTGCCCCGCCCCGCGCCGGGCGCGGGACTCCCCGGGATATTTGAGGCCCAAAGAAACCTTAGGCGTGTTCCGTTTCGAGAGAGGTCGCCGCAGCATCGAGGCGGGCAAAGGCGGCGTCGATATCCTCGGATGTGATGTTGAGCGCGGGCAGCAGGCGGATCACGTTATCGGCGGCGGGCACGGTGATCACGTCCTGATCATAGCCCGCCTGGACCACATCGCCTGCAGGGACCTTGCAGCGCAGGCCCAGCATCAGGCCCGATCCACGCACCTCTTCAAAGATGTCGGGATGGCTGGCCACCAGCCCTTCGAGCTTTTGACGCAAGAGGCCTGCCTTGGCGTTGACCTCGTCGAGGAAGGCCGGTTCGGCGACGATGTCCAGCACGGCCTTGCCCACGGCGCAGCCCAGCGGGTTGCCGCCATAGGTGGAGCCATGGGTGCCCGCAACCATGCCCGAGGCCGCCTCTTCGGTGGCCAGAACCGCGCCCAGCGGGAAGCCGCCGCCGATCCCCTTGGCCACCATCATGATATCCGGTGTGATCCCGGCCCATTCATGGGCAAAGAGCTTGCCCGTGCGGCCGACGCCACATTGCACCTCATCCAGCACCAGCAGGATGCCCTTGTCGTCGCAAAGCGCGCGCAGCGCCTTGAGCTCGGCATCGGGCAGCGCGTTGATCCCGCCCTCGCCCTGCACTGGTTCGATCATGATCGCGCCGGTGGTTTCGGTGATGGTTTCGTTCAGCGCCTCCCAATCGCGCCAGGGCACCTGGGCAAAACCGGGCAGCAGCGGGCCAAAGCCTTCGACCATTTTGGGCGTGTTCACCGCCGCAATCGCCGCAGAAGACCGGCCATGAAACGCACCGCCAAAGGTGATGATGTCGGTTTTCTCAGGCTGACCTTTGTCATGCCAGTATTTGCGCGCCATCTTGACCGCCAATTCACAGGCTTCGGTGCCGGAATTGGTAAAGAACACCGTATCGGCAAAGCTGTGATCGACCAGCTTATCCGCCAGCGCCTGCTGTTGCGGGATGTCATAGAGGTTGGAGACATGCCACAGATTTTGCGCCTGATGGGTCAGCGCGGCGACCAGCGCCGGATGCGCATGCCCCAGCACATTCACCGCAATGCCCGAGCCCAGATCCAACAGACGTCGCCCGTCCTCGGTATATAGCCAGCTGCCTTCACCCTTGTTGAATTGCAAAGGGGCGCGGTTATAGGTCGGCAAGACGGAAGAGATCATGTCCTTGTCCTTAGTCTGAGGCCTGCAAATGCCACGTGGAGAAGCCCGATTGGTGGCAAGGGCGCAAGGGCCTGTCAAGTTGAGATGAGAGTGAGAAGACGCAAAGCGATGCTGCGCGCCCAGAAAGGCACGCTGGGAGAGGAGCTCAGGCTCGTCGGAGGGTCGCTTTGATCATCATGCGCAGCCGTTTAGGGACGCGCGCGGGTAAAAGCAAGCGAAATTGTGTGATTGGGCTGCGCAATTTGCGTGGCGGTGGGCGTTGCTGGCCCGCTGCCCCCTTATACGGCGCAATGGCGGATCACCTGGCCGCTGCCCAGCGCGCCTTGGGCGATGTCTTCGCTGCGGCACCAGATCGAGACGCCGTAGAAATGTTCGCATTGCGTGCCAAGCAAGGCGTCACTGGCGATGCTGATGACGCTGTCTTGTCCGCGCCTGTCTTCGCTGTTGTTGGGAAATTCCGGTTCGATCCCGAACAGGCGGTGATTGCGCCAACCGGTGGCATAGGTTTCGGCAAAATCGCGATAGATTTCATTGATCTGCCCAAGTTTCTCTGGGTCTGAAACCATGTGATCGATCCCCTCCCACAGCGCCAGATGGGACCCTTCGAGCAAGCAGGATCGCAGGTTTTGCCCGAAGACCTCATCCGAACTGGGTTTCAGATTGCTGGCGAAACCTGCCCGTTGCACGAAATGGGCGCGCAGGGCTTCGGGGTCCACGGGGGCTAGGGGCGGTTGCGCTGCCGCATGATCCCGCCAGGCCGCCAGCGCCTCAAGCAGCTCCGGGCCGTGATCGCGAAAGGCCAGAGCCTCGTCAAATTGGGTGCGATAGGCCCCAATTTGCGGCATCTTGGTCATGCGGTCTTGCAACTCATCAAGCTTCAGCTTGCCGCCTGCGCCCAGCCATCCGCGCAGATAGGAATCGAAATGGCGCATGGTTTCCGCCGCTTCCTCGGCGGCCAGCCCCCAATTTCGCAGCCATTGATCGGGTTTGTTCATCGCATAGGGCACGCCCTTGGGCGGGCGCTGTCCGTCATCCAGAAAGGCAACCAGATCCACGCCCCGTTTTGGAAAGCAAGGCGCGGCAGTAAAGAACGCCATGCGCTCATCCAGCGGCGCTAGATCATCTGGGATCGGTTGTTCCACGGCGACTTGCATCTCTTCCTCGGACAGGATTTTGCAGCAATATCCGTGATCTGGCGCATTATCCGACCAGGAATAGGCCAGAAAGATCAGCAAAGCGCCCGATTTGGGCAACCCAGCGCCCTCCCCCAAAGCTGCAAGGTCAATCTGGGCCAGGAAATGCTGGCGCGTTCCATCGGGATGGCGGGGCCAGTCGAAACCTGGGGGGGCCTTGGGCACGCCACCGATCCAGGACTGGGGATTTTCGGGCGGATCAAAGGGCGAGTGCAAGAGCAAAGCCCAGGCGGGGATTTCCTTGGCGCGGCTTTCATTGCCAGCGCGCGCCAGAAACGCCTCAGCCACGTCTGCACCGGATTGCGCAGGGCGCGGATCTGATGTGCCCTTGGCCGTTTTGGAATGCGGCCCGGCAAAGCGTTTGGCCCCGTCGCCGGTCCCTTGCGTGCCGCCTTGCGCCTTGGATCTTTTGCGAATGCTCTCAGCTCCAAAGATCGCGTTCAGAAAATTGCGCATCAAGACATCCTCATACCGCTGACCACCGGGGTTATTTGCCCCATCTTTTCGTCAGGAAGTGAGCCTCGCCAAGGCAAAATTGCGGTTTTCTTGGTTTTGCTTAGGGGCGGCGCGTAGGGCGCGGCGCCCCAAGGCAGCGTTCGGTGCTGTAAGGGTTTGCTCACCCGGCTGCGGCAAAACCGATGCCGGTTCCACGAAAACAGGATCATCCCGCAACACGGGAATCGCGATTCTTGTAATGCGGCGGGGAAACCCGCCCTAGGGGCAGGCCCTGGCAAGGTCTGCAATCGATCCGCATTCGGCGGCCGCCGTTTTCCTTACGGCTTAGAGAATTGAACGAGACCACCCGCCCAGCGCTTTGGCTGATGGCGGGTAGAAGTGCGTGGGCCGCGGCATCGCCGTCCCGCAGCATGGAAGAAAATCGCAAAGGGCAGCCCCCGACCGCGGGTGGGGGTGAAGCCCCCGCCCGTGGGGGCGGTCGGGGGCTGCCCGGCCTAAAGCCGGGCGGTAACCATCAAAAGAGCTACGTTCGGCCCCATGCTAAATCACATCCCTGCAAACGGATCATCCGGATAGCCCACTCCGGTCAGGTACAGCCCATCCCCCGGACAGACCGGGCCGCAGGCAGAGCGGTCGCAGGCCTCAAGCGCCTCTTTCATGCGGATCGGCTCCCAGGCCCCTGCCCCAACGCGTTCCAAGGAACCGACAATGCTGCGCACTTGGTTGTGCAAAAAGCTGCGGGCGCGCAGGCGGAACTGGATCTCAGGCCCAGCCAGCCCGTCCACAAGGTCGATCTTGATCTCATCCAAAGTCTTGACCGGCGATTTCGACTGACACATCACGCTGCGAAACGTTGTAAAATCATGCAACCCGATCAGATGCTTGCCCCCTTCGCGCATCGCCTCGACGTCCAATTCATGATTGACCCGCCAGACTTGCCCGGCCTCTAGCGTGCAGGGCGCGCGGCGGGTCAGCAGGCGGAACAGATAGCGCCGCTCGACCGCTGAAAACCGCGCATGCCATTCATCATCCACCGCCGCACAGGCGCGGATCGCCACCGGGGCGGGTTTCAAATGATAGTTCAGCGCCTCGCCCAGCCGGAACGGATCCCACTCCTTGTCCATGTCGCAATGGGCCACCTGCCCGCGCCCATGCACCCCGGCATCGGTGCGCCCGGCGGCGGCGATGGTGTGCTCGCGCGGTTCAAGACGTGCCAAGGCCGCCTCAATCGCCCCCTGAACCGAGGGTTGATCCGCTTGGCGCTGCCACCCGGCAAAGGGGCGGCCATCATATTCAACAAGAAGAGCATATCTGGGCATGTCCGCGCCATAGCGCGATGCGGCCACTCAGAGCAAGTGCCTCACCAGAGTTTATGATCCTCGATCAGTGCAACCACCTTGCCCTCGGCCTCAGCCCATAAATAGCGATAGCTGCGCCCCACAGCCTGCGCGACCAACCCGTCATAATCGGCCCTTTCCGCCCAGAAAAACTGGCAATCGGCATCCGCGCAGGCGGCACTGCTCACCAGCGCCTCGGCCACAGCGGGGTTGGGATAGCTGCGCGCGCCAGTCTCGGCCTGCCATTTGCCGTCTTGATAGCTGCGTAAATCAAACCGGTTCTGCGTGGCAAAATGCAGGGCATTCTCGGCGCGACTGCCAACCAGAACATGCTCGGACACCGCGCTGGCCTCGGCATCGGGCAGTACGGCCAGTGGCAGACGCAGGGCGAACCCGATCAGCAAAGGGGCCGTGGCCAGCGCAATCAATTGTCCTCGGGTCAAACTCATCTGCGTCCCCCGTTATCTAGCGCCAAAACTCACATGGCCCGGCGCTCAAATCCAGTCAGGAAATCCGCAGTTTTCGCCAGCCATATAGCGCCAGACCGGCCATGCCCGCCGCCGCCAAAAGATAAGGCAGGCGCAAGGCCAGCTCGCGCCCCAGCCCGGTTTCGAACAGCGAGACCAGCAATCCTCCCAACAGCGCGCCAATCGGAATGCCGCCCCAGCCGAAAAAGCGATAGACGCTGTTCACACGGCCCAGCAGCTCGTCCGGGATCACCCGTTGCCGATAGCTGACCGTGACAATGTTCCAGACCAGCGCCGCGACGCTTTCTACAAACAAAGCCACCGCCACAACCCAGACCGAGGATGTCACCGCAATCGCCAGCATCGGCAGCGGAAACAGGGCCAGCGCCAGCCAGACCGCGCGTTCCTGCCCGATCCGCTTGATCAGGCGCGGGCCAAAGACGCCCCCCGCCACGCCCCCGGCCGCGGCGGAGGTCATCAGCACCCCGTGCCAGAACGCGTCCAGTTGCAATATCTCTTGGCTGACCAGAATGATCAGCGTCATGCCCATGATCGACAGCCCATTGAGCAGCCCCAGCATCACCGCCAGCCGCAAGATCACCGGATGCGCGCGCATCCAGGCCCAGGCCTCGCGCATCTCATCCCTTGGCTTGCGCAACGGGCGGGCAGCGCGGGGCTTGATGGCGATGCCCGCCACCAAAAGCGCCGCGATGGCAAAGCTCACCGCATCCAGCAGAAAGGGCAAAGGCAAGGCCAGCGCGATCAGCACCCCGGCCAAAGGCGGGCCAATGAAATGGCCCATGATGTTCTCGACGGTCCAGAGAGTGCCATTGGCCGCCTCCAGATCGTCCTTTTGCACAATCGACGGCAGCAGGGTTTGCGCCGCATTGTCCCGCAGCACCTCGGCCAGCCCCAAAGCAAAGCCCAAGCCGGTAAGGCCCGCAATATACAGCCCCTCACGCGCCGGAGGAAACTCAACCACCGACAGGATCAGCGCGACCACCGCCAGAGTCAGGACAAAGCGCACCGTATCACTGCCGACAATCAACCGTTTGCGGTCATGGCGGTCGGTGATCACCCCGGCGGGGATGGAAAATAGCAGCCAAGGCAGGCGCACCGCCGCGCCCACCATGGCGATCAGCAGTGGGTCACGGGTGATCAGGGTGGCCAGCCAGGGAAAGGCCAGCGCCGACACCCCGTCGCCCAGATTGGTAATAGACGAGGCGGCCAGCAAACGGCCATAGCCCGGATTTCGCTTGAAAATAGTCAGATCAAAAATACTCATGCCTGTAATCTGCGCCCACAGCGCAGGACATCAAGGCTCTGGATCAGGCAAAGCCGCATCCACCTTGTCGATTTCCGCCTCATACCAGGCAATTGTGCCTTTGGGGTCACTGCGAAACGCCTTGGCAAAGCTGTCGGGGGCCTCGGTGCAGCTGTCATATTCCGTCGACCAGACCATGACCCCCAAAAAGGCTGGAATCAGCGCGCGGGATTTGGCGGTGGGGCGGTAAAACACCTTATTGCGCGAGGTGCTGTCGATATGCCGGGTCAGCATCCCGGTCTCGACCAGATGCGCCAGACGATTGGCCAGAATATTGGTCGAGATCCGCTCTTCTGAGCGTTGAAATTCGCCATAATAACGCTTGCCGTGCAACAGCACGTCGCGCAGCAGCACAAAGCTCCACTTATCGCCAAACACCCCCGCCGCGTAGCGCACCGGGCAACCGTTCCATTCTTTGTTCCAGCCTTTGGGTTTTGAGGGGCCAGCAGACCCGGCAGTGTCAGCTTTTGTCATGAGCCTGACTTAGCGCTAAAAACTTTGCTTGCAAATCAAAAGTGAATCGCGCAAGCATCTCACTTGCAATTTGCAAGCAATATTCCAACAGGAGAAACAAGATGACTTCCCCCTTTGTCTGGTTCGACAATATCGGCCCCGCCCGCGGCAAAACCACCGATTTTCTGGCGCAAACTTTTGGCTGGACCACGCAGGATATCGGGCCGATGACCTTTCTCACCAATGGAGGCGAGATGCCCTTTGCCGCCACGTGTGACGCGATGGAGGGCGTCAGCGGCTGGGTGCCTTATATCGAGGTCCAGGATCTGAGCGCCGAAACCCAAAAGGCCCGTGATAACGGTGCTGACATCCTGGCCGAGGCGCTGGAAGGACCGGCAGGCACGGCCACCTTCCTGCGCGATCCGGGCGGCGCCGTGCTGGCAATCTGGAAGCGGAACGCAGCATGACGCCCTTGATAACGCTCTATTTTGTCGCTGGATTCGCGCTGATGCATGTGGTGATCACCATGCTGGTTGGGGCGGCCCGGGTGCCCAATCAGGTCCATTTCTATGACGAAGGTGACCTGAACCTGCGCCGCAACCAACGTGCCCATGCCAATTTCTGCGAAAACATCCCCATGGCGTTGATCACCATGGCGGCGGCGGAAACTTCGGGCACGCCCGCGCGCTGGATCATCACCGGCGGGCTGGTGATCGTCGCGGGGCGGCTGTTGCATTACTATATCATCCGCGTGCGCGGATGGGGCAATGCGCGGGCGGTTTCCATGCTGATGACACTGATGCCGATCGTCGGCTTTGCCGGTCTGACGCTGTGGAACCTGTCTGCATAGGGTCTGGAAAGGAAATTCTCATCATCGAGATAACGCCCCAGATCGCTTGCGATCCGGGGCGCGCCCGACCCCGCCCCCAGGGCGGGCGCGAATTCGTCTTAACGTTTCAACGAGATGCACAGTCATCCGATGCCACCACTCGGCTGCCAAGGATAGAAGCGCCCACCCACGGTGCCGGGCGCGAACCTGTGTGGTTACAAATTGTCTATGTCGCGTATCAGTTCCATGTGACTAGCCTCAAAGCCCTGCCCCTCCAAAGGTCAGGGCCTCCCCAATCGCGAAAATTCCCCCTGCCCTCCCCTCTGGTGGTTCCGGTCCGGGATGACTAAGTTGCCGATGAACAAATAGACTTGGGCAACTTAAATGGTTATCGGCGCATTAACAGACACATTGACCCGCTCTGTCAGCGATGTGACCGAGACCCTGACCTCGCCCTTTACCGATACGACCATTCGCCTGGGCGTCACCGGGTTGGCGCGGGCGGGCAAGACCGTGTTCATCACCTCGCTTGTGGCCAATCTGCTGGATCGCGGACGCATGTCGCAGCTGGTTGCCCAAAACGAGGGCCGCATCCTGTCGGCCTATCTGCAACCGCAACCCGATGACACGATCCCGCGCTTTGACTATGAAAACCACCTTGGCGCGCTGACCTCGCGCACGCCCCACTGGCCAGACTCGACCCGCGCTGTGTCCGAGCTGCGCCTGTCGCTCAAGGTGCAGCCGAGCGGCATGTTGTCGGGCTTTCAGGGGCCGCGTACCATTCATCTGGATATCGTCGATTACCCCGGCGAATGGCTGCTGGATCTGTCTTTGCTCGACAAATCTTATGCGGATTGGTCGTCTGAGATGCTGACCCGCATGGCCCTGCGCCCCGATGGCCCGGAATTTGTTGAAATGGCTCAGGCCGAGGACAGCACAGAGCCGCTGGACGAGACCCGCGCCCGCGCCTTGGCCGAGGCCTATACAAAGGCGCTGCAGACCGCCCGCGCCGCTGGCTTCTCTGATTGCTTGCCCGGTCGCTTTTTGCTTCCGGGCGAATTGGCTGGCTCACCGGTGCTGACCTTTGCGCCCCTGTCCCCCAAAGGCACCGTGCCGCGAAAATCACTGTGGCGCGAGATGGAGCGCCGCTTTGAGGCCTATAAATCCCGCGTGGTGAAACCGTTTTTTCGCGATCATTTTTCTCGGATTGATCGCCAGATTGTGCTGGTGGATGCGCTTGGCGCGATCCATGCCGGGCCACGGGCGCTGGATGATCTGCGCCAGACCATGGCCGATATCCTGACCGCCTATCGCCCCGGTGCCAACGCCTTTCTCACCCGGCTTTTGCTGGGCAAACGGGTGGAAAAGATCCTCTTTGCCGCCACCAAATCCGACCATCTGCATCACAGCCAGCATGGTCGCCTCACCGCCATCATGGAGGCCCTGACCCGCGAGGCGCGTGACCGCGCGCGCTTTGCCGGGGCCGAAACACAGGCGCTGGCGCTGGCCTCCTTGCGGGCCACGACCGAGCAGACCATCACCCATGGCGGCAAAGAGCTGGATTGCGTGCGCGGCACTTTGCTTGAGACCGGCAAACAGGCGGCGTTTTTCCCCGGCAACCTGCCCGAAGACCCCAGCCATCTGCTAGGCCCAGCCCGCGACGGGGCGACGGGCTGGCTGGAACAGGATTACAAGATCATGAATTTCGCCCCCGCGCAGCTCAGCATCAAACCCGGGGACGGCCCGCCCCATATCCGTCTCGACCGCGCCGCGCAGTTCCTGCTGGGGGACAAGCTATGAGCGGCGTTTTCCTGCGCCCGGCAAAACCCACCGATGCGGGCAAACTTGGTGCGATGATCACAGACGCGGTTCAGGCGCGCGATTGGAAACCGGTGCTGTGGACGGCGGCGCAGGACGTGGCCCATGCGGGCATGTTGATTGATCGCGGCTGGGTCACCGTGGCCGAAGACGCCGAACACCGGGTTCTGGGCTTTCTCGCCCGCGAGGGGGAAATGGTGCATTCGCTCTTTGTGACCCAGGCGGCGCAGGGCCATGGCGTGGGTCTGGCGCTGCTCAATCACGCCAAAGCTTGCAATGCCCGGCTCGAGCTTTGGACCTTTGTCGCAAATCATGGCGCGCGGCGGTTTTACAAGCGCGAGGGTTTTGTCGAGGTGGAGCGCACCGATGGCTCCACCAATGATGAGCGCCTGCCAGATATCCGCTTTGAATGGCACGCGCTTGGCGTCAAATCCCCTGCCGCTGGGCCCGTCCTGAACACACAATCCCATCACTCCGAGGAGGTGCCGCAATGAGCGCGCCCAAGGACAGCAAGTCAGGCCCGGTTCTGATCGAGTTGGAAGATCAAGGCACTGCAGCCCCTTCACCGGCTGAGGCCCCGCCAGTGCCCGATACAGCGACGGATCTGTCACCACGCGGTCAGGCCATGACCACCGTCGCCACCCTGGCCGCCCGCCAGCCCTCGACCCTGGCGCGCTGGTTCTGGCGGCTCTTGCTGACCTTGCTGGGCACGGTGATTTCGATTGCAGCGTGGAACTATGCCACCGGTTTGATCGCCGCCAATCCGCTGCTGGGTTGGGCGGTGACCGGGTTGATCGGGCTGTTCGTCGGGGTCTGTGCGCTGATCGCGATCAAGGAATTGGCCGCCTTTCACCGCCTGTCACGCATAGACTCGCTGCATCGCGCCGCTGACAACGCGCTGGCGGATGAAGACCTTGAGGGCGCGCGCCGGGTGACCGAGCAATTGCTGACCCTCTATCGCGGCCGCGATGACACCCGTTGGGGTCGTGCCCGATTGCAAGACCGCAAGGGCGAGATCTTTGACGCCTCGGGCCTGCTGGGCCTGGCCGAAACCGAGCTGCTCGCCCCGCTGGACATGGCCGCCGAGCGTGAGGTCGAGGCGGCAGCGCGTCAGGTGGCCACGGTGACCGCGCTGGTGCCACTGGCGCTGGCCGATGTCTTTGCCGCGCTGACCGCCAATCTGCGCATGATCCGCCGCATTGCCGAAATCTATGGTGGGCGTTCGGGCACCTTGGGCAGCTGGCGGCTGACCCGCGCGGTGATGACCCATCTGGTCGCCACCGGAGCCGTGGCCGTGGGGGATGATATGCTTGAGCCGATCCTGGGTGGTGGCCTGCTTGGCAAACTCTCGCGCCGCTTTGGCGAAGGGCTGGTCAACGGCTCTCTCACCGCCCGCGTCGGCGTGGCCGCCATCGAAGTCTGCCGCCCCCTGCCGTTTACAACTGCTGAAAAACCCTCGGTCCGCCGGCTGATCCGCCAGGCTCTCGGCGGGCTGTTTTCCTCCGAAAAAACCTGACCCTCGCGGCTGGGTGATCCAAATTCCGTCGACTGAATTTGCAAATTCCATGCATGGAATTTGGAGCCGCGCGCCGTGAGGTCGGGTATCCCGCACCTGTTCAGCAGGGGCGCAAAGCGGTAGCCTTTTGACAGCAAAAGGGAAACGCGTTCATGGAAGCCTTGTTTGTTCTGTTGGGTCTTGCTGTTCTGGCCTTGCCGATTGCCGTGATCGCCCTGATCGTCTCACATCTGACATTGCGCCGTGAAACCAAAGAGTTGCGCGCATCTGTGGCCGAACTGCGCCACCGGATGACTTTGCAAACCCCACCTGAACGCCCCATCGCCCCCGCACAGCCCAGCCCCGAAGCGCTGGCAGCCGAAAATGTCGTCGCGCTCAGCCCCGCGCCCAAAGCCGAGGCCAAGACCGAAGCACCGCAACCGGTCTGGGACGGCCCGCGCGTGATCAAACCGCCCAAGCCCGAACCGCAATCGGTGGTGTTCAACTCTCAGCGGTTCAAAGCGCTTGGCACCTGGCTGCGCGAGAATTGGTTCTATGTGGTCGCCGCCTTTTCGCTCGCCCTGTCGGGCATCTTCCTTGTGCAATATGGCATTGAAACCGGGCTGTTGACCCCGCGCGCCCGTATCGGTGCCGCCCTGGGTTTTGGCCTCCTGCTGATCGGGGCTGGCGAATGGATCCGCCGCCGCTTTGGCGATGATGCGGCCAGCGCCACGGCCTATCTACCCTCGGTGCTCAGCGGCGCGGGGTTGGTTTCGCTGATGGGCGCGATCCTGTCGGCGCGGCTGCTCTACGATCTCATCGCCCCCGGCCCGGCCTTTGCCGCGCTCTTTGCCATCACGCTGTTGGGGCTGGTTCTGGGCTGGATGCATGGCGCGCTTTTGGCCGCAATCGGGCTGATTGGAGGGTTCGCCGCGCCCTTCCTTGTCGGCGGGCAAAGCGACACGCCGGAATGGCTTTATGCCTATTTTGCCCTGCTCACGGCGCTTGGTCTTGGCATTGACAGCTTGCGCCGCTGGGCCTGGATCAGTGCGCTGGCGCTGATTGGCGGAGCGGCGTCGGGCCTGACCCTGGCGTTGCTGCTGCCCAGTGATGGCAGTGTTGCCGCTTTTGCCGCCTATGTCGCCGGGCTGGTCGTGCTCGCGGTGCTGATCCCGGCGCGCGCGCTGGTGCCAGACCATCAAGGCCCCAACACCATCGAGGCGATCACCCAGTCGGTCCTGCGGGTCAAAGGGCGCAGCTGGCCGATTTTCCCGGCGCGCCTGTCTTTGCCCACCCTGCTATTTGCCTGCGTGATGCTGGTGTTGACCGCCTCGCAAAGCGCCCTGCATTTCTGGATTTCCCTATCGCTGCTATCCGGTCTGACCCTGCTCTTTACCTATTGGGCCAAGCCCGCCCCGGCCCTGCAGGATCACGCGCTGTTTTCCGCGCTGGCTCTGCTGGTGCTGATCGCCCTGCCCGATGCAGGCGCGGCGGTGCGCATTGCCATGAACGCCACGCTTGCCGCGCAAGAGGGGCAGACCGAGGTCCGGATGCTTTGGGATATCAGCCTGATCCTGTGTGCCGCCACCCTGGTCGGGATCGGCGCGGCCTGGCACAGCCTGCGTGCCCCGGAATTCAACGGGTTCTGGGCCGGGGGCGCGGTGCTGGTGCCGCCCTTGGCCGGGCTGGCGCTTGAGCTGAGCTGGCGACCGGTCAGCCTGATCGGAGCCTGGCCCTGGGCCTTTCACGCGCTGGCTTTGGCGGCGCTGATGACCTGGCTTGCCACGTGCTACGCAGCCGCGGACGCCAAGGATAAGACCCGCCCTGCCATCGCCGCGATCTCTGCACTGGCCTGCCTGGCTTTTGCCCTGTCGGTGGTTCTGTTTGACGCCGCGCTAACCCTGGCGCTGGCTGCCACCGTCGCCGCCGCAGCGGCGCTGGATCGGCGTTTTGATCTGCCCTTGATGGGCGGCTATATCTCGGCCGGGATCATCGCCTTGGGCGTTCGGCTGGTCTTTGACCCCGGTCTTGACTGGGCGGTCTCGGCTCCGATCCTGCAAATGCTGGCGGGCTATGGCGGCACGCTTCTGGCGCTGATCGGAGCCTATTGGCTGCTGGAACCGATCGAGCGCCCGCGCTCCAAGGTCTTTGTCGAAAGCGCGATCCTGTCGGTGGGCGGCATGACGCTCAGCCTGACGCTGTACCAGATCTTTGACACGCTGGTTGGGCGCGGGGTGGACAGCCTGCATTGGGAATTTGGCCTGCATGCCACGATCTGGATTGGCCTGACCCTGACCCAGCTGATCCGCCTGCAATTGGGCGGGGCCATGGCCTGGTTGCGCATCGCTCTGGCGGCGCTCTATGCGCTGTTTGGGCTTGGGGCGCTTGGCTCGGGCCTGATCCTGGCCAACCCGCTGATCGACTTTCAAAACATCGCCGGCATCGCCCTGTTCAACACCCTGATCCCGGCCTATCTGCTGCCTGCTTTGGCGCTGGGGGCCGGGGCGTATTTCCTCAAGACGCAACCGCTCTGGATCCGGTTGGTTCTGGCGGTGCTGGGGGGCGCAACATTGGTGATCTGGATTGGGCTGAGCCTGCGGCATGGGTTTCGCGGCAGTGACCAGATGCTTTGGCAATATGGCACCACCCAGCCCGAGCTATACTCCTATACGCTGGCGCTTTTGCTGGCCGGGGCGGCGCTGTTCTATCAGGCGTTGGCGTGCAATTCCGACCACCTGCGCCGCGCCGGGGTTGCGCTGATTGCGCTGGCGGTGGCCAAGGTGTTCCTGATTGATATCTCCGGATTGCAGGGGCTGGTGCGGGTGTTTTCCTTTATGTTCCTCGGCCTGTCTCTGGCTGGGCTGGCCTGGCTCAATCGCTGGGTTCAGCTGCGCTCGGGCCCACCACAACAGCCGCCTTCAGAGCCAGATACAGCCCCAGAACCCGTCCCGGAACCAGACCGGGTTTGATCCAGCGCATGGTGCCTTGGCCGCCGCTGTTCCATCCTGAGGTTGGATCAGCCAAGGCAAAGGACACCGCATGCCAGATAGCCACTCCGCCCCCACCGCTTTGGAACATGGGCATAGCCAACAGGAAATCGACGCGCGCCTGTCGCAGCCTCCGGGCCGAGGCGACCTGCGCGACATTGTCTATGGGGCGATTGACGGCTCCATCACCACTTTTGCCATTGTCGCCGGGGTGGCCGGGGCCGGTTTGTCGCCTTTTGTGATCGTCGCGCTGGGGGTGGCCAATGTGCTGGCAGACGGGTTTTCCATGGCGGCGGGCAATTATTCCGCCACCAAGGCCGAGCTCGACAATATCAACCGGTTGCGCAAGGTCGAAGAGCGTCACATCGCGCTGAACCCTGAGGGCGAGAGACGCGAGCTGCGCACCATTCTGGCGCAAAAAGGGTTGTCGGGCGAAGTTTTGGAGGGCGCGGTGGCGCAGCTCAGCGCCCAGCGCGAGAGGTGGATCGCCACCATGCTCGAGGGTGAATATGGCCTTGCCTCGGTTGATCCCCATCCGCTGCGCGCCGCGCTGGTGACATTCGCCGCTTTCCTGATCGCCGGGCTGATCCCGCTTTTACCATTTCTAATCGGCTGGGGCGAGGCGTTTTCCGCCTCGGTCGGGCTGACCCTGCTGGGCTTCTTTGCCATTGGCACGCTGAAAAGCCGTTGGTCGCTGAGCAGCTGGTGGCGCTCAGGCCTGGAGACCCTGGCGATTGGATCGATGGCGGCGGGGATCGCCTTTGTGGTTGGGTCGCTGTTTCATATGTAGCCGGGTTTGCGGGGCGCTGCCCCATCGCGGGCAAGCCCGCGATTCCCCGGGATATTTTTGGCCCAAAGAAACCTTGGGACGTCTTCTTAGACGAGCTTAGATATGCGGCGGGAGGAGATCGCCGCAGACCAGCCGGGTCAGGATGCGGCGCATCATTGGGCGCATGGCCAGCGGTGCAAGGACGCGGTCTCGGATCAGGGGCAAAGCGCGACTATCTGATTGATACATAGGGGTAAAGGCCCAACTTATCGCCTGATAGGCCCGCACATGCCAGCGCCTTTGACTGGCATAAAGCTCGGCGGCGCGCGTCAGGGCATCGGGATGGGTTTGCAGGGCGCGGGCCAGAATGGCCGCGTCGAGCAGGGCCATATTGGCCCCCTGCCCCAGCTGTGGGCTGGCCCGGTGCGCGGCATCCCCGATCAGGATCAGGTCGCGTGTATAGGGACGGCGCAATGTGCCGTGGGAATAGCAGGCCATGGTCATCTGATCCGCGCTTTGCACCTGATCGGCAAAGGGGCTGAACTCGGGCCAGAGCGCCTTGGCCTCAGCGCGCCAGGCGTCGATCCCCTTGGCGCGCCAGGCCCGGTAATGGGCGGTGGGCAGGGACCAAAAAATCGCGGTTTTACGCTGGCTGTCGCGCTCGGTCATCTGACCAATGGGCAGCACGCCAACCATATGATTGGCCTTGTCATAACACTGCCGCAGCTCATCCAGAGGTGTCGGTGCCTGGTCGGGCCAATCCACCGTCGCCCATAGCGCTCCAAACGGCAATTGGCGCGCCGAAAGCGGCGAGAGGCGCGACCCGGCCCCAGAGGCATCGACCACCAGATCAAAGGGGCCATGGCGCCTTGCGGCGGTTTCGACATGGTGTTTGTCTGCCGCAATGACCTCTTGCCCGGATTGAATATCGACACCCGCGTCCAAGGCGGCCTGAAACAGGCAATCAAACAGGGCAGCGCGGTGAATGGCCAGACCAAAGCGCGGCTTGCCCGGCGCGTCATAGGTCACGTCCAAAACCTTGATCCCATGGCGGATCTCTTGCCCGGCCATGCGATAGATCTTGTTGCCCAAAGCCTCAGCCCGTTCCCCAATGCCCAGACCGTGCAAGACAGCCTGCCCCACCGGCTGAATGACCAGCCCGGAGCCAACCGGCGCGGGCGTGTCAAAGCGATCAAAGACGCGCACGCGCCAACCGGCCCGCCTCATGGCCAGGCCCAGGGCCAACCCGCCGACACCCGCGCCAATAATGGCCAGATCTTTTGAACGTTGCGCACACATAACCGCGCCATGAATGCCGCCCCTGCGCGATATAGCAAGCGACGTGCTGACGCAGGGGCGCAGATGTCGCGCAGATATGACATCGCTTGACCTTTGATTGGGCATGGCCTGTTATGCTTGGTGACAAGATAGGTCGGTTTTCGGGGCCTATGCCAAGGCAGGTTTTGACATATGGCACGGCTCTGGGTGGGGTGATCTGATGGGGCAGCGGGTTCTGGTTCTAGGGGGCTATGGGTTGATCGGGGCCGAGATTTGTGAGGCCTTGGATCAGGCCGGCCATAAGGTGATCGTCGCGGGGCGCAATGCCCAAGCCGCAGCGCGGCGGTTGCCCGGTTTGGCGTTTCATCACATTGATATGGCACGGCGCTTGACGGCCGAGGCGTGGCAGGCCGATCTGCAGGGCATAGATGTGGTGGTGAACTGCGCCGGAGCGTTGCAGGATGGCGGGCGGGACCATCTCGAAGCGCTGCATCACCATGCTTTGGCCGCCCTGGCCGAGGCCGCGAAAGAGCGCGACAGTCTGGTGATCCAGATCTCGGCCATTGGGGCACACTTGGACAGTGAGATCCTGTTCCTGTCATCAAAGGCGCGCGGGGATGCGGCGTTGCTGGGATCGGGCGCGCGGGCGGTGGTCTTGCGCCCTGGGCTGGTGCTGGCGCGTGGGGCCTATGGTGGCACAGGCCTGATCCGCATGCTGGCGGCACTGCCATTGCTACAGGCCTCTGCCCTCCCCGAGGCTAAGATGCAAACCGTTGGGGCAGTAGATGTGGCACAGGCTGTTTGCCGGACCGTGGCCGGTCAGGTGCCGCTGGGGCGCAGCTATGATCTGGTCGAAGACACCCCGCACGCCCTGCCCGAGATCATCCGCGCCCATCGCGCCGCACTGGGCTTTGCACCGGCCCGAATAGAGCTGAGCGCCCCCAATTGGGGTCTTGGCACCAGCACATGGATGGCAGACCAGCTGGGGCGTCTGGGCTGGCGCAGCCCCTTGCGCCGCACCGCGACCGAGGTTTTGCGACAGAACATTGTGGGCGATCCTGGCCCATGGAAGCGCGTGGGAAAGCCAGTGCAAAGCATGGAGAAAACCCTGCAAGAGCTGCATCTTGGCCCGGAACACCGTTTGCAGGCGCGTATGTTTCTTATGATGCCGATCTGCGTGGCGGTGCTGGCGCTCTTCTGGCTGTTTTCCGGCGGGATCGGCCTCATCAGCCTTGATCAGGCTGCCTCGCAACTGACTGCGCAAGGGTGGTCATCGGGGCTGGCGCGGGCCTCGGTGGTCTTTTGGTCGCTTGTCGATATTGGCCTCGCCGCTGCACTGCTTTTTCGCCCCTGGGCGCGGCGCGCCTGTCTTGGCATGGCGGTGGTCTGCCTGATCTATCTCAGCCTTGGCACCTTGGTCACGCCCGCGCTTTGGCTTGACCCGCTGGGCCCCTTGGCCAAGATCCTGCCTGCACTGATGCTGTCCCTGATCACTTGGGCCCTGCTGGAGGAGCGCTGATGCTATACGAGCTGGCCTTGCGATGGGCGCATATCGTTGGCGCTACGGTGTTGTTTGGCACCGGTGCGGGCATCGCGTTTTTCATGCTGATGGCGCATCTGACCCGCGACGCCCGCCTGATCGCCCATGTGGCGGGGACGGTCGTGCTGGCCGATACGGTTTTCACTGCGACGGCGGTGGTGCTGCAACCCCTCACCGGGATTCTGCTGGCGCAAGAGTTGGGCTGGGCGCTGAGCGAGGGATGGATCCTGCTATCGCTGCTGCTGTATGTTCTCACTGGGGCGTTTTGGCTGCCGGTCGTCTGGATCCAGATCCAATTGCGCAATATTGCGCGTGAGTGCGTGGACAAAGGCACCGCCCTGCCCGCGCGCTACTTCACACTGTTCCGCATCTGGTTTGTGTGTGGTTTCCCAGCCTTCTTCGCGGTTGCAACGATCTTCTGGCTGATGCTGGCGCGACCGGAGATAGACTTCTTTTAGGTCTGGTTTGGCAGCAACGTCGCTGGGGCGCTGCCCCGCCCCGAGCAGGCTCGGGACTCCCTGGGATTTTTTTGGCCCAAAGAAACCTGGGGGCGGTGCTTTGGCTTCTTCTTGGTGAAAATACTCCGGGGGTGAATTGGCCCTTGGGCCAAGAGGGGGCAGAGCCCCCTTCCGCGCCCGCGGCACGCGGCTAAGGCTCTGTTGACAAACCCCAGCCGCCACCGGTTTCAGTCCAAATTTTGCCAGCGCTAGGCGTTTTCGCGCAGCTAGGGTGGCCCCCTTGCAAGTGGAAACAACGACGCGCTGGCAAAATTAGGCGAAATCGCAAGCGACGCGGCGGATTTTGCTTCTGCCTGCTCTGATTTTCCCTTCCGATCCCCCAGATCGCTGCGGTCAAATCAGCTTGTCAGCAGCAAAATCCGACACGCGCCGGTGATGGCTGGGGTTTGGTCAACAGAGCCTAACGCAAGATCGGCACCCCATCAGCGCCGGTTTGCTTTTCCACCACACCGGCCCGCAAGGAACGCCCGATGCGATGCGCGAGAGCAGACCAGGCGGCCGCTTGGTCGGGGCGTAACTCCCGTCTCAGCACGCTGTCAAAGAGGCCGAGCCAGGCGTCAAACATGCCCGGCCGCACGTTTCCAGCGTCGCGATGCACCGCCAAAGGGTTTCTGTCATAGCTGCGCTCATGCAGGATCGCATTGGCCCAGAAATCGACGATCTTGGCCTCATGCCTGTCCCAATCCTTGACATGCACCGCAAAGACCGGCCCCAACCCGGGATGGGCGCGCACGGCCTCGTAAAAGGCGGCAACAACCTGAGCGATCTCTGCTCGGGTGATGTCAAAACGCGGCGGGATCCTGGGCATTGTGGTTTCCTATTTACGGCGGCCATCACATAGCGCTGCGCCACTTGCGGCGCAAGTTAACCGCCCCGGCGACATCTATTTGATCTTAGATCCCGTGTAATGATTGCCATTGCCAGGAATAAAACGCACATCCCCGCCAGTCAGGACGACAACATTCATGCATTGCCGCCCCGTATTGGGGAAACTCTCGCATAGTTTGTTGCCCTCAACCTTCCAGGTTCCGTTGACCACTTCGCGCCCCTGACTCGAAAAGAAAATGGCTACGGTTTTCCCGTTTGATTGCCATTTCTGTTCGCCATCCTCGAAGACAATGGTGGCACCGGAGAGGAATTTGCGGATTTCTGTCCCGGATAGGGCCGTATCCGCGATTGCTACCTGCGAAGAAACCAATATTGCAACCATGGCAAAACTTAATTTTTTCATATCCCTACCTTCAATTCCCGGCACCAGTTGCGCGCCTAGCGGCAGAGTAGGAATCTTTGCCGCATCCGGCGAGGTCCAAGGCTCTGGACCCCAGCCAAACACGGGCCTATAACGCCCTCATGATGTACCCAGTCGCGATCATCATTCGAATTATATACCCGGCGCTCCAAGCTTGAGCCGCCGGGACAAGGCGTATGGAACACCGCGCCGCCCCACATTCTTCCCATATGCCCGAAGTACAGGACGCTCCAAATGTGCGCCGACACACCTGAAACACCTGAATACAAACACACTCTGAACCTGCCCAAGACCGATTTTCCCATGCGCGCGGGCCTGCCCAAGCGCGAGCCGCAATGGCTGGAACGCTGGGCCAAGATCGGGGTCTATGACCGCCTGCGTGAGAAAGAGGGCCGTGAGCCGTTCACGCTGCATGACGGCCCGCCCTACGCCAATGGCCACCTGCATATCGGTCACGCGCTGAACAAGACCATCAAGGATATGATCGTGCGCTCCCATCAGATGATGGGCTATGACGCGCGTTACGTGCCGGGATGGGATTGCCACGGTCTACCCATCGAGTGGAAAATCGAAGAGCAATACCGCAAAAAGGGCAAGAACAAGGACGATGTGAACGTTGTCGACTTCCGCCAGGAATGCCGCAAGTTCGCTGAGGGCTGGGTGGATGTGCAGCGCGAGGAGTTCAAGCGCCTGGGCATCACCGGCAATTGGGCTGACCCGTATCTGACGATGGATTTCCACGCTGAACGGGTGATCGCCGAAGAATTCATGAAATTCCTGATGAACGGCACGCTCTATCAGGGCTCCAAACCCGTCATGTGGTCCCCCGTCGAAAAGACGGCCCTGGCCGAGGCCGAGGTGGAATACCACGACCACAAGAGCCACACGATCTGGGTGCCTTTCAAGGTTACCAAAGCTGATCCCGAGGGCGCAGTTGGTGCCGAAGAGGCTGCCATTGCTGCGACCAATGCGGATGAGCTGGAAAAGGCCCGCGTCGTTATCTGGACCACCACCCCCTGGACGATCCCGTCGAACAAGGCCGTCGCCTTTGGTCGCAAGATTGCCTATGGCCTTTATGAGGTGACCGGCACGCCGGAGGAATGCTGGTGCGCCGTGGGCGATACCTATGTGCTGGCCGATGCGCTGGCCGAGAGCGTGCTGAGCAGTGCACGCCTTGAGGACGGTATGTTCAAGCGCGTGCGCGATGTGTCGGCTGAGGAGCTTGATGGGCTGACGCTTGCCCACCCGTTCCGCGGCATGGAAGGCGCAGACGGCTTTTGGGATTACGACGTGCCGATGATTGATGGTGATCACGTCACCGATGAGGCCGGCACCGGCTTTGTCCACACCGCGCCAAGCCATGGTCAGGAAGACTATGAGTGTTTTGTCGCGCGCAACTGGCTGGATCGCATGACCCACAATGTCGGTGAGGAATCCGAATTCCTCTCCCATGTGCCGTTCTTTGCTGGCCTGCAGATCATCGACAAAAAGGGCAAGGAAGGCAAAGCCAACAATGCCGTCATCGCCAAGCTGGTCGAAGCGGGCGGGATCATCGCGCGTGGGCGCATGACCCATAGCTATCCGCATAGCTGGCGCTCCAAGGCGCCGATCATCTACCGCAACACGCCGCAATGGTTTGCGTCGGTAGATCGCGAGGTTGGCGACGGCCAGGACACCCATGGCAAGACCATCCGCGAACGCGCGCTGACCTCGATTGACGCGCTGGTCAAATGGTGGCCGCAGACCGGGCGCAACCGTCTGTATAGCATGATCGAAGCCCGCCCTGACTGGGTTCTGTCGCGCCAGCGCGCCTGGGGTGTGCCGTTGACCTGTTTCACCAAGAAGGACACTCTGCCCACCGATCCGGACTTCTTGCTGCGCAACGAGGCGGTGAATGCCCGCATCTCTGAGGCCTTTGAGGCTGAGGGCGCGGATTGCTGGTATGCCGAGGGTGCCAAAGAGCGCTTCCTTGGCTCGGATGTGAACGCGGATGAGTATGATCAGGTCTTTGACGTGCTCGATGTGTGGTTTGATTCCGGCTCCACCCATGCCTTTGTACTGCGCGACCGCGAAGACGGTACCGAGGACGGCATCGCCGATGTCTATATGGAAGGCACCGACCAGCATCGCGGTTGGTTCCATTCCTCGCTGCTGCAAGCCTGTGGCACGCTAGGCCGCGCGCCTTATCGTAATGTGGTGACGCATGGCTTTACGCTGGATGAGAAGGGCAACAAGATGTCCAAATCTCTCGGCAATACCATCGTGCCCGAAAAGGTCGTCCAGCAATATGGCGCGGATATCCTGCGCCTTTGGGTGGCGCAGACCGATTACATGGTCGACCAGCGCATCGGGCCTGAGATCCTGAAAGGTGTGGCTGACAGCTATCGCCGGTTGCGCAACACCATGCGTTATATGCTGGGCGCTTTGGGCGATTTCAGCGAGGATCAGCGCGTTGCGGTCGAAGACATGCCGGAACTGGAGCGCTGGGTTTTGCACCGTCTGGCCGAGCTCGATCATCAGGTCCGCAAGGGCTATGCCGAGTTTGATTTCCAGGGTGTGTTCTCCACCGTGTTCAACTTTGCCACCGTGGATCTGTCGAGCTTTTACTTCGATATCCGCAAGGATGCGCTGTATTGTGACGGTGACAGCCTGCGCGCCAATGCCTGCCGCACGGTGCTCGACATCCTGTTCCACCGCTTGACCACATGGCTGGCCCCGATCCTGGTTTTCACCATGGAAGAGGTCTGGCTTGAGCGCTTCCCGGGGGATGACAGCTCGGTCCATCTGGTGGATATGCCCGACACGCCCAAGGATTGGCTGGATGAGCCGCTGGCCGCCAAGTGGGAGCAAATCCGCAAGGTGCGCCGCGTTGTGACCGCCGCTTTGGAGGTGCAGCGCACCGACAAGGTCATCGGTGCCTCGCTTGAAGCCGCGCCGGTGGTGCATGTGCGCGACGCCGAGGTGCTGGCCTCGCTGAAATCGGTGGAGTTCGAGGATGTCTGCATCACCTCGGCCATCTCGCTGACCGGTGATCCCCAGCCCGCCGAAGCCTTCCGCCTGCCCGAGGTTGAAGGGGTCGGCGTGGTGTTCGAAAAGGCCGACGGGGCCAAATGCCAACGCTGCTGGAAGATCCTGCCAGACGTGGGCCGCTTTGCCCATGCGGGCACCTGCCAACGCTGCAACGACGCGCTTGGCTGATCTAAGTAGACTGAGTTAAAAAAGGCGGGGATTTACCCCGCCTTTTTTGTTTTGTTGAAAGTTGATTATGGCCCGCCGTACCAAAGACACAACGCTCCCCGCCCCGTTTCTAAAGCGGATCAGCCTCAAAGACCCTTTGCCCAAGAACCCGAACTATCCGCTGGACCTGCCCTTTCTCGGCGACGGTTTCGAAATCAGCTTTGAGCAACCCGTCACCATCATCAGCGGTGAAAATGGGACCGGGAAATCCACCCTGATTGAGGCCCTGGCCCAGCTTTGTGGGTTCAGCCAGCTTGGGGGCAGTGGTGGCCACAGCCTGCAACGCGATGAAGGGCGCGAGGTTAGCGGGGCGACGCTTGGCAACGCGCTACGGGGGGCTTGGCTGCCCAAAGTCAATCGCGGTTGGTTTTTTCGCGCCGAAACGTTCTTTGACGTGGCGCGTTATCTGGACGCCTCAGGCAGTCCGTTTGCCGATTTCCTGTCTCATTCACATGGCGAGGGATTCTTGCGCCTGTTTTCAGAGCGCATGTCGGGGCAAGGCGTGTACCTGTTAGACGAACCCGAAAGTGCTTTGTCACCGCGTCGCCAGATCGAATTGCTGCGCTTGCTGGCGGATGTGCAATCATCGGCGCGCGCGCAGGTGATCATGGCGACGCATTCGCCCATTCTCATGGCAGTTCCCGGTGCAGACCTGTGGCGCTTGAATCATCGTGGGTTGGTGCAGACAACACTGTCCGAAACCGATCACTTCAAGCTGTATAGCGCCTTCACCGACGACCCGAGCACGTTTATACGCGCTGCGTTGGACGACGATATGGACAGCCTCGTTTGAGGCGCTACTGCGCAGGTTCGTCCCCTGCCCCCAAACGAAAAAGGCGGAAGGTGATCCCTTCCGCCTTTTCTTTTCGGTTGCGTTGAAATCCGCAGCTTAGCCACCGAAATCGTCCAGCATGATGTCTTCGCGATCCACGCCCAGTTCCAGCAGCATGTTGATCACGGATTGGTTCATGATAGGCGGGCCACACATGTAATATTCGCAATCTTCTGGGTTCGGGTGGTCCTTGAGATACTCTTCGAACAGCACGTTATGGATAAAGCCGGTCAGGCCTTTCCATTCATCCTCGGGCAGCGCATCCGAAAGCGCGACATGCCATTCAAAGTTGTCGAACTCTTCAGCCAGTTGGTCGAAATCTTCGACAAAGAACATCTCTTTCTTGGAGCGCGCACCATACCAGAAGGTGATCTTGCGATCGCGGTTCTTGAGGCGCTTGAGCTGGTCAAAGATGTGGCTGCGCATCGGGGCCATACCGGCACCACCGCCGATAAACACCATCTCTTTTTCGGTCTCGCGGGCAAAGAATTCGCCGAAGGGACCAGAGATCGTGACCTTGTCGCCGGGCTTCAGGTTGAAGATGTAAGACGACATCTGACCCGGAGGCACGTCCTGCCCCGGAGGCGGCGAGGCTACGCGCACGTTGAGCATGATCAGCCCCTTTTCATCGGGGTAGTTCGCCATGGAATAGGCGCGCTCGATCGGCTCATCAACGCTGGATTTGTACTGCCACAGATTGAACTTGTCCCAATCTTCGCGATACTCGTCCTGAATGTCGAACTGGGTATATTCCAGCGTGTGCTTGGGCGCTTCGATCTGGATATAACCACCGGCGCGGAAGTTCACATCCTCGCCTTCGGGCAGTTCCAGAACCAGGTTCTTGATGAAGGTCGCGACGTTCTCATTCGAACGCACGGTGCATTCCCATTTCTTGACGCCGAACACCTCTTCGGGAACTTCGACTTCCATGTCCTGCTTGACCGCCACCTGACAGGACAGACGATCGCCACAGGCCGCTTCACGCTTGGTGATGTGGCTTTCTTCGGTGGGCAGGATCGAGCCGCCGCCGGAATGGATTTTCACCCGGCATTGCGCGCAGGTGCCGCCACCGCCACAGGCCGAGGGCACGAACAGTTTCTGTTCCGCCAAAGTCTGCAACAGTTTGCCACCCGCAGGAACGGAAATGGTTTTTTCGCCGTTGATGGTGATGTTGACATTGCCGCTGGACACAAGGCGCGAGCGCGCCAGCAGAATGATCGTGACCAGGGCCAGAACGATCAGGGTGAACAGCAGGATGCCAAGAGCAAAAGTTGTCATGATCGCGGCCCCTTACAGCTTGACACCAGAGAAGGACATGAAGGCCAAAGCCATCAGACCTGCGGTGATGAAGGTGATGCCAAGCCCCTGCAAACCATCCGGAATGTCAGAGTATTTCAGCTTTTCGCGCACACCGGCCATGGCGGTGATCGCCAGGGCCCAGCCAAAGCCGGAGGAGACACCATAAGTGACGCTTTCGGCCAGATCATAGCTGCGTTCCACCATAAACAGCGAACCACCCAGGATGGCGCAGTTCACGGTGATCAGCGGCAGGAACACGCCAAGCGCGTTGTAGAGCGGCGGGAAGTATTTATCCAAGACCATCTCAAGGATCTGCACCAGCGCCGCGATAACCCCGATATAAGAGATCAGACCGAGAAAGGTCAGATCCACATCCGAGAAACCCGCCCAGGCCAATGCGCCCGGGGCCAGAAGATAGGTCAAGATCAGGTTGTTGGCGGGCACGGTGATTGTTTGCACGATCATCACCGAGATACCCAGACCAATCGCTGTCGAGATCTTTTTGGAGACCGCGATAAAGGTACACATACCCAGGAAAAAGGACAGCGCCAGGTTCTCAACAAAGATCGCCTTGACCGCGAGGGAAAGGAGTTCTTCCATCAGTGTGCCTCGACCACTTGGATTTTGTATTCACGCTCTTCGACTTGGCCCGGCTTCCAGGTGCGGAAAGCCCAGATGATCAAGCCAATGATAAAGAACGCCGATGGGGGCAGCAGCAGCAGGCCGTTGGGCACATACCAGCCACCGTTGTTAACCGTCTCAAGGATAGTGATCCCGAACAGGCTGCCCGAGCCGAACAGCTCGCGGATCACGCCAACCAGCATCAGGATCAGGCCATAGCCCAGACCATTGCCCACCCCGTCGATAAAGCTGTCGAGCGGCGGGTTTTTCATGGCAAAGGCTTCGGCGCGGCCCATGACGATACAGTTGGTGATGATCAGGCCGACAAAGACCGACAGGGTCTTGGAGATTTCAAAGGCATAGGCCTTGAGCACCTGATCGACCAGGATCACCAGCGAGGCGATGATCACCATCTGCACGATGATCCGGATGCTGCCGGGGATGTGGTTGCGGATCATCGAGATGAACATCGACGAAAACGCCGTCACCAGCGTCACCGCCAGCGCCATCACGAATGACACCTGCAAGGAGGATGTCACCGCCAGCGCCGAACAAATGCCCAGCACCTGCAAGGTGATCGGGTTGTTATCGACCAGCGGATCGACCAGCATTTCTCTGCGTTTATGTGCCATCTAGATCTTCCCCGCTTTCAGGTTGGTCAGGAACGGAGCATAGCCAGCCTCGCCCATCCAGAAATTCACAAGATTGTGGACACCGGCAGAGGTCAGCGTGGCACCGGCCAGCGCGTCAACGTGGTAATCAGCCCCCGCCGCAGGTGCGGCCTTGGTTACGCTGATCTGCAATTCGCCGGATTCGTCAGCCAGCTTCTTGCCCTTCCACAGCGCTTTCCAGCGTGGGTTATCCACCTCGGCACCCAGACCCGGTGTTTCCGCATGTTCATAGAATTGCAGACCAAAGATGTCGTTGCCGTTCTCTTCAAGCGCGATAAAGCCATAGAGCGTCGACCACAGGCCATAGCCATGCAGCGGCAGGATAACCTTGTCGATGGCACCAGCCTCGTCACGCAGAATATAGACAGTCACGAATTGGCCCTGACGCACGATGCCCGCCGGGTCGTCAGCCAAGGCAACCGAAGTTGCCGGATCTTCGGCTGCGGCGCGGTCGTCAAACTCGGCCGCGACGAACTGATCGGTGAACTCACCACTGGCCAGTTCCAGCACCTGCGGTTCAAAGGCGGCAAACGCCTCCAGAACATCGGTGTTCGGGTCATAGATGCCGGCGACTTGCAGAATGTTGATCTGTTTGTCTTTCAGCGCGTTCACCGCCTGGATCGGACGCAGGGCCACAGCCGCTGCAGACACGATCATCGAAGCAACAAGGCAGACCGCCACGGCGACAAAGATCGTCTTGGGCACGGAATCTGCGGGCAGAGCCAGAAAGCGGCGCAGCGCCCCTTGGGGTTGTTGATCCTGCTCAGACATTGCGCTTGGCCCTCCGCCGGATATTTGCCTGCACGACAAAGTAGTCGATCAATGGCGCGAATACGTTACCAAATAGGATGGCGAGCATCATGCCTTCGGGGAAGGCCGGGTTCACCACGCGGATCATCACGACCATAAAGCCGATCAGCGCCCCGTAGATGTAGCGGCCCATATTGGTATGCGCGCCGGAAACAGGTTCGGTGACCATGAAGACCAGCCCGAACGCATAGCCGCCCAGCACCAGATGCCAGTACCATGGCAGTGCGAACATCGGGTTGGTGTCGGACCCGACCCAGTTCAGCAGGGTCGAAAAGCCGATCATGCCGACCAGACAGCCCACCACCATGCGGTAGTTCGCAATCTTGGTGGCCAGCAGGAAGGCCAGGCCGATAAAGCAGGCAATGGCCGAGGTCTCGCCCATCGAGCCGGGGATCACCCCGACAAAGCTGTCCCACCAGGTCATGCCGCGTGCAGCCAGTTCCTGGAACCCGTCAGACGCGGTTACGGCCAGCGCAGTCGCCCCGGTGAAACCATCAACCGGCACCCAGACTGAATCCCCCGACATTTGCGCCGGATAGGCGAAATAGAGGAAAGCACGACCGGTCAGCGCCGGGTTGAGGAAGTTTTTGCCCGTGCCGCCAAAGACTTCTTTGCCGATCACCACACCAAAGATGATGCCCAGTGCCACCTGCCATAGCGGCGTCGTGGCGGGAACGATCAGGGTGTAAAGCATCGAGGTGACAAGGAAACCCTCGTTGACCTCATGCTTGCGCACGGTGGCAAAGATCACCTCAAAGATACCACCGGCCACCAGCGTCACAATATAGATCGGCAGGAAGTACAGCAGCCCGTGCAGCGCGTTGGCCACCGGGTTGGCGGCGTTGAAACCGATGCCCAGCCCTTCGATAATGGCTGCGCGCCAGCCGCTTGCGCCATGTTCGGCGATGGCCATATTGGTTTGATAGCCCGTATTATACAGCGCCATCAGGATACAAGGGATCGTCGCGATGACCACATAGGTCATGATCCGCTTCATATCGATATAGCTGCGCGCATGCGGCGCGGCTGTCGTCACGGTTTTAGGCGTATAAAGGAAGCTTTCCACCATCTCATAGATGGGGAAGTAGCGTTCCCATTTGCCGCCATTCATGAAATGCGGTTCGATCCGATCAAAGAAATTCCGAAGACCCATTGCTTTAGCCCTCTTTCTCGATCTTGGTCAGGCAGTCACGCAATGCCATCCCGTATTCATATTTTGCCGGGCAGGCAAAGCCCACCAGACCCAGATCTTCCTCGTCCAACTCCAACGCGCCCAGCAATTGGGCCTGGTCGGTGTCCATGACCAACAAAGCGCGCAACAGCTGTGTCGGCAGGAAGTCCTGTGGCATCAATTCTTCGAATGTGCCCAGAGGCACCATCGCACGGCGACCGCCATTGAGGTTCGAGGTCAGCGGATAAAGCTTTTTGCTGATCGCCGAGCCCAAAACCGGCTGCACCGCGAATTTCGAAAACATCGGGCGGATCCAACCCATGGGGATCTGCTTGTGATCTTCTTCGATCAGGGTGATCTGGCGTGCATAGCGCCCGAGATAGGCCGCCGGACCTTCGCCGCCACGACCGCTGAGGACCGAGCCCGAGATCATGCGCACGGGCAGATCGCCGGGCAGGTCATTCGCTGTCAGATCCGCCATCGAGGCACCGGCAACAGTGCGCACCAGACGGGGGTCTTTGCAAACCGGCCCGGTCAGGGCGATCACGCAAGAGGCATCATACTTACCGGTCAAAAGCAGACGGCCAATGGTGATCACATCCTGATAGCCGATGGTCCAAACCACCTTGTCCCCGGCAATCGGGGTCAGGAAATGCAGATGTGTGCCCGCCAGACCAGCAGGGTGCGGACCGCTAAAGCTGACCGCTTCGACACCTTGCGCGTCATGTCCGGGCAGCGGTTGGCCCTGGCCCTGACAGAGATATGTGGTGCCCTCTGTCAGCGAGGCGATGGCGGCGACGCCTTTGGCAAAGGCGTCGGCATCTTCCTGGATCGCCACGGTTGGATCGGCCGCCAAAGGCTCTGTATCCATGGCGGTGATCAGGATCGCGGCGGGCGCGCTGTCGGGGCTTGGCACCTTGGAATAGGGGCGCGTGCGGAATGAGGTCCACAAACCAGCAGCGCAGAGTTTCTCAACCAGGCCGGCGCGCGTGGTCGCATCACCGGTATCGGAAAAATCAACGCCTTCACCTCCCGCTGGATCAACATCAATCTCAATGCTGATCAGCTTGCGCCGTGCGCCGCGATTGATCGCCTTGACCTTACCCGCAACGGGCGAGACCACCTGGGCCTCTGGCATGTCTTTGTCAAACAGTACCGGGGTTCCTGGAACGACCGCGTCTCCTTCGGCCACGAGGATACGTGGCTTTAGTCCGACATAGTCCTCCCCCAAGATCCCGACGGTGCTCAGATCTGGCGCAGAACCGATTTCGGGGCGGGCTGCCCCGGTGATCGGCAAGTCTAGGCCTTTTCGCAGCTTGAAGTGCTTCAAGTTTCTCTAACCCCAACCGGTGTGTCTTCGACGAGCGTGCAGATACCGCCAAAATGGCGAAACCGCGCTCTGGGGTGCGTGCTAGTGCCTTTGGCCGGAAATTGCCATATTGGACTTGAAGATTTTCCGCGATTTCGTCAAAAGCGTGTCGAAACTTCAGACAAGGATCACATTGTGAGCAGCTTGACCACGTTCTCCCGCCGCGCGTTTCTGGTAATGCCATTTGCATTGGCCGCTTGCTACAATCGCACACAGGTTATTGAGCTTGTTGGTCAAACCATGGGAACGACCTACAAGGTTGTGGCCGTTGATCACAAGAACGCCGTCGACAAGGCAGAGGTCGAAATGCGCATTTCGGCAGCGCTTGCGGATGTGAACAAAGCCATGTCGAACTGGGACGATTCGTCGGAAATCTCGCGGATCAACGCCGCGCCCGCCGGTGCGCGGGCCGATATGTCGCAGGAATTGGCGCAGGTCATGAATGCCGCTGCCGACGTGAACGCCGCCAGCCAGGGTCGATTCGACACCACAATGGGCCCGCTGATCGAGCTTTGGGGCTTTGGCGCGCCGGGTCAAACCGCGCTGCCAAGCGAGGCTGCCATTGCGGCGGCACAAGCCAAATCCGGTCACGCAAACTCGCTGCTGCTGACCGGTCAGAACGTCGAAAAGACCCGCGAAGACGCACAGGTTTATCTGGCGGGTATCGGCAAAGGCTACGGTGCCGACCATGTGGGTCGCGCACTCGAAGATCTGGGCCTGAGCGATTACATGGTTGAGATCGGTGGTGATCTTTACGCCTCGGGCCGCAACCCCGAAGGCATGGCCTGGCAGATCGGCATTGAATCTCCTGATCCGCTGGCGCGTGGCGTCATGGGTGTTGTGGGCGTGTCCGGCATGGGCCTCGCCTCTTCCGGGGATTATCGCAACTATTTCGAGGCGGATGGGCAGCGTTTCTCGCATCTGATCGACCCTGTGACTGGCCGTCCTGTGGATCACAACACCGCCTCGGCCACCGTTCTGGCGGATAACGCCATGCTGGCCGATGCCTGGTCGACCGCGATGCTGATCCTGGGCCGTGAACGTGGTCTTGAGGTTGCCGAGCAGCATCACATTGCCGTGCATTTTGTGGACCGCAACGCCGATGGGTCCTATGTGACTCATCAAAGCGCTGCCTTTGCATCGCAGCTCGCCTAACCCTCGGTTGAAAGGCAGTCCATGGCCACCTTCTTTCTGACCTTTGCCGCGTTGTTGATCATCATGCTGGGCATGTCGCTTGGCGTGATCCTGATGAACAAGCGGATCAAGGGCAGCTGCGGGGGGCTGAATGCGATTGCCGATGCGGATCAATGCCTTGTCTGTAACAAGGAAATCGATCCCAACAGCCCCCTACGCGAGCGGCTGGCCTGCCCACGGGCACGCAAAATGCTTGAGCAAATGGAGAATGATCGCGTAGGCTGATCCGTAAGGAGGAATTGCCTATGCCATCATCTTACCAGTCCCCCATGCGACAAGATCAGGATGCCGCCGCTGGCTCAAAGAGTCAGACCGTCAATGTGTCCGATCAGAATGCCACCGTCGCGGATGTCCTTGCGGGCAAAGGGGGCGAGGTGTTTTCGATCAAACCCAATGAAACGCTAGGCACCGCTGTACAAGAGCTGCGCGATCGTCGGATCGGCGCGCTGGTTGTCACCGATGATGCCGGTGCCTTGGTCGGGATTTTGTCCGAGCGCGATATCGTGCGCAAACTGGCGGATACACCGGGCCAGACCCTGCCCCAGCAGGTCGGCGATGTCATGACCAAAGAGGTGCAGACCTGCGGGTCAAGCGCGCCGTTGGTCGGGGTGCTCAAGCAAATGACCGAAGGCCGCTTTCGCCATATGCCCGTGGTCACCGATGGCCAGCTGGTTGGCATGGTCACCATTGGCGACGTGATTCAGCACCGATTGACCCAGCTGGAACACGAAGCGCTGCACCTTAAGCAGTTGATTATCGGGTAGATTTACCCGGCGGTCTCCATTGGTACAAAGCCAAGGATGATCAGCCCCGCCGCCGCAATGATCCCGAAGACCCAGTATTGATACTTTGGGCCTTCGGCCTTCCAGACGCGGCGGTATTGAAAGCCTGCCAGGCAGGCAATCACAAAAATCAAGGTGGCCACAAAGGGGCTGAGCGTGAGGTCTGCCATATTTTGGCGGGCTTTCTTGCGAAGACGTGTCGGTGGCATCGCAATGCCACCTAATCCAGAGAAAAGCCAGCACGACCTGAGCCCTTTGGCGAACGTCATCCTGCGAACCAGCGTCCCTTTGTGGCGAACCCCAAGCGAGTTTTACCTGCTTGGGGCGGTTTCTTATTTCTTCTTCAGCCGTTTACGCAGCTTTTCGCTGTCACTGGTCGTTTCATCGTTTTCACAGGTGTAATATTTGCCATCGACATGGGTACAGAGAATCCCCAAAAGAGTGCAGCCCCCGTCAGTGTCACATTTGCAGGTCCATTTCCCGGTTAAATCGCTTGGGTTACAATTGATGTGAGTCTGGTCGGGGATATCTGCGGTAAATCCGGGCTTATCCGGGGCTTGTTCGATTTTCAGCGTTTGGGCGGTGGCCGGTGACATGGAAATGCTCAGAGCAAGACAGGTCAAAAGGGTCGAAATACGACGCATGGGGTTTCTCCAAATTGGTTGCTTCAATATCAAGCAGCTTATGGGTGACCTTGCGCCAATCAACTCCCCCTTTCCGTGCACCTTGAAAACCGGCAAAACCCGGCGCGGGGATGGATTCAAAGAAACATATTCTCGCCGAGGCCTGTAAAACTGCCAGATTGATCCGGCAAATCTCCGCCGTTTCCACGATTTCAAGCCGGAAACTTTGCAGTCAATCAAAGGTGCATGTTGACCATAGGTTACACATCTTTAAGATGTTTTCACGCGCGGCATTGTAACCATGGGGGTTGTATTTGTGCTGCGCGGATGCCTCTATTTGAAAGGGAAACCGTAATGACTCTGATCAAGAGCCTCTCCGCTGCCACCATTATGATCGCCTCCGCCTCTGTCGCGCTGGCCGAAGGTATTACTGAACAAGATGTTATTGATGCGCAGGCCGCCTGGGGCCAGGGGATTGTGGATATTGCCAAGCTGCACAGCGATGGCGGTGACTTTGCGGGACGAGCCAAGGAGCATCTGGATGTGCTCTATGCCTATGACAGCGAAAAGGTGATGTTCAAGCCGACTTTGGCGGCAGAGGATCAGTTCCGCGAAACCTTTGACGAAGCGCTGAGCTATTTCATCGGCACAGAGGGCAGCGAAGACAAGGGTTTTGCCATCAAGGGCTGGACCAAGGTGCGGTTTGAAAGCAACGGCATCTTTACCTCGGGCGATGCGGCAACCGCCATGGGCAACTATTACTTCACCGGCCCGGATGGCTCTGAAACCAAGGTGGAATACAGCTTTGGCTATGTGCGCGGCGACGATGGTGCGTTGAAGATCAACCTGCACCACTCCTCCCTGCCCTATGCCCCGCAGTAAGGTCGTGAAGCAAATCAGGCGGGCAAGGCCCGCCTGATTTTTCGTGTCGGTTTATGCTGGAACTCACCTCCGGATTGCTTGCAATCCGGTTCGCGCCCGACCACGCCCCCCTGGGCGGGCGCGAATTGACTGGCAGGTCTCGGCAAACGTCAACGTTCACTAACCCTTAACCCGGTCTCCAAGTTCCAATGCGCCCACCCACGGTGTCGGGCGCAAACCTCTGTTGGTGTTCAAAGCAGTCTCTGCAAACCTCACTAAGGTATCAAAAACAGCGTGATCGCCGGGAAGAGCACCAGGATGACCACACGGATCAGGTCGGAGCTGACGAACCACATCACCGCTTTGTAGGTCTCAACCATGGGGGTTGAGCGGTCCATCGCGTTGATAATGAACAGATTCATCCCCACCGGCGGCGTAATCAACCCGACCTCGACCACGATCAGCACCAGGATGCCAAACCAGATCGCCACATGTTCAGGGCTCATGCCGAAATCAAGCGCCTGGATCACCGGGAAGAAGATCGGGATGGTCAGCAGGATCATCGACAGGGAATCCATCAGGCAGCCGAACACCAGGTAAAAGGCCAGGATCAGGATCAGCACGGTCCAGCTGCTGAACCCCTGCCCCACAACCCAGGATGACAGCTCTTGCGGCACCTGTGTGAGCGCAAGGAAACTGTTATAGAACCCGGCCCCAAGCACGATGAAAAAGATCATCGCGGTGCTGGTGGCTGTGGCAATGATGCTTTCCTTGAACACCTGCCAGTTGAGATTGCCCGAGACCAGCGCAATCACGCCCGTCCCCGCAGCGCCAACAGCCGCGCCTTCGGTCGGGGTGAACCAGCCGAGATAGATGCCACCGACAACCAGGCCAAAGACCAGAACCACCGGCCAGACATCCATCATCGCCTTGATGCGTTCCGCCATCGGCACAGGCGGACGTGTGCCCGCGCTTTTGGGGTTCACGCGCACATAGAGCGAGATGGTGATCATATAGCCAATCGCCGCCAGAATGCCCGGCACAAAGGCCGCAAGAAACAGCTTGGCGATGTTCTGCTCGGTCAGGATCGCATAGATCACCAAAATGACACTAGGCGGGATCAAAATGCCAAGCGTGCCGCCCGCCGCCAGAGTCGCGGTGGAAAACCCGCCCGCATAGCCGTATTGGCGCAGCTCTGGCAGGGCAACGCGGCTCATGGTGGCGGCAGTCGCCAACGAGCTGCCACAGATCGCGCCAAAGCCTGCACAGGCCCCGACCGCGGCCATGGCCACCCCGCCGCGACGATGCCCCAGCCAGCTTTCAGCCGCTTTGAACAGCGCCGAAGACATGCCCGACAGGGTCGCAAACTGCCCCATCAGCAGGAACATCGGGATGATGGTCAGCGAGTAGCTGGAAAAGGTCGAATAGGTCTCGTTCTTGAGCTTGGCCAGCACCATCGTGCTGCCGCCCATGGCAAAATACAGCCCGCCCATCCCGCATAGCATCATCGCAAGGCCAATTGGCGCGCGCAAAAAGATCATGCCCAACAGGATCGGGAAGGACAGATAGCCCATTTCTAACATGCTCAATGGGAGGCTCCTTCGGAATAAGGCAAGAAGTGGCGCTTGGTCAGGGTTTCAGCGATCCGCCCTATGGCGGTATAAATCGCGGTGATCGTCGCCACAAAGGCCGCAACAAAGCTGGCCGCATAGGCCCACCAGATCGGGAATTGCAGCAAGAAGGTGGTTTCCCCATATGACATCTTGCTTTGCATGCCTTCATACAGCCGCCAGGTGATCAGGATCAGCACAATGGCAAAGATCACTTCCCAGAAGGCTTGAATGATTTTGTTCAGTTTTTGCGACAGAAACGAGGTGAACACATCCACCGTCGCATGGCCGCTATAGAGTTGCGCAACCGGCAGGAAGGCAAAGATGGCAAAGGCCACTCCGGCTTCGACCAGTTCGAAATCGCCAGTGATCGGGCCGACACCCGTATTGATCAAGGTCTTGCCCAGGGCTTCGGGCATCCAGCCGGCATGACCCAGCGTGTTCAGCCCACGCCCCAACACGCTGATGCAAGTCAGGATCACCAGGGCGGTCAATACGATCCCGCCCAAGATTGCCATAACCCGCGCCAAACGCTCCATCCATTTCAGCATCAGAGGTTCTCCGGATAAAACATGCCCCCGCCCGGTCAGGCAGGGGCATCTTTTGTTTCGCTTGTGTCAGCCGTTTACTGGCTGTGCTTGGCGATCAGTTCGGCGGCACGCGCTTTGAGCGCGGTCCCGTCCAGACCTTTTTCGTCCATTTCCGCCACCCAATCGGCTGTGGTGGCTTCAGCGGCCGCTTTCCATTCGGCAACCTGATCGGCGTTCAGGGTGATGATATTGTTGCCACGCTCCATGGCCGCTTTGGCCGGGCCGGCATCATCCATCTGCATCTGTTTGCCGGCAAAGCCGCTGAATTCCAGACCGGAATTCGCATCAATCACCGCCTTCAGATCATCAGGCAGGGCGTTGTAGCGGTCTTTGTTCATCGCAAAGACAAAGGTGGTTGTGTAAAGCGTGTCATCGCCAAAAGTGGTGTGGTTGCCCACCATTTCATTGACCTTCAGCGCGCCGGTGACTTCCCAAGGGATCACGGTTGCGTCGATCACGCCTTTGGACAGCGCCTCTGGCACGGCAGGAACAGGCATGCCGACCGGGGTTGCGCCCAGATTGCTGAACATCTTGTTGGTCACGCGGGTTGGCGCGCGCAGTTTGACACCATTCAGGTCGCTGACGCTGGTGATCGGCTCTTTGGAGTGAATAAGACCCGGACCATGCACCCAGAGACCCAGCACTTTGACCTGCTTAAAGTCTTGATCCATCATGGATTCTTCGGCCAGTTCCCAATAGGCTTTGGACACGGCCTCGGCATTGGTCATGGTGAAGGGCAGTTCAAACACCTCGGCGCGCGGGAAACGGCCCGGTGTGTAACCGGCAACGGTCCAGGTGATATCGGCAACGCCGTCAACAACCTGGTCAAACAGCTCTGGTGGCTTGCCGCCCAGCTGCATGGCCGGGAAACGCTGGATCTCGATACGACCGTCGCTTTCGGCTTCGATCTTGTCAGCCCAGACATCCAGAATGTTCTTTGGCACATTGGCCTGCGCGGGCAGGAACTGGTGCAAACGCAGTGTCACATCGGCGGCAAAAGCGCTGGTGGCCAGAGCCCCGGTTGTGATGGCTGCCAAGGCAACCGATTTCAGAAAGGTCCTGCGAACTTGGGTCATATTATCCTCCCTTATGACCTTTTTCGGATCAGATGGCGCATGTCTGATGCGCCCTCTGGATTGTCTCACGGCCCCGGATCGGGGACCGTCACGCTGTCGCAATCGCGATGCTCAAACGCAGTCTGAGACAAGAACGTTTCAATTGCAACAAATTTTCAGCAGCGCCATAGTGAAGCATCTGCGTCATGTTGGATCAGGCACTTGTTTCCTGTTTTTTGCAAGAATAACGCGCAGAACCGCATAAAATATGAAGTATACCTAACAAAAATTCATCTATCCGGCGATTTTGGCCGCTTTTGGCGCAAAATCACGATATGTGAATACGAGGTAGTTTCAAGTTAAATTTCGCGTGATGATTGTGGTAGCGCTGAGAGTGCCCAAATCGCGAGTCCCAGTGACCGGGGCCCCGATTCAGTCATTTGATACCATCGGTGAGCCGGCTTGCGGATCGCCATGCTTAACCACTATTGCACGCCCTCCCCCTTTTCAAACCGGCTGCAAGTTTGACATTCCTCAATGAAGGGGTCGGCCATCGCAGCTAAGGTCAGGATGCAAGATAGGAGAGTTGCCATGAAAATCGCCTTTGTCAGCGCGCCGGGAAAAGGCGAGACCGACAGGCTCCTGACCCAGGCCGCCCAAGCGCTTGAGGCGCGCGGTTTGGCGCCGAGCGGGATCGTCAAGGATATGTCTCATGACAGCCGCTTTGAGAATGGCTGTGACATGAAGGTGCGGGTGCTTTCTGATCACAGCATCATCCAGATCACCCAGGATCTGGGAAGCGGGTCAAATGCCTGCCGCTTGAACCCCACCGCCATTGCCGAGGCCGTTGCCCGTGTCGAAGCCAGTGACATGGCCAAATCAGATTTTTTCCTGCTGAACAAATTTGGCCCCGAAGAGGCCGAGGGACGCGGATTTGTTTCGGCCATCAGCAAAGCGCTTGAGCTGGATATCCCGGTTCTGGTCGGCGTCAGCCCCGCCAACCGCGCGGCCTTTGACAGTTTTGCCGGTGGCTTGGCTGTCGAATTGCCAAATGATGCAAATAAGATTCACATTTGGTGCATGAATGCGCAGAGCGAGATCGATAAAGTGAGCGCTGAGTAACCGGGACATTTTCCTTTGGATCGTGAAGGGCTTGGGCTAAGGTCACGAGCAACGCCTTTCAAAGAGAACTTTTTGATGCCCAATAGACGCGGCACTGAGCCCAATAATCTCCTTCGCAAAAACATCCGCAAGCATTTCGAGCCCTTTTTCAAAGTCCTTATCGCGGCTTTTACAATTGGGCTCTTGATCAGCTTTCACCGCATTCACGCCTTGGGGTTCTCCTTTTATTGGTTGGCGCAGTCGCTCATGATCGTGGTGACGATCGGGCTTTTGCTGAACCATCACCGGTTCCGGCTCAAGGTCCTGACCCCGATCATACTCGCCTTGATCTATCTGATGAGCGTCATCGGGCTGGCACGGTTGGGGCTGGCTGCGGGCTCTTTCCTTGTGCTGTTTGTGATCCCGATGTTCCTGGTGGCGTTGATCTCGTTTCGCGCGGCGATTTGGTCGCTGATTGCCATTGCGGTGACTATTCTGGCCCTGGGGGTTCTGCACGCCACCGAGATTATCGTGCCCGTGATGAATGTCAGCGCGTTCAACAATCATTGGGGGCATTGGCTATTCTTTGCCTTCTTGTTTTCGGTTTCGGCCTATGCGGCTGTTTATGTGACCCATATGCTGCGCAGCTACTGGACGGAATCCTACACAAAGCTCAAGCAAAGCCATGAAGAAGTGCAGGCGCTGATTGATCATTCGCCCGGCGGCATCCTGATTTACGATCTGAACCTTGAACAGTTCACCAGCGCCAATCCAACCGCCGGAGAGCAATTTGGCGCTGACCCACAGGAGCTTTTGCAAGGGCAAACCTATGATGATCTGTTCTCGGACCTGTCGGATTATTCAGACCCCAAGGCGATGACCCTCAAGGATTACGTCCAGGCCGCCTATGAGGGGGAAACCAATCTGGTCGAGGCTGAGTTGCTGCCGCTTTCAGGGCCGCCTCTGTCGGTGGATCTGACGATTTCGCATTTGCCCATCCCGGACCGCGATGTGGTGCGCCTGACCAGCGTCGACAACTCGCGGCGCAAATTTGCGGAACTAGAGCGGCAATCGCTCGAGGCGCAACTGGCGCAGTCGCAACGGCTTGAGGCGGTGGGCAAATTGAGCGGCGGGGTGGCGCATGATTTCAACAATCTGCTCGCGGTGATCCTGGGCAATGTGGAATTCCTGCGCGAAGAGACCACCAATCCCGAACATATCACCATGCTGAATGCCATTGCCAATTCGGTGCAGCGCGGCTCGGATCTGACGCAGAACATGCTCAGTTTTGCCCGTCAGGCCCGTCTGACACCGCAAGAGGTTAAGCTGAACGATGTGGTGCGCAATATTGAAAACTGGGCCGGGCGCACCTTGCCCGCCAATGTCGATGTCGAGGTCTCGCTGCTGGCAGGGCTTTGGAGCATCGAAGCCGATCCAAGCGCGCTGCAAAACGCCATTCTCAACCTGTTGATCAATGCCCGCGACGCCATGCCCGAAGGCGGCAAGCTGACCATCGAAACCGCCAATCTGCGCATTGATGATGACTATATCTTTGAGCGCAGCGAAGAGGTGCCGCCGGGGCGCTATGTCATGCTGGCCATTTCTGACACCGGCGCGGGCATTCCCGTTGAAATCGTCGAGCGGATTTTCGAACCCTTCTTCTCGACCAAACCTGCGGGCCAGGGCACCGGGTTGGGCCTGTCCATGGTTCTGGGCTTTATGCGCCAATCGGGCGGCACCATCCGGGTCTATTCCGAGCCCAATGAGGGCACCACGTTTAAGCTCTATTTCCCGATCAGCGCCGGTGCGGCCAAGGATCTCCCCGCCGCCGGGGCGACCGTGGCAGAGCGCAAAAAGCCGTTGCTTAGCGGTGAAACCGTGTTGGTTGTCGAAGATGAGGACGAATTGCTGCATCTGCTCGAGGCGACCCTGACCAAGGCCGGATATAATGTCATTACGGCCTCTTCGGGGGACGAGGCTTTTAACAAGTTCAAGACTTTTCCCCATATTGACCTGCTGCTGACCGATATCGTGATGCCGGGGACGCTTCAGGGCACGTCGCTGTCCAAGGCTCTGCGCAAGATCGATCCAAAGCTGCCAGCGGTCTTTATGTCGGGCTATGCCAGCGAAGCGACCGTGCATGGCAATGGGTTGCGCCCCGAGGATATTCGCCTGATGAAACCGGTCACTCGGCAAGCGCTGCTCAGCGCTCTGGAACAGGCATTGGCACATGCCAAGGGACATACCAATGCCTGATGGCAGGCCTTAGTCGCCCGGAACCGAAATACTTGTCATAGACATATAATAACCACACAGGTTCGCGCCCGACACCGAGGGTGGGCGCGTCTAAACTTCGCGAACGGTTGGTGGCATCAGGTAACTGAGCATCTGGTTGACACATTGAAACGAATTCGCGCCCGCCCTGGGGGGCGGGGTCATGCTGAAGGCATGCCTCTGGCATGAGCGCGAACCGGATTGCGAGCGATCCGGGGACGTTAACGCTATGACAGAATTCGGTTCTAGGACCTTGGCCCTTAGCTCTTACAAAATCCCCGGCAGGGTCAGCCCGTGCTCACGAGCGCAGTCCTGGGCGATCTCGTAACCGGCATCCGCATGGCGCATCACGCCGGTTGCCGGGTCGTTCCACAGCACATTGGCGATGCGGCGATCCGCATCTTCGCTGCCATCGCAACAGATCACCATGCCGGAATGCTGGCTAAAGCCCATACCAACCCCGCCGCCATGGTGCAGCGACACCCAGGTCGCGCCTGATGCGGTGTTGAGCAAGGCATTCAACAGCGGCCAATCGCTGACCGCGTCTGATCCATCGCGCATCGCCTCGGTCTCGCGGTTGGGGGACGCCACCGAGCCGCTATCCAAATGGTCGCGACCGATCACCACCGGTGCGCTCAGCTCGCCAGTGCGCACCATCTCGTTAAAGGCCAGCCCCAGCTTGTGGCGCACCCCCAGCCCGACCCAGCAAATCCGCGCCGGCAGCCCCTGAAAGCTGATCCGCTCGCGCGCCATATCCAGCCAATTGTGCAGATGCGGATCATCGACCAGCTCTTTGACCTTGGCGTCGGTCTTGTAGATATCCTCGGGGTCACCCGATAGCGCGCACCAGCGGAACGGGCCAATCCCCTTGCAAAATAGCGGGCGGATATAGGCAGGCACAAAGCCGGGAAAGGCAAAGGCGTTTTCCAGCCCTTCTTCCAACGCCATCTGCCTGATATTGTTGCCGTAATCCACTGTCGGCACACCAACCTCGTGAAAGCCGACCATGGCGGCGACCTGCACCTTCATGCTGGCGCGGGCGGCGGCTTCTACTTCTTTGGGGGCCGTTTCGGCTTGGGCGCGCCATTCCGCCACACTCCAGCCCTGTGGCAGATAGCCGTTGACCGGGTCATGGGCGCTGGTCTGGTCGGTGACGATATCAGGGCGCACGCCACGCGCCAGAATCTCGGGGAAAACATCCGCCGCATTGCCGATCAAAGCCACCGATTTCGCCTCGCCCGCCTTGGTCCAGGCCTCGATCATGGCCAGCGCTTCGTCCAGCGAATGGGTCTTTTCATCGACATAGCGGGTGCGCAGGCGGAAATCGGCGCTTTTCTCGTCACATTCCACCGCCAGACAGCAGGCCCCGGCCATGACAGCGGCCAAAGGTTGCGCGCCGCCCATACCACCAAGCCCGCCGGTCAGGATCCAGCGCCCCTTGAGGTCTCCGCCATAATGCTGACGCCCGGCCTCCATAAAGGTCTCATAGGTGCCCTGCACGATGCCTTGCGAGCCGATATAGATCCAGCTTCCGGCGGTCATCTGGCCATACATGGCCAGGCCTTTCTTATCGAGCTCGTTGAAGTGATCCCAATTGGCCCAATGCGGCACAAGGTTGGAATTGGCAATCAGCACACGCGGCGCATCCTTGTGGGTGCGAAACACGCCCACCGGCTTGCCCGATTGCACCAGCAGGGTTTCATCCGCGTCCAACCCTTTGAGCGTGTCGACGATCAGGTCGAAATCCTTCCAGGTGCGGGCCGCGCGCCCGATCCCGCCATAGACCACCAGCTCGGCCGGGTTTTCTGCCACATCCGGATGCAGGTTGTTCATCAGCATCCGCATCGGGGCCTCGGTCAGCCAGCTTTTGGCGCTGATGTCCGGGCCGGTCGGGGCAATAACGGTGCGGGAGTTGTGACGCGGATCGCTCATGATGTGCCTTTCGGGTTGGTGTTCAGGGAGGGGGCCAAGTCGGCCAGGGATATCAGGATATCGCGCAATAAGCCCCGCAATTTCAGAGCCTTATCGCTGTCATAACTCCAGGGCGGTTCCTCGGCCGTCAGATAGGTCGATTGCGCTAATTCCAGCTGGATCGCGTGAACATGCGCCTCGGGTTGGCCGTAATGGCGGGTGGTCCAGCCGCCTTTGAAACGGCCATTCAGAACCGCACTGAACTCCGAGCCTTCGCAGGCTTGCCAAACCGCATCCTGCACCAGGGCGGCACAGGTCAAGCCGCCATTGGTGCCGATATTCAGGTCCGGCAGCACCCCGTCAAACAGAAACGGAATCCGCGAGCGGATCGAATGGCAATCAAACAAGATCGCCACCCCATGCCGCGCCTTGACCCGGGCAATCTGCTCGGCCAGAGCGGCGTGATAGGCGCTGTGGAACGCGGCCTGTTGCGCGGCAATATCCTGTGTGCTTGGTGGCTGGTTCCAGATTGGTTCGCCGTCAAAATCCGTCAGCGGCACCAGGGTTGTGGTGTTCTGACCGGGATAAAGACTGACACCAGCGGGATCGCGATTGGCGTCGATCACATAGCGGTGGAAATTCGCCCGCACATAGGTCGCGCCGGGCAACAGCCCGTCATAGAGCTGATCCACATGCCAGTCCGTATCTGCCAGCGCCCGCCCGCGTTCATTCAGGGCCTGCGCGACCTCGGGCGGCACAAAAGTGCCCGCATGGGGCAGGCCCAGAATGACCGGCCCGTCGCCCTCTTTGACATTGACCGGGCTCATGCGGTGATCTCCAGCAGCGGCAGGTCCAGCCCTTTGGTCAAGGTGCCTGTCGCCACCATCTGGCTGGCAATGGCCAGATCCGGGGCCAGATAGCGGTCTTCTTTGACGCTGGGGGAGTCGCTGCGCAGGCGGGCCACCACCCGTTGCAGATCCGGCGAGGTCGCCAAAGGCGCGCGGAATTCGATACCCTGCACAGCACAAAGCGCCTCGACCCCAAGGATCACCGACAGGTTGGCATTCATCCGCTCCAACCGCCGCGCCGCATGTGCGGCCATGCTGACATGGTCCTCTTGATTGGCCGAGGTCGGGGTGGAATCCGTGGTGCAGGGATTTGCCAAATGTTTGTTTTCGCTCATCAAAGCGGCTGTTGTGACCTCGGCAATCATCAAACCGGAATTGAGCCCCGGTTCGGGCGTCAGAAACGGCGGCAGATCAAAGCTGAGGCTGGGATCGACCATCAGCGCAATGCGGCGCTGCGCAATCGCGCCGATCTCGGACAGGGCAACGGCGATTTGATCAGCGGCAAAGCCGACAGGTTCCGCATGGAAATTGCCCCCCGAAACGATGCGCCCTTCGGCCACCAGAACCAGCGGGTTATCGGTGACGGCATTGGCCTCGATCTCAAGGCTGCGCCCGGCAAAGCGCAACAGATCCATCGCCGCGCCAACCACCTGCGGCTGGCAGCGAATGCAATAAGGATCTTGCACGCGGGTATCGCCCTCGCGGTGGCTTTCGCGGATCTCGGACCCGGCCAGCAGCGCGCGCTGTGCCCGGGCGAATTCAATCTGTCCGGCATGGCCGCGCAGAGTGTGGATGTCATCCACCAAAGGCGCGGTCGAGCCCATGATCGCATCGGTCGACAGCGCCCCGGTCACCACAGCGGCGCGCAGATTGTCCCAGGCGGTCCACAGCCCGACCAGGGCGCAGGCGGTGGAAAACTGCGTGCCATTGATCAGCGCCAGCCCCTCTTTCGGGCCAAGGGTGATCGGGGTCAGCCCGGCCCTAGCCAGCGCCTCGGCTGCGGGCAGGACCTGCCCGTCAAACTCGGCCTCACCGGCGCCAATCATCACCGCCGCCATATGGGCCAGCGGAGCCAGATCACCTGACGCCCCAACCGACCCCTGTCCCGGCACCACCGGGGTCACGCCGCGATCCAGCAGGGCTTCGATCATTTCAACCGTCGACCAGGGCACACCCGACGCCCCGCGCCCCAGCGACAGCAGTTTCAGCGCCATCATCAACCGCGTTGTGGCGCGATCAAGCGGTTCACCCACGCCGCAGCAATGGCTGAGGATCAGGTTGCGTTGCAGGGTGGCGGTATCCTCGGGCGCGATCTTGATATGGGCCAGTTTGCCAAAGCCGGTATTCACGCCGTAAACCGCTGTGTCGCCCTCAGCCGCCTGGCGCACCAGCTCAGCCGCAGCCTCAACCCCGGGGCGGGCGCTGCGATTGAGTTGCGCGGGGGCCTCGCTGCGCCACAGATGTTCCAATTGGGACAAAACCGTTTGCCCCGGATCAAGCGCCTCCATCAGAGCACTCCATTTTTGATACGTTTATACAAGGGGTTAAAGCCGATCCGATAGGCCAGCTCGCGCGGCTGGGTGATATCCCAAACCGCCAGATCCGCGCGTTGCCCCGGCGCGATCACGCCGCGATCCGACAGGCCCAGCGCCCGAGCCGCATTGCGGGTCACCGCGGCCAGCGCCTCTTCGGGGGTGAGCTGAAACAGCGTCGCGCCCATATTCATGGTCAACAGCAGCGAGCAGAGCGGCGAGGAACCGGGATTGCAATCCGTGGCCAGCGCCATATCCACACCAGCCGCGCGAAAGGCTTGCAGGGGCGGCAATTGCGTTTCGCGCAGGGTGTAAAAGGCCCCGGGCAGCAGCACCGCAACCGAGCCCGCCTGCGCCATAGCCTGCGCATCAGCGGCGGTGGCATATTCAAGATGATCCACCGACAGCGCCCCGAACTCCGCCGCCAAAGCCGTACCGCCCTGATGGCTGAGCTGCTCTGCATGGAGTTTCACCGGCAGGCCCAGCGCCTTTGCAGCCTCAAACACCCGCCGCATTTGCACTGCAGAAAAGGCGATGTTTTCGCAAAAACCATCCACCGTATCAATCAGCCCCAGACCAGCGGCCTCGGCCATCAGGGGCAGAACCACTTGATCCAGATAGGCATCCCCCTGCCCGGCAAATTCCGGCGGGATGGCATGGGCGGCGAGGTACGTGACCTGCACATCCACATCGCGATGATCCGGGATCTGGCGGGCTGCGCGCAACATGCGCAGCTCGGTCTCGCGATCCAGACCATAGCCGGATTTGATCTCAACCGTGGTGACCCCTTCGGCCAGCATGGCGTCCAATCGAATCAGCGCCGCTTGCAGCAGCTCGGCCTCGCTGGCCTTTCTGGTCGCGGTGAGGGTGGACAGAATTCCGCCCCCGGCGCGCGCAATCTCTTCATAGCTGGCCCCGGTGAGACGCAGCTCGAATTCCTGCGCCCGGTTACCGCCAAAGATCAGATGCGTGTGGCAATCGATCAGGCCTGGGGTCACCCAGCGCCCGCCAAGATCCGTTTTTGGCCCCGAACGGGCTGCCTCCGGCACCTCCCCCGCGTCACCAAGCCATTGCACCCGGCCTTCTTTGATCCAAAGGGCAGCATCGCTGAGCGCGCCATAGGGCGCAGGTCCGGCCATGGTGGCGATATGGCAATTTGTCAGAAGCATAAGATTCGCCTTGATTGACGCAGTTATATTTTGTTTATGTATAGACATATTGCAAGTCAAGCAGAGAGACAGCAGATGGAAACGCTCTGGGCGGAACAGGCATTGATTGCGGATGAATGGCGCAAGGATGTGGCACTGACGATTGACGGGGGGCGGATCACGGCGATTGCCGAAGGTGCCCCGGCGCAGGGCCATCGTGTCGGCCTGCTGGTGCCCGCCCCTTGCAACGGCCACAGCCACGCTTTTCAGCGCGCCATGGCGGGCCTGTCCGAGGCGCGTGGCCCCGAGGCGGACAGTTTCTGGACCTGGCGCAGCCTGATGTATCGCTTTCTTGACCTGCTGACACCGGATCAGGTCGAAGCCATCACCGCCATGGTACAGATGGAGATGCTGGAGGCCGGGTTTGGCGCGTCAGTCGAGTTTCACTATCTGCATCATCAGGCGGATGGCCGACCTTATGACAACCTCGCTGAGATGAGCGAACGTGTGGCCGCAGCAGCCGAGATATCGGGCATCGGGCTGACCCTCTTGCCGGTCATGTATCAATATGGCGGCTGTGATGGGCGGGCCCTGCAGGGCGGGCAGCGCCGCTTTGGCAATGATCTGGACCGCTATGCCAATTTGCTCGAGGGCGCAAAGGCCGCGCTCACCCATCTGCCGCCGGATGCCCGGCTTGGGGTTGCGCCGCATTCTCTGCGCGCGGTTGCGCCGGAGGATCTGATGGCCGTTGCGCAGATGGCGCAGGGTGGACCGATCCACATGCATCTGGCCGAACAACTCCCCGAAGTCGCCGAGGTCGAGGCGCATTTGGGCGCGCGCCCGGTGACTTGGACGTTGGACAATCTCGACATCGACGCCCGGTGGAGCCTGATCCACCTGACCCAAATGACCCCGGCCGAAACCCAGGCCATGGCGGCCAGCGGGGCCTCGGCGGGCCTGTGTCCGCTTACCGAAGCCTCGCTGGGGGATGGGATCTTCGACGGGGTGCGCTGGATGGCGTGCGGCGGGCGCATCGCCATTGGGTCCGACAGCAATATCCGCATCTCACTGGCCGAAGAGCTGCGCCAGTTGGACACGTCCCAACGCCTGCGCGACCATTCCCGCGCCGCTCTGGCAACGCCCGCCCTTTCGACCGGTCGACGGCTGATGCAGGCCGCCGCGCAAGGGGGTGGGCAGGCCTCGGGGCGCGGATCAGGACGGTTGGAGATTGGCGCATGGGCCGACCTGCTGGCCCTCGATCTCGCCCATCCGGACCTGGCCGGGCTGGCCCCGGATACGGCGCTGGATACATTCGTCTTTGCCGGTGGGCAGGAGATGGTGCGCGATGTCTGGTCCGGCGGGCGTCATCTGGTGCGCGACGGGCGACATATCGCACGCGATACGATCCGTCAGAGCTATGCGACCGCGGTTGCGCCCTTGCGCTCCGCATCCCTCACGCGCTGACAAATTCCGTCGACGGAATTTGCAAATTCCATACATGGAATTTGGTGCACCCGCCTCTCTCTAATAGCTTGTTTTCATCCGGTAGCCCGGTTGAAAGCACATGCGCACATAGGTCACTGCCTTGCCCTCAAACCAGGTGCTGCGTTCCATCTGAAACAGCGCCTCACCCGCCTGGCATCCCAGAAAACCTGCCAATTCCTTTGAAGCAGAGACCGCCGAAAACCCGATCTCCACATCGGAAAAGGGCACGGTTTCGACCAGCCATTCATTGGGCCCGACCTCTTCGAAGCGCTGCTCGCGCGCCTGTGGCAAGGCCTCGAGATTGATCCAGCGCGCCTCATGCTGAAACGGGGTGCCATCGGCAAAATGCATGCAGGTCAGCTGAACCACCTGCGCGCCTGCCTGCAGCCCCATCCGCGCCCGCAACCAATCCGGGGCTGGCTCAACCGCGCGTTTGACCAAAGCGTAGCGATAGCTGGCCCCGTTGCCTTCGACCTCCAACCGGGTCAGGGGAATGTCGAACCGGGCCTGGCGCAGCGGCACGGCGCGCACCCGCGTGCCGGATTTGCGCTTGCGATCCAGCACGCCCTCATCCGCCAATTCCCGCAAGGCCCGGTTCACCGTGGCCCGCGCGCTGCCATATTCGTCGCACAGCTCCAGCTCACTTGGGATCAGATGGCCCGGCGGCCATTGGCCGCTGGTGATGCGCCGCAGCACATCCGCCTTGATGTCACGATAGCTCATGGCAATGCCCCTTTTGTCTGCACCTTACAGCAGTTTGCGCAGACAAAACAGGGCTATCCCCATGGGGGGAGCACAGGCTAAATCCAACTTCAGTAGGTGGAAAACACGAACCCTTCGGGCATCGTCGTGCTCTCAGCCGTCGCGTTGCGCGCCTTCATGCGCTCAAGATTGACGATGGTCGACAGCATGATGCGATCATGGCTCCAATCCGCCGGGCGTTGGATCAGCAGCGCCGTGGCAAAGGTCAGCGAGACCAGCGACAAAGACAGCATCATCCAACCCATCCGTGCTTCGCGCGAATTGCGCGCCACAGTCGCCGCCTCAATACGGCGGCGCAGGGTTGCCCCGCGCCGCTTGGCGCGCAGATCGACCAGACCAACGGTCGGCGTTGACAATTGCACCCCGCGCTGCGCAGCCATGGCCCGCTCGCAGGCCCGGATCAGACATTCGCAATAGGCCCGCGCGTCAAACCCATGACGGCGCACAAGCGCCTGGTCACAGGCATATTCCCGCATGGCGCGGATTTCCTGACGCCACAGGAAAAAGGCCGGGTTCCAGAACAGTAAGGGGCGCAGAGCCTCAAAGAGGAACTCCACCTCAACATCGCCATGGCGGAAATGCTGCAGCTCATGGGCCACCACCATGTGCAGATCCTCCCCCGCCTCCAGCATGGCTGCGGGCAGAACAACATAGCGTTTGCGCAAACCCCGGGTCGAAAAGGCGACGCGGGTCGTGTCGGACACACGCAGTTCAACCTGACCAATCTTGCGCAACAGGTAAGAGCGTTTGACAATCCCACGCAGCGCCAAAGCCGCACGCAAAGTAAACAGCACGGAAACCAGGGCCCCAAGCGCCAGCCCCGCCCAAATCACCTGAGCCAGCCCGGATTGCCCCAGCAGCATGTCGCGCTCAAACCCTTCGCGCGCGCTCAGCCATCCCTGGAAATCCTGCGCGCTCATCCCGACATTGCCGTTCAGATATTGCGCCACCAGCATATCGCTCAGGTTTGGTGCGCCGGTGATCAGCGATCCGCTCAGCCAATCCGCCAGAAGCGGGGCCAGCAACAGGCCCGCCACCATCCAGGTCAACACCTTTTGCTGGCGAATGAATTCCAGACCCAGCTTGGATTTGGACAACACCCATCGCAGCGCCAGCCAAACCCCAATTCCTGCCACCAGCAGCAGATTAAGGTCGATATATACGTTCAGAACAGCATCAGCGTTCATTGTCCTCCCCCAACCTTTCCTCAAGCAGCGCCCGCATCTCCTTGAGCATCTCCTGGGTCACGTCCTCGTCCTCCACAAGGCGCGCAACCAGAGCTGCGGGGGCATCGTTGAAAAGCTTGCTAGATAGGTTCTTCAGGCTTGCCTTTTGATAATCTGCCTTCGGCGTCGTGGGCCTGTAGACCAAAGACCGCTCCACCCGGTCACTGGCCAAAAACCCCTTCTGTTCCATAATCTTGAGCACGGTCGCCACAGAAGTATAGGCGCGTTCCTGAACCTCGCCGCCCTGGGCATTGACCGCGGCATGGATCTCGCGAACCGTGCCTTGGCCCAGGTCCCAAATCACGTTCATGAACTCGAGCTCGACCTCGGTCAGAAGGGATTTGTCGTGTTTCTTGCGCATAAGCTGGGGATTCCACTCAGAACTGGTTTCAAGCGAACATATACGAACATTGCCCAAGGGCAAAACTATTTCTTTAGTTGGGCAAAGGGGGCCAGCCCCCTCGGCCTTCGGCCTCACCCCCGGAGTATTTGCCACCAAGAAGAAGCCAATAGCGCTCTGATCTTCTTCTTGGTCAAAATATTCTGGGGGTCTGGGGGCAAAGCCCCCAGCCGGTCGACGCGCCTTGGCGCGGCGAAACCTCTTACACTTTCCAGAAACAGAACACGCCCCAAGCGATAGACAGGCCCAACGGCGTCCACAAAGGAAACCCGACCAAGCCCAGCCAGGCCAGAAAGATATAGCTGGTGCCCAAGAGCGAGATGAACAATCGGTCACCGCGGGTGGTGGTGAGGCCAAGCACGCCTTTGCGCTCATCCCCACCGGGGTGGCGGATTTCCAGGGCGATCAGGATGCCAATCGCGCTGAAAATTCCGATGAAAACCAAGGCCGTCGGCCAGGTCCAAGCCATCCATGAAAGCATCACACCCTCCCCATCGCGAAACCCTTCGCGATATAGTTGCGGACGAAGTAGATCACGATTGCGCCCGGAATGATTGTCAAAGTTCCCGCCGCCGCCAGCAGACCCAGTTCATAGCCCGCGCTTGAGGCGGTCTTGGTCATGGTGGCGGCGATGGGTTTGGCGGCGACCGCTGTCAGGGTCTTGGCCAGCAGCAGCTCCACCCATGAGAACATGAAGCAAAAGAACGCCGCCACACCGACCCCGGCTTTGATCGAGGGCACAAAGATCGTCGCAAAAAAGCGCGGGAAGGAATAGCCATCGACAAAGGCGGTTTCATCCAGCTCTTTTGGGACACCGCCCATGAAGCCTTCGAGGATCCACACCGCCAGTGGGATGTTGAACAGGCAATGCGCCAGAGCAACAGCCAGATGCGTGTCGAACAGACCCACAGCCGAATAGAGCTGAAAGAAGGGCAGTGCAAAGACAGCGGCCGGGGCCATGCGGTTGGTCAACAGCCAGAAGAACAGCTGCTTATCCCCGAGAAAGCGGTAACGGCTGAAGGCATAGGCCGCTGGCAGCGCCACCACCACCGAGATCACCGTGTTGATCGACACATAGAGGATCGAGTTGATGTAACCCCAATACCAGCTGGGATCGGTAAAGATGGTCTTGTAGTTCTCCAGCGTAAAGGTCTGCGGAAACAGCGAAAACCCGGCCAGAATTTCATTGGTCGTCTTGAAACTCATCGCCACCAGCCAATAGATCGGCAAGAGCAGGAAGAGGATATAGACGATGGGGACGATGGATCGTTTTTGCATCGGATCGGTCCTCAGTTCAGGTCGTCTTTGGTCATCAGCGTGTAGAACAGCCAGCTGACCAACAAAGTGATTGCGAAATAGATCAGGCTCATGGCGGCTGCCGGGCCGAGGTCAAACTGACCAAGGGCGATTTTCACCAGATCAATGGACAGCAGGGTCGTCGAGTTGCCGGGGCCACCGCCGGTGAGCACGAAAGGCTCGGTATAGATGTTGAAACTGTCCATAAAGCGCAGAAGGATCGCGATGGTCAGGACGGTTTTCATCTTGGGAAGTTGGATATAGCGGAACACGCTCCAATTGCTGGCCCCGTCAATTTTCGCCGCTTGGTAATAGGCATCGGGGATCGAAACCAGACCGGCATAGCTCAGCAGAACCACAAGCGAGGTCCAGTGCCAGACATCCATGGTGATGATGGTCACCCAGGCGGCCAGCGGGTCTTGGGTCATGTCATAATTGATGCCCAAAACATGGTTGAGGAAATAGCCAAGCAAGCCGATATCCGGCAGGGTAAAGATGTTCCACATCGCGCCCACCACGTTCCACGGGATCAGCATGGGCAGCGCCATCAGCACAAGGCAGACCGGCACCCAAAAGCCTTTGCGCGGCATGGACAGAGCGATGGCAATGCCCAACGGGATCTCGATGATCAAGATCAGGAAGGTAAAGAGGAACTGCCGACCCAAAGCCGAATGGAACCGGTCCGAGCGCAGGATTTGCTGGAACCAATCCAAACCTTGCCAGAAAAACACGTTGTCGCCAAAGGTTTCCTGGACCGAGTAATTGACCACCGTCATCATCGGGATCAAGGCGTTGAACGCCACCAGCACCAGCACCGGCGCGACAAAGAACCAACCTTTGTTATTTTCGGTTTTCATGGCTCAGCCCTCCTGCGGGTTGGTTGCGATCCAGCCATCGACATACAGCCGGGTCTGGTCGGGGCGGAATTGCAGATGCACCTGCGCCCCTTTCTCAGGCGGGGTGCCGTTGATCACAGCGCTGACAGTTGTGCCGTTCAGATCCGCCTCGACCACCATGTGGCGACCCAGGTCCGAGACCTTGGTAACCGTGGCAGGCAGGCCGGTTTCGGCGAGCGAGACGAATTCCGGGCGTATGCCGATTTCGGTCTGGCCTTTGGCCTCACCCTGAATGGGACCTTCCAATGCGACGGGCTGACCACCTAACATGGCTTGCCCAGCAGAAACCTCGCAAGGCAGCACATTCATACCGGGCGAGCCGATGAAATGGCCGACAAAGGTATGCGCCGGGCGCTCGAACAGCTCGACCGGGGTGCCGATCTGCACCACCTCGCCCAGCTGCATCACCACCACCTGATCGGCAAAGGTCAGCGCCTCGGTCTGGTCATGGGTCACATAGATCATCGTGGCTTTGACGCGCTGATGCAGCTCTTTGAGCTTGGAGCGCAGCTTCCACTTCAGATGCGGGTCAATCACCGTAAGCGGTTCGTCAAACATCACCACGTTGACGTCCTCGCGCACCAACCCGCGCCCCATCGAGATCTTTTGCTTGTTATCCGGGGACAGGCCAGCGGCCTTTTGATCCAGCATATCCGTGACTTCGAGCATCTCGGCAATCGCCATGACGCGACTGCGCACAGTGTCCTCATCCCGGCCACGATTGCGCAGCGGAAAGGCGAGGTTGTCGTAAACGCTCATCGTGTCGTAGATCACCGGGAACTGAAAAACCTGCGCAATATTGCGCTTGTCCGGGGCCAGTTCGGTCACGTCCTGACCGTCAAACAGAATGCGCCCCTCGGACGGGACCAAAAGCCCCGAGATGATATTGAGCAGCGTGGATTTCCCACAGCCAGATGGGCCAAGCAGCGCATAGGCCCCGCCATCAGACCAATCCAGATCAATCTCTTTCAGCGCATAATCTGATGGGCTGGACGGATTGGGATAATAGCTGTGGCGCAGATTGGAGAGAGTGATTTTCGCCATGATTTACGCCACCCGTGTGCCGTCAGGTGCAAAGAAATAGCACTCAGACGGGTTCATATGAAAGTCATGCAGCTCGCCCACCTCATAGGGGTGAACACCGTGCGAGAGAGAGACCCAGGATCCCTGCCCCATCTCGAAATGCGCGCTGGATTCCGAACCTGTCAGCTCGGTCACCTGCACGCGGCCCGACATGTGGACGCTGGTCGCCTCAGTGCTGACTGGCAGCACGTGATGCGGACGGATCGCGATGATGTAATCGCCATCGGCAAGCCCCGCAGCGGCACCGCTGGCGGACCAGCTCACACCGGCATTCAGACGGACCTGATCGCCTTGTTTCACCACGGGGGCCGTGTTGATTGGCGGATCGGAAAACACCGCCGCCGCCTGCACATTGGCCGGGTTGCGATAGATATCTGCCGTCTTGCCAAATTGCGTGACCGAGCCGTCATTCATCAGCGCGGTTTCCCCGCCCAGCATCAACGCCTCTTCGGGTTCCGAGGTCGCATAGACCACCACCGCGCCCCGCCCGGCGAACAGTTCGGGCAATTGCGCGCGCAGCTCTTCGCGCAGCTTGTAATCGAGGTTTGCCAGCGGTTCGTCCAGAAACACTGCGCGGCTTTCCTTGGCAATGGCGCGCGCCAGGGCGCAGCGCTGCTGTTGCCCACCCGACAGCTCATGCGGGCGGCGATCCAGCATCGGCCCCAGCTGTAACAGGCTTGCGGCCTCTTCCACCCGGCCCTCAAGCTCGGATTTCGCCATGCCCGCCACCTTTAAAGGCGAGGCGATGTTTTCGCGCACGGTCATATGCGGGTAGTTGATGAAAAACTGATGCACCAGGCTGATCTTGCGCTTTTGCGTGCTCAGACGGGTCACATCCTGCCCATCCATGATCACGCTGCCCTCAGCGATGGGATCAAGGCCAGCCATCAGCTTGATCAGCGAGGTCTTGCCCGATCCGGTCGCGCCCAGAAGCACGTTGAAATGACCGGTCTCAAGGGTCAGGGTGACAGGCTTGATATGCAACGCGCCGCCGACACGTTTCGTCACCTGTTTGAGTTCGAGGGCCATAAGGCGTCTCCTTTGCTTGCCAGGGCCACGCGGGGCCGCAACAAGGCTCGAAATCTTGGGGAAAGTGGCCCCGGTGGCGTGCGCGCCCCGGGGCCTATGGGAGTGAACAGACCCGAATAGGAGGAGGTTCCGATCTCGGGTCTGTCAGGTCTGGGCGTTATTCAGACGCCCAGCGCGCCACCAGCTCGTCATAGTTGACGGTTTTGCCCTGTGGCTTTTCGTTGTCCAGAGGCGCCTTGGCCCCGCCATTGGCATACCAGAACTCGGCGTCTTTTTCCTCATTCAGGCGCGGGCCACAGCCGCCATAGACATTGGCCTGCTCGTCTGCACGCTGCATACGGGCCATGGTGATGTCCATTTCCTCGGCCAGACGGTCCATCGCTTCCTGCGGGGTAAAGGCACCCGAGTTCACGTCACCAATCTGCTGCCACCAGATCTGCGCCAGCTTTGGATAATCCGGCACGTTGATCCCGGTTGGCGACCAAGCCACACGATCCGGCGAGCGGTAGAATTCCACCAGACCACCCAGGTTCTCGGCACGCTCGGTAAAGCTCTCATGGTTGACCGAGCTGTCACGGATAAAGGTCAGACCCACATGGGATTTCTTCACATCAACCGTTTTAGAGGTCACGAACTGAGCATAGAGCCAGGCCGCTTGTGCACGATCGGATGGGGTGGATTTCAGGAAGGTCCAGGACCCCACATCCTGATAGCCAACCTTCTGACCTTCTTCCCAGTAAGGGCCATGCGGGGATGGGGCCATGCGCCACAGTGGCTTGCCGGCTTCATCCACGGTGTTGTTGCCCTCGGACTGCGGCTTGACCATGTCGGCGGTAAAGGCGGTGTACCAGAAGATCTGCTGAGCCACATTGCCCTGAGACAGCGCAGGCAGCGACTGGTAGAAGTCAAACGATGCCGCACCGGGAGGCGCATAGTTGCGCAGCCATTCATCCCATTTGCGGATCGCATAAACCGCCGCCGGACCGTTGGCCGCACCACCACGAGACACGCTCGCACCCGCCGGGTTACAGGACCCCGCTTCCATACGGATGCCCCATTCGTCGATCGGCACACCGTTAGGCTCACCCTTTGAACCCGCACCAGCCATGGACAGCCAGGCATCGGTCATGCGCCAGCCCAGGTCGGGCGCGCGCTTACCATAATCCATGTGGCCATAGATCGCGGTACCGTCGATCTCTTTGACATCTTTCGAGAAAAACTCGGCAATGTCCTCATAGGCAGACCAGTTGACCGGCACGCCGAGATCATAGCCATATTTCTCTTTGAACGCCGCCTGCAGATCTTCACGGTCAAACCAGTCTTTGCGGAACCAGTAGAGGTTCGCGAATTGCTGGTCTGGCAGCTGATACAGATCGCCATCCGGACCGGTGGTGAACTGGCTGCCCATAAAGTCATCCAGATCCAGCGTCGGCGAAGTGGTCGCCGCCCAGTCACCGGCCATCTGGTCGGTCAGGTTATAGGCCAGCTGAAGACGCGAATGGGTGCCGATCAGATCAGAGTCATTCACGTAACCATCATAAAGGTTGCGCTTGGTCTGCATCTGGGTCTGCACCGCCTGCACCACTTCACCCTCACCAAGGATCTGGTGGTTGACCTTGATACCGGTGATTTCCTCAAAGGCTTTGGTCAGCACTTCGGATTCATAGCCGTGTGTCGGAATACCTTCGGACAACACGTTGATTTCCATGCCTTTGTAAGGTTCAGCCGCGTTGATGAACCACTGCATTTCCGACAGCTGTTCCGCTTTGCTCAGGACAGACGGCTGGAATTCCTCGTCGATCCATTTCTGGGCTGCGGCTTCATCCGCATGCCCCATTGTTCCCGCAATCACAGCCGATACTGCAACCGCGGAGAAAAGATACTTCCGCATCTTTGCTCCTCCCTGAATGTGATGCCACCGGGTGTTCCCTTTGGCTGACATATGGGTGTCACATCGATGCGCGGCCTGTCAAACTAATTTTTTAGTAGAGTCGTATCACGCGGTTTTTCTCAACCTTTTCAGCACCCTAAGACGTCAGAAAAACCCAAACCCCCAGGATCGCCCACGCCACCAGCTTAGAAAAAGCGAACAAAAACGCAAATCATTTCTTCGCATTCGAAAGATTCGGAACGCCAAATCACGCCCGTTCCGCGTTTCTTTGGGCCAAAAATATCCCGGGGTGAATTGCTCGCCTGCGAGCAAGAGGGGCAGCGCCCCTGCCCCGCCCGCGGCACGCGCAGGCGGTGCAAACCGCATGAGTCAAAAATCCTGAAATCAGGTCTTAGACATAGACCTAAAGCCCATACATCCGCTTGGCCCATTGAAACCCGATGATCAGCCCCTTCATCCGGGGCAGCATGATCAGACTGCTGCTGATGGTCAGCGCCAAGCCAATCATCACCATGGTCAGCGGCTCAGGACGCCAGGCGACAAAGGCAAAATGCATGCCAAACCCCAGGATATGCCCGACAATCAGAATAGTCATATAGGCCGGCCCATCATCCGCCTTGGCCCGCTTCAATTCCAGCCCGCAGCAGTCACAGCTCTCATTCACTTTCAGATAGGAATGCAGCAACTTGCCTTCGCCGCAATTGGGGCAACGCAGGCGCAAACCGCGCCAGATCGCGCGTTTCACATCGCGGGTCTCATCCTCGATCATCTGATTTTGCACATCCGACATGGCGATTCTCCTGACACGCGCCCGAATTCCGTGTCGCACAGATATCTTTGCCAAAGATTGATTGCAATCATTATGCATACAAATTGATTGCAATATTGTCGCATCCCGCGCTAAAGCATCCCCATGACGCAGGCCATTCCGCAAACCGCCCCCCATTGGACGCCCAGCCTGACCGGCTCCGGCGCGCCGCTCTATATCGAAATTGCCGAGGCGATTCAGGCCGATATGCACAGCGGAGCGCTGCGCCCCGGTGACCGCCTGCCGCCACAACGGGCGCTGGCCCTGGCGCTGGGTTTGGATTTTTCAACCATTTCGCGCGCCTATGCCGAGGCGACGCGGCGCGGCTATACCGAAAGCTTTGTCGGGCGCGGCACTTTTGTTGCCAGTCAGCCCGCCGCCCCGATCCAGCCCCCCCTGCGCCAGATCGAAGATGACCCGCGCATGAATATGCCGCCCGAGCCAATTGACCCCGACCTGCTGGCCCGGATGCAGGCGGGCTATACCGCGCTCGCCCCTCAACTCCCGGCGCTGCTGCGCTATCAATCCACCACCGGCCTGGCCCCGGATCGCGACATCGCCGCCACTTGGCTGGCGCAAAACGCCCTGCCCGCCGATCCGACCCGTCTGGCCATCGCGCCGGGTTCCCACGCGGCCATCCATGCCATTCTGTCGCTGCTCGCCGATCCCGGCCTGACCTTGCTCTGCGAAGACCTCACCTATCCCGGCATCCGCGCCATCGCGGCCCAACTTGGCCTCACGCTGGTCGGCCTGCCCTCGGACGACCAGGGCATCCTGCCCGACGCCCTGTCCGAGCACATCACCAAACACCGCCCCGTCGCGCTCTACCTCAACCCGACCCTGCAAAACCCGACCACCAGGACCATGCCCGCCGCCAGGCGCAAAGCCATCGCCGCCACGCTGCAATTACATGACCTGCCCCTGCTCGAAGATGACGCCTATGCCTTCACTGCGACAGATACACCTGCGCCGATCTCTTCCCTGATCCCGGGCCTGTCCTGGCACATTATTGGCCTCTCAAAACTGCTCGGGGCCGGTCTGCGCCTGGCCTATGTCACGCCGCCCAGCCGCGCCCATCTGCCCGAACTCGCCGCCGCCCTGCGCGCCCAGCATGTCATGGCCTCGCCGCTCACCTTGGCACTGGCCCATCGCTGGATCAGTGACGGCACCGCCACGGCACTCCAGAGCTTTCTGCGCTGCGAAGCCGCCGCCCGCCAAAGCCTCGCCGCACAATGCCTGCCCGATATCGACATCACCGCCGATCCCAACGCCTATAACCTCTGGCTCACCCTGCCCAAGGGCATCAGCCGCGCCGAAATCCTCTCGCGCCTGCCACAGCTGCAAATGGGCCTCATGCCCTCGGACGCCTTCAACACTCGCGACCCCGCCCCCGAAGCCCTGCGCGTCTGCCTTGGCGGCCCGATCACCCGCGCCGACCTGCAAACCGACCTGCTGGCTTTGCATGACGCGATCATCCGCCGCGACTGGCTGGGCTGAAACGCACTCTGCACCGTAACGATGCAAATCCCGGTAATGTCAGAAGAAAGTGGTACTCCGTAGGGGAATCGAACCCCTCTTTCCAGGTTGAAAACCTGGCGTCCTAACCGATAGACGAACGGAGCGCCGGTGCCCAAGAACCCCTAACAGGACCTCTCGGAAAAGCGCGCCAATGGTACTCCGTAGGGGAATCGAACCCCTCTTTCCAGGTTGAAAACCTGGCGTCCTAACCGATAGACGAACGGAGCGCCGTTTGGCGTGAAGCGGCTTTTAGAATGTGGGCGCAGAGCGCGCAAGAGGATTCTTGAATCTTTTTGCCCAAAAATTCCAACCTAGGGTCAGGACCCACTAATTCACAACGCTCAGTTCACCGGATTTTGTTCCAGACCAGGCATATGCCCGCAGGAATAGTGGTTCTATTTCAAGGGTATATAACGCAGGCTGGGGCAAAATCCGGTGAACCCGTCGCGCCAGAGGCGCGCTAATACCAGTTGGCCTCCCTTCGGGAGGACGGGCAAGGAGAAATACATGCTCTCAATGGCTCGACTTTCTTGCCAAGGCAACCAGCCTTGTCTGCGAAATTCAACCCACTGATAACACGTATTTTTCCATGCTGAGCATTGTGAATTAATGGGTCCTGACCCTAGCCGCAATTTCCCGCCCCCAAGCCTCAAAATCCCTGCCCCAGGTTTCTTTGGGCCGAAAATATCCCGGGGAATCGCGGGCTTGCCCGCGATGGGGCAGCGCCCCAAATCAGGCCAACCTCAATCACCATCAGGCATTGGCCGGGGCCGCATCCTCCAGCCGTAACTGCGCCGAGCGCCGCCCCCCCCATTCATTCACCTCCAGCTTGCCCGCCAGATGGAATCGCGCCCCGCCATGATTGACCAGCGCCTGGCCCAACTCACCGTCAAAGGCGCCAAAGGCAATCCCTTCCAGCCGCCCGCCAACCCCGTCATCACAGGCAAATTTCAAATGGCCACTGCCCACCTGCTTGGTGAAAGTGATGCGCGCATCGGCAATGGCAAAGCGCGGCCCCGGCGCACCCTGTCCAAAGGGCCCGGCCTGCTCCAACTGTTCGATCAACTCCACCGTCGCCGCGCCCGGCATCAACATGCCATCCAGCCGCAGATCCGCGGCACCGCCCTGCCCGGCCCCCTGCTTCTCCAACAGCACGCCCAGCCGCGCCATTGCTGGTTCCAGCTGATCCTGCGCCACGCTCAACCCGGCGGCCATCTTATGCCCGCCGCCCTTGATCAACAGCCCCTCACTGGCCAGCCGCTGGATCGACGCGCCAAGATCGACCCCAACAACCGAGCGGCCCGAGCCTTTGCCCTCGCCCTTTTCCAGCCCGATCACCACCGCCGGGCGATTGGTCTGCTCTTTCAAGCGCGAGGCCACAATGCCAACCACGCCCGGATGCCAGCCCTCGCCCGCCGCCCAGACCAAGGGCCCGTCCAGCCCGCGCTCTTCAGCCTGCGCCAATGCCGCTGCGCGCACTGCCGCCTCAATCTCGCGCCGCTCGGCGTTAAACCCCTCCAGCCGCTCTGCCATGGCCTGGGCCTCATGCGGATTATCCGTCGCCAAAAGCCGCGCGCCCAGATCCGCCTGACCAACCCGCCCCCCGGCATTGACCCGCGGCCCCAATACAAAACCCAGATGGTAAGAGGACGGCGCCGAATCCAGCCGCGCCACATCCGCCAGCGCCACCAAGCCTGGCCGTGCCCGCCCCGCCATAACCTTCAGCCCCTGCCGCACCAGCGCCCGGTTCACCCCCTTCAAGGGGGCCACATCGGCCACCGTCGCCAGGGCCACCAGATCCAGCATCGCCATCAGATCCGGGCCGCGCGCCCCCGCCTCGCGCAATTGCCGCCCGGCCTCAACCAGCATCAAAAACACCACCGCCGCCGCACAAAGATGCGCGAGATCCCCGCTCTCATCCTGACGGTTCGGGTTCACACAGGCCACACAATCAGGCAGCGTCTCGCCCCCCAAATGGTGATCCAAAATCACCACATCCGCGCCCTTGGCAGCGGCAATCGCCTCATGCGACAGCGTCCCGCAATCCACGCAGATGATCAGATCATGCTCCGCCGCCAGCGCCGCCATGGCCGGTTCATTGGGGCCATAGCCCTCGTCAATGCGATCCGGCACATAAAGCGTGGCCTGCCGCCCCATCTGGCGCAGCCAATCCACCAGCAACGCCCCGGAGGTCCCACCATCCACGTCATAATCCGCAAAAATCGCAATCTTTTGCCGCTCACGCACCGCCTGCAAAAACCGCTCTGCGGCGCGTTCCATATCTTTCAAAGATCGCGGATCGGGCAGCAAATCACGCAGTTTGGGGTCTAGATACGTCGCCACCTCGTCCGGCGCGACGCCCAACCGGGCCAGGACACCGCACAGCGCCAAAGGCAGCCCGCTTTGCTGCACCAACAGCTCCGCCTGGCGCTCAACCTCAACCCCGGGGCCAACCCAGCGCCGACCGCTCAAACTGCGCTCAATTCCCAGATATGCCATGCCCACCCCTATGCTCTCGCCCGTGCTTCTTCTTGGCACAAATACTCCGGGGAGTCACAAGCTTGCTTGTGACGGGGCAGCGCCCCTTCCCCTAGGCTCTGTTGACAAAACCCAGCCACCTCCGGTTTCAGTCCAAATTTTGTCAGCGCTAGGCGTTTTCGTGCAGCCAGGGTGGCCCCCTTGCAAACGGAAACAACGACGCGCTGGCAAAATTTGGCGAAATCGCAAGCGACGCGGCAGATTTTGCTTCTGACCGCTCTGATTTGCCCTTCCGATCACCCAGATCGCTGCGGTCAAATCAGCTTGTCAGCAGCAAAATCTGACACGCGCCGGTGATGGCTGGGTTTTGTCAGCAGAGCCTCGACAAAAAACGGCCCGCTCAATCGCAGGCCGCCCAAATTTTTTCCAAAAATTTGTAACCGCTCACCCTTTGGTCGGGTTGCGGTAATTCATGCGGCGCACAGAGCCGGTTTTCGAGCGCATCAGCAGCGTCTCGGTGGTGATCGCACCGGGCTCGCGCTTGATCCCCGGCAGGATCGAGCCGCTGGTCACACCGGTCGCGGCAAAGATCACATCCGCCGTCACCATCTCGTCACGGGTATAGACCTTGTCAAGATCGGTGATCCCGGCCTTGGCGGCGCGGGCGCGTTCGTCATCATTGCGGAAGACCAGGCGGCCCTGCATCTGCCCCCCCATACATTTCAGCGCCGCGGCGGCCAGAACACCCTCAGGCGCGCCACCCTGGCCCATATACATGTCGATCCCGGTCACATCCGGCTCGGCGCAATGCATGACACCGGCCACATCGCCATCGGTGATCAAACGGATGCTCGCCCCGGTTGAACGCACCTCTTCGATCATTGCCTCATGGCGCGGACGCTCCAGAATGCAGACGGTGATGTCAGACGGCGCACAGCCCTTGGCGGTGGCCAAAGCCGAAACGCGGGTCGCGGGCGGCATGTCCATGGTCACGATGCCCTCAGGATAGCCCGGACCAATGGCCAGCTTGTCCATATAAGTGTCCGGCGCGTGAAGCATCGAGCCGCGCGGTCCCATGGCGATCACGGTCAAAGCGTTGGGCATATCCTTGGCGGTCAGCGTGGTGCCTTCCAGCGGGTCCAGCGCAATATCCACACCGGGGCCGTCGCCATTGCCGACCTCTTCGCCAATATAGAGCATCGGCGCCTCGTCACGCTCGCCCTCACCGATGACCACAACGCCCTTGATATCCAGCAGGTTCAACTGTTCGCGCATGGCGTTCACCGCGGCCTGGTCGGCGGCTTTTTCATCACCGCGGCCAATCCATTCGGCTGAGGCAATCGCCGCTTGTTCGGCAACACGGGCCAGGCCCAGAGATAGCATACGGTCGTTGAAATCAATGGGCGTCGACATGGGAGAGGTCCTCAAAGTAAATCCGACTGCCGTTTAGCCCAGCCACACCGCTGGGGGCAAGGCTGGTCTCGCTAACAGGGGGCGCGGCGGTGCATTATTGCTGCGTTGCGCTGTCGTTTTCCTCCGGTTTCGGGCTGTTTCGGATCAATCCAACCAGCAAAAGCCCAACCATCAGCGCATTCAGCACATGCCACAGGAAATGTGTCCCCAGCGGCACCGCGTCACATAGATGCAGATCCACCGTGCGAAAGCCCAGCGAGACCAGAAAGCACAGCGCCGCGCCCAGCGCCCAGAACCGCATCGCATGGCCGCGCCACAGTGTGATCGCGGCAAATCCCACCAGGGCAATCAGCGCCGGCGCATATTGTTGCGAGCCGTTCAGCGGATCATGGCTATGCCCATGCGCCTCACCCTCTCCGCTGGTGGCCAGTACGACGATCACCGTGATCACCGCCGCAATCACCCCGATCCGCACAACCCGCCCCGGGGCCGCGCCGCCGACCAGCGCAATCGCGCTCAGCACATAGAGCCCGACAAAACTCCAGATCGGCACCACATCGGCATATTCCGACCAGCCATTGGCAAAGGTGTGAAACAACCCCGACCCGATCCCGATCAGCGCCGCCAACAGGCACAGCACCGCGATCAGGGGTCGCCTTTGCCCCTGCTTCCCGGCCTCGCGCCAAGCCCAGAGCGCCGCCACCAGAAAAGCCAGATTGCTCAGCGCGTTAACTGGCTCGGCCCAAAGCCCGACACCCACACGTTCGCAATATAAATCAATCGGCATAGTCCACATATCGGCACCTGCTATAACCTATTGCCCCCGCCTAGCGAACAACCAGAGCAAGAACAAGAGCCATCGAAAATTTGCCTGAAATTGTTTTTCGTGCTAGTTTACCTGCATTTCAAACAGATCATTTCCGAGGTCACCATGCCGCCCTCCGCGCCTCATTGCTGGGCCTGCCAAACCCCGCTGACATCCCACAGCCAAAAGCTTTGCACCACCTGCAACAGCTGGCAAAAATTCCCCCGCCGCTGGATTGGCTTCTCCACTTCGGTGCTGGCCCTCGTTGTGGCCGGGATCAGCGTCGGCACCACCTTTATCGACCGGCTGAGCACCTATCAGGACAAGCAACAGATCAAGGTCTCGATCCGCTCCAAAAGCCTGCACCAGAACACAAACGGCTCCATCGCCTGGAATTTCACTGTTCAGAATATGGGGAAATACGCGCTCTATATCGCGCCCGAGGCCAGTTGTAGCGATGCCAGTGGGACAAGGTTTGCCCTCTCCCTGCCGCCGCAACTGATGTTGCACAAACCCTATATGGCCGCGCCCTCAGACGCGTTCTTTTTGCTGGAGCCCGACGCCACCGCGCCCCAACCTGGCCCCCATACATGCGTTTTGACCTTGGAAAACGAACATGGCTTTGCCCAAGAGATCAGCAAAGACACGCGCGGCACTCCGAGCCTGGGGCAGAATTTGGTCCTGCCCGCTTTGCCGGTCAACAATTAGCCGGGGTGCCTGACAGCCCCCCGGCTTGACCGCTCACATCATATTGGCGCCAGGGGCCTTGACCAGCCCGTCACCGCGATCGGCAATATCCACGCCAGCGGCAAAGACCGTGCGATCCGCCGTGGCGCGCATCCGTGCTTTGACACCGTCCGCACTCAGCGGAACCGGGGTGCCCGACAAGGCCTGCCACCACAAAGCAGCAACCCCGGCCACATGCGGACAGGCCATCGACGTGCCGTTAAAGGCCACCGTGCCCCCACCGACCGCCGCCGATTCGACATTGACGCCGGGGGCGGACAGGATCGGATTGGTGTTGGAGAACCCCGCCACCGTCAGCCCATTGCCACCCTGCTGCAACGCCCCGACCGAGACCACGCCCACCGCCGCACTGGGCAGCGAGGCGCTCACCTCGAAATTCGGGTTCTGGTCGCGACGGGATTCATTGCCCGAGGCCGCCACAACCACCGTGCCGCCATCAAACTGCGCCATGGCGCGGAACATATCCATCAGCGCATCAAAGGCGCGCAGATTGGCGCGATAGGCCTCAAGCCCGGCTGAGGCCGCGAGGTCCTTGGGCCAGCCCGCATCGATCATCCGTTCGACCATGCCGGGAAAGTCAAAGCCCAGCGACATGGAGATCACCTTGGCCCCGCCCTGCTGCGCCCATTGCATGCCCGCAAACAGCATTTCAGAGCTGCCGCCACCGCTATCGGCCAGCACTTTGCCGATCATCGCATCAGTCACGCCGGTGGCGACCCCAATGCGTTTTCCACCGGTATCACGGCCAAAAACCGTTCCGGCGCAATGGGTTCCATGCCCTTGCCCATCTGGCGTATCGTCCGGCCCGCCGGTGAAATTCTTCATATCCAGAGTGACGCCGGCGAAGGCCTCGTGATTTGGGTCGATCCCGGTATCCAACACCGCAACCTTGACCCCCGACCCGTCAAAGGGGCTGTCAACGGCCCCGACTTCGGCCACACCCCAGGTGGCATTCGCGGCATCGGCGCTTTGCCCTGCCATCGGTTCGATCAGCTTGGTCGGCATCGGCGCGGCCACAGCGCGCACCGCCGGGTCACGCCCCAGATCGCGCATATCGGCTTTGGACACATCCTCGATAGAGAGCGATGGCGCGGGCGGGTCCCCTGCGCCAAGCCCCGACATCGGCGCGCTTGGCCCCATGCCAAAGGTGAACGGGTCGCCCCCCTGCGGGCGGCCAAAATTCTCATCCCTCAAAATGATCAACTTGCTCATGGCAAGACCTCCTGAAAATGGTTTGGTCAAATCAGCGCACGTAATAAGTGCACAACCCCACCATACCACATCTCAGGACTGAAGCGCCTGTCGCGCCCTCTCAGCGATCCAAGTGAGCAGTTTCTTGCCCGCTGCATCGCGGCACGCGCCCCCAAATTCCGTCCACGGAATTTGCAAATTCCATCAATGGAATTTGGACCCGCCCGCGGCCAGCGCTGCGGGTCCTAACACATGTTCAGACTTCTTCGATGCGCAGCGCAACGGGTGCGCCACTGACGACTCCGGTCTCTGGCAAGGCCCCCAGCGCATCATCCAGCGCCGCGCGCGTCGTCTTATGCGTGACGATCAGCACCGGCGCAGTGGCATCATCATGGCTGTATTGGCGCATGCGGTCAATGCTGACCCCCGCCTCGCCCAGCGCTGCGGCAACCTTGGCCATGGCACCCGGCTTATCCTCCAGCGACATGCGCAGATAATACGGGGCCGCCACGGTGGCCTTGGCCGGTTTCGCCGCCACCAGGCTGGTGGCCGGCTGGCCAAAGGTGCTCATCCGCAGGCCACGCGCAATATCCATCACGTCCCCCATGACCGCGCTGGCAGTCGGGCCTTCGCCCGCACCTGCGCCGCGCAGCACAACCTGGCCGACCTGATCCCCTTCGACCACCACCATATTGGTGCCGCCTTGCAATTGTCCCAAAGGCGAGGTCGCAGGCACAAGGCACGGCGTCATGGTCTGCTCCAACCCGCGCCCGGTCAGCCGGGTCACACCCAACAGCTTGATACGGTAGCCCATATCGGCGGCCTGAGTGATATCCTCGATGGTGACACAGCCGATGCCTTCCAGCTCGACCCCGTCAAAATTCACCTGAGTGCCAAAGGCGATCGAGCTCAGCAGCGACAGTTTGTGCCCCGCATCGATCCCGCCCACATCCAGGTTTGGGTCTGCCTCAAGGTAACCGAGCCCATCCGCCTCGGCAAAGGCGTCTTCATAGCTCAGCCCCGCATCCTCCATCCGGGTCAGGATGTAGTTACAGGTGCCGTTCATCACGCCCATGATGCGTTCAATATCATTGCCCGCCAGACCCTCGGTCAGGCTCTTGATGATCGGGATGCCTCCGGCCACCGCCGCCTCAAACCGCAGCACAGCGCCATTGGCCTCGGCCAGTTCCGCCAATTCCTGCCCATGATGGGCCAGCATCGCCTTATTGGCGGTGACCACATCCTTGCCCGCCTTCAGCGCCGCTTCGGTCGCCGCCTTGGCCGGACCATCGCTGCCGCCCATCAGCTCGACAAACACATCCACATCATCGCGGGTCGCCAGCGCCACCGGATCATCTTCCCAGGCATAATCACTCAGCGCCACGCCGCGATCCTTGTCCCGGTTGCGTGCCGAAACCGCCACGATCTCAACCTTACGCCCCGAGCGCTGCGCCAGCACATTGGCCTTTTGGCGCACAATCTTGATCACACCCGCGCCCACGGTCCCCAGACCGGCAATCCCTAGACGCAATGAGGTTTGCTGCGGATCGGACATGTCAAAGGCTCCTTCAAGACTGTGGTCGCGCGGCTGCGCACGGCTCTTCTGCCGCCTTAGCCCTCCTCGCGCCCATCTGCAACGGGTCACATGCCACACTGGCCCAAATTACCAGATCAAACGGCTGGTATCGCCTATTGCGCCCGCAACTCAGCCGCCTTCTGACGCAAGCGCGCCACACGCCGTTCAATCCCCGGTCCCGGGCCAACCCGCGCCGCCCGCAGCCGTGCCGCCCGTGCCCGCAACCCGCTGGTGCGCCCTTCGACCCGCGCGACCACCTCAACCGTGGCCGTCGGCTCTGGCCCGGTCAAGAGCTGCTCCAGCGGCACCAGTCGCGGATACTGCGCCTCAGCCACGCCCGGCGTCTCGCCCGCCTCCAGCTCTGGAAATTGCGCGCACCCGGCCAGCGCAAGCATCACCAGCCCCGCCATGCCACCGATATGTTTCACCAAACCCATATCCCCGTTCTGCCGCAAGCGCGCTGCCCCCGCAACACCCTATCCCGCTGCCCTGCCAGAACCTGCTCAAACCACCTGCCTATTCCGGCCCCCAATCCTCTTGCCCTGAACACCCGTTCAGTTACAAATACCCCATGGCACGTACCCAAGGTTCCCATTCCGAAATCACCGGCCCGCGCATCCGCGCCGCCGCCCTCAAGCTGTTTGCCGCCCATGGCTATGCTGCCGTCTCCATGCGCCAGATCGCGCGCGAAGTCGGGCTCCAGGCCGGGGCGCTCTACAATTACACCCCTGACAAACAGGACCTGCTGTTTTCCCTGATGAAGGCCCATATGGACGAGCTGCTCTCGGCCTGTGCAAGCCACGTCACCAGCGGCGATGCCACCACGCGGCTGCGCAATTTTGTCGATTTCCACATCCAGTTCCATATGGGCCGGGCGGATGAGATCTTTATCGCCTATATGGAGCTGCGCAATCTCAGCCCCGAAAATTTCGAAACCATCGAAGCCCTGCGCCGCGCCTACGAAGACACGCTCGGTGCCATTCTCGAGGCTGGGCTGACCGAAGGCGTCTTTGACGTGCCAGACCCCAAAGTCACCACCCGCGCCCTGATCGCCATGCTGACAGGCATCACCACCTGGTACCGCCCCGACGGATACCTGTCCCCCGCCGATGTCTCCGAGATCTACTGGAACATGACCCGCAAGGCGGTGGGGGTTTGAGGGGAAGTGTCTGTGATGCGCAGGGAGCTGACATTGCAACGTCATATGACGAGCGAGGAGACTGCAGGTCACAGTATTCCACGAACCAACGACTATTAAAAGGTTTTACCACCTAGGAAAGAAACTCCGCGCTACGACACCCTCGGCGAAATGAATACAATTACCAAACCTTCGATGTGGCGCAAATATGGGGCTTTTGCGGTGACAACAGAAGGTTGACTGAGCCACTGTAGATTTGGCTCCTACTCCTCTTGACACGAATAGTCTGTCCATCTGCCCTAGCAACGAAACTATATAGGCCTCACACCGGTATACATTAGGTCTTGGGCAAAGAGCTTGCCCAAAGGTATCCGAGAATTCGGTTGCAAAACAACACCCTAAACGATAGTATTCCAGGGTGGACAGTGCGCCCAAGGGACACGAAAACCAAAGTGGTTTCACCCTGTCGATGTATTGTTTGTTATAATGAAGAATCTGGAGTTATAAATTGAAAGCCTATCGACTTGCGAAATTCTCTGTTATTTCAACCTTTAGTGTTCTTTTTGAGATATCCGAAGTCGACCACGCCGAGGCTCAAGGCCTGAACGCCGTGGAACTCAGCCTGAGCCAAGGCAACGACTCTCTACAGGACGATGAATACAGTTTTACTCGATATAGCTTTGCAGCGGAAATGGGCGTTTTACAAGACCTGTCGATCCAATATGAATTGGAAAGAACCGACACGAAGCGGTTCATTATAAATACAACGGATGTTGACATTAAACACACCGTCCACTTCATCTACAATATAAGCCCTTCATCCAAAGCTGGTTTTTATCTAGGATCAATAGATAAAGACCGCCGTGGAGACGGGCGCTTCGCTGGCCTAGAGTATCGAAAGGATTTTGCGAGGACCTCGATTGAATTATTTGCGGAATCAGGAACTAATACCGACTTTGACTTTGACCTTCAGAGTGCCGGCGCAGAAGTTTTTGTTAAGCTTAACTCAAACGGGAAAATCGGCGCATCGTATTCATCAAGCCAAACCAAACATGAAAAGGGCACTTTTCGTTCGAACCAGGATTCGTTTGGGCTGAGCTTTGAGTATGATTTTGCCCGAAACTTGACGTCATTTGCGCGAATTCAAAGAGACATCTATAGCGAATCCACCTCAAGATATTCCGCACGCGATCTGGAAACATCAATTGAAGCGGGTATTGTTTTTACATTGGATCGCAATCGAGGGGTCAGCTTTGGTCGCCGTGCTCCAAGCATTTGGCAATAGTTTATTTTGCCTTGTTTCCACTACAGAACAATTTAAAGGCGCTGGCACAAAACCAACGACTTTGTGCCAATCACAGCGAACTCGCCTGAGAATTTGACGCTGTCTGCGATGGCACAAGCGGAGGCGACTCTTGCTTGGTGGAGAAGTCAGCGGTCTCCAAGAAAACGTTGACTTCTCCCAATTGCGACAAAACGTTATTACAAACGTAAACGACCTACCGAATGATGAAGGCAAAGAGTTTACCCGAAAAGTTGTACACAGAACTGCAACGCGCAAGGGAGTTTTTATAGCATTGGGGCAAAACGCGCAGAGGACTTGACTGAATAATGTCTAGGGATCGTGGTTCAATAACAGTTAAACTAAAGGGAATGACCGCCTACGACATCTCACGGTTACTGTTGCGCAATCTACTTTCGAACGGCTGGATACACGAGGACGGTGATCACCAAGAGCAAGGGGTTCTTTTATCGTTTTCAGACTTCAATTTCCGGGCAAACAACCACACAAGCGAGGAACTCGATGAACTTTTTTCCCAGCCCCCCGACGCGGGGCAAGGCATATCTCTTTTCGCCCCATTTCCCAAAGACGATCTAACCTTTGAATTCACAGTTCAAGATGAACACTTGCTGATCGTTTTTCCTGATGGGGTTGACGATGTGCCTGGTCTTCAGTTTGTCGACCTCAACAAATATCTCACCGAAATTCAGGAGTTGATCTTCCTGTCGTTCGGCTCTCATACTCTTGAGTTCAACATTTATGTCGACAGAAATGTCAAAGAACGACATCAGCCAATTTAAATAGGCGACAGCGTACCTTCCGCCCCGATTAAGGGACAAGCTTAACACTCTCTAACAAAACCTTACCCATTTCCCCACCTCAAAGAGCCTGCAATCCAGCCTCCCCCACCCAATCTCTCCGAAACTCGGGCAGAATCGGACAGATTGCCTGGCGGGCTTGATCCGGGGCCCCGGATTGCGGGGGGAAATAGCGGGGGCAATCCCCCCAAACGCGAGGCCTTTTGTACAGATTGCCCCGTTGCGGATCGACCGAGCGGCCCGTTAACCCCACCGCCCGGTGTTGCAACCCGTTTTGCACGAAGCCGCGGAAATTGTGCAATCAAACTGACCACTGGACAAGTGAAAGAGCAGACGGACACCTCTGGTCTGGACTTCCCAATGTGGGGATGCCCACCTTGATCGCCGTGATCGCAATTTCGGTGGGCGTTGGTTCAAACGACTAGGGTCAGGCCTTTAACCTGACTCATCAAGCGACACGAACGTCCCGAGAGCGCCAAATGCGTGGCAGGGTATTCGTGTCGCAAGTTTAAGGTCGGGCGATCTATGCGCTCGCTTTTTTGGCCGGGGTTTTGTCAATGCGCTTTTGGTAAGACCTCATCGCATTCTCAATCAGAAAGCCAAAAAGATAGACAGGCCATGACCTTGGAATCAAACGATTCTCCCAGGCATAGGCCTTGTTCAGCATGCCGGACACGACACTCATTTTTCGGCCCAGATTTCTCAGCCCAACGCGCGCGACGCGTCTTGGGTTTTGTGCGACCATTGGCAAAAGGGCCGCGTTCATCTTCAACCCGTCAGCGAAAGGTGTCGCGGTCAGGCCCGGAGACAGCGTCAGAACGTCAATGCCCTGCTTGCTCATCTCCACCGTCAATGCTTCTCCCAGGGTAAGTACATAAGCCTTTGTCGCCGCATAAACCGCAAAGTTAGGCGTGCCCTGATAAGCAAACAGACTTGATACAAGAATAATGCCTGCCCGCTTCCTACCAGGCGTCTGCTCCGCAGCCATCGCCGTACCAAACAGGTGGGCAAGTTCGCTTGGAGCATCCACATTCAATCGGATCATTCGACGGAGATCGGTATAGTCCTTCTCAAGGAAAGGCCCCATTTCGTCGATACCTGCACTGGCAATCAGGAGACCAACGTCAAGGTCTTCAACCTGCGCATGCAGCGCAGCTGCGGCCCCCTCCTGGACCAGGTCCAGAGCAATCACACGTGTTTGGATATCGTGCTGCAACACCAACTCATGTGACAGTTGATCAAGGGCATCCTGGTTCCTGGCCACAAGGATGAGGTCGAACTTTTGGGCCGCAAGTTCACGGGCCATTTCCTTGCCAATGCCAGAGGACGCTCCCGTTACCAGGGCCCACCCATCATAGGTTTTCTTCAAATTTCGCATTTTGACTTTCCATTTCTAACGGTCAGCCGACGGGCAAAGAGCGGCTGATGAGGACGAATGAGACAATCGCAATCAGGTGATGTCGCGCGTGAGGTCGATGGCCTTGGCAATGGCGGCCTCCTGGTCGCGTTCGGGATCTGCCGTCAAAAGAGAGGGTTGGAATCGGACATCTTTCACGTCCTTGACGCCGACAAAATCCAGCCACCAGGCAAGGTATTCCGATTGGAAATCGCTGCCGTATTTCTTGTCAGCGCCCGGAGCCCAAACTCCGGCAGTATAGAACACCACCGCCTTTTTGCCCTCAAGAAGTCCGGAATATCCGGCCTCTGGATCAAACCCGAACAGCAGCCCGGGCTGCGTGATAGTATCGATATATTGCTTTAGCTTATAAGGAACACCTCCGTTCCACATGGGTACGGAAAGGACGTAGATGTCGGCATCCATAAATCGCGACGTGATGGCAACGACTTGATCCCAGGCCGACTGCTGGGACGCGCCCATTTCCCCGACACCGAAAAAGGTCATCTTCGCTGCGGCTTTGTCCCCATCAAACTCTGGCAAATCTTCCTTCCAAAGCTCGATGGTGTCGACAATGAGAGAAGGGTCTTTACGTGTTGCAGCCTCAAGATAGGCCTGGGCCAATTTGCTGGATTGAGACGCATCACCTCGCGGAGAAGCTACGATATTTAGAATTTTCGTCATGGGTTTATCCTCGTGATTTGGGGAAATAGGTGGAGCGGTCGTTAGCGGGACATAAAGTCATGAATGGCGGCGCTGATCTCAGCGACATGTGTTTCCAGTGCGAAGTGGCCTGCATCAAACAGATGCACGTCAGCAGCCGGCACCAGTTCCTGGATGGCTGAGACCCCATCGGTCAGAAAGAAAGGGTCGTTGCGCCCCCATACAATCAAAGTGTCCGGCTGGTGTTCGGCCAGATACGATTGCCATTCGGGGTACTGGGCAACGTTGTCCTGATAGTTCCAAAGGTATTCGAGCTGGATGTCGTGATTGCCCGGTCTGTCCAATCCCGCCTGGTCATGGACCCAGGCATCGGGATTGATGCGCTCAGCCAAGGTCGCGCCTTGGGTATATTGCCAGCGAGTTGTTTCAGGCGCAAAGAACCCGCGCAATGGTGCCTCGGTTTCAACTGTCCGGTTGCCCCAAAATGGCGCAAATTGGCTCACGATATCGGGGTTCCAACCCTGCGCATGTATGGTCGCATTTTGGATGATGATCCCGTCAACCCTGTCTGGATTGGCCAGTGCCATCCGAAACCCGACCGGGCCGCCGAAATCTTGCATGAAAAGCGTGTAATTTGAGAGTTCAAGCGTCTCAGTGAACTCTATTATTGTCGCCGCCAGTGTCGCGAAATCATAATCGTAACCCTCGGCGTCCGGTGCGGAGGATTGACCAAATCCAGGGTAATCCGGCGCAATGACATGATAGGTTTCAGCCAGTTCTGGGATCAAATTCCGGAACATATGCGACGATGATGGGAAACCATGCAGGAGCAAGAGGGTTGGCGCGGATTTGGGACCGGCCTCGCGGTAGAAAAGGGAGACCTCGCCGATCTCGACCGTGTTGTAGGTCACTTGGTGATCGGTGGCACCAGCGGCCAAGACCGGCAAAGCCGACGAGAAAAAGAGCAAAGCGCCTGAGGTGAAAAGTGAGGGCGTCATGGGGCGGCATCCTTAAGTAACCATTGTTATCAAGTTTAGATGGTTACTTGATGCCGCCAGACAGTAGCTTTGACAAATCACGATTTTTTGCGCCACAACGAAGGAAATATAACTTGCAAAGCTATCGTTAGAAGGTTATGTCGTGCGATTGCCAATAGTCGCTACTTCACCAGGAGCCACAATCGCCATGGACGAAATTCGCCCAGCCGCATTTTTCATCGGCGAGAGCACGGCTCTGGATTTTGTCAACTCCGTCGCCGCGCCAAGATCAACAGAGTTTGAATGGCTCGCATCGGGTGACGATGTCCTGGATTGGTTACACTTGGCCGGTCTGTTGTCCGAGACGGAACGGTCCGCCCTGGCGCAACCCAAACACGAAACTGCATTAGAACGGGCGGCAGCGGATTTGCGGACCTTTCGGGAGGAGTTTCGCGACTTGGTCCACTTGATTACTACCGAGAAACAGGTGCCGCCGGATCACGCCTTGATCGCAAAACTCAATCACCTGATGGCACAAGGTCAGCAATCGCTGCGTCTGGTCGCAAGCGGGTCTGATGACCAACAGATTGCTCTCAAACTCGAATATGACATCGCCAGCCCCGAAGATCTCTTACCGCGCATCGCCGCATCATGCGCCGAGTTTATCGCCAAGGCCGACCTCAGATATGTTCGGCTCTGCGAAGGTTCGGGATGCACGTTGTTTTTCAACGATGTCAGCAAGAACCACAAAAGGCGTTGGTGCAGCATGGAGGTCTGCGGCAATCGCGCCAAGGCCGCCGCATACAGAAATCGGACCTAGGCCGTCATTCCTTCGAGAAAAACGCGGTGTTCGGTCCAAAGCGGAATTGAGAGCATAGGAGGTGACGGTAAAGATCGCATGCTGGCTTTCGTCACTTCAGCGACCGTCGGTCAAATGAAGGTGTGCAAATGGCGCATTAAGATCTGGCGAGACCTAGCTGATAAGCCCCACTTGAGTGGTCCAGTTGCATGATTGGCCTTTGGTCCACCTGAACGATGGTTTCGGAGGCCGGTGGGCGGTATCTCAATGCGCAGTGTGGTCGGTTGGTGTTATATGTCCACAGCCATCGCCTGGCGTGGTCTTGCACCTCAACACATTCGGCACGCGCTTTGGGAATTTCGTGACGCGCATGGATTTGTTTTTGTGCCGTAGGGCGACCTGAAAAGAAACGAAGCAGGTTTTCAGGAAGGGATACACCCCAACCAGGACCTTCATTATGCAATGACGTATTCGGTTGCAGCATCTCTGAATGATCTGTTCAAACGGTTATAGGTGAGCCCGCCGCGCGCTCCTAAAAATTGGGTGACAGGCAGCGCAAACTGAATAAAAGTTATTCTTGCAGTTTCAGCAATAGATGCGCGACGGTCCCTTTCTTGGTTCTTACAGACACCCAGCCGCTGTTTGCTTGGCTACACAAGCGCAATCGCCCCTCGCTTTGGGCAAAAAAAGCTGAGTAGTCTCGCTTAAAACTCAACCCCACAAACCAAGGTCCCAGCTTGTCGCAATCCGCAACATCGGGAAGCAAAATCAGCGTTTCTGGTGAAATTTCTCTGGCGACGGCGACTTGGACGGTGCGGCCATTTTCCGAGAAGGGGGCGAGGCCCATTTCAGCAACCGGGTCCAATTTTGGAGAAGGTTGAGGCACAATATCAGGCGATTGCAGCGCATATTCCCTTTCGATCACATCAATCATCAAATCGGCCAGGTTATCGACAAGCGGGTTCGTCACTTCGGCGATTGCAATCGACGCGAAATGAATTTGAACAGCAGCAGCAAACAGCAGGGACTTAACAGTCATTGAGCCCTCAAAATAAAAAATTAGCGCAATGCACTTAGAATATTCTATTGTCAGAATAGGTCAATACGCGCGCAACACCCCCTGGAAAGAGAAACTTTGGCGGGTTCTGCGCTCTGTCATCTTGTTATTCCCAGTGACAAAATTCACCGTCAGCGGGCGTCCCAATTTCTCGGCCACGTCCATCAACTCAGGTAAAAAACTCGCCGCTGCGCCGAAAATTATCACGCGCGCAGGGGCGGTCTCTTCTGCCCAGGTCTGAAGCTCTGTTTGCGCATCAAGTTTTTGCGAAAAGACACCGCCGGTCTCGATCCGGTCCGTGTCTGGCAACAGGATCTCAAAAGCCTCAAAGCCGCCCAGGCTTTCTCGATCCGGGATCAAAGTGATGTCTGCACCGCTGACTGGATCCGTGGCCGCCAGATGCGCGGTTTGCGTAGTGCTCAGCAATCGCGCCGCCGCGTCATAATCCAGCTGCAACAGCACACCATCGCGCAAGAGCCACGTATCCAGCCTAGGAAATGGGGCCGCCAAAGAACTGACGGCGATGGGATCCGTCTTTGGTTCCTTGCTCTTGTAGGAAAAGAAGGTTGGGCCAATGGAGGATGATGCAGCCATCACCACCAGAATAACCAGAATCATCGCAAATAACGCAACGACGGCATCCAATTGATAGCTCTCATCGGCCCCGCCGGTTTGACGGCGTCTCATGGATTGGCCTCCGGTGGCGGGACAAGCACCATGCTGACCGCCAGTAAAGCCCTTGCGCTGTTTTCCTCCCAAACGTCACTTTCATTGTTCTGAGAACGCGCCTCTCTGAGCGCTGACAGTGCGCAGCGCCCTTGGTTGGGATCCGCCTCAAGCCGCACCCGCAACAAAAGAGCGTCCGGAGAGGGTGTATTTGCCAAAAGAGCCATCGCTTCTTTTGGAGTGTAGCTGTCGCTGTCCGACAGCGCCCACCACTCGGGCAGGGTCACAAAGCTGAGCTTCCCCTCCGCACAACGCAGTGTCACGTCAGCATACGGTTGCGCACCATCTGTCGGAGATGGCTTTGATGACAAGATCAGAAAAATCAGCAGGATAGCCGTGCCGCCAACAAAAGCGTCAACCATGGCTAGCAGCGGAATACCCGCAGCCCCCTGTCTTGTCGCGCGTGCCATGGATCAACGCTCGGCACTATGTGCCAAGTGGTCAAACGTGGCCTCTATGACCTTGCTTCCCACAAGACAAACCAGCGCCCCTGCCAAGCCGATAAGTGTTGTATCAAAGGCAACGTGCAAATTTGACAGCACCGGTTGCAAGGCGTCCGGATTGCCGATCGCCCCTGGCAAGGCCTCGATCGCCCCGGACAGGCCGACGACGGTTCCCAAGAAACCCAGCATCGGAAACGCGCTTAGTCCAAATGAAAGCGGGACCGCCAGTTCTTCGCCATCCTGGCTTACAATCAGGGCGTCTTCGGTCAGGTCTTGCTTTTGCCGCAGGCGCAACGGGCGGGCGGTGACAAGCCTGAGCAGCAGCCCAAGACCTCCGGCAGGCCCATCAACGGAGCCTTTATTGACCTCGACGGCCTCGATCAACATCATACTGACCTGCAAAATCGTGTAGAGAACCGGCACCAGACATGCCGCAGCAAAGGCAAGTCGCACAGGATCCAGCGCAATGCGTGCCAGCAAGCTGTCGGCGGTTTCTTCACCGGGCACATCCTGCAAAAACAGATCACGCCGGATCATCAGCAGCAAAAAGATAAGCGCCGCGCAAACAATAAAGCTGCGCCAAGGTCTGACCACGCGCAGCTTTTGATGTTGTGTCTCAGAGGTTTCCGAAGCAGTCATCTAGTCGGTTTCCTTGATGTCCGAGAGGATCAATTGCAGCTCTTTGCGTTGGCTGACGAACTCGGCGCGCTTCGCCTTGAGAACTTCGATCTGGTCAATCAGATCAGCTGACGCACCAAACCCGGCATTGGCCTCGGCTTCAGCAATATCCTTGTCAAGATCCGCGATGAACGTCGCGAGGACCGCGTCTAAATCCTTAACCTTGTTATACAATTCGTCCAGCTCGTTTGTCACGACGTCTTGCGCGACAGCAGGCGATGCCAACACAAAGGCCAAGGCGCTGATCGCAAGCGCCTTGGTTACCAATTCCCGCAACACCGACTTAGTTCTCGACCAGGTTCGGGTCGCGCTCTCTCAGAGCCTTTTCGACCTCACCAACACGTTCGGTCCCTTCTTTGATGATCCCGGTCGCATCATCAAAAAGTTTCTGGATCTGGTCATAGCGCTTGGCTTTGATCAGGAACTTGACCCGCGTCCGTTCAGCCTCGACAGCACGAATACGGCGGTCCAAAGCCTCGAATTCACGTTTCAGAACTTCGCCCTGATCAGAGAATACCTTCGCATCCTCCAGGAAGATCTCTTCGAAATCCAGAAACCCCTCAACCTTGGCATCCGCCGCGTCCGCCAGGGCCGCTTGCTCAAAGGCTTCGAGACGGGTGATATAGGTTCCGTCCGCGGCACCAATCGCCGCATGCGCCTTCAGGGTTTCGATCATTTCGTCAAAGGTCTTGTCCGCTTCTTCAAGCTTCAACCCGGCCGCGTCGATCCCGTCCGAGAGTTCCTGAATCCGTGCCAGTGTTGCTTCTCGGCTTGCTGCAATATCTTCAACGATTTTAGCCAGATCGCCCGGTTCAGTCTCTTGTGCCGCAAGCGGGGTGACCCCCATGCCCACGATAACACAAATCGTCGCTGCAAAGCCCCGCAATGAGTGGATCATAACATGTACTCCAGTTCAGTTGATCACTTGGTATTTGAAATTCATTCGCATTTCTGAGGGCCGATAAAGCCCAGGGTAAAGATCGCATCCAGATCACGATTGAGATCCGTCAGCATAGAGCTGATCTGCTTGCTTTGCGCTTCGGCACCATCCAGGGATTTTCGCAGATCATCCTGAAAAAAGTTGATCACCAGCTCGCAGTTCGGGAAATTTCCGTTGGAACAAAAATCCCCCCGTTCATCGAGCCACAGGGTATAATTTTTGCGACAGGTCGAGATATCGCCCAGATTGCCGTCCAGAACAGTGGCACGCCCCCGAAGCCCCTTTGCACCCACAACCATGGTCAGCATGCGTTCTTCGGGGATCGTACAGGCGAGTTCTCTCAGGCGGTCTGGGTTCAACTCTCCTTCGCCCGTATCGATGGTGCCCAGCTCAGTATATTCGAGCTGCACCAGGCCCGTTTCTTCGGCCAGACATTCAAACATTTTCGACACGGCTTCATCGGATGCGGCGCAATCGGGCAGTTCTGAAAAAAAGGCGTTGTAGAGCTTCAGCCATTCAGGATCAGACTTGATGATGGCATTGGCTTCGCGGCTGGTACTGCGCGCAAGTTCCACACATTTCCCCAGCGTTGTCAGCTCAACCACTGGCTGAGAGACACATTGGGCCGCATCGGCACCCGGAGCGGCAGAAATCGCCGCGGCACACCCATCAGCATTCTTGATCAGAAAATCCACATCCGTGCAGGCCGGCTTGCATTTGTTGGGGCAATCAGAAAGAACCGAGCCTTCTCCACATTGAGCAAGCAGCTTTGGCAGGTTCGCCTCGTCTGCTAAAGCCGCCTTTGGAAGCGTCAAGGATGCAGAAAGGACGCAGAGTTTAAGGAGGGTTTTCATGCCTATCAAGTGTTTCAATCGTTCAAGTCCCACATTAAGCTTTGGTCAAATTATTCTATGATTTGAGTATGATTCTCTTGTTGAAAGGCTAGCGAATGAAACCCAATTTGCAACACTTCAATTGGGTAACACCTGTTCCCAGAAAAGCCGTGCTTTCACTTAACTCTCTATTTTTACTATTTTTTTTCGCCACAAAACCAGCGTTGGCACAGGAAACCCAACCTGTCCTCGAACAGCCCCCATTGCCCAAGCTGTGCCAAGAGCAAAACCTCTCATCCGGGGACTGTCTGACCTTGCTCGGCAGCCAAGTGTCGCTTCTGGAGCAACAAAGAGACACGCTGTTGGAGCGCGTGACAGCGCTTGAAACCGCCCCCAAAGAGCCCGTAGTCGCGCTGCCTGAAAACTGTCACCAAGCAAATATGAGCATCGAACAGTGTTTGAAGTATTATGTTGACAACAACGAGACCATAAGAAAAATCGCCGTTGCAAAAATCGAGGCGCTTAAAAACCCTGATAAGGTCGATCCGGAACTGGCAGAAAATTACGCCGCAGCTCAAGTAGAAATCACTCGCCTTTTGGATGAGCTCGGAAAGGTCAATGAGAACTCTGATCAATTGGCCGCCGCACAGTTGGAAATTCAGCGCCTCACCGATTTGCTGGCCCAAGCGCCCTCCCAAGCCACGCCAGCCCCAAAACTGTCTCATGACCTGGCAGACGCCCGGGCGAAGATCACAGAATTGCAGAACCAACTGGATCAACAAGCCGCGGCATTCCAATCCGCAGAAAGCCCTGTCGTTCCTGAGGTGTTGGCACTCGATCCAGACGAAGCGCCCGGCGGCGATGAAACGGTTGCCGTCAAAGATGTTTGTGTCGCTCTTGAGAATAAAATGAAGGAACGGTTTGCGGAGCAGCTCAAGAACATTACTGTGACCATGGATCATGACAAATGTGTCCAAGACACCATGGCAGAGCTGCGCCGCTATCACCTCGCGATTTTGCGCGAACATTCGGCATTCTTGGACGCGATGTCGCAACCCGACAAAGACAAATCCGCTCCGAAAGACGAAGCTACCGCGCTGATTTCCTGCAAAACGCCCACACAGGTCGAATTGCGCAATTTGCTGGAAGAACGCAAAGACATCTTCAGCAATCTATCCCCAGTCCGCCAGACCCGCCTGATCAGTGAATTGGCTGGCGGAGAAAGCATAGACGCCACTTTTTCAAAGGTCTGGCCCAACAATCTCGAGTCCGAAAAGGCCACAACGTTGCTATGTCAAAGCTTCCCTAAAATCTGCAGCGAGGGCAGTACAGCGTGCGGTTAAAGGTTGTTCTGGCCGGTCTTGTTGCGCTTTGTGTTGTAACTGCATCCGAGGCCCAAGAGAACAAATGCACTGGTTTTCGGTTTGCCCCCTGCCTGATTGTCCAGCCAGCGCCGGTTCCCCCACCTGGATGTGACGGGATTTGTAAAAAGTTGAGCGAGCAGATGGAACGCGGGTGCATGTTAGATGGAACCCAACCCTACGCAGATACGATTTTTCTGCGTCAAAATCTGACAACTAGGATCCCAGATGACGCACGTCGCGCGCTCACTCTTGCGGCGCTTGCGCAAAGTGTTGATGAAGTCTCGGCACAACTGTCCGAGACAGTGACCAGTTCTGATCCGTTGGTGGCCTATGCGGCATATCTTGAGATCGCGCTTTCGGCAGCCAGATCAGGGAGTATCACAGATCAGCGTGCCTCTTACGCGTTGTCCCGCATGTCTGAACTGGAGTTGCAGACGGTTACAAAGAGTGATCTCGCCTTTCTACGCGCGCTTCAGGCCGAGGCGCAAGGCGATGTCGAAGCAGCGCTGACCCACACGCAAGCGGCGATCGAACAAGAGCCCCGGTTTTTCAACGCTTTGGCTTTGGATCTGCGTCTTCGCCTCGCCACCGGTCAGCACCTGCGCGGCCCTGCAAGCGCCTTTGCACAAACCGCCAGCTGTCAGTCGGAATTCCACGAGCTGCTGCGCGTATTGGCATTGATCGCCGATCTTGAGCCCTGCAAAAGCATGGCGGCTCATCTGGAGCTCTTCCTTTCCCGGCAAATCGTTGTTCCAGAAGACGCGCCGGGCATGCATGCGATCGCAACCTACCTCGCAGTTTTATCCAAACGAAAGGATCTTGCACAAAGCGCTTTTGATCGTTTCATGCAGCCGCCACGCCCAATATGTGCCACCGAAATCGGCGCTGAACTGGACAGGTTTCTTGACCTGCTGGCTGAGGACAAACAGCCATGAGGATTTGGTTCACATGGCTAGGCTGGGCGCTTTGGGTGTTTCTTCTTGGCCTTTGGATCCGCTCAGGCGCGCCAATGACCGCGACAGAAGCGGGTACTTGGATCGGTAGCCTTTTCGCCTTGTCGCTTTTGTTGGGCGTGCTTTACCCGCAACTTGTCACAACCGCATTGCCTGCTGCGGGGCTTGCCGTTTCGCTCGGGGGGGTGATTTTTTCGCTTATTTCACATGAGCCCCCTGCGCTGCCCGAGCTCATGTTGCTTGGGGTGACCTTGCCTATCAGCGTCATCTCCGCGCTGCTCTACCTATGGGGCGCACGTCGGGTCATACTCATTGCTACTCTGGCCGGGGCCTGGCAAATCGCCTTGGTACATATCCTCAGCACGGCACCAATTACATCGCCTTTCTTGCTCTTTCCATGGATAATCGCCCCAATCATTTTGACCTGGATCGTTACTGGTGCCCTCATCCAGTGGCGCTCTTACCGGGTGAAATCAGCAAGGTAATGCTCTAACCGGGATTGGGCAAAACGCAGGTCTTGATGAATCTTGCGATAGGTGAATCTGGCAATCATGGGCAGCGAGGAAAGTTGGTTTGCCTTCGTGGCAAGTGCGGCCGCATTGAACATTTCCTGACGCAATTCCAGCCGTTGATTGAAAATGTTCACGGGCCGATCACCACAATCCGGGCAATCAAAGATTGTATCGACCAAAGCCAGGCGCAGCACTTCTTCACATTGGTTTCCCCGAACGGCGGGATGATTGCTTAGGCATAACCCATATTCGCTCAGCCGTTCGCGCAATCGGCAAAACCCCAGGACAAGTTCCTGATCTTCTTCGAGGTTTTCTTCTGCCAAGGGCGCACAGTTTTCACCCAATGGCGTTATGGACCACCCCGGATGCGGACCAGATGAAAGCCGCGCAAGCTTGGACAAAATCAAGCCGATTTCAGCGCGCGTTTGTTCGATATCCTCCAAGGCCCGTCGTTTCATCGCGACCGCATCATCCGCTTTTTCACAGTTCTTGTCATCGCTTCCAAAACAAAACCCCACGGCGGCCGGCAAAGAGAATGACAGCTCAGAAAGCGATTTTTCAACAGCAGACACGGGGGTTGAAAGATCCCGGGACAGGCTGACACGCAGGACACTCACCATGATCAACTGAAAACAGCACCAAGCCAAGGCCAGCAAAATCAGGCTGCGCGTGATCTGAGACAAGCGCACGCGCGGCTTCTCCAGAGCGGCGCGTCCTTCAGGTTCAGGCAATCCTTGGTTTGCCTGTGATTGGGGTTTGCCTAACGCTGCGTTGTTGGCAAGGGCCGCGGCCAGTATCTGTTCAAAACTTTCAGCAGGTTTCCATTGCTGTTCCGAGATTTGAATACAGTTTCGAAGATAGGCCAAAGTGCCTTTGTAAGACCCGCCACCATGTTCTTTGAGAGCCCAAATAAGCGGGCTATCTTTGGCAAGCGAATCCTCAAAACTCTTGCGATTGAACGGTGCGCTAAGGTCCTGATCATCATGAGCCAGATACCAGCCCAAAAGATCCGCTCGCGCGCGATCAAGACGCGCCTTGCTGCGAAATGTATAAGCTTCCGTCATCAGTGGATAATCTCATCGTAAGGACGCGGCAGATAGGTCAGAGGCAGATAGATGGTCACCACCCCGCCGATGCCTGTATTCGTCCACACAAACTTGCGGGCCTTGAGGTCAATATATTCGTCGCGGCTGGCATCCCAAAACAGGTCACCCTTTCCGTCAGGGCCGTTCTCCCAAGGGCGGTCCACCTTGAAGTCGGAATCGATCAGATTGAGCAGCTTCTTTGTCCGACATGCTTCCAGACGGTATTTTTCAACCTTTTGACGGGCCGAACTCGCAAAACTGTTCAGATCCTGCCCCAGATCCAGAATGCCTTCGCCCAAAATGGTTCTGCTGACCAAGGGGATATTGTCGCGATTGTCGAAGTAAGCGAAGAAACGTTCATTATCCTTGGTCAGGAAGTCACCCGTCAAAATCTGTATCACCTCACGCAGCGCATTGGACAAATCTGATTGTGCGGTCGTGTCATGCATTGATTTGCACAAAATATCGAATTGATCCGCCAGTCTTTTAACCTCGCGTTGGGAAATCGCGGCGTGGAAGTCCCAGCTGTCGCTTGCCCCGGAACTTGGCAATGCAACAAAGCCTTTTGCCGCCAATGTCCTTGCCTCGGCAGAGGCGCTGACATCATCTAGATCAATCCCAAAAAGCTTGCGGGCCGCATCGGTCAATTCCGAATAGCCGGGGGGGTAGCGGTTAGATTCCGCCACTGTCCCCTGCGAACCGGTCAAAAGAATATTCGCGATTTGCTGAGAGATAACATCCTGAATCTCTGTCGCACCACGCAAGGACTGACGAATGCTGACCTGCGCTTCCTCTCCGGATTGAGGGGAAGCCGGGTCATAGGTTACCAAGGTCTGTTCCAACCCCATCCGCACACCGTCCTGCATCGTCCGGTCAAGCAAGTCCTGGCTTTGCTTCACGAAATCTTCATTGATTTCACCCAGAAATTCGCCCCGCACAGCAATGGGAAGATAAAGCACCTTTTCGTCTTTCAGCAGATCAATCACACCTTGCGGCGCATTTCCGCGATCCTTGTGATCGGCCAAGTGGATCACAATCCGCAAGCTCCCATCGCGCCAATCCGCCGATTTGATCGCTTGATAAACCGCAGCAAAGGCCGCCTCAGGTTTGTCATCCAATGGATCATCAAGGAACAATGGTTCGCTCAACAGATCTTCAAACTCATCGCCAAGATAGATCTCTGTCAGGTCGACAGCTGTCTTGATCTGCATCGGATCATCCAGCCCTTTCGCCGAACGGCGCAAAAAGTCCCCATACATCACCGCGCCAAACCGATTTGTCGTTGAGGCGCGATCAAGCGCAATCGCACTGACCTCTTCGGCAATGATGGGAAAATAGGTGTCCATAGATTTGGTCGCATCTAGAACAAACAGAACATCCACCTGATCAAGCAGAGACAGCTGATCCCCGATACTTTGCCCCGACGACTCGGCACAAAGTTGGCCTGACCCGCAGCGAGAGCCAATAAAAGCCACTTCGGCATGGGCGTCTTGCGACGTGGCCAACCTTTTGTCCTCAGACCGTTTGTCCAGCAGAACCGGGTATTTGTCGAAATCACGTTTGTCGTTCAGCATCTCGGCAAGAGTGGCAGGTGCCTTTGCCAAAGGTTCTGCGTTGGACGTGCCCGGAGGTGCAGTCAGAATTGCGGCTTTCGAGTTTTCTGCAAAAAACGTAGTCAGCCGCGAAAACCAGATTGTGCCAGCATCCTCTCGCACCCAGCCTTCGACGGTCTTTTGGTCCGGACCGATCAGATAAAACAGCTCATCCTCATCATTCAGCATCATGTCCCAAACTTTGAAGACCGAGAAAACCGACAAGTCATGGTCAAGCCGAGAGCCTTTGGACGGAACATCGTAGAGAGGAACCGACATGCGGTCATTGGACTCGGCTTCGGAATTCCAGGTCAAGAACTTGGTCTCAATCGGGTTTTCCGCAAAACTGCCATCCTGCGTGCGAAACCCGTCACATAGAGGGTCAGCCGCGCCAAGCGTATCTCCGCGCTCACAAAATTGCTGCACAGCAAGTGGTTTGAGGGTCGGGCAAGCCAAGCCACGGCTCAACACGCCCCCTTGTGCGTTGCTTCCCCCCCCCAATAACGCGTTGCGAGGAACCCAGCCGCAATTGTTGCCCCCCTCTTCCGCTAAAACCAGAACAAGTCCATTTTCAGCAGCGTAACATTTCACCGGGGTAAAGGGTTCCAGAAACGTATTTGTCATTGGCTGAGGTGCCAACGGCCCGGATTTGAGCTGCTGCTTGCGCACCGTCACCGAATTGCCGCTACGCTCAAAGGAATCGATGGTCTCATACAAATCACCACGACATTGCCCCTCTGGGGAAACAAAGCTGGAGGCATCTTGTGCCCAAGCTTCGCCAGTGAAGAACAGAGCACTCATCAGGATGGTCGTCTGCTTCAAGGACTTCATTGCAACTCTCCAAAAATAAATTTCGACATGACCCGGATCTTGTCGTTCAAAAAGAAGGTATCCGCGAGTTCGGGGGTCAAAACCCAATGGGTCAATCCCGTCCCCGTGTCAGGGCACTTGGCGGCAAACCGTTCGGCGGCATCCACCAGAACCTCATCTTCAAAAGGGGGTGTTTGCAGGGTTGCGCGAACTGAATCAGAGCGTAGCAACTTCACCGCTTCAATTGGCATGAAGTCAACCACTACCGATCCTGCCATGCTTTCAGCGGGCAGTCGCGGAGGCGTCTGGCAATAGTTATGCGTTAAAGGCAGCCCCGTACGACCAATGATTACGAAACGCGGGGGCAGACGCGCCTCTGCAGCAATGACATTTGCCGATCTCGCTAGGTTTTCCGCCCCGATTTCCCCGGGTTTTAGCGACTGGGCAAAGAGTGTTGGATCTCCTTCCAACAGAACGGGATAGGTAAACCCTTTGCCGCCATCACCCTCGGAAATGAAAACCTCCTCGGTTGTTTTCCCGAAAGCGCGCGTTGCATCGCCCAACAGGGTTGCCAAAACCGCTGAGAGGTCTTTGGTTCTACGCGCGTTCCAGATCGGGTACAGTTCTGGTGACACTATCTCGCCGTTGGAGTCCGTGATCCCGGTCATATTATAGAGCAGGATATTCACCGGGCGGATCGCGCTGCGCAGTTTCACATTGGAAAAGGTGACGATATCCTCGTCGGATAAAGAGACAGGCAACTCCGTGTCTTTGGAAAGCTCCCTGAGGTCAAAGCTCTTGTCGGGAAATGTGTCTGACCAGGTCAAGATACAGCTGCGCGGGGAGGGCAATCCAGTCCCCCCTGCATCAATTTTCTGGGGAACCGAAATCTTGATGGTGAGATCTTTGATCGGCTGCCCCAGCACCTCCGCGTGGAGCATATCAGCGATTTTGTTCACCGGTTTCATCCGGGTGATCTTGCTGAAGTCACCATCCTCATAGTCACCAGTAAAGTCCACCACCACGGGTTCAAAGAGACCGTCCACATGCCCGATTTCCATCTGCGGCAGGCAATTGTTGATCAGCGGGCTCGTATAGGCCTGATCAAATTCGATCAACAGATCCCAGAGAAACTTATCCTCTTCAACAGCCTCATCCACCTCAGCGATCGTTTTCGGTGCATTGACGGCACTCGCCGTAACATCCACGCTTTCTTTGAGGACCAGGCTATATCCAAAGGCGGCTTTTTGAGGCTCTGCTGTGTCGACTTGTAAATTTTCGTTCAGCACACCCATCTGCCAAAGCGTGTGAAAGCCCGTTTTGCGATCGTCCGGATACTCTGACATCAAATCTGTCAACGCGAGCGCCACACTTTCCGTAAAACGCTGCCTTTCACCTTCTGACAGGCCTGTGGTTTTAGACGCGACTACCTGCCCAAGATCGACCAATCGGCTTGTCAGGACTTCATCCTGGCCGGACACCGCATAGACAGTCAGCGTTTGTCCGACAAAACTGTTGGAGAGCATGACGCCGGGCTGTTTCACCTCCGGGGCCGGCGATTCAGAAACAGGTCTTTGGAGGGCGGGTTTTTCGGCTGACTGTTCAAACTGTGCACAATCTGGCGCACAGATCGCGGCCGCAAGCTGTTGCCCCTCGCCGGACGCAAAGTCATGGGCGAACCAGATCGTTTCCCCGTCGACATAAGAGCTTTGCTTCAACACGCCGGACTTCAGGTAAGGGCGAACCTTCAATTTAGCGAAAGGATCATAAGCGCCCTTATAGTAATCTAGTTCACTCAGAAGAAACGCATCAACTTCCACCGCTGCAGAAACACCCCCGGTTTCAGTGTCGGGAAGGAGGTTTTGTAAAAAGACCGAGTTGGGATCTGCAAAGACAAAAAGCGACACTGGTAAACGCTCGCCCGAATACCGGATCACTTCTATCCCACCTTTTCGCTTTGTCGAAAGATACCCCTGTAATTCTGCACATCTGTCATGCTGCACGACCCCATCGGTATAGAAGTCAAGATCGTCAGCCGCCGCAAATAAGCGATTTGGATCAACGTCGCGCCGCATAAGTCCCATCGGGCTCGCGGCGTCACTCATCGCGGCATGTTGGCTCGCTGCAAGCGCTTGGGAACAAACATCCTGAGCATTGGCTGCCCCGGAGAGCATAACCATCCCCAATAACAGAGCCCAAGGAAGATAAACCTGTTTCAATGCAACAAACTCCTCTATTCAAAAAGCTTTTTTGAGCCCATCAAACCGATTGCAACTTGCTACCCACATATCTGTGATTGCTCCACCATACGGCGACGACACAGATGCCAACCACGATCACCAGGCCAAATGCCAAGGAAACCGATAGCAGGAAATGCGCGGTCGACCAGGCCAGCCAATCCGCAGGCAGTTCCCATTGCAGCGCCAGTGTTGGGGCCCAAAGCACATGGAACGCATAAAGCAGGAAAAGCGTGGCAACAGCGGCCACCAGCGTAATGACAAGTAGTTCCAGAAAGACCAAAAACGAGACATGGAAAAAACGATAGCCAACCGCGCGCATAATGGAAAGAAATCGCTCATGCGACACGATAAAGGCCTGAACGGACAGGATTTCCGAAATCACAATCGATAGGGCCATGGCAACTACCGCCGAGACCACAAGCAGCTTGCTGTTCAACGCGATTCCCAACAGGCTTTTCACCTGACCAAGCGCGTCGTCGTTCAATTTGAAGCTGGGCCCATATTTCGCATGAAAAAGTTCGGGCTTCTCTTCGCATTCGTCGATCATACAAAACAGGTCTGCTGCATAATTCGCATCAAAATACATGGCCGCGCTTTCATAAGGTGGCCAGTTTTTGCCCCAGTTTGCCGGACGCATTTCTTTGGTATTCAAAAGCCGCAAATAGGCTTCATTTGTCATTGCGACCTCGCCGGAAAGGACCTTTGATCCCGGAATATCAGGCAAGATCCCGGCAACGTCGACCCGGGCAAGCGCCTTTTCGGTGCCCAGACAAAAGGCTTCCGGGGTTGGATCTTCAGGGGCCACGCCCAGAGCGCGGTTCAGGAAGTCGCGCGTGACAAATACCTGGCCTCGCAAGTCTTTTCTTTTCCAGTTTCCAATGGGTTGCCCCGATATTGTTGCCGTCTCTTGAAAGAGTGGCTCTTTGTGATCAAAAACCACCAGAACGGCGCTGCGCGCGCGCTGCCGCGCACCATCACAGCCCGCCTCAAGAGCTGCGACACGCGTGCTCAATTCAAGGCGGCGGCCAAAAATCTGCAGCTCTCGCACGCCCTCCACGCTGACAAAGGTCTTGCCCAATTCTGCCTGCATCCGGCGCAGGCTTTTGTCTGAAAGCAGATCATCCGCAGCGCTGTCTACGTCCCCAAACAGGTTCAGCGTGTAATGAGACACTTCTGGCTTGCGCAAATCGCGTTCAAACTTGGCAGACAGAACGTTCAAGCCGACGATCATCGCATATGACGCCATGATCCCCAACATGACGATCAATGCAAAGGTCGGACGCGTAAACACAAGCGGGCCGCGCCAGAAACGATGCGCCAATCGCCCGGCACGTCCTCGTCTGACACCAGATACGGGCTTACCCTGAAACAATTCGGCCAGAACAAATTGCCAAAGGAAGGCAAGTGTTCCCATGAAATTTGTGATGTGCGGCTTTGACTGTTTATTCAGCCTGTTGGAATTGGATCTGCGTCTTTCGGTCTTGTTGGGATCAATGATCAGGTTTTGCGCCTTGCAATGATCTTCGCTAAGAGGCGCATCGGAATTCTGCAATTTCAAGGCCGCCAGCTGAGCACGTCGCGGTTCAAGATTGCTGTCGTCACCCGGCTCAAGCGGCTCAAGAACAAGCGGCCGCCCGTCTTCGGAGACAAGTTGACCATTGTTCACGTATAAAATCGACGAGGCAATCTCGAGCGCCAAAGTCTCATCATGCGTCACCCAGAGCACAAGGGCTCCGTTGGCCTCCGCCCAATCGCTCAGATGCTTCATGATACGTCTGGCATTCACAGGATCAAGATTGCTCGTCGGCTCATCACAGAAAATGACTTGTGGTTCGGCGGCAATCGCGCGGGCTACTGCGACCCTTTGTTGCTGGCCACCGGACAGGTTGCTCAGGCGGGTCCGAGACAGGTTTTGATCGGTTTTGTTTGTGTCAGAGAAACCCAAGCCAAAGCTGTTCATCAGGTCCTGAAAACGCGCCTCATCCAGCCGAGGTTTTGTCAACGCGCGTGCCATATCCACATTCAAAGAGACCGAAAGCGTCTTCATCAAATGCGCGTCCTGAAAGACAAAACCGAGCGTGCCTGGTTGTATCGTTTGCCCAGCCAGAAGATCGCAGGCGGAATCCGTGCCACGAAACAGTTCCAAGCAAGAGTCTTCGGGGTTTGAAGAGACGAGGTTAATGCCCTTCAACCCACTCATCAGACTAAATAACGTCGACTTTCCTGAACCTGACGGCCCCATTATCGCAACGACGCCGGATCCTTGGATATCCAACTTGTCGACGAAAATGCCTTTTAGCTGTCTTTCATCTTCGTTTCCGCCGGCCGCAAAAACGGTTCCAACGTTTCGCATTTTAATACAGTGATTCAAGTTACACACCCCACGGATATCTTGATGTATTTGCAAATCTCAATTTTACTTAAAGCACTTACAAAGTGTTACGCATCAAACTCCACCAGATTTGGTTTTTCACCCCCAATTTTGGCAGTCCTGTAAAACTCTATTGATTTCCCTAATCAGGCTCGCTCTTCTGTCAAAATTTTCGACTTACAATGAATTGACAAAGCATGCGCTGTCAACGCCTTCACGTTGTCGAAATCAGGTGCTCTGACGCAAACCACGGACAACTGACCGCTTAAGCTCAGGAAGCCTGTGCCGAATCGCGCACGCTGCGCATGAGCTGGTCAAGTTCGAGCATAACATGCAACTGATGCAGCCGCCCCACGTCAAGGGCCATGTCAAACGCGGCCAAATCGATGCAGCGGATGCGTAGGCGATATGCAATGTGGTCAAGCGCCCAACAATTCGGTCCCGGTGAGGTTCGACGCCACTCTCCGAACGGGAACGGGTCGTGGCCCTCTCCAGCCCCCCGTGTCAGCGGTCTATGTGAGAACCTGAAGCATGACCGCGCCCATATGCCGACCCAGTGATATTCGGCTCATGCCACAAGGAATAAAATGCAGCCCTGAGTGAAACGACAACAGCAGTCAAAAGCTCGGCGGCCAAGCAGAAATTTGCACTGGTTGTTGAGATAGTTCAAGGCAAGACAACTATTGCCGAAGCCAGTCGAATTTATGATCTGGCACCGTCAGAGTGGAGTTTCTCCGGTTTGAGGGTGCCTTTTTGGACCTGCCGCGCGCTCGATGTTTTGGATGATCTTCTCGCCGCACCTCTTCGTTGCCTTTCTCATCGTCCACTCCTCGGCGGTTACGATGAGCAACAAACTCTCTCTTAGCAAACAGCCCAATTTGGACATAAAAGCGCTTACGTCAGACACAGGAAAGTGGCCAGGATGGGCGGAAGCTATCGTTAACTCAAACATTACACAGGCGCTGATAATAATTGGAAGCGAAAGTGGGAACACCGGAAAGTCAAGTTGGCAGCTAATCAAGCCGCTGTTCTACAGATTATTCAATGCAGATGACAGCCTCACCATCCAGCCCAGAAAAGCAATGTTCAATGGCTTGTTGTGGACAACGTCAGCCGACGCGCGAGCAATCTCGATCTTATTTACGATCATATCTGTCGCATACCACTTCGTTTTGGATTCACAGGGGGCTCTAGAGGGAGTGTTTGTATTTGCTGCAATCGCCGCCGTGACGTAGCCGATTTCGTGGGCATTGACGGAAATGCACAAGAGAATTGGCGGCGAGCAATTAGAGATCATTCGTCCCTTCCACTCAAGCGAAGTCAAAGAGTTCTTTAGAAATGAGTGAGCAGATATTGCCCGCCATCCGACACACGAAATCGGCCATAGAAGAATACCCAGACAAAAACTGGGACATTGCATACTCAGGAGGCAAGGATTCCACAGCTACCCTGAAGGGGTTCTTGGCAGTGTTTCAGAAAGCATAGAGAAAACCATCACGAATTTCCCTTATTTATTGCGATACTGGCGTAGAAAATCCAATTATAGACTCTTATGTAAAACGCACTCTGAAAACATCCGCCGAGAGGCTGAAGACGCGAAGGTCCCCTGAGTGCGGACATTCTAAGCGCGGCCGTTCAGGATCGTTTTTTGTCAAGGTCGTGGGCCGTGGTTACCCTACGCCTACCAACAGTTTTCACTGGTGCACGAAAGCTCTACGAATAAATCCCGTTTCTAAGTATATGCGATCCTTCGGTTCCGATGACACCATCATGGTCCTTGGCAGTCGGCGCGACGAGAGCCAGCAACGGAAGCGGTCAATCCAAAAAATGGCGACGATTATTGGCAGAAGCAAGGTGGATCTTCAGCAACGATCTATTTGCCGATACTGGACTTGTCAATTTCGGACGTTTGGGATGCCGTATTTGGCCTGGGAATGCAGACTTCGATAGACGCTCGTGAAATCGAAGGAATCTATATAGATGCCTCAGGAGAATGCCCTGTGATTAAGTCCCCCAACTCTCCCCCTGCGGCAGCGGGCGCTTTGGATGCTGGACATGCACAGTGTTGCGCAAAGACCATTCAGCAACGAAAATGATAGATGCGGGCCACTATGAGCTGCAGCCTTTTTTGGAGTTTCGAAACTGGCTCGCCGAAGTCCGGAATGATGAAAAACGTCGCTGGCCAATTCGACGCAATGGAGTTGAGAGGCCGGGGCCTTTCTCAATAGCCGCGCGAGAAGAAATTCTCTTGGGCTTGTTTCACCTCGAACGGACGACTGGAACCGAGATCCTTGCCGAGGGGGAGCTTGAACACATCTTCATGCTCTGGGAGCGCGACTACGACATAGAACATGAGCTTAGGTTGAGGCCCAAAACTTGACCTGTTTCCCAGCGGCAGAGAATTCAAAGCCAAAGGACCAAGTCGATGCCTATTTCAATTTTAGCGTAAGTTCCTGGTGAACGGCATACATTGCGGTATTACTAACATATCACTCTTCCTCTACGCCGAGTTCTTCAGCTACTGACCGAAAGTGCCCCAAGGCAGCCTCCAAGTTTTCCACGATTTCTGCTGCCAAGACATCGGGAGTTGGAAGGGCATCAATGTCTTCGAGGCTGTCATCTTTGAGCCAGAAGATGTCCAAGTTGAGCTTGTCCCTTCCGACCATCTCATCATAGGTAAATCGCTTAAAACGCTCAGTTTCCTTCCGCTCTTTGTAGCAACGCACGAAATCATCCAAGTCTGAGCGAACCAGTAGCTTGGTTTTGAGTGTCTTATGGATATTTGTCCTGTAATCGTAGACCCAAAGCTCTTTTGTTTGCGCTTCCTTCGAGGCAGGTCTCTTGTCAAAGAATAGGACGTTCGCCTTGACGCCAGGGCTATACCAGATGCCGGTGGGAAGCCGCAGCAGGGTATGGAAATTGAATCCTTCGAGTAGACGTTTCCGGATCCCTTCTCCAGCACGACCAGCTTCGAAAAGCACGTTGTCGGGCAACACAACTCCTGCACGCCCGTTGGCTTCCATCACCGTCATGATGTGCTGCAGAAAGTTGAACTGCTTGTTCGATGTCGTGAACTTGAAATCTTCACGCTCGTAATTCTCGCGCTCTGTCGAAACCTGCCCGTCTTCGCCCACTACCTTGTAGCTGGATTTCTTCCCAAATGGTGGGTTGGTCAAAACCACATCAAAGCGTTTACCGTTGTCACCAGATAGAGCGTCTCCCTGGTAGACGGGGCTCCCGCCGTCGCCCACCCCGTGCAGATACAGGTTCATCGCGCACAGTCGAACGACTTCGTCCACGATGTCGACGCCGGTGAAAGACGTATGTCGCAGGTCACGCAACCTATCGCGATCTTGCGTTTGGCCCTTCATGTGATCGTAGGCAGAAAGCAAAAAACCACCCGTTCCACAGGCAGGATCACAGACGGTTTCACCAATTTTCGGGGCGACGCACTCGACAACTGCATCAATTACTGGACGCGGTGTGAAGTATTGCCCGGCTCCGGAACGCACTTCTGAAGCGTTCTTTTCAAGCAAGCCCTCATAGATTTGCCCTTTCACATCGACGCCGATGCCGATCCAGGGACCTTCCTTGTCGATCAGGCTGACGACGCGGGTGAGTTTTGCGGGGTCTGACAGTTTGTTCTGAGCCTTGCGGAAGATCGTGCCGATCAACCCACCTTCTTTGGCCAAAGCTTCGAGCGTATGACGATAGTGTAGTTCCAGCTCGTCACCAGTCTTGCCGGACAGCTGAGACCATTGCCAGTCAGTTGGAATTGCTGAAGGCTCACCAAGCAAGTCCACGCGTTCCTGATCCATCTTCAGAAACAAAAGATATGTGATCTGCTCGATGTAATCGCCATAGGACACACCTTGGTCCCTCAAGACATGAGCATAGTTCCAAACCTTGGAGACAAGCTGTTCATTGGTCATTCGCTTTTCCACCACTTCTTGAAGGCATCTTTTAGACCCCAGGCTTTGGCCAACCGCTTTAATAGTTCTTTCCGGCGTCCTTCGATATCCTCTGGCGTCCAAGATTCAAACTCTCGAACTTCATTGGTCAGGGTAAATGGACTTGTATCGCCTGGCGCAAAATACTTTGTCTTCTTCTTTTCAAAGTCGTAGTTTCTTGCGGCTGAGTTCTTTCGAAAATTCAATAGAACAAGATTGCCGATGCTGTGAAGCCAATAGCTGTGATCTTCCGCATCAGAATACCACTCTGCCCATTGCGACCCTTCCTCCAAGGTCTGAGGGCAGACGTGTTCAACTGAAATGGTCGGAAAATCATAATTCGCTGACCCGTCATGAGATGCCTGCTCCAAACGAAGAAGAAGAGGTTTGACCACCCTCGTAGCCAGGTAAACATCACCATCAAGTGCATTGAACAATGCAAACACTTCGGTTTCGGTCAATTCCAAGCCAGTCGATCGTTCTTTTGCACCGGCCCGCGGCTTCCGGTCAACTGGCGGTTCGAGCACGTCCAGAACATCCGCATAACGATTCATACGTACATTTACGTCAGCACGAACCATGAATAGATAATATGCCAGTCGCTCAAGTTGAAAAACGAATTCAGCGACATCTACATTATCACCTTTGTTACTCTGCTGTAGACATAGGAGAAGCGGTGGCAGCCAGTCTTTGTTATCAAGCCGGTTTAATGAACGCACAAGATCCGCAGTTTTGTGACCGAAGCGGTTTCTCAACTCTACATCGTCCATCGACAGCAAGAATACGTCTGCGAAGGGCTCAAGAACAGTGTCCATAAAACTGAGTGGGTCATCCCGAAAAACCGGAACTTGGACGGGAAAACCGTTTTCAAGCGAGGTCCGTGGTTTGTCGCGCTCAAATATCATTCGAACATGGGTAAAGAGATCGCTGAACTTACCACGCTCAAGGCTGATTTCGATATCTTCCCAACGTTGCGAAAGGTTGTCTTCCTTGTGCTCGCCCGCGCGCTCCAACAGGTCTGCCTTCAATATATCCGTTGCAGACAGATCCATGCCTCGTGCGTTCAGGACCGTAAAAATCCGACGAGCAGCAGTTGGAGTGGGAACTTCTACAACCACCAGATAGCAATTTTGTAAAAGGAACTTCAGAAGTTCGCTGCGCTTCTCCTCACCCATCTCTTCCAGCTTGTTTCTGATGGTTCTTGCGTTCTCAATGATACGCGCTTTCGCGCCCGACAGCCCATCCTTGACTGGAAGGTCATTTGTTGCGCCAATCATCTGAACATGTTTCTCAAAATAGGCCTGATCCTTCTGCCTCAGCAGTAGACGTAGCGCCTCTGGAATTCCCTCGTCTTCGTTGGCAACTTGTTTGATGTATTTTTCGCGACTGACTCTTTTAACAGTATCTTCGGTCAAATCTCGGATCACGCTAAACAGGATGGTCAGTGTGGTCAGACGCTGCTGTCCATCTACAACACGTGCGTTTGGACTGCCGTGCTTTTTCACCAGAACAATGCTTCCCAAAAAATAGAAACCGTCGGATTTTGAAGCTGGCCCCATAGCCTCTGTTAGATCGGTCAGAAGCTCCTCAACCTGCGTAGTCTCCCAGGCATAGGGCCGCTGATAAGCCGGTATTGTAAAAGCGTAGTCTTTGGAAAATACTTCTGAAATCTTCTTGTGGGCTGCTTCGATGCGGAGTTGAGATAAGTCGTTCATTTTTCCAAAGTCCTGCGGATAAAAGATAATTGTTCTTGTTTTGCTTTTCGCGCTCGGCCCTCAGGCTCCCTGTAGAGGGTTGATCAAGAGTGCCCAGAAATACTCAGCCGCACCTTCGTGGCTCAACGCCTTGTCGCCGTCACCATGAGCCATGAAAGGCATCCCCATGGGGCGCAGGAAGAGTTTCTGATCGTCTTTTTCGACGGAAATGCTTTCGTTGTAGGCACCTGAGCCAGCGTCGTCACCGTCCGCATAGGTAATCCCATTACCAAACCCGCCGTTCAGCCGGACTGTGCAGGACGCAGCCTTGTCGCCATTCTGGTAAATCGTTGCAGTAAAGCAGTTTCCGTCAATCCGTCGATGACGCACCTGGATCCCTCCATTGCGTGACCCAAGCTCCTGCAACGAGCCTTGGAAGAACCGATCCATGAACTCAAAAGCATCAAGCAGGAAGCCATCCTCATCGGCCTTGGTGAATTCCTTCCGCAGCCGCATATTCGAAGACCGTGGCAATACCACCTCGGCTGCGGGCTCTGCCACTTCAATGAAGTCGTGATTTTCTTTTGCCTCCGCGCCGACGCCCAACTCTTCGATAGTGCGCCTGATGGATTGGCTGACGTTTAGGAAGGCCTCATCAAGGTCCGGCCAACGTGTGATTGGGACGCCATCGGTGGGCGTTACCAGATACTGGCCCAGATCAGTTCGCTGCCATTCGCAGGGGCGCAGAATGACGGAGACAAGCCGTGCAGTACCTTCGCGGTGCCGTTCCAGGGCACGCCCCTTTTCGATCTTGTAGCAATAGTCAGAGGCCAGGAAATCCGGGCTGACAAGCAGCAGGATGACGTCTGCCTTATCCAGCTCCTTGCTGATGGTCCAATCCAGATGATCGCCGGCCAGGAGCCTGCGGTCATGCCAGACTTCGATCAGGCCCTGACGCTTGAGCATCGAAAGCTGCACTTCGAGCTGATCTCGAAGATCTTCGTCCTTGTGGGAATAGGAAATGAATACACGAGCGCCCATGTTACTTTCTCAATTTCTTAGAATATTGAATGCGTTCCAGCAGTGCTGAAGCGGGTTCGTCATCTGGATCCTGCGGGACAAGGCGACCTGAGAACGCATCTTTCAGGATCGATTGGCGGAGCGCCGCGGAACGTTTGAGCTCGGTTTCACACCACTTCTCTAAGTTGATGATTTTTGCAAAAGCTTCATTTACGGCCTCAATGATCTCTGCTTGTTGGTCTTTCGGGGGCAAGGCCACAGGGATGGATTTAACTTCTCCACTATTGATATTGTGCACACCGCTTGTGGAACGTGCTTGCCGCTCAATTACCTGCCGTGTCTGAGGTGAACTCAATGACATGTTCAAAAATACTGGAAGGATGCGATCCTGATCGACGCGGAGTCGTATCAAGTATCCGGCGAACGCCATGCCTTCGCCTCTTTCATCGACGACGGCACCACGAGCAACCAGATTGGCACTACCATTGGAGCGAACAATCAAAATATCTCCACGCTCGAGCGAAAGCTTTGTCTTTTCCCGCTCATTCAAATCAATGTATTTCAGCTTACCAAGATCAACTTCTCCGCCGACAACGTTGGGAATCCTCAGCACAGCCGTTCCATGCGGCTCAGGGCTGCATTTTTTTGCTGTTCCATAGCGGATATCGGTAAGTAGCTCACCCACTTTCAACTCCACCCAGTCAGAGCGCTCTGAATCGGTCAGCTCACCAGTGACGGCGGATTTGAGGATGGATTCGCGGCAGCGCTTCAGGAGATTCTGCACCTCCCGCACCGCCTCTTCCCCCTTGTCCAGCTGGGCAAACAAGGTCTCGATCTTCTCTACGATCCGCTGCTGCTCGTTGGTCGGTGCTACTGGAATCTCCAAATCTTTGATCTGGTTGAGGCGCACCCCCTTAACCGTTGTCCCCGTCCCCATCGCTTCGATCCGAGAGGCGATCGAAATCAGCCATAGTTCAAGAAACGATTTGTCAAGCGCTGCTGAGGGAAACAGCGCCTTCAAGTCCTGGTTGATTGCGGTATCCATCCTGGGCCGGACGACTTTGCCCAAGCCCATTCGAGTAGCGATGACTACCGTGTCAGCTGGAATCATTTTCGAGCTGCTATTGTCGAGCGCTTCTTGCGTGATATTGAAGCCCGTCTCTGTTGGTCGAGCGACCTTCATATCCTTAACGGTCATGAGCGGAATAGAGCCCTGAAAATACTCAGGCACGCCTTTTGATGGGGTTCCACCGCCCACAATGCCATTTAGCACCTCGCCGAGAGATTGAAGGGACCAGCCTTCTGGCAGTTCCTCCGTCACGCGACCAGTGCCCCTTGCAGCTCATCCAGCATGTTATTTAACCCGTCCCCGAACAACGCCCGTGCTTTCAGAATGCCGCCCTTGTCCGACAGGCTCGGCACTTCCATGAAATCGCGTGGCGTGATTTCTGCATTGGCGGCGATGAATTCTGCGATCAGCCGCAGCCAGTCCATCTGTTCCGCCGTATAGTCTCTCCCGGCCTTTTTCTCACGTCCGACCCAAAGATTGAAGCGTTGTTTGACGCTGTCGCCATATGGGGTGAGTTCCTTGTCATACCCCAGAGCAAAGCGGATAAGCGCCACGACCTCGGTCAACTGTTTGTCCACCGGTGCCCCTTTGACCACGGCGGCATTCACCCGTTTATAGGCCTGCCAGACATCAGCGGTCTGTAGATAGCGTGGCGGATCCTTCATCTTCTGCGTCAGTTCTTTGATCTGCGCATAGGTCAGACGGCGCTTGCCTGCAGGCTGATTGTAGAGGATTTGCAGCGCGGTGATTTCATCCTTGTTCTCGTCCAGGAACGTTTTGAACGAGTTGATCCGCTCCTCGGCATGTTTGACGTCAAATTCAGCTGTTCGCAGTTCGTCGGTCGTGACCTCGTCGATGATCATTTCCGTCTTCTGCTTGATGTCCTTGATCAGGTTGCGAACCTTGGGATCATCAAAGGGCGCGCAGGCGGCATCGGTGAGGTCTTCGATCACCTGAGCTTCCTGCTCCGGTGTGGGTGCATGGCCATGCTTGGTCTGAATGATCTCTGCCTGCTTGTCCGGGTCGATGGCATCAAGAAGCGCGTTGGACAGGTCTCGTGGTGTCTTACCACCGGTCATATCAGCGATACGTTTTCTATCCTCATCCTCCAGCTTGCGGTCCAGCACCGCAAGACGTCCAGCCAGGGACGAAAGCGCATCCTCGTCACGCCGGCCTTGGGCAATCTGGTCGATCAGCTTGTCGAAACTGACGGACTTCTTGCGCTCCAGCGGCTGGCTGGCGTTTTTCTTGGTCTCGGTCACGCCGACGGCGTCGATCAGGATGAAACGGGTTTTGGTCTGGGCATCTGGCGTGACCTGTTTCAGGTCAGCATCCGGGATGGTGCGCACGCCACGACCCTTCATCTGCTCGTAATAGCCCTCTGACTTCACGTCTCGCATGAAGATCAAAACCTCGACAGGTTTGATATCCGTGCCGGTAGCGATCATGTCGACGGTAACCGCAATGCGCGGGAATGGATCCACACGGAACGCCTTGATCATCGCCTTGGGGTCCTCGCCCGTATTGCGGTAAGTAATCTTCTTGGCAAAGTCGTTACCCTCGCCAAAGACCTCACGTGCAATGTGCACGATTTCTTCAGCGTGGTTGTCATCCTTGGCGAAGATCAGCGTCTTTGGCAGCCATTCGCCAGTGCGATCAGGGAAAAGTTCGTTGAACACACGATCCTTGTAGGTCTGTAGCACAGTGCGGATTTGGTTTGGAGCCACGACAGAGCGGTCGAGTTCCTTGGCTGTGTAATCGAGATCGGCATCCAGCTCGCGATACCTGACTGCGCGTGTGCGCTTGTCACGCACCGGCACCTGAAAGTCACTATCCTGCACCTCCACCTTGCTGCCTTCTTCAGTCACCTTGGTGCGGATCGAATAGATTTCGTAACCCACATTCACCCCGTCCGCCACGGAACGCTCATACGGGTAATCCGCCACGAGGTTCTGATTGAAGAACCCAAGCGTATGCTTTGATGGGGTAGCGGTCAGGCCGATAATGGAGGCATCGAAATACTCAAGAACCTGTCGCCAAAGGCCATAGATGGAGCGGTGACACTCATCTGTAACGATAAAATCAAACGTCTCGATTGGGATCTGAGGGTTGTATTTGATCGGGGGGATTTCCCCCTCTTCTTGCTCCCAAGTCTCGAAGGCGGATGTTTCTTCCTGATCGCCTTCGATTTCCTCACCCCGAAGCATCGAATAAAGACGCTGGATGGTCGTGATGACGACCTTTGCATCGGGGTCGATCCGATGAGAGTGGAGGTGCTGCACAATGTATGTATCTGTGAACCTGTTTGCTGCACCTGGTGGCTGGTAGTTTTGAAACTCTTTGAGGGTCTGGTCACCGAGATTGTTTCGATCGACTAGAAACAGAATCCGCTTGGCTTTTGCATGCTTGATCAGACGGTAGCTGAAGGAACATGCGGTAAAGGTCTTGCCCGCCCCGGTGGCGAGTTGGATCAGTGACCGAGGGCGGTCTTCCGCGAGGGATTTTTCCAAACCTTGGATCGCGTCAGTCTGGCAGTCTCGAAGGCCGGACGAATCAAGCGGCGGTAGCGACTGCAAACGGCCCCTCAAAGTGCCATCGTCCTGTACCCATTCGAGAAGCGTTTCGGGTTTGTGGAAGGAAAAAACGCGGCGCGAACGGGGCTTGGGATCCCTCAAAAATCGGAAAAAAGTCTCGTCACTCGTGCTTTCGTAATCGAAGACAAGAATGCTGTCCCATTTGGCCAAGTGCTCAGGAAGCGCAGCCATGTATTTTTCCGACTGTTCCGCTACTCCGCTCAAGGTTACGCCGGCTTTTTTCGCCTCGATCACACCAGCCGCCTTGCCACCGATGAACAGTAAATAGTCGCAAGGCCCTGACTTCAATTGAAATTCCCGAACAGCTACGCCAAGGGCTGCGTTGCGATTGCAGTCCTGGTTGTCCTGGATTTCCCAACCAGCAAGGCTCAAAGCTTCGTCTATTTTTTTCCGCGCGATTTTTTCAGGGGTGGTCATAATTACCTCGGAAAAAGAACAACTTTTTTAACCTACCGATTGGCAGCACAACCTCAAGTAAAACTGGATCATGTGCAGGCTGAAAATCTGGGAGTTGAATTCTGAGCCGGAAAACTTGATTATTCCGGCGTCGAACTTCAGCTGCTAACCCCAGTGCGATTGGCATCGTCGACTGCAAGTCAGGGAAGCTCCTCGAACGAAGAGCTGCAGCGCCGAGCACTGGAGTGAAAGAATAGCGCGAGGCGCGCTTTCAGCGGAACCGTATCCAAGTTCGCGTAATTGGCCTTGATGGGCAAATTACAGCGCTTGCTTGGAGCGGCCCTCTCGAAGGTGCCATGAATGAAGATTCACTTCCCCCCGTTCAGTTCCCACATAACACCTAAAAAAGTTCGAGGTCGGACTTTGGTTTCCGGAAAACTAGCCAATCTTTTGTTCACAGGGTGCTCAGGAAAGCCAAAATCGCCCTCCAACATCGTTGTCTTGTCGGGTGCCAAGTGGTGGCACCCAAAGGTTGATGGCTGACGGCCTTCAAAAAAGGAGATGGCGATGAGTGAGCTCTTAGATGCGGCAAAATTCTACGTTTCGGGCACAGCAAGCAATCCCAGTCAAGCCCCATCAGTGACGCTCGATATCGAACGTTATCAGCATTTTCTCGAAGCACCTGTGCTTTCGGATAGGGCAACTGGTTTGCCTGGCACACGCTGAGGCAATCCAAAAGCCCGGCCCAACTGCCAAGTTGCAAATGCTTCTCTGCGCGCCTGGCGTTTCTAGAAACCCGACTAGCAGACCAGGTTATCAACCGAAAATCACTTGACTTGAAAACCCTGTTTCCCAGTTTTCCGAACTTAAGATATAAGCAGACAAAGAAAGCGGCTCATGGCCTCTGCCGCTATACTGGCAACCAGTCTCAAGGAGTAATCGTGCGCTATCGAATTTTCATCAGTCATGCTTGGGCGTATCGAGAAACATACTGGTCAATCCGAGCAATGCTCGACAAAGCTACGGCCACCTATTCTGATTTTGACTACGTGGACTACAGTATCCCCGATCACAACCCTATACTAAGTACCAAGGGGGCTCTGCTGACTGGTCCTCGCCTTCTCGCTAAGGCTATTCAGACAAGGATCGACCAAAGTTCAGTTGTTCTGGTTCCGGCCCGGATGTTCGTCAATCATAGCGATTGGGTTTTGAAGGAAATCGATTATGCGATTGCGAAGCGTTACCGCGTGATTGCCCTTCGCTCAAGATCTACTTTGCGCGTGCCGACGGGGCTCATTCAGAGAGTTGGCAGTTCAATCGACGCGAATTACCGATCACTCTACGCGGCGATTACTTCGTAGAAAAGCATAGAAAATGGGCTTGCCAGGTGAACGCCTCAATGCTGGTCAGGTGGAGTTAAGTATGACCAAAAAGTGCTTTGTTGTCATGGGTTTCAACCAGAAAACAGATCCGATTACTGCGCGGGTTTTGGATCTTGATAAGACATACAAGGGCATAATCAAGCCCGCGGCCGAAGCGGCAGGATTTGAATGTGTTCGCGCTGACGAAATACAGCATTCTGGCGTAATCGATGTGCCAATGTACCAATTCTTGCAGGATGCAGATTTGGTTATCGCAGACTTGTCAACGTTGAATCCTAACGCATTTTTCGAGCTTGGTGTCCGCTATGCATTAAAGCGGCGAAAGACCATCGTTATTGCAGAAAACGGCTTCGCGAATCCATTTGATACAAACCACATTGTAGTTCGCCGCTACCAACATGATGGGTTAGTTTTGGACTTTGAGGTTGTCGAAAGTTTCAGAGCAGAGTTGACGGAGTTAATAAAGGCAGTAGATGAGGCCGATCAAGACGACAGCCCTGTTTTCCAGTTTCTTGGAAATGTTGAGGATGTGGACTTCAATAAGGATTCGGTTTCTGAAGCAGTGGATGAAGCTGCCTACTTCCCTCTTATCGAACAAGCAAAGTCTCTACGGTCTCAAGGAAAGTTCGCAGAAATGTCTGCAGTCCTTGAAGCAATTCGTATCTCCCAAGGCGAAGATGTGGACCCTTATATCCTACAGCAATTAGCACTTGCACACTACAAGTCTGAACATCCGAACAAGCGCGCCGCGTTAGAAAAGGCAAAAGACGTACTGGCAGACCTGAAACCTGAACAATCGCTAGATGCGGAGACAATTGGGCTGTGGGGCGCAGTTCACAAACGCCTTGCTGGCTTAGATAGCCTAGATGAAAACGAACGAACGAATGCGCTTGATGTCGCGATTGACGCACTCTATCGAGGTTTTTACCTGCTAAATGATTACTACAACGGGATAAATGCAGCGTTCCTCTTAGACCTTCGTGCAAGTCGTTTTAACGTGGACGCACACGAAGCTGTTGCCGATCGCGTACAGGCTCGACGACTTCGGGTTAGAGTGAAGGAAATCACCGATAAGCTCCTCAGCGAACAGGTTGCGGGAGAAAGTGAGCTGAACCGTGTGCAAAATAGATATTGGATCGAAGCGACCAAGGTCGAAGCTATGTTTGGTTTGGGCGAAGAAGCTGAAGCTTCGGCTTTGCTCGGCAGACTTAGATCTTACGACGGGATAGAGAGCTGGATGATTGATACAACGGTAAATCAGTTGGAGAAATTGGGCGAATTACTCTGAAGGTCTCAACCAGCTTAGGGTTTCTTGGAATATTGATTTAATGGGGGTGAAGCATTGACCTATAAAATCCTGACTAGAGATGAACACTTCCAAAAGCCGGGGGGCAAACGCATCTTGACACTAGATGGCGGTGGCCTTCGAGGCATCGTGACCCTAGGATATCTTAAACGCGTCGAAGAAATTCTTCGCGCCAGAGTTGGTAACAACGACAATTTCCGACTTGCGCACTACTTCGATTTAATCGCTGGGACATCGACGGGAGCAATCATCGCTGCTGGATTAGCAAGAGGAATGACAGTCGGCGAAATCACCGACATCTACATGAAGCTCGGTCGCGAGGTTTTCTATAAGAGCATGTGGCGACACGGTGTTTTGCGGGCTCGCTATAGCCACAAAAAACTCACCTCTCATCTCAAAGCAGTTCTTGGTGAAGAGACTACTTTGGGAAGCGAAGAGCTTCAAACCGGGCTTCTGGTTGTGACAAAGCGTATGGACACAGGCAGCACTTGGGCTCTCGGTAACAATCCCAAAGGCGCATACTATGAAGCACAGCCAGAAGACCAATGGGGATCGAACAAGAACTATCCTTTGTGGAGGGTTGTTCGCGCCTCCACTGCGGCACCAAGTTTCTTCAAGCCGGAGCAAATCAGAATTAGCGAAGCCATCGGGCCAGAACAGGTTGTCGGCGAGTTTGTCGATGGTGGCGTAAGCCCTTTCAACAATCCGACACTGCAAGCCTTTATGTATGCGACGCTGAGTGGTTACAGGGTCAACTGGCAAGCGGGAGCGGATCGTATGCTGGTCGTGTCGATCGGAACGGGAAGGGGCGATCCAAGCAAAGAGCCTACATGGATTTCCGCAAAGGGCGCTGTGCAGTCGTTGCTTTCACTGATGGACGATGCCGGGGCACTCGTAGAGACGATGGCGCAATGGCTATCAACGGGTGAAACTCATCGAAAGATTGATCGCGAACTCGGAGACCTAGCCAGCGACAATATTGGTGGCGCACCGCAATTTAGGTATGCTCGGTTTGATTTGCAGCTATTGCGCGAGCAGGTCGACAAACTCAAACCCGGGATCTCCATCGAGCTCTTGGAAAACCTGACGGTAATGGATGAACCCAAGAACATGTCAATCCTCTACGAATTGGCTACCCTAGACGCGCAAAACAAGGTGTTGGATCAGCTCTTTCCTGAGGCTTTCGATCTCACCTAGTTTCAGCTTGCAAAGGAACGAAATATGCCGACCCTAAAGCGATACCGTAGGCGTGAGATGACGACCGTCATAGCGGTTCAAATCGCTTTGGATACGGAAGGCTTTTCTTACAAGAAATGGGGCGATGTTCAGGTTGCACGAGCCGGAGACTGGCTCGTCAACAACAACGGCAACGCATATACGATTGACCGTGAAATTTTCGAGAAGACTTATAGTCAAGTTAGCGACGGGGTCTATGAGAAGACCGGGCTTGTTTGGGCCGAGAGAGCTCAAAAAGCAGGAAAGGTCCGCTCAACCTCGGGATTTACCAACTATCATGCCGGCGACTTTGTTGTTTTTAATGACGAAGACAGGACCGATGGATGGGCAATGAGGGAAGAAGAGTTCAAAAGACTCTACGAACTTAACGAAGACAGCGACGTCTAGAAAACAGGTGTACTATGAAGAGCAAGGAATTTGTTTGACCTGCCAAGTTCGCAGCGCTTGCCTATTACCCAGGTACAGATCAAAGTGGTGCAAGCGCGATTGATCATGAGTTAGGCGTACTGACCCAGCGTAATCTGCTCAGGTTAAGCTGCAAATTTGAATGCCTCGACGGGCGTGCGCATTGCAAGGGCCTGATGAGGGCGGCGGTTGTTATAGAACTGTATCCATGCACCAATTGCGCGGCTGGCATGTGCAAGGCCCAAAAATCGCTGTCGAAGCACACATTGCTCTTTCAGCGACCGGATCAATCGTTCCATCGTGTCGTTCTGCTGTGGGCAGTGTGGGTTTATGAACTCCTGCTAGAGGCCAAAACTTTTGATCAAAGCCGTGTACTTGCGAGATATACAAACCAGCCCTTTGTCACTTCGCAGAAGAAAGGGCATCTCTACTTTGCCCAGCGTACTAAAGCGCGCGATGAGAGCATGCTCAAAGGCGAATGCAGCAGTAATCGCCTTTCCGGATCGAGACAGGTGCCATCCAAGCAGTTCGAGGCGGTGGCAGTCCACAACCAAGGCAACCGTACACCAGCCGTCCTTGCCACCCCACACGCGTGCAAGGTCAGTGGCCCAACGTTCATTAGGTTCCTGCGCGACAGATGGTAGGGCTTGGATGCGGGGACGAGCACCCGTCGGGCGTTTCCGAACCTGCCAGTCCTTCAACTGAAAGACCCGCTGCACCGTATTTTTATTGCCCCCCTAAAGGTAAGTGACGATACGGTAGCCAAACGAAGGGTTTTCCTCAATCACCGCTTTGATGGGATCGACAAACGTGCTGTTCAGTTTTGGGGCAGCCTTGCTTGGCTTGAAGTACACAGTCCGCCGGGGCACGCCGAACCAGGCACAGAGTTTGCTGATCGAGATCACGTCTCCATCCGGCCGCAGGCCCTCATGAAGCGTCCGGATCATCGATCGTCCTCCCGCACCATGAGGGCCTGCAACTTTTTTCGCGCTCTGAGCTCCAACATGGCCTCCCCATAAGCCTCTTGCAGGCCCTTGAGCTGCTTCTCATATTCTTGACGGACATCCAGTGGGTTCGCCTTCAGGGCGTTCTCCATTCCTCGCTTTACGTCCTCGTCTCAAGTTTCGATCTCTGACGGGGCCAGGTCATAGGTCCGGCTGGCTTCGGTAAAGGTTGTCTCGCCTTGAATTATCTCAACAACCAACGCTGACTTCCGCTTGGCTGTCCATCTTTTGACTGCTGTCATCGTATCACTCATGACTACATTTTACTCCTTGTAGCACGAGCAGAATTTCACGGGGTCGATACATAGGTTTAAAACGTCAGACTTGATCTGACGGACACCTCAGCTTGCAATGCTGAGAACGTGTTGTGCGTTTTGATCGTCTTACGGTACTGTCCATCTGGTCGATGTCGGTGCCCGCGCTTTGCGCATAATTGACGTGCCTTGCTATAGAAATCATAGATTTAGGTTCAGTACTCATAGCCAATAGATGACAAGGGCCGCGAGGGCGATTGCGGAGAGGAAGACTTGGGGGCACCGGTCGTATCTGGTCGCCACACGCCGCCAATCCTTGAGCCTACCGAACGTTATTTCGATGCGGTTGCGCAATTTGTAACGGCGCTTGACGCATTTGACCGTTGCCTTGCGTTGCCGCCGCCCCGAAATACAGGCGCGTATCCCCTTGTCTTTCAAAGCCTCTCTGAACCAGTCTGCATCATAGCCGCGATCCCCGAGCAGCCATTCGACATTCGGCAGGTTGCTGAGAAGTGCCCTTGCTCCAATGTAGTCGCTGACTTGTCCGGCAGGCACGAAAAAGCTGATCTGTCGCCCCAGGCTGTTGCAGACAGCATGTAGTTTCGTGTACATGCCACCCTTGGTGCGCCCAATCAGGCGACCGCGCCCCCTTTTTTTACGCCCAAACTGGACGCCGTGCGGTGTGCCTTGAGATAGGTGGCGTAGATCATGACTGTCTTTTCTTCACCATGCTCGGCAGCCAAACCGACCATCATCTGGGCAAAGATGCCTTCGTTGCTCCACCGTTTCCAACGGTTATATAGTGTCTTGTGCGGGCCATATTCCTTGGGCGCACCCGCCACCGCAAGCCATTTCGATTGATGAAGACAATACCACTCAAGACGCGCCTGTCATCAACGCGGCGCTTGCCGTGGGACTTCGGGAGGAAGGGCTCTAGACGCGCCATCTGCTCGTCGCTTAGCTAGAAAAGATCCGACATGTTCACCACTTGTTTTGCAGCCGTGAATCACGCAGCAGACCGAAAATCAATGGGTCCTGAGCCTAGTTCGTCTTGTCTTGTGTAGCTTTCCAGCTTTTCCTCAAGCGTTGCTTTGACATCGCTCGTCCGTGCATAGCTCTCTAGCTTCGCGTTAGTCAGTTCGTTGTACAGCGCCCCGTTTGCGTCTTGGGCCATCTTCTTCGCTCCCCTAAAGCGGCGGGCAGCCAAGAGGGCTGGGTATCCCATGGGCGGCGTGGACGGAAAGCGCCTCTTCGATCAGGTTCAGCCGATGCAGAGCCTCTACCCGCTGGGTCAGGTTGGAGGGTGCGAACTTATTGTCCTCGGGCTCGCACACGGCTGCGACCTCAAGCACGCCGGACCACAGGTCCGCGTCTTCCGGCAGGCTCTGCCCCGATGACAAGTCGAGCAGGGCGCTGGCTTTCTCGCCGCACAGGGTTTCGCTGCGGGACCTCGTCAACTCTGACAGGGCGCTGCGCAGCCCCCACGCCTCTTTATCGAAGAAATCGAGGATTTGGCTCGGAGGTGATGCGTGAGGGAAGTTCCAATGCTCGTGCCGCCGCTCGTTGACGAAGGGCTTGGTGGCCTCGTGCATCTCGATCAGCTTTTCAATGGGGAAGTTTACCCCTAATGTACCGTCGAGGGCCAACCGGAACATCCGCTGCAGAACGGTGAACTGCTGCATGTGGTTCAGCACCTGCCCGGCCTCTACGTCCACTTTGACGTAGAGCTCGACCATGGCGCGCAGGTCGTCGCCCCAGACAGGGAAGACCCAGGGGTCTAGGTCATCGGGCAGGTCGCCCTCGCCTTCATGTAGGCTGACGGGCACAGCCTGCACGATAAAGTCCATCGGCCAAAGCGGGTCGCCTCGATGCGCATCCAGCCGTAGGAAGCGCAGCTCTGCGTCAAGAGTGTAGGGCTGTTCTCGAACGCCACTGTCGACGGAGTAGGCCATAGAGTTGTTCAAGAGTATAATGTTGCTCCTGCAACTGGCTGCCACATCCGAATTGCGAGCCATGCATGACAGCAACTCTTGGGCGCCAGAAAAATTGAGCCCCGCCTTCGCGTAGTCTTCAACCGGGAAACAAGTCCCAGTCGCGCCACAGCTTTGGACGTAAGCCTGCACGTCCTGCAAGTAGTCCCCGATCGAAGCCGCGGTGAACTGACCAGACGGCGCGACTTCCAGCGCCCGTCCGAAGCGCGTGACCGCATCGCGGGCGGCGATCATCGCTTCGGCCTGGGCGTGCAGGCCGCCATACATGTTGTCATCCACGAAGCGGTCGATCTCAATCGCGGCGCACGCGAAGGTGGTGTCTTCAAACGCTGGGTGTACTACCACGGGCCGGGTGGGGACCTCAACCTGGTGGCCGCCGTCGCTTTCCTGCTGGATCTGCGGCAGGGTCGCCGCCACGACCCGCCCATCTGCGGCGTAGGCCAAGGCGTGGTGGGCGATGGCTGGGTGGAAGGCCCCTATGTAAATGGGCGAGCCCACCTCCGGCACAAGCATTATCTCGATCACCTCACCGCGCAGGGTCCGCCGGAATTCGGCTCGGAATTCGACAATTGACAGCTCGATCTCGGAGGCAAAGGGATTGCGCCCGATAACCACCCCGCCGACGCGGCGGTTGAAGCGGATACTGGAGTAAGAGCGCGCGTTGACGCCGCCCCCGCCCCGTGCAGAGGTGTTGGTAGGGAACGTCCTCGCATAGGTGCTGGTGACCGGCGTGCCGCGTATCGGGCTTGGAGCCGAACGATGCAGCGAGCCAGCATCCACGCGGCCGGTGTTAACCCGGTCGATATGGCTGGAAACGTTATGTGGCATCTTGTTGCTCGCGTCCCGGACCACGCGCCTGTCCCGATCCGAAATGATCCCCGGCATGGCGTCCACCCGCGCGGCAGCGGTGTAGCCGCTGGGGATGCTTCCGGAGCGCACCGCGTTCCGCGCCACATCAACTGTTGCCCGGTCGACCCATAACTGCATCGCCCCAGGCGCTGGCAGGCGGTCACCGGGGAAAACGGCCTTGAAGAACTGCTTCGAAACTAGGTCACGCGACGCCGGGCGCACCGCAGCGGCGCGCATTTTACGCCAGGTCGGTTCATGCGCGCGCATTCGCTCGATCCGCCGGTCAATGCTTTGCTGCAGCATGCCTTCGAATTGCGCGGCGGCTTTGGGAACCGAGGGCGTGCTGGCCCGGAAGGTCGCCGTGACAGCGGCGGACATGACAGCCCGAGTTGGTGCCACCCTGGCCGAGCTGCGCAGGATCTCTTGCCGCGCGCCGACGGCGCCGAGTTCAAAGCGCTGCCGGTGCGTGATGGTGCGGGTGGCAGCGCCCAGATGCCCGGCTTGAATTGCCAGGGCCACGCTTTCTCGCATCGCATTGGCCAACTGAATCTCTGTGTCGGCGTCCGAGGCGAGTTCCACTTCGTCGTCGACGCTGTCATCCGCGGCACCAGCCATGGTTTTGGCGAACTCTGCGTCCGACAATCTGCCCGCCATCGTCAGCTCGATGTTGCGCAGCTGCGCCACCGCGTTGGGCCCGTTCACCTTTGCGCTGACACCGACAAGGCCCGTGATCAACACGACGATCACCGCAACCCGCGCTAGCTTGCCCAGAAAGCCGGCGCCGCGCACGGCTTTCTCGCTCGACAAAAGTGCAGTGACCCATTCGCGGAACAGTTCTGGTTCGGACCGCACCTGGCTTGTGGCGAGCGAATTGTAGCGCTCTAACTCTGCTTCGGCCATGAGGTCGCGCAGGCGCTGTGTCTGGACCGACTTGCTAGCGGTTACGTCTCGAATGTCCCGCTCTGCCGCGTCGACAGAGACGTCGCGCTCACCTGTCAGCGTCACAACCTTGAACCGCATCTCGCGCTTCAACTCACGCAGGCGCCGGCCAATCCCTTCCTTCATCTCTTCGTGCAGACCGGCCAGCTCTGCCTGCCGTTCGGGGGGCGCGTCCTCTGAAAGTACGGGCTCGGCGACGATGAACTGCTCGAGGTCACGCAGACTGCCGCGCGCACCTTGGTCCGCCCCCATGGACAGCACCGGTAGGTCAAGCGTGGCGTCTAGTGCGGTCTGGTTGGCGCTGACAAGGGCCTCAACGTCCTTGTCAAAGGCAGCGAGCTTCTCTGGGTGCCGCTCGGCCACCCGAGCCCGAACCGCATCTGGTTTCAGATCGCGCAATTCGCAGACCACCGCCTGGTGCTGCGCCTCAATGGCGCTGGACCACTTTGTTTTGGTGCTGCGGAAGCTCAGAAACAGCCAAAGCGCCGCCAGGAAGCCAAGCAGGAAGACCCAGGTCCCCAAGGTGAAGGCGCGGGCATGTTCCAAGACCTCTTCGATCCCTGCGCGCAAGCTTACCAGTGTGCTTAGGCCGTCATCAGAGTCGGGAACATTCGGCACCAAGATGTTCAGTGTCACCCAGGTTGCTATGACAACAGCGCCCGCAAGAACTACGCAGCCCGAAATGTGGCGCAGCGCCGCGTTCAGCGCCAAGCGACTGGCGTATTTGGGGTAATCTGCGGCCTCTGCCTGTCGCAGCACATTCAGGATTCGCTTTTCGAAGACAAAACGCGTCAGAAGCCAAAGCCCAACACTTATGCAGATCATCACAACAATATGGCTATCAATGCTAAATGACATCTCTAAACCCAAACGAAAAAAACGACTCAAAGGATAGGAGAACTCTACTATAATTGGAGTTTGAGTCAAAATCACTCGCCTCAGGCCGAGGGGCTTCAATTGCTCCCTGAACTCGCCACCAAGATTTTTTCATTCAGTTCCCGTGCCCTGGCCGCTGACCCAACCCCGTCACGCGAGCGCTCTAGATATTCGAGCGCCAGCTGGTCGGCCTCTGGAAACCGGGCCGTCGCGATTTCGATCTCAATCAGCCGCTCTATGGCCAGGCCTTCCAGCCGCAAGAGCCCCATCTGCCGGGCAAGACCTTTCGCGTCTTGCGCGCTGCGGCGCGCCTGCTTGAAGGAATTGAACTCCATGCAAGCGGTGCTACGCCGCTCGAGCGCGACGATCAGCGCCGAAGCATTACCTGTTTGCCGGCAGAGGCCCTCGGCCCTTTCAAAAAAACGCGCAGCATCGCGCCAAGCAGCGAATGTCAAGGAGATCTGCCCCAAGAGTTGCCAGAGCTGGGCAGCGACTTCTGGCGCGGATCGCCGTGCCCAGAGCGGGATTGCTTTTTGCACGCGCTTCAGATCGGTTGTTTCGATCTCCAATAGATCCTCTGCGATGGCGGTCAACACAAAGAGCGCGGCAGAGGTGTCTTCTGGTTTAGGGTACTGGGTGCTCCAATCTATGGCACTTGCGGTCCGGCTCAACGCTTCTGTGTCCTTGTTCAGCAGGGCCAGGGTTAGCTCTGCCATGGGACGCGTTGCATCCGCCGTCGCGGCGCGCTGCAGCAAGGCGGCCCCTACGGTATTTTCCGACACCCGAAGGCACATGAGACCTAGCGGCAAGGCTTGCTGAGGCATGAATTGGGCATGGGAGGTCTCCCAAATGATCAACGTCTGTTGTTGAAGGTCTGCGGGCAAGGTCTCAAGCCAGCCTTCTAAGAAGACCTCGCCCTGGTCGAGGATCAACCCCACCATCTGGTTGTCCTGCAGGCAATGTGCCAGCGCCTTTGCACTGCCTGTTCTCAAGGCAAAACGCGGCGTTTCAAGCGCCTGCTGCTCCGGCAGTGCGGTTTGCAGCCAAGCAGTAAAAGCGGCTTCGGCTCGGATGCGTAGCTCGGGCGAGGTCTCGGCTAGGTGGCTGGTGTAGTCCTTGGCCCCATCCGAGCCAATATCAACGCGCCCGTTTTGATCGCTGATAGCAGCGCCAAATGCCTGTCGGAATGAGGTCCACAAATGCGACGGTAACAGATCTGCCTCTGGCTGGTCCACCGACAGTGCCGCAATCGCGCGGCAGTCTAGCTCTGAGAGTCCGCGCAGGCTGTAACTCATCGCCAGCAACATCGGCTCGATTGAGGGAGCCCAGGCGGCGGGCAGCACGGATTTGAAACTGGCCATGATGTCGCCCAGCACCGCGTGGTGCGAGGGTAGAGCGACCAAGCTTTCAAGCCGTTCGCTCAGCGTCTCCATCGATCCAAAGCGGCGCAGTTCGTCCAAGACAATTCGGGTGAGGCGGATATCCGGTAACCACGGCGCGCAGGCCAGTAGATTGACCTGTGAGGTCTCCAGGCGTTTGCCAAAGCCTGCCAGATACGCCGCGCTGAACGCGAGGATCTCATCCCGGTTTGGGCTGCGGGCATTGACAATTCGCCACCCCGCGCTTTGCGCCTCTTGAAGCAACCTTGCGTTGCGCGTCACGACGAGGCGGGTCTCGTGAATCTTGGGAACGCCCGCAATAGCGGCAAGGCTTGCGTGGGCCTCAGTGCGGAAACCGGCCTCAAAGTGATCATAGACCGTGCGGGACCAGGCCGATCGTGGCCTGCCTCTGGCAAAAAGCGTGCGAAGCCACCGGATTATTCGGTGCCAAAGCCCGGTCTGGAGCGGGAGGACAGGCACCTTGTTGGCCTCAAGAGACAGGCGGCGCCCATCCAGGACGCGCTGCGCCCCGGCTTGGCGCGCCCACACCTGCGCGATCCATGACAGACCGCAACCCTCTGGCCCTGTCAGAATCAGCGACGCCCCGGGTTTGGAGGCCGTATTTAACGTCTGCAGCACCTGGCACCTTGGGAGGGCGGCGGAGCACGCCAGCCCTTGCGGTTGGGCAGTTCCCTCGGATAGCTGCGTTGCCATTGCCTCGAAGGCAAGCTCGGCAAACTCTTCGAGTGAGTGGTAAGGGATCACGCGCAGGTTCGGGTGCGAAAGCATCCAGTCCTTGAACAGCCCCATCTCTTCCACCGCGTGGCCGAGCTCTTCTGACAATGCGAGATCCCTCAACAAGACCGGAAAAGTGCGCGCTTGCCCCTGCGCCAGCTTGGCAGCCGCAGCGATCTCTAGTCCGGTCAGACCGAACTCGTGAGGCAAATCGCACGGAAGCAGCGCCTGGTAGGCCGCAACGGCCGCCGGTTCGGGCTGCCATCCGCAGCGATGGCCGACAATGCCCAGAAAGTAGGGAAAACAATCGGCAACCCCGTTCAGGCACACGCCCACCGCGCCGCCATCTTGGGCCATAGTCTGGGTCACGCCCCAGCGCAAATCCCGCTCGCGGATCGGTGCTGCGGGGGTCTCAAACCTGCTGCGCAGGTTCGGGAATACCCGCCGCGCCAACAAATCCCTTTCGTGTTGCATGTCGTGGAAGGTCGACGAGATGAAGATGGTGCGGGTCATCGCAAGTGACTAAACTGCTTCCTAGAGATAGGCCGCCCGGCCGAAGACCTTCGCGGGAACAGGTATCTTAGTGCGGTTCTTCGATCATTGAGCGACATAATGGAGATATCGTTACTTTGTTCCCACTTGCGCTGTGGAGTTGCAATTCGTGCAATCGTTTCGCCAATTCTCTATTTTTGCCCGCGCATCGTCAAGGTTCATTTAGTAGAGCGTGTTCAAGCATTCGGTCTTTGGTAGCAAGTGCACCAACTGTTTAACAGATCCCTAGAACAAGAATTGAAGTGGCCCCACAGTCTCTGAAATTCTTGGCGATGAGTTGCACGCACGCTTCCGACTTGGAGACCGCAGTATGCAAAAAATGGTAGCCATCCGCTTTATTTCGCCGTTGCAGCTTGTGGTATTCGCTAGCCCAGATTACTTAATGTAGAACGGAACGCCTAAACACCCGGAGATACTTTGAAAAAAGAGTGTATCCAGTATCGATTTCAATCATCAAGAAATGTTGCCCCATTGACATTTGTGAATGAAGAAATAAACTATGACGTATTCCGATTGGTGGCATCTGACGGTAAACACCCTGCCGGCTTCGGTGAAATTGGCAGTGCAAGGGCAAAGTTTGTTTCTGACCCTCAAGGAATACTGCAATGACGCCTTAAATACAGGGCTGCTCCAGTCTATGCTTGAGCCTCGCATGGGCGAAACTCCCCGAATCTATTTTTGTTTTCCGAGAGAATACCTGACCTTTCGCAATCGTAGGAACTGATGTTTAGGCCGAAAGGCGATGGGATCAGTCGAAAGCTCCAGTACTAGTTGGTCGAATTGCTGGAAGTTAATGAAACCCGTAAGCACGATATACGAGCTGCAATCAAAAAGTTCTATGACGTCCGATCAGAATTCATTCATGACGTAATCGACGCAAGGCTCAAACGCAATTTGGAGAATCGCCCAAGCGCGTTCATCAGCGGCGTCAATCTAACTCAGCTAGCGCTATTTAAGTTGCCACGAAGCAATACCGGAGCCCGCGACTATTTCTGCGCAGCTAGGTGGTCATCCATTTCGGCGTGTCAGCCTGACCTGCAACGTCTATCAGTTATTCCTTGGCAGCGAACGGCAGAAAAAAGGCTGCGACTGCAGAAACCGGGGAGGTAGCTGGAGGGCAGGTATGGGCCGTTCTTGGCGCAGTCCTTTGATACGGAGGCCCATAGCCGTTTCTCTACTCGACACAAGTAAATTGGGTGCCCTCTTCCCTTGCTGAAATGTAGTGCGATGATATTTCTGCTGCCGACACGGCTTTTCGCTTGGCGACAAGAGTGGCCAGTTCGCCATTTCCGCGCACCGGGTGCGCAACTACTTTCCCCTGCAAGCGGCCTTTGACGACCGGTGTGACCCCTGGGTTAAAGTTGATCTCAGCAAGCGCTGTCATTGCCGAGTGGTCATTCCGATCAAGCCCGTCTTCGATCCGGGTCACGTAGACCACGACAAAATCCAGACTGTTGCTTGCAAACAAGTCAGTTGCCAGAGTTTGGCCCAATTCCAGCGCTTTAGATGGGTCTGGGTTTTCGGTTGCGACAAACACTCTCATCCTGCGATGCGTTCGTGAGTGGATCGGCTCTTTTGCGAAAACAGTACAGGTGATGGTTTCGGCCATTGTGGGACTAGGGGCAACCGTCCTTGCAAGCATCATGAAGGAGCTGAAAACCACGCGTTTAGAAAACAGGCTGGCGCGTTTCATATTATTCTGACCGTCCATCTCCCGCCCCTGTCCTCTATCTCGAAGGACTAGCGGAAGGCGTTACAAACCAGATCGAAGCCGGGCGAAAAGACCCAAAGCTGAACGCTGGAAACGGTGTCGCACTTCCACCCTCGCAACCGCACCAACTGGCTGAGCTCATTGGCGATTTGTTGCGCCTTCGCCTCTCCCCAATCATCCTTATAGATTGCTCCGCGCTCCAAGGGAGCCGCCTCAACTGCGAAGGCGAACAAAGTTGCGACGCCAATAGCGGCAAATTTCTTGATCATGTGGAGATCCCTTTTCAATCAATCCACATTACACGCACGAATGTATGTTAAAACCGGTCGATTTAAAACAGGTAAAACCGCAATTCTTGCGACGTGAAGACAACAGTCAAAAGCCCCCTGCGAGACATCCTTGCGCGCAATATGAGATTGCTGCGTGCCGAGCGGGGCTGGTCGCAGGAGTTTCTTGCTGCCGAAGCGGGTGTAAACAGAACTTATCTGAGCGCGGTCGAACGTTCCGAGCAGAACATTTCTCTGGACAACATCTACAAGATTGCTGTGGCGCTCGACGTGCCAGCCTGGACGCTTCTGCAGGAGGCGAAAACCACCTAGTGTGGATTTAAATATGGATAGAAAACCACCAAACGACGCAACGCATCTGTTATTACTAGAGTTTTCGGATTTTAATGGTGCGGACCTACTGATTACAAATCAGCTAAACCAATCTTCTTGTGGTTTCCCCCTCATTCACCTTACATCGTAAGATCTTCTGGTATAAAGACCTTCCTCAAACTAGCTTCTTTGGGTATCGTCGAATTTCATCAAGCGTGCTCGCCTGATGCTCGCCCAATTAGTTTCAGCGAGCAAACAAAACGCGGTAAATGGTGGCCAATGAATAAAATCAAATTGTCGCGTCGAACAATCGACGCGCTCTCTATCAAAGACTCAAAATACTATGCATGGGACACCAGCATGGTAGGATTTGGCGTCAAGGTCCTGCCTTCAGGGCGAAAAACATTTGTTTTCAAATACCGCACCGCCGGTGGTCGCGCTGGAAGGTCGCACGAGCCGGTCATCGGCCAAGACGGCAATCTGTCACCTGATCAGGCCAGGAAGATAGCAAAAACCTGGGCTGCCCAGATAACGATGGGAAAAGATCCCTCCGCTGAACGTCGCGCCTCGCAAACCCAACCTTGAAAGAGCTTTTCGAGCGCTATCTCTCAGACCACGCTGAAAAGCACAAAAAAGCACGGAGCGTATATGAAGATCGCAACCTAATCGCTGCGCTCTTGGAACCAACTTTCGGGCGGACAAAGGTCAAAGACATTTCAAGAGGTGACATCGCGAAATGGCACGCCAAACTATCCAAAACCCCGTACCGAGCCAATCGGGCACTCGCTTGCTTGTCCAAAGCTTTGAGCCTCACTGAAATCAGGGGGCTTCGTGAAACGGGCACTAACCCATGTCCAGGCGTCACAAAATTCAAGGAAGAGAAACGCAAACGCTTTCTTTCCACGGACGAATATGCCTCGCTATTCCAAACCTTGGATGCGGCGGTGTCCGGCGACCTTGTAACGCCGAAAGGTTCCCTTCTTTCGCCAGTGGCCTGTGCTGCTATTCGGCTCTTGGTACAATCCGGTGCGCGGAAATCCGAAATCTTGGGGCTCGAATGGGACTGGATCAATCAACATGGTGGTTTCGCCGAGTTGCCCGACAGCAAGACCGGCGCGCGCCGTCTCTACTTTGACGATGGCGCATTGGCGGTGTAGAAGACGGCAGCACAATTCCGCGTCGGGGCCTTTGTCTTTCCCGGGGCCAAGCCGGAAAAACCGCCAATAGACGTCAAAAAGACCTGGGATGTCATTCGTAAAGCAGCTGATATTGCTGATGTTCGGTTACACGACTTGCGTCATAGCTATGCAAGCGTCGGCATGTCGCTGCCACAAGTCGGAGAGTTGCTGGGACACAGTTCGACGCCGACGACCGCCTGATTCGCACATCTGGCAGATGAGGTGCAGCATCGGTCTGCCGCAGTGATCGGAGCTCAACTCGCGGCACACAAGCCGAAACCCATTTAGCCAGCACCAAACGCCAAATTGCCCCTTAGGCTACAGATCGGGAGCTAAACACACCAAGTCACCGTTGCTCATACCAACCACAAGGCCAAATTCGGACCAATCAAGTGAGAGGACAGCGCTGCCAAAACTGCGGAGAAAGATCTCACAACCGCTTTCAACATTCCGCAGCCGCAGCGTCATGTCATTGCTGCCAGAGACCGCGCGGCGGCCATCGGGGCTAAACGCCGCGCTGGTTACCCAGATCTTATGCCCGGACAGTCGCATGGTTTCGGCTCCGACCCTTTGGAATGCCCCCCCATCGCCTTGGCAGCTGTATTGCTCTCTGCGCTTGGGTCATCAGGGTCTCAGGCGCGTTTTGCTGAGGGACCGTGCCGTCAATGACCCAGGCCGATTGATCAGGCCGTTCCGACAAAATCGGCAGCGCGATGCACCCATCTAAGCCCGGGATCGGCATGCTGGGAGTCAAAGCCGCGATACAGCTCATGCGCGCCGACAGCCCCGAGCTTGGCCGAGAGCCAGGGCAGATCCTGCGACAGCGCGTCCGCCTCGGCCTGCCTGCCCGCTTGCCGCATGTGCCACAACTGCTGCGTCCAAAGGTAAGTTTCATCGCTAGTCAGGTCTTGCCAGTGGCCGCTGTCTGGCTTGTTTCCATCCAGGATGCTCTGAAGTGCCGCTTTCTGCGTCTCGACCTGTAGTTTGTTCTGCAGATACCACAGGACATTGTCGCGAAGCGCTACGGGTGCGCCAAACTCAAAAGGTTGCAGCCAACACCCCATCTCGAGATCCATGATACACTCTTCCGTGGTGAAGCTATCAACGCCCCAAGCCCGCGCAAGAACTGTGATGGGCATGGCGGTATCTTCGGCCAGGGCAGCGAAGGTGTTGAGCCGCTGTTGATGTTTCGGGCTCAGCTCTTCATAGCTCAGGTCCAGAGCGGCGGTGAGGGTTAGATCCCAGTCATCAGGTTGCTCTAGCGTGCCCTGAACCAAGGCCGCGTCGAGATCGCTCAGCGCTTGCAGCAGGCTTCGCCCACGCCGAAAGCAACGAACAAGACCCCGGTTACAGATTGCAAGCAACTGGGCCCAACGCCAATAGCGTTCTGCAAAGGCTTTCAGCTGAACGACGTCGTCCGGTGTCCAGGCAAATCACGCGACAATAGCTCAAGCGCTTCGCCCTCCGACATCGCCTCAACATCAAGGTAATCGGTGTCCGGGCCTGCAATTTCCTTGTTCCGCGTGGTGACCAAAAGGGCTGCGTTTTCAGTGGCGGTGACAAAGGGGCGCAGTTGCGCTTCGCGCCAAACATCGTCCACGATGATCAACACATCCCGGTGATCCAGCAGGTTCTTGAGCTCTTGTGCGGCTTGGTCTTCATCCGTGGTGCCAAGCCGCGCGCCGCTGATCTTGCGAATGATCTCTTCGATTTGTGTTAGAACAGTGTGTGACTGGCGGCCAATGGCGACCCAAAACACGCCATCCAGAAAGGCATCCCTGATGTCGGGATCTTGCGCCACATAGGCCGCCAGGGTGGTTTTGCCAAACCCACCACGCCCCGCCAGAACCGAAGACAAGGCCACCGGCCCGCCATCATCCGCAAGCAAAGCGGTTTTTGCCTCACTCAGTTTTCCCGGTCTCGGGACCATCGCAGCAAGGGCAAGGCCATCATCCCAAACCGCGCTTAACCGTCGGCGCGGCGCTTGCACGATGGCAAGGAAAACCGCCTCGCGGTGCGGATCGTCCAGCCGGTAGACCTCTTCGCGGCGCAACCAGCGTGGCAGCGTGCTGCGCGATATCTCTTCGCCGAGGACGGGAATGATCGTCGCACCATAGCGACGCGCCGCGCGCCATTCACGGCGGATATACTCCGAGGCCAGGGCGGCGCAGGTCACGATAACGACCAGAACATCGCTTTTCTTGAGCGCGGTTTCGATCTGCGGCCAAACCGTTTCGTCTGAGCCAATCTCGCGCAGGTCTTGCCAACCGCTGAAGCCGTGGGACGACAGCCAGGTCAGAAAACGTGTGGCAGCGTCGGAGCCATCGCTGCGCGCGTAGGAGATAAAGGCGCGTTGATCTTCTGAAGTCATGTCACACACCAGGCCACTCAAGACCGGTCAGACGAATAGACAACATTCCAAAGCCGCAGCGTCTTGTCATCGCTGCCAGAGACCACACGGCGACCATCAGGGCTAAACGCCACGCCGTTCACCGAATCTGTATGCCCGGACATCGCTGCAATTTCTGCCCCACTCTCCACATCCCACAGCCGCAGCGTGGTGTCCCCGCTACCAGAGACCACGCGGCGGCCATCGGGGCTAAACGCGACGCTCCTCACCCAATCCTTATGCCCGGACAGCACGACAGGTTCTGCCCCGCTTTCCACATCCCACAACCGCAGCGTCTTGTCATCGCTGCCAGAGACCACGCGGCGGCCATCGGGGCTAAACGCGACGCTGTTCACCCACCCCTCATGCCCAGGCAACACGGCGATCTCCGCCCCGCTCTCCACATCCCATAGCCGCAGCGTGTTGTCATAGCTGCTAGAGACCAGGCGGAGGCCATCGGGGCTAAACGCGACGCTGGTCACCAAGCTCTCATGCCCGGACAGCACGGCGATCTCTGCCCCACTTTCCACATCCCACAGCCGCAGCGTCTTGTCCCCGCCGCCAGAGGCCACACGGCGGCCATCGGGGCTAAACGCGACGCCGTACACAAAGCTTTCATGCCCGGACAGCGCGGCAATCTCAGCCCGGCTCTCCACATCCCACAACCCCAGCGTCTTGTCCCGGCCGCCAGAGATCACAAGGCGGCCATCTGGGCTAAACGCGACGCTGAACACCCAGGTCTCATGCTCGGTCAGCACAGCAATTTCTGCCCCGTTCTCCACATCCCAAAGCCGCAGCGTCTTGTCCCCGCTGCTAGAGACCACGCGGCGGCCATCGGGGCTGAACGCGACGCTGGTCACCCAGCCCTCATGCCCGGACAGCACGGCAGCCTGGCTTAGATTGATAATGCTCAATTGTGGTTTGGGGTCTGCTAAGCCAAATTCCCGGTATCCCCAAACCGTTGCCGCGCTCCCTACAAGGCCCAGAAGGCTCATGAAAGCAAGGCGTCTGTTCAGGTTCTCTTTGGGCTCTTCGGCCTCGGAGGCAGACACGCGTTCCTTAGTCACGATCGCGCTGACACTAGGTGAAGCGTTGGGCGGAGACTGAACTGCGTTGCGGTTCTGCACCATTTTCTGAAACAGAGCGCGACCTTCCTCATCTGCTGTGCGCTTACTCAACTCCTCTTCACGCGCCCCTTGCCGCATTCGTTCCTGCGCCACCTCTTGTTTGGCCGCGACTTCTTGTTTTGCCAGAGTGTCTTCGATGTCACGGGCGGTCTGTTTGAGCACGCGTAAGGTCGCCTCATGACGAACAGCGCTGCGTTCATGCAGCAAGTCTGTCCAATCGACCAATTGCAGCGCCTTTACCTCTTGTAACCGCTGGCTTTGCTGCTGGTTAAGGCGGTGATGGTTCACCGGACGCAACTCCGCCGGATAGACCTTGATCAAACCTTTGCCAAATTCTGGACGCGTGCAAAACGTCTCAAACTCTTTCCAGCATTCGTCAGAGCTCAGCCAGCCCCGCGACAGCAAGATGATCAGGATCTGCGCGCGCTCAATCGCTTCATATAGCGCAGGTCGCCATGCATCACCCGTATCGATATCCTCAATATCTCGCCACAACTCAAAGACAGAGGACCCCATTTCAGCATGAACCTGTCTCTCCAAGCCTTCGATGACCGACAGAACAGCCTCGCGGTCGGCGGGTGCGCGCACATCTACCCGTGCGTAGGACAAGACGGCAGTAAAGCGTTCAGTCAAAAGGGCTTGCTCCGGAAAACTCAAGGGGAGGATATTGATTTTGCTGCGGCCCTCAACCTTTAGTTAACTTTGCTGATCCCAAATCCTTAGGAAGTTGCCTCACCGCGCGCAGTGGCAAAGCCAACCGCGTCTTAGCGCAGCAGGGCAATGACATCATCAACATAGGCCTTGGCCGTTTCCAGATCTTTTGCTTGGATAGCGGTGCTAAGGCGTCCACTTTTCGCACGCAGCCGCTTTAGTCCCGCGCAGGAGTCATCGTGGAGTTTCGCGCGCAGTTTGCCTTCGCGTTGGTCCGTCCAACCATCAAGAAACACCGTCAGACCGGGCAAACAGGCGCTTAGCACGGCGACCACCAGCACGGTCGAAAAAGACGCAATTGCCGACAATCCCTGGACAAGCGCCGTTACCCCGGTAGCGGCTGCACCAAACCATATGATCCATCGCAGCGACGCCCTGTGACGGGTTGTGCAGCCTTCTAAATGCCTGATTTGATTGTCAAGGAAGGTCAGAAACCTGGCTTCAAATTGCGGCAGAATGGAAAGCGCGTCGCTTAGTTTGAGCGCGAAATACTGCAGTTCCCAACGCAACTCCTCGGCCTTTAGCCGTGCCTCGGTCGCCGTGCCATAATAATCTCGGGCACTTAGATTGAAGGCGTAAAGCCCTGCCACGCCAAGCAGAACGGCCTGAATGATCAAAACTAGGCTGAGCGTTTCGTCTGACAGGGCTGTCCCCCCAGCACTGTTCGCACCGGACACAAATAGCAACCCACCGCCGATGAGCGAGGCGCACAGGGTCGACAGCAAAAAGCCAGATCGGCACCAGCGAAACGCGATTTTCACGCGCCGTGCGGATTTGGCTTTGCGGGCGCGTTCGGCGGTGAGGTTTCGATACTCGAGGTCTTGCGACAGCAGTGTTTTGAGGTTGGTCATGGGGCGTTGTCCTGAGTCAGTCTGAAACGATGGGAAACGGCATGGGTGGATCGTAATCGTCACAGGGGGTCAGCGGTTCCGGATCGGGCAGGCCCAGCTCTGCGGCAATGTCATCGGTCGACAGATCGCGCGCTCCGTTCCTGATCGGCAACAACTGACAGGCAATTTGCAGCGCGTTGCCTTCTATCAAAAGCTGAGACCAAAGCCGCACGGTTCCGTCACGGCCACCGGACGCGACGCGGCGACCATCGAGACTAAACGCGACACTGGTGACCTCTCTCTCATGCCCGGACATAACAGCTAACGTTACACCACTCTCCACCTCCCACAACCGCAACGTTCCGTCACCGCTACCAGAAATCACTCTGCTGCCGTCGGGACTAAATGCGACGCTGGCCACATCACCTTCATGCCCGGGAAGCACAGCAATCTCTGTACGGCTCCCAGCATCCCACAACCATAAATTAGTGTCGAAGCTACCAGTGGTCGCCCTGCTGCCGTCGGAACTAAACGCGAAACTTAGTACAGAGCCTTCGTTGCCAAGCAGGGCAACAGCCTCAGATTCAGAGGTTCCATCCCACTGCAGAACTCCCCCGTTCAATTTACTAAAGACCACATGGTAGGGGGCGGAGTGAAATGAAACTAAGGTCACTTTTTCATCCAGCTCATTTAAAGTCGCGATCTCAGCACCGTTCTCTGCATTCCACAGCCGCAGCGAACCGCCGTCGCTGCCAGAGACCACTTGGCGACCATCGGGGCTAAACGCGACGCTTGTCACTTCGCTTTCATGCCCGGAAAGCAGGGCGATCTCTGCCCCGCTCTCTACATCCCACAGCCGCAATGTCTTGTCATAGCTACCAGAGACCACTCGGCGACCATCGGGGCTAAACGCAACGCTTGTCACCGAGCCCTCATGCCCGGTCAGCACAGCAATCTCTGCCCCGCTCTCCACATCCCACAGCCGCAGCGTATTGTCATGGCTGCCAGAGACAAAGTGGCCGCCATCCGGGCTAAACGCGACGCTCTCCACCCCGCCCTCATGCCCGGACAGCACGGCGATCTCTTCCCCGCTCTCCACATCCCACAGCCTCAGCGTATTGTCATGGCTGCCAGAGACCACGCCGCGGCCATCGGGGCTGAACGCGACGCTGGTCACCCCGCTCTCATGCCCGGACAGCACAGCGATCTCGGCCCCGCTCTCCACATCCCACAAACGCAGCGTACCGTCCCAGCTGCCAGAGACCACGCCGCGGCCATCCGGGCTAAACGCGACGCTGGTCACCCTGCCCTCATGCCCGGACAGCACCACACTTCTACTCGTGTGCGCAAAGGCCGTCACCATCGCTTGTCTGGCGTTCGATACCAATGCGCTGTCCAGTGGCGGTTCGTCCGGCCAGGCGCTCATCACCAGTTTCAAAGCCGAGGACGGATCTGTTTGGGCCCGGGTGCGGGCCAGCACCGTCATTGCAACGCCCCGCGCCTGTTCACCTGCCTCGCGCTCAAGATTGGCGCTGGCTTGGGCAACCACAGCCTCTGAAAAATAGTACAGGCTAAAGCCCAAAAGCCCGACGACCAAACACACCGTCGCGGCAATGGTGGCTCGAACCGTGGCTAGCAAGCGGCGCGAGCGGTGCAGAAATGTGCGTTCCGGCTCGGATAGCCATTCAGGGTGTCTTGCGGCCACAGGGGCAAAGTCTTTGATATCGACCTGCCGCGCCAAGAACCCGCGGCCTTGCCCGCCTTTTATCCAGCGGTCGGTCGCCGCCATAAGCCGCCCCATGCTGCGCGCGTCCGCTTCGTGATCTTGCACATATTGGTGCAGCTCGGGCCATTGCGAAAAGAGCGATTCATGGGCGATTTCGACGGTCTCACCCGTCGTTTGCAACAGCCTGCCCCATTCCTCACCCGCCAGCCGGTCAATCAACTGTTGCTGGTCTTGCGAGAACTCCGACTTGAATGCGATCCGTCGGGTGGCCCCCGCTGTATCGCCCAACTGCAACAACCGCAGAAAGACGGGCAGCAAAGCGTCGCGCTCTGGTTCTGTCAACTCATGCTCGGCCACCCGCTCGGCCTCTTGCCCAAGCGCGCCGTAAACCCGGCCAAGCGATTGATAGGCCGTCACCAGGTTCCCGCCATACTGCGCGCGGTCACGCCAGACCAATGACAGCGCCATCTGCGCGAGGGCGACGTCACCGGCCCTATCGGACAGATCCTCTTGGATGCGGTCAGCCAAGGCGTCAATCTGGGCGACATCGTCAAAACGTGCGAGCTGTAAAGGTCCTTCGACCATGGCACGCAAATCGTCGCCTTTTGGTACATTGAGCTTGAGCACAGTGTCTTCGGCTTTGAGATGCGCACCGAGCCCGGGCACCGTGCCGACCAGCCGCGCATAGTCAGCCCGAACCGTCGTCACAACCCGCAGCCGCGCGTCTTTGGCTCCGATCTTTAGCATGTCGGCGATGAGACGGCCAAAGGCATGGCGCAGATCACGATCACGGGTGGCTGTCACCAACTCTTCGGCCTGGTCGATGATCAGCAAGGTTTGAACTCGTCCTGCGGGCAATCCACATTCGAGCGCATAAAGGCTCTCACTCGCGTTCCCCAAATCGATCTGCTTGCGCAGCGCGCTTTGCTGGTCCGGCTCTAGGCCCATGGCCTGCGTCGCTTCGGTCAGCCCCAGCCGCAATCCTTCGAGCGGGTCGCTTCGCGGACGCATCGTGATAACATTCCAAAAGACCGGCGCGTCTTGCCTAGGGTTGCGCGTGTCAAAGGCACCGCCACGCCAGGCCGCCCCGAGACCCGCCATCGCCAGCGAGGATTTGCCCGCGCCGCTATCGGCGACGATGGAATAGATCGGCTTGTGCTGCAATTCTTTAAGCAGCAGGTCAGTCTCGGGGCGGCGACCAAAAAAGCGATCATTCCACGCCTCGGTCATGGCGTATAGCCCGGGGAAAGGATGCTTGGTCAGGGCCGCGCGCCCTGCCCCATTGTCCACTCCCAGGATGGCATCCACCAGACGCGCGAATTCCGCCGGGTCGTTCAGCGGATCGCGGATGGCCTGAAAACGTTTGGCAAAGGGTGACAGCGTTTGTGTGTCAGCCCCGCCCATCAGGATGGGGATAAGGCGAAAGCCCGGCTCTGACACCGCGCGGCTGTTGAGCACATCAAACTCGGCCCGCATCCAATTGGCAAGGCCGCGACTGCCCACCAGGATCGCACCGGCGCTGGCCCCGCGCAAGGCCTGTTCAAGCTGCGGCTGCCAGGGGCGTCAGGCCTCTAGCGCATCAAAATCCAGCCAGACCGAGAGCGCCCCGCTTTGACCTTGTGGCGTCTGGCGCAATCGCTGCGCCAGGGCCTGCGCAGCCGCGCTATCGCTGCCTGCTTGGCTGAGAAAGAGCTGCGCAGTCATGGCTTGCTCTGCGCGGCGATCAGATCCTCATCGATCCACCACAACCGCAGCGTGTTGTCATCGCTGCCAGAGACCACACTGCGGCCATCGGGGCTAAACGCGACGCTGTTCACCAAGCTCTTATGCCCGGACAGCACAGCAATCTCTGCCCCGCTCTCCACATCCCAAAGCCGCAGCGTGCAGTCCCTGCTGCCAGAGACCATGCGGCGGCCATCGGGGCTGAACGCGACGCTGCTCACAAAGCCCTCATGCCCGGACAGCACAGCAATCTCAGCCCCGCTTGTCACATCCCACAGCCGCAACGTCCTGCCATCGCTATCAGAAACCACGTGACGGCCATCGGGGCTAAACGCGACGCTAAACACCAAGTCCTTTTGCCTAGACAGCACGACAGGTTCTGCGCCACTCTGCACATCCCACAACCGCAGCGTCTTGTCATCGCTGCCAGAGACCACACTGCGGCCATCGGGGCTAAACGCGACGCTATTCACATCGTGCTCATGCCCGGTCAGCACAGCAATCTCTGCCCCGCTCTCCACATCCCACAACCGCAACGTCTTGTCATCGCTGCCAGAGACGACGTGGCGACCATCGGGGCTAAACGCGACGCAGTTCACCCAATCTTCATGCCCGGAGAGCACGGCGATCTCTGCCCCGCTCTCCACATCCCACACTTGCAGAGTATTGTAGGCACTGCCAGAGACCACGCGATGGCCATCGGGGCTAAACGCGACGCCATATACCAATCTCTTATGACCGGAAAGCAAGGCGATCTGAGTTCCGCTCTCCACATCCCACAGCCGCGTGGTCGCGTCATTGCTGCCAGAGACCACGCGGCGGCCATCGGGGCTAAACGCGACGCTATTCACATCGTGCTCATGCCCGGACATCTCAAGAAAACGTGGTTTTTGTGGCTTGAGACGCGCGGTTTTGTACTTAGCCCCTTTTTTTCCGCGAAAGCCTGTCGCCGCCCTTAGATCGGCCCCTGTAAACGTCACCCCCGATAAGCGCGCACCGGCAAAGCTGGCCCCACGCAGATCCGCGCCGGAAAAATCAAACCCGTCCAGATCCGAGCCGGCAAAATCAAGCCCGCGCAGATCCTGGCCGCGAAAATCCCTGGCCGGGTCCAACCCCGCGGCCTTTGCCATGGCGAGAAAATCGGTTGTGTCAATCGTCGTGACGCGTTCAATCGCCTTTTGCGTTGCCTCGGGCAGCGGCATGGAAACGGCGCTAAGTTTGCTGTCACTTGGCATCTGACCACCCCTTTAGCGGCGTGTCTTCGCGCTGTTTGCGCATGAGCAAATCCACAACCTTGCGCTGCATGTCTTGCACCGGCTTGGGCAAATCCACCTCTGGTGTCGCGATCTGAACGCATTCCCATTCCAGCACAGCTTTGACCGAGATGGAGACCTCTTCGCCCTCATGCGGTTCCAGATCAAACAGGCGGGTGACCGGCCCCATATCGGGATCGGCCAGCGGTGCCCCCGCCATGGGGGTCTTGTTCGCCTCGACCATCAGAGTATAGCAATGCAGCGCGCCGACTTGATGAACTTGCGCCAGAGGCCCTGACCAACCATGCAGGAAGTTAGCATTCGGGTTTGTCGGTGTGCCCCCTGTCGCCTCAACCTTGAGGAAAAAGCCGGACAGGTGGAACAACACTTCGCCACCGTCAAAGCGAGCCTTGGCATATCCCGTTGTCGCCAGTTCCATCAGCACGCCATTGTCCTGATCGCGCCCATAATCGATCGCCCCCGAAATCGGCGGCACCGTTTCCACGCTGATGGCGCTGACCGGCGCGGGTTGTGGCGCAGTTGGGTTTGACTCGTTGGTTTCACGCAGCGTGGTTGGCGTCGCATCCAGGATCATGATCCGGTCTTTCAATTCCCTTGAGAGTTTTGCGAGCAACGGTTTAGGGCCACTGTCCAGAAGGCTTTTCAAGTCCGGCCAGACCTGCATTTGGATGGCGCGAAGGGCCTCGTAAGCGGTTTTTTGTTCGTCACTCATGGCAGCGACATCCGCGTCAGACATCGGTTTCAGCAAAAGCGGCAGAATGCGCCCCGGGCCTTCACAGGATTTCGTCGCATTTCTAAATATCTCAAACTCCCAAAGACAGTAGTCTGAGGACAGCCAGGCATGCGATACAAGCGGAATGAAAAAGGCCGAGGTCTCGCCCGTCTTGTGCAGCTCTTTACGCCAAGCCTCGCCCCATTTTAACCTGTTACGGTCCTGCCAAAGGGCGCAACTTTTTCCGATGAGGCTCCGGTTGGTTTCGCCTTCGAGATGATTAAAGACAAATTGCAGATCTTCACTATCGACTGCGGAGTTCCAATCGTCGGTAGCATAACTGAAAAAGACTTGAAACGGTTTGGTCACAGCAATGAAGGGTCTAGAAACGGTTGCGTACACGATAAAGACGATTTCGCATAGCGCAACTACAGATCTAGGCCGTTTGTCGATCCATCCCGAAAAAAGGCGATGAGACATGGCGTAAATAAACCCATGCTTGGCAACGCTAGAAAGGCCCCCCCTGAGGCCTCCGCGTTCAAGGATCGCCTGAAGAGCCAACTTTTCAGCTTTAGCCCGGGAAAGTTGCGCCTCGAATTCCATAATTGCGGCCCGTTCCTCAAAGGCGTCTTGATCCAAAGCGGACTGGTGCACGGCGGCGAGGGGATGGGTTGCTTGCACCTAACTGCCGCGCTCTTCCTGAAGAGGGAACGCTTGCGACTTTTGCGACTTCGCTGACATGCGCTGGAGCGTAGCAACCAAGGCGGATGCGACATCAAACTTGGGTGATCGCATCTGGCCGATTTAACCGCCAAGTTGAGTTCGAAACTTGTCCTTTGATCAATTGAGGACCATCCTGACAAAGGAGCCAGTGATTTTTTCAAGCATCTGGACCAGTTCACGAGCCGAAGAGGCGTTGCGGGTGAAATTTGGGCCAAATCGCACAATTGAACGAATATCAACAAAGCATTCGGTCCATTTCTCAAACAACCATCTGCGCAGTTTTTCCGCCTTTTGCAGTGGCTCGGGAACCGATGTCGCTTCAAACAAGCGTTTGCTTTCAGACAAGTACCAATCCATGAGCTCTATCGCGCAGGTCAAATGCGCTAAAGACAATGTTTGAGCGCTCTCATCTTCAAAGAGTTGCAAAATCCCCGCGAGACGAAGGGTTTGCTCAGCAGCCTTCGACGCGAAACCACGTATTTTCTGGAATTCCCGCCCTTCTGCTTGGTTCTCTTCAACTGAATTATAGTATTGAATGAGCAAGTCGCGCGCTGCATTAGTCAGGGCTAAGGTGGATTTGGTAAACCTTTCGCCAGCAGGTCTTCTATTCGGCAGTGAAAGGTGGACAAATGGCTCAGTGACGCAGCTTTCGAGGTGTTGTCGGTTGTCAAAGACATCACGCGTTGACCGATGTGGCTGACCGGCCATGCGATCAACATCCGAGAGAACAAGCCTTGATCACGCAACTCTTCATCAGCCAACAACGTTTCTGCAATTCTGGGTTGGATCATCAAGTGGCTAGTCAGGCGTTTATCAGTAAATGTACGAGAGGGTCCTGTGCTAGACCTCCTGGTTCGATCGACAGAGCCCCCGTCCCAAAGTTTGGACATCGCTGCTGCGGCTTTGAGACGGTTGTCGGATGACATCCCGTAACCGCCCAAGAACTGGCCACCTTCGTCCGAGAACAATCCCAACGACGGCTGAGATGTTTCATAATGTTTGAGCAACCCTTCAATTGTCGGGTCAGTCAACAACAATTCAGGAGCGATAGAAGGCTGGGGCTCCGGTCCTAATGCTTCCAAATCAGCTCGCGCTGTGTCTTTAGCTTTTGTTTCTGCTAGTGTTAACCGACGTTGACTTGCGAATAAATCTGTATCGTGGGTGTAGGCTCTGAATTCTTGGGCGTATTGATCTTGCCTTTCTCGTTCAAATTTACGAACACCTTGCAATGCAAGGGTATCACGCTCGGATTTACGTTCCCCGGATTCGGCCACGGACAGCAAAAAAAAACCGAAACAGGCTTTGCCGATTGTAGAGTTTCAACGACAGCTAAGTTCTGAGTCGCGAGGCTTGCAGCAGCAAAAATACTCTGTGCAGAGGGTGCAGAGGTCAGGTGCACGACTGCATCTACAGCAGGTGTAAGTGGGCCTAGCGCGCATTTGGGATAAGTTTCAGCCGCGACTTTTGCCCGTACTAACGGAATTGGCGAAATCTGTCGCGGATTCCTCGTTTCACTGAGCGCATTTTCAACTCCAAGTTCGCCGGCAAATTGAGAATAGCACTCACAATCCCTGTCTGAGTTTTCAGGCATGGTTCAGTCCTTTCGAAGTTATAACGCTGCGATCAGACCGCGTTGGGCGCTACCCGTTGCTGCGCAATCCAGCTCTCGATATCTTCGGGCCGATAACGAACAAGGCGACCAGTTTTGATGAATGCCGGACCATCTTGACGCATGATAGTCAATTCTAGAAAGCGCTTCGAAACGCCAAAATGCTCCTTAACTACCGCGCGGTTCAAAAGTATTAATGGTTGGTTCATATTGAGGTCTCCGGTACCTTTGACCTTGATCTTGGGACGCGCATACATGCCGACGCAAAATCAAAGGACCTAAAAACTGGCCTCTAAAGGTTAACGTGAATTTTCTTAGCAGGTTGGTCTGAACTTCTTTAAAAACCATGCAAATACAGATAGTTAAAAAACTACGCAACCAAGAATTTCACAAATATGGGTACACTTTCCAATGCCGACTACGTGTGAGAGCATCTGATTCCCTTGTTCCGAAACGGCCAAGGGGAAAGGTCCCTTCTAATTTACTTTGAGCACAGAGCCCGGAATTCTAGACATGCAAAAAGGCCGTTTTTTGAGCAGAACCCTGAACAGTTTGCAAATTAGCCACGGGCCATCGCTACGCAACCGTATCAAATGAATTTACTTAAGTTGGGGGAGTTTCCAAACGTGCTCGCCCGTTCCGACAGTCGAAACGTCAATCTTCGAATAAGTGATTGATTTTAGTGGTGCCCCCACACGGACTCGAACCGCGGACCTACTGATTACAAATCAGTTGCTCTACCAGCTGAGCTATAGGGGCACCGTTCGGTCGAAATAGGACAAACCGCCTACCCTTTGCAAGCCCCAAAATCACCTATTTGCGCGTGCAAGTAATCCGACCGCTGCGAGCCCCGTCAAAATCACCAGAATTGCCGCTGGGGCGGCGTCTCCGAGGGCTTCGAGAGAGGCCTGTTCGTGCACGCGGGTGGCCAATGTGTCAAAGTTGAAGGGGCGCAACAAAAGCGTGGCGGGCAGCTCTTTGACGCAGTCCACAAAGACCAAAAGCAGCGCCGAGGCCACAGAGGCGCGCATCAGCGGGTAATAGACCGTGCCAAGCACCTGGCCCTGATTGCGGCCCAAAGACCGGGCGGCCAAGGCGAGGTTTGGCGACACGCGCCCCATGGCCGCATCCGCCGCGCCCTGAGCAATAGCAAAAAAGCGCACGCAATAGGACAGAATCAGCGCAAAGGCCGAGCCGGTCAGAATCAGCCCGATATCAACGCCTGTGACCGCCAGAATGCCATCCGCCACGGCGTTATCCACCACCGCGAGGGGAATCAGGATACCAACCCCCAAGACAGCGCCCGGAGCCGCATATCCAATCGTGGTTACGGGCAGCAGAAGACGGGGCAATTTGCGCCCGGTCAGGCGCACGCCATAGACCAGAAAGACACCTGCCGCGACGGTCACCACAGCGGCTGTACCGCCCACGGTCAGGGTGTTAAATCCCGCCTCCCACAGCTCTGGATCACGCCAGTTTTCGGCATTGTCCAAAGCATGGCTCAGGATCACCCCCGCCGGCAGTAAAAAGCCCATGAAGAAGGGGATGAAACAGGCCAGCAGCATGAGCCCGCCCAATCCGCGGCTGACCTCTTTGCGCGCCACGGGGCGGTGCCGGGTTGAGAGGTTGAAATAGCGCATGCGACGGCGCGAGATTTTCTCGAGTGCCACCAGCATGATCACCAGGATCAACACCACCGAGGCGATCTGCGCCGCGCCGCCGGCATTGTTGGCCTCAAGCCAGACGGTAAAGATGCCTGTGGTCAGGGTCTGCACGGCGAAATAATCAACCGTGCCGAAATCATTGACGCTTTCCATCATCACGATGGCGACGCCGGCGGCGATGGCCGGGCGGGCCAAAGGCAGGCCAACGCGCCAGAACCGCCCCCAGGCCCCTGCCCCCAGCGATTGGGCGACCTCTTCTGATGCGGCGCTTTGTTCGCGAAAGGCGGCGCGGGCCAGCAGATAGACATAGGGGTACATGGCCGCCGCCAGAACCAGAATGGCGGCACCCATGCTGCGGATCTCGGGGAACCAGTAATCGCGCGAGGTTTTCCAGCCAAACACCTCGCGCAAGGCGGTCTGCACCGGCCCGGCATATTCCAGGAAATCCACCAGCGCATAGGCCCCGACATAGGCCGGGATCGCCAGCGGCAACAGCAGCAACCATTCCAGCCAGCGCCGTCCGGGAAATTCATAGCGCGCAATCAGCCAGGCCGCCCCGGTCCCCACCATCGCCGACAAAATCCCGACGCCAAACATCAGGATCGCCGTGTTGCGCAGATAGCGCGGCAAGGTGGTCGAGATCAGATGCGGCCAGATGTTTTCGCGAGGAAACAGCGCCAGCCCGAGCACCGCAAGGATGGGCGCGATCACGATCACCGCAATCACAATGGCCCCAACCGACCATTTGCTGGGCAAACGCAGGCGCGCCTTGGTTGTTGCGGGTCCGCGTGTCATGCTGGAAGAGGCCATAAGCCACACCTTTCCTTGGTCGTTACAGGGGCTGTTAACCTCTGCGCGAAAAGGCTTATACTGCAGCCAAGAGCCAACAAAAAGCCCCCAAGCCCACAGCACAAGCCCCCGAACGAGCGCACCATCCCATGCAGGTCATTCTACACGCCGGTCTCCCTTGCACAGACGACGATCGCATCCTCAAATGCCTTTTGCGCAATGCCGATGATTGGCGTCACGAGGGGGTCTCGATTCCCGGCCCGTCCAAATACCGCAAATTCCTGCTTGAGGCGGTGAACAGTCTCAACCGTTCCGGGACATCGGACGACACGCGCGAGATTGTGCTGGATGCCATTCTGGACGATGAACACACGCAGGTGGATCGGCTTTTGCTGTCCAGCAACACGTTCTTTTCCGTGCCCAAACTGATGTTTTCCGGCGGACTCGCCTTTAGAAAGGCGGAAACCCGGCTGCGCGTGCTGCAACAGATTTTCGAGCGTGACGAGGTTGAGTTGTTTCTGGGCCTGCGCGACCCGGCGACCTTTTTGCCCGCCGTCTATGCCATCACCCCGCACACGGATTTTCACGAATTCATGGCCGGGGTCGACCCGATGCATCTGCGCTGGTCCGACATGATCCGCCGGCTGCGGGATCACCTGCCCGACATGCCTATCACGGTATGGTGCAACGAAGATACCCCGCTGATCTGGGGCCAGGTGATCCGCGAATTGGCCGGGATCGAAATGACCCGCAAGATCACCGGTGCCTTCGACATCTTTAGTCAGATCATCAATCCCGAAGGCATGAAGCGCTTTCGTGCCTTTTTAAAGGAAAACCCCAATATCAACGAAATGCAGAAACGCCGGGTGATGGCGGCGTTTCTGGATAAATATGCGCTTGAGGACGAGATCGAAGAAGAGCTCGACCTGCCCGGATGGGACAGTGCCTATGTGGATATGCTGACCGAGCTTTATGATGACGACATGTATACGCTGGCCAGCATGCCCGGCGTAAACGTCATTTCTCCGTGATTGGGGCTTCCGTACCGCCCTTGGGCAGGCTTTGAAACGCCAGCCAGGCCTGGAGCAGGTTTAGCGAGACAAACAGGGAAACCACGATGCTGGGGGCCAGAACCATTGGGAATTCAAAGATAAACGCGAATCCCGGCTCGCGCATCCAATAGAGCATCACCGCAAAGGTTGGCAGCACGATCAGCCCAAAACCAATCAGGTTCCAAAGGATCAAGGCCCGCGCCGACACCTGCCCGCGCCACAAAAGCCAGGCCATGAGCGGTGCGGACAGGCCAAAGAGAAAATCAGGAATGCCGATCCAAAAGACGTAGCTCGATTGGATGTCACCGCTTAGCCCTTTGGCGATCCCGCCCAATGCCCCGATCCGCAAGGTTTGGATCAGGGCCAACATCCAGGCCGGGGTTGCGGCACCGGATTTCAAGATGCCCTGTTGCAGGCGCGGCCATATCAGGAATGCGGTCTGCCAGATCACCATGGGCACCAGCGCCTGCCATAGCAGCGGAATGTCCTGCATCCAGCGCACATGCAGGCCCTGCAGACCCAGAACGGTGACAATCCCGACCCAGAGCGCGAAACCGGCAAACAACGCATAGCTGGCCCGCGCTTCGGTCCGGGTGATGGCCTCGCTCCGCGCCGCGCGGGTGATCAGGCTCAGGCAGAGGCCAAAGACGATGGCGGTATAGACGGGTAGGATCGACACAGGCTGTCTCCTTTCAGAGCATCAAAAGAGGCGTCAAACCCCAAATTCACGCGGCATCCTGATATTTCAGGATCACCATATCGGCGGCGGCTTCGCGCAGGTCCAAGAGCGGCGCATAGGCCTCAGACCCAAAGAGCGCGTCGATATCCTCGGTGGTGGGAAAGCGCACGATCACCACCAGATCATGGTCCTGTACCCCGGCAATTGGACCTTGCGCTGGCCCGCTGAACAGCATTTCAGCGCCATATTGCGCGCCCAAGGCTTTGACTTGCCGCAAGTAATCCTGAAGCTTTTCGCGATCTTTGACACGGATGGTCGAGGTCATGAGTGCTGACATAATTTCATTCCTTTCAAGGTGTTAAGCGCAACGAATGGTTGCCTTTGTGGAACTGTCCCGGTTGCGGGTTTCCCCCGCACGCCACTTAGATGATTCTTGTCATCTAAATAAGATTATGATTATCATCCAAATAGTCAACCACCCCGAAAACCGAGATCGACATGGCCCGCGCCACCGCATTGGAAAAATCACGCAGCCACGACCGGATCGTGCACCAAGCCTCTTTGCTGTTTCGCGAAAACGGGATCGAAGCGACCGGGCTGTCTGAAATCATGAAAGCCGCTGGCATGACCCATGGTGGGTTCTACCGACATTTCAAATCCAAACATGCGTTGGTCGCCGCCGCTCTGACCTATGCCATCACCGCCGCTGTGTCAGATATGGCAGAGGCGGAAACTGCGGCTGACAAACGCGCGGCGCTAGGGCGCTATGTGGCGCTTTATCTCTCGCCAGAACATGTGCAAAACCGGGCCCAAGGCTGTCCGCTGGCGGCAATGCAATCCGAGCTCGCGCATCAACCGCCCGAGTTGCAAAAACCGCTTGAAGACGGGGTTGCCCATGTTCTGGCCGTGTTGGCCGCCGTGATCGGCGGTCCGGCCGCTGCCCCCAAAGCCCAAGCCCTGCTGGCACATCTTATGGGCGCAGTCTCATTGGCGCGCCTGTCGCCGCCAAACGTCGAGACCGAAACCTTTTTGCAAGCCGCCCGCAAGACAGCTGCAGAGATCATTGCCTAACAAAAGAAAAGCCGCGCAGGACCCCCTGCGCGGCTCATAAAACCGTCAAATAGACTGGATCAGGCCATGCCCAGCGCGGCCTTGTACATTTCCAGCACCGCCTCTTCCTCGGCGATATCATCGGCATCGCGCTTGCGCAGCGCCACAACCTTGCGGATCACCTTGGTGTCATATCCGCGCCCCTTGGCTTCGGCCATGACCTCTTTGATCTGCTCCGCAACTTCTTTCTTTTCTTCTTCCAGCCGTTCAATGCGTTCAATGAACTGCTTCAGCTCGCCCGCCGCGACGCCATAGCTGTCTGATCCTGAATCCTGCATCTCGATCTCCTGTTTTCACCCGAAACACGGGCCTGCCACCAAGGGTGCCGTTCTGTTTTTTGCCGCGGCCGGCTGCGCGGGACGGCTGCCCTGAAATCTGTCTCGATCACCGGACAGGCCTTTGCTACAGGGCTAAAGCGCCGCCATCAAGGGGTTGCGCCGCCCCTTGCGCTGCTTTACGCCGCAGACAGCGTAATCAGACACATGAGGGAAACATGGACTGGCTTGTTTGGGGAGGTGCCGTGCTGTCCTTTGCCGGATTGGCAGGGCTGGTCTGGTGTATCATGTCTGTCTGGCGCGCGCGTGGTCAAAACCTACCCGATGAAGAGCTGCGCGCCGTGGTGGCCAAGATGGTTCCGCTGAACATGGGGGCGCTGTTCCTCTCGGTCATCGGGTTGATGATGGTCATTCTTGGCGTCTTTCTCGGTTAAACCGAGACGCGGGCGACGACAGGGCGTTGCCTTATATCCGCGCGTTTCGCTCAGCCCCTCTTAACCAAACTCTCTGAAACTCCCCCTCGGTTGACCACTGAAATCCGGATCACCCCCTTTGCTGGGGCCTGTGATACGTGCGTGTGGCAGGGCGACGCCCTGCAAAGGCCGGGGTTTAGACATGCCCCGGATCCGATCCGTTACGGCGGCCGCCGCTTTTCAGACCAGAGCAGCAAGACCAATGCCGCCGCGCACTTCCAGCGCTGCGAAGCATTGGCGTGTTTGAGGGTTACTTATACGTCGTCGAAACTGCACCCGTTCTTGACCAGATCCGGCCACAGCGCGGTAGGCTGCCAAAAGGCGCGGTCCGGGTGGCGGACGCGTTCCAACAGTTTGAACAGTTTGAACAATCCGATCTGGCTGGCCGTCTTCATGATCCCCCCATGTTCCTTGGGGAAGTCCAGAGCCAAGAGCGAAACCAGGTCGATATCCGCCGCACGGCTTGCCATACCCTCGGTCAACAGTCGCGTACCCTCATTGGCCAGCGCCGCCAAAAGCAGGTGTTGCAGGTCCTCCTGCGCCCAATCCTTGGGCGCGCGGGTACCGTTCAAAAGGCGTGGGACAGCGTCGCTTTGCACCGCACCGCCATCGCCCCAATCATAAAACCCAGCCCCAGAGACCCAGCCCTTGCGGCCCAGCTCGACCAGTTGCGCCGACCAGTTCTGCGCCCCCTCGCCCCTCGAGGCCGTGGCCAGAGCCTCAAGCCCCAGCGTGTCTCGGGTTTGGAACGGCGGTTTGGTCCAGCCCCAGGCAAGCGTGGCGGCGTCGATGTCATAGGGGTTGGCACCCAGATCAATCATCCCATCCGCCGCGCGCTGCAAAGCCGCGCTGAGACGCCCGGCAATGCTCTCGCCCGTGGACCTCACCACGACCGGAACCTTGCCCAACACCTTGGCCAAGGCCTGCGCCGCCGCCAATTGATGCGGCGTGCAATTTGGCCCCTGAACGATCTCCAACAGCTTCGTGGCAAAGACCGGCGGGGCAAAACGCAGGCCCAGCGCGTCCACCGGGGCGGCCATAGCGACCGCGCGCACCATATGGCGCGGTGCAGGCACATTGCCCTGCCCGCGCGCCGCGTGCAGGATCATATCGGCCCCCTCAACCATCTCGGCGCTCTCACCCGTTTTCAGCCGTGCCAGACGTTGATCCGCCACCTCACGCGTCAAACCGCCCTTTTTGATGCCATTCTCAAAAATCTCGCGGATCTGTTTGCAGCCCTCTTGCAACGGCCCTTGCTCATGCGCGCCCCAATGCACGCCCAACCCTGCGTTCAGCGCCGTTACAGTGATCTGCATCGCCAAAGGCCCCGCGCCCAGAACGGCGATTACCTTGATCTCGGGCGCGGTGGCGTCCTGATTTGGCACCGGGGCCGGGCTGCGACGGGCGCGATGTTCGGCAAGGAAACTGTGACGCAAGGCCTTGGCCGCGTCCGAGGAGAGGCTGGTTTCATGCGCCTCCTCCTCCATGTTCAACCCGATCTCAAAGGGCAAAAGCGGCGCGGCCTCAACCAGATCAATGATCCGGCCCGCCGCCTCATCACCGGCTTTCACAGCGGCCCGGCGCTCCGCCACCGCGCCCTGATAGGCCTGCATATCATCAAACCCGCTGCGCAGATCGCTCAGCCGCCTTGGACCCGCCGCCTCTTTGCGCAGCTTTTGGCAGAATTGCAGCGCGGCCTGTTTCAGATCCCCATCGCACAGCCCATCAACCAAGGACTGCCCCGGGGCGCGGTCCACGACAAAGACCGCGCAATCCAGCAACATCTTAAAGGCCAGCGGCGCGCCAACCAGACGTGGCAGGCGCTGCGTGGCCCCGCCGCCGGGCACCAAGCCCAGCTTCAGCTCAGGCAATCCCAGCCGCGTGCCGCGCTGCGCCAAACGGTAATGCGCCGCCAAAGCCAGCTCCATCCCGCCGCCAAACACAGTGCCATGCAGCGCCGCGACAACGGGTTTTTCGCTGTTTTCGACCAGGGTGCAAAGATCGCGCAAATGCGGTTCGGCCAGGGCGGACGGGCTGTCCAGCTCGGCCAATTCTCCACCGGCGGGAAAGGTCGCGCCCTCACCCAGCAGCACAATCTCATGCACATCCGCCGCGCTATCCGCCCGCGCAAACACGCTGATCAGCGCGGCGCGCACCTGCTGTCCCAAAGCGTTGACCGGCGGGTGTGACACGCTGATGATCGCGGTGCCATCCACGGTCTCATAACCGACAAGATCCGTCATGCGTCTGCTCTTTCTGCCCTGTGCTGACAGAGATGCGGCCTGCCTGTGCCCCCCGTCAACGCTGCGCTTTTGCGCTTTTCTTAGGCGAATTAGACGTCAAACTGCGTCTCAAAGCAAGTTTTCCACAATCAGATGTGGAAAACGCCGGGCAAAGCGTGACCAAAGTGACTCGGGTAACGAGTCTTGGCCTGCTGCTCAGCCACGGCGTGGTGTTGGTTGGGGTACGCCCCCCAAAAGCTGCCTGACCGGGGTCAGACCGGCATATTGTCGAACATATCTTCAACGGCCTCGTCGACACGCGACGCCATCAAGGCCTTGGCCCAACCCGGAATGTCGACATCTTTGTCTTCCAAAGCCAGGACAACCTGTTCCAGATGGTCCAGCAGCTCTTCTCGCTGATCACCATTGGCCACTTCCAGGTCTCTGTGTAGCTCGTCTAGTCTTGTTTTCAGGTCTTCAATCATGGCGGTCCCCTCCTCTGGATCCGTCAATTACGCGCCCGGGCCTGACCTAAGTCTGGCCTCCTGCACATTTCACACAAGCCGCCGCATCCGGCAAAAGCTCAAGTCGTTTTTCCGAGATTTCTTCACCGCATTTTACACAAATGCCGTAATCTCCGCTCTCCAAACGGGCGAGTGCACTTTTTATACGCGCAATCTCAGCTTGCCCGCTCTGTCCGAGACGCTCAAGAACTTCCTCGTCTTCGCGCTCCACGGCCGCCTCTTCCCAATCTTTGGAATGCGGCGCTTCCAACGCGTCCTCAATCCCGTTCAGGCGAACACCCAGTTCCCGCAAACGGTTCAAAAGAGACAGTTTGTTTTTGTGGTGGGACATTCGTACAATCCTTTCGCATTGCGTCCCATATACTGGCAAAAAGGACCGATGCGGGCCTTGATACAGGTCAACAGACAGCAAAAATCTTACCGCAGTCTTGCAATATATTCTATTTATCGTATATGTTTTCCGAAACAGAAAGAGAGGTTGATCATGACCCCTGAAGTAACCGGATTTTTCGACGACGCCACCAATACGATTTCCTATGTCGTGCGCGATCCCAATGGCACCTCTTGTGCCATTATCGACAGTGTTTTGGATTTTGATTATTCCTCGGGGCGCACCGATACACGGTCGGCGGATGCGATCATCGCCTTTGTTCAGGACAAGGGATATACCGTGGACTGGCTGCTCGAAAGCCATGTGCACGCCGACCACCTGTCAGCCGCGCCTTACATTCAGGAGCGTGTGGGCGGCAAGATCGGCATTGGCGACCGGATCACGGTTGTGCAGGACACCTTCGGAAAGGTCTTTAACGAAGGCACCGAGTTTCAGCGCGACGGGTCACAATTTGACCAGCTCTTTCAGGAGGGCGACAGCCTGATGATCGGTCAGATGCGTGGGGATGTGCTGCACACGCCGGGTCACACCCCCGCTTGCCTGACCTATGTGATCGGCGATGCGGCCTTTGTTGGCGACACCCTGTTCATGCCTGATTTCGGCACGGCGCGCTGCGACTTCCCCGGCGGCTCCTCTGAGGTGCTGTTTGACTCGGTGCAGAAGATCCTGTCCCTGCCGGATGAAACCCGCATCTTTGTCGGTCATGATTACAAGGCACCGGGCCGCGATCATTTTGCCTGGGAAAGCACGGTGGGCGAGCAAAAGGCGGCCAATGTCCATGTGGGCGCGGGCAAATCCAAAGAGGATTTTGTCGAGATGCGCGACACGCGCGACGCCTCGCTGGACATGCCCAAGCTGATCATCCCCTCGCTTCAGGTGAACATGCGCGCCGGGCAGATGCCCGAGCCGGATGAGCAGGGCGATGTCTTTCTCAAGGTGCCCGTCAACAAACTCTGACGGCGGTCACGCCGTCAAACGCAGCACGACCCCGCCGCGAACCGGGGCGTGACGCGCAACCCAAGGATCAAAGGGAACGCAACAATGGAAATGGATTGGATTTGGGGGCTGATCGGCGGCTTGCTGATCGGCACCGGCGGGGCAGTCTATCTGCTGGGCAATGGCCGGATCATGGGCGCTTCGGGAATTATCGGCGGGTTGGTCGATGGCTCCGGGCTCGACACCAAATGGGAACGGCTGGTCTTTCTGGCGGGTGTCGTGCTGCTGCCGGTCTTGCTGATGCCCTATTACGGATCGGTCGACACCCATGTCACCGATAACTACGTGGTTCTGATCGCCGCTGGCCTGCTGGTGGGCATTGGCACCCGACTGGCCAATGGCTGCACCTCTGGCCACGGGGTCTGTGGCATGTCCCGCCTGTCCTTGCGCGGCTTTGTCGCCACCGGGTTCTACATCGTGGCAGGCGGCATTGGTGTCATCATCTTTCGCCATCTTCTGGGAGTGATCTGATGTATCTTGTCATTGCATTCATCGCCGGAGGTTTGTTCGGCGCCGGTCTGTTCATCTCGGGCATGACCGACACCACCAAGGTCCAGGGCTGGCTCGACGTGTTCGGCAATTGGGATCCGACGCTGGCCTTTGTCATGGGCGGCGCGATGATCCCCATGGCCATCGCCTGGCTGATCCGCAACCGCCGTGTCACGTCGCTGGTCGGCACTCCCTTGCCCCCGCCCCCTTCGACCAAGATTGACGGGCGGCTGGTCACTGGCTCGATCATGTTTGGCATCGGTTGGGGCTTGGCGGGCTTGTGCCCGGGTCCGGCAATTGCTTCGCTGACCTATGGCGGCCCGGGTCTGTATGTTTTTGTGGCAGCCATGCTGGCTGGCATGATTTTCGCCCCAGCCCTGCGCGCCCGGCTGGACAGGCCTGTTCCTGCGGAGTAAGTCAAAACCATGGATATTCGCCAGATCACACCGAGCTATTTCGTGTCCCCGCAGATTTCCCCGGAAGACGCGCAAACGATCAAGGATGCGGGTTTTGTTCGCGTCATCTGCAACCGCCCGGATGCAGAGATCCCGCCCTCTCATCAGGCTGACGCCATGGGGGAGGCCATGCGCGCCGCGGGGCTGGAGTTTGAGGTCTTGCCTTTGACACACCAGACCATGACTCCGGAAAACGTGGCGCGTCAGATGGAATTGGCCAGCGCCGAGGGCCCGGTTTTGGCCTATTGCGCCTCGGGCACGCGCTGCACCGTGGTTTGGGCGCTGTCTCAGGCGGCACAGAAATCCAGTGACGAGATTCTGAGCACTGCTGCCAATGCGGGCTATGATCTGGCCGGGCTGCGCCCGACTTTGGATGCGATTGCCGCGCAGTAACGGGGATCAGCCAAGCAAAAATAGGAAAGCCGGGGACAGCCCCGGCTTTTTCTTTTCTTGGACAGAGCTTAGCTTTCCTCAATCTCCAGAGGTTCCGAGGCAAAGTCGAAATCGCCAAGGTCGGCCATGGCAGCTTCGCCCATTTCGCCCTCGCCCCCTTCGGCGGCAAGATCCATGTCAAAGGCGGCGGCATCAGCCTCAAAATCGAGATCGGGCAGGTCAGACATCTGATCTTCGGTGCTCATGTCGCCAATGCCGATATCGGGAAGGTCGCCACCAAAACCGCCACCAAAGTCGCCGCCAATATCGGGCAGCTCGGCCTCGCCGCCCATGCCGCCACCGATATCCGGCAGGGCTGGGCTATCCATCTCGGGTTCGGTGGCGAACCCTTCGACCAGATCACCGCCCATCATGCCCGCCGCGGCATCGGGAATGGCGGGGGCTGCGGCCTCGGGCCAGGTCAGACGGACCGCGCGCTGATTGTGCATCTGGCCCAACCGTCCTTTGGCCACCACCTGATTTCGCCCGGCAATCAACTCGACCCGATCCAAAACATCAGGCGGCAATTGCAGCAGGTCACCCGCCTGCAATTGTTCAGCCTCGCGCAGGGTCATGGTGACGCGGGTCAGAACCGCATCCAGTTTCGATGGGATTTTGCCCAGCACATCCTCATGCGGGCCCGGAGCATTCGGATTGTCGGCCCCCGCCCCGGTATTTTGTGTGGGAACACGTTCTGGCAGAAAGATCGACAGCGCGCCCTTGCGCCGCCCCAAGGCCAGATCAATTTCGGCGCGGAAGGTGCGATAGCTGGAGGCGTCCAGCAACAGGCCCGCAGCGCGCGCATCTTCGACCATGGCCCCAAAACGATACCCTTCAAGCTGGGCGGTTATGGGATGATCTTCGAGATTGCGCACCAACAGATCCAGCGTGCCATCCAGCAATGGGGCCATCATGGCGGCATCGGTCGGGGTCAGCACCCGTTCCTCATCAATGGGCATTTGCGTGACCTGCATGATGGTCTGCACCTCGATGATGCCGGTCATCACCTCGCGTTCGATCGCGGCGATTCCCAATGCGCCATCCGGCCCATCCAGCAGAACCAGCAGATCCTTGGCCCCAAGGCCATCAATCACACCATCCTGATCATGCATTTCGACAGAAACAGCCTGCGTGACCAAGGCAAGGTCCCACAACACGTCGGCCGTGCGCGAAAGCGCTCTGCGCAACGCCTTGGACGGCGACATGCCGCGCGCTTCGAACGCACGTTGTGCCGCTTGCGCCTTCTGGCCCAGAACGTCCTGTCGTGCCCCATCTGCCATATTGAGAATGCACCCGTCGTAAACTGTCTTTGCAATCGTTATGGACGGATTTGGTTACCAAGCACTTTACTGCCGCATTGAATTCTTAGGATTTATTGCGCGGCCAGTGCTTTTTCCAAGGGCAGAATGACGCGGAAAGCTGCGCCAGACTGGCCGGAGAGATAGGAAATCTCTCCACCTAGGCGTGTAACGATCTGGCGCGAGATCGCCAAACCCAGCCCGGCCCCGCCCGCTTTTTGATCACTCACACGGGCAAATTTCTCAAAAATCACGTCCTGCGCTTCGGGGGCCACGCCTGATCCATTGTCAATAAAATCAACGGTCAGCGCCTCTCCCTTGGTCACCACAATCGCCAGGGCTGGCGATTCGGCGTCACAATATTTGCGCGCATTGGAAATCAGGTTGATAAAGACTTGGCTCAGCCGTTCCGTGTCGGTGTTCAGCCAGACCTGCTCGCTCTCGCGATCCCGTTTGATCTGCAATCCGCGTTTGTCATCATGGGCCAGCGCCGCTGCCTCGGCCCGGTCCAGCACATCGCTCAGCATGCCTTCGCCCAGGTTCAGACTGACCTGCCCGTTTTCCAGCACGCTGAGATCCAGCAAATCATCCAGAAGCCGCGTCAAACGGATCGCCTCGTCATGAATGATCGAGGCATATTTGCTTTGCTCTTCGGCGGTGATCCCGTCGCCATCGCGTAGAATTTCCGAAAACGCCCGGATCGAGGTCATGGGCGTGCGCAATTCGTGGCTGATCTGGCTTAGGAAGGCATCCTTTTGCACCGACAACCGGGTCAGTTTGTCATTGGCGGCGCGCAGTTGGGCGGCGGTGCGTGACAATTCCTGCGACTGCGCCTCAAGCGTGGCAGAATACTCCATCATCTGCGCGGTTTCATCGGCAACCGCCATGAGGTCTTCGACGGAAATGCTCATGCCACCAACGATTTGCCCGACCATGGCATGGGCGGTGGCCGCCCCGACCGACCCCGACAACTCGCGTTCCAGAATTTGCAGAAATTCGGCGGTGGGCGCAGGCAAATGCGTGTCCGATCCCTGACGACGGGCCTCGCGCAGGAACAGCCGCTGCGCATCCGCCGAGCCAAGGATCCGCTGCGCCATGACCATCAGGTCTTCGGCCTCGGCCGAGCCCTGGCTCCAACTGCGCGCGCCGCCGGTGCCCTGCTGAATATTGACAAATTGCGCGCCCTGAAGCCGTTCCAAAGGTGATGGAAAGCTCGAAAGCGAGGCGACAAAGAACGCGACAGCATTAAAGGTCAGGCTCCAGATCATCGTGTGCAGCAGCGGGTCAATGCCCGAAATGCCAAACAGCGCTTGGGGATGTAGCCAGATCAGGCCAAAGGGACCGCCGTCAAAGAAGCTTTCCGGCAGAATCGCCGCGCCGAAACTGGGCAGATAGAGCGTATAGACCCAGATGGAAAAGCCGACAGTCAAACCAGCCAAAGCGCCAAAACGCGTTGCCCCGCGCCAGAAAATCCCGCCCAGCATCGCCGGCAGAACCTGCGCAATCCCCATAAAGGCCACAAGCCCGATTTCGGACAGCGCCGCGCCGCCGCCCGATTGCGCATAATAAAGGTAGCCCAGCGCCAGAACTCCGCCGATGGACAAGCGCCGCGACAGCAGCACGACATTGCGCACATCACCGGACACGCTGACCACGTTTTCGTTCACCCGCAGCCAGATCGGCATGACGATATGGTTTGACACCATGGTCGAAAGCGCAATCGCCGCCACAATGACCATCGAGGTGGCGGAGCTGAAACCGCCCAGAAAGCTGAGCAAAGCCAGCGCGTTCTGGCCATATTCCAAGGGCACGGTCAAAACGAACAGATCCGGGTTTGAGCCTGCGGGCAGCACGTCGAGCCCGACAACCGCGATCGGCACGATGAACAGGCTCATCAGCATCAGATACAGAGGAAAGGCCCAGGCCGCCATGCGCAGTTGCTGGTCATTGTCATTCTCGACAACCATGACCTGGAACATCCGCGGCAGGCACAGAAACGCCGCCGCCGAAAGGAACATCAGCCCGGCCCAGCGCCCGCCATTGACCTCCCAATGGCCCAGCGAGGAGGCGTCGATGCGCTCCAGCGTTTCGGACACGCCGCCCGAAATCCCCCAGACAACAAAGATCCCCACCGCCATCAGCGCCGCCAGCTTGACAATCGCCTCAACCGCGATGGCCATGACCACCCCGTGATGGCGTTCATTGGCATCCAGATTGCGGGTGCCAAAGATCACGGTGAAAACCGCAAGACCCACAGCCACCCAAAAGGCGGTTGTCTGCTCTTGCTCTCCACCCGAGGCCTGGCTGAACACTTCGACAGACAGGGTCACTGATTGCAGTTGCAAGGCAATATAGGGGGTGGTGCCAATCACCGCCAACAGGGTCACCCCAACCCCAAGCAGGTTGGATTTGCCGTAGCGCGAAGAAATCAGGTCGGCAATCGAGGTGATGCGTTGCACGCGCCCGATGCGCACCAGCTTGCGCAGCACCCACCACCAGCCGATCAAGACCAGCGACGGGCCAAGATAGATCGTCAGATATTCGAACCCATTGCGCGCGGCTGATCCAACCGCGCCATAAAACGTCCAGGCGGTGCAATAGATGGACAGGGACAGGGTGTAGACAATGGGCGCGCGCAACCAATTGGCCCGCCCCCGGCGCGAGGCACGCTCGGCAAAGAACGCCACGGCAAATAGAAACAGGACATAAAGGATCGAAATCGCGGCCAGCGCGTTGAGGGTCGTCATGTCTCGCCCTCATCATTGCGCGGCACACGTGGGCGGATCTTCATGATCTGGATCAGGATACCCGCCACCAAGGGCAGACCAATCCAGACGACAAAGATATAGATCAACCCGGATGAGGCATGTGTCTTGGACTCTGGCACCGCCCAAAGCAAAGGAACCAGCCACAGCACCAACCCCAAAACCGGCAAGGCACGCGCGCCGTCCACCAGACGGCGGCGGCGATAGGTTTGGCGTTCAACAAAAAGCGGGATCTTATCCGACTTGGGGGTCGGCGCAGCGGCGGGCTGGTTTTGCGATTTGCCTGCGCCGCTCATGCCGGTGCCAGAGCGCGCACAGCCTCCAGCACTTCGGCATTGGAAAAGGGTTTGGTCATGAACCGGCTGGCCCCGGCGCGTTCGGCCATTTCCCGGTCTTTGCTTTGCCCGCGGGCGGTCAACATCAGGACAGGCAGGTTCTCGGTCGCTGCATCGCCACGCAATTCGCGCAGAATATCATAGCCCGAGCGGCCCGGCAGCATGACATCCAGAATCAAAACATCGGGCGCACGCGAGCGCACGATCTCTGCCGCATCCTCTCCGTTGGAATGCGTTGCCACATGCCATCCCTCGCGGGACAGGATAAAGCTGATTGCCTCAATGATATTCGGCTCGTCCTCGATCACAAGCACATGCCCGGCCATGCATCCCCCCCAATAGCCTGACGCGTCGCGATTTTTGATTGTCCTGACGCAGGTTCCCCTACACTAAGCCCATTCATCCGCCGCTGTCAAAAGCCCGTCCTATAATAAGGTGTGACCAATTGTTCTTTTTATCCGTTCGTTTTGTGGCCAATTGCCCTGACAATTACCCTGACGAGGTCAAAATCGAGGGTTCACGCCGACCATGGCAATCTGGTTTCGAACAAACCCGGCAATTCAGCCCGACATCTTCGGGGATAGGCAGGTTGTCCTGATCCAGGGGCATGGGGCGCACCAACATATGCGCCTCAAAGATCGGGTCACTGTTGACGGCAATGCCACCAATCGGTGTGGCCAGGGCCTCGGCCCAGACGCCGACCCCCGCCCTACCCTGCTGGACCAAGGGCAAGGACAGCATGACCATGGGCCGGTTCAGCGCCCGATAGAGCGGCCAGAGCGGACAGGCCGCGCCAAAGCGCGGCATGGGAAAATCGGGCAAGGGTTTGCGATAGCTCAGCACCCCAGAGGCATCGCAGATCGCCAGCCCCACCGGGTCGGGCAGGATATCGGTTGGCATGGCCGCAAGACGGCGCATGATGCGGGTCGGCTCGGCCCCGCTGCTGCGCGCCAGCACCGCCACATCGCTGCCAAACCGTTCGGTCAGCGGGGCGAAATGCTCGATCGGCAGGGCCATGGCATCCACCGCATATCGATGCAGCCAGGCCTGCAAAAGCCCGCGCGCCGCCGCCGACAGCCCCTTGCCCAATCGCTCCAAGGCCTGCTGTTCCGGTGCACCGCGTTCCAGTTCGGGCACGTGATGGCCCGCCGCCTCAAGCACCGCATCCAGTTCCTCCTGCGGGGCCCCGGTTTCGGTGGCGGTTTCATCATCCGCCTCAAGATAGGTCACCAAACCCCGCGAGGTTTCGGCCAATCGCGCGCTGTCCTCATAGATATTGCGGTGAAAACGCGCCTGCCAATCAGGATCAATCTCGCCGGGTTCCGCCAGAATCGAGGCCGCCGAGCGGATCGCCGTTACGGTCGACAGCATTTCATGCAGAGATGTGGCCAGATGCGGGTCATGGGTCATGCGATCTGTCAAAGTTTCGACATTTCGCTCCAACGCGGTGATGCGCTGGCGGCAATCGGACAAAAGCTGTGCCCAGCCCGGAAAACGCCCGGCAAATTCATCGACCCGATCCAGTTCCGCATTGGCCTGGGGGATGTCCGATGCGGTCTCGCGCAGGCTGGCGATCAGGGCCGCCCCGGCCCCTTCGGTCAGCAGCGCCGGTTCGACGCTCAGCACCTCGGCAATGTCCAAAAGCAGCTTGCCGCCGATTCTGCGGCGATTATGCTCGATCAAGTTCAGGTAAGAGGCCGAAATTCCGGCCTCGCGCGCAAGGTCAGCCTGCTTGATCCCCTGTGCCACCCGCCTTTCACGGATGCGGCTTCCTGTTAAGGTGTCTCTGGCCAACACGTTTCCCCTGTCTTTTCAGCGGCTTTCTGCGCCGCAATATAAAAAACTTTACAGAATACCTTAGTCTACTTTTCACCGCTTGACAAAAAAACCGTTGCGACAAAACCGCTTGTTGCGCAATTTTCTTTTCGTGCCTCATACTGAATTTGCACAAAAGTGCGCGTGCAATTCGGGAAGAGGAGCCTGAATGCACATTTTCACAAATGGGAGGATTTTCATGTCCAAGACCAACCTGACACGTCGTGGCGTGCTCAAGTCGGGTGCCGTGGCCGGTGCCGGTGTCGCTCTGCCGACAATCTTCACCGCCTCTTCGGCGGCTGCTTACACCAACGAACCCACTGGCGGCTCTGTCACCCTGGGCTTCAACGTTCCACAAACCGGCCCCTATGCTGACGAGGGTGCAGACGAACTGCGCGCCTATGAGCTTGCTGTCGAGCACCTGAACGGTGGCGGCGACGGCGGTATGCTGAACACGTTCAGCTCCAAAGCTCTGCAGGGCAACGGCATTCTGGGCAAAAAGGTCGAATTCGTAACCGGCGACACGCAGACCAAGTCTGACGCCGCGCGCGCCTCGGCCAAGTCGATGATCGAAAAAGACGGCGCGGTGATGATCACCGGTGGGTCGTCTTCTGGTGTGGCTGTGGCCGTGCAGGCGCTGTGCCAAGAGGCCGGCGTAATCTTCATGGCGGGCCTGACCCACTCGAATGACACAACCGGTAAAGACAAGCGCTCCAACGGTTTCCGTCACTTCTTTAACTCGTACATGTCCGGTGCGGCCCTGGCGCCGATCCTGGCCAACAATTACGGCAAAGACCGTAAGGCCTATCACCTGACCGCCGACTACAACTGGGGTTACACCACAGAAGAAGCGGTCCGCACATCCACCGAGGCCATGGGCTGGGAAACTGTTGCAGCTGTGAAAACACCGCTGACACAGACCGACTTCAGCTCCTACATCGCTCCGGTTCTGCAATCTGGTGCGGACGTTCTGGTACTGAACCACTACGGCGGCAACATGGTGAACTCGCTGACCAACGCGGTTCAGTTCGGTCTGCGTGAAAAGCAGATCAACGGCCATAACTTTGAAATCATCGTTCCGCTCTTCTCGCGCCTGATGGCACGTGGTGCGGGTGAGAACATCAAAGGCATCTTTGGCTCCGCAAACTGGCACTGGTCGCTGCAGGATGAAGGTTCCAAAGCCTTTGTTAAGTCCTTCGGCACCAAATACGGCTTCCCACCCTCTCAGGCGGCACATACCTGCTACGTTCAGACTCTGCTTTATGCAGATGCCTGTGAGCGTGCCGGCACATTCAACCCATGTGGCGTTGTCGAGGCTCTGGAAGACTTTGAATTCGACGGTCTGGGCAACGGCAAGACGCTGTATCGCGGCTCTGACCACCAGTGCTTCAAAGACGTGCTGGTCGTGAAGGGTAAAGAGAACCCGACATCCGAGTTCGACCTTCTCGAAATCGTCGAAGTCACACCACGTGGCCAGGTCGAGTATGATGCCTCGATCTTTGGCGGCGAGCTGGGCAGCTGCAACGCGGGCGCCTAAGCAATACGGAGGGCGCGCGGCCACCGCGCGCCCTTTCTCTCCGCTCTACCCTCTTTCAGCCCCTTGAGGGCTTTCTCTTTGCACACTCCGACACAAGGGTGGGACAATGGATGCAATAATCCTGCAAATCCTGAACGGGCTCGATAAGGGCTCTGCTTATGCGCTGATCGCGCTTGGTCTGACATTGATCTTCGGCACATTGGGCGTTGTGAACTTTGCCCACGGGGCTTTGTTCATGATCGGTGCCTTTTGCGCTGTTACGTTGAACAAGCTGCTGACGCTCAGCCATGTCGTTATCGACGAAACCAAAACCGATTTTCTTGGCAACCCGCTGAAAGTGCAGGTTCCTTATGTGAATGATATATTTGGCGAAGCCGCCGGGGCCGCGATCATTGATTGGTCTGTGCCGCTGGCCATTTTCTTTGCCATCCCGGTCATGATCGCCATTGGCGTGATCATGGAGCGCGGGCTGATCAAACACTTCTACAAGCGTCCTCATGCTGACCAAATCTTGGTTACTTTTGGCTTAGCGATCGTTTTGCAGGAAATCATCAAGTACTTCTATGGCGCGAACCCGATCCCGACCCCGGCACCTGATGCCTTCAAGGGCTCGTTCGATTTCGGCGCGGCCATCGGCTTTGACGCGAATACGATCATCTACCCCTACTGGCGTCTGGTCTATTTCGGTTTTGCCAGCTTGATCATCGGTGCGGTCTTTGCCTTTTTGCAGTTCACCACCTTTGGGATGGTTGTGCGCGCGGGCATGGCAGATCGCGAGACCGTGGGCCTGCTGGGCATCAATATCGACAAACGCTTTACCATCATGTTCGGTCTGGCCGCCGCCGTCGCGGGCCTAGCGGGTGTGATGTATACGCCGATCAACTCGCCAAACTACCATATGGGTATGGATTTCCTTGTTCTGTCCTTTGTTGTGGTTGTTGTGGGCGGCATGGGCTCTCTGCCCGGCGCTGTTCTGGCGGGTTTCCTGCTTGGCATCCTCGAAAGCTTTGCCTCGATGCGCGAAGTCATCGACATCATCCCCGGCATCAACCAGGTCATCATCTATCTGGTCGCCGTAATCATTCTGTTGACACGTCCCCGTGGCCTTATGGGTCGCAAAGGCGTGATGGAGGACTGATCTATGTTCGGTCTTGAAAAGAAAGACGCCAACCTGCTGTTGTTCGTCGCAGCATTGGCGATATTCGCCCCCTTCATCCTGAACCCTTTCCCCGAAGGGTCGGCCATGGCGCAGTTCAACGCGGGCTATCCTGACCTGATGCAGCGCTTTGCCATCTTTGGCATCTTTGCCATTGGTTTCAACATCCTGTTCGGTCTGACCGGCTATCTGTCCTTTGGTCACGCAGCCTTTCTGGGTGTGGGATCTTATGCGGCGGTGTGGATGTTCAAACTGCTCAGCATGAACGTCATCCCGGCGATCATCCTGGCGGTGATCATCTCGGGCTTGTTTGCACTGGTCATCGGCTATGTGTCCTTGCGTCGCTCAGGCATCTACTTCTCGATCCTGACACTCGCCTTTGCGCAGATGTGCTTTGCCCTGGCCTATTCGGTTCTGACCCCGATCACCGGTGGTGAGACCGGTCTGCAACTGGCGCTGGACGATCCGCGGATCCTGGGTGTGAGCCAGACTCCCGAAGGCAACATTCCGGTGCCGGGCCTGTTTGGTCTGGAAATGCGCGAAAGCTTTGAAATGGCGGTGGGCCCTTGGGTTTTCACCTTCAACATTGGCTACTATTTCTGCGCCATCATCATGCTGTTGTCCTTCTATCTGGCGATCCGCATCTTCCGCTCGCCATTCGGCATGATGCTGCGGGCGATCAAATCGAACCAGCAGCGTCTGAACTATACCGGTCTGAACCCACGCCCCTATACATTGGCCGCCTTTGTGATCTCGGGCATGTATGCCGGTCTGGCCGGTGGTCTCATGGCCTCCATGGACCCGCTGGCCGGTGCGGAGCGTATGCAATGGACCGCCTCGGGTGAGGTTGTTCTGATGACCATCCTGGGTGGTGTCGGCACGCTGATTGGTCCGGTTCTGGGTGCTGGCCTGTTGAAATACATGGAAAACATCCTGTCCAAGATCAACAAAGGTGTTCTGGAAGGCTGGTTCAGCTTTATGCCCGATGGCATGTCTGACACCTTTGTCTTCCTGACCAACCTCTTTGTTGGCAAGCAGTGGCACATCACCACCGGTGTGATCTTTATGCTGGTCATCATCTTCCTGCCAGGCGGTCTGGTCGAGCTGGGCAAGCGCATCTCGGGCATGTTCCGCAAAAAGGATGACGACAACACCAAATCGGCCAAAGCCGAGCCTGCGGAATAAGGAGAAGACGGATGGGAATTCTTGAAGTCAAAGACGTTGGCAAACGCTTTGGAGGCTTGCAGGCGCTGGGGGATGTCAATCTTAGCGTCAAAGAGCAGACCTGCCACGCCATCATCGGGCCAAACGGGGCCGGTAAATCCACCCTGTTGAACTGCCTGGTTGGCAAACTGATCCCCGATACCGGATCGGTGATGTTTGATGGCAGTTCCGTGCTGGGCCGCTCGCCGCATGAGATCAACCAGATGGGTATTTCCCGTGTGTTCCAGACCCCTGAGATCTTTGGCGATCTCACGGTGATGGAAAACATGATGATCCCGCTTTTTGCCAAGCGTGACGGGGCCTATCGTCTGCATGCGATTGAATCGGTGGACTCGGAAAAGAGCCTGATCGAGCAAGCGCATCAGATGCTGGAAGAGGTCAACATGATCGACAAGCGCGACATGCATGCCGCCTCGATGTCTCGGGGTGACAAGCGGCGTTTGGAAATGGCCATGTGCCTGGTGCAAAACCCGAAACTGCTGCTGCTGGACGAACCCACAGCGGGCATGGCGCGGGCCGATACCAACAACACGATCGACCTTTTGAAAGAGATCAAAGAAAAGCGCGACATCACCATCGCCATCATTGAACACGACATGCATGTGGTGTTCTCGCTCGCGGATCGCATCACCGTGTTGGCCCAAGGCACACCTCTGGTTGAGGACACGCCAGAAAACATCAAAGGCCACCCGAAAGTGCAAGAAGCCTATCTGGGCGAAACGCAACAGGTCTGATCCAAAGGGGGTGGGGTCAAACCCCACCCTGCATCTGCAATTTTCCGTAGGGTGGGGTTCCACCCCACCACTCGACAAAGGACATCACATGAACGTACGTCCGGATTTTTCCAAGAACGCCAACCATGCCGAAACGGCCCCTGCGTTCCTTTCAGTCTGGGACATGCACTCTTACTACGGTGAGAGCTATATCGTCCAAGGCATCAACTTTAACGTCCACGAGGGCGAGATCCTCGCGCTTTTGGGCCGTAACGGGGCGGGCAAAACCACCACGCTGCGCTCTATCGCCCGCATGGACAACCCTCAGGTCAATCATGGTGAGATCTGGCTGGACCACCAGCCGCTGCACTTGATGTCAAGCCACGAGGCCGCGCAGGCGGGATTGGGTCTCGTGCCCGAAGATCGCTGCATCATCCCCGGCCTGACCGTTGAGGAAAACCTCAAACTGGCTCAGATCGCCCCCCCCATCGGCTGGTCGATTGAACGCCTTTATGACCTCTTCCCGCGTCTGGGTGAGCGCCGCAACCAAGAGGGTGTGACCCTGTCCGGTGGCGAACAGCAAATGCTGTCCATCGCTCGCGCCCTGGCGCGTGACATCAAGGTGCTGCTGCTGGACGAACCCTACGAAGGTCTTGCTCCGGTCATCGTGGATGAGATCGAAAAGACCCTGCGCCACGTCAAGGAACAGGGTATGACGACCATTCTTGTGGAACAGAACGCCGTGCGCGCGCTGCAACTGGCCGATCGTGCGGTCATTCTGGACACCGGCTCCATCGTTTTTGACGGATCCGCTGCCGAAGTTCTCGAAAACGCTGAGCTGCGCGCAGAATACCTGGCCATCTGATCTAAAAAATCCGGGCTCCCGACTATGCTAGACCAAAGTGGACTTGCATTCGGGAGCCTTTCCGTTTTTCCCTAAGGGCAATTGTTTCGGGAGGAAATTCTATGTCCAAAACCTATCCACCATCATCCGACATGGTGGCGAATGCCCATGTTGACGCGTCGCGTTATGATGAGATGTATGCGCAGTCGGTGAGCGATCCTGAGGGGTTCTGGGGGGCTCAGGCGGAGCGGCTGGATTG
>NZ_SOAP01000003.1 GCF_004364805.1 Pelagimonas phthalicica
GCAACAAATTCAGTATTTGTTTGACTTCGTAGCCAAATTGGCGGCGTTGGGAGATCATTTTTCTGATCATGTATAATGGTCCCCAGCGTCACTTTGGGCTCACAGCGGTCTTTAGCTGCGCGCAATTCCTATGACTGCTTCGGCCTGGTAGCAGTAGAAAGCCAGGTGTCGTGAAAAGCCACAGCCAGGCTCACGGCCTGATAAACCGCGGGCCGGTGGGGGTGCGTTGGCCGATGGTGACGCGTTTGACGCCGGTGGTGGGTTTGGCGCGGGCGGCGTCGTTGCGCAGTTCGGCCATAAGGGAGGCCACATGGGAGGAGGCGAGGGCAGCGTAAGCTTCTTTGCGGCCATCGCGGGTTTTGCCTCCGGCCGATACAATGGCAAGGATGCGCAGACGCCCATCTTCTTTCATAAAGACCGGCGCACCGGAGGAGCCAAAGGTGACGTTGCAGTCCATGCCCAGAACGCCTCCGCGATAGGTTTGGGTGACATTGCATTTGGCTTCGCGCGAGAGGACCTCTGAGCGGCCACGCCCATAGGAGACGACGGAGACCGCGCTGCCCGGTGCGGCGCTTTGCTGGACTTTGAACGGATCGGCCTCGGCGCTGAAAATCTCACGATCGAGTTTCAGCAGGGCAACATCCTGGGACATCATCTGACCGCTGATCAACCCGCCGGATTCCTGACGATAGCCCGGAGCGGCGACCCATTTGACAACCCGACGGGCGGCGATGGATTTGCCGTGGTGATAACCGGCCTTGAACCGCATGCGGCTGGCGGGGATTGGTTTGCCATTATCGGCATAGACGCAATGGGCGGCGGTCAGGACGACATCGCGGGCAATGAGGGTGCCGGTGCAATAGCCGCCTCCGGTATCGACGCGGCCAACGCCCTCCCATCCCAGCAATTCGCCGCGGCGATCCATGACGTCAAAGGCGAGGGCGGTTTGAGGGATGAGGAAAAGGAAACTGATTAGGAAAACAAGCTGTCTCATGGTTTTACGAATTTTGCTCCTGTGTCGCGGCGGGTGCCGGCGGCCATGGTGGTGAGCCCTGCGCCCTTATCGCCGGAATTGGCGAGGGCGTCGTGCAGGGCGGGTAATAAGTCATTCAAAGGGGCGGCGAGGGAGACCGGTTGGCCATTGGCCTGTGCTTTGGCGGAGACCACCGAGACGATGCGTGGGGTGTCGTTTTCGTCAAAGGAAAACACCGGAGAGCCGGAAGCCCCGAAATCGACCGCGCAGGAAAGGACCAACATGCCATCCTGCTGCGCCATGACCTGGCAGAGTTCCTGAAGGGCGGGGGCTTCGGAGCGGTTATGGGCGTAGGAAACCACGCCCACCCGCGCGCCCTTGCCGGGCTGGGCATCGGTGGCAAAGGGGGTGATGGTGGTGTTGCGGATCGGGTGTTGCAGCTGGATCAGCGCAAGGTCGTGGCGCACTCGGTCGGTAGAGTCGGTAGAGGAGCCGCCGGTATAGACGTAATCGGGATGTGGCGCGGCGCTGCGCACCCGCCGATAAGCGGCGGCACGGCCATGGCGCCAACCAGCGAGGAATTGGATGTCTTCGACGGCGACACGTTCGCCGGTGGTGGGATCAAAGAGGCAATGGGCGGCGGTCAGCACAAGGCGCGGTTCAATCAGGGCCCCGGTGCAAAACGCCTCGCCAGAGATTTCGAGCCGCCCGACAGCCTCCCAGGCGCGGCCATCCTGGGTGGTGTGCATGGAGAACAGCCCCTGCGCGGTGGCAGAGCTGGCCCAGAGACCGAAGAGAAGAGTTAAGATCAGTCGCACGAAAGACACCCCGTTTGTGGTGAAAATCTAATGAAGAGATGTGGCGAGAATGGGGCGGGAGGCTTGGAAAAGGGAAGGCTCCGGCCTGAAGCGTTGAATGCCGAGCCGGGTGATCGCCGTCCTGCGGGTTGGCGACGAAACGTTGGTTTCTGCCACTTAATCCCAGCCAAGCTCACTCCAACTTCAGTGTTCACCAAGAGATCAGCAAAATCGCCATCCCGGTGGGCGGGACGGCGATAACGCGGCGGCCTTTGGCCTGGATTCCGCGTTGGGAGTTGCTCTGAATTATCTTCAATCCCCAAGCTTGGCGTGGATTTCGTCCAGGTCAATCTCGCCAATCGGCATCTTGTTGCCGGGATTGTCGAAGTCATATTTGAACAGCGCAAAATCGCGGTGATAGATCTCTTTCATCAGATGCATGGAGAGATCGTCAAAGTAATCCTCAACCGGGTGGGCGCGTTTGGGGCCGTGGCCTTCGGATTCGTTGAAACGCGGGATGGCGGTCAGATCGACGGCGTGCGGGGTTTCGATTGCGTCGAGCACCTGCTGCATGCCGTCATTGAACTGTTCGGTCCAAAAGATCTTGTTATAGCGGCCGCCATTGACGATGAAGGTCGAGACGTGACCGGAACAGGCGCTCCAATGAATGTCAGGCTCCATCGGGCGGCGCCAGCGGATGGTGTCGCGGGCGAATAACAGAAAGCGGCGGAAGCTTTTGATCTGGTCAAACTCTTGCTTGCCGTCATCGCCGCCAACTTCGATGCCGTATTTCTGGATCAGAAGCGGGACGAGATTGCCGCGATAGCGACGCCCGTTGCGCTGGATGCCACAGATCTTGTCAAAGAAGCTGGACAGCACGCGGGTATAGGGGTTGCGCACGCAAGTATAGGCATAGCTGGTGCGGGTTTTGACATTGGCCTTGATCGCCGGTTGGCTGTCCTCGCGCGCCCATTTGTGCAAGCCATCTGTGGCGTCATGAATGTCGCCATCAAAGAACTCTCCGTGATCGGAATAATACATGATTTGACCAATGGTCGAGCAGGCGCATTTCGGGACAACCCGATACACCATGCTCTGACTCTCGGTCATCCAGGTTCCAGGAAAACCCATAACCGCTGCCTCCAACTGCCGCGCCTTGTTGTTTTTTGGCGCCCTTTGGACCCTAAAAAGCAAAAGAAGCGACTTTATTCAACGCCTGTTCACGTCTATCAACATAAACAATCAGGCAAAAATAGGGCAGATGGTTTCCAAAATGGCAAAAATTGCCTTCATATTGCTGTGTCATAAAGACCCGGATGCGATCATCAAGCAGGCCAACAGCCTGACGGCGGTGGGCGACTATATGTCGATCCATTTTGACGCCAGTGCCTCTCCCGAGGCCTATAAGAAGATCACCGAGGCGCTGGGCGACAACCCCAATGTCTGCTTTGCCCATAAGCGGATCAAATGCGGCTGGGGCGAATGGAGCCTGGTCGAGGCGACGATTTATGCGGTGCAATCGGCGGTCGAGGCGTTTCCGAGGGCGACGCATTTCTACATGCTGTCCGGCGACTGCATGGCGATCAAATCGGCGGAATATGCGCATGAGTTCCTGGACCGGCGCGACTGCGATTATATTGAAAGTTATGACTATTTTCAGTCCGACTGGATCAAGACCGGCTGGAAGGAAGAGCGGCTGATCTATCGCCACTGGTTCAACGAGCGCACGCAAAAGCGCCGGTTTTATGCGATGTTCAACCTGCAAAAACGCCTGGGGCTGACGCGCGAGATTCCGGCGGATCTGGAGATCATGATCGGGTCGCAATGGTGGTGCCTGCGGCGGCGCACGATTGAGTGGATTTTGGATTTCATCAAGAAGCGCAAGGATGTGATGCGCTTTTTCGCCACCACATGGATCCCGGATGAGACGTTTTTCCAGACGCTGGTGCGCCATCTGGTGCCCGAGCATGAGATTGAATGCCGCACGCTGACCTTTCTGATGTTCACCGATTACGGCATGCCGGTGGTGTTCTATAATGATCACTATGATCTGCTGCTGAGCCAGGATTTCCTGTTTGCGCGCAAGATCAGCGCCGAGGCGACCGAGCTGCGCCGCCGGCTGGGGGTGCTTTATGCCTCGGAGGGGCAGCGGTTCAAAATCTCGAATGAGGGGCGCTCGCTCTATAAATTCCTGTCGGAAAAAGGGCGCACGGGGCGGCGCTTTGCCTCGCGGTTCTGGGAGAAGGAAAGCTCGCTCGGGCGGGAACGCGAGCTGATGATCGTGGTGTGCAAAAAGTGGCATGTGGCCAAGCGGCTGTTGGAGCGCATCCGGCAGATGACCAACATTCCCTGCATCGAATACCTGTTCAATGAGGATAGCTGTGAGCTGCCCGATCTGGGGGGCATTCAGTCAACCATGGGCAAGCGCCACCGTCACCGGCGCGCGCTGATGCGGATGCTGTTTGATTATTACGAGACGGATCGTTTGGTGGTCTGTATGGACCCGGCCAATCTGGACCTGATCGAGGATTTTGGCCGCGACCGGTCTTTGACGCGGATTCTGGAGATCGAGTGTCAGTTCTCGGATGAGTATCTGATTGGTCATGCGATGCGGGTTGGTTTGGCTGGGGAGCGGACGCCGCCGGAGACCTTGCAGCGGCTGCTGCCCACCGTGCGTAATGATATGGTGCATGAGAGCGACCGTATCCGGGATGGGAATTTTGCCAACCTGCTGCGGATGCGCGAGATCGAGACTCAGGATACGAATGCGGATATGGTGGCGAGTTTCCTGAGCGTGCCGCAGGACAAGGCGCGCCAGATCATTGATCATGATCACCTTTATGCGGATTGAGGTGGGGTTTTCGTTGGAAAGAATGTGCTAAGCCGCGTGATCGCCGTCCTGCGGGTTGGCGATGAAACATCTGTTTCTGCCACTTAATCTTAGCCAAGCTCTTTCCAACTTTCGTGTTCTCCAAGTCGCTAGCCAAATCGCCATCCCGGGGTGCGGGACGGCGATCACGCGGCGGCCTAAAGGCCTTGATTCCGCGTGAGGTGCAAAAGGGATTGTTTGTCCACATGCTTCAATCCCGCGCAGCCATCCTGATTGAGCTTGGGCAGGATTTACGCGATACCTTGAATCGAAACGCTTGAGGAAGCAGGATTTATGGCAGGGGGCCCTTGGACATGAGCTATGTCTATGACGATCAGAATATCTTTGCGAAGATTTTGCGGGGTGAGATCCCGAATACCACGGTGCTGGAGACCGAGCACAGCTTGGCCTTTCGCGATATTCACCCCCAGGCCCCGACCCATGTGCTGGTGATCCCCAAGGGGCCCTATGTGTGTTTTGACCACTTTGCGCAGACGGCCAGCGATGCCGAGATCGTGGATTATGTCCGCGCTGTCGGTGAGGTCTGCAAGCTGGAAGGGGTTGAGGCGGATGGGTTCCGTCTGATTGCCAATGCGGGCAAGAACGGCGTGCAGGATGTGCCGCATCTGCATGTGCATATTCTGGCGGGTCGTCTACTGGGGCCGATGCTGGCGCGCGGCTGAAGCTGCGGATAACGAATTTCCGAAAATTCGTGGGAGGGGCGCTGCCCCTTTTGGGGCCTATTGGCCCCAATTCACCCCGGGATATTTTTGGCCCAAAGAAACCTGGGGGTATTGGCCTGTTTCCAAGGTCAGGTCGATTTGGTCAGTGAGAGGAAGACATCCTCGAGGTCAGCCTGTTCAGTGCGCACGTCGCGGATGCGGATATTGGCGGCGTGGACGGCGGCCAGCACGTCTTCGGCGCGGGTGTCTTTGGCATTGTATTGAATGGCGATGGTGCCGTCGGGGCGGGTGTCGACGGTGAGGCCGGGGGCGCTGGGTAGCGTATCGGTCGCGGTTTCCGGGGTGATCAGCATGGATTTGGCATCCACCTGACCCAGCAGATTGGCAGTGCTGTCGCGCGCCACAAGGCTGCCCTGATTGATGATCGCGATCTCGTCACACATTTCCTCGGCTTCTTCGAGGTAATGGGTGGTGAGAATGATGGTCATGCCGCGCTCTTGGTTGAGCTTGCGGATATTGCGCCAGAGCATCTGCCGCAGCTCGATATCCACCCCGGCGGTGGGTTCATCCAGCACCAGGATCTGCGGATGATGGACAAGCGCTTTGGCCAAGAGCAGACGACGGCGCATCCCGCCAGAAAGGGTGCGGGCATAGGCGTCGCGCTTGTCGCTGAGGCCGACCATGTCGAGGATTTCGTCTGAGCGCCGATCAGCCTTGGGCACGCCATAGAGACCGGCCTGCACCTCGAGCGCGCCATGGGGCGAAAAGAACGGGTCGAGGTTCAGTTCCTGGGGCATGACGCCAATGGCGGCGCGGGATTGGCGCGGGTTCTTGTCCTGATCCCAGCCCCAGATTTCAACCGATCCGGCGGATTTGATCACGAGACCGGCGAGAATATTGATCAGGGTGGATTTGCCCGCCCCGTTTGGGCCAAGCAGGCCAAAGATCGACCCGGCGGGCACGTTCAGATCGACGCCTTTCAGCGCCTCTTTGCCCCCGGCATAGGTCTTTTGCAAATTGTGGATACGGATCGCGTCCTGTGTCATTGCGCGTGCTTGCTCCTGAGCCTTGCTTGCCTCATAAGGCTGATAAGCCAGAGTTCGAGGAAAGGGAACCAATGCCATGACCATGCAGGCGCCTGAAACAAAGATCGTCGATAGCTATCGCGTTGCCTGTGATGGCGGTGAGGGCGCATTGGGCCATCCCCGTGTTTGGTTGCAGATCCCGACAGATATTGGCTGGGTAGAATGCCCCTATTGCGGGTGCAAATACATCCACAAGGATTTTGAGGGCAAAGTCTGAGCCGTCTTCGCTGGCTTTTTCTGCCGCTGCTATTGCCAGTCCTCTACCTGTTTGCGGCAGGGGTCGGCGCGGTTTGGCCCAATGGTCAAAGCGGTGGCGGGCAGGGCAATGTGATCGTCCATTTGGTGCCCGGCCCGATTCACTACGATTTTCTATTGCCCGCGGATGAGCGAACACGCGCGGTGTTTGGCTTTTCCGACGCGGCGCAGCACCCTGGGGCGCGATGGGTCGTGGTTGGCTGGGGCGCGCGGGGCTTTTACACCGCAACCGGGGATTACACCGATCTGCGCGCCGATGTCATCTGGCAGGCCGCGACGGGTGATCAAAGCGTGATGCGTATTGATGTGGCAGGGAAACTGCCAAAGGAGGTCACCCGGAGAGTGCTGCATCTGACAGAGGCTGAATATGAGCGTCTGTTGACAGTGATCCGTGGCGAATTTGCAGAGAAACGCCCGATTGCCGGGGCTGGATTGAGCGCAACAGATCAATTCTTTGCCGCGCGGGGGCGGTTTCATCTGTTTCGGACATGTAATGTCTGGGTGGCCGAGGTGATGGCACAGGCCGGGCTGCGCTTTGGCCGATGGACGCCTGCGCCATTTGCGGTGACGTTGTCAGCTTGGATTTTCCAGGGTTAGGCGTGAGGTCTGCATCGCGGTTGCGCACCAAACCTGTGCGGGGCTCGGGGATTGGTGCGTTTCTGCTGATGGCCTATCTTCTCGGTAAGCAAACACGAGGAGATGCGACATGACGTTTCGACCAGTGACCGCAACAAGTCTGGCCAAGCCTGCAATGGAAGGGGCCGGGGTGCATTTGCACCGGGTTTTTGGCTTTGGTGATCCGAGCGAGACTGATCCATTCCTGATGATGGATGATTTCCGCAATGATGATCCGCGCCTTTATGAAAAGGGCTTTCCCTGGCATCCCCATCGCGGGATCGAGACCATCACCTATGTTCTGGAGGGTGAGGTTGAGCATGGTGATTCCCTGGGCAATCGCGGCACGCTGGGCGCGGGTTCGGTGCAATGGATGACGGCCGGGTCGGGGATCATGCATCAGGAAATGCCACGCGGCAACGCGGCGGGGCAGATGCATGGGTTTCAGCTTTGGGCCAATCTGCCCTCGTCGCTGAAGATGACCGCGCCGCGTTATCAGGATATCTCGGCCAGCGATATTCCCGAGATCATTGATGATGATGGCACGCGGGTCAAAGTGGTGACCGGCGGGTTCTGGGGCAAGCGCGGGCCGGTGGATGGCATTGCAGCGGATCCTTTGTATCTGGATGTCTCGGTGCCGCCGGGGGTGAAGAAGTCGCTGCCCGTGGATACGCGTGCCAATGCCTTTGCCTATGTTTTTGCCGGGGCGGGTCGGTTTAGCGATGCGGCGGATCCGATTGGCGTGCGGGTTGAGAAAGAGGTCGCGGGTCAGGAGTTGAACATTCGCGATCTGTCGGGCAACCGCACGCTGGTGCGTTTTGGCAATGGCGATGAGGTGACGGTGCAGGCCGGGCCGGACGGCGTGCGCTTTTTGCTGGTGGCCGGGCGTCCGATTCAGGAGCCGGTGGCCTGGCATGGGCCGATTGTGATGAACACACGGGCCGAGCTGCAGCAGGCGATGCGCGATTTGCAGAATGGGACGTTTATTCGTTCGGAGCATTGAGCCAAGGGTCGCCTGCAAACTGGGTGCGAACTTAGCCCCCCGGATTGCTTGCAATCCGGTTCGCACCCGACCCGCCCCCAGGGCGGGTGCGAATTTGATAGGGCGCGCTGCCTTTGTGTTGTTGGTTTTACAGGCGAGGAAAGGGATGCCAGTAAGCCCGCCCTCGGGTCGGGTGCGAACCTTCTGTTTCACTATCCTCAACTAATCGGAATCGCCGTTGGGCCGCAGGGCAGTTCGGCGCTGGGCTTGCCGGATGGGGTCAGGAACTCCAACACGTTCTGCCCGCTCCAGGCGATTACGGCGCGGGCATGATTGTCGCTGCCGCGCCCGGTCACTGTGCCGGTGTCATTATCCTGCGTGTAATACAAAACCTGCGCCTGGGTGCCGTCCTGACAGGACAGGGTCGAGGTGCCGGTGCCCATAAATCCACCGCTTTTCCATGTCCCGACACAGCGGGTGCCGTTGCTGAGTGCTCCGATCACTTTGCCTTGGTCCCAGCCCAGGGCGCGGCCATCAAAATAAAGCCCACTCGCCCCGACACAGGCCAGCACCCGGACGCAGTTTTCTTGGCTGTATGGGATGTTTTGGCAGGTCGGTTTTACCTCGGCGCTGGGCTTGCTGATGCCAGGAACTGACAGGGTTTGCGCAAAAACCGGGCTGCTAAGGCAAAGAGCGACTGGCAGAAGAATTCGGAACATGGCACACCCGTTATTGACCAAAACAAAAGGAACATGCGCATGGCAGGGGAATTTGGCAAGGGGTGCCATCTGCATCTGATCGACGGGTCGGCCTTTATCTTTCGGGCCTACCATGCGCTGCCGCCCTTGACGCGCAAATCCGATGGTTTGCCGGTGGGCGCCGTGGCCGGGTTCTGCAATATGCTGCAACGCTATGCCGAGGGCCAAAGCGGCCCGGATGCGCCGACCCATGTGGCGGTGATCTTTGACTATTCCGGCAAATCGTTCCGCAATGAGATGTATGATCTCTACAAGGCCAATCGCCCCCCTGCGCCCGAAGACCTTGTGCCGCAATTCCCGCTGACCCGCGACGCGACGCGTGCGTTTTCCATTGCCTGTCATGAGGTTGAAGGCTTTGAGGCTGATGACATCATTGCCACGCTGGCCTGTCAGGCGCGTGAGGCCGGGGGGCGCGCGACGATTGTCAGCTCGGACAAGGATCTGATGCAACTGGTTGGCGACGGGGTCGAAATGCTCGACCCGATGAAGAACAAGCGCATTGATCGCGACGGGGTGCATGAGAAATTTGGCGTTGGGCCAGAGCGTGTGGTCGATGTGCAGGCGCTGGCCGGGGATAGTGTTGATAACGTGCCGGGCGCGCCGGGGATCGGGATCAAGACGGCGGCTTTGTTGATCAATGAATTCGGGTCGCTCGAGGAGCTGCTGGATCGCGCCGAAGAGATCAAGCAGCCCAAACGTCGCCAGACCCTGATTGAAAAGCGCGAGCAGATTGAACTGTCCAAGCGGCTGGTGCAGCTTGATTGCGAGATGTCCTTGGATTTCACGCTGGACGATCTTGAGGTGCAGGATCCTGATCCGGACAAGTTGTTGGATTTCCTCGCGGAAATGGAATTCCGCACCATGTCGAAACGCATGGCGGCGGCCTTTGGCAAAGAGGCTCCGGTCATTCCTGAGGTTCAGGCCGCCGAGGTTGAGGCGGCTGAGCAAGCGCCGATTGATCCGGAGAAATATGAATGTGTCAGCGATTTGGCCGCTTTGCAGGCCTGGATCGCCAAAGCCTATGAGACCGGTTGGATTGCGGTCGATACCGAGACCACGGGTCTGGATGAAATGCTCTGCGATCTTGTCGGGATCTCGCTGTGTGTCACCGCCGGGGATGCCTGTTACATCCCGCTGACCCATCGCGCGGCGGCCTCGGATGATCTGTTTGGCAGTGATGAGCTGGCCGAGGGGCAGATGCCGTTGCAAGAGGCGCTGGATGCCTTAAAGCCGCTGTTCGAAGACCCGAGCATCGTCAAAATCGGGCAGAATATGAAATATGATGCCAAGGTGTTCAAACGCTATGGCATTGATATTGCACCCATAGATGACACCATGCTGATGAGCTATGCGCTGCATGGCGGGCTGCACAATCACGGTATGGACAGCCTGTCGGAACGCTATCTGAGCCACAATCCGATCTCGATCAAAACCCTGCTGGGGACGGGCAAAAGCGCTATCACCTTTGACAAGGTGCCGGTGGCGGATGCGGTGAAATATGCGGCGGAGGATGCGGATATCACCCTGCGCCTGTGGCAGTTGTTCAAGCCGCAATTGCACGCGCAAAAGGTGACGCGTGTCTATGAGGGGCTGGAGCGCCCATTGGTGCCGGTGCTGGCCAGGATGGAGATGGATGGGATCCAGGTGGATCGCGATGTGCTGAGCCGCATGTCCAACGCCTTTGCCCAGAAAATGGCCGGGTTTGAGGCGGAATTATTCGAGCTGGCGGGGCGCGAGTTTAACGTACAATCCCCCGCCCAGGTTGGCGCGATCCTGTTCGAAGAAATGGCGCTTGAGGGCGGTAAAAAGACCAAGACCGGGCAATGGTCGACCCCGGCGGATGTGCTGGAGGATCTGGCCGCAGAGCATGATTTTGCCGCCCGTGTGCTGGATTATCGCCAGTTGCAAAAGCTGAAATCGACTTACACGGATGCCTTGCAGGAACATATCAACCCGGATACGGGCCGCGTGCATACGTCATACAGCATTGCCGGGGCCAATACCGGGCGTCTGGCCTCGACCGATCCGAACCTGCAAAACATTCCGGTGCGTACCGAAGATGGGCGGCGCATCCGCGAGGCCTTTGTCGCGCCGGAGGGTAAGGTGCTGGTCTCGCTCGACTATTCCCAGATTGAGCTGCGGGTTTTGGCGCAGATGGCGGGGATTGATGCGTTGAAAGAGGCGTTTCGCGAGGGGCTGGATATTCACGCTATGACCGCTTCGGAAATGTTCAACGTACCGCTGGAGGAGATGACGCCGGATATTCGTCGTCAGGCCAAGGCGATCAACTTTGGCGTGATCTATGGCATTTCCGGCTTTGGCCTCGCGCGCAATCTGCGCATTGGCCGCAAAGAGGCGCAGGACTTTATCGACCGCTATTTCGAACGCTTTCCAGGCATTCGCCGTTACATGGATGAGACGGTGGAATTTGCCAAAGAGAACCTGCGGGTTGAGACCCTGTTTGGCCGCCAGATCCATATGGCGGATATCAATGCCAAGGGGCCACGGGCGGGCTTTGCCAAACGTGCGGCGATCAACGCGCCCATTCAGGGCACGGCGGCGGATATTATCCGGCGTGCGATGATCCGCATGCCTGAAGCGATCGAAGGCCTGCCCGCCAAGATGCTGCTACAAGTCCACGATGAATTGCTGTTCGAGGTGGATGCATCGGCGGTGGATGAGCTGATCGGCGTGGCACGTGGCGTGATGGAAGGGGCCGCTGACCCGGTAGTCAAGCTTGACCTGCCTTTGGTTGTGGATGCCGGGCAGGGGGCGAACTGGGCTGAGGCGCATTGATTTGAATTAAAATATTGAGGGTAACGTGTTTTTTGGACCAATTGTTGACGAGGACACCCAGGATTGGGTTCTGGAGAATTTTGAATGGGCGATTGCCACCGGGTTGATGACAAAAGACACCCGGTTGGTTTCGCCCACCGCTGAGAACTTTCCCGTATCCAAGGGCGAACCCGCTTTCGTTGCGCGTGGGCTTGTGGATGCGATTGCCGGGCATCTGGGTATCGAAAGCGGTATTGAAGTCCGCGCGCTGGATGTCATCCCGGCGGAGTATCGGATTGATTACAACGCAACTGGCGATACGGCCGGAACCTGGCAAAGCGACGGTAATGGGGCGGTGATTTCTTTTGATCCGTCGCTGGCACAGCGCCCGATGAGCTTTTTGTCGACCCTGGTGCATGAGATGATGCATCAACGCCTGCACATGACTGAGATGGATTTTCCCGGCGGTTTGCAGGCCGAAGAACTGGCGACGGATTTACATGCGATCACCAGCGGGTTTGGCGAGGTACAGATGATGGGGGCGGAACAGGCGGGGTGGCAGGGCTATATGCGTCAGGAAACCCGCGCCTTTGCGCTGTCGGTTTTTCTGGATCTGACCGGAGAGATTGCTGAGCATGTGCCAAGCCGGTCAGCGAAATTGCTGCGTAAGACTAAGAAATTGCTGCGCAATCATGAAGACATACTGAATGTGATGCGGTTGCAATTGGGACATTTGGAGCGGGTGTGACCCTGGTTGCGCGCGCGCCTGCCTCATAGGGGGAAGGGGCGCTGCCCCGTCTCAAGCAGGCTTGAGACTCCCCGGGATATTTTTGGCCCAAAGAAACCCGGGGGAGTCGTTCGGGGGGCCGTCGGAGAAAGAGAAAGCCGGGCGCGGGGCCCAGCTTTGGTTTTTTTGGGGGGTAGAGCGTTTCCAGTTTATTTTGGATCAGCTTTCGCTGCCTTTCACCAAAGGCTCAAACGCAGAAAGCTGATGCTTTGCTTCAACAAAAACTGGAAACGCTTTAGAGCAGGTCGTGCTGGCGGAAGAGCGCCTGCATATTGGCCTCGGGGCGGGGGCCCATATGGCTGATGACTTCTGCGGCGCAGACACAGCCCATGCGACCGGCGGTTTCCATATCGGCCCCGGTGGCGAGACCGTAGAGGAAGCCCGCGGCGAATTGATCACCGGCGCCGGTGGCATCGACGGGGGTGATTTTCTGGACGGGAATGTCGTAGCGCGTGCCGTTCTGGATGATGGTCACGCCGTCGCCGGAGCGGGTGCAGACCACAAGCGGGCAGGTTTCGGCCACGCGGGCGAGGTCTTGTTCCAGGCTGTCATCCTGGTAGAGGGAGCGGATTTCCTCTTCGTTACCGATGACAAAATCCATCTCATTGGCGATGAGTTTCAGGAAGTCGTCGCGGTGACGTTCCACGCAGAACGGGTCGGAAATGGCGATGCCAGCCTTGCCCCCGGCGGCGCGACAGGTGCGGGCGGCGCGCAGGAAGGCGTCTTTGCCTTTGTCTTTGTCAAAGAGGTAACCTTCGAGAAAGATAATCTCGGCCTGGGTGGTGACCTCTTCGGATACATCCTCGGGGCCCAGCTCGGCGGAGGTGCCGAGATAGGTGTTCATCGAGCGTTCGCCATCGGGTGAGACAAAGATCATCGAGCGCGAGGTTGGCAGATCACCCTCGGACATCGGGGCGTTGACGAAATCGGTGCCGCCTTTGACCATGGCATCAGCGTAGAAATGCCCCAAAGCGTCGTCATGCACGCGACCGATAAAGGCGGTGGGCAGGCCGAGATTGCCGATCCCGGCCAGGGTGTTGGCCACAGATCCGCCCGGAGCTTCGACCCGGTCGGTCATCGCGCCATAAAGCGTTTCGGCGCGGTCGCGTTCGATCAGTTGCATGATGCCTTTCTGGATACCCATATGGTCCAGAAATGTGTCTTCGCAGCGGGTCAAAACGTCGACAACGGCGTTGCCGATCCCGACCACCTGATACTTTTTCATTCGGTTTTTTCCTCGAATTGACAAAGGTCGTTGATGTGGCACGCTTTGCATTTCGGCTTGCGGGCCACGCAAATATAGCGCCCATGCAGGATGAGCCAGTGATGGGCATGGTGTTGAAAATCGACGGGAATGTGGTCTTCGATGGCGCGCTCGACCGCGACCACATCTTTGCCCGGACAAATGCCGGAGCGGTTGCCGACGCGAAAGATATGGGTGTCAACGGCCTGGGCCGGGTGGCCCCACCACATGTTCAAAACCACATTGGCGGTCTTGCGTCCGACCCCCGGCAGGCTTTCCAAAGCAGCGCGGGAATTGGGCACCTCACTGCCATATTGCTCGACCAGAATGCGGGCGGTTTTGATGACGTTCTTGGCCTTTTGACGATAAAGGCCAATGGTCTTGATATGCTCGATCACGCCCTCTTCGCCCAGGGCGAGCATCTTGTCCGGCGTGTCGGCGATCTGGAACAGTTTTTCGGTCGCTTTGTTGACCCCGGCATCGGTGGCCTGGGCAGAGAGCGCCACGGCCACGACCAATGTATAGGCATTGGTATGGTTCAGCTCGCCTTTGGGTTCGGGTTCGCTGTTCTGAAAGCGCGTAAAGATCTCGCGCAGGGTCTGGTAATCCATCTGCTTGGCCATGGCCGAGGGTATGCCTGCCTTTGATAGGTGGGACAAGGGGGCTGGCCGGGTTAACCAGTTCTCAAGCCCGATATGGCACGAAGAATGCGCTAATATTCGAAGGTCGCCATGCCGCAATGTCACGGCTATAGCACAGATGGGTTGGTCTACACGCCCCGGGGCAATTCCTGGAGCTTGCGTCGTGGTTTCGACAGGGCGCGGCATCGTATCAGCATTCGCTTTGCTGAATTGGCTGGTGAGCCGGCGTTCGATGGGTATCGGACGGATCCCGAGGGGGCGGTACTTTGTGAGGATCAGCATGTCGCTCAGGGTTGTCTCAGCGCGACTGACCATGGGGTGCTTGAGGGGCCGGGCGGAGAAGTGATTTTTCTGGATCGGATCGATGTGGCTGGTGCCCCTATCGGCTATCGCGCCTCGGCCCCGCTGCAACCGGGGCTGGCCTATGGCGAATTGGAGCCGGGCGGGATGGGACGCGCGTTTGGCCCGAATGGCGGGCTGGACGCTGGCCTGGATAACGGGCTGGCGGAGAATACCCGCATCATGACCGATCGCGGTGAGATCCCGGTGCGGTTTCTGGCCCGTGGTGACAGGATCCTGACCCGTGATAACGGCTATCAACCGCTGCGCTGGTTGGGGCGGCTGAGCTTTTCCTGCCTCGATTTGCGCCGGGTGGCGGGGGTGGCACCGGTTTGGCTTGGGGCTCACCCCATTGGTCCCGGACGAGAAAACCGGTCACTCATGATCTCCCCCGGTCACCGCATTCTGGTCGAGGGGGCAGATGTGCAACTGTTGTTTGGTGAGGATGAAGTCTTGGTCGAGGCGGCGCATTTGCGCGGGGCAGGCACCGAGGGCCACAGCATTCCGCTGAGCAATCAAAGCTTTACCTATCATCAGCTGCTGTTTCACCGCCATCAGATCGTGCAGGCCAATGGTGTCTGGGTCCAAAGCCTGTTTGTCCCGCCGCCAAGTTGCGCTGGGCCTAAGCCAAGCTGCGCGCTGAGCCCCAAGGGGATCTATCACGCCCGCGCCACACGCAGCTGCCTGACGCAGGAGCAAGCCGCCCTGTTGATGACCCTGCGCCGCCGCAACACGCGTGGTGCGAGAAAACTGGCATAGCAAGAAATGCGCAATTTCCGGGTCGCTTGGCGCGGGTGCCCGGTCTAGTTTGCTGGTGACTAGATAAGGGGGCCACCATGCCGGACGATTTGCAGCAAGAGGGCTATCATTTCCACGTCATGCGGCGCGCGATTGAGCTGATCGACGGGATGGGCGAACAGGCCAGCCTTGAGCAATTGGCCGGTGAAATGGGCATGAGCCCGGCGCATTTCCAACGGGTGTTCAGCCGCTGGGCCGGGGTGTCGCCGAAACGCTTTCAGCAATATTTGACGCTGGGCCATGCCAAGGCTTTGCTGACCGACCGCTTCACCACGCTGGAAACCGCCCATGCGACGGGCCTGTCGGGCAGCGGGCGCTTGCATGATCTGTTCCTGCGATGGGAGGCGATGAGCCCCGGTGATTATGCCAAAGGCGGCGCCGGCCTGACCATCTATTGGGGCTGGTTCGAAAGCCCCTTTGGCCCGGCCCTGGTGATGGGCACTAATAAAGGGCTATGCGGCATCGGCTTTGCCTCGGAAAGCGGCGAAGAGGCGGCGTTTGAGGATTTGCTATCGCGCTGGCCCAAGGCCGATTTTGTCGAAGACCCGATGTTCTTGCGCCCTTGGGTGCTCAGTGCCTTTGGGGTGCAACAAGAGGGCGAGGTGCCGCTCTACCTGATTGGCTCGCCTTTGCAGATCAAAGTCTGGGAGGCGCTGATGCGTATCCCGTCTGGGCAAGTGACGACCTATTCGGAATTGGCGGGCAGCATAGGCAAACCCAAAGCGGTGCGCGCGGTTGGAACGGCGGTGGGCCGTAACCCGATCAGTTTCCTGATCCCCTGCCACCGCGCCCTACGCAAATCCGGCGGACTGGGTGGATATCACTGGGGCCTGCCGGTCAAACGCGCCATTCTGGCCTGGGAAGCCGCCCGCGCCGAAGGCTGAGCCTGCGTTTCTTCTTGGTTCAAATACTCCGGGGAGTCCCGAGCTTGCTCGGGGCGGGGCAGCGCCCCTTTCCCGTGCGACACCCCGTGACCCCAAGGAAATGGGCGGCAAACTGCCGATTTCCCCGTGACAGTGGTGCGTCCAGACCCCATGTTATTGTATATCAGCAGTGAATGACCCCATTCCAAAGGGGCGAAAACTTGAAGAGGCACTCACATGATCCGGGCAACTTCCCCGATATTCCTTGCCGCTGTGGCATCCCTTGGGCTTAGCGCATGTACCACTGGCCCTATCTTTGACGAAAGCGATCCCAACCGTCAGGCCAAAACCGGCGCTCTGATTGGTGCCGGTCTCGGCGCGGTCGCGGGCCGTTTGGCTGGCGGCGATGACAAAGGCGAACGCAACCGCGCCACCGTTGCCGGTGCTTTGGTCGGTGCGGCGGCGGGTGGCCTGATTGGCAACCAGCTCGACAAGCAAGAGGCCGAGCTGCGCCAGCAATTGGGCAACAACGCCGACATTCGCAACACGGGCGACCGGCTGATTGTAACCATGCCGCAGGACATCCTGTTTGCCACGGATAGCGCGCAGCTGCGCCCGGGTCTGATGGCGGATCTGCGCGATGTGGGCCAAAGCCTGCTGGCCTACCCGAACACCACCGCGCAGGTGATCGGCCATACCGATAGCGATGGTGATGCTTCTTACAACCTCGACCTGTCGCAGCGCCGCGCCTTTGCGGTGGCTGATGTGCTGGTCGGCGAAGGCGTGCCGTCGCATCGCGTGCAGGCCATTGGACGCGGCGAAGATCAGCCCATCGCGTCGAACCTGACGCCAGAGGGCAAAGCGCAGAACCGTCGCGTTGAGATTGTCATTCTGCCGAACGCTTGATGCGTTAAATTGCATTTATGTGCGCCTACGCACCAATCCTATGGAAACGCCGCGAATAGACGCGGCGTTTTCTGTTTCCTATGTCTGGGGCAACAGAGATTAGGAGACAGACCATGTCAGCATTGAAACTTGTCGGGATCAGCGGGGCCCTGCGGGCCGGATCAACCAATACGCTCTTTGTAAAAGAGGCCGCGCGCCTGTTTGGTGAGGCGGAGTTCGCCTTGGGCGACATCCGCTTTCCGCTTTATGATGGTGATCTGGAAAGCAGCGAGGGCATTCCCGCCGAAGTTCAGGCCACAGCCGATCTGATTGCTGGGGCGGATGCGATCATCGTCTCGACCCCGGAATATAACAAATCCCTGCCCGGTGTGCTGAAAAACGCCTTTGACTGGATCAGCCGGGTTGAGGGCAACCCCTGGCAGGACAAGCCTGTCGCCATCATCTCAGCCGCGGCGGGCCGTGCCGGTGGGGAACGCGCGCAGGTCGCCACGCGGGAGGCGTTGGTCTATTCGCAGCCGCGTTTTGTCACCGGGCCCGAAATCGGTCTGGCGCAGAGCTTTAACCAGTTTGACGAGTCCGGCGCGCTGACCAATGAGCGGACGATCGAGAACCTGCAGGTTTTGATGGATAAGCTGCGCGCCGAGGCGGAGCGGGCTTAACTTCGCAGCGCCCTCGAGCATTGAAAAAGGAACTCCCTTCACGCGGAATCAAGGCCGATAGGCTGCCTCTCGCGCATTGCTTGCAATGCGCTGCCGGCAGGCGTTTGCAAGCAAACGCCGAGAGACGCGTGATCGTCATGCCAGAGGCATGCCTTTGGCATGTCCCGCCCCCCGGGATGGCGATTTGCTCACGTCTGGATAAACACTGATGTTGGGATGAGCTTGGCTGAAATAAAGTGGTAGAAAGTCGCGTAGCGTCGCCAACCCGCGAGACGGCGATCACGCGTCTCGTTTCCTAAACTCAATGATTAGGCACTATCCCATTCGCGATCTCGATCAGATTGCCATCGGGGTCGCGTATATAGAGAGACAGGATAGGCCCCGTCGCCCCGGTTCGTGGCACGGGGCCTTCTTCTATTTGGACGTCTTGCGCCGCCAGATGCGCTTGCCAATCGGCGATGGGCTGGTCCGAGAGGAAACACAGGTCGGCACTGCCGGGTTTTGGTACCTGCGCCTTGGGGTCAAATTCGCCGCCTTTGGGATGGAGATTGATCTTTTGCGCGCCAAAGCTCAGCGCCCAGCGGGTGGAGCCATCCGCCGGGGTGAACTGGCTGGCCGTCATGCCCAGCACGGTTTCGTAAAACCGCACCGTCGTGGCGATATCGGCGACGGTCAGTACGAGGTGATCCAAAGAGGTAACATGTGGCGGCATCAAAGGCTCCTGTCTTTGCCCCAATGAAAAAGACCCTGCCCCGAGGGGCAAGGCCTTTCGCTGCATATGCGTTGGATTGTCAGATCAGCAACCAGTGCCGCGGACAACCACTTTGAAAGTCTTGAGGATGGTTTTGACATCGGTGGCAAAGGACAGCTCGCGCAGATAGGCGGTGTCGAATGCGGCGCGCTCGGAAAAGCTGCTCTCGTTGCGCACGGAAGTCTGCCAGAAACCGGTGATGCCAGGGCGCAGCGCGTAATAGGCGGTGCCAGGATAGATTTCCTGCTGGCAGGGCATCATCGGGCGTGGGCCAACCAGAGACATGTCGCCGCGCAGCACGTTCCACAGCTGTGGCAGCTCGTCGATGGAGGTCTTGCGGATCAGCTGGCCGATCTTAGTGATGCGGGGATCATTGCTGAGCTTCTGAAAGCGGTCCCATTCGGCGCGGGCGGCTGGATCAGCGGCCAGGTGCTGTTTCAGCATCTCATCAGCGTTGGAGACCATCGAACGCAGCTTCCACATGCGGAAGATACGGCCATTCTGACCAACGCGCTTTTGCATGTAGAAGGGCGATTTGCCGTCCAGAGCCACAACAGCGGCGAAGATCGCAACGAAAAACAGAACCGGCAGAGCGGCGATGAGAACCAGGGTCACATCCAAGGCACGCTTGGCATAGTCACGGTAAGAGGTGGCTTTCGACGTCGCGAACAGCGCTTCGTCGATCAGAGCATCAATTTTCGCCGTGGGCAGCGGCTGGCGAATATGCAGTGTCAAGTTAGCCTCCTAAAGCCAATCGTGACGAGAGATGATCTGGGTCTGAGGCGGAACTGGCTGTGATCAGGCAAAACTCGACCGGTCGCTCCGAGCAGTCGGAACGAGAAAGATTTCGGCGAAATCGCCTCAAGTTTTAAAGATCTAAGCGCAGCTTATTTGCAGCAGACTGACCGTTTACTCCCGAAGTAGAAGCACCAACCCCCAAGTGCCGGTTATGCGAAATGTGACAAGACTTTGTCATTCCCGCTCGACCTCTTTGTTATGACAATGAGGCGCTTCTGCGTCAACATTGAGATGAAAGCACATCTTATGGTTGAAATGCTTTTAGGAAATAAGGGGTTGAGGGGCGTCAGATTCCGCGAAATGCAGATGTGATTAAGGCGGTGTTTTATTCCCCGTCAAGGGTGGCTGACGCTATTCGGCGTCAGGTTTTGCTGGATAATCCCGCCATTTTAGCGGGAAACAATAATCCTGTGAATTGCCCTGAATTGTTTCCGAATGGGAAACTTGCCGCGCAATCCTATACGAAGCGGTAGGTCAAATTGGCGGCAATGTGACAATGGCTGTGGGATTGTTCCGCAGATCGGAAACAGTTCACCTGTGGATTTTCCGTTAATAAACACGCGCTTCGGTAAAAACAAACGGATTATTCTTGGATAAGAGCCTTTTTGTTAACGATTTGCCAAAGCGCGCAGGGCAACAATCTACGCAAGAAATACCCGGCTCACGAAATGTTACAATTTTCGGAAAACCGTGAGGAAAGCGTCCGAATCAAGGCACGCCACTGCCACAATTGGGCCCAATTCTGCCCGAATCTCTCCCAATTTGGGCGCGGGGCCGGCGAAATGTGGCACAGGCGCCCGATTTGGCCGAGTTGAAAGCCGCGAGAGGGAGGGATATGTCGGGTTCAGACCCCAAAATACCAGGAAAAGAGGCAGAAGTGACCAATCATCTCCACAAAGGCGATCTGCCCGACGATCTTGATCTGGGCACAATTGTGGCGATCGATTGCGAAACCATGGGTTTGAACCCGCATCGTGACCGTTTGTGTCTGGTGCAATTGTCCGCCGGGGATGGCGATGCGCATCTGGTCCAGATTGCCAAAGGGCAAACCGAAGCCCCCAATCTGAGCAAGCTGTTGACCGATCCGGCGGTGCTGAAACTGTTCCACTATGGCCGCTTTGACATTGCGGCGATGTTTCATGCCTTTGGCGCGCTGGCGGCACCGGTCTATTGCACCAAAATCGCCAGCCGGATGACGCGGACCTATACGGACCGCCATGGGCTTAAGAACCTGACGCAGGAATTGATTGGGGTGGATATTTCCAAGCAGCAGCAATCGAGCGATTGGGGCGCGGAAAAATTGACCAAAGCGCAGATGGATTATGCGGCGTCTGATGTTCTTTATCTGCACCGCCTGCGCGAGGTCCTGAATGAACGGCTGGAGCGGGAAGGGCGCACGGAACTGGCGCAGGCCTGTTTCGATTTTCTGCCCAATCGGGCCTTGCTGGATCTTCAGGGCTGGCCCGATACCGATATTTTTGCCCATAGTTGACGCGGGGATTTCAGGCAGATGGCGCGCGCGCAGGGACTTTATTCACAGGTGATTGCTTGGCTCAAGATTTTGCTGCCGCTGGTGGCGCTTGGGCTGATGTCGACGCTGTTCCTGTTTTCGCGCAGCACCGATCCGGTGAGCGAGCTGCCCTTTGCTGACAATCTGCGCCGCACCGGCGATGCGATTTCCGAAATGGTCAGCGCGCCGCATTTTTCCGGCACCACGTCGCGCGGGGATATGGTGACGGTCACGGCCAAACGCGCCCTGCCGCAAGTGTCGGGCGATGTGGATGCCGAGGAGGTCACGGCGCGGCTGCAAATGCAGGATGGCTCTGAGATCAACCTTGACGCCACCCGCGCCAAGGTCAAAGAGGGCGAGCAACGCGTCACCATGCGTGACGGAGTGCGGATCACCAGTTCGACCGGGTATGAGCTGACCACCGATGTTCTGGTCTCGGGGATCAATGAAATCGACGTCGAAAGTGAGGGGCCGGTTCAGGGAAACGGCCCGCTGGGAACGTTAAATGCCGGAAAAATGCGCATTGAGACGGTTGAAAACGGTAAAGATGTGCAAATGTTGTTCACCGGCGGCGTAAAGCTGGTATACCTGCCGCAAAACAAGTGAGTGCTTGGAATGACACGATTGATTGCTTTTATTTCTGCAGTGGTTCTGCTTCCCGTCATGGTTCTGGCGCAGGGGGCGCAGGTTGCGTTTGGTGGCAATCAAGATACCAGCGCCCCGGTTGAAGTGACCGCGGACTCGCTTTCGGTCAATCAAAAGGATGGCACGGCGCTTTATACTGGCAACGTGATTATTGCTCAGGGTGACATGCGCCTGGCCGCTCCGCGTGTGCTGGTTGTCTATTCCGAAGCGCAGCAAAAGATTCAACGGCTTGAGGCCACCGGTGGCGTGACCATGGTCAGCGGCTCCGAAGCGGCCGAGGCGGAACGCGCTGATTACTCACCCGAAGAGGGTGTTGTGGTCATGAGCGGCAATGTGTTGCTGACCCAAGGGGCCAGCGCGCTGACATCGCAAAAGATGACCGTGAACCTGGAAAGCGGCACCGCGCAACTGTCTGGTCGGGTCAAAACGGTTCTGAACCAGGACGGTCAATAATGGCTAATCCAAAACTGACCGTGACCGAGGGCGATGCCGGCCTCGTTATTGAACATCTGCGCAAAAGCTATGCCAAACGGGTCGTGATCCGCGATGTGTCTTTGCGTTTGAACCGGGGTGAGGCGGTTGCCTTGCTGGGGCCAAACGGGTCGGGCAAAACGACGTCCTTCTATGCCATCGCCGGTTTGGTCAATCCTGAGGGCGGTCAGGTGATGATCGACGGCAAGGATGCGACTTATCTGCCGATGTATCGCCGCGCCCGGATGGGGATTGGATACCTGCCGCAGGAGATGTCGATTTTCCGTGGGCTGTCGGTTGAGGACAATATCGGCGCAGTGCTGGACATTGCCGAAAAGGATCGCCATCGTCGCCGCGAGCGGCTGGAAGAATTGCTGGGCGAGTTTTCCATCGAACATCTGCGCCGCGCGCCTGCCTTGGCCCTATCCGGTGGTGAGCGCCGCCGGGTTGAGATTGCCCGTTGTCTGGCGGCAGACCCGAAATACCTGCTTTTGGATGAACCCTTTGCCGGGGTTGACCCGATCAGCGTTGGGGATATTCGCCACCTTGTGGCCGACCTCAAGACGCGCGGATTGGGTGTGTTGATCACCGACCACAATGTACGTGAAACACTGGAGATCGTGGACCGGGCCTACATTCTGCATGACGGTCAGGTCCTGATGTCGGGCACCCCCGAAGAGGTAGTGCGCAACGAGAATGTCCGCCGCGTTTACCTTGGCGACAACTTTCGCATTGGTTGATCGGTGCTAACCGTGTTTTCAGCATTTTGTTTTACGTTCGGGTCACTTTGTTTGATCCCGATCATTGACTCCGGTCCCATTTCCGCCGTCAAATAGGGCATGGCATTTTGGTTTGCTGCATCCTTGTTCACACCCTCTCCGATTTTGGGGAGCGGTTATGACAAGCCGCAACCAGGTGTCTTTCCTGAACAGCCCGCAAACGAAGCACAGGCCCCGGCCTGGGTTTTGTCGTGAGGGCCAAAAACAAAAAGGATGTAACATGCGCTATCAGATCACGGGAATGCACATTGATATTGGCGAAGCCTTGCAAACCCATGTGAAAGACGAACTGGGAGCCGTGCTTCAAAAATACCACCAACGCCCGACGGACGCGAATATCACCTTCTCCAAAAGCGGGCATGAATTTGTATGTGAAACCACTGTGCATTTGTCGACCGGCCTGACCGCCGCTGCCAAGGCACATGCGACCGAAATTTACGCAGCATTTGATGAATGCGGTGAAAAATTAGACAAACAGCTGAGGCGCTACAAGCGCCGGTTGAAGGACCACCACAAGGACCGGACGGAACCCGTTGAAATTTCCGAAGGGGCCTCGTATATCCTCGCCAGTGGTCCGGAATCGGAAGAACAGGAACCGGAATCGCTGCAGCCCATTATCGTGGCCGAGATGGAGACCAAGATCCCATCCCTGACCGTGGGCGAAGCCGTGATGCAGATGGAATTGGCCGGGGCTCCGGTTCTTGTGTTCCGTAATGAAAAGAAGGATGGCGTGAACGTCGTTTATCGACGCGAAGATGGCAATATTGGCTGGATCGATCCATAAGGCCTAACTGCCGCGCGAGCGCTCAAATACAGGTAGATAATGAAATTCGTTGATCTCATCAAACCTGAAGCCGTGAAGATTCTCTCCTCGGCTTCAAGTAAGAAACGGTTGATGCACGAAGTGGCCGATCTGGCTGCTTCGGCCTATGATTTGCCGTGCCAAGAGGTCGTCGAAGCATTGATGGAGCGCGAAACGCTGGGACCAACCGGTGTGGGGCAGGGCGTTGCCTTGCCACATGCCCGCCTGCCGGGCCTGCAATCGGTTGTCGGCGCGTTTCTGGTGCTGGAAAAGCCAGTAGATTTCGATTCCGTCGATCGTCAGCCCGTTGATCTGGTCTTTGCCCTGTTTGCGCCGCAGGATGCGGGGGTGGAACATCTCAAGGCGCTGGCCTTGGTGTCGCGCAACCTGCGCGAAGCAAGCCTGTGCGCAAAACTGCGTGCCAATCTCGATACGGGCACGCTGCACACCATTCTGACCGAAGCAGAAGTGGTCAAAGCGGCCTGATCTTATAGCCGCGGATCTTTGGCCCTGATTTTGGACCATGGGGCCTTAGGCCCAGTTATCAAATCCAAACATGAGATAGTCACGCTGGTATGCCTCGCGCGCCAGCGATTCAATCTGGTCATCATAGATCTGCGCCAGCGCATAGGGTGCTTTGGTCGGCAGGCTGGCCGGTTCTGCCGGGGCAGGGTGCCCGACTTGCATCGCAAGAGCGGGCAGGTAAAGCGCCATTTCATCCTCGCGGATGATCATGTCGGGCAGGGTGAATTCTGACATGCCCTGAATGCATTGCGCCTGCGTGGCCCAATGCCCGTCGACCCGCACGGCGGTCTGCCCCAACAGGTTGGCCTTGACCCAAGCCAGATAGGCGGTAAAGGCCTCGCGGTGATTTTCCAGCGTGTAGCTGGCATCGGGCTCGCCCTCGGGGATGGGCAGGTTATGGGCGCGACGCAGGGTGCGGCGGATCCCGGCAAAGCTGCCCTTTTCGGTGGTCAGGATCTTGGTGCAAAACGCCTCATGCGCGCGGGCCAGCGGGTGGCGGATCACGGTGAAACTGCGATGGCCGGGGCGTTCGCGTTTCCAGGCGCGTAGGGTGTTTTGTTTGAATTTGCCAATCAAATCCTGCGGTTCAACCCCATCAAGCGCACAAAACCACTGCTGTACCGCCGTCTCGGGGCCGGATCGGATCGGCATGTAAAGCAAGGGCGTCTTGGCCGCGGCAAGGTAAGAGGGCACAACCGGCCCGCGCCGAGGTTCGAAATTCGGGGTGCGGGTCAGGTTAAAGCGATCAAGCCGCGCCAGAGATCCCTCCATTTCGTCGAAATTTTTAACTTTCTCGGAAATGGGCTGCGGGTTTTGACGTTTGAGCGCGGTGTTGAGGCTGTCGAGCTGCGAAGACGCCCCAAGCCAACGCGCGAGGCCATTCATGATCTCAACATCCTGCAGGTCTTCGTAGGCGACATAAAACGCGGTCTGTGCGGTTTTTTGCAGCGTATTCATAATCTTGACCTGAAACTCCTGCAGGTCGGCAAGATGCTGTTCAAACTCGGCGGCGTTGAATTGTGCCTGCCCATCTTTGCGCTTTTTGACGTTGGTCAGCTTCCACTGACCGGTGGATTGGGCGATTTTCCAACTCACATAGCTGTCTACCGGGTTCCTTGTCAGGATGATTTTCCCGATTTTGGGATCATGCAGCAGATGCTCCAAAACCCGCGGATCATGGTCATGGAAAAAGCGAAACCCGCCAATCCCGCCCATGGTCGCCTTGCGGATTTGCCCCAAAAGGCGGGTCGGATCGACGTCGCGTTCGGATTGGGTAATTCCAAGGATGTCTTCGGAATTGGGATAGCCGATGAAATGCGGGTTGAACGCCTCACCATGGCAGGTGACGCCGTCAAACGCGTTGAGATTGGCCTCGAGAAAATTGGACCCGGTGCGCATTTCGGCAAAAACGACAAAACAGTCGAAACGGTCAGACATTCAACGGGCCTATTTCTTGATCAGGTAAGGTTTGCGGTGACCGCCGGGCAGGTTGCGCGGCGCGGGATCGACGGGGAAATCGCCCATGAGATAGGGGTGCATCCCCTGGTTTTTCAGGTTTTGCAGGAACTGGCCAAAGCCGGACAGATCCTCAAGACGTGGGGCTTCGGCCAAACGCCGCAAGCTTTTCTGGCCGATTTCGTCGATGATCACCTGCAGCGGTTCCATAGGGGCCTCGATAAATTCGGCCATGGTCCAGATGCGCACGCGGGCTTTGACATCGGGGTTGCGCAGTTCATCCAGCATCTTGCTTTCGATCTTTTGCAGCGCCGCTGCCTCGGCCCGGATTTCGGCGAAATTCTTGTTCGATTTGAACAGAGGAACGGCCCAAGCCCCTGAAATCACGCTGATTTGCGCATTGGGATCGCGCGACATGTGCCAATTTATCTTGGGGTTGTCATGGGGGCCATATTGGAAACATTGGCGTTCGCCGCGGGTGTTCCAAAGCAGGTTGGTCAGAAAGGCGCGCGGATTGGCGTCGCGCAAATTGGCATTGTCGCTGAGTGCGCCGTTGATCACGTTTTGCCCGCCGGAAAATTCAGCCCGGTCGGGGCCATAAAGATGGCCATGCACCTGCGCACCGGTGGCGCGGCTGAGCCAGTTTTCGAAATCGTGAAACAGCTCGGTAAAGCCCTGAAACACCGAATAGCGCCCGGCGGTCACGCCGTTTTCCCAGCCATGATTGGGAAAGCGGCTTTGCATGAACAGGCCAGGGCGGCCACGGGTCCGGCGATCAACCGCCTTGGCAAAGATGCGGTCAATCTTGCCCGGATTGGGCTCCTGCTGCGACATGGCGCGGTTGGGATCGGTCAGAAACGCATCATAAAGCCGCCCGGCATGTGGCCAGATCTTGCGCGCCACAAAACAGTCGGATCGGCGCAGCAATTGCAGGTGATCGTCGTAGAAAATATGTGGTTTGCCCTGAAAGTCGAACTTGGACAGGGTCAAAGAGCGGCTTTCGATATTGGTGGAATAAAGCCGCGCCAGGGTCTGGAAATAGCTCTCATCCGGGATCCAGACATGGCGGAAATACTGGTCAAACCGCGCGCGTTCCGGATCCTGCAGGATCGCGGTCAGGGTCTGGCGGGTCAGGCACCACCATTGGCTGCCCATATGGGGTACCAACCCGTGCGGAATGCGGCGGCGGTAACCGATAAGGCGTTGAATTTCTACAAGCTTGTCAAAGAGATAGCGGTTGTTGCGCCAGCTGAACGGAAACCGCATGGTAAAGCGTTCCTGATCCAGCCCGCCCACGGTCCAGGGCACATCGGCGGTGGTGGCGCTTTCGATGAAATCGGTGCGGGGGCGTTGGGCGAGGTAATCGACCAGCTCTTCGACCGGGCGCAGCGGAAGGCAAGAGCCGGAGGAGAGGTAGACATGCCGCACCTCCTGGAATTTCTCAAGCAGCAGCTCAGAGGCATCCTGCGACGCAGCGACCAGACCCCATGTGCCCCATTCACAGCGGTGACGTTTGGAGAACAACACCATGGGGTCGTCAGACAGGCGGTTTTGAAACGCCTCATAGGTCTGGTTCGACACGATCTTGTCCACATGGATCACAACCGGGCAGCCGCCGCGTGTCCAATGGCGGGCGACCTCTTCGGCGCGATCCAGTGCGGTATGCACCAGCATGACAATCCCGACGCTCATGCCCAGTTCCCCTTGGACATCAGGCCCAAAATCTCAAGCTGGCGCCAGTTGATGTATTTTTCCGACCATTTGCACCACAGATCGGGATTGTCGCGCACGCCCTCGGCATAGGCGATATATTCGCGGCTGGCCCCGTAATGCTGATTGCGCTTCAGCTCTTCCTCAGCCTTGGCGGCAAAGGTGTCGAGGAATTTGGTATGGAGCAGGATGCCGCTGGCCTTTTCACCGCCCCATTCATCATAGACCTGGTTCAACCCACGTGGCAGCAGGTTATGGGTCGAGCTGACATAGGCGTATTGGCGGTTCCATTTCACCAGCGGGATTTTGTTCAGGGCCGGGGCCAGCTCGGGCTTGTCCTGAAAGAACATGCGCGCGCGCGGCCCCCCCTGGATCCAGAGATTGCCGAATTGCGGGTTCTTTTGAACGGTGTAATTGCCACTGTCGAACCAAGAGGCAATTTCCATCGGGTCCTGACCGGCGCGGTAGGGCTGTGCGTCGATGCGCCCCTTGGGGTACATGTCCAGCAACATGGCGCTGAAGCTTTTGATCGAGGAGGCATCAAGCCAATCGGTCAGGGCGCGCAAGGGCCGCGTGTCGCAGAAGGGATAGAGGAACAGTTCATCCGGGTCGACGGTCAAAGCCCAGTGATCATGGGCATATTTCAGCGCCAGCCAATTCAGCCAATCCACCCCGAAGCGCGAGCGTTTATAGCTGGCCTGCGTGGTCCAGACCGAAACATCGGGCTGTTTGGCGAGATAGTCGAGCGAGCCATCTGTGCTGTCATTGTCGACAAAGAAAAAGTGGTTCACCCCCATGTCGCGATAGTATTTCAGGAACCATGGCAGGCGCACGCCCTCATTGCGCTGGGTGGAAAACAGCAGGATGTCAGATGGCGCAATGTCCGAGGTGCGATTGGCAACAGGGCGCAATTCCCGACGTTTGCGGAACGCACGAATGCGCCAGCGCTTGCGCTGAATCCGAAGCCGGTATGACTGCCATGCGCCCAATTAAGTGCCCTTACCCAAGCTGGTTCCCCAGCTCAATTTCTAGATGGGAGCTATCAGATCAAGGTTAAGACGGTCTTGAAATGTTCATCCCAAGAGGGAGGATCGAACGATTTTGTACCACCTAAACCAGATTGATGTGTCTCAGCCATCTGCTTTATCTTTGTTGACCAAAGATACCTGTCAGAAACCGCTGCGTAAACGGGAATATTTCCCAGGATTTCACGGTAAATGGGCAAATCGTTACAGAGGACCGGCACGCCAAGCGCCGCGGCCTCGATCGGGGGCAGGCCGTAGCCTTCGGCAAAGCTGGGAAACAACAGTCCGGCGGAGGATTTCAGCAGCGCAAACAGCTGGTCATCTGGCAGGGTGTTGAGCTCGTAAACCCGGTCTGGCTTGGCATCGAGTTGATCAAACACCTTTTGGTTTTCCCAGCCGCGTTGCCCGCAAATCAGCAGGTCGCCGGGCGGGTTTTCGACCCAAATATCTAACAAAAGCTGATGGTTCTTGCGCGGTTCTATGGTGCCCAGGGCGACGAAATAGGGGGTGGTCCATCGGCCCTTGGGCGCTTGGCCGGTCGTGGGCGTGGTGACGCCAAGATGAGCGACAAGCGTTTGGGGCAGCGGGCCAGGGGCATGGCGGGCAATGTCTTGTTCCGTCTGGTGTGAGTTGCACAGGATCAGGTCCGCATGGGTGCAGGCGCGGGTCAGGAAATGCGCGAAAGGGGCAATGGTTTCGGGGCGTTGATAGTCCTGGAAATCCAGCGGGATCGTGTCATGGATCATCACCGCCACCCGCGCCTCGATCAGGCGCAGGGCCGAGAGGACACGGTCGCTCAGGTTGGAATGGCCGGTATTGATGTAGTGCACGCCACGCGGCAGATGCTTGCGCAACATGCGGCTGAGGCGCAGGGGCAGACAGCGGGCGATGCACATCCGGCGCAGGTCAGATTCCGCGCGGGCTCGGATGGGATCAATGCCGCGTTTCAGCGTGCTGAGCCGGTCGGGGGCACCCCATGAATTGGCGTGGATTTTATCGCGCAGCTGGCGGCAGCCGGAGGTATCCAGCAGCACATAACCGAGCGAAGACCGGATCAACCCATACAGCGGACCAGCCTCGAGCAGGGCATCCAGATAGGCAAATTCGACGCGATCCACCCCGGTAAAGGGGCGTCCGGCGCGGCTGATCAACCGTGTCAGGTCAAGCAGCCGGGCGGGAGGGTTAGCCGTCGTAATGGCCATTCTTGTGCCAATGCCAGGCGTCGGCGATCATGTGTTGCATGGTCGAGCGCTTGGGCTGCCAGCCCAGCTCTTCTCCGGCGCGGGTCGAGCCCGAAACCAGCTTGGTCGCGTCACCGGCACGGCGGGGCCCGTCGGAGCATGGCACAGGGAGATTGGTGACAGTGCCAGCGGATTGAATGACCTCACGCACGGAAAATCCGCTGCCGGTGCCGAGGTTAAAGACGCGGCTGCCCTTGCCCTCTTGCAACCAGTGCAGGCCCAGAACATGGGCGTCGACCAGATCGCAGACATGCACGTAATCGCGAATGCAAGTGCCGTCGGGCGTGTCGTAATCGGTGCCATGCACGGTCAGGGCCGGGCGTTTGCCATCCACCGCTTCGAGCATCACAGGGATCAGATGGGTCTCGGGGCGGTGGAATTCACCAACCTCGCCATCCGGGTCACCGCCCGCGACGTTGAAATAGCGAAAGATTACGCTGCGCAGTCCAAAAGCGGCCTCAAAATCGCGCAGGATGTTTTCCACGGCCAATTTGGAGGAGCCATAGGCGTTGAGCGGTTCCTGCGGGGTGTTTTCATCCAGCACGACATTGTCATGTTCGCCATAGGTGGCGCAGGTCGATGAGAACACGAAATCAAGACAGCCCGCGGCAACGGCCGCCTCGATCAAGGTTAACGAACCTTCGACATTGTTGCGCCAGTACAGGCCGGGCTTGGCCATCGCCTCGCCCACCTGGCTGAGCGCGGCGAAATGCATGACGGCAATGGGCTGCCATTTGGCAAACACCGCGTCGAGCCGGGCGCGGTCAGACAGGTCACCTTGTTCGAAGGGCCCGAATTTCACCGCATCCTGCCAACCGGTGCTGAGATTGTCATAGGTGACGGGGGTGAAACCCGCTGCTTTCAACGCCTTGCAGGCGTGGCTGCCAATATAGCCCGCCCCGCCTGTGACCAGTACATGTGACACGTCAGTCTCGCTTATTCTGCGGCTTTCCGGGTCGACATGACCTCGGTCAGGTAGCCCTCAAGGTCGTCGCGCAGATCGTCGCGGGACAGGCCAAAGGCCACGGTGGCCTGCAAGAAGCCGCTTTTGGAACCGCAGTCAAAACGCTGGCCACGGAAGCGGTAGCCATAGACGCCCTCACCATCCTCGATCTCGCGGGCGATGGCATCGGTCAGCTGAATCTCACCACCGGCACCGGATTTGATCTGGTTCAGGTGACGGAACACGTCGGGCGACAGGATATAGCGGCCAATCACGGCGAGGTTGGATGGCGCTTCGTCGGCCTTGGGTTTTTCAACCATGCCTTTGACCTTGACCATGCTGCCCATGTCCTCTTCGACATCAAGAACACCATAGCTGGAGGTTTTATGCGCCGGCACCTCCATCGCGGCGACCATATTGCCGCCGGTTTCCTCATAGGCCTCAACCATCTGCTGCAAGCAGGGTTTTTCGGCTGCGATCACGTCATCAGGCAGCATGACGGCAAAGGGTTCATTATGGATCAGGCGGCGGGCGCACCAGACCGCGTGGCCCAGACCAAGGGCGCGGTGCTGGCGGATATAGGCAATCTCGCCCGAGTCCATATTGGTGCTTTTCAGGGTGTTGAGAAGATCATCCTTGCCCTTTTTGCGCAGCTCTTGTTCCAGCTGTGGCGCGTGGTCAAAGTAATCTTCGAGCGCGCCCTTGCCGCGCGATGTCACAAAGATGAATTCCTTGATCCCGGCGGCGCGCGCCTCGTCGATGGCGTATTGCACCAGTGGGCGGTCGACCAGGGTCATAATTTCCTTGGGGACCGATTTGGTTGCCGGAAGAAAGCGTGTACCCAATCCCGCAACCGGGAAAATAGCTTTCGTGACCTTCTTACGCATGGTCTGCTCCTGACGTTTTTCTTTAGTCGCGTTATCGCATGCGGATTCGGCGGTAGCCACCAAATTGTGATACGATAGCTCGATTATCCAAAGATTGTTTCCAATTCGTTGCTTAATTCATATCTAGCAGATGAATATGTCTCAAATTTGACCACGGATTGCAGCAGTTCTTGCGTATTCCTGACGGACCCGTTCGGACAGGCGGTAATACTTCCAGACAGGTTGTGAGCGTGTGCTGCGCCCAAATCGGCCGCCAAATTGTTCCCAATAGCCATCTTCCTTGAAGGACACTGTATGATAGCGGGGGCTGGGCAGGAATATGTAAAGACTGACAATATTGCCTTGGGCGGCCAGTTGTGCTGCTTCGCGTCGCAGGCGAGGGGCTTGCCAGATTCGACCGGATAAGATGCGGCGCGGGGCGGCCGGGCGGCCCTTGAATGGGGTGAAGGGTGGGCGTGCTGTTTGGATCGAGGCCAAGCGCGTGATCTCGCGCGTCAGACCCATGTCGCCGCCTGTTTGCAAGCCGTGCAGCAGGTCCGCCAACCCATCGGGTTTGAGCTTGCGCCCCTTGACCAGCCGCAACAGGCGCAGACGTTGGTCTTTGCAAAAGGCGTGCCAGGCCGGTTCCTGTTCAGCCTCGGGGCAATATTTGCGCAGGAACAACCGTTGCGAGGCCCCGATCTGGGTCAGATCCTTTGGGACGCGGTTGCCGTGGCGGTGATCGCTTTCCTCAAACCCATGATGCACCTGCGCAAGCGGCGCGATGGCGGTTTTGTGACCGGCCAAGGCAAGGCGCATATTCAGGTCGGTTTCATCGAGGTAAAACTGAAAACCGGGGTCGAACCCGCCCATTTCGCGCAGGACATCGCTGCGAAAGGCCATATTGGTGCCTTCGGTCTTGAGCGCGTGGCCAGCAGGGGGCGTGGGTGTTTGCGGAGCATCGGTGGTCAGGTCAATCGGGTGACCAACGCCATGGGCATCAACCGAGCGGGCCGTCCATTGGAAGGAAATACCATTGCGGCCAATGACATAACCGCCGGTTGCCGAAATGTCGGGATCGCTGAAAGGGTGGGTCAAGTGCTGGAGCCAGAGCGGCTCTGGCACCGCGTCATCGTCGATAAAGGCGATGATCTCACCAGCGGCCTGAGCAATGCCCAGATTGCGCGCGGCGGAGATATTGGGCTCATCAAACCCGATCAGTTTGATGTGTTCTGCTTGCGGATGGGCTGCTGCGATGGCCTGCCCGTCGGGGCAGGCAACCACGATGATTTCGAACGGGTCGTAATCCAGTTGGGCAAGGCCGGTCAGGCAGCGATGCAGTGCGCGGGGGCGCCCCCGGCTGACGATAATGACGCTGACCGGCGCGCCCATGGTTCAGGCCTTTTTCAGCTCAACGCCCGGCGCATAGGCAATAAAGAACGGGTTGGCGAACCCGTCTTTGCCATAGGTGAGCGGGGTGTGATCGTCAAAGCGCACGACTTTGCCACCGGCACCATGCAGAACCGCCTGACCGGCGGCGGTGTCCCATTCCATGGTGCGACCAACACGCGGGTAAAGATCGGCTTCGCCCGTGGCGACCAGGCAGAATTTCAGCGACGAGCCAGCGCTTTTGGAATCTTTGGTGGCATATTTGGCGATGTAATCCTCGGTCGCCTGATCGCGATGGGATTTCGACGCCACCAGCATCAGGGCGCTGTTATCCGGGTCAGAGACGCGGATCGGTTTGATCTCGCCCGCTGTGTCTTTGTCGAACGGGCCCATTTCCTCGACGGTGGAGCCATCCGCCAAGGTGTAGAACATCCGCTCTTTGGCGGGGGCATAGACCACGCCGCGCACTGGAGTGCCGTCTTCGACCAGAGCGATGTTCACAGTGAAATCGCCGCGGCGTTTGATGAATTCCTTGGTGCCGTCCAGCGGATCGACGATGAGAAAGGTCGAGACATCCAGATCGTGGCTGTCGGCCTGTTCTTCGGTCACAAGGGCCACGTCAGGAAAGGCCGCGCGCAGCCCGGCCGAGATCAACGCATCGGCGGCTTCGTCTGCTTCGGTGACCGGGCTGTCATCTGATTTGACCTTCACGTCAAAGTCATCGGCATTGTAGATCTCCATGATCTTGTCACCGGCCTCGAGCGCCAGTTTGCGGATCACTTGGGTCAGCTCGGAATAGTCCACGATATGCTCCTTCCCGCGCGGGTTGCGGGTTTATTGATTTGAAAGCCTTTGCGCCTTATGGTGGCAAATAACAAGAACGGCAAGAATGCCAAATTAATCAGGCCCCCAAGCAGGACCGTACCCAACACGGCACCGGAGCAGCAGTATGTTTCAAGTGACATCACCCAGATCCCGTCTGGGGTCAGCGATCTACATCGCCGAATTGATTTACCACAATTCGGTCAGAGCGGTGCGCAAATCCCATGGCAACGCCTTTATGGCGATTTTCATGAACATGCTGCAGACCATCGTTTTTGTCATGGCGTTTTACGTGATGTTCATGATCCTCGGGCTACGCGGCGCGGCGCTGCGGGGCGATTTCATGATTTACATCATGACAGGCATCTTCCTGTATATGACCCATTCCAAGACATTGGGGGCCGTGGCCGGGTCAGAGGGGCCGGCGAGCCCGATGATGCAGCACGCGCCGATGAACACGGCGATTGCCATCGCTTCGGCCATGATCAGCACCTTATATATTCAGGTCCTGTCGCTGGTCGCGATCCTGTTTGTCTATGATGTGGCCTTTGCCCCTGGTGTTCTGCTGGAAATCTTTGATCCGATAGGCTGTCTGGCGATGATCCTGTTGGCCTGGTTTTCAGGCGCGGCGATCGGGATGGTGTTCCTGGCGGCCAAGCCCTGGTTCCCGACCCCGGTCGGGATCATTTCAACGGTCTATCAGCGCGCCAATATGATCGCCTCGGGCAAGATGTTCGTGGCCAATACCCTGCCGACCTATATGTTGGTCATGTTTGACTGGAACCCGTTGTTCCACTGCATTGATCAGTCACGCGGCTATGCCTTTCTGGATTACAATCCGCGCAATTCCAGCTCGGAATATGCGCTTTATCTGTCGCTGGTGCTGATCATGATCGGGTTGATGGGCGAGTTTTATACCCGCAAACATGCCTCTGCCTCGTGGAGCGCGCGGCGCTAAGGCCTCGTAAGGAATACCGCACTTTTGACTTTGGGCGTCTGGGGTATGCTTTGGGCAACTGATCAAGGAGTTTCCCATGCTGACCCGCGCGCTTGCCATCCTGCTGACCACCGCCTCCTTGGCGCATGCCGAAGAGCTGCCCGCACTGTTTGACGTCACCGGAGTGGCCTCGGATGATGTGCTGAACGTGCGCACGCGGCCCATGGCGCAGGCCAATATTATCGGAACGCTGGCCTATAACGCGCAAGACATAGAAGTGGTCGAGATCGACAATGGCTGGGGGCGCGTGAATGTGCCCGATGGGTCGGGCTGGGCCTCGATGAAATTCCTGACAATGCAGGATGGCACGGCGATGCCCGAGGCGCAGAATATCGGCTGTTTTGGCACCGAGCCGTTTTGGTCACTCGATATTGCCCAAGGCGGCGAGGCGGTGTTGTCGACGCCCGAAGGATCGGATCGCGGCTTTGTCGTGGGCAACCTGCACACTGCTGCCGCCCGCCCGGAACCCTATGCCATGCTGGGGCGCGGATCGGGTGAAAACATCGCCATCCATTTCAGCAAGGAGATTTGTTCCGACGGTATGTCGGATGATCTCTTTGGTCTTGAGGGGACGGTGATTATTGGTGGTTATGGCGTCGAAGTGCTGTCGGGCTGCTGCACCATTCAGGGGAACTGATCGGATGCTGCGATATTTGACCTTGGCACTGTGCCTGGCAGGCCCTGCTGCGGCACAGGATTTTCCCGCTCTTTATAATATTGTCGGTGTGGCCTCGGATGACACGCTGAATGTGCGGGCCAAGCCCACGTCGAAATCGCCGGTCATCGCAGAGCGTGCGCATGATGAGACATATATAGAGGTGTTGCAGCTCGACCCGAGCGGCAAATGGGCCTTGGTCAATAATGGCGAGGCGGGTCAGGGCTGGCTTTATGCGCGCTACCTTGAGGCGGTGCCGGGCGGGAATTTTCCGGACTGGCCACATATGTATTGCGGTGGCAGCGAAAGCCCCTGGGGGATCCGGTTTACCCAAGGCGGCAAGGGTGAGTTGCGCCAGAATTATGAACCTGACGGGTATCCGTTGGTGGCCGGGGTGTTGCGCACCGGCTCAGAACATCTGACTGATCACGGGCTGCGCGCTAAGGGCGACGGCATCGAGGTGCTAATTGCCGTGCGCAAAGAGACTTGCCACAGCACGATGATTGATGCGGCCTATGGGTTGATGTCGTCGGTTTTTGTGAACGGTGAGGATGAGAGCTTTCATCAGGGATGTTGCCGCTTGATGGCACCACCGGAGTGGTAAGGATATAACGTTGAGCGGTTTGCGGAGACGTGTGATCGTCGTACCGCGGGTTGGCGAACCCACCCTGGTTTCTGCCACTTGATACCAGCCAAGCACCTTCCAACCTCCGTGTTCACCAAGCCGCTAATAAAATCGCCATCCCGGGGGGCGGGACGGCGATCACGCGGCGGCCCAAGGGCCTTGATTCCGCGAGATGTGTACAATTCCTAGGCAGGGGGTTAGAGCGCAACCAGCTTCTTGGGCGTGCTGATCTGCGAGCTCAGACAGCCATCCGCCACCTTGCGCCATGTCAGAACGTTCAGGGACATGGAGCAGCGGGCCATGAACATGGTTGATCCAACCTGCAAGCAGGCGATATCGCCCAGCATCACCTTTTCCCCGTCGCTGCTCCGGCAAAAACAGGGCTTTTCCGCTTGGTCCTGCGCCGCCAAAGGCGATGCGACCAGCGCGAGGGTTATGAGAACGGCCAAGCGCATGAGTGACAGCGTAACACGGACGCGCCAATTCACCAAATCTGCTCGTTTTTCCTGAGAAAACCGGTTAATTTCCAAGAAGTTTCGCCCGGGCGCAAATAGCGGCCAAAACCCCCTTGCCAGAATCTTTTGCGAGGCGTATAGGCAGCCCTCATGCACGAATAAACGGAATCAGTGCGCCTTTCGCGCACCGGTTTTGTTTTTTGTTCTGAAACGTCACCAGGCTTTGGGTGACCCGGACTCAACTGATCGGGGCCTGCTGGTGAACTGGAAAAGGAAAAGGCGATGAACGCCAAGGAACTAATGGACAAGACCCCGGATCAACTCCGGGAAGAGCTCGTCCAGCTCAAGAAAGAAGCGTTTAACCTGCGCTTCCAGCAGGCCTCCGGTCAGCTCGAAAACACCGCCCGTATGCGTCAGGTTCGCCGTGACGTTGCGCGCGTGAACACCATTCTGAATGCAAAAGCAGCAGCTGCTGCAGCGGAGGCGTAACACATGCCCAAGCGTATCCTTACCGGCACCGTGACCTCCACTGCCAACACCCAGACCGTTACCGTTCTGGTCGAGCGCCGCTTTAAGCACCCGGTCATGCAAAAGACCGTGAAGCGCACCAAGAAATACCGTGCTCATGATGAGGCGGAAAAGTTCGCAGTAGGCGATAGCGTTCGCATCATCGAATGCGCACCTAAGTCGAAAACGAAACGTTGGGAGGTTCTGGCTGACTAAGCCAGAGCCTTTCGGCATTTAGTCGAAACCCTGGGGGAGCTAACGAGAACAGCCCCCATAGGTCGGGAGAAACCATATGATCCAGATGCAGACCAATCTGGATGTTGCTGACAACTCCGGTGCCCGGAAAGTTCAGTGCATCAAGGTCCTCGGCGGCTCGCATCGCCGCTACGCATCGGTCGGCGATATCATCGTCGTCTCGGTGAAAGAGGCCATTCCACGTGGTCGTGTGAAAAAGGGTGACGTTCGCAAGGCCGTCGTCGTTCGCACCGCCAAAGAGGTCCGTCGCGAAGACGGTACCGCCATCCGCTTTGACCGCAACGCTGCTGTTATCCTGAACAACAGCAACGAGCCGGTCGGCACCCGTATCTTCGGCCCAGTTGTGCGTGAGCTGCGTGCAAAAGGCATGATGAAGATCGTCTCGCTCGCCCCGGAGGTGTTGTAAGATGGCTGCCAAGCTGAAAAAAGGTGACAAGGTCATCGTTCTTGCCGGTAAGGACAAGGGCAAGACCGGTGAGATCACGTCGGTCGACCCCAAAGCGGGTAAGGCCATCGTTGACGGCGTCAATGTCGCCATCCGCCACACACGCCAGAGCCAGACCGCTCAGGGTGGCCGCCTGCCAAAGGCGCTGCCGATCCAGCTGTCCAACCTGGCAATCGTTGATGCAAACGGCAAAGCGTCCCGCGTTGGCTTCCGCATGGAAGACGGCAAAAAGGTTCGTTTCGCCAAGACCACGGGAGACGTGATCTAATGCTTGACGCTGAAAACTACACCCCACGCCTCAAGACGCAGTATCGCGACACCATCCGCGCTGCGATGAAAGAGGAATTCGGTTACAAGAACGACATGCAGATCCCTGCATTGGAAAAAATCGTTCTGAACATCGGCTGTGGTGCCGAAGCCGTACGTGACTCCAAGAAAGCCAAATCTGCCATCGAAGATCTGACAAAGATCGCCGGTCAGCAGGCAGTCGGCACCAAGGCCAAGAACAGCCACGCGCCGTTCCGCCTGCGTGAAGGCATGATCATCGGTGCCAAAGTCACTCTGCGTGGCGACCGTATGTTCGAATTCCTGGATCGCCTGATCACCATCGCGATGCCTCGCATTCGTGACTTCCGTGGTGTGAAGCCTTCGTTTGATGGTCGTGGCAACTTTGCCATGGGCCTGAAGGAACACATCGTCTTCCCTGAGATTGATTTCGACAAAGTCGACGAAGTCTGGGGCATGGACATCATCATCACCACCACTGCGCAGGATCAAGGCGAGCACACCGCCGACGCGCAGGGCAAAGCGCTGTTGAAGCATTTCAACATGCCGTTCAACGCGTAAGGGGAAGCATAGACATGGCCAAGAAATCCATGATCGAACGCGAGAAAAAGCGTGAGCGTCTGGTGGCTCGTTATGCCGCCAAGCGCGCAGAGCTGAAAGAAATCGCGAACGACGAAAGCAAGCCGATGGAAGAGCGTTTCAAAGCGCGTCTGAAACTGGCAAAGCTGCCTCGCAACTCGTCGCCGACCCGCTTGCACAACCGTTGCCAGCTGACCGGCCGTCCACACGCCTATTACCGCAAGCTGAAAATCAGCCGTATCGCTCTGCGCGAACTCGGTTCGACCGGTATGCTGCCCGGTATGGTTAAATCCAGCTGGTAAGGGAGAGTAAGATATGAACGATCCTATCGGCGATATGCTCACCCGTATCCGCAACTCGCAGATGCGCGGTAAATCCACCGTAATGACCCCAGCGTCGAAACAGCGTGCCCGTGTTCTGGACGTGCTGGCCGACGAAGGTTACATCCGTGGCTACGAAGGTGGCACCGATTCCGCAGGTCACCCGACCTTCGAAATCAGCCTGAAATACTTCGACGGCGAACCTGTTATTCGCGAACTGAAGCGGGTCTCTAAGCCCGGTCGTCGCGTCTATATGGGCGTCAAGGAAATCCCACAGGTTCGTCAGGGCCTGGGTGTTTCGATTGTCTCCACACCCAAAGGTGTGATGTCGGACGCAAACGCTCGCAGCCAGAATGTTGGCGGCGAAGTGCTTTGCACCGTCTTCTAAGGAGGGCTGAATATGTCTCGTATTGGTAAGAAACCAGTTGAGCTGCCCTCCGGCGTGTCGGCATCTGTCTCTGGTCAGTCCATCGAAGTGAAGGGCCCGAAAGGCACCCAGAGCTTTACCGCGACTGACGATGTGACGATCACTGTCGAGGACAATGTTGTCAAAGTTGACCCACGCGGCAAATCCAAGCGCGCGCGTCAGCAATGGGGCATGTCCCGCACCATCGTTGCAAACATGGTGCACGGTGTTCAGAACACCTTCAAGAAAGAGCTCGAAATCCACGGCGTTGGTTACCGTGCAGCTGTTCAGGGCAAGGTCCTGAAGCTGAACCTCGGTTACTCCCATGATGTCGATTTTGACATCCCGGAAGGCATCACCATCGCTTGCCCAAAACCAACTGAAATCGTGATCGAAGGTCACGAAAAGCAGGTTGTGGGTGAAACGGCTGCCAAGATCCGCGACTGGCGCCGCCCCGAGCCCTATAAAGGGAAGGGTATCCGCTACAAAGGCGAATACATCTTCCAAAAAGAAGGCAAGAAGAAGTAAGGACACCAGGATATGGCAAACAGCAAACGAGTTCTGTTTCAGAAACGCCGCCTGCGCGTTCGGAACAAACTTCGCAAGGTCAACGCGGGTCGCGTTCGCCTTTCGGTTCACCGCTCCAACAAGAACATCTCTGTTCAGCTGATCGACGACGTAGCCGGCCGCACTTTGGCCGCTGCTTCGACCCTCGAGCCAGCGCTGGGTGTTGTGGGCAAGAACAACATCGAAGCCGCAACCAAAGTAGGTTCTGCGATTGCCGAGCGCGCGAAAGCGGCTGGCGTCGAAGAAGCGTACTTCGACCGCGGTGGCTTCCTGTTCCACGGCAAAGTGAAGGCTCTGGCCGACGCTGCGCGTGAAGGTGGCCTCAAGATCTAAGGGACGGGTGGGGTCAAACCCCACCCTACCCAAAGAGATGTAGGGTGGGGATCTTCCCCACCTTATTTTGCAGACGGAAACGTCTCGATGATCCGGGGGCCGCGCGCGGTTCACTTGGGTTGAGAAAATCGGCGGTTTTGGATTTCCAGAGCGCCATATGAATAAAGGGATGCCACATGGCAGAACGTGAAAACCGTCGCGGCAAAGGCCGTGATCGTGATGAGACACCGGAATTTGCAGATCGCTTGGTTGCGATCAACCGCGTTTCCAAAACCGTAAAAGGTGGTAAGCGCTTTGGCTTCGCCGCTCTGGTTGTTGTTGGCGACCAAAAAGGCCGCGTTGGCTTTGGCAAAGGTAAAGCCAAAGAGGTGCCTGAGGCGATCCGCAAGGCGACCGAGCAGGCCAAGCGTCAGATGATGCGCGTGCCTCTGAAAGAGGGCCGCACCCTGCACCACGACATCGAAGGCCGTCACGGTGCCGGTAAAGTGGTTATGCGCACCGCGCCAACCGGTACTGGTATCATCGCCGGTGGTCCGATGCGTGCTGTGTTCGAAATGCTGGGCGTACAGGACGTTGTCGCCAAGTCGATCGGTTCGCAGAACCCTTACAACATGATCCGCGCCACCCTGAACGGGCTGAGCAAAGAACAGTCGCCTCGCAACGTCGCTCAGCGTCGTGGTAAAAAGGTTGCTGACATCCTGCCCAAGCGTGACGAAGCACCTGCAGCAGAAGCTGCAACCGAGGAGGCTTAATCCATGGCCAAGACCATCGTTGTAAAGCAGATCGGTTCCCCGATCCGTCGCCCTGCCATTCAGCGCCAGACCCTGATCGGTCTGGGTCTGAACAAAATGAACCGCACCCGTGAGCTGGAAGATACACCTTCGGTTCGCGGCATGATCCGCAAGATCCCGCATCTGGTCGAGATCGTGGAAGAGCGCGACTAAATTCCGTTCACGGAATTTGCAAATTCCATCAATGGAATTTGGTTGAGACAAGACACACCCGTTGGAGAGATCCAGCGGGTGTTCTTTTTTGCCGGTATGGTTTGGATTAATGCGCGTTTTGTCAGTCGCTTATGGGGCTGTTGCTGACGTTTCAAGACTTTTTTCACATCCGAGGGAATAAACCCGTCTGCCATCCGTATCTTTTGTACCTGCATGTTGCAGGGGACATTGATGGAGACAACATGACACGCTTTTTAACACTCGCCGCCGCTCTGACCGTTGCCGCAACCGCTGCGTTCGCCGATGGCCATTCCGGCATGGTCAAAACCTCTGATGCGGGCTTTTTGACCGACGGTCATGACATGACCCTGTATACATTCGACAAAGACAAGGCCGGGCAATCCAATTGCTATGGCCAATGTGCCAAAGCCTGGCCACCGCTGTTGGTGAAAAGCGACGCGAAACTTGGTGATGGCTTCACCACGATCACACGCAAGAACGGTTCGCTGCAGGTCGCGTATAACGATCAGCCACTTTATCTGTGGGTCAAAGACAAGAAACCTGGTGACATCACCGGGGATGGTGTCAAAGGTGTTTGGCATATTGCGCGCCCGTAAACCCCCCTTGTCCTAGTAGGGCGCACCTGTTCCGCCGATCCCAAACCTCCTGGGGTCGGCCGCTTTGACCCAAAGGTGCATTTGCAAATGTCGCGATTTCAAACTCAGCTGAAAGACTCACTGCCCCATCTTTGGCGCTATGCCTACTCCCTGACGCGGGATAGCTATCGGGCGGATGACCTGGTTCAGGATTGTGTCGAACGCGCGTTGCGCAAGAAGTCGCAGTGGGATTCGACACGGGGCTTAAAGCCTTGGCTGATGACGATCCTTCTGAACCTGTTTCGCGACAGGTACCGGGCGCAGGTGGCCGAAGTGGCCTTTGTCGAGGATTATGTCGGCGGGGCCGAGGATACGCGATGGGAAGACCGGGCCAAGTTGCGTGAGGTTGTACAGCGGTTGCACTCCTTGCCAGAGGGGCAGAGGCAGGCCTTGCAGCTCGTTGCTTTTGGTGGGCTGAGCTATGCTGAGGTGTCAGACGTGCTGGGGGTTCCAATTGGAACAGTTTTGTCACGTGTTGCCAGAGCGCGGGCGAGCTTAAGTGAGGTGCGCGAGCATAGGAAACCAGAGTTGAGGAGCGTCAAATGAGCAGATTTGAAAATGATCAAGAGCGGCTCAGCGCCTATCTCGACGGTGAAATGACGCCCGAAGAAAGCCGCGAATTTGAGGTTGATCTGGAAAACAATCCCGAACTGGCGGAGATGGCTATGGCTTGGGCGGATACAGAAGAGGCCCTGCGGGATATGGTGCCGACCCCGTCGAAGGATCATTTGGAAAGCCTGATGGTGTCAAACACGTCGCGGCGTGTTCAGCCCCCTTGGATGCAGATGGCCGCCGCTTTGGCGTTGGTTGCCTTTGGCGCTGCTGGCGGGTTTGGATTTGGCGAATGGCGCAATCAAGCAAGCGCATTGGAGCAGCAAGCGGTGTTTGACGCCTGGGCCGCGCATCGCATGTTCACCGCGGAGAATCGCCATGCGGTTGAGGTCGCGGCCAACGAAACCGAACATCTGCAAACCTGGCTGAGCAAACGTATGGGCCGTGAAATGACGGTCCCTCAATTGACCGATCACGGCATGGTCTTTGTTGGTGGCCGGATGCTGCCCTTTCAGGATCGTGCCGCAGCGCAATACATGTATGAGAACGCACAAGGCCAGCGCATGACCTTGTTCATGACCAAACTGGACGAGGCCGGTCAGTCAGTGCAGCTCTATGATACCGAGCAGGATGAGACGGTGGTACGCTGGCAGGACGGCGAATGGCTGTTTGTTCTGGTCGCGCCCATTGCGCGTGGGGAGTTGTCGCCAATTGCGACGGGTCTTCAGGATAAGCTGGTTTAAGTCTCGACTGTCCTATTTGAAAGAGTTGTGAAATATACTTTGGAAGAAAGAGATTTTTTCTTGCAGAAGAGGCTCGCAGCTTGGAACCGGAACTTTTGCGCTTTTTGGGAACAATAATCGGCGGTGGTCTGGCCGGCGGCATCGCCCTTTTCATCCGTTACTTGTCTGGAAAGGCAGAAAAGCGCCGGAAAAGATCCGAAAAGCTAGAAAGGGCATTTCTCCTTTCTCAAGAAATCTATGACTCCCATTCAGATCGTATCGATTGGTTGAAAACGCTCGATCGCCCCAAGCCTCACGAGTGGTTTAACGCTCCCCGGCACCCAGGTAGTGAAATGGCGGAGCTTAAATACATAATTCGAGGGTACTTTGGAGCCATCGAGCCACATCTCCTAGAATACTACCGGGGCCACCAATGCCTAAAGGATGTGTTTCGGGAACTTCGCGAGCAGACTGGAGAGTTCAAAAAATGGGCAGATGTGGATCAGGAGCAATGCAACTCGCTCAAAAATGGTTTCGAGCAGCTTGAGAGAGGCACCCGCGAATTAAAAGCCAGGCTTGGGGAAGCTCTCAAAGAGTTAGCCTGAGTGTCGGGGTTACAGCAGGGAGACATAGCCAGTACACATTTTCTGCGTTGCAGAAAATGCATGGCGGGGTCAACTTTTCTGAAATTGTTAGCGCGAAACACTTCTTTTATATCGGGGGTGGGAGAGGAAATGAGATTGAAACCAGTGCTCCGGGAATACGCCCGAGCCCCTCGAAAGGACCCAATACAATGGCACATATCGCCCAAACCCCCGCAACTTTTGCACCATTCGCCGCTGTTCGCACTCTGATCGCTTCCGTTCAGGACATGATGCAGCGCCGCGCCGCCTATAACCGCGTGTTCACCGAGCTGTCCGCTTTGAACGATCGCGAACTCAACGATCTGGGCCTGAGCCGCGCAGATTTCCACAACATTGCTGCAGATGCAGCAGCCAAGCTCTGATCCAGAGCCTTTACGAATAGGAAGACGACCATGACACGCATCCGGGCCTTTTTTGCGTCCCTCCGCGCAACCTGGAATAAGGGCCCGTGCCCGTCTTGGACCGAGTATTTGAATGCCGAGCAGAACCGCTAAGCCGTCGGCCTAGCAAAACAGATGCCGTCTGGCGCCGGGCTTACCATGTAAGACTTGCGCGGGCGGCATCTGGCGTTTATACGCGCCCGGTGGCCTGAGGCCGCACAGAATCAGTGCTGCATTGGCACGAACAACAATCAAGAAACGCCGTGTTCTTCCCAAGATCGCTTCGGGGAAGGTTCCGGCTAAGGAGAAGCGACATGAAATTGCATGAACTGCGCGACAACGAAGGCGCAACCCAGCGTAAGAAACGCATTGGCCGTGGCCCGGGTTCCGGCAAAGGTAAGACCGGTGGCCGTGGTATCAAAGGTCAGAAATCGCGCTCGGGTGTGGCCATCAATGGCTACGAAGGCGGCCAAATGCCTTTGTACCAGCGTCTGCCTAAGCGTGGCTTTAACAAGCCAAACCGCAAGGCATATGCTGTTGTTAACCTGGGCCTGATCCAGAAATTCGTTGACGCAGGCAAGCTGGAAGCTGGCGCAATCACTGAGGACAGCCTGATTGCCTCCGGTCTGGTGCGTCGTAAGCTCGACGGTATCCGCGTTCTGGCCAAAGGCGACGTAACTGGCGCGCTGACCATCGCAGTCACCGGTGCTTCCAAGTCTGCAGTTGCGGCGGTTGAGGCAAAAGGCGGCGCACTGACTGTCACGAATGCGGCAGCGGCGGAATAAACGCCTTGTGAGCGGCGCTTTGGCCGCTTACATACCTTTTTAGTTTTCCATCAACGCCGCCCGAGCCGGAAGACGCTCAGGGCGGCGTTTGCTTAACAGAGAGATCCGCATGGTATCTGCAGCAGAGCAAATGGCCGCCAATACAAGCTGGGCGGCACTGGGCAAAGCAACCGACCTGCGCAATCGCATCCTCTTTACCCTTGGTCTTTTGATTGTTTACCGCTTGGGCACCTTTATTCCCGTTCCGGGAATCGATGGCGCGGCCTTGCAGGAATTCGTCGATGAAGCCGGGCAGGGGATCGCAGGTATTGTGTCGATGTTCACCGGGGGGGCCTTGGGCCGAATGGGCATCTTTGCCCTTGGCATCATGCCCTATATCTCGGCCTCGATCATCGTTCAGTTGTTGACGGCCATGGTGCCGGCGCTGGAACAGCTGAAGAAAGAGGGCGAACAAGGGCGCAAGAAGATCAACCAGTACACCCGTTACGGTACGGTTTTGCTGGCGACCTTCCAGGCCTATGGCCTTGCCAAAAGCCTTGAGGCTGGCGATCTGGCCACCAATCCAGGCCTGTATTTCCAGGCCGCTTGTGTGATCACCCTTGTGGGCGGCACCATGTTCCTGATGTGGCTGGGTGAGCAGATCACCGCACGCGGCATCGGCAACGGTATTTCGCTGATCATCTTTGTCGGCATCATCGCCGAAGTCCCCGCCGCTTTGGCGCAGTTCTTTGCCTCGGGTCAGTCCGGTGCCATCAGCCCGGCTGTGACGGTTGGCGTCATGGTGATGGTTGTGGCTGTGATCGCCTTCGTGGTCTTTATGGAGCGGGCGCTTCGCAAGATCACCATTCAATATCCGCGCCGTCAGGTCGGGATGAAGATGACCGAAGCGCAAAACAGCCACCTGCCGCTGAAGGTGAACCCTGCGGGCGTTATCCCGGCGATCTTTGCCAGCTCATTGCTGCTCTTGCCGGTGACGATCAGCACCTTCTCGGGCAATGATACAGGGCCGATCATGTCGACGATTCTGGCCTATTTCGGGCCGGGTCAGCCGCTGTATCTGGCCTTCTTCGCCGCGATGATCATCTTTTTCGCGTATTTCTACACGTTCAACGTTTCCTTCAAACCCGATGACGTGTCGGACAACCTGAAGAATCAGGGTGGTTTTGTTCCGGGTATCAAGCCAGGGCCAAATACCGCGAAATACCTGGAATATGTGGTGAATCGCCTGTTGGTTCTGGGCTCGCTCTATCTGACCGCCGTCTGCCTGCTGCCAGAGATCCTGCGCGCCCAATTCGCAATTCCGTTCTACTTTGGCGGAACTTCGGTACTTATTGTCGTAAGTGTGACAATGGACACCATTCAACAAGTGCAGTCTCATTTGCTAGCACATCAATACGAAGGTCTTATCCAAAAATCGCAGCTACGCGGTAAAGGTAAGGCCCGTAAGCGGAAGGGACCTGCACGTCGATGAACATTATTCTTTTGGGGCCGCCAGGCGCGGGTAAAGGAACACAAGCGCAATACCTGGTCGAAGATCGTGGCATGGTGCAGCTGTCAACTGGTGACATGCTGCGCGAGGCCAAGAGCAGCGGCACCGAAATGGGCAAGCGCGTGGCTGAAGTCATGGATCGTGGTGAGTTGGTCACCGATGAGATCGTGATTGGTCTGATCCGGGAAAAGCTGGAAAACACCGATGCGCCGGGTTTCATCTTTGACGGTTTCCCGCGCACATTGAAACAAGCGGACGCCCTGGGTGAGTTGCTTGAGGAAATGGGTAAGAGCCTGGATGCTGTCATCGAATTGCGTGTCGACGAAGACGCCCTGGTTGGACGTATTCTGAAACGTGCAGCGGATGCCAAGGCCGCAGGTCAGCCAGTACGTGCAGATGACAACGAAGAGTCGCTGCGCACCCGTCTGATGGCCTATTTCAAGATGACCTCGCCCTTGGTTGGTTACTACTATGCCAAAGGCACCTATGCCCGTGTTGAGGGCATGCGGTCCATGGAAGACGTGCGCAAGCAAATTGCTGAAAAGTTGGACACCTAAGGCTCGCTTGAACAGATACAAAAAAAGCCCGCTTTGAGCGGGCTTTTTTATTGCGTGGCGGGCAGGTGCTGTCGAATTCTGGATAGCCCGTCTTCGAGAACAAGTTGATCGGAGAATTTCAGTTCCGTGAACTGGTCAAACACACCGGGTTCGATTTCGGCATAGGCCATTGCCCAATCCTCGAAATTGCGCTGGGTGAGCTTTCGGCTGAACAAGACCTGAACGTCATAGTGGCGCTGGTCGCTTTGAATTTTGTCCAGCAGAGTTTCGATCTGAGCCTTGTCGCCCTCGACGATCTGCAGAAAACGCTGCTTGTCACGCAACAAGACACCCGTAATGCCAATACCCTGATTGGTCTGCGTAGCAATCTCCATGATTTCCAAATCGGACAAATGGCCCTGCGGATGGATGGAACGGCTAATATACATTGTTTGAAAAAGCATTCAGCATTTACCCTTTGATCTCGGCGGTGCAGAAATAACTTACTTAATACGTGGACCTCTCTTTTAGATTGAATCATATATAGGACTACATTCGTAAAAAGTCATGCGATTTGGAAAGGCGCGGTTAAAGCAGCAAAATGCCAATTCATTGAGTTTTGCGTTGAAGGGGAGACTTTTCGAATTACGCGCCTGCCCAAGTCTCCCTTTTCTGGATGGGAAAGCCTCGGTTTCCGCCTGGTTGCCAAAGGGGTTTTGAGACCCAGAAACCTGGGTTTGCTTGGAAAGTGCGAATAGGTGCTTGACCCGGTCGTAAAATCCTCATACGCACCGCTATCTCTTACAGAGAATCACATATGCAAGGTGGGTCGCTCCCGCTGCGCAGATCACCTGATCAGCTACGGCCCGGCGGCAGATGCCTCGGGCCTCATGTTGTGAAAAAAGGGCCCGGTGCTACGGGCTCGCAACGAAAAGGAAGATGCACCTTGGCACGTATTGCCGGCGTTAACATCCCGACCAACAAGCGAGTGCCTATCGCGCTCACATATATCACAGGTATCGGCCACACCTCCGCTGCTGCCATCATCGAAGCCGTTGGCATCGACGCGACCCGTCGTGTGAACGAGCTGTCTGATGCAGAAGTTCTGGCCATTCGTGAGCACATCGACGCCAACTACACCGTAGAAGGTGACCTGCGCCGCGAAGTGACCATGAACGTCAAGCGTCTGATGGATCTGGGCTGCTACCGCGGTCTGCGCCATCGTCGTAACCTCCCGGTACGCGGTCAGCGTACACACACCAACGCTCGTACCCGCAAAGGCCCTGCAAAGGCCATCGCAGGCAAGAAGAAGTAAGGGAGACACAGACCAATGGCACGTGATACCCGCCGTGGCGGCAAGAAAAAGGTCTCCAAGAACATCGCAGCTGGCGTTGCGCATGTGAACTCGACCTTCAACAACACCAAAATCCTGATCTCTGACGTTCAGGGCAACGCAATTTCCTGGTCCTCCGCTGGCACCATGGGCTTTAAAGGGTCGCGCAAATCGACTCCTTACGCTGCTCAGCTGGCCGCAGAAGATGCAGGCAAAAAAGCGCAGGAACACGGTGTTAAAACTCTGGAAGTCGAAGTTCAGGGCCCAGGTTCGGGTCGTGAATCGGCTCTGCGCGCTCTGGCTGCAGTTGGCTTCAACATCACTTCGATCCGTGATGTGACCCCAATCGCGCACAACGGCTGCCGCCCACCAAAGCGCCGCCGCGTATAATTCGAATATTCTATATTGGGGCCTGGTTTTTACCCGGCCCCAATATGCCGTTTTGAAACCTCGGGCGTCTGGACCTTTTGGACATGGGGACCAGGCTGGTATGGAGGGACTTGCATGATCCATAAGAATTGGGCCGAACTGATCAAGCCCGCCCAGCTTGAAATCAAGCCAGGCAATGATCCTGCACGCAAAGCCACTGTTGTTGCCGAACCGCTTGAGCGCGGTTTTGGTCTGACATTGGGCAACGCGCTGCGTCGCGTGTTGATGTCGAGCCTGCAGGGCGCGGCTATCACCAGCGTTCAGATCGACAATGTTTTGCACGAATTTTCGTCCGTTGACGGAGTTCGCGAAGATGTCACCGACATCATCTTGAACCTCAAGGGTGTGTCGATCCGTATGGAAGTCGAAGGCCCCAAGCGTTTGTCCGTAAACGCCAAAGGTCCGGGTGTTGTGACTGCTGGTGACATCACCGACAGCGCCGGTATCGAGATCCTGAACCGCGACCACGTGATCTGTCACGTGGACGAAGGAGCCGAAGTGTACATGGAATTCACCGTGAACACCGGCAAGGGTTATGTCTCGGCCGACAAGAACAAGCCAGAAGATGCGCCCATCGGTCTGATCCCGATCGATGCGATCTATTCGCCGGTGAAAAAGGTGGCTTATGACGTTCAGCCGACCCGTGAAGGTCAGGTTCTGGACTATGACAAGCTGACCATGAAAGTCGAAACCGATGGCTCTATCAGCCCCGAAGATGCGGTGGCTTTTGCTGCGCGTATCCTGCAGGACCAGCTGTCGATATTCGTGAACTTCGACGAGCCAGAAGCCGCTGGCCGCCAGGACGAAGACGATGGTCTCGAGTTCAATCCGCTTCTGCTGAAGAAAGTGGACGAGCTGGAACTGTCCGTGCGGTCGGCCAACTGCCTGAAGAACGACAACATCGTTTATATCGGCGATCTGATCCAGAAGACCGAAGCAGAAATGCTGCGCACGCCAAACTTTGGCCGCAAGTCGCTGAACGAGATCAAAGAAGTTCTGTCTGGCATGGGTCTGCACCTGGGCATGGATGTCGAGGATTGGCCACCGGACAATATCGAAGATCTGGCCAAAAAGCTGGAAGACAACTTTTAAGGTTGGTGGGGTAGAACCCCACCCTACATCTGGGCGGCGCGCGCGTCGCCCGGTTATGGGCATACCGCCCCAAGGAGAGTTGGTGACACGCATCGCCAGCCAGACAAAGCAAAACAGCCCGTAGAGGGCACATGAATGGAGAAAGACAATGCGTCATAAGCGTGGTTACCGCCGCCTGAACCGGACTCACGAGCACCGCAAAGCGCTGTTCAAGAACATGGCCGGCTCGCTGATCGAACATGAACAAATCAAAACCACTCTGCCAAAAGCCAAAGAGCTGAAGCGCGTGATCGACAAGCTGATCACCCTGGGCAAGCGTGGCGACATGCATGCGCGCCGTCAGGCCGCAGCGCAGCTGAACGAAGACAAAGACGTGGCCAAACTGTTCGAAGTTCTGGGCCCACGTTACGCCGAGCGTCAGGGCGGCTATTGCCGCGTTCTGAAGGCTGGCTTCCGTTACGGTGACATGGCCCCAATGGCGATCATCGAACTGGTTGACCGCGATGTGGACGCCAAAGGCGCGGCTGACAAAGCCCGCGAAGAAGCGGCAGAAGCTGCAGAATAAGCGCAAGCTGTTCCGAATTAAGAAAGCCCGCCAATTGGCGGGCTTTTTGCTGTCTTAGGGCCGGAGCTTATCCAACCAAGCCTTTGGCCTTGCGCCGCAGATGGCGGTTGTAGATCCAGCGCGCCACGATATTGGCATAGATCCAGTCGCAGATCTGAAACAGGCCCGGCAGACGGCAGAGGCGCGCCAGAATACGCATCCGGGGCATTTGTTCCCACAGGACCAGCATGGCATCAAACCCCACATGCAACTGGCCGTCATGCAAAACATGCATCAGCCGCGTCGCCTGATCCTCGGTCACGCCCCAGTCTTGCAGGTCAATCTTGTTGAGGTCGTCAAAGGCGATGGGCAGGTTTTTCTGTTTCGACACCGCCTCGTAACGACACATCTCGGCATCGCAAACCGGGCAATCACCGTTGTAAAGCGCGCGGGTTCTGGGGGCTTGGGACATCAGGTTTCCTTTGCTTTCGGTTGGAAATCTAAGGCTCAACGCCGTCATAGCAAGGTGGCATGCAAGCGCAGAATTCAGAAATTCTCTGTTTGACAGTCTGCGATTCGCTCGCTAGCTTTGCCGACATGACCCATACCTACGCAGCATTTTGGTATTTTTATGCACCGTGCCATAAGGCGGCGGATGGGGTTTGCGCGTTCTGACAATACGCAAAAACGAGACACCAACCAGCCGCCCCCGGGGCGGTTTTTTTGTGTCCGTTGACCGGGGGCTCATCATCAGGAAGAGACCCATGCCTATCAAAACTCAGAACCTTCGCGTCGCCAAGATGCAAGAATTGACCACCCCGGCCGAGCTGCGCGCGCAATTGCCCATCAGCGAGGCGGCCTCTTTGACCGTCGAGGGCGGGCGCAACGCGATTCAGCGCATTCTCAAGGGTGAAGATGATCGTGTGATTGCGGTGACCGGCCCCTGTTCGATCCACGACACCGAGGCGGCGCTGGACTATGCGCGCAAATTGCAGGCCCTGCGGGTGGAATGCGCCGACACGCTGGAAATCGTGATGCGGGTCTATTTCGAAAAGCCCCGCACCATTGGCGGATGGAAGGGGCTGATCAATGATCCGTTCCTCGATGGGTCCTTCGCCATTAATGACGGTTTGCTGGCGGCGCGGGAATTGCTGCTGGAAATCAATGAGATGGGTCTGCCTGTGGGCACCGAGTTCCTCGACACCGCCGTGCCGCAATACGTCGCCGATCTGGTGAGCTGGGCGGCGATTGGCGCGCGCACCACTGAAAGCCAGATCCACCGCGAGATGGCTTCGGGGCTGAGCTGCCCGGTTGGGTTCAAGAATGGCACGCGCGGCAATATCCAGATCGCCATTGATGCGGTGCGGTCCTCGGCGCAACCACATCATTTCATGGGTCTCAGCGAGGGCGGACAGGCTGCAATTGTCGGCACCAGCGGCAACCCCGATTGCCATGTGATCCTGCGCGGCGGCGAGGGCACCAATTACGACGAGGCGTCGGTCGATACCTTCTGCTACACGGCGGAAAAGGACGGCATCCGCCCACAGGTCATGATCGATGCGAGCCATGCCAATAGTGGCAAACTGCCCGAGCGCCAGCCCGAGGTTCTGGCCAATGTCGGTGGTCAGATTGCCCGAGGGGATCACCGCATCATGGGTGTGATGGTGGAAAGCAACCTGGTGGCCGGGGCGCAGAAGCTCGGTGGCGAGGGGCCGTTGGTTTATGGCCAGTCCATCACCGATGGCTGCATAGACTGGGCGACGACGCAGGATTGCCTGCGCGAACTGTCGGACAATGTGCGCCAACGCCGGGGTGCGCTGACACGCAAGGCCAGCTAACCCTAGAGCGTTTCCAATTCCCCCGCGTCCCGTATGGTGTCTTGGTTTCACTCCCTCCCAAGACCACCATGCGGGGCGCAATTGCGCGGGCGGCCGCTTGGGCAACTTGCAATCCAATCGACGGCACCGCATATCAAATTGGCATTTCAAGAAAGGAAAGCCATGATTGCGCGCCTTTGTCTGGTCCTGAGCCTTTTGGCCGCCCCGGTTTGGGCGGATACCAAGATACCCACGTCGCAAGCCGAAATCAGTTTGGGCTTTGCGCCGCTGGTCAAAGAGGCGACGCCAGCCGTCGTCAACATCTATGCCCGTCGGGTGGTGCAGCAACGCAGCCCCTTTGCGGATGATCCTTTCTTTAACAATCTGTTCCGGGACTTTCAGGCGCGGCCACGCGTGCAGAATTCGCTTGGGTCCGGGGTGATCCTGTCTGAGGACGGGATTGTCGTGTCGAACTATCACGTTGTTGGCATGGCGACCGATATTCGCGTCGTGCTGAATGATCGTCGCGAATATGTGGCCGATGTAATGCTGGGCGACGAAGAGGCGGACCTGGCCATTCTGAAACTGCGCGACGCCGAAGATATGCCGCATCTAAACTTGCGTGATAGCGATACGGTCGAGGTGGGCGAACTGGTCTTGGCCATTGGTAACCCGTTTGGCGTCGGGCAGACGGTGTCGTCCGGAATTGTGTCGGGCTTGGCGCGGTCTGGCACGGCAACAGGCAATGCGCGCGGCTATTTCATCCAGACAGATGCGCCGATCAATCCCGGCAACTCGGGTGGGGCGCTGATTGACGTGAATGGGCATTTGATCGGGGTAAATACCTCGATCTTGACACGCTCTGGCGGGTCCAACGGTATCGGCTTTGCCATTCCCTCCGCTTTGGTGGCGACCTTTGTTGATCAAGCGCGCCAGGGCTTTGCCCAATTCCAACGCCCTTGGGCGGGTATGACCGGGCAGCCCGTTGATGCGGATCTGTCTGATAGTCTTGGCCTTGGCCTGCCCGGTGGCGTTTTGATCGCTGAACTGCATCCCGAAAGCCCCTTTGCCCAAGCTGGATTGCAGGTTGGTGATGTCGTGCAGGATGTGGATGGGCTGCCGGTGAACACCCCGGCTGAGATGCTGTTTCGCATGTCGGTGCGCGGAATCGGCGAGACCGTGCGCGTCACCTATGTCTCGCAAGGACAAGCGCAGGATGTCGATGTCACCATGATCACCGCGCCCGACAGCCCGCCCCGTGATCAGGTCACGCTTGGGCGTCGCGATGTTCTTGAAGGGCTGACACTGGCGCGGGTCAACCCATCTGTGCAGGTCGAGCTTGGCCTGCCATCTGGTATCCAAGGCATCATTGTTCTGACACCGGGCCGCAATGGCGCGCAGATCGGGATCAAGCGCGGTGATATTCTGCTTGGCGTCAATGGGCGCGAGGTGACGGCACCGTCTGATGTCGCGCGGCTGTTGCAAAAAGCAGGTCGGCGCGTGCGCATCGATCTTTTGCGTGGTAACCGTCGGGTGAGACTCAATTTCCGGATCTGATTTTGGCCGACCTCTTTGACACGTCTGACACTGTTCCCGACACGGCCCCGCGGCCGTTGGCGGATCGATTGCGCCCGCAGTCATTGGAGGATGTGATCGGACAGGGGCAGGTCTTGGGGGCCGACGCCCCTTTGGGCGTGATGCTTGAGGCGGGCACGCTGGGGTCGATCATCTTTTGGGGGCCACCAGGTGTGGGCAAGACCACCATTGCCCGGTTGCTGGCGGATGCCACCGATCTGCATTTTGTGCAGATCAGCGCGATTTTCACCGGTGTCCCCGAATTGCGCAAAGTCTTTGACGCGGCCAAGCTGCGGCGCAAGACCGGGCAGGGCACGCTGTTGTTTGTGGATGAGATCCATCGTTTCAACAAAGCCCAGCAAGACGGGTTTCTTCCGCATATGGAGGATGGCACGATCCTTTTGGTCGGAGCCACGACTGAAAACCCATCCTTTGAACTGAACGCCGCTTTGCTGAGCCGGTCTCAGGTTCTTGTGCTAGAGCGTTTGGGGCAGGAGGATCTGGAGCTTTTGGCGCAGCGGGCCGAGAGTGAGTTGGCGCGCGAATTGCCGCTTGAAACGGATGCACGCCGGGCTCTGTTGGAAATGGCGGATGGGGATGGGCGCGCGCTGCTTAACCTCGTGGAACAGGTCATGTCCTGGAAGGTGGACGCTCCGCTGGATGTGGACGCGCTGACCAACCGGCTGATGAAACGCGCCGCGCAGTATGACAAAAGCGGGGACGGCCATTACAACCTGATTTCCGCTTTGCATAAATCCGTGCGCGGCTCTGACCCGGATGCCTCGCTCTATTGGTTCGCGCGTATGCTTGAGGCAGGGGAGGACCCGCGTTTTCTGGCCCGCCGTATTACTCGCATGGCGGTGGAAGACATTGGGCTGGCAGACCCACAGGCGCAATCGGTTTGTCTGCAAAGCTGGGAAACCTATGAACGGCTTGGCTCGCCCGAGGGAGAGTTGGCCCTGGCGCAGGCGCTTGTCTATCTCGCGCTCGCCCCAAAATCCAACGGGGTGTATGTCGCCTATAAAGGCGCGCGGGCGGCGGCGAAAAAGACCGGATCGCTCATGCCGCCGAAACACATCCTGAACGCGCCAACACGGCTGATGAAGGATCAGGGCTATGGCGCGGGCTATGCCTATGATCATGATGCCGAAGACGGGTTTTCAGGACAGAACTACTTCCCCGATGAAATGGGTCGTGACACCTATTACACGCCGGTTGAGCGCGGGTTTGAGCGTGAATTGTCCAAACGCGTGGCCTATTTCGCCAAGCTGCGCGCCAAGCGGGACGGGACCACGTGAGCCCGTTGAACCTGCAATCAGATTGCGCCAATTGCGCGGGTCTGTGTTGCATGGTGTTTGCCTTTGAAAAGGGCCCGGATTTCGCGATCCATAAACCGGCCGGGCAGGGATGCCCGCATTTGGATGCCGGGTTTGGCTGCAAGATCTATGGGCGACGGGAGGAGGCCGGGTTTGCCGGATGCTTACGCTTTGATTGCCTTGGGGCGGGGCAGCGTGTGAGCCAGGATTACTTTGCCAATCAGGATTGGCGCGAGACCCCGGCGATAATTCCACAGATGATCGAGCTGTTTCGCAAATTGCGCGAGGTACACCGGCTTTATGAGCTGCTGTCGCTGACACAGGCGCTGCCCTTGCCGGATGATCTACTGGCAGAGCGCGAGCGGTTGATGCTGGAACTGCACCCCACAGAGCCACGATCGAAAGAGGCACTGCTGGCGCTGGACGAGGTGGATCTGAAAACCCGCGTCGACCGCTTTCTTTCCAGCCTGCGCACGGTCGTCCACAACGTCTCATCCCCTAACAAGCCTTGACTCTGCCGCCTGTGCGCGCGACAGACCCGCATGTTTTTCACCCTGACACAAGTGGCGCTTGGCGGCGCGAGTGGCGCTGTTTTGCGCTATTTGACCGGACTGGCCGCGATGCGCCTGATCGGGCCGGGTTTTCCCTGGGGCACATTGATCGTCAATATCCTGGGCAGCTTTGCCATGGGGGTGTTGGTCGTGGTGCTGGCGCATCTGTCCGGGCAGCGCTTTGCCCCGCTGCTGATGACTGGGTTCCTTGGCGGGTTCACTACGTTTTCGGCGTTTTCGCTGGATGCGGTCACATTGTATGAACGGGGTGACGTCGGGCTTGCCATGCTTTATGTGCTGGCCTCTGTCCTGTTTTCCATCGCAGCGCTGTTCGCCGGCCTGCTTATCGCGCGGAGCTTTGCCACATGAGCCGAGTCCAAACCCTTCCTGTTGCTCCGGGTGACGGAGATCAACGGCTTGATCGCTGGCTGAAACGCCTGTTCCCGCATGTGTCGCAAGGGCGCATCGAAAAGATGTGCCGCAAGGGCGAGCTGCGGGTTGATGGCGGTCGGGTCAAGGCCTCGACCCGGCTGGAAGTTGGGCAGCAAGTGCGCATTCCGCCGCTGCCCGATCCGGGGCAAGTTGAGGCCGCGCCCAAGCCGCGTGTTTCGGATAAGGATGCCGAGCTGATCCAAAGCTGCGTGCTTTGGAAAGACGATCACATCATCGCGCTGAACAAACCGCCCGGCCTGCCAACCCAAGGCGGCAGCAAGCAAACCCGCCATGTGGACGGGCTGGCCGAAGCGTTGAAATTCGGGCTTGAGGAAAAGCCGCGTCTGGTGCACCGCCTCGACAAGGACACGTCGGGAGTTTTGCTGCTGGCGCGGTCGCGCGAGATGGCCAAGGCTTTGACCGATGCGATCCGCCAAAAGGAAACGCGCAAGATTTATTGGGCGTTGGTGGCTGGTGTGCCAACGCCTTACCTTGGTGAAATCCGCTATGGGTTGGCCAAGGCACCAGGGCATGGCCCGCATGGTGAGGGCGAAAAGATGATCGCCGTGCATCCGCGCGATATGGACAGCACGCCGGGCGCGAAACGCGCCCATACACTTTATGCCACGCTCTATCGCGTCGCCTCACGCGCGGCTTGGGTCGCGATGGAGCCGATCACTGGCCGCACCCACCAGCTGCGCGCCCATATGGCCGAGATCGGGCATCCAATTATTGGCGATGGCAAATATGGCGGCTCCGGGCAGGAAAACCTTGGTGATGGCTGGGGCGCGCAACTGGGCGGGGTGATCAGCAAGAAACTGCATCTGCACGCCCGTTCCATGAGCTTTAAGCACCCGATCACCGGCAAAGAGGTCACGGTCAAAGCGCCCCTGCCGGACCATATGGCCCATAGCTGGGACACGCTGGGTTGGGAAGAAAGCTTTGCCGATGATGACCCGTTCGAGGGGCTGTGATCGGTGCTGAAACTGGCGGTTTTTGACGTCGACGGGACCTTGGTCGACAGTCAGGGTGATATCCTGGCCTCAATGGAGGCGGCCTTTGGCTCGGTTGGGCTGGATGTGCCGACGCGCTCGCAGATCCTGTCGATTGTTGGTCTCTCCCTGCCTTTGGCGATGGCCCGCTTGGTGCCGGACGCCACGGATGCACAACGCGACCAGATGGTTGAAAGCTATAAAGACGCCTATGCCGATCTGCGCCGCAAGGGTGGGCATGCACCGCTGTATCCCGGGATTGGCGATTTGCTGACCCGGCTCGGCGGGCATGATAACCTGCTCCTGGGGATCGCAACCGGCAAGTCACGCCGGGGTTTGGATGCTTTGCTGGACGGCTTGGGCCTGCCGGTGCGATTTGTGACCACGCAAGTCGCGGATGATCATCCGTCAAAACCACATCCGTCGATGCTGTTGACAGCCCTACGTGAAAGCGGCGTTGAGGCCAAAGATGCGGTGATGATCGGCGATACCACCTATGACATTGAAATGGCTCAAGCCGCCGGGATGCATTCTATTGGTGTTGCTTGGGGCTATCACAGCCAGGAAAAACTGTCGGGTTCCAACCTGTTGGCCAAGGATGCCACCGGGCTTGAACAGGCAATCTATGAGATTTTGGGAGAGTTTACATGAGCGAATGGGCCCCAAAACGGTTTTGGAAAAAGGCCGAAGCCGCGGAAACAGAAAACGGGTTTGCGGTGTTGCTGGATGGGCGCGGGGTGAAAACGCCCGCCAAAACCCCTTTGGTTGTGCCAAGCCGGGAGCTGGCCGATGCGATTGCCCAGGAATGGGATGCGCAGGAGGAAAAGGTTGATCCGGCGGTCATGCCCTATACCCGCATGGCCAATTCCGCCCTGGACAAGGTGACGCTACAATTTGACGAAGTGGCCGACATGCTGGCCGCCTATGGCGATGCGGACCTGCTATGTTATCGCGCTAGCCATCCTGAGCAATTGATTGACCGCCAAAAAGAGCGCTGGGATCCTCTGCTGGATTGGGCTGCGGAGGCCTATGGCGCACGGCTTGAGCCACGCTCGGGGATCATGCACACGCCCCAAGAGCCCGAAGCATTGGCCAAATTGACGGCACGGGTGCATCAATTCACGCCATTTCAATTGGCAGCCTTCCACGACCTCGTGTCTCTGACCGGCTCGCTTGTGCTTGGGCTGGCCGCGACCGAAGCCTATGCAAGCCCCGAAGATTTGTGGGATTTGTCTCGCCTCGACGAGGCCTGGCAAGAGGAACAATGGGGCGAGGATGAAGAGGCGACAGAGCTGGCCAATCGCAAAAAGGGCGAATTGGTCTTTGCCGCAGAGTTTTTTAAACTGGCAACGCAATAAACAACGTGGTCTCGGACAACGCTCAAGAGTATAGATACAATCAAAACAGGGTTTTGAGCGCCTTCTTTCCTTGACGCAGAAGCGCTAAATCGCCCAAACTTGCAGCAGCAGGGAAGGGACAGCCCGATTTTGGTGAAAGACGCCCGCGTATAAGGGCAGCTCGATGGTTCGAGGCATAACCTGAGAAGAGGGAAAAATGCGGAATTTCATACTCCTAGCCGCACTGGCAAGTGTCGCGGGAGCCGCAGAGGCAGGCACATTGGACGACGTCAAAGCACAGGGTGTGCTGAGATGTGGGGTCAATTCCGGTTTGGTCGGATTCGCATCCGAGGATGCAAATGGCGAATGGCATGGCTTTGATGTTGGCCTCTGTCGCGCAGTTGCTGCAGCGGTATTGGGTGACCCATCTGCGGTTGAATTTGTCCCCACCACCAATAAAACCCGGTTCACGGCACTATTGTCCGGCGAAATTGATATGCTCGCGCGCAACACAACCTGGAGCATGTCCGCCGATGTGGACCTGAAACTCGAATTTGTGGGTATCAATTACTATGACGGCCAAGGGTTCATGGTGCCCAAAGCCTCCGGGATTTCCTCGGCAACTGAGCTGAATGAAAAATCCGTCTGCGTTCAGACTGACACGACCACCGGGCCGAACCTGGCTGAGTTCTTTGAGCGCAATAATATCGAATACGAAGAGATTCCGATCGAATCCACCGCCGAGGCGCAGGCGCTCTACCTTGAAGGGGCCTGTGACGTTTACAGCACCGACGCCTCGGGCTTGGCAGCCATTCGCGCGACATTCGAGACGCCGGGCGATCATGTTTTGCTGCCCGAGATCATCTCGAAGGAACCATTGGGCCCCGCCGTGCGTCATGACGACAATGAATGGGGTGACGTGGTGCGCTGGACGCTGAACGCCCTGATCGCTGCCGAAGAGCTGGGTGTGACTTCGGCCAATATCGACGAATTGCTAGAAGGCACGAACAACCCGGAGATCAACCGGTTGTTGGGCACCGAGGGCATTTTGGGCGAAATTCTGGGCCTGTCCCCGGATTGGGCGGTGAACGCGATTCGCGCTGTGGGCAATTATGGTGAATTGTTTGAAAGGAATATCGGGGAAAACACCCCGATTGGTCTGTCGCGCGGGCTGAACGCGCAATGGACAGATGGCGGTCTGCTCTACGCTCCGCCCTTTCGCTGAGACTATTCGACCAATTCTCGCGGGATAACAAAATCAACAACCTGGCCCAGGCCGGGTTGGATCTCGGCCCAAGTGTCGGATTTGAAATCAACCACCAGTGTCGCGCCTGTCGGGTAATCCTGAAAGCGCGGATGTGGCAAAGCCTGCGAGACCAGCCCCTGTGCCAGCATGGCAATACCTGGGTTGTGGGCAAGCATCAGCACGACATCGCCTTGCGCATTGCAGAGCTGATCCAGCAAGACACCGGGATCAGCCAAGTAAAGCTTTTGGTCGAATGAAGTGTCGGCGCTAACCTCCAGTGCTTCCAGGGTCTGACGCGTACGTTTGGCGCTGGAACACAGGATCTCATCCGGGAGATAGCCCTTTGATTTCAACCACTCCCCCAGAGCATGGGCCGAGGTAAAGCCGCGCTTGTTCAAAGGGCGATCATGGTCATCTTCGCCCAGAGACCAATCAGATTTGGCGTGGCGCATCAAAATTAGACGTTTCATAACGTCAGTTTTTCAGAAACGCAGCCATGTGGAAAGCAGACTGTTCCGGTAATCGGAGGAAATTTGTCGCAACCGGGCAGGCGCGCCGCACCAGACACCCGTTTTGCAGACAATCCACGCCCTCTGGGCTGGAGATATAATTTTTGCAGCTTGCGGTATCATACATATGATCCGGGCCAAGCGCCCCGACCGGGCAACTCGTGGTGCAAGGGGCGGCACAGCTGTCACAGGGCTTGGCCGCAGGAGCTGGGGCCTCTAGCGGTTGAGGCAGGGCAACGGCAAAGCGGTAGCTGATGAACAGCCCAGCCTCGGCGTGAACCAAGGGGCCAACCGGCGAAGACCAGGCGTGTTTTGATTGCACCGCCCATTTCAAAAAGGGCGGGTAGGGCGGCCCGGCAGAGGGCAACAAAACAGCCCCGCCCCAATCCTTGGCCAATGAGTGCGCAATGCGATCCGACCAACGATCCAGCGGGTCCGCCTGCCCATCTGAGTATTCGGGGGACGCGCTGAAGATCTCCCAGAATGCTGGTTCATCCGGGCCAAAAAGCACAATGCTTTGCGCCCAATCTGGCACGGTTTGATCTGGCTCTGGGGCCACGACACCGCGTAGCGCCAGCCCATGTTCGCTGGCTTGGGAGGTTATCGCACCGGTGGTGATCACTCAGCAAGCGGCGGCAGGTCTGCCGGGCGGATCATCGAGCCTGAACCGTGTTCGGTGAACAATTCAAGCAGGCAGGCATTTTCAACCCGTCCATCAATAATGACCACACCACGGACGCCTTCGTCGATGGCCTTGAGAGCGGTTTCGGTTTTGGGGATCATGCCACCAGCGATGACGCCTTCGGCTGTCATGCGCTTGACATCTTCGGGTGTCATCTCGGTCACCACGTCGCCGGCGGCATTCTTGACGCCCGCCACATCTGTCAAAAGCAACAGGCGATCCGCTTTCAACGCCCCGGCAATCGCCCCGGCAGCCGTGTCGCCATTGACGTTATAGGTGTCCTGACCGTCTCGACCTGTACCGACCGGGGCCACCACCGGGATAATCCCAGCGGCAAAGAGGTCATGCAGGGCCTGCACATTCATCTCGACCGGTTTGCCGACAAAGCCCAGTTCCGGATCATCCGCCTCGCACACCATCAGGTTATCATCTTTGCCGGACAGGCCCACAGCCCGCCCGCCTTCGCCCATGATGGCTTGCACAATGCGTTTGTTCACGCGTCCGGTCAGGACCATCTCGACCACTTCGACCACGGCCTCATCGGTCACGCGTTTGCCACGCACAAAATGTGACTGAATATCGAGCCGACCAAGCAGATCATTGATCATCGGGCCACCGCCATGCACCACCACCGGGTTCACACCGACCTGGCGCATCAATACAACGTCACGGGCAAATTGCGCCATGGCGTCATCGTCACCCATGGCATTGCCACCGAATTTCACAACCACAATCGCCCCGGTATAGCGCTGCAAATAGGGCAAGGCTTCGGAAAGGGTGCGGGCGGTGGCGATCCAGTCACGTGTCATGTTCTGCTTTCTCATTTGCGGGCCCCAAAGCGTTAAGGTCTTTGGGTTTTGCCGCGTTTTTGCGCAGATTACCAGATTGAACAGCTCGTTTTGCCCGTCAAAACCTAAAGCGCGCCTCTTGGGTTTCTTTGGGCCCCAAATATCCCGGGGAGTCCCGAGCGTGCTCGGGGCGGGGCAGAGCCCCTATTGCCCTGGCGTTACTTCAATCCAGCGATAATGGTGCGCAGGGTTGCGATACCTTCGCCCTTTTCGCTGCTGGTCAACACCATTTCGGGATAGGCGGCTGGGTGTTTCGCGAGAACATTGCGCACCTGCGCCAAAACCTTGTCATGATCCTTGGCTTTGACCTTATCGGCCTTGGTCAGCACAACTTGGAATGTCACCGCAGAGCGGTCGAGCAAGGTCATGATTTCTTCATCGACCTTTTTCACCCCATGGCGGAAATCGATCAGCACAAAGGCGCGGCGCAAAGAGGCGCGGCCCGCCAGATAGTTCTTGAGCAATCGCTGCCATTTCTCGACAACCGCGACCGGCGCATTGGCAAAGCCATAGCCAGGCAAGTCGACCAGATAATGATCGGTGGCCAGGGTGAAATAGTTGATTTCCTGTGTGCGCCCCGGCGTATTGGATGCGCGCGCCAGCCCCTTGCGACCGGTCAAGGCGTTGATCAGGCTGGATTTACCGACATTGGATCGACCGGCAAAGCACACCTCGGCCCGGTCATCCGGTGGCAACCCGTCCATAGCGACGACGCCTTTGAGAAAATCGACTTCGCCCGCAAAAAGCTTGCGCGCCGCTTCGCGTTCCGCGTCTTCGGGCTCGTCGACCAAGGGGAAAGGCAGTTGATCCATCACAGCACCTTTACCTTGTCTCCGGGTTGAATGTCTCCGCCCCGGACCACTTTGGTCATGACGGTAAAGTCCTGATGCCCCCAATGATCAAGCGTTGCCAGAACGTCAACATCACGTTTGCCGGTCTCGGGGTTGGCATGGGTGGCCAGGCAACGGGTGGTGGGCTCTTCGACATGGAACACAGCGTCGCCAATCTGGATCTCTTTGCCGATCCAATCAAATTCTTCCCATGGGGCCAGACCGTCGATCCACAGGTTACAGCGCCAGCGATGGATCGAAAGATCCTGCCCGGCGCGTTGCGACACGGCGCGGTGCGACGACATGTTACCAATTGTGACCGAAGGGAAGTGGCTGTCGGTAAAGGCAACGGTCGCAGAACGGATCACGGCCACCGATTGCGGGCGGTTTTCAGGCACAAAATGCCCGGCCCAATCGATCAGCTTTTGACCTTCGGTATTGGGATCAAATTCGAGATCGGGCAGGTCGGGATGCGACAGCGTCATACGCTCGCTCGCCTCGTCAAGCTTGGCGGAAATCGCCTGCAAACCCGGAGCCTTGGCCGCGCGGGAAAACTGCGAACAAGGCACCCATTTGCTGCCATCCGCCTTTGACGCCTCATGCGCCACAGCCCATTGCCTATCATAAGGAAGAGCCTGACCAGCGGTCAGGCTCACTTTGTTTAACGCTTCCCGGCCATGGGCCTTGATGGGAAAGCGCCAGATTTCTTTCAACTCACCGGTCATTTGGTCTCCGGTTTCTCCGCCTTTTTAAAGCTGGCTTTGATATTGCCCAGAATGTCAGGCTTAAAGCCCTGGCTGCGCATGATCAGATATTGCTGCGTAAAGGTGATGGTGTTGTTGGCGATCCAGTACACGACCAGACCCGAGGCAAAGCCACCCAGCATGAACATGAACACCCATGGCATCCAGGCAAAGATCATCTGCTGAGTTGGATCGGTGGGTGCTGGGTTCAGTTTTTGCTGCAGCCACATGGAGATACCCAAGAGCAAAGGCAGGATGCCGATAAAGACCAGCGCAAGGATCGAACCAGCTTCGGGACCCGCCCAGGGGAAGATGCCAAAGAGGTTGAAGATCGAGGTCGGGTCAGGGGCCGACAGGTCGTTGAATGGGCCAAGCCATGCGGCGTGCCGCAGTTCCAGCGTGACAAAGATCACCTTGTAAAGCGAGAAAAAGATCGGGATCTGCAGCAGGATCGGCAAACAGCCAGAGGCCGGATTGACCTTTTCCTTTTTGTAGAGCGCCATCATCTCTTTTTGTAGCTTCTCACGGTCATCGCCGGCACGCTCTTTGATCTTCTCCATCTCAGGCTGCAGCTCCTTCATCTTGGCCATGGAGACATAAGATTTATAAGCCAGCGGGAAGAGGATCGCCTTGATCAGCAGGGTCAAACCGATGATCGCCCAGCCCATATTGCCGATAGCCGCGTTCAGCCAGTGTAGGGCTGTAAAGATCGGCTTGGTCAGAAAAGAGAACCAGCCCCAGTCGATCGAGTTAATGAACCCGTCAATGCCTGATTTTTCATAGGCGCGGATGGTTTCCCATTCCTTGGCCCCTGCGAAAAGCTGGGTTGTCACTTGCTGGGTTTGACCGGCTGCCAGGGTGATGGTCGGCATCATGGCGCGGCTTTGGTAAATATCGCGGTTTGGCTCGTATTTGATGACGGAAGAGAAACCGGAGCCTTGCTGCGGGATCAGCACCGACATCCAATAGTGATCGGTAAAGCCAACCCAGCCACCTTCGGTCACCTGTTGGGTCAGGGCGGGTGCGCGTTCGCCAGAATCAACGTCCAGATCCGGCATGTCGCTGTAATCGGTCATCTCAAGGATGCCGTCAGTCATTTGCAGCGCGCCTTCGTGCAGGATGAAAAAGTTCTTCAGATCTTGTGGCTCACCGTGGCGGGCGAGGATCCCGTAAGGGGCCAAAGACACGGTGTCTTGCCCCGGGTTCTCAACGCTTTGCGTCACTGAGAACATGTAGTTCTCGTCAATCGCGATGCTGCGGCGGAAGATCAGGCCGGTGGGGCTGTCCCAACGCAGGATAACCGGCGCGTTCAGGCCAAGGGTTTCGCCAGTCTCAACACGCCATTCGGTATTGGCACCGGGCACGTCGTCAAACTGCAACCCGGCCCCCGGTGCCCAGCCATAAAGCGCGTAATAGGGGTTTTCCGAGCCAACCGGACTCAGGAATTGAACGATTTCGGAATCTTCTTCGATCGTGACGCGATAATCTTTCAAACGCAGGTCATCGATGCGACCGCCGACAAGAGAAATAGACCCTTCCAGGCGGTCGGTGCTCAGCGCGACGCGCGGGGCGTCCTTGGTATCGGCCTCGGCATCTGGTTGCGCTGGGGCAGTGCCCGGAGCGGCAGTAGGGGCCGCGGCGACGTCACCCGTTGCGACGGGCGGCTGCCCTTCGACGGCGACAGGGGCGTTGGGATCTTCAGGCGGTTGTTCGGGCGGTGGAAACAGGACGAACCAAACCAAGATCACCACAAAGCTGAGTGCCGTTGCAAGAAACAGGTTCTTGTTTTGCTCGTCCATAGGGCCCGCCGTATTATCCGTTCAAGTTCACCGGAGGGTTCAAGCGTCACATGGCCCAAAGGTCAAGGGGATTCGCCTGATCTGAGGCGTTCAGGCGCAAAGTTGATCAAGCTTGATAGGTTTTTTCTGAATTTGGTCCCGGTTTCAGGTGGCACCACGGCCCAGACGTTGTGCGCCAGCGATCCTGTCGGCGTGGTCGCGTGCCCAATCGATCAGTTGATCGGCAGGCATTGGGCGGGCAATGCCAAAGCCCTGAACGTGGTCACAGCCGAGTTGCGACAGCAGGGCATGTTCGCCGACGCTTTCGACACCCTCGGCCAAGGTTTCCAGCCCCAAGCGATCTGCCATGCCAAGAACAGCGGCCAACATACGGTGTTGATCCTCGTCGCGATCCACACGGGTGACAAAGCTACGGTCGATTTTCAAACGGTGCACTTTGAATTTGCGCAGTGCGGTGATTGAGGCATGCCCGGTGCCAAAGTCATCCAGATCGATATGGCAGCCCATTTCACCCAAGGCGACGATGTTGCGTGCTACGATGCCCTCTGGTGAACCTGCAATCACGGTCTCGAGCACTTCGATGCCCAGCCGAGGTGGCGTCAGGCCGAAACGGTCCAGTTCCCACTGGATCTTTTGTACCAGATTTGTGCCGCGGAGTTCAGAATCCGAGAAGTTGACGCTGACACGAGGGATGTCCAATCCGGCCTGATCCCAACTGCGCAGGGCGGTCAGGCTGTGTTGGAGGATCACCTCACCCAAACGTTCCATCCGACCTGATTCTTCCAGGACGCGCAGGAACTGCGCGGGTGGCACGATACCCTTTTCGGGGTGAATCCAGCGTGCCAAAGCCTCAACACCTGTAATACTGCCGGTCGATGTGCAGATTTGCGGTTGGAACCATGGTTGGATCTGACCATTGGCAAGGGCGCGATCGACCTCGGTCTTGAGGTTTTGCTGTTCCTTATGGGCGGCGCGCATGTTTTCAGACCAGGCGCGGATTGCAGACGGGCCGTTTTTGACGGCTTCGGTTAGGGCGACCTGCGCCGCCTCCAGCATTTGCGCCCCGGTCGCATCATCGGCGAGCCGGGGGCTGCCGCAAAATCCAATCGACGCGGACAGGTAACGCATGGAATTTTCCAGCGAAGCTGGCTCTTCCACGCTGGTCTGCAGACGCGTTGAAAGCTGTAACAAAGCCTCAAGATCCAAACGGATCGAAGGGGCCAAGAGGATAAGGAAACGGCTATCGCTCATCCTGACGGCGCGATCATCGCGACGCAGGGTGTTGCGCAGGCGGTTCAGGGTCAGGTCGCGCATCGACTCGGCGGCTGAATCACCGCCACGCTGGGCGATTTCATCCAACCCATCAACCTCAACCAGGATACAGGCACAGGCCAAGCTGGCGCTACGCGCCTGAGACATGGCCGATTCTGCCATTTTGTTTGCGGTGAGATTGTTCACAACATCCGTTATCCCGGCGGTTTCCGGGGAGGCATTGTCGGGAACGGAAAAATTGCCGGTCAGCAGGATCAAAGCAGGCAGGCCAAGCGCCACAGCGATCAACAATGCCTCGCCCCCCAGCCAAAAAGCTGCCAGAGCCAGAGCAGGAAGGAACGCCAAAGCCTGAGGCCCGTTCAGAGCGCGGTGCAGAACCAACCGGAGCCTGCCCAGATACGCGTTTGCGGCCATTTTCATTGCCTGTCCTTTCCCTAACCTTCACAGGGAAATTAGAGGCAATCGGTAACTCGGCTCTTAACAAAAGCGATTCTATTCGTTCGAATTATCCACGTTCAGGTCGCGCATCAGACCCGGGAAATCAAAGAGTTTCGGGTCGAGCATATGCGAAGGACGTATATTCATAAGGGCTTTGAACATCACATTGCGCCGTCCTGGGCTGTTCTTTTCCCAACCATCGAGAATCTGTTTCACCTGTTGGCGCTGCAATCCATCCTGTGATCCGCACAAGTCACAGGGAATAATTGGATAGTTCATCGCCCTGGCGAATCGCTCGCAATCGGCCTCGGCGACATGGGCGAGGGGGCGGTAAACAAACAGGTCACCCTCTTCGTTCAAAAGCTTGGGCGGCATGGTGGCCAAACGCCCACCGTGAAACAGGTTCATAAAGAAGGTCTCGAGAATATCATCCCGGTGGTGGCCAAGCACAACGGCGCTGCAACCCTCTTCGCGGGCAATGCGATACAGGTTGCCACGGCGCAGACGAGAACACAGCGCGCAAAAGGTGCGGCCCTGCGGGATCTTGTCCATGACGATGGAATAGGTGTCGGAATATTCAATGCGATGGGGCACTTCCATCTTTTCCAGAAATTCCGGCAGGACCGTCGCCGGAAAGCCCGGCTGACCCTGATCCAGATTGCAGGCCACCAATTCGACCGGCAACAAACCGCGCCATTTCAGCTCATAAAGTACAGCCAAAAGCGTATAACTGTCTTTGCCGCCAGACAGGCAGACCAGCCATTTGGCCCCTTCTTCGATCATGCCATATTGATCGACGGCCTCGCGCACATTTTGCACGATCCGCTTGCGCAGCTTTTTGAACTCGGTGGTTTTGGGCGCACCGTAGAAGAGCGGGTGAATATCGTCGGCATTGTCGAACATGCGCAGGCCTTAGCGCCATCTGCGCGCTTACGCAATCTTTCAGGCGCGGGGTATGCGGGCTGGCCGTGACCCAGCCCGCACATGGGTTATTCGGCGATCAGGCCAGCCTCGCGGGCGGCGGCCAGCTCTTCGAGGGACACTTCGCCGCTTTCATCCGTGTCCAGCAGCACAAACTGTTCCTCGGTCAGGTCGGCATAGGCCGCCTGCAATTCCTTCAGAGACAAACCGCCAGATGCGTCCAGATCTTCGACGACGGTCTGCGCCTGAACCTGTCCAGCAGCGGAAAGCAGCAGGGTGGCGGCGAGGATATGAGTGGTTTTCATTTTGGTTTCTCCAAATAATTGGTCGCCTTGGTGACGACGCCTAGATGGAAAACAGGAAGTGAGAAGAGCGGCAATATCTGGGAAAGTGATTTTAAAGCAAGGGTTTGCCTGTGGCGGTGCCTTGCTGGTGACCTGCGGGTTTACGCCGAAAATCCCGGCGAATTGCCGCGAAGACCCGTGGCGGGTTTCTGCCATCGGCAAGACCCTGCACGACGCCTCGGCAAGGGTTTGCCCGACAAGAGCCATGACGCGGCTCAGCCAGAACCTGCCGATGGTTGGCGTTGGATTCTTGCGTTTGAAAGGATGTTGGGATTCAGGATTCGTGTTTGGAATCTGAACAGCTACAGCTGCCATTCTTGACGGGTGGAACGTTGTCGATTCCACTGCCGCCCCAAGGGTGACAGCGGGCAAGGCGCCGGATCGTCAACCACGTGCCCTTGAGCGCGCCATGTTTTTCTAACGCTTCGAGAGAATAGGCCGAACAGGTCGGGTGATAACGGCAGCCATGGCCAACCCATGGCGAGAAGATCAGGCGATAGGCGCGCACTGGCAAAGCAACGATATGGGCAAAGGGGCTCATGCGTGGACCTTGCGCAGGGCGCGTTTCAGATCGTTCTGCATAGACATGAAATCATGCGTTGCGGTTTTCTCGGCTCGGCCGATCAACACATAGTCCCAACCGTCCTGGCCAAATTCCGGCAAAACGTCCCGCGCGATTTCACGCAGGCGGCGTTTGGCACGGTTTCGCGCCACGGCATTGCCCACCTTTTTCGAGCAAGTGAACCCGACGCGAATGCCCGATGCCTCACCCGGTGCGCGTTTGCGTGCTTGCACCAGAAAAGCCGGGCAGGGCGCACGTTTGGCGCGGGCGGCTTTCAGGAAATCGCTGCGTTTTTGCAGGATTGTAAACGTCAAAAGAGCCGCCTGCGGGTCAACCGAGGCGGCCTTTTGAAGACGCTCGTCGAGCTTCGCCATCTGCGAAGCCTCGGGAGTTACGCGCTCAGGCTCTTGCGGCCACGCGCGCGGCGGGCGTTCAGAATCTTGCGACCAGCTTTGGTGGCCATGCGCGAACGGAAACCGTGACGGCGCTTGCGAACGAGGTTCGACGGCTGAAAAGTGCGTTTCATAGCGGCTACTCCGATCATTGGTCTTATGGCGCGGATTCGCCGGACCAGTGGTGACTGAAGCCCGTGCTATAGGCAGGTGATCGGGGTATGTCAAACGCCAATCGGGGTGTTCTTGCAACATTTTACCCTCAAAAGCGCGTTGGAATGTTTCACTCTGGCAATATTAACCTGAATTTCTCACGCTGGCGATAACTGCTGATCAACCGGATGTGAGGTCCCTGTTGTTGCACCGCCAAGATGCGCATGTTCTGTGCACAAGCAACAAAGAAAGCCCCACAGATTATGAGCGACATGACCCAAACGCCCCCCAGTTCGATTCGCAGATACCTTCCCATCGTCGCGATTGCCGTAATTGCCACGATCGGGGCCTTTACCCTTAAAGACTATCTTAGCTTTGAAACCCTGCGTGACAATCGCGAGGCGTTGCTGGCGTTTCGCGACAGCAATTTCGTCCTGACGCTCGCAGTCTTTGGTCTGGCCTATGTGGCCATTGTCGCCTTTTCCTTTCCCGGTGCCTCGGCCGCCACACTGACAGGCGGTTTCTTGTTTGGCACGGCGACCGGGTCGCTGATCAATGTCACCGCAGCGACAATCGGCGCAACCGCTATCTTTCTGGCCGCCCGTTGGGGCTTGGGCGACCGGTTGGGGGCGCGGTTGGAGAATTCCGACGGGGCGGTCAAACAGATCAAAGACGGTATCGACGAGAATCAGTGGTCTATGCTGTTCCTGATCCGGTTGGTTCCAGCTGTACCGTTCTTTTTGGCCAACTTGATCCCGTCCTTCCTAGAAGTGCCGCTGCACCGCTATGTGATCTCGACCTTTCTCGGCATCATTCCGGGCACCGTCGTCTACACCTCGGTTGGGGCGGGGCTTGGCGAAGTCTTTGCCCGCGGTGAAACCCCGGATCTGGGCATTATCTTTGAGCCACATATCATCGGCCCGATCCTTGGCCTTGCTGCCCTGTCGGCCATGCCCATCGTTATCAAGGCTTTGCGCGGTAAGAAGGATCTGTAATCATGGAAACCATCAAGACAGATCTTTTGATTATCGGCGCGGGTTCGGGTGGTTTGTCCACCGCCGCTGGTGCAGCCCAGATGGGCGCGGATGTTACCCTGCTTGAGGGGCATAAGATGGGCGGGGATTGCCTGAACTATGGCTGTGTTCCCTCCAAGGCGCTGATTGCCAGCGGCAAAGCCGCCTTTGGTATGACCCATGCGCAGGATTACGGTGTCGCCAATGTGGTGCCGCAGGTGGATTACGCTGCTGCCAAGGATCACGTGAATGATGTGATCGCCACGATTGAGCCGGTCGACAGCCAGGAGCGGTTTGAGAGTTTTGGTGTTCGGGTGATCCGCGAATATGGCCGCTTTGTCTCGGCCAATGAGGTTGAGGCGGCTGAATACCGGATCAAGGCACGTCGCATTGTGATCTCGACCGGATCCTCGCCATTGGTTCCGCCGATTCCCGGTTTGGACTCGGTCCCCTACCTGACCAATGAATCCCTTTGGGAGTTGCGAGAACGGCCTGAGCACCTGTTGGTGATCGGGGGTGGTCCTATTGGTATGGAAATGGCGCAGGCGCATTTGCGGCTGGGGTCCAAGGTGACCGTGATCGAAGGGGCCAAGGCGCTGGGCAAAGATGATCCCGAGATGGCTGAGGTCGTTCTTGATAACCTGCGCGCCGAAGGGGTGGAGATTGCCGAGGATGCGCTGGCCAAAGAGATCCGCGGTGAGGCTGGCGCGATTGAGGTGGAAACTCAGGATGGTCGCACGTTTAAAGGCACTCATTTGCTGATGGCCGTGGGGCGCAAAGCCAATATTGACAAGCTTGACCTCGATAAGGCGGGGATTGAGACCACGCGCACTGGCGTCAAAGTCGATGATAGCCTGCGCACGACCAACAAAAAGATCTATGCCATCGGCGACGCGGCAGGTGGCCTGCAATTCACCCACGTGGCGGGCTACCACGCCGGTATTATTATTCGCTCGGCCCTGTTTGGTCTGCCTGCCAAAGCCAGCACCAAACATATCCCTTGGGCGACCTATACCGACCCCGAGCTAGCCCAGGTTGGCCTGACCGAGGCGCAGGCGCGCGCCGAATATGGGGAAAAGTTGGAAGTTGCCCGCTTCCACTATCACCATAATGACCGCGCCATCGCAGAACGTAAAACCAACGGCCTGATCAAGGTCATGGTCGTCAAAGGTAAACCGGTCGGCGCTTCGGTTGCGGGCTATCAAGCGGGCGAGTTGATTTCGACCTGGAGCCTTGCCATCGCCAACGGCTTGAAAATGAGTGCGGTTTCCAACATGGTTGCGCCCTATCCGACCGTGGCGGAAATGAACAAGCGGGTGGCGGGGGCCTATTTCTCGCCCAGGCTGTTTGAAAACGACACAGTCAAAAAGGTCGTCCGATTTGTGCAACGCTGGCTGCCCTAAATGCTGAACTCTCTCTCAGGTCGTTTCCTTATCCTCACCACCATCTTTGTGATGCTGGCCGAGGTCATGATCTTTGTGCCTTCCGTCGCGCGTTTCCGCGAGGACTACCTGATTTCACGTCTGGAACGGGCGCAGATTGCGTCATTGGCCTTGTTGGCCGATGACATGCTGACCGAAGAGTTGGAAAGCGAGCTGCTCAAGAATGCCGGGGTGTTCAACGTCGCCCTGCGCCGGGATGAGGTCAGCGAATTGATGCTGTCCTCTCCCATGCCTAAGGAAATCTCGCAAAGCTTTGATTTGCGCGGGGCGACGGCGATGCCTTTGATCCGGGATGCCATGATGCGCCTGCTTGACCCAGAACCAAGGGTCATTCGGGTGATTGGCAACCCGTCACTCGACGCTGGCCAGCAGATCGAAGTGACCATGGACACGGCGGGGTTGCGCCGCGCCATGATTGATTATGGTCTGAATATTCTGGTTCTGTCCGCCGTGATCTCAGTCATCACGGCGATCCTGCTGTTTGGTGCCGTGCGTATCTTGCTGGTGAAACCCATCAAGGGCGTGATCGGGCATATGATGTCTTATTCTGCTGCCCCAGAAGATGCGCGCCAGATCATCGAACCATCCGCAGGCGTGCGTGAATTGCGCGAGGCCGAGGTGGCCTTGCATGATCTGCAAACCCAATTGACCCAGGCCTTGAAGCAAAAAGATCGGCTTGCCCAACTTGGTGGAGCTGTCGCGCGGGTGAGCCATGATTTGCGTAACATCCTGACGGCGGCACAGCTGTTTACGGACCGGATCGAAATGTCCGAAGATCCGACGGTGAAACGAATGGCCCCCAAGCTGGTGAATTCGATCACCAGGGCCGTATCCTTATGCGAAAACACCCTGGCCTTTGGTCGCGCAGAAGAACCGGCGCCCACACTGACCTTGTTCAACCTGTCCAATCTGGCTTGCGAAGTTATTGATGCAGAACGTTTGGCCGTTGGAGATGCGGAGCTTTCGATTTCCGAAGACATCCCGACCAGCATGATGGTGCGTGCCGACCCCGAACAGCTGTACCGAGCGCTGGGCAATCTCATTCGCAATGCCCGTCAGGCCATCGTGGCCAGCGGCAAACCTGGTGAGATTGGTGTCAGGGCGACAGCCATGGATGAGGATTGGATCATCACGGTGACCGATACCGGCCCGGGTCTGCCCCCCAAGGCCAAGGAGCACCTGTTCCAAGCCTTTCAAGGCGGGGTGCGCAAAGGCGGGTCAGGCCTGGGGCTTGCGATTGTGCATGAGCTGATCCGCGGACATGGCGGGGAATTGACGCTTGAGCGCAGCGACGAAACCGGCACGGTTTTTGCAATTCGACTGCCGATGGGAAAAATCACATAAAAAGTGAAATTGCCTCTTGCGCTCCTGCGCGACTAACTCTAAATCCACCCCTCACGGACCGATAGCTCAGCTGGATAGAGTACCTGACTACGAATCAGGGGGTCGGGGGTTCGAATCCTCCTCGGTCCGCCATCAAAACCCGCCTCAAGGCGGGTTTTTGCTTTTGGATCAATGTGTAAGCTGTTCTCCGTCTGTTAGACCTGCCGAAGCGAAAGAGGTCAGCAGAGGGCCTATATTGTGTCTTCAGGCCACTTTTGCATTGATCCCGTCAATGAATCGAGTTCACAAAAACAATTTTCTGAATTGGTGAGTCGAGTCTACGTTTTTCGAAAATCACATATCGTGATGTTAGGGAGGACATGCATGACCATCAAAGAAATCGCACTGCTCGGTCTTACGGCGTTGGCACCACTGGCCGCTCAGGCCGAGACACTCACCTTTGCAAGCACAAACGCGGAACCCGTTCCGATCAATCGCTTTTTCGAGCAATGGGTTGAAGATGTGAACGTGGCCGCGGGTGGTTCTCTTGAGATCAATTTGCGCCATGGGCCGACTTTGGCCAACCACACGAACTATTATGACCGGGTTGTTGATGGCGTGGTTGATATCGTTTGGGGCATGTCGGTTTTTAACCCAGGCAAGTTCACCAACTCTTTGGTCATGACAATCCCGTTCTTTGTGGAATCGTCGGAGCAAGGGTCTCTGGCCGCTTGTCGCATGTTTGAGAAAGGGGCGTTTGGGGCGGATTATGAGGGGTTGAAACCTCTGATGTTTGCCAACTTCCCGCAATCGTCCTTTCATACGACGGAAACGCCTATCGACAATGGCTTGCGCTCGATGGCTGGCCTGAATGTTATTGCCACGTCACCTCCGGCGGTGGAGATCACCAAGGGCAATGACGGCACGCCTTTGTCAGTGCAAATCACCGAAGCCTATGAGGCGCTGCAACGCGGCACCGCTGACGGCATGGTCATGTCCTTCACGGCTTTCCCGGCGTTCAAATTGGGCGATGTGCTGAAACATCATTACGTTGCGCCGCTTGGCGGTGCGCTGGGCGCGGTCTTTATGACCGAAGAAAGCTATGAGGCGCTGTCAGACGAGGCAAAGGCGGTCATTGACGCCCACACGACCTGTGACACGTCAAGAGAGCTGGGCGTGTTTGTCGATAATTGGAATGCCGGAGCGATGAACAAATACAAGAATTCGGAGGGGCACACATTCTCTGAAATGTCGCCGGAGGAGGTGCAAGGCATTATCGGCTATGTCGGGGATGAGATCCTGGGCAGCTTTGCTGAGAATATGCCCGGTGGCCAACCATTGGTTGATGCGCTTTTGCAGGAATTGGACACCGCGAAATAAATCGAAACCTGTCGAGCTGAAGGGCCGCCCCTGTAGGCGGTCCTTTTTTGTGCCTAGGAGAGGGGTCATTCATCACATCAATACTTTGGATTTTGAAATACAATTTTTTCAATGCATTGGGACAGGTTAGACAGATCGCAAGCCGAGCTTGAGGAGGTCCGATGTTTCGCTTTTTCCCCACCAACTATGTTTGGGATTTGTCCGTGAATCTATCTATCGAAATGGGGGCTCGCATGGGCGAGATCCAGGAGATGTGTGGGCCACTCGCCGAGGCAGCGAAAGCCAAGGATGCCGAGGGGACAGCCGCCTTTCGTCAGACCTGGGTGACCATGGCTGACAAACTGGTGTCGCTCGCCCAAGAAGATCTGGAGAAAGGCCGCAAGATTTCAGCAGGCGACAAAATGGTGCGGGCCGGAAACTATATGCTGACGGCCGAGCGGTTGTTGGCGCATGGATCGGAGGGCCGTGTCGCGCTTTATGAAAAATTCTATGACACGTTCTACAAAGGGCTGGAGCTGATCCATTCCAAAGCCGAGCATGTGCAAATTCCCTATGGGGACAGCTATCTGACGGGGATTTTTTACCCGGCTGAAAATGTCGACGGCCCGCAGCCTGTGCTTGTGCAACTGAACGGATTGGACAGCACCAAAGAGATGAAGTTCCTTGTCGGGCTTCCGCGCTGGTTGGCGCAGCGTGGTGTCGCGTCATTGGTGGTTGACCAGCCGGGAACAGGTGACGCGCTGCGCTTGCGAAACCTGACGGCGCGATATGACAGCGAACATTGGGCGTCTAAGATCGTCGATTATCTTGAGACACGCGCAGATGTCGATCCGTCACGTATTGGCTGCGAAGGGGTTTCGCTGGGTGGGTATTACTGCCCGCGCGCCGTGGCCTTTGAACCTCGTTTCGCCATGGGGGTGATCTGGGGTGCCAACCACGATTGGCGTGACGTTCAAAAGCGCCGCAAAGAGGCCGAGGGCGACTTCCCCGTACCGCATTACTGGTCACATGTCCGCTGGGTCTTTGGGGCGGAAACCGATGACGAATTCATGGAAAAGGCCGAGAAGATGCATCTTCATGGCGTTCTGGACCGGATCAAGGTTCCGTTTCTTGTCACCCATGGCAAGCATGACAGTCAGATCCCGTTGAAATGGGCACATGCAACCTATGACCAATTGGTGAACAGCCCCAAGCGCGAGCTGAAAATCTTTGATGAACGGACGGGCGGCGTGCAGCATTCCAGTTTTGATAACTCGGCCAATGCAGGTGCCTATATCGTCGATTGGGTGGCTGAAACGCTTGGCGGTCATACGGATTGAACGCGGTGACGGTTCGTTTCCAAAACAATGCTGACCAAACGCGCCCGGTTCATGGCCCTGCCGGCCAACCTATCGGCGTTTTAGGTTTGGCGGAGCCCGTAACGCCCCTAGAGTTGGAGCCTTAATATGCAAAACCCCCTCATCGGTTTTCAGGTCGACCCGCAGGATCTGAAATTCATAGGTCAGGATCTTGAGCGTCCGGAATGCATCTTGGCCGAAAGAGATGGGACGCTTTGGGTTGCAGACGGGCGCGGTGGGATCATGAAGATCGCACCAGATGGGCAACAATCCTTGATCCTGCAGGATCAGGATATGCCCAATCAAAAATCCGGCTTTACCGAGCGGTTGGTTATGGCCGAGGGCAGCCTGCCCAATGGGCTTGCCTTGGACGAAAACGGCGATTTCCTCATCGCAAATTGGGGCACGGAGCGTCTGGAAAAGATGACCCGTTCGGGTGAGACGGTCACTCTGCTGGATAACATTGACGGGCAACGGATCGGCAAGGCCAATTTTGTGACCCGCGACCGCAAGGGGCGTTTGTGGCTGACGGTCACGACAACCATGCTGCCATGGACGGATCACGTCAAAACCAACTCGCGGGACGGCTATATCGCCTTGATCGACGAGAAGGGTGCACGGATTGTAGCCGACAATCTCTGCGGCACAAATGAACTGCGTTTCGATGCGGATGAGGAATGGCTTTATGTCGCTGAAACCACGGCGCGCAATGTTACGCGGTTTCGTGTGCAAGGTGACGCGTTGGTTGATCGGGAGATTTATGGCCCATCAAACCTTGGCGGCTTTAACGATGGCATTGCCTTTGATGCTTACGGCAACTTGTGGACAACGCTCATCATGGCGGATCGCCTTGTTGCGATCACACCAGAGGGCGATGTGCTGACCATTCTGGATCTGGGCGGTGACGCTGATGCGCTGGCGGCCCTGGATGCGGCCTGGAAGGCAGGCACGGTTACGCCGGAATTGATGGGGGCAGCAGGGGGCGATGTGTGCCGCTGGATGGCGTCTTTGACCTTTGGTGGTGCCGATTTGAAAACGGTCTATCTCGGCTCTCTGCAAGGCACGCGCATTCCTTATTTCAACGCCCCGGTTTCTGGGCTGCCGTTGCTGGGTTGGTAAACCCAAGGGGGGAGGGATGTGATGAAAGAAACGGTTAAGCATGCGACCAAACAAGTTTCTGACCTTGTTGGAATGGCCGATCCCTTTGCTCGCTCAAAGGTGGCACCATGAAAGTCGCGGTCATTGGAGCGGGTGGTTTTGTGGGCGCGAAAGTGGTCGCGCTTCTAAGAGCCGAAGGTGCCGTAACCGAGATCACGGCACTAGATCGGGCGGGGCTTGTTGAAGCGGAGAAAACGACCCTGTATCGCGGTGACTTTTCGGATCCGGCGGTGCTGCAACCTGCCTTGGATGGGGTCGATGCGTTGATCCACCTCGCCTCCATCCTGGGCGGCGCTGCTGAGCAGGACCCGCAATTGGCCCGCAGGGTAAATGTGGATGCGACGCTGGACCTGATGGAGTTCCTGAAGGATCAGGCCCGGACGACGCGCTTTGTCTTTGCCTCGACAATTGCGGCCTATGGAAAACCGCTCCCGGACCCGATGACGGATGACACGCCCCTGGGGCCAAGCATGGTTTACGGGGCGCATAAGGTCATGATCGAAGTCGCGCTTTCGAATTTCGCCAAACGGGGCTGGCTTGACGCGGTCTCTTTGCGCCCGTCTGGGGTAATGGCCCGGGATGGGGCATCGGCGGCCTTGAAATCGGCTTTCATGTCGCGACTGTTCTATTGCGTGAAACGCGGTGAAGACATTGTGTTGCCGGTGGCACCAGACAATAAAACATGGCTCGCATCCGTCGATAACGTCGCCAAGAATTTTGTGCATGGGGCCCTTGTGCCTGATCTTGGCCCGAACCGTGCCTTTACGCTGCCAGCTTTGGCCGTGACCTATGGCGAATTGGTTGAGGCGCTGAGGCGGCGGTTCCCAGACAGCGCATCCTCGATCCGGTTTGAGCCCGAAGCAGAGGCTGTGGCCCTGTTCGGTCAGTCTCCTGATCTGATCACTGAAACGGCTGACAAGCTTGGGTTTTCGCGAGACGAGGACGTTGACGCGCTTGTTGCCTCCGCCTTTTAAAGAAAGGAAATCAAATGCGCTTTGCGACGCTTCCGAATGGCACGCCGGATGGCCGACTTCACGTAGTGAGCCGCGATAATGCGCGGTGTATGCCCAGTGAGGTCGCCATGACCTTGCAAGCGGCGCTGGAAAACTGGGATGCGCTGAAGCCTGACCTGGAAAAGGAATATGCACGCCTGAATCAGGGTGGGGGGCAGGCTTTTGACATGTCTCAGGCGCTGGCCCCCTTGCCGCGGGCCTGGCAATGGTTGGATGGATCGGCCTTTGACAGCCACGGGGCCCTGATGGACGCTGCCTATAAGGTGAAGGCCGAGAAAATCCCCGGCAAGCCATTGATGTATCAGGGGGTGTCGGACCGGTTTTATTCCGGTTCCGAGGATATCCCCTTTCCGACCGAGGATGACGGGATTGATGTTGAAGGCGAGTTTGGGCTGATTACAACAGCAGTGCCGATGGGTACGACCGATACCTTGCCCCATATTGCCTTGCTTGTGCAGATCAACGACTGGTCGCTTCGCAAACTGGGGCCGCCAGAGATGAAGACTGGTTTTGGCTGGGTGCAAACCAAACCCGCTTGTTCCGTTGCGCCGATCGCGCTTACCCCGGACGAATTGGGTGAAGCTTGGCGGGATGCGCGTGTTGACCTGCCGCTTACCGTTGAAATCAAGGGTGAGAAACTCGGCGCACCGCAGGGATATGATATGGGGTTCGGCTTTGATCAGCTTGTCGCCCATGCTGCCTATTCCCGCGCCTTGCCCGCTGGAACGGTTGTCGGGTCCGGCACCGTTTCGAACGAGAATTGTCGGGAGGTCGGCTCTGCTTGCATCGCGGAACGGCGGGCGATTGAAATGATCGATACAGGCGCGCCCGAGATGCCGTTTCTGGAGTTCGGCGATCACATCCGCATGGAATGCCGCGCCAAAGACGGGTCCCCCTTGTTTGGCGAAATTGCCCAGACCGTGACAAAGGCCTGAGCTATACACCATATAGAAAAGGGGCGGTTTGACCGCCCCTTTTTGCGTTGTACCTTGATATCGTCAGAAGTTGAACGAGTAGCCGGTGACCAGCACATTGCTGACGCGATTGCCGTTGAACCCTTGTCGACGTTCAAAGACGACATTGATCGCGTTGCCCTTTTTATCGCGCCGTGTCAGCCCGGCCCCCATGATGCCATAGGTGTCCTCATCGATGAATTCTGCGCCTTCTTGCAGGTACTCATGCTCAAGCCCAAGGGTGAAATTCGGGGACCAGGTTCCGGGGCCGGCCAATTTGCTTAGAGTTGCTTTCGCCCAAACCGACCCGCTTTCGACAACATCTTTGGTTGATGACGAGGAGCCGGTGATTTCGGTGTCATGGGAGATGCCCAGGATCGGGTTCAGCACCCAGCCCTTTGGTACGAAACCCGCGTCGTCTGAGGTGAAGTTGCCAACCAGTTCCGCCTGACCATACCAAACTGTTTGTGGCTCGACGGTTGCGACCACGCCAAAGGGGGTGGTCACATCGACCTTCAAGTCACCGCGTGTATGTACCAGGCGGCCAGTAACGCCCCAATGATCGCTGAACTTATGGGCAACATCAAAGCGCAGCTCATAGTATTTGCGACGTGAGTGAACCGTTTCCCCGCGAGAGTCCCGGGACGAAAAGGTCAGATAGGCCGCATAGGCGGTATTCTGGTTTGAGAAGTTTTGATAACCAATCCCGATGCTCGGGATCTGCGTATCGATATCCGTCAGATTTGGGCGTTCTTCCTTGTTGTTAAAGGATGCACCAAAGGTCAGATACGATGCGCCATCGTTCAACAGCTTGCGGCCAGAGATGAGGCCCAAGGCGGTGACCGTCTCGTGCTTGTAACCGCTCTGTGCTGCCCCTGGCGCACCTGCAGCCCCTCGGCGTGCGGCGTTTTCGCCGCTCCTTGCCCGAGTGGTTCCAAATTGAGCCCCCGAAAAGAAAGAGCCGAGCAGGCCCGCGGCCCCCAGATTTTGCTGTGTTTTTACTGCTTGCGGTGGCCCGCCTTGGGCCATCACAGTGGCAGGCATAGCAAAAGAGACCGCCAAAGCAGCCGCAAAAAACGTTTTCATTGATTGTCCTCCAAGTTCCATTCAGCGGCGCGCGATCCAAAGATCTTGTCCCCTCCCTGGACGCGCATGAGCTGAATTAAATGGAGTCTATCTTAATGATAATAAAAGGAAAATTTTATTATCAAATAGGTTGGATTGATTGGCGAAATGGTGGCGCAAACGGTTTCAGGAAACGTTCAGAACGACGTCATCGCCAATAACGCCGACAGATAGTTTTTCCAGTTTTTGCCCTAAACAAGGCCCCACGACACATTCCCCGTCCTCGATGCGAAACAAGGCACCGTGGGCCGCGCACATAATGCGGTTTTGGTCCTTGTTCAGGAATTCGTCTTTTTTCCAGCCAAGCGGCGCTCGGTCATAATGGGGGCAATTGTTGCGATAGGCGAAGACGTCAGCGCCTTTGCGGATGAGGACAATCTGGTCTCGTCCACGCGCATTTGGCGACACCCCCAATGAGCCTCCATCAGGGATGTCCAAGAGCTTGCAAAGGATTGTCATTTCTTGCCGGGAGGCGGCCCGCCGGGTGCCCATTTTTCTACATTCTCAAACAGGAACATTTGGGATGCTTCCTTGGACAATTGTGCTTCGCGTGCGATCCATTCGCCGTCATGCTTGTCCATGTCGGCATCATATTCGACATGGGTGCCAAGTGGTGAATTAAAGTACCAGAACCAGTTCGAGCCAAACTTGTGCCGCCCTGGCCCCCAAAAACTCTCGTAACCTTTTTTGACCATGCGAGACCCGGCAAGCATCAGCTCGGTTGGGCCCTGCATGTGAAAGGCGACATGCTCTAGCCCCTGCATGTAGTCAGGGGTTTGAATCATAAAGAGAACATGGTGATCGTCATTGGATTGAGGGCGCAGGAAGGGGCCGGTGTTGGTGAACCGATCCGTGACGACAAACCCAAGGCGTTCAATGTAGAACTTGCTCATCTTTTCCATATCAGGTGTGAAAAACACGATATGGCTCATGGTGCGTGGCTTGGCCTCGGCGTCTTCATTCGCGCCAATGACATTGGCGGCCCGCCCCGGTTCAGCGCCCGGTGAGTTGATCAGCTCTGGGGGGAGATTGAGCAATTTGCGTTTTGTAACACGAAAGGCGATCTCAAAATTCGAGTCATCTTTGCACGAGATTGATCCGTCCTCATGACGGGTTACCTCGCGATCCTTTGACAGTTCTGCCTCGATTTCGCTCAGAGCGTCATCGTCTTCAACGCCCCAGATCGTTTGGCGCAACATGGTCGCTGTCGGAAGCGGGGGGGGCAATGACGGGTCGTGTTTTTCCTTGATGGAAATCCCGGTGCCATCCAGCGCCAGAAAGCGCCCCGGTTCGCTTTCGTCCAGGCCATAATCCCGCAAAAAGGCGGCGCTGGCTTCTAAATTATCAACGCCAAAGATCAGTTCATCAGGTCCAAGAATTCGCATTTTGACCCTCCTTTTATTTTGTTGACCTGAAGCTAGGAGGTTCTTTAGCATTTATGAAATTGTAATTCTGGATGCGTTGCATTGATTGTGTGAATGAATGCGCCGTGCCCAAGGGAAGAGGAAGACTGACATGCGGTTCAAGAAACTGGATCTGAATTTACTGGTCGCATTGGATCACATGCTCGCTCTGCAATCTGTCAGCGCGGCGGCTGAAAAGATGTTCATGAGCCAATCGGCAATGTCCAATGCGTTGACGCGTCTGCGCACCTACTTTGACGATCCTTTGCTGGTGCAAGTCGGAAAGCGCATGGAGCTTACCCCGCGTGCCGAAGCGATGCAGCCAGCTATCCGGGACATTCTGGTGCGGGTCGAGGCGACGATTGATACCCAGCCGGAATTTGATCCGACCATTTCGACTCGGGCCTTCAACATTCTTGTGTCCGACTACACCTTGCGGGTGTTGATGCCGATTGTCGTCGCCGAGATGGACAGGCAGGGCGCGCGGGTCAAGCTGAACCTGCTGTCCCAACGTGAAACGCCTTTTTTGATGTTAGAGCGTGGGGATGCGGATTTGTTGGTGACGCCGGATCACTTCATTTCGCCAAACCACCCGTCCACTCTTTTGTATGAGGATAAATATGTCGTTCTGGCCTGTGCCAAGGGCCCTTATGCGGATGTTGAGATGGATCTTGATCTCTACCAAGCGGCTCCCCATGCGATCATGATTCCGCCATCGGCGGGGGCGAAACCAGCAGAATCTTTGGTGCTGAATAATCTTGGGATCACTCGAAATGTAGAGTTGACCACGTTTTCCTTTTCGGCATTGCCGCATCTTTTGGCGGGCACAGGCCGGATCGCGACGGTTCACGCGCATCTGGCCAAAGTGGCGATGAAGACCACGCCCTTGGTTCAGTATGAGCTGCCGTTTGAACTCGAAACCTTCAAGCAGAACATGCAGTGGCACAGCTATCGCGACCACGATCCCGGCATAATTTGGTTGCGCGACGTCTTTCTAAAATCTGCTCTAATTCTGTCTGAGCGAGATTGAGCATTCATCAAATCGATGGTGCGGATTGCATCTTTCAATTTTTGAAATGCAACATGGTTGGGTAATGTTTTCAAAACTCGGGAGGAGATTTGGAATGAACTTGGCATCGGTGCTCATCGTCGGCGGCGGTATTGGCGGCTTGACGGCAGCAATTGCGCTGCGCCGCAAGGGCTATCCCGTTGAGATCGCGGAACGTGACCCAAAATGGTCGGTTTACGGGGTCGGCATCATTCAGCAGATGAATGTTGTACGGGCTATGGGCGAGCTGGGGGTGCTGGACGCCTATCTTTCCAAAGCCTCGGGGTTTGATACCACAACCGTGTTTGTTGGCCCTCAGGGCGTGCAGCAGGCCAAATTCGATACGCCACGTCTGGCTGGTGAGCAGTACCCGTCGAATGCCGGAATTCGCCGCCGCGATCTTCAACAGGTTTTGGGGGATGAGGCAAAACGATTGGGGGCCACAGTGCGCCTTGGCCTGACTATTTCCGATTTCAGCGAAGATGACAGCGGTGTGGACGTGAGTTTTTCCGATGGCACCAAAGGGCGCTATGACGTTGTGATCGGAGCGGATGGTGTGTTTTCGCAAATGCGTCAGGCGATTTTCCCGGACGCTGCCATGCCGCGATATACGGGCCAATGGGTCTGGCGCTATAATCTGCCGCGCCCCAAAGACCTTGAAGGTATTCAGATCTTTGCCGGGCCTTGCAATGCGGGCCTTGTCCCCATGACCGACGAGCTGATGTATATGTTTGTCGTATCCGAAGAACCCGAAGGCATGATGCTGGATGTTCAGGGATCGGCCGCCGCGATGCGGGAGCGCGCAAAACTGGCGGCACCGCAGTTGACCGATTTAGTCGCGCAAATCACCGATGATCAAGAGGTCGTTGCCCGCCCGATGGAGGTGATCCTGTTGCAGGACCAACCTTGGTACAAAGGCCGCGTTGTTCTGATTGGCGATGCCGTTCACGCCTCAACGCCGCATTTGGCGCAGGGGGCGGGCATGGCCATCGAAGATGCAATGGTCTTGGCCGAAGAACTGGAAAAAGCAGACGAGATTAGCGCAGCTTTTGAGGCGTTTCAGCGGCGCAGAACAGAGCGCGTCGAATATATCGCGAAAAACTCGATCCGGATTGGCGACATGCAAATGGGCAAGATCCCCCCATTTGACCCCGGTCAACTGACCGGTGAATCCATCGCCCTGATGTGCCAACCGATCTAACCCAACGGATGGGAGAACGTATGTTTACGTTATTCGCGGCCCCCGGTTCGTGTTCGCGGGTTCCGCTCATTACCCTCGAAGAGGCTGGGGCGGACTATAAGCTCGAACTCGTCCGTTTCATGCAAGGCGCACACAAGCAGCCCGATTACCTGGCGTTGAACCCAAAAGGGAAGGTGCCATGCCTTGTGACCGAGACGGGGCCAATCACTGAAAACGTGGCAATCGCGCTGTTTCTGGCTTCGCAGTTTGATGGGCTCTTGCCCAAGGCCAGCTCCGCGCGAGATGCGGTGTTGATCACCGCTGATCTGGCTTTTTGCTCTGCCACTTTGCACCCCATCGTTTCACGCATGCGCGTGCCGATGTTCATGGTCGAGGGGCCAGAGGCGACTGCCTCGGTCAAGGCCAAGGCGATCGAAGCCATGCACCCTATGGCCGCTGTCGTCGAAACCGCCCTTGACGGTAAAGATTGGTGGTTTGGCGACACCTGGTCGATCCTGGATGCCTATATCTATTGGGTGTTCTTCCGCATCAATGGCGGTGGCTTTCCGACTGATCAATATCCGAATTGGGCGGCGCATGCCAAACGGATGGATGCCCGCCCGGCTGTGCGCCGTGCCTTGGCAAAAGAGGCAGATATGCAAGCCGCGCTTGAGGCAGAAGGCCTCGCGCCGAAAATGGGGTAAGAGATGGGAAAACGTATCATTGATCTGTCGGTCGCCATTGACGATGTGACGCCCGCAGATCCCCCGCCCTTTCGCCCTCAGATCGAATATCTCGATCATGCGTTTGGTGCGCAGGAAATGGAACAGATGTTCGGGATGCCTGCTGACAAGCAGCTTGAGGGTGCGGGCCCCGCATCGGAACGGCTGACACTTTCAACCCATAATGGCACCCATCTGGATGCGCCTTGGCATTACCATCCCACGATGAATGGCGGCGAACCTGCGATCACCATCGATCAGGTACCGCTCGACTGGTGCATGGGGCCTGGGGTCAAGCTCGATTTCCGTCACTTCCCTGATGCATATGTCGTCACCGCGCAAGATATCGAGGCAGAGCTTGCGCGGATCAATCACAGCTTGCAGGCCGGTGACATCGTTGTGGTCAACACCCGGGCAGGGGCGCGCTATGGTCAGGCAGATTATCTTTCTGCGGGCTGTGGCATGGGCCGCGAGGCAACGTTGTACCTGACATCCCGCGGTGTGCGGGTATGTGGCACCGATGCCTGGAGCTGGGACGCGCCGCTGGCCTCGCAAATGGCCAAGATCAATGAAACAGGTGACTATTCACTGTTTTGGGAAGGCCATAAAGCCGGAGCCGAGCAAGCCTATTGCCATATCGAAAAGCTCACCAATCTGGAAACCCTCCCATCGACCGGGTTTGAGTTTATGGCGCTGCCCATCAAAGTGGCCAAAGGGTCGGCGGGCTGGTGCCGCGCCGTTGGAGTGATCCATGACTGATGCGCATATTACTCCCAACAGGTTCGACACGCTTGATCGCACTATTGATCGAATAACGGGTTTCATCTCTGGCATTGCTGTTCTTGGCCTTTTGGCGGGGGCGATGGTTATTGTGGTGGATGTCGTTCTACGCGCCACTGGTCTGGGGGGCGTCACAGCGCTGAACGAGATCATGGGGCAAATGTTTGGTATGGGGGTTGCGGCGACGCTGCCCGCAGGGGCCGCGCGACGGGTCAACCTCAAGGTCGACCTGATGGCGCGCCATTTCGGACCACGGGTGACCCACCTGCTTGCGGTTGCCGGTTCGCTTGCCCTGTTCATATTCTTTGCGGCTTTGACCTTTTATGTTTGGTCCCTCGGTCTTCGTTTTCTCAGCCAAGGGCGTGAAACGCTCATCCTGAAATGGCCTCTCGGCCCAACCTATATCTTTGCCGCCATCGCCATGGGGCTTGCCTGTTTTGTTCAGGGGATGAAGGTTCTTAAAGACCTGGCCATCCGACCGGAAAACACGGCTGCCAGGACGTCCAAGATCGGCCTGGCCATGGTGGCTGTGCTCTTTGCGGTCGTGATTGCAGGGTCGGTTTGGGCCTTCGTCGATTTGCCCTCTTTGCAAGATCTCAGCCTGAGCCGTCCGGGACTGTTTGTCATCCTGGCCTTTGCGCTGCTCTGGCTCGCGGTCCTTTGCCAGATCCCCCTATCCGCGGCGACAGCCCTGTTGGGGCTTGCGGGGACGGCGATTGTTTTGGGCTTGAAATCCACCGGCAAGGTTTTTGCCAATGATGCCGTCGAATTCCTGACCAACTGGCAGGTCGCTACTTTGCCGATGTTTCTGATGATGGGCAGTTTTGCGGTCGCCGCTGGCATTTCTGATGACATTTACCGCGTGGCCAATGCCTTTCTTGGGCGGATCAAGGGCGGGCTGGCCTATGCAACAGTCGCAGGCTGTGCAGGTTTTGGCGCTGTAAGCGGGTCCTCCGTTGCGACGGCGGCAACTTTTGGACGGATCGCGCTGCCCGAGATGGCCAAACGGAACTATGCACCGTCTTTTGCGGCGGGCACAGTGGCGGCGGGGGGCACTCTGGGCGCTCTGGTACCGCCGTCTGGTGCGATTATCCTGTTTGCCCTGTTGACCGAACAGTCCATCGGCGTCCTGTTTATCGCTGCCATGGTGCCTGCCATCCTGGCCCTGCTTTTGTATTTTGCCGCGATTTTCGTGCAGCTTCGGCTGAACCCGGATTTCGCGCCTGAGACGGCCGAGGAAAAGGAACCCATTTTGCCAGCGCTGTGGGCCGCCGCGCCTGTCATCTTGTTGTTTGGCGTCGTCATTGGTGGTCTTTACGGAGGGGTGTTTACCGCCACCGAAAGCGCGGCTGTCGGAGCTGTCGGGGCCTTTATCCTTGCCGTCGCGCGCGGGCGTTTGAACCGTTTCAGTTTGCTGGGCGTGCTGTCAGAGACGACGGCAACAACCGCCCTGATCTATGGGTTGATTTTCGGGGCTTTGATTTTTTCATTCTATGTCAATCTTGGCCAAGCGACCGAGTTTGTGGCGAATGCGATTGGCAGCTTGGATGCGTCTCCTATGACAATCCTGATTGTGCTTTTGGTGTTTTACCTGCTGCTTGGAGCGGTCATGGACAGCTTTGCAGTCATGGTCATCACCGTACCCGTGGTGACCCCGCTGGTCATGGGGCTGGGCTTTGATGTGTTCCATTGGGGGATTTTGATGCTGGTTGTGGTTGAGATTGGCCTTATCTCGCCCCCCTTCGGGATCAACCTCTTTATCCTGAAAAATCTGCAACCTGACCAGCCACTGAGCGGGATCATGCGGGGTGTCCTCCCTTTTATCGCCGCCGATCTGGTCAAGATCATTTTGCTGGTCGCCTTTCCTGCGATTTCTCTTTGGCTGCCGTCGACGATGAACTGACCGGCTGTCTGAAACCAGCAGGGGTGAGCGCGGAAACACAGGTAAATCGCAAAAATACGTCAGATTTTATGCCTGAAAAGAGTTGCACCTGTTAAATCGGTTACCTTTCCCTTATATGCACCTCGCGCGAACGAGGATTGGTATGTCTAAAAAAGGCGAACAGATCGCCGCCTTACCCATGCGGTGGGATGAGGATGGCAAGTTAAAGGTGATGATGGTGACCTCTCGGGGGACCGGCCGTTGGGTCGTGCCCAAGGGCTGGGAGATGGACAATACCAAACCCTGGAAAGCAGCCTCGATCGAAGCCATGGAAGAGGCGGGGATCAAAGGCCGTATCAGCCGCGACGCGATTGGGACTTTCAAATATGACAAGGTCCTGGACAACGGTAAGAAATTGCCCTGTGTGGTGCGCGTTTATCCAATGATCGTTGAAACGCTCAAGAAAGATTGGAAAGAGCGCAAACAGCGTCGGCGCAAGTGGTTTTCACCCAAGGCGGCGGCGCGCCGTGTGAATGAAAAGCAACTGGCCAAATTGCTTCGGTCGCTGGATCACAAGCCGCGCAAACAGCCTGTGATCCGTAAGTTGCTGAAAGCCAGTTGATCAATCCACCGGCAGGCCGCTGGGCACTTTGTCCGGTCGACCCAGTGGCAGATTGTGGGCGCCGGCCCCGGTCAGGGCGTGCAAGAAAGCCTCGATATCCGCGATTTCAGCGTCGCTGAGCGAGACCTTGGATAGATCCAGGTCTGCCAAAATGCGTGTGGTTTCTGCCGCATCGCTGGACAGCTTAAAATCCGCCTCTTGCAGCCAGGCGACCTTGGGCAATTCGGCCAGATCGGGCAGCCAGGCCGCATGAGACGCAGCGGGGTTGGCCATGTGCCGGATCATGTCCGATAGCGTCGGAAACGCCCCGTTATGGCCGTAAGGGCCGGTCAGGGCGATATTGCGCATGGACGGCGTGCGGAACTTGTAGGCGTCATCAGGATTGCCGGTGGTTTCCATACGGCCAATATCGCGCTGCCCATCAAGGCGACCCGGACCAAAAGCCGGAATGCCGACCGAATAAAACTGCTGATCGCTGAACAAAGGGCCGTTATGGCACTGGGCACAACCTGCATCGCCAAAGAAGAGCTGTCGGCCACGTTCCGCATCGGCTGGCAGTGGTGTGCCCTTTGTCAGATAGGCGTCATAGGGGCTGTCATAGCTCTGCCATTCTGTGCCGATAAAGGCGGCGATGGCATTGGCGATTTCAACAATGGTGATATCGTCAGCTCGTTGTACTGAGGGAAACGCGGCGGCAAAACGGCTTTCATATTCCGGGACGGCGCGCACCCGTTTGGTCACCAGATCCCAACCTTTGTCGATCCGATCCGCAAAGGCGGCCCCAATCGGGTTTTCATCGCCATGCCCGGCCATTTCGGCGTCTGAGCTCATCGGGAACAGCGCTTGCGCGGCGAGGATGGAGTTGAGGCCATGGGGCAACAGGGCCTTGGCCGGGGTTTCAAAACGCGCGCCTTTGGCATCTGTCGCTTCGACCCGGCCATCATGGAACAGGGTGTGCACGTCCTTATGACCAAGGTTCCACAGGGCAGGGGCATTGCGCGGGATGCGGGCCGCGATCTTAGTCGCGCCAGCGCCCGGCGTGCGATCCTTGCCAAGCCCGACGCCCCCTTCACCAATCCCAAGGCTCAGACCGTCTGTTCCGCCCAGCGAATGGTGATGGCAGGTGGCACAGCTGATGTTCTGGTTCCCCGACAGGATCTTGTCATAAAACAGCAATTGTCCAAGCGCGGCCTGCTTGGGGTCAAAATCGATAAAGTCCGTCGCCGAAATCGTTTCGGCCCCTGCTGAAAACGCACAGAGCGAGGCCGCGACAAGGCTGGTGATCTTGAGTTTGATGCGGTGAGACGAGAAGAAAGCCATGGGTCAAATTCCTGATGATCACGAAAATGTTATCTCATCAGTCAATCAGGCGAAAGCGGGCTTGGCTACCGGGCAAAAACAGCAAAACGCAGGAAATTTCCCACGTTTAACTTAGGTTTAGACCATTTTTGGGAAACCGTCCCGGCATTGGGACGGAGGGCGCAGTTCGCGCTTCAATCTGCGGCAAAGCCGCCATATTGGCCACCATGAAACAGCAGCGGCGTGCCGGGGCGCGTTGTGACCCGGGTGACTTTGGCGACGACGATGGAATGGTCGCCACCATCATGCACCGCCGAGGTTTCGCATTCAAAACGCGACAGGCAATTGTTGATCAGGGGAACGCCATTCAGGCCGGTTTCCCAGTCGATATCGTCAAAAGCATCACCAGAGCGCGCGAAACCGTTGCAAATCCCGCGTTGTTCCTCAGCGATCACATGAATTGCAAAATGACTGGCCGCGGCAAAGAACGGATAGCGCGACGATCCCTTGGCGGGTGACCAAAGCACCAGGGGTGGATCAAGCGAGACGCTGGCAAAGCTGTTCGCTGTGATGCCCAGTGGCCCGGTCGGCGTTGCGCAGGTGACCACGGTAATCCCGGTCGCAAATCGCCCAAGCGCCTCGCGAAAGGCGCGCGGGTCGGTCTCTGCCGGGTCGAAGTTCAGGGATTGCATGGTCACGTCTCTTGTCTCTCGCGGATATTAGGCGACTTCGTGGCCCAGGGCTTCGGTATAGAGCTCAAACCAGGTCTGGCGATCCATCTCCACTTTGGCAGCATCGCCGATCCGTTTGATGCGTTCTAGATTATTGGTGCCCAAAACTGGCAAAATATTGGCCGGATGCGCCAAAAGCCACGCAACTGCCACCGCTGCATCATCTACGCCACAGGCCTCGGCAATGGTCTTGAGCTTGTTTCGCAACCCGGCATTCTCAGCATCAAATAGCGCGCCGCCGCCCAAAGGCGACCAGGCCATAGGGGAAATGCCATTCATCTGTAGATGCGCCAGATCGCCATTGGTAAAAGGCGCATGGCAAAGCAGGCTCATTTCGATCTGATTGGTCGCCAGCTTGGTCTTCATCGCCGATTGCAGCAGGTCCCAATCATAGGGGCGGAAGTTCGACACACCCACGGCGCGCACCTTGCCCGAGGCAACGACTTCATCCAGGGCTGCTCCGGTTTCATGATGATCCATCAGTGGATCGGGGCGGTGGATCAGCAGCAGGTCGATATGATCAATCTGCATAAGGCGCAGCGAATGCTCGACCGAGGCGGTGATATGCGCACGCGAGGTATCATAGTATTTGACTTTGGCATCCGCATAGCGCCCAACCGGCGCGACGATGTCACATTTGGTGACGATCTCGATCTGGTTGCGCAGCTCGGGCGTCAGCGCATTGCCCAGGATCTCCTCGGCCTCGTAACCGCCATAGATGTCGGCCTGGTCCATGGTGGTGATGCCCTGATCCAGGCAGGCCGCAATCTTGTTGCGCACATGTTCGGCGCTTGTGTCTGCGTCATCGCCAATGCGCCACATGCCATAGACAAGGCGGCTCATGCTCAGCGCGTCATTCAGGGTGATACGGTCCATTTTGTTCCTCATCGGCGGGTGGTGCCGTTTTAAGATAGGTTGGCGATACCGCTTTGAACACTCAGGATCAATGCGCGGTATCATCGATTGGGTCAGCGTCGAATGCCTGCGGCCAGCGGTGTGGCCGGGGCCGAGGCTGGAACGCGGCCATAAGCCTCGGGCAGCGAGCAGGTCTTGAGATGTGGCATGACCTTTTCGCCAAAATGCCTGCATTCGTCCAAATGCGGATAGCCCGACAGGATAAAGGCGCGAATGCCCATCTTTTGATACTCTTCCAGCTTGCTCAGTACCTGATCGGTCGACCCAACCAGCGCCGCACCACAGCCCGAGCGCGCCCGGCCAACACCGGTCCAAAGATGCGGTTCGACAAAGCCTTCCATATCGGCCAACTCGCGGTTCTTGGCCTGATGCGAAACGCCGAGAGAGCCGCTATCCAGCGCGCGTTCGCGAATGGCGGTGCCTTGTTCGTCATCCAGTTTGCTTACGATATGCTGCGCCCATTCACGCGCCTCGGCCTCGGTATCGCGCACGATGCAATGGACCCGCAGCCCATAATCCAGCGTGCGATCATAGCGTTCGGCCACCGCATGCACGGCCTTCATGCGTTCGGCCAACTGCTCTTTGGGTTCAGGCCACATCAGGTAGACATCACAATGCTGACCGCAAAGCTCCAAAGCGGCAGGGCTATAGCCGCCAAAATACAGCAGCGGGCCGCCGGTTTGATACGGCACAGCCGGATCAACCCACATGTCAGAGAAGTTATATACCTCGCCTTGATAGTCGATCTTGTCCTGGGTCCAGGCCTGTTTCAGAATTTCTACCACTTCGCGCGAGCGTTGGTAGCGAAATTCGCTGTCGGCCTTTTCGCCCGGGAAGTCGGACGAGATGATGTTGACGGTCAAACGACCCTCAAGCATGTGATCCAGCGTCGCGATGGTGCGGGCCAGCATGATTGGCTGCATCTCGCCGCAGCGCACGGCGGCCAACATATTGATCTTGTCGGTGATAGGTGCGCAGCCAGCGACAAAGCTCAGCGTGTCTTGGCCGACCTGATAGGAGGAGGGGCAGAGAATATTGCGAAACCCCTGCGCTTCAGCCTCTTTCACGATGGACGAACAATGCGCCCAGCTTGAGCGCAAACGCCCCTCGGGCACACCAAGAAACTCGTAGTCATCCGAACACAGCGCCGCAAACCAGGAAACCTCGGCCGCGTCCAGATCTGGCGAGGTAATGGGTACGATTGTCATAAGGTGCACCTCCCATGCATTTTCTCTTGCGTAGCATTCGAATTTAGGTAAATCAATGGTGGATCAATTTGGGAATCTTGCCAATGCGCGACCGCCATTCCTTGCCGCTATATTTGCAGATCAGCGAGATGCTGATCCGTGAAATCAATGCAGGGCGTCTTGCGGACGGCGCGCGTTTGCCGCCGGAACGAGAATATGCGGCCCAGTTGGGAACCTCGGTTGGAACCTTGCGCAAGTCCTTGGCGGATCTCACAGAAAAGGGGTTGCTGGAGCGCATTCAAGGATCAGGTAACTACGTCCGGGCGCGGCAAGATGTGCAATCGGTCTACACCTTCTTTCGGGTCGAGTTACATGAGGGCGGCGGGCTGCCCACCGCGGATTTCATTTCGGTTGACCGGGTGAGAAAACCGGATGACTTGCCCGAGTTTGGCAAAAGCGATGAGGCGCATCGGATTCGCCGGTTGCGGCGGTTGAACGGTATCCCAGCCATTGTCGAGGAAATCTGGCTGGATGCGTCTTATGCCTCTTCAATCTCAGAGGCTGAACTTTCGGAATCCCTTTACCTGTTTTATCGCGAAAAACTGGGGCTCTGGATTTCGTCGGCGGATGACCGGTTTTCGGTTTCCCCGGTGCCTGAATGGGCTCCGGCAGAATTTGGAATGGAGGCCGGGACGCCCACCGTTCTCGCCACCCGCATCAGCTTTGACAATGAGGGCAACCGGGTCGAAGTCTCGCGCGGTTGGATCGATACCAATGTTGCGACCTATGTATCGCGTTTGAAATAAGCCGCCCCGGTGACCCAAGAACCAAGACAAATAATCGACAGGGATATCATGACACAGCAATTCAACTACGGCGTCATTGGTTGCGGCATGATGGGGCAGGAACACCTGCGTAATATCAACTTGATCGACGGAGCCCGTGTTCATGCGATCTTTGAACCGGATGCCGAAATGGCGCGCAAATCGCAGGAATTTGCCCCGGACGCTGTTATGTGTGGATCGGTTGCCGAGTTGCTGGCTTTGGAAGAGTTGGATTGCCTCTTGGTCGTTAGCCCGAATTACCTGCATGTGGAGCAGCTAGAGGAAATCGCTGCCACACGCCCTTTGCCGCTTTTGATGGAAAAACCCCTTTACACCGATCCGGAGCACGCCGCGCGCATTGCGGAAATTCAGGCGAGCTATCCCGCCCCGATCTGGGTGGCGATGGAATATCGCTATATGCCACCAGTGGCCAAGTTCCTGGACGCGTTGGAAAAGACCACAGGTGGGGTCAAGATGCTGACCATTCGCGAACACCGCTTTCCCTTTCTTCCGAAAGTGGGGGACTGGAACAGGTTCAACGAAAAGACCGGTGGGACTCTGGTTGAGAAATGCTGCCATTTCTTCGATTTGATGCGGCTCGCACTGAAATCGGACCCGGTGCGCGTTATGGCCAGCGCTGGGCAAGTGGTGAATCATTTGGACGAGGTTTATAATGGCGAACGTCCCGACATTTGGGACAGTGGCTATGTCATTGTGGATTTTGCCAATGGCGCGCGGGCAATGCTTGAGCTTTGCATGTTTGCCGAAGGATCGCGCTACCAAGAGGAACTCAGCGCGGTTGGGCCGGATGGCAAAATCGAAGCGCTTGTCCCCGGACCGGGGCGGTTTTGGCCCGATGAATTGGGTGATGCGCCGACCTCGCAGGTCATTGTCAGTCCGCGTTATCCCAAGGGCCCAAAGGTGCTGGATATTCCGGTGGATGACTCGCTTTTGGCGGCGGGTGATCACAATGGATCGACCTATTATCAGCACGTAAATTTTCTGGCAGCTTTGCGTGGCGAGGGTGAGATTGAAGTGTCTTTACAAGACGGCGCATGGGCCGTTCGCATGGGCCACGCAGCCCAACAATCTGCTGCAACGGGGGAAGCTGTTGCGCTGTGACAGGCCTTTAATGCCGCTTTTTTGTCACAATTTGGCACGTAATTCGTGCCGATTCGCCGTCTAACCCCAAGATTTTGCTACCTCACCAATATTCCTTCTAGCCTGATTCACAAAATTGCGTTAAGACTGCGGCAGAGCAAATAAGTGACCAAAAAAATAAAACGGTCACGTAGAGGTAGAGCGGTGTTATCATGAGCGCGATCGATTTCGTGGTGCGTACCCCTGTGGGTGCGATTGAGCGTGGTTCTGTAGGCGGGGCGAATGAGGATTTTCTCATTGACGCACGCGGCGGGCAGGACATTTCCCTGAATTTGGCCAGATCTGAGTTGCGCGGATATGACCGGGCTGCCGACGATCTCTTGATTACCCTGACCGATGGTCGCGTAATCGTACTCGAAGGGTATTTCGCGGATGATGGCGGCGGAAGCCGCCTTTTCCTGAGCTCGGCCGGCGAGCTGAACCAAGTCAGCTTTGTCGAAGCTGAAGGTGGCGCGCTGTTTGCGCAATACGGCCCGACCGAGACATGGGGCAAATGGAGCCCGACTGACGATCTCATCTTTGTTGAAGAGCCACGTGTCGCATTGGATGGCGTTCCTTATGATCCGGAAGGCGAAGAAGTTTCGATGCTTGGCGCTGGCCTGCTGGGCGCTGCTGGTGGTCTGGGTCTTGGCGGCGTTGGCGCTGCTGGTCTGGGCGCGGCTGCCTTGGTTGGTCTGGGCGGCGGCGGAGATGGCGGCGGCGGTTCCACCGATCCGATCGTGCCGACCGTTGACGATCCTGACGCTGATTCCGATATCGGTGGCGGTGATGATCCCTCGATCACCATCACCGGAACAGGTGAAACCGGCTCGGATGTGGTTGTTACAATCGGCGATGAATCGGTTGAAACGGTTGTTGACGAAGATGGCACCTGGGAAGCGGTCTTTGAAGGCGACGATTTCCCGGCAGACGGTGTTTACCCGGACGTCCCGGTTGTTGTGACCAGCCCGGACGGGACAGTCACCGAACTTGACGGCCCAAGCTTTGAGGTCGACACAACACCACCAGCCCTGGACGTCAGCGAAGGCACTGTTTCCGTTGGTGATTTCTTTAACGGTGACAACCACGAAGATGGTGTTGAACTCTCCGGCACTGCCGAGGCAGGTTCGACGCTGACTGTCACGATTGGCGAGCATGTTGAAACCATCACCGTAGGAGAGGGTGGCACATGGTCCTTTACCTTTGACGCGACGGTCCTGCCTGCCGGTGAATACACTCAAGACATTGTAATCACTGCCGAAGACAGCTTTGGCAATGTGACCACCATTTCCGAAGTGATCCAGATCGACACGGTCAATGAAATCTCTCTGACCAACGGTCCTTTGACCGGTGACGACCTGATCAACCTGACCGAATATTCCGCAGGTGTCACTCTGGTTGGCTCCAGCCAGGCCGGGTCGACCATTGTGGTGACAATCGAAGGTCAGAGCCAGACTGTGACCGCGGGCGATGATGGCAGCTGGAGCGTCACATTTGACAGCTCGATGCTGGCAAGCGGTACATATTCGACAACAGCCGAGATCGTTTCAACCGATCTCTCCGGTAATGTCGTGACCATGACGCATGGCTTCAACGTCGATACCGAAGCCAGCGTGACCGTGAACACAGCCGACATCACTGGCGACGGCATCGTCAACGCGTCTGAGCATAACGGCACTGTGACCCTGACCGGCACTGGCGAGGCTGGGGCCACTATCGAGGTCGAAATCGACTATAATACCTGGACGACAACTGTTCAGTCCGACGGCACTTGGTCGGTGGATATTGGCGCGGGCTTCTTGCCAGCGGGTACCACGACAGCCAACGCTTACGTCACTTCGACCGATTTGGCGGGCAACATCTCTTCTGTGAGCGGCGCGATCAACATTGATACGCAGATCGACGTTGCCGTGGGCACCGGCCTTGTTGAAGGTGACGGCGTGATCAACGCGGTCGAAGGATCTGACGGCTTTGTCCTGACCGGCTTTGGCGAAGCAGGTGCTTCGGTGGCGGTTTCCGTCGGCGGTACCGTCTTGAACACAGTCATCGACGCCAGCGGCAGTTGGAGTGTCAACGTACCAGCAGCCAACGTTCCTACCGGCGAAACTGTCCTGAACGTGACGGCTGTTGCAACCGATGCGGCGGGCAACTCGGCGACGGCGACCGGGACCATCGATGTCGACACCTATGTGCGCAACTTCGAATTTACATCGACCCCAGGCGGAGCCGATGCGGTGGTCAACGCCGAAGAAGCCTCGCAGGGTCTGACCCTGACCGGCACAACCGAACCAGGCGGCACCGTGCAGGTGACCCTGGCAGGTGTGACTGTTCCGGCCATGGTGGACGCGAACGGCAACTGGACTGCAACCTTTGCGGCTGGCCAATTGCCATCGGGTGAGCAGACCCTGACCATGACAGCGGTATCCACCGATTTGGCAGGCAATACCGAGACCATTTCGCAACCAGTGACCTTTGACACCGATGCAGGGATCTTGACGATCTCGCCAGCACCGGTTGAGGGCGACGATGTTGTCAACTATGTCGAAGCGTCTGACGGCGTGACCCTGACCGGGACATCGACACCGTTCCAGGCGGTTGACGTGACCATGAACGGTGTGACGCATACTGTGATCACCGATGCCAGCGGCATATGGGTGGCTCCGTTTGCGGCGCATGAGATCACTCCGGGCACCTACACGGCGAATATCACAGCAACGATCACCGACAGTGCGGGCAACACCCTGACCCGCACGGACAGTGTTGAAGTGGACACCGAAGTTCAGAACTTCGCCACCAGCACACGCCCAATTGAAGGTGACAATGTCATCAACGCTGATGAAGCTTCGGACGGTTTCACTCTGGCTGGCACAACCGAGCCGGGCGGCACGGTTGAGGTGGTGTTTAACGGTGTGACCCGTACGGCGACCGTGGACAATGACGGCAACTGGACGGTGACCTTCTCCTCCAGCGAGATCCCAAGCGGTGAATCGGTTGAGACCGCCATCGTGCGCACCACCGATGCAGTGGGCAACGTGGATGACACCTCGGTTCAGTTCGTGGTCGACACCATTGTGAATGAGCTCAGCGTTTCTGACGCACCGATCACAGCAGATGATGTGATCAACGCCGAAGAGGCCCGCAACGGCTTTACCCTGACCGGGCAGGTCGAAAGCGGTTCGACTGTTGTGGTGACCTTTGGTGGTGTCCAGCACACAGCCACCGTCGCCAATGATGGCAGCTGGAGCGTGAACATCCCGCCAAGCTCGATCCCGGCCGGGACCAGCGTGGAAACCGCAACCGTGACCGCCACTGATCTGGCCGGCAACACACGTTCGACAACCACGTCGATCTCGATTGACACCGATGTGCCTCAGGCGCTGGACTGGGTTGGCGATGGCCGCACCAGCGATGGCAACGCCACCGACACGATCCGCACCGAGCTGACAGATAACGAGGTCTATATCGGCGAAGTCACCGGCAGCGGTGCGTCGACAACAGTCAATGAACTGGCGCTCAGCACCTCTGATGGCGAACCTGTGCAAATCGGCAGCGAGCTGTTCCTGCCGCTGCAAACTCCGGTTTCGGATGGCAGCCTGTTGGTTCTGGGCAGCACGGATGATGCGGGTAACATGTCCAGCTCGCTCTTGGTGACCGAAGATTCCTCTGACACGCTGACCATGACCGACGCGCTGGCTTCTGCGGTATCAGGCTTCAATGTCGAGGCGATTGATCTGAACTTTGCCGAGGACACCAACCTGACCATCACCGAAGATCAGCTGGCGGCCTTGTCGGCCAACACAGATACGCTGGTGGTTCGTGGTGGGGCGGATGACAGCGTGACCATCACCGGTGCGCAGTCGGCGGGCACCCATACCGAAGGCGGCGAGACGTTCAATGTCTACACCTTGGGTGACACCACATTGCTGATTGATGACGACATCACCAACATCAACACAGGTGTCGTCTAACGACCTTTGACACGTCCGGAGGCCCGGCTGAACCGGGCCCCGGATCCCGAAAACCATAACGATAATCGCGCCGAAACGGGGGCACGACATGAGCAGTAGCAGGCGGAGCCTGGGCTTGATCATCGCGTTGGCGATGCTGCCCGGATGCATGAAAGATATGGGCGAAGGCGTTGTGTCTCGCTTTAAGGGAGCCGAGCCAGGGGCCGCGGCACCCGCGTCACGAACAGCGAAGAAAACCGTTGTCCGCGCATCGGATGCCTCTGAAATCATTAAAACATTGCAGGCCCGCCCGTCGGTTCTGATGTCTGGCACGCCCTATAGTCGTGTTGCCGATGCGGTGATTGCGTCGGATGCCCGTGTGGCCGAGGCCGAGTTGCGTGTCGCACGGCTGCGCGAGGATGCGTCGAAATACAACTGGCTGCCATCGATTGGTCCGCGCGTTTCGTTGAACTCGCTTGGGGATTTTGTCGCCGATCTGGTGGTCAATCAGGTCATCTTTGACAACGGCCGCAAAAAGGCCGAGCGCGATCTGGCCAAGGCCAATGTCGAAATGGCCGCTGTTACTCTGGTTGAGGATGGCAATAAGCGGGTGCATGACGCGCTGTCGCTGTACCTCAAGGCTGAACAGAACCGTGCTGTTACAACGCATCTTGCCACCGCCATTCAGGATATGAGCCATTTTGAATGGGTCATGCAGGAACGGGTGAATGGCGGCGTGTCGGACATGTCAGACCTCAACATTCTGCAGCAAAAGCTCGCCTCCATGCGCGCCCGCTCGTCCGAGGCGCAAGAGGCGACAGTCACGGCGATGGCCGAGCTGAACGCCATGTCGGCCCGCAACCTTGGTGATCTGCGCGGCATTGGCGGGCTGCGTGCTGATACCTCGGCGGAGGCCTTGGGCGTCCTGCGCGCACGCGCTGAGAAAGAGCGCACCATCGCCGAAGCCAAAATCGCCCGCGCTGGTCATTTGCCAGGGCTCTATGCCAATGCTTCCGGCGGGCAAAGCCCGGTCGCTGGCGGGTTGGAAGTGACGACGGACAACCTGTTTAGCCTTGGAACCATGGCGGAATTCGAAGCGCTTGAGATCACAAAGGAAACAGCGTCACGGCGCGTTGAAGAGGCCCACGAAATCGCGGCCCGTGATGTCGCCGCGCAAACACGCCAGTTGGAAGCGTTCCGCCGCCAAGTTGGCGAGGCGGCTGTTCTGACGGCGCAGGCAAAACAAAACCTGGATCTGTTCCAGGCGCAGTATGATGGCGGACAAAGACAGGTCATGGATGTGGTTGGTGTGTACGAAACCTATGCGCAAGCGGTTGAGCGCGAGATCGAGTTGAAGTTCAAGGCGGCGCGCGCCGAATTGGAGCTGGCCCGCCTGCGGGGTGGTCTGGCGGAAGGGGCGCAGATTTGACCTCTCCCAAGATCCTCAACATGGCAGATCGGGCGCGTGACGCGGTTTTGCGCGCGGTGCCAACCGGTGCAACAAGCCTGAGCCGCAAGCCCAAGCATTCCGACAAAGCACTGGCACGCGCGGATATGATCCTGACCTTGGCCGCCCGCATGGGCGTCGAGGCGAAAAAGACGGATGTGCTCGAAGCTCTGGCGCGCGAAGCCGGGTGCGACGACAGCTATGATGAGATCGCCATAAAAGCAGGGCTTGAGGCCGCAGGGCTGATGGCTGAACTGGAGGAACCCGACAGCCTTGTGCCCACCTTGTGGCCGGCGATTGCCCTGATGAGCAATGGTCAGACTGTGCTGGTCCTTGGTCAACGTGATGGCGGGTTGACGATCTTTGAAGAAGGATCGACTGACCATAAGAACGAAGTCGCCATTGCCGAGTTCGGCCCCTATTTCTCGGGTCGGTTGGTGCGCGCCGAGGCACCGGTTAAAACCCTGTCTGAGACCCACGCCAAGTTAGATGAGGACAATCATTGGTTCTGGGGGCACTTCCGTCGCTTCTCCCGCCATTTTGGCGAGGTGGCTTTGGGCTCGTTCGTTGCGAACCTCTTGGCAGTGTCCGTCGCATTGTTTTCCCTGCAGGTCTATGACCGCGTGATCCCGCACCAATCCGAGGCCACGCTTTGGGTGCTGGCAGCGGGGGCAGGTTTGGCGCTGTTGCTTGAGGCGTTTCTCAAGGTGGCCCGGTCGCAACTGCTCGATGGGGCGGGGCGTCAGATTGAACTTGGCGTGCAAAAGACCCTGATGGATCGGCTCCTGTCGATGCGCTCAGATCTCGCCGGGCGGTCGCCGTCGCAACTCTTCGCAGCAATGCGCGAATTTGGCTCGGTGCGCGAATTCTTTACCGCGTCGACGGTTGGCGCTTTGGCTGACATCCCGTTTATCTTTGTCTTCCTTGCTTTGGTTTGGTCCATCGCCGGGTCCGTTGTTTGGGTGTTGATCGCGGGCGGGATCATGATGGTTGTGCCGGGCTTTCTACTGCAGAAAAAGATGATCCGGCTGACGCAGGAAATGCAGGGGGCCTCGGCCAAGCAATCCCGTTTGTTGCAAGAGGTCGTGGTCGAGCTGGACACGATCAAAACCCAACGTGCCGAAGATCGCTTTGCCCGCAATTGGGAAGAATTGACCGCCGTGCAAGCGCTGAAATCCAGCGAACAACGCAAACTGGCCGCCAGCCTGCAATTCTGGAGCCAGGGGGTGCAGCAAGCCACCTATGTGGGCGCTGTGATCACCGGGACCTATCTGGTTTTCGCCGGTGAGTTTACCGTGGGCTCTATCATTGCGGTGGGTATCCTGTCCTCGCGCACTTTGGCCCCGCTGACGCAGCTTTCCGGCATCATGGCGCGCTGGGGCAATGTCAAAAGCGCGCTGGACGGTTTGGATTCCATCGCCCATGCACCGGCCGACCGGTCGAAAGAACGCACATACCTGCGCCGTGAAAAGCTGCGCGGAGAATATGAGCTGCGCGATGCGGCCTATCATTACGATCCCGAAGGTGCGGCAGTTTTGGACCTGCAAGCCCTGAAGATCCAACCGGGTCAGGTCTTGGCCATTCTTGGGGCCAATGGCTCGGGCAAATCGACCTTGCTCAAGATGTTGACCGGGCTTTATGCGCCAACCGCTGGCAAGCTGTTGATAGACGGCACCGAGATGAGCCAGATCGAACCGCGCGATTTGCGCCGCACCATTGGCTATCTCGGTCAGGATGTGCGCCTGTTCCATGGTACGCTGCGCGACAACCTGAACCTCAACATGATGGAGCGCAATGACGAACGGCTCTATGAGGCGCTGGACTTTGCTGGGCTGGGTCAATTTGTGAAATCCCACCCCAAAGGTCTGGATCTTGAGATCCGCGATGGCGGCGAAGGTCTGTCCGTCGGGCAACGTCAAAGCATCGGCTGGGCGCGGCTTTGGTTGCAGGACCCTGACATCTGTCTGCTTGATGAACCGACAGCTGCATTGGACCAAACACTGGAAAAGACGCTAATTTCGCGGTTGGAAAGCTGGCTTGAGGGGCGCACGGCTGTGATTGCCACCCACCGTGTGCCGATCCTGTCTTTGGCCTCGCGCACCTTGATCCTGGCCAATGGACGGCTGGCGATTGATGGTCCGCGTGATCAGGTGCTCGATCACCTACGCGCGGCAGGTAATGGTATTGTAGGGCAGGGGGCTGCGTGATGGCTGTATCTTCGACAAATCTCGCGGCGCAGTTGCAGCAGGATATGAAGGGCCCCTCAATGACGATCTGGCTTTGTGCCATTTCGGTTTGGGCCTTTGTCATCTGGGCATCCTTTGCCTGGGTTGACGAAATTGTTCGTGCGGAGGGCGAGATCATTTCATCCTCGCGTCCGCAAATCATCCAGAACCTCGAAGGCGGCATCCTGTCAGAGCTGCTGGTCAAGGAGGGGGATGAAGTTTTGCGCGGCGATGTGCTGGCGCGGTTGCATGGTACGCAGTTCAAAAGCTCGGTTGATGACCTGAGCGACCAGATCACCGCCCTCGAGATCCGCCGCCTGCGGCTCGAGGCCGAACTGGCGGGGGCGTCAAGTTTTGACGTCCCCGCATCTTTGGCGATGCGCTCGCCTCAGATGGTCGCGTCAGAGGAGGCACTGCTTTTCGCGCGCCAATCCGATTTCCTCAGCCGTTCGACCGGGGCGCGCAGCGTGCTGGATCAGGCCAGCAGTGAGCTGGAGCTGATGGAGAACTTGCTGAAGAAAAAGGTCGTCGCCCTGATCGAAGTGACGCGGGCACGAAAGGCCCATGCGGATGCCAAAAAAGCCTATGATGAGATTGTCACGCAGACCGAATTGGCGCGCGCCGAAGAATATTCGGATACGCTGAAAGAGTTGGCGACCTTGCAGCAGAACCTGAAAGCCTCGCAAGACCAGTTGAACCGAACGGTGCTGACCTCGCCCATGCATGGGATCGTCAATAATCTCAGTGTGACCACGATTGGCGGCGTCGTGCGCCCCGGCGAAGAGATTTTGCAGATCATTCCGGTGGATGAAGAGCTGTTTGTCGAGGCGCAGGTAAAGCCCGAAAACATCGCCAATATCCGACCCGGCCAAGAGGCAACGATCAAGCTAACGGCTTATGACTACACGATTTATGGGACCTTGAAGGGGCGAGTCGATGTGATTTCGGCAGACACGTTCAAAGATGAGCGCCGCCCAGAAAATGAAGCGCATTACAAGGTTTCGATCCGGGTGGATACTGCATCAATGACAGACCGTCAGATAGCGATGGAGATCCGCCCTGGTATGCAGGCGCAGGCTGAATTGCATACAGGCGAAAAGACGGTTTTGCAGTATCTGCTGAAACCGCTCTACAAATCGCGCGAAGCCTTTAGAGAGCCATAGGGGAGGGTTTGGTGCCCCAAATTCCGTCGACGGAATTTGCAAAATCCATGGATGGATTTTGTTGCGTCAGGCCTCGCTGTCCATCCAGATCGTCACCGGCCCAGCATTGGTGAGGCTGACTTGCATATCGGCCCCGAACCGTCCTTTGGCAACTGGAATGCCTTGTACTGCAACTTGCTCGGCGAAATACTCATAGAGTTTCTCGCCCACATCCGGAGCAGCCGCCGTGGAAAATCCGGGGCGATTGCCGCGTTTGGTATCGGCAGCCAGAGTGAACTGGCTCACCACCAGAGCGCTGCCGCCAATATCCAGCAAGGATCGGTTCATGCGGCCATCTTCATCTTTGAAGATCCGGATCTTGGCGATCTTGGCAGCCAGCTTATCTGCTTGTGTTTCGCCATCCCCCTGCATGGCACAAATCAGGATTAACAGGCCTTCGCCAATCTCTCCGATAATCTCGCCATCCACCTCAACCCGCGCCTTAGAGACGCGCTGTAACAAAGCTCGCATGATGTGTGTTCCTATTGGTTCATCGCGACGACATAGCCGATCCCGGCGGCCACGATCAGCCCCAAAATAACGGCAAAGGTGATCTTCCAGGCGGACCAAGGCCGTTCGCCCTGCACGCGACCGGTTCGGCCATTGACCACAAAGCGATAGCTTTTGCCGCGATATTTGTAGGCCGCCATCCAGACCGGCAGAAGGATATGTTTGAAGGTCACGTCAGAGACCTTGGTATCAATGCCATGAATGCGTTGGCGATCTCCGCCAATATCGAATTTCACATCCCGTCGGATCTGACGATCCATGATCGAGCGGGCCTCGTCAAAGCCGTCATCCAGATCGACCTGATACCCTTCAGCGCGAAAACCGGCCAGGAATTCAGGGCGGTAGGGCTCCAAGGCGCTCAGATCCCAGGGTTCCAACGCATTGGTGTAACGCTTGGGCAAGGCTTTGGAGGCCAGAACCAAGACATCGTCAAAGAACCGCGCCACGCGGCCTGACACCGGGTGCCAGCGGATCTTCTGAACCCGTTCCTGAACCTGTTTTCCATCACGCATCACCGTTCGGGTTTCATAATAGATCGTTCCGCGTTCGCCTGAATATCGCGACGCGGTGTCGGCATCATAGGTCCAATAGGGCACATAGATCCCGGTCAGCTTGCGCCCCTTTTTGGCGTATTCCTGCAACCCGTTTGGGGCGAACCAAAGCCCGCCAAGCCAATCGGTCATGGAATCGCGGGCGGTCTCTTCGTCCAGCGCAAAGGGCAGGAGGCCCTTGGGCTTGATATGACGATGCGCCCCGGTATCGGTCACCACTGGTGTGGCGCAGAATGGACATTCAGCTGCGTGGACTTCGGGGTCAAACTCGACCTCTGCCGCGCAGTTCGGGCACTTTGAGACTCGGACCTCTTCAATCTCTTGTAAGGGCAGGAGGTTGTTGATCGCTGCCTTGAAATCCAACTCCTTGATCCCACTGGTCCAAGGGCTGTCATCCACGACTTCTCCGGTATTGCCGCAAAAATCGCACACCATTTGCCCCGCATCCGGATCAAAGCGGAAATCTGCCCCGCATTGATCACAGGGAAAGCGGTGGTTCTCCTTGGTTTTGGTCGTTTCGAACGGAGACTCTGAATGCGACATCAGCTTTTAACCCTGGAGTAAGTGTCGTTGGGGCAAGGTATCAAAAATTGCCCGTGATACGGAGTTTGTTGCATGAACCTGGCGGAATTAGAAGAAAATGTCGGTAAGGCACTGGTGGCGCATAGCCAATGGAAAATCAGGCTGCGTCATGCTGTCTCAGTCGACAAACTTCCCAAGCCTGCCCGTGATATTGCCTGTGACAACCAATGTGGCCTTGGGCTTTGGCTTCAGGAACTGACCAAAGATCCGGTTGCGGCGCAGGATCATCACATCCAAGACGTGGTGACGGCCCATACCAAGTTTCACAAAGAAGCGGGGCGTATCGCCTTGCTGGTGGAACAAGGAAACGGTGCCAAGGCTGAAACCGAATTGGACGGGCCTTCCTACGCTGAGGCGACCAAAACACTTGAACACGCTTTGATCGAATTGCGCCGAAAGGCCCGTGGATAGTTACATCGCCGGCGGGGGAGGAGGTGGCATGATGGTGAAGAGCTGTGCAAGCTCTTGAACATCGCCTGCCTTTTTCCAACCATCCTGACCAGCGGTCCAGACATGGGTTTCGCGGGTCAGCTCGCCGCTGCTGGCCATGCGGCCCAGATCAGCCTTGGAGAACGGGCCGGTTGTTTGCCCATTCACCGCCAGATGCCAGACATGCTCGACCGGCGGCGGGGGCGGGGCCATGCCCGCGGCAGGTGCGGCCTGAACGCCTGGGGCCATCGCGCCGCCCATTTGCTGCGCCATGTTCATGCCCATTCCGGCACCAAAGCCCATACCCATGGATTGATCCATCGCCCCACCTTGGCCCATGGCCTCGGCGGCTTTGTACTTCATGTGATCATCGAGATTGCCGGTAATCCCACGCGAGGTACGGGTATCCAGGGCTTTTTCGACCTCAGGTGGTAGCGAGATGTTTTCGATATAAAGTTCTGGCAGTTCCAGCCCGTATTGCGCAATCGTGCCGGTGATCGCTTGCGCAACCAGCTTGCCGACTTCGCCAGTATTGGCAGCCATATCCAGCACTGGAATACCGGATTTGGTGATGGCCTGGCTGAATTCCTGCACAATGATATTGCGGATCTGAAAGCTGATCTCATCCATGGTGAATTCACCATCGGTGCCAACAATCTCTTTCAGGAACAAGGCTGGATCGGCGACCTTGATCGAATAGGTGCCAAAGGCGCGAATGCGCGTTGGGCCAAATTCCGGATCCCGCAGCATGATCGGGTTCTTGGTGCCCCATTTGAGATCGGTGAACCGGTTGGTGTTCACAAAATAGATCTCGGATTTGAACGGGCTGTTAAAGCCGTGATCCCAATGCTGCAGCGAGGTCATGATGGGCATGTTGTTGGTTTCCAACATGTACAAGCCCGGTGTGAACACATCGGCAAGCTGACCTTCGTGAATGAAAACGGCAGCCTGACCCTCGCGGACGGTCAGCTTGGCACCGTATTTGATTTCGTGCCCTTCGCGCTCAAAGCGAAAGACCATCGTGTCACGCGTGTCATCCACCCAGTGGATGACGTCGATAAACTGTCCGGCAAGAAAATCGAAAATGCCCATAAAATGCGGTCCCCTCTGGGTCGTTGATGGCAAAAAGATAACCATTCACGCGCGTGGTTTCCACTGTCTCATTTCGAAACTCGCCGGGGAAAACACTGGTGAAAGTACCAGTCGCCCGCAAACTTACCCAAAATCCGAGAGTTTTCGCACCTATTGCGCCAAGGCTGCTGCCTGCTCGACAACAACCGGGCGTGCCTGTTCACGGGTCATGCCGGGGCGCAGGCGTGGGTCATAGAGGATCTTGAGCAGCATTTCGTCATGGGTCGTCAGCAGCGCAAATTCGTCATCATCGTTAAAGATGGACGGGCGGGCGCGCGGATCATCATTGCCAAGGCCCAAACCTTGCGCAATTTCCTCGTGAATGCAGGAGCGGCGCAGCAATTCTGGATGTTCCGAGCGAATGATCGCAATCGCTTGCCCGTAATCATAGCCATCCGGCGTGTCGGAAAAGGCGATGACCAGGCAATGGATCGAGCGCGGCAGGTTGTCGAACAAGCTTAAGGCCGAAGGGTTCACGTCTGGCACAAGCTGCTGAACACGCGGCGCGATCTGGGCCCTGTCATCCTCGGACATAAAAAGCACGTGGAAATTGGCCCCGCGATCCACCATCTGAATAGGGTGCCCTGTGACCCGTGATAGCCGTGCCGCATAGGCCGAGACGCGGGCGGTGTCCTGTGGGATTTGATCCTGGGCCACGCCTTTGCCGAATTCGACGGTCATGCGAATGGGTTTGGTCCATTTCTTGACCGCACTGGGCGAGCCAGAGGAGGGTTTCAGCCCCGCGCCGCGCTCATATTCTTCGGCCAAAGCGATCTGTTCGAAATTTCGGATCAGCATCGTGTCGGTGAACACGGTATCTGGGCCGCCGCCATCCGTGCGCAACAATCCCCGCACCAAAAGGTCGTTTTGAACGCGCGCGTAATAGTCGATCAGGCTTTGACTGGCGGCAGAGGGGCCTGCGGGTTTTGGCGCAGGCTTTGGGGCCGGAGGGGGCACCAGCGCCGCAGGTCGCGCGGCGGGTGTCACAGATGTTTTGCGCGGCGCAAGTCGCGAGGAGTCGCAACTGGCAAGAGCTGCGACTCCAATTAGGGCTGCAAGAGCCGGGATGAACCTGCGCCGTCTCAAGCGATTTAGGCCGGAACGGCTGTGCCTGCGTTGTCGCCAACGCCGTCCTTGCGCGCCTTGGCCGAGGCCAGGGTATCGCGCAGATCCGCTTCCATCTTTTTGAGCTCTTCCTCGGCCTTGGCGCGGCGCGCCTTGCCTTCGTCTGCGATTTGCAGGCTTTCCTGAATGGTGCCGATCAGGTCCGCATTGGCCTGCTTGACCGCTTCGATGTCAAAGACACCACGCTCCATCTCTTCGCGGATCATCTTGTTGCTTTCGCGCAGATTGGCGGCGTTCGATGTCAGAAGCTCATTGGTCAGGTCATTGGCGTCACGCACGGCTGCCGCAGCCTGGGCCGAGCGCTGGATGGTCACCGCCTGCGCCAGTTGGGTTTCCCAGAGCGGTACAGTGTTAACCAGGGTCGAATTGATCTTGGTCACCAGCGATTTGTCGTTTTCCTGAACCAAACGGATCGAGGGCAGCGATTGCATGGTCACTTGACGAGTCAGTTTGAGGTCATGCACGCGGCGTTCCAGATCATCACGCGCGGCACGCAGATCGCGCAGCTCTTGCGCTTTCATCACCTGATCATTTTCATCCGCGGCCTGTACTTCGGCCTCTTTGGCAGGGATGTCGACCGTGTCGAGAACGTTCAGCTTTTCTTCGCCTGCAGCGATATACAGCGCCAGTTCATCGTAGAATTGCAGGGTCTTTTCATAGAGCAGATCCAGCGATTTGATGTCTTTCAGCAGCGTGTGCTCGTGCTTCAGGAGATCATCGGTGATCTTGTCGATCTGGCCCTGAACGGTTTCAAAGCGCGCGGTGAACTTGGCGAAAGGTGCTGCGCGACCGATCAGCTTTTCCCACCAGGTGCGTTCACGGCGCACATCCAGTTCCGAAACCGAAAAGCCGCGAATGGTGGTGACCATGTTGCGCAACCCGTCGCCCGCCGGGCCAACATCTTTGTTGCGCACATCGGTCAGCATCGCTTGGCTGATCTCTTGCAACTCAGCCTGGGCGGCAGAGCCAAAGGAGACGATGGAATTGGTGTCTTCCATGTCGATTTCATCCATCCGCGTGCGGATTTCTTCGCCGACCTCTGGCGTGGCATCGGCCAAAGGCACGATTGCGTTGGCTTCACCTGGTTCCGGCAGGATCACGGCATTGACCTCATCAACCAGTGCCAGGGCCTCTTCGGCCTGTTTGCGTACATTCTCAGACATGGACTTCCCCTAAACTGTGCCTTGTTACAGGCGTACTCCCTCGCGTTGCAGACGATCCCGCAACACATCAATTTCGACCGCCAGATCGGCGTTGTTATCCAGCAGAAGTTTCTCGGTCTTCTTGCCAAAGCTCTCTTCGAGATCGGTGAGCAGCATCATAAAGCTGCTGCGGGCGTCACGATCTTCGTTGCGCGAATAAATGTCGGAAAATTTGACGGCGGCGTCACGTGCGCCCATCAAATAGACACCCAAGTACTTTTTGGCGGCGGTCAGATCGCGTGGATCTTCTTCGACTGTGCGGATCATTTCGCGCACCTTGGTCTGAAAACGCTCAACCCGCGCCTCAACCTTGCGATCCCCGGCGCGTTTGACCGCGTCGGCCATTGCCTCAAGATGCGATTCAGCCTCGTCGACCACGCGAGCCACACGATCTTGCTGGAAGGTATCGATCCCTTCCATGCCTTTGTCTTTCATCGGATCGATGCCAAAGGCCCCGATATGCAGCGCGCCAGCCGCCCCGCCAAAGATCAATGGCGCGATCAATCCCGGCTCCGAGCTATAGGCGGCGACGCCCGCGCCCAGACCGGTCAAAACTGCCGCTGCAATCTTGCGCGGAAACCCCGGGCGACGCGCAACTTTGCGTTCGTCATAGGCCGCATGGGCGATCAGCCCCTCGCGCAGCATCCAGGCCCCAAGGATCAGCGTACCGGCCCCTACAAGGCCAATGGCCATGCTGATTGCCCCACCAAAGATCGAAGTTCCGGCCAAGATGATTGGCGGAATGAACATGATGTTTGATTTGGCCCCAACGGGATGAACCGTGGCCTTGTGATAGGCCCCTTTCGGGCGCGGCGCATCATCGATGTCGTCAGAAGAGCCGTCAGGGCTGAATTGCCCGCCATAACGCTGCGCCATCTCAAAGGCCTCCTAACACGCCCGTGGTCAGGCCGAAGAGCAGAATAATCAACAAAATATAGCTAAGCTTTTGCAAGCCGTTTCCGGACATGAAACCCCCCGGTTCTATCTGGTTTCACCCAATTAACTCAGGCTCAAAGTAACTTAGGCACAAAACCGCCGTCACGCTAGGGGGAACTGGGGCGTTAACGCATCAGACAGGCAGCAGACCGCTTATGTCACGCAGCTGTTTCATGTGGCATACGATCAAGCAGCAGGTCAGCCTCAAGGTCAAAGGCATCGCGACCTGTACGTTCACTGCCTTCGCGGGCATGGGTCTCAAAGGACTCGCTGAGGACGTCGAGTTTCAAGAGAAACCGCTTGCGCGCCAAAAGATGTTTGTCGCTGTGCCAGTCCTGTTCAAGCTTTTGTGTCTCGTTGCGCAGGATTTGGGTCATGCGCTCAACAAGCTTGCCAATTCTTTGTACGCAACGTGGGTTAGTGCCAAAACTGCGCATCAGCCGCATGACCATGGCGCGGGTGGCGTCTGACTTTAGGGTCAGTTCCGGGTCGTCCAGAAGTTCAATGCGATCAGTGACTTGTGCCAAGGCATCCTCGGCGGCATCCCATCTATGCTCCGCTGCAAGGCGGTTCATGAGTTCCGGATTGTCCTGGCCTTTGTCTTTCAGAGGGTCCAAACCAAAGGCCGTCAGGCTCAGCCCGGTCGCAACCACGCCCAAAATCGCAGGGGGCAGGAGAGACATGAACTGGTGCCCGGCCAAAAGGAAGACAACAACGCCAATCAGTGTAGATCCCAGGATTTTGTAGGGAAGCACAGGTTTTTTGGCAATTTCCGACAGATCATAGACACGCTGAATGCGCTGCCCACGGTAGATCAGGCGTAAGGCTATGGAAAACAGCCCCATCTGCAGCAGCGCGCTGGCGATCCCGCCAAGCGAGCCTTGAAAAAACCACAGCAGCAACGGGAAGGCCGCCAGGAACATGACATTCAGGCTGGAATCAAAAACCGGGGCGTCAGCATGGCGGGGATGTTTGCGGAGGTTGTGCATGCAACTCTCCCTCAGAAACAGCTCAAGGCGAAGATCAGAACCCAAAGTGCCGCAAAGGCCAGACGGGGTTTCAACTGCCCCTGCGCCTGCGCGCGTTGAGTGGTCGCAGCAAGGGCGTCATATGTATCACGTGCGACCATGGGCAGGTTGCCCAAGATCAGATACATGGTCGCCGCAAAGGTCACGAGAGCTAGAAACGTAATCATCATGCGCCCGAACTTGCGCGCGAATCCGGGCAAAAACTGGGCGACACACGGGAATTATCAAGAAGAGTTAACTGGATGCTAACGCCGCTTAGGGCGACTGGCTTTGTTGGAGCTTGGGGGTTTGTCTTTTTGAGTCAGTGGTTTGCCACGCTTTGCCGGTGTGCCGCTTCTGCCCTTGGGCTTGACCGTTGGGCGCGTACCGGGCTTCGAAGTGCCAACATCTTTACGATTGCGTCGAACCGCGCGCTTGGCTGTTCCGGTCTTTTCCTCTTCTTCAAGGCCCAATTGATCCCGCAACACGCGGCGGCGAATCTCTTCGACCTCCCCCTGCTTCAACTGCCCCAGCTGGAACGGACCATAGGACACCCGGATCAATCGATTCACCACCATGCCAACATCATGCATCGCACGGCGGATTTCGCGGTTCTTCCCCTCGCGAAGCCCGACCGTCAGCCAGCAATTGGCCCCTTGCTGGCGGTCAATGGACACGGTCATGGGCTGGAACCTCTGCCCCTCCACCTCGATCCCCTTGCGGAGAGGTTCGAACGTTTCATCAGTCGGGCGGCCATTCACCCGAACACGGTATTTGCGCAGCCATCCGGTGGAGGGCAGTTCAAGCTTGCGTTTGATCCCGCCATCATTGGTGAGCAACAAAAGCCCTTCGGAATTGAGGTCAAGCCGGCCCACGCTCATCACACGCGGCATGCCCTCAGGTAGGGAATCGTAAATGGTTTGGCGGCCTTTTTCGTCGCGGTCGGTTGTGACCAATCCCGTTGGCTTGTGATAGAGCCACAGACGTGCAGCGTCCGGGGTTGCCAGCGCTTTGCCGTCCACCTCGATCACATCTTTGTCGGTGACGTTCAAGGCCGCGCGTTCGATGACCTTGCCATTCACCGAAACCCGCCCCTCTTCGATCATACGCTCGGCATCCCGACGGCTGGCTACGCCGGCGCGGGCGATGACTTTGGCGATGCGATGCCCTTTGGGGGTGTCAGAAGCGGTCATTGAGGCACCTTTCGATCTGGCAGCCATGCAGGTTGAAAGCAACACGACTAGCCCATTTGCGCGACAGAGGCTATAGGGCGGCATGACCTTTCGCAGCTATATGGATATCGCTCTGGATGAGGCCCGTGCCGCCGCAGCACGCGGCGAAGTGCCGGTTGGCGCGGTGATTGTTGACCCGCTGGGACGGATTGTGGCGCTGGCGGGCAATCGCACACGCGAATTGAGCGATCCGACGGCCCATGCCGAGGTTTTGGTAATCCGCGAAGCCTGCGCGCGACTAAATGCGGAACGTCTACCTGATCACGACCTTTATGTGACTTTGGAACCCTGTCCAATGTGCGCTACCGCGATCTCCTTTGCCCGCATCCGTCGGCTGTATTTCGGGGCAAGCGATCCAAAGTCCGGCGGTGTCCTGCAAGGGCCGAGGATTTTTGAACAATCGCAATGCCACCATGTGCCAGAGGTTTTCGACGGGATCGGTGAAGCGCCCTCCGCGGCGCTTTTGAAATCCTTTTTCGCGGAGCGCCGGTCATGACAGTCATTTTGTTTAACAAGCCCTTTGGCGTGCTGTCGCAATTCACTGATAAGGGAACCGAGGGCAGCAAACGCGAAACCCTGTCCAATTACATTGACGTGCCAAAGGTTTACCCGGCGGGGCGCTTGGATCGGGATAGTGAAGGGTTATTGGTTCTCACCGATGACGGGCGCTTGCAGGCGAAAATCGCGCATCCCAAGTTCAAAAAGCCCAAGACCTATCTTGTTCAGGTCGAAGGACGCCCGTCTGAGGATCAGATTGCAGCACTGCGATCCGGAGTGGAGCTGAAAGATGGCATGACGCGCCCGGCAAAGACAGAGCTGATTGATCCGCCCGATCTTTGGCCACGGACTCCTCCGGTCCGGTTTCGCAAAACTGTGCCTGATGCCTGGTTGAAACTCACCATCACCGAGGGGCGCAATCGCCAGGTGCGCCGCATGACAGCCCATGTGGGGCTGCCTTGTCTGCGTCTCGTGCGGTGGTCTGTCGGTGACTGGACGCTGGACGGTTTGGCCTATGGCGCATGGCGCAAGGCGTGAGCGCAACCAAATTCCGTGCACGGAGTTTGCAAATTCCATCAATGGAATTTGGTCCCGCTTACCGTGCTCGCTTCAAACCCATTTGGCCATGGGGGGCAGGCTCATAAGCACCGCATTGGCGTCGTGCCCGGTTGCCAGGCCAAATTTGGTGCCCCGATCATAGACCAAGTTATATTCGGCATAGAGACCGCGATGCACCAGCTGTGCCTCTTTCTCAGCCTCACCAAAGGCGTCCACACGGCGTTTCTCGACCAGCGGAACAAAGGCAGGAAGGAAGGCCCGGCCAATATCTTGGGTCAATGCGAAATCCGCCTCCCAATTGCCGGTATTGCGGTCATCCATAAAGATGCCGCCAACACCACGCGCCCGATGGCGGTGAGGGATGTAGAAATATTCATCCGCCCAGGCTTTCAACTCGCCATACAACCCGTCGCCATGTGGTTTCAGGTGCTCTTCCTGCGTGGCATGAAAATGGGCGGTGTCGTCGTCATATTCCAGACAAGGGTTCAGATCTGACCCGCCGCCGAACCACCAGGCATTCGGCGTCCAGAACATCCGGGTGTTCATGTGAACCGCCGGGCAATGTGGGTTTTGCATATGGGCGACCAGGCTGATGCCGCTGGCCCAGAAGCGCGGGTCATCTTCGATGCCTGGAACACCGCGCGCGGCCATGGATTTTTGCGCAGCGCTGCCCAGCGTGCCGTAGACGGTCGACACATTGACCCCCACCTTTTCAAAGACCCGCCCGCCGCGCATGACGCTCATCAAGCCACCGCCCGCATCAGAGCCATCATCCGAATGGCGCTTGGTCTCGGTCACTTCAAAGCGGCCAGCGGTCTCATCGGAAAAGGGGCCTTCCGAATGGCTGTCTTCCAACCCCTCAAAGGCTGCAACGATTTCGTCCCGAAGGCTGCGAAACCAGGTGCTGGCGCGGTGTTTTTCGTCTTGGAAAAGGTCTGTCATCTGGCACTCCGTCTTGCGCCTTATCTAAAGGGTGCCACAAACGGCATCAATGCGACGCTTGCACGTGTCCGCAATTAATGCGCCGGTGCTTCGACCGGATCAAGCAGGGTCCGTCCGCCATCGACGGTCATGATCTGGCCGGTCATAAAGCCCGATCCCTCGCTGGCCAGAAACTGAACCGCATCGGTTAACTCATCCGGTGCCGCGATGCGGCCCAAAGGCGTGTGTTGTTCAATGTCTTCACGGAACTCACGGTTTTCGCGCAAAATATCCTTGAGGCTGGCCGACATGACCGAGCCAAAGGCCACAGCGTTGACCCGGATACGCTCAGGAGCCAAGGCCACAGCCAGTGAACGAGTCATTTGATCCAAGGCGGCGCAGGACACCGAATAGCCCAGTAGATCCGGATGCGTGCGGCGCCCGGCGATTGAGGAAAGGTTGATGATCGAGCCAACTTGCCCTTCTTCTTGCCCTTCGGCCTGTTTGATCATTCGCTTGGCGACCAATTGGCTAAGACGCAGAGATGTCAACAGGTTTTGCGACAGCATTTGCTCAACAGATCCATCATCCAGATCCAAAGGCGTCGATTGCATGGTTTGACGTGAGCCATTGACCAAGATGTCCACGCGGTCAAACGCATCCAGAGTGGCCGAAAGCAAGTTGGCCAGGGTCAGGCGTTCGCGCAAATCACCCGCGAAATAGCGCATGTTGCCTTCGTCCGGTGCGCTGCCACATTCCTTGATGAGACCATCCTCATCCATATCGGCAAACATCACATTCGCGCCTTTATCGACAAAATGCCGGGCAATGGAGAGGCCGATACCGTTGGCCGAGCCGGTTACAATGGCTGTCTTGCCTTCAATGGAAAAGCCCATAGCGCGCTCCTTTGCCTCTTGGGGCAGGTTATCTGAACTTATCGCCCTGTGCGAGTGCGTTGCACGGGGCGGGTCGCGTGGAGAATTTTGAACTTTGTATCGCCGGCGATTTCGCTGACCTCGCGAAAGCGGTCTTGCAACACGGTTTCGTAAGGCAGGTGGCGGTTCGCCACCATCCAAAGCTGCCCGCTGGTCGAAAGAAGCCGTGCTGCGTTGCTAATGAACGCTTGGCCAAGCGCCGGTTCGCCCTTGCGGCTGGTGTGGAAGGGCGGGTTCATGATGACCGCATCCAGTGGGGCAGGGGCCTGCCAGCGCGTCGCATCATTCCAATGGTACTGGGCGCGCGGTTCATCGGCATTGACCTTGGCGCAGGTCAAGGCGGTCAGGTCTGCTTCGACCAAGTGCAGCTCGCGCACTTTGTCCCGTTTCAGAATCTCGCGCGACAACCAGCCCCATCCAGCACCTAGATCTGCAACACGCCCCTTGATTGTGGTGGGCAAGGCAGCGGCCAAGGCGCGCGAGGCCGGATCGGATTTTGCTGCGGAAAACACGCCCGGGGCGGTCATATCGCCCTCGGCATTGGCGGACATGTCCGGGGTGAGCCAGTCACCTAGCGCGCCAGAGGCCTTGAACCAAAGACAGCGCCCATGGGCCTTTGAGACATTGCCCTCAAGCGTGACCTTGCCTTTCAAAGCCTTGGCGATCGGGTCGATTCCGTCGGTTTTGGCTCCGGTGACGATCACCAAACCACCGCTCGCTGCTTCTTCGGCTTGCGCGATACGCTGTTGCGCCAAATCTTTGGCGCGAGGGAGTGTTACGACAATCGCTTCATATGCGCCATTCAGATGGGTCGTGGTTGTGACGCGCTTTTCCCAAGCCTGATACTCGGGAAAAAATGTCTGGATGACCTCAACGTCATCAGGTTTGAACGTTCCCAACCCGTCCGCTGATAAGGCTCCAAACAGGCCGATCCGACCGGAGGGGAGCTCCAACCCGGCGGAATTCATCGCGAATGTCAGACGATCCAAGCTCATCCTGGTTAACCCCGACCGGGGTTATTCCTTTTCCATGGTGCATTGCAGCGGATGCTGATTCTGACGGGCAAAATCCATCACCTGACTGACCTTGGTTTCCGCAATCTCATGCGAGAACACGCCAACAACTGCGACACCCTTTTTGTGCACTGTCAGCATGATTTCAAACGCCTGTGCATGGGTCATGCCAAAGAAACGCTCCAGCACATGCACAACAAATTCCATCGGCGTGTAATCATCGTTGAGCAACAACACCTTATACAAAGGTGGGCGTTTGGTTTTCGGGCGGGTTTTGACAGCGACACCGGCATCCCCTTCGCCATCATCGGGCGTGTTCGGGCCTGTCATGACCAGGGGACCATTGGCAAATGTCTGGAGTGTCAGAGCGTTTGTCATCAGTGCGTGCTTTACCTTCCTGCGGTTAGCCCGGTTATATAACCTGTCTGGCCGCGACGAAAAGGGGGCCAAGGAAAGCTGAGGGGACAAAGGTGAAGAAATTACGAACAATTGCCTTCGATGCGGATGATACTCTTTGGCATAACGAGCGGTTCTTTCATTTCACTCAGCAACGATTCGCCGAGCTATTGGGCGATTTCGCCGAGCCGGATCATTTGGATGCCCGGCTGTTGGCGGCGGAAAAGCGCAATATCGGGCATTATGGGTTTGGTGTGAAAGGCTTCACTCTTTCGATGATCGAAACCGCGATTGAGGTTACCGATGGACGCGTGCCTGCGACGGTTATTGCACAGTTGCTTGAGGCGGGGCGCGACATGCTGGATCACCCGCTGGAACTGTTGCCTCATGCGCAAGAGGCGGTCGAGGGCGTGGTCGACGATCACCACCTATTGCTGATCACCAAGGGTGATTTGCTGCACCAAGAGCGCAAACTGGCCCAATCGGGGTTGGGGGATTTGTTTGATGGGGTCGAAATTGTCTCTGACAAACAACCGCAAACCTATCAGCGCATTTTCGGAGACCTTCCAGGCGGGACGCAGGCGTCAATGATGGTGGGAAATTCGATGAAATCCGATGTGCGACCGGCGATTGATGTTGGCAGTTGGGGCGTTTTTGTTCCCCATGATCTGGCCTGGGATCTGGAACATGCCGAAGCGCCTGAGTCTGAGCGCTATCACGCGATTGCTGACCTGTCTGAGTTGTCGGATCTGGTAGCAAAAATCGGCTGAGTTTTTCGCCACAATTTTGCCTTAATTCGCCACAATTGCGCCGCAATCGCTTGTCTTGGGGGTGGTTAGGGGGAAACCCCTAGATGTAGAAATGCCCGTTAACACAAAGTTAGGGAAAATCAACAGATTGCGGGGTTTTCCGAATGTGATTTCCATGTTACGCTAAACGCAAATAACTAAATAAGCTCACCGAAAAATCGGGGGCATGAGGCAGTAAAAGGCGAATATCGTGACGGGACGTCGTAGGCAGACGGGCCGAATGGGCCTGTATCTATTCACGTTTATTTGGTTGGCGCTTTTGGTGCCTCTCAGCGCAATGGCCGCACCTTATGCAGCCATGGTGATGGATGCGCGCAGTGGCAAGGTCTTGCATGCGCGCAATGCCGATACCCGGCTTCACCCCGCCTCTTTGACCAAGATGATGACGCTCTATATCGCTTTTGAGGCGGTGCAGAATGGTGAGATCAGCATGGATACCTTGGTCAAGGTGTCGGCCCATGCCGCGTCTGAGCCACCGTCCAAGCTGGGGTTGCGTGCCGGTCAGAAAATCAAATTGCGCTATCTGGTGCGCGCGGCAGCGGTGAAATCCGCCAATGACGCCGCCACAGCGATCGGCGAGGCGATCGAGGGGTCCGAGGCCGCCTTTGCGCGCCGGATGAACCGCACCGCCAAGGCGCTGGGCATGACCCGCACCTCGTTTCGTAACGCGCATGGTTTGACCGAGAACGGTCACTTGTCGACAGCCCGCGATATGACGATTTTGGGCCGTCACGTCATTTATGACTACCCGATGTATTACAATCTCTGGTCGCGCAAGACCGCCGATGCGGGGATCAAGACTGTCGCCCACACCAATCGCCGCCTGCTGTCCAGCTATCGTGGCGCGGATGGGATCAAGACAGGTTATACCCGCGCTGCAGGTTTCAACCTGGTTGCATCGGCGGAACGTGGCCGTGAACGTGTAATCGCGACGGTATTTGGTGGGCGTTCGACCGCGTCGCGCAATGCCAAAGTGGCAGAGCTTTTGGACCTTGGGTTCAAACGGGCTCCGACTCGTGTGGCTTTCCGCTCTCCGCGCAAACCGCCTTATCGTGGCTCAGCCAAAGGGCGCACAGTGATCGCCGAAGCCCCCGCCGCGCCCAAACCTGCTGCGAAACCGGGGCAAAGGGCGAAATCCGTGCGTGTCGCCTCCGCAGCGGTCACGCGCAGTCTGCGTCCGCAAGCGCGTCCGCTACAGGCCGATCCCGTGCCTGACACAGCGCCCTTGGTCGCCAGTGTTCAAGATGACATCGAAAAAGTGCTGAAAGAGGTGCAAACCGTTGCCGCTGTCGCGCCAAGTGCCAATGGGGCGGCGCCGGCTGCCTCGGTCAAACCGGTTATCCGGCCAGCCCGCGTGGTCGCTGCCGCGCCGCGCGATGTGCCGACCCCATCGCGCAAAGCCGAAGTGATCACGCGACTTTCGACCTCGGGTGGGCGGCATTGGGGCATCAATGTCGGTCGCTACCCAAGCCGGTTCACGGCTGAAAAGGTGTTGCTGAAGACAGCGCTTGCTGAGACGTCGACTTTGGATGGATCACTGCGCAAAGTTGTCAAAGGCAAGCGCGGGTTTGACGCCAATTTCATGGGGCTGACACGAGACACCGCCGAGCTTGCCTGCAAGCGGCTTCAGGCACGTCAGGTCACTTGTTTTATGATCGGTCCGAGCTAAGAGCCTTAGCGGTTTCCGTTCAAAATCCGTTCGATCAGGGACAGGATGAATTCGATACGCCCCTGATCAGGCACCAGTTCAACAACCAGTTTGCGCGCCTCTTCCGCCTCGCGGATATTCTTGTGCTTGAGGTTTGAAAACACGCTGATCAAGTCGTTTGAGGGGCATTGGCCGGGGCGATAGCTCCAGGTTCGGGCCCCCAAATCGCTGCGGGCCTGCAGGCCACAGCGGCTGATCGGTGCAGCATCGCGCCAGAACAGGGTGGCCATATCGGCCAGCGCTGAGCTGTCATTCGAGAAATAGTTATGCGCCAGCATGTCCTCGCCCATCGCTGTCATGTCGATGCTGTCAAACCCGTTGGACGCCATGAGGAACTCGCCGCCCAGACCTGCACGCGGTGTGGTACCATGCAGCTTGTGGGACGACACCAGCGCCCAATCGGTCGATGAGGCGTAAAGTGTCATGCGTTTGGCCAGCGGTTTGAACACATCCGCCATGGTGGCAAAGAGATCGGTGTCGATATCGGGGGCGGCAAACATCAACTGACCAAAAACCGGGGCGTCGCCGGGTTGGGCATTGCGGCGCAGAGCCATGATTTCCAAGGCATCAGAGAGCGCGCGCGACCCCATGGAATGGGCGAGAACATGGATGGTCTGCGCGCCCGAGCGTTCCACGAGATCGTCGAGGAACACCGCCAAGCGCCGCCCAGACAGGCGCACCACAGCAGCATCGGCGAAATAGGCGGCCGTCCGGTCGCGCGATGGCCAGGAAAACAGCACCGGCACCGAGGCATGCCCCATATCATAGGTGATTTGGGCCGCACGCTGCGCCGCATATTCGAAACTGTGGTTAAACCCATGAATATAAACGAATAGGTCACGTTCTGGCGCGCCAGAGAATTCCCCTTGCAGCCGGGCAAAGAAGGAATTCGGATCCACAGGTTCAACGGATTTCAGCAACACATGTTTGCTGGGCGAGGGTGAAAACTCCAACCGCCAGACAGAGGGGCGTTCAACGCGGCCCGAGACATGGTTGTCCGGAATGGTGACTGTCGCCACGCCGAGTTCCAGATGATCGCCCCGCTGCCCGCTATAGAATTCACGCGGCTTTTTTGATCCGGTTCGGGCGCGATCAGTGGCGTAATAAACATCGACCACACGAAAGCCGTTCTTGGGGTCATTGTCCTTTGTTTCAAAGGCTGGCGCGACGAGGCTTTCATTGACGGCCTCCGCGAGATCGGCGGCCTTGTCATCGCCTGCAAGCTTTGCTAGCCGAGCCAGGCTGGCATAGAGACGCGCCAATTCATCGCCCTCGCGCCCGGTCTCGGCCTCGGCCTCAATCGCCGATTCGATGGCACGGCGCGCCTGATCCAAGGCATTGTCCTGCTCATAAAGGTCAGCCGCCAGTTCAAAGGCAGGAACCGGATCCAACTGCACTGTGGCGCGGGCAAAGGCGCGGGTCCGCCCGACCGCTGTCCAGGCGTCGCCAGCGGCGCGGATCTGGCCGATCTGTTCCAACAACTCTGCGCGCAACTGCAACAGGTCCAGCAGAATGCGCATATCGGGTGGGGTGCCCAAAACCCGAGGATCGCGCAGGGCAATATCCGCCTCGCGCAACGCGCGCAGCGGGTCCACCTGGGCCAACCCGTCAATGGTCACAACACGCGTAATATCCTGCGCTTTGACCTGTGCCGGCAGGGCATAGGACAACATGGCAATCGCAGCAACAAAGGGCCAAAGGCGCATTTTCATTTGGAAACCATCCGGCAAGCAGAGACTCGTCGTTGCGATTTTCGCCGGTTGTGGCCGCGTTAACAAGGGCAGGGATGCCCTACCTTGCGGCACAACGATCCTGTCAAAAATGACAAACCCCCGAAAGCGGCAGCTTACGGGGGTCGTCTATTGCCTTTAGTGCATCAAAGCTGCTTAGAGCAGACCTTCGCGCTGAGCCTTTTTACGAGCCAGCTTGCGGGCACGGCGGATAGCCTCTGCCTTTTCGCGTGCTTTCTTTTCCGACGGCTTTTCGAAGTGCTGACGCAGCTTCATTTCGCGGAAAACGCCTTCGCGTTGCAGCTTTTTCTTCAGGGCACGAAGCGCCTGATCGACATTGTTGTCACGAACACTAACCTGCATGTGGTTTTCACCACCTTTCTAAGTTTGAGTTGCAAGTATTTGCAGGAGCCCGGCCTATAGCAAGCGGGTAAAGAATTGTCTAGGGCCCGTGGACACTCACCATAAACCATCAGCGCGAGACCCATTTTGCCGCTGACAAGGCGATTTTCCCGCAGCGATCTGGTTGATCGGTAGGGAAAACCAACGAAGGCAGAGGCAAAATGGGCCGCGCAGCTCCGCTGTTTCGCCAAAATTGCTCATTTCGTCGTTATTTGACCGTGAAATAGATCACTATTCCTGTGGCCAAATTCCTAGAACTGAGCAATTTTGGACTGAAACTGATGGTCTATGGTGAGTGTCCACAGGCCCTAGTCTTGCGATGGAAAGCCAAGGAAGCTGTGTCATGCCTGATCAAAACCCCGGTCCCGTTCATGCCTTGTTAGAGGCTGCGCTGATCCATGTGCCCTTTGACGGCTGGACCGAGGAAAGCTTTCGTGCGGCCATTCGCGATTGTGACTTGGATCCGGTTGTGGCGCGGGGGCTTTGCCCGCGTGGGGCGTTAGATCTGGCGGTTTTGTATCACCAGCAGGGTGATGACGTCATGGCTGAAAGGATGCACAGCCCGGAATTCGCGGCCATGCGCATTCGCGATAAGGTGAGCTTTGCCATCCGCGCGCGTCTGGAGGCGGTGGAAGATCGCGAGTTGGTACAACGGGGCACAACCCTGTTTGCCCTGCCGCAAAATGCCGGTGACGGGGCCAAGCTGATCTGGGGCACAGCGGATCGCATTTGGAGCGAGATGGGCGATTCGTCGCGTGATCTGAATTGGTATTCCAAGCGCGCAACGCTTTCGGCGGTCTATTCCTCGGTGGTTCTTTACTGGTTGGGCGATCAATCAGAGGGACATAGTGCCACATGGGAGTTCCTCGACCGCCGCATTGAAAACGTCATGCAGTTTGAAAAAACCAAGGCCGTCCTGCGCAAAACCCCGCTGATCGGCGGTGTCATGGAAGGGATCGGCAAGCTGTTTGAACAGGTGCAGGCCCCGTCTTCGGGTCGCTCTGACCTCCCAGGTGGTCGTCCTTTTTAGCGCAACACTTGTCATGGCTGTTAGGGCTGCTACCACAAGGGAAAGCAGTTGATAGGAGCCGGTGATGACCCAAACCATGCGCGCGATTGAGATTTCCACCCATGGCGGGCCCGAGGTTCTGGTACCCTGCGAACGCCCAATGTCAAAGGCGGGGCATGGCCAGGTTGTGATCAAGGTGGCCTATGCCGGCGTCAATCGCCCGGACGCTTTGCAGCGGGCTGGCATGTATAATCCGCCAAAGGGCGCGTCTGATTTGCCGGGGCTTGAGGCCTCGGGCGAAGTGGTCGCTGTTGGGGCAGGGGTGACCTGGCCCGCGCTGGGCGATCAGGTTTGTGCTTTGCTGCCCGGTGGTGGCTATGCGGAATATGTCGCCACTCCGGCGGCGCATTGTCTTCCTGTGCCAAAAGGGATGGGGCTGAAAGAGGCAGCTTGCCTGCCTGAGACCTTTTATACTGTTTATTCAAACGTGTTTCAGCGCGGCGGGTTACAAGCGGGCGAGCGGTTTTTGATCCATGGAGGATCAAGCGGCATCGGCACTACCGCTATCCAACTGGCCAAACATTTCGGCGCACGCGTCTTTGTGACCGCTGGGTCGGATGAAAAATGTCAGGCCTGTCTGGATCTGGGGGCCGAGCGGGCGATCAACTATCGTGATGAGGATTTTGTTGAGATCCTGCGCGCCGAGGGCGGCGCGGACCTGATCCTCGATATGGTTGGCGGGTCTTATCTGCCGCGCAACGTGAAATCTTTGGCGGATGATGGGCGGTTGGTTCAGATTGCGTTCCTGCAAGGGCCAAAGGTCGAGCTGAATTTTGCCCAGGTCATGACCCGTCGCCTGACCATCACCGGCAGCACCTTGCGCCCTCAAAGCGACCTGGCCAAGGCCCGGATCGCTGAAGCATTGCGCGACAAGGTTTGGCCCTTGTTGGATGTGGGCAAGGTTGCGCCGGTCATGGATTCTGAATTCGCTTTGGAGCAAGCGTCAGAAGCACATGCCCGGATGGAGAGTTCCGGCCATATAGGCAAGATCGTCCTTAAAGTATCCTAGGGGGCGCTAGGGGCGCTGCCCCGTCCCGAGCAAAGCTCGGGACTCCCCGGGATATTTTTGGCCCAAAGAAAACCTTTAGCGCCAGTCAAAGAACCCTGGTCCGGCTTGGGCAATCAAATCCTGGGCCAATTTGCGACCAAGGGTGTTGCCCTCAGCGGCTGGGCCATTGATTTCACCGGCATAGGATTTACTGCCGTCAGGGCGCAGGATCTCTCCACGCATGCGCATCTGGTCGCCATCAAGTTCCGCAAGAGCCGCGATGGGCGTTTCGCAGGACCCGTCGAGTTCGGCGAGAAAGGCGCGTTCTGCGGTCACACGGATGCCGGTATCAGCATCGTGAAGCGCATCCAACATGGTTTTGGCGCGCGCATCATTGCTGCGTCGCTCGATGCCAATCGCCCCTTGGGCTACGGCGGGCAGCATGTCTTCGGGTGCGATGGGCGTGGCGGGAACCTCGGTCATGTTGAGGCGTGACAGACCCGCCATAGCAAGGAAGGTTGCTGCTGCAACGCCGTCCTCCAGCTTTTTCAGACGGGTTTGCAGGTTGCCGCGAAACTCGACGATGTTGAGATCCGGGCGCACCGTCATCAGCTGTGCGCGACGGCGCAGGGAAGAGGTGCCAACGGTTGCGCCTTTGGGCAGGTCGTGAATGCTGTCGACCGACGGGCAAATGAAGGCATCGCGCGTGTCTTCGCGCGGCAGGAAGCAGGTCAGCTCCAACCCGTCGGGCTGAACGGTCGGCATATCCTTGGTCGAATGCACCGCGATATCGATGTCGCCACGCAGCATGGCCTCTTCGATTTCCTTGGTGAAGAGTCCCTTGTTGCCGATTTCCTTGAGCGGTCGATCTGCGTCAATCAGGCTGCGGTCATCGCCGGTGGTTTTAATCACGACAATGTCAAATGCCTCTTCCGGCAGATCAAAGGCCACCATCAAACGCGAACGTGTTTCATAGGCCTGGGCCAGTGCCAGCGGGGAGCCGCGGGTACCGATTTTCAGCGGGGCATCTGCAGAGGGTATCTCGGTCATGGGGCAAGCTTTACGCCTGTCAGCGGCATGAGACAATGGGCGTGACAAAGGCATCGCTTGACATCTTGTCTCAGGCGCGGGACGAGAGGGCAAACAAGATAGGTGCCCTGATGACTAATCCTGCAAACAAGACCATTCTGCGTGCCTTGGCTGGGGAAACCTTGCCCACTCCGCCGATCTGGATGATGCGGCAGGCGGGGCGTTATTTGCCGGAATATCGTGCGACGCGCGCGCAAGCCGGGGATTTCCTGTCGCTCTGCTATAACTCTGAATTGGCGGCCGAGGTGACGCTGCAGCCGATCCGGCGCTATGGCTTTGACGCGGCGATCCTGTTTGCGGATATTTTGCTTTTGCCACAGGCGCTTGGGGCGGATCTGTGGTTTGTGACTGGCGAAGGCCCACGCATGTCAACCATCACCTCGGATGCGGATTTTGACAAAATTGGTCGCGGTGAGATGATCCACGAGACGTTGAACCCGGTCTATGAAACCGTACGGATCCTGCGCCGCGAACTGCCCGAAGAAACGACCTTGATCGGGTTCGCTGGTGCGCCTTGGACCGTGGCGACCTATATGATTGCGGGCCGTGGCACCAAGGATCAGGGGCCAGCCCATGCGCTGAAAGCTGAGAACCGGGCGTTGTTCGAAAAGATCATTGATCGGTTGACTGAAGCGACGATCGATTACCTGTCCGAGCAGGTCAAAGCGGGGGCCGAGGTGGTCAAGCTGTTTGACAGCTGGGCGGGATCCTTGCAGGGCGATGATTTTGAACGCTACGCGCTGGAACCGGCCAAGATCATCACTCAGGAGATGAAGTCGCGCTTTCCCGGGTTGCCGGTGATCGCATTCCCGCGTCAAGCGGGCGAGAAATATGTTGGATTCCATCAGGCGACCGGGGCTGATTGTGTCGCGCTGGATGATAGCGTGACGGCAGAATGGGCCGCAGAGCATGTGCAACCTGGTGGCTGTGTGCAAGGAAACCTGGCCTCAAGCCATATGGTGACCGGTGGTCAAGCGCTGGTGGATGAGGCCAAACGCATCGTTCAAGCACTGTCGAATGGGCCGCATATTTTCAACCTAGGTCACGGGATCACGCCAGATGCGGATCCTGAGAATGTGCAATTGATGATCGACGCGGTGCGCGGGAAGGTCTGATCTCTCTGGCCTGCGCGCCCAAAAGTTTTATCTAAAACTTTTGCAAATTCCGTGGACGGAATTTGGGTGCTTGATGCGACCTAGGCTATTAACGCCGCCCCCACCGCGCCCGGCGACCGGGCAGGGGGCGGTTTTTGATCTGTTCGCGCAAGAAAACGAACAGGCCAGCCCCAATGATCAGCCCGCAGCCGATCCACATCGCCATATCAGGCCATTCCCCGAAAACGGCCCAGCCCCAGAAGATCGCCAAGGGCAATCCGACATATTCAAACGGCGCAATGGTTGCGGCATTGGCCGATTTGTAAGCCGCGCTTAGGCAGTATCCGATCAACCCGGAACACAGGCCCAAACCGATGAAAACCGGGACGTCCGCCATGGGCGGCCAACTCCAGGCGCGTAGCAGGAAAATGACGCTTTCATTCTCCACGCCTTGCGCAAATCGTCCGTCTCCGGCGACCAAAAAGAACCCGGTGGAGACCAGCAAAAACGTGCTTTGGATATAACATGCCAGGGCAGAGGCCGGGGCGGATACGCCCAGTTTGCGGGTCAAGACTTGGGTAAACGCATAGAAAAATGCCGCGATGACCGGCAGGAACAGCACAAAGCGAGACACCGAGATTTCAGTGCTCCACGGTTGTTGAATGACCACGACACCCAGAAAACCGACCACGACGGCCGCCAAACGCAGCGGGCCCACCTTTTCGCCGAGGATTGGGATCGAGAGCAGCGTGATGCATAGGGGCGCGACAAAGAAAAGCGCCGTGGCTTGTCCCAGCGGCATGACAGCCACGGCGGCATAAAACGTCATATTCGCCAGGACGATCAACATGCCGCGCAGCAGATGTATACCCGGTGTCGCGGTGCGCAGAGCCTGAAACCCGCCTTCGAACTGCAAAAACACCATGGTGAACAGCAAGCCAACAAAGGACCGCACCCAGATGGTTTGATGCAATGGATAGCCATCAGACAGCATTTTGACCAAAAGGTCGTTCACCGAAATTGCGACAACACCAATAAGTATAAACAATATCCCCTTGGCAGGGTGATCAAGATTTTCGGAAGTCATGCCAATGACCTAATGCCGTTCCGGAGTGACTTCCGGCCAGTTTACGACAGCAGGGGTCGCTAAATAACCGCATGGGTCATGTGCAGGATTGAACAATTGCCTTTGTGCCTGACGCGGGTAGGTTGACGCGAGCGCAAACGGGGGACCGATGATGGCTATGGTGAATATCCGCGATCTGCGGAAAGTGTATGAAGGCGGTTTCGAAGCCCTGAAAGGGGTCTCTCTGGATATTGAAGAGGGGGAAATCCTGGCTCTGTTGGGCCCGAATGGCGCGGGCAAGACCACTTTGATTTCAACAATTTGTGGGATCACTTTGCCCAGCAGCGGCCGCATCGAGGTGGGAGGGCATGACGTCGTGGATGACTATCGGCAAGCGCGCAATCTAATCGGCCTTGTTCCCCAAGAGATCAACCTGGAACCCTTTGAAAAGGTTCTGAACACGGTGCGGTTTTCGCGTGGGCTGTTTGGCAAGCCGCGTGACGATGCCTTTGTCGAACAGGTTTTGCGCAAGCTGTCGCTGTGGGAAAAACGCGATTCACGGGTGATGGAACTGTCCGGCGGCATGAAGCGTCGCGTGTTGATTGCCAAGGCGCTGAGCCACGAACCTCGCGTGTTGTTTCTGGATGAACCAACGGCAGGGGTCGATGTCGAGCTGCGCCGCGATATGTGGGAAACCGTTGAGGAGCTGAAGCGCGATGGCGTAACCATCATCCTGACCACCCATTACATCGAAGAGGCCGAGGAAATTGCCGACCGGATCGGTGTGATTAATGGCGGAGAAATCCTGTTGGTCGAGGAAAAAGAGGCGCTGATGGCGCGGATGGGCCAAAAGGAACTGCATGTGGAGCTGACCGATGCCTTGGATAGCGTGCCCGAAAGCTTGTCCTCCTACGATTTGAAGCTGTCCGAAGATGGGCAAACGCTCATCTATACTTTTGACGCCAAGGCGGATCGCACCGGGATTGGCCGCTTGATGGCTGCCATGCCCGAGGCCGGGCTGAAAGTCTGCGATGTGAACACGACACAAAGCTCGCTCGAGGATATTTTCGTGGGCCTTGTCCATGGGCAGGACAAGACAGAAGAGGAGCAGGTGGCATGAATTGGCAGGCTGTCGTCTCGATCTATCGCTTTGAAATGGCGCGTTTCTTTCGCACCTTGGCGCAAAGCTTTATCTCACCGGTCCTATCGACTTCGCTGTATTTCGTGGTCTTCGGAACCGCCATTGGATCACGCATCGCCGAGGTCGAGGGGGTAAGCTATGGTGCATTCATCGTGCCTGGTTTGATCATGTTGTCTGTTATGACACAGGCCTTGTCCAACGCCTCCTTCGGGATCTACTTTCCCAAATTTATCGGCACGATTTTTGAGCTGCTCTCGGCCCCTGTGAACTTTCTCGAGATCGTTCTGGGCTATGTCGGCGCAGCGGCGACCAAGGCGTTGTTTATCGGCGTTGTCATTCTGGCCACCTCAGCCCTGTTTGTGGATCTGAGCATTGCACATCCGCTGGCGATGATCCTGTTTTTGGTCCTGACCTGTATCAGTTTCTCGCTGTTCGGGTTCATTATCGGCATTTGGGCCAAGAACTTTGAACAGTTGCAGTTGATCCCGTTGCTGGTGGTGACACCTTTGGTGTTCCTCGGAGGCGCGTTCTATTCCATCGCCATGTTGCCGCCGGTTTGGCAGATCATCACCAAATTCAACCCGGTGGTCTATTTGATCTCAGGCTTCCGCTGGTCGTTCTTTGGGGTGGCTGATGTGCCGATTGTGACCAGCCTGCTGGCGATTGGCGGTTTCACGGCGCTCTGTCTTGGTGCGATCTGGTGGATCTTCAAAACCGGTTGGCGCATTCGCCAGTAAGGCTGAACATCAACAGGAGCGGGGGCGTGCCTCCCGCTCCTGTCGCAAGCGGCGCTGTTTTGCCAAACCCACGCTACTCGTCCCTCGCATTCTAGTTCTTTGTTCTAGGCTGCGACCGCTTGGCGCTCACCTCCCAGGAGCGTGTCCATGGTCATGCCGCCGATCCACATGGCGAATAGTGCCAACCAGGCGGTTCCGGCAAAGATCGAGCCGCCGCTGACACCCGCGCCAATGGCGCAGCCTCCGGCCAGCATTCCGCCGAAACCCATCATCACCGCCCCGATCATCGCGCGACGCATCGGGCTTGCCCCTTCAAAGGCCTGAAACTGAAATTCCCGCGCCAGAATGGCCGAGACAAAGGACCCGATCACCACGCCGGGAACGAGGCCGATGTCGAATTCCAGGATCGAATTGCGATCAAGCAAGAACATCAAGGTGTTGGCCGAGGGGCCGGTAAAGGTAAGGCTCTCGATCTGAACCGGATCAAAAGCCACCTGCGACAGCGCAAAGGTCAGACCATAGCCCAAAGCGGCGGCAAAACCGACGCCAGAGGCAAAGACCAGCCGCGAAAACCCGATCCGGTTGCGGCGTGACAATTCCAAGGCTAGCAGCGCAATCAAAAGGCCAATCATCAGGCCGGCCTCTTTGGGCAGATGCACTGCCGCCAGCAGGTCCATATTGCGGCCCCCCGATGTGACCCACAGCCGGGCGAGAAAATCGCGCACAGGGGCCAGCCATCCCGTCAGGCTCATTTGTGCGACAACGGCAAAGATCAGTCCGGACACGATTGAGCGCATATTCCCCGTCGCGGCCAGCACCAGCAAACGACCGGAACAGCCGCGCGCCAGAACCATGCCCGCCCCAAAAAGCAACCCGCCAATGATCGCGCCAGACCAACTGCCAGGAACGGCCATCATGCGCGCCTCGCTTGTGTCCAGAAACCCAAGAAGTTGCGCGCCTTGAACCCAGACCACCGCCGTGGAAAAGGTCAGCAACCAAACAGCGACTTTGTCTTGCATGTGGCCACGGGCAAATTCGACCGTCGCCGCGCGTAAACAGAACCGAGACCGCTGTGCTGCCACGCCAAAGATCAACCCAGTGATCAATCCAAACAGAGCGGCGGTCGGGCTTTCACCGATTCTTTCAACAAGGGGGACGAGATCCATGCGCTGCTCCTGTGCCAACTTGCGCAGCACCATCATGCAGGTGAGCAGGGCGCGCCTTGACATATGTCAGACGCATGCATTTATCGAAATGTGTTGTTGCGGAGTGCCGAACCAAGATCGTGCATCTGCGCACCAATAGCGGACTCGCCAAAACATGTTTTGAGGCGTAAAGGCGATGTCATGAAAACAGTGCCTTTATCCCAAGCCAATTCCCTTCCGTTCTGGCGTCGTCCTGTGACGCTTTTGTTCCTGATGGCCATCGCCATGCCCCTGTCGTTTTCGACTTGGCTGGCCTTGTTGAACAATTTTGTGATCGAAGTGGCGCAATTTGACGGCTCGGATATCGGTTGGCTGCACACCGTCCGTGAAATCCCCGGCTTTTTGGCGGTTGGCGTGATCTTGGTGATCATGGTGGTGCGGGAACAGGTCTTGGCGATGCTGTCGCTCGCTCTGCTTGGAGTCGCCACCGCAGTCACGGCTTGGTTTCCGACTCTGGGCGGTATCATGTTTATCACCCTGCTGAGTTCGATCGGCTTTCACTACTATGAAACCGTGAACCAAAGCCTGCAGCTGCAATGGCTCCCTAAAGACCGCGCACCCAAGGTATTGGGGTGGTTGATTGCGGCCGGTTCGGCGGCGACTCTGGTGGCCTATGTGTTGATCGTGTTGACCTGGGAAAGCCTCAACCTGTCTTATAATACGGTTTTCATGGCGTCTGGCGGGCTTACCCTGGTGATTGTCGCCTATTGCGTGCTGGCCATGCCGCAATTCGAAAGCCCCAATCCGCAGTTGAAAAAGTTCATTCTGCGTCGCCGGTATTGGCTGTATTACGCGCTGCAATTCATGTCTGGCGCGCGTCGGCAGATCTTTGTTGTCTTTGCTGGTTTCATGATGGTCGAACGGTTCGGCTTCGACGTGCATGAGGTCACCGGGCTCTATCTGATCAATCTTTTGGCCAATATGGCGCTCGCCCCGGTTTTCGGACATGCGGTGTCTTATTTTGGCGAACGCCGCACTTTGATCTTTGAGTATATTGGTCTGGTCCTGGTGTTCCTGGCTTATGGCGGGATTTACTGGTTTGGCTGGGGCGTCGTGCTGGCGGCGGCGCTTTATGTGCTGGATCACTTGTTCTTTTCGCTGGCGCTTGCGCTCAAGACATATTTCCAAAAGATCTCAGCCCCAGAAGACATTGCGCCCACCGCGGCTGTTGCCTTTACCATCAACCATATCGCCGCTGTGGTTCTGCCTGCTCTGCTGGGATACCTCTGGATGGTGTCGCCGGGCGCGGTGTTTGCCTTGGCGGCGGGCATGGCAGCGACCAGTCTGGCGCTCGCGTTGATGATCCCGCGTCACCCTGAGCCTGGCAATGAGACGATTTTTGCGCGCGGGCTGCCTGCACCAGCGGAATAACGGCTTTCGAAAGGTGACAACTGGCGCAAGCCATGGGCTTGGTGTATGCGAACGGCCAAGCCTTACCGGAGACAACCATGCCCACCTTTACCGCCTTTACCAAATTGCCCGCCAAAGACGCCGCTGAAGCGCTGGGCCTTGCCTTGGAAGAGATGGAGCCGGAACCCACGGGCATTGGCGTCTTTGAGATCGAAGATGGCAGCGAGACCTGGGAAGTGGGCGGCTATTTCCTGGAGGAACCCAATGACGTTGAGCTGGCCCTGCTGGCCGCAGCCTATGGTGCCGATCCGTTTGTTGTGTCCGAAGTGCCGGACACCGATTGGGTCGACAAGGTGCGCCGCGAACTGACCCCGGTCGTCGCCGGTCGCTTCTTTGTCTATGGCAGCCATGACGCAGACAAGATCCCGGAGGGCTCTGAACCGCTGCTGATCGAGGCCGCCATGGCCTTTGGCACCGGTCATCACGGCACCACGCAAGGATGCCTTGAGGCGCTGGATCGCTTGGCCAATGACGGGTTTGTCGGTGAAAACGTGGCCGATATTGGCTGTGGCACGGCTGTGCTGGGCATGGGCGCGGCGCGGATCTGGCCGAACCCGGTGATCGTGTCGGATATCGACGAGGTCGCTGTCGAAGTTGCCGAGGCCAATGTTACAGCTAACGGGTTGAACGGCAAAGTTATCTGCGTCGAAGCGGCGGGATTTGGTCACACCAAACTGGCGGAACGCGCGCCGTTCGATCTGGTCTTTGCCAATATCCTCAAACAACCCTTGATCGATCTTTCCCCAGACATGGCACGCAGCCTGCAGCCTGGCGGTTATGCGATCCTGTCGGGCATTCTGGTGCGGCAGGCGGATGAAGTGATCGAAGTTTATGAAGCCAATGGCGTTAACCTTGTTCGTCGTGACACAATCGGCGAGTGGGTGACACTAACGTTGCGCAAATCGGAATAATTCCCGTCATATTTAGGGAAAATTCGCCACAATTGCCTCACTTTGGCCGTAATTCTTGGCTACCTATTGGTACATCCGGTGGGGGCCGGACCATTAGAGGCTGCCATGGAAGACACGCTTCAATCATTTGATAACCGCCAGAAGGCGGTACGCCGTAAACACACCCGCATGGCCAAGGGCTATGTCACGAAATTGCGCAAGGATGGGGTGTTTGTACAAACCCCGGACAGCAAATCCGGCAACTACGCATTGCGGTTGCTTGTGATTGCCCTTGTTGCCTTGTTCGCCTTCAAGAGCTTTGTTCTCTATTGGTTGGGGACCGAAGTATACCAAGGGCATGTCGATGCTCTGGCGGCCGGGACCACCTCGGAAAAGATCGGTGCCTTTTTGATGCAGATCGACCCCATCACAGCCAAAATCGCCGAAGTTCTGTCACCCTTTGCCGGGTGACATTTCACAACTAAGGTTTTGAAAAGAATTAAGCCGCGCTCTGATCCAGAGGCGCGGCTTTCATCTTGGTCAAAACGGGAGTGAGGTTTTGACCTATCTGTCCCGTCTTAGTAACGGCCAGTGATCGCGTCGATGTCGGCGCGGCTCAGTCCGATATCGTCCAGTTCACGATCGGACAGGCCGGACAGTGCTTTGCGCGTTTCGCGTGCTTGCATCCAAGAGGTGAAAACGCCTGCAAAAGTGGCGAAGAGGGATCCGAAGCCAGCGGCGGAGCCAGCGGCTACGTATGGGCGGGTTTGGTCGATTGCGGCCATGTCTAGTCTCCTTGAAGTTTGGTGAGGTTTGCTTTTCTAAATCTCAAAACTGCACTTAATTTGGGCGAGACGCCCAAACAAGGGGCATTTATTGCATGGGTCATATGCAATTGCTGCATAGCAGAAAAACTGGTTAACGCTCCGTAACAAAAGGTAAAATTCCGTGTTGAGATATGTCGTTTTCAGACTGCAAAGGTGACGAAAACAAACCAATGGGTCGCCTAAAGACCAGTGCGTGTCGCAAACGCGACAGGCGTCATTAACCTTGGCGTTTGTTCTCGTTTCGTGCTATATGTGCCAAAAAGCAACAAAAGCGGGCAGCGATGCGGGTATTGGGGATTGATCCAGGCCTCAGAAACCTCGGTTGGGGGGTGATTGAGGTCGATGGAAGCCGACTCAGGCATGTTGGAAATGGGATTTGCCATTCGGTCGGGACAGAATTGGCGACCAGGCTCTTGTCTCTTCATGAACAGCTGACCGAGGTGTTGCAGCGATTCTCGCCCGATATCGCCGCAGTCGAAAAAACTTTTGTGAACAAAGATGCGGTGGGCACACTGAAACTGGGGCAGGCGCGCGGCATCGCTTTGCTTGTGCCAGCGCAATTCGGCCTTGAGATCGGTGAATACGCCCCCAACAGCGTCAAGAAAACGGTTGTTGGCGTGGGCCATGCGGATAAGAACCAGATCGCGCATATGGTCAAAATGCAGCTGCCCGGTGTGCAGCTTGCCGGGCCGGACGCGGCGGATGCGCTGGCCATCGCCATCTGTCATGCTCATCATCAAAGCCATAACAGAATGAAGGTGCGGGCATGATCGGACGGATCGCGGGGCGGATCGAATACAAAGCCATGGATCACGTGCTGATCGATGTGCGTGGCGTCGGCTATATGGTCTATTGCACCGACCGCGTCATGGCTCAGCTTCCTGGTCCGGGCGAGGTGGCAGCGCTTTATACCGAATTGCTGGTGCGCGAAGATCTGATGCAGCTCTTTGGCTTTCCAACACTGGTGGAAAAGGAATGGTTCCGCCTGTTGATGGGTGTTCAGGGCATTGGGGCCAAGGCATCCTTGGCCATCCTTGGTGCGCTTGGGGCCGAAGGCGTGAGCCGTGCCATTGCGCTGGAGGATTGGAATTCGATCAAGGTAGCCAAAGGGGTTGGCCCCAAGACAGCGCAGCGCGTGGTGATCGAGCTGAAAGACAAGGCTCCGGCGGTCATGGCCATGGGGCAGTCTGAACCCACATTGGCGGACGACGTTGTGGAGGATGTGATCGAAACACCCGCAACGCCTGCCAAACGCAAACCCGCTGCCAAACCGTCAAACGCCTCGGCGCAATCCGAAGCGCTCTCGGCATTGGGCAATCTGGGTTACGCGCCAAGCGAGGCCGCCGCAGCGGTGGCACAGGCCGCCGGCGAGACCCCGGAGGCCGATACGCCTACCCTTATCCGCGCCGCGCTAAAACTGCTCGCCCCGGCGGGCTGAGCAGGGTAGGGAGACATCATGAACGACCCTGACCCGACGCTGCGCCCCGATCCCATGCCCGAAGACCGCGACCGCGCCTTGCGGCCGCAAATGCTGGATGATTTCATCGGGCAGGCCGAAGCGCGGGCCAATCTGCGTGTCTTTATCCAATCGGCCCGCGAACGCGGCGAAGCCATGGATCACACCCTGTTTCACGGCCCTCCCGGCCTAGGGAAAACCACGCTGGCGCAGATCATGGCGCGCGAACTTGGGGTGGGGTTTCGTATGACCTCTGGCCCCGTGCTGGCCAAGGCGGGTGATTTGGCGGCGATCCTGACCAACCTGGAACGCAACGACGTGCTGTTCATCGACGAAATCCACCGCATGAATGCCGCCGTCGAAGAGGTGCTCTATCCGGCGATGGAGGATTTTGAGCTGGATCTGGTGATCGGAGAAGGCCCGGCAGCACGCACGGTGCGGATCGAATTGCAACCCTTTACGCTGGTTGGGGCGACGACCCGATTGGGGCTTTTGACCACGCCATTGCGCGACCGCTTTGGCATTCCAACCCGTTTGAATTTTTACGAAATCCACGAATTGGAAACCATTGTTGCGGGCAATGCTCGCAAACTGGGCGTGGAAATCAGGGGTGACGGTGCCTTGGAAATTGCGCGCCGCGCCCGCGGTACGCCACGGATTGCCGGCCGGTTGCTGCGTCGTGTTGTGGATTTTGCCGTTGTCGAGGGTGGCGGGATCGTCACGCAAGAGCTGGCAGATCGCTCTCTGACCCGTTTGGGGGTGGATGCGCTGGGGCTTGATGGGGCGGACCGCCGTTACCTCAAACTGATCGCCGAGAACTACGCGGGTGGCCCGGTGGGTATCGAAACCCTGTCGGCAGCGCTGAGCGAAAGCCGCGATGCTTTGGAGGAGGTGGTCGAACCCTATCTCTTGCAACAGGGCTTGATCCAACGCACACCGCGTGGGCGGATGTTGGCGCAAAAGGCTTGGACACATCTGGGCATGGCTGTGCCGAAAACGCCGGGGCAGACGGATTTGTTCGGGAAATAGGCCAGGCACCTCACGCCCCGGTCTTGATCCCGCGGGCGTGTCAGGCCAAAACGCCAGCCAAATTGCAGCCTCGCACAGAAAGACAGCCCATGACCCCGCAAGAGATCGAACAGCTCTTTACCCGCGCTGACGGCAATTACCTGTTTGCCCGCTGGGGGCGCCCGATCGTGCCGATTGTGTTCGGAGTGCAGGACGAGACGTTAAGCATCGTCAAAGGCGCATTTGAGGCGCTTTGCGTGTTGACCGGCCATAAGATGGCCGAGACAGACCCGGAGCTTGGCTCGAACGTGATGATGTTCTTTTTCCGCGACTGGGACGAGTTGTTGGGCGTTCCGGATCTGGGGCGCTTGATCGACGGGCTGGATGATCTGGTGGGGCGGCTCAAGGCTTCGGGTGCCAATCAGTACCGTGTGTTCCGCTTTGACAAAGGCGGCTCCATTCAGGCGTCATTCGTGTTTCTGCGTATGGACAAGGCGCTGGCCGAGCAACCGGCTGAGGATCTGGCCCTGTCGCAGGTCGCGCAGGTCTTTCTGCTGTGGTCCGAGGCGGCTTTTGCCAATCGATCCCCTTTGGCCAAACTGGAAAATGGTCAGGTGGTGCTGCATCCCGAGATCGGCGCGGTTCTAAGCGCCGCCTATGATCCGCTCATGCCGGCGGTTGCGCAGGATAAAAGCCACGCCTTGCGTCTGTTCGCACGTTGCCAAACGGCGTTGCGACCGGAGGAATAGGTTTTCTTGTCCTTAAACCAGCGGGTTGCTAGGTTTGTGGCAAGGAGAGAGCCTTATGTCGCTTATCAACCTCAAACGCTGGCACTCGGCGCTGGTTCTATTACTTGCCGGGGTGATGGCGGTGATCTTTGCTTTTGTGACCGCCAATTTGGTATCACAGGCCATGGCCAATTGGGAATTCCTGCGGGAGTATGGCTTTACCGCGATTGAACACGGGGCCCTGTATCAGGTCGTTGAGCTCTTCGCCCTCGGGGCCATTTCCATGCTGTGCTGGATGGTGTTCAAGACCTGTGAGCATGTGCTTGTTGATCGTTACTTGGACTGGGCCGAGAAAACGAAATCCGACCGAAAACCCAAGGCTGCACCTAAATCGTGATGCCTGCCCAATAGGCCCACAACAGGCCTCCCCAGATCAGATCGATTGTTGCACAGCCCAACGTGTACCATCGAAAGAATGCCACCCCGACACCTGCATGTTTGGCTAGGTCCCAAGCTGCGTGAGCCAGAACCGAGAAAATCACCATTGGCGGAGATAGAAAGGCACCTATCGTCGCGCAAAGGATCAAAGTGACAGCAATGCCCGTTTCCAGCCTTAGGTCTTGTCCTTTGGCAAAGGCTTGCCGGGTGTAAATCAGGTTCATCGACGCAGAAAAAAGCCCGGCAACAATCCAAACTGACTCCGGCGGTACCAACCCATGGCTCAGTGTCAAAAGGAGGGTCCACGCCAGCGCAATCAAGCCGATCTCTTTTTGCCGCCACGGGCGGTAGAATAGAGCGATCATAACTCACCAAAAAAGAACGGTCGACCTAAGCGGCCGACCGATTAGTTTAACGCACCATTCCGACGATTTCGTAAGTGCGTTTGAGGATGGGTGCAGCGATAGCGCGCGCTTGTTCCGCGCCATGGGCCAGGATCTTGTCGATCTCGCTGGGATCATCCATCAACCGGCGCATTTCTTCGGAAATCGGGGCGAGCTTGTCCACGGCTAAATCGGCGAGGGCAGGTTTGAATTTACCCCAACCGGCTCCGGCATATTCCGCGATCACTGCGTCCGAGCTTTGACCGCTGAGAGAGGCATAAATATTGACCAGATTGCGCGCCTCAGGACGATCCGCGAGGCCGTCCATGGTGTCTGGCAAAGGCTCTGGGTCGGTTTTGGCCTTTTTGAACTTCTTGGCGATTTTGTCTGCATCATCAAGCATGTTGATGCGTTCCATATCGCTTTCACCTGACTTGGACATCTTCTTGGACCCGTCGCGCAGGTTCATCACCCGCACGGCTGGCCCTTCGATCACCGGTTCGGTGATGGGAAAGAAATCGACCTTGTAGTCATGGTTGAACTTGGCCGCGATATCGCGGGTCAGCTCAACATGCTGTTTCTGATCCTCGCCCACCGGAACATGGGTCGCGTGATACAACAGAATGTCCGCCGCCATCAGCGAGGGATAGGCATACAGGCCCAAAGATTGCTTTTCCGCGTTCTTGCCCGCCTTTTCTTTGAACTGCGTCATGCGGTTCATCCATCCGACGCGCGCAACACAGTTAAAGATCCAGGCCAGTTCAGCATGTTCATGCACCTGGCTTTGGTTGAACAGGATGGATTTGGTCGGATCAATGCCGCTGGCGATATAACCGGCGGCGACTTCGCGCGTGGCATTGCGCAGATCTTCGGGGTCTTGCCAGACGGTGATCGCGTGCAGATCAACCACGCAGAAAATGCTTTCGGTGCCAGCCTCTTGGGCGGCCACGAATTTCTGGATAGCACCAAGGTAATTGCCCAGCGTCAGCCCGCCCGAGGGTTTGATCCCCGAAAAGATGCGAGGGGTAAAGGCAGATGGGGTTTGGACGCCCTCTGTCATAACGATATCTCCGTCTGGAAGTTTGATGCCTCGTGGCTTACCCATGGGGCAGAGCATCGTCAAGAAAGAGCAGATATGAGCCATCCCCAGAACGAAAGCCCGGTGAACCCGATGCCGCCCGTGGTGGTGGCGCTGTTTCTCGTCATGGCGGGGATCGAGCTGGCCTTTAACCTTGCGCAGCGTGGGCTGGTCGGCGGGCGCGACGCGGTGGGTTGGCGGATTGAGGCCTGGGAAAGGTTCGGCTTTTCAAGTCGGGTGTTGGATTGGATGGTCGAGACCAGCCAATGGCCTGCCGAACATTTGATACGCTTTGTGTCGTACATGTTTATCCACGCGAGTTTCACACACGGGCTTTTTGCCATCGTCTTTCTGTTGGCCCTGGGCAAGATCGTTGCCGAAGCCCTTGGGCCATGGCGGTTTTTGGTGATCTATTTTGGCAGCGCCGCTTTGGGCGCGCTGGGGTTTGCGGTTATCCTTGACGATCCGCAATTGTTGATCGGGGCGATGGTGCCCGCCTATGGGCTGATCGGAGGCTTTACCTTTTTCTCTTGGGTGGATCTGGACGCGCAAAACGAACCGCGTATTCGCGCCTTTCGCCTGATTGGAGCGTTGTTGGCCATTCAGCTGTTCTTTGGTCTGCTGTTTGGCAGTGATCAAACCTGGGTGGCTGAACTTTGCGGCTTTGTGGCTGGCTTTGGCCTGACTGTGTTTCTGGTTCCCGGCAGCATGGCCCGTATCCTGCGGGCGATCCGGCGCGATTGATTATTTGCGCCGCCGCACGATCCCCTTGAGCTCAGCCATGCTGAACGCGCCAAGCATCTGCCCGGCAATCCCATAGCTGATCGCTCCGACAGCGATCAGCGTCAAGAGGGCGGCGTAACGAATGTAATCGGCAAAGAGCCAAGGCGTGAGCACCAGAAACCCGGCCCAAAGTGCGCCCCCCATAATGAAGGCAGCCAAACAGATCCGCCAAATGCGGGCGTAGAACCGCGGATCAAACTTTGCCACCTCACCCATGCCACGCGCGCCCAGGGCCAGCATGGCGACCATCACCCAGCCCGCCACAGTGGTTGCAATAGCGGGGGCGATCCAGCCGATGATTGGGGCGAGGCCAAAGGCCAAGACCGCATTGATCACCATGGCCCAAGCCGCGTAGCGGAACGGGCTTTTGGTGTCGTGGCGGGCGAAGAACAGCGGTTGCAGCACTTTTTGCAACACGAAACTCGGCAGTCCCAATCCATAGATTGCAACGGCCACCGCGATGGCTTCGCTGTCCTCGCGGCTGGTGAGGCCGCGTTCAAACAGAACCGAGACCAGCGGCAGAGGAATGACGACCAAGGCAACCGCAGATGGAATTGTCAGGGCCAGCGACAACTCCCCGGCGCGTGAAAACGCCTCGCGTCCGCCCGCATCATCTTGCGCCTTCAGGCGGCGGGACAGATCAGGCAGCAATACGATGCCGACCGCGATCCCGACGACCCCCAAGGGCAGTTGATAAAGCCGATCAGCCGAATAAAGCCAACTGATGGCCTTGTCGAAATCAGAGGCGACCCATTGCCCAACCAGCAGGTTGATCTGCATGACGCCGCCCGCCAGGGCCGCAGGCACCGCTGTCACGATCATCAGCTTCATATCAGGGGTCCAGCGCGGGCGGCCGGGGATCAACCTGATCCCGGCGCGATCTGCTGCGACCCAGACAATGGCCAATTGCACGACACCTGCAACCGGAACTGTCCAGATCAACCAGATAATGGCCTCTTGCCCCAGGACATAGGCGGCCACCATCGCCAGAATCGACAGGATATTCAGAAAAACCGGGGCCGCGGCGGCAGCTGCAAAGCGCCCGATTGAGTTCAAAACGCCGGATAGCAAAGCGGCTAAGGAAATGAAGAAGATGTAAGGAAAGACAACCCGGCCATAGCCGACGGCCAGATCAAAACGTTCGTCACCTGCCAGTCCTTCGGCCGTGGCATAGACCAGCGCAGGCATAAAGATCATGGCAAGCGCCGTGAGGATGATCAGCACAAAGGCCAATCCGCTCATGGCGTCGCGCGCAAACTTTAGGTGATCTTCGTCGCCCTCGTATTTCTTGGAAAACATCGGCACAAAGGCGGCGTTAAACGCACCCTCGGCAAAGAAACGGCGAAACATATTGGGCAGGCGAAAGGCCGCGACAAAGGCATCCATCACCGGACCAGGCCCAATCAGGCCAAGGATCAGGATCTCGCGCGCAAAGCCCAGGATCCGGCTCATCAATGTCCAGAACCCGACGGTCATCACGCCAGCAATCAGTTTGATCGGTTTCATTTGCCTGCCTCTTTCTCGCGGCAGGCCTAGCGGATTTGGCGGGATGCGTAAACGGGCGAGGCGTTAACCGGGGAAAATCCGCTTCATCTCGCGATCAAAATGCGCCCAGGTCATGGTGGCTTTGTTCCCGGCGACCCCTTTGTAATAGGAGTGACCCGAGGCCGTGGGCAGCCCAGCCCAGATCTTGGCCAGGTTATGCATAAAGGTCTTGCGCGGCATTTTACCGGCCATCATCTGATGCACGCCAGCCTCGGCCAAAAGGATATCGGCAAGGGCATCCTGAAGCCGCGCATCAAAGCGCGTGTTCAGGCTGACCCCCTTCTTTTGCACCAGTCGTTTCAATGTCGCTGGGATGAATTGGTAGCGCCCGATGGCGTGTTGCTGGCCAGGCGTGTCCTTGATCCATTGATAGATCTCCAGCACTGTCAGTTGTGTCGGAGGCTTGGGCGGTAGGCGTTTAGCGGCGTATTGCACCGCGTCATACCCTTTGGACCCAGCCTCGGCAGAGGCAATCAGATGACGTATCCGTGCCAAAGGCGTTGTGCCCAGCGGCAGTGCCGAAAACCGGGCAACCGTTGCAGCGGGCTTGCTGCGTAGGGGTTTTTGCCGCGCAGGGTAAGGGGCGAGCATTGATCCAGCCCCTTGGCCCGCAAATAAACTACCGTTGCCATTGGTGGTGGGTGATTTTGCCCCGGGGCCGCCGAACATTGGTTGACGATCTACCAGCAAGGGTGGTCGCCCCTCCATCGGGAGGTGTTGCGCCGCCACGATATTTCCAAACCCCATCCAAAGGCCCAACAGGACCATCGCCCAAATACGGTGCATTCTGCCCCTCATCGCTTCTGCTCGACGAAAATATCCGCCAAATTTGTTGAGAACTGGTTTGGAAACCCGTCATGCAACACGGGAAACCGTTCAAATTGACTCTATGCCCCCTTGCGCTTGGGCAAGAAGCCTTGCAGACACGGGCAATCAGCGTCTCAGGAGAGTGAAGCCCATGCGTATGCGGGATACGTTCATCAAACCGATGCACCCGGAAGGGATCAAATTTGTCGCCATTTTCGCGGCGATTACCTTGGTTCTGTTCCTGATCTGGCAACCTTTGGGGTGGATTGGTGTTGGGCTAACGGTTTGGTGTTACTACTTTTTCCGCGATCCAGAGCGTGTCACCCCAGATCGCCCCGGTCTGATCATCAGCCCGGCGGATGGCGTGGTGTCCCTGATTGAAAAGGCTGTTCCCCCGGCGGAACTTGGCATGGCGGATGAGCCTTTGACACGCGTCAGCGTGTTCATGAGCGTGTTTAACTGTCACGTGAACCGGACGCCAATCGCGGGCGAAATCAAGGCGGTGGCCTATCGCCCTGGCAAATTCTTTAATGCCTCGCTGGACAAAGCCAGCAAGGACAATGAGCGCAACAGCCTGCGCATCGAAATGGAAGACGGCCGCGATTTGGCCGTGGTTCAAATCGCTGGTCTCGTGGCGCGCCGCATCGTCTGGTGGGTCGAACCGGGTTCGAAATTGCGCACGGGTGAGCGTTTTGGCCTGATCCGTTTTGGGTCGCGCCTGGATGTGTATTTGCCCGATGGTGTGCAACCCATGGTCAAGATTGGCCAGACAATGATTGCAGGTGAAACCGTACTGGCCGACTTGACGGCGCAGGGCTGATATTGGTCATATCGAATAATGTCTGAACCAAGTGATAAACCAGAACGCGAATTTTCTCTGATCCAGCTGTTGCCAAACGCGCTGACGATTGCGGCGATTTGTGCGGGCTTGACGGCGATCCGATTGGGCGCGCAGGGGAATTTCCTGCTGGCGGTCAAACTGATCCTTGTCGCCGGTATTCTGGATGGTTTGGACGGGCGCTTGGCGCGCGCCCTTGGCAGTGACAGCGAACTGGGCGCGGAGCTGGATTCCTTGGGCGATTTCCTGAACTTCGGTGTCGCACCGCCCCTGATCCTGTATTTCTGGGCGCTGGACGATGTGCGCGGGATCGGCTGGTTCGCAGCCTTGGTCTTTGCCATGTGCTGCGTCATGCGTCTGGCGCGCTTTAACGTGGGCATCAAATCCTCAGACGCCGAAAGCTCCAGCGCCTATTTCGTCGGGGTGCCGTCCCCGGCAGGGGCGCTTTTGGTCATGGTACCGCTCTATTGGAGCTTTGCCTTTCCCGAAAGCACGGGCCTGCCCGGTCTGGTGCTCTGCCTATATGTCATCTGCATTGGCTTGCTCTTGGTCAGTCAGATTCCGACCTGGTCGTTCAAGGCAACCAAGATTTCGCGGAGCAACCTGAAATACTTCTTCTTTGCGCTGTCCATCGTATTTGCCGCCTTTCTGACCTATGCGTGGCTGACACTGATGATCTTGTGCCTGGCCTATGTCGGTACCGTAATTTGGGCCCTGTTCCGCTCTGAAAAAGCCTAGGCGATTATCCGCAAAGCCCTAAAATACGGTGCTTTGCATGACCAAAAGTAAGAATGACGTTGCGATAGTCGGGCATTTCGTTATCTAGGCTGAAAGCTTTTGGCAGCAGAACAGGCGCATGACCCAACAACCTATCCCTTCGGATGTCGCGTCCGATATCCGTGACCCGCGCGATTGGGTCAAAGTCTTGGCAGCATATCGCGATCCGAACTGGAAACAGAGCTGGTTCGAAGTCTTCGCAACCGCTGCGCCATTCTTGGTTTTGTGGGGATTGGCCTGGTGGGCCTTGTCGGTCAGCTATCTGTTGGCTTTTGTGATTTCTTTGGCCAATGGCGTGTTTCTGGTGCGTCTCTTCACCATCCAGCATGATTGTGGCCACGGCTCCTTTTTTGCCAGTCGAGATGCATGCGATTGGTTGGGCCGGGTTTTGGGTGTTGTGACGCTGACGCCTTATGCGGTCTGGCGGCGGACCCATTCGATCCACCATAGTTCCGCTGGTAATCTTGGACGGCGTGGCATTGGGGATATCCACACCATGACAGTGTCCGAGTTTGAGGCCCAAGGATGGTTTGGCCAGCAAATGTATCGGCTTTATCGTAACCCGGTGATCCTGTTCGGACTGGGGCCGATCTATATCTTTTTCCTTCAGAACCGCGTTCCACTTGGCCTGATGAAGATCCGCAAATATTGGTACAGTGCCATGCTGACCAACTTGGTACTGGCCTTGGTGCTGGTGGCGATTTATCTGTTGGGTGGTTGGGCTCCGATCCTGTTGATCTTTGTGCCCTCTACACTGATGGCGGCCACCATCGGGATGTGGTTGTTCTATGTCCAACATCAGTTCGAGCACGCCCATTGGGACGAGGAAGAAGAATGGGACCTGCATAATTCCGCCCTGCACGGCAGTTCCTATTACGTGATGCCCAAGGTCCTGCAATGGCTGAGCGCCAATATTGGCATTCATCATGTGCACCACCTCTACAGCCGGATCCCGTTTTACCGCTTGCCCGAGGTGCTGAAGGATCATGCCGAGTTGGCGCAGGCCAATCGCATGACCATCCGGGAAAGCTTTGCCTCTGTACGCCTTCACCTGTGGGACGAACAAAGCCGCAAACTGTTGTCGTTTAGGCAAGCAAGGGCGCTGACCAGATAATCTGGATCAGTCGCCACTCAGTTTTTGATATTGTCGCGAAAGGGCAAAAGGTCAGCTATTGGCCTGCCGGACCCCTTCGGTGATCGCTTCACGCAGTTTCTTCTCAAGCGACTTTTGCTTGCTGTCTGAATAGAATTTCAGACCAAACATGTCTTTAACATAGAAGGTATCAACGACCTGTTCGCCATAGGTCGCGATAACCGCCGAGACGATATAGACATTGGCGTTGGCCATGGTGCGCGCCAGGTCAAAGAGCAGGCCGGGCCGATCGCGGGTATCCACCTCGATGATGGTAAAGATATCCGAGCCCTCGTTGTCAAAGGTGATCGAGGTCGGAACCTTAAAGGCGCGTTCGCGTTTCTTGATCTTATCCTTGGATTTGATCGCCTCGCGTGCCACCACTTCGCCCATCAAGGTCTTGCGGATCATATCCTTGAGACGTGGAATGCGCGCGGTTTCATATGGCGCGCCATCGCTGTCCTGAATCCAGAAGGCCGCCGTGGCATAGCCGTCTTTGGTGGTAAAGGTGCGCGCGTCGACCACGTTGGCCCCCACCAGTGCCAAAGCCCCGGTCAATCGGGAGAAAATGCCGGGGTGATCTGCGATGGCAAAGCAGACCCGCGTAGCATCGCGGTCTTCGTCCGGGTGGATGTCGATCTTGATCTCGTCCACCTCGATATCACGCAGCAATTCGGCAAAGATTGCATGGGCGGTGACGTGCAAACCCTGCCAATAGGGTGGGTAATGGCGCCCGGTTTCGCGGCGCAGGTCCGATTGTGACCAATCCGGCAGACGTTCGCGCAGCAGTTTTTTGGCTTCGGTGCCGCGGTTCTCGCGGTTGAGAGCCTCCATGCCACCTTCGAGCGCGCGACGGGTTTGCCGGTACAGTGCACGGATCAGGGCGGCTTTCCAGTTGTTCCAGGTATCCGGGCCAACGCCGCGAATGTCGCAAACCGTCAAGACGCAAAGCAAATCCAGGCGTTCGACCGTTTGCACGGCCTTGGCAAAGTCACGCACCGTACGTGGATCAGCAATATCGCGTTTCTGCGCCATATCCGACATCAACAGGTGATAGCGCACCAGCCATTCGACGGTTTCGCATTCTTTCTTGTTCAGCCCCAGACGCGGCGCGACCTTGCGCGCGATCTTGGCCCCCAGGACCGAATGATCCTCGTCGCGCCCCTTGCCAATGTCATGCAACAAGAGGGCGACGTAAATGACACGGCGGTTGATCCCGGTTTCGATGATCTCTGTCGACACGGGAAGCTCTTCGCCCACCTCGCCGCGTTCGATCATCGCCAGGTTCTTGATCACCTGGATCGTGTGTTCGTCCACGGTGTAGTGATGATACATATTGAACTGCATCATCGCCACGATGGGCGCAAATTCCGGCATGAAGGCCGACAGCACCCCCAACTCGTTCATACGCCGCAAGGCGCGTTCTGGGTTGCCATGTTTGAGCATCAGATCAAGGAACAGCTTTTGCGCATCCTTGTTCTCGCGCATTTCCTTGTCGATGAGATGCAGGTTGTTGGTGACCAAACGCATCGCATCAGGATGCAGCAGTAGCCCGGTGCGCAACCCCTCTTCAAAGAGGCGTAGCAGGTTCAGTTTATCCGTGAGAAACGCCTCGTTATCCGCGATGGCCAGGCGGTTATGGATAACCTCATAGCCCGCTTTTACCCGCGGTTTGCGCTTAAAGATCCGCTCCAACAATGGCGCGGCTTTTTTGTGGTCCGCCTCCAAAGACGTCAGGAAGATGCGGGTCAGGTCACCAACGGATGTGGCATGGCGGAAAAAGTCCTGCATGAACCATTCCACTGCACGGCGCCCGCCCTTGTCAGTGTAGCCCATCCGCTCGGCCACCTCGACCTGCATGTCAAAGCTAAGCTGTTCGACGGGGCGACCGGCAGCCAGATGCAGGTGACAACGCGCGCCCCAAAGAAAGCGTTCGGCCTGAACAAAGGTTTCGTATTCCTCAGGGTGGAAAACCCCCAATTTCACCAGCTCAGCCGTGTCATCTGTGTGATGAACATATTTGGCGATCCAATACAGGGATTGCAGGTCGCGCAGCCCGCCTTTGCCCTCTTTGACATTGGGTTCGACCATATAACGCTGGCCTTGCTTTTCATGCCGGGCATCGCGTTCTGACAGTTTTGCTTCGACAAATTCGCGCTCGGTCCCGGTGAACAGATCCTTGAGAAGCTTTTCGTCCAGCTCTTGCGCGAGCGCGACATCGCCAATCAGGAAACGATGTTCCAGCATCGCGGTTCGGATGGTCATATCCTCGCCACCAAGGCGGATACAGTCTTTGACCGTGCGGGAACTGTGGCCGACCTTCATCTTGAGGTCCCACAGAATGTACAGCATGGATTCGATCACGCTTTCGGCCCAGGCGGTGATTTTATAGGGCGTCAGGAAAAGCAGATCGACATCGGAAAACGGGGCCATTTCCCCACGTCCATAGCCACCAACAGCAATGACGGACAAGCGTTCGCCCTCGGTCGGTGCGTTCAGCCGGTGCAGAATGGTGGTCGCGACCTCAAAGGTCAGGCGCACCATGCCATCGGTCAACCATGTGTAAGAGCGGGTGGTGCGGCGGGCCCCAAAGGGTTCTGCTGCCAGCGCCTCGGCAATCACTTTGCGCCCTGTGTCTCGCGCTTCGGCCAGTGTGGCGACAGTGATCTTGCGGATCTCGGATTCCTTGGCCCCCTCAGGAAAGCTGTCAAACAGCTTGGCGCGCAGTCCGGGTAGGTCGAAAATCTCGGATGCCGGAGCGATCAGGTCGTCCGGCATCTGGTCTTGCGTTTTGACGTCAGAAGCCTGCGCCAGAGAAGCTTTTCGGGGCTGGGTCAAGGATCACCATCTGATTGTCTTTGATCGTTGCCACAGACAGCGCCCGTTGATTGGTGCCATCCGCTGTCAGGCGGAATACACCCCCGGTCCCATTAAAGCCAGTGCCGCGGGTCAAAGCCTTGGCGGTCAAAGCGTCGCCCCTGCCTTGTTGCGCCAGTGTCGCAATGGCCGAGATCCCGTCATAGGCCAGCCCGGCAAGCGGGTGAGGGGCCTCACCATATTTTGCGGCAAAGCGGTTTGCGAACGCGGTTTGCGATGATTGGTCAGGCAAGGCAAACCAAACACCTTCGGCCCCTGGCAGGTTGAACAGATCAGGGCGGATGTCAAACCGGGTCAAGCCAACATATTGGACCTGATCGGGCGCGACACCATTGGCTGGAAGCTGATTAAGAAGCATCGGCATCGCGGCATTGTTGGCCTCGGTCGTGATAAAGATCGAATCCGCATCGCCGGCAGCAACAGCCGCTGCCGCCGCTTTTGCGGTCGCAGTCACGCCTTCAACCGACAAAGAATACCCCTCGGAGGAAACGACGCGGATGCCGTTCTTGGACGCGGCCAGCTCAATCGCTGAACGTCCAAACTGTCCAGAAATGTCATCGGAATAGATAATAACGATGCTTTTCTTACCGTTTTTGCGTGCATGCGCCATCAGGCGGTCAGCGGTGTTGTTAAAGGTTGGCCCCAAGAGGAAAACATTGCCGCCTGCAATCGATGGATTGTTGGAGAACCCAAGGACATTGATGCCTTCGTCGGCGACAGCCAAGCCCGCGCCATTTACTGCGTCGGCGCGCAATGGCCCAAGAATGATCTTAGCCCCTTCGTCGACAGCGCGCTGCGCCTGCGCGGCAGCGGTCGAGGCAGCACCAGAGGTATCATACGTTTTCAGTTCAATTTTCGCGCCGCTGAGCTCTTCGACAGCCATGCGCGCCGCTTGCTCGAGGGATTTGGCGACGGAGGCAGCCTGGGCGTCGGATTTTGGCAACAACAATGCGACTTGAATTGGCTTATTGGGGTCGATTTTGGGGCCGGAATTGCCGCCGCCGACGCCCAAGCCGCCAATTGCGGAGGGGTCACAGGCGGACAGGGCCAATGCCGTGACAAGGCCAGCGGCGGGGCGCAATGCCTTGCGCAAGGGGGATAAAACAGCAAACATGGACGGTGAACTCCCTCGTTGTCGGGCGCGGGGTCCAGTCCGCGCGAACTTGATCGCGAATATAAACGAGCAGGGAAAAGGGTCCAGTTATGAATCGGGACAAGGCGGGGGATCGCGTCGAAATTGACGGGGAAAATACGCGGTTTGGGCCTCAAAAACCCACACCTGGCCTCTATTTGGTCGCAACGCCCATTGGCAATGCCCGCGATATCACCTTGCGTACGCTGGATCTTTTGGCCACCGCTGATGTTCTGGCAGCAGAGGACACCCGCAGTTTGCGCCGCCTGATGGAGATTCACGGAATCGCCGTCAATGGCCGGCCAATGATCGCCTATCACGACCATAACGGGAACAAGGCGCGTCCGCGTCTTTTGGCCGATCTGGCGGCGGGCCGCTCGGTCGTTTACGCCTCCGAAGCGGGGACGCCGATGATTTCCGACCCCGGTTTTGATCTCGCACGCGCCGCGCGGGAGGAGGGGGCTTTGGTCACCTCGGCTCCGGGGGCCTCAGCCGTAGTGACGGCTTTGACGATTGCGGGTCTGCCAACGGATCGGTTCCTGTTTGCCGGTTTCCTGCCCAATGCCAGCGGCGCGCGCAAAAAAGTCTTGAGCGAGCTTGCTGAGACCCAAGCAACGCTCGCCTTTTACGAATCCCCCAAACGGTTGGGCGCGGCGTTAAAGGATGCGGCCTCGACCCTTGGAGCGGACCGACCCGCAACTGTCTGCCGCGAGTTGACCAAGAAATTTGAGGAAGCGCGGCAAGGCACCTTGGGCGAGTTGGCCGAGCATTACGCGACACACCCTGCCAAGGGCGAGATCGTTTTGCTGATCGGCAAAGCGGAGAAGGGAAACGTTAGCGAAAACTTAATCCAAGCGGAGGTAGAAAAGGCTTTGGAAACCATGTCGGTGCGCGATGCGGCGGACACGGTTTCGACAATGCTGGGTGTCAAAAGGCGCCCGGTCTACCAAATGGCAATGCACTTGGCGAAAACCGATGATTGATGGTTCAGATGACACGCTTAAGGATGGCACGCGCAAATCTCGGGGGCAAACCGGGTATCATGCGGGTGTCGCAGCCGAAGATTGCGTTGCCCAAGACTATGAAAGACGTGGCTATCCCCTTGCCTGCAAACGCTGGCGCGGGGCCGGGGGCGAGGTTGACTTGATCCTGCGCGATGGTCAGGGGCTGGTCTTTGTCGAAGTCAAGAAAAGTCGCGATTTTGCACGTGCGGCGGAACGATTGAGTGCGCGCCAGATGCTCCGCCTTCAGGCCGCTGCCGAAGAGTTTCTGGCAACTGAACCCAACGGGTCGTTGACCGAGGTTCGGTTTGATGTGGCCTTGGTGAATGGGATGGGTGAAATCCGCGTGATTGAAAACGCATTTGGCCATTAAGCGGGCGCGCACCATTGAACCCCGGCAGGGCTTGCGCCATTTATGGCGGGAAGCACTGGGGAAAAACCATGAAAATCGCCTTTCAGATGGACCCGATCACCGGGGTCGATATCAACGCAGATAGCAGTTTCCGCTTGGCCGAAGAGGCGCAGGCGCGGGGGCATGAGCTGTTCTATTATGGGCCGGATCAACTGGCCTTTGACGAAGGGCGCATCACCGCGCGCGGCCATCGCATTACGGTTCAACGCGTCGCTGACCAACCGGCAGTTTTGGAACCTGAAGAGGTCGTTGATTTGGCCGATTATGACGTGGTTTGGCTGCGCCAAGACCCGCCGTTTGATATGCATTATATCACCACGACGCATTTGCTTGACCGGTTGGCCGGGCAGACCCTGGTGGTGAATGATCCGTTCTGGGTGCGCAATTTTCCCGAAAAACTGCTGGTTCTGAACTTCCCAGACCTGACGCCTCCGACAACCATCGCCCGCGATTTGCGAACAATCCGCGAGTTCAAGGACCGCCATGGCGATGTGATCCTGAAACCGCTCTATGGCAATGGCGGGGCCGGGGTGTTCAAGTTGGACGCGCAGGATCGCAACTTGTCGTCGCTGCACGAGTTGTTCACCGGTTTCTCTCGTGAGCCGCTGATCGTGCAGAAATACCTGCCTGCTGTGACCGCCGGTGACAAACGGGTGATCCTGGTCGATGGCGAACCCGTTGGGGCCATTAACCGCGTTCCGGCAGCAGGTGAGGTGCGGTCAAATATGCATGTCGGTGGCCGCCCGGAAAAGGTGGAACTGACCCCACGCGATCTGGAAATCTGTGCTGCGATTGGTCCGACCCTCAAGGAAAAGGGCCAGATTTTTGTCGGTATCGATGTGATTGGGGACTATCTCACCGAAATCAACGTCACCTCCCCGACCGGCATTCAGGAGCTTGAGCGCTTTGACGGTATCAACGTTGCCGAAAAGATTTGGCAGGCGATTGAGGCCAAATGCAGCTAAGCTGGCGGCTTAAACTGCTCAACAAAGGGCTGCGGTTGTTTGTCAAACCGCAGCTTCGTAAAACGTCTGATCCTTCGGATGCGCTTAAAACTTTGGCTCTGATTGCCGATCTGGTTTTTCGCAAACCTCCCTTTTTGCGCCACTACCTGCGCGATGGGGAAATGCACTGGTTTGCCTCAGGTCAGTGCCACCCGGGCAAGGCCGTGCTGTATTTCCATGGTGGCGGCTATGTTGCTGGCAGCCCGTCTGTTTATTCTGGCTTGCTTGGCCGGTTGTCGCGCCTGAGCCGGATTGAGGTTTGCGCGCCGGATTACCGTCTGGCTCCGAGCAATCCGGCACCGGCAGCTTTTGATGATTGTTTGACCGCTTGGGATCATCTGTTGGAGCAAGGCTTCCAACCCAAAGACATCGTCATCGGGGGGGATTCGGCTGGCGGTGGGCTGGCGCTTGCTGTGCTTTCGGTGCTGTGCCACCGGGGCACATTGCCCGCAGGGTGTTTCGTAATGTCCCCTTGTGTTGATTTCACGATGAGTGGTGAAAGCCTGATTTCCAACCAGGAGAGCGATGTAATCCTACCGGCGGAACGGTTTCCAGACCTGGCAGAAAATGTCTTGCAAGGGTTGGATCCAAAGGACCCAAGAATTTCGCCTCTCTACGCCGGTTTTCCGGGCGCACCCAACGTTTTCATGCACTATTCCGAGACGGAAATTTTGCAAAGCGATGCGCTGAGAATGGTGGAGCGGTTACGCAGTTTTGGTGCGAGCGCCACGGTGAATGCGCATCCGGATGCCCCCCATGTCTGGCACTTGCTGGACGGCTGGATTCCGGAAGCACGGGCCAGCCTGCGCGAGATTGCGCGATTTGTTCAGGATTGTTTTGTTGAAACCAGCCGATAAGACAGCGCTTCGGCAATATGGGGGCGGCGGATGTCGTCACTGTTGCCCAGATCCGCAATGGTGCGCGCAACGCGCAACACACGGTGATAGCCGCGCGCTGACAGGTTGAACCTGTCGGCAGCTTTCAAAAGCAAGTCTTTGCTTTCGCTGTCAATTTGCGCGATCTCATCCAAGGTTTGCCCTTCGGCATCCGCATTGGTGCGCAAATTGGTGGTGTCCTTGAAACGTTGTCTTTGCCTATCGCGCGCGGCGGCAACCCGATCAGCGACCGTGGCCGAGCTTTCGCCTTCGCATGCCAGATCAAGATCGGTGACCGCGACAGGTGGCACTTCAACCCTTAGGTCGAAGCGATCCATCAAAGGCCCGGAAATACGGCCAAGGTAGTCTTCGCCACAGATAGGGGCGCGTGAACAGGCTTGATCCGCATCTGCCAGATAGCCGCATTTGCACGGGTTGGCGGCTGCGATCAGCAGAAAACGACAGGGATAGTTGATATGGGCATTGGCGCGGGCGACCATGACCTCGCCGGTTTCCAATGGTTGGCGCAGGGTTTCCAACACCTGACGTGGAAATTCCGGGAATTCGTCTAGGAACAGAACCCCGTTATGCGCCATGCTGACCTCGCCGGGTTTGGCACCACGTCCACCACCGATAATGGCCGCCATCGAGGCCGTGTGATGCGGCTGTCGAAACGGGCGATCTCGAGAAATGCCGCCTTCCTCAAGCAGGCCCGCGACCGAATGGATCATGGATGTTTCCAATGCCTCAACCGGCGTTAATGGCGGCAAAATGCCTGGCATCCGTGCGGCCATCATGGATTTTCCAGACCCGGGTGAGCCGACCAAAAACAGATGGTGACGCCCGGCTGCGGCGATCTCAAGCGCGCGTTTGGCGCGTTCTTGACCTTTGACGTCGCGCAGGTCGCGCACAGATTCGTCTGTTCGAACTTCACCTGGCTGGGCTGGCTCCAAAATGGCCTGGCCGGAAAAGTGCCGGATCACATCCAGAAGCGATTTGGCTCCAATAACTTTGCAATCTCCAACCCAGGCAGCTTCGGATCCGGACGCATGCGGGCATAAAAGGTCTCGATCATCCTCAGCCGCTGACATGGCGGCGGGTAGCGCGCCCAAAACTGGAACCAAACCGCCATCGAGCGACAGTTCGCCCAAAGCGACGGTTTGCGAAACAGCATCTTTGGGGACGATTTCCAACGCTGCCAAAAGGCCCAAGGCGATGGGCAGATCAAAATGCGACCCCTCTTTTGGCATATCTGCGGGGGATAAGTTGATGGTGATACGCTTGGATGGCAGGGCAATAGCAAGCGAAGCCAGCGCCGTTCTAACCCGGTCGCGGGCTTCTGACACCGCTTTGTCTGGAAGGCCGACAATCGAGAATGCGGGTAGGCCGGGCGTGACGGCGCATTGCACTTCGACCGGGCGCGCATCAACACCCTCAAACGCCACCGTATAGGCCTGCGCAACCATGCACCCAATCCTTTGCTCCGCTTACATGCCAAGCAAATTTGATCTTTCATGGTTTAAGAAAGGTTAATGAGGCCCCGAAATGGTAAATGAAACGGCGTTTTACCCGGTCGACGCCTTAAGTTCTGCGCCAGTGTCGATTGTGAAACGCCCAACCAGTTCGGTCAATCGCCGCGCATCCCGATCCAACATGTGGCTGGAGGAGTTGGAGTCTTGCACCATTGCAGCGTTTTTCTGTGTGACGTGATCAAGGTTGGATACACCAGCATTGATTTCATTCAGGCTTGACGATTGCTGGTGGGTGCTTGCGCTGATGTCGCCGATCAGAATGGAAACCTGGTTGATTTGCTTGGCGATATCCGCGAGTGCAATGCCTGCCCGTCCGACCAGTTCAACACCCTGATCCACTTGTTCGGTACTATTGCCGATCAGCGTCTTGATCTCCTTGGCAGATTCGGCGGATTGCTGTGCGAGCGCGCGCACTTCTGAGGCGACAACGGCAAATCCATTGCCTGCTTCGCCCGCGCGAGCAGCCTCAACACCGGCATTGAGGGCCAGGAGGTTGGTTTGGAAGGCAATGTTGTCGATAACACCAATAATTTGGTTGATATGGCTGGCGCTGTTTTCGATTTGCGTCATGGCTTCGACGGCGTTTTGCACCACCTCGCCGCTATGCTCTGCCCCGACCTTTGCAGACTGTACGCTTTCCTCGACGCTTTTGGTGCGTTCCGCTGCAGACCTGACATTGTTGGTCAATTCTTCCAGAGCTGCTGCCGCTTGCTCCAGCGTCGCGGCCTGGGATTCTGTTCGGGTCGACAGTTGATCCGACGCCTGAGCAATTGCGCCAGAGCCACGGTGAATGCCTTGCGCCACGGCGATGACATCCCCCATCGCGTCGTGCAGGATCTGAACCGCTTGGTTGAAATCCGTTTGCAGTTTTGCATGGGATTGCGGAAAGCCGTCGCCGATCTGGCATGTCAAATCCCCTTCGGCCAATCGCGCAAGCTTGCCTGAAATGATATCGACAATCTCTTCGGTTTGTTTTTGGCTATCCATTGCCGCCATTTGCGCATCTTGGGCTAGTTCAGCTTGTTCCATGGCCTGTCGGCGTTGATCTTCCGCCTCTTTATCGGCTGCCTTTTTGCCCAGGATATTCAGCAACAGCACGCTTGTTTCCATGACAACAATGACGGCATGCACAACAGTTCTTCCTAAATTCGCCAAGGTGCCGCCGTCGGGGTAGACAAGGGTTGGGACAAGAAAGCTGAGGCTGAGGTGATGAACGGCAATGACCGCAGCCGAGAAGAGCAAGGCCGGAATGTTGTAAAGTGTAGAAGCAATTGCAATCGCGGCAAAAAACAACATGTGAGAGTCGAGTTGCCAATCATGTCCTGTCAAGGAAATGGTTAGTAAAACGCAATGCGCGACCAAGGCGAAAGAGATAACAAAAGGGGCGATTGTGGCCGACATTCGAACAGAAGACAGGGTCAGCAAGACGGTTGCCAAGCTTGCAACCGCCAGCGTCCACCAAGGAATGACCGGGTTCAGGAAAAGCGAGACGAGCGTTGGCCATGGTGCCATGGTCAAGCTTGCAAATATCTGCAACTTTAGATTCGCGTTCCCCGACGATCCAGTTATGTTGTTGGCGAGCATAATTCTGCGACCCTTTTCCCATCCATCAAAAGCCAAGCTCCATGAGACCTGAGGCGGGCCAAGTCATCTGGATTTGCGGTTTCGGTCAGGCTGCCAAGCGGGGCGCGAACAGGATAAGTCTCTGTCAAGCCAGCTGAGGTGATGATGTCCGAAGCATCGGGCCCCCATGGATAGGCGACCACCAAAACCAAACCAGCCTCTTCCTGGTTTTTTTCGACCATCATAAAGGCAATTGTCGTGACGCTAAAAAACGCTGATGCAAAGAGCGTCGCAAGTATGAGACCGACCGTTTTCATACAGACACAGATATTGGTCAGGTCTTAAGTATGTATTTCTTTGAAACGTAAAACCGAGCAGATCGATTTCTCGGATTGTTAAAATCTTTATCATCCCCAATGGGGTGGTTGAAAACAGTTTAAAGAGACGCCCAGTCTTTGTAGCGAAAGGCTTGTGGGGCGCGTGGGCCGGGCAGGGGCAGGCGTGGTTTCGTCGGGGTTGGTTGGTTGTGCTTCAGGGTCATTTTCTTGTCCTCCTGTGATCAAACATGGAGGGTTCCAAAGCACATTTGTAGTCATGTTTCACTTACCTGCCGCGGATGTGTGGCAGGTGTGAACAACCAAAAAGGGGCGACCCAAGATCGCCCCTTTGGATTGGTGATGCGGCTTTCTTAGCGTACAAATTTCTTGAACTTGACCCGTGTCGGTTCCAAAGCAGCCTCGCCTAGGCGACGTTTTTTGTCTTCTTCGTAATCTTCAAAGTTGCCTTCGAACCATTCCACATGCGCCTCGCCCTCAAAGGCCAGAATATGGGTACAGATCCGGTCGAGGAAGAAACGGTCGTGCGAGATGACAACGGCACACCCGGCAAAGTCGGTCAGCGCGTCTTCGAGCGCACGCAGGGTTTCCACGTCCAAATCGTTGGTCGGTTCGTCGAGCAGCAGAACGTTGCCGCCAGATTTCAACAAGCGCGCCATGTGAACGCGGTTGCGTTCACCACCCGAGAGTTTGCTGACTGGCTTTTGTTGGTCGCCACCTTTGAAGTTGAACGACGAACAGTAAGCGCGCGAATTCACCTCAGCGTCGCCCAGCTTGATCAACTCGGCCCCACCGGTGATCGCCTCCCAGACGGTATCGCCATCGGCCAGATCGTCGCGCGACTGGTCGACATAGGACAGCTGCACCGTATCACCCAACTCGATCGAGCCGCCATCCGGGGTTTCATTTCCAGTCAGCATCTTGAACAGGGTCGACTTACCTGCGCCGTTCGGGCCGATCACGCCGACAATACCGCCGGGGGGCAGGGAAAAGCTTAGATCTTCGATCAACAGCTTGTCACCCATGGCTTTTTTCAGGTTCTCAACCTCGATCACCTTAGAGCCCAAGCGCGGACCATTGGGGATGATGATCTGGGCGCGACCAACCTTTTCACGTTCGGACTGACCTGCCATTTCCTCATAGGCCGCAATACGCGCCTTGGATTTCGCCTGGCGGGCTTTGGCCCCCTGACGCATCCATTCCAATTCGCGTTCCAGCGTCTTTTGCTTGGCTTTGTCTTCGCGCGCTTCCTGTTCCAAACGCTTGGCCTTCTGCTCCAGCCACGCGGAATAGTTGCCTTCGTATGGAATGCCGCGACCGCGATCCAGCTCGAGGATCCAGCCGGTGATATCGTCCAGGAAATAGCGATCGTGGGTGATGATCAGGCAGGTGCCTTTGTATTCTATCAGGTGGTTTTGCAACCAAGCGATGGTCTCGGCATCGAGGTGGTTGGTCGGTTCGTCGAGCAGCAGCATGTCTGGCGCTTCGAGCAGCAGTTTGCACAGGGCAACGCGGCGCTTTTCACCGCCCGACAGAGTCGAAACATCGGCATCATCGGCCGGGCAGCGCAGAGCCTCCATTGCGACGTCGATTTGACTGTCGAGATCCCAAAGGTTCAGCGCGTCGATTTCATCCTGCAATTTGGCCATTTCATCAGCGGTTTCATCGCTGTAGTTCATGGCCAGCTCGTTATAGCGGTCCAGGATGTCTTTCTTGGCTTTGACACCCAGCATGACATTGCCGCGCACATCCAGGGATTCATCAAGCTGCGGTTCCTGTGGCAGATAGCCGACTTTGGCACCTTCTGCGGCCCAGGCTTCGCCGGTGAAATCCTTGTCGATTCCCGCCATGATCTTCATCAGGGTCGATTTACCAGCACCGTTGACACCAACGACACCGATTTTCACCCCGGGAAGAAAGCTCAGCCGGATGTTTTCAAAGCATTTTTTGCCGCCTGGATAGGTCTTGGAGACACCATCCATGTGATAGACATACTGGTAAGAGGCCATCGTCATCGCTCCGCTGAGAATCCTGTGTTGCCCGTCGAAGTAGCGGTTTGCGCGGGCGGGCGCAATCACGGTGTCACGCGCGCTGTATCGGGTGTGATTGCGATTTGTGAATGTCGGTTAATTTGATTGAAAGGATTAACTGTCCTTATGCTCGGCAAGGCCGGGCAAAACGCTGGCAATTCTGACGGAGAAACCGAATGCTGTTGGCGCAAAATGCGCACAAGGAAACCGGCCCAAGCAAAGCAAGCATTCGCTTTACCCTGTGGCAGGTATTCTTGACCTTGTGGCCAACCTTGCTGGCGGCAATTGTGCTGGCAAGCGCTTTGATCTGGGTGCCTGTGTCGCAGCTCGTTTTCGTGATGCTTGGGGGCGGGTTGGGCGTCGTTTTCGTCATGTGTGTCAGTGTGTTTCTGCGCTGTAAGAAGCAAATTGAAAGCGTGAACGAACTGGGGTTTGACATGGTTAATGTCATTAGAACCCATGGCGGCAAGGTAGGCGCAGATGCTCCGACCTACGAGGAATTCCCACTCGTTTACCAGAACCTTAAAGATCAACTCGAACAGCGAAGCCAAGTTGTTCAGGAAACCGAAAGCTGGGCCGCTGAAATGGCGATGATCATGGAAAAGCTGGGCGGGGGGCTTCGAAACCTGTCCGCGGGTGATTTGGAAAGCCAAATTCGCGAACCGATGGGCGAAGATTACGAGCAGCTCAGGCGAGATTTCAATCGGACCGTGGACGCATTGGCCAATATTATTGCGGAGCTGAGCGAAAGCGCGGCTTCGATTGATGAAGATGCCACGATTCTGAGCGAGGGGGCCGATAACCTGTCTCAGCGGACTGAAAACCAGGCTGCTACTTTGGAACAAACCGCAGCCGCGATGGAAGAGATCACGTCGAGCGTGACTGCAACCGCCAACGGCGCACGCGAGATTGTTTCCTCCATTGCGGTTGCTCGGGACAAGGCTGAGCAGGGCGAAGCGGTGCGCAGTCGGGCAGTGGCCGCAATGGGCGCGATCGAACAATCGTCCAAGAAGATTGGGCAGATCATCCAGGTGATGGAGGAAATTGCCTTTCAAACCAACCTTTTGTCACTGAATGCAGGTGTCGAAGCCGCGCGGGCCGGAGAGGTTGGGCGCGGTTTTGCAGTTGTGGCCGCCGAGGTACGCGCCTTGGCACAGCGCTCGTCGCAAAGCGCGTCGGAAATTCGCGAGTTGATCGAGGAATCCAACGACAATGTGAGCAACGGCGTGCATCTGGTGTCAGATATGGGGGCGGCGATTGAGGATATCCTGTCAGGCGTCACGCAGGTCACCGACCGGGTCGCAGAAATTGCCACTGGCGCGACGGAACAAGCGGATGGGTTATCGGAGATCAACAATGGCATCACCTCGCTTGATCAGGTGACACAGCAAAATGCCGCTATGGTCGGCGAAAGCGCGGCGGCCAGCCGGGCCTTGCGTGAAAAGGCAGTGAACTTGCGCGCCTTGGTAATGCAATTTAAGATGCGCAACGCGGCTGATACTGAAAAAGCACCAGCTTCAATCCAACTTTTCGACGATTGGGGCGAACCCGAGCCTGATCAACGTCGCGCAACTGGTACCGGCGGAGCACTGCCCGCCAACACCGTGATCTGGCAAGATTTCTAGGCGATACAGCCCCGGCCATTCTTGCAAGCCTGTGCCGTTCCCCCTATGCCAATGCGGGCAAGTTTTCAAAATCGGATGACAGATTGGCAAAGTGGCAGGAAAATCTGCATTTGGCTCCAGGCATGCGGGTGGGCATTTTGGGCGGGTCCTTCGACCCCCCTCATGCTGGTCATGTTCACTTGTCTCTTGAGGCGTTGAAACGGTTCGACTTGGACCTTGTCGTCTGGTTGGTCAGCCCTGGCAACCCGCTCAAACCCAACCCGCCAGCCAAGATGCAGCGGCGTATCGCTGCGGCGCGTTCCCTGATCACGCACCCGCGCATCCGTGTCAGCGATTTTGAAATGCGCCACCGAACCAGGTTCACCCATGAAACGCTGCAAGCGTTGCAAACGGAATGGCCCGCTTGCCACTTTGTCTGGCTGATGGGGGCCGATAACCTGTCGCAGTTTCACCGCTGGGACAACTGGCGCGGCATCATGCAAACCGTGCCCGTCGGTGTTCTTGCACGCCCCGGTTTGCGTATCGCAGCGCGCAATTCTGTCGCTTCGCGGGTGTTCCGTGCCTCACGCTTATCCGGGAAACAGTCTCGTCTATTACCAATAGGTCCGGTTCCGCGCTGGTGCTTTGTTAATATGCCGATGCGCGACATCAGTTCTTCAGAAATCCGCAACTCGGGCGCGTGGAGCCGGGAACCGGATACAAAATCATGAGAAACATGAAAATTGCCCGGTTGTCGAAACGGAGGTTTAGAGCTTAGATCATGGCATGACCAAATTGATTTCAAGACGTTTGTTTTTGGGCAGTTTGTCCGCGCTGTCCACATCGGCCCTGGCTTCGCCGCTTTGGGCCAATGCGCCTGAACAATCTTTGCGCCCCGTGGCCCGATCCAAGGATCTGTTGCGCGAAATCCAAAAGCCCGCAGAGGTGCTGGTCGAACGGGCCAAACTTGGCGGTCGCGTTGGGTTTGCCGTGGCGGATATGTCCACGGGCAAATTGCTGGAGGAGCGTGACGCAACTCTGGGCCAACCGCCTGCCAGCGTCGCAAAGGCGTTGACTGCAGCCTATGGGCTGGATGTATTGGGCGCGGATTATCGTTTTGAAACAAAGGTATTGGCGACCGGTGCGATTTCCAATGGTGTTGTCCAGGGCGATGTGATCCTGGCGGGTGGCGGGGATCCGACGCTCGATACAGATGGATTGGCGAAACTTGCGGCGCAGCTCAAACAGGCGGGGGTGACCGGCGTCAAAGGTGCGTTCAAGATTTACGGCGGGGCTTTGCCCTATATCCGCGGCATCGACGCAGGTCAGCCAGATCATGTTGGTTATAACCCCGCGGTTTCGGGCCTGAACCTGAATTACAACCGGGTGCATTTTGAATGGCGGCGCGCCAATGGCAGCTATGACGTTACAATGCAGGCCCGCACCGAAGCACATCGACCAGATGTGCGCTTTGCCAAAATGCAGGTCATCGCGCGCGACGTTCCGGTCTATACCTATGAAGATAAGGGTGGGCTGGACAATTGGACAGTCGCCAAGGGGGCTTTGGGCAAGGGGGGCGCGCGATGGTTGCCAGTGCGCAAACCTGGAATTTACGCAGGCGAAGTGTTTCAAAGCTTGGCGCGGGCACAGGGTATCAAACTAGATGCCCCGGAGTATTTGGAAAGCTTGCCGACGGCGTCGGAAATCACAAAGGTTCAAAGCAAACCGCTGGCCAGTATCCTCAAGGATATGCTGAAATGGTCGACCAATCTTACGGCTGAGATTGTCGGGATGACCGCAAGTCAAAAGCGGTCTGGCAAGCCGGTTAAGTCGCTTAAACAATCCGCGCAGGTCATGAACGCTTGGGCAAAACAATCCTTTGATCTGCCATCGGTTGCTTTAGTCGATCATTCCGGATTGGGTGAGCAAAGCCGTATCACCGCGCGGGATATGATGTCAGCGCTGCGCCAATTGCGGGGAACGTCTGAGCTCAAGCCCCTCTTGAAACCCTTCAAGATGCTGGATGCACAACGCAAGGTGATCAAGGATCATCCGCTTTCGGTGCATGCTAAGACAGGAACACTCAACTTTGTCAGTGGCTTGGCCGGGTATGTGGATCTGCCCGATGGCACCGAACTGGTCTTTGCCATCTTTGCCGCCAACCTGGACAAGCGCGCTAATCTCAAGAAGTCCGAGAGAGAGCGACCGCCCGGAGGTCGTGAGTGGAACCGCCGGGCAAAACGTTTGCAGCAAGAGCTGATTGAACGTTGGGGGATCGTTTATAGCAGCTAAGCCGGTGTCGTGACCGGCTTAACGCTCAGTTGTGGATCACAACTTTCATGTTGGATTTGCCAACGCGGCGGGTCAGTTCGAACAGGCGCGCGGCGTGATCCGGGTGCAGGCGCACGCAGCCAGCAGAGGCCGGGCGGCCCAAACGGCTGATCTGATTGGTGCCGTGGATGGCGTAATTGCCGTTGAAAAAGATCGAATATGGCATCGGTGCGTTGTTATACAGGCTCGATTTATGGTGGCGTGACAACCACTTGGCGCTCCAGCTGCCGCGCGGGGTCCACTTGCCTTTGCGCGCCGTGGAGACGGGCCATTGATAGGCAACCTTGCCATTGTGAATGACGGTCATGGTTTGCGACGAAACATCAACCTTGGCGACAAGGGCCGCAGCATGGCTTGCGACGGGCAGCGCGATCATCATGGTGATCGCCAAAATAGATGCGAGAATCCGGTTCATAATGTCCCTCCAGAAAACAAAGCAGCGTGGCGATAATGCCTGTTGGGACTATACAAAAAGATTAACCCCGGGTCAGTCAGGGATACCTGACCCAAGGTTGTTTTGTACTAAATGTTGTGGTTTTGTGACGTTATAGCGACATATGTCGTGCCCGAGCACCGCGTTCGATGGCTGCGGCATGCAGGCGATCTATCTCAAGTTCGTATCGAATTTCTTCTAAAAGGCGCAGTTCGGTTTCTTGCAGGGTGCCATCAGCCGCCGCCACATCGCAGGCCAAAGCATAAGCCGTTTCAAACAGAACTTCGGGCAAGTCATTGCGGATCATGCCGAAAAGCGCGTCTAACCCGTCTTCTTGCGAGAACAATTCGAACACGAGAACAGACATTTCACGTACGCGATCCACGTCATAGCTGGCAAAAACCGGCAGGTTGTTGACCGCCGAATCGATTTTGACCAATTCCGCCGTGCGAACATTTTCGTCCGATGCGGAAACCGCGATCATCAGGGCCACAAGGCAATCCTGTGGGCTGAGCGGGTGAGGGGCGTCTGTCATTAGCCTTGCCTTTCAAAAGGGCCGTTCAAAAATGCGGCGTCGCAGCGCAATTTATTGACGAGAGGCCCACAGGGCAATAGGAAGCGGGCCGCAACCTTTATTTCAGGAGAATCCCATGTCCGATCTGCGCGATGCGGCAATGAGCACCAAGGCTTGGCCCTTTGAAGAAGCTCGCCGTCTGCTCAAACGGTATGAAAAGACGCCTCCTGAAAAGGGCTATGTGCTGTTCGAGACCGGTTATGGCCCCTCAGGCCTGCCGCATATCGGCACCTTTGGCGAGGTGGCACGCACGACGATGATCCGTCGCGCCTTTGAGCAGATTTCTGACATTCCGACGCGTCTGATCTGTTTTTCGGACGATATGGATGGGATGCGCAAAGTGCCGGGCAACCTGCCGAACCAGGAGATGCTGGCCGAGCACCTGCAAAAGCCGCTGACCGCTGTGCCCGATCCCTTTGGCACCCATGACAGCTTTGGCGATCATAACAACGCCATGCTGCGGCGTTTCCTGGATACGTTTGGCTTTGAGTATGAGTTCATCTCGGCCACGGAGTTCTACAAGAGCGGTCAGTTTGATGAGATCCTGCTGCGTGCCTGTGAGAAATATGATGACGTGATGAAGATCATGTTGAAGTCGCTGCGGGACGAACGTGCATCGACTTATTCAATCTTTTTGCCGATCCATCCGGAAACCGGTCGCGTACTTTATGTGCCGATGAAAAACGTCGATGCCGCCAAGGGGGAGATCACCTTTGACGATGAGGACGGCAAGGAATGGACCCTGCCGGTCACCGGCGGCAATGTAAAGCTGCAGTGGAAGCCGGACTTTGGCGCGCGTTGGGCGGCGTTGGGTGTCGACTTTGAGATGTATGGCAAGGATCACAGCACCAATACGCCGATCTATGACGGAATCTGCCGGGCGTTGGGGCAACGAGCGCCGGAGCATTTCACTTATGAGCTGTTCCTGGATGACAAAGGGCAGAAGATTTCCAAGTCCAGCGGCAACGGGATTTCGATTGATGAATGGCTGACCTATGCCAGCACCGAAAGCCTGAGCTACTTTATGTATCAAAAGCCGAAAACGGCTAAGCGTCTGTATTTCGACGTTATTCCAAAGGCGATGGACGAATATCACCAGCAATTGCGTGCCTTCCCGACACAGGATGCCAAGGCGCAGGTGAACAACCCGGTTTGGCATATCCACAATGGTGATGTGCCGGAAAGCAAGATGGTTGTGCCGTTCTCGATGCTACTGAACTTGGCTTCGGCGGCGGGAGCCGAGGATAAGGACGCCATGTGGGGCTTTATCCAGCGCTATGCGCCGGATGCGACGGCGGAAAGCCACCCGGATCTTGACGCTGCGGCGGGTTTCGCGGTCAAGTATTACGAGGATTTCGTCAAGCCGACCAAGACCTTCCGTGCGCCGGATGAGCAAGAGCGTAAGGCCTTGGAAGATTTGGCAGATCGTTTGCGGTCCTATGACGGGGAAACCAGTGACGAGGCCCTGCAAACGCTTGTCTTTGCGGTTGGTAAAGATCACGGGTTTGACCCGCTGCGCAACTGGTTCAAGGCGCTTTACGAAGTGCTTTTGGGTCAAAGCCAAGGCCCTCGCTTTGGCGGGTTCATTGCACTGTATGGCGTGAGCGAAACCGTGGCGCTGATCGAAAAGGGGCTGGCGGGCGAACTGGGCTGAGCCAGTACCAATCAGTACAAAACAGGGGCGAAATGGGAGAGATTGCCATTTCGCCCTTTCTCGTTTCACGGCAGTTTTGAAATTTGCGCGGTTCGCTCTAGCTTGAGGTCAGGAGGAGCGATCATGCGCAAGATCATCTTAGTTCTGGCCCTGAGTGTCTTTGGGCAATTTGCCGCCGCTCAGGACGTCATCGCCCCTGACAAAGGCATTGAAGGCGTGATCCAAAATCAGATCGACGCATTTCTGTTGGATGATTTTGAGCAAGCCTTTCAATATGCCGCCCCGTCTATCCAGCAGTTATTTGGCACGCCGGATAACTTTGGCACCATGGTGCGCAATGGCTATCCAATGGTGTGGCGGCCAGAGAATGTTGATTTTGCCGACCTGCGCAATATCCAGGGCAATCTCTGGCAGAAAGTGATTGTCACAGACCAGGATGGGCAGGTTTTTGCTTTGTATTACAAGATGGTAAAGGTGGACGGGTTTTGGCGCATTGCTGCGGTCCAATTGCTGCCCATGCCGGACCTGTCTGCCTAACTCAACTGTTGCGCAAGCGCATGTAGGGGCGAACGGTACAGTTTCGCCCCGTTAAGACCCCTTCCTTATTTCCCTTTCGCGATCGGGGCGCAGCGCCTCTTGTGACGAAAGGGTACAGCATGAATAAGGCGATTACTGACGGTGTGGTCTTTATGCCTCCGGCATTTACGGCGGGTAATCTCGGACAGTTTTCTCGTGGCGACGGCATTCCAGGCTCGGCCACCTATGCGGGCTATGCAAATGCCGCATTCGAACCAGCGGACCAGGATTTTGCCGGATGTCTGGAAATTCTCAAGACCGACGGCGTCCAGAAACTGCGCTATATGGGGCAGACGCCTATTTTGCCGGGCTGCTACCTGCGTGTGTCCGCCAAGGTCAAGGCGATCTCGGGCGCGTTGCCAGCGGTGCGTATCGCCGGTTGGGCCGGTGATGCCAATGAAAATGCCGTCACAAATGTGACGCTGAGCACCACGCCGGTTGATCTGACCACCTATGGTGAAGTGGTCGAAGTCAGCGCCATTGTCGGCGTTGGCTCGCGCAATGGTGTTGATATGGTTTGGGGCACTCAGCCTGTTTACGGCCATTTCGGCATTGATCTGACCGGTCAGAATGGTGGCATCGTGCGCATTGATGACATCGTTATTGAGGATGTCACCGGCGTGTTCCTGCGCGACATGATGAATTGGGTCGATGTGCGCGATTATGGTGCCATTGGCGACGGTGTGACCGATGACAGCGCGGCCTTTGAGGCAGCGGATCAGGCGGCCAATGGGCGTCGTATTCTGGTGTCTGCGGGGACTTATCATTTGGCAAGCTCCACCACCCTGGACCACCGTGTTCAGTTTGAGGGCAGCGTGACCATGCCGGATGCGGCGATTTTCTCGCTGACCAAGGCCTTTGATCTGCCGACCTATATCGACGCGTTTGGTGGCGACGAAGAGCTGGCCTTTAAGAAGGCGTTGCAGTCACTGATGAACAATGCTGACCATGAAAGCCTGGATCTGGGCGGTCGCCGTGTGTCGATCCACGGCCCGATTGACGTTCAGGCCGCAGTTCCGAACCGGACAACCTATGCGCAGCGTCGGGTGATCCGAAATGGTCAGTTGCGCGCGGAAAGCTCGTCAAACTGGGACCCGGATGTTGTGACCAGCCAGGCGACCTATGCGGCCAGCAACCCTTGGGTTCTGACCAATGTCTCAAACGTGGCCAACATTCCGCTTGGGTCGCTGGTCGAAGGGCCGATCGGTGTTGGGCGCGAGATTTATGTGAAAGAGGTCAATGTCGCTGCTCAGCAGGTAACCCTGTCGCAACCTCTGTCGCGCGCGCCGACAACGCAGACCTACACCTTTACCCGTTTCAAATACATTCTGGACTTTACCGGGTTTGAACGTCTGAACGTGTTCGAGTTGGAAGGTCTGGAATTCCAGTGTGGTGAAGAGGCCTCGGGCCTGGTTCTGCCGCGTCTGGGCACCGTTAACGTGATCCGCAATTGTGTGTTCAACCGCCCCGGCCACCGGGCGATTACCTCGATTGGTGACGGCTGTCAGGGCATGTTGATCGACCTGTGTCAGTTCATCAGCCATGAAGGTGGATTGAACCCGCAGGATCGTCAGTCTGTTGCGATTACCTGTAACGCCAATGACGTGAAAATCCGCAATTGCCGGGCCTCGCAGTTCCGCCATTTCGCGGTGATGAGCGGCACGCATAGCATCATCACCGGCAACCACTTCTTCCAGGGTGGGGGCGTTGCTGGCGGGCCACGGACTGCGGGCATCGTGATCAATGTTCGGGCCTGTAACACGCAGATTTCCGGCAACTATATCGACAATGCGTTCATTGAGTGGACAAATGAACGCGAGCCAGAGCCGGATCATACCGGCGGGTTCGGGTTTGCGGGTCTGTCGATCACCAACAATGTGATGCTCAGCTCGGATGTCAGTACGTCGTTCAGTTATATCGTGTGGAGACCCGTAGGGACCGGTCACATCATCAATGGTCTGAATGTCAGCGGGAACACGTTCCGTGTTGTTGGGACATCCATCGAACGCGCAGAGCGGATCGACCTGTCGCAAGGCAGCGTGCTCAAGAGCAGCATGAAAAAGATCAACTTTGTCGGCAACACGCATCACAACGTGACCTATGCAACGTCCAACCCGCTGGTCGTTGATCACGACCAGAACACCGCCGCCTCGGTCTGGGAAGTGGACACTGGGAACAAGCTGCCATTTGAGGGCTTTGCCCTGAATGTGGACAGCGTGGTGACAACCTCACGGCCCCGCAATGCGTCGAATGTGACCAGGAACCATATGCCTTACACGCAAACGCAGATCGGTTCCAATGATGATCGTGTGCAGTTGATTTGGCCAGAAGACATGCTGGGCGATGCCAATGTGACGATCCGCATGGACAAGTAAGGTTCGCAACTGATGGAAATCGGCCCCAATTCGGGGCCGGTTTTTTTAGTGCAAGTCCTGTGGCGTCAGGGTGTAGGCTTTGCCAAAGCCGCCGTTCAAAAAGGCGCGTTCCGTGGCGAAGGACAAGATGCGGAAATCTCCGAAGCCGATATAGAGCTTGGCTTTGGGGTAGAGAGACAAATAATGCGCGGCCAAAGCGGCATGGTTCGGGTCTTGGTGGCGCACAAAACTTGCCCGCCCTTGCAGGCTGAGGCGCGGATGGGTCAGCGGATCACCCTTGTCGCCGGGCTCACCCAGCAGCAAGGCGCAGCGCGGATCTGCGTCCAGGGCCACTGTGTGGTGGCTGAGGTCCGAAACCAGCGACAACAGTTGACTGGCAGGGCTGGGCACGCAGGCAATGCGCGAGATCATTGGAGCTTGGTGGTTTGGGTCTTGGTAGGACAGCGCGGCAAACCGCGCGTTTTGGATCAAACCACGCGCCATGTCGCGTGCTTGGTCATCGGTGGGGCGGATCGGATTGGTCATATGGCAACTTTAGTCAGTTCCGCTGTGCGACGGTATCAGAAATCCGTCCACAACCCGAATTTGACCCCCATTGAGCTGTCACCGGTCAACCCCCAGGTCGCGCCGGTTTCCATTTTCAACCGCTTTCCCAATGGTGTCACCAAGGACGGAGCAAAACGCGCAAAGGCCGGGTCGCCGTGTTGAATGCCGGTTTGCAACTGCAACAGCAGTTTGCGATCCCGCGCGAGGTTGCGCCCCCAGGTGATGTCGAGCTTATAATCCGAGACCCCGTCGCCTGTACGGGTTTCCATAAAACTGTCCAGGCTGAGCCAGCCTTTCTTTAGCCCCCAACCCAAGGAAAGACCGGGCCTGACCACCTGTTCCCCGGATATCTGCCCAATTCCGAATTGAAAGGCGATCTTTGGACCCTTCTCGCGATTTCGAATTGGATATTGAAGAAACGCAATGCTTTTGCTGGCCCCGGAGACGGAGTTGCCAATATCCAGGCCAATCGTGAGCTTATCTGTAAGGCCATATTCCAGATAGGCGGTGCGGTATTGGTCAGTCGGTTGGGTATCGATCCAGTGTTGAATGTTTTGCGGCCAGCTGAGCTGCACAGAAACACTGGCAAATCCTGACCCTTTCTGACGCGGCCAAGCCCCGGCCTTGGCTTGGGAGACAAGCGCAATCAGGCATAGGCAGAGGAGGAGCCGGGTCAGCATAGGGGGTCCTTTCACCTCGCTAACCATGGCTTCATTTTGGTTAAGTTCGGGTTAAGCCGCGTTTTGGTGCGGGTGGAGCTTTGCCGGATGGGCTGGCGTCCCGAGGCATGAGGCGCTACAGGGGGCCAGCCCGGTCGGGCAGGTAAAGGAGACATGGTATGACTGACCAAACGGAACTGGCCCGATTGATCCGCGCGGATTCTGCGGAACGGGGTCAGCCTGTCTCAAAGCTCGGCTATTTCTGCGCGCCGTTTCGCCCCACATCCGGGCCGCTGGCGGATAAGGTCATCAAGGTCTATCGCGGTTTGAGTGATGTCGCAGCCTTGGAGCGTTTGCATCAATGTCACGACGATTATGTGCAGGCGATGTATGCGTCTGGTGTCGGGCTGCCGGAAACCGAGTTCTTTCTATTGGATATCGAGGGCAGCCGCATTCCGGTGATTGTGCAAGAGGCGCTGCCAGCGGATTCAATGATGCGCCCACTGATGATGTCGCGCCCCTTGGACGAGACATTGGTCATGATGGCGGCCGCGGGCGAGGTGATCGCTACCTTTTGGCACTGGGCCCAAGGGGTTGAGACGCGCATCGGCTTTCACCCGTCGATCCGGAATTTTGCCTATGTGGACGGGCGTGCGGTCTTTTTCGACACATTCCCGCCCTTGATCCACTATTCGCGCGACGAAATGGGCAAGATGCTGCTGACCTATTCGGATAAGCGGTTGATGCGCTGGGTTGGACCGTTTCTGCAAAAGAAGGTCACCGGCATTCAGGATGAATGGTATTCGCCGCCGGAAACCCTGGTCGGCTTGGTTGGATCGGCCTGCCGGTTGCGCCCGGATGACGCCGAGGCCTATTTGGCCTGGGGACGAGATTTTGCAGAGCGACGCATGCAGCCATGGTTGCAAGAGGCACTGGACGGTATGCAGGAACCGCCGCGTCTGCCGGGCTATTGGACCGGGTTTCGCAAGATCCTGGGCTTGCAGGGTGAGCCGAACGTTTAACCTAGGCGCAACAAATTCCGTGCACGGAATTTGCAAATTCCATGGATGGAATTTGGTGGCGCGTGCCTAGGGTCAGGACCCATTAATTTGACGTCGCTGGCGCAGGGAGGGCAATAAAGCAGGGGTTTTGGACGCGCCGGAACTGGCGGGATCAATTTCAAGCGTTCAAAGCCGCTGCTTTGCAGCGCTCCTTACGTCTGCAAGATTTGGTTGGTCTTGCCCCTGAGCTGCGTTACATCACCTTGAAATACAACCAGTATTCCTGCGGAGACGTGCCTTGTCAGGACCAAGACCAACCAAACCAGTGGCGTTAAATTAATGGGTCCTGACCCTAAAGCGGGGCGACCAAGGGCAACCCGTGTTTTTCGAATTTGCGCGGGACAGGTTTGCCGTTTAAGCTGTGGGTGCAGCAGGGGCATTGTGGCTGGATACGCTCGGGCGTGATGCTAGGGTCGACCACGGCCAGCTTGCCCTCCGCATCAATGAACAACCCACTGAAGTAGCTGCTTTCGCCATATCGGATTAGGTCACGCCGATCTGCTTCATGCTCGGCGACGATCCAGAAAATCGGCTCGGGCTTGTCCAATCGTGACACGGCTTCGGAATAAACCGTGTCCCAGTCTTGCCCCACCCGAGACAGCAGAAAACGAAAAAGAGGGGTGTAGTCGAAACCGTGGCGCTGGCCTGAATGCATCGAGGTCTGTGCGCCGGATTTTGTGCCGCGCTCATAAGCGGCGCGCTTCCCGGACCCATGGTTTACCCCATGGGTCCGGGTGTTCACCTTGCGACAAAGCGGGGCTTTTTCGCCCCGTTTTCCGCGTTTAGACAATCTTGATGCCTGCCTTTTCGATATCGGCGAGGAAGCCCGCCAGACCTTTGTCGGTCAGCACGTGGTTGGCCATGTTCTTGATCACGGCAGGCGGGGCGGTTGCCACGTCTGCGCCGATCTTGGCGCATTCGGCCATGTGATTGGCGGTACGGATCGAGGCGGCCAGGATCTGTGTATCAAAGCCGTAATTGTCATAGATGGTCCGGATGTCTTCGATCAGGTCGAGACCGTCGATATTGATGTCATCCAGGCGACCGATAAAGGGTGAGATAAAGGTCGCGCCCGCTTTGGCGGCCAGCAGCGCTTGGTTGGCGGAGAAACACAGGGTGACGTTGACCATCTTGCCCTCGTCAGACAGCACTTTACACGCCTTGAGCCCGTCCCAGGTCAGCGGCACCTTGACGGCGATGTTTTCCGCGATCTCGGCCAGCTTGCGGCCCTCGGCGATCATGGCATCCGCCTCAAGCGCGACAACCTCAGCGGAAACCGGGCCTTCGACCATGTCGCAGATCTCTTTGGTGACTTCCAGAATGTCGCGGCCGGATTTGGCAATCAGCGACGGGTTGGTGGTCACACCATCCACCATGCCCAGAGCGTTCAGCTCGGCGATGGCGTCGACTTCGGCCGTGTCTACGAAGAATTTCATGCGCGTGCCCTCCCAGGCGAAGCTTGGCAATTGATCGCGGGTGTCTTACCTCATGGAGACGCGTATCGGAACCCTAATTGTCGGGCAAATGTTGGCGCTAACAGGATTAGAGGCCTCATGACGAGCTTTTTTGAGGAAAATGCGCTGGTCGCGGTGCAGACGACGCAGCCGCTGGATCGGTTGTTGGATTACCGAGCGCCCGAAGGCGGCTGCCATTTGGGCGCCTTTGTCGAGGTGCCACTAGGGCCGCGCAAGGTGATTGGTGTGGTCTGGGGGCCGGGCAGGGGCGATTTTGATTATTCCAAGATCCGCCAGGTAATCCGTGTGTTGGATGTGGCCCCGATGCGCGATGAGATGCGTAGTTTTCTGCAAAAGGCTGGGGCCTATACGCTGACCCCCATGCACGCGATGTTGCGGTTGGCGACGCGGGCACCGGGGCTGGGCGATCCGCCGTCGATGCAAAAGATCTATCGGCTAGGCGAGGGGGAGCCGAGCCGCATGACCGATGCCCGCCGCCGAGTGTTGGAGACTTGCCGAGACCTTGGCGGGCTGTCCCTGACCTTAAAAGAGCTGGCGGAAAGCGCCGGGGTGACGACTTCGGTGGTCAAGGGGTTGGTCAAAACTGGAGCGGTGCGCGAAGAGCAAACGCCACGTGATACGGGCTATCCTTTGCTGGAACCGGATTATGGTGCCAAGGAGCTGACCGAGGATCAGGAAAAAGCGGCGGCACATTTGCGCGAAGGGCAAGCGTCAAAGCAATATAATACAGTGTTGCTGAAAGGGGTGACTGGGTCAGGCAAGACCGAGGTTTATCTTGAGGCGGTGGCCGAGGCGCTGCGGCAGCGGCGGCAGGCCCTGGTGCTACTGCCCGAAATCGCGCTGACAGCCGAGTTCCTGACCCGGATCGAGGCGCGCTTTGGGGCGAAACCGGCGGAATGGCATTCTGGCGTGACCATGACCGAGCGTCGCCGGGTCTGGCGTATGGTGGCGCAGGGGCAGGCGCAGGTGGTGGTCGGCGCGCGCTCGGCCCTGTTTTTGCCGTTTCAACGGCTCGGGCTGGTGGTGGTCGATGAGGAGCATGACACATCTTACAAGCAGGATGATGGTGTGCTTTATAATGCCCGCGATATGGCGGTGCTGCGCGCCTCGATCCTTGGGGCGCAGGTGGTGTTGGCCTCGGCGACGCCCTCGCTGGAAAGTTGGAACAATGCTGAGACCGGGAAATATGATCGGGTGGTGTTGAGCTCGCGCTATGGTCCGGCGATTTTGCCTCAGATGCGCGCGATTGTTATGCGCAGTCAGGATTTGCCCTCGAACAGCTGGATCTCGCCCGCCCTGAAACGGGCGGTCTCGGCACGGATTGAACGGGGTGAGCAATCCTTGCTGTTTCTCAATCGTCGCGGTTATGCGCCGGTGACGCTGTGCCGGGCCTGTGGACAGCAGATTGGGTGTGATCATTGTGATGCGCGCATGGTTGAGCACCGGTTTCTAAAGCGGCTGGTCTGCCATCAATGTGGTGAAAGCAAACCGATCCCTGAGACCTGCCCGTCCTGCGGGGCCGAAGACAAGCTGGCCCCGGTTGGCCCCGGTGTGGAACGTCTGGCCGAAGAGGCGCAGGCGCAGTTTCCGGAGGCGCGGATCGCGGTTTTGTCCTCGGACCTCTATGGCACGGCGCGCGAGTTGAAGGGCCAGATCGAAGCCATTGCTGATGGGGCAGCGGATATTATCATTGGCACGCAATTGGTGGCCAAGGGGCATAACTTTCCTTTGTTGACGCTGGTTGGGGTGATTGATGCTGATCTTGGCTTGCAAGGCTCGGATCTGCGCGCGGCGGAGCGGACCTTTCAATTGATGCGCCAGGTGGCCGGGCGCGCGGGGCGCTCGGAACGGCGGGGGGAGGCGTTGTTGCAAACGTTTCAGCCGGAACACCCGGTGATCCGCGCCATTCTGGCCGGGAATGAAGAGGCGTTTTGGAAAGCCGAGCTGGACGAGCGGCGCGTGGCGGCGATGCCGCCCTTTGGCCGTTTGGCCGGGATCGTTTTGTCAGGTGAGGATGTGGCGCAGGTCTTTGACCTTGGCAACCATCTGGCACGTCATGATGGGCCGTTGCGCAAGGTGGGCGCGGTGATCTATGGGCCGGCGCCGGCTCCGATTGCGCGGGTGCGCGGGCGCCACCGGGTGCGGCTGTTGGTGAAGGCCCCCAAGGATGTGATGTTGCAGCGCGCCCTGGCGGATTGGGCCGGTCAGGTGCAGCTAAAGGGAGATTTGCGCATGTCGATAGATATCGACCCGCAGAGCTTTTTTTGACGGGGTCTTGGGGCGCTGCCCCGTCTCGAGCAGGCTCGAGACTCCCCGGGATATTTTTGGCCCAGAGAAACAGGGGGTGTGACGTGATGGGGTCACATTGCCCGACGAAGCGTCATGTTATCTGGGCAACCTCTTGTTTGTCGGCGGAAGCGGCTCTACATGAGCCAACATGAGACGCTGGATCCCATTCATCAAAAAACATCCCCAGGTCGCCGTGGTGCGCCTGCAGGGTGCGATTGGAACCTCTGGTCGAGGCGGTCTGAGCGACCGCTCGGTGGCGGGGCTGTTGGAGAAAGCTTTTGGCAGCAAACCTGCCGCTGTTGCGCTTGAGATCAACTCGCCCGGCGGCTCGCCTGTGCAAAGTGCGCTGATAGGCGCGCGTATCCGGCGTTTGGCAGAGGAAAAAGACGTGCCTGTCTATGCCTTTGTCGAAGATGTGGCCGCTTCGGGGGGCTATTGGCTGGCCTCGGCTGCGGATGAGATTATTGCGGATAGCTGTTCTATTCTGGGGTCGATTGGGGTTATTTCGGCCGGGTTTGGTGCGCATGTTTTCCTGCAAAGACAGGGGATTGAGCGGCGCGTGCACACGGCGGGCAAATCCAAGAGCATGCTCGACCCGTTCAAACCGGAAAACGAAGAAGACGTGGCGCGTTTGAATCGCCTGCTGGGGCAGTTGCATGAGCAATTCATCGGCCATGTGCGCGATCGGCGCGGTGAAAAGCTGGCCGATAACCCGGATCTGTTCACCGGCGAGGTCTGGATTGGCCAATCGGCCATCGAGGTCGGGCTGGCGGATGAGATCGGACATCTGGTGCCGGTGATGAAGGACCGCTTTGGCGGCAAGGTGCAATTCCGCCGTTTTGAACAACGCCGCCCGCTTTTGCCGCGCCTTGGCGTGCAAGCCATGCAGGGCGCGATGAGCGAAATTGAGGAGCGGGCCCTGTTCGCGCGTTTCGGGCTATAGCGTGTTGGTCAAGATCGTCTCTATCTTTCTGGTATTTATGGCGGTTTTGGCCATGTTCGGACGGCTGCGCTTTCCGGGGCAGGCCCGATTGAAATCAGCAAAATGCCCGCGTTGTGGGCGATACAAGATTGGCCGCGGTCCCTGTGACTGTGGCAAAAGAAAGGGCTGAGATGGTCTTTGTCTTTGCGGTTCTCGGGCTGCTGATCCTGCTTTTGGCGGGGGATGCGCTGGTCAAGGGGGCGGTGAATCTCAGCTTGCGGCTTGGCGTTCCGGCGCTGATTGTCAGCCTGACGATTGTGGCCTTTGGCACCTCTGCGCCCGAGCTGTTGATTTCGGTACAAGCGGCGCTTGAGGGCGTGCCGGGCATTGCGCTGGGCAATGTCATTGGGTCCAACACCGCCAATGTGCTGCTGGTTCTGGGCGTGCCTGCGCTGATCACGGTGATGCATACCAGCCAATGTGATACGCGCAAAAGCTATTACCAGATGATCGCGGGTTCGATCCTGTTCATTGTCCTGGCGTTTCGTGGGGTGTTTGACTGGATCTCCGGCCTGATTTTGCTGGCCGCCCTGGCGCTGATCCTAGGGGATGCGATGCGCGATGCGCTGCTGCATCGTCGCGATGGCTGTGATCCGTGCAGCGATGATCTGGAAGAGCCTGAGGGCGCAGATCCGGACATGCCGGGTTGGAAGATCGGGTTGTTCCTGCTGCTGGGCCTGATTGGTCTGCCTTTGGGGGCGGATTTGCTGGTGGATAGCGCCACCGAGATTGCTGAGATGTTTGGCGTGCCGGATACGGTGATTGGCCTGACGCTGGTGGCGCTGGGTACGTCTTTGCCCGAATTGGCGACCACTGTGATGGCGGCCATTCGCAAGCAGGCGGATGTGGCCATTGGCAATGTGATCGGCTCCAACATGTTCAACCTGTTGGCTATTATCGGCGTTGCGTCGACCATCGCGCCGATGCCTGTTGATCCCGAGCTGTTGGAGTTTGACATCTGGGTCATGCTGGGCGCGTCGATCCTGCTGATCCCATTTGTGCTGTTCAAAAAGGATCTGGGCCGCGTCTGGGGGGTGGTTCTCTCGGGGCTATATGTGAGCTACATTCTGCTCGTCCTGACATAGGGAGGCAGAGATGCAGGCATTGGTGACCGGGGCCGCGCGGCGGCTGGGCAAAGCGATGGCGCTGTATCTGGCGCAGCGCGGCTATGACGTTGCTGTGCATTATGCCGGGTCCAAAGAGGACGCGCAGGAGACTGTGGCCGAAATCGAAGCATTGGGGCGCCGCTCGGTTGCTTTGCAGGCGGATCTGCTGGATGAGGACCAATCACAAGCTTTGCTCGGGCGGGCTGTGGACGCGTTGGGCGGTCCTCTGACCGTGTTGGTGAACAACGCTTCGGTCTTTGAATATGACAATGTCCACAGCGCTGATCGGCAAAGCTGGGATCGGCATATGGAAAGCAACCTGCGCGCGCCTTTCGTGTTGACGCAGTGTTTTGAGCGGCAAGTGCCCGAGGCGGGTGTCGATGCGCGGGGCGAGCCGATTGCGCGAGGGTTGATCGTCAATATGCTTGATCAACGGGTGCGCAAACTGACCCCGGAATTCATGAGCTATACCCTTGCCAAGATGGGGCTTTGGGCGATGACGCAGACCACCGCGCAGGCCTTGGCCCCGCGGGTGCGGGTGAACGCCATTGGCCCTGGGCCAACCTTGATCGGGGCGCGCCAAAGCCAGACCCATTTCGACGCACAGCGGCGCAATACGGTGCTGGAACGCGGCTCTAACCCCGAGGATATCACTGCGGCGCTGGGCTATTTTCTGGATGCGCCGGGGGTTACGGGGCAGTTGATCTGCACCGATGGAGGACAGCATCTGGCATGGCAAACGCCGGACATTCTGGGAGTGGAATAATAGGCGCGCGATGCAAGTTTTGCACCGGTCACATAAGCGTTAAGAAAGCGTTACAATTTTCCTAATGGTCTCAAGGGCTTGGCAAATTTCGATGTTTTTAATGTTTAAAAACAATCACTTAACATTTTGCCTAAAAAATAAGCAACTGTCAAAAAAGCCCCAAAAACAAGGGAAAAATGTGTATACACAGAATTTGCCTACAGAGTTATCCACAGAAACGGTGGATGTAAAAAACCTTGAACATGGACCCTTGGCATTGCAGCGCGCAGAGGGAATCATTCACCCATGATTTGCGCTGAGCCCCGCGAGTAAGATGAAAACATGCAAACTGGATATGACATTATTCACGGATATCTGAAGACTCTGGATTCCTCTCCAGGCGTCTATCGGATGTTGGATGAACAATCGCGGGTTTTGTATGTTGGCAAGGCGCGCAACCTGCGCGCACGGGTGTCGAATTACGCACGGCCAAGCGGTCATTCGCGGCGCATTGCGCGGATGATTTCGGAAACCCGGTCAATGATGTTTTTGACCACCAAGACCGAAACCGAGGCGCTTCTGCTCGAGCAGAACCTGATCAAGCAGCTTAAGCCCAAGTTCAACGTGCTGCTGCGCGACGACAAAAGCTTTCCCAATATTCTGGTCACCGATCACGACTACCCGATGATCAAGAAACATCGCGGGGCCAAGAAAGAGGGTGGCAGCTATTTCGGCCCCTTTGCCAGCGCCGGGGCGGTGAACCGGGTGCTCAATCAGTTGCAACGTGGCTTTCAGCTGCGCAATTGTAGCGATTCCATGTTTTCCACCCGCACGCGGCCCTGTCTGCAATACCAGATCAAACGCTGCAGTGCGCCCTGTGTGGGCAAGATCAGCCCCGAGGAATATGCCGATAGCGTCAAGGATGCGGCGCGGTTTCTACAGGGCAAATCAACGCAGATCCAGGAAACGCTGGCAGAGCAAATGCAGCAGGCCTCGGATGAGATGGAGTTTGAGCGCGCCGCCGCTTTGCGTGACAGGATCAAGGCGCTGACACAGGTGCAAACGGCGCAGGGTATCAACCCACGCACCGTGCCCGAGGCGGATGTGATCGCGCTGCATCTTGAAAAGGGACAGGCCTGTGTGCAGGTGTTCTTTATCCGCGCCAATCAGAACTGGGGGAACAAGGATTTCTACCCGCGTGTGGGCGAGGATGTGGATCCAGCTGAGATCCTCGAGGCGTTCATGGGCCAGTTCTATGATCAGAAGGATCCGGCGCGGCTGATCCTGCTCAACCACGGAATTGAAAATGACGACCTGATGCAAGAGGCGCTGAGCGACAAGCTGGGTCGCAAGGTCGAGATCGCTGTGCCCTTGCGCGGGGAAAAGGCCGAGCTGGTTGATGGGGCGGCCCGCAATGCCCGCGAAAGCCTGGCGCGCAAGATGTCCGAGACAGCGACCCAAGCCAAATTGCTGCGCGGCGTTGCCGAGGCCTTTGGTCTGGATGGCCCGCCTGAACGGATCGAGGTTTACGACAACTCGCATATCCAGGGCACCAATGCGGTGGGCGGCATGATTGTCGCCGGGCCGGACGGGTTTATGAAGAACCAGTACCGCAAGTTTAACATCAAGGGCGAAGACCTCGTCCCAGGCGATGATTTCGGCATGATGAAAGAGGTGCTGACCCGCCGCTTTACCCGGTTGCTCAAGGAGGATCCGGATCGCTCCAAAGGGCTGTGGCCGGATTTGCTGCTGATCGATGGCGGGGCGGGGCAGGTCTCGGCTGTGGCTGAGATCATGCGCGAATACTCGGTCGAAGATGTGCCCATGGTCGGGGTGGCCAAAGGGGTGGATCGGGATCACGGCAAAGAGGAGTTTCACCGCGTGGGAGAGCGCCCCTTTGCCCTGCGCCACAATGATCCGATCCTCTATTTTGTGCAGCGTCTCAGGGACGAAGCGCACCGCTTTGCCATCGGCACACACCGGGCGAAACGTGCCAAATCACAACTGGCCAATCCGCTGGACGAGGTGCCGGGGGTTGGTGCGGCGCGAAAACGGGCGCTGCTGGCGCATTTTGGATCAGCCAAGGCGGTGAGCCGCGCCAATCTGGTGGATCTGAAGGCGGTGGATGGGGTCAGTGAGGCCCTGGCAGAAAAGATCTATGATTTCTTCCACGAGAAGGGGTAGGGGGCGCTGCCCCGTCTCAAGCAAGCTTGAGACTCCCCGGGATATTTTTGGCCCAAAGAAGACGCCGGATTTTGTAAACCGAGCCTAGCGCAGGGTTTCAAGGATGGCGCGCGTTTGCGGTGGGATTGGGATGGGGGTTGAGCTTTGGTCGGTCAGCACTTGGGTAAAGAACCCTTCGGCGGTCGCGGTTGACTGGCCCGCTTTGAACAGGGCAAATTCCATACGGTAGGAGCTGGTGCCGATATGCGGGATGCGCAGACCGGCGCTTAGGTCGTCGGGAAAGGCCAGCTCAGCGAAGTAGCGGCAGCCGGATTCGACGATAAGGAAGCGCAGGGCGTCGGGGCCCTGAATGTCGATGCCGTTTTGAAGCTGCCAGAGGCTCATCGCCGTATCAAAGAGCGACAGATAGGTGGCGTTGTTCAGATGCCCATAGGCGTCATTATCGGCCCAGCGGGTTTGCAGGGGCACAAATCCCTTGTACTGATCGCGGGTCGACGGGGGCTGACGGCTCATCTGCGGCGCAGGATCTGGAAGGCGGCCGAGGCCCCCCAACCCGCCGCGATGGCGATGGCCAGAGACATGAGCCCGTAGAGCAGCGGTTGCTGGCGCGACAGAGTGAACAGCCAGCGTTCCAAACCAACCTTGCGCACCTCAATTTCGGTTTCATAAACCGAGATGACCTCTTTGTTGCGGGTCAGGAAGACGCGGGTTTTATAAGCCCCTTCGGTCAGGTTTGCCGGAAGCTTGATGGCTGTGTCAAACAAGGTTTGCTGGCGCAGGTTCACTTCGAAATCGCGTTGCTGGTATTTGTCTTCCGAGGTTCGGATGCGCGTCAACGCCTGGGTAAACCGCTGCGGGTCATCTGCAGCGACGCCCACGGCGCGAATGGCACGTTCGACAGAGATTTTGTGGCGCAGGTCCTCGGTATCGGAAATGACCAGGGGCCATTCATGAGAGGTGGCGACCGCGTAGAAGCTGGGGGCGCTGTCGACTTCGACCGCTTCGGTATTGACCCAGATGCCAAAGCGGCGGTCTTTCTTGCGCACGGTGACAGGCTGGGACGGCCCCGCAACGGTAATGATGACCTGAAGCAGCTCCTCGGGAATTTCGGTTTCGCGCTTGATCGCGCCATAGATCAAAATCTCGGACCCGCTGAAATTGGCGTCAATCGAGATCGTGTCTTGACTGAGGCCCAGCACGACCTCTTCGGCCTTGAGAGGCAATGCGAAAAACAGAAGGAAGGTGAGAAGGAGACGCATCAGTGGCCTCCCGCCGCGCCGAGGCTGTAGAGTTCGCCGGGCATAAGCAAGAGATCCAGCGCCAGTTTCGCGCAGACGCCGATCACCATCAGGGCCAGCAGGATACGCAGCTGTTCCGCCTTGAGCTTGGCCCCGATCACCGCGCCGAATTGGGCACCGATAACGCCGCCAACCAGCAGAAGAACCGCCAGAACAATATCAACGGTAAAGTTGGTGGTCGCGTGCAAGAGCGTGGTGAAGGCGGTGACAAAGATGATCTGGAAAAGCGAGGTGCCGACAACAACTTTGGTTGGCATGCCCAGCAGGTAAATCATCGCAGGCACCATGATAAAGCCGCCGCCCACACCCATGATGGCCGCCAGAATACCGACGCAAACCCCAACCATAAGCGGAGGGATCACCGAGATATAGAGCCCCGAAGTGCGGAACCGCATCTTGAAGGGCAGGCCATGGATCCAGTTGTGTTTCTTGCGCTTTGGCACCACGCCCGCATTGGTTTTGCGGATGGCGTTCAGGCTTTCGACAAACATCAGGCCGCCGATCACGCCAAGAAAGACTACGTAGCACAGCTTGACCAGCAAATCGACCTGGCCGACACTTTTGAGATAGTTGAAGACCACAACACCCAGTGCCGCCCCGACCAAACCGCCGATGAGCAGCACCGTGCCCATTCGTAAGTCCACCGTTCGTCGTTTGAAATGCGCCAGAACCCCGGAAAAGGACGAGGCAACGATCTGGTTGGCTTCTGTTGCGACGGCAACCGCGGGCGGGATGCCGATAAAGAACAAAAGCGGAGTCATCAAAAACCCGCCACCCACTCCGAACATGCCGGACAGGACGCCAACAAGGCCCCCCAACCCCAGCAGTAGAAAGGCATTGACGGAAACTTCGGCGATAGGAAGGTAGACCTGCATGATCTTTCCTAGCGTCATCAGGCATGATGATGCAAGTGCAGCGAGGCGGGTTTGTTTGTGGACTCATGGATAGTCAGTGACTGGCCCAGTCTGTGCGTCAAAAATGAGACCGATTTGATGCTCCGGTCACGGGAGTTGCTCCTTTTGAGACTGTTCTTCCTGTTGAGTATACAAAACGATCTTTTCCTCAATCAATGTTCTGCAGGCGTTAATGCGACTCTGTTGGTGTTCCAGCCTGTGTTGATGTCGCACCAACATTGCCTTGCGCAGCGCAAGCGTTGCGTCGCCTGAACGAGCTAGTTCCGCATATCGGCGCATTTCGTTCAGGGGCATCCCAGTCGAGCGCAAACGTTCAAAGAGCCGAAGCCAGCGCAAATCCTTGGCCGAAAACGCCCGATGCCCATCGGGGCTGCGTGCGATTGGGCCGACCAATCCTTCGCGTTCGTAGAACCGGATGGTGTCGGCACTTAGATCACTTTCTGCGGCGGCTTCGGCAATTTTCATGACAAGGTTTCTTTGCTTGTGGTGCGTTGGTTCATCGCCTCTTCGAGGGCGGCGGTGTCCTCATAGAAATGATAGGAGGAAAGCTTGCCCTTGTGAAAGGTTGTTTTCAGCGCCCAGTGGCTGCGAAAGGTTTTCCTGGTCTGGCGTATGATATGTTCGAAACGGCCAAAGGCGGCCCCGGTGGTGTCGTTCTCGATCACATCGTCCACGACAAAGCTTTGGGTGTCAAAATGCTGGCGAAGGGCGGCAATAAAGGCACGTAATCCTTCGGAACCGGTATAGGTGCCATAGAGGGGGAGATCGGCATAGGTTTCTGCGCGCACGGCGATGAATTTGGCATCCTCGGTGATCAGGGTGGTAGCTTGGTCCAGATCACTGAGGCTGGCAAGGAAGGTTTCGATACGAGAGGTCATGTTGTGCTCCGAAGTTGTGAACACAATGGGAGTTACTGGCTTGGAGCCACTCCAAGTCAAGAGATTTGACCAAGAAAAAGCCCCCGCAAACGATTGGTGTTGCGGGGGGGCGTTGCGTGCCGCGATTAGCGTTCCTTGACGTAGGGCTCGCCACCAGCGCGGGGTGGAATGGCTTTGCCGACGAACCCGGCCAGGATCACCACCGTCAGGATATAGGGCAGGGCCTCCATCAACTGGACGGGGATGACAAAATCACCCAAGCGGATGTTTTGGAAGCGCAAGGCCACCGCTTGCAGGAAGCCAAACAAGAGGCATGCCATCAGCGCATACCAAGGGCGCCATTTGGCAAAGATCAGTGCCGCCAGCGCGATATAGCCGCGCCCTGCCGTCATCTCTTTGACAAAGCCCGCTTGCAGGGATGTGGCCAGATAGGCCCCGGCAATGCCGCAGAGCACGCCGCAAGTCCCGACGGCTGCAAAGCGCAGGCCGATCACCGAAACACCCGCCGTATCCACCGCATCCGGGGCTTCGCCCACAGCGCGCAGGCGCAGGCCAAAGCGGGTGCGGAACAGCACCCACCATGTCAGCGGCACCATCAGGAAGGCGATATAGGCCAGCGCCGAATGGCCCGAGATCAGGTCCGAATAGATCGGCCCAAAGACAGGTACGTCGCGCAGCGCGTCGGCAAAGGGCAGGGTGATGTCCTGGAAGCGTTGCTCTTCTGGGATGGTGGGCGTGCGCCCGCCTTGCTTGAACCAGTTTTGCGCAATCAGAACCGTCAGACCCGAGGCGAGAAAGTTCAGCGCCACACCCGAGATCAGCTGATTGCCCCGGAAGGTGATCGAGGCCAGCCCGTGAATGGCCGACAGCGCCAGCGACGCGCCGATCCCGGCCATCAGGCCAATCCAGACATTACCGGTGGTAAAGGCAAAGGCCGCCGAGGCGAAGGCCGAGATCAGCATCTTGCCCTCAAGCCCGATGTCAAAGATCCCGGCACGTTCCGAGAACAGCCCAGCCAGGCAGGCCAACAAGAGAGGGGTGGACAGACGGATGGAGCTGTCCAGCACCTGGATAATTACGGCGAGATCCATCAGGCGTCTCCCTTGCGGATATTCAGGAAGATTTTTTCAAGCGGCATGCGCACCATATTGTCGAGCGCACCGGTGAACAGGATCACCAGAGCCTGGATCACGATGATCAGCTGGGTCGGGATGCTGGTCCAAAAGGCAAGCTCGGTGCCGCCTTGGTAGAGGAAACCAAAGAGCAGCGCCGCCAGCAGGATGCCAACCGGGTGTGATCGGCCCATCAGTGCCACCGCAATACCGATAAAGCCTGCGCCTTCGGTCGCGTTCAGAACCAGGCGTTCGGCTTCGCCCATGGTGGTGTTCAGCGCCATCAGGCCTGCCAAACCACCCGAGATCAGCATCGCGACGATGGTGATTTTGACCGGTGAAATACCAGCATATACGGCGGCGGTTTCGCTTTGGCCGAACGAGCGCAGTTCGTAACCCAGACGGGTGCGCCAGATCAGCAGATAGACCGCGACACAGGCCAGCAGCGCGATGAAAAAGGTCACATTGGCCGGCGCATTGCGGAACATCACGTTATCAGCGGTGGAGAACATGCTTTGGAAGGTCGGCAGATGCGTCGCCTCGGGAAAGCGCGCGGTGGCCGGGTCGCTGGACCCTTGCGGCTTCAGCATGTTCACCAGCACATAGTTCAACAGCGAAAAGGCGATAAAGTTGAACATAATGGTGGTAATCACGATATGGCTGCCGCGTTTGGCTTGCAAAAAGGCTGGGATATAGGCCCAGGCCGCGCCAAACAGGGCTGCAATCACCGTCGCGCCGAGCAGCGCCAGTGACCAATGTGGCCACGGGATGAACAGGCAGACCAGCGCCACGCCCAGCCCGCCAATCATCGCCTGACCTTCGCCGCCGATATTGAACATACGGGCGTGAAAGGCGACGGCCACGGCGAGACCGGTAAAGATGAAGTTGGTGGCGTAGTAGAGCGTATAGCCAATGCCACGCGACGAGCTTAGCGCGCCTTCTACCATGATCGAAAAGGCGTTAAGCGGGTTTTCCCCGATCGACAGGATGACCAGCGCAGAGATTGCAGCGGCCAGAAAGACCGAGATCAACGGGACAAGGACCGCATCGGCCCAGGCGGGCATCTTATCCATGGGCCAGCTCCTTGGGGTTTGTCACACCGGCCATCAACAGGCCAAGTTCGGTTTGGTCGGTTTCAGAGGGCAGGCGTTCGCCCATGATCTGGCCGTCAAACATCACGGCAATCCGATCCGACAGCGACATGATCTCGTCCAGCTCGACCGAAACCAGCAAGATCGCCTTGCCCGCATCGCGCAGCTGCACGATTTGCTGGTGGATGAATTCGATCGCACCAATGTCAACGCCGCGGGTCGGCTGGCCGATCAAGAGCAGATCCGGGTTACGTTCAATCTCGCGCGCCAGGACGATTTTCTGCTGGTTGCCGCCGGAAAAGTTCTTGGCCGCGAGCCAGGGATGCGGCGGGCGCACGTCGAAGCGGTCCATCTTGGCCTGGGCTTCTTGCTTCATGGCTTTGATATCCATCAGCATGCCGCTGCCGGTTTCCGGGCCGTGGTGATAGCCAAAGACCGAGTTTTCCCAGGCGCTGAAATTGAGGATCAGGCCCTCGTGGTGGCGGTCTTCGGGGACGTGACCAATGCCACGATCGCGGCGGGACCGGCCATCAGAATGCTTTCCGGTCAGGTCCAGCTCTTGGCCATTCATCTTGATCGAGCCAGTCGCGTGGCCATAGCCGCCCAGCACATGCATCAGCTCAGACTGACCATTGCCGGACACACCGGCAATGCCGACAATCTCGCCAGCGCGGACGGTCAGGTCGATGCCTTTCAGGCGCTCAACCCCGTCTTCGTCGATATGGCGCAGATTGCTGACCTCAAGCACGGGTTCGGCAGGTTTGGCCGGAACTTTGTCGACCTGCAACAACACCTTGCGGCCCACCATCAGCTCGGCCAATTGTTCGGGATTGGTTTCAGCGGTTTTCACCGTCGCTGTCATTTCGCCACGACGCATGACCGAGACCGTATCGGTGATCTCCATGATCTCGCGCAGCTTGTGGGTGATGAGGATGATGGTTTTGCCTTCTTCACGCAAGCCATTGAGAATGCGGAACAAGTGGTCGGCCTCGGCGGGGGTCAACACGCCGGTGGGTTCATCCAAGATCAAGATGTCGGCTTCGCGATAAAGCGCTTTGAGGATCTCGACCCGCTGCTGGTGGCCAACGGACAGGTCTTCGATCAACGCTTCGGGATCGACCTGTAGCTCGTATTCTTCGGCGAGGTGTTTCAACACGCCGCGCGCCTTGTTCAGGCTGGGGCGCAGCAGCGCCCCGTCTTCGGCCCCGAGGATCACGTTTTCCAGCACCGAAAAATTCTGCACCAGCTTGAAGTGCTGAAAAACCATGCCGATACCTGCCGCAATTGCGGCCTGACTATCCGGGATCTCGGTCTTTTTGCCGTTGATCCAAATCTCGCCTCGATCAGCTTTGTAAAAGCCGTAGAGAATGGACATCAATGTGGATTTGCCGGCCCCGTTCTCGCCGATAATACCATGGATTGTACCCGGCATCACCTTGATCGAGATATCCTTGTTGGCCTGCACGGGCCCAAAGGCTTTGGAAATGCCTTTGAGTTCGATAGCGGCTGTTTCGGTCATGTGGTCTCCCCGAGAGCATGCCTTTGTTCGGGCCCGTTATTGGTTCAGACTCACCCCGGTCTGATGGGCCAATTTTTGCTCAAAGTTTAGTTGTTTTGTGTTGCGGTCAATGAGTCAAGGGGAGCAGGGCAGAAAGGCCTTGAATCCTTGGCTTCGTTTAGGTGCCCGCAGGTATTTCATGCGTGGCGCAATGAATTCCTCCTCCGATTTCGCCCAATGGGTCGGTGTTGAGTTGAATGACCTCGCGGTCGGGATAGGCGGTTTGCAAGGCGTTCAGGGCGATGGCATCGGTTTCCCGGTCGCCGAATTGCGCCGAGATCACAGCGCCGTTGCAGACGTAGAAATTGGCATAAGAGGCGACGAAATCTTCGCTTTGGACACGTCTGCGATTGGGTTCCGGGATCACGTCGATCGTTAGTCCGGCGGCTTTGAGGATGTCATGAGTCTCAAGCGCGGCTTGGTGGAAGGGATCATACGGGTCAGGATCATCCGGAAGGTTGATCAAGACATGACCGGGGCCGATCAACCGCGCCAGTGAATCGATATGGTAATCGGTGATGTCCTGATCCTTGACACCCGGTGCCCAGATCAACCGCTCGGCTCCATAGGCCTCAAGCAGCGCCTTTGTCACAGCCTCTTTGCTGAGGCCGGGATTGCGGTTGGAATGGATCCAGGAGCTTTCATGCGCGATCAGCAGCCCGTGCCCGTCCTGTTCAACGCCACCCGCTTCACCTTTGAGTGGGGAGGGCAGCAAGGGCAGATCAAAGTGACGCGCCAACCGTTCGGCGATCTTGCCATCATTGCTGTGCGTTTGGCGATTGCCCCAACCGTTGAACTGGATATGGCGAAAGGCGCGGTTGCCTTGGTCATCGATCACGGTGATCGGTCCGGCATCGCGCGCCCATAGATCCTCGGTCGGGATGTCCAGCAGCGCGACCTGCTCAGAAACTTGTCTGCGGATATGCGCGTGGTGCTCTTTGCCAGCCAAAAGCGTCACCGGTTCAAAATCGGCAATGGTATTGGCAATCTCGGCAATCGTCGCCTGCACCGTGTCGAGGAAATAGGTGTCGTCATAGACCTTCCTGCTGACCGGCCATTGCATGATCGTGCGCTCATGCGGCACCTCTTCGGCAGGGACGTAAAACCCAGCCGGTTCAGCCCCGGCAAATCCCGGCACCACACCCGCCGCAAGGCTGCCTGCCACGAACCTACGTCTGTTCATGGGGCTCTCCTGTGGGATGGGCGGGGTGGGTAAAGCATGGGTCGATCACAGGTGACGAAAAAGAAAACGGGCTGCGCCATGGATCGACGCAGCCCGCATTGGCTGTTTATTCAGGTCAGTTAGAACTGAAGAACCGGGCAGCTGTCGTCGGACGAATAGTCATGCACTTTTAGCTCGCCTGCGATGATCTGTTCGCGCGCGGCGTCCACGGCTGCTTTCATCTCGTCAGAGACCAGCGCTGCGTTGTTGTCGTCCAGCGCATAGCCAACACCGTCCTGTGCAGTGCCAAAGACTTTGACACCGGTTTCCAGATCAGCACCCTGGGTCATGGAGTCAAACACGGCCACGTCCACACGCTTGAGCATGGAGGTCAGAACCTCACCCGGGAACAGGTGGTTCTGGTTGCTGTCAACGCCGATGGACAGGATGTCCTCTTTGGCGGCGGTTTCCAGAACGCCCAGACCGGTGCCGCCAGCAGCGGCAAAGATCACGTCAGCGCCTTGGCCGATTTGCGCGCGCGCCAGTTCAGAGCCTTTTACCGGGTCGTTCCAGGCGGCCGGGGTGGTGCCGGTCATGTTGGAAATAACCTTGGCGTCTGCATTTGCCGCCATGACACCCTGGGCATAGCCACAGGCGAATTTGCGGATCAGCGGAATGTCCATGCCGCCGACAAAGCCAACGGTGCCGGATTTCGACGCCATGCCGGCCATCATGCCAACAAGGTAGGATCCTTCATGCTCAGAGAACAGGATGGACAGAACGTTAGGGTGTTTCGCCGGGTCAACCCAACCGTCGATGGTGACGAATTTGGTGTCCGGGTAATCCGCAGCAACGGCGTCAATCGCGCCAGCAATGGCAAAACCGGTGGTCACAACCGGGTTAAAGCCCGCTTCGGCGAAACGGCGCAGAGCCTGCTCGCGCTGTGCTTCGGACTGGATTTCGATGTCCTTGTAAGAACCACCTGTCTCAGCCGCCCATTTTTCAGCACCACCAAAGGCGGCTTCGTTAAAGGATTTGTCGAACTTGCCGCCCAGATCATAGATCAGAGCCGGGTCCGCCAGCGCGGCACCGGCGGACAGGGCCAGAGCTGCGGCAGAGCCGAGAATGGTTTTCATGAAAGTCATGTTATCGCTCCCAGGTGTGGATCAAAGGTGAATGGCGAGTCCTGTCGCCATTTCGTTAGTGATGACGTGAATAAGGCCAAAGCGATGCAACAGGGTCAACCGAAATCTTGCCAAAACCCGTGTTTAGGCGCGATTCCCCTAGGTTAATTCACACCGAAGAACGAGGGCATCCTGAGCCGGGGTACCCTGGCGGGCGTAATAGGCTTTACGCCGTCCAACCTCTTGAAAGTTCAGAGAATCATATAGCTTTAACGCGGGTGTATTATCGGCGGCGACTTCCAGGAAAACGGTTGTAATTTCACGCTGCTCAATTTTTGACCAAAGAGTCCGAAATAGATCCTGAGCGATGCCCTTTCGGCGCTGATCGGGGGCGACGGCAACGGTAAGAATCTCTGCCTCGGGCGCAATCAGGCTGGCTAGGGCAAAGCCAAAGGGGGCAGTGACGGCGACAATATTACTCTGATCGAGAAGCTGGGAAAACTCGGCCTCGTCCCATGGTCGGTCGGGAAAACAGCGCGCATGTAACGCCGCCATGTCTGCCGGCGTCATGGCTGGGTCTCGGGCAGAATGGTGGGCGGTGTGAGTTTGGATGGGGCCGCATCTGCGGGGCGGATATAGAGCGGTGCCGGGGCGGGCAGCGATACGTTATGCATGCGCTGCAGGGTTACGCGCGAAATGGCCTCGGCCAAAGGGTAACGCGGCTGCAAAACCCGCCCACCGGTGCGCTCGGCTATGGTCTCAGCCTGTGCTCCTATTACCGCGGCTTCGGCTTTGGAATGAGGCATGGGCAGGTCGTCGAGCAGGCCAAAGGCAGGATCAGATCTGGTTCCATCGTTCAAGGTCTGCAGATAGATCCGATCACGCGGTGCCGCGACGCTGCACACAACCGGCCAGTCATAGCCGCAGGCAAGGGCCTGAAATTGCGACACTCCGACAGCGGGAAGGTCCAGGCCCAAGGCCAGTCCACGCGCCGCCGCGACCGAGATCCGTATACCGGTGAAATTGCCCGGACCGATGCCGACGCCAATCGCGGAGAGATCCTGCCAACTCGCGCCGCCTTCCTCCAACACCTCTTCGAGAAGGGGTATCAGCCGTTCGGCCTGGCCACGGGCCATCTCTTCGAAACGGGATGTGATCAATTCACCGCCGCGCATCAGCGCAGCCGTGCAATGTGGGGCAGAGGTGTCAAAGGCCAGAACAAGAGGGGCGTCAGTCATGACCTGTCTCTGCCGGTCTCAGCCACGGAAAACAAGGGGCGCAAACGCGGGCTGCAAAGAAAAAGGCCACCGCAATGGGGGGCCTTTACTTTTGCAGTGGTGCGATTGGTAAGTGCTGTTACACGGCGACCGGACGCACTTCGGTCACTTCGGGAATGTAGTGACGCAGCAGGTTTTCGATGCCCATTTTCAGCGTCAGGGTCGAGCTGGGGCAACCGGCGCAGGCCCCTTGCATGTGCAGGTAAACCACGCCGCGATCAAACCCGTGAAAGGTGATGTCGCCGCCATCCTGCGCCACAGCCGGGCGCACTCGGCTGTCGAGCAATTCCTTGATTTGACCAACAATTTCGCCATCCTCACCGTCATGATCCGCATGACCACCGGCTTGTGTGGCACCATCCGCCATCACCGGCTGACCGGATTGGAAATGCTCCATGATCGCGCCAAGGATCGACGGTTTCAGGTGATCCCAATCAATGTCGTCGCCCTTGGTGACGGTGACAAAATCATTGCCAAAGAACACGCCCGCAACGCCATCAACCGCAAACAAGCGCTGCGCAAGAGGCGAGGCCGCGGCGGCGTCGGCGGTTGGAAAATCGGCGGTGCCCATTTCCAGCACGGTCAGGCCGGGCAGGAATTTCAGCGTGGCTGGGTTCGGAGTTGATTCTGTCTGAATGAACATTTGGGATGCGCCTTTTCTGGTCTCGGTGAAAATATGCGCTTCGTAAGGGCGAAGGTCAAGGTTTAGAATTGTTCTAATCTTATTGCTGAGTGATTTTATCGTCTTACCGGGCCGATTGATTCGCTTTCAGCCGCTGCCTTAGGTATTTTGCGGCAGATCGGTAATGCGAAGGGGCGGCGGCCTCAGCCCAACGGCCGGTTGTCCATTTGTTGTTACCACCTTTCATCGGCCCGCCATAAAGGGCAGAGTCATCCAAATCGTCGATCAGCCCCAACCAACATAAATGCCACGCCCATAACATCGCGCAGGCCTCGGGCCAGCTGATATCCTGTTGGGCCGCGCGCAGATCGGCATTGTAGCGTTTCAGCTCGTTCCATTTGTAACCGGGGGCGGGGATTTCGACAGCAAGACCCGCTTGACCGGCGTGATACCAGCCCAGAAACAGCGCGATCCAATGGGCGCGATGGGCAATGATATCTTTGGGTGTGATCCCGTCGCTATCCGGAGTGAGGGCAAGGTCGTCAGGTATTTGATCCAACAGCTTTTGCAGCTTGGCAAATTCCTTGTCGGCAACGGCGCGAAGCTCGGCTTTGCAGGTGGCAGGCATAGGGGCCTCCTTTCCGGCAAAGGTTAACGAATAGCGGCGGCGAGGTCTTTGATCCAGCTCACCGAAATCGGGGGCCAAGCTCGGCAGGATCGACATTTTCGAGATGCCAAAAGGCAACCGCCTCTGGCGCGATCTTGTCTAAGGCACGGGTCAATTCGGCGGGCTGAATAGCGCGGTGCAGGGCAAAGGACACAGCAAAAAGCGCGTTCTCAGGCGCGAGATTGTGATGCTTTCGCAAATCGCGCGTTTCTCGCAGATAGGTCTCCGGGTCTGCCCAAGGCTGGGGTTCTGCGATCTGCCAATCCTGCACAAAAAGGGCGCGCAGTGTTGTCGGAAGGATCTGCGCAAAGTCCAGTGCTTGTTGCGTGGTCAAGCGGCTGCGAAAGGCGCGAAAAACGCCTTCGGCCACGGTATAGGTCACGTTGTCTGAGGTGGTTCCCAGCTGGTCTTTGGCGTCGTCGAGAAAACCGCGCCATTCCTTGCCAGCATGGCGATAGCTCCAGGGCATCGGCATGTCAGGTGATCGCTTCGAGCCGTTCTTTGGACATGTCACCGGGGACGATGGTGACTGGAATGGGCAAAGCACCAAAATTGCGGGTGATATGGCTGATGATCGGCCCGGGGCCTTTGCGATCGGTGGCGGCCCCCAGAACCAGAACACCAACTTCGGGATCAGAATTCACATGGGCAATGATTTCCGGCACAGCATCGCCTTCGCGGATCACCAGCTCGGGGTCGACCCCTTGTTTGTCGCGCATCCACTTGGCGAAAACCTCGAAATGGGCGTGAATGCGTTCGCGCGCCTCTTCGCGCATCACTGCGCCAACCCCGATCCAGTGATTGAACTCATCCGGGGGAATCACCGACAGGATCGCCACGCCTCCGCCTGTATTGGCGGCGCGCATCGCGGCAAAGCGCATTGCGTTGAGGCATTCGCGGCTGTCATCCAGAACAACGAGAAACTTGCGCATCTAAAACTCCCTATCCGAATGGATCATGCCTTTGGTTCACGTCACTGGCAAGCGTTCAAAACGCGATGGGTTGTTTGGTCCCTAGGGTCAGGACCCATTAATTCACAATGCTCAGCATGGAAAAATACGTGTTATCAGAGGTTTGATTTTCGCAGACAAGGCTGGTTGCCTTGGCAAGAAAGTCGAGCCGCTGAGAGCATGTATTTCTCCATGCCCGTCCTCCCGAAGGGAGGCCAACTGGTATTGGCGCGCCTCTGGCGCGACGGGTTCACCGGATTTTGCCCCAGCCTGCGTTATATACCCTTGAAATAGAACCACTATTCCTGCGGGCATATGCCTGGTCTGGAACAAAATCTGGCGAACTGAGCGTTGTGAATTAATGGGTCCTGACCCTAGGCAGAGGCCGCCCAATCCCAATACATTTCGCGCACGCGGCGGGTGACGGGGCCAACCTGATATGAGCGGTCTTCGATCCCGGTCACCGGGGTGACTTTGTTCATATTGCCCGACAAAAACACCTCATCCGCATCTTTGAAATCGTCAAAGCTCAGCACGGATTCATGAACTGTGACACCATCGGCCAACAAGTTGGTGATGTGGCGCGCGCGGGTGATCCCGGCGAGGAAAGTGCCGTTGGCCACGGGGGTAAAGACCTCTCCATCTTTGACCATGAACACATTGGCGGTCGCGCTTTCGGCGACATTGCCAAGCGCATCGGCCACCAGCGCATTGCCAAAGCCGCGTGCGCGAACCTCGGCCAACATGCGGGCATTGTTGGGATAGAGGCAGCCCGCCTTGGCGTTCACAACGGAGCTTTCCAGCACGGGGCGGCGAAAACGGGTATAGCCCAGCGTGGTGCTGGCGCTTTCTGGGGCCATTGGCACCTCTTCGAGGCTGATGGCAAATCCGGTTTCGTCAGGGGTCGGGACAATCGCCGTCGCATCGCCATGGATCGCCCAATACATCGGGCGGATGTAAACGGCAGCGCCGGGCGCAAAACCTTTCAGCCCTTCAAGGGCAATCTCGACCATCTCATCGGTGGAGACGGTCGGTTTGATTATCAGCGCCTCGGCTGAACGATTGGTGCGGGCGCAATGGGCGTCCAGATCCGGTGTCATTCCGTTGACCATCCGCGCGCCATCAAAGACTGAACTGCCCAGCCACATGCCATGATCAGCGGCGCGCATGACCATGGCGTCACCGTCCTGCCAGCTGCCGTTGAAATAGGTGCGGATTGTCTTGCCGATCGCCATGCCAGCTCCTCTCGTTTTTGGGCAAGCTAGGCCTGTCTTTTGGCAAGGTCCAGAGCGGCGCGACGCGCTTGCGATGTTTTTGATCATCATCGGAAACCAAGCGCGGCGCAAATCACTGCGAAGGTGTCGGGAATGGCTTACACTTTTGGGTGGGGAAATGGTCTAGATAGGGGCCAAGACCGGAGGGAACGCGCATGTCCGACAAAATTCGATTCCAGCTTGATGGCCAGACAGTCGAAGCAGAAAAGGGAATGACCATTTGGGAAGTGGCCAATGGCCGCGGCCTGAAGATCCCGCATCTGTGCCACAAGCCTGCGCCCGGCTATCGCCCGGATGGCAATTGTCGCGCCTGTATGGTCGAGATCGAGGGCGAGCGCACGCTGGCGGCCTCTTGTATCCGTGAACCCAGCGAGGGCATGGTGGTCACCACCAACAATGCCCGCGCTGAAAACGCGCGCAAGATGGTGATGGAGCTGTTGCTGGCAGATCAGCCAGAGCGCGAGGCGGCTCATGACAAATCCAGCCATCTCTGGGACATGGCCGAAGAGAACGGTGTCGAAGAGAGCCGTTTCCCGACGATTGAACCCGAACGCATTCCGCTGCTGGATGACAGCCATGTTGCGATGCGGGTCAATCTGGATGCTTGCATTCAATGTGGGTTATGCGTGCGCGCCTGCCGCGAAGTGCAGGTCAATGACGTGATCGGCATGGCCGGGCGTGGCCACGATTCCTATCCGACGTTTGACATGGCCGACCCGATGGGGGCCTCGACCTGTGTGGCTTGTGGCGAATGTGTGCAGGCTTGCCCGACCGGGGCCTTGATGCCTGCCACCGTTTTGGACGCGCAAGAGGTGGGGGATAGCAAGGATTTCGACTCTGAGACCGAAAGCGTCTGCCCATTCTGCGGCGTGGGCTGCAAGGTCTCGCTCAAGGTAAAGGATGGCAAGGTCAAATATGTCGAGGGCATCAATGGCCCGGCAAATGAAGGGCGGCTTTGCGTCAAGGGCCGCTTTGGCTTTGACTACATCCACCACCCGCATCGCCTGACCAAGCCGCTGATCCGCCGCGACGATGCGCCGGCCAAGGGGTTGAATGTCGATCCCGGCAATCTTGACACGCATTTCCGCGAAGCATCTTGGGATGAGGCGCTGGAGGTTGCCGCTAAGGGCCTGACCGGGTTGCGCGACACCCATGGTGGGCGGTCGGTTGCGGGGTTTGGCAGCGCCAAATGCACCAATGAAGAAGCCTATCTGTTCCAGAAATTCATCCGTCAGGGCTTTAAGCATAACAATGTCGATCACTGCACGCGGCTGTGCCATGCCTCGTCCGTTTCGGCGCTGATCGAAAACGTTGGTTCGGGCGCGGTGACCGCGACCTTTAACGAGATCGAGAATGCCGATGTGGCGATCATCATCGGGGCCAACCCGATTGAAAACCACCCCGTTGCGGCGACCTATTTCAAGCAGTTCACCAAGCGCGGTGGCAAGCTGATCGTGATGGATCCGCGCGGGGTTGGCATGCGCCGCTTTGCCGATGAAATGCTGCAATTCCGCCCCGGCGCGGATGTGTCGATGCTGAATGCGATCATGAATGTGATCGTCGAAGAGGGCCTATATGATCAGGCCTATATCGACAAATACACCGAGAATTGGGAAGCCGAGAAACAGCATCTGGCGCAGTTCACCCCTGAGGCCATGTCGGAAATCTGCGGGATTGAGCCAGAGCAGCTGCGCCGCGTGGCGCGTACCTTTGCGGGGGCCAAGGCCGGTTTGATTTTCTGGGGCATGGGCGTGTCGCAGCACATTCATGGCACGGATAACTCCCGCTGCCTGATCTCGCTTGCGCTGATGACCGGCAATGTCGGCAAGCCAGGTGCAGGTCTGCACCCGCTGCGGGGGCAGAACAATGTGCAGGGCGCGTCCGACGCCGGGCTGATCCCGATGTTCCTGCCCGATTATCAAAGCGTGACCGATGACGGCGTGCGTCAGGCCTTTACCGAGGTTTGGGACAGCGATGATTTCAGCAATGAAAAAGGCCTGACCGTCACCGAGATCGTGGACGAGGTTTATGCGGGCAATATCAAGGGCATGTATATTCAGGGTGAAAACCCGGCCATGTCCGACCCGGATGTGGAACACGCCCGCGATGCCTTTGCCAAGCTTGAGGTCATGGTGGTGCAGGATATCTTTTTGACCGAAACCGCGAATTATGCGGATGTGATCCTGCCTGCCAGCGCGCTTTATGAAAAGAACGGCACCGTGTCGAACACCAACCGTCAGGTGCAGCGGGTGCGCCCCGCCGTGCCGCCGCCCGCTGAGGCGCGCGAGGATTGGGCCGTGACTGTGGAACTGGCGCAGCGTTGCGGGCTGAACTGGAACTATAGTGATGTCAGCGAGGTTTTTGCCGAGATGAAGCTGAACATGAAATCGCTGGACAACATTACCTGGGAGCGGCTCAAGACCGAGACCATCACCTATCCGTCGCTGCATGAGACCGATCCGGGCCAGCCGATTGTGTTTGGCGACGGCTTCCCACGCGCGGAGGGGCGGGCGAAGTTTACGCCAGCCTCGGTGATTGCGCCGGATGAGGCTCCGGATGCGGACTTCCCGATGATCATGACCACAGGGCGGCAGTTGGAGCATTGGCATACCGGGTCGATGACGCGGCGCTCGCGGGTGTTGGATGCGGTGGAGCCGGAGGCGAACTGTTCGCTGCACCCAAGCACTTTGCGTGGCCTTGGGGTGGAGCCGGGCGATATGATCCGCCTGACCACGCGGCGTGGCTCGATCGAGATCATGGCGCGGGCAGATCGCGCCATTGCGCCGGATATGGTCTTTGTACCCTTTGCCTATGTGGAGGCGGCGGCCAACGTGCTGACCAACCCGGCGATTGACCCCTATGGCAAAATCCCGGAATTCAAATTCTCGGCTGTTCGCGTGGAAGCTATCGAGAAAATCGCCGCTGAATAAGCATTTGCGGGAGGGGGTGACGCGCGTGCCTTTGGCACGACGCCCCACCCGCCATCCCGCAGATGTCGCGATTCCAGTCTCGTTGCGTTATACTGGTTCTGTTTTCAGGAGCAGAATGCGCGGAGGGGATTATGGATCCGGTTTCTTTGGGCTTTTACGCCAGTGTTTGTGGCCTGCTCGGTTTGGCTGGCCCAAAACTGGGTGGCGCGCCAATCCGGTTGGGCGTCGGGGCACTGGTTGGCATTGTCGCGGTCACCATCCTGCCGCATATCAAGACGTTTCTGGGCGTGGCCGAGGCCTATTCGACGGTATCGCCGTGATCGTCTAGGTATTGGCTGGCATGGAGCCCGGCCCATCGCCCCATGGCGAGGCAAGCCGTCAAGAGATACCCGCCCGTTGGCGCGTCCCAATCGACCATTTCGCCTGCGCAGAACAGGCCGGGTCGGTCTTTGAGCATCAATTCCGGCGTTAGGGACGCCCAGGGTACGCCGCCAGTCGTCGAAATCGCCTCGTCCACAGGGCGCAGCCCTTGATGCGGGATCGGTAGGTTTTTCAGCAGATCTGCCAGCTCGGATGGCGCGGACGGGAGCGGGCGGGCGACCTCGGAAATCAGGGTCCAGGTGGCCGTGGGGATTTTCAGGGTCTTGCGCAGAAAGTTTGACAGGCTTTGTTTGCCGCGCGGTTTTTCCAGACGCTTTTGTAGGTCGGCGGCGGAGAGATGGGGAAACAGATCGATATGCAAAGGCGATCCCGAGCGCAGCGCGGGAGAGAGCGGATAGATCCCGCCGCCTTCGAGCCCTTTGGAAGAGATCACAGCCTCGCCCCGGTTTTCCATATCGCCGCAGCGAAACAGGGCGTTTTTGATCGGGCTGCCGAAATGCTTGGCTATGTAGGGCGACCAGTCGACGAGCAGCCCAGCATTGGACGGGGCAAACGTAACAGTTTCCAGCCCGTTTTGTACAAATTGCCTGATCCAGGCACCGTCAGAGCCCAGCCGCGCCCAGCTTGCCCCGCCGAGGGCGAGGATGGTCACATCGGGCGTCAGAACCTGGCTCCCATCCGGCGTGTCGAAGTGAAAATCCGCCCCCTGCCAGTCGGTCCAGCGCCAGCGCAGGTTGATCTCCAGCCCCTTGTTTGAAAGTCGGGTGATCCAGGCGCGCAAGAGCGGCGAGGCCTTCATCACCTTGGGAAAAAGACGCCCGGTCGAGCCGGTAAACATCTCTTGCCCCAAGGCTTCGGCCCAGGCGCGCGCGTCCTCCGGTCCGAACGCTTGCAGCATGGGGCGCAGCGGCTCGGCATCCGCGCGATAGGCCGCGAGGAATTGTTCAAACGGGTCCATCTTGGACAGGTTCAGCCCGGATTTTCCCGCCATAAGGAATTTACGCGCCAAGGTCGGTTTGGCCTCGGCCAGCACCACCTGATGCCCGCCATCCAGCAACATTTCGGCCGCCATCAACCCCGCCGGACCGCCGCCAATGATCAGCGCCTGTGTCATGTGTTCTGGTTGCGGATTTCCACCACGCGATGCGGGTAGGGGATTTCGATGCCGTTATCCTTGAGCGCGTTCCAGATCAGAAAGCCGACATCGGAGCTGTATTTATAGCGCCCGTCATCAATGCCATTCACCCAGAATTCCACCGCGAATTCAACGCCGCTTTCGCCGAAGGCGCGGAATTCGCAATCTGGCGGAAAGGGGTCGCTCAGCACGGCGGGATGTTTGGCGACGGCGTTTTCAATAATGTCAGGGATCACATTGATATCGGTTTTGTAGCTGACCGAAAACGGCACTTCGTAGCGGTTGGAGGAGCCTTGATCGGAATAGTTGATCACCCGCGTGGTGATGAAATCCTCGTTGGGGACAACGATCCAGCGGCCATCAAAGGTCTCTAGGATCATGGCGCGGGCGGTGGTCTGCACGATGGTGCCCGACATGCCATTGTCCAGCTCGACATAATCGCCAACCGTGGCCTGCCCTTCGAGTAGCAGGATCACGCCGGAAATGTAGTTCGACGCGATCTTTTGCAGACCAAAGCCGAGGCCAACACCAATCGCTCCGGAGAGAACCGCCAAGGAGGTGAGGGGGATGCCAATGATGCTCATCAAAAGGATAAAGGCGATGCCATAGATCACCAGCTCGGCGGCTTTGCTGGCCAATTGGCGGGCAGCGGGGCGCAGCTCTTCTTGCTTGTGGATATAGGTGCCGGTCTGATCATTGGACCATCGCCCGAGCCAGAACAGGATCGACCCGGCGATTATGCCCCGGATCACCGCCATGACGGTGAACTCGATATTGCCAAGCGCGATGGTCATCTCGTTCAACCGTGCCGTGGCAAGATCAAGCAGGCCCAGCGTGTAGAGCGCCATGATCGGTAGCAGGATGAAACGCCCAAGCACGCGCAGGAAGCCATCCGTGATGATCTCGCGCACCAAAATACGCGCGGCGAGCAGCAGGAAAACGCGCTTACCAAAGGCGATAACAGCACCCGAACCAAACAGCGCGCGGGTGGCCTGTTCGCCGATGCCGGTAAAGGCCCAGGCCAAAAGCGGCAGCAGCAGCGGCACAAAAATCAGGAAAAACCGCCGGATGGTGGCGAGGATCGAGACTTTGCCATCCTCAGGTGTCAGGAAACGTTCCAGCAAAGGTTGCAGGCGTTTGGACAGAAACCAGGCGGCGGCAAAGGCGGCCACCAGCAACCCGAATTGCGACCAGGCCGCAGGCGAAAGCAGCCAGCCCTTGGCAATGTCCCAGCCTTGCAGCGCATAGCTGACAAGGTTCTGGACAAATTCCGGCTGCGAGGCGAGGTCAAAATTCATGTTGTATCGCTCCGCGGGCCTTGATCTGCGTGGGTTTCCTGCCAACTCTTGCCCTTATGGTGATGAAATCACAAGAGGGAGGGGCAGGATGACGGAGAGTGACCCCATTTGCCCGCTTTGTGGCCGTCCGATCCCATCCGGGGCCAAGCAAAGCCTGCACCACCTGATCCCGCGTCTGAAGGGCGGCAAGAATGGGCCGGTGGTCTTGCTGCACCAGATCTGCCATTCCGAGATCCACGCGACGTTTACCGAGGCCGAGCTGGCGCGAGATTACAATACGATTGAAGCGCTGCAGGCCCATCCGCGTATGGAAAAATTCATCGCCTGGGTACGTAAACGACCGAATGATTATCACAGCCGCAGCGCAGGTGGTCGGCGAAAACGGTCATGAGGTGACGGTGTAGGATTTGCAGTAGAATGAAGTGGTGTCTTCGATATCGCGGACTTCATACTTGGCCGTTTCAAAGCCGCGTGATGTGATATCGAGAACTTCGAGCCAAACGTGGTGCAGTTGAACAAGGTCAACGGCATTGAGTTGTTCAACATGCGTGAATCGAAGTTCGCGGATCGCCTGATCGGTTTCATCCTGAAAAAGGGTCAGCCCCAGCACCAAATGCTCCGGGTCCTCGCCAATGCGCCAGATTTCCGAAGGGTCAAGAACCTTTTTCCCGTCGTCAAAAAGCGCTTTGATTTCAAATCTTGCCACACGGCCTCGAAATTCGGCCACTACAGAGTCACACATCAACTCGTCCAATTTGTTGCAGCCATACCAGTTGCACCCGAAGCCCCTTTTTGCAATGGGTTGGCGGAGAGTTTCGGAGCCGCATCATGACCCACCGTTTTCCTATTCGCGTCTATTACGAAGATACCGATATGGCGGGGATTGTTTATCACGCCAATTATCTGAAATTCATCGAACGGGCACGCTCGGATTGGGTCAAGGAAATGGGGCTGGATCAGAATGCCATGCGCGAAGAGGGGGTCGTCTTTGTCGTGCGCCGGATCGAGGCGGATTACCTGGCCTCGGCCAAATTCGATGACGAGCTTGAGGTGCAGACCACGGTGCGAGCGATGACCGGGGTGCGTTTGGTGATGGGGCAGGAGGTTTTGCGCGAGGGTGAGGTTGTGTTTCGCGCCGAAGTCACAGCCGTTTGCATGAATGAAGACGGTCAACCCGCGCGCTTGCCCGCCAAATTGCGGCGCAAGGTGCATTAACGGCCGCTGCGCCAGCCGCGGGCGGATCCAAAATCCGTCGACGGATTTTGTGAGGGGCCAGCCCCTCTTGGAGCCCGAGGGCTCCAATTCACCCCGGGATATTTGTGGCCCAGAGAAGGGGCGAAGGTGGCGTGTTGAAGGCAAGGTTCTGCCTGTTTGTCCGCAAATGCGCGATATGACGCGCAAAGAGTAGCCTTTCCCCTGCAAATACGCTAACAGTGCTGTTAATCAGAGCCCGTAAACACAATCCTTATTGGGGCCGGACAGGAAAAGAGCAGGTTCATGGAAGCAGAAACGCTTGCCCTGGCGCAGGAGATCGACTTCTCCATGTGGGGTCTATTCGCGCGCGCCACACTTACCGTCAAACTGGTTATGTTATTGTTGATCGTCGCCTCGGTTTGGGCCTGGGCGATTATCTTTGACAAGTTCATCTCGTATCGCCGTGCCCGCAAAGAGGCCGACGCTTTTGACAAGGCGTTCTGGTCCGGTGAGCCGCTGGATGAGTTGTTTGACCAGATCGGGGTGGAACCATCGGGGCGGGCCGAGAGGGTCTTTGCTGCGGGCATGATGGAGTGGCGGCGCAGCCATCGCGATGATGGTCAGTTGATCGCCAATGCCCAAAGCCGGATTGATCGCTCCATGGATGTGGCCATTCAGAAAGAGGGTGAAGCCCTGCAAAAGGGGCTGCCGGTGTTGGCCACGGTGGGCTCAACCGCGCCCTTTGTCGGGCTGTTCGGGACCGTGTTCGGGATCATGAACGCCTTTATCGAGATTGCGCAGCAGCAAAACACTTCGCTTGTGGTCGTGGCCCCTGGTATTGCCGAGGCGCTTTTGGCTACGGGACTGGGTCTGATGGCTGCGATCCCGGCGGTGGTGTTTTACAACAAGTTTTCGGCGGATAGCGACCGCATCATCGCAGGCTATGAAAGCTTTGCTGATGAGTTCTCGACCATCCTGTCGCGCCAGTTGGACAGCTGAGCCATGGGCGCGGGTGTCATGAAAAATGGCGGCGGCGGGGGCAATCGTCGCAGACGTGGGCGCAGGGGCAAGGCCGCGCCGATGTCGGAAATCAATGTCACGCCGTTTGTGGATGTCATGCTGGTGCTGCTGATCATCTTCATGGTCGCGGCCCCGCTTTTGACCGTTGGCGTGCCGGTGGAATTGCCCAAGACCGCCGCGCAGGCCCTGCCTCAGGAAACCGAGGAGCCGCTGACCGTCTCGATTGCGGCAGATGGCACGGTGCTGATCCAGAGCACCGAAATCACCCGCGAAGAGTTGATCCCGCGCCTGCGCGCCATTGCCGCTGAGCGGAGCGATGATCGGGTCTATCTGCGTGCGGATGGGGTGGTCCCTTATGAGGACGTGGCCCAGATCATGGGAGCGTTGAACGCGGGCGGGTTTTCCTCGATCGGTCTGGTGACCGATGTGGGTGGCCCGGCCCTGAATGGCGACGACAATTAAGGCGCGGATATGCAGCGCGGATTGGTCATATCAGGTGGGGCGCATGCCCTGGCAATCGGATGGTTGCTGTTTGGTGGTTTGTTCCAAGCCGACCCGCCTGAATTGGAAGTGGCCAATGTCTCGGTGATTTCTGAGGCGGAATTTGCCGCCCTTACCCAGCCCGAACCCAGCGGCCCGGCCCCGGAGCAACCCGCGCCAGCGCCGGTTCAGCCTGCGACGCCCCCTGAGCCAGAGCCGACGCCGGAACCCCCAGCCCCTCAGCCCGCGCCAGAGCCGCCCGTTCAACCCGAGCCGCAACCCGCCCCAACGCCACCTGCGCCCGAGCCATTGCCAGATGTGCCGCCGCCGCCGCAGCCCGCAGATGTGACCGACACGCCTCCGGTGCTGATCCCGCCAGAGCCAGAACCGGATGTGCCACCGGCCCCGGAACCGGCACCATTGCCAAGCTCGGCGGCCCCAACGCGGTCGCTGCGACCGAAACCGCGCCCTGCGCCGCGCGTTGCGCCCGAGGCCATCGCGCCACCAGAGCCGGATACGGTTGTCGCCCCAGACACGCAGCAGGCGGCATCGCCAGATGTCGAAAGCCCGGATGTGGCCGAAGAAAACAAAGAGGCCACGGCCCCAGAAGAGGCCGCGCCGGAAATCGTCACCGAGGCCGAAGACCCATCGGGTGCGGTCACCAAATCCCTGCGCCCTCAGGCCCGCCCGCAAAGCATTGCAGCGGCGGCCCCGGCCGCCGAACCGGAACCGTTGGGTGATCCGGAACCAGACTCCGCGCCAAGCACCGATGACGCGCTGAATGCCGCCCTGGCCGAGGCTTTGGCGGCAGGGGATGATGCAGATGCCCCATCCGGCCCGCCCCTAACCCGTGGCGAAAAGGAAGGGCTGAAACTGGCGGTGGAATCCTGCTGGGTGGTCGATGTCGGCAGCCAGGCGGCCAATGTCACAGTGACCCTGGGCTTTGAGCTCGACCGCGATGGCAAGGTCCTGCCCAGCACGTTGAAATTGCTATCATCGACCGGGGGAAGCGGAACAGCTGCCGAGGCGGCCTTCCAATCTGCGCGCCGTGCTGTGCTGCGCTGTCAGAATGGCGGCTACGACTTGCCAGTTGAGAAATATGATCACTGGAAGAAGGTTGAAATGACCTTTGACCCCTCATCCATGCGGTTGAGGTGAGCGATGTCATGCGCAATTCCCCGCCAATTTCGGCCCGTCGGGGTGTTTGTGCAGCAAGAAAATATGGCTAATGTGGCCTTAACCGCTCTGCGAGCGAGAAAAATGAACCGAGCAGTTCCCAAGGAAGGCAGCCCAGAATGCAGACCCGCCTGATCCCCATGTTGATTGCGTTTCTCATGGCGCTTCTTCCCGGTTTCGTCACGGCGCAAGAGCCTTTGCGGCTCACGCTGGACCAAGGTGTGGTTGAACCCATGCCCTATGCGGTGCCGAATTTTGTACCCGAAACTTCTGCGGCGATGACCCATGCGGAAAATATCAGCCGGGTGATTGCCGAAGACCTGACCGGCACCGGGCTGTTCCGCGAGATCCCGCGTGATGCGCATATCTCGGGCATTTCCAGCTTTGGCGCGCCGGTTCAGTTTGCAGATTGGAAAGCGGTGAATTCCCAGGCTCTGATCACCGGCGCGGTCAGCACCGATGAAAGCGGGCGGATTATCGTTAAATTCCGCGTCTGGGATGTGTTTGCTGGCCAAGAGCTGGGGCAGGGGATGCAATTTGCCTCAACCGCCGATGGCTGGCGGCGTCTGGCGCATAAGGTGGCGGATCAGGTCTATGCCCGCCTGACCGGTGAGACGCCTTACTTCGATAGCCGCGTTGTTTTTGTTTCGGAAACCGGCCCCAAGAATGAACGTCAGAAACGTCTGGCCGTCATGGATTATGACGGGTCCAATGTACAGTACCTGACCGGCAGCCAATCCATCGTTTTGGCCCCGCGCTTTTCACCCGGTGGCGACCGGGTGCTGTATACCAGCTATGAAACCGGCTTTCCGCGCGTGCATGTGCTGACCGTGGGTGACGTACAAAGCCGCATCTTGCAGGCCAATGATGGCGTGATGAGCTTTGCGCCGCGCTTTTCACCCGATGGGCGCACGGTTGTTTATTCGCTGACCCAAGGGTCCAATACCGATATTTGGGCGATGGATGTGGCCAGTGGGGCGACACGTCGTTTGTCGGTCTCGCCCGCAATTGAAACCGCGCCAAGCTATAGCCCCGATGGCAGCCAGATCGTCTTTGAAAGCGACCGCAGCGGCACCCAGCAGCTTTACATCATGCCCGCTGCCGGGGGCGAGGCCACGCGGATCAGCTTTGGCCAAGGGCGCTATGGCACGCCGGTCTGGTCGCCGCGCGGAGACTTGATTGCCTTTACCAAACAGAACCAGGGTCGCTTTCACATTGGCGTGATGCGCACCGATGGTTCCGAGGAACGCCTGCTGACCGCCAGCTTTCTGGACGAAGGCCCGACATGGGCCCCGAATGGTCGTGTGCTGATGTTTGCCCGCGAAACGCAAGGCGCGCAGGGGGCTTCGGCCTTGTATTCCGTGGATATTTCCGGTCGCAACCTGAAACGCGTGCGCACCCCCGCCGGCGGATCGGACCCAAGCTGGGGGCCGCTTCAGTAAGCTGATGGGCGGCGGCTTGCACATAAAAACAAAGCGGATTCCCGCCAAGGCCGAGCTGTGCTAGATTGCGGCCAACCTACAATGCCAAGCACACAATAAGCACAAGAGCAGAACGAGAGACAAAATGAGCATTCTTCCAAAGACCATCATGCTGGTCGCCGCGCTGGGCCTTGCCGCCTGTACCAATCCTAACCGTTTCGGCTCGGGTGATGATGGCGCAGGTGTTGGCGCAACAGCTCCTGTTCCTGGCATCGTTCCCGGCAGCGCCGATGATCCGACCTCGGTGGCGCATTTCCAGCAGCGGATCGGCGATCGTGTCTTGTTCCTTGTTGACCAATCCACCCTTAGCGCCGAGGGCCGTGTGACCTTGGATCGTCAGGCAGAATGGCTGATCAGCAATAGCGACTATTTGGCCGTGATCGAAGGTCACGCCGACGAACAGGGCACCCGTGAATACAACCTTGCCCTAGGTGCGCGTCGCGCCAATGCGGTGATGGAATACCTTGTGTCGCGCGGCGTGTCGGCCAATCGTCTGAAATTCGTCAGCTACGGCAAGGAACGCCCACTTGAAATCTGTTCGGCTGAGGCCTGTTATGCCAAGAACCGACGTGCGGTGACCATCCTTTCCGCCGGGCTGAGCAGCTAATTCACAGCCAAGAAACAAGGGAACCCCATGCGCAAATCCAGTGTTTTCGGGCCAGTTCTGGCCATCGCCCTCGCCATGCCCCTTGCGGCGCAAAGCCAGGAGACACTGGCCGATATCCGTCAGGACATGGTGGTTTTGTCGGTTGAGCTAGCGAAACTGCAACGCGAGTTGTCCACCACAGGCGGGGCGGGCGTGGTGCTGAGCGGTGACCAGCTGGAACGCATCAACTCGATCGAGACCCAGCTGCAACGTGTCACCGCCAAGGCCGAAGAGCTGGAATTCCGCATTTCCCGCGTGGTCAAGGATGGCACCAACCGTCTGGGCGATCTGGAATTCCGGTTATGCGAGTTGGAACCGGGCTGCGACATTGGCAATCTCGGTCAGACGCCGCTTTTGGGGGGCGACAGCGGGGCCGCCGCGCCAGCCCCGGCACCCGCGCAGGTCGTTGCAACCGATGGCTTGCCCTTGGGCGCGGGGGAATTGGCGGTGAGCGAAGAAGCCGATTTTCTGGATGCGCAAAAAGCGCTGACGGATCAGGATTTTGCCGGGGCGGCGCAGATGTTCGCGCTGTTCCGCGAAACCTATCCCCAAGGCCCGCTAGAAGTGGCGGCTTTGATCGGCGAGGGGCGCGCCCTTGAGGGGCAGGGCGACACGCGCGAAGCAGCGCGCCGTTACTTGACCGCCTATTCCGGCTTTCCCGAAGATAACTCGGCCCCCGAGGCGCTTTGGCGTCTAGGCGTGTCTTTGGCCGCGCTTGGTTCAGCCCCCGAGGCCTGCGTGACCCTGTCCGAAGTTGCCGCGCGCTACCCCGGATCTGACTTTATCGCCCAAGCCGAAGCCAGCAAGGCAGAGATTGGCTGCCAGTGACTGGCGCTGGGGGCGGGACGATGAAAGGGGCTGAAAACAGCCTCGATCAACGCTTTGCCGATGCTATGGGCCAATTGCTGGGGCCTGATTTTCCAAGTGATATCGCGCTGGCCGTGTCGGGCGGCGGAGACAGCATGGCCATGCTGACCCTTGCCCATAATTGGGCGCGGGTTTGGGGGGTGACCCTGTGGGTTGTGACCGTGGATCATGGCTTGCGCCCCGAAAGCGCCGATGAGGCGACCATGGTCGCGCAGGAATGCGCGCTGTTGGGGCACAAGCATGCAACCTTGCGCTGGCATTGGGATGGCAAAGGCAATGTGCAGGACGAAGCGCGCAAAGCCCGCTTGGATCTGATTGACCGCTGGCGTGGCACCTTGCGCCACGTGTTGGTGGCCCATACCAAGGATGATCTGGCCGAGACCTTTCTTATGCGATTGAAACGTGGATCGGGGGTTGAGGGGCTATCGGCCATGCAAGAGCGGCGCCTGTATCGGGCGTCTGATCCAGTAGAGGCGTTGCGGGCTGATGAAGTGCAGGGCGACCTGCCGCCGCAAACCGATCAATCCGCTGGCCAAAGGTCCTACGAAATCCTGCGCCCCTGCCTGTCCATGACCCGGCAAGAGCTGCGCCACCACATCACGGTTCTGAAAACCCCTTGGGCGGAAGACCCCTCTAACGAAGATCGCAAATATGACCGGGTGAAAATGCGGCATCTGCTGCGCGATTTGGAGCCGTTGGGATTGGGCGTTGATCTGTTGGCTGAAACCGCCCAACGCCTGCGCCGCGCGCAAGAGGCCTTGGCGCAGCGCGCTAGTCAGGTATGGCGTGAGATTGGCAGCGAGGGCGCGGCCAATGGCCACCCAACTGGCGACGTGCTGTTGAACCGCGACGGGTTTGCCGGTGTGGAGCGTGACACACAACTGCGCCTGCTCGCCGCCGCGCTGCAATACGTGTCAACGAACCCCTATCGCCCCCGCGAGACACCGCTGGAAGAGCTGTTGGATCGCGCATTGGCGGGGGGCGGTGGCACACTGCATGGCTGCGAAATACGTGCAGAGCGCGAGAATCTGCGCATTTTTCGAGAAGAGAAAGCGCTGATTTCCTGCCAAAAACCGGTCGGCTCGCCCGGCCTTTGGGACCAGAGGTGGTATGTTTTTCGCCCTGATATGCAGGGGCTGACCATTCGTGCCCTGGGCGATGCAGGTTGGCAGAGTTTTGAAAATAAACGTGACACACCAGTGCCTTACCATGCCGCGCGTAGCCTGCCATCCATCTGGGAGGGTAACAGGCTTGTTGCTTGTGATGCCTTGGGCATTGGACCGGGCAAGACAAGTCAGCTCAGGCCAATGGGGCGCCAATCGCACAGCTTTGCCCGCTTCCTTCTTTCGCATTGAACACAGGCATTTCATGTCTATGTTGTGTCTCAACGCCGGAAATGCGCCCTGCGCGTCCGAAATCCTCAGCCGTCACTTGGGAGACCTTCCTTGGGCAACGCTCGAAATATCGCCTTTTGGATCGTACTTTTTGTACTGATCTTTGCTCTCTTCAGCCTGTTTTCGAACAACGGAAGCACCTTGCAAAGCAAGGAAGCGAGCTATTCTGAATTCGTAGAAGCGGTGGAATCCAAATCCGTCGACTCGGTCGTCCTGGACGGCGAGCAGGTGCGCTATCGCACCAAGGACGGCAAGGATCATGTCGCGATCAAGCCGACAGATCACGAAGTGACCGATCTGCTGATCCAGAACGACGTGCCGGTTTGGGCCGAACAGCAAGAGCAAAGCGGTTTCCAGGCCTTTATCATCGGGCTGCTGCCCTTCCTGCTGCTGATCGGTGTGTGGATCTATTTCATGAACCGGATGCAGGGCGGCGGCAAAGGTGGCGCGATGGGCTTTGGCAAATCCAAGGCCAAGCTGCTGACCGAAAAGCAGGGGCGCGTGACCTTTGACGATGTGGCTGGCATTGACGAAGCCAAGGAAGAGCTGGAAGAGATCGTTGAATTCCTGCGCAACCCGCAGAAATTCTCACGCCTGGGCGGCAAGATCCCCAAAGGTGCGCTGTTGGTGGGCCCTCCGGGCACCGGTAAAACCCTGCTGGCGCGCGCGATTGCGGGCGAGGCGGGCGTGCCGTTCTTTACCATCTCGGGGTCCGACTTTGTTGAGATGTTTGTCGGCGTGGGTGCAAGCCGTGTGCGCGACATGTTCGAACAGGCGAAAAAGAACGCGCCTTGTATCGTGTTTATTGACGAAATCGACGCTGTGGGCCGCGCCCGTGGCCAGGGTTACGGCGGTGGCAACGACGAACGTGAACAGACCCTTAACCAATTGCTGGTTGAAATGGACGGATTCGAAGCCAATGAGGGTGTGATCATCGTTGCCGCGACCAACAGACGGGATGTGCTTGACCCGGCGCTGCTGCGCCCGGGCCGTTTTGACCGTCAGGTCACTGTGCCGAACCCTGATATCAAAGGCCGTGACAAGATTTTGGCTGTGCATGCGCGCAAGATCCCTCTGGGTCCAGATGTCGATCTACGCATCATCGCCCGTGGTACGCCGGGCTTCTCTGGTGCCGATCTTGCCAACCTCGTGAACGAGGCGGCGCTGATGGCGGCGCGCGTGGGTCGACGTTTCGTGACGATGGAAGATTTCGAACAGGCCAAGGACAAGGTCATGATGGGCGCGGAACGCCGATCCATGGTTTTGACCGATGAGCAAAAGGAAATGACCGCATATCACGAGGCTGGCCACGCTTTGGTCGGGATTCACCTGCCGAAATGTGACCCGGTCTATAAGGCAACCATCATCCCGCGCGGTGGTGCATTGGGCATGGTGATGAGCCTGCCTGAGATGGACCGTCTCAACATGTTCAAGGATGAATGCCACCAGCGTCTGGCCATGACCATGGCGGGCAAGGCGGCTGAGATCATCAAATATGGTGAGGATCAGGTGTCAAACGGTCCTGCGGGCGACATCCAGCAAGCGTCGGCCTTGGCGCGGGCGATGGTTCTGCAATGGGGCATGTCCGAAAAGATCGGCAATATCGACTATCGCGAGGCGGCTGAAGGGTACCAGGGTAACACCGCTGGCCTGTCGGTTTCGGCCCATACCAAAGAGCTGATCGAAGAAGAGGTGCGTAACTTTATCCAGGCCGGTTATGAGCGCGCGCGTGAGATCATTCTGGAACGCAATGACGATTTCGAACGTCTGGCGCAGGGCTTGTTGGAATATGAAACCCTGACAGGCGAAGAAATTCAGCGCGTCATGCGTGGTGAACCGCCCCATGCCGATGATGATGATCACGGTGGCAGTGCTGAGGCGGATAAGCCCAGCATCACCGCGATTCCGAAAACGAAAACCAAGGCCAAGCCGTCGGGCGATGGCGGAATGGAACCGGAACCCAACGCATGAACCAAGAGCAGCGCGCAGCATGGAATCCCGAAGCTTACCAACGCTTCCGCTCCCACAGGCTGCGCCCTGCGATTGACTTGATTAACGCGCTTCCGGGCTTGCCCGGGGGCGCGATTGTCGATTTGGGCTGTGGCAATGGTGCGGTCGGCGATGCCCTGAAACAATTGGGCCGCCCGGTGATTGGCGTTGATAGCAGCCCTGAAATGCTGGCTGAAGCGGAAAAGACCGGGGTCTATGATTTTCTGGTCGAGGCTGACATTGCCACATGGCGCCCCAAAGTGGCCCCCGCGCTGATCTTTTCCAATGCCGCCCTGCATTGGTTGCCAGACCACAAGACCCTGTTGCCCAAACTGTTCTCCTTTGTAGCGCCGGGCGGCACGCTGGCGGTGCAAATGCCGCATCAGAACAACGCGCCCTCGCATCATATCTGGACCAGCCTCGCGCATGAATTCTGGCCGAACAAATGGGCAGATCAAAGCGCTGGTCCCGGCGTTTTGCCCCCGGCGCAGTATCATCACCTGTTAGAGCCACTCGGGACCTTGTCGCTTTGGGAAACGGAATATTACCAGACCCTGGCGGCGGAAACCGATGGCCACCCGGTGCGGAAGTTCACGCAATCCACCTTTGCCCGATCCATCTTTGACAAGCTGAGCGATGAGGAAATCGACCGTCTGACAGCGGCTTACGATTCGGTCATCGCCTCCGCCTATCCCGCTGCAGAAGATGGCAGTGTCCTATTCCCTTTCCGCCGTTTGTTCATGGTGGTGACAGGGGCGCAGAGCTAGGGGCATGTCCCGATCCTGACCGCGCGGCGCTTTCAAGAACACCTGTTTCCGATCCGCTCCCGTTGATTTTCAAATGCGCCGCTTCAAAGCGCGGAAATGTCGGATTCGCTGTCACGCTTTTTCCATTCCCACGATATGGCTGGGTCAAAGACACCCATTTTGACAGGGATCGCAAGAATGGCATTCAAAACTGACATCGAAATCGCCCGCGAAGCCAAAAAGCAGCCGATCATGGAGATTGGCGCCAAGCTGGGCATCGACGCTGAACACCTTCTGCCTTATGGCCACGACAAGGCCAAGGTCAGCCAGGAGTTCATCAACTCGGTGCAAGACCGCGAAAACGGCAAGCTGATCCTGGTGACAGCGATCAACCCAACCCCGGCAGGTGAGGGTAAAACCACCACCACTGTTGGTCTGGGTGACGGCCTGAACGCTATCGGCAAAAAGGCGATGATCTGTATCCGCGAAGCCTCGCTTGGTCCGAACTTCGGTATGAAGGGCGGCGCGGCCGGGGGCGGCATGGCGCAGGTTGTGCCGATGGAGGAAATGAACCTCCACTTCACCGGCGATTTCCACGCGATCACCTCGGCGCATAACCTGCTGAGCGCGATGATCGACAACCACATCTATTGGGGTAATGAGCTGGAAATCGACGAACGTCGTGTGTCCTGGCGTCGTGTTCTCGACATGAACGATCGCGCGCTGCGTGACACCGTGACCTCTCTGGGTGGCGTGTCCAACGGTTTCCCGCGTCAGACTGGCTTTGACATCACTGTGGCCTCTGAGGTTATGGCGATCCTCTGCCTCGCCAGCGATCTGAAAGATCTGCAAAAGCGTCTGGGCGACATGATCGTGGCCTATCGCCGCGACCGCAGCCCGATCTATGCCCGTGACATCAAGGCTGATGGCGCGATGACCGTGCTGCTACGTGACGCGATGCAGCCGAACCTGGTACAGACCCTGGAAAACAACCCGGCCTTTGTCCATGGTGGCCCATTCGCCAACATCGCGCATGGTTGTAACTCGGTGACCGCGACCAACACTGCGCTGAAATTGGCCGACTACGTTGTGACCGAAGCGGGCTTTGGCGCTGACCTCGGCGCTGAAAAGTTCATGAACATCAAGTGCCGCAAGGCCGGTCTGACACCAGATTGCGTTGTGTTGGTTGCCACCATCCGCGCCATGAAGATGAATGGCGGCGTGGCCAAGGCCGATCTGGGTGCGGAAAACGTTGAGGCCGTGAACGAAGGCTGTGCCAACCTCGGTCGCCACATTGGCAACCTCAAGCAGTTCGGCGTTCCAGTTGTCGTGGCGATCAACCACTTTGTCACCGACACCGATGCCGAAGTGCAGGCGGTCAAAGACTATGTTGAGACGCAAGGCTCTGAGGCCATCCTGTGTCAGCACTGGGAGAAAGGGTCTGAAGGGACCAAAGCCCTTGCGACCCGCGTGGCGGAGATTGCCGATGCTGGTGTCAATCAGTTTGCGCCTCTCTACAAAGACGAGCTGCCGTTGTTCGAAAAGATCGAGCGTATCGCGACTTCGATCTATCGCGCTGACGAAGTCCTGGCCGACAAAAAAATCCGCGATCAGCTGCGTGCCTGGGAAGAGGCCGGTTACGGCCATCTGCCGATCTGCATGGCGAAAACCCAGTACAGCTTCTCTACCGATCCGAACCTGCGCGGTGCGCCGGTTGGTCACTCGGTTCCGGTGCGCGAAGTGCGCCTGAGCGCTGGTGCGGGCTTTATCGTTGCAATCTGTGGTGAGATCATGACCATGCCGGGCCTGCCGCGCAAACCGGCGGCGGAAAGCATCTTTATCAACGATGAAGGTCTGGTCGAAGGTCTGTTCTAAGACCTCGCGAAAATGGGCGCGTTCCGATTGCGGAGCGCGCCTTATCGGGGTAGGGCAAGCCTGTGAAATCTCAGGATGGACGCAGCATGCTAGACCCCAAAGACTGTCGGGATATGCCCACTTTGCGCGATCAGATCGACGCGTTGGATCGTGATCTGGTTCACCTTTTGAAAAAGCGTATGGGCTATATCGACCGCGCGGTTGAGATCAAAACGGATAATGGCCTGCCAGCCAATATCCCGGCCCGCGTCGAAGATGTGGTCGCCAAGGTCAAGGCGGTGGCAGAAAAAGAACAGCTGGACGCCGAGCTGGTCGAAACGCTCTGGCGGCAATTGATAGATTGGTCGATCACGCGCGAGGCGCAGGTGATCCGACGCGATTAAAGGGGCAGCCATGCGGGCGGCATTGATTGACGGAAAATCCATTGCCGCAGAGATGCGCGCAGAGGTGGCCAAAGAGGCCGAAGAACTGACACAAGCGGGTTGGTCGCCCAAGCTGGTCTCGATCAGCGTTGGCGACACGGCGGCAGCCGAGCTGTATGTGCGCAACCAGCGGCGCAGCGCCAACAGCGCCGGTGTGGAGTTTGAGGCGCGCAATTATCCCGGCGAAACCTCGTTGGAACAGCTGACCGGGATTTTGCAGGGCTTGAACGCAGATCCACGCGTCAACGGCATCATCATTCAGCGCCCGCTGCCTGACCACATCCCGGTTAAAGTGCTGCAGAAAATGGTGCATCCTTTGAAGGATGTTGAGGGCATGCACCCGGCTTCGATCGGCAATATCGTCTATAACGACCTCGCGCTTGGCCCTTGTACGGCTGTGGCGGCGGTGGAAATCCTCAAGACCCTGCCCATGCAGATGGAAGGTTTGAACGTCACGGTGATTGGCCATTCCGAAATCGTCGGCAAACCGATTGCGTTCTTGATGATGGGGCTGGGCGCGACAGTGACCGTGTGTCACCATATGACCCGCTCGGTGGCCATGCATAGCCGTGCGGCGGATGCGGTCTTTGTCGCGGTGGGCAAGCCGGGTCTGGTGACCGGAGATATGTTGAAACCGGGTGCCGCGCTGATTGATATTGGCATCAACCGGGTCGAAACGCCTGAGGGCGCAAAAACCGTGGGTGACGCGGATTTTGACAGCTGCGCCGAGGTGGCGGGCTGGATCACGCCAGTGCCGGGCGGTGTTGGCCCGGTTACGGTGGCCACGCTGATGAAAAACGCGGTTCTGGCGACGCGGATGCAGATGGACCATTACCGGGACGCCTATGCGCGGACCGATATTTGACGGATATGTGAGAGGACAGAAAATGACAGCGACAGTCATCGACGGAAAGGCCTTTGCCGCCAAAGTGCGCGAACAAGTGGCCGAGCATGTGGCGCGTCTGAAAGAGGAAAACGGCATCACGCCCGGTCTGGCGGTGGTGCTGGTTGGCGAAGATCCGGCCTCTCAGGTTTATGTGCGTTCCAAGGGTAAGCAGACTGTTGAGGTCGGCATGAACTCGTTTGAGCATAAGCTGGATGTAGACACCTCCGAAGAGGATCTGCTGGCGCTTTTGGACGAGCTGAATGCCGATCCGGCGGTGCATGGCATTCTGGTGCAACTGCCGCTGCCCGGCCATCTGAACGAAGATCTGGTGATCAATCGGATTGATCCGGCCAAAGATGTGGACGGGTTCCATATCTCCAATGTTGGTCTGCTGGGCACGGGGCAAAAAAGTATGGTGCCCTGCACGCCTCTGGGCTGCCTGATGATGCTGCGCGATCATCATGGTTCCTTGTCCGGGTTGAACGCCGTTGTCGTGGGACGCTCCAACATCGTGGGCAAGCCGATGGCCAACCTGCTGCTGCGCGACAGCTGCACCGTGACCATCGCCCATTCCCGCACCAAAGAGATCGAAGCGCTGTGCAAGACTGCTGACATCGTTGTGGCGGCGGTGGGTCGTCCGGAAATGGTGACCGGCGATTGGATCAAGCCCGGCGCGACTGTGATCGACGTCGGCATTAACCGCATCGACGCGCCTGAAAAGGGCGAGGGCAAGACCCGTCTGGTTGGCGATTGTCACTATGAAAGCTGCGCCGAGGTGGCTGGTGCGATCACCCCGGTTCCCGGTGGTGTTGGCCCAATGACCATCGCGTGCCTGCTGGCCAATACCCTGACCGCGTGCTGCCGCGCCAATGATCTGGCCGAGCCGGAAGGTCTGACCGCGTAAGGGGGCGCTGCCCCATCCCGAGCACGCTTGGGATTCCCCGGGATTTATAGCGTTTCGATTTTGGCCTACGGCAAGAAGCGCATTTAACGCGTTGAAATCTTTGATTTCAGGCAGCGTTAAATGGGTCAGGTTAAATCGACAACGCTAATTAGAGCCCAAAGAAACCTAGAGGCGCGTCGTTGCAGCGGCGCGCTTTTTGTTGGGATTGATTCAATTTTGATTAAGGTTACCTTTCCCTTAGCCAAGGGGAGAGTGACCATGTCCAAAGCCAAAACCTATTCCAATGATGAAATCGAGATCAGCTTTGAGATGGGGCTTTGTATCCACGCGCGCAATTGTTACCTGAAATTGCCACAAGTCTTTGATCCGTCACGCCGGCCCTGGGTGCAACCCGATGCGGCCCCGGTCGAAGAGATTGCCGCCATGATCCGTACCTGCCCCTCGGGTGCGTTGCGGTTTCGCCGGTTGGATGGCGGCGGGCAGGAAATGCCCACCGAGATCAATCGCGTGACGGTACATGAGAACGGCCCGATTTCGCTGCAAGGGCGGTTGGAAATTGACGGGCAGGAAGTAACCCGCGCCACGCTCTGCCGCTGCGGCCAGTCAGCCAACAAACCCTTTTGCGATTACGCCCATGTCAAAGCTGCGTTTAAAGCGACCGGAGAGCCGGAGAGCAGTGATAAGCAAGAGCAGATCGACCATGATGATGGGCTGAAGGTCACGGCGATCCCGAACGGGCCGCTAAAGCTGGATGGACCGGTGGAAATCACCACTGGCACCGGGCGCGGGCTTGGCAAGATGCGCCGCGCGTTCCTATGTCGCTGCGGTGCGTCCAAAAACAAACCCTTTTGTGACGGAACTCATAAGGATATCGGGTTTGAGGGCTAAAACGTCGGGTCTTCAGCAACAAGACGCAGCCGCGTAACACCCCTTGTCAGTGGGTTTCTGCAGCATCGAGCGTTGCATGGGTTTGCAGGCGGCGGCGTGGGTCGTCAGGGTCACAACCACATGGCCATCTTGGGACTTGGGGACTTGCAAGGAAAACACCTGCATATTGCGGTTTTCATGTGAGAACTCGACCTTGACCGGGACATTGGCCAATTGCGGCAAAGCCTTGAGCGATTGGCGCAGGATTTTCAGAAATTTGCCGATCCGCATATGCGATGGCCCGGCTCCGTCTAGCAATTGTAGCCGCGCTTCCTCCCATGTTTCGATCTGTCCGCCGCAATCAATGCCGGTGGACAGGGAATGGCGCAGTTCTGTCACATGATATCCGGCCCCGATCACGCCTTGTTCGGTGGCAAAGATCAGTTTCTGGTCGGGGTCGAATTGGTCAAGGTCGGTGAGAAAGCTGGTGAGGGTCATGAGGGCTCTTTCATTTCAATGGTTCTTGAAATAAATTAAGCGCAAGGTGAATATATTTCAAGAGGAGTTGAAATGATGGAGGCAATTGGGGCCGCAACCATGTTCCACGCCCTGTCCAACACCGACCGATTGGCCGTGTTGCGCGCGCTGGTGGCGGCGGGGCCGGATGGGTTAAGCGCGGGCGAGATCGCGGAACAGGTCGGGGCCAGCCCGTCGCGGGCTTCGTTTCATCTCTCAGCACTGAGTGACGCAGGCTGCGTGACCCGCGAACGCCAGGCCCGCAGCCAACGCTACCGCGTTGACTTTGAACGGATGGGCCAGCTCTTGGCCTACCTGCTTGAGGATTGCTGTGGCGGCAATGAACAGGTCAGGAATTGCTGTGTTTCTCACAAGTCTTGTTGTTGATCCTGTCGGTCAATCCAGTGCAATGGGCACCATTGTTCCGGTCAGGGTGGCGATGTGTTTTTCGACTCCGTCTTTGACGACAAAGACATCAGAAGAGGACACGATTTGCCGCCGTCCCGGTTTGATCACTTTGCCGCGTGCGACCAGGCTGTCGCCAATCGCGGGGGAGAGCAGGTGGATGCCGATTTCCGAGGTCACCACCGCTTGATCCGTGCCAAGCAAGGTCATGGCCGCGCATCCCGCCGCCGTGTCACCCAAGGTAAAGGTCAGGCCGGCATGGCCAAAGCCGTTATGCTGCAGAAAACCGGGGGATAGCGGGGCGGTGATCTCGACCGTGCCGTCTCCGACCGAGGTCAGTTCGGCCCCGATGGTGGTCATCATGCTTTGCAGGGCAAAGCCGCGGCGGATGTGGGTTTCGATATCCATGGGCGCAGCGGATCATGGGCCTTGCCGGGCTGCAACCGTTCCGCGACGTCATTTTCGTGGCATGGGAATGGCGCAGGGTGTGGGGCCGGTCAGGATGGCCTGGGCCTCGGGGTGCATGAGGGATGTCAGCGCGGCGTCATCGCTACGCAATCCGCCAGTATAGGCCCCGTAGGCGGGCAGGATCAGCCGGTCTTGATCCAGCAAGAAGCAGGGGCGGCTTAGGCTGCGACCGCGCAAGGATAGCCGCGCCTTGGGATGGTAATGGCCTGAAACCTCGCCAATTTCCCCGGGGATGGCGATATGGCGAAAGGTCAGCGGGCCAAGCGTGAGCTCGGCCAAATGGGTGCCGCCGATGGCAACAGGGCCGGGGTCATGGTTGCCCTCGATCCAGATCCAATCCCGCCCCGCTTGCAGCCGAGTGATCCATAGCCGTTCATCCTCGCGCAAGGCGCGTTCGACCTCGGGCGCATCAAAGCTGTCGCCAAGGCAAATAACCTGGCTGGGCTTCGTCGCGTTCAGGTCCTCTTCGAGCCGGGCCAGGGTTTCGCGCGTGTCATAAGGGGGTAGTTGTGCGCCGCCGATCGCAGAAAGCCGCGCGGATTTGCCCAGATGCAGGTCCGACACCACCAAAACCGCCCGTTCAGGCCAAAACAATCCGCCCGATGGCATGGCGCAAAGCTGCGCGCCGTTCAAGGTGATGTCGAGCTTGTTCATGCTGTGTTCTTGCCTCGCGTCAGCAGCAGGCGCAAGAGGTTTGTCACGATAGCGGTGTCCATGGGGCGGGGGCGTTAGAGTGAAGACAGGCCGGAGCCATCCATCAGGCGCTGTAACTCTTCGGCCAGCAGCCGCTCTTCGGCCTCGCCTTTGACCGGGACCTTGCCAACCTCCAGGAACAAAGGGGCCGCCAGAGGGGTGACGCGGTCCAACTCCAGATGGTCAATGCACCCCTGCACCCGTTCGCACATGTCGCGGATGCGGGCGAAATCGACCAAGCCGCGCATGGCCTCTTGTGCCGTGATCCGCATGAGCAGATGTTCCGGGTCATATTTCAGCAGCGTGTCATAAAGGATGTCCGAGGACATGGTCGCCTGCCGCCCGGTCTTGCGCTGACCGCCGATCTGACGCTCGATCAGACCAGCAATGGTGGCGGCGCTGCGAAAGGTGCGCTTCATCACTGCATTGCCAGCGAGCCAGCCCTCAAGCCCGGCTTCAAGCTTGTCCAGGTCAAAGAGGGGGCGCGGATCGGTGACCGCGTCCAGCCCCCAGATCAGCGTCGCGTAGTCTGTGGCGACAAATCCTAGCGGTGCAAGGCCTTGTTCCTCCATGCGTTTTGTCAGCAACAAGCCCAGCGTTTGCTGGGCATTGCGACCGGCGAAACCATAGACAACCATTTGCTGACGGCCATCATTTGGAAAGGTCTCGATCAGCAATCTGCCGGGTTCGGGCAGGCGTGACACCTCGGTCTGCAGGCGCAGCCAATCGGCGGTGTGATCGGGCAGCGCGCTGAAATCCCCAGCCTTGAAATAGCGCAAAACCCGCTGGCTGAGCTGGGTCGAGGTGGAAAACTTGGTGCCAGAGAACACCGCCACTTTGGGTTTGCGCCCGGGATCGCGGCTCACCTCGACCACCAATTCGCGCAGGCCCTCATAACGCACGATCTGCCCGCCGATCAGAAACGTGTCGCCCTTGGTCAGGCTGGCGGCAAAGCTTTCCTCAATCTCGCCCAGGGCCGCGCCACGTCCGCGCCATTTCACCTTGAGCAGGTCGCTGTCCTGAATGGTGCCGATATTCTGCCGAATCCGCGCCGCAGCGCGCGGATCGCGCAGTTGCCATTGCCCGTCTGGCCGCTGTTGCAGCCGCTGCCATTGATCATAGGCGCGCAGGGCATAGCCGCCGGTGGCGCAGAACTCTAGACAGGCGTCAAAGGCGTCGCGGCTGAGATCGGCAAACGGGCCCGCGCTGCGCATTTCGGTATAGAGATCATCAGCTTGGAACGGGCCAGAGGCCGCCGCGATCAGGATATGCTGACAGAGCACGTCCAGTGGCCCGGCACCGCGCGGATCCCCATCCAGATCATGGGCGCGCACCGCTTCGAGCGCGGCGAGGCATTCGACAACCTCAAACCGGTTGGCCGGAACCAGCAAGGCCTTGGAGGGGGCATTATAGCGGTGATTGGCCCGCCCGATCCGCTGCACCAGACGTTTGACATTTTTGGGCGCGCCAATCTGGATCACCAGATCGACATCGCCCCAGTCAATGCCGAGATCAAGGCTTCCGGTGCAGACAATCGCGCGCAGATCGCCGCGCACCATGGCGGCTTCGACCTTTTCGCGTTGCGCCCGGTCGAGCGAGCCATGGTGAATGCCAATCGGCAACCCGTCCTCATTGGCGAGCCAAAGGTTGCGGAAAAAGATCTCGGCCTGGGCGCGGGTATTGTGAAAGATCAGCGTGGTTTTGTGGCGTTTGACCTGCTCCAGAACGGCGGGAATGGCATAGGCCGCGCCGCCGCCGGACCAGGGCGGGGCTTCGTCTGTTTCCAGCATCTGAATATCGGGATCGGGGCCGGGATCGGCATGGATGATCTCGCACGGGTCGGGGTGGCGAGCGAGGAATTGCGCGATGGATTCGGGGTCTTCGACCGTGGCCGACAACCCGACGCGGCGCAGATTGGGACATAGGCTTTGCAACCGCGCCAGGGCCAGAATCAGCTGATCGCCGCGTTTGCTTTCGGCCAGCGCGTGAATTTCATCCACCACGACCCGCTGCAGCCCGCGAAAGGTGCGCGCGGCGTCCTCGTAGCTGGTAAGCAGCGCCAGAGATTCCGGGGTGGTCAGCAGGATATGGGGCGGGTCGGCGCGCTGGCGTTTCTTGCGGCTTGCGGATGTGTCGCCGGTGCGATCCTCGACCCGGATGTTCAAGCCCGCCTCGTCAATTGGAGTTTGCAAATTGCGTTTGATATCCGCTGCCAAAGCCTTGAGCGGGCTGACATAAAGCGTGTGCAACCCCGGTTCTGGATCCTCTGCCAACTCGCTCAGCGTGGGCAGAAAACCGGCCAGTGTCTTGCCCCCGCCAGTGGGCGCAACCAGCATCAGCGCGGGGGCCTGACTGCGATCCAGCATCTGTTTCTGATGCGGGTGCATCTGCCAGCCGCGGGATGTGAACCAGGCCGAGAGGGAGGGTGGGAGCGTCGTCATAAGGCCAAGCTAGCGCGACGGGAACAAAAGCGAAACTATGAGTTGAGGCTGGAATAGGGGCGCTGCCCCGCCCCGAGCAAGCTCGGGACTCCCCGGGAAATTTTTTGGCCCAAAGAAACCTGGGTTTTCAATCGCCTCGATCTGGGCTTTGCTGCGACAGAGGAGGAGCGATGTTAGAGGGTATCAGAATAGTCGAATTCGAAGCGCTGGGGCCGGCACCCTTTGCGGGCATGATGCTGGCGGATCTTGGGGCGGATGTGGTGGTGATCCATCGCAAGCAGGCCGCTGACGTTCCGGGTAAGGGCGAGGGCAATCTGTTGGATCGTGGCAAACGCTCGATAGCGTTGGACCTGAAAGATCCCGCTGACCTGCGCATTGCACAGGCCTTGGCGGCGACGGCGGATGGCGTGATTGAGGGGATGCGGCCCGGTGTGATGGAACGGCTGGGGCTGGGGCCGCCGGAGCTGCGCGGGCAAAATCCAAAGCTGGTTTATGGGCGTATGACGGGCTGGGGGCAGGAGGGGCCAAAGGCGCGGGAGGCGGGGCATGACCTGAATTACCTCAGTCTTTCCGGGACGTTATTCTATGGTGGCTTGCCCGGGGAGGTGCCGGGCGTGCCACCGACCTTGCTGGGCGATATAGGCGGCGGCGCGCTTTATCTAGTGGCTGGGATGCTGGCGGGATTGCTGAACTCGGGCCGAACAGGGCAAGGCTGCGTGGTGGACGCGGCGATTGTGGATGGCACCAGCCATATGATGGCTTTGCTTTTGTCGATGGGCGCGCAGTTTTCTCTGGAGGCGCGGGGGGCGTCGCTGTTGGATGGGCCGCATTGGTCACGGTGTTACGTTTGTTCTTGTGGTGGTTACGTCTCGGTTCAGTGTTTGGAACCGAAGTTTTACGCCTTGTTTTTGAATCGGCTTGGATTGGCGCAGGATGTTGAATTTGCGGAACAATTTGACGCGGACCGCTGGCCACAACTTACGGCGCGGCTGGCCGGGATTTTTGCGCGCAAGAGCCGGGCAGAATGGGCGGCGCTGTTTGAGGGAACGGATGCCTGTGTCGCCCCGGTTTTGTCGCCCGCAGAGGCGCGGCGCGACCCGCATATTCGGGCGCGGGGGATCTGGCCTGGGCATGGTCCGGCCCCGGCCCCACGCTTTGATGGGCAGGTTGTGGAAGTGGCCGAAACCGGGCCGCAACGTGGGGCGCAGAGCGATGAAATACTCAATGAACTCAAAGAAAAGGGGCTGATATGAGCCAGGCGGAGATGTTGGGGGCGTTGCTGAGATCGCGAGCCTCTTGCCGGGGGTATTTGCCGGAACCGGTGGGGCGGGATGTGATTGCACAGGTTTTGCGCGATGCTCAGCAAGTGCCGAGCTGGTGCAATTCGCAGCCTTGGCATGTGGTGGCGTGTGAAGCGGAGGAAACCGCGCGGCTGGCGGAGGCGCTATATGAGCATGTGGGGCGGGCGGGGCATGCATCGGACATTGCCTTTCCCACAGCTTATGAGGGAGCGTATCAGGCGCGGCGGCGCGAATGTGGCTGGCAGTTATACGAGGCGGTTGGGGTTGAGAAAGGCGATCGCGTTGGATCAGCGCGACAAATGCGCGAAAACTTTCGTCTGTTTGGCGCGCCGAATTTCCTATTGATTACAACGCATAAGGCGCTTGGCCCTTATGGGGTTCTGGATTGCGGAGCGTTTGTCACGGCGGTCTTGCTAGGGCTGGAGGCGCGCGGATTGGGCGGGATTGCTATGGCCTCGGTGGCTGGGTTTTCACCCTTTATGCGGGACTGGTTTGATGTCCCGGAAGAGCGCGATGTGCTGTGCGGGATTGCCTTGGGTCATCCTGATCCGGATCACCCTGCCAACCAGTTTCGCACCACACGCGCGCCCGAGGCCGAGGTGGTGGAGTGGCGCTAAGATGTTGAAATCACGCCTCTTCCAGCCGATCTGTGGCAGGTGGGGGCGTGGCGCTGAGGGAGGAGAGCCGGGCATAGAGCGCCTCATCCATGGGGAAGCGGATTCCGTCCAGTGAAGGGCGCAGTTGCGCCACCGAGCGGGCGGACAGAATTGGCACTGGTTTTGCCCGGTGATAGGCGACCCAAGCCACGGCCAAAGTGGCCGGGTCTGCGCCAATTTCCTGTGCAAGGTCAACAAGTTGAACGGCGGCCTCATGCATCGCGGGCTGCCCGTATCGCGCGCCATAGCGGCTGTCTTCGCTCAGCCGTCCACTGCCGCCCGTGGCATATTTTCCGGTCAGCAAACCGCCGCCGAGGGGGGAGTAGGGGACGGGTAAAATGCCTTCGCTGGCGCACATGGGCAGGATTTCGACCTCGGCCTGACGTTTGACGAGGTTATACATCGGTTGGATCACATCGATGCGTGTTCCGAGCTTGGCGGCGATGGATTGGGCCTTCATCACTTGCCAGGCGGCAAAGTTGGAAACACCGATAAATCTAATTTTATCAGCGCGTTGCAGTTCGGCGAGAGTTTCAAAGGTCTCTTCCAGCGGGGTGTTTGGATCGAACCTGTGCAGATAGAACAGGTCGACCTGATCCATGTTCAAACGCTGGCGGCTTTCGTCAAAGCTTTGCAGGATATTGCCGCGGCTAGAACCGCCGATATACCCGGCCTTTGTGGCGACAAAAAGCTCGTCGCGATCTGCGGCAACACATTGACCCAAAAGGGTTTCTGAGGCTCCGTCCGTATAGGCATGCGCGGTGTCGAAATGCCGGATGCCGGCCTCGCGGCAGGCGTCGAACAGGGCGCGGCTGGCGGTGGCATCGGCCTTGCTGCCAAATTGCATGGCACCAAAGGCAAAGCGGGTCAGGCCGGCACCGGAAATCGTGGTCAAATGTGTCATGGGCGCAAGGTTGCACAGGTCGCGCAGAAGGGGAAGCGCTTGTGTCGATGGGCGAAAATAAAGCCAGCGGTCGGTGGGGGTAACGGGGCGTTCGGGCTTGGCGCAACGGGGCAATCTGTACAAAAGACCGGGCGTTTAGGGGGGATTGCCCCGGCCAAAATCGGCCTTGTCGCCGGGGCGATCCCGCGAGGCCAGAGGCAATTTGTCCGATTCTGGTTGAGTTTTGGGGGGATTGGGTCGGCCGACACATTTCGGCCCGCTCAGAACGGAGTTTTTTGGTTAATTTCCGCTAATTTTGGTTAATCCCCGCCCGGTGCGGGGCCGACCCACGTCAGAAAACCGACCAATTCACCGCCTTGGTCAGCATCGACGCGGCCCGGGTCCCGGCATGGGAATTGCCATAGCCATTCAGACCCGGCGACCAGATCCCGATTGAGGCGACATTTGGCGCGATGATCAAAATCCCGCCGCCAACGCCGCTTTTGCCGGGCAGACCGACCTGAAAGGCAAAATCGCCTGAGCCGTCATAATGCCCGCAGGTCATCATCAGCGCATTGACCCGCCGCGCATGTTGCTGCGAGATCACCCGCGGCGCATGTTTCAGCCCGGCCAGACTGCGCCCGGCCATGGCCAGCTGGGTGGTGGTCATTTCGATGGCGCATTGGTGGAAATAGGTGCCCAGCGTCAGATCGGGCGCGTTTTGCAGATTGCCGTGGGATTTCAGGTAATGGGCGATGGCGGCATTGCGCGAACCGGTGGCCTGCTCGGAGGCAGCCACCGCATCATTGATATAGATCTCGTCAGATGAGGCCATTTGCCGGATGAGGCCGAGCACTTCGGCCAGCGCGAGTTTCGGTACTCGCCCGGACAAGAGCGCATCGGTGGTCACAATCGCCCCGGCATTCACAAACGGGTTGCGCGGACGCCCCTGTTCACGTTCGAGCAGGATCACCGAGTCAAAGGAAGTGCCGGAGGGTTCGCGGCCCACCCGGCTCCAGAGTTGGTCGCCCACACGCCCGAGGGTCGCGACAAGGGTAAAGACCTTGGAGACGCTTTGGATCGAGAACGGCTTGTCTGCCGCGCCTGCGCTAAAGGTCTGCCCATCGGCAAGGCAAACGCTGATGGCGAATTGCCGGGGATCGACCGAGGTCAGTTCGGGGATGTATTGCGCCACCTGGCCCCAATCATCCTGGCGATAGATCTCGGTGGTGATGGTGTTGAGAATGTCTTGCACGGGTGATTCCTGAGCCTTGGGTCACACGGCACTAACTAAGGAAGAAGATCAGCGTTGTCACCGCACCAACTGCGGTGACGAACCAGCGCAACAGGGCCTGGTTCTTGATGCGGCGGCTTTGACTGGCCCCGACATAACCGCCAATGGTGATGGCCACGGCGATGACCAGCGCGGGTTTCCAGACGATCAGCCCGGCCGAGACAAAGGCGATAGAGGAGACCACGGAAATGATCGACGAGATCATGTTTTTCAGCCCGTTCATCGTGTGCAGGTTCTGATAGCCCAGCAGGCTGAAAGCGGCGAGCAGCATGATGCCAAGCCCGCCATTGAAATAGCCGCCATAGATCGCCACAAGCGCGACAGTAAAGACCGAGGCAGGCAGGCCCGCCTGCCCAAGCCCCCGGCTTTGCGCCAGTTTCAACAGCAGCGGTCCACCGCCAAACAGCACGGTGGCAAGCAGCAGCAGCCAGGGCACCACGCCGGTGAACACATCCGAGGGCGTGACGATCAGCAGGATCGCCCCGGCCACACCGCCCAGCGTGGCGGTGGCGATGATGCCGGGCAGGCGCAGGGAGCCTTCGCTGCGCAGATCATGGCGAAAGGCCCAGGCCGCCGAGGCATAGCCGGGCATGGCCGCAAGGGTCGAGGTCGCATTGGCGGCCACAGGGGGTAGACCGACCCAGACCAAAGCCGGAAAGGTCAAAAACGTGCCGCCCCCGGCGACAGCATTCAAAATGCCCGCGACAAAGCCAGCCACGGCCAAAACCACCATGTCAATCATGTGGCGCGTCTCCCCTCGCAATCCGGTCAGGTATGGGGGCGGGGGAGATGTTTGGCAAGCGGGGCTGTGGTGCTTTGTGGGGAGATTCCGTTGCAGAGGCTGGGAGGTTTTAGGACCGGCGAGCGTGCGGCAACGCTGGCTTTAAGCATTAAGGGCGTTTTGCAAAGTCGTTGTTTTTAGCTAGATCGGTCGAACAAGGACGGCCCTTTGCGGCCAATGACTTGCATCAAATAATGCAACGTTCATTCTCTGCAATAAGAACATGTCAGCTTCTCTTCTAACCAAGTTCCTTATTGCCTTCAGTCTTGTTACGGGACGGGTCCAACGGCCTCGACCGTTGCATCGTCTCAGTCCGTCCTTGTTGTAACGCGGCCTTCAGCTCAACATTTCCGGGCGCGGCGTTGGGGAACTCCTTGACTGCCAGCGGCAGGGCGAAATCGCCTTTGAACAGATCGACAAGTCCTTTGCGGATGATTGTTTGTTCGGTCTCAAGGTCGCCATGCGCTTTGGGTGAGTATATGTCGCGGCCAAGCTGGGCACGACTAAACGTGTAACCAAGGAACTGCGAAATGAGGTGAAGTAGGTCGAGGAACAGGTCATGCCGTTTTTGTGCCCACGCCTCATTCGCTGGATACCGCTCGTCGTGGTGATCGAGGTAGAGCTTCCAAGCCTCGTTGATTTTCTTGAGCTTGTCGCATGATCCGTAGAATTCGACAGGCACAGCATTCAGCGCTTCGACGTGTTGCGGCGATAACATTGCGGCCCGTGTAGCCATAAGGATGCGGAAGATGGCGAGCCGCCTCTCCTTTATGTCCCGCCTGCGCTCAAGAAACTTCTGCGCTTGAACGGCCAGCACCGGCCCGAGAAGGGCAGCGATCACGATAGCTACGTCAGTAAGCCTTATTGTGTAATCCAAGATCATCAACGGTATTCGGTGCCCCTCATTGCCTGAAATAAAGACTATTCGCGCAGTCAGACCAGCTCATGCCTCGCATTGGCTTCATGTGAGGGACCTGTCGAACCGACTTAACAGGGCGAACGCTGCGCACTGACTTAACAGGCTTCACCGATCGCACAGGGCGTATCGGGCCTCCCGAAGCGTCGGTAGAGAACAAAGCTGGCCGGTTGGACCTGTCATAAAGCCAGCCGTTATGAATCCAGCCAAGCAAGCGGCCTGAGAAAGAATAGACCTTGTCGCTTGCGAAGTAGCCCACTGGTTCACCACTCCAAAGGTAGAGGTTATTACCGTCTGGCGAGTAACAGGTGGCCTGTCCATTGTTGTCGAAGAACTCCATGAGTTGTCCCTGAATTTGTCTCTTCGTCTATATATAGATAAAGTTCGTGCTTTGTTCAACCTGTTGACCCAACTTAGGAGTGTGTGCTGCAGCGGCAAACTCCACCCAACCTAATCCCCCCGCCGGATCATGTCGCGGATTTTGATGGCTTTTTCGAAGTGGTCGAGTTGGTGGGTTTTGATCCACCATTGGGCCATTTCCATCAGCAGGTCGGGGGCGTCGTTTTTGTTGGCTCTTGACCCTAGTCATATGGAACCGAAAAACGCTACTTAGAAAAATAGCAACCACACAGGTTCGCGCCCGGCACCGAGGGTAGGCGCATCGATACTTGGCAACCGCTTGGTGGCATCAAATAGCTGTGCATCTTGTTGAAACGTTGAGACGAATTCGCGCCCGCCCTGGGGGGCGGAGTCGGGCGCGAACCGGATCGCAGGCGATCCGGGGGTATTTTCTCTATGACAAGAATTTCGGTTCCGGGTGGCTAGAAGGACAGGCCAACGGTTTCGCCTTTCTTGGCGATTTTCTCTTCGCAGATGGTGATGGCTTTTTGGCGCAGGCTGTCTCGCATGGTGTTCCCCCGGTTTTACAGCCTTGGAACATATGGGGAACATTTGCGGTGTGCAAGCATGAAAAAGGGCCACCCCGAAGGATGGCCCAATCTAAGCGATAACAGATAGCTTAGTTGGGAATTTCGTCGGTGATGCCTTCGACATAGAAGCTCATCCCGGCCAGGGTGCCGAGATCGGCCACTTCGCCCTCAGCCAGCCAGGCAGAGCCGTCTTGCTTGTTCAGCGGGCCAGTGAAGGGGCTGTATTCGCCGGTGCGGATGGCTTCGACCATGGCCAGAGCCGACTCTTTCACCTCGGCAGGAACCGCATCGGTGATCTCGCCGATTTCAACCATGCCGGTGTCGATGCCGTCCCAGGTGTCAACGGATTCCCAGCTGCCATCCAGAACCGCCTGAACGCGGGCGATGTAGTAAGGGGCCCAGTTGTCGATGATCGAAGACACGCGCGGATGCGGCGCGTAATCGGCCATATCCGAGGCCTGACCAAAGGTGATCACATTGCCCGCCTCTTTGGCCGCGGCCTGAGGCGCGGTGGAGTCGGTGTGCTGCAGGATCACGTCAGCGCCGTTCTCGATCAGAGCGCGGGCGGCGTCGGCCTCTTTGGCGGGGTCAAACCATGTATAGGCCCAGACCACGGAGAATTCGACATCCGGGTTGACCTTTTTGGCGTGGATATAGGCGGAGTTGATACCGCGAATAACCTCGGGGATCGGGAAGGAGGCGATATAGCCGATCTTGTTGGTCTTGGTCATGTGACCGGCGATGTGGCCCTGAACCGCGCGGCCTTCGTAGAAGCGCGCGGAGTAGGTGGAGACGTTGTCAGAACGCTTGTAGCCGGTGGCGTGCTCGAATTTCACATTCGGGAACTTTTCGGCCACGGCCAGGGTTGGGTCCATATAGCCAAAGGAGGTGGTAAAGATGATGTCGGCCCCGGCAATGGCCATCTGGGTGATCGCACGCTCGGCATCCGCACTTTCAGGGACGTTTTCCTGGAAGATGGTTTTCACCTTGCCGTCAAAATGCGCTTCCATCTTCCGGCGCGACTGGTCGTGCTCATAGGTCCAGCCGCCGTCGCCCGGCGTGCCGATATAGATAAAGCCGGCGGTGACCTCGGCCTCGGCCCAGGCGGAGGCCCCGGTCAAGGTGGCGGCAGCGGCCACAGCGGCAAGCAATGTTCTGCGTTTCATGTCAGTTTTCCCCATTGGTGGTTTCAGGTTTGTCCCGGTTGATGAGATCGTTTTCCAGATCGTCAGGGTCTTCTTCTGGCGCATTCAGCAGGCCCGAGGTGATCAGGCCCGCAGGGATCGCCACAATCCCCAATCCGATTAAAAGAGTTATCGCAGTAAAGATGCGCCCGCCAGTGGTAACTGGATAAACATCGCCGTAACCCACTGTTGTTAATGTCGCAATCGCCCACCAGGCGCTTTGCGGGATTGATCCGAATATCTCGGGCTGGGCGTCTTTTTCAAAGTGGTAGATGCCGACAGCGGCCAGGAAAAGCGTGATCGCGGCCAGCACGCCGAACAGGATCATTTCCTCGCGGTTGGAGGATAGGGCATGTTCCAGCCGCAAAATGGCGCGGCGCATGCGCAGCAGTTTCAGCAGGCGGAAAATGCGCATGAGACGCAGGGTGCGCAGCACTTCGCTGTTTGGGAACAAAAACAGCAGCGCGGGCAGGATCGAAAGCAGGTCGATCAGGCCCCAGAAGCTGAAGATGTATCCCAGGCGGCTTTCGGCGCTCCAGAGGCGGAGCAGGAATTCGGCGCAGAAGATCGCCAGCAGGATGACCTCGAGCCCGGTCAGGATCTGTACGGTGAGTGAATCCTTGCCCGGCATGCTCTGCAGCGTGATGGTAAAGGCCGAGAGGACAATGGCGACATGCAGACAGGCCAAAGGCAGTTTGCCATAGCGCGGGTCGAACCCTTCCAGCGCCAGGGCAACACGTTGCTTTTTGTCCATCTCTATCGCCATCCTGTATCCCTAATTTGACGCGTGGAACGACCGGCCAAGCGAGGCAGGAGCCCCATGCGCGCCGCGCGCCGAGATGATGACCAGCACCAGAATGGTGACAAGGTAGGGCGAGGCCGAAAGCAGCGCCACCGGCACCTTGACCCCGGCGGCTTGGAGGTTGAGTTGCAACACGGTGATGCCGCCAAAGAGATAGGCCCCCACCATGATGCGCCAGGGCCGCCAGGAGGCAAAGACCACGATGGCCAGCGCGATCCAGCCCGCACCTGCGGTCATGCCTTCGGTCCATTGCGGCACGCGCACGAGGGACAGGTAAGCCCCGCCAAGCCCTGCGCAAGCACCGCCAAACAGGATCGCCAACATGCGCACGCGCACAACCTTGTAGCCAAGCGCATGGGCGCTGTCATGGCTTTCGCCCACGGCGCGCAGGATCAGCCCGGCGCGGGTGTATTTCAGAAAGGCCCAGACCGCGATGACCAGCAGGATCGAGAGATAGACCATGATGTCATGTTTGAAGAACATGGTGCCAAGGCCGGGAATATCGGAAAGCGGGCCGAGGTCGAGCTTGGGCAGGGTGGGGGATTTGATCCCCTCATAGGGTTTGCCCAGCAGCGCCGAGAGGCCAAGCCCCGCCAGGGTCAGGCCCAGCCCGGTGGCGACCTGGTTGGACAGCAGATATTGTGTCAGGATGGCAAAGACGAGGCTAAGCAGCGCCCCCGCCCCGGCAGCGGCAGCAAAGCCGACCAGCGGAGAGGTGGTGTTGACCGCAGCGGCAAAGCCAACCACCGCGCCGGTGATCATCATGCCCTCGACCCCGAGGTTCAGCGTGCCGGATTTTTCGACCACAAGCTCGCCAATGGCGGCCAGCATGATCGGCGTGGCCGAAACCATGATCGAAGCGACGAGGAGAATGGGGGAGATTGAGCTTAGGTCCATTTAGAAAGCCTCCTGTGCGATCTCAAAGGCGATGGCGGTCGCGACTAAAAAAACAAACCAAGCAGCCAGCATCTTGAGGAGGGTTTGGACGAAGTCCCGTTTCATGTCACGAACCATGAATAGGGCCATTAAAGGGCCAGCCGCCCCGACAAGGAAATAGACCATAACATTGAGGAAAGCTTCGAGGGATATCGTCCAACCACCGAAGACCAAAAGCGCTGCGCCGACGGGGGTTGACAGAAGCAGAGCTGTGACCGCCGCCGTGCCCAAGAAGAAAAAGGCAAGGGTCAATGAAAAAGGACGGTATTCGCTCATGCTACCTCCTTCTTGGCCAGACGCAGGCGGTAATTGCTGAACACATCCGTCGCCAGCAGGAAGAAGAGCAGCATGCCCTGAAAGAGTTGGATTGCCGCGCCGGGGACGCCGAGCATCAGTTGGGCGAGCTCTCCGCCGATATAGGTCAGCGCCATCAGCAGGCCCGCCAGCAGGATGCCGATCGGGTTCAAACGGCCCAGAAAGGCGACGATGATCGCGGTAAAGCCATAGCCTGCGTTGAAATCAATGGTGATCTGACCGGCGGGGCCCGCGACTTCGAACAACCCGGCCATGCCAGCCAAAGCCCCGGACATGCCAAGGCAGAACAACACGATCCGGGTGGGATTGACGCCCGAGAAACGCGCAGCGCGCGGGGCGTCTCCGGTCAGGCGGATGTTAAAGCCCTGGATATGGCGGCTGAACAGCACATAGGCCCCGATCACCGCGATAAAGGCGGCAACCACGCCCCAATGCAGCCCGGTATTGGCGATCAGCTCACCATTATGGACGTTGCCCCATTCCTTGAAATTTCGCGAGCCGGGAAAGCCCATGCCGTCGGGATTGCGCAGGAAACCGGAAGCGGCAGAGGCCAGAATGGTCTCGGCCACATAGACCAGCATCAGCGACACAAGGATTTCATTGGTGCCCAGCTTGGTCTTGAGCAAGGCCGGGATCATCGCCCAGGCCCAGCCACCCAAAGCGCCAAAGAGCAGCATCAGCGGAAAAATCAGCGGGCTTTCAGACGGGTAGAGCGCCAGCCCCGCCCCGGCGCCACAGATCGCGCCCATGATATATTGCCCCTCGGCCCCGATATTCCAGATCCCGGCGCGAAAGCCGATGGACAGGCCAATGGCAATCAGGATCAGCGGTCCGGCTTTGACCAGCAATTGCGGGCGGGTAAAGCCCGAGAATTGCGGGCTGAATATCGGGTCCCAAAAGATCGTGCGGATCGCTTCGAACGGGTTGGCCCCCAGCATCGAGAACAGCGCGCCGCCAACGATCATGGTCAGCGCCACCGCCAAAAGCGGCGACAAAGCCACCCAGGCGCGGGAGGGTTCAGGGCGTTTTTCAAGGCGCAGCATGGGCGACCTCCATGTCATGGGCTCCGCCCATCATCAGACCGATCTGCTCCATATCCAGCCCCTGCACGGCGCGTGGCTCGGACAGGCGGCCTTCGTTCAGGGCGGCGAAGCGGTCGGAAATTTCCATAAGCTCATCAAGGTCTTGGCTGATCACCAAAATGGCGGCCCCGCCATGGGCGAGGTCAAGCAGGGCTTGGCGAATGGCCGCCGCCGCTGCCGCATCAACACCCCAGGTAGGTTGGTTGATCACCAGCAGGTCGGGCTTTTGCACGATCTCGCGCCCCACCACATATTTTTGCAGATTGCCCCCCGATAGGGCGCGCGCCGCGACCTGAGGCCCGGGCGTGCGCACGTCGAATTTGGCAATGACATCCTCGGCAAAGCTGCGCGCCTTGCCCCAGTCGATAAACCCGTTTGAGACCAGCCCGGCGCGGTGGCCGGCGGTGAGGACTCCGTTTTCGGTCAGGCTCATATCCGGGGCGGCGGCGTGGCCAAGGCGTTCCTCGGGGGCCGAGAGCAGGCCGGGCAGGCGGCGCGCACCGGGGCCATCCTGACTGACATCGCGCCCCTGAAAGGCGACGCTGCCGGGTTGCGAGAGGCGTTCGCCGGACAGGGCCATCAGCAGCTCGTCCTGACCATTGCCCGCAACCCCGCCAATGCCCAGCACCTCGCCCTGACGCAGTTCAAACGAGATATCGCGCAGCGGCGTACCAATCCCGTCCAGCGCGGGCAGCGAGAGGTTGGTGACCTTGAGCACCGTATCCCCGAGCTGCACATCACGCGCCTCGGGCGTGGCAAAGCTGCTGCCCACCATCATTTCGGCCATTTGCCGCGCCGAGGTTTCGGCGGGCGTGCAGGTGCCGACATTCTTGCCGTGACGCAGGATGGTGGCGTGATCACAGAGCGCGCGGATCTCTTCAAGCTTGTGGGAAATATAGAGGATCGAGGTGCCCTCGGATTTCAGCTTGCGCAGGGTTTCGAACAGGATGTCGACCTCTTGCGGGGTCAAGACGCTGGTGGGCTCATCCATGATCAACAGGCGCGGGTCTTGCAAAAGACAGCGAATGATTTCAACGCGTTGCCGTTCCCCGGCGGACAGGCTGGCCACATCGCGCGACGGGTCCAACGGCAACCCGTATTGTTCCGAGACCTGCCGGATACGCGCGGCCAGATCGCGGGGTTTGGGCGGGTTCTCCATGCCAAGGGCGACGTTTTCCGCCACGCTGAGCGCGTCAAAGAGCGAGAAATGCTGGAACACCATGGCGACCCCGGCCTGTCGCGCGGCCGAGGGTTTGGGCGGTGCAAAAGCCGCGCCATTCCAGGTCATCGCGCCCTTATCCGGGCTCACCAGCCCATAGATCATCTTGACCAGCGTCGATTTGCCAGCGCCGTTTTCCCCAAGCAGCGCATGAATCTCGCCCTTGCCAATGTCAAAACTGACATTGTCATTGGCGATGACGCCGGGATAGGCCTTGGTCAGCCCGTTGATGCTGAGGAGTGTGTCCTGCACGCGGTGTCCTCCTTGTTTAGCAATGTGACTAGCTGGGCCGCCACGCCGATGGCAATGGCCTGCGGGTGTTTGCCGAGAGATTTTTGACCAATTGGGCAAGTTATGCGCTGAATTTGCGCATGGTCGTGGCCAAGCTGGGTGAGGCGTTTGCGAAAGCGGGCCCATTTGGTGTCTGACCCGATCAAGCCGGCGAAACTGAACCCATGGGTGAGGGCCGCGTGACAGAGCTGAAAGTCCAGCTCATGGCTATAGGTCAGGATCAGATGCGCGGCGTCTTCGGGCGCATGGGGCATGAGCAGATGCGGCGCGCGGGCGGGGAGCTGGGTGACATTGGCCGGGATCTGCTCAGGAAAGCGATCCGGCGCGGTATCCACCCAGGTGATGGCGAATTCCGGCAGCGGATGCAGCGTGTTGACCAAGGCACGCCCCACATGGCCCGCGCCCCAGATCCACAGATCTTGTTGTGGTTTTTCAACCGGTTCGATCATCCAGCCCTGGATCAACTGCGGCTCAGGCCGGGTGCCTTGCGCACGGGCGCGATCCAGACAGCGCTGCACGGCAAGGGGCTTGTCACTCTGCGCGCCTATGGGCCGCGCCAGCACCTCATCCGCCTGCAAGCTGTGCAGCCGCGCGGCGTCGAAATGCTCGGTCAAAAGCGTCACCGCCCCACCGCAGCATTGCCCCAATTCGGGGCCAAGCGCATGGCGGCTGAGGCCGCTGGTTTCCAGCGCGCGTGCGGCGGCCTGATACTCCAAAGCCCCGCCGCCGATGGTGCCCGATTGCCTGACACTGTCGCCCTCGCGCCAGACCAGCATCGCGGCCCCAACTTCGCGCGGGGACGACCCTGCAATCTCGGCAATCACCACACGGGCAACGCGCCCATGGGCGGCGACCGCAGCGCTTATGGCATTCAGATCAATGCCCATCCCGCACCTTTTGCACCGCGCCCAAAATCCGTTCCGCTGTGGCGGGGGCGTGCAGATCCGGGTATCCCGACCCACAGCTTGCCACTGCATCCGACAGCGCCATCAGCACGGAAATCCCATGCATGAAAGGCGGCTCACCCACCGCTTTGGAGCGATAAATCGTCTCCTCGCCATTGGCGCGATCCCAAAGCGCGACGTTAAAGATGTCGGGCCGGTCAGAACAGGCGGGAATCTTGTAGGTCGAGGGCGCATGGGTGCGCAGTCGCCCCTTGGCATCCCAGACCAGTTCTTCGGTGGTGAGCCAGCCCGCGCCCTGAACAAAGCCACCCTCAACCTGACCAATATCCAGCGCCGGGTTCAGCGAGGCCCCGGCATCATGCAGGATGTCACAGCGAAGGATGCGGTTTTCCCCGGTCAACGTGTCGATCACCACCTCGCTGCAAGCCGCGCCATAGGCAAAGTAGAAAAACGGCCGCCCCTGTCCGGCAATTGGGTCCCAGCTGAGCTTGGGCGTTTTGTAAAACCCGGTGGCCGAGAGGCTGACACGCCCCTCGTAACAGCGCTTGGCGGCTTCGGCGAAGGAAATATCCTTGCCGTCGACAAAAACAACCCCGTCTTCGAAACGCACCTCATCGCCCAGATGCGCTTCCATGCGGGAACGAATGGTCTCGCAGGCCAGTTTCACCGCCATGCCGTTCAGATCAGACCCGCTCGAGGCGGCGGTGGCCGAGGTGTTGGGCACCTTGCCGGTATCGGTTGCGGTGATGCGGATCGCCTCCATGGGCTGGCCAAAGACGCTGGCAGCAACCTGCGCCACCTTCTGGAACAACCCTTGCCCCATCTCGGTGCCACCGTGATTAAGCTGGATCGAACCGTCTTGATAGACATGCACCAGCGCCCCGGCCTGATTGAGATGGGTCAGCGTAAAGGAGATGCCGAATTTCACCGGGGTCAGCGCGATGCCGCGCTTCAACACCGGATTGGCGGCGTTCCAGTCCGCCACGCGCTGACGCCGCGCGGCGTAGTCACAACCTTCCGCCAATTGCGCGACCATCTCATCCAGGTCAAAATCGTCGATTTGCTGGCCGTAATGCGTCTCATTGCGTTTCTTTGGGCCAGAAATACCCTCGGGGGGGCTCGGCATGGCCGAGCGGGGGGCAGACAGCCCCCCTCCCTCATAAAAATTCACTCGCCGCACCTGAAGGGGATCAAGCCCCAGCTCAGCCGCGATGTGATCCATCACCCGCTCCATCCCCAACATGCCCTGCGGGCCACCAAAGCCGCGAAAGGCGGTGGCGCTTTGGGTATTGGTGCGCAAACGATGGCTTTCGATCGACATGGCCGGAACGAAATAGGCATTATCCGCGTGCAGCATCGCCCGATCCGCCACCGGAAAGGACAGATCCTGCGCCCAGCCGCAGCGGGTATATTGGCGAAAGGCAAGGCCTGTCAGCCGCCCGGTCTCGTCAAAGCCAACGCGGTAAGAAATGCGGAAATCGTGGCGCTTGCCGGTGATCATGAAATCATCATCGCGGTCATAGCGCATTTTGGCCGGTTGCCCGGTGGCGGCGGCGACAACGGCGCAGGCGATGGCCAGCGCGTTGCCCTGGCTTTCCTTGCCACCAAACCCGCCACCCATGCGGCGAATCTCGACCCGGACGCTGTGCATGGGCAGGTGCAGCGCATGGGCGACCTTGTGCTGGATCTCGCTGGGATGCTGGGTCGAGCTGTGCACGACCATGTCGCCATTTTCCTGCGGCATGACCAGGGCGGCCTGACCTTCGAGATAGAAATGCTCTTGTCCGCCCATCTCGATCTCGCCCTCGATCTGATGCTGGGCCGAGGCGATGGCCTGATTGGCGTCGCCTTTGCTCCAGATACGCGGCGAGCCGTCGAACTGGCTGCTGGCGGCAAGGGCCTCATCAATGGTCAACAATGCCGGGGCTTCGTCATAGGTGATTTCACCCAGCGTCGCAGCGCGGCGCGCCGCAAGATGCGAGGTGGCAGCGACGAGAAAGATCGGCTGCCCAAGATAAGAGATCTGATCACCGGCCAGCATCGGTTCGTCATGCACCGAAGGGGAACAATCACAATCCGAGGGCAAATCATTGGCCAGCCAGACGCCGACAACGCCCGGTGCAGCGCGCACGGCGTCGAGATTGATCGAGGTGATCCTGCCGCAGGCGATTTGGCTGAGGCCAAAGGCGAGATGCAGGCAATCGGCGGGCACAGGGATGTCGTCGACATAGCGCGCGGCACCGGTCACATGCAGGCGCGCGGCGTCATGGGGGAGGGAACGGGCAACGCTCATGGGGTCACCTCCAGCACATCGGTGGCGGCCCCGAGATCTTGTAACAGATAGCGCGACAGCATGTTGCGCGCGCTGCTCAGGCGATAGTCAGCGCTGGCGCGCATATCGCTGAGCGGGGTGAAATCCTGCTCCCAGGCGGGCCAGGCGGCGGCAATCGCCTCTTCGCCCCAGACCTGACCGATCAGCGCGGTTTCCACGTGAGAGGCGCGTTTCGGAATGCCCGCCATGCCGCCAAAGGCGATGCGGGCATTTGTAACGGTGCCATCGGTGACGGTGATGTTGAACGCGCCAAGCACCGCTGAGATGTCCTGATCAAAGCGTTTGGAGAGTTTGTAGACCCTAAGCCGGTCGGGCTGTTTCGGGATTGTGATCGCCTCAACAAATTCGCCCGGGGCGCGGTCTTGTTTGCCGTAATCGAGGAAGAAGTCCTCGAGCGGCAGCGTGCGGCGGCTGTTGCCCAAACGGAGATGCAGCGCGGCGTTCAACGCGATCAGAGCCGGGGGATTGTCACCGATGGGCGAGCCATTGGCGATATTGCCGCCCAAGGTCGCTGCATTGCGCACCTGGGTGGAGGCAAAGCGGCGCAGCATTTCCGCATAAGACTGGAAGGGGGTGGCCATAAGGGCGTGAAAGCGATCCATGGTGACCATGGCACCGATGCGGAAATCTGTCTCGGTTTCACTGATTTCCCGAAGATCGGCGCAGCGGTTGAGGAAGATGGCCGGGGTGACGGGGCGGTGTTGTTTGGTCACCCAAAGCCCGACATCCGTGGCCCCGGCGATCAGGGTTGCGTCGGGGTTGGCCGCAAAGAGTTGCGCCAATTCGTCAGAGTTGGTGGGGGATTGCGCGGGGGGAGGGGGGCCGTCTGCCCCCCGGCTGTCGCCTCCCCCCGAGGATATTTCAGGCCCAAAGAAACCGGGGGCGGTTTCGGGATAGGAGGGGTTGGGTTTGTCCACGAGGGTTTCTGCGGCGCGGATGATCGGGGCATAGCCGGTGCAGCGGCAGAGATTGCCGGCCAGCACATCGTCGTGGTTTTGATCATCATTCAAATGCGCCACGGCCATGGAGACGGTGATGCCGGGCGTGCAAAAGCCGCATTGGCTGCCATGCAGGTCGATCATCGCCTGTTGCGCCGGGTGGAGCGTGTCATTGGTGGAGAGGCCTTCGACGGTGCGCACGGCCTTGCCCTGCAATTGCGGCAGGAAGAGAATGCAGGCATTCAGGGCGCGGGGGCCGTTTTCATCGGTGACCATAACGGTACAAGCGCCGCAATCGCCCTCGTTGCAGCCTTCTTTGGTGCCGGTGAGGTGTCGATTTTTGCGCAGCCAATTCAGGAGGGTGGCGTCGGGGGATACGCCGCTCAGCTCCACGCTCTCTCCGTTCAGAAGAAAGGTGATATTCATGGGTTGTGCCTGTCGCCTTACCAAATGCCCTGACCGTACAAATGTTGTGGTCAGAGTGCGCGCCCTCGATGCGACGTAGAAAACGCGCTGATCCCTGTTCTGTTGGTCAGGCTAGGGGCGGAGGGGTGAAAAAGGCAAGGGAAAAGTGTGTTTTTTTGGCGGGAGGGGTGGTGGCGATGAAAATTTGGGCGGTTTGAGCTGGGGCCGGGAGCGCCGCTCTTGCTGCGCAAATCGCCCCGCCCACCGTCCCGCTTTAGGGGCCTGCCGTTTTCGGGGTTTTCGTGGTCTGGGCGGGCGCATAGACTGGCGCGCATGACTGAGCCACGATTCATCCACCTGCGCGTCCATACTGAATATTCCCTGCTTGAGGGGGCCATGCGGCTCAAGAAATTGCCGGGCATTGTTGCGGGTATGGACATGCCTGCGGTGGCGGTGACTGATACCAATAACCTCTTTTCAGCGCTGGAGTTTTCCGTTGGGGCGGCCGGGGCGGGGGTGCAGCCGATCATGGGGTGCCAGGTGTCACTGCGCTATGTTGATCCGGCCCCGGGCGAGCGGCCCAAACCCCCGGCGGGGGTGGTGCTGCTGGCGCAGACGGAGCGCGGCTATGAGATGCTGATGAAGCTGAACTCGTGCCTCTATATGCGGCCGGGCAGTGAGCTGCCTTATGTGACGCTGAGCGAGCTGGAGGAATTCAGCGAGGATGTGATTTGCCTGTCTGGCGGTCCGGATGGCCCGGTGGGGATGTTGCTACGCGAGGGGCAGCGGGAGAAGGCCGAGGGCTTGATGACCCGGCTGAAGGGGATCTTTGGCGACCGGCTTTATGTGGAATTGCAGCGTCATCCGGAGGAGGATGGCAGCAAACCCGAGGCTGAACGGCTGTCTGAGCGCGGCTTCATCGAGATGGCCTATGGGATGGATTTGCCCTTGGTCGCGACCAATGATGTCTATTTCCCCAAGGCCGAGATGTATGAGGCCCATGATGCGATGATCTGTATCGCCGAAGGGGCCTATGTGGATCAGATTGAGCCGCGCCGCCGTTTGACCCCGCAGCATTACATGAAGACGCCGCAGGAGATGGCGGTGCTGTTTGCGGATCTGCCTGAGGCGCTGGAGAACACAGTTGAGATTGCCAAGCGCTGTGCCTTTATGGCTTATCGCCGTGATCCGATCCTGCCGAAATTTGCCGATGATGAGGTGGCCGAGCTGCGCCGCATCGCCAATGAGGGGTTGCAGAAACGTTTGGCGGTGATCCCACATGCGGCGAGCGTGGAAGAGTATCAGGAGCGGCTGGATTTTGAGCTGGGCATCATCGAGGGCATGGGGTTCCCCGGCTACTTTCTGATCGTTGCGGATTTTATCCAATGGGCCAAGGATAATGACATTCCGGTTGGGCCGGGGCGGGGGTCCGGTGCGGGGTCGCTTGTGGCTTATGCGCTGACGATCACCGACCTTGATCCTTTGCGCTACAGCCTTCTGTTTGAACGGTTTTTGAATCCGGAACGGGTGTCGATGCCGGATTTCGACATCGACTTTTGCATGGATCGCCGCGAGGAGGTGATCAAATATGTGCAGGACAAATATGGCGCGGATCGGGTTGGGCAGATCATCACCTTTGGGGCGCTTTTGTCCAAGGCGGCGGTGCGCGATATGGGGCGGGTTTTGCAGATGCCCTATGGGCAGGTGGATCGCCTGTCCAAGATGATCCCGGTTGAGGGGGTCAAACCGGTGTCGATTGAGCAAGCCTTGCAGCAAGAGGAACGGCTGCGCGATGAGGCGAAGAACGAAGAGGTTGTTGACCGGCTGCTGAAATACGGGATGCAGGTTGAGGGGCTGCTGCGATCCGCCGGGACCCACGCGGCGGGGGTGGTGATTGCGGATCGGCCCACAGATGAGCTGGTGCCGCTCTATCGCGATCCGCGATCCGACATGCCCGCAACCCAGTTCAATATGAAATGGGTGGAACAGGCCGGGCTGGTCAAGTTCGACTTTCTGGGTTTGAAGACGCTGACGGTGATCCAGAACGCCATGGATTTGATTTTCAAATCCGGGCGGGATCTGCACACGGCTGCGGATGGCGCGCAGCTTTATGAACCTGCCGAAGGGGCCGAGAACCAGATCAACGCCATCCCGCTGGATGATGAGGCAACTTATAAGCTCTATTCAGCGGCGAAAACCGTGGCGGTGTTCCAGGTGGAATCCACCGGGATGATGGACGCGCTGAAGCGGATGAAGCCGACCTGTATCGAGGATATTGTTGCGCTTGTGGCTCTGTATCGTCCCGGCCCGATGGAGAATATTCCAACCTATTGTGAGGTGAAAAACGGGCTGAAGGAGATCACCTCGGTCCATCCGCTGATTGACCACATCCTTGAAGAAACGCAGGGAATTATCGTTTATCAGGAACAGGTTATGCAGATTGCCCAGGTCATGGCCGGGTATAGTCTGGGTGGGGCGGACCTGTTGCGCCGCGCCATGGGTAAAAAGATCAAAGAGGCGATGGATGCCGAGCGGCCCAAGTTCGAAAAGGGCGCGGGAGAGAATGGCGTGGATGCCAAGAAGGCCTCGGAGGTCTTTGACCTCTTGGAGAAGTTCGCGAATTACGGCTTTAACAAATCCCACGCGGCGGCCTATGCGGTTGTGTCCTATCAAACGGGGTGGCTGAAGGCGAACCATCCGGTGGAGTTCATGGCCGGGGTGATGAACTGCGATATTCACCTGACGGACAAGCTGGCGATCTATTTCGAAGAGGTCCGCAAGGGGTTGAAACTGCCCTATGTGCCGCCTTGTGTGAACCGGTCTTTGGCGACGTTTGATGTGGTGAACAGAGAGCTGGTCTATGCGCTGGGCGCGTTGAAGAATGTAGGCGTCGAGGCGATGAATCTGGTGTCTGAGGCGAGAGGCGACCAGCAATTTGTTTCGCTCTTTGATTTTGCCCGCCGGGTGGAATTGAAGAAAGTTGGCAAGCGCCCGCTAGAGATGATGGCGCGGGCCGGGGCCTTTGATATTCTCGACAGCAACCGCCGCCGGGTGTTTGACAGTCTGGATGCGCTGGTGGCCTATTCGACCGCGATCCATGAACAACGCGCCTCGGCGCAGGTGTCGCTGTTTGGCGAGGCCGGGGATGACCTGCCCGAGCCGCGCATGTCGCCGGTGCCCGATTGGCTGCCTGCTGAGCGTTTGGCCGAGGAGTTCAAGGCGATTGGGTTCTACCTGTCGGGCCATCCGCTGGATGACTATATGGTGGCGCTGAAACGCTCGGATGTGATGACCTTGGACGAGGTGACGGCCAAGGCCGAAGGCGCGCCGCTGGTGGCCAAGCTGGCGGGGGTTGTTGCTGGACGGCAGGAACGCAAATCCGCGCGGGGCAACCGCTTTGCCTTTGCTCAGCTCAGCGACCCGACCGGGGCCTATGAGGTGACGCTGTTCTCGGAAGCTTTGGAAAAATCACGGGAATACCTTGATACCGGGTCCAAGGTGGTGATCACGGTGGAGGCAACGATGGAAAGTGACCAGCTGAAATTGCTGGGCCGTTCGGTGATGCCGGTTGAGAATGCGGTCAGCGGCAACACCGTCGCGGGGATGCGGATTTTTGTCGAAAACGCCATGGCCTTGCAGCAGATCGCCTCGGTGCTTGGGCGCGCCAAAGAGCAGATGCCAAAGGCACAGCGCGGCCCGGTGCATATTTGCCTGAACGATCACGGGTTGCCGGGAGAGGTGGAGCTGGACCTGAAACAGGCCTTTCCTGTGACGCCCGAAACCCGCGGCGCGGTGAAATCGCTGGATGGTGTGCTGGCGGTCGAGGAGTTTTAACCGGCGCGCGCAAGATTAGCAGAGCGACAGAGGTTCGCACCCGAGACCGGGGCGGGCTATCCGGGGTGGCGATTGCCCTAAATTTGTAAAACGCCGTAGGGTACATTTACGGAAGAGATTTCGCACCCGCCCTGGGGGCGGGGTCGGGTGAGAACCGGATTGCAAGCAATCCGGGGCCATAAAATTGCGGTTCCGAATTCTCGGAGACCTGTCTCGCGAAATCTTGCCACCCTATCCATTGGGTTTGTGGACGCGAGGGGGCGGATTGGGCTAAGACGTCCCGGTGGGAATAAAGGGGGCGTTGATGCAGCGCGTATTATTGTCTTTGGCGGTTGCAACCGTATTGGCGGGCTGTGGCGATCCGTTAAGGGACGTTCCCAAATTGCAGGATGTTGAGGTCAACCCGGCGGCTGGGCAGGCGGATGCGCTGGCAGATCCGGTGGATGCGGCCATTGCCGATGTCATCGGCGAGGCGCGCCCGGAGCCGGTGGCCGAAGACAAACCGCGCGGTGGCTTGCTGGGGTTCCTGGGGCGTCGCGCCGAAAAAGCCAAGGAAAGCGCACCGGTTGAGGCTGAGATTGACGTCGCGAGCGAGGAGCCTGTCCTGGAGGTGGCGGATACTGGTGATGCTCCAGAGGGGGTACCTGAAGCAGAAGAACCCGTGCAAGTCGCAGCCCTTGTGGCCCCGGTCGAACCGGAGACCCCCAAGAAACGCCGTGGTTTGTTCCGGTTGGGCGGCGGGTCGTCCTCGGACAGCACCCCCAAGAAACGCAAATCTGCCAATGCTCCGAAACCCGGTGATCCAGATTATCAGCAAGTGGCGATGGGCACCTCGCTGCCCTATGGTCAGATCGCGCGGGTCTGCAAGGTGCCGAAATCGCAGCTGGGCAGCAAGGTGGATCAATGGCCGGATAAGGGCCGGGGCTATACCCTTTATGACAGCGCGCCGGGCGGCACCGGGCAGCGCAGCTTTTATCTGACCGGGTTTGACGATGGCTGCGCGCGGGTCTTTACGGCGGCTTTGGTGCTGTTTGCCTCGCCTGAGACCTATGAGGCGATCCATTATGGCACCGCGCGCAAGGCTGTGTCGACCTCGAGCACGGATGATGCCTATGAGCGGGTAAAATCGCGGATTTGTCGCGTGGGCAAGGGCAAGCCCTGTGGCTCCAAAATGAGCAAGCTGGCGAAAACCACCGTGTTTGTCACCGTTTACGAACGCTTTGGCGGCAGCCCGCGCTGGAAGAATTTCCTGCTGCATGACGGGCAGTTGGAGGCGATGGATATCAAATCCTGACCTTTGGGGCGGGGCTAAGGCCCTACCAATGCGGCGGGCGTTCATCTCCGATGACAATGCCACCGCCGCCCTCGGCTTCCCGTTCAGCCTCGCGCTGCATTAACATCAGCACCCGATCTGAAAGCACCTTAAGCTCTTTATCCTGCCGCACCACGGTGTCCGAGAGATCATCCACCACCCGTAGCAAATGGGCGATACGTTCTTCGAGATGGGTGGTGTCGGTCATGATATGCCCTTTGGGATTGCCTGCACATGCTATGCGGCAAGGCTGGTCATGTCTTCAAGCCTGGTTCCAGCAAATTTTTCGAGGAGCCGCCGCGCCTCTTCGAAGTTGCCGCCTTTTTCGCGCACAATTGCGTAAAGCCGCCTGAGTTCCACCAACCCCGGCTCGCTGATGTGGATGTCCTCGACATCAACCCAGTACAGGAATTTTTTCGGCGGCTTGCGGTAATTGGCCAGTTTGGCGGTAAAGCTGGGTCGCTTGTCGCGCTGCGTGGGATCGAACTTGCAAAGCAGATCGAAAATCTGGTCCTGGCTGATCGACCGCTTCTGTTCCTGACGGAAAGCGACAGGAAACAAGATTACAAAGGCGGCGATCTTGGCGTCTTTCTTTGCTGTTTTGGCTTTGTCAGCAGGCGGAGGGGAGGTCGGCGCAGGAGGGATCTTCTGTGTTTGATCGGTCACATTTTGCTGATTGACAGGAATGGTTTCGTTAAGGATTTGAATTGTTTGCAGGACATTGTTATAGTCACGCTCAAGAGCCGCAGGGCAACCGGCGGCATGATAATCGTCCACAAAGCGACGTAGAGGCATAACACAGGAATCGAGCTGGTTTACCAACTCTTTGACGTCTTGGCGCAGGGAATCGGCGGGAACGCCGTCATGTGCCATCTTGGGAGCCTTTCTAGCTTTGCGCGGCCTAGTATAATGCGCACTTAGCTATGGTGGCGCAGTCTACGTGGTTGTACGTCTTTCAAGTGTTGCATAGATCATGTTGACGCATTCTAGCGTCGAATAGCCTATTTCACAAAGAGCAAAAGATATAATCGGCTATACCTCTGTAAAATATGCATAATTTTAAAATATATAATAGGCTATAGTTGATCTGGGTTGAATTGGCTCAGTGTTTTCTTGATTCGTTTCAATAGGATGAACTGCTTTGGTGGCTTTCGCCCCAAGGGAGCGACCGCTGCCAATGCTTATAGGCTGACAGACCGCTCCAATGAGGGCATCGCAACTTTGTCCGAAAGGGTTTGGAGATGAAAACTGCCTTCTTGATCTGTGTGTGCCTGGCTTGCTTGCTGGTCCTGCTGAAAAACCAAATCTGGAGCACCGGCACGACGCTGGCGCTCGACATTCTGCTGGCAAGTATTGTTTTTGCCTGCGTCGGTGCGTTGATCGTGCATTGGAAACTCAGCCGCAAAGGCTGAAATCCCCCTGTTTGCTTGCCCCGAGCCATCGGGGCAGGTAGAGGGGGCGCATCGGATTTATCAAGCCGGATGAGACAATGGCAAAAGTGAAAAAAGCACCACGCCCCAAGGCCCAGACGCCCAAGGGGTTCCGCGACTATTTCGGGACAGAAGTCACCGAGCGCGCCCATATGCTGAAAACGATTGCCGAGGTCTACCATCAATACGGGTTTGATGCGCTGGAAAGCTCGGCTGTTGAGACGGTTGAAGCGCTGGGCAAGTTCCTGCCCGATGTCGACCGCCCAAATGAGGGTGTGTTTGCCTGGCAGGACGAAGATGATGCCTGGATGGCGTTGCGCTATGATTTGACCGCGCCTTTGGCCCGCGTTTATGCGCAGTATCGCAACGACCTGCCGTTGCCCTATCGCCGCTATGCCATGGGGCCGGTCTGGCGCAATGAAAAGCCGGGGCCGGGGCGTTATCGTCAGTTTTATCAGTGTGATGCGGATACGGTTGGCGCGGCCAATGTCGCCGCCGATGCCGAGATTTGTGCGATGCTGTCGGACACGCTGGAGCGTGTGGGCATTCCACGCGGTGACTATGTCGTGCGGGTGAACAACCGCAAGGTGTTGAACGGCGTGTTGGAGGCGATGGGCGTCACCGATGAGGCTCAGGCCGCCGATGTGCTGCGCACCATCGACAAGTTCGACAAGGTCGGAGAGGCTGGTGTGCGCGAGCTGCTCGGCAAGGGGCGGTTGGATGCTTCGGGCGCTTACATCGACGGTGTCGGGCTGAGCGAAGATCAGGCAGAGCCGGTGATTGCGTTTTTGACCTCGAAAGATGCCGATGTCGCCAAGACCTTTGCCAATTTGCGCGACGCAATTGGATCATCCGCCATTGGCGCGGAAGGCGTGGCTGAGCTGGAAAAGATTGGCAATCTTTTGGCCGCCCAGAATTACGGGTCGGACAGGATCGAGATCGATCCGAGTGTCGTGCGCGGGTTGGGCTATTACACCGGGCCGGTGTTTGAGGCCGAGCTGACCTTTGAAATCCTCGATGAGAAGGGGCGCAAACGTCAGTTTGGCTCGGTCTCGGGGGGCGGGCGTTATGACGATCTGGTCAAGCGCTTTACCGGGCAGGCGGTGCCTGCGACGGGGGTTTCGATTGGTGTTGACCGTCTGCTGGCGGCCCTGCGCGAAAAGGGCCGTATTGGTGGCAAGGTCACCGGGCCGGTGGTTGTCACGGTCATGGATAAGGACCGCATGGCCGATTACCAGAGCATGGTGGCCGAGCTGCGCAATGCCGGTATTCGCGCCGAGGTCTATCTGGGCAACCCCAAGAACTTTGGCAATCAGCTGAAATATGCAGATAAACGCCAAAGCCCGGTTGCGGTGATCGAGGGTGGCGATGAACATGCCAATGGGGTGGTGCAGATCAAGGACCTGATCCTTGGCGCTCAGATTGCTGAGAATGCCACGCTGGAGGAATGGAAAGAGCGCCCAAGCCAATACGAAGTGCCGCGCGGCGAACTGGTCGCCAAGGTGCGCGAGATCCTGGACCTGCACGCATGAGCCTGAAACAGATCAACGCCAAGGCCGCTGCATTGCGCGCTGCCTTTGAGGCGGCGGGGGCTGAGGTGGTCGATTGCGACATCCTGCTTCCGGCTGAAATTTTTCTAGACCTTTATGGCGAAGACGTGCGCACCCGCGCCTATATGTCCTCGGACCCGGCGCGGGGCGAGGTGATGCTGCGCCCGGATTTTACCGTGCCGGTGGTGCAGAAACATATGGATGAGGGGGCAGAACCGGCGCGCTATACCTATAGCGGTGCGGTGTTCCGCCGTCAGGAAGAGCATCCCGAACGCGCCTCGGAATATGTTCAGGTGGGCTATGAGGTCTTTGACCGCGAAGACCCAGAGGCGGCGGATGCCGAGGTCTTTGCCCTGTTCCAACAGGTGCTGGCCCCGCATGGCTTGCGCGCTGTGACCGGCGATATCGGCATTCTGACGGCGGCTGTGCAGGGGTTGGACACGTCCGAGCGGCGGCGCAAGGCGTTGATGCGCCATATCTGGCGTCCGCGCCGGTTCCGCGCTTTGCTGGATCGGTTTTCGGGTCGCGCCCCGGTGCCGCCCTCGCGCGCGGCTTTGCTGGCCTCGGCGGATCCGATGGCGGATCGCGGGCCGCAAATCGGCCTGCGCTCCGAGGCGGAAATTGCCGAGCGCATCGCGGTTCTGCGCACCGACGCCGAGGAACCACATCTGTCCAAAGGCCAGGTGGAGCTGATCGAGGCGATCCTCAAAGTCAGCGAGACTTGCAGTTTTGCCCTAGAACATCTGCGCGACATCGCCGTCGACCTGCCCGCCATTTCCGGCGCGGTCGAACGGTTTGCCCGCCGCTGCGAGGCCTTGGCGGCACGGGGTGTGGCAGTTGAGCAGCTTGATTTCGAGGCCAGCTATGGCCGCAGCTCGATGGAATATTATGACGGGTTTGTCTTTGGCTTCCTGTCCAACCAATTGGGAACGCCGCCGGTGGCGACGGGCGGGCGCTATGACGCTCTGACCCGCCATCTCGGGCAGGGCCGGGAAATCCCGGCTGTTGGCGGCGTGATCCGCCCGGGTGTTCTGCTTGATCTGGAGGGGCGGTCATGAGCCTCAAACTGGGGGTGCCGTCCAAGGGGCGGCTGATGGAAAAGACTTTTGACTGGTTTGGCGCGCGCGGTGTCGGGCTGAAACGCACCGGGTCGGATCGCGAATATGCCGGGGCTGTTGACGGGGTCGATGGCGTCGAACTGGTGCTGCTCTCAGCCGGGGAAATCCCGCGTGAGCTGGCGGCGGGCCATATCCATCTGGGCGTGACCGGGATGGATCTGATCCAGGAAAAGCTGGTGCAATGGGATCAAAAGGTTGAACCTTTGGCCGAGCTCGGCTTTGGCCATGCGGATCTGATCCTGGCCGTGCCCAATTGCTGGGTGGATGTGAACACGCTGGATGATCTCGATGCGGCGGCGGCGGCCTTTCGTGAAGCCCACGGGTTCCGCATGCGCATTGCCACGAAATACCACCGCCTGGTGCGGCAATATCTGCATCACGCGGGTGTGGCCGATTACCAATTGGTGGACAGTCAGGGGGCAACCGAAGGCACGATCAAGAACCTGACCTCGGAAGCGGTGGCTGACATCACCTCATCCGGTGAAACCCTGCGCGCCAACCACCTCAAGATCCTTGAGGAAGAGCCGGTTCTGCGCTCACAAGCGACCCTGTTTCGCAGCCGGGTTGCAAAGCCAGAAGGCGCAGATCGCGTCGCCTTGGACGCTTTGCGCGATAAACTGAGCGTCTGAGCGGAACCATCTGACCCTAGGTTTCTTTGGGCCAAAAATATCCTGGGGGTCCGGGGGCAAAGCCCCCGGCAACTCCGTTGACGAAATTTTTGCCAACAGGATCTTTGCCCGTTACTCCGCGGGCGCTTTTTCCTTCCGGGCATCGAAATCTGCCGCCGAGTGACGCTCGCGCAGCTGCTCATGCTCTTCGCCCCAGCTCTTATTGACCATACGGCCCCGCTGTACCGCAGGACGTGCCGCAATCTCATTCGCCCAGCGGATCACGTTTTCGTATTCGTGCACCTGCAGGAACTCTGCCGCATTATACTGGTTGCCGATCACCAGATTGCCATACCACGGGAAAATGGCGATATCAGCAATGGTGTAATCCTCACCCGAGATGAATGTGTTCTTGGCCAATTGCTTGTCCAGCACATCCAGCTGACGCTTCACTTCCATCGCAAAGCGGTTGATCGGGTATTCCATCGGGTAGGGCGCATAGGCGTAGAAATGGCCAAAACCGCCGCCCAGATAAGGCGCGCTACCCATCTGCCAGAACAGCCAGCTGAGCATTTCGGCGCGATTTTCCGGCTTGCCCAGAAAGGCGTCGAACTTTTCAGCCAAATGCATCAGGATCGCGGCGCTTTCAAACACACGCACCGGTTCGTCACCGGAATAATCCAACAGGGCCGGGATCTTGGAGTTTGGATTGACATCTACAAAGCCCGAGCCAAACTGGTCGCCTTCGCCGATATTGATCAGCCAGGCATCGTATTCCGCGTCATGTCCGGCTTCGAGCAGTTCTTCGAGCATCACGGTGACTTTGACGCCGTTCGGAGTCGCCAACGAGTGCAGTTGCAACTTGTGCTCACCACGGGGCAGCTCTTTGTCATGGGTGGCCCCGGCGATGGGGCGGTTCAGCGACGCCCATTGGCCGCCATTTTCCTTGTCCCAGGTCCAGACCTTGGGTGGGGTATACTCTTCGGTCATCTGCGTTTCCCTTTCCTTTGAGCGCTAACCTAACCCGGTCCGCGCAGATTGCTAGGGTGAGGATGGGCAATGCACAGATGCTGTGTTTATCTGCGGATATGGAAGAGGATTTGAATAAGCGGCCGGTGGCCATTGTGCTTGGGGCGGCGGTCTGGCCCGATGGTCGGCCCTCGCCGACCCTGCGCCGCCGCGCCTTGTACGCCGCCAAACTGTACCAGGCAGGTGAGGTTGGCACGATTATCGGCTCTGGCGGGCTGGGGCAGTACCCTCCGAGCGAGGCGGAGGTGATCGCGCGCCTATGTCGAGAGGCCGGGGTTCCGGCACCGGCAATCCTGCAAGAAGATCAAGCCTCCACCACCGAGGAGAACCTAAGGTTTTCCAAGGCGATGATGGCTGCGAACGGGTTTGAAACCGCCGTCATCGTGACCGACCGCTATCATGCGCCCCGTGCCAAGTTGGTGGCGCGACGTCTGGGCATTAGGGCTCGGGCAAGCTGCCCCGCAATGGCCGGGACAGCCTGGCACCGTGTGATTAAATCCTGGCTGCGCGAGATCCCGGCCTGTCTTTGGTATTTGCTGCGCGGCAAGGGGCAGGGCTAGGCTCAGTGCACCACACGCACATTCACATAGCGACCGCGCCCGCCGCTGCCATAGATGCGCACAAAAACCGTCGCGCCGCCATTGACCAGAATGCGCGCAGCAGAGGGTTCGATCGAACCATTCATGATCATCCGCTCCATAATGCCGCGATTTTCCATGCTGCCAAAGAACGGATCCCATTCATCACCCGCCTGGCTGATGCCAAAACGGTGGTAATTGGCGCGGTCCTGACGCAGCACTTGCCACGGCTCCGTCAGCCGCGCACCGCGGGAATTGTAGAGATCATCCTGCCCGATATAGGCGACATAGCTGCCGATCAGCTCATCTGCCTGCGCCAGTGTCGCCGCCATGCTCAGCACGGCCCCCATCAAAATGCGTTTCATGCTTCCCCTCTTTCCTCTCCAAAGCGTGTTTCCACGCGGTATTTTAGAGGGTTTGGGGTTAGCGGGCTTTGACGCCGGACAAAGATGAGCTCTAGATCACCCCAATCTCGGCCAAGGCTCCGGCCAGTTCGGCGGGAAGGGGCTCTTCATGACGGGCTGAGCTGCTGAGATCGGGCGGGGCGTCAGCGGGCGAGAGGTAACGCCAGCCCTGAAACGGGCGGCGTTGGGCGGTGGTGGTGCGAATGATCTCGGGGTCGAGGATAATGGCGCAGCGGCGAATGCCGTCTTCGCCGATGACCTCGTCCAGTCGCAAGACGCGCTGGCGGCATTGGATCACGCCTTTGATCACCCAATAGATCGAGCCACCGGCGAGGATCTCGGCCTCGCGTTTGGGCCACATGCGGGTGACATGGCGGGGCAGGCCATCTGGCAGCTCGGCCGCACGTTGCCTTTGCCAGTCTGCCAGGGTGTCCACGCTTTCCGAGCCGACGCTGAGTTTGATGAGATGCGTGAATTTGGTCATATATTTGCCTCTCATGGTGTCGGGGACCGCAGGATGTTGTGTAAACTAGCGCGGTTGGTCTGAGTCGGCAAATCACGCGTGTTCAAAATTGTTGGCGGGCGCCAAACAGGATCGCACCCTCGGGTCGGGCGTGAACCTCGGTCTCTCCAGGGGCTTGCGGATCACGCGCAGCAGATCCTAGGCTGCGAGGTGCACAGTATCCGGGACTTCTCCATGCACAAATTGACCGCAGATCAGATCACTTACCTCACCCAGCTGCGCCACACGTTGCATCGCCGCCCGGAAATTTCGGGTGAGGAGCGCGCGACGGCGGCGCGGATGGTGGCGGAGCTGGAGGAGCTTGGGGCGGATCGGATCTGGCAGGGGTTGGGTGGTCATGGCGTTGCGGCGGAGTTTCGTGGGGCAGGGGATGGCCCGACTGTTTTGCTGCGATGTGAGTTGGACGGGTTGCCGATACAGGAGATTTCGGACCTGCCCTATCGGTCTGAGGTTGCGGGCAAGGGGCATCTTTGCGGGCATGATGGGCATATGGTGTCGCTGCTTGGGGTGGCGATGGGGCTGGCCAAACGGCCCAAACGCGGGCGGGTGATCTTGCTGTTCCAACCAGCTGAGGAAACCGGGGCGGGCGCACAGGCGGTGATTGACGATCCGCGCTGGCCCGAGATCCGGCCTGATTTTGCCTTTGCCTATCATAATGTGCCCGGCTGGCCCTTGGGACAGGTCGGGTTGCGCGATGCGGTTGCCAATTGCGCCTCGCGTGGGTTGCAGATCAATTTGGAGGGCAAAAGCTCGCACGCGGCGGCCCCCGAAGACGGGCTGTCGCCGGGGCCTGCCATGGCGGATCTGATGGTGGCCCTGCCCGCCTTGGGGGAGGGGCAGATTGGCGACGATAATTTTGCCTTGTCGACCCTAACCCATGCCCGGTTGGGCGAGGCCTGTTTCGGCATTGCCCCGGCTTTGGGCGAGCTGCGGGTCACCTTGCGCTCGATGACCAATGCGCGAATGGGGGTGATGATCTCAGAGGCTGAGGCGGCACTGACCAAGTCACAGGGGGAGCTGCAGGTCAGGACCTCTTGGCATGATGTGTTCCATGCGGTGGAAAATGACAGAGCTGCCATGGCGGTGGCGCGCCGTGTTTTGGTCGATCTCGGGATGGACAGCCAAGAGATGCAGGCACCCATGCGCTGGTCCGAAGATTTTGGACGCTTTGGAGAAGATGGTGCGCAGGCAGCGCTGCTTTTCATCGGCTCGGGGATTGACCAGCCGCAATTGCACAATCCGGACTATGATTTTCCAGATGCGCTTGTCCCGGTGGTCACAGAGCTTTGGACCGCCCTGGTTGCAGATATCTTGGGAGAGTGAGCGGCCAAGGGCGGAATTCTGCCGGATAAGCGGACCGTTCTTGTGAGGAATTTCTGTTATAATATAACTCTCTCAGAGTCTGATCCAAATGAGGAACAAGGAGTGCCTTTGCCATTTTTCCGATAAAATCCCTGAAATTATCTATAGTTTGGTGAGAAAAATCGATTTTCGCCAACTGTTATCGCCAGCATGCCTTGCCTAAAGGGGCGGTTGACGCCAAATAGCCTGTCAACGCGCTCAAAACTGGAAAGGACACGACAATGCCCATTACCGAAGCAGAGATGACGGCAGCCCGCGACATTTGGGGAGCTGGGTTGGTTGCAATTTCAAAAGCCGACAAAGAGAGCGGCATTGACGCAGCCCGAGACACTGCCAAAAAGTTTTTGACCGAGGTTTACGGCTTTGATCTGGGCCCTGTTCTGTTTAAACCAACCCTTGCAAGCGGTGACCAAACATTCCGGCCGACTTTTGAGGGTGCATTGGCGTATTATATTGGCGAAGAGCCGACATACCCCAATGACCAAGGTTTCGGACGATTGGGCTGGGTCAAGTGGGAGCACATCACGGCGACCAGCTTTATCGACGGTGACATTGCGTTGTGGGCGGGCGGTTTCAAGCTCTTTAATGCTGAGGGTGCAATGACCCAGGTCGACAAAAGCTTTGGCTACAAAAAGGACGAGGACGGCGTGTTGCGCATTGTGCTGCACCATTCGTCTTTGCCATATCAGCCCTAATGAATCAGCAGGCGCGGACAGGCATATCATTTGGGGCGGCTTTGGGCCGGATCACTAAACATTGCTGTTCCGCGCTTGCCACTCTGGTGGCGGCGGTCGGGTTTTCGACCCCCGCCTTGGCCCATCCGCATGTGTTCATTGACGGCGGGGTCGATTTCCGCTTTGGGCCGGATCGGCAGTTGGAAGCGTTGGAAATCACCTGGATCTATGATCCGTTTGAAACGCTCTACATGCTGGCCGAAAATGAGATGATGCTGAACGCTGATGGCGGGCTGGATGAGGCTGACCGTCAGGAGTTGCAGCGCCGGCTTGCCGAATTTCCCCCGGATTTTGATGGCTCGGCCCATTTGGGCGCGGGCGGGGCCATGCAGGTTTTGGCCTGGCCAGAGAACACCCGAGTCGATGTTGTCGATGGGCGGCTGCACATGCGCTTTACCCGCCGTCTTGAAACGCCGATTTCCGCGGTGGGGGACGCGGTAGACGTGGCGTTCTATGAATCCACCTATTTCTTTGATTTCAGTCTGACAGAAGCGCCAAAACTGATTGGCGCGGCTGAGGGATGCACGGCCAAGGTCGCTTTGTTTGACCCAAACAGCCAAGATCGCGCCTTGCTGGATGTGCTGGCCAAGCTCAGCCGCGAGGAAACATCGGATATTGAAAATGTCGGGTCCTATTTTGCGGATAGGATTAGCGTCACATGCGATTGATCCTGGTGCTTTTGGTCTTGGTCGGGGCCGGTTTGGCGGTCTATGCGCTGGTTGATGCACAGGCGATTGCGCAATGGGCGCGGGACAATCAGCGCGCGGTTCAGGGCCAGATGGCCGGAGCCATTCGCGCCATTCGTGCCGGAGATCTGGGGGCCATGTTGGCCCTGTTCGTCGCGGCGGGGGCCTATGGGTTTTTCCATGCGGTCGGGCCCGGCCATGGCAAGGCGCTGATCGGTGGGGTGGGGCTGAGCACCTCGGTCAGCGCGCGGCGGCTTTTGTCGCTGTCGGTGGTTTCAAGCCTGGCGCAATCAATCTGGGCGATTATCATCGTTTATGGTGGGTTCTGGCTTTTGGATGTCTCGGCCCGCAGCATGACCAACCTAGCCGAAACCATTCTGGCCCCGGCCAGCTATTTGGCGATTGCGGCGGTTGGCGGGTTTATGATCTGGCGCGGGGCGCGGTTGTTGCGCGGCCAGTTGAAAGTTGCGCCAAAGGGCCCAAGCGCGCCGGTATCGTTGGAAGCCGTGGGGACACATTCCGAAGCTTTCATGCCGCAATTCGGCTTGCGACTGGCGCAGGAATTTACGCGAAAATCAGGCGGGCAGGGCGGTGTCACCAGCGGGTCCTTTCGGATGTTTGCCGACCCGGAGGAGGCGTGTGACTGCGGTCATGCGCATGGCCCGACGCTGGCCCAGGTCAGCAATCTGACATCCTGGCGGGACACGGTTGCCCTGGTGGGCAGTATCGCCATCCGTCCCTGTACCGGGGCGATTTTCCTGCTGGTCATTGCCTGGCAAATGCAGCTGTTTTGGATCGGCGCAGCAGCGGCGATGATCATGGGGCTGGGTACGGCGCTGTTCACCAGCGTTGTGGCCGTGTCCAGCGTGGCCGCGCGGACCATGACCTTTTTGTCGGCAGGCCGGTTCGGCACGCTGCAACTGGTGGTGCCGGTGGTGCAGGTGCTGGTCGGCGGCCTGGTCCTTTGGCTCAGCCTGACGCTGTTTGTTCAGGCAGGCGGGTTTTAGGGGCCTGCTGCCCTCAATTGTTTCCTGACCCTATGGCCGGGCGCCGTGGTTACGTAACGTCCTGAGCGTTTTAATCCGATTGCGCTGGTGCGCGGCGCGGATCGCGACAACTGTTGTCGCAGACGGGCGTGTTTCTGGCCAGGCTGGGCGACACAAATAATCGAACAAGACTTTTTCAGGACGTTAACAGGGGGGACGCTATGCAGACTTTCAATATGGGCAAGACGCCACCGGTAACCTTCGGAGCTGGGCGCATCAAAAAGGTGGCGGATCTGGTGACAGGTCTGGGCGGCGGCCCTGTTTTAGTGGTTTGCGACGCTGCACTGGTGGAGTTCGGTGTCGTGGACAAGCTGACCGCAGGGCTGGATGCCGGGGGGATCGAGCAAGTGGTCGCCGCTGAAGTTGCGGGCGAGCCCAAGGAAACCCTTGTTGACGATCTATGCGCCCGTGCCCGGGATGCCGGGGCACAATGTGTTATTGGCTTGGGCGGCGGCGCTGCGATGGACACGGCCAAGTTGGTTGCGACCATCGCCAAGGCGGACAAACCCGCGCGCTATTACGCCTTGGCGGCCAAACCCTTGCCCAAAGATCGGCTGCCCTCCATTGCGATCCCCACCACCGCTGGCACCGGGTCCGAGGTCACGCGCACCTCAATCGTTTCCACCCCCGAGGGCGTCAAGAACTGGTATTGGGGCGAAGAGCTGGCCTTTGCCCAGGCGGTGCTGGACCCGGAACTGACGCTGAGCTTGCCGCCCTTCTTGACCGCCTGGACCGGGATCGACGCCGTGGCCCACGCCCTAGAGGGCGCAACCGCCAAGACCACCAGCCCGGCAGGTGTGCTTTATGGTTTGGAGGCCCTGCGCATCCTGTCCAAGGATCTGCCGCGCGCCGTGGCGGATGGCAGCGATATCGAGGTGCGAGGCCGCGTCTTGTGGGCCAGCATGCTGGCCGGTCTGGCGCTGCATAATTGTAATACGCATATGGGCCATAATATCAGCCATGCGCTTGGCTCTCTGGCCCCGATCCATCATGGGCGCGCCACGGGGCTTGCGCTTGAAGTGTCCTTGCCTTGGCTGGTCCAGCGCGCTGAGGGGGCTGATCTTTATGCTGCCGCATCCTTGGCGATGGGCGGCGCAGAGGAGGCCGCGGCCTTGCCCGAGGTCTTTGCCGCATTCATGCGCGAAATCGGCATCGCCCGCGCCCTGCCTGAAAGCTGCAAAGACCTAAACGCCGCAGAGATCGCCGAGGCGATGAAGAGCGAGGCCAATTTCTCCATGTCACAAAACGCCGCCTGCCCGATCAGCCGCGAGGATCTGGACGAAATGGCAGGGTTTGTGGCGGCTTTGCCGATTGAATAACCGGTTGGGATTTGTCAACAAAGCCCGGTGGCGGGGTGCTGCCACCGGGCGCGGGCTTAGACCCCGGTAGCCTTTACTAGTTGAATACTCTGGTCGATCGCGCCGAAAATATCGTTGCCCTCCGGCCCCTGCGCGGACATCGTGACGCGGTCACCTTCGGTCAGAAAGGGCGTTTCGCTGGTTCCGGTTTCGATCAATTCGATGGCGCGGCGTTCGGCGATGCAACTTGAACCCATCTCGGCATAGTTTGCATTGGCCACAGTCCCGGAGCCAAGGATCGTTCCGGCGGGCAAATCGCGCGAATAGGCGGCATGGGCGATCAGCTCGTCAAAACCGAATTTCATTTGCGCGCCATTTGCTTTCCCAAACTCCTGGCCATTGCGGTGGATGTTGAGCGGTAGGCCAACCCGCCCGTCACGCCAAGCGCTGCCCAGCTCATCCGGGGTAACCGCGAAAGGTGCGATTGAGCAAGCAGGCTTGCATTGCAACCAACCAAACCCGGTGGCCATTTCAATGGGGCCAAGAGCGCGCAGGCTCCAATCATTGATCAGGACGATGAGGCGGACATATTGAAGCGCGTCCTTTGCAGATGTGCCCATGGGAACGTCCCCCAGGATCACGCCGAATTCACCTTCGAAGTCGATACCGTCCTCAGCAGAGGGGAAGATGGCGGTTTGTGTCGGAGCAAGGAAACGGTCAGACAGGCCCTGATACATCAATGGGCGGTCGGGCAGGCCCGTCACTGGCATGCCCCAAGCCTGTTGGATCAACAGCGCATGGGTCTCAAAGGCAGACCCATCCAGCCATTGAACCGCACGCGGAAAAGGGGCCAGAGCCTGGTTTGGCGCAAAAGGTTCACCGCTGTCTTCGACCGCGCGCGACAGGGTTTGGAGGTCGGGAAGGATTGCGTCCCACCGCTCCATCGCCTCTTGAAGCGTTTTGACGGCGTCAACTGGTAAGGCACGTTTGCCGTCCTGGCTGACCACATGAAGGTGCCCATCGCGGGTCTCGTTTGCGAGCGTGACAAGTCTCATTCAGACCTCAACCCCATTCTCTGTTCCATTGATGAAAACACGCGTGCTGGTCGGCACTGCTGTGGCGACAGTGGCAATCGCCATGCAGGCATCGCGACTAACCCGGATTAGGTTTTCCAGTTTTTCCGGTGGTTCAGGGCTGTCTATGATCACATGAGCGGTGTAAGCGTCGCACTGGCCCGCGCCCTGCTGACCCTGATCCGGCTCTGGGGGCAGGGTGCCATATTCGGCGCGGATCTCGACCTTGATCTTGTCGATCTGCATGGGGGCTTTGTGAAGGTAGCCCTGGATATGCGTCAGCAAACAAAAGGCCACCCCCATGATCAGGTAACCCAAAGGTGATGGCGCTGCATCATCGCCCCCCATGGCCGTGCCTTCGTCACAGAGCACCTCCCACGAGCTGTAATCGGCGCGCGGGCTGATGATCACCCCGCGTTTGGACTGACCAGGCCCCGGTTCGGCCATAACCTCATAGGCAAAGCGGATAGGTTCGCCCGGCGTGATAACCGGTTTTGGAAAAGGGGGCATGGTGGCCAGATCGGGTTTGGATGCTGCGCGGGTGACGATTTGGGTCATGTCTCGGCTCCGATCCGGGTATTGGCCTTGCCCTTGAGACCCAGGATTGCCCGGGCCTCGTCGGGGGAGGCGATTTGATTGCCCTGGAGTTCCAGGATTTTGCGGATTTTGTCGACTTGCTCTGCGTTTGATCGCGCCAGTTTTCCACGTTCGATGAACAGGGAATCCTCAAGCCCGACCCGCACATGCCCACCCATTTGCGCCGCCACCGCGGCCAGGCGCATTTGCTGGCTGCCAGCCGCCAGAACCGACCACTGATAAGAAGAGCCAAACAGCCGGTCGGCGGTTCGTTTGAGGTGGAGCAATTGGTCGATATCCGCCCCAATGCCGCCCAGCACCCCCATGACAAACTGTACAAAGATCGGAGCCTGAAAGAGGCCCTGATCAAGGCAGAATTTCAGATTGTAGAGATGGCCGACATCGTAACATTCATGTTCATAACGAACACCTGTGGGGCTCAGGAGCGTCGCAATCTCGCGGATATCTTTGAAGGTGTTGCGAAAAACATTGTCTTCGGTGCCGCGCAAATAGGGCTCTTCCCAATCCTCTTTCCAGTCTGTGTAGCGATCCGCCAGCGGGTGCAGCGCAAAGTTGATCGAGCCCATATTAAGCGAACACATCTCGGGTTCGTAATGCTGCGCGGCCTTCAGTCGATCCTTGACGGACATGTCCGGAGAGCCGCCGGTGGTCAGGTTCAGGACGGCATTGGTTTGCGAAAACAGCGAAGGCAAGAAGGGGTCGAAATGTTCGACAGCACCTGACGGCGCACCATTTTTAGGATTGCGCGTATGCAGGTGCAAGATGGACGCGCCCGCATCGGCGGCCTCTTTGGCCGAGGCACCGATGCTTTCGGGTGTGACCGGTAGGGCGTCCGACATGGTTGGCGTGGCAATGCCGCCCGTGACGGCGCAGGTAATAATGGTTTTGGCCATGGTCAGTCCTTCAGCACAGCAACTGGCCGACACCATCCGGCGCTTGCGGCCTTGATGCTGACGGGAAAGCAAATAACCTCAAAACCTGTGCTGGGCAGGCTTTCCAGATTTCCCAGTTTTTCCATATGCATATACAAGCGGTCGATCCCGGCGCGGTGCCCTTCCCAGATCAGGGAGGCATCTCCGGTTTCTGCCACCCGCCGGGCGGTGTGAACAAAGGGCGCGTCCCAGCTCCAGGCATCCGTGCCCGTTATTTTCACACCGCGTTCGGACAGGTAATTTGTTGCCGCGCGCCCGATCCCGCATCCGGTAGCCACATAATGAGGTTCGCCATAGGCCGCGCCTGCCGCGGTGTTCACCAACACGATATCACCGGGTGACAGTGCATGTCCGATGCGATCCAGCTCTTGTTCCACATCCTCTGGCGTGGCGACATAACCATCGTCGAAATGGCGAAAGTCGAGCTTGACTCCCGTGCCCCAGCACCATTCCAGCGGCACTTCGTCAATCGTGATGGCGCGCTTTCCGCCATCCATGGTCGAGTGAAAGTGATAGGGCGCATCCAGATGGGTGCCGTTATGCGTGGACAGGGTCACGCTTTCAACAGCCCAGCCTTCGCCTCCGGGCAATTGATCACGCGAGACACCAGGGAAAAACCCAAGCAGCTGATTGGCGGTTTGCTCGTGGTTCATATAGGTGATCTGAGGGCCCAGCCCGGGGGGATCGGCATAGTCCGTGTTTTCCAACGGGCGCGCGAGGTCGACAAGTTTCATGGCATTTCCTATCGGCCTAATAGGCCAGTTGCGAGGGGCGGGAACAGGATGACCAGAGCGAGGCAGACAACCATCATCAGGGCAAAGGGCGCAGCGCCGATGAAAATGTCCTTGAGCGCGATTTCCGGATCATCCAGCGAAGCTTTGATGACATAGACCGATATGCCAAACGGCGGCGTGAGCAGGCCGATTTCCACTGCAATAACGGTAATGATGCCGAACCAGACCAGATCGACATTCAGGGCCGTCACAACCGGCAACATCAACGGCACGAGGATCAGCATGATCGAGCCACTGTCGAGGATCATCCCCAAGAGGATCACCACAAGGCAATATAACAGGAGTATGCCCAAGACGGTCAGATCAGCGGAGGCAACATAAGCCCCAAAGCCAGCAGGCACCCCCGAAAAGGCCAGCATGCGGGAATACATTTGCGCGGCGATCAGCAAGAAACAGATGGCCGCCGTGATCATGCCGGTTTCAACCAGCACGCGCCACAAAGCAGACAGAGACAAGCGTCGTTTCAAGATGCCGATCAGGAAAGCCCCGGCGGTTCCGATTGCCCCCGCCTCAACCGGGGTAAAGAAACCGGCATAGATCCCACCCAGAACAAGACCGATCAGAACAACGATGGGCAGGCCTTTGTTGAGCAGATCGGTTCCAGAATAGGTCTCGCCGGAGTCACCAAGATTGCGACCGACAAAGCCCGGCGAATAGATCGCCATCAGGATCGTGCCGAGCCCAAAAAGCACAGCCAGAACAAGCCCCGGACCGAGCCCCGCCAGAAAGAGGTCTCCGATACTTTGCTCGGTCAACAATCCGTAAAGGATCAGCAGCAGAGACGGGGGGATCAGCATCCCCAGCACCGAGCTGCCTGCCACGACGCCAACGGAAAAGCGGGTTTCATAGCCATGCCGCCGGAGTTCAGGCACAGCGATTTTGGTGAAAACGGCGGCGGATGCGATGGAAATTCCTGTGATTGCCGCGAAAATCGTATTGGCTGCAATCGTGCCAACGCCCAGACCGCCTTTGATGCGTTTGAACATGGCATTTGCGACGTCAAAAGCGTCGCGGCCCATGCCGCTTTCAGAGACAAGAAAGCCCATCAGGACAAACACCGGCACGACGCCGAAAAAATAGCTGGAAATCGCGTCATTCGCCGCCAACCCCAGCATTTTGGCCGCCAGCAGGGCGTTGCCCTTGATGGCCCAGACGCCGACAAAGGAACACAGGATCAAAGCGATGGGGATGTAGAGCCCGCAGATTGCCAGTCCACCCATCGCAAGCAGGCTGAGAATCCCGATGTCAAAGGGTGTCATCGCGCCTCCTCCATCGCGCGCCGCAGGGGGCGGGCCAGAAACTGAAGCAGCAAAAGCACCGCCCCCGTTAGAATGGCCAGTTTCACCGGCCAGGTCGGAAACGTCACATTGCCGACAGAGCCGACGAAATCCCCGCGCTCGATAGAGCGAATTAGGATCGGCCAATGCGCATAGATCAACGTGCCGATGACAAGCGCCCCCAAAAGCTCGAACCCGGTTTCCAACCAGCGCGCTAGTGTCGGGCTGTTCTGATGCAACCAGTTGATCAACCCGTCCGAACGCGTTAGGCGGCCGGATTTGAAGGCTTGCGGGACTTGCAGAAACACGATCGCAACAATCGACAAGGACACCATCTCGGGCACACCTGGCAGAGGTGCGCCCAGGGTTTCACGCCCGAGCACGTCAACGCAGATGATCACGACCAGGCCGATGATCAGCGCTGTGCCCAAAATGTTTGCCCCCTGCGTGGCCCAATCAAGCAGGCGGAGGGCCCGTGAGAACAGGCGCACTTACTCTTGGTCCCAATTGCGCAACGGGGTCGCGCCAGCTGCGCGCATCCTGTCCATATAAAGCGTCATGATATCGCTGCCGCCCTTGCCCTGGCCATCCAGGTTTGCGGCCCAAGTCGCGGCGGCATTATCCATGCCATTGGCCCAGGCCGCGCGCATCTCATCGCTTGCGGCGGTGACGGAGGCTCCGGCCTCCTGCATTTTGGAATAGGCCAGGGTCACAAACCCTTCGAGGTCGGAGAGATACCAATCCATTGCGTCATCCGCAGCCCCGGTAAACGCGGCCTGAACATCGGCATCCAGCCCGTCCCACCAATCCTTGTTGGCGCAAATGGCCCCGGCAAATTGGGCACCCAGACCAAATTGGGTGATGTGCGGCGCGACTTCGAACAGTTTGCCGGGAAATGCCGCTGAGGCAAAGACAATGACGCCGTCATACACACCGGTTTGCAATTCGTTGTAGTAGGTTGTCAGGTTGCCTTGCACGCCGACTGCGCCAGTGCCCGACAGCCAGTTGATCGCCGGGCCGGGGGCGGCAATTTTGCGCCCATCCAGATCGGCCAGGCTTTCGACGGGAAAGTTGGTCATCAGAAGGTAATCATCAATCGCGGTCGGCGACCCGATATAAACAACGTTGTTTTCAGTATAAGCCTCGGTCATCCGCGGGTCGTTGCGGTGCAAATCATGGATCACATCCGTAACCAGCCGCACATCATCGCTGACAAATGGGGTGTAATAGGTGACGTTTTGCACGGCGAGTTTTGCCGGATCAAAAAGCGAGGAACATACGCCAAGTTCAGCAAGCCCGGCCTCGACCGCCTCAAGCTCTTCGCCCACGCCGGCAATCGCACCACCATATTGTTCCGACGCCGTCAGGCCATGGCCCAGCTGTTCAAGCGCGGCTGTTGCACTTGGCAGGAACGCTTCTGGGAATTGCTTGACCCAGCGAAAGACGGGCGGATGCCCGGCTGCGATCGTCACGTTGAAATTCTCGGCAGAAGCCGCAGAAGCGCAGGCCAACAAGGCCGCTGCGCAGACAGCGCGTTTTTTCATAGTATCCTCCCATGCGGGCCGCAGAACTGGCCCGCCATAATGCTAAGCCGCAATGTGCAATCAGCAAAATTGATAATGAAACTTACAGCCATTGATGCTATCGATGCCCTTATGCATCTCGAAAAACTTGACCTTAACCTGCTGGTCGCCATCGAAGCGCTGATGCGGCGTAGGAGTGTGACTGCGGCCGCCGAAGAGCTGAACCTGACCCAATCCGCCATGAGCGGCGCATTGAAACGTGCCCGCCAGCATTTTGACGATGATCTGTTTTTCTATGACGGCCAATCGATGGTCTCCACCGCGTTTGGCCGCGTGCTGGAACAGCAGATCCCGGATGTGGTGACGCAATTGCGGGCACTGGCCCGGATGCGGGCGACCAGCAATCTGGCAACGTTGAACCGCTGTTTTACGATCATCGCGTCCGACTATATTTCTGCCGTTTTTCTGTCGGCGCTCTCGAAACACCTGGAAAAAATCGCGCCGCATGTGTCCCTGTCGGTGATGCCCTATACGCGCGAAGCCATTCGCCAGTTCAAAAGCGGTGTTGTCGATTTCTTGATTGGTCCCGACTTTTCGATCGAGGAAGGTTACAACGCCGAGCCGCTATTGGATGACCACTTTAAATGCGTGCTTTGGAAGGAAAATGAGGCGCTGAAAACCGGCTTTACCGCTGAGGATTTCTTTGCCTCTTCCATGATCGTGACCAATTTCTTTTTGCAGAATGGCAAAAGCCATTTTGAGCGATGGCTGGAGGGGCAGACCGCGAATGTTCGCGTCGCCGCGTCTTTGCCAAGCTTTGTGGTGCTTCCCAGCTATATTGCGGGCACGCAGAACGTCGCCACCATACATGAGAGATTGGTGGCCCATATGAGTTGGTCCGATGAGTTGGTCTTTGTCGATCCGCCGGTCGATATCCCGGTGCTGCGTGAATATTTGGTGACCAACAAAAAGCATCCGTTTGACAAAGACGCGCAGCTTTTGGCCAAGGAAATGCATCAACTGGCAGGGCAGCTTTAGCTTAGGGTCAGGACGCTAAGCTAAGAGTTCATAAAATGCCGAAGCTGTTTCTTCGAAGACCATGTTATGCATTTCTTGCGGGACGATTGCCCGGTGGGTCTGAAACACTGTTGCATAGTCGGAATACAGGCTGTCGACCGGGAAGTTCGATCCGAACATGCAGCGGTCAGGGCCAAACTGGTCCAGACAGGTTTCGATAATTGGTCGGACATCATCGACTGTCCAATTGTGCTGGAACATCCCCAGCCCTGACAGCTTGCAGGTGACCTGGGGCAAGGTCGACAGGCTGTGCAATTTGGTTGACCAGTCGACAAGCCCTGCGCGGGTACGATCATGTGGACTGCCTGCATGACACAGGGCGATTTTCGTGTCCGGTGCCTGTTCCAAAACCTGTGCGGTCTGGTCCATCAACTCGGGGATCAGTTGCAGGTCAAATGATAAATTTCGTTGCCCAGCCAAACGCAGCCCTTCGAGAAAGCGTGGGTTGTCCAACAGATCGTTGGTGCCTGTCAACGCGTCTTCGCCGGGCGCGCGTCCAACGATTTGACGGACACCTCTGACCGTCGATAGCGTTTGAAATGCATCCAGTTGCGCATCCAGATCCGGCGCGGTCAGGTCACAAAACACCACCTGCGCCATAGGCCAGTCTGGTGTGGCATCAGCCACGGATTGAACCCATTTGGCCTCGGCCAACCCGTCTGCAGCGCCAACTTGTATGTGAACCGAGGCCAAGACCCCATGCGCGGCTGCATCCGCTCGAAATTCGCGCAACAGGTAGTCACGTTGGATCGGAAAGGGATTGCCGAAGAACCGCTCGACCCCTTTGGCCATCAGCCAAGGGTAATGAACCATCGCCAGGTCCCAGAGGTGATGATGGGCGTCAATCATTTGTCATCTCCGCCCTGCAACCGTTTTAGCACATCAAGCCCCTGAGACTTCCAGAAATGCAGCAGGTCGATGAAAATCCAGTTTTCCGCCAGCTTATCCCGGTCGCGGCGATAGATATCGATCACACGAAATTCACCGGCTTTACCGGTGGCGGGCCGTCCCATGAAGTCACCAGTCAGGCGGGCGGTGAAATTGGGCCAGCCAAAGAAACCACCATAAGCCCCTTCGGCCAGACGTGCGATGTGCTTGGTTTTGGATCGGTCCGAGAATGCAGCGCGGAACGGACCCGAATGTTGTTTGGCATAGCGTTGGATCGTGTAGGTGGCCCCGATCCCGGTGGGACCCCACCACAGCATGTCCTCGGCCCAGGTCTGGCGCAATTCGTCTTCCAGGCTCAGGCCGCTGTCCCACTGCCCCAAATCGCCAATCATACGGTTGATCAGGGCCAGAGTGTCCTTGCCGTCCTTCGCAGGTTGCGCGTCAATCAGCACACCGTCATGCGTCAATGGCCCGGGTTGCACCAATTGGGCGGCGGTTTGCTCTGGAAAGGGCATAACTCCGGCCTGCGCCATCAGGTGAGGTAGATCAAAATACATGGCCGTCTCAACGATCTTGTCCCCGTCGACACGGTGAAATTCGCAATAACGCAGCATGGCAATCTTGCCGGTCGCCGGTATGCCGCAAAACGCGTTGTCGAAAAGGCCCATCAGGTGCCCCATCGACACAACCCAGACAGTTGCGAAATTGTCCATCTGGTTGGTTCCGGAAAAGAAAATATCCTGTCGCCGCTGGAGCGCTGTCAGGCTGTGCCGCAGGGGCGACCAGAATTCGGTCGCAACCTGCCTGGGGCTGGTCATCTCGTTGAAGGGATGAAACCCGCGCCAGACAAAATTCGAACCGGCATATTTGCGCAAGACTTGCTCCTGATCCGCGTCCGGCGCGTCCAGTTCAGCATGGAATCGCTGGACCACAGCTTTGGCGTCCTGAGTCTTCTTCATAACTTTTCGTTTCCCGTCAGAGGCTTGTTTGTAAAAATGCATACGATTGCAAAAATATCTTGCCAAATTATTGCGGGCCAGTCTACGTTTTTGCATGCGTATGCAAAAATCTGATTCCAATGGGAGGGGAATCCGAATGGCCGAAATTCAGCTGCGAAATATCAGCAAGCGTTGGGGCAGCTTCGTCGGGGTGGAGAATTTCGACCTGACCATTGCGGACAAAGAATTTCTGGTGCTGCTGGGGCCTTCGGGCTGTGGCAAGACCACGACCATGCGCATGATTGCGGGACTGGAAGATGCGACCGAAGGCGACATCCTGGTTGATGGGACCAAGGTCAATGATCTCGAACCCAAAGATCGCGATGTGGCCATGGTTTTCCAGAGCTACGCGCTCTATCCGAACATGAATGTCTACGAAAACATTCGCTTTCCGCTGAAGGTTCGCGGGATTGACCCCAAAACCCATGACGAAAAGGTTCGCCGGGCCAGTGCCATGGTGGAACTGGACGATTTTCTGCATCGCAAACCGGCTGAACTTTCAGGGGGTCAGCGCCAACGTGTTGCCTTGGCCAGGGCCATCGTGCGCGAACCCAACGTCTTTTTGATGGATGAGCCCCTGTCGAACCTTGACGCGAAATTGCGTGTCTCGACCCGCGCGCAGATCAAAAACCTGTCTCACGAACTGGCTGTCACAACAATCTATGTGACCCATGACCAGATCGAGGCGATGACCCTTGCAGATCGCGTTGTCATCATGAAGCAGGGTGTGGTTCAACAGGTTGGTACGCCGGTCGAAATTTATGACCGTCCCGCCAATACCTTTGTCGCGAGTTTCATCGGCTCACCCGCCATGAACCTGATCGAAGGTTCGATCGAAAACGGTGTGTTCCGAGCAAAATATACCGAGGTTCACGGGCTGGACGCCCCCGACGGACCGATCACGTTAGGCTTTCGCGCGGAAGACGCCAGTGTTGTTCATGATGGGAGCAAAGGCGAAATCAACGCTCCGATCTATACACTGGAATTGCTGGGCGACAGCACCATGGTCTCGGTCCGTTTGGCCGGGCAGCTGGTGTCGGTCAAAGCCGACAAAACATTCCGTGCTGAAATCGACGATACCGTCTCGCTGCATATCCACACAGATCATTGCCACCTGTTTGATGCCAAAACAGGGGCGCGTTTGGGGGAATAACCCCACGTTTTTCCGTCGCAAGACGGGCAATCAAGGGTGCAGCCTTCGAAGATGCACCCACCATCTAGGGAGGAAGACCAATGTTTTTTAGGAAAGTGGCACTGTCCAGCGCCTTGGCCCTTATGGCAGGAAACGCGTTCGCCTGCGAAATCAGTGCGCGTGTGAATATCATCGGAAACGAGTTCCCGGCGATCCAAACTGTTGGCGCAGGGGCTGCTGAATGCACGGGCTCTGTGGTGACAAAGAACCTGACAGCTGATCACAAGGACATCCACGTGGCCGGCATGCAGGGCAACCCAGCGGAATACACGTCGGCCATCGTGGCGAATTCGACCCTGACGATCCTCATGAACGACGATCTGGTGCGCCCATTGGATGATCTTGTTGCCAAACATGGGCAGAGTTTGCAGAAATCACAGCTGATCACCGTCGACGGCAAAGTTATGGCTGTCGCCTTTATGGCGAATGCCCAACACCTTATGTATCGCAAGGATATTCTGGCTGATCTGGGTATTGAGCCGCCCAAAACCTACGAAGAAATGCTGGATGCGGCCAAGATGATCCGCGACAAGGGCGTCATGCAAAACCCCATCGGCGGCGCTTATGCTGCGGGGTGGAACCTGGCGCAGGAATTCAACAACATGTTCATCGGCTATGGTGGCACCTTCTTTAAGGAAGGCACCGCAGAGCCGAATATCAACTCGGAAGCCGGCGTTAATACGCTGAACATGATGAAGGCGCTGACCGAGTATATGAACCCCGACTTCCTCACCCATGACTCGAACGCGACAAATGCAGAATACCGCGCGGGCAATATTGCACTTTTGAACATGTGGGGCTCGCGCGCGGCGACGCAAACCACCGCTGATGGTGTCACGGACGCGGTCAAGAATGGCCACGCAATTGCTGGTCCGATGACCGTGGGTGGCGGATCGACCCCTGCGTCGACCCTGTGGTGGGACGGCTGGACCGTTGCCAAGAACATCAGCGACGACGAAGCCGAGGCGACCTTTATCGCCATGATGAACGGTATCCGCCCCGAGCTGATGCAGGACGCCGAAGTGGCCTCGCAGGCTGTTTGGCTGATCGAGGGCTACGAGCCAACAGAAGCAGCCGTTGGTGTGTTCGACGCCGCGAAAGCGGGCACCGTGCCCTACCCGATGGTTCCGTATATGGGCCTGATGCATGGCGCGATCGGCAACGAGTTGGCTGATTTCCTGCAAGGCAAGGAAAGCGCTGAGCAAGCGCTGGCCGATATCGAAGCCGCCTATCGTGCTGCTGCCGTGGAAAAAGGCTTCCTCAAGTAAGCCTTCCTCCCGACCGGAGGGGAGCGATCCTCTCCGGTGTCCTTTCACCTAGTCCGGGTCCCGAGATGAAACATAGAACGTTCTTCTGGTTCTTTTTGCCGACGGGTCTTGCGATGTTTCTATTCATCGCTCTGCCGATTGTTTCGGTTGTGACCCAATCGGTCTTTGCGCCGCACGAAGCGGTTCTGAAAACTGTCGAAAACTGCACTCCGCTGGTGGGCTGCACGACCGAAACAACCATCGACCAGGAGGCCACGCGCGAAATTCGCGAAGCGCAGCCCCTGGGCCGGTTCGTCGGGCTGGATATCTATCTGGACCGCGGACACCTTGCGATCGCCGAACTGAGGGAGGCCTGGAATTCGGCTGAGACCTGGGGGGATTTCTGGGACCGGCTGTTCAACTTGCCGCTTTACCGCGCGCTGGCCTTCACCCTGACCTTTACCTTCATCGTAACCCCGATGCTGATCGTGGTTGGCTTGATGATTGCGCTGGCCGTGAACTCGCTGCACCGCCACTTGAAGGGGTTGATGATCTTCTTTTCGCTCTTGCCAATGATCGTGACGCCGCTGATTGGCTCACTGATCCTGTTCTGGATGGTCGACAGTCGCGGCATAATCGGATCGGCACTTGTGGCTCTTGCGGGGGACCCAAATTTCTCGCTGAAAGCCTCGACCGGACTGACCTGGATTATGCTGATCGTTTATGGGATCTGGCATTCGGCTCCGTTTGCTTTCGTGGTCTTCTATGCCGGGCTTCAAACCCTGCCCAAAGACCAGATCGAAGCCGCCCAAATCGACGGTGCCACCCGCTGGCAACAGATCAAATACGTTGTTGTCCCGCATCTGATGCCGCTGGTGACCTTTGTTGCGCTGATCCAGTTGATGGACAACTTCCGGGTCTTCGAACCGGTGGTCGGCTTCAACGCCTCTGCGCATGCGACCTCGCTTAGCTGGATCATCTTCAACGATCTTGGCGGCGAAACCCGACAGCTTTCGGCTGCGTCGGCAACCTCGGTTCTCACCATCATCGGCGTCGCCATCCTGTTGTCACCCGTGCTGGTGCGCACCTGGCGTGATTTCAAGGGGAAGTAACATGGCCTCCAAAGCACAAAGACGCCCGCTGGGGTTAAACATTTTGATCTATGGCTTTGTCGGGCTGTGGTTCATCCTTGCCGCCTTCCCGTTCTTTTGGACACTTTGGGGATCCTTCAAGGTCGAACTCGATTTCTTTTCGATTGCGGATTGGACAAATGCGATCACTGGGGAACGTACCCAGGCGGCGTATGACAGTGCCTTTACCGGTGCCGCTTATCGAGGCGCTTGGATACAGGAAGAGTTCTGGCGCAATGTCATCAACACCTTCCTTGTGTGTTTCTTTGTGGTTCTGACCTCACTGACCATCGGAACGCTGGGTGGGTATGCCCTCTCACGGTCGGGTTATCGCTATACGTTCTGGCTACTGATCACCGCGCTGATCTTCCGCGCCATGCCGCCGATCACCCTTGTCGCCGGTTATCTGCTGCCCTTCTTTGAATGGAACGTTTGGGGCATTTTGCCGACCACCATCATTGTGCTTGTGGCAATCAATCAGCCCTTCACGCTGTGGATGCTGCATTCGTTTTTCCAGAACATCCCCAAGGAACTGGACGAAAGCGCCAAGGTTGATGGCTGCACCCAGTTTCAAGCCTTTCGCCATGTCATCGTGCCGGTCATGTGGCCGGGCGTGATCACCACCGGCCTGTTCAGCTTCTTACTGGCCTATAACGACTTTGCCGTGACCGCGATGCTTTTGAGCGAAAGTAACCGGACCATGGTGCCTGCTATCGCTGCTTTCCTTGGCACGACTTATACTGAGGGCAACGTGATGTTCGCTGTTGCGGCTGTTGTGTCGGCCACTGCGCCCCTGTTCGTCCTTGTAATGTTCTTCCAGCGTCAGATCGTATCAGGTCTGACCGCCGGGGCCGTCAAAGGATGAGCTCATCCGCCCGTCATAACGCCATGTCACGCCATCCGGCGTTGAACAGAATGCCACGGGATTTTCTGAGTGGGGTTCGCGTCACCCCCTCACAACCCCAACGCATTCTGAAAGGAGAGGCCAGATGAAAGGCTCCCGCCCCGAACAAGCCGTGCTGACACGCGACACTGACATGAGCAAAACCGATGATACCCGCCGGGTGATCGAAACCATGGTGGACGGTCTGAACGACCACCGCATCGACGACATTGGCGAGTTCTTTGCGCAGGGGTTCCGCTGGATGGGCAACCAAGGCTGCGGCACCAAGATCGGCCTGAAGGAGTTTCAGGACAACTGGCAACGCCCGTTTCAGGCGGCGTTTTCAGACAAAACCTGCATCGACGAAGCCCGCCTTTATATGGGCGAATGGGCTGCTGCCTTTGGCAGGCAGGAAGCCACCCATTCGGGTGTGTTTCTTGGCATAGCGCCCACCGGAAAACGCATCGAGATCCGCTATATGGATTTCTGGAAAGTCGTTGACGGCAAGATTGTCGACAACTGGGTCAATGTCGATTTCGCCCATGTCGCCGCGCAGCTCGGTGTCGACCTTTTTAACGGTGAAGGATGGGAAGCATTTGATCGCGGCGAAAAAGACGCGCCGCGCCCCGACAAATAAGGAAAAAGATGATGGCCATAGAATATCTCAAACGTGGCAAACCCGAAGCAGATCGCGCCGAGGATGATGCCAAAACAGCTGCCGTGGTCGAGGCCACGCTGAAAGACATTGAGACACGTGGTGACACAGCCGTGCACGAACTGGCGGTCAAGTTCGACAATTACGATCGCCCCAGCTATCGCCTGTCCGAAGACGAGATCGCGGCCATCATCGCCAAAGTCTCGGATCAAGACATGGCTGATATCCGCTTTGCCCAGCAGCAGGTGACGAACTTTGCACAGGCGCAGCGCGACAGCATGTTGGATATCGAGCTTGAAACCCTGCCTGGCGTGATCCTTGGCCACAAAAACATTCCGGTGCAATCAGTGGGCTGCTACGTTCCCGGAGGCAAATTCCCGATGGTTGCCTCGGCGCATATGTCCGTTGCAACGGCCAAAGTGGCGGGAGTGCCGCGCATCGTCGCTTGCACACCACCCTTTAACGGCGAGCCGAACCCGGCAGTGATCGCCGCCATGCATCTGGGCGGCGCAGATGAAATCTATGTTCTTGGGGGTATCCAGGCCGTTGGAGCGATGGCCATTGGTACCGAAACCATCGCGCCTGTGCATCTCTTGGTTGGTCCCGGCAACGCCTTTGTGGCCGAAGCCAAGCGTCAGTTGTTTGGTCGCGTTGGTATCGATTTGTTCGCTGGCCCGACCGAAACCATGGTGATTGCAGACGACACGGTCGACGCCGAGCTATGCGCCACCGACCTTTTGGGGCAGGCCGAGCATGGATACAACTCCCCTGCCGTGCTGGTCACCAACTCGCGGGTCTTGGCCCAGAATACTCTCTCCGAGATCGAGCGTGTTCTCGAGATCCTGCCCACTGCCGGTACTGCGCGGGTCAGTTGGGAAGAATACGGTGAGGTGATCCTGTGTGATACCTATGATGAGATGCTATTGGTCGCTGACGACATCGCCAGCGAGCATGTGCAGGTGATGACGGATCGCGATGACTGGTTCCTTGAGAATATGACCTGCTATGGGGCGCTTTTCCTTGGGCCCCGTACCAATGTCGCGAATGGGGACAAAGTGATCGGCACCAATCACACGCTGCCGACCAAAAAGGCCGGGCGCTATACGGGTGGTTTGTGGGTGGGCAAGTTCCTGAAAACACACAGTTACCAAAAGGTGACCACGGATGAGGCCGCAACTTTGATCGGCGAATACGGCTCGCGTCTTTGCATGTTGGAGGGATTTGTTGGTCACGCCGAGCAATGCAATCTGCGGGTTCGCCGCTATGGCGGGATCAATGTGCCCTATGGCAAAGGCGCGCCCTATCGCGAAGCTGCCGAGTGAGGACAGCTTGGGTGCGAGAGGCCAGCCTCTCGCGCTCTCCGGAGTTTTTTGACCAAGAAGAAACATGGATCGACATACGCAACACAAGGCTTTGATCGCCCCCGTGCTGACCGCAATGCGAGACTTTGCGGAACGGCCGGTACGGGATGCGTTGGACAGGCTTTTGGGGGACATTGCAGAGGTCCGTCTATGTCATCCCATCGGCACGCTGCGTGGTGCGCGAGCGTTTTATAACGCCGCCTATGCTCCTCTTGTTGCGGCCATGCCCGATCTGGAGCGGCGCGACTGGATCGTTATGGCGGGAGTGGATGATCATGGCTGTGATTGGATTGGGTGCGGCGGCCATTATGTCGGGACGTTCATGGCCCCGTGGTTGGACATTCTGCCGACAGGTCATCTGGCGCATATGCGGTTTCACGAGTTCTATCGGTTTGAAGGTAATAAGGTCGTCGAGGTGCAGGCGATCTGGGACATACCTGAACTAATGATGCAGGCTGGGTCCTGGCCGATGGCACCGTCGCTTGGGCGCGAAATGCTTGTCCCTGGCCCAGCAACGCAAGACGGGATTATCGGCGGTCCTTGGGATGAAGAGCGGGCCAAGGCGTCTTGCGACCATATTTTGGATATGCTGGCGCATCTGGTCCGGCATCCAGTCCAAGGTGGCCCTGAAGTGATGGAGATGGAGCGCTTTTGGCATCCGCGTTTCAACTGGTACGGCCCCGCCGGAATCGGGTCTACTCGCGGGATCGAGGGCTTTCGCAACTGGCATCAGATTCCTTTTCTGGCGGCCATGCCAGATCGCGGTGCACGGGATGACACGTTGACGTTCCACTTCTTTGGCGACGGCGATTACGCGGCCGTTACGGGTTGGCCAAACATGCGACAGACAATCAGCGGCGATGGTTGGCTGGGGATCGCACCTGCGGGCCAAGACATTGCTTTGCGTTCGTTGGATTTCTGGCGTGTTGAAGACGGGCTGATACGTGAGAACTGGGTGTTGGTCGATCTGCTGGACATTTTCGACCAGTTGGGAGTGGATGTGCTGGCGCGAATGCGCATGTTCAACAAGGCCCGCGTGGCGGGCGAAATCAAGAATGTCGGAGAGCTTCTATGACCCTGCCCAAGACCCCTTCGTTCCGCCTCGACGGAAAACGCGCATTGGTGGCCGGGGCCAGTTCGGGCATTGGTTTGGCCTGTGCCGTGGCGCTGGCCGAAGCGGAGGCGCATGTGGTTGTGGCGGCGCGGTCTGTGAACAAACTGGCCAATCTGGTGAGCGACTTGCAAGCCGCAGGGTTCAGTGCTGAAGCCGTGGCGTTGGATGTATCGGATGTCGGGTTGATCGATGCCGAGGTGGCCAAACACGGACCTTTCGACGTGCTGGTCAATTCTGCCGGGATGGGATTGCCTGCCTCCGCACTCGATACGACCGAAGATCGTTTTGACGCTGTATCAGATATCAACATCAAAGGTGCCTATTTCCTGACCCGTGCCGTTGCGCGCGGTTTGATCGAGGCCGGAAAACCCGGTTCCCTGATCAACATCTCATCGCAGATGGGACATGTCGGAGGAATTGATCGAACTGTCTATGCCGCTACCAAACACGCGGTCGAAGGGTTCACCAAATCGATGGCCATCGAATGGGGGGCAAAAGGTATCCGCGTCAATACGATCTGCCCCACATTCATATTGACACCCCTGACGCAGGTGACCTTCGACAATCCTGAACGTGCGGCCTGGATCAAGGAAAAGATCAAACTGGGCCGGGTTGGCGAAGTCGAGGACATCATGGGGGGCGTTGTATATCTGGCCTCCGAGGCCTCCAGCTTGGTCACGGGAACCGCCTTGATGATCGACGGGGGGTGGACGGCAGAATGAAACTCAAGATCACATCTGCCGAAGTTGCCGAGCGCGCCGGTGTCAGCCAGTCTGCGGTCAGCCGCGTGTTTACCCCAGGAGCCTCCGCATCGAAAAAAACGGTCGAGAAAGTGCGAAAGGCGGCGGACGAGTTGGGATATCGCCCCAATGTTCTGGCGCGCGCGATGGTTTCAGGGCGCTCGCGCATTATCGGGCTGGTCGTCGCCTATTTGGAAAACCAGTTTTACCCAATTGTTCTGGAAAAGCTGTCCAATGCGCTACAGGAACTTGGCTATCACATTCTGATCTTCACCGCGCCAAATTCGGCGGACGGGATCGACGCTGTGATCCAGGACCTGATGGATTATCAGGTTGACGGGATTGTAGCGGCCTCGGTCTCTCTGTCATCTGACCTTGCCGAGCGCGCCACACAAGCAGGAATTCCGGTGGTGTTGTTCAACCGGGGTCAGGACAACAGCCCCTTTGTTGAAGTCACCTCGGATAATATTGCCGGGGGGCGGCAAGTGGCGCAATTCTTGCTGGACGCGGGCCATGAGCGGATTGCGCACATCTCTGGATGGCAGGGAAGCTCCACCGGGCGTGAACGTCAACAGGGCTTTAACGCTGCCCTTGACGAGGCTGGAACCACGTCGATTGCCACACTGGACGGGATGTATAGCCGCGATGTCGCCATGGCCTGCACTGACCGTCTGCTGAGCGATTATAGCCCGGACGCCATTTTTGTTGGCAATGACCATATGGCCTTTGCCGTGATCGACACGTTGCGTGCCCGTGGGATCGAGGTTGGCAAGGAGATTTCGGTGATTGGCTACGATGATGTGCCGATGGCGTCCTGGGGAGCTTATGACCTGACGACGATACGTCAGCCCGTCAACCGTATGGTTGATGCTACGGTCTCAGCGCTGATGCAGCATATCGACAATCCCAACATCGCTGCCCCCCGGCGCGAAGCCATAGAGGGTCCGTTGATCGTGCGACGATCCGCCCGCAAACCCAAAGGATGGACGAATGAAGGGATTTGACCCCAAGTTTCGGGATTTCCCGGACTATATTGTCGGTATCACCAAAGAGATTTGGGAGGATCGCGGGCTGGCAACGCTGCATGAATACTATGCGCCCAATATAGTCGTCCGCATGCCAGGTAGTGTTTCGACCGGCAATCAAGGGGTGATTGCGGCGACCGCTGCGACCTTGGCCGAGTTCCCGGATCGCACCCTGTTGGGAGAAGACGTGATTTGGTCTGGCACGCCCGAAGACGGCATGCTGTCTTCGCATCGGATCCTGTCGACAGCCACCCATCTGGGCGATGGTCAGTTTGGCGCTGCGACCGGTAAAAAGCTGGTCTATCGCATTCTTGCGGATTGCCACGCCAAGAACAATGCCATCGATGACGAATGGCTGATCCGCGATAACGGCGCAGTTGTGCGCCAGATGGGCTGGGAGCCCAAGGAATATACCCGCGACCTGATCGCGCGAGAGGGCGGCCCCGAAGCCTGCGCGAAGCCTCTTACGCCTGACAATGATCTGGACGGTCCTTATCAGGGGCGCGGCAATGAAAACGCATGGGGTCAGCGCCATGCGGATTTGCTAAGGCGGATGATGAAGGCAGACATGACCGCCGTGACATCCGAATATGACCGGGCCGTCCAGTCAGAGTATCCCGGTGGCGCAACTGGTCACGGCCGGGATCCCGTCGACCGGTTCTGGATGTCGCTGCGCGCGTCTTTGCCGTCGGCCAAGTTCACAGTTCATCACCAAATCGGTCGCGACGACCCCAATATGCCGCCGCGCTCGGCGATCCGCTGGAGCCTGCATGGCAAGCATGATGGTTGGGGGTGTTTGGGTGCTCCGACAGGGGCTGATCTGTACGTTCTGGGTATTAGCCATGCCGAATGGGGCGAATTGATTGGCGGCGAGATCAAGCTGCGGCGTGAATGGACCTTGCTTGATGAAACTGCGATCTGGAAACAAATCCTGCTGCATACAGGGGATCTTTGATTGGCGCATTTCGGCTCATATCGAGAAAGCCGGCTTTGCTCGGATCAAGGCGCGCGACGCTTTCACGCGCACCGTGCCAGCTTGAGGGCGCGTCGACTGAACAATCGCCCGCCTGGAAATGGGGTTTGACCCGATCAAACCCCAATTCCAAGAAGGAGAAACGACATGAGCAAAATTGAATCACGCATCGTTCGCTATGGTGAACTGCAACCCTGTAAAACCGCCTTTATTGACGCGCACACGCCAGGTTCGGACCAGAAAGAAAACTTCACCATCATCGGAGGAGGCGTGTCCGAAAGCCCTGACCAACACGTTCATATCACCGATAAGATCGGCTTTAACATTGGAGCCGCGGGGCAACCTCCGAAATGTCGTAACAGTTTGCACAGCCACACCACCGCAGAGGTCTTTTTTGTGGCCAAGGGGCGCTGGCGATTTTTCTGGGGATTGCACGGCACGGCGGGCGAATTCGTCGCCGAGGAGGGTGATATTTTCAATATTCCCACAGGCATTTTTCGCGGCTTTGAAAACGTGGGCCATGATTATGGGATGATCATGTCGATCCTTGGAGGGGACGATGCTGGTGGGGGTGTCACCTGGGCCCCGCATGTCATCCAGGACGCCCAGGCGCATGGGTTGATGCTGGGCGAAAACGGCGTGCTTTATGACAGCAAAAAAGGCGAGGAACTGCCCCATAATGTTTCCCCGATGCCGCTTTTGACCGATGAGCAGCTGAAGGACTTTCCCGAGGTGCCGGTGGATGCGGTGATCGGCCGTTACGTCGCCCGTTACTGGGACCTGGCTGCTCTTGCGGCCAACGCGCCTGCCAAGGTCATTGGCGAAAACGCCATGATCAAAGACAAGCCGGGGTTTGAGGTTGAATTCTTGGCGCGTGGCTCGGCCCAAACCAAGGTTGTCACTGCTGACAAACCCGTTGTCCTGATGCCTGCGCGCGGCCACTGGCGTGTGTCGGTGAATGATGTGACCACCACCGTTTCGAGCGGTGACACAGTGCTGGTCTTGCCAGGTGAACGCTATGCAGTTGCGCCGTCGATGACAGGCGAGGCCGGGCTTTACCGCATTACTGCCACCGACGATCCAGCTGGTGCGACTTGGACCGGTAACTGATCAAGCCCAGGGGGAAGGAGCCCAATATGACACGTATCAAAACAACCCATGTGGGTTCCCTGCCACGCAGTCAGGATGTGGTCGACTTCATCTTTGCGCGCGAGAATGAGACGCCCTTTGACCAAGCCGAGTTCGACGCTTGTATGACGTCCGCCGTTTCTGAAACCGTGCGCAAACAGGTGGAGGCGGGCGTTGACATCGTGTCTGACGGCGAGACTTCCAAAATCTCTTATGCCACCTATGTAAAGGACCGCTACACCGGCTTTGCAGGCGACAGTCCACGCAATGCCCCTGCCGATCTAAAAATGTTCCCCGGTTTTTTGAAACGCCTGGCTGATGACGGCGGCACGCCGCAATATGCCCGCCCCATGTGTGTGGGCCAGGTCGTCTCAAAAGGGCAGGGCGAGCTGGAAAAGGATATCGCCAACCTGAAAGCTGCCATGGCCGAACATGGCGCGGAACGGGGCTTTATGAATGCTGCTTCGCCCGGGGTGATCTCGCTGTTCTTGCAGAACGATTACTACAAAAATCGCGAGGCTTATTTGGCCGCGTTGGCCGATGCAATGAAGACGGAATACGAGACCATCGTCGGCTCGGGGTTGGATCTGCAACTGGACTGCCCGGATCTGGCGTTATCGCGCCATATGTTGTTCACGGACCTGTCGGATGAGGAATTCATCAAGGTCGCCAATATGCATGTCGAGGCGCTGAACCATGCGCTGTCCGACGTGCCCGCCGACAAGGTGCGTGTGCATATCTGCTGGGGTAATTACGAAGGCCCGCATTGCTGTGACATACCCATGTCCAAGATGTTTGACACTTTGATGGCCACCAAGTCACGCTATGTACTGTTCGAAACCTCGAACCCACGCCATGGCCACGAATGGACCACCTTTCGCGACCGCAAAGGGGATATTCCCGACGATAAGGTGCTGGTGCCCGGCGTGGTCGACACCACCACCAACTTTGTCGAACATCCCGAATTGGTCGCCGAACGGATTGCGCGCTTTGTTGACATCGTTGGCGCTGAGCGTGTTCTCGCGGGCTCCGATTGTGGCTTTGGCACATTTGCTGGCTTTGGCGCGATTGATCCGGACATCGCCTATGCCAAGCTCACATCTCTGTCTGAAGGGGCCGTTTTGGTTTCATGATACCTCTTGTTTTGCTGCCCGGCATGATGTGCGACGCGCGCCTGTTTGGGCCGCAGATTGGTGCGCTGTCGAGGCGCGCTCCGCTGATGACATCGCCGATGGGCGGGTATGACAGCATGTCTGCTCTGGCCCAGGGGGTTCTACGTCACGCTCCGCCCCACTTTGCCATGGCGGGGCTGTCCATGGGCGGCATTCTGGCGATGGAGGTCTTGCGCCAAGCCCCGGAACGCGTGGTCGGGATTGCCCTGATAGACACCAACCCCTTGGCCGAAAAGGATGAGGTAAAAGCCCGCCGAGCCCCTCAGATTACTGCCGCCGAAAGCGGCGATCTGCGCCGCGTGATGCGGGAAGAAATGAAACCAAACTATCTGACAGACGGCCCCAATCGCGAGGCCATTCTGGACCTGTGCATGGCGATGGCAATGGATTTGGGGCCAGGGGTTTTTGTGAACCAGTCCAAAGCCTTGCGCGATCGTCCGGACCAGACCGAAACACTGCGCGCCTTTGCTGGTCCGGCTCTTGTTTTGTGCGGGCGTGATGATGCGCTGTGCCCTGTTTCTCGCCATGAACTGATGCATGATTTGATGCCTCACAGCACTTTTGAGATCATCGAGGACGCGGGCCACCTGCCCACGCTGGAACAACCTGAACAAACCACGGTGGCGCTGTCCCGCTGGCTGGAGGCCTTATGACACCATCCCTTCTTACGCTCCTGCAAAAGGTCGATACGCCCACTGTCTGCAATGCCATCGAAGTGGCACAAGGCAAACGTGGCTTCAACGATTTCACACGCGGCACCATGCTGTGTTCGGACCCGGCTGGCGGGGCGATGGTGGGGGTTGCGCGCACCGCAAAAATTGCCGCCGTCAACCCACCCGAGGAAGACGCGGATGTGATCAAAGAGCGGCGGATGGCCTATTATCGTCACATGTCCGAAGGTCCTCGTCCGGCGGTTTCCGTGGTTGAGGACATGGATTTCCCGAATTGCATCGGAGCCTATTGGGGGGAAATCAACACCACTGTCCACAAAGGCTTCGGTGTTTCGGGCGCTTTGACCAATGGCGTGATGCGTGATCTCGGCGATTTACCAGAATGCTTCCCAGTGGTTGCTGGTTCCATCGGCCCATCGCATGGCTTTGTTCATGTCAAAGAGATAGGTACCGAGGTCGAAATCTTTGGGATGAAGGTGCGCGACGGCGACTTGGTTCATGCCGACCGCCACGGTGCCTTGGTCATTCCGACCGAGGTTGTGCCCCTGCTAGAGAATGCGATCCACAAGCTGCTCGGCACTGAAAAGCTTATATTGGACCCGGCCCGGTCCGACGGCTTTGACTTCAATACTTTCGAAAAAGCCTGGGCAGCGTTTGAGGCTTCTCGAACCTGACGCCAAATTTCCTAAGCGCAAGCCCATGTTTCCGCCTCTGTAGGTAACTTTGGCCGTTAAGAACTGTCTCATTTGACGCCAGATGAGACAGTTTTCGACGCGCGAATGCAGAACTCGTTTCAGATGTTTCGCACTTTTCCACACCCGGCAATACTCGCGCGGAGAGAGAGGGAGGCGTGCGAGCAAATTGGTGCGGGGTTATCTGCATCCTGAGGCTTGCACTTTTGATGGAGAACTCGAAACGTGACGACAACATACAATGACCGGGCAACGGAAATCGACAAACGGGTCGGCGCCCTGTTCAAGGCGACCCCATCGGTCATGACATCCTACAGCCAACTGGTGAAGGCAGCTTCTGCTGATGGAGCTTTGGACAGCAAAACCAAAGAGCTGATGGCGTTTGCGATATCGATCGCGATCCGGTGTGAAGACTGTATTGTGTTTCATTTGCGCGCCGCGTTGAAACATGGGGCCAGTCAGGAGGAGGTGATCGAAGCGATCTCGGTTGCGGTTGAGATGGGCGGCGGCCCCTCTGTCGTCTATGGCGGTCGTGCGCTGAAAGCGCTGGAGGATTTGGCGTAATGCGCGGCCCGAAACGCTTCAAATTGGACAGGTTGCTCCATCTGGATCATAATCGCGCGTGGAGATCAGGCATTTTGAATGGCTGACAATCGAAAGGGACTTGTGGTGTCAGGGTTCATGGACAGGTCGTCGGTAGACAGGCTGCTGCAATCCTCAAAGGATCGCAGCCGGTCGCAGCACAACCTGTCTTCAAGCACCAAATCTCCGATCCTGCGATTGCAAGCGGACGAAATCGCCTTTCGCAACGAGAAATTCCTGGATCAAATTGGTGGGGCGGTGTCCGAAGTCGACAATTCCGCCCTGCTGCCCAGCCGATCCAGATATTGCCTGCTGATCACCGACGCCGAGGGGATTGTGATTGAATCCTACGCGCCAGAGGGGTTGGAAGCCGAGTTTCAAAAAAGCGGGCTTGTGCGTGGCGGGGTCTGGGATGAGCGTGTCGCGGGAACCAACGGCATCTCGATGTCGTTGCAAAGCGGGCGTGTTTTGACCGTGCTGGGCGATGAGCATTTTTACAATTGTTTTCATGATTTCAGTTGCAGTTCGGCACCGCTGACCGATGCGGAAAACAACCTGATCGGCACCATAACCCTGGTTGGGTCGGCGCGCCGGCGCCAAGAAGAGCACGCGCTTTGCGAACAGGTGGTCCGCCGTGCTTCGCGGCAATTTCAAACGCGGCTGTTTCGCAATTTCCATGCCGACAGGCTCACGGGGCGGTTGTTGTCGCGTGATCCCAAAACCCGGCGGAGTTTTGAAACGCTGGTGGCCTGCGACGAAGACGGGACGGTGATCTCGCATCTGCCATTATGGCGCGATGCCGCCCGCCCGACAGAACATCAAAACCTGGCTGGGCGACATATTTCTGATCTGAACGATCTTGAAATCACATTGCGCGGGCCTGCCGCTGTACCCCCTCGGCGGCGCGTTGCGCCTGCCGATACGCCGCTCATCTCAGCCCGGGTGGAAAGGGAAACGGCGCTGGGTCGTCTGATCTCGGAGGGGGGCAATCTTGCAACGCTGGCTGATCGCGCCCGCAAGCTGCTTGCCCATCGCGTGCCGCTGCTGATTTGCGGCGAACCGGGTGTCGGTGTCGACGGGTTTGCAAGAGCCTTGCTGGAAGAGCAATCGCTGATTTCCCCAATGGGATTGACCCTTGATGCGGCTGATAGTGACGCCGAGGCTGATCTGAAAGAAGCCCTTAACAGTCTGAATTTTCTCAGCGAGTATCCGGTCGACAATGTGGTTCCGACGTTGATCCTGCGCAATATTGAAAGCCTGCCGCGTCCTGCGCAGGTAATCCTTGAGCGCTTTCTTGATGTCGACCCAATGGCGGCTCGGACAAAGGCCGAACCACCGGCGGTTTTGTTCACAACAGACAAAACCTGGGCAGAGCTGGAGGGTGACGACGCCATTCCCAAGGGGCTTTTGTACCTGTTGGGGCAATCGGTGGTGGAACTGCCGCCCATTGCAGCGCGAGACACGGAAACCGTTCTGGACAATGTTGTCGCCGAGAATTTTGCAGGCGCGGTTGAGATTGCTGACAACGCGCGGGATGTGCTGGTTGGCTACCATTGGCCAGGCAACCGGCGCGAAATACGGTCGGTCCTGCGAGAGGCGATGATCTGCGGCAATGGAAAACGCATCAATGTCACAGATTTGCCAGCACGACTGCTTGCGCCGCGCGAAGACAAGGCCAAAACACTGACGCAAGCCTCGCTCAGGGATGCTTTGGACAGCACAAACTGGAACGTCTCCAAGGCTGCGCGTCTTTTGGGCAAAAGCCGAGCAACCGTTAACCGATGGATTGCGTCCGAAGGCCTACAACGCCCCGAATAACCCTTTCAAAACAAACACGGCCGGGCAACAGGGCCCGACCGCGTCCGGGGAGGATCTTTGGGTCTCTCGCTGCGTTTCGCGAAAGGATGGATCGCAATGACCTTGCCACGCTGTGCGCTTTCAGGTCGGTTGCGATCCAGGTGGTTCACCCCTTTCTCGATACGCCTTAGATGTTCTGGGCGTTCATCTCTTGCGCGATGTATTCCGCCTGCCTGATGGCCAAAGCCACGATGGTCAGCGTCGGGTTACAGGCCGCCGAGGATGTGAACTGGCTGCCGTCCGAGACGAACAGATTGTCAATGTCATGCGATTGTCCATAGGCATTGACCACGCCTTTGGTCGGGTCGGCATGCATCCGGTTGGTGCCCATGTTGTGGGTTGCCGGATAGGCCGGCAACTCATACACATCTGTGGCCCCGACGGATTCATAAATCTGCGCCGTGGTTTCGTACATATGCGCCGTCATCTCGTAATCGTTGTTATGCGGCGTTTTAGAGATGATCGGGACAGGCAACCCGTGTTGATCCACCTCGCTGTCATGGAGCGTGATCGCGTTGCGCTCTTGTGCCAGATCTTCGCCCAGGACCCAGACACCTGACATGCGGTCATAGCCTTCGAGCGCGCGGGTGACACTGCGGCCCCAGCCGGTATTGCCCGGTTCAAGGAAGGCCGCCATGAAGGGCAAGCCAAGAGACAGGAATTCAAGGTAATAGCCGCCACTGAACCCGCGTGCCGGGTCGTGATACACCTCGTCACCGACGACTCCCGCCACCGAGGTCCCGCGATACATATGCACCTTTTCCGGCAGCACGGCATAAACACCGCCCGTGGTGTGGTTCATATAGTTCTTGCCCACCTGACCCGACGAATTGGCCAGTCCATCTGGGAACATCGAAGAGGCCGAATTCAAAAGCATCCGCGGGCTTTCGATGGAGTTCCCAGCCACACAGACAACCCGTGCCTTTTGACGGAATTGATTGCCATCCTTGTCAGCATAAACAACCGCGCTGGCCTTGCCGGTCTCGTCATGTTCGATTTTCAGAACCATCGCGTCGGTGCGAATTTCGCATTTGCCGGTGTCTTCGGCCCGCGGGAGTTCCGTATACATGGTCGACCATTTCGCCCCGATGGCACAGCCCTGCATACAAAAGCCAATCTGCTGGCAAGCAGGACGGTCGTCGCGATCAACCGAGTTGATCGCCATCGGACCAGAACGATAGTCGCTGCGCCCGGTGCGACGACACCCTTCGGCCAGCACGCGGAAACCATTGTTCCACGGCAGGTGCGGCATGCCGGTGGTTTTACCGGTGACACCCATCTTCAGCTCGGCCTTTTCGTACCAGGGGGTCATTTCCTCAAGGTCAATGGGCCAGTCTTCGACGTTCGCTCCTTCGATTGCGCCGTAATTTGTGCGGGTCTTGAATTCGAAATCCTTGAACAGGAGGGCCACGCCCGCCCAGTGGATGGTCGATCCGCCATAGCCTTTGACGATCCAAGCGGGCAGGGTCGGATGGTTCACCGCGCCGTGCCAGCCGCCGCCGGAATAGCGTTTGTCCAGCCACGAGATCTTTTGGAACATCGCCCATTCGTCGTTTTCGATATCGCTGAGGTCAAAGCGTTTTCCAGCTTCGAGGACGACCGATTTAATGCCCTTTTGCGCAAGTTCATTGGCCAATGTGCCGCCGCCTGCGCCCGAGCCGATGATGACGACTACACTGTCGTCGTTCAGGTCAAATTGTGTCATTTTGTGTCTCCCTTAGCTCTGGACGTCGGCCAAACGCTCTTCGAGGGTCGGGCCCTCGGGAACGAATGTGATGTCGGAAAAGCCTCGGTCGATATAGCCACCGTGCTCGGCCGAAGATCCTTCGTAGCCAAGCAGGGGCCAGACATCTTTGTTGTCATAGATGCCGAAATAAGCCGTCCAGCGAACTCCCTGGAAAAAGCCCTCGTGCTGGAAGTGCCGCAACAACCCTTCGCGGGCATCGGGATCTTCGATTTCGACATAGGGAACCCCGTGGAGCTCCTGCGCTTTTGCATCGATCTGATCCAGGCCGTCGGTCAGACCCTTGGCCATGTCCTCATTGGCCTCGGCATTGTTCATGACGGTTGTTGCTATGGCTTGGTAATGCGACAGTTGCAGAATATCGGGGTGTGGGTAGATGTCCTGTACCATGCGCAGAAGGCTGGTGCTTTGCGCTTGGGTCAAGACATCTGACGCGGCAAAGGCAGTGCCGCCCAGCATCGCGTTTGTTGTGACGCCGGCCATGGTCGTCGTCATCAGGAACATGCGTCGGCTCATGGCCGCCTTGTCCTCTTCCGATTTACCTAGCCTATGGAAACGAATACTCATTTTCTTCCTCCCAGTGAGTTTGGTTGCGCGGTCAGGCCGCTCTTTTTTCACGCAGCATTAATGCAGACAGCCGATCCTCCGCGGCTCTGATCAACGCTCCGGGAAAGCTCCTTTGTTGATTTGGGGCCTCTGACATGAGCGAGGCGATTGTGGTGTGGGCATCCGGTCGCAGCAGCGGGTCGGATGGGAATGCGGCCTGGTTCAACAGGCAAAGTTCGGCCCAATGGCCGGGATCGGGCAGGTGCAACAGGATCGCGGCGTGAAGCAGGGCGACCCGCCCCTCTGGTGTGGTTCGCACGCGCTGCGCGGTGCCGGCGAGTTTGCGTCCTTGCACCAAGACGTTCCACGCACCGTCACAGAACGAGCCGGGGCAAGCCCCCGTTTGCGCGTCAATGTCAAAGCGAGACAGCGCTTCGGCCAGAGCACCACAAATCAGACGATATCCATCCTCCAAGGAAAATCCTGATCCGTGTGGCGCGCAGATTGCCAGGTTCAGCGTGCAGGCCCCCTGTGGGACGATCCCGCCTCCGCTGCCGCGGGTCACCACTTGGTATCCCGCAGCTTGGGTTTGTTGCAGATGCGCCTGAAAAGCGGGGCGCCGCGCCACTGCCGAAGGAAGCACAAGTGCCTGGGCTTCGGCCTGCCACAGCAGCAGGGCAGGTTTGCCCGCCTGAAACAGGGCCGCTTCGCGTGCAACCCCGTCTTTTGCTGTGGCAAACGGGGCGATAATCATGGTGCAAAATCCTCTATTTCTGCGCAAAGATCGGTCAGGAAAGCCGCAGCAGGGGCACCGTCAATCGCTCTGTGATCGAATGTCAGTGACAATCCGGCATAGGGTTTCCAGATCAGGCTGTCCCCGTCCCGGACCGGGGTTTCCACGCTGCGCCCGATCCCCAAAATGGCGATTTGGGGCGTGTTTATGATCGGGGTAAATTGTTCGACCCGGCTAAGCCCGAGATTGGAGATGGTGAACGTGCCGCCCGTCATTTCCGGCACTGTCAGCTTGTTGGTATTGGCCCGCTGCACAAGATCGCGCCGCGCGGCATTCAACTCAGCCAGACTCATGCTTTCCGCACCAAAGATCGCGGGGGCGGCCAGCAAGTTGCCCGGCAAAGCAATCGCAACACCCAAATCGACTGTTTCGGACAGATGCACCTCACGCCCCTGAACCCGGCCATTGATGTCGGGGTGTTTTTTCAGGGTGCGGATAACCGCACCCATCAAAAGGTCTTCGACCGACAGCGCTGTTCCTTCGCTCTTCAGCCGGGCTTTGGCCGCCAAAAGAGCCGTCATGTCAGCGCGGGCATGATGGGTCAGTTGGGCGGCCTCTTGCAAAGACGCCGTCATCTTGTCGGCGATCATGCCACGCGCGCCGCGCAGGGGAACCACTATGGCCTCGGTGATGGGTTGCGCGGTCACGAGACGTCTCCGATCACGTCGCCCTTGGCCGCAACCTCATCCTGCGCCTTGGCGATGCTCAGCGTGCCGCTGGCTGGGGCAAGGATTTCGTATTGAACCTTGGCTGTCATGATCTCAGCGATCAAAGCGCCTTCGGAGACGAGTGCACTGTCGCTGGCCAGCCAGGCGGTGATGACGCATTCTTCGTCACCGTCCCAAAGGTCAGATGGAATGATGATATCGGTAGCCAATTGGCAATCTCCTCTTGTGGCCACCCCGCATTTTCGGGGTGGCATCTGGTTTTTTGGTGATGTTGAGTGAGGTCAGGCCGGAACCGGTGCCCCGCACATGTCGCGGGCTGCGGCAACGATCTTGTCCGCATTGGGCAGGCAGTGCTGCTCCATCACGCGGGCAAAGGGGATTGGCACGTCGGGATAGGCGATGCGCTTGGGCGCGGCTTTGAGGTCTGCCATATTGCTTTCAGTGACAGTGGCAATGATTTCGCCCGAGACGCCGTAGCTGTGATAATCCTCATCCACCACGATCAGCCGCCCGGTTTTGGCAACGCTGGCGCGGATCGTGTCGCGATCCAGCGGCACCAGCGAACGCAGATCGACCACCTCGGCGCTGATGCCCTGTTCCACCAGTTTGTCAGCAGCTTTCAACCCGTGATGCACGCCTTGTGCAATGGATACGATGGTCACATCGCGCCCTGCGCGCGCAATCGCGGCCTTGCCGATTTCGACCTCATAGCTTTCTTCGGGCACATGCACGATGGCTCCCTTTTCGGTGCCGAGCCAGCCCATGCCCTGCAAACCTTTGTGATACATATAGATCACCGGGTTCGGATCGCGCAGCGCGGCGGTCATCAACCCTTTGGCATCATAGGCGTTGGAGGGGCTCACGACCTTCATGCCGGGAAGATGTGCAAAGCTGCCATAGAGGCATTGTGAATGCTGCCCGGCGTCGGAATACCCACCCCCGGTCGAGGTCATCAGCACCATCGGCACGTTGAATTTTCCACCCGAGAAATAGGTGTTCTTGGCCATCAAATTGTAAATCGCGTCAAAGCAGACGCCGAAAAAGTCAACGAACATCAGTTCGACAACCGGCTTCATGCCATCCTGCGCCGCGCCCACGGCGGCACCAATAAACCCGGTTTCCGAGATTGGCGTATCGCGGACGCGCTCTTTGCCAAATTCTTCCAAAAGGCCGCGGGTATTGCCAAAGACGCCGCCCAGTTCGGCAATGTCTTCGCCCATCACAAACACGCTCGGGTCAATTCGCATTTCCTGTGCGGTGGCCTCGGCCATTGCCCGTGCGATTGTCAGTTTACGTTCATTTTCCATTGTCATTCCTCCTCCCTTTGCGTTCAGGCGAATACGGCTGTCAGCGCGTCTTCTGGTTTTGGATCGGCGCTGGCGCGGGCAAAGCTGATCGCGTCGTCCACGGCGGCCTGAGCCTTGTTTTCCAAGGCATCCAACTCCCCCTCGGTAAACTGGCCGTCAGCCAACAGCTTGGCGCGCATCGCCGGGATCGGATCTTTCGCGAACAATCCGTCCTTTTCCCCCTCCGGGCGGTAGCCCTCGGCATCGCCCATGAAGTGACCCGCCAGTCGGTAGGTTTCGATCTCGATCAGCGTCGGGCCGTCGCCGCGCCGCGCCCGTTCGATGGCTTCACCGGCCACTTCATAGATTTTCAGGGGATCGTTGCCGGGAATGTAATGGCCGGGAATGCCATAGGCCGCCGCCCGGTCAGAGTTCCGCTGAATTGCTGTCGAGGCTTCCTTGGATACGGAAATCCCCCAGGCGTTGTCCTCGACAACAACGATCATCGGCAACTTCCAGACCGCGGCGAGGTTCATGGCCTCGTGAAAGGCCCCCTGGTTGGCCGCCCCTTCACCAATGAAGGACACCGCGACACCGGGTTTGCCCTGAATCTGACGCGACAGCGCCGCGCCGGCCGCCGGGCCCATGCCCTGTGCGATGATGCCGGAACAGGCAAAGTTCACATCCGCGTCGAAAATGTGCATATGGCCACCGCGCCCGCCGGACAGACCCGTTGCCTTGCCGAAAATTTCCGCGGCCATCTTTTTGAGATCCACACCTTTGGCGATGGCCTGATGGTGGGGGCGATGCGTCGCGGTTACGACATCTTCGGGATTGAGATGGGCACAAACCCCAACGGCCACGGGCTCTTGCCCGTCTGACAGATGCATCTCACCCGGGATCGGCCCATCCGCCATGTTGAAAACCGGCGACTTGCCTTCCATGTAGATTTTCTCGATGGCGTTTTCGAACCGACGGCTGGTCACCATCTTTTCATACATCCACGCCAAGGTGTCTTTTGCTGGTTGCATTATTCCTCTCCTCCTAGTCGGCGAAAGGCTGATGCAATCTATTCAGCTTGAGTAGCGATTTCCTGTGACAGGGATTGGGGGCGGGAAAACTGTCTCACTTGGCGCGGGTTGAGACACCCAGTTAGACAGTCATGCGTCAAACTGGGTTGTGATAGTGAGAGTGCGTAGGCCGTCTGTTTGGCGGGGCATTGGGGCTGGACGTGTCGCCCACTACCATCATCAACGCAAATACCAAAGAGATGTTGATACCCCGCGACGATCGTGTGCTCTGCTCATTCGGTTTTCTGGAATCACGGGCCGGCCTACTCCGCATGCGCTGCCTGGCAGCATAAATCTGATCGCACAATGGCCAAAAGTTATCGCTCATAAGGTGCTGGACAGGCGCGCCGCACTCAGAACAAATTCGACCCGGGACACGGTCGCAACCCGGGCGAAATAGTCCGGTGCCTCCAAGACTGGCCAGCTGCAGTACGCACTCATTAGATTGGTTTTGCACCGTTATTCGTCCACCATGACAAAGTCGCCGCCCTTTTGACGGAGACATTGCCATCGGCGATGCGCATGGTCAAAACACCTAAATCACCCGCATTTCGAATGCCCGCAGGAGCCGCAGGTCATGCAGCCTTCGACCATGCGCATGTCATATTGGCCGCAAGATGGGCAGGCTTGGCCGCGTGGGGTGGAGCCGAGATTGACCACGTCAGCTTGTGGGTCTGATTTCAGGCCCATGCCTTCACCCTCGATAAAGCCGATGGAGACCATGTGTTTTTCGATCACGCCACCAATCGCAGCCAGGATTGAGGGGATGTATTTGCCTTGCACCCAGGCTCCGCCGCGCGGGTCGAACACGGCCTTGAGCTCTTCGACGACAAAGGACACATCGCCACCACGGCGGAACACGGCCGAGATCATCCGGGTCAGGGCCAGGGTCCAGGCGTAGTGCTCCATGTTCTTGGAGTTGATGAACACCTCGAACGGGCGGCGATGGCCGCCGACAACCACGTCATTGATGGTCAGATAGATCGCATGTTCACTATCGGGCCATTTCAGCTTGTAGGTCGCACCTTCCAGCGATTGTGGCCGGTCCAGCGGTTCGGACATATAGACCACTTCGGCCCCGGCAGTGCCGTCTTGCGCCAGGGCAGGGGCCTCGGACGGGGTTTTGTCGGCCTCGGATACAGAGAGGACCGAGCCGGTCACATCATTCGGACGATAGGTGGTGCAACCTTTGCAGCCGGTCTCGTAGGCCTCGAGATAGACGCTCTGGAAATCCTCGAACGAGATGTCTTCGGGGCAGTTGATGGTTTTTGAGATCGAGCTGTCGACCCATTTCTGTGCCGCGGCCTGCATGCGCACGTGATCGAGCGGAGCCAATGTCTGGGCATTGACGAAGTAATCCGGCAGCTCTTTGTCGCCGAACTTTTCGCGCCACATTTGCACTGCGTAATCAACGACTTCTTCTTCGGTGCGGCTGCCATCCTTTTGCAGCACCTTGCGGGTATAGCTATAGGCAAAGACCGGTTCGATCCCGCTCGACACGTTCCCGGCATAGAGCGAGATTGTGCCAGTTGGCGCGATCGAGGTCAGCAGGGCGTTGCGGATGCCATGTTCGCCGATTGCGGCGCGCACATCGTCATCCATGGCGCGCATGGTGCCGCTGCTGAGATAAGGTTCGGCCTCGAACAGGGGAAAGGCCCCTTTTTCCTTCGCCAAATCCACCGAGGCCAGATAGGCGGCGCGGGCGACACGTTTCAGCCATTGTTCGGTCTGACGCGCCGCCTCCTCTGAGCCATAGCGCTGACCAACCATTAGCAACGCATCCGCCAACCCGGTGACACCCAAGCCGATGCGGCGTTTGTTCTGGGCCTCAAGGCGCTGTTCCTCAAGCGGGAAGCGCGAAGCATCGACCACATTGTCCATCATGCGCACAGCGGTGGCGACGAGATCGTCCAGCAGCTCTTCGTCCAGATCCGCGCCGTCCTCGAAGGGGCGATCCACCAGACGGGCGAGGTTGATCGAGCCAAGCAAGCACGCGCCGTAAGGCGGCAGAGGCTGCTCACCGCACGGGTTCGTCGCGGCAATGGTCTCCACATAGCTCAGGTTGTTGGCCTTGTTGATGCGGTCGATAAAGATCACGCCGGGTTCGGCATAATCATAGGTGGCGCGCATGATCTTGTTCCACAGATCGCGGGCCTCGACCGTGTGATAGACCACATCGCCGAATTTCAGCTCCCAACTGCCATCGGCTTTGACCGCTTCCATGAAATCATCGGTGACAAGAACCGACAGGTTGAACATGCGCAACCGGGCGCTGTCGGCTTTGGCGGCGATAAAGCTTTCGATGTCGGGGTGGTCGCAGCGCATGGTGGCCATCATCGCCCCGCGGCGCGACCCGGCCGACATGATGGTGCGGCACATGGCATCCCACACATCCATGAAGGATAGCGGCCCGCTGGCATCGGCGGCAACGCCTGCCACCGGTGCGCCTTTGGGGCGGATGGTCGAAAAGTCGTAGCCGATACCGCCACCTTGCTGCATGGTCAGCGCGGCTTCTTTCAGCATGTCAAAGATCCCGCCCATGCTGTCGGGCACGGTGCCCATGACAAAGCAGTTGAACAGGGTCACGCTGCGCGCGGTCCCGGCTCCGGCGGTGATGCGGCCTGCGGGTAGGAATTTGAAATCCTCCAGCGCGCCGTAAAACTTGTCTTCCCAGGCTTTCGGCTCTGCTTCCACCTCTGCCAATGACCGGGCAATCCGGCGCCAACTGTCTTCGACAGTGGCGTCAATCGGTGTTCCGTCGGCTTCTTTGAGGCGGTATTTCATGTCCCAGATCTGTTCGGCGATTGGGGCAGCAAAGCGAGTCATGGCAGCGATTCTCTTGGTTGGTGAGCGGTCGGTTTACATAGACGGGCGGGGACGGGCAAGCTGTGTCGGGAAAGACATATCTTGAAGTCATCTATCAGCTTACCACCAAATAGGCCCGTTTCCCAAGCGCAATGATTGGGCAAATCCCAGCCGGTTTGGCGCGCTATTCGGCAGCGATGGGCGCGGCGGCGGGGTGCAGATCCAGCGCCTGCGCCGCCAGCTCAGGATTGGCGGAATTGGCCAAGAGCCAGGCTTGAATGGCCGCCGGGCTGTGAAGGCTTGCGCCCAGCCGGGTCTGAAACTGCTGCGCCAGCTCGGCCTCACCGGGAAAAAAGCGTTCGAACAGCTGGCGCGCGGTCGCGGCGCGCACATGGCCGAGCTCCAGATGCATATCGGCGCGTCCAGGGCGGATCAGCGCCGGGTCTAGGCGCTCCTTGTGGTTGGTGGTCATGATCAGCGCGCGCCCTTCCTGCGCAGCTACACCGTCAATCGCGTTAAGCAAGCCGGAAAAGCTGATTGTCGCGCGCTTTTCTCCGGTTTCCCGCTGGGCAAAGACCGCGTCAATATCCTCAATCGCCAGCAATGTACGTGCGGGGGCCGAGATCATGGCGTCACGCAGATCATCATCACTGAGCCCAATGCGCCCGAGGTCCATGGTCGCGATATCCAGCGAAAGTTCCGAGGCCAGGGCGCGGATCAAGCTGGATTTGCCGGTGCCCGGCGGCCCATATAGCAGATAACCCCGCCGCCACGGCACGCCACGATCCGCGTACCAGGCCTGCGCGCTATGGAACCAACGCAGATCCTCCAGCAGCTTGTCCACCCGATCATCATCGGTGAGCACCGTGTCAATCGCGCGGCGCGGCACCTCGCCGACCTCATCCCACCAATCGCCTTTGAGCACATGCAGGCTGGGGCCGATGCGGTCTCGGTTCTCGGCCAGGTCGCGCCCTTTGGCGATCCAGCCCAAAAGGGTCTGCACCCGACCAAACAGCACGGTGATTTCCAGCACCTCCATGGGGCGTTGCTCATAGCTGCCGCCGACCTTGGCCTTTTCATTGATTTCGCGATCAAGGCGGCACAGATGCCCCTGATAGATAAACCAATGGCTGCCGGGGGCAGGGGCATAGCCTTTGGTGCCCTCGGCCCAGCTGTCATCGGTCAGGCGCAATTGCCGGGTGTGATCCAACACGCCGGTATGCTCCATCCACAGGCAGAAATGGCGATAGGCGGGGCTGCGATTGTCTAGGCTCTGTTGACACAACCCAGCCACCACCGGTTTCAGACCAAATTTTGTCGGCGCTAGGCGTTTTCGCGCAGCTAGGGCGCCCCCTTGCAAGCGGAAACAACGACGCGCTGGCAAAATTTGGCGAAATCGCAAGCGACGCGGCGGATTTTGCTTCTGACCGCCCTGATTTGCCCTTCCGATCACCCAGATCGCTGCGGTCAAATCAGCTTGTCAGCAGCAAAATCTGACACGCGCCGGTGGTGACTGGGTTGTGTCAACAGAGCCTGGCACAAGGCTGACCCAGACGCGGCGATGCACCAGCCGTGCCACCAGCGCGTATAGAGAGCGTAGCATCGCCGCCAACAGGCCAAGCCCGCCCAGCGCCAAGCCTCCGGCAAAGAAATCGCTTTGCAGGGCAGTGGCCAGATAACTCGTAACAATATTCCAACTCATGACTTGTCTTCCTTGAAGGTGGGGCCTTTGAAGCAGCGCAAGGGATTGCCGCGCTGCACCCGGTGATGCAGTTGATTTTGCGCGCTTTTGCTGTCAGCCAGATCCGCCTGCGCGCGGGCATTGGCGAGGATCTGAAGCCGCTCCAGGGCCAGCTTGCGGTTTTGATGTTGCGAGCGCCCATCGCGCACAACGACGCTTAGGCCGCTGGCGCTGTGATGGGCGCGCACGGCGCTGTCGGTGGTGTTCTGGTGCTGTCCACCGGGCCCGCCCGCGCGCAGGGTGGAAAAGCGTACATCCTCGGGTGTGATCTGTACCGCACCAGCGCGCGCCACCTCCAATTCAAAGACAGCGACAAACCAATTTGCGCGCTTGTGATGCGGGCGCATGGGGCTTTGGTGACGCCAGCGAATGGTGCCAATCCATTGCCGCGCCAGCGTTGCGGCCAACGCACCATTCAGCACCAAAACAGCCGACAGGATCCCATGTTTGCTGGGGCTGTCACTGATATCGACCTCAACCCCCATCTGCTCCGCCTCGCTTTGCAAACGCGTGACCACATGCTGCGCCGCCAATTGGCATTCTGCGGGGCCATTGCCCGATGTCACCATGACCGAGATTTGCCTGCTCATCGCCGCCCCTCCGATTTGACCTTTTTAAAGGTCAGAAGCGGGTGGAATTTGGCCTCGGTTTGCGCGACCCCCATATCCTGCAAATCCGCCGCCACATCGCCTGCGGATTTATAGGCCAGCGGGGCTTCTTCGATCAGCAGATCCCGATCTTCGCACAGGATACGCCCGCCGAACTGCGTGCGGGTCATGGCCTCAAGGTCAGAGCGTTTGCCGCGCACCCGCCCATGCATCGAACTGCGATCATAACGCCGCCCTGCCCCATGCGCCAAAGACCCCAGCGCATCCGCGTGTCCCAAGGGACGCAGCAGATAGCTGGGCGTGGCGCGGGTGCCCGCCAGCGGGATCACACCAGCCACTGCCTTGGCCGCGCCTTTGCGGTGCAACCAACCGGTGCCCTTTTGCTCCAACAGGTTATGTGGCGCATCGCTGATCAGATGCAGGTCAGCCCGCAGGGCCTCGGCCGCGCGTTCCGCGATGATCTGCCGGTTCAACCGCGCCCAAAGCACCGCCTGATCATGATCCCGCAAATAGTTCTGCGCGACCGGATCATCCGACAACAGCCCGGCAAAGGCCCCCTGAGGCAGCGCCCCAAGAACCGCATTGCCAAAGCCGCGCGATCCGGAATGCACCAGCAGATAGAGCCGGGATATATCCAACCCGCTGTCTGGCTCCGCCTCAACAAGGTTTTGCACCTCGCAGAAATGGTTGCCGCCGCCAATGGTGCCCAGCGCCTGCGCAAACAGGTCCGGTGCCAGCCCGTCCTCTTCCAGCCGTTCGGACAGGTCCGCTTCCAAAGGCCCCTCAAGTGCGCGCATCCGCCGCTCGGCCTTGTCGAGCTTGAATTTGCGCGCAGGCAGGTCCAACGCAAAGAGCGCCATGCCACAGCCGATATCGTTACCGATCAGTTGCGGATAAAGCCGGTCAGCCAGAACCGCGCAGCCCACCGGGCCATATTTGCCCGGATGCAGGTCGGGAAATGCCGCGATCTGGCGGACGCCCGCCCATCCGGACAGTTGTTTAAGTTGTTGTTCTGCCTGGTCTTCGATCCAGGCAGAGGGTGAATAAAATGTGGTGATGGTGCCGCGCCCTTGATTGGCGCTGGCCTGACCATCACAGACAGAATTGCCCATGAGAGATACCCATTTCGCGCCACGTTGGGCGCTATCGTATTGTAAAGAATTGCCGGGACAGAGCCGACATATCAGATCACCTCGGGCCGTTTTGGCTTAGAGAGTGATCAAACCCCGAAGGGCAGAGAGATGAATAAGCATGTCAGACCCTTTCCTGTTAGGGGTTACGATTTGGGCATCAAAGCCAGCAGCACCGCGTGTCGGGCTGCGTGGCGGTGTCATAGGGGCAAGTGCTGAGTCGCGCCAAGTCTTGATTGCCAAGGTTCGGCGCGATGTTGTTTTCGTGTCACATGGTGTTTCTGTCAGGCCACAGTGGGTGCCAGCACAGAGACCGAGAAATCCTTGCTAGCATCAGTAAAGCTCTGCGCCAGCTGCCAACCCGATTGCTCGGCCATCTGTGATAGGCTGGCATGGCTGTATTTGTGGCTGTTCTCGGTATGGATGCTTTCCCCTGTCTCAAAGCGGAAACGCTCTGCGCCAATCTGCACCTCTTGCGCGCGCAAGCTGACCAGATGCATTTCGATCCGGGCCAGTTCGGCATTCCAGCGCGCCTCATGTTTAAACCCTGCCAGATCGAAATTCGCCCCGGCCTCAAAATTCAGCCGCCGCAGCAGGTTCAGGTTGAACTCTGCCGTTACGCCCTGAGCATCGTCATAGGCGGCGATCAGGCGGCTTTCCTCTTTGATCAGATCGGCCCCAAGGATCAGCGCATGAACCTGTGGCAGATCGCGGATGCGTTGCAGCAGGGCAATCGCCGCCTCTGGTTCCAGATTGCCAATGGTCGAGCCGGGAAAGAACACGGTGACCGGTTGGTCAACCGCGCCGGGCAACGGGGGCAGGGCCTGCATGAAATCCGCTACAATCGGCGTCACCTGCAAACCCGGATAGGTCCGGCGCAATTGCGCGGCGCTGAGCTGCAGAAACTCCCCTGAAATGTCGAGCGGCATATAGGCACCAAGCCGGGGCAGGGCATCCAGTAGGATACGGGTTTTCACACTGGCGCCGCTTCCTAGCTCCATCAAAATGCCGCCATCGGGCACAAAGCGCGCCAATTGCGCGGCCTTGTCCTCAAGAATCGCGATTTCGGTGCGGGTCGGGTAATATTCCGGCAGCTGGGTGATGGCCTCGAACAGCTCACTGCCGCGGTGGTCGTAAAACCACTTGGCCTCAAGCGCTTTTTGCGGGCGCGACAGGGTTTCAATGGCTGAATTGGCCAATTGGGAATGGGTGATGACGGGTTTGTCCATCTGATCTCTCCTGCGGCGCGGTTACACGTCTTTGGCCAGGCGCAGGCCCAGCATTTGCCAACGTTGATGTGGGTAAAAGAAGGTGCGGTAGGTCGGGCGCATCTGCTCGACCGGCGTGGCGCAGGACCCGCCGCGCAGCACAAACTGATTGACCATGAACTTGCCGTTATATTCGCCAATCGCCCCTTCGGCGGGTTTAAACCCGGGATAGGCTGCATAGGCCGATTGCGTCCAATTCCAGACGTCACCCCAGAGCCCGGCACCGGGCAACGGTATCAAGTGCCCATCATCAACGAAATTGCCGGTGATCGGCGTGTCCTGCGCCGCCAGCTCCAACTCGTGTTCAGTCGGCAGACGCGCCCCGGCCCAGCGGGCAAAGGCATCCGCCTCGTAATAGCTCACATGCACCACCGGCGCATCCAGATCGACAGGTTGCGCACCGCGCAGGGTAAAGCTCCACCAGGCCCCATCCTGTTGCCACCAATAGAGCGGGTGCTGCCAGTCGTCGCGCTGGGCGCGGGTAAACCCGTCCATCAGCCAAAGCGGCGCGCTGTCATAGCCGCCATCCCGCATAAACGCGATCCATTCGCGGTTGGTCACCGGGCGATTGGCCAGTGCAAAAGGCGCGACAAAGGCCTGATGCCGGGGCCCTTCGCAATCAAAATGAAACCCACCGCCGTCAAAGCCAAAGCTGTGCAACCCACCATCAAAACGCTCGAATTGCAGCTCCGCCGGGCGGCGTTTGGGGGGCGTGGCGGGGTCCAGATAGGCCGGCAACAAGGGGTTGTAGCTCAGCCCATGCAGTAGGTCGGTGACCAGCAATTCCTGATGCTGCATCTCGTGATGACAGCCCAGCTCAACCAGGTCTGCAATCTCGGGCGTGTCGTCACGGCCCGCCTCCAACAGGGCGCGTAGGGAGTCCTCGACATGCAAACGGTAAGACCGAACAGCCTCCAGATCCGGGCGCGAGATCAACCCGCGTTTGTCGCGCGCATGGCGCGGCCCGGCCTGCACGTAATATGAGTTGAATAGAACGGCAAAACGATCATCGGGCGATTGATAATCGGGCAGGCGCTTACGCAGAATGAATTCCTCAAAGAACCAGGTCGTATGGGCCAGATGCCATTTCGCCGGGCTGGCATCCTGCATGGATTGCAGCATCATGTCCTCAGCGGTCAGCGGCGCGACCAATCGCGTTGTCCGGCCACGGGTGCGCTCAAACAGGTCCGCGATTTTGGCCACATCTGGGTTGACCGGTGTTTGCACATTCATATCTGAATTTCCTCAACTCTCTACTTGCTTAGGGTGTGACATAGGCTTGGTTTGTCGGGTGAACAGCCTATGCCCCAGCTTGCTGCCAGCCATTGTCAGCAACTGTGATCACGTCCCTGTGACACGCCCGCGAAATCCCCGGTTCACCCCAAGAATTACTCGCCTGGCCAAGGCGTTGTACCGCCTCGGCCAGGCGATCTAGGGCAAAAATCTCAGGCAAGCGCCGGCTTCAATTGCGGCTGTCCATGCGGGGCCCGCCTGTCGCGCAGGGATTGCCCGGTTTCGACGCGGGTTTTCACCGCCTCCGGCCCTTGTGGCAGTGCCTTTTTCAAGGCGCGGCGCATGAACAGGGCATGCATGATCCAGCCAATCGGCCAAAAGCGCAGATCATACCCCAGCTCAACCGTGATTTTTGAGCGCCCCTCGCCATTGGGCCAAACCGTCCATCGGCTGGTCGAGGCGGCCAAAGGGCCGAGCGGCGTCACCGAATAGGTCAGGCTGCGGCCAGCGTCCCAGGCAATGATCTCTTCCTGGATGCTGCCAAACCCTTTGATGTCACAATGACGCTTTTCCCCAAGCCCCTGTAGGTCAGGCGTCAGGCTATAGGCCAGCGTCACCTGCTGCGCATAGGTATCCGGCGCGCTGAAATCGGCCAGCACCTCCCAAACCTTGTCGGCGGGTGCGTTTACGTCAGTCTCCGTCGTCAGGCTGTATCGACCGGGCAGTTTATTCGCAGACATATCCGCGCCCTCCTCAAATCTCTTTCAGCCAATCGGCCAGGCCCTGACCAATCTCGACCGGGTAATCCTCCTGAATGAAATGCGCCCCGGGACCAAGATGGATGGTCGAGAGGTTGGGCACATTGGCCTGCAACCATTTGACCGCGTCCGGCGGCATGATCGCGCCGGGGGTGACATGGAACAGCAGCTTGGGGATATCGCTTGTGGTCAAATACCCGGCGATCTCATTGGTCAGCGCCGTGGTGCGCGCAGGCTCACCGCCAATCGGCACCTGACGCGGCCATTCCAGCAGCGGCGCGCGCTGGGCGGCATTGGCATAATAGCTATTGTAATGCGCCAGCGTCGGGGCATCTAGCGGAGTCGCCACGGCGATTTTGCCCAGGATCTCATTGATGAACATATTGTCCTCAAGGATCATCTTTTCCCCGACACCCGGCGTGCGCCAGGCCTTGAACAGCTCCCCAAACTCGCCCATCGCCTCATAGCTGGCAAAGGGCATGGCGGGCGGGGCGATGGTCTCCATAAAAGCGATGGCCTTGACCCGGTCGGGGTTCTGCATCGCCCAGTCAAAGCCCAGCGCGCCGCCCCAATCATGCAGCACCAACGTGGCGTTTTGCAGATCCAGCGCGTCGAGCAACCCGTGCAGATGCGCGGCGTGATCGTCATAGGTATAGGCCAGATCGGCGGGTTTGGCGCTTTGACCCATGCCAATCATATCGGCGGCAATCGCGCGGTGGGTTCCGGTGACTGCCGGAATGATGTTGCGCCACAAATAGCTTGAGGTCGGATTGCCGTGGAAAAACACCACCGGATCGCCCGCGCCCTCATCCACATAGGCCATGCTCTGGCCGAGGATCTCTTTGGTCTTCATCTCAAACGGGAAATCGGCAGACCCGGCTGCCAAGGTCAGTTTTGGCAGGCCCAATGCGGCTATGGCGGCGGTGCTGGTCAGAAAATGTCGTCGTTGCATCTCTTGTCCTCCTGTTGACGAAGGGTAAGATAGTGCGTCTATTTTCATGACATACGGCCAAGTTCGCGACACCTTGGATCGTTTTTGATACACCACCCCTTTGGCTTTTGCCGTTAGGGTTTGGCATGCAACGCAGGAGACCTAGATGGATTGGGCACGGCTCCCCTATTTCCTCGCGGTGGCGCAGACCGGCAGCCTGCGCTCCGCCGCCGAACATATCGGCGCGACCCATGCGACGGTTGATCGCAACCTGCGCGCGCTTGAGGAAGATTACGGCGTGCGCCTGTTTGATCGCTCTAAACAAGGGCTGCGCCTGACTGCTGCGGGCGAGGTGCTGCTGCCCATGGCCGAAGAGGCCGGGCTGCTGGTCTCCAACGCGCGGCGCAAGGTTCAAGGTCTGGACGAAGAGGCACGCGGCACCGTGCGCCTTTCGATGCCCGCCGGCTTTCTGCCCGGGCGTTTTGCGCAGATCATCGCCAGGTTTGAACGCGCCTATCCCGATATCGAGCTGCGTATCAGCGTCACCAACAAATTCGAAGATATCAACCGCTCGGAAACCGATGTTTCCATCCGCATCGCCCATCAGATCGATGATGACGTGGTGGGGCGCAAGGTCTTGCAATATAGCGGAAATGTCTTTGCCTCGCAGGACTACCTGGATCGTCACTGGGCTGATGCTGGCCCTGCCGGTGAAGGGTTGCAATGGATCGGCTGGGGCGAAACCGACCCAATCCCCGACTGGGTCAAAGCCAGCCCCTTTCCCAAAGCGCGCCTGCGCTACATGGTGCGCTCCCCCACCATGATCGGGCAACTGGTCTCCGCGGGAATGGGGATGAGCTACCTGCCCTATTCCGCCCAGGACTGGATACCCGGTCTCGTTGAGATGCCCGGCTGCAAACCATTCCTGGATCGCTCCATCTGGTTGCTTCTGCATTCCGACCTGCGCCGCACAACTCGGGTGCGGGTTTTGATCGACCATCTCGCCCAAGAAATCCGGGCCCTGCGTGCCATCTTCCTCGGTCCGCTCGCCTAACCTTCAGGTTTCTCTGGGCCAAAAATATCCCGGGGAGTCCCGAGCTTGCTCGGGGCGGGGCAGCGCCCCACCCCTGCGCCAGTCGCGTTAAATCAATGCATCCTAACCCTAGGGTCAGGACCCATTAATTTGACGTCACTGGCGCAGGAAGGGCAATAAAGCAGGGGTTTTGGACGCGTAGGAACTGGCGGGGTCAATTGCAAGCGGTCAAAGCCGCTGCTTTGCAGCGCTTCCTGCGTCCGTCTCCCCAAAGGGGAGCCAACTAAAGGGCGCATCTCCGGTGCGACGGATTTGCCTGACTTTGCCCCTGAGCTGCGTTACATCAGCTTGAAATACAACCAGTATTTCTATGATGATGTGCCTTGTCAGGGCCAAGATCAACCAAACCAGTGGCGTTAAATTAATGGGTCCTGACCCTAAGGACGGATCGGCAAGGACATCTGCGCCTTGTACTTGACCTGCGCGATCTGCTCAAAGGGCGTGCCCAGCCGTTCCTCAGCCAGCAACACCACTTCCGCCGAAGCCCGCGCATCCTCGCCAGCGTCGTGATGGGTGAATTCCAGGTCCAACACCTTTTTCAGATGCCCCAGCCCATGCCCACCATTGCCCAGATATTCCGGCCAGGCTTTGCGGGCGATACGGACACTGTCGCTCCAGCTCAGGTCAGGCTCTGGCAGGCGATAGGCGCGACAGGCCGCGGCAATGGCGCGGCTGTCAAATTGACTATGCTGAACAAGGTGATAGGGCTGCAGAAACGGGGCCATCACCTGCCAAATCTCAGGAAAAGTCGCCGCCCCGGCCACGGTCTGCGGCCCAATACCATGCAGCTCAATATTAAAGCTGGCAAAGGGCGTTTCCGGGTTCACCAGCACGCTATAGGCGTGGATCGCGTTGTGATGATCGACGCAGGCCAGACCAATCTGGCAGATACTCGCCGCCTCCCGGCTGGCGGTTTCCACATCCAGCGCGACAAAGCGAAATGGCCCCGTGGGCAAAGGCGGTATATGCGGCATCAGACGGTCCCAGATTTGGCTATCCGCAACCTGCCTGATCGCCTGCTTGGATGCAATCTGAGCAATAAAAACTCAAACACCCTTGAAAGGGCTTGACCTTCCCCCAACTGGAACCTTGACATTCCAGTCACGGGAAGCCTCTCGCCCCCGCTCGAGTCGGCCCTTTCGGAGAATAGAATGACCAAATCCCTCGCGCTGCCCATCAGTGGTTTGAATTGCGCCTCTTGCTCGGCCCGCGCCGAACGCGCCTTGAACGCAACGCCCGGCGTTACGCAGGCCAGCGTCAATCTGGCGACCAAAACCGCGCATATCCGATTCCAGACCCCGGCCAGCCCGCAATCTCTTGTCGAAACCCTGGAGCAGGCGGGCTATCCGGCTGCGCTGAAACAGGCGCGGCTTGGCATTTCCTCCATGTCCTGCGCCTCGTGCTCGGGGCGCGTGGCGCAAAACCTGTCTGACGCGCCCGGCGTGGTTGAGGCTCAGGTCAATCTGGCCACGGAAAGCGCCACGGTGGCCTTCATCCCCGGCCTGACCAGCCCAACGGAATTGGCGCAGCGGGTCACCGATCGCGGCTATCCAGCGCAAGTCCTGCGCGCGGACAGCCCTAGCGCGCCCTCTGACAAATCAGACGAAATCGCCGATCTCGGGCGGCTTACCCTGATTGCGGCCTTGCTGACCCTGCCGGTCTTTGTGGTCGAGATGGGTGGGCATATCTTTCCCGCGTTTCACCACTGGGTCGCTCATAACATTGGCACGCAGACCAGCCGCGTGTTGCAATTCCTGCTGACCAGCGCCGTGCTGTTTGGGCCGGGCTGGCGGTTTTATCGCACCGGCATTCCCCAGCTGCTGAAAGGCACGCCTGAAATGAATTCGCTGGTCGCGCTGGGCACAGCGGCGGCCTATGGCTATTCGACACTGGCGACCTTTGCCCCCGCCCTGTTGCCCGCCGCAGCCAATCACGTCTATTTCGAAGCCGCCGCCGTGATCGTCGTGCTGATCCTGCTGGGCCGCTGGCTCGAGGCCCGCGCCAAGGGCCGCACCGGCGCCGCCATTGCCAAGCTGGTCGGGTTGCGCGCCACATCCGCCCTTGTGCTGCGCGGCGATCAAAGCACGGAAATCCCGGTCGAAGAGATCGTCACCGGCGACATCATCCAACTGCGCCCGGGCGAAAAGATCGCCACCGATGGCGAGGTCATAACCGGCAGCTCTTTTGTCGACGAAGCCATGGTCACGGGCGAGCCGATCCCGGTGCAAAAACAGCAAGGGGATGCACTGATTGGCGGTACGATCAATGGCACCGGGGCGCTGCAATTCCGCGCCACCAAGGTTGGGGCCGACACCATGCTGGCGCAGATCATCGCCATGGTCGAACAGGCGCAGGGGGCCAAATTGCCAATCCAGAACCTGGTGGATCGCATCACGCTTTGGTTCGTTCCGGCGGTGATTTTGGCGGCTGTGATCACCGTGCTGGTCTGGCTTGCCTTTGGGCCGACCCCAGTGCTGAGCCACGCCTTGGTCGCCGGGGTGGCGGTGTTGATCATCGCCTGCCCCTGCGCCATGGGACTGGCCGTGCCAACCTCGATCATGGTGGGCACAGGGCGGGCCGCTGAGTTGGGTGTTTTGTTCCGCAAAGGCGACGCTTTGCAAGAGTTGCAGGATTGCGCCGTCATCGCCTTTGACAAGACCGGGACTTTGACCCAAGGGCGGCCCGAATTGTCAGATATCCAGACCCTGCCGGGCTTTGACGCGGATCAGGTCCTGGCATGGGCCGCCTCGGTCGAAGCGCTTTCGGAACATCCTATCGCCTTGGCCGTCACCCGCGCCGCTGAGACGCGTGGTTTGACCGTTCCAGCCGCCCAAGGTTTTGCCAGCGAAACCGGCTTTGGCGTCACCGCCGATGTGGACGGGCATCAGATCAAACTTGGCGCGGCACGTTTCTTTACCCGTGACGGGATCGACCTGACCGGCCTGCAACCCCGCGCCGAAGAGCAGGCTCAAGCCGGGCACACCCCGCTGTTTGTGGCCGTGGACGGTCAGTTGGCGGCGCTGATCACCGTCGCCGACCCGATCAAGCCCGGCGCGGTCGAGGCGATCCGCCAGCTCAAGGTGATGGGGCTGCAACTGGCCATGATCTCCGGCGATGCCAAGGCCACGGCCATCACCATCGCGCGGGATTTGGGCATTGACCATGTCGAGGCCGAGCTGCTGCCCGATGGCAAAACCGCCGCGATTGAACGGTTAAAGCAAAAGGGCAAGCTCGCCTTTATCGGCGATGGCATCAATGACGCGCCCGCTTTGGCCGCTGCTGATGTCGGCTTGGCCATTGGCACCGGCACCGATATTGCCATCGAAGCCGCCGACGTGGTTCTGGTCTCTGGCGACCTTGGCGGCGTGGTCAGCGCGCTGGATCTGTCGCGCCGCACCCTGGCCAATATTCGGCAAAACCTGTTCTGGGCCTTTGGCTATAACACCGTGTTGATCCCGGTCGCCGCTGGTGCGCTGTACCCGCTTTGGGGGCTGCAACTATCGCCGATGCTGGGGGCAGGGGCCATGGCGCTCAGCTCGGTCTTTGTGCTGTCCAACGCCTTGCGCCTGCGCTTTGTCTCTGCCGCCAAGCCGGTTGCACAGCCCACCCCTCCGCTCACCTCACCACAGGAGCGCCCAGCATGACAAACCTCACCATTGGCGAGGTCGCCAAACGCGCAAACCTGCCAGCAAAAACCATCCGCTATTACGAAGATATTGGGCTGATCACCCCCTTGCGTGACAGCAATGGCTATCGGGTCTTTCGTGAAAGCGACTTTCACAAACTGACCTTTCTGGGCCGGGCGCGGGCTTTGGGTTTTACGATTGAGGATTGCCGCACCCTGTTGGCGCTTTATGAGGATGACAGCCGCGCCAGCGCCGATGTCAAAGCCATCGCGCAAAAGCACCTAACCGAGATCGAGGCCAAGATCACCGATCTGCAAGCCATGCACGCCACCCTGTCCGATCTGTCGCAGAAATGCTGCGGCGACGCCCGCCCCGATTGCCCGATCCTTGAGGGGTTGAGCGGGCAAACCAACTGAGCGCTTGTGCATTTGCGCACCAACCCTGACGAATTGCGGTGAATTGATAAATCCTCTCACAGTGTCATCTTACTGGCCAACACGATCATTGTGATGAGGAGGCAAGACATGAGTTGGAACCCGGCAATCGACCCCCATTGCCCCGAAGCGGCGAGCATGGATGCGATTGAGACCCTGATTGTGCCGCGCGCCCGCGATATTGGCGGCTTTGAAGTGCGCCGCGCCTTGCCCGCGGCCCGGCGTCAGATGGTTGGGCCGTTTATCTTCTTTGACCAGATGGGGCCGGCTGAGTTCATCACCGAAGGCGGTATCGACGTGCGCCCGCATCCTCATATCGGCATTTCCACCGTGACTTACCTCTATCAGGGCGAGTTTGAACATCGCGACAGCACCGGAGCCCATCAGATGATCTATCCCGGTGAGGTCAATCTGATGACCGCCGGTCAGGGGGTGACCCATTCGGAACGCACCAGTGCTGAGACCCGTGGCACGCGGCATAGCCTGTTTGGTGTGCAAACCTGGATCGCCCTGCCAGAGGAGGCCGAGGACAGCGCTCCGGCCTTTGAACATCACAGCAAAGAGGCGCTGCCCCTTCTTGAGGGCGAAGGCAAGGAGGTGCGGCTGATCATGGGCCACGCCTGGGGCGAACGGGCGCCCACCCGCACCGATAGTGAGTTGTTCTATGCGGATGCGGTGCTGAAGGCAGGGGCGATGCTGCCGCTGCCGGATGATCACGAAGATCGCGGCATCTATGTGGTGCAGGGCGAGATCGAGGTGGCGGGCCAAAGCTTTGCTGCCGGTCAGATGATGGTCTTTCGTCCCAGTGACAAGATCACCGTGCGGGCCGGCGGGCAGGGCGCGCGTCTGATGCTGCTGGGCGGGGCCACGCTGAACGGGCCGCGTCATATCTGGTGGAACTTCGTCGCCTCCTCGCGCGAGCGCATCGAAGAGGCCAAGGCCGCCTGGGCCGCGGGTGACTGGCAAGACGGCCGCTTTCGCCTGCCGCCTGGGGATGACCAAGAGTTCATTCCGCTTCCGTAAGGCGCTCGGTGGTAAAAGTTTTAGATAAAACTTTTGCAAATTCCGTGGACGGAATTTGGGTGGGACCCTCACCCTCTTAAACATTCTCATCTGTTCCTCTGCCTGCCAACTTTGCCAGCCTTGATCGCCGGGTCGGATATTCATAGGCTTTGCTGCATATTCTATGGTGCGCGGCACTGGGCGGGGTTTGAGCAGGCATGACACAATTTGATCCGCAAATCGCCCTGGGCCAACATGTGATTGCCGATTTCTGTGGGGCGGATCATCTTGTTGATCCCATTCCTGCAAAGGCCATTTTCGCCCAAGCCGCCAAGGCGGCGGGGGCAGAGCTGCTTGAGATCAAGCTGCATGATTTTGGCGATCGGGCCGGGTTTACTGGCGTTGCGCTTTTGGCGGAATCCCACATTTCGGTGCATACTTGGCCAGAACACGCCTATGCGGCGATCGACATCTTTATGTGTGGCGATTGTGATCCGATGCGCAGCCTGGATGTGTTGCGCGCCTATTTCACTCCGGCGGAGGAAAAGCTGCAGATCCTGTCGCGCGGCTTTGTCATGCCGCCGGTTTTGAAGGCCTGACGGGCGGAGCATAGGGGGCCAGCCCCCTTGCGCGCCTTGCGGCACGCCACCCCCGGGATATTTTGGGCCCAAAGAAACCCGGTGTCGGGAGGAGGTTGATCCTAGGGCCTGTGGACACTCACCATAAATCATCGGCGCGAGACCCATTTTGCCGTTGACAAGGCGATTTTCCCGCAGCGATCTGGTTGATCGGAAAGGGAAATTAACGAAGGCAGAGGCAAAATGGGCCGCGCAGCTCCGCTGTTTCGCCAAAATTGCGCATTTCGTCGTCATTTGGCCTTGAAATAGAGCACCACCGACCGACAGGGCATTTCGGTACGAAATGTCCCGAAAGGGAATTCCTGCGGTCAAATTCCTAGAACTGAGCAGTTTTGGACTGAAACTGATGGTCTTTGGTGAGTGTCCACAGGCCCTAGTCCTGCTCCAGTGAGCTTTCCCAGTTCTTGAGGAAACTTGCCCGTTTCAATTGATCGAGAAACACCAGCAAACCTGGGCCAAAGCGGATCGGGCGCAGGGCTGTGTTGGTTTCCAGCGAGGCATTGGTGATCGCGGGCAGGCCGGTGGCGGCGATGAGATCGGGGCGCTGGTTATAGGTCAGCAGAAAGTCGATCATCGCCTGCGCCCCGGCTTCGTTTTCCACCGTGGCGGGGATCAGGGCCGTGCGCGACATCACATTGGTGAAATCGCGCATTTCGACGATATGCAGATCGGGCATGGCCGCAGCCTGACCCGCCGCATAGCTGCCCAGCACGTTATAGGCCAGGGCCAGCCGCCCGCTTGCCACATCGCGGATCATGTCACCTGAGCAGCAATAGAGCTGCGCATCCAGCCGCCCCATTACTTCCATCAACCGCCAAAAGGCTTCGGAATTGCGGCTGTCTTGCGTGGCCATCAGATAGCCAAACCCGGAGCGGCGCACGTCATAGGTGCCGATTTTGCCCTGAAATCTTTCAGGTGAGCCGCGCAAAAGCGCAATTAACTCATCGCGGGTTTGTGGGATCTCGGTATCGGCAAAGGCGCTTTTGGAGACGACCAGAACGGCCGGTTCCAGAGTGAAGGCAAAGAGCTGATTGCGCCACAGCGCCCAATCGGGCAGATCCACCGATCCGGGCTGATAGGAAACGGCAAACCCGTCATTTGCCAGCTTGGTTTGCAAATCCATCGCTGAGGAAATTGCCAGATCAAACACCGCCCCGTCCGTATAAATCGCCTGCATCAGGTCCGAGGTGCCGGTGACCGTGTAATCCAACGTTATGCCGGGGTTTTGCGCCTGAAACGCCCGTAACACCGGATCGAACACGTTCAAATCGGCGGTTGAGATGATGCGCAGCGTGCTTGCTTCGGCGTCGGAGGGATAGAGCCGCTGGTCTTCAATCTCAAAGGCTGACAAGGCTCCCACCCAGCCAATCCAGGCCCAAAGAGCCATTAAAACAGCAAGGATACGCATGCGCCGCCCTCTTGGTTATGGGTGATGTCCAGCCGGCCGCCATGCACGCGGGCGACCTCTTCGGCGATGGTCAGACCCAGGCCCGAGCCGACCACGTGACCAACATTGTCGCCACGCTGATAGCGCTTGGTGATTTCGCCCAGATCAGCATTGCCAAAGCCGCGCCCTTGATCCGAGATGCTCAGCCGGATTTGATCACCCTGTTGCAAAGTGATGGTGATGTCGCTCTCATCAGGGGAGTATTTGATGGCGTTGTCGAGGATATTCATCATCGCGGCCTGCAACAAAATCCCATCGCCTAGCAGCGTGACAGGATCATCGGGAAGGTCACGCAAGACCTTGATATCTTTCAACTCGGCTGTGGGTTCCAACCGATCACAGGTCTCGGCCAGCAGGGCACGCAGGTCCAGCGTGTCGCGCGCCAGCGCATCGGAGCGGAAGGTCACCATGGCATGATCCAGCATTTGCCCCGCCGAGCGCGAGCTTTGATCAATCGCGCGGATCATTTCGCGGATCGCTTGTTTGTGATGCGGTTTGTTGAGCTTGCGATGGGTGATTTCGGCCTGACTGCGCACGGTGGCCAACGGTGTGCGCACGCGATGGGCGGCCTCGGTAATGAAATCTTCGGTACGGGAAAGCGAGGCGCGCAGCCGCGCCATCAGGTTGTTCAGTGCCTCAACCAGCGGCACCAACTCCTCGGGCGTTTCGGCACGAACTGGGCGCATGTCGCTGGGGCCACGCCGTGTGACGGCACCGGTCAAGCGGCTGATCGGGGCCAGGGCTGAATTCGCGGCCCAGAGGCTAAGCGCGGTGGCCAAGAGCAGGAACACAATCCCGACCCCCGTGGCCGTCCAGGTGATCTGTTGCGAAATCGCCGCCAGCCCCTGCCGGGTCTGCGCCACGGTGATCACCGCGGTGGTGGCGTTAGCCGCCGGGCCAATCCGACGCGAGACCGAGACCAGCCGCACCGGCTCACCGCGATAGTCCAGCGTTGCCACCACGCGCGCGCCCAGGTTGGGCACCAGATCGGGCAGGGGGAGGTCACCATAGCCAGTGAGGGTCTCACCCGCCACGCTGACCCGGTAAAACACCCGGTCTTGGTTTAGGGTTCCCAGCATCGACAGGGCGGAATAAGGCAGATCCAGCGTTATCGCACCGCCCTCGCTATGCAGACTGTCGGCAATCGCCGTGGCCGAAGCGGTGAGGATGTCATCCTGTGTGCCTTCAGCCGCGCGCTCTGCCACGCCGCGCACCACAAGGATAAAGACCAGCGTCAGGATTGCCGCCACCCCGGCCAGCTGGAAAAACAACCGCCGCCGGATCGAGCCAAAAACCTTCATGCGGTCACCAGCCGATAGCCCAACCCACGCACGGTTTCGATCCGCGCGCCGGATCCTTCGAGCCGTTTGCGCAAGCGCCCGACATAGACCTCGATGGCGTTTTCGCTGGCCTCGTCCGAGAGCGAAAACAGCCGGTCCATCAGGTGGGATTTGGCAAAGACCTGACCGGGTGCGTTAAAGAAGACTTCGAGAAGCCTCAACTCGCGGTTGCGCAGACTGATCACCTGCCCAGCAAATCGCAACTCAGCGCTGGCCGAATCAAGCACCGTGTCAGCAAAGCTCTTTTGGTTGTCAGCGGCCCCTCCCTGACGGCGCAACACCGCGCGACAGCGGGCCTCGAGCTCGGAAAAATCGAACGGTTTGGTGATGTAATCATCCGCGCCAAGGTCCAGCAAACCGACCCGATCTGACACGGCGGAACGGGCGGTGACGACGATCACCGGCACGCGCTCTTGTGCTTGTCTGTGCCGTTCGAGAAAGCTGCGCCCATCGCCATCCGGCAGCATAATATCCAGCAAAATCAAATCGAAAGAAGCAACCGCCATCAGGTCCTCAGCCGCCTCCAACGTGTCGGCATGATCCACCGCATGTCCATCCAGCTGCAGCCGCTCGACGATATTGGCCGCCAGCTGCATATTGTCTTCGATCAGCAGGAAACGCATGAGATGCCTTTTTCAGGGGGTGACAGGTTGATGTCAGGTTAGACCGTTTCACTGACAACATGAGAGGGGCAACCCTTCATGTCAAATGGGAGGAAACCAATGACGAAACGTCTTATCAAGGCGCTGATGACCAGCGCCGTTCTTAGCGTATCTGCAACCACAGCGTTTGCCGCAGAATGCATTGCACCGGCCAACCCGGGCGGCGGCTGGGATTTCACTTGCCGTCAGATCGGCAAGATCATGCATGATATCGGCGCGGTGGATAAGCCTGTTCAGGTCACCAATATGGCCGGTGGCGGCGGCGGTCTGGCCTTTGCACATGTGGTGTCTGAGCGTGGCAGCGACGCGGATCTGATCGTGGCGGCCTCTTCGGCAACCTCGACCCGTCTGGCGCAGAATGCCTATGCGGGCATGACCGCTGACCAGGTGCGCTTTGTGGGGGCAATTGGCGCCGATCCGGGCGTGATCGTGGTGGCGGCAGACAGCCCTTACCAGTCGCTGACCGATCTTGTTGACGCGATCAAGGCCGAGCCGGGCAAAATCGCCTTTGCTGGTGGTTCTGCCGTTGGTGGGTTCGACCATATCAAACCGCTGATGGTGCTGCAGCGCGCCGGTATCACCGATGTCAAAGCCATCAAATATATCGGCGTTGACGGTGGCGCGGATGCGATCACCCAGACCGTGGGTGGCTTTACCCAGGCGATGACCGGCGACATGTCCGAAATCGTTGGCTTCCTGAAATCCGGTGACGTGCGCGCCATCGCCGTTCTAACCGAAGAGCGCGTGCCCGGTTTCGAGGACATCCCAACCGCCAAAGAGCAGGGGCTGGATGTGGTCGCGGTGAACTGGCGAGGGCTCTATGTGCCAAAAGACATCAGCGATGATGACTTCAACATGTGGGCCGAGCGCCTGCAAAAGGTCGCCGATTCCGCTGAGTGGCAGGAAGCCATGGCCGCAAACGGCCTTGCGCCTTTCACCAAGGTCGGCGGTGATTTCCAATCTTATGTGGACGGTGTCGTTGCGGAAATCCGTGACCTGTCCAAAGAGATCGGGGTGATCCAGTAATGGCCTCGGACCGCATCTTTGGCGCGGTCGTGACACTGATTGCACTGGCGTATATCGCCAGTGCAACACAGATCCAGACCAGCTTCATGGCCGACCCGGTTGGCCCGAAAACCTTTCCGATCCTGATTGGCGCAGTGGCCGCCATTTGTGGCATCGTGATCATCCTGAAACCTGACGAAGATCCGGCCTGGCCCGAATTGCGCACCCTGGGTGCCTTGGCTGTCGCTGTTGTGGTCTTGGTGGCCTATGCCTATGCGCTGAAACCGCTGGGCTTTCTGATCCCGACCGCGGTGACCGCCGCGATCCTGAGCTATCAGATCCACCCAAACACAAAACAAGCCGCGCTTGCCGGGATTGGCCTGTCTCTTGGCCTGTTCATCATCTTCAAATTCGCTCTTGGACTAAGCCTTTTCGGGCTGCCGAGCTTTCTGACCCACTGAGGGTACTCCCATGGAATTGCTATCCAATTTGGCGATCGGCTTCGACATCGCCCTGTCCCCCTTTACCCTGATGCTGGCCGTGTTCGGCTGTTTCATTGGCACGATCATCGGCGCTTTGCCGGGGCTTGGCCCGTCTAATGGCGTGGCGATCCTGATCCCGCTGACCTTTTCGATGGGGCTGGATGCGACATCTGCCCTCGTCCTGATGACGGCCGTTTATTACGGCGCGATGTATGGCGGGCGGATCAGTTCGATCCTGCTGAACATCCCCGGTGACGAACCGGCCCTGATGACCACGCTTGACGGCTACCCGATGGCCAAGGCCGGTCGCGCGGGCGATGCGCTGGTGATCTCGGGCGTTGCGTCGTTTGTAGGGGCGTTTCTGGCCACGATTGGCCTGATGCTGCTGGCCCCAATGCTGGCGCAGGTGGCCTTCCTGTTTGGCCCTGCTGAATACTTCGCGCTTTACCTGCTGGCCTTTGCCACGCTGGGCGGGCTGGCCTCGAACAACCAGGCCAAGGCGGCGATTGCTTCTTGTATTGGCCTCGGCATTGCCATGATCGGCGTCGACAACAATTCCGGCATGCCGCGTCTGACCGGGGGCAATCTGCACCTGTTTGACGGCATCGATTTCCTGGTTGCCATTGTCGGGCTGTTCGCCATTGCCGAAGTGTTCTTCTTTATCGAAAGCCATGGCAAGAACACCTCGATTGGCGTGAAGCTGGAAAAGGTCACCGTGCCGGTCAAGGAAATCGTCGGGTCCAGCGTGACCATGCTGCGCTCCTCCGTTGTGGGCTTTATCGCTGGGGTTCTGCCCGGTGCCGGGGCCTCTCTGGGGTCCTTCCTGTCCTATATGTCCGAGAAATCCATCGCCGGTGAAAAGGGAGGGTTTGGGACCGGGGTCGCCAAGGGTGTCGCCGCGCCCGAGGCGGGCAACAATGCTGCTGCGGGTGGTGCGCTGGTGCCGATGCTGACGCTGGGCGTTCCGGGCTCGGGCACCACCGCCGTGCTGCTGGCTTTGCTCATGACGCTCAACATCACGCCAGGGCCAACCCTGTTCACTGAACGGCCCGAAGTGGTCTGGGGCCTGATCGCCTCGCTGTTGATCGCAAACTTTGTGTTGCTGTTGATGAACGTCCCCATGGTCAAGATCTTCGTAAAGATCCTGTCAGTGCCTGCCTGGGTGCTGTTGCCGGGGGTGACCATGGTGTCCTTTGTCGGGATCTATTCGCTATCGGGCTCTTACTTTGACCTGCTGCTGATGGTGCTCTTTGGGGTGCTGGGCTGGGTGCTGCGCAAGCTGGACGTGCCCACTGTGCCGATCATCCTGGGCATCCTGCTGGGTGGCCACATGGAAGACGCGCTGCGCCGCGCCATGGTGCTGTCGGATGGGGATTGGACCTATCTCTTTAGCTCGGGCATTGCCATTGGTCTCTGGGCCGTGGCCGTGGTGGGCTTTGTCGCGCCGATGTTCCTGCGCCGTTTCTTGACCAAGCCGCAAAGGATCACCGACTGATGGTAAAAGTCCTCATCCCGTCCGGGGCCTTGGGCCTGGGCTATGACCGCGCGGCCTTGGCGCGCGGCATCGCTCAAAAGCCCGACATCATCGCAATCGACGGGGGGTCCACGGATAGTGGGCCCCATTACCTTGGCACCGGGAGCTCGAAATATTCGCGCAGCTCGACCAAGGCCGAATGGGCCGAGCTCATGGCCGCACGGGCAGAGGCCGCCGTGCCCTTGATCATAGGCACGGCGGGCACCTGCGGTGCGGACTCGGCGGTTGATTGGCTGGTCGACATCACCCGCGAAATTGCCCGCGAGCGGGGCGAGCGCCTGAAACTGGCGGTGCTGAAAAGCGGGCAGGGGGCAGAGGCCATGACCGCCGCGCTTGAGGGCGGGCGGATTTCTCCGCTGCCTGCCGCGCCCGAGATCAGCGCCGAGACCCTGCGGGACTGCAGCAATATTGTTGCCCTGGCCGGGGCTGAACAGATCCAGGCGGCGCTGGCCACCGGGGCCGATATCGTCATTGCCGGGCGCACCACGGACACGGCGATCATCTCGGCCCTGCCTCTGGCGCGGGGCTGCCATGCCGGGGCGGCCTGGCATGGGGCCAAGATCGGCGAATGCGGGGCACTGGCCACCACCAGCCCCAATTCCGGCACCATCCTGATCGAGTTTGACGCCGACGGCTTTACCATGACCCCCATGGGTGACGAGGCCCGCGCCACGCCGCATACCGTCTCGGCCCATATGCTCTATGAAAACTCCGACCCCTATATCCTCTATGAACCCGGCGGACATCTGGATGTGACTGGTTCTGTTTACACCGCGTTGGATGACCGGCGGGTCCGGGTGACGGGCAGCGTTTGGGTGGCGTCCGACAGCTATACGGTCAAGCTCGAGGGCGCGCGCCGCTCTGGATACCAGACCGTCTCGCTCGTGCTGGTGCGCGATGCACGCTATGTGGACCATATCGAAGAATGGTGCGCGGATATTGTCGCCAAATGCACGGCCAAAGCACGCACACGGATCGACGGCGCGTTTGACATCGAGCTGCGAGTGATTGGCCAGAACGCCACCCTTGGCGATCTTGATACCAGCGCCCACAAAGGCAGCGAGCTGGGCGTCATGGGCATCATCACTGCCGAAACCGAAGCGCTGAGCCGCGAGGTGGCCAAGATGCTCAACCCCTATCTTCTGCATCACCCGCTGACCGAACAGGAAGAGATGCCAACCTTTGCTTTTCCGTTTTCGCCCCCGGAAATGCCGCGCGGCGCGGTCTATCAATTCTGCCTGAACCATGTCTTGCAATTGGAGGACCCGATGCAAGCCTTTGAGCTGACAACAGAGGAGCTGGGCGCATGACCCGACTGGTGGATGTGGCGCAAAAAATCCGGTCCAAGAATGCGGGCCCGTTCTGGCTGACCATCGACATTTTCTGTGGCGATGCCGAGCGGTTCGAACGGGTGCGCGCTGGGTTGGATACACAGCACGTGGCTGCGCTTTTCCGAATCCCGAGCCAGACGCTCAAGCGATTCGACATTGCCGATCTCAACACGATCAAGCTCAGCCTGCCGCGCCCGAACATTCAGGGCATGCCCGCTGACCGCGATATGCACGGGGCGTCCTTTGCGAATTTGCTTATGGAAATAGAGGGTTTTTGACCTAAGGTAAGCTATGAGCGAATCTTGGCCCTTCTATGAAAACAAAACCGGTCGGTTCAGTTTTTGACATCCCTGACAGACTAGAATATCAATTCTGTCGCGCAGACCATTCGCGACAGGACCACGACAATGTCTCTCACCGATCCGGACCGTCTCTTTCCCTATGATGGGGCATTGCGCGGGCTTGCCCGGGCGATTTACAGCGGGATCAAGGATCTCCCGATCCTCAGCCCGCATGGCCATTGTGACCCGCGCTGGTTTGCCGAGAATGACCGGTTTCCCAACCCGGCGGAGCTGTTTGTCATCCCCGATCATTATGTGTTTCGCATGTTGGTCAGCCAGGGCGTGCCGATGGAGGCGCTTGGGATTGCCCGTCAGGATGGAAGCTCGGTCCCGCAGGATCCGCGCAAGGTCTGGCAGCTATTTGCGGATCACTTTCATCTGTTTCGCGGCACCCCATCGGGGCTGTGGCTGAACCATGCCTTTGAGCATGTCTTTGGTTTTCTCGAACCGCTGACGCCCGAGAATGCAGACAGCTATTACGATCACATCGACGACACGTTGGGGATGGAGCAATTCCGCCCGCGCGCGCTGTTTGACCGGTTCAAGATCGAATGTCTCGCCACCACCGAAGGGGCGCTGGATGATCTGCGCTGGCACAAGCAGATCATCGCCTCGGATTGGGCGGGGCGGGTAATCACCACCTATCGCCCCGATGCCGTGGTGGACCCGGAATTCAAAGGCTTTGCCGCCAATCTTGACGCGTTTGGTGCCTTGACCGGCGAAGATATCGGCAGCTGGGCCGGCTATCTCAACGCTCATCGCACCCGTCGCGCCTATTTCCGCGACCATGGGGCGACGGCCACCGATCACGGGCACCCAACGGCGCAGACGCTGGACCTGCCCCAGGATGAGGCCGCTGCGCTTTATGCCAAGGTGCAGTCTGGTGATTTCACCTCTGCCGAGGCCGAGGCGTTTCGCGGGCAGATGCTGACCGAAATGGCTCGGATGAGCGTTGAAGACGGCATGGTCATGCAGATTCATGCCGGGGCGCGGCGCAATCACAATGCCTCTGTCTACGCGGATTTCGGGCGCGACATGGGGTTTGATATTCCCCAGCGCACCGATTTTGTTTCGGCGCTCAAACCAATGTTGGACGCGGTCGGGATGGAGCCTGACCTGACCATCCTTCTGTTTACATTGGATGAAACCACCTATGGGCGCGAATTGGCCCCCTTGGCCGGGGCCTATCCGGCCCTGAAACTGGGCCCGGCCTGGTGGTTCTTTGACAGCCCCGAAGGCATCAAGCGCTACCGTCAGATCACAACAGAGACCTGCGGGTTCTACAACACCGCCGGGTTCAACGATGACACCCGCGCCTTTTGCTCAATCCCTGCCCGTCACGACGTGTCGCGCCGGGTGGATGCGGCCTTTTTGGCTGAGTTGGTGGCGACAGGCCGTTTGACCGAAGAAGAGGCCTTTGACCTTGCGCGGGCGCTGACCGTGGATTTGGTCAAATCCGCCTACAAACTGTGACGCTAACCTAACTAAAGATCCACCAGAACAGAACACCCCAGGAACTCAGCCCCAGGATCGCACCAAAGGGAATCCACCAGCCTTCGGGCAGGGGGGATTTCTGCGGCTTTTGCGTAGGATCCGCAGCCCGCACGGCCCAAACAGAGGCTTTGGCACGGGAATTTGGTGGATATGTTGGCGTCTGGTGGATGGTCATATCGCTAAGCTAGTGTGAATTGGTTTCTACAACCTTAAGGGGTTTCGCCTCCTGCGCAAGACCCGAAGTGGTGCGATTTGATGCTATTTGGCGTCAAATGCACAGCGGAGCCTTATCAAGATCAAGGTATTGTGGTGTTCTCCCGCCATTTTCCTGTCAAAACCATGGCGATTTGCTGGGATGTCGAATCAACACATCCCTCGCCAGCCTTGCAAAGCTTTGCAGGTTCCTCTTGACCCGATAAGCGGGAAAAGCGTTTGCGTTGCATCAGAAACGCCTTCTTTACACATGCGAGAAATATCGCGGTTCTGGTAATAAACACCGCGGTTTATGTTAATGTTTGACCAAATTAGATCGCATTTTCATGGCTTTCGATGCGGTTTAACGCAATATTCGGTTTTTTCTTGAAATGTCCGTCTGAACGAAACAGGCGGAGAACGAAATGAGCATTCATTCGTCCATGGATAATGGAGCCAATCAGGGCTTCATGACGAGCTATCTTGACGCGCTCGGCTTGGTGGAACGGCTCCACCGGCTCTTGCTGGATGTCATCAAAGACGAATTTGAACGGCTTGGCATCATTGATGTCAATGCGGTGCAGGCATTGCTGCTGTTCAATATCGGAGAAAACGAGGTAACGGCGGGCGAATTGAAGTCGCGCGGTTACTATCAGGGCAGCAATGTCAGCTACAACCTGAAGAAACTGGTCGAAATGGGCTATATGCATCATCAGCGCTGCGAAATTGATCGCCGTTCTGTGCGTGTGCGTCTGACCCAGCGCGGTCGTGACATTCGTGACATCGTGTCCGAATTGTTCTTGCGTCACGCCGACGGCCTGCAGAGCAAGGCTGTTCTCAGCGTTGAAGGGATCGACGATATCACCACATCCCTGCGCCGCGTCGAACGCTATTGGACCGATCAAATTCGGTACATCTACTAATCCCGCTCCCCCAAGGCCAAGCACCGAAATGCGCAAGGCGGGGTGGTGAAAGTCCCGGTGAGATCAGACCAGAACGGTCCGCTCACTTTGTAAAGATCATGGTCAGTAAAGGCAGAGTAGCGACGCCTTTCGACCGGAAAGAATAAAGGTTAGCTACAAGACAATCGCACTGCCACGAGGTTTCCGTCAGATCTGCCTGACCGTCCTCAGACCCTTCTCACCCATATCATCAATCGACCAACCGCCATGTGATGGCGTGGTATCTGTATGCGCCTAGCGCTGTGAGGCATCCGTGCCTTGCTGCGGCAGGAGGCTGCCCACGACCCGTGTCTCGATCTCGCGGTAGAGCTTGCGCGTCATGGCGCGTTCATAGCCTTCATAGCCCTGCGCGGTTTCCAGAAACGCGCCGGGGCCGTGCAGCACCTCGAATTGGAAATGATCCACCACATCCGGGTCCGCACCCAGCACCGCCAGCCCATTCACCGTGATCCCGTCAAAGGGGAAGTGTTTATAGGCGAGTTGCGGCCAAAACCCGTCATTGGTGATGCCATCCCCGGATAGGTCAATCACCTGCCGGTCGCAGTCCGGGGCACGCTGCATCAGGCCCGCGCCAAAGCCCAAAGCATAGCCCATAGCCGTCGGAAACCGGCTGAACGACCGGCGCGCGCCCGAGATCAGCACCGAAGCCGCCTCGATATCGGCGGGGCTTTCCAGCCAGGTCCAATCCAGCACGATCCGCGACTGACGCCGCCCGCTCCATTCATAGACCGCCAGGGCGATGCCGCCACCGGACAGGATCGCGCCTTGGACATCTTCAGAAATCAGCGCCGCAGCCAGCCCGTCGCGCTGCAAGATATACTCGATCTCATCCACGGATGAGGACACATCCTGCGCCAGCACCAAGGCCAGCGGGCAGGCCTCGGCCCCGCCCGCAAGTGTCACTCCAACTGCCAGCGCCCGCAGCACCGGGCTTACCAGTGACCTACGTTTTCCATGCTGGTCCAGGGCTCAGCCGGTTCCAGCGCGTCGCCTTCCTGCAACAGCTCGATCGAGATGTTGTCGGGCGAGCGCACAAAGGCCATGCGCCCATCACGCGGCGGGCGATTGATCACCACGCCATTGTCCTGCAGGAACTGGCAGGTCTCATAGATATTGGGCACCGAATAGGCGAGATGGCCGAAATGGCGCGAATCCGAGGGCAGTTCATCATCGCCATCCCAGTTATAGGTCAGCTCAACCGGGCAATCCTCCTGCCCGTCTGGGGCCATAAAGATCAGCGAAAACCGCCCCGCCTCGCTGTCATAGCGCCGCGTTTCCTTGAGCCCCAGCAACTTGTAAAATGCCATCGAGGCCTCAAGATCTTTGACCCGGACCATGGTGTGTAAATATTTGATTCCCATCGGTAACGTCCCTCTCCCCGCCGACTCAACCTTGTGAGCGCAAACAATTCGAGGTCAGAATACCGATTTGATCCCTAACCGCAAATCGGTGGTTTGACTGTCGAACTCATCATAGTTGGATTCACGATCACGTACTGTGATCCCAATCTCGGGGGCAAACCCGTAAAGGTCCATCTTGGGCAGCAAGAGGTCCAGCGACAGGCTCCATTCTTCATCCAGGCGCGTCTCATAATCATTACCGGTAAACAGCGAAAGAATAGCGGCAGAGCGGGGCATCTCGTCATAATCAGAGCGTTGATACCCCAGGGACAAACGCGGCTGCACGCCCATAACCGGACGGGCCTTGGCAATGCTCAACTGCGCTGTTTGGAACTGTTTGCCGACCCATCTGATGTCAGTCAGCGTATCACCCGCAGAAGCGGCCAGACTGATTTTGCCAAACTGAAAGCGCCGCGCAAGCGTCACACCAGCTTCGCGTGTCAGCAAAGTATCCTCGTCATCGTTGAGCAAGCGTTCATACCGCAAACTTGTACGGGCCGTCGCGGTATAATGCTGCCCCAAAGCGTGACCGAAAAACAGTGTCATCCCTGTGACGTTGGAAAACCCCTCTCCGGCGCGCTGGTTATGCCGGACAAAGACCTCACCATTGGCCAACCAGTCGCCCTTTGCGCTGCGACGTTCATAGCCGAGCGAAAAGCCAAGACTGTCTTCGCTATAGTCTCGGTTGCGGGCGGATAGTACGCGTTCGCGTGCTTTGTCGCTCAGCTCAACGCGGTGGGTGTCCAATTCTACGCCAAGTTTTAAACGTTGGTTTTGCGTCAGCGCGTATCGGTAGCTGAAATCGATGCTGGCCCCGTATCGAAAACCTGAAAGAGGGCGGTTTGAATTGGGGTAGGTGATCGCCCCTATTTCCGAGGTTTCTTTTGTCGGCCCTCCGTTCAGATTATCCGATGGGGCCGCAATCAGTGCCAAGTTCAACCGCCAAGGTGTCAGCCGCCGCAGCTTGCGGAAATCGGAGACGGCCATGTTGCGCATTTTGGTCTCGGGGGCGACCTGGGCGGCGCGGCGCAGCCAGTATTGCGCGATGCCCTTATTGCCATCCGAGGCCAGCGTCCCCGCCTGAACCATCGCCGCGAAAAACCGGTCGCGGTCGATTTCGGCCTTGTTCCAGGCCAGTTTGGCCGATTTGCGCGCGTCTTTGTGTTTGCCCAGCTCCTGTTCAGCGCGGGCTTTCAACAGCAACGCCTGCACATCCCCCGGGGCCCCGATCAGCACCCCATCCGCCAAAGCCAAGGCTTCGGCCGCACGCCCGGCGCGCAGCAATCGGGCGGCAGCTGCGCGGGCCTCCTCCAGGCTCAAACGCAGCTCATCCGCCGCCACCACATAGGGGCTGGCCGACACGCTTGCCAAAGCAAGGCAGCCTGCCAGCACCGCGCGGCGCATCAAAGAGAAAAGGGGGCGCATCTCCCTACCGGGTCGCGACGAAACCGCCTGTTTCGCGCACCGAGACCTCAACATAGGCACCGGTATCCGGGTCGATTCCGACCGGCCCGTCCCCTTCGACAATCACGATGCCCGCAACCTCTTCGCCATTGGGGCCAGCAAACATGCCTTCCCAATTGCCCGTCGCCCCGGCCTCGCCATTGACATAGGCGGTCGCGGTCGAGGATTGGATCGTCCAATCGTCAAAGTTGATCTGCGAAGTCGCGAGCGAGATAAAGTCTGCCCCGTCCAGATCGGCAATATGCACACCGTTCTCGTCAAAGAACTGACGGCTGGCGATGATGCCTTCGACCGCGCCAATATCGTCGAAATCCTCGATATCCACATCCAACGTGGCAACCCCGGTCACATATTGCACCGAGACACCGGCCCCGGTGTTGGTCACCGTGCGCACCGCCGCATATTCTCCGGTAAAGACATAGGACTGATCCGCCTCCGGGAGCGCGCCACTGCCGCTCAACCGCTGCGCGGCCACACCGCCAAAGCCAAAGCTGACATAACGGTCTGTCGCCGCGGCGGTCACTTGCGAGAACCCGCTATCGCTCAGCCGGAACACCGCATAATAATCCGCCGTTCCCGACGCATTGCGATAGGCATCAAACCCTGTGCCAGATGTACCCTGGATCGACACCGACGCCGCCCCATTGCGCTGATACAGGTTATCGTCGCCATCAAAGGGGAGGTTGTTCAGCACCAGCTCACCCGTGGTCGGGTCAAAATCCACGGCATTCATCCGCAGATTGTCATCATGCTCATGGCCAAACGCCTGATCCGGGTCCGTATCCGTCCCGGTCACCGGCGTGGAATCATCGGTCGTTGCGGTCGGATCCGCGACCAGTGGTTGATTGTCGTCCCCAATCCCGCTGCCGTCACCGTCAACGAGTGGATTATCTGAATTGTCGCCGCCCGAGCCGATGGCGGCACAAGCGGAAAGGACACCCGCACACGCGAGCGCTACAAAATTGCGATACATCTGACTGCCTCAGGTCTTGCCCGTTTTATATTTTGTCAGCAGCCTGCCTGCGCCCGCCGCCCCAAGTCAATCACCAAGCCACCCCAGCGCCGCAGTTTCGCCGCAACTGAGGCAAAACTGTCGCCCATATATCGCGTTCCCCCAGCGCCATACCCCAGATATAGTGTCACCCGACTCATCTTGTGGGAAAGGAATCGCCATGCCCCTCTCGTCCGAACAGCAGGCCGAAATCGAACAACAGCGCAGCGTCAGCACACAAACCCTGCGTGCCACCGCTCCGGGCATGGAGAAACACCTCTACACCGCCTATCCCGTTCTGGATCATGGCTTTATCCGCGTTGTCGACTATATGGGCGACGATGCGGCTATCTGTCAGGCCGCCCGCGTCTCCTATGGCAAGGGCACCAAATCCGTCCAGAACGACGAAGGCCTGATCCGCTATCTCATGCGCCACTGGCACTCGACCCCGTTCGAGATGTGCGAGATCAAGCTGCACGTCAAACTGCCGGTCTTTGTTGCCCGCCAATGGATCCGCCACCGCACCGCCAACGTCAACGAATACTCGGCGCGCTATTCCATCCTGGATCGCGAATTCTACATCCCCGCCCCCGATCACCTCGCCGCGCAATCCGTGGTCAACAATCAGGGCCGGGGCGAGGCGCTGTCGGGCGAAGAGGCGCAGCGGGTCCTGCGCTACCTGACCGAGGATTCCATGCGCGCCTATGACCACTACGAAGAGATGATCTCGCAAGATGGTCAACAGGGTCTGGCCCGCGAACTCGCCCGCATGAACCTGCCCGCCAATGTCTACACGCAATGGTATTGGAAGGTCGATCTGCACAACCTGCTGCACTTCCTGCGCCTGCGCGCCGACGCCCACGCCCAATACGAAATCCGCGTCTATGCCGACGAGATCTGCAAAGTCGTCGCCGACTGGGTGCCATTTGCGTTTAAGGCGTTTGAAGATTACCGCATGGGTGGCGCAACCCTCTCCGCCACAGCCCTTGAGGTTGTGCGCCGGATGTTGAAAGGTGAAGAAGTCACGCAAGAGACATCCGGCATGTCCAAAGGCGAATGGCGGGAATTTGAGGGTTTGTTGGGGTGAATAGATGAATATTAATTGTGGGATTGAACCTGAGTTCTCGTTAGAAAATGTTCTGGGGCAGTTGCAAGTGTTTCTTAACCGCGGAACTGCGCTGAGTGTTGGAAAGCAAGGGGCTCAGCACCACAGTTGGTACCGTGAAACTAGAGATTTTCTTGCAGAGTACTTTAGTGATGATGCAGTAAGAGCCTACTTTGAGGCTGCGGCAAATTACTCTGAACCTGATGTCTATGTCATTGGTGGCGACACTGTCTATGGGAGCTTTGACAAGCCGACCGCTCTAAAGGCACTGAGAACCGTTATTAGAAATGCGGCAGCCTATTCAAAGGAAGAGGAAGAGGAAGAAGATAACGGGCCTCTGCCATCCGACAAGGTTTTCATCGTTCATGGTCATGATCATGCGATCAGAAGTGAAGTGTCGCTTTGTATACAACGTCTTGGCTTGCGTTCTGTCGTCTTGTCTGAACAAACCGACAAGGGACGAACGATAATTGAAAAGTTTGAAGACAACTCAAATGTTGGCTTTGCTGTTGTTTTGATGACTGGCGACGATGTCGGTGGAAACAAAGGAACACCTGCTGAGAATTTGAAAAGAAGAGCAAGGCAAAACGTTGTTTTGGAACTGGGTTACTTTTCCGCGAAGCTGGGTCGAAGCAAAGTTTGCGTCCTCTACGAAGATGGCGTGGAATTACCGTCAGATTTTTCGGGTGTTATTTACAAACCGATAGATTCTGCGGGAGCTTGGAAATACGAACTCACACGTGAATTGAAAGATGCAGGTTTTGAAGTGAGTCTTGACGATTTGCACCGTAGCGCCTGACCCGAGGGGAGGGCGTAACGCGCCCACCCCGTCCCGCCAGAGGCGGGCCAATATCGTCGGCGCACCTTTGGTGCGACGGGGCGGGGCAGGCGCGACAGAAATCAGCAGGCTGATTTCTGTGGATCAAGACGGTAGCGCCAGGCATAACTCCAAACCTCGCGACATGCCGTAGGGTGGGGTTTTACCCCACCGATCTTGGCGGTGAATTTTGAACGGGGTTTGGGTTCCATTGACCACCGAAAGGGCCTCACCGGGTGGCTGGAGCTCTTTTTCGTTAACGAAAAAGCCTCCCTTGCCACGCCGCGCAACGAGACGGGGCTCGTTGCGCGGGGCAATCTCTCCTAAACTCCGTCCGAATCGGACATATTGGGTCTGCGCCTTCCCCCGGGGCCCCGCGACTCACCCCACCCAATCCCTCCTAAATCAACGCTGTTTTGTACCGATTGCCCGTTGCGCAAAAACCGGGCGACGGGATTAACTTGGCGGGACGATGGCTTAACCAACCCTTTCACGTGTCGTGCAGGTCTGTCATAATGCCCGCCAACCAACAGCAAAAAGAGCAGCGTTTATGGCCGACGATCTTCTCCAGGCAGCCGATACCCCCACCTATGATGCCTCCTCGATCAAGGTGCTCAAAGGCATGGAGGCCGTGCGCATGCGCCCCGGCATGTATATCGGCGGCACCGATGAACGCGCGCTGCATCACATGGCGGCCGAGATCCTCGACAACTCCATGGACGAGGCCGTGGCAGGCCATGCAACCCGGATCGAGGTCGAGCTAAATGCCGATTATTCCATAACAATTCGCGACAATGGTCGTGGCATCCCGATTGATCCACACCCCGAAGATCCCAGCAAATCCGCTCTGGAAATGATCTTTACCGAGCTGCATGCCGGCGGCAAATTTAACGGCGATGCCTATGAAACTTCGGGCGGTCTGCACGGGGTGGGGGCCACCGTTGTGAACGCCCTGACCGACAGCCTCGTGGTGCAGGTCGCCAAAAACAAAGAGCTGCACGAGATCCGCTTTTCCCGCGGCGTCCCGCTCGGCCCGCTCACCATGATCGGTGCCGCCCCCAACCGCCGCGGAACCACCGTAACCTTCCATCCTGACAAGGAAATTTTCGGATCGCACCGATTCAAACCGGCGCGGCTTTTGAAGATGGCCAAGTCCAAAGCCTATCTATTTTCCGGCGTTGAAATCCGCTGGAAATGCCATGTGGACGAAGCCGATGTTCCCAGCGAAGCGGTCTTCCATTTCCCCGGCGGCCTGGCCGATTACTTGTCCGAAACCCTTGTGAAATCAACCACCTACGCCGAAACACCCTTTGCCGGAGTTGTCGATTTCAAAGAGAAGTTCGGCACGCCGGGCAAGGTGGAATGGGCCATCAACTGGACCCCATCGCGCGATGGCTTCATCCAATCTTATTGTAACACCGTCCCCACCCCCGAAGGCGGCACCCACGAAGCCGGTTTCTGGGCCGCGATTCTGAAAGGAATCCGCGCCTATGGCGAGCTGGTCAGCAACAAAAAAGCCAGTCAAATCAATAGGGATGACCTGATCACGGGTGGCTGTGCATTGGTCTCTTGCTTTATCCGAGAACCGGAATTTGTCGGCCAAACCAAAGACCGCCTCGCCACGGTTGAGGCACAGCGCCTTGTGGAAAACTCCGTGCGGGACCATTTCGATAACTGGTTGGCATCAGACACAAAATCCGCCGGGGCTATCCTCGATTTCCTCGTGTTGCGCGCCGAAGAACGCCTGCGCCGCCGCCAGGAAAAAGAAACCGCCCGAAAATCCGCCACCAAAAAGCTGCGCCTGCCCGGTAAGCTAACCGATTGTTCGTCGAAATCGCGCGAGGGCACGGAGCTGTTCATTGTCGAGGGCGACTCGGCCGGCGGGTCTGCCAAAGGCGCGCGCAACCGCGAGACCCAGGCGCTTTTGCCGCTCAAGGGTAAGATCCTCAACGTGCTTGGTGCGGCCTCTAACAAATTGAGTTCAAACGCAGAAATCCGGGACCTCTGTGAGGCGCTTGGCGTTGGTCTGGGCACCAAGTTCAACGTTGATGATCTGCGCTATGACAAGATTATCATCATGACCGATGCGGATGTGGACGGGGCGCATATCGCCTCTCTTCTGATGACCTTTTTCTTTACCCAGATGCGTCCAATGATCGATGCCGGGCATCTCTATCTGGCCTGCCCGCCGCTTTACCGCCTGACCCAAGGGGCCAAACGGATCTATGTGCCGGATGACGCTGCCAAGGACGCGGCCATGGATAAGGGCCTGGGCGGAAAAGGAAAAATCGACGTACAGCGCTTCAAAGGCCTTGGTGAAATGGATGCCAAAGACCTGAAGGAAACCACGATGGATCCCGACACCCGCACGCTGATCCGGGTCACGATCGATGAGGATGAGCCGGGCGAAACCGGAGATCTGGTGGAGCGGTTGATGGGCAAAAAGCCCGAACTGCGGTTCCAATACATCCAGGAAAACGCCAAGTTCGTCGAAGAGCTGGACGTTTAACGCCGGGGTGCCAAAATCCGGCACAAACCCCTTGCTTAACCTGCGATTTCAGGGCCTTCTGAAGGCATGTTTGCGCGTCTTTTTCTGATCCTGTCCCTTTTGGTTTTGGCGGCTTGTGGCCGTCCTTTGGCCCCGTCTGAAACGGCCTATCTTCAGGCCATTCATGGCGATCAACTCGACACTGGCAAGATGCGCATTGTGGATGGGCATTTTGCTGGCAGTGTCACCTATCAAATCCCGGTGCGCCCGCGCACGACCTGTCAGGAACGCATATGGCCGCCGCAGACCAAGGCCAAAACGGTGACGGTTTCACCTGCGGCGACGGTCTTGTTCAACAAGACTCTGTATCGCAAAGATCTGTATTCGCAGGACTTTATGGCGGGGTGGCCGGAGCAGATCGATCTGTTCTATGCCATGCTATTGGCGCATGAGGCGACCCATGTCTGGCAATGGCAAAACCGAGCGCGCACCGGTTACCACCCGTTAAAGGCGTTGCGGGAACATGCCAACAGTGCCGACCCCTATTTGTTTGATCCGGATAACACCAAGAGCTTTTTGGACTACGGCTATGAGCAGCAGGGCTCGATTGTCGAGGAATATGTCTGTTGCCGCTTGCTGGACCCCAAAGCGCCGCGCACGGCGCGCCTGCGTGCCATGATCGCCAAGGAGATGCCCATTGATGGGTTGGATCGTGCCCTTGGGCCTGGGCGGGTGCGGTTGCCTTGGGCCGGGGTCCAGACCGAGGGGATCTGTCGCGGCGAGGGCGAAGCAGGGTGACTTGACCCAGAGGCCTTATTCAACCCGTTGTAATTCTTGTAGAAACGCGACCAGATCGACCACGGGCTGCGAGGTCAGAACCGGATCACCATCCCCGGTCGGCATCGGCACGTCAAACCGCCCGTCAAAGTAGTCGCCATAGACCGGCATCGGAGAGCCGTGACTGACCAGCGGTTCGCGCCCGTCAATCCGTTTGACCACACGCTCGAGCGGAAAGCGACCACCGTTTTGGGCGGCAAGCTCTGTCAGGTTGGCGGGTTTGATCATCAGGACTCCGGCCATCGGACCATTTCCGCGCCCCTCCAGCCCATGACAGGTGGCGCAATGGGTTTGGTAATGGGCGCGCCCGATATCGGCATCCTGTGCCGCGGCGGCGCTTGCAATCGTCACACTGGCCAAAGCCGTAAGAAAGAAAATGCGCATGATCCGTCCTCCTGATACATGCGCTGAGTTTGGGAGTGTTTCGGAGAAATTGCCTTGATCGGTGTCAAACCACCGCCGTGAGGTTGGGGCGTTGGCGCGGGGCACTGTCGGGCCATTCCTGCAAATCACCATCTTGCAGATATTCGACAGTGCCGGTGCCGGACGCGCGCGGATGGGCGTTAAGCTCGATATGCTCGCCATCAAATCCGGCAAAGGACAAGGTGGCGCTGCGATTGTCCGTCGCCAGGGTTTCCCGCAGCAAAAGCAAGGCGATAGACTGGCCCATGCGCAGCTCAACATGGTTTTCCGAAGAGTAATAACCGCCCCCCGCAACCCGTGCCAAGGCGAAATTGGCACAGAGCTGGTGCAGCTGTTCGGTCAACTCAGCGCCGGACCGCCCGTTTTCAAGGCTTACCGGGCTATGCGGAATTGAGGTGTCGAGCACCGCTTTAATCAGGGTCGTCAGCGCCCCAGCGACAACCATATGCGCCGCGGTCTGAGAGGGGGGCAAAGGCGCGGAGTATTCTTGCGTCAACGGCAGGAACACACAGTGTTTCAGGCAAAGGCCGTCGCGCAATGACGCGTTGACCTTGGACATCCAGGACACAAGGTTGGGCGCGGCGTAAGACAGCTCAGAGGCGATCTGATGCGGCAAATTGTTTTCTGGCTTGTGTGTGCGCTGCAGGTTTTCCAGGGCGACAGAAACGCGCGCCGCCATAACCGCTGGGCGGTCCTGACGCGCGGCGTGGGTCGCCCGCCATTTGGCAAATTTGGTGGCCCGCTTTTCCGCCTGTGCCATCAGGGACAGTAAACGCTGCCCAGACCAATTGCTTTCGCAAAGATCATGGGCGCTTTGCAATCCGCGATCCAGGGCGACGTCACTGCGCATCGCAGACAGGGCCGTATTGAAGAACGGACGCGCGGCGGGGATGTCGCTGACATGTTTGGCCAAGGCGTTGACGGTTGAGATTTCCGACGCGTTATCAATGAGATGGTTCAAACCGGCACCGCTATGGCTGGCACACCAAATCTGCCAGTCAGACATGGGGGCCGACACCGCGGGAGGCACCGTGTCGGATTGCCCGGCAACCGAACCTTTGTCCGCCATAAGGAGCGGGGAGGGGACAAAGCTGGCGGTCTGCGTCGCGACGCCGGTTTGAAACATGGTCCGCAGGCACAGCTGGTTATCGGCATTCAAATACAGCGCGCGCCGGTCGCTGGCCTCTTGTGCGATGTCGGAATGCAGCCCTGACATGGTGTCAAACCAGCTGAGACTGCGCAATTCGCACAGGACTTCGTGCAGGTTGAACCGCTGATGCGTGTCCAATGCCACTTCGTGATGGGCAAGATGCAACCGCTCAAGCGGTTGATCCTGCATCAGGGCAACGGCAAACAAATGCGCCAGTTCCGCCGCCCATTCGCTGTGCGACATCTCGTTTTGCAAATCGGACTGCAATCGCAGGCCGGGTTCCGGGGACAGACCTGCACCGGGGATGACCCTTAGGCTGGGCGCTGGACTGGCAGGAGACGGACGCATGACTGACCTCATTCAAGTCGGAAGCTTGGTGTTTCTGAATTCGCTTGATGACAATCTGCGCCCAAGGCGTGAACCGACCGTGATTTTTGCGTAAATTCCCGCAACTCAAGGGGAAAACTTGGAAAAATTCCGCTTTTTTAGGCGGTGTTTCAAACACAGGGTCAAGGTTTGCGAGGGCGATCTATCGTTACGTGTATAAAATTCACGTCACAAAAAGGGATCGATTCCGTGCATCGAATCCATGCCTGGAACAGATCCAACGGAATAGCCGGAGCACAAGGCTCCGGCCCACTCGTCCCAACCGATAAGAGCAGGTCTGATCGGCAATACCCCCTACAATCCTTGTTACTTCCGGTTTGCCATGCGGGATAATAACCCGGGCAATCCGGCACCTTGGGCCTCAATCGTTCAAACGACGGAAATACCATCGCGAGGTCACTCGCAAACCGGTCCCGCCTGCATGCTAGGTTTGGAAAGGTTGAAATCCTCTTTATGAGCGCCCGAACTCGCTCAAATCCTCAGGAAACAAGCCAAGTCAGACAATGCCAGCCTGCGAAACAATGGCAGGATTGGGGCAGGTTTGGTCTGAAATTCCATCAGTTTAACCCGCCCGTTCCGCATTCATGCCGAATTCCCGGCGTTTCTAACCAGTGACGCATGCCGTCTTGCGACGGGGGCCACGCAGTGTGGCAAGTACATAGGTTAGGAGCGCTGACATGGCGACGTATACGGTAACGACATCAAACTGGAACTCCCCGGCTTTCTGGTCTGGCGTTAGCGAAGGCGCTGATGGGCATGAGTTGGATTTCTCCGGTTTGGGATCCGATTACACGGTCGAACATGATGTCTTTAGCGGTCAGATCACCATTTCCGATGGCACAACGACCTTTGTGATTGGCGACTTTACCGCTGGGGCGTCTGATGCCTATCTCGGCGGCACAACCCTCCTGACCTATTTCGACACGGTGTCCGGCTCCGAAGGTGACGACACGCTGGTATCGAGCACGGGCAGCGACACGCTGGAAGGCGGCGGAGGCTCCGATACCTTTGTGGTCGGCAATGGCAATGAAACCATTATCGGCGGCGAAACCGGCAGTGACATGGACATTGTTGATATCAGCGGCGCGGATGATGCCCTGACCGTGACCTTCACCGGCGACGAGGCCGGGACCTATAGCGATGCCGATGGCGACAGCGGCGCGTTCAGCGAGGTCGAAGGGTTCTTTCTCAGCACCGGTGATGACTCGGTTGATGCCTCGGCGGCGACCACGGATGGTGTTTTTGCGGTTGGGCGCGACGGCGATGACACCCTGAGCGGCGGTGGTGGCGATGACACTTTTGTCGGCGGTGAAGGCGCGGATGTTCTGACGGGTAATGATGGGGCCGACAGCCTGTCTGGCGGTTTGAACGGCGATACGATCAGCGGCGGCGATGGGGCTGACAGCGTTGATGGTGGGTCTGGCAGCGACCTGATTGACCTTGGCGCAGGTGATGATGAGGCCGCCGGTGGCTCGGGTCGCGACACCATTTCGGGTGGCGAGGGCAATGACACGATCTATGGTGACGATGCCGATATCGGCACCGATGCCGGAACCCTGGGCAGCTTTGACTTTTCTGCGATTTCGTCCTCGGGCGATGTGGGCACGGGCGTCATTGGCCAATATGCAATCTATGACAATATCGGGACCACCAGCGATGGCACGGTGGTTCAGGCGCGCATCACCATTTTGGATGCGGACGATCCCAATATCCAAGTCGATTTTGGCACCAACTCAGTCTATATCAACGAAAATGGCGAAGCTCTTGCCGGGACTGGCGTTACCCTTGGCTTTGAGTTCTTTGATCAGGCCACGGGTGAGCCGATCCAGATCAGCGGCGGCTTTACCTTCCACGATGTTGATACCACCTCGGAAAGCGTGACGGCCCTGTCGGCGGATGTGGAATCCCTGACCCTTTCGGCCGCGCCCGTTACCAACTTGACCCCGGCAGATAGCGGCGAACAGCTTTCGGCCTCTTCCGACGGAACCAGCTCGGGCAATGCGGATGAAAACCATTGGGCGCAATTTGCCTATACCGGCCAGCATTCGCTGGTGTTCGAGGTCACGTCACGCGGGGCCGGAACGAATTACGCCTTTTCAACAGATGGGTTTTCTTCTCCCGGGACGACGATTTACGCCACCCCGGAAGACCAGAATGACAGCATAGATGGCGGCCTTGGCGATGACCTGATCTATGGCATGACCGGCGATGACACCCTGAATGGGGATGAGGGGCAGGACACGCTGAACGGCGGCGTCGGCAACGATCTGATTGATGGCGGTGCCGATCAGGACGTGATCACCTTTGAGGATGGTTTTGGCAACGACACCGTTGCGGGTGGCGAAGCTGTCACCACGGGCAGCGACTTTGACAGGCTGGACCTGAGCGGCGTGACCGGCAACGGCGTGAGCGTCACCTTTACCGGCGATGAGGCCGGGAATGTGACCTCTGGCAGTGACAGCATCACCTTAACCGAGATCGAAGCCGTGACCCTGACCGATCAGGATGACAGCTTTACCGGTGGCAGTGGCAATGAGGTCGTCGATGCGGGCGCGGGTCAGGATACCCTGATCGGCGGTGCGGGCGATGACTCGCTGTCTGGTGGCGATGACGAAGATTTCTTTCAGTTGGGTGACGGGTTTGGCGCGGACACCATCACCGGTGGCGAAGGCGGCAGCGACAATGACACCATCGACTTTTCCGGGCTGACCACTGACGCGACGGTTGATCTGAGCGGGGTCGAAAGCGGCAGCATCACCAGTGGGGCCGACAGCGCCACCTTTAGCGAGATCGAGGTTGTGGGCCTTGGCGGTGGGCGCGACACCGTTGTTCTGGCGGATGGCTCGGGCAGCGACACGGTCAGCGCTTTTGACATGACGGATAGCGGCGATGGCAGCACCAATGACCAATTGGATGTGTCTGGCCTGACCTCGGATGGCGGCACGACGCCTGTCACCACGGATGATGTGGTGGTCAGCGATGATGGCAGCGGCAATGCCGTGCTGACCTTTCCAGGCGGCGAAGCAATCACCTTGGTTGGCGTGGCACCCGCAGATGTGAACGACGCGGCCGAGCTGCAAAGCATCGGTATCCCAGCCCCAAGCCCGATTGCGGACTTCATCGTCGAAGGCACCGGTGCGGGCGAAACCATTGATGTTGGCTATCTGGGTGATCCCGAAGGCGATGTGATTGACGGCGATGATCATTCCGACGGGTCCGATGCGGATCTGGTCTATGGCTATGGCGGCGATGATTCCATCTCTTCGGGCGCGGATGCAGATACGGTCTATGGCGGCGCTGGCAATGATACGTTGGATGGTGGCGCGGGCGCGGATGCGCTCTATGGCGGCACCGGCGATGACAGCATCCAGATTGGCGGTGGCGACACCGCTGCGGGCTTTGACGGCGATGATCTCTTCACCGCCGACAGCACGCTGTTGGATGGGACCTCGGCCAGCGTCACAGGCGGCGAAAACGCCGAGACCGGAGGCGACACGCTGAGCGTCGGGGATTACACCGGCTCGGTCACAGTGGATCTGTCCCCAACCGATCCGGAAGCTGGCACAATGCAGCTTGGCACGACCACGATCAATTTCTCGGAAATCGAGCATGTGGAAACCGGTGATGCCGATGACAGCGTTACAGGTGGCGATGGCAATGACAGCGTATCCACCGGGGCCGGTGCCGATACGGTTGACGGCGGCGCAGGCGACGATGTGTTCGATATCGGTGCTGGGGATGGTGAGGCGGATGTGATCCGCATGGGGGATGGTGACGGCAATGACACCATCATCGGCTTCGAAGCCCCAACCGACAATGGCGACGGCACCTATAGCCCACAAGATCTGTTGGATCTGTCGGGCATGACCGATGCCAGCGGCAACCCGATCAGCACCGAAGACATTGATGTCACCGACACCAATGGCGACGGCACAGGCGATGCGGTATTAAACTTCCCCGATGGAACAAGCCTGACCCTGTCCGGCGTTCCCATGTCGGATGTCGAAGACAAAACTCAGCTCTTTGCCATGGGCGTCACCCTGTCGCCCGGCGATTTCATCGTCGAAGGCACTACTGGCGCAGATCTGATCGACGAAACTTATTCCGGCGACCCCGAAGGCGACTTTATCGAGAATAACGACCATTCCGATGGCTCAAACGCGGATTCCGTGCTGGCCGGGGATGGGGATGACACCATCCTCAGCGGTGTTGATAACGACACAATTGATGCAGGCGAAGGCCATGACAGCGTCGATGCCGGAACCGGGGATGACTCGGTCCATGGTGGCGCTGGCGGCGATACGTTGCTGGGCGGCGAAGGCCATGACAGCGTGCGCGGTGGCGATGGCGATGACAGCCTTGTTGGCGGCGATGGCAGCGACTCGCTTTATGGCGAGGTTGGCTCGGACACCGTTCTGGGTGGCGCGGGCGATGACACGCTCGAAGGAAACGAAGGCGCTGACACGCTGATTGGCGGTACCGGCAATGACTGGATGCGCGGCTCTTATGACAATGACGCGCTATGGGGCGGCGAAGGGGATGACTTCCTCTGGGGCGGCTTTGGCGACGACACCTTCCATATCGAAAACAACTTTGGCAATGACACGGTCGATGCCGAGGGCGTTGCCGAAACTGTTGGCGATACGCTGGATCTCAGCGCCGTAACTGACGCGCTGCGCGTTGACCTGACCCAGGCCAATGCCGAGGCGGGCACCGTCACCGATGGCACCAGCACGCTGACCTTTGACGAGATTGAAAACATCATCCTTGGTTCGGGCACCGATACGCTGGTTCTGGCTGATCTGGGTGGCTCGGACACGGTTGGCGGTTTTGAGTCCCCGACCGATAACGGAGACGGGAGCTTTACCGGCAACGATCTGCTTGATGTCACTGGCCTGACCAATGATGACGGTGATCCGGTCACCACCGATGATGTCACCGTCACCGATGATGGCAGCGGCAATGCGGTGCTGACCTTCCCCGGTATGGTGGTTCTGACCCTCGAAGGCGTGTCCCCCTCCGAGGTGCTGACCCCGGCGCAGTTGAATGCGATTGGCGTGCCGTTGGGCAGCGTCTCCAATGATTACATTGTCTCCGGCACCGGCGCGGGCGAGGTGATCGACACCGCTTACACCGGTGATCCCCATGGCGACATGATCGACAATCTCGATCATTCGGACAGCTCGAATGATGACAGCGTCGAAGCGGGCGACGGCGATGACACCATCATTGCCGGTGCGGGCGACGATACCGTGCATGGCCAAGGCGGCGATGATGTCTTTGTCTCGGGCAGCGGTCTGGACAATGACAGCCTGATTGGCGGCGAGACGGGCGAGACTGATGGCGACACGGTTGACCTGACCGCGATCAGTGACGATCTGACCGTGACCTTCTCGGGTGACGAGGTCGGCACAGTTACCGATGGTACCGACACACTGTCCTTTGAAGAAATCGAAACACTTGCCTTGGGCGCGGGCAATGACAGCGTGACCGGGTCCGCTGGCGACGAAAGCATCGCTGGTAACGGCGGTGCGGACACCATTGACGGCGGCGCGGGTGATGACACGATTGCGCTGGGCGCATCTGATGGCGTCAATGATGAGCTGATCTTTGAAGATGGCGACGGCAATGACGTCATCGAAGAATTCGAAGCCCCAACCGATAATGGCGACGGCACCTTTACCGGCAATGATCAACTGGATGTCACGGGCCTGACCGATGCGGGCGGCGATCCGGTGACCACCGATGATGTGACCGTCACCGATAGCAATGGCGACGGCACCGGCGATGCCATCCTGACCTTCCCGAATGGCGAAAGCCTGACCTTGGTGGGCGTGCCTGTTTCTGAGGTCTCCAGCCCGGAACAGCTCGAAGCGATCGGTATCCCAGCCGCCGCCCCGGTCAGCGACTATGTTGTCTCCGGCACCGGCGCAGGCGAGGTGATCGACACCGCTTATACCGGTGATCCGCAGGGTGACATGATCGACAACGCTGATCATTCTGACGGGTCCGACGATGACAGCGTCGAGGCGGGTGAAGGCGATGATACCATCTATGCCGGCGAAGGTGACGACACCGTGCACGGCGAAGGCGGCGATGACCGCTTTACCATTGATGCAGGTCTGGACAATGACAGCCTGATCGGTGGCGAAACAGGCGAAACCCTGGGCGATGAAGTCAACCTGACCGCGCTCAGCGATGACCTGACCGTCACCTTTACCGGCGATGAAATCGGCACCATCACCGATGGCACGGACACGACCAGCTTTGAAGAGATCGAGCGGCTTGAACTCGGCTCGGGCAATGACAGTGTCACTGGCTCTGCCGCGGCGGACAGCATCGCTGGTAATGGCGGCGCGGACACCATCGAAGGCGGCGCAGGGGATGACACAATTGCTCTGGGCGCAAGTGATGGCGTCAATGATGAGCTGATCCTGGATGATGGCTTTGGCAATGACATTGTCGAAGAATTCGAAGCCCCGACCGATAATGGCGATGGCACCTTTAGTGGCAATGATCAGCTGGATGTCACCGGTCTGACCGATGCGGGCGGCGATCCGGTCAACACCGACGATGTGACTGTCATCGACACCAATGGAGACGGTACGGGTGATGCCATCCTGACCTTCCCGAATGGTGAAAGCGTCACCCTGGTTGGTGTGTCAATTGCCGAAGTCTCTAGCCCCGAACAGCTCGAAGCCATCGGCATCCCCTTGGCCCCGGTTGCTCCGGTTCCGGGCGTCGTGTCGGGCACCGGCGCGGGGGAACTGATCGATGACAGCTATCTTGGCGATCCCGAAGGCGACATGGTCGATAATGGCGATGGCCCTGCCTCCTCGGACATCGATACGATCCAGGCCGGTGCCGGGGACGACACCGTCATGGCCGGTCTGGATGATGATAGCGTTCTGGGCGAGGCCGGGGATGATGTGCTGGATGGCGAAGCTGGCAGTGACACGCTGGATGGCGGCGATGGTCGCGACACGCTGATCGGTGGCACAGGCGATGACGACCTTTCGGGCGGCGCGGATGAGGACTTCTTTACCCTCACCGACGGGTTTGGGGATGACAGCATTGATGGGGGCGAGACCACCACCACCGGTGCGGATCAGGATACGATCGATGCCTCTGGTCTGACCGGCCCGGTCTCGGTGACCTATACCGGTGACGAAGCGGGGACGCTGAGCGATGGCACCAGCACCGCCACATTTACCGGCATCGAAACCATTCTGCTGGATGATGGCGATGACAGTGTTGACGGGTCGGGTGACACGGGTGGTCTTGTGGTCGATGGCGGGCTTGGCTCTGACACGATCACGGGTGGCGATGGCGATGACAGCCTGGATGGCGGCGATGATGCCGACACGCTGACCGGTGGTGACGGCGCGGATACCATGATGGGCGGCGCGGGGAATGACGTGCTGAATGTCGGCTCGGGTGATGATGCGCAGGGCGGTGATGGTGACGACACCTTTAATGTCGGGGCCAGTGATGTTTCGGGCGGCAACCTGACCATTGTTGGCGGTGAAAGCGGCGAGACCGCGGGCGACACGCTGAACGTGACCGGCCCGGCAACCATCACCATGACCGGCACCGAAAGCGGCACCGTGGAATGGCTGGATGGCAGCACGCTGTCCTTCTCCGAGATCGAACAGGTCAATTACGTGCCCTGTTTCACGCCGGGCACCTTGATCAAGACGGTCGAGGGCGAGGTTAATGTGGCCGAAATCCGTCAAGGCGACGTGATCCTGACCCGCGATAACGGCTATCAGACCGTGCGCTGGGCCGGGGCCAAGGTCCTTCGCGGTGATGAGATCGCCTGCAACCCGTCGCTGCAACCAATCCGCATCGCGCGCGGAGCCCTGGGCAAAGGCATGCCGGAACGCGACATGATCGTCTCACCGCAACACCGGGTTGTGATGTCGGGCTACGCGATTGAGCTGCTCTTTGGCGAGGACGAAGTGCTGGTTGCCGCGACCCACCTGGTGGGCCGTCCGGGGATCACCCGCGAATGCCCAGAGGCGGGCGTGACCTATGTGCATTTCATGTTCGACCGCCACGAGCTGGTGATGTCCGATGGCACCTGGACCGAGAGCTTCCAGCCCGGTGATCTGTCACTGGCGGGGCTGGATATGGACCAACGCGAAGAGCTGCTAATGCTGTTCCCGCAGCTGGTGTCACCCATGGGCCGCGAAGCCTTTGGCGCAGCGCGCATGTCGCTCAAGGCCTATCAAGCACGGTTGCTGATCGAAGTCTGAGAGCCTTAAAGTATGAAGAGCAAAAGGCCGCCCATTGGGTCGCCTTTTTCCGCGAGGCAGGCGCAGCCAAATTCCATCGATGGAATTTGCAAAAGTTTTCACAAAACTTTTGATCGCCCAGCCGCACGACCTGTTGGATTTTCAGCGTAAGAGTTTCAGGAGGGCGGGCGAAGGTGTACCAGTCACGGGCAAGCCACGCGCCTTTTCAAATCCACGAATGGCGGCTTTGGTTTTCTTGCCGATCACCCCATCCGGGCGGCCTGCGTCAAACCCTGCGCGGGTCAACCCGCGTTGCAGGGCTTCGCGCTCTTCCAGCAAGAGACCATATTTGTCGCGTCCAAATGGTGTCACCAGCGGGCCACCGCCCTGCAAGCGATGCGCCATATAGCCAACCCCCAGCGCATAATTGTCCGACGGGTTGTAGCGTTTGATCATGTTGAAGTTGTGAAACACCAAAAAGGCAGGTTTCGAGCGCCCCATCGGGGCCAGAATGGCCGCTGATCCATGATCGGGCAGACCGCCACCAGAGGCAGCTTTGACACCCAAAGACCGCCAATTGTCGACGCTGCGTTTGTTGCGATGGCCGATACTTGCATCAAACCCCGAAGGCAATTTGACCTCCAGCCCCCAGGTGCGCCCCTTTTTCCATCCCGCTTTTTGCAAGAAACGGGCGGTGGTGGCAAAGGCGTCGATGGGGTTTTCGCTCCAGATGTCACGCTTGCCATCGCCGTCAAAATCCACCGCATGGGCCTGATAGGCGTCGGGGATAAGCTGCGTATGTCCCATGGCTCCGGCCCAGCTGCCCACCAACTGGTTGGGGCGCGCATCACCGGATTGCACGATGCGCAGCGCATTCATCAGGTTGCTTTCAAAGAAGCGCCCGCGCCGCCCCTCCCAGGCGAGGGTGGACGTGGCCGAGATCACCGGGATCAAACCGCGCTTGGTGCCAAAGTAACTCTCAAGCCCCCAAATTGACGCCATGATTTCGGAGGGAACCCCATAGCGTTCCTCAACCTGCGCCAGCGCGCGGCGCTGGCTGGCATAGGCTTTGCGACCAAAGCTGACCTTTTCCTCCGGGGCAACAATGGCAAGGTAATCTTCGAGCGAGCGTTTGAATTCTGTCTGGTTGCGGTCGCGATCAATCACGCCGGGCAAATAGCCCTGACCACGAAAGGCCGCCGTTAGCGTCGCGTTGGAAATGCCACGCGCGCGCGCCCGTTCCTTAAACCCGACAACCCATTTGTCATAAGACGCATTGGGTTGAGGCAGGAATTCCGGCCCGAGCTTGGTCTTGGTCGAGACCTGCGCCGTGCTGGTGCTGCCGCCACCGCATCCCGCAAGAACCAAGGCCGTGGCCCCAAATGAAAACGCGCGTCGTGTGATCGCCATGATCTACCCCGATACCTGAAACCTCAAATCCTGAGGTTAGGCTAACACGGGCAGCGGCCCGAGCGGAATCCTCATTCCTGTCAGGGCAGGGGGAAAACAGCGAAAACCTGCTCAGCCGTTGGCGGCCACGGCGATGATGTCATTCACGGTGGGCTGGTGCGCAGTCGGGGCCGGTTTTTGCTGGGAAATCCACTGATAGATATCCTGATCATTCTCATCCAGCAGGGCCTCATAGGCGTCCAGTTCAGCCGCGGACAGCTCCGCCAAACGTGCCGCCGTGTAACGCATCAGCAGGATGTCCATCTCTTTCGTGCCGCGCCGCATGGAGCGCATGTTGAGACGGCGCAACCGGTTTTCGTGGGTTTCAGCTGTCATGGGGGGCAGATTCCTTTAGCAAGACGCGCAGTTTCTTTTCTAGCAGCCCCAACCGGTCGGCGCGGGCTTTGAACTCGGCGCGCAGGCTGCGCATTTCGGTCAAAACAGCGGTGACATCGGGGGGCAAGGTTTCTTCGTCATCCGGCGCACCAAGGCCTTCGCCCTCGCCGGTGATCAGCCAAACCATCGAAACGTTCAAAATGCCCGCCATCATGGACAACCTGTTGGCGCGGGGCTCTGACAGGTCTTCTTCCCAGTTTTGCAGGCTTTTCAATTTGACGCCCAGCCGTTTGGCCAAAGTGCCCTGTGTCATTCCGGCCGCGTCGCGTGCCGCGGCAAGTCGATCACCGAAGGTTGCGGATTCTGGACCGTACCAATCGTTTTCGTCATTCATGGTACAATTTCCCCCTCTGGGACAGCTTGATTGGGTCTGTGGCGCAAACTATGACAGGAGCTGCAAATTTACAAACAGGTGCCCCATGTCCTTTCTGTCACAGACCCTCGACCGCGTGAAACCGTCACCCACCGTGGCTGTGACCCAGCTGGCACAAGAGCTCAAGGCGGCTGGCCGGGACGTGATTGGCCTGGGGGCCGGTGAACCCGATTTTGACACGCCCGAGAATATCAAAGCTGCCGCAATCGCGGCAATTGAGGCGGGGAAAACGAAATATACTGCGCCCGACGGTATTATCGAGCTGAAAGAGGCGATTTGCGCCAAGTTCAAGCGCGAGAATGGGCTGGATTATACGCCCAAGCAGATCAGCGTCAGCACCGGTGGCAAACAAGTGCTGTATAATGCCCTGATGGCGACCCTGAATCCGGGGGACGAGGTCATCATTCCCGCGCCTTATTGGGTCAGCTACCCGGATATAGTGCGTCTGGGCGGCGGTGAACCGGTGATCGTCGAAGGTGAGCGTCAGCTTGGTTACAAAATCACGCCCGAAGCCCTTGAGGCGGCGATTACGCCAAAAACCAAATGGCTGATCTTCAACTCGCCCTCCAACCCGACCGGGGCCGGCTATTCGCGTGAGGAATTGCAGGCGCTGACCGATGTGCTCATGCGGCATGACCATGTCTGGGTCATGAGCGATGATATGTATGAACACCTCGCCTATGATGGGTTTGAATTCACCACTCCGGCGCAGATCGAACCGCGTCTTTATGACCGCACCCTGACCGTGAATGGTGTGTCCAAGGCTTATGCCATGACCGGCTGGCGCATTGGTTATGCGGGCGGGCCCGAGCATCTGATTGCCGCCATGCGCAAGATCCAGGGCCAATCCACAACCAACCCCTCCAGCATCAGCCAATGGGCGGCGGTCGAGGCACTGAACGGGCCGCAAGAGTTTCTGGCCGAACGCTCCGAGGCCTTCCTGCGTCGCCGCAACCTGGTTGTTGAGATGCTGAATGCCTGCAAAGGCATCACCTGCGAAACCCCGGAAGGGGCGTTTTATGTCTATCCGTCGATTGCCGATTGCATGGGCAAAACCTCGGCCGGAGGGGTGAAGATCGACAATGACGAAGCCTTCTGCAAGGCTTTGCTCGAAGAAGAAGGGGTTGCCGTCGTCTTTGGGGCCGCTTTTGGCTTGTCACCGAATTTCCGGGTCAGCTACGCTACGTCTGACGAGGCCTTGACTGAGGCCTGCACCCGGATCGCGCGTTTCTGCAACGGGTTGGCGTGAGTTAACAAAGAGGCAGGAGAACAGCATGGCCGGAGAACTGCCAGAGTATTATTACCGCATCCGTGAAAACGGGGCGGCGGTGTTTCGTGTCGACACGGAAAACCGCCAGCGTCGGATCGAGATGGAACAGATCGCAGTCATCAATCTGAACAAGGGCGAGTTCAAACCCCATGGGGATCGTGAGCTGTCTGGCGCGGATAAAAAGGAAATCTCTGGCTGGATCATCCGCCGCAAGGCCCTGCTGGCAATGCGCGACATTGATGATATCCACCGTGCTGTGGACCACCTGAACCTGACCACCCAATGGGCGCAATCCCGCGCCACCGATGATCAGCTCGAAGAGGTGACAGATGACCTGTTACTGGCCATGCATGATCTGCGCACAGTTCTGGTCCGCAAAAAGGCGGACCGGATGCTGAAAAAATAGCCCTACGCCTATCTCTGTGGCAAATGGCCTGGAATTGAGCCCTTTTCGGGGGGCCAAACCCCCGTACTGGGGAAGCGGCCCGCTTTTCTCCCCATGAACAATGCTAAGGACAATCTTATGTTCTTTTCAAATGTCATGGGAGGAAAGAGATGCACAATCATCCGATTTCGCCAGCACCACCCCGTCAGGGGACGCAGCCAAGTTTGTTTCCCTTGTCACCTTTTGCGCTGCGAACCTTGTTGGAACGCTACGGGTCCTGACCCGGAAACCAAAACCATGGCACCGGCGGTGATGCCATTGCGGGCCTGCACCGGGAAAACCCGGGCAGGCCCTTTTTCATAGGGTTTTCAAAACCAGGCTTGACCGCGCCTCGGTTATCGCGGAATGCGCGCCGATCTGGTCATTGAGCCGGGTCAGGTGATCCGCGCTGGGCAATCGGCAATGCAGGATCGCATCGGTTTCCCCGGAAAGTGATTGCACGGAACTGACCCCTTCGAGCTGACGCAGCCATTCCAGAACCGGCTGGCAGGGGCGGGTGTTGATGCGCACAAAAATCACCGCCGCCAGCCCAAGCGCGTCCGGGTCAGCCAAACGGGCATGATACCCGGTGATCTCTCCGCGTTCTTCCATCCGGGTCACACGATCCTGAACAGCGGTCCGAGACAAGGCGATCACCCGGCCAATTTCGGCAAAACTCATCCGCGCATTGGATTGTAACAGCGTCGCAATGCGTTTGTCGGTGAGATCCACAGCATTTCCTTCACTTCGCAGGGCAAAACCGGCGGTTCGCAATCTGTTTTGCCGCTGGTTCGCCCTCTAGATTGCCCGCCAAAGCGAGGAAATGCGATGCGAAAAATCACACCAAACGAGTTCACAGGAACCAAAGCGTGGCAGGCTTTGGATATTGATCTGATCGAAAATGCCAGCATCCGGCTGCATTGGACCGACGCGCCATATAAATGGCATGTGAATGATGGGTCCGAGGTGTTTGTCGTTCTGGACGGCAAGGTCGACATGCATGTTCGCCAAGCGGGCGAAGTCTTGGTCATCCCGTTGCAAGTCGGGGATATTTTTCATGCCGAAGATGGCGATGAACATGTCGCCCATCCCCAAGGGGGCGCGCGGGTTTTGGTGATTGAGACCGCAGGAAGCGTCTAGAAACAGCCCTGCGGCGGAGTCTCAGGGTCTGTGGCGCAGGCGCAACCGAGCTTCGGCCCGCAATTCCTCTACCAGTTCAGGATTGGCCGCTTCCCAGGCTTTCAGCCCACGATAGCCCAGCAGGTTTTGCGCCGCCCGCTCAGGGGTGCCCAATGGTGCGGGGGTCTCGTCAATAAACTCAAGCTTGAGCTCATTGTAGTTGGCCATGCAGCGATCCACTTCTTCCTTGTTCATCCAGCGTTCCGCCGCAGCGAGATCGCAAAGGTAATAAAGGCTCAGAAGGGGCAGGATCTGGGACATGGGCTCACTCCGGTTGCGGATCGGTTCCTTTGACACATGGGGAATTCGAATGGCGGAAGGCTGACAGAAAGCTCCTGTATTATGGTTAATAGAGCGTGCGCTCATAGGGCTGGCTCGGTCAAGCCCGCCCTATGAGCGCCCTGTTTTCTTAGCCCAGAATATTAACCCAGAATTCCGGGCCAGTTGGCTTCGCCCTTGGCAATATTGCCCGGAACATCCTGCAGCCACAGCTCGCGGGCGCGCAGATTGGCGTTCAGATAAAGCTTGCCTTCGTAGATCGTCCAGGCCTCGGGCGTGGTCGGAGCCAGATATCCGCGCGAGGCAGCAAAGGCGCAATAGCCGCCGAATTGTGGGGCATAAGCCATCGGGTCAGCTTTGAACTTGGCCGCATTTTCCGCCGAGGCAAAGCGCCACTCGGCCCCTTTCCAGGTCACGCTATGGGCGGCGGTTCCGGCCACCGGGCCATTGCCATCGAAATAGGCCACGGCATCAGACCCGTCGATCGCCACGCCGTTTTCGGCATAGGTTTCAGGTTCTTTCGCTAGGGCGCTCTGAGCGCTCAGCATCAGGGCGGGGGCGGCGAGGGACAGGCCAAGAAGGGAACGGCGGGTCAACGTGGTCATAGCGGGGCTCCTTTGGGTCGGGTTTCCCAACAAGATGCGCGACAGATCGGCCTTGCAAAAGCCCCGCTCAAGCGCCTGTGAACCCATGTGTGAAATGCGGTTCAAATGTTTCAACAGGGCCCCGGGCGAGGCAAAGAACGGGGAATCATACCCATTCCAGGGCATTCTGGCGTGAAAAGCCTGTCGAACGCCAACACCCCTATTTTGCCCGCAGCCGGTGCGTCGAGGCTGGATTCGTGCAAATTCTCCGTGTTTTCAACGGTTTTTCGCCCGAATAAATTGACTAATAAATTGACTAATGCGCCTGTGCTGGTAGCTTGAACAAAACTTGGGATTAACCAGTCTTCAATGGGGGATATCATGCGTATTGCACGGATTTTTGTTGCGGCTGCTGCCATGGCCGTTTCTGGCTCTGCGGCGTTGGCTTGGGGTGACATGTATATGGGCGACGGGACAAATAACCCGAATTCCAATACCTTGGCGCATTCCTACAACGCGCCTAACTACTGCCCGGCGGGGCTTCAGCCGGTGATGATGGGCGGCGTGATCTGTTGCGGCACACCCAATGCAGGCCCTTATATCGACCGTCCCGGCAAGGTACACAAAGCGTCCAAGCCGAAATATCACGCCCCGCGCGTCTACGCTCCGGTTGGCGAAAAGGGTGTCGTCGTCCGCTAAGGAGACGCTTCGCTCTTGGCAATTGCTCTCAGGCCGCGTATATGCGCGGCCTGATCGCGTTTCACCACCACATTCCATCTCACGGGGCAAGCCATGCAAGGCAGTGCAAATCTCAACATCATGATCAAGGCCGCACGCAAAGCGGGTCGCTCTCTGGTCAAGGATTTCCGTGAGGTTGAAAACCTCCAGGTGTCGATGAAAGGCGCGGGGGATTTTGTGTCTCGTGCGGATGTGGCGGCTGAAAACATCCTCAAAGAGGAATTGATGGGCGCGCGTCCGACCTATGGCTGGTTGGGCGAAGAAAGCGACGAGATCGCGGGCCAAGACCCGACCCGCCGTTGGATCGTTGACCCGCTGGATGGCACCACCAACTTTTTGCACGGGTTGCCGCACTGGGCCGTATCCATCGCGTTGGAGCACAAAGGTCAGATCGTCTCTGCCGTGGTGTTTGACCCGGCCAAAGACGAAATGTTCTATGCCGAGCGCGGGGCAGGGGCCTGGTTGAATGACAGCAACCGTATTCGTGTGTCTGGTCGCCGCCGCATGATCGAAGGGGTGTTTGCCACCGGCATCCCCTTTGCCGCCAAGCGCACCTTGCCTGCCACGCTCAAGGATCTGGCGCGCATCATGCCCGAATGCGCCGGTGTGCGCCGTTTTGGCTCTGCCGCTCTGGATTTGGCCTATGTCGCTGCAGGTCGCTATGATGGCTATTGGGAACGCGAGCTGAACCTTTGGGACATCGCCGCCGGTTACCTGATCGCCAAAGAGGCTGGCGCTCTGGTCGAAGGCATCCGCGGCTCAGACCAGGATCCGCTGGAAACCGGCAGCCTGATCTGCGCCAACAACGACATCTTCAGCACCTTTGCCAAGGTCATTCGTTCCGAAGGCTAAGCCATTGCAGCGGGGAGGGTAGGGATTGCGTCGCCAAATCAATGCGCAACACCGCGCGGGATTTTGCGCTGTGTGTCTTGCCTGATCTGTGCAGTGTGAGCATCGGCATCACCAAGAGATCGCCAGCCTTGCCGGCCTCCAATTCTTTAGGAAAACGCTTGGCTTGGTCATCGGCCTGATCCGATGGAACCAGGCCCGCGCAATGACTGCCTGCGGCGAATTCCATCCCCCCTTGATCCGGGCCAATGTCCTCTAGCAAGAGCCGCGTAAAGAGCATCGTTTCCAAGACATGTTCAGGCGGTTCACAATGCCAGATACCCGCCTTGCAGGACCAGTTTTTGTAGCCCGGCACCTCCTGTTGCTCTGCCACTGCGATAACGCGGTCTTGGTGCCAGGGCAGGGTCCAATTTTGGTTCTGTTGCTTATCGAACCCAACAACCCGCGTGATGATGGCCCCCGAGCTAATGAGATGCAGCGGCAGATTTTGCGTGAGCAAAAGCGCGATGTCTGATGTCAATTCAATGCGGGTGCCGGGGCGCTTGGCTGCCAGGCAGAGGCTCCGCAGCTCTTGCGCCACATCCCGACGTACCGCGTTGCGAAGCCAATAGGGTTTGTCAGGCAGCCTCACCGCTCAAACAAAACCGGAAACCAATCCTCGCGCAGCCTTTGTCCCTCTTGCATCTCATGCCCCGGAAAGGGGGGCGAGGTGCGGCCAGGGCGGGTGACATAACGCGCGTCATCCCCCAACATGCGCAATGAAAACGCACGACGACGTTGGTCTGTCGTGTTGCCGCGTGCGCCATGCAGGATGTCATAGTTAAAGGCCACCGCGTCACCCGGTTCCATCTGCCATTCCAGAATGGTCATCCCTTCGGCATCCGGGTCCGGCACGGGCATATAGGCGTCTTCATCCGGATAGAAATTCTCTTCTGACAGCCAGCGGGTGGGCAGCACCGGCTTGTCCCATAGATGTGACCCCGCAACACAGCGCAACGAAGCCTCGGTCACCGGGTCGAGCGGCGACCAAAAGCTGACCGTCTGACGCCCGGAGACAAAGTAATAGGGGCCATCCTGATGCCAGGGGGTCGGCTTGGAGGTGCCGGGCTCCTTGACCAGGACATGGTCGTGAAACAGCTGCGTGCTGCGGGATTGCATCAGGTCGGCGGCCACTTCGGCGGCGGCGCTTTTGCGGATAACGGTTTCAAACTCGGGAATGCGCTGCCAATTGCAATAATCGTCAAAAAACCGCCCGGCCTCACCCTTATGCAGGTTCTCAGCCGCATAAGGGCCGGGATCAGCCATGTTGCGCGCGACACCAGCGCGGAGCGTTTCGACATGATCCGCCCAAAGCCCCTTGATCAGGGTGACACCATCGCGCTGGAACTGATCCACATGGTCCCGCGTTACCAAATTATGCATGTTGACTCCCTATTGATCGGACGGATGGTTCACCCCATCCACCCACTTGACCGGTTCCATATCCTTGGGCTCTACCCCTTCGATTGTATAGAGATTTACTCCATATTCATTCGGGTTGGAGCGGCGTTGGTGAAACATGTAGATCCCACAGACCGAGCAGAACCGATGTTTCGCTGTGTGGGTGTTAAAGGAATACAGCGTCAGCTTGTCTTCGCCCTTGACCACGTCGATGCCCCCCAAAGGGGCGGAAACAGCCGGGGCCCCGCGACGGCGGCAAAAGGAACAATCGCATCGGCGCGCGGTGTTTAATCCATCGCTCAGGGTGACCCGCAATTCGACAGCGCCGCAATGGCAGGTGGCTTTGACTGTTTCACTCATTTTCGACGGATCCTTGGTACTTGGGTATAAGAATACTGAGCCTCGGGATGGGGCGGATGGAATTGGTTGTCATGCCAAAATCGCGTGCCGCCAAGGCGCAGGAATGTCGGCAAAGTCAGGATGATCCCGGCAATAAACCCACCGGCATGGGCCCAGTAAGCGACGCCGCCGCCGTTCGGGTCAGATCCGACACCGCCAATCAATTGCATGGCAAACCAGATCAGCAAAGTGATCCAGGCCGGGATTGGGAAAATTTTGAAAAACACGATCAGGATCAGAATGATGTCGATGCGCGCGCGCGGGTAAAGCAGCAGATACCCCCCCATCACCCCGGCAATCGCACCCGAGGCACCGACCGTGGGGACATTAGAATAGGGGGCAGACAGGTAATGGATCAACCCGGCGGCAATCCCGGCGGCTAGGTAAAAGAAGAGAAAGCCGAAATGGCCCATCTCGTCTTCCATATTGTCGCCAAAGATGAACAGAAACAGCATGTTGCCTGCAAGATGGGCGAGGCCGCCATGCAGAAACATCGAGGTGAGCAGCCCGGTAAACCCATCCCCTTGGCTCAGGAAAACCGGGACCAGCGCGTAATCCGCGTAAAAGGCCAGCAGTTGCCGGGGCGAGGCCGAGAGATGCCAGGTTGAGACAAAGATCACCACATTCAAGACGATCAGCGCATAGGTGACATAGGGCGTGCGCCCCGAAGGGTTGTGATCTCGGATCGGAAACATAGCGGCAGAGTGCCAGTTTGTCCCCGCGCGTCAAGGCGGAACCAAAAGGCCCCGCCTTGAAAACTGTTTTGGTTTGGGCGCTTACCCTTCGCCTGCCAGCAAGGATGCGTTGCCCCCTGCGGCGGTGGTGTCGATGCAGACATGACGCTCGGCGCGGACATGGGCGATGTCAGGCGCGTCGGTGATCAGGGGGAGCAACGCACCAGTGCGCTCTGCCAGAGCGCTGCGATAGGCGCGCGCGTCGGCTTCATCTCCCCACCACAATGCGCCAGCAAAACCGGGCAGGTCTTGCAAGGCGTCAGCAGGAACCGATCCATGGGCCTCGACCGCGACGCCACCAAGCGCAGTGACCGCCTGCGCCTGCGCGGCGGCGCAATCTGCTCCGGGGCCAAGGCACAGAACTGGCGGGCGGGCCATATGGCTGTGCTGGTTGGATTCACCAGTTGGCCCGGGCAGGTCCAGCGTTGCCTCTGGCGTTGCAGGGCCCGCTGCCTCCAGCGCCGATTGCAGGCGTGTGGCGTTGTCTTGTCCGGCCCAATCCTGACCCGCGACAGGCGCAGGCTGTTGGCGGAAACGATCGACATAGAACGGGCCGCCTGCCTTGGGGCCGGTGCCCGAAAGGCCCTCGCCGCCAAAGGGTTGGCTGCCGACAATCGCGCCAATCTGGTTGCGGTTGACATAGATATTGCCCGCGTGAACGCGCTCGGTCACATGCTGAACTCGGTCATCAATCCGCGTCATCAGGCCAAAGGTCAGGCCATAGCCGGTGGCATTGATCGCATCGATCACCGCATCGACCTCATCGGCCTTGAAGGTTGCCACATGCAGAACCGGGCCAAAGATCTCGCGTTCCAGATCGGCAATCCCGTTGATACGCACCAGGGTGGGGGGCACGTAATAGCCGGTTTCAGGCACGGCGCAGCGCTTGATCTCGCGACCTTCGCTGCGGGCCAGATCGATATGGGCCATGATCCCGGCGCGCGCCTCTTCGTCGATCACCGGCCCAAGGTCCGAGCGCAACTCCCACGGGTTGGCGGGCACCAACGTGTCCATGGCCCCGGTGAGCATTTCCAGGAAGTCCTCGGCGATGTCTTCTTGGACATAGAGGCAGCGCAGGGCCGAGCAGCGCTGGCCCGCCGATTGAAACGCGCTTTCGACGATGGCTTGCACGGCTTGTTCGGGCAGGGCGGTGCTGTCGACGATCATAGCGTTCAAACCGCCTGTTTCCGCAATCAGCGGCGTGCCGGGGGCGAGGTTTTTCGCAACGGATTTGTGGATGATCTGCGCGGTTTCGGTCGAGCCGGTAAAGGCCACGCCCGCGACCTGCGGTTGCGAGGTCAGTGCCGCGCCGACATCCCCGGCACCGGGTAGCAGTTGCAAGGCTGTGACCGGCACGCCCGCCTCATGCAGCAATTGCACAGCACGATGGGCGATCAGGCAGGTTTGTTCAGCCGGTTTGGCCAAAACAGCGTTGCCTGCCGCCAAAGCCGCCGCAATTTGACCGGTAAAGATCGCCAGAGGGAAGTTCCAGGGCGAGATGCAGGCAATGACGCCACGGGCCGGGGCCCCAGCGCTTCGCACCGCATAGTAGCGCAGGAAATCCACCGCTTCGCGCAGCTCGGCCACCACGTCGAGATTGGTCTTGCCTGCTTCGCGATGCAGCAGGGCAAAGAATTCGCCAAAATGGGCCTCGTAAAGGTCGGCGGCGCGGTTCAGCGCTGCGGCGCGCTCATCCGGGGAGGCATCCCATAGGGTCGCGGCCTCGGCAGCGATGGCCACGGTTTCCGGGGTGGCCCAGGTGATCGAGCCAACGGTTTCGCTGGGGTAAGACGGATTGAGCACCGGGCTTATTGTGCCGGATGGCGCGTCTTTCGCCACAAGGGGCGCTGCCTGCCATTGCGCGGCCTGAAAGGGCGCGCGGGCGGCGTCGATCTGTTCCAATGTCGGGCGATGACGCAGATCGAACCCTTTGGAATTGACCCGCTCCGGTGCAAACAAATCCGGGCCTGCGGTGATCTTTCCTGTGACCACTTCATCGAACGGATCGGCGGCGACCACTTCGGGCGCGACATCTTCGTCGACAATCTGGTTCACAAAAGAGGAGTTCGCGCCATTTTCCAAGAGGCGGCGCACCAGATAGGCCAGCAGATCGCTATGCGCGCCCACAGGGGCATAGATCCGGCAGCGGGTCAAATTCTGCTCTTTCACCAGATCATGCAGAGTCTCGCCCATTCCATGCAAGCGCTGGAACTCAAAGGCGTCTTTGTCGTCCGCCATATGCAGGATGGCGCTGACCGTATGGGCGTTATGGGTGGCAAATTGCGGATAGATCCGGTCAACCATGTTCAACAATTTGCGGGCATTCGCGATATAGGAAATGTCGGAATGGGCTTTGTTGGTGAAGACCGGGAAACCGTCGAGACCAGCCACCTGGGCCTTTTTGATTTCGCTATCCCAATAGGCCCCCTTGACCAGTCGCACCATGATGCGGCGGTCGTGTTTCTGGGCAAGTTCATAGAGATAGTCGATGGTGCAGCCGGCGCGCTGGCCATAGGCTTGCACGACAACGCCGAACCCGTCCCAACCTGCGAGGGATGGATCGCTCAGCACCGCCTCAATGACATCCAGCGACAGGGCGAGACGCTCGGATTCTTCGGCGTCGATGTTCAGCCCGATCCCGGCGGAACGCGCCAGACCGGCCAGAGAGCGCAGGCGCGGCACCAGATTTTGCATCACCGCGTCGCGCTGCATCTCGTCATAACGCGCATAAAGCGCCGACAGCTTGACCGAAATACCGGGGTTTTCACGAATATCGTCGCTGTGCGCTGCATCCGCGATGGCCGAGATCGCGCGGGAATAGGCCAGGTGATAGCGCCGGGCATCCGCTTCGGTCCGCGCCGCTTCGCCGAGCATGTCGTAGCTATAGGTATAGCCCTTGGCCTCCATGGCGCTGCCGCGTTTCATGGCGGATTGGATGGTTTCCCCCAAAACAAATTGCGCGCCCATTTCTTTCATCGCGCGGGCGACGGCGGTGCGGATCACCGGCTCGCCCAGGCGTTTGATCGCGCCACGCAGGTGGCCAACGGGGCCGGGGGCGTCCTCTTTCAAAACTTTGCCGGTCAGCATCAGCGCCCAGGTCGAAGCATTCACCAGCGGAGAGGTCGAGGCCCCCATATGTTTGCCCCAGTTCGACGGAGCGATCTTGTCCTCGATCAGGGCGTCCATGGTGGTGGCATCAGGCACGCGCAGCAGCGCTTCGGCCAGACACATCAGGGCAATGCCTTCATCCGTGGACAGCCCGTATTCAGCAAGGAAAACTTCCATCAGGCCGGGTTTGGTAGACGAGCGGATGTCGCGCACCAATTGCGCCGCTTTCGCGCTGATGTCGACCCGTTCCGATCCCGACAAGGCGGCGCTCTCCCGCAGGGTCGCGATGATCTCGGCCTCGTCGCTATAGGTCAGCTCATCGACAAGACGGCGGTGGTTTGAGAGCGGCATGATGTCCTCCGTTGTTGGGGTTGTATTGAGGGCGGCGTGAAATGGGTCACTCTTCCTGTCTATCTTAAAGCTTGCGGTTTAATCGTCTGTTATTGTAGTCAGTGCTGACGATTTGACCTTTAAAACTGCGAAAGGGCAGTCAAATGGACCACTTAGATCTGGATCGGTTTGACAAAGCGATTCTGACCACATTGGCGGAAGAGGGGCGTATCTCGATTGCCGACCTTGCGCGGCGCATCGGGTTGTCGAAATCTCCGACCCAAGCGCGGCTGCGCAAATTGGAGCGTGACGGCACCATCCGAGGTTACCGCGCCATTCTGGATCCGATCCAGCTTGGCCTTGATCATGTCGCCTTTGTCGAGGTGAAGATGAGCTCGACCAGCGAGGCCGCTCTGGCCAAATTCAACGCTGCGGCGGCCTCAGTTCCTGAAATTGAACAAGTGCATCTAATTGCAGGGAATTTTGACTACCTTCTCAAAGTGCGCACTGCTGACATGCGCGCCTATCGCCGTGTTCTAGCGGAAAAGATTTCGACCCTTCCAGGCATGTCTTCCACTTCGACCTATGTGGCGATGGAAGCGGTCAAAGAGGATGGTCTCGCAGACGTGACTTGATTTTCCGCAGGCGTGGGTCACCATTGGCCCATGATACGCGCAACTCTTGTTTCCATCCTCTGGGCTGGGGCTGCCTTGGCCGATGGCTGTCCGGTTGCCCCTGATCACATCGCCGCCTTGCAGCCGCTTTACGAGGCGCTGCAACAGGTCGACAACGACTTCGAAGCGCAGCAGCTGTCCAACGAGATGTGGAAATACTGGGCGCAGGCCCCGGATGAGGCCAGCCAGGAGATGCTGGATGAGGGCATGAGTGCGCGCGCCTCCTGGGATTTTTTGCGCGCGATAGAGCGGTTTGACACGCTGGTAAGCTACTGTCCGTTCTATGCCGAAGGGTTCAATCAGCGCGCCTTTGTCAACTACTTGCGTCAGGATTACGAGGCCGCCTTGCCTGATCTTGACCGCGCCTTAGAGCTCAATCCGCGCCATATCGGGGCGCTGTCGGGCAAGGCGCTGACCTTGCTGGCAATGGGGCGCGACTTTGAGGGGCAACAGACCTTGCGCGATGCGCTTGAGCTGAACCCGTGGCTGTCCGAACGCCACCTGATCCAGCCTTTGCCGGGGCAAGAACTTTAACCATTTCCTGACCCTATTGCTCTTTACACCACGGATGGCCCGGCTATTGTCGCGCCACTGGCCCGCGTGGTGGAATGGTAGACACAGGAGACTTAAAATCTCCAGGCTTAATAGGCCGTGCCGGTTCGAGTCCGGCCGCGGGTACCAGGTGTCAGGATCGCTATGACAAGCCCGTGGCTTGCGCCCCTTCCGCAGACCGCTAACCGTATATCAGACATGGTAAAACTATGCTGGAACCGTCATTGATTGGGGCGGTGTGCCAGCGTGGAACCTCTTAATTTTAAGGCTCCATTAGGGGTGGAAATCCAGACTAATCACAGTTCAAAAATCAACTATTATTTAGCAAGTTTTTAGCTGCTAGGTCACCCGCATGAAACCCATCACCCAAAACTACACAACGCTCTTTGCGTCCTTGTTTTTGTCATCGAGCATCCTCTTCCTGAACACTCAAACCGCCCAAGCTGACAGTCTGGATGTCATGATCTACGAGCGCGGAGGGGATGGCCAAGTGGCGGAATGCACGTTGGACATGGTCGAGGGGCTGAACACCGAACGCGACGGGTTTTTATCCGTTCGTTCTGGCCCCGGTACCAGCTTTCGCCAAATCGATCAGCTTCATAACGGAGACTTTGTCATCACTTTTGACATTCGCGGCGATTGGGCTGGGGTCTATTATGGGCGCGGGCACGAGTTGATCGAGAACGGCAATGAAATTGGTTGTGGCTATGTCGGTGAAGGCCAGCGTCCCGTGCCATATCCGGGCAAGAAGGGCTGGGTGCATCGCAATTGGCTGGTTCTGGTGGCCGGGTAAACCGGCCTGCTCAACACGTGTCCGAAACCTTCAAACCTTGCGCAGACGGATCACCACATCCACCGCCGCGATTTCCATCCCTTCGGGGGCGTCGGGCAGTTCAACGATGCGCAGCTGTTCCGCCGGGGCGTCGGTCAGTTTGCCATCGTCTTCCCAAAAGAAATGCGGGTGATCATGGGTGTTGGTGTCAAAATAGCTGCGCGAGCCATCGACGGTGACTTCTTGCATCAGGCCAGCGGAACAAAACGCCTTGAGCGTGTTGTAAACCGTGGCGAGCGAGACAGCTTCGCCCTGATCCTTGGCGCTTTCAAACAGGCTTTCGGCGGTGACATGGCGGTTTTGACCATCACCCACCAGCAGGGCCGCCAAAGTCAGCCTTTGCCGCGTCGGACGCAGGTCCGATTTGCCAAGCCATTCCTTGCCGCGTGTCAGTGCCACTGAATTCATCGGTCGCCGTGTCCTATTTGCTGCCTCAGCTATATAAACCTCAACGGGGCATGTTTTCAAACGAATTTGCTCTTGCACCTCACTCGCAACACAAACAGCGCGGCGCGTCCGGTCCAAGCCTGCTTGGGCGCAACCCCGCTTGGCATTATGTAGGGCGAGTGGTAGAGGAATCCTTAGAGGAACTCAGAAAAACAACATAGGGGCGCGTCAGCATGGCTGATTTTCCGACCAGCTTCAGCAAAGAAGATCTTTTGAAATGTGCGGCAGGGGACCTGTTTGGTCCGGGCAATGCTCAATTGCCTGCACCGCCCATGCTGATGATGGACCGGATCACCGATATCTCTGCGGATGGCGGTGCCCATGGCAAAGGCCATGTGCTGGCCGAATTCGACGTGACGCCGGATCTATGGTTCTTTGAATGCCATTTCCCCGGCAACCCGATCATGCCTGGCTGTTTGGGACTGGACGGTTTGTGGCAGTTGACCGGCTTTAACCTCGGCTGGCGTGGCTGGAAAGGCCGCGGTTATGCGCTGGGTGTCGGTGAGATCAAGCTCAAGGCCATGGTGCGCCCCGAGGCCAAACTGGTCACCTATGAGATCGACTTTACCAAAGCCGTTCAAACCCGCCGCCTGACCATGGGTGTTGCGGATGGCATCGTGAAGGTTGACGGCGAATTGGCTTATGAAGTCAAAGACATGAAGGTCGCCCTGAGCGAGAGCTGATGTCAGACAACCTCCCCCCATGCCCCGAATGCGCATCCACGTTCACCTATGAAATGGATGCGCTTTTGGTCTGTCCGGAATGCGGGCATGAATGGTCCGCATCCGCGCAGGAAAGCGATGACGACATTGTGCGCGACAGCGTTGGCAATGTCTTGTCAGACGGTGACACGGTCAGCGTGATCAAATCGCTGAAATTGCAGGGTGGCTCGGGCAGCGTCAAAGCCGGGACCAAAGTGCGCAACATTCGCCTTGTCGCCGGTGGGCACGATATCGACTGCAAGATTCCGGGCCTGGGGCAGATCGGATTGAAGTCGCAATTCGTGAAGAAGATTTAGGCTGGCCAAGGCCGCGCTGAGCGAGGGCCAAACCAACAATAGGAGCCGTGATGGACGTCCAAGACTGTGTCAACGCGGCCTATCCAATCCCGGCGGCCCTGTTCTTTCTCGGCTGCATCGCCACGTCCTTCTACATCAAACGCAAACACCAATTGGGAATTGGAAAGACCTTTAAGGTGTTGTTTGGCATTGAACGTGTCCGCCACGACAAAGTGTCAACATTGCTCATGCTAGGCACACTTTTTGTGCCTTTGGCACTGTGGCTCTATTTGGGAAAAGACTGCAGCGCAGGCATTGCGGGGTAGGAGATCTCACAAGCGGTAAGCTGTCAAAAGAGCCTAGATCATCCCAACCTGACCTAGGCAATTGGAATTGCCTGTCGAGCCCATTTTACATCTTTCTGCTGCAATGCCCGGAAAAGCGTAAGAATGCTAAAGACGCCGCACATGCCGTGTCGTTGTTAAAGGTCAGCGTCTTGGATGAAACCGGTTTCGAGGTCCTCCAGCCAACTCGGGGCGTGGGTCTTCAAATGCGCCATTTGGTTGGTCAATGCCTGCAATAGTAGCGCCCTTGGAACCACTGTTAAGTATCCGATCACAATTTCCTGGGTTCCTCCGTCGTCGATTGAGTCATCAAAGGTTTTCAACAGGGCTTCTATGACCTGCAGCGGAGGGTTTTGAGGCAAGTGAAGGATGTAATCTGCCCAGTCCTGATCCGGGTTTATGAGATCAGCCTTGCTCCAACCTCGTTTTCGAACCTCAGAAAGAGACGCGATTGTCTCGACCATTTCTTTCACGGATGCCATAAATACGCCCCTGACCTCGCAAAACCAGCTTAGACATTCCTGATTGCATGTCGAGCCCACCTTGCACCTTCCCCAAGCAATGCCCTACTAAGAGGCAAGCAAACTAGGGAGGCCGCATGCGCCGTGTCGTCGTTACAGGTCTGGGGATTGTCTCCAGCATCGGGAACAATGCCGAAGAAGTTCTGGCATCGCTCAAGGCCGGAAAATCCGGGATCACCGCCAATGAGGCGATGAAAGAGCATGGTTTTCGCAGCCAGATTGCCGGTGACATTGACCTGAATGTGGCCGATCACATCGACAAACGCACCCTGCGTTTTATGGGGCCGGGTGCGGCCTATGCCTATATCGCCATGCAGCAGGCGATTGCCGATGCGGGGCTTGAGGAAAGCGATGTTGTGAACCCGCGCACAGGTCTTGTGGCCGGGTCGGGTGGTCCGTCTACCTCGGCCATGCTGGTTGCTCATCAGACCGTTCTGGAAAAAGGCGCGCCCAAGCGTATTGGCCCCTTTGCGGTTCCCAAATGCATGTCCTCAACCGTGTCGGCCAACCTGTCGACCGCGTTCAAGATCAAGGGCATCAACTATTCCATCACCTCGGCCTGTTCGACCTCACTGCATTGTATCGGCAACGCGGCTGAGCAGATCATGATGGGCAAGCAGGATGTGATGTTCGCAGGCGGTGGCGAGGAATTGGATTGGACGCTGTCCTGCCTGTTCGATGCCATGGGTGCGATGAGCTCCAAATATAACGACACGCCCGAGCTTGCCAGCCGCGCCTTTGATGCGGATCGCGATGGGTTCGTGATTGGCGGCGGCGGCGGTATGGTCGTTTTGGAGGATCTGGAACACGCCAAGGCGCGTGGGGCCAAGATCTATGCCGAGGTGACCGGGTTTGCCGCGACTTCGGACGGGCATGACATGGTGGCCCCGTCGGGTGAGGGCGGTGAGCGCGCCATGCGCTTGGCACTGCAATCCCTGCCAGAGGGTCGCAAGGTCAGCTATATCAACGCACATGGCACCTCGACCCCGGTCGGTGATGTGGGTGAGATCGAAGCGGTGCGCCGCGTCTTTGGTGAGGGGGCGACCCCGCCGGTCTCCTCGACCAAATCCATGACCGGCCACAGCCAGGGCGCAACCGGTGCCCAAGAGGCGATCTATTGCCTGCTGGCGCTGGAACATGACTTCATCATTCCGTCGATCAATGTCGAAAACCTTGATCCCGCCCTGAAGCCGGAAGAGATCGCCACATCCCTGGTGGAAAATGCCGGGCTGGATTCGGTGATGACCAACAGCTTTGGCTTTGGCGGCACCAACGGCTCGATGGTGATGTCGAAATATAAAGACTGATTTGCAGGACCAATTTCATGACCATTGATCTCAAGGGAAAACGCGGCCTGGTGATGGGCGTCGCCAATGAACGCTCGATCGCCTGGGGCATCGCCAAGGCCTGCGCCGACGCGGGGGCCGAGCTGGCCTTTACCTATCAGGGCGAGGCTTTTGGCAAGCGTTTGGAACCGCTTGCCGCCAGCGTTGGCAGCGATTTCATGGTGGATGTCGATGTCACCGATGATGCATCACTGGACGCAGCCTTTGAGCAGTTGGGTGCGCGCTGGGACAGTCTCGATTTCGTCGTGCATGCGATTGCCTATTCCGACAAGAATGAGCTGACCGGCCGTATCCTGAATACCAGCCGGGCGAATTTCAAAAACTCGATGGATATCTCCGCCTACAGCTTTATCGAGGTGGCGCGCCGTGCCCATCCGCTGATGAAGGAAAATGGCGGCACCTTGCTGACCCTGACCTATATGGGCTCAACCCGTGTGACGCCGAACTACAACGTCATGGGCGTGGCCAAGGCGGCGCTTGAGGCGACCACACGCTATCTGGCCAATGATCTGGGGCCAGAGGGTATCCGCGTCAATGCGATCTCTCCGGGTCCGATGAAGACGCTGGCCGGGGCCGCCATTGGTGGCGCGCGCAAGACCTATAAGCACACCGATCAAAACGCACCTCTGCGCTCGAACGCAACGCTCGACGCGGTGGGTGGCACCGCGGTCTGGCTGATCTCCGAGGCTGGCTCCTGCACAACCGGTGAAATTGTCCGCGTCGATGGCGGGTTCCATGTGCTAGGAATGCCTCAGCAGGAGAATCTCTGAGGGGGCTGATATGCGTCTTGTTTTGATTTTGGCCGCGATTGTCGGCGTTTCGGGGTGCATGCAAGGCGCAGGTCCCGCCGGTGAGGGCGGGGTTCCCAAAAGCGACGGGGTGGCGCGCAAACTGGCCAAAGGGGTGAGCCCCTCTGAGGCCGAAGTTGCGCTTGGCCCGGATAGCGGTTTTGAACGAAACCCTTCCAATTGGGATGAGGCCTGCGTGAGCTACAATTATGGCTCTGCCGAGGCCCCGAGATATGTCCATGCGGTTTTTGTAAATGACGCGCTGACCCGCGCCACCGACGGGCATTTAGACATCTGTTCTTTCGGCGCGTGACCTCGCAGCGCGCGCCACAAATTCCGTCGACGGAATTTGCAAAATCCGTGCACGGATTTTAAACCGCCTAGAACCACTGTCCTGGTTCAATCAACCCGAGATCCAGTAATTGCCGGGAATGCCACTCAAACGGCGTCGAATTATACCAGCGGAAACTGCGAATATCGAAGGTTGAACCGGGGTTGCGCTTGAGCGCCTTGGCCGTGCGAAAGGACACAATCGCCGCCGTCAGGTTGTTATGCCATGGGCAGGCATAGGTGTTGTATTCTTCATCATCAAAGGTGTGATCGTCGCGCAGTTTCAGCCCCGGTTTGGATTTGAACAGGGCCACGCGATCAATTTTGCGCCGCTCAACGGGCACATGTTCCTCGTACCGCCAGCGCAAACCACCAAAGAAATCCAGCTGCCGTTCCTTGGGGTAGTTGTTATTCGCCGGGTCGGGGCGGGCCAGGGCGTAATAACCAGACCGGTCCAAATGCGCATCATCCAGTGACACGGCATTGGGGCATTTGTCGAGATTGCCAGCATAGAGATCGACCACGTAGGCCAGCATCGCATCCCGCCGCTCTTCGGTATGAAAGGTCAGCAACTCGCCAATCGTGCGGGTCTCGCAAAACGGGTAAAACAGGTATTCGGCATTATAGCAGTAATACATCCAGATATCAGGCGCGGCGGCAATGACCGCGTTGATCGCGGCGGGCAGGGCCCCCTCGACGGTCATATCATATTCGACACGGTGTACCCTGTTCTCCAGATCGGGCGGCAGCTCGAACAGCGAGGACATAAAAACCGTCACCGATTTGAACCCCGAATGCATGTGATGGCGCAGGGTGGTGCCCAGCTCGGCATCATCCTCGGCAAAGACCAGCGCGATGGGGCCTTTGGCAAAGGCGGCTTTGCCCTTTTGGATATAATCGCTCAGTCCATTATAATACATGCATCAGCCCCTGATCCGCATCTGCCCCGATTGGGTGCGGAAATTTCTCCCAGAATCGGTGAAAATCTCGTGCATTGCAAGATGGGTCGGTTATGCGTTATCTGCGCGTTTTGACCCGATGGTGGTTTTTCAGGCGAAAATCCCACCAACGCCCGCCGCGAGCAACAGGACCGATCATGACCGAGCCGAAGAAACTCTTTATCAAGACCTATGGCTGCCAGATGAATGTCTATGACAGCGAACGCATGGCCGAGGCCATGGGCGGCAAGGGCTATGTGCAGACCGATACGCCTGACGATGCGGATATGATCCTGCTCAACACCTGCCACATTCGCGAAAAGGCGGCGGAAAAGGTCTATTCCGAACTCGGACGCTACAAGGGGCTCAAGGCGGACAAACCGGATCTCAAGATCGGTGTCGCTGGTTGCGTGGCTCAGGCCGAAGGGCAAGAGATCATGCGCCGTCAGCCCATGGTCGATCTGGTCGTTGGTCCGCAAAGCTATCACCGCCTGCCGGAGCTGGAGGCCAAAGCGCGTGAGGGCAAAAAGGCGCTGGACACCGATTTCCCTGAGGATGACAAGTTTGAAACCCTCAAAAACCGTCCCAAAGCCAAGCGCGGCCCAACCGCCTTTCTGACCGTTCAGGAAGGCTGTGACAAATTCTGCGCCTTTTGCGTGGTGCCCTATACCCGTGGGGCCGAAGTCTCCCGCCCAGCGGGGCGCATCATGGATGAGGCCCGTGAACTGGTCGAACGTGGCGTGCGCGAGCTCACCTTGCTGGGACAGAACGTCAACGCCTATCACGGTCATGACAAGGGGCTCGGCGGTTTGATCCGCGATCTGGCCAAAATCGACGGGCTCGAGCGCATCCGCTTTACCACCAGCCATCCAAACGACATGGATGACGACCTGATCGCCGCCCATGGCGATTGCGAAAAGCTGATGCCTTACCTGCACCTGCCGGTGCAGGCGGGCAGCGACAAAATTCTCAAGCGCATGAACCGGTCTCACACCGCTGAGGAATACCTGAAACTGATCGAGCGTCTGCGCGCCGTGCGTCCGGATCTGCACCTGTCCGGCGACTTTATCGTTGGCTTTCCAGAAGAGACCGAAGAGGATTTCCAGGACACGCTGAACCTGATCAAGGCAGTGGAATACGGCTCGGCCTTTTCGTTCAAATATTCCGAACGCCCCGGCACCCCGGCTGCCGAACGTCCTCAGGTGTCCGAAGAGGAAAAGGATGACCGTCTCCAGCGCCTTCAGGCCTTGCTGAAAGAGCAGCAAAAGGCCCTTCAGGATGCCATGGTCGGACGCGAGGTTTCGGTGTTGTTTGAGAAGACGGGCCGCATGACGGGCCAGATGGTGGGCAAATCCGAATACCTGCACGCGGTCCATGTCGAGGCCGAGGGAATCGCAGTGGGCGAGCTGGCCAAGGTGCGAATCGCCTCCTCCGGTCCCAACTCGCTCAAAGGTGTGCTTTTGCCGTGAAGAGGGCCGAACAAGCCTTTGTTTCGTAATAGCGAACCGGATTATCCACAAGAAAGCGACAGAATCCCGGGAATTGTTTCCGATTTCGCACCAATCAGGCTGCCTTTTCACTTCACACGCGAGCAAGGTTTGCTAATCTGTTGATTATAGTAACTTTGCGTGTACCGCTGCCTTTTTGGTGCGCGCAGTGGGGGAAACACAAACCAAAGGGACAGAGGCTGTGGCTAATCGATTGACCAAAGCCGTTGGCGCGCTTGCGCTGGCTGCTCTCGCTGGCATTTCGGCCACCGCGCCGGCATTTGCCGATGAAGCGGGGCAAAAATCACCATTCATTTCGACGCAAAACACACGCACCATTCAGGGCGAGCAATACATCCCTGGTATCTGGATTGATCCGGATGGCTGCGAACACTGGGTTATGGATGACGGTGTCGAGGGGTATATGACCCCACATGTGAACCGCAAAGGTATCCCGGTTTGTAACCGTGGCAACGTTTGCGGCGTCATGAATTCCGACCAATTCTTTGCCACGGACAGCTATCGTATCTCGTCCGCAGGTAAACAGCGCCTGGCCGAGTTCTTTAACAACGCGTCTGCTCAGGCCTATATCATCGCAGGTCACACCGACAGCCGCGCCTCGGACAGCTACAATATGAAACTGTCCTACAACCGCGCCCTGTCCGTTGCTCGCGTCGCAAAATCCGTTGGCGCAAATGTTGCTGATGTGCGCGGCTATGGCGAACGCCAACCCGTTGCCACAAACGGCACGGCCACCGGCATGGCGAAGAACCGCCGTGTTGAAATCATCTGCATCCGCTAAAGGGGTCTGACCATGAAAATGACGAAACTGGCCCTTCTGCTGGGTGCTGCTGCGGTTTTGGCTGGCTGCGAGGGCGGCGGACTTGAAGGTGTGGGCGCTTATGGCCCGGACAAAAGCATCGACCGCGGCATTGACGCTGACGATCTGAGCACCATGCATGCAGGCATCTGGGTTGACCCGAATGGCTGTGATCACTGGATCATCGACGATGGCGTTGAGGGTTATCTGTCCGCGCGTCTCGACAAATATGGCAAGCCGGTCTGCTCTGGCACCGCGCCTCCGACAATCGCCACCGGCGACTTCAAGCAGGGCTCGACCTCCATCATCGGCGACCCGCTTTAAACTATCTGTAAATAACGGCTTCAAGAGACCGGCTGCACCCAGCGTGTGGCCGGTTTTCTTTTGACCATTTCCCGCGCAATCAAACTTATCCCCAGAGATTTTCAACACGACACTTGCGCATCCCCGCGCGCCTTGGCACCATATCTATGTATTTTGGCACCTGAGACATGGCCTGAAACATGGCAGGAGACATGCGTGACAACTGGCCCTTTGACCGAAGCCGTTCTGGAATTTCCTGACAACCGCTTGCTGATTGATTTGTGCGGTGAATATGACCGCAACCTCACCGATATCGAGGCCCGCACCGGCGTGCAGATTCTGCGCCGGGGCAATCAGCTTGCCATTCATGGCGCGCCCGAGGCTCAGGCCGAGGCGACCGAGGTGCTGCGCTCGCTCTATGAACGTCTCGAACAGGGGCGCGAAGTGGGGCATAGCGATATCGACCGGGAATTCCGCATGGCGGATGATCTCCCCCCGGATGACCAGCTTGAAATGTTCACCAGCGGCAAGGTCGAGATCAAGACCCGCAAAAAGCTGGTCGAACCACGCACCGATGCGCAAAAGGCTTATGTCACCAGCCTGTTTGAAAACGAGCTGGCCTTTGGCATTGGCCCGGCGGGCACGGGCAAGACCTATCTTGCCGTTGCCGTGGGTGTGAACATGCTGATCACCGGTGCCGTTGATAAAATCATCTTGTCGCGTCCAGCGGTCGAGGCGGGGGAAAAGCTCGGCTATCTGCCCGGTGACATGAAAGACAAGGTCGATCCCTATATGCAGCCGCTATACGATGCGCTGAATGACTTCCTGCCGGGCAAACAGCTTGGCAAGATGATCGAGGAAAAGGTGATCGAAATCGCCCCGCTGGCCTTTATGCGCGGCCGCACCCTGTCAAATGCCTTTGTGGTTCTGGACGAGGCGCAAAACGCCACCACCATGCAGATGAAGATGTTCCTGACCCGGCTCGGCGAAGGCTCTCGCATGGTGATCACCGGCGACCGCACCCAGATCGACCTGCCACGCGGCATGCCCTCGGGCCTGGCCGATGCGGAACGCCTGCTGGATCACATCCCCGGCATCTCCTTCAACTATTTCACCGGCAAAGACGTGGTCCGCCACCCGCTTGTCGCGGCGATCATCGAAGCCTATGAGAAAGACGAAGTGAAAACCTAGAGCGTTGTCGATGAAACAGGCATCGCGTAAAGCTGCCTGACATCAAAGATTTCAACGTGTTGAACGATACTTGATGTTTTGAGTTAAAATCGAAACGCTGTAAGGGTTTCTTCTTGGTTCAAATATTCCGGGGGTCCGGGGGCTGGCCCCCGGTGCATAACTTTGCTTACTGACACCGTCATCGAAGACTCGCGCTGGCAGGCGTTTAATCTCGAACCCTTGGCCGATCAGGCTGCCACCGTCACCTTGCGGCATCTCGACCTTGACCCCGAGGCACATGAAATCGTGCTCATGGGCTGTGACGATGCCCGCATCACCACACTTAATGGCGATTTTCGCGACAAACCGCGCGCCACCAATGTGCTGTCCTGGCCGTTCGAAGACCTCTCGGCGGAAACCCCCGGCGGGAAACCGCTGGAACCCGAGGCCGAAGAGCTGGGGGATATCGCCATTGCCTATGAAACCTGCCAACGTGAAGCGGCGGAACAGGGCAAACCCATGGCCGACCATGTCACTCACCTGATTGTTCACGGGGTGTTACATCTTTTGGGGTATGATCATATCCGTGACGAAGATGCCACGCTTATGGAACAGTTAGAGGTGGAAATACTTGGCAAGCTCGGTCTGCCCGACCCATATAGAGAGGATACCGGGCCGAACGGCCTATGACTGGTACGGATTGATGGGCGATATTGACGGATCGTCTAACGCAGCGCAAAGCGCGCGTCAGATGACACAAATGAACGGCTCCCCGAAAAAGGGTGGGCAGGAAAACGGGATCAAGGCGCAAGCGGGGCTTTGGACCCGGCTCTTTGGTTGGCTTTCACCACAAGCACAGGACGCGCCACAATCGCAGCCGGTGGAAACACCGCGCAGCATCGCGCCGCAACAGGGCCTTGGCCTTGGCAACCTTTCGCGGATGCGGGTTGAGGATGTGGCGATTCCCAAGGCGGAAATCGTCGCTGTGCAAAACACCATCGACAAGGATGAACTGGTCAGCGTGTTCCGCGAATCCGGGCTGACGCGTCTGCCGGTCTATGACGGTACTCTCGACACGCCTGTCGGCATGGCCCATCTCAAGGATTTTGCACTCAGCCAGGGCTTCAACGGCGCGGGTGGTGATTTTGATCTGCAAAAGATGCTGCGCCCCTTGCTCTTTGTGCCCCCCTCCATGCCCATCGGTGTGCTGCTCTCCAAGATGCAGACCGAAAGGCGGCATATGGCGCTGGTGATCGACGAATATGGTGGCGTTGACGGTCTGGTAACCATTGAGGATCTGATCGAACAGGTTATCGGTGAGATCGAGGATGAACACGACACCGATGAGGGGCAGTTCTGGGCCAAGGAAAGCCAGGGCAGCTATCTCGCCCTGTCGAAAACCCCGCTTGAGGATTTTGAGGCCGAGCTGGGCATGACCCTGACCGAGGATGAAGAGATCGACGCCGAAGAGATCGATACCTTGGGTGGTCTGGTCTTTATGCTGGCGGGTCGCGTGCCGACACGGGGCGAGATTGTGCCACATCCTGCCGGTGTCGATTTTGAGGTCGTGGATGCCGATCCCCGCCGCATCAAACGGCTGCGCGTGCGCCTGCCCGGTGCGCCCAAGGCCAAGGTAGCCGCCCTCGCACCCCGCTCAGGCAGTGCTCATGTTGGCTGATCAGGCGGTTGCACCGCCCCTGATCCGCTGGGTGCGCCTGCCATTGGCGATTGTCTGCGGCGCGATCATGGCGCTGGGGCTGGCCCCTTACGATCTTTGGTATCTCGGACTATCGGGGCTGATTGCCGCCTTCTGGCTTTTTGCCTCAGCCCCCAAGGGGCTTTATGCCGTTGGCACAGGCTGGGGCGTGGGGCTGGGCTATTTTGGCGTCTCGCTTGGCTGGATAGTTGAACCCTTCATGGTTGACGCCGCCGTCACCGGTTGGATGGCCCCCTTTGCCCTATTTGGCATGGCCGGAGGGCTGGCGCTGTTCTGGGGGCTGGCCTTTTGGGGCGCGGCCCATCAAAGCCGCTATCCTTTGGCGGCGCTGGTCTTCCTCTGGGCCGCTGCCGAATTTGCCCGCGCCTATGTGTTCACCGGCTTTCCCTGGGCGCTGGTCGGCTACATCTGGACCTCGGTCAGCCCAATCCAGCTTGCTTCGGTCATGGGGCCGCATGGTATGACCCTTGTGACCTTGATCTTTGCCGCTTGTGCGACGGCGGGTCTGTTGACCAAGCGGCCCAACACGCGCCCAAGCATTGCGGCCATCACACTGCTTGCAGCGCTCTTCCTTGGTGGAACATGGTTAACGCCACCGCTGCAAGACCTGTCCGACCGTCCCACCGTGCGCCTGATCCAACCCAACGCGCCGCAACATGAAAAATGGGATCCGCGGTTTGTCAAAATGTTCTTTGACCGCCAGCTGTCTTTGACCGAAGCCGCGCCCGAGCCAAATCAACGCAAACCCGATCTGATTGTCTGGCCGGAAACCGCTGTTCCGGTGATGCTGGAACGCTCCGAAGACGCGCGCCGCATTATGACCCTTTCAGCCCAGGGGGCGCACCTGGTGGCGGGCATTCAGCGGGGCAGCGCTGGAACCTATTTCAACTCGTTAATCTTGCTCGACAGCACGGGTGCGCTGGCGCAGATCTATGACAAACATCACCTCGTTCCCTTTGGCGAATACATGCCCGCCGCTGCGATCTTTCAGCGCTGGAACATCGCCGGATTGGCCGCCCGCGCCGATGGGGGCTACACCCCCGGACCGGGGCCTGAGCTTTTGGACCTCGGCGCGCTTGGTCGCGCCTTGCCGCTGATCTGTTACGAGGCGGTGTTTCCACAGGATGTCTATCGCAGCCCGTCGCGCCCGGACTTTCTGTTGCAGATCACCAATGATGCCTGGTTTGGCAAATGGTCCGGCCCCTATCAGCACCTGGCCCAGGCGCGTGTGCGGGCCATCGAACAGGGGCTGCCCATGCTGCGATCTGCCAATACGGGTGTCTCTGCCGTCATCGACGGGGCAGGGCGCATTTTGGCTGATCTGGACCTTGGCGTCGCAGGCAAAGTCGACTCCCCCCTGCCGCCGCCCCTTCGCGTGACACTTTATTCGCGTTTTGGCGATTTCCCGATCTTTCTGCTGCTGGTTCTGGGGTGTTTGTGCCTTTTCTGGACCGGGCGGCGCGTTTCCGATTGACCTTCTGCTCATCCGGGCCTACGGGCAATAGGCATATACCCCGCCACAACGGCTTCCTGACGTGGCGGTGTCATTTTTGAATGGAGCAAACATGTCCCGACAGAATTACACTTTCACTTCGGAATCCGTGTCCGAAGGCCATCCTGATAAGGTCTGCGACCGTATTTCTGATGCAGTCCTGGATGCATTTCTGGCCGAAGATCCGCTGGCCCGCGTTGCCTGCGAAACTTTCGCCACCACCAACCGCGTTGTTATTGGCGGTGAAGTCGGGCTGACCGATCAGGAAAAACTGCACGACTATATGGGCAAGATCGACGAGATCGCCCGCGCCTGTATCAAGGATATCGGCTACGAGCAGGACAAGTTTCACCACGAAACCGTCGAAGTTACCAACCTGCTGCACGAACAATCCGCGCATATCGCGCAGGGTGTGACCGGCGAGCAGGGCGACGAAGGGGCCGGTGACCAGGGTATCATGTTTGGTTACGCGACCAATGAGACCCCGGCTTTGATGCCTGCGCCGATCCAGTATAGCCACGCGATTCTGCGTCGTCTGGCCGAAGTGCGCAAAGACGGCTCCGAGCCTGCACTGGGCCCGGATGCGAAATCGCAGCTTTCGGTGGTTTACGAAGGTGGCAAGCCAGTTGGCGTTTCCTCTGTCGTGTTGTCGACCCAGCACTTGGACGCCTCGCTCAGCTCCGCTGACATTCAGGCCATCGTTGCGCCCTACATCACCGAAGTTCTGCCGGATGGTTGGCTGACCGATGCTACCGAATGGCACGTGAACCCGACCGGTAAGTTCGTGATTGGTGGCCCCGATGGCGATGCCGGCCTGACGGGTCGCAAGATCATCGTTGACACTTATGGCGGCGCGGCTCCGCATGGTGGCGGCGCGTTCTCGGGCAAAGATCCGACCAAGGTTGACCGCTCGGCCGCCTATGTGGCGCGTTATCTGGCGAAAAACGTTGTCGCCGCTGGCATGGCGGATCGCTGCACCGTTCAGCTGTCCTATGCGATTGGCGTGGCCAAGCCGCTGTCGATCTATGTCGACACCCATGGCACCGGCCAGGTTGAAGCGCGTGACATCGAAGCGGCGATCCCGCAGGTCATCGATCTGACCCCACGCGGCATCCGCACCCACTTGGAGCTGAACAAGCCGATCTACCAGCGCACCGCAGCCTATGGCCACTTTGGTCGCGACCCGGAAGCCGATGGCGGCTTTAGCTGGGAGCGCACAGATCTGGTCGACGCTTTGAAAAAGGCGGTTTGATACCAAAGAGCGGAACAAAACTTTTACAGCGTGTTCGGTTAGATCGGATTTGAGCATTCTTTCGGCAGGTCGAGGCAGCGTTTGCAATGCACAACGCGTTCGGCCTGCCGAAGGAATACAATTGAACTGAACACGCTGCAGAAAAGTTTTGCAAATTCCGTCGACGGAATTTGGGGCGCAGGTCGCGAGGCCTGCGCCCCTTTTCTTTTGTCACTAGCCAATCAAGGTAATCTCACTAGGGCCAGAGGCGCGGCGCAGTGCGTGTGTCTCGGCGAGGTCCGGGTCGTTGATCCAGCCCAAAGCGGCATCGCGATCCGGGAAGGACAGCAAAACCGCACGCCCGGGCGCAGGTTCGTCCCCTTCCAACTTGGTCGGCTCGGTGCTCATGGCCGCAGGCTTGGCCCCGTATTTGGCCAAGGCTGCCCCGGCTTTTTCCGCATAGGCGGTAAATGATGCGGTATCTGTGACGGTGATTTGAACATAGGCGTAGATCATGATGGGCTCCTTGGGGTGATCATTTTCTGATGGCCCAGAGGTAATCGCCACGGTCATGCGCGAAAACGAGTGCTTTTGCATCGCACTCATGCGAAAACGCATGCATGGCGCAGGCAAAGACACATTGGGATGATCTGGAAACCGTGCTGGTTCTGGTGCAGCGCGGCTCTTTGGCCGCCGCCTCGGCTGAGCTGGGCATCAGCTACACCACCGTCGCCCGCCGGGTCGCGCGGATTGAGGCCGCGACCGGGCAGGCGCTGTTTGTGCGTTCTGGCGATGGGTATCTTCCGACCGAAGCGGGGCTGACCATGGCCCATCACGCCGCTGATATGCAAAGCGCGCAGCACGCCATGATGCGCGCGCTGACCGGGCAGGATCAGGCCTTGACCGGCAAGCTCACCATCACGGCACCACAATTGATGATCGCCCATGTGCTCTGCCCGGTCCTGCAGGCCTTTCGTCAGGCCCATCCCGAAGTTGAGCTGGAGGTCAAAGGCACCAATACCTTGCTGGATCTGGACCGGCGCGAGGCGGATCTGGCCTTTCGCATCAGCCGTGCGCCCGGTGACAACCTTACGGGATTGCGGCTGGCCGAACAGGAAACCGCCTCTTTCGCCACACAAGCCTGGGCGGATCGCTTTGCGGCCGACCCGAAGGCACCGCTGGATTGGGTGGCCTATGTCACCCATAAGACTCTGCCGGATCAGGTGATGCAAACCGCACCGGGCTCGCGCATTCAATATCATTTCGACGATATGGTGGTCATGGCCGGGGCGGCGCAGGCTGGTTTGGGGATCGCGCGTATGCCGATTTTTCTGGGCCGTGCTTTGCCCGGTCTGGTGCAGGTGCCGATCCTGTCCCCGCAACCCTATGCAGATATCTGGCTGGTCGCTCATCCCGATGTCTGGCCTTCGGCTCGGGTGCGGGCTTTTCGCGACATTCTGGTGCCCTATATCAAGGCGCATCGGTCTGATTTTGTGGGATAGTCACATGGTTTTTCGCGTCACTGTTCATCTTTGGCAAACCCCCGGCGCGGCGCGCGCCTTTCGTCAGTTTGAAGATCAGGCGATGGAGATCATGCGCGGATATGGGGCGGAAATCACCGTCGAAGTCCCGGAAGGGGCAGAAGTGCCGGATGAAATCCATCATCTGACCTTTCCTAGCCCGGCAGAGTTCACAGCCTATCGACTAGATCATCGCCTGCAGGATTTGGCTCCTTTGCGTGAACAGGGGGTGCAAAAGACAGCGCTATTCTGGCCGGATGGCCCGCCAGAGGCCTGACAGGCACGCTGGCAGGGTTTTCAATCATTGTCTTGCCCGTGCGCTCTGGTAAAAGCGCGCCCATGACCACGTCGAACAAACACCCGCAAGCCCCCTGGCGCAATTTCTATGGCCGTGTGAAGGGCAAGACCCTGAAACAGTCGCAAGAGGCCTATCTCGAAGAGGACCTCGCCGCCCTGTCGCCGGGTGCGATTGAATGGGAGGACAACCCCGATCGTAGCCCGCTGGATCTGCAGGCGATGTTTGGCGGCAAACCGGTTTGGCTGGAGATCGGCTTTGGCGGGGGTGAACACATGGTGCATCAGGCGGTCAACAACCCCGATGTCGGCATTATTGGCTGTGAGCCCTATATCAACGGCGTGGCGATGCTGCTGGGCAAGATCCGCAAGGCCGAGGCGGGCAATATCAAGGTGCATCCCGGTGACGTGCGCAACCTTTTTGACGTGCTGCCCGAGGCCTCGATCGACAAGGCCTTTCTGCTCTATCCCGACCCTTGGCCGAAAAAACGCCATCACCGCCGCCGTGCGGTGACACCGGAATACCTGCAACCACTGTCACGCGCGCTGAAACCCGGCGCGGAGTTCCGTGTCGCGACGGATATCCCTGATTACGTGCGTCAAACCATGATCGAAGTGCCCAAGGCCGGGTTTGAGTGGCTGGCCGAAGGGCCGTCGGATTGGCGTGAGCCCTGGCAGGATTGGATTTCCACCCGTTACGAACAAAAGGCCCTGCGCGAAGGGCGGGTGCCCCATTACATGACGTTCCGCAAACGGTAGCCGGGCAGGGGGCGCTGCCCCGTCCTGAGCAGGCTCAGGACTCCCCGGGATATTTTTGACCCAGAGAAACCAAGGGCGCATGGACAGTAACGGGGCCATGTCTTATCAAACCCGCGACCGCTAACAGGAAAGATAACTGCCCATGTCCAGCCACGGTGATCCGATCCCGATGACCTCCAGCGCCTCTGGCCCGTTGCGCGGCGAGGCGCATGTGCCCGGAGACAAGTCGATCTCGCATCGCTCGTTGATCCTAGGGGCCATGACTGTGGGCGAAACCAAGGTGACCGGGTTGCTGGAAGGGCAGGATGTGTTGGACACCGCCAAAGCCATGCGCGCCTTTGGGGCCGAGATCGAAAAGACCGGTGACACCTGGCACATCCATGGCGTCGGCGTTGGGGGCTTTGCTGAGCCTGATAACGTCATTGATTGCGGCAATTCAGGCACCGGGGTGCGCTTGATCATGGGGGCGATGGCGACCTCTCCGATCACGGCGACCTTTACCGGCGATGCCTCTTTGAATGGTCGCCCCATGGCGCGGGTCACCGACCCACTGGCGCTGTTTGGCACCAAATCCTACGGCCGCAAGGGCGGGCGTTTGCCCATGACTCTGGTTGGCGCGGCGGACCCGCTGCCGGTACGATATGAGGTGCCAGTGCCCTCGGCCCAGGTGAAATCGGCGGTGCTTTTGGCGGGTTTGAACGCGCCGGGCGACACCGTGGTGATCGAGAAAGAAGCCACGCGTGACCATTCCGAACGTATGCTGGCTGGCTTTGGCGCGACAATCCGCACCGAGGAAACCGATGAGGGGCGGGTGATCACCCTGCAGGGCCGCCCCGAATTCAAGCCGCAAACCATTATCGTTCCGCGTGATCCGTCATCCGCGGCCTTTCCGGTTTGCGCGGCGATCATCACCGAAGGCTCGGATGTGCTGGTGCCCAATATCGGACTGAACCCGACCCGCGCTGGGCTGTTCTTTACCCTGCAGGATATGGGTGCCGATCTGACCTTTGAGAATATGCGCGAAGAGGGGGGCGAGCCTGTCGCCGATCTGCGCGCCCGGTTCAGCCCCGACCTTAAGGGCATCGAAGTGCCCGCCGAACGTGCCGCCAGCATGATCGACGAATATCCGGTCCTGTCCGTGGTGGCCGCCTTTGCCGAGGGCAAGACCCATATGCCCGGTGTGAAAGAGCTGCGGGTCAAGGAATCAGATCGCATCGACGCCATGGCCATTGGCCTGCGCGCTGCGGGCGTTCGTGTGGATGAGGGCGAGGATTGGTGGACCGTGCATGGGTTGGGCCATGGCAACGTGCCCGGTGGCGCGACTGCCGCCAGCCAGCTCGATCACCGCATTGCCATGTCCTTTATGGTGATGGGCTTTGCCACGCAAAAACCGATGTCGGTGGATGATGGCGGGCCAATCGCCACCTCTTTCCCGATCTTTGAAAGCCTGATGGGCGGTCTTGGGGCCAAGATCGAGCGCAAGGGTGCCGAGGCATGATGCGCGCCACCCCGATCCTGGCGGCCTTGTCGGTCAGTTTGTTCGGGGTGATGCTGTGGCTTGTGCATTCCGTGCTCAAACCCGCGGCTCAGGGATTGGCCCCTTTTGACGAGAGGGGGCTTGGCTATAGCCTTGATGATGCCCAGACTTATCTGAGCACTTTGGACAGCACCGGCAAAGCGCTCTATCTGGTGGAACTGCGCCTGTTGGACAGCGCCTTTCCGGTCGTGTTGGCCCTTTTGTTGGGCCATCTAATCATGAACCAGGCCGCGAATATGCATCCCTGGTCGCGCCTGGTGTTGGTCATTCCGGCGGCCGGTTACGCCATGATGGATCTGTGTGAAAACGCCCTTGTGGCTGGGCTGCTCCGCGCCGGGGCGGATGGCATCACCCCAGAAATGGTTGCGCGCGCCTCGCAATTCACGGTTAGCAAATGGGTGTTGCTGCTGATCTCACTGGGGCTTTTGCTGGTCTTGTCGATGTTGCGCATGCGTCAAGAAAAAGGACGAGACTGATGGCATTCACCATCGCGATTGATGGGCCTGCGGCGGCGGGCAAGGGCACGATTTCCAAGGCCGTGGCGGCACATTTCGGCTTTGCCCATCTGGATACCGGCCTGCTTTATCGCGCAGTTGGGGCCAAGACTTTGAGCGGCACCTCAGCCATCGCTGCGGCCCAAGGCTTGCAGCCGGAAGATTTGGAAAATGACAGCCTGCGCACGCCCGAGGTGGCGCAAGCCGCGTCAAAAGTGGCCGCATTTCCTGAGGTGCGCGCCGCCTTGGTCGATTTCCAACGCGCCTTTGCCCGTCGGGCTGGCGGTGCGGTTCTGGATGGGCGTGACATTGGCACGGTGATCTGTCCGCAGGCCGAGGCCAAGCTTTTTGTCACCGCCTCAGCCGAGGTGCGCGCCAAGCGGCGCTTTGACGAGCTGGCAGCCAAGGGGCTGGCGGATGATTACGAGGCGGTGTTGCGCGATGTGCGCGAGCGCGATGATCGTGACATGAACCGCTCAGATGCGCCGCTGAAACCGGCGGCAGATGCGGTGCTGCTTGATACCTCTGACCTGAGCATCGACGAAGCCGTGCGCCAGGCGATCAGCCTGATTTCGGAAAGAACCTAGGGTCAGGACCCATTAATTCACAACGCTCAGTTCGCCAAAATTTGTTCCAGACCAGGCATATACCCGCAGGAATAGTGGTTCTATTGCAAGGGTATATAACGCAGGCTGGGGCAAAATCCGGCGAACCCGTCGCGCCAGAGGCGCGCCAATACCAGTTGGCCTCCCTTCGGGAGGACGGGCATGGAGAAATACATGCTCTCAGCGGCTCGATTTTCTTGCCAAGGCAACCAGCCTTGTCTGCGAAATTCAAACCTCTGATAACACGTATTTTTCCATGCTGAGCATTGCGAATTAATGGGTCCTGACCCTAGGAAACATCCCGCCCCTCATCCAGCGCTCGTTCCATAAAACAAAAAGGGCGACCGCCCTTTTCATAGCGCTGTCCGAACTCCCGAAACCCGAACCGTTTGTAAAGGGTGATGGCATCCAGCCGCGCGCCAAGCCAGATCCTGCTATGGTCCTTGGCGGCGATGTCTATCACCTTTTGCAACATCCGCGATCCGATCCCGCGGCCCTGAAATTCTGGCAGAGTCGCAAATTTTCGCAATCGAAGGCCGTTCTCTGAATCGTATAAAGAGACGACAGAAACCAGTTTTCCGCCAAGAAACGCCCCCAGATGCAAGGCCGTGGCATCGCCCTTTACCCGGGAAAAATCGCGCGGATGCTCGGGCCACATGACCGCATGACGCATGTTCAGAACTTCTGTGAAATCAGCTTCGGCAAAAGTCAGCGTTTCAGTCGTGGGGGCTGCGGCATCCATCACGATGCCTCGCTCCGCTCATCAAAGTTCGCCCGTGCTGCGTCGATATTGGCCAGATTATCCATCGCCCAATAGCCCATCAACCGCACCGGTTCGCGAAAGGATTGCCCCAGCGGCGTCAGCGCGTATTCCACCTTGGGCGGGATGGTTGGGTATTGTGTCCTTCGCACCAGCCCGTCGCGTTCCAATTCGCGCAAAGTCAGGCTCAGCATACGTTGTGAAATGCCCAAATGGCGCTTTAACTCATTGAAACGCATGACGTCGTTATAGCCCAAGGCGGTGACGACCAGCACGCTCCATTTGTCGCCAACGCGCGACAGCACCTCTTGGATGCGGGGGCAGTCCGGGCATTTGGGACGCTCTGCCATGTGGTTTCCTTTTTGTTACCGGGACACAAATTTGTGCCTTCTTGTGGTGCGAGTGGTTCTGTTTATATAGCCAGTTACAAAATGACACCACCCCTCGCGGCGCTGGCCGCATCATCAGGATTGACTCAAAATGACCGCACTTCTCGACAAGCTGACCTGGCGCTATGCCACCAAGAAATTCGACCCGTCCAAATCTGTCCCGCAGGACAAGGTGGACCAAATCCTCGAAGCGATCCGCCTCGCGCCGACCTCGTCCGGGACGCAACCTTTCGAAGTGTTTGTCGTGACCAATGACGAGATCCGCGCCGAAATCCGCAAAGTGGCCTGGGATCAGTCGCAAGTCACAGATGCCTCGCATGTTCTGGTCTTTGCCGCCTGGGACAATTACAGCGCCGAGCGTATCGACGCGGTTGTCACCCAAATGGAGGAAGAGCGCGGCAAGAGCGAGATGCTGACCGGCTATTATGACAACCTCAAGAACATGTATCTCCCACGTGAGGCCGAAGTGAACCACAACCACGCCGCGCGTCAGGCCTATATCGCCCTGGGCTTTGCCCTGGCCGCCGCCGCTGAACTTGAGGTCGACAGCACCCCGATGGAAGGGTTCGACCCCGAAAAGGTCGATGAAATTCTGGGCCTGCGTGAAAAGGGGCTGCGCTCTTTGACCCTGCTGCCGCTGGGCTATCGTCAGGCGGAAGAGGATTGGCTGGTCAACATGAAGAAAGTGCGCAAACCGCGCGCCGGGTTCGTGACCGAAATCGCGTAACTGCCGTGAAACAGGATGCAGACCTGGACGGGTCTGCATCAGCCTCTTGGGGGGCAAAAGGCCCTAGCTATCTTCGGTCAGATGAAACCCCCGAAATTCCTTTACCGCTGACAGGCTCAGCAAGGTTTTCATCTGCACAACGGATGGAATAAGCGTCAGACGCTCGCGATAAAGCGTCTCGTAATCCTCGGTGTTGCGCGCCGCGACCCGGATCAGATAGTCGAACTCGCCCGAGATCATATGGCATTCCAGCACCTCGGGCATTTCATGAATGGCCGCCTCAAAGGCTTCAATTTCTTCGCGGCGCTGGCTGACCAGTTTCGCCTCGATGAACACCTGGATTTCCAGCCCGACCTTCTTGCGATTGAGCCGGGCAGCATAGTGCGAAATCTGCCCCTGACTCTCCAATAATTTGACTCGCCGGTGGCAAGCGGACAAGGACAGCCCGACCTGGTCGGACAGCTTGGCCATCGAGATTTGACCGTCCCGTTGCAGTATGGAAAGAATTCGGATATCAAGTCTGTCCATCGGAAATTATCCCAATATTTTCCATGATTGTGTATTTTTTCCATAAAAATTCCTGATCTTCAAGAAATTAAAGAACCTTTCTCATTCCTTTCCGACTAATTTGCGCCTGTCTCACAGCAGACAAAACAAAAATGGGAGGGGATTATGTCCCAGAAAATTGTCGTCGGATATGACGGCAGCGACAGCGCAAAGGCCGCATTGGCCTTTGCCGTAGACCAAGCCAAGACACAGGGCAGCAGCATTGTCGTTGCCCATATCCTGGAATGGTCTCCATATTCGTTCTTGACGCCAACCGAACTCGAAGAGCGTCACAAGCGGCGCGGCGAAGAGTTGGATCGGGCCGAGGTCGCGATTTTGGCTCCGGCCGTTGATGGCTTGAAAGACAGCGGTCTGGCGATCGACACGGCGTTGAAATACGGCAATATCGCGACCACGCTTGGCGATATCGCCAAGGAAAGCGGTGCCGATCAGATTGTGATCGGTCGTAACGGTGAACCTGGTTTGTCGTCGCGGGTCTTCGGCTCTGTCGCCATCAGCCTTGCGCAATCTGCGCCCGTGCCTGTCACCATTGTACCCTAAGCGCCAAAAGCGAATTGGATCTATCATGACAAATCTTATCAAGGCAGCGGCCGTGGCCGCTCCTGCCGTGTTGGCTGCATCTGCGCCAGCCGCGGCTCAATCGCTCGATGAAACGATCAACCAGGGCTTTGCAAGCGCCACCGGCTGGTTCGTCTCCTTCATCTTCAGCCCGTTCCCGGGAACGACCTTCCCATGGATCGTAATGTGGCTGGTCATCGCCGCCACCGTGTTCACCCTTTACTTTGCCTTCATTCAGTTTCGCGCGTTTCCACATGCGATTTCGCTGGTCAAAGGTGACTATTCCGACCCCAATGATGCGGGTGAGGTCAGTCATTTTCAGGCTCTCGCAACCGCGCTTTCCGGTACAGTAGGCCTGGGGAATATCGCGGGGGTTGCCGTGGCCATTGGCATCGGCGGTCCGGGCGCAACCTTCTGGATGATTTTGGCCGGCCTGATGGGCATGGCGTCGAAATTCACCGAATGTACGCTGGGCGTGAAATATCGCAATGAATACGATGACGGCACCGTCTCTGGTGGCCCGATGTATTACATGACCAAGGGCTTTCAAGAACGCGGCATTCCCGCCGGTGGCATCCTGGCCGTGATGTTCTCGATCTTCTGTATCCTGGGCGCTTTGGGCGGCGGCAACATGTTCCAGGCCAACCAGGCCCATGCGCAGATCGCCAATGTTGTCGGCGACTATCCGGGCTGGATCACCGGTCTGATCTTTGCGGCCATCGTGTTCCTAGTGATCGTGGGTGGTCTGAAATCCATCGCCAAGGTGACCGAGAAAGTCGTGCCTTTCATGGGCGTGCTTTATGTTCTGACCGCTTTGGTCATCCTGATCATGAACGCTGATATGATCATGTGGGCCTTTGGCCAGATCTTTGAAGGGGCCTTTACCGGTCTTGGCGTTGCAGGCGGTATGGTTGGCGCGCTGATCCAGGGCTTTAAGCGGGCGGCGTTCTCGAACGAAGCCGGTGTTGGTTCTGCGGCGATTGCCCACTCGGCGGTCCGCACCAAAGAGCCGATCACCGAAGGTTTCGTTTCCTTGCTGGAGCCATTCATCGACACCGTGGTGATCTGCACCATGACCGCTTTGGTGATCATCATCACCGGTCAGCTGGTGGCCGATCCGAATACCGGGCTCTACCTGCTGGACGAAGGCGCATCGACCATCCAGACCGTTGACGGCAACAAAGGCGTTGCGCTGACATCTGCGGCCTTCTCTTCGGCGATCCCGTTCTTCAAGTATATCCTGGCGGTTGCGGTTATCCTCTTTGCCTTCTCCACCATGATCAGCTGGTCCTATTACGGTTTGAAAGCCTGGACCTTCCTGTTCGGTGAAGGCCAGACCAAAGAGCTGATCTTCAAGGTGATCTTCTGCATCTTTGTTGTGATCGGTGCCTCGGCCAACCTTGGCCCTGTGATCGACTTCTCCGATGCGGCGATCTTTGCCATGGCGGTGGTCAACATCGTTGCGCTCTACCTCCTGATGCCTGTCGTCAAGGGCGAGCTCGACAGCTACCTGTCGCGCCTGAAATCGGGTGAGATCAAAAAGCACAGCTAATTTGGGGCTTCCCCAAAGCAAGCGATAAACAGGATCAAGCCGCCAGTACTTCTGGCGGCTTGGTTGTTTTTGGCGGCGTCACTCAAAAGATGAAATCGTCAATCGGATCCGGCTGGGTGGTGCCATAGGTTGGATCCACCGGCTCGACCACAACGCCGCCCGAGAATTCACCGTCGCCCTGTGCAGGCTGGGTCAACCCATAGGTCGGGCCGTGCAAGACCAGCTCGACCTCAACCTCATAGGTGTCAGGGCCGGGTTGTGTGGTGCCGTCATCGCCGGGCTTGCGGAACTCAAAGGCATCCGGGATGTCGGCCCCGTCTTCGTCTCCGCTGCATCCGCCCAACCCGTCTTCGCCACCGGCAGGAATGGCGGCAGTATCAGAGCCGCCCGCCGGCGCGTCATCTTCCTCTGGAGGAGTTTCTTTGCCGTCTTCTGGCGTAGTGTCCTCCGGTTCCGGGCTGTCCCCATCGTCTTCTGGGGTTTTGCCGGTGCCGTCTTCGGGCTCATCCTCTTGTTCAGGCTCTGGATTGTGTCCCTCTTCGGGCCAGAGATAGATGGTCCCGTCCTCATCAACGGCGTAATCAGCTTTGCCGTCCCCGTCCTCATCCGTGCCATCCAGCCAAAGATCGATGCCGTTCTTGGTCATCACCCCGGCCTCCTTGCCATTGGAATCATACACGATGTCGCCGGGCTGCGCGGTTTGGTAATTCGGCTTGCCGGTATCCGTATGCCAGCCATCCCCCTCAAACAGCGTGCTCTGATCGCCACTGGCGGCCTGTTCCATCTTGTCCTCACCCGCTTCGGGCAGGCCGGCCATATGGTCCTCAATCCCCTTGGCCCCACCAATTTCGCCAAAGGCATCTTCGGTCGCTCCAGCGGCCAAGGCCTCCAGCGCCGACGGGGTGTTCAACATGGCATTGAGCGCGGCGGTTGGATCAACCTCCAAAGCCGCGCTTATCGCCAGAAAATCACCTTCGGCCAACCATGCGGCGACATCGGCAATGGTCCAGCCCTGTTCGGCCAGAAACGCCTGGGTGCTGGTTGGAATATTCGAAATGGAAAGCGTTACAGTTTTCATGGTTACACCTGTGTGTTTGTCAAAAAGAAGCCGGGTTGAAAATTCCGTTTTGGCCCGGTGCTTTCTATCTGCAAACGCCCGGCAGTTTGTGCCAGTCAGGAAACCCATAGGGGGAGGGCGTGGGGTGTTTTCCCCTAAAATCTGTGTCCGCTGACCCCATGGAAAGGCCGCACATTTTGGGCAGATCACGCAACAAAAAAGGCTGCCAGCACAGGCTGGCAACCTCATTCATTTCAGGTCAATAGTGGCGTTTTGCTGGGCCTATGCCGACCGCTTATCCACCAATCGTATAAGTGGCCGATTTCGATCCGTCGCGACGCAGGAAAACAACGGTGTTTCCGTCAATCTGCGGCTCGCTGCAAAACTCTTTCCCGGCCAGAAACTCCGGGGCGGCATAGGTGCTGCACACCTCCTTGGCGGTGGCAACATAAGTCCCGTCAATATCCTCCCCCCGCGCGGTGCCCGACACGGTGCCATCGGCGTTCATGATAATAACCAAACCATTATCGGCCATCAGCTTTTTACCCACCAAAGGCGTCACCGCCGTGGTCGGAGCCGCATCCGGTGTCACCGTCTGGCATGCAGTCAAAAGAGAAACAGCCGCCAGGGAAATTGCAAAAATAGTCTTCATATTAAGTCCTCCAATACCTGTCATTCTTGGCATGGGGGGCGATTGCGATCAAGGAATGTGTGGTTGGGGCCCAAGTTCGCTTGGTCCTCAACGCGGCATACGGGCTTGCCCAACCCTTCATTTCATTGTAAGGACCCCGCTATCTGACGGCCATCAAGAGTCGCGGATGTGGTGAGCAGGGCCAGGGGACAATCCTCGGGCCCTTCTTGTTTGTGTTTTTCGCCACGCCCGCCTCTACCAGCGATCGCCCCGGATGCAACGAAACCAAGACCCGCGGAGACAACCGTGCGGCCCGACAAAGTGATGCAAAGGATAAAACGCCACATGGCTAATGCAACTATGGAAGAATTCGAAGCCCTCCTTAATGAGAGCCTCGAAATGGACACGCCGGACGAAGGTTCGGTTGTCAAAGGCAAGGTAATCGCAATTGAAGCGGGCCAGGCCATCATCGACGTAGGCTACAAAATGGAAGGCCGCGTCGAGCTGAAAGAATTCGCTGAACCCGGCGAAGCCCCCAAGGTCGAAGTTGGCGACGAAGTCGAGGTTTACCTCCGTGCTGCCGAAAACGCCCGTGGCGAGGCTGTTATCTCCCGCGAGATGGCGCGCCGTGAAGAAGCATGGGATCGTCTGGAAAAAGCCTACGCTGATGACGCCCGCGTCGAAGGTGCGATCTTTGGTCGTGTCAAAGGTGGCTTCACCGTTGATTTGGGCGGCGCAGTTGCGTTCTTGCCTGGTTCTCAGGTTGATGTGCGCCCCGTGCGCGACGCTGGCCCGCTGATGGGTCTCAAGCAGCCGTTCCAGATCCTGAAAATGGACCGTCGCCGTGGCAACATCGTTGTCTCGCGTCGCGCGATCCTCGAAGAGTCCCGCGCCGAACAGCGCGCCGAAGTTATCGGAAAGCTGGGTGAAGGTGACTCCGTTGAGGGTGTCGTCAAGAACATCACCGAATACGGTGCCTTTGTTGACCTGGGCGGCGTTGACGGCCTTCTGCACGTCACCGACATGGCATGGCGCCGTGTGAACCACCCATCCGAGATCCTGACCATCGGCGAAACCGTCAAGGTTCAGGTCATCAAGATCAACAAAGACACGCACCGCATCTCGCTGGGTATGAAGCAGCTGCAAGAAGATCCATGGGATCTGGTTGGCGCGAAATACCCGCTGGGTTCCGTGCACAAAGGCCGCGTGACCAACATCACCGATTACGGTGCCTTTGTTGAGCTCGAAGCCGGTGTCGAAGGTCTTGTTCACGTTTCTGAAATGTCCTGGACCAAAAAGAACGTTCACCCGGGCAAGATCGTCTCCACATCTCAGGAAGTCGACGTCATGGTTCTGGAAATCGACGGCTCCAAGCGCCGCGTTTCCCTTGGTCTCAAGCAGACCATGCGCAACCCATGGGAGCAGTTCGCTGAATCCTATCCTGAGGGCACTCAGGTTGAGGGCGAAGTCAAGAACATCACCGAATTCGGTCTGTTCATCGGCCTCGAAGGCGATATCGACGGCATGGTTCACCTCTCCGACCTGTCCTGGGACGAGCGTGGCGAAGATGCGATCCAGAACTACCGCAAAGGCGACATGGTTCAGGCCGTTGTCTCCGAAGTCGACATCGAGAAAGAGCGTATCTCGCTCTCGATCAAGGCGCTGGGTGGTGACAAATTCGCAGATGCGGTTGGCGGCGTGAAGCGCGGCTCGATCGTGACCGTCGAAGTGACCGCGATCGAAGATGGTGGCATCGAAGTGGAATATGAAGGCATGAAATCCTTCATCCGCCGCTCCGACCTGTCCCGTGACCGTGCTGAGCAGCGCCCAGAGCGCTTCAACACCGGTGACAAGATCGACGTGCGCGTCACCAATATCGACAGCAAGACCCGTCGTCTGGGCCTGTCGATCAAAGCACGCGAAATCGCAGAAGAAAAAGAAGCCGTGGAACAGTATGGTTCCTCCGACTCCGGTGCGTCGCTCGGCGACATCCTGGGCGCGGCTCTGAAGGGCGACGAGTAATCGTCACGCTCTCGCGACACAGAAAGGCCCCGGAGAAATCCGGGGCCTTTTTTGTTTGGGGCGTATCTGGATTTGGCGTGTCAATCCAATGCATCCAGACATTAAAGCGTTACTCCTCCGATGTCAGGCCAAAGCTTTACAAGAATCATGCAATAGGTTATGGAATGATCATTCCATAACCCGTGATTGATATGCCCAGACCCATTGAATACGACAAGAACGCGTTGCTTGACCGAGCTTTGAAAGCCTTTTGGATCAACGGCTATGCGGGCTGTTCTATCCAGGAGCTGGTGGAGGCGACGGGGATGGGGCGGCAGGGGCTGTATAATGTCTTTGGCGACAAGGATGGTGTCTTTCTTGCCGCCGCCGAGCACTACACATCCATGGTGGCCGAGCAATGCAAACCCTTGCACGCGCCGGATGCCAATATGGCGACGATCAAATCCTTCATCCTCAGCTCTCTTGCCGCGCAAGAAACCCATGGCGGCGGGGCCTGCTTTGCTGTTGTCACCGCCTTTAGCCCCCAGGCCACCGACCCCAGGATTGCGCCGGTTCTTGAGGCTGTTGCGCATAAGGTGCGCAGCGGTTTCGCTGGGGTTCTGCGCGCTGAACAAGACCGGGGCAGGGTCACGTCGCACGCCTCGACAGAGGCTTTGGCTGACTACCTTTACGCCAGCATGAACGGGCTCAGCGCCCTTGCCAAAACCGGCGGCGGACGCGTGCGGGTTGAGGACGCCTTGGACATTGCCCTCGCCACTCTGGACCACGAACAGGACACCACATGTCTCGCAAAACCTTCCTGACCTTTGCCGCCTTCATCGCCTGCACCATCGGCACCATCGCGTTTCTGTTTCCGACAACGCTCTTGGTGGATATGAAAAGCGCGCAGCCCACCGGCGCGGGGCTGGTCATGGCGCGAACGGCAGGGGCCTTTTTGTTCAGCATCGGTGTCCTGAATATCTTGGTCCGATCACATGAGGCCTCGCCGACCCTTGCGGCTATTTTGCTTGCGAACGCCCTGTTACAAGTGTTGATCCTGCCCGTTGATCCCTTGGCCTATATGTTCGGCATCTACGCCTCGCCCATGTCCTTCCTGCCCAACACCCTCCTTCATCTTGTGTTGCTGGCCGGGTTTTTGCACTTCTGGCGCGGGACTCGGTGACTTTAGTCCTGTCTCTCGGCACTTCATGATATTTGAGTTGCACCGCCCCAAGCGCGCCCCTTAGGCTGAACCTATTGAAAAAGAGAATTTGGGGGAGCCATGAAACGGTTCGTGTGTACAACCGCCCTTGTTATTGTCGCCAGCACGGCCTTTGCCAGCGGCCCTGACACGTTGAAAATGAAGTTCAAGGTCGAGGATGGCATCCATAAGATGCTGGGCGTTTTTGGCAGTGATTGGGCTCCGGGGCAGGTGCAGTCCGAGGCGGCCAAGAATTGTGCCGAGATCGGCAAACCCTTTGGCGGTTTGCAAGTCTTGGGGCGTAATGCCCAGGGGCTCACGGTGTTTGAGGCCAGATGCAAATAGCACCTGACCCCTTTGGCGGTTAGCCGCGCGTTTCATAGCGCAATTTGATCACCGGCTGACCCGTATAATCGTCGTGACGGCGGCTCAGTTCGACAAAGCCGAACCGTTCATAAAACCGACGACCCAGCGGATTGTGCTCAAACACATCCAACTCCAAAACCGGTTGGCGCTGCAAAGCTGCTGTCACCAAGGCCTGACCCAGGCCCTTGCCCTGACAGTCCGGATCGACAAAAAGCCCGCCCACAGTGTGGCCCAACAGGGCGATAAAACCGCAAAGCCGGTTCTGCTCATGCGCCACAAGTGTTTGGGCTTGTGGCAGGTAAATCTGGCGAACATTGTCACATTCCTGCTCCAGAAAGGCTGGTGACACAAACCCATGCGCCTGTTGGCTGGCACGGCGATAGATGTCGACGATTGCGTCGTCATCGGAGAGGTTGATAGTCTTTGATCATTGTTTGATGTCTCTTGATTTGATTGGATCAAGTTTTGATTGGCTGCAAACACACATGCGGCCCAAAGCCGTTTCATGTGGTCACACTGTCATGGATGCTGTGCATCCGGCCCAATCAGGACATCAAACCTCCTGCCATTTGATCTGTGACACCGCTCTATCAGCCCCACCCAACTGTCGCAAGCGGGACAAAAGGGCAGACGAATCGCCGCATGGGATGCTGCGACTGCACAGCCCGGTTTTTGCGCCATTCACCGCCTATTTCACGAGACTGCGGCGCTATTTCTGCTCAAATAGCTGCAAAACATGAGTTTTTCACCCATTGAACAGTTTTCGGAACGCAATTCGCGTCCTATAGTCGGGCAATAATCACGTGCAAATGACAAGCACAGCAGGGGGGATGCGAAAGCATGATCAGGTCTGAATTGATCCAGAAGATTGCGGATGAGAACCCGCACCTGTATCAGCGGGATGTGGAACGGATCGTCAATACGATCTTCGAAGAGATCACCAATGCCATGGCTCGGGGCGACCGGGTCGAATTGCGGGGCTTCGGAGCGTTTTCGGTCAAGAAGCGGGATGCACGCACCGGCCGCAACCCCCGTACCGGGGAATCTGTCGAGGTCGAGGAAAAGCACGTGCCCTTCTTCAAGACCGGCAAGCTGCTGCGGGACCGCCTGAACGGGAAATAACCCATGCGGTATATTCGTTACGCTTTTTACGCAGCGCTCGCAGTGCTTCTTGTAACCGTGTCTTTGGCCAATCGTGACATGGTGACATTGAACACCTTGCCCGAGGCCGTGGCGGCCATTCCGGGTGTTGGCTGGCTGTCGCAATCGGTTGAGGTGCCGCTGTTTATCGTTGTCCTGGGCAGCCTGATCCTTGGCGTGTTGCTGGGTGAAGTGCTGGAATGGCTGCGTGAGCACAAGCACCGCGCTGATGCCGCGCAAAAGGGCGCGCAGGTGCGCAAGCTTGAGCGTGAGCTGAAAAAGACTCAGGCCGAGCGCGACAAGGACAAGGACGAGGTTCTGGCGCTTTTGGATCAGGCCAGCTGATCCACTTGTAAAGTTGAGAATGCCCTTATAGGGCCGGGGAGGGGGCGCTGCCCCCTCTTGCTTTTCAAGCAATTCACCCCCGGGATATTTGTGCCAAGAAGAAACAGGGCGACAGCATGGATGTGAAGGTCAAGATTTGCGGTTTGTCGAAACCGGCAGATGTGGAAGCTGTGGCCAAGGCGGGCGCGGCCTATGCAGGGTTTGTGTTCTTTCCCAAGTCACCGCGCAATGTCAGTGTCGAGCAGGCGCGCGACCTTGCGGTGCTGGCCCCGGTTGGTTTGGCCAAGGTGGCTCTGGTCGTGAATCCGGATAATGCGCTGCTGGATGAGATCTGCGGCCGCGTGGCCATCGACATATTGCAACTGCATGGCGAGGAAAGCCCCGAGCGCGTCGCCGAGATCCGCAGCCGCTATGGTCTGCCGGTGATGAAGGCCGTGGGCGTCGCCACTGCCGAGGATCTGGGGCAATTGCCTGCTTATGAGCGTGTCTGTGACCAGATCCTTGTTGATGCCAAAGCGCCCAAAGGGGCCGATCTGCCCGGCGGCAACGGCTTGGCTTTTGACTGGCGTCTGATTGCTGGGCGGCGTTGGTCGCGCCCTTGGATGCTGGCGGGCGGGCTAACGCCTGACAATGTCGCGCGCGCCGTGGAACTGACCGGGGCGACCCAGGTCGACGTGTCCTCGGGCGTCGAAAGCGCGCCGGGGCAAAAGAATGCCGGGCTGATCGCGGAGTTTGTCAGCGCGGCCCAAAGCGCGGGCGCTATTCCCGAACTCTAGGCCTTGTTGACAGAGCCTAAGCTTACAGGATCTCCAGCACCTGTTCTGGCGGGCGGCCAATGGTAGCTTTGCCATTGGCAAACAGGATCGGGCGTTCGATCAGCTTGGGCGCGTCTGCCATGGCGGTCAGCAGGGTCTCGGCATCGCTGTCTTTGCTCAGGCCCTTGTCTTTGAACGCCGCCTCCTTGACTCGCATCATCGCGATCACCGGCAGGCCCAGCATGTCAGCGGCAGCGCGCAGTTCCGCGACTGTGGGCACATCCTCTAGATATTTGCGGATCTCGGGCGCATGGCCGTTTTCTTCAAGCAGCGTCAGGGTTTGGCGCGATTTTGAACAACGTGGATTGTGCCACAGGATCATAGCCAGTCCTCTCTTTTGGTGCCGACAGCCTCGGCGACATTTACAAACCCGTCGCGGGCCAAAAGCTGATCCAGCCCGCGCGCGATCTCAGCCCCCAGCGTCAGCCCGCCATAGACCAGCGCCGTATATAGCTGCACCGCCGAGGCCCCGGCGCGGATCTTGTCATAGGCCTGTTGGGCCGAGCCGATGCCGCCCACCCCAATCAGGGGCAGTTTGCCTTCGGTCAGCAGGGAAAGCTGCGCCAAAACGCGGGTGGACTTTTCAAACAGGGGCGCACCGGACAGACCGCCAGACTCGCCCTTGTGCTGCGATGTCAGCCCCTCGCGCGACAGGGTGGTGTTGGTGGCGATGACTCCAGACACACCCGAGCTCAGCGCGACTTCGGCCACATCTTTCAGCCCCTGTTCGTCCAGATCCGGGGCGATTTTCAAAAAGACCGGAATGGGCGTGGCCAGATCGCCGCGCGCCTCCATCACCCCGCCAAGCAAAGCCGCCAGCGCGTCCTTGCCCTGCAAATCGCGCAGCTTTTCGGTGTTGGGTGAGCTGACATTCACCGTGGCAAAATCCAGATGCGCGCCGCAATGGCGCAGCACTTTGGCAAAATCTTCGGCGCGGTCGCTGCTATCCTTGTTGGCACCCAGGTTCAGACCCAGAACCATATCGCGCGGGCGTTTGGCCAGCCGGGTCGCGGCGGCTTCCATACCCTCATTGTTAAAGCCAAACCGGTTGATGGCCGCGCGGTCCTCAGACAGGCGGAACAGGCGCGGTTTCGGGTTGCCCGGCTGGGCGCGCGGCGTGATCGCCCCCACCTCGACAAAGCCAAACCCGGCCCGGCTGAGCGGGTGCAGCGCCTCGGCGTTTTTGTCAAATCCGGCGGCGATGCCTACGGGATTGGTCATGTTCAGCCCGGCGACCGAGCAGCGCAACCGATCCGAGGTCACCAGCCCCGGCAAAGGGGCAAGGCCCGCCTTGAGCGCCTTGAGCGCAACGCCATGCGAGGTTTCAGGATCAAGTTTGCGCAGCAGGCTCATGCCAAGCGTTTCGAGGGCTTTCATCCGAACACATCTCCGGTCTCAGTTGGGGCATTGCGGATCAGGCGCGAGGTTGCGACGCCCGCCTGACGGTGGATCACCGCCTTGGCGTAATCCGGGTCTTTGACCATGGCCATAAAGGCATGGGCCGAAGGGTAGCGCGCGATAAACACATGATCCCAATCCTCGCCCTCAGGCCCGATCAAGGTGCAGCGAAACGCGCCGCGCCACAGGATGGTGCCACCAACCCGGGCCAGAACCGGGCCGCTTTCGGCGCCATAGCGGGCATAGGCCTCAGCCCCGCTCAGCCCTTGCCCGTGCAGGGCGTGGCCCTCGGGATAGGCAGCCTGATCGCGCAGCTTGACGAGGTTCAGCATCTCGCAAGGCTCATCGCGGTTCAGCCCTTTGAACAGGTCAAACTGGGCGCGGGTCGGGTCGATATGGCTCACACCATTTCCTCCGGGAATTGGTGCCCGTCCGGGCCCAGCGGCAGGTCGCGGGTCCAGAGGATGTCGGCCAGGCGCAAAGGCGCATAAAGATGGGGGAATTTGTCACCGCCGCGCGAGACCTCCCATTTCAGCGCCTCACCCAGGGCATCGGCATCCAAAGCGGCCAGCAACAACCCGTCGATCCCGGCAAAATGCTTGGCGGCGGTTTCGCGGGCCTGGGCGGCGGTCGAGAAATGCACAAACCCGTCAGCGACATCAATAGGCGCGCCAGCGGTTTCGCCCTGCGCCTGCAAATCGGCCCATTCCGGGGCCCGGAGAATTTTGTAGATCAGCATGGGGCCGTGATGCGGCGCCGCTGCTGTGGGGTCAAGCGGGTTGCGGCTCTGACCGGGGGGATTCACTGTCCAATTGCGTCTCTAGCAGCTGAAGCCGATCCAGAACGGCTGCGCGACGCTCTTGTAGTTCGGCCATGAGCCGATCAATGCTCTCCAGCTTTTCGGTCATCTTGGCGATGCCACCCTCGCAAGGGCCTGAACCGTCATCGCTCAGACACGCCCGCATGGCATAGATCTCGCGCGTCGAAAACCCGGTGGCGATAAAGTCGCGGATCCGCGCGGCGCGGCGCAGATCCGATGGGCTGTACTGGCGATAGCCGTTCAGGGTCCGGCCGACCGCCATCAACCCGGCGCTTTCATAATGGCGCAGCATGCGCTGGCTGATGCCAAGATGGAGGGCGGCGTCTTTGGGGGTCATTTGGCGGCCTCTTTGTGGTGGTGAAGATTGAGCTAGGGTCTTTTGTACAAAAACCAAGGCAACGTGACTTACAGAAGAACGAGCAACAGAGGTTCGCGCCCGACCCCGAGGGTGGGCCTAACTGGCATGGTTTCCGCTTGCATCCTCGCCGCTTTGCAGAGGATTGCGATGTTTCAAAATTCGCGCCCGCCCTGGGGGGGCGGGGTCGGGCGCGAACCGGATTGCAGGCAATCCGGGAACGACTCTTCTCGTCTGCGCAAAAGCAACAAGGACGAGATTACTCCCGCAGCGTCCAGCCCCCATCCACCGTCAAGATCTGCCCGGTCAGCCAGGCATTCTCGGCACTGCCCAGGCGCAGCACCCAAGGCACGATGTCCTCGGTCACCCCGCGCCGCCCCAGAGGGATTTGCTTTGCCTCCTGCGCCTCAATCTGCGCCGCCATCTCGGCGGGCAGCCCCATCATCCCGGTCAAAGCCCCGGTCTGGACCGGCCCCGGCGCAATGGCGTTCACCCGCACGCCATCCCCGGCAAATTCAAGAGCCCAGGCGCGGGTCAGGTGTTCCAGCGCCGCTTTGCTCGCCGCATAATGCGCCATCATCGGCGCGTCCTTGCGCGATACCGCGGTGCCAATATTCACAATCGCCCCCTTGCTCGCTTTCAAGGCCTCCGCCCCGGCCTTCACCAGCATGGATGGCGCGGTGATGTTCACGGCACCCATCTGGCTGATCACCTCTGCGTCATAAGCGGGCAGGGGCATCGGTTGACCAGCCCCGGCATTGTTGACGATCAGGTCAATCCGTCCCCACCGGGCCAAGGCGCGCGCAACAAGGACCGCGCCAGTTGCCGGATCAGCGGCATCCGCCTGCACAGCCTCAATTGCTGCGCTGTTGCCCGCCACCTCTGCCAACCGATCCATATTCCGCCCGGTGATCACCACCTTGGCACCCTGCCGTACGAGTTCCAGCGCCACGGCTTTGCCTATGCCAGAACTGCCCCCAGTCACAATCGCCACCTTGTCCTGCCACGTGTTGGTACCTGTCATCTCGCTGCGTCTCCTGTGTTGCAAAATGCTGTCAGGGGGCAGGGGTAGCGCTATGACACTAGTGTCAGGGTCAAGCGGTATTTCCTCCACAGGCCCTAATTGCAGCAGCGCCGCAAGCGGGCCTGCCACTTTGTCAGGCAGCGGCGCGACATGAAACCGATACAAATCACGCCTATTGGGCAAGGGTCCGCTGCGTCATGTTTTTCGGCTTTGACTCGCCCTTAGAACAGGTGCAGCATCACACGATATAATAACCGACACAGGGGAATATCATGTCTGTTCGTTTTCTGTCCACGGTCGCTGCGGCTGCGCTTTGTGCCAGCTCTGCTGCTGCTGACTACACATTGCATATTGTGCACATCAACGATCTGCACAGCCGTATTGAGCCGATCAACAAATACGATTCGACCTGCAAGGCCGAGGATAATGCCGAGGGTAAGTGCTTTGGCGGCTATGCGCGCGTCGCGACCAAGATCGCCGAATTGCGCGAGCAGCTGAAAGACGAAAACGTGCTGGTTCTGGATGCGGGCGACCAGTATCAGGGCTCTCTGATGTACACCACCTACAAGGGTGACGTGGAAATCGAGATGATGGAAAAGATCGGCTTTGACGTCATGGCCGTGGGCAACCACGAATTTGACGATGGCCCCGAAGGCCTGCTCAAGCTGGTGGATGGCGTTTCCTTCCCGGTGATCTCGGGCAATATCGACGTGACCCAATCCAATATTTTGGCGGGTAAAGTCGACAATCACGTGGTGCTTGAGGTTGGCGGCGAAAAGGTCGCGGTCATCTCTGCCCTGGCGGTTGACACCTCCGAGACCTCCAGCCCCGGCGAAGCGGTGATCTTCCAGGACGAAATCGAAAGCCTGCAGGCCGATGTGGCCGCGCTTGAGGCAGACGGCGTGACCAAAATCATCGCGCTGAACCATGTTGGCGTAAAGAAAGACATGGAAATCGCCGAGAAAGTCGCCGGTGTTGATGCGGTTGTGGGCGGTCACTCGCACACCAAATTCTCCAACACCGAAGAGGGCGCAATGGCCTATCCAACCATGGTTGGTGACGTGCCCGTGGTGCAGGCCTATGCCTATTCCAAATATGTCGGCCACCTGACGCTGACCTTTGATGATGCGGGCAATGTGACCGCCGCAACCGGCGACACCATCGTTCTGGATGCCTCTGTGGCCGAAGACGAAGCCATCGTCGCCCGCGTGGCCGAACTGGCTGGCCCGATTGAGGAAATGAAAAACCGCGTTGTGGCCGAAACCGCCGAAGCCATTGATGGCGAGCGTGGTTCCTGCCGTGCGGTAGAATGCGCCATGGGCAACCTGGTGGCAGATGCCATGCTGGACCGGGTCAAGGATCAAGGCATCCAGATCGCCATTCAGAACGGTGGCGGCCTGCGCTCCTCTATCGATGCGGGCGAAGTCACCATGGGCGAAGTGCTCTCGGTTCTGCCTTTCCAGAACACCCTGTCGACCTTTGAGGTCACCGGTGAAACCATCGTGGCAGCGCTGGAAAACGGTGTCTCCAAGCTGGAAGATGGCGCAGGTCGTTTCCCACAGGTTGCGGGCATGACCTATGCGTTTGACGCCTCCAAACCAGCGGGTGAGCGGGTCTCCGACGTGATGGTTGGCGGCGCGCCAATTGATCTGGCCGCGACCTATGGCGTTGTGTCCAACAACTATGTGCGCAATGGCGGCGACGGTTACAAAATGTTCCGCGACGCTGACAACGCTTATGATTATGGCCCGGATCTGGCGGATGTGACCGCCGAATACATGGCCAAAATGGGCCCGGTCAAAATCATGCTGGATGGCCGCATCACAGCCAAATAATCAGGGCACGCGCCACTGATGCCCCCCTCTCCCGCTTTGCCCGGGGGAGGGGTTTTTCTTTGCCAAGGTCGAACACTGGACAAGGGTTCTTAGGCTGGGTCCTGACCCTAAGAAAGACTTTACCAAGGCTTGCTAGCTTTGCCGCGTTTCGATGCGGAGGCTCATTTGCCAATTTCAACACATCAGGCGATCTATTTAGGCACTTACGCCGATGCGGACACGGATGAGCTGACCTTTCCGGTCGAAAATACCGGTGTCTATCTGAATTCCTTTGGCTCGTCCGGGGACCCGCTTCATGATCACGTGGTGGACATCGATTTCGACGATTGGGATTCAACCGGTGAGGTGGCGACCGACAATACGGCCACCTTGGATACGATCAGCCATTCCGCAGGCGGCTTTCCGGTCATCACAACGGTGGATTCCCTGGCTGTGGTGTCCTTGACCGTGACCTACACCAATGGCGACACCGCGAATTTTACCAATGCGGTGATGTTCCAGGATTCCAACGGCAACCTGTTTCTGACCAATTCGAATTTTGCCGGAACGGATATCACCAGCGGGTCCAGCGCGTATATTGAATCCGTTACCGTCACGACCGTGGACACCAATTATACCGGGTTATTCCACACCAACCTTCAGGCTTTTCCTTGTTTTGCCAGCGGCACGCGGATTGCGACCCCAAACGGACCGCTCCCAGTCGAAGAGGTGAAGGTCGGGGACCGGGTGACCACTGCGTCCGGCACCGAGCGTCAGGTCATCTGGCGGGCCAGCCGGCATTTGGTCTTTTCAGATGGGGACCTGTCGCAAAAACCAATCGAGATCAAACCAGGCGCCATGGGGCGCGGGTTTCCGCAAAACCGTCTGGTCCTGTCGCCGCAACATGGGGTCATGTTACCCGCGACGACGCAATCACCAGCGGCTTTGGTGGCGGCCAAACATCTGACCCCTCTGCCGGGGTTTCGTCAGATGCGCGGCGCGCGTTCGGTGACCTATCACAGCATCCTGTGCGATCAGCACGATATTTTACTGGCCGAAGGGCTCCCGGTTGAAAGCTTTTTCCCCGGTCGCTACGCGCTCAGCCTGTTGCCGCTGGGCCAACGCCTTGCCGTAGGTGCGGCTATCCGGGACCTGGCGTATGACCCGGCAACCACCTGCCAGCGTCCAGCCTTGTCTCGATTGTCTCGCAAGGAGGCCTGGAGCAGAGTGCAAATCCGTCGGGCAAGCCGAAGGTTTTACCCGTCGACAGACCCGGCCGTGAATTACATATTGGCCAGACGTGCATAAAACATCCCTTCGGCCACCAGCGCGCCATGCGTGCCTTGCGCCACAAGGCGATCCGCCTTTTTTGTATTGGCCAGGCGCTTATCCGGAGCGCTTTTTCCTCGACATGCAGAGTGCCTGAGTTTCTTCTTGGCGAAAATACTCCGGGGGAGGCCGCTTTGCGGACGGGGGCAGCGCCCCCAACCCGCTCGCGGCACGCGCAAATCCCTCTTGGGGTTTCCTCCTAAGGGAGATGATGGGACGCCGCTCGCTCTTGCAGAGCATCGCCCCGCCCACCATCCCGTAGGCCAGCGCTTTACCCGTCGGTAAACTGCATTTTGGCCAGACGCGCATAAAGCCCGCCTTTGGCCACCAGCGCATCGTGCGTGCCTTGGGCCACGATGCGGCCCTGATCCATCACCACAATACGATCCGCCTTTTTCACCGTCGCCAAACGGTGCGCCACGATCACCGTGGTGCGATCGGCTGACAAAGTGTCCACCGCTTCTTGCACGGCGCGCTCACTTTCAGCGTCCAGCGCCGAGGTGGCCTCGTCCAGCAGCAGCAACGGCGCGTCGCGCAGGATGGCGCGGGCAATGGCGACCCGTTGTTTTTGGCCACCCGACAGCATCACGCCGCGCTCACCCAGCCAGGTGTCATAACCGTCCGCCAATTTGGTTAGGAAGTCATGCGCGGCGGCGGCCTTGGCGGCGGCCTCGACCTCGGCATCGCTCGCTCCGGGGCGGCCAAAGCGGATGTTTTCCCGCGCGCTCGTGGCAAAGATCATCGGCTCTTGCGGGACCAGTGCGATATGGCTGCGGAAATCATGGCGGTTGAGGTCGCGCAAAGCCACATCATCCAGCGTCACCACCCCGGATACCGGATCGTAAAAGCGCTGGATCATCTGGATCATCGTGGTTTTGCCAGCGCCCGAGGGACCAACCAGCGCCACGGTTTCACCGGGCTCAATGCTCAGCTCGATATCGTCCAAAGTCGCCAGATCGGGGCGCGACGGGTAGGAGAAACTGACCTTGTCAAAGCGGATCGCCCCGCGCACCGGACTGGGCAGGGATGCGGGCGCATCAGGGTCTTGCACGCTGTCCTCGGCCTGCAACAGCTCGACCAGACGCTCGGTCGCCCCAGCGGCGCGTTGCAGCTCTCCGAACACTTCGGACAGAGACCCAACCGCCCCGGCCACCAGCACCGACAGGATGACAAATTGCACCAGCGTGCCGGCGCTCATCCCGCCTGCGCGGACATCCCAGGCCCCGATCCACAGCACACCGACCACGCCGGTAAAGACCAGAAAGATCACGATGGCAGTCATCAGCGCGCGGGTCCAGATGCGTTTCTGGGCCGAGTCAAAACTCTTTTCCGTCACATCGCCAAAGCGGCTGCGCGACAGGGTTTCGTGGGTAAAGGCCTGCACGGTCTGCACCGCACTCAAGGCCTCAGAAGCATTGCCCGAGCTTTCAGCGATCCAATCCTGGTTCTCGCGGCTCAGCTGACGCAAACGACGGCCAAGCACCAGAATGGGCACAACCACGGCAGGCACAATCAGCAGCACCAACCCAGTCAGTTTCGGCGAGGTAAAGAGCATCAGCACCAACCCGCCGCTGAACATCAGCACATTGCGCAGCGCTACCGAAACCGACGAGCCAATCACCGACAGGATCAACGTGGTGTCCGTGGTGATCCGGCTCAGCACTTCGCCAGTCATGGTTTTCTCGAAAAAGGCCGGGGACAGGCCGATGACCCGATCAAACACTGCCTTGCGAATATCGGCGACAACACGTTCACCAAAGCGGGTGACCAGCGCGTAACGCAAAGCCGTGCCCACGGCCAGCGCGGCGGCAATCGCCAAAGCCGCGCCAAAATAGCGATCCAACAGAGCGCCATCCTCGACGCTGAAATTATCCACCACCCGGCGCACCGCCATCGGCAGGATCAGCGACAACGTGGCGGTGGTGATCAAAGCCAGCAGGGCGGCAATCATCTGGCCACGATAGGGGCGCATGAAAGGCCACAGCGCGCCCAGCGATCCCAATTTCTTGGATTTCTCGCGGTCTGCCTCGGCTGAGGTCATCGTCGTGCCACGGGCCATGTATGCGTCCTTTGCAAATAGCTGTCAGGGGGTTTTGCCATCTCTGGCCCCCGGGTCAAGCGCTGAGATGACGCGGGCGGGCAATTGCAGGGCGCTCTGTGGGCCTCAGGCTTGTCCTTTCGCTCATGGCGAGCGTTGGCCTCGCGCAACTCGCCTCCAAATTCCGTTGACGGAATTTGCAAATTTCATCGATGAAATTTGGACCCGCGCGCCGCATACACGCGCCAGATATCACGCGCGCACCCAGAGGCAATCGCCTGCGCGGCCCACCAGATCTGTAGGGGAGTTTGGAGCGGGTAGCGGGAATCGAACCCGCACCTTAAGCTTGGAAGGCTCTTATGATACCATTTCACCATACCCGCAGCGAAGACAGGGTTTAGGCCAGAGCGCGGGCGGCGTCAACACGCATCAGGTGGAATTTCTTCGATCAACTGCGGCCCGCTGGCCCGGTTGGAATTCACCTCTGTGCGGACCCTGTGAAAGGTGATGACATCCTCCTCAGCGGGTTGCATGAGCGTTGCCGCACCATGCCCCTCTTCGCCCAGCCATTTGCCCCAATGCTGCGGCTCCAGGATCACTGGCATCCGGTGATGAATCCTGGACATCACCGCATTTGCCGCCACCGTCACCATGGCGCAGGTTCGCAGCCGCGCCTCCTCGGGCCCCCAATCCTGCCAGATCCCGGCAAAGACCATCTGCGCGCCATCCTTACGGGTAATATACCAGGGCAGGCGGTTGCCGGCCTCATCCTTGCTCCATTCATAAAACCCGCTACAGGGGATCAAACATCGCCTCTGGCGACAGGCCTCGCGAAAGGCGGGTTTTTCGGCGATGGTTTCGGCGCGCGCGTTGATCAGCAGCGGCCCGCCGCTTGGCTTGTCATACCAATGCGGGATGAATCCCCAGCGCATGGCGCGCAGCTTGCGCCGATCTTCACCGGGTTCGATCACATGGATCTGGGTGGTCGGGCAGGTGTTGAAATTGGGCACCTCGGGCAGGTCATTGGCCGGGCTGGCGTCAAACAACTGCGCCATGGCCTCATTGGGCAGGGTGGTGGCAAAGCGTCCACACATGGGTGACCTCCCTCAGCTTATTAGGGGTTCTTCCCAAGGTTCCCCAAGCCAGAATATTTCAACAAGCCCCAGCCACAAAGCGCCTTTTCCACCGGGGCCCAGGCCATGCCAAATGCCAGCGCATCCATGCGCGCACCCGCCGCGATCTGTTCCAGCGAGCGTCGCCCATCAATCCCCGCGATCAATCCCGCCGCTGCCTTGGGCAATGTGAACGTGCTGCGCACCCCATCTGACCCAACCGGGATCGGTTTGCCCTGCGCCACCGCCTTGGCCAGCGCCCCGGCCTGAACACCGCTCAGATGTGGCACCAGTTTGCGATTGCTGCCCTTGGCGGGTTTGCGATCCTCACCCGCAGGCACCGCATAGCCCACATGCAGCCGGATGGTGCCGGTCAACTGCTCTGCCACCGCCATGGCCGCGCCGTCGCTCATGCCCTCGGGGCGTTTGCAAATCCGCTCCAGATCATAAAGCGCCGGGGTGACAAAGCTTTGTAACTGCCAGCCGGTTTTCTCGAATGTCTCCAACAGCTCCGCCACCGAATAAGACCGATCCTGCCCATGCAACAACAGATCATAAAACCCGGCATCCGAGGCTTTGTGATCGTTCAAATTCGGATTGCTCTTGAACGGGTGGCCCTCGGGCAACCCTTCGACAATCTTTTGCGCCGCCTTCAGCCGCTCTTGCGGGGCCATCCCCTCAAACAGCGCGCCAAACCCGCCCTGCAACGGGTACACGCCAGAGCGCCCATAGGGCGCATAGACCATAAAGCCAAAGCCGCCCCCCGGTGCCAAGGCAGCGCGCAAGGCGGCAAAGCCGGCCTCGGGGTCGGGCAGGTGATGCAGCACGCCGCAACTGTCGATATAGTCAAATTCACCGTAATCCGGCGCATCCAGCAAACTGCCGGTCTCAAAACGAATGCCGCTCAACCCGCGCGCTTTCGCCCGCGCCTCGGCCACAGCGCGCGAGGCTTTGGAAAGATCCACATAGGTGATCTCATAAGGCGCGCCAGCATGGCTCAATACCTGCGCGAGCTGGATCAATCCATCCCCGGTGCCGCCACCGGCGACCAAAACCCGCAAGGGCTGGGACCAATCGCGCTGGCCGCCCCATAAATAATGATCCATTTCAATCGGATGCGAGGGCGAGCCGGTGATCAGCCGTTTGGCCTCATCCGCGGGATCACGTTCGGGGTAGGGATAGGCTTCGTATTGTTCCTTGACCGTGACCATGGGGCTCTTTCGCTCTTGTGACTGGCGCGACAATCGCCCAATTTGCCGTTATGACGCAAGCCGATACACCGCTCATCTGCCTTCCTTGGTTTTCCGAAACCGGTCATGTGCAATCCTTGGCGCAGGAAATTGCCGCCGGGGTGGACGCCTCTGGCGCCCGTACCGTTACCATGGATGTCACCGATCTTTCCCCCGCAGATTGGCAGGCCCTGGACGCCGCCAGTCTTATCGCCTTTGGCTGCCCAACCTATATGGGCTCCACCCCGGCACGCTATTCCCTGTTTCTCGAAGAGGCAGCAAGCGCTTGGCCAGACCTGCGCTGGCAGGACAAGCTGGCCGCCGGGTTTGTCAGCGCCATCCACCCGTCAGGCGACAAGCTTTCTGCCCTTTCGCGCCTATCGATCTATGCGGCGCAAATGGGCATGATCTGGGTTGGCCAAACCGCCATTGGCGCGCCGGTCTATCCGGACCGCCAAGGGCTGAACGCCGATGGCAGCTGGCTTGGCCTCATGGCCACGGATAGCGGAGAGACCTTGCGCCCAGAGGACGCCCAAACCGCCCGACACTTCGGCACCCGCCTGGCACAGATGGCGGCCCGGTGGGAGCGTGGAAGTGTAAATATCCGCGCTAACTGATGAGCCTAGTCACCAGTAAATGAAATTCTCATCATCGAGATAACGCCCCGGATCGCTTGCGATCCGGTTCGCGCTCATGCCAGAGGCATGCTTCCAGCATGATCCCGCCCGTCAAACCAAAGGTTTGCCTTCGGCAAAGCGGCGGGCGCGAATTGGTCTCTACGTTTCAATTGGATGCACTGTAATCTAATACCACCACCCAGTCGCTAAGGTTAGACGCGCCCACCCTCGGGATCGGGCGCGAACCTCTCGTTTGGGATGATTACAAGTGAGGCGCATTATCCGCGCCCCGCCTAACTAACCTGCCAACCCCATTGCATCCCCCCTCCACCCGGATACACTACGCCCAAGCCCCCATTTCCACGCGCCCAAGACATTCCAAATGATCGACATTTCCATCGCGCCTGACGACCTCTGGCTGTTCTCCGGTTCCATGATCTCTTTCGCGCTCTGCATCTTTGTGCTGCTTGGCCTCTTGCTCAAGCTGCGCGATACCAAGAGCCACCGCATGTTCGTATGGGCGATGATCGGGTTTTTCTCCATCAACGCCGCCGACCACCTGGCCGAGCTGATCTATAACCCCTTCATCTGGGGCCCGGAATGGCTGTTCCAATGGCACGAAATCTTTCTGCCCTGCTTCATGATCGCGCTCTATTTCTTTGTCCGTGGCCTCACCAGCGCCGCGCCAAAGCTGATCCGGCGCGACTGGCTGCATCTCATCCCGATTGCCCTGTCCTTCCTCTGCCTGTCACCTGCGCTGCTCTTGCCCGGAGAGATCCGCCGCGACCCCGAGGCGCATGGCCTCACTCAAGACCACCTTGACCTGATCCAACTGGGGGATGATGCATTCTGGACACTATGGGTGGTGACCGTCCTGATCTACGGCACCCTCTGCGCGCGCAAGCTCATCCAGCACAAACGCAACATTCGCGACGTGTTTTCCGATCTGACGGGCAAGACGCTGGCCTGGCTCGACGCGCTGGTTGCCACCATCCTGATCCTGTCGCTGATCGTGATCGTGGACGAGGTGCTTGACCTTTTGAACTATCCCGAGATCCGCTTTGGCCCCACCGAATTCCTGTACGATCTGGTGCTGGTCTTTTCCTTTGGCCTCTTTGCTCTGCGCGCTGTGCCGCCCTTGCCGGGTTGGACCAGCGCCGTGCTGGAGCCGCCGGTGATCGAGACAGCCACACCTGCGCCGCCCTCGCCAAAACCTGATCGCTATGCCCGTTCTGGCCTGACACCCGAAGATCTGAACCGCTACGCTGATCGTTTGACCCAACGCATGGAGGTCGGCCAGCTCTGGCGCAATCACGCGCTTAGCCTGCGCGCGCTGGCCTCTGAAATCTCAATCCCTTCGATCCACCTGTCCGAGGTGCTGAACACCAAGCTTGGCATGTCCTTTTACGACTACGTGAACCAATGCCGCATCCGCGACGCTTGCGAGTTGCTGGCCACCACCAGCCACACGATTCTGGAGATCTCCGAGACGGTGGGGTTCAACTCGAAATCTACCTTCAACACCAGTTTCAAAAAGGTGACCGAGCAGACGCCCTCGCAATGGCGGGCAAAACATGCGCGAAAATGATCAGCGACCCCATTCTGTAACTGTCAGTAAAATATAAGGAATTTCCCAAATCCGTACGGGCCAGCTTGTCCGTACGCCCGTCCCAGCCGGTTCGGACGATCTCCATCCCCCTCGTTGACTATCTCGGCGTCACAGCAACACCGCCGCCCCCAAACGCGGCGCTTTACAGTCAACGAGGACTCATATGAAAGCTCTGATCACACTCCCGCTTGTTGTCGCAATTGCGGCCTGCTCCAATAGCGGCGCGAATTACCAACCCATTCTGGACGGCCCCAAAGACGCCGCCTATCAAAGCGATCTCGCCTCCTGCCGCGCCCTGGCCAAGAACCAGACCCAGCTCAACCGCCGGACCATGGGCAAAGCCGCCATCGGGGCCGGGATCGGCGCGGCGCTGGGCAGCGCGGATGACGAGGGCGACGCCACAGGCGGGGCCATTGCTGGCGCTCTGGCTGGTGGCCTGACAGGTGTCGGCGACGCGCGCGAGAAAAAGCAGTCGATCCTGATCAACTGCATGCGTGGCCGCGGCCATAACGTTGTTGGATAAGGGGGCGCAAAATGGCTAACATCCTGAGCATCCGCGCCTGCCGTTTCCAGGCCCTGCATGATTTGCTGACCGGAGCTGTGTCTCTGCCGCTCAACGCCTCTGTGGCGGGGCGCGATGCTCTGGATGACACCCGTCCTGCGGCGCGTCTGGCCGCCGCAGGCTTTACCACTTTGTTCAATCAGGTCGTGCCCAGCGACCGCGCCAGCGAGGGCTATGTGCGATGAAACATGTCTTTATTGCCGGGGCCACCGGCTATCTCGGCCGCCATCTCTGCGCGGAATTTCACGCCAATGGCTGGCATGTCACCGCGCTTGTCCGCTCCAAAAGCAAAGTCACCGATCTCCCCGCCGACCGCATCGTCGAGGCCGAGGCCACTTGGCGCGAAACCCTGCATGGCACCATGCAAGGTATTGATCTGGTTGTTTCTGCGCTGGGCATCACCCGCCAGGCCGATGGGCTGAGCTATTGGGATGTGGATTACCAGGCCAATCTCAACCTGCTGGACGAGGCCGTGGCCAGCGGCGTCGCACATTTCGCCTATGCCCATGTGCTTCATGCTGACCGGATGAGCCACGTCCCCCTTGTCGCCGCCAAAAGCGCCTTTGTCCGCAAGCTGCAAACCGCTCCGATATCCCATACGGTCATCGCCCCCACCGGTTATTTCTCGGACATGTCCGATTTCTTTGACATGGCGCGGCAGGGGCGGGTCTGGCTGTTTGGCTCTGGTCAATTGCGGATCAACCCGATCCATGGGGCAGATCTTGCTCATGCCACCCGACAGGCGATTGAGGCGGGCGAAACCTGGCTTGATGTGGGCGGCCCCGATATGTTCACCCATGAGGATCTGGCCAAGCTCGCCTTTGACAGCCTTGGCAAATCACCCCGCATCACCCATCTCCCCGATTGGACCCGCCGCCTGGCCCTCAGGGTGATCCCACATGTCACCCCCCGCCACATCTCTGGCCCTGCGCAGTTCTTCCTCTCAGCCATCGGGTTGCCCATGACCGCCAAACCCCACGGCACCCGGCATTTGGACGCGTTTTTCGAAAGCAAGGCGCAGCAGGCCGATTAGGGCCTGTGGACAATCAGCATAGATCATCAGCGCGAGACCCATTTTGCCGCTGACAAGGCGATTTTCCCGCAGCGATCTGGTTGATCGGCAGGGGAAATCAACGAAGGCAAAGGCAAAATGGGCCGCGCAGCTCCGCTGTTTCGCCAAAATTGCTCATTTCGTCGTTATTTTCGCTCGCATTAGCCCGCTAGTGCTGCGCTCAAATGCCTAAAACTGAGCAATTTTGGACTGAAACTGATGATCTATGGTGAATGTCCACAGGCCCTAGTTCTACTTGCGCAGGTCTGACGGCGTCTTACCGGTTTCCCGCTTGAACGCCTTGTAAAAGGCCGAGCGGGAGTTGAACCCGACATCATAGGCGATGACCAGAATGGTTTCTTCGGTCTGGGTCAGCTGTTTGATCGCGTCCTGAATGCGATAGCCATTCACCAGGTCAAAGAAATTCTTGTCCAGATGCGCGTTCAGCGTCTGCGACAGATAGTGGGAATTCACGCCAACATGTTTGGCCAGATCCCACAGCGACAGGTTCGGATTGCGATAGAGCAAATCCTCTGACATCGCCGCCTCGATCTTTTCGGCGATGCGCTGGGCGCGGGTCTCATCCAGGGCGGATTTCTCGTATTTCGGCTTGGCCGGTTCCTCGGGCGGCAGGCGGTCATCCGTGTGGGATTGGATCAACCCAGGCCGTTGCCGCAACCCCCAGATCCCCAGCACCCAAAACAGCGCAAACAGAACCAGACTGTTCAGCGCCAGTGCCTCGGCCTCGAAATCCGCCGCGCTCAGGGCCCCGGCCCAGATCGACGCGCTGTGCAGGATATTGACCAACAGATAGAGACCCGCCGACAGCATAATCACCCAGATCCAGGTCAGCTCCTTGTTTTCCGTGCTGGCAAACACCTCTTTCAAACGCGCCTGATAGGTGGTCAACCGGCGGATCGTCAGATAGATATAGATGCCAATCATAACCTTGAAACTCAGATCCGCCACCAGCACCAGCAAAGCGATCAACAACAGGCCCGGCATCCTAGGGTCATCCTCGGCAATCTCTGCATTCACCAGATCAGCAGGCATGAACAGAGCGGACCAGAAACACAGCACCACAAACACAATCGGCAGGATGTGGCGGCGCAGTCTCGGGACGCGTTCCAGCTCGCCCTCGCTGGTCAGGCCGCGCACATAGAGCCAGAACAGAAACGGGCTGGCCACTTCGAACCCGCCCACAAGCAGCGCAAGTCGCAGCGCAAAATCCGGTGCCCCCTCGCTCTCTGCCCATAACAGGGCACCGCTGGCCAGGCCCTTGAACAGAAACAACAGCGCCAGCGGCACATAGACCCAGGCATCGCGCCGCCGCAGCAGCAAGAGATTGGCGCAAAACAGGCAAAAGCCGGCTGTCGCAAGGGTCAGGGCAGTTTCAATCGAAGCAAAAGTCATCTCGGAACCTGTCTCATACGCTGCGCAATACCGCGACCCCGGATTGCCAGCCATGGTGGAGTTAAGCAACCGCCCAAACCGTCAAGACGCGCGGCGTTTCGACAGAACGGTCCTGCCGCATCTCCCCCATTCTTGTCGTCTCTCTCAACCGGCAAGGACAGGACAGCACGGTTTTTCCACCTGTCTCGACCGCTAATTTGTCCTTCCCGTTGGAAGGAGACGACAGCACTGCCCCCCGCCGCCTATCTGCACAGGCAACCGAAGCCGGTCGATCCGTCAGGGCCGCAAACCCCAAGACAGACAACCGGCCAGCGGTGGGAAACGACAGACTAAGAGGAAAATTATGTACCTTCGTTCCATCCAACTGCCTTTGATGGGGCTGCTAGCCCTCAGCTTTCTTGTTGCCTGTGGTGAATCCAAACAGCAGCTGGCCAAGGCCCAAACCTATAGCTGCACCCAGCTCGCCCGCGAGATCGGCAAGCGCGAGCAGCGCAAAACCTCGGCGCAGGTTGACGGTTTCGTCAATAACGTCGAGTCGATCTTCGCCAAGGATAAAGAGGTCCGCACCGCCGCCGATATCGAAACCGGGGTCAACCTCGTGGATGAGATCGACGCCACCAAATCCCTCAAGCAACTCGAAGGCATCTACCGCGCCAAAGGCTGCCACTGACAGAGCACCCGCGCAGCCCACCACCGGGCTGCGCACCCCCGAGCAAAAACGCCGACTATAATCCCCTTACCTTAGGGTCAGGACCCATTAAGTCACAACGCTCAGTTCATCTGATTTTGTTCCAGAGTAGGCATATGCCCGCCGGAATAGTGGTTCTATTTCAAGGGTATATAACGCAGGTTGGAGCAAAATCAGTTGAACCCGAAGGGCATGGAGAAATACATGCTCTCAGTGGCTCGATTTTCTTGCCAAGGCAACCAGCCTTGTCTGCGAAATTCAACCCTCTGACAACACGCATTTTTCCATGCTGAGCATTGCGAATTAATGGGTCCTGACCCTAGGGGTGCATCGGTTCAGGCGACGGTCCGCCGCGCGCAGGAAACTGGTTTGGCCAAGCCGGACCCAAGCCGCGGGAGTAAGGCGGTTTCGAAAGGTTTTAGGGCAAGCCGCGCAGATTGCATTTTTGGTGCCTTCAAATGCCGTAGGCCCGGCAACAGACCAAACAGCTCTTCCTGATAGGTTTCGTCAAAACTCCGCGCAGTTTCAGGGCCTGCCAAATAGCTTTCGCTCCGCATACCGTCACCGACAATAATTTCATGGCGCTCAAGCAAAAGGTGAAAATACACTACGTCCTTGCCTGACGGATCAAGAACAATTCCTTTCCCGTCGACAATGTCACAAGCCCTTGCCAAGGCTTCCTTTTCGCCAAAGAACAGCTGCAAGCCACTTTGTTTGAGCAGCAGGCGATGATTGCGCGACACCCATGTCGTGCGCGAATTCCCCAAAGCACCTTTTTCAATCCGAACGGGCGCATCCATCCCCACCGCCTTTCTGATCGAACGTCCAATCCAGACAAGGGGTTGCGGCCCCCGATCCACGGTTTCCACCAGATCACCGACCTTGAGATGCTGAACCGGAACTCCGCCGCGCGGTGTCCGGATGCGGGTGCCAAAGGTGAAACAGGGGGCGGTTGTGATCAGATTGACATGGCCGACATCGGTGTTTCCCAGGTCATCCTCGACCGTGTATGTGAAAAAGTCTTCGCCAACCTCGCTGCCAGAACTGGCGAGCACCACACCTTCAGACGTCACCTGGATGGTTTGCCCGGTCGAAAGCACGATTGTGTCACCTACATTGACGGGCTGCCCGTTAATGTGGGTGATCGACATTTGCGCACCAGTGGCTGAGGTGTCATTGGCTAAGAGGTTATGGTTGACGTCTTCACCCAGTCGCACATGAATCTCGTCATCCTCAGCAACCAAAGCGGTCTGTACGGAATCCGCAGCAATCAAAAGGTTGCTGTCATATGAGCCGTCACCGCCGTCAGCGATGCCGATCTTGATCGAGTTGGTCACCCCGGGATTGACCGGAGCCTTTAGCGTCAGCGTGACGGTAAACCCGTCCATTTCGGTATTGTAGGTATCGCTGGTGTCGGCGTTGTCGATGTATAGGTTCGAATTGTCGACATCATTGATTTCATCAATGGAAATATTGCCTGTCCCAACGGATAGCTCGGCTTCGACCCCATTGACCCAAACCCCCACAGCGTCATTGAAACCACCATCCACAAATTCGAGATATTCCTCTGAGGAAAATACAATCTGCATGGTCAACGTGCTGCCATCAGGAACAAAGTCCGCTTCAAATACGGCTGCGTCAAAGGTGGTCTGACCTGAAATCGCATCGAGATCGGCATCGCCTGCCGTATTGTTTATTGTTGAGGTGTCAGCTGCGATATTCACGTCACCGGAGCTATTGGTAATGTCGGCGGCATTCCCCGTCGACAAGATGACACCGGTATCAGATGGCGTAATTCCTGGCGCAACACTGTCACCGTTCGAATAGGTGCCAGAGGCCGTGGCGGCTCCGGTATAGGTTGCGGAAACCACTGTAACACCATTGCCAAACATGGTGTCCGCCATATCCATGGCACTCGCGCTGCTATCAATTGGCAACTCGCTGGCGGTTGGCATCACTCAATCCTGTATTCACAACACGAAAGCTGGATAGCTTACGCACGTTAAAATTGGGGAAAGAGCGGGGCACAGGTCGAACAACTTTACGGGGGAAAAAGCCGAAAGCGCCGGTCTAAAGCGGTGACTTAACCTCTCCTAACCGATTTTAACCAAAGAAATCTCTGAGCGCGCGATCCAAGTGGTAACAGGCCGGGCAATCTCCCCCAAACGCGGGCAGAATCGGACAGATTGGCAAAATGGCTTGATCCGGGGCCCCGTGAGGGTCAGGACCCACTAAGTCACAACGCTCAGTTCACCAGATTTTGTTCCAGGCTAGGCATATGACCGCTGGAATAGTGGTTCTATTTCAAGGGCATATAACGCAGGTTGGGACAAAATCCGGTGAACCCGAAGGGCATGGAGAAATACACGTTCTCAGCGGCTCGATTTCCTTGCCACGGCAACCAGCCTTGTCTGCGAAATTCAAACCTCTGATAACACGTATTTTTCCATGCTGAGCGTTTTGACTTAGTGGGTCCTGACCCTAGGCGGGGGCAATCTCTGCAAAATTGGGGTGGTTTTGTACCGATTGCCCCGTTGCGATAAGGGCGAGCGATCCGTTACCGGCAGCGTGCGGTCTGTTAAAACCGGCGTAACGGGCTCAGCCTTTGCGGGCGATTTCAAGCCGCGCCTCTAGCAGCGACATCTCCGAAATCAGCTTGCGACGTTCGGTTCGATCGGTGGTTTCCAGCAGTTCCGCGCGCAGTTTCGCCAGCTCTTGGCTCAGCGAAACAAACTCGGGAACCGTGCCATTTTCCTTTAGAATCCGGTGCATTACCGCATTGTCTGGGTCATCACATTTCGGCAGCGGCTTGCCCGCACCCGCCAGATTGTCAAAGGCCCCCTCGCGGTCGGCCTTTTGAATCTTGGTATTGATGAGATCGATCAGCGGATGGTCCATTCCTTCCTTTTGCCACCTCCCCCCACAAAAGTCACCCACCCCAAAACGCTGCGTCAAAGCCCCATTGCCCCAACGTCGCAAACCCTTGCGCCATTGGGATAAAATCCACAGTATACAGGCCAGCGAGTAACGGGGAGGAAGGGCAACCATGGCTTATGCGAGCATGGACGACCGCAATGCAATTGAACAAGAAATGCCATGGGGTGATCGGGATATTCCGGTCAGTCTCTATGGCCAACTCTGCAAAATTGCAGGGAAGTTTCCGGATCGGCCCGCCACCAGTTACCAATTAATGTCCGGGGCCAAGGACAAGGCGGACACGGTCACCTGGCAACAGATGAAAGACCGGGTCACCCAAAGCGCCAACATGTTCCGCAGCCTTGGCATTGGCGAAAACGATGTGGTGGCCTATGTGCTACCCAATTGCTCTGAAACGATTTATACCCTTTTGGGCGCGGCAGTAGCCGGGATCGTCAATCCGATCAACCCACTGCTGGAACCCGAACAGATCGGCTCGATCCTGCGCGAAGTGGATGCCAAGGTTGTCGTGACGCTCAAGGCCTTTCCAAAAACCGATGTCGCGCAAAAGGTCGCCGAAGCCGTGCGCCACGCGCCGCATGTCCACACAGTGATCGAGATCGACCTTAACCAATATCTGACACCGCCCAAATCCTGGATCGTGCCTCTGATCCGACCCAAGAATGACGGCAATACGCATGTGGATGTGCTTAATTTCAATAAGGAAATTGCCAAGCACAACACCACGCTCGATTTCGAGGACAGCACCGAAGACCGCATCGCGGCCTATTTCCACACCGGCGGTACGACCGGCATGCCAAAGGTCGCTCAGCACCTTTATTCCGGCATGAATTACAATGGCTGGCTTGGCGCGACGCTGCTGTTTGACGAGACCGACAACATCATGTGCCCGCTGCCGCTGTTCCATGTCTTTGCGGTGCATGTGATCCTGATGGCGGCCCTGCATTCCGGTGCACATGTGGTGTTTCCAACACCGCAAGGCTATCGCGGCGAGGGCGTGTTCGATAATTTCTGGAAGCTCTGCGAGCGCTGGAAAATCAGTTTTATCATCACTGTTCCTACAGCCGTCTCCGCCTTGATGCAGCGCCCCGTGGATGCCGATATTTCTTCTGTAAAAACAGCGTTTTCCGGCTCGGCCCCGATGCCAATGGAGCTTTTCAAACGCTTTGAAAAGACCTGCGGAGTTACCATTTGCGAAGGCTATGGCTTGACCGAAGCCACCTGCCTTGTCTCGGTAAACCCACCGGAAGGGGTGAAAAAGGTCGGTTCGGTCGGCATTCCCTTGCCCTATAACAACGTCAAGATCCTCAAGACAGCAAATGGCGAACCGGTGGAATGCGCCGCGGATGAGATTGGCGAGATCTGCATCTCGAACCCCGGGGTTTTTGCGGGCAGCACCTATACCGAGACCGACAAGAACAAGGACCTGTTCCACTACGGCACCTATCTGCGCACCGGCGATTTGGGGCGGTTGGACGAGGATGGCTATCTTTGGATCACTGGCCGGGCCAAAGACCTGATCATTCGTGGCGGTCACAATATTGACCCGGCAGAGATCGAAGAGGCCCTGCTGGCGCATCCCGCCGTTGCCTTTGCCGGTGCCATCGGGCAGCCGGATTCCCATGCTGGTGAGCTGCCTTGTGCCTTTGTCGAACTGGTTGACGGGGCCGAGGTCAGTGTCGAAGAACTGCTGGAACACGCGAAAAAGCATGTTCACGAACGCGCGGCCCATCCCAAGCATCTGACAATCCTGGATGAATTGCCCAAAACCGCTGTTGGCAAAGTGTTCAAACCGGATCTGCGTAAGAACGCGATCACCCGGGTCTATAACGGCGCTTTGGAAAAGGCGGATTGCCCGGCGCGCGTGGTATCGGTCATGGATGACAAGAAACGCGGTTTGGTGGCACAGCTCGAGGCCAATGGCGCGGATGATGCGCAGGTTGGCACGGTTCTGGGGGCCTTCGTTCGGCCTTGGGAATGGGCCGAGGCGTAACACTCTCAGTCAGGGGCGCGGTGACAAAAGTTTTGCAAAACTTTTGCAAATTCCGTCGACGGAATTTGGTGGCGCGCACCTGACGCGATCGCGCAAGTAAAACCCAAAGAAACAGCCGCGCTGGATATCAGTTGCGGCTGTTTTTATGCCCCGGCTTTGGCGCAGAACATCTCGTAAAGCAGGGAAATCACGCGGCTGGTATCGTCATTGGCCAGGCTGTAATAGATCGTCTTGCCGTCACGCCGGGTCGAAACCAGCCCCTCTTCGCGCAGCCGGGCCAGCATCTGACTGACCGCCGCCTGGCGTGTGTCCAACAGCGCCTCAAGCTCGCCCACCGATTTTTCACCCGAGCCGAGATGACACAGGATCATCAACCGTCCCTCATGGGCCAGCGTCTTTAGAAAAGACGCGGCATGCTGAGCATTGGTGGCCATTTCCTCGGGCGGGGCTGGGGGTTTGGGCATTTGGTTCACGAGGTGCGGTTCCCTGTTGGATTTCGCGACAAGATAAACATGCTTTGCCCAAAATGCGAGGGGTGGATTGAATTTGCGAGATTGCGGCCTCGGTTACGCGGTATCGCGTGGGGCCGGTGCCCCGCCTTCGAACAGGTTGCCGTTTTTGTAATCACAAGGATCGTCCTGCATCTGCAGGTGCAACCCATCGCCCTCATAGGGATTTGCGCGGGCCAGGTCTTCATCGACCTCGATCCCAAGCCCCGGAGCCGTGGGGGCGGTGACATAGCCATCTTCGACCCGGATCGTGCTTTTGATCAGCGCGTCATGAAAGGGGGTTTCGATGGTTTCGGCGATCAGCAGGTTGGGAATGGCCACGCCGAGATGGATATTTGCCGCCCATTCCACCGGGCCAGCATAGAGATGCGGGGCCATTTCGGCATTAAAGCTTTCCGCCAGAACCGCCAGTTTGCGCGCCTCCCATATGCCGCCGACACGGCCCAAAGCCGGTTGCAGGATCTTGGCCCCGCCCGAACGCAGAACCGTGGCAAATTCGGCGCGGGTACACATGCGTTCCCCGGTGGCGATGGGGATGCGGACAGAATTCGCAACCTGTTCAAATTCAAGCAGATTGTCAGGCGGGATCGGCTCTTCGTACCAGAGCGGGAGGTAGGGTTCCAAGGCTTGTCCCAGTCGGATCGCGCCCGAGGTGTTGAACTGGCCATGGGTGCCAAAGAGCAGGTCTGCCTTGTCCCCCACCGCGTCGCGAATGGCGCGGCAAAAATCGACCGAGCGGGTGATATCGGACATGGCGGGCTGGTGGCCGCCGCGCATGGTATAGGGGCCAGCCGGGTCGAACTTCACCGCCGTATAGCCGCGTGCCACGCAATCCGCGGCGGCTTCGGCGGCCATATCTGCATCGCCCCAGAATTCGGGCAGGGGATGATGATCCAGCGGATAAAGATAGGTATAGGTGCGGATGCGTTCATTCATCATCCCGCCCAGCAGCGCCCAGACCGGACGGTTGCGCGCTTTGCCCAGAATGTCCCAACAGGCCATCTCAAACCCCGAAAACGCGCCAATCACTGTCAGATCAGGGCGTTGCGTAAAGCCCGAACTATAGGTGCGGCGGAACATGCGTTCGATGTTCTCCGGGTTTTCGCCAAGGATGTAGCGCTGGAACACGTCCGTTATCACGGCGCGCATCGCCTCGGGCCCGACGCTTGAAGCATAGCATTCGCCCCAACCTGTGATCCCGTCCTTGGTGGTCAGCTTGACCAGTATCCAATAACGCCCGCCCCAACCGGGGGCAGGGGGGGCGGTGACGATGATATCAAGATCGCTGATCTGCATGGCGGCCTCGGGTCTGATGTGTCGGTTCAATCGGGGCAAAGAATGCCCGCCTAGAGAGTGATCTTTGCAGCATGACCCGAGCCGTCATGCAAGAAAACGACAGAAAGCGGCGTTTACGACCTTTGTTGTTGTGACGCCGGGGCAAGGAACAGCGCCAAGGTCAGCACCGTCAGTAACAGCGCCACCAAAAAAGGGGCAGGAGGGAAGTAGATGCCGGTTTCGGCGCGGGTGAAATGGGCAAAGGTCGCGGTCATCAACAAGGGCGCGATGGCCATGGCGATGGCCGAGGTCGAGCCAAGCAAGCCCTGCAATTCACCCTGCCGCGATGGGCCAAGCCTTTGGGACAGGATCCCTTGCATGGCCGGAGAAAACGCCGCGCCCAAAGCCGCCAACGGGGTGAGGATCAGGGCCAGCTGGCCCGAGGTCACAACCGACAACGCTCCATAGGAAATCCCGGAGAACACCAGACCGAACAGAGCTGTACCGCGGTTTCCAAGCCGGTTGATCAGGCTGCGGATCAACACGCCCTGCACCAGAACCAAAGACACGCCAAAGATCGCCAGTGACACGCCGATCATGCCGGGCTCCCAGCCAAAACGCGCTTTGCCGAAATAGGCCCAAACCGCCGGATAGACGGCGAAACTGACCTGATAGAGGAAGAACCCGATCAACCCGCGCCCAACGCCGGGCAGGTGCGACATGGCGAGAAAGGCCGAAAACGGGTTGGATTTGCGCAGGACAAAGGGGCGGCGGATGGCGTCGGTAACGGTCTCGCGGAACACCGCCCAGCCGAGCAACCCGTTTGCGCCTGCCAGAAGCGCGGCAGCCCAGAACGGGGCGCGGGTGCCATATTCGCCCAGCACACCGCCGATCAACGGCCCTAGGATAAAGCCAAGCCCGATGGCCGCCGAGATCAGGCCAAAGCCCTGCGCCTCTTTGCCCGGCTCGGCAAGGTCGGCCATGGTGGCCGAGGCGGTGGCATGGGTGGCGGCGGTGATGCCGCCAATGAGGCGACCAATCAACAAGAGCCAGAGCGTTCCGGCCAAGGCCATGACCACGTAATCCGCCGCCATGACCGCCAGCGACACCAACAGAACCGGTCGGCGGCCCAGCCAGTCTGACAGATTGCCCAAAAGCGGCGAGAACAGGAATTGCATGACCGCAAAGGCGGTGGTCAAAACCCCGCCCCACAGCGCCGCATCAGACAGGGTTCCGCCAGTGACCTCGGTGATGAGGTCGGGCATGACCGGCATGATCAACCCGACGCCCATCGCGTCGATCATCACGGTTGCCAAGAGGAAGACGGCGGTGAGGTTCATCGATCAGAGCGCGGCCGCGGCTTGCGCAAACCTGCGCGCCTCATCCGGGGCGGTGCCCAATTGCTGGGTCATGTCGAACAGGGTTGCAGGCAGGTCCGCATGCGCCTCTTTGGCAATGCTGGCCAGATCCTGGCCGGTGTCCCGCGCCTTGGCACATAGGGTCTTGGTCTCGGCCTGCGCCTCTGGGCGTGGCATCTTGGCAGCAAGGGCAAAGCTCAGCGCCTCGGCCAGAACAAACCCGCCGGTTTCATCAAGGATCTCGGACATGCGGGCGGTATTGGGGCTAAGACCGCCGCTCACAGCCTCGGCCTGCGCCAGCGCGGCAGCGCAGCATTGGACCAATTGCGGAAAGGTCAGCCATTCGGTGAACCATGCGGCCCCGTCGCGCTGTTGGCGATGCAGCGCCGCGCCTTGCAAGGTCGTGTTCAACCCTTGCGCATGACGGGCCAGTGCAACCAAAGCAGAGGGCAGCACAGGGTTTTGTTTTTGCGGCATGGTGGAGGATCCGCCAGCCCCGCCCAGTGTTACCTCGCCAATGCCGGAATGGGTGGCGAGGATCAGGTCCTCGCCAAGCTTGCCCAAGGCAATCGTGGTGCGGGCCATCCAATCGGCCTGTAGCAGGATCGGGCCGCGATCGGAATGCCAGCTGCGCCCCGGGTCCTGCAGGCCCAGCTTGGCCGCCAGTTCAGCACGCAGGGCAATCGGATCATCACCCAGCGCCGAAGCCGTGCCAGCCGCGCCGGAGAGAGAGACCAGCAAGGTCTGCGCGCGCAGCTCTGCCAGGGCCTCAAGCTGCGCAATCAGCGGCCAGCCCCAACTTGCCACTTGCGCGCCAAAGCTGGTGGGAACGGCGTGCTGCCCATAGCTGCGCGCGGTCATCGGCGTGTCAGCATGGGCTTGGGCGAGTTTGGCCAGATTGGCGAGGATGGCGCGCAAATGCGCCTCCATCATGCCAAGGGCACGCTTCATGCGCAGCATCAGGGCGCTGTCCTGAATGTCTTGCGAGGTCGCGCCCCAATGCAGATATTGCCCGTGTTCGGGCGCTTGTAGGGCTTTGCGAAAGGCGGCGACAAGGCCGGGAACCGTCACGCCGTTCTGGCCACAGGACTCGGCCAATCCGGCTGGGTCGATCTGCAGCTCAAGGCTGGCGCGGTGTAGGGCCTGGGCGCTGAGCTGCGGGATCGTGCCCGCCTCGCCCTGAACCAAGGCCAAGGATCCCTGAACCAGCATCATCGCGCGGATTTCGGCGCTGTCGGAAAACAGCTTGCCGATGTCTCCGGCGGGAAAGAGAGTATTTAGGTGCAGGCTGTCAAAGGGGGTGGCGGGCATAGAGGGCTCCGGTCAGGTCTGGGCGATCTGGTGCAAGAGCGCGGCAAGGCGATCCGGCATCGAAAAGAAAGGTGAATGAGAGCTGGGCAGGCTGTAGCGGTCACACTCGGGCAGGGCGGTGGCCATCTCGCGCTGAAATTCGGGCGGAATGGCCCGGTCATCGTCACAGGTGATATAGCTGCGCGCCACCGAAGCGTAGTTTGCGCCGAGATCAGCGGGGGTTTCCTGCGGCAGGATCGGCTGTGGGCACAGGTTTTGCAGCGCGTAGTCCACCGCTTCGGGACAATCGTGATAGAATTTGTCCTGCGCCATGCTGGGATCAAACCCCATGGTGATGCGGTCCGGCGCAACCTGAAAGGCCTCGGCCAAGGGCTGGCGCGGCGCTTTGCGGCGTTGATCGGCCAGGCCAAGCCCGGGCCAGGGGATATAGGAACAGAGATAGACCAGCCGCGCGATATGGCTTGGGTCCAGCTCGGCGGCGCGGGAAATCGGGAACCCGGCCATGGAATGGCCCACAACAATGCTGGGCGCGTCCAGAGCCGCTACGATGGCGCGCGCGTAAAGGTCAAGCGTCACATCCGCCGCCGGCGTAGTATCCGCCCCGTGCGAGGGCAGGTCAATGGCCTTGGCCTCATGCCCGAGGGCCTGCAATTCAGGGATCACATCGCGCCAGCACCAGGCCCCATGACACGAGCCGTGGATCAGCACAAAGCGCGCCATTCAGACCAGCCCTTGCGATTTCAGGAAGCCGGTCAGCACTTCGGCATATTCTTCGGGCTTTTCGACGCAAGGAAGATGTCCCGCCCCGCGGATCAGATGGAATTGCGAGCCAGGGATCAGATCGGTCATTTCACGCACCAGATCCGGTGGGGTCGAGCCGTCTTCGGTCCCGGCAATGCCAAGCGCGGGCAGGCGCAGGCCGGATGTGGATGAGATGAAATCAGTTCCTGCAATCGCCGCAGCACAGCCAACCCAACCGGCCACGGGGGTTTGCAGATGCAGGTTCTCCCAGGCGGGGTAATCCGGTGTCTGGCGGAATTTCTTAGAGAACCAGCGCGTCATGGTGGCCTCAAGCGCTGCCTCAAGCCCGCCTGCTTCGACGGTTTTGATCCGGTCCTCCCACATGTCGCGGGTGCCGATTTTGGCGGCTGTGTTTGACAGAACCACGGCCTTGACCAGATCAAGGCGTTTCGCGGCCAGCCCTTGGGCAATCAACCCGCCAATAGAGAGGCCGACAAAGACGGCATCCTTGAACCCGGTCATCTGCATGAGTTTTTCCGCGTCGCCAACCAGCGCGCCCATGGAATAGCGCCCCTCGGGCGTGTCAGACAGGCCATGACCACGCTTGTCATAGCGCAGGATGCGCAGACCAGCGGGCAAGAGCGGCATGATCGGATCCCAAAGCCGCAGGTCTGTCCCCAGCGAATTGGCAAAGACCACCGGCACCCCATCATCAGGCCCATCAATCCGGTAATGCAATTTGAATTTACCCATATCGGCCATATGCATGGCATGCCCTCCCTGTCGCGTTTCGGGTTTGACTGACCCAGCAGGAACCACTTAACGCGTTAATGTCTTTGATGCCAGACAGCGTTAAGCGATGTGACAACAACCAGCAACGTTTTTATGTGGCCCAAGATGTAGCCGTTTGGCGCAGGCGATGGCAACCAAGGCCAAAGAAAAAGGCGGGGTGACCCCGCCTTTTTCAATTCAGTTCCGAAGGGCGCTCTAGCTACCACACCCACAGGATTCGTCGCCACATCCGACCGAGACCAGCTCCAGTTCAAAGGTCAGATCCTTGCCCGCCAGCGGGTGGTTGGCGTCCAGGGTGACTTCGGTTTCGGTGACTTCGGTGACGGTTACAGGCATGACCTGACCGGTGGGAGATTGCATTTGCAGCTGAATACCAACCTCAAGCGGGATATCGTCGGGGATGTTTTCGCGCGGGATGGCCTGAACGGCGCGGTCATCCTTTTGACCATAGGCCTCGTCCGCAGGGATATGGATGGTTTTCTTTTCGCCAACGGACATGCCATCGACACCTTTGTCGAAACCGGGGATGACCTGACCAGAGCCCAGTTTGAATTCCAGCGGGTCGCGCCCGGCGGAGCTGTCAAAGGTCGAACCGTCATCCAGGGTGCCGGTGTAATGAATGCGAACGGTATCGCCGGATTTGGCTTGTGTCATCTTGGCCTCGTTTTTCGGGAAATGAATGGACGAGGCCGGACCGCCCGGGTGCTCGTATGGGCGCGCACCCTATGAGACCCGGACGTGATTTGCAAATGGCTTAGCCCTGTTCCGCCGGGGCAGCCGGGGTCATGATGCCAACAGGCGCACCGGTCGGGTCGGCGATGATGGCAATGCGGCCGATGCCCGGCACGTCAAAGGCAGGGCGGCGGATTTCGCCCCCGGCGGCAACCGTGGCCTCGACCGAGGCATCCACATCATCCACCGCGATATAGGTAAACCAATGCGGCGGCACACCGTTCAGATGTTCGAGCAGGCCCAGATCCATCAGGCCGCCGACGGGTTGGTCGCCCTGCATGGCGATCCAATAGACGCTGCCGGTTTCGGGGTCAGGCATGGAGTCAAAACTCCAGCCGCAGAGGTCGGAATAATAGGCCTTGGCCTTTTCGACATCGCGGGTCATCAGCTCGTTCCACCAGATTTTACCGTGGTTTGACATGGTCACTCTCCTTGAACATTACTCGGGTTATTGGAAATTCGATGACCCAAGGCTAACACATTGGTGTGAGACTGCGCGGGTAATCGCGCCTTTGACCTTTCGCTCCTGCCGAAATCTGTCAGGGTGGCGGGCGGCAATTCTGGAGGGGACCCCATGACCATCACCACCTGCATCTTTGACGCCTATGGCACCTTGTTTGATGTCGCTGCAGCCGCCCGTGTCGTGGCCGAAGAGCCGGGGCGCGAAAAGCTGGCGGCGGTCTGGCCGCAAATCGCCGCGGATTGGCGGGCCAAACAGTTGGAATATAGCTGGCTGCGCGCGGTGGCGGGCACCTATGTGCCGTTTTGGGAGGTCACCAAGGACGGGCTGGATTGGGCGATGGAGCGGGCCGGGTTGCAAGATGACCTTGAGCTGCGCGAACGCCTGCTGGCGCTTTATTGGGAATTGCCCGCCTATAAGGAGGTGCCGTTTATGCTGGCGCATCTGAAGGCCGCCGGGAAAAACTGTGCGATCCTCTCCAACGGCAATAAGGATATGCTTGAGGGCGCGGTGGATAGCGCCGGTGTCGGCACCTATCTGGACGCGCTGATCTCGGTGGACAAGGTCGAGACTTTCAAACCCGCCCGCGAGGTTTATGATCTGGTCGGCGCGCGGTTTGGCTACGCGCCCGAAGAGGTGTTGTTTGTTTCCTCCAATGGCTGGGACGCGGCCCATGCCGCGGCATATGGTTTCAACACGGTCTGGGTGAACCGCATGGGCTTGCCAATGGATCGGTTGCCGGGCAAACCGGGGCGCGTTCTTAGCGACCTCAGCACGATACCGGAGCTTGTTTGATGCCACGTTTTACCACATCCGATGGGATAAGCCTGTTTTTCACGGATGAGGGCGAGGGGCTGCCGATCCTGTGCCTGTCGGGGCTCAGCCGCAATGGCAAGGATTTCGACTATGTTGCGCCTTTGCTGGATGGCGTGCGCTTGATCCGGTTGGATTATCGCGGGCGCGGACAGTCGGATTGGGCCCCGCATGAGACCTATTCGATCCCGGTTGAGGGGCGGGATGCGGTTGAGTTGTTGGATCATCTGGGGATCGAAAAAGCGGCGGTGCTGGGCAGTTCACGCGGTGGTTTGATCGCCATGGGTCTGGCGGCAACAGTCAAAGACCGGCTGCTGGGGGTGGCCTTGAACGATATCGGCCCGGAAATCGCGGATAAGGGGCTGGATGTGATCAAGGATTACCTTGGTAGACGCCCGGTCTGGAAGACTATGGAGGCAGCGATTGCCGCGCGTCCTAAGGTGATGGCCGGATTTGCCAATGTGCCCGCAGAGCGCTGGAAGCGCGAGGCGGAGACGCATTACCGCGAGGTCGAAGGGGGGCTGGACATCACTTATGACCCGAAGCTGCGCGACGCGGTTCTGGCGGACGGGGCGCAGGTGGTGCCGGATCTTTGGCCATTTTTTGATGCGCTGGGCGGGTTGCCATTATGCCTGATCCGGGGGGCAAATTCGGACCTCTTGTCGGCGGCGTGCTTTGACAAGATGGTGGCGCGGCGACCGGATGCGCAGGCGGTGCAGGTGGCTGACCGTGGCCATATCCCGTTTCTGGATGAACCCGAAGCGGTGGAGGCCCTACGCAATTGGATTGCGATGATGTGACGGGAGCGGCGCTGTTTTCAGCTGGCTGAAAAGGCGCCCCGCCCACCGTCCCGACAGGCAACCGTTTTTTGTTCGCTAAACGCGCCTTATTGCGCCGTGACGAATACACGTTTCGGGTGCAACTCACCGGCTTTGTAGACGCCAACCGCGATGGGTTCGCCATCGAGACTGGCCCAGGCCTCTTCGCCGTAATCCACGTCTGAGGCAAACACCATGCCGGGATTGCCGTTGCGCAGCTTGGTCGCGCCCTCAGCGGTGGTGCGCAGCTCGGGCAGATCATCCAGCCCAACCTCAAGCGGTTTCAGGTAGGCGTCCAGATCCGGGGTCTTGGCCATTTCATCAATCTGTTCGATGCTCAGCCCATCACCAGCCTCAAACGGGCCGGACCAGATGCGGCGCAGGCACAGGACATGGCCCTTGCAGCCCAAAGCTTCGCCCAAGTCACGGGCGATTGAGCGCACATAGCCGCCCTTGCCACAGGTCATTTCCAGCTCGACATGGTCATCATCGATGCGCCGGATCATCACCAATTCTTCGACCCAGAGCGGGCGGGCTGCGATTTCCATCTCTTCGCCATCGCGGGCGCGTTTATAGGCGCGCTCCCCGTCGATTTTCACCGCTGAGAATTGCGGCGGCACCTGCATGATGTCACCGACAAACTGGTGCAGCGCTTCTTTGATGTCGTCATCCGCCGGGCGCAAATCCGAGCTTGCAATCACTTCGCCCTCGGCGTCATCGGTATTGGTGGCTTGTCCCAGACGCACGGTGAAGCGATAGGCTTTGAGCGCGTCGGTGATATAGGGCACGGTTTTGGTGGCCTCGCCCAGGGCCACCGCCAAAACACCGGTCGCTTCGGGATCCAGAGTGCCCGCATGCCCGGCCTTTTTCGCGTCCATGGCCCAACGAACCTTATTCACGACCGAGGTCGAGGTCATGCCTGCCGGTTTGTCTACGATCAGCCAGCCGGAAATATCGCGGCCCTTGCGCTTGCGTCCCATGGAAACCCTCTGCTTGGTGAGGCGGCGGAGGTAGCAATCCGGGGCTGGCCTGTCAACAGAGCCTATGCGCCGCGCAGCCTCTTGGGCAATTGGCGTAGCTTGTCAGGATAGTCCGGGATCTCGTCACCTTCGCGGAACAAGGCCCAGGACGGGAATTTGTCCTGCGGGTCGCGTTTCTTGGAAAGCGAGGTGCGCATGATCGGCTGACCGGTCGCCTCGGCCAATGTGTTGACCGAAACCTGCACCAGCGGCCATTTCTTGTGATAATCATGCCCGGCCAGCATGCCGCCCTTTTTCACCTTGGGATACCAGTCAAACAGGGTCTTGCCCTGATTTTCGCCGGTATGGGCATAGCCATCAATATAGACGAAATCGAAATATTCATCCGGGAAGGCCCCCAGCGCTTCCTCAAAGCTCATGCGCAGCAGCCAATAGGGTTTGCCCATGCCAACAAGCTGGAGCGCCTCAATATATTGCTTGGTGTCATGATGGTCGCCGTAAAGATCGACGCCATAAAGTTCGCTGAACAGGCCCGTATCGAGAATGCGTTTGGAATACCAGCCACCGGCGACACCCAGCTCGATCCCGACCAGATTGTCACGTTCCAGAAAAAGCGGAAGCTCTTTGCGTTCCTGCAGAATATCGATGATCTCTGCGCTGGTTTCTGTGGAAACTTTCATGGTTTTACTCTGCCCGAAACACTGGTTTTTATTTTGGTGGCAGATTGCAGGTTGTGTTTGGCTTTGGCAATGCAATTTTGCCGAAGTGCAAACCTAGCATTACGAAAGGGGCGGCCAAGTGAGAGCAGCGGTTACACAGAAATCCGTTTATTGGTTGGAACGGTTTCACTGCCTCAGCAAGGTTTGTCCAAGACCACCAAAGTGCAGTTTTGTTTGCTGGGAATTTGTCCAAAAACCGGGCCATCCCGAACCCAAGGCTTTGTGGGACCAAAGAAGCTGATCCGTGTCCGCAGGAATTTCGTCGACCGCGTCTTCGTCGCGAATTTCGCATTGGCAGCTCAAACCAAAGAATCCGTTTACCAACAACGCAAGGATGTATGCGTCTTCGGTGCGCAATCCGCTAGGTGACCAGCCGTTTTCATTCAGGTCTTGATCTCCATACAGCCAGTCGCCTGCGGCCAAGGCCTGGCCCGGGTCCCGATTTGAAACTCCCAATCTATAAACGCCCTGGTTTTCGGTCACGATCGTGCTGACCCCGAACTCATCCGGGACCAAGTCACGCGAAAGGGTGATTGTGTCTTGGACATTCATCAGATCCGCGGTCACAGGCGGCGAAGAATAAAAATTTGGCCCGAGCCGCGTGGTGAGATCTTCGATCAGCGAAAGCGCGTCAGGTATGCCATCTTGGGCAACACGGGTTGGAGGCGTGTAATCCGCCAACCCGGCCCAAGACGCGATCAATAATAGGACATCTTCTACAGACTGGATCAGCATGGTCGATCAGTCACGCGTTCCTGCAAAGCGCTCTTGCCATTCCTCACGCTCGGCATCGGTGATCTTGCGGAAGGTGACGTCCGGCACGCTAAAGGCATGGCCTTCGGGCAGGGCGGTCAGCGCGGCGGCGATGTCATCGGGCCATGTGGCGTCTTCGGCCCCCATGGATGTCAGCAAATCGGCGCTGGCGTCCGGGATAAAGGGCGAAGAGATCACCGCATAGAGACGGATCATGTTCAGGGCCAGACGGATCTGCGCGGCGGCCTGATCGGGGTCGGTTTTGAACGTGGTCCAGGGCGCGACCTCTTGCAGGTACTCGTTGCCCAACACCCAGGCCGCACGCAGGGCGGTTGCGGCCTTGCGCACTTCGATTGCTTCCATATGGGCCTGGTATTCCTGCACCTTGGCGGTGAGGTCTGCGACCAACTGCTCTTCACGCGCGCCCATGGTGCCGCCCGCCGGCACGGCCTCGGAAAACTTGGAACGGCAGAATTTGGTCACACGGCTGGCAAAGTTGCCCAGCACGTCGGCAAGGTCCTTGTTCACCGAGGTCTGGAAGTTTTCCCAGGTGAATTCGCTGTCCGAGCTTTCGGGCGCGTGGCTCAGCAGCCACCAGCGCCAATAATCCGCTGGCAGAATTTCCAGCGCCTGATCCATGAACACACCACGCCCGCGCGAGGTGGAGAACTGCCCGCCATCATAGTTCAGATAGTTGAACGATTTGATGTAATCGACCAGCTTCCACGGTTCGTTCGAGCCAAGGATCGTGGTCGGGAAAGACAGGGTGTGGAAGGGCACGTTATCCTTGCCCATGAATTGGGTGTAACGCACATCATCAGCACCCTTATCGGTGCGCCACCAGCGTTCCCAATCCTCACCTTTGCCCGCATCAACCCATTCCTGGGCGCAGGCGATATATTCGATGGGCGCGTCAAACCAGACGTAGAACACCTTGCCTTCCATGCCCGGCCAAGGCTGATCACCCTTCATCACAGGCACACCCCAATCGAGGTCACGGGTGATGCCACGATCCTGCAAGCCGTCACCGTCATGCAGCCATTTCTTGGCAATCGAGGTGGTCAGCACCGGCCAGTCGGTCTTGCTATCGATCCAGGCATCCAGCTTGTCCTTCATCTGGCTTTGGCGCAGGTAAAGGTGTTTGGTCTCGCGCATTTCCAGATCGGTCGAGCCGGAAATGGTCGAGCGTGGATTGATCAGGTCGACCGGGTCAAGCTGCTTGGTGCAATTGTCGCACTGATCGCCGCGCGCATCCTCAAAACCGCAATTGGGGCAGGTGCCCTCGATATAGCGGTCGGGCAGATAGCGGCCATCGGCATGGGAATACATCTGCGTTTCGCTGACCTCGGCAATCAGGCCTTCGGCATCAAGACGCGCGGCAAAATGCTGGGTCAGCTTCTTGTTCTGCTCAGAAGATGAGCGGCCAAAATGGTCAAAGGACAGGCGAAAGCCTTTGGCGATTTCGGACTGCACGGCCCACATTTCGGCGCAGTATTCATCCACCGGCTTGCCTGCCTTGGCGGCGGCCAGCTCGGCCGGGGTGCCATGTTCATCGGTGGCGCAAAGGAACATCACCTCATGCCCGCGTGCGCGCAGGTAGCGGGCGTAAAGATCGGCAGGCAGCTGAGAGCCCACAAGATTGCCCAAGTGCTTGATCCCGTTGATATAGGGAATCGCGGAGGTGATGAGATGGCGTGCCATGGCTGTTCGTCCCGTGCGGTTTGGCGCTGATGTAACGGATGCAAGCGGCAAGGGCTAGTTGGATTTGTCTTCTTTGTCCAGAGAGCTGTCGCGAAAGCGCGACATGAGACGACCAATCACAAAGGAGGTGCGCGGCGCATAGACATAGGGCGTGCGTTCGGTCGCGCCGGGGCGGGCGCGCATCCTCAGCAGGCCAAAGACGATCAGCAGCGCGTGGCCAAAGGCGATCATGGTGAATAGGGCAGGCGGGCCAAAGGCATCGATCAAGGTCGAGGCGACCCAGGGCGCGGCGATGGCTCCGCAGGCATACCAGAACATCAGCGCCGCCGAGAGTTCGACACGTTCCGAACTGTCGGCAAAGTCATGGGCATGGGCGGCTGCGACGGAATAGATTGGAAAAGTCGTCGCCCCAAACAGGGCGGCAGTCAGCATGATGGCTGTAGTGTTCAGCCCGGATACGCTGGCGGTGAAAACACTGCTGATGACGGCTGCCACAGACAGCCAGATCAACACAAAGCGTCGATCAAACCGATCGGCGAGCCAGCCAACCGGGTATTGCGCCAGCGCGCCCCCCGCGACAAAGGCCGCCAGAAAGAGCGCGATGTCAGAGGTTTGCAGGCCCACCCCAGTGCCATAAAGAGGCCCGACCATGCGAAATGACGCCCCAGAAAGCGCGGCAACCAGCACCCCGGCCACCGCCAAGGGCGAACGCGCAAAGGCCAGGCCGGGCTTGAGCCTCGGTGCGTCAGGGGTTTCGGGCTGGGTGGCGCGGGTCAAGGTCAACGGCAGGATCGCCGCGCAACAGATCATCGCCAGCAGGGTGTAGGATACGTAATAGGCCGGTTCGAGCACCGAAATAATCAGCTGCGCCGCTAGAGAGGCCAGCATATCGGTGACCCGATAGGTCCCCATGGCGCGCCCACGATTGTCATTGGTGACCTTTGATTGCAGCCAAGATTCAACCACCGTGTAGCTGCCCGCGATACACAGCCCCTGTCCAACCCGCATGGCGGCCCAGAAATACGGGTTATCGCTGAGGATATGGCCAAGAATGCCCATGGTGCCAAGCGCGGTGAAAATCGCAAAGGCGCGGGAATGGCCGATATTGCCCATCAGGCGCGGGGCCCACCAGCAGCCAAGGAAAAAGCCGAGGAAATGCGCTGAGCCGAGAAAACCGATTTGCTGCGTGGTGAAGTTCAGCTTGAGCCCCGACAGCGCGTCAAGCGGACCCACGCCGCCCGAGGACAGTTGCAAAAGGACAACCGACAGATAGAGGGCGGCAAAGGAGAGCATCATACGCATAGGGGCATAGGCGCATTGCTGGGCTGGGCGGGCATGGGGGATTGCGACTTTCTTTTGTCGTTTTGGGACTTTTGGCTGTGTTGGGGCGCTGCCCCGTCCCGAGCATGGCTCGGGACTCCCCGGGATATTTTAAGCCCAGAGAAACCACAGGCTGGTGACGCAGCGTTAGGGTTTTGGGTTGTGTCGGGCTGGGGTTGAGTGGCGTGAGCGACAGGAGGATGTTGATGTCACAGCGCAAGATTGCCCGCAGCCTGGATGAATTGCCAAGCCCCGAGGAATTGATGTCAGTGCCGGGGCTGGAGATGATGCGCAGCATTGTGTCTGGGGAACGGGCCGGGCCACCTATTGGTGAGACACTGGGCTTTGCCCCGGTTGAGGCGGAAGAGGGCCGCGTGGTGTTCGAAGGCATCCCGCAATTTGAGGTCGCCAACCCGCTGCGCACGGTGCATGGCGGCTGGTATGGGGCGATCCTGGACAGTTGCATGGCCTGCGCGGTGCATACGACTTTGCCGGCCGGGGCGGGCTATACGACGCTGGAATACAAGATCAATATCACCCGCGCGATCCCTTTGGGGGTTGTGGTTCATGCGGTTGGGATTGCGCAACATTCCGGGCGCTCGACCGCTGTGGCGACTGGAGAGTTGCGCGGCAAGGAGGATGGCAAACTATATGCCACCGGCTCGACCACCTGCATGATCCTGCGGGGGTGAGCCGAGCCGATCAAGCGACCAGCTTTTGGGTGGGGCCATGCGGGCGCGCAACCGCTCCAACCGCCAGCGGGTCTGGCCGGGGCGGTGATCGGGTTCCATCTGCCAGCGGGTTTCGACCCCCGGGGCACCGCCATTTCCCGGTGTCAGCAGCAGGCCCAGCGGGCGAAAGCGCCCTTCGCCCGCGCCGGTTTCCGCCGCCAGATGCAGGCGGCGCACGGCGGTCATGCCCGGAGGGGCGGGCAGATCAGCCACCACCAATGGGGCGGCCCCGCTGCGCAGGATCTCCTCCATGCTCCACAGGATATCCTCGGCGCGAAGCGGCGAGAGGAAGATCAGTGATTGCGGCGGCAGCAGGGAGACCAGACCATCGGTGTTGAGCTGATTGTGTTCCCATGTCGGGGAAATCCAGAAAATCGGGCCGGTTCTGAGCTCTGCCAGCAGTCTGGAGGCAATATGCACCGCCCAACTGCGCCGGGCACGGCCGCAGATTTCATGCACCCGCGACAGGGGCAAGCTTGCCTGTTCCATCACCGGCAAGCCCGGCGGTGGACGGTGGGTTTTGCGAGATAAAAGCGTATGGGCGGTCATGGGGTTAGGGTAGCGCGTTCTTATTTTGTTCTCAATGATTGATTTTTGCTCTCTTGCCCTTGGAAATCAGGATGTCACCGCTATCATCGCGACAAAAGCGCGAGGGAGATACAGGATGAAACGAAACACTCTTGGGAAAACCGGCATCGCTGTCAGTGAATTCTGCCTTGGCACCATGACCTTTGGCACCCAGACCAGCGAAGCTGAGAGCCATGCCCAGATTGAGCGGGCCTTGGATGGCGGCATCAATTTCATGGATACAGCGGAAATGTACCCGGTCAATCCAGTCCGTAAGGAGACTATCGGGAGGACCGAAGAGATCATCGGCAACTGGTTTGCCGCTTCGGGCAAGCGGGCGGATTGGATCCTGGCAACCAAACATTCCGGTGCGGGCAGTCAGGCGCGCGATGGGGCCCCGATTTCCGCGACATCCATTCCAGAAACCATTGAAGGGTCGTTGAAACGGTTGCAGACCGACTATATCGACCTCTATCAATTCCACTGGCCCAATCGCGGCAGTTTCATGTTTCGACAGAATTGGAGCTTTGATCCGCGCAAATCCGGGATGAGCCGTGAACAGGTCATTCAGGATATTGAGGATTGTCTGGGGGCTTTGCAAAAGGAAGTGGAGCGGGGAACGATCCGCGCCTTTGGCCTGTCGAATGACAGCGCCTGGGGCACCGCACAATGGCTGGCGGCGGCGGAGCGTGTCGGTGGGCCAAGGGTGGCCTCGATCCAGAATGAATATTCCTTGATGTGTCGCTTGGCAGATACGGATCTGGCGGAATTGATGACTTATGAAGAGGTTGGTTTCCTGCCTTTCTCTCCCTTGGCAGCAGGGTATCTGAGTGGGAAATACCAAGGTGGCGCTGTGCCGGAAGGGTCGCGCATGTCGCTGAATGCCGAAATGGGCGGGCGCAAGTCGGACCGGGCTTTGGGCGCGGTGGAGGCCTATCTGAAGGTCGCCCGCGACTTTGACATGGACCCGGTCCATATGGCCCTTGCCTGGTCGGCGCGGCGGCCATTTGTGACCTCGTCGATTTTTGGGGCGACCACCTTGGCGCAATTGGAACATGCGCTGGGCGCGGCTGATGTTGAGATATCGCCGGAGCTTTGGGCGGCTTTGGACAAGGTCCACAAAGCCCACCCGATGCCCTTTTGATTTCAAAGGTGGGCTGCCCCCTTGAGAGCCGCCCACCCACCCGCCCCGTCTCTCAAGGGGGCAGGGGCATGTCAGGGTCAGGACCCATTAATTCACAACGCTCAGTTCGCCAGATTTTGTTCCAGACCAGGCATATGTCCGCAGGAATAGTGGTTCTATTTCAAGGGCATATAACACAGGCTGGGGCAAAATCCGGTGAACCCCTCGCGCCAGAGGCGCGCCGAGCATAGTCGGCCTCCCTCTGGGAGGACGGGCATGGAGAAATACATGCTCTCAGCGGCTCGATTTTCTTGCCAAGGCAACCAGCCTTGTCTGCGAAATTCAAACCTCTGATAACACGTATTTTTCCATGCTGAGCATTGTGAATTAATGGGTCCTGACCCTAGGCAATCAGGCTGCGCATCTTTTCCAGCTCTTCGGGCAATTGCCGCGCGCTGATATCGGCCTCGCGTACAAGCGCGTCAAAATGGCTGGTGATGGCGGAAATCCGGTTGGTGTCGCGAAACACCAGATAGTTGCGCCCCATATAAAGCACGGCCAGAAGCGGGCCAAAAACGGTAATCGGGGCGGAGTAAAGCTGGCGCGCGCAGAACAGGTAGACGCGCAGGCGCGGATACAGCGATTGGCACAGCGTAATCCAGTGATCACATTGCGCCTGTCGTATGTCTGCGGGCAGACCGGAATAGTATCCGGTTCCTGATAGAAAACTCTCTAACTCATGGTAGGGAATGCAGATTTCGTAATCTGAGCGTGATTGCCGCATCCAGTCCAACCGTTCCTCGGAACTGGCAATCGCCTGGTCAGCAGAGCGGCCCAGATGGGGTTCATATTCCCATTCCAGCACAGCTTTGGTTTTCAACATATCTGGCAAAAGTGCTGGAACATGGCGGATTTTGTAACCTTCCGCCTCCTGGTGCCAGGCAAAGATGGTTTCATCGACCAGAGCGCGCGGCGCTTCGGTCATGGTGAGGCTGGTGGCGACCAGATCGGCGGCGTTTTCAGGCCGGTCGGACAGGCCCAGTAGCCAATCGGTAGAGACACTCAAAGCCTGCGCGCAACTGCCAACCAGATGCGCATTGGGCAGCCGCGCCCCATCATCCGCCAAGAGCTGCGAAATGGTCGAGCGATCCACACCGATATCGCGCGCCAGGGAGGTCTGATTGGCTCCAGCCTGTGACAGCGCCTCTTGCAGGCGGGTGCGGAACAGCAGGGCGCGGTCACGTTTGTCGATAATAGTTCCCATTGGGGATAAATATCACGGATCACTCATTTTGTTAACAGAATGCTGAATACCTTTGACCGCGCTGCGCTGGTAACGGTTTCGTGAGTAGAGACCGGAGACAAAATGGCACCCCCCAAATTGGCAAAACATAGGCGGCCCCGGTGGCGGGATTGGCATCGGCAGGTCGAATGGCCAACTCTTGTCATGCTGGGCCTGTGCTATGGCGGTTGGGTCTGGGGCATGACGGGTTTGACCGAAATCTCGCTGCTGCTGGCAATGGTCTGTGTGACCCTGAGCACCGCCTTGCATTCGTCGCTGTCTCATGAGGCGTTGCACGGCCATCCGACATCGTCGCCGGTTTTCAATGCCTTACTTGTCTTTCCCGCCTTGTCGGTTACCGTTCCCTATTTGCGGTTCAAGGATACGCATATGGCACATCACCGCGACTCTATCCTGACCGATCCCTATGATGATCCGGAAAGCAATTATTGGGACCCGGCGGTTTGGGGGCAGCTTGCCCCCTGGCAGCAGCGCGTCTTGCAGGCCAATAACACCTTAGCGGGCCGATTGCTGATTGGTCCCGCGTTGGGCAGCATCGCCTTTGTCCTGCAGGATATGCGTGCCATCGCAACAGGTGATCGCCGGGTGCTGCTGGGGTGGCTGTTGCATATCCCAGCACTGGCCCTAGTGCTCTGGTGGATGTCTTCGGTTGCGCTCATGCCCGTTTGGGCCTGGAGTATTTGTGTCTACGCGGCGTTGGCCATCTTGAAGATCAGAACGTTTTTAGAGCATCGCGCCCATGATATTGCATCGGGGCGCACAGTGATCATCGAGGACAAAGGGATTTTGTCCTGGCTCTTTCTCAACAACAATCTGCATGTGGTCCACCACATGCATGCCACGATGCCGTGGTACAGGCTGCCGCAGATGTATTACGCCAACAAAGACAGGTATCTCAGCCGCAACAAAGGGTATTTATACAGCTCTTATGGCGACATTTTTCGGCGTTATCTGCTTCGCCCCAAAGATCCGGTGCCCCATCCGCTTTGGCCGTTTCGATAGTCACAGCAACCGGGCGGCTGCCCGTGCGATCACCAGCTCTTCGTTTGTGGGGATCACCATCACGGGCACCGGGCTGTTATCGGTGCTGATGCGCGGATCGGGCGCAGCGTTGCGCGCATTGTCCATCTCGATCCCGAGCCACCCCAGACCGGCGCAGATCTGTGCGCGAATGGCTGCGGCGTTCTCTCCGATCCCCCCGGTAAAGACCAAGCCATCCAGCCCTTGCATCGCCGCCGCCAGACTGCCGATTTCCATGCGAATACGGGTGCAGAAATAGTCAATCGCCTGCGCAGCTTCGACCGTATCCGAGGCGAGCAGGCTGCGCATGTCATTGCTGAGCCCTGACAACCCCAAAAGCCCGGACTCTGTGTAAAGCAGGTCAGAAATCTGCGCGGCGCTCATGTTCTCTTCGCTCATGAGGTAAAGCAACACGCCCGGGTCGATCTGGCCGGGGCGGGTGCCCATGGCGACGCCATCCAAGGGCGAAAACCCCATGGTCGAGGCGACGGATTTTCCGCCATGGATCCCACAGATCGAGGCCCCATTGCCCAGATGCGCCACCGCCACGCGCCCGTCATGTAACGCCGGATCAATCTCGGCCACGGCACCCGAGATGAACTCATAGCTCGACCCATGAAACCCGTAGCGGCGCACACCTTTGTCGTAATAGGCACGCGGCAGGCCATAGGTGTCTTGCACAAAGCTGTGTTGACGATGAAAAGCCGTGTCAAAACAGGCAACCTGACGCGCCTCGGGAAAGGCCTCAATCGCGGCGGCAATTCCGGCAAGGTTATGAGGCTGGTGCAAGGGGGCCAAAGGCACAAAGCTTTCCAAGCGGCCCAGCACATCATCGGTGATCTCGACAGGGGCGGAAAACTCGGCCCCGCCATGCACAATGCGATGGCCAACCGCCTGAATACGTGCTTCGGGGAAATAGGTGGCGATTTGCTCCAAAGACGCCTGAACCGCACCGACATGATTGGCCGCCTGCTCTGGGCTCAGCTCTGCAAAGGCCAAGGTTTCGTCGGCGGCATCCTTGACCTTGATGGTCGCGGCCCCGCCGATTTGATCAATGAGCCCCGTCAGAACCGCCACCGGATCAGTCGCCGTTTCGAACAGCCCGAACTTCAAAGACGAAGATCCGGCATTCAGGGTCAGTACGTGGCTCATCAAATTTATCCCTTCAGACGCTCATGGTGCAGTGCCGCAACGGCACAGGAGGCCAGTCGCGCCATGTCGTCATCCGCCCGCGAATTCAGGATCACCGGAACCCGCGCACCCAGAACCACACCGGCGCTTTCGGCATGGCTAAGATAGGCGAGTTGTTTGGCAAGCATATTGCCAGCGTCCAGATTCGGTACGACCAGAATGTCCGCCTGACCGGCCACCGGAGAGATGATGCCCTTGGTCCGCGCCGCGGCGATATCCACCGCATTGTCCATTGCCAAAGGCCCATCCACCAGCCCGCCGGTGATCTGGCCGCGATCCGCCATCTTGGACAGAAGTGCGGCGTCGATCGACGAGGGGAGATCGGGATTCACGGTTTCCACAGCCGACAAAACACCAACTTTGGGCTCGGCAATGCCAAGGCTCAGCGCCAGATCAATGGCGTTCTGGGTGATGTCGACCTTGGTTTTGAGGTCGGGCGCGATATTGATCGCGGCATCGGTGACCAGCAAAGGATGCGCCAGCCCCGGCACATCCATCACGAACACATGGGTAAAGCGCCGCCCCATGCGCAGGCCTGTCTGTTTGTCCAAAAGCGGGCGCAGCAGCATATCGGTGTGCAAATGCCCTTTCATCAGGGCCTTGGCGCGCCCTTCATGCACCAGTTCCACCGCCCGACGCGCGCAGCCGCGATGATCTTTGATGTCGATGATTTCGATATTGTCGAGCGTTTGGCCCATGTCCCGCGCGGTGGCTGTGATCTTGTCCGCATCCCCGAGCAGGATCGGGTCGATCAGCGTGTGCTCCCGCGCCAAAAGAGCCCCACCCAGCGAATTAGGATCTTCGGGGCAGACCACCGCCGTGGCCAAGGCGTCCAGTGGTTCGGCCTTGGCCAGCAGTTTTTCAAAATGGCGATGCCGTTGCACCACCAGGCCGGGCAAGTCGTGGCTGTCATATTCCACCTTGCGGCGCGGGGCCAGGACTTCGGCCCAGCCATCCAGCACGACGGCATCATCACGCACCCGGCGCACTTCGGTCGATAGGGTTACAGTGCCCTCTTTTTCGTTCTTGTCGGTGACGATCACCCGGCTCAGCAATTCATCCCCGGCATGGGCGCGATTGTGGAAATGAAAGTTTTGCGAGCGATACAGCGTCCCGGCACCGGGCAGCACATTGCCCAGAACCGCAGAAATCAAGGCCCCGACAAACATCCCGGGCAAGATCGCCTCAGGGTGGCCATCGGCATCGCCATCCGCGTCATACATATGCATGGGATTGTGATTGCCCGACACATTGGCGAAGACGATCATGTCATCCTGCGTGCACAGTCTTTGCAGCTCGGCGCTGTCTCCGATGGTCAGCTCGTCAAATGTCTTATTCTCTATCAGCATCCGTTTCACCTGTTATGGCCCGCATTTGGAGCCTAGTCGGGCGTAGATTTACGCTTATCCCTGTCAAAGGAAACCAGGATCGCAACGATTTTGTTACGTCACCCGGCATGACCGCCTTACGCTGCCCGCATAACACGCAAGAGCCAAACAATTTGCACCTGACAGAAATCCTTACTTGAATTTCGCGCATGCATGGGCAACCTGCGGGCATGAAAAGTTTTAATTGTCCCAATTGCGGGAACCAGGTCGAACAGGCTCTGGATATTATTAAAATGACGACCTGCACCTCGTGTGGGACTTCGCTGTTTTTAGCGGATGACAAGGCACTGACCGCCGGGCAGGGTGGTGAGATGCATGATACGCCCTTGCTGTTTGGCATTGGCGACCAGGTTGTTCTGGGCAGTTTCCGCATCGATATTTACGGCCATGCCCGTTATTCCTATGGGCGCGGCTTTTGGGATGAATTCTGGGGCGTGGATGGGCGCGGTGATCCTTATTGGGTCTCTGTCGATGAGGGCGACATCGTCCTGCAAGAGGCCTGCCCCAAGAAAGGCGGCCCGCGCATCAAGGGCCAGCCCCGTTTGGGCGAAAAGGTCATGTTTGAACGCCGCACCTACCGTGTGAACGAAATCGAAACCGCCGAGTGCGTGGCCGTGCGCGGCAGTTTTGACGAACAGATCGATGTTGGCGACACGCATACATTCCTCAACGCCACCAACCAATCGGGCGAGCTTTTGTCCGGTGAATTCTGGGATGGCGGGGAAAAGTGGTTCCAGGGTGACTGGTATGACCCGTTTGAGATCAAAGTGGTGAGGGGAACATGACCCGCAGCGGCGATCTGACAACGATTAACTGCACCTCATGCGGTGCTGGCCTTGATGTTCTGGGCGGCGGGCGTGTGACCGTGCATGTCTGCCCCTATTGTGGCTCTGAACTGGACGCGCAAGAGGATTACAAAGTCCTGCGCACCTTTGCCGACCTGAAACGCCCCGACACCCCGTTCAAACTGGGGATGAAGGGCAAGATCCTCGATGTGGAATACACGGTGATCGGCACGCTGGAGCATAAGGAAACTTATGCTGGGCGGACCTGGACCTGGATCGACCACCAGCTGTTTTCGCCCACCCACGGCTATGCCTATCTGACGTTGGATGATGGGCATGTGACCTTTTCGCGCCGCTTTCGCGGGCCCGGTTGGATTTCTGAAAGCCAGGTGGAACGTTCTGAAGCACCACCAGCCATTCAGGTCAAAGGGGATCGTTTCAAATATTACGAGACCTCGACCAGCGAAGTGACCTTTGCCGAGGGCGAATTTACCTGGGCGGTTCGGATTGGCGACAAAAGCACCACGGTCAGCGCCATGTCTGACGATGCGATGCTGGGCTTTTCCACCACTGACAAAGAACGCGAAGTCTATCGCACCACCTATTTGCCCCGCGACGAGATCGCCAAAAGCTTTGGGGTTGAGCTGCCCAAGCTGAGCAAGAAAGTGCATCCTTTGATGCCGTTCTCGGGTGGTGAGAACTTCAAATTCGTCCGCAACATGTCAGCGCTTTTTGCGCTGCTTTGCATCATCATTTCCTTTGTAATGGGGCTGAGCGGCGGGCGCACCATTGTCTCCGAAGTGGGCCTGCCGGTGGTTGGCCTGCCGGTCGAAATCCCCTTTGAAGTCACGCAAACCAATAAGCTTTTGGAAATCGCCCTGTCCGGGGATGTGTCCAACAGTTGGGCCAGCGTCGGCTTTACGGTGCAGGACCCGGATGGCGAAATCCTGTTTGGCGCAGGGCGCGTGATGGAGCGTTACCACGGTTGGGATGATGGCAATTGGTCCGAAGGTTCGGGCAAGGCCAATCTGCGCTTTGTGCCTGAAAAGGCGGGCACCTATCAGATCAATCTTGGCGAGGCTGAAAGCGGTATCTGGACCGGCGCGGCCAAGCGCGACCAACCAAAACAGGCGATCAGCCGTCTGGATCTGCGCATTCGCGAAGGTCAGATGAGCGGCGTCTTGCCCTTCTGGGCGGCGATCCTGTTCGGCGGCGTTGCGATCTGGCAATTCATCCGCCGCTGGCGCCACAAAAGCAAACGCTGGGCCGGAGGCGATTGGGATGATTGATCAGGAATTTGGAGGCAAATCATGAATTTGTTTCGCATCGTCTTTTTGTCCGCGTCGGGCCTTTTGGTCGCCGGATCAACCTATCTTGGCTATCAGGGGGTCGGCGGCGCCAGCAACGATCTCGACAAAACCGCCTCTGTCCGACAGGGCAGCGGCGGGGGTGGCTATTACTACAGCAACAACCGCGTAAAATAACGGGGGCATTTCACAATGTTAGAAGCAATCAACTTTGCCGAATTCCTTGGCACCATTTTCTACACCTTCCTTGGCATGTTGCTGATGTTCGTGACCTGGAAAGTTCTGGACTGGATCACACCTTTCCCAATCATGAAAGAGATTGAAGAGGATCAGAACATCGCCCTGGCGGTGGTCATTGGCATGCTCTTTATCTCGATTTCGATCATTATCGCGGCCGTCATCGTTTCATGACCACGCCCCCCATTCCCGCGTCGCGCGCGCGGGAAGCCTGGCTCTTGGCGGCGACCTTTTTGGTGGCCGTTGCAGGGCTGATTTACGAACTGATCGCCGCGACGCTTTCCAGCTATCTGTTAGGAGACTCGATCCGCCAGTTTTCCCTGGTGATCGGGATCTTTTTGTCTGCCATGGGTGTCGGCGCGTACCTTTCGCGCTTTGTTGCACAGCCGTTGCCCGGTTTCATCTGGGCGCAGATCCTATTGGGGGTCGTGGGCGGCTTCATGGCCCCGGCCTTGTTCTTTCACTACGCCTTGCTCGGCTCGGTGGCTGCGCCGCTCTATACTATGTTAATCGCGGTCGGCGTGTTGTCGGGGATGGAAATCCCGCTGATCACCCGCGCGTTAGAGGCGATTGGTGCTTTTGAGAACCGGTTCGAAAACGTGCTCAGTGTCGATTATGTCGGCGCTCTGGTGGCCTCGGTCTGTTTTCCGCTGCTGGTTATCCCGCATCTGGGGCTGATGTCGGCCAGCCTTGCCTTTGGAGTGCTCAACCTCTTGGTGGCAGGCCTGTCGATCTGGTTGTTTCGCGAACATGTAACGCGGATCATTTTTGCGGTCTGGGCGGTGGCCCTGATTGGCGCGATTGCCGGGTTGGTCCAATCCGAACGCCTTGTCGCCATCACCGAGGCGCAGCTGTTCGAAGACGATGTCATCTTGACCGAAGCCACCCCCTATCAGCAGATCACTGTCACCCGCTACCGGGATCGCACACGGCTTTTCCTCAATCATTCCATCCAGTTCGACAGTCTGGACGAGCACCGTTATCACGAACCGCTGGTGCATCCGGTTATGGCGCTGGCCCCCCGGCGCAACAACGTGCTGATCCTCGGCGGTGGCGACGGCATGGCCGTGCGCGAAGTGCTGAAATACAAGGATGTGGAAACCATCACTTTGGTCGATCTCGACCCGCGGGTGACTGAGATTTTCCGCGATCATGAGGATTTGGCCGCGTTAAACGCACAATCCCTGTCCGACCCGCGTGTGTCGATCCAGAATGGCGACGCCTGGCTGTTCGTAGAAGGGTCTGAGCAGGTTTTTGATGTGATCATCGTCGATCTGCCCGATCCCAAAAACGTGGCCCTTTCCAAACTCTACAGCCGCCAGTTCTATGGGTTGCTGATGGAACGCCTTAGCGCGCAGGGGTTGATGGTCACCCAAGCCGGATCACCCTTTTTTGCGCGGCAAGCGTTTTGGTCCGTCGTCACCACGCTGGAAACCACCCGCAATCCGCAGGGCCCCGGAAAGGAATTGGGGGTCATTCCCTATCATTCCTATGTGCCAAGCTTTGGTGAATGGGGCTTTGTTCTGGCCGGGGCGCATCTGCCCGCAGACCGCCCGCCCGCCTTGCCCGAGGGGTTGAAATACCTCAATCCCGAGGTCTGGCAGGCCGCGCAGATCTTTGGCGCAGATACCGACCGGGTCGAGGCAGAACCAAATACAATGCAATCGCATCCTTTGGTCGCTTATTACCTGGATGGGTGGGACTATTGGTTCAGATGACAAAGGGACTTCAACCGTAGTATGAATTCGTTAACGACATGATCGTTAAGATTGGGTCACCTGGGTTTGGTTAACGGATCAGACCAGTTGTGCAGCGGTAGGAGTGAAGATTGAACCTGTCTCGACCACCGTCATTTTCCGGGCGCGGCTCAGTCCTTTGGGTAAGCGTGCTGCAATCTTTGTTGATCGTCGTTGCCCTGGCCGCCATGGTCTTTGGGATCAACTATTTTGGTCGCGAGTTGCAGATCAAAGAACGGCGGGCGGAGGTCTCGTTTCAGCTTGAGCTGTTCCACACCAAGCTGCAGGTCGAAATTGATACTGGGATGCAGGTCGCGCGTTCGATTGCCCTGTTCCTGTCGCAATCCGACGCCCTGTCCGAGGAGGCCTATGCAAGGCTCGCGGCCAGTGCCGGCGTCAACAAAGAGGCGCTGATCAACATCGCTTGGGCCCCGGATCTGGTGATCAGCCATGTTTACCCGATTGCGGGAAATGAGGCGCTGATTGGTCTGGACTACCGCGATCTGCCGACCCAGATCGAACAGGTGCAACAGGTAAAGGATACAGGCACACCCGCCCTAATTGGTCCTTTGTCCCTGGTCCAGGGCCCCAAAGGGGTGATCCTGCGCGTTCCGGTGTTTGAAACCACCCAGGGCGATCCGCAATTTCGCGGGGTTTTGTCTCTGGTCTACAACCTTGATCTCCTCTTGGCCTCTGTTGGCATGACCGATGATGGGCTTGGTCTTGAGATGGCGCTGTTGACGGAATCCGGCGATGTCTCGGTCAGCCTTGGCACCGCAGATTACGCGGATTGGAGCGCGCAGAACCCGGTCGCAGAGCCGATTTCCCTATTGGGGCGGAGCTGGACCTTGATGGCGCAGCCAAGCGGCGGCTGGGCGCAGGCAGACATGGAACGGGTCATCATGATGGCCGGTCTCTCAATCGCCAGCCTGATCATCGCCATTGTCTCCATCGCGGCCATCTGGCTTGCCGCCTCGTTGAAGGAGGCAGAGCGCAAAAAGGGCCTGTCTGATCAACGCTTTGACAGCGCTGTACGCAATGCGCCGGGGGTGTTTTTCACCTATCTCCAAAGTCATGATGGTCAGGACCGGCTGGAATTCATCTCGGAGCGATGCCGCGACATCTGGGAATGTGAGCCCGGGGACCTTTACAAAGATCCAAGCCGCCTTTGGGGGCAAGACGGGGCCGAGCAACATCTGGAATGGAACGCCACCGTGTCCCGCGCGCTGATAGAAGGTGAGCGATGGAACTTTGTCTGGAGCATCGTGACCCCCTCGGGCACAGAAAAATGGCTTGAAGGCTGGGGGCATCCCAACCCCGATCAAAGCGAAGGGGCAAAATGGGATAACTTTGTCCTTGATATCACCGAGGACCGGAAAAAAGATCTCGAGCTTGAACAAAAGGCCATGCAGGTTCTGGCGGCCCAAAAGCAAGAGAGCATTGGTCAATTGACCGGCGGCGTTGCCCATGATTTCAACAACTTGCTCGCTGTCATCATGGGCAATCTGGAATTGCTGCTGGATGATGCCACCGATGATGGGCAAAAGCGGTTGATCACCAATAGCCTCAAGGCCACGCAACGCGGCGCTGATCTGACCCGCAACATGCTGGCCTTTGCGCGCAAGGCCCGGCTGGAACCCAAATTGATCGAACTGAACCAACTGGTTCTGGACACCGGCAGTTGGACGCGCCGGGTTTTACCCGCCAATATTGATGTCGTGACGGATCTGCAGCCGGATCTTTGGGCTATCGAGGCGGATCCGAGTTCGACTGAAAGCGCTTTGTTGAACCTGATCCTGAATGCTCGGGATGCCATGCCACTGGGCGGGCATCTGAGAATTTCCAGCAAAAACATGTTTGTGGTTGAAGCCCAGATCACCACGTCGGGCGGTGATCTGCCACCCGGGGCCTATGTGGTTTTGACGGTCGAAGACACGGGCACTGGCATCGCTTCTGAAGCGCAGGACATGATTTTTGAACCGTTTTACACGACAAAATCCCCCGGGCGCGGTTCCGGGCTGGGCCTGTCCATGGTCCAGGGATTCATGCAGCAATCCGGCGGCGCGGTTGCGGTGGTGTCAACCATCGGCGAGGGGACCACATTCAAACTGTTCTTCAACGCGGTCATGAAAGACCCGAAAGCCGCGCAGGAAGAGACGGGTTCCGAGACAGAAGCGGCGTTTTCTCAGGCCAGAATTCTCCTGGCCGAGGATGAGGAGGCGGTGCGTCTCGTTTTGGTGCAAAGCCTTGAAAAGATGGGCTATGATGTGTGCGCCGCCAATTCCGGCGATGCGGCCTATCTGCATTTTGTGCAGGATCAAGATTTTGATTTGGTCCTGACAGATATTGTCATGCCCGGAAAGCTGCAGGGCCCAGAATTGTGCGCCAAGATCCGCAATGACAGCCCGGACATGCCGGTGATCTTTATGTCCGGCTATGCCAGCATGACGGATCAGGCGCTTCCCAATGATGACAGAACCATACGGCTGACCAAACCGGCCTCGCAGGCCCAGCTTAAGACCGCAATTGAAACCGTATTGCTGCGCCGTGACGCTTAGTCCTGCCAAGAGAGTTCATAGAAAAGCCAGACCCTAATTGGCATTTGACAGGCTCGGAGGGGCCGGCCTGTCATCTTGTTTGCGGGCATTCTTGGTAATCCATTCCAGAAAGGCCTGTTTTCGAATGGGTTTGGTCAAAAAGTGGTCCATGCCGGCCTTTAGGCAGGATTGCATTTCCGTATCAAAGGCATGGGCCGTGAGCGCGACAATGGTAGGTTGCGGAATGTCGAGCCGCCGAATTTGGCGCGTTGCCTCAAGCCCGCTCATTCCAGGCATGGAGACATCCATAAAGATGAGATCGGGGTTCAGGGCTTCGGTCGCGGAAACGGCTTCGACGCCATCGGCGGCAAAACGCAGAAAGATGGGCAAGCCGTCCAGATATTTGGACAACAACAACCGGTTGGTTTGATTGTCCTCGGCGATGAGAATTTTGAGCCCGGCCAGGTGATCGAAATCCTCGGTGACCGGGGCGGTCAAATCTTCTTCACTGCCGAGATCGGCCGCGAGTTTGACCGGAATATCGACGAGGAACGTGGTCCCCAAACCCAGTTTGGATGTCACGGAAATGCGCCCGCCCATCAGCTCAATGATGTTCCTTGAGATGGTCAACCCCAAGCCAGTGCCGCCAAATTGGGTCACCGTATCCCGCTCCGCCTGGGTGAAGCGATCAAAAATCTTGTCGAGCTTGTTTTTGGCGATGCCGATCCCGGTATCCTTGACCTCAAATTTCAGGCGCGGCCCACCTGCCGCCTCAATGATCTCGACCCGGATATTGATATCGCCGTCTTTGGTAAACTTGATTGCGTTGCCAATCAGATTGATCGCCACCTGGCGCAGGCGGCTTTGATCCGCATCGATGGACAACGACGTCTCCGAGAAGAATTCCAGCGACAAGGCGGTGTTGGCCTGTTTCGCGGAGGCTGTGAGCAGGGCCACCGTGTCCTGGAAAAGCGTGTCGATGCGAAACGGGGCCGGGTTGAGCTCCATCTTTCCGGCATCCAGTTGCGACAGGTCCAAAACGTCATTGATCACCGTCATCAAAGATTGAGACGACCCGGCGATGGTGCGCAGATAGCCTTTTTGCTCCTCACTCAGCCCGGTCTCGGCCAGTATATCCGTCATGCCGATGATACCCGTCAGAGGCGTGCGGATTTCATGGCTCATATTGGCGAGGAATTCTGATTTCGCGCGCGCGCCTTGTTCGGCGGCATGGCGGGCTTGCACCATTTCTTCGGCGTGTTTTTTCGCCTCAGTCACATCCCGTTCAATGCCAACAAAAAATTCAACCTCACCGCTGGCATCATGGACCGGGAAGATATTCACCTCGACCCATATGCGGCGATTGTCTTTGGTAATGTTGACCATTTCGCCGCGAAAGGGTTTGCCGGCCCCGACAGCCTCATCAATGTCCTGCGGCAAAAGCAAGCTTTCATCGTCGCCCGAAAGTAGCTCAGCGATTTTTTGCCCCACCGCTTCCTTTGCAGAAAACCCGGTGACGCGGCTGAAGGCCTCATTCACCCAGATAATCCGGCGTTCGGGGTCCGTGAGGACAATACTGTCATTGGCCTTGCGCGCCACCAGGGACAGTTTGCGCAACTCTTTCTGGTCAGACACCATGCGTTGATTGGCGCGCTTTAGCTCGCTTTCCTTGGCCCCAAGGGTCTGTGTGATGCGGAAATTTGCCAAGCCGGATTTGGTGAAGGACATGAACATATAGGCCATACAAATCAGCAGCATACTACCGGATGTGTCCGTGAAATATAAGACATTCAGGTCGTTTGACCTGATGGCTTGCAAGCCGATCAAAACGACCGGAGTCACACCGTAAAGCCCCAGTTTGATCATGCCGCCAAGTGGAAAGAGCGGCAGCGCAATTGCCGAATTCACCGCCCCGATGCCAAGCGCGCCGATGACGAACAATAGATTGGCTTCTGCACCTGACAGAAAGAAATAAAGAGCGCTCGCGCCACTCAGGCTCAACGCTTGTAGCGTGCCGGTTATTGCTGCAAAAAACTCAGCCTCGCGCACTCTGTCCGACAGGGCCAAATACCTGACCGGACGGCGCAAACACCAGCAGTCCAACAGATCCCCGCCCAACAGCAAGACAAGCCCGCTGACGCAGATCGTGACGTCAACGGCCGTCAGCGAAAGGGAACATCCCATAATGTAGAGCAACACCCGAGACGGAAGCCTCGTCACCCGTTCGCTGATATGCGACAGGAGCAAACGCCTTCGGGCTTCGGGCGTTAGGCCCAAATTCTCTGCGGTGTTTGGTTGCAAGATACGCGGTCTTTCGGCATGCCGTTCCTAACGGCACTTTGCCACCGCGCAGTTAATTAAACTCTAAGTCCGCTTGCCAAAGACGGGGCCCGGCGTCCAGATCACGTCAGGCAGACCCGATCACAGAATGCGTTTTTCCTCCAAGAGGTCGGGCAGGTCGTTCTCGTACAGGATCACATCATCTTCGTGCAGCTCTTTGGCGATCAAGGCACGGGCATCGCTAAAGGTTGCAACCTCGATCACCTTGGCCGCGCCGGATTTTGTGCTGTCAACAAAGCTGCGGATACGGTCGGGGTTGACCACATAGATCATATCGCATTTCTCGGCGCTGAATTTGCCCAGACGGTCATGCACCCGGTCATGCTCCAGACCCAGTTCGGCAATGCCCGGCGTCACCAATATCCGCCGACCACCGCGCTGTTTGGCCAGCTTGTCCATCGAGGCAACCGCCGACATAAAGCCCATTTCATTCGAGTTATAGGCATCATCCAGGATCAGGGCCGTACCCGGGGCACCAACCTTTTGCAGGCGATGCGGGACTTGGGCAACGGTTCGGGTAAAATACGGGATTTGCGCCACAATCTTGGGGTCGATGGTGGCCGCCATCACCACGGCGAGGGCCGAGTTCAACACGTTATGTTCGCCCAGCAGCGGCAGTTCATAGGTGATCCCATCAAGATCCGGGTTCTGCGAGCTTAGCGAGATTGACCAGGACCCACCGTCAAGCTCTTGGTGGCTGATCACAACATCCGCATCCTCAAACCCAACAGTGACAGCCCGCGCGCCATAGGTTTCGCGGATTTTGGCAAAAGGGGCGTAATCCAGCAATTTGGCATTCAACACAACCGTGCCGCCCGCCGAACAGACTTCGGTGGCCAGTTCCGATTTGGCTTGGGCAATGGCCTCGATACTGCCGAAACGTTCGGTATGCGCATCGCCAACAGCGGTGATAATGCCGTAATTCGGATGCACAAAATCGCAAAGCCGTTTGATTGACCCGATCCCATAAGCGCCCATTTCCGCAACGAAATACTTGTGCGACCATTGCAGGCGCTGGCGGATATGACGGGTGTGACCCAGAACTGTGTTGATTGATCCGGGGCTGTAATAGACCGGGCCAGAGGCCTCAAGGATCTCGGCAAACATGTGTTTTACAGTGGTTTTGCCAAAGGAACCGGTGATGCCGATACGGATCGGGTCAAGCCGTTCCAGCTTGGCCCGCGCCTCGCTCTGGTACCCCTCGTTGATCTTGACCTGAAGTGGTTGCAGCACTTTGTTGGCGACGATCATCACAAAAGGCGCGGCATGCAGGGCGACCAGCGCGCAAAGCGGGTGCAGCAGCGTCAATAGCGCCAGCACGGCCACGCTGCCAAAGGTCAGCCAATAGATCCGCATGGCACGCTCGGTCCGCGCCAGGGCCTTTTTGAAACGATGTTGGCCTTCGAGATAGGCCAGCACGACAAAGGCAACCGACAGCAGCAAGGTTGTCAGCACCGCCCCCATGCCATTTGCCCCAAGCACGACCGCCACAAGCGTCGCAACTGTTGCTTTGACATCAAACAGGCGCACATCCGACCAGGCCCCGACGAACCGTTTGCCGTCATATTCCTCTTGCTGGAAATAGGTCAGCAGGGTGCGCACGCGGGTGAAGAGCAGAAAGATCAGGCTTGCGAGCAAGCATAGTTTGGCAAAAATCATCATTCACCCAACTCCTGCAGCGCGTCTTTGAGCATCAATGTCATTTGGTGGCGACCACGGGACAGAATGGTCAGGTGGTCATATTCGGGGCATTCAAGATAGGTCGAGTTTGGCACCAGCGCGTGCATCTTCTTACCGATTTCTGGCGGCGTTTCCGTATCGTTGGCCCCGTATAGGAATGTGGTCGGGCAAGTGATCGAGGTCAGCTGCTCAGTCTGGTTCTCCTGAACGGCCTTGATGAAAATATCGCGCAACCCGCTTTCACGGCTGGCAACGTAATCGGCGCTGCCAAACTGCTTTTCCAGCGCGATGATCTCATCTTCGGAATTTGCCGCGGCCTTTTTGCGTTTGAATTGCCAACTGCGCAGCTTGCCCCGCCATTTCTTGGTCATCGGCACGTCGCGCGGCACACCGGCCCCGGCCACGACGAGTAAATGGGCCACCGGGCTGTCAGACATCTGCGCTAAACGCAGCCCGACCCGGCCGCCAAAGCTGTGTCCGACCCAGATGTAGCGCCTCAACCCCAGCTCTTGTTCCAGCATGTCGCGGGTTGCCTTGGCATAATCCTGCGTGTCCCAGGCCGCTTCGGGGCGGGGGCTTGCGCCAAATCCTGGCAGGTCCAGCAAGATCAGTTTGGCGCGATCGCCCAACAGTTCTGCAACCGGGATGAAATCGCGATGGTCTCGCGCCCAGCCATGGCCAAAAACAATCGGAAACCCGTCCTTGTTGCCCAGGATCTCATAGTTCATCAATGACATTTCTACCGCTCAGCATGCTGCTTTTTCACTACCATATGTAGTGCTTTGAATTCTTGTAATGTATATGGTGAACCGAGACCAGATCGAAGAGGGGCAATTGCCTTGGATAAGCTGAACATAGCCGTCATTTTTGGTGGGCCGAGCCAGGAACACGATGTCAGTGTCGTGAGCGCGCAACAGTTGATGGATGCGGCGGATGTTCGGACAATGAACATTGTCCCGGTCTATATGAATTTTGAGGGTCGGTTTTTTCACGGTCCAACACTGCGTCGTTTAGAGCGTTACAAGCCAAGCCCGCCAGGTCTGCGCGAAGTGTTCTTTGCCTGGGATGACGCCGGCCCTTGCCTGAAATCCCATGATGGCAGCTGGCGCTGTGGGATTGACTGCGCCGTCCCGGTCTTTCACGGCCCGTTTGGCGAAGACGGGCGTCTTGCCGGGATGCTCGAAATCGTTGGCATCCCGACCACCGGGTTTTCGGCCACCAACTCTGCCATTGCCATGCGCAAGGATGCGACCAAATCGCTGGTGCAATCGGTTGGGGTGAATGTGCTGCCGCATGTGGTTGTCCAGACCAGCCAATTGGCAGATCCCGAGCCGGTGATCGACGAGATCGAGGAAAAGCTGTCTTTCCCTGTGGTGGTCAAACCGGCCAATCTCGGCTCAAGCATCGGCGTCGGCTTGGCCAAGGACCGCGAAACCCTGCTGATCCACCTGCAAGGGGCGCTGCGTGAAGACACCTTTGCCCTGGTCGAACCACAGGTGCAAAACCTCGAAGAGCTCAACATCGCCGTCATGTTCCGCGATGGCAAAACCTGCTTTTCCGCGATTGAGCGGCCCAAGTCGTCAGCCGAGCTGCTGGATTTCCGCGAAAAATACCTGTCGCAGGAAAGCAGCGGCAATGGTGGTGGGCAGGGCAAGCTGGGGGCGGCCATTGTGCCATCGCAGGGCATGTTGTCCCTGACACGCGACATCAACCCGGATCTGGACCCGGAGCTGCAGGCGCGTCTTTATGACTATGCCGAGAAAGCCTTTGCCATCCTTGGACAGCGCGGCGCGCCGCGGATGGACTTTATGACCGACAAGGCCACTGGCGAGCTTTGGTTCAACGAGATCAACCCAATGCCGGGGTCTTATGGGTTCTTCCTGTGGGAGGCGGCAAATCCACAGGTGCTGTTCCCGGATCTGGTGGCGCATCTGGTTCAGGAAGCCCTCGGTGACACCGTGAAATCATTCACCGATCCAGTGCCGCAAGACGCCTATCTGCTGCCGCGCTAGCCGCCGGCGCGCTTCGTGTTGAGGTTCTTTTCACTACATCTCATATGATCCCTGTCGGCATTTTGTCCGACAGGGCAGGCGTTTGTGCGTTTCAATCTGCCCATATGCATACCGCCAGATATGACACCTCTCGAATCTCACACCGAACTTACCCGCAAAAGACGGCGGAAATTGTGCGCGTTTAGCCCGAGATTCCCACAGTAAAAGGCGCGACAATGCGCTAACCCTCTCCCGATAATCCAAAAATATCACTTTAAAATAATGCGTTGATCCAGAATCTGCGCACTTCCTAAATGTGTCTTGCTTCCGGCCAAAAGTTATCATACAACTTGTTATACAAGTAGGGAGGGTTGCCTTATGGGCGGCGAAAGCAAATATGTCGGTTTGTGGTATGTGGCGCCTTATGTAATCGGATTGGTGCTCTTTATCGCCTTTCCGTTTCTCGCGTCGTTCTACCTCAGCTTTACCGACTACGATCTCTTGTCTTCCCCGGAATGGGTCGGGACAAAGAACTATGAAAAGCTGTTCACACGGGATCGGACCTTTGACAAATCGTTGAAGGTGACATTGATCTATGTGTTCACCACGGTGCCGCTGAAACTCGCATTTGCGTTGTTTATCGCGGTGGTGCTGAACTATCGCCTCAAGGCGATTAACTTATTTAGAACAGCGTATTACGTGCCGTCCATCCTGGGCGGCTCCATCGCAATCGCGGTTCTGTGGCGCTATATCTTTGCGGATACGGGCCTTGTGAATATGGCCATTACGGCGCTTGGTGGCGAACCGATCAACTGGTTCGGCGACCCTGAAAATGCCCTGTTCACCATCACGCTGCTGCGCTGCTGGCAGTTCGGCTCTGCCATGGTGATCTTTTTGGCGGCGCTGCAATCGGTGGACAAATCGCTTTATGAGGCCGCCGCGATTGATGGGGCAGGGCCCTGGCGTATCTTCCGGTCGATCACGCTTCCGCTGATCACACCGGTGATCTTCTTCAACCTGATCATGCAAACCGTGCAAGCGTTTCAGGAATTCAATGGCCCCTACATCATCACCGAGGGCGGGCCGCTCAAATCAACGTACCTCTTGCCGCTTTATATCTACGACGAGGCCTTCAAATCCTTCGATATGGGCTACGCGTCGGCCATCGCCTGGGTGCTCTTTGCCATCATCATGGTGCTGACACTGATCGCCTTCTGGTCGTCGAAAAAGTGGGTCTACTACGCGGGCGACAAGCGGAGCTAAGCACATGTCATCTATCACAGATCTTCCAAATCCAAACCGTGATGGGCGCGAGCCGCCCACCGCACTCGAGCTCAAGCTCCGTCGCAAGGCCCGCATCAGTTCGACCATCCGCTACACGCTGTTGACCGTCATCGGTCTGATCATGGTCTACCCGCTGATCTGGCTTGTGGGCGCGTCCTTTAAAACCAATGCCGAGATGTTCTCATCGCCGTCATTCTGGCCCAAAGACGCAACCATCCAAGGCTATATTGACGGCTGGAAAACCTCGACGCCCTACACCTTTGGCACGTTCTTCCTGAACTCGCTCTGGATCATCATTCCAAAGGTCATCGGGACGGCAGTGTCCTGCACGGTGGTCGCCTATGGCTTTGCGCGCTTTGAGTTCCCGGGCAAGAAATTCCTGTTCGTGACCGTGATCGCGACGCTGCTTTTGCCAAATGTCGTGACACGTATTCCGCAATACCTGTTGTTCCGCGACATTGGCTGGCTTGATAGCTTCCTGCCGCTTTGGGTGCCCTCGGCGCTGGCGGGCGATGCCTTCTTTGTCTTCATGGTCATCCAGTTTCTGCGCGCCATCCCGCGCGACATGGAAGAGGCCGCACGGGTCGACGGGGCCAACACGTTCCAGACACTGGTCTATATCGTGGTTCCTTTGCTGATGCCGGCGCTGATCTCGGTTTGTCTGTTCCAGTTCATGTGGACCATGAACGACTTCCTTGGGCCGCTGATCTACATCTCGTCGGTTGAAAAATACCCGGTCAGCCTTGCGCTCAAACTGTCGATCGACGCCACCGAGGCCTTTGCCTGGAACCAAATTCTCGCCATGTCGGTCCTCGCCTTGGCTCCATCACTCATCGTTTTCTTTGCCGCTCAGAAATACTTCATCGACGGCATCTCAGCAGGGGGGGTCAAAGGCTAATGGCTGATCTTCAACTCCGTTCGGTCGAAAAGACCTATGGCAATGGTTTCAAGGCCGTACATGGTATCAACCTGGATATCGAAGAAGGGGAATTCATGGTTCTGGTGGGGCCATCCGGCTGCGCCAAATCCACAACCCTGCGCATGATTGCTGGCCTGGAAACCATCACAGGTGGTGAAATCCGCATCGGTGACCAGGTGGTCAACGAATTGGCACCGGGCAAGCGTGGCATCGCGATGGTGTTCCAGAACTACGCGCTTTATCCCCATATGAAGGTGCGCAAGAACCTGTCTTTCGGCCTCACCCTGGCGGGCAAACCCAAATCCGAGATTGAGGAAAAGACCGCCGAAGTGTCTGAAATCCTCGAGATCGAAGAGCTTCTCGACCGCCTGCCCAAGCAGCTGTCGGGTGGTCAGGCCCAGCGGGTCGCTCTGGGGCGGGCGTTGATCAAACACCCCGAGGTGTTCCTGTTCGACGAACCCCTGTCCAACCTCGACGCCAAGCTGCGCGCCTCCATGCGGGTTCGCATCACCGATCTGCACAAGCGTCTGCGCTCTGAGGGGCGTCCGGCCACGGTGGTCTATGTGACCCATGACCAGGTCGAAGCCATGACAATGGGCGACCGCATCTGCGTCATGAAGGATGGACATATCATGCAGGTCGCCGATCCGGCGACGTTGTATGACAAGCCTGCAAATGACTTTGTCGCCGGTTTCATCGGAATGCCGGAAATGAACTTTGTCGAATGCAGCTTTGCGCGGGACGGCAATGTGCCGGTTCTCTCCGCTGGCGATCAACAGATCAAGGTTCTGGATGGCTTGGCAGATCGTCTGACGACATCCGAAAGCACGGTCAAGCTCGGCATCCGCCCACAGCATCTCGATATCGTGCCCGCGGGTACTGAAAACGCCTTTACCGGCGAGATCACCAATCTCGAATTCATGGGCCACGAAGTCAATGTCTATGCCCGGATCGGCGGAGGCACCTTTGTCTGTGTGGTCCCCAGCGAAGACTATGACAGCTCGCTCAAACGTGGCGATCTGGTCGGGCTGAAACCGGAGGGTCAGCACATCCATATTTTCGACGTCCAAAGCGGCCAAAACGTGTCGCTTGGTTCTTAATTTCTGTCTCAGGGAGGAAAAGAGATGAAAAAGACTGTTCTAACAGCGGCTTTGGCTGCGTCTACGATTGCCGGTGCCGCTCAGGCTGCCGAGCTCCGGATGAGCTGGTGGGGCGGTAACAGCCGCCACGAGGCGACCCAGGCTGCGCTGGAAGTGTGTGGCGCGAAGCATGGCCATGTGATCAAACCCGAATTCACCGGCTGGTCTGGCCATTACGAAAAGCTGACCACCCAGATCGCAGGCGGAACCGAAGCCGACATCATGCAGGTCAACTGGCCATGGCTGTCGATCTATTCTGCTGACGGCACCGGTCTGGCGGATCTGAACACTTTGTCCGACATCATCGACCTGTCCAGCTGGGACGCGGACCAGATCGAGGCCGGCTCCATGGTGGGCAAGCTGAACGGTCTGCCGATCTCCACAACAGGCCGGTTGTTCGTGTTCAACAAATCCACCTATGCCAAGGCAGGCCTTGAGGTTCCAAACACCTGGGACGAACTCGTCGCAGCGGGCCCTGTCTTCCGTGAGAAACTGGGCGAAGATTACTATCCGTTCGAAGCCGCCAAATTGGACGCCGCTCTGGTCATGGTGATCTATGGCACCCAAAAGACCGGCAAGGCGCTGATCGATCCCGAAACCAACGAATTGGCCTGGACCAAAGAAGAGCTCACCGATGCGGTGTCCTTTTACAAGACCCTGGTCGACAATCACGTGATCATCCCATGGCCCGATGTCGCAGCGGCAGGCAATATCAAACTGCACGAGAACCCCAATTGGGCCTCGGGTAAAATCGCCGGGACCTATCAGTGGGATTCCACGTACTTCAAGATCACTGGCCCGCTCGAAGAGGGGCAAGAGGTGGTTTATCACGGCTTGCTGTCTCAGGACGGTCAAAAGACCCCGGGCATCTATCGCAAGGCCTCCATGGTCTTCTCGATCTCGGAAAACTCACCGCACAAAGAGGCCGCTGCGCAAATCGTCAACTGCCTACTGAACGAAGAAGAGGGTGTTGCGGCGCTGGGGTCCACCCGGGGTGTTCCGGCCTCCAAGGCAGCACGTGAACAGCTTTTGGCGGCGGATGCCATCAAAGCTGTGCAGATCGAAGCTCAGGCCAAGGTGATCAGCGCCGAAGGTCCGGCGATCCATCCGATGATGGAATTCCCGACCGTGCGTTCCGCGCTTGAGGACAACCTCGAACTCTTTGCCTATGGCGAGATCGACGCCGAAACAGCGGCTGACGACATGATCTACGCCATCAACGAAGCACTTGAGGACGTCAAGTAAACTCGTCACTCCCCCCTGTCGGAGCCTTCGGGCTCCGGCTCTTTTCTGGAAAATCCCATGACGCTCAAGCTCGAAATCACGGCGGTATCCTCGCGGACCGTCTCCTTGCTCATTTTGCCTAATGCCACCCGGTTTCATCTGGATGCCCCTTTGGATTGGGTGCTGTCTCAGGCGGATGGCACCACCGTTGAAACGGGAACAACGCAGCAAGCGCCCGTTTTTATCGAAGGTCTCGCACCGTCTGTCTCTTATCGGTTCCAGGTGGCTGACCAGGTGTTGGGTTTCGCAACTCCGGCCTGTTCGGGCGAGGTTGAGGCCGCCGCGTTCGGCCTGTCCGAAGACGCCGAGGACAACAGTTTCGCGCTGCAATCTGCGATCATGGCCACTCCGGCGGGCGGCACCCTGGTTCTGCCCAAAGGGGTCTTCAAGACCCGGCCAATTTTTCTTAAGGCCGATATGACATTCTATCTGCCCGAGGGCACAAGCCTTTTTGCTGATCACGACCGGTCTGGCTGGCCCATTCTTGAGCCCCGTGATGAAACAGGCCGCGTGGTCGGCACCTGGGAAGGCCTGCCCGAGGCCGCCTTTGCAGCCCCGGTCACAGCGATTGATTGCGACAACTTGGTCATCACCGGCAAAGGCACGCTGGATGGCGGTGGTGATCGCGGCGATTGGTGGGATTGGCCCAAGGAAACCCGAGACGGTGCGCGCCGCCCGCGTGGCTTGTTCCTTGCCTATGGCAAGAATGTGCAGCTCTCCGGTTTCACAATCCAAAACACGCCCAGCTGGACAGTGCACCCGTTTCATATTGACGGCCTCACATGCGCTGGCCTGAAAATCATCAATCCGGCCGACAGCCCCAACACGGATGGGCTCAATCCCGAAAGCTGCACCGATATTGATCTGGCGGGCATCCACTTTACCGTTGGCGATGACTGTATCGCGGTCAAAGCGGGCAAGCGCGGGCCGGGGCAGGTGGATCACCTGGCACCGACACGGCGTTTGACCGTGCGCCATTGCTTTATGGAACGCGGCCATGGTGGCGTTGTGCTTGGCTCAGAGATGAGCGGCGAGATCACCGATGTTGCCGTGCATGCCTGTGAATTCCTTGGCACGGATCGCGGTTTGCGGATCAAAACGCGCCGGGGCCGGGGGGGCAAGGTCGCCCGCGTTTCGTTTCGCGATGTGGTCATGCGCGATGTGCCAACGCCCTTTGCCATCAACGCCTTCTATTTTTGTGACCCGGACGGACATGACGATTGGGTTCAAGATCGCGCGCCCGCCGCTGTGGATGACACCACGCCCGAAGTCCATGACATCACGCTCGAGCAGGTGACCGCAACCGGAGTCGCCATTGCTGGCGTGGCGGTGCTGGGCCTGCCGGAACGCCCGGTGCACAGCATCACCATCAAGGATTTCAAAATCAGTTTCGACAGTGATGCCGCGCCCGGCGTGCCTTTGATGGCCGATGGTGTCGCCCCGGTGTGCAATGTCGCGATCTGGTCCGAATTTGCTGAAATCGACGGTACCGTCGATTTGATCCCCCACGCGTAGGAGTGAAACGCATGCTCACCGATTTTTTCAAACCCTACGTGGATCAGTACCAGCCCTATAAGGGCAAGAGATGGTGTTACGAAGATGGGTGCATTTACCGGGGGCTTACCCTCTTGGCCCAGGCAACCGGGGATCAGACCTGGATGGATCTGATGATCGAGCGGATCTCGCGTCAGGTCGAAGAGGGCGGCACGGCGCTCACCGGCTATAACCCGTCTGATTACAATATCGACAATATCCTGCCCGGCCGCTCGGCCTTTACGGCCCATGCGGTCACCGGGGATGCGAAATATCTCGAGGCCTGCCACCTGCTGATGCGCCAGTTGCGCACCCATCCGCGCACCAAAAGCGGCGTGTTCTGGCACAAGCTGCGCTATCCGTGGCAGATCTGGCTGGATGGCCTTTATATGGGGCAGCCGTTCCAGATCGAATACGGCCAAAAAACCGGTGACACCGCTCTGGTTGACGACAGCCTGACCCAGCTCGACACCGCCCTGACCCAGCTCTTTGCCCCTGACACGGGCCTCTATCACCATGCGATTGACGAGGCCAAAATGCAGCCATGGTGCAACCCGGAAACCGGGGCGTCGCATGCGCATTGGTCGCGCTCGCTGGGCTGGCTGGTCATGGCGCTGGTGGACGTGGCCGAGCTTGTCGGCCCGGAAAAATTCGCCCCCTTGCGCGCGCGCAGCGTGAAACTGTTGCAAGACATCATGTCCTATCGCGGTGAAGAAGGCTTGTGGCTTCAGGTGCTGGATCGCCCGGATCTTGAGGGCAACTATGTCGAGACATCCGCCTCGGCGATGTTCGTCTATGCCTTCTATCGCGCCAAGGATCTTGGCCTTTTTGACGGTGACGTCGCAGATCTGATGCCTGCCCTTGAAGCCTATGCCATGCAGCCCGACGAAACAGGTGCCTTGCACATGGTGGAAATGTGCGAAGTCGCCGGGCTTGGCTGGTTCGAAGGCCGCTTCCGTGATGGCAGTGCCGACTATTACCTCAGCGAAAACCGTGTTGCGGATGATGCCAAGGGCGTCGGCCCAATGATGAAGGCCTATGCGGCCTCGCTTTTGCACGCGCAAAACACCGGGCGCTAAGGGGATGAGCGCGGCGCAACCCTCTCTTCGGCCTTATTGGGCGGCGCGCCATGTGGCGCAACGCCCAATGCTGTCGCAAGAACAAGCTGCACAATGCCGCCCCGAAACCGTTTTGGTCCAGGGCAACACGGCGGGGCAGGCCGTTTGGGACCCAACCAGACCCGATGATGGGGCCGAGGATTGGGTGCTGCTTGTCGATCAGAATGGCGCTGGCACGGACAGTTTCCTGACAATCCAGGCCGCGATCGAATCCGCCTTGGCAAACCGCGCCCATCGGACAACCGTCACCATCGCCATCATGCCGGGAGACTATGCCGGATTGGTCTATGTCCCCAAGACCAATGGCGCGCCCCTAAGCTTTGAGTTTCGAGGTTTAGGGGCCGCGCCGCAAGACACAAGGATCACCGCCAATATCGACGCGGAAATGCCGGTTGCCGAATACTTGAACGCCTTCGCCGCGCAGTTTGAGGATGTTGGGTCAGAGACCCGCGCACTCTTTGCCCGCATGTCCTGTGGTGAGCGGCTGGGAACCAACCGCTCTGCCGTCATGCGGATCGAGGCGGATGAGGTCTCCTTGTCCAACCTCACCATCCACAACACCTATCAGGCCACGCGCAAGGCGGCTGCGCCAAAGGGCGCGCAACCCGATCACTTTGGGCGCTATTCGCAGGGGCAGCATCAGGCCGTCGCCCTGCATCTGGCCGGGGCAGACCGGCTATGTGCCCGGCACGTTCACCTGAAATCCTTTCAGGACACGCTGTATTTGCAGGCCCCGGCACCCGGTCAGCGCAACCGAGCCTATTTTGCCAATTGCGATATCGAGGGCGATGTCGACTTTATCTTTGGCCACAGCACGGCGTTTTTCGAAACCTGCACCATCCGCACCCTTGGCAGTCGACAGGCCCGCTCTTGGGTTGTTGCGCCCGCCACCCATATCGATACGCCTTATGGGTTTGTCTTTGCCAAATGCCGCTTTACCCATGATGGCGCGGATTTTGGCCGCAACGGCCAATCCTGCCTGGGGCGGCAATGGTTCGAAGGGGTGCGGGCCAGCCCCTATGGTACGGCCCCTGATCCCAGCTATCAGACCGTTTTGGCCTCGGACAACAAGCTGGCCGGTGGCCAAAGCCGCGTGACGCGAGACAGTCTTCTCTCGGTCGGAAAATGCCTTTTGGTCGATTGCCAGATTGGCGCGCATATCTCGCACACCGCGCCTTGGGATGATTGGTCAGGCCCCGGCTACGCGGCAGATGGCTCTCTCAATTCCGGCGATTGGCGCGCCCGTTACCGGCCGCACCAGACCTGCGCCGCTGACCTCACACACTTTCTCGCCGCCTGGCCTGACCTCCCCAAGCTTGGCCTTGAAACGGTCGCGGACACCGTTCCGTGGCTCGGCGAGTTCAACTCTACCCATGACGCAATGGACGAAAGACATGACTGATACCCCCCAAGCTGCTCCTAAGAAACTCAGGCGGCTTCTTCTGACCGGAGCGACCGGTGCCATGGCAACAGCCATCCGGCCGCTCTTGTCCGAGCTGGCCGACACGGTTGTCGTGTCTGGCCGTCGCGAGGTGCAGAACCTGTTGCCACATGAAGAAAACTGTTGCGCATCGCTCGACGATTTTGATGCGGTCAACGCCGCCGTTGCGGGCTGTGATGGCATCATTCATCTGGGCGGCTATTCGATCGAAGGTCCCTTCCGCCCGATCCAGGATGCCAATATCCAAGGCGTCTACAACCTCTATGAGGCTGCCCGTGCCCATGGCCATCCCCGCATCGTGTTTGGCTCTTCAAACCACGTGGTCGGTTTCTATCCGCAGTCAGAGACGATTGACGCGCAGGCCGTACCGCGCCCCGACAGCCTCTATGCGGTGTCGAAAATCTATGGCGAAGCGCTGGCTCGGATGTACTTCGACAAATTCGGCCAGGAAACCGCGATCCTTCGCATCGGTTCTTGTTTTGACTATCCAAAAAGTCACCGGATGCTGGCCACCTGGCTGTCCTATGAGGATTTTGTCAGCTTTTGCCAGACCGCCTTTCACGCGCCCAAGCTGGGTTGCCCGATTGTCTATGGCATGTCGAATAACACGCGCAGCTTTTGGGACAACAGTGCCGCCGATTATCTCGGCTGGACGCCCAAAAGCAATTCCGAGGATTTTGTGGCGCAGGTCCAAGAGGCCCATCCAAACCCCGATCCAAACGACCCCCTGAACGTTTACCACGGCGGCACTTTTCCAGAGCTGCCGATTGTAACGGAGACCAAAGATGACTGATTTCACGCCGCACGGTAAGCACCTGATTGCAGGCCAATGGGTCAGCACAGAGCAAAAGTTTCAATCCGAACCCGCGACCGGTTCAGCCCATGAATTCAGCCATGGCACGGTCGATCTGGTGGATCAGGCGGCGCAGGCCGCAGAAGAGGCGTTTTGGACATACGGCTATGCCAGCCGCGAAGAGCGCGCCGCCTTTCTCAACGAGATTGCCGATCAGATCGAAGCCCGCGCCGAGGCCATCACCCAGATTGGGTCTCAGGAAACCGGCTTGCCCGAGGCACGCTTGCAGGGCGAGCGTGGCCGCACAACCGGGCAGATCCGCCTATTTGCCAGCCATATTCTTCAAGGTGACTATCTCGACCTACGCCATGATGCCGCCTTGCCGGATCGTGCGCCACTGCCGCGCCCCGATCTGCGCATGATCCAGCGCCCGATTGGTCCGGTGGCCGTTTTTGGCGCGTCAAACTTCCCGCTGGCTTTCTCCACGGCGGGCGGCGACACCGCCTCGGCGCTGGCGGCGGGGTGCCCGGTTGTGGTGAAGGGCCACAGCGCCCATCCCGGAACCGGCGAGATCATCGCCGAGGCCATCCATGCGGCGATCCAGAAATGCGGCGTCCATCCCGGTGTCTTTTCTCTGGTTCAGGGCGGTAACCGGGCCGTGGGGCAATCGCTTGTCCAGCACCCTTTGATTCAGGCCGTCGGCTTCACCGGCTCGCTTGGCGGTGGCCGAGCCTTGTTCGATCTCTGCGCCCAACGTCCCGATCCCATTCCCTTCTTTGGTGAACTCGGCTCTGTGAATCCGATGTTCATGCTGCCCGGTGCCATGGCCAGCAAAGCGGACGAGCTGGGGCAGGGCTGGGCTGGCTCGCTCACAATGGGGGCCGGGCAATTCTGCACCAATCCCGGCATCGCGGTTGTCCAGGCGAGCGAGGATGGTGAGCGTTTCATCGCCGCGACCTTGGCAGCGCTGACGCAGACCGACGCGCAGGTCATGCTCACCCAAGGCATGGCCCAGACCTATGCCAGCGGCGCTGAGCAAATGGGAAGTCATACAAATGTGCAGGCGCTTCTTGAAACCGCCTGCGGCCCCCGCGAAGCCAAGCCCTTCCTGTTCAAAACAACCGCGCAGGATTGGCTGAACAATCACGCGCTCAGCGAAGAAGTCTTTGGCCCGCTCGGCCTGGTGATCGTCGCCAGCAATGCCCAAGAGGTCCTCGACGTGGCGCGCAGCCTGCCAGGGCAATTGACGGCGACCCTGCATATGTCTGCCAATGACACTGAATTTGCGCGCAAAATCAGGCCGATCCTCGAACGCAAAGCTGGCCGCATCCTCGCCAATGGTTTCCCGACCGGCGTTGAAGTCTGCGATGCCATGGTCCATGGCGGCCCTTATCCGGCCTCCACAAACTTTGGCGCGACTTCCGTGGGCACTTTGGCGATCCGCCGTTTCCTGCGACCGGTCTGTTACCAGAATATCCCGACCGATGTGCTGCCCGCCGACCTGAGGACCTTGGGCTAAGCCCCGTTTCGATTGACATAAATAGAAAGTTATCATACAAGTAGTATGATAAATGAAGAGACACTAAAATGACTCCTGATCATCTCAAATCCGCCCTCGGCTCCGGCCTGCTCTCCTTTCCCGTGACCCATTTCGATGCAGACGGGAATTTCGCCTGCGACAGCTATCAAAAACATATCGAATGGCTCGCCGGATATGACGCCCCGGTCTTGTTTGCCGCCGGTGGCACCGGAGAATTCTTCTCTCTTCAGCAGGATGAGATCGCCCCGATTGTCGCCGCGGCCAAGGAAAGCTCCGGCGAGACGGCCATTGTCTCGGGATGTGGTTACGGAACCGAGATTGCGATCTCGATCGGTCAATCGGCGCAAAAGGCCGGGGCGGACGGCCTGCTTGTCCTGCCGCATTACCTGATCGATGCGCCCCAAGAAGGGCTGTTCAACCACATCAAATCCATCTGCGATGCGGTTGATATTGGCGTGATGATCTACAATCGCGACAATTCCCAGTTTGAGGTCGACACCGTGGCGCGGCTCTGTGACGCCTGCCCGAACCTGGTCGGGTTCAAGGACGGATCGGGCGATATTGGCAAGATGCGTCAGGTGACGGCCAAGATGGGCGACCGCCTGACCTATCTCGGCGGGATGCCCACCGCAGAACTCTTTGCCGAGGCCTATCTTGGCGTCGGTTTCACCACTTATTCCTCGGCTGTGTTCAACTTTGTTCCGGCTCTGGCCAATCGTTTTTACACGGCCTTGCGCAGTGGAGATCACGAGACCTGTGAAACCATCCTGAACGATTTCTTCTTTCCTTTCATGAAGCTGCGCGACTCCCGCAAGGGCTATGCTGTTTCCGCGATCAAGGCCGGGGTGCGCTTGGCAGGGTTCGATGCCGGTGCCGTGCGCGCGCCGCTTGACGACCTGTCCAAGGAAGAAGAGGGTGTTTTGCTCAAGATCATGGAAACGGCGGCCTAAGGGGCTGCCCCCAAAGAGCCAGCGCCCCCAGCGACCGCCGAGAGGATCGTTATGAAGATTGCCGATATCCGAACCCATCTGCTCGAGCACCAGCTTGAAACCGCGTTCGAAAGCGCCTCAATGCGGTTTGACAAGCGTAGCCATGTGCTGGTCGAGGTCATCTGTGACGATGGCACCATAGGGTGGGGCGAATGCCTTGGTCCTGCGCGGCCCAATGCGGCGGTGGTTGACGCCTATAAGGGGTTTCTGATCGGGCAAAACCCGCTGGAAACCGAAAAGCTCTGGGCGACCTGTTACAATGCGCTGCGCGATCAGGGGCAGCGCGGCCTGACCGTCACAGCACTGTCGGGCATCGACATCGCGCTTTGGGACATCAAGGGCAAGCATTTTGGCGCGCCCATTTCCACCCTGCTTGGCGGGCGCTGGCATGACCGGATCGAGGCCTATGCGACGGGCAGTTTCAAACGTGATGGCGTTGATCGTGTTCAGGACAATGCCCTTGAAATGGCGGCCCATGCCGAGGCGGGTTTTGACCGGATGAAGGTCAAGATCGGCTTTGACGTGGCCGAAGACCTGCGGGTCATCAAGGCCGTGCGCGAGGCCATTGGTCCGACCTGGCGTTTGATGATCGATGCAAATCACGGCTACACCGCGGCTGAGGCGATCAAGCTTGGCCAGGCGGCTGCAGAATTTGATATTGACTGGTTCGAAGAGCCGGTCCTGCCCGAACAGCTCTCGGCCTATCGCGACGTGCGCGCGCGCCAGCCGCTGCCTCTGGCGGCGGGCGAGACTTGGCACACGCGCTGGGGCTATCGCGAGGCGCTGGAAAGCCGCGCGGTGGACATCATCCAGCCGGATCTCTGCGGCGTTGGCGGTTTTAGCGAAGCCAAAAAGGTCGCCGATCTCGCCTCGGTCTATGGGGTGCGCGTGGTCCCGCATGTCTGGGGCACCGCTGTGCAGATTGCGGCGGCGCTGCAATTCCTGTCCTCGATGGTGCCCGACCCGGTGCGCACCGCTCCTGTTGCACCGATCATGGAGTTCGACCGCACCCATAACCCGTTCCGTCAGGCCATTGTCACCTCTCCGATTGAACATGAAAACGGCTGGGTTCACGTCCCCGATGGGCCGGGGCTCGGCATCGAAATCAACCGCGACGCATTGCGCGACTTCGCGCCAAGGGATTAGAAATGATTGATCGCACGCTGGCGGGCGCGCCCGCGAAAACCCGGTTGCCGCAGGGCGCTGTGGACACGCAAATGCATATGTATGTCGCCGGTTTCCCCGCGGTCGAGGGCGGCCCCGGACTGCCGCCCGCGCCCCTGCCCACGCCCGAGATGTACCGCAAGGTCATGTCCTGGTTGGGCATTGAGCGTGTGGTGATCACCCAGGGCAATGCGCATCAGGCCGACAATGCTTGTCTGCTGGCCTGTATGAAAGAGATGGGTGAAGTTGCGCGCGGCGTGGCCGTCATCACGCCCGATGTCTCTGATGCCGAGATTGAGGCGCTTAGCGCGCAGGGCATTGTCGGCGCGCGCATCATGGACCTGCCGGGCGGGGCCATTGGCCTTGATCGTCTGGAAGAGATCGACGCGATTGCCGCAAATGCCGGTTGGATGATGGCGGTGCAATTTGACGGCTCTGCTTTGCCACGTCTGGAGCCTCGGCTGGCTTCGTTGAAATCAGACTGGGTTCTGGATCACCACGGCAAGATCTTCTCCGGCATCACCAACAGCCATGTGGCCACGATCAAGCGGCTGCTGGATCGCGGCAAGATGCGTTTCAAATTCGCCGGTTGTTATGAATCCTCCCGCAGCGGCGGCCCGGATTACCCCGATATCGCCGAGCTTGCCCGCGAAATCGCGCGTTACGCGCCAGAGCGGATCGTCTGGGGAACCAACTGGCCCCATAACATGGCCACCAAGACCGAAGACTACCCGGATGACGCCGCCCTACTGGACACTGTGCTGGGCTGGCTGCCAGAGGGGGCTGCGCTTGAGCGGGCCTTGGTCGAGAACCCCGCCGAGCTCTATCGGTTTTAGGGGCCAACCTAGGGCAGGGGCCTTGCGCCCCTTTCCCGTGCTCCAACAAAAAGCCGGTGGGTCAAATCGTGACCCACCGGCTCATACTTTGCGTTTGCCTGACCTTAGCGCGCCAGCCACCCGCCATCCACATTGATCACCGCGCCATGCACATAATCAGAGGCTGGGGCGCTCAGGAACACTGCCGTGTCGGCAATATCCTCAGGATCACCCCAACGCCCCGCCGGGATACGCTCGAGGATCGCCTGATTGCGCGCCTCATCCGCGCGCAGCGCCTCGGTGTTGTTGGTGGCAATATAGCCCGGCGCAATGGCGTTCACATTGATCCCACGCGCCGCCCATTCATTGGCCAGCAGCTTGGTCAACCCGGCCACCGCATGTTTGGACGCAGTATAAGACGGCACGCGAATGCCGCCCTGAAAGGACAGCAAAGAGGCGATATTGACGATCTTACCCTGGCGATCCTGCGCCAGCGCCTCCTTGGCAAAAGCCTGGCAGGTAAAGAACAACGCCTTGGCGTTCACATCCATCACATCGTCCCAATCGGTTTCCGAGAAATCCACGGAGTCCTCACGCCGAATGATGCCCGCATTATTGACCAGAATGTCATATCCCGCGCCCGTAAACACATCCCGACCCGCCATCGGATCGGCAAAATCGATGATCAAGGCCGACGCCGCGCCACCCGCATCGTGAATTTTGCCGATGGTCTCGTCACAAGACCGCCGCCCACCGCAAACAACCTGCGCGCCTGCAGCGGCCAAAGACACCGCAATCGCTTGCCCGATCCCGGTATTCGCGCCCGTCACCAGCGCCTTTTTCCCCTCAAGCGAAAAGCGGCTCATTTCATGTCCTTCGGTTGAATAAAGTCCATGTCGGTATAATCGACATTGTCGCCGGCCATGGCCCAGATAAACGTGTATTCGCCGATGCCTGCGCCGGAATGGATCGACCAGGGCGGAGAAATCGCAGCTTCTTCATTGCTCATGAACAGGTGGCGCGTTTCGGTCGGTTCGCCCATCAGATGCAGCACACGGCTTTCCTCATCCATGCCCCAATACAGATAGGCCTCCATGCGGCGGTCATGAATATGGCTCGGGATCGTGTTCCAGACCGAGCCATCCTCCAGCGAGGTATAGCCCAGGATCAGCTGGCAGCTCTCCATCACCTTGGGGTGGATGAACATCTTGATCGTACGTTTGTTCGAGGTTTCGGCCGCGCCCATCGCCACCTTTTCGCACTCATCCATCGTGATCAGACGGTTGGGAAAGCTCTCATGCGCCGGGGCAGAGGTGATGTAAAACCGGCCCGCACCGTCAAAGGTCACATCGCCCGTGCCCTTGCCCAGATACAGCACCTCGCCCTTGGCCAGCGTATAGCTTGTCCCGTCAGCAGAAACCGTGCCGGTTTCGCCAATATTGACGATGCCCATCTCGCGACGCTCCAGAAAGGTGTCGGTCTTGGTTTCTTCAACCTTGCCCAGGGTCAGAGGCGCGCCATTTGGCACGGCCCCGCCCAAAACAAACCGGTCATAATGGGTATAAACAAGGCGAATTTCGCCCGGTGCGAACAGGCCTCCGGCCAGGAAATTGGAACGCAGCGTGTCCGTGTCCATTTGTTTGGCATGGTCCGGATGAATGGCGTGGCGGGTTTCAACGGTCAGCATGGAGCCCTCTTGCATGACAAAATGAACCTGATTCTGAAATCAAGTCGTATTAATAATACTGGTTGTCATACAATTTGAGTGAAGTCAATTTCGCTTTGCTCTATGCCGCGCGCTATTCAAGTCCTGTCTCTCGTCACCAGGAACTGAAGTCTACTACTTAGGTAAATAGCAACCACACAGGTTCGCGCCCGGCACCGAGGGTGGGCGCGTCCAACCTTGGCAAACGGGTGGTGGCATCAGGAAACTGCGTATCTTGTTGAAACGTTGAGCCGAATTCGCGCCCGCCCTGGGGGCGGGGTCGGGCGCGAACCGGATCGCAAGCGATCCGGGGGCGGTATCTGGATGACAAGAATTCAAGTCCTGACCCTAGTCCCGCAGCAATTTCTTATAGCGGGCTTGGCTGCCCTTCAGATGCATGCGCATGGCCTGTCTTGCGCCATCTTCATCACCGTCCAGAACAGCATAAACGATGTCGCGATGCTCTTGTTTCAGCAGGGCCGTGTATTCCGGAGCAACTGGCGTTTCGGTCGGATGCAAGGCATGGCGCGGGATCATGGTCGCGCCAAGCATGGATAATGTATCGGCAAAACGCTTGTTGTTTGATGCTTCGGCAATGGCCAGATGCAGGGCGAAATCCGCCTCATGGGTCGATGCATCCGTGTCGGTCAACTCTTCCAAGTGCTTTAAACTCTTGAGGATTTTTTCCTCTTGCGCCGGGCTGTGACGGATGGCAGCCAGGCCTGCTGCCTCGACTTCGATCGCGGTGCGCAGTTCCAGAAGCTCAATCATGGATGACAATTGTTCAGGGTTGGCGCTTTGGAACGGCATGATGGGCGGGTTGACCGGTTCGATCACAAAGACCCCGGCACCACGACGCGAATCCACCAGCCCGTCGGCGCGCAGCGATGCAATTGCTTCGCGGATCACAGTGCGCGACACGCCGTGTTCTTCGGTGAGGCTGGCTTCGCTTGGCAGCCGGTCGCCCGGACGATAATCGCCTGACGTTATTTGTTCTTTCAGCTTGTCCCGGACTTCAACGACCAAGGTTTTGCGTTTTGGGGCTAGAGTTGACATGGCTTTCTCGCTGCTCGGTCCAAGGGTTCTGCGCTTTTCGACATCCATTCGCCAGGGGAAGGCCGCCATCCAATCGCCTAACGCCATGTGGCGTTTGAGTATGGAGTTTGTCCTATAAGACAGAATAATGCAAATATGTATGATCTATTTTCGGGTAGGGGCTCAATCTGGGGCATCAACAGATGCTATTGGCAAGGGGGCTGCCGATGCTCAACGGCGTTCGTCAACAGAGTTTAACCAGAATTTACCATCTAATTGTGCGGTGAATTCAGCGGAGGGGGCAATCTCTCCCAAATTCGGGCAGAATCGGACAGATTGGGTGGGCGGTTTGCTCCGGGGCCCCGGATTGGGGGCGAAAGGGCAGGGGGAAATCTCCCCCAAACGCGCGGCGTTTTGTACTGATTGCCCTGTTGCCCATTCAGCGCCCGGCCCGTTACCCCCCACCGTGCGCCCTCTTAAAACTGGGTCAGATCAACAGGCTCGCCGCGCCTTCGTGTTTCAGCAGCTCGACCTTGGTTTCAACCCCGTAAGTGCCTGAAAATCCGCCTAAACCAGAGGCTGACAGCACGCGATGACACGGGATGATCAGCGGGATGGGATTGCCACCACAAGCCCCACCCACCGCCTGAGCCGGGGCCCCAATCTCTTGAGCAATCTCGCCATAAGTCCTTGTTTCCCCGAAAGGAATAGCAGACATCACCTCGCAGACCTGACGCTGAAAATCGGAGCCGTTAACCTTTAGGGCGAGGTCAAAAACCTCCAATTCCCCGGCAAAATAGGCCAGGATCTGCGCCTTGGCCTCCTCTAAAAGGGGCGTGCTTTCAATAGCTTGCACGCTATTCCACCCGGCTCTGACAATCGCGTCACCCTCTTGGGTGACACTAAAAACCCCGGTCGGTGTATCAAAGTAAATCTGAGCCATGGCAACACCGTAACCCCTTGTCTAAAAAAGACAATCCCTTGTCGCGAACAGAATGGTCAAGCCCTCGGAATCCCGCCAACCTGCTCGAAAAGGGGAGGATGACATGAAAACAGGTTTCATCGGATTAGGTGCCGTCGGCGGTAAGTTGGCTGGCAATTTGCTGAATAATATCAAGGTGCTAGACGTTTACGATCTCGACGAATCTCGCGTGGCCGAGTTCGTTTCTCGTGGTGCGACAGATGGAAAATCTGCCGCGGAAATTATGCAGCAAAATGAGGTGGTTATCACCTCACTCCCCAACCCCGCCGCCTCGGAATCTGTCCTGTCCGAGATGCTCCCACACATGGGCCCCGGCAAGATCTGGATCGAGATGTCGACCACCGATCCAGAGATGATTATTGAGCAATCTCAACGTGTTGCTGCCACCGGAGCCACGGCTGTCGAGGCCCCGGTTTCCGGCGGTTGCCACCGTGCCGCGACCGGAAATATCTCGATCTTTGCCGGCGCCGAGCGCGCCGCCTTTGAAACGGTCCTCCCCCTGCTCACCATCCTCGGCCGCAACGTGTTGCACACCGGAGAGATCGGCACGGCCTCGAAACTCAAGGTCATGACCAACTACCTCGCCACCGCCAACTTGCTCACGCTCTGCGAAGCGCTGACGACCATGAAAGCAGCGGGGCTTGACCTGGCCACGACTTACGAGGCGATCCGCATCAGTTCGGGCAACTCTTTTGTGCACGAAACCGAAAGCCAATTGATCCTGTCCGGCTCGCGCGACGTTGATTTTGCCATGGACCTTGTGCTCAAGGATATCGGGCTTTTTCAACAACTTGCTGAGGCACATGATGTGCCTTTGGAACTGTCCCCACAGATCATTGCGATGATGAAAGACGGGCAGGCACGCTATGGTGAGCGGGCGCAATCGGATCGTATGATTGAACGGCTCGAAGAGGCCGCGGGTGTCAGCGTGTTGGCCGATGGCTTCCCTCAGGAATTGGTGGATGAAGAGCCGCCAGCACGAGGCGCTGAGGTTGTGTTGAAAGGGGGTTGAGCCTGCGATCATCTTGGCTCAGGCTGCGGGTCTTGAGCAGAAAGACCCCGCCATGACCCAACCTTTTGTTTTCAATCCGCTATCACCTGAATTCGCCCGCGACCCTTACGCGGTTTATGCCGAGCTGCGGGCGCAGCACGAGCCCTTTTATTATGCGGAACAGGACATTTGGCTGCTCAGCCGCATGGCGGATGTGCAGCGCGTGGCGACGGATCGCAAAATGGTGCGCAGTCTGGACGATGTGCAAAGCGAGGAAGAGCGCCGCGCCGAACAGCACAAGCGCAATTGGCATGACATGCCACATCACGAACGCTTTGTGCAGACCAACCTGTTGGAGAGCGAAGGGGAGACCCATCACCGGCTGCGGACCTTGGTTTTCAAGGAATTCACCCGTGCGATGATCGCGCGGCAAAGACAGGCCATTCAGACCTTTGTGGCCAGCAAACTGGACGGGCTTCGCTACCAGTCCGAGTTTGATTTCATCGAAGAGTTCGCCGCCCATGTGCCCGGTCATATCATTGGCCGCTTGCTGGGCGTGCCGGATCAGGATTGCCCGCAACTGCGCGTCTGGTCGGAAAATGTCGTGCGTTTCTTTGATGTTGGCCGGGATGATGATGACAAGGCCCTGGCCGAGCAAGCGACCAAAGAGTTTTATCTGTACCTGCTCGACCTGGTGGCCGAACGGCAAAAGGCACCGCAAGAGGATCTGTTGACCCAGCTTATGCGTCATCGCGATGCTGGGCGGTTGTCCGAAGATGAGCTGATCGCGACGGCGATGTTGATCCTGATGGCGGGGCATGGGTCGACCATTGATGTGCTCGGCTCGGGGATGCATTCGCTACTGCGCTTTCCCGATCAGTACCAGAAACTGCGGGCCGAACCGGAGCTGATCACCACTGCCGTGCAAGAGATGTTTCGCTATGAAAGCCCGCTGCCCTATTTCCATCGCATCGCGACCGAGCCTTGCGAGGTGGCGGGGCAGAGTTTTGCGCCGGGCACGCGTTTTGGCTTGCTTTATGGTGCGGCCAATCGCGATCCTGAGGCCTTTGAACAGGCCGATCAGTTTGACATAGCCCGCAGCCCCAACCGCCATATTGCCTTTGGCAAAGGCGCGCATCTGTGTCTGGGCAACCATCTGGCAGCTCTGGATATGGATGTGATCTTTTCCACGTTGAACCGCCGTTTTGCCAAGATCGAGCTGGCGCAAGACCCCGAATACAAGCCCGGACTATCCGTGCGTGGCCCCAAAGCCCTGCAAATCCGGGTGGTGCCAACCTGATCAGGCTTCACCCCGCGCCCGTTTGCGCGTATTGCCCTTTGGAACGGGACCGCTGCGATGGGCAGGTTGGTCTGGCAGAGGGGATAGCGATGAGCGACAAGGAACTGGCACGGATCAAGGCCTCTTCGGGCAGGCGGGTGATCGGCACCGGGGCGATGTTGGCCCTTGGGGCCTTGATGCTGTATCTGGCCTTTGCCACCCCGCCCCAAAATCCGGTCTGGCTGGGCTTTTTGATTGTTTGCGGGCTGTTCGCGCTCTGGACTTCGCAGATGCTGTGGCAGGCGACCTCGCGCATATTGATCCTGACCGACGAGGCGTTGATTGACAGCGAAGGCGACGTGCTGGCGCGGATTGATCAGATTGCCAAGGTGGATCGCGGGGCGTTTGCGATGAAACCGTCGAACGGCTTTGTCATCTTTCTCAAAGAGCCAATGCCAAAGGCCTGGCATCCGGGGCTGTGGTGGCGTCTGGGCAAACGGGTCGCTGTTGGCGGCGTGACCTCGGGGGCGGAAACCAAACCGGTGGCGGATATCATCACGATGAAAATCACCAAACCCACCGAAGAATAAAACAAGGCCGCGCTTGGATCCAAGCGCGGCCCTTATTCTAGGGTCCAGACCCTAGCTGTTCGAGAACACGACCTGCGGAGCGTAACGCGGACGCGTGAAGCTGTAGGTGTGGATCTCAAAGTCGCTCAGACCGACATCGAAAATGGGTTCGTGCATGTCCCATGTCTCGACCATGATGAGCTGCTCGCCACCATTGGCGGTGGGCAGTTTATCTGCGTAATCCGACAGGCCACCATTGTTGAGCACGGTCTGATTGCCACGTTTCTTGGACCAGACCACATTCCAGCTGGATGTGTTGCCGTCATATTGCACAACGGTCAGGCGCAGGTCGCTTTCATTGCCCGAGCTTTTGGTCAACTCACGCAGCAATTTGCGGGCATTGGTGACATAGGTTCCGCTGATCGGGGATGTTTCGCGCGAAATCATGTCGCCGATGACATAGTTGGCCTTTTGGCTGACGCTTTGCTGACGGAAGGCGTCAAAGTAGACCCAGCCAGCGGCAAAGACCCAAAGCAGAACCGGCAAAACAATCATCGCCTCAACCGAGATATAGCCTTGGTCATCCTGACGGAACTGGCGCATGCGGGCGTTCAGATTGGTGAACATGGTGTCACTCCTTACGACGGTTCGTGCACAAAGGCAGAAGCTACAACCAAGGCGGTAAAGCCTTCGGCATCCTTGGCCAGGCTGGAACTGATTGTTCCGGCTGGGGTGATCGGCTGGTACTTGTAACAGGCACGCAGGAACATCATTTCGTTCGACCCGCCATTGGTAAAGGCGCGGTTGGGCGTCACGGGCAGGGATGTATCAACGCAATCAGCCGCATTAATCACTCCGCCCCAGTTGCGCATGTCCAGAGACACCATTTCCAGATGCAAGGTATCCATGCAGCCAGGAAGAACCGCCGCGCCATCACAGATCGATTGCTTGATCGCATTGTGGTCCGAGACAGCGCCAAGACGGATGTCGCGAACGGTGTCATCCATGGCGCGTTCCAGCGCGGTTTGGCGGATGGTCACCGTGCCCAATTCGATCGAGGACAGGATCAGCGCGAGGAAGACCGGCATCCAAAGGGCAAAGGGGACAACGGCATTACCGTCTTCTTCTTTGCGAAAGCGGGTCAGGTGGGAACTCAGAAAACGGGTCATTGGGTCAACCTCAGCATTTGGAGGGAACGGGCAATTGACGAAAAGGTGTCGCTTAGGTCGCTGCCAGATACGTCAAAGTAGTGGGCTGGTGACGAGGCGCAGTCTTGCATGGCGTCCAGGCCAGCCTGGGGCGCTTCCACACCGATTGAGTACACAACGACACCGTTATTGCGGGCAGCCTGGCAAACAGTGGACAGGTTGCTATTGGCCTGGCCGCCGCTGACTGTCGCCTCATAGCCATAATACGCGTCATAGTAGTCGCTATATGGCAGGTAACCGTCTGCGTAGGGGCGATAGTAAAAGTTGGATGCAACCGAGGCGATGGAAAAGCGCGAGTAAAGCTCGGCATTTGTCATCTGGTACACACGATCGCCATTCGGGTTGGCAGGGCCATCGGGTTTGTTGTGATAACGTGCGCCAATTGGATTGCCGCTCATACGCAGCCAATAAAAGACGTCGTTATTGTCACCGGCATTGTCCTGCACGCGCATCGAATAGCGGTCATCGCTGCGGGTTTCGGTGCCGCGTGTATCAACCCAGGCTTCGGACAAACCGTATTTATAGTGCGATTTCAGGTCGAACTGGGTCGTGTTTTGACCATCGGTCATGACCACAACGAATTTCAGCGTCTCGGTGTCATTATAGGCGGCAGGCCGGCTGGAATGATCGGCTGAGACCAAGCCTGCAACCGACATCGCTTGCACGGCGGGCCGCGCGGCAGGGTCAAGCAAAGCTGCGCCCCATTTCATACCAAGGTCAATCGCTGTGTTACCACCCGCGTTGAACGTGTCGATATGGGCTTTCAGCGCGGCTGCATCCGAACTGTGTACCATCATCGCACTGGTCGTGCCGGTCTGGCACCAAGGGCTGGCGATTTCGCCACCGCTTGTGCTGGAGTTGTAGGGGTCAAAATGCCCGAGGCGAGCCAGTTCGGTGCTCGGGTCCACCGCGGTCGAGTTGAAGTCGGCGGTGTTGAACGTCGCACAGCTGGAATAGTCATGCGTATCATCCAGCGTGAAATACGGGGCAATTGTATCCCCCAAGTTCACCGTAGCATTATAAGGAATGACCGAGATTGACACCATGCCGGCATCCTCGGCGGGCAACATCAGGTCAATGAACTCTTTTGCGGCGCTGCGCAGCTGTTCGATCTTGTTACCGCCCATGGAGCCGGAGACGTCAAGAACCAGGGAAATTTCGATTTTGGTCAGCCCGTGTTCGGCAGTGGCCAACCCTTCAACCTCAAGCGTGTTGACGCCCAAAAGGCTCATAAAGTTCGAGGGCATGGACATGGAACCATCGGCGGTGACGCGCTTGTAATTCAGGCTTTGGTCAACAGCGACCGTGCCCAAAGCGTCTGACATGTTCATCGCGCGAAAATACTCTTGAACGACAAATTCCGGATCCAGCGTGTTATCGATGCTTGCAGCGGCCAGAACAGCGCGGTCCAGGGTGTTTTGCACCTTGTTGCGTTTCAGTTCGGCATGGATCATGTCGATCCCGATACCGCCAAACACCATCATCACCAGGGCACCAGCGACAGCGACATAGGACATCGCGCCGTCTTGATCCTGACGAAAGCGGCTCATCATGCCGCAAGTCGCAGATTTCAGTTTTGTCTTGATCCGCATTTCGTACCTTCCTTCCGGGGCAGCCGGGAATACACTCATGCAATACGCGTTTCGTTGGATCGTTTATGACGTTTCAAGATGGCCAAATTTGGGCGTTTTGAACTGCAATTTCCTCGATTTTTACATAGTTATCAAAACATTAACCGGTATTTTGATGGCTTTGTTTCCGGTGGGCGGACAATCCCACCTCTTCGGTACAGTTTTCCTGTTGAGAATCTGTCGAAAAAGAGGTGGCGAAAAAACATTGTGGCGTTAACGTGATTCTCATTCACTCATTTCTAGGATGACGCGAAGTTCAAAAATTTCGGGTTGGTCCGCCTAAGAGGAGGGAGGGTGCCTTGTCAGTAATACCTGCTAACGAACCGACGTTTCGGGAATCCGTAGACCTAATGTATAACCGCGCTGTGGCGTTGATGGATCTGCCGCCGGGTCTTGAGGAGAAGATCCGCGTCTGCAACGCGACCTATATGGTGCGCTTTGGCGTGCGCCTGCGTGGTCAGATCCAAACCTTTACCGGTTATCGGTCCGTGCATTCCGAACATATGGAGCCTGTCAAAGGCGGCATTCGCTTTGCCTCGGCGGTGGATCAGGATGAGGTTGAGGCGCTGGCAGCGCTGATGACATATAAATGTGCGCTGGTTGAGGCACCGTTTGGTGGTTCAAAGGGCGGCTTGTGTCTGGACCCGCGCCAATATGATCAGCATGAGCTGGAACAGATCACCCGGCGTTTCGCTTATGAACTGGCCAAACGTGACCTGATCAACCCGTCCCAGAACGTGCCCGCACCGGATATGGGCACGGGCGAACGCGAGATGGCCTGGATCGCCGATCAATATGCGCGCATGAACACCACCGATATCAACGCGCGCGCCTGTGTGACCGGCAAACCGCTGAATGCCGGTGGCATCGCGGGCCGAGTCGAAGCAACGGGGCGGGGCGTGCAATACGCGCTGCGCGAGTTCTTCCGCCACGAAGAAGACAAGGCCGCCGCCGGTCTGACCGGAAGCCTTGAAGGCAAGCGTGTCATCGTTCAGGGGCTTGGCAATGTGGGGTATCACGCCGCCAAGTTTCTTCAGGAGGAAGACGGCTCAATTATCACCGGTATCATTGAACATGACGGCGCGCTGTTCAGTTCCGAAGGTCTGGATGTGGAAAAGGTCCGCGAATGGATCGTCAAACATGGCGGTGTGACCGGCTTCCCAAGTGCCAATCACACGGCCGATGGCGGCACTGTTCTGGAAGAAGACTGTGACATTCTTATTCCGGCGGCGCTGGAGGGGGTGATCAACCTGTCCAATGCAGATCGTATCAAGACCAAGCTGATCATCGAGGCGGCCAATGGTCCGGTCACCGCTGGTGCAGATGAAATCCTGCGCGACAAAGGCGTGGTGATCATCCCGGATATGTATGCCAATGCCGGTGGTGTGACAGTGTCCTATTTCGAATGGGTCAAAAATCTCAGCCATATTCGTTTTGGCCGGATGCAGCGCCGCCAGGAAGAGGCGCGCCACCAGCTTGTCATTGATGAGTTGGAACGCCTAGACGAGGCGATGGGCGAGGCTTGGACCTTGAACCCCAAGTTCAAGGAAAAGTATCTGCAAGGCGCGGATGAGCTTGAATTGGTGCGCTCTGGTCTCGATGACACCATGCGGATCGCCTACCAATCCATGCGCGAGGTCTGGCATTCACGCGATGATGTCAGCGATCTGCGAACAGCGGCCTATATCGTGGCCATCGAAAAGGTCGCCAAGAGCTATCAGGCCAAAGGCCTCTGATCCGGCATCATTCCAAACTCCAAAAGGGCCTTATTTCGGGCCCTTTTTTTATACCATCTATAAAGGTCCTTGCTTGGGAGCTGGGTAATCCAAACCTGAAAGTCACGAATTTCCGGCCCTGGGCGCATATGACGTGATGGATGGCCCGTCACCGGGGCCGGGTGCGTCTCATTCGAATAAGGTTTTTATCCAATTAACGATAGAGGCCGCTTTCCCGCCACATTTCGATCCCGTTGGTAACCAAATGCCTAACTAATCCTAACCCCTGCAATCAGGAGCCACAGCAAGGCTCTTGGAACTAGGGAATAGGAAAATGCTACCTGAGACAAGTCACAGGGCGCAGGTCATAGCAGGGGGCACAGACCGGCTCAAACCGACTTATTCAGTGACGTTGTTAAAATCCGCAGGGTGTTTCTGCGGCCAGAGCTGCGAGTCGTGGGCGCAGCACACGGGCCGAGAGCCCGGGCATTCTGGCCAAAATCGCGGGGCGAAACTGGCATTTGCCGGCGGCGATGTGATGTTTTTTTCGGCCGATCCGGTTGTTCCGCAAGCGCCAAACCCTGCCCATGAAAATATCCAAGGTGATGTAAAGCGCGGGGCAAAAAGCGCGAAACAAGGCAGTTTTACACCCTTTTTAGGGGAAACCTTCGCGAAATGGGTCCGCTTTCGTCAGGAACGCGCCCCATTTCTGTCCGAATGCCTAATTAACCATTTGTTCACACCCCGGAAGAAATCCGTGGCCAGTGAAGGAGAGAACGCCATGTCTAGCACATATGCGATCACAAACCGCTTCGCAAAGCAGGAAGATGGTAACGTCACCATCTTTTCGGTGTTCATGTTGGTGCTGATCCTGACGATCACAGGGGCATCTGTGGACATCATGCGTTTCGAAGCGACCCGTGCCAAAATGCAGGGCACGCTTGACCGCGCCGTGCTGGCTGCGGCCGACCTGGATCAGGAACAAGACCCCGTGGCAGTCGTGAATGACTATATGGCCAAGGCAGGTCTGGCAGAGGTCCTGGCAGATGTCCAAGTCGATCAGGGGATGAACTATCGAACGGTTACGGCCTCTGGCTCTGTGGATCTGGACACGATCTTCCTGCACATGTCTGGCTTTGACACGCTGACAGCGCCTGGCCATTCGGTTGCCGAAGAGAAAATCTCGAACGTTGAAATCTCAATGGTTCTTGATATTTCCGGCTCTATGGGCGGGACCCGTATCGAAAACATGCGGTCTGCCGCGAAAGAGTTTGTCGACACCGTGATTCAGGACGAGGTGACCGATACCGGCCTGACCACAATCTCGGTTGTGCCTTACAATGCGACGGTGAACCTGGGGTCCACCCTGGCGAATTACTGGACGCTGGATAGCCTGCACACCTATTCGAACTGCGGGACGTTCCCCGCGAACGCCTTTGACACGGTTGCGATCAACCCGAGTGTCGCTATCGAGCGTTTGGGTCACTTTGATCCCTATTCGTCCAGCCAATCCACGTCGTCGATTTCCAGCCCTTGGTGTAAAACCGGTGATCAAGGGGCGATGATGGTGCACAGCTCTGATCGCACCACGCTGAAAAACCACATCAATGCCTTGAGCGCGGGTGGCAATACGGCGATTGACCTTGGGGTAAAATGGGGCGTGGCGCTGCTTGACCCGGCCAGCCAGCCTGCCGTGGCCGCCATGGCGACTGATGGACTGGTTGCTGACGCGGCATCCAACCGTCCGGCCCCATACGAAGATCCCGAAGCGATCAAGTTTGTCGTGGTTATGACGGATGGTGAAAACACCACTCAGTATGATCTGAAATACCACCACAAATACGGCATGTCCGATGTCTGGATTGATGACCGTGGCACCTCTAGCACCAGTGATGACCGCTTTTCGCTGATCGTGCAGGATCATTCCGGCACCAGTAACGACAAGTATTTCTGGCATCGCTACAAGGACTATAGCTGGAACTACCGTTATCGCAGCACCCCGGATGGTGGCAGCAACGCACGCCGCATGACCAATGCCGAATTGTTTGCCCGCTTTGGCACCAAGGCCGTCGCCAAGAAGATGTACGAAAAGCCGTACTATGATGGCTGGGTGTCCAACGGAACCTACTGGGATGTTTACTATGCCTATGAGGCAATCGTGAATGGCTCCTCCGCGGATGAACGTCTGGCTGATATCTGCCACGCCGCGAAACAAAAGGGCATTGTTGTCTTTGCCATCGGCTTTGAGGCCCCAGCAGGTGGCCAGGCCGCGATGCAAGACTGCGCGTCCTCGGACTCCCACTACTTTGACGTTGAAGGTGTTGAAATCACCGAAACCTTCCACGCCATTGCCCGCCAAATCAATAGCCTGAGGTTGATCCAATGATGTGTTCTATCAAACAGCTCACCCGGCGCTTCCAGAAGGAAGAAGATGGTAACGCAACAGTCGAATTCGCTGTCTACTTTACAGTATTCTTCCTGATCCTCGCCGCAGCGGTTGAGATTGCCTATATCAACCTGCGCCATGCGATGTTGGAACGAGGTGTCGACTTAGCAACCCGCGAGATCCGCCTGGCAACAGGGCATATCCCGGATTACTCCGAAGTGCGCACCAAGATCTGCGAAGAGGCCACCGTTCTGGACGCCTGCGAAAGCAACCTTCGTTTGGAAATGGTGCAAGTTGATCCGCGTGACTTTAACGCGACGGCCCCCAATGACACCGATTGTCAGAACGCCGCCGAAGACCCACGCCCGGTACGCAACTTTGTTCACGGCCAGGACAACCAGCTGATGCTGATCCGTGCCTGCCTGAAATACAAGCCGATGATGCCGACCACCGCGATTGGCAAGGAACTTAATTTGGACGACTACGGCTATGCACAGCTCATCGTGACATCCGCCTTTGTCCAGGAACCGAGGTAAGAGCCATGTTGAAGATGCTGAAAAACCGCCTCAAGGCTTTTGCCGCAGACGAACAGGGCAACGTTGCCATCGAAACCGTGCTGTTCCTGCCGCTGATGCTGACTGTTCTGGCCGCGACGTTCTCATTCCATGATGCGTTTCGCTACAAAAGCCTGAACGTCAAGGCCGCCTACACGATCTCTGACGCGATCTCGCGCGAGACGGATCCGATCGATAATGCGTATCTTGATGGCATGGTGGAGCTGCTCGAATACCTGACCCGTTCCGAGGGGCCGTATTCCTTGCGTGTGACGCTGGTGCGTTACAATGCGAAGAAAAGCAAATACATCTCGGAATGGTCCAAGACACGCGGCGACTTTGATCGGTTGAAGACTTGGCAACTGCGGTCAATGGAAGAACGTCTTCCGACTCTGCTGCACAATGAACGCGTGATCGTTGTGGAAACCGCAACAGATTATGTGCCACCCTTTGAGGTGCCCGGTCTGAACGAGGAAAGCCTGTTCTACAATTACGGTTTCACCCGCCCGCGCTTTGCCCCGAAAATCGTCTGGAGCAATGGCTGATAGCGACAAACATTGTCGCAAAAAGCAAGGGTTGGACGATAAACCGCATTGATACTGCAAGGCAGGGCTGATTGATTGGCCCTGCTTTTTCGTGGGAGATCAGGATGCGGTTTTCGGGATGGCGTGTGCTCAAAGAGGGGTTGACCGGCAACAAAGGCTGGTCCCCGCATTGGCGCAACCCTGATCCCAAAACCGAATATGACATCGTGATCATTGGCGGCGGTGGTCATGGGCTGGCCACGGCGTTTTACCTGGCCAAAGAGCATGGGCTGACGAATGTGGCTGTGCTGGAAAAGGGCTATCTGGGCGGTGGCAATGTTGGTCGTAACACGACCATTGTACGCGCCAATTACTATCTGCCGGGCAATTCCGAATTCTACAGCCATTCCATGAAATTATGGGAAGGCTTGGAGCAAGAGCTGAACTATAACGTGATGCATTCCCAGCGTGGGATCATCAATCTCTTTCACTCTGACGGCCAGCGTGACGCAGCGGTGCGACGCGGAAATGCCATGCGTAATCAGGGGGATGATGCGCATCTTCTGGGGCGTGACGAGCTGCGCAAGATGCTGCCTTACCTTGATTTCGACACGGCGCGCTTTCCGATCTATGGCGGGCTCTATCATCCGCGCGGCGGCACAGCACGCCATGACGCGGTGGCCTGGGGCTATGCGCGCGGGGCGGATGAGCGCGGCGTTGATTTGATCCAGAATTGCGAAGTCACCGGGATCGATATTTCCAATGGCCAAGTCACCGGGGTGCAAACCACGCGCGGGGCTATTCGTGCCAAAAAGGTGGCGATGGTGGCGGCAGGCCGATCCAGCCAAGTGGCTGAAATGGCAGGTATGCGCCTGCCCATCGAAAGCCATATCTTGCAGGCCTACGTGACCGAAGGGCTCAAACCGTTCATCGACCATGTGGTCACCTTCGGGATGAGCCATTTCTACATTTCGCAATCCGACAAGGGCGGGCTGGTGTTTGGCGGTGATCTGGATTTCTACGCCTCTTACGCGGCGCGCGGCAATCTGCCGGGCAAGGAACAGGTGATGGAGGCTGCGATGACCTTGATGCCTGCCATTGGCAAGGCGCGGGTGCTGCGCAGTTGGGGCGGGATCATGGATATGTCGCCAGACGGCTCTCCGATCATTGATCACACCCATATCGGTGGGCTCTATCTGAACACGGGCTGGTGTTATGGCGGGTTCAAGGCGGTGCCGGCCTCGGGCTTTGCCCTGGCACATCTGATCGCCACCGACCGCCCCCATGCCAGTGCGGAAAAGCTGCGATTGGACCGGTTTGAAACCGGCTACGGATTGTTGGACGAAGAAGGAACGGGCGCGCAACACAACCTGCATTAGGAGTGGAAAGATGCGTATTTTCAAATTGGTAACCTTGTCTGCGGCTTTGGCCGCTTGCGGTTCCTTTGCGGCGGCGAATGATATTCGCCCGGGCTGCTATGAACGGATTTATTCCCAAAGCCATCTCGCCTCGCATCCCGATCAGCACGTGGCGGCGATCCGCATGAAAGTTGGCGAATGGATCACCAATGTGTCACGCGACACCCGGCTTGAGGCGACCTTTGCCAACCAAGGGCAGGTACGCGGTACAGGGGCGGCCGGGCGCACCATGGCGCAGTTTCTGTTCTGCGGCACCGAAGACAGCTGGGATCGGTGTCAGGCGGAATGTGACAGCGGCTCGCTTCAGGTGATCAAGCAAAGCAACAGCTCCATGACCTTCCGCACCCGCTATCTGATGGTGGGCGATGCGCAATCCTGCGGCGGATACGTGGATCTGGCGGAAATTCAGGGTCAATGGGTCAGCTACCGGCTGAACCGGGTACCGGATGCAAATTGTCGTGGAATGTGAGGTGACATGAGACTGACCTGCCCCAATTGCGGTGAGCGTGATATCCGGGAATTCACCTATCAGGGCGCGGCCTCGATGCTGGATCGTCCTGATCCCGAAGCCGGGCCAGAGGCGTGGCATGCCTATCTGCATTTGCGCGATAACCCGGCGGGAGTGACCCGCGATCTGTGGCATCACGGCTGCGGCTGTGGGGCTTGGTTGGTTGTGACACGCGATACGGTGACACACGCCGTTCACGCAGTCGAATTGGTGGAGGCACGCGATGCGGGTTGAGGGCAAGGGGCGGATTGATCGCGGCGCGCCGCTACGTTTTACCTTTGATGGGCATACGCATACCGGGTTTGAGGGCGATACGCTTGCCTCGGCCCTGATGGCGGACGGGGTGCGCCTGATGGGGCGCAGTTTCAAATATCACCGCCCGCGCGGCGTGACGACCGCCGGGTCCGAGGAACCCAACGCGCTGGTCACCATCGGCAGTGGCGCGCGGCAAGACCCGAATATCCGCGCCACCACGCAAGAGCTTTATGACGGGTTAGAGGCGCGCAGCCAGAACCGCTGGCCGTCGCTCGGGTTTGACGTGATGGGGATCAACGACCTAGCCGCGCCGTTTCTGGGGGCTGGATTTTATTACAAGACCTTCATGTGGCCCAAGGCGTTTTGGGAAAAGCTGTACGAACCGGTGATCCGCCGCGCCGCCGGGATTGGTGCGCTGTCTGGGGAAGCACCTGGGGACAAACACGAAAAGGCCTTTGCCTTTTGTGACGTCTTGGTGATCGGTGGCGGGGCTGCGGGCCTGATGGCGGCGCTTGCAGCGGCGCGTTCCGGGGCGCAGGTGATCCTGTGTGAAGAGGATCGCGCCTGTGGCGGTCGGCTCTTGGCTGAGGTCGAAGAGGTCGATGGGCAGCCCGGCGCGGATTGGGCGGCGGCGCTGGAACAGCAGCTGCGTGACATGGAGAATGTCCGCGTCATGACCCGGTGCAGCGTCACCGGGGCCTATGATCAGGGCACCTATGGTGCGTTGGAGCGGGTCGCGCATCACGTGGGCGACCCCAAGGGTGCGCCCGTGGAATGCTTCTGGCGCATTCATGCCAAACGCGCGGTGCTTTGCGCCGGAGCGTTGGAGCGCCCGATTGCATTTCGCGACAATGACCGCCCCGGCGTGATGATGGCGGGTGCCATGCGCGCCTATCTCAACAGGTGGGGCGTGGTTCCGGGCAAAGCCTTGGCCGTGTTCGGAAATAATGACAACGCCCATCGAACAGCGCGTGATTTGCAAGAGGCCGGAGTGCATGTGGCCGCCCTGATCGACAGCCGCGCCGACGCCCCCAATCTGGCGGGCGACGTGCCCTACTATGCCGGGGCGCAGGTGTCGCGCGCTTTTGGGCGGCAGGGGTTGGAGGCGATCCAGATCCGTTTGCCGAATGGTAAGGTTGAACGTTTGCAGGTGCAGGGGTTGGGCGTGTCGGGTGGATGGAACCCCTCGGTGCATCTCAGCTGCCATATGAACACGCGGCCGGTGTGGGATGACGGGATCGCCGCTTTTGTGCCCGGCAAAGATGCCGTTCCCGGCATGTCTGTCGCCGGTGCTGCGCGCGGGCGGTTTTCAACAGCGGCCTGCCTGCAAGACGGGGCCGAGGCCGGTCAGGTGGCGGCCAGCGCGCTGGGCTTTGTCGCGGAGGTGCCTCAGGTGCCGGAGGCTGAAGATGCGCCTTATCGCCTGCGTCGGCTCTGGACAGTGCCGGGTAAAGGGCGGGCTTGGCTGGATTTCCAGAACGATGTGACGGTCAAAGATGTGACGCAGGCTGCGCAGGAAAATTTCCGCTCGGTCGAGCACATGAAGCGCTACACGACCCAAGGCATGGCTCCGGATCAGGGTAAGAACTCCAATATCGGGGCCTTGGCGGTTCTGGCGGATGCCACCGGGCGCGACATTCCGGAAACCGGCACCACAACCTACCGCCCGCCCTTTGTTCCGGTTTCCATCGCAGCCATTGGGGCAGGGGCCGAAGGCAAGGGCTATGCGCCTGAACGGTTCACAACCTCGCATGATGCCAGCGTCTCGGCCAAAGCGCCGATGATCGAAGCCGGGCTATGGTATCGCCCCAGCTATGTGCCGCGAGACGGCGAAAAGACCTGGCGGCAAAGCTGTGATCGCGAGGTTGCGATGGTGCGCGAGCATGTGGGGATCTGCGATGTCTCGACCCTGGGCAAGATCGAGCTGCAGGGGCCGGATGTCGGGCAATTCCTGGATTTTATCTATGTGAACGGGTTCAGCAGTCTGAAACCGGGCAAGGTGCGCTATGGCCTGATGCTGCGCGAGGATGGCACTGTCATGGATGATGGCACCTGCGCGCGTCTGGATGATAACACCTGGCTGATGACCACCACCACCGCAGCGGCGGGGCAGGTGATGACCCATCTGGATTGGGCGCAGCAGGCTTTCTGCAACAAATTGCAAATGCGCTTTGTCTCGGCAACCGAGCAATGGGCGCAATTTGCCGTGGCCGGGCCAAAATCGCGCGATCTTTTGAATGCGCTTTTGGATGCGCCCATCGATGATGCCAGCCTGCCTTATATGGGCTGTGTGTCGGTGACGGTCGGCGGCATTGCCGCGCGGCTGTTCCGGATCTCGTTCTCGGGTGAACATGCCTATGAAATCGCGGTTCCGGCGCGTTACGGGGCTAGCCTGTTTGACCACTTGGTGGCACTTGCAGAGGAGCGCGGCGGCGGGGCCTATGGGATGGAAGCGCTGAATGTGCTGCGCATCGAAAAAGGCTTTGTCACCCATGCGGAAATCAACGGTACGGCGACGGCGTTTGATCTGGGCTATGGCCGCATGATCTCGCCGAAAAAGGACTGCATTGGCAAGGTGATGGCGGCGCGTCCCGGCCTTGTCGGTGAGGGACGCCAGCAATTGGTCGGGCTGCGACCCGTGAGCGCGATCAAGGAAATGCCCGCCGGGGCGCATCTGTTTGACGATGGGGCCGAACCGGTGCGCGAGAATGATCAGGGCTATGTCACCTCAACCTGTTTTTCGCCAACTTTGGGCGAGGTTCGGGCGCTGGCCTTGGTCAGGAATGGGCGTGCGCGTCATGGTGAGGTGTTGCGTCTGGTCGACCATCTGCGCGGTGTTGATATGCGCTGTGAAGTAACCGATCCGGTGGCGTTTGATCCTGAAGGAGGGCGGCTGCGTGGTTGAACTTAAAGCGAAATCCGCCTTGGGTGGGCAAAGCGCGGTGCAGATCGGGGCCGTGCGATTGCAAGAGGTCGAGGGCAGCAAGCTGAGTGCGATTGCGCCTTTTGCGGGGGTGGATGCAAAGCTGTCCGAGGCGATGGAGCTCGCCTATGGGTTTGGGTTTCCAGAACCGGGGCAGGTTTTGCAAAAGGGCCAGGCGCGCTGTGTCTGGTTTGGCCATCGTCAGGCATTGCTGATCGCTGCGACCCCGGATGAAACTCTGGCTGAGTTGGCTTTGATCACAGATCAAAGCGATGCTTGGTGTTCTGTGTCGGCGGTCGGGGCGGCGGCAGAGGATGTTTTGGCGCGGCTTTGCCCGGTTGATCTGCATCTCAGGGCCTTTCCGGTTGGGCACACAGCGCGTTGCCCCTTGGGGCATATCAACGTGTCTCTGACGCGCGTGGCGGCGGATGGGTTTGAGATCATGGCGTTCCGCTCCATGGCGGCGAGCCTGTGGCATGAGGTGACGGCGGCGGCAGAGCTGGTTGCCGCGCGGGCGGCTTTGCCTTAATCCTTGGCCGGACAAAACGCGAAAGGGCCTGAGATGTTGCGAGTTTTTCTGATGGGATGTGTGTGTTTTGCCCCGATGGCGCAGGCCGATAGCGCGGCAAAACCGGATTGCGCGGCGCAGGCGGCCTTGGTGATGGAGGTCGTGAATGGCCGTGTTGACGGGGTACGCAAGGGCAAAGCGCGGCGTGAGCTGGTCAAATCGCTGGATAAAACCGCAGGCGAAATGCTGGCGGATTGGGTTTATAGCCTGCCCGAAGAACAACTGACCGATGAGGTTGGCAAGGCTTACAAAGCGCAATGTGAAGCGATGTAAGGCATCCCTGTCAGGGACCCGCTGTTACATTATGTGCCTGACGGCACGCTTGATGTCTCGCCCATCTGCCCTGGCAGATGGGCTCGGGCTGGCGCGCGTTGCGAGGGAGTGCGTCACGTGAACGGCGGCCCTTGTGGCGGGGTTTGGAATCGCGATACAAACGCGTAATGAGCCTGCCCCCCGGATTTCTCGACGAATTGCGCAATCGCACCAGCCTTGCCCAGGTGGCAGGGCGCAAACTGATGTGGGATCAGCGCAAGTCCAATCAGGGCAAGGGTGACCTTTGGGCTCCGTGCCCCTTTCACCATGAAAAAACAGCGTCTTTTCATGTGGATGACCGTAAAGGGTATTATTACTGCTTTGGCTGTCACGCCAAGGGGGATGCGATTTCCTTTGTGCGGGAAACCGAGAATGTGAGCTTTATGGAGGCGATCGAAATTCTGGCGACCGAGGCCGGGATGGAGATGCCCAAAGCCGATCCGCGCGCCAAGGAAAAGGCCGACCGCCGCACGATCCTGAGCGATGTGATGGAGCAGGCGGTGCAGTTTTTCCGCCTGCAGCTGAAGGCCGGGGCCGGGGGCGAGGCGCGGGGTTATTTGAACAAGCGCGGGCTGAGCCAGGACGCTTTGGACCGGTTTGAGATTGGCTTTGCCCCGGCGGGCTGGGAAAATCTGCGCGAACATCTCAAGGCCAAGGGGATTGGCGAGGACCTGATGCTGGCTTGCGGGCTGGTCAAGAAATCCGACAAGGGGCGCGCGCCTTATGATGTGTTTCGCAACCGCATCATGTTCCCGATCCGCGATGCACGCGGCAAGGCGATTGCCTTTGGCGGGCGGGCGATGGACCCGGATGATCACGCCAAATACCTGAACAGCCCCGAGACGGAACTGTTTGATAAGTCGCGCAATCTTTACAATATGCGCGCCGCGCGCGAGGCGGCGGGGCGCGGCCAGCCCTTGGTGGTGGCAGAGGGCTATATGGATGTGATCGCCCTGTCCGAGGCTGGTTTTGGCGCGGCGGTGGCCCCGCTTGGCACCGCTGTAACCGAGCCGCAAATGCACCTTATGTGGCGCATGTCGCCCGAGCCGTTGATTGCGCTGGACGGGGATAAAGCGGGTCTGCGCGCTGCCTACCGGGTGATCGACCTGGCCCTGCCGCTGCTTGAGGCGGGCAAAGGGCTGCGCTTTGCCATCATGCCCGAGGGCAAGGACCCGGATGACCTGGTGCGCTCTGGCGGGCCGGAGGCGGTGCAAAAGGTTCTGGACGAGGCTATGCCGATGGTGCGGCTGCTGTGGCAGAATGAGACCGAGGGCAAGGTCTTTGACAGTCCCGAGCGCAAGGCGGCGCTGGACAAGCAATTGCGCGCTCGGATTTCCAAGATCCAGGACCCGGATCTGCGCCGCCATTATGGCGATGAGATCAAAGACCTGCGCTATGATCTGTTCCGAGCTGGGCGCGGAGGCCGAGGTGAGGCCCCACAAGGCGGCAAAAGCCGGTCAAACTGGTCACCCCGGCGCGATTGGAAAGCCCCGCCACCGCCCACACCGGGCGCCAAGGCCTCGCTCTTGGCGGCGGCGCAGGAGGATATCGAGGCGTCTTTGCGCGAAACCGTCATTCTGGCGGCCATCGTCACAGCGCCCGAAATCGCCGAAGAGTTTGATACGCAGCTGGAGATGATGACCTGCCGCGATCCCGATCACGCCCTGATCCGGGATGTAATTCTGCGCAATATCGGCAATGAATCTGTCCTGCGGGATCGGGTTGAGGGGGCAATCGGGCCTGAGGCCCTTGAAACCTTGCTAAAGGCGCGCCATGTGGCAGTTGTGCCTTGCATCCGCAGCCCCGGAAACCCCGATATGGCCCGACAGACGGTGGCCGAAGAACTGGCAAAGCTGGACGCGTTGCACGGATGGCACGCAGAATTGGCCGAAGCGCAAGAAGATCTGGTGGATCAGGCTGATGAGGCCTTGACCTGGCGACTTGCCGAAGCAGCTAAAGTACGTGCGCAAGCCGGAAAACAAGGTGAAGAGAACAGTGCCGATTACGATGTTGGCCCCAATGGCGCTCCGATCGACAAGGAAGAACGCAGTGCGCTTGATTCGCTGCTATCGACCATTCGATTCGATAAAGGGCGGGGCTGAGTTGTCTTTGGTGAGGAAACAGTAAAGAAATAGGGGTAGACGGGTGTGCGAATCGCTTTAACGCGCTATTGATTCGCGCTAAACGAATCGCCAGCCCTTCCGATCAGGAGACGTTCATGGCCGCCAAGGACAACGAAGACGCCAAATCCGAGCGCAATGAAGAGGATGTCAGCCTCGACATGAGCCAGGCTGCGGTCAAGAAGATGATCGCAGAAGCGCGCGAGCGTGGTTACATCACCTATGACCAGCTCAACCAGGTGCTGCCGCCCGATCAGGTTAGTTCGGACCAGATCGAAGATGTGATGTCTATGCTGTCCGAAATGGGCATCCAGGTCACCGAAGACGACGAAGAGCCGGAAGAAGAGGATAAGGGATCGACCGATCTGGTCGAAACCAAAAAGCCCGGCGAAGTCACGCTGGCCTCAGGCACGCAGGAAAAATTGGATCGTACCGACGATCCGGTGCGCATGTATCTGCGCGAAATGGGCAGTGTTGAACTGCTCAGCCGCGAGGGTGAGATTGCGATTGCTAAACGTATCGAGGCCGGTCGCAACACCATGATTGCCGGGCTCTGCGAAAGCCCGCTGACCTTTCAGGCGATCACCATCTGGCGCGAGGAACTTCTGTCCGAAGATATTCTGCTGCGCGATGTGATCGATCTTGAAACCACCTTTTCTGGCCAGATGAACGAAGATGGCGAGATTGACGAACCGGTGGTGGCCCCGGCAGCGGGTGGTGAGGCTCCCAAGCCCAAAGAAGAGACACAAGAGCTCGACGCTGATGGCAACCCGATTGCCAAAGACGACGACGATGATGACGATGACGAACAGGCCAACATGTCCTTGGCCGCGATGGAAACCGCGCTCAAGCCGACCGTGCTCGAGACGCTGGACCGCATCGCGCAGGATTACGAAGAACTGGCCGAAATGCAGGACAGCCGGATTTCGGCGACCCTGAACGAGGATGACAGCTTTGGTGCCGCTGATGAGGCCCGTTACCAAAAGCTGCGTTCCGAGATTGTTGAACTGGTGAACGAGCTTCACCTGCATAACAACCGTATCGAGGCGCTGATTGACCAGCTTTACGGCATCAACAAGCGCATCATGTCCATCGACAGTGCCATGGTGAAACTGGCGGATCAGGCGCGCATCAACCGCCGTGAATTCGTCGAAGAATACCGTGGGCACGAGCTTGATCCGAACTGGATGGAGCGTATGGCCGAAAAGCCCGGTCGTGGCTGGCAGATGTTCATCGAACGCTCGACCGACAAGGTCGAAGGTCTGCGCAACGATATGGCCCAGGTCGGTCAATATGTTGGTCTGGACATCTCTGAATTCCGCCGCATCGTGCAGCAGGTTCAGAAAGGCGAAAAAGAAGCCCGTCAGGCCAAGAAAGAAATGGTCGAGGCGAACCTGCGTCTGGTTATCTCGATCGCCAAGAAATACACCAACCGCGGCTTGCAATTCCTGGACCTCATTCAGGAAGGCAACATTGGTCTGATGAAGGCGGTTGATAAGTTCGAATATCGCCGCGGCTACAAATTCTCGACCTATGCGACCTGGTGGATCCGTCAGGCGATCACCCGCTCGATTGCCGATCAGGCGCGTACCATCCGTATTCCGGTGCATATGATCGAAACGATCAACAAGTTGGTGCGCACCGGTCGTCAGATGCTGCACGAGATTGGTCGCGAACCGACGCCAGAGGAATTGGCAGAAAAGCTGCAAATGCCGCTGGAAAAGGTCCGCAAGGTGATGAAAATCGCCAAGGAACCGATTTCGCTGGAAACCCCGATTGGCGACGAAGAAGACAGCCAACTGGGCGATTTCATCGAGGACAAGAATGCCGTGCTGCCTTTGGACAGCGCTATTCAGGAAAACCTCAAAGAAACCACGACCCGCGTGCTGTCCTCGCTCACCCCGCGTGAGGAACGTGTTTTGCGGATGCGTTTCGGCATCGGCATGAACACCGACCACACGCTGGAAGAGGTCGGCCAGCAGTTCAGCGTGACCCGCGAACGGATCCGTCAGATCGAGGCGAAGGCGCTGCGCAAGCTCAAGCACCCATCGCGCTCGCGCAAGCTGCGCAGCTTCCTGGATCAGTAAGCCATGTCTTGGCTTTCAAAACTCTTTGGCGGCGGTTCAAAACCTGAACCCGCCGTCGAAACCATCGACTATAACGGCTTTCGCATCACACCGACGCCAGTCAATGAGGGCGGCCAATATCGTATTGGCGCGCGGATCGAGCTGGATGTGGATGGCGAAACCAAGACCCATGATCTGATCCGCGCCGACATGATCCGCGATCTGGATGAATGCAAAGAGGCCTCGATCCGCAAGGCTCAGCAGATGATCGACCAGATGGGCAAGAACCTGTTTAATTTTTGAGTGGGTCTTTTTGCGACGCGATGAAATAGTAAGCGCGGCGTGGCTTGATTTGTGAATTTTTGATTAATTCAATCGGCGCACCCTCATAAAGTCGCGCGATGTAGAGTAGATTTACTCAAAATATACTTTTCAGACCTCCACAGCGTTTCCAACGTAAACTGGAAACGTTTTAGATTTCGGGGCAATTATGTCCATTCGCGTCTTTCATTGCAAAAGTTGCGGCCACCATATGCGCCTGTTCGGGGGGCGATGCGGGTATTGTCGTGACAGGAAGCTACTTCACCAACGGGTCATCAGTTATGTTTTGGCTGTGCTCATCATGGCTGCCGCCGGGATCTACGTTTGGGTTGTGACGCAATCTGACAACCAAATCGCAGCCCCTGAACATCAAACCGAAACCGTCACCCTCTTTGATATCGTTCACGAGACTTTGAAGCTGAACTAGGCGCACATCACCTCTGCGCGCGTGCGCATTGTTGTTTGCAAAGCGGCTCCCATCTGTTGTTCATAAACGGAGCCCTTCCATGAAACACTTGATCCTTACCACTCTCCTCCTCACCGCTCCCCTGGCCGCACAGGCGCATCACGGGCCGGATCTGACAACCGCTGACCTGCTGGGGGCGACACCTGTCTCCTTTGCGGTGCCACAGCCCAGCCCGGCCCCGGCGCTGAGCCAGACGACCCCGGTCGCAAAGCCGGTTCTGACCGCAGGCAGTTAAACGCCTTGCGCTTAACCAGAGCGCAAGCAAGATAGGCGGGCCATTTTCAGGAGCCCGCCCATGCAAACCCGTTTCACGGTCACCACTCACGGACCCGGACTGTATGAATTCACCGATCAGGTGACGTCTTGGGTATCTGGAACGGGTTTGCTCACGCTCTTTGTCAGGCACACCTCGGCCAGCCTGTTGATCCAGGAAAATGCCGATCCCGAAGTGCAGACAGACCTGCAAAACTTCTTTCATCGCCTCGTACCACCGACAACCGACCCGTCGATGTCTTACCTGACCCATACCTATGAAGGTCCTGATGACATGCCCGCCCATATCAAGGCGGCCATGATGCCGGTGTCTTTGTCGATCCCGGTCACCAACGGCGCGCTGGCGCTTGGGACCTGGCAGGGGATTTATCTGTTTGAGCATCGGAACGCCCCGCATCACCGCGAAATTATTGCCCATCTCGGCACCTAATCGGTTGTCAGGGGGAAATTTCACGGCTTTTCCCCGTTTTTTCGTCCTCATCATCTAGCGGCTGCATTTCCCCCCTACCCAAATTGTGGAGGCTGGCCTATAGTGGCTGTGGATAAGTGGGGCAAACCCCATGCCAAACAGCGCGGTGTAGCAGTTTCGCGGCTTTTTCAGCCGGGCGCGCGATCAAAAAAGAAAAGGGGGTGCGGGCAAGCACCCTGAGGCAGAGAAGAACGAGGGGGACGCCATGCGCTGCCCATTTTGTGGAAATATCGATACGCAAGTGAAAGATTCCCGGCCTGCCGAGGATCACGTCTCAATCCGGCGTCGGCGCTATTGCCCGGCCTGCGGGGGGCGCTTTACCACTTATGAACGCGTGCAGTTGCGCGACCTGGTTGTGATCAAATCCAATGGCCGGCGCGAAGATTTTGATCGGGACAAGCTGGAACGCTCGATCCGTATCTCGCTGCAAAAACGCCCGATCGAGCCGGATCGCATTGATCAGATGATCTCGGGCATTGTCAGGCGGCTGGAAAGCATGGGCGAGACTGACATTCCCTCGACCCAGATTGGCGAAATTGTCATGGAGACGCTGGCGCGGATCGACACAGTTGCATATGTCCGTTTTGCGAGCGTTTACAAGAACTTCCAAGCGGCGGATGATTTCGACAAGTTCGTGTCTGAGCTGCGCCCCGAAGTCCCCGGAGACAAGTGAGACCGTAAGTGATCGATGAAGATCAACGCCACATGGCCCATGCGCTGAGCCTGGGCCGTCGCGGGATGGGCAAGTGTTGGCCCAATCCATCTGTTGGCTGTGTGATCGTCAAAGACGGCCGCATCGTTGGGCGTGGTGTGACCGCGCCGGGGGGGCGGCCTCATGCGGAACCTCAGGCCCTGGCCATGGCGGGCCCTCTGGCCAAGGGGGCCATGGCTTATGTCACGCTAGAGCCCTGTTCCCATTACGGAAAAACACCACCTTGTTGTGACGCCTTGATCGAAGCCGGGGTCGCGCGCGTTGTGGCGGCTTTGGCTGACAGCGACCCTCGGGTGTCAGGGCAGGGGTTTGAACGGCTGCGCCAAAACGGGGTTGAGGTCACAACCGGCATTCTGGCCCAAGAGGCGATGCATGATCTAGCGGGTTTCTTTCTCAAGGTCGAACAGGGGCGACCTTGGGTGACGTTGAAACTGGCAATGAGCCTGGACGGGCGCATTGCCACGGCAACGGGTGAAAGTCAGTGGATCACCGGACCAGCCGCACGTCGCGCCGTGCATGCGCTGCGCAACAGCCATGACGCGGTGATGGTTGGCGGTGGAACCGCCCGCGCTGATAATCCGGCCTTGACGGTGCGCGACATGGGGGCGGTCCAGCAACCGGTCCGCGTTGTTGTGTCCCGTCGTCTCGATATGCCTCTGATGTCAAATCTGGCCCAGACGGCCAAAGAAGTGCCCGTTTGGCTCTGTCACGGCCCCGATTTGCGCCCAGAGACGCGGGATGCCTGGACGGGGCTTGGGGCCAAGCTGTTCCCGTGCCACCTATCACAGGGGCGCGTTGATCCGCATTCGGTCTTGCAGGCCTTGGGGCAGGCGGGTTTGACCCGCGTTTTCTGCGAAGGTGGCGGGCAGTTGGCCGCGTCTCTTCTCGTGGCGGACCTCGTTGATGAGCTTCAGGTCTTTTCCGCAGGCATGGCTTTGGGGGCCGAAGGGCAGCCCGGTTTGGGGGCCTTGGGGGTTGATCGACTGGCCGATGCGCCGCGATTTGAGCTTGTGGATGTCACGGTGGATGGACGGGATGTGCGCCACGTGTGGCGCCGCAACGCAGCAATCTGAAAAGGTGTATATTTCCCTAGGGTTAGGTCCGGGGTTTGACCTATTCAGATCCGGTTGATTTGACCTGTGGAAAACTTGGAAAAATCAAAGCTTGTCAGGCAGTAGCTGTGAAAGCTTTAACACTACATTAACGCCGCCATAGATTGGCATGGCTTGCCAGTCGTCCTTGCAGCTTTGACAAGCTGCGGTTGATCACTCCGGGGGAGGGCAAAGGCCCGTTGGCCAGCCTGTCGACCACGGTTTCAACAGGGCAGGCCTGCCCGGTGACCGGGTCGAAATAGCGCGGATAATCGATCAAAACGGCGTGCGCCAAGGCGGTCAGGTCTGGCCGTGGCCCTTGCAAACGGCGCGCGGGAACCTTGCCCAGATCCCGTGTCAGGCCCCAGCCCGCGTAAAACGGCGCGCCAAAGGTGACAACGCGGCATTTCCTCAGCAGCGCTTCGAAACCGGTCAAGGAGGTCATCGTCCAGACCTCATCAACCGATTGCAGTACTTCGGAAATATCGCAGTTTTCCAAAACCTTATCCGCCCAGGTTAAGGGGGCGTTTACTTGCCCCTTGCGCAACCCGGCCTGCACATCCGGGTGCGGTTTCCACAGGATCACCGCATCAGGATTGGCCGCCCGCGTGCGTTTCAACAACTCTTCATTGCTTTGAAACCCAGGGCTTCCGGTCAGGATCGACGCATCGTCCTCAACCTGCCCAGGGACAAGAATGCGATGACCGGGCGGCAATGTGGGCATGTCTCCGGATAGGTTGTATTTGGACAAGCCTTTGTCGGTAAGCCTGTGGATTAACCGCTCGGATCGTTCGATTTGGTCAGGTCGCAGCCCTTTGGCGGCGGTCTGGATCAGGGTCTCCAATTGCGAGGGTTTTGTTGGATTATAATAAATCCCGGCGTCATCCAGCACCAAAGACAGAGGTGGAACCAACTCCGCCCCCAATCCGCGCGAACGCAGGAAACCATCCTCGACCCGCGTGACATCTCCCTCAGCCTTGTTGGCCCAGCACATGGCGCGGTGACCGGATTTTTGCGTGAGGGTTTCGACCTTTGCGGGATCATCTTCAAACAAAACGGGGCGGTGAGCGCCAAAGAATTTCTGCAACGGGCGCCGTTTCCACAGCCGCATGCCGCTGGCAACCCAGCCCTTGTGATCTTCGCGCCAGGCGCGCGTTGTGGCCTCAAGCGCGCCAAGCGCGTCTTCGAACAGACCGTTTTCACCGGAATAGGGGTTGAACCAGGTCGGATAGAGGATCATCGCCGCCGCGAACAATTGTGCGCGCGATAGCGGGCGACGGCGGCGGGCAAAGACCTCTTCGTCATCGCTCAGCCCCCAACCAGCATAGAACGGCCCGCCAAACACGCGCGGCTTATGCCCGGCAATGATCGCCTCGAACCCCATTTGAGAACTCAGCGTATAGACTCGCGTTGCGCCTTCCAGCAGTTGCCAGGGTGAAAGCGGTGTGTCGCAAATCTCGATCAACCCGGTGGCGTCCGCGCTGCGGTAATGGCCGCCGCGAAAGCCCGCCTGTGTCTCGGGGTGGGTCTTGATCACAATGCGCGCACCGGGGTTTTCCTCTTGCGCGACAAAGAGCATTTCCAGAAAGCGTGCGCGATCCCCTTGGCTTGCGGTGACAGAGGCGTCGCCTTCGGTCTGATCGACCACCAGCACATAGCCGGGCTTGGGGGCGGGCACATCCAAGTCTTGCGCGCTGTATTTGGACAGATGCGCACTTTGCATCCGCGCCATGCCCGCGCGCGCCCGCGCCATCAGCGCCCCGTCATCCAGCGGATGCGTCTTGAGCAAAGTTTCCAGATCGGAAGGGCGCGAGGGATCAAAATGCAAACCCGTCTCGTCAATCATCAGCCCCAATGGCGGCTCACCCGCGCGGCCGGGATGCAGCGAGCGCAAGAAAGCGTCTTCGATGCGAAGGATCGGGCAATCATACCGCGCGGCAATCGCTTCGCCACGATGCGCAGTCGGGGATTGCCCCCAAACGCCCACCAAATCGCCGCTTTTGGGCAGGCCCAAGGACAGACGAAACCCCGCCCCGCGCAACATGCGCCGAACCCGGGATTGGGTCAGAAACCCGCCATTATAGACGAAAAGACGCCGGGGAGATGTCTGCCCGGCGCCTTGATTTTCCATATGCGCCAAAGCGCTTAGCCCCCGGACAAGGTGGTCGCCGTCGTGGTGACGGTGCCAACCGCGGTCAGCGTGCCTGTCAGGGCAGAGATTGTTTTGTTCCACTGGGTGAACGGCGCTTCGGTCACATAAAGCGTGTCCTGGTCGCGGATAACAAAGTCACGCGCCATGAACATGCCGTTTGGCTCGGTCAGGTTCAGCACATAGACCAAGCGCTGCGCCCCAACCAGATCGTTGCGGCCCAGAACCTGATTGGCAATTTCCGCCGGTTCGTTGCGGAAGACAAAGACACCGGTCGGGTCCGCCGCCGAGGACAGAAGCCCACCGACCTGCGCAATCGCTTCAACCGCGCTCAGGCTTTGGCTTTCAAAGGGAACACGGGCCTGGGTGCCGGTTGCACCCAGCGCGGTAAAGGCACGGGTGTCTTCCTCAACCAGAATGCGGTCACCACCGCGCAGGGCGATGTCGAATTCGGGATGTTTATAGAGATCCTGGAACCAGATCTTGCCGGTTTGGCCGCCACGCAGCACGGTGACCTGCGCGATCTCCGGCTCGATGGTCACACCACCGGCGCGGGCCAGCATGGTTGTCAGCGTACGGGTCGGACGCTCGATGGCATAGACACCTTGCCCACCGACCGCACCGATCAGGCTGACAGTTGATCCGTCCCCAGCGGCACGGCGCACTTCGACCTGCGGGTCTGGGGTTTGGTCTTCGAGGCGGGCGGTGATGATTTGGCGAATGCGTTCTGGCGTGTTGCCAGCGGCCTTGATGCGCCCGGCATAGGGCACAAAGATAAAGCCTGAGCCGTCAACCTGAACCTCTTCCAGGATCGTGGCATTGGCGGTTTCTGCCGCCAAAAGACCATCATCGACGTTTTCCCAAATCGTCAGGCCCAGAGTGTCGCCAGGGCGGATTGTATCCGACCCCAAAGCGCTGGCGTTGATGAACTCTTTGGAGAAACCAAGCGCAGGCACAACAGCCGTGGCGCGCGTCACGCGGTCATTGATCGACACGATAAAGGCATCGCCTTCGCGCTGAACCGATCCGGCAAAAATCTCTTTCTTGTTGGGACCCACGCGGGGAAGACCGCAAGATGCCAGAATCGACACCGCGGCCAGCAGGGCGATAGACCGCGCCCACCGGGAAGGGGAGTGTTTCACTGCTCGGTCTCCTCGACCTATGTTCTGCCTCAGTTTTTTTGTCAGCGTAGCGGTTTTTTCCGCAAAACGCTAGCGCTCTGGCGTTTCACACGGTTTTTGACACAAAAATGCATCACCTAACGCGTTGAAATGCTTGGTTTCAGATGGAAAAGAGGCGTCATTTTCGCGGCGCAGACACAAGAGGTTGTGTTTGCCTATCGCACCACCCGCAACTGTTGCCTCGGGGCGGCGGTGCCGGATTTGAATGCCTCATAGGGGTCTTCGGGCGACAACATCATGTCGACCACCTGACGCAGCAACTGCCGACGCCCACGCGCGGAATAGAACCCACCGGGGATCTGCGAGGTTTCCAGCAGATAGCGGCGATAGTCCTTGTAGGCCTTGTTGTCCGGGCGCGATGGCTGGGCAAAGAACTGTTCCAGCGGTTGTTCCGAAACAAATTCAGGCTTGGCATAGACCGCCGCGCCAAACACTTTGAGCGGAATGCCGCGCCAGAGCACCTGTTGCCCGGCGGTGGAATTGACGGTCACAGCCGTGCGCGCATCGTTTAAAAGCCGTGCAAGCTTGCCCCCGCGCACATAATGTACCCGGTCTTCAACGCCAAACTCCCGCGCCAGACGGCGCACGGTGCGGCGCATATTGACGCGACCATCCTCAAGCGGATGCGCCTTGAACACCAGATGATGATGCCCCGGCGCGCCCTTGGCAAAACCCGCCATCACCTCGCGCAGGAAATCCGGCATGGTCTCAAACGGCGAATGTTTCTGAAAGCTGCTGTCATGTTCCAACTGCAACAGCGCCAGATGATAGGGAAACCCGCCCAGACGAATGCGCGCCGTTGAAACCACGCGATCCACCCATGTGGCGGGCATCAAAAGCAGCCGCCGCAAATAAAGCGCAAATTCCTGCACAACCGTCAGCGATCGATGGGGTTTGAAATTGCGGTATTGGCCATTCCGAAACATCACAAACCAATGATAAAGCGCGCCGTAAAACATATGCTGGCGCATATCCCCCCAATGTCCCGGGGGCAGGGGGGCCTCCATATCCGACTGGGCCAGCGCCTTTTGCATCTCCGCCACGGATGTTTCCATCAGTCGCGAATGCCCGTTTGAGCCGCCACGCTCATAGGTCACCCAATAGGGGCGCATATAACCCTCTTCGAAGACATGCACACAAAGGCCCCGACCTTCGGCAATCTTGACCGCCTCAGCGTGAATGCCGCGCACATCGCCATAAAGAACAATGTCAGTGACCTGCTTTTCCGCAATTAGCCGGGTAAACACGTCCGCCCATTTGTCCTGCGTGTCGCGAAACGGGATGTAACTCGCAGAATGAAACCAAAACGCCCGGTCCCCGGCATTAAAGCCCACCCGCCAGACATCCGCCCCCGTCTTGCGCAGCATCGCGCCAAGGCGGTGAAAGAAAGGTCCATGCGGCCCCTGTAGAAACAGGAAGACTCGTTTTTGGCCGGTTGCGTTGCTCATTTTGCCGTTTTATGTCCTAAGCCTGAGTAGATCATTAACCACTGAACCCGGCAAAATTAAGGCCCCATCGCGCCGCAGCCGGTTCACCGCGTCGTGGAAAGGGCATCATATGTTCACAGGCATTGTTACCGATCAGGGGCGCATCGCCGAGCTGGAGCAGCGCGGAGACCTGCGCGCCCGCATTCAGACCGCCTATGATACGGCGACGATCGAGATTGGTGCCTCTATCGCCTGTGATGGCGTGTGTTTGACGGTTGTCGCGCTGGGTGATGACTGGTTTGACATGGAAATCAGCGCCGAAACCGTCTCCAAAACCAATCTCGGCGATTGGTCCGAGGGGCGTGTGATCAACCTGGAACGCGCGCTCAAGGTCGGTGATGAGCTGGGCGGCCATATCGTGTCCGGCCATGTGGATGGGCTGGCCACTATTGTCGAGATGAAGGATGAAGGCGACAGCACGCGCCTGACCTTTGACGCCCCGCTGGAGCTCGCCCGCTATATTGCGCCAAAAGGCTCCGTCGCGCTGAACGGCACCTCGCTGACCGTGAACGAGGTCGATGGCACCCGTTTTGGCATCAACATCATCCCGCATACCCAAAAGGTCACCACCTGGGGCGTGGCCAAAGTGGGTGACAAGGTCAATCTAGAGATCGACACACTGGCCCGCTACGTGGCCCGCCTTCAGGAAATGAGCTGATCAAAAGCACTTCCAGTTTTTGTTGAAGCAAAGCATCAGCTTTCTACGTTTGAGCCGTTGGCGAAAGGCCGCGAAAGCGGTTTCAACATGAGCTGGAAACGCGAAACGCCCCAGGTTTCTTTGGGCCAAAAATATCCCGGGGAGTCCCGAGCTTGCTCGGGGCGGGGCAGCGCCCCATCCCACCTCAAATCACCCGCTACTCAGCCGGTTGAAAGCCGACAATCAACTGGCGCAAGCCAAGTGCCGCACCGGCAAAGATCGCCGCAAAGGTGACAGGCGCTGACAGGGCCAGCACCGAAAAGGCCGACAGGCCTTGCCCGACCGAACAGCCCAAGGCCAAAACCGCCCCGATCCCCATCAGGCCTGCGCCAAAGATCTGGCGTTTCAATTCGCGCGGGTCTTCACAGGCTTCCCAACGGAAATGCCCTTTGATCATCGACCCGACAAAGGCCCCAACCCAGATCCCGGCCACCGAGCCAACGGCAAAGCTTAGCGGGCGCACCGATCCGGTCATGAACCACAAAATGCTTTCCCCCATCGGGGCGGCAAAGCTGTGTGACACGACGGGCAAGGGTTCAAACCCGCTTTCGGCAATCCAAGCCGTGCCCGCCCATCCGGTGATGATCGCAACCCCGACAACCAGGGCCCAGAAGATTTGCGATGGTTTCGCCCAAAGATCCTTGGACAAGAGCGAGCCCGCCAGAATCACCGCCCCAATGGCAATTCCGATCACCGTCAACGGCACGCCAGTGACTGCGCTAAGATGATGGGCAATGCCCGGCGGGATTTCTGCGCTGGTCACGTCCACTTGCTCAAACAGCGCATTGCGCAGCGGGGCCAGTGGGCCGGACAGCGCCACATAGGTGGAAACGCCCATGACCAGAACAATGACAAAGCTGCGCAGATCGCCGCCGCCCAGCCGCGCCACCGCGCCATAGCCGCAATTGCCCGATAGGGCCATGCCATAGCCAAAGATCAGCCCGCCCAGAATCGAAGCCACCGGCATCCAGCGGATTGACAGGTAATAGCTGGCTTCGCTTTGAAACAGACCGGCCGCCATCAAGGTAAAACTGCCGACAATGCCCAGCCCAATGGCCACGCCCCACATGCGCATCCGTAGGGTGGAGCCGCCATAAAGCGCGTCTTCGATCGCGCCCAAAGTGCAGAAACGACCCAGCCGCGCCGCCAGCCCCAGCATGACACCACCAACCAGCCCGATCAGGGCAACCATTTGATAGTCAGACAGGAATTCACGCATGCTTGGGCCCTCCTCCTGACCGTCGCACAGCAACTCGCATTTTTGTTAGGAGGACATGGCCGCATTTTTAACGGCCAAAGTCAATCTTAAGCGTCAGTCGTCATCCGCGCAGAACAGTTCGTAAACCGTTTCCAGCATCTTTTTGGGCCGATCATCCGCGAGGCGATAATAGATCGCTTTGCCTTCGCGGCGCGGCACAACCAGCCCTTCAAGGCGCAGACGCGACAATTGCTGAGACACCGCCGCCTGGCGCGCTGACAGCAGCTCTTCCAGTTCGGTCACCGATTTTTCGCCGGTCACCAGATGGCACAGGATCATCAAGCGGCCCTCATGGCTGATCGCCTTGAGAAAAGCCGAGGCCGTGGTCGCCTTGTCGACGATCCGATCCAGTTCCGCTTCGCTCATGTCGTCTGTCAGTACGGGCAGTGCCATGTCAGTTCCGTCTCAATTTCCTACCGGTTCAAAACCGCTGTGGTCCTGTAGCAGCTTTGCGAAGATGGGCCAAAAGAAATCCTCGCCGGGATATCCTTCGATCCGGGCCACCTCGGCCCCGTTATCTATCAGAATAAATGTCGGGGTAAAGTTGACCCGCCGGGCATATTCAACGCCTTTGGGCGGCCCAATATGCAAATCCGCCCGCACCAGCGGCGCAAACCGGCCTTCGGCGGTGTTGGGATAGGCGGGCGCGATCTCGTCATTCCAGGCGGCGCAATAGGCACAGCCGGGCTGTTCGACCATGACCAGCTGCATCTCCGCCAATGCCATCTGCGCCCCGGCCAAAACCATGGACGCCGCGAGGGTTATCTGTTTCAACATGGATCACCAATTGACCAATTTGTGTCGAACAACATAATCTGAATATGTGAATAGATCAAGGATTCCCCATGTTCGACATCTCTTATGCGGGTGCGCTTGTAGCGGGTTTGGGGGCGTTCTTCACCCCCTGTATTCTGCCTATGGTGCCCTTTTACCTGTCTTACATGGCGGGCCTGTCCATGGCGGAGTTGAGCGATGAAAGCGGCATCGCGCCCGGCGCGCAGCGACGGCTGACGATCTCGGCCATTATGTTTGCGCTTGGCGTGACGACGATCTTTATGCTGCTGGGCCTTGGGGCGACGGCGCTGGGGCAGGCCTTTGCCGATTGGAAAGACGTGCTGGCCTATGTGGCGGCGGCAGTGATCTTTGCCTTTGGTCTGCATTTCCTTGGGGTGATCAAGATCGGCTTTCTCTATCGCGAAGCGCGGCTTGAAAGCAAAACAGATCCGTCCACCGTCTTTGGCGCTTATGTCATGGGGCTGGCGTTCGGCTTTGGTTGGACGGCCTGCGTTGGGCCGATCCTGGCGACGATCCTCGCGATTGCCTCGGGCATGGGCGAGCTTTGGCATGGCGCGCTGCTCTTGGCGGTATTTGGGCTTGGCATGACCGCGCCCTTTGTGGTTGCGGCGCTGTTTGCGCAGCCGTTCCTGCGCTGGTTGCAGAAACATCGCTCAAAAATGGCCTATACGGAAAAGGTCATGGGCGTCATGCTGATCCTGTTCGCCATTCTGATCGCCACCGATTCCGTCAGTTGGATCGCGGAATGGATGCTGGCAATCTATCCGAATTGGGTCTGAGGAGGAGAGATCATGAGACGTTTCATTCTGACGCTGGTCGCCGGGTTGTTGGCGCTACCTGCACTCGCCGAGGTCGGCGACGATGGGCTGCACAAACAGCCCTGGATGCGCGACACCTTCAAGGATCTGCGCGAAGATCTCGACGAAGCCAATGCTGAGGGCAAACGCCTTGTGCTGTTTTTTGAACAACGCGGCTGCATCTATTGCCGCAAAATGCACGAAGAGGTTTTCTCGGATCAGGCCATCTCGGACTATATCGGCGAAAACTTCTTTGTCGTGCAGATGAACCTCTATGGCGACATTGAAGTGGTCGATTTCGACGGGGAATCGCTGTCGGAAAAAGACATGGCGCGCAAGTGGCGGGTGATGTTCACACCCAACATCGTTTTCCTGCCCGAAGAGGTGCCCGAGGGCGCAAATGCCATGGATGTCGCTGTGGCGGTCATGCCGGGGGCCTTTGGCAAAGGCACGACAAAAGATATGTTTACATGGGTGCAGGAAAAGCGTTACCTGCTTGATAACGGTGAGGATTTTCAACGTTACCACGCACGTATGATACAGGAACGCAACAACGGATCCTTTGATTGAACCCCCACTGAAACCTCGGCAGATGCGACAAGTCATTCACAATTGTGAATTTGTTGTTGCGTTCTGAGGGGGCAGTGCCCTACGGTATACACAGAGGACGCGAACCGGCCTGTTCAGAGGAGCTTCGGGCAACCGGAGCGAGCAAGCCAGACCGAAAGGTCAGCAAGCCCAGGGAGGAAACATGAGGCTTTTGACAATCACAGCAGCCATGCTGGTGGCCGGAATGGCAACAGCGGAAACGGTTGCCCCCGCAGATGTACAGTTTGACGAAGATGGTGCCGTAGCGGTGTCGCTGACCGGTCAGCCCGGCGATGCGGCGCGTGGGCGCGATGTTTTCGCGACCAAGTCCAAGGGCAACTGCGTGTCCTGCCACGCGGTTGCGCAATTGGCGGACGTGCCCTTTCACGGCGAAGTTGGCCCCGAGCTGAGCTGGACCGGCGACAATCGCAGCGCCGAAGAACTGCGCGGCATTGTGGCAGACGCCAAGATGACCTTTGAAGGCTCGATGATGCCGTCTTTCTACAAGACCAAGGGCTATATCCGCCCCGGCGACGCCTACACTGGCAAAGCCCCGAAAACTGACGAATTGCCGCCCCTTCTGTCGGCGCAAGATATCGAAGATGTGGTCGCCTTCCTGCTGACGCTGCAGGAAAGCTGATCCGACCATTCAAGGAGTAAGACGCATGGATTTCACACGTCGCGAAACATTGGCATTGGGTGCCGGTGCCGCGCTTATGACGATCCTGCCGCTGCGCGCAAACGCAGCTGTGGATGATCTGATTGCCGAGTTCACCGGTGGGGCCGAAGTGGGTGAGGGTGGTCTGACCCTGACCGCGCCTGAGATTGCCGAAAACGGCAACACTGTTCCGATCTCGGTCTCTGCACCGGGCGCGGCCTCGATCATGGTTCTGGCGGCGGGCAACCCGACACCGCCTGTGGCCACCTTCAACTTTGGCCCTCTGGCTGCCAGCCAGGATGCCTCGACCCGTATTCGTCTCGCCGGGACACAAGATGTGATCGCCGTTGCAAAAATGGCGGATGGCAGCTTTGTGCGCGCCTCTCAGACCGTCAAGGTCACCATCGGCGGCTGCGGCGGTTAACCCGCCCCCAGGAATTTAGGAGAACAAACATGGCATCTGGTGTAAAACCCCGCGTCAAAGTCCCCAAGAAAGCTGGTGCAGGCGACGCAATCACCATCAAGACCCTGATTTCGCACAAGATGGAATCCGGTCAGCGCAAGGACAAATCCGGCAACGTGATCCCACGTTCGATCATCAATCGCTTTACTTGCGATTTCAACGGTCAGAACGTTGTGGATGTGACGCTGGAACCGGCCATCTCGACCAACCCATATATCGAATTTGAATCCACCGTGCCCGAGGCCGGCGAGTTCAAGTTCACCTGGTACGATGATGACGGCGACGTCTACGAAACGACCAAGAAAATCGCCATCGGCTGATGCGCGTCACCCTTTGCCCCGTTGATGCGAACCGATGGGGCAGAGGTTTTCAGGGAGGAACAACATGACATTCAAGGCACTGACGGCCATCGCCCTTGTGGCAGGTCTTTCGGCACCTCTGGCCATGGCGGGCGGCGCGGATGATGACACCATGGTCATCAACGACGAAACCGAAATGGTGACAAAAACTGCAGCTCCGGCGCATCTTGACGGTGCGGTGGACGAAGTGATCTCGGGTTGGCATTTTCGCTCCGACGAAACGCAATCCTTACAGTTGGACGATTTTGACAACCCGGGTATGATCTTTGTCGATCAGGCGATGGACGTTTGGAACACCGCCGAAGGATCCGAGGGCAAGGCCTGTGCCGATTGCCACAATGATCCGGCAGAGACCATGGTCGGCGTCAAGGCGACCTATCCCAAGTGGAACGAGGAAGCGGGCGAAGTGCGCACCGTTCAGATGCAGGTCAATGATTGCCGCGTCAATCGTATGGGGGCCGAGGCCTGGAAATACGATGCGGGCAAGGCTGTGAGCATGGAGGCGATGATTTCGCTGCATTCGCGCGGCATGCCGATGAGCGTTGCGATTGACGGCCCAGCCGCAGCCATGTGGGAAAAGGGCAAAGAGATGTATTACACCCGCACCGGTCAGCTAGAGCTGAGCTGTGCGAATTGCCACGAAGACAATTATGGCAACTACATCCGCGCCGACCACCTGTCGCAGGGCCAGATCAACGGTTTCCCGGTCTATCGTTTGAAAAACGCCAAGCTGAACGGTGTGCATTCGCGCTTTAAGGGCTGCGTCCGCGACACCCGCGCTGAAACCTATAGCCCCGGCTCCGAGGATTTCATCGCGCTTGAGCTTTATGTTGCCTCGCGCAGCAATGGTCTGTCGGTCGAAAGCCCGTCGGTCCGCAACTAAACACATTGCCCCGCGTCGGTCTGGCTGGCGCGGGGTTTTTCCTCCCTAACTTATTCATGATCGTGAATGCGTTTGCGATAACACCTGAGAGAAAGCACTCCCCATGATCTCACGTCGCGATTTCCTGCAAGTCTCCATGGCGGCCTCTGCCATGTATGGCGCATCCGGCTTTGGCAATTGGGCCCGTCTGGCGGCGCAGCAAAGCCTGACGCAGGACCAGCTGTTGCAGTTTGACACATTTGGCAATGTCTCCCTGATCCATGTGACAGACATCCATGCGCAGCTGATGCCGATCTATTTCCGCGAACCGTCGATCAATATCGGGGTTGGGGGCAACAAGGGCGCGGTGCCCCATATCACCGGAGCCGATTTCCGCCGCGCCTATGGGATCGAAGATGGCTCGCCCAGCCATTACGCGCTGAGCGCGGGGGATTTTGAATCGCTGGCCAAAGGCTATGGCAAGGTTGGCGGGCTTGATCGTGTGTCCACTGTGGTGAACGCCATTCGTGCCGACCGCCCCGATGCGATCCTGCTGGATGGCGGCGATACCTGGCACGGCTCTTACACCTGCTATCACACCGAAGGGCAGGACATGGTCAATGCCATGAACCACCTGAAGCCCGACGCGATGACCTTCCATTGGGAGTTCACACTGGGCTCTGACCGCGTGGCCGAGATCGTCGAGGGCCTGCCCTTTGCCGCCTTGGGTCAGAATATCTTTGACGCGGAATGGGACGAACCGGCGGAGCTGTTCAAACCCTATAAGTTCTTTGAGCGTGGCGGGGTCAAGGTCGCTGTCATCGGCCAGGCCTTCCCCTATATGCCCATCGCCAATCCGCGCTGGATGTTCCCGGAATACTCCTTTGGTATTCGCGACGAAAACATGCAGGCCATGGTGGACGAGGTCCGCTCCATGGGTGCGGAATGTGTGGTCTGCCTCAGCCATAACGGCTTTGACGTTGATAAAAAGATGGCGGGCAAAGTGACCGGCATCGACGTGATCCTCTCTGGCCACACCCATGACGCGTTGCCCGAACCGGTGCTGGTCGGCGAGACTATTATTGTCGCCTCTGGATCGAACGGCAAATTCGTGTCGCGCGTTGATCTGGATATCCGCGATGGCCGCATGATGGGCTTCCGCCACAAGCTGATCCCGATCTTCTCGGATGTGATCGCGCCGGATCCTGCCATGACCGCGGTGATCAACGAACAGCGTGCGCCTTATGCCGATCAACTGGCCGAAGTCATCGGCCACACCGACAGCACGCTGTATCGTCGTGGCAATTTCAATGGCTCCTGGGATGATCTGATCTGTGACGCGCTGATCTCCGAGCGCGAGGCTGACATTGCCATGTCGCCCGGCGTGCGCTGGGGGCCAAGCCTGCTGCCCGGCGATCCGATCACCCACGAAGACATCTGGAACGTGACCTCGATGAGTTATGGCGAGGCCTATCGCTCTGAAATGACAGGTGAATTCATCAAGGTGATCCTTGAGGACGTGGCTGATAACATCTTTAACCCCGATCCCTATTATCAACAGGGCGGCGACATGGTGCGCATCGGGGGCATGGGCTATCGCATCGATGTGTCCAAGCCGCAGGGCGAACGCATCACCGAGATGACCTTGCTCAAAACAGGCGAGGCGATTGACCCGGCCAAGACCTATATCGTTGCCGGTTGGGCCAGCGTGAACGAAGGCACCGAAGGCCCGCAGATTTGGGATGTGGTCGAAAGCCATATTCGCAAGCAGGGCACCGTGACGCTTGATCCCAATAACTCCGTCACTGTGGTGGGCACCTAAGCCCACCACCCCGAAATCGGGCCGTTTTGCGACCCATCCATTCACATAGAAGAATTTGATGATCCGAAAGGAGACATGAGATGGCAGAGGAAACCAAATCGGGCCCGTCCCGCCGCCAGTTCCTGACCAGCGCAGCGGCGCTTGGGGCGGGGGCCGTAGCCGGTGGGGCCAGTGCAGGCACGCCTGACCCGCTGATCACAGAAGTACAGGACTGGGCCAGCGGCCTTGGCGATGGGGTTGACGCGACCCCCTATGGCCTGCCGATCTCGCATGAGGGGGATGTGATCCGCCGCAATGTGGAATGGCTGACCGCAGACACGATCAGCTCGATCAACTTCACACCAATCCATGCGCTTGACGGCACGATCACGCCGCAGGGCTGCGCCTTTGAGCGGCACCATTCCGGCGCGATTGAGTTGAAGAAAGAAGATTATCGTTTGATGATCAACGGCTTGGTCGATAATCCGCTGGTCTTTACCTATGCTGACCTCGAACGTTTCCCGCGCCAGAACCACATCTATTTCTGCGAATGCGCGGCGAATACCGGCATGGAATGGGCCGGCGCGCAGCTGAATGGCGCGCAGTTCACCCATGGCATGATCCACAACATGGAATATTCCGGCGTCACCCTGCGCACTCTGCTGGAAGAGGCCGGATTGGACGCGGCGGGCGATCTGAAAGACAAATGGGTCTATGTCGAAGGGGCCGATGCCTCGTCGAATGGCCGCTCCATCCCGATGGAAAAGGCGCTGGATGACGTGCTTGTGGCCTTCAAAGCCAATGGCGAGGCCCTGCGCAAAGAGCATGGCTATCCCGTGCGTCTCGTCGTTCCCGGTTGGGAAGGCAATATGTGGATCAAATGGCTGCGCCGCATCGAGGTCATGGATGGCCCGGTCGAAAGCCGCGAAGAGACGTCCAAGTATACTGATACTTTGGAGGACGGCACCTCGCGCAAATGGACCTGGGTCATGGATGCGAAATCCGTGGTCACCTCCCCCAGCCCGCAGGCCCCGATCAAGCACGGCAAGGGCCCGCTGGTCATCACCGGCATGGCTTGGTCCGGTCATGGGCGCATCACCCGTGTGGATGTCTCAAAGGATGGCGGCAAGACCTGGGAAACCGCGCGTCTGGGCAGCACTCAGGGCGATAACAAAGCGCTCACCCGCTTCTATCTCGACACCACATGGGATGGCGAAGAGATGCTGCTGCAGAGCCGTGCCATGGACGAAACCGGCTATGTCCAGCCGACCAAAGCCCAACTGCGCGAAGTGCGCGGGCTGAACTCGATCTATCACAACAATTGTATCCAGACCTGGCATGTCAAAGCCAATGGGGAGGCGGAAAATGTCGAAGTTTCTTAACCTGACAGCGGCGGCACTGATCCTCGCCACTCCGGCCATGGCCGAGAAATATGGCCTTGGCCGCACGGCTTTGCCCGAAGAAATCGCCGCTTGGGATGTGGATGTGCAGCCTGATGGCACAGGCCTGCCGGTCGGGTCTGGCAACGCGTTTGACGGCGAAGAGATCTTTGCCGAACATTGCGCCATCTGCCATGGCGACTTTGCCGAAGGTATTGATAACTGGCCTAAATTGGCCGGTGGCGCGGATACGCTGGATCACGAGGACCCGCTGAAAACCGTCGGTTCCTACTGGCCTTACCTCTCCACGACTTGGGATTACGTCAACCGCTCTATGCCCTTTGGCAATGCGCAATCGCTCAGCGCGGATGAGGTCTATGCCATCGTGGCCTATATCCTCTATTCCAACGACCTCATCGATGATGAATTCGAACTGTCGAACGAAACCTTCCTGGATGTGCAGATGCCCAATGCTGGCGGCTTTATCATCGACGACCGCGAGGCGACGGAATACGCCCATTGGCGCGGTGAACCCTGCATGGAAAACTGCAAGGACAGCGTCGAAGTCACCATGCGCGCCACGGTCTTGAACGTGACACCGGATCAGGAACATGGGGACGCCGCCATGGCAGAAGAGGCCAAGGCCTCCCCAGCGCCCGCGCCCGAAGCAGCCCCTGAACCAGAGCCCGAAGTTGCGGCCCTGGATGCGGAGTTGGTCGCCAAAGGGGAAAAGGTCTTTAAGAAATGCAAGTCCTGCCACCAGGTTGGCGACAATGCCAAGCACAAGACCGGCCCGATCCTGAACGGTATCTATGGCGCAGCGATTGGCGGGGCCGAAGGGTTCAAGTATTCCAAGACCATGGCCGGTTTCGGCGGCACTTGGGATGACGCCAATCTGGCGGGCTTTCTGGCCAAACCCAAGAAGTTCATGAAAGGCACCAAAATGTCCTTTAACGGTCTGAAAAAAGAAGGCGATATCGCCGCGATGATCGAATATCTGAAATCGGTGTCCCAGTGATGCGCCGGTTTGCCTTTGCATGTGCTCTCGCATTGGCCCCGTTCGGGGCCGTGCACGCCGAGGAAGAGGCTGAAGCGCTGGGTGATGCCACCCGTGGCGAACAGCTCTATCGCGCCTGTATCGGCTGTCACCAGGTGGGCGAGGGGGCCCAGCATGACAAAGGGCCCAGCCTGAACGACCTCTTTGGTCGTCGTGCAGGCAGCATGGAGGGGTTTGAATACTCTGCCGGGCTGAAGCGCGCCTTTGCGGATGGCATGGTCTGGGATATCGAACACCTCAACGCCTATCTGGAAAACCCCAAGGTCCTGGTCTCACGCACCAATATGGATTACCGCGGTATGAAGAAACCGCAGGACCGGCGCGATGTGCTGGCCTATCTGCGCACCTTCTCCGCCAGCCCGCAGGACATTCCGGAATCCGAACCCACGGCCTTGGCATATAATGTCGAGCTGACACCCGAGATTCTAGCGATTGTTGGTGACCCGGAATATGGCGAATACCTCGCCTCGGAATGTCTGACCTGCCATCAGATCAACGGGGATGATGATGGCATTCCGGGCATTGCCTATTGGTACGAAGAAGACTTCGTCATCGCCATGCATGCCTACAAACAAAAGCTGCGTCCGCATCCGGTGATGCAGATGATGGCGGGGCGTTTGAGCGACGAAGAAATCGCCGCGCTCGCCGCGTATTTCGCCAATCTGGAATAGTGTCACACAGGGGAAAGGGTCAGGTATTCCGCAATTGTTCCAAATAGTCAGATGCTTCAGAGTGAGGGCAGGGATCGGGTTTCCGATCCCGTCTCCCTTTGTCTCTGCCGGGTCCTCCCGCCCGGCGCATTTGATTGGAACCTTTAACGATGTCCTTTTCAGCCCGCATTCTCGTTCTGGGAACGGTGCTGGCTTTGGCCGCTGCCTTTGGTTTGTTGCCAAGCTGACCGGTCCCATCATTTCTAAAACCATCACCCCGTGGCCGAACCGGTCGCGGGGTTTTTCATGTTCGTGAGTTACGAAAAACAAGGAGGAGACAAATATGACACTCAACAGACGCGCCTTTATCGGCACGGCGGCGGCGGCGACAACGCTGGCAGCCCCCATGGTGCGCGCGATGGGCAAACCCCGCGCGGTGGTGATTGGCGGCGGGGCAGGCGGCGCCACAGCCGCGCGCTATATCGCCAAGGACAGCAAGGGCGAGGTGGATGTCACCCTGATCGAACCCACACGCACCTATTACACCTGCTTCTTTTCCAACCTCTATATCGGCGGTTTCCGCGAGCTGAGCTCAATCGGCCACACCTATGGCAACCTGGCTGCTGAATACGGCATCAATGTTGTGCATGATTGGGCGACAGGCGTGGATCGCGATGCCAAGACGGTTGCATTGGCCGGCGGTGGCTCGGTGCCATATGACCGTTTGGTCATCAGCCCCGGCATCGATTTTGTCGACGGCGCGGTTCCCGGTTGGTCCACGGCGGCACAGGGAAAAATGCCCCATGCTTACAAGGCCGGGACGCAAAGCGAACTGCTCAAACGTCAGATCATGGCCATGCCCGAGGGCGGCACCTATGTCATGGTTGCTCCGCCCAACCCGTTCCGTTGCCCGCCCGGGCCGTATGAGCGGATCTCGATGGTGGCGCATTACCTCAAGAACAACAATCCGACCGCCAAGATCATCATCGCCGATCCCAAGCCGAAATTCTCCAAACAGGCGCTGTTTGAGGAAGGCTGGGCCAAGCATTACGATGGTATGATCGAACGCATCGGCCCCGATTTCGGCGGCAATAATGTTTCGGTCAACCCGGACACGATGGAGGTCGATATCGACGGCGAAGTGGTCAAGGCTGATGTCTGCAACGTTATCCCGGCACAAAAGGCGGGTCTGATCTGCGAGGCCGCTGGCCTTACCGAGGGCAATTGGGCCCCTGTTTCCGGCCACACGATGCAAAGCCGTTTGGACGAGAATGTCCATATTCTCGGCGATGCCTCGGCCCAGGGTGACATGCCAAAATCCGGCTTCTCGGCCAATTCTCAGGCCAAGGTGGCCGCGATGGCCGTGCGTGGCGCGCTGACCGGGTCCAAGGTTTTCCCTGCCAAGTTCTCCAACACCTGCTGGTCGCTGATCGATACGGATGACGGGGTTAAGGTGGGCGCGTCCTATGAGGCGACGGATGAGAAAATCGCCAAGGTCGATGGCTTTATCTCAGCCACCGGCGAAGACGCGGACCTGCGCAAACGCACCTATGAGGAAAGCGTCGGCTGGTATGCGGGCATCACCTCGGACATGTTTGGCTAAGCGATTGTGAAATGAAAGAAAGGGCGCAACGCGGGTTGCGCCCTTTTCTTACATCAATTTGAAAACCGACGGGTCGGGCCCGGTGCGCAGGCCTTTGTCCAGCGTGGCAATCTCTGCCATTTCCGCATCTGTGAGCTCAAAGTCGAACACATTGAGGTTCTCCGCCTGACGTGCAGGATTGACCGAGCGGGTGATCACCGTCACTTCGCGTTGGATCAGCCAGCGCAGCACCACTTGCGCCGGGGATTTCCCGGTGCGCGCCGCGGCGTCAGCGATGGGTTTGCTGGCAAATTCGGCCCCATTCCCCAAAGGCGTCCAAGCCTGCACCAAAACGCCCATCTCTTTGCACACCTTGCACAATTCCGGCTGCTGCAGTTGCGGATTGACCTCGATCTGATTGATCGCCGGGGTTACGCCGGTTGCATCAATGATGTGTTTCAGATGGTCCGCATTGAAGTTGGACACGCCAATCGACGCGATCTTCCCTTCCTTTTGCAGCTCAATCAGTGTCTCCCAGGTTTCGACATAGAGGTTCTGCATCGGAACCGGCCAGTGAATGAGAACCAGGTCCAACTGCTCCACCCCGATGCTGGTCAGGCTGCGTTCCACCGAGGCGCGGGTTTTCTCGCGGCCATGGGCATCGTTCCAGACTTTGCTGGTCAGGAACACATCCTTGCGCTCTACCCCCGAAGCCTTCAGCCCTGCGCCCTGTTCGGCCTCATTGCCATAGATCCACGCCCCATCCACCAGCCGATATCCTAGCCCAAGCGCCGAAGATACCGCCGCAGCAGTTTGATCCGCAGGGATCGACCAGATGCCAAACCCGAGCTGGTCGATATAGCGCCCGTCATTCATAAGTATCTTGGGTGAAAAAGACATCCGGAGACCTTTGATTTGATTTCGAAGTCAGGAATTTTTACGCTGGATTTCACGAAAGCACAATCATTCAAATAAATTCGAAAAAAATAGAAATGCGGTCGATCCAAAGCCGGTTGCGAAACCTCTGACCCCAAGTCCGCGCACGATCCTGCCCATCCCGGCGGGCCAGGTGTTCATCTCTTGGTAGAACCGGCTTTTTCCCGCCATCCCCTTGCAGCCCCCTAGGGGCGGCACTAAGACTCTATCAATACCTAGGCATTAGGCAGTTACCAGAGACTTAGCAGGCGGGACCGCGATGAAAGATCCATTAGACGTATATATGAACACTCTCGTGCCCATGGTGGTTGAACAGACCAGCCGTGGTGAGCGCGCCTATGATATCTTCTCGCGCCTGTTGAAGGAGCGGATCATTTTCCTCAACGGTCCGGTGCATGACGGCATGTCTTCGCTGATCGTGGCGCAGCTTCTGCACCTTGAGGCGGAGAACCCGTCCAAGGAAATCTCGATGTATATCAACAGCCCCGGCGGTGTCGTGACCTCTGGCCTGTCGATCTATGACACGATGCAATATATCAAGCCCAAGGTCAGCACCCTGGTGATTGGTCAGGCGGCCTCGATGGGCTCGTTGTTGTTGACTGCTGGCGAGGCTGGCATGCGTTTCTCGCTGCCCAATAGCCGCGTCATGGTCCACCAGCCTTCCGGTGGCTATCAAGGTCAGGCAACCGACATCATGATTCACGCCGAAGAGACGCTGAAACTGAAAAAGCGCCTGAACGAAATCTATGTCCATCACACTGGCCGCACCTATGAAGAGGTCGAGTCCGGGCTTGAGCGCGACAACTTCATGTCTCCCGAAGAGGCCAAAGAGTGGGGTCTTATTGACGAGATCGTAACCACCCGCGCCAAAGATGGGGATGACGAGTAAAAAACGGACACCCCGGTTCACATTTCCTAAAGGAATAAAACCGGGGTGATTTTCCGATTGTCGAGCCGGAACGCCTGTCCTAAGCTGGCAGGAACTTGGTGACCGGCACGATGTGGGGGTGCCTGTAACGGGTCACCGTCAAAGTGAATGAACCGGGTTTTCCGGGAAAGGTACGACATGGCAACGAATTCTGGCAGCGACAGCAAGAATACCCTCTATTGCAGCTTCTGCGGCAAGAGCCAGCATGAGGTGCGCAAGCTGATCGCAGGCCCCACGGTTTTCATCTGCGACGAATGCGTCGAACTCTGCATGGACATCATCCGTGAAGAGACCAAAGGCGCTGGGCTGAAATCCTCCGAAGGGGTGCCAACACCGCAGGAAATCTGTGATGTTCTCGATGATTACGTGATTGGTCAGGGCAAGGCCAAGCGCGTGTTGTCGGTGGCCGTGCACAATCATTACAAACGTCTGAACCATGCGCAGAAATCCAGCGATATTGAACTGGCGAAATCCAACATCTTGCTGATCGGCCCAACCGGCTGTGGTAAGACGCTGCTGGCTCAGACCCTGGCGCGCATTCTGGATGTGCCCTTTACCATGGCGGATGCCACCACGCTGACCGAGGCGGGCTATGTCGGTGAAGATGTGGAAAACATCATCCTGAAATTGCTTCAGGCGTCGGAATACAATGTCGAACGCGCACAGCGCGGCATCGTCTATATCGACGAAGTTGATAAAATTACCCGTAAATCGGAAAACCCATCCATCACCCGCGACGTCTCGGGTGAGGGGGTTCAGCAGGCCTTGCTGAAACTGATGGAGGGCACAGTTGCCTCGGTGCCGCCGCAAGGTGGGCGCAAGCATCCGCAACAGGAATTCCTGCAGGTGGACACCACCAATATCCTGTTCATCTGTGGCGGTGCGTTTGCTGGTCTGGATCGGATCATCGCGCAGCGCGGCAAAGGTTCGGCCATGGGCTTTGGCGCGGATGTCCGCGACGAAGATGCCCGCGGCGTTGGCGAGATTTTCCAGGACCTCGAACCAGAGGATCTGCTGAAATTCGGGCTGATCCCGGAATTTGTCGGCCGTTTGCCGGTTGTGGCAACGCTCGAGGATCTGGATGAAGACGCGCTTGTCACCATCCTGACCAAGCCGAAAAATGCCTTGGTGAAACAGTATCAGCGCCTCTTTGAAATGGAAGAAGCCGAGCTGAAATTCACCGAAGATGCGCTGTCGGCCATCGCCAAGAAAGCCATCGAACGTAAGACCGGTGCGCGCGGGTTGCGCTCCATCCTCGAAGGCATCCTTCTTGACACCATGTTTGAACTGCCGGGCATGGATGATGTGGCCGAGGTTGTCGTCAATGACGAGGCGGTGAACTCCGATGCCAAGCCATTGATGGTACACGCAGAAAAAGAAAAGGAAGAGGCGGCGAGCTAAAGCTCCTCCTCTTCCATCGAACCCGTAGGGGCGAGCGGCACATCGCTCGCCTTTTTCTTTGCCTCCTCCAGGGCCTGCGCACTCGGGTCATCCCAAGTTGGACCGTCGACAAACCCGTTCTGCGCCAACAGGTGATGCGCGGCGGCAAAGTCCAATTCGCTCAGCCACAGGCGCGCAACGCTTTCGTTTTCCGGCACCCAGCTGCGATGCAGCGTGTTGACCAGAACCGGCTCAATCCCGGCAAAGCTGCGCACGTGACGCAGCAGGAAACCAGTGGCTTGCGACACGCGGCGCGCCACGACGGCCAGTTGCTGTACGGGCCGCGCCACCATGGCAAACAGATGGATGGCACTGCCTTCTGAGGCGATGACCTGCCGCGCCGCCTTGTACCGTGCGACTTGCGTTTTCAGATCATGGGCTTGCGGGTGAAAGATCTCGTACCCCTGATCGGCCAACAGACCGTCCAGATGATCCTCGCAGAGCAATTTCCCGCGCCCGCGCCCCAGTTTTGAGCGGCTGATATAAAGCTTTTCCGGCCCATCCGGTGCGATATCTTGCGCAAAGCGGCTTTGGAAAAACGTGCGGGCGTAATCTGTGCCCTCAATGATCTGCCCCAGCCCAAACCCCTGACCGGGTACATACAGCTTGTCCACGCGCAACGGGCGATCGGCCTGATAGACACGATGCACCCCAGCCAATTCAAAGAAATCACGATGAAACGGTTCCGGGGCAAAATCAGCGCCGGGGCTTTTGGGAATGAACAGAACCCCTTCGATGGGTTCCGGCAGATTGCCAAGCGGCCAGAGCCGCCCCGAGCTTTCCACCAGGAAATGGCCAAAATGACGAAACAACACCCCGCCCCACAACCAAGTGCCCGGCAGGCGCGGCAGCTTGCCGTCGGGCGCATCCGGTTTCACGGTCAAAGGTCGCGCCTTGCGCCAATGCGCCCCTTGGGCACAAAATGACCCGTTTTCCCGCAAAACCCCCGCCTCTTGCACAAATCTACGTTCACTCGGCGGGATCACAGTGGCGTTGCGTAGGATCTCGACCTGACGTGACCAGCCGCCATTTGGATCCGGCTTGCGAAAGGGTTTGTTGATCACGGGTGCAGACATATTGCGCTCATTAAGGGGTGAATTCACCATGGCATCCTGCACCTGAATGAGGCAAGGATAAGCCCGATCTATGAAACGAACAGGGTGTTAACCATGAGCATCAGACGCATTTCCTCGGGCGGCGAATTCGAAGCCAAAATCGGCTATTGCCGCGCTGTCGTGGCCGGTGGCTTTGTCCATGTGGCGGGCACGGTCGGACAGGGCGACACGGTTGAGGAGCAGTGCAAATCGGCGTTGGAGATCATCGAGAAAGCGCTGGCCGAGGCCGGTGCCAGCCTCGCCGACGCGGTGCGGGTGAATTACTACCTGCCGGATCGTCACGAATTCGAACCTTGCTGGCCCATCCTGTCGGCGGCCTTTGGCGATAACCCGCCCGCGGCGACCATGGTGGAATGTGGTCTGATCGACCCGAAATTCCGCATCGAGATCGAATTGACCGCTCTGGCCCCCTCGGTCTGACGAATTTTCAGCGAAAATTCGAGCAGCTTCGCGCCCTGCGGCAGCCGGACCACTGGACCTTTGGGCGCGATTTCGCCATATAGGCGTTTAGAGAAACAGGAGTCGTCCATGAGCATTCTCAGCAAGATTCTGCGCGTTGTGACCTGGTGGAACGGCGGCACGCTGACCACCGTGCTTTACACGCGTCGCAAAGGCGTCAAAGTTGGCGAAGATGAGCAGGGCAATGTGTTCTACGAATCCCGTGACGGCAAAAAGCGCTGGGTGATCTTCAATGGTGAGGTCGAGGCCTCGCGCATCAGCCCCGATTGGCATGGCTGGCTGCATCACACCTTTGACGAACGTCCGGGCGACAAGGGGCTGGCGCACAAGACCTGGGAAAAGCCGCATCAGGAAAACGTCACCGGCACCGCGCTGGCCTATGCGCCTGCCGGGTCTCTACGCGCTGCCGAACCGGCGGATCGCCGCGATTATGAGGCCTGGAGCCCTGAGTAAGTGCGGCTCTTAAACGCATAAAGCATCCCCAGAATAGGGAACCTGGCATGAGCCATTCAATGAGTGAAGTTTTGGTTGGCGGCGGCGTATTGGCCGCCGCTTTGGCTTTTGGCCTCTATACGGTGCAAAGCACCGGGTTCAGCATGGGCGCAAGCTCGGGCTATGATCTGACGGCCTCTTTCCGCTCGCTTGAGGGGGTGAATGTTGGCACTGATGTGCGTCTGGCCGGGGTCAAGATCGGCACCGTGTCCGATATTGCGCTGAACACCCAGACCTATCGCGCCGACACCACCGTGACCATCAATGGCGGCATCGAAATCCCCGATGACAGTGCGATCATCATCGCGTCCGAGGGGCTCTTGGGCGGCAATTTTGTGGAAATTTCCCCCGGCGGTTCCCCTTTCTTTTTTGCGCCAGGGGATGAGATCCTGGATACGCAAGGGTCTGTCAGCCTGTTGACCCTGTTGCTGCGCTATGTCGGCGGAGAAGGGGATAGCGAATGAAACGGTTTCTTTGCGCACTTGCGGTTTTGGCGACGCCCGCATTGGCCCAAGAGGCGGTCAATCCCGGCAATGGCGCGGTGTTGCGCGCCTTGGACAAGCTGAACGCCAAGGTTTCGGACATCACGCTGTCCAACGGCGCACGCGAGACCATGGGCCTGATCGAGGTGTCCTTGCGCGAATGCCGCTACCCCAAGGGCAACCCATCGGGTGACGCCTATGCCTTTCTGACAATCCGCGAGGCCGGGGTGGCCGAGCCGGTGTTTCGCGGCTGGATGGTCGCCTCATCCCCGGCGCTGAATCCGCTGGATCACCCGCGCTATGACGTCTGGGTGTTGCGCTGCACCACATCCTGACCGCAAGCCGCCAGAGGCTGGGACAGGATGTCGGCCTCTGCTTGCAGGGCGATGGACAGGCGGGCGTGATAGGTGTCGCGGCCGATCTCTTGTCCGCCGAGACTGGCCAGATGCGGCGTCAGAAACTGCGTATCAAACAGGGTGAACCCGCAGCGGTTCAGCAGATCAACCAGCCAGGCCAGTGCGATTTTTGAGGCATCGGTGCGGGTGGAAAACATCGATTCACCGCAAAAGGCACGTCCGACGCAAACCCCATAGACCCCGCCAACCAAGTCCTCGCCCATCCAAACCTCCAAGGAATGGGCGTGGCCCAAGTCATGCAGCTCAGTATAAAGCCGGTGGATCTCGCCGCTGATCCAGGTTTCTTGCCGGTCTGCGCAGCCTTCCAGAACCGCGCCAAAAGCCTTGTTCAGTGTCACAGTGTAATCATCACGGCGCAGGCGTTTTGCCAATGAGCGCGAGATGTGGAACCCGTCCAAAGGCAACACGCCACGCAATCGCGGATCGACCCAGAACAGCTCGGGGTCGTTGCGATGTTCTGCCATGGGAAACACGCCGGATCGATAGGCATGCAGCAGAAGATCGGCGGTGACGGTCATGGTGCGGCCTGTGGTTGCGCGGATTTTCCGGGAAAACAATCAGAGCCGCGCGCCAAGGGCAACCCGCTTTTGCATTGCCCGAAAATCAAAACGGCGACCCGAAGGTCGCCGCCTAGGGCCTGTGGACAATCAGCATAGATCATCAGTTTCAGTCCAAAATTGCTCAGTTTTAGGCATTTGAGCGCAGCACTAGCGGGTAATGTGAGCGAAAATAACGACGAAATGGGCAATTTTGGCGAAACAGCAAAGCTGCGCGGCCCATTTTGCCTCTGCCTTCGTCGATTTCCTCTACCGATCAACCAGATCGCTGCGGGAAAATCGCCTCGTCAATGGCAAAATGGGTCTCGCGCTGATGATTTATGGTGATTGTCCACAGGCCCTAGTTTTTGACTACTGGTCCAACCCGCCAGCATCCAGCCATTTCTCCAACCAGTGAATATTGTATTCCCCGGTATGGATGTCCTTTTCCTGCAAAAGCGCATGGAAAAGCGGCACGGTGGTCTCGACCCCGTCAATGATCAGCTCGCCTAAGGCGCGGTTCAGACGGGCCAAGGCCTCGGTCCGGTCGCGGCCATGCACGATCAGTTTGCCGATCAAGCTGTCGTAATAGGGCGGGATCTTGTAGCCATCGTAAAGCGCGGAATCGACCCGCACACCCAATCCACCCGGCGCGTGATACTGGGTGATCTGACCGGGGCAGGGGGTAAAGTTGGGCAGACGCTCAGCGTTCAGGCGCACTTCGATGGCGTGGCCGTTGATCTCAAGGTCTTCCTGCTTGAAGGACAGCGGCAGGCCCGCAGCAACGCGGATCTGTTCGCGCACCAGATCGACACCAAAAATGCCTTCGGTCACCGGGTGTTCCACCTGCAGGCGGGTGTTCATTTCGATGAAATAGAACTCGCCCTTTTCATAAAGGAACTCGATGGTGCCTGCACCGGCATAGCCCATTTTGGCAACCGCATCGGCACAGGTTTTGCCAATGGCCGCGCGTTCTTCGGGCGTGATGCAAGGGCCAGGGGCCTCTTCGAACACTTTCTGGTGGCGGCGCTGCAGCGAACAATCACGTTCGCCCAGATGCACCGCATTGCCCTGACCGTCACCAAAGACCTGGATCTCGATATGGCGCGGGGTGGTCAGGTATTTTTCGATATAGACTTCGTCATTGCCAAAGGCGGCCTTGGCCTCGGACCGAGCGGTCTGAAAGGCAATGGTCATCTCATCGGCGTTCTGCGCAACCTTCATGCCGCGCCCACCACCACCGGCGGTGGCTTTGACGATCACTGGATAGCCGAATTCCTCGCCGATTTTCAGCGCTGCCTCGACATCGGGAACGCCACCTTCGGACCCGGGAACGCAAGGAACCCCCAGCTCTTTCATGGTGTCCTTGGCGGTGATTTTGTCACCCATCATCGAAATATGCTGCGCTGTCGGACCAATGAACTTCAGGTCGTGGTCTTCGACGATCTGCACAAAGCGCTGGTTTTCCGACAGAAAACCATAACCCGGATGGATCGCTTGCGCGCCGGTGACTTCGCAGGCGGCAATGATCGAGGGGATCGAGAGATAGCTATCCGCGCCCGGTGCCGGGCCAATACAGATGCTTTCATCGGCCATGCGCACATGCATCGCATCCGCATCTGCAGTGGAATGCACTGCAACCGATTGAATGCCCATTTCGCGACAGGCGCGCACAACACGCAGGGCGATTTCGCCCCGGTTGGCGATCAGGATTTTGTCAAACATCTCGCGGCCCCTTATTCAAGGATGACCAGCGGCGCGCCAAATTCCACCGGAGCACCGTCTTCGACCAGGATGCGCTTAACGGTGCCCGCTTTCGGCGCGGGGATGTGGTTCATGGTTTTCATGGCTTCGACGATCAGCAGCGTGTCGCCTTCTTTGACTTGAGTGCCGACCGAAATGAACGACGGCGCGCCGGGCTCGGCCTGCATATAGACCGTGCCAACCATGGGCGAGGTCACAGCGCCGGGGTGGCTGGCAGGATCTTCTGGCACATCTGCGGCGGGTGCAGCCGCGGCCGGGGCGGCAGCAGGTGCAGGGGCCGCAGCAACCGGAGCAGGCGCGGCCATAGGGGCAGCAGCGGCAACGGTCACGTTTTGTTGGCGGCTGACCCGAACATTCAGACTGTCATCTTCGCCGTATTCACGCATGACCTCCAGTTCGGTCAGGTCGTTTTCCTGCAACAGTTCCGCCAATGCCTTGATAAAGGCTACATCCGAGTCGTGGTTTTTCTTACTCATGCGTTCCTCGCCATTCCCGAATAACGCCACGACTATCTGCCGCAACGTCGCTTTTTCCCGCTTATAGGGCAAGCTTTGAGCGGTGAAAAGCAAAGCTGACATGGGATTGCACTTGTTTTGCGTCAAGGTTTTAATCGCAAAGTGTTTGGGGGAGGGATGTTATGAATATTGCGCATTGGCTGGCGCGGCAGGCGCAAATCGCGCCGGATCAACCGGCTTTGCATCTGGGAACAGAGCCCGTGGCCGATTATGGCGGGTTTGACCGGGCGGCGCGGTGTTTTGCAGCGGCGTTAAGCGCGCGAGGAATCGCTGCGGGGGACCGGGTTGCGCTGTTCATGAAGAACGTGCCCGACTATCTGATCGCCCAATACGGGGCCTGGTATGCCGGGGCTGCGGTGGTTCCGATCAACGCCAAGCTGCACCCGCGCGAAACCGCCAGGATCCTGGAAAACGCCGGCGCGTCTCTCTGTGTCACCAGTCCGGGGCTGAGCGATGGTCTGTCCGATCTCACCGCCGTGCCCCTGGTCGAAACCGGCGGCGAGGGTTGGGACGAGATGCTGGCATATACGCCTACGCCCGAGATCTGCTTTCGCGCGCCGGATGACCTGGCCTGGCTCTTTTACACCTCAGGCACCACCGGGCGGCCCAAAGGTGTGATGATGACCCACCGTATGCTGATGGTGATGAGCGATTGCTACCAATCCGATATCGAACGGGTCCGGCCGCAAGATGCCGCGATCTATGGCGCGCCGCTCAGCCATGGGGCCGGGATCTATAATATGATGCATGTGCGGGCCGGAGCGCGGCATGTCTTCCCGCCTTCTGGTGGCTTTGACCCCGCTGAGGTGCTGGATCTTGCCGCCCATTTCGGTGGCGTACATATGTTCATGGCTCCGACCATGGTGCAGCGCCTGACCCGCTTTGCCAAAGAGGCTGGGCGCGACGGGCAAGGGCTGCGCAGTATTATCTACGCGGGCGGACCGATGTATAATGCCGATATTATCGAAGCGGTGGACCATTTCGGCCCGGTTTTTGCGCAGATTTACGGGCAGGGCGAATGCCCGATGGGCATCACCGCGCTGCCCCATGCCTTTGTCAGCGATCGCAGTCACCCGCATTGGCGCGACCGTCTGGGCTCGGTCGGGCGGGCGCAATCCGCGGTCGAGCTGCGGATCGCCGATGAAGCGGGGCATGACCTGCCCGCCGGAATGGTGGGCGAGATCATGGTGCGCGGTGACACGGTCATGCCCGGCTATTGGCAAAACCCCGAGGCAACCGCCAAGACCCTGCGCGATGGTTGGCTTTGGACCGGGGATATGGGGATGATGGACGCCGAGGGCTTTGTCACCCTCAAGGATCGTTCACGCGATATGCTCATCTCGGGCGGCAGCAACATTTATCCACGCGAGGTCGAAGAGGCCCTGTTAGAGCATCCTTTGGTTTCTGAGGTTGCCGTGATCGGTCGCCAGCACCCCGAATGGGGGGAGGAAGTCGTGGCCTTTGTCGTCACAAACGCCAATGTGGACGAGGCAGCGCTGGATGATCACTGCCTCGCCCGGATTGCCCGCTTCAAGCGGCCAAAAACCTATCTGTTTGTGCCTGAACTGCCCAAGAACAATTACGGCAAAGTGCTCAAGACCTCGCTGCGTGAGAAACTGGCGGCCTCTTCATAGGCTGGCAGGGTCGGGGCAGGCGTGTCCATCGCCGGGTCCGGGTCATGACTCGGGCCCTCAGCAACGGGCAAGCCCTGACTTGTCTCCAATTCGACAGGTTTACCTGTGGGGCGCAAATCGGGCAGCTCTGACGGCGTCTTTTCTCGCGTATCGGCGCGTTCCGCTTCCAAGCGCTCGGCCATGGCGGGCGTGGTTGCCTCCAGCTCTTGCGCCTGTTCATCCAGGATCTGACTGATCTTCAGCTGCATGATACTGGGCGGCGCAATATGCTCTTCGGGGATCGGCTCGCCATTGACGGCCTTCCAGAAATTGCCGGGCGTCTGCCCGCGGGTCAGTGCCGCATCAGGATTGCGCGCCTGATCCAGCGGTTGCACTTTGGTGGTCGGTTTCTCTGGGCGTTTTGCTCCGGGGAGGCCATGGGGGTGCCCCGTGGCCAGCGGCGCAATCCATAAGGAAGGGCCTGTAGGTTGCATTGTCGTACTCCATCCAGCACGCCCCCACCGGATTAAGTTATCATATTATGACCAATATCGCAGCCAGATGGCGCAAATTGGAAGTATTTTCCTACTGAGTGGTTAACGGCGGCGATCCATCCCCAGTGCAAAAATGAACTGCCAGATAGGGAGGGATCAGTTCTATTTCCTTTGGAACGTCTTCGCCAAAAGTTGTGGTGTCCATATTGTTGTTCGCACGCCCGCGGTTGTATGCGCCATGCCACTCCAGAAGATATTGGTTGTCGCCATCTACGTCTTTCGTGTCTGCATTCAGGCTGATTGAATGATGATCGTTCCAAACGACCTCATGCTTGTGTTTGGGCAGGTTTCCTTCGCTGATGAGAAAACTCTCGTTGCCACCTTCGAAGGCTCGCCATCCTTCTAGTGTTCGAGAGGCGAACGGGGTGTAGGAGCGAAGCTCTGGGTTGCCTGTGTCTCCGGCACCTGCCAAAAAACGACCCCGCGCGGGCAAAAACTCCACCCAGTTTCCAGTCAACTCGTTGCACGGTATCATTGAGGCCACGACAAGAGAGGCACCATTTACAGACGCATTCTGTTCAATGGTTTTTAGTCGTGCTTCGATATCGTCCAATTTGTTTTTGTACAAACCAACGCATGCCATGGCTTTGCGCAGGTCCGACCCCTTATTCGGGCTCAGCTTGTCACAATCGGCCATTGTAACCGTTTCCTGAGCCGCCAATGCGCCGCCCCCAAGGGTCAAGGCAATGATCAATCCGGATGTTTTGAATAGCATAATGCCCACCTTTCCGGGGTGTCCTCCCCGCTTGAAATGCAGTCTTGAAATGACGTTGTACCGGATGGGAACAGGCCTGCCACCTGGCTTATAACCGGCCAGAGCCAAAGGGCCAAAAGCACCAAAAGGACGATCAGCAGAAACCAGAGCCAGAGTTTTGACGGGCGCCTCGGTGCCCGGATATTGGTTCCTACAGCAACATCTTTCGCTTTTTGAGGCTGTGTCAGCGGAGGTAGGTAGAAATAGGCAGCGTCCCCTTCGCCTCTGAGATGTTCCACCTCCATCGAAAAAAGGATTTGGCGCAGGCGGGCATGGGAAAAATCCTCGGAACTGTCATCGAAGATAAACAGTTTCTTGCGGATCGCTCCAAATGAACGTCGCCGCTTTGGATAGTCCGGGTCGTCAAAAACTTCACGGATTGCAAGCTTGACCTTGTCTTGAAATTCAAGACGTTCCTGTTCGGCCTCCCCCTCGCGCGCCGCGTCGCGCAGCTTTTCTCCGACAGACAAAATGTCCTGGATCGCACCCATGGCAAAACTCTAATGAATCATAAAATCCATCTCAGAATACACGTTTTGCGGGCGCGATCAAAAAAGGCGGGGAAAGCCCCGCCTTTTCTGGTTCTCTCAGCCGCCTGTTAGCGGTTCATTCGGTTCTCGATCAATTCATCCACGACACTCGGGTCAGCGAGTGTGGATGTGTCGCCTAGGCTGCCGTAGTCGTTTTCGGCGATTTTGCGCAGGATGCGGCGCATGATTTTGCCGGAGCGGGTTTTGGGCAGGCCGGGGGCCCATTGGATCAG
>NZ_SOAP01000004.1 GCF_004364805.1 Pelagimonas phthalicica
CATTTGACCCGATAGTGATGTAGCTAATCATGAATTCTCTCTTTTACATGAGCATATTGCGCGCCTCAAATTTAGACGCGAATTCAGAACCAAAGGATGGTTGTGTGGGAGAGGCTCAAGCAATCATGGTCATCCTGATAGCGACCAAAGGACAATGGGTCAACGGCAGCTTTGTCCGCATGGTGGGCAGTGAGGCACGGATTTTGCAAAGTACACAATCTGCGCAAAACCGTCCCACCTCACACAATCGTGACCCCAAAAATCACCCTCATTCCCGGCACCTCTAACACCCCGTACGCAATCCCCCCAAAACTCTGCCAGAATCGAACAGATTGCCCCTGCCCGGGGCAAATTCCCGATCCGGGGGCCCATTTCAGCGGCACCCAATCCCCCAAAAACGCGGAGCGTTTTGCACAGATTGGCGTTTAACAAGTGGTTAAACCCACAGGTTTAACACAGCGCACGCTCGGTTTCCCAATCTCAACCCGCCCGCGCCCAAACAGGTTGCCCCCTTGACCGGTGGCCTGGGGTGACCTATCTGCAAGGGGCCGAAAAACGTTGGCCGGTACGGTTATCCCGGTCCTTGCAATCTTGCGAGAGCTAGTCGCTTTTCTTTCATCAAGCGAACCCAAGGCGATCCAGTTGAATATCTGGGTCGCATATCCTGTTTGCGGCCCTGATTTTGCCTATTGAAAGGAAAAACCATGGGCCCCGACAAAGTTACCCTCATCCTCGCGCAATTTCTGATTGCCCTCATGATGGCGTTTTTGATGACCTTCATCTTTACGGCATTTCCAATGCATTTCACCCAAGGCTGGCTTTGGGTCTGGCTACAACGCTTTGCATTGGCCTTTCCGATTGCCTTTGTCCTGTCATTGGTGGTCGGGCCATTTTCCTTCTTTGTCGCCAGATGGTTACGCAACCTTTTTTAACCATCCTGACCCGAACAAAGCCCGCTGCAAGGCGGGTTTCAACATCATCGCATTGCGCGGGCAAAAGCATCCGCCAAGTTTCCCCTTGCCAGAATCATAAGGAAAACCTTATGATAAGCTATGCCTTATGAACACGAGCTGAAATCGCTGTCCAATCCCATTCGCCAAAGCGTCATCAATGAACTGGCGCAGCGGCCGATGTCCGTGCGCGAATTGACGGTTAAAATTGATGTGTCGCAACCGGTTATGTCGCAGCATCTCAAGGTTCTCAAAGAGGCTGGCCTGATTGAGGTCCGCCCTGAAGGCACTCGGAATATCTACTGCGTCAACAAAGAGAAATTGGAAGAAATACGCGCCTTTTGGACGGCGCATTGGTCAAATCTGTTGGCGTCTCTCAATGAACAAAAGGAATAGTCACATGCCGCTTGAGCCGATCCAGGTCACGACCCAGGTGAACCGCAGCCCGCAGGACACCTTTGAGGCCTTCATGTCCAAAGTGTCGCTCTGGTGGCCCCTGGAAACGCATTCCGTCAGCCCCTATTTCGGCGATCCCGCCCCGGAAACCGTGATCATCGAACGTCATGAGGGCGGGCAGGTTTTTGAGATTTCAGCATCAGGCGAACACAGGATTTGGGGCAGAATTCTGGCCTTTGAAGAGGGAAAGCGCGTCGCTTTCACCTGGCATCCGGGCCTGTCCGAGGCCGAAGCGACAACAGTGTCAGTGTCCTTTGAACGGGCAGATGATGGCAACACCCTCGTCACTTTGGTCCATAGCGGCTGGGAGGCCAGAGGGGATCAGGCCGAAGACACAAGAGCGAACTACGTCACCGGCTGGGCCGACATCCTGCAGAACCGCTTCACCGACTTCACGAACGCGCTCTGACATGCAGGCCGCGCCGGGCTATCTGCCTTGATCGGATAATTGCCGGGCCAAAACCGCACATAGGATCGCCGCAAGCAACAGAAACACCGCCCCGATAGCCCATGCCACAGGTGTGGAATAGATCTCGGCCATGCGTCCAGCCAAGACCAATCCCAGGGCCGCCCCAAGCTGTTGTATCAGCGATCTCAGCGACAGCATGGTCGCGCGCTGATGATCCCCAACGCAGCGATGCAACAGGCTGCTGGCCGGTGTCTCGCTCAGACCAAGGCACACAGAATAAAGGATAAAAACACTGGCAAAGCCAAGGATACCCCCCTGCAAGGCCAGGGCGATCTGAACACCCGCCAGACAGAAAAATACGACCCCAAGCGTCACCCCATGCCGCCGCTTGAAAATCCGGCTGACAAAGGGGGACAGCGCGGCACCAAAAGCGATGGCAAAGAAATAGCTCGCGGTCAGGGCACCGATGACCGTGTTGGCATAGGCCGCGTCCAGCATCGGCTTGGCAAAGGTCGGCCAGATCACCTCGACCGGATTGGTGGCCATCAGGAAAAACGCCAGCGCCGCCAAAAGCACCGACAGCGTCGGATGCCGCAGGGCAAGCCAGCCAGCCTCCCGGATCACCTTTGGAACACTCGCAAAGCCCAGCCTCAAAGCACCGGGGTTCAGAGCGCGTGGCGTATCCACAATGGCCAGCATGGTGAACCCAAACACCCCCAGCATCACCACAAAACTCGCCGCATAAGAGGTGTCATAGATGCTGAACCCCAGGCGTTGCGCGACCGGCCCCAGGCTGTCCGGCAAAAGCCCGCCCAAGACCGCCCCAATCGCCAGCCCCATGGCCCCCGCCCATTGCGCCTTGGCCAGGGCGGGCTGGACATCGACATTGGGCGCTTCTGTCTGAAAACCCTCAACAAACCAGGCATCCAAGGTCCCGGATCGCAGCGCCCGCCCAAAGCCGATAAAGGCGAAGGATAGGGCGAGGACATGGAAATCACGGGTTGAAAGAAACAGCGCAAGCGAGATCAGACTGGCGATGACCGCCGCCAGGAAAACCGGCTTGCGCCCGATACTGTCCGCCAATCCGCCGAATGGCAGCTCCATCGCCATAGTCGTCAGCGAATAGACCCCAAAAAGCAGCGAGATCTGGAACAGATCCATCCCCCGGTCGCTGAGTGCCAGCGCCACCACGGCCACTGTCAGCCCCATCGCAAAGCGATCCAGAAACTGGTGCAGCTGAAACACCCGAATATGCCGTCGCGCCGCCCCGCTCAGCGCTGCAAAGGAAAACTCAGTCTCTGTACCCATATCGGCAACATCGACATTTCTCGCCCCCGCCACAACAGTTTTGCGCACCCCATGCCGCCCCTTCGCCCATCAAAGCAGCGGCGGGATCAAAGGCGGACCACCCGCAGGCGCTCCGCCCAGCATATCAGGCCATATCTCGCACGCGCCCGGAAATCCGAACCGGCGCGCCAGCTGTGTCATCCAGCTCAACCTGAATGAGCGAAGGCTGCCCCATATCCTCGCCCTGCCGTATTGTCAGCGTGCCACCATGGGGCCATGCCTGATCTCTGAGATAACCAGAAAAAGCCGCCGCCGCGGCACCGGTTGCCGGATCCTCCAGCACCCCGCCCGAGGCAAAGGCATTGCGCACGTCAAAGCTCTGATCACCGGCGATAACAACCAGCATGATCGTCACAATCCCATGTTTGCGCATCATCTCCCGCCCCTGATCCAGATCATAAGACATGCCTGCCAGCTGCGAACGCTCCTTAAGCGCCAGCACAATATGGTCAGCGCCGCCATGAATCCGGGCCGGGGCCAGACGCGGGTCAAGATCCCCCTGTTCAAATCCGAACAGGGCCAGGGCATCGGCCAACTCGTCATCAGAGATTGCCTGACTCTGTGTTGGCGGCGAAGACAGGCTCGCCTGCATCCCCGACTCAGACGATTGCGCCGCAACGGTGATCGCAGCATTGTTCAGCGTCAGGTCAAACTCCCCCGGCCCCGCATGCAACCCCAGCGCCGCGCCCAGGGCAATGGTGGCATGGCCGCAAAACGGCACCTCGGATTCCGGCGAGAAATAGCGCACCCGCCAGGCCTTGCCGCTGTCATCCTGCGCCACGGCAAAGGCGGTTTCGGAATAACCGACCTCAGCGGCGACACGCGCCATCTCGGCCTCAGAATAGGGTGTATCCGACAAAACCACCCCCGCCGGGTTACCGCCCGCATTCCCTGTGCTAAAGGCCGCAAATCGTTGAATATCCATTGGGTTTTCCTCGTATCAGTTTGACGGACATCATAGGAAAACCCGCCGCGAAAATCCTGCACATGTGAAAAGCGTTTTTCAGAAATTCCTTTTCAAACCAAGGCAACGGAAATAATCTTCTTTCATGTCAAAAGTGCTGGATCAAAAAGACTGTTCAATCATCGAGATTCTCGATTCGGATGGTCGCGCAAGCCTGTCAGAGATTGGCAAAGAGGTCGGGCTGACCGGCCCCGCCGTGGGTGAGCGCCTGCGCCGCTTGCGCGAGATCGATTGTATTGACGGGTTCGGCGTGCGGCTCGACTTGCAGGCCTTGGGCTACACGATTTTTGCCCTTGTGCGGATCAAACCGCGCAGCGGCCAGTTGCGCGCGGTCGAACAGATGATCCAGGATCAACCGCGCTTCATGTCCTGCGATCGCGTCACCGGCGAAGATTGCTATGTCGCTCGGCTGGCTCTGGTGACCATCGCCGAGTTGGACGACATCTTGCGCCCGTTCCATGACCGGGCAGAAACGCATACATCCATCGTCAAATCATCCATCTTCACCCCCCGCCTACCCCCGCTCGTGCCACGAGACTGAGCCAGACAAAGTCAGTTCAACGCCGGTTTGTCATTCTTGACATGGCGGGTCATGAGCTTTTTCTGCAACCGCCCCGACGGTACAAATCTGGCGGGCATAAGGACATCACGCCGCCGCCGTAAATTCGGAAACAGGGTTTCGATCTCGGCCCGGCCCTCCGGCGACAGCGCCTTTTGCGCCTCGCTCCCCAGGTAAAGGCTTTCTGACTTCGCACCCTCGGCAAAGAGCAGTTGATGCCCTTTGAACAGGAGGTGAATGTACTCAACCTCCTTCACGTCAAAATCCACAAAGATGCCGGGCAAGGCCGTCAGTTTGATCGCCGACACCAACACATCGCGCCGCCCAAACATCCGCTCTGCAACCTTCGACGTCACCAACATTCTATGCTGGCGCGAGACAAGCAGATCACGTTCCGGCAGGTTTTGCCCCAAGGACCCAGCACTTATGCGCACAGGTCGCAGCCCCTCATTGCGCTTGAAACCGGCTTGGTCGATGTGACGACGTCCAATCCAGCGGAGCTTCTGCGCCCCCTCATCGGCAGTCACCACCAGATCACCACTTCTGACCGTCGCGACATCCGCATAGCCCGTGGGCAGCAACACCCGCGTCCCGGCCGTGAAACAGGGGATCAGACCATCTTCAAAGGCCACGATCCCAACGGTTTCATTGATATGGTTGGTTTCGGAATTGCTGGATTGCTCCTCTTCGACAAAGACACCAACACTGCTGTTGGTTTGCCCATCAATGACAACAGTGGCCGTATCCCCGCCATTGATCGTCTGGGTTTCCGCCACCACCACCCCGTCGCTAAACGTGTCGCCCAGGCTTAGAACATCGGTGTTTTCATCCACGCCATCATGCGTATTTGCCGTGCCCGACGCCGCATCTCCGCCCGGCTCAATCGCGATCCAACCGATCGTTTCTGACGCGTGAACGCCATCCTCGCCCTCTTCTTCCTGCAATGTCAGGTCAAAACCCGAAGCGGTGATATTGCTGGGGTCACTATCGACAGTGGTCGTGTCATTTTCCGACATCACCGATGTCAGAACAACCGGAGGCTCCGTGAAACTGCCGCTAAAGGACACGCTGTCACCGGTGTTTTGCCCGGTGCTGGCAATGTCGCTTGTCCCCGCTTCGATGACGCGCCCATCTGGCAGGGTATGCACCCCTTCTTCAACCGCGATCCAGTTGATGGTCTCTGTCGCACCATGTGGGCCGTCATGATACTCCCACTCTTCGATGATGAAGGTGAAGGATATCGTGTCGCCATTCGCGTCCAGGGTCTGATCCGTGATGCGCAGGATAAACTGGTTGCCGCCGTTATTCGTGGCACTCAGCGCAAAGACAGGGTCGGTCAGCGGTTCGGTCAGATTGACCGTGATCGGTTGGTTCTCCGTCGGAGAATTCGTGGTTACGCTACCCGCCTCACCTATGGCCATACTCTTACCGCTTTCACTACCCTCTGAGCCTCTCATGCGTGTTGCTCAGACTAAACTGGTGAAAAATTACATTGGTTTTGAGGCGAATTTGTGGCTTCGGTTTGGAATTTAACCGGGGCGGACAACGTACCCGCGCTGACAGGGTCGTTCCCAATCAAAATCTCAATGGCATGCACAGGCGCCTCTGGGGCGGCATGTTCTGAACAGTCTTGCTAAAGCGCCAGATACCAGTCACCCGGAACCGCATTCCCGTCATAGAGTCAACATCCCCGGATCGCCCTGCGATCCGGTTCGCGCCCGACCCCGCCCCCAGGGCGGGCGCGAATTCGTCTCAACGTTTCAACTAGGTACAAAGTTATCTGATGCCACCACCCAGCTGCCAAGGTTTGACGCGCCCACCCTCGGTGCCGGGCGCGAACCTGTGTGGTTACTAATTGTCTATGTTGCGGATTTCAGTTCCAGGGGACTAGGCTCAGAAAGCGTTGACTAGCCGCTAATCACTACCCATCCTGTCCAAATCCAACAGTCGCCAGTAAGCGGGCTTGTTTCTCATCCTTCGATGGTCCCGAACATAGTCCCACGCTGTCTGCCCGGTTTGATCAACCAGATTATGGTCTGCCCCCGCGTCCAGCAAACGCCACAGCACCTCATCGGCACCATTCTTGGCAGCAACATGCAAAGGGGTCATTCCTTGATTGTTTGTTCCATCAAGCAGGTCAGGAAAAGCGGCGAGAAAATCGATCATCAAGTGGTTTTCGGCCTCTGCCGCCATATGAAGCAGCGAATTGCCATTCGCGTCGCGGCCAGAAACGGACGCACCAATCGCGATCAATGCCGCCATCGTCTCTCCACTTGCCCAATGGGCGGCAAGTTCAACGGGTGTCATCCCGTCTGAATTGGCCTTCTCTGCCAAATCCCCAAATGGCGCAAAAACGGGGATCGCATCAAACGCGTTGTTTCGCACCGCGTAATGCAACGGATTCCAGCCTTTTGGCGTCACGGCATAAGGATCGGCACCAAACTTAATCAGTTCCTCAGCGATCTTTCGCGCCTTCTCTCCGCCTCCATAAAACCGCCCATGCGCAAAAGCCCAATGCAATGGAGTCAGCCCTTCGTGATCTCCTGTAAAAACTGCACCATTTTCCAGCAACGCGCGAATAACACCGAGATTGCGAGCCTGCACCGCCAAATGGAGCGCTGTGTATTTGTGTCGACCTGCAATTACGTTGACGCCGGCACCTGCTGCTATCAACTCTTGAACCACCTCGGCATTGCCCCGAGGTGACGCCGCAAAATGAAGCGCTGTCGCGCTTGGACTGGCGACCGCACCTGTTTGGGCCGAAGCACCGTGAGCCAACAACAATTTGACAACCTCAGTGTTTCCCGCCGAGGCCGCACTTTGCAACGCCGTGTAGCCGAACTTGTCATGTGTTTCGATGTCATCCCGCTGCGAGAGGCAAAGCTCTACTTCAGCCGCTGTCGCGCTCCTGACAAAATTGTGTGACGTCCAATCGTCACAAGACGCAAGAACAGGCGTGGACAGAACGGTCACCCCGCCTGCCAAAACCTGCAGGCACATAAACAATTTCCAATTCACAACAGGTCCCCAAACAAAAACACCCCCCGCCAGCTCTGCATGTTAGGCACATGTCAGTTACGACCTAAATTCCATCGTTCCTGCAACCAAGTAAACCAATTGGAAGCGAGAACCAACAATTGGGAAAGACTGCCCCTCAACACAAACCTCGGCCCTTTTCACGCAAACGTGACCACAGAATTTGCCCCTATTCGTGCCCCTTGTGGCCCCACTCAGCCAATCCCCCCAAAACTCCGCCAGAATCGGACAGATAGCCCCCTGCCCGCATTAAACCCCCGATCCGGGGCCCCATTTTGGTGGCACCCAATCCCCCCAAAACGCGGGGCGTTTTGCACAGATCGGTGTTTTACAAGTGGTTAAACACCCATGTTTAACGCTGCGAACGCTCGGTTGTTTCGCCTTATGCCGCCTCTGCTATGCCCCCCTTGAAACCTGCAAAACCCCTCCCCATCTCAGAGTGACCGGGGTGCCTAATGCTGGGCCCCGCAACACGAAAACGCCTGTCCCAAACGGGAAGGCACCAACCCGGATCGCTCAACGGAGGATTCCATGCGACATTTTGATTTTGCCCCCCTTCATCGTGCCTCGATTGGCTTTGACCAGATTGCTGACATGATGGATCGCGTGCTGGCGAATGACACGCCCCAACAGGGCTACCCACCTTATAACATTGAGAAAACCGCTGATGACAGCTATCGGATTTCCCTGGCTGTGGCCGGGTTTGCCGAAGGTGATCTAAGCGTCGAGGTCAAGGAACAATCGCTGGTCGTCGCCGGGCGCAAGGCCAATGCCGATCAGGCCAAATACCTGCATCGCGGCATCGCCACCCGCGCGTTTGAGCGCAAGTTCCACCTTGCCGATCATGTCCGCGTCACCGGTGCCAGCCATGAAAACGGCATGCTGCATATCGACCTGACCCGCGAAATCCCCGAAGCGCTGAAACCCCGCCGCATCGCAATTGAATCCGCGGCAACCAAGCAGGTTGAAAAGGATGTGGTTGACGCCCAAGCCGTAAACTAACCCCTTGAAAATAAACTCCTCCGGTGCCCTGCCCGTCCCTTTGCGGGGCACCATCCAGACCCGCGCAAACCCCTCCCAATATTTGCGCGCAAAAGACCCCGGCCTCCTCCCGCCGGGGTCTTTTTGTCTTTGCCATTGACTGCCCCCACCGCTGCTTTAACCCTGTGCCCATGGATTGGCGCTCAGTGAATTTTGACTGGAACCGCGCGCGGGCCTTTTTGGTGACCGCCGAAGAAGGCTCGCTCTCTGCAGCCGCCCGCGCCTTGGGCATGGCACAACCGACCTTGGGCCGCCAGGTCGCGGCCCTCGAAGAAGAGCTGGGCGTGATCCTGTTCGAACGGGTCGGGCGTGGGCTGGAACTGACCGAGGCCGGGCGCGAATTGCTGGTGCAGGCCAAGGCCATGGGCGACGCGGCGCAGGCAATTTCCATTGTCGCCACCGGCCAATCCGAAGAACTGGCGGGCGAGGTCAGCATCTCAGCGACCGAGCTTTATTCCGTCTGGGTCCTGCCGCCCATCATCCGCAAATTGCGCGACATCGCGCCGGGGATCGCCATCAATGTGGTTTCCTCCAATGAAATCAGCGACCTGCGGCGACGCGAGGCGGATATAGCCATTCGCAACACCCGCCCCGAAGACCCGGATTTGATCGCCAAATCACTGGGCAATGATGTGGGCACCTTCTTTGCCAGCGCCGAATATCTTGAACAGCTGGGGCCGGTGACGTCGTTAGCGGATCTGAACAAGGCCGATTTTATCGGGCTTGGCGATGGTGACCGGGTTGTCACGGCTTTTCAGGAATTTGGCCTGCCGGTGACGGCCGAGAATTTCCGCACCAACTCTGCCTCGCATTTTGCCCATTGGCACCTTGCCAAGGCCGGGTTGGGCCTGTGTGTCGGCCCCTGCGCCATGGGCGATGCCGACCCGGATCTGCACCGGGTCCTGCCCAATGAGCCGCTCTTTGAATACCCGGTTTGGCTGGTCTCGCATCGCGAACTGCGCACCAATCCCCGCATCCGCCTGGTCTGGGACACCCTGCGCGATATGCTACCTGGGTTGCTGCGAGGGGTAAGCAAGTAATCGTCGAGCACGGGTATTCACTTCATTGAAGGTCAAACGCGACACAGGTTCGCGCCCGACACCGTGGGTGGGCGCATTTGTACTTGATACAACCTAGTTGGGTTAGAGCCCGATGGACAAAGTTGAAACGTTCCATTCATTTCGCGCCCGCCCTGGGGGGCGGGGTCGGGCGCGAACCGGATTGCAAGCAATCCGGGAAAAGTAAGCTATCCAGCCCCGATCAAAGCACCCGCCGCAAAGACCAAGGCTCCGCCGACCACCACTTGGAACGTCGCGCGCCAGAACGGGGTCTCCATGAACTTGTTCTGAATCCAGGCAATCGCCCAAAGCTCAATGAAAACAACGATCAAGGCGATGGTGGTGGCGGTCCAGAAATCAGTGATCAGATAGGGCAAGGCATGGCCCAATCCGCCCACCGTGGTCATCACCCCGCTGGCCAGCCCGCGTTTCAGTGGTGAACCACGCCCCGAAAGCTGCCCATCATCCGAGGCAGCCTCGGTAAAGCCCATGGAAATCCCCGCCCCGACCGAGGCCGCGAGGCCAACCAGAAACGTGGTCCAGGTGTCCTGCGTGGCAAAGGCGGTGGCAAAGATCGGGGCCAGGGTCGACACCGACCCGTCCATCAACCCCGCCAGGCCCGGCTGCACCCAGGTCAGCAGGAATTGGCGATGGCGTGTGGCGTCCTCTTCATCACCGTTTTCACTGGCCTTGTCGGCCATGCTTTCAGCGGCAGTCTGGTGCCCGGCCTCTGCCGCCGCCAGATCACCCAGCAATTTGCGCGTATCCGCATCCGTGCTGCGCTGCGCCGCTGACAGATAAAAGCGTTCCGCATCCCGCTCCATGCTCGCCGCCTCTTCGCGAATGCGCTCAAGCGACAGGTTCTCAACCAGCCAGACCGGGCGACGCGCATAATAGCCCGCCACATGTTCGCGGCGGATCAGCGGGATGACCTCGCCAAAACGCTGTTGATGCAAGGCGATCAGGGCGGCGCGATGGGTGTCCTCTTCCACCGCCATCCCGTCAAAGACCGAGGCGGTTTCGGGATAGTCGGCGCGCAAACGCTCCGCATAGCTGCGATAGATACGCGCGTCATCTTCTTCCGAGGAAATGGCCAGCGCCAGGACCTCTTGTTCGGACAGATCATCAAAGCGGCGGCGATGGGTTAAAAAGCGCATTTTCGGCCCTCTTTTTAGAATGACTCTAATGTAATCGGAATTTGCATAGCTGCAATGCGAAAAACTGAACCGAATAGTTCAGTTTCAATCTTGCAAACTGAACCGAATAGTTTAGATAACTAAACGAAACAGTTTAGAAGGACCCAAACAATGCGTTCTATTGCCCTAGCCGCCCTCGTTGCCCTGTCCACCGCCGCTTCGGCCATGGCCCTGCCCTCCATGCCTTTGCCAGACCTCACCTTCCCGGCCCCTGATGGGGATGTGACCCAAGGCTGCACCGATCTGATTGGCGGCGTGACAACCTGCGAATAAGCATTGACGTTACCGCAACAGATTCAAAAACCCGGGCATTCTTTGAGGGCTTGCTATCGAGCCCCTGGGGGATGCCCTTTCATTTTGCGCTACGGCAGGTGACTTGCTTCCTTGCCGCGCCGCGCTCAGCCGCCCTATATAGGGGTTGGGATAACAGGGGTTACATATGGGTTCCGACACCGCCACGACCACAGAACGGACAGCCGGCGTTCGCAAAGGGCGCAAGTTCGATCAGGTTCTCGCAGGCGCACGCGAAGTGTTTCTGCGCGATGGGTTCGAGGGGGCCAGTGTCGATGACATCGCCCGCGAGGCCGGTGTGTCCAAGGCGACGCTCTACAGCTATTTCCCCGACAAACGGCTGTTATTCATGGAGGTGGCTTCGGCCCAGTGCCGTGCTCAGGCCTCTGAGGCGCTGACCACCATTGATCTCACCGCCCCGCCGCGCCAGATCCTGACTCAGGCCGGACAGATGTTTTTGCATTTCATCTATTCCGATATGGGCCAGCGCATGTTCCGCATTTGCGTGGCAGAGGCGGATCGTTTCCCCGAGATCGGGCACGAATTTTACCACAGCGGCCCCATGGTTATGCGCCATGCGATGATCGAATATCTCAGCGCCGCGGTCGAGCGCGGAGACCTCAAGATTGACGATATGCCACTGGCGGCGGATCAATTCGCCGAGCTGTGCAAATCCGACCTGCATCCAAAACTGCTTTTTGGCATCCAAACGTCGTTTTCTGACGCAGAAATAACGCGAATTGTGGATGGCGCTGTCGACACCTTCATGGCACGTTACGGCACATGAACTGGCCCGCCCCAGGGCCCTGATTTGCCTTGGAGAGCGTGCATGCAAACTGTTTCGGAAAACCGGTGTTTTGGCGGAGTTCAGGGGGTCTATTCCCACAGCTCGGACGCCTGTTCCTGCGACATGACCTTTGGCCTGTTCCTGCCTGACGCCGCGCGCGAGGGCGAGGTGCCGGTGCTCTGGTATCTCTCGGGCCTGACCTGCACCCATGAAAACGCCATGACCAAAGCAGGCGCGCAGGCCTGGGCCGCCGAAGAAGGGCTTGCGCTGGTCTTTCCTGATACCTCGCCGCGCGGCGAAGGTGTTGCCAATGACGAGGCTTATGATCTGGGTCAGGGTGCCGGGTTTTACGTGAACGCCACCCAAGCCCCGTGGGCCCCGCATTTCCGCATGTGGGATTACGTGGCGGATGAGTTGCCCGCCCTGCTGGGCAAGGAATTCGCGGTTGATCTGGATCGCCAATCCATCACCGGCCATTCCATGGGCGGCCATGGCGCGCTGACCTTGGCGATGTCCTTGCCTGAGCGTTACCGCTCCGTCTCGGCCTTTGCGCCGATCGCCAATCCCACAGCTTCGGACTGGGGGCGCAAGCAGCTTGCTGCCTATCTGGGAGTGGATGAAAGCACATGGGCGGCGCATGATTCCACCCTGTTGATGGCCGAAAAAGGTTTTGACGGCCCGGTCCTGATTGATCAGGGCAGCGACGACCAATTCCTAGACCTGCTCAAGCCCGAAGCGCTGAGCCAGGCCATGGCGGCCAAGCGGCAAGAGGGCACGTTCCGCATGCAAAAGGGCTATGATCACAGCTATTTCTTTGTCTCCACCTTTATGGAAGACCACATCGCCTTTCACGCCAACGCGCTTTATTCATGACCACGCCTACCAAGATCACGACGCTCTATATCGACGCAGATGCCTGCCCGGTGAAAGCCGAGGCAGAGCGCGTCGCGACACGCCACAAGATCCCGATGAAACTGGTGTCAAACGGCGGATTGCGCCCGCACGCCAACCCTTTGGTCGAAACGGTGATCGTACCCGAAGGCCCGGATGTCGCCGATATGTGGATCGCCGAACGCGCCGGTAAGGGCGACGTGGTGGTGACATCAGACATGCCCTTGGCCGCGAAATGTGTTGAGGCGGGGGCAAAGGTTTTGCGCCATGACGGCTCGGCCCTGACCCAGGCCAATATCGGTCAGCAATTGGCGATGCGCGACCTGATGGCCGATCTGCGCTCGGCTGATCCGTTCCGCCAAGGCGGCGGCAAGGGCTTTTCCAAGGCGGATCGCTCGCGTTTTCTGGATGGTTTGGAACGCGCCCTGCGCGCGGCAAAGAAAGAGATTTTATGACACCCGAAGCAGTGATTTTCGACATCGGCAATGTGCTGATCGAATGGCAACCCGAACGCTATTATGACGCGGTGATCGGCGAGGACCGCCGCCGCGCCATGTTTGCCGAGGTTGATCTGCACGGCATGAATGATGTGGTGGATCGCGGCGGCGATTTTCGCGATACGATTTACGCAACGGCCGAGAAATACCCGCAATTTCGCGATGAAATCCGCATGTGGCATGACAATTGGCTCGACCTGGCCAAACCCGCCATCCCGCAATCGGTGCGTTGTCTGCGGGCCTTGCGCGCGCAAGGGGTCAAGGTCTTGGCCCTGACCAATTTCGGCATTGGCACCTGGGCGATTGCCACACCGGTCTATGACTTCCTCAACGAATTCGACCATGCCTATGTCTCGGGCCATATGGGCGTCATCAAACCAGAGACGCGCATCTATGAGATGGTCGAAGACCACTCAGGCCTTGACCCTTCGGCGCTGCTTTTTACCGATGATCGCATCGACAATATCAACGCCGCCATGGCGCGGGGCTGGCAGGTGCATCACTTTACCGGCTCGCAGGGCTGGGCCGATTGCCTGGTGTCCAAGGGGCTTTTGACAGCGGAGCAAGCGACATGATCATTATCCCCTTTGCCGCAGGTGAGGCCAATCTCGACTGGCTCGCCCTGACCGACGCCTTGGCCGCAGGACACGCTCTGCCCAAGGCCGAGATCGCCGATACGTTCCTTTATCGCGGCAAGGACACATTGCTGAACCGCTCGGCCTGGATCGACGGGCTGGGCGTGGCTGTCAAGGCGGCGACGGTGTTCCCGGACAACCCGACCAAGGGGGAGCCGATGATCAACGGCGCGGTGAACCTGTTCAACGATGCCACTGGCGCGCTCGAGGCTTTGGTGGATTTCCATCTGGTGACCAAATGGAAAACCGCCGGGGATAGCCTGTTGGCGGCGCGGCGCTTGGCCCGACCTGACAGTCGCAACATCCTGATTGTTGGCGCGGGCACGGTTGGGCGTTCGCTCTATGCCGCCTATTCCGCTGCCTTCCCAGATGCAGAATTCACCCTATGGAACCGCACCGCAAGTTCGGGTCAAGCGATGGCGGATGACCTTGGCATTCACTGGCAGCCTGATCTGCAAACTGCGATGGCCGGGGCCGATATCATCACCTCTGCTACCATGAGCACAACCCCGGTGATCAAGGGCGAGTGGATCCAGCCCGGCACCCATGTTGACCTGATCGGGGCCTATCGCCCTGACATGCGAGAGGCCGATGATACCGCCCTGCAACGCGCGCGGCTCTTTGTTGACAGCTTTGACACAACGCTGGAACATATCGGTGAGCTGAAAGAGCCGCTGGCCACAGGCGCGATCACCCGCGACCATGTGCTGGCGGATTACTACCAGCTCGACGCCTTTACCCGGCAAAGCGACGAGGAGATCACCATGTTCAAAAATGGCGGCGGCGCGCATCTCGACCTGATGGTTGGGCGCTATATCCTTGATTGCTGGACGGCGGCGCAAGGCTCGCAAGGATCATGAGTTGGTTGGCCTTGATAGCCGGGGCGGGCGTGCTCAGCGCCGCCGCCCTGCCAATCTACCAAGAGGCCAAACGCTCCCCCACCCCCGATGCCAGCCCCAAGGCCAAACTGTCCAGGGGCGAGACCTATTACCGCTGGTATGGGCCGGATAACGGGCCGGTTGCGGTCTGTGTGCATGGGCTCTCGACCCCGTCGATTGCCTATCACGAATTCGCCCAGAACATGGCACTGCTGGGCTTTCGCGTTTTGGTCTATGACCTCTATGGGCGCGGGGCCTCGGATGCGCCGCGCGGACGGCAAACCCCGGCCTTTTTTGAGCGGCAATTGCTGGACTTGCTGGCAGATCAGGGGTTGGATAGGGACATCACCCTGATTGGCTATTCCATGGGCGGCAGTATCGCCGCGCATGTGGCCGCCGAAAACCCCGAGCGTTTCCGCGAAGTTGTCCTGCTCGCCCCCGCGGGCATGGGCGAAGAGCTGGGGCGCATGGCGCGGCTTTGTGCGCGGGTGCCGGTACTGGGGGATTGGCTGTTTTCGCTCCTCTATCCCCAGCATCTCTTGGCCGGGATAAAAAGCGACAGCAGCGCCCCGCCCGCCGTGCTGCGCCACCAAGAGGCTGAATTGCAGCGGCGCGGTTTTATCCGCTCGGTCCTGTCATCACTGCGCGGCACCCTGAACCGCCCATTGGAAAAGACCCATCGCAAGCTAGCCGAGACCGGCCTGCCGGTGACAGCGGTCTGGGGGCAGGTGGACACGGTCATCCCCCTGCGCTCTATGGGAACTTTGGTGCAATGGAACCGCAATGCTCACCAGATCGTCATCGACGGTGCCGGGCATGGGCTGCCCTATACCCACGCGCTGGATGTGGTGGAGCATTTGCTGGACGAAGAGTAGCGCGAAACGACAGGTTCGCACCCGAGCCGAGGGCGGCACAAAGGCTTGCGGGACTGCAGATCAAGCGTTTCCGCGACGGGAAAAGCAAAGGCAGAAATTCGCACCCGCCCTGGGGGGCGGGTCGGGTGCGAACCGGATTGCAAGCAATCCGGGGCATTAGGTTATGGTCCTAAACCCGCCCTCGGGTCGGCCGCCAACCTATCGGTTCACTACGCAGCCACCGCCCCGGCACTCTCGCGCTTTTCGCGGATCGGCAGATGCACAATCGCGCTGAACGCTCCGACGCCAACACCAATCCACCAGACCAGCGTGTAATCGCCATAGATGTCGTACATCTTGCCGCCCAGCCACACGCCCAGGAACCCTCCAACCTGATGGGAAAAGAATACGATCCCATAGAGCGTGCCCATATAGCGCAAGCCATATAGATGCGCGACAAGGCCCGAGGTCAGCGGCACCGTGGCCAGCCACAACCCACCCATCACCGCCGAGAAGATAATCACCGACCAGGGCGTGATTGGCATCAGGATAAACGCCGCCGCCACAACCGTGCGCAGGGTGTAGATGATCGCCAGCAGGTATTTCTTGGAATAGCGATTGCCCAGCCAACCCGCTGTCAGCGTGCCAATAATATTGAACACCCCGATCAGGGAGATCGACACCGCCCCTAGGGCCGAGGTCGTGGTGATCCCGACATTATGCAGCACACCGCCCGCCAAAATCGGCCCGCACATCTCGGTCACAAAGGCCGGGAAATGCGCGGTGATAAAAGCCAGCTGATAGCCACAGCTGAAAAAGCCAAGGAAGATCAGGGTAAAGCTTGGATCGCGCGCCGCTTTTCCTAGGATCTCGCCCATGCTTTCCTGCAGCTCTTGCTTGGTGGCGGCCGGGGCGCGCATCAGCGGCAGCAGCAGCAGCACGGCAAGGATCGCGGCGGCAAAAATCAGGAACACTTGCTGCCAGCTCATCATGCCCAACATCCATTCCGCCATTGGCGCGCCAAAGACCTGACCGGCACTGCCCGCCGCCGTAGCAATCGCCAGGCTCATGGAACGGTTCGCATCACTGCTGGCCCGGCCAACAACCGCTAGGATCACGCCAAACCCGGTGCCGGCGATGCCAAAGCCGACCAATACCTCATAGGCCTGATGCGCCTCGGGCGTGACTGCCATGCTCGACAGAACCAGACCCGCCGCATAGACCAGCGCCCCCATGATGATCGCCTTGCGGTCGCCAATCTTTTCCGCAATCGCTCCAAAAATCGGCTGACCAATCCCCCAGGCAAGGTTCTGAATGGCAATCGCCAAGCTGAATTCAGCCCTCAACCAGCCAAATTCCTCGGCAATCGGGATCTGAAACACGCCAAAGCTGGCCCGGATAGCAAAGGACACCAAGATAATGAGACAGCCGACAATCAAGACCGGCGTAAAAAGAGGGGTACGGCTTTGCATAATATGGGCTCCTAACAGCCGCGCGACTGTGCCGCCTTGCCCCGATTACGTCAAATCGAATTAATTCATGTGACGCATCAACATCTTTTATGCGTTTTTGCGCACTACCCTTTTCGCTGATGAAACGCTAAGCCAAACCCATGGAAACACTGCACCAAATCTATGACGCCCGCGTCGCCTCTGGCCAGATCAAGCGCGACGATGCCCAGCTTGCCGCCCTGCCCGAGTTGGAGCGTATCCGCGAAGAGCTGGCCAAACCGGTCAAGCGCGGCTTTTTTCGCAAAGCGCCTGAGCCGCCCAAGGGTCTGTACCTGTGGGGCGGGGTTGGCCGTGGTAAATCCATGTTGATGGATCTCTTTGTTGATGCTTTGGACGAACCGGCGCGTCGCGTGCATTTCCACGCCTTCATGCAGGAAATCCATTCCGAAATGCACCGGCTGCGCAATGACGGAGTCGAGGATCCGATCAAACCCATTGCCAAATCCGTCTCGGATGCGGTGCGGGTGCTGGCCTTTGACGAGATGCAGATCACCGACATCACCGATGCGATGATCGTGGGCCGCCTGTTTGAACAGCTCTTTGAGGCCGGTTGCGTCGTGGTGACCACCTCAAACCGCATTCCCGATGAGCTCTATAAAGACGGGTTGAACCGGCAGCTCTTTTTGCCCTTCATCGATCTGCTCAAAGATAAGATGGTCGTCAAAGAGCTGGTTTCAGAACGCGACCACCGTCAGGACCGTCTACAGGGTGCGCAGGTCTATTTCACTCCGGTCAATTCAGACTCCCGCGCCGCGATCAACGCTCTTTGGGAAGAGCTGACTCACGGGGTCGAGGAAACCCTGACCCTGCATGTGAAAGGGCGCGAAATCGAATTGCCGCGTTACCATAATGGCGTCGCGCGGGCGAAATTCTTTGACCTCTGCGGCAAGATGTTGGGGCCGGGGGATTATCTGAAGCTGGCGGAAAATGTTCGCGTGCTGATCCTCGAAGACATTCCGCAACTCAGCCGCCGCAACTTTAACGAAGCCAAGCGCTTTGTTACTCTGATCGACACGCTGTACGAGGCTGGGACTTGCCTGATCGCCTCAGCCGCGGCCCGTCCCGAGATGCTTTATGTCGAAGGCACCGGCAGCTTTGAATTCGAACGCACCGCCTCGCGCCTGCGCGAAATGCAAAGCGCCGATTGGGGGGCCAAGGCGTTTGGCGATGGGGCTTAGAGACAGGACGCATTTTCCCCGGATCGCTTGCGATCCGGTTCGCACCCGATCCGCCCCCAGGGCGGGTGCGAAATAATCACATCCGCAGGATATCACTCCAGGTTCGGAAGGTCGAAACCCGGTCAATAAGTCAAACGGCACCCACCCTCGGATCGGGTGCGAACCTCTGATGTGTTCGAAAAAACCACATATCCCAAACAAAAATCAGGGTCCCGAAGGACCCTGAAGACTGCTCGTTGGCTTTGTTTCGCCTGTATTGTTAATTCTGTTATTCCGTTTCAGGAATGCGCAGGGTCATGCCCGCGCGCAGGTCTGACGGATTGGCCAGCACGTCCTGATTTGCATTGATGATCTGAAGATAAGCCACCGTGGTGCCATAGAACCGGAACGCGATGCCCGGCAGGCTATCGCCCTCTTTGACCGTATAGGTCCGCATGGGCGGCGCTGCGGGTTCGAGCTTGGCGGTTTGCTGATTGGCCAGCGCCGGAACGCGCGCCTGAGGGCGCAGGGTTGGCGTGGCGGGCTTTTGGCTCGGCTCGGCCTGGAAGGCACCGATAATGCCGTAACTCATGGTCGCCACCGCATCATTTGTGATGTCACGTTTGGCGGGTTTGGCAGCCACGACCGGAGCTTGCTGAACCGGGGCGGCCTGAACTGGGGCTTTGGCCACCGGTTGCGGCGCGGGCGCGGCGGGTTTCGGGGCCAGGGCCGCCTTGACCTGATCGGCCAAGGATGTCGCCGCAGGAGAAGCTTGCACAGGGGCAGGAGCCGGTGCCGGAGTGACAGTGCGCGGGGCCAAAGCCGCGCGTGCTTGGTCAGCCAGCGATGCCTCTTGCACCGGTTTTGGCGCGGGCTGCGGCTGGGGCACCAGATTGGACGGGCGCGCCACCGGGCGGATGCGCGGGATCTCGGCCACTTCGGCCTGGATCGCCGCGCGCACAGTCGCTGGAACCGGCGCTTGCGCCACGGGCTGGTTCATCACCACACCCGATTGCACCAGAGCTGGTTGCAGGCTCAGCGTGGCAGGTTCGGAACGGCTGACTTCGTTGAGTTCGCCCTGCGGCTTGGCATTGCGGTCATCCAATCCCCATAGAACGGCACCCACCATGGTGACGGTCCCAAAGGACAAAGCGATAAGACGTATCATGCGCGCCCCCAGACACTGGGCACGGTGCCGGTCTGGCCGGCCAAATCATGCGAAACCATGTGTATTCCCCCAAAGAACCGCGAACCGAAAGTGGCAGCTTTCTTGCGATTACATCGGTTATAGGCGAATCACCTATTCGCCGTCAACATTTAGTAAGCGCGTCAAGGGGTATGAAATGTGTGTCAGCTCCGCCACAAGGTGTAGCGGTCTATTTTGCAGGCAAAATCAGCGTCAAACCCACCCGAAGATCGTCTGGCCGCGTCAGGATCCCCTGATTGGCTGCAAAAAGCGGGCCGGTCATGTTCACATCGCCATAGATCTTTTCGGCAATCGACACGAGGCTGTCGCCGGTTTCGACCACATAGACTTGTGGCTGGGACAGGTCCGGCGCGGCGGCACCATTGGGCGCTTCGTCCAATGAGCGACGCACGATGGTATGCAACAGGCTGCCCGGCTGACCCGGCGCGCTTTCGCGGCCCGTAGCGTGGTTCAGGCTCGACAATGTCTGCCAGGTCATCTTGCGCAGCGATTGATCATCCAGATCGTCCTGGGCCATCACCGGCGCGGCGGGACGCGGAGCCTGTGGCTGCACCAGAGCCGGAGGGCGTGTTTCGCGCAGGCCAGCCGCCGCCATCGGATCAACCGGAGTCAATCCGGGATCGGCGCGGGTGACTGTGGGCTCGGCCACGGGCAGGTCAGCGCTGCGCTGGCCCATACCGGGCATCATCACCACCAAGGCCACCGTCACGGCGACAAATCCAAGGGCAAGAAGAACCATCCTGATCATTATTCACTCCTCCCGCTATCGGCTCAGCGCTGTGCTGAGACCCAGGGCCACCCAGGCGTTCAAACCGCCCCGGTAATATTTGAGCTTGCTCGCCGGATAGCCGGCATCCAGCAGGCTGCGCACCGCCTCGGCCGCCTCTGGATCATCGGCACCGCTGCCAAATATCACCAGATCAAAGGCCGAGGAAAAATCACCGCTGCGCACGCCCAGCGCGTTCAGCAGATCATCGCGATAGGGATTGCCCGGACGCAGCGTTGCTGCGGGCACGTTGACCGCGCCCGGAATAGTCCCGGCCCCAAACCCTTCGGGCAGACGGATATCCACCAACAGGCCAGATCCTCCGGCCACAAAGAGTTCGAGGAAATCCAGCATCTCAAGCTCGCCAATCGTAGACACGCCCGGCCCCGCCTGCATCGGTTGCAGACAGGCAGGCGGACACGCCACGCCAGAGCGGGTGATCGACACAGAGGCCCCGTTGACCGACATCTGAAAGCGATCTCGATCTTCGGAAATACGGCTTTGCTGCGCCAAGGCTGGCATGGCCAGCATGGCGACACTCACCGCGGTCAGTACTAGACCCTGATACATCTGCTCGTCCTCTGGCGGTCTTTTTGACCGTCACTTGTTATACTTATTCCAAAATATAGGGCAGACGGGTTGAATCAGTCAATATGCGGTGGGTGCACACAAGCGTGTAAATCAACCCTCAAAAGGGGAATTTTCATGGGAAAAACACCCGTTTTGGGAAAATCGCCGTCAGAACGGCCTTTTAGCAGCCTCGTAGTGAAAGCCTTACTTTCGAAACCCGAGACCGTGCCACATCTGTTTTCCACGCTTCGCAGACAGCCAAGCGATATTTGAAAACAGTAAGATAAGGTATCTAGATATGAAAAAGCTCTCTTTTGGCGTTATCGCCGCCGCGCTTGTTCTGGCCTCCGCCGCCCATGCTGCCCCAAAGAAAACCGATGACCCTGCCTGCCCCTATAAAGTGGGCGGCATTTGCTACTCAAAGCCCGGTGCGAAAACCGGCTGTAACGGCTTGGACAAAGTCACCTTTGGCAAGGAAACCTATTGCAAACTGGGCCCGGCAAACAACCCCAAGCCCGTGCCAACTCTGAAAGAGCCGGCACGGATTCAAGGTCGTGATGGCTAACCCCTATTCGGGCAGCGCGAATTCGCGCAGCACATAGCCCGCCAGATAGAGAGAGCCGCAAATCAGCACCCGCGCCTGCGGCTCTTGCTTGGCGATGCTTGTCAAAGCGGTCGCCACATCCGGGGCGGTTGCCGTCTCAAAGCCGACATTGGCCGCCGCCTTGGCGGTGTCTTCTGCCGACAGGGTTGCCGCCTCACCCGGGATGGATATCCCGGTCAGATGTTGCGCCTGCTCGGACAAGGGGCGCATATAGCCGCTGACATCCTTGGTGTTAAGCATGCCACAAATCAGATAGGTCGGGCGTTTTGGCAGGCCTGACAGGTGTTTGGCCAAAGCCTCCCCCGCTGCTGGGTTATGCCCGCCATCGAGCCACAGCTCGACACCCGGAGCCGCCTCGGCCAGGGGACCATCCTTGAGCCGCTGCATCCGCGCGGGCCAATAAGCCTCGGACACCGCCGCCTCATAAGCTGCTTCGCCCATGTTCAGATGCCGCAAAGCCGCCAAGGCCGCCCCGGCATTCTGATACTGGTGTTCGCCCGGCAGGTTGGGCAAGGGCAGGTCGAGCAAGCCGGTTTCGTCCTGATAGATCAGGCGACCGCGTTCCTCATACACATGCCAGTGCTGACCATGGGCGATCAGTTCACAACCCAAGGCGCGCGCCCGATCCTCTATAACTTCCATCGCCTCATCGGGTTGCGGGCCAACAACGCAAGGCACGCCGCGTTTCAGAATGCCCGCTTTCTCTCCGGCAATCTTGGCCAGGGTGTTGCCGAGAAACTGTTCATGGTCGATCGAGATCGGCGTGATCACCGTCAGGCCCGGCTTTTCAACCACATTGGTGGCGTCCAACCGCCCACCCAGCCCGGTTTCGAGCAAGGTGAAATCCGCCGGTGTCCGCGCCATGGCCAGCAGCCCGGCGCAGGTTGTGATCTCAAAATAGGTGATCTGCTCGCCACCATTGGCGGCATAGCATTCATCGAGGATCGCACTCAGCGCTTCTTCGGTGATCAAAGTGCCCGCCAGCCGGATGCGCTCATGAAACCGCGCCAGATGCGGGGAGGTATAGGCGTGCACGCTCTTGCCCGCCGCCTCCAAACCCGCGCGGATCATGGCCTGAGTACTGCCCTTGCCATTGGTCCCGGCAAGGTGGATCACCCCCGGCAGATCATTCTGCGGATTGCCCAGCGCGTCCAGCAAACGCCACACGCGATCCAGCACCAGATCCATCACCTTGGGATGCAGTGCCATCATCCGATCCAGGATGACATCCGAGCGGGCTTGGCTCATTTCTGGTCGGCCTCTGGCGCAGCGACGTCTTGATCTTCTGGTCCAGGCGCGGGCAGGTCACCCCATGTGGGTGGCGTCTGCTTCATCAGCATGCGGCAGATCATGATCAGTTCTTTGCGGATCTCGCGGCGGTCGGTGACGCGGTCGAGCATTCCGTGTTCCAGCAAGTATTCAGCGCGCTGGAAGCCCTCGGGCAGTTTTTCCCCGATGGTCTGCTCAATCACCCGCGCCCCGGCAAAGCCGATCAGCGCGTTGGGTTCGGAAATCTGCACATCCCCCAGCATCGCATAAGACGCGGTCACGCCCCCGGTGGTCGGGTGGGTCAGCACAACGATATAGGGCAGGTTCTTTTCCTTGAGCATTTGCAGCGCCACGGTGGTGCGCGGCATCTGCATCAGGCCCAGAATACCCTCTTGCATACGGGCCCCACCCGCAGCGGAGAACAGCACAAAGGGGCGACCAAGGCGCGCGGCCTCTTCGGCACCGGCAACGATGGCGTTGCCGACATACATTCCCATGGAGCCACCCATAAAGCTGAAATCCTGCGCGGCGGCCACGATGGGCGTGCGTCCGATTTCACCGGCTGCAACCAGCATGGCTTCTTTCTCACCGGTCTTTTTCTGCGCCGCTTTCATCCGCTCGGGATATTTCTTTTGATCGCGGAATTGCAGCGGGTCGGCGATGGGTTCGGGCACCTCAACCTCGGCATAAACACCACCATCAAACAGCGCGTGGAACCGTTCACGCGGGGTGATATGCATGTGGTGATTGCAATTGGTGCAAACGTGCTGGTTGTCGCTCAGCTCGCGATGGAACAGCATGGTACCACATTCGCTGCATTTCGTCCAAAGGTTCTCGGGCACTTCACGGCGCGAAAAGATCGAGTTGATGCGAGGACGGACGTAGTTTGAAATCCAGTTCATTGGGCACCTTGGCGGTTTTCTGATTTCGCCTCACTTAAGCGTGACGGAACGGAAATGCAATCAAACCCGCAAGGCAAGACGCGCCGCAAGCCAATAAATCACGATAAAAAGGAACTCGGCGGGCATTTCGGCACGAATGGCGGCCTCGGCCTCGGGGCCAAACGGCAGCTGCCACAGCGCCAGACCCGACATATCCCCATATAAAGAGACCAGCGCCAGCGCGGTAAAGTTATTGGCGAAATGCAGCGCAATGGCGGGGCCCAGCGTGCCGGTGCGCGCGGTCAAGTCGGCTGCAGCAATGCCAAAGAGCAAAGACCAGACCACAAGAAACGACGCATTCGAACCATAGACCTCGGGTTGGTAATGCAGCATGGCAAACAGGGTCGATGGCACGAACATCCACACCATGGGATTGGCAAAGCGCGCCGCCAGTTGCGACTGAAAATAGCCGCGAAAGACCAGCTCTTCGGCCCCGGTCTGAATCAGCAGCGCCACAATGGTCAGCGGCAACAGCATCAGCCAATGCCCGAGCGACAGACCGGGCAACAAAGGTTCACCGGTCAGGAACATCAGCGCCATGATCACGCCCGTCAGCCCGATCATCATCCGCAGCACCGCCCAGAATTGCGTCACAGCGGGGCGCAGCGGACCAAACAGGCTGCGAAATGGGCGTTGATGCACCAGCTCACTCGCCACGATCACCCCCAGCCCCATGCAACCGGTCAAGATCAGCACCGCCAAAAGCGACCCGGGCGTATCCGCCCTCTGAATGCCCGAGACCAGACGGAAATAGGTGTCACCCGAGGCCACCGTATGAATGATCGCAAACACCGCCTGCACCAGCACGATCTGCAAAAACGCAATCGCAACCAACCCCAAAGCCAGCCGCCCCAAGCCAGATGAAGGGCGGGCGGCCGTGACCATGCGCTCAAAAGGGGCGTATTTGTTGCTCATCACATCCTCGCTTGTCGGCGGTGTTGTGGAAAAGTTGACAGCTGTCAACTGATTGTCAAAGGGTTAACGCCTGCCAAGCCAATTGACGCCAAAAATTAACATGTTACCAACTCAGTATGATTGAGGTTTTGCTGAAAACGCTGCCATTCTTTGGCTTGATCGGGCTGGGCTATGGCGCGGCACGCACGCGGTTCTTTGATGAACAGGCCACGGCAAACCTGACCAAGTTCGTGTTCTACTTTGCCCTGTCGGCGATGCTGTTCCGTTTTTCCGCCAATCTTTCGCTGGCGGAGATCTTTGATGCGCAATTGGCCGGGGCCTATCTGTTTGGCACCGCTGCGGTTTACGGCGTGGTGATGATCGTCGGTTTTCTGCGCCGCCTCGATGTCGCCACCGCCGCGATCGAAGCGCAGGTGGGGGCGATCGGCAATACCGGTTTTCTTGGCGTGCCGATGCTGGCGCTGCTTTTGGGACAACAGGCCATCGGCCCGATCATCCTTGTGCTGTCCATCGACCTCATCGTGTTTTCCTCGCTTTTGGTGATCCTGATCACCGGCTCGCGCGAGGGGCGCTCCAAGCTGGCCATGGTGAAGACCGTCAGCATGGGCCTGCTGAAAAACCCGATGATCGTGTCGATCTCACTGGGGCTATGTGTGTCGGCCAGCGGCGTCACCCTGCCCGAGGTTGCCAATTCTTTCCTCACCACGCTGGGCAATGCCGCCACCCCCGGCGCGCTCTTTGCCATCGGCGCTTCGCTCGCGACGAAATCGGCGGAACGGATCGAGATTGCCGTCTGGCTCAGCTTTGCCAAGCTGATCCTGCACCCGCTCTTTGTCGCCATTGGCGTCTATTACCTGTTTCAGGTCGGCGACTACCCGGCCTCGGTGGCGATTTCCGCTGCCGCCCTGCCTGTGGCGGGCAATGTCTTTATCCTTGCCCAGCATTACGGCGTCGCGCCCCAGCGAGTCTCGGCGGCGATCCTGATTTCCACCGCCGTCAGCATCCTGACCGTCAGCTGGATCATCGCCGCTGTGACCGCCTGACAGGGTCAGGAATCTCTGCCCTGACAGAACGCGCCCAAGGGGTTAGCCTGCGCGCAATTTATTCAAACAGGGACATTGGGCATTATGGAATATCTGGAAAAACTCCCCATCGAAAAGGGCTTTGCCGAGGTCTTTTATGACCGGATCGAACCCGAGCTGAACATGCTCGAAACCCAGCGCCAAAACATGCGCAAGGAAGGGCAGCGCAATTTCTGGATCATCATGGGGATCGGCATCGCCATCAGCGTCGCGGCGTTTTTCCTGCTGCAAGGCCATGAATGGCAATTCATGATCATGTTTGCAGGCATTGGTGGCGGGTTCTTTGTTGCCATGATCGGCAAGGGCCGCGCCACTGGTGGCTGGAGCAGCACCATCAACGATGTCATCATGCCGCCGGTCTGCGACTTTGTCGGCGACATGCACTATGATCGCCATGCGGGCAAAGGCTTTGGGCTCAGCCGCTTCACATCGCTGAAACTGGTGGCCAATTACGATGATGCCAGCCTCGAAGACCGGATCGAAGGCACTTATAACGGCGTCGATTACGCCATGGTCGAGGCAACCCTGACCAAGGAAAGCACCGATTCCGATGGAGACAGATCGGATTCAACCGTGTTTCGCGGGCTGCTGTTCCGCATCTCTCTGCTCAACGATGCCCCCTGCCCGATCCTGATCACAAAGGATTATGGCAAGCTCGGCAATCGTTTTGCGGGCATGTTCTCGGGCGGCAAAGGGCGCGGCATGCCACGGGTTGAAACCGGCCACCCGGAGTTTGAGCGTTTTTTCGAGCTACATGCTGATCATGGCGAAGCGGCGCTGGAATACCTCCCCGATGCCTTCCTCGACAACCTGATGGATTTGGGCTCGACCGATATTCGCTGTGCCTTTGACGGGCGCGACTTTCTGATGGCCATGGGGCGCAAACAGGATTTCCTGAAAATGCCCGGCATCAATCAGCCGATGTCCGAGCTGACCGGCGAGATCAACAAGGTCTTTGTCGACCTCGCCATGATCCGCCGGGTCATCGACCGCCTTACGAATTCGGCCTAACAGCCTGGTTAGCAAACTCCACCCGGGTTTCTTCTTGGCCCAAATACTCCGGGGGTGAGGGGGCTGGCCCCCTCTCCTGCCAGCCCCTCAAACGAATCCCTTGCCTTATGGGCGCATTCCTCCTATATCCCCCTCAACAGCGGCGTGCTGGGGTCCACACCCACCACCCACCGGGAAAGATGCACGGGCCGCTGGCCCGTTTTTTTGTGCTTGCAGGATCCGCCTGCAACAAGTGCCGGAAAGGCAGACAAACATGAGTGATCTCATCGCCAAATCCGCCATGGATCGGCGTATCGCTGAAATCATCGCCCCTGTCATCGAGGATATGGGGTTTGAACTGGTGCGCATCCGCCTGATGGGCGGCAACACCAAGACCTTGCAAATCATGGCCGAACGCCCCGAGGGCGGCATCGAAGTTGACCAATGCGCCGAAATCTCCATCGCGGTCAGCGCCATTCTGGATGTCGAGGATCCGGTGACGGACGCCTATAACCTTGAGGTCTCCAGCCCCGGCATCGACCGCCCCCTGACCCGCCTCAAGGATTTCGCCAATTTCGAAGGCTATGAGGCCAAGCTGGAAACCGCCGACCTGATCGACGGGCGCAAGCGCTTTCGCGGCATTCTGGCCGGGGTCGAAGACAATGATGTGCTGATCAACACCGACCAGGACGGCGAAACCGTCACCATCGGCCTGAACTACGACTGGCTGGCCGAGGCCAAGCTGGTCATGACCGACGAGCTGGTCACTGAAATGCTGCGTGCGCGCAAAGCGCAGGCTGTGGATGAATCCAAATTCGATGAAATCGAGGCCGAAACCGGCCCGCAGGAGGAGTAAGAGCGATGGCAATCACCTCTGCCAACCAGCTGGAACTGCTGCAAACCGCCGAAGCGGTGGCACGCGAAAAGATGATCGACCCCGGTCTGGTTGTCGAAGCCATGGAAGAAAGCCTCGCCCGGGCGGCGAAATCACGCTACGGCGCGGAAATGGACATCCGTGTCTCGATTGACCGCAAGACCGGCAAGGCGACCTTTACCCGCGTGCGCACCGTCGTCGATGAGGAGGAGCTGGAAAACTACCAGGCGGAAATGACCGTCGAGACGGCCAAGCAATATATGGCAGACCCTCAGATCGGCGACACCTTTGTCGAAGAGGTTCCTCCGGTGGAGCTGGGCCGTATCGCCGCGCAATCCGCCAAGCAGGTCATCCTGCAAAAGGTGCGCGAAGCCGAGCGTGACCGCCAGTTCGAAGAATTCCAGGATCGCGCCGGCACCATCATCAACGGTGCTGTGAAGCGCGAAGAATATGGCAACGTGATTGTCGATGTGGGCCGTGGCGAAGCCATGCTGCGCCGCAATGAAAAGATCGGCCGCGAAAGCTATCGCCCCGGCGACCGCGTGCGCTGCTTCATCAAGGATGTGCGCCGCGAAACCCGTGGCCCGCAGATCTTCCTCAGCCGCACCGCGCCGGAATTCATGGCCGAGCTGTTCAAGATGGAAGTGCCGGAAATCTATGACGGCATCATCGAGATCAAGGCCGTGGCCCGTGACCCGGGTTCGCGCGCCAAGATCGCCGTGATCTCGCACGATGGCGGCATCGACCCTGTTGGGGCTTGCGTTGGTATGCGTGGCTCCCGCGTTCAGGCGGTTGTGAACGAGCTTCAAGGCGAAAAGATCGACATCATTCCCTGGAATGAAGACACGCCGACCTTCCTGGTGAACGCTCTGCAACCTGCCGAGGTTTCCAAGGTGGTTCTGGACGAAGAGGCCGAGCGCATCGAAGTTGTCGTTCCTGACGAGCAGCTGTCGCTGGCGATTGGTCGTCGCGGTCAAAACGTGCGTCTGGCGTCGCAGCTCACCGGTCTGGATATCGACATCATGACCGAATCCGAGGAATCGGAGCGCCGTCAGAAAGAATTCGAACAGCGCACCAAGCTGTTCATGGAAACGCTGGATCTGGACGAATTCTTTGCCCAGCTGCTGGTGTCTGAGGGCTTCACCAATCTCGAAGAAGTCGCCTATGTCGAAATCGACGAGCTGCTGGTGATTGACGGTGTTGACGAAGACACCGCCAACGAACTCCAGACCCGCGCCCGTGAATTCCTTGAGGCACAGGCCCGCAAGGCGATGGAACGCGCGCAGGAACTGGGTGTTCAGCAAAACCTCATCGATTTTGAGGGCCTGACCCCGCAGATGATCGAAGCTTTGGCCGAGGACGGTGTTCTTTCGCTCGAAGATTTCGCCACCTGCGCCGACTGGGAGCTGGCCGGTGGCTGGACCACCGTTGATGGTCAGCGCGTCAAGGATGACGGTCTGCTCGAAAAGTTCGACGTCGATCTCGAAGAGGCGCAGAACATGGTCATGACCGCGCGCATCCTGCTGGGCTGGGTTGACCCTGCCGAGTTGGAAGCAGCCGAGGAAGAAGACGGCGAAGATGCAGCAACCGAGGAAGAGGTCTGAACCTGATGTCCCGAGGCGGCCAGACAAAAAACCGCGAAGACGGTCCGGAACGCAAATGCATCGCCACAGGCGAGGCACAGCCGAAAACCGGCCTCATTCGCTTTGTTCTGGGGCCGGATGGACGAATCGTGCCAGACTTAGCTGGTAAATTGCCCGGTCGGGGCGTATATGTGAGTTCCGACCGCAAAGCGCTGGACAAAGCCATCTCAAAAGGCCTTTTTCAGCGCTCCCTGAAACAGCCGGTGAAACTGCCCGAAGGGCTGCTTGAGCTGCTGGAACAAATGTTGGTGCGCCGGGTGATCGACCTGATCAGCCTTGCGCGCAAATCCGGGGATGCGGTTTCTGGCTACGAAAAGGTCAAGGATTGGCTGATGAAGGATCAGGCGGATGTCCTGATTCAGGCAACAGACGGTTCCGAGCGCGGCAAGACCAAGCTCAGCACACCTTATGGTGGAACATATATAGGATGGCTCTCAGCGGATGAGCTGGGAATGGCGTTTGGGCGTCAATCTGTAATACATGCGGCGCTAGGCACTGGCGGTCTGGCCTCACGTGTTGTAGAGGAAGCCCAAAGATTGAAGGGTATGCGTGTTCCGGCGTCCAAATCAGGGGCGAAAGACACGGATCGCGGCGGCAGGGGCCGCCGGAAAGGATAAGAAGCTTCATGAGCGATAACGACGGCAAAAAGACATTGGGACTGCGCGGTGGCGCCCGTTCGGGCAATGTGAAGCAGAGCTTCAGCCATGGCCGCACCAAGAACGTCGTGGTGGAAACCAAGCGCAAGCGCGTTGTGGTCCCCAAGCCGGGTGCGGCTGGGGCCAAGGGCGCTGCTGGCCCGGCAGGCGGTGGTGGCAAGCGCCCCGCTGGCATCTCTGATGCGGAAATGGAACGTCGTCTCAAGGCGTTGCAGGCTGCGAAAGCCCGCGAAGCCGAAGAGACAGCCAAGCGCGAAGCCGAGGAAAAGGCCCGCGCCGAAGCCCGCGAGCGTCAGCGCGCCGAGAAGGAACAGAAAGAGCGCGAACAGCGCGAAGCTGAAGAACGCGCGCGCAAGAAGGCCGAAGACGAAGAGCGTAAGGCCAAGGAAGCCGCTGAGGCTGCCAAGCGCGCTGCGGCGGCTCCGGCCCCCGCTCCGGCCCGCGACGACGCACCGAATCGCGGCAAGGCCAAAGAGGCTGCTCCGCGTCGTGACGACCGTGGCAACAACAATGACCGCAACGATCGCAATCAGCGCGGCCGTGGCCGCGATGACAATCGTCGCAGCGGCAAGCTGACGCTGAATCAGGCGCTGGGTGGCGACGGCAATCGCGGTCGCTCCATGGCCGCGATGAAGCGCAAGCAGGAACGCGCCCGTCAAAAAGCGATGGGTGGCACCCAGCAGCGTGAGAAGGTTGTGCGCGACGTTCAGCTGCCCGAGGCAATCACCGTGGCGGAACTCGCCAACCGGATGGCCGAACGCGTGGCAGATGTGGTCAAGGCCCTGATGACCAATGGCATCATGGCGACCCAGAACCAGACCATCGACCAGGACACTGCGGAACTCATCATCGAAGAGTTCGGCCACAAGGTGACCCGCGTTTCTGACGCTGACGTCGAAGACGTGATTCAACAGGTCGAAGACAAGGAAGAAGATCTGCAAGGTCGTCCGCCTGTCATCACCATCATGGGTCACGTTGACCACGGTAAAACCTCGCTCTTGGACGCGATCCGCAATGCCAAGGTGACCGCAGGCGAAGCCGGCGGCATCACCCAGCATATCGGCGCCTATCAGGTGAAAACCGATGGCGGCACCGTGCTGAGCTTCCTCGATACTCCGGGCCACGCGGCCTTTACCTCGATGCGCTCGCGTGGTGCTCAGGTGACGGATATCGTTGTTCTGGTGGTTGCGGCTGACGATGCGGTGATGCCGCAGACCGTCGAAGCGATCAACCACGCCAAGGCGGCTCAGGTTCCGATGATCGTGGCGATCAACAAGATCGACAAACCAACCGCGAACCCGACCAAGGTGCGCACAGACCTGCTCCAGCACGAGGTTGTGGTGGAACAGATGTCCGGTGAAGTACAGGATGTCGAAGTCTCTGCCCATACCGGTCAGGGTCTGGATGAACTGCTCGAAGCGATTGCGCTGCAGGCGGAAATTCTGGAACTCAAAGCCAACCCGGATCGCAATGCCGAAGGCGCGGTGATCGAGGCGCAGCTGGATGTGGGCCGCGGCCCTGTTGCCACCGTTCTGGTTCAGAACGGCACCCTGCGCACCGGCGATATCTTTGTTGTGGGTGAGCAATACGGTAAGGTCCGTGCTCTGATCAACGACAAGGGCGAGCGCGTCAAAGAGGCGGGCCCGTCGGTTCCGGTCGAGGTTCTGGGTCTCAACGGCACACCCGAAGCGGGTGACGTGTTGAACGTGGTGGAAACCGATGCTCAGGCGCGCGAGATCGCCGAATATCGTGCCAACCTTGCCAAGGAAAAGCGCGCCGCTGCCGGTGCCGCGACCACCCTGGAACAGCTGATGCAGAAGGCCAAGGAAGACGAAAACGTCTCCGAACTGCCTGTTCTGGTCAAAGCAGACGTACAGGGTTCGTCCGAGGCGATCGTTCAGGCGCTGGAAAAAGTCGGCAACGACGAGGTACGCGTGCGCGTGCTGCATTCCGGTGTTGGCGCGATCACCGAGACCGATGTCGGCCTGGCCGAAGCCTCGGGCTGCCCGGTCATTGGCTTTAACGTCCGTGCAAACGCCTCGGCCCGCAACGCGGCCAACCAGAAGGGCGTTGAGATCCGTTACTATAGCGTGATCTATGACCTGGTGGATGATGTGAAAGCGGCGGCCTCTGGCCTGCTCGAAGCAGAGATCCGCGAGAACTTCATCGGCTATGCGAGCATCAAAGAGGTGTTCAAGGTCACAGGCGTTGGCAAGGTTGCCGGTTGTATCGTCACCGAAGGTGTGGCGCGCCGTTCTGCCGGTGTGCGTCTGCTGCGCGACAACGTGGTGATCCACGAAGGCACGCTGAAAACCCTCAAACGCTTCAAGGACGAAGTGGCCGAGGTTCAGTCGGGTCAGGAATGCGGTATGGCGTTTGAAAACTACGACGATATCCGCGCTGATGACGTGATCGAAATCTTCGAGCGCGAAGAGATCGAACGCACGCTGGACTAAGTCTTTTGGTCGGCACCGATCACAAAACAAGAAAAACCCCCGAAGGACCTTCGGGGGTTTTTCTTTGGTGGCTTTGACCGTTCCTGAGGGTGGAGTTTAAGCCGCCTGAGCAATGGGCTTGACAAGGCGACCAACATAAAGCTTGTCACCAACGCGCACACAAACCCGCCCATCTGGTAAGGTCTTCTCAAATTGCCCCTGAATGGAAACGCAGCTTCCCAGGGTGATTGTTCTAATCATGGCAGTTCTCCCCAAAGACCGTGCTGAACACAGCGAAACGTGATGATCTGCGAAGGGATGTGGTGTGACCGCGACAGTCCGGGTTGCCCCAGCCAAAAGCGCAAACATGTGTCCAGGCCCCTCCTCAGACAACACGAGTCAAACCTATAAAAGATAGGTTAACAGAATCCTGCACCAGCGGACGCAACCTCGCGAAAATGTGCAACAGGGTGAGGGGTTGCCCCTAATGTCTGGTCCCAGTGCGTAACCCTAGAGCCAATCACGCAAGATCGGGATCAGGGGAATATCTGCCGGGGGCATGGGATAATCGCGCAGCTCGCTGGCGCGGACCCATTTCAGGGTCTGCCCCTCTTGGGCCTGCGGGATACCCTCCCATTTGCGGCAGGCAAAGAGCGGCATGAGCAGGTGGAAATCATCATAGGTGTGCGAAGCAAAGGTCAGCGGAGCCAGACAACTGGCCCAGGTGTCGATGCCCAGCTCTTCTTGCAATTCCCGGATCAGGGCCGCCTCGGGGGTTTCGCCCGGTTCAACCTTGCCCCCGGGAAATTCCCACAGCCCGGCCATGGATTTTCCCTCGGGGCGTTGGGCCAGCAGAATGCGGCCATCAGCGTCAATCAGGGCAACGGCTGAAACAAGAATGGTTTTCACGGGAATGCTCCTGTTCGCGGGCGGGTGCGAGGGGCCAGCCCCTCGCGCTCCCCGGGATATTTTTGGCCCAAAGAAACCATGAGGGCGCGTGTGTTATGATCGGTAATCGGCGTTGATGCTGATATATTGATGGGTGAGGTCGCAGGTCCAGACGGTGGAGCAGCCCTGACCAAGGCCGAGATCGACGGTGATGTCGATTTCTTGTTCTTTCATCAGCGCCGCCCCGTCCTCTTCGCGGTAGCTGTCGGCGACCCAGCCGCTTTCGGCGACAAGCACATCGCCAAAGCGGATCGAGAGCAGGTCACGATCTGCCGCCGCGCCGGATTTACCGATGGCCATGACGATTCGGCCCCAATTGGGGTCCTCGCCAGCGATGGCGGTTTTGACCAGCGGCGAATTGGCGATGGCCAGCGCATGGGTGCGGGCGTCTGCATCATTGGCCGCGCCGGTCACGTTGATGGTGACGAATTTGCTCGCCCCTTCACCGTCGCGCACCACCTGATGGGCAAGGTCGAGAAAGACTGCTTCCATGGCCTTGGCAAAGGCGTCATGACCGGTGACATCAACGCCAGAGGCCCCTGTGGCCGCCATCAAAAGCGTGTCCGAGGTGGAGGTGTCGCTGTCAACCGTGATGCAGTTGAAACTGCGCGCATTTATGCCGCTGACCAGAGCTTGCAGATCGGCGCGGGCGACTTTGGCGTCGGTGAAGATATAGACCAGCATGGTCGCCATATCCGGCGCAACCATGCCCGAGCCTTTGGCAAAACCGGCGATATTGACGGTCTGGCCGTCGATCTCGACCGCGGCTGAGGCCCCTTTGGGGAATGTGTCGGTGGTCATGATCGCCTCGGCGGCGGGTTTCAGTGCGGTTTCATCCAGCGTCGCGACCAGCTCGCCCACCTTGCCGGTGATGCGGTCATGGGGCAGGCGTTCGCCAATCACCCCGGTCGAAGAGGTAAAGACCCGTGTCTCGGGCAGGCCCGTCGCCTCGGCCACCGCCTGGCAGATCGCCGCGACAGAGCCATCACCGGCCTTGCCGGTGAACGCGTTGGAATTGCCCGAATTCACGATGATCGCTGCACCAGCATCGCTGTCAGCGCCAATCTTGGCCTGACAGTCCAGCACGTTAGAGGAGCGCGTCGCGGATCGTGTAAACACCCCGGCCATCACCGACCCCGGATCGAGCACGGCCAGCATGACATCGGTTCGGCCCTGATATTTCACCCCCGCAGCGGCCGCGGCAAAGCGCGCGCCTTTGATCATGGGCAGGTCAGGAAAGTGTTCTGGGGCCAGAGGCGACCGGGGCAGTGTCATTTAGTTCTCCAGCAGGTCGAGATTGGAGAGGATCGAGGTGTCGACATCCTCTTTCTTGGTGCGGGTGACATTGGCGGCATTGACCAGATCTTCGATCTTTTTGGTCACGGTTTGCTGACGGAGCGTGCTTTCAATCTGCGCGCGCACCTGATCCAGGCTTGGGGCCTCTTTGATGCGGGTCTCGTTCAGCTTGATCACGTGCCAGCCAAATTGGGTTTTGACCGGGCCACCCACACCGCCGGGCTCCATTTTTTCCACGGCTTCCTGGAAGGGGGGCACCATCATGCCCGGGCCAAACCAACCCAGCGCACCGCCCCCCGGACCGGATGGGCCGGTGGATTTTTCCTTGGCCAAGGTCGCGAAATCCGCACCGGCGGCCAGCTCGGCCACGATGGCTTGGGCCTCTTCTTCGGTCTCGACCAGAATATGCGAGGCGTTGAATTCCTTGCCCTGCGGGCCATTGGCATATTCTGCCTCATAGGCGGCCTTGATCTCGTCTTCGGGGATCGGCTGTTCGGCCAGTTCGGCCAAGACGACCGAGGCCAGCTGCGAGCGGCGCTCATTGTCCAGCGCAATGCGCACGCGTGGCGTTTCCTTGGCCATCTCATCGGTCGACAGAACCTGCTGCTGAATCAGCTGATCAAGGATCCCGTCCCAAAGCACATCGCCGGGCAGTTGCTGGTACTGTTCAGGCAGAAAGGCGCGGACCATCAACATGTGACCCAGCGTGATCTCGACCCCGTCCACGGTCGCCACAACGCTGTCCACCTTGAGCTCTTCGGCCTGCACAGGCAGTGCCATGCTCACGGTGAGGGCGACGGTGCCCCAGAAATTGCGGGATTTTAACATCGTTTTGGTCCTTCCAGACGGGCCGCGACATGGGCGGCGTTGACACTCCACACCCCCGGGCTTACATGCCGAATGGGCATTTTAAAACCGGTCGTTTCTTCCGTCATATGGGCTGTATGAGCGCCGGGCAAGCAGATGCCGACTGATGTTGGATGAAACAGGTAGATCAAGCATGCTGGGAAAACTCGCGCGAAAGGTGTTCGGCACCCCGAATGACCGCAAGATCAAGGCCACCCGCCCGGTGGTGGCACAGATCAACGCGCTGGAGGACGAGTTTGAGAAACTCGATGATGCCGGCCTGATCGCCAAAACCGAAGAGTTCAAAAAGCGCGTCGCAGATGGCGAATCGCTGGACAAGCTTTTGCCAGAGGCCTTTGCCAACTGCCGCGAGGCCGCGAAACGCGCGCTGGGGCTGCGGGCCTATGATGTGCAGCTGATGGGCGGGATCTTCCTGCATCAGGGCAATATCTCGGAGATGAAAACCGGTGAGGGCAAAACCCTCATGGCAACCTTTGCCGCCTATCTGAACGCCCTGACCGGGCGCGGCGTGCATGTGGTCACGGTGAACGATTATCTCGCCAAGCGTGACGCCGAATGGATGAGTAACGTCTATGGCGCGCTGGGTCTGACCACCGGTGTTGTCTATCCACGTCAGCCCGATGATGAGAAAAAGCAGGCCTATGACGCCGACATCACCTATGCCACCAATAATGAGCTGGGTTTTGACTATCTGCGCGACAATATGAAATCCGAGCTCAAACAGATGAGCCAGCGCGATCATTATTTCGCCATCGTGGATGAGGTCGACTCGATCCTTGTCGACGAGGCGCGGACACCGCTGATCATTTCTGGCCCGGCGGATGACCGTTCTGACCTTTATGTGTCCATCGACAAGCTGATCCCGGATCTTTCGCCCGAACATTACTCGGTCGATGAAAAGACCCGCAATGTGACCTTTACCGATGAAGGCAACGATTTCCTCGAAGAGCACCTTCAGGCCCGTGGCCTGCTGCCCGAGGGTCAGTCGCTTTACGATCCTGAATCGACAACCATCGTGCACCACGTGAACCAGGGTCTGCGTGCCCATGTGCTGTTCACCAAGGACAAAGACTATATCGTCCGCGATGGCGAGGTTGTACTGATCGACGAATTCACCGGTCGTATGATGGCCGGGCGTCGCCTGTCCGAAGGTTTGCACCAGGCGATCGAAGCGAAAGAGGGCTGCAACATCCAGCCTGAAAACGTCACACTCGCCTCTGTGACCTTCCAGAACTATTTCCGCCTCTATGAGAAACTGGGTGGTATGACCGGCACCGCGGCCACCGAAGCCGAAGAATTTGCCGAAATCTACGGGTTGGGCGTGGTCGAAGTGCCCACCAACCGCCCTGTCGCCCGGATTGACGAAGACGACAAAGTCTATCGCACCGGCAAAGAAAAGTTCGAAGCGATTGTCGAAGAGGTCAAGCAGGCCCATGAAAAAGGCCAGCCGGTTCTGGTCGGCACCACCTCGATTGAAAAATCCGAGATGTTGAGCCAGATGCTCAAGGCGGCAGACCTGCCCCATAACGTTCTGAACGCCCGCCAGCACGAGCAAGAGGCGCAGATCGTTGCCGATGCTGGCAAGCTGGGCGGCGTGACCATTGCAACCAACATGGCGGGCCGTGGCACCGACATCAAACTGGGCGGCAATGTCGAATTCAAGATCATGGAGGCCATCGCCGCCGATCCCGAAGGCGATCCCGAGGCGATCCGGGCCCGGATCGAAGAGGAACACACCGCCGACGAGCAGGCGGTCAAAGACGCCGGTGGTCTCTTTGTTTTGGCGACCGAGCGTCATGAAAGCCGCCGCATCGACAACCAGCTGCGTGGTCGTTCCGGCCGTCAGGGCGACCCGGGCAAATCTTCCTTCTTCCTCAGCCTCGAAGATGACCTGATGCGCATCTTTGGCTCGGAACGTCTGGACAAGGTGCTGTCCTCGCTTGGCATGAAAGAGGGCGAGGCGATCATTCACCCCTGGGTGAACAAATCGCTGGAACGTGCCCAGGCCAAGGTTGAGGGGCGCAACTTTGACATCCGTAAGCAGCTGCTGAAATTTGACGATGTGATGAATGATCAGCGTAAGGTGATCTTTTCCCAGCGTCGCGAGATCATGGAATCCGAGGATCTGTCCGAGATCACGCAGGATATGCGCCACGAGGTCATTGACGAGCTGGTCGATATCTATGCACCCGACAAATCCTATGCCGAGCAATGGGACATGGAAGGGCTCTATGGCGCGACCATCGAAAAGCTGGGCCTTGATATTCCGGTCATGGGTTGGGCGGATGAGGATGGCGTCGACCAGGACGTGATCCGCGAACGCCTCGAAGAGGCCAGCGACAAGCTGATGGCCGACAAGGAAGAGGCCTTTGGCTCCGACACCATGCGCCAGATCGAAAAGCAGTTCCTGCTGCAAACCATCGACGGTAAATGGCGCGAGCACCTGCTGACGCTGGAACATCTGCGCTCGGTCGTGGGCTTCCGCGGCTATGCGCAGCGCGATCCGCTGAACGAATACAAGACCGAAGCCTTCCAACTGTTCGAAAACCTGCTGGAATCCCTGCGCGAACAGGTCACCACGCAGCTTGCTCAGGTCCGTCCGATGACCGAGGAAGAGCAGCGCGCCATGATGGCCGAAATGATGCAGCAACAGCAGGCCCAACAGGCCGCCTTGCAGCAGCAAGCGGCGCAACAGGCGGGTGCCGAGGGGGCTGAGACTGCCCTGGCCGGTGATTTTGAACCGCTGATCGAAGGCTTTGACGAAAACGATCCGTCAACCTGGGGCAATCCGGGCCGCAACGATGCTTGCCCATGTGGCTCTGGCAAAAAGTTCAAGCACTGCCACGGGCGTTTGGCGTAAACGTCAAAACAAGGCTCCATCACGCGGAATCAAGGGCCTTGGCCCGCCGCGTGATCGCCGTCCCGCCCCCCGGGATGGCGATTTTCAAGCGTCTGGGTGAACACGGATGCTGTAAAGAGCTTGGCTGAGATAAAGTGGCAAAAAGCAACGGAGCGTCGCCAACCCGCAGGACGGCGACCACACGCCTCCGTCCTTTTTTCTCCCAAGTCTATGCCCCTCTCCCCTTCTGCCCGGCACCAATGCCCCAATTCGCGTCATACGGTATCAAAATGCCGCAATGACTCCGCCGCCCTGCCCCAAGACCGCCATGTTTCCCCGCCATTTTCATCCCGTATCTTCATGAACGGGAGGCCAAAATGGCGCGTCTCAAAAGCACTCTGCTGGCAGGAACGACCCTGGTTTGCGCCTTGGGCATTGGTTATGTCATGCAATTCGGCCTGGCCCTGCCCGGTCAAAAACAAACCGCTGCGGCTGAACCGCTTCAGGTGACCGATGTGGCTGAGGTCTCTTCGGCAACAGCCCTACCGCTGCCCCCCTCCGATGTGCAGTTTGAAATCGACCTGCCCGACCAGAAAATCGAACTGGCCGCCGCGGATGCCGGTCTGGCCGGAACCGACCTGCCGCAGGAACCGCTCAGCGAAAGCTTTGGCTGTGACGTGCGCATGGAATCCAGCCCCGCCGCCGGAGCCATGGTGCGCCTGTCCTTGTCCTCCGCCTGCCATGGCAGCGACCGTGTGACCATCCACCACCAGGGCATGATGTTCACCGAGGTCATGCAGCCCGATGGCACGCTTGACATCACCGTGCCTGCCCTGTCGGAAAACGCGGTCTTCATGGCCTCTTTTGCCAGCGGCGACGGCGCAATGACCACCGCCGAAGTGCCCTCGATGCCCTTCTATGACCGCGTGGCCGTGCAATGGCGCGGCGAGGCCGGGCTGCAATTGCATGCGCTGGAATTTGGCGCTGAATATTTCGGCACAGGCCATATCTGGGCCGATACCAGCGGTGATCTGGGTGCCGCGGCGCGCGGCGAAGGTGGGTTCCTGACCCGTCTCGGCCAACGCGCCGCACCCGAGGCGCAGCTGGTTGAGGTCTATTCCTACCCCACCGGGGCCTCCACCCGCGATGGCGACATCGCCCTGTCGGTCGAGGCCGAGGTGACGGCAGCCAATTGCGACACCATGGTCGAGGCGCAAACTTTTGAACTGGTGGGCGAAGCGGATCTGCGCATCCGCGATCTGACACTGGAAATTCCCGGCTGCGACACTGCTGGTGACTTTCTGGTGTTGAATAATCTTGTCCAAGACCTGACAATCAGCGCGCGTTAACCGCGTCACTTCAGGATCTGGGCAGGGCAAAACATGCAGATTTGGCGTGCGGCGATCATCGCCGCACTTTTTCTATTCGGGCAGGCCATTGCGGCCTTGGCCCAAGACATCACCCTGCGCTCGCGCGATGGCGCGATCGAGCTGACCGGCAGCCTGCTGGGCTTTGATGGCGAGTTCTATCGCATCGAAACCAAATTTGGCGAGTTGACCGTCGACAGTTCCGGCGTGCTCTGCGAAGGCCCGTCTTGCCCCTCGTTGACCGATTACGTGGCACAATTGTCGATCTCGGGCTCGGCCACCATCGGCTCGGTCCTAATGCCTGCCCTGCTCGAAGCCTTTGCCCTGCGTAACGGGCTGACCGCCAAGCGACAAAAGATCGACGCGCACCGCTTTGCCTATGTGCTGACCAATATCCGCAGCCAGAAAACCGTCGGCGTCTTTACCTTTCGCGTGACCAACACCGATGAAGGCTTTGCCGACCTGCTCGCGGATGAGGCCGATATCGTCATGGCCCTGCGCGAGATCCGCGACAGCGAGGTGGCATTGGCGCGCGAGGCCGGGCTGGGGGACCTGGAAAAACCCAATCGCGCCCGCGTTCTGGCGCTGGACGCGCTGGTTCCGGTGGTTGCCCATAACAACCCGGTCGATCAAATCTCGCTCAATGATCTTTCGCGCATCCTGTCCGGTCGCCTGACAAATTGGCGCGAGCTGGGCGGGGTTGATGCCCCGGTCAGTGTGCATCTGCGCGATGCGGGTTCCGGCCTCTCACAAGGGCTGGAGGACCGGGTTCTGACCCCGGCGAATGTGACCCTCGCCCCAACGGCGCAGCGCCATGACAGCAATGGCGCGCTGGCCAACGCCGTGTCGCGCGACCCGTTCGGCATCGGCATTGCCAGTTTTTCGGAAATCGCCAATGCCAAGCCATTGGTGATTGGCGGCGATTGCGGGTTTTCCCTGCGCGCCGCCCGCCGCTCGATCAAGACCGAGGATTACCCGCTGACCGCGCCTATGTTCCTCTATGTGCCTGCCCGCCGTCTGCCCGCATTGGCGCGCGAATTTCTAGCCTTTACCCGCACCCCACCGGCGCAAATCGTCATCCGCCGCGCCGGGTTCGTTGATCAGGCCCCCGAAGAGGTGCCCGTCGATCTGCAAGGCAACCGCTTTACCAATGCGGTGGTGGTGGCCCAAGGGCAAACCGGATTGGCACAGCTGCAACGCATGGTGCGCAGCCTGTCCGAGATGCGGCGGCTGACCACCTCTTTCCGGTTTGAAACCGGTTCGACCCGGCTAGATGCGCAGTCGCGCTCCAACGTACAACAGCTCGCCCGCTCGCTTGAGGCGGGAGTTTATGATGGGCGCAAGCTGGTCTTTGTTGGCTTCTCTGATGGGGTTGGTCCGGCATCAGAAAACCTCGACATCGCCCGCAAACGCGCCGAAACCGTGCGCCGAGCAGTGGAACGCAGCGCTGAAACCGCGGATCTAGACCGGATCGAGATCGCCTCGGACGCCTTTGGCGAGGCCATGCCCATGGCCTGTGACGAAACCTCCTGGGGACGACAGGTGAATCGCCGGGTTGAGGTCTGGGTGCGCTAGAGGCACGCGGTTCCAAATTTCATCGATGAAATTTGCAAATTCCGTGCACGGAATTTGGGTGCGTCTAGAGTAGACCTTCGGCGCGAAAACTCAGCTCGCGGGATTTGCCGATCACCAGGTGGTCATGCAGGGTGATGCCCAGCACCTCACCCGCCTCGCGGATCTGTTCCGTCATCTCAATATCCGCGCCGCTGGGGGTCGGGTCACCGGACGGGTGGTTATGCACCAGGATCAGCGCCGTGGCGTTCAGCTCTAATGCGCGTTTGACCACTTCGCGTGGATAGACCGGCACGTGATCCACCGTGCCTTTGCCCTGTGCCTCATCCGCGATCAGCACGTTTTTACGATCCAGATAAAGCACGCGGAACTGCTCCACATCACCATGCGCCATTGCCGTCTGACAGTAGCTCAACAAGGCGTCCCAACTGCTGACCACCGGCTTTTTCAGCACCTTGGATTGCGCCAGCCGATGCGCCGCCGCCTCAACAATCTTGAGTTCGGTCACCACCGCATCGCCAACCCCCTTAATCTCGGCCAATCGCGAAACAGGGGCCGACAGAACCCCGTTGAAATCGCCAAACAGGCTGAGCAATTGCCGCGCCAGAGGTTTCACGTCGCGGCGCGGGATGGCGCGGAACAGGACCAGTTCCAACAGCTCGTAATCGGGCAGCGCATCCGCCCCGCCGATCATGAACCGCTCGCGCAGCCGGGCGCGGTGATCCTTGATATAAGAGGGCAAGACCTTGGTATCGGGCACCGGTTGGACGGGTGCCTCATCCAGGTCAAACAGCGCAGCCTGTGAATCAGAGAAATGCGGACCTCGGGTCATACCGCAACTTTGCGCTCATCTTGGTGAACAAGTGGTTAAGACGGCAAAGGGGCAAAAAGCAAAACGGCACCCGAAAGGGTGCCGTTCTCAAAGTCTTAACACGAGCAGGAATTTACCCCTTCATCGAATCCCAGAAATTCTTCACCGAAGAAAAGAAGCTGGAGCTTTCGGGGTTGTTATCCTCTGCCAGACCTTCGAATTCGCGCAGCAATTCCTTTTGGCGCGAGGTCAGGTTGACCGGCGTTTCCACCGCCAATTCGATGAACATATCCCCGGTGCCACCGCCGCGCAGGGCTGGCATGCCCTTGCCGCGCAGGCGCATCTGGCGACCCGATTGGCTGCCTGATGGGATTTTCACCCGCGAGCGGCCGCCATCAATGGTTGGCACTTCGATATCGCCGCCCAGTGCCGCCTTGGCCATCGAGACCGGCACACGGCAATGCAGCTCGGTGCTTTCGCGTTCAAAGATCTTATGCTCTTCGACCTCGATAAAGATATAGAGGTCGCCAGGAGGCCCCCCGCGCATCCCGGCCTCACCCTCACCAGACAAGCGAATGCGGGTGCCGGTTTCCACGCCCGCCGGGATATTCACCGACAGCGCGCGCTCTTTCTGCACGCGGCCCGTGCCGCCGCAGCCTTTGCACGGGTTCTTGATGATCTGCCCCAGACCGGAACAGGTCGGACAGGTGCGTTCCACGGTAAAGAACCCCTGGGTCGCGCGCACCTTGCCCATGCCGGAACAGGTCGGGCATGTGGTCGGTTCTGCGCCGCCTTCGGCGCCAGAGCCGTCACATTCGCCACATTGCACTGTGGTTGGCACGTTCAGGGTCTTTTGCAGGCCGGAATAGGCCTCTTCCAGAGTCACGCTGAGATTATAGCGCAGGTCGGACCCACGCGTTGCGCGCTGACGCCCGCCGCCACCGCGACCGCCCATCATATCGCCGAACAGGTCGTCAAACACGTCGGAGAACGCGCTGGCAAAGTCACCCTGGCCGCCGCCAAAGCCGCCACCAGGACGTCCGCCACCGCCGCCCATACCACCCTCAAAGGCGGCGTGGCCATAGCGGTCATAGGCGGCTTTCTTTTCCGGATCCTTCAACACGTCATAGGCTTCGTTCACTTCCTTGAACTGCGCCTCTGCGTCGGGATTGTCGGCATTGCGGTCCGGGTGCAGCTCTTTGGCCTTCTTGCGATAAGCTTTCTTCAGCTCATCCGCAGAGGCGCCTTTGGCCGCTCCCAGGACATCATAAAAATCACGCTTGGACATCTAAGCCCTCCTTTCCAGGAAAGGAAAAGGGCCAGCCCGGGTCCAATGCCCGGACCGGCCCCGATCACTACGACAGGCGCTTATGCGCGTTTGTCGTCACCCAGATCTTCGAAATCGGCGTCAACGATGTCATCGTCACCCGCCGCCGGGCCAGCATCATCCGCGGCGGCAGGTTCATCACCCGCTTCCTCGGCCTGTGCCTTGTAGATCGCTTCGCCCAGGCGCATCGCAACTTCGGTCACGTTCTGGATGCCAGCCTTCAGTTTCTCTGCAGAAACGTCGTCTTTCTCCAGATCGTCCTTCAGCGCGGCAACGGCCAGTTCGATCGCCTCAACGGTGGATGGGTCCACCTTGTCGCCATGCTCTTCAACCGATTTCTCGGTGGAATGCACGAGGCTCTCGGCCTGGTTGCGCGCCTCGACGAGTTCCTTGCGCTCTTTATCGGCTTCGGCGTTTTCTTCCGCCTCTTGCACCATGCGCTCGATATCGTCATCCGACAGACCTCCCGAGGCCTGAATGGTAATCTGCTGCTCTTTGCCGGTGGCCTTGTCTTTGGCGCCAACGGAGACGATGCCGTTTGCGTCAATGTCAAAGGTCACTTCGATCTGCGGCATGCCACGTGGGGCTGGCGGGATCTCTTCCAGATTGAACTGGCCGAGCATCTTGTTATCCGCTGCCATCTCGCGCTCACCCTGGAAAACCCGGATGGTCACAGCCGACTGGTTGTCTTCGGCGGTCGAAAAGACCTGAGACTTTTTCGTCGGGATGGTGGTGTTGCGGTCGATCAGACGGGTGAACACGCCACCCAGGGTCTCGATGCCCAGCGACAGCGGGGTCACGTCCAGCAGAACCACGTCTTTAACGTCGCCCTGAAGAACACCGGCCTGAATGGCCGCGCCCATGGCAACAACTTCGTCCGGGTTCACGCCTTTGTGTGGCTCTTTGCCAAAGAATTTGGTCACCTCTTCGATGACTTTTGGCATACGTGTCTGACCACCAACCAGAACGACTTCGTCGATCTCGGATGTGGACAGGCCCGCATCTTTCAGAGCCGCTTGGCACGGTTTGATCGAAGCTTTGATCAGGTCACCCACCAGGCTTTCCAGCTTGGCGCGGGTCAGTTTCATCACCAGGTGCAGCGGGGCACCGGAGTTTGGATCCATGGTGATGAACGGCTGGTTGATCTCGGTCTGCGTGGCCGAGGACAGTTCGATCTTGGCTTTTTCAGCGGCTTCTTTCAGACGCTGCAGGGCCATCTTGTCCTTGGTCAGGTCGGCACCATGCTCTTTCTTGAACTCATCCGCCAGGTAGTTGACGATGCGCATGTCAAAGTCTTCACCACCCAGGAAGGTGTCGCCATTGGTCGATTTCACTTCGAACAGACCATCGTCGATTTCCAGGATGGTCACGTCGAAAGTACCACCACCAAGGTCATAAACGGCGATGGTTTTGCTTTCTTTCTTGTCCAGACCATAGGCCAGCGCAGCCGCGGTCGGCTCGTTGATGATGCGCAGCACTTCGAGACCGGCGATTTTACCGGCATCTTTGGTGGCCTGACGCTGAGCGTCGTTGAAATAGGCAGGAACGGTGATGACCGCCTGGGTCACCTCTTCGCCAAGATAGCTCTCGGCGGTTTCTTTCATTTTGCCCAGGATAAAGGCCGAGATCTGCGAAGGAGAGTATTTCTCACCCTTGGCTTCGACCCATGCATCGCCATTGCCGCCGTCAACGATGGCGTATGGAACGATGTCTTTATCTTTGGTGACTTCGGCGTCGGTGGTACGACGGCCGATCAGACGCTTAACCGCGAAAACGGTTGCTTCTGGGTTGGTGACAGCCTGACGCTTGGCCGGCTGGCCAACGAGGCGTTCATCGTCGGTAAAGGCGACGATAGAAGGGGTGGTGCGTGCGCCTTCTGCGTTTTCAATAACGCGGGCAGCAGAACCATCCATGATGGCAACGCAAGAGTTTGTGGTGCCGAGGTCGATACCAATCACTTTGGCCATGTTTTCGATCCCTTTCGTTACAGGCGATATCTCGGAGCGATGGACCCATTATGGCATCCGGCTCCGCTTTGCAATGAACACTGGACCGGCCGGATCCAGCGCGTTCGAAGGGTATATAAGGAGCCATCCTGCACCCTGCAAGCATCGCGGTGTCCGCAATTGTGCAGAATTGCTTGGCGAATGTTAGGAATCCGGCAAGAAAGAGGTATGAAGCACGCAATTTCCCCACCGATCCGGCAAAAGGGCTTTGAGATCTATCGCGGTTTTCTGGACCGCAGCGCACAGGAATCACTGGTTGTGACCTTGCGTGACCTGCTGCGCCAGGCGCCATTGTTTCAACCCGTGACCGCTCGGGGCAAACCGATGTCGGTGCGCATGAGCGCGGCGGGGGAGTATGGTTGGATCAGCGACCGGCGCGGCTATCGCTATGAGCCGCAGCACCCAAACGGCACGCCCTGGCCTGCGATTCCTGAGCAAATTTTGGCCATCTGGCAAGCACTTGCCAATGGCGGAACGCCCCCGGATCGCGCGCCGCAATGCTGTCTGATCAACTGGTATGGCGAGGGCACGAAAATGGGCCTGCATCAAGACCGAGATGAGAGCGATTTCGCTTATCCGGTCGTGTCGGTCAGCCTCGGCGATGAGGCACTGTTTCGCATGGGCAATGTCGAACGCGGCGGCAAAACCGAATCGATCTGGCTGCAATCAGGGGATGTGGTGGTGATGGGTGGTGAGGCCCGGCTGGCCTATCACGGGGTGGACCGCCTGCGCTTTGGCTCTTCGACCCTCTTGCCACAAGGGGGGCGCATCAACCTGACTTTGCGCGTGGTGACGTGAGGGGTTTCCTGTTCGGTTAGAAGCGGTTAGCCGCGTGGTCGCCGTCCCGCGGGTTGGCGAACAAGCATACGTTTCTGCCACTTAATCTCAGCCAATCACTTTCCATCATCCGTGTTCACCCAGACGCCAGCTAAATCGCCGTCCCGGGGGGCGGGACGGCGATCACGCGGCGGCCCAAGGGCCTTGATTCCGCGTGATAAGAACCGCGTTGAAAGAAGCCACCTACCCCAACACCCGATCCTGAAACCAGATCAGCGACGGATAGGCGCAAAGCCAGATCCAGAAAAACCGGTTCAGCCCGAACAGGCAGGCATTGGCCAGATGAAACGTTCCGGCGACCACCAGAGCACCGATCAAAGCCGCCGGATGCAACAGGCTCAGCGGGAACAGCACCTCAAACCCCATCACCGCCCAGCTCATCAACCAAAGCACCCCCGGGCGTTCGGCCCAGCCGCGCAATCGCTCAGATACCGGATAGGCGGAAAAGCGAAACACATCGCACAATGCCTCCCCACTGCGCCACTCCGCCTTGATGATCTTGATGTAACCCGAAACGAAATAGGACAGCACCAGCTGCACCGCGAGATAGGCCATCGCCATCTCTTGCCAGCGTGTATCCGGGGCGAGGTGATAGGCCGACAAACAAGCCGTGATCAGCAAGGTCATCTTGTCCGAGCCGCCATTGTACGGCCCGTCAAACCGGTGCAGCAGCACGACCCCATAGGCAAACAACGCCCAGGTGACCCAAGCCTGCTGCCAGCCCGAAACCAGCACCAGCGCCAAAATCAACCTCGGCAGAAACAACAGCCGATCCCGCGCGCCTGCCAGATGCTCGGCGGATTGCTGTGCCACGGCCAGCCCCAGCATCACCGACATGACCTGCACCACCTCCGGCAGGCTCATGACACGTGCTCGGCCACCGGCAAAACCGGGCTTTCATAATCGATGAATTTCACGATCTGCGTGCCCTCGCGCTGCAAGAACACCAAGCGAAACTGAAACCGCTCCCCCCCTGTCAAACCCGCGCGCACCAGGCGCTCCAGCTCGGCCCGCGCATGGTCGCGCCCGTCCTCGGCCAGCCGCTCTGACAAGCTGACCATATAAAGCTGCTCATTCCGCCTTGGGTTCCAAACCAGCCGCCGCGCCATCCGCGCCAAACCCACCCGCTCCGGGATCGGCCTTGCCTCCTGCCAGTCCCCCGCATCGACCCGCAGCTCAACCCGGGGCGAGGCCGCAACCGTCTTGAAAAACCGCCACGAGGGCAGCAGAGCGGGCAAAAGCAGGGATATCGTCTTGGCGATCACAGGCGGCCTCGGGCAATGTCTCCCCTCTCCATTATCTCATGGCGATTACCAAACTGTTTCCTACCCTCAAAGTTGACCATTGCCCTGTCGCTCATTAGGGTCAGGATGCATTGATTTGGCGTCACTGGCGCAGGAAGAGCAATAAAGCAGAGGTTTTGGGCGCGCAGGAACTGGCAGGGTCAATTTCAAGCGGTCAAGGCCGCTGCTTTGCAGCGCTTCCCGCGTCAGGACGATTTACCTGATCTTGCCCCTGATCTGCGTTACATCACCTTGAAATACAACCAGTATTTCCGCGTCGATGTGTCTTGTCAGGAACAAGATCAGGTAAACCAGTGGCGTCAAATCAATGCATCCTGACCCTAACGTCAGACCCGATTGCGGAAAGGTATTGAGATGAGTGTCGCACTATTGGCTTTGCTGGCTTTGGGTCTGCTGACCCCTTTGATGTTTACATCGGATGATAACGGGGCGTCAGACGATCCCGAGCCAACCGAAGATGACCCGATCACCGAACTTCAAGGCGACAGCTATACCGGCACCTCTGGCAATGACACGCTTGACCTCGATCCACGCGACGGTGGGTATAACGGCGTCTCGATAGATGCCGGGGCCGGGGATGATCTGCTTGACCTGTCTGACGAAGACGCCGTGCGCGAGTCCTATGAAACCTGGGTCGATGCGCATTGGGTTGGCGGCACCGTGCTCGGTGGGGAAGGCGACGATACGATCAATATCAGCGGAGAATCCAGCCTCATTGACGGGGGACCCGGCAACGACTCAATCGACAATCATTTTGGAGGCCAATCCACCATCATCGGCGGCTTGGGGGATGACGTGCTTCATCTTGCAACATCCGGTCAAGGATATGGCGAGGCCTACGGCGGAGAAGGCAACGACACATTGTCAGGGGTCGAAGCCGCCCGCTTATACGGTGAAGAAGGTAATGACAGGATCGAAGTCTCTGGCGTAGGGGACCGCGGAGCTGGATATTTCGTTACGGGCTATGGCGGAGTGGGTGACGACACACTGGCTTTCGAAGGCTCTGCTATCTCAAACGCTTATGATGATAGCCCCAACAGCCTCTATGGCGGAGAGGGCAGCGATACGTTCGAGTTAACCTTGAACGAAGGTGGTGACTTCAACCATGAGTCCGTTGAACAACCCGACGGAACCTGGCGCATGGAGTCGATCATAATAGGCGACTTCGAACCCGGCATTGACCAGCTCCAGATCGAGCTTGAGGTCCAGAATGACGGCTACGCCCCGACCACGGCCCGCATCGAAGGCTCGGACCTGATCATCCGCTACGAACATGCCAGCGAACCGATCCGGGATGTTGTCATTTCGACCGGCACCACAGAGCTGAGTTTTGACGACATCACCTTTACCGGCGACCACATCCCGGCGGTCTTGCAAGAAGATGAACCGCAACTGGTCACCGAGCTGCCCTTCAATTCCTTTGCCGGAAGTGACGGCAATGACACGCTTGACCTCGATCCACGCGACGGTGGGCATAACGACGTCTTGATCGATGCCGGTGCCGGAGATGATCTGCTGGATCTGTCTGACCGAGAAACCTTCGGGGTTTATGAAACCTACGAGAACGCCTTGCTGAACAGCAGCACTGTGCTCGGCGGCGAAGGCGATGACACCATCATGTATATCGGAGATGGCAACCTTATCGATGGCGGACCCGGAAATGACAGTATCAACGCAGATGAATTTTCAGGCGGCGGGGAAATTCATGGTGGCTTGGGCGACGACTATATTGACCTGATCACGGATTCTGAACCTGGTTTTGCCCATGGCGGTGCTGGTAACGACACCTTAACCGGTGGGGGTGCCGGTGGACTTTATGGCGATGAGGGAGATGACCGTATCTATGTCGGAACGGCAGGTGACCGCGGCGCAGGTTATTTTATGATTGGCCATGGCGGTGCCGGCAATGACACGATGGTCATCAATGGCTCAGCGATTACAAACCCGCAGGAATGGTCCCCGTCCAGTGTTTATGGCGATGAGGGAAGCGATACGTTCGAACTCACCTTTGATGAAGGTCGGGCCGATTTAGATAGCTCGGTTTTAGTTACGAATGGCGTCGCAGAATTGGATTTGGTGAACCTGCCCGACTTCGAACCCCGCATTGACCAAATCGAGATCGAGCTTGAGGTCCAGAATGACGGCTACGCCCCGACCACGGCCCGTATCGAAGGCTCGGATCTGATCATCCGCTATGAACATGCCAGCGACCCGATCCGGGATGTTGTCATTTCGACCGGCACCACAGAGCTGAGTTTTGACGACATCACCTTTACCGGCGACCATATCCCGGCTGTCTTGATACCCACCGCCCAGGCGGCCAACTGAGGATTTCCCAATGAGTATTGCTTTACTTGGTCTTCTTTCCCTTGGTCTGCTGCTGCCCCTGTTCATGGGCTCTGACAGTTCGGACAGTGACGAGGATAGCTCGGCAACCGAGCCGCTTGACCTGACCGAGATCGACGGAGACAGCATCCTCGGCACCGAGGGCGATGACACCCTGAACATCGACGCGCGTGATGGCGGTTTTGAGGGCATCACGTTAGAGACCGGTGCGGGAAATGATCTGCTCAACCTGTCTGTCACCGGCCCCGACGATACACCCCGTGATGCAACTTGGTGGTGGTCACAAATCGACATGGGCGAAGGCGATGACACGATCGATGCCTCTGTCGAGCTCAGCCATGTGCAGGGTGGGGACGGGGATGATATCATGTCCTTTGATCATGCCGGTGTCAGCACCATCGAAGGTGGAGCGGGCAATGACCTGATCGAAGCACCCTATATCGATGAGACCGAAATTTATGGCGGCGAGGGTGATGATACGATCCGCGTCGAGGATGCCGCAGGGTCGATAGGCACCATCCGCGGAGGTCCAGGGGATGACCTGATCGAAACCGGGGGGCCAGGCGATAGGGGAGCAGGTTATTTCGCCAGCACATACGGGGATGAGGGCGATGATACGATTTCCTATACCAGCGGCGACGTTTCCTTCTTCCTCGCCAGCCCCAACTCCATTTATGGCGGCGAGGGTGCGGATCTGTTCCAAGTCCATTTCAACGAAGGGCTCTATTCCGAAGAAACAGACCCGGAGCTTTCACATGACGCCATCCAGCCCGACGGGACTTACAGGTTTGGGGTCGTAGACATTGAGGACTTTGAAACGGGTGTGGATCACATCGAAATCCACGCCGATATTGCGGGTGACGGCTACGAAATCACCTCGGCCCGCATTGAAAACGGGACCCAATTGATTGTCAGGTATGAACACGAAACGGAACCCACCCGCGACCTGGTGATCACTGCGGGGGCTGGTCTTGATTGGGACGACGTCACCTTTGTCGGAGATCACATTCCGCCCGTCCTGCAACCGGTGGCGTGATCCGGCTCACTCCCACTTGTAGTTAAAACTCACACTGACGCGGTTGTCTTCGTCGGCCATGTTCAGCCCGACCTCATGGCGCAACCAGCTTTCCCAGAGCAGCACGTCACCGACCTCGGGCTTGGCATAGAAAAACGTCTTGAGGTCGTCACGCGCCGATTTCTTGCGTGGTGGGGCGGCCATCATCATCGGCAGGCGCGGATCTTCGAGTTTCAGCGAGGCCGCGCCATCGGGCATCGACACATAGGTAGTGCCGGAAATCACCGAATGCGGGTGGATATGGCTGGAATGGGTGCCGCCGGGGGGTAGGATGTTGATCCAGATATCCTCAAGCACGACACTCTTGTCGCCAAGGTCAAAATCCAGCTCTTCGACAAAGGCCGCCACATGGGCGTCCAGCACCTTGACCAGATCGCCAAAGATCGGAAAGCGCCAGGGTAGATCGGTCAGCGAGGCATAAGAGGTATAGCCCGGATAGCCCTCGGTCTCGCACCACTCCTGCCCGGCCTCGTCATCTTCAGCGATGGAATAGCAAGAGGCCTCCAGCTCATCCGGGTCAATCGCCGCTCCCAATTCGGACAGGCGGGCGCGATACAGGCGGGTGGCAAACAGCGATTTGATTTCAGACATCTTGGACATCCCGAAGGTTAGGCGTTCACCACCGCCCTATCCCCAGACGCCCCCCGCCGCAACCCGGCCTTACGCCGCAACCGGTGACAGCACCGCGTTATCAGCACCAGCCAGGGTGATCTGATCCCAGGTCAGCCCGTCTGTGTCCAAACGGATCATGATCTCACGCGGTAGCAAGTATTCCTGATATTCCAACGGGATATATGTCACCACAATCCCGTCCCCTTCGATCCGGACCGAGCCAACCTCGAACTGATCGCTTTCCGGGGTCAGGTTCAACTGCAAGGTTTCGGTCTGTGGATCGAAATCGGTCAGAGTCAAAGCCGTTGTTCTCACTGCAGTTCCGTCTGAGTTTTCCAGAAAGCTAAAGTCTTCCTGGAATAGAGACAGTGCGTCGGGGTCGGAGACGGTCTCATCGCTCAGTTCAAGCCCCTCATTCAATTCAACGATAAAATGGTCCACCCCGCCGTTGCCCAGAACGCCATCAGTGGTCCAATCTTCACCCTGGATTGGAAACCAAAACTCATGATCAACAGTGACATCTAGAGTATCATTGCCTTCACCGCCCGACGTTGAGGTAAAGAAGCCCGTTCCACCGGGGTACCCGACGAAGGTCAGGATGTGGTCGTCGCCCGCGCCGCCAGTGACCACAGTTGAGGCGGATTCACTCACGTCAATCGTGTCATTGCCGTCCCCGCCATGAACCTCTGCCTCAAAGGCCCCGGGTGCCAGGATGGAATCGTCACCGTCACCGCCAAGTACGTGGTGACCAAATTCCAGCCATCCATAGGTCGCGGCAAAAGTGTCATCGCCGTCGCCCATGTCAACGACATCCGGAATACCGGTGTCGTTCAAACTCATATCAGGGTTGTCTTCGACCCAATTCTCGGGCACCCGCAAATCCACCAGATCATCGCCATCACCGGTGGAAATGGTGGTCGGCACAATCCCATCATCGATATCGTCAAAGGTGATGACATCATCGCCCTGGGTCCCATACAGGTTCCCCTCATCGTCGATTTCTAGATCCGGGTTCGAAGGTTCATCATCCTCCGACCCGCCGCTGCTGCCGCTATCAATAAATGCGGTCCCAAGCAGGGCGAGCGAAAACAAAGCAAGTAAAACACCTAGTCCCATAATGACACCTTAGGGCCAGGACCCCATAATTTACAACGCTCAGTTCATCTGATTTTGTTCCAGACCAGGCATATGCCCGCAGGAATAGTGGTTCTATTTCAAGGGTATATAACACAGGCTGGGGCAAAATCACATGAACCCGAAGGGCATGGAGAAATACAAGCTCTAAGTGGCTCGGCTTTCTTGCCAAGGCAACCAGCCTTGTCTGCGACAATCCAAACCACTGATAACTCGTATTTTTCCATGCTGAGTATTGCAAATTATGGGGTCCTGGCCCTTAGCACAAAAGTCAGCAAACACTGCTACTTTAGCGGGATTACGGGGTCAGAACAGGTTAATTCGATTTGGAAACAAATTGTTTCCGTTGGTTCTAATGCTGGGGTCAGACTTCGACCACCGTCACCTGATCCATTGTCATACCTTCGGTATTCATGCGGATCAAAATCTCGCGGTCGAGCTGTTCTCCGGTGCTTTCGTAGCGCACGATCACACCCTCTTCCTCGATCCGCATCGAGCCGAGCGTGTAGTCGTCATTGACAGATTCTACCTGCAATTCGAGCGTTTCAGTCGCCGGGTCGAAATCCTCAAACGCCGCCGCTTCGACGCGCCAGGCGGTGCCATCTGCAGTTTCCAGATCATCCCATGCGTCACCGACCGTGGGGTCATCAGCATCCAATGCCCCCTCATCCAGCGCCACAACAAAGTGATCCGTGCCTGTGCCACCATTCACTTCCAGGTTGTCATTCAAGGCCCCAGGCTCATCGAAATCCGTGACCGCCTGAACCGACAGCGTGTCGTTCCCATCACCGCCATTTACATCGATGACATGACCCGTGCCGCCAAATGCGCGTCCAATACCACTAATCAGGTCATCACCCTCGCCACCGTCAACATCGACATTTGTGGTCATGTTGAGGTCAATCGTATCGTTGCCCGCTCCGCCGTTGATCGATGAAAGATCACCTGAAACCTCTTCGAGATCGATCACATCATTCCCTGCGCCACCAGACACCGTAGTACCGGCAATCGGCCCCGTCAGCGTATCGTCGCCATCGCCCAGATCAAAGCGGATGCTGGACACAACGCCCAGGCCCGTCTCCCCTTCAGCTGCGCTAAGATCAATCAGATCGTCACCTGCCCCAGCCTCGACATCCTCAGCCAAAGAGGTATCCAAATCATCCCGCGTCAGGGTGTCATCGCCCTCGGTCCCAGCCAGGATGCCGTCGCCGTCCAACTCAAAGCCCGAGCTTTCTTCATCATCGCCCAGAAATCCCAGATCAGTGTCTCCGCTGTCTGGTGAGTCCGCCTCAGCGTCACCGCTCCCCTCGATCACAAACGGAGCGCCCATGATGGCAGCCACCAACAAACCGAATATCAATCCACCACCCATGGCACTCTCCAATCATGCGGGTACAAGACGTCCTCATCTTATGGTGGTTTTTGACTAAAATGCGGTTCAAATGCGGCGGAAACTGTGTGTTTCCAAACGTGCTCTACACGCTCAACTCGCCCGACGGGCTTAGAAACACAGCCTCGGCCAGATTGTCCTCCGGCAGAAAGGCCCGCGGCAGGCCGGTCGCAGAAAACACCGGCCGCGCGCTTGTCTCTTCGGCAATGCTCAGCTCAGCACCATTGGCCAACCGCAGTGACAGGCTGACCCGCCCCAAAGTGGCCGAGGTGATCTCCTGCCCCTCAAGGCGCGTGATCAGCGCCCGGTCATCCCCATCGATGATCCAGCCCTCGCCTTCGCCATCCGGCTCAAGGATACGGCCATCAACCTGTACCCAATGGGCGGCCCCGGTGATCGGGATGATCAGCCAGTCCTCATCCTCAAACAGCAGGCCGACAAAGCCGAAATCACCCATTCCATAGGAGCCCAGCCGCGTCATCACCGAAGCAATGCGCCGCCCCACCAGATCCGAGCCACTGACCGGTTTGGGCACCAGCGGCACCAACTCGTAATCGCCAAACATCCCACCCTGTTCCGCCTCGGGCAGGGGGCGGGTGAAATCCGGGATCATCAGATCCTCTTGTACCAATGGGGATTGCGCCGGCAGGGTCTCAACGAATTTCTGCATCTCATTGGCAACCACCCGTTTGGCAACCGGATTGCCCTTATCCGCAGCATTCACCACCGCCAGATTGATCTTGCCTTTGATATGCGAAAACACCACGCCCCTCCCCCTCTGGGTGCAAGGACATTAACAATTCGCGCAAAAAGAAAAACCCCTGACGTGACAACGCCAGGGGTCAATCTTTGGGTAGGGTGGGGTTTGACCCCACCGAGACCTTAGTCAGGCTTACCAATCTTCGCGAACAACAACGCGGGTTTTCACTGGCAGTTTCATCGCGGCCAGACGCAGCGCTTCACGGGCGATATCTTCGGCAACGCCGTCGATTTCGAACATGACGCGGCCCGGCTTCACTTTGCAGGCCCAACGGTCAACAGACCCCTTACCTTTACCCATACGAACTTCGATAGGCTTGGCAGTGATCGGGGTGTCAGGGAAGATGCGGATCCAAACACGGCCCTGACGCTTCATGTGACGCGTCATGGCACGACGGGCGGCTTCGATCTGACGGGCAGTGACACGCTCAGGCTCAAGAGCCTTCAGACCGTATGTGCCGAAGTTCAGATCAGAACCCCCTTTGGCAAGGCCTTTGATCCGGCCTTTGTGCATCTTGCGGAATTTAGTACGCTTTGGCTGAAGCATAGTTACCCCCGGTTATCGCGACGACCACCACCGGCACCACGAGGTGCTGGGCCGTCTTGAATTTCTTGTGACTTGCGGTCACGTGCTGCCGGATCGTGCTCCATGATCTCGCCTTTGAAGATCCAGACCTTGATCCCGATGATACCATAGGGGGTCGAAGCTTCGACTTGGCTGTGATCGATATCCGCACGCAGGGTGTGAAGAGGCACGCGGCCCTCACGGTACCATTCGGTACGCGCGATTTCAGCACCACCCAGACGGCCAGCAACGTTCACGCGGATGCCCAGGGCACCCATACGCATGGCGTTCTGAACAGCCCGCTTCATGGCGCGGCGGAAGGAAACACGGCGTTCCAGCTGCTGAGCAATGCTCTCACCAACCAGCTGGGCGTCCAGCTCTGGCTTGCGCACTTCTACGATGTTCAGGTGCAATTCGCTGTCGGTCATCGCCGCCAGTTTCTTGCGCAGAACTTCGATGTCAGCACCTTTTTTGCCGATGATCACGCCCGGACGCGCGGTGTGAACAGTCACACGGCACTTTTTGTGGGGGCGTTCAATGATCACACGCGCAACACCAGCCTGCTTGCACTCGGCGTGGATGAATTCGCGGATCTTGAGATCTTCCAGCAGCAGATCACCATAGTCTTTGGTGTCAGCGTACCAACGGCTGTCCCAGGTGCGGTTCACCTGCAGACGCATACCGATCGGGTTTGTTTTATTACCCATTAGGCTTGCTCCTCAACCTGACGCACCTTGATGGTGAGTTCCGAGAACGGCTTGTTGATGCGACCAAAGCGACCACGGGCACGTGGGCGACCACGCTTCATGATCAGGTTCTTGCCAACATAGGCCTCGGCGACGACCAGTTCGTCAACGTCCAGACCGTGGTTGTTCTCTGCGTTTGCAATGGCAGATTGCAGGCACTTTTTCACGTCTTCAGCGATACGCTTTTTCGAGAAGGTCAAGTCCACCAGGGCCTTGTCCACCTTCTTGCCGCGGATCAGCTGTGCAACGAGGTTCAGTTTCTGCGGGCTGGTGCGCAGCATGCGCAACTTGGCCATCGCTTCATTATCCGCCACGCGGCGGGGATTCTTATCCTTGCCCATGGCTTACTTCCTCTTGGCTTTTTTGTCGGCCGCGTGACCGTAATAGGTCCGGGTCGGGGAATATTCGCCGAACTTCTGGCCGATCATGTCCTCGGTTACGGAAACCGGGATATGCTTTTGGCCGTTATAAACGGCAAAAGTCAGACCAACGAATTGCGGCAGGATGGTGGAACGGCGCGACCAGATCTTGATCACTTCGTTCTTGCCCGACTCGCGTACCTTTTCGGCCTTTTTCAGGACGTAGGCATCGACAAAGGGGCCTTTCCAAACAGAGCGAGACATTAATTAGCGTCCCTTCTTCTTGGCGTGGCGCGAGCGGATGATCAGCTTTTGCGACGCTTTGTTTGTGTTGCGGGTACGCTTACCCTTGGTTGGCTTACCCCAAGGTGTCACAGGGTGACGACCACCAGAGGTCCGGCCTTCACCACCACCATGTGGGTGGTCGATCGGGTTCATAACAACACCACGAACCGATGGGCGGATGCCCTTATGGCGCATACGACCGGCTTTACCAAAGTTCTGGTTGGAGTTGTCAGGGTTGGACACGGCACCAACGGTGGCCATGCATTCCTGACGAACCAGGCGCAGTTCACCTGAGCTCAGGCGGATCTGGGCGTAGCCACCGTCACGGCCAACAAACTGGGCATAGGTGCCCGCGGCGCGTGCGATCTGACCACCTTTGCCAGGCTTCAGCTCGATGTTGTGAACGATAGTACCGATGGGCATGCCCGAGAAAGGCATTGCGTTACCGGGCTTGATGTCAGCCTTGGCGCTGGACACAACGCGGTCACCGATGGCGAGACGCTGAGGGGCCAGGATATAGGCTTGTTCACCGTCATCATACTGGATGAGAGCGATGAAAGCAGTCCGGTTCGGGTCATATTCGATGCGGGCCACGGTGGCCGAAACGTCGAATTTGTTCCGCTTGAAATCTACGATACGGTAAAGGCGTTTTGCCCCACCACCGCGGCGACGAGAAGTGATACGTCCGGTGTTGTTACGACCGCCCGACTTTGTCAGACCCTCGGTGAGGGCTTTGACAGGGCGACCTTTCCACAGCTCCGAACGGTCAATCAGCACCAGCCCGCGCTGGCCCGGCGTCGTCGGCTTGTACGACTTGAGTGCCATGCTTAGTGACTTTCCGTTAAGACGACAGGGTTGCCCCTGCCTATGTTTTTGAGACTTGCGCCTCAGGAGTTTAGGCCCCCGTAGGTGCCCGGTGAAAACATCAAACAACCCCGGAAACGAATCCCGGGGCCGCGCGATTGGGCTGCTTTAACAGCGGTGGGCCGGGGCGTCTAGGCTTTTTCGCGATTTCCAAAGAAACAAGGCCAATCAGTGTCACCTTCCAATGAAATCCTTAACAAGCCCAAGCAACGTGAATAGCACTTACCTTTTCTTCCGCTCGACAGAAACCACCGCATCGCCAAGAGCGTCTACCACGAATTTCTCCAGTTCCTTATGAGACCGTCCAACATAAGAGGGCCCTATCGACAAAAAATACTTCGGTAGAGAACGAATGACTAAAATCGGTACACCTTGTCGTGTTATGAACTCAACATAGATAGGGAGGCTGCGCCCATTGGGAACCTTCCAACGCACGCAGTTTTCAGCGTCATCCCGGTTGGCGCAGCTCGCCTCACTGTTACTCACCAACACCTCATCAAGTACCTGTAGTGAAGATGGGCCAAACTCTTTCAGTTCGATAGCTGTTGTTACACGATCACCACCTGCTGCAATCGCCCTGATCCACACCACGGCTGGCAAAAGGGCAATCACCAGAAGAGACAGAGTCACAAGCCAAAACAGTTTCATGCAACGCTCCGATACCCGTTTTACAACCCACGAACTCGATCAGAGAACATAGGTTCTGTATTTGATTTTGAAACCCATTGTTTGACGACTATCATCTGCCAACATTTTTTGCATTTTTAGGAACGGTTTATGATCACACTCGACATGGCCCGCGCGATTGCCAGGCACCACGTACAGTCTATGGGCGCGAACCTCACCCTGCTGGCCAAACCAATCTCGTGGGGCGATTATGGCTGGGTCTTTTCCTACCAAAGCAAAGCGTTTCTTAAGACAGGTCACCCAAGCGATGCCTTGGCAGGGAATGCGCCGCTCCTGATTGATCGCGAACAAGGTCACGTTATCACCTTGGGCACGGCTGAGGCGCTTGACGTCTACCTTGAAAACTATGTGCGCTTTGGCGACCCGCATGCAGTGCCCGGCCCGTCCTTAGAATTATCTGGCTGGCAAGCCGGTGCAGACAAGGTCGCTGCAACCAAGGCACTGAAAGCCCACACTCAACTCGGCCTGAAAGACGCAAAAGCCACAATTGATATGTGTCTGGCTGGGCAAAAACCTGTTGTAAGCTGTGCCGCTCCAGAAACCGCCGAAATACTTGTGGGCAAACTGGTGGATCTCGGGTTTTCGGCAAGGCAACTGGCGCAATAGCTCACCCAGATACCCCCTTGTCAGACAAGACCACCCAACGCGCGCAACGCGTTCAAAAATCCTTTGGCGACGCAACAGCGATCCTAATGATTGTACCTATGCTCAACAAAGCACTTTAGGCGCGCCTCACTCATTCCCCATCTCCGCACCTGTCCAACCCCCGCCCTCTGCAAACCTCCAAAGCCTCGCGCGCCAGCCTTGTCACATGCGGCCATTCGGGCAGTTGCGTGAATTGCTGGTCGTTACAGGTCGTCCCATGCCGATCAATCAGCACATCAAGCACCTGCACAAGCTTGCTCAGATGCTCCGCTTCGCTTTGATCAAACAGAAAAACACCGATACAGGCAGAGGGGTCTTCGCCGAGATCCGTATCGTCGAAAAAGAAGTGTACAGCATAGTCGAACATGCTCTTGGCACCATGCGACCCGCCAAGCCAATGCCGCCTTTGATACTCAAGATCCGCCAACTCCTCCAGATAAGTGATAAGCTCGGACCGCATGCTCGGATAATGTATCGGCAGTTCCAAAGGCGCATCCGGGATTAAAAAACTTTACCAGTCGGCGAAAACGGCATCGGCATAAAGTCATCCTTTACGATATCGGCGACGGCCAAGGCTTTGAGCCGTTCAAACTGCGCCTCAAGGTTTTCGTCTGCCGTAGCGTCATGTTGGATTAGGGTCAGGACCCCTTAATTCACAACGCTCAGTTCACCAGATTTTGTTCCAGACCAGGCATATGCCCGCAGGAATAGTGGTTCTATTTCAAGGGTATATAACGCAGGCTGGGGCAAAATCAGGTGAACCCGCAGGGCATGGAGAAATACACGCTCTCAGCGGTTCGACTTTCTTGCCAAGGCAACCAGCCTTGTCTGCGAAATTCAAACCTCTGATAACACGTATTTTTCCATGCTGAGCATTGTGAATTAATGGGTCCTGACCCTAAATTGACGCAATACGCGCAGTATTCCACCAGATATTCCGAAACATCCCGCCGCTTGCGACCGCCCCAATCCAATTCGCTTTCTCTGGCAAGTCGGAACAGGGTCACGGCGTCTTGCGTCTGCCCCAGCCGCCAATGCGCAGCGGCGCGTTGGGTCAGGATGACCTGCTTCGGCCCGTTCTCTGCGTTTAGGCGTGCAAGCCTTTTCAATCTCACCTCGTCCGACATGCCACCAAACCCACCATGATAGGCCCATGACCAGCGCAGCAGAAAAGGCAGTAATCTGATCTTTCTCAGCAAGCTGTGGCTCCGTGTTCTCATTCGTTATTCATAGGAACCGCAGCGAAAGGCGTCATTTCCCTTGCTCCTTCAAGCTGGCCAAGAGCTCGGCCTTAAGCTGTGGAGACAGCATACTGGGCCTGGCGATCTGGTCTATCACCCCCTCCAGGCCAGTGATTGCGACAGTACCGGACTCCAACGCTCGAGCGCCTTGGTCCAAAATTAGCTCACGCATGTAAGGATGTAGGCTGTCCTTCCTCAGAAGCTCCTGGGCCTTTTTCTCACCGGCAGCGTCGATATATGCCGAAATGACGGCGGTGATGATGCCGTCAAAAAGCGGATGACCAACGAAAAACCGCTGCTCATCCGGGGCGAATTTGCAGATGTGAAAATAGGTAAGGAGGCTTTCCAGCTCGTCCACAGTCGCATCAGAAATCTCTACTCTCAAATCAAGCTCCTCAAACAACCCGCGTCATGGCGCGATTTCATAATAGAGTTTGTCCGGCCCAACCTGCTTTAGCGCCAGGCCACGTGCCGTGGCAGTCTCCCGGGTCGCCAAAAGCTTGGCCAGGTCATCGGCAACCGGCTGCACGTCAAAGGCATGGGTGTGGTTGCGACAGCGCGCCCCGGTCAACTTCCAAAAGATGCAAACGTCGCGATCCAAGGCGCTGACATCCACCGTTTCCACCCCCGCAACCATCAGCCTGTGCCGACCGCCAAGCCCAATGGCGGGGTTTCTGTTAACCCCATACGAGGCCAGCAAGGCCACATCGTTGGAATTGGCATAGACCGACCAGAGCGGACTGACCCCCGCCCCCTGCTGCAAGGTTTTCTTGAAAACGGCATGGCGCACATCGGGCGCGACCAGGGCCACATTGCCAATCGTCATTTGCGGCGGCTTGGCCAGAAACCGCAGCGCATCTATGGCAACAAGCCCCCCCATGGAATGAGCCAGGATCGAAATATCCTGCGCCTTGCCGGCCTCAGCGCGCAGTTTCAAACTCGCCAGAAACGGTTCTAGGTAAAAACTGTTGAATTCGACGCCGTCCCGGTCATGAACATAGGCTGACAATTGCCCCATGCTGGGCCAGCTCCACAGCAGGACATCACCGTCAATCGCCAGATCTTCGGTCACTGCCACGGCCCAGTTCACCGCATCTTCGAAACTGTTGTTGAAACCATGGATCAGGATTGTAAGCCGTTGACCGGGGTCTTGCTGGTCAAAAATCTGCTTGGCACAATCAGCTGGGCCCGCGCTAACTCCGCTTGGGCCAATCTCAACAGCGCCGGTATAAGGGTCACCAAAACGGCGGTTCGCGTCCCGGGCATAGATCAGTTTGAAACAATGCAGCGGCGAGTCTGCATCCATCTTGTAGCCGAACCGCAAGCGCAGATCGCTGTCGAACTCGTCATTGCGCGATGTCGCCACAAAGATTTCCGGCGCGCGCCCATCCCCTTGGCGCGAATCCGGGGCCGGGCCCGGCGCCGGTTGCGGCACAGGAGTGTCAATATCTCCGATTAGGTCGCGTATCTCGTCAGGGCTCAGCCCATAGGCTTGCGCGATCTCCTGGGCGAGCGAATAATCCTCAGGCACAGCCGCCGAAAGGCTGGCCACACGCACCCCGTTTTCCTCCGCCTCGCGCAGGGTTGCGTTATAGGTCCCGATCAACGTTTCACGCGCCACCAATGACGCATTTTGCGCGGCGCTTTCCAGGGTTTTCAACTGCCGCGCCGTCAGGGCCTCTACCCCCGGTTTCCCGATCACAAAGAACCCGGTGCGCGCCTTTGCATCCAGAAACAGGGCCCCATTGGGTGAGGCCTCGTAAAACCTGCTGAGCGCCCCATTGGGAACGCTCAGATCTTCGGCAGCATCAATCGCACCGGCTTGCAGGCTTTGATACACTTCAGATAACGGCAGCGACTGTGGCACCGCCCCCAATTGTTCGAAAATCTCCGCCGAAGAGGTCCCGACAGTGCGCAGCTTCAGGCCCTGCAAATCTGCGACATTCGTTTCGGCATTGGATGCAAAAACACTGCTTGGGGATGACGGCCAGTTTGCCAGCCCATAAAGCCCCAATTCCCCCAACAGCGCGGTGGCCCCAACCTCCAACGGTCGGCGCTGATCGGTCGCGTCAGAGTTGGGCGGCACACCAAAATAGGACCGTTCATAGGCGGACAGCATATCTACCACCGCCCCCTGCTCCTCATTGCGGGCCACAAAGGTCAGCAGATCCGTGCTCAGCAAGGCGACCGCCTCGGATTTGAACATCTCTGACACAACGTCACGCGCGCCCCCCAACTCGGCATAAGACCTGACATCCAACTTGATACCCGCTTCGGCCAAGCGGTCGTCAATCAATAGGGCATCAACGAATTGGGCCGTCGGTGGGTCCATGCGATCCGGTATCGCAAAGAGCAGGTCAGCAGCAAAAGATGGCGTGCCAGCACAAAAAACCGCTGCGACAACAGCCGCGCGCAAACCGGGTTTTGGGGTGAGGTGATCCTGAGTTTTGAAAAAGCACGTGAAAGACAATGGGGATGCTCCTAATCTGAATGAGCGATAGGCAAATCAATGCCCGATGGTAACATCAATTTCCCGTTTTACAAAAACGCATCACCAAGAAAATAACTCAAGGTTGTCGCTCCCGTCCTGACATGCTCCGTTCGACGCTGGTGACAAACACACGTCTTCCCCTGACGCAATCGCCCTCACCTCTGTTCCTTGTTTCGCGTGCAATGGCCCGTTAGGCTCGTCCTATTGGGGTGCTGGGGATGATCGGGACATGGACGAAAAACAGATCGCGTCTTTGGTGGATGAGGAAATCGCAAAACGCCATCTGGCGGGTCAGCTCGAGCCAGCAGAAAACCCCCGTTGGCGTTTCCTGAGACACCCTTTGATGCTGACGATCGTTGGCTTTCTGCTCACCGTGGGCATCGGCGGGTTCTATGACAGCGTGCTGGAAAACCGAAAACAAGCAGCGGCAGAGCGGCTGGTTGCTATGGATGCGGTGCACGGGCTTGTTCAGGCCGCCGCCGAGCGCCGGGTGCGCGGCTCTCTGGTTGTCTCCGGCATTCGGCGCGGTTTACCCTCTGATCGGTTGCACGAAAGAAAATCGGCCTATGACGTGGCCTATATTGATTGGAATACCAATCTGATCCCGCGGTTAAGCGCGCTCAGGCATTACTTGGATTCCGATCAACAAAACGATTTCGAGATCCAGATGAACCTGAACTTTTTCCCTTGGATGGGCGCAGCCGATAATTGCCTGACCCGCGCCTATGACGTGGTGCAGTCCCAGGCCGATGACCGATCCGCCCTCGCACAAGAGATCTTGGCCAATTGCAGCGGCCCGGGCGATATCCCAGACATCAAGGCCAGCTATTCCTTTTCCGAAATTTCCCGAGCGCTGCATGGTTGCGAAATTGCGGTTGTCGAGACCCTCGCAGTGACCGTCAGGCGCGGCATTCAAGCCTCGGACGCCACTTGGCCGCAGGTTCAAGAAAAAGCCGTCGCCATGTTCCAGCATTACTGCCGCCCCGATTGGGAAGGGTAAGCGATCTGGCCCTAAGGTCCCGGCCCTAACGCGCCCGCGCCGCCTCGTTCACCTCAACGGTAATATGCGACAGGTGGCCGATCTTTTTCAGGCTCTCTTTGTAATGCGCTGGCGGTTGCGGGTTGGGCGAGGCAAGGGACAGGATCACCGAATAATGTCCCGGCCCAACTTGCCAGATATGCAGGTCGGTGACGGTGTCTCGGCCCTGCTCCACCGCGGCCTTGATCTGCGCGGCCAGATCATCGCCGCCGGGGGTGCGATCCAGCAACACCCCGCCCGTGTCACGGATCAACCCCCAGGACCAGCGCGAGATCACAATCGCCCCGACGATGCCCATCATCGGATCGGCCCAGAACCAGCCATAGGCCCGCCCCAGCAACAGCGCGGCAATCGCCAGCAAGGATGTCAGCGCATCCGCCAGCACATGCAGATAGGCGGCGCGCAGGTTGTTATCCTGACCATGATGGTGGTGATCGTGCCCATGGCTGTGCCCGTGGCCATGATGCCCGTGCCCATGGTGATGATGATGATCGTCCCGCAGCAACCAGGCGCAGACCAGATTGACGACCAACCCAATCACCGCAACCATAATCGCCTGCTCAAAGCTGATAGGCACCGGATCCACCAGCCGCATCAGGCTTTCCCAACCGATCAGCAAGGCGATCAGCACCAGCACCACAGCGCTGGCAAACCCGGCCAGGTCGCCGACCTTACCGGTGCCAAAGCTAAAGCTGGGGTTATTGGCGTTCTTGCGGGCAAAACGATAGGCCAGCACTGCGATCAACATCGCACCCGCATGGGTCGACATATGCCAGCCATCCGCGACCAAGGCCATCGAGCCAAACCAATGCCCCGCCGTGATCTCGATAACCATCATAGCGGCCGTCAAGGCGATCACCAGCCAAACGCGGCGCTCATTGCGATCCTGATCCTGCCCGAGAAAGGCGTGGTCATGCGTGAAGGCGGCTGTGTCAGTTTCTGGCATGGCGGTCCCTTTCCTGCGGCTTCTAAGACGCGCGGATCATTTCAGGTAGGTTTTCAAAATCTGGATCATGTCCTCGGCCCCTTGCTCGCGGGCCGTCTCATCCGAGGCCTCAACAACATGCGAGCGCAGATGTTCCTCTAAAACCTCATTGGTCAGCCCGGTCATCGCGCCCCGGATAGAGGCGATCTGGCGCAGCACTTCGGTGCAATCTGCGCCCTTCTCCAGCGCCCGCTCCACCCCTTCGACCTGTCCTTTGATGCGGCGCAGACGGGCAATCAGTTTGGAATTGTCGCGGGTGAGGTGGGACATGATGCGGCTCCGAATATAGCATAGGGGGGTATATTATTTTAAGCAAAAAAGCAAGGTTGCGCTTTGAGGTGGCCCCACACCCCTGGACTGCTTTTTTGAGCCAGCTCACAGAAATGTGAGCGGTGAAATTCCTGATTTTTGGGCCACGTTGAAAGCGCAGACCCAATCCCCCCAAAAGACCGGTAGAATCAGACAGATTGCCCTCTGCCCTCGCCAAAGCCCCGGTTCAGCGCCCCGAAATCGGCCAGGGCAATCTCCCCCAAACGCGGGGCGTTTTGCACAGAATCGTGCCTAACAAGGGGTTAATCACCCGGCTTTAACGCAGCGAACGCTGGGTTTTATCGGATTTCGCCTTGATCTGCCCAATTAGAAAACCCCCGACACATGGCCGAGGGTTGCTCTGTTTCAGATTGTTGCGCAGCTGGTCAGGCGTCGCTGTCCAGCACCCCAGAGCGGAACAAAAGCCCCGCCGCCACAGCCCCCAGGATCGGTGCCAGAATGAACAGCCAAAGCTGCCCCAAAGCCTGCACCCCCGCGAACAAAGCCGGCCCAAAAGAGCGCGCCGGATTGACCGAAACCCCGGTGATATTGATGCCGACCAGATGGATGCCCACCAGGGTCAAACCAATGGCCAGACCCGCAAATTGGGCCGGCACCCCGGCCCCGGTAGCCCCCAAAATAACCACCATAAACAGGAAGGTAGCCACCAGTTCGAACAGGAAGGCCGCGATCATGCCATACTCCCCCAGATAACCCGCGCCCCAGCCATTTTGACCCAGCCCGTTCTCAGCGACGCTGTAATCGGCCTTGCCCATGGCGATCATCATCAGGATGAACGCAGCAGCGACAGCTCCGGCCACCTGCGCGATGATATAGGTCACCGCCTCGGGCATGCTAATGCGCCCCGCCGCCACCGCGCCCAGCGACACAGCCGGGTTGATATGACAGCCCGAAACCGGCCCGATCCCATAGGCCATCCCGATCAAAGCCAGCCCAAAAGCCAGACTGATCCCGGTCAGCCCAATGTCCGGCCCGGCAATCACAGCCGACCCGCACCCAATCAGAACTAGCGTAAATGTTCCAATAAACTCAGCGACTTGTTTCTTCATCGCACCCTCACCTCGTAAGCTACATGCGCCAAACATCTGACAGTTTGTCGCAGCGGGTAAGGGGAATTCGGGCGCGGCAAACTCAGGTCACAACACCCGCACCCGCGCACAAAGAAAAACCCCCTGGCAAAAACCAGGGGGTTCTTCAAATTCATGCCGTAGGGTGGGGTTAAACCCCACCTTACCCATCCTTTACAGACCAGTGGTCACGTCGATGGTGTTGCCCTCTTCGAGGGTCACATAGGCTTTCTTGACGTCCTTGCGACGGCCGGTCACGCCTTTGAAACGCTTGACCTTACCTTTGGTGATGGTGGTGTTAACCGCCTTCACCTTCACACCAAACAGAGCCTCAACGGCCTCTTTGATCTGTGGCTTGTTGCTGTCGATGGCAACTTCGAAAACCACTGCGCCGTTTTCGGACGCCATGGTGGATTTCTCGGTTACGACCGGCTTGCGGACGATGTCGTAATGTTCTGCTTTCGCGCTCATTTCAGGCGAGCCTCCAGTGCTTCGACACCTGCTTTGGTGATCACCAGAGTGTCACGCTTGAGGATGTCATAAACGTTGGCACCGATGGTTGGCAGGATGTCCAGACCTTCGATGTTACGAGCTGCTTTGGCGAAGTCTTCGTTGACCGAAGCCCCGTCGATGATCAGCGCGCGCTTCCAACCCAGAGCCTTGACCTGATTGGCCAGGGTCTTGGTCTTGCCGTCGGTGGCCGCATCCTCAAGAACAACCAGCGAGCCAGTTGCAGCCTTGGCGGACAGAGCCATTTTCAGACCCAGAGCGCGGACTTTTTTCTGCAAGGAGTGACCGTGCGAACGCGGGGTCGGACCCTTGTAGATACCACCCTTGCGGAAGATAGGCGCCTTGCGGGACCCGTGACGTGCGCCACCGGTGCCTTTTTGGCGATAGATCTTCTTGGTCGAGTAGCTGACCTCGGAACGGGTCTTGACCTTGTGGGTACCGGCTTGGGCGTTGTTACGCTGCCAGCGGACCACACGGTGCAGGATGTCGGCACGTGGCTCGAGGCCAAACAGTGCTTCGTCCAGCTCGACAGAACCGGCGGCTGCGCCGTCAAGTTTGATTACGTCGAGTTTCATGCGTCACCTCCTTCGGCAGCAGCTTCTTCTGCCGGAGCGTCTGTGGAGCGGATAGCCGCAGGTGTCGGCACGTCAGAAGGCACAGGCTTTTTGACCGCGTCCTTCAGAGTGACCCAGCCACCCTTGGAACCCGGAACAGCGCCTTTGATCATGATGATGCCGCGATCCGCGTCAGTCTTCACAACCTGCAGGTTCTGAGTGGTAACACGGGCAGCACCCATGTGACCGGCCATTTTCTTGCCTTTGAAAACCTTGCCCGGGTTCTGACACTGACCGGTCGAACCGTGGGAGCGGTGGCTGATGGACACACCGTGTGTCGCACGCAGACCGCCAAAGTTCCAACGCTTCATACCACCGGCGAAACCTTTACCGATCGAGATGCCGGATACGTCAACGTACTGGCCCTCGTTGTAATGTTCGGCGGTGATTTCCGCGCCCACTTCGATCAGCATCTCAGGAGCAACACGGAATTCCGCAACCTTACGCTTGGGTTCCACATTTGCTTTGGCAAAGTGGCCACGCATGGCTTTGGAAACGTTTTTGGCTTTGGCTGTGCCAGCACCCAGCTGAACAGCGGTGTAACCGTGCTCTTCTTCGGTGCGTTGTGCCACGACCTGCAGGTTTTCCAGCTGCAGAACGGTCACCGGGATCTGCTTGCCGTCCTCTTGGAACAGACGAGTCATCCCGACTTTCTTTGCGATAATACCAGAGCGCATGATACCCCCTTAGACTTTGATCTCGACGTCAACGCCAGCGGCGAGGTCGAGCTTCATCAGGGCATCAACAGTCTGAGGAGTCGGGTCGACGATGTCGAGCATACGCTTATGCGTACGGATCTCGAACTGGTCGCGCGACTTCTTGTTCACGTGTGGGCCACGCAGAACTGTGAATTTTTCGATTTTGTTAGGCAGCGGGATGGGACCGCGGACCTGAGCACCGGTGCGCTTGGCAGTGTTAACGATTTCCTGTGTGGAAGCATCGAGAACGCGATAGTCAAACGCCTTCAGCCGGATACGGATGTTCTGGTTCATTGAACATACCTTTATTGGCATTGGAGTTGAGAGGAGGATGGGCGACCACCGCACACCCTCATCGAACCCAAACGGCGGGAATCACCCCGCCGCAAGTCTCATCGAGACATTACGCGCGTATACAAGCGGGATGAAGATCAGGCAAGCCCCTCTCTGCAGAGTGCACCAAGTTTACCAAGACTCGTTGGCAAGTCTGATGGCTTATCATCCGCAAGCCCGACACTGATGAAACACGAGCCCATTTCAGACTAAGTTCACGTGCACCGTTAACTTTTACTTGCTTATAAAGAGAAATGACTACTTCATATTGGAAATTGTATCCAAACTCAAAAGTTTCCATGTCCGACAGCACCAAAGATTTCCGCATTTTCATTAGTCACAAACATCAGGATACGCACCTGGCAAAGAAGCTTCATGAAATCCTTCATGACAAGTGGTTGGGCGGAAACGGAAAGGTCTTTCTATCTAGTCTACCAGGGAGCGGCAAACAGGGAAAGAACCTGAACACGGAACTTACAGAAGAGCTACGGCGCACAGATTTATTCATCCTTTTGTTCACAGATGCAGATGAGGACTGGTCAAACTGCATGTGGGAGCTTGGTGTGGCAACTGGGTCTCAAACCAAAGCAACCAGGGTCGTGACTCTTTACTGTGGAAACAAGCAACCGCTTGTCAGGATTTCTGATCTTACCGTGAGTGTTCGAGACGACAAAGAAGTTGCTGACTTTGCCGCGAATTTCCATGGCAAGGATGGATGGCTTATCAAGGACGAAGGTACTCGAGAAAGTGAAAGCGCTTTGCTGTCGTATTTGGGCTTGCAGTCGGAAGATGAAGTCAACAATCGCGCCATGTTTTTGCACGAAGAGCTTTCCAAATTCATAAATGATTCTTCACCAGAATGGATCGAAAGACTTGAATACTTGAAGTTTTCTCTGGAACGCTCACATGTCGAAAGCGTTATCGAACTTCGTGAAAAGGCGCAAAAACTCTCATTTGTTAACCAAGATCACATCGATTTCAAGAAACTGGAAGATGAAGACAAACAAAAACATCAGGCCCTGCGCCAAGAGTATGATAGCCTACGCACCAAAGCGACCATGCTCTTGCAGTCGGAATTGGTTTTGTCTCCAGATGGCCCGCTCACACAAGGTGCTCTAAACCGATTTGGTTACACCGTCGCGCCTAAAAAAGCGACCCTTAAGGATCTATTTCGAAACTGGGAAGACGATTACAGATCAAACCATAACGGCCACCTAGATGAGGATGTCATTCAGTGGCAAGCTGAATTGCTGAGTGATCTTTCCCGCGCGACCGAAGGGAGAAGTTCACGACCGTCTCGTTTTGCTATGCCAGCCACCTCTTCGAACAACAGCGAAGAGGTCTTACCGGTCGTCGTGCGCACGAGGAGCAAAGTGGATGGCTCAGTAGTCTATTTCGTATACTTCTTCCGTGCCCCTGAAGATTACTCGGCCAACGCTGTTTATAATGATTTTCTAGAAGAGACTCTAGCAGATCTAACTGATGACCTGACAAAATGTCGAGAAGAGCTCAACAATGCAAATCTCGAAATTGCTCGTTTGACAAACGAAACTCAATAAAACCGTGCTTCTCCAAATGCTCCGACAGCCATCGACAAGAGCTCTGTCTGAGCTTGGTCAGACACTTGAACACATTCTTCGAAGACCCTCTGCATCTGAAACCCCGAAATTTGATTAAGAGGCAAACGTGTTACCATGAATACCGCCCTGTCCAAAAGGTAGAGATCGTCGCTATTTCGACCCCGTCGGAGCAATTCTGCAGCAACTGCGTCACTTGATGCTGTTTGGTCACCCCATTCACTACAATTAGTGCCCATCTGCCCTATCACCCCATCTTTTAGTAGAAGCTACGAAACCTAGCAGGTTTCATCAAGTTTTTTTTCCCCAACAATTTCTAAGGCCTCCCGCAAATAGGGAGCGCGCCTTCAGCCCCATAGCGGTGGTTTGTTCACTGGGGTGTGAGGATTTCTGCCGGATTGCGGGAAATTCTGTAACAAACCTCTTGTTCACGGATGCACACTGATTGTTCAGCGGGAATTTGGGTCACGGTGTTTCACTGGGATAGTGAGGAATTGGGCGGGGGTGTGAGGGTGGGGGGCTTGTTTTATTGGTCCGCACCGAGGCTGTGCAGGGGCGCGCAGTGACCTGTCTTGGCGCGCGCAATTCAAGGGCAAATTCGCGTGAGCGGGCGCGATTTTTTCGTGTGTTCAAATCCGAAATCGGGGCCCCTATCTCGTTTGGTGTCGGACGCAACAGTCCAAACAAACAAACGCCCAACCGGGCCTAACACACTGATACATATAGAAAGACAGACACATGAAAACCCTGATCGCTTCCGCCCTCGTCGCCACTGCCGCCCTGACCGGCGCTGCCAATGCGTCGCTGTCGTCTGACGTGAAGACTTACGCCCCTGGCGCAGACATCTCCAACCTGACCGCCGCTGAAACCGCCTCGCTGCACCTGATCGTCAATGGTGGCGGTTCTGAAAGCGAAAAGCGCAACGCTGTGCGTAAAATCGTAAACTAAGGGACTTTTGCGGCCGCATTGGCCGCAACCTTTCCCCTCCCCCTCCCAAGACTCCCAAGAACTCCCTCCCCGAAAGGATATTTGTCATGAAAACCCTGATCGCTTCCGCTCTTGTTGCAACTGCCGCTCTGACCGGTGCCGCCAATGCGTCGCTGTCATCTGACGTGAACACCTATGCGCCCGGCGCAGACATCTCCAACCTGACCGCCGCTGAAACCGCCTCGCTGCACCTGATCGTCAATGGTGGCGGTTCTGAAAGCGAAAAGCGCAATGCGGTTCGCAAGATCGTAAACTAAGACGTGTTTGGGGACGCTTAAGCAAAGCATCGGTTCTCCGCGTTCCTGCCCTCGGGCGGGAGGCAGCGGAAACCGATCCAAGATCCCCAAATCACGGCTAAGGAGCGCTCCGGCGCATCCCCTCTCCCTCCCAAGACTCCTAAAACTCCCTCCCCGAAAGGACCTTTGTCATGAAAACCCTGATCGCTTCCGCCCTTGTTGCAACCGCCGCTCTGACCGGTGCTGCCAATGCCTCCCTGTCTTCGGACGTGCAGACCTACGCTCCTGGTGCCGACATCTCCAGCCTGAGCGCCGCTGAAACCGCCTCGCTGCACCTGATCGTCAATGGTGGCGGCACTGAAAGCGAAAAGCGCAACGCAGTGCGCAAGATCGTAAACTAAGACCTGTTCGGAGCCGCTCTGCCGGCCCCAAAACAAGATGAAAGCGCTGTCCGGATCGGGCAGCGCTTTTGCGTTGCTGGAATGCCGTAGGGTGGGGTTTTACCCCACCTTTGCCCTGCAACTGACCGCGAACAAAGAAAAAGGGCGCTCCAAACGGAGCGCCCTTCTTAAATCATCACCTCTCGGCGGCAAAGCCGCCGGAATTATTCTACAATTTTGGAAACAACACCGGAACCAACGGTGCGGCCACCTTCGCGGATCGCGAAGCGCAGACCGTCTTCCATGGCGATCGGGGCGATCAGCTCAACGCCGAACTTCAGGTTGTCGCCTGGCATAACCATCTCGGTGCCCTCTGGCAGGGTCACGGTGCCGGTTACGTCGGTGGTGCGGAAGTAGAACTGCGGACGGTAGTTCGCGAAGAACGGCGTGTGACGGCCACCTTCGTCCTTGGTCAGGATGTAGACCTCGGCTTCGAACTTGGTGTGCGGGGTTACGGAACCCGGGGCACACAGAACCTGACCACGCTCAACCGCGTCACGGTCGATACCACGCAGCAGCGCACCAATGTTGTCGCCCGCTTCGCCGCGATCCAGCAGCTTGCGGAACATCTCAACACCGGTACAGGTGGTTTTGGTGGTGTCTTTGATGCCAACGATCTCGATCTCGTCGCCAACATTGATCACGCCACGCTCAACACGGCCGGTCACAACGGTACCACGACCAGAGATCGAGAACACGTCTTCGATCGGCATCAGGAACGGCTGGTCAACAGCGCGCTCAGGCTGCGGGATGTACTCATCCACGGCTGCCATCAGCTCTTTGATCTTCTCTTCGCCGATCTCAGGGTTGTTGCCTTCCATCGCCGCCAGAGCCGAACCCGCGATCACAGGGATGTCGTCGCCTGGGAAGTCATACTCGGACAGCAGTTCGCGGATTTCCATTTCCACCAGCTCGAGCAGCTCTTCGTCGTCAACCTGGTCAACTTTGTTCATGAAAACAACCATGGCCGGGATGCCAACCTGGCGGCCCAGCAGGATGTGCTCACGAGTCTGAGGCATAGGGCCGTCAGCCGCGTTCACAACCAGGATCGCGCCGTCCATCTGCGCCGCACCGGTGATCATGTTCTTGACGTAGTCGGCGTGGCCGGGGCAGTCAACGTGGGCGTAGTGACGGGCATCGGTCTCATACTCAACGTGGGCGGTCGAGATGGTGATACCACGAGCCTTTTCTTCAGGCGCGCCGTCAATCTGGTCATACGCTTTGAAGTCACCAAAATATTTGGTGATCGCCGCTGTCAGCGTGGTCTTACCGTGGTCAACGTGACCGATGGTGCCAATGTTGCAATGCGGCTTGCCGCGCTCAAACTTTTCCTTTGCCATGATATGGCTCCTTCTTGGTGTCGGATGGTGGGGTGAAACCCCACCCTACGGTGGTGGGCAGGGCGGGGAGGTCCCCCGCCACCCGATTTCTTATGCGTATTGCGCCTGGATCTCGTCAGAGATGTTCTGCGGAACCGGATCGTAATGGTCGAACTGCATGGTAAACTGCGCGCGGCCCGAAGACATGGAACGCAGGGTGTTGATGTAGCCGAACATGTTGGCCAGCGGAACAAATGCGTTGATCGCAACCGCGTTGCCGCGTGGTTCCTGACCGTTCACCTGACCGCGACGCGATGTCAGATCGCCGATGATACCGCCGGTATATTCTTCCGGAGTAACAACTTCGACTTTCATCATTGGTTCCAGCAGTTTCGCACCCGCTTTGCGCATACCTTCACGCATACACATACGTGCTGCGATTTCGAATGCCAGAACGGAGGAGTCAACGTCGTGGAACTTACCGTCGATCAGAGCAACCTTGAAGTCGATCACGGGGAAGCCAGCCAGCGGGCCGGAGTCCATAACCGATTTCACACCCTTTTCAACACCTGGGATGTATTCCTTTGGAACCGCACCACCAACGATGCGAGATTCAAACGAATAGCCTTCGCCGGGCTCGGTCGGAGTGATGATCATTTTCACTTCGCCGAACTGACCCGAACCACCCGACTGTTTCTTGTGGGTGTAGGTGTGTTCGACTTCGTGACCAATGGTCTCACGGTAAGCAACCTGAGGCGCACCGATGTTCGCTTCAACCTTGAACTCGCGCTTGAGGCGGTCAACCAGGATGTCCAGGTGAAGTTCGCCCATGCCTTTCATGATGGTCTGACCGGATTCCAGGTCAGTCTCAACACGGAAGGAGGGGTCTTCGGCGGCCAGACGGGCCAGACCCTGGGACATCTTCTCTTGGTCGCCCTTGGTCTTAGGCTCAACCGCGATCTCGATCACCGGATCAGGGAAGGTCATTGTTTCGAGAACAACAGGGTCGTTCTTGGCACAAAGGGTATCCCCGGTTGTAGTGTTCTTCAGGCCACCAAGCGCGATGATGTCGCCGGCAAATGCCTCTTCGATCTCTTCGCGGTTGTTGGAGTGCATCATCATCATACGACCGACGCGCTCGTTATTGCCCTTGGTCGAGTTCAGCATCGAGTCACCCTTGTTCAGAGAGCCAGAGTAGATGCGAACGAAGGTCAAGGAACCAACAAACGGGTCGTTCATGATTTTGAACGCGAGCCCGGAGAACGCCATGTCATCATCCGCACGGCGGGCAATGTTACGCTCTTCGGTTTCGTCACCCGGTGCAAAGCCCATGTAATCAACAACGTCCAGCGGGCTGGGCAGATAGTCGATCACAGCGTTAAGCAGCGGCTGAACACCTTTGTTTTTGAACGCAGAACCACCCAGAACCGGAACGAAGTCCAGCGCCAGTGTGCCTTTGCGCAGCAGTTCACGCAGCTTTTCAACCGATGGCTCTTCGCCTTCCAGATAGGCTTCCATGGCGTCATCGTCCTGCTCAACGGCAGTTTCGATCATCTTGGCGCGCCATTCGTCGGCCATGTCCTTCAGCTCGGCACGGATCTCACGCTTTTCCCAGGACGCGCCCAGGTCTTCGCCAGCGTAAACCCATTCCTGCATGGTCACCAGATCAACCAAGCCTTCCAGCTCGTTCTCGGCACCGATCGGAATACCAACCGGAACAGCAGTCGCGCCGGTGCGATCTTCGATCATTTCAACACAGTTGAAGAAGTCAGCGCCGATCTTGTCCATCTTGTTGACGAAAACAATGCGCGGAACCTTGTAGCGGTCAGCCTGACGCCACACGGTTTCGGTCTGAGGCTCAACACCGGCGTTGGCGTCAAGAACACAGACAGCACCGTCGAGAACCGCCAGCGAACGCTCAACTTCAATGGTGAAGTCAACGTGGCCAGGGGTGTCGATGATGTTCAGACGGTGCTTTTCAGTGTCCGCAGTTTTGCCATCTTCGGTGCGTTCCCAGAATGTGGTGGTCGCCGCCGAGGTGATGGTGATGCCGCGTTCCTGTTCCTGCTCCATCCAGTCCATGGTGGCCGCACCATCGTGCACCTCACCAATGTTGTGGGATTTACCAGTGTAATACAGGATGCGTTCGGAACAGGTGGTTTTACCTGCATCGATATGCGCCATGATACCGAAGTTACGGTACCGATCTAATGGATATTCGCGTGCCATGTGTTTGGTCCTAAGCCAATATTACCAACGATAATGGCTGAACGCTTTGTTCGCGTCGGCCATCTTATGGGTGTCTTCGCGCTTCTTAACAGCAGCACCGCGGGACTGTACAGCGTCCAGCAGTTCACCGGCGAGGCGTTCTTCCATTGTGTTTTCGTTGCGGGCGCGGGAAGCGGAGATCAGCCAACGGATGGCCAGGGCTTCACGACGCTCAGGGCGCACCTCAACAGGAACCTGGTAGGTGGCACCACCAACACGGCGCGAACGAACTTCGACGGCCGGTTTGATGTTGTCCAGCGCTTCGTGGAACAGTTCCACTGGGGCGCGCTTGACTTTGGTTTCAACGCGATCCAGCGCGTTGTAGACGATCTTTTCGGCAACAGATTTCTTGCCATCGATCATCAGGTTGTTCATGAACTTGGTCAGAACGCGATCGCCATATTTGGCGTCTGGCAATACTTCGCGCTTCTCGGCAGCGTGACGACGGGACATATCAGTATCCTCTTCTTACTTAGGACGCTTGGCGCCATATTTCGAACGACGCTGCTTACGGTCTTTAACGCCCTGAGTATCCAGAACACCGCGCAGGATGTGGTAGCGAACACCAGGAAGGTCTTTTACACGACCGCCACGGATCAGAACCACAGAGTGCTCCTGAAGGTTGTGGCTTTCACCCGGGATGTAGCTGATGACTTCGTAACCGTTGGTCAGACGCACCTTGGCAACCTTACGCATCGCCGAGTTCGGCTTTTTCGGTGTGGTTGTGTAGACGCGTGTGCAAACGCCGCGTTTCTGCGGGCACTGCTCGAGGTGCTGCGACTTCGAGCGTTTGATTTTAGGCTGACGCGGTTTGCGGATCAGCTGTTGGATCGTGGGCATTCGGTTATATTCCCCGTGCTTTCACTATGTGATGCCAAGGACCGGAGCCCGAGGCGGTTAAGGTTGGCGCATCTTGCGAAGCGCCGGGTTCGGGGCTTGCCATCACATCGCTGCGCGACAGGACAACAAGCAAAAAACCCGCAACGTTCCCATTCCGAGGTGAACGAAGCGGTCGGTTCTCAGAGGATCGGGCAGTTAGGTCGCCTGGATCTTGATCAACGCAAATTGTAAAAACGCGTGTGTACAGCACGCGGATTAGGCGGGCGTATAGGGGGAGTCGCCAGACATGTCAACTGCCCGCCCGCCTTGCCTGTCGGCCTCGGCAATGTCATGCATGACTTTGTGTTCTGCAGACAAAGGATAGGTCATGCAAGTCATCGGTTTCTGTCGCTTTTCCTACCCGGCCGAGGGCGGATTTCAGGTCGAACATGACAGTGTCGAAGCGCGCAAGGCTTTCCTCTACGCACCCGAGCGGATCAATGAGAGGTTTCGCTATTTCGAAACCATCTGCCTGCCGGGATTGCGCGCCCAAACCGACCCGGATTTCACCTTTGTCATCCTGATTGGCGATGACCTGCCGGAAGAACACGTTGCCCGTCTGTTTGATCTGGTCGAAGACCTGCCACAAGCAGTCATTGTCGCCCGTCCCCCCATGCCCCATCGCGCGGTGTGCAAAGAGGTGATCAATCTCGCCCGTCACGATATGGATGCCGATTGCCTGCAGTTCCGACTTGATGATGACGACACGGTTGCGCGTGATTTTGTTGAACGCATCCGTGCCGATGCCAGGCTGATCGCGCCTCTTCGCGCCAAACATCGCCTTGTCGCGATGGATTATAATCGCGGGTTTTTGATGCGTCCCGGCGCAGATGGCATCGCAGCAGAAGCCTGTCTGATCCCTTATCACTCGATGGGTCTGGCCCTCGTGGTGCGTGGCGGTTGCCATCAAAGCATCATGAATTTCGCCCATAACAAGCTGAACCAGCATATGCCAACGGTGACCTTTACCGACAAGCCGATGTATGTGCGCGGCCATAGTGACAACAATGACTCGCGCCAAAAGAAACATGTGAAACCGGTGATCCTGCCCATGTTGGACAGCGCCGGTGAGGCCGAGCTAAAGGCGGAATTCGGTATAGATGGCGATCACATTCGACGGGTTTTCAACGGCTGATCTGGACGCATCCAAGATTTTTCCAAAAATCTTGTCACAGATTGGCAGCACGGGATGTCTAACTATCATACGCCCTGAAACGGAGCTCGATATGACATTGCCCAATCTGGAACCCCTGGCACAGCGCGCCAATCAAGGCGATGCGCAGGCGCTGGAAACTCTTGTTGCGAACATCCAGGACCAGATCCACCGCCTTGCGCTGCGCATGCTGGCCGATCCGGTCCAGGCCGAGGACGTCACCCAGGACATTCTGATCCGGGTGATCACCAAATTGTCGACCTATCGCGGCGACTCTGCCTTTCGCACTTGGGTGTATCGCGTCGCCACCAACCACCTGCTGACAACCGTCAAGCGCAGCCAGGCCGAAACCATGCTGAGCTTTGACGTATTCGCTGCGGATCTTGAGGCCGGGTTGGTGGATGAAAACCAAAAAGCACCCGAGGATCACATCCTGCTAAACGAGCTGCGGATCGGCTGTACCATGGCGATGCTGCTCTGCCTCGATCGCCCCCATCGCATTGCCTATATCTTGGGTGACGTGTTCGAATTGGATCAGGGCGAAGCGGTTGGGATTCTGGATATCTCCAAGGATCTCTACCGCCAACGTCTGTCCCGTGCTCGAAAGAAGGTCACAGAGTTCACCGCCCGAAGCTGCGGTCTCGCCGGTGCCCAAAACGCCTGCACCTGCCCCAAACGCCTGCCCGCCGCCATTGAGCTGGGGCGCGTTCCGTCTGTTCCATCGAACTTGATGTCAGATGCCCCTGATTACGCCTCGGTCCGCAAAATGGCTTTGACCACCGAAGCCGCCCTGGTCGCTGCCAAGTTGCAACGGGCCACCGGACCGCTGAAGGCGCAAAAGAACTTTGCAGCAGAGCTGGAAAGGATCGTGTCCCTAGGAAACTAGAACACGTTCACATCAACCCAAAAGGAAACACTCATGAAACATGCAGCCGCATGGCTGGTCGCGCTCGCCCTGAGCCTGGCCACAACTGAAACTTCTGCAGGAGAAAAACCCATGACCCAAGACCAAACCGCCATTCACAGCGCCGTTGAACAGATGACCTATGCCTTTATGGCCGGGGATATTACCCGCGTTATGCGAAGCTATGAACCCGGAGCGGCAGTGATGTTTGAACCGCAAAGCCCGGTCTCGGATGAGGACCAATTGCACGCCATGTTCACCGCCATGTCAGCCATGAAGCCGGCCTTTACCTATTCCGGACACGAAGTCTATGTCTCGGGGGATACCGGATTGCATATCGCGCCCTGGGACATGGTCGCAACTGGGCCAGAGGGCGAAGAGATCACGCAATCGGGCCTTTCGGTTGCCGTGTTCCGTCGTCAAGAAGATGGCAGCTGGAAGATGGTTTTGGACAATCCCCACGGGGCGTTCTTGATGTCTGAGGCAAAATAAGGGGGTCAGCCCCCTTGCGCGCCTTCGGGCGCGCCACCCCCGGGATATTTGGAGCCCAAAGAAGACCTAAAGCGTCCGGCCTTTAACCTGAAACATCAAGCGACACGGATTCCCGAGAGCGCCGAAGGCGTGGCAGGGTATTCGTGTCTCCAGTTTAAGGTCGGGCGATCTAAAGCGTTGCCAGTTTTTGTTTAAGCAGAGCATCAGCTTTCTGGGTTTGAGCCTTTGGCGAAAGGCGGCGAAAGCTGTTCCGAAAGAAACTGGAAACGCTCTGGCGGATTACCCTTGGTCGCAGGGACCCTCCAAAAGAAAAGGGGCCCGCAAATGGGGCCCCTTTTGAATTGTGTGCTTAGCAGTGGTTATTCGCGACTTTCCGGAGTGTCGACAACCAGCGTGTCGAACTCGTCGCCACCCACAACATCGCTCATGGCCTCGGGCGCGGCCAGGGCGGCGGCGGCTTCGGCTTCTTCACGACGGGCTTCGATGACCACATTGTCACGCGATTGCGCGATGTGGCGCATCTTTTGCGTCGCCCCACCTGTACCGGCCGGGATCAGACGGCCCACGATGACGTTTTCCTTGAGGCCGACCAGCTTGTCCTTCTTGCCCTGAACCGAGGCTTCGGTCAGCACGCGGGTTGTTTCCTGGAAGGAGGCCGCGGAGATGAAGGAACGGGTCTGCAAGGACGCCTTGGTGATACCGAGCAGGATCGGCTCACCCTGAGCAGGACGGTCGCCTTTGGCGATTGCCTTTTCATTGGCGGCATCAAACTCGGCTTTGTCCACATGCTCACCCTTAAGCAGGGTGGTGTCACCGCTGTCCTGGATTTCCCATTTCTGCAGCATCTGGCGCACGATCACTTCGATATGCTTATCGTTGATCTTAACACCCTGCAGACGGTAAACGTCCTGAACCTCGTCGATCATGTAGTTTGCCAGCGCCTCGATCCCCATAATGGCGAGGATGTCATGCGGAGCCGGGTTACCATCCATGATGTAATCACCCTTCTGGACAAAGTCACCTTCCAGGACAGGAATGTGCTTGCCTTTCGGGATCATGTACTCACGGGTTTCCATGGTCTCGTCTTGCGGTTCAATCGCAATGCGGCGCTTGTTCTTGTAGTCCTTGCCAAAGCGCACGTAACCATCGATTTCAGCGATGATCGCGTGATCCTTTGGACGGCGGGCTTCGAACAGTTCCGCAACACGTGGCAGACCACCGGTGATGTCCTTGGTCTTGGCACCTTCGCGCGGGATACGCGCGACAACGTCACCAGCTTTGACCTCGGAGCCGTCTTCGACCGACAGAATGGCGTCAACCGACATCGGATAGGTGATCGGGTTGCCCGCATCGTTGCGCACAGGCTCGCCATCGGACCCCATCAGGATGATTTCCGGCTTGAGCTCGTTGCCTTTTGGCGCGGCGCGCCAGTCGATCACGATCTTCTGGGTCATACCGGTCGCATCGTCGGTTTCCTCGCGTACGGCAACGCCGTTCACCAGGTCGACATGTTTCGCGATACCATCCTTTTCGGCGATGATCGGCAGGGTATACGGGTCCCATTCGAACAGTTTGTCACCGCGGGCAATGTCCTGGCCGTCCTTGACGAACAGTTTCGAACCATAGCCCATTTTATGCGATGCAATCTCTTCGCCCTGATCGTTCAGGATCAGGACCTGCATGTTGCGGTTCATCACGATGCTTTCGCCATTGGCGTTCACAATGACACCTGGGTTGGCGAAGGCGATCTTACCGTTTTGGCTGGCCTCGAGGAAGGACCGGCTGGAGCCCTGAGCAACGCCACCCATGTGGAAGGTCCGCATGGTCAGCTGTGTGCCCGGTTCACCGATCGACTGTGCCGCGATGATGCCGACAGCTTCGCCGATATTGACGCGGGTACCACGTGCCAGGTCACGACCGTAACACTTGGCGCAAACGCCCTCTTCGGCTTCACAGGTCAACGGCGAGCGGATACGCGCGGTCAGAACACCTGCCTCTTCGATTGCGTCGGCGGTGCGTTCGTCGATCAAGCTTTCGTCTGCGGCCAGAATTTCGCCGGTCACAGGGTGCTTGATATCCTCAGCCGCAACACGACCCAGAATACGTTCACCCAGAGTGGCAACGACTTCGCCGTCATTCACAGCCGCTTCGGCGGTGATGGCGCGGTCGGTGCCGCAATCTTCCATGCGCACGATGCAGTCTTGGGCAACGTCCACCAGACGACGGGTCAGGTAACCGGAGTTCGCAGTCTTCAAAGCGGTGTCTGACAGACCCTTACGGGCACCGTGGGTGGAGTTGAAGTACTCCAGAACAGTCAGACCTTCTTTAAAGTTCGAAATGATCGGTGTCTCAATGATGTCGCCGTTCGGCTTGGCCATCAGGCCACGCATACCGCCCAGCTGTTTCATCTGAGTAACCGAGCCACGAGCACCCGAGTGGGCCATCATGTAAACCGAGTTCGGTTCCTTGACCGAGCCATCCTCGTCACGCTGTTCGGCGGAGATGGTGGACATCATCGCCTCGGTGACGCGGTCGTTACACTTGGACCAGGCATCGACAACTTTGTTGTACTTTTCGCCCTGAGTGATCAGGCCGTCCATGTACTGCTGTTCGAAATCCTTCACCTGATCGCGGGTGTCGCCAACGATGTCCCACTTGTTGTCAGGAATAACCATGTCGGACTTACCGAACGAGATCCCGGCCTTGAACGCTTCTTTGAAGCCCATGGACATGATCTGGTCACAGAAGATGACGGATTCTTTCTGACCACAATAGCGGTAGACGGTGTCGATGACACGCTGCACGTCTTTCTTACGCAGCAGGCTGTTGACCAGGTCAAACGGTGCCTTGGCGTTCAGCGGCAGCAAGCTGCCGAGACGGACACGACCAGGGGTGGTTTCAAAGCGCTTGTAAACTTCGTTACCTTCCTCATCGATCTGCTTGATGCGCGCTTCGATCTTGGCGTGCAGATGCACTTCGCCGGCGTCAAGCGCGTGCTCGACTTCCTCCAGCGAGGAGAACTTCATGCCTTCGCCCTTCATGCCTTCGCGCTCGATGGTCACATAGTAGAGACCCAAGATCATATCCTGCGACGGAACGATGATCGGCGCGCCGTTGGCTGGCGACAGAACGTTGTTGGTCGACATCATGAGAACACGCGCTTCGAGCTGTGCCTCAAGCGAGAGCGGTACGTGAACCGCCATCTGGTCGCCGTCAAAGTCAGCGTTAAAGGCCGAGCAGACCAGCGGGTGCAGCTGGATCGCCTTACCTTCGATCAACGTGGGTTCGAACGCCTGAATGCCAAGACGGTGCAGAGTCGGCGCACGGTTCAGCATGACAGGGTGTTCGCGGATCACCTCATCGAGGATATCCCACACCTCGGGACGTTCTTTTTCGACCAGCTTCTTGGCTTGCTTCACGGTGGAAGACAGGCCTTTGGCCTCAAGACGGCTGTAGATGAACGGCTTGAACAGCTCCAAGGCCATCTTTTTCGGCAAGCCACATTGATGCAGCTTCAGTTCCGGACCGGTCACAATCACCGAACGACCAGAGAAGTCGACCCGCTTGCCCAAAAGGTTCTGACGGAAACGACCCTGCTTACCTTTCAGCATGTCGGACAGCGATTTCAGCGGGCGCTTGTTGGCACCGGTGATCACGCGGCCACGGCGGCCATTGTCGAACAGAGCGTCCACGGATTCCTGCAGCATCCGCTTTTCGTTGCGTACAATGATGTCAGGTGCGCGCAGTTCGATCAGACGCTTCAGACGGTTGTTCCGGTTGATCACACGACGATAAAGATCGTTGAGGTCAGAGGTCGCGAAACGGCCACCATCCAGCGGCACAAGTGGGCGCAGCTCTGGCGGGATCACAGGCACAACAGTCAGGATCATCCATTCTGGGCGGTTGCCGGATTCCAGGAAGGATTCCACAACTTTCAGACGCTTGATGATCTTTTTGGGCTTCAGTTCACCTGTCGCCTCTTTCAGATCGGCGCGCAGCTGCTCCGCTTCGGATTCCAGATCGATGTTTGCCAGCATTTCACGGATCGCTTCGGCGCCGATATTGGCGGTGAAAGCGTCCATGCCATAGGCATCCTGAGCGTCGAGATACTCTTCTTCGGTCATCATCTGACCGTATTGCAGATCTGTCAGGCCTGGTTCGATCACAACGTAGTTTTCGAAATACAGAACACGTTCCAGATCACGCAGAGTCATGTCCAGCATCAGGCCGATGCGCGATGGCAGCGACTTGAGGAACCAGATATGCGCGCAAGGAGCGGCCAGTTCGATATGGCCCATGCGTTCGCGGCGGACCTTTTGCAGGGTGACTTCGACCCCGCATTTTTCGCAGACAACGCCGCGATATTTCATGCGCTTGTATTTGCCGCAGAGGCATTCGTAATCTTTGATCGGGCCAAAGATACGCGCACAGAACAACCCGTCACGCTCAGGTTTGAACGTGCGGTAGTTGATGGTTTCAGGCTTCTTGATCTCACCAAAAGACCAAGAGAGGATCCGCTCGGGCGAGGCGAGCGAAACTTTGATCTCGTCAAACACCTTTGGCGGCGTGAGCGGGTTGAACGGGTTGTTAGTCAGTTCCTGGTTCATTTTGTGTCCTCGGCGTCTTCTGCCTGACCCTCTAGGTCACTGGCACGTTTCGCATTTGGCAAATTTCTGTGGCGCTGCCCCGGCAAAGGCCAGCTGGCGGTGTTACGCGGCCCCTTCAAGGTATTGATCGACCATATGATTCACGACTCTCTGCACGGTAGCTGGGCGGACATGTACATTGTCTTCTCCAAAGCTTCGGAAACCGGATGTTGTGACAGCCTCATAGCTGGGGAAGTAATCCACCATGTCGAAATTGTTCGACACGGTTTCCGCAACGACGCGCAACACGGCTTTTGAAAAGCCGTTTGCTGTCGTGGCATCCCCTCCTGCAAATGTGACCTGCAAAGGCACCGGAGACACAGTCAGCACGATATTGCGCCTCTTGTCCCTGTTCAGAAGCTCGACCATCGCGGAGACCAGTCGTTCACATTCAGAAACACCCAGACGGCGAAATTCGAACTGGCTTGCATTGCTGCGAACCAGCTTCGCCGGAGGCATTTCGTTCAGGTAAATACCGGCTTCTAAGTCCAGCCAACTTTCGATCAACCCGAGAGTGATCACCACGGTTTCCGACGCCGCGAGACCGTCGGTATAAAGCTGATCGATCTCGGCGCGACGTTCATTTACGCGGTTCAAAGAGGTCGGCGCACCACCTGTTGATAGCAAGCTGTCAACATATTGCTTTTTCAGCTTGTCACGACCCGCATCATAGATCCCGCCTTCGATCTTTTTGCCAAAGACGTTCTCGACACATTGCAGCATCGTACCAGGATTATACTGGTTCAACACACGGTTAGGACGGCCCGGGATCTTGTCCTGGGCCGCACTGAACGAAGCGGTCGGAACAGACACGCCGCGTTCAATCAACGCCTCTTCAACATTACGCGCAAAGCAGGACCCGATGGTAAAGACCGACGACGAAGCGTCGATCTTGAAACCTGGTGCCACTGACGGAAGGATGAGATGATCTTCAAAACGCGCATCCGAACGATCTGGATACTTGCGCATAGGATTTCTCAGCGTTTCCGCCAGTGCCTCGGCACCATTTTGGGATCCTGCGATCGGAGAAATGATCACTCATCCTCCTCCGCATCCAGGAGTTCCATGTTGAGGCCGAGGCCGCGGACTTCTTTGACGAGAACGTTAAAGCTCTCTGGCACGCCGGCCTCAAAGTTGTCTTCGCCTTTGACGATGCTTTCATAGACCTTGGTCCGGCCAGCAACGTCATCCGACTTCACGGTCAGCATTTCCTGCAGGGTATAGGCCGCGCCATAAGCTTCGAGAGCCCAGACTTCCATTTCCCCAAAGCGCTGGCCACCGAACTGCGCCTTACCACCCAGCGGCTGCTGAGTAACAAGCGAGTAAGGACCGGTAGACCGCGCGTGGATCTTGTCATCCACCAGGTGGTGCAGTTTCAGCAGGTATTTCACACCCACTGTGACCTCACGGGCGAACTGTTCACCGGTGCGACCGTCGAACAGTTTCGACTGACCACTTTCCGAGAAACCAGCGCGCAGCAGGGCGTCGTTCACGTCTGCCTCTTTCGCACCGTCAAAGACTGGCGTTGCGATCGGGACACCGTGGCTGACATTGCCAGCAGCTTCCAGCAGCTCGCCTTCGTCCATGGTGCCAAAGCCTTCTTCGTAGACTTCGTCGCCATAGGCGATGCGCAGCGCTTCGCGGACCGGGGTCATGTCGCCGCTGCGGCGGTATTCCTGCAACGCTTCGTCGACCTTGATGCCGAGCATACGCGCGGCCCAACCCATGTGGGTTTCAAGGATCTGACCAACGTTCATCCGCGATGGAACGCCCAGCGGGTTCAGACAGAAGTCAACCGGTGTACCATCGGCCAGGAACGGCATGTCTTCCATTGGAACAACGCGCGAAACCACACCTTTGTTCCCGTGACGACCGGCCATTTTGTCACCCGGCTGCAGCTTGCGCTTCACCGCGATGAACACCTTGACCATTTTCATCACACCCGGAGGCAGATCGTCGCCACGGCGGACCTTTTCGACCTTGTCGTCAAAACGGGCATCCAAGGCGCGTTTCTGCACTTCGTACTGTTCGTGCAGAGCCTCGACATGCTTGGCGTCTTCTTCCTCGCCCAGGGCCAGCTGCCACCACTGACCACGGGTCAGGGTTTCCAGCAGTTCCTCGTTGATCTCGGCATTGGCGCGGACGCCTTTCGGACCTTTGACGGCGGTCTTGCCCATCAACATGCCCTTGAGGCGAGCATAGATGTTGCGGTCAAGGATCGCGAGTTCGTCGTCGCGGTCACGGGCCAAACGCTCGATCTCTTCGCGTTCGATCTGCAGGGCACGTTCGTCTTTTTCCACACCGTGGCGGTTAAAGACGCGGACCTCAACAACGGTACCGTAATCACCCGGCTTCACACGCAGCGAGGTGTCGCGCACGTCCGACGCTTTTTCACCAAAGATGGCGCGCAGCAGCTTTTCTTCCGGCGTCATCGGGCTTTCGCCCTTTGGTGTGATCTTGCCGACCAGAATGTCGCCCGGCTCAACATCCGCACCGATGTAAACGATGCCCGCCTCGTCGAGGTTGCGCAGCGCTTCTTCACCGACGTTTGGAATGTCGCGGGTGATTTCCTCTGGGCCAAGCTTGGTGTCACGGGCCGCCACTTCGAATTCTTCGATGTGGACGGAGGTGAACACGTCATCCTTGGCGATGCGTTCAGAGATCAGGATCGAGTCTTCGTAGTTGTAGCCGTTCCAAGGCATAAACGCGACGATCACGTTTTTACCCAAGGCCAGTTCGCCCATATCGGTCGACGGGCCGTCAGCGATAACTTCGCCTTTGCGCACGGTGTCGCCCACCTTAACCAGCGGACGCTGGTTGATACAGGTGTTCTGGTTGGAACGCTGGAACTTGCGCATACGATAGATGTCGACGCCCGCATCGCCGAGCTCGAGGTCTTCGGTGGCGCGGATAACGATACGCTGCGCGTCAACCTGGTCGATGATCCCGGCGCGATGCGCCATGACCGCCGCGCCAGAGTCGCGGGCCACAACCTCTTCGATCCCGGTACCGACAAGCGGCGCCTCGGAACGCAGGGTTGGAACCGCCTGACGTTGCATGTTGGAACCCATCAAAGCGCGGTTCGCGTCGTCGTTTTCCAGGAACGGGATCAACGAGGCCGCAACGGACACCAACTGTTTGGGCGACACGTCGATCAGGTCAACCGCTTCGGAAGGCGACAGGGTGTAGTCGCCCGACTTACGGGTGCTGACCAGATCGTTGTTGAAACGTCCGTTTTCATCCAGGTTCGCGTTCGCCTGCGCCACGGTGTGGCGCATTTCCTCGGTCGCGGACATGTAATGCACTTCATCGGTAACCTGACCGTCTTTGACGACGCGGTAAGGTGTTTCGATAAAGCCATACTTGTTCACGCGGGCAAAGGTGGCCAGCGAGTTGATCAGACCAATGTTCGGCCCTTCCGGTGTCTCAATCGGACACATACGACCGTAATGGGTTGGGTGCACGTCGCGCACCTCAAAGCCCGCACGCTCACGTGTCAGACCGCCCGGGCCAAGCGCCGAAAGACGGCGTTTGTGGGTCACTTCGGACAGCGGGTTGGTTTGGTCCATGAACTGCGACAGCTGCGAAGAGCCAAAGAATTCACGCACAGCAGCGGCAGCGGGTTTCGCGTTGATCAGATCCTGCGGCATCACAGTGTCGATTTCGACGCTGGACATACGCTCTTTGATCGCGCGCTCCATGCGCAGCAGGCCGACACGGTACTGGTTTTCCATCAGCTCGCCAACGGAACGGACACGACGGTTGCCGAGGTGGTCGATATCATCGATATCGCCGCGGCCATCGCGCAGATCAACCAGTGCTTTGATACACTGAACGATGTCTTCGCGATCCAGGGTGCGCTGAGTGTCTTCCTTGTCCAGAGCCAGACGCATGTTCATTTTCACGCGGCCAACGGCGGACAGGTCGTAACGCTCGCTGTCAAAGAACAGGGTGTCGAACAGAGCCGACGCCGCTTCGACGGTGGGCGGCTCGCCCGGACGCATCACGCGGTAGATATCCATGAGCGCAGTGTCGCGGCCCATGTTTTTGTCCTGCGCCATGGTGTTGCGCATGTAGGGGCCAACGGTGACGTTGTCGATATCCAGCACGGGGATCTCGGTCACGCCTGCGTCGACAAGCTCTTTCAAGCTACCGCCGGTGACTTCACCGTCTTTGTCGACTTCCCAAGTCAGCTCATCACCCGCCTCGACATAAATCGCGCCGGTTTCTTCGTTGATGATGTCCTGAGCGACAAATTTGCCAACGATCTGGTCGAACGGAACCAGCAGGTTGGTGATCTTGCCTTCGTCGATGATCTTTTTGACCGCGCGCGGAGTGACCTTTTTGCCAGCTTCGGCAATCACTTCACCGCTATCGGCGTCAACCAGATCAAAGCCAGGACGGGTGCCGCGCACACGTTCCGGGAAGAACTTGGTCGACCAACCTTCGCCACGACGATACTCGTAGTTCACGGTATCGTAATAGGCGTCCATGATCGCCTCTTGGTCCAGACCCAGCGCATAAAGCAGGGTGGTCACAGGCAGTTTGCGGCGACGGTCGATGCGCGCATAGACGATGTCTTTGGCGTCGAATTCGAAATCCAGCCAGGAACCGCGATAGGGAATGATGCGGCAGGCAAACAGCAGCTTACCCGAGCTGTGGGTTTTGCCTTTGTCGTGATCAAAGAACACACCGGGCGAGCGGTGCATCTGGGAAACGATCACACGTTCGGTGCCGTTTACGATAAAGGTGCCGTTTGGCGTCATCAGGGGCATATCGCCCATGAACACGTCTTGCTCTTTGATATCCTTAACGGATTTCGCGCCGGTATCTTCGTCCACATCAAAGACGATCAGGCGCAGAGTGACCTTCAGCGGGGCGCTGTAGGTCATGTCGCGCTGCATGCACTCTTCGACGTCGTATTTCGGCTTTTCCAGATCGTAGTTCACGAATTCCAGAACGGCGGTTTCGTTGAAATCCTTGATCGGGAAGACCGACTGGAACACACCTTTGATGCCTTCGCCATCGGATGGCTGGGGCTGGTCGCCGGATTTCAGGAACAATTCGTAGCTCGACTTCTGAACCTCAATAAGGTTCGGCATATCAAGCACTTCACGGATTTTGCCGTAATAACGGCGAAGACGTTTCTGGCCAAGGAAGCTTTGCGCCATGACAGATGTCACCTTTCGATAATCTCGCCCGTACACGCACCGTCGGGCCCCGGCGCGCATCGTCTAGTGACGGCAAAAGTCCGATCCATTCTCGTCCTTCGTCCCACCGAAGGTCTCTCGATCTTGAACCCTGCCTTGGAAAACCCCTGATTTCGGGGGCTTGCCAAGCCGGGGCATTCATCGCCCAAATCTGTGCTAAACCCCACCTGTCAAAGCGCTTTTTCTCGGACAGTCAGGCGTTTGATATGTTCTGTGGAGCACCCCGTATCAGCCAAAGAGAAAAAGCGGCTTCGAATCGCTCGAACCCGCAGGAGATTTCCGAATATTCGGTGAACGGACAGAATGCAACCCCCAAGGGAGCTGCAACAGTTTTATCCTAGGAAGGTAAGGTCGCATTTTTGCGGCCTTTCGTCAAGGCAAGAGGCTTGCCCATTGATCACCAGCAACTCAAACTGGCAAGCGACACAGGTTAGCAACTTTGTTTCCGGGAAATCGTATGCGCCGAGCCTGACAGCCTACCGAAGACATTTATGGGTATCTAGCAGCAGTCAAGGCCCGGCCCGAAATGTATATCGGGGATCCAGGTTCCGCCGACGCGCTGAAATCACTTGAAACACTCATCTGTGGGTACGAAGCTGCACTGATCGCCCATGACATTCAGGACACTCATGATGGACGAACGTTCACGAGAGAAGCCTTTGGACGTTGGCTTTGGGAAACCCGGGGCTGGAGCACCGCTCTTGGAATTACCCATGAAATAAGCCAACAAGGCACACCAAAGGATGCTTTTCAACTGCTCTTCGAACTGATTGACGAATTCAGAAATTCCTAACCCGCAATTGAAGGCTGGCTCAGCGCGAAATCGGAACGACCGCCCAGAGAGCCACCAGCCCGACCAACCCTGCACAAACAAAATAGCCTAAGACTCCATAGGCCCATTGCAATTGAATCGCTTTGAAATCCAAAAAATCAGGGTTGGAACGAGACGTTGATTTATAGCGCCTCAGAAGGCTTGGATAGAAAGCTGACAGCCCATGCAGTAACGCCAAGGGAACAAGCAGCAGCCCCACGGTTAAACCGAAAACCAACGCCGCTACTCCACGCGCAGTCCAAGGCACATTCCACTGCTGAAAGATGACGCCCGAAATGACCACGACACTCAGCAAACAGGCCAATGACATCGCCAGCGCACCCAAACGTTGCATCCACGTTTCCGGCGCGGAATTGGCGAAAAACCTTAGCAAACTTACCCCCTAGAAGAAACAAGCGCCCCCAAAATTGGGAGCGCTTGCCGTAAACCAGTTCGAAAACCGAATTACTTGAGCTCGACTTCCGCGCCTGCGTCTTCGAGCTTTTTCTTGATTTCTTCAGCTTCGGCTTTGTCGACGCCTTCTTTGACGGCTTTGCCGCCGGCTTCAACCAGCTCTTTCGCTTCTTTGAGGCCCAGGCCGGTGATGCCGCGGACTTCTTTGATGACGTTGATTTTCTTGTCGCCAGCGGCTTTCAGAATTACGTCAAATTCAGTTTTTTCCTCAGCAGCTGCGCCGCCGGCGTCGCCAGCAGGGCCCGCCATCATAACTGCGCCACCGGCTGCAGGCTCGATGCCGTACTCGTCTTTGAGGATGGTTTTCAGTTCTTGTGCTTCCAGCAGGGTCAGACCCACGATGCTTTCAGCAAGTGCTTTCAGATCAGCCATTTTGAGACTCTTTCCGTTTTCAGTTTCTGTTCCAACGTCAGGGGGTAAACCCTACGGGGATCAATCCAGTTGCTCTTACGCCGCTTCCGCTTTCTCTTCGATGGTCGAGAGAATGGATGCGATGTTCGAAGCAGGTGCGCCAATTGCGCCGGCGATGTTGCTTGCAGGTGCGCCGATGCAGCCCACGATGGAAGCGATAAGCTCCTCGCGCGAAGGCATTTTCGACACGGCCTCAACACCAGCCCGGTCCAGAGCCGTTCCGCCCATTGCGCCACCCAGAATTTCGAATTTCTGGTTTTCTTTGGCGAAATCCTCAACCACTTTGGCGGCTGCCACAGGGTCTTCGGAATAGGTCAGAACGGTCATGCCTTCCAGATATTCCGCAATGCTTTCGCACTGGGTATCTTTCACGGCAATCTTGGCGAGCCTGTTCTTGGCCACGCGAACCGACGCCTCGGCGTTGCGGGCAATGCCGCGCAAGTTCTGCATGTCAGCAACTGTCAGACCCTCGTAGCGGGACACCACTACGACGCCAGAGCTTTCAAAGATCTGGCCCAGTTCTTTGACCAGTGCCTCTTTTTGTGCTCTATCCACAGTTTCACTCCAATTTATGGAGGGGGCGACCCCTCCGGCTCACTTTTGCCTGCGTTGCCACAGGCGAGAAGTCCGTTGTCGGGTCGTCGCATCAAAATGCCGGGGCAGATATGCACCGGTAAAGATGTCTCTTCCCGTCTCAGGCAGGAGTTATGGATGCGGATGCATCCGCCCACCGTCTCGGACGAAAACAGGGTCCCGCGAATCGAGCAAGGACCCTGAATGCGTCAGTTAGACTGTTTGTTGGGATTTGCCAACCCGCTTTAGCTTTCACTCTGAGTTATTTGGCTCAACTCTTCCATCAATCGTTTTTTCGGGAGGGGTTTGGGCAATACCCGATCAATGCCCGCCTCGATATATTCCGCCACCTGATGGGACATGACGTTGGCTGTTACAGCAAAAATTGGAACGCGGGCCCGCCCTGTTTCGCTTTCTTCAGCGCGGATGCGCCGCGTTGCTTCGATTCCGTCTACGCCGGGCATCTGGATATCCATCAGGATCAGGTCAAACTCCGTATCCGAGGCCAAGGTCACCGCCTCTTCGCCACCGGATGCGGAGTAAACGATGCAGTCAGACGGCGACAGGAACCGTTCGAGGATCAAGCGGTTTGTCGCATTGTCGTCAGTGATCAACACGCGCTTGCCATGCAGCGGGACGACATCGGTCGGCTTCTTTTCTTCGCGAGTGGGGACGGCATTGGAATGCACGCGCAGCGGCAAAAGAATCCGGAATTCTGACCCGCGCCCCAGCGTGCTTTCAACGGTCAGGCTACCCCCCATCGCCTCGATAATCTGGCGCGAGATTGCCAATCCTAACCCGGTGCCACCAAATTTCCGCGTGACCGAGGAATCCGCCTGTACAAAGGGTTCAAAGATCTTATTCAACGCCTCCGACGGGATGCCGACCCCAGTATCCAGCACTTTGACCGTGATTGAATCCGCCTCAGTGTTCCAGGTCGCGACGATGTTAACCCGCCCCCCTTCGGTGAACTTCACGGCATTGGCGATCAGGTTGTGCAACACCTGCTGCAGTTTCCGTTCATCCGCGCGGACACTATTGGGCACCTGCCCCGAAATATCCAATGTGAATGTCAGCCCTTTTTCGCGCGCCTTAGGGGCGTAGAGATCATAGGCCGATTGCAACGTCTTCGTCAGGTTGAAATTGCTGTCCTTCAAATCCATCCGGCCTGCTTCGACCTTGGACAGGTCCAGCACATCGTTGATGGTGTCCAGCAACACGGCCCCGGAGTTGTTGATGACCGTCACGCATTTTCGTTGATTGGCGTCGAGTTTCGTCTCTTCAAGCTCACTCGCCATGCCCAAAATGCCATTGAGAGGCGTTCTGATTTCATGACTGACATTGGCAAGAAAACGTGATTTGGCCGCACTGGCGCGCGAGGCCTCCAGCCTGAGCGCGCGTTCTATCTGCTGATCGCGCCCGGCCTGATAGACTTCGAAAACGACGTAAAGAAACACCAGGCCCAGCAACAAGGCCACGACGGTTTCGGTACTTCGCTTACTGGCATCAGCTGAAATATCAGCCAAAATCTTTTGCGCCGGCTTTCGCGTACCAAAGTTTTCCAACCACAATTGGCGCAGCCTGACATTAAAGCCCGTTATTTCGTCGGCAACGGCCATGAGTTGCGCGCCATCCTGTGGGCCGTCGAAATAGACGATTTCATCGGCAACCGGCATGTAGTCGCGAAATTCGCCGATCAGCTCGTGAAACCCCGCCCCCTCAGAGAACCGTTCCAGCCTGACGACCCCCAAACGGCTCCACAAGACATCAAACCGGACCTGGGTTTCATAGGCTTGAGCAGGATCATGGACCTGATCATGCAGTGAAATCACCACCCTTTGGCTGACATAGTTCAGCTCGCTGATGCTCCACAGCATGACATTGATTTTGCGAACGATGTCTGCTTGCTGCTTGGAATGACTATGTTCGACAGAAACCAACAGGCCTGCCAGCGCCGCCGAGACCGTCAGCGCAAAGAGCGCGCGCAGCGCTCTTGCATTTTCTCGCAGCCAGGCCATTCAGCGACCGCTCAGGGTTTGACTTCGATGCTTTTGAGCTGCCAGATCATCCGGGCGGAATGCAAGTCATTCACCTGTGATGGGTCACTGGCAGGATAGACAACCCAGATCGGCCCCCTATCCCGGATGCGCAGCGGCTTGCCATCCCGCTCAAGCGCGAGAATGACGTTATGCGCCTGTGCATCCTGAACCGGAATGTCGATGGCGTAATCATCCAAGGCCGTGGCGCGCAACGTCCCGCCCTCGACCCCAAGATAAGTCAGCAACGAGGCAAGTGTTGGCCCAGAAAACCGGTGTCGCCCGTCGTCAAAGGATACGTAAGTGTCGACATCCCGCCAATCCAACGCCGCCAACATCTCGCGGTCAAACTGCGCTTCGGCATCCGCGTTGAAAACGCCAATCTCACCGCTGACGCGCAAAAGAATCGGCCCGCTCGGGGCCTCCATCGCGGTCGCAAAGGTAGAAAGACCAAATAAAATCAGTATGGCGGACGTCAAAAAACGATTTAGCGAACCAAACATGGCGTCACCCTTTTTGTGGATCTATTCATCCAACGGTAGGCACCATGTCCTAAGACTTCCTTTTTATCCGTCGCCGCTAACAAAAAAGGCGGGCCAACCGGCCCGCCTTTTCGCTAGATATTGAACGATATCAGCCTTCGACAGCTGCGCTCACGTCCAGTGTCACGCCTGGGCCCATTGTGGAGCTCAGCGCGATTTTCTTCATGTAGGTGCCTTTTGCGCCTGCAGGCTTGGCCTTGGAGACGGCGGAGATGAAGGCACGTACGTTTTCAACCAGCTTGGCTTCGTCAAAGGACGCTTTGCCAACACCGGCGTGAACCACGCCACCTTTTTCAGCCTTGAACTGAACTTCGCCACCTTTGGCGGCTTCAACAGCGGCTTTGACATCCATGGTCACGGTGCCAACTTTTGGGTTTGGCATCAGGTTGCGTGGGCCCAGAACCTTACCCAGACGGCCAACGATTGGCATCATGTCAGGGGTCGCGATGCAGCGATCAAAGTCGATGGTGCCGCCCTGGATGGTTTCCATCAGGTCTTCTGCGCCAACGATGTCTGCGCCAGCGGCCTGAGCTTCTTCAGCCTTGGGGCCACGTGCGAACACAGCAACGCGCATGGCTTTGCCGGTGCCGTTGGGCAGGCCAACAACGCCGCGCACCATTTGGTCCGCGTGACGGGTGTCAACGCCCAGGTTCAGCGCGATTTCGATGGTTTCGTCGAATTTGGCTTTGGCATTGCCCTTGACCAGAGCAACAGCTTCTTCAACCGACAGGTTTTCTTTGCCAGCAAAAGCTTCACGAGCGGCGGTGGTGCGTTTTCCGAGTTTAGCCATCTTACTTCACCTCGATGCCCATGGACTTGGCGGAGCCAAGGATGATCTGCATTGCAGCTTCGACGTCGTTCGCGGAGAGGTCTTTCATCTTTGCCTCAGCAATTTCACGAACCTGAGCAACGGTCACGGTTGCAACAGTTTCACGGCCGGGGTTCTCGGCACCACGCGGACGGTTCCGCTTGCCAACCGGCTTCAGGCCAGCGGCTTTTTTCAGGTAATAAGACGCAGGCGGCGTCTTGATGTCCATGGTAAAGGACTTGTCCTGATAGTAGGTGATCACGGTCGGGCACGGTGCGCCGGGCTCCATTTCCTGCGTCTTGGCGTTGAACGCCTTGCAGAATTCCATGATGTTGATGCCGCGCTGACCCAGCGCAGGACCCACGGGTGGGGATGGGTTGGCTTTGCCTGCAGGGATCTGCAGCTTCATGGTGCCGGCAAGCTTCTTGGCCATCGGCTTTCTCCTTTACAACACCCTCGCGCACGCGTGGCTCGGGCAGGTTATGTTGCGTGGTCTGGTCCGCGACGCGCGCGCCGCTTGCCTCCCACGATTCGTACGCCTGAACGGCGCAGATGCGGTGCGTTACACCGAGCTTTTCGGAAAAGCAAGCATTGCGGGCCCAAGTTCATTCACCTGCCGAGGTTTTCCTCTTGGATACACCGCTTGGCAACTTTGAAACCCCAGCCTTCCGCCAAGCAATGAAGCCCTTTGCGCCAATCCAAACGAGCAAACCAACCATCAGAAGGAAAAGAAAGGCGAACAAGTACCTTTCGACAACTAAGAGCCAAAAGCGATAGGCCTCAACTTCTACCCACTCAGAGCTGCCGCCCAACTTCTTTTCCAGGAGAAAGAAACGCCCCTCATCGCTTCGCCCGTCATAAGCCCCGTTGTACGACCCCAGAGACAACAAAACCAAAAAGAAGAAGACGAACGGAAGGCGCGTAAAGCGTGCAATTCGCTTTGGAAAGCCGTCTTCCTTTTCGATAAAACCTCTCATGAAATCCAAGTAGCTCACAACGCTACCGAGCGCTTTAAAGGCTAGGTGAAATAGCCGAGAGAGTGAGCGGAGGAACTGCCGCCTAGTAATTTTCCGCATCAACAAAAATAGCGCTTCTTGACATTCAGTTACTGGGACGACTGCAGTCGCCCTGCCCTTTACAATAACCCAATTAGGCGGTTGGGCCTACCGCAAACAAAAACGCCCCGCAAAAGCGAGGCGCTTCAAAACCAATTTGACGAGGCCTCAGACCTCTTTGCTCACCTGAGTGAAATCCAACTCCACCGGAGTTTCGCGGCCAAAGATGGAGACGGAAACCTTGAGCTTTTGCGCGTCGTCGTCCACGCCTTCGACCATACCGTCGAAACCTTCGAACGGGCCGTCGTTGACCTTGACCTTTTCGCCGATCTCGAAACGGATCTCGAGGCGCGGCGCTTCTTCGTTTTCCTGAACTCGGCCCAGGATCGCCTCAACTTCGGCGTCACGCATGGGCAGCGGGCGCCCCTGCGGGCCCAAGAAGCCGGTGACGCGGTTGATCGAGTTCACCAGGTGATAGCCCTGATCCGACATCTCCATGCGCACCAGCACATAGCCGGGCATGAAGCGGCGTTCGGTCGTGACCTTCTTGCCGCGGCGCACTTCGATCACTTCCTCGGTCGGCACCAGAACCTCGTCGAACTGGTCCTCGAGCCCCTGCTCTTCAACCGCCGTCCGGATCTGCTCGGCAATCTTCTTCTCAAAGTTCGAAAGAACACTGACCGAATACCAACGCTTTGCCATCTGGGCCTACCTCTGTCTGACCGGGGCGCGATTTTGGCTCCCCAAATGAAAACCGGCGTGCGACTCAGCGCACGCCCGTTAGAAAGTGGATTTGCTCTTACCCTTGCAAAGGCAGAGTTTCAAGTCTGCAAAACGCCTTTGAGGTTTGTTCCCCAACAGCGCCCGCCCTTAAACGAAGGACAGGCCGAATTGCAGACCGCCCTTGATCGCCAGGTCGACCAGGGCAAAGAAGATCGCGGTCAGCGTCGCCATGATGAACACCATGATCGTGGTCAGCATCACTTCGCGACGCGTCGGCCAGACGATCTTGGAGACTTCGGCGCGCACCTGCTGGATAAACTGAAGAGGATTCGTGGTGGCCATTGGCTCTCATTCCATAAAACGGGGTTTTGTCGCAGATAGACGAGGCTGAGCGCGATTTCAAGCACTGCCGTGTCACAGCTGCGTGGATTGGTACAGAAACGCCGCTAGCGAAAGGCCCGCCGCGCCCAGATCGGCATCAGGAAAGACAGAAGGATCAGGCGCGACAAATGATGCGCCGCGACAAAGGCCGGGTCCATGCCCATCAGAATCGCGATGGCCGCCATAGCCTCGACCCCGCCGGGAACAAAGGCGATGATCAACAAGGGCACAGAGGCATTAAACAGCAAAGCCGCAATCGCGACACTTATTAAGGTCACCGCAAAGCCAATCGAGGTCACAGCCACACCTCCGGCCAAGGCGTGACGCAGATCTTTTGCCGTGACACCGGAAAAGCGACTGCCGATCAACGCCCCCATGGCAATCATGGCGACGGTCAGCAACCCCCAGGGCATCCGGCCCGGGGTCAACCCGCTTATATGACCTGCCGCGCTCACCGCCATTCCGGACAATAGATAGGCTGCGGGCAGATTGAACTTTTGAAACGCCAAACCAACGGCACCCGCAGCCAGGGTCAGCGCAATCAGGTTTACCCAGGACATGGTTGGCAGTTCCGGCAAATCCGGCATGCCCTCGGCCAGGCCCCAAGTGATCAATGGCGGCACAAGCAAGGTGATGGCAAGAACCCGAATGCTTTGAATCAGCGCCACAGGGGCCGCGTCAATGTTGCGCTCTGCCGCGATACCCAAGACAAAGCTTAGATGCCCCGGCGCGGCAGCCAACATCGCCATGATCGGGTCAAGCTTGAGCACTTTGTTCAGAAAGGCTCGCGACAAATAGAGGGTGGCAAGCACGCATAGCGACAGCAGCACGATCGTTTCGGGCCAGTTCTTGGCGGCTTGCACCGTTTCGGCCGTGGCGCCCGAGCCGATATTCAGACCAATGAGCACAAAGAGAAAGTCGCGCCAGCGCACCGGCAAATCCATACGCGCACCGCTAAACAGGCATGTAAGCGACACCGCAAAGGCCGATCCGGTCACAGCAGCAGCGGGAAACCCGACCAACTCAAACACAACAGTGCCCACGGCCCCCGCAATCAAACAGATCGCGATTCCCCAAAGTCTCGTTTTCAATTCTGCTGTCATAATTGACCTGACAATAAATCTGGTTCCCGACGGATCGCGCCCAATGGAACGGGCCCCGCTCGCCTACGTCATATATCGGTCAATGAGATAATGGCAGGGGCAGCAGGGTTCGAACCCGCGACCTACGGTTTTGGAGACCGTCGCTCTACCAGCTGAGCTATACCCCTAAGGCCGGTCTGTGGGGTACGCCAAGGATTAGGTGAAATCAAGAGCGGAAAACCAAGTCTTTCACAGAATTTCGATTTTTTGGGTCGAAATTTTTGTGAACCCGCTCACGCGTTTGCGATTGAGCGGGGTGTTTTGGGGCATTTCCTGAAACATCCCGGCTGTTCACGGCTGCACACGGGTTGTTCATGGGATTGTTTTGTCACGTTGGGTGACGATTGGTGTGAGGGGATTTGGGGTGGGTGTGAGGGTGGGGGGCTTGTTTTATTGGTCCGCACCGAGGCTGTGCAGGGGGGCGCAGTGACCTGTCTTGGCGCGCGCAATTCAAGGGCAAATTCGCGTGAGCGGGCGCGATTTTTTCGTGTGTTCAAATCCGAAATCGGGGCCCCTATCTCGTTTGGTGTCGGACGCAACAGTCCAAACAAACAAACGCCCAACCGGGCCTAACACACTGATACATATAGAAAGACAGACACATGAAAACCCTGATCGCTTCCGCCCTCGTCGCCACTGCCGCCCTGACCGGCGCTGCCAATGCGTCGCTGTCGTCTGACGTGAAGACTTACGCCCCTGGCGCAGACATCTCCAACCTGACCGCCGCTGAAACCGCCTCGCTGCACCTGATCGTCAATGGTGGCGGTTCTGAAAGCGAAAAGCGCAACGCTGTGCGTAAAATCGTAAACTAAGGGACTTTTGCGGCCGCATTGGCCGCAACCTTTCCCCTCCCCCTCCCAAGACTCCCAAGAACTCCCTCCCCGAAAGGATATTTGTCATGAAAACCCTGATCGCTTCCGCTCTTGTTGCAACTGCCGCTCTGACCGGTGCCGCCAATGCGTCGCTGTCATCTGACGTGAACACCTATGCGCCCGGCGCAGACATCTCCAACCTGACCGCCGCTGAAACCGCCTCGCTGCACCTGATCGTCAATGGTGGCGGTTCTGAAAGCGAAAAGCGCAATGCGGTTCGCAAGATCGTAAACTAAGACGTGTTTGGGGACGCTTAAGCAAAGCATCGGTTCTCCGCGTTCCTGCCCTCGGGCGGGAGGCAGCGGAAACCGATCCAAGATCCCCAAATCACGGCTAAGGAGCGCTCCGGCGCATCCCCTCTCCCTCCCAAGACTCCTAAAACTCCCTCCCCGAAAGGACCTTTGTCATGAAAACCCTGATCGCTTCCGCCCTTGTTGCAACCGCCGCTCTGACCGGTGCTGCCAATGCCTCCCTGTCTTCGGACGTGCAGACCTACGCTCCTGGTGCCGACATCTCCAGCCTGAGCGCCGCTGAAACCGCCTCGCTGCACCTGATCGTCAATGGTGGCGGCACTGAAAGCGAAAAGCGCAACGCAGTGCGCAAGATCGTAAACTAAGACCTGTTCGGAGCCGCTCTGCCGGCCCCAAAACAAGATGAAAGCGCTGTCCGGATCGGGCAGCGCTTTTGCGTTGCTGGAATGCCGTAGGGTGGGGTTTTACCCCACCTTTGCCCTGCAACTGACCGCGAACAAAGAAAAAGGGCGCTCCAAACGGAGCGCCCTTCTTAAATCATCACCTCTCGGCGGCAAAGCCGCCGGAATTATTCTACAATTTTGGAAACAACACCGGAACCAACGGTGCGGCCACCTTCGCGGATCGCGAAGCGCAGACCGTCTTCCATGGCGATCGGGGCGATCAGCTCAACGCCGAACTTCAGGTTGTCGCCTGGCATAACCATCTCGGTGCCCTCTGGCAGGGTCACGGTGCCGGTTACGTCGGTGGTGCGGAAGTAGAACTGCGGACGGTAGTTCGCGAAGAACGGCGTGTGACGGCCACCTTCGTCCTTGGTCAGGATGTAGACCTCGGCTTCGAACTTGGTGTGCGGGGTTACGGAACCCGGGGCACACAGAACCTGACCACGCTCAACCGCGTCACGGTCGATACCACGCAGCAGCGCACCAATGTTGTCGCCCGCTTCGCCGCGATCCAGCAGCTTGCGGAACATCTCAACACCGGTACAGGTGGTTTTGGTGGTGTCTTTGATGCCAACGATCTCGATCTCGTCGCCAACATTGATCACGCCACGCTCAACACGGCCGGTCACAACGGTACCACGACCAGAGATCGAGAACACGTCTTCGATCGGCATCAGGAACGGCTGGTCAACAGCGCGCTCAGGCTGCGGGATGTACTCATCCACGGCTGCCATCAGCTCTTTGATCTTCTCTTCGCCGATCTCAGGGTTGTTGCCTTCCATCGCCGCCAGAGCCGAACCCGCGATCACAGGGATGTCGTCGCCTGGGAAGTCATACTCGGACAGCAGTTCGCGGATTTCCATTTCCACCAGCTCGAGCAGCTCTTCGTCGTCAACCTGGTCAACTTTGTTCATGAAAACAACCATGGCCGGGATGCCAACCTGGCGGCCCAGCAGGATGTGCTCACGAGTCTGAGGCATAGGGCCGTCAGCCGCGTTCACAACCAGGATCGCGCCGTCCATCTGCGCCGCACCGGTGATCATGTTCTTGACGTAGTCGGCGTGGCCGGGGCAGTCAACGTGGGCGTAGTGACGGGCATCGGTCTCATACTCAACGTGGGCGGTCGAGATGGTGATACCACGAGCCTTTTCTTCAGGCGCGCCGTCAATCTGGTCATACGCTTTGAAGTCACCAAAATATTTGGTGATCGCCGCTGTCAGCGTGGTCTTACCGTGGTCAACGTGACCGATGGTGCCAATGTTGCAATGCGGCTTGCCGCGCTCAAACTTTTCCTTTGCCATCTTCCAGACGCCTCTAAATTTGCGGGGCCTCGCTGGCCCAAGTTACATCGCGCGCCGTTTATTGGTTTGAGAGAGGAAAATCAAGTCAATCATGCAATCACCACCCCGCAAACGGCAGGTGACAGGCCAGCGCACTGGCCTGCGGCAATAAAATCAATGAAAACGACCCGGTTGGGTTAGGTTTGCGCCTTATTCAGCAGGGCTTTCGCCGGGCTCATCTGCGACAACACCCTCAGCACCATTGCGCGGGGCGAACCACGCTTTTTCCTCGTGCATTTGCCGCATCCATTTCTCGATTTCCAAGGCGATGGATTCGGACAGACGGGCAATCTGGTCTTCGCGGGTCATTTGCAACCGCGATTCGAAGACATGGATGGCGTGGATTTCCTTGGTTTTCTCATTCAGCTTGGCCTGGGTCGCGTCGTCAAATACGGTCACACGCACAGCCAAGGCGGATTTGCCCGGAACCACCGGAGGCGGCAGGGAATAGGCTTCGACGCTGACGCCAATGTGATAGTATTGGTCGCCATCAAACCGGCGAAAGCGCTCCTCCAGCGCCTTGTCGACAGCTGCGCTCCACTCTTCGGCGCTGGCATCGCGCGACACCAACAGCTTTTGCAGATTTGGCGCGACAACCTCGGCATGGCCCAGTTTAAAGGCCCCCATGGGTTCCGCAGGTTTGGCCAAATCCGCCGGAGGCGCGTTACATGCCAAAAGGAACAAACTTGCGCCCAGCGCGGCCAGATTTCGCAGCATGAGACCCCTCTGCCATTGATATGCCTCGCAACCGGATATCTCACAGGGCCTTTTGACGCAACTGACTCTGATGGACGCGGGGCGATCCTGCGCTACCTTGGACAGGTGGTTTGCCCCGACCACCGACGTGGATCAGGAGTGTAAAATGACAGGAACGCCCAAGCCCCTGCCGCCCCGTGTGCCGCTGGTCACACAGCCGATGGGACTGTGGCAAAGCCTGCAGACCGCCCGCAAAAACATCCTTGCCATCATCCCCGACATCGCCACGCGTCAGCCCATGGTGTCCGGCAAGACCGGGAAACGCTGGCATATGGTGATGGATCCAGAGGCCATTCGACAGGTGCTATTGGAAAAACTGGACGATTACCCCAAATCGCTGGTGACCAAAAACCTGCTGCGCCCCGCGATTGGCGATTCCCTGTTTATCGCCGAGGGCGCGCATTGGCGCTGGCAACGGCGCGCGGCGGCCCCTGCCTTTTCACATCGCAATGTGATGAACCTTGCCCCTGTGATGACGCGCGCGGCGGAACAATCAGCAGAACGTATCGCGGCCGCAGGCCCACGAGCGATCAATTTCCTCGATGAAATGGTGTCGCTGACCTTTGACGTGATCTCGGATGTGACCTTTTCCGGAGATGAAGGGTTTGATCGCGGCGCGGTGCATAAGGCCATTGATTCCTATATTGCCGAGGCTGGCAAACTGTCCTTGTTCGATATTCTGGGCCTGCCCGACTGGGTGCCTCGCCCGGCGCGGGTGTTTTCCACCGGTGGTGTCAAACAGATGAAACGCGTGGCCGATAGCGCTATTGAGGCGCGGGCGGCACGGGGGGCTGATGAGGTCCCTGATTTGTTGGATCTGCTCTTGGCCGGGGAAGACCCGGAGACCAAGCGGCAAATGAACATTTCGGAACTCAGGGATAATCTGCTGACCTTCATCGTGGCCGGTCATGAGACGACGGCGCTGACTCTGGCCTGGTCCCTGTACCTGCTGGCCTTTGATCAAGAGGTTCAGGACAAGGCTCGGGCAGAGGTACAAACGGTGTTGTCGGGCCGGTCCGCGAGTGGAGAGGATGTGGCGCAGCTGCCCTATATCCGGCAGATCGTTGATGAAGCTCTCAGGCTCTATCCACCGGCGGGTATGGTGTCGCGGACGGCCTTGGCGAAAGACACGCTATGTGGGCGCGAAATCTTGCCCGGTGACACGGTGATCCTACCGATCTATGCCCTGCACCGAAATCACCAGCTTTGGGAAGACCCGGATCGCTTTGATCCGGATCGATGGAGCGGAGACAAGCCCGAGCGCTATGCCTATCTGCCGTTTGGCGATGGGCCGCGTATCTGCATCGGGGCCTCGTTCGCGATCCAGGAGGCGGTGATTGTCCTGGCGACACTGCTGTCTCGGTTCCGCTTCACCCCCGTCGCGGGCAAAGTGCCCGATCCCGTGATGATCATCACCTTGCGCCCCGAGGGCGGTGTCTGGCTGGAGGCGGAGCCAATCGCCTGAGGCGCGCGCGCCCAAATTCCATCGATGGAATTTGCAAATTCCGTGCACGGAATTTATCAGCGCCCGCCTCACGGGATGCGCCCGTTATTCGCGGTTCGCCCCTGGCACCCAAAGGACGTCGCTGCGCCCCTTGTCATTGGCCATCCGCGCCGCCGCAAAGAACCAATCGGATAGGCGGTTCAGGTATTTCACTGCAGCAGGGTTGATCGGCTCCTCAGCGGCCAGTGCCACCGTCAACCGTTCCGCACGCCGGGCCACCGTTCGGCATTGATGCAGATAAGCCGACAAGGCTGATCCACCCGGCAGGATGAAACTGCGCAGCGGTTCAAGAACAGCCGTCATCTCATCAATCTCAGTCTCGAGCCTCTCGACCTGGGTCATCACCATGCGCAGCGGCGGGTATTCAGCCTGATCGTCCTTTTCCATATCGGGCTGGCACAGGTCCGCGCCCAGATCGAACAGGTCATTCTGAATGCGGCTGAGCTGTTGATCTATCACCCCCTCAGCATGCAAGCGCGCCAATCCGACAATCGCGTTCAGCTCATCCGAGGTGCCATAAGCCTCAACCCGGGGATCATTTTTCGCCACGCGCGTGCCATTGCCCAGCGCCGTGTCACCCTTGTCACCCGTGCGTGTGTACAGCTTGTTCAGAACAACCATATCAGCCGCCGCTCCGCAGCCAGACAAAGCCGACAATCAGAATCACCGCGATGAACTGCGCAATCAAACGCCAGCGCATGGCGCGATTGGCATGTTTGCGGTTGAAATCACCGCCCTTGGCGAAACTGCCAATCCCAAAGAGCAAAATGCCGACCACTGCCGCCATTGCGATCAGTACGACATAGAATAACGGGTCTTGTGCCATGAGTCCTCCGGTCTTTGGTCACGGGCTTAACCGCTCTAACCGCCCTTGGAAACCAGCCAATCCAGCGCAGGGGTCGGCAAGAGCCGTTTAGCGGCCCCCATGAGGTAGGTCGCCTTGGTGATGTAGTATCTGGGGCGGGGACGGTCGCTTTCCAGTGCGTGGATCAGTTTTGCCGTGACCGCCGAGGGCGGCAATTCAAACGTGTCAGGGCCGCTATCCTCATACAGCCGCTTCATCAGGCGGGCCTCGTAATCCTTGGCGCGGGGCGAGGATTTCCAGTCAATCCAACGTTCAAAATGCGGGATGGCATTCTCGCGGATCTTGGAGGTGACCGGCCCGGTGTTTAGCGTGACCACATGAATGGGCGTGTCGCGCATTTCGATGCGCAATGTGTCGGTCAGCCCTTCGGTGGCGAATTTTGTCGCATTATAGGCCGCGCGCCACGGGGCGGTGACCAGCCCCAGAACCGAAGAATGATTGACAATCCGCCCATGCCCTTGCGCCCGCATCACCGGGATCACCCGGCAGGTCAGGTCATGCCAGCCAAAGACATTGGCCTCAAAAATCGCGCGCAACGCGTCGACCGGCAGATCCTCGACCGCGCCCGGAGTGGCATGAGCGCCGTTGTTGAACAGCGCATCCAAAGTCCCATCGGTGGCCTCCAATGTTTCCGCCAATCCCGCCTCAATCGTCGCAGGATCTGTGTAATCAATGCGCGGAGACTCAAACCCCTCATCGCGCAGGCGTTGGCAGTCTGCCTCTTGCCGACAAGACGCAAAAACCCGCCAGCCGCGATCACGCAACCCGTGCACCGCATCGTAACCAATCCCCGAGGAACTGCCCGTTACCAAAATGCTTTTCCCTGCCATGCGCCCTGCCCTTTTCATATGTTTCGCGCCAACTCCCTTTAACATAGGTCCCATAAACAAAAAACGCGCGAGGATCACTCGCGCGTTCTTGTCCCCGTGCCTAAGGGATACGGTCAGTTGACCGCTTTGAGGAAACTTTCCGACATCCAACCGATGTCATTGCCGTCCAGCGCGCGCAGCTTAACCCAGCCGTCACCTTCGCTTTCAAGAATTTCAACTTCTTCACCGCGCAGCAGCTGTGTCACAACGTCAAAACCAGTGCCGGGACCGCCACGCAGATTAACCCGCGAACCAGTGACTTGGCGATAATCGACTTTGGGCGCGGCCAGTTCGATCACCGCATCTGTTTGAACGATTGGGTTGTCCAAAGCTGCCACTTGCTCTTGTGCAGGGGCAATCACAGGGGCTTGCTCAACAACGACCGAGGCCGCGATCACTTGTTCCAGTTTCGGAGGAGTTAGACCGGTCAGAGGTGCCGATGTCGTATCAGCACGCGCCACGCGTTCCACAACGGGTTTGATCGGGGTTTCGCGTTCTGTTTGCACAACAGGGGCTGCGGCCAGCAAGGTCACACCATTCTGGCCCGGCTGAAAATCAGCACCGCCAGACATTTCAAACCATGCCCAACCAAGTACACCAAACGTCAAAAGAATGACTTTCGTCATGCCTTACCCCCCAAAAGATTACCCCACGCGAATGTTGCAGCAGCATCGGCAACATTACGCTCACTATACATGATTCCCCCCACTCGAGAGAAGGGAAATTCCGAGAATTTTTCCCGCCCTTTACTCAAGCCTGCGCTTTACCCCCCCGAAACTCGGCTGTATCACCCATCTATGGCTATGGATGATGATCTTTCCGATCCCGATATGACTTCACGTCACCTTTCTGAACCCCTGCGGCGGGCCATTGGTGAACGCTATCTGACTTACGCGCTGTCGACGATCATGCACCGGGCATTGCCCGATGCGCGTGACGGGTTGAAGCCGGTGCATCGGCGTATTCTTTACGCGATGCGGCGATTGCGCCTGTCCTCTTCGGGCGGCTTTTTGAAATCCGCCAAGATCAGCGGCGACACGATGGGGGATTTCCACCCGCATGGGGATGCGGCGATCTATGATGCCATGGCCCGTCTAGCGCAGGATTTCACCATCCGTTACCCGCTGGTCGACGGTCAGGGCAACTTTGGCAATATCGACGGCGATAACCCGGCGGCCTCGCGCTATACCGAGGCGCGCATGACCATCATGTCCGAGGCCCTGCTTGAGGGGCTCGACGAAAACTCGGTCGACTTTCGCCCCAACTATGATGGCCGCCTGGAAGAGCCCAGCGTTCTGCCCGCCTCGTACCCCAACCTGCTGGCCAATGGGTCGAGCGGGATTGCGGTGGGCATGGCGACGAACATTCCACCGCACAACATTGGCGAGTTGATCAATGCCTGCCTGCATCTGATCAAATCCCCCAATGCTGTGGACGACACACTGCTGCAATACGTCCCCGGCCCGGATTTCCCAACCGGCGGCGTCATTGTCGAACCGCCAGAGAATATCGCCACCGCCTATCGCACCGGCCGCGGGTCCATCCGGCTGCGTGCCCGGTGGAGCGTCGAGGATCTGGGCCGCGGCCAATGGCAGGCCGTGGTCAGCGAAATCCCCTATCAGGTGCAGAAATCCAAACTGGTTGAGCGCATCGCCGAGCTGATCCAGACCAAAAAGATCCCGATTCTCGCCGATGTGCGCGATGAATCCGCCGATGACATCCGCCTGATCCTTGAACCGAAATCCAAGAATGTTGACCCCGACATTCTGATGAACACCCTGTTCAAGAACTCTGATCTGGAAACGCGGTTCTCGCTCAATATGAACGTGCTGATTGACGGGGTTACGCCCAAGGTCTGCTCGCTCAAAGAAGTGCTGCGCGCGTTCCTGGATTTCCGCCGCGAGGTCCTGATCCGCCGCGCCCGTCATCGCATGGCCAAGATCGATAACCGGCTTGAGGTGCTTGAGGGTTTGATCATCGCCTTCCTCAATCTCGACCGCGTGATCGACATTATCCGCTACGATGACGACCCCAAAGCGGCCTTGATGTACGAGGATTGGTCGCGCGACCATCAAGCTGGCATTCCCCGCGCCATGGATGAAAGCGACTATGTCTCGCCCCTGGCTGGGGTCGACGTCAAATCCCTGACGCTTAAGGAAGATCCCGAAGCCATTGCGCGCGGTGTTCTCGCCGATGATGGCACCGATGCCAAAATCCCGTCGCGCTTTGATGGCCGCTCCGAAGGGCTGTCAGATGTTCAGGCCGAGGCCATCCTCAACATGCGCCTGCGCAGTTTGCGCCGCCTTGAAGAGCTGGAACTGGTCAATGAACGCGACCGCTTGATGGAAGAGCGCGCCGGGCTTGAAGATCTGCTGGAAAGCGACGACCTGCAGTGGAAATCCATCACCGAAGAGCTGCGCGAAGTGCGCAAAAAATTCGCCAAGGATCATCCGCGCGGTGGCCGTCTGACCACCTTTGCCGAGGCCGGCGAAGCCGAGGATGTGCCGATTGAGGCCATGATCGAACGCGAACCGATCACGGTCGTCTGCTCGCAAATGGGTTGGATCAGGGCAATGACCGGCCATATCGACCTGAACCGCGAACTCAAGTTCAAGGATGGCGACGGTCCGCGCTTTATCTTCCATGCGGAAACCACCGACCGCCTGCTGGTCTTTGGCAGCAATGGTCGTTTCTACACCCTGTCCGCCGCCAACCTGCCCGGCGGGCGCGGCATGGGCGAACCTTTGCGTCTGATGGTCGATCTGCCCAATGAGGCCGAGATCGTCGATATCTTCATCCACAAACCCGACCGCAAATTGCTGGTGGCCTCAACCGCCGGTGACGGGTTTATCGTGCCTGAAAACGATGTGATCGCGCAGACCAAGAACGGCAAGCAGGTTCTGAACGTCAAAGATCCGGTACGTGCCAAGCTGTGCAAACCGGTCGATGGTGATTCCGTTGCGGTTGTTGGCGAAAACCGCAAGGTTCTGATCTTTGGTGTGGATGAACTGCCAGAAATGGGCCGTGGCAAGGGCGTGCGTTTGCAGAAATACAAGGATGGCGGGCTGTCTGATGCGCGTACCTTTACCTTGGCAGATGGCCTCAGCTGGCTAGACCCCGCCGGTCGCACCCGGACCGAGCTGGAACTGGCCGAATGGCAGGGCAAGCGCGCAGGCACCGGGCGCATGGCCCCCCGTGGGTTCCCACGCGACAACACATTCACCTAACCCCAAACCCCGGCCAATGCGCCGGGGGTTTTCTTTTGAAAACAATGATTTTCAATCCACCTATGTAATTCCTGACTTTACGAAACCATTCCCGCGACTATGGTGGCCGCACAATTATAACGTGCGACAGTAAGGTTTCCTAATGAACACACATTCTTCTGCGCCCCTCAGCTATCACGGCGAAAAGGGCCCTCTTTTCTCACTCGCTTTCAAAACCGCCCTTTTGACCCTGATCACATTGGGCATTTACCGTTTTTGGCAAAAAACACGTATCCGTAAATATATCTGGTCTTCGATCGATATGGGCGGGGATCGGTTGGAATATACCGGCACCGGCCTGGAAAAGCTGCTTGGCTTTTTCATCGCCGTCCTCTTTCTCGCCGTCTACCTAGGCGCGATTCAAATGGGCCTGTTCTATTTCGGCTTTAGCATGATGGTTGACCCGCAAACCGCCAGCTATGAGGAAATGATCGGCTATTTGATTGCCATCTACGCCTCATTCTTTGCGGTTCTGCCTTTCCTGCTTTTTGCAGTCTACCGCGCGCGTCGCTACAAAATGGCCCGCACCCGTTTTCGCGGTATCCGCTTTGGCATGGATAACGGCGCCTGGGGCTATGTTGGCCGCGCGCTGCTCTATTGGCTGCTGTCGATCCTGACGCTGTTCATCCTTTCACCTCTGGCCATGTTCAAACTGGAAAAATACATGGCCGATCGCAGCTATTATGGCAGCGGTCGCATTGAACAGGGTGGCAAATGGACTGCGCTTTATAAATATGCCCTGCATATGTTCATCGGGATTGTCCTGCTTGCTGGCGGTGCCGGTGCCGGTGCAGCCCTTCAAAACGAAGCTTTGATGATAATCGGTATGGTTGTCGGCTATATCTGGTTCTTTGTTGGCATCACCTATTTCCAGATCCGCAGCTTTGCCTATCTGATGGAAAACAAGACCCTGAACGGCGAGATTGGCTTTACCTGCGAACCGAAAACCGGAACCGTGATCAAGCACTACATTGTTGGTGGCCTGATCGTTGGTCTGATTATCGGTGTCATCGCCGCCATTCTGGGCGCGGGTGTGTCGATCATTGCAGGGGCAATGCTGTCTGGTGGCAATGTTGACCCGATGATGTTCACCATCTTGCCGATCATCATAGGTGTGGTGATCTACCTGCCGCTTCTGGTTCTGGCACAGGCTCTGGCTCTGGTCTTTATCACCCAGCCCATCATCGCGCATATCGTGGAAACGACCGCCGTCACCAATGCCGATGCGCTGAACCGCATCACCCAGCGCGAAACCGAGCGCGGCGTTGATGCCGACGGGTTTGCCGATGCTCTGGATGTCGGAGGCGCGATCTAATGTTGCCCTTTCAGGCACATTTTTACGATGGTCTCACAGCGGGGCGGCATGATGTTCATGTCGCCCTGAACTCTGACCGCGTCCATCTGGACATTTCGGGCGACACCCTGTCGCCCGCGCTACATTGGCCCCTGCAGGATTTGCGCGCGCTCAAAGGCAGCGCAGACCGAGACGGCCTGACCCTGACCCGCGTGGCCGAAACCGATGACGAAGCCCCGCGTGACCCGGCCCGTCTGGTCATCACTGATCCAGCCGCCATCGACTGGTTCCACAAAACCCGCCCTTCGCTTTTCAAAACCGATCTGCGCAGCGGGACATTCCGCAAGATCGCCACCTATGCGGGGGCTGCCGTGGTCGCCGTGCTGATGATGTTGTTTGTCATCCTGCCCGCCCTGGCCAACAGCCTTGCCAAAATCCTGCCTATCGAGCGTGAAATTGCCTTTGGCCGCCATGTCACCGCGCAAATGGAGCGTTTCATGGGCGCGTCCGAACTGGGTGGGCTGCGCTGCTCATCCCCCGAAGGTGACGCTGCCATCGCCAAGATGCTGACGCGCCTCACTGAAAACCACGACATGCATTACGATGTCGAAATTCACGTGTTCGATCACCCAATGCTCAACGCCTTTGCCGCCCCGGGCGGTCAGGTTGTGATGATGCGCGGTTTGATCGAAGAAGCCGAACGCGCCGAAGAGGTGGCCGGTGTGCTGGCCCATGAAATTGCCCATGTCGAGAATCGCGATGCCACGCGCCATGCTCTGCGCGCGACCGGGTCTGCCGGTTTGCTGACCATGTTGATTGGCGATTTCACCGGTGCCGCGGCCATCGCGCTGATCGGTGAACACATGCTATCCGCGTCTTACACGCGCGAGGCCGAAGGGATCGCCGATGAATTCGCGCTGGAAATGCTGGCCAATGCCGATGTCGACAGCAACGGATTTGCCCGCTTTTTCGACGAGCTGGGCGAGCACACGCATGGCGTGGAAATTCCCAGCTATTTGTCCACCCATCCGGCCACCGGGGATCGCGCCGACAAGGCCCGCGCCTTTGCCGCGCAACAATCTGACACCAGACCGATTCTAAATGAAACGGAATGGCAGGCCATGCGTTCGATCTGCGACAAATCTGACTGAAACCCAACTTGACCTTACGAAACCTTACAAAAGGTCAGCAAAACTGGCATTTCCGACAAAACGCGACGTCTGTTGGCGATAACGTGACGATTTTGCTCTGTTTCACCGGCACATCGCACGCTATCACCCATCAAGAAGTCTGACGCGCGGGGATTCCCTCGCGCAATCGTTTCGAAGGAGAGGACGCGATGAAGGTATTGGTGCCTGTCAAACGCGTGATCGACTACAACGTTAAGGTTCGTGTCAAAGCGGACGGAACGGGTGTTGATCTCGCCAATGTGAAGATGTCGATGAACCCATTCGACGAGATTGCCGTCGAAGAGGCCATTCGTCTGAAAGAAGCTGGCAAAGCTGACGAAGTTGTGGCTGTGTCCATCGGCGTCAAGCAGGCTCAGGAAACCCTGCGCACCGCTCTGGCGATGGGTGCTGACCGCGCGATCCTGGTTGTGGCTGCAGATGACGTTCACACCGATATCGAACCTCTGGCCGTTGCCAAGATCCTGGCGAAAGTCGTCGAAGAAGAGCAGCCCGGCTTGGTTCTGGCGGGCAAGCAAGCCATCGACAACGATATGAACGCCACCGGTCAGATGCTGAGCGCGCTGCTGGGTTGGTCCCAGGGCACTTTTGCCTCTGAGATCGACATTGACGGTGACAGCGCCAAAGTGACCCGCGAAGTTGACGGCGGTTTGCAGACCATCGAAGTCAAGATGCCTGCCATCGTGACCGTTGACCTGCGCCTGAACGAGCCGCGCTATGCCTCGCTGCCCAACATCATGAAGGCCAAGAAAAAGCCGCTGGATGAAAAGACCGCTGCCGATTACGGCGTCGATGTCACCCCGCGTCTGGAAATCGTCAAAACCGAAGAGCCCGCCGCACGTGCAGCAGGTATCATGGTTGGCTCGGTCGACGAGCTGGTAGAGAAACTCAAAGAAGCGGGGGCTGTGTAATGGCTGTACTTCTTCTTGCCGAAGTCACCAATGGCGAACTGGCGCTGGACGCCACCGCCAAAGCTGTCACCGCCGCCAAGGCGCTGGGTGATGTGACCGTTCTGGCCGCTGGTGCCTCTGCTGCGGCAGCAGGCGAAGCCGCTACGAAAATCGACGGTGTTGCCAAGGTTCTGGTCGCCGAAGACGCAACCCTGGGCCACCGCCTGGCGGAGCCAACCGCGGCGCTGATCGCTGGTCTGGCTGGCGACTATTCCCACATCGTTGCCCCGGCAACCACCGACGCCAAAAACGTCATGCCCCGCGTTGCGGCGCTGTTGGACGTGATGGTGATCTCGGACGCGACGGCCGTTGTTGACGCCGACACGTTCGAGCGTCCGATCTATGCAGGCAACGCCATGCAAACCGTCAAATCCTCGGATGCGAAAAAGGTCATCACCTTCCGCACCTCGACCTTTGACGCGGCTGGCGAAGGCGGTTCTGCCTCTGTTGAGACCATCGGCGCAGCCGCTGATCCGGCTCTGTCGAGCTGGGTCGAAGACAAGGTTGCCGAATCCGATCGCCCCGAGCTGACCTCGGCTGGCGTGGTTGTGTCCGGTGGTCGTGGCGTGGGTTCCGAAGAGGATTTTGCTCTGATCGAGAAGCTGGCCGACAAGCTGGGCGCAGCCGTTGGCGCATCCCGTGCGGCGGTTGACTCGGGCTATGCCCCAAACGACTGGCAGGTGGGTCAAACCGGTAAGGTTGTTGCTCCGGATCTTTACGTTGCCGTTGGCATCTCCGGCGCGATTCAGCACCTGGCGGGTATGAAAGACTCCAAGGTCATCGTGGCGATCAACAAAGACGAAGAAGCGCCCATCTTCCAGGTTGCCGATTTCGGCCTGGTTGCGGACCTCTTTGACGCTGTGCCAGAGCTGACCGAAAAGCTGTAAGCACAAAGGTGGGGTGAAACCCCACCCTACCGCATTTCGAAAGGGCCCGCTTTTAGCGGGCCTTTTCTTTGGTCAACTCGTACAGCGTTGAATGCAGCAGTTGCGGCTTGGTACCAAAACGCACGACAACCATGTCCGCCTCGGGCAGCAGATAAACCATCTGCCCCCCATGCCCCATCATATAGGCAAATGGCCCGGACAGCGTTTCGCCGGTACGGTCCAGAATGTCATGCCGGATTTGCCAGCCATAAGCCCCGCTTTGACGCAGCTTGGGCGGCAGATCGGGCAAAATCCACTCTCGCCACAGATCCTCTGGCAATAGCGGATTATCCGCCGTTCCATTGTTCAGTAAGAATCGTCCAACCCGCAGCCAATCAAGGGGCCGGGCATAGAGGCAGCAATAGGCCGACACCCGCCCCGAAGTCGGGTTCTCGCGCCAATAAGCCTCCGCAGCACCCGCCGGAGACCAGATGAGGCGCGACAGCAGAGCGTCCAACGGTTCGCCATACGCCGCCTCAACCGCCAGGCCCAGCAAGGCTGTGTTCACGCTTTGATAATGGAACTGCCCACGCAAGGTGGCATCAACCTCAATCTTGCCAAACAAGTCTTGCACACCAAAGGCATGTAACCGGGCGACAGGTGACAAGGGCGAGAACTGCGCATCATCCAGAGATTTGGCCAGATCCTCTTTGGGCGGCTCTCCGTACAAAACCAATCCGCTGGTCATGATCAGGGCTTCGCGCAAGGAAATATCCGGAGCCTCCGCCCCTAGGACCTGCCGCAATGGGGTGTCCAACCCGTCTATCTTACCATCGGCCACCGCACGCAGCGCCAACACACCGATCAGGGATTTCACCAGGGAATAGGAATTGAAGCGTGCCGCCCGGTCATGACCACCCAAATATGTTTCCCGCGCCAACTGCCCGCCTTGATCCACCAAAAGCGCCAGACCAGCTGCCTCTTGTAACCGGAGCATCGCGGGTTGGGGGACATCCGCAGCCTTGTCGGGCTCCACAAACGGCCGGCCCGAAACTGTTTTGAACGTACCCGGTGCAGGCCAATGCGCGTCTGGAAACCCCTCTTTGGCCAGTACAACAAGCTGCGGGGCCAGAAGAAAAACCAAAAGGGTGGCCGTGATCGCCACCCCAATTCCAGATATCAGCCAAATTTTCCAACGCATGTCACTGATCCAGACCCAATTGCCTGGTTCATCTGAGCATCCGCCGTCAAACGGTCAAGGGCGCATTATTGCTCCTCCTCCTCGCGATCTGTCAGGCGACGCAGCACGCGTTCCAACACATCGGCGGCTTCTTCATGCGCGTAGGGCCCCATCAGCTCGGCGGCAGCGCAGGCGTCAAAATCGCTATAGACCATGCCCTTGGTCCCTTCCATCTGCGCGCTTTCCGAAGCCACGACCTCGGCCACCGCAGAAACGCGCGGGCGCAGGGTTTCGACCATCTGGCGAGTCACAAACAGCGGATCACCGTCCAACGGCGCGTCTGCACTGCTAGGGATCGCATGATCGGCAAACCACAGCAAAACCACCTGCCCGCGCAGCAAGGTCAGGATATGCTTCATCCGGGCGACCCAGGCCATGCGCAGCTCTTCGATCACGATCTCATAGCGGTCTTGCGAAATTTCGGCCAGTTTCCCGAGCATGTGCCGGACAAAGTGGAACTCAGTGAAATCCACTTCGGGATAGAGGGATTCCAGCCGTTCTGAGGCGCGCAAAAACCGGTCATTGCGACGCGGATGCACAGAATAATAGCGATTGGACATGTTCTGCGCGCCCATGATCTGAATGACCTTTGCGACGCTGGAAATCGCCAGATCCATCGAAGCCGGATCATTCAGGTACAGATCGACCCCGGCATTCACGACACCAAAATTCACGCACGCCACGGACATGCGTTTTTCAATCAGGGTCGGAAACGGCGTTTCAATAAATCGCCCATATGTTTCCGTTCCGCCTAAGAATGCGAAATATTCCTTGTCCAACTGTTTGCGCGGTCCGCGAAACAGCACCCGTGAACCGCCGTAGCGGCAAGGATAATATTCAAGGGCCCCATGGCCCCCGCCATGTACTGACATAACACCCACCTTTTCTTTCACCCGGAGCTAAGATTCCCTGAAATCCGTTTCGAAATGGCTAAAGTGCAAATGCGTCTATAAGTTTAGAGACCGCCCCTTGCAGCCCGGTGCAACACAGGCCATTGTTCAGCCAGATTACGAAGGGGACGCTCCGATGGAGATCAAATCAGTTGGTGTCGTAGGCGCAGGCCAAATGGGCAATGGGATTGCCCATGTCATGGCGCTGGCTGGCTATGATGTTCGTTTGAATGACATTTCCAAGGATGCGCTGGACAGCGCCGTTGCCCTGATCCAGAAAAACCTGGACCGTCAGGTCAGCCGAGGCAAGATCGAAGAGGGCGCGCGCGATGCCGCAATGGCGCGCATTCAGACCACCTTGGACCTTGGCGATATTGCCGGAACCGACCTGGTGATCGAAGCCGCGACCGAGCGCGAGGAAGTCAAACACAAGATTTTCGAAGCAATTGTTCCCAACTTGGCCGATCACACGATTCTGACCTCGAACACTTCGTCGATCTCGATCACCCGATTGGCATCGCGCACGGACCGGCCTGAAAAATTCATGGGCTTTCATTTCATGAACCCGGTTCCGGTCATGCAGTTGGTCGAGTTGATCCGCGGCATTGCCACCGATCAGGACACCTATCAATCCTGCCTTGGCGTGGTGGAATCCCTGGGCAAAACCGCCGCCAGCGCCGAGGATTTCCCGGCCTTTATCGTGAACCGGATCCTGATGCCAATGATCAATGAGGCGGTTTATACGCTTTATGAAGGTGTGGGGAACGTGAACAGCATCGACCAATCCATGAAGCTCGGGGCCAACCACCCGATGGGCCCGCTGGAGCTGGCGGATTTCATTGGCTTGGACACCTGTCTGGCGATCATGAACGTGTTGCATGATGGGTTGGCGGATACGAAATACCGTCCCTGCCCCTTGCTGACCAAATATGTCGAAGCAGGTTGGCTGGGTCGCAAAACGCAGCGCGGTTTCTACGATTATCGTGGTGAAACGCCGGTTCCGACCCGCTGAGTTTCAGCGTCAGAGCGTGTCTTTCAACGCCAAGGTACGCTCGCGCAGCCAGGCAACAAATTCGCGCTGCCCCCCTTCAAACCCTTTGATCTCCTCCGGGCCGATAGGCTCTCCGACAACGGGGGTCTGGGGGCGCTTGCAGGCGTGCACCACCTCGTGGATCAGCAACCCCTGACGAATGGTGGGCGAGATTTTGTTGGCGATCTGATACACCCGGCTGTTCTGCCCTGGGAAAAAGATCGGCACCACGGTTGCGCCGGACCGTTGGATCATTTTGGCGGTAAACGGGTTCCAACCCGCCTCAACAGCGGGGCCAAACATGGTCTCGCTCGACGCCACAACGCCCGACGGGAACAGCACAATCACGCCATTGCCCTTTAGGTGCGCCATGGCGCGAGCCCGCATCTCCAGGCTTTGCTCCCGCGCGTTTTCCTCATGCGGGAAGGGCACCGGGATCATGAAGGGATCGATTTCCTCGACACCGGTCAGCAGGCTGCGAGTAAGAATTTTGTAATCGGTGCGCACATGGCCAATGAGATGCGCCAGCACCATGCCATCAACCAACCCATGCGGGTGGTTGGCAACGATAACAACTGGACCAGTCTCAGGAATATTGCGGATTTGCTCTAACGGTGTCCTGAGCTCAATCCCCATCACCCGCAGGGCGCGGGTCCAGAATTCCTGCCCTTCGACCAGCCCTTCTTTTTCGAACCGGCGCACGATCCGCAGCAAAGGGATCTTACCGGTCAGCCATTCCATCACGCGAATGGTATTGGCCTTCCAGGGGTTGGTGAAAGTATTGGCGTAGCTGACCTTGCGCTTGTCGTAGGGAACGGGCTGGTGCACAGGGGCCGCTGTGTCCACCGTCGAGGATTGTGTGCTGTCCACCATCCGTCTGTTCAGTCCCGTATCCAGAGCCCGAGTTTGGACCCGGGCTAGCAATCTTCTCCGAAACGGTCAGCAACCAAGGCTTCGACCGCATCCGCCAAAGCCGTTGCATCCGGCCCAGACGTCTGGACTTCAATAGTGGTTCCTTTGGCGGCTGCCAACATCAAAAGGCCCATAATACTGTCGCCACCGGCAGACATTCCGTCGCGAGAGACCTCTGCCGTTGCGTCAAATCCTTCAACAACTTCGACCAGCCGCGCCGATGCACGGGCATGCAGGCCCTTTTCATTGATGATTCTCAGCTCGCGCGTGGTGGTTTCCGTCATCTTGAACTCTTGTCAGTGAATGGGTTCAGGGCACAATCAGGCCCGGATGTTCTGGCTGTCAATATATTTCCGCCCTGCCTCAAGCGCGACACGGACAGCATCCGCCACAGGCTTGTGACGCGATTTCGCCAGTTTGATCAACATCGGCAGGTTGGCACCATAAAGGATGCGGCGGTTTTCCGGCCGGCAGGCATTCAGCGACAGATTGGACGGCGAACCACCAAACATATCGGTAACGATCACCACGCCTTCGCCCTCATCCACATCATCTGCGGCGGCACAAATCTCGGCTTGTTTCGAGCTGCGGTCACAATCGGCCTCTATCGGGATGGCGGCCATGCCGGGCTGAGCCCCGACAACGTGTTCTACCGCTGCCAGATACTCTCCGGCCAAACCGCCATGTGCCACGATCACGATACCGATCACTCGGACGCCTCTCTTTCCGTCTTTGGGAGCGCACCAGGGGTGAATCGCACCCCACGCCGCTCCAGCTCGCGGTGCCTAGTTGACACCTGCCAGCCATTCTCTGCAAGGGCTGCTGCAACAGCTTCCGTCAAGGCAACCGAGCGATGTTTGCCGCCGGTACAGCCAAAACCAACGGAAAAATGCGCCTTGCCTTCGTCCACGCAGCCGGGCAGCACCACAGCCAAGAGTTCCATAATATGTTTAACAAACGCATCATAGCGTTTATCCGCAGAAACATATTCAAAAACACCAAGATCCAGCCCGGTATAGTCGCGCAGCTCGGTGTCCCAATGCGGATTGCGTAGAAAGCGGCAGTCAAACACCATATCCAGCCCCTGCGGCAGGCCTCTTTTGTAGGAAAACGAGTGAACGGACAGCGCCATGCCCTGGCCGGTTGCCGTCGAAAACCTGTTTTCGATTTCTGCCTTCAACTCGTGAACCGTCAACTCGCTGGTATCCAGCAGAATATCAGCCCGGGCTTTGACATCCTCAAGCAGCGCGATTTCACGGGCAATCCCGTCTGCGGGGCTTTCATCCGGGGCCAAAGGATGGCGGCGGCGGGTTTCTGAATAGCGACGTTGCAAAACGTCCGGCAGACTATCCAGGTAAAGCAACTCGCAAGTCAGTCCGGATTTCTCTGACAGAACCCCAGCCAGTTCCAGCAACCCCTCGATCGAAAAATCGCGGTTGCGCGCATCTATCCCAAGCGCCAAAGGCTGCGCGCCCGTCTCGGTCCCACCGATCAGACGCGGAATGAGGCTGAGGGGGATATTATCAATGGCCTCAAAACCCAGATCCTCAAGGGCATTGATCGCAGTCGAGCGCCCTGCCCCGGCAGGGCCGGTCACAAGGACAATCCGTTGGCTCGGCGCATTTGGCTGAGGATTGCTATGCTCTGTCACGTGTCTCTCCGACCGCCCTTCAGGAATTGAATAAGGCCTGCGGGGAAATAAGGAGACGAAAAGTTAAAAAGCAAGGGGACAGTAACCCCAAGTAAAGAAATATCGCGATCTGGAGGGAGACGGTCACATTCTTCGTGATCCAGATCCAGGACCGCCACCATTTGCGCGGTGCTCGCGAATTCGGCATGCAGTAACCCGATCCCGCGCGCCTCGATCAGGCCGGCCAATTCGGGATGTGGAGCCATGTTCAGCCCCGTCTCAGACCGGCTCACGATTGTGCGATCATCCGCAACAAGGCTGGCACCCAGCGCCATCAGCGACAATGTCAGCCCGGATTTACCTGATCCCGATCCGCCTTTGATCAGCAACCCACGCCCCTGCACGGCAACAGCGTTAGCATGCAGGTTCAGCGGGTCTTGGTCAGGCATGGATCAGAGCGGCAGGCCAACCACAAAACGCGCGCCCAGCGGTTCCGAGGTGACGTCAGCTTCGGTCGGGCGGATATTTTCCGCCCAGATCACCCCGCCATGCGCCTCAACGATTTGTTTGGAAATCGCAAGGCCGAGGCCGGAGTTATTGCCAAAATCAGATTGCGGGCGCGAGGTGTAGAAGCGTTTGAAGATCTTCGCCAACGCCTCTTCGGGAATGCCCGGCCCGGTATCTTCGACAACAACCAGCACGCGGTTATCGCGCCGACGCGCCCAGACGCGGATGGCATCACCGTCTTCGCAAAAGCTGATCGCGTTGGTGATGAGGTTGACGAAAACCTGCGCAAGGCGCGGCTCCAACCCGTGAATGGAAATCGGACGCCCCGGCAGATCGGTGATGAATTCGATGCCCTTTTGCTCGGCATCCTGACCGAGGAATTCGGTGATATTGCCCACCATTTCCATCAGGTTGAATTCTTGTTCCTCTTCCTTGACCAGCTCGGAATCCAGACGCGAGGCGTTGGAAATATCACTGACCAAACGGTCGAGTCGGCGCACATCATGGTCGATCACATCCAAGAGCTTGGTGCGATGTTCTTCCTTTTTGACCATGCGCAGTGATCCAACCGCCGAGCGCAGTGAGGCCAGCGGGTTCTTGATCTCATGCGCCACATCCGCAGCGAATTGTTCATTGCTGTCGATCCGGTCATAAAGCGCGCTCACCATGCCACGCAATGCGCCCGACAGGCGCCCGATTTCATCGGGACGCGCGGTCAAATCCGGAATGCGAATGCGCCCCGGAGCCACATTGCGACGGTGTCGGTCACGGCCAATCTCAGCCGCATCCGCGAGGTCCGAGATCGGGTTGGCGATGGTTGAGGCCAGGACAAGGCTCAGACCAATGGAAAAGAGCGTCGCGATAACAAAGACTTGCAGCACCTGCTCTTGCGAGGCGGAGACAGCGGCATCAATCTCGCGCGCCTGCGAGACCAGCGCCACGGTACCGATGATCGTATCCCCCTGCCGGATCGGCGACACCGCGTTGAAAAGCGAGCTGCCATCGGCGGCCTTGCCCTCGATCACGCGGGTCAAAGCCGGGTCGCCGTTTTCGATCAAACGGCGCATCTTATCCTCAAGGACCAGCTCGGGCTCTTGTGAAAAATAGGTCGCCAGGCCGGCCACCGATTGCCAGATCTGATGCAGGAAATTCGAAATGACCGTGGGCTGATTGTCATCATCAATGGCGTTCAGAATCGGAGCCATTGCGCCCGTTGCCTCGCCCACCAGGAAATTGCCGGTATCATAGACCAACAGCTGCGCACCCCGGCGCAGCTCGATCCCGGCGATGGTGCTTTCAATATCGATCCCGTCCGAGGTCGCCAGATTGACCGGTGCGCCCTGCGGCAGCTGCGCCTCAAAGATATCCGCGATCAGCTCAACCTCGGACTGCAATGCATTGGCGTGTTGGATAGCCAGCGTGTCGCGCGAGGAATTCATCCACAAAATACCCGCGACCAGCACGTTCAACGCAATCAGGTTAAACGTGATGATCTTACGGGTCAGAGGAGAGCGGTTGAGCGAAAACAAAGAACGCCGCGCGCGACTGTCGCGCAATTCTTTCTCAACCGTGCTGTCCGGGGCGATCCAATCATCACCCAAGACAACATCGGCATCGCGGCGATCCTCGTCGCCGCCGCCACTGGTCATACGTTCGGCCAAGGCCATTACTTACTCTTCGTTATATCGGTATCCGATACCGTACAGCGTTTCGATTGCTGAAAACTCATTATCCGCGGTGCGCATCTTTTTGCGCAGACGTTTGATGTGGCTGTCGATGGTGCGGTCGTCGACATAGACCTGATCGTCATAGGCAACGTCCATCAGCTGGTCGCGCGATTTGACGAAACCCGGACGCTGAGCCAGGGCCTGCAACAGCAGGAATTCGGTCACGGTCAGGGACACATCATTGCCCTTCCAGGTCACCGCATGGCGCAGCGGATCCATGGTGAGCGAACCGCGCGTCATCAGCTTGGTCTCTTCGGTGTCGCCAACAACGTCACCGGCCACAGCCTCTTGGCGGCGCAGCAGCGCGCGGATGCGTTCGACCAACAGGCGCTGGCTGAAAGGCTTTTTAACATAGTCATCCGCGCCCATGCGCAGACCCAGAACCTCGTCGATCTCATCGTCTTTGGAGGTCAGGAAAATGACCGGCATCTTGGATTTCTGACGCACGCGCTGCAACAGATCCATGCCATCCATGCGCGGCATTTTGATGTCAAAGACGGCCATATCGGGCATCTTTTTGTTAAACGCATCAAGCGCTGCTTGACCGTCATTATATGTCTCTACTTCGAAACCCTCAGCCTCAAGAGTCATCGAAACCGATGTCAGGATATTCCTGTCATCGTCCACTAGGGCGATTTTTGACATGGGGCATTCCTTATACTGCTCTGGTTGCCTGCTTTTTTTCGCCAGTATGGGGTATTTAGTGCTTTACAACAATCCCCAAGTGCGAATCAGGCAGGCTTCATTGCCACATTTCGGACGAAATCTGTTAATGAATGACCAAAATGCCTCACATTTATTGCCTCAGGGTTGAGCATGTGGGCGCAAACATCTGACCCTATCTTCGTTAACGACCGGCAGGGTTTCGCCATGGTATCGCTAAACTTTCATATGGTTGCGCTAACTGCGCTTTTGCGTCCTGTTCATAGCTGAAAGCGACGTGTTAAGGAGCTGTCACATTGCGGCCCCCAGCCGCAAGATTCTTACCAAGACAGCGCGCTACAGGAGCTACGCAAATGACATTTGGACGGGTAAACCCGCAATTCCGCCTCGAAGATCAAGGGATCGAAGGGTTGGGCAATGTCTATTACAACCTCATGGAGCCCGCTTTGATCGAAGCGGCCCTGAAACGGGGCGAAGGGTCTCTGGGCAAGGGTGGTTCCTTCCTGGTGACCACTGGCAAATTCACCGGCCGCTCCCCCAAAGATAAATTCATCGTCAAAACCGACAGCGTTGCCGACAGCATCTGGTGGGACAACAACGCCCCGATGACACCCGAAGGGTTCGACGCTCTGCATGCTGATATGCTCGAGCATATGAAGGGCAAGGATTACTACGTTCAGGATCTGGTTGGCGGTGCTGACCCCGCCAATGCCATCGACGTGCGTGTCGTATCCGAACTGGCCTGGCACAACCTGTTCATCCGCCACATGCTGCGCCGCCCGGATCGCGAAGATCTGGACACGTTCGAAGCGGATTGGACAATCATCAACTGCCCAAGCTTCAAAGCGACCCCGGAAAAGCACGGCTGCCGCACCGAAACCGTGATCGCGATGAACTTTGACAAAAAGACCATCCTGATCGCCAACACCGAATATGCCGGTGAGAACAAGAAATCGGTCTTTACCCTGCTGAACTACATCCTGCCGGGCAAAGGCATCATGGCGATGCACTGCTCTGCCAACCACGCCGTTGGCAATCCGGTCGATACGGCTGTGTTCTTTGGCCTGTCCGGCACCGGCAAAACCACCCTGTCCGCTGATCCCGAGCGCGTGCTGATCGGTGACGACGAACATGGTTGGTCGGATCGTGGCACCTTCAACTTCGAAGGCGGCTGCTATGCCAAAACCATCAACCTGTCGCCCGAGGCCGAGCCTGAGATCTACGCCACCACCGAGAAATTCGGCACCGTGATCGAGAATATGATCTATGACGAAGAGACACGCGATCTCGACTTCAAAGATGACAGCCTGACCGCCAATATGCGCTGCGCCTACCCGCTGCATTACATCGACAATGCGTCGAAAACCGCGCTGGGTGGTCACCCCAAGAACATCATCATGCTGACCTGTGATGCCTTTGGTGTTCTGCCTCCGATCGCGCGTCTGACCCCGGCGCAGGCCATGTATCACTTCCTGTCCGGCTTCACCTCGAAGGTGGCGGGCACCGAACGTGGCGTGACCGAGCCTGAACCCACATTCTCGACCTGCTTTGGTGCGCCTTTCATGCCGCGCCGTCCCGAGGCCTATGGCAACCTGCTGCGCGAAAAAATCGCCAAGCACGGTGCAACCTGCTGGCTGGTCAACACCGGCTGGACCGGTGGGGCCTATGGCGAAGGCTCACGTATGCCGATCCGCGCCACCCGTGCCCTGCTGCACGCGGCTCTGAATGGCTCGCTCAACAATGCCGAATACCGCAAGGACCCGAACTTTGGCTTTGAGGTTCCTGTCGCCGTTGAAGGTGTGGCCGAGCTGCTGCTGGATCCGCGCAAAACCTGGGACGACAAAGAGGCCTATGACGCACAGGCCGCGAAACTGGTCGAAATGTTCTCCAACAATTTCGAGCAGTATATCCCTTACATCGACGAAGACGTGAAAGCCGTCGCAATCGGCTAAGTCCTCTGCGATGTGACCATTTAACCCCCGGTTCGCCTGAGCCGGGGGTTTTTCTTTGGCATGGTTTTGCCTGCATTTGCCCAATCCAGAACTGCCAGCTTTCCTTTCTCGGCACAGACGCCGATAGTTCCTTCAACGTGTTCTTTGAGGTCTCACCATGCGCCTGTGCTGTTTTATTCTGATGTCTGCCCTGGTCGCGACGCACGCGCAGGCGCAGCAATCCCCGGTCGAAATGCTGGATTTCGGCGTGATCTGCGATGTCGAGACCAATGGCCAGATCGATGCGCCTGAAACCGCCTCGGGCGTGCTGAACCTCATCGACCAAAACCGCGAGATTGATGTGACCACGACCGAAGTTCCGGCCCATCTTGGCCTGAGCTTTGGGCTGCGCACCCGGATGCAGCCAGACACCAGCATGCGCGGGCTGCGCATGGTGGTCACACATCCGCCCATGGGTCCCAACAACATCACAAGGCAAAGCTGGGCCGCGCCAATGGCGGCCGGGCAGACCGGGGTCAACCTCTATACCTTCGACAATAAACACGAGCTGGTGAAAGGCATCTGGCGCTTTCAGCTGATGTTTTCCGACGCGGTTTTGCTGGAAAAGGTGTTTGAAGTGCTGCCCAAGGGCACGGTTCCGGCGGTTCAACACACATGCCTGGGCCAGAGTCTAACATCCTGACCGGACTCACTTATTCCCTTGTGGATATCTCGATATTCTGTGGACAACCTTAATCCATCCACAACTTATTGTGGGGTTAGGGAAAATATTGCTTTACTTACGACCCCTTACACATGCACCATATCTAGTAAGGGCTGCGGCTGCGTCCGCTGACCCTAGAGCAGTCAGCAAGCGTTGGCGGAACCTTTTCCTCACAACGCTATAACCAGAATGAGGTGGCAGCATGTCTCTGTCCGAGCACTATCTTGCAGATGACTTGCACCCGATCGACATTGTCGAACATATCGCGGTGCATAATGACTGGGAGTTCGAACGCCTGGCCGATGATCAGATCGCCATGGCGGTCGAAGGGCAATGGCGCACCTACTCGATCACCCTGGCCTGGTCCGGTGGCGATGAGACACTGCGCATGGTCTGCACCTTTGACATGGACCCGCCCAGCGACAAGGTCGATGTGCTGCATGAGGGGCTGAACCTGGTCAATGACCAATGCTGGGCTGGGTCCTTCAGCTACTGGGCCCCGCAAAAGCTGATGGTTTACAAATACGGCTTGGTTCTGGCCGGCGGCAATGTGGCCAGCCCGGAACAGATCGACACGATGATCAGCGCCGCGGTCCTGAGCGCCGAACGCTATTATCCCGCCTTCCAGCTGATGGTCTGGACAGACAAGACCGCCAAGGAATCCATGCAGGTCGCCATCGCCGAGGCCTATGGCCGCGCCTGACTGGGGTTAGGGGCGCTGCCCCGTCCTGGGACTCCCCGGGATATTTTTAGCCCAAAGAAACCAAAGGGTGCCATTGCGGTGCCCTTTTTCTTTGGCTACGCCTTGGGCAGGAAAGTTTGGGGGAAAGCATGAAAGACGGTGTCATCGCAGAGCGCGGTCTGGTCCTGTTGGGATGTGGCAAGATGGGATCGGCCATGTTGGAGGGCTGGCTGGCGCGTGGCTTGCCTGCAACGTCGGTTTGGGTGACGGACCCTTACCCATCGGACTGGGTCAAGGCGCAGGGCGTGCATCTGAACACCGAATTGCCCGACAATCCGGCGATTGTTTTGGTGGCGGTCAAGCCGCAGATGATGGGCGACGCCCTGCCAAGCCTGCAGGCGCTTGGCAATGGTGAAACGCTGTTTGTCTCGGTTGCGGCCGGTGTGACGATTGCCAATTACGAGGGTATTTTGGGCGCAGAAACCCCTATCGTGCGCGCCATGCCCAACACGCCCGCAGCAATCAGCCAGGGGATCACGGCAATCATTGGCAACAGCCATGCCAGCGCTGACCATCTTGATCTGGCGGAAAGCCTGCTGGACGCGGTGGGTCAGGTGGTGCGTCTGGACAATGAGGGCCAGATCGATGCCGTCACAGGTGTCAGCGGCTCGGGCCCGGCCTATGTGTTTCACATGATTGAATGCCTTGCCGCGGCGGGCGAAGAGCAGGGTTTGGGCACTGATCTGGCCATGCAATTGGCCATGGCCACGGTTGCCGGAGCTGGCACCCTGGCCATGCAAAGCGATGATAGCGCCGAACAGCTGCGCATCAACGTGACCTCGCCCAATGGCACGACGCAGGCGGGATTGGAGGTCTTGATGAACGGAGACACCGGCCTGCCGCCGCTGATCAAATCCACCGTCGCCGCCGCGACCAACCGATCCAAGGAGCTGGCCAATGGCTGAGATCACCTTTGACGACTTTCTGGCCGTCGACATCCGTGTCGGCACCATCATCCGTGCCGAACCTTTCCCCGAGGCACGCAAGCCCGCGATCAAGCTCTGGATCGATTTCGGCGCTGAGATTGGGGAAAAGAAAAGCTCGGCCCAGATCACCGCGCATTATACGCCCGAAGGGCTGGTCGGCAAACAAATCATGGGCGTGGTCAATTTTCCGCCCCGCCAGATCGGCCCCTTTATGTCCGAGGTGCTGGTGCTGGGCTTTTCCGATGACAATGGCGACATCGTTCTGGCCCGTCCGGATCAGCCGGTTCCTGCCGGTTCGCGCATGCATTGACGGCTCTGCGCCCAAGCTGACCTTGCGGCAAAGCTTGACCTTGGGGCCTCCTTGGGGTTTTCGTCTTTGCCCAAAGGAGACTTCGGATGTACCAGCCAGCGATCACCGGTCATGGGGTGTTCACCCCGCAGCAATCCATCAGCAACGAAGAGCTGGTCATAGCCTTCAACGCCTATGCCGATCGCTGGAACGCGGCCCATTCCGATGACATCGACGCGGGTAAAGTTGAGGCCATGGGCCATTCCAGCCCGGAGTTCATTTTCTCGGCCTCCGGGATCGAGCGCCGCTATGTGATGGACAAGGACGGGGTGCTGGACCCGGATCGCATGTATCCGAAGTTACCCTGCCGGGCCGATGAAGAGCCGGGCATCATGGCTGAAATGGGCGTGGATGCAGCCAACCAAGCGCTGGAAATGGCGGGGCTGACCGGTGCCGACATTGATCTGGTGATCTGCGCCGCCTCGAACCATGAACGCGCCTACCCGGCCATTGCCATCGAGATCCAGAACCTGCTGGGTGCAGGAGGCTTTGCCTTTGACATGAATGTCGCCTGTTCCTCGGCTACTTTTGGCATTCAGGCGGCGGCGGATATGGTGCGCTCGGGCTCGGTGCGCCGGGCGCTGGTGGTCAATCCCGAGATCTGCTCGGGCCATCTGGAATGGCGTGACCGCGATTGCCACTTTATCTTTGGCGACGTGGCCACTGCCGTTGTCATCCAACGCGACGAAGAAGCCAAGGGCGCGCATTTCACCATTCGCTCCACCAGCTGCGCCACCAAGTTTTCGAATAATATCCGCAACAATAACGGCTTCCTGCGCCGCACCCATGACCAGATGGAAGACCGCCGCGACATGCAATTCATGCAGAACGGGCGCAAGGTTTTCAAAGAGGTGCTGCCAATGGTCTCGCACCATATTCTGGAACACATGCATGAAACCGGTTGGGAGGCCTCGGATCTCAAGCGCATGTGGCTGCATCAGGCCAACAAGACCATGAACGACTTCATTGGTAAAAAGGTGCTGGGCCGTGTGCCTGCAGATGGGGAGCAGCCCAATATCCTGCAGGATTACGCCAACACGTCATCGGCCGGGTCGATCATCGCCTTTTCGCAGAACTCGGATGATCTGCAGCCCGGGGATCGCGGGGTGATCTGTTCTTTTGGCGCCGGGTATTCGGTGGGGTCTGTTCTGGTGGAACGCGCCTAGAGTCAGGAGGCGAGCCTGCGCTTGATCACATGCACCAGGCAACCGATCAGCAACCCCCAAACCGCCGCGCCCAGCCCAAACAGCGTGATGCCGGATGCGGTCACAACAAAGGTCAGCGCCGCCTCTTCGCGGGTTTCCTCAGCGCTGATGGCCGCTGCAGCTGAATTGGCAAATACATTGAACAAGGCCACACCCGCCAGAACGCCCATAGCCAAGGGCGGGGCAAGGCCTGCAAGATTGGTTACGCCCGCAGCGAATACCCCGAACACGCAATAGAATACGCCAGCCCAAACGGCCGCCATATATCGTTGGCTCTTGTCCGGATGGGCATTCTCATCGCAGCACATAGCGGCAGTGATCGCGGCAACGCAGGTCGAGGCCGCACCCCAAGGTGCGCTCAACACGCTGAATGCTCCGACAGTGGCGAACAACCGCCCGGCTGGGGGCTCATAGCCATTGGCCCGCAGGACGGATACACCGGGCAGGTTTTGGGTCGCCATGGTGACAATGAACAGCGGCACGCCAAGACCCAAAGCCGCCGATAGCGAGAAAACCGGCCAGACGAACACCGGATCGGTCACCACAGTGTCGATCTGCGGCAGGCCCGAATTGTGCCACAGCACCAGCAGAAACAGGGTCACCACCGCCGCCGGAACCGCAAATAGTCGCGAAAACCGTCCGACGATGAACCAGGTCACAATGATCGGCAGGGCGACCATGGGCGCGTCTGGCAAGGCTTTGAACGGAACCAAGCAGATCGACAGCAATACGCCCGACAGCATCGCCATGGTGATTGGGGCCGGAATTGCTGCGGCCAGTCGCGCCAATGGTTTCCAGAACCCGGAAATAACCCCCAGAACACCGGCAATGATAAAGGCCCCGACCGCCCCAGCGAACCCCGCCGCATCCGGAGCCGACACCGCCAGAAAGGCCGCGCCGGGCGTTGACCAGGCAACACTGGCCGGCACGCGATACCTGAGGCTCAGCACGATTGCGGCCAGCCCCATGCTGATTGATCCGGCCATTACCGCCGAAGCGGCCTGCGTAGGCGAGGCCCCCATGGCCTCGACCCCCGCCAGAAAGATCGGGAATGAACTGAAAAAGCCGACAATGGCGACAACCAGCCCGGTCCAAAAGGTCTGCGTATGGAAGGGCAAGGCTGTCATGTCACATCACCCTTTTTCGCCGCTTGGCGCACGGTCCCAGACCGCCTCACGCCAATGCCTGCGGCACAGGCTGACATAGGTCTCATTGCCGCCAATCTGAACCTGTTCACCATCCAACAAGACCCGCCCGTTTTCATCCTGTCGCACGACCATAGTCGCCTTGCGCCCACAATGACAAATGGTGCGCACTTCGCGCATCTCATCCGCCAGCGCCAGCAGGGCCGCCGACCCGGGAAACAGCTCTCCCCGGAAGTCAACGCGCAGCCCATAGGCCATGACCGGAACCCCCAGATCATCCACGGCGCGCGCCAATTGCCAGACCTGATCCTTGGACAGAAACTGCGCCTCGTCGATGAAAATACAAGCCACCTCGCCCTGGTTCAGCCGTGTTTCGATCTTGGCGAAAAGATCGGTGCTTGCGTCAAACAAATCCGCCTCGCGCGCCAATCCAATCCGCGAACCGATCTGCCCGGTGCCAACGCGATCATCAAAGGACGCGGTCAGCAAATAGGTCTCCATCCCGCGCTCATTGTAGTTATGCGCAGCCTGCAACAGCAAAGTCGATTTGCCGGCATTCATTGTCGAGTATTGGAAGTGCAATTTGGCCATGTGCAAGCATGTGCCGCAACTGCGTCTGAGGGGCAAGTCATCCGTCGGGAAAACCTGTAGGCTCAGGGTCTTGTTCTGGGGAAGATCCCCCGGGGGTCGCGGAACAAGACACCTGAGCCGACTGGTTGGACGAGAAGGGGCGGTTTACCAAAGCACACCCAGAGACCCATAAAAGTCGGCCCTTCCCTGCACAAAATCCGGTCTGGGAACCGGAAACTCGTCTAAACCCTATTTACTAGTGACGTTTTCTACATGACATTTCTGACTGAGAGCGGTAATGGGAAAGAACTTTGGCACTTCCCCGTGAACCGCGCGGGACAAGAGGACATCGCATGGCATCAGTGGGTCGTTACCTGAAAAAACACATCGAAGCGTTGGTGAAAGATGTGGGAATCGAGGCTGCCTGTGAGCTGACCGGGAAATCCAAGGCCACCCTTGGCCGCTATTACTCCGACTATCCCGAACACGAAGACCGCTTTATGCCCGTTGATGCCGTCGCCGCCCTGGAAGAGGCCGCGTCATACCCTCATGTCACAGCTGCCTTGGCCGAGCTCAAGGGGATCACGCTGCATTTTGACGAATCCCGGCGCAATTCCAAAAGCGAAGGCGGTGTTAATTCCGATGTGATCGCCCTGTCGCAACGCTTTGGCATGTTGATGGCGGAATATCACCAATCCATCGAGGATGGGATCATCTCGGCCAATGAGGCCAAGCGCCTGTTGAAAGAGACGCTGGCCCTGCAAAAAGTGCTGATCGATATGAAGCTGCACCTGGAAGAAGAGCAGGTCTGACGACCGAGATTTCTCTCAGGTCAAAAGCTCATTCTTAACGACATCCAAAAGCGCTGCTTTTTGTGCAGGGTTGACCTGCGCGATGCATCTGTCTGCCACCAGCTCCAAAGCCAACACTTTGGCGTCAGCTGTCGTGGCTTGACAGGCTTGCTCCATCGCAAAGACCCGTCGCATCGTATTGCGGTGCGAGCCAAACGCCGCCCTGATTTTCACATCCTTGAACTGCTTGGGTGACTGAAACCGGCTGAAGACCCACCAAAAGATCGGGTTGTTCACCTCGATCCCATAAGACACCAGCCTGAGCGACAGATCATACACGCGCTCAAGCTCATCGCGGCAGGACAAGACCGCGATGCCGAGCACCTTGATCGTGTTGCTATTGCTGTTGAACAGGTAGGGCGTCATCTGGCGCGGGTTCAAACCGTCCACCTCAGCAATCGCCGCCTCTGCCCAATCTTTGGCCCGCACGCCACCGGCCAAAAGATCCAGGTTCATGGCCACATTCAGATAGGAAAACACCAGATGCGTCCGATCCTTGCGCAACCCGTATCCGACCGGCATTTCGCGCACCTTGGGCCAGATCGACCACATCCTTTCAGACCGCGCCTTGGCCACCGCAACATCCACCTGCTCGATCACCTTATGAGACCCGGCAATCAGAGCATAGAAATGATCAAAGGACGTCAAAGCGCTGTCCGTTTCCAACGCATCCAGCACAATCAACTGCTCGGTCAAATCCTCAGGCCGCGTGGATTTCTTGTAAATCAAGCGCCGCGCCGCTTTGCGCCTTTGACGGGGCGGCATCGCGGCCAAAGCTTTCAATACCGCTTCGCCTGTTTGATCTGTATACATGTCAAACTCTTATCCGAATTCATGGCAGAAACATATGTGTTCCCACCTGGGTTCCAATACGCAGCTTATGTCTAAGAATTATGATGGGCAGAAAATTGCCCTAGCGGGAGGGGGAGGGGGAGGTTAAACCAACCGCCCCCAAAGGTCATATTCTCCGGCCTCATCCACCTCAACCTTGACAATCTGGCCGGGTTTCAACGCCTCCGCGCCCTCATCAATGAACAGGTTACCGTCAATTTCTGGCGCGTCTGCTTTGGTGCGACAGGTGGCGATGCCATCCTCGTCCACATCATCCACGATCACATCCATCACCTGACCAACCTTGGCCGCCAGTTTCGCCTCGGAAATGGCCTGCGCCTTTTCCATGAACCGATCCCAGCGCTCTTGCTTGACCTCTTCGGGCACATGATCGGGCAGATCGTTTGAGCGCGCGCCATCGACGTTTTCGTACTGAAAACACCCAACCCGGTCGAGCTGCGCCTCGTCCAGCCAATCCAGCAGGGTCTGGAACTCACCCTCGGTCTCGCCGGGATAGCCGACGATAAAAGTGCTGCGCAGGGTGATGTCGGGGCAAATGTCACGCCATTCCGCGATACGGTCCAAGGTCCGCTCAGCCGCTGCCGGGCGCGCCATGCGTTTCAACGTCTCGGGATGGGCATGTTGGAACGGGATATCCAGATAGGGCAGGATCAGCCCGTCGGCCATCAGCGGAATGATCTCGCGCACATGCGGATAGGGGTAGACATAGTGCAACCGCACCCAGGCCCCAAGCTGCCCAAGATCGCGCGCCAAAGCCGTGATCGGCTTGTCCATTGGCCGCGTGCCGGGCGGAACACCGCGCTTGAAATCCACCCCATAGGCCGAGGTATCCTGGCTGATCACCAGCAGTTCCTGCACACCTGCCTCAACCAGCTTTTCCGCCTCGCGGATCACGGCATTATGCGGGCGCGACACCAAGCGCCCGCGCATATCAGGGATGATGCAGAATTTGCACTTGTGATTACAGCCCTCGGAGATCTTGAGATAGCTGAAATGGCGCGGCGTCAGGCTGACGCTTGAGGCGGGCAGCAGATCGACAAACGGGTCCGGATCGGGCGGCACCACATCATGCACCGCATCCAGCACCTGTTCATATTGATGTGGCCCGGTCACCGCCTGCACTTTGGGATGCACGCCGGTGATATATTCCGGGTCCGCCCCCAAACAGCCGGTCACAATCACCTTGCCGTTTTCCTTCAGCGCCTCGCCAATCGCCTCAAGGCTTTCGGCCTTGGCACTGTCCAGAAACCCGCAGGTGTTCACAATCACCGCATCCGCACCGCTGTAATCGGGCGAAATTCCATAGCCCTCGGCGCGCAGCCGGGTGAGGATACGTTCGCTATCCACCAGCGCTTTGGGGCAACCAAGCGAGACCATGCCGATTGAGGGCTGGCCATCACGGCGCGTGTCACCAAGTTGCGCACGAGGGGCGAGATCGGGGCGGAGATCGGGCGGATTCTGAACCATGCGAGGGCTAATAGCGCGAGGTTCGGCGCGGGGAAAGGGTTTTGGTTGCGCGCCGGGGTATGGCGGCTAGGCTGGGGGCGAGATTTGAGCAAAGTGATTTCGTGATGAGTGATTATACCGTGACTTTGGATGAGATTGAGGGCGACGAGCCTTGGACAGCTGCCGAGCAGCGGTTGATTGAGGAGGCGCATTCGGGGGGCGTCCGGTTTGCGGATGAGGTGCCCGAGACCGCAACCGACGAAAACACCATCCGCGCCGCCCTGATCCGCCATGTGGTGCTGGGTGGCTGCGCCAAGTGCCGAGTGAGTGAGAAATCGGTCAAGGTTGCGGGAGCTTGGGTCACTGGCAGACTGGATCTTGAAGGATGTGACACCAGAAATGATCTGGTTTTGTTTGATTGTAACATGGACCAAGCGCCGCTCCTTCGGGATGCACATCTGGGTGCGGTCTATTTGTCTGGCAGTCATATGCCGGGGCTGGATGCCATCAGGCTCAAAACTAACCACAACATCCAGTTAGGTCAGGGCTTCGAATCCAAGGGACCTATAGACCTAAGCGCTGCGCAAATTGGCGGGCAATTTGCTTGTTCGGGCGGGAGATTTGAAAATCCCGAGGGCGACGCGATAATGGCTGACTCCATCTATGTGCAAGCCAGCCTTTTCTTTCGAGACGGGTTCTCTGCTGCAGGACGGGTGAACTTGTCGCACGCTACGATAGGTGGGCAAGTGGATTGCTCTGGCGGTACCTTTGAAAACCTTGAAGGTGATGCAATAGCTGCCAATGCCATATCAATCGGAGCCAGTCTTTTCTTGGGCGAAGGGTTTGAAGCCAGAGGGCGGGTTAATTTGACCCGTGCCGAGATTGTAGGCCAAGTAGCTTGTATCCGGGGGCGTTTCGAAAACCTCACAGGTGTAGCCTTAGTAGGCGATTCTATGTCCATAGGAGACAGCCTATTCCTAAGCGAAGGGTTTTCCGCCAAAGGGCAAGTAGTTTTGACTAACACAAGGATTGGCGGCCAAATGGCTTGCGTCGGTGGAGAGTTCTCGAACCCCTTCGGCGATGCGTTGACCGCAGACTCCATTTCGATCCGAACTGACCTTTTCCTAAGCATAGGGTTTTATGCCTCAGGGCGGGTGGACTTGGTGCGGGCAGACATTGGTGGCAACCTCATCTGTGTAGACGGCACATTTGACGGAGGGTTTGATGGCGAGGCGATGCGGGTGAAAGCCGGGTTCTTTTGGCGTGGAGTTGAAAAGGTCAGCGGCACCATCAACCTCACCGATGCCCATGTCGCCCGATTAGAGGATGATCTGGCCAGTTGGCAAATGGCCGACAAACTCATCCTGCACGGGTTTCGCTATGATCGCACTACTGGAGAGATGCCGTTAGAGGAGCGTTTGGCTTGGTTGGATCAAAAGTGGGAGCGCGACATCCCACCAGGACTTTCTGCAACTGTACGAGAATTTGGCAAAGGCGATCCTTTCTTCAAAGCTTATTTGCCAGAAAGCTACGGCAAAGATTTTGACCCGCAACCCTTTACGCAATTGGCGCGGCATCTTACAGCAAATGGTCAACCTTTCAGTGCCAGAATCGTTCGCCTCGAACGTGAAAAGCGGGAGCGAAGCGCCGAGCTTAGAAAGGCACTTGCTGCAGTCGATTTTAGCCTCTCGACAGAGGTAAATTTGATCTTTGTTATGCTTCGCAACGGCCTGGCGAGTTCGATTGCCTCGCTTTTCGATTGGCTGACCGACCTAATAAAAGCTACTGTTTTCTTTTTGCTGGTGTTTGCCTTCAACTGGATTGTTTACTCTCGAGCCTATGAACTTCACCAAATGGCACCGACATCAGACGTTGTACTAACGTCTACGGACTGGATCGAGCACGTTGGGTTGGTTGACGGCCAACTAGATAACGTCGCTTCTCCCACTTTGAAGGAATGGAACGAAAGTAAAACCGCGCAGGATTACACCACCTTCAACGCCGCGCTCTACGCGCTTGACCTTTTCATCCCGCTGGATGCATTGGGGCAAGAGGCGGCCTGGGCTCCTTCCCCCGCCCGTGGCTTGTGGGGAAAGATCGGATTTGCGACTGGGTGGATAACGCAAATGCTGGGCTGGGTCTTTACCGCCATCACCGCCGCCGCGCTGACCGGGTTTGTGGGGCGCAAAGATTAACTGCGCGCCCATTGCCACAGGAACAGCCCTACCAGGGTGATCAGCACCGATCCCATGGCGCGGCAGAGCAGGCGCATTTGGGCGGGGGTTTGGATCACGCGGGCCAGTTGTGCGCCGAACACCGCCCAGACGCCCACCCCGATGAAACACAAAAGCGACCAAAGCGCGATGACCACATAGAGGTCAGCGGTGCCCGGGCGCAGGTTGAACAGCGACAGCGCCGCCAGAATCGCCCCCCACGCCTTGGGGTTCAGCCATTGCAGCAGCGCCCCTTGCAGGAACCCGGGAACGGGTTGGTCAGCCCCCTGCTGCAAAGCGTCGGCGCGAAACAAAGGCAGCGCGATATAGAGGATCAACGCGGCTCCGGCCAGGGTCATCCCATCGGTGAACACGCTCGCCCCCTCGGGCAAAGCCGCCAGCCCAAGCCCCAGGATCAGCAACAGCCCGGCAAAGCCAATCGTCGCGCCACTGACAAAGGCAACGGTCTTGGCCACCCCGTTTTGCAACCCCGAGGCCAAGGTGATCACATTCACCGGCCCGGGCACAAAAGACATGGTAAAGGCAAACAAAGCGATGGGCAGCAGGCTGGGCATGGGATCTCCGTTCAGACATCCGCGCACTCTATTGCGCCGCGCTTTGGCACAAAATATGTTGCAATTTGATCTTACTGTTCGGCAAAGCGATGCAATGAGCCTTGAGCACCTGAAATCCATGGGCGTTTTCGCCGAGGTTGCCAGCAGCGGTTCCTTTCGAGGTGCGGCGCGGGCCTTGGAAATGACGCCCTCTTCGGTCGCCTACCATGTGCAACAGCTCGAGGAGCGGCTGGGCACGCCCCTGCTCTATCGCAGCACCCGTAAGCTCAGCCTGACCGAAGCCGGGCAGCGCTTGGCCGAGGCCGCGCAATCCATGCGCCACATGGCGGATATCGGCATGCAGGGGGCGGCCTCTGGTGCCGAACAGCTTCAAGGCGCGCTTCATATTTCCCTCACGGTTTCACTGTTACGCTCGCCCATCAGCTGCGCACTGGCGCGTTTTCAACAGCAAAACCCGGATGTCGCCCTGCGTTTAACCTATAGCGATGCTGCGCATGACCTGATTGCGGATCGTATTGATCTGGCACTGCGGGTTGGCACGCTGGACAGTTCCGCCCTGAAATGCCGCCGGATCTGGACCATGCAAAGGGCGCTGGTCGCCTCCCCCGATTTGTTGGCCCGACACAAGCCGATCCAACATCCCAATGACCTGGCCACAATCCCCTGGGTCAAACATGCCAACCTCCCCGAAAAGCGGCGTTTCACCTCCGCCACAGGGGAAACGCGGGACGTGCTTCAATACGGCGCGCTCAAGGTCGACAATATCGAGGCCATGGTGGATCTGGCGGTGAATGGCATGGCCCTCGCCTCCCCCCCGCGCCACTATATCGAAGCGCAGCTGCGCGACGGCAGCCTCGTCGAGATCCTCTCCGATTGGAAATTGGCCGAGATCCCGGTTCAAGCGATCTGGCCGGATACCAAGGTGGAAAACCCGCTGACACGGGCGTTCCTCATGGTCTTGGCGGCCGAGACCGGAATAAAGTAGAGCAACAAAAAAGGGCGCAACCTTGTGCGCCCTCGTTCATCCCAGTCACCCAAAATCAGCGGCGACGGTCGCGACGCGCGCTCATGGGTTGGAAGGCGACGCCGACATGGGCCTCGCAATAGGGTTTGCCTTGCTGGACGGGCAGACCACAGAACCAGAAATCATCGGTGGCCGGGTCACCCACGGGCCATTTGCAGGTCCGCTCGGTCAGCTCCATCAATGTCAGCTTCTTGGCTTTCTTCTCGACCTCGCTCACGCGGGCCAGAGCCTCGGGAGAGATTTCGTTGGCCGATGGCTGGGGTGGCAGCGGTTGGCCCGCTGGAATGATCTGCTTGCGCGCGGGCACAGGGGCCGGAGCCGCCGGAGCGGCCGCTGCTGGCTCGGGCTTGGGCGCTGGTTTTGGCTTGGGCGCAGCTTCGGCCTTGGGCTTTGGTGCTGGCTTGGGCTTTGGCTCTGCCTTGGCTTTGGCCTTGGCGTCGCCACCACCGGAACCGGCGCGGTTGGACAGGCCCAGACGATGCACCTTGCCGATCACCGCATTGCGGGTCACCCCGCCGAGTTCCTTGGCAATCTGGCTGGCAGATTGACCTTCTCCCCACATCTTTTTGAGCAGCTCGACGCGTTCATCGGTCCAGGACATCGCATATTCCCACTGAAAAAGCGGCCCCCCTTGGGACCGCCTGTCGTTTATTGAGTTCGCCCTATTCTAATCATTGCGAAACAAGTTACAAGGCGGCCCAGAAACCAAGAGGCCGCAATGTCACAGTCGAATCTGCAAAATCCTAGCTTTCAGCCCGGAAATCGACGTTTTGGAGCCGTGAACTGGCTTGGGCTGCAAACCCTGGCCAAGCGCGAGATCCTGCGATTCCTCAATGTCTGGACGCAAACCTTGCTGGCCCCTTTAGTGACGGCCGGGCTGTTCATGCTGATTTTCACCATCGCCATCGGGTCGAAACGCGGTGATGTGATGGGGGTTCCTTTCTCTTCCTTTATCGCACCCGGCATTCTGATGATGACCGTGATCCAGAACGCCTTTGCCAATACCTCCAGCTCTTTGGTTATCACCAAGGTGCAAGGCAATATCGTTGATACGCTGATGCCGCCGCTTTCGGCGCTTGAACTGGTGCTGGGTTATCTGGCAGGGGGCGTCACCCGGGGCATTATTGTCGCCATTGCCATTGGGCTGGCGCAGTGGCTGGTGCTGGGCATAGTGCCCGCTCACCCGCTGGTGGCACTGCTCTTTGTGATCATCGGCGCGGCGTTTTTGTCGGCGCTTGGCATGTTGGCCGGGATCATCGCCAACAAATTCGACCAGATGGCCGCGATCACCAACTTTATCGTCACGCCTTTGGCGTTCCTGTCCGGCACCTTTTATTCGGTCGAGGCATTGCCGCCGGTGCTGTACCAGATCACCCATCTCAACCCGGTCTTTTACCTGATCGACGGGGTGCGCTGGGGTGTTCTTGGAATCTCTGACAGCTCGCCTGTGCTTGGGTTTGTCGTCGCTTTGGGGGCCACCTTGGCCGCTTGCACACTGGCTTGGGTCTGGTTCAACCGGGGCTATCGGCTCAAAGCGTAAAGCGTTCGGCGCTGGCTTCGGTCAACCAATCGCGAAAGGCCACCAAGGCCGGGTAATCCGCCCGCGCCTCCGGCCAAAGCAGATAATATGCGCCGACCGCCACGGGCTGTGTGTCTTTGGCAATCTGCAACCCGTCCGGCAATGCTTCGGGCCGCGCCAGATAGTCAGGCACCAGCGCCACGCCCAAGCCCGCTTGGGCGGCGCGCAGCATGGTGCCAAACTGATCCACCACCATGGCTGGACGACCCGGCGCTGGCAGGGATTGCGTTTCAAACCAGCTGGGCCAGGCATCGGGGCGCGTTTCGATTTGCAGGCGTGGCAGATGCGCCATCTCGTTCTGCGCCAACAGGTCCGGTGTCGCCACGGCGATCATGTGCTCATCCCACAGCTTGAGCACCTCTACCCCCGGCCAACCGCCCTGCCCGTGCAGAATCGCGGCGTGAAAGTTTTGCTCTGCAAAATCAAACGGGGCGAGGCGGGTCGACATGTTCACGCTGATCCCCGGATGCTGTCGCAAAAACCCCGGCAGGCGCGGGGCCAGCCAATGGGTGCCCAGACTGGGCAAACAGGCCAGGTTCAACGCGCCACCATCGGGGTTTGTCTGCAAGGCAATCGTCGCGGTCTGGATCTGTGCCAACGCCCCGCGCACCTCGGCTGCATAGGCCGCCCCCCGCGCCGTGACCCGCAACCTCTTGCGATCACGCTCAAAAAGCACGCGCCCTGTCAGCGCCTCAAGCTTGGCAATCTGGCGGCTGACGGCGCTTTGGGTCAGGTCCAGCTCATGCGCCGCATCCGTGACCGAGCCCAACCGAGCCACAGCTTCAAAGGCGGTGAGCCAGGACAAGGGCGGCAAATGGCGGCGTGACAGGGACATATCATTCCTTTTCGGAATGAACTCATGCCAGAATTTTGTTTTGAGGTCCAGATTGCTGCGTTTATGTCATGATAAACCCGAAATTCCGAAAGGCCCCACCATGTCCTTAGATCTGTCGCCCCAATCGCAACCCGGCTTGTCCAGCTTTTCCTGGGAAGATCCCTTCTTGATGGAAAACCAGCTGCAAGAAGACGAGCGCATGATCCGCGACAGCGCCAAGGCCTATGCGCAGGACAAGCTGATGGCGCGGGTGACCGACGCCTTTGCCAAAGAGGAAACCGACCCCGAGATTTTCCGCGAAATGGGTGAGATGGGCCTGCTCGGCACCACCATCCCCGAGGAATATGGCGGGCTGGGTGCGGGCTATGTCGCCTATGGTCTTGTGGCGCGCGAGGTTGAGCGTGTGGATAGCGGCTATCGCTCGATGATGTCTGTGCAAAGCTCGCTGGTGATGTATCCCATCTATGCCTATGGCACCCCGGAGCAGCGCCAGAAATATCTGCCCAAACTGGCCAGCGGCGAATATATCGGCTGCTTTGGCCTGACCGAGCCGGATGCAGGGTCAGACCCGGGCAGCATGAAGACCACCGCCAAAAAGGTGGATGGCGGCTATGTACTGAACGGCACCAAGATGTGGATTTCCAACGCGCCCATCGCCGATGTCTTTGTGGTCTGGGCGAAATCCGACGGGCATGATGGCAAGATCAAGGGCTTTGTGCTGGAAAAAGGCATGAAGGGCCTGAGCGCGCCCAAGATTGAAGGCAAACAATCCCTGCGCGCCTCAATCACCGGCGAGATTGTTATGGACAATGTCGAAGTCTCCGAAGACGCCCTGCTGCCGAATGTATCTGGTTTGAAAGGCCCGTTTGGCTGTCTCAACCGCGCCCGTTATGGCATCAGCTGGGGGGCCATGGGGGCCGCCGAAGATTGCTGGCATCGCGCCTTGCAATATGGTTTGGACCGCAAACAATTCGGCAAACCACTGGCGCAAACGCAGCTGTTCCAGCTGAAACTGGCCAATATGCAGACCGAAATTGCGCTTGGCTTGCAAGCCTCGCTGCGCGTTGGCCGCCTGATGGACGAAGCCCAGGCCGCGCCCGAGATGATCTCGATCGTCAAGCGCAACAATTGCGGCAAAGCCCTTGAGATCGCGCGCCACGCCCGCGACATGCATGGCGGCAACGGCATCAGCCAGGAATTCCACGTCATCCGTCACATGGTGAACCTGGAAACGGTGAACACCTATGAAGGCACCCATGATGTGCACGCCTTGATCCTGGGCCGTGCGCAGACCGGGCTTCAAGCGTTTTTCTAAAGCTCGTCAAAGAGCTGGATGTGAAAAGGGGCCGCTTGGCCCTTTTTCTTCGCGATGAATTGGAAAGCTTAGACGTGTGATCGTCGTCCCGCGGGTTGGCGATGAAACTTCCGTTTCTGCCACTTTATCCCAGCAAAATTCTATCCTACATCCGTGTTCACCAAAACGTGCCAAAATCGCCATCCCGGGGGGCGGGACGGCGATCACGCGGCGGCCCAAGGGCCTTGATTCCGCGTGTGTCACTCCAACTGCGTCTGTGAAATGAACTCGATCACCATAGCCGCCGTCCAGGTAAAACGCGTCCCTCCGCAGGGCTCCCCGCTTTTGGGATCATAATATTCGGCGAACCCGCTTTGCTCGATCAGTTTGACGCTGCTCTGCGCGATGCGCTGTGCCACCGCCGTTTGCCCAGCGCGGCTGAGCCCGTCGCTGATCATGTAATTCACGATCAACCAGGCGGGACCACGCCAGTAGCGCTTGCCATCATAATCAGACGAGGCCGGATCGTGGCTTGGCACCAGATAATTGACCAGCTCCGCGATCTTTGTGATCCGCTCGGCGATGATGGCGGCGCGCTCGGACGGGATCTGGGCAAAAGCCGCCAGCAAACCACCGACCGAGGGGCTGTCGATCAGCTCGCCCAGCACCCGATCCTGACAGAGATACTGCCCATGCGCATCGCTCCACAGCGTGTCCATGGCCGCGATCCCTTTGCCAGCCTGCGCGCGCGAGCTTTCAGCGACCTCCACCTCGCCCAAAGCATCAGCCAAATCCGCCAGATCCATGCAAGAGCGAAGCAAGATCCCGTTAAAGCCAGGGTCAACAACCTGAAACGGCGAAGCATCATGCAGTTTGGAGTTGTCCCAGTCCAGGCTGCGGAACAGTTGCACCAGCCAGATATACCGCTCATATTGCGCCTGGGTTGGGCGGTGATCCGCATCCGCATGTTGCAGATCACGGCGGATAAAGGGCAAGACGCCGTCGGTCGGCACCCTCTCAAAGGCCGCATCCCAATCAACCGAGTTGTCGCGCCCGGATTCCCAAGGATGCAGGATGGCCACAAGCCCAGTGCCTTGCGGATCGCGATTGGCAAAGAACCAATCATGCCAGGCCTTGACCTTTGGCAGCAGCGCGCGGGCCTTGGCATCGGCCAGCTCGCGATCCTTGGCCCGATCAAACAGGCGCTTGATCGCAAACCCGGCCACGGCGGGCTGGGTGATCCCGGATGTAGGCACATCGCGCCCCGTGGCCCAGACATCGGGGCCGGGGAAATAGCCATCATCTTCCTTATGGAAGATGATATGCGGCACCATCCCGTCCTCCCATTGATGGGCAAACAAGGTCTCGATCTCGCGCCAGGCGCGTTCCTCATCAAAATAGGCCTGCCCCAGCGCAGTCAGGCAGCTGTCCCAATTCCATTGGAACGGATAAAGCCCATGGGTCGGAACCGTATAGGTGCCAAGATCGTTTTCGCGCAGAATCTCTGACGCGTTTTGCAAGAGCGATTGCATGTTATCTGTATCCTTGATCGTCATTTGACGGCGATTTGTGTGTCAGGGTCGAACCAGCGGATGCGGTCCTGCATCGGGGCCAGGGTCAGCGTGTCACCCATGGAGACTCGCAGATCACTATCCAGCACGGCGCGAAACAGCTTACCCTCAACCTCGCAGGTCACCAGCAAATGCGCGCCCAGCGGCTCGACCACTTTGGCCGTAGCGGTGAGCCCGGTTTCAGACAGGGTCATATCCTCGGGGCGAATGGCAAATTCCAGCGGCTTGTTGGCCGACGGCCCGGCAAAGCTCTGCCCGGCCACCAGAAACTGCCCCGCCCCTTGCGGTGTGGCATCGAGGAAATTCATCGGCGGGTTGCCGATAAAGCCCGCCACAAACCGCTCTGCCGGATCGCGATAGACATCGATGGGCGACGCCGCCTGTACAATCCGCCCCTCATGCATGACGCTGATGCGGTCGGCCATGGACATGGCTTCGACCTGATCATGGGTCACGTAAATCGCAGTGGTGTTGCTTTCAGCCAGCACGCCCTTGAGCTCGGCACGCATCTCCATGCGCAACAGCGCATCAAGGTTGGACAGCGGCTCATCCATCAGGATCACATCAGGTTCCATCGCGAGCGCGCGGGCCACGGCAACACGCTGGCGCTGACCGCCGGACAATTCACCGGAATAGCGTTTCAGCAACTGGTCGATATGCATCAGCCCGGCAGTGCGCTCGACCCGGCGCGTCACCTCATCATTGGGCAGTTTTTGCATCCGCAAACCAAAGCCGATATTTTCGAACACAGTCAGATGCGGAAACACCGCATAGTTCTGAAACACCATGGCGATGCCGCGATCTTTGGGCGGCAGGTGGTCAATGCGTTTGCCACCGATCCAGACCTCGCCCTCTGTGGCGGTTTCCAGCCCTGCAATGATGCGCAGCAGGGTGGATTTCCCGCAGCCCGAAGCCCCGAGCAGCACCATGAATTCCTGATCCGCAATGGTGAGGTTGATGTCATGCAGCGCCTGGTATTCCCCAAACCGCTTGGCGACGTTTTTGATTTCGATAACAGCCATTTCAGTCTCCGGCTTAGCGGTTGGCGATGCCCCACATCGCAAACAGGTATTTGCGAACGGCAAAGATGAAGATCAGCGCGGGCACAACAAGGATGAAGCCACCGGCGAATTTCAGATGCAGCGGGGAGGTGTCGAGGTTTTGCAAAAGGAAGGCGGTCAGGGTGCGGTTTTCGATTGTGAGAACCGCCGCCGCAAAGACTTCGTTCCATGAGATGACAAAGGCAAAGATCGCCGATGCGGTGATGCCGGGCAGGATCAGCGGCAAAACAACCTTGGTAAAGGCGGTCAGACGCGTGCAACCCAGGGTCCAGGCCGCCTCTTCCAGCTCAAGCGGGATGCCCGAGAAGAGAGAGAAGGTGATCAGCACCGAGAAGGGGATTGCCAATGTTGTATGCACCAGCGCGAGACCGAAAACAGTGTCGTCCAGCCCGGTGCGAATGAACATCACCGCCAAAGGCAGCGCCAGCAAGGGCAAGGGAAAGGCCCGCGTCAGCAGGATCAACAGACGGAACAATCCTTTGCCGGGAAAGTCGAACCGCGACAGGGCATAACCCGCAGGCGCGCCAATCAGGATCGACATGATCATGGTCATGCCCGCCACCAGGATCGAATTCTTGAGCGCGGTCAGCATCCCGGCAAACCCAGCAAAGAATTGCAGCGAGCCCAGGTCGAATTCCGGAACGAAACTCTTGGGGAAACTGTTCACCGTATCTGGCGAGCTGAGCGTGTTGATCAGCAGGAAATACAGCGGAACGATAACCCAGGCGCAGAGCAGAATGACCGAGGCGGTATAAAGGAACCGCCCGCTGGATTGGGTTTGAGCGTTCATATCGTGGCTCCTTTCGGGACACGCAGGGCGCGCATGATGATCAGGGTGAAGGCGATGGAAATCGCGAGGATGATCAGCGCCATCGCCGCCGCCGCACCATTGTTGAGCAGGTCAAACTGATAGGCATAGGTTTCGCCCATAAGGACCGGGAACAGGGTGCCGCCCAGCGCCGCAACAACGGCAAAGATCTCAAAGGCGAGGATCACGCGCAGCACCAAAGCGGTCTGCAAACTGGGGCGCAGCAAAGGTAGTGTGACACGGGTAAAGCGTTTCCAAGGTGACGCCCCAAAGACCTCGGCAGCCTCATAATATTCCTTGGGGATCAATCCGATACCCGCCACAAGGATCACCAGCATGATCGCAGTTGCGCGCCAGATCTCGGCCAGGGCAATGGCCAGGAACACGATGCCGGGGTTCTGATAGCTCAGGAAATTGGTCGGCCGGTCAATGGCGCCAACCGCCTGCATCATCGAGTTGAGGAAGCCGGATTGCTCAAAGATCGCGAGCCAGATGATCCCTGCCGCCAAATCGGAAATCCCCAGCGGGATCGTCCAGACATAAAGGATCAGATCACGACCCTTTTTCATACGGTTGACCATGGTGGCCATCAGCAGCGCCAGGGCCAGTTGCACCGGCACAACCGCGGCGGCCAACAACATGGTGTTTTGGAAAGAGATCGGGAATTTCCAATAACCGATCACGTCTTCGAAGTTCTTCAAACTCCAGCCGCCATCGACGCTAAACGCTTGCTGTGCCACCAGAATAAACGGGTAGAGAAAGAAAAGGCACAGGAACAGCGTCACGGGCAGGATCAATAGGTAAGGGAGGTACCGCGCATTCATGGCGCTGCTCCTGTGGTCAGTTCAGATTGTCAGGGTGGGGTGTCCGGGTCATCTCTGACCCGGACGCTGCACGGGTTTATTCAACCGGGCAAGCACCTTCGGAAGGTGCATCCGGGGCCCAGCAGGGCGCACCGGTTTCGTTCATGATCGCTTCCAATGCGCCTTTCTGGTCATCCAGAACGGTGCGGATGTCCTGATTGGCCAGAACAATGCGCTCAAACGCGTCGACAAAGACACGGTTGAAGTCACCGCCTTTGGAGCCCAGACCCGCAGGCAGCAGACCCGGATTGGCATCAGCCGCGCCGCTCATCTTGGCCACGGCACCACCGGCAGCCTGAACGGCAGGCGGCAGATCATCAGGCAGCGCCACATCAACAACCGGGAAGAAGTTGGTTGCTTTCAGCGTCGCAATCTGGGTTTCCGGCTTGAGCATATGGGCAACCAGCGCTTTGGCGGCATCCATATCAGGCGCGGTTTTCGGGATTGCCACACCGGCAATCACAGGCATGAACCCACGACCGGTTGGGCCAGCGGGGGCTGGGAAAGCAACGAAATCATCGGGACGTTCATTAAACGCCTGCGCCAGACGCGAGGTGTGGTCAAACGCGATCCAGACATCTTCGCTCAGCAGCTGTTCCTGAAGGAAGGAGAAGTTGGTCGAGGCCGGGTTTGTATGCGCCCAAAGCTTGCGGAAATCTTCCCAAGCAGTGACCGCCGCGTCAGAGGCAAAGGTGCGCACAACGCCGTTGGTATAGGATGGGTACAAATACCCTTGGAAGAAACGGTGCTTCAGCCCTTTTGGACCAGCAGGAAAGCCGAATTTCGCTTCACCCGTCGCCTCATGCACATTGGCCGCCCAGGCGATTAGCTGCTCATAGGTCAGCGCGTCAATATCTGCGCCCTCTGGCAGGTGCTCAAGCGCCTTCTTGTTGGCCGCCATAATATAGCTTGCCTGCATCCAAGGGATGTATTGCGCATCATCGGTGCCCAGCTTGGCCAGGTTATTGAACGTGTCAGAAGAGCTCATCACGCCCAGATCGCTCAAATCAACCAGGTTTTCCGGGTCCATCGCCGAGAAATCGCCATGCAGCGCGCCCAGCACACCAATGGTGCCCGACCCGGCCTGCAATTCCGCCTGCAGACGGGTCAGCCAGGGGCCGCCATCATTGGGCTGATAATCCACTTTGTCGCTGAAATTGCCCAGCACCTGCTCGCGCATCGCCTGCGCCTCCTCAACAGGTTTGGCTTGCGTCGACCAGAACAGAACATCCGCTTGAGCAACGCTCGCGCCCATGGTGAGAGCCAAGGCTGCTGCCCCGGCCAGTTTAAATCTGTGCGTCATGTCATCCTCCCAAAGATGCATTTCCAAGAATGCGGACTCCGCCTCAGGGCACCTAGGACAAAGGGGCCGTGGTGAGTCTCTGGTTAAAGATTGGTATAACGTTATACCTTCTGTCAATTCCCTTTTTGACGTTTTTTTGGGCGAAAACCTGAACCCGCAGCTTGAAAAGCGCTAAAAAACCAGCCAAACCTTTGTGTCATTGGTTAATCGCTGCACCAAAAACAGGCCCATGGCACGCAAACCGAAACTGGAAACCGTCGCGAAAGAGGCAGGAGTCTCGACCGCCACCGCATCTCAGGTGATGCGCGGGGCGGGTCGGATTTCCGATGCGACTCGCAAAAAGGTTCTCGAGGCGGCGCATAAACTGCACTACGTGCCCGACGGGCGGGCCGCCTCGATGCGGTCGGGTATCAATCGCGAGATTGGGCTGGTCATTCACCAGATCGCCAACCCGTTCAACGCCGAGGTGATCAGCGGGGTCAGCGACCTGCTCGAGGCCGAAGGGTTCCTCGTGTCGGTTCTCGACAGCCGTGATGATGTCGAACGCCAGCGCCGCAACATTCAGGCCTTTATCCGCAATGCCCGGGGCGGGCTGCTTTGGGTGCCTGCGGATGACACCGATGACACCACCTATGATCTGTTGCGCACCCATGGCATCCCGACCGTGACCTTCCTGCGCCATCTGCCCTCGGAACCCTTTGACCATGTTGGCATTCGCGACGCCGATGCCACCCGCAAAGCGACCGAGCATCTGGCCGATCTCGGCCACCGCCACATCGCCTTTCTGGGGGGCAAGTCACGCTCTTTCGTACGAACCGAACGCATTGCCGGATACAGCGATGTCATGCAAGAGCGCGGCCTGGCCGAACCGCTGGTCTGGGACACCGAGGATGACAAGATGTCGGGGATGGAGGCCATGGTCGCCCTGCGCGCCGCCCATCCCGAGGTAACGGCGATTGTTTGCAATGGTGACATGGTGGCAATCGGGGCCTCGCTGGCCCTGCAGAAAATAGGGCAGACCCCGGGGCATGACGTGTCCATCGTTGGTTTTGACGATGTTCAGGATGCCGCTGTCTCGACCCCGCCACTGACCACCATGGCCGTCTCGCCCTATCAGCTTGGGCGCAAGCTTGCGCAGATCATGCTGGACCGGCTGCAGGCCCCCGATACGCCACCGACCGTCACCCAGGTCGCCGCCACTCTGATCACCCGATCCACAACCGGCGCGCCGCCAGCGGGCTAGCACCCTACAAATGCCATTGACCTGTTTCCCCGGATTGCTCGCAATCCGGTTTGCGCCCGACCCCGCCCCCCAGGGCGGGCGCAAATTCTAATATCCTGTCGACATGCGTTACCGTCTCGGCAATACAAAACACGCACCCAACCGCACCGCGCCCACCCTCGGGGTCGGGCGCAAACCTCTGTCTTACTCGGCATCCCCCCCCTGCGACTGCGCCCGAAACTGCGCCGGCGTCACCCCTGTCCAGCTCAAAAACGCCCGGTGAAAGCTCGCTGGGCTGGCAAATCCGGTATCCTGCGACACAGCCTCGATGCTCTTTCCCTGCGCCAAATCTCGCATTGCCAGATCACGCCGCACCCCATCCTTGATGGCCTGAAACGAGGTCCCCTCGGCACGCAAATGCCGGATCAGGCTACGCGGCGTTACGTGCAATTCCTCCGCCGCCTCGCCCAAGGTCAGCCCCATACGATCCGACAAAAGCAGGCTTTCACGGATCCGCAAGGGCAGCGCATGTTCGCGCATCGCGGTAAAGATCCAGTCCCGCGGCGCGCGTTGCAAAAACGCCCTCATATCCGCCTCTTGCCGCGAAATCGGCAGCTCGCCCAGCTCTGCCGCAATGGCCAAACGCGAGGCAGCCCCCCCAAATTGCACCGGTCCGGGGAACAAAACCGGGTAATCCTGCGCAAATCCGGGCCGCTCAAAGGCAAACCCGACCCGCGCCAGCGGGATCTCACGAAACACCAGCCAGGACGCCACCCCATGCGCCAGTTTCAGAATCAACATCTGCCCAAATCGCGACAGCTCCGCCCCCTGCACTGGCTCAATCTGCAAGACCACCTCAGTGTCAGTCATGGTAAGGATCAGCTGGCAATCATCCAGCACCAAATTCCAAAAGGTCGAAAACCGATAAAGCGCCGCGGCAAGCGATGAGGCCCCCAGAACCGAGGCACATAGATGCTTGAGCGCACCAGGCCGCACCGTCCGGCTCCACAGCCCCATCATCTCATCACCCGTCTGAGCCACAACAATCTGATAAAGCAATGTTATTTGATCATGCGTCACGCGCCCACGCCCGTCCGGATCAGCCGCTTTGATCCCGCTTTCACGCAGCATAGACCGCACCTGAGCATCGGGAAATCGCCGATACAACGCATCCAGCCAATCCTGGACAAAGGCGCGGGACACAGTTGGCAGAACCGGGGCGATAGAGCGATTGGACATAACGTAACTTTCCACGATTTGTCACTTTCTGCAAATCATGTGTCTCTAACCGCGATAGCGCCAGACCCGCGCACCCGCTAAACAACCCCGACCCCAATCCAAGGAGAGACCCCGTGAGCTTTCGCGCCCCGGTTCAGGATATCGCCTTTAATATCCAACATCTCAGCGGCTGGTCCGATCTGACCGCCCTGCCCGCCTATGCCGATTTCGACCTCGATGACGTTCAGGCCATCCTCGAAGAGTTCGGCAAATTCTGCAGCGAAGAAATTGCGCCCTTGAACAAGCCCGGCGATGAGGCCGGATCGCATTACGCCAATGGCAAGGTCACCCTGCCTGACGGGTTTGACACCGCCTATGCCAAATGCGTCGAAATGGGCTGGCCCAGCCTGCCCCACCCGGCGGAGTTTGGCGGTCAGGGCCTGCCGCGCGTTGTCGGAGCCGCCGCGACCGAGATCCTGAACGCCGCGAATATGAGCTTTGCGCTTTGCCAATTGCTGACCGACGGCGCGGTCGAAGCGCTGTTGACCGCCGGATCGGAACAGCAAAAAGCCACCTATCTGGAAAAACTGGTCTCGGGCGAATGGACCGGCACCATGAACCTGACCGAACCGCAGGCGGGCAGCGATCTGGCTCTGCTGCGCACGCAGGCGAAACCCAATGATGATGGCAGCTATGCCATCAGCGGCACCAAGATCTTTATCACCTATGGTGAACATGACATGGCGGAAAACACCATCCATCTGGTGCTTGCCCGCCTGCCCGACGCCCCCGCAGGCGTCAAAGGTATCAGCCTGTTTCTGGTGCCCAAATTCATGGTCGGCAGCGACGGTGCGATTGGCGCGCGTAACGGCGTGCGCTGCGTCAGCGTTGAACACAAACTCGGGATCAAGGCCAGCCCAACCGCCGTGCTCGAATTCAACGAGGCCACGGGTTACCTGATCGGCGAGGCCCATGCAGGCCTGCAATATATGTTCACCATGATGAATGCCGCGCGTTTCGCCGTTGGCGTGCAAGGCATCGCCATTTCCGAACGCGCCTATCAGCAAGCGCTTGGGTACGCCCAGGACCGGGTCCAGAGCCGCCCCGTCGATGGCTCAGCCCGCGAGGCTGTGCCGATCATCCAACACCCCGATGTGCGTCGGCTGCTGATGCGGATGAAATCCCTGACCGAAGGCACCCGCGCCATGGCCTGTCAGGCCGCCGCCTGGCAGGATCTGGGCCATCACCAGGGTGACAAACGCGCCTCGGCCCTGTCCGAATTTCTCACCCCGCTGGTCAAAGGTTACAGCACCGAAATGGCCGTGGATGTGGCCTCTTGCGGGGTGCAAATCCATGGCGGCATGGGCTTTATCGAGGAAACCGGGGCCGCCCAGCATTACCGCGATGCGCGCATCCTGCCGATCTATGAGGGCACCACTGCCATTCAGGCCAATGACCTTGTGGGCCGCAAAACCCTGCGCGATGGCGGCGAAACCGCACTGGCCCTGGCGACCCAGATTGCCGAGACGGAGGCGGCGTTAAACGCCGGGTCCGGCGAGGCGCGCGCTGTCGCGGCCCGTTTGACCGCCGCCCGCCAAACCTTTGAAACCGCTGTCACCTACCTGACAGAGACCGCCCCCAAGGACCCGAACGCCGCCTATGGCGCTGGGGTTCCTTTCCTCATGCTGGCGGGCAATCTGGTGGCCGGTTGGCAATTGGCCCGCGCCCTGCTCGCCGCCGAGGCCAACCGTGATCAAGACCCGCACTTCATGGCACAAAAGATCGCCACCGCCCGCTTTTACGCCGATCACATCCTGCCCGAAACGCAGACCCAACTGACCCGCATCACCGACGGGGCTGACAGCCTCGCCATGGCCGTTTTTGACGCCTGAAAGGACCTGACATGACCCTGAAAATTGATCTGACCCGGTTCAAAAACCTTGCCCTTGATCCGCAAGAGGATGGCGTTTGGATTGTCACGCTGGACCGCGCCCATAAACGCAACGCGCTAGATATCGACACGATCGAAGAGCTGGTTGATTTCTTCTCAGCCGCCCCGCGCGCCGGGGTCAAAGCCGTTGTGCTGGCCGGGGCGGGTGACCATTTCTGCGCTGGTCTCGACCTGATCGAACATCATGACCAAGACCGCAGCCCGGCCGATTTCATGCATGTCTGCCTGCGCTGGCACGAGGCGTTCAACAAGATGGAATATGGCGGCGTCCCGGTGATTGCCGCCTGTCAGGGGGCCGTCGTGGGCGGCGGGCTCGAGTTGGCCAGTTCCGCCCATATCCGCGTGATGAACGAAACCACCTATTTCGCCCTGCCCGAAGGTCAGCGCGGGCTGTTCACCGGTGGTGGGGCCACCATCCGCGTTGCCGATTTGGTCGGCAAAGATCGCATGATCGACATGATGCTAACCGGCCGCGTCTATCATGGCCAAGAGGCGATTGACCTGCATTTGGCACAATACATGGTCGAAGGATCGGTCATGGATAAGGCGCTGGAAATCGCTCGCCGCACCGCTGAAAACCTGCCGCTGACCAACTTTGCCATCTGCTCGGCCATCAGCCATATGCAAAACATGTCAGCACTGGACGCCGCCTATGCCGAGGCCGTGGTGGCCGGGGTTGTGAACACCCAGGCACCTGCGCGCGAACGCCTCGCCGCCTTTGCCGACAAATCCGCCGCGCGGGTGCGGAAAGACGCGTAAACTGGCCTCGACGAACAATAGATTTTTCGTCGTTCGAAACAGAGGTTCGCGCCCGCCCGGGAGGCAGGGTCATGCTGAAAGCATGCCTCTGGCATGAGCGCGAACCGGATCGCAAGCGAACCGGGACATTCCCCAATAACCAAAACCTCTCACCCCGACGCCGCGCGGATCTCGTTCCACAGCCGTGACAGGGTCGGCTTGGCGTTTTCAACGCTGCGATACAGCCGCACTTCCAGCTCTTCGACAAAGCTTTCATCGCCGATCTGCATCAAGCGCCCCTCATCCAGCTCTTCCCGGCACAGCTCGCGGGGCAGCCAGCCCATGCCAAACCCCTCAAGGATCATCGCCTTGACCGAAATCGCCAGCACATTGCGGTTCATCACCAGGATCTTGGGCCCGTCCATCTGGCCGCGCAGCAGGGAATCCACCACCGCGCGCAAGGCCGAGGCCGTGCCATAGGACAAAAGCGGGACAGGCTTGTTCTGCCCCTTGCCCATATGGAACAACGGCCCCTCAGCCCCGCCTTTGGCCACCGGAATGAAATCATCGCGCCCCAAGGTGATATACTCACATTGCGCTGCCTCCAGCGGGGCGAGGAAATCCATCGAGGGGTGCCAATAGGTCAGGATCACATCGCAATACCCCTGCTGCAGAGCCGAAACAAACTGATCCGCCGCCCAGGATGTCGAATTCAGGTCAATATCCAACCCGCCCTGTTCCACCAATGGCGCGATATGGGTCTTGTAATGCGTCATGTACAGCGATTGCGAGGTGGCAAATCGAATGACGTTTTCCCCCGCCGCATCAATGACCTGACAGCGCTCAATCGTTTCCTCAAAGGTGCGCAGCATCACCCGCGCCTGACTCAGAAACACTTCGCCCGCCGGTGTCAGCGACAGGGGCAAGGTCTGGCGGTTGATCAGCTTGACCCCCACCGTATCCTCCAGCGCGCGAATGCGGCGCGAAAAGGCTGGCTGCGAGACATTGCGCTCTTCGGCCGCGCGCGAGAAATTCTTCTGCGCGACCAAAGCCTCAAAATCTCTGAGCCAGATGATATCCAAAGTGGCGGTTTCCGTTTGCCTTAGGGGGACGGGATGAACCCACCCAACCTGGGTATAGGCCGCGTTTTACGGCTTCAAATTTCGGGCGACAATCGCCCCTCTTCTACTGCGTGACAAGCCACCATCGCGCCATCGGGTTGCACGATCGGGCGCGGTTTTTCCTCGCGGCAACGCGCATTGGCCGAGGCGCAGCGCGATTCAAACGGGCAGCCCGGTGGCAAATTGATCGGCGTGGGAATTTCCCCTTTCAGCCGGATATGGTTCGGCTTGTCATCCTTGAGCTGCGGCACCGCCGAAAGCAGCGCCTTGGTATAGGGATGTTTCGGGTTGGAAAACAGCGTGCGCGTATCCGCCAATTCGCAGACCGACCCGAGATAAAGCACCACAACCCGTGTGCCAAAATGCTCAACCACGCTGAGATCATGGGTGATGAACAAATAGGTCAGCCCGCGCTCTTCCTTGGCCTCAAGCATCAGGTTCAGCACCTGCGCCTGGATCGACACATCCAGCGCCGAGATCGGCTCATCCGCGATGATAAACTCCGGATCCACCGTCAAAGCGCGCGCAATGGCGATGCGCTGGCGTTGCCCGCCGGAAAATTCGTGCGGATAGCGCGAGGACCAGCTGGGATCGACCCCGACCGATTTCATCACCTCAGCCACCTTGGCCCGCACCTCGCCGCGCGACAGGCCCGGATTGTGATAGCGTACCGGCTCTTCCAGCGCTTGCTGGATGGTCATGCGCGGGTTGAGCGAGGCATAGGGGTTCTGGAAAATCATCTGCATCTTTTTGCGCAGATCCAGCAATTGCCCGCGAGATTTATTATCAATCCGCTGGCCGTCATAATGAATTTCACCCGCCGAAGGCTCCAACAGCCCCGCCACCAGCCGCGCCACGGTGGATTTGCCACAGCCGGATTCGCCAACCACACACAGCGCCTCGCCGCGCTTTACCTCAAGCGAGACATTGTTCACCGCATGGACCGAGCGTTGTTCGCGGGTAAATCGCCCGCCTTTGAACTTCAGCGTCTCCAGAAACCCCTTATCCAGATCAAAGCGTTTCTCGACATTGCGCAGCTCCAGAATGGTTTGCGTCTCAACTTCTGCTGTCAGATCCTTCATGCGCTTTCATCCTCCAGCACGGTATTGTGCAGCCGATTGACCTCGTGGCAGGCCACCTCGACGCTGGCATAAGACACGGTTTCAGGGCGTGTGCTGCGGCAATGATCCACCGCATAGGGGCAGCGCGGGTTAAAGGCGCAGCCGGTCGGGATCGCCGCCAACCCCGGCATATTGCCCGGAATTTGTTTCAACCGATGCCCGGGCAGGGTTTGCTGCGGCAACGCATTGATCAGCCCTTGGGTATAGGGGTGTTGCGGATCGTTGATGATCTCGCGCGTCTTGCCCGCCTCGATGATGCGGCCCGCATACATGACCAGCGTGCGCTCAGTCATCTGGCTGACAACGCCAAGGTCATGGGTGATCAGGATCAGCCCCACCATGTTCGAGGTGCAAAGCTCCAGCAGCAGCTCCATGATGTCGGCTTGAATGGTCACATCCAACGCCGTTGTCGGCTCATCCGCGATGATCAGTTGCGGCTCGAGCAGCAGCGCCATGGCAATGATGATCCGCTGTCGCATCCCACCCGACAGCTCATGCGGATATTGCGCCAGCCGTTCCTCCGGCGAAGGGATATAAACCTCGCGCAGCTTCATGATAGCGATCTGCTCCGCATCGGCGCGTGACAACCGGCGATGGGCTTGCAAGGTCTCAACCATCTGCTGGCCAATGGTCAGTACCGGATTCAGCGTCACCATCGGATCCTGAAAGATCATCGCCATGCGATTGCCCCGGATCGAGCGCATCTTGCGGTCGGGCAGCCCGGCGATCTCTTCGCCCTCAAACTGGATCGAGCCGCTGTCGATAAAACCCGGACGGCTGAGCAGGTTCATCAGGCTGAACCCGGTGATCGACTTGCCCGCGCCGGATTCCCCGACAATGCCCAGCCGCTCGCCCTTGCCCAGATCAAAGCTGATCTGGTCCAGCGCGGTGACAGTCTGGTCGCGCATGGCGAATTTCACCGTCAAATCTCGGACGGAAAGCAAAGACATGGCGCTTATCCTTTGTAGAGTTTCGGGTTCAGCACGTCGCGCATCCAGTCGCCAAGCAGGTTGATGACCAGAACCAGCACCACCAGAACCACGCCGGGAATGGCGGTGATCCACCAACTGCCCGAAAAGATATAGTCAAAACCCGAGCTGATCAGCGAGCCAAGCGAGGGCTGGCTGGGCGGCATGCCCAGACCCAGAAAGCTGAGCGAGGCCTCAGAAATGATCGCGTTGGCCACCTGCACTGTCGAAATGACAAAGATCGGCGACAACGAGTTGGGCAGGATATGGCGCACCATGATGCGCCCTGCGCCAAAGCCCAGCACGCGGGCGCTGTCCACGTATTCCTTCCTTTTCTCGGCCAGCACAGTGGCGCGCACGGTGCGGGCATATTGCGGCCATTCCGCCACGCCAATCACCGCAATCAGGAAAAAGATCGCGTATTGGTTAAAGGTCTCCGAGCCAAACATCGCCTGCGTCACCGCCAGAAAGATGATCGCCACCATCAGCGTCGAGAAAGACAGCTGAATATCGGCCAGACGCATCAGGATATTGTCCAGCCGCCCACCGATATACCCGGCGATCAGGCCAATCGAGATGCCCAGAAAGGCCTGCAACCCCACCGCGCACAGCCCAATGATCAGCGACAGGCGCGTGCCATAGAGGATCGTCGACCACAGGTCGCGCCCCTGATCATCGGTGCCCAGAATGAACTCGGGCTCTGACCCCTCGACCCAGGCCGGAGGGTATTCGCTGTTCATGATGTCAATCGAGGCCGGATCATAGGGATCAAACGGCGCTATGACAGGGGCCAGCAGCGACATCACCGCAATGATCAGAAAGATCACCAGCGACACCACCGCCACCGGATTGCGGCGAAAGCTATAGGCCATATTGCTCTGCCAGATCCGCTGCAGACGGGTTGGCTCTCCAGTGTCGACCATGCTGCTCATGCGCCCATCCTCGCCAGATTTACGGTTGGATTCACAAGGCCATAGATCAGATCGACAATGGTATTTGTGACCACAAAGATAAAGCCGACCACGATCAGATAGGCCACAATCAGTGGGGTATCGACCCGGTTCACCGCCTCAAGAAACATGAACCCCATGCCCGGCCACTGAAACACCGTCTCGGTCAGGATCGTATAGGCCACCATGGTGCCGATCTGCACACCACCCACGGTGATCACCGGCAGCAACGTGTTCTTGAGCGCGTGGACAAAATAGATGCGGAAGGGGTGAATGCCCTTGGCCTTGGCGTATTTGACATATTCGCTTTGCAGCACTTCCATCATCTCGGCCCGGATCAACCGCACAAACAGCGGCAACATGATCGAGGCCAGCGCGATGGAGGGCAGCAGAATATGCGACCAGCCATCCAGGCTGGCAAAATTGGTATCCCAATAGCCAAACACATGCACCACATCGCCGCGCCCATAGCTGGGCAGCCACTGATATTCGACGGAAAACACATAGATCATCAGGATCGCGGTCAGGAAAACCGGGATCGAAATGCCGACAATCGACGCGCCCATGATGACCTTGGCCAGTACATGGTTGGGCTTGATCGCCGTATATACGCCCAGCGGCACCGACAGGCCAACAATGATCAGCGTCGCGCCAAAAACCAGCTCCAGCGTCGCAGGCAGCTTTTTCAGGATCACGTCAACCGCCGGTTCCTTGAAGAAATAGGATGTCCCCAAATCCCCCTGCACCGCATTGCCCAGAAAGCGCAGATATTGCGTGAAAAAGCTGTCATTCAGCCCCAGTTCATCGCGCAATTGCTGGCGGGTTTCCTCGGACACCGATTGCCCGACCAATTCGCGCAGCGGATCCCCCAGATTGTCCTGGATGGCAAAGCCGATCAGCGAGATGGCCAGCATCACCGCAATGGCTTGGAAAAGTCGTTTGACGAGGTAGGCGAGCATAACACCACCATGGCTGTTTCACTGAAAGCGAGGCATCACTGCTTATAACGCAAAAAGCTGCGCTGTATGCCCCGGTCACAATGAAAGGAAGAATGGGAAAATCCGGGGCGAACCAAGGCCCGCCCCGGCAGGAGGATCTTACTCGACGACCAGGTCACCAAAGTAAGGGAAGTTGAGGGCGTTCACGATCGCCCCTGCTTTGACATTGGATTTCGCTCCCCATGCCAGATTTTGCCAGTGCAGCGGGATAAACGCCGCTTCTTCGTACAGGATACCTTCGAGCTTTTGCAGCATCTCGGCGCGCTTGGCTGTGTCGGTCTCGGAATTCGAGTCCATCATCAGCTTGTCGGCCATTTCGTTGCAATAAGCGCCCGAGTTATACTGACCATTGCCGGTGGCTTCGTCCGGGCAGGCCGACAGGAACTGGTGAAAGTTCGCGCTGTCTTCGGTATCCGCGTGCCAGCCGATCATCATCATATCCGCAGCGCGCTCGTCGAATTTCGGCCAGTATTGCGCCTTGGGCATGGTCTGCAGATCAACCTTGATGTTGATCTTGGACAGCATCGAGGCCACCGCCTGCGCGATCTTGTCGTCGTTCACATAGCGGTTGTTGGGCGCCATCATGGTGATCGAGAAGCCGTCGGCATAACCTGCCTCAGCCATCAGCGCCTTGGCTTTCTCCAGATCGAAACGCGGTGTCAGTGCCTCGTTATAGCCGAGGTAACCCGCCGGTGAGGCCTGCGCCCCCACGGTGCCAAAGCCACGCATGATCTTTTTCACGATGGCGTCGTTATTGACCGCATAGTCAATCGCCTGACGCACGCGGGCATCCTTGAACGCCTCAACCCGGTTCTGGTTCATCTGGAACGTGATGATCCGCGTGCCCGGCATGGTGATCAGGTCAACCCCATCCGCGCTTTCAACCCGTTTCAGATCGGTCGGCGGAACCGGCGCGATAAAGTCCACGTCACCCGACAGCAGGGCTGCCACGCGGGTTGGGTCTTCTTTGATCGGAGTCAGGATGATCTGATCGACATTGCCGGGGCTGGCCGTGTCCCAGTAGCCGTCAAACCGGTCAAACACCACTTTGACGCCCTGCTCACGCTCAGTCACGACAAACGGGCCGGTGCCCGACACATTGCGCGAGGCAAAGCTGTCGCCATGCTTGACCAGCTCGGCCTTGTCTTTGCCATCATCGGTGGTGCCGGAATAAAACGCGCTGTCCATCGGAAAGATGTAGGTCGCGGTGTGCAGCACCAGCGGGTACGGCTCGGATGTTTTCAGATCGAATGTCATGTCGTCGACGACTTCGACATCGGTGAACAGCGCAAAGATGCCTTTGAAATCCGGGCTCTCTTTGAGGCGGTCAAAGGTCCAGTCCACATCCTTGGCGGTCAGCGCGTTGCCAGAATGAAAGGTCACGCCGCTGCGCAGTTTGAACCGGGTGGTGGTGGCGTCGATCTGTTCCCAGCTTTCCGCCAGGCGCGGCTCGAATTGCAGATCCTGCGTCCAACGCACCAGCGGGTCAAAGACCATGTGGGACAATTGCAGCGTGCCGCCGGACAACTGCTCATGCGGATCCAGCGAAACCGGGTCGGCGTCATAGGCGACTTTGACAGTGGTTTCCGCTTGGGCTGAGTTGGCTGCGATCCCGCACATGACGGTCATCGCTCCAGCCGCGGCAATGCGGATGAATGACTTCATTTCTATCTCCCTCCGTATCGGAGCCCCTACACGGGCTCTTCGAACGATGTCCGAATTGGTAGGCCAACCCCGCCCCAATGCGCCAATGCTTATTTTGAATTGCCTATGCGCGGGCCGAATATGGAGGGGTAACCGCTTGAAAAGAAAAGGCCGGACGTGAGTAAACCTGTCGCTTGCCTTGGTCCTCAACCGTATGGGAGGACCCGCTCAACGAGCTTCAACGGAAGATTCCGGTGCTTCGCAATCCGCAAAACGAAGTGAACCACCCTCTCAACCACCGGCCAAGTTTACCTCGGTACTCCTTACTCAATCCAACCCGATTTCTGGTGTCACGCAATGTCAACTATGAGCCCAAACCTACAGATTGCTACTTGGCAGCGAATTTCGGTTTCTTCATTGCACGGCGGCAATTTTTGTTGTTCTACATCTCAATCAGATGAACTTTGTCCTGCCGTACTGCTGCAAGAACTTGCCCGTTGTCGGTTTCGAATTTGAATAGAAACGTCGGCGCAGAGTGCAGACCCACTCCGAATTGCTTTTCTCGGGATTCTATCTTGTCAAGTTTTGCAATCGTTTCAAACACTGCTTTCGCCTTGTCTGGTTCATCAAAGAACATGGCTTCTTCGTCAACCCAAGTGTATGCAAGCAATCTGACGTCTGAGCTTTTGCTAAGCTCAAAGACTTCGTTTAGCGCAAGCAATGCAGCTCCATTGGCATCGGTATATCCTTGCCTTGGAATGCAAGATAAAAGGCTGGCAGCCATACGCTTCCACGCTAAAGCAGACTTCTCAATGCGATCCCCGTAGAAGAAAGCCGCTGCAACTGCAGAAAATGGTACAAGGCTGTTTAAGAATTCATACGCAACCGCTGGCCAATCCGCCCCAGATCCAAAGTCGGCCTCATATGCTGATGAGTAACGATCGCGATCAAAGTCGCGTAGCTTAAGCCCAACCGTGTCTTCGAACAGCTCTGAGTCGTAATCTAGAGAAGTGTCGAAAACCGTGATCGAGTTTTCCGGGAAAATTGTTTTGCCATATCTGTCTTTGACCATCCTCACAGGATCACCCAAAGCTGTCATTCAAGCAAGGTCATTTGACGTCCGCTTCGTCCGCGAAGCCACCCTCGAGAAACGAAGATAAGCAAGCACCCGTTCATCCCACCAGACCTGTGTGGGTTCCCACACAGCCCCACCATCCAAAAGACCATTTTAGGAAACATAATTCCTAAAGGCGTCTTTTTCACGGTGAAACCGTCCTTCTTTTCCCATTTTGCCCCTGTTAGCGGCTGACATATGCTCTGAGCCGCCTAATTGGCATGGCAAATCCTTATACAACTGGTGTAAGGAGCCGAAAACCTGAGGAGGCTACCTTGCTGGATATGACCCAAGTCCGCTCCACCCTGTCCGATCACTATGATCTGGAACCCTCTGTCAGCCTGGCTGAAGAGCTCAAGGAGATCTATGCCCGGATGGACCGTGTTGTCACGCCGCCGGACTGGGTGACTTATGCCCCTTACGTGCGCGCGATCAACCAGCTCAAGAAAGAGCGTAACGCGGTGATCCTGGGCCATAACTACATGACGCCCGAGATTTTCCATGGCGTGTCCGATTTTGTCGGTGACAGCCTGCAACTGGCGATGAAAGCCCAAGAGGTCGAGGCCGATGTGATCGTGCAGGCCGGCGTGCATTTCATGGCCGAAACCAGCAAAATCCTCAGCCCGGAAAAAACCGTGCTGATGCCGGATATGCAGGCGGGCTGTTCGCTGGCCGAAAGCATCACCGCCGAGGGTATCGAAGAGATGCGCGCCAAATATCCCGGCGCGCCGGTGGTGTCCTATGTGAACACCACGGCCGAGGTCAAAGCCGCCTCTGACATCTGCTGCACCAGCTCCAACGCCGTGCAGATCGTCAACGCGATGGAAAGCGACACGGTCATCATGACGCCGGACCAGTATTTGGCGCAGAACGTTGCCAATGAGGCCGACAAAAACGTCGTCTACTGGCCCGGTTCCTGCATCGTGCATGAACAATACACCGCCAAAGACCTGCGCGATTTCCGCGAATGGAACCCCGGCACCCGCCTGATCGCGCACCCGGAATGCCCGCCCGACGTGGTGGCCGAGGCCGATTTCAGCGGCTCGACCAGCGGCATCATCAAATATGTGCATGACGAAAAGCCTGAAAAGGCCATGCTGATCACCGAATGCTCGATGGCGAGCAATATCGCTGACGAGTTGCCCGAGGTGGATTTCGTCGGCCCCTGCAACATGTGCCCCTATATGAAGAAGATCTCGCTCGAGAAGATCCTCTATGTGCTGCACACGATGGAAAATCAGGTCGAGGTGGATGCGGAAATGGCAGACAAGGCGCGCCTCTCCGTGCAGCGCATGATCGATCTGTCGCGTAAATTGGGCCTGTGATCTGACATGACCTCCCTCACCACCGATCGCATCATCATCATTGGTGCGGGGCTGGGCGCGCTTTATGCCGCTTTGAAACTGGCCCCGCGTCCGGTGGTGATGATCTCACCTGAAACCTTGGGCGAAGGGGCCAGCTCTGCCTGGGCGCAGGGCGGTGTTGCGGCGGCGATGGATGCCGCGGACAGCCCGGAAAACCACGCCCGCGACACAGTGGGTGCCGGTGCAGGCACGGTGGACCCCAAGGTTGCCGATCTGGTCACCCGCGAGGCGCGCGACTACATCCTTGACCTCACCTCACTCGGCACGCCCTTTGATCGCACCGAGGATGGCGAATACGTGCTGTCCCGTGAAGCGGCGCACAGCTTTGCCCGCGTCGTGCGCGTCAAAGGTGACCAGGCCGGGGCCGAGATCATGGGCGCCCTGATCGAACAGGTGCGCGAAACCCCGTCTATTCAGGTGCTTGAGGGCAGCATGGCCACCGCGCTTGAAACCACCGATGGGCGCGTCACTGGCGTTGCGATCCAAAGCGCGGATCAAGCGCGCTCGGGCCAGATCATGCTGCGCGGCGCGGCTGTGCTCTTGGCCGGGGGCGGCTCTGGCGGGCTTTATGCGCTGACAACCAACCCACCGCGCATTCGCGGTCAGGTCATTGGCATGGCAGCGCGGGCCGGGGCGAAAATCTCGGATGCGGAATTTGTGCAATTCCACCCCACCGCCATGGATGTCGGCGAAGACCCGGCCCCATTGGCGACCGAAGCCCTGCGCGGCGAAGGGGCGATCCTGATCAACAAACACGGCGAACGCTTTATGACCGCCATTCACCCGGACGCCGAACTGGCCCCGCGTGATGTGGTGGCCCGCGCGATCTTTGCCGAGGTGCAGGCGGGCAATCGCCCCATGCTCGACACCCGCGAGGTGCTGGGCGAACGTATCAAGGATCTCTTCCCTTCTGTCGCCGAATATTGTGCCCGCAATGGCATTGATCCCGCGACCCAGCCCATCCCCGTCGCCCCGGCGGCCCATTACCATATGGGCGGCATCGCGACCGACACTTCGGGCCGCGCCAACCTTGACGGGCTTTGGGTCTGCGGCGAAGCCTCCTCGACCGGGCTGCACGGGGCAAACCGCCTTGCCTCTAACGGCTTGCTCGAGGCGCTGGTCTATGCCCGCATCTGCGCCGAGGATATCGCGGCCCATATCCCCGAAACCACCGATGCGCCCCTGCTGAACATCACCTATCCCGAGGGCGGCACAGCCCCGGATGAGACCGCTGTCGCCGCCCTGCGCCGCGTCATGACCGATCATGTGGGCGTGGTGCGCCATGCGAAGGGGTTGAAACAGGCCCTGCGCATTCTGGCGCAACTGGAACAGGATCACGGCGACAGCCCGTCCTTCCTCAACATGTGCGCCACCGCGACCCTGATCGCCGCCGGTGCCCTGCAACGCGAGGAAAGCCGTGGCGCGCATGAACGCTCGGACTTTCCCGATACCCTGCCCGGCCCCGGCACCCGCTCCCATACCTATCTGACTGAGGCCCGCGCCCTGCGCGACCAGATCTGCAAGGAAAACGCATGAGCTTTGCCAGTGTCCCCGACCTGATCCTAGAACCGATGATCCGCAATGCCCTGATGGAAGATCTCGGCAGCTATGGCGATGTCACCACCCGCGCCGTGATCCCGGCAGGCACCACCTATGAGGCCCGCATCAATGCCCGCGAAGACGCGGTTGTGTCGGGTATGCAGGTCGCCCGCATTGCCTTTGCTCTGGTCGATGCGTCGCTCGAGATCGAAACCTTGGTGGCAGATGGCCAGCCCTGCCGCAAAGGCGATACGCTGATGGTGATCAAGGGCGCGGCCGCCTCGATCCTGTCCGGCGAACGCGTGGCGCTGAACTTTGCCGGGCGTTTGACCGGCATCGCCAGCAAAACCGCCGGGTTTGTGGCGCAGACCAAGGGCACCAAGGCCCGCGTCACCTGCACCCGCAAAACCACGCCTGGCCTGCGTCTGGTGGAAAAGCTCGCCGTGCTGCATGGCGGTGGCTTCAACCACCGCTACTCCCTGTCCGACGCGATCCTGATCAAGGACAACCACATCGCCGCCGCTGGTGGCGTGCGTCAGGTGCTTGAGGCGACCAAGGCCCAGGCCAGCCATATGATGGCCGTAGAAATCGAGGTCGACACGCTCGAGCAACTGGCCGAAGTGCTCGAGGTTGGCGGGGCCACCACCGTCTTGCTCGACAATATGGACAATGATCAGCTGCGTCAGGCCGTGGCCATGGTCGATGGCCGCATGGTAACCGAAGCCAGCGGCAATGTCACCTTGGAGCGCATCGCCTCCATCTCGGCAACCGGGGTCGATTACATCTCATCCGGTGCCCTGACCCATTCCGCCCGCACCGTCGATCTGGGTCTCGATTTCTAATTTGCTTGTCGGCACCTAGTCACCTGGAACTGAAATCCGCGACATCGATAAATAGTCGCCAGATAGGTTCGCGCCCGGCACCGAGGGTGGGCGCGAACCTATCTGGCGAACGGGTTGTGGCATCAGATAGCTGTGCAACTTGTTGAAACATTATGACGAATTCACGCCCGCCGCTTTACCGAAAGCAAACCTTTGGTTTGACGGGCGGGGTCATGCTGAAAGCATGCCTACGGCATGAGCGCGAACCGGATCCCGAGCGATCCGGGGGCTTTAGCATTTTGGCAAGTACTTCACCTCCAGGGGACCAGACTCTGCCCCCCTAAATCCGGCGCCGTTGAAAGACTAAATTTACCAGTTTTAAGCTAGCTTCCCCTTGTCTCAGCAAGAGGAAGATTTCATGCATGTTTCGGCGCAATCGGCCCCATCCCCCCAACCCGAAACCTTTGTACCCGGCTCTCCCAATGTGCCCTCACCCGAAATCGCGGCCTTCCTAGACCTCCCCAACCACGCGCCGACCCGGCAGGGCTTTTTGCAATCGCTCAGCCAGATTGACCCGGCCGCCCCGCGATCCGATGCTCTGACCCAGGCCCTGATCTTGGCCCTGTCGGCTCGCAATCTGGATATGCGCCCAGCTCAGGAATTCGTTCAGCACGCCCTATTTTATGAGGTCAGCGCCGACGACGCCCAAGCCCGTGTGTCCCTGCCCCCGTCAACCGTCAGCCTGATCACCGCTTTTCTCTATCACCGTTGCAATGACTCGCTGAACCTCGAACCTGCCCTTATCGACCTGCGTGCGGGACTGTTGGGTTTTGCCCAAACCGGTGCCGCTCCGGGCGAGGATCAGATCGCCCTGGCCGAGGCTTTGGCACGGCACAGTTTCACCAATGAATATATCTGGGAGGTGACTGAGACCGAACAGGCGCAGATCGACCAACTGACCCAAGCTCTGTCGCAAACCATCGAAAGCGGTGGCAATGTCTCGGCCTTTGCCCTGTTTCTGGTCGGGGCTCACCAGCCTCTCGACACCATCCCCGCCCTGCGCAATTGGGTGCTTGGCCTTGCTCGGCAGGATGTCACGGCAGTGCCTGACACCCTGCGCCTCATGGTTCTCGATCGCCTGATCGAGGATGACATTGCCATCGACACCCTCACCCCGATCCAATCCGAAACCTCGGCCAAGGTCCGCGCCCAATATGAGGAAAACCCCTATCCGCGCTGGCGTCACCTGCCCACACCTACCCCCTGTGACAGTGTCGAAACCTATGTCGCCGCCATGCTGGACCAACCGCCGGTATCGACCGCCAACACATCCTTCAACCCCAAGGTTCTGATTGCCGGGGCGGGCACCGGGCAGCACCCGATCTTTGTCGCGCAAAACCTGCCCACCGCCGCGGTTCTGGCCGTCGATCTCAGCCGCGCCAGCCTCGCCTATGGTATCCGCGAGGCCGCCATGCGCGATGTCAAAAACATCGCCTTTGGTCAGGGGGATATACTGCAACTGACTGGCGTTGAACAGGAATTCGACCTGATCGAATCCATGGGCGTGCTGCATCACATGCAGGATCCCGAACGGGGGCTTCAGGCCCTTGTCCAAGCTCTGAAACCCGGCGGCTATCTGCGCCTTGGCCTTTACAGTGAAACCGCCCGCCGCGCTGTGACCTCGGCCCGGCAACGCTTTGCCACAGGTGCTTATGGCGATGATCTGGCCAGCATCCGCCAATTCCGCCGTGACCTGCTCGACGCACAAGAAGAGCACGCCGTCCCGCTCTGGGCCTTTAACGATTTCTACAAAACCTCCGAGTTCCGCGACCTTGCCATGCATGTGCAGGAACACCAATTCACCCTGCCCGCGCTCAAATCCCTGCTCAAGCGTAACGGTCTGACCTTTCTCGGCTTTTCCAACCCCAGCGCCACCGCCGCCCTGACCAAGATGCCCGCCAGCCAGGCCAAACGCCGCCGCCGCGATTTCCAGGCCTGGGAGCGGTTTGAAAAGCGCAACCCAGACGCCTTTGCCAATATGTATCAGTTCTTTTGCGTGAAAAACTGACCCCAAAGCCAGACGACTAATCCGACCAGTTCATCGACCGGATCACCCCCTCAACCCCGGCCACCGCCTCGGGGGCGGATGGGGTTTCGCGCGCATATAGATAGACCTGCCGGGTTTCCGACAGGCCTTCGACCGCGCGAAACACCAACCCGCCAGACCCGCGGCGCAGGACCGTGCGGGGCAGCAAAGTCGCCCAATCGCCTTCGCGGATCATGGCCAGCAGCGACTGGATATTATAGACCGACACGTCGACTTGGCTCAGATGCGCTTGGATCGCCGGGCTCTGGATCTGGTCACATAGCGCATTGCGCAGAAACGGCATGGCAAACACCTCACCCACCGGTACGGGCGCAACACCCCGGCCCAGCGCATGCCCATCCGACAGGACCAGGCCAAAGGCATCGCTGAACAGCAGCGACGACGCCACCCCGTTCAGCGACTGCTGCGTCGAGGCAAGGCCGATATCCGCCCAGCCCTGCGCCAGCGCCTCAACAACCTGCACCGTATCCGCATCGCGCAGCTCAACCTTGAGGCCGGGGAAATGCCGGCTGGTGTAGCGGATGATCAGAGGAAAGGCCAAAGCCGCCACCGAGGGCACCGCCGCGATTCGCAAAACCCCCTGTGGCGCGCTGGCGAGGCGTTCAATCGCCTCAACCGTACCGTCAAAATGTTTCAACTGGTTTTCCCCCAGCTGAAACACCTGCTCGCCCAACGCGGTCAGCCGGTTCTTGCGCTCGCTCTCAAACAGCGGCCCGCCCAGATGCGCCTCAAGCTGTTTCAATGTCATGGAAATTGCCGACGGAGTCCGCCCCAACCGGTCCGCCGCATGGGCCAGATTGCCCGCCTTGGCCACTGCACAAAAGCAGCGGAGCATTTCCACCTTGATCGCCAAATTTCAAACTTTCTGAAGTTAGGTTCAGAAGTTTGAGTTTGACTGACATTATACCCAATGTCCACCATGCAGCACACCTTTCCTAACCCCGAGTTGACCCGTGACCCACAAGAACCTGATTGCCGGCGAATGGCTGGCAGGCGATGCCGAAATTGAAAACCGCAACCCATCGGATCTGAGCGATCTGATTGGCATGTTTGCGCAGGCAAGCTCGGATCAGCTTGAGGCCACGCTGGATCAGGCGCAGGTCGCGCAGCGCGAATGGGCGGCCTATGGGCTGGAACGCAAACAGGCTGTTCTGAACGCCATTGGCACCGAATTGATGGCCCGCGCCGAAGAGCTGGGCACCCTCCTGTCGCGTGAAGAGGGCAAACCCCTGGCCGAAGGCAAAGGCGAGGTTTTCCGCGCCGGGCAGTTCTTTACCTATTACGCCGCCGAATGCCTGCGCCAAATCGGCGAAAACGCCGATAGCGTGCGCCCGGATATCGAAATTGATGTCCGCCGCGAAGCTGTGGGCACCGTTGCCATCATCAGCCCCTGGAACTTCCCCACCGCCACCGCCTCGTGGAAGATCGCTCCGGCGCTCTGCTATGGCAATGCGGTGGTCTGGAAACCGGCCAATATCACCCCGGCCTCCGCCGTGGCTCTGGCCGAGATCATCAACCGTCAGGACATCCCCAAGGGGCTGTTCAGCCTCGTCATGGGGGCCGGTCGCGCAGTCGGCCAGCGTCTGGTCGAAAGCCCCAAGGTCAACGCGATTTCCTTTACCGGCTCGGTCCCGGTGGGCAAGGGGATCGCCGCCGCCGCCATTCAGAACCTGACCAAGGTGCAGATGGAAATGGGGTCGAAAAACGCCTTGGCCGTGATGGATGATGCCGATCTGGATCTTGCTGTCACATTGGCGCTTGGCGGGGCCTTTGGCGGCACCGGTCAGAAATGCACCGCCTCCTCCCGGCTCGTGGTCCACGCTGCCGTGCATGATGCCTTTGTTGAAAAACTCGTGGCAGGCACGCAGGCGATGAAAGTGGGCCACGCGCTGGAAGCGGGCACTCAGATGGGCCCGGTGGTCAGCCAGCAGCAGCTTGACGAAAACCTCGCCTATGTGGATCTGGGCAAATCCGAAGGGGCCGAACTGGCCTGTGGCGGCGCGCGGCTCGATATGGCGCAGGATGGCTATTACATGTCGCCGGGCGTGTTCCTGAACACCACCAACGACATGCGCATCAACCGCGAAGAGATGTTTGCGCCGCTGACCAGCGTGATCAAGGTGGACAGCTATGATCAGGCCCTGGCAACGGTCAACGACACCAATTTCGGCCTGACCTCGGGCATTGTCACCACATCCTTGGCCCGCGCCTCCCATTTCCGCCGCAACGCCCGAACCGGCGTAGTCACCGTCAACCTGCCCACCGCAGGCACCGATTACCACGTGCCCTTTGGCGGGCGCGGCGACAGTTCCTATGGGCCGCGCGAACAGGGCAAGGCGGCGGCAGAGTTCTACACCACAGTCAAAACCGCCTATATCAGCGCCGGGCCGGTCTGATGCGGTCGGGGTTTCTGATTGATTGCCTGCAATATGCCAACTGGTCGGAAAAGATCTTTTGCCAGTTGCGCGAGGGCGGCGTGGACGCGATCCACGTCACCATCGCCTATCACGAGAATTTCCGTGAAACGGTGCTGAATTTCGAACAGTGGAACCGCTGGTTTGAACAATATCCCGATCTGATCATGAAGGGCCTCTGGGCCAGCGATATTGAACGCGCCCGCGAAACCGGGCGCACCGCGGTGTTCTTTGGCTTTCAAAACCCCTCGCCTATCGAGGACGATATCGGCCTGGTCGAGATCGTCCACACCCTTGGCGCGCGCTTTATGCAGCTGACCTATAACAACCAATCGCTTCTGGCGACGGGCTGTTATGAATCCGAAGATACCGGCCTGACCCGCATGGGCAAACAGGTGGTCAAAGAGATGAACCGCGTCGGATTGGTTGTGGATATGAGCCATTCCGCCGATCGCTCGACCATCGAGGCTGCCGAGTTTTCCGAACGCCCCATTGCCATCACCCATGCCAACCCGCATGACTGGTCCCCCGCTCTGCGCAACAAGCGTGACAAGGTGATCCGCGCGGTGACCGAACATGGCGGGATGCTGGGCTTTTCCGTATATCCCCACCACCTGAAAGACAAATCCGCCTGCACGCTGACCAGCTTTTGCGAGATGATCGCGCGCACGGCTGACACTTACGGGGTCGAGCATCTCGGCATTGGCACCGATCTTTGTCAGGACCAGCCCGACAGCATCGTCGAATGGATGCGAGTCGGGCGCTGGACCAAACAGATCGACTATGGCGAAGGCTCTGCCTCTGCGCCCGGTTTCCCGGACATGCCCGATTGGTTCAAGGACAATCGCGACTTTGGCAATATCGAGGCCGGGCTGCGCGCCACCGGGATGAACGAGACCGAAATCGCCGGGATCATGGGGGGCAATTGGCACCGGTTCTTTGCAGAAAACTTTACGCCAATGGGGGCCAGCCATGGGTGAGATGCGCGCGCCTGAAACCGTCATGACCCTGTCGCGGCTTGGCTCATTGCACCAATGCCGCCTCAGCTTTATGCGCCAATTGACCCGCCGCATGGCGCGCGAGGGCTGGGCCTTCACCCGCCGCGCATTCCAGATCGACGCCCAGGGCGTTGGCCATGCGGTCTATACGGCCCAGGGCCCCGAGCGCGCCTATTCCCTGATCGCCTTCGCCCATGACCTCCCCCCCGACATGCGCAGCGACCGGGTGATCGCCACCGCCTGGGACGCCACCTTTACCCTGTTTGACGGCATCCCCAGCGCGGCGGATATCCAGGAGCTGGCGAAAAACGTCCCCCTGCAAGAGGCCGGGCGCGTCAGTGAAAGCTCTCTCTCCGTCTCGCGCGCCAACCGATCCGTGCGCCTGTGGGAACATGTGGTCGATGCGCTCTCCAAAGGGCAGCAACCGGCCAAAGCGCAACTGGAGGCGGTCGGTTATCTGATGCGCACCACCGCCGTCTATGGCTCGGGCAAGCTTGGCGCGGCAGATCGCGAGATGACCGCCCAGCGCCCCGAAATGCAGGCCCCGTTTCAGGTCGAAATGCTCTCGGTCTTTCTGACCCGCTGGTTTGTGCGCGACCTTGTCGAACATATGGCACAGCAGCGCGGCGGCGACACAGCCGTCCCGCTTGACCCTGTGCTGGCCCAGGACCTTGGCATCGGCAACTCCACCGGGCTTGGCATGGCGCCCTATATCGTCAACCACCCGATCCTGTTCAACAACTGGATCACCGCCCGCGAACAGGCCATCGCCAAGGTCCGCGCCCTGCCCTCGGCCACGCCCGAGCAAGTCGCGCTGTTCCGCGACCTTGTCACCCGCAGTCAGACCCTTGTCGCGCGCTGGCGCTCGGATCACCCGCTTCAGATCGTCAAACTGTCCAAGCTGACCGGCGACATGGCCGCGCTGCAAACCTGGCTCGCCGCGATGGACCTGTCCGATAACACCCCCTGGAACCGCCTGATGCTCTGGGCCGAGGATGTGCTCAGCGAAGAGGGCCAAGAGCTGATCGCCTCGCTGATCCTCGAACCTTACGGCGATCTGGTCGATGCGCTCGGGGCAGAGATGGCCGATAGCAGCGGCGCTTTTATCATCGACGGGGCCATGCCGATTGGCAAAATCCGCGAGTTGATCCACACCAGCTTTGGCCCCTTGCTCGATCTCGACTGGTCGGCGCGCGAAAACTGCGCCCGCGCCTGGTATGTCTCTGAGGAAAAGCTGGAACCGCGTCTGGGCGAACGCTTTGAGGAACCGGTTGCCGATTACGAACAGCCCCTCGCCCCGGCCCGCGACGCAGCCGCCGCGCTGGCAACCCTCTCCGCATGGCAGGCCGACACTCCGGTGGCGGATTTCCTCGCCCAGCATCCGGAACATCGCCACACCATCCGCCGCGCGCAAATCGCGCAAATCGCGCCCTATGGCGAAATCCGCTCCAACACCATCGGCGCAGATGTCCTCCCCATCGACATGCTGCGCGCCAAGCTTTCGTTCTTTGGTGTCACGCGTTTTGACCCGCGCTCTGACCGTTGGGTGCGGGTCAATATGTATTCCGGCGCGCCCTATCCGCAGGATCTGACCCCGGCCAATGCCGATCTGTGGGTCTATCCGGAGGCCACGTCATGAGCTTTGCCCTCAACGAAATCGAAGCCACCGCCAAAAAGGCGACGCGCGGCGCCTGCTACCCTTGGGGCCTGGCCGAAGAGGCCGCCAAAGCCACGCGTTGGCTCTGCACCCAAGGCTTGGACGGGGTCGCCATTTTGGCCGCTGCCCTGACCCAGCCCAGTTCACCAACAGCACCCTTGATGATCTGCGCCTGTTTTCTGGACCGCGCCTATGCCCTGCCGCAAACCAAAACCGCGACCGAGGTCAAATTGACGCCGGGCATGTCGCCGCTCTTGCTCTTGCCCTTTGTGGCCATGGCCGCGCGCCAGATTGGCTCGGTTCTGACCCTGTCCTGCGCTGAGGCAAGCGCCACAACCGACGGCACCGGGCTTTGCCTGACCGGCACCTTGCCCGACACCGCCACCAGCGTCTCGGTCTCGCTGGGGGGCACGCTGACCGCACCGCTGGCGCAAACCTCCCGCGCCACGCCTGCACCTGACAGCTGGGCCGAGCTGAACCGCCTCGCCCACCGCACCTATGCCCCCGCCACCGAGGAAAGCCGCCTGCGCGGTGCTGGCGCCGGGCTTTCTGACAATGACTAAGAGAGATCCATGACCGACACCCGCACCCTGACCCTCTCCGAAATCGAAGACCTGTCCTTGCGCGCCTTGATGGCCGCAGGTACATCCGAGGCCAATGCCCGCCCGCTTGCCGCCGCCACCGCGGCGACCGAGGCGGACGGGGTGGCCAGCCATGGCCTCGCCTATATCCCGATCTATTGCGAGCACGTGCAATGCGGCAAGGTTGATGGGCAGGCGACCCCGATTGTCAGCCAACCCCGCCCCGGCGTGGTCAAGGTTGACGCCGCCACCGGCTTTGCCCATGCGGCCATTGATGCCGGTTTCGACAGGTTGATCCCACTGGCGCGCGAACAGGGCATTGCGGCGTTGGCGATTACCAACAGCTATAATTGCGGCGTGCTGGGCTATCACACCTATCGTCTGGCACAGGCGGGCCTTTTGGGGTTGGGCTTTACCAATGCCCCAGCCTCGATCGCGCCTTCAGGCGGTTCAAAACCGGTTGTCGGCACCAACCCGTTTTCCATTGCCGCGCCGGGCAGCGACGGCCAGCCCGCCGTTTTGATCGACCAATCCGCCAGCACCATCGCCAAATCCGAAGTGATGAAACACGCCCGCGAAGGCAAGCCCATCCCCGAAGGCTGGGCGCTGGACGCCGATGGCAACCCGACCACCGATCCCGAAATCGGGCTCAAGGGCTCCATGGCCCCCTCGGGCGGATACAAAGGGGTGGGCATCGCCCTGCTGACCGAAATGATGGCCGCCGCCATGACCGGCGCAACCCTGGGCATCCATGCCTCGCCCTTCTCGGGCACGGCGGGCGGGCCGCCAAAGACCGGCCAGATGTTTTTGGCCATTGACCCTGGGGCCACCTCGGACGGGGCCTTTGCCCAGCGCATGACCCAGCTGGTCGAGGCCATTCACACGCAAGACGGGGCACATCTGCCCGGCGACGGGCGCGGCGCAAAACGACTCGCCGCCGCTGAAAACGGAGTCGCCGTCAACACCGCAACACTCGCCCGGATCGACGCCATTCTGGGCTGATCACGGCGGAAACGGTTCAAATATGTCGGTGCACAAACAAGGTAAACGCCTTGTCTGTGTTTTCATGAACCGCGTTTATGGGAGGAAACGCATGTCAGTAAAACAACCATTCACCGAACTGGAGGTCAAAAAAGCCTCTAGCGGTTTTTACAAGGATCACAGCGTCGAAATTGCGCTGCTGTCCAAAGGGATCATGGTCGCGCTGGTGCTCTGGGCACTGATCTGGCCCGCCAATGCCAATGGCGTTCTGGGCAGCCTGAACTGGCGCCTGCTTGAGGATTTCAACGCCTTTTATGTGATCATTGTCGGCGTCTTTGCCTTTTTCCTGGCGGTCGTGGCCCTGCTGCCGCGCACCGGCAAGCGCATCATGGGCACCCCGGGCGAAAAGCCGGAATTCTCCAATTTTTCCTGGTTCTCGATGATGTTCGGGGCCGGTCTGGGGGTTGGCCTGATGGTCTTTGCCACCGCCGAGCCTCTGGGCCTCTGGGGGTCAAACCCGGTTGTTCTGGCCGGAGAGGTTGCTGGCAATAGCGAGGAGGCTATTCAATCCGGCTACCGCTACACCTTCCTGCATTATGGGTTTCACGCCTGGGCCATCTATGTGGTGACCGGTCTGTCGCTGGCCTATTACGCCTATACCCGCGACATGCCGCTGACCATCCGCTCTGCGTTGACCCCGCTCTTTGGTCGCCTGATGAACGGGTTCCTTGGCCATGTGGTCGACGTGCTGGGCGTGGTTGCCACCATCCTTGGCGTCTCTGTCACCATCGGCTTTGGCGTGGCGCAGTTCATTGACGGTCTCTATGCCATCACCGGGATGGAGTGGATGATGGACATGACCGGCGACGCCCCGGCCCCCGGCACGGTCGGCCTTGTCACAGGTCTCGCGGTCATCATGGGCCTGTCGATCCTCTCGGCGGTCTCTGGTGTGGGGCGCGGGGTGAAATACCTCTCCAACCTCAACCTTGTCCTGTCGGTTATCCTGCTGGCGACCTTTGTGATCTTTGGCTCGTTCCTGTTTGCCATGACCACCTATGCCACCGCCATGGTCGACTATATCCTGCACTTCATCTCGCTCAGCTTTAACGCCTTTGGCCCACAATCCGCCGACAGCTTTGCTGCCTCCCTGCCCGAGGCCGCGGCCGCCCATGCGGATGCCCTGCGCTCGGGTGCCACCAATGCCTGGGGCTCCTTTGACGGGTTCAAATCCGGCCTCAAAGGCGACGCCGCCGCGCTGCCGGATGACGTGTTGCAAGCAGCCTATGCCGCCGGCGAACCGGGTCGCCAATTCGGCTGGCAGGCCGGTTGGACCACCTTCTACTGGGCCTGGTGGATCGCCTTCTCACCCTTTGTCGGCCTGTTCCTGGCCCGCATCTCCAAAGGCCGCAGCGTGCGCGAATTCATCATCGGCTGCGTGATCGCACCGGCGCTGGTCTGCTTTGCCTGGATGACCATCCTCGGCGGCACGGCGATTGACCTGGAACTGACCGGCGGCGCCAACGGGGCCATCATCGGTGCCAGCAACACCGCCAAGCTGTTTGTCACCCTCGAACAGATGCTCTCCAGCGGAGCCTTCCTGTCGGGCATCACCATCATGTGCGTTGTGCTGATCATGACCTTTCTGGTCACCTCGGCAGATTCCGGCATTCTGGTGATGAACACCATCATGTCCGGCGGCGAACAGCATACCGGCGTCAAGCACCGCATCGTCTGGGGCCTGCTGCTGACCGCGGTGATCGGCACCCTGCTGATCGCGGGCAAGACCAATGGCGGCGCCGACCCGATGGAGGCCCTGAAAAGCGCCATGATCATCGGAGCGCTGCCCTTTACCATGGTCATGGGCCTGATGTGCATCGCTCTCGCCAAAGCGCTCTACCGCGACAGCCTGCGCGAAAAGCACGGGGAAACCGTGGCCGCCGAATAACGGCCCCCTCACCACAAGAAAGGGCGGGGCCAACACCCCCGCCCGTTTGCATTTTTTAAGGCATAATCTTTCATATACCCGTTCTAAAACCAGCAAGGAATTATGTGACAAACGACCAGAACGAATATAACCTCAAAGTTGTGCCCGCTTGATTTGGGCAGATTTTTAACAGTACGAGGTCGAAATTCTATGCCTAGATTAATATGGGTTTTGGGCACAGCCCTTGTCACAACCATTTCGACGATTGCAGCTTTGGTGACACTCAAGGCTGACGGTGACATTCAGACGCTTACTTGTCGCGCCATAAACCTAGACAGTTGCCCAATCGAAACTTGGTCGAAAAAACGTGCTGAAACCTTTTGCAAAAAAAGCGTTCCGAGAGAGTTTATGACCACTGGCGGTGCGGCCAGCGTACGTTGGATTCCAGATCCGCAAAAGGCTGTCCGGGCCTGCCGCATAGCCGGTCTCGACACCGTATCAATGCCATTTGCCAGCGCTTTATACGCGGCAGGCGAGTATGAAACCAGTCGCCGCATGGTGTGGGAAATTATCGAGAATGGCCCACAACGTGACCGTCTGGATGCAGTTGCATTTCGCGGAATGCGCTATTTATTCGACAACAGTCACGCCCGGAATCGCCGCCTTTATGGCCTGAGCTACTTGACTGCGGCAGCTAGCCACGGTCACGCAGCAAGCAATTATGCACTCAGTTGGGTATATGAAAGTGGGCTTTGCATTCGCAAAGATCAACGTTGGCCAGGCCAGGATTTCCTTGCAAATGCCGGAACCTCTTTCAATGAAACGAATGACGCACACGGACATAGTCTTGCCGGATTGAAATGGGCCAGTCCGGGCGAGTGTATTCACCCAAACCCCAAAGCGGCAGCGGCTCTTTTGCGCGTTGCCGTTAAAGCGGATTATTTGCCGGCACACTACTTGGCAGCAAGGTGGATACGCGATGGCTATGTGAAACCTGCAGCGCTCGGCATTTCTTCGACTGCTGCAACCTACGAAAAAAAAGTTTTTCGAAAGGTCAAAAATGCCTCCGAAACAGGAAACCTACGAGCGCGGTTCCTGCTCGCCTTGGCGCATGAAGATGGAGTAGGCACAACCAAGGACTTGCGACTTGCAGGGAGTATTTACAAAGACCTGTCAGACCTTGGCCTTGGCTATGCGACAGATCGTTACGCTTGCTTGCATGACAGCACCCGGACCGACTGCGGCACTTTGGATAACTCTCCTGAAATCGCAACGAAATATTACATCAAAGGGGTGGGTCTCGGCGATCGCAATTCAATGAATGCATTAGGTTGGTCTCACTGCCTTGGAGATGGTGCGCAACGTGAAATCGAGAAATGCGTGTCACTACTCGAAGACGCCGCTACCCTTGGGCACATGAATGCCGCGAACAACTTGGCGCTGCTCTACGATGGCCGTGGCCGCCTTGGCGAAGCAAACCAGGAATTGCGAAATCCGGACCTTGCTTTGGAATGGTACCGACGTGCCGCAGCCCTTGGTAATCGATGCGCGGTTGTTTCAGTCGCACATAGAAGCAGCGATAACGGAGAAGTCGACCAATACGAAGCACTGTCAATTGCGCAAGACAAGGACGGCCGATTTGGGGGATGCTAGGGGCAGCATGAGCGTTCAATCAAAACGTGTCACAGCTCCCCCTAGAACTTTATTTCCCCACCTCACAAGATTTTGAGCGTCATTTGGCCCCTCAAATCCGGGGCCCCAAAGGGCAAGGGGGCAATCTCCCCCAAACTCGGGCAGAATCGGACAGATTGCCTTCTGCGGGGGCTTAAGGGGGTGCGAAACCACCCTGGGCAATCCCCCCAAAACAGGGTGGGAATCGGACGGATTGGGGTTTAACAAAGGGTGAATCCACCACCGTTAACCCAGCGTACGCATTCCTCGCCAAATCTCCATTTCGCCCTTGCTTTAAAGGCTCTGCGCGCCTATACGAGCCCATCTTTTACGGCATCGGGGCGACTCGGGGCCGTGTTGGATATGGGGTCCTGATCCGGGGCCCCGCCGCTCGAAAGAGTGAAACAAAGAAAAGCTGATGTATCTTTTTCCTTTTGGGATCAAAGCGCTACACCAGACATCATCCGCGGGAAAACCGCGCGTAACATAGGAGATGGTCAGATGGATCTGATCGCACAATTGGAAGCGGAGCAAATCGCTGCGCTGGGGAAAGACATTCCCGATTTCAAAGCTGGCGACACCGTTCGCGTCGGCTTCAAAGTAACCGAAGGCACCCGCACCCGCGTCCAGAACTACGAGGGCGTCTGCATTTCTCGTAAGAATGGCAAGGGGATAGCCGGTTCTTTCACCGTTCGGAAAATCTCCTTCGGTGAAGGTGTTGAGCGTGTTTTCCCGCTGTTTTCCACCAATATCGAGTACATCGAAGTCGTGCGCCGCGGTCGTGTCCGCCGTGCGAAGCTGTACTACCTGCGTTCGCGTCGTGGTAAGTCCGCGCGTATCGCCGAAGACACCACTTATAAGCCCTTGAAAGCCAAGGCATAAGGAGAGACGAGATGAAAAAAGATCTGCATCCTGAATACCACCTCGTCACCGTCAAAATGACCGACGGCTCCACCTTCCAGACCCGCACCACATGGGGCAAAGAAGGCGACCAGCTGGCGCTGGACATCGACCCGTCTGTGCACCCTGCCTGGACCGGTGGCAACTCCCGTCTACTCGACCAGGGCGGCCGTGTATCCAAGTTCAAAAAGAAATACGAAGGTCTTGGTTTCTAAGCCAAAATCCCTTTGGATTGCTGTCAAACGCCGCCCTATTCGGGCGGCGTTTTTCATGACCTCTTCTTGGCTATGGCTTGGTTTTCAACGGCAACCAAATCTCGGCCACAGTCCCGCTCGTTTCGCTAAGCAAACGGATCGCCCCGCCGTGATCACGCGCGAACCCCAAAACCATAGGCAAGCCCAACCCAGTGCCCTGCCCCGGCGGTTTGGTACTGTGGAACGGCTGCACCACGCGCGGCAGGTCTTGCTTGGCGATACCAGTGCCGGTGTCATGCACCGAGATCACGCCATAAGCCCCCGGCTCGATATCTTCTCCATCGGCCATGACCATGCGACCATCCGAGGTTTGCAACTGGGTCACCACCTTTAACTGCCCGCCCTCCGGCATGGCGTCCACGGCGTTGGAAACCAAGCCAAAAAGGGCGGTCAAAAGATGCGGTTTATCGACATAGACCGGCATCTCGGATCCATCGGATTTCATTTCAAATTCAACATGTTCCGGAACCAGCCGCCGAACAAGATCCGCCATCTCGGCTGCGCTGTCGGATAGATCGGTTTCGACCCGGAAGAAGGGGGCCTTTCGCGCATATATCAAAAGCTGTTTCACCTCAGCTTCAGCCCTTTTCGCCGCATCATGGGCCTCTTTCAGGACCGCGTTTTTCTCTGCACCGTCCTCCAGCTCATGTGACAATTCCAAGTTGCCCAGAATAGCCGTCAGCAAATTGTTGAAATCATGCGCCACGCCCCCCGCCAACTCTCCGATCGCGGCCATTTTTTCGCGTTGGACGGCTTGTTCCGCCGCCGCGATGGATGCGAGTGTCGCCTGTCGCGACAGGATCAGGGCCTGTGCCAAATACCCGGTCAGGACAAAATTCACCATCAGACTAACCCAATGGGACACAGAGGTCTCAAGGGCAGGTCTGTAAATAAAAACAGCGACATACATGCAGCAAACGACCAGCAATTCTCCAGCCACAAGATAGCCGATTGTATCTCCGCGCCGCACAAGGAACACCAGCACCGTGGCCATCAAGGTTGAGCCAACAAACACCAAGGTTGCGTCCGATTGGGCGGCCATCATCGCTGGCATCCATAAGAACGAGATCAACACGAATAGAAAGAGAAGGCAGGCGATCCGCACATCCCAGATCGAGCTTTCCTCATCGCGGGAGGCCAAGAACAGATAGTAAAGAACATGGGCCAAACAAAAACCTATGGGCCAAAGCCAAGAGACTTCCCAACCTGTGTGCCAATAAAGAACCGCGGCACCAAAAACTATTCCTACAAATCGCAAAACCAGCTCGGGCTTTGCCCCATACTCCACCTGGTACAGGCGGTTGATTTCTTTACGGTATTCTGTCGTCATTTAGGGTCTCTTGACTCCGCCTTTCTCGCCAAAAGGTGCGCTCGGAGACCCTTAACAACTCACATTGTTACGGAGCGCACTTTACCAAAGTAATTTTATTTCAGGCTACACCGAACATGTGATCTGGGCAATTGATTTGATGGATGGTTCAATCTGGACATGCCCAGGACGAGATGCGACGTTTGATCAAATGCAACCAGGGAGTCGCAAAGTGAAAGATCAGAATTTCCTGACAGAGAACAACGCCAAACAGCTTTGGCACCCCATGGGCCACCCTGCAGAGATGCAAGCCAATCCACCAAAAATCATCACGAAATCATCGGGTTCCAAAATCACAGACATTGATGGGCACGAGGTCCTGGACGCGGTCGGAGGGCTCTGGTGTGTCAATCTGGGTTACTCAAATGATTTGATCAAAAATGCGATCAGCGAACAACTGCACGACCTGCCCTACTATTCCGCCTTTGCAGGAAGCTCGAACCCACCTGCCATCGAGGCGGCCTATAAAGTGCAGGAATTCTTTGCCGAGGACGGAATCGAACGGGTGTTCTTTACTTCGGGCGGCTCGGATTCGGTGGAGACCTGCCTGCGGCTGGCGCGGCAATATCATCGCCTGCGCGGGGAACCAAATCGCACCAAATTCTTTAGTCTGAAAAAAGGCTATCACGGCACCCATTTTGGTGGGGCCTCGGTCAATGGCAACAATCGGTTCCGCATCAATTACGAACCTTTGATGCCGGGCTGTTTCCACCTGCCCGCACCTTATCCCTATCGCAACCCGTTCAACGAAACCGATCCCGCGAAACTGGCGCAGCTGATTGCGCAGGCCTTTGAGGATGAGATCGCATTCCAGGGGGCTGGCAGCATTGCCGCTTTGATCATGGAGCCGATCCTTGGCGCTGGTGGCGTGATTGTCCCCCATGAAAGCTTTATGCCGCTCATGCGTGAGATTTGCGACCGTCATGACATCCTGTTGATTTCTGACGAAGTTATTACCGGGTTTGGCCGCACCGGCGATTGGTCGGGGGCGCGTCATTGGGGCGTGAAGCCGGATATGATGAGCACAGCCAAGGGCATCACCTCGGGCTATTTCCCGGTTGGAGCGGCGTTGATCTCGGGCAAGGTGGCCGAAGTCTTTGAAAGCTCGGGCGCGGATGGGGCGATTTTCCATGGATATACCTATTCGGCGCACCCGGTTGGCGCAGCCGCCGTGACCGCCTGTTTGGAGGAAACCCTGCGGTTGAACACCAAGGTCAACGCAGCGGCGCGGGGCACGCAACTGTTTGAGGGCGTCAAGGCCTTGGCCGAGAAGCACAGCATCATTGGCGATGTGCGCGGTGGGCATGGATTGATGACAGGGATTGAACTGGTGTCGGATCAATCCAGCAAAGAGCCGATGGACGCCGCCACCATGGGACGCATTCACCAAGCCGCCTATGAGGCTGGGGCAATGGTGCGGATTGGCGGGAACAACATCCTGATGTCACCACCGCTGATCATTTCAGAACAGGAGATCGACACGATCCTGTCCGCATTGGATGCCGGTTTTTCAGCCGCCTAAGCCCGTTTGGCCCGGGTTTGCCCCGGGCCAATCAAATTTGACAGCTTTTCACCTTCACAAATTCTATTTTTGGAATATATAGGATGCAGCTTTGAGCCACTTGGCCGAAAAGGACTGCATCATGCAACGATTTGCCCGTTATTTGCCGATCTTGGAATGGGCCAAGACCTATAACCGCGACACGGCTGTGTCTGACGGGGTGGCGGCGGTTATCGTGACGATCATGCTGATCCCGCAATCACTGGCTTATGCTTTGCTGGCAGGATTGCCCGCGGAAATGGGGCTTTATGCTTCGATCCTGCCTTTGGTCGCCTATGCCATCTTTGGCACTTCGCGCGCCCTGGCGGTTGGACCGGTGGCGGTTGTATCGCTGATGACGGCGGCAGCGATTGGCAACCTTGGGCTCAGCGACCCGGCGCAAATTGTTCTGGCGGCTGTAACGCTGGCCTTTATGTCCGGAGCGATCTTGTTGGCCATGGGCATGCTCAAGCTTGGGTTTCTGGCAAACTTTCTCAGCCATCCGGTGATTGCCGGGTTTATCACAGCCTCAGGCCTGCTGATTGCAGCGTCACAGCTCAAACATATCTTTGGCATCGAGGTACACGGCCATAGCCTGCCGCAAATTCTGGGGGATATCTGGGCGCATCTTGGCGACACCAATCTGTTCACATTGGTCATTGGGGTCAGCGCGCTGGGGTTTCTGTTCTGGGTGCGCAAGGGGTTAAAGCCGCTCTTACTGGCCAAAGGGCTGGGGCCGCGAATGGCGGATATTCTGGCCAAGGCAGGACCGGTGGGTGCCGTTGCTGTCACCATCCTGATCACCTGGGTCTATGGCCTGGCCAATGCCGGGGTCAAGATTGTCGGTGAAGTCCCGATGGGCCTGCCTCCCCTCTCAGCGCCCAGCCTGGACCCGAGCCTGTGGAGCCAGTTGTTCCTGTCGGCCCTGTTGATTTCGATCATTGGCTTTGTCGAAAGCGTTTCTGTCGCACAAACCCTGGCCGCCAAGAAACGTCAACGCATTGACCCGGATCAGGAATTGATCGGGCTGGGCGCATCCAACGTCGCGGCGGCGGTGTCGGGCGGCTATCCGGTGACAGGCGGATTTGCCCGGTCTGTGGTGAATTTTGACGCGGGCGCGGAAACCCCGGCGGCGGGGGCCTTGACCGCCATTGGGATTGGTCTGGCAGCGCTGTTCCTGACGCCCCTGCTCTACTTCCTCCCCAAGGCGACGCTGGCCGCGACCATCATTGTAGCGGTGCTCAGCCTCGTTGATTTCAGCATACTGAAAAAAGCCTGGGGGTATTCCAAGGTGGATTTCGCCGCCGTTGCGGTAACCATCGTGTTGACGCTTGGCTTTGGCGTTGAAACCGGGGTGTCGGCTGGGGTGATCCTGTCGATTGCCCTGCATCTTTACAAAACCTCACGGCCGCATGTGGCCGAAGTGGGTCTGGTGCCCGGCACGCAGCATTTCCGCAATATCCTGCGCCATAAGGTTGAGACTTTGGATCATGTTGTCACCCTGCGGGTGGATGAAAGCCTCTATTTCGCCAATGCCCGTTTCCTTGAGGAATATGTGCTGAACCGCGTGGCCGAGGATAAGGGCTTGCGCCATGTGGTGTTGATGTTCCCAGCGGTGAACGAGGTCGATATGAGCGCGCTGGAGACGCTCGAAGAATTGAACCGCCGCCTGTCGGATATGGGCATCACCCTGCACCTGACCGAGGTCAAGGGCCCGGTGATGGACCGGTTGCAGCGCTCGCATTTTCTGGATGAGCTGACCGGCGAGGTGTTCTTATGTCAGTTCGATGCCTGGCAAAGCCTGCGGAATCGGGTCCAGCCGGGTGCGCCCGAAGGGGCCGAGCATAAAGGCCTCGTGGCCGAGTAGCAGTACCGGGTAAAGCGGGCGACCAAAGCCCGCGCCTCCATCGACATTGACACGGTTGCCGCGATGCTCTGGCATTTCGATCGCGGTATGGCCGTGGACAACCAATTTGCCGTGGTCACGGGTGTCATTGAGAAAGTCCCCGCGAATCCAGATCAGATCCTCGGGGTCTTGGTCCGGCAAGGACACGCCGGGGCGGATACCGGCATGGGCAAAGATATATGCTTCGGTCTCGTAAAGACGCGGCAATGCGGTGACCCAATCCACATGCTCCTGCGGGATCGCAGCTCGCGCCTTCTCCAGCAACCGAAGATTGGAATCGTCAGACGAAACAGAGGCACCATAGGATTCAAGAGCAGCCAAACCACCGACCTGAGGCAGAAACCAGCGCGTCAGGCTGCCATCCTTGGGCAAATCCGGGTTCGGCCCCAGAAAGCGCCGTAGATAGTCATCATGGTTGCCCAAAAGAAAGGTCCAATCCCGCCCCGCCGCTTGGCCATTCATCAGCTTTTGGATCACGCCGCGACTGTCAGGCCCGCGATCGATATAATCGCCAACGAACACCACCGGGGCCCCGGCGCAATCATCTTGGGCGATGTAATCCAACGCCCGGTCAAGCTGGTCTATTTGGCCGTGAATATCGCCAATGACAAAAATCGGATCTGACATGAAAAATCTCGCAGCAACATCTGTGGCTGTTCTGAGCCTTTGGAGACGGAGATGCAAAGAAAAACGCCGCCCCGGTCAGGGCGGCGTTTTATGTGTTTGGCTTAGGCCACGTCAAACTGAAGCTGTTTGACCTGGCGGAACATGCCCGTGTCGCAGAGCTTGGCGATCACATCCGCCTTTACCGGTTCGTCGACATAAAGCAGTGCAATCGCGCCGCCACCCACTTCGGAGCGACCAAGGGTAAAGTTGGCGATGTTCACGCCGTTTTCGCCCATGGTCTGACCCAAGGTGCCGATGATGCCCGGCACGTCTTCGTTGGTGGTGTAAAGCATATGCGCGCCGATCTCGGCGTCGATATTGATGCCTTTGATCTGGATAAAGCGTGGCTTGCCATCGCTGAACACGGTGCCCGCAACCGACCGTTCCATGCCTTCGGTTACAACGGTGATCTTGATGTACCCGTCAAAGGCACCGGCCTTGTCCTGATTGGTGGTGCTGATCTGGATGCCGCGCTCTTTGGCGACAACCGGGGCAGAGACCATGTTCACGTCAGGGTTGGCTTTCTTCATGATCCCGGCGATGGCCGAGCAATTCAACGCCTCGAGGTTCATGTCAGCAACAACGCCGTCATAGAGGATGTTGATCGCCTTGATCGGTTCGTCGGTCATCTGACCGGCAAAAGCACCAAGATGTTCCGCCAGCTTGATCCAAGGGCCCATGACCTTGGCCTCTTCGGCGGTCACGGATGGCATGTTCAACGCGTTTTCAACCGCGCCGGTCAGCAAGTAGTTCGACATCTGGTCGGCGACCTGCAGGGCGACGTTTTCCTGTGCTTCGGTGGTGGCCGCGCCCAGATGCGGGGTGCAGACCACGTTTGGCAGGTTGAAGAGCGGGTTTTCCTTGGCCGGTTCGACTTTGAACACGTCAAAGGCCGCGCCTGCCACATGGCCGGATTTCAGCAGCTCGGCCAGCGCTTCTTCGTCAACCAGACCACCGCGGGCACAGTTCACGATGCGCACGCCTTTCTTGGTCTTGGCCAGGTTTTCAGCGCTGAGGATGTTTTCGGTCACACCGGCGATGAACGGCACGTGCAGGGTGATAAAGTCGGAACGGCTGAGCAGATCGTCGAGCTCGACCTTTTCCACATGCATTTTCGCGGCTTTTTCATCGGAGAGGAAGGGATCATAGGCGATAACCTTCATCTTGAGACCACGGGCGCGGTCACAAACGATGCCACCAATGTTACCGGCACCGATCACGCCCAGGGTCTTGTTGGTCAGCTCGACCCCCATGAACTTGGACTTTTCCCATTTGCCGGCATGGGTGGATTCGGACGCTTCCGGGATTTGGCGGGCAACGGCGAACATCATGGCGATGGCGTGCTCGGCGGTGGTGATCATGTTGCCGAACGGCGTGTTCATGACGATCACACCTTTTTTCGACGCAGCTTCCTTGTCGACATTGTCAGTGCCGATCCCGGCGCGACCGACTACTTTGAGGTTGGTGGCAGCTTCGAGGATGGTTGGCGTGACTTTGGTGGCGGAGCGGATCGCCAGACCGTCATACTGACCGATCACTTCGGCCAGTTTTTCTTTGTCCTTGCCGAGGTCCGGCATGAAGTCGACATCGATGCCGCGATCACGAAAGATCTGGACGGCGGTTTCAGAGAGTTTGTCAGAGACGAGAACTTTGGGGGCCATGGGTTTGGTCCTTTTGTGTCGGGGCCGCGAGGCGGCATCAAATTGAAACAGTCCCCCAAGATAGCGAGGATCGCGCCCGGCCCGTGGGTGGGGGCGCAATCGCCCCCGCCCTGGGGGGCGGGTCGGGGGCGATCCGGGGCCAAGGCCCCGGCAAATGTGACTTAAGCTTGTGCGTCGATTTCGGCGTTAAACGCCCATTCGAGCCAAGGCAGCATGGCCTCAACATCAGCCGTTTCCACTGTGCCACCACACCAGATCCGCAGACCGGCAGGCGCATCACGATAGGCCCCGATATCCAGCGCGACACCTTCGTTTTCCAGACGCTTGGCAACCGCCTTGGCGAAAGCTGCCCCGTCCTGAATACGATCATCGGTGAATTTCAGGCACACGGAAGTGTTGGAGCGCGTCGCAGTGTCCACCGCCAGATTGTCGATCCAATCGCGGGTTTCGCAGAAATCCCAAACAGCTTTGGCATTGGCTTCGGCGCGGGCGATCAACCCCTGCAACCCACCAACCGAGCGTGCCCAATCCAAAGCGACCAGGTAATCTTCGACGGCCAACATGGACGGGGTGTTGATCGTGGCACCAGTAAAGATACCTTCGATCAGCTTGCCGCCTTTGGTCATGCGGAAGATTTTCGGCAGGGGCCAGGCTGGGGTATAGCTTTCCAGACGCTCAACCGCACGTGGCGAGAGGATCAGCACACCATGGGCCGCTTCGCCCCCCAGAACCTTCTGCCAGGAGAAGGTGGTGACATCCAGCTTGTCCCAGGGCAGATCCATCGCAAAGGCAGCAGATGTCGCGTCGCAGATGGTCAGACCTTCGCGGTCCGCCGGGATCGCATCGCCGTTTGGAACCCGCACACCCGAGGTGGTACCGTTCCAGGTAAAGACGACGTCATTGTTAAAATCCACGGTCGCGAAATCAACGATCTCGCCATAGTCGGCGGTCTTGACCTCGGCGTCCAGTTTCAGCTGCTTGACCACATCGGTCACCCAGCCCGCGCCAAAGCTTTCCCAGGCAACCATTTCGGCCTTGCGGGCACCCAGCAGCGACCACATCGCCATTTCCATCGCACCGGTGTCCGACGCAGGAACGATCCCGATCTTGTAATCCGCAGGAACACCCAGCAGCTCGCGCGTTTCTTCGATCGCGGCTTTGAGCTTGGCCTTGCCAATGGCGGCACGGTGGGATCGACCCAGCGCGGCGTCAGCAAGTTTGTTCAACTCGAATGTGGGGATTTTGGCACAGGGGCCCGAGGAAAAACGCGGATTAGCCGGCCGCGTCGCCGGTTGTTCAATAGCCATTGCTGCTACCCTTACAGATATACGCCCTTCGTTGGGGAAGGGTGTCCCACGGCGGGATGTATCCGGGGCTTTTGATTTTCACAAGTCGGAAAATCGTCAAAAATGGCCGTTTTTGGAAAATGGTCCGGGCGGAATGGAGCCAATCGGAAACTTGTATGACCGGGCCAAAATTGGGGGCCAGCCCCCAAACCCCCGGGAGTATTTGGGCCAAGAAGAAACAGCGCAGGCGGCCTTAGGCTCTGTTGACAAAACCCAGCCATCACCGGCGCGTGTCAGATTTTGCTGCTGACAAGCTGATTTGACCGCAGCGCTCTGGGTGATCGGAAGGCCAAATCAGAGAAGCCAGAAGCAGCAAGGGCCATGCCGCCATTGGTCCGAGGCAGGGCCCGGCCCGCCGCGTCGCGCGCGATTTCGCCAAATTTTGCCAGCGCGTCGTTGGTTCCATGTGCAAGAGGGCCACCCTTTCTGCGCGCACACGCCTAGCACTGACAAAATTTGGACTGAAACCGGTGGTGGCTGGGTTTTGTCAACAGAGCCTAGATCTGGCGCAAACCGCCTTCGACAAAATCTGCCGCAAGAGCGGCATAATCCTGACGTGACAAGCCTTTGCCGGGGCGATGCCACATATAGAACCAGTTCAAGATGCCATAGACGGTCATGGTTGCGGCGCGCAGTTTGTCCTGATCCATCCCCGGTTTCACAGCGTCTATTGCCGTGCTCATCGCCTCAACAAGATAACGTTGCGCCGCCAAAAGCGGGGCCTGCATGTCCTCGGGCAAGGCGGTTAGTGATTCCAATTGCAGTTTGTGCTCTGCATCCGCGTCTTCATAGGCATCCAGGATCGCGGCGATCAGGGCGCGCAACCCTTTGGGGGCCGCAGTTTCGACAACGGCGACCAGCTCGGTCAGGTGCGTGTCCAGAATGTCGAACAGCAGGGCCTCTTTGCTGTCGTGATAGTGATAGATCAGGGCTTTGGAGATCCCGATCTCGCGTGCCGCGCCGCTCATCGAGGCGCGATCAAACCCGTGGCGCGCAAAATATGCGGCCGCGCCCTTGCGCAGCGTATCACGTTTTTCGTCATGATTTCGGGCTATTCCGCGTGGCATGATCTGACCTCACCTAATGAACGCCTAGCGGGACGGTGGGTGGGGCGAGGCTCGGGAACCGAGCCAGCGTCACCCCGTCCCGCTGCCTTACTCTTTTGGGCGATTGTCGACAATACGCACCGCCTTGCCCTGGCTGCGTGCGACTCCGCCGGGAGCGTCCACGTCGACTTTGACCGAGATGCCGACCACTTGTTTCACCTTGGCCGCCAGCTCTTTGCCAGCCATATCACCCAGCTCCACCGTGTCGGGTAACGTCTCAACTTTGACCCGCATCTCGTCCTTGTGTCCCACCCGATTCAGTTCCAGCTGGAAATGCGGTGCCAAAGAGGCCACCGTCATCAATTGCTCTTCGATCTGGGTTGGGAACACGTTTACGCCGCGCAGGATGATCATATCATCGCTGCGCCCCGTGACCTTTTCCATCCGCCGCATTGACCGCGCCGTTCCCGGCAACAGCCGGGTCAGGTCGCGTGTCCGGTACCGGATAATCGGAAAGGCCTGCTTGGTCAGTGAGGTAAAAACCAGCTCCCCCATCTCGCCATCAGGCAAAACCTCGCCAGTCTGTGGATCAATGATTTCGGGATAAAAGTGATCTTCCCAGATATGCAGCCCATCTTTGGTCTCGACACATTCATTGGCCACACCGGGGCCAATCACCTCGGAGAGTCCATAGATGTCCACCGCATGCATATCAAAAGCCTCCTCGATCTCGAGGCGCATGGCGTTGGTCCAGGGTTCCGCGCCAAAGATCCCAACCTTTAGCGGCGATTGGCGCGGGTCGCGGCCCTGCGCCGCATATTCGTCGATGATCGACAACGCATAAGAGGGGGTCACCGTCATACCAGTCGCGCCAAAATCTTCTATCAGGCGGACCTGGCGCTGCGTCATCCCGCCGGAAATCGGCACCGTGGTCAGGCCCAGCTTTTCCGCCCCGCCATGTACGCCCAGCCCGCCTGTGAACAGCCCATAACCATAAGCGTTGTGCAGCACGTCACCGGGCCGCAGGCCCGAGGCACGCAGGCATCGCGCCACCACTCCGGCCCACATATCCAGGTCATCACGGGTATAGCCGACCACTGTCGGCTGCCCGGTCGTCCCAGAAGAGGCATGCACGCGAAGCACCTGCTCTCGTGGGACGGCGAACATGCCAAACGGGTAATTTGCCCGCAGATCGCCCTTCACCGTAAAGGGAAACTTCGCCAGATCCTCCAAAGATTGCAGGTCATCGGGGTGCACTCCCGCCGCATCAAAACTGGCGCGGTAATGGGGCACGTTTTCATAGGCATGCGCCAATGATTGCTTCATCCGAGCCAATTGCAGCGCAGAAATCTCGTCCCGAGACGCGATTTCGATTGGCTCCAGATCCTCTTTGCGAGGGGTGAGATCCTCCATGGCGCGTCCTCCTCCGACTTGCCGAATGATGTTTGTCAGGTGCTAGGCTTGCGGCTCTTCCTGAAAATGCTGTCCTTTGATGCTGCGTGACAGCCCGCGCATCAGGGCGACCTTGCGGCCATCCTCTCCGGTGACGGTAACGTCATAAACACCTGACCGCCCCTGCCTATCCTGTTCAAGCGCCGTTGCGGTCAGCAGCTCGTCAGCGCGGCCCGGCGACAGAAAGGTGATTTGGTTTTCCTGCGCGACTGTCACCTGATTGTAGCTGTTACAGGCAAAGGCAAAGGCGCTGTCCGCCAAGGTGAAAATGAAACCACCATGGCAAATCCCGTGCCCGTTCAGGTGCTCGGGGCGCACGCGCATGGTCAAAACGGCCCGGCCCGGTGCGATCTCGGCGATCTGCATCCCCATGCCTTGGCTGGCCCTATCCGAGGCCCACATGGCCTTGGCCGACTTTTCAGCGCGTTCCTGTGGTGTCATCCCAAATCCTCCTATCGTCACGATGCACAAAACCGACCGACCGGTCAAGTATGTTGCTTTTCGGAATTCTTTGCGCCACATTGCCCGCATCAGGAGATGAGGAGATCACCCAATGCTTGAGCCGAACAGTTTTGCCTATGGGCGTTGGATTGCACCGGGTAACGCCGCCAAAACCCTTTACAACCCCGTGAATGGCGCGGCTTTCGCCCGCGCGGGCGGCAGCACTCTGGATTTCGGAGCGATGATCACCCACGCGACCCAGGTTGGCGGCCCTGCCCTGCGGGCGATGACGTTTCACCAACGGGCCAAGATGCTCAAGGCGCTGGCGATCCACCTCGATTCCCGCAAGGAAGAGCTATATGCGATCAACCCGCTGACCGGGGCCACGCGCAAAGATGGCGGGATCGACATTGACGGCGGTATCATCACCATGATGGTCATCGCCTCCAAAGGGCGGCGCGAAATGCCTGATGGTCATGTCTATATCGACGGGGATGTTGAGCAAGTTTCGCGCAAGGGATCCTTCCTCGCTCAGCATATTGCCGTGCCGCTGCAAGGGGTTGCGGTTCATATCAACGCCTTTAATTTCCCGGTCTGGGGGATGCTGGAAAAGCTGGCCCCGTCGCTGCTTGCCGGGGTTCCGGCCATTGTGAAACCGGCGACGCAAACCTGTTTCCTGACCGAAGCCTGCGTGCGCCTGATCATCGAGTCCGGCATTCTGCCAGATGGGGCCTTGCAGCTGATCATTGGCGTCACGGGCGATTTGTTGGACCGAATGGGGCCTCAGGATGTGGTGGCTTTCACTGGCTCAGCGGACACCGCTTTCAAACTACGCTCCAACCCGAACATCATGCGCAATTCGACTCGATTTACCGCGGAACAAGACAGTCTCAACGCCTCGATCCTTGGCCCTGACGCCGTGGCAGGCACGCCGGAATTTGATCTGTTCATCAAGCAAGCTGCCGCAGAAATGACCACCAAGGCGGGGCAGAAATGCACCGCCATCCGGCGCATGATCGTGCCAGAGCAGCAGCTTGACGCGGTGACCGAGGCGCTGGCGGAGCGGTTGAAAAAGACAACCATTGGCGACCCGGCAGGGGATGCGCGCATGGGGGCTCTGGTCTCTGCCGGGCAAAAGGCTGACGTGCTGGAAAAGGCGGCGATGATCGGTACCGAGGCCCAGCAAGTCCTTGGTGGCGACGCCTTTGATACGCCGGACGGGCCGGGCTTTCTGGCCCCGATGCTGTTCCGCTGTGCTGACCCGGATGGGGCGAAGAATATCCACGCGATCGAGGCCTTTGGTCCGGTCTCAACCTTGCTGCCGTATCGCGATACCGCTCATGCTGCTGAGCTGGCCAATCGCGGCCAAGGCTCATTGGTGGCCTCATTGGTCACACATGATCCCGCCGTGGCGCGTGACGTGGCGGTTGCCAGCGCCGCGTGGCATGGTCGCCTCTACATCACGGATCGTGACAGCATGGGTGAAGCGACGGGCCATGGCTCCCCCCTGCCCCATCTGGTACATGGCGGACCGGGGCGCGCCGGTGGCGGAGAAGAGCTGGGCGGCGTGCGCGGCGTGCTGCATTACATGCAGCGCACCGCCATTCAGGGCGGGCCAGATGTGCTGACCGCAATCACCGGGCAATGGGTGCCCGGATCCGCCGAGGTAACAGGCCCCGTTCACCCCTTTCAACGCACCTTCCGCGAGATCAAGATTGGCGAGACCATCACCACAGATCCGCGCGAAGTCACCTTGGAGGATATCGAGCATTTTGCCCATTTCACCGGCGACACCTTTTATGCCCATATGGATGACACCGCTGCCAAGGCGAACCCGTTCTTTCCAGGCCGCGTAGCGCATGGCTATCTGCTACTGTCCTTTGCGGCGGGCCTGTTTGTGCAACCCGATCCGGGCCCGGTACTGGCCAATACCGGCTTGAACGAGCTAAGCTTTCAGAAACCGGTCAGCCCGGGTGACAAAGTGCATGTGCGCCTGACCGCCAAGCGTAAAACTCAGCGCACCGATGACTATGGCGAGGTCGCCTGGAACGTGACGCTTTATAATCAAGACAGCGAGCAAGTGGCGCAATACGAGTTGCTGACCATGGTGTCCTACGCGCGTTAAGTCGGGTTGCACTATGGCAAAGAGCCTTTAGACTCAGGGGCATGGATCCGCTTCAGCCCCTGATCGATAACCTGCTCTCAGATGGCCGCCCGCGCGTTTGGTCGCTGGTGATCACCGTGTTTGGCGACTCGGTGCAGCATCGCGGCGGGCGGATTGCAGCGGTGCGGTTGAACCGGCTCTTGGGGCGTGTTGGCATTGAATCCGGAGCCTTGCGCACCGCCCTGTCCCGCCTATCGCGGGATGGCTGGGTCGAGGGGCGCAAGGTCGGGCGCACCAGCAGCTATTCCCTGACCAAAACAGGTCTGGCAGAGTTTGGCCCCGCCACAGCGCAGATCTACGCGCCACCCCCTGATCTGGCAGAGGAGGTCTGGACCTTTGGCACGACCGCGCGACCAAATGCGTTGAAAGTCGCCGGAGGGTGGCTGTCGCCCGGCGCATCATCAGGTCGTGGATTTCAGATCACAGGGTCGCTGGGGGCACATAGTGCCGCGGAAATCTGGGACAACCTGGACAGCGACCATGCCGAGGCGCTGCAAAAAATGGCCCATGACCTAAGCGCATTGGCTGGCTTGGACCTGCCCCCGTTAGAGGCTGCGGCGGCGCGCACGTTGCTTATCCACCGCTGGCGCCGCCTTGTCCTGCGCTTTCCCACAGTTCCGGCAGAACTGTTCCCCGCGAGCTTTCCGGTTAAAAACCTGCATGAGGCGGTTGCGCAGACCTATGCCCGCCTATCGCCCGCTGCCGAGCAGTGGCTGGATCAAGGCGAAGGCGACATGATTGCGATGCCCAGCGCCTCGGAACCCTGGGAACACCGGTTCCAAACTGCAGTGAATTGACACCAGCCCCTTGATTCATTTGCAAAACAGCGCAACTCTGGTGACATGAACAGCCTGACCCCTTTTCCCGGCAAGCCCGGCAGCTCTGAGGTTGTCGCCTTTCAGCGTCCCGAGCTAAGTGTCATCATGTCCCTTTATGGCCGAATGGTCGCCGCTGGTGAGTGGCGCGATTACGGGATCTCGACCCTGAGGGATGTGGCGGTCTTTGCCGTCTTTCAGCGCACCGCTGAAAACCCGCTTTATAGGATCGAAAAACGCCCTAAACTGCGCAATAAGCAAGGCGAATACGCGATTTTTGGCCAGAACGGGCAGGTTTTGAAGCGCGGGCATGACCTACGCACCGTGCTCCGGGTGCTGGAACGCAAGCTGATCCGCGCGGTGAATTAGGGTCTGTTGACATTCAGCCTTCAGCACCAGTTTCAGTCAAAAATTGCTCAGTTCCAGGCATTTGAGCGCAGGAGTAGTGATCTACTGCAAGCTCAAATAACGCAGAAGTGGGCAATTTTTGCGAAACCGCAAGCGGCGCGGCCCATTTTGCCTCTGTCTTCGTTGATTTGCCCTTACGATCGGTCAGATCGCTGCGGCCAAATCGCCTCGTCAGGGGCAAAATGGGTCTCGCGCTGGCGCCGAAGGGTGAATGTCAACAGACCCTAACTCTACGAAAGCATCGCGCAGAGCAATTCGAACATGATCGACACGCCCAGGAACGCCGTGCCACCGCTCTGGTCGAAAGGTGGTGAGACCTCGACCATATCCGCGCCGATGATATTAAGGCCATACAGCTCACGGCACACTTGCAGGGCTTCAAAACTGTTGGGGCCGCCGACTTCGGGCGTACCGGTGCCCGGCGCAAAGGTCGGATCGACAAAGTCGATATCATAGCTGACATAGGTTGGCAGCGTGCCAACGATTTCGCGCGCCTCGGCCATGACATCCTTGAGACCACGGGCGAAGTATTCCTCGATTTCAATGATCCGAATGCCATTGGCCTTGGCGAAATCGCGGTCTTCGCTGTCATACATGGTGCCGCGAATACCGATCTGAACCACGCGTTTCGGGTCAAGCAGGCCTTCTTCGACCGCGCGGCGGAAAGGCGTGCCATGGGTGTACATGGTGCCGTCAAAATAGGAATGGAACAGGTCCGTATGGCTGTCGAAATGGATCATCCCAACCGCTTGATCCTTGGCCAAAGCGCGCAGGACCGGGAGCGATGTCAGGTGATCGCCACCGGCTGTGAGCGGACGAATTTTGGCTGCGACAAGCTGGTCGTAAAACGCCGTGATGCGCTGCATGGAATCCTGAATATCCGCCGGATTGGGGCCGACATCCCCCAGATCAGCGCAATTGGCCGCCTCAAACGGGCGCAAGCCACTGACCTGATGCTGGGCGCGGATCATGGTGGACGCATCGCGAAGCTGGCGCGGGCCATGGCGCGGCCCGGGGCGATTGGTGGTGCCGCTATCCCAAGGAACGCCGACCAGACCGACCTGAACGTCTTGGAACCGTGGGTGGTCGGGCGTCACATGCGGCAGGCGCATAAAGGTCGGAACGCCTGCAAAACGCGGCAGGTCAAAACCGGAAATCGGCTGAAAGAAACTGTCAGACATCATATTGATCCTTAATATGACAAGGGGCGCTGCCCCGTCTCGAGCAAGCTCGAGACTCCCCGGGATATTTTTGGCCCAGAGAAACCAGAAACAGCGCTTAGGTCAAGCGGGCATGGCGGGTGACCGGGCCATCGCCCTGAGCCTGGATGCGCGCGATGGCCTTGTTGATCGGTTCATAGGCAACCGCCATGTGAAAGGCATTGGCATGGATCAGCGTATCGGCGTCGACCGCCATGGCAACATGGCCTCTCCAAAAGAACAAATCGCCGCGTTGGGCGGGGGTGTTTGGGGGAAGGGTTTCGCCCAGCTCGGCCTCTTGCATGTCGCTGTCACCTGGGCAAGGGATGGCGCAGGCTAGGAGAGCTGCTTGAACTAAGCCTGAACAGTCAATTCCGAACCCGGTGTTCCCCGCCCAAACATAGGGTGTCCCCAAAAATTTCTCAGCAACTCCAACCGGGTCAGAAGAATATTGGCCAATAGGTGCCAGATGGGCCGCGGGAACGAACCAGGTTTGTGCAGGGCGCACAAGCGTTTCAGGAACAGATATTTCGGCCCATTGCCCCTGCGCCCCTGTCACACAAACCTTGCTCTCAAAATGCATGACACCAGCAGCAGGAGTTTTGAAATCAGGCTCACGATAGGCCCAGGTACTGCGCTGTGTGACTCTGTGCGTTAAGGTCTGGGGCGGCACCAGTGAATAGCACATGTAACCCACGTAACCGTCCTTCAATGATTGGACGAAAGACCAATCGGGTTTGGCGTCAAGCACGCGCACTTGGTCCCCCCACAACAACTGTCGATCACGCTTGCCTTGGGGTTTGTCATGCAAAAAGGGAGCGTCTATGACCTGTTCAATCTCCCCCTCTACAAACTCCTCAGCATCGACCTGACCGCGCAGAGACACATGTGCGACGCGGCCATTAAACGGGGTGAGGCGACGGTCCATTAGAGGCCCAACGCCTCTGGCAGAGCGGCAAAGATCGCGCGGCAGCCTTGGCCAAGACCACCTTTGCTGCGGCCGGGGGCAGGTTTGGGTTGCCAGCCATAGATGTCAAAATGCGCATACCGCGATTGCTCGACAAAGCGGCGCAGGAAAAGGGCGGCGGTGATGGAACCCGCAAAGCCCCCCGCCGGCGCATTGTCGAGATCGGCAATGCCCGGCTCGATCATGGTCTCATATGGCTCCCAAAACGGCATGCGCCAAAGCGGGTCGGCCATCCTATTACCCGCCGATTGCAGGCCCGAGGCGAGGGTGTCGTCGTCGCAATAAAACGGAGCGAGGTCAGGGCCAACGGCAACGCGTGCCGCGCCGGTCAGCGTGGCCATGGAGATGATTAGATCCGGTTTGCCCTCATCCGCCAGGGTCAGGGCATCAGCCAAGACCAAACGACCCTCGGCATCGGTATTGTTGATCTCAACCGTCAGCCCCTTGCGCGAGGTCAGAATATCGCCGGGGCGGAAACTGTTACCAGCGACGGAGTTTTCGACCGCAGGGATCAGCACACGCAATTGCACCGGCAAATTCGCTTGCATGATCATCCGGGCGAGGCCCAGCACATTGGCCGCGCCGCCCATGTCCTTTTTCATCAATCCCATGGAGGCACCCGGTTTCAGGTTCAGCCCGCCCGTGTCAAAGCAGACCCCCTTGCCCACCAAAGTGAGTTTGGGGCCGGACTGCCCCCAAGTCATGTCAATCAAGCGCGGCGCTTGATCAGCGGCGCGGCCCACCGTGTGGATCATGGGAAAGTTGTTTTCGAGCAGCGCGTCGCCAGTGGTGACAGAGATTTCTGCGCTATAGGCTCCGGCTAAATCGCGCGCAGCCTGCTCTAACGCTTCTGGTCCCATATCGCTGGCCGGGATGTTGATCAGGTCTCTGGTCAAAGCTTCGGCAGCGGCGAGCGATTCGACCTGAGCCGCGTCAACACTTGAAGGGGCGACCAGGGCGCGTGCTTTCGCGTTTTGCCCAGCGTATTTGGTGAAACGATATCCTTCCAGCAACCAACCAAGTGTTTCAGTCGGCAGTTGGTCATCAGCGATGCCACCCACAATTTCATAAGTTCCGGGGGCCAGTTTGGAAACTGCCCCTGCCAGCACAAAGCGTTGCCGTTTGCGCAACGCCTCTGCCCCATAGCCAGCGACTGCCGCAATAGGTTGGCCATCTGCGCCGGGACACATGAGGGCTGTTCCCATAGCACCGGAGAAGCCGCAGGACGACACCCAATTGCGGATATTGTCCGGTTGTGATGACAACCAGGCCTCAAGCCCATCGCTTGAAACAACATGAAGGGGAATAGCCGCGGTGTCTGAGGGCGCAAATCGCAATGTCATGAGACGTCCTTGTTGAAAAAGCACGTCTCAGACTAGAATTGTGCAGACAGGGTCGCAAGGGGATAGCCCTTCGCGACGCCTGACTTTATTCACCCAAACTCACCCGAGCAGATCGTTGTGATCCCACATGGCAGTCAGAGACCCTTCGCCCATACGGGCCAAGCGGGCCAGGGTTGCGGCCTCGGCCACAACATCGCCAAGCTCGATGCAATTGATCACATGGCGCGCCACATCGGACAGCCCCATCATGCCGATCTGCTCGGCAATTGCGCTGAGGGCGCGCAATCCTTTGTACAGATCTTCCCGTGGGCCATGCACCGCTATTTCCTGTAAATGACACAACCTGTGTGCCAGCTCTTCCATCGCGCGACAAATGACGTCTTCGGCGGCATGAGGACCCAGATCTTTGCACAACGTCTCGATCTGTCTCGCATCCATGCTCGGCCGTTCAATCGGCGCGAGGTACGTTACCTCTTTCACATCTCACCCCATTTCTTCTGCCCCCACGGCTTGGCCAATGTGACAGATCGAGGTTCGCAAAAGGTTATGGCCCAAAGCCTAAATGATTGGGTTTTCAGTCTAATTCTCTTAAGATTTACATAGACTCGCTCGGTAATGCGCCTTTCTTTAGACTGCTGGGCAACCAGAGTAACTGTGCAAGATGTTTCGCAATAGACAGCGGGACGTAAATTTGAAATGATTGCGCTAACATTTTCCTGAAGGATTGTCGCATGATCTTATGCTGCGGAGAGGCGTTGGTGGATATGATCCCAACGCCGACAAAGGCAGGGCCGGATGGCTTTGTTCCTCATTCGGGTGGGGCGGTGTTCAACACGGCCATCGCCCTTGGTCGGTTGGGCATTGGGGTGTCGATGCTGACCGGCTTGTCGACCGACATGTTTGGTCAGCAATTACAGGCCGGGCTTGAGGCCAGCAAGGTTGATGCCTCGCTGATTGTTCATTCGGACCGGCCAACGACATTGGCCTTTGTGCAACTCACCAATGGTCATGCCACCTATAGTTTCTTTGATGAAAACTCGGCCGGGCGCATGGTGCAGCCCGCCGATATGCCGGACCTGCCCGAGAATATCAAAACCCTGTATTTTGGTGGCATCAGCTTGGCCTGCGAGCCGGGGGCAGATGCCTATGCCGATGTTTTGAATCGTCACGGCGATAACCGCGCAGTCATGATAGATCCGAATATCCGCCCCGGATTCATCAAGGATGAGGCGCGCTATCGCGCCCGATTGGACGGGATGTTGTCGACATCGGACATTGTCAAAGTCTCCGACGAGGATCTGGATTGGATCATGCCTGGCTCGGCCTCTCCGGCGGACAAGGCCGCGCAGGTTCTGGCCAAAGGCGCGTCCTTGGTCATAGTCACCAAGGGTGGCGACGGGGCGTCGGGCTTTTTGGCGGATGGAACCGAGGTCACTGTACCAGTGAACAAGGTCGAGGTGGTCGACACAGTCGGCGCGGGCGACACGTTTAATGCGGGCGTGCTGGCGAAACTGTCCGAGCTTGATCTTCTCAGCAAACCGGCCCTGCGCGACCTGTCTGCCGAGCAGGCTAAGGATGCACTGGCCCATGGGGCCAAGGTCGCCGCGGTGACCGTGTCACGGGCCGGGGCCAATCCGCCCTGGGCTGATGAACTCATCTGAACCAGCAAAAAGAGGCCGGATCGTGGGAAAAGCGCTCCGGCCTCTTCGCTTCTGAAGCGGGCGCTGTTAAACAGCGCATAACTCCCGATAAGCAAGGGCATTTCCCATGACCAAACCCGTTATCCTGACCATTCTCGACGGCTGGGGCCTGTCCGAGGATACCAAAGCCAACGCGCCCTATCTGGCCAAGACACCCACGATGGACCGCCTGATGGCGACCTGCCCAAACGCAACGCTGATCACCCATGGGCCCGATGTCGGCCTGCCGACCGGGCAAATGGGCAACTCTGAGGTTGGACATACCAATATCGGCGCGGGCCGCGTTGTGGCGATGGATCTGGGGCAGATTGACCTGTCGATCGAAGATGGCTCCTTTGCCACCCGCCCGGCCTTGGTCGATTTCATCGCCAAGGTGAGGGCTGCAGGCGGTGTTGCCAACATCATGGGCCTCGTCTCGACAGGCGGCGTGCACAGCCATGAAAACCACCTGCTTGAGGCCGCGCGCGTTTTGACTGAAACGGGGCTCAAGGTGCAAATCCACGCTGTCACCGACGGGCGCGATGTGGCCCCAAAGTCGGGGCATGACACCGTAACCGCCTTTGAAAGCAAACTGCCCAAGGGGGCGTTTATTGGCACGGTGGTTGGGCGTTACTTTGCCATGGACCGCGACAATCGCTGGGAACGGGTGCAGCAGGCCTTTGACCTGGTAACAGACGGTTTGGGCCATAGCGAGCCCACTGTCGCCAAAGCGATTTCCGAAGCTTATCAGCGTGACGAAAGCGACGAATTCATCGCCGCGACCAAGATTGATGGCTATGTCAAACCGGGGTCAGGTGACGGGTTGCTCTTTATCAATTTCCGCGCCGACCGGGCGCGCGAAATTCTGGCCGCCCTTGCCGACCCGAAGTTTGACGAGTTTGAAACCGGCCCGCGCCCGGATTGGAGCGATGTGTGCGGCATGGTGGAATATTCCGACAGCCATAACACCTATATGTCGGCGATCTTTCCCAAGCAGGACATCGTGAACACGCTGGGCCATTGGGTGGCTGAACAGGGCAAGACCCAGTTCCGCCTTGCTGAGACCGAGAAATACCCGCATGTGACGTTCTTTTTGAATGGCGGTGTTGAGGTGCCAGAACCGAACGAAGACCGGTTCATGCCGAAATCTCCCAAGGTCGCGACCTATGATTTGCAGCCGGAAATGAGCTCGGGCGAAGTGACCGAGAGGTTCCTGGCGGCGATCGATCGCGGCTATGATCTGATCGTTGTCAACTATGCCAACCCAGATATGGTCGGCCATACCGGGGATTTGGAGGCGGCGATCAAAGCTTGCGAGGCGGTGGATGCTGGACTGGGTCAGGTTGTCGCCAAGCTCGAAGAGGTTGGTGGCGCGATGCTGGTGATTGCCGATCACGGCAATTGCGAATGCATGGTTGACCCTGAAACCGGCGGGCCGCACACGGCCCATACCACCAATCTGGTACCAGTCGTCCTCTTTGGCGGGCCTGAGGGGGCCGAATTGAAACCCGGTCGCTTGGCAGATGTCGCGCCGACACTCTTACAAGTCATGGACCTGCCCAAACCCGCCGAAATGACCGGAGAGAGCCTGATCAAGTGAAGTTTGTCGCCCTGATCCTGGCCCTTGCCGCGACGCCTCTGGCCGCTCAGGACGGCGGCGCAGCTGCGCGCGCCGCTGCGGATGCGCTTGAGGCGGCGGCGATTGGGTTGGATGAGGCGGACAGCGCACGTGATCGCGTCAAAGCACTGACGGAAACCGTGCGCGCCTATGAGGATGGCCTGGCCGCCATGCGCGAAGGTCTGCGCGCGGCTGCGGTTCGGGAAACCGAGTTGAGCAAGAAACTGGCCGCACAGGAGGAAGAGGTTCAGCAGTTCTTGGGTGTGTTGACCGCGCTTGGGGCCAATGCGCAGCCGCAAACCCTGTTGCACCCTCAGGGGCCTTTGGGCACGGCACGTTCTGGCATGTTGGTGGCGGCGGTGACGCCCGGTTTGGCGCAACAGGCGGCTGATTTGCGCAAAGACCTGGATGAGGTTTCCGCCTTGCGCGAGATTCAACAAGGCGCGGCGCAAACCTTGAAAAAGGGCCTAAGCGGTGCGCAAGAGGCACGCACGGCCTTGTCCAAAGCCATTGCCGACCGCAAGGACCTTCCGCGCCGCTTTACCGAAGACCCGATCAAGATCGCCATTCTGATCTCGGCCACTGAAACCTTGCAGGGGTTCGCCTCGGGCCTGTCTGAGATAACCGAAGACGAGGCCCCGATCACCACCACGCGGATCGACGACCGCATGGGTCTGCTGCCCCTGCCCGTGCGCGGTGTGATCCTGCGCCAGGCGGGCGAGGCCGACGCAGCAGGTGTCAAACGCCCCGGGATCGTCATGGCAACGCAACCTCAGGCGCTTGTCACTGCCCCGGTTGCGGCAACAATACGCTATAATGGCCCCTTGCTAGATTATGGTTTGGTCACCATTCTTGAACCACAAGCCGACCTTTTGCTTGTGTTGGCGGGGCTTGATGCCGTCTATGGTGAAATCGGTCAAGTTCTGCCCGAAGGCAGCCCGGTGGGCGTCATGGGTGGGGCAATGCAGTTAAATAATACGTCATCTGCCGGTGAGGGGGGTGGCGCCGGGCGTTCTGAAACGCTCTATATAGAGGTCAGAGAGGGCGACGCGCCCGTCGATCCACTTTTGTGGTTCGCAACCGACAAGGGATAAATGAGCATGAAAAAATTTGTCATGGCCGCATTGGGTGGCACTTTGGCTTCGGTGGTGGCGACCACACAATTTGTAGGGCCCCTGCTGGCGCAAGAAGCCAACCGCCCCGCCAGCGTCTATGAACAGCTTGACCTGTTCGGCGATATTTTCGAACGCATCCGCGCGCAATATGTCAGCGAAGTCGATGAGGCCGAGCTGATCGAGGCCGCGATCAACGGCATGTTGACCTCGCTTGATCCGCATTCCAGCTATTTGCCACCGCAAGACGCCGAAGATATGCGCGTGCAGACACGTGGCGAATTTGGCGGTCTTGGCATCGAGGTCACGCAGGAAGACGGGTTCGTCAAGGTGGTCTCGCCCATCGATGGCACCCCGGCTGACGCGGCGGGCATGGAAGCCGGCGATTTCATCACCCATGTGGATGGTGAATCAGTCTTGGGGCTGCAACTGGATGAGGCTGTTGATCTGATGCGCGGACCGGTGGGTTCGGAAATCGTGATCACCGTGGTGCGTGAAGGCGAAGAAGAGCCGTTTGACGTCTCGATCATCCGCGACACGATCAAACTGACCGCCGTGCGTTCGCGCCTTGAAGGCGAAACCGTTGTTTTGCGGGTGACCACCTTTAACGACCAGACCTTCCCCAACCTGGCTGATGGCCTGGCCAAGCAGGTCGAAGAGGCTGGCGGCATGGACAATGTGAACGGCTTTGTTCTGGATCTGCGCAACAACCCGGGTGGTCTGCTGACCCAGGCGATCAAAGTGTCGGACGCCTTCCTTGAGGCCGGTGAAATCGTGTCGACCCGTGGTCGCAATCCGGCAGATGGCGAACGGTTCAACGCCCAGCCCGGCGATCTGGCTGTTGGCAAACCGCTGGTCGTGCTGATCAATGGCGGCTCGGCCTCGGCCTCAGAAATTGTGGCGGGCGCGTTGCAGGATCACCGTCGCGCGATTGTTGTCGGCACCAAAAGCTTTGGTAAAGGGTCGGTTCAGACCGTGATGCCGCTGCGGGGCGATGGCGCGATGCGCCTGACCACAGCGCGGTATTACACCCCGTCGGGCCGCTCCATTCAGGCCCTGGGCGTGTCGCCGGATATTGTTGTGGAACAACCGCGCCGCCGCCCGGATGAGGAAGAGGAAGAAACCAACAACCGTTTCTCCCGCTCTGAGGCGGATCTGCGCGGACGTCTGGACAATGACTCGCTCTCAGAAGATGAGATTCGTCAGATCGAGGAAGATCGTGAAAAGGCTGAAGCCGCTGCGCAATTGCGTGAGGATGATTACCAGCTAGCCTATGCAATCGACATCCTGCGCGGGTTGTCTGCGCTAGATCCGGCAAAGTAAGCCCTGAACCTTTGGGGGAGTTGGGGCGCTGCCCCGTCCCGAGCATGCTCGGGACTCCCCGGGATATTTTTGGCCCAAAGAAACCAGGACGGATTCGCGGGCCCAAGGGCGGCACCCGGTTGGCAAGGGTTGCAAATTTGTGCAAAGCCTGTGGCTGAGTATCTTAGCCTGAAAGACCCTTGCCATGACCAAAACCCTGAGCGCCGAAGAGATCGCCAAGCTGCCCTATCGCAAGAATGTCGGGGTGATGCTGGTCAATGAGCAAGGGCATGCCTGGGTTGGCCAGCGCTTGGACAGCGAGGTGCCGGCCTGGCAAATGCCGCAAGGCGGGATCGACAAGGGCGAAGACCCCCAAACCGCCGCCCTTCGCGAGCTTGAGGAAGAGACCGGTGTTTCCCCTGATCTGGTCAGCACCATAGCCGAAACCGCAGGTTGGGTTGCCTATGACCTGCCGCATGACATAGTGCCCAAGATCTGGAAAGGGCGGTTTAAAGGGCAAGAGCAAAAGTGGTTCCTGTTCCGTTTTCACGGCTCGGACGAGCAGATTAATATCGAGGTCGAGCATCCCGAGTTTTCGCAATGGCGCTGGTTGCCGGTTGATGAAGTCGTCGCGCAGATCGTGCCATTTAAACGCGGTGTTTATGAACAGGTGATAGAGGAATTTCGATCCCACCTATGAGGTTCCTCTATGAGGCGTTCCGGCCTGATCTTTAGTTTGCTCATATGCCTGATGGCGTATCCCGCCCTGGCCCTGAGTTGTCTGAAACCGGATGTCGTTCGCAGTTACCTGGCGGCACATCACTCTGAGGATCGCTGGGGCGCAGTGGTGGGCCGATTGCATTTTGACGAAAGCAGGCGGCCCGGCGCGGTGGGGGGTAGTGATCGTGAAGGTGTGCTTTTGCGCGGGCAGTTTGTCGGTTACTCGCTGAGTGAAGACGGCTTTGACGAACCGTTTCAAAGCCATGTCACTGTTCAAATTGACTGTTTCGCCAGTTGGTGTGGCCACCCGAAATCAGGCGCGCGCTATCTGGCTTTCGTCAAACGTGTTGGCGGACGGCATGTGATCATTTCCGATCCCTGCGAGTCATGGCTGTTCAAGAACCCGCGCCGAAAGGACCTGAAGGCGCTGCATCGTTGCTTTACCGGCGGCTATTGTCAGGTCGAAGAGGACTAACCTTGGACCCGTCGCAATCCGGTTGTTCTGACGGCTCAAAGCGTTTCAAAGCCTCGCGCAGTAGCCTGACACGATGGGGGCGGAAGGATTGGCTGGTGACTTCCAGCTCCGCCATGCGATCCAATCGAAAGGTTCGAAACGCCTGGCGTAATTGGCATTCGGCAATCAGGCAGTGGCTTTGCTCAAAGAACACAATCGAAAGCGGTTTGACCGTGCGTTGCGTCGGGGCCCCGTTGCGGTCGGTATAGCTGAACGTCACCTGCTTTTCTTCCCAACAGGCCTTGCGCAAAGCACTAGCATCCACGCCCGGAGACGGGGTAGGGAAAAACCGATGCGCCGTTAGAACCGCGTGTTTCAACCGATGCGCCTGCGCCTCTGGCAAACGCGCCTTGAGCCGTGCCAAAGCGCGCTCGGCAGCTTCGGCCAAGGCCGGATCCCCCACCGCTCGCACCTCGCGCAGGCCAACAACCAGCGCCTCCAGCTCTTCGTCATCGAAACTGAGCGGGGGCAGATGTGCGTCTTCGATCAAGGTATAGCCAAACCCCGCAGCACCATCGATCACCGCGCCCAGCCCCCGCAGGGCGTCAATGTCGCGGTAAAGCGTGCGTTCAGACACCCCGGTTTCATCAGCCAACTGCCCCGCGGTTACAGGCGGGGGCAGACGGCGCATTGTGTCCATCAATTGGAAAAGGCGTTCGGTACGTGACATGGCCCAACCATACAAACAGATCATGACAAAAACTGACAGGGGGCACCGCTAGGTCAAAAGAAATTGTGTAGGAGATTACAGATGTTGAAACTGATCACTTTCCCCGCCGGTCTAAACGAACCCTCCATGAGCCCATTTTGCACCAAGGCCATGATCTTACTGAACATGTCGGGACAACACTGGCAGCCCGAAATCGTTAGCACACCGACGCTGAGCCCAACCAAGAAACTGCCAGCCCTGCGTGTGGGTGACCGGATCATTCCTGACAGCAACCAGATTTTGGCCTGGTTGGAGCAAAACGGGGCCAAGTTGTTCCCGCGCCTGTCCGAAGCCGAAAAGACCCAGGCCCATATGCTGATCCGCATGGTCGAAGAGAACCTGCGCTATGGGCTTTTGCATGATCGTTGGCTGGATGCCGGTAATTGGGGGCAGGTGCGGCCGGTGCTGTTCAAGGGTATTCCCTGGCCTGTCAGTGCCGTGGTGCCACGTGTGGTGCGCAACCAGGTGAGGCAGGCAACCCTGGCCCAGGGTTTGACACGCTTGCCCGAGGCGGGGCGGTTGTCCAATCTCGGCGCGGATCTTGAGGCCCTGACCATGCAACTGGGCGATCAGCCCTATTTGTTTGGTGATCAACCCTGCGCCGCAGACGCCTCAGCGTTGCCGGTGCTTAGTTCGATCGACAACCTGCCAAAGCAGACACCCTTGCGCCGGATGCTGCGCGAGAACACAGGGTTGATGCGCTACATCGAACGTGGCCGGGCCGAGATTTACCCGGCCCCGGTTTCGGCTATTTCCGCCGCCGCGTGACTTTGCGTTTGGTCTTGGCGGCCTTGATCTTGGACTTGGCCGCCTTGCGTTTGGGCGATGGGCCCGCCTTGCGCCGGCCCCGCCCAAATCCATGCATCCGCCCGCCTGATCCACGCTCGACCTCTTTGCCCTCGAGTTCAAGCATCTCAAAGGCGATGCCACCAGTAACCGGCGCGGCCTCAATCAGTTTCACCTTTGCCCGCATTCCCAACGCAATTATGCGCCCCGTGTCACCCCCCATCAGGGTCCCGGCCTCGCGGTCGAAATGGAAGTACTCATTCCCAAGAGTCGAGATCGGCACCAGCCCATCCGCCCCGGTTTCGTCCAGCTTCACAAAGACCCCGAACTTGGCAATGCCCGAGATCTTGCCGGTGAACTCGGCACCAATCCGGTCGCTGAGGAAAGCGGCCAGATAGCGGTCGGTCGTATCACGTTCGGCAAGCATGGACCGTCGCTCGGTATCGGAAATATGCTGCGCCGTCGCCTCAAGCGTTTCCAGATCAACCGGTGACAGCCCATCACCACCCCAACCATGCGCCGTAATCAGCGCGCGATGCACGATCAGGTCGCTATAACGACGAATGGGCGAGGTGAAATGCGCGTAATTCTTAAGCGCGAGGCCGAAATGGCCAAAGTTTTGCGGGTTGTAATAGGCCTGCGTCATGCTGCGCAGCGTGGCGAGATTGATCAGCTCCGCCTCATCCGTGCCTTCGGCGTCATGTAGCAGCTTATTCAGGTGCCGGGTTTGCAGAACCTGCCCCTTGGCCAGCACCAGCCCTGCGCTTTGCGCGGTTTCGCGCAAGCTGTCGAGCTTCTCCATCGCCGGCTCTTCATGCACGCGGAACAACAGCGGTGTGTTCTTGGCAATTAGGGTTTCGGCGGCAGCAACATTGGCCAAGACCATGCATTCTTCGATCAGGCGATGCGCGTCGAGCCGTTCGGTGAAATCCACCGATTGCACCTTGCCGTCATCATCCAGAACCACTTTGCGCTCGGGCAGATCCAGATCAAGCGGCTGGCGGCGTTCGCGCGCAGACCGCAGGGCCGCGTAGGCCGCGTATAGCGGACGGATCACCGGATGAATCAGGGATTCGGTGCGTTCATTCGGCTCGCCATCCATGGCGGCCTGCACTTCTTGGTAATTCAACGAGGCTGGAGAGCGCATCAACCCGCGCACAAAACGGTGCGAGATTTTGTTGCCCTCAGCATCCAGTACCATGCGCACCGCCAAACAGGCGCGCGGCACCCCTTCGTGCAGCGAACAGAGATCACCCGACAGGCGATCCGGCAGCATGGGAACCACGCGATCCGGGAAATAGCTGGAATTGCCTCGCTTGCGCGCCTCGCGATCTAGCTTGGAACCGGGGCTCACATAATGAGCCACATCTGCAATCGCCACCCAAAGGATGTGACCACCGGGATTGTTAGGGTCGCTATCCGCCTCGGCAAAGACCGCGTCGTCGTGATCCCGCGCATCTGACGGGTCGATGGTGACCAGTGGCATGTCACGCAGATCCTCGCGCCCTTTCAGCCCCGCGGGCTTCATGGCGTCTGCCTCGTCCAGCACCTCCTGGGGGAAATCATCGGGAATGCCATGCTGGTGAATGGCAATCAGCGACACGGCGCGCGGTGCGGTCGGATCGCCCAGCCGAAGCACAATACGCGCCTTTGGCAGGCCCATGCGCCCCTTGGGCCCGGCCTGCTCTGCCTCGACCAGCTCGCCATCCTTGGCCCCGCCGGTGGCGTCCGGCGCAACCAGCCATTCCTTGTCATTGCCCTTGTCGATGGGCATGATCCGCCCGCCTTCCGAGCCTTGCCGAAAGATCCCGACAACCTTGCGCGGGCTCGAGCCAATGCGGCGGATCAGGCGCGCCTCGTAATTGTGGTCATCCTCATGCACGACCTGCAGCCGCGCCAAGATCCGATCCCCCTCGCCCAGCGCCGGATCGGAGTTGCGCGGCACATATAGCACCACCGGCTCGACGCCCTCGCCATGCCATTCCAGCGGGCGGGCAAAGAGATCACCGTGATCATTCGGGGCCAAGACCTGCAACACACTGACCGGCGGCAGGCGGTCCGGGTCCCGATAGGTCTTTTTACGCTTGGACAGGTGCCCCTCATCCTCCAGCTCCTTCAACAGGCGCTTGAGGTCAATCCGCGCCGCGCCCTTGATCCCAAAGGCCTTGGCGATGTCGCGTTTCGAAGTGAGGGTCGGGTTCTCGCTGATCCAATCCAGGATCTGCGACTTGTTTGGCAAGGTGCTCATGCGCCTCCCCTAACATGAGAGGGCAACAGCGTCATGGGCAAAATGCCACCTTGGGTTTCTTTGGGCCCCAAATATCCCGGGGAGTCCCGAGCTTGCTCGGGACGGGGCAGCGCCCCAGCCCCCCCTCAGACCAATGCGAGGTCTTCGACCGTATCCACATCGCGCAATTGATCGACCAAAGCCACTTGGCGTCCTGCCAGATTGGCCATCGTATCCGCCAAAGTCTGCTCACTGGACCAACGCACATTGGCAAACAGGTTTTGCGGAATGTGCTGGCTGTTGCGCATACCAACCAGCCAATAGCCGCCATCCATCGCAGGGCCAAACACAGCATCCGCCTGCCCCAGAGCCTGAAAGGCACGCCACACACGGTCGCGATTGATCCCAGGAATATCTGCGCCGATGACACAAACCGGACCGGGAGGGGCCAGGCGCATCATTCGTGCCATGCGATCCCCCAGATCCCCGCGCCCTTGCGGCCAGCGTGGCAAATGGGCGGGCCAAACACGGCTGCTCATCCCCTCACGATCCGGGGCGACGGCCAGAACAACCTGCCAGCGCGGGTCTTCGATACGGCGCAACAGGGCAGCGGATTGATGACGAAACCACCAGGCCGCATTCACCAGCCCGAGATCCCGCCCAAGCCGAGTTTTTACCCGCCCCGGGCGCGGCTCTTTCACCATGACAATCAGCGTGCGCGTCATTCCAGCAACAATTCCATCTCGCGATGTTCGATCCCGGCATCCATGACAATGCCGCCAAAGGCCTCGAAACCGAGTTGTTCGTAGAAAGGCACGGCATCCATTTGCGAGGTCAGATAGGCGCGGCTGATTTCGGGGCGTGTCACAATCTGTTCCAGCAGAAACTGCATCATCTCGCGGCCAAGTCCTGTGCCACGCGCCTCTTTCATCACGCAGACGCGGCCGATTTTGGCAGTTTCCTCGAGGAAAACCACCCGCGCCGTCCCCATGGGCACCCCGTCCACCTCACCGATCACATGCAAGGCTGCATCGTCATAGGCGTCACGTTCCTCTTCGACCGGCACACCCTGTTCCTCGACAAAGACCTTCATGCGAATATCGAGGCATGTTGCAAGCTCAGCTTCCCCAGCGGCGCGGACACTCATGCGAAATAATCCGCTAGAATGCGGGTATAAATCGCTTTGAGCTGATGGATTTGTTCAACCTCCACCCGTTCATCCACCGCATGCATCGTCTTGCCCACAAGGCCAAATTCGACGACAGGACAGTGGTTTTTGACAAAGCGCGCATCCGAGGTGCCGCCGGTGGTCGAAAGCTCCGGCGCAACACCAGTCTCGGCCTCAACAGCTTTGCCGATCAGCTCGGATAGCGGACCGGGGGGGGTCAAAAAGCTCTCGCCAGAAATCTTGATCTTAAGATTGGTCTTGGTGCCAAACGCGGCATCCACCTTGGCCGACTCATCTCGCAACCACTCGCTGAGCGACGCCCCGCTATGAGCGTCGTTAAAGCGGATATTGACGCAGGCCGAGGTTTTGGCCGGGATCACATTGGTCGCCGGATTGCCGGTATCCATGGTCACAATCGCCAGCGTCGAGGCATCAAAGTGTTCGGTGCCGCGATCCAACTCATGACTGGCCAAGCGATCCATCAACCGCGCCAAAGCCGGCAGCGGGTTACAGGCGCGGTGCGGATAGGCGGAATGGCCTTGCTTACCCTCGACCTCGAACCAGGCGGTCAGCGATCCGCGCCGTCCGATTTTCATCATTTGCCCCATATGGTCGGGGCATGTCGGCTCTCCGACAAGGCAAACTGACATGGCTTCGCCTTCGGCCTGCATCCAGTCCAACAGCGCCGTGGTACCGTCAGTGGCGTCGCCCTCTTCGTCACCTGTGATGGTCAGGATAACAGCCCCTTCGGGAGGTGTTTGCGTCACAAAATCCACAGCCGCCGCGGCAAAGGCGGCAACGCCGGATTTCATGTCGGTGGTCCCGCGCCCATACATGAAATCGCCATCAATCTCGGCCCCAAAGGGCGCGTGCTGCCAATCCGCTTCGTCGCCGATGGGCACAACATCCGTATGGCCATTGAAGCCAAAGCTGCGCGCATGCCCCTTGCCCCCCCAACGTGCAAACAGGTTCGGCGTGCCGTTGCGATCCACGCGCGTACAGTCAAACCCCGCGCCTTCGAGCAATTCTTGCAGCAATACCAAGGCCCCACCCTCGACCGGCGTGACTGAGGGACATTTGACCAAGGCAGCGGTGAGCGCGACGGGATCGATGGCGGGCATTTTGAACTCCTGTATCTTGGCATTTGGCTATCTCACCCAGAGCGGCGGTGCAAATGTTGCCAAAATGCACCGCCGCTTTTGGCTTTCCGTTACGAAAAGGTGTAGAAAAGGTTAACGCCAACCCGTTGTCTGTGTTACGTTTTACCAAAAGAACGATAACGCCGTGGCAGGCGAGCAGTGTTTTCAAAAGAGCGCATGATTGAGATCGGCAAACCGGTCCGTCAGCTCATTTGCCGCGCCATTGAGACAGACAGGCATGGTCGCAGCATCAGAACTGCCGATCGATACCAGTGCAACCGCGACTGAAATGGCCGAGGCCATTTTCGGAGACGGAGTGACAGTCGTATCGGCTTCCTATACCGGGGATGCCCGGTCTTCCGGGATATATTCGGACGGGTTGGCAACATCCCCGGGGGTGGCCCCCTCTGATTCCGGTGTCATCCTGTCGACGGGGCGCGCCACGGATTTCACCAACTCATATTGGCAGTCCAACTGGCGGTCCAACACGTCGACCAATACTCGCGGCGAAAACAACAATTCCGATTTCAACACCGCTGCAGGTGCCAATACTTATGACGCCTCTTACCTGGACGTGGATTTCATCCCGACCGGGGATGTGATGACGATCCAGTTTGTCTTTTCGTCAGAGGAATATCCCGAATACCAAGCTTCGGAATACCAGGACTTTGTCGGTGTCTGGGTGAATGGCGTTCAGGTTGATGTCGCCATCGGGGATGGTGACATTGATCCGCGAAACGTCAATGCAGGTTCGAACGAGAACCTTTTTATCTCCAACACAAATGACGAATATAACACCGAGATGGATGGGTTCACCGTTACGATGACCCTCACTATCCCTGTCGAAGCAGGGGAAGTGAATTCGATCCGCATCGGTGTGGCTGACGTGCTGGACAGCAGCTATGACTCCAATTTGCTCATTGCCGGGGATTCCGTTCAGACAACCCTGGTTGCGCTCGAAGACAGCGTCACGGTCAATCCGACCGGCAGCACAACCTTGGATGCTCTGGCCAACGACGCCAACGGCACGGCGGGCACATTGACCATCACCCATATCAATGGGGTCGCGGTCAGTGCCGGGGACACTGTGACGCTGAACACCGGACAGCAGATCACCCTAAACGCCGATGGCACCATGTCCATTTTGGGTGACGGGGACGAAGAAACCGTCAACTACACCTACACGGTGACCAGCAGCACCGGTGAGACGGATGTCGGCTATGTCACCGTTGACTCCGTGCCCTGCTTTGTCGCGGGAACCATGATTGACACGCCTGAGGGGCCGCGCCCAGTCCACCGGCTGGAGCCTGGCGATCTGGTCAAGACACGTGACAATGGCCCCCAGCCACTGCGTTGGATCGGACGCCGCACCGTTCCGGCCAAGGGCAATTTCGCACCGGTGCGGATCGCCGCAGGGGCTTTGGGCGATCATTCCACCGTCATGGTCTCCCCTCAGCATCGCGTCCTGGTACAGGATATCATGGCGCATTTGCTGTTCGAAGAGCCCGAGGTTCTGGCCGCCGCCAAACATCTGGTCAATGATCGCTCGATCCGCGTCGTTCAAGGCGGGCAAGTTGAATATGTCCATATCCTGTTCGACAACCATGAAATCATCCGCGCCAACGGCTTGCTCAGCGAAAGCTTCCTGCCCGGTCCACAAACCTCGTCTCTGTTTGAAAAAGAGACGCTGGCCGAAATCGTTTCGGTCTTTCCAGAGCTGGACCCGGTCACCGGATCGGGCTACGGTCCTGCTGCGCGTCGTATTCTGCAAAGACATGAAGCGACGTTGCTGAGCAGGAGCCATGTTGCATGAGTTGGATCGCGCTATCGGGCCAGGGGAAATCCTGGGTCTGTTCTCGGGTTTTCGGGGGCGGGGTAGCGCAGCGTGATCGGTTGATGTCGCGCGGATCCATCCTGATCGAAACCCGGCTTTCGCCGGATGGTCGCCCTCAAACGCTGTTGTCCTATGAACGCGCGCACCCTTGGGCTGGCGGGATTTCGTTTCGCGCTGTGCCGGGGGGCGGCATTGTCCTGGTGATGAGCCAGGGTGAAGAGGTCTTTCACACCGTCCTGCAACACAAGCACGAAGCGCGCACAGATGTGCTGCGCGTGACCTTTAGCTGGGACAGCGAGGCGCGCTTTGGCCAGATCGCTGTGGAACGCCCGGAAAGCGATACAGTGGTGGTCGAAACCACCCCTGCCCCGCCGCCGCTTTTGGTCGAGGATATCTATACGCTGGCCTGCCGTCCGCAATTGATCGAGATGGACCCGGATGTGGTGTTCTTTGCGGTTTCGGACGAATTCGAGGCGGTCGGCCCGATGCCCTCGCTTGTCTCTCAAGCTCCGGTTCTTACCCCGCGTGGCTATCGCCCGGTGGCTGACCTGCGTTGTGGTGACACGGTGACAACGCGCAAGAACGGTATCGTTCCCGTGCTGCACCGTCTGTCCCGCCTTGTGCCCGCGCTTGGCTCTTTCCAGCCCGTGCGCCTACGCGCGCCCTATTTCGGGTTGATGCGGGATGTGGTTGTCGCCCCCCATCAGCGTCTGGTGATCGGCGGGTCCGAGGTTGAATATATCTTTGGTCGCGAGGCGGTCCTGGTGCCCGCACTCAGCCTCGTGAACGGGTTTGCCGCCGTTTATGAGGAAGGGTTGCAGATGGTGGAATATCATCAGCTCTTGCTGCCCGGCCATGAACCGGTGATCGCGGCAGGTGCCGAACTGGAAAGCCTTTATGTCGGGCGTTTGCGGCGGCGTACCGACCAGTTAAGGCAAACTCTGCTGGCCGAGGTGCCCCGCAACCTGATGCCGGAACATGCCCGCACAGGGCTAAAGGTTCTTGGACCGTTTGAGGCCATCACCTTGGCAGAGGCACGCGCGGCCTAGGCACCGTCTCTAAGCCTCGTCAAAGAACGGCGACACCTGCGCAACGATCACCGCATTTTCCTGCAAGGCGCGATCCATCAGGGCGATTTCCTCATCGGGGATGTCATGCCCCTGCTCACGGCGCTCGGCCAAGGTGCCATAGCCGGTGACATCCAAGGGGGCCATATCTGCCTGCTTGAGGATCGCAACCGTTTCGCGCACCGCCTCGGCCTCGTCCACACCGCTGGCATAGCACATCAGCGCCGCCCCGGTGCTGCCTTTGGGCAGGCCATCGCCGTCTTTGCGCCCGACCTCGACCAATAGGGTAAAGACCTGCTGACGTTTCGGGGCTTTTTTCTTGGGTGCGCGTTCTTTGCTCATGCTTTCGCTTAGCCCGCTTCGCCGATTGCAGCAACCGGCACTGCGCGTTCATGATGAAAAACCCGTCACATTGCGGGCCCAGAATGTCACATTCAGGGGCGCAGTGCTGAAACTATACCTCTGAATACTTGGCACCCTTGGCGTATCGGGCTACGCCCGTGATGAGTTTGGGGACTTGAATGTATTATATACTGAGACAGATCTTTCTGATCACAGTGCTCGCGTGGACCGTGCTGACTGGCGTACCGGTCAAGGCACAAGACACGGCACAAAGCAGCGAGCTGACGTTTTTGACCGTGGAAAGACCGCCGTTTTCCTCGGGTTTGGACGGGAATCTAACCGGTTTCAGCATCGAATTGATGCGCGCCATCGCCGAAGACATGGGCGCAGAAGTCACCTTTGAAATGGTCGACAGTTTTGGCGAAATGCTGGGGCAGGTCGAAGCGGGCCAGGTTGACGGGGCCATTGCCAATATCTCGATCACCCGGGCAAGGGAATCCAGAATGGATTTTTCACTGCCGATCTATAGCGGCGGGCTACAGATCATGGTGCCGCGCGGCCAGGGCAAGCTGAACATCTGGCAAGCCATGTTCAGCCGGGATTTGGCGCTGGCTATGCTGGCGGCCTTTGCCATGCTCTTTGCCGGCGGCATGGCCATGTGGCTGTTTGAACGCAAGAAACAACCCTATTTTGACCGCCCCGCCAAAGAGGCGCTGTTCCCTTCCTTTTGGTGGGCCTTGAATCTGGTTGTGAATGGCGGGTTTGAGGAACGTATGCCCCGTTCGGTATTCGGGCGGATATTTGGCACCTTCCTGGTTGTGTCCAGCCTGTTTGTCGTGTCGGTCTTTGTGGCGCATATCACTGCCGCCACCACGGTTCAGGCGATTTCGGGGACCATTCACAATGTCTCGGATCTGGACGGCAAACGGGTTGGCACGACGCGGGACTCCACCGCGTCCCGGTTCCTATTGAACCGCGATGTGATCCATGTTGGCTATCTGTCGCTGGAGGATCTGCTGAAAGCCTTTGAAGAGGGGCAGCTGGACGCAGTGGTGTTTGATGGCCCGATCCTGAAACACTACGTCAAGACCGAAGGGGCCAAGCATGGCGAAATGCTGGATCGCCAATTCCGCCCTGAGGATTATGGCATCGCCCTGCCCGCCGAAAGCGCGCTGCGTGAACCTATCAACGTTGCGCTGCTGCAGTTGATGGAGAATGGCGAGTATGAAGAGATCGCCCGGCGCTGGTTTGGCCAACGCTGACCCCTCTTAAACAGTGACACAAACCAAAAAACGGCCCGCAAACGGGCCGTTTTGTTTTACTGTGAGTGCGCTCTTATCAGTCGCGCAGCAGCTCGTTGATACCGGTTTTGGAGCGGGTGCGTTCATCGACGCGCTTCACAATCACGGCGCAATAGAGGTTGATACCATTCTTGGACGGCATGGAACCGGCAACAACGACCGAGTAAGGCGGCACTTCGCCATACATGACTTCGCCGGTTTCGCGATCCACGATCTTGGTGGATTGGCCGATAAAGACCCCCATGCCCAGAACCGATCCTTCGCGCACGATGCAGCCTTCGACAACTTCGGAACGGGCCCCGATAAAGCAGTTATCTTCGATGATGGTCGGGCCGGCCTGCATGGGCTCGAGCACGCCGCCGATACCAACGCCACCGGACAGATGCACGTTTTTACCGATCTGCGCACAGGAGCCAACGGTGGCCCAGGTGTCGACCATGGTGCCTTCGTCAACATAAGCGCCAAGGTTCACGAAAGACGGCATCAGAACCACGCCGGGTGCGATAAAGGCAGATTTGCGCACAACAGCGTTTGGCACCGCGCGGAAACCGGCAGCTTTCCACTGGTTGTCGCCCCAGCCTTTGAACTTGCTGTCGACCTTGTCCCACCAGCCAGAGCCCTGCGGCCCGCCGGATTGCTCTTCCATATCTTTGATGCGGAAGCCCAGCAGCACGGCCTTTTTGGCCCACTGGTTCACATGCCAGCTGCCATCATCCTGCTTTTCAGCGACGCGCAATTTGCCGCCGTCCAGCGCGGCCAGCGTGTCTTCGATGGCTTCACGGGTTTCGCCGGTGGTGGCGGGGGTGATTGTGTCGCGCGCCTCCCAGGCGGCTTCGATGGCAGTTTCAAGCTGTGCGTTCGACATGGGAATCCTCCAAGTTTCGGTGATCCATAACGAGCAATTGCAGCAAGGTCATCCCCTTTCGCGCCTTCAAGCCCGCCTTTTGCGTCATCCGGCAACGCAAAACTCTGCACTGGGTTTTTCCACGGTTTCTGGCGCTGGAATCTCGTTCAAACACGCGCTACGACTTGAAATTCAATGTTTAGGAGTGGTTCATGACAGACGATCGCCGCAGCAGGTTTCGCGATGCACATACGGATCGGGATATTGCCGAGCATATCCCGGATACCCCGCAGACGCGTTCACCCGCTTACCGTTTGGCTTTTGCTGACGAAGATTTCCTGTGTCGCGATGCGCTGCGCCCGGTCCGCTTGCAGCTGGAATTGCTCAAACCGGAGATGCTGCTGGACGAGCAGGGGATTGAATCGACCATCGTTCTGTTCGGCGGCGCGCGCATTCCGGCCCCTGCCGACAAAGAAAAAGCACGCACCAAGACCCTGGCCGAGCTGTCGCATTTCTATGACGAGGCGCGCGATTTTGCCCGTTTGATGACACGCAAGGCCCTGGCCAGCAACAACCGCGACTTTGTCGTCGTCACCGGCGGCGGCCCGGGTGTGATGGAGGCGGGCAATCGCGGTGCGGTGGATGAGGGCGGCGTATCTATCGGCCTCAATATCGTGCTACCACATGAGCAAGCGCCAAACCCCTATGTGACGCCGGATCTGGCCTTTAACTTTCACTATTTCGCCATTCGCAAGATGCATTTCCTGATGCGCGCGCGGGCGATTTGTGTGTTCCCCGGCGGCTTTGGCACGTTGGATGAGCTGTTCGAAGCTCTGACCCTGATCCAGACAGGCCGCATGCAGCGGGTGCCTTTCCTGCTATTCGGACGAGCGTTTTGGGAAAAGATCATCAATTGGGATGCGTTGCAGGATGCCGGCACCATCAGCCCGGATGACCTGGATCTGTTCCGCTTTGTCGAAACTGCTGAAGACGCCGCCAAGATCATCGAAAATTGGGAACCGGCCCCAGCCCGGAGCGACATTCCCGGACGCTGATCCAAAAGCGCATCAGATAAAGGTTCAGGCGCTGCCGTCCTGAACCTTTTCTTCTTCCCGTTGCTCAACCCAGCGCGCGATCACATGGCGCGCCGCCTCTTCATCACGCTCGTCGATGGAGCTGCGCAGGTCCTTCAGGGCTGTGGCAATTTCGATTTCCGAGAGGAAGTTTTCCTGAGCGCGCAAAATCTTGGGGTGCGGTGTGGTCAGCATGTCGGGCGCGATCAGCAGCTCTTCGTGCATCTTTTCGCCCTTGCGCAACCCGGTCACCTTGATCTCGATATCACCGGTTGGATTGTCCTGTGAACGAACGCTGAAACCAGCAGCTTCGATCATCTGACGGGCGAGTTTGCGGATCGGGACAGGTTTGCCCATATCCAGCACAAACACATCCCCGCCTCGGGCAAAGGAGCCCGCCAGCAGAACCAAACGAGCCGCCTCGGAAATGGTCATGAAATAGCGCGTTACGCCTGGGTCAGTCAGCGTCACAGGGCCACCACGGGCAATCTGCTCCTCGAACAGCGGAATAACAGAGCCGCTGGAGCCCAGCACATTGCCAAAACGCACCATGGCGAATTGGGTAAACTCGCTGCGCGTCGCCAGATCCTGAATGACGAGTTCCGCCAAACGCTTGGACGCGCCCATGACATTGGTCGGGCGCACCGCCTTGTCAGAGGACACGAGAATAAACCGTTCGACACCGGCATCGCGCGCGGCATCGGCCATAACTTTGGTGCCCAGCACGTTATTGGTCAGCCCGGCAATCGGATTGCTCTCGACCAAAGGCAGATGTTTGTAAGCTGCCGCGTGTAGAACAACTTCGATTTTGTGCTCTTCCAAGATCTCGCGAACGAGCCTGCCGTTCATCACCGACCCAAGCACCGGCACAACTTTCATCTTGTGGGTGAGGTCGCGCAGTTCCTTGTCAATGTTGTAAAGCGCCAGTTCCGAGTGATCGAGCAACACCACGCAATCGGGTTTGCAGGCAATCAGTTGGCGGCACAGTTCGGATCCGATGGAGCCACCGGCCCCGGATACCAGAATACGACGGCCACTATAGGCTTCGCTGACGCTGGGCAGTTCCTTTTCCAGACGGTTGCGGCCCAGCAAATCGTCGATGGACATGGCGGCTGTGCTCTTTTTCAGGGCACCTTCACCGACCATCGAGGCAAAGGAGGGCAGCGCGTGGACTTCGCAATCCAGATGCCGCAAATCCCGCGCGATGCGGGCCAGCGCTGGCTGGTTCAGGGAGGGCATCGCCAAAACGATCCGGTCGATTGGCTTTTTCGCGGCCAGTTCCGGGATGGAAGAGGGTGCAAAAACCTTGAGGCCGGAAATGATGCTGCTTTGAAGCGTCGGGTTGTCGTCAATAAAGGCGACCGGAACCACGGCGTTGTCCTGACGCAAAGCCGCAACCAGCTGTTGCCCGGTTTGACCTGCGCCATAGACCAAGATCCGCATACGGTCGGACCCACGGCGATAGATCTCGAGCGTGATGTGACGCAGCACGATGCGCCAAGTAACATAGAGCGCCTGCACCAAAAGAGCGAAAACAAAGCTGGTTGCCATGGATAATGGCGGCGGAAGAAACGCCCCCAAGGCAAAACCCGCAGCCCCCAGTGTCGCTGCGATGGGGACCGTCCGGGTGACGCCGCGCATCTCAAAGGCGTTCAGTTTGGTCTGCGGAAGACCCAACCACCAGCCCATCGCGCATCCAAGCACCATAAGGGTCACAGTGATCGACATATAGTCCCAAAGAACAGTGGGGGTTGGGCCAGAATTCGTTGTAAGCAGCAGCGACAAAAACATCGCAAGAGGGACAACCAGAGCATCTAGCGCAGCGAAAAGGTGCGACTTTTTTCGGCGCGACATAGATGTCACGAGTTCAAAAAACATAGTCCCAGTCCCTGGGGCCAAGCCCCAACTTGTATTTCCATCTGCCAGCGCCACATTTTACATGCGGTTCACAACCGACGGATGTTTCTTCGATCTTTTAACCTCTGAATAGGTTAAAGAATAGTTACTGTACAATATCTGATTTCTGCTACTGCGAAAAACTGCCCATCGCGGGCTTTGAAGCTAAAAAAGGCGCATTTGCCTGTTGTTTGTGCACAACTTGACCCTGCTTAGCCCGATAAAGCCCTTTTACACAAGGTAGGTCTGATATATTGAGCGCCAGCCGTTGCGGGGATGCCTCGCTGCGGAATCAGAAACCCAAGGAGGGCCAAATGGGCTATAAGGTTGTTGTCGCGGGTGCCACAGGCAATGTGGGCCGCGAAATGCTGAACATCCTCGCCGAACGGGGATTCCCCGTCGACGAAATCGCAGTACTTGCATCGCGCAAGTCGCTGGGTACAGAGGTGACATTCGGCGAGACGACCCTTAAGACCAAGGACCTCGACACGTTTGATTTCACCGGCTGGGATATTGCTTTGTTCGCTGTGGGCTCCACCGCGACCAAGAAGTATGCCCCGATTGCTGCGTCGCAGGGCTGTGTCGTCATCGATAACAGCTCGCTCTATCGCTACGATCCGGACGTGCCGCTGATCGTGCCTGAGTGTAATGCCGACGCTGTGATGGGCTACACCAAGAAGAACATCATCGCGAACCCGAACTGCTCGACCGCGCAGATGGTTGTGGCGCTGAAGCCTTTGCATGATCGCGCCAAGATCAAGCGTGTGGTTGTGTCGACCTATCAGTCGGTCTCTGGCTCGGGCAAAGAGGCGATGGAAGAGCTGTGGGATCAGACCAAAGCGGTCTACAACCCAACTGACGACGTTCCCGCCAAGGTCTATACCAAGGAAATCGCGTTCAACGTCATTCCGCATATCGACGTCTTCATGGAAGATGGCTCGACCAAGGAAGAGTGGAAAATGGTGGCCGAAACCAAAAAGATCGTCGATCCGGCGATCAAGGTGACCGCAACCTGCGTGCGCGTGCCGGTTTTTGTCGGCCACTCGGAATCGATCAACATCGAGTTCGAAGAGTTCCTGGACGAAGACGAAGCCCGCGATATCCTGCGCGAAGCACCAGGCATCATGGTGATCGATAAGCGCGAAGATGGTGGCTATGTCACGCCTAAGGAATGCGTTGGCGATTTCGCGACCTTCATCAGCCGCATCCGTCAGGACAGCACCATTGATAATGGTCTGAACCTCTGGTGCGTTTCTGACAACCTTCGCAAAGGCGCGGCGCTGAACGCCGTGCAGATTGCTGAGGTTCTGGGCCAGAAGGCGCTGAAGAAAGGCTAAACGCCACGTCTTTACGAGAATGATGATGGGCCGACAGGGAAACCTGCTCGGCCCTTTTCAGTGTCGCCTATACCAAAGGCTAGGCACCCTGTTCCAAAGAAAGGCCAGCCTATGCCATGTGGTGCTGTTCTCTGCCAAACGCGCAAGATATAACAATTTTAGACAAACGATGGATCAGCTGCCAAAGCATCATTCCAGAAGGATCGGTCCATCAGCGGTATCAAAGCGCACTCACACGCCTTAATCGCTTAGCGATGACCATATACCGACTGCGATCCACTCTCTCCACTCTCTCCAAGACCCTTGGATCGCAGTCGATCCGGTCTGCTTTGGCCTTGTAACTGACCCCAAACCTCCCCGGAATCTCCGCGTCTCGGTCCTGTTTTCGCCCAAAAGCTGGGCGATATTGCTGTCAGGTGACATCAGATCACCAGCCGCAATCAGCGGCATCAGGCAGAAAGGAAACGAAGTCATGAGCAGTGAATTCACAAAAACAGCCCGAGCTGGACGCCTGCGCGCCTTGGCCGTATTGGCCGGCCCACGCAGCGCACGCCCTTTGCGCAAAGCCCTGTTTTCCCGCCCCCCAAAAAGCTGCGGGCGCAGTCTGTTCGCCGCCTAAGCGGCTACAGACCCAGCTGACATGCACGATGCGCCGCTCTTGACCTGGGGCGGCCATTTTTTTGCCCGGCAACAAGACAGAATGTAACCCCACCGTACGCAGCGGATGGGTTTCTTAAAGTTTCGCGCGGCTAGCCTTTGTAACTGCACGAAACCAGATCGGCATCTGCGCGCAAATCAGAGTGTCCGTGCCGGTCATCAAAGGCAATTTTAACAATCGAGCGCATTGGCCTGCGACATTCTGTCAATTTAGCCCAATTTCTGCCCGATTTTCATGCCACGCTTTAGGAACAGGCAAGGAGACTGATATGGTTATGAAAGGTCACAACCACGATAATTCCGCAGATGCAAAGGCCGGATTGCCCGAGGCAATTGATTGCGAAACGCAGACTTTGCTCAGATTATTCCTGGGGCCCATTCTGGAAACGGCGTCCAATTGGGACGAGATCAAAGGCCGATTTACCGAGAAGGGCTATGGGATCAGTATCCGTGATGGACGGTTGGTTATTCTCAACGAAAATGGCGCAGCTCTCTGCACCGCGCGTGGACTCGGCGTCCCATTTGCGCAAATCGCAAGCCGCATTGGTCGCCCCAACCTGCGGATGAGCGCGGATGGCCGCGTCGGCGAGTTGTTTTAAAACTCCGCCTACGGAGTATTAGCGTTCGGTGCGCTTGCGAAGATCGCGAGCGCGTTGCGAAAGCGTCTGTGCCAACAGAAACGTCGGGATCACTTCGCGTGTTTCACTTTGCTGCGCAATGACATAGCCAGCATATTCGACCAGTTCAGACGCCATTTTGAGCGCGGTCGCGGCCCGGTCGTCAGCATCAAGACTGTTCAAAAACCCTTTGACGCTTTCGGTTTGTATCGACGCGACAGAGGTGCCCTGCCCCTCATCGGAACCAACCGAATTCGACCCAAAGGCCAAACTTCGTGCCAATTCCGTAAGGTCCGCTCCCTTCGCGCGGTATTTGGGATTGCGTTCCAGATAGGTTTTGCAGGTTTCTATGCGCCAGTTTTGCAACCCATCAGACAGGTTCAATTTCTGAACTGACGGCACTGGTCGTTCTCTAATAATGCTCTCCGCCAAAGCGACGGCTTTCAGGCTGATTTCCAGGCTCGCGTTTAAGGCAACCGGGCTTTCCGGATAACTCTCAGGCTCCTGTTCGGTCGAATAATCTCTTTCTTGTTTCATAGGATGTACCAATTTTTGAAACTTGGAACTCGGACAGTGGCAGTCACTATAGCACATATCTGAATCGTTTTAGGTCACTTCTTTGCGAATTTCGAAAACTTTAGTTTCAGAGTCAGGTTTACTTTCATCACAGCGCGGCAATGCAATTGATTGCAACAAGTTATAGCCCCATCGATCCAATTGCCCCGACTTTGCCCCATGTGATGACCTTTCTGCTTACATGGAAAATTCATCTCTTTTTGAGTGCTTTAAGTCTAAAACATTCCCAATCTCTGATGTGATTCGACCGACGCACGGTTCCCGGTTCCGTCGGGGTCGCCTACGCCCCGCTCACCTCTCTCCAACCATCCGGATTGCCCAGCTTTTGAACAGGTTTGCTCGGGGTTTCGAGGTTTTCACTGCCCCCTGTCAGCGCAAATTGCCTCTGTTCTTGATCGCATCCGCCAAAGGCCCTACACCCGCAATCAGTCTGACAACAAAGCGCCGTTGCTGCATTTAGGCACGGTAAGATTGGAACTGATTGATGCAACGTCTTTATGATTCCCGCAAACGGATCCTGATCACCGGTGGGGCCGGATTTCTTGGCTCACATTTGAGCGACAGGCTCCTGGAACAGGGACACGAGGTCATTTGCCTGGACAACCTGTTCACCGGCACCAAACGCAACATTGACCACCTGCATGCGCATCCTCGGTTCGAGTTTCTGCGTCATGACGTGACCTTTCCGCTCTATATCGAAGTGGACGAGATTTATAACCTCGCCTGCCCCGCATCGCCGATCCATTACCAACACGATCCGGTGCAAACCACCAAGACCAGCGTGCATGGGGCCATCAATATGCTGGGCCTGGCCAAGCGTCTGCATTGCAAGGTCTTTCAGGCCTCGACCAGCGAGGTTTATGGCGACCCGTCTGTGCATCCTCAGCCCGAGGAATATTGGGGGAATGTGAACCCGATTGGCATCCGCTCTTGCTATGACGAAGGCAAGCGTTGCGCCGAGACGCTGTTTTTTGACTACCACCGCCAGCATGATCTTGAGATCAAGGTCGCCCGGATCTTCAACACCTATGGCCCGCGCATGCATCATGCGGATGGGCGCGTGGTGTCGAACTTTATCGTTCAGGCCCTGTTGAACAAACCGATCACCATCTTTGGCGATGGCAGCCAGACACGCTCTTTCTGCTTTATGGATGACCTGATCGAAGGTTTCATCCGCTTGATGGAGACTGGCCCGGATGTCACTGGCCCGATCAACCTGGGCAACCCCGGTGAGTTCACCATTCGCGAGTTGGCAGAAAAGGTCATCGAAATGACCGGCTCTGACTCTGAAATTTCGTACCAAGACCTGCCCCAGGACGATCCAAAACAGCGCCGCCCCGACATCACCAAGGCCAAAGAGGTTCTGGGTTGGGAACCAAAGATCCAGATCGAACAGGGCTTGGAGCGCACAATCGCGCATTTCCGCGAATTGCTGCCGGAGTTGAAGGTCGTACACGGCGTTTAAGGCCCCGCCCTTCATAACCCACCAATTACAAAAAGGCGCACTGATCACAGCGCGCCTTTTTTGTTGAACCTTTTACGTGTCAGCCGGCGTTCGACGGTGATCCTCGATCATGGCATGGACCACGTCTTTCATCTTGAATTGTGCTTCCCAGCCCAGGTTCTCTTTGGCGCGGGTCGGGTCACCATAGACCAGCGCAATGTCCGACGGGCGCAGCAGGCTGGATTCGCTGATCACGTGGTCTTCCATGTTCAGCCCCACCGCCTCAAACGCCACTTGGCAAAAGTCGCGCAGACGGTTGGGTTGCCCGGTGGCGATCACGTAATCCATCGGCTCCTTTTGCTGCAGCATCAGCCACATGGCATAGACATATTCTGGGGCCCACCCCCAATCGCGCGAGATATCGAGGTTGCCAAGGGACAGGGTGCCCCCACCATTGCGCGCAATCTCGACAGCGCCCGCGACGATCTTTTGCGTCACAAAACGCGCCGGGCGCAGCGGGGATTCGTGGTTGAACAGGATGCCGTTGCAGGCAAACAAATCAAAAGACGACCGATAGGTCACCACGGCCCAATGCGCCGCCGCCTTGGCGGTCGCATAAGGCGAAATCGGGCGGAATGCGGTTTCCTCGGAACATGGCTCTCCCCCCTGATCGCCAAAGCAATCCCCCGAGCTGGCATTGTATAACCGGCACGGCAGTTTCAGGAATCGAATGGCTTCCATCAGATTCAGAACACCTGCGGTGATGCCATTGAATGTCTCGATCGGTTGCTCGAATGACAGCCCGACCGAGCTTTGCCCCGCCAGGTTATAGATCTCATCCGGGCGGTATTTATCCAGCACAGTAACGATACTGTGGAAATCCGTTTGCGCCATTGAAACGGTTTCGACCCGTGCCTCGACCCCCAGTTTCTCAAGGTTGCGAAAACGTTTAACCGCCGCATCACGAGAAGTGCCAATGACGCGATAGCCTTTGTTCAGCAGAAACTCTGCCAGATAGGTTCCGTCCTGTCCGGAAACACCGCAAATCAAGGCTGTTTTCATAAATCCGCCCCGGGAATCATTCTAAAATCTCAAACCAAGCAGCCATCGAAACAGGCTTCTTGCCTCATGATATGCCGGGTGCCGACTAAGAAGGCAATCACTGCGTCAGGTCGATTGGGCGAAAGTGCATTCTGGGTCTTTTTCAACACCATTTGCGCCCAAATAGCCCGCAAAACGGCGCGGTTCGAACCATTTTCGCTGAAATTGACCTTAAATTTACCAAAGCCAAGATAACCCTTTTCTGGGCGACCCACACTCACGGTCCGACCTCTCACCTTGCTTAACACGCCGCAGCCTCGTGCAGGTCTGCGGGCGGGAAAGCGTTCGACAACTTAACAATGCCACAGCGCAGTTTGGTGTGACCCGCCGTTCTGCGAACGGGATAGATTTGCCATGCCCAGAGTTCTTTATGTTGATGCGACTGCAACATCTCCTCAGGGGGATGGTAGCTCACCTGAATCGCCTTACCAGACGCTTGCAGCCGCGATCGAAGCCGCTGAACCGGGGGACACAATTTGCCTCGCGGCGGGTGGGCACTACGCGTTGGATAATGATCTGGACCTGACGGGCCTGTCTTTTGCGTCTTATGGCGAAGGGGAACAACCGGTCGTCGATCTGCGCCAGACCGTGCAAACCACTTGGGAGCAGGTCAGCGATACGGTCTGGCGCGCAACGGTCACTTATCGCGACACGCCTGATTTCAACAATGGCACCGCAGCCCATTCGACGCATCACCAGGTCTGGAGCGGCATGGACACGATGGCCTGGCAGTTTGACGGGGCAACCATCGCCGACAATATCGCTGCCGTCGCCGCGACCGAAGGGTCCTTTACCATTCACGAGACCGGTTCAACCCTCCCGGATCCTCGCAACGGTCCTGCCGGTGGCAGCAGTTTCGAGGTCTATGTTCATGTGCCACCGGGTCAACATCCCTCAGACCTGGACCTCTCACTCGCCGATCAGGCCGGGTTGGATATCAGCGGCATGACCTCTATCAACGATGTCGCGCTCATCGGGGCGTTTTCCAAGGATAGTCTCAGCACAAATAATGGGTCGACCTCGCTTGGCGGTTTTGTGGATTTGCATGACGTCACCATCCTCGACGCCCCTTCGCATGGCATTGTCGGGCCGTTTTCCTCCACTGGCACGTTGACCGTTACAGGGCGCGGAAATGCGGGTGATCTGTACCACGATTATGGTTGGAACTCGAGCGGTGGGTTGATCAATATCTATACAGATCAACACTATGACGAGGGTGTGCACTTTGACACCATCGTCGCGACCAATGGCTATAAGGCACTTTATGGCCATGGCAGCACCGGCGGAACATATGGGTATACGGAACTCACGGTTCAGGCGCTCTATGTGGACACCGTAGACGTAGCCATCGACATGAGCGGCTATTACAACGATCACCCTTTCGTCGAAGAGATCCTTGTTGAATATATCGAAGCCTATGGCATTTCGACCGCCGTTGCGACATCCGGCAACGTGACGATCAATGGCGGGTCGTTGAATTTCGTTGGCGCAGACGGATTGCGACCCGTCCAAGCCGTCTTTTCTGTCAGCGGCTATAACCAAGTGTTGGAATTGCACGATGTGACGCTGCAATTTGACCGCCCGGTTAACCCACTGTCTCAAACCAACGCCCTGATAACCGGCAATGTAGAATCGGTCGCCTCGGCCTTATTGATACTGGATGGCGTGCAAGACATATCAGAGCCGGGCTCTCAGGCTTATTTTTGGCGCTATTTCGACGTCGCCCCGCAAACCGTTATTATGGGCGGTACAAATATCGGCAACCTTCAGGCGCTTACAGGATTGGAAGATCGGGCGATCCCGGCCGTTCTGATTGTCGAAGCCGGGAGTACGTTCGGTCTTGGCGACCGCACCGGCCCCGAGATCGAAGCTTTCTTGGCCAGTCTCGGCATTCCATTCTGGATCTCTTCGGACACGACAATTGTTGGTCGGGACGGTACGGTTCTGTCTGAACCGGGCTGGCAGCACGCTTCAGGCCTGCCAGAATCCCTACACTTGATTGGAACGTCCGAAAACGAAGCCTTGGCTGGCACGCTGGGCGAGGACACGCTTGAAGGGCATGGCGGCCACGACGTCCTTGGTGCAGGCGATGGCGACGACTTTCTTTCCGGAGGGTCAGGAGACGACACGCTGCTTGGCGGAGACGGCGACGACATGCTGATGGGCGGGTCAGGCCGGAACGTCTTGGATGGTGGTGCGGGAACCGACTGGGTGTCGTTTGATGGGTCTGCCATGGCATTCTATTACAACTCTCAAAACGGTCAGGCTTATGGTGTCGCCGCCTGGAACGAATGGAGCAATGTCGAAAACTTTCAACTGACAGATTGGAACGACACATTTGTGGCCGACAACACCGATAACGTCATTTTGGCAGGCAACGGAAATGACCGGCTTTGGGGTGGCGGCGGAAATGATGAGTTACACGGTGGGGCGGGAAATGACCGGCTGACATCCCTTGGTGACGGTGGTCAGGTCATTCTCAATGGCGGCACCGGAAATGACAGCCTCCAAGGCGGCTACAGCGATGATATCGTTATTTTTGCGCCAGGCGATGGTGCTGATATTCTAAGGGACTTCACCGCAGGCGGCACAACAGATCACATCGATCTGACAGCCTTTGGCAGTACCTTTGAAAGTTTCGAAGACGTCATGGCCGCGGCCACACAAGTCGGTGGCGATGTGCTGTTTGATTTCGGAAATGGGGATTCCATACTGATCCGTGGCGTTTCTTTGTCTGATTTCACCCCAGCGGATTTCCAACTGGAAACGCAAGATACCGAGGAAACTGAGACCACGCCCGGGGTTATTGTCGTATCTGAGGCCGGCGGTACAGTGGTTGGCACAGAAGCTGACGAAACCATCATCAGCGAAGCCTCCGATACTTTTGTCTTTGCCGGAGCGGGTGATGATACATTAATCAGCGGGAACGGCGCGGATGTCCTGAACGGGGGCGCAGGCAGTGACTGGGTGTCCTATGAAAACGCACAAGCATCGTTCTATTACAACTCGCAAAACGGGCAGGCCTATGGCGTTGCTGCGCTTGACCAATGGACCGACATCGAAAACTTCCATTTGACCGCCTATAACGACACCTTTGTCGCCGATGGTACCGACAATATTATCATGGCCGGGGATGGTGATGATCGGCTTTGGGGCGGCGGCGGAAATGATGAGTTGCACGGCGGGGCCGGAAATGATCGACTCACGGCCTATGGCAACGGTGGTCGGGTCATCTTGAACGGCGGCACCGGGGATGACATTTTGGTTGCAGGCTATAGCGATGACGTCATCGTCTTTACGGCTGGGGACGGCGCAGATACGCTTTCGGGTTTCCATACTGGCGGACCAACCGATGCCATCGACCTCAGCGGCTTTGGCACAGGCCTGGCTGAGTTCGACGATGTCATGGCTCTGGCCAGTCAACAGGGCGATGATGTCCTGCTTGATTTTGGCAATGGTGATTCAATCCTCATCCAAAACGTGAACTTGGATGACTTTACCGTCGACGATTTTCTGTTCTGATCTTCAGACGCGAAAAAGGGCGGCCACCGCCGCCCTTCCAGCCTTACTCACGAAAGCTTTTTTCGCCCTCAGCACGCCCCTGCACTGTCAAAAAGTATAGGAACATGCGCGATGTTAGAACAGTCTTTTGCCTTCCACCCGAAGGGTCCACTTGGCGTGATCCTCTGCGGTGTCACCTGCAAGAATCGTCCGATCGACGCGTCCAATGCCAAGAGGCGTGCTGTTCCCGGACAAAGAACCGACGTCGCTGGCAAACAGGAAATGTCCGCCATTGAGATCAATAATCCGATGACCCGCACGGGTCAGATCGATGTCGCAATAGCTCGCGGAGGCATTGGAATAGTTCCTGAACCGAAGCCGCGCGTTTGCAGCTGCCCCGGTATAAGGCTGCGAAACGTTCACAAAGATCCGCTCGACCAACATCCAACGACCGAAATGCGTAAAGAGGTATGGGTCCGTTTCCGTGAAAAACCCGTCATTATACTCAACAAAAGTATCCCCATCCCAAGGCGAGTCCACGCGCGCCACTTCTTGGCTGGATTGGTAATTCGGATTGTTCCAAGCACGGATCAAAGGCGCATAAGGGCCAGTGATTTTTGGATCTTTGACCGTCAGGTTTTGCAGTGTGAAAACAGACAGAGTTTCGCTTCCGGTCAGGTCGACAAGGCTTTGCCCGTCCAAAACCAATACTCCACCGCTTTCATAAGGCATCTGCGAGAGGCGGAAGGCGGGGAAACCATCTTTGTAAAGGACCATGTTCTCGGAACAGGACCGGCTCACCGCGGAAGAATAGAAGGTATCTGTCGCAATGCTCAACTGGGTTGGGCTGACCACCGTAAAGGTTGCCGTGGACTGGCGCCCTGCAACAATGCCGCGCTGCGAGGCTGAACGCGCTGCAAATTCGACATTGTTCAAGGAAATCTCACCAACACCCGATGGAATATCCAACATATGGGCCGTGATTTCGTCCGCGGTGATCTTGCCGCCATTCACTTCCAAACGACCACAAGGGGCCAGGTTGAAATAACCACCGCATTGTGGATCGTTCAGGATCAGATCCTTAATGATCGTGCCCCCGTGGATTTGACCGGTTTTCAAGTTGTTGATTTCAACCCGGTCAATGATCTTGTCAGGCTCACACGATGTCCGGTTATTGACACCGTGGCCGACAAAATTCTGCCCTTGCGAAATGTAAAACCCCCCATCAGTGCGCAGATTGTGGAATGTCGCCTGAAGATAGCCGCTAAGGGTCAAGCGCCCGTTGCGCTCTCCATCATTGGCTGTTGCCACGGGAGTGGTCCAATTCGGATTGGATTTGACCCACATGTCATGAACTTCGAGATTCCGCACTCCTACGAAATTCGGACGCTGATACGAGATGATACGCGGCGCACCGTAGTCACCACCCGACCGTTCGGGCCAGTTTTCGTTATAGCTGTTCTGGATCGGGTTCTCGAGCGTGACGACCGAGCCGGAAACCGACTTGATCCGGGCATATTCGAATACACGCGGATCAGGTGGGAAACCAACACCGGTTGACGAGAAACCATAGATCAGCACATCTGCGCCCGGCTCAAGCCCGACATTGCTTGTTGCGCCCGTCACCGTGATGTCTGTCTGACCGCTCGCAACAGTGGCGATCGTTTCACCGTAGTAGTAACCACCGGTGAAATCCGCCTCTTGTTGAGTGTCAAAAACCGACGGGAATTCGATGCCAGTATAGTTGGCGGTCTGCCCCACTTCGACAGCCGAAGTGCCGCGAATGTTGCGAATAGCGGCCCCGTTATAGAAGTGCTTTTGATACGCGATCGACGCAAAAATGCGCGTTCTTGTCGTAGTGTAAATCTTGCCCGCAGTCCCACGCCAATTCAGGAAGCCGCTCCGACGTCCGAACTGCGTCATGGCCAGCAAAGCGTCGGTATCATCGGTCACACCGTCACCGACAGCTCCGAACTGTTCAGGCGTCACAAATCCGCTGGTGTCCGCACGAGCATATAAGTGAACACCTCCGACGGTGGTGAAATCCGCATCCGCGCTTGTGGCCGGCGCAACCTCAAAGCTGCCATGACCATTTTGCAGGGTCAGGACCTGACCTTCTGCCGCCAGAATGTGATCATTCTGTTCCGTGTAGGACAACAAATCATCAGCCAGCAAATCCGCGGTTGATGCAAAAACAATCGGAAAAGGAGTCTCTGTGACGCGGATATTGGCATGCGTCGCCAATACGACCCCGAATTGGTCCTTGATTTCGACCGTGTATTCGCCAGCCATCAAGTAACACAATCCGAAATCCCCGCTTGCGTCAGAGATCATTGGGTTGGCTGTGGTCGTGGTCAGGTCGGGATCAGAAAACAGAGGGGCCAACATTTGAGTGCCATGATGAAAGACATAGCGCCGCGCCTCTGCGACTGGAGAGCCGGAGCCATCGGTTGCGCGCTGAACGCTCGGGTGGGCAAGAAATCCCATGATGTTTTCCTATAGTTGGGGCCCGCGTCATATAAGTCGTCGGGCCACGTTGCCGTTTGGGTTCAATGGGCAACACTCGATAGGAAAAGCTGCGGACGCGTGAATGCGTCGTGCGGAATGGCAATGTTTTGTTAGGAATTCACCCCGGCACAAAACTTAAGTTTGAGGGCACGCCAGTTCCCCTCAAACAAGAAAGCACGCGTATCTAGTTGTCGTAGTACCCGCTATATCCATAGCTGCTATAGCTGCCGTACCGGCTCCCGTAACGGCGCGCGCGGCGCATATTGATCTGAGATAAGACCAATCCTGTTACTGGAATTTTAACAGCGCGCAACTGCGCCAAACCTTCGCGAACGGCGGTCTGCGCCGTGCTATCCCATTTGACGACATAGGCCAGCGCATCGACGCAATGGCCAACCAATCGCGCATCCGGGACCACAAGAACCGGAGGCGTATCGATGATGATCGCGTCAAAATGATCGCGGGCCGTATCCAGCAGATCTTGCATGTTTCCGCCGGTCAAAAGGTCAGCCGCGCTGCCCTCAGCCTTTTCGCCAAACAGAATAAAAATGCCGGTCTGTTCGTCTAGCATGACCGCGTCCTCCAGGCTGGATTGCCCAGTCAGAACCGACACGATCCCAAGATCGCCATTCACGTCGAAATATTTAGAAATCGTACGGCGCCGAATATCACATTCGATCAACAGCACCTTTTTCCCGATCGCGGCCAAGTTTTGCGCATGAGACACCGCAAGTGTAGTCTTCCCTTCGCCGGGCTCAGAGGACGTATACATGATCACCTTGGGCGCTTCCTGCTGCGCCATCACCAAAGAGGTGCGCATGTTCCGCATGGATTCAGCGACCGCCGAAGTGGGATTATCGCGCAAGAACGCCAGCAACCCAGACCTTTGCCGGATCGGCATTACCGGCACTTCGCCCAAAACGGGTATCTTGGTATAGGCTTCCAACATCTCCTTGGACCGGAAACCCGCGTTCATCATATTTTGCAGCAGAACAATCGCACCACCAACGATCCCCCCCAGCAAACAGGACAGAATAAGAATGCGGCTCTTGCGCGGCTCAACCAAGCTGCCAGGAACGGCATTGGTCAAAACATGGCTATCCGCCTGTTGCAGGCCAATTTGCACGGTCGTTTGCTTCAGCCGCGACAGAAAGGTTTCATACAGAACGCGGGTTGCTTCTGCTTCGCGTACAAGCTGATTGAGGCCCAGCAAATCCGAATTTTGCGCATCAATATCCGCCAGCATCTGCTCGAGTGACGCTGAAAGGGCATCCTTTTGCGAAATCTCGCGTTTCAGTGCGTTTTGCTGGTTGGTCAACAGTAGCTCGGCGCGCTTGGTAAACAAGGCTGTATTCTCTGAGGAGATCAGTTGGCGCAGGCTGCGGTCGGAAAACGCAGCAACGATCGCTTGCTCGTCACCCGAGGCCAGAGCCTCTTTTTGGCTGTCCAAGCTGGCGCGCAAACGAGAAATCGCCTCGTCTGCGGTGCTGACCCGCTCGCGCAACTCCTTGGCACGCAGGCGCAACCCGTCCAGGGCTTCGGCACTGACAAGATCCGTCTCGCTCCGCAGCGCTTTGATCTCGTCTTCTTTTTGCAAAAGTTCGACTTCTAGCGCAGACACCCTTTCGGACAGCCAGTTTACGGCATATTCGGTGGCTTCAAACTTTTTGGTGACTTGATCTTCGATGTAAAGCTCTGCCAAACGGTTGGCCAAACGCGCGGATTTTTCCGGGTCTGTCGTTCGGACGCGCACGTGGAAAATGTAAGTGTTGCGGACCGCCGTCACCGAAATTGCCGCCCGCACAGCGGCACCCACAGAAATTTTGACCTTTTCCAAGTCTTGTTCAGCAGCTTCCGCGACATCAGCGCCTAGCCCCCGCGCCACCAAGTTTCTCAGGTTTTCACGAGAAAACAACGGCTTGGGTCGCAACAAGTGGTTGAACTCAGGGTCGTCGATCAAACTCATGTCTTCGACCAGCTTATCAACCAGACCGCCAGATCGAATAATCTGCAATTGCGTGTTGATCACGGCATCTTCGGGGGCCTGGCCGGTAACGACAGCTTCGATATTGGGAATCGGTGGCGCGCTGGATTCAAACACCATCTCTGTCACAGCTGCATATTTGGGCACCGCGACTCTGAACGCATAATAAGCGCCCATCAGAACAGCGCAAACCGCGCAAACCAGTATGATCCATTTCCCATGCCACAAAACATGCAACATCGAGGTCGTTGGTCCGCGCGTCTCGGCGTTCAGATCGTCTAACTGCATCGCTTAATTTCTGTTTATCAATAGTGGCTTACGATCCAAGAATGTCCTCCGACCCAAGGCAGCGCTATGGATTTGAATGACATGCTGCCAACTTGTCAGACCCACGCCCCCCGAACAAGGAGAAATGCAAAAGGCCGCTGTCGCTGAGCAAGTTTGTGATCATAAACGCCCACCGGTATTTGACTTCACCGGACAAACCCATATGACCTCGGTTAGAATTTTAAAAACCCTTTCTCCGCAGACTGTCATGAACAGGTTGAAACTTTGAAGAAATTTCTCAGTGCTCTGAAGGATTGGGAACTGATGGGTCAGTTTCTGGTTTCGGCCCAGGGGACAGGGCTGCGGCTGTTTTCCGTCATTGTGAACATGGTAATCGGCATCGTACTGGCACGGCTGCTTGGCGATGATGGGTTTGGCCAATACGTCTCCTACCTTGCCTTCGCAGGATTGTTGGCCTCAATCTGCGCCCTTGGACTGCCTGCCATGCTCGCCCGTGAGGTCGCGCTTGCGCGCGGTACCGGCCAAGAAGACAGCATTGCGCCTATCGCCCAGATGATCCTGGCCACCTTGGCTTTTCTCATTCTGGCGCTTTTGGGAGTGTTCTTGTGGGGCAGCCAATCGGGTTTTCTGCTTGTTTTCTTTGTGCTTGGCACCACCTGCCTCAGCATTGCAACAAATATCTTCAACGGGTTCGAGCGCGTTGTTCTGGGGCAATGGGTCGGGGCTGTGTTTCGCCCACTTCTTGCGATCGCGTTCTTCTTTATGCTGGCTTGGACACAGGTCCTGTCAGTCAACACAGCTGTTTTCGCCCAGGGCCTGACGGCCTTTTTGGCAACGCTACTGCTGTTCATGGTCTGGCCACGTCCACCATTGCTCAGAACCTTGCGCGGCTATTGGTATCGTCTTCCGGTTCGGGATTACCGCCAAGTCTTTCAGGTCGGCCTGACATTTGCTTTTTCCCAGACCCTGATCAACGCCATGACGCAGATCGATATTCTGATCATGACAGCCTTGCGCCCCTCTGACGAGGTCGCCTGGTACTACGCTGCGGCGCGGGCTTCCTTCGTTGTGTCCTTTTTCTTTGGATCCGTGTGCAAAATTGCCGAGCCTCGAATTATCCGGCTTTATGCGGCAGATGACCGGGCCGAAATGCAAAAGGTTGTGCACCGCACCGTTTTGCTGGGCATCGCCATGACCATACTCGCCATTATCATTGCATTGCTTCTGGCCCGCCCCTACTTGCTTTTCTACGGCGAAGAATACCTCACTGCCATGCCAGCCCTCGTTATCTTGCTGGTCGCCATGTTGTTTTCGTCAATGATTGGCCCCGCCGAACAGGTCTTGCGCGCTGCCCGAGCGGATTCGAGCATCTTGGTGGTCGCGGGCATTTCCGTCGGTTGCGCCGCGCTCCTGGCCTTTCTTTTGATCCCGCTGATGGGCATGAACGGTGCCGCTATTGCGACAGGTGCCCAATTTATCATCTTTCAGGGCCTGCAAGCCTATCGTGCTTGGAAACTCACTGGCATCGGCCCCACGATCTTGCATGCGATTTGGCAGCGGGCCCAACCCGCGCTTTCAAACACCAAAGATATCTCATAAAATGACGTGACCCAGCAGGCCCGCCTGCTGGCGCTGTTTCGAACTTGGAAAGTTTCCGTAGTGAAAGCAATTGTTCAACAGATTGGCGCGCGCATGGATTACGCAGTTGCGCGCGCATTGCATGCAGACGGCTTGCTGGAAGCACTGGTAACGGACATCCATTTTTCGTCGCAGCCCAAACTCAAATTCCTGCAAAGTTATTTCGCCAATCTGCCACCCGAAAACGTGTCAAAGAACAACCTCAAGGGTATCCTTTACCGCGCCGCACTCTCCCGGTTGCACAATACATTCTGGCCCAACCTTATGGCCGCCGAAACGATCGCCAAACGCACCTGTGACCGGGCCGAGAAATCCGGGGCCGATCTGGTTTATGGGTTCGACACGGCAATGCTACCCTCAATGGATCGCCTGAAACGTTCCGGTTTATGCATCGCCATGGAACAATGCGTTGCTCCGCGCGCGCAGTTCCTGTCTGCCCAGCGTATCCTCAGCGCCAAACTGCAAGACATCGGCATCGGTTTCGACGAAAGCGGGTTGGGGGATACCTTGGCCTATTTCAGCGTCATGGCCGCCTTGGAACGCGAGGAATGGCAACAGGCGGACCTGATCTATTGCCCCTCCCCATTTGTGCAAAAAGCGCTACAAGACCAAGGCATTCCAGCGGATCGCATTCGCGTCGTCCCCTATGGGGTGACTCTATCCGACGATCTGGCCAGCTCCAGGCCCGCATCCTCGGGAACAACCCGTGTTGTTTTTGGCGGGGCCTTTTCCTGGCGCAAAGGGGCCTTGGAATTTGGTCGCCTGGCGACTGCCCTGAAAGATCGGGCGCGGTTCGAGGCCTTTGGCAAAAACGCGCTCCCCGAAGCCATCGCCGCCAAAATCGCCCCTGACGTGCTGCGTCACGGCCATATGCCCAAGGCCGCCTTTCACGAGGCCATCCAAACCGCCGATATCTTCGTTTTGCCGTCCTATATGGAGGGTTCGGCCACAGTGATCTACGAAGCCATGGCCATGGGCCTGCCCTGCGTCGTCAGCGAGGAATGCGGATCGGTCATCACCGATGGGCAGGACGGGATGATTGTCAAAGCGGGTGATGAAACGGCACTGCGGCAAGCCGTGGAAACCTTGCTGGACAATCCCAACTTGCGCCGCGAGATCGGAGAGCGGGCAACAGAAACCGCAAAGCTTTACACCCGTGAGAGCTATGGCGCGCGTGTCGTGTCCATGTTGCAGGCAGATTTTGACGACTTAAAATCAAAACCGGCGATTGCCGCGACCAGCGGAGCCGCCCTATGAGCGCCGCGGTCGGCATTATCTACGTGCTGATCGCCTTTTTATCCGTGGTGGCTCTGCGCAATGCACATGGCCCTGCATTGTTCCGCTTCCCATTTTTGTTCTCGGCCATCTGGGTCACCTTTGTTCTACTCGGGTTTCTCGAGTTCTTTACCCCCGAAAACAGCCTGTTCCTGGCCTATGAAGATACCGGTGTCATCGACGTTGCTCTCTTTGTGGTCTGTACCTCAATCTTTGGCGGCTTCCTTGGCTACCTCCTGGCCGGGGGCCATACGCCACGTCCACAAGAACCCAAAACATCCAATTCCGTCGCGCCTTGGATCATGCGGCGCATGCATATCGCCTCTTGTGTCATCGCCGTCATGTCTTACCTGGCCTTTCTGGCCTTGGCGCGGCTGGGCGGCGGCTTGACCGCTTATATTTTCCACTCCGGTGCCTACACAATCACCTGGGAAGGCCTGCCGGTTTACCTCGTCTTTGTTGTGCGCTTTGGCTATGTCGCCATCGTTATCCAGCTCTGGCTTTGGTCGCGCACCAAGAAAGCGAGCCACATGATCCTGGCCCTGCTGTTCTCACTGATCCCCTTCATCAATATCATCTTTATCTTCCGCCGCTCCGAAGTCGTCACAGTCGGCGTTTATTTCGGCTATTTCATCGTCAATTACACCCGCTTCCAGATGGGACGCATTCACGCCATTTCCGGATTGGTCGGGATGTTTTTGGTGTTCAAAGTCTTCCCCCTCCTGCGCGATGAAGAGGGCAAAAACCTGTCTTGGAACGAATTGCTTGACCAGGCCCTTGCCCCTCGGATCGACTTTGACAGCAGCGAGATCGGCGCGGGCCTGTTCCGCATTTACTATTCCATGAGCGAAAGCGCCTTTGAATACGGTGCCATCATCTGGAACGCCTTTATCCGCCAGTTTGTACCAGGCAGCCTGGTCGGGGCCGAGCTCAAGGCCTCTTTGCTGCTGCCGGAACTGACCTATGCCAATCTCAGCTTTGTGGATTTCCGGTTTTACGTGTCGCCTATGGGCTTTGCCCAAGCTTACCAACAGTTCTGGATTTTCGCGGCTGTCATGTTTGTCTTTATCGGCTTTTTTGTCGCCCGGCTGGAACAACGCCGCTTTATTGGGCCACGGCAAGAAATCTTTATGGTTCTGATGATCCCGATATTGCTGACTGCGGTCTCAGCCGATATCAGCCTGATCGTTCCTCGTTTCATCACTTTTGCTGCCTTGATCGCCATTTGCATTCCCAAGGAATCCAACCAGACCTTTGCGCCAAACCGTTCTCATGCGCCGCCCTCTCTCTCGCCTCAACGAAATTGATCCCTATGCATTGTCTCGCCCTGTCCCGACAAATCGGCCATTACCACAACGCTCGTTTCCGCGCGGCGGCTGCCAGATTTGACAAATTCACCGTTCTCTCCTGCGCCGGAGAGGGGTTCTTTGCCGAGTTCTCCGCCAAAAGCTTTGACGGCTACACGGTCGAAACCCTGGCAAATGGGCGCGACGAATACGCGGCCCTGGTCGCCTCAGGCGAATTCATGACCCGGGTTGCGGCCGTGCTGGACCGCTTTAAACCAGATGCCATTGCCGTTCCGGGCTGGGCCAGCGCCGAAAGCTTTGCGGCCCTGACTTGGGCGCGCAAAAACAACACGCCCGTGATCGTCATGGCCGAAAGCCAACAAGACGATGTCGGGCGCAGCAGCGCCAAAGAAGCCCTGAAAAGCCATATCGTCAAACAGTTTGACGCGGCCTTGGCGGGCGGGTTCTCGACCCGCGATTATCTGGTGCAACTGGGCATGCCACATGACCGCATCGGGTTGGGTTACAACGCTGTCGACAATGACCATTTCGGGCGCGGTGCCGAAGAGGCCCGTCAAAACGCAGCCGATCTGCGCCAGGAACATGGGCTGCCAGAGCGTTATTTCCTGTCCAGCGGGCGTTTCATTGGCAAAAAGAACTTCCCCCTGCTCGTTCAGGCCTATGCCAAGGCGCGTCAGGAATTGGGGGACACGCTGCCGGATCTGGTCATTCTCGGGGATGGCGACGAACGCCAAGCCATTGAGGACGCGATTGCAACCGCGGATCTCGCTGCGCATGTACATCTGCCCGGTTACAAGGGCTATGATCTCTTGCCGATCATGTACGGCCTGTCCCAGGGCTTTGTGCATGTCGCGACCCGCGAACAATGGGGGCTGGTCATCAACGAAGCCATGGCCTCCAAAGTGCCCGTCATCGTGTCCGACCGCTGCGGCGCAACCCGCACATTGTTGAAACAAGGCAAGGGCGGCTATGTCGTTGATCCATTCAACACCGATGACATCGCAAAAGCGCTGGCCGATCTCGCCTCGAAAACGCCCGAGGATTGGGCCGCTATGGCGCAGGAGGCCTTTGACACCGTCGCCGATTGGGGACCGGACCGGTTTGGTGACGGGATGCTGCACGCTGTCAACGCCGCTCGTTCCGCCAAACGGCGCGGAGCATTACCGGTTTGGGATCGCGTGCTTTTGAACCGTCTGGGAAAACGCGTTTATACCGATGTCGACTGATCCACTTCACATCACCATGTTACTCGGCTCCGTCTCGCATCAGGCGGGCGGGCTGTTTAATTCGGTGCGCAGCCTGTCCCACAGCCTGAGCGATGCGAATATCCGCGTGCTGGCCCCCCAAGACACGGACACTGCCCAGGACCTGCCAGCCTGGAAACCCTTGCACCCTATCACACCCAAGCGCTGGCCGCCGCAAAGCCTGGGCTATGCGCCGGGGATATCAAAAGCTTTGCGGCAGGGCGACACCAACATCATCCACCAACATGGCATTTGGCAGGCCTTCTCTGCGCAGGCCAGTGCCTGGCGCAAACGCGTGGATGGGGCCGTGATGATCTCCCCCAGAGGGATGTTAGATCCATGGGCCTTGCAAAACTCCGGCTGGAAAAAACGGATCGTCGCGCAGCTGTTCGAGAATGAAAACCTGCGCCGCGCCACCTGCCTGCACGCGCTGAACGCATCCGAAGCTGCCTCGATGCGCGCCTATGGGCTGACCAACCCGATTGCGGTCATTCCCAACGGGATCACGCCCTTGACTTCGCAACCGGATCATCCCCGCCCTGCCCTGCTGGGTGAGGATGAACGCAAAACCTTGCTTTTCCTTGGCCGTCTACACCCCAAGAAAGGCGTGAACGAGCTGTTGCAAGCCTTTGCCTTGGCACGCCAGCAAGACAGCGGTTTTGCCAAACGCTGGCGCTTGGTGGTCGCAGGCTGGGACGACGGCGGCTTTGATGTGCAACCACAGACCCTGGCAGCGGACCTCTCCCTCGGCGATGCGGTGATCTTTCCCGGCCCGCTGCTGGGCGAGGACAAGGCCGCCATGTTGACCCATTCCGACGCCTTCATCCTGCCTTCCTATTCCGAAGGCCTGCCCATGTCCGTGCTCGAGGCGTGGTCCTACGGCCTCCCCGTCCTGATGACCGAGGCCTGCAACCTGCCCGAAGGGTTTGAACATAACGCAGCCTGGAAAATCACCTCAAAGCCAGAAGAGCTGGCCACCCAGCTCATCGCCGCCCTTGGCGAGGATCTGACAGCAATGGCTAAAGCAGGGCGACACCTGGCCGAGCAACGGTTTACCTGGCAACAAATCGCAACCCGTCACATGGCCGTGTATCACTGGATGTTACAAGGCGGCAGCCTGCCTGCGGATGTGGAGATGCTGGCATGACCCCTGACAACAAACCCCCAGTTCCGGACGTCACCGCGAACCGCGCCAGCCGCAAATGGACCCGCCGTGAATTGGCCGAACGGGTTTTATGGTCTGTCTTGGGGCACCCCATTTTCCGCCTGTCCCCGCGCCCTCTATGGGGGCTGCGCAACGGATTGCTACGCCTGTTTGGTGCCAAAATCGGCCAACAGGTCCGCCTGCACCCCACGGTCAAGATCACCATCCCCAGGCACCTCACAATCGCCGACGGCGTGGGCATTGGCGATGGGGCAATCTTGTATGCCTTGGGGCAAATCACGATTGGGACCAACGCCACGATCTCGCAAGGGGCGCATCTTTGCGCCGGGACCCATGATTTTCGCGACCCAACCATGCCTTTGCTCAAACTGCCTATTACCATCGGTGACGGAGCCTGGATCTGTGCCGAGGCGTTTGTCGGGCCCAATGTCACCATTGGCGCGATGTCCGTTGTTGGCGCGCGCTGTGTCGCCATGAAAGACGTGCCACCAAACGCCATCATGGCGGGCAACCCCGCACGGCAAGTCGGCACCAGATAGTTTCGCAATTCCGAATGAGAATGACCTAAGCCCACAAAGGATTAGAACTTTGTCCCTTTCCCAAAACTCCAACGATCTTCTCCCGGTCAGCGTGGTCATTCCGGTGCGCAACGAAGAACACAACCTGCCCGCCTGCCTGGCAAAGCTCAGCCGGTTTTCCGAAATTCTGGTGGTGGATTCCCAGTCAGACGACCGCACCGTCGAAATCGCCGAGGCTGCAGGGGCACGGGTGATCCAGTTTCACTGGACCGGTACCTTTCCCAAGAAACGCAACCATGTGCTGATGAACGAAGAGCTGGCCAATGACTGGATCCTGTTCCTCGACGCCGACGAACATGTCTCCGAGGCGTTTTGCGATGCTTTGGCGGCAGAGCTGCCGCAATCGGACAAGGTCGGCTATTGGTTGACCTATTCCAACTATTTCATGGGCAAACTCATGCGCCACGGCGTCGCCCAGCGCAAATTGGCGCTGATCCGCAAAGGGGCCGGTCTTTACGAGAAAATCGACGAAGACGGGTGGAGCCAGTTGGATATGGAAATCCACGAACACCCAATCCTCGACGGCGAGATAGGTGAGATTGAAGGCGAGATTGATCACCGCGATTTTGCCGGCCTGGAAAAGTTCCTACGCCGCCACATCGACTATGCCAAATGGGAGGCGGCGCGCTCGGCCAAGCTGAAAGCGGGCGGTGACGCGGCATTGAACGATCTCACCTCGCGCCAACGCTTCAAATACCGCCATTTGGAAAAATGGTGGTTCCCGTGGTTCTATTTCTGCTTTGCCTATTTCGCAAAACGCGGCTTTCTCGACGGCGGCGCGGGCCTGTCTTATGCGTTTTACAAGGCGTGGTATTTCCACTCGATCCGCTTGCTGATCAAGGAAAACGCCGCAGCCAAGTAAAGCTTAGGATTTGCGGCGATAGATGACCATGCGGTTGCCATAGGCCTCCATCACAGGCCCATCCAACTGGAACCCGGCGGCACTCAGCGCCGCGTCAAAGGCCTCCATCGTGCCTGCATTCAGATGCACTTCGGCAACGATATTATCTGTCTTGGCCAGAATATCAGGGTTCTGCTTCAGAAAATCGAACTCCGCCCCTTCGATATCAAGCTTGAGCAGATCAATCCGGCGATCCCCAACCGGTTCGGCCAGATCAAGGTAATCCACCGCCTGGCCTGTGCCCGAACTGCTCACCGAGGAAATCAGGAAATTCTTGGCCATGGTTTCCAACATGGCGGTCCCGGATTTCTGCCCCACCACCGCCTGATAAACCTGCGCACGATCCGATAGATTGGCCGAGGCAAGGTTGCGTTTGATCATTGGCTGAAGATGATCATTGGGTTCCACCATCACGTATTGGGTCGCAACCTCTCCGAACCGCATGCGCAGGCAGATTTCGGTCAATACGGTGAAATGCCCACAATGCGCGCCACAATCAACGACCAGCTTGGGTTCCTGGGCAAACAGGGTGAAGATCCGCCAGTAATTCGGATCCATGAACACGTCCTGAAAACTCGCGACCTGAAATTTGCTGTCAAGCTCCAGCGTACCGCCACCGGGCACCCGCAAGACACAAGTCACAAAACGGGACAGGCGACGATAAAGAAAGGATGGAAGATGCATCAGAAAACCTGCTGGAAGCCAATTATTTCGATTTCAAATTCTCTTGGTCCTGTTTGAGGTACCAATCATAGGTCTCGGCAATCCCTTGTTCCAACGGGATCGAGGCACGCCAGCCCATATCGGCCAAGCGCGTGACATCTATAAGCTTGCGCATGGTTCCGTCAGGTTTGGAGGGATCGGTGGCAATGCGCCCTTCAAAGCCGGTGATCTTAGCCACAAGCCGTGCCAGATCCAGGATGGTCACATCACTGCCGCTGCCAACATTGATGTGGCTGAGCATCGGTTGGGTATTATCGTCATATATCGCGCGATCCAGACCGGCGACGAATAGCGACGCTTCGGCCATGTCATCCACATGCAGGAATTCGCGTCTGGGCTCGCCCGAGCCCCAAATGACCACCTCATCGCGCCCTTGCAGGCGCGCCTCGTGAAAACGGCGGATCAGCGCGGGTAAGACATGCGAATTTTCCGGATGAAAATTGTCACCGGGCCCATAAAGATTGGTCGGCATGACCGAACGGTAATCCGTGCCATATTGGCGATTATAGCTTTCGCACAGTTTGATCCCGGCGATTTTGGCAATCGCATAGGGTTCGTTTGTCGGCTCAAGCGTACCAGTCAAAAGCGCGTCCTCACGCATAGGCTGCGGCACGGCTTTGGGATAGATGCAAGAGCTGCCAAGTTGCAGCAGGTTCAGCACCCCCGCGGCAAAGGCCTGATGGATGACATTGCATTCAATCATCAGGTTTTCATAGATGAACTGCGCCGGATAGGTGTTATTGGCGTGAATACCGCCCACCTTGGCCGCCGCCAAAATCACCTGATCCGGCTTTTCTGACTGCATGAAATCCGCTACCGCCGCCTGATCTGTCAGATCCAATTCAGCAGAGCTGCGCGTGACAAGGTCCAGATCCTCGCCCGCCTCTTGCCGCGCCTGCAATTGGCGCAGGATCGCGCCACCAACCATGCCACGATGACCCGCCACATAAACCTTGCGCTTTGCCATCACAGACACCTCATTCAAATTTCGCCATTGATCAGCGTGAAACGCCGGGCCGTTTTCACACGTTCCTGCACCAGCGCCAAATCACGAACAAAGATCGTGTTCTGATGCGTGCCGCCTTGCCGAACTTCTCTTGCAAACGGGTCATAGGAGCACGGGACAAAACCTGCCTGCGCCATGATCTGTGCAACTTCGCTCTGCCCATCCGATTGATAGCGATCGGCCGAGTCATTGGTTTCCGTCACAATAGCAACCAGGGTCGGGTCGGCCAGGATTTGCGGCATCCCTTTCAGAACTTCGGATTCCCAACCTTCAACGTCGATCTTCATCAGGCGCGGCGTTGCACCACCTAATACATCGTCCAGACGTTGCACCGGGACATCCAAAGTCTTGGTCCCCTTGGCCTCCGCTTCTGACACGACATGGTTCTTGGTATCACTATCGGCAGTAAAGCACAGGGTCGCCTCCTCAGAGCCCGCCCCGATATTGTGGCAGGTCACCAGATCCGACAGGCGGTTCACGGCGACATTGCGCTCCAACTTGGAAAACGTGCCGGGGATCGGCTCGACACTGACAACCTTGGAACGACAACAGCCTGCGGCCAAAATGGTGTAGCTGCCAACATTGGCACCAATATCGGCAAACACATCGCCGTCGCGCAGCAAATGCAGCACAAAGGCCATATCCGCGCTTTCATGCAGCCCGCTATACCAGTTGCCCGTCGCCCCGGTCATGCCCTTTTCCATGACGAGAACCGTGTAATCCACAAAGGGCACGACATGCGGATAGGGCATCATCCGGGCGACCATTTGCCAGCGGAAAAACCGCATGATGGCGGCCAACCGGTTGGCACGGTTGAGCGGGTGTTCCATCAGATGTCGGATGGTGCGCCACATGCCTGCTTACCCTTCGGTGCTAACGGGAACATCCATCCCATGCGCCTGCAACAAGGCATGGCGTTGCGCAGTTTTGAGATCTTCGGCCACCATTTCCGCGCACATCTCTTGGGTGGTGATTTCCGGCACCCAGCCCAGTTTCTCTTTGGCCTTGGCCGGGTTGCCCAACAGGGTTTCCACTTCGGCCGGGCGGAAATAGCGCGGATCAATGCGCAGGATCGTGTCACCGGGTTTCAGCGCCGGAGCTTTGTCTCCGGTCACGCTGGCAACCTTGGCGATCTCTTCAACACCACTGCCGGAAAACTCCAGCTCAATGCCCAGCTCGCGCGCAGACCAGGTGATGAACTCGCGTACCGAATATTGCACGCCGGTGGCGATCACAAAATCCTCGGCTTCTTCCTGCTGCAGCATCATCCACTGCATGCGGACATAATCCTTGGCATGGCCCCAATCGCGCAGCGCATCAATGTTGCCCATATACAGGCAAGGTTCCAAACCTTGCGCAATATTGGCCAGACCACGGGTGATCTTGCGGGTGACAAAGGTCTCGCCCCGGCGCGGGCTTTCGTGATTGAATAGAATGCCGTTGCAGGCATACATGCCATAGGCTTCGCGGTAGTTCACGGTGATCCAATAGGCATACATCTTGGCAACCGCATAAGGGCTGCGCGGATGGAATGGCGTGGTCTCGGTCTGCGGGATTTCCTGCACCAATCCATATAGCTCAGAGGTCGACGCCTGATAAAACCGGGTCTTCTTTTCCAGGCCCAAAAACCGGATCGCCTCAAGCAAACGCAAGGTGCCTATTGCGTCCACATCCGCCGTGTATTCGGGTGCCTCAAAGCTGACAGCGACATGTGACTGTGCCCCGAGGTTGTACACCTCATCTGGCTGCACTTCTTGAATGATCCGCGTCAGGTTCGACGAATCGGTCAGGTCGCCGTAATGCAGCTTGAAACGGGCTTTATCGACATGCGGGTCTTCATAGATATGGTCCACCCGGGACGTATTGAACGAAGACGCGCGGCGCTTGATGCCGTGCACTTCATACCCTTTTTCAAGCAGAAACTCAGCCAGGTAAGATCCGTCCTGACCCGTAATCCCGGTAATAAGCGCACGTTTTTTCATTGTTCCTCAAAGAAATTGTTGGACTTTGGAAAGGTTTTTGAAAGCAAGAGTTCCCAGCCCTCCTACACCATTCTCGCGGATAGCACGATAGTCTTCGCGGCTTTTGCGGATGATCTTTTGCAGTGACGCATTGCTTTCTCCACCCACCCGCATTTTCACGAAAACCTCAGGGATATAGGCAAGGCGGATCTCGCCTTTGACCAAATACCGCAGCATGGCATCATAATCGGCAGCGATCCGGAACGAGGTGTCATAAAGCCCCCATGTGTCGAAGACACTGCGCCGCAAATACAGGGTCGGATGGGGTGGCATCCAACCGCGTTTCAGCTTGCTTTGATGATAGTCACCAGACCGCCATTTTCGAATGACCTTCTGGATGTCATCAGCAGCCACATAATCCAGATCGCCATAAACGCCGTCAATTTCCGGGTCTTCCATGACCTTTGCGACCTTAGACAAGATCGAGGACGAGGCAAACAGATCATCCGAATGCATCAGCCCGACCACATCCCCTGTCGTCCGCGCTATGCCCTTGTTGATCCCATCGTAGATACCGCCATCTCTTGCGCTTTCCAGGCTGACATCCGCCCCGGCAACCGCCTTGATCGCCTCCAACGTGCCATCGCGTGACCCGCCGTCCTGAATGACGTGTTCAACGCTGCCGTAATCCTGAGAAGCAACACTGGCCACAGCCTCTGCGACTGTGTTTTCACGATTGAAAACAGCTGTAACAACTGAAATTTTCAACAAGGCAAAGCCCCTGAGAATGAATATGAGACAACGCCGCTTCGATGGCAGGTCTCCCCGTTGTAAACAAGGTCTTTTTGGCGAGAGATACGGCAATGGGTGAAAATTTGTGCGCTTTGATAAATCTCTGTCCCTTTCGCCAGCAACTCGGGCGGAATTGCGCAGATCGCGACCAGATTTCAAACGGCCCCGCCTGTACAAGCAGCATCCTTGAATTCACAGGCAGAGCTAGGTAGACCAACGGCGAAATTTCACTAAAGGCAGTTTTCATGCACATTGCTCTTGTCGGGTACATGTTTGGGGATGGCGGCATCCAAACCCATACAGACACTCTTGCCCAAGGCTTGGCCCAAAAGGGGCACGAGGTGAAGGTGATTACACCTGCGGAAATGGCCAACCATAAAGGCGACCCAATCACCGCCAACGGCTATGAAATCATTGTTCAATCGGGTCTCAAGGATGCTTTGGGCGGCTTTGGTCTGCGCGGTTGGGCCGAGGCCATGGTCGTCGCGGGCACCGGCTGGAACAGCATGATCGGTACGCTCAGAAGCGGTCCAAACTGCCGCAAGATCTTTTTCGAAGTCATGAGCGGCAAACCGGGCGGTGCCAAAGACCCCCGTCGCCTTGTTCACCTCGGGTTTGACGCGATTGTCGGTCAGGGCAAACCGGTCGAAGACCGCTTTTGCAAGGAATTCAAATGGAACGGTCCACGCTGCACCATTGCTGCGCTTCCCGGTGAACTGGCCCTGCCTCAAGTGAATGAAACCCCACCAGCCGGGGATAAACCGCTGCGCTTTGCCCATTTTGGGCGCTTGGCGCGACACAAGAATGTGTCGCTACTGGTCGAGCAATGGGACGCCTATGGCGAAGGCGCAACGCTGGATATCTGGGGCGGCGGGGAAGATGCCGACCACCTGAAAGACCTCATCGCCCAGAAAGGTCTGGGCGACCAGATCAAGCTCAAAGGCCGCTACCCAAGCGGTGACGCCTATTCTCAGCTTCTGACCGAATATGACCTGACCCTGCTTCCGACCATCGGCGAGGAAGGCGCGCCTTTGGTCTTGCTGGAATCCATGGCCTGCGGCGTGCCCTTTGTTGCCAATGGTGTTGGCGGCATTCCGGATTACACCAATCAGGATTGCAGCGTGACCAGCAAAGGGATCGACGAATTCATGCCGTTGTTACAAGAAATGATTGCGCGCATTCGCACCCAAGGCATCAATCGCCCGCGCATTCAGAACTTCTATGCAAACACCTTTTCGCCCAGCGTCCTGACGGATCGCTGGGAGGCGTATTTGAGCGAACAAGTGGCCCTGAATTAACCCCGCCGGAACATCGAAAGTGCTGACATGATACCTGCCATCTGGAAAATCAAAGGCACCGTGCTGCGCTGGTCCTGTCCGCTCTTCTTCAAATCCATCGGGCGAGGCACTTTGTTTACAGGTCGTGTCCGCCTGCCGATGCCGTTTCGCAATATCGAGATCGGGCAAAACTGTATGATCGGCCACGATGTCTATTTCCAGACCGGGCGCGATTCGACAGTCAGCTTGGGGGATGAGGTCAGTATCAATAGCGGTGGCCATGTCATCGCAAGCGAACGGATTTCGATTGGCAGCAATGTTGCCATTGGCGAATTCGTCTCAATCCGCGATCAGGACCACAAGTTTCGCCCCGATACAGGCGTGCGCGGGCAAGGGTTCACCGTGGCCCCCGTCGAAATCAGCGACAATGTCTGGATCGGCAGAGGGGTCTATATCGGCCCCGGCAGCAAGATCGGGTCAGGCAGCATCGTCGCCGCGAATTCGGTTGTTCATGGGGAGTTTCCGCCAAACAGCCTGATTGCCGGCGCACCCGCAACGGTCCGCCGCACCATCAACCCGGATGGCAGCCGCTCTGCTCCGGAACCTTCTAACTGAATCCTTTCGCCACTGCACCCGGCCCAATCTTGCCGATTGCCACCATCAAACGCCCGGTCACAGGCGATCTCTAACATTTCCCAGCACGCATCCCTTGCACAACAAGACAAAGCCCGGCAAAGCAGGCACATTAGCTATCAGGAGCTCCCATGGCGCGCATTTTCATCACCGGAACGGCAGGCTTTATCGGTTTTCACCTGGCCCAGCTTTTGCTGAGCGAGGGCCATGTCGTGCACGGTCTGGATGGAATGACCGATTACTATGATGTCGACCTGAAGAAGCGCCGCCACGCGATCCTGCTGCAATCCCCCAACTTCCAGATGACCGAAGCCATGCTGGAAGATTGCCCAGCCGTGGACAAGGCCATTGATGCCTGCGCCCCGGATTACATCGTGCATCTCGCGGGTCAGGCCGGGGTGCGCTATTCGCTGGAAAACCCGCGCGCTTATGTGGATGCCAATGTCACCGGCACCTTCAACATCATGGAGGCCGCCCGCCGCCACAAGGTCAAACACCTGATGATGGCCTCGACCTCGTCGGTCTATGGGGCCAATACCGACATGCCTTTTGCCGAGACGGATAAGGCGGACACGCCGATGACGATCTATGCCGCCACCAAAAAGGCGACAGAGGCAATGGGCCATTCCTATGCTCATCTCTACGACCTCCCCACAACCATGTTCCGGTTCTTTACGGTTTATGGTCCCTGGGGACGCCCCGATATGGCCTATTTCAAATTCGTCAACGCCATCCTGAACGGCAAAGCGATTGACGTTTACAATCACGGCGAAATGCAGCGCGATTTCACCTATGTCACCGACCTCGTGCGCGCCATTCGCCTGTTGATGCTTGATGCCGCGCCCGAGCGCCCGGCAGACCGTCAGGTGCCCGAGGGCGACAGCCTCTCGCCCGTTGCCCCGTTCCGCGTTGTGAATATCGGCAATTCAAAATCGGAACGGCTGCTGGACTTTATCGAAGCCATCGAAGACGCCCTTGGCATGAAGGCGACCCGCAACATGATGGAGATCCAGCCCGGCGATGTCCCCGCCACCTGGGCCAATGCCGAGCTGCTGGAACGCCTGACCCAATACCGCCCGCAAACCGATATGCGCGACGGTGTGAAACAGTTTGTCGCCTGGTATCGGGACTACTATCAGGTTTGAACAACTCGCCCGTGGCAGCGGTGACCTAGGACACTGCGAACGTGTCGTTCACCTGCAACAGCAGATCGAGGCACCGAGACAGCTGGTCAATATCCAAAAACTCGTTGGCTTTATGCGCTTGCTCAATGCTACCCGGGCCACAAACGACCACATCCATCCCCAGCTGTTGAAAGATCCCGGCCTCGGTCCCAAAGGGCACCAAACCGCTTGAATTCGCCCCGGTGAGCCGCATCAGCAAGTCTTTGGTGGCATTCTGTTTTACCGGCTCCAGTCCGGCAACCTCTCCGATAACCTCAGTCTCGATCCCGGCACCGGGACAACCCCGCTGCATTGCAGGCAACAGCTCCTTTTCGACAAAATCCGCGATCTGCTCTTTGACAAAAACCGCATCAGACGGCTGAACCGGGCGCATTTCCCAATCAAGCTGCGCTTTGGGGGGAATGACGTTGTGAACCTTGCCGCCATTTAACGCGCCAATGTTCAGGGTCGTCCAAGGCGGGTCAAAGGGGCCATCCTGAGGCGCGCGGGCCTTTAGCGCCTCGCGCAGCTCCAATAGCTTTGCAGTATAGCGCACCGCGTATTCCACAGCATTGACGCCCAAATCCGGGGCCGAGCCATGTCCCTCCAATCCGCGAAACCGGGTTGTGTATTCAAAGCACCCTTTATGCCCGTCAATCACCTGCATCATGGTTGGTTCGCCAACAATCGCCATGGCGGGCCGCAGGTCATATCGGGCGAGGGACTGCGCCAAATGCCCTGCCCCGACACATCCGGTTTCCTCGTCATAGGTAAAGGCATAATGGATCGGGCGGCTGCGCGGCGTGGCGGCGAAACGCGGGGCCATCGCTAGGCTGGCCGCCAGAAACCCCTTCATGTCACAGGTGCCGCGCCCATATAGCCGCCCGTCGCGCTCGACCATGTCAAACGGGTCACTTGCCCAATCCTGATCCACCACCGGCACGACATCGCAATGCCCCGAAAGAACCAAACCGCCATCCACCTCGGGCCCCAGAGTGGCAAACAGATTGGCCTTGGCCCCGGTCGGATCATGCCAGATCTCAACCCGTGCGCCGACATCCTCAAGATAGGCGGCAATATAGGCGACCATCTCAAGGTTGCTGTCGACCGAAACGGTTGGAAAAGCGATCAGATCGGCAAGGATGCGTTTTGCCTCGTCCAGCATGACCTACCCCTTTCGAAACAGCCTGCGCTCAACATCGCAAAGCGGCTCTGCCGCCCCGCTCTCAGTGATCAGAATGCTCTCGGTTGTCTCTAACCCCCAGCTCTCCATCCACAGTGCGGGCATAAAGTGAAACACCATGCCGGGCTGCAAAACAGTGCTGTCCTCACTTCGGATCGAGGCCGTGCGCTCGCCCCAATCGGGCGGATAGCTCAGGCCAACCGGATAGCCCATGCGCCCTGATCGTTCGATCCCGTATTGGGCCAGAACATCCATAAAGGCCTGGGCAATGTCACAGGTGCGATTGCCGGCCCGCGCCGCATTCAGCCCTGCTTCGATCCCCTTCAGCTGCGCCTCTTCGGCACGCCGCATGTCATCGGGCGGTGTGCCCAGAAACACCGTGCGCGACAAGGGCGCGTGATACCGGCGGTAACATCCCGACAGTTCAAAAAACGTCGCTTCACCGTCGCGCATCGGGCGGCCGTCCCATGTCAGATGGGCGGCCGTTGCATCCAATCCTGACGGAGTCAGCGGCACAATCGCCGGGTAATCACCCCAATCCTCATCCACCCCGGTGATCCCTGCATGCATGATATCCGCAACCAACTCATTCTTGCGCAGCCCCGGCTCCGCGCGCTCAATGGCGCAGCGCATCACCTTGCCCGTGATCCGCGCCGCCTTGCGCATAAAGGCGATCTCTTCGCCCGATTTCACCAGCCGTTGCCAATTGACCAAGGCGGTCGCGTCCTGAAACGAGGCTTCGGGCAATTCCTCAGTCAGCACAGCATGGGCCTTGGCGGAATAGTAATAATTCTCCATCTCAACGCCGATGCGCGCGCGTTCGAACCCGCGCGCTTTCAGCTGCTCCGCCAGATCTTGCATCGGGTGGATCTCGGTCGACTGAACATAGTGGTCGCCGTAGCCAAGGATATTGCCGTGATCCATCCAACAGGTGCGACGCCCGCCCATCATATCCATGTAGCGGCCCCACCAGATCGGTTCGCCCTCCATCGTCAGGATCACCCCCTGATGGACATAAAAGGACCAACCGTCATAGCCGGTCAGCCAGGCCTGATTGGACGGGTCGGTGACAAAGATCACATCAAGCCCAGCCTTGGCCATGGCCTCACGCGTTGCGCTGATGCGGCGTTGGTATTCCGCTGCGCTAAAGGCTGCGTTGTTCTGCGTCATGTCATTCCCCCTTAGCCAAGCACTGTTTTCACAGCGCGTGTTGTTGCTTCGACGATTTGATCCGCCTCTCCCTTGGTCAGGCAGAAAGGCGGGGCAAATCCCAGAATATCCCCCTGCGGCATGGCCCGCGCGATAACGTTGCTTTGCTCCAACAGGGCTGCCGCGATTTGCGGGCCGATCTTGTCCTGGGCGTCAAAAAAGGCGCGACCATCCTTGTCGCGAACAAACTCCACTGCCGCCAACAGGCCTTCGCCGCGCACATCCCCGACATGAGGGTGATCGCCCAGCGCATCCGTCAAGGCCGCGTTGAGATAGGCCCCAACCTCGCCCGCATTTTCAACAAGGTTCAACTGATCCAACAGCCTTAGATTGGCGACACCCGCCGCTGCGCCAATCGGGTGGGCGGAATAAGTCCAGCCATGCCCGATGGCCCCGTTTTCATCCGTGCCTTGTTCGAGGATCTTCCAGATCTTATCCGAGACAATAGACCCCGACAAAGGCGCATAGGCCGAGGTCAGGCCTTTGGCGATTGTCATGAAATCTGGCCGCAACCCGTAATGGTCAGAGCCAAACATGCTGCCTAGACGACCAAAACCGGTCACCACTTCGTCAGCCACCAGCCAGATATCGTGCTTGTCCAGAACCGCCTGAATGGCCGACCAATAGCCTTTGGGTGGAGGCACGATCCCTCCGGTGCCCAAAACCGGTTCACCGATAAAGGCGGCAATGGTATCGGCCCCTTCTCGTTCGATCAGCGCCTCCAGCGAGGCTACGCATTGCGCGACAAAGGCCTCTTCGCTTTGACCGGGATCGGAGCGGCGAAAGTAATAAGGCGCATCGGTATGGACCACCTGCGCCAGCGGCAGGTCGAACTTGTTGTGAAACAGCTCAAGCCCGGTCAGCGAACCGGTCATCAACCCCGACCCGTGATAGCCGCGCCACCGCGAGATAATCTTTTTCTTTTCAGGCCGCCCGAGAATGTTGTTGCAATACCAAATCAACTTGATGTTGGTTTCATTCGCATCCGACCCGGACAACCCGAAATAGACCTTGGACATATGATCAGGCGCGCGGTCGAGGATCATTTTGGCGAGGGTGATCGACGCCTCGGTCCCATGCCCGACATAGGAATGGTAATAGGCCAGCTCTTTGGCCTGTTCCGCGATCGCCTCAGCGATTTCCGGGCGGCCATAGCCGACATTGACACAATAAAGACCGGCAAAGGCATCCAACAGCCTGTTGCCATCCCGGTCCTGAATGTGACACCCCGAACCGCCCGTCACCACCCGCTGCGCAAGGTCTCCGCGCGCAAAATCGGCAAGATGCGTTGACGGGTGGAAAAAGCTGTCGCGATCCCATTGGGCAAGTTGATCATTGTGAAGCATGGGCTTCCCTTTCTGACAAAGGCGGCGACCCGCCTGTTTCGTGAAAGGAGCCTGATGCACGCAACAAACCACCATGGTTTGACCCGAGCAGATCGGCTCCGCTCAACCAGACAGCAGCGCGCAATGCCTTTATTGTCAGGGTGTGCAAATCCAGCCATGAAATGGTTTCAAACGCAATACCAATTTGGCCAGAAAAAGGGGCGGTTACAAAACCGCCCCTCATACCGCTTAAACTACGTGCTTTTCGATCAAATCGCGATACCCAACCTACCTGTTCGGCAACAGGATCAGGGCAAGGTCAGGCACCAGCGACACCAGGAACCACACGCCAATCAACGCAACGAGATAAGGCACCGTGTAGCGCAGCAGGCGGAAATACGGGACACCCGTCACCCCCGAGGCCACATAGAGGTTCAACCCATAGGGCGGGGTAATGAACCCGATTGATGCGCCGACCAGGAAAATGACCGAGAAATGGATCGGATCAATTCCAACCGAGGCCGCAATCGGGGCCAAAATCGGGGCCAGGATGATCGTAACCGGCAGGCTTTCCAAAACCATGCCGGAAAAGAAAACAATCATCATGGAGGTGAACAGCACCGCGTAATACCCCCCCATCGAGGTCACGAAATCACCAATCGTCTGCTGCGCACCAAGCAACGACAGGATCTGCTGCATCACCACCGAAACGGCGATCAGCGGGGCCAGAATACCGCTGATTTGCGCGGACCGCACAACAATCGACGGGATTTGCGGAATGGTGAACCCTTCGACGACAAACATCTCGGCAAAGCTTTTCTCAGACAGCGGTTTGTTGCGATCCGAGCCCATGATCTTGTTCAGCGGATAGCTGACCAGCCCCGCGATCACACAGAAACCAACGGTCACACCCGCCGCCTCGGTCGGAGAGAATTTGCCCGTGTAAATCCCCCACAGAACCAGCCCGATGGCAAAGAAACCCAGCCAGGCTCCAAAGGCGGTTTTCAGGATACGGTTCAGGTTCAGGGGGATCAGGTGCCCCCAGCCATTGATCCGGCAGATGATCCAACAGGCCAGTTGCATGCCGATGACCATCAATGCGCCGGGCAGGATGCCCGCGACAAAAAGATCCGAGATCGGCAGGTTCAGCAAAAAGCCATAGACAATAAAGATGATCGACGGCGGAATGATGATCCCAACCGTTCCACCAGCAGCTGCCGTCGCCGCCGAGAACCGCTCGTCATAGCCGCCCTTGACCATTTCAGGATGCAGCATCGAACCAATGGTGGCCGTGGTCGCCGAGTTGGAGCCGGAAATCGCGGCAAAGAGACCGCAAGCCCCCAATGACGCCATCGCCAACCCGCCCCTCAACCAGCCCAGACAGGCATAGGCAAAATCCGATAACCTTCGCGCAATCCCCGATTGGTTGATCAAATCCCCGGTCAGAATGAACAGCGGCATCGCCAACAGGGCAAAGCCCTTGTTGAACACATTCATCAGCTCCGCCCCCATATTGTCCAGGGTCAGGCCCAGGACAAAGGAACAGCCCAGAACCCAATAGGCGATCACCAGAAACACCGGCACGCCCAGCATGAACAGCAGCGTGACCCCAAGAGAGATCAGCGTAACCCAAGTTCCGTCAGTCATTACGTATCCCCTCCAATCACAGCCTGTTTGATCAGTGGCGCGCCATTGCGATAATTCGAAATATCCTCGGCCAAGTTCTCAAAGACACGCGCCGTCATCAGGATTGCCGAGAATGGCACGGTGATCAGGAACCACCATTGCATCGTGTTATCCGTGCCCAGAACAATCTGAAAGTTTGAGGCCGACAGCGCGGTTGCCCGACTGGTCGTGACCACCATGACCACTGCAAATATGAACCACAAAACCGCGTCCAGCGTCAGACAGGCCATCTGCCCGCTGCGTGGCATGGCGGTGCGAAACTCGGCAAAGCTCAGATGCGTGCGCAGGCGGACGTTAAACGCCGCCCCAAACCAGGCCATGATCATGAACAACAAAGGAGGAATCGTTGTCGACCAGGGCTGCTGACTGGAAAAAACGAACCGGTCGATCACGCCCCAAAAGATGATGAAAGCAATCGCCAGATAACTATAGACCATGATCGACCGCTCCAGGTGGCGATCCAGCCATGGCACAAGCCTGTAAATGCGCAGGACAAGCAAGCCAAGTACCGCAGTCACAACCGCTCCAAAAAGCCAGGCCCCATCAGCCCGGAGTGCGTTGCGGATTTCGAAACTGTCCAACGACGCAAAGGCGCTGAAAATCGCGCCCATGTCTGACCAAAGGGTCATGGTTTCCTCCCTATGAATGCTCGCCCCTTGTTTTCTTGTTGGCTCGGGGACGAGATTTGAAACCGGTGCAGAACTCCGCACCGGTTTCGATAGCTTAGTTCCGGATCAGGCTTTCCACCAACGGCGCGGTTCGACGTTTTCGGGCTTCATGTCCTTGGGGACCTGGCGCGCGATGTCATAGATTTCCTGATAGGTATCAATGCCACCGGCCCAATTGTTGAGCCGCTCACGCCATTTCTCCCAAAGCTGCGGTTGGAATTCTGGCGAACACATTTCCTCGGCCATCTTGATCTGGTCATCGGCGAGGAACGCGTTGCGCACATTGTTCTGCGCAAAGATCGTGTCAGGCATCTGCGGATCGGAATGACCAACCGTCTTAACCAGCGCCGCTTCGTTGGCGGCCTGCACATGGGTCTGTGCCCAATAGGCGGATTCCATGACCGCATCCTGAAGATACCCATCCAGGCTGTCAAAGACCGAGGCGCTCATCGAGGTGTGCTCGGTCCCGCAGAAGAACTTGAGGTCGACCGACTGGCTTACGACCGGCGACATATTGGCATAGGCCACTGCCGACGCCCATGTTTCAGCCCCGTCGATCAAGCCCTGCTTCAGCCCGTCCAGCGTTTCCTCCCAAGCAACCGGAACCGGATTGAGGTTCAGCGCCTGCATGGCGATGCGGCCCAACTGCGTGCCTGTCACGCGGTTCTTGGTGCCAAACAGCTCTTCCAGCTTGGTGACCGTTGGCTTGTCTTCCCAACCCAGACCCAACTGAATGCCGCGCAGCTCGCAATGGCTGAACAGGAATTTCAGGCCATGACGTTTTTCAAGCGGATCGCGAAGGATGCGTTGCGATTCCGGGCTGTAGAGGAAGTGATACTGAGACGCGCGGCCCGGGAACATATAGGCGTAGTCGAGAACATTGAGATAGGGCGCGCCACCGGCCGAATTCTGGGTCGAGGCAGCATAGATATCGACAATCCCCTGCTGGGTTTTCTCAACACAGGATGTTTGGCCGCAAATCTGGTTATTGCCGATGAACTCAATACGAATTTCACCATCCGTCCGGCTTTCCAGATCTCGGGCGAATTCCAATGCCCCGGCCCGTTCGATCAACAGGTTCTGCGCGTTAAAGCCTGCCGCCCCGAATTTCAAAGTATGCTTGGCCGGTTTCGCAAACCGTTTTTCATAGGTCGATTCCGCGGCACTGGCGAGATTTGCCAGGCTCATGGCCCCACCAAAGCTCCCCGCCGCCAATAGCGTTGAACTCATGCCATATTGCCCGGCGACCCGGAACAAATCACGGCGCGTGATCTTGCTCAGATTATTTGAAGTCCTCATCTGCTTCCTCCCTAAAACATTTTTGAGACTTGTGATCTCATTTTTAGTGTTTTATTGCTCAATGGCGCAAGGAAAATCTGTCCAACGCGCCAATAAGAGCCTGGGGAGGAACCGCATATGTCAGAAAAAAAGGCCGATTTTATTGTAGTTGGGGCCGGTTCTGCAGGATGCGTTTTGGCCAATCGGCTCAGCGAAGACCCCGCGAATCGGGTGATTCTGCTTGAGGCAGGCGGGCACGATCTGAACCCTTGGATCCATGTGCCGGTGGGTTATTTCAAAACCCTGCACAACCCGAACACGGATTGGTGCTACAAAACCGAACCCGAACCGGGTCTGAACGGGCGCGCATTGGATTGGCCACGCGGAAAAACCCTTGGCGGCTCCAGCTCGATCAATGGGTTGCTTTATGTGCGCGGTCAGAAAGAGGATTATGACCGCTGGGCCCAGCGCGGCAACAAAGGCTGGGGTTACGACGATGTGCTCCCGCTGTTCAAAAAGTCCGAGTCGCATGAAAACGGCGCGGATGCCTATCACGGTGACAAGGGCGGTCTTTCCGTCTCGCTGATCCGCGCAAAAAGCGAAATCGCCGAGGCCTTTATCGACGCAGCGGTGGAAATGGGGGTGCCGCGCAATGATGACTATAATGGCGCGGTCCAAGAGGGCGTCAGCTATTTTCATCAAACCGCGCGCAAAGGGTTTCGCTGTTCCAGCGCGCGCGCCTTTCTGAACCCCGCCAAGTCGCGCCCAAATCTGGAGATCATCATCCACGCCCAGACCGAAAAGCTGGTTTTCGACCCCAATGATCCGCGCCGCGTGATCGGCGTCCAATACATGCGCAAAGGGCAAAGCCATCAGGTCCTGCTCAATCCCGGCGGCGAAGTGATCTTGTCCGCAGGCGCAATCGGATCACCGCAGATCCTGGAATTGTCGGGCATTGGCCGGGGCGAGGTGCTGAGCAAAGCAGGCGTCACCGTTCGGCACGAGCTTCGCGGCGTGGGCGAATGCCTGCAGGACCACCTACAGATCCGCCTGGTTTACGAGGTCAACACACAGACCCTGAATGACGCCATCAACCGCTTTATGCCGCGCATGGGGATCGGGCTGAATTATGTGTTGTTCCGCAAAGGGCCAATGAGCCTCGGGGCCAGTCAGGTCTGCATCTTTGCCAAATCCATGCCAGGATTGGACACGCCCGATATCCAGTTTCACTTTCAGCCGCTCAGCGCCGACAAACCCGGGATCGAGATGCATCCGTTTTCGGGCATCACCTCTTCGGTCTGCCAATTGCGGCCAGAAAGCCGGGGGCATATCCACATTTCCTCGCCCAACGCCGCGGATTACCCCAAGATCGTGCCAAATTACCTGTCCGCCAGGGCCGACCAGCTTTGCGCAATCCGTGCCATTCGCTTTGCCCGCGCCATGACGGAAACCAGCGCCCTGCGCCCCTATATCCGGCGCGAACACATCCCCAACAACAACCCCTCTTCCGACGAAGAACTGCTGCAATGCGCGCGTGAGATCAGCCAAACGATCTATCACCCGACCAGCACCTGTCGCATGGGTCATGACGACCAGGCTGTCGTGGATGATCGCCTGAAAGTTCACGGCATCGCCGGGTTGCGGATCGCGGATGCCTCGATCATGCCTGACATTGTCTCTGGTAACACCAATGCCCCAACCATCATGATCGGCGAAAAAGCCAGTCAGATGATCCTTGAGGATCGCGCAGCCAAGGCTAGGGTCAGGATGCATTGATTTGACGCCACTGGTTTACCTGATCTTGTTCCTGTCAAGGCACATCACCGCAGGAATTCTGGTTGTATTTCAAGGCGATGTAACGCAGCTCAGGGGCAAGACCAACCAAATCTTGCAGACGCAGGTAGCGCTGCAAAGCAGCGGCCTTGACCGCTTGCAATTGACTCCGCCAGTTCCTGCGCGTCCAAAACCCCTGCTTTATTGCCCTTCCTGCGCCAGTGAAGCCAAATCAATGCATCCTGACCCTAGAGGCTAAAGCTCTACGCTTTGCGCGCGGGCCCCAGGGACTGGCGCATTCTGATTTCGGTCGGCAGCTCCTTGCTTTGACCCATCACGTTGTCTTGCAACACCTCGATCAGCCGCTGCGCTGCGCGGCGTCCCATTTCCCGATGTGGCACATGCACAGTTGTCAGTTCAGGATCCGCCAGTGCGGCTATTTCAATATCGTCAAACCCCGTCACCGAAATATCTTCGGGCACGCGCAGGCCCAGCGCCCGCGCCGCACGCAACGCCCCGACAGCCAAAACATCGTTCACGCACATAATGGCCGTGGTATCCGGTGCCTGTGCCATAACCTGACGAAAGGCCTCTTCCCCGGTACCAATGCCATAAGGCGTTTCGACGATCATCACCTCGGCCGGGTCTTGACCCGCTTCGACTTTGGCGTCGCGAATGCCCTCAACCCGGCCCCGCGCGCGGTCGTTGGACCGGGTCGGCGCGGTGATACAGGCTATGTTGCGATGCCCTTGCGCGATGACATCACGCGCCAGCGCTCGCATGGCCGCGCGATTGTCGAACCCAACAGCGGTACGTGTTTCTGCCGGATTGAACGACCAGGCAATCAGGGTCGGAACCCCGCGCTTTTCCAAAAAGCGGTAGATCTCGGGCTCGCGATCATAGCCGATCAGCAGCAACGCATCTGCCCCGCGCGCGACAAGCGCCCGAATCTGCTGCTCTTCCAATTCGGCGTCATAGGCGGATGAGGCCAGCAGCAACGTCTTGCCATGGCGCCCCAGCTCTTCCTGAAAGGCCTGCAAACCGCGCGCGAAAACCGCGTTTTCCATCGTTGGAATAACCGCGCCAATGGTGTTGGTCTGCCGCGCCGCCAATGCCTGCGCGCCAAAGTTCGGCGCATAGCCCAATTCGTTCACAGCCTTCATGACCCGTTCGCGCGTGTCTTTGCCAACCCGGTCGGGTGAATTCAGGCAACGTGACACCGTCGCTGTCGAGACGTTGGCCAGACTGGCAACATCAGCAAGCGTAGGGACGGATTTTTCAACTTCGTTCTGTGACATGGTCTTGTTTGGCTTTTGGACAGCCGGGTACCCCAGTCGCCCCCTAAGGAAAAGCCTCGAGTGTCACGCAAGTTCGGCAAAAAAGCAATGTAAGCGCTTGCATGATAAAATGTAAGCGCTTACATTGCCCTCAACTCGACGCGAATCCTTGGGAGGGGAGACCGCTGACATGCCGTATCTCATAGCAACCGCACTTCTTCTGGCCTTTGTTGCCAATGTCGCCATCGGTGCCGTGACCAAGGCACCGCCGGTCAGCAATGTCGTCGAAATGATGATCCTGTTCGGGGCCGCAATTTCATTTTCCATTGGCATCCTGCGCAGCGAAGCGCGCGAACAGTCCAAAGACAAAAATCCGGAATAAATCCGATAACGTCCAACGGGAGGAACAATAATGGACAAGTCGAAACAGGAGCTGGCATCCGCCGAGCGCCGCAATTTCTTGAAACTCGCAGGCTCGGGGGCGTTCACCGCCGCCATCGTCGCTGGGGCCGCTGGCACCCTGTGGTCCACCGAGGCAGCAGCGCAAACTGCCGCTGAAGAACGCGACCGGGAAAAGGCCGCTGAGCACATCATGACACTGGCCACCGCCTATGTCCTTGGGGCCTCGCGCAGCTATCCGATCATGCAGCTGGATCTGAAAGAGAACATCCAGAACATGACCAATGGCAAAGTCTATGTGAAACTTGCTCCGGGCGGTCAGCTTGGCGCGGGCGGGGCTTTGGCGCAGGCGGTCCAGGGCGGCACAATCCAATGCGCGCAGCACTCTCTTGCCAACTTTGCGCCATTTGCCAGCGTGGTTGACCTGATCAACCTGCCCTATTTCTGCGGTTCCAACCAGCGTTTCACCAATCTGACCTCGTCAGATGCGTGGAAACAGGAAGTTGACCCGAAAATCGCGGCCTCGGGCTTTAAGGCGCTCATGTATATCGTGATTGATCCGCGTGTTGTGGCCGTGCGCAAGGGTGGCAATGCCATCATCACGCCCGGCGACATGTCCGGCGTCAAATTCCGCGTTCCTGGCTCCAAGATGCTGCAACAGTATTACGGCATGGTCGGGGCCAACCCGACACCCGTAGCCTGGGGTGAAACACCGTCGGCCATCCGCCAAGGCGTCGCCGATGCCCTGGACCCATCGGTCGGCGCGTTGCACGTGTTCGGCTTTGGTGAAATCCTCAGCCACGTGACCTTTACCCAGGCCGTGCCAGACAGCCAGGTCTATTCGGTCAATGCCGAATGGTTTGACGGCCTGCCGATGGATGTCAAAGAAGGGATCGAGTTCGCGGGCGAAGTCACCCAGCATCAAAACTTGTCCAAAGTCCCGTCGGCGCGCTCCTATGCCATGTCCCAATTGATCGCCAACGGGGTGGAGTTCCACTCTCTCAGCGACGATCAGCTGGCCGAATGGCAGGATGCGGGCGGCTATCAGCGCAGCGAATGGGACGGTTTCAAAACCGAACTAGCGGGGTCCATGGACACCTTTGCCAAGCTGGAAGGAGCCGCCGGCACACGCGCGAAATATTACGTGCACGACGCGTAACTGCGCATCAGGGCCGGCGCGACCTGCGCCGGTCCAACCTTGATCTTTTCGCCAATTCAAACCGTTCAATCCGGTGCTTTGCTGCGACCGGGGTAAGGTTGCTATGTCCAAGCTCTACAAAGCGATTGACCAAAACGCCGAACGTTGGCTGCTGCTGGTCTTTTACGTGATGCTCGTTGGCACGATGTTCATCGAAGTCGTCCGCCGAGAGGTGTTCGCCTATTCCTCCATCTGGGGTGAGGAAATCGTGCGCTATTCCTTTATCTACCTCGCCTGGATCGGGGCCGCTGCAGCGGTTAAGGAACGCGGCCATATTCGCATCGACGTGCTGATGCACTACGTCCCCCAGACCGTCAAATCTCTCCTCTATATCTTTGGCGATCTGGTCATGTTCATCGTGGCCCTGGTCGCGCTCTACTGGTCCTTTGAAACGGTCCACGTGTCCTGGAAATTCAACTCGGTCACACACGGGCTCCGGATCAGCCAGGTCTATTTCCTCATGGCGGTTCCCTTCGGCTTTGCCTTGGTCATTTTCCGGCTGGTGCAGTCCTTCCTTCGTGACATCGCCGATCTTCGAGCGGGGCGACCCGTCTACGAAGGCGACAAGCTGTTTGATTAAGGGAGGGCCAGACCAATGATGTGGCAACAACTGGGGGCTCAAACCCTTGAACTTGGCTGGGATTTCTACGCCTCTGTCCTTCTGTTTATCATATTGGTGGCGCTTGCTGTTCCAGTATGGGCAGCCATCGGGGCGGCAACAATTTGCATGCTTGTGATGTCCGGGGCGCTGCCTCTCAGCCTTTTGGGCGAAAAGCTCTTCTCTGGCATTGATGCCTTTGCCTTGACGGCGGTTCCCTTGTTCATCCTGACCGGCGATGTGCTGGTTCGAACGGGGCTAAGTCGAAAATTCCTGGATGTGGCCGAGGCATTGACCTGCTGGGCCAAAGGAGGCTTCGGCTCGGCCACAGTGCTGGTCTGCGGCATGTTCGCGGCCATTTCAGGCTCGGACGCGGCGGGGGCTGCAGCGGTTGGCCGGATGACCATCGACCGGCTGGTCGAAAGCGGCTATCCCCGCCCCTATGCCTGCGCCCTGGTGGCGGCGGGTGCCTGTACCGGCATCCTGATCCCGCCATCCATCGCCTATATCATCATCGGTCTCGTGCTGGGTATCGCGGTGTCGACCCTGTTCCTGGCCGCGTTGATCCCCGGCTTGCTGATCCTGACGGCGATCCTTGTCACCAATATCGTCATGAACCGTCTCAACCTGTGGGAAGGTGGCGGCATCATGACCGCTGCGGAATGGCGCGCGAACCTGTGGCGCACGCTCAAATCCGGTTGGTACGCCTTCCTGGTACCCGGCATCATCTTTTACGGCATCTTTTCCGGTCGCCTGACCCCAACCGAAGCAGGCGCAGTGGCCGTCGTGGTCACCATCGCCATGGGCTTCCTGCTGGGCACGCTGAAATTCAGCGATTTCCCGGCCATGTTGGTCAGCTCCGCCAAGGTGAACGGAGTCATTCTGCCAATCATCGCCTTTTCGATCCCGCTGGCCGAGGCATTGGCCATCATCGGCGTACCCCAAGGCTTTGTTGGTGCCCTGACCTCGATGACCTCGAATGAATATGCGCTGATCGCAATCATGGTGCTGATCCTGGTGGCCGCTGGCTGCGTGATGGAAACAACACCAAACATCGTGATCCTCGCACCGATCCTCTACCCGCTGGCGCAAGAGATCGAGATGAATCAGATCCAGTTCTGCATCATGATGATCACCGCGTTGGGCGTTGGCTTTATCACGCCACCGCTGGGTCTGAACCTGTTTGTCGTGTCGGGCATCACCGGGGAATCCATCCTCAAGATTGCCTATCGCGCGATCCCCTTCGTGTTCTTCATGCTGATCGTAACCCTGATGATCGCCTATATCCCGGCGTTCTCAACTTCCCTTCTTCCTGACGTCTACCGCTAAGCCGCCCGATTTGCGGCCAATAAAGGACTCTCAAAATGACTCGTGAGTATCTCAAGAAAGCAACCCTGACCGCGCGCAGCGGCGCTTCGGATGTGACCGAAACCGTTCAGGGAATCTTGAACGATATTGAAACCGGCGGCGACGCCAAGGCCATGGAATACGCAGCCAAATTCGATAATTATTCCGGCAATGTCATTCTGACGGATGACGAAATTCAGGCCGCGATTGCCGCTGTTCCGGACAAGCTGAAACGCGACATCGAATTCAGCCACGCCAATGTCAAACGCTTTGCCGAGGCGCAAAAGGCGTCGATGTCCGACATCGCGGTCGAGGTCATCCCCGGTTTGACCGCGGGTCAAAAGATGATCCCGGTGGATGCGGCGGGTTGCTATGTGCCCGGCGGGCGTTACAGCCATGTCGCCAGCGCGATCATGACTGTGACCACCGCTAAGGTCGCCGGGTGCAAACATATTGTGGCCTGCTCGCCCCCGCGCCCGGATGTGGGCATCGCCCCGGCCATTGTCTATGCGGCCCATGTCTGTGGCGCTGACAAGATCATGGCCATGGGCGGCGTCCAGGGCGTGGCGGCGATGACCTTTGGGCTCTTTGGTTTGCCCAAGGCCAACATCCTTGTTGGTCCGGGCAATCAATTCGTGGCCGAGGCCAAGCGCATTCTCTTTGGCCGCGTTGGCATCGACATGATCGCCGGCCCCACTGACAGCCTGATCCTGGCCGACGCCTCGGCCGATCCGATGGTTGTGGCCACGGATCTGGTTGGGCAGGCAGAGCATGGCTACAACTCCCCGGTTTGGCTGGTCACCGACGACAAGGCCCTGGCCGAAGAGGTGATGCGCCTGGTGCCCGTGTTGATCGAGGACCTGCCAGAGGTAAACCGCGACAACGCCACCGCCGCCTGGCGCGATTATGCCGAGGTGATCCTCTGCGCGGATCGCGAAGAAATGGCGGAGACCTCTGATTTCTATGCGCCCGAGCACCTGACCGTGATGGCCCAGGATCTCGATTGGTGGCTGGATCGGCTGACATGCTACGGCTCGCTCTTCCTTGGCGAAGAGACAACGGTTGCCTTTGGCGACAAGGCTTCGGGCACCAACCACGTTTTGCCGACAAGCCGCGCCGCGACCTATACCGGCGGGTTGAGCGTTCACAAATACATGAAAATCGTCACCTGGCAGCGCTCGACCGCCGACGCGATGAAACCCATCGCCGAAGCCACCGCGCGCATTTCCCGCCTCGAAGGCATGGAGGCGCATGCCCGGACGGCCGATGTGCGTCTGGCCAAGTTCTTCCCGGGCGAAAACTTTGACCTCAGCGCCGAGGGGTGACCGTGACCAGCTATCTCCCAGATCTGTCGGGTCATGTGGCCCTGATCACCGGGGCCAGCTCGGGCCTTGGTCGCCGGGCCGCTGAACTCCTGTCTTTGGCGGGCGCGCGCACCATTGGCGTCGCCCGCCGGGCCGAGGCATTGTCGTCTTTGAACGGGGTCCATGCCCTGCCTTGGGATCTGTCGGACCGGGACAGTTTGGCCGATCTCGCGCAGGCGGCCTGTGCCCCCTACGGCCCGCCCGACATTCTTGTTCATGCCGCCGGGATCAACACCCGCGAAACTGCGGACGAGGTGACACCACAGGGCTGGGACACCACGTTCGACCTGAATCTGGCTGTGCCGTTCTTTCTGTCCCAACACCTTGTCGGGGGCATGAAGGAAAAAGGTTGGGGGCGGATTGTCAATTTCGCTTCACTGCAATCCCACCGCGCCTTTCCCGGCGGGTTGAGCTATGGCGCGTCCAAGGGCGGTATCGCCCAGATGACCCGCGCCATGGCCGAGGCCTGGTCGGCAGACGGGATTTGCGTCAATGCCATCGGGCCGGGCTTTTTCCGCACGGAACTGACCGCTGCCGTCTTCAACGATCCCGAACGGGCCGCCCGCAACGCCGCCCAGACCTGTATCGGTCGCAATGGCGAACCCGAGGATCTCGACGGCCCTATCTTGTTCTTTTGCTCAGACGCCTGCGCCTTCGTGACAGGGCAGGTTTTGATGGTCGATGGGGGGTTCACAGCGAAATGAAAGCGCTCGTTTATACCGGTGTCGAAACCCTGGCCTATCGCGACTTTGACGACCCAAAGCCCGATCAGGGCGACACCCTCGTCAAAATCGACAGTGTCGGCATCTGTGGATCAGATATGCATGCCTATCTCGGGCATGACGAACGCCGCCCCGCCCCTCTGATCCTTGGTCACGAGGGCGCAGGCATCACCAGTGACGGGCGCAAGGTGACGATCAATCCGCTTGTGACCGATCCAAACAGCGTCGCCAGCCGCTCGGGGCGGGAAAATCTCTGCCCGTCTCGGCAAATCATCTCGATGCCCCCGCGCGAAGGGGCCTTTGCCGACTATGTCGCCATTCCCGAGCGCAACCTCGTTGAGGTCCCAGATCACGTCTCACTGGAACAGGCGGCACTGGCCGAACCCATTGCGGTCAGCTGGCACGCCGCCCGGCTTGCCCTTGCCGCCCTGCACCCGGCGGATGAGCGGCGCGCCCATGTGATCGGCGGCGGAGCCATTGGCCTTGCCGCGGCTCTGTCACTACGCGCCATGGGCCTCACGGATGTGACGCTTTCTGAACCCAACGAGGTCCGGGCCGCTTATCTGCGCGACACCTGCGACATCCGCATCGACAACAACCCGGCCAGCGGCATCACCCTGATCGTGGACGCGGTCGGCTATGCCGCGACGCGGGCCATGGCCTCGGCCCTTGTCAGCCCGGGTGGTGTGATCATGCATATTGGCCTGGGTGAAGCGGATGGCGGCTTTGATATTCGTCGCATCACGCTTCAGGAAATCACCGTCATCGGCACCTACACCTATACCGCGCAGGATTTCAAAGACACCTGCGCGGCCATGTTCAGCGGCCAGCTTGGCGCGCTGGATTGGGTCGAAACCCGCCCCCTATCCGAAGGTGCCACCGCCTTCGCCGATATCCGCGCAGGCTACGTGTCTGCGCCCAAACTCATCCTAAAACCGTAAAGAAAACCGGAGACATTCATGTCAAACCCTGCTCCCAATGAAATCCCGCATCTTCTGGTGCATGAAGAGGCCGACAATGTCGGCGTTGTGGTTGTCGAAGGCCTGACCGCAGGCACCGATATGCTGTGCTGCATCACGCATGACAATTCGACTTTCCGCCTGACTGCCGGGGCGGATGTGCCCATCGGTCACAAGATCGCGCTCAAAGACCTCAAGGATGGCGACACCGCGATCAAATACGGCGAGGACATTGGCAAAATCATCGCTGACATCCCCCAGGGCGGTCACGTGCATACCCAAAATTGCAAAACCAAACGCTGGTAACCCATTTCTCAAGGATCAGAACAATGACCAATTTTTCGAATATGACCATCATGGGCTACCGGCGCGAAAATGGCCGCGTGGGTGTGCGCAACCATGTGCTTATCCTGCCTGTTGATGACATCTCCAACGCCGCCTGCGAGGCGGTTGCGAACAATGTCAAAGGCACGTTGGCCATTCCTCACGCCTATGGCCGTCTGCAATTTGGCGAAGATCTGGAATTGCATTTCCGCACCATGATCGGCACCGGAGCCAACCCGAATGTGCATTCCGTCGTGGTGATCGGGATCGAGCCGGGCTGGACCAAACGTATCGCAGATGGCATTCGCGAAACCGGCAAGGAAGTGGCCGAATTCTCGATCGAGCAGAACGGCGATTTTGAAACCATCCGCCGCGCCTCCTGGGCCGCCAAGGATTTCGTTCACAAAGCGACCGAAGTGCAGCGCGAGGAATGCTCGATCAACGAATTGTGGGTCTCGACCAAATGCGGCGAAAGCGACACCACAACAGGCCTCGGATCCTGCCCAACCGTGGGCAATATGTATGACAAACTCCTGCCCGAAGGGATCACCGGCTTCTTTGGTGAAACCTCCGAGATCACCGGCGCCGAACATATTTGCCAGAAACGCGCGATCAACGAAGAGGTGGGCGCACGTTGGTACAAGATGTGGAAGGCCTATCAGGACGACGTGATTTTTGCGCACCAAACCGATGACCTGTCTGACAGCCAGCCGACCAAAGGCAATATCGAGGGCGGCCTGACCACCATCGAAGAAAAAGCCTTGGGTAACTTGGAAAAAATCGGTCGCACCTCACAGTTTATCGACATTCTTGAGCCCGCCGAGATGCCAAAATCGGGCAAGGGTCTGTACTTTATGGACAGCTCTTCGGCCGCGGCGGAATGTGTGACGCTCATGGCAGCGGGGGGCGCGGTGATCCACACTTTCCCAACCGGTCAGGGCAATGTCGTCGGCAACCCGATTGTGCCGGTGATCAAGATCACAGCCAACCCGCGCACCGTCCGCACCATGGGTGAGCATGTGGATGTTGACGTCTCCGGCATCCTGCGTCGCGAGCAAACGATCGACGAGGCCGGTGATGCGCTGATTGAGATGATCCGTCGCACTGCCAATGGCCGCAACACCGCTGCCGAAGCTCTTGGGCATCGCGAATTCTCGATGACCAAGCTGTATCGCAGCGCCTAAATCACGGGGTGGCCCGCCGTTTCGCGGGCCGCTCTTGCCAAAGGAACCATGCCATGACCGAAACGGTCCAAATCTCGCTGCAAGACGCGTTCTCGCTCTTGACCCAAGTGTTTGAGAGATCGGGCGCGTCCAAGGGCGTGGCAACCAGCGTTGCCCATGCCCTTGTCGCGGCAGAGAGCGAAGGCCAGATCGGGCATGGGTTTTCCCGGGTGGCCGATTACGCCGCCCAGTTGCAAAGCGGCAAAATCAATCCAAACGCCGATATGGTCCTGACCCGCCCCGCCCCCGCCGGCCTGCATGTGCTGGCGGATTACGGCTTTGCCTATCCGGCCATCGAGGCCGCGCTTGCCGCAGGCCTGCCCCTGGCGCGCGAGATGGGCATCGCCGTCATGACCATCGGCAACTCGCATCATTGCGGGGCCTTGGCCATTCATGTGGAAAAGATCGCCCAGGCCGGGCTGGTTGGTCTAATGGTTGCCAACACCCCCAAGGCCATCGCCCCTTGGGGGGCCAAGGATCCGGTCTTTGGAACCAATCCCATCGCCTTTGCCACACCCGTCAAAGATGCTCCTCCGCTGGTCATCGACCTGTCCCTGTCTGTCGTGGCAAGGGGCAAGGTCATGGCCGCCAAAAAGGCTGGCAAGCCGATCCCCACAGGCTGGGCGCTGGATGCCCAAGGTCAGCCCACCACCGATCCCGAGGCCGCGCTAGAGGGCACCATGCTGCCCATCGGAGATGCCAAGGGCACCACCTTGGCCCTGATGATCGAAGTGCTGGCCTCGGCCCTGACCGGCAGTGCCTTTAGCGCCGAAGCCGGGTCGTTCTTTCATGCCGACGGGCCACGGCCCAATGTCGGGCAAACCATCATCGCCATCGACCCGGGCAGTCGCAGTGATTTTGGCGCGCGTGTCAAAACGCTGCTGGATCAGATCGCCGCCATGCCGGGCGCGCGGCTTCCGGGCGCGCGCCGCCGCGCGGCCATTGCCAGATCCGAAAGCGACGGGTTGCAGGTTCCCGCACATCTTTTTCATCAGGTTCAAAAGCTGGCCAATCCTGATGCCCAGACCTAATTCCAAGAGGACACCGTGCAGTTACTAACCCTCTCAAAATCTGACCGGATCGCGGGGCTTCAGGCCCTGTTGCCGGGGGTTATGGTGATCCTCGTGATTGCACTGGCCAGCAGGTTCATTTCCGAGCATTACGGGGCCCCCGCGATGCTCTTGGCCCTGCTCTTTGGCATCAGCATGAATTTCCTGTCCACGCATGACGATTGCGCCCCCGGCATCGCCTTTGGGGCCAAGACCGTCCTGCGCTTTGGTGTCGCCTTGCTGGGCTTGCGGATCAGCTTTGACATGATCGGAACGCTTGGCTGGCCTGTGGTGGCGCTGGTTGTAGCCATGGTACCGATGACAATCGGCTTTGGGTTCCTCGTGGCGCGGTTCTTTGGCTTTGCCAATCGGTTTGCCTTTTTGTCATCCGGGGCCGTGGCCATTTGCGGCGCATCCGCCGCCATGGCGATAGCGGCCATCCAGCCCAAAGACGAAAAATCCGACGATCGCCTGGTCTTTACCGTTGTTGGTGTCACTCTTCTGTCGACTGCTGCCATGATCCTCTACCCGATCCTCAGCCAGTTTCTGGGCTTCGACGATCACAAGGCCGGGATCTATCTTGGCGCGACAATCCACGATGTCGCGCAGGTAGTTGGGGCCGGGTTCTCGATCTCGCCCGAAGCCGGGGAAACCGCCACTTTGGTGAAATTGCTGCGCGTTGCGATGCTGGCACCGGTGATCATGGCCGCGACCTTCCTGATTCACCGGCACACAACCACCACGGCCGAGCATCAACGCCCTCCTCTGATGCCTGCCTTTGTTGTCGGCTTCATCGCCCTGGCCACGCTGAATTCGCTGCTGGCGCTACCGCAGCCCGTGCTTGCTCTCGCCGCCAGCGGGTCTGGTTGGCTCCTGCTCGCCTCTATCGCTGCGGTTGGCCTGCAAACGCGCCCCGCCGAAGTGCTCAAGGTTGGCCGGGCAGCGGCGGGCATGTTGCTTGCCGAGACCTTGTTTCTCGCGGCCCTTGTCGCGCTGGCGCTGACTTTCCTCCCCCAGTTTTCAACCGCAACCCCCTAAGGAGACACCAAAATGTTCACCTCTATCCTGATCCCGGTTGCCATCGACCACGAGGCGCTCGTGACCAAGAAAATCGCAACAGCGCGCGCTATGCTGGCCCCGGGAGGCAAGATCACCTTGCTGACCGTGCTCGAACAAATTCCGGGCTTCACCGCTGAATTTGTGACTGTTAAGACCGAAAACCGCCTCTCAGAAAAAATCATGGCCGCGCTGCAAGACCTCGCCCAAGGGGCCAGTGACATCGATTGTAGGGTCGAAACGGGCAAGCCGGGTGTCCGCATCACAACCGTCGCTCAGGAGATGGGTGCCGATCTCATCATTGTTGGCGCGCACCACCCGTCGGCCATGGACTACTTTCTGGGCTCCACCGCTGCACGCGTAGCCCGTCGCGCGCCCTGTTCGGTTCTCATCCAGCGCCCTCTGGACTAATATCGTGCGAAAGGGGGCGTGATGGCCAAAATCCGAAGACCGCAACGCAATGGTGACACTCCAGGTCACAGCACCTTGTCCGATCCGGGGCAAGGGGATGGCACGTCTTTGGATGAAAAACCCTATGACGGTCGCCGTTTGTCCTATGCGACGACCTTTACGAACCCGGTTCAACAAAAGATCATTCAAGCCATCGAACTGATCACGGCCAAACCCGGCCTGTTGCGCAAGATTCGCCGCTTTGAGGCGATGGGCGTGCCCCATGGTCAGGCCTTTTGGCCCAAGGCCTTGAACGTCATGGGGATCGATATCGAAACCCCGGATGCGGAAATTGCGCGCATCCCCAAAACCGGCCCTGTCGTGATTACCGCAAACCACCCGCATGGATTGGTTGACGGCATGGTTCTGGCCGAAATCATTGGCCGCGTCCGCACCGATTACAAGATCCTCACCAGATCCCTGCTGACCGGCGTGGCCGAAATTGACGAATTCATGATCCCGGTGCCTTTTGCCCATGATCCTGACGCGCTGGACAAAAGCCTTGAGATGCGCCGCCGCGCCATGGACCATCTGAAACATGGCGGGGTCTTGGCGCTGTTCCCATCCGGGGTGGTGGCTTCGGCGGATCGTTGGTTTGGCCCTGCAATTGAACGCTCCTGGAGCGCCTTCACCGCCAAATTGATCCAACGCTCGGGGGCAACCGTTGTCCCGATCCGGTTCCCCGGACAAAACAGCCGCGCCTATCAGATCGCCAGCCTGACCTCGCAAACCCTGCGGCAGGGGCTTTTGCTGTTCGAAGTCAAACACGCTTTGAACAAACCGCAACGCCCCCATATAGGCACCCCGATCCTCCCGTCTGACATTGAACGCTGGAGCGGTGACCCAATGGGGTTGATGACCTGGTTGCGCGACGAAACGCTGGGGCTTGGCGGATCAAGCTAGGACCCCGGGCGTTACGACACACCAGAACATCATCCGGCTTTCAAACCCAGCCCAATGGCCTCGCCCCCTATCCGCCAGCGCTGAAAATGCCCCCTGCCAAAAGGGTCCCCATTGCATCCCGGCAATGCTTTCTAGGGTCAGGACCCTAGGCCTGCTTTGGCACCCTCGCCTGGTCCCAGATCGTACATAGCCTGCTGAATCGTTCGGCCATCTGGTCAACGGCCTCTGCGTCGTTGATGTCGCCTTTGAGCCAGGCGCGGGCGGGGTCGGCGAAGATTGTGCGGCCGACGGCAAAGCCTTTGACCAGGGGTTGTTT
>NZ_SOAP01000005.1 GCF_004364805.1 Pelagimonas phthalicica
CGAAAAGCATAGGCGCGATGGCAGTGGAATCTCATAATTAAGGGCAAAAAATATCCCCGAACGCGTCGTGTCTCAGATTTAAGGGCAACGCGACAGCGGGACTGGACGGCTGGATGCATCTCGGTCACCGATCGGCAGGTCGAAGATGTCTATGCAATGGTGCGCGATGGGACACCTATCGAGATTTATGCCTAGCAGCTTCTGAGACTCACTGAAGCTCAACCGGATCAGGCAAACCGGCGGCGCAGCGCAACATTGATCCCTTCAATGGCGATCACCATGATGACCACTGCAATCGTCACGCTTGCGGCCTTGTCGTATTGGAACGAGCGCACATAGGTCTGAATGTAGAACCCGATTCCACCTGCCCCGACAATGCCAAGGATCAGAGACTCGCGCAGGTTCAGCTCGAACCGAAAGATCGTGTCCCGCGCTACAACAGGGGCCATTTGCGGCCAGATCGCATGGCGTAAACGCAGCAACGGCCCGGCTCCGGCACTTTCCAAAGCGGAAATCGGAGCGCGGGACACACCATCGATCGCTTCGGCGTAGAATTTGGCCAGCATGCCTGTCGCGTGGAGCGCCACCGCGATGATGCCGGGCAATGGCCCCAGCCCAACCGCGCCCACCATCAGCATTGCCACCAGGATCAGCGGGATCGCGCGAATAAATGCCAGAACAGTGCGGATCGGCCGGTGCACCGTTGCCGACACCATCGTCTCGGAGGCGAGGATGCCAAGCGGAACGGAAAGGATCACCGCACCGACAGTACCGAGGATCGCGATCCGCAGCGTCTCGGCGCTCCCCTTCCAGATCTCATCCATAACGGTCGGATCCGGCGGGAACATGCGGCCAAGGAAATCCGCAATGCGAGGGCCTGCAGACAGCAGTCGGGACAGTTCGACATCGGTGGTGATCAGCGACCACAGCACCACACCGGCAACCAACATCCCGGCCCAGAACCCGCCCAGATTGCGCGACCGCATCAGCTTACGACCTTGAGCCGTGCGCCGGATGCCGGGTCGGTGTCGTCATAGAGCGCCGCCGTCGCGTCATCCGTCAGATCGTGCGTCGCGACATCAAAGACGATCCGCCCGTTGCGCATTCCGATGATACGGTCGGCAAAACGCCGTGCCAGTTCCGGTTGATGCGACGAGAACACAGTCGTTGCCCCACGTGCCTGGGCGGCGCTGGTGAGAAGTGTCAGGATGTCCGCTGCTCTGGACGGATCAAGGTTGCTGACCGGCTCGTCCGCGAAGATCAGCTTAGGCTCTTGTGCGAGACAACGGGCAATTGCCACCCGCTGGCGCTGGCCGCCACTGAGCGAGTCCACGCGCCGGTCTGCGAGGTCCGCGATGCCGCAGTCGGAGAGTGCCGATCGGGCTATGTCCATGTCGGACTTCGACACGTTGCCAAGCAACGCGCGCCAGCCGGGCATCCGGCCCAGCCTGCCGTTCAAGACGTTGCGCATCACTGTCGATCGTTCGACAAGCGCAAACTCCTGAAAGATGAAACCTGTTTCAGCGCGCTTTTCCAAGGGCAGCGCACGGTTGGGTTCGAATGGTACACCAAGGACAGAGACCCGCCCTTGCCAATCGCGCAACCGTCCATCCAGCAACGTCAAAAGCGTGGTCTTGCCTGCTCCGGAAGGACCAAGAAGGGCAACGCACTCCCCGGCGGCTATGTGCAGGGACACCTGATCGATGGCGCGCTGCTCAGCACCGTGATGGCCGAAGCTCAGATCGTCGATGTGAATGGCGTTCTGCATCATAGTAATCCGAAGCGCTGCGCCATAGTCCGCACACCGTCGAACACCGAAGGGTCGGCTTCGACATAGCCATCCGGGCCGTAGAGATAGCGGAGTTTGTCGCGGTGTTCTGGCATGTTGAGCTTCATCATCGCGGCAACGAAGTTCTCGCGAAGCTCCGCGTCCAGTTCGGGACGTGCGATGACGACATGGCTTGGAATGGCATCGCTTTCCGCGATCCAAGTAACCTGAGATTGCTGCTCGGGGGTGAGAAGAAGGTCGGCGTATTGGCTGGCCCCGGCTGCATCGACCAGGCCCTCCGCCATCGCCTGCATTGCCTGTTGGTAGCCACCGGCAAAGAAAATGCGGCCAAAGAAGTCCTCTGCCGCATCCGGGCTGGATACCAGGCCTGCGCGCTCAAACTCGGCCAGGGGGTACATGTATCCCGATTCCGAAATCGGGTCGGCAAAGGCGATGTCGCGACCTTCCAGATCGGCCAGCATCTTGAAGCCGCTGTCACGGCGCACAAAGACGCGGCCCGTATAACTGGGCGTATCGCGGTAGACCTCTGACAAGAGCGGGATGGCACCGATTTCCCTTTCGGCCAGAACGAAGGGTAGGGCACCCATAAAGGAAATATCGGCATCGCCGTTGCGCAATGCTTCGACGGCCGCCGCGTGGTCGATGGTAACGAACCCTTCGACTGGCACACCGATTTCAGACGAAAGCCAGGCGGTGATCGCCTTGATATCGCCCAGAAGCTTGTCGGGGTTCTCCTGCGGTATAAAGGCCAGGCGCAACGGGTCAGACTGCGCCAGAGCAGGCATCGGCTGCGAGACAAGACCGGCCGCTGCGAGAATAAGAAGGTGACGGCGATTCAAGCGAGGCATCATCAAAACGCCTTTTCTTCTATGGCGGCGGCATCCGTCTTGAACAGACTCCAACTCGTTTCCGCGGCCGCCCAGTTCTCTGCCCGAACGGCTGCGCCGACCTCTGCCAAGCGCTCGGCCAGTGCGTAGACCTCGGGCCGCGACGAAAGATTGGCCATCGTGCCTGCATCGGCCGCAAGATCGGCCGCAACCGTGTCGGTCAGGACCAGGATGTGCTGCGCATCGCGTTTCGGTAGAAGCGTGTCGAGCGTCGAGGCAAAGGTCGTGAGTTCGGCGAAGGCCAGACGGAAGGGCGTGTTCGCGGTATCGAAAGCCTCGTATGGCTCATCGGCTGCGCCAACCGTTTCCAGATAGGCGGTCAGGTCCGACCGCTCGGCATCGGTCAGGCCAAGGTTCTTTGTCTCGTCGAACCAATCCACAACACTTGCCAGCGTCGGCAGGGCACCGTCGTGGAAATACGGCGCTGTGTAGAGCGTACCGAGCAAGGTGGGCGTGTCGAGGGCACCTGCATGTGACCCTTCGTAAGCCGCAGCCACCGATCCGATGTCGTGCGATTTGCGATCAAGAAAGTTGCCGGATGGCGTATGGCAGCTGGCACAGGATTGGTTGCCCATTCCGACGAAGGGGCGGTTGAATACCTCTTCGCCACGCCGCGCAGCATCCGGCGCGGCCTCCGTCAACTGGCCGTCGCCGGTGACCAGGGAATTGGGCAGGAAATCGAACTCGGTCATGTAGGCCACGAGTGCGTCCAGCATGAAGGGTGTGGGTTCTTCGCCAGCGAATTCATTGACGATCACGTTGCGGGAGAAATCCCGCAGCGACGCGAAACGACCGTCTCGCCCGTAAGGTCCGGTAAAGCGCAGCCCGCGCAGGCTTGGGATATCGATCGGATCATCGCGGCGGTCGTTGAACATCGGGTTGAAGAAAGCGCCATCCACGTCGACTGCTCCGGGCTGGTGACTGGCACCGGGAATGAAAAATCGCTGATTGATGTCCGAGCGATTGTGACAAGTCGAACAGGCTATGCCCAGATCGCGGGCCGGTCCGCCGAATATCTCGGCACTGTCGAACAGCATGTCACCGTAGGCGATGAGGGGCAGGTCGGTTTCGTCGATCCCCTGCTCCTCGAAATTGAGCACGAGAAGTGGTAGAGGGTCCTGATCGAAGATGTCTGAGCCGGGGGGCAGAGCGGCGGGCAATTCAACCGGCTGTCCGGTTCGGGCAATCGCCTCGGGCACGGCAGTCAGCGTCTGGCGCGGGGCAGGATCCGCGACGAGGTAATTTTCTGCCAGGTAGGCTGAAATCACCGCGCGCGCGGTGGTCATTGCGTCGCTATCCTGTTCCTTGGCACCGGCACCGAGCACGCCCGCCGAGCCTGTGGCATTGTTGAGTTCCAACCACGCCCGACCCAATGTCCGGGCCGCATCAGGGTCCGCGGCTTTGATATGGTCAGCGAACGCGCGGTAGAGCTCCTTGGCAGTTGCCACTGCCCGTTGCGATACCGCCGGGTTGTCTGCAGCAGTGGCCGCGTCCAGCTCTTCTTCGATTCTCAGCGCAATGAGGCGGGTGGCCGCCACATGAACGGCATGCCGATCCTGCCAGCCGATAGCGTCGGTCAAGTCACCGACATCAACGGCGCTTTCTCGGTCCAACCAGGCAAGTGCTCCGAGGCGATACTCCGAGCCATGATAGGGCTCGGACCAGGCTTGCTCCACCTTATACCACGGGACCGGCGCGAGATTGCCCAGAAACAGCGTCAACCGATAGGCTGCCGCTTCGGGCAGCCAGGGGGCTTCCTTGGCTGGTGTTGCAAAGGACGGACCCGTCACCGCCAAAGAGGTGACAATCACGAACAGGATCACGCGCAGGACGTGCTGGATCACAGATGGCTCCCCTCAAAAAGTTAGACGCGTCTAACTTATCTACCCAAAGCCAACTTGTTGTCAATCCATCAACCTTCAGGCAAAGTCCTGTCATGTCGCCCGGCGCATCACAGACGCGTGAAGATTTCATGCCTGATTCCCGCGATCCCGAAGCCCAGGCCGACGGGTTCGCGCATGTGCGCAATGCGCATGAAAGCGAGATGGCGGAAGATTATGTGGAGCTGATCGCGGAGTTGATTGAAGCCCATGGGGAGGCGCGACCGGTCGACATTGCCGAACGGCTGGGGGTCAAAGCACCGACGGTGACCAAGAACATCTCGCGCCTGAAGCAAGCAGGGCTGGTGCGCCGTGAAAAATATCGCTCGGTTTTCCTGACCGAAAGAGGCCAGGCTCTCGCTGAGGCCTGCCGCCGGCGCCACAGGATCGTGGTCGCATTTCTGCAAAGCCTCGGGATTGACGAAGTAACGGCCGAGCGTGATGCCGAAGGCATCGAACACCACGTCAGCGAGGCGACGCTGTTGGCGTTTGAGAAACATATTAAGAGGCCCGGTTGATCCTTGGCCAAAGACAGGCTGTGCCATCAAATCGCGGTGTTCAGTAAAGTTGCAGCACGGTTATCGCCGTCGCCAGAACAATCGCGAACATCGAAAGGGACCCGATCGCAAGGGTTCGCCCCATCCTTCGATTGGGCCCGGCGGTCTTGAGTTTCAACTCATACGCTGTTTCAGGAAACTCCAGCACGGCCGAATTGGAATCACGCCGTTCATGCCGACGCTGCCATCGCACCTCTTCAAACTTGTTCCATCCATTCATGATGAGCAGAACCGTGACGATCATGAGCATGGAAGAGGGGACCCAGATGATATAGCCACCTGTGGTTTCGTCCGACAATCCGAAACGCGTGCCAGCCGAAAATGACATCGGTGCGCCGCTGTACAAAGAGACCTCTTTCAAAGTGATTAGTGCGCCAAGAAGTATGTTCGATACAATGACCACGAATGCAGTAATCAGTCTCGCGCCATAGGGCCAGCCGCCGACAACGCTACCGGGACCGAATACTGCTGAAAAGTATGATATTCCAGCTGCAACCATGCCGAAATGAGCGACGAATTCTAGTGTCTCACGGGCTTGGGCAGATGAATAGGCCCCGGGCAGCTGCCAAATATAGAGTGACGCGATGAGCAGAAACGTTGCTGGGACTGGACTTCGCACTGCACGCACCACCTGCGAGCACAGAACTCTGTTGATCTGACTCCGCCATCTTCTTGAAAGACCGGCGGCTAACCAACCGCCCGGCTGCGACAAGGCGATGAGCATCGGTCCTAGCAGCCTTGCCACCAAGTGTTCGGCTTGATGCACGAAGAAGTATTGATGACCAAGATCAGGGAGGGGACCAAAAAAAGCACCACCTGCTATGCCTAGACCCGCCAAAAAAAGACCGAGGCGCACATGCGACTTTGGCCTGACCGAACGACTGTAAATAGGATATCCGCGTATTGTAAGAACGACCAACACACTCAAACTTACGAGGGTTGCTAGAAGCGCTCCAAAATGGTCCATGTCCACAACGCCGCCCAACGACCAGACTATCCTAGAGCCCGGGCGATCATGATCGTGGCGAACAATCCGATCAAACAAAATAGGATTGCGCAGCTCGCCGCATGTTGAGCAATATCAAGTCGATTGCCTTTGCGTTTTTTTGCGAGGTATGCGCCCCAAAACGCCCCTAACAATGTCATGACGATTACAATCACGTCAGCCTCCTTTCCAAGTGGCTAAAAAACCGCATTGTGAGAGACGGGATCACGCGGAGGCCGACAAAAAGAAACCAACATGCCAAAACCAGTGGCAAAAGTGTCCAGTCACCGAAGCGCGCATAAAGTGTACGTGGCAGGGCAGGGGGCAGAAGTAGGTCTAGGACTCCCGTCTGTTCAAGGCCCAGACTGGCCAAGACGCGGCCTCTGGCATCAATGACTGCGGAAATGCCAGTGTTCGCGGCGCGAAGCACTGGTAAGCCTTCTTCGACGGCGCGCATCCGTGCGGCCGCCATATGCTGCTCCGGTCCGATCGATGTTCCGAACCATGCATCGTTTGTGGCATTGAATATCCAATCCGGTCGAATGGCATCGTCGACCACGTGACCCGGAAAAATGATCTCGTAGCAGATCGCAATGCCAACAAAAGGTATTCCAGGCAAGGCTAAGGTGCGTGGCCCTGGGCCCGGTGTAAAATCTCCAAGACTTTTGGTCAGACGCTCAAACGGTAACCACTCTCGAAAAGGAACATACTCGCCGAAAGGAACCAGTTTGTGTTTCGCATAGCCACCAAGGCTGCGCCCCTTTGTGTCATATGCCTGGACGGTATTGAAGTAGAGGGTGTTGGCGCCCGACGCGACCCGGTCTGGCACACCGGTCATGAGGATGCTTGATTGGGGGAGCGCGCGCATGATCCTCTGACGATCTGCTTCAACTTCGTCCAGAAATCCCGGATAGGCCGTTTCAGGCCACAATACGATGTCAGGAACGTCACCCTGGCTCGACAGGTCAATGTACCGTGATACGGTTTCTTCTCGCAGTTCCGGACGCCACTTGTCTTGCTGCGGCACGTTTCCCTGAACAATCCGAACAGTGATGTTCGTCGGCTCTTCTATGCCAAGCCAGAGACGGGTTTGCCCTGCACCCCAAAGGCTTGCGGCAAACCCAAGCGCCAAGACCAGGCCCCACGGACGTCTACTATTGCGACTGGCAATCAGATGGGTTGGCAGAACAACCAGAAAAACAAAGAGAAAGCCGAGACCGTAACTGCCAATCCACGCCGCCGGTTGCCGCAGCGGCTCATATTCGACGAGCGCATAACTTGACAGGTTCCAGGGGAATCCCGTCAGGACATGCCCGCGCAACCATTCGGCGGCGGTCCAGCATGTTGCAAAGAGCAGAGGGCTGGCCAGACCTTCAGACAATCGCGACCGCGCCAGCAGAGCAAACGCGAACGAGGCCAGCGCGGGAAAGAACGCAAGCAGCGCGTTCAACCCAGCGACGGCAGGTATGGCAAGCAGACCAAAGCGATCCGCATCCACAAAAAAGCTCTCCGCGATCCAGAAGATCCCACCGGCGAAATATCCCAGACCAAAAGTCCAACCCGTGACCGCAGCGCGAAATGGGCGAAGCCCTCGCAAAATAAAAAATAAGCCACCGTAGGTCGCCGGAGCAAGTATCAAAAATGAGAAAGGCGGAAGGGTCAGGACGGTCAGCGCACCAAGACAAACAATTGCTGCGGCGTGAGCTAGCGAAAGCACAAGGGCGACCTTCCGAAATGCGGCCTTCTCTCCGGCGGTTTCTGTCATTGCTCGGTCTGGGTTTTCTTCAACCCCGGCCAGGCCAGCAGCAGGGCGACACCGCAAAAAATAGCGGTGTCTGCGAGGTTGAAGGCTGGCCAATGCAGATCCCAAACATAAAAGTCCAGAAAATCGGTGACGGAGCCTACTCTGATCCGATCAATAACATTCCCCAAGGCTCCGCCAATGATCAGGCCATGGGCCACGGCCTCGCCCTCTTCTTTCGTTCTGAACATCAGGACTACGAGCCATAGGCATACAACCGTTGCCAGTAATACTAGCCCCCACCATGGCGCACCATTTAACAGACCAAAAGTCACGCCATCATTGCGATGGTAGACTAGATTGAAACCAGGAAAGACGGAAACACCGGAGCTCAGTGTAGAAGCGTTTGCGACGACAGCCATTTTACTCGCCTGATCCACGACGACAGCACTGAGTGTGCTCACCAGCCCGAGAGTTATCGTGTGTTTCATGCTCTGGCCTTCACGCTGCTCAGGGACCGCAAAGTGACGCGGGAATGGGCGTCTTTGAATTGAATAGTGCGAGCCCTCAATCGCCGGGATAGCTGGCAAACACTTCCGTCGTTCCATCGTTGTTGATGAGAAACACGTCATAAGCTTCGCGCCAGCGGCTCTGGTCCATGCCGGGGGAGCCAAGCGGCATCCCTGGCACCGCGAGGCCGACAGCGTCCGGTCTCTCGCTGAGCAACCTGCGAATATCATCTGCGGGCACATGGCCCTCGATCACGTACCCGTCGATAAGGCCTGTATGACAGGACACCATGCGTTGGGGGACTCCGCTGTCGAGTTTGAAACGAACAAGCAGCCCTGCAAACATATCTTGTCCACTCGGCGCAAATCCGTTCTCCTCAAGATGATCCATCCAGGCGAGGCAGCACCCGCAGCCATTGGTCTTTTTGACATCAATCGGCGTGGCTTCGGCGATCGCCTGCGCGGCGAGGCTGAGTGAGAACACTGTGGCAAACGTGAATAGTTTCATGATCTACAGTCTTTCTGAAGTCGCGGCGGCAACTTCCTGGTCAAGCAAACCCGTGAACTGCGCGCGAACAGTTTCAAGACGGACCAAAATGCTGGTGTTGGTCTCGACTTGGCTTGCCGCCGCGGCAAGCCGTTCTTCTGACATCGGGTCTGTCGGGCGACCGTCTACGCGCACTTCGTAGTGCAGGTTTGGACCAGTCGCGGTCCCGGTGGCGCCGACACTGCCAATATTGTCACCTGCGGCGACTCTATCTCCAACGCCCAGTCCCTCCGGGACGTCGCTGAGATGTGCGTATCGTGTCATGGTGTCTGAACCATGTGCAATCTCGACCACGCGCCCATAGCCGCGGCGTCGCCCAATAAACGAGATGCGGCCCGGTGCCGTTGCGTAGACTGGCGTCCCTTGGGGCGCCGCAAAATCAACCCCGGTGTGCATGCGCACATCCCCAAAAACCGGGTGCCTGCGATTGCCGTATACCGAACTCAGCCGCGCGCCCTTCACGGGTTGTGCAAACACCCGTAGCAATTCCCCATCAACAAAAATCGTCGCGTTTCCGGATTTGTCGTCGGGCCAGACGACTTCATAAAGCGTCTCCTCGATCGTCAGCGCGGCGAAGGACAGGCTGGGTTGCCTAATCTCTTCATCCTCGAACACCGTTTCACGCCACATCAATTGTAGCCGTTCGCCCCCTTTCAGATCCCGTCGGAAATCCACGGTGCCGCCCAGCATCTCGGCGAGGTCCACTGCAAACCGAGCCGGGACATCCGCTGACGCAAGGGTGGCAAAGATCGAATTCTGAACGGTGGTATCGGCGGCGCGAACAATCAAGTCTGGCTCGGGAACAATCCTGCGTGTCGCAATCTCATCTGTAAACGTGGCTTCAATCCGAACTCCTTCGTCCACCGAAAGCGCGACGCGGCGTGGGGTGCCCGACAAGGAAGTTTCGACTTCAATGCCGTATCCGGGTTTCAGTTTTCGCAGATCGTATTCTGCAGCCAAGGCAAGCGCGACCTCAGCGCGGTCGCTTGCAGTAAGACCTGCTTTGGAGAGCAGTGCATCCAAGGTTTCGCCGGCGGACAATGTCCCTGACCAGATTTCAACTGGGGGCTTTACTTCAGGCAAAGCGACACTGGCCAATTGCAAGGCAGGGGGCTCTGGCCTCCATGCGACTGTCACTGGTTCAAAAGTCTCGTTCGAATAGATTGAAAGCAATTGATCCGGCGGTGCGGGCATCCGCATTGGTGACGGTTGCCAATCAGACACTGCTGCCAGCGCCTCCGGAACGGGAGCCTTTCTCCAGTCGGTTTGGAAACCAAACATCAATGCGATGGCAAGGCTTGTTCCGGCGATACTTGCGACGAGATATCTCAGCTTCATGATGTTTCTTCTTCGGTTCTTGCGAGGACACGGCGGATCTTCGGCACCGCAAATTCTCTTGGTTCATGATAATCGATTGTGCCGGCAAACTGTCCCTCAGCATCGAACATGAAGACGCTCGCCGTATGGTTCATGGTATAGTCATCACCACCGGTGGCGACCTTTTCATAACTCGCGCGAAATCCCTCTGCGGCCCGCATTGTTTGATCCTGTGAACCCCTCCAACCCTGGATGGCTGGATGGAAGTAGCTGACATATTCCGCCATAGCCGCAACAGTGTCGCGTTTTGGATCGACCGTGATGAACACGACGTTCATGTCCGCAACATCATCTCCAAGGTCGTCGAGCCAGCCAGAGATATCCGACAATGTGGTGGGGCACACATCGGGGCAGTATGTGAAGCCAAAAAACACCATGGATGGATTGCCCAGAAGCGACGCAGGTCCGACAGTTTCACCGCCTTGATCGGTCATCTGAAAGTCCATCTGGGTGAGCGGCAAGGGTCGCTGAGCTACAGGTTCAGGCGCGCCGGGACCATCCACCTGCCACCAGCCGATGAACAGCGCCAGCGCAGCCACTCCGGCAATTGCGGCACCATAAGCAAGGAGAGTTCTTCGGCTCATCAGCCCTCCGGCCCACGTGCCGCAATGCCAAGAATGGGCACATCAACGGTCAGCGTCCCGCCATCGGCAAAGGTCAATGTCAGCGGAAAGGTCTCGCCTTCCACCATCTTGGTTTGCAACCGCATCAGCATGGCATGCATGCCACCTGGTTCCAGCGAAACACTTTCGCCCGCTGGGATGGTGATTTCACCGACTGGGCCCATGGAACTCACACCATTGGCGTCCGTCTTGGTCTCATGAATGTCAGGCATCATGGCGAGCGGCGTTTCCAGCCCCACCAATGTCACTGGATCGGTGCCGGTATTGCGCAGTGTCATGTAGGCCGCACCTGGACGGTTGATGCCGATGGACGCGCGGGCCCATGCGTCGTCAACGACAATATCCTCAGAGCCAGCAGAAGAGGTGGTCGGTAATCCGACAATCGCACTGAATGCAAGTGCGATGGCTGCAACGGTTGAGTTCACAGGTTTGCTCCTAAAGTCAGTCTTTTGATCACGACCCGACCGCCGCGACTTCGGCCGCAACCAAGGCGCGCAGCTCGTCGGCTCCGAACGGGTCAAGCGGTTTGCCATTCACATAGAACGTTGGTGTCTGACGCACGCCCATTGTCTCCACATCCGCACGATCCTGATTAAGGATTGCGAGCGTCTGGGGCGCTTTCATCTGGTTTTGTGCGGCTTCTACGTCCAGACCGGCCTGCTCTGCAATGCCAAGGATCAATCCCGGCGCTGGTTCACCGTGGGATGCCCATCGTGGCTGAAATTCGAGGATCGCTTCTTTGACCGGAATATATACGTTCTGCATGCGCGCCGCTTCCATCACCCGGATCGCCTCTTCCGATGCAGCGCCATGAAATGGGGTGTATCGCAATACGACGCGGACCTGATCGCCGTGTTCCGCCATGATGTCCTTTATGATCGGATAGAAAGCACGGCAAGCTTCGCAAGCGGGATCGAAGAACTCCACAATTGTAACCGGCGCGTCTTCTGGTCCCATGATGGGTGAGTAGGGACGCATGAGTGCTTCGGCGATTTCGGGTTGGACCGGATCAACCTGAGCGACCGGGGCAGGGCGGGACTGATACCAAACGGCGGCGGCAAAGACTGCAAGGCCGACAAGTAAGACCGACAGAACGATGGATTTGTTTTTCATGGACGGGGCTCCTTCAGGGAGAAAAATGACAAGAAGCCGATAAACGCAAAGGCAATCAGCGCCAAGAGCGGGATAGGGATTCCAAGAAACAGCTGATTGTCGCCGGTGCAGGATGGGCCAGTCGCCGTGCAGGGTTGGATCGGCTCGGGCAAAACTCCAGTATAGAGACCAAGATGCCAAAGCGCGATGGCAGCGCCACCGAGGGCGAGCGCAACGCCGTAGCGACCGACCCGTTGATCCTCCCACCAGAGACCGAGGCCCAACACGACGGCCAGAGGGAACATAAACGCACGCTGAAACCAGCACAGACTGCACGGAGCCTGCCCCAGAACCTCACCGATATAGAGCACGGCCAAGGAACTTCCCAAAGCGACGATCCACGCGGCGGCCAAAGCCGTCTCTTTTGCCATCAACCGGCTCATAGCGACATCCGCGCCTTCAGATCGGCAAGGATCTCCTCTGCCGGCGTGCCATATGTCCAGGCCCCCACATATCCGCCTTGCGGATCAAAGAGGAACAGCTGAGACGAATGCCCCATCGTGTATCCGTCGGGCGAAGCCGCCTCCTCGATCTTCTCAAAGTACACGCGGAAGGTTTCCGATGTTCGCTTGATCTGATCTGCCGTACCCGTCAGCCCAATGATGTTTGCGTCAAACGCTGGGACAAAATCCGCCAGTTGTTCGGGTGTGTCACGTTCTGGATCAATTGATATAAACAGAGGCTGAACCTCCACTGCATCTGAACCGAGTGCGTCCATGACGGCGGCAACTTCGGCCAGGGTCGTTGGGCACACATCAGGGCAATTCGCAAAGCCGAAGAACACGAGCATCCAGCGCCCGGCGAAGTCTTCGTCCGTCTGCACCATGCCTTGATGATCGGTCAGTTCGAAATCCGCCCGGAACGCAGGATCATCAGCCCGCGGTTCGCTTCTGGTAGAAACCTGCAGCCAAATGAACCCAACAATCGCGATTGTGACGAGTCCCCAAAGCATTTTTTGTAACGTAGAAAATCTCATTGGTCGTATTGCGCCCGATTCCGCCCATTTTTACAGCAGTCTAAATGTTCTAGCTGCTAGAGGTTCAAGCTATTTCTTGGCTAAGAAGCAGCCCTTCACGGACCTGTGATTACAGTGCTGGCTTGCGCATGCCAATAGCTATAGCTACCAACACTATAGATATGGAGGTTGCATGCTGACAATTGGAAGCTTGGGAAAGAAGACCGGAACAAAAGTCCAAACCATTCGATACTATGAACAGATCGGCCTGATGCCCGAACCGGGTCGGACAGAAGGGGGGCAACGGCGTTACGGTGACGCCGAAGTCGATCGCTTGTCCTTTATTCGACACGCGCGCCAGTTGGGATTTCCGCTGGAGGCGATCCGCGAACTTCTCGATCTCAGTGACAATCCGGATCGATCTTGCCATGAGGCGGATTCCATCGCCCGGCGACAACTCAAACAAGTAGAACTAAGGATGGATCGGCTGAAAGCGCTTCGCACCGAGCTGAAGCGCATGATCCACGAATGCAGCGGAGGCAATACGGCGGACTGCAAGGTTCTCGAGGTCTTGCGCGATCACTCAGAGTGTCTGACCGACCACGATGCAATCGGCGCATAGTCGCGCCAATTGCTCGCATTCCAAAACGGTGTGTAAAACCACAATGGTCGGTCGTACTTGGTTACTAATTACCTTAGGCAGGTTGATAGAGCCGGGCGTGCGGAAGGCCTGTGTTCTCGAACCTCCGGAATGTCTTTGCCAAAGCCAGAGCACCAAGGTCAATGATAGGTTCAAGCAATACAACGATGATGTAGACTGAGGCGAATGCACCTGCATTTGCTAAGGTCTCTGCTGTAAATCCTTGCCCGTAGAATACCCAGAATGCCACCCATGCGACAATTCCACCTTGGAACACCGCAGATAGCTTCGCGGCTTGGCCATAGGTTACTTCAGTGTAAGGGGTGTCGGCCGGTATAATTCGTTGAGCCAATGCCGCCATCGCCAAAACTGGTAGAATGAGCGTAGTCAAGTTCATTCCCAACTGCGGAATGTCGGAAGGTGAAAACAGGAAGCTTTGCGCGACAAGACCAAAGATCAGACCAATAGCTGTTGGAACTGTGCCGAGGATCAGGAAAAGTGTGGTTCCAAGTATCAAATGTACTTCTGACACTCCAACAGGTGGATGCGGCAGAAATTCAAAGAATCCGAGCACCATCGCGCTTGCCGCAGCGGAGCGTCCGACCAAAGCTAAGATGTTACCGTTCTGCTTCACGTGATCAACAGCGAGCTTGGCGACAATTCCAACTGAGGCAACGCCAGTCGCGGTTCCCAGTACGAGTTTTGCGCCGTCCACGACGCCAGGTTCAATATGCATTAGTTCGTCCTTTCTGCACCCATCGTGCAAGATGCCTCCCTAGAGGCGTCACAGTGTACCTGGCAGGTTTCCTGACTCGCGCTTCATCGCGGCAATTTCCACCTTCCCGGATCTCTCCAGTGGTATTCGGAATGCAGCTAACGCTCACAGTTGCGTGGGCAGTCTCGGATCAGGACAGGACTTGATGTCCCTACCGCGTTCCCATTTACCCCGCCGCCGCAAATCGGCTTTGGGACCAAGTCCGAGCACCTGATATCCTCGGCCTGCATGAGTCAAGATGGTTTGTAGAATGCAGTTGGTGCGTAGTCGCTGTGGTGACCACATTTAGCCCTAGTATGATGCGAGATAACACAAAACTACTCCATCAAACAGCTAGTTACATCAACTCATCTTTTCAACTTTCCGAGAAAAACTAAGCCCAGGACGGATCTCCCTGGTCTTCATCCGAAAAAGCAAAACATCCCCAAGAGCGGAACTCTTGGGGATGTCGTGATCAGACCAAATCAGATTATTCGGCCGTCGCGGCATAGTTCATGATGTGAAAAATCATGTTCTGTTCAATTGTGCCATCGACAAGGTGTGCCCACGGGCCTTTGGCATAGGCGGCGACATCCTCACCCGAATGGGTTTCGGAGGACTTGGGAACCACCGCCTGCTGCAAATAGTCCAGGTCTGTCGCGGCCTCTTCGGTGAGCGCCGGACGCGTACCAAAGAAAGAACCATCCGCTTGTTCGGTCAGAACCGATCCCGCACCGTTCAGGTAGCCGGCGACGGTGAACGGCTTATTGTCGGCTCCCAATTCGGGCTCTCCGGTATGCGCCACGCCTTCGCCGTCGATGCCCATGCACAGGCCAAGGATGTCCGACCCACGCCCGCAATAACCATTGAAGGCAAGCGCATGTTCATGATCAGCCGTCACGATGATCAGGGTGTCGGCATCGTCCGTCAGTTCATCAGCGATCGCGACGGCGTCGGAGAACGCCTTTTGGTCACGTACCGCGCGTGCAAGGTTGCCGCCGTGGTTGGCATGGTCCACGCGACCCGCTTCGACCTGAAGAAAGAAGCCATTGTCCCCCGATTTTGCCTGAAGCGCCTGGATGGCCGCACCGGTCATGTCGGCCAGGCTGGGTTCGTCTTCGCGGTCAGCTTCGTACATCATGTGGCTGCTTTCAAACAACCCGAGGATCGGGGTCCCATCCAAAGGGGTGTTTTCGAAAGACGCCTGATCGGTCGCCAAATGAGCGCCTAGTTCGCTTTGGGCTACGTCCATCAGATTGACCCCGTCTTCGCGGCGCCCGCCTTCGTCACCATGAAAGTTGCGCATGCCGCCGCCCATGGCGACGTCGATCATCCCGGAACGCATGGCCTCGATCAGCTGCGTCGCAATGTCAGTCTGGGTGTCGCAACCTTCAGGCACTGACGCCTCGAAATTGCGGTCCACTGTCTTTGCGTAGGCCGAGGCCGGTGTCGCATGTGTGATGCGCGCTGTGGAGACAATGCCGGTTTCTTTTCCCATCTCACTCATAAGTTCGTTCATGGAGGAAACGGTATTGCCCGGCAGCGTCGAACAGTCGCCGCGGTTCACGTTTTCATTCACACCGATGATGCCTGCCTTGGTTTTGATCCCGGCCATCATGGCCGTGCCCGTGCCAGCGCTGTCCGGTGTCTGGGCGTTGACGTTGTAGGTCTTGACCAGAGCGAGGTTTGGAAAGGCCTCCTGGGGTTGAACATACTCATCACCAAAGCCGCCCTCTTGCTGGCCTGCAAACAGACGCGATGCGTAGTTTGTACCAACGCCGTTGCCGTCAGAGATCATCAAAATGATGTTGAGAGCCCTGTTAGTATTGGGCTGCTTTGCCAGTTCTTCGGCCAGACGCTCCTGTCCGGATACGAACCATTCGTTTTCGGCCTGAGGCAGGTCTTGTGCTGTCGCCATGCCTGATACCGCGATAGCAAGGGCAGATACCGCTGTTAATGTCTTCATTCTTTCGCTCCAGTAACGAGGGTTGGGTCTGGGTCGAAAATGCTACTTTTTCGCATCAGATTTGTGACAGCGTGTTGGAATCGTCGCGAGAATATTTAAGCTTGAACCTACAGTCACTATAGCAATTACATGTTGCGTCAGACGATTCGAGGAGATGACAGTTGACCGCCAGTGACCCGCTTGTTGCAGCCACCCCAATCCTTAATTTCGACCATCCGTCGATTGCACGACTGGTTGAAGACAAAGGATGGAAAACTCTTTCGCCATATGACCGGATCGGCGCCGTTTATGATTTCGTGCGCAATGAAATTGCCTTCGGGTACAACCGCGCAGACAACATCTCGGCCGCCGAAGTCCTCGCTGACGGTTTTGGTCAATGCAACACCAAGGGCACGCTTCTTATGGCCCTGTTGCGTGCAGTCGGTGTACGGTGCCGCCTTCACGGCTTCACGATTCATAAAGAGCTGCAACGGGGCGTCGTACCTGAACTCGTTTATCCGATCGCCCCGGAAGAGATCATTCACTCATGGGTTGAGGTGGAGACCAAGACGGGTTGGGCAAACCTCGAAGGGTTCATTCTGGATTCAGAGTTTCTCTCGGCACTCCAATCCACATTTTCCGATACACTCAGCCTCTGCGGTTATGGGGCAGGGACCGGTTGCCTGCAGGCGCCGCCAGTGGAGTGGACAGGTGGCGACACCTACATCCAGAAGACTGGTATTGTTCAGGACTTCGGCACCTTCGACGCGCCTGACGACTTTTACGCGAACCATGGGCAATCGTTCAGCTTCGTAAAGGGCTTGTTGTACCGCCACATCATCCGCCATTGGATGAATGCCCGCGTGCGCCGGATCAGGTCCGGTAAAGTGCCGCAAATCCCCGGCTTGGCTTTGCCCAATCATCAGCACGAGGAATCCCGGCATGCCTCATGATCACGGCCACGCGCATATAGATCCTGCGTCAGGCGACCGCCGTGTCTCCATCGCGATCTGGGCCAACGCTCTTCTGACGCTTGCGCAGATTGTCGGTGGGATCTTGTCCGGCAGTCTCGCGCTCATTGCCGATGCGCTGCACAATTTCTCGGACATGGCATCCTTGGTGATCGCCTTCGCGGCACGAAAGATCGCGAGACGCCCGGCCGACGAGCGCATGACCTTCGGCTATGGCCGGATCGAAGTTGTGGCCGCCTTGATCAACTACACCACCCTCATCCTCGTCGGCGTCTATCTGATCTACGAGGGCGGGATGCGGCTCATCGAACCGACCGAAGTCGCCGGTTGGACTGTGGTGATTTTGGGCTCAGTGGCGCTGGTCGTGGACACGCTGACAGCGCTACTGACGTATTCGATGCAAAAGGGCAGCGTGAACATCCGAGCTCTCTTCCTTCACAACCTTTCGGACGCACTAGCCTCTGTTGCTGTGATCATCGGCGGCTCACTCATCCTGCTCTATGACATGTGGTGGGTCGATCCTGCGATCACCATCGGCATCGCGCTCTACATCCTTTACCTCGCTCTAACTGAAATCGGCGGCCCCGTTCGCATCCTGATGCTGGGAAGTCCACCTGACCTCGACAATGACGCGGTTGTTGCCGCAATCAGAGACGTCGACGGGGTCCATGACGTCCACCACGTTCATCTGTGGCAGATGCAAGAGAACGAGACGGCACTGGATTGCCATATAGTGACCATTGATGGCGCATCCGGCGAAGGGCTCAAGGCTGCCGTGAAAGCGCGCCTCACCGAAGAGTTCGGCATCCAGCACTCCACGCTCGAATTGGAAGATCGGAAGAATGCTCACAAAGGCGCTCAACTTTATGGACATCAAGAGGCCGGAACGTGATGGAAAGCACCCTGATTTTCGTGGGTTTGGGAATTGCTGCAGCCACGCTTGGCTCGATCCTTTGGTCGATCGTTTACCCAGAACGTCGTATCTGGCCGCCCCAACGTTACACGGCGATCACGCCAATTTTGGTCTGGGTGCCAACGTTTTCGTTGTTTGGCGTACTCATTTTGCTTGGCGTCTTGGGGTGGGGCATTTTGGTGCTTCCCAACTGGCTTCGGTTCGGGGTCGGGATACCTCTCATTCTGTTTGGCAATTTTGTCGTCTGGACTGAAGTCGCTCATTTCGGGTTAGCGCAAACTGGCGGAGCTAAAGGCACGTTGAGGACTACCGGCATGTATCGCTACTCTCGAAACCCTCAGTACATGGCCGATATGGCAATTGTCGGTGGGTGGATGATCCTTACATCTTCACCCTCGGCGCTCACTGTAGGAACAGCCGCCATCCTTGTTCTGATAGCCGCGCCATTCGCAGAAGAGTCGTGGCTAAAGGAACTGTACGGTTCTGAATTTGAAGAGTATCGGGCTTCAACCCGCCGCTTTCTCTAAATCGCTTCACAAAAATGTCATTCCCGGATCGCTTGACCCTCTAGCTACTAGAGGTCTTACGACTCAAAAAAATGGAGGAAAGCTGTGAGCAGAATAATTAAGAACCGCAGGCAGTTTCTATCAACAACAGCCGCCGCCGTCATCGGACTTCCGGCCTTGGTAAAGGCCCAGTCTGTGGAGCAACCGACCGGAACGGCGGTACGCAGGAATATCTCGTCCTTCAGCGCTCAGCCATGGCAAGACCACTTTGACAATCTCGAGCATGGGGCGATCCTCTGCGACATCAATTCAAGAGCCGTTCAGTTCTGGTCTGAGGACGAAAGTATTTACAAGCTCTACCCGTCGAGCGTACCTCAATCAGAAGAGCTGACCCGGCGGGGATACACAAGGGTCGTTCAAAAAGTGGAAGGTCCGAGTTGGAGACCGACACCTTCGATGAAGGAGCGTAATCCTGAATGGCCTGACTACTGGCCACCGGGCCCGGACAACCCTCTCGGCACACACGCGCTCTATCTTTCCTGGCAATATTACCGTGTCCACGGGACCGGCGACACACGCAAGATCGGGCGTCAGTCTTCCAATGGGTGCATTGGGCTGTACAACGAGCATATCGCAGAGTTGTTCGATCTGGCGGAAGTCGGCACCCAAGTCAGACTCTTTTAGTTCACTGATTGCCCCGTGATAGCAGCGGGCGACTTGGCCGCCAATCTCAAGTGTATTGCAAAGATCTTATGCACTGCGAAACAGCCAAGGGTTCATGATAGAAACTGCCGTGGATCGACGTTGCTCTACCTCTTTCTTGGAGGCAGAAGTTGATGCAAGGTGACAGCGACGGGACGACAACCATATTCACTATTTGGCATCACATGGGCGGCTTTTGTATTCGCTGTGATTTTGGCTCTGTTTTGTGTCTTTTGGATCTGCAAGCGATGGAAAGACCGAAACCGGAAGTAATCGCCATATTGAACTCGCCAGCCGACGCCCGATCTTCAAGACGGAGCTGTGACCTCGCGTATAAAAAGAACTGGAAGTCGACCTTTTTCGGTACGCGCTTTACTGAAAGGACGAATGTTCTGCGAAGCTACCGTCAGCGGGCATGGTACGGATGAGACGTCTATTCCGACTTTTGCTTAGAGGGTTCATCGCCGCAGCAATCATAACAATAGTTGCGACCGCGTTGGCGATTTGGCTGATGACTCGATCAATTCCAGACTACACGGCAAGTTTCAATGTTGAGGGTCTATCGGCACCGGTCGATATCGTGAGAGACGCTTACGCAGTTCCACACATTTTTGGAACGAACGACCCCGATGTCTTTTTTGGGCTTGGAGTCGCTCACGCGCAAGACAGGCTGTGGCAAATGACCCTTCTGAGAAGAATTGCCCAAGGACGCTTGTCTGAACTCTTCGGACGAAGCACTTTGGCCTATGACGATTTCATGCGCAGACTTGATCTGGCCGAGGCCGCTCGTTCTTCGCTTTCCGCCCAGGACGACAAAACGCGTGAAGCTCTCAACGCCTATGCGGAAGGGGTGAATGCGTGGATTGAGGAAATCAACAAAGGTGCGTTGGGGCGAGGTGCACCAGAATTCTTTCTGTTTGAAAGCTCCATCGCGCCATGGAGACCAGAGGACAGCATCGCAATTCTCAAGCTTTTTGCTTTACAGAGCTCGGGTCAATTCCAAGAAGAGGTTTTGAGGGCTCGCCTCTCTATGCTCCTTCCTCCCGCACGCGTTTCTGATCTTCTCCCGGCGTCATTTGCCAATGATGATCGCAACATACCAAGGTACTTTGACCAGTTTCCGAATGCTCGTCTCGGCGCCATCCGATTTGAACCCGCTGAACTGAGCAGATTGTCGCCTCTTAGAAGTCCCAATCTCAATTCGTCGATGCTTGCCTGGGCTGCCACCCGCAACCGAACCGTTTCAGGCAACGCGGTAGTTGCCGGTATTTTCGACACTCAGCTGGCCATACCTTCGCTCTGGTACCTCGCTGGGTTGGAGCTTCAAGTCGGTGGCGTCATCGGTGCGACAATACCTGGGTTGCCGGTCATACTGTCAGGTCGTAACAGCAGTCTGGCATGGTCTGGAACCACATCAAACATCGACGACCAGGATCTTTTTATTGAGAAGCTACTCGACACAGGCTCTCGTGAGGTACTGACACCGGCGGGACCCCGGCCAATCGTTTCGCGCCCCTCCGTTATACGCATTCGGGGCGAAGCGCCCGTGACTATTCGCTTGGAGCGAAGCGAAAACGGTCCGATCGTTCAATCTGACTTGTTCGGTTTATCGTCGGTCATTCCAGAAGGGCACATTGCCTCTCTGGCATGGACCGGCCTGTCCACAAATGACACTTCCATAAGTGCGCTCATGGGTTTGATGACTGCAAAGAGTACAGATCAAGGGTTCTTGGCAATGCGATCCTTCATCGCACCCGCTATGAAGATGATCATTGCAGACGAGGAAAATCTCGCAAGTCAGTTTGTTGGCGTCCAACCAATTCGAGATCCTCGAAATGCGTTTGCGGGGTCTATGCCAGCACCTGGATGGCTGTCGGAAAGCCGCTGGCTTGAGACTGGCCCAGGTGACACCTCGGAGGACGCCGAGTTATCCGATCCAAACTCCCAGACACAAATTGATCGCGACATAGACAATCAAGCGCCCTCTCCCGAATTTGTTTGGGCAGACGGACGAAGCTTTAGGTTAGGTCGCCTTACGAGGCTGCTTGAGGCGCGCGACGTCCACACCCGGGACGGTTTCGTTGAGTATCAGAAAGACACTATCAGTCCGGCCGCAAGGGGCCTGTTGCCACTCATCGCCAAGAACTTGTGGTTTTCAGAACCACCCGCGCCCCAAGGAACTCTTGCCCGACGGCGTGCCGAAGCTCTGCAAATGCTGGCAGATTGGAACGGCGACATGAACGAGCACATGGCGGAACCCCTGATCTATACCGCTTGGATGCGCGCCCTCCAGCAACGGTTGATAAACGACGAGTTGAGCAAAATGGCTGAGGGATTGCCTGTCATTCAGACACTTTTTCTCGAGCGCGTGTTCCGCGATGTCGATGGTGCCTCAATCTGGTGCGACGTAGTTCAATCGGAAGAAATCGAGACCTGTGATCAGATCGCTAGCCTCGCGCTCGACGATTCACTGTTATGGCTCGAAGAAACATTTGGGCGTGGCGATTTGAGTACTTTGAGGTGGGGAGATGCCCATCAAACCGCACTTGATCATCCTATCCTGAGTTGGTCTCGAGGTTTCAGTTTCATGTCAAACATTCGACTTCCGTTCTCAGGCGGCGACACCACTCTTTTCCTTGGATTTTCTGCGGGTGCATCCGAGGACCCGTTCCAAGCTGATTTTGGATCGACTTTCCGTGGGGTCTATGACCTTTCTGATCCAAACAGTTCGGTATACATAGCATCAACCGGACAGTCGGGCCATTTTCTCAGCCGCTTTTACGATGATCTTGGTCGATTGTGGCGGCGTGGAGAGTATGTCCCTATGTATCTTGAGCGACAACTCGTGAATGCCGGGTCGGTGGGAACGACAAGTCTGCTGCCACAGCGCAACTGAATGAAATGAAGGCAATCCGGCTTTCCTGCACCACAGATACTTAGAGCTATTGTGCCGCACAATGGCAATCTGGACCATGAAGGCGGGATTGGACCTGTCCTTCTTGAGTTGCGGCTTGGTGGAAAGCTCAAGAATCTGATGACAATTTCGCATACAGGGGTCAAAGTTCGGCACGCCGCAATCGAAGCGCATTCGCAATGACCGATACTGACGACAGGCTCATGGCTGCGGCAGCGATCATTGGCGAAAGAAGCAACCCGAAAATGGGGTAGAGAATGCCAGCCGCGACAGGAACACCTGCAGTGTTATAGGCAAACGCAAAAAATAGGTTCTGTTTGATATTTCGAACCGTTGCTTTTGCGAGCCTGCGGGCTCTGACAATGCCTACCAGATCGCCTCCCAATAGTGTGATGCCAGCGCTTTCGACGGCAACGTCGGCACCGGTACCCATCGCAATCCCGACATCGGCAGCCGCTAGGGCAGGCGCATCGTTTACGCCATCTCCGGCCATGGCAATCTGGGCGCCTTCATGCCTCAAGTTTTCCACCAGGGCTTTCTTGTCTTCCGGCAAAACCCCTGCATGAACTTCATCTATTCCAAGCTTCAAAGCGACGGCTTCCGCCGTCTTTTGATTGTCACCAGTCGCCATGATGACCCTGAGCCCGAGGCGATGAAGATCGTCAATGGCACCGGCCGTGGTTTCTTTGATCGGGTCAGCGACTGCCACGATCCCGGCGAACCTACCATCGACTGCTATGAACATGGCAGTCTTTCCAGAAGCCCTGAGGTCATTTGCAGCATGTTCAGCAACCGAATGGTCCACATTGATTTCGTCCATCAGTGCTGGATTTCCGAGAGCGACATCATGGCCGTCAACTTGACCTCTGACACCTTTGCCAGTGATAGCCTCGAAGTTTGTTGCTTCAAAAAGCGACAGGCCTTGCTCTCGTGCACCCTCCACAATCGCCTCCGCAAGGGGGTGCTCTGAGCCTCGTTCTAAGGCTGCAACAAGGGTAAGAACATCATTTTCAGAGTGCCCACCCGTGACCACCAAATCTGTGAGCTTCGGACGCCCTTGGGTGAGGGTGCCAGTCTTATCAACAATGACCGTATCGACGCGCGCCATCCGCTCCAGTGCCTCTGCATCCTTGATCAAGACACCTGCTTGTGCCCCGCGGCCCGCAGCTGTGGTGATCGAGATCGGTGTTGCGAGACCCAATGCGCAAGGGCAGGCGATAATAAGTACAGAGACCGCAGCTGTTATCGCAAATGCAAGTGCTGGATCTGGCCCGAACATGAGCCAAACGATGAATGATGTGACCGCAATGAGAACGACCGTTGGCACGAATACTGACGACACACGATCTGCTAGTCCCTGAATTGGCGCGCGCGACCGTTTCGCTCCAGCGACCATATCCACGATCTGAGAAAGGACTGTGTCCGCCCCGACTTGTGTGGCCCTCACCATCAATGTGCCGTTTTTGTTGATTGTCCCGCCCGTGACCCGGTCCCCTTGTGTTTTTTCAACGGGAAGCGGCTCTCCAGTAATCATGCTTTCGTCGATTGATGAACGCCCCTCAAGCACGTCAGCGTCCACTGGGATGCTGTCACCGGGTCGCACGCGTAACGTATCGCCAGCAATGATATGCTCCAGCGGTGCGTCGTATTCGGTCCCGTCCGGCATGATACGGCGGGCTGTTTTCGGTGCGAGATCAAGCAAGGCGCGGATTGCATCACCCGTTCGTTCCCGTGCACGCAATTCAAGCACCTGACCGACAAAGATCAATGTGACGATCACAACTGCGGCTTCGTAATAAGTCCCGACGCCTTCGCCGGTTTGGTACGCCGCAGGAAAAATTCCAGGCAAGAAGGTCGCGGCAAGCGAATAGGTGTAGGCGGCTCCGACCCCGAGCGCGATCAGCGTCCACATGTTTGGGGATAGAGTCCTTATGGAATCCCACCCCCTTTTGAAGAACGGGAGCGCGGCCCAGAGAATGATCGGCGTTGCGAGGAGGAATTCGATGTAGACTGCAGTCTGATGACCGATCCACGCGCGCACGGGCAGACCGACCAGTTCGCCCATAGTCAAGATGACCAGCGGAACTGCGGCTGCCGCGCTGATCCACATGCGCTTCGTGAAATCGGAGAGTTCTTCGGACGGCTCATCCGAAGGGAGCATTGGCTCAAGCGCCATACCACAAATCGGGCACGCGCCGGGCTCGTCCCTGAGGATTTCGGGATGCATCGGGCACGTCCATTGAGTACTTACCTCGCTATGCGTTTGCGCCTTTTGCGCATGTCCCGAGGCGTAGTAATATGGGTCGCTGCGAAACTTCGTTTCACAGTTCTCTGAACAAAAATGGAAGGTCTCCGCTCCAAATTCAGTATTCCGGGGATTTTCGTTGACCTCAACGGTCATGCCACACACCGGATCGATCACTGTCGTGGCGTTCGAAGCGGTCGCGGCCTGCATGGTGTTGTGGTGTTGATCTTGATCCGTGCTCATCGTCTCAATCCTTGATATTCAAGACGATCAGACAACTAGCTCCTCCAGTAGCTGGAAGGTCAAGGCAGACTCAACCTGCATATGTAACAATTCGTATCGGGTTCGAGATTTTTCGGTCTCCGCCCGTGAAACCCGCTAGCCCAGTGTCAATATCATACCTTCCGAAACCGATAATGTGGGAATGTGAAGGTTCTCTGGTGCCGGCCCTTTCCGGATACGTCCCGCAGTATCGTAGTGGGATCCATGACACGGACAGAACCAGCCGCCAAAGTCGCCGGCACCATCACCGAGGGGCACACAACCGAGATGTGTGCAAACACCAATCATAACCAGGAAATTCTCATGTCCGGGCAGTGCTCTATTTTCATCTGTGGCCGGATCTTCACCACGAATATTTGGATTTCGAGCCACTGCATCGGGCAATGACAACACGTCCTCGGAGCGCGCCTGAGCGATCTCTTCTTCATTTCGGTGGCGGATAAAGACCGGTTTGCCCCGCCAACTTACTGTCAGTTGTGTTCCAGGCTCTACATCCGAAATGTCGACCCGGATGCTTGAGAGAGCCCGAACATCTGCAGATGGATTCATTTGATTGATCAAAGGCCAAACTGCCGAGCCAGTGGCAACTGCTCCCGCTCCGGCAGTCGCATAGTAAAGAAAATCCCGGCGATGCTGTTCGGTTTGCAACTCTGTCATGATTCGACTGTAGGGGCTTCCTGCGTGGGAAGGTCAATGTTGAGCAAGGCGGGTGAAGGAGTTGCTCTAGTCGGTAATCCAAACTCAGGAAGCTTTGTTTCGGCCGGAGGGGCGCAAAATCGCCACCAGAATCAACGGTGTTGCTGTCATCACTCCGAGACCAACGATGACCCACTCAGCGGCGTCGAAACTCCCTGACATCGCTTCTGCTCCAATATGCGCGAGCAGGAAGCTCGCAGGAAGAATTCCGGCGAGTGTTGCAATTAAAAAACGCCAAAGGTGAAGGCGGCTAAGGCCCGCAGCATAGCTCATTGCATCAAACGAGATGAAGGGCAAAAGACGGGAAGCAAACACCGTCAAAGTAAGCAAATTTTGAGACCCGAGCAAACCATAAGCGGCCTTGTTACCTAGCCATCGCTCGACGTAGACGCGCCCTAGGTAACGCGCGATGATGAACGCGGACAATGCACCCAGTTCCGACCCGATGGCTACATAGATGGCTCCTTCCATGTGGCCATAGGCAACTCCGCTTACAAGGGCGATCGGGGCACTGGGAATGGGGCTTGCAACGATTGATCCCATCATCAGCAAAACAATGAGAAGTGGCCCCCAAGGACCGGCACCATCAATCCAGCCCTCGACGGTTTCCCGGGTTATGTTCGGCCAATAATCCAAGGCCCACATGCCAGTGAGCAGCGCCGCAAGCACTGCGATCAGAACTAGTCCCAAGTGACGGGGATGCGTGTTACCCGATCGCATAGAGCGCCACGAAAACCGCTACAACGTCGACGTGAAAAGGACGCCCGATGTTCGATCCATTATCCATTTTGATCCCTCAATAAAGGCCAAGCACAACTGTCATGGTTCCAGCGAGTAGAGGGTCAAGCACATTCTTCATCATGAGACACTGAATTGTCCCATCATGCCGCCGTCTTCATGTTCAAGAATGTGACAATGATACATATACGGTGCCGACGATGGCGCCGGTTTTTCGAACGTTATCGCCAGTTCAACCTCGCCAGCCACGAGAACGGTGTCTTTCCAGCCCCTGTTCTCTGCCCGCGGCTGGCGTCCGTTGTCGGACAAGACTTGAAAGCGCACCCCATGAATATGGAACGGGTGCATCATCATGTCGCCGCGGACAATCCAGCGCTCGGTGCTGTTGAGCTTGGTAGAGAAATTGAGGGCGTTTTGATCATAGGGCGCGCCATTGATTGAAAACTGATTGCCGGAGCGGGACATCATCATGCCCATTCCCATCGACATGTCTAGAGTTAGACGCCGAACTGGGATATTGTTGGAAGAAAGGTCAGGCAACGGGCCATCCATGGCATCGGGCAGGGTGTCGATACGGACGGGGAGGGTTGTATCGACGGCGAAGTGCAGCACCGTAAAACGACCGCCAGAACCACTTCCCATCATTCCACCCATGGCGGAGTTTGCAATATCGTCGGACACCAGGACGCTGTCCCTGCCATCCGTGAAATCAATGAGAACTTCGACCCTTTCTCCTGGCGCAAGCACCATCCGAGTGAGTGCAACCGGTCGATCCAGGAATCCGCCATCCGTCGCCACGAGGTGAAGTGGCCGATCGTCGGCCAAGGACAGTCGGTAAATCCGCGCATTCGAACCGTTAACAAGACGGCACCGCACGACCCCCTTGGGAACCGCAGCTGAGGCTCCTGCCTGCCCGTTCACGAGCATTGTGTCACCTCGAAAACCATTCATCGATTGATGCATGCCGACATCGTATGTCATGCGACCGCGCCAATTAAATTGACGGTCCTGCAGCACGAGGGTCAAGTCATCAACCGCATAGGTGGACGGCAGACCACGTTCATCGTCTTCCCCATCGGTAACATGCAGAACACCTGCCAGTCCGAACATGACCTGTCGGGCTGTCGAACCGTGCACATGGCTGTGGTACCATGCTGTTGCTGGAGGCTGATCAAGGTTGAGTACCGGGTCCCATGATCGTCCGGGCGCGATGGCCTGATGCGGCCCACCATCGAAGGGGCCTGGAACAAGCAACCCGTGCCAATGCGACGAGACGGGTTCGTCCAGAGTGTTTTGCACCTCGGCCAAAGTCTCTGCATCGGTCAAAAGCCGGATCGTTGGTCCAAGATAGCCTTGGTTGTAACCGATGGTTTCGGTCGCGGAACTGCCGCGAAATCGGGTCGCGCCAGATTGAGCTTTCAGCTGAAATCGTCGCGATGTTGTTGCATCCAGAAGCTCTGGGTATTCAAGCTTCCGCCCTGTGCCGGATAGCGCAGCAGATGGCAGCACAGCGGCGGCTCCGAAACCTGCGGCATATCCAATTGCTTCACGGCGGTTCAAGAGGCGCACGTCAGGCCAAGCCTTCCGGAAGGGCCGCCAGGGCAGCTTCCATGCTGACAACCGGATGGCCGGCTGCAATCCAACCTTGCCCGGCGGCAGATCCCAGCATTCCTTCGGATACATCAACAAAGTCACTATACCCAGCTTGCTGGAGACTCCGCATCACACTTCCTGACCGACCACCAGTTGCACAAATGAGGGCGACAGGCCGGCCTTCAGCCATTGCACGGGCTGAAAAAAGCCGCTCGGGGAACCGGTCTTCGTGCATGCTGATCGGCCAGGCTCCTTCAGCAATCCCGGTGTCGGCCCATTCCGGCCGCGAACGGACGTCGATCATCCGGACGCGATCTTGCCGCAGCGCATTATACGCGGAGTCAGATGACCAAATCTTGGCTGTCTGTGCGACGGCTAAAGTTGGTGAGACGGCTGCAGCGATCAAGGCTAATCCGACCGTGCGACGTGTCAGATCGGATGGCATCGGAGGCCTCCTTTGGAATAGGCAGGCCTGAGGCTTTGTTTATTCATTGTCGCTACCATGGTGATCGGCAGATCCGGACGCATCCGACGTTGTTTGCATGTCGCCCATCCGTGTACCGGCGGCGTCCATTTCTTGCTGAGTGATCTGACCATCGGCATCCGCGTCCAGATGCTGGAATCGGTCAACCATGCGGTCGCGAACGACACTCATGTGCAAGGTCTCGAATTCCTCGAGGGTCAGCGCACCGTCGGCGTCGGAATCAAATTCTCGCAACTTCACGCCCATGTGTGCGCGCATGTTCTGAGGATCACCGCTGGGCATCATCATGGCCATCATATCACGATCCATCATACCCATCATACCGCCGCGGCCACCCATCCTGGATGCGTGCATCTTCATCATGTTCTGCATCATGGACATCATGTCCCCACTCATCATACCAGTTTGCGCGGCACCATCGCCCATTGTCATGTTGGACATTGCGCCCGTATCAGGCTGAGTTTCGCCGCCGACATGCGAATCCGCAAACGCAGCTTGCGATATGCCAAAGGTAGTCAGCACGCAAAGTGCAAAAATGCTTCTATTTGCCATCGGTCTTTCCTTTCCAACTTACTCTCGAAACATCGTTATTATGTCGGATCAGATAAAGACCGGGGGAGGGGGTGTTTTGTAATGATATGTCACAGGGCTCTTTGTTACAAACGGTGACAAAGCAACCCCTGACGGTCTGCAGGCCGACTTGATAGGAATGGTACGAACCGCACAAAGCGGTGAGTTCATCGAAGGGGTGGATGATCAGATGACACCTGAAGTTGGTCATTTCGCGCTGGCCTTGGCCTTAGCTCTGGCGCTTGTTCAAAGTGTATTGCCAATCCTCGGTGCCAAACGTGGGAATATTCTTTGGATGCAATCGGCCCGATGGTCCGCGTTTGGACAGGTGCTCTTCGTCACCGTTGCATTCCTTGCGCTCATGCAGGCATTCATAACCAGCGACTTTACGGTCAAGAATGTTGTTGAGAATTCGAATTCACTCAAACCGATGTTGTATAAGGTGGCGGGCACATGGGGCAGCCATGAAGGCTCGCTTTTGCTCTGGACACTCATTTTGACGGTTTTCGGGGCTGCTGTTGCTTTGTTTGGATCCAATATTCCGCAAGCACTGAAGGCGCGAACGCTGTCGGTGCAGGCATGGATCAGTGTCGGCTTTCTGACCTTCATGCTGTTTACGTCCAACCCTTTTGATCGCGTCTTCCCGCCACCCAGCGACGGCCAAGACCTTAACCCGCTGCTGCAGGATGTTGGCCTCGCGATGCATCCACCGCTCCTTTATTTTGGATATGTCGGGTTTTCGATTGTTTTCTCTTTTGCCGTTGCAGCCCTTATCGAAGGACGGGTGGATGCCGCCTGGGCGCGGTGGGTGCGTCCGTGGACACTGGCCGCCTGGATGAGCCTGACCGCGGGCATCGCCTTGGGGTCTTGGTGGGCCTATTACGAGCTTGGCTGGGGCGGCTGGTGGTTCTGGGATCCTGTCGAAAACGTCAGTTTCATGCCCTGGCTGATGGGCACGGCACTGCTGCATTCCGCAATCGTGACGGAAAAAAGAGACGCCTTCAAAAGCTGGACAATTCTCCTCGCGATCCTGACCTTTTCCCTGTCCCTCTTGGGAACATTTGTCGTCAGGTCGGGGCTGCTGACCTCTGTGCATGCATTTGCGGTTGATCCCGAAAGAGGCCTCTACATTCTGGGACTGCTGGCGGTGTCAATCGGTGGCTCGCTCGCGCTATTTGCATGGCGCGCGCCGATGATGGAACCGGGTGGGCTGTTCAAACCGATCAGCCGTGAAGCGGGCCTGTTGGTAAACAATCTGATTCTGACAACGGCCACTGGCGTCGTCCTTTTTGGTACATTGTACCCTCTGTTCTACGAAGCAATGACAGGCGGCGAAAAACTGTCGGTAGGCCCGCCATTTTTCAATGCTGCGTTCATTCCGGTCATGTTGCCGCTTGTCTTTGCAATGGGGTGTGGACCCTTCTTGTCGTGGAAGCGCGCGGATTTGCCGGGCGTCCTGCAACGTCTGCGCTTTGTCGCCCTTCTTGCCGTTCTGGGGACGCTTGCGGTCTGGTATTTGGCGGAAGGTGGCCCGGTGTTGGGCTATCTGTCTCTGATGCTCGCCTTTTGGCTGTTCATGGCGACGGTGCGGGAATGGACGATGCGGATCAAGCTGTTTGAGGGCCCGGTTTCAACATCCTGGCGCCGGGCTTCAAATCTGCCCAGATCTGCGCATGGCATGACGTTGGCTCACGCAGGTCTTGCTGTTGCCATGTTCGGATTCATTGGCTCAACAGTTTGGAAATCCGAGGAAATTATGTTTGTCCAGCCCGGCGCTGACATCAGTATCGGCGGGTTTGATGTAAGGTTCAACGGAGTCGAACGGGTGCGTGGGCCCAATTACTTTGCGGATCGCGGTGAATTGACCGTTTCGAGGGATGGAAAATACTTGACCGATCTCTTCCCGGAGCGGCGGACTTACCCGGTTGCTCAAAGCACCACGACCGAGAGCGCGATACGCTCCACACTGGCAGGAGATCTCTATACGTCCATCGCGAACCCGGCCTCGGAGGACGCCAGTACACAAGGCGCATGGACTCTTCGAATTCTGTATGAACCGTTGGTCAATTTCATCTGGATCGGGTCTGCGATGCTTGTTCTAGGCGGCGGTCTTTCGCTGTCGGATCGTCGGCTGCGCGTCGGTGCACCTCGTCGCAAAGCAGCTGTGACCGCTCGGGTTCCGGCAGAGTAACGATGGGACGTATACTGGCATTCATCCCGCTTACGATCGCGGCGGTATTTGGCGGGTTCTTCCTATGGGGGCTGAACCCCGATCGGGATCCAAACAACATTCCATCTGTTTTGATCTCCCAGCCTGCGCCCCAGTTCGATCTGGCTGCCATTGAGGGGCTGGAGACGCCCGGCTTGTCCCGCGCCGATCTCGTGGATAACGCCGGACCGGTCATCGTGAATGTGTTTGCTTCGTGGTGCGTACCCTGCCGGGCGGAGCATGGCATACTGACCCAAATGGTCGAAAAAGATGGGCTGAGGCTGTTCGGTATCAACTACAAGGACAAGCCGGAAGATGCGACAAAATGGCTGGCGGAGCTTGGCAATCCCTATGAAAAGATTGGCTCAGACTTGAGTGGAAGGGCTGGCATTGAATGGGGCCTGTCGGGCGTACCCGAGACGTTCATTGTCGGACCCGATGGAACTGTGTTGTTCAGATACGTCGGGCCTGTTGTTGGTGATGAAGCCATTGCTAGGTTCAGAGAGGCGCTCGAACAGGCAGGCGCATTGCCGAGGGGGCAGAACGGATGAGGCATGTGATCATCGCGCTTTTTTTGCTTCTTCCGGTGATGGCCTTTGCCGTCGAGCCGGACGAGATGTTGCAGGATCTGGTGCTTGAAGAGCGCGCGCGGGTGATTTCAAAGGAACTGCGCTGCGTCGTCTGTCAAAATCAGGATATCGACAGCTCCAATGCTGGCGTTGCGCGGGATTTGCGGATTTTGGTGCGTGAAAGGTTGGTCGCTGGCGACAGCGATGAAGAGGTCATCGCGTTTATTCATGCGCGCTATGGCGACTACGTTCTGATGCGCCCGCCTTTCAATGCCTCCACCCTGGCCCTTTGGTTGGCGCCCTTTGTTTTGGCTGTCGTTTCTCTCCTGGCGGGCTGGGCGATCATTTTGAAAAGCCGGCGCAAAGGCGTCGTGGCGGATTTTTCCGAAGTTGAGGAAGCCGAGATTGCGCGTTTCATCGACATTAACACTCCAAAGGACAATTGATGATCTGGTTGGTTTTTGCCGCACTGTCCACAATTGGACTGCTCTTTGTGGGACTACCGCTCCGACGCCGGTCAGAAATGACGTCGGACATGGCGGATACAACCCCCGCCGTTCTCTTGGACCAATTGGATGAGGTCAAACGGGACCTTGAGCGCGGTGTCATTTCTGGCGCAGAAGCCACCGCGGCAGAACAGGAGATCAAGAGACGGATTCTCATGCAGTCGCGCAAGACTGCTCAGGCGACCAAGGAACTGACATCGGGTGGTCGCTTTGCCATTGTTCTGAGTGCTATGTTCGTTCCGGCCTTCGCATTCGGTTACTACGCGGTCATGGGATCACCGGAGATACCCGGCATTGCATTTTCCGAGCGGACAGCTGAACGTCAAGAGACGGCGAAAGTCGCAGATTTGACAAATCAGCTTTATGATCGGCTCACGACTGATCCCTCCGGAGGACCGTCAGAAGGCTGGATGCTTCTGGGACAAACCTATTCCAGAATGGGTCGGTTCGCAGATGCTGCCGAGGCCTTCGGGATTGTCGCCAAACGACCAGAAGCCACTTCGGCCGTTTTCTCCATGCTTGCAGAGGCCCTTATCTCGGCAGAGCAAGGTGTTGTGACACCGGCTGCGGTGACCGCAATCGAGCATGCGATGGAACTGGACCCGTCCAATCCCGCGGCGGTCTTCTACAAGGCAGTCGCATTGAGACAGAAGGGCGACATCGCGCAGGCACATGACTTGCTGATAAGACGACTGAACAACGCGGACAGTTTCTATCCCTGGATGGAAAGCTTTGTTGCTGAAGCAAACCGAATTGGCGCCGAGATCAGCAGAGCTCCGATCTCACTGGCTGATTTTGCACCGTTGGTCAGTGCACCCGGGCCTTCTCAGGAAGATATAGAAGACGCTCTAGACCTGACCGTGGAGGAGAGACAGGCGTTCATCATGTCGATGGTTGAACGGCTGGCTGCGCGTCTTGAAGATGAGCCGGATGACTTTGACGGGTGGATGCGGCTTGGCAACGCTTTCTCCGTCTTGGGTGATAGGGAACAGGCAATCGCCGCACTTGAACGTGCTGAAGTACTGTTATCAGTAGCTCCGCAAAACGATCCGCGGCGGCAAACTCTACAAGAGGCACTGGCCAGGATGCGCCAATAGCATCTTTCCAGACCTGTTTTCGTGCTCATGCATCGAAAAGCGCATCAATGATGGCACAGTCGGGTGCCGCATCGCCCGTGCAGCGCGCGACGGTTTCTGATAAGACGCGTTCTATCCGTGTCAGATCGGCTATTTTTGCGCGCACTTCTCCGAGATGTACTTCGGCCATGGCTTGGACTTCGGCGCAAGTCTGGATCCGATTATCAACCAAGCCCAGCAACCCGCGAACCTCTTCTAGCGAGAAACCGAGAGCTCGGGACCGCATGACGAACTTCAATCGTCGTACATGGGTATCATCGTAGCTTCGATAGCCCTTCGTACTGCGCGGCGGGTCCGGCATGATGCCGATTTTCTCATAATAGCGAATGGTTTCCGGGTTGCAGCCCGTCGCTCGTGCCAAATCACCCCGCCGAATTGAACTCACGCTTGTGTTACTCATTTCGCAAAAAAACCCCTTGAGCCTGTATCAACTACAGACCCTAGAACGGTGGAAACATCTGTTCAAGGAAGATTCGATGGAACAACATTTGGCAGAACTGCCGCAATCTCAGTCGCAGAAAACTGGCGACGAAACCACCAAGGGATGGGGCGTGACCGGCCTCGGCGTCCTCGGTGCGCTGGCGATGACTTCTTGCTGCATCCTTCCATTGGTGCTGGTCAGCTTTGGCGTGACAGGCGTGTTCATCGCGCAGCTCGGGGCGCTCTATGCCTACAAATGGTACACCTTCGCGCTGAGCGCCGCGTTTTTGGGATACGGCTTCTACAAGGCTTACAAGCCTGTAGATGCCGAGGCCTGTGCCGATGGCACCTGCGCCCGCCCCATCGACCGCCGCATCATGCGCGCAACCCTCTGGGCCGCTTCCGCGATTGTCGCTGTCGCCATGATCTTTCCCTACATCACCCCCTTCATCCTGAAATTCTGAACGAGGACAATGACCATGAAGCATCTTCTGCTATCCGCCCTGACCATCGCCGCCCTCTCGACTCCGGCCCTCGCTGAAGAGCGCCAGGTCGAGATCGCCGTCAGCGAACTGACATGCCCGTCCTGTTCATTCATCGTCGCCAGCTCGATGCGTGGTGTTCCGTCGGTCGAGATCGCCGCATTCGAGGACGGCCCCGAATACGGGCAGGGGGTTTACAGCGTGACCTACGATGACGCCGAAACTTCCATCGAAAGCATCATCGGCGCGGTGACAGCCAATGGCTATCCGGCGCAGGTGCTGCCCGACACAGCCTCCTGAGCCGCCTGCAATGCGTGACAATCTGATGGGTGGGCTGTTGGCCTTCGGAATATCAGCTCCGGTCGCGGTCGTCTGCTGCGGCGGCGGAACTGCCGTGCTTGCGGCCTTGTTCGGCGGGGTTGGTGCGTGGCTTTCCGGGGTAAACGGCATTGCCGTGCTGGTTTTGGCGGGTCTGACCTACCTGATCGTCCGCGCACTGCGTTGTTCACACATGAAACGGTCCTCCGGCCCCGACCCATCACAAAGAAAGATGGCCCCTTGACTGACACACCTGGAAATCCCGACCGCCTGCTGAAATGGGGGCTTGGCGGTGCGATCTTCGCCGCGCTCTGCTGCTTTACGCCGCTTTTGGTCGTCATCGTCGCTGGCGTCGGATTGTCGGCCCTCACGGGTTGGCTCGATTACGCGCTGTTCCCGCTGCTTTTTTAAGCCTCGCCGTGGTGGCACAGGCCCTTTGGCTTCGCGCTGGCAAGCCGGGACCGGCCCCGAAACTTTGGGCCACCGGCCTCGCGGTGGCCCTGTCGATCCTGATCATTCTTCTCGAATTCAGGTTCGCAATACGGATCACAATCGGCGTTTTCGCCGCCACAGCACTCTACGCGGTTCTGCTGAACCGTGCGCAAAAGAAAGGAACGCTCTCATGATGATGGGATGTTGCACCGCCACCGGTATGTTCTTCGGTCTTCTCGGCATGCTCACACCGCTGATCGCAATCGGCGCGGTCATTTATCTGTTCGCTGCCAAATCGAACAACCCCGAGTATGGTGAGGCGCGCTGAGATGAAAGACCTGAACAAAAACGACGATGGACAGGGCGGCTATGACCTGATCGTCCTCGGGGCCGGATCGGCGGGGTTCTCCGCCGCAATTACCGGCGCGGATGCCGGAAAGCGCGTCGCTCTCGTGGGACATGGCACCATCGGCGGAACCTGCGTCAACGTGGGATGCGTGCCGTCCAAGGCGATGATCCGCGCGGCAGAGGCCGTGCACGGTGCGGGAGCTGCCAAACGGTTCCCCGGTCTATCAGGCCACGCGCAAGTCGATGACTGGCAGACGCTCGTTCAGTCCAAGGACGATCTGGTCGAGACCCTGCGCCAGAAGAAATACGCGGACCTTCTGCCGGAATATGAGGGTGTCGATTACATCGACGCCGGTCCCGCGCGGCTGATCGAAGGTGGCGTGACAGTCGGTGAGCGAACCCTGAAAGCACCGAGGACCATCATCGCCACGGGCGGGCGTCCCGTCCTGCCGACCATCGACGGCATCGAGGAAATCGGCGCGCTCGACAGCACCAGTCTTCTGGAGCTCGAAGTACTGCCGAAAAGCCTGATCTTCATCGGCGCGGGTTACATCGGCGCGGAACTGGCCCAGATGATGAGCCGCATGGGCGTGAAGGTCACGCTTGTTGCCCGTTCGCATCTGTTGCCCGGCGCGGAACCAGAGGTCTCGGAGGCATTGGCGGCGGCGTTCGAGGCCGAAGGCATCACCCTTCTGACCGGGTTAAGCTACGACACTGTGCGCCGCGACGACGCGGGCGTGACACTGCGCGTGATCCAGAACGGAAAGCCTGTCGAAGTGACGGCGGATCACCTCGTTTCGACCGCTGGCAGGCGGGCCAATACCGAAGATATGGGCCTGGACGCAATCGGCGTGGAAACCGACGCGCGTGGGTCCATCGTCGTCGGCGAGGACATGCAGACATCGGTGCCCGGCATCTATGCTGCGGGCGATGTGACCAACCGTGACCAGTTCGTCTATATGGCGGCCTATGGTGCAAAGCTCGCAGCCAAAAACGCAGTGCTTGGTGAGGACCATCGTTACGACAACGCCGCGATGCCCTGGGTTGTGTTTTCCGACCCGCAGGTCGCGGGCGTCGGTCCCAGTGAAACCCAGGCTCGGGACGCGGGCTTCGACGTCAAGACGTCCATCGTGCCGCTCGATCAAGTGCCGCGCGCGCTGGCCGCACGCGACACGCGCGGATTGATCAAGCTGGTGGCGGACAGAAAGACCGACCGGCTGCTTGGTGGCCAGATCATCGCGCCCGAGGGGTCCGATACGATCCAGACCCTCGTCATGGCGCTGAAGTTCGGCATGACAACAAAGGCGCTCGGCGAGACGATCTTCCCGTATCTGACGACCGTGGAAGGGCTGAAGTTGGCGGCGCAAACCTTCGACATGGACGTGGCGAAGCTGAGCTGCTGCGCGGGATGACAGATCGGCAAAAAAACTGGAGGCTCTGGCAACCACTACAGCGTGTTGCAAGATGCCTTAATTGAAAGCAAACCCGCTCCTTCCATCGTCGCAGGATACTTTTTGAACGCCCTTTCCAGACAGGCCCACCAGTCGGCAACCATCGGGTAGACGCACATTGTCGGCAGCGGCCCGTGTAACCGACGGAGGCTCTAACGGACAAATCCCGCCTGACGTCGAGCATCCGCCCAGGACAAGCAGACCGACGATGGTGGAACTGAGGGCCAGACGACGCTTAGCGCGAGCGTGCAATGTCCCGAGCAGGAACCTGTCCATCGCGGAATTCTGCATCCAATGTATCCTCTTGCGCCTGCTCATCTTTTGACCCGTGGCACGACTTTCCAATCAATTTGTGCATCACAACGTGTGCCCCGAGGCAGAGTGCGATCGGCGCAAAAAGCCCGACGTTGGTCCACAGACCGGCAATTGTACCCCCAGCGACAAAGAAGGCCGCGATCGGCAACAGCATGACGGCACAACAGACCACCATGCCATAGTGCATCAGTTTCGATGACCAGGTGGGTTTTTGGCTTTGAGTGTCAGACATGTAGCTCTCCAGACATTCTCGGACGTCTGTGCAACATTCCAGTGAGGTAAGGTCAAGGGTACATTTCGATACACTTGATCAGATGACGGTCTACGAATAGTTGTCCGGGTAAATCAGTCAGGTTGCCGAATTCAGCGCGTAAGACAAGACTGTCACACCGGGGATCGAGACCAGGCTGAAGAGCAGAGCTATATTCCTCGTTTTGGATTTGCTTGTATCAGACGTCTCGCCTGAACGTTTTGTCAGAACGGCCAGAAGCGCGATGAATGCGCCCGGCACAACGGCGTAGAGATACACGCCAGAGATGTTGTGAAAAATGAACGACCGCTCAAGCGTTGGTCCAACCACGCTTACTGCGGTTGCGCGATTGCCGCTGAAGGAGCCAAACAAGTCAGCCGACAGTACATAAACGAGAATGTGAATCGCGATGAAAGTGGCGCTTCGAAGGAGGCCATCCAGAACGATATACCCGATCTCCGAGCGGTCGGGATTATTCAACGTGTTATGTGCGAAGACAAACCCGATATAGTTGACAATAAATACAACCGGCAGCCCGTTTGTCATCACCTGACGCAGAAACCGCCCGAGCGCTGTGGAATTCGTCACGAGCATCGCCGCAAAATTGGGCGTGCTGACGACGTAGACAAACAGAAACGGCAGGATGCTTGCCATGCTCAGAAGGGATACGTTCCAACAAAACCTACCAAATGGCAGCGCGGGAGAATAGCTTTGTCGGAACGTATCGGGAGAAAGCACGTCAGCCGTGTGTCGCGAAAACCCGGGTCGATCCGTCCATAAGCACAAGCATCACATCATACGGATCGCCCCTGGTGCCCATACCGGGCGACCCCATAGGCATGCCCGGCGCTGTCACGCCGCGCGCCGCAGGCTTTTCCTGCAGCAACCGCGCGATGTCGGAGGCAGGCACGTGGCCCTCAACGAAGTAGCCACTCACAGAAGTCGTGTGACATCCGGCGAGCTCTGGCGCGATGCCGTATTTCTGCTTCAACACTTGAAGGGTGTCATAGTCGACGTCTTCAACTGATGCTTTGAACCCGGCAGAGATCATCTCATCAACCCACGCACCGCAGCAGCCGCAGGTCGGTGTTTTGGTTACCTGCAACATCGGGGTAGCAGTCTGTGACAATGCGGGACCTGCTGCAATCGCACTGGCGACCGTCAAGACAAATTGGCGTCTGTCCATTTCGAACTCCTTTTTCTCTTGGTTCTGATACTTGACATGCGTTCGGGAGTCGACCGGTAGACGTTGTTACATTTGGCTACAATCACGGGATGGGCGTTCCTGAGCCGGAATGTCTATAAAGACAATATGAAAGAGCAACCACGTATACTGGTCGTCGACGACCATTCAGAGATCAGAAAATCCGTAACAAGTTATCTGGAACGGAACGGACTACGTGCATCTGCGGCAGAGAATGCCGAACAGATGGACAGTAAGCTCGCAGAAGCCAATTTCGATCTCATCGTGTTGGATGTCATGATGCCGGGGGAAGACGGGTTGTCCGCGTGTCGGCGGCTGCGCAGGGAAGGACATACACCGATCCTGATGCTGACCGCATTGGGAGACGATGACGACCGCATAGCTGGTCTGAACGGCGGGGCGGACGACTACCTTGCGAAGCCCTTCAACCCCAAAGAACTGTTGGCGCGGATTAATGCAATTCTGCGACGAACGCAGCAAATCCCGCAGATCGACGACTTTGCCGGGAAGACAGTCAAATTTGCGCATCTTGAGCTAGATGTCGACGGTCGCACTCTGATTGACCAAACTGGGTCCCGCACGCAACTCACGTCCGGGGAACTGAAATTGCTAACGCTGTTCCTCAAAAGGCCGAGGGCCGTCCTCGACAGAGACCAGCTTCTTGAACTCAGCACAGGACGCATAGCGGGGCCACTGGATCGAACAATAGACAATCAGGTGAGTCGATTGCGCCGGAAAATCGAGCAGGATGTATTGCGGCCCAGGGTCATCGCGACTGTGCGTAATGGTGGATACAGCCTGTCTTGCGATGTCGAGATATGCGCATGAAGATGTTACCACGGACGTTGCGCGCGCAGATTGCGCTTCTGGTCCTCGGCGTATTGTCCCTCGCACAGGCCCTAAGCATGTGGTTCTTTGTTGATGAAAGATCGCTTGCCGTACAGGCTGCGATCGGTGCCGAAGCAGCGGCGCGCGCGGCAAACGTCGCTCAGTTGATTGAAGGGGCTCCCCCGGAACTGCACGCGCAGATCATTCGCGCTGCAACCTCACCGCTTGTGCGTTTCGATCTGGCAAATGCTCCTACGGTCCCCCATGGAGATCATGATGAAGGCGGGGCGGTTGAGGCACGGATCCGGGCATTGCTGGGAGAGAGTTACAGCCGTGATATTCGGGTTGAGGTTCATGAAATTGAAGGAGGCCTGCTGCCACTTCCAAATCTGTCACCGGAAATGGCGGAAATGCATGCTGAAATGATGCAAGGCAGCCTTGCTGCCATTGAAATGGAGCTTTCTATTGCATTGGCAGGTGGAAGTTGGCTCAACGTCGGTACGCGATTTGAAAGGCCGCCGCTGCAATGGTCCCTCGCCTCCAACATATCATTTGCTGTGACTGCGGGCCTTCTCTTGGTTGCCAGTTTCTGGTTTCTTCTCTCCAGATTGACCGGCCCGCTCAACAACCTGGCAAACGCATCCGAACGCTTGGGGCGTGGTGCCGGAGAGGGGGACTTGCCGGTTGTGGGACCGAAGGAAGTGCAAGACCTGACCCATGCGTTCAATACTATGCAGGATCGCCTGACGCGTTTTGTCAGTGACCGAACCCAGATGCTTGCGGCGCTTGCGCACGATCTCCGGTCCCCTCTGACCGCTCTTCGCGTGCGGGCAGAGATGGTAGATGATGAGGATACACGCGCATCCTTAGTGACATCGAGCGAAGAGATGCAACAGATGGTCGATGCAACTCTGGATTTCGCGAAGGGTGTGGGCCAGCATGAAGACGTCCAATCCATTGATCTTCATGATCTGATTATCGGTATGGGGTTGGACAAGGTTCAAATGAACAGCGAAGGGCCCCTGATCGCATCTGTGAAGCCAAGTGCGATGGGGCGCGCCATGAGAAACCTGATTGAGAACGCGATCCGCTATGGGGACGAGGCCAGAGTATCTTGGGAAAGGTCGGGCAATGAGGTAGTGATCGCCGTTGACGACAATGGGCCCGGCATCCCCGAAAATCAACTAGAGGCCGTCTTCGGGCCTTATGTCCGACTTGAGACGTCGCGATCACAAGAAACGGGCGGTCATGGTTTGGGGCTATCAATTGCGCGAAGTATCATCCTTGAGCACGGCGGTTCCATTTTGTTGAAAAATCGCGTTGATGCGGGGCTCCGCGCAGAAATCACGCTGCCAATCAGGCCGGGTGCCGGCACCTCGCGACAAGAGTCACTTTCGCCACGTATAGCGCATGCTATAACTAAACTCAAAACACAATAAATCCCAAGGTACGAATATGAAACGAAGATATTTTTTGACGTCTGCTGTTGCTCTTTCGGTGTGCGGAAAAACTGCGTTTGCACATAGTGACGCAGAGCATGATCGCCGCATCGGACCATCTGTCGTGCCTCCTGAGCATTTGCCGCGCGAAGTTGAGTATTCCGAGGCAGGGAAGCCGGGAGAAATACATGTCGATCCGAACCAGTTCGCGTTGTTTTGGACTTTGCCGAACCATCGGGCGGTCAGGTACACGGTCGGAATTGGCAGGGAAGGCCTCTATGAATCCGGCGAGTTCTATGTCGCGCGCAAGCAAAAGTGGCCGCGCTGGACGCCGACACCTGCAATGATAAGCAGAGAGCCTGGCCGATATCTTCGTTTTGCCGGCGGCGTTCCTGGGGGACTGAAAAATCCACTGGGTGCAAGAGCGTTGTACCTCTTTCAACCGGGTCGAGGAGACACATACCTAAGGATTCACGGAACCACGGACCCGAAGACGATCGGTCGACGCGTCTCGAACGGTTGCGCGAGGCTTACGAACAACCAAATTGTCGAGTTATACGAGCAAGTCCCGCTCCAGACGCGTGTTGTGCTCAAACCTTTCGCCACGTGAGAATAGCAAAAACGCTCGCAGAGCCTTGATAGCGATACATATAGTTACAAAAAACCAACCGCCCAGCTATTCAGGGAAACCATGCGATTGGGTAATCTAACGCGGAAGCAGGTACCCTAATCGAGGTTGGTTCCATGACCCAAAAACAAACAGTTTTGACACGTCGCTCATTCTCTACCGGGGTAGGGGCGGCAGCATTCGCAGCGCCTTCTATTCTGGGCGCTCAAGAACAAGCTCCGGTTCGGCGCAACATGTCTTCGTTCCGAACGCATGCTTGGCAGGATCACTTTGATCGGCTCGGAAATGGCATCATCATTTCGGATACGGTCTCACGTGTTCTGCAGCATTGGACGGCAGACGGCGAAATGCGTATATATCCAACGTCCGTGCCGATGACAGACGAGCTGACGCGGCGCGGATACACCGAAATCGTCTTCAAGGATCCAGAGCCGGACTGGGCGCCAACACCGTCCATGCTTGAAAGAGACCCCACTCTGCCATCCTATGTGCCCCCCGGACCGGAAAACCCTTTGGGCATCCGGGCCATGCATTTGACATGGCAGTATTACAGAATCCACGGGACAAACGATACACGCAAGATCGGGCGGCGCTCATCAAACGGCTGCATTGGTCTGTTTAACGAACAAATCATCGAAGTGTATGACCGGACGCCAGTTGGCACTCAAGTCAAGCTAATCTGATGGCGAGATCCGGCATTTTCATCGTGGCGGTCCTGGTTGTCGGGGGGCGCCTGTGATCTGGCAGCAGTTGCAGCCGGTCGAAAGCTTCATAAACAGCGGCGTGAAAATGGCTGTTGCATATGTGCGGGAACTGCAGCGTGCAAACGGGATCAACTAATGGAGTGCTGGAAATGCGAATAAAGGTTTGGATCACATCCACGGTCATTGCGACGATCGGCGTCGCGGCTTGGGCGCATACTGGGGCTACGGGTGTTGTCCTGGAGCGCATGCAAGGCATGTCTGCGATGGGAGAATCCATTAAGACACTCACCCCGATGATGCGGGGTCAAGTTCCATACGATGCCGATCTGGTACGTCGTGAGGCAGACGCAATGGTCGGGCATTCGGGTGAACAGATGGCCCGGCTGTTTCCCGAGGGGTCGGGTGGGGGCGTGTCCAAAGCATTGCCGTCAGTGTGGGAAGACAGCGAACAGTTCGCGGCCCTCGCGGAAGACCTGAAAACAGCCGCAGAAGGATTGAAATTAAGCGCAGGTAATGGGCTGGCCACAGCACAAAGCAACGACAGTGGATCAATGATGGGCGGTACAACCGGCGGGATGGTGGGCGGTGGCGCTGCCTCCATGATGGGTGGAGGTATGATGGGATCGAACCAGGTCATGACGGGCGAGATGTTTGCCAACATGCCCGCAGACGCGGCGTTCACAATGGTTGCTCAGACATGTTCGGCCTGTCATCAGAAATTCCGCAAAGAAGACGAGTAAGCAAGTGCGCTGGTGGCATTGGATTATTGGCGCGGGGTGCGTCGGTGGGATCGGAGTTGTCGCGGCAACGATAGCCTGGCCGATCGGAGCATCCGAGACAGAGATAAGTCTGGCCGGGGATGTTGACCGGGGATCGTATTTGGCACGGGCCAGCGGTTGTATCGCGTGCCACACCAACTTTGAATCCGGAGGTGCCCCGCTGGCCGGGGGCGCCCCTCTCAAGACAGACTTTGGCACCTTTTACCCGCCAAATCTTACAACCGACGCCGAACATGGAATGGGAAACTGGACCGTGGCGGACTTCGCAAGAGCAGTGAGGCAGGGTATCTCTCCTGACGGCGATCCCTACTATCCGACCTTTACGTATCCGTTTTATACAAATTTCACGGATCAGGACATTGCTGACCTGTGGTCCGCATTCCAGACCGTGCCAGCCGTGAACGTGCCAGCGCCAGCCCACGACGTCCCTTTTCCGTTCGATCAACGATGGGGGATGAAGCTTTGGAGAGCGGCGTTTTTGACGGAACCCTTTACGGCACCCGAAGCCGAGAAAAGCGACGTCTGGAACCGGGGCAAGCTGCTGGTTAACGGTGCCGCACATTGCTCTGCCTGTCATACGACGCGGAACGTTGTAGGTGCACGCATTGTGGCAGAACGGTTTTCGGGCAACGATGCCTTGCCTGGAGGCGGCAAGGCCCCATCGATCCGTTCCGGCGATCTTTTGTCAGAAGGTTGGACAGTAGACGATCTGGCTTATGCATTGCGATCTGGCATCACGCCTTCGGGTGATGTCTTTGGAGGATCAATGGCCGAAGTTGTACGCTATGGAACGAGCTTCCTAAGCGATGCAGACCTGACCGCGATGGCCACCTACCTTATGGACAACGATATATAGCACTGGAAATCAACAGATGATCACGCTCAATCGACGGCAGTTTCTCGCCACATCCAGCGCATTTGCCGGGATGTCAGCCTCTGCTGGTTTTGCCAATTCGCCGCCAACCAACCTGATTGCGCAAAAGAGCGACGTGCAGTTGCTGCCTGGTGACTATGGCAAAACTTCGCTTTGGTGCTTTGACGGGAGTTCACCGGGCCCGGAAATCCGTGTCGCCCAAGGAGGTCGGGTGCAGCGCAGATTGGTCAACCGGTTTTCCCAAGGAACTTCAACGCACTGGCACGGAATCCGGATCGACAACGCCATGGATGGCGTGTCGGGCCTGACGCAGGATGCCGTCCAGCCAGGGAATGCCTTCGACTATGACTTTATTGTCCCGGATGCTGGCACCTACTGGTATCACGCGCATAACCGTTCGTTGGAACAGGTGGCCAGGGGACTCTATGGCGCCCTGATCGTTGAAGAAGCGGAGGCCCTCGATATTGATCGGGAGGAGGTTTTGATACTTGATGATTGGCGCATCAATCCCGAAACCGCCCAGATCCAGAATGACTTTGGTGCGCCTCGTGATCTCAGCCACGCGGGAAGGCTCGGCAACCTGATTACGACCAACGGGACTTTTAATCTCGCTTTGTCTGCGCGCAGGAATGAACGCCTGCGTTTGCGGCTCGTCAATGCCTCCAACGCGCGTAATTTCCAGTTGAGCCTCGATGGCCTCGACGGGTGGATGGTCGCCCTTGATGGGATGCCGTTGACTGCACCGTTGAAGGTAACTGACACCATGACCCTTGCACCGGCCCAACGTATTGACCTGATCGTCGATGTAACGGCAAACGTCGGAGAAACGGCCCATATCGTTCAGGTTGGTCGCGAAGAGGCCTTTAGCCAGGTCGCTTTCGAGGTCGAGGAAGGTGGCACCGTAAACCGCAGGGATGCGCCCGCGGCCCTGCCTCCGAATGACCACGCAATGGTTGATCTGCAGGACGCCACAACTCTCAGTCTGAGTATGGAAGGGGGTGCGATGGGCCGTTTGAGTTCCGCTTCTCTTGGTGGGGAAATCAAGCCGATGGGCGAGCTTGTTCAAGCCGGGTATTTCTGGTCGTTCAACGGGAAAGTTGACGGTATCGACGGCGAACCTTTCGCGCGATTGGACCGAGGGCAGAATGTGCGTTTGAAGATGGTGAACGATACGGTTTTCCCACATGCCATGCACCTGCATGGTATGCACTTTCATGAAGTGGCAGAGGATGGCACGCTTGGACCACTACGTGATACCACGCTCCTTGAACGCGGAGAGACGCGTGAAGTCGCGTTCGTGGCGGACAATCCTGGCCAGTGGCTGCTGCATTGCCATATGTTGTCACATGCGGCCTCGGGCATGATGACCAAGATCGTTGTTGGATGATGACCCGATCTGCATATCTCGGGCTTGGACTTGTGGGTGTCGCGGCGGTTGCGGCCTTCCTTTGGACTGAAATCGGCGACGCGCCCCTTTCGTCAAACTCCGCGAGCGCCGGCCCGGTCGACATAGCCGCAGGTGAGATCCTTTACGCGGAAAACTGCGCCGCGTGCCATGGTGCAAACCTAGAGGGCGAGGAAGACTGGCGCACGCCGCGCGAAGATGGAAGCCTGCCAGCTCCTCCGCACGACGCGACCGGACATACATGGCATCATCCTGACAGCATGCTTTTTACCTACACCAAGCAAGGGGGCCAGGCGACGCTCGCCGCGCAAGGCATTGAATTCAACAGCGGCATGCCGGGTTTCGGCGAACAACTGAGCGACGAGGACATCTGGAACATCCTCGCATACATCAAATCAATCTGGCCGGAGCGTGAACGCGCCGCGCAGGCCGATCGAACGGCACAGGACATAGCGTCAAAAGGAGACGGGTAATGAAGAGATTTTTAGCCACCGCTGCACTTGTGATGCTTCCCATCACTGCGATGGCAGACGGCATGGACGAAGACCGGATCAAGGAACTGGTGCTGGAAGCCATTCGCGAGAATCCGGGCATTGTATTCGAGGCCGCCCAATTGTTCGAAGAGCAGCAACAAGCTTTGCAGGCGCAAGCCGCAGCGGAGGTTCTCGATACTGAAAAAGCCACGCTTGAAAATGATCCAAACGCACCCGTTCTGGGCAATCCCGAGGGCGATGTCACGGTTGTGGAATTCTTCGATTACAACTGCCCATATTGCCGTAGGGTCAAACCTGAAATGGAGGCACTGCTTGCCGCCGATCCCAACGTCAGGGTTGTGTATCGAGAGTGGCCGATTTTGGGGGAGGGTTCGGTGTTTGCTGCCCGCGCGGCATTGGCTTCGCGCAATCAGGACAAGTATGAAGAATTCCACTGGGCAATGATGCAGTTAAAGCAACGCGCTGAGGAAGCAACGATTATCCGCGTTGCGGAAGACATCGGCCTTGATGTTGCACAGCTGCGTCGCGACATGAACGCACCGGAAATTGAAGAGCACATTCAAACTTCCATGCGGCTTGCGCAATCGCTGGGGTTCAGTGGCACACCTTCATTCGTGATCGGCGACAGTCTTGCGCCGGGCCTGATTCAGGCGGACCAGATGATCGAACTTGTCGATCAGGCCCGGGCCGCCGAATAAGGACAAGCCTACGCGACTGAAGCGTCGTAGCCTGCGTCAACGATGGTTTGCCGCACGGCGGCCTGTTCCAATGTGCTTTGGACAGTGACGAGGTAAAGGTCCAGATCGGTCGCAATGACGGCCGACGGGCCTTTCGCTTTGATTCCCTTTTCAATAGCGGAAATGCAGTGTCCACAGGTCATTTTCGGGACGGAAAAAATCATGAGGGTCTTCATTTGCAACTCGACCTGACTGTTGCTGGTTCCACTGGCGGGAAGGTCAAGACACTTTTGACCGCAAAAAATTTGGTTCCCCTCTTGAGCTTCCTGTAACTGGAAGCCTTAGATTGAAAGCAACTTGGTAGAGGATGCTTTGATGACTGGTTCCAGTTCCATACAGCTTTCAATCACCGGGATGAGCTGTGCGTCATGTGTGGTAAGGGTCGAGAATGCCCTGAATGATGTACCTGGTATTTCGGGCGCAAGCGTGAACCTTGCCAATGAGGCGGCGCGGTTCGAAAGTGATGCTCCTGCCGCCACAGGTGCCGCAATCGAGGCCCTGTCAGCTGCTGGCTATCCGGCCAGAACGGCCCGGGTCACGTTGAATGTGGGGGCGATGTCCTGCGCATCCTGTGTGGGTCGGGTTGAACAGGCCCAAAAGGCCGCGCAGGGTATTTTGGACGTGGCCGTCAATCTCGCTGCCGAAACGGCGGCAGTCCGCTATCTGCCGGATGTCATCACACCTAAAGAAATCGCCGGGATCAGCACGGCTGCAGGATACCCTGCCGAAGTTGCAGATGCAGATGCACGGGTCAGCCGATCGGAACGCAAGGCCGACGAGGCACAGGCACTGGCGCGCCGCGTCGTATTTGCCGCTATCCTGACCGTTCCGATGTTCATTCTGGAAATGGGCAAACACACAATCCCGGGCTTCGAGGCCCTAGTCGAGCGTACAATCGGCATCCAGACCTCTTGGTTGATCCAGTTCACACTTGCTACGGTGGTTCTGTTTGGACCGGGTTGGCGCTTTTTCGAAAAAGGCATTCCGGCGTTGCTCAGACGTGTTCCGGACATGAACAGCCTTGTCGCACTCGGCACGGGTGCGGCATGGAGCTATTCAGTCGTGGCGACGTTTTTGCCCGACCTGCTGCCCGACGGCGTTCGAGCCGTTTATTTTGAGGCGGCTGCGGTCATTGTCGTGCTTATCCTGCTGGGGCGCTTTCTGGAAGCCCGCGCAAAGGGTAAGACCGGTGCCGCCATACAGGCGCTTTTGGGCTTGCAGGCAAAGACAGCGCGGGTTCTGAGCGACGGACAGGCCAGCGAGGTTGAGATCGAGGCACTGCGGATCGGGGATCTGGTCCTGGTGCGTCCCGGTGAAAGGGTGCCCGTCGATGGCGACGTGGCAGACGGGTCAAGCAATGTCGACGAAAGCATGATCACTGGCGAACCCCTTGCCGTTCCGAAAACGGCGGGCAATCCAGTGACCGGCGGCACCGTGAACGGAATCGGTAGCCTGACCATCGCGGCCACTCGGGTCGGGGCCGATACCACGCTCGCCCAGATCATTCGTATGGTGGAAGAAGCGCAGGGCGCGAAGCTGCCTATCCAGGCGTTGGTGGATCGTGTGACGATGTGGTTCGTACCAGCCGTTTTGGTTTTGGCGATGGCGACGGTGAGTGTCTGGCTTCTGGTTGGCCCTGATCCAGCCCTGACCTTTGCCCTGGTCGCCGGCGTGTCCGTTTTGATCATTGCGTGCCCCTGTGCCATGGGATTGGCCACGCCCACCTCAATCATGGTGGGCACCGGGCGCGCCGCTGAAATGGGGGTTTTCTTTCGCAAGGGAGATGCGCTGCAACATCTGGACGAAGTTGATATTGTTGCGCTCGACAAGACGGGAACCGTCACACAAGGTCAGCCAAGCCTGACCGATCTCATTACGACTGATGGCTTTGATCGTGCAGAGACACTCGCCCTCATCGCATCTGTCGAAGCGCAATCCGAGCATCCCGTGGCCGAAGCCATTATGAAGTCTGCGGAATACGAAGGCGTGTCCTGGCCGGATGCAACGAATTTCCGGTCCGTGACGGGATACGGCGTTGAAGCTCTTGTTCGGGGTCGCAAAGTATGTGTCGGCGCCGATCGCTTCATGGCACAGCAAGGCATCGACATTGGCCCGTTGGAAGATCGGGAGCGGGCATTGGCTGACAAGGGACGTACCGCGCTCTTTGCCGCCGTTGATAGATCCCTTGCGGCAGTGATTGCTGTTTCTGACCCGGTTAAATCCTCCAGCGCCGATGTCATCAGTGCCCTGCATGATCGCGGAATCAAAGTCGCCATGATCACTGGCGACAAGAAGGCCACGGCAGACGCGATTGCCCGCGAAGTCGGGATCGACCACGTCGTTGCAGGGGTGCTTCCAGATGGAAAAGTTGCAGCGCTGGATGAGCTTCGGGAGGGTAATCGCAAGATCGCCTTTGTCGGCGATGGCATCAACGACGCACCAGCGCTGGCCCATGCCGATGTCGGCATCGCGATCGGAACCGGCACGGATGTGGCCATTGAAAGTGCCGACGTGGTGTTGATGTCCGGGGACTTGCGCGGCGTGGTGAACGCCATTGAAGTGTCTCGCACGACCATGCGCAACATCCGGCAAAACCTCATCTGGGCCTTTGGCTATAATGTTGCGCTTATCCCTGTTGCGGCGGGCGCACTCTATCCCGGCTTTGGGCTGCTGTTGTCACCCGTCTTTGCCGCCGGGGCCATGGCGCTGTCTTCGGTATCGGTTCTGAGCAATGCGCTTCGTCTGCGCCGTATCAAACCGACGATGGCAGAAGGTGACGCGCCCCATCAACCTGCAACGAAACTCACAACGCAGCCAGCAGAATAGGAGACCAAGGTGAATATCGGGGAAGTATCAGAACGCGCGGGCTTGCCACCAAAGACAATCCGCTACTACGAGGATATCGGTCTTGTTCGACCGCTGCGCAGCGATAACGGGTACCGCGCCTTTCGGGAGAGCGACATTCACAAGCTGGCGTTCCTGGGCCGTGCCCGAACACTGGGTTTTTCGATTGAAGATTGCCGCACGCTTCTTGGTCTATATGAAGATGAGACGCGGGAAAGCGCGCAAGTAAAATCGGTCGCGAAAGAGCATCTTACGGCCATTGACAGCAAAATCGCCCAACTCAAGTCAATGCGAAAGACGCTATCGCACCTCGTTGACGCGTGCCAAGGCGATCATCGGCCAGACTGTCCTATACTGGAGGACCTCGCCAAAGGATCCTGACCTTATTTGTCTACGGCGAGCGCGGCGGCGTCCAATGCGTTTAGAACAGCGTCAGATGTCAGGACTTCGGACAATATGATCCCGTCCGGCGCATTCGGCCCATAGACGATGTTAAAGGGTATCCCAAACCTGTTGTGGGCCTCCAGATATCGCGAAATATCGGGATTGGGCCGCGTCCAGTCGGCCTGCATTGCGACGACTTTTTCGTCTCGCAATCGGCCAACGACCGGCACTCGGTCCAGAACAAGCGTCTTGTTTGCCTTGCAGGTCAGGCACCAATCTGCGGTGACGTCGACAAAGACCGTCTGGCCCTGAGAGATCAGTCTTGGGATTTCGGAGCGGTCGAATGTGACCCAATCCTGACCAATCTCTTTTATCGTTGGCGGGGGGGCCATGGTACCCGGAAGTGCAAGGCTGAGAACGGCAACGGCAGCCAGCGCGGCAGGTCGCGTAAATCTCCCTGGCAGCCGAATGGTGGCAAAGAGAACGAAGAACACTGCAAGTACTAGAACCGAGACGGCAACCCGGACTCCCGACACGCCCATCAGGACCCAGAGCAGCCAGATCGCGGTGCCCGCCAAAAGACCGGCAAGCACCCACTTAACGACAAGCATCCATCGGCCGGGCTTGGGCAACAGTCGGACCATGCCGGGCTTCCAGGCAAACAGCAGATAGGGCAGGGACAGCCCAAGGCCCAAAGCCGTGAACACAATGATGACATCAATTGGGCGACCGGACAGGGCAAAGGCCACCGCCGTCCCAAGGAAGGGGGCTGAACAGGGCGTTGCCAGTACCGCAGCAAAGGCACCCGTCGCGAAATCCCCGATGTAACCGTCCCGACCGCTTGATCTGGCCAGCCGCGACTGTAACCCGGAAGGCAGCGAAATCTCGAATATCCCGAACAGATTGGCGGCAAAGACAGTCAGGACCAGAAACATGATTGTCAGGAAAATAGGGTTTTGGAATTGCAGACCCCATCCCACCGTGATCCCGACGGACTGCAAGACCAAAATTCCAGCGGACAGCACCCACATGAACACCAGCACGCCAAGCGCCGACATCAGGAATCCGTTCCGAACCTCGTGTGATGGTTTGTCTCCATGATTGAGAACCGATGTCAGTTTGATGGACAGGACGGGCAGAACGCAGGGCATGACATTCAGGATCAAACCACCGAGGAGAGCAAAGGCGGCGATCGCCAGTATCTGCGCCAGATCAGGCAGGTTCGCCACAAGCTCGAAAGGCGCATCCGGGACGGTATTTGACCACTCAGGCATGGCCGTCACGGCGCGTGACCCGTCTGTCACCGTAACTTGCAACGGTGGCAATTGTTCTTCACTGGCCAAGAGGGGCAATTTTGCCCAAAGTTCCGTTCCCGCGTTATTCGTTCGGATGTCCGGCTTTCCGAAGGTAAATGTCGGTCCCATTTCCGGGAATACGTCCGGGTTCACAAAGGCGTTTGCACTGCGCGCTGTGACGTAGAGCGCGCCATCGGCGATTACAGCCGTCTCGACCTCGATGTCAGCCGCATCGGGACCAAGCGGCACCCGTTCGGCAAACTCGGAGATAAGCGCAGCGGAGGCCGCATCAATTCCAGCGCCAGCCGGGATCGTCAGAGCTAGGTTGAAATCATGGGGCACGCACACGGTCGAGCAGGTTAACAGCGTGACTCCCGCCTGAAGCTCGACCGCCTGTCCGGCTGTTTCAAGAACCGCCTGGATGGGAAGGACAACACGTTTGTTGTACCCGAAATTCTCGATCCCGAATGCTGTGAAACGCTCAGGCGCAGGCCAGAGTATCTGTGCCGTCGCCAGGTTTGTCGATCCATCCCACGAGATTTCAGGCGGCAGACCGACCTCGCCGGGTGAGCGCCAATAGGCTTTCCAGCCCTCGGCCAGCTTGATGTCGAGGCCGAGTGACAAAGTTCCGGAATTCGTCGCAACGCCATTTTCGACAGAGATAAGCCGCGCTGAAATCGCCGTGTTCTCGTAAGTATCAGTTGACGCTGCGACGCTCATGGATGCCCAGAGACACGCCATCAACGCCAAAACAAGACACCACGGGGCTCGCAACATCATTTGGGGCGCTTTCGTCGTTGTTGCTCAAAAGCAGGCGCAGATCCCTGGGCCAACCTATTGGCGGCGGAATTTTTGCGACAGTTCCTAAGGCCCCGAAGGAGACGGGCATGGCAAATCCAATTAGGCTCTACACTGAAACACATACCACGCCCCAACCTTCTTCGCGTTCCAGTTCGACGATCTGTCCGATCATTTTGTCGCTGATCTGGCCTTGAACGACGGTACGACCAATCACAAGCGCAGGTGTGCCTACAAAGGCAAAGACCCGGGCAAGAGCCGCACTATTTTCCAGTTCTTGGGCAATCTCGGCGCTTTCCATGTCGGCAACCAATTGGGTGCCATCAACACCAAGATCATCCGAAAGTCGACGGAGATACTCGGGCGTTGCTTGAAATGGGCTCTTCATCAACCTCTCATGGAACGCGACGTAGGCCCCTTGTCGTTTTGCCGCTAACGCGGCTTTGGCGGCCAGGTTCGAGCTATCTCCGAGCAACGGAAGCTCATGCCATGCGACCACAACCTCGTCATCCATCTCTTGTGACATATCCGCCAGACGTTTGGTTTGCACTCGGCAGAAAGGACAGTAATAATCTGAGAACGAGGCCATCGGAATCTTCGATGCAGTCGTTTCAAGACCCCCATAGAGCGCACCACAAATATCTTCGGAAACCCTCTTCAGGGCCGCGGCTTTCCGTGCTGTCGCCTCAGCACTGTCAACGTTGCCCAAACCTACGAATGGGTCAAATCCGCCTGAAGTCTCTCCCGCCACATATTTTCGAAAACCAATCGGAGTGTCGAGCGGAACGAGTTCGAGCCTTTCGGGCAGCAAAGAGGGCACCGTACGGAGGGCAGTGTAACCCGCTAAGATCGCACCGATCGTCAATAGCGTTGATTGCTTCTTGGTGTCCATCCTCAGCCGTAAATTGGGGTCGCATTGGCGGTCAATCATACCGTCTCAACTTGCGACGCGTCAACTTTACAAACCGATACAATATTATTCGTGAAAACATAGCATTGCGGAGATAGTCAAGCGATCGGAGGTTGAGTGCAAATGCATCTTCAGCCTCTGGCGATATTGCTGTCATGAACGGATTAAAGCTTGAGCTATTCGGGAAAACAAATTGGTCTTCTCGCGGCTGCTGGGTCGGCGGCTTTGCTCTTTGCAGCTTTCGTGTTTCAGGCTTTGGGCTATGCACCCTGCGCGATGTGCATTTGGCAGCGGTATCCGCATGTAGTTGCAATCGGCATGGGTCTGCTTTTGACGATGGGGCTACCGATAATTCCACTCTTGCTCATCGGCGCAGCTTCTGCGGCAACGACTGCGGCACTCGGCGTCTTCCACACGGGTGTCGAACGGGATTGGTGGGAAGGGCCTACGTCCTGTACGGGATCCGGGCTCGACATGAGCTCAATGTCGGCCGAGGACCTTTTGTCTACCGATGGGGCATCTAACTTAGTCATGTGCGATCAGGTGGCATGGGAATTTCTAACTTTGTCGATGGCCAGTTGGAACGCATTGTTAAGTCTGGTGCTTGCGGGGCTATGGGTGTTCGCATTCGCGATGCGTCAAAGTAACAGCGCCGGGCCAAGTCTCACTTCACCATGACCCCTGAGGCTCAGTCGCCAAAAACACCATTCAAGTATCCCAATTTTACATAATAAACCTTATCAGTTTTTTGTTTGTGTAGCCGGCACATTCTAAACTGATGGATTGGATGCCCCTCCTGCCGGTTCATTATTGAACCGTCCGAGTAGTTTCTGCTCGGGTAAATTGCAGGAGGAAGAAATGACTGAACTATTCATTGTTGGTGTCGACTTGGCGAAACGCGTTTTCCAAGTTCATGGTGTCACATCCACCGGTGAAGTTTTGCTGCGAAAAAAGCTGAGCCGTGCCCAGTTCGCCAGATTTCTCGCGGAGATACCGCCTTGCATTGTTGCGATGGAAGCATGTGCATCGGCTCACTACTGGGGTCGAGAAGCACATTCTGCGGGTCATGAGGTGCGGCTGGTACCAGCTGCTTACGTGAAGCCGTTCGTTAAACGGCACAAGAGTGATGCTGTTGATGCTGAAGCCATTTCGGAAGCGGCCTTGCGGCCATCAATGCGGTTTGTACCGGTTAAGACCCCGGAGCAGCAGGCTCAGGCAATGCTGTTTCGCACTCGGGAGACATTCGTTCGTCAGCGAACGCAAACTATCAACGCGTTGCGTGCGCATCTTGCGGAATTCGGGGTTATCCTTCGGCTCAGAATCCGCAATCCAGACACATTTAGGCGTGAGGTCGACGAAAAGGTCGTAGCGTTGCCGGAACTGGCCCGATCCTTGGCAGAGCGCCTATTGGAACAGATCGCAACGATTAGCGAACAGGTCTCTGCTCTCGATCTGGACATCAAGGCACATGCCAGGTCCTCTCACGACGCACAATTGATGCAAACCATGCCCGGCGTTGGTCCGATGTCTGCGATGGCGGTTGAAGCCTTTTGCCCGCCAGTGAAGAACTTCCGAAGCGGGCGCGATTTCGCTGCGTGGCTAGGTCTCGTTCCTCGGCAACATTCCACTGGTGGCAAGGAACGGCTGGGACGCGTGACAAAGATGGGCCAGAAGGATGTGAGGCGGCTACTGATCATCGGTGCGATGTCTGTGATCAACTCGATTGAACGACGAAAGCGTTGTGTCGAACCCTGGCTCGCCCGTATGCTTGAGACACGGCCCAGAATGGTCGTGGCGGTCGCATTGGCAAATCGTATGGCGAGACGGCTTTGGGCAATGCTGACGACAGGCCAACAATACCGAATTCCGGGCGCTGCTGTGTAACGCAGATCCCGGATTCCGGCAGGTATGTGAGGACGAAAGGATCGAATAAGGAAAGCGGATCGACGAGATCGAGTTTGGGAAAACCAGTGCAACCCTTCGCGGCTTTGAGCCCGATAAACTGATTTGGACCCGAGCTCGCGCATCTCCATAAGGGCCAGCGGTCACTTGCACCGCACAAACAGGCCGGACACGTGACAGCACCCGATCATGCTATCCAGACCTCGAAACTTCCCTCTCATAGACCGGGGCATCCACACGTGGGTTGCGACAAATTCCCTATCTTGCTGAAAAGCAAGGAGAATGGAATTGGCACACACAGAGTTGGATTTGCGTGAACGTCGCGCGATTGAGGATATGTTGAATGCAAAGATGGCGGTGAGCAAGATAGCAACCCACCTGGGCCGCCATCGTTCGGCGATCTACCGTGAGATCAAACGCAATCATTTTGCCGACGGAGAACTGCCGTATCTAAGTGGGTATTACGGTGTGAATGCCCAAAGAAATGCGTCAGATCGGCGAGCGCGGCGCCGTAAACTGATCCGCCTGGATGACCTGCGCGCTCATGTGGTTGATCGGTTGATCGAAGGCTGGACACCGGAGCAGATCGCGGGCCGTCTTGGTCACGACAACCAACCCATCCGCGTCAGTCATGAGACGATTTACGCGTATGTCTATAGCGCCGAAGGCCAATCCGCACAGCTTGCCCGCTACCTGCCCAGCCGGAGAAAGAAACGGCTGCCTCGATATGCCAGACGCCGGCGCGGCCAGGTGTTTCCGCCAGAGCGTTCGATCCATCAACGCCCAGACCACGTGAAGACCCGCACGAGGTTTGGCGATTGGGAAGGTGATCTGATGATCTTTGAGAAGAAGACCGGCAATATGAATGTGGCGTCCTTGGTCGAGCGGAAAACCCGATATGCGGTTTTGTTCAGGAACAACAACCGCAGCTCGAAACATGTCATGACGTCGATTTTGAATGTTCTGGAACCCCTGCCCCAGCCCGCGCGTAAATCGATCACATTTGATCGTGGTTTTGAGTTTCGAGACTGGCGGCGGCTGAAGACAGAAATCGGAACCGAAAGCTGGTTCTGTGATCCGCAAGCGCCCTGGCAAAAAGGATCTGTTGAAGAGCTGAACAAACGGGCGCGCAGATATTTACCGCGGGATACGCAAGTGGCGGCTCTCACAAATCGCAACATGAAGGCGATTTGTGACCGCCTCAACGAGACACCCAGAAAGTGCCTCGGATGGCGAACTCCAACGGAAGTATTCCGAGAAGAGATGATGAAACTGAGATAGCGGAAACCGTCGCAACGACCCTTGAGTCAACACCGGTGGATTCACAAACGAAGTGCAAATTCTTTACGAATACAGAGAGTTGCATGGAGTATGAAGAATGGGACACCACTACTGTCACCTGAAGCTGGACGAACGACGCAAGCTAGCAAAGTGGCTTGAAGCGAAAATGCCGGTTTCGGAGATCGCGGATAGATTGGGCCGTGACCCTTCCACGATTTACCGAGACATCAAGCTGAACCGATACACAGACGACGAATTGCCGGAGCTGAATGGATACTACGCTCTGAACGCTCAGGACATGTATGAGAAGCGTCGCGCTGTTCATCGCAAGATGGTCGTTCATCCTGAACTCAAGGCTGCCATCGAGGACAGGCTCAGAGCTGGCTGGTCGCCTGAACAGATAGCCGGACGCATGCGACTTGAACGCCGTCCGATCCGTGTGAGCCATGAGACGATCTATCGTTTTGCATACTCCAAAGATGGCCGCGAGGAGCAGTTCTTTCGCCACCTGCCCGAACATCGCCGACGTCGCAGGCCACGCGGCTACCGCAGGCACAATCGAACGCATATCTTCGACGTTCAAAGCCTGTCACACAGGCCTGACCGCATCTCAGCACGCGCTGAGTTCGGCCACTGGGAATGCGATCTGATGATGTTCCGCAAGGAACATGGGAAGGTCAACGTGACGTCGCTGGTCGAACGCGTCAGCCGCTTCGCTGTCGTGATGCGTAACGAAGACCGCCAGTCCAAACCGATCATGGAGGCACTGATCCAGGGCCTGGCTCCCCTGCCCGCCGATGCGCGTCAATCGATCACCTTCGATCGCGGTACCGAGTTCTCCGCCTGGAAGCACCTCAAAGCCGGGATCGGAGCGGATGCGTGGTTCTGTGATCCACAAGCGCCGTATCAGAAAGGTACCGTGGAAAACACGAACAACAGATTGCGGCGGTATCTCCCCAGATCAACCGAACCGACGGCGCTGACAAATCGATATTTGAGGTCGATTTGCCATCGCCTCAAGTCCACACCGCGCAAGTGCTTGGGCTACTACACCCCGGCGGAGATCTTCGAGACTAAGCTGATGGAAATTCAGAACCGATTGGAATAAATAGACATATCAGAAACTGCACTTCACCGTGAGTTCACATCAGCGTGTCATCGCGCGCCTTATGAATGGCTGGACGCCCGCGCAGATTGGCAATCGGATGATCTATGAAGGTGCTAAGCTGCGTGTCTGCCAGGAAACAATCTACCGCTACATCTATTCCAAGGAAGGTATGGCACAGGAGCTGTGGTGGTATCTGCCTGAGCATCGCAAGTCCCGTAGACCACGTCGTGCCAGAAAGCGTCAGGCTCCAAAATTTGATCGAGATGTCAGCATTCTCTTTCGACCTGATGATGTTGCCCACAGACGCCAGTTTGGTCATTGGGAAGCTGACTTGATCCTGTTCAAACAGAAGCTTGGACAATCTAATGTCACATCGCTGGTCGAGCGCGTTAGCCGCTTCACAGTGTTGTTGAAGAACCCCAACAAGCGCACGAAGCCTGTCATGGGAAAGATCATGAAAGCTGTCCGTGACCTGCCCCACCTAGCGCAGAAATCCATCACGTTTGACCGCGGAAGCGAGTTTGTCAGCTGGCCGCACCTACAGGCTGAGATCGGAACGCAGACCTGGTTCTGTGATCCATCCAGTCCGTGGCAGAAAGGCACCGTTGAAAACACCAACCGCCGGGTACGAAGATGGTTGCCCCGCAAGCGTGACATCAGGACGATGAAAGATCACGACCTGAAGATGCTCTGTGACCGCCTCAACAACACGCCCCGCAAGTGCCTCGGATGGAAGACACCGGCGGAGGTCTTCAGAGAAAAGATGTTGGAGGAATTGCGGTGATACCCCTACCCTGAAGCCAACAAAAGTCGCGGTTCAAGTATCGCTCACACTGGAATTTTACTCCGGCACTTTTGGGGATTTTTGCTCCGGCGTTGACATTCCGTCGATCTTGCGGCGGATATCCCGCGTCAGGCGACCAAGCCAGGTGCGCATCTTTCGCAGCCAGCGCAGGCCTTGCCTGTGACCGCGACCATTGAGAAGCCGCGAGGCCGCGCGCCCGGCCTGCCGCATCAGCCTGGAAAACGACTGACGCAGCTTCACCCCGTGGCGCCTCGCCAGCCGGTTCAGCCATTCGGTAGCGCGAAGCAACAGATGGCTGTCGGTCGGGTGCGCTACAGCTTTGGTCTGAACGGTCGTGTCCACGGTGATCCGCGACAGTTGCCGCTCGCTTACTGCGCCGGTCTGCACCGCCACCGAGAGCGTCTCGGCCGGCAAGAGCTCCATCTCGTCGGCCCCGATCCGCTTGCGCCAGCGCGGCATCGAAGCTCGGTCGAAAGGCAACCGGTGCCGGAAATGCGTCTCGCCGCAGAAGGCCTGGAAATACGGATTTTCCACCCAAACCGCACAGAGTTCCTCGTCCGAGAGCCCCTTCATGTGCTTGATAAGATGCAGCCCGACCATGAGCCGGGTGCGCAAGCCACACCGACCCTTGCGGTCGTGGTAATACCGCCCGAACGCATCGTCGAAGCGATTCCAGTCGATCAGTTCGGTCAGACGGATAGTTCGTGCCGGAGTCGAGGATCGCCTCCAGCGAGGAGCGGAACAGATCGTGGCTCGACGGCTCGGGCTTCTTCGGACGCATGGTTTTCCCCAACATCGGTTGCTGTCCCCAGCAGCTCACCATAATCCGCGAAGGACCGGAATCCCTCTCGCGCATGCGAGTACGAAATCACAAGGTTTTCACAGAAAATCACCCGAAACCTTGCGATTCACAATACTTCCCAGCAAGGTAAAACAGATATACATCAATGCCTTGTGAGAAAATCACGGGCGACTATCTCTTCTGGCTTCGGTCGCTTGTTCGCCATTCTTGGTCCTCCGTTTCCTAAACATAGGGGCGGACCAGATCAATTGGGGAGGCCCAACCTAGGGTAGTGCCGAATTTCAGAGTCGAGGAATCACTTGCAATTAGTCTGAAGGAGTGGCATTCACCCAGTGAACCAATAGTTCATTAGGTGAGCTTAGCTACTGCTTATAGCTGGCGTTTTTATGAATTTGCACCTTTTGAACGAACGATACCGATTAATCGAGAGGGCACTTCTCATGGAGTCATCCAGCAATCACCCCAACACCGCTCTCGCAGGTGTGAAAGTACTTGACCTAAGCCGTGTCCTTGCAGGGCCTTGGGCAACACAAATTCTTGCGGACCTTGGTGCTGAGGTATTCAAGATTGAAAACCCCAAAGGGGGTGATGACACGCGGGTTTGGGGGCCCCCGTTTGTAGACGACGAAGTCAACAATCGACGTGACGCGGCTTATTACACCTGTGCCAACCGAAATAAGGAATCTGTCTGCATTGATCTTTCCAAGCCTGACGGCGCGGAACTGATAAAACGGCTTGCTGCCGAGGCAGATATATTGGTTGAAAATTTCAAGGTTGGTGGCCTTAAAAAATATGGCTTGGACTATGACAGCATAAAAGAGGTCAATCCGAGAATTGTTTATTGCTCTGTTACCGGGTTTAGTCAGTCAGGGCCGTATGCCCACCGCCCTGGGTATGATTTCTTGCTGCAAGGCATGGGCGGCTTGATGAGTATCACTGGGAATTCTGATGAAGGCGAGCCGTTGAAAGCTGGTGTGGCGGTCTGCGATTTGTTCACTGGCATGTATGCCGCTGTAGCAATTTTGGCTGCTCTAAACCACCAAAGGGTCACCGGTGAAGGGCAGCACCTGGACTGCTCTCTAATGGCGTCTCAAGTCGCAATGCTCGCCAATCAAGGGGCAAGTTTTCTAATTGGAGGTCAAGTTCCGAAGCAGATGGGAAACAAGCATCCTAGCGTCGTGCCCTACCAGGTTTTCCCGGTGGCAGATGGGCACGTCATCATTACTTGCGGAAACGATCGTCAATTCGCAGCGATGTGCAAGGAAATCGCTCCCCCTGGATTTGCCGAAGATCCTCGTTTTGCTACAAATGAAATGCGTATTTTGAACCGTGATGCTTTGGAAAGTGAGATCATTAATTTCCTGTCCTGCTTCACACGTTCCGAAATACTGATGCTGCTGGAAAATTGTGGTGTTCCTGCGGGTCCGATCAACTCAATTTCAGACGTTTTCGATGATCCGCAAGTTCAGGAAATGGGAATGCGAATAGATTTGGATCGAAAAGATGGTCAGAAAATTCCGACGGTCGCATTTCCGGTGCAAATGAGTGCAACACCTGCCGCTTACCTAAAAGCGCCGCCCACACTAGGAGCAGACACAGCTGAGGTTTTGGAACGCAGGCTGAATCTTTCAAAAAGGGAAATTTCAGAATTGCGGTCAGCGGGAGTCTTAGGTTGATATGCCTGGTTGGATCAACGGCGCGCGCGTAGACATGTTGCAACGGGCGTCAGGGCAAGGTCGCATCTAAAAAATTCAGGAGTGAAAATGACATCATACAAACCGGTAACTGCGTCACTCCGAGTCTTGGATGTCTTGAATGCTACGAACCAACTTGGCGAAAAAGCCTCAGTGTCCAATATCGTCGAAGAAACAGGATTGGATAAGGCGACCACGATCCGAATGCTGCAAACTCTGATTCATGCTGGCTACGTTTTGCAGGATCATGATCGAATATATAGACCTACTGGAAAAACTCTTGGACTAAGTTCAGGGTTTGTTAAACACAAAGTAATTTCTGGCCACCTTTCACTACCCCTGAAAAGCCTTTGTGAGACTATCGATTGGCCCTCAGATTTGGCAGTGCGGGATGGCGATGAAATGATGATTATTTCGTCATCCCGTTTTGGTGGTGCATTGTCGTTCAATCGCCAACCAAACCATCGCGCCCCTATCTTGCCAACGTCACTCGGGCTTGCATATCTCGCTTATTGCCCCGAAGAGGAAAGGGAAGAATTAATTGATCGGATTGGAAATGGTTTCGATTCAGGAACTGTTCTGCCTGGCGAACCAGTCGCGCTGAATACTGTTCTAAACACTGTCCGGGAGCAGGGATTTGCAACCACAGACAAAGCGTATAGGGAGCGCGAATTTCAAAATAGAATTGAAGGGATGGGTGTGCCGATTTTGGTAAATGGGGCTGCCGTTGCTGCAATCAATGTAATTTATCTTCGGAGCGCTATAACTTTTGAGCAGGCCCAAAAGTTGCTTTTGCCAAAGTTGCAAATGGCGGCACGGGAAATGGGCCAAGTTCTGCAGGAAAGCGGATCTTTCTCAAGCCTTTAGGTGCCTCAAAATTGATTGACAATTGCTATGCGCCTCCGAGCTCGGCGGCTGCTTGTTTGAGTTTTTCCCCGTAACTTCCATGCAGCATTTGAGGTTCAACCAAGAATGACGGCCCCCCGATATTCAATCCATAAATAGACGTTCCGTCCAGGGATCTTATGGGGGCAGCAATTGCGTTAATTTCCCTTTTCCAGCCTCCGAAGCTTGTGCAATAACCATATGTCTCATAGTCCCGAACTGCCTGATCAACGCTCTGTTCCATTCGTTGCTTGTGTTCTGGGAACTCTCTGATACCCGCAGACAAAATCTCTTCGCGCTTTTCCTTTGTTTCGCCAGCTAGTATGGCGCGCCCAACAGCCGAATAGAAAATCGGAAGTCGGCTGCCGACTTCAATAGTGATAGCGATGGCTTGTCTGGACCTGCTGGTGGCCAAATATATTGCGCGTGTTCCGCTGCGTTCCGCAAGGGCAACCGTGATATAAGGGTTGGGACCGTCACTAGCTCGATCCATGATTTCCCGACTGCGTTCTATAATGTTCACTGCGGCGATAACGCTGAATCCAAGTTCAAGAACCCGAGCCGCAAGGCGATATTCGCCGCTAGTTTCATCCCGATACAAATGCCCAGTTTTGGTCAAAGTATGTGTGAGACGCGAAACGGTGGGGCGTGCCAAACCAGTTCGTGCGGAGACCTCTAGGTTGGAGAGATAGCGATCTTCGGTCTTGAAGCACTCCAATACCGCGAGCCCGCGCGATAACGCGGTCACAAACTGCCGGTCGTTTTCTACATCCTGGTTCAGAACATTGTCCATCGATCAACTGCCAACTTTCTCATAACGCAATTTTTCGCCAACCTTAACGTCAACTTAGGAAAGTGCAAGTGAATTTCGCAGTGCGAACGGGTACCTAGTTCCGAATCGGTTGTGTAAGGTGTCCGATTGCGGAGGGCGTAGGTTCTTCCGGGAAAGATTTATCCTGTTTAGGTGCGCCGTCTTCGCTTGAGTATCGTAAGTCCGTTATCAACTCTCAAATAAAATCAATAAAACCATATGCTTGGAGTCATTGGCCCAAACCAATGGTTCGAGCGAATTCTTTTTTTTGCCCTCATTATTAGAGCCGTCACTAGATATTTTTTCCAATGGGTTGACGTACGTGGTCGTCACAATTATCAATTTCGCTAAGCGGACACCTCGGCTGCATAGCGAAACATCATGTTTGCAATGGTTACCTCCCTGTAATGCTGAGGTCCCGCACCTATACCGGCGATCCGTAGCGACAAAGCAGCGGCAAGCCCTACGAGAGGATTGGCTATTAGATGCTGGAAGCATATATTTTTGATGGTTTGAGAAGCCCATTTGGGCGTCATGCAGGTGCGTTGTCCGGCATCCGTCCCGACGACCTAGCTGCACAGGTTATGTCTGCAGTGGTTGCGCGGTCTGAACTGCCAAGTGATCGGATCGAAGATGTTATCCTTGGTAACGTTTGCCAGTCCGGCGAGGACAGCCGAAATATTGCACGCTATGCGTCATTGCTGAGCGGCATTCGCGTCGAGGCGGGTGGCCTGACAGTGAACCGTTTGTGCGGTTCTGGTATGTCTGCGGTACTGGATGCCGCGCGCTGCGTAACTGTCGGCGACGCCGACCTGTACCTCGCTGGCGGTGTTGAAAGCATGACGCGCTCGCCTTTCGTCGTGGCGAAATCTGAAAGCGCTTGGAACCGTGCACCAAAGATTTTTGATTCAGCGATCGGAACGCGTTTCCCAAATCCGCGCATTGCCGAAATGTTCGGTGAATACGCGATGCCAGAGACCGCTGATAATGTCGCCAAAGAGTATGAAATTGAACGCGACGCCTGTGACGCGTTCGCATTCAACAGTCAGCAAAAGTTTGAAGCCGCGCGTGCCGATGGTTTTTTCGAAGGTGAGATTACACCGATCACGATCAAAGGTCGCAAAGGCAAGGAAACTATCGTTGATGCCGATGAGCATCCACGCCCCGAAACGTCCCTTGAGAAGATGTCCTCCCTGCGCACTCTCTATCAAGGTGGCGTGACGACTGCGGCGAATGCCTCCGGTGTCAACGATGGTGCTGCAGCACTTATGATCGGGTCAAAGTCACTCAAGGCTCAGCCGCGCGCGCGCATCGTGTCCGGTGCCGTCGCTGGTGTACCACCACGCATTATGGGCATTGGTCCGGCCTATGCTGTTCCTAAGGCATTGGAGCGTGCCGGTCTGACAATGAACGACATGGACCTGATTGAAATCAATGAAGCTTTCGCAAGTCAAGTTCTGTCTTGCTGTAAAGCGCTGGATTTGAATCCGAACGACGAACGTCTGAACCCGAATGGTGGTGCCATTGCAGTTGGTCACCCGCTTGGCGCGTCCGGTGGTCGGATTGTTCTGACGGCTCTGCGCCAGCTCGAACGCACCGGCTGCCGGTTTGCGTGCCTCTCCATGTGTACCGGGGTGGGCCAAGGCATCGCAATGATCATTGAGCGTCTGGACTAAAGGGTACTATTTCGATGTCACATTCCGAAACACAAGCGGTGCGGACCGAGGTTGTTGGCAAGGCCGGGTTGATCATTCTGAATAACCCACCTGTCAATGCTTTGGGCCTTAAGCTTCGCGAAGGTATTGTAGATGCACTGAGTGAACTGAATGGTGATGCAAATGTCGAAGCCATCGTCATTTATGGAGAAGGCAAAGCGATCTCTGCAGGCGCGGATATCACTGAATTTGGCAAAACGCCAAAGCTGCCAACGCTGCCCGAAGTTGTGAACGCGATCGAAACAAGCGAAAAGCCTGTTGCGACTGTCCTGCACGGTGTCGCTTTGGGTGGCGGCTTGGAGGTTTGCCTCGCGAGCCACGCGCGCGTGGCTTTGAAGGGTACCCTGCTTGGCCTTCCAGAAGTGACACTTGGCCTGTTGCCAGGCGCGGGTGGCACACAGCGACTGACGCGTCTTGTTGATCTTGAAACTGCGATCGACCTGATCACAAGTGGGCGCAAGGTTGACGCAGCAAAGGCTCTTGAAATTGGTCTGGTGGATCAGATCGGTCAGGGCGCGCCGCGTGATGTAGCGCTGAAAGCGGCAAACGACATCATTGAAGGCGACCTGAAAACACGCGTGACCGGCGAACTCACAGCTGAGATCGATGTCGATGTTCTTGCGGCAGCGCAGGAAAAATACGACCGTAAACGCCCGAAATTGATCGCACCTATCAAAGCCGTCGAGGCCGCGTCGCACGCGGCAAAGCCAATTCAAGAAGGCGCGAAGCTAGAACGTGAACTGTTCCTGGAACTGATGGAAAGCCCAGATCGTCAGGGTCTTATCCATGCCTTTAGCGCCGAACGCGCAACGCGTCAGTTCCCAGAAGCCGGTGCACAGCCGCGCGCCTGCGACACAGCTGGTGTGATCGGTGGCGGCACCATGGGTGTCGGCATTGCGACCGCTATGCTCTTGGCTGGCATCACTGTCACGATCCTTGAAACTTCGACAGAACGTGCAGACAACGCGAAAGCAGCGATTGAGAAGAACCTCGCTTCAGCAGTAAAGCGTGGCAAACTCAGCGAGAAAGCTCGCGATGAGCGCCTTGCTTCATTGAGCGCGAGCGCTGACCTAACAGACCTTTCGGATGTCGATGTCGTTGTAGAAGCGGTGTTTGAAGATCTGGCTGTAAAGACTGAAATCTTCCAGAAGCTGGATAAAATCTGCAAGCCTGGCGCGGTTCTCGGCACGAACACATCTTACCTTGATGTGAACGATATTGCTGCAGCCACATCACGGCCAGAGTCGGTTGTTGGTCTGCATTTCTTCTCGCCCGCGCATATCATGCGACTGCTGGAAGTCGTGGTTGCAGACAAAACCACAGATGACGTTGTCGCTACTGCATTGGCAATGGCCGCGCGCATGAAAAAAGTTGCGGTGCGTTCTGGTGTCTGCGATGGCTTTATCGGCAACCGCATTCTGGCACACTACCGCAAGGTCGCTGACTATTTGCTGTTGGACGGTAACTCCTTTGAGCAAGTCGACAAAGCGCTTGAAGACTTTGGCTTTGCAATGGGGCCATTTGCCGTGGGCGACCTGGCCGGTCTGGATATCGGCTGGGCGACCCGCAAACGCAAAGCGCCGACCCGTCCTGCGGAAGAGCGTTATGTGACCATTGCAGATCATATCTGCGAAAACGGCTGGTTCGGACGTAAAACCGGTCGCGGCTACTACCTTTACGGCGACAGTAAATCGCGCGAACCTAACCCGGATGTTGTTGAAATCGTTGAGCAAGTTCGTGCTTCTGAAGGTATCGAACCGCGCGCGGTTTCCGATGAAGAAATCGTTTCTCGATATATGACAGCCATGATTTCTGAGGCCTCTCGCGTGGTCGAGGAAGGCATCGCATTACGCCCAATCGATGTCGATGCAGTCTTCCTGTTCGGCTACGGCTTCCCGCGTCATCTTGGCGGGCCATTGAACTATGCAGACCGCGTGGGCGCCGCCCAGCTGGTTGCGCAAATTGAAACCTATGCAAAAGAAGACCCGCATTATTGGCAAGTGCCATCACTGCTTCAAAAGCTGGCGGATTCTAACGGCAGTTTTGCCGATCTAAACTAAAGAGGCTCGCAATGGATCTTGAATTCAACGAAACGGAACTCGCATTTCGCGATGAGGTTCGCGCCTTTATGCGGTCCGAATTGCCGGAAGATATTTCTCGCAAGGTGATTTCCGGTAACGAGCTGACGCGCGATGACTATATGCGTTGGCAAGCGATTTTGAACGCCAAGGGTTGGCTGGCCACGACGTGGGAAGAAGAATATGGCGGCCCAGGTTGGGATGCCGTGCAACGCCACATCTTCTCAGAAGAGTCCGCCCTTCACGGTGCGCCGCGCATGCCACCGTTTGGTCTTGCAATGATGGGGCCAGTTCTCATCAAATTCGGAACTGAAGAGCAAAAATCCACGTTGCTTCCGCGCATTTTGGACGGGTCGGACTGGTGGTGTCAGGGCTTCTCTGAGCCAGGTGCAGGGTCTGATCTGGCCAGCATGAAAATGCGTGCTGAGCGGGACGGGGACGAATATGTCCTGAACGGTCAGAAAACTTGGACGACTCTTGGTCAATACGCCAACAAGATTTTCTGTCTGGTGCGGACTGCGTCAGAAGGCAAGCCACAGGCAAGCATTAGCTTCTTGCTCGTTGATTTGGACACACCTGGCGTTGAAATGCGCCCAATTCGTCTGATTGACGGTGGATATGAGGTTAACGAGGTCTTCTTCACAGACGTCCGCGTGCCAGTTGAAAACCTGGTTGGCAACGAAAACGAAGGCTGGACGATCGCGAAATACCTGCTGACCCACGAGCGCACCAACATCGCTGGGGTTGGGTTCTCGATCATGGATCTTGAACGCTACAAGACGCTGGCGCAGGAAATCAAACGTGACGGAATGCAACTGTCAGATCACCCAATTTATGCAGCGCGTGCTGCGGCAATTGAAGCTGATCTGGAAGCACTGCGCATTACGAACCTGCGCATTCTCGCGGAAACAAGGGATGGATCTGCTGGTGGTGTTGGCAGCTCGATGTTGAAACTCAAGGGCACCCAAGTGCGTCAAGAGCTTCAGGATCTCTATCGCTCGGCCATTGGCCCTCGCGCAGCGACGCTCTCAAGCGGCCTGTCCCACAACGAAATGTCTGTACCTTACGACGCTGGTCAAGCGGCGCAGGTCTACTTCCTACATCGCAAGCTGTCGATATTTGGCGGCTCAAATGAAATTCAACGCAACATCGTTGCCAAAGAAATGTTCCGGGACTAATTCGATGGACTTTAATCTTTCCGAAGATCACCAACTTCTGTCCAATACGTTGAACCGTTTTTTGGGCGATAACTACGACATTGAGAAGCGTAACGAAGCCGGCTTCACAGCACCCTACCACCTCCAAGACATGTGGAACGGTCTTGCCGAACTTGGTGTAATCGGCGCTCTTGTCAGTGAAGAAAAAGGCGGTTTTGGCGGTAGCGCTGAAGATATCTCCGTTGTTTTTGAAGAGCTTGGGCGCAGCCTGTGTGTGGAACCAATGCTGGGCACGCTTTTGGCGCTGCGTGTGCTTTCTGACCACGGTCAGGATGAGCGTGTAGAGCAAATCATTTCCGGTGAATCTCGCGCCGCACTCGCGGTCTATGAACCGAATATGAGTTGCGATTTGTCCGCTATGGAAGCCACTGCAGTTGAGCAAGACGGCGTTTGGCGTCTGAACGGGCGCAAATCCGCAATCTACGGTGCGCCTGGTTCTGATTTTGTTGTGGTTGCGGCTAAGACAGAATCCGGTACAGGACTGTTTTTTCTGGAAAATCCAGTTCTGATCTGCGCGGCCATGGTCGATGGCGGCGGCGTTGCTGATCTGGTTATGGAAAATACGGCTGCTGAATGCCTTGCTTTGGATGCTGAGACCTCTTTGACAAGTGCCCTTGATCTTGGTCGCATTGCGCTTTGCGCAGAAGCGGTAGGTGCCATGTCTGCTCTGCAAGATCTTACTGTGGATTACCTCAAGCAACGTAAACAATTTGGCACAACACTGAGCAGCTTCCAGGCGCTTCAGCACCGCGCGGTGAATATGCAAATCGAGATTGAGCAATGCCGCTCGATTGTGATCTCCGCTGTTGGCCAATTCGGTCAGCCCGGGGGCGAGCGAAATGTTTCCATGGCGAAAAACCTGATTGGACGCGCGGGCAGATTGATGTCGGAAGAGTCCATTCAGCTGCATGGCGGCATTGGCATGACCTGGGAATACCCTGGTGCGCACTTCGCCAAGCGTCTGGTGATGATTGACCACCAGTTGGGCGATCAAAACGATCATGCCATGCGCCTGATTGCGACGGGCGCGAAGCAGCTAGTGGATTGAAAATAAACAAAAAATTTACGGATGTGAAACAGCTCAGAGAGGACGCATCATGAAGGCCTTGGTACCTGTCAAACGCGTGATTGACTACAACGTAAAGGTTCGCGTTAAGGCGGACGGGAGCGGTGTGGATCTCGCGAATGTAAAAATGTCTATGAACCCCTTCGACGAAATTGCAGTCGAAGAAGCCATCCGCCTGAAAGAGGCCGGAAAAGTAGACGAAATCGTTGCCGTTTCCATCGGAGTGAAACAGGCGCAGGAGACTCTTCGCACTGCGCTTGCGATGGGGGCAGACCGCGCCATTTTGGTTGTGGCGACAGACGACGTGCATGCTGACATTGAACCGCTTGCCGTTGCGAAAATCCTGAAAGCCATCGTGGATGAAGAACAACCGGGTCTGGTTCTTTGCGGCAAACAGGCGATCGACAACGACATGAACGCCACCGGCCAGATGCTGTCTGCACTGCTGGGCTGGTCACAAGCGACCTTTGCCTCTGAAGTTGATGTCGAAGGCAACAGCGCCAAGATCACCCGCGAGGTGGATGGTGGTCTTCAGACCATCTCTGTGAAGATGCCCGCGATTGTCACGGTTGACCTGCGTCTGAACGAACCGCGCTATGCCTCCCTGCCAAACATCATGAAGGCAAAGAAAAAGCCTTTGGATGAAAAGAGCGCAGCGGATTACGGCGTGGATGTTTCTCCGCGTTTGGAAGTGGTGAAGACCGAAGAGCCTGCGCAGCGCGCGGCTGGTATCACTGTTGGCTCCGTGGATGAGCTGATCGAGAAACTCAAAGAAGCGGGGGCTGTGTAATGGCTGTACTTCTTCTGGCGGAAGTCACTGGCGGCGAGCTGGCGATGGACGCAACCGCAAAAGCAGTAACTGCAGCGCAAGCGCTGGGTGACGTGACGGTTCTGGCGGCTGGCGCTTCTGCGGCAGCAGCGGGCGACGCGGCGGCGAAAATCGCAGGCGTGTCCAAGGTTCTGGTTGCGGAAGACGCTTCCTTGGGTCACCGCTTGGCGGAACCAACAGCGGCTTTGATCGCATCCCTGGCGGGCGACTACGAGCACATCGTTGCTCCTGCGACCACAGACGCAAAAAACATCCTGCCCCGCGTTGCGGCACTTCTGGATGTGATGATCATCTCTGACGCAACGGCTGTTGTGGACGGCGCGACTTTCGAGCGTCCGATCTACGCAGGCAACGCGATCCAGACCATGAAATCATCTGACGCGAAGAAGGTCATAACCTTCCGGACTGCAAACTTTGACGCAGCGGGCGAAGGCGGTTCTGCTTCCGTGGAAACCATCTCGGCAGCTGACAACCCAGGTCTGTCTGAGTGGGTTGAAAACAAGGTTGCCAAAAGCGATCGTCCAGAGCTGACTTCTGCGGGCATCGTGGTTTCTGGCGGTCGGGGTGTTGGGTCTGAAGAAGACTTTGCACTGATCGAAACGCTGGCGGACAAACTGGGTGCGGCCGTTGGCGCGTCCCGTGCGGCGGTGGATTCAGGCTATGCGGCGAATGATCTGCAGGTCGGTCAGACCGGCAAGGTCGTGGCGCCAGAACTTTACGTCGCGGTGGGCATCTCCGGTGCGATCCAGCATTTGGCGGGAATGAAGGATTCCAAGGTGATCGTCGCGATCAACAAGGATGAAGAAGCCCCTATCTTCCAAGTCGCAGACTTCGGACTAGTCGCAGACCTCTTCGATGCCGTGCCAGAACTCACTCAAAAGCTCTGAAGCTTGGAGGCCAAGATTAATAGAATTTTGCCGGCTTTTTATCCAATCAAAGCGATTGAAGGTCGGCGAATACCAAGGTGATGCGCACCTCAGAAAGAGAACTTCGCATCACCAACATTTATACCAGTGCGTTGCGCTCCGCATAAGTAAAGAGCGTTCAAACAATGTCTATCGGGAGAGAGACCATGAACATAAAACTAGCACTGAGTGGTGTTGTAATGATGGCCTTTGCGACGGAAGCCGCGGCCACGGAATGGAATGTATCCGTATGGGGTAAGCGCCGTTCTTTCACAGAGCACATCGAAAAACTGAGTGAACTCGTGTCGGCGAAAACCAACGGTGAGTTCACTATGAATATTTCCTACGGTGGTTTGTCCAAGAACCGCGAAAACCTCGACGGTATCTCTATTGGTGCCTTCGAAATGGCGCAGTTCTGCGCGGGTTATCACCGTGACAAAAACCCAACAATCACAGCACTTGAACTGCCATTCCTCGGCATTGGCTCTCTTGAAGAAGAGATTGCCGTTTCCATGGCCGTTTACAACCACCCATCCACCATCGAAGATCTTGCACGTTGGAACGCAAAGCTGGTCATGCCAAGCCCAATGCCGCAGTATAACCTAGTTGGTGTTGGTGAAGCACCGAGCTCTCTGGACGATTTTGAAGGCATGCGCATCCGTGCGACTGGCGGTATCGGCCAGGCTTTCTCTGAAATCGGTGCGGTACCAACCTCTGTGACAGCGACCGAAGCATACAATGCGATGCAATCCGGCGTTGTGGACAGCGTTGCCTTCGCTGAACACGCGCATATCGCATACCGCATTCTGGAAAACGGTGACTGGTGGACAACCAACCTGAACCCAGGCGTTGTGAACTGCCCGGTTGTGGTGAACATAGACGCATATGATGCATTGTCTGATGCGCACCGCGAAGCGCTGGATTCCTCTATCGATGAGGCTCTGCAGCACTACTTGGCAGAATACGCCAAGATCTTTGACCGTTGGGACGCCGCAATGACAGAATACGGCATCGAGCCAGTGACATTCTCTGATGAACAAGCCAATGCTTTCCGCGAAATGGCCGCTGGTCCAGTGCGCGACGCATGGCTTGAGAAAATGTCTTCTATCAACGTACCAGGACAGGAGCTGATCGATCTGATCAACGCGACACTGTCTGAGGTTCGTCAGTAAAACGTCAACCCTGATCGCCAGCTCGTTTTAACGGGCTGGCAATTTTTTTATGAAGGGGAAACTCTCATGGCAGGCTCAGCTTCTGTTCTGGAAGATCACTCACTGTTAAGTCGGTTAGACCGAACTCTCAATTTCACTGAGCGTCAGTTGGCTATCGTCTGCGGTCTGGCGACGTTGTCATTGATGCTTCTTGCAACGGTTTCCGTGGCAGGGCGCATGTTCTTTAACGCACCGCTTCCAGGCTATATCGATTGGATTGAGCAGATCATGCCAGTGATTGCCTTCATGGCAATTTCATACACGCAGCGCGACGGTGGCCATATCCGTATGGACATTCTCGTTGGCCGGTTGCGTGGTCGGGTTTTGTGGCTTTTCGAATTGGTGACAACGATTGCCATTTTCATCCTCGTCATCGCGCTGATTTATGGGTCATGGGCGCATTTCGAAAGAAGTTTCGATTTCGCACGTCCAATGTGGAGCAATGACAGCTCCATCGATATTTCCCTGCCGCTTTGGCCTGCCAAACTCTTGGCGCCAGTGGCCTTTTCTGTGCTTGCCTTGCGGCTGGTCCTGCAAATCTACGCTTACGGCAAAGCCTTCTTCCTAAACATAAGCGAACCAATCGCAATACCGTTGGTTCAAAGCGCTGCAGAACAAGCCGCTGAAGAAGCGAAGCATGTTTCTGGCAGCCAAACGTAGTGAGACTACTTATGGAACCGATTGAAATTGGACTGGCGGTATCCGCCGGAATGTTGCTCCTTGTTATTGCAGGGATGCGCGTCGCTTTCGCGGCTGGCCTCGCAGGGCTGGTCGGGTTGATCTGGATTTTTTGGGCACGCTTTGGCTATGCACCTGAACAGTTTGGCAAAGCGCTTACGATCTCTCTGAAGACCGCGGGGCAGGTGCCGCACTCAAAAGTTGCAAGCCAAGCTCTATCATTGATCCCGACCTTCATCCTCATTGGCTACTTGGCCTATTACGCTGGCTTGACCCGCGCGATTTTCGAATTGGCAAAACGCTGGGTTGGCTGGCTGCCAGGCGGTTTGGCCGTCTCGACTGTCTTTGCAACAGCTGGTTTTGCTGCGGTGTCTGGCGCATCGGTTGCGACCTCTGCGGTTTTTGCGCGTATCGCGATCCCTGAAATGCTGAAGCTGGGCTATGACAAGCGCTTTGCGGCGGGTGTTGTTGCTGCGGGTGGTACCTTGGCAAGCTTGATCCCGCCATCGGCCATCTTGGTGATCTATGCCATCATCGTGGAACAAGACGTTGGTAAGCTGCTTTTGGCGGGCTTTATCCCGGGGGCTTTCTCGGCTGTGGTTTATGGTGCGCTGATCGTCGGCATGGCTTTGACCTTCCGCAATTTTGGCCCACCGGTAAAAGGCTTTACATGGCGCGAGCGTTTTGAAGCCGTGCCGGCTGCGTTCCCGATTTTCTTTGTGATCGGTATTATCATTCTCTTCATCTACAACCCAATCGGCGACAAAGCCTGGGGTACCCCAACTGAGGGCGGCGCGCTGGGTGCGTTTGTTGTCTTCTTGATGGCGCTTTACCGCAAAATGAGCTGGAGTCAGCTGAAAGACGCGCTTGTGGAAACGGCAAAACTGTCAGCGATGATCTTCACCATCATTTGGGGCGTTTTGATCTACGTGCGCTTCCTGGGCTTTGCGGACCTTCCTGGCGCGTTTTCGGACTGGATTTCCGGTTTGCAGCAAGACCCAATGGTGACACTGATCATGATCCTATTGGCCTATGCGGTGCTTGGCATGTTCATGGACGCAATTGGCATGCTCTTGTTAACCTTGCCGGTGGTCTATCCTGCTGTGATGGCGCTGAATGGTGGCGAAACAGTGGCTGCCGCAGACAGTGCCTTTGGCATGAGTGGCCCGATGTGTGCGATCTGGTTCGGTATTTTGGTTGTGAAGATGGCCGAGTTCTGCCTCATCACGCCTCCCATCGGATTGAACTGCTTTGTGGTCGCAGGTGTCAGAGATGATATCTCCGTACAAGATGTGTTCCGTGGTGTGACGCCGTTCTTCGTCGCAGACGCACTAACAATCGCAGGCCTTGTGATGTTCCCTTGGATCGTGCTCTGGCTACCAAGCCTGACCTAACGTTCTGAACACACAGAGTTTGTGAAAGCCCCACCTAAGTAAGAAGGAAGCCATGATGGCCGAGATCGAACGCGAAGCGATGGAGTATGACGTCGTCATCGTAGGTGCAGGCCCCGCGGGCCTGTCTGCGGCGATCCGCCTGAAGCAACTCGACGCCGATCTGGACGTCGTGGTGCTGGAAAAAGGTTCGGAAGTCGGGGCGCATGTCCTGTCCGGCGCGGTGCTGGACCCATGCGGTCTGGATAAGCTGATTCCGGACTGGAAGGAAAAGGGCGCGCCGCTGAACACGCCTGTGAAGGAAGACAATTTCTACATGCTGGGTGAGGCGGGCGAGATCCGTATCCCCAACTTCCCGATGCCGCCGCTGATGAACAACCACGGCAACTACATCGTGTCGATGGGCAACGTCTGCCGTTGGATGGCCGAGCAAGCCGAAGGTCTGGGTGTGGAAATCTTCCCGGGCATGGCCTGTTCGGAACTGGTTTACGGCGACAATGGCGAAGTCAAAGGCGTGGTTGCCGGTGTGTTCGGGCTCGAGCCCGACGGATCGATCGGTGAAGGCACAGAGCCGGGGATGGAGCTGCACGGCAAATACGTGTTCATCTCGGAAGGTGTGCGCGGATCGCTCGCGAAAGAGATCATCGGCAAATACAATCTGCAAGCCGGGAAAGAGCCGCAGAAATTCGGCGTCGGCATGAAAGAAATCTGGGAGATCGTCCCGGCCAAACACAAGGAAGGCACCGTCACCCACACCATGGGTTGGCCGCTGGGCGGCAACGCCGGGGGTGGCTCGTTCGTCTATCACCTGGACAACAACCAGGTCTATGTCGGTTTCGTGGTGCACCTGAACTACAAGAACCCGCACATGTTCCCCTACATGGAATTCCAGCGCTTCAAGCATCACCCGATGATTGCTGAGCTTTTGGAGGGCGGCAAACGTGTGGCTTACGGCGCGCGTGCAATCTCGGAAGGCGGATATCAGTCGATGCCCAAGATGGTGGCACCGGGCGTGGCTCTGCTGGGCTGCTCGGTCGGCATGGTCAACGTGCCGCGCATCAAGGGCAATCACAACGCGATGCTCTCGGGCATGGCGGCGGCCGAGGCAGCTCACGCTGCCATCGGCGAAGACCGCTCGGCGGATGAGCTGAACGACTACGAGACCAAAGTGCGCACCGGCGAGATCGGCAAGGACCTCAAGAAAGTCCGCAATGTCAAGCCGATGTGGTCCAAGTGGGGCATGTTGGTGTCGCTGGCCCTGGGTGGCTTTGACATGTGGTTCCAGACCCTCCTTGGCTTCTCGCTCTTTGGCACGATGAGCCACGGCAAAACCGATGCCGAGGCGACCGAGGCGGCTGATAAGCATAAGGTCATCGACTATCCGAAACCGGACGGCAAAATCAGCTTTGACCGGTTGACCAACGTGTCCTTTGCGATGACCAACCACGAGGAAAGCCAGCCGTGTCACCTGCGTCTGAAGGACGACAGCATTCCGGTGAGTGTCAACCTGCCCAAGTACGCTGAGCCGGCGCAGCGCTACTGCCCGGCAGGTGTGTACGAGGTTGTTGAAGAAGAGGGCAAGGAGCCGCGGTTCGTGGTGAACTTCCAGAACTGCGTGCACTGCAAGACCTGCGATATCAAGGACCCGAGCCAGAATATCACCTGGCTCACCCCGCAGGGCGGCGACGGCCCGAATTATCCGAATATGTGAACTTTGGCTCCCAACAGGTAGTCACATGACCTCTAATTCAACAATAAATCTTGAGTTCGCTGATAGGAAACGCACCGAAATGCCCGGCTTGCATCGCATTGGAGCGCTTGAAATCGATTTGTCGCAACTCGCCCCATTATCCGAACACGGTCAAGGGCGAGCCGTTTTAGGAGAAGCTAGCTGGCAGCACGCATTCAATCTTCCAAAGCAAGATGCCAAATCAAGTATCAATTCATCACCATATCCCGAAATCCATGATTCCATTGCACAGTTAGCCCACTTGGTCTTCACGGGATTTCAAAAGAAACTTGATCGATACGTTGGTTCGCACACCAAAAGTAGTCCGAAACCACTCATTTTGGGAGTATCGGGATCGGTCTCGGTTGGAAAATCAACATTTGCCGAGCAGCTGAAAGCCTGCCTTTCCAAGTTGCCCCCAAATCCCTCGGTCGAGATTGTGTCAACGGACGGTTTTCTCAAGAAAAACGATGATTTGCAACGGCAAGGCCTCTTTGAGCGAAAAGGCTTCCCTGAAAGCTATGACCAGAAAAAGGTCGCGGTTTTCTTGGACCAGCTGGCGAATGGTCGCCACACCCTATCGATTCCCGAATATTCGCACGTCATTCGTGACGTCCTGCCGCTGCAACGTCATGCAATGATGCCTGACATTCTGATTTTGGAAGGCGTGAACGTCTTGCAGAATCCAAGACCTCTGAAAGAGGTGGGAGCCTCACAAAGTTTTGCCAATGCCTTGGATTACTCATTCTATCTGGATGCCCAAGAAGAGGATATTCGGCGATGGTATGTTTCCCGGTTTATTCAACTGCGTCGCAATACCTCTGGTGAGGTCGGATCTGAAGATGGTTCTTCCTGCACAGACTCGTGCACGGGAAGACTGAACCAGGAAGCATTGGACACTTGGTCGCGTGTAAACCTTCCAAACCTAAAACACCATATCTTCCCAACGCGAATGTCGGCCGATTTGATTTTGAGAAAAAACTCATATCATTGTTTGGTCGAAATGCACCCAAAACTCTCCGACACTGAATTTGGGTAACTAGAGTGTGCTTCAAAAGTCTCTTCGGTTCGACCCTTTGGCCAGCAGGCTTAATTTGAGTCCCTCACATGCCGCGATCTGAAATCGGTGGAGAATACAAAGTTGCTTCCAAAAGTTGAAGAAACGCGAAGTCAACTGCTAAGCGGGCCATCGAACACAGATGCCCAGATAACACCGCTTCCCCCAAAATGTATAGTATATCGCGTGGCTAAATACTGCGCTTCATGGCCGTTGTTCGGTCATGAACCTACGCGACCGAGTAGCCCTCAATACTCAGGATTTGCGCCGCGTGCGTGGGCTGAGCCAGGAAGAGCTCGCCCTGCGCGCAGGCGTAAACCGTGGCTATATGGGCAAGCTCGAAAACTCCAAATATGCCGTTTCGGTCGACATCCTCGAGAAGATCGCCAAGGCCCTTTCAGTCGATCCATCTGCGCTTGTCGCTCCGCGCAACTGACATCGCCACCAGATTTGATCCAAACACTCAATTAGTCCGTTAATTCTTCACGGGAGATTACCCCGATGCCCCCTCCTCGCCTCAAAGCACAACCTATAACCGAAGGCTTCATGCAAACTTCTGCTGGCTTGAAACTGGTCTGGCGGGAGTTTCGATGGAATACCGGCAGGACCGACAGGATGTGGTTTGTCGATCCCGATGTTGTGAACGAGGATCAGATCGAAATCCGGGAACTCGGCTCCGCTAAGGACTCAGCAGGCGAGACTTAGTACCGGAACCACTCCGAGTGATCCATATTGCCTTCATAGTCGCCGAACTCAACCATCACGGCGCGGTGGGAGAAACTGTAATGACCTCCGCTACTCGGAAACGATATCGACTGTCCGTTTTCACTGACAAATCTCGCAGGCCAGGGTGCGTGTGATCCGTAGACGCGCACGTGATACCGGCAATTCCGGTTTTCGTGATCGCAGGATCGCACGTACCAATCCCACTGACGTGGATCGTCTCGCGGTTCATAGGACCTTCCGTAAAACCAGAGAACCCGCGTTTTTCTCAGCCACGCGTATTCGGGGATGGAGATGTCCAACTCCCCTTCCCCGCCCGGCCCGCCGAGTTCAACCGGCACCGCCGCAAACGTGCAGATCCCGAAGGGAGGTCTGACAGGCCAGGGTGTGATGCGGCGAATCATTTCCGCGTAGGCGGCCGCGCAGACGGCGCTCGACGGAAACCCACCGGCCATACACAGCATGATTGCACAATCCATGTCGTATGCACGGGCAGGTTTTGTGCCAAACGCCCCAAATGTGAGCGCAGTGATCAAGCTTGCCAGTATCCGACGCATGAGAGTCTCCAATAATTTCTGCAATCTATCATTCACTTAGCAGGTTCTCGGCGGGAATCTACCTTTTTTCTATTATCTACGTTTTATATATATTGACTCTATCTGTGGTTTTCGTGTCATTTGCATCATGTAGAAGGTCTCTCAGGGGGAGAGACCATGCCGATAGCAAAACACCTAAGCCTGATCACGCTCGATGGAGTGAAGGATCTGATCGCCAGGGACGTTGAGTTCACATGTCGGTACGAGCTCGTGAGAGGCACAGGTGACGGCAAGCCGCTTTACCATTGCATCTACACGGTCGGGGATGAGGAACTCATCCTGGTCGCGGCAAAGGTGCAGAAGCACGGACCCAAAGTGCGCGAGTTCGCGCTTTGGCCAGGGCTCGTCAATCACCACGTCAATTTTGGCGATGGCCACCCTGTCAGCATTGATCTCGATATCCGCAACGCCGAAGGCGGCGATGGCGGATCTGATGGTGATCGGAACTGACGGAAGCGTCAGGACGTCCGGTTGGAACTTTCACGAGCGAGACGCTGCGGAACCTGCAGTCGCACGCGCCGAGACCGCCGCTCAAGTACCAAAGCAAGCTATCCTCGCAGCCATTCGCGCGACTTCGGAACGACACGCCAAGAATCGCAGCATCGCACTTGTTGGACTGTCGGCCACCAAGTGGCATGTCCTCTTCCAGGCCCTGATCGAGGCTGAAAGCAGTTACAATTCGACGGCAATCAGTCCAAAGGGCGCTTACGGGCTTGGCCAGCTGATGCCCGCCACGGCGCGAAGCCTGGGGGTCGATAGAACAGACCCACACCAAAACCTCGAAGGCGCCGCACGGTACCTGCTGGCGCAACTTGGCGCGTTCCAGAACATTGATCTGGCGCTGGCCGCCTACAACGCCGGTCCGCACCGCGTGCGCGAGTATGGCGGCGTGCCGCCCTTCGCAGAGACACGGGCGTACATCGCGCGCATTCACCGCATCCGCGCGCGTCTTTCCGGACAACCTGCTGAGCAGTCCATCGTTCACGTCTCCACCCGTGGAACGACGCGCCCACCGGTCGTGATCGCGCTACACTGATAAACCCCAAAGGAATTCCAAATGAACAAGCCTCGTCTCCGACACTTATGGCCTACAGCCGCAACCATGGCGCTCATTGCCAACCCGGCACTCGCGCAAGATCTGTCTCCCATTCAGAGCATGCTGGAAACCGTGGAGGCCGCGCTTACAGGCCCGATCGGTATTGCTGTGGCCACGCTGGCCGTCATCGGCACCGGCTTCATGTGCATGATGGGCCGCCTCAACTGGGGTTGGTTCGCCTCGGTCATCATCGGCATCGTGCTGATCTTCTCGGCCGGCACCATCGTCGATGGGTTTACTTAATGACAGTTCCGCTCAGCAAAAGAAGAGAATTCGAAGGCTGGACCGAGGCAGCGTTTGCGAAGCACAACGCGTTCGGGCCAGCTGCAGAATGCTGTTCTGCGGAACTGTCATGATGTCGGAACGATCCCCTCTTTTCTTAGGCCTCGCACGCCCGCCGAAATATCTCGGCCTCCCTGTGGGGTACCTCGTTGTGCTGGCCTCAGGTGTTGTTCTGCCCTTCATCTGGACCAAGTCGCTGATCTTCTTCCTGATCGGGATCATCGCCTATCCGGTGCTGTGGTTCGTGGCCGACAAGGAACCGCATTTCTTCGAAGTGCTGCGGGTTTCTTATGGCGCGGTGCGGTCCACAAAAAACCGGGCACTGCATGGGGGTGACAGTTTTGGCGCCTGATGGATCGACATCCGTCTCCCCGGCCCTGCTGGCAGCAGACGGAGAGGCGTTTTCGCGGGAGAGCTTTCTGGCAGAACACCTGCCGTATTTCTCGCGCGTGGCCGATGACGTGCTGATCACGCGCAACGGCGATCTGATGGCGACACTACGCCTTGAGGGCCTCAATCCGATGACCACGCCCGACGCGGAACTCGATGCTCTGCGACGGGCGGTCGCCGCCATTGTCGCCCAGACCGGTGACCTCTACGGGTTCTACATTCATCGGATCTCAGTGCCGCAACATCTGCGCTTACGCCCCATCAAAGGGAATAGCTTTTCAGCGGAGATCGACCGCCGTTGGCAGAAGCACGTCCAAAGCCTTAAGCCTAGAAAAAAGCAACTCTATCTCACCATCCTGCGCCGCCCGGACCTGACCTCTCGCCTGCCCCTCCTGCGCGGCCTCGCCCGCAAAGGTTGGGTCAAGGACCGTGAAGCGCGGGCGCAGGAATTGAACGAGGTCGTTGGGTTCTTCGAAGTGGCCCTGGCCAATGCCAGGCCCAAACGGCTGTCCACGTCAGGTGGCGAATGGCTTGGGTTCCTGAACACGCTGAATTCGGGCTCTTTTGCATCCGTCGCGTTTGGTCAGAGCGCCCTGCCCTTGTCGCATCAACTGGGCGATGTGCGCGCAACCTTTGAAGGCGACACGGTCCGCATCGACTGCGCCACGACCGGTGCCCACCGCTACGGCTCGCTCTTCAGCATCAAGTCGTACCCGGCCCTGACAGATGTCACCCTGCTCGATGGGCTCGACCTGCCCCTCGACGTCGTACTCACCAATTCCTTCACCCCGATCCCGACCAATATCATGGCCGAACGCATCCAACGGATCATTCGCCAGATGCATGCCTCGGACGATGCCGCCGTCTCGCTGCGCGACCAACTCGCCATCGCTGCTGATGATCAGGAAGCGGGGCGTATTGCTTTCGGCAATCACCATCTCTCGGTCGCCGTCTATGCCGAGAGCCGTGAGATGCTCGAACGCGCGGCTGCTCAGATCAAACGCGCGGGACAGGAGATCATGGCGGTGATCGTGCGTGAGAATATGGCGCTGAAAGCCACATACTTTGCGCAGCATCCGGGGAACTTCGGCTACCGGGCACGACGCACACCGATTTCGTCGGTCAACTTCGCGGATTTTGCCGCCCTGCATGGCTCGGTCGAAGGACGTGGTAGCGAGGACAGCCCTTGGGGAGACCCCGTGACCGTACTGCCAAGCGTCGGTACGTCCGGGTACAGGTTCAATTTTCATGAAGCGGGTGAAATCACGAAGGAACCGACGGTCGGGCACACGCTGGTTCTGGGCCGGACAGGCTCGGGCAAGACCCTGACCACAGCCTTTCTGGCCGCCCAGTCTCAGCGCGTCGGCACGCGGCTGTTCTTCTTCGACAAGGACCGCGGGCTTGAGATGGCCGTGCGCGCCTTGGGCGGCAAATACCACGAGGTCCGCGCCGGTGTGCCCACGGGTCTCAACCCCCTTACTACCGAAACGGACGAGCGTGGACGTGCCTGGCTGTCCGACTGGCTCGGGACACTGCTCTCCACCCACGGCACCCTGTCTGGTGAACAATCCCGCTATATCCAGAACGCGGTGCGCCAGAATGCGGAAGCCGGAGCTTCGTTGCAGAGTTTCGAGAGCTTCGAGACGTTGTTCCGCTCGCTCGACGATGGCGGTGAGTTGCAATCCCGCGTGGGTGAATGGGGACCTGGCGGGCGCTATGGTTGGGTCTTTGCTGGCAGCACCACCGGGAGCGGAGGCGAAACCGCGCTGGCGCTGGACGGTGACATCGTCGGCTTCGACATGACAGAAATCCTCGACATGGCCACCGAACGCATGGCGGTGCTCTCTTATATTTTCCGCCAGATCGAACGGGTGGTCGAGGACCGCCGCCCCACCATCATCGTGCTCGATGAGGCCTGGAAGCTGCTTGATGACGCCTATTTCGGGGCGCGGCTGGAAAACTGGCTGGTCACGCTCAGGAAGATGAACTGCGTCGTGATCATGATGACGCAATACCCGAGCCAACTGCGCGAGGCCCGGGTGGGCAAAACCATCGTTGAAACCGTCCCGACCCAGATCCTCTTTCCCAATGATCGCGCCACACCGGCCGATTACGACTTCCTGCGCGTCTCGGAAAAGGAAGCCGCCTTGCTCACCCAACCAACCGCGGGCCAGCGGATCGCACTGATCAGATCGGCGGGCGACAGCCTCTTTGTCGACACCGACCTGTCTGCCCTCGGGGATCTCCTCCCAATCCTCGGGGGCGGGCGCACTGGTGAGACACATGTCGGGTCCGATTGGCGCAACACCCCTTACTTCTGGAGAACAAAATGCGAGTAACTTTGTTACTGATGGCCTTTCTCAGCGTTGCCGCCTGTGAGCGCTACACCGAGAAAACCTCACCGTGTTTCAGTAAGAACGGTGAACCCGTTGTATCGCGCAATGTGATGACGCCGCTCTCACTTTCATTCTCGGCAAAACCACCCGACCCCACCAAGGATTGCAACTTCGAGCCAGTGAACGGCAGCTGATGCATCGCGTATTCCTCATATGTGCGGGCCTATGCTGGGCTCCCTCGGTTGGACTGGCCCAGGGCGTTCCGACCCAGGACAACTCCGGAATTGGCCGGCTTGTGGCGATCCTGGGCGGTCTCGGCGAGGACATGTCGGTCCAGCGCGAGACAACTTCAACCCAGGACCAACTGGCCGAGGTTCAGGCAGATCAGCTGCGCGTGCTCGAAGAGATGACCGCCGCCATGACAGGCACCGGTTTCAATATCGCCAGTCTGGAAACCGGCGGCAGCTTTCCCGCCGCAGAAATCTATCCCGCCGTCAGCAATCACCCGATGGATGCCCGCCTCTTTGGCGAGGGACGTGAGACCATCGAGATGATGATCGTGCGTGTCGCCGGCGAGTTCGCTGGCGCGCCGGGGGTGGCCCGAGCCGGATTGTCGCCAACTCAGTGGCGTTGCCTGTTTCAGGCGCTGATCAAGCAGGAAAGCCGGTTCAGCGTCACCGCGCAAAGCCCGGTTGGTGCCTACGGCCTCACCCAGCTCATGCCCGGAACTGCCTCGGATATGGGCGTCGACCGCTATGACGTGATGGACAATCTGCGTGGCGGGGCACGCTATATCACCACCCAGCTGAACCGCTTCGGAACCATCCCGAATGCGCTCGCCGCCTACAATGCCGGACCCGGACGCGTCATCGAATTTGGCGGCGTACCGCCCTTCAAGGAAACCCAGGGCTACGTCCGCAATATCTCGAAGTCCTACAATGAATATCTCGCCGTGATTGGTGGCGCCGATGCGCTTGGCACATTGACCCCGACCGACATGGCGCTGGCCGAATATTCGAACATCTCGGATGCCAGCCTTTACTACGCCGCCGATGCGCATGCGACGACCGAGCAGGTCGTCAACCGTCTCGCTGCGATCATTCGCCAGATCGATGCGCAGCCCAATGTCAAGGCGGCGATGGAGCTCAACACCTACGCGCGGGCCGAAATCGCCCGCATCCTCTCTCTCCGCATGCGCCTGATGGCAGCGAACCAGACCCGAGAAGCGGCGCACACCCAGCACCTGATGGTGGACCGGTTGGAGGAACGAAAATTTATGGCCATGGAGGTTTCTGAATGAAACGATTTCTATTGAGTGCGAGCTCGGCGCTTGCCCTCTCCGCATCTTCAGTCATTATTTCAGGCCTCGTTACCCCGGCCAACGCTCAAGGTGTCCCAACGTTCGACGGACAGCAGCTGCGCCAACTGGTCCTGCAGATCGAACACATGGCCGAGGATCTGAATGTCCAGCTCGAGCAGCTGGCCACCATGCGGCAGGAGCTGGAAACCCAACTCTCCCAGCTTCTGAACCTCGAGGCCCAGCTCCGCTCCCTGATCGAAGGCTCCGGTGTCGGAGAGCTCTTTGCCACCATCGAGGAGTTCGAACGCCTCAAGGGTAAACTCATTGCCCCCATGACCACGCTGCAATCCCTTGCGGAAGGGGATTTCCTGTCCGGCTTTGTCGATGGCGCCGATCTCTCGCGGCAGGTTGAATCCGTTCTGCGCGGCTCAGGCCTGACATCGGAAAGCCTCGCCACTCTGTCATCATCATCTGAGCCCGCAGACACGCGCCTCGCCACCTCCGCCGGGGCCAGCGCGATGCTGTCGGTCGCCGCCCAGGAAAGCCATGAAGAAGCCGGCGCCAGTCTGGAGCGTATTGAAACCATGGTTGGGCTGATTAACGATCAGGACGGGTTGCGGGCTGCGGTCGATCTCAACACCCGTGTCACGGCAGAACTGGGGATCATCATGACCCAGATCTGGCGCCTTGAAGCCGCGCAAGGCGTGAGCGCGGGCCAACTCGGCGTGGTCGATGCCGCCACCCTCGCCGCCGAGCGCAAATTCCGTTCCATGGAGGTCCCAGAATGAGACGGGACGCCGTCAGCGGGTGGAACGCCCACGTCGATCGGTGCGCCACCAGCGCACGGGACGCCGTTGGAGGGTGGACCGTCCCAAACGGGCGAAACGCCATCGCCGCCATTGGGTGTCTATTGGTCCTTTCTACGCCACTCGCCGCCCAGACCTCCGGCGGGTTCGAAACCATGGCGCAACATGAGGAAACAGCCCAAGCCTGTATTGTGCCGCGACCACCGCGTGATCTCGCCAAGACCGCCTATATTCGCAACGGTTATCGCGCGATCCTGCGTATTCTTGCCGTGCGCCTTTGGCAGGAAACTGGCAGTTGCGACTGCGTAATCAACGACATCACCTGGGACCAAGTGGTGTTAAAGGGAGAAGAGTTCGTGACCAGAAACGATCCTCTCCGTCCCTTCGATACCTCAGAATTGCGTCTGCTGGCCGACAGCCTGGAAGCCGAGCGAACTGCGGCCTGCAAGGTCGACTGACGTGGGGATCATCCGCGATATCCTTTCCCAAGTCGATGACGCCGTCGACAGTGTGGCCGAGTCAGGCTTTGCCGATGGCGCGGGCGTAGTCGGAGACGTGATCTCGGCCGGTGCCGTCGTTCTTCTGATCTTGCTCGGCATCAATGTGGTCATGCAACTACGCCCAATGACATTCGGGAGCAGCTTTGCATTTGGCATCAAGCTCGCATTGGTGTCGATATTTGCGCAGAGCTGGGACAACTTTGCCGTCATCTACAATATCGCCACGTCGGTCCCGGATAGTTTGGGTGCGGCTATTCTCGATCTCACCGACAGCGGTGACGAAGCCGGAGTCTACGAAAGCCTCGATTCCATGGTGAACCGTATCACCGCCTATGGTGATGCGATCGGCGACAATGCGGGCTGGGTATTCGGTGCGGTCCTCGGCGCGATCTTCTTCGTGCTCTCGGCGATCTTCGCCGCTGTCACCGCCGGGATCATCGCCTTTGCCAAGATCGTCTTCACCCTGATGATCGTCATCGCGCCCTTCATGATCCTGGCTTCACTCTTCAAACCCACCCAATCGCTCTTCGAGGCCTGGTCCCGCGCCACGATTGGCTACGCGCTCATGCCCGTGGCCGCTGCGGGGGCAGCCGGGATCATCGTCGCTATTGCCGAGAGCATCGGAGCCTCATCGGCCGATCCGGACAATGTCGCGACAATCAGCCTGATCCTGCCCTTCCTCGTCATCCTGATCCTGAGCGCTGGCATCATGGCTTCGGTGCCCTACATCGCCTCAAACCTGACCGGTGTGGTCGGCATCGCCTCCAATGCCATTGGTCTGACAGGACTGGCACGGCAAGGCGTCGTCAACGCGGGTGCATATGGAACCGGTGGAGCTGCGCGCGTGGCCACCGGGAAAACACCCCATGAGTTGCGCCACGCCACCAGTGACGGGGTTATCAAAACCGGTCAGGCCATCCGCCAAACACCCGGCGCACTCCTTGCCAGCGCCAAATCCTTTCGCAATCCCAACCAGACACCCTGACACATCATGAGCAAAGCACGTGACGCCTTCGAGGCGGATTTCATCTATGGGCCGCGACGGCGAGAACGGTTTGCATATTTTGTGGCCGCTGCGGGCATTATCGTCGGGCTGGCCGGATTTCTCGGCGCGGTTTCTCTCTTCCCCCTCAAAACCATCGAGACATTTGTGGTCGTGGTCGACAAGGAAACCGGTGAGATGGACCGCGTCTCGCAGGTCGCCGCCCTCACCCTCGATGAAAGCGATGCCATCATCCAGGCCAATCTGGTCGCTTACGTCGATGATCGGGAAACCTATGACCTCACCGATGGCGAGCAGCGCATCAACTCGGTGCTTGATCGCTCTGACAACGACGCCGCCCGCACCCTGCGCGATCTCTGGTCCTCGACCAACGAGGACTACCCAATTGCGGTCTATGGGCGTGAAGCCAAGATCGACGTGGTCATTCGCTCGGTGAACCAGATCGAACCTGGCGTTGCCCAGGTCCGCTTTACCCGCACGCTCCGGCGGGAGCGCGACACCCGCACCGTGACCCGACCTTACGTCGCCACCCTTGCCTATGAGTTCCGCCCGGAAACCCGCCAACGCCTGCAGGATGTCTGGGCCAACCCGCTCGGCTTTGTCGTGACCTCCTACCGCGTCGATGCTGAAACCCTCGAGAATTGATTTCCCATGAAGCTCATTATAGCACTCCTGCTCGCCGCATCCCTCCCCACCCTGGTATCCGCCGAGGCCACACCGCAGGGTGGACCGCTTGATGTCCGCATCCGCTACGCCACATATAATGTGAACCAGGTCTTCCGGATCGAAACCGACCTGCGCCACTCGACCACAATCCACTTCGGACGTGGAGAACGGTTTGAAGCCGTCATTGTGGGCGACACGGAAAGCTTTCAGGTCGATCCGGTCCCCGAGCTTGGCAATGTGCTGACGATCAAACCACATGTGGCCAGGGCGTCTACCAACATGACGGTGATCACCAATCGGCGGGCCTATTCCTTCCATTTACGCGAAGGGTCGATACCGAACCGCACAGGCATGTTTTTCGAGGTGCGGTTCAAATACCCCGACGAGGCACGCCGTTCGCGTCCCGGCACGGCAAAGGGCTTCGAGGCACCGCGCAACTATGCCTATCTCGTCTCTGGCGCAAGCGATTTTCGACCGGCATCGGTCTATGACGATGGGCGCTACACCTATTTCACCTTCCCGGAAAACACCCGACAGCCCGCGATCTTCAAGGCCGACGACCAGGGTCGCGAACGCACGGTCAACTGGACGCAGGATGGCAATACCGTCCGGGTGCTCGGTGTGAACGATTTCTGGACATTGCGAATCGATGACGAGGCGCTCTGCATCGCGCGGGATCAATCCGCCATTTACGTGAGCAATTGACCATGGCCGACGATCCTGATCTGCAAAAGCGCCTCGACACGTTCAAGGATGGCAAGACGAAACCCCGGTCCGGTGGTCTCGGCGTAGGAGCATTGGCCATTGCGCTAGGACTTGGTGGTGCTGGTGTGGCCTATTGGCTTGCCACCACAACACAGGACAGCCCCACCCCGCTCGAAACTTCCGAAGTGACCCCGTTCCAGGACGGGCGTCCGGGAAGCGGGCGGTTGGAGTTTCCGCCTGATGAGACAGATCGGCGCGTCAATGATGCGCTCATTGCCGTCGAGGAAGCCCTCGAGGTACCCGCTGCCCCTGCCCCGGAACCAAGTCGCGAAGTTCTCGACGAGTTGGCACGTCTGCGCGAGGCCCTCGCCGCCAGCCAATCTGAACGCAATGCGGAAATCCAGGCCGCTGTTGGGGATCTGCGCGAAGCCTTTGATGCCCAGACCAAGGCGCTGGAGGCACAGATCGCGGAACGGGAGCGTGAATTGACAGCACTCGAGCGCGAAGGTGATGCAAAGCTTTCCGGGCTTCAAAGCCTGCTCGACGCCGAGCGCGCGCAACGCGAGGCGCTGGAAGCCGAGCTTCAGCAGGGTGCGCTGATTGCCGATCAACGGCTGTTGGAAGAACGTCGACGGCAAGAAGAAGAGCAACGCCGACGTGAAGCCGAGCGCGCAGCCTCAGAATTGCTGGCAGCCCAGATACGGTCGCCCGCAGTCGTGTATTCGGATGGTCAGGCGAATGCGGCTTCAGGCACAACAACTGCCAGCACCACGGGCGCAAGCGCGCCCCTGAATGAGAACGAGGCCTATTTGCAGACCGCGGCCCGCCCTCTTGAGATCGAAGAGGCCGCGCGCATGGAGTTCCCGGATCGCACGCTCGCGCAAGGCTCGGTGATCCAGGCAGCGCTGCAAACCGCGATCAACAGCGACTTGCCAGGCAATGTGGTGGCAGTCGTCTCTGAACCTGTTCCGGCCTTTTCCGGAGACCGGATCCTGATCCCACGAGGATCGCGTCTCTTCGGCCAGTATCGCTCTGGTATCGAAGTCGGCCAGAAGCGAATCCTGATTCTCTGGACTCGCATTCTCACACCCGACGGAATCTCCATCAATATCGCCTCTGTCGGCGCTGACCGCCTTGGCCGCTCCGGCATGACCGGCCTCGTCGACACCAAATTCCTGGAACGCTTTGGTGGCGCCGCGCTGATCTCGATCATCGGGGCTGCCCCCTCCGTAGCCGCAGATCGGGTCAGTGACGAAACCGCATCCGATGTTCTTTCGGATATTGGCTCAGACCTGTCTGACGCCACCAGTTCCGTCATCGCCGATCAGGTCTCGATGTCGCCGACGATCTATGTGGATCAGGGCGCGGGTGTGACCGTGCTGGTGGACAGGGATGTGGTTATCTACCGGGATTCCGGGTCGCACTAGTCAAAAAGGATCGGCTTTCGCGTTCGAGCCAAAGGCGAGAAGCAGCGAAAGCCGATCTTACAAAACCGGAAACACCGAATTGGATACAGAAGCCCTCCCATCGTCCTACCTTGAGCGCTACCTCGCACCCTTCGAACACTGGCTGACCGATGACGACGTCATTGAGCTGGCCATCAACCCGGACGGTCGGGTGTGGATCGAACGACGTGGGTCCACTGCCATGGAATGTGGTGACAAGGCAGTGGATCCGGCTGATGCAATCAACCTCGGCACCACCATGGTTGGCGATGCAAAGGCCAAGGTCTCCGAGAAAAACCCGCTGGTGTCCGGCAAAGTCGAGTTCCGGGGGCGACCACTGCGGGTGCAGGTCGTGGTTTCGCCTGCCGTTGAGCAAGGGGCTACAATCACCATCCGGCTGTTTGGGCAAACCGACATTCGCAACTATGAGCCCTCCTACCTTCAAGGCAAGGCAGTTTCTCTGACCGACATTCGGGCAGAGAAGCTGAAAGCGATTTCGAAACAGGCAGAGACCGATCTGACCGAAGCATTGCGGCAACTTGTTGAGGACCGCCTGAACATCCTGGTGAGCGGTGGAACCTCGACGGGAAAGACCACATTCGCGCGCCATCTGCTGACCCATGTTCCAGACAATGAGCGCCTTATCACCATCGAAGACGCGTTCGAGCTCTTTCCTCATCAGCCGAACTCGGTTTGCCTTCTTGCGGATCGGGCCAAGGATAGTCCGCGGTCGGCCGGTGCATTGCTGCAAGCTTCTCTGCGGATGCGACCAGATCGGATCGTTGTCGGCGAACTTCGAGGATCGGAAGCGCTCACCTATCTCGAGGCGATCAACACGGGGCATGGTGGATCGGTATCGACGATCCATGCAGAGACGGCAGAACTGGCGATTGATCGGCTGGCGATCATGGTCTTGCAGGCCGGAACGCCACTGACCTTTGCTGAAGTGCAGACCTATATCAGGAAGTCGATTGATGTGATCGTGCAGTTGGGTCGGACGGATGGACGGCGGGGGATTGCGGAATTGCTGGTCTTGGAGTGAGTTCACTGCCACTAACACATCTCGCCACTCAATTCTTGAAATCCTCGAAGTTGAGAGCAACTGGCGTGTCCACTTCAACGTCCCTTAGGGTCAATGTACGGTTCTTATCATCCAGTTCGTGTTCCGTCGCACCAATCATGAATTCGTCTCCCTCCTTATGCGGTGGACGATGAGTTGGCCGATTCACTAGTAGCCCACTTGGGATGCCAAATTGGTCTGCTCTGTCGTAAAAAAGGGTGCTTTTGAATCCTGACCCACGCGCCAACTCTCTAGCGGCCTGGCCAATGGTTATGGTCTTTGCCAACCGGCTTTCCAGTGCCTCCTGAAGATCTTTGATGCGCTTGTAGCGTTCCAGCTTGTCGACGCCGGCGTCGCCACCAAGGTGTTCTACGCCTCTGAGACGAATTAGAACCCCTTTGGAAAACGAAGCTTCTCCCGAGTCTGTAGAACGAAAGTGGAGCATCGGTGCGATCTGTAGCCGCTGGATTCCGTCTTCAGGACGTCTGACAATATATCGGTCCTCGCGAAACCGAACTGACATCATGACTGCGCCCATACCTTTCCGCATTTTTTCGAGAGATGCAGGCGCACGGTCAACCACATGGCCAATGACCAAGTAGTTGTCTTTCTGTTGCACGACCCATCCCTTTGAAGACAAAAAACGGTTCTGCGCATCCAACCATAGCCCCATCGACCTAAGGTACCCGTTTTTGTGAACATAGAAGCGAAGGAAAGATCGCGAAACCCGGGGTGTTCTGTGTCCCCTTTCCAATGCCTCAGCCCGATATAGAAGGTAGTCGCCAAAAATCTCAGATGTCGCTCCCAAGGGATTTCGATCCGCACGTTGAAAATTGAATACTGCTCGGTCAGGGCTTAGATCCTGCATCTCAAGCCCAAATATCTTCTTGTAGAGGTTGGCCACGCCCGTGTTTTGCCGCCACGGGTGGACGGCAGGGACCGCCATCACAAACGCTTCGAAGACGTCTTGACCGCATTTTGGATTGGTTTGCTGCAGGGCTCGCAGGTGAGTGTCCTTGAATTTCTCGTCGGAAGGAGTCAGTCCACGGTTCATCTCGTCCAAAAGCGGCCCAAACACTCTTTTTGTCAGCCCTGCCAGGCCCAAATCACTCTGAAGTCGCCTTAAGAATTCGGCTACCTTTGCCCTCAAGGCCAGCTGTTCATCGTCAAGTTTCTTTCCTCGACCCATTAGCCCTCGCACTTATCCACATACTATCCACAAGACAAACTTTTCGGATATTTTAGGACGTTAACTCAAGTTCCCGGACAAATTCAACTCAATGTATGAATTGTCCGAGGTCTTGTTCCGAATACGGCTATGATTTTAGGAGATTTTTCTGCAAGTGCGAAGGCTGCACGCATCTTGCCATATTTTGCGTGCGCTGCCGAAACCCGCTTACCATGGAGTTGTTGAAGCGCCAAAGACAAGCTGCTCCGGCAACGCTAGAGACACCTAGCTGCGCAGGAAACGTGAGTCAACGGCTTAACGCAACTGCTCACGAAAGGAGTCACCCAATGAGCACCTTCGACACACATGAACCGCCAGCCTTCTTGGCTTCCACTCTTGTCCGTCGCCTTCTGGCCTGGCTGCTGTGGCTGCTCTTTGAGTGGCTGTTCGGCAAGTCAGGAGACCGGTCGGACGACGTAGCGGATGAAGCCCCGAAGCCATGGGCGGACGAGATCATGTTCCGGAGTGAAGCCGGCGCTTTCTAGCCGGAAAAGCTCGTATCACCAACCCAAGGGCGCTGCGAGGATTTCGTGGCGCCTTTTTTTGCGATAGTCGGCCGGAATTCGCTCCCTTGGTTTTTTCAAAGGGCTGGAATCAGTCGGCACCGCCTCCAAACTGCAGGTCACCAAAGCCGTGCCGGATGAAGTAATCCTTGATGCCTGCCTTAGGATCGGCACGCGGATTTAGCAAAGAATTTGTCCCGGTCAAGTCTACTTCCAGCCTTCATGAAGTCACAAGGGTCGTCATTCTCCCAAAAGCTCTTCGATGAAACTCTCCTGCCGGTCCAGCACGCGCTCCCACTCCGTCGGCACCCCATCGTCCCGGTCCATCTCCTCCGGTCGGAAATTATCAGCATCGGGTTTCGCCGCCACCGCCCGCATAGCCCGCGCTTGCCGCCGCCGCGACCTCAATGTGCTGGCAGCCTCCTGTTCCTCGTCGGTATCAACGTCATCACCACCATCAACCCAAGGCCCCACCCCTTCCACGCTCGGCGGGTATGGGTAGTCCCTGACCTCCTGTTGTTCGACCATTCCCTTGAACATCGGATCATCATAGTACTTGATCCGTTGCGCCTTGATCGGATGCTGTGGCGAGGCAAGGATGATGACCTCGTCGGGATCCAGTAGCCGTGCCTCGGTCTCCGAAAGCAGTGGTCGTTCCTCCAGCCGAGCGCTGGTCGAGGTTGCCCCCAGGATACCCTTGTTGCGCCCATACATGCGCGTCACGGCCTCCCGCGTCGTGCTACCAACCGCCGCCGACACCTCCCGGACGGTCCGTTGATCCCGCGGCGTGATGTAGAGTTTAAGCCCTGCCCCGTTCTCGAGGCTCTCACGGCCCTCGGACCCATAGATGCGATCCAGTGCGGCCAGGGACTGCGCGATCATCGCCACGCGCCCACCGTAGCTCGCCAGCGAATGGATCGCCCTCTCGAGATAGGGCATCGCCCCCATCTGCTGGAATTCATCGATCATCATCATGACCGGCCAGGGCTCGTCAGGGCCCGGCTCATTCAGGCGCAGGCTGGCGATGAGATCGGCGAACATGAGCCGCAGAAGCGGCGCCAGCGTCGCGATATGATCCTCGGAAACCACGATGTAAAGCGAATGCGGTTTGCGCCGGAACTGACCGAAGTCAAAGTCGCTCGCCTCGGTGGCCGATCGCACTGCCGGGTTGTCCCATTGTTTGAGGCCCGCCGTCATCAGGGCCTGGATATTCGAGGTCAGAAGCCGTGAAGAGGCGCTGGCTGCATTGGTCCAGAGCTCGCGGACGACCTCTTCATTCGCTTCCTCGGCGTAGGCGCTGTACTGGGCGTTTTTGTAGTCCCCTGCCGAGACGATCTTGTTGACCTCACCCAGGGTCGGCGTGCCGCGCTGGATCGCGAGTAGGCAGGCCGCGACGAAAATCGATTTGCCGGCCTCGGAGAAGGTGTCGAGGGTCTTGTTGTCCTTGTCGAGGAACAGATCAGCCAGGATCGACACTTCCGTGAACTGTTGAGCGAAGCTGGGATAGGCTGCGATACGGGCTAGCGGGTTGTAACAATGGGTGCTGTTGGCCCAGTCGAACGGGCTGAACCGGAACACCTCGTCGCCATTGAGAGCCCGGAGTCGCGAAGTCTTGTCGAAGTTCTCGCCCTTGACGTCGAGCACCACGACGGAGCCCGCGAAAGACAGCAGGTTCGGGATCACGAAGCCCACGCCCTTACCGGCCCGGGTCGGCGCCACCATCATCACATGGGGGATTTCGGTGGAGGAGATGAACTCGGATTTGGATTTGGGCTTGCCGAGTTTGCCGCAGACAAAACCCTTGCCCGGACCTTGCAGCATGCCGTTTTTGCGAAGCTCGGCCTTGATCTGCCAATGAGCCGAGCCGTAATCATCCTGCTCCCGTTTCCAGGTCCAGGCGGCGGCGAGAACCGCTAACCCAAGCGCCCCGAACCCGACTGCACCGAACGCCACCTTGAAGGCTTCCGGGTGCGCGAGGCGCAATCCTGAACCAGCACGCCAGACGGCGAACATATCAAACTGGCCAAAGCCGGTGCGCAAGGCCAGCGCCAGGTAGAAGCTGGCGACGATGGTGCCCAGCAAAGTGCCACAGATCAGACCGAAGGGCACCGCGGCCCAGAGAGGAATGGGTTTCATGAGGGATGCTCCGATCAGAAGGACAGGTCGTCGTCGAGATCACGTCCGAGGTCCCGGCTTCGGGTCTGCTCGGCATCCATCTGCCGCGCCACCTCCGTCACCTTGTCCTGTTGCAGGGCGGCGGCGCGGTCGGTGAAGACCTGATCGCCGGTTTCCTCATGGGTCATCTCGAGGAACTCCTGCGTGACCGTGATCTGGTCGATCTTGCCGGGCAGCGCCTCTTCCAGCACCGCGTAGTTGCCGCGCCGTAGCTCGGCCACCCCTTCCTCTCCGAGTTCCTTGAAGAGCTCGGCTTGCAAGGTGCGTTCAACCACTTCTTCCTGTTCCTCAGAAAGCGTACCCTCTTTCAGCATATCCGCCAGTTCCTGCAGATAGGCGTTCGGTCCCCTGTCGGCATCGTCAACCAGTGAGAGGTCTTGTCCATCTTCAGCATTCAGCCCTGCGCCAACGGGCACACCCAGTTCCCGCGCGCGCTCCATGAGGCGGTCCATCACGCCGTCAACCTTCTCGAGCGCGCCATCGAGTTGGTCATCATTGGCGGTCTCAACCGTGAGGCCGTCCCTGGCCAACACCGCCCCCATGTCGCGCTCAACCCAGTCCTGGGCCAGCCCGTAGTTCGTGGTGCCGCCCGAGACGATGCGGGCTGTGAGATCATCACCGTCGATCCCGGCTTCCCGCGCATCCGACAGAATGTTCTCCAGAGCTTCATCCCGCCCGGATTGCAGCGCTTCCATCAGACGCACGTCCCCTGCCCCCGGCGGATAGGGCTCGGCCAGGTCACGGCCGAAGCGCGCCCGCAGGTCAGGGTCAGGCACCATCTGCGACAAGTCACGGATGATCGGGGCAGCCTTGACCTCGAAACTGGCGCGGGCCTCACCGTCCAGTTCCTCGGCTTTGAGCCGCAGGGCCTCAATGGTGCGCTCGGAATACTCGATCGCATCCCCGACGGTCTGGATGTCCTTCATGTCAATCTCTCCTGCGGTGAACTGGTGAACGGTGTTTGACCCAAGACCCTTGGCCATGGCCCGCACGGCGCGAGCCAGGTGACGCTGATCCATGCGATCCATTAGGTCGGCCAGCTTCACATAGTCCTTGGCAAAACCGACAACCTGGGCCTGGGCGATGGCGGACTCCTCGGGCGTCATCGCGATTTCGCGCGGCAGACGCGCCTCTTCCTTGGCCCGGTAAATCTCTTCGATGCCGGGGGCCTTGGCGAAGATGCCGCGCTCGAGACGGGTGGTGGCATCCAGCATCACGCCATAGCCCTCTGCGATCTCCGCCTGCTTCTCGCGCATGAGCTGGGGCGACATTACCCCCTCAGCCCAGCAGGAGAACCAGGTCCCCTGCTCCCGACCACGATTGTTCAGAACGATATGCGCATGCCGGTGCGCGCGGTCGTCATGGACCGCCAGCACGTAATCCCACTGATCGCCATATTCACCGCTCTCGAAGAAATGTTCCGCCCAGTCGAGCGCGATGTCGCGGACCTTGTCGGTGCTGACATCTGTCGGGAAGGACAGAAGCATGTGCGAGGTGAAGCCAAGCTTGGTGGTGCCCCGCCAGGTATCGGACCAGGCCTCGATGATTTCATCCTTCTGATCCCCCGTCAGGACCGCCGCCTCACTTAACGGGTTGGTCATCGTCGAATAGGTGAAGACCGCCTTGTCGTTGATATAGGAGAGCTGGTTGCCGAGAGAGGCGCGTGTTTTGCACCCCCCCGCCCTGATCCGCTTGAACACCGCCGCTCGGCTTTGACCCGAGGCGGCCTTGGCGATGTTGCGCACCGAGAGCCGCCCTACCCGCGCATAGCTGCGCCCCTGCCGGCGTCCTGCAAGCCGCGCATCAATCCGGGCCTGGGCCTTGCCTCGGATACGCTCGTCTTCCCAGAGGCGACCCATGACCGAGGTGTAGAGGGAGAGCGGATCAGCCATTGGAGGCACCCACTGCGGAAAACCCCTTCGCGTCTTCCTCAACGATATCCGGCATCCCTGCGCCGCGCTGCACCTGCGCCAGATCCTTCATCGCACCAAGCTCGCGAGTCGTCTTCTGTGCCAGTTCGACAAGCTCGGAAACCAGCGCCCGATCCTCGTCTGTAAGCACCATCCGTCCCCGACGCACCGCCTTGGCCAGGGCCATCCCGGCATCGGTCAATTCCCGTGATTGGCGCCAGGTCTCGACAAACCCGTCGAGCCGATCTGCCGTCACATCCATGAACCCGCAGCGGGCGCGCACCACCGCTTTCAGAGCCTGACTACGGTTGGCAAAGCCACGCACCTGCCACTCCGCATCGAAGGCAGAAAGCTCGGATTGAGACGCCCGGAAGGTGACCACTTCAGACGGATCGCGGACTGCGACACCCTCACCTATCTCCTCTTTCGCGAGCCGCGACACATGCCGCACGGACACGCCAAACTCCGCAGACAACTCCTGCGCCGACTCCCCAGTCTGGAACCGTCGCGCGATCTCTATCCGCTGCTCAAGCTTCAGGTTTTTCGCCGCTCGCGGCATCTTCAGACCCCTCGGACAAAATGTGTATACATTTGCCATATCCTGCCAACTTCATACAAGGCTGCCCCACCATACGATACTATACCAGTCTGTCAATAATATACTTTCGTTGCTTCTGGTCTCGGCAGCCTTGTATTCCGCTTCACGCCGAGCACCAAAGGTGCGAGGCCCTGCCTCCCTCACCATCAAGAACCCCACCTGTCCAATGGGTCCCCTTCTCCAGCCCCGCCCGAGGGTCTGGCCGAACACGCATGTGTTCGGACGGAAACGCGGGCAGGCGCAAACCCCACCGACAGGGCGGACAGGCAGGGTCAAGGAGGGCCAGATTTGGCTTGGCCAAATCTCTGCCGCAAAAACCGCCAGGCCCGGCCTGGCGGTTTTTGGGGATGGCCCCCTTGAGGCTGGCTGGCTGCTCTGTCGCGATTCCTTTGATCTTGGCGGCGTTCGACCTTTGAGCGCGCAGCGACCGACACCTGGGGGTCGCCACCGGCAATCAACCCCGCCGGTGACGGCGTCCCTGGAACAGGGAAAGGGCCGCCTGATGGCGGCCCATCCTCGTCAGAGGATTTAGTCGTGAGGTTCCTTCGAACTCGGCGGGAACATCACCAGCTCCGAAACCGCGACCGGGAAGTCGAGCTTGAGGCTGAAGAACTCCGAGCCGTCCCCGTTGCGGGTGTTGCGGAACATGGCGCCCACGCGTTGGAAGCGGGTGCGTTCCTGGCCGTCATTGTCGGTGAATTTGACTGGGACGGTGGCGACGTAGTGGCTGGTCATTTGGGTCTCTCCTTTTTGCGATGGGGATCTCACAGCACGGGGGCAAGAGGCCCGGTCGCAAGCGCAAATGCGGAGGGTCCGCGCCAAAGGCGTGGAAGCCGTATTTGTGCTTGCCGAAGCGCAAGCGGAGGGCACGGCCGGACCGACCCCGTGCGATCCACATCAGTGAGCAAAAAGGAGATACCCAAATGACCTCTGCCATCACGCAGTCGCTACTGGCTTTGTGCATGTCGAGATGACGTGCCCGGTTGCCTCGAACCGCCACATAGGGGGGCCATGTTCCGGATGGCCGCCGATCAGGAAGTGCCGTTCATCTGCCTCAAGTTTGACTTCCAGCTTCCGGCATGAATGCGTCGGGCTGACCGCCTGGCACGAGCCCCAAATCAATCCAACAAGGATTGGTCGCTGGCCGGCAATCCGAGACCAAGGGCTCGGGAACAAGGGACGGTGTTAGGCGGCGGTCAGATCGAGCGTTCCATGAGAGGTCTGCTTGGGACACCAAGGACTGCAGCAGTCGTCGCCCTGACGATCACGCGCCCAAGCTTTCGAGGATGGACTTCGTCTCCGGCATGCGCTTCAGCGAATTGTCGATGTGCGCGCGCCAGCGCGGGCCGACCTCTAGTGCGGTGGCATAAGCCTGGGCCAGATCATCAGGGCGGTCCTCGCCCATCGCTTCGATCAGAAAGGCTGCCTGTTCCCGGTCCTTGGCCGACTTGAGGCTGCCGGCCCCGTCGCGTCGCCGATCGGCGATGATCAGCTTGTGGATCGCATAGCGCTCCGGGCGCGGCACCTGAACGAGAACTCCTGACCGATAGAGGGCAGCGGCAAAGATCGGTTCAGCGATCAGGAAGTTGAGGTAGTTGAGCGCCTGCGCGCCCACGCCGAGAGCGGGCAAATCTCGGATGGTCTCATTCCCGAAGGCAGGCGTCAGGAACTCGACCAACTGGCCGCTGCCCCCCTGCGCCCATCGCCATGTCCGGCCGTTGTCGAGCCCGGGCACGGGCGCGAACTTCAGTGCCGAAAAGGTCTCGGCCAAATCCGGATCGACCTGATCCTGCAAGGCGACGCTGAGCTTCTCGAATTGCGCGATGTCGATATCGCCGGTGTTGGCCATGCCGCCCAGGGGCAGGCGGAGGCCAAGCTCGCCTTCATAAAGACGGAACGCATTCGTCCCGACAATCGTACCGCCCAGCCGGAAGGTCCCGGCACCCGCCATTGCGGAGAGGATCGAGCCGGTCGCCCGGTCGGTCGGCGTCATGCCTTCGGCGCGCAAGAGTCGGACCAGCCGCGACCGCTCAGCCTGTCGGTCCTTGGCAGTCGCGCGCAGCTCCTCGATACGCTCGATGCGCGCGCGCGTCTCATCACTGTTTTCGCCGATATAGATGAAGCGCATCTCGGTTCCGACACGGCGGGCCGCGTACCAGTAGGCCTTGTCGCCGCGCTCTTTGAGCGTTGGTTTGCCCTCCACACCGGATAGGGCGTCATCCTTCAGGAGCCGCACCAGATCGGTGTAGGCGCTCATCGCGATACTGCTAAGAGGGGTCATGCCTATCATTTCCAAATTTTGCTTGGCACACATATACCTATCAAAACAGGAAATTGCTAGGCAAGGCGAAAAACGGACTTCAGCGATGTGCACTCCACACCTCAAGATCACGCCAGAACCGGGCACCAGGAAACGCAAAGGCCAGGCCCCCACTGACACGTCTCTTGATCAGCGTTGAGCGATGAAGAAGCGACACCACCCCTGAGAAAAGATGAAAGGGCCGCGCCACGCGCGACCCTCTCAATTCAAGTCTCCGAAGTCTTCTTCGCCGGATCGGCGACCCGCATGACCGTCAGCCCTTTCGCTTCCGCCTTCTGGCCGAGGTTCAGCGCCACGCCATTGCCACCGAAAAGCACAACCCCCGTTGCCGCGAACTTGTCGTCCAGCATCTCGTCGTTGCACTTGAACGGTGCCGCCCGCCCATGTGCGGACCAGCGCGGATCGAAGCGCGCCTGCGCGACCCCGCGCGCCCGCGCCCAGCGGGCCGCGATCATCTCCGCCCCGTGCTTGCCACCCTTGTGGCAGAGGAAGATTTCCTGGTTGCGGTTCTGCCTGATCCGCTCGCGAACCTTGTCGAGCGTGTTGAAGATGACGTCGATATCGGTCCAGTCGGTCGCACCCGAGACGATCAAGGGGACCCCCTCGACCTTCGACTTCGCGGCCGTCTCGCGATCATGCTGCTCCAGAAGCTGCCGGGCCTCGAAGACGGCCCCGGTCTCCTGCGCCCGACCACTGGCGCGTGACCCTGCCGCCGGGATGAAGGCATGGCCCGTCTCGATCTCGTAGCATTCCGCTGCTGCTTCGCTCATCACCTCGATGGCGCCTACGATCTCGCGCAGCTGCAGAAAGCGCGCCTGCGCCTCTTCGAGCGCCGTCTCGGCGATCTCCGATCCGTCGTGAGATTTTGCCAGCGCGCCGATCTTGTCGGCTGTGCGATCGACCTCCTTGCCGAGCGTCACCTTGCGCCGTTGCAGGATCGTCGCGAACCCGTGGGCCAGCGGTTCGATTTCTGCCTCGAGTCCGGTCCCGCGCAATTGCCCGAGCAGGGTCTCGAAGGTTTCGCGGATGATGCTGTCCTTCAGGATGTGATCTTCCGGGATCGGCAGATGGGCGTCCTTCTCGGTCAGCCCGAAAAGCTCGATGGTCTCGTAGGTGTTCGCTTGATCGTAAGCCATTTTGGTATCTCCAGATGTTTGACTGACCACCACGTGAGTGTGGTGGCATGGCCGAATGTCTGGTTTCCGAATCTGCTCGGGTCAGGGACGGCGCAGCCGCCGGCTTGCCGGGCGCAAAAGTTTTCCGAGCGCAGCACCCGACACATGCGCGCGCTCACGCACGGGTTCACCCCGCGCCACAGGCCCCGCCCTCGCCGAAAAGTTTTGCGATCCTTGAGGCGGGCTGATTTGGGGGCCATCCGGAGGATATGATTCCACGCTCATGTGTGTGTGTTTTGACGGTAGGTTTGCCCGACACGAGCAGGCAAACGGGGCGACCGGACGCGGAAGACGGATGAAGCGGCGGGATCGTTTTGCCAAGCAAAACAGACCAGAGCGCAATCCGGCGGAGCGGCCGGGGAGCAACGTGCTCGCGAGGCGGGCAAACCGGGATGCCGGGCGCTACGCCGCGGTGAGGCCGCATGGCCGAATGCGCGACGGACCGAAGGGCCGTTCTCACCTGCGACACGCGAAGCCGAACAGGGGAGGCCGCAAGGCTAAACCAAAGAAAAACTTGGCAACAAGTTCCTTCAAGCAAGCCGAATAAACAAGTTAGTATCTCGCAAGGCGCCTATTGATTTCCCTGATAGGAAGTCTGCATCTTGGGTGATCACGAACCGCTTCGAGACCCGACATGAGGAGGGCGGTCGAACAAACCTCGTGACGTTCCATCTCATCGAAGACCCACAAGACGCCGTGCATCGCGATTTCTTGGCGCTCGGCCTCAGCCCTGAGCGCACCGTCTCCGGTAATGAGAACCCAATCCCTTCCAGCCGCCAGGCAAAATGCAAAGACATCTGGCGTCGATAACATAGCTTTCGCCCGCTTCAGCTCTGTCGCACGTGCGGTTTCTTCTGGCGTAAGCTCTTCCACTCTCAGTCCCAGATCGATCAGATCAGGGCCCATCCAGTCGAGGAGTTCCGCTTCATAAAGAATATCTGGAACAACAAAATCATAGGGGAGGTCAAAGAGCCTCGCAGTCAGCGAGGCTCTCTCGATGTCGATCAGGACGGAGGTATCAGAAACAAGAACTTGCACATGGGCACTATGCCATGTGGTCCAAACGTTCTTCCAGTTCTTTTACTCGTATTTCGAGAAGCTCAGCTGCGCGAGACAACCCAATCAACCCCTCGGAGAGGGCACGAAAACACAACCTCTGAAAGCGGTCCGGTTCTTCTCGCTCCCACGGAATGGAATTTGGCTCCTCGAACGGCTCATCCCGCCAACCACGTTGCTTATAGACCTTGAACAGGCGCGCAAAGGTTGCCTGGTTGATAATCTCCAAATCCTTGCATCGATACGTCAGCGCTTGAATGCTGACGCCAAACCGATCCTTCAGACTAATGAGCTCACCAATGCTTATGTCCGTTCTGCGGGCACCAATCTCCTGCCGTAGCACTTCTGCCGGAACGAGGAATGCACCAGCAAATCGATTTGCGGCGCGTTCTGAATCGCACCCTTCGGCGACTTTAAGAACCATGTGGCCCAATTCGTGGGCTAAACTGAAGCGCTTCCGCTCAGACCAGGTCTTCTTCTTGATCATGATAACACGGGCGGAGTGATGCTCTTTTCGACGCACTTTCGCCGCAAGTCCGTCAATCCGATCGACATCCAAAGATAGCACTTTGATCCCGTGCTCCTCGAGGAGTTCGGCAAGCATTGGAATCGGGTCATGACCCAGCTGCCAAGAAGCACGCATGTTGCGAGCCGCGTCCTCGGCATCACGAACATCGGCCACCCAATAGGGTGCTTCGTGCGGGGCATCCCATTCCTGGCTCGAAAGATTCAGCAAGCTTTCGATAGCTAGGTACTTTTCTACCATATTGAGCGTCTTGGCTTCGATCGTCGCGATCTCTTTGGCTGACGAGCTGGCTGACTTGCGAAACTCAACGCCCTCCAACTCAAGCTCATCATCGCTGAGCAGGAAATCCACAGAGACGCCGAGTGCTCGGGCAAGACTCAGCAGCACGCCCGATCCAGGCATGTCTTCATTGCGCTCGTACTTGCCTATGGCTTGAGCGGACACCTTGTTCTCCATGGCATCGGAAAGTGCACGTAGCGAGAGGCCAGATGCCGCCCGGGCTCCTTTGAGTCTCTTGCCAATCATAACGTCCTCCCAGTGGGTGGTTTACATTTCACCCATATGATTGATATTTTGTAAACTACAACGCTTGAAAGCGCGGCAGATTGTCCCTAAGTTGTAACACGAGGCCAAAACGAAGGCAAATTTGTAAACCGCCAAGTCGCCCCAAGAGGCGCTGAACAGGCAAAGAACCGAGGAAGCAGCCATGAACGCACCGTTTGCGGGCGACCTGCCGAAAGGAATTCAGAAGATTACGGCACTGCCGGACCCCGGCCTGGCAGAACTCTGGGACTCAATCATCGTCGAAGCCGAGATGAAGGAGCGCCTGCTCTCTCAGGCGGTGCTAAATTTCACAATGCGACCAAAGATGAGCCGAGCCGTGTTGCCGCTCCATGGCGTCCTTCTCCTGGTTGGCGCACCCGGGACGGGCAAGACTTCGCTCGCGCGAGGGTTGGCCAACCGAACAGCGGCGGCTTTCAAGGGTGGAAGCTTTCAACTGGTTGAGGTGGAAGCGCATGGATTGACGAGTTCCGCCATGGGGAAAACGCAACGGGCGGTTTCTGACCTTTTTGCGCAGACCCTCTCAGAACTTGCTAATGCAGGTCCGACGATTGTGCTGCTGGATGAGGTGGAAACACTTGCGGTCGACCGGTCTAGGCTCAGCCTTGATGCCAACCCTGTTGACATTCATCGAGCCACGGACGCCGTACTGGTACAGCTCGACCTGCTGGCAGAATCTCACAAAAACCTGCTATTTGTGGCGACCAGTAACTACCCGGAAGCCGTGGACGATGCCTTCGTTTCCCGATGCGATCTGGTACTTGAAGTACCTCTTCCAGGGAAAGAAGCCTGCAAGACGATTTTGCGGGAGTGTCTCTTGGGGCTTGGCAGCACCTATCCTGAGATTGAAGAGCTGACCAAGGACCATGGCTTCGATACATGCGCCGGCGAATTCGTCGGTCTTGACGGAAGGGCGATCCGAAAAACGGTTGCGAACGCGCTCGCCTCGAACACTCAGGTGGCACTGAACCCCGGCTCGGTAACACTGTCTCAGTTGGTAAAAGCCGCGAAATCAGCCCAAATCAACAAAAAAGCAAATCGGGGGAAGTGATGGCAACTGTAACCCGCAGAACATTCCGGAGCTCACCGCATCGCGACGCCGTGGCCACATGGGCGACCATCAGCGACTTGCTCACCCGGACAAATACCGGCGCGCAACAGGAACTCGGCATTGTCGCTGGCATTGCAAGCAGCGTTATCGCGGACAAAGCCTGCGAAAACTCACCAATCATTGTCAGCTGTGAGGGACCGCAAACGCGCATCTACTGCATTTACGACGACGATGCGATCGATGGGTCGGATGCAAACGAAGACGTGCTCGGGTTTGACCCACTGAATGGTGATTGGTCGATTTCACTGCCATGTGAACCCGATGATCTCGGTTGGGTCCAATCTGCCCTACAACAAAAGAGCAACCGCATCACTGCACGCGACAAAACCGAAACCAAAAAGCAAGACACAGCGAACAGTTCGCAAGGTGCAGCGCTTGAAATTGATCTCGAGGGGCTATTGAAGCCATGACATCGGTCATCACATATTCCCGCACCCAGTCCGTTACCTATGTGGCAGACAACATCCTCAAAAGCCTCAAAGACATTATTCGTCTGAGCGGCATGGACCCGACGAACTTCGTGAATGACACGGAAATCAATATGCGGGGTATCAAGGCGTGGCTGGAGAGCGAAGACCTCGAGAAAATCACCCTGGATATCTACAATCCGACAACCGACAGCCTGATCCTGCGTTGGGACATAGACGTGACCTACAGTTGGTCTGCTGGAGATGGAAACTTCTGGACGGACACTGACCAACTTCGTTGGGCAATCCGCAAAGCCGGCGTGGCGCCAGCAAGCGCCAAGTATGACCTCCTTCTACGTACAAAGCCTGGACGACCTGATGTCCCGGGCTGGTATCGAACCACTGCCCGTTCAACCGACGGCATGGTTCGCCAAAGCCTTGGATCTACCATCGAGCACAATGGGCTGGGTGCGACGGCCTCGTATTGGAGACAAGCATCATGATTTCACTCCCGGACGCATTCAAGAAGTTCAAGAGCCGAATGGAGTTGAACGAAAGAGAGCAGCAGAACGCATCCAAGCGGCAGAAGGAAGTTCGCGAGCACCTGGATAAAGCCTTTCAGATTGACCGAAGCTTTTTGACAGGAAGCTACGCCCGCTGGACCAAGTCCAAACCACTCAAAGATGTCGATATCTTCTTCGTTCTTGGAAAGGACGAGGACCACTATCGAGAGAAACACCCTGACAAGATACTGACCGCGTTCTACGATACGTTGGTTGACGTTTATGGAAGCAGCGCCGTCAAAAAACAGGGACGCTCCGTGGGGGTGGACTTTGGGGTCGTCGTCGATACAGGCCACAACACAGATTACCGGGTTGTAAGCGTGGATGCCGTGCCCGCATTCGCAAAGGGAGACGACTACGAAATCCCAAACAACACGACCGGGAAGTGGATGGGCACAAACCCCGAAATTCATGCACAGAAGGCTGTTGCGGCCCATCAAGCCTATGGCAATGAGTGGAAGGGCCTGGTGCGCATGGTGAAGTACTGGAACCAAAACAGCCGCCATGGAGAAAAACCAATCAAGCCATCCTTTCTGATCGAGGTCATGGCGATGGAGTGTCTACATGGTGGATGGGGCGGCTCACACGATCGCGAAATCCAAGCGTTCTTCGCTACGCTGCGCGACCGAATTCACGAGGATTGGCCAGATCCGGCCGGTTTGGGTTCTCCTGTCAGTGACCGAATGGACGCGTCCATGGTGCAGCGAGCGCAGGCTATTCTGGATCAGGCAAATCGCGACATCGCTGCCGCAATCCACTTAGCGCGCCAGGGCAAGAACGGAGACGCCCTGAAAGCGTGGCGCGCTTTCTTCGGACCAAAATTTCCGCTGTCTTAGAAGGAAAAAACAATGGCTGAATGGTCGCTATCACAACTTCTATCGTCGTTGCACGAGGATATTCAGCATCGGCTGTCGACAGCGCGAAAGTCGTTCAAGCATCCTGTTGCGAAAGGGGATGCCAGCGAAGCCATATGGATGGGCATGCTCGCCCAGTACCTGCCCGAAAGGTATCAGGTCGCAAGCGCACACGTGGTGGACAGCCAGGGAAACTTCAGCGACCAGATTGATGCCGTGGTCTTTGACCGCCAGTATTCGCCATTCATCTTCACGTACGAAGAACAACTCATCGTTCCAGCTGAGAGCGTCTATGCAGTATTCGAGGCAAAGCAGACGGCAGATGCCGGTCTTGTGAAGTATGCCCAAGACAAGGTCGCATCTGTCCGAAACCTGCATCGGACCAGCTTACCAATCCCGCATGCTGGCGGGGTCTACCCACCAAAACAACTCATTCCCATCATTGGCGGGCTTCTGACATTCGAGAGCGAGTGGAAACCTCCCTTGGGTGCATCGTTCGAAAGGGTCCTAAACGAAGGCGAAGATGATAGACGGTTGGACATCGGGTGTGTTGCCTCCCACGGGCATTTTGTGTTCGACGAAGACAAGGGTTACGACCTGGTTGAGGGTGCGAAACCGGCAACTGCCTTCTTGTTCGCGTTGATCTCGCACCTCCAGTTCAGCGGCACTGTGCCGATGATCGATATCGACGCCTATGGAGATTGGCTGACCAAATAGTTGCCGCAAAGGTCCGCTAACGTGTGCCGCATCGCTGTTGCCTGCATATCCCCGGCGATTTGCGATTTTGACCCAATTCCCTCGCCAGCTGAATCAACTCACGAATTACCAAAACGGGGAGCCGGTTTATCGTGATCTTACACGGTGTTGCTAGGCCGCAGGGGCATGGTTTCTCGCTCGGGGCGCTTCAAGGCTTCGGCAAGTTTGCGAGCATTGTCGTCAATCGTGCCGTGCCAGAGCTTCGAGACAAACGCCCGGGCGTCTTGCACCTTCATGTCGTTCAGCGAAGAGGACAGCGCCATGAAGATCGTGTCCTGCAGGTCGGTCAGATAAGCACGCCGCGATGTGGACACCGGCTTGCCCGCCGCCTTGGCCTCTCTGTATGCCAGCCTTGTCGTCTCGAGCTTCGACTTGGCAAAAGACATGATAACATCGCGCTTTCGGGCGGGTAGCGCGAATTCGGTCCAGCGCTCGATATGGGCGGTGAGGATCTCAACCTCGGCCGCGACATCAAAGTTGTCAAACCATGGAACCGTCCCTGATCTCGCCGCCACGCGCCCGCCCCGATACTACGTTAATATATTATTGTATAACCATCGCACCAGATTGCAAGCGGGTGGGCTCCTTCACGCAAACGGACATGGAAAAAGGGAAACCGTGATCCCACGGCTCCCCTTGCTACTCGAATGTTCAAGCCTCGTAATATGATCAGGCGACCAGCGACAGCCCCGCGCCTGCATCCTGCGGCTGCTCACCACCGTCGATGAACGGGATGATCGAGAAGGTCTTGCCGCCGCGCTGTTCCTCGTTCTGCACGGCGTTGACGCGCAGGTCGCCATCGGGCGTGTTGATCAACAGCGACAGGTAGTCATTGCCCGTGCGGCTGCTCTTGGCCATCCAAGCAGACCCGACGCGGATCGGATTGCCGCGAGGCGAGCTGACCTCGATCCGGTAGTCGGGATGGGTGTCCTCGGACTTGTAGTCGTTCTCGATCAGCATGAACTCCAGATCGAACATCATGTTGGCAATGTAGCCGGTGAAGGCGTTGTCGGCGTCCATGGCGGTCAACTCGCCCGAAATCGAGCCGGATTTCATGATGCCGTTCGAGACCAGCGGGATGATCTCGAATTCGCCGCTCTGGGCCGCGCGCGCCTCTTTCGTCTGCACCGCGTTGACCCGGAACGGGCCGAGGCCGACATCGATCTGCATCGAGATGTAGGGGTTGCCGCTTGTATTGCCGGTCTCGTTCCATGCGGTTCCGATGCGCACCTTGCGGCCAGACTTGTTGACCGCGGTCACGTCGTAATCCGGGCTGCGCTCGGACATCTTCGGGCGGGTTTCAAGCTGGATGGCAATGTCGAAACGTGTCGAATGGATCATGCCGGAGTATTGGGCGGCTGCGGTTTCAGTGTTGCGGGTCAAGGTTCCTGCGAACATGGGATGGTTCCTTCTGATATGTCCGGTGCCTGACGTCCTTGCCAGCGCATCCGGGATTGCTTTTTCGACCCCTCCTGGGATCACAAACCAGAAAGCTCGCTTTCCTTTCTTCCCAACCTTCAGTTCAGCGCTGGCGCCTGAGAGACTGTGCCACCTCCCCGCCGGGTACGACGCCCCTCCCCTGCCCGTCTGGTCTCAGTTGGCTGTCCTGGCTCTTCTCGTCGCCACTCTCCGGTCCAGCGATAAAGAACTCTGCTTCCTCCCCGTTCAACCGCTGCCCGCTCCGGTCGGTCAGCCCGATGGTGCTGCCGTTCGGCTCAAACGTAATCAGGTACTGGCCGAATCTGTCCTTGTCCACGCGGTAGCCGGTGTTGGCCCAATGTACGGTCTGACCTGCATCGATGGCGGCTTTGATCTCTTCGAGTGTCATGATCGTCCCCTCGCCTATTCTGCTGCCACTGAAGTTACGTCCCGCGTGGCGTCTGGTCCGGTTCCAACAATCCGGGCAAGAATGCCCAATGTGTCGACACCGTCCCCATGTGGCAGAAACACGCGCAGCTGGAAGGCGATGATCTCCGTGAAACACCCCATGGCCTTGAGGCCATCGATCATTCCCTTGTCCGCACCGCCCAGCTCGAGGCGCACCTCGCCCGCGACACGGCGGCGGGTCAGGGTCAGGCCGCGGCCCAGATCGACCTGGGCAGTGGTGCCTAGGGCGGCGGTCAGCATTTCTTCTGGGGTTTGTGGGTTGGAAACGAGGAAGCGCCCGCGCAATGCAGCCGCGCCCTCTTCGCTCAGCGTGCGGCCGATCATGCTGGTTCCGCCGTCGGGCGTGACCCGGTAGATGCGCTCATTGGTGGTCGGGATGTCCTTCCAGATCGGCAAGAGCAGCCCGGTCAGCAGGTAGAGCTTCGTCGTGGTGGTTTTTGGAAGGGACGCTGCCTCGGTATCCCAAAGCCCTGCAAACTCGGGCCTTCCGATATCTTCCCAGGCCGAGGACTCGAACCGCGCCTCTTCGAGATAGCTCGACCCGTTTGGCCGCACCGCCTTGCGCATGAGGGTGACGAGATCCTCGTCATACATCTGCATGGGCCGCGCCGAGATGAGCGCCGCGCGGCCGGACGCGCGGTTGACCATCGTGGTCTTATCCGGATTGCGCGACATGGCCTCTTCGGCGTTGAGGACGTGAACCGGGTCGGTCACCTCAAGCCCGATGATCCGCGTCACGGCGCCGGATTTCGGGCAGGTCCAGAGGTCTTCGGTGGAGACCTGCTCGATCTTGTCGCCACGCAGGGTTTCCACACCGAGATCGAGCGTGCCCGCCGCGCGCGCCCGTTCGGTCTGATCGGCGATCCGGCGCATGAACTCGGCAAAGAGTGCGTTCTGCATGTGGATGGGCAGGGCCAGAACCCGGTTCAGAAAACGCTGGATCGGGGGAAGCTCTTCCAGCAGAAAGCCGTCCTTGTCGGTCAGCCGCAAGGCTGTCCAGTCGGTGAAGCTCTCGTAGCTCATCGCGGCGGCGTGTCCGGCGGCAAGATCTGCATAGTAGCCGCGCAGCGCCGCTCGCGCGATCGGGCTTTCGAGATTGTCCTCCTCGCGAAACATGCCCTGCGAGCCGGTTTCCCGCTGACCCTTGGTGAGCGCGCCTAACTGGTCGAGCCGTTTGCTGATCGTCGAGGTGAAACGCTTCTCGCCATGCACATCGGAGGTGCAAACGCGAAAGAAGGGCGCGCTGACCTGAGCCGAGCGATGCGTGCGGCCCAGCCCCTGGATGGCCCCATCGGCGCGCCAGCCGGGCTCCAGCAGGTAGTGCCGCCGCCGTTTCTGGTTCTTCGCCGTTTGCGCCGCATGATAGGATCGGCCCGTCCCGCCCGCATCGGAAAAGATCAGGATATCCTTCTCGCCGTCCATAAAGGCTTGGGTCTCCGACGAATTGCTACTGGCGGAGCGCTTCTCGATGAAGAGATGGCCATCCTCGGCCTTGAGGGGCCGGATGGACCGCCCCGTGACTTCAGCGACGGTCTCGTCGCCAAAGGCCCAGAGGATCTGATCGAGCGCCGAGGGGATCGGGGCGAGCGTCATCAACTCCATCATTGCCGCATCGCGCAGGGCGAGCGCCTCGCGCGAGACGACCAGCGCGCCGGTCTCGTCGCGCAAGGGTTCCACGACCATGTTGCCGTCAATCTCCACGAGCTTTTGCGCGTGGATCGGGAAGGCTTGTTCGAGATAACCCAGCACGTAGTCGCGAGGCGTCAGGGCACCCTCAACGAGTTCATCCTCCGGATCCATGGTCTCAAGTCGCCGCTTCAACAGGCTCTCACCCGTCGAGACCACCTGGATGACGCAAGCCTTGCCTGCCGACAGATCTTCCTCGATGGCGCGGATGATGGTCGGGGCCTTCATGCCCATCAGGAGATGATTGAAGAACCGTTGTTTCGTGCTCTCGAAGCGGGACTTGGCCGAGGCGCGTGCGGCGGAGGCATTGGTCTCGCCGGAAGCGTCATTGACGCCGGTGGCAGTCAGGGCTGCCTCGAGATTGTGGTGGATCATGCGAAACGCACCCGCATAGGCGTCGTAGATCTCGGTTTGGGCCGGGGTCAGTGCATGTTCCAGCACGTCATATTCCACCCCATCAAAGCTGAGCGCGCGGGCCGTGTAGAGCCCGAGTGTCTTGAGGTCGCGCGCGACCACCTCCATGGCAGCGACGCCGCCTGCCTCCATCGCCGAGACAAAGCTCTCGCGGCTTGGGAAGGGGTATTCGGTACCCTGACCCCAGAGCCCCAGCCGCGCGGCATAGGCCAGGTTGTGTACGCTGGTGGCACCCGTGGCCGAGACATAGAAGACGCGGGCGCGGGGGGCGGCAAGTTGCAACCGCAGCCCGGCGAGGCCCTGCTGGGAGGGTTTGACCCCCCTGCCCTGCTCGGACCCGGCCGCGTTCTGCATGGCATGGGCTTCGTCGAAAGCCAGAACACCATCGAACCCCGCGCCCATCCAGTCGAGGACCTGGCTCAGCCGCGAGGTGCCGCATTTGCCCGCCGAACGCAGCGTGGCGTAGGTGACGAAGAGGATGCCGTCGCCCATGGGGATTGGCTGATCCGGTTTCCATTTCGACAGCGGCTGAATGTCGGCGGGCGAGCCGCCAAGATCGGTCCAGTCGCGGATCGCGTCCTCGATGAGCGTGGCGGATTTGGAGACCCAGATCGCCTTCCTGCGCCCGGCAAGCCAGTTCACGAGGATGAGCCCCGCGCATTCCCGTCCCTTGCCACAGCCGGTGCCGTCACCGAGGAAATAGCCGAGACGATAGGTATTGGCGTCCAGGTCATCATCGGCGCGCGTCAGCTTTGTCTGGTCGTCATCGATGGTAAAACGCCCCGGCAAGTCGCGCCCATGGGCATCATTGGCCATGATGATGGTCTCAAGCTGCGCCTCGGAGAGGTGTCCCTCTTCGATCAGTCGGGCGGGCAGCCGCAATGCCTCGCTCGCCTCACGCGATGGCGCTGGCGGCGCGACGGAGGCCATTGCGATACTTTCGACCAACGGCGTGGGATGTTCCCGAGCGCCCGCGATCTCGATCCGCTGCGGGCGGTAGCGGGCATAGATGTCCGAGACCGGCGTGTTGTCCCGTGGAGTCTCGAGACTGGTGAAGGTAAGCGGAACGGCGGTGTTGGTTTTGGTCTTGGATGCAGCGACTGCTGCAACAGGCCGCTTGCGCGTGACAGGCACTGGAACGACCCTCCCCGCGTGAGGGCTCGTCGCCGCCCTTTGGGCGAGACGCGCCTCGGGCCGGTTCGCAACCACGGCGTCGACATATGCCGAGGCCTCATCCAGATCCCGCACCGTGGCGCGGATGAACTCACCACCCTCCGGCACCTTGTCGAAGACCATCAGCTGGGTTTCCACACTCGTGCCAAGCTTACGATAAACCTGTCCCGGGATCGTCAGCGCCAAGCGCGGCGTGAAGAGGCCGCATGCGCGCGACCATTGCGCGGCATCACGCTTGGCGCTGAACCCCGGCGGCATGATCGCCACCAGCCGTCCGCCGGGCGCGAGGCGCTTCGCAGCCGCGACGAGATGCTTGGCCGCGATGTGCTTGTCCCTTGAGCGATCGACCGAAGAGGCAAAGGGCGGGTTCATGGCCACGACATCGGGCAGGACCGGTGTCTGCAGCAGATCGTCGATATGCTCACCATCGTGACCCGTCACGTCGCCCCCGAAGACGGCCCGCAGCAGGCGCTGGCGAAAGGGATCGATCTCGTTGAGCAGAAGCTTGGCACCGGCGCGGGTGGCGAAAGCGGCCAGGGCGCCAGTTCCGGCGGATGGCTCCAGCACGGTCTCGCCCTTGCGGACCGCAGCCGCCCGCACGGCCAGAGACGCGAATGGCAACGGCGTGGAGAATTGCTGCAATCGGATCTGCTGCTCTGACCGGCGGGTTTCCGTCAGGAGTCGCGAGGCGAGCAGCTTTGCAGCGGCAATACCACCCTCGGCGCCGTCTCGACGCAGCAGCACCTGAACAGCCGCAGCCTGCATCATGTCATAGGCCATGCGCCAGTCCCACGCGCCACTGGCATCGCTGCCGCCGAACGCCTCCCGCATGATATGGGCAAGCGCCGAACTGCGCAGGGGCTGGTGATCAATCTCCGCTCCCACCTGCCTCAGAGCGGTGGAAAGATCGGGATCGGAGACGTTAAGAACTGGGTTTGTTGGGGTTGGCTTGGCCATGGGGTTTGTCCTTTGGATCAGGGTCTGAGTTCCAAAAGACAAAAAGCCCCCTCTACACTTTGTAAGAGCAGAGAGGTCTCGAAGGAAGCGCCGGTGCTTGATGGTCCAGTCGTTCAATCCTCCTACCCCGCCAGGAACTCCGCCAACACCGGGCTGGCCGCGCCCTTTGCGGAGCTGAGGAGCACCGATCCAGTAAGCGAGGCTTTCGACAGGCGCACGAGACCGCCGGTTTCCTCGATGCGGTAACAGCGGCGTCTCGAGCGACCGCGCCTGTAGTGGGTCACGGTGACGATCTGGCAGGTGCTGCCGTCGGAGAGCGTCACGGGCGCGGCGAGTTTGATCCTGTCACCTTCCTGGTAGTCCGGAATCGCCGCCCAGTCCCGGCAGCGCCGGCGCCAGGCATGGGCATAGCTGTCGGGGTCCTTGAGTTCGGACAGCAGGGCGAGGAGGTTGAGTGGCGCGCGGGACTCGACGGGACCAGCGCTTTCCTCCATGTCCTTGTAACCCCAGCAGCCGTCGTCGTATCGGGTGAGGAATACGGCACCGAAGGTGATGGAGCCATCGGCGTCAGTGACATAGGTCGCATCCTCGACCGAAGATCCGTGGAGGTTTGTGACCCTCGCTGCCGTGTACCAGGTCGACCCCACCTTGCAGGCCTTGAGCGGTTCTGTCTTTCGGATGTCGGTCTCGAAGGTACAGAGCCGTGTGATTTCCGCTTTCTCATCCGCGTAGGTCTGGACTCGGCGGTCGGTGTAAAAGAGCCATCCCACTATGCCGCCCTCCGATCATCGAGCTCCATGAGCGCATCGAGCGGCACGCGATAGGGCTGCATGGCGTCGAAATCCTCGCAATTGCCGCAGTTCTGCACGATCGCGAACGTGTCACAGGCGTCCTTGAGGATGACTCGGAAGGTACCCCCGAGACCAGAGGGCACGTCATAGGCTCCGCCGATGAGATAATCCGCTGCGCGGCGCACGAAGACGCGGATGCTGTGGCCATCCGTGGCGAGCCGGATCGTGCCCTGCCCCCGGTCGATGAGCACTTGAACGTCGTCCAGGATGTCCGTGTAGAACTGCCCGGTCAGATCGCGAAACGCCATGCGGCGCTGCGCCATCCAGTCGGTGTCCCGAAACGGGTTCATGCCATCGGCGAAGGCGAAGGAGGGATCCGCCTGCTCAGTCGTGACGATGCGGGTTGTTGTGTCATCAATGCCGTTCGAGCGCAGATGCACGCCATTGCCGACGATCAGGATCAGGGCGGGCCTGTCCACGGGTCCATTCCAGTTGGGCAGGAATGTCTTGCAGCCGCGCGCAAGGCCGATCTGCGCCGCGACAGCGGACGCGGAGAACTTGAGAATAGCCATGGGGATGTCTTTCTGTTCGGTGTGGGAGGGTCGACCCGCGCGGGCGGAATGCCTCGCGCGGACCGCGTGATGGCTCAGGCCGCTTGCGCGACCTCGCTGTCAGGCTCCGGGGTTTCCGCAATGGGCGCCGTCTCATCACAGGCGACACCGGCGGTCTGCATCATCGGCGGGCACCAGGTGGCCACGGCAGCACGCTGCGCGTCGGTGAGCGTGGCGAAGGGTTCGGCGAAGAGCTTGTCGCAGAAGGCGACGATCTCCTTCTTGCTCGACGAGGCCAGCGTCACCGCCTCCTGGGCCAGACCCAGATCTTCGCCGAGGATTTTCAGGAGCCAGGCCTTCTTGAGGCGGTTGAACAGCGCCGCGTTCGGCGTCCAATGTGCACGAATGTCGGGCATGATCTCGATCTCGAAATCATGCATCAGGCTGTCGCGCCGAGAGTCCCGCGCAAAGCAGGACTGCGTGGTGCTTGCTGTGGCATAGGCGACGAGCTTGGCCTTCTCCCCTGCCTCGAGCGCGCGAAACGCCGCGAACTGATCGGCTGGGGACCGGGCCTCATCGAGCCACGTCAGATCGAGCACATCGTGGGCTGCGGCCACCTGCTCGAGCGAGGTCTCGTCGATCTCGTCCATCTTGGCATGGCTGCGGTATTCCTTGCGGGCATCGATCTTGATCGCCTGCGTGACACTCATGCCGCTGGCCAGAACGTCACTGACCAGCTTGAAGAGCGTCAGATCGAGCGTGGCTTCCGGATGCAGCGCCATCGCGGCCCCAAGCGCCATGGCCCGCTCGGTCTTGAGGTCCTCAGCCAGTGAGGCCGGGTAGGTGATTTCGCCCGGATCCGGGGCCTCCTCCCCCGTCGGGTCGGCCGACGAGCCGCGCGCGCCTTCCACTTTCACGGTGTCTTCCGGGCGGACGAGGCCCACATGGAGGGTCACCTGTCCACTCGACCACGACGCAATCACGCCTGCGCGGGCGAGGTCCTCGGTGCTGTAGGCCTCCTGCAGGTCGCGCGCTTCTTCTTCCAAAGCGTCTACACGTTCGTAGAGCGCCGTGTAGGCGTCGTCATCGAGACCCTCATCCTCCATCTCGAGCTGCAGTTGCTCGAGCTCGGCGGTGATCTCATCGATGCGCTTTTGGGTGGCTTCATCGGGCTCGATCGGGCCGGGATAGACGCGGCTGTAGTCGGCCATGGCCGCGTAATCATAGCGCACCATCGCATCCGCCCAGGCAAAGCCCAGTTTTGCGCGGGCCTCTTCGGCAGCGGCGCCGAGCTTCTCAAGCAGGATGGTCTCGACCAGCGCCGCATCCTCAAGCACGGAATGCTCTTCCAGAAGGTCAGCCGCGACGGCACCGCCACGCGCCTCGTAGTCCGCGCGCACGAAGGCTCCGATATCGTCGCTGACCTGCACGCCGCGGGATTTGAGCGCTTGCCGGACGGTATAGGCCTGCAGATAGCTGTCTTCCTTGGTGAGCGCCTCATAGACCTCGCGCTGAACCTCCTGGCTCGGATGCTCGGCAAAGGCCTTCATCGTGTCGAGCGTGATCGTCTTCGCCCGAGCGGCGGCGCGGATATCGGGGTGGATCAGCCCGTAGCGCAACCGGCCTTTCACGGCGGCAACGGTCGTGCCGAAAGTCTTTGCGATGGTCTCAGGCGTCTGGCCGTCGACCTCCATCATCCGCGCGAAGGCCTCGAACTCGTCGATGGCATTCATCGGCGCCTGGGTGATGTTCTCGGCGAGCGACAGCGCCGTGGTCACATCGCAATCCTCCGGCACGAGGCGGCACTCGACCTTGGTCTTGGCGGTGAAGCCCTTCGCGGCCTTGTCCGCGACCAGCTCCTTCAGCGCGGCATGGCGCCGGCCACCGGCGAGGACAGCATATTTGCCGTCAAGCTTCTGGACCAGGAGCGGCTGGAGCAGGCCCAGCACAGCGATACTGGCCTTCAGATGGGCGATGTTCTCGGGGTCATAGGTTTCCGGCGCGTTGCTGCGCACATTGGCGGGATGCGGGACGAGATCGCCGATAGCGACGGTAAGGGGAGCAAAGCTTGTGGTCATGGGATATCCTTCCAGGAGGGTGAGGTGTGGCCCGCGCGCTCACGCGCGTGACCAATCCCCGGCTTCAGGGATCACCACGACAAAAGGCCCACTCTCCCTTTGAGGGGTCAGTGGGCCTTCATCGTCTCGGATGTCAGGGGGAGGAGTCCCCTGCCCTTCTACCAGTCGCGCGCCATCATGATGGTCAGCACGCGAATGGTGGTTTCCGGGTTATCCGGGGCCTCGGCACCGTAGCGAAAATCGGAATCTGCCTCATAGAGATCAATTTTCCAGAATACGGTTTCACCCTGGATCTCGACCGCCCCGAAATCATGCCAGCCCTCCGGGTCATTCTCGGGTTCGAATGTGTCGAACGCCCCCGTGACATTCACCGCCTCGGCCATGAAACCGTCCCCCGCCTCCATGAGCGAGCGGGTCACATGCATCCGGCCTTGGATGGGCGCCTCTGGTGCTATCCCGAGGCAGGCGAGCTTGCGGAAAGCGTCATTCTGAGCGGCGATTACGGCGGGGTCTGGGCGGTCTGTCAGAGGCTGTGCTGCGTTGGTCATGGGTCTGTCCTTCGAGAAGTTTGAAACACCCTTCCCAAAGCCTGCTTTCCCTTTGCCGACACACATCCCCTCAAGCGGCCTGGTCGACCTCCTCTGCCCTGCCCGCCTCCGATCGCGCGATAAGGTACTCACAGGCGCGCTGCGCATCGGCCGCGTGCTTGAAAATCGCCTGCTTGTCCGAGCGTAGCACCCGCAGCCAGTTGTAGAGGTAAGCGGCATTCATCTCGAGCGTATGCGACGTGAACCCAAGTTCCTGCCCCAGAAAGCAGGACGTGAGCTCGGCCACGATCTCCTCGCGCGCATAGGCTGTGTTGCCAAACCGCGAAAGACCGTAGTCGCGGTTCAAGCGATGGCGCGCCTTTGTGGCATGGCCCAGTTCATGGGCCCAAACCCCGTAAAAATTTGGCGGGTTCTGGAACCGCGTAATCGGCGGCATGTAGACCTTGTCTACCGGCGGCAGATAGTAGGCATCGCTACCCGTGAAGACGGTGGTGATATCGATGGCATCAAAAAAAGCCTGCATATGGGGAATGGGTTCAGCGGGCGGATGCTCAGGCACCGGGTCCGGCTCGGGATGGAAGCTATCCGGCAACCCCTCGATCTGGCAGGCGTTGAACACGCGATAGGATTTCTGGAAACGGAAGACGCGGGCCTCGTCACCATCTGCCTCGTCGGCGTCTCCAGACGCCTCGTCCTGTTTCCGGCTCTGGCCGTAATAGACCACCACGGAGGACTTCTCGCCCTTGCGGACCTTGGCACCCAGGGCATTGGCCTGTGGGATGGTCATCCAGTAGGGCGAGCTGTAGCCCGCCATCACGGTCCGCATGGTCAGCAGGAAGTTGTTGACGCCTTGATATGCCTCGCCGCCCACGCGCAGGGGACGTGTACTGCCACCAGCCGTCCAGGGCTTGCGCCACGGCAGGACGCCGCGCTCAATGATACGGATGATTTCGTTTGTGATGACCTCGGAGGCATCAGATTTGGGCGTGCGGGATCTGGCCATGGCTGGCTTCCTTTCGAGTGTTGGTGTGAGGGGATAGTGATCAGGTTGGCCGACTGGCGCGTGGATCGTTGACGATCCTGGCGCCGAGCTCCTCAGCCATGTCGATGTAGGTGGTCAGCGAGACGGACCTGCCAGGACCGCAAGGTTCAGGGTCGACCGATCCGCCCCGTTTCACGCGGGGCAGGTTCGCGAAGGCGATGACATTGTTGACGGGTCGGATATCGATGAACGGCGTGCCACCTGCAACCGCAAGAGTGGCCAAGGGAAAGCGTTCGATCGGCGCGAAGGTCGACACAGTCGTCCAACCGAGATAGATGAACGTCCCGCCCTCGCCGCAGATTACATGGGCATTCGGCAATGTCGCTGCCTGCCGGAGATAGCCGAGATCACGCAGGACGGTCTCGCGTTCGAGCTGCCGCGCCCGCGCCGACTGGCCGGTTCGGCGCAGTTCCTTGTGTCGCCACCACGAGGCAGCGGTCGCGCGCAGCACGCGCAAGATACCTGTTTGCATGGGAATGCCCTTCATCAGGAAAGACAGACCGGAACCCGGCCCGGACCCGTCCGAGGGACCCCAAAGGCCCTCATCCGTCAGTCACAAAACCCGAAGGACACTTTCACTTTTCCCGGCCCCACCAGCCCGGGAAAAGAACTTCAGGGGCCGGCACAGCCCCAGTTTTCTTCATTGCACGCAGAAACTCCAGATCGGCAACGAACATCGGCAAGGTCTTACCTACGATTTCTAATTTTTTAATAATATCAATATATTATAGCAAAACTCAGATCGGCAATTTTCTCTGGTAAATCCATGCGGTGCATGTCCTGAGCACCGGATGCGACAAGCCTCTTCACTTCGCTGCCAGGGAATAGCTGGTACTACGTCCACCAGCGTCATCTTTCTCAAGTGCTCCCAAATCGATCAGGTCGAGGATGTCGCGATATGCGGTGTCTTGTGAGCACTTCTCGATCTTCGCATATTTCGACGTCGTGAGTTTTCCTTCGAACCCATCGAGGAGGCGGTTAAGCATGTCCCGTTGGCGGTCGTTTATGTTGGCCGTTCCGTATTTCTCCCAGAACCGCGCCTTTTGAAACACGGCCTCCAGAATGATCTCTGCGCCATCAAAAGCACGGTCGAGGCAATTGAGGAACCAATTGAGCCAGGCGGTGACATCAAGCCCGCCCTTCTGCGTCGTCTCGAGCATATCATAATAGGCGCTCCGCTCCTGCCGGATTTGGGTCGACATGCTGTAAAACCGCTGTGAACTGCGTTCGGATCGCGCCAACGCCATATCCGCGATCGCACGCGCAATGCGCCCGTTGCCATCGTCGAAGGGGTGGATCGTGACGAACCACAGATGTGCAATTGCGGCATGAATAACAGGATCCGTGTCAGGGACCTGATTGAACCAGGTCAGAAACCGCCCCATCTCTGTATCAAGCCGTGCCGCTCCCGGCGCCTCAAAATGCACGCGTTCACGACCCATAGGTCCTGAAACAACTTCCATAGGGCCTTCACGCCACTGCCCCACGGTGATCCGGGTCATTCCGCTTCGCCCGGTTGGGAAAAGGGCGGCATGCCAGCCGAACAATCGCTCTGCGTCCAGTGGTTGGTCATACGCTTGCGTCGCGTCCAGCATCATCTCGACGACCCCATCGACATGGCGATCAGACGGGATCAGCCCGCCGATTTCGAGCCCCAGCCGTTTTGCGATAGACGACCGAACCTGATCTTTGTCGAGCGTCTCGCCTTCGATCTCGCTGCTCTTGACGACATCACTGGTGAGAGTTCGCAACATCGCTTCGTTTCGAAGATCAAAGCCAAGGCCTTCCATGCGTCCCAAGAGCTTGCCTTGTCGGTGGCGGACAGCGGCAAGTTGTGAAGACAGCTTGGCCTTGTCCCAAGAAAACTGCGGCCAGTCAGTGATTTCGTGAATGTAGGTCATATTTTGCGCATTCCTTGCGGATATTATACCGCATAATCTCGTCAAGACAACAATAACTGCCGCAAAATCTGCGGAGAATACAGGCGGCAATCTCCGCATGCCCCACCTGGAACTCTCAACGTGCAAAAACTGCGTCCCCATCCCATTATGCAGCCTGCCCGCTCAATCGACCATAGAAGCTGCGCTCGAGATGCAGCTCCCCTGCCCCGGCTTTCTCGACCATCCCACGCAGATATCCGCCCGGTGACGCCACTTCGCCGGCGCAATGCTTGTCGAACGTGAGAACCAGCGCCGCAGTCGCGATTTGTGGCCCAAGTCGGTCCTGCGCGAGGTTCCAGGCGTGTTCAGAAACGCCGATCATCGGCCTCAACTGCCCCACAACACGGTGCAGATCGCCCCAATCCTTCAGATATCCGCCCATATTGCGCGCCCACGACGCAAATTCAGGACAGGCTTGCATGACTGTCGGCAGATCAAGAGCTGCCCCGCGCTTCTTGCGCGTTTCGGCCACCCAATCTTCCAACTCCCTATCAACTCGCTCTTCCGGTGGCGCATTTGGCACCACGCTCGCCGCTTCCTCTTTTTCTGAGGAATTACAGGTTACAGGATTAAGTTGATTTGTAATTAGTATATGAGGATCAGAAATGACCTCCCTGGGGTCCATTTCTTGAGTCTTTTGAAGCCCTTGTTCAGTGGTTGCCGGCGTGTTTTCCACAACTTCATCCGCTCGAGCTGCTTTGAGATAGGTCGCATCGACACGCTCCTGGAGCTCCCTGAACCATTCCAGAAGCCGCGCAAGCGTCTCAGAGGCCGTGTTCCGGCGTGGGAGGCGGTCCAAAAGATCCTCAAAGAGGCTTGAGAGCTGTGTCCAGGGGCCTCTCAGAGCGCCGCTGAGGGCCGCTTCGATCCTGGCGCGGATCATTCGGCGCGCAACCGTGATCTGGCGCTTCAGGCGCTGGCAGAGTTCGCGCTCGGCCTGCAGTTCTGCGTGTAGCTGCTCAAACTCTTCGGCTCGAGCCGAGAGCGGCGACAAGTCGAAGCCATAGGCCTCGATGATACGGCCTTCTGCGTCCCTGTTGCCCCAACGCTTGCCATTGGGGCTGTCCTTGAAGGCTATCACGCCGATCTCAGCCAGGCGCCGTGCATGGCGCTTGAGCGCCGAGAGCGAGAAGCCTGTTTGCTCCATCAGGTAAGAGTTGGACGCCCAGACGATCGGACGCTGCCCCTCTTCCCAGTCCTGGGCCCGAGTGAAGGCCCCAAGCGTGTCGAGAAGCAGTACGTCGCCAGCCTTGAGGCCAATATGCGCACCAACGCGTTTCACGGCAACACAGGCCCGTGTCTTGGGCACGGCTGCTCTTTCACCAGCTTGTGCGTGCTGTTCAGCGACCGCGAGTCCGGCCGTCGCTTTGCGCCACCCCGAGGGTTGGTTGATATTGGACATAACTCCACCGTTCTGAGGCATGACTGTCCCAGTCGCTCCATGCGGAGCATCATTGAATTTTTTCATTTTTTAGCTAGGCACAGAAAACCTGTTCGCCCGAAGACGTTTTTCGTTGTTTAGCGATTCGCGGGCTGCTAGGATTGTGGTGTGAAAACAAATCGCGCCTTGTGCGCAGCAGCCCTCGGGACTTCGGTTTCGAGGGTTTTCTTTTTGGTGCCGTTCTCCTTTTTGCTCGTTGCCTCTGTTTTGGCGGTTAACAGCTGTTAACCGCCGCTATCCTTCGTGGCTCTCTGATTGGAACCGATCGAAGGAATCCTGAATGAGCTGGTCCAGATTCTGATCCAGCCAATTCGCGAATCTCGTGTTTTCCCCTGCCCGCTTGACGGTGACTGAGAGCCCCGATTTACCACTTTTGATCTGCACACCGGGAACGGGCGAGCGCTCCTCGACAGATCGTTCTTGCTTACCTCGCTTGCCAATTTCCTTGAGAACGAGGTCCAGCCGTCCGTCGGAGTCGAGATCACCAGATTGACCAAGAACACCCAGAACACCCTCCTCCGAGAGTTGTACTTTCTCAAACGCCGTTGCGAGTGTGGTCCATTTCGGGCGCCCTGCCCCTGGAGCTGCGCCGATGGCTTCACCGACAGCCAAGGGCACTAGCCGATTGATACGCTCAAGCTGCGAAAGAGTGTTCTTGCTGATAGCCAAAGCCTGACACGCCTCCGCACGCGAGTAGCCCTGCTCCAGGATCGCGTGCGCGAACCGGACACGTTCATAGTAGCTCAGCTCCGCGCGGCCGGCATTTTCGAGGCCTTTCGCCATCAATGCATCGGTATCATCGAGCGTCCGTATCAGAGCCCGCACTGGTATCCCCAGATAGCGGCACGCAAGTATTCGTCTCTGGCCGTAGATGATCTCAAAATGCCCGTCACGATCCTTCGAAGGACGTAGAAGCACCGGGACTTGCTGCCCGGCATCAGCGATGCTGGTTGCGAGATCCTTGATCGATTCATTCGGTGCGGCGCTGTTAACAGCTGTTAACTCAATATCCAGTCGGTCTTTCGGACCCCAAGCAAGGATCAAGTTGGCGTCGATTTCCTGAATGCCGCCGAGACCCGCACGAACAGAGCCGATAGTTCCTTTCGGCAATGTTCGATGAGCTCTATCAGAAGCCCCGTCTTTCGACCCCTCAGTCGCCGCAGTTATCGCAGCCATGATGCCGGTTTTGTTTTTACCCATTGCCATGATTACCGCCCCCAAGCCTTTTGAAGCATTCCCGCAATCTCCGAACCAACCGCATCCATGCTGTTCTTTGCGCGATCATAGGTCGACCTTGTCATCTCGGAGCGCGCAACCTCGTAGATCGACATCTTGAGCATCGATGCGTCGCCGATAGCCGTACTACGTAGTCCGGTCGCCCCAACGACACGATCCTGGAACAGAGCGCGCATTAGGCTCACGATCTGCTGACTTGGGATATCGCTCGGATCGTCCCGCGTGATGAGGAAGGAGAAAAAATCATGATCGAGTTTGACGCCCGTGTCCTCGATCACACCAAGATAAGCAGAAGTCATTTCGACAAACTGCTGGGTGGAAGCAAGGTCGAGCATGCTCGGCGTCATCGGCACGATGACCGAGGTCGCAGCGTAGAGGCCGGTCAAAGTCAAGAATCCGAGAGCTGGCGGGCTGTCGATCACCACTACATCGTAGTCGCTCTCAACGGACTGGATCGCCAGACTGAGCTTCTCAAAGAACGCAACACCGCGCCCTGCATTGACCGCTGTTTCAGTCTCAAATTCGCTCAGCACAAGGCGGGCAGGTGCCAAGTGCAATCCAGGGAAATAGGTTTCCACAACAGCTTCCGACATCGGTACTGGATCGTCATAACGAAGTGCGTCGTAAATCGAAGCGCCTTCAAACTCCAGTTCAGTTTGAATCCCGCAAAAGCCAGTGAGGCTCCCTTGTGGGTCCAAGTCAATCGCCAGCACCCGGTAACCACTCAAAGCAAGGTAGTGACACAGATGGATCGCAGAGGTGGACTTTGCAGATCCACCTTTGAAGTTCATCAGCTGAATAACCTGAAGCTTGTCACCCTCGCGACGCCCAGGAAGATACTTACCCGGCTTTCGAGAGCTTGCCTCCAGGAAATGGCGCGCTTGCAGGATCTCATCACCGGAATAGAAGCGCCGTCCGTTCTTGATTACTTCAGGCTCCGGCAAGGACCCGTCGCTATGGCACTTGCGCAAGAATTGCCCGGTCACCCCTAGAAGATCAGCAGTCTCTGTAGCGCTGAATAGTCTCAAATTCTTGCGTTGATCGGGCGCGTAGGCTTGTTGAAGATGCGTCGTGAGCGCGGTGCGTAGACGCGCCGCCATCTGGCTTGTAAGCTCGGATTGAGACGCCGCTTCGATTGGTGCCGTCTGAAACATGGTTGCTATTTCTCTGCTCGAACGCGCTTATTTGCGCAACTTGACTCTAATGGCCGTGATTCACCATGTTAAGTCAAGGATTTTATCCACAAATTGTGCTGTCGGACCAAAGGTCTACTAGGGAAGCCACGCACCCTCTAGAGTTAACAGCTGTTAACAGCACTCACAAAATTGTGGTTCACGAGTGCATCTGGCGCAGACTGGGTGTCGCTAGCGCACGGTTTCTCAATGGTGTCTTGACCGAAAATCCGATTAGCGAGAGATACAGCGAACTCAGGCCGGATCGGACAACGCACCGACAGACTTACGGCAAACCCAAGGCCCAATTGGATCGACATTCAAAGCTACATTGATACTTGGGTGCCGGGCCCAAACGATCAGATCAAACGCACTTCATGCGCATGGATGCACAAGGCCCTGTTGTCTGAGGCGTCAATGATCCCCAGCAGGGTAGGGGGCATCGCGGCTTCTCGCGTCGCGGGAACAGTATCCGGCACAAAGCACAGCGTAGACAGGACCAATTCAACCACGCCTCACCTAACCGCGAGACCTATCCGATGAGACCAAATCATAGAAGGAGGAGGTGCGATCCGTGACATTCTGGGTTCAAGAGATTGTTCAGGGATCATAAGTTCAGCACTCAAAGAAGCCGATGCGCTCACTCGACGGCTTCGAAGACCACTGGAAAGCAACCGCGGACCACGTTTTTGCTTCAGCACAACCTATGGCTCCCGTCACCGATTCTCTGAGGGCAAATTGCGCCCAGTTTTGTTGTTCAGATGATCCGCGTAGAATGATCCATGGCTGATACTTTCCGAAGATCCAGGTTCAGGAACCGTCGTCGAGAAATACTAGGGCAGGGACCTCGATCATTGTCCCGGTCTTGGCTAAATCGATTGTCAGCTACTGGAGACAAGTCGAAACCGTTGGGAGCGCACCGTACCTTTACTCGACGCCACCACAGGTTCGTGCCCGGTCGAGGGTTTGCAGGTCAAAACGCATTAGGTAGGTTGCGCCCCGGCAGAGACATATCATCTATCTGTCTATAGTACGGCGTTTGTGTCTGGCCCACTGATCGCCGGGTGCCAGCATTTTGGAGCGGGGAAATGCACGACGGATTGCGCGTGGAACATCTGTTGCGCTTCGTGAACCCATTCACCTGCCCGCAAAGTGCGCTGCAACAATGCAATCGTTCCATGGCGTGGAAGATTTACATGGTTGCGATTAGTGCGCGGACCTCAGCAACCCCAGCTTTTCAGCACGCTCCAGCAGCATCTTCACAGAGGAAGGCTGCCAGCTAGTACGGCCTCGAGGGGTGCGCTCACGCATCGATTCTAGCCGGTCGCAGATCGCCTGCAGTGTGATTTCGGGGTCCGAGCCTTTGATGGCAGCCACGATAGCTGGCAGGCGGTCATCGGTTTCGCGGCGTCCGGCGCGGCCAAGCACTTCATCTGGTAGAAACCCGTCGCGGACATAGGCTTTCACAGCACGGAGTAGGCGGCTTTGGGTCCAGTGCCGGTCGTGGGGCAGGGGGCCATTAATGATTCGCAAAACATCTTCCCAGGCCATATCCGGCCGTAGGCGTCGCACGTGGGGCACCCAATCCTGCGCGGTTTCGCTCAGGCGCTCCATGTAGCCGTCCTGTCGTGCCAGCCGCACCTTGCGCAGCGCGGCGGGGTCTTTGGTGCGAAGCCCAGGATTGCCACCAACGCGCCCTTTGGCGCGCGCAGAGGCAAGCCCGGCCTTTGTCCGCTCACGTATCAGCGCGCGCTCGAACTCGGCCGCGGCGCCCAGAACCTGCAATGTGAATTTTCCTTGAGGGGAGGCGGTGTCGATTGGATCCTGCAGCGAGCGGAAGAAAGCTCCCTTGGCCTCCAGACGTTCGATCACCTCCAGCAGATGCGACAGGGATCGCGCAAGCCGGTCGATCCGCACAACGACCAGCGTATCGCCGCTCTGGACGCGTTCGAGCAAACGCGCGAGTACAGGACGCGCGCGATTGCCGCCTGAGGCGTGCTCTTCAAAGATCTCGGCACAGCCCGCAGATTGCAGCGCCTCAGACTGGGGCAGGGGGGTCTGATCCTCCGTGGAAACGCGGGCATAGCCTATCAGGGGCATGAAAACGGGGCCGATTGCAATTTCATATGCCGTTACTAAACGACCGTTTGATAGTTTGTTCAGAATTGATCGATCCAACTTGCGTGGTCAATGCGGTTTTCATGGATGTGTTTGGACGCATTCCGATATGTATTCACTGCTCATCCCTGCGACTCGCTTTCTAGTGCAGACATGTTTGCGTAGGTTGGTCTTTTTTCCCTTGAAGCTCCAGTTGCTAGAAGTTCTATCGACGTGTAAAGCGAAGCTATAAAAAACCGACCGCGTAGGAGATAAACCAAATATGTTGACGAGACGCCATTTCATCGCGACCAGCGCAGCTGTGTTCTCTGCGCCGATTTCAAACCCTGTGTTTGCCAGTACATGGCCAACGACATCGCAAAAGGCGGCTTGGGATGCGCAAGTGACACCTGCAAACTTCGATCTCGAGACGTCGAACCCTTGGGGATTGCAACCGCGCTTCCTGCCACGTCGGGTTGAAGCCCGGTCTGGTCTGACACCCGGCGACATTCATGTCGATGCGGTCGCGCGGTATCTTTATCATATCGAGGAAGGCGGCACCGCGATGCGTTACGGCGTGGCGATTGCCCGCGGCAATCTTTACGAGCCGGGGACCTACTCGATCCGCCGAAAGGTGGAATGGCCACACTGGACACCGACCAAATCGATGATCGAGCGCGATCCGTCGCTTGAAAAGTATGCAAATGGCCAGGAACCAGGCCCGCAAAACCCATTGGGATCTCGCGCAATCTATTTGTTCGTCGGGCAGCGTGACACATATCTGAGGATACACGGATCACCGCAATCCAGATCAATTGGTGGGCGCGCCAGCTCCGGATGCGTTCGCATGGTTATGGCGCATATCAATGAGCTTTATCCCCGTGTTGCTATCGGCTCCACCGCATTCCTTTATTCGGCGGAAGACAGTGTCACGGCCCGCAGCTAACCTTCAACTTGACGGTCAGGCCCGTCGAGCCGCCAAAGCTACGCTGCCGGCTTGACGCAGATCGGATTGCCGCCCGATGTCCTGAGCGGCAGGAGCGTGTCCTCGACCGGCCCGGAATGCATGTACCAATAGCAATTGTCTGCCGGCCGCAAGCGTGCGGTCGAGAGATCCTGGTTTGGAGCCGCGAGCGCCACGATTTGCTCCGGGACCGGCGGCAGCGCACCCGAGCCTTGTGAATTCGAGAGGGTTTCCGAGCAGGCTCCGAGCGCCACGCCGAGAAGGATAAAAATTGCGATCCGTGTGTACATAAACTCACTGTCCTGCTGCTTTGAATTCTTAGATGCGTCTTTCTCGCATCCGACGGCATGTGGTGCAACGCAAAGGCAAGATCACAGGCGAATTTCCTGAGGAAAGTGATCGAAACTCAATGGTTTCGACCCAAACCGCCTGCGATCACCCCATTAACCACGCGGCTACATGGAAGACCGAACTTTTCTCTTGAACCTCTAGTTGCTGTAGGGCGTATCACCTCCCTACAATAGCGAATCCGAGGATGATCCATGCCACATGACGGTGCTCAAAACAGCCAAGACCATTCTCCCGTATCTGAGGGCGCGTGCGGCAGTTGTTGCGGAGGACAGGCCATTGAGCCAACCAACGTTCGAGCCTCGGACGGCCGCAGTTTCCATGTCAGCGGCCTGGATTGCGCCGAAGAGGTCTCGATCCTGAACCGGGTCGTCGGACCGGAAGTTGGTGGCACGGAGTATCTTGCGTTTGACGTCATCAATGCGCGGATGACGGTTCTGGATGGCGGGACGAACCCGTCTTCGGACAAGATCCTTCAATTGGTTGCGACCACCGGGATGACGGCCAAACCCTGGGATGCCGAAGATGCCAGCGCGGATCAGGCCGCACATCTGAAAAAACAAAAACTGTTCACGTTGCTTAGTGGCGGATTCTGGGCGGCAGGGTTCATCTACCACGTCATTGAGACTGGGTTCGGCGGCGCCATCGGATTGTTCTCGGGCCATGGTGAAGCGCCGATGCCCATTGCCGAAGCAGGGTTGTTCGCAATAGCGATCCTCTTGGGCGTGTGGCTGGTCGCACCCAAAGCGTGGTCGTCGGCGCGTCGGCTTTCTCCGGACATGAACCTGTTGATGGTGGTCGCCGTGGCCGGGGCCATCGGGCTTGGCGAGTTTTTCGAGGCCGCGACGGTCGCGTTCTTCTTTTCGCTTTCGCTCTATCTTGAGAGTTGGAGCGTGGGGCGCGCGCGCAATGCTGTGTCAGCGCTTCTCGACCTCGCACCACCGACAGCCCGGGTGCTCTATGACGATGGCTCAGAGGCCGACGTTCCCGCCGCGGCTGTAGCTGTCGGTGCGCGGTTCATCGTGCGAGGTGGCGACCGTATTCCGCTCGACGGGGAAGTTGTCGACGGGGCAGGGGCCGTCGATCAGGCCCCCATTACGGGTGAAAGCGCCTTGGTGCCAAAAGAAGCGGGCGATGATGTCTACGCCGGCACCATCAATGGCGAGGGCACTTTAACTGTACGGGCAACAAAAACTGCCTCCGACACGGTCTTGTCCAAAATCATCCGCATGGTAAGCGATGCACATTCACGCCGCGCCGAGGTTGAACAATGGGTGACGAAGTTCGCGCGCATCTACACACCGGTTGTAATGGGGCTGGCCGTTCTAATTGCCTTGGTTCCACCGCTTGTCGCAGGCGGTGACTGGGGCTTTTGGTTCTACAACGCGCTGGTTCTGCTGGTCATCGCCTGCCCTTGTGCCTTGGTGATCTCAACGCCGGTTTCTATTGTCGCTGCCCTTGCGGCCGCAGCGCGCAATGGCGTGTTGATCAAGGGCGGGGCCTATGTTGAAGCGCCGGGTCGCACGACGGCGCTTGCGATGGACAAGACCGGCACGATCACGATGGGAGAACCGGAAGTCGCTGCGGTCTATCCGATTGGCGAGACGTCCGAACGCGACCTGCTTAAGCGCGCCGCCGCGCTTGAAGCAAGATCGTCACACCCGCTGGCCCGCGCGATCCTGAGCCGTGCAGAACAAGACGGCCTCTCCGTTTCCGCAGCCGACAACACACGCACCGTGCCGGGCCGCGGCCTCGAAGGAGACATGGGCGACCAGTCCATTTGGCTGGGGTCAGACCGATTTGCCGAAGAAAAAGGGTTCGGGTCCGCAATTCCATCTGATTTGCGCGACCGCATCGAAGGGGCAGGCAACACACTGGTCGCCGTTGGGGACGCGGCTGGCGTCAGCGGCGTATTGGAATTGCGCGACCGGATCCGGCCTGATGCCAAGGGCATCGTTGCCCGCTTGCACGCACAAGGCGTGAAAAAGATCGTGATGCTCACCGGCGACAACACGGCCACGGCAAAGGCTGTGGCTGCCCAAGTCGGCATCGACGAGGTGCGCGCGGAACTGCTGCCCGAGGACAAGGTCACCGCCATTGAGGAACTGGTGACACAATATGGCACTGTCGCGATGATCGGGGATGGTGTGAATGACGCTCCGGCGATGGCGCGCGCGCATTACGGCATCGCTATGGGAGCCGTGGGATCCGACGCCGCAATTGAAACGGCCGATATCGCGCTGATGACAGACGACATTGGCAAAGTGCCATGGCTTATCGGGCATTCCCGCCGGACCATGGCAATTATTAAGCAGAACATCGGGCTGTCGCTTGCGACCAAGGCTGCATTCGTGGTGGCAACAGCCTTCGGCATGGCCTCGATGTGGGGCGCGATCGCGGCCGATGTTGGCGTTTCCCTTCTCGTTGTCGCCAACGCCTTGCGGTTGCTGCGCGCGCGCGACAACGACGATGAACCGCGTGGTGGCGATGAGGTTGGCGAAGAAATGGCAAAGGCGGCACTGGCGCACGGTCACTAACAATGTGACTGGCAAGAACCAGTGGGAGCAGGCGGTTTGCAACTGTTAGATTGGATTGAACGTTGGGTGCAGACTATTGCCCCTCGGTCAATGGTGCCCTGACCGACCAAAGCGGCAAATGGTCCCGCCGTAGCTAGAGTTCGGTCTGTCTGGAACTACCGACCTTATCGTACCCTGAACCGGCAAGGGCAAAAAAACCGCCAAATCCTCAAGGGTTTTGCCGGGGTTTTGTCCAGACTAAGCAATTGACCTGGCATGGGGTGGGTTAGGGCAGAGCAGCAAAAAAGGTCGCTTATGTCCCGCGATAATTGTCACAAGCATCAACACCTTCTGCGACCACATCGAGAAGGACGTCCACATCATTCAAGAGAGCTGTAATGCGCGGACTGCTTATACGGTAGCGGATAAAACGTCCGTCGCGGTCGCTGGCGACAAGCCCACAATCCAGAAGACACCTGAGATGGTTGGAGACGTTTGGCTGCAATAACTTCGTGCACGTCACAATCTCATGAACGGCCAACGGCGCTTCGCGCAAGGCGTCGAGGATCGCGAGGCGGCTTGGGTCCGCAAAACCGCGAAACAGCTTCGCTCTTCTCTCAATAGCGGTTGTCCCACTATTGCAGCAGGCGACAATTTGGTCCATATCACTACTCACTGATATATTATTTCTTTTCCCACTTTAGCAGGAGAACTGCGATCATGGCCAACGCAGAAAGCGCGATAGCAGATATCCCATCCTTCCGTTACCGCGTTTCCGGTATGGATTGCGCCAAGGATGCCGCCCAGATCGAGCGGGCGGCGCAATCTGCAGGTATCGCGCCTGACGCCGTGAAAGTGTCTACTGCAACGCACATAATGACTTTGACAGCTCCCGAAGCGCGCTTGCCGGAAATTGAAAAAGCCGTCGAGACAACAGGGTATGGGTTTGACCGCATCGAGAGCGACGAAGATATTCAGCAAGGTGCGGCCCATCAGGACCCTGGCTATCGCCGCGCGCTCTGGATCGTTGTGATCCTGAATGTTGGTGTCGCGTAGCCCTTAATTGTGAGATGAGAAATCCAACGAAATCAACGGCCTTGCTTTGCCCTTAAATATGATATTTTGCCTTTAAATCCGATAT
>NZ_SOAP01000006.1 GCF_004364805.1 Pelagimonas phthalicica
CATTTGACCCGATAGTGATGTAGCTAATCATGAATTCTCTCTTTTACATGAGCATATTGCGCGCCTCAAATTTAGACGCGAATTCAGAACCAAAGAATGGTTGTGTGGGAGAGGCTCAAGCAATCATGGTCATCCTGATAGCGACCAAAGGACAATGGGTCAACGGCAGCTTTGTCCGCACAGCCGACATTCGCTCTCCGTCTCTAACAGTACTTAACTGCGCCAATTTCAGCAAAAGCAAAGCCAACAAGCAACAAGGACGAAACCCCACAAGGCTCAAACAGCCCACAGTCTCTGAACTCCCCCAAAATCCACCTAATCGCAAAAACCCTCTTCCCAAAACTGAACCAATCGGTTTACAAGGCTTCTGAACTGTTCGGTTCACTTTGTGAGGAGAGAGTATGAAGCGCATTGTCCTAAGTGTGGTGATCCTGTTGGCGGGCCTGTTTGCCGCGTCCGAGATCTGGCCCTCCAAAGCTGCCAAAGTGATCCTGTCCGGCCTGCATCTCTTTACCGGGATGAGCCCGCAACAGGTCGAGACTCCCATCGGTCCGGTTGGTTATCTGCGCGGCGGGTCCGGCGAGACGGTCGTTTTGCTGCATGGCATCTTTGCCCGCAAGGAACACTGGCTCGACATGTCGCGCCAAGTGTCGGGCTATGATCTTGTCATGCTCGATCTGCCCGGTTTTGGCGATAATCCGGTGCTGGACGGGGCCGAATACGCCTATGACCGGCAGGTCGCCAATGTCTTTGCCACTCTGGATGCGCTGGGGATCAAGGACTTTCACCTTGTCGGCAATTCCATGGGGTCGCAGATCGCGACCATGATGGCCGCCGCGCGCCCCGATCAGATCAAGACGATTTCCTATATCGGCAGCCCGGTTGGCGTCACCGCCCCCACCCCGTCGGATATGGAGCGCGTCATTGCCGAGGGCACCGCGCCCCTGGTTGTGCGCACGGCGACCCAGTACCAAGACCGCATGGCCTGGCTCTTTCCCAAAGAGCCCTTCCTGCCCCGCCCTCTGGCGCGCGAATGGCGCGAGGCCGAGATCACCCGCGCCGATAGCAACCAGATGATCTGGGACCGGGTGAATGCCTCTCTGATCACCCCCACCGATCAAATCGCCCCGCAGCTGACCGTGCCGTCGCTGGTGATCTGGTGCCGCGATGATCGCATCTTTCACCCCACCGGCGCCGCAGTTCTGGATGCGGCCCTGCCCGATAACACCCTGATTACACCGTCCGGCTGTGGGCACCTGCCCATGCTCGACCGCCCCAAGGAAACCGGCCAGGAGCTGCGCGCCTTCCTCGACAAACACTGAGCTTTGCGACCTCCCTCGTCCCGTCTCCTGAGGTGTCGCAAAGAAAGGCAGGTGGCCCCCGGCCCCTGCCTTTTGTTTTTTGCACCGATGTTGCAGGTGAGACCGGCCATCAGGCCGGGCAAGCAGCGCCCGGAAACCCAGTGTTGCCGCACAAATCATTGACGCCCCCGCCCCCGCAGGCCACTCTATGCGTCGACCCGAATTTGTGAAATGACATGCCCCGCTTTGCCTACAGCGCCTATGACCCCTCCGGCAAGATCATCCACGGAGAGCTGACCTCGGCCAGTGAGCTTGAGGCGCTGGACAGTTTGGCGGCCAAGGGGCTGACTCCGGTGCAGGTTTCGGCGGGGGGCTCTGCGCTGCCCTGGTATCAGCGCGAGTTTTCCCTGTCGGGCACGTCCGGCGCGCTGAAACCTGCCGCGATCGAACGCTTTTTCAACGGGTTTTCCGCCCTGCTCTCCTCCAGCTTTCCGCTGGTCAATGCCTTGAAATACAGCGCCGAACAGGCGCAGGATCCGGCCACACGCCGCGCCCTGTCCCGCCTTGGCGACTCTATCGAAAACGGTGCCAGCCTGCAGGCCGCCATGGCCGAGATTGACCCGGCTTTCCCCCCGCGCCTGCAAACGCTGGTCGGGGTCGGCGAAAGCTCCAACACCCTGGCTGAGGTCAGCGCCCGCATCGCCGCCATGCTGGCCAGCCAGGCCCGCATGCGACGCGAGCTGCGCAGCGCCCTGATCTATCCGGCCATCCTGCTGGTCATGTCTGCCCTCGTGCTTGGCCTGATCGTCTTTTACCTTGTCCCAACCCTCGAACCGGTCTTTCGCAGCGCACAGGCCCCCCTGCCCTTGCCCCTGCAACTGATGTCGGGCTTTCGCCAAACGGTTCTAGACGCCTGGCCGCTGCTGTTAGGCCTTTTCGCCGCTTTGCTTGTGCTAGGCTTCGCCCTGCGCACACACATGCAACGGGGATTGGCAGCGCTGGCCACGCGCCTGCCGGTGATCGGCCCCTTTCTGCGCCAACGCGCGACGCTGGACATCTGCCAATCGCTCTCGCTCATGCTGGGCTCGGGCGCGACGCTCAGCCAGGCCCTGACCACCGCCGAGCAATCCAGCCTCAACCCGGCCTATACCGCCCTCCTCGCCCAAGCGAGCGAGCGGATCACCTCCGGCGGCACTCTGTCGCAAACCTTGCTTGGCAATCCCTTGATCGACCAAATGACTGCCACGCTCTTGCAGGCGGGCGAAGAGGCAGACCGCCTGCCCCAGGTGCTCGACACCGCCACCGCGGATCTCAGCGACCGCACCAGCCGCACCTTAGCGCAGCTGATCCAGATGCTGACCCCGGTTCTGACCCTGCTGATCGGCTTTAGCGTTGGCGCTGTGATCCTGTCGACCATTGCCGCGATCATGGATCTCAATGACATTGCGCTCTAAGCCCGCGCCGCGCCGCTCCCGCGCCGGCCTCACCCTGTTCGAGGCGCTCTTATCCCTCGCGCTGCTGTCCCTCATCACCGCCGTCGCCATTGCCGGTCTGCGTGGCCCCTCGCCAAGCGTGCGCCTGCACCGCGCCGCCGCCGAGCTGCAAACCCAAATCTCCGAGGCCCGCCTGCGCGCCATTGATCAAAACATCCTGCAGGTCCTCACCCTGTCCGAGGCCGCCTGTGACGCCATCGCGCCCAGTGTGACGCTCTACCCCGATGGCACCGTCCAAGGCGGGCCGTTTTGCCTGTTTGAGCTGGAACAGAGCCTGATTTTGCATCTCGACCCCGTCACAGGAAAGCTGAACAGGGACGAGGATCACCCATGATCCGCCGCTCCCCGCCCAAATCCCGCCGCGCCGGGTATTCCCTGTTTGAAACCCTGCTGGCCTTTGCGCTTTTGGCGGCGGTTCTGGCGGTGCTCTTGCCGGGGCAATCCCAGCTCTTGAAACGGTTCAGTCGCAGCTCCGAGGCGGTCCTGGCACAGGATTACACCCATTCCCTTTTGGACCTGATCGGCTTGGACGAGGCCCCGCAGCCGCGCGCCTCTCATTTCGCTTATCGGGATTGGACCATCAGCCAGGACATCACCGGCCATCCCGAGATTTCGGGGTTTTTGCGTGTCACAGTGACTGTTTTTGATGATCGCGGCCGGGTCTTGGCCGGGGGCAGCCGGGATGTGGCGCGGGGTGGGGTGTTGCAATGATCTTTCGCCGCTCTCACCCGCAGTCTGCCCCCCTGCCCCGCCGTTCCCGCGCCGGTCTCAGCCTTTTTGAGCTGCTCTTGTCCTTGGCTCTGCTTGCGGCGATTTCGGCGGCGATTGCCTCCAGTCTCGGCCTGTCCCTGCGGGTCTATGATCGCAGCCAAGAACTGGACAGTGCCAGCACGCCCATCACCGCTCGCCTGCATCTGCGCAGCTATCTGCACAAGGCCGCCGTGCCCTTTTTGATGTTGCCCTTTGAGACCGGATTTTCCGGACAGCCCGAGAGGTTCCGCTTTACTTCGCTGGCCACCTCCGGCCTTGCGCCTGACGCGGCCGGGCTGCGTGTTGCGGTGCGTCGAGACGGCGAAACCCTGGTGATGCAGGTCGATCAATTCAGCGATCTTGGCGCGGTGATGCGCAGCGAAACCCGTATTTTGGCCGAAACAGTGACTGATTTGCGCTTTGCCTATTACAACACTGCCGCCTCGCCCCCGGCTTGGCAAAGCACCTGGCCGACCTCAGACCCCAACCTCCCCCAAGCCATCCGCATCACCGCCGCCCCCGGCAGCACCCCGGACTGGCCGGATTTCGTGGTCCGCCTGCGTTTGGGGGTGCAGCCGTAATGGCTAAACTGGAATTCGAACGGAACAGAGGTTCGCGCCCGAGCCCGTGGGTGGGCCTTGCTCGGCTTCTGAACCACACAAAACACTTAAAACGTTACAAGGAAACGAGATGTGGCATCATTCGCGCCCGCCCTGGGGGGCGGGGTCGGGCGCGAACCGGATTGCAAGCAATCCGGTGCATCAATGCTTTTAGTTATCCTTCCCGCCCCGGTTCGTTCGGGTCACTGGAATACAGTGCGATCTTGTTGCCCTGCGGGTCGCGCAGATAGGCGACGTAGAAATACGCGCCGTAATCGGCGCGAAATCCCGGCGCGCCTTCGTCTTTGCCACCGGCCTTCAGCGCGGTGGCATATAAATCGCGCACCTGCTGCTGGCTTTGGGCCTCAAAGGCCACCATGGTGCCATTCCCGTTCGACGCCCTTTGCCCGTCAAAGGGCGGTTTCACGTAGAAATCTGGCGAAATGGGGCGCTCGCCCTCGGCCACGGGCAGGGCAAAGCTCAGCCCCTCGGGCCCTTCGCTGAATCCGTAGCCAAGCGCGGGAAGGAAGGCGTTATAAAACCGCTTGGCGGCCCCCAGATCATCCACTCCGACGGTCACATAGCCAATCATTCGCTTGCACTCCCCCAGGGTCAGCTCAGATCCGCATCCTCGCCACTACCGCCACGCACCCCGTCGCGCCCCAGGCTTTCGACCTTGAAATTGCCGTTGTCAGTGGGTGGTTCGTACAAATAGGCCCGTCCCCAAGGATCGCTCAGCGCCTCTTCGGCCTCCAGATAGGGGCCAGACCAGTCCGGGCTGGCCGCAGGCGCGGTGAACAGCACCGCCAGCCCCTCTTCGCGCGACGGATAGCGGCCCGTATCGATGTAAAACAACTGCAAAGCATTGCCGATCTGCTCGATCTGCAGCGCGGCGGTTTCCGATTTCGCCTTGCCGAGATACCCCACCAGACGCGGCCCCACCACGGCAGCAATCATGGCGATGATCGCCAGCACCACCAGCACCTCCAGAATGGTCGCCCCGCGGCGTTTTTGTCGGTCAACAATCTGGCGAGAAGTCATCATCATAAAATCGGTCCTTTATTCGCGCTGACCAAAGCGCAAACCCGCCCGCCGCGCAAGCCCCGCACCGCATTTACCCCGGTTCTACCCCAGTGCCAGCCAGACCGCCCAGCCCGAGGCAACCAGAAACGGCCCCAACGCCAAAGCCTGGTTTTCGACCCTATCACGGCGCAAAACCCCGTTGACCCCCATCAACAGCACCCCGGCCAGCGAGGCGATCAGCACCACATGCACGCTCGCCAAAGCGCCACATAGCAGGCCTATCGGCAGCATCAGTTTCACATCACCAAAGCCCAGGCCCACCTCACCGCGCGCCCGTTCAAACAGCGCCGCGATGCCCCAGAACAGCAGCGGCCAGATCACGCCCCCGGCGATATGGTCCCAGATCATCACGGGCCGCGCGAACCAAAGCCAGGCCGCCGCCAGCAGCGCCAACATGGCCGTCGCACTATCAGGGATCTCAAATGTCAGCATGTCCCAGACGCTGATCCAGATCATCACGCTCCCAATTCCCAGCGCAAAACCCAGCTCGTGATAGGGGAACAGCCAAAACAAGCCGGTATAGAGACTGATATGTATCGCAATCAGCAATCCCAGCTTCATCCCGGCCCCCTTTTCCCGCCAAAACACCCTATCGGCTCTTGTGCTATAGGCCAAGTCATCCACAAGCTGTGGAAAACCTCTTGCCAGAATCGCAATTTTGCGCGACTTATTTACGGAGAAAAGTGAATAAAACGCCCTAGAGCGTAACTTTGCAGTGGTCAGGCCCGGCCAGATCGCGCAAAACACCAAGATAAAGACCCCGAAAACGGGGCCATAAACAGAGGCAAGGCGGTGGCCAGATGAAGGATACAACCCTTCGCATTGATACCCTTGTGGGGGATCATGCACAAAAACTTTCCGAACGGCTGCAGGCGCATCGCGCCCAGCTCTTCCCCCCCAATGCGCAACGCACCCTGCGCACCTTCACCTCCGGTGAGGTTGCGACCCTTTTGGGGGTCAAGGATGCCTATCTGCGCAAGCTCCATCTTGAGGGGCGCGGCCCGCAGCCGGAAATCCGCGCTGGCGGGCGGCGCTATTACAGCCCGCAAGACATTCAGGCCCTGCGCACCCTTCTCGAACAAGGCGCAAAATCCCCCGGCACCTATCTGCCCGGGCGCCGCGAGGGGGATAAGCTTCAGGTGATCACCGTCATCAACTTCAAGGGCGGGTCGGGCAAAACCACCACCTCCGCCCATCTGGCGCAGAAAATGGCGCTGGATGGTTATCGCGTGTTGGCGATTGACCTTGACCCGCAGGCCAGTTTCTCGGCCCTGCACGGGTTTCAGCCGGAATTTGATCTGCTGGACGGCGGCACGCTGTATGATGCGATCCGCTATGACGACCCGGTGCCGCTGCGCGACATCATTCACAAGACCTATTTCACCAATCTCGACATTGTCCCTGGCAATCTCGACCTGATGGAATTTGAACACGAAACCCCGCGTGCTCTGGTCGACCGCGAGGGGTCGCTGTTCTTTACCCGCGTGGGCGAAGCCTTGGCCTCGGCCGAGGCCGATTATGATGTGGTGGTCATGGATTGTCCGCCGCAGCTGGGCTTTCTCACCATGTCGGCTTTGTCTGCTGCCACTGCCGTATTAGTCACTGTTCATCCCCAAATGCTTGATGTGATGTCCATGTGCCAGTTCCTGCTCATGACATCCAACCTGCTCGGAGTCGTGGCCGAGGCCGGGGGCGACATGTCTTATGATTGGCTGCGCTATGTGGTGACGCGCTACGAGCCCGGTGATGGCCCGCAGAACCAGATGGTGTCTTTCATGCGCTCGATGTTTGGCGAACATGTGCTGAATAACACGGTGCTGAAATCCACCGCCATATCTGATGCGGGGATCACCAAACAGACACTTTATGAGGTCGAAAAAACCGCCTTTACCCGGTCCACCTATGAACGGGCTATAGAATCGATCAATGCGGTGAATGGCGAAATCACTGATCTTATGCAACAGGCATGGGGGCGCTGATATGGCACGCAAGAACCTGCTTCAGGGATTGATGGGCGAAGAAAGCCCAGCCAAGGATGAGTCCAAGGCCCCCTCCCCTACCCCAGATGCCAAGGCCAAAACAGTCTCTAACTCTGCCAAAGGCGGCGATCAGATCGATCCGGCCCGCCCGCGTCGGTCTACCGGAGCGATTGGGGCGGTCAGCCAGTCCATTGCGCAACTCAAAAGCCGCTCAGTGCTTGAGATTGATCCGTTTGAGATCACCAATGGTGGTCTGTCCGATCGTCTGGAGCATGACGAGGCCGAACATCAGGCCCTGATGGCCTCGATCCAGGAATATGGCCAACAGGTCCCGGTTCTGGTCCGCCCGCATTCCGATGGCAAACATTCCTATCAGATCGTCTATGGCCGTCGCCGGGTTCTGGCGCTGCGTGATCTTGGTATCCCGGTCAAGGCGCTGGTGCGCGAGCTGGATGATGACGCGCTGGTCATGGCGCAGGGTCAGGAAAACTCCGCCCGGCGCGACCTGACCTTTATCGAAAAGTGTCATTTCGCCCATCAGATGCGCGAGGCCGGGTATAAACGCAAGGTGATCTGCGACGCTCTGTCTATAGATAAGACATTGATTTCACGTATGTTTTCCATTGTTGATAGGATCGGAATCCCCCTTGTGCGCACGATCGGATCAGCCCCTGGTATCGGACGCGATCGTTGGGCGGTTCTTGCGGATGAAATGGAGGAACGCTTTCTAACCTCTGACCGGCTCGCTAATGAGGTCGAGCTTTTGGCCGGAGGTCAGAGCTCGGCGGAAAAGTTTGAAATGGCGTTGAAAATGTGTGGTGTCGGCGATGGCCCAAAACCGGCCAAGCCCCCTGCCCCGCGTGGCCGCACAACGCATATCACCAGCAGCAACGGCTTTGAAATTGCCAAGGCGCTGCAAAAGGAATCCGAGGTCGTGCTGACCGTGCCCCGCACCGGCGAGGGCAAGTTTGGCGATTGGTTGGTGGAGAACCTCGAAGAGATCTATCGCGACTGGATCAGCCAGAGCGATGATGAGGCGGGTCAATAATGGCCCAAGAGCATAAAAAAAGGAGGCACAGCCCGCGTAAAAAGAAAGAGCCCCCCAGGAAGCAAATCCCAGAAGGCCCGTTCGTTCTCTAGACAATTACGAATCTAGGTCTTTCACTGTCCGGCTGTCAACTGCCGAACGCCCTTGGGCGACCAGATTTTTGCGCTTTGTGAAAATAAATGACCTATCATGCAACGACGCCTTTCGGGCAGCGGCCGGTGACGGCTGGCCTGCTGGAAAATGCCCGCGCCGCACGCGCGCCTGCCCCGGTTCCACGGGTGGATAAATGGCAACTCTTTCGTCAACTTTGCACCGGGCGTCTGGCCTTTGGTGTGACGGATCGCGAGCTGGGGGTTTTGAACGCTTTGCTCAGTTTTCTGCCGGAACAGTCTCTGGATTCTGGTGAAACGCTGACTGTTTTTCCTTCCAATCGTGCCCTCTCAGAGCGTGCCTATGGCATGGCCGAAAGCACCCTGCGCCGGCACCTCGCTGCCTTGGTGCGGTCCGGTCTGATCACACGGCAGGACAGCCCTAACGGCAAGCGTTACGCTCGCCGGGATCGCGGCGGCGAGATCACCCAGGCCTTCGGCTTTGACCTGCGCCCCCTGCTCTTGCGCGCGCGTGAGATTGCCGAGGCTGCGCAGGCCGCCGAGGACGCCGCCGCGCGGCTGAAATCTCTGCGCGAAACCGTGATGCTGAAAAAGCGCGATGCTTATAAGCTGGCGGAATATGGCGTGGCTGAGGGGTTGCCCGGCAATTGGGAGGAGATCCTGGATCAACTGGCTCTGTTACACCGCAACTCGCGTCGAAAACTGGATTTTGCGAGCTGGGAAGAGTTGCATACTGATGTGGATAATCTGCTGATCAAGGTGCTCGGGCTTGTGTCTGAAACAGAGGATATGAGCGGCAATGACGTCAATTCTGAGCGCCAGTTTCAGAATTCAAAACAGGATACTCTTGTATCTGAGCATTGCTTGGAAACAAGCGATGGGGCGAGCGAGCGTTCAGGTAATGAAGTTGTAAAGGATGAGAGCGAAATTCAGCATTCCCCTGCTTCGATCCGCGTTCCTTTGGCTTTGGTTCTCAAAGCTTGCCCGGATGTCATTCCTTATGCCAAAGACCCCATTCGCGATTGGCGGGATCTGTGTAAGACCACGCAGGTCGTGTCGGGCATGATGGGTATCAGCCGATCAGCACTGGATGAAGCGCGGGCGGCCATGGGCTCGGAATGCGCGGCGTCGGTCGTGGCTGGGATGTTGCAGCGGGTGGATGAGATCCGCAATCCCGGAGGATATTTGCGCAGCCTGACGGCCAAGGCGCAGCTGGGCAAATTCTCACCCGGGCCGATGATCATGTCATTGCTGAATCGTGAGACGTCTTAAAAGTTGACAGCTGTCAACTTTTTGCAGGGATCGGGTTTTGAGGAACGGAAAATGGGTGAAACGGCTCAAACGGTCAGAAAGTTGACAGCTGTCAACTTTTTGCAGGGATCGGGTTTTGAGGAACGGAAAATGGGTGAAACGGCTCAAACGGTCAGAAAGTTGACAGCTGTCAACTTTTTGCAGGGATCGGGTTTTGAGGAACGGAAAATGGGTGAAACGGCTCAAACGGTCAGAAAGTTGACAGCTGTCAACTTTTTAACCCTCTCCCCCGTCACGCGCCGCATGGTACCATGAGACAATATTAAGACGTTGCTGCATGTCCATTTCAACCGCGCTGGGGGGCGGCATGGCGTGGCTCAGCCCGGCCTGGAGGTAAATCTGATCCGCATGACGCAAAACATCGGCCTCGGTTTCCAGCACCACGCCTTTGGGGGCCCAGTGCATTCCATCCCAAGCGGGTTCGCGGGAATGGCACATGGAGCAGTTGCTGATCACCGCGTCATAGGCATCCTCAAATCCCGGTGCGGCGGCGTAGCTTTGTTCCAACACGCTCAGCGCGCGGGCCTCAGATTCCTCATAGGTGTCGCCGCCGGGATAGGTCGAGAGCCAGGCGATCACCAGCATGATCACCACGGTCACCGGCCAGGTCCAATTTGGCCCCGCGCCTGTTGCATGCATGGTGTTGAAATAATGCCGGATGGTCACGCCAGTCAGGAAGACCAGGCAGGCAATGATCCAGCTGTATTCCGTGGCAAAGGCCAGCGGGTAATGATTGGCCAGCATCAGAAACACGACCGGCAAGGTCAGATAGTTGTTATGGGTCGAGCGCAGCTTGGCGATCTTGCCGTATTTTGCGTCGGGTGTGCGCCCCGCAATCAAGTCAGCCACAACCACCCGCTGGTTTGGCATGATCTGAAAGAACACGTTGCCGGTCATGATTGTCGCCGTAAACGCCCCCAGATGCAGCAGCGCCGCGCGGCCGGTAAAGATCTGGTTATAGCCCCAGCTCATCACCACCAGAATGACAAAGAGCAGCAGCATCAACAGCGTCGGCTTTTCCCCCAGCGGAGATTTGCAGAGGAAATCATAAGCCAGCCAACCTAGGGTTAACGAACCGCCCGAAATCAAAATCCCTTGCCAAAGGGTTAAATCCGCCTTGCTGGGATCGAGCAGGAACAGCTCACCCCCAACCCAATAGACCACCATCAAAAGGGCAGCGCCGCTGACCCATGTGATATAGCTTTGCCATTTGTGCCAGATCAGATGTTCGGGCATGTTTTCCGGCGCGACCAGATATTTCTGGATGTGATAAAACCCGCCGCCATGAACCTGCCATTCCTCGCCATGCGCGCCTTTGGGCATATTTGGTGCCTGTTTCAGCCCCAGATCGAGGGCGATGAAAAAGAACGAAGCCCCGATCCAAGCCATGGCGCAAATCACATGCAGCCAACGGATGGAAAAGGCGATCCAATCCCAGAGGATGGCGAAATCATACATGCGGGCTCTCCTATATCGGTGCGGCGGTCGGTTTTGGCGCAGTCTAGTCGTGGCGTTTTTCTTCTGCTATTGCAGTTAAACCCCTAGCAGCATCAAAAAAATCCGAAGAATGTCCTATTTCGATAATATCCGTACCTTTGTCCGTGTCTATGAGCTGGGCAGCATGTCGGCGGCTGGACGGGATTTGCGGGTGTCGCCTGCTGTGACATCGTCCAGAATTTCACAGCTTGAGGATCATTTGGGCGTTCGGTTGTTCCAGCGCACCACGCGCAGCCTGACCCCGACGGAACAGGGCAAGACGTTTTACCAAGGGGCGAGCGAGATCCTGGAGGCGGTGGAGGCGGCCGAGGCGCAGATTGTCAATTTCACCGACAACCCCAAGGGCACGCTTTATGTGGCGGCTCCGCTTGGGGTGGGGCGGCGGTTGATCGCGCCGAAAGTGCCGGAGTTTCTGGAGCGCTACCCGGATATCAGCCTGCGCCTGCGCCTGACCGATCGCAAAGTGGATCTGACCACCGAGGGGCTGGATCTGGCGTTTTTCCTGGGCCAGCCCGCGGATAGCACGCTGCGGATGCGCAAGATTGCCGATGTGGAGCGCGTGCTTTGCGCGGCCCCGGATTATGTGGCGCGGCGTGGGATGCCCAAAGGCGGCGAGGATCTGGTGGACGATGGGCATGACTGCCTGAACCTGCGTTTTCCCGGCGCAACAGAGTTCCAATGGCCGTTGATGACGGGGCAGGGGGTGAAACGGTTCCGCGTGGCGGGGCGTTATGAATCTGATGACGGGGATGTGTTGACGGATTGGGCCTTGGCCGGGCAGGGGATAGCGCTAAAGCCGGTCTTTGAGGTGGCGGATCATCTGGCATCCGGGGCTTTGGTCGCCGTGGCGCAAGAGACGCCGCCAGAGCCGATCCAGATGGCCTGTCTTTACACCCATCGCCGCGGCCAGGACCCCAAGGCGCGGCTGTTCATGGATTTCATGGTGGCTCATATTGGGGCGGTGATAGCGGGGTAGGGCAGGGGGCTTAATCCTGACCCTTTAGAAAATCACTGGGCGGAATGCCAAAGAGTTCGCTAAGCTTGCAAAGGTCGCTCGCCGAAATTTGTTCGGTGCCGCGTTCGAAATTTCGAATCTGTTGCGGGTGCAGACCGGTGGCGATGGCCAGAGCGGTTTGCGACATGCCCGAGGCTTCACGCAGCTTTTGCAACGTTCGTCCCAGTTTTTCGTCGATATTATCGTGCGCAAGCGCCATTCATGAACCTTTGATACTCACTGATGCCCCGCCGTAATCGATACAGGGATTGACAGGGGGCGCGGGATTTACATTCCCGCAAGAGTTGTCTTTATTCAGGTGGAGACACTTTGAAAATTGTCTATTTTTGGTAAGGTTTTGAGGATAACTTGTCCATCAGCTGGATGATTTATCACCCACTAAGGGAGGGCGGCAGTGCGAGTAAAACGGGAAGCTGAGATTGCGACGGTCGATATGCTGCGCGCCTTTGTGTCTTTGTCCGAAAGTCAGAACCTGACCCGCACCTCTGAGGAGCTGGGGGTCACCCGTCAAACCATCCGCCGCCACATCAAGGATCTGGAAACGATCAAGGGTGAGATGCTGTTTGATGTCGGGCCGGGCGGCTATGCCTTGACCCAGTTTGGCACGACCAAGCTGGGCAGTGCGAAAAAGATCCTGCGCGATATCAAGGTCTGGTCACGGGATCAGGGGGTGATCCGGCGCAATGTTGGTGGGCTGGATGCGGTGCGGGTGCAAACCGAGTGCGGGCGGCTTTATGTGTCGCACCAGCACCCGATCAACAAAATCGCCGCCTCGGGACTGCCGCTGATGCAGGCGGGGCTGGCTTCTTGGGGGCAGGGGCAGACGCATATTGAACACCCGGCCATGGCGACGATCCGCCCCTATCTGCTGCTGTATCGGCGGATTGAAACCGGGTGGATCTGTGTCGAGGTCGGCGAGAAATCGGCCTATGCGCGCTGGTTCGGCTGGGCCTGGTCCAAAAGCGCGATTGGGCGGCTGTCAGAGGATGACAAGGTCGGGGATGATTTCAACGGGTTCATTGCTGATGCCTATGCGGAAATTCATGCCCATGGTGGCGTGCGGCTGGATCATCTCTATGCGCATTTGCCGCGCGGGTCAGAGGATCAGATCGCGCCGGTCAGTTTCCAGCGGCTGCTGATGGGCTGCGTGTTTCCCGATGGCACGCCCGCCTTGGCGGTGCTGGCGGTGATCACGGATCAGGTGGATTTGGGCGCGTTTGAGTTTGAACGGGAGCCCATGCCCAAGGAGATGATCATGGATGATGAGACCTAAGTTTGACTTAGGTCTGTGCAAAGAAGGGTGCGTTGAGTTGCGTTTGGTTGTTTTCTTGCTGTGGTTGTTAACCCCCTCAAGAAAGGAAAACCAATGTCTGCACGTAACCTGTATTCGATGATCGTCAATGTCGCCAATATCACCAATGAGCTGGGTGAGGTCGGGATGCGCCTGGAGATCGGGGATGATTTCTCGGTCTTTCGTGATCTGCGCAATGGGCAGGCGGATCGCTCGGGGATTTATCCAATGTTTGATGTCGCCTGTTCCTATGTCGACAAAAGCAATGCGTTTTGGGTCTGTGGCTATGATGCCAAGGGCGAGCTTGTCCATACGCAGGCGATCCGGCGGCTGGATCTGGGGACCGAGACGTTGGGCGAGCATCTGTTTGTGCATCGCCACAAATACATCACCCCAAACTCGACCCCCGACATGAACAAAACCCGGTATTCGGCCTTGCCCGCACTGGATCGCATCCATGGGCAGGTGTGTTATCACGGCGAGTTCTGGTTGAAGGGCGGCAAGGATGGCTATCGCAGTCAGGGGATGACGGCGCTGCTGTCGCGGGTGGTGTTTGAAATCGCGCTCAATATCTGGTCGCCGGATTTCGTTTTTGGTCTGGTGGAAACGGTGCTGGCCGAAAAAGGCGCGCCGGTGCGCTATGGCTACACCCATTGCGAACCCGGAGTTTGGCGCGGCCCGAATGACGAGGTGACGGCCGAGGAAGTTCTGGTCTGGATGAGCCGGGAGGATATGGTGCAATTCCTTGCCACCCCGCCCAAAGCCCTGTCCTGCGAGCGTCGCCTGCCCATGCGCGGAGAGCTTGGCGGCCCTGTGGCCGTTGTCGCCTGAAATCTGAACCGTGGCCAGAACGTCAACCCGGGTTGGCCACGGAGTTTGCCAGTTGGATTGGAGTAAATATGTCAGTAAATTCAGAATTTTACAGGGGCGATATTATGGCCCCCATTGTGGCGGGCGTCACCTTTGCGCTGGAAATTGTGTTGGTGCCTATGGTGTTGATCGCCCTCAGGGAAGATCTGCAGCTGACCGAGGCACAATTGCCCTGGGTCTATAACGCCTATTCCATTGCCGTCGCCCTGGCTGTGCTGGTTGGCGGCTGGTTGGGCGATCGGTTGGGGGTGCGGCAGGTCTTTGCGGCGGGGGTCAGCCTGTTTGCGCTGGGGGGCGTGATTGTCGCCCTGTCCGGGCAGTTTGAAACCTTTCTTTTGGGGCGCGTGTTGCAGGGGATTGGCGGGGGGCTGTTTTCGCCGCTGGTGCCGATCTTGCTGACCTCGGCGAGGTCAGAAAAACCCGGTAAGATTCTGATGATCTGGGGCAGCATTGCGGGCTATGTCGTCGCGCTTGTCCCGCTTTTAGGGGCGCAGGTTATTGCCGGGCTGGGCTGGAAACTGGTTTTTGTGGCGCTGGCTGTCATGGCTTTGCTGGCTTTTGCCGTTTCGCTGACGGTTTCAGCGGGGGCAGGGGCCAAGGCACCGGGCAGCCGTCCCGATCTAAGGGCCTTTGCAAGGCTGCTGGCCTCGCGCAGCTTGATGCAGGTTTATACCTATATCTTTTGCACCTATGGCTGCATCACCTTCTTTCTGTTCCATCTGCCGCTGGCTTTGGATGATGCCGGGGCGACAGCCGGGTTTGCCGGGGTGGTTCTGTGTGCTTTGTGGCTGAGTTTCGCCATGGCCAGCACGATGCTGAGCAATGCGGTGGATGGAAAGTGGATTGGTCCGATCAGTGTTGCAGCGCCGATTTGCCTGTTGCTTGGCGTGGCCTTGCTGGTTCACCTGCCGAGCAGTGCCGGTTTCCTCGCGGCGGCGATTGCCATCGGGGTTGGCTTTGCCTGTAGCAATGCGCCCTCGACCCAGCTGGTGCTGAAACATGCGCCGGAGGGTCTGCGCAGTTTGGCGAGCAGTCTGGACATCACGCTGGCCCGGCTGGGTGGTGTGGCGCTGGTGGCGGCATTGGCGGGGCGTGACGGGGCAGTTGTGCTGGGCTCTGTCGCGGTTTTGGTGCTGCTGTCGGTTCTGTGTATCTGGACCCTGACGCGGGGCAGGGGGCAGACCCCCCTGCGCGAAGGGGCGTGACAGAACAAGGCCCGCGAGACCGGAATGGTCCTGCGGGCCTTGCCTAATCAGAGCTTAAGTCAGGCGAACCAGTGGCGACCAGTCAACTCAACCTGATCCTAATCACTCGGAACTGAAATTCTTGCCATAGAGTTCATACCCCCGGATCGCTTGTGATCCGGTTCGCGCCCGACCCCGCCCCCAGGGCGGGCGCGAATTCGTCTCAACGTTTCAACAAGTTGTACGGTTATTTGATGCCACAACTCGTTTGCCAAGATTAGACGCGCCCACCCTCGGTGCCGGGCGCGAACCTGTGTGGTGACGAATGATCTACGTCGTGGATTTCAATTCCAAGTGCCTAGCTTTGCGCGCCGACAAAGTGGGTGTCACCCAACACAACCAGCGTCTCGTCACCGTCTTCGGTGGCATAGCCATCCTGTAGCAGGCGGGTCAGGCCAGCTTTGGCCGGGTTGCCGGAGTCAACGACCCACACCAGCGAATATGAGATCGACGCGTTGTCCGGCAGAACCGGGAAGTTCACGTCCAGCGTGCCCTCATAGTTGGCGGGCACTTCGACCTCGCCGACAAATTCCTGATCATCTGCGGTGACTTTGGCCACATGGGCAAAGTCCAGATCGGCAACGCGCATGGCGATTTCAGAGCCGGCTGGCACATTGCGGGTGCGGGCGACAAAGCGGAATTTGGCCGGGATGTCATCGTTGTTGTAGAAGACCAGAGGCTCTTCGCCCGTCATCGAGACATTGACATTATGCCAGCCCGCCGCGCCGTTATAGGTGATCCAGTGGGTGGAGCTGCTGTTATTCCACTGCACGCCGCTGATCGAGGCCGGGTCATTGGTGAAATACTCGGTCTGGGCGCAGACGATCAGGCAGTAATGCCCGGCACCGGTAGGTTCAAAGCCAAAGGAGGTGTCACAGGCCGAACGTTCGCCGGGGCGGATGACCTTTTGGTTGTTGATATTCACCAGATCGGCGGTCTGCTTGGTGCCGTCATAGGTGAAAAGCTGCGTCCAGGAACTGGGCGGTTGGTTGAAGCCGTTGGAGGTGTAGTAGATCTTGATCTCCCCCTGTTTGATCGGCACCTGAAGGTTTTTGTTCTGACCGCGCCCATAGGTGTTGTTCTTGAGCCCTGGCGCCGGGCCCCAGGTGGTCTGATCCCATTTGGTGATCATGTCATAGGGGTCAAGCGTGGTGACACCGTTCAGCAGCACATCGGGGCTGGCGGTATAAGAGCCGGTTTTCGGGATAAGCCCGTCATTGGAGGTGTTGCAGCGCACCAGCAGCCCATACCACAGGCGATAGGCGGAGTTGGCGGCCTTGAGGCAGTCGGAATGGTTGATACCGGTGGCGGCGTTCATATAGGTGGCCAGCAGATCAGCATCCATTTGCAGCTTTTGATCGCTCCAGAAGGTATCGCCATAGAGGTTGCCAACAATGGCGGCCAAAAGGTTGAGATCACCAGGAGGCGGCAGACGGCGCCAGATGGTTTTCAGCGCGGTTTGGGCATTGTCGTTCTGGGTAAAGCATTTCAAGCCCAGATCCCAATATTGCTGATTGGGGCCTGCAGCGACTTCGGGGACGGCATACATATTCATGAGTTCTCTCCTGAAAAGGGTCCGGTATTGGCCAGTGACCAATACCGGAGGTGAGCCCGAGGGCTCTGGGATAGGGAAGACAGTCATCTGACCCGATAGGGTGGGGGCTGACCGGATCAGATTTGGTTTATGTGATCAGCACTTGCCGAAGGATTTCGACACGATGACCTTGCCCGCCACGCTGATGGTGACGCGTACACCGGTGGGGATGCCCCAGGTGGTGCAGATATGCAGACAGGCTTCGGCTGCGGTGCCGTTTGGAATGATGCTGGGGATCGGGAAGCAGTATTTGCCAAAGCCCAACGGCAGGTTCAGGCAGACCTTGCCATTTTCCACGGTGACGGAAATACAGCCCGCCGCCATGGCCAAATGGCCGTCTTCGGCCGAGTTGATGGCCGTGGCCTGGATCTTGTCATCATAGTGACCGCGTGCGGCCTCCAATGCGGCTTCGATATGCTTGTCGTCAAAGCTGTGAAAATCAGCCATTTGGTTTCTCCTTGTCAGTCAGGTTTGCCCGGCTCAGCCCGGGCGTTTTGGTGCAGTGCGAAACGCTTGCTGCACCCTCAGTCTTGGCCAAACCGCCCGCCGGGTCCTGAAAGCCGCGCGAAACTGTTCCGAAACTGTTCCGAAGGCGTTTCGGAACGGGGATCGGGCGAATTTAAGAAAGATTTCAGAAAGAATTCAGGACTTCGTTGCCAATCGCCCCCAAGGTCAAATGAGCAAATCCTTTGGCCCTGAAATCAATAGCTTGCCGGATTTGTCAGAGGTTGGTTTCGCGTGCGGCGTTTTCCCTGAGGCAGTGTGGATCGTTGGATAGAATGGAGCCGAGTATCGCTAGAATGACTGATATCCAGGTCTTTCCCTTTTTCAGCTCGGTGTCGCTTGAGGTGTTTCCCTGCGTGACGGCGATGGCGGCGCTTTATACCTCGGGCAATGTTCAGGGCATGGCCTATGAGGCCTTGGAGATCGAGGATGCCCGGCTGACCAGCGAGCTCAGGATTGGGGCCACCTATATTGCGGTTGGTCAGGATGAGGACGGCAAGCAGGTGCAGACCCATTGGATGTATTGCACGCAAGTTGCCCCGCATCCGACCTTTGGCATCTCGCGCAATCACCGCATTCCGGGCGTTTATGGCCCGGCACCGTTTCTGTGCTCATCGCTTTTTGTTGAACTGGAGCAGCTGACCAATATCGTTGGTCGGGCCGCTGAACCGGCGGCCAATATTGATGTGGCCGAGTTTCGGCTGGGCGAAGAGGGCATGCTGATTGCCACCGCCTTTGGCACGCCGCATGTCATGGGCATTCAGGTGCAGCTGCCGTTTCTGCCGCCGCATTTCCTGACAGGTGCGCGCAATCTGGTGATCACAGCGCAATCGGTGCGCACGGGGCAGACGGTTGTCTTGCCCAAACTGACCTGCCTGCGCGCCAGTTCACCGGCGGTTTTCCTACAGGAAGACCCGCTATGACAGCCGCTTTGACCCCATATTCGCCGCCTCCAAGCGATCCGGGCGTTATGGCCCAAGCGGCCATGCCCGCCCGGTCGCGACGTGGCGTTAACTTTTTTGTTGAACGTTTTCCCCCTTTGTTCAATCTTAGGGGTAAGAGCGAGGCCGCAGGTCCGGGGGGAATGTTCTGCGTGGAGGCCGATGAAGAACCAACTGAGCGTATTGCCCTCGGGGAGACGTTTTACGTCCCCGTGCATGATCAGTTGATTGCGCAGGATAACACGCCGGTCTATCTGCGCGCGCAATCCTCCAAGGTGTTGCGATATCTCACCAAAAGGCTGGGGCGCGTGGTGACGCGCGAGGAATTGGTCAACCATGTCTGGCCCAATCTGGCCGTGACCGATGACAGCCTGACGCAATGCATTTCTGATCTGCGCCGCGCTCTGGGGGATAAGGAGCGCAAGGTGCTCAAGACCATCCCCAAGCGCGGCTTTGTCCTGCATGGCGAGGTGATCGCGCCGCCGGTGACGGCTGTGCCGGTATTTGCGCCGAGCGAAACGTCCCAAGAGCCGGTGGACGCCTTTGCGTTGCAAATGGATGGGCCGATTATTGCGCATATCCTTGACGGGCAGATGGGTCTGACCCTTGGCGCGGGGCGGCAGATGCAGTTTGGCGATATCGCCGAGGCCGTGTCAGCCGCCAAACCCCTGGCCCATGGGCAAGGAATGGCGGTGGTTCTGAGCATGGGACAGGCGGCGACACCTGATTTGCTGGCCGCCGCGCAACCCGGTCGCATTCTGGCCGATGTCAGCGTGCGTGAATTGGCCCATCAGCATCCGGGCCTGTTTTTCGAAGATCTGGGCCATGTGGGAGGATTGAGCAATCCGCGCGCCTATCGCCTGTCAGAATTTGGGGTTGAGGGCGGGCTTGTGCCGGTATCGCTGGATCAACCCATGCTGCCCAGCGTCGCGATTCTGCCCTTGCAAAATATCCAATCCGACGCGCCGGATGTATTGGGCACGGTCTTTGCCGATCTGATTTCCGGCACGCTGAGCGCTGCGGAAGAGATCAACGTGATTTCGCGCCTGTCCACGGCGGCCTTTGCCAAAGGCGCGCAGAACCTGGCTGACATTCAGAAATACCTGAATGCCGAGTTTGTCCTGTCGGGGTTTTTCATTCGCCGGGGCGAGCGGCTGCAGCTGAACCTGGAATTTGCCGATGTAACCAGCCAGCGCTTGCTGTGGTCTTATCGTGTTGAAATTGCCATGGCGGATCTGTTGGGGGATTTTGAGGCCGCGCATGAGATCGTCGCCAAGATCCGTCGCGCCATCATGATCAACGAGATCCGCCGCGCCAGCATCAGGCCGCTGGAAAGCCTGCAGACTTATACTCTGATTCTGGCCGCTGTCGGGTTGATGCATCGCCTGTCGCCGCAGGAATTTTCCAAGGCGCGTGGCTTGCTGGATCATCTGAAGGATCGCGCGCCCCGCCATCCGGTGCCGCTGGCCTGGACGGCGCGCTGGCATCTGTTGCGGGTGGTGCAAGGCTGGTCTGACGATCCGTATGAGGATGCGCAGGCGGCCTTGGGCTGTACGGGGCGGGCCCTGGATATGGATCCGGAAAACGTGCTGGCGCTGGCCTGCGAAGGGCATGTGCTGACCAACCTGTTGCATCGCCTTGACGATGCCGAGGATCGCTATGATCTGGCGCTGGAAACCAACCCGAGTGACGCCAATGCGCGGGCGCTGCGTGGCATGTTGCTGGCGTTTCAGGATCGCGGCGATGAGGGCGTTCCAGACACGGAACGCGCCCTGCGCCTGGCACCGCTGGACCCGCACAGGTTCTTTTATTTGGCGATGGCGGCAGGGGCCTGGTTGACCCCTGGAAATTTCGAAAAGGCCGAAGAATATGCCCGTGCCTCGCTGAGGTTGAACCGCACGCATCTGTCATCTCTGCGCATGCTGGCCGTCGCGCAGCAGAAGTCGGGCAAATACGAAGCCGCCCGTGAAACGGTCGCGGATTTGATGCGTTTACAGCCGGGATTGCGTGTCAATTCCTGGCTCAAGTCATCGCCAAGCGCTGACTTTGAAACCGGACGCCGCTTTGCGCAGGCTTTGCGCGATGCCGGTGTTCCTGATTGACAAGAAGGAAGGTTGCTCATGACCGCAGAATTTTTCGGAACCCCTCAGGGGGCATATGGAGCCTATGGCGCATACGGAGCATATGGGGCCTATGGCGGGGCCGGGGCGTATGGTGCCTATGGGGCTTATGGGGCCTACGGAGCGTATGGCATTCCTGAATCCCCGGTCTCGGCCGAGGCTTTTGTGACCAATCGTGACGGGATTGTCGGCGCGCCGCTTGAGCATATCCCATCGGCCCGGCCCGGTGTTCCTGATGATGTGCAAAACCTCAAGCGTCTCTCGCGCGAGGTGCGGGCGGCGATCTTTTCCTTTGCGCTGAATTCCAAGGTTGAGATGACGGTTTCGGTCGAGGAAACCGCCACCGCAACCCTGTGGCGGCGCGACGGATTTGAGGTGGTGCAGGCGGGGGAACGGCCCAAGTTCAAATACCGCGAATTGGTCGAAATGACCTGCCCGCGTCAGGAATTGTTTGAAAAGCAACTCGGGTTTTTGACCGGTTATGCGGATATTCGTCAGGACCGGGGGGCCGAGATCCTGTCGCAGATCGGCGCACCGGTGCCGTTTTACCAGACGATTTCCTTCATCGATCCGGCCCGCACGCCTTATACGCTGGAACTGTTGGCCACGGCGCTGCGCTTTACCAATTATTGCGAACAACAGATGAAATACGCGCTGGCGGTGAAGCGCCCGATCGAGCTGTCGCCACAGGTGCAGCCGATGATCCAGACGCCGACCCATGGCTCTCTGCCCAGCGGCCACGCGACCGAGGCGTTCATGATGGCGCGGCTGATCTGGAAGCTGATGCTGCATTCTGGTGCTCCGCAATATGAAAGCGGCGGGCATTGGGGCGAGATGTTGATGCGTCTGGCCGCACGCATCGCCACCAACCGGACCGTGGCCGGGGTGCATTACCCGGTCGACAGCTCAGCCGGGGCGGTTTTGGGCCTGACTTTGGCGGAGTTTGTCTATGGGCAATGCACGGCGGGCAGCTGGTCGTCGTCCAAATTCAACGGGCTGAATTACAGCGCGTCGAGCGATCTGGACTGGCACGCGCTGTACGTGGCGGCGGATGATCAGCAAAAGCCGGTCAGCGAAGGGCCGGATGGCGTTTGGGCCAAATCCAAGATGCACGAAGAGGACCGGGGTGGCTCGGACGTGCTGGCCTGGCTTTGGGACAAGGCGCAAGAGGAATGGGCCGATTTTGATCCCTGCATTCGATAGGAGCGCCGCAAGATGTCCTATAATTGGAAACCCGCGCCGATTAATGGCCCTGCCCCGATTGACGCGCTGACCTATACGCGGCTGAGCTCGACAACGTTTCCGGTGGCAGACGAGGCCTGGTGGTCAGCGATGATCGAGCTGGAAGAGACCAGCATAGCCGCCTTTGAACAGTTGGTTGCCCAGGCGTTCCCGCAGGAATTGCTTGTGCCGGCGGCCTATGATCTGGGCGACAGGGCGGCGCTGAAACATCGGCAATTCGTGGCAATCTTTGCCCGCAAGCCTCTGCTATCGGTGTTGAACCGCAAGGATAACGGCTTTGGCGTTGTTAATGTGCATCTGGGTATGGTGACACCCGAGGCATGGTTGAACTTTGCCGCGATGCCGGGGGAGGATACCGTTGAAGAGGTCGGCCCGGACACCGTTTTGACCGGCATGATTGATGACGGGCTGGGCATCGCGCATGAGCTGTTCCGCACCGGGCCTGAAACGACGCGGGTCGCCTATTGCGCGGTGCTGCCATCGCCGCCGCAAGAGGGCGACACAGAGACCACGCAGGGCCGGGTGCTGAACGCCAAGCAGATTGATTCCTATCTCAAGGAATTCACCTGGTCGGATCTTTTGGATGAGGATCTGTTCTATAGCCAGACCGGGCAGGTCGAGCTGGCAGAGGGCAAGTTTTCGCCCGTCTCTCTGCGGCGGTCCCATGGCACCCATGTGATGGGGCTGAGCGCGGGATATGCCCAAGGCGCCGATGTCACATCGCGCCCGATCATCTGTGCGGTGCTGCCGCCGCGCGTGGTCGAGGATACGTCGGGTATCAGCCTGCTGCCCTCGTTGTGTCTGGCGCTGCAGATGCTGAGCAAACGCGCCTCCCGCTATCGTGTTGCCGGCAAACCGGTGCCCTTTGTGCTGAACTTTTCCTATGGCAATTTCTCGGGCCCGCATGATGGTACCGATGAGGTGTCGCGCCTGTTTGAGCAATTCCTGAGCGCCGATCCCCAGCAGAAACGCTGGATGACCCTGCCCGCCGGGAATGGCAATCTGGCGCGGGCGCATGGGGTGCTGCGCTTTGGTGAGGATCTGCCAGAAGAGGCGGAGCTGTTCCTGCGCGTGCTGCCGGATGACAACACCGCCAGCCATGTGGAATTCTGGATGCCCTATTCCAAGGCGGTAACGCCGCCGGATTATGTGTCATTGACCGTGACGCCCCCCTTTGGCGGCGAAAGCCTGACGGTAAACGCGCGCGAGGGGCAAAAGCAGGTGCTGTGTGACAGTCAGGGGCGGGTTGTCGCCACCTTGATGTATACGTTTGAACCGGCACCAACTGCGCGCGGGGTGATCACCCTGGCGATTGAACCTACTGCGTCGCTGAAACAGGGGCAGGCCCTTGCCCCATCAGGGCGGTGGAAGATCCGCGCCAAGCCCAAAGAGATCTATCCCGATCAACAGGTCGAGGTCTGGATCCGGCGGGATCAGACCTTGCCCGGGTACCGTCCGGGTGGTCGGCAATCGTTTTTTGATAACGGGGATTATCAGCGCTTTGGCCCGTTTGGCAGGCCGCTGCCGGTTGATCCGGTGGATGATGTCAGCCCGGTGCGCCGCTCTGGCACGTTAAGCGGCTTTGCCGATGGGTCTTCGCCCATGGTGATCGCGGCGTTTACCCGGCAATCGCATGAAGTGTCGGATTATTCCGCCGCGGGGCCGTTGACGGTGACGCCCATGTCACCCTCGCCGTTTCGCAGCGGGCCGGATGCGGTGGCCGAGGCGGACCAGTCGCCGGTTGTCTGGGGTGTGCTGAGTGCTGGGTCGCGCTGCGGGTCTTATGTGCGGCTGAATGGCACCAGCGTGGCGGCGCCACGGGTTGCCCGGCTGGCCAGTGATCACATTGCGGATTGCGATGACCCGGCGCGGGGCTGGCTGATGCAGGCGGTGAATGCGGCGCGGTTTGAGCTCTATCCCGGCACCGACAAGGACCGGATTGGACAGGGGGGCATCGACATTCCCGTGGATTGGAATACCGGGCCCTAGGTTCAACAGATTTTAAAGCGTTTCGAGACATGATTGAGACAAACGGATCGCAAATGTCCTGAGACCGCGAAGCGTGGCAAGGTATTTGCGATTCAACGTTTTCGCGAAACGCTACAGCAGTCCCTCGGGTCGCTTGCGATCCGTTTCACGCCCGACCCTCCCACCAGGGCGGGCGTGAGTTTTTATGACGCGGCCTAGTCACATGGAACCGAAATCCGCTTTATAGCGCTAAAGTTCCCGGATCGCATGCGATCCGGTTCGCGCTCATGCCAGAGGCATGCTTTCAGCATGACCCCGCCCGTCAAACCAAAGGTTTGCCTTCGGCAAAGCGACGGGCGCGAATTCGCCTCAACGTTTCAACAAGATGCACAGTTACCTGATGCCACCACCCAGACACCAAGGTTAGACGCGCCCACCCTCGGTGCCGGGCGCGAACCTGTGTGGTGGGTCTTTGTTAGAGTAGCAGACTTCAATTCCTGCTGACTAGGATCACTTGCCGCTGAGGATGCGCAGGAGTTCTTTGGCCAGCACGCGGATGGCTTCGTCGGGGATGGTTTGCTCCACTTGGCGAAAGTTCTTCCAGATCTTTTGCAACGCATCAACATCCCCATCGATAAGCATTTTCCCCTTGGGCATGACGCCGACAAAATGGGTGATGTCAGGGTCGAATTTCAGGCGGCCCTCCAGAATTTCCACCCCGTCGACAAACAAATCCGCCTCGGCCAAGCGTTCGACATCACGAGAGATTTGCCCCTCGCGCGCTGTCAAAAGCCTGACGACTCCGTCCACATCTTCCTCCACAGCAGCAAGCTTTTCGGCGGTGTCCACCGGCCCTTTCAACAGATGACGGCGGTTGCTGGGGGATTTCATTTCGAACACGGTGAGCACATAGAGGATGTCGTCATGTTCAAAGCCTAAAATGCCATCGCCCAGGGCTTCGTTTGACACTTTACCCGCGCCATCCACGGTTCGGGCAATCACATCGTCATAGCGCCGCAGATTGAATAAGTCGTCAGGGACCTCCAATTTGTCTGCCAGATCCTGCGCCCGGGTGAAGGCGGTGGCAACCTCGTCGCGATAGGTCTTGGTGGCAAAGAAAAGCAGTTCGTTGATGAACCCCTTGAGCGCATTGATCGCGCCACTTCGCGACAGTCCGGTGCGCGGCCAGATAAAGGTCTGCACATAGCGCATGGAGAGCAGGATGATCTCGCGCCATTGCGCCTGGGTCAGGTCCGAAAACAGTTTCACCGCCTCTTTGCCCATGCGGGTTTCAAGAGCCTGATAAAACCGTTTCAGGATATAGCGGGTTTGATCGGTGGCCTCGATCACCTCTTTGAGCAGCTCATCACCCTGTTTGATCAGCGCCCGCCCGCCATCTTTGGCGAAATCGTCAATCGCCTTGGCCCAGAGTACAAAGAGACTCGCCAGATCATCGGGCAGGGGGCTGCCCTTGGGGCGGTTTTTGAGCACATCGGCAAGGCGTTTCCTGGGCATCAGGCCAGCACCTGGCGAAAGAATTTCATGCTGGCCAGGCGGCGGGCGTTTTTCAGCAGAGACGACGCCTTGAGCGGCGGCAAGAAGAATTCGATCACCATATAGACGATGTAGCCAAAGTAATATCCCGACTGGGCCGAGTTGCTGATCACCTTGTCAAAAGCCCATTCAGCGCGGGTCCAGGCGGCGTTCCACAGGATGGGCCAGGCCCGTTGAACCCAATCCCAAAGCGCGTCGAAATCGATCTTTTCCAGCGCGTCAAAGGTGGTTTCGAGGAATTCCAGAACGGTCTGAAACACAGTGCTGAAATCCTTGTTCAGCCGCAAATCCGCCGCGACCAGTTTGAAACCCAGCGACAGCATTTCAAGAAAGCCGATCACGGCATCCATGATCCCATCCCACAGGCCCGAGACAAAGCCCAGAACCGCCGCGCCGGTTTCCTCAAGATCGGGTTTCATGTCGCGCAACAGGTCGATACAGCCCCGGATCGTGCCAAAGAGCCAGTTCCACATCTTGCTCAATCGCCCCAGCATCGCTTGCAGGCGGTTGGGGAGAAAGCGGCCCATTCCGGCAAAGCGCTTTAGGAACCCGGACTGGAGTGCAATTACTTTTTTTTCGACTCTATCCAGGATGGGGGTCTGTTCGGCTTTCAACCCGTCGAGAAAATCCGCCCAATCCTTGGGTTGCTGGCGCGGGTCCCAAAGGCCGGGGGGCATACGGGAATTGGTTTCCAGAAAGGTCGCAAACTCTTTCGCGGTTTTGTCCGCCAGGTCAAAGGCCTCTGCCAGACCTTCGTGGATGGCATCAAAACCTCGGCCAAGGATGGAAGGGTATTCGTCAGATAGGGCACCGTCTATTCGATCGTAGAACTCATCATGCGACATGCCCAAAGCTCTGGGCAATCCGGGTAAGGCCCGCCGCATGTCTCGAATCCATTCTTCGGCCAAAGATTCTTCGACATCCGGAAGAGCAACCACTTTGACAACCCGGTGGGCCAAAGCCCCAGCCCCGGCCTGAATCTCCACAAAAATCCAGACGAACCCAAGAGTCAGAGCCGAATAGCGATCTGCCTCAAAAGCCTTGCGCCGCTCGGAGGCGAATTTCAGCAATTCTAGGCCGGAGCTACCGAGGAATAGACTGACATTCGGAATTTCAAAATTATCTGCAAAGCTATGATAGATTTCTCTGGCCCGGATATGGCCAATGGATTCTGTCCCTGCCAGTCCTTCGCTGACAACAAAATTAGGATTGTTTTCGGTTGGCAGAACCGCATCAAGAATACGCCGAACAGCCGGGTCCTCAAGTTGTACTGGTGCCATGGCTCAGCCCGTCGGGGTGTCGGTTGTGGGCAGGACCGGGGCGAGGCGGCTGGCACCGCGTCCGATCCGATGCTCGTCGATCCGGCAGGGAAGGCCGTCTTCGATCAGGGCAGAGCTGGCCGATTGCAGGATGGTCAGGTTGGTGGGCAGACGGGTTTCCCATTCGGCCTCGACAACCTCTTCGCGGGTTTTATTGGCTGATAGTTCGTCGGCGATAGAGACAAAGTGATTGTCCCCGGCCTCAAGCGCAAAGCCGCTGCCAAACCAGACCTCACCGGTGGCAAAGAAATAGTTCACCGCATCCTGCATCCCCTCGCGCACGGGCAACATCACCCGCGCCATGCCGCTGGACAGGAAGGCCGCGAAGAGCTGGTTGCGGGTCGCTTCGAGAGAAAGCTTGGCCGACCAATCCTTTTTCGGACCGTAGAAATACGGGTAAAAGATGTAGGACATGATCCCCCAATCAAAGGCGGTCTCAAAAAAGCGTACCACTTCGGCATGGCGATCCAGTTTCGGCTTTTGCTTGAGCTTGGGGAAACTGTCTGCATCTTGTTGTTTGTAGTGATTGGCGCTGATCTTGAGCTCGGGGAAGGGTTTGGTCATCATTTCGATGCAGATCCGCTTGATCTCGCGCTCCATATGGCGGCGCTTGAAACGCGGGTTGAGATCGGCGCGGGCGGCGTCTTCTTCCTGTTCTTCGACCTCTTCGTCATAGGTGGCTTTGAGGGCGCGATAGGCCTCCATCAGAGCGGTATAGGCCTGCACCTGCCAGTCACGATAGGTTTTGCGCCGTCGTTTGCATACGACCTCGACGGTCAGGGCATAGGCGGACACGGCCGATACCGCGACAGCGATGGGAACGGTGCCCTGAATGTTAGGCAGGGGGCCGGAAAAGGTCAGCGGGCCGCCGCGGAGGACTTCGGGGGTCTCGCTTTCGGCGCTGCGTTCGTCAAGAAATGGTGCGTTGATGCCGCGAATAGTGACACCGATCCAAGGCCAATTGATTTCGTCACCTACTTGTGCCCACCCTCTATATTCCATCAAGGCGCGGGCGCGTTTGGCGACATAGCCATCGGGCACAACGATCTCGTTGTAGCTTTTGCCAAAGCCTGGCCGTTGGCTGGGACCTGCGGAGGTGTCGGGATCGGGTGGTTCCTGAATAACCGTCACGGATTCGGCAAAGCTGCGGCTGAGCACGATTTTGCGCGGCGGGGGCGGGGGCAGTTCGATCTCGTATTTAGAGGCAAAATCGCGCCATGTCGCGCCTGTGACGCTAGAGGCGTCGTGCAGCCCGATGGATTTCGGGCGCGGAGGTTTGCGCGATTTGACCTTGTCATCCTCTTCGACCTCGGCATTCAGGGCAAAAATAAAGGCGCGGGCCGGTTCGGGAATGTTGAGCTCGATCACCTCTTTCTGGCCCAGATTGACCAGCCGATGGCTATAGATCATGTCGAGACGGCGATAGACGCCAACCACATGTTCGGGGTTGTTGCGATTGTCAAAACCGTTCTTGGTGATGTCCTCGAACTCGCGCCGCGACAGAGAGCGGCGGCGGCTGGTGGCCTTTTGCATCAGCTTGCTCTGGACGCTGCGCGTGACGGATTTGGCGATCTCGATGGCTTCGCTGGTGCTTTGTTCGCCCGCGCTGACCGTGTTAAAGGAAAACCCGGTATCGGCGGAGAATTTGTTGGAGTTGCCAAAGCCGGTTGTGACCGAGGCCCCGACCTCGAACTGGGTTTCCATTTCGTTGCGCAAGACCTCGCTGGCTTCGGTCTGCATTTGCAGGGTTTCGCTGGTTTCGGTCTCGCTCTGATATTCCGAGGCACGTTCCTGGGTGACCTCTTGTTCGCTTTCGATCATCGACAGGCTGCGCGACACCCGTTCCTTGAAAGCCGAGGCAAGGATGTTTTCCACATGCGAGATTTCGCCGGTGACATAGCAGCTCAGCTCTTGTTCGACGCGGCGGTAATCGATCAGGCCCAGACGGGTGACGCCGTGGATGGGCGGTTCGGGATCGTCATCGGTGTCGACGATCTCGGACAGGGTTTCGATTGCACTAAAGGGCTGGTCCGGGAACAGGCGGAATCGGTCGAGCGTGTGGGGCGTGGCGCCAAGGGCGGCGGATTGCAGGGTCAGGTCTATATCGACAAAGGGTTCGCTGATCGGGGTGGTGCTGAGGCGGAAGGTTTCAAAACCTTGTGTGGCATCTGCCAGGGGGGCGGCGGTGATGGTCTGCCGGTCCTGCCGGGCGGAGAGTGTGCCGGCGATGACATCCAGCGGTGCCAGTGAGGAATCGCGAAAACGGGTCAGATAGACATGATGCCCACCGCCACTGGCCGGGCGCAGGGCGATGAGGATGGCCCCGGCGGGCAGGCGTTCTTCAATTGTGAACTGCGCACCAAAGGCGGCAAAGGCGCTGTGAGAGACATAAAGGATGCGGGGCGGGGCAGTGTCGGTGAGTGTGGCAATCTCATCTTCGATCTTGTCCAGCGTGTCCTCGGGCTCATCGGTGCCGGTGCGGAACTGGTCAAAGACCTCACGAGTGGGGGCGTCGCTGAGCCGGTCATGAATATCGGTGATCAGCAGTTTGCGCCGCTCGATCAGGCTAAGCGTTTTGCGGCGGCGCGGGGTGGTCAGATCCGGGTCATCATCGCTGCGAAAGGGCAAGTCGGGCCGTCTTGGTTCCCGTGACTCCGGCGGTGGTGTTTGGACCAGGTTTTCCTCGGCCAGCGACAGCGCATCCTCGATCTGCGAGCGCGCGTCTTCCAGACGGTCAATGCGGCTATTGGTGACAATGCTGGTCTGGGCATTGTCGAGCAGGCGGAATTGACCGGGGCTGAGGCTATCCCCCTCCGGGTCGTCAACCGCGCGACGCTGGTTGAGGGGCAGGACAACGCGGGCCTGCAGGATCCGGCGCAGGTCGCTTTCCTGATCGAGGGAAAGCGTGCCATCACCCGCCGTTGCCACGCGCCAGAAATTCAACGCTTTGTCGGCGACCATAATCGCCAGAATGGTATCAACCGCCTCGCGCCAATGGGTGGCCCAAAGATGCATCGCCAATCCATCCCACAGCGCCGCCCGTTCCGATTGCGACAGGGGCGAGAGGGCGTTGGCGTTAAGCCAGTCAGCAAGCGCTAGAAAAGAGGCGCGGTTTTGTTCGCTGTGGAGCTGGCGGTAGAATTCCAGCAGCTCAGCATGGGTGTTTTTCAGCGCGGCAAGCCCCGGCGGGGTCAGGTTGCCCGAGCGCACAGCACTGCGGGAGGCCAGCGAGATGGAGTCGAAATTCGCATGGGCCCCCGACCAGATCCGGGTTTGCGCGCGATCATTCTCGCTCAGCTGGATATGGAACTGGTTCAGTGTGGCGGGGGCGATGGCGGAAGGGTTTCGCGTTGTGGAAAACCCGAACAGGAATTGTGGCATCGCAAAACTCCTTTGAAAATAGCATTGAGGGTGGTCAGTCAGGCTGACCGCGAAAAATATCGTTTGGGTAATGCGGAAAGATTAGGCGGGGGTTTGGGGTCTAGCAACTATAGCTTGTGCCCGGTTGACGCAGAGAATCGTCAAGCGCGCAAGAATCTGCTTAGTGTTGTTCCAGCCCTGCCGCTTGCATCTGCGTGGCGCGCAGCTTGGTGTCGCGGGGGGCTTCGTTGAACTGTTGACGATAGGCGATGGAAAACCGCCCGAAATGGGAAAATCCGGCGCGGTCAGCGATGTCGCCAAGCGCTTCGCCGCCCTGGGTTTCAAGGATCAGACGCCGCGCAAGGGCCAGCCGTTCTTGACGCAGATAGCGCATCGGGGTCAGGCCAAATTCGGCCTGGAATTGCAGTTGCAGATTGCGCGGCGTGGTATTGGCGGCGCTGGCGATATCGGCGACCGATAAAGGCAGGGACAGATTGGCATGAATGAACTGAACCGCGCGGCGCAGATAGAGATTGGCCTGCGCGCCCGGAGCGCTGGCGATCAGGTTTGAGATATTGCTGGGCTGGCTGGCCAGAAAATCACCGATCAGCTCGCGTTCGACCCGCATTTGCGTGCCCGGATTGCTGTCGCCAAAAACCACATTCTGTTCCGCCAAGCCAAAGCAGGTCTTGAGCTTGCGCACCCAATTGGCGGTCGCGGGGCGGGTTTCGTCCACGGCGGTTTCAAAGGTCACGGGGGCATTTAGCGACGTGCCTAACAGGGTTTCAGCCTCCTGTTGCAGGGTCCTGGTGTCGATCTGCAACAAAAGCTGGGTACAACCCTCGCGCCAACGCATCCGGGTTTCGCGATGGGGATTCAGCACGCTGCCGCGGCCCTGGTGGGTCAGAACATTACCGCCGTGATTGTCGATCTCCGCCGCCCCGGCCAGCGGAATCTGAATCAGATAGAAAGAGTGTAATTCGCCCGGCGCAATCCGCACATCCGCCCCGTAGCGGATATAGTTGAGCGAGGTGGCGCGCCCTTCGGCCCGGTGATGACAGGCATCAAACCGGTCAGCTTGCGCGGCGATATCGAGCCGATGATCGCAGAACTTATCCGCCACAATGGCGCGCGCCTCGTCCAGCTGGGTGGTCTGAAAAAGGCGGCGCTGGGATAGGGGTTCGTTGGGCTCGCGCGCGGTCATTGGCGTGAGCTTAGCACAGAATCACGCGAATCCAGAAATGCGCGAAAATGATTTCGTTTTTTGGATAAAGGCTTTGCCGATGCATGTTTTAGGCTTGAAACAATAACAACAAGGAGGTCTGAAAATGAAAGATGGAGCCGGAGTAACCGGAGCGAGCGATGGGCTCGACGGGATTGCCTGGAATGTTGTGGGGCATACCTACACGCCGAAACTTTTGTCAAACAACGCCTTTATCTGGCATGCGGTGATCCCGGCAGAGACGTTTGTGCCGCCCCATATTCACCCGACACAGGATGAATGGATCACCGTTCTGACCGGCGAATTGGAGGTCGAATTTGGTCATACCAAAGGCGCGCCTTCGGTGCATAAGGCCGGGCCGGGTGATGTGATCCGCATGCCGATGGGCGAAGAGCACGGGATTTTCAACCGGTCCGGGGCCGAGGCGACCTGCGTCTTTGGTGTTGCCCCCTCGCGCAAATTGTTTGACCTGTTCGGTGCCTTGGACGGGGTGACGGACCCCGAGGAATTGGTGCGCCTTTCCGCCATGCATGAGGTGGATTTTCTGCCGCCCCCGCCTGACGCGCAGTAAGGGGACACATCCATGGTTAAACGCAAAACTGTCGCCGTGATCGGCGGCGGGGTCTCGGGGCTTGCCGCCGCCAAGGCCTTTGATGAACGTGGGCATCGGGTGCTGGGCTTTGAGCGCAGTCATGATTTTGGCGGGGTGTGGGAGCTGTCGCGCAGCTATCCCGATGTGCAGACGCAATCCCCCAAGGATCTGTACTGTTTCACCGATCACCCCATGCCCGAGGAGTATCCGGAATGGCCCAAAGGCCCGCAGGTGCATGCCTATCTGCACAGCTATGCGGCCAAGCATAATCTGGCGCGGCTGTTCAAGCTGAACACCACGATCAAAGGCATGGATCGCCGCACTGATGGTGGCTGGACCCTGACGATTGATGAGGCGGGGCAGGAATACACGCAGGACGTGGATTTTGTCGCCGTCTGCACGGGCCAGTTCTCGGACAAGAACATCATCTCGCATCCCGGCCAAGAGGGCTTTGTCCAGGCGGGGGGCGAGGTGATGCATTCCTCGGAATATACCGATCCGTCGATGATCAAAGGCAAACGGGTTGTTGTGCTGGGCGGGTCGAAATCGGCGACCGATATTGCGGTGAACGCGGCCAATAGCGGCGCGCGCTCGGTGCATTGGGTCTATCTGGAGCCGGTCTGGCGCATCCCGTATTTTGTGGGCGGCATCAACTTTAAGCGGCTGCTTTACATGCGGGCGCAGGAACAGCAGTTCAACGCCTGGGGCAAATCGCCCTTGCAACGCGTGGTGGCGGCGGTGCTGAAACCCTTGGTCTGGGCCAATTTCCGTGGGCTTGAGGCGCTGCTGAAGACTCAGCTGGGGCTCAAAAAATACGGGATGGTTCCCAAGATCCCGATTGAAAAGGATGTGTCCTGTTCGGTGCCCATCGTGACGCCGGGCCTGTTTGAGGCGCTGAAGGCGGGCAAGATCAAGAATATTCAGGGCACGTTTGAGCGCTATGACGGCAAGACCATCATCATGACCGGTGGTGAGCGGGTCGAGGCGGATACCTCGATTTTGGCCGTGGGGTGGAAGCTGGGCGTGCCTTACTTGCCGGATGAATACCAGCAAAAGCTGGTCGAGCCGGACGGGCAATATCGGGTCTATCGCATCGCGGTGAATCCGGATCTGCCGGATATGGGCTTTGTCGGGTTCAATTCGTCCTTTTGCACCGTGCTCAGCGCCGAGATGATCGCCAATTGGCTGGTGCGCTACATGGATGGGCAGTTGGAACGCCAGCCCTCTGAGGCCGAGATGACCGACAATATCGAGATGATGTTGAACTGGAAACGCAAAGAGCGCCCGGCGGCGCAGATCTATGGCGGGCTGTGCTCGGCCCCGTTCCATTTCAAACATTTCGACGAGCTGCTGGCCGATATGGGTGCAAGCAAACGCAAAAGGGGCAACCCGCTTGCGGAACAGTTCAGCTATCCCAGTCATAAGGCCTATGGCGAGTTTCTGGCCTCTTGCCCGCAATATCAGGCCGGGGCGTGACTTTCCGGGCCCTTGCTTGCAGGGGCCCGGTTCTAAGCCTGTTCTGAACCGGTTTTGACGCTGGCGACTGATGCGCCGCGTTTCCGGATTTGCTGAAAATTTCAGTCACTTGCCGAAGTTTTAAGCAATGGCAACGGGTGGCATACCTGCCTGATCGGTCAGGCCACGATTATCCACCTCAGAAATTCCTTTCGGAATTATTTGAAAATGGGGGAGGGTCTTTCGGTATACTGCCGAAAAAGACCAGAAGGATAAGCGCTTGTCCAATTACCCTAGAAATATGACGGGCTATGGGGCCACGCCCCCCCATGCCAATTGGCCCAACGGGGCCAAGATCGCCGTGCAGATCGTGCTGAATTACGAAGAAGGTGGCGAAAATAACATCCTGCATGGGGATGCGGCATCCGAGGCGTTTTTGTCCGAGATCACCGGTGCGCAGCCCTGGCCGGGGCAGCGGCATTGGAACATGGAAACGATCTATGAATACGGGTCGCGGGCCGGGTTTTGGCGCTTGCATCGGTTGATGAGCGACCTGCCGGTTACGGTCTACGGGGTGACCACGGCCCTTGCGCGTGCGCCCCAGCAGGTGGCGGCGATGAAGGCGGCGGGCTGGGAGATTGCCAGCCACGGGCTGAAATGGATCGAGCACAAGGATATGTCGCCCGAAGAGGAGCGCGCCCAGATCCGGGAGGCGATCTGCCTGCATGCTGAAGTGACCGGCAGCGCGCCGCGCGGCTGGTACACAGGGCGCTGTTCGATGAACACCGTCGATCTGGCCGCAGAAGAGGGCGATTTCGCCTATATCGCGGATAGTTACGGCGATGATCTGCCCTATTGGGTCAAGGCCGGGGGCAAGGATCAGTTGATCGTGCCTTATACCATGGATTGCAACGATATGCGCTTTGCCATCCAGGCCGGGTTTACCACTGGTGACCAGTTTGAAAGCTATCTGAAGGACAGTTTTGACTGTCTTTATGCCGAAGGGGTTGAGGGCGCGCCCAAGATGCTGTCGATTGGCCTGCATTGCCGGTTGATGGGGCGGCCCGGTCGGGCGCAGGCGCTGAAACGGGTGCTGGATTATATGCGCGGGCATGAGGGCGTTTGGTTTGCCACCCGCGAGCAGATCGCCGATCACTGGGCGGCAGAACATCCGCCCTTAGCGGGGATGATGCCGTCGGAGATGAGTTCGGCTGAGTTTGTCGCTGAATTCGGCGGGATCTTTGAACATAGTGCTTGGGTGGCCGAAGGGGCCTGCGCTCTGGAAAAGGGGCCGACCCATGATTGTGCCGCCGGGGTGCATAACCTGATGTGCCGGGTGTTCCGGTCTGCGGATGAAGCGCAGCGGCTGGCGGTGTTAAACGCACACCCGGATTTGGCGGGCAAGCTGGCGCAGGCCAAGCGGTTGACCGATGAAAGCACAGCCGAGCAGGCCTCGGCGGGGCTTGATGCGCTGACCGATGCGGAACGGGCGCGCTTTACCCAGCTTAACGATGATTACACCGCCAAATTCGGCTTCCCTTTCATCATTGCGGTGCGCGATCATGACAAGGCGTCGATCCTGGCCGCCTTTGAGCGCCGGATTGACCAGAGCCGCGAGACCGAGTTTGCCGAGGCCTGCCGCCAGGTGGAACGCATCGCCGAACTGCGCCTGCAAGAGAAGCTGGGCGCATGAGCGAGGTCGTGATCAAACCACTCACCGCGCGCGATTTCGCCCCGTTTGGCGATGTGCTTGAGGCCAAGGGCGCGGCGGATAAGATCATCAATCAGGGCCTATGCGGGCGGTTCCACGATCTGGCGCAGTTGGATTTTGCCGATGGTCATGCCGGGATCAGCCTGTTTCAGGCCGAACCCCGCGCGCTGCCTTTGCAACTGGATATGATGGAGCGTCACCCCGACGGCTCGCAAGCCTTTCTGCCCATGAGCCATGACCCGTTTCTGGTCATCGTGGCCGAGGACGCGGGCGGTGTGCCGGGGCAACCGCAAGCCTTTCTAACCGCGCCGGGGCAAGGGGTGAATTACCACCGAAACACCTGGCACGGGGTGCTGACCCCGCTACACGCGCCCGGCCTGTTCGCCGTGGTTGACCGCATTGGCGCGGGTCCGAACCTGCAAGAACACTGGTTCGACGCGCCCTACACGATCTCACCAAGTGACGAGGTGCCGGAACGTTAGCTGGCAAATAATAAACAACAGGGAAGGGACAAACATGTCTGATACATCCATCGGGACGCCAGAGCAGCTGCGCGACCCCAATTACACCCCACCCATCGCCAAGGCGGTGCCGCTTGGCATCCAGCATATTCTGGCGATGTTCGTGTCAAACGTGACCCCGGCGATCATCGTCTGTGGCGCGGCGGGCTTTGGGTTCGGCTCGAACAGCCCGGACTTCCCTCAGATGATCTATATGATCCAGATGTCGATGTTCTTTGCCGGTATCGCGACCTTGTTTCAGACCATTGGCTTTGGCCCCGTGGGCGCGCGCTTGCCGATTGTGCAGGGCACGTCTTTTGCCTTTTTGCCGGTGATGATCCCGCTTGTCGCCGGGAAAGGCGTTGATGCGGTGGCGGTGCTGATGGGCGGCATTCTGGTCGGCGGGATTTTCCACGCCATTCTGGGCCTGTTCATCGGCAAGATCCGCTTTGCACTGCCGCCGCTGGTCACGGGCCTTGTGGTGACGATGATTGGTCTGGCGCTGGTCAAGGTCGGCATCCAATATGCCGCCGGGGGCGTGCCCGCGATTGGCAAGCCGGAATATGGCTCGCTGATCAACTGGGCGATGGCCGCAGTGGTGATCCTGGTGACACTGGGCCTGAAATTCTATGCCAAGGGGATGTTGTCGGTCTCTGCCGTGCTGATCGGTTTGATCGCCGGTTATGCCTTTGCCTTTGTGCTGGGCGAGGTCAATCTGGGCAATGTCGGTCGCGCGGCCAGCTTTGCCCTGCCAAACCCGCTGCATTTCGGTCTGGAATTCTCGGTCGCGGCGATCATCGGTTTCTGCCTGATGTCCTTTGTCTCGGCGGTTGAGACCGTGGGCGACGTGTCGGGCATCACCAAAGGGGGCGCCGGGCGTGAGGCCACGGATAAAGAGATCCAGGGCGCGACCTTTGCCGATGGTATCGGCACGGCGGTGTCGGGTTTGTTTGGTGCGCTGCCCAATACCTCGTTCAGCCAGAATGTCGGATTGATCGCCATGACCGGCGTGATGAGCCGCCATGTGGTGACCATTGGTGCGGTGTTCCTGATCATCTGCGGGCTGATCCCCAAGGTTGGCGCGGTGATCTCCTCGATCCCGATCGAAGTGCTGGGCGGCGGTGTGATCGTCATGTTCGGCATGGTGGTCGCGGCCGGTATCTCAATGCTGAGCGACGTGGATTGGAACCGCCGCAACATGGTGATCTTTGCGATTTCGCTGTCGCTGGGTCTGGGCCTTCAGCTTGAGCCGGGCGCGTTGCAGCACCTGCCAGGCACGATCAAGGTGCTGGCGACCTCGGGCATCCTGCCCGCCGCCTTTATCGCCATCGTGCTGAACCTGATCCTGCCCGAAGAGTTGGCTGGTGAGGCGACCGAAGAAGTGTCAGGCGGAATGGCCGGGCATGGCCATGGCTCTTTGCCTGAGGCTGATTGAGAAGGATAGGCCCCCCGGCTTTGGCTGGGGGGCTTTTTGTTAATGTATAAATAGTGATTTAACCTGGGATTATAATGTGAAGAGGAACGCACGTTAGATCGGTGCACAATGGGCAGACATCTTTCAGAAGTATTGGTTCCTAAAAAACAAAGTCGTTCGCGTTTAGGTCTGCGATTGAAGCGTCATAGATGTACACAAGGTTTCCGCCACCAAAGTCGATTTTGACGTGACCGTTGGATGTATTTGAGGCGGCTGCAAGCACATCTGAGAAATTGTTCAAGCTCGAAACATCACTCAAGTCGATTCTGTCTATGCCTGTTTCAAAGTCCAGTATCCTATCTCTCCCAGTTGTATTAGAGAAAAGGAAAGTGTCTGCTCCAGCACCCCCGATGAGGTAATCGATATCTAAGTCATTTCCTCCGAACATAACATCGTCCCCGTCATCTCCGTATAGGCGGTCAGAGCCAGTCCCACCGTGAAGAGTATCATTCTCGTCTCCGCCTCTGAGGGTATCCAGGCCAGAGCCGCCATCTAAGCTGTCGTATCCGGCATCTCCGCGAAGTAGATCATTTCCGACGCCTCCAAAGATTGTGTCGTCGCCGTTTTCCCCATAAAGGGTATCGTCATCGCCTAAAACTGAATCGACTTCATTTCCTCCAACAATACTGTCATCCCCATCTCCTCCGTAGATAACGTCCTTGCCCCTTCCTCCAAAAAGGTAATCATTTCCGCCATGACCATCTAAAATGTTGTCATTTAGATCTGCGGCAATCCAATCTGAGTTTTGTGTCCCGTCGACGTCAACTACACCGATCATTCGGACGGAGGAAGCTCCAGCGTCAACGGCTTGTTCCATAAAAAGCCTATTTGTGTGGCCAAGCACCGTGACGTGCGTTTCGGTGAAAGTTGTCATAACTGCGTTCACGGAACTATGGCCAAGATTAACGATGACACCCACTCCATTGGAAGCTTCAGTTGCCAACTCAAAGTCAATCTTGCCATTCGTTGTAAAGAACTCGTCATTTCCGGAAATGTGGAAAAAGGTATCTCCACCAAGCCATCCTTCTACTTTATCATTGTAGCTGCTGCCTATTACAGCCTCAATTTCTTGTAGATAATCGCCTTCTGCCGTTCCGCCGCTGCCGGTGGCCCACCCGTGGGGTGAGAATTGAATTGTTATACCTGAAGTGCTGTCGCGGTAGTCCGCGCGATCAAAACCGTCACCGCCAATCAACCAATCGGCACCGATTCCACCCCGTAAGTTGTCGTTTCCGTCGCCACCATTTATTGTGTCGTTACCTTCGTAGCCCAAGATGAAATCAGACGTGTCTTCACCAAGAATGACGTCATTACCATTAGTTCCAGGAATAATCATTGGATCCTCTTTAAGGTTTCTGGTGAATTGGGGTTTTACGAATAGAAATTTTCTATAAACTACTTAAGCAAGAATTGCTGGCAATCAAAGTAGATTTTTTGTGTCAAGAAAATAGCGCAGTATCCGAAGTAAACCTACCCCCGAAACTGCATCCGTTTGCGCGTTGAGGCGCGGGCCTCGGCCACCAGCCAGTCTCGGAATTGCGCGGCGAGCGGGTTGGCGACGCCGCGTGGGGTGACGACGTAATAACGATCATCCTCGCAGGCGGGGCGGCCCAGAATGACCAGCGTGCCCTGGGCCAGTTCGGCCTCGATCAGATAACTGGGCACAATGGCTGCGCCCAGCCCGTGGATCGCGGCGGAAATCATCGCTGAAAACTGATCGAACAAGGTGCCCTGGCGGACCGTATCCAAGGGCAGGCCAAGCGCGTCGAAATAGACCCGCCAGGCATTGGGCCGGGTCGAGAGATGCAAGAGCGGCAGGCGGGCAAGGCCCGTGGGCTGCGTGACCTCGTGGCGATCCGCCATAAGGGGCGAGGCGACGGCGACCAGATCTTCGGGGCAGAGCTCGGTCAGGGTGCCGTCAACCCATTCCTTGCGGCCAAAATGGATGGCGATATCAACCCCTTCGCCAATCAGATCAAAGGGGGCCGGGTGGCTGTGCAGGGCAAATTCCACCTGCGGGTGGCTGGCGCGAAACCGGGTCAGGCGCGGGGCCAGCCAGCGTGAGCCAAAGGTCGGCAGGGTCCCGATCGAAAGCAAACGCCTTGTATCCCCCGCTGCGCTGGCATTGCGGATCGTACCGCGCAGCCGGTCAAGATCGCCATGCAGCTGATCCGCCAGCGCGCGCCCGGCATCGGTCAGCGCCACACCGCGCCCGGCGGGGCGAAATAGGGTGACGCCGATGGTGGCTTCAAGCTCGCGCACCATGCGGCTGATCGCGCTTTGTGTCATGTGCAGCTCTTCCGCGGCAAGCGTAAAGCTTTGATGTTTGGCAGCCGCTTCGAAACTGCGCAGGGATGACAGCGAGGGGAGATGTTCCATTCATGACCTCAAGGCACAAGTTAATGCCTAAATTGCCCGTTTTTTAGCATGAGTCAAATCGCTACGCTTTTGCCAAAGCAATGCGACCAAAAAGGGAGAGGTCATGCAATCTGTAGCGGTTCTGGGTCTGGGCAAAGTTGGCGCATTGGCGGCGGAGTTGCTGAGCGAGGCAGGGTTCACCGTCACTGGCTATGACATGAATCCCAAGCTTGAAGGGGTGGGTTTTGCCACAGCGGCGCTGGATGTCTCGGACGAGGCGGCGCTAAAGGGCGCGCTTGGCAAGGCGGATGCGGTTCTGTCCTGCCTGCCCTATTTCCTCAACTCTGCTGTGGCGCGTATCGCCCATGGGTTGGGGATCCACTATTTCGACCTGACCGAGGATGTGCCAACCACCAAGGAGATCCTCGAACTCGCCAAAACCTCCAAAGGGTTGATGGCCCCGCAATGTGGCCTGGCCCCCGGTTTTGTCGGCATCGTGGCCGCTGATCTGATCGCACAATTTGAGGATTGCCGATCCTGCAAGTTGCGCGTTGGCGCGCTGCCGCAGCACCCGACCGGGTTGATGGGCTATTCTTTCAACTGGTCGCCCGAAGGGGTGGTGAACGAATATCTCAACGATTGCGAAGTGCTGGAGAATGGCGAACATAAATGGGTGTCGCCAATGGAATGGATCGAAAAGATCGTGATCGGCGGGATCGAGCTGGAGGCCTTTACCACCTCGGGCGGGCTGGGCACCATGTGCGAGACCTATCTGGGGAAAGTGCCCAATATCGATTACAAAACCATGCGCTATCCCGGTCATGTCGACCTGATGAACTTTTTCTTTCACGAGCTGCTGATGCGCGAGCGCAAGAAAGAGGCGGGCGAGATTTTAGTCAATGCCAAGCCGCCGGTTCAGGATGATGTGGTCTATATTCATGTGGCGGCTGAGGGCACCAAGGATGGCGCTTTGGGGCGGCGTGAATTTGTCCGCGCGCTGATGCCGCTGGAGATTGCCGGCAAACACCGCACGGCGATTGCCTGGACAACGGCGTCCAGCGTGGTGGCGGTGATCGAAATGGTACGCGCGGGCACGTTGCCGGGGCAGGGTTTCCTCAAACAAGAGGACATCCCGCTGGCGGCCTTCTTTGAAACCAAGAACGGCGCACGTTATGCCGGATGACGCTTTGGCCATGGACCCAAGCGCGTTTCGTGCGGCGGATCGGCTGGGCGGCATCGAGCTGTCCGAGATCGTGCGCATTTCGGAACGCGCCAAGGTTCTGCGCGATCAGGGGCGCGATGTGGTCGCGCTGTCGACCGGAGAGCCGGATTTCCCGACACCTGATTTTGTTATTGAGGCGGCGCATCAGGCCGCCTTGGCCGGAGAGACCCGCTATACCGCAACCGTTGGCACACCCGCCCTGCGCGAAGCGATAGCCCAGGAACATGGTCGCCAGATGGCCGAGGTGATCGTGTCGACCGGCGCCAAGCAAGTGTTGGCCAATGCCCTCATGGCGACGCTGAACCCCGGCGACGAGGTAATCTTGCCCACGCCATTCTGGACCAGCTACGCCGATATGGTTGTGGTGGCCGGGGGCAGGCCGGTGACGGTGCCTTGCCCGATGGAGGCCGGGTTTAAACTGTCGCCCGCGGCGCTAGAGGCGGCGATCACGCCAAAAACCCGTTGGCTGATGCTCAATTCACCCTCAAACCCAAGCGGCGCGATTTACAGCGCTCGTGAAATTGCCGCTTTGGCCGAGGTGTTGGAACGGTACCCGCAGGTCTGGGTGATCTCGGACGAAATTTACGCGCATCTCAGCTTTTCCCCCTTTGTCAGCTTTACCGCCGCCGCGCCTGCGCTGGCCCCACGTACCCTGATCGTGTCGGGCGTGTCCAAGGCCTGGGCGATGACTGGCTGGCGTATTGGTTGGGGCATTGGCCCGGCCCCGCTGATCAAGGCGATGGTGTCCTTGCAGGGGCAATCGACTTCGGGTGCCTGTTCGGTGGCGCAGGCGGCGGCCCTGGCGGCGTTGAACGGGCCACGCGATCTGTTGCGCGACCGCTGCGCCATTTTCCAGACGCGGCGTGACAAGGTGGTGGCGGGGTTGAACGCGCTGCCGGGGATCGCCTGCCCGGTGCCGGATGGGGCGTTTTACGTTTTTCCCTCGTGCAAAGACGCGCTGCGCAAAGGCGAGAGTGACGGGGATTTCTGCGCCCGGTTGCTGGATGAAACTGATGTGGCGGTGGTTCCGGGCCGTGCCTTTGGCCTGTCCGGCCATTTCCGACTGAGCTTTGCCTATTCCGACGACGCCCTGGACGCAGGGCTGGCGCGGCTGGGTGATTATTTGAACAAAGAGGCGTAAACCATGGATCGCGCTGTTATCGTCGAAGAGAATTTTCGCGAAAAAGTCACAACCGGCAATTTGCCCAAGGGCAAACCCCCCGCTGGCCCGCTGAGCAAGGAACAGGCGGTGGGCCTGTTTCGCGCGCAATGCCTGAGCCGGGCTTTGGATCTGACCAGCCGGGTGATGCAGAAAGAGGGCAAAGGGTTTTACACCATCGGCTCATCAGGTCACGAGGGCATGGCAGCCGTGGCCGAGGCCTTGCGCCCGACTGATCCGGCCTTTTTGCATTATCGCGATGCCGGGTTTCAGATCGCGCGGGGCGCGCAGGTGCCGGGCCAGAACATGGCCTGGGACATGCTGCTGTCTTTTGCCTGTTCCTCCGAGGATCCGACCTCGGGCGGGCGGCATAAGGTGCTGGGCTCAAAGGCGCTGAATATCCCGCCGCAAACCTCGACCATTGCCTCGCACCTGCCCAAAGCGGTGGGGGCGGCCTATGCCATTGGCGCGGCGCGCCGCCATGCGCCGGAACATAGGGAATACCCCGAAGACGCGATTGTCATGTGTTCCTTTGGTGACGCCTCGGCCAATCATTCCACCGCGCAAGGGGCGTTTAACACCGCGGGTTGGACCAGCTATCAATCAGTGCCTTTGCCGCTGCTCTTTGTTTGCGAAGACAATGGGATCGGGATTTCGACCAAGACGCCCAAGGGTTGGATCGCCGACGGATTCCGCGCCCGTCCGGGGATCAAGTATTTCCATGCGGATGGCCTGGATATGTTTGACACTTACCGCGTGGCGCAAGAGGCGGCGGATTATGTGCGCAACCGGCGCAAACCGGCGTTTTTGCACCTGCGCACCGTGCGGCTTTATGGCCATGCCGGGGCGGATGTGGCGACGTCTTATCTGTCGCGGGCCGAGGTTGAACAGGATGAGGCCAATGATCCGCTGCTGCACAGCGCCCGCCTGCTGCAAGAGGCTGGCGCGCTGAGCGGCGATGAAGCGCTGTCCATCTATGAAGAGACCCGCGCCCGCGTGAACCGCGTCGCCGCCGAGGCCGCGACTCGCCCGCATCTGAAAACTGCGCGCGATGTGATGGCCAGCATCATCCCGCCCAAACGCGACTGCGCGCCAACCAATGGCCCAAGTGATGAGGATCGTGCCAAGGCCTTTGGCGCTGACCTTAAGGCGCATGACACTCCGCAACCGATGAGCCGCATCCTGAACTGGGCGCTGACCGATCTGATGCTGGATCACGGTGAAATCGTCATGATGGGCGAGGATGTCGGGCGCAAGGGCGGCGTCTATGGCGTGACGCAAAAGCTGATCAACCGCTTTGGATCAGATCGGATGATCGACACGCTGCTGGATGAACAATCCATCCTCGGGCTGGCGATTGGCATGGCGCAGAACGGGTTTATCCCGATGCCGGAAATTCAGTTCCTGGCCTATCTGCACAATGCCGAAGACCAGCTGCGCGGCGAGGCGGCGACCCTGCCGTTTTTCTCGCGCGGGCAATTCACCAATCCGATGGTCGTGCGCATTGCCGGGCTTGGCTATCAAAAGGGGTTTGGCGGGCATTTCCACAATGACAACTCGGTTGCGGTGCTGCGCGATATTCCGGGGCTCATTCTGGCTTGCCCGTCAAACGGCGCGGATGGCGCGCGGATGCTGCGCGAATGCGTGCGGTTGGCACGCGAAGAACAACGGTTGGTGGTGTTCCTGGAACCCATCGCGCTTTACCCGATGCGCGATCTGCACGCGGCGGGCGATGGCGGTTGGATGACCACCTATCCGGCGCGGGATGAACGCATTGGTTTTGGCGAGGTTGGCGTGGCCGGGGAGGGCGATGATCTGGCCATCGTGAGCTTTGCCAATGGCTATTACCTGTCGTTGCAAGCCCAGGCGCGGCTTGAGGCCGAAGGGGTCAAGGCACGTGTGATCGACACGCGCTGGCTGTCCCCCTTGCCCGAAGAAGGTTTGGTCGATGCGGTTGCCGGGGCGAAACGCATTCTGGTGGTTGACGAAACCCGCCGTACCGGCGGGGTGTCCGAGGCGCTGATGACCCTCTTTACCGAGCGTTGCAATGTGCCGGTGTCGCGCCTTGCGGCCGAGGATAGCTTTATCGCCACGGGCCCCGCCTATGGCGCGACCATGCCCTCGGCGGACAGCATCTATGAGGCGGCGAAATCGGCTGTGGAGGGCAAAGCATGACCACCGCTGTTTTGATCTGCCCCGGTCGCGGGACCTATAACAAGGCTGAGCTGGGCACGCTGGCGCGGCATTTCCCTGATGCGGGATTGCTGCGGCACTTCGATGAAAAACGCCGCGCTTTGGGGCAGGATAGCCTGAGCGATCTGGACAGCGCGCAACGCTTTTCCAATGCGCGGCACACGCGGGGCGACAATGCCTCGGCGCTGATTTACGCGGCGAGCTATGGCGATGCCTGTTCTATCCGCGATGACATCGAGATTGTCGCCGTGACCGGCAATTCCATGGGCTGGTATTCAACGCTGGCCTGCGGCGGCGCGCTGACGCCCGAGGCTGGGTTTGATGTGGTCAACACCATGGGCACCCTGATGCAAGAGGCGCTGATTGGCGGGCAGTTGGTCTATCCCCATTGCGGCGATGACTGGCAGCCCGATCCAGCGCGCAAGGCCGCGTTGCTGGCGCAACTTGATGAGATCAATGCCCGCCCGGATCATGTGCTGACCCTGTCGATTGATCTGGGTGGAATGCTGGTATTGGCGGGCAATGAGGCCGGGCTGACCGCGTTCGAAACCGCTGTTCCAAAGCAAGAGCAATTTCCGCTGCGCCTGCCCAATCACGCCGCCTTTCATTCGGCAATGATGCAGCCGATCAGTGATCAGGGGCGCGCGCGCCTGTCGCCGGACCTGTTTGACCAGCCCAAATTGCCGTTGATTGACGGGCGCGGGGCGATCTGGTGGCCGGGGGCCTGTGATCGTCAGGCGCTTTGGGATTACACGCTGGGGCATCAGGTGGTTGAAACCTATGATTTTACCCGCGCCATTCAGGTGGCGGCGCGTGAATTTGCCCCCGATCTGTTCATCATCACCGGCCCCGGCACCACGCTGGGCGGCGCGGTGGCGCAATCGCTGATCACCGCGCAATGGCGCGGCATGACCAGCAAAGCCGAGTTTCAAACACAGCAAGCGGAAAGCCCGCTTTTGATTTCCATGGGTCGCGCCGATCAGCGCGGCCTTGTGACCTGACTTCGCAAAGGAGACATCCGATGAGCCATTCTGACGTATTGAAAGCCGCTGGCTTTGCCGATGCTGAATTGACGGGCGGCAGCCTGGCGGTTCGCTCGCCCATTGACGGGGCCATCGTTGCCCATGTGGCCGAAACCCCGGCCAGCGACATGCCCGGCGTTATCGCCAAGGCGCAAGAGGCATTCAAAGCCTGGCGCAGCGTTCCCGCCCCGCGCCGCGGCGAGCTGGTCCGCCTGCTCGGCGAAGAGCTGCGCGCCGCCAAGGATGAGCTGGGCGCGGTTGTGACGCTTGAGGCCGGCAAGATCATTTCCGAAGGTCTGGGCGAAGTGCAGGAGATGATCGATATCTGCGATTTCGCCGTGGGTCAGTCGCGCCAGCTTTATGGTCTGACCATTGCCTCGGAACGTCCGGGCCATCGCATGATGGAAACCTGGCACCCGATGGGGCCATGCGGCGTGATCACCGCGTTTAACTTCCCTGTCGCGGTTTGGTCCTGGAACAGCGCGCTGGCGCTGGTTTGCGGCGATCCGGTGATCTGGAAACCGTCCGAGAAAACCCCGCTGACCGCTTTGACCTGCATGAAGATCATGGCCCGCGCGTTGGAGCGCTTTGGCGATGCGCCCGAGGGGCTGGTGCAATTGGTCATTGGCGGGCCGGAGATTGGCGAAGTGCTGGTCAATTCCAGCGATGTGCCAATTGTTTCTGCCACCGGTTCGACCCGGATGGGCGGTATTGTTGGCCCGAAAGTCTCGGCGCGCTGGGGACGTCCGATTTTGGAACTGGGCGGCAACAACGCCATGATCGTCGCGCCGTCGGCGGATCTGGATATGGCCATTCGCGCCATCGTCTTCTCGGCTGTGGGCACGGCGGGTCAGCGCTGCACCAGCTTGCGGCGCTTGATTGTGCATCATTCGATCAAGGATGATCTGGTCGCCAAACTGGCCGCCGCTTATGCCAGCCTGCCCATCGGTGATCCGCGTGACAGCGGCACCTTGATCGGGCCGCTGATCGACCAGGCCAGCGCCGACCGTATGGCGGCGATGCTGGAGCAAGCCAAGGGCGAAGGCGGCACCGTGCATGGGGGCGGCGCAGCTTCGGGTGTGGGCGAGGGGGCTTATGTCCACCCGGCCATCGTTGAAATGCCCGGCCAAACCGACACGGTAAAGACCGAGACCTTTGCCCCGATCCTTTACGTCATGGGCTATGACACGCTGGACGAGGCGATTGCGCTGCAAAATGGCGTGCCGCAGGGGCTGTCGTCGTGCATTTTCACCCTGAACATGCGCGAGGCCGAGACCTTTCTTTCGGCGGGCGGTTCGGATTGCGGCATTGCCAATGTCAATATCGGCCCATCCGGTGCCGAGATTGGCGGGGCCTTTGGCGGCGAGAAAGAGACCGGCGGCGGGCGCGAAAGCGGCTCGGATGCGTGGAAAGGTTACATGCGCCGTCAGACCAACACGATCAACTACTCGGCCGAGCTGCCTTTGGCGCAAGGGGTGAAGTTCGATATTTAGAGCGTTTAGATCTTAATCTGAAACATCAAGCCGCATTTAAAGCGCTGAAATCTATACTTTCAGTTCCCGGATCGCCCGCGATCCGGTTCGCACCCGACCCCGCCCCCAGGGCGGGTGCGAAATTTGAACGGTGAGCGCGCCGTCGCTGCTCGGCTTTTACTTTCGCTGATCAGTTCCTTTTTCTCCGCCCTCGGGCTCGGGTGCGAACCGCTGTTCCACGTCAAAACCCGCCGCCCTGGCGGTCGTCCCATAGGCGCAGCACTTCGATTTGGGTCTGGGTGACGCGATAGATCAGGGTAAAGGGCGTGCGCGGGATCGATAGCTCGCGCAGGTCCGGGCGGATCTCCGACGGGTGGCCAGCATAAGGATTGGCGGCCAGCGTCTGTTGTATCGCCTTCAGATGGGCGCGGGCCTTGGCGCTGCCTTCGGGAAAGACCGAACGATAATAATAGCGAAACCACGCGATATCCTGCGCGGCCTCTTCGAGATAGACAAGTTTCATGAGCGGCTGGGCGTGATATCCGCGACGGGCATGGGCAATTCATCCTCGCTGTCCCAACTGTCGATCCAGTCAGTCATCGCCTCAGCGGAAATGAACCGCCCTTCATCCGCCTGCTGCAGGGCGGTTTCGATGGCTTCACGCTTGGCGGCCTTGGCCTCGAGCATGGAGCGGATGGCGCGCACCGCCAGTTGCGCGGGCGGACGATCTTCGATCTCGGCCTCGCGTTCCAGCGATTTGCGCAGCTCGTCATCAAGACGGATGGAATAAGGAGAGGTGCCCAAAGCGTGCTCCTGCGTCGGTTTGTGTCATACAGTGTATGACATAGTGCGCCTTCCGTAAAGAGGGACGCATTCCGAGGGGCACCCCCCCTGTTTCCTACAGCCCCAGTGGCGCGTGGCGGTTCACGTCTTTGTAGAGCAGATAGCGGAACTTGCCCGGCCCCCCGGCATAGCAGGCCTGCGGGCAAAAGGCGCGCAGCCACATGAAATCGCCGGCTTCGACCTCGACCCAATCATTGTTCAGGCGATAGGCGGCCTTACCCTCGAGCACATAAAGCCCGTGTTCCATCACATGGGTTTCCAGAAACGGGATCACTCCGCCGGGTTCAAAGGTCACAACAGTGACATGCATATCATGGCGCAGATCGCTGGGATCGACAAAGCGGGTGGTGGCCCATTTGCCATCAGTGTCGGGCATTGGTATGGGTGCGATGTCTTGTTCGTTGAGGATCAGAACATCGGGCATGTCCAGACCGTCAACCGCCTGATAGGCTTTGCGAATCCAGTGAAAGCGCGCCGGGGCATCGCCCGTATTGCGCAGGGTCCAGCCGGAATTGGGCGGCAGATAGGCATACCCGCCGGGTTCCAGCACATGGGTGTCGCCGTTGACGCTGAGGCTGATCGCGCCCTCGACCACAAACAGCACCGCCTGCGCGCGCGCATCGGTTTCCGGGCGGTCCGAGCCGCCGCCGGGCGCGACCTCCATGATATATTGCGAAAAGGTTTCGGCAAAGCCGGTCATCGGGCGGGCAATCACCCAAAGGCGCGTGTCCTCCCAGAAAGGCAGGAAACTGGTGGTGATGTCGCGCATCGTACCCTTGGGGATCACCGCATAGGCATCGGTGAAAATGGCACGGTCGGTCAGCAATTGATCCTGACCAGGCAGGCCGCCCTTGGGGGCGTAATAGGTGGACATGGGGGGCGCTCCTGCCGCGAATGGGTTTCCTTGTTTATGACCGGGGCCGGGGGGCGGGGCCAGTCATAATGGGGTGACAGGAGCTTTTGTTCTGATTTGAAAATCGCGTGGGTTTGGCTTGCAGGTTTTTGGAAGGATTTCCCGGATTGCTTTGCAATCCGGTTCGCACCCGACCCGCCCCCCAGGGCGGGTGCGAATTTGCAACGTGGGGAAAGCCGTCGCTGGCGTGGAGGCTAAACAAGTATCTTAATCTTGCGAGCCGCCCTCGGGATCGGGTGCGAACCTCTGTAGTCAAAAGTCGCTACCTATGCCGCCCGACCGCGGCGGATTTGCCCCGGGGCCTGGCCGAAATGCGCGCGGAACTTCTTGGAAAACGTGCTTGAGGTGCCAAAGCCGATGGCCACCGCGACCTCCATCACGCTCATTTCGGTTTTCAGCAGCAGGTTGCGCGCGCGTTCCAGCCGCAGATGCAGAAAGTAACGTTTGGGCGGCAGGCCCAGATGCTCTTGGAACAGCCGCTCTAGCTGGCGCCCGGAAATCCCGGCGAAATCGGCGAAATACTGGGCGGTGGGCACGTCTTCGATACAGCGCTCCATCTCGGCCACCACGCTGCGGATCTTGTCATTGTCGATATGGGACAGCGCCGGATGAGCGTCGCTGGACAGGGTTTGCACCTTGTATTGCGCGGTATAATTCAGCTCATCCACACATTTGCGCGCCAGGTCGGGCCCGGCATTCTTGTCAATCGCCCACAGCGCCAAATCAACCCCGGCCGTCGCCCCGATGGCCGAGGCGCAGCGTTCGCCGATATTCAACGCCGAGCGGCTGAATTCCAGCTCTGGATAGGTCTCGCGCAGAAAGTCGAGATTGCGCCAATGTACCGAATAGGTTGCCGATTGCGTCAGGCATCCTGATTGCGCCAGGGCTTCGGTCGAGGCCCCCATGATCGCCGCGGATTTACAATGGCGAAAGGCGGATTTGATCCAGGTCTTGGCCGATGCGCTGAGCTGCGCCAGCGAATCCACCGGCGCGCCCATGTTAAAGATCACATTGTCAGAGCCCTTGGGCTGGTTCATCGCCGCCTCAACCGGGATCATCACACCGCAAGAGGCGCGCACTCGTGACCCGTCTTCGGAACAGAGCGCGCAATGAAACGCCTCGCGCCCGAGCAAGCGATTGGCCAGATCCAGAGCTTCGAGAAAGCCGCTCATGTTCAGCAGGGAAAAGCCCGGCGTGAGGAACATGACAAAGCGATGGGTTGGGGTCGCGGGGACGCTGCGAAGCGAGACTTTGCGGGCTGAACTGGCAAAAGTTTGATGAAGCATGGGAAACCCTAACTGGCGGCTTTGCGGAATTGTTTCGGTGACAGCCCGTAGGCGGATTTGAACAGGCTCGAAAAATAGGACGCGGTGGGAAAGCCGGTGCTTAGGGCCACGTCCAGAATCGAGATATTGGAATAGCGCAGCAGGCCGCGGGCCTGTTCCAGCCGCCTCGCCCGGTAGAATTCGGCGACGGTGCTTTGGGTGAATTCCTGAAACCGTCGGTCCAGGGTGCGGCGCGAGGTGCCGATCTGGTCAGCCAGAGAATCCGGTGACAATGGCGCGGCCAGGGTCTGGTCGATCACGGCCAGCGCTTTGTGCATCATGCGCGGCGCGGTAACGGGCAGGCGAAACTGGCCTGCGCTTTGGCGATCACTGCCGCTGCGCGCCTGCCCGATCTGCAACTGGTTTGACACTGCCTGCACCAACCAGCTTTCCTGATCCCGTTTCAGGATGTCCAGAAACAGATCCAGCATGGCCAATCCGCCGCTAGAGGTGATGACCCGCCCGTCGATTTCGAACAGCCCGTTCAGAATTTCCACATGCGGGAATTCTTCGACAAAGGCGCCCAGCCCCTCCCAATGGATCACGCAGCGCTTGTCTTTTAACAGCCCGGCTCGCGCCAGAATGGCCGGGGCCAATGACACCGCGCCCACGGTTCTGCCCGCCGCGTATCGGCGGTTCAAAAGCGCGTATAGCCGGGTGGCATCGCGGGGATGGGTATGCATCCCGGCACAAAGAAAGGTGTAATCGACCGCCACATCATCGGGCTGGATCGGCTGCGTGGGCAGGCTCAACCCGTTTGAGGCTTCGGGTGGGGCCCCGGCCTCTTGGGTGACATACCAGACATAGCGCTCTTCGCCCAAAATCCGATTGGCCACGCGCAAGGGTTCGATGGCCGTCACAACGGACACCATGGAAAAGGCGTCAATCAGGATGAATTCGAAGGTCGTTTGACGGGTCACCGCGTCGGCTCCGGTTGGGTTTCTGTCGATTATGCGCTGGACCGGTGCCAGGTGTGGTTCTAATCTGGTCATAGGTTTGACGAAATAGGACATGCGCCAATGCAGACCTTTCGGTTTTTGCTGACTCCGAATTTCGCGATGATGTCAGCCGCCTCGGCGATCGAACCGCTGCGGGCGGCGAATTATATTTCGGGGGAAACCCTGTATGAGCCGCTCTATGTCTCTGGCTCTGGTGGTCCGGTGTCCTCTTCTTGTGGGGCATATTTCGACACCCAGCCGATGGGTGATCATCAGGAGGATGTCGAAAACCTGTTTGTCATTGCCGGTGGCAATCCCTTTGCTCTTGAGATTGACGAGATCAGCGCGCAATTGCGTCGGTTGGATCGTCACGGCACATTGATAGGCGGCATTTCTGGCGGCGCGGTGGTGTTGGCACGGGCGGGATTGCTCAAGAATCGCCGTTTTACGGTGCATTGGGAACATATGGAGGCGCTGCGCGAAGAGTTTCCCATGCTGACCCCGGAAAAGCGCCTGTTTGTGCTGGATCGCGACCGGGCGACCTGCGCCGGGGGCGTGGCACCTTTGGACATGATGTATGCGCTGATCCAGGCGCGCCATGGGCTGGAGCTGGCCACAGAGGTCAGCAATTGGTTCATCCACACCCATGTCAGACCCGCCGAGGATGAACAGCGCCTGATCGATTCCGATGGCATCATGCTACATCCCAAGGTGCTGGTGGCCATTCGCCTGATGGAGGATCACATCGCCGAGCCGCTGTCGCTGGAACAGTTGGCACGGATTTGCGGCATCAGCCCGCGCCAGTTGCAGCGTCATTTTCATTCCGATCTCGACCGTTCGGTGGTGCAACATTACCTGCGCATCCGCCTCAGCAAGGCCGAAGAGCTGCTGCGCCAGTCGCGGCTCAGCATCACCGAGATTGCCTTTGCCACCGGCTTTGCCAGCCAGTCCAATTTCGCCCGCGCCTTTCGCAACGCCTATGGGGAATCGCCCAGTCAGCGGCGGGCGGAGGGGTGAGCCGTCAAAACTTGGTGGGTCACTAAGATTCGTCGTAACGGAGGTTCGCACCCGAACCCGAGGGCGGAGAAAAAGGAACTGATCGGCGCAAATAAAAGCCGAACGGCACCGGGGCGCTCACCGTCCAGATTTCGCACCCGCCCTGGGGGGCGGGGTCGGGTGCGAACCGGATTGCAAGGCAATCCGGGGTTGTTTGACGATATGTCTTTCCCAGTTGGTATGGCACCTTTTGTCCAGATTTCGCAAAAACCTGTCCGTTGGCTCCGCGAAACTGGTCACGGCTTGGCTAAGATCATTCCCCGAACAACAGGCGAAACCCACAAACCCATTCCAAACCCCAGCGCCTGATCGCAACGGAGACAAGTTCCATGGTCAAATCGGCCCCCTATCTCATCATCGGCGCAGGCATTCACGGCCTCTCGACTGCGCTGCATCTTGCCAAAAAGCTCAAGGCGACAGGCAAAGGCTCGGGCGCGGATATTCTTGTCATCGACAAGACCGGCATCGCCGCCGGGGCCTCGGGGATCGCCTGTGGCGTGGTGCGTAACAACTATTTCCAGCCCGCCATGCGCGAATTGATGGCCCATTCTGTCCAGCATTGGGAGGCCCATGCCGAGGCGTTCCAGTACAACCCCGTCGGCTATATGCAGATCTCGGCGGAGTCCATGCGCGAGGATGTGGCGCAGATCCATCAGGAACAGGCGGCGATTGGCTATGAATCCGTCTTTATCGACGGGGCCAAAGACTCGGACACCTATATGAAAGGCATATTTGACGATTGGACCGCGCAGGGTATCACCTCGGTCCTGCATGAAAAGCGCGGTGGCTTTGCCCATAACGCCCCGGCCATGTATGCGCTGGCCACCATGGCCGAGGCAGAAGGCGTGCGCATTCAAACCGGCATCACGGTGACCGGCATGAAATTCGCCAATGGGGCCAATTCAGCCGTGACCGGGGTTGAGACCGACAAGGGCGACATTGAGTGTGATTACCTTGTCGTCGCCACCGGCCCTTGGGTGCGCGATTTCTGGCATATGGCCGATCTGCCCTCCAAAATCTCGATCAAGGGATCGGATGGCACGATGCATGATAACCAATCCATGTGGACCTTTTGGCAACTCGAAGAGGGCGTGCTGCGCGTCGATCCAGAAAGCTTTAAGACCAATGAGGGTAAGCTGCCACCGGTGATCCATGTAGATACGGATGCGCCGCTGATCTCGGATGTGGATGGTTCTACCATCACCGAAGAGATGTGGGGCATCTATTACAAGCCTGACACCAATTTCGGCGGCATTCAGGGCGGGGCCATGCCCTATCCGGTCAACACACCCGTCGATGAGGTGGCGATTGACCCCTATGGGCCCTCATCGCCGGAATTTGTCAGCTCGCCGGAATTTGCCCATATGTGGGTGTCGGCGCTGGCCCATTGCAACGCTCGGTTCAAAGGCACCATGCCGAAATACCACAAGGAAGCCTCGGGCGGGATTGGCTGCTTTACCGCTGACAGTTTCCCGGTCTTCGACGCCATGCGCGAAAACCTCTACATCATCGCCGATAGCAACCATGGCTATAAAATGATCGGTGTCGGCGAGCTGGTCGCGGATGAGATCATCGGGCGCAACAGCACCTTGCTGGAACCGTTCCGCTTTTCGCGCTTTGCCGAGGGTAAATTGCACCCGGTTTCCAACAGCCCCTATCCCTGGAGCTGACCCAATCCCATAGCTTTCAAAACCCCGCCAGACCAAGCGTTTGGCGGGGTTTTTGTATTAATGGGGAGGATTCTGCGCCATGGCCATTTTCAGCAATGATATGGCCGAAAAAGAAAAGTGAACGTCGCCTCCGCGCCTTAGCTGTTTTCAAAACGGCTTTGGAGAACCTGTTATGCGATATTCAGCGGCCCGATTGCTTTGGGAAGGGCTGAAAGGCCACAAGGGCTGGGGGCGGGCCTGGCGCGACCCGGAGCCAAAACCGTCTTATGATGTTGTGATCATCGGCGGTGGTGGTCATGGCTTGGCCACGGCGCATTACCTCTCCAAGGTTTACGGGGTTCGCGATGTTGCGGTGCTGGAAAAGGGCTGGATAGGCGGCGGGAATGTTGGCCGCAACACCACGATCATCCGCTCGAACTACCTGCTGGATGGCAACGAGCCGTTTTACGAATTCTCGATGAAGCTCTGGGAAAACCTCGAACAGGATCTGAACTATAACGCCATGGTGTCGCAGCGTGGGATCATGAACTTGATCCACACCGATGCGCAGCGCGATGCCTTTCGCCGGCGCGGCAATGCCATGCGCTTGTACGGGGCCGGATCCGAATTGCTGGACGCCGACCAGGTGCGCAAAGAGGTGCCGTTTCTCAACTTTGACAATGCGCGTTTCCCGATCAAAGGCGCGTTGGTGCAGCGTCGCGGTGGCACGGTGCGCCATGATGCGGTGGCCTGGGGCTATGCACGCTCGGCGGATCAACATGGCGTCGACATCATCCAGAATTGCGAAGTCACCGGCTTTCGCATCGAAAACGGCAAGGTTCTGGGGATCGAAACCACGCGCGGCTATATCGGCGCGGGCAAGGTGGGCGTCGCAGTTGCGGGCAATTCGTCCCGGGTGATGGCCAAGGCCGGGATGCGCCTGCCCATCGAAAGCCATGTCTTGCAGGCCTTTGTCTCTGAGGGGCTAAAACCGGTCATTCCCGGCGTGATCACCTTTGGCGCCGGGCATTTCTATGTCAGCCAGTCCGATAAGGGCGGGCTGGTCTTTGGTGGCGATATTGACGGCTATAACACCTATGCGCAGCGCGGCAACATGCCGGTGGTCGAAGACGTGGCCGAAGGCGGTGTCGCCCTGATGCCCATCATCGGCCGCGCGCGGCTGCTGCGCATGTGGGGCGGCATTATGGATATGTCGATGGATGGCTCCCCCTTTATCGACAAGACCCATATTGACGGGCTCTATTTCAACGGTGGCTGGTGTTATGGCGGGTTCAAGGCGACCCCGGCCTCGGGTTATGCCTTTGCCCATCTTTTGGCCACCGACACCCCGCATGACACCGCCACTGCCTACCGGCTCGATCGGTTCCGCAGCGGTGCGATGATCGACGAAAAAGGCATGGGCGCACAGCCCAACCTGCATTGAGGGGGACCAGATGCTGAACAGATTTGCCAAAGAGCTGATTGAAAACTGGCGGCTGGGTCTGGTGGCCTCGACCAATGCGGATGGCACGCCCAACCTGTCGCCCAAGGGCACCTTTGTGGTGCATGACGATACGACCATCGGTTTTGCTGATCTCCGCTCGCCCGGAACGGTTGAGAACATCTCAGAGCGTCCTGTGATCGAAGTGAACTTTGTGGATCAATTGACCCGGCAAGGTGTGCGTCTGCGCGGGCAGGCGCGGATCGTCAGCCCAGACATGCCCGAATTTGCCAAGCTCAAGAAACCCTATATCGCGGGTTGGCCGGATCTGGCCGACATGATCAACGCCATCGTCTTGATTGATCTCAGCGAGGTCAAACCCATCTGCACCCCGGCCTATGATGCCGGGGCCGAATGCGATGCCCTGCGCCAATCCTGGATGGAGCGCATCCGCGACATCAATATCAAACATTCCGTTTCGGAGGCAGGCGAATGCTGATCCCTCACCCTTTGCTTGGGCTGCGTGACGCCCAGGAATTCACCTATCTCGGCGATGCCAGCTTGCTCAACCGTCCCGATGGCATGGCGGAGGGCGCGGCAGAGGCCTTACACGACTACCTTTATCTGCGCGACAACCCGGCGGGCGAACATCGCGAGCTTTGGTTTCATGAACAGGGCGACCGATCCTGGCTGGTGGTGACGCGCAACACGCTGACGCATGAGATCACTCAGGTCGAATTTGCTGCTGATGTGGCGCGCCAAAAGGGGGCGGATCAATGACGCAAAGCAACCGCATATCCGGCGGTCTGATTGATCGCGATTTGCCCATCTCCTTTTCCTTTGAGGGTGAGAGCCTGCAAGGGTTCGCCGGGGACACGCTGGCTTCGGCCCTGCTGGCCAATGGCAAACGCCTGATGGGGCGCAGTTTCAAATACCACCGTCCGCGCGGTGTGATTTCCTCGGGCTCCGAAGAGCCCAATGCGCTGATGCATATCGGCGAAGGGGCCTATCGCACGCCCAATACCCGCGCCACCGTGGCTGAGCTCTATGATGGCATGGTCGCGCAGAGCCAGAACGCCTGGCCGTCGCTGGCCTTTGACGCCATGGGCATCAATGATCTGTTTTCAAACTTCCTCACCGCCGGGTTCTATTACAAGACCTTCATGTGGCCGCGCGCCTTTTGGGAAAAGCTGTACGAGCCGATAATCCGCAAGGCCGCTGGGCTTGGGTCGCTGTCGATGCAGGATGACCCGGATGTCTATGACAAAGGGTTCTTGCATTGCGACCTTTTGGTGATTGGCGCCGGGCCTGCCGGGCTGATGGCGGCGCTGACCGCCGGCCGGGCAGGGGCGCAGGTCATTCTGGCGGACGAAGATTTCGTGATGGGTGGTCGGCTCAACAGCGAAGTGATCGAGATTGGTGGGCAATCCGGCTCTGATTGGGCCAAAGCCAGCTTGGCCGAACTGGCCAGCCTGCCCAATGTGCGCCTGATGGCGCGGACAACGGTGCTGGGGGCCTTTGATCACGGTATCTTTAGCGCGGTCGAGCGGGTCAGCGATCATCTACCCTTGTCGCAACGCGCGGGCCGCGCGCGCGAAACCCTGTGGCGCATCTATGCCAAACGCTCGCTGCTTTGCGCCGGGGCCACGGAGCGCATGATTGCCTTTTCCAACAATGACCGCCCCGGCATTATGCAGGCCGGGGCCATGCGCGCCTATGCCAATCGCTGGGCGGTCAGCGCCGGTCAAAAAGTTGCGGTTTTTGCCAATAATGACGACGCCTATCGCACCGCGCGCGATTTGACCGCCAAAGGGGTTGAGGTCGTCGCGGTGATCGACCCGCGCGAGGGCGTGCCAGACAGCCCGGTTCAGGTGATCCGGGGGCAGGTGATTCATAGCAAGGGGCGTCTTGGCCTCAAATCAGTGCGGGTGCGCAAGGCGGATGGTGGGGTTGAAACCCTCGCGGTTGACGCTTTGGCCGTGTCGGGTGGTTGGAACCCCAACCTGTCCCTGACAAGCCATCAACGCGGCCGCCCTGATTGGCGCGACGACATTGCCGCCTTTGTGCCGGGCGCAAACCTGCCCGTCGGCATGGCGGTGGCCGGTGCCGCGGCGGGTGATTTTTCCACCCATGCGGCGTTGCACTCCGGGGCGGAGATGGCCTGTCAAAGCCTCGAAGCTCTGGGCCAACCCGTCACCCCCGCAAACCTGCCCGAGGCTGAGGATGCGCCCACCCAAATCACTCCGTTTTGGTATGTGGGCGAGGGCAAGGCGCGCAAATGGCTGGATTTCCAGAACGATGTCACCGTCAAAGACGTCAAGCTCGCCCATCAAGAGGGGTTTGAATCCGTCGAACATCTCAAACGCTACACCACGCTGGGCATGGCCACGGATCAGGGCAAAAACGCCAATATGGGTGGTCTGGCGGTGATGGCGGAAATGACCGGGCAAAGCATTCCGCAAACCGGCACCACCATCTTTCGCCCGCCCTATACGCCGGTTTCCATGGGGGCCTTGGCGGGGCGGTCCACCGGCAAGGATTTCAAACCGACCCGCCTGACCCCCAGCCATCATTGGGCCCAGCGTCAGGGCGCGGTCTTTGTCGAGGTGGGGCAATGGTTGCGCGCGCAATGGTTCCCGCAGCCCGGCGAAACCCATTGGCGCCAATCCGTGGATCGCGAGGCGCTGGCCGTGCGCAAATCTGTCGGTGTCTGTGATGTGACCACGCTGGGCAAGGTGGATGTGCAGGGCAAGGATGCGGCGCAATTCCTCAATCTGGTCTATGCCAATGCATTTGCCAAATTGCCGGTGGGCAAGACCCGCTATGGTCTGATGCTGCGCGAAGATGGCATTGCCATGGATGACGGCACCGCTGCCCGTCTTGCCGAAGACCATTTCGTCGTCACCACCACCACCGCCAATGCCGGTCCGGTCTATCGCCACATGGAATTTGTGCGCCAATGCCTGCGCCCCGACCTGGATGTGCAGCTGATTTCGACAACTGACGCTTGGGCACAATACGCCGTGGCCGGGCCCAATTCCCGCAAGCTGCTGCAAAAGATCGTCGACCCGGAATTCGACATCTCGAACGAGGCCTTTCCCTTTATGGGCTGTGCCGAGATCACCGTCTGTGGCGGCATCCGCGCGCGGCTGTTCCGCATCTCCTTCTCGGGCGAACTTGCCTATGAAATCGCCGTGCCAACGCGCTATGGCGAGAGCCTGATCGAGGTGCTGATGCAGGCAGGCGCAGAGTTTGACGTCACCCCTTATGGCACCGAAGCCCTGGGTGTTCTCAGAATCGAGAAAGGCCATGCCGCAGGCAATGAATTGAACGGTCAAACCGCCGCCGCGCATCTGGGCATGGCGCGCTTGGTCTCAACCAAAAAGGATTCGATTGGCGCGGTGATGACCCGCCGCTCGGAATTGGCCAAGGATGACGGGCTGCGTCTGGTGGGGTTTGAATCCATGGGGGCCGAGATCCTGCCCGCTGGCTCGCATCTCTTTGCCGATGGCGCAACGCAAGAGCCCGCCAATGATCAGGGCTGGCTGACCTCGGCCTGCTATTCCCCGCATCTGGGCAAACATATCGCCCTTGGTTATCTCGCCCGCGGCTCTGATCGCATCGGAGAGGTGGTGGACGCCGCCAACCCGGTCGAAGGCAAGACCCTCAAGGCGCGCGTCGTCAGTGCGCATTTCATCGACCCAGAAGGAGCGCGGCTTCGTGACTAAATACACTCTTTTCCCACGCACCGCCTTTGGTCGCGACGCGGCGATGATCGACCAGATCGGCAGCGCCACTCTGAGCGAACGCCCCGATTTCGCCATTGCTTCGGTCGCGGAGCGGGCAGGGCAGGGCGATCTCAGCCCTGTCTTGACCGGTGCGGCGGCTGTGGCCGTGTCGGAATGGCAGGATGGCTTGGGCCGCACTGTATTCTGGAGCGGGCCGAACCAGTGGTTTGTTCTGGCAGATCACGACCGCTCGGAAATGCTGGCTGCTGAGCTGAAAACCGAATTGGGGGATCAGGCTTCGGTCACCGAACAGAATGATGGCTGGGTGGTGTTTGATCTGCAGGGCGCGGATTTGACCCCGATCCTGGAACGCCTCTGCCCCATCAACCTCGCTGAGTTTGGCGCAAACCGCGTTCAGCGCACGGTGATAGACCATGTCGGCTGCTTTGTGCTGTGCCTCGAGCCGGGCAGATCCTATCGCCTGCTCTGCGGGCGCAGCTTTGCCGGTTCCTTTGCTCATGGCATCAAGACGATCATGGGGTCGGTGGCGGTCTAGCGCGTGAGGGGATGATATTCCGGATCGCCTGCGATCCGGTTCGCGCTCATGCCAGAGGCATGCTTTCAGCATGACCCTGCCCCTATGGCGGGCGCGAACCTCTGTAGCGAACTTCTGATTGTCAACGTTGAGCAGGACGCTTGTCCTGCCCTGTCTCAACCCTCAGCCGGGAAACCCTTCCAAAACCAGCTTTCCCTTGGTCTTGTTGCTTTCCAGCATCCCATGCGCCTTGCGCAGGTTTTCCGCCGTGATCAGGCCCAGCGGCTGATCCGTCGTTGTGCGAACTTTACCCGCATCCACCAGCGCCGCGACCTCGTTCAGGATGTCCTGTTGCCGGGTGATATCGGCGGTTTGGAACAGCGATCGCGTATACATCAGCTCCCAATGGATCGAGATGCTCTTGCCCTTGAACGGCATGATGTCAAACGCCGCCGGATCGTCGATCAAACCATAGCGTCCTTGCGGTGCGACCAGGCTTGTAACCTCGCTAATGTAACTGTCGGAATGGGTGGTCGAAAACACAAAAGAGGGCGCGCCAATACCAAGCGCAGCCACTTGCTTCGCCAAGGGCTGCGAATGGTCAACCACGTGATGCGCGCCAAGCTCTTTTACCCAGGCCTGGGTTTCCGGGCGCGAGGCGGTGGCAATTACCGAGACATCGCTAAGGGCGCGCAGCAATTGGATCGCGATTGAGCCAACACCGCCGGACCCGCCAATGATCAGCGCCGCCTTGGCCCCACCGGCCACCGGCTCTGTGACTTTCAAACGGTCAAACAGCATCTCATAGGCAGTGAGCGCGGTCAGGGGCAGGGCGGCCGCGGCGGAAAAGCCCAGCGTTTCCGGCATCCGCCCGACAATACGTTCATCGACCAGATGAAATTCGCTATTGGTGCCCGGGCGCGAAATATCGCCCGCATACCAAACCTTGTCACCCGGCGCATAGCCCGTCACTTCAGGCCCGATGGCGGCCACAACGCCGGTTGCGTCCCAACCCAGCACTTCGGGCTGGCCATTGCTGGCGGCGCGTCCCTGACGAATTTTCGTATCAACCGGGTTGACCGAGATCGCCTTGACCTCGACCAGAATGTCTCGCCCGGTCGGGCTTGGTTTTGGCAGGTCGAGATCAACCAGAGATTTTGGATCGCTGCTGGGCAGATTTTCGTAATAACCGATGGCTTTCATGTTGGGTCCTTTCCTCAGTCCAATGGCGCGGCGGCGAGGGCCGCTGACCGCTTGGCTTGAGGCTTACAAACACTGGTGTATACTGCACAAGTACGCAACATTTCGGCTTATAGGTACCAAATGGATACTGTGAAACCCGTCAAACGCTTTGAGAACTCCAATTGCAATGGGGGCTGCCCGGTCGAAAACGCGCTTGAGCAAATCGCGGGCAAGTGGAAAGGGCTGGTGATCTATCACCTGCTTTCCGACACGCTGCGTTTCAACGAATTGTCGCGCCGGGTTGGCTCGGTCACGCAACGCAGCCTGACCAAACAGTTGCGCGAGCTTGAAGCGGATGGAATCGTCGCCCGCAAAGTCTATGCCGTGGTGCCGCCGCGCGTGGAATACAGCCTGACCGAAAAAGGCACCGCCTTGGGGCCGGTCGTTTCCGCCTTGCATGCCTGGGGAAGCGCTCATCCGAGGGCGTGATATTCAGCTCATAATCTAGATTATGTAAAATAAGTTCAATGACAACCCACCCCGCAGCGTCGAACTGTGGGGTTTTCTGCGTTTTGGCGGCCCTAACCGCAATATTTTCCAAAATCTGAATCGTTGACATGAATAGTGATTCATGTTTCATATTTTGCAGGAGAGAGAAGCGAATGGGAGGAGGAACCCAGATGAAAGGACTTCTGAAGACCGGTGTGGCGGCGCTGACATTGGCTCTGGCCACCGCGGCCAGCGCTGAGATCCGCGTGGCGCATGTCTATGGCAAAACCGGCCCGTTCGAGGCCTATGCCAAACAATCCCATGACGGGCTGATGATGGGGCTGGAATATGCCACCGGCGGCACGATGGAGATTGATGGCGAAAAGATCGTCGTGATCGAAAAAGACACCCAGCTGGACCCGGCCACCGGCCGTTCGCTGCTGGCTGAGGCCTATGGCGATGATGACGCGCATATCGCCGTTGGTCCCGTCAGCTCGGGCGTGGCGCTGGCCATGTTGCCGGTTGCCGAGGAATATGAACGCGTGCTGATTGTCGAACCCGCCGTGGCCGACAGCATCACCGGCTCCGCCTGGAACCGCTATATCTTCCGCACCGGGCGCAACTCGTCTCAGGATGCGATCTCCAACGCGGTTGCTCTGGGCGGTGACGGTGTCACCATCGCAACTTTGGCGCAGGATTACGCCTTTGGCCGTGACGGTGTGGCGGCCTTCAAAGAGGCGCTTGAGGCCACCGGGGCCAAGATCGCCCACGAGGAATATGTCCCCACCGACACCACCGATTTCACCGCTGCCGCTGAGCGGATTTTCAACGCGATGGAAGGGGAAAGCGGCGACAAAAAGCTCTTCATCATCTGGGCCGGTGGCGGCAATCCGATGTCCAAGATCAACGCGATGGACCCGTCCCGCTTTGGCGTCGAAATCGCCACGGGGGGCAACATTCTGGCCGCTCTGAAAGCTTACAAAGAACTCCCCGGCCTCGAAGGCGCGACTTATTACTACTATGAAATCCCGCAGAACCCGGTGAATGAATGGCTTGTGAAAGAGCATTTTGAACGCCACGGCACCCCGCCGGATTTCTTCACCGCAGGTGGCATGGCCGCGGGTATCGCCGTGGTTGAGGCGATCAAAAAGGCCGGCGGTGCCGAGGATACCGACGCGCTGATCGAAGCGATGGAGGGCATGGAATGGCAGACCCCCAAGGGCAAGATGATGTTCCGCGCCGAGGATCATCAGGCCATGCAGCCCATGTATCACTTCCGCACTGAAATTCAGGACGGCAAGGATTATGGCGTTCCGGTTCTGGTGCGCGAAATCGGGCTGGACGAGATGAAGATCCCTCTCAGAAACCAGTGATGCGCAGCCTGAACTGCGCATAACCGCAGGGGGGTCATCCGTGACTTTGATCCCCCTGCACCCCCTCCCCTTCTGACAAACAGGCAGAATGATGACCCAGGTGCTTCTGGAAACGGACGGGCTGACCGTGCGCTTTGGTGGACATGTGGCGGTTGATGCGGTGTCCTGCGCCTTTCACGCCTCGGAACTGACCGCCATTGTGGGCCCCAATGGCGCGGGCAAGACCACCTATTTCAACCTCATTTCCGGGCAGATTCCGGTTTCGGCAGGCTCGGTTTCCCTGATGGGGGATGACATCACCCGGCTTTCGGTCTCCGAGCGTTGCAAGCGTGGGCTTGGCCGGGCCTTTCAGCTCACCAACCTGTTTCCCGGCCTCTCGGTTCTGGAAAATGTCCGCCTCGCCATCCAGGCGCATCGCGGCTCCAAAGCCTCGCTCTTGACCCTGGCCGATAGCCACCACGCCGTGACAGTCGAAGCCATGTCGGTGCTGGAACGTGTGCGGCTAGATACTTTGCGCGACCAGGCGGTGTCTGAGCTCTCCCACGGCAATCAGCGCAAGCTTGAGGTAGCTATGCTGATCGCCATCGACCCCAAGGTCTATATGTTCGACGAACCCACGGCGGGGATGAGCGTTGACGAAGCGCCCGTCGTGCTTGACCTGATCGCCGAACTCAAGGCCGAGCGTGACCGCACCATCCTGCTGGTCGAACACAAGATGGACGTGATCCGCACCCTCGCCGACCGCATCATCGTTTTGCACAATGGCGCGCTGGTCGCTGATGGGGACCCGGCCGAGGTCATGGCCTCTGACGTGGTGCAAGACGCCTACATGGGCAAGGAGCTGGCCGATGTCTGATCAAGCCTCTGACGCAATCCTGAAACTGCAAAACGTCCATACGGATATTGCCCAATATCACATCCTGCACGGTGTCGACCTTGCGGTTGAACGTGGCGCAGTGACCATGCTTTTGGGCCGCAACGGTGTTGGCAAAACCACCACTTTGCGCACCATTATGGGCCTCTGGACCGCCCATACCGGCACAATCCATTTCGACACGGACAATATCACCGAGACGCCAACCCCGGCCCGCGCCCGCGCTGGCATCGGCTTTGTCCCCGAGGATATGGGTATTTTCACCGATCTCACGGTCGAAGAAAACATGACCCTTGCCGCCGCCTCTGGCCCGCTTTCGCCCCAGCGCCGCGACTGGATCTTTTCCGCCTTCCCGCCGCTGAAAACCTTTTGGAATTCCGAGGCGGGGAACCTGTCAGGTGGGCAGAAACAGATGTTGTCCATCGCCCGCGCCATGGCCGAAGAGCGCAAGCTTTACCTGATTGATGAACCGACCAAGGGCCTCGCCCCGGCCATCGTCTCCACCATGGCCGCCGCGCTGAAGGAACTCAAAAACCAAGGGGCCAGCATTTTAATGGTCGAACAGAATTTCGCCGTCGCCAAGGCGATTGGTGACTACGCCGCCGTGATGGATGACGGCAAAATCGTCTGGAGCGGAACCATGCAAGAGCTCGCAACAAACGCCGCCCTTCAGGAACAGTTGATGGGCCTGTCCATGGAGGCCGCGACATGACCAGCATCGCCCCCGATCACAAACCCACCTTTGCCTCTGTCCCCATTGCGGAACGTCTGGCCAATGCCCTGCCCGTGCTGCTGATCCCGATCCTTGTGGTCCTGGGGTTTCTCGCCATCGGGAACCCGTCAAGCTGGCTGACCCTGACTGTCTCTGGCCTGGCCATGGGCATGATGATCTTTGTCATGGCTTCGGGCCTGACCTTGGTTTTTGGCCTCATGGATGTGATCAATTTCGGCCATGGCGCGTTTATCTCGGTGGGCGCTTTCGTCGGCATTTCCGTCCTCTTCGGCCTTGCCGAATGGGCCGGTGCGCCTTCGCTGACCCTCAACCTCATCGCCATCTTCCTCGCCGTTCTCGCCGCTATGGCTGTCACCGGTCTGCTCGGCTGGGCCTTTGAGCGGGTGATCGTCAAACCCGTCTACGGCGCGCATCTGAAACAGATCCTTGTCACCGTCGGCGGATTGATCGTTATCGAACAGATGATCCATGTGATCTGGGGGCCCGAAGAGATTTTCCTCACCCGTCCCGAAATGCTCAAAGGGGCGATCACCTTTTGGGGCGCGGCGTTGGAGAAATACCGCCTGCTGGCCGTTGCCATCGGGCTGGCGCTGTTCATCGCCATGCGGCTCGTCTTCCGCCGCACCAAGATCGGCCTGATCGTGCGCGCTGGGGTGGAAAACGGTGAAATGGTCGAGGCCTTGGGTTATCGCCTGCGCATCGTCTTTGTCGGTGTCTTTATCGCCGGGTCCGCACTGGCCGGATTGGGCGGCGTCATGTGGGGCCTCTATGAGGAAGTCATCACCGCCGGCATGGGCGAAGAGATGATGATCCTTGTCTTTATCGTCGTGATCATCGGCGGGCTGGGCAGTGTCGAAGGCGCCTTTATCGGCGCCCTGCTGGTCGGACTTTTGCAGAACTACATCGCCTTTCTCGAACCGAAACTGGCGCTGATCTCCAATATCGGCCTGATGACCGCAATCCTGATGTGGCGTCCGCAGGGCATGATGCCCGTGGTCAAAGCGAAATAAGGCAAAGTGAGGCTCTAACCATGCTGAAAACGCTTCTGTCCAACGACACGCCCCGCTCCAAGATCCTCACGATTGTGGTGTTGGTGATCTTCCTTGGCCTCGCCTTGGCCCCCTTCCTGTTCCCCGGCGTCCGCTCGCTTGATACGGCAGCCCGCATCGCGATTTTCATCGTGCTCGCCGCCAGCTATGACCTGCTCTTGGGCTATACCGGTGTGGTCAGTTTTGCCCATACGATGTTTTTCGGCATGGGTGCCTATGGGGTCGGCCTTGCCTCTTTGCATATGGGGCGCGGGTTTCATTCCATCATCATCGGCAGTCTGGCGGGCGCGGCTCTTGCCGCCGCCTTTGCCTTTCTCATTGCCCTCTTTAGCCTCCGCGTTCGCGCAATCTTTTTCGCCATGATCACCCTCGCCGTGGCCTCGGCTGTGGCGGTGTTGGTCTCGCAACTCAGCTGGCTGACCGGGGGCGAAGACGGGTTTACCTTCAAGATCCCGCGCGAACTTGGCCCCGCCAATCGCATGGGCGAATTCCTCGGCGTGAAAATCAATGGCAAGCTGCTGAATTACTACCTGATTTTCACCTGCTCTTTGCTGCTCTTTCTGCTGATGCTGCGCGTGGTAAACTCCCCCTTTGGCCGGGTGCTGCAAGCCATCCGCGAAAACGACTTCCGCGCCGAGGCCATCGGCTATCGCGTGGTCTGGTATCGCACCGTCGCCACCTGTCTCTCAGCCGCGACCGCGGCGCTGGCCGGCTCGCTCTTTGCGCTTTGGCTGCGCTATGTTGGGCCCGATACCACACTGAGTTTCACCATCATGCTCGACCTGCTGCTTATGGTGGTCATTGGCGGCATGGGCACGATCTGGGGCGCGGCTGTGGGGGCAACGCTGCTGGTGCTGGCGCAAACCTATCTGCAAGACCTGATGGGCAGCGCTGCGACGGCGACCGAGTTCCTGCCGCTGCTCTCCCGCCTGCTTGATCCGGATCGCTGGCTGCTCTGGCTTGGGGTGCTGTTCATCCTCAGCGTCTATTTCTTCCCCACCGGCATTGTCGGCCGCCTCCGGGGCAGCAAATGACGCAATTGATTTTCCTGCATGGCTGGACAATGCGTGGCTCGATTTTCGACCCTGTTCTTGCCGAACTTGGCGGAATCGCTCCGGATTTGCCCGGCCATGGCGATAACAAAACCCCGGCCAGCCTGCAGGCGTGCAGCGACCTCTTGCAAGACCTGCTCTGGCACAATGGTCCGGCCATTGTGGTGGGTTGGTCCATGGGGGCCGCCATTGCCTGGCACTACATTGCCCAGCACGGCACGCGCGGGATCAAAGGCCTTGTGACCCTGGATATGAGCCCCAAGCCGATCAATAGCGAGGATTGGCAATTTGGCCTGAACGGTCAAACCCCTGACCGTCAGGCCGCAACCCGGCACGAGATCCACACCGATTGGCCGCAAGCCGCACAAAAGATCGCCACAACCATGTTTGCCCGCAAGACCGGCGCGCCGGGTTACAGCCGGGATCAGGCCCTGCAACAGATCCTGACAAATGAACCCACTATCATGGCGCACTATTGGGATGAGATGATGGCGCTGGACCTGCGAGCAACCATTCCGCAAATCGATATTCCCTGGCTCATCGGCCATGGCGGCGCCAGCCGCGTCTACCCCTCCACCGCCGCCACCTGGATGGCGGCCAATGCCCCACAGGCGCGACGGCATTGCTTTCCTGATTCAGGCCACAGCCCACATCTCGAGGAACCGCTGGATTTAGTGACCGTGATACGGGATTTCTGCGCTGGGGTTTAGGGCGGGACGGGCGCGAACCAGACCGCAATTGACGCGGTAAGACGCCTTCGACCACCATTTCCCCCTCAACGATTGACATGCTGCCTCCCCCGCGCCACCGTCCCCTGCAGAGCAACGAACGGAGCGCGCCATGACCCTGCCCACCCATATGACCGGCATCGCTATGATCGGCCATGGCGGCCCCGAGATGCTGCAGCTGCGTCACGATCTGCCCCTGCCCGAGCTAGCCGCAACCGATGTGCTCATCCGTGTCACGGCTGCCGGGGTCAACAATACCGATATCAACACCCGGATCGGCTGGTATTCCAAGGGTGATAACGACGCCGAGGATGCCGGCTGGGGTGGCAATGCCCTGACTTTCCCGCGCATCCAGGGGGCCGATATCTGTGGCCATATCGTTGCCACCGGCCCCGATATCACCGATGCCCGCATTGGTGAGCGCGTGATTGTCGAACCCTGCCTGCAGGAGGCCGATGGTGCCCTGCTGCAAAGCCCCTGGTATATCGGCTCTGAATGTGACGGCGGTTTTGCGCAATATGTTCGCGTCGCCGCGCGCCATGCCTATCCGATCACCTCGCCCCTGTCAGATACCGAGCTCGCCTCCTTCCCCTGCTCTTATTCCACCGCCGAAAACATGCTGACCCGCGCCAATCTTCGCGCCGGAGATCGCGTGCTGGTGACCGGTGCCTCTGGCGGTGTCGGCTCTGCCACTGTGCAGCTCGCCCGCGCCCGCGGTGCCGAGGTGATCGCCCAAACCAGCGCCGCCAAGATCGAAACCCTCATGGATCTTGGAGCGGCGCAATGTGTCGATCGCCAAGACGACCTTCGGGCCGTTTTGGGCGAGAACAGTGTCGATGTTGTCATTGATCTGGTCGCCGGACCGGGCTGGCCCGCACTGCTCGACGTGCTGCGCCCCTTTGGTCGCTACGCCGTCGCCGGAGCCATTGCCGGACCACTGGTGGAACTGGACGTGCGCACGCTCTACCTCAAGGATCTGAGCTTTTACGGCTGCACCATTCTGGAACCGCAAGTGTTTGGCAACCTGATCAAACGCATCGAGGCGGGCGAGATCAAACCGCTCGTCGCCGAAACCTACCCCCTGGCCGATATCGCCAAGGCGCAGGAAAGCTTTCAGGCAAAATCCCATGTTGGCAAGATCGTCTTGACGGTGGATTAGGGTCCGCAGCTGGGCGACACCGTAGGTTCAGATCGGCAAAGCCTGCCCGCAAAAGGATCGCCCGCCGATACAGCCACAAGATGTGCGTTATCGCCGAAACCCGTGTGTCATTTGGCTGGTTCGTTGACTGTCCCAATGCTGGGGCCGTTCTCGGACTCCTGCCAATCGTTGCAACCCACGGGAACAGGCGACATGCCGGACTTTGCGGTCGTCAGGGCACGATATCCGAATGACCGCAAGGCGGAATGAGTTAACCGTTCTTCGCCGACCACGCTACCATTGCGGTGGTCAGCCATTGGCTAAACCCTTCTGATAGTGCTTCATAGCGCGCAATAAAGTCTGGATGAGCCAGATAGAGTTCTGACAGCTTGGCGTAGGCATCTGCTGTGCATGGATATCCCCACATCTCGGCCACCCAATTCTGGTGAGCTGATAGATCAGCCATTTTGGGGTCGCCTCCAGCTTCGTAGGTGGCAACTAGCTTCGCCTCGATTCCTTTTAGCTTCTTATTCTGGGCGTCCAGGGTATCGCCCACTTCGGCACCGAGGCGCTCGCGAGCATTGGCGATTTTTGCAGCCATTTCCTGACCGTAGGTTGTGATCAGCCAATCTTCGTATTCGGCCTGCTTACTCTTGGGAAAAGGTTTGTAGAGGTCTTCGAGTGTCATGGGTTCTTCTCCTGTTAGTTTCATTATTGTCCTATCGAGCGTTGCAATAATCGCGGCGTATTTTTCCATTTGCGCGGCAACTTTCTCACGATGCGAGACCAGCCTCTCGACTGGGTTTCCCGTGTTCAAAATCATCGTGATGTCGTCTAGCGACATGTCTGCTGCGCGGTAAAACAGGATCTCTTGAAGCCTAAGAAGTTCAGGCTGCCGATAAATCCGATACCCTTTCGCAGTTACATGAGCAGGCTTTAACAGACCAATGGCATCATAGTGATGCAACATGCGGACAGTGGCGCCTGAAGCACGCGCCAATTCTCCTACCGTATATTCCTCGATTCGTTCTTCCATGACCCTTCTATGGGACCTCACACAACGTGAGGGTCAACACTTCACAATTTGAAAAGATGCCGTTCTTCCAAACTGCAGCATCGATGAGCCTTGGTTCAAAGCCAACCCTCTCTGCATGTTGCCCTCATGGCCGCTCCGGCGCGCGCGTATTACTTCTCCCGCAGCCTTAGGCCCCCCTAAAGGACTCACTCTCGCCCCATTCCGCGGCTACCCGTTCCGCGTGCATTTGGTCTAAAGCTACGTCGCCATGTCTGAAAGCACTGAAAAACTCGTCCTGCTCGGGCCGCCTATCGGCAATCGCGGGCTCCGCACCGTGCAAAGAGTTAACGACATGTTCGACCTTGGCATTCAGGCCGACCTGGCGGCGCTCGGGCAGGCGATCACCGATATTGCCGCGATCTGGCAGGGGTGGTTTGACCTCGCCCGCGAGGGTCAAATCGTGACCCGCAATCCGGGAGGCGAAGACGCCTATCCCGACATTGCCAATCGCGCAGACATCGCCGCCAAGATCGACGCGCTTGACGCCCAGCTTGTCCCGCTTTTGCAAGAGATCGACTTTCAACCCCAGGACATCGACACCCATCTTGCCGCGCTCTTCCATCTCGACCTGCGCCCCGCCGACGCGTTTCGGGACTATTGGATCACGCGGATTGTGACCTCGCAAGGTTTCGCGCAGTTTGACCCTGTGCAGGACGAAACGGGGCGGCCCGTTGAGGAACCCATGGGCTGAATGACCGCGAAATATGGCCGAGACCCTGCGCGCCCATGGATACACCTATCGGTTTTCCTTTTGGGAGGAGCCCGAGGGTGACTCGCGCGGTGATGTGTGGATTCAAACCGACCAAGGCCCGCTGATCGTGACGGACAAGACCGACTCCACCTCGCTGCGCAGCCATTTTCCAGTGCAAGTATATACTCTTGAACGCAAAAAGCTGTTCAAACTCCGTGCCGCCGATTGCGACGGCACCCCGGCCAAACGCGGCCTGCTTGGGCGCTTTTTCGGGTAGCTATTCGCCCAACCTGTCCCTGACCGCCTGCTCAGCATGGGCCGTCAATAGACGCGCAATCTCGGCCTCATCAGGCAGGCGGGTCTTGCATTCCGCCTGCAATGTCGTGTGCACCTCGCTGCGCACCGGGTCCAGCCCAAGGTCGCGGTGAAAGGCGTCCACCGCCTCAGCCCCCGGTTCAACAGGTCCGTCCATCAGGATCAGCGCATGGGCCATGATGCGCACACGCCGTTCCTTTAACGGGCGCAAACGCTGCGCCGTGCCCACCATCTTGCGCCCCTGCGAGGACAGGTTCCATTCCCCGTCACAAAAGCTGTCCGGCGTTGCACCGGGGCGCAGATCCAGCCCCAGGCTCTGCCCCAGCGCAATTATTGGATCGCATAGCAGTTGATAGCCCTGATGTATCCCAAAACCCTGCGGCACCGTCAGCGCCATCACAAGGTTCAAAACCCCCGGCCCCTGAGGCACCGTACCACCGCCGCTGGGCCGCAAAGCAACCGGCCAGCCCCGCGCGCCGGACCGCGCAACAGCCTCCTCAAACCCGGCCCGCTTGCGATAGGATTTCGGCGTGACCAGCGCCGGGGAATTGCACTGCCACAGGGCAATACGTTGCGCCGGATCGGCAAACAAATCCGCCTCAAAGGCCAAGCCCTGCCCCACATCCGCAACCCGGTTCACTGCCGTTTCCATATCCACAGGCTCTCTCCCCCAACACCAAGCGATCATCCCCCGCATCGCTCTCTAAATCCAGCCGTTAAAACGGGGTGGATATCGGAAGGGGCGGACCGCAACGCAGGCCCTTGTCGTTTGCACTGGCAAAAAATGGCGGCTTTGAGCTAAAAGTGACGCTGGGGACCATTATACATGATCAGAAAAATGATCTCCCAACGCCGCCAATTTGGCTACGAAGTCAAACAAATACTGAATTTGTTGC
>NZ_SOAP01000007.1 GCF_004364805.1 Pelagimonas phthalicica
TACACGCTGACCATCCGCGACCACGGCTTCAACGCCAACCTCGGCAAGGCCGCGAACCAGGACGATCTGTCCCTGCAGGCCGTCATCCCCTGGGGCCCGAAAGACGCCGCCTAAGCCAAGGGCCAGACCGCTCCGGCGGTCTGGCTATTTCTCGTTATGAGGAATGGCAGCGGTTCGGGTCCGAAACCCGTGTCAGAAGGATGCGGCATATTTCGGACGCTGACACCGAGGCGGATAGTCTGACTGGATCGATCGCAGAAGCAGCTTTGATCGTTCTGTTGAGGGACAGAGTGGATCGCGCGAACCCGAGGGTGAGCCGAAAGTCAGCAGGGGAAAAATGGGAGCCCACTGTGCGAGGTAAGCGCACCCCTTCTCTCAGTCGAGCAACCCGCGCTTGGGTCGTGTTGGCGAGGCTGCCAGGGTGCCGAACTCACCCTTTGCCGCGAGGGTGTAAACCGCAGATCAACGTCATGCGTCCGGGGGGCGACGTCTCACGTCAGGGCCACCGTCGCGCGCCTTTCCGTCGACCTGTTGGCCTCTCAGATCGCTAGCCCGGGGTCGAGCGGCCGGCAACGCTGGGGGCAGGTTTCTGGACGGCTGCGCCTTGAGCGCTGCGGTGCACCGCTCACAACAAACCTGCCCCCGGCGTGCTCCATTTCATTCCGCCCCGTGCCGGGTGCAGCCCGCTCTCATGCCCCCGGTCTTTTCCACGATCCGTCCAACGACGATCAACGGAAAGGATCACACCATGACACTCGAACAATCCATCGACCTCGCCGAACTGCAAGCCGACATGGCCTTTGATGCCTACCTCGCCGCGTTTGATGAAGACGCCCATCCCGAGACACTCGACAGCCTCGAGACCGAGGCGCTGATCGCCCGCAGCCGCTACGACGACCTGCGCTCTCAGGGACTGGGTCACTGACCCAGACACCCCTGCGGGTCTACTGATCCGCAGGGGTTTGACACCGTCTCTCAGAAGCTTCGTGACGCCCTCGAATGGTGGGACCCGCGCTATCTCGCGCGGGCCGTTTTCGTGTTCTTCGCGCCCGATCCGTTACCGGCTCGGGCGCTCGGTTTGCCTGACATCGCGTGCTGCTCCAGCGCAAGTTTAGGCAGATTAATTCGACCAGATTGCCGCGCATCGATGAGGACGGCGGCGTTCCATGTCGCGCTGCGGAGCAGTCTTGACTGCACCCTATTGCCAGCAAAAAGACACAGCATGCAAAACGTTATATTGCGCAATGTGATGTATTGAAGTATAAGCAAAGGAGAGAAGGAAGACGTTGGCAGGATATGGCCAATGTTTGCACATTTTGTCCGAGGGGTCTGTCATGGGCGTTTCCCGCAAAGCTGAATGCTCCGCCGCACGCGAAAGCGATTGCGAGCAATCGCTGCCTCGCGCGCGTCTGCGCATGCAATCTTTTTCTGGCAGCGGGAGAACGCCCTAGTGCCGAGGCCAGCGAAAAACCTGAAGCTTGAAGAGCGCATCGAAGTGGCGCGGCGCTTCACGGCGGGCGAGAGCGCGAAGGAGCTGGCGGCGGCGTTCGGTATCTCTCCGCGCCACGTGAACCGGCTCGCGAAAGAGGAGGCGGGCGAGGGGATCGCAGCGCGCGATCCGAGCGAGACAGTGGCTTTCCGGGCTAGTCAGTCTGAGCTTGCAGCGTTCGATGCCGAGTGGCGCGAACGGGGTTTTTCCAACCGGTCACAGGCGCTCAATGCGGTGCTGCGCGGACGGTGCGGTTTCCTCGATGTGCCCCGTGATCTGGTCGCCGAATTTTGCGCCGCATGGCGACAGGCGAAGGATGTGAGCGACGCTGGCATGGTGCTCGCCAAGGCGGTCCATCGCGGTCGGCTGGAGGTCTCGGCGGCGGATCGCGCAGTGCTGATCGAACTGCTCGATCTTGCGCAGTCGATGAGCCGTGAGATGGGCCGGATGAAGGATGCGGCGCAAGCGCTGCGTCATCAGGAGTGGCCGCAAAGGGAAGAAGGGCAGGGGGCGGATGGCGCGGTTCTGGAGGGCACCCCGCGCGAGACCGTGACAGGTTTGAGGCTCGTCAGGAATGGCTGATCCGCTCGCCCTCTATGCCTCGGTCATGGGCCGGCTCTGGGAGGATGAGCGTATCCGGGGTCAGGCCGCGGCGCGGATCGACGCGCGGCTGGCGGGGCGTCGGCAGGGGCGAAGTTTCTCGCGCGTCGGATCCATGTCGGCGCGCAACGCGCTGAAAGTGGCTTCAGGGCAGAGCCGGGCTGCGGTGTTCAAACGGATCCGGGCAGGAGGCTGCAAGACGAGGTGTAGCCTCGGGGCGCAGATTTCCTACATCAACGACAAGGCGGTATACACCTATTCGACGATGACCAACGCGCTGACCGATGCGGCGGTGCTTTCTGAGGAGCAGAAAGAAGACATCATCGAGGATTGGGCCGGGACCTGGCGCGGCTCGACCAAGCTCGGGTTCACCTCGCACATGCTGCTCTCGTTCCCGACCGACGTGACGGTCGATCAGGTGTGCGACATCGCCATGGACTGGACGGAGCATTTCTTCGAGAGCGGGGAATATGGCGATCAGTGGGACTATGTCCTCGCGGTCCATGACGACCGGGCGCACAAGCATGCCCATATCATCCTGAACAATCGCGGCGTCGAAAACGGCACCTGGTTCTCTTGCTGGGCCGAGGGCGTGATGTCGCCGCAGCTGATGCGCGAGAAGCAGGCCGAGATCGCTGAAGGCTACGGCGTGACGCTCGACGCCACCACCCGGCTCGAGCGCGGCATTTTCGAGAAGCCCGCCGGGATTGAGGAGATCTACCGCGCCAAGGAAGAGGCCCGCCTTCCGCGCGAGATCGTCATGACGGCCCAGGAATCCGCCATGGCGCAGGCGCAGGTGGTGGGCTTCGCCAAGGACTACAAGTACCTCGCCGACCTGCTGGACCGGATGGACCAGCGTCACATGGCGCGCGCCGTGCGCGGCATGGCAGACGGTCTCGGCTCCGGCACGCCCTGGAACTTCACCGAAGGAGAGATAGACATGAAGGACATCAAGACCGTCGGTGATGCGATCGACTATTCCGAGCGCACGATCGAGGCGCTGAGGCTCAAGGCCGAGGAATTGGACCCGGCCGAGCGCGCCGCCTTCGAGGCCAAGGCCGCGCCGATCATCGCGGACCTCTCGCAGATGGTGCCTGACCCGGAGCTGCGCGCACGGTTTGGAAAGCAGCTCGAAGAACCCTATCCGCCGGGGGCGGGCAGCGAAGTGCTGATTGCGGCGCTGCAATCCGGCAATGACGAGGGGCTGCGCTACGTGCTCGAGCGCGCCGAGGAGGTGGGCATGGACAGCGAGGAGCTGGTAGCCCGGATCACTGCCGGCGGCACGCGCAACTACGGCATGGCGCAAGACTGGGTCGAGCGCGACATGAACGCGGTGCTGGCCAAGGACGGTCTCAGCGTGGAGACCGCGAGTGACGACCAGCTCGATGCCGCGCTCGAAAAGGTCGACGGCGTGATGGACGCACTGATGGAGCGGGCGAAGGAACTGGGCGTCGAGATCGGCCGAACCCTCGCGGACGAAGAGGAGGCGACACTGCCCCTCATCGACGAAGACGACCGGACGCCCAATCCCTACCTGCAGGACCTGGCCGACATGCTTCGGGACGGCAAGCTCACCGAGGAACAGGAAGAGGTGGTTGAGCGGACCCTGCAATCCGAGCTCTTCAAGGAGTTGGGTGAGGAGGGTTTGGCTGCACTTCGCCGCGGCAACTACGAGGTGCTGGACGCGGCCCTTCCGAGCAAGCTCGACCAGATCACCGTCACGCAGGAATTCCTCGAGATGACGTTTGAGGAGACCGGCGACCAAGTCTTCACCGACCGCGCCGCCGGGTTGCAGCAGGACAAGGCGACGGAGGTGGCGCGGATGCGCGGCCAGCAAGAGGCGCAGGAAATGGGGCGTGAACTTGCCCGAAACAAAACACTAGATCGTGGTCTCGATGACGAGATGGAATTCTAAGGGGGAGATGACAACCATGACCAAGACACTCCCCCTTTGGGCCGCGCTCCTCTTCGGGGTGATCTGCGGCGCCGTCATCGGCACCATCGTCGCCGCCTTCTACCTGACCCTGGCCCTGAAAACCGGGTTTGGTAGTTTTGACATGCTGGCGCTCTGGAAAGCCAGCGCGGGCACCCGAGCGGCGCATCCCGAAGCGTTCAAGGTGGGGTTTGGCGCCGTAGGCTTCGGGGCGATTGGCCTCGGCGCCCTGGCGCTTGCCTGGACCTGGAAGAAGGAGCGGGACGACTATGGCTCGGCCCACTGGCAGACCAAGGCGGAGCTGAAGAAGAACGACATGCTTCAAGCGCCTGGCAAGGGCTTTGTCTGTGGCAAGCTCGGAGCCCCGACGTCCAAAGCTGAGTTCATCTCCTCGACCACCATCCCGCATGTGATGATGGTCGCGCCGACCCGGGCCGGTAAGGGGGTTGGCTTCGTGATCCCGAATCTTCTGAGCTTTGCGGGCTCGGTTGTGGTGCTGGACGTGAAGGGCGAGAACTTCGAGAAGACCGCGCGGCTCCGGGCGCTCAACGGCGACGAGGTCTATCGGTTCAGCCCGTTTGATTGGGCCAATGCCACGCATCGGTACAACCCGCTTGCGCGGATTGCCAAGGCCCCGACATTCGCGCAGCGCTTCACCGAGGTCTCGATCCTGGCAGACCTCTTCCTCGACAAGGACAACAAGACGCTCGACACCTTTTCCGAGGCCGGCAAGTCGATCTTCGTTGCGGCCTGTCTGCTGGCGATCCAACGCGGCACGCCGAACCTCGGCGAGGTGAACAAGATCGTCGCCGGGGGCGAATACAAGAACGCCCAGTACAAGACCTATGCCGACGAGGCCGAGGAAGACATCCTGCGCGAGCTCTGGACCAATGCGGCCTCAGCCTCGTCGCGGCTGCTGACCTCGAACATTCAGGCGCTGATGACGGCCGGTCTCAAGCAATGGGACAACCCGGCGGTGCGCTCGGCCACCGAGGCGAGCGACTTCGATTTCTCGACCTTCCGGAAGACCCCTCAGTCGCTTTACATCGCGGTGTCCGAGGATCACATCGCGACGCTGGCGCCGCTCTTGCGCCTGATGTTCGCCGATCTCATCGCCTCGATCCGGCTGAACGAGCCCGGTCCGGACGAGCCCTGGCCGGTCATGATGATGATCGACGAATTCCAGCAGATGGGGGCGATGCCCTATCTCGAGCGGGCGATCCATTCGCTGGCAAGCTATGGCGGCCGCGTCGCGATGATCGCGCAGTCGCTGGCTTCGCTTGATCGGATTTACGGGCCCGAGGGCCGTGAAAGTCTCGAGAACGGGGCAGGGCTGAAGCTCTACATCACCCCGCGGGACCAGCGCACGGTGAAAGAGGTCTCCGCCGCGGTCGGCAGCACCACCCGCGAGGCGGTGACCCGGATGTACGGTCGCAACAAGGGCTTCCTTGGCGCGACCTCGACCTCGGCGCGTCTGGAAGAGCGGCCGCTACTTTCCGAGACGGAAGCGCGCCTCATGGATCCCGACGAGGTCATAATCCTCGCTTCGCCCCAGCACCCTATCAAGGCTAGCCGGATCAAGTATTACGACGATCCGTTCTTCAAGGACATGCTGGCCCGCCAGGACGGCAAGCCGTTCCCCTATCCGCCGAGTGTGCAGGGCGTGGGGCCCTGGGGCGGTGACTTTGAGGTCGGCGCAGACGACCAGGCGAAACTAGCCGAACGTGCGCCTGTCCGGGATCGATCGCAGCGGCGCGAAGCGCGCGCGATGAGCGTGATGCCGATTGAGGCCGGACGCGGGCAGCCCGAGCCCGAGACGCTCGAAAGGGAAGCCGCCGTGCCGAAGGATTGGAAGGCGGCGCTCGACCGGCAGGAGGACTTCATCGAGGAATTGTTGGGAGGGTGAGCGCCGTCGACTAGTCCCCTATTCGTCGTAGTAGAATTTCAAGTCGCGTCGCTCTTTCAATTGGGCAGGTCGGTAGGGTTTGACCTCGCCACACTGGGCGACGGCCTTGGCTCGCATGCGCTCTTCGACTGAAGGATGGAGCGGGAAGTCGTCGCCAACTGCGCGAATTCCCTTCTTCCAGCGGATGCGGAGGGGGCCAAATGCTACCATCGCGTCTTCGCGGTGCTGCAAACCCAGAGGGTCAGGGGCGCGGTTCAAGACGTTCTCGTTGATCTGGATCGACGGCACGCAGTCTTTCAATTCGTCGACCATCCAATCGAGGGCGATATCGCTCAGGCGGGACTCTGCCTCAGGATAGCTTCCACCGATGTCGCTATGACAGCCCGGGAACCAGACCTGCTTCAACCACTTCGGCTCTCGATCTTTGGTCTCAATCGCGGCCGCCTTCGATGCCCATCCAACCCTTGGAAAGTCAGCACGGTCTTCGTCGATCGCCATGGCGTGACGGGCGTGTTGGACATCGGGATCCAGCCACTTGTCGTAGTTGCGCTTGTTCCAAGCCGCGAAATGACCCGTCTTGAGAATCTGCGGCCAATCGGTTGGGCGCCAGAGCTTCAGTTTGCGCTCGGGATCGTCCGAGAAATACTTGAAGTTGTCGAGCAACAGGGAACCTAGCTGCCAAAGAAGCGCGACTAGAAGTACGCCAAGCGGAACAACCAAAAGCCAAGACCATCCGAGTGCAACGCCTGCGGCCAAAGCCGCCCCGACCCCGAACGTGACGCCCCAGACCAAGGTGCGGACAACTGCCGTTCGCAGTGATGCCACCGTGTCGAAGACCCCGATGAATGTTGGCTGAACGTTTCCCTGATTTTCTTCGCCTACGAGCGGAAAGCTCGAATACTTCTTGCGAAATCGCTTGCCGAGTTCTTCACGGTTCTTGAAGTAAGGATCTTGTCCGCGCGGTTTTCCAGCACCGTGATTATACACGAATTTTACAGCGTCCTTGGCGATCTTGCGCAATCCGGGGCCGTAACGCGGGACCGGCGAACCATCTGGCATCTGCGTCGGGACACCGCAGAGGTTCATAACGTTTGCAAGTGCTCTTACTGTGTAGGCCCCGCGCGAGAACCCAAACAGCAACACACGGTCGCCGGGCTCGTAATGGGCGATGATCTGCTCGTAGCAATCGATTATGTTGTGGTCGATGCCAGTTCCGACGGCGCTTTCCAGGATGGGCTTGATCCGACCGAAAAACCCACCGCGTTCTCCTGTTCCCAAGCCCGGGTCGTAAAAAGCCACTTGGTCCTTAGGGCTAATTGGTGAATCTGGGCCGGGACGCATGGCTCGATACATCTTGTAAACATTCGACAGCCGTTGGTCTGGCCTGGCGCCACCCATCTGGCCGGTTCCGTCCGAGAATATGCAGATGTTCTTTACCATTTGTCGCCCTATTCAAGAACACGAAGTACAGTCAAAATCCTAAACCTGCAGCAGTTCTGCCAAGCTAGGAGAGAGTGCAGCGGAAATGTTTCGCCCGAGTCGGGAAAAATTAGAACATAGTGGAAACACATATGTCTACCTGATATTGTGACACATGAGAAGGGATTGCCCAATATGTTGGATACGATGCAGCAAATGGAAGTGTTCCCGACGACAGTCGATCTCAAGCGGGTCGACCTGTCTATCAACATGCGGCGCTTCTATAGAATGAGTGTTCAACCAGACCTGTTTGGCGGCGCATGCCTCGTGCGGGAATGGGGCCGTATCGGGTTTCGAGGGCAGATGATGATCGAATTTCATGATGACGAGGGCAAGGCTGTCACGGCGCTCATGAAGCTCCATGCTAGCAAAAAGCAGCGAGGGTATAGGGCAGCCGTGGCGCAGAACTAAGATTGAATTTTAGAGAAGAAGATTTCGCATAGCATGTATTTCGCGTTTGTTTTCGGCAACCGGATCCTCCACCTTTCGGCGGTCCAGAATCCGTAGGCAGCTTAAGACCAACCGGGCACCAGTCATGGCTGGATCAGAGCCCAGTGGCAGGTCACCGCACACCAGGAAGAGCATAAACTCGAATACGAGCCAATTAATGAGCGATAGCCGATGGCAGCTCTGTGTTGATGATCAGTAACACGCTCGAAAGGAGAATTTTTCTGTCGTTCCATCGACGCGGTTGACCCAGAAGCAGCGCGTTCCGTAATCCGCCGTTCTTACACTGAAGCTTTCAATTCCCGGGCCGATCTTTTCGGCGGCTTCGGGATGCATATGCATGAGATGCGTTAGTATTTCGGCGTCTTCATTGGTTACCTTGTCACCCAGTTCATATTTGTACAGCATATCCCTAAAAAAGTCGTTTGCGTCTCCTTTCCTCGCGAATGAGAGCGATCCGATCTCTACTGGCTTTGCGGGCATAATCGCTTCCTCTCTACTCTATTCGCTGAATTCGTGGCCCGCTTCCGGATCATCAAGGCCCGATACCTGCAGCGTTTCCCTGACGATAAGGTTAGGCAGGTCCATCCCGGCGAAATTCGGGCCATGCTGATTAATCCAGGCCAGGCAACCTTCCTTGTCCAGATCGTCGCGCGCAATCTTCTCATACAAGGCCACCGCAGACATGCGGGAAAGCCCTAGTTCCATTAATGAGAGAAGCGTGATGCTGGAGACGCCAAACTCAAGCGCTATCCCGATGTCAAAGTCTTCATCAATCAGGTCCTCGCGCTCGGCTTCAGTCAAGAACAGGCGGAGGACATCCATATAGGCGGAAATATACTTCGGTGCCTTGAATCTTGCTGTCTCTTCCACCATGCTCATCGTTTCGCGAATGAGCACTGGAAGCTTGAACGATCTGTTGTTTCGTTGCTGATACTCTATACGCTTCCTGATAATTGCAGCCAAAGACAATCCTTTCAGCCACTCGACAACCACGAGCGCGTGCAGGGGAATGAGACTGTCTGGCAGGAAGACAGGATACAAATTTGCGTTAATCCGTCGCATGACGGTGACGTACCTGTCGTACGCATCGACGCTTTCCGAAGGCGCGAGCAGCAGATTTTCGATATTGCCTTCGTACTTTCGAAAAGCTTCCAGCAAACGCTGCAGGCCCACCGCGCTGACGCCTGGATGTCTTACTAGAACATCCTGCGTAATATTGATCAGCGCCGAAATACCTTCGAGGCTTCTATCGAGTTTCCGGAGCGCATCTGGAGAATGCCGTTTCGCAAATGCGGCATCGGAAAGCGTACCAAGACGAATATATGTATTGAGGAGGTAAGCCCCGACCTGTTCGAATTCTTCGCCTTGCGCAAGATCGGCCAAAGAGTCGATGTTTCTGTTCTCAAGATACGCAGCCAGTTCATCGGTGGAAGATATAACGACGTCAGTTTCTCTCTTGATCGGGTAGCGTGAGCGCTTCGGCACGCCGACGGGCCATGCTTTTTCATCCTTTGGATCGATACAGATAATATTGCCTTGGAATTCGTTTCCCCAGCGACCGGCCCGTCCCGCGAGGTTCCAGAAGTCGTGCGGCTCCATCGGGTTCCCACGGCCCTTCCGGGGACCGCGCACAACGATGGTCCTGCAAGAGAGATTTACTCCTTCAATCAGCGTCGAGGTGCAGGCAAGAAATCTTATCTTGCCGTCGCGGAACAGCCTCTCAACCTCGGTGCGGATGAGAGAGGGCATGTTTCCATAGTGAAAAGCGACACCACGTTCGACCAGCGGCGCGAGCTGATAATTACGGTGGACCCCTTTGCGGGCCAGATCAGCCAGGTCCAGCAATTCCTGATCATCTGTCTTCTCCGAGCCTTCCAACTGGCTGATAAGGAGCGCGACGTCCTCCGCTTCAGCCGCGCCGTTGCAGTAAACCAGTGTGCCGCCGCGACCGCCTGCCGCCGCTGCGATAAACGCCAGCCTTTTTTTCAGGCCCGCAGGCTTGTTTGACAGTTTAAGCGTGCCCAGTGGTATGGGTGAATCGCCCCAGACAAGGTCCAGCGACCACTCCTTGGGCTTCCGAGGCACTTGCTCGGCTAGGATCACGTTCTGCAGAACGGTTGGCATATCGGTATTGACCGACGTTTTCGGCATATCGTTCGGCGCATCCTCAAGCAGTTCTCCGGGATTTTGTGTCGAAGGACTTACAAACACGACCTTCATCATCGGGTTCTGCCGAGACACCCGCTCGATTGCATCCTGCAGTATTACACCACGCTGATTGTCTCCGATCTTGTGCGCTTCATCAACAATGAGAAGGTCTACACTGAAGTCCTCCCCGAGAAGATTGACAAGCAGGTGCAAACGCTCCTGCGTGAATACGAAGACGGCTTTCTTGTCTCCCGTCGTAGATGAGAAATAAACTTCCGTCAGCGGTAGCGACGTGATCTCGATGCCGGTGTCCGACTGACATAGCTCCTTCAGACTGAGTTCAATCTCACTCACCAAAGCCCGGGTTGGGGCAAGGTAAACGGCGATCTTTGTCTTGCTCGTGCGAACGTGATCGAGCAGCCACTGCAAAACGAGGTAAGTTTTTCCGGACGCGGTTGGCGCGGACGCTGAAAGCCAGCCGGCGCCGGAAGAGGCGCCCGCCCATAGTTCTTTCTGAAAATCGTTGACGCCTATCCATTTTCCGCTCGATTCAAGGAGTATCGAGTCCTCGAAACGTCTTCTGTTGGCTTCAAGGCGCATCGACACGCCCAGTCTGCCCTCAAGATCGGGAGCGATCCGGTTTCGCAGTATTGCCAGCTCGACGGACCTGCGATTGGACAGCTTTTCGAGGAGGACAGCCCCCGCATCCCGCACTTCCGGCGAAGTTTCGAGTGTGACGGCAGCGGTTGCGATCCGCAGCGCCGCCTCCTGATGCGTTCGTTCGGTTGATCTGGCCAAAAGGCTTCCGGCCAAAAGAAGCTGCTGCCAGTCAAAGCTCTTCTTTGGGTCAGCGGATTCATGGATTGCGTCCAGATTTGTTATCTCAGTCGCCACTGTGATCTGAGTCAACCTGATAATATCATCACGAAGCGCCTCACCCGACAGCCAATCAAAGAGTTCGGTATCTTTCATTTCTTAATACCCAGCGCCTTAAGGAACGATGCGCGAAACCCATCCGCCGAAGGCACTGGCACACAGAAAAACTGAATGTCGAATTTGTCGAGTTTCTCCACCGATAGTCTGTTCTTTACATTCTTCACCCATTTTTCCATTTCGTCATTCGCCGCCTTCAGGATGTCCTCCCCGATGCCTTTTGCATCATCTTTCGGATAGAAATCCGCATCGAAGGCGATAAGCGCGATCCCGCAATATTCGACCCTGTTCGATAGCGGTGAGGTTCGGTCGAAATATTTCCGGAATGCGGCCGTAAGTTCCGGATCACTGAGATCGGCTTTGTCGCTGAGGAGCACGAGATCCCGCTCGCGATCAGCGCCTTCGTGGTCCGTCTCCACGAGGAAAGGGGCAAGTGATGAAAGGCAATCTCTTATGGCCGCTGTAGGGTCGCCATACACCTTTGACTCGCCCCAGAAAAGTTTGAGAAGGCCGTTTTCGTTTACGGAAGCATAGACGCCGTCCGCACCATGATAGTGCATGTGAGAGTCGGTCTTAAGGTCCATCTTACAGAGCACCTGAGGAACCTTGAGAAAGCGCTCTGCGAGTAGGAAGAGCAGCATCTCGCCGCCTTCGCCAGTATTGGCAAGGTCCGTAAAAGTGCCGATTGCCTCGTGGTGCAGGGCTGCAACCGCGCTTCCGGACTTGAATCTGGCGTCCCGCGCCCGCGCATCATCCAACCGCGATTTCGGGACGGCATAATCGATAATTGAGTTGCGCATAAATTCCGCAAGACGCTCCGGCTTGACGCGTCCGTTCCCATCCACAGTCAGGCAATGACAGTGGAGACGGGCCACGCAATCTTTCAAGAGCACGTCCCGTTTAACAAGCTGGAGATGAACACCCAACTCTTCTGGATCGCCCGAAACTATATTAACCAAATCTTCTGGAAGTACTTGAGTCAGTGGTCGCCTCCTTTCGTTTTAGGGTGGTTGTGCCGACCCCGCTGCTGCTCGCATAGAGAGTATCATACGTAATTCAAATAGTTAGGTTTTTCTTCGCGCTGCGGTCAAAGAAATTGTGCGATACTCCTTCAACGCCCCAAGGTCCGGAGTGTCACCGCTGCCCGTTGATAATACGTCAGCTGTCTCCTTTTGGCGTGAACGCTACACTTCGCCTTGCGGAAGTTCAGTTCAGCGTTGCAAACGGCTGCATCGCGCCGTCTATGTCGGTAGTTTTCTCGACCCCGGCAGATAGAACTCCGTAATCCCCCGCTTCCCCTCGGCCCGCCCGAGCTGGACGATCACATCGATGGATTTCCGGATGTATTCCCGAACCTCGGCAAAGGTCAGTGGTGTGCCGGCCTGCAGCACCATGATCGCCAGTCGATCGATTGCGAGTTCTGCGGTTTCCGCGTGGATGGTGGAAACCGACCCGCCATGGCCGGTGTTGATGGCCTCGAGGTAGGTCAGGGCCTCGGCACCGCGCAGCTCGCCGACGATGATCCGGTCAGGTCGCATACGGAGGGAGGCTTGAAGGAGAGCGTTGGCGCTGCGTTGCGAACCGGCACCGCGGTCGGCAAGGAGGGCGACGGTGTTGGGCTGGCCGGGGAAGAGCTCAAAAGCGTCTTCGATGGTGATCAGCCGCTCGTGCTCGCTCACATGGGTCAGGAGGTGGCGGGCGAACGTGGTCTTCCCGGTCGAGGTGCCGCCGCTGATCAGGACGTTGAGCCGCGCCTCGACCAGAGTCTGCAGCGCGGCCTCAAGGTTCTCCTCCGCTAGACTGGCGATGTTTTTCATCTTCTCCGCGCGGAGGGCGTCGAGCGAGACGGCCTTGCCGAAGAGATAAGCCGGGGCGTAGTCCCTAATGCTGCCAGAGGCGAAGAGGCGAATGGTGATCGAGGCACCGCGATCGATGGCGGGCGGCACGGCGACCTGGACCCGAAGCGGGCGGCCCGCATATTCCACCTTGCCGGAGACGAGGGGGTTCTTTTCAGAGACGCGGGCCTTGGCATCGCCGACGATGGTCTGGGCCATGTTGAGGGCTGTGGTCCGATCCACGGTCTGACCTTCGTGGCGCATGCTGGCATCCCCCGCGACCTCGAGCCAGACCTTGCCGTCGGGGTTGATCGCGATCTCGACCACGTCGTCACGCCGCAGGAGATCGCGGAACGGGTCGAGATAACGCTCGAGGTATGAGGCTGGCGAGGCCTGATCCATCAATTCGGTGATTCCGGTAATATTGAACCTGGTTTCGCTGCCTCTCGCCTGCGGCTCGAACGCGAAACCTGATGCTTCTTTTTCATTGTGAACCGGAACCCCCGTAGATCACCACATCCCGGTCCACGAGCACGGTGACCGAGGCGCCCTGATCGACATAGATCGTCGGCGCGATCGAGACCTGATCGGCGATGACCGACCCGACAGCGTCCTGCAGGTCGCTGCTGACATCGCCCAGGACAATGCTTGTCGTCTCGTTGTTGGCACTCTCCGCCGCCACGGCAGGCGCCGCCCCGATCACGGAAATCAGCGCCGCCCCGCCGAAGCGCTCGGCAAACTTGGTGTCGACGAGACCAGTGAGGCCCGAGCGGCCAAGCTGGTCGCCGCCCACAGCGGCGATTTCCATCGAGGTGCCGTCCGGGGTCAGGACGCGGGTCCAGAGGATCAGGATGCGCTTCTGGTGCATTTCGATCCCGGAGCGGTATTGGCCAAAAAGGCGGGAGCCCCGGGGGATCAGGATCCGGTCCCCGGAAAACGCCGGGACCGGCTCGGAGACGACCGCGACCACGGAGCCCGGCAGGTCGCTGTTTATAGCGGTCTGGAGCGCCGCCTGGATGACGGACCCTTGCGTCAGCGTGCGTTCGGGATGGGTGAGGCGGGCAGCTTCTTGCACTTCGAGTGGGCGCGCGCTTTGCAGGAACGCCTCATTGCCCGAGAGTACCGGGCCCCCGGTTCCAGCGGCAGCAGGATCGGCGACCGCCGCGCCACTTTGGCCACCACGGGGACCGTCAGCGTAGACCACGGCGGGGGATTTGATTTGCGCGGTCAGAAGCTCTTTGGCGACCTGTTCGGCCTCGCGCTGGCGCTGCTCCTCTTCCTGGCGTCGGCGTTCTTCGAGAAGGCGCTGATCGGCAATCAGACCCTCGCGGTCGAGCTCGGCCTCGAGCCCCTCGCGCTGCGCGCGTTCGGCATCCAGCATGGCCTGCAAACCTTCGATGCGGGTCTCGGTCTGGCGCTGCAGATTGGCCAGCTCGGTTTCCTTTGCGGCGAGCGTTGCTTCGAGCGCGGCCTTTTGCTCGTCGAATGCTTCCCGAAGATCTGAGACGGCGGACTGGATTTCCGAGTTGCGGGCGGCCTGGCTGGCGGCCAGCGCCTCGCGCAGCTTGGCGATCTCGGCCAACACTTCGGCGCTCGGCTCAGGTGCTGGCGCCGCAGGCACCTCGAGCGCTTCCTCGACGGCGATCAGCGCGTCGTTGACCCGTTGCTCGGTCTCGTCAGGCGGAAATTCCAGCCGCCCGCCGGTGCCGGGGCGGCGGTCCTGGAAGGTCTCGACATCGGAGGTCTCAAGTGCGCTGTCACCTTCCTGCAGACCAGTGGCCAGGAAATACGCGACCCCGGCGCCGCCAAGGGCGAGGGCCGCGGCGAGCGCACCGACCCCGAGGCTGTTGCCCCGGCGTCCGGATTTTCCACGCTGGTTGAACTGGTCGAGGCGGTCCTGCAGATCGGGAGGGGTTTGATCGGCCATGGTCAGTTGCTCACGTAGATCGCGCTTTCGTCGCGCCAGGCGCAGATCGCCTCGTCGCCGATGCGCAGCGTCCAGTAGGTGTTCACCCCGAGCACCCGGACCGTGTTGCCCTGCTGGGTCCAGTTGACCGTCCGCTCGCGACCCTGGTCATCGGCCTTGAAGAGGGCGGGCTGGCGACTGTTCTCCGGGAAGACGAAATACGTGTAGCGCCCGTCGTCGTAGATATGGCTGGGGCGGAAATCACCTTCGCCCGAGACGCGGTAGTTGTAGTTCCGCGGAGCCTCATAGCCCTTGGGCTGGGTGGCACCCGCCGCGCGGCGTTCCTCGTCGGGGTAGCGGAAGCGCACCTCGAAGAACATACCAGTGCGGTTCGGGATCGAACCCTCGCGCAGGTGGAAGGAATAGGTGCGGCGGTTGGTGATCACCGTCATGTTGGTCGAGGCATTGGCCACATGCGGTTTGATCGTGAGAACATTGCCGAGCTCGGGGATCGGATCGACCTGGAAGCTCTCGGTGTCGCCGACAATGACCGCCTCGAACCTCTCCCCGGCCCCGAAATGAATCGTGGTCGAATGCCGCAAGTCAGTTTCGATCCGGTAGACCTGGTTTTCATTGTAGACGGCAGTGCGGATGCGGATATCGAGCGGGCCGCCTTGTGGCGTGGCTTCGGCGGATGCGGCAACGGGCATGGCAAGCGCCAGGAGGAGCGCAGGTAGAGATCTCATTTAGGTCAGTTCTCCAGGGTCTCGGCGTCGACGCGGTAGGAGGTCACCACGAAGCCCAAGGGGTTGGCCCAGACGTCCTGAAGGCGCTGGCGGGTTTCGGGTTGGAAGTCGTAACCGACAGTGGCGACGTAAGACCGAGTGACGGTGCGGGTATCGCGGGGACGGCGCAGCGTGCGGGTGAAACGGACCTGGGCCACGCCGCGCTCGATCTGGTTCACCGACTTGATCACCACCTCGATCTTGGCGTCACGGCCATAGACGGTAATCGGGTAGTCTTCGTTGGTGGAGGACCAGAGATCGCGCAGCGTGCGCGCGGCGTCGCCATCCGAACGGTCGAGCACCGAGTTGATGCGTTGCTCGCCATCGGTCAGGTCATAAGTTTCCCGATCATCGACATAGGCCACGAGATTGGCCTGGATGATGGCATCGCTTTCCGAGAGTGTCAGCGCCTGGACGGCGGCGACCCGGTCCATTTCGCCGGTTTCCTTGTCGACCACGACCACGAAGGTTTCGGTCGTCTTGAGCGGAAAGAGGCTCGCGCCGGCGACCATGCCGGCCACGCCGACCAGCACACCGGCCGCCGCGACCAACCACGCGAAGCGCTCGCGCCGTCTTGGCCCGTAGATGAAATCCGCCTCAAAAGCATCGCGATCGGGCGCGGGGGAACTGGTCACAAGCTTCTTCAAGTCAATCGTCTTTCACATCAGGGTTTGCGGAAGGCCTTGGCGGCGGAGAGAAGCGCGCCGGGGCTTTGCCGGATCATCTCGCCGGTTTTGACCACGCCCGCATTGGCCATCTGGTTCAGCTCGTGCGGAGACTTGCCGGTGACGAGGCGGGAGGTCGCGCCGGTGCCATACTGGCGCGTGTTCACGAAGCCCTGACGCGCGAGGCCGGTCAGACCCACGGCGTTGGAGGCAATGCCCACGACGCCGGTGAGGTTGGAGGCGATGTAGGGGACCGAGGCCATGATCCCGGCGCTGAGGATCAGGATGACGAGGAAGGGCAGGATGAGGCTGACGGTCTCGACATCACCCGGATCGGCGGAGGCGTCCCCGATGGCCTCGGCGATGGCGACAATGATGCCTGCGGCCCCGGCGGCGGCGACCGGCATGAGCGCATAGCCGATGGTGGCGCGGGTCCAGGCCTCAAAAAGCGACTGGGTTGGTTTGAACAGCGAAGTCACGATCATGAAGGGGGCGATCACGATCATCAGCGCGAACACAATGCGGGCGAAGGCGATGATCCCGGCGGTGACGGCGGCAAAGACGGCTGAAAGGACGAAGAAGATCGCGCCCAGGACCGCCCCGAAGACCCAGCCCGCCCGGTCGCCGATCGTGTCGCCATAGGCGGTGATGCGGGCGACCATGTTGTCGAGGCTCTCATAGACCCCGGCCTCATCGCCCGAGCCGGTGAGCGCGAGGATCGAGGCCCCGACGGAGTCGGGCACGCGCGTGACGATGTCATAGATGACGCTGAAATTATCCCAACTCTGCGCGAATATGCCCACGAGCGCCACCTTCATCCCGAAGGCAAAGCCGGTGCCGAAGGGCAGGGGGCGGAGTTGCATGACCGCGTTGATCCCGAGGAGCACGACGAGGAGCGCGGCCCCGGCCGAGATCACGTCGCCGACAGCGCCTGCCGAAGAGACAAAGCCGTCCTGCGCCACAGTGTCTACCGCGGCGTCGACCTGTCCCAGTATGTCGCGAATTACTCCCATCTATTCCGCACAGACCTCCACGACCTGAGCCTCGAGCGCGTCGGCCTGCGCGTAGAGATCGAGCACCTTGAACGGCAGACGCGGGTTGTCCGAGGTCTGGAACCGGGGCATGGCGTCAAGCGCTTGGTCCCAGGTGAAGTCGCCCAGCAGGCAGGTACAGCTCTCCGAGGCGAGCGCCTCTTCAGCGATCAGGATACGCAGAATCGCGCGGTAACCATTGCGAAGGTATGCGGTCTCGGCCAGATCGATGGGCGGTTTCGGGACCCGGCATGCGTCGGCCTGGTCCCGCGCGATGGCCATCGAGTTGAAGGTCGTGTCGCCGGAGGGATCTGTGCTCGGGGTCTGGGCCAACGCAACACTGGGCAGGGTACTCACGACAAGTGCGGCGAAGCAAAGAGACCGAATTGATGCCAAGCTGTGAGTCATGGTTTGCCTCATGGGTCCACCGCCATCGAGCGGAATTTGCGCTCATCCGCGAGGGTCGCGGCATCGACGACGCCAAGCTGGCCGGCACTGACGCCTTGCGCCGCTTCCAGCCGCCAGATTTGGGTCAGGATGATGCCGAGCTCGGCGGTGACGCGGGTGTTGAGATCGACAGCGGCCTTTAGACCGTCCTGATCATCGATGAGCCCGACCATGGTCTCGAGCCGCTCGAGGCTTTGGCCTGCCTCCTCGTGGCTTTCCTGCGCGGCGACGGACAGCATGGCGCTGGCTCCGGCGGAGGCGGCTATGCGGTTGTCGGCGGGCTGATCCGATCCCGAGAGCGTGCTCAGGCGCTCCGAGGTGAAGCCGCTGTCCGACAGCACGCGCTCGACGGAGGCCGAGAGTTCCGCACCGGGATTGAAGCCGCTGAGGAAATCGCCGCTGGCCAAGGACTGCGCGGTGTTGAGAGGAGCCACGAGCTTGCCGCGCAGCGCGCGGAATTCCTCGACTGTTGCGAAGAGCTCGCCCAACCCGCTGCCCTCGATCAGCGAGGTCAGTTGCGCCTCAAGGTTTGTGAGCTGCGACAGCTGGGTTTCCAGTTCCAGCCGCATGGTGGCGAGTTGCTGCATCTGGACATTTAGATCCTCAGCCATGTGTTCGAGCTGGGCGACGAGTTGGCCAAGCTGCGAGCCATCGAAGGTCGGCACGCCCTGAGCCGTGGCGGGCCCGCTGAGCCCGAGCGCGGTGACCGCGGCGGCGGTCAGGAGAAGCTGTCTCATTCGGGAACTCCCATTTGCATGAAGTCGCGCTCGGCCAATCGGTCGGCGACGAGGTGCTGCGCGTAGGCTGCCTCGCGCTGCTGGTTGGCGGCCATCAGCCGGACACGAAGATTGAGAATGCGGGCGATCTCGGCCTTGGCGTAGGTGTTGAGTTCCCAGGCCGCCTTGGCATTGGGCTGCGCATCGATCTGCAGGATGATCGCGCGGAGGCGGTTGATCACTTGCTCGGTCGTTGCCGAACTATCGGCGGCGTAATAGACGCCTGCCTCGGAGATGCTGGCATATTCGGCCAGTGCAAAATCCGAGGGCGAGAGCGTCCCGAGCGCGTCGGCGCCGCCAACGACAGCCAGGTATTCGTTGTAGAACTTCGAGATGTTGCGCACGTAGCCCTGGGTTTCGGCAAAGGGCGGCACGCCGCCATATTCGATGACCCGGCCCGGTCCGGCGTTATAGGCCGCAAGCGCATGGGGGATGTTGCCGAAGCGGCCCAACTGCGTGGTGATGTAACGCGCGCCGCCGCGCAGGTTGTCCTTCACATCATAGCGATCGACGCCGAGGTCAGACGCGGTTCCAGGCATGAGCTGGGTCAGCCCATAGGCGCCGACCGGGCTTTCGGCGGCGACGTTGAAGCGGCTCTCCTGCTTGATCAGGGCCTGGAAGAGGCAGCGCCACTGGGTGGCGGAGAGGCCGGCGCGGGCCACACCCGGCGCGCCTGCGAACTCGCCCGCGACCTCGACGATCATCATCTCGACGGTCTCGCGGCCCTCGCCAAAAAGGCGGCTCACCATCGGACTCGCATCGGTGTTCGGGTAGACCGCCGCCACCCCGAAATCCGCATTGCCCTCGAGCGCGCGGATATCGAAGCCGGGGCCGGTGATCGCGGCGGTCATCTCCTCGAGGACGCGCAGTTGGTCGGCCTGGACGTCGGCCAGCGTGGACTCGGTGCGGTCCTTGTCCTGCTGCACGCCCAGATCCTCGGCCAATGCCGTCACCCGTGCGATGGCGCGGCCGATCGCGGAATTGTCCTGCGTCGGAACCCCTTGGGCATGCGCGGGCAGGGTACCGAGGCCGAGGCAAAGCCCGGCGGATATGATCGCGGCGCGGTTCATTCCGGACGGGGCAGGGGCTCGAAGGTGCAGTCGGGCTTGTCCGTCTCCTGAACCGCTGCGCCCATGGTCGAGAAGGAAAGCGCGGACCGGGTCACCTGCGGCTCGCCATTGCGACCGAAGCAGGGCGAGGTTTTCTCGGTGTACTTTTCGCAAGCCGACAGCAGGCTTGCGGCAGCGCAAAGCGCCAGGAGGGGTTTTGAACTCATATCACATGTCTCCAGAAATCGGGATTGGCGCGCCAATCGGCAGGCACGCGGGCCTCGCCGGTGGCACCGCCGCCAAGGATGGGAAGGAGGTCTCCAAGCGCGGAGAGATCGGCGTCGACGAAGACGCTGTCGCCCGCCGAGCGCACAAGCGCGATGCGCTGGCCGATGGTGGGCTGGACGAGAAGGGCCGCCTCTTTGGCGTTCACGCGGAGGAAATCGTAATCCGAGATTGTGGCGCGGTCGTTCGGGAAGAGGATCTGGGTCGGTACTGTCTCGACGATGGTCTTGCCGACGCGGCTGTCGCGCAGCTGGCTTGGATATTGCGTCATCATGATGACGACGCAGTTCATCTTGCGCAGCGTCACCAGCCAGTTTTCGAGTCGCGCCCCAAAGTAGGGATCGTCCAAGAGCTTCCAGGCTTCGTCGAGGACGATGATGGTGGGGCGGCGGTCCTCGACCACGCGTTCAATCTGGCGGAAGATATAGGAGAGCACCGCCATGCGCTCGGTGGTCATGTCGAGGATTTCGGTCATGTCGAAGCCGATGATGTCGGAGGCCAGTTCAAGCCCGGCACCCTGTTCCGGCTCGTCAAAGACCCAACCGTAGCGCCCACCCGGCGCCCATTCGGCGACGCGGCTTTGCAACTCGCCATCATCATCAAGCGATTGAAACAGCGTCTCGAAACTAACGAAGCGTTGCAGCGCCGCGCCCGCATCGGCGTTCTGCCCGACGGCACTCTGGATATGGCGGGATTGCTCGCCCGAGAGCGTGCCATTGCGCGTGAGAAGGGTCGCAAGCCAGTCCGAGAGCCAGGCGCGGCCACGCTCATCGGTCTCGGTCGCAAGCGGGTTCAGCCCCGTGGGAACACCGGCCCGGATTTCGTTGTAGCGGCCTCCGAGGGCGCGCACGGCCATCTCGAGGCCGCGATCCTTGTCGAAGAAGAAGAGCCGCGCGCCGACCCGTTGCGCCTGCGCCGCGAGGAAGGCGGTGGTGAGCGTCTTGCCGGTGCCGGTGCGTCCCAGAACGAGGGTGTGGCCGACGGTCGGTTCCTTGCCCGGGCTGCCCGCCTCGTGGAAATTGAAGCGATAACCCGAGGTGCCGACCGTCGGCAGGACCGAAATGGTCTGACCCCAAGGCGACTGATCCGGCCCGCGCCCTTCGACGCTGCCGTGAAGTGCCGCGAAATCCGCGAAGTTGATCGAGGAGATCGGCGTCTTCCGCGCCCGGTAGCCGAAGTTGCCGGGGGACTGCGCGAAGTAGGTGGCTTTCAATGCCATATTCTCGCGCACGATCACCGACATGATCTCCTGGCCCACGCGCTTGATCTGGGCGGCGGCCCGTTCGAGCGTGTCGCGGTCTGGTGCATAGACGGCGATCGAGAGGTGATGGTCGCCAAAGGCGATGCGGCCTGCTTCCTGATCGTCGGCGGCTTGCCCGAGTTGCTCGCGCAGGGAAACGGCGGCATCGTCGGAGGCATGCATCTGGCGGATGATCCTTTGGATGCGCTCAGCCATGATGTTGTTCGGGATCGGGCTGAAGGAGTTCGTCAGTACGATGTCGAGCGGCAGGTCGAGCGCGTCGAGCAGCGTGACGTCTGTAAGCGCCGGATAAGTCTTCATCGAGAAGAGAGCGCCGTATTTGACCTGGCCGGTCACGGCGTCGGTCAGGGTGACCACGTCGCCGTCGAAGGTCGCGCGGCAGTTGCTGAGCGTGTGCGAGAGGGGCAGGGTGCTTTGCCCGAAGGAGATCGGGGAGAAGCTGCCTGCGTTCAGTGTGTTGAGGTAGCCCAGCCACTCCCCGCCCGACTTTGTGAGCCTCACGGGATTGGCCGAGGCAAGCGCCACCTCGAAGAAGCCCATGACCTCGTTCAGCTCCTGCAGGCGCGTCGCGCGGTCCTTGACCCAGGCCTTGCGGGCCAGCGCGCGGAGGAGCGGAATACGAGCCGAAATGTCGGGGCGCCGGATCACGCTGAGATAGAGCTGGCGCTTGGCGGGGCAGAGGTCTTTGACATGGGCCTGCCAGCGCGCGTCGATCGCGGCTGCGAAACTGTCTCCCTCGATGGGGCGCATCCCGAGATCCTGCGGCACGGAGATCCGGTGAATGTAGAAGCCGAAGGCACTGCCAGTCTGGGCGACGATGGCCGCGACCGCGCGTTTGAGCGCGTCGAGCCGGGCGTCCTCAGAGGTCATCGGATTCAGACCATCAAGGCGCAGGGTCGCCAAGAGGTCGCCTTCGCGCAGGACCATGACATCGTCTTCCGCGAGCGCAAAATACGGCAGATGCTCCGCGAGATAGCTCTCCCGCGCGAACGCCCCGCCGCCAGCCTGAAGCAGAGCGGTTCCGTGAGTGGAAAGAGTGCCCGCATCAAGCGCCAAAGCTGTCGCCTCCGTGCAGGGCCCGGTTCTTCGTCGGGCGCACTGATCCATAGGAGACGCGCAGCACTTCGAAGAAATGCGGCTCGCGGTCAGCGACGAACCAGAGGATCGGATAGGCGACAAGGCCGATCAGGAAGAACACCATCGACTTGGTCCAGATGAACGGCAGAACGACCCCGGTCGCCAGTACCACGAGGTATCCGACAGGGAGGCCCAGATACTTGGGCGGTCGGGCGAGGCCCAGAAAAAGGGGGGATCGTTCTGCCAACTCTATTCTCCAACCTCAGGAGAAGCCGTCGACGATGGTGCCGGCCGAGAAGATCAGCACGATCCCGATGATGACCGAGGCGAACCAGCCCCAGTTCAGCCGCCCCATCATGCACATGAAGCCGGTGCCGATGACCGCGAGCGTGGCGACCGCGATCCCGATCGGACCGGTCAGCGCGGCCTCGACGGTTTCCAGCATGGTCTGGATCGGTGACAAGTCCTGCGCGAAAGCGGGCGTTGCGAAAGCTGCCAGGGTTGTGGCGACGGGCAAGAGGCGGCTGAGGCGATGTCTGAGCATGCGAAGTTCCCTTGTTTTACTGAAGATCGATGAGGACCGGAGCGCGCGCAGGCACCCGGGCTGCGACGCGGATGTCCGGCGAGGAAACAGGTGTAGCCGCGAGTCGGGACCGGATCCGGTGGATGCGCGCGATGTAGTCGCGGGTCTCGGTGAAGGGTGGAATGCCGGAATGCTCGACCACGCGGTGCGGGCCGGCGTTATAGGCTGCGAGCGCCAGATCGATGTCCTTGAACGTGGCGATCTGCGCGAGCAGATAGCGTGCGGCGCCATCGAGGTTCTGAGAGGGATCGCGCGGATCGACCCCGAGGCTGCGGGCCGTGTCTGGCATCAGCTGGCCGAGCCCATAGGCGCCTTTGGGGCTCACGGCGGTCGGGTTGTAGCTGCTCTCGGCCTCGATAAGGGCGCGGAACAGGACGAGCCAGTGGCCTGCATCAAGACCCACCTTCCGGAGCGCATGGTTGCTCTGGTGGCGGGCAGCAGTCCTGCGGATCAGGTCGAGGATGTCGTCTCGACCCGAAGGAGGGGTGGCATCCCGAGACGCCAATACGACCCCGGCCTCAGCGTCACCATCCAGCCCTGCCCAAGCAGGTCGGTCTCCGTAGAAGGTCCAGCCAGACGTCCGGGCTGTGCCGTCGCGACCGAAGGCGATGACGTCAGCCGCGCTCCTCGAGGGTAATGCTGTAGTCAGGGCCAAAGCGCAGATCGCGCCCGTCACCGAACTCGAGATGATGTTTGAAGAGGCCCGGCCATATGTTGAAATACCGCGGCTCTGGCCCGTGCGGGGTGATCCGGGTCGAGACCAGAATGGCTTCCGGCTCGCCCTCGCGCAGGTAGATGCACTGGTAGCGCGGCTTGCCATCGTCCGTGAACCCCACGAGTTCATACCGGCAGCGGAACGCGATGCCCTTTTCAAAAAGGTCTTTGACACCATCGATGGTGATCAGGATCTGGTTGCGCGCTATCGGCATGTTCGGACTCTCCCCACGAGAGCCCTTCTACTTCACGACACTAAGGCCATAAAGTCATATGGAGTCAATACAACATATTGCGGAAAAAAACATATTGCACGATAGTTGCCGCAACTTTTGCGGGAGAGCGACATGAATCGACAGGCGATGGCAGCGGCGATGGGGGCGATGGCGGTGTTCGGAGCCCCTGAGAAGGCGCAGGCCTATGATATCGACTGCGCTATCATGCTCTGCATGGCGGGAGGTTTCCCGCCGAGCGCTGTCTGCGCACGGGCCTATCGCACCATGATCCGCCGCATCACGCCCTGGCCCAGCCTGCCGCCCTTCGGGGTCTGTACCTTCGCTCACGTGCCGGTCGAGCTGGGCGGACCGGGTGGAGAGGGCGAACTCGACACCAACCTACCTGAATACGAATGGCTGAACCGGACTCATGTGATCTGGTTCACCGGGCGCTCCTACGAGCCGCGTGACGAGCCGCGTCAATGGGACTGGTCGATACGTTCTTGCGATCGCGAAAACCGGACCTGCCGCTACATCCAGCGGGTTTACGGATCCCACACGCCCTGGCCCGCGACATTCATCTCGGAAAGCGGTCAGGAGATTGCCTACCCAAGCGGTGGTGGCCTCTGGCACTTCTACTCCCGCAGCATCATGGTCGAATACGGCGACTACGAGGGCAACATGGGTCATTCGGAGTGGTTTTCCTACTGATCCGAACTGTCCGATGCCTTCAGGGAGAACGGGCGAAGGTCGGCAAGATCTGTGTCATAGCGTTCTGGATCAACATGCCAACGACGGCTCACCGAGCCATCATTCCAACGGTAATCGGTGAACAGGTGAATCTCCTGCGCACCATCGTTCAGAAACCCGTCTTGGAAGGGCCAGCCTGTCTTCTTCTTACCCATTGAACTCTCTGCACTCCATTTGACTACCTCTTGAGACGTTCCACTCCAGGACGCATCAGGAGCTGGCAAATAATGGCTAGCGTTTTGTGAAGAGCTCTTTTGGATCTACGTTCAGCGCTTTGGCGATACGTTCGAGAAGGTCGAGGGAGGCGGCGAACTTGGCGTTCTCGACCTTGCCCATATGGCCGCGGCTCACGTCGGCCCGATGAGCAAGCTCCTCTTGGCTGAGGCCGCGGGCGCGTCTCAAGTCCTGGATGTTCAGTGCTACACGGTCCCGCAAGTTCATGCCCGCGAAACGGACACGCTGCGCGAAATATCGCCACGCGATATATGTTACATTCGGAAGTGCAGAGAAGAAATCTTGTAGCGGCGCGAGGTCGCCGAAATGGGATGCCTGCCGATACGCAGGTCACGGGATGATCCGTCTCGCAAACATTCTGGGCCGTTCAATCGTTCTTTCGGAAAAGGGCGGCACCGGCATTACCGGTGCCGCTAGTCGGTCGCTCCCGGGGAAAATTTGAAAGGCGACAACAGGGAGGCTGTAGAGGACTAATTCTACCGGAAATTTTGGGTTGGCCAAAAATCCCATAAGAGAACTTATGTTAGTTTTGTGGTTGTCGCGGCACCTCAGACAGCTTCGAGCGCGATTGCAATCCCCTGTCCCACGCCAATACACATGGTCGATAACGACTTTTCTCCAGGTTTGAGGTCCAGCATCGCTGAACCAGTGATGCGGGCACCTGACATGCCAAGCGGATGGCCGAGAGCAATAGCGCCGCCGTTCGGGTTCACGCGGGCGTCATCATCCGCGATCCCCAGGTGCCGTAGTGTGGCCAGACCCTGCGAAGCAAAGGCTTCGTTAAGTTCGATTACCGAGAAGTCTTCTTGTTTCAGTCCAAGTCGCGCCATCAGCTTTTCCGACGCCGGTGCCGGCCCGAAACCCATGATGCGCGGTGCGACGCCCGCGGTTGCGCCGCCCAAGACCCTTGCGATCGGTGTGAGGCCAAATTTTTTTGCGACGTCGCTGGTGGCAAGGATCAATGCTGCGGCACCATCGTTCACGCCCGAAGAATTCCCAGCGGTTACAGTGCCGTCCGCTTTTACGAAAGTTTTCAGTTGGGCGAGCGCTTCCAAAGTCGTACCCGCGCGAGGGTGTTCATCCTGTACGACGATCTTTGGCTCCCCCTTTCGCTGAGGAATCTCTACCGGGACAATTTCACGGGCCAAACGACCGTTCGCCATGGCATCTCTCGCCTTTCGCTGCGAACGCATGGCGAAGGCATCTTGGTCGGCGCGGTTGATGCTGAAGTCTTCCGCTACGTTTTCGGCCGTTTCAGGCATGCTGTCGACGCCGTATTGACTCTTCATCTGTTTATTGACGAAGCGCCAGCCGATGGTGGTGTCTTCAGCAGAATTTTCGCGCGAGAATGCAGTTGTAGCTTTTGGCATCACAAACGGAGCACGAGACATGCTTTCCACACCGCCAGCAACAATGAGATCGGCTTCTCCAGCTTTGATCGCGCGGGCGGCTGTGATTACGGCGTCCATACCCGATCCGCACAACCGGTTCATCGTCGTGCCAGGGACACAATCCGGAAATCCCGCGAGTAGCAGCGACATGCGTGCGACGTTGCGGTTGTCCTCGCCCGCCTGGTTGGCGCAGCCGAAAATCACTTCGTCAATGGCCGCTAGATCTAGCTTCGGGTTTCGGCTGGCCAGGGCCCTGAGTGGGATTGCACCAAGATCGTCGGCTCGCACAGAAGAAAGCGCGCCGCCATAGCGACCAATTGGTGTGCGGATGTAATCGCAGATGTAGACGTTTGTCATTCTTAGAGTGCCTTTGTCATATCCGGGACGGCGTCGAGCAGGTCTGCGACCAGGCCGTAGTCGGCGACCTGGAAGATCTGGGCCTCTTCATCCTTGTTGATGGCGACGATGACCTTGCTGTCCTTCATGCCTGCAAGGTGTTGAATTGCCCCGGAAATCCCGACCGCGATGTACAGCTCGGGCGCCACGACCTTGCCGGTCTGGCCGACCTGCCAGTCGTTCGGTGCGAACCCGCTATCCACCGCCGCGCGCGAGGCGCCGACCGCCGCGCCCAGCTTGTCGGCCAGGCCCTCGATGATCGCGAAGTTCTCCTCGGAACCGACGCCGCGACCGCCCGAGACCACGATCTTGGCCGAGGTCAGTTCCGGACGATCCGACGCCGCGACCTTGTCCTCGACCCAGGCGCTCAGGCCCGCGTTGCCGGCCGCTGCGATGGCCTCGACGGCGGCCGAACCACCCTGGCCAGCCGCGTCGAAGGCGGTGGTGCGGACGGTCAGTACCTTCTTGGAATCGTTGGACTTTACCGTCTGAATCGCGTTGCCCGCGTAGATCGGGCGTTCGAACGTGGACCCGTCCACGATGGCGGTGACGTCCGACAAAACCATCACGTCCAGCAGCGCCGCGACGCGCGGCAGGATGTTTTTCGCGCTCGCCGTGGACGGAGCAACGATATGTTCATAATTGCCTGCCAGGCTGACCACCAGATCGGCGACCGGCTCGGCCAGGCCGTTGGCATAGGCGGCGTCATCCGCCACCAGAACCTTTGCCACGCCGTCGATCTTCGACGCGGCCTCGCCTGCGGCAGCGGGGCCCGCAACCAGAACGGTCACATCGCCCAGCGATTTGGCAGCGGTCACCGCCTTGGCGGTGGCGTCCAGCGCCAGTGCACCACCGGCGATTTCTGCAAGGAGAAGAACAGCCATTACACGATCCCCTTTTCTTTCAGCTTCGACACCAGCTCGTCGACCGAGCCAACCATTTCCCCGGCCGAACGCGCGGCGGGCTCTGCCGTCTTGACGACGGTCAGGCGCGGCGTGACATCGACGCCGAAATCGGCGGCGGTCTTTTCGTCCAGCGGTTTCTTCTTGGCTTTCATGATGTTGGGCAGCGAGGCGTAGCGCGGCTCGTTCAGGCGCAGGTCGGCGGTGACGATCGCCGGCAGCTTCACCTTGATGGTCTGCAGACCGCCGTCCACTTCGCGGGTCACGACGGCATGCTCGCCCTCGATCGCAACCTCAGAGGCATAGGTCGCCTGACCCCAGCCCAGCAGCGCCGCCAGCATCTGGCCGGTCGCGTTCATGTCGTTGTCGATCGCCTGTTTGCCCGCGATCACCAGGCCCGGCGCCTCGGCGTCGATCACGGCCTTTAGGATCTTGGCCACCGCCAGCGGCTCGATATCTTGGTGCACGTCGTCGGCGGCCACGACGAGGATCGCCCGGTCCGCGCCCATCGCCAGCGCCGTGCGCAGCGTTTCCTGCGCCTGTTTCACGCCGATCGACACGACGACAAGCTCGTCCGCCTTGCCCGCTTCCTTCAGACGGATCGCCTCTTCAACCGCAATCTCGTCGAACGGGTTCATCGACATCTTCACATTCGCGAGACCAACTCCGCTACCGTCCGCCTTAACGCGAACCTTCACGTTGTAATCAATTAGGTGTTTTATAGGTGCAATTATTTTCATTGGCGTTTATCGTCTTGGAAATTTGCAATGGCAGTAACGGCCCGGGTTCCAGGCCGTTACTTGGGATGTGTCTCTGTCAATTCGCAGTATAACCGCCATCTACTACAATCTCTGCTCCGTGAACGAACGATGACTCATCCGATGCGAGGAACAGGACCGCATTCGAAACCTCTTCAGGTTTGCTTGGCCGCTTGAGCAGCGTGGCCCCCAGAATTGCCTGCCGGGTCTCTTCGTCGGCGTGTAGCAGATCTTTTGTCATGGGAGTATCGATGACACCGGGATGGATCGAATTGACACGTATGCCACTTTCGGCCAGGTCGACTGCGCAGGATTTGGTCAACATCCGTACGGCGCCTTTGGATCCAATGTAGGCTCCCGCCGAAGCGGCACCAACAATCCCATAGATTGAAGAAATATTGATAATTGATGCTTTTTCGGTCTCTTTCATCAATGGAACCGCGGCTCGGATACCGAGATAAACACCGCGTACATTGACGTTGATCGTCATGTCAAATTCGTCAGGCGAGGTTTCGTGGAGCGGCTTCAGAATGAGAATGCCAGCGTTGTTCACTAGCACATCAAGTCGACCAGCACTTGATTGCACCGTGGAGATGACATTCTTCCAATCTTCTTCAAGCGTCACGTCATGCTGAATGAATTCCGCCTTCCCTCCGGCTCCAATGATACCTTTTACTACGCTTTCACCCGCTTCCGTATCACGGTCGGTTACAAATACATGCGCGCCTTCACGTGCCAGCGTTTCACAATGGGCTTTTCCCATGCCCATGGCGCCACCTGTTACCAGTGCGACTTTTCCGGATACCCGTCCCATAGTTCTCTCCTGAGTGTTCATGAACAAATTTAATTGTTTCCGCCGGGTTTTCTTAATGCCCGACGGAATTCTTTACACCTTCTCGGCAGTGCGGTCGCGGATCAGGGATGTATAACCTTCCTCCTTAACCGCACTAATGGCATTGCGATAATTGCCAATCCCGGCCATGTAGAACATCACCGCATTCTTCTTTCCGGGGATATTTGCGCCGAAGATCCAGCTTTCAGCTTTGGGGAAGAGTGTCATGTCGGCGATTTCACGGCAGGTGCCAACCCAAGCGTCGCGCGCCTCCACGGTTGGCTCCACACTTTGAACCCCCTCTTCTTCCATTGCGCAAATCGTGTCAGCGATCCATTCAACTTGCGTCTCAATGCTGGGGGGCAGGTTAGTGAAGGGGCCATTAGGGCCAAGGATCATGAAGAAGTTAGGGAAGTCTACCTCCATCATGCCGAGGTAACCGAGTGGGCCTTCCTTCCAAGTGTCGCGCATGGTCACGCCTCCGCGTCCGCGGAGGTCCATTTTGACGTAATTGCCGTCGACCGCATCGAAACCAGTGGCAAAGATTACGATGTCAAGCTCATGCTCCTCGCCGCTTTCGAGACGAATGCCGTTCGGAGTGAACTCTGCGATCGGATCGGCCTTCACGTCGGCGAGGGTCACGTTGTCTCGGTTGTAGACCTCGTAATAGTTGTTTCCGCAAAGCGGGCGCTTGGCGTAAAGGTCCTTCGGCGTCAGTTTCTCTGCGACCTTGGGGTCCTTCACGATTTGCTTGATCTTGCCCTTGATGAAGTCAGCGGCCGCATCATTGGCCACTTGGCTGGTCGCAATATCGCAAAAGGTGCCAAACATGAAATAGAAACCACCGCCGCGCTGCCAGGCGGCTTCGAAGACCCGCTCCCGTTCCTCGGGCGAGGCGGTTTCGGCGGGTTCGGCGCTTTCTTCGAAGCCGAAGGCCACAACAGAATTCTTCACTTGATTCCAGATATTATCGTAGTTCGCCTTTTGCTCGGCGATGGTAGCATCGTCTTGCGGGGTGTTCCCAATCGGCACGACATATTGTGCAGAGCGCTGAAAAACAGTCAGGTGTTTTGCAATTGGTGCCGTTGCAGTGATAACCTGAACACCCGTCGAGCCGGTGCCGATAATGCCCACGCGTTTGTTGCTCAAGTCCACTCCCTCGGGCCAGGCACCTGTGTGTAAGATACGGCCTTTGAAATCATCGATGCCCTTGAATTTTGGAACATTCGTTGCGGACAAGAGACCGAGGCCAGTGACAAGGTATTTTGCGGTAACTGTCTCACCACTATCAGTGATCACGTTCCAGAGACCGGTTTTTTCATTATAGTGCGCGCCATCCACTTTGGTGTCGAACTTGTAGCTGCGTCGAAGATCGAGATGATCCGCTACCTCGTTCATGTATTCGAGGATCTCGGGCTGGGTCAGATACCGGGTTTTCCAGCGGCCTTTTCGAAGCAACTCTTTGTCAAAAGAATAGCGATAGACATAGCTTTCCGTGTCTGACAGCGCACCGGGATATCGGTTCCACCACCAGGTGCCGCCAACGTCACTGGCGCTGTCATAGCCCCGGACGTTCAGTCCCTGCTCGTTGCGAAGTTTGTGGACAGCGTAAAGCCCGCCGAAGCCCGCGCCAATGACGACTGCGTCAAAATCCGCTCCGACCGTTTTAGTATTCTCAGTCTGAATGTTCATATCACTCCTCCCAGAGTAAGACCGCTCCGCCCCGCAGATTGCGGGTGAGATGCTAGATGAATGTTTCGTAGGGGTTTGTCTCGCACCGCACCGCAATGCAGTGCGAGTACAGGTCTCAGAGGGCCCGATACCATGCGGCGATGCGACCAAGTTCCTCGTTTGCCTCGGGCGCGCGTCCCGAAAGCGCGGGAAAGACATGCTGCATGCCTTCGACGATAGACAGGGTCACGTTTACGCCCTGTGCCTTGGCCTTTTCGTGCAACCGTTCGGCATCGCTCTTAAGCGTCTCGGCCCCTCCGGCATTGATATAGAGCGGCGGGTAACCGGTGAAATCGTTCTCCAGCGGGTTGGCCAACGGATTAAGCGGATCCGTGCCTTCACCGAGGAACATCCCCGCCATCGCTTCGAGGATCGGTTTGCCGACTAGCGCATCGGTTTCCGCGTTGGTTTCCAGTGTTTCCCCGCGCATCGCCATGTCGAGCCAGGGCGAATAGGCGATGACCGCTCCGGGCAGTGGCAACCCAAGTTCGCGTAACTTCAGCACGCTGGCGATGGCAAGATTGCCGCCAGCACTGTCGCCAGCCGTCAGAATATTTCTTGCCTTGAAACCCTTATCCAGCAGCGCTTTGTATGCGGCTACTGCATCTTCGATCTGCGCCGGAAATGGGTGCTCGGGTGCGCGCCGATAGTGCAGGATCACCGACGTAACCCCAAGCACCTTAGCGAGGTGCCCTGCCATTTTTCGATGACTATCGGCTGAGCCGACGGCAAAGCCGCCACCATGAGTGTAAACAATTACACGCGAGGTATCTGCCCCGGCTGGTAGGGCCCAGATAGCCTCAACTCCTCCGACATGATCGCTTTTGTAGCTAACGTTTTCCGGCTCTAGTGCGGGCTGCCCCCATTCATCGAACATGCTGCGCAGGTTCGCGATCGTCAGGTCTGGGTTCTCGACCATCTGATCGGTCCAATTCTGATAAAGCGCCCGCAGCGTATCCGCTTCTCTACTGATTTCCATGTTTATCCTCCCAAGCATAACATTTGGCAAAGCCACCAACTGACGTCGCCAATCTCGAAGACGTCAAACGGTCAACGGCATACGCCAATTATCTCAGAGTAAGGGCGAAAAATGCGCCATGTATTGAACAATCCTGCTTTGGAAATAGTATGATCGTGCTCAGCCTGTCGTGAGGCAGATATGCCCGTTACTAGGCTCTGTTGATGGCGTGGATACCCCCTCCCGACGGCATCGCAATGTGCCACTATGATGAGCGTTAAAAGCCATCACAGAAGGAAGGAGCATCTATGTCCGAAATTAAAATTATCGGTGTCGACTTGGCAAAGCGCGTTATCCAGTTGCATGGTGCGTACAATGATGGGTCAGTCGCGTTTCGCAAAAAGCTTTCACGAGGCCAGTTTCTCGCGTTCGTGGCACAGCAACCCAAATGCATGATCGCCATGGAGGCGTGGCCACGGCGTATGGCTGGGGCCGCGAATTTGAGAAGCTGGGGTGCGACGTGCGGTTGATACCGCCGGTCTATGTGAAGCCGTTCGTCAAACGCCAGAAGAATGATGCGACCGATGCAGAGGCCATCTTGGAGGCTGCATTGCGTCCAACCATGCGCTTTTTCGCAGTGAAGACGGAAGATCAGCAGGCCCGTGCCATGCTGTTTCGCACGCGGCAGATGTTTGTCGGCCAGCGCCCCCAGATGATCAACGCTTTACGCGGCCACCTCGCCGAACACGGATTGGTCGCGGCCCGCGGGCCTGCCCATCTCAAGCGACTCGCGGACGCAATCGCAGGTGATGACACCGCGCTGCATGCTGAGGTTCGTGACCTCGGCCGGATGTATCTGGGGCAGATTGAGGGGCTGAATACGCGTGTTGCAGAGCTTGACGCGAAGATGCGATGTGCCGCCAAGAAAGCCGACTTGGTGCGCCGAACACAAACCATGCCGGGCGTGGTTCCTGTCACGGCGCTTGCGATCGAGACATTTGCCCGTGACCTGGCCACCTTCCGGCGCGGGTGCGATTTTGCCGCCTGGCTTGGGCTTGTGCCGAAGCAGCACTCGACGGGCGGCAAAGCCCGGCTCGGGAAGACCTCGAAGATGCGACAGCGCGACTCCGGACACTCTTGGTCTCTGGCGCTATGGCTGTCCTCCAGGCTGTCGAGCGGTTTGACACACCGAATAATGGCTGGCTGAAACGCCTACTAACCCGCAAGCCGCGCATGGGTCGCCGCGATTGCGCTGGCCAACAAGATGGCGCGTGGCCTCTGGGCCATCATAATGAAACAAGAGGATTACCGGAATCCGGTGGCGGCGATGGCATAGCGAAGACGGCATGCCACGACGTCCCGGTAAGTTGGGAGTGTGAGGAGGTCACTGAAAAGTAAGGGCAAAGGATCGATCAGATCCGGGTCAGAGAAAGCAGCATTTGTGCAGGAGCCACCGAGCTCGGTTTGTTGATATGCCTCTGGTCCGCGCATCGCCATACCGGCCCGCGGTTACATCAGCGCCGCACACAGAGGCCTGATACATGACCGCACCCGATCACACGCTCGCGCCGTTCAAAAAATCACTTGCACCAATGGGGGCATGCATGCACAAATCCCGTGTCGGACTCATCTTATGAATCCAGCGTGGTAGCTGAGGTGCATGAGCAGACCGACAACCCCGACATACAAGACCATGAACTGGCCCGCTTATAACGAAGCGCTCAAGCGCCGTGGCTCGCTGACGATCTGGTTTGACCCCGAGATGAGCTGGGAGGCCGTGCCGACAGGCAGAAGAGTTACAGCGACGCCGCGACCCAGACCTGTCTTTCGATGAAGGTCCTGTTCGGCATGGCCTTGCGACAGGCGACCGGGTTCGTCGAGAGCCTGTTGCGGCTGATCGGTCTCGACTGGACGGTGCTCGACTTCAGCACCCTGTCCCGGCGCCAGAAGACCCTGGCCGTGAACATCCCGTATCGCGGCTCCAAAGGGCCGTTGCACTTGTTGGTGGACAGCACGGGGATCAAGCTTGAAGGTGAGTGGCATGCCCGCAAGCATGGCGGCCCCAAGCGACGGGTCTGGCGCAAGATCCACCTCGGGATCGACGAGCAAACGTTGGAAGTGCGCGCTGTTCAGATCACCGGGAGCCACATCGGTGACGCTCCAGTGTTACCCAACCTTCTTGAACAGATCCCGGCAGACCAGCAGTGTCACGGCTGACGGTGCGTATGACACACGAAAATGCCAGGACGCGATTGCGGACCGTGGCGTCCACGCCGTTATCCCACCAGGTAAGAACGCAAAGTCTTGGAAGACCATCACCGCCTAAGCCGCGTCGAGACGAAGATGCACTGTGTTAAGTTGCTGGGGCAGCGCCTTATGGCGCGGGACTTTGACCGTCAGGTCGCGAAAACCCTTTCTAAATAACGAGGCACCCTCCAGTCGCAAGGGTCCTCTTTGACAAGCGCGCTAAACAGCGCGGTCAACCGATCCTTGCCGATATTTTTGGCGTGGTGCATCAGGCCTCCCCGCCAGCGGGGAAATCCGTAGCCGTGAATCATTACTAGGTCGATGTCTTGCGGTTTTTCTGCTACGCCTTCGTCAAGGATATCGCAGGCTTCCGCCACCATTGTGAGCAAGAGCCTTTCTACGATTTCGTCAGCTGAGAACTCGCGGCGAGTGAAGTTCATTTCTTCTGAGACACGGAGTATTTCGCTAGCGACCAGCTCCGAATGTGAGGGTTTGCCGTCTGGCCCATAGTCGTACCATCCGGCGCCCGATTTGCGTCCTAGGCGTTTGTGCTTTTCGACCAGCCGCTCGACCAAGGGCACGTGACCACAGCAGTTCCCTTCGGCAACTGCCTTGCGACGGATATTCGCGTAGGCGATGTCCAGCCCCGACATGTCCTGTGCAGCATATGGACCCATCGCCATACCGAATCCGCGCATAGCCGCGTCGATCTCGTCGACATTAGCCCCCTCCACCAGAAGGCGATTAGCGGCGCGACGGTAGCTCGACAAAATTCGGTTTCCGATGAAGCCATCGCAAACACCAGACAGTACCGGGATTTTACCAAGCCTGTGCGCCAGCACAAGTGCTGCACCTAATGTTCCGTCTGACGTTCGGTCGCTCCTGACGACTTCCAGAAGTTTCATAATATGCGCAGGACTGAAGAAATGCATCCCTACAAAGCGTGCCGGGTGTTTCAACCCATCAGAGAGCCGATTTACATCGAGATAGGATGTGTTTGTGGCAATGATGGTCTCGGGTGGCAGTGCGCCTTCGAGTTCGGTCAGGATCGCGGTCTTAACCGCAAAATCCTCGAAGGCCGCCTCGATTGCTAGATCGGTTGGTGGCAGAGCGTCATAGCCTGAGACCGTAACCAGCCGGTCTTCAACCGTCTTTGCCGCATCGACGGACAGAATACCGCGACTGATACCCTGATCAATCAGCTTTTGCAGGTTTTTACTGGCCCACTCGGCGGACGAGGCACTACGTTCGACGACAGTCACCGAGATCCCTGCGGTCGCCAGCGTGTACGCAATAGCTGCGCCCATATTGCCACCACCGACCACGATGGCGGTTTCAGCATCTCGGGAAGGTCGGGGGTAGGCGCGCCCCTTGTTGGTTGCGGTACGCTCGGTGAAGAAAACGTGCCTAAGGGCCCGCGCCTGATCCGAGGTACGAAGGTCCAAAAACGCAGAGCGCTCGCTGGCTAGTGCGTCGTGCAGCGGCGTCGTCGCACTGGTCGCGACTAGGTTCACCGCAACCTGCGGGGCATTCTGGCCAGGCATACGCCGCGCTACATGCGCTCGGGCGACTTCCGCTGCGACGTGGTTTGGCTTTGGTGAAGGAAGATTGTCGGGTGCCTGTGCCGCCTCAAGTACATCGTCATCGAGAGCTATGGCCGCGCCAAGCGGGTCATCGGCTAGCAGCTGGATCAGTCCCATTTTCAGTGCCTGCTCGGCGGAAACAGCCTTCCCGGTGACAATCATGTCAAGCGCAGCTTCAATACCGATAAGTCGCGGCAGTCTTTGGGTTCCCCCTGCGCCAGGCACGATCCCCAAGTTTACCTCTGGCAAGCCCAGTTTGGCAGAAGTTGAGGCGATGCGATAGCAGCAAGCCAGAGCAATCTCTAGTCCCCCACCAAGCGCAGCCCCGTTGATTGCTGCGATAGTAGGAATCGGGAGGTGTGCAAGTTGCATCAGCACATCATTTAGTTGTGGATCAACAGGCAACTTACCGAATTCCTTCGCATCCGCGCCCGCGACGAAGGTCGTTCCTGTGCCGGTGATAATCAGCCTGGTAGCCCCAGTTTCGAGGACTTTGAAGATACAGTGTTGTATTCCAGCCCGAACCTCCGCGTTGATTAGGTTAAGCGGCGAATTGTCTATGGTCAGAATTGCTGCGTCATTTGAGAAGCTTAATTCAACAGGCATGGGCATCCTCACAGCACTGGCGCGCGATTGCGCGAGATAAATTTGGTAATGAGATAGCCTTCGAAGGTTTCCGTCCCGCCTTCAGTCCCATAGCCGCTGTCTCTCACGCCTCCAAACGGAGTCTCGGGCAGAGCGAGGCCGAACTGGTTGATGCTTACCATACCTGCCTGCAAACCCGCAGCTGCTTTATCTGCACGCTCTAACGAATTGGTAAAGACATAGGACGCCAGCCCGAAGGGTAGCCCGTTGGCCCGCGACAGTCCGTCCTCTATGTCACGAAAAGACGAGACGACAGCAATCGGGCCGAAGGGTTCTTCGCGCATCAAGTCAATGTCGTCGTTGGGCGTATCGACGATTGTCGGGGCATAGAAGTTACCATGATTTCCAAGCCTTTTGCCTCCCGTCAACACCCGTGCGCCGTTTTCGCGGGCATCCTCGACGAGCTTTTCCATCGCATTCACGCGTCCGCGATGACACAATGGCCCCATCTGTGTGCCCTCGGTTAAACCATCGCCCACCTTTACGCTCTCAAATGCTGAAACTAGCTCGGACAGAAATCGGTCGTAGATGCCTTGTTGTACGTAAAACCGGGTTGGGGCGATGCACACCTGGCCTGCATTGCGCAGCTTGTTGCCCGCCAAGGCGCGCGCCGCGGCCGTGGCATCGGCGTCGTCGAACACCAATACGGGCGCGTGACCGCCGAGTTCCATCGTCGCCCGCTTCATGTGGCGGCCAGCCAATTCTGCCAGATGCTTGCCCACCTCGACCGAACCGGTGAAGGTGATCTTGCGCACCTCGGGGCGCGCAATAAGAGTTTCCGAAATGAAGGCCGCATTACCCCAGACAAGGTTCAGACAGCCTTCGGGCAAGCCTGCATCCAGCAGATAGCGCGCAATTGCCATGCAGCCCGCCGGAGCCTCTGCCGGGGCTTTCAAGATCATCGTGCAACCTGACGCAAGCGCCGCCGCGACCTTGCGTACCGCTTGGCTCAGCGGAAAATTCCAAGGCGTGATGGCAAGGCAGACGCCTATCGGTTCGCGCACGACAAGCTGCTGTACCCCCGGGCTGCGCGATGGAATGATGCGCCCATAAATGCGCCGACATTCCTCGGCGTGCCAGTCGACGTGGTCAGCTGAGGCGCGGACCTCAGCCAAGGCCTCAGCCAGCGGCTTGCCTTCATCGAGAGTGATCCAGCCAGCGATCAGTCTGTCATTTTGGCGCAGCAGGTCGGCAAACCGTCGCAAAATTGCACTTCGTTCCATGGGAGAGCTGTTTTTCCATCGGCGAAAAGCTGATTCGGCCGAGTGAACCGCATGGTCCAGATCTGCGGCGCTAGCCTGCGGAATCTGTCCGATAGTTTGCCCGTTTGCAGGGTTTATGACTGCACGATCCTCCGGCGTGGGAGAAGCGATCCAGTCCCGTCCGATGAGGTGCTGGATGGTCGGATAATTCATTTCTTTCATGGCGTTATGCCCTCGCTCAGTTGTGTCATCCGCAGGATCCGGCACGAAGGGGACCAGATGGACGACTTTAGTTTTCCGCATAGCGGAAAAGTTTACCACAGTATTGACGCGGACGTTATCGATCGTTTAGATGTGTTTCAAGACGCATAATTCTTCCCGAGGAGGGATGTCGTGAGACCAAGGAAAGACCGCACCAAGGACGCCGAGAGACAGGACCGCGATTTTGTCACGGCGTTGGCGCGCGGCTTGGAGCTGTTGCGGGCCTTTCGGCGGGAAGGGGAAGCTCTGGGGAATGGTGAGTTGGCCGAGCGCACTGGCCTGAGCAGATCGACGGTCTCCCGGCTGGCCTATACACTGAACAAGCTGGAATACCTCAGCTACGACCCGGATACAGCACGTTATCGACTGGCCCCTCCAGTGCTTTCGTTGGGTTTCTCCTGCCTTGCAGGGATTCCGCTGCGGCAACTGGCGAAGCCCTTTATGCAGGAGCTGGCTGATTACACAGGCATGCCGGTGGCCATGGCCAGTCGTGACCGGCTATCGATGGTCTATCTGGAGCGGTGCAAGGGCACTAATGCCGTCACGCTGGCGATCGAGGTTGGTGCCCATATTAAACTGGCCACGACCGCGGTTGGTCGCGCCTGCATAGCGGCGCACGACCCGGATGAGCGGGCCAGAATTCTGGCCCTTGTGGAGGAACATGAAGGCGACAACTGGCCGAATGTGCAGCCCGGAATCGAAGCAGCTATCGCAGACTACCAACAGCACGGTTACTGCACGTCCTTCACGGAGTGGAAACGTGATGTGAACGCTGTAGCGGTGCCCTTCGTGCCGAAGGACGGCTCACCCATTATTGCCTTCAACTGCGGTGGCCCTTCGCAAACCCTTACGCGCGACTGGATCGAAAGCGACGTCGCGCACCGCCTTGTCGATCTTGTCCGCCGCGTTGCGGCGGTCGCACCCTGAACAATAGAGAGCATCATGGCCCTTGATAAAGATACCCTTTCCCAGTTTCTCGACGCGCTCGACCGCTTCGTGAAAGAGCGACTAATCCCTTACGAGGATCGCGTCGCCGACGAGGATGTGATTCCGCCGATGCTGGTCGATGAAATCCGCATGATGGGCCTTTTCGGCATGTCGATCCCGGAAGATTTCGGCGGGCTCGGCTTGTCGATGATAGAGGAAGTGCAAGCCGCTTTCGTTCTTGGCCAGGCTTCGCCTGCGTTCCGGTCGCTAGTTGGCACCAACAACGGGATCGGCTCTCAGGGAATCATCATCGATGGAACCGACGAGCAGAAGGCGCAGTATCTACCAGCTCTCGCGTCCGGAGATATGATCGCATCCTTCGCCCTAACCGAGCCAGATGCTGGGTCGGATGCTGGCAGTCTGCGCACTACGGCGCGGCGTGACGGTAACGATTTCCTTCTGAACGGCACGAAACGCTACATTACCAATGCACCGCGTGCCGATCTATTCACGGTTTTTGCCCGGACCAATCCAGAGGCGGAAGGTTCTGCCGGCGTAAGCGCCTTTCTCGTCGAGGCAGGGACGCCAGGCATAACGCTTGGCCAGCCTGACAGGAAGATGGGGCAGAAGGGCTCGCACACATGCGACGTCATCCTTGACAATGTCCGCGTGCCTGCCGCGAACATTATCGGCGGGCCGGACCGTCTGAACAAGGGCTTTAAGACAGCAATGAAAGTCCTTGACCGGGGCCGACTGCATATTTCTGCCGTCTGTGTGGGCGCCGCCGAACGGCTGATCCGTGACAGCCTATCCTATGCGATGGAACGCAAACAATTCGGTGAACCCATCGCTGAAAAGCAACTGATCCAAGCCATGCTGGCTGACAGTCGCGCCGAGGCCTTCGCAGCGCGTTGCATGATCGAAGAAACAGCACGCCGCAAGGACGCTGGTCAGAACGTGTCGACTGATGCTGCCTGCTGCAAGATGTTTGCCAGTGAGATGGTAGGTCGAGTGGCCGATCGCGCAGTGCAAATCCACGGCGGTGCAGGATACATGGCCGAATATGCGGTCGAGCGCTTCTATCGCGATGTGCGTCTCTTCCGCATCTACGAGGGGACAACCCAGATTCAGCAAATACTGATCGCGCGGAATATGATCCGCACTGCAGCAGCTTAACAGGAGCGAAGACAAACTATGGACTTCAATTTCCTTTCCACCCCGAGGATCGTCTGCGAGAGCGGTGGGCTTGGCCGGATCGGCAGCCTGATGCAAGATTTGTCTTGCACCCGTGCGCTGGTCGTGACGGACCCGGGCATATTGGCCTGTGGTTTTGCGGACGAGGCAGCCGCCTCACTTAGGGCTGCTGGCATCGAGGTTGAGATTTTTCATAAAGTCGAAGCGGACCCCCCGATCGCTGTCGTCGAGGCCGCGGTAGAGGTCGCGCGGGCCTTTGGTGCTGACGGAATCATCGGACTTGGCGGCGGCAGTTCACTGGACACTGCCAAGGTCATCGCAGCGGCGGTAGCCAACGATCAACCGATTACGGACATGATCGGGATTAATCAGGTCACCGATAAACGCTTGCCACTGATCCAGGTGCCAACCACGGCAGGGACCGGATCAGAGGTAACATGGGTGTCCGTGCTGACTTCGGAAAGCCACGAAAAAAAAGCGGTATATGCACCGCAGCTTCTGCCTGACGTTGCCTTGCTAGATGCAAAGCTAACATTGGGAATGCCTCGTCACATCACAGCGGCCACGGCGTTAGACGCAATGGTTCACGCCATTGAGGCAGTAACCAGTCGCACCAGAAAGAATCCCATTTCCGATGGAATGGCGGACAAAGCGCTGGTGCTTCTCGGTCAGAACTTACCAATCGTCATGGAAACGCCTTCGGACCTGTCAGCGCGAGAGGCCATGCTGTTGGGGGCGACACTGGCTGGGATGGCCTTCATTAATGCCAGCGTGGGGGCGATTCATGCCTTGTCATACCCACTTGGAACAGGTTTCAAGGTTCCTCACGGGCACGCAAACGCTCTGGTCGCAGGACCAGTGATGAGGTTCAACATGCCCGTTGCAGAAGCTGAATATGCTCGTCTATCGCGGTTACTACTGCCCTCGCGGCCTTTCAACTCTGATGCGGCTGCGGCCCATGGCCTGATCGACGAGATGGAACGGATGCTAGTCGAAAGCGGACTTGAGTCTCGACTTTCTGGTGTCGGAGTGACCGAGGCAGCCATTCCCGGAATGGCTAATGAGGTCGTGACCGGTATCACGCGATTGCTGGAGACCAACCCGCGCGACATGACAGCCGAAGATGTGTCGCGCCTCTATCAGGAGGCGCTTTGATGGCTGGCTCATTGGACGGGATCAAGGTGGTCGACCTCAGCCGCGTGCTGGGCGGGCCTTACTGCACCCAAATGCTTGCGGATCATGGCGCTGAGGTCATCAAGGTGGAGCCGCCTCTGGGCGACGAGACCCGCAGTTGGGGCCCGCCTTTCAATGATGAACTCAGCGCTTATTTCTCTGGCGCCAACCGCAACAAGCGGTCCATCGCTATCGATCTGCAGCAACCGGAAGGGCGCGACCTGATTTTGCGGTTTCTTCAGGATGCGGATGTTTTAGTTCACAATTTTAAGTCTGGTACTCTTGAAAAATGGGGGCTTGGTTATGCTGATGTTCTCAGGGCACGTTTTCCTAGACTGGTACTCTGCCATGTGACTGGATTTGGTTCCGATGGCCCACTTGGCGGTTTTCCCGGCTATGACGCCGTGGTACAAGCTATGACGGGCCTCATGAGCATCAACGGCAATCCCTCCGAAGGCCCGACACGCATGGGTACGCCCATCGTGGACATCGGCACCGGTCTGATCGCCTGTAACGCTATTCTCGCCGCACTTTTGGAACGGGGCCGGTCCGGATTGGGCCAAGCCATCGAAGTGCCGCTATATGATTGCGCGATCAGCATGATGCATCCCCAAGCGGCTAATTCCCTCATGTCCGGACAGATACCAATGGCGACCGGCAATGGGCATCCAAATATCGTACCATACGACATGTTCGAAACAAGTAATGGCAAACTCTATCTGGCTATCGGTAACAATGGTCAGTTCGCAAAACTCTGTGACGTGCTTGGCCTACCTGAGGTGCCCTGCGATCCACGATTTGCCGACAATGCCGCGCGTCTTGCGCATCGGTCAGAGATGACAGAGGTCTTGTCAGAGTGCCTGGTGCAACATGACGCCTTCAAACTTGAGCCGGTGCTTTTGAAAGCTGGGATTCCCGCCGGAGTCGTTCGGAATGTGAATGAAGCGTTGGAGCATCCACACACCCGACATCGCGGCATGGTGGTATCAGTTGGCACCTACCGCGGCACCGGCGTGCCAGCACGCTTGTCGCGTACCCCCGGAGCGGTTCGCGCGGCACCGCCTCGCTTCGGGCAGCATAGTAGGGAGTTGCTTAGCGAGGCTGGACTGACAGAAGCTGAAATCGATAGATTGACTCAAGCGAATATCGTTCGAGAAGAACCGCGGATGCGCGAGACGACCTAAGCCGAAATTTCAGCTCAAGCGGACGATCGTGAAAAAGTTCAGGGAGGCCAAGATGGAAAGACTGCTCATATCACCGGACCGGATACCCGAATGGATTCCCGGCACGACTACGTTGGACAGTTCCGGGTGCAACTGGAACGGCATTACCCTGAAGGGCTATCGTTATGAGCGACAAGACGCGGCAATTCCCCCCATGCGCGACTATATGATTGTTGCATATGATGGCGCGCCAACCACTATGCGCCGCACGAGTGGCGGCCCATGGCAAAGCGCGCGCGTAGAGAAAGGTAGGATTTCCTTGCTCACGCGTGCAGAGGAATCCACTTGGAGTTGGTCCGAGCCTATCACGGTTAGACACGTCTATCTCAGTCACAGTGAACTCGAAAACACGGCCCTTTCGGTCTTTGATCGTGACCCGAAGTCCATTGAGATCAATGATTGTCTGTCTGCGAAGGACCCCTGTATCCTGAACTGCATCCAATTGCTAGAGAATGAGCTAAAGAACGGTGGAATCGGCCAGAGATTGATCATCGACGCCCTGCGCATCCAGATCGCCGTTCACCTTCTGCGTCAGTACGCCAAGGTCTCTTTGACCAGCGACGCAAACTCGAACTTCAGCCCTGCTCAAAGGCAGAGAATCATCGATCTCGTTGAAAGCTGCTTAGGTGAAAACCTCAGTCTGGAAGACATGGCCGCATCTATCGGTTTCAGCCAGTTTCACTTTTCGCGTCAGTTCAAGGCGGAGTTTGGGTTGGCACCGTATGCATATGTTTTGCGCAAGCGAATATCGAAGGCCCAGGAGATGCTGAGAAAGGGTAATGCCCCCCTGAAAGTGGTCGCGCTTGACTGCGGTTTTGCAGATCAGAGTCATTTTAGTCGAACTTTTCGAAAAATGACAGGCGCGACCCCCGCCGAATTCCGGCGCATGGCATAATGACCGGAAAACTATTCCTTCCTATCGCTGTCACGCACCAGAGACAAAGAAATGTTGAGCCCGTAACGCTGCAATGAATGTACCAGAAACAGAATTTAAACCACGATTTGCCTTCGAACGCAGGATTTTCTTTGGCGACTGTGACCAGCTGGGAATCGCCTTTACTGGCCGGATTACGAATTTCGCGCTGGAAGCGATCGAGACTTTCTGGGACGATTTGCTTTCAGGCCGGGGCTGGCTTTTTCTACTCACGGAAAGAAACACGGCCATGCCTTTTGTCTCTATGGACCTACAATTCCATGCGCCGGTGAAAGCAGGCGCGAACCTAGCATGCGAGGTCTATGTGGTCCATGTCGGGGAAAGTTCAGTTGGTCTAAAAGTTGTCGGCCGTCAGCATGACTTGATTTGCTTCGAATGCGAAACGAAGTCAGTTTTCCGAGATGCTTCAACATTTGGTAAAGTCAAAATTGAAAGCTCAATTCGGCAGATTTTGCTCGCGGAAGTGGGTTCGGAAAATCAAACAGTGAGCTAGGCCTGTAGGCTTTGGAGACAGCAAAGCCTGTGCAAAACGATCTCATGTAAGGGAACACAAGAAAAAGCCAGAGAAAGGGAAGCCCGGGTGCCGGGCTTGAAAGGATAGAGAGAGGCTCTTCCGGGTCCGGCGTGACAAGGACCCTGACCATGGCCAAGACCACAACCCGCCCGAAACCCGCCACTGCGAAGAAAACCGAAGCCACTGAGTTGTCCGTGCCTGGCGGCGGGACCGACATCCGGATGATCCCGCTCGACCAGTTGGAGCCGAGCCCGCTCAACGTTCGAAAAGTTGCGGCCAGCGCCAGCGACGATGCTGAGCTCCTCGTCAGTATCCGCGAGACCGGAATTAAACAGAATCTGGTGGTTCATGCGCTGTCAGAGACACGTTTTGCAGTCGATGCCGGCGGTCGTCGCCTCAAGGCGCTGAAGCAGCTCGCTGAGGACAGCGTCATCCCCGCCGATCACCCCGTGCCCTGCCTCGTCGATGATAAGCGCAACGCCATCCTTACTTCTGCAACTGAAAACCTCCAGCGCGCGGCGATGCACCCCGCCGACCAGTTCGAGGCTTTTGAGGCGATGATCGCCGAGGGCCGCAGCGAAGACGAGATCGCGCTCAAATTCGGCGTCTCCGTCGACCTGGTGCGCCGCCGCCTCAAACTCGCCCGTGTCGCGCCCGAGATCATCGAGCAGTTCCGCGCGGGTGATCTGACCCTTGAATGCGTGATGGCTTTCACACTGACCGACGACCATGATCGCCAGCTGGCGGTCTGGAACGCAGTGAAGGGCGGCTATCACATCCATCCGCAAAGCATCAAACGCCATCTTACCGAGACCGCCCATTCGGCGAACTCGGCCATCGGGCGCTTTGTCGGCATTGAGGCCTATGAGGCGGCGGGTGGTGTTCTGCTGCGCGATCTCTTCGACGACCGCGCCAGCGCCCATATGGAGAACCCCGAACTCCTAGAGCGTCTCGCCATCGAAAAGCTGCAGGCTGCGGCGAAAACCTTCGAGGGAACGTGGAAATGGGTCGAGGTGCATCTCTCGGTGGATTACGGCGCGTTTCGCAGCTTCGGGCGGGTCTATCCGCAGGACATCGACCCCGATCCGGACCTGCTCACCGAAGAAGAACGTCTCATTGCGCGCGAGGAAGAACTGGCGGCGAAGAATGACGGCGAGGACTGGACGGACGCGGAGACGGAAGAATATTATGCCATCGAGCCGCGCCTGCGCGAGATCGAGGCCCTGCAACGCGAACGGCAGCCTTACGCGGACGAAGATCGTGCCATCGCGGGCGTGGTTCTGACCATCGGTCATGACGGCGCGCTGCGTGTCGAGAAAGGCCTCGTGCGGCCAGAAGATATCCCCGCTGCGGTCGTCCCGAGCGAAAATAGTGCTGACGCGGGTGATGCCCCGTCTCCTGTCCGCCCGAACGTGACGCCGCCAACCTCCTCGACACCGGTGCCCACCTCCGACCCGGCCGCGACCTTGCGCAAGGCGAACGGGATTTCGGCGAGCCTCGCCGACGATCTGCGCGCGACGCGTCAGCATATCCTTCGGGCGCATCTGGCGGCGGATTTCGAGGTGGCGTTCGATGCGATGCTCTACGCGCTCTGCGAGCAGGCTCTGGGGCGGTCCTACAACAACGAGGCGCTCGATATCTCGATCCGGCCCTTCCAGGCGCAGAACCGCGAGGTGCTGCATTCGGATACTGTTGCCCAGAAGATGCTCGAGGCGCTGGAGCAGGGCCTCGCCACCGACTGGATTACGCTGGAGAAGCCCGAAAACTTCCGGGCGATGTCGGCGCTGCCCATTGCCGCCAAGCAGGCGCTTTTCGCCTGGGCGACGGGTCTGGCAGTCAAGCCGCAGCTTTCCTCCGACAATCGCCCCTCCCCGATCATCGAGGAGATCGGCGCGCGTCTTGACGTCGATGTGGCGGCCTGCTGGCGCCCGACTGCTCAGAATTACTGGGGTCGGGTCAACAAGGGGCATGCGGTCGCTACCGCGCGCAAGCTCATTGGCGACGATTACGCCGAAGATCGCAATCGCGAGCGTAAGGGCGATATCGCGGCCGCGATGGAGCGGGCCTTCGCGGAAACGGCCGGCGAGACGGAAGGGTTCGACGCCGCAACGGTTGTCAGGACGACGCGCTGGCTGCCCGACGGGATGGTGTTTGCCGGTGCGGCGGAGGCTGTTGCCGACATGGCAGGCGAAGCGCCGGAGACCGAGGAGGGGGATGTGTCCGCCGAAGATTCTCTGAGCGACGCCGAGAGCGATGAACCGTCGTCCTTGCCCGCCTTCCTCAGCGAGGATGCGGCTTGACGAGCCGCACGCTGACCTGATCACGACATGAGCCTTGGGCCGTCCTCACATCGAGGGCGGCCCTTTCCGGCTGACGGGTTACCAACAGCCGATATCGGATCGGCGGGCCCGTCCCGGAGATATCCCATGACCACCACACTTGACCTCGATCCCGTTAAGGAAGCCGCACTCGTCGCTTCGCAGAATGACGCCTTTCGTCGCTCTATCCTTGGCAATATCCTCGTCACCGATGCCCCGCAGGGCCAGTTCGTGATGACCCGTGGCGTTGCAGCGCTTGGGCCCGATGCCCAGCTTGCTCTCACCCGCAGCGTGGCTTCATTTGACGCGTTCAACGCTGACAGCGACCCGCAAGGATGGCACGAGATGGGCGTCATCGACCTCGACGGCACGAAGGTCTGGTTCAAGATCGACCTGTACGACGTCGACTACACCTATGGCTCGCCTGAGCCCTCCGATCCTGATCAGACGCGCCGGGTCCTGACCCTGCTTCTGCCGTCGGAATACTGACGCCCCTTTTTCACCGACATCGCCACGGATCGCCCTTGCACAAAGGGCGGTCCTTTCGGGCTGGCGGGTTCCAAGGGGCGCGATGATCGTGTCCGGCCTGCCGCAGGAGACCAGAGATGGCCAAGACACTCGACTACCAGATCACCCTCTATCCCGCACATCGCGATGGCGCCTTCGTCGTCACCCAGTTCCAGATGCTGGCGAACTACCCCGAAAAGCGCATCGAGGCCGCGGGCATGGATGATCTGATCGACCAAGTGACGCAGTTCGCGATGGAGCACGGCGAGAGCTGCAGCGCCTCGGTGCGCTGCCTCGCTCCGCGCAAACCGCCGGGGTTCAAGCGCGCGACCGAGAATTTGTATTTCAACCTGGTTGACCGGACGGCTGAGAAACGCGGCGACGCTGCGGCCTGAAGCCCCCCAAAGGAAACCTCCGGGGCGCGGCCTGCAAGACGGTCGCCCTCACCCTCCCTCAATTCCAAAGGACCGAAGATATGACACAAGCAAATGATTTCTACGCGCAGATGCTCGAAGCCCAGAGACGGGCAGCCGAACAGCGGGTCGAGACCCGCGCGGCGCTTCTCACCGAACTGCGCGGCCTCGGCGTGACCGGCCTCGACGTGCAATATGAAGGCTATGGCGATTCCGGCAATGTCGAGGAGGTCGTCGTGACGCCTGACACGATTACCCTGACAGAAGAGCTGCGGCGACGGGTCGAAGATTTCGGCTGGGACTTTGCCTATGCGCTGAGCCCTGGCTTCGAAAACAACGAGGGCGGCTATGGCGAATTGACCTGGGCGCTCGAGACGGACAAGATCGATGTCAGCCACTCGAACCGCTTCATCGAGACCGACACCACAGAACATGAGGGGCTCTGACATGGCACATCCTCTCCACCACGCCGAAAGCTCGGCCCGTAGATTTGGCGGTGTTCCAGATGATTACCAACATGTGCATGACTGGTTTGACTCATCTAAAGAGCACCTAGGTCTCTTTGTTCACAGAGCCCAAAAACATCATACGGTCGGGATTTATGATGCCGAGCGGGTGTTCGGTCGCAGCCTGATCAACAGCGCGGGCCGGGTCGTTCCGATCCGCTGGATCGGCGAGCAGCATGTGCGCGAAGACTGCCAGGGGCGTATCCCGTCACTGGCTGACTGGCTCGGACGCATACAACCCGAACCGTGGATGGCCAATGGCCGGATCGACAACGACCCGACGCAGATCGGCAGCGATCCGCGTGCGGCCTGGGTCCAGGCGGTTGCGGGTCACCAGACCATTCTTGGCTTTGAGGATTGGCTTCTCAAGGTCTCTGTCGAGCACGTCCAGCATCGCCAGAATCGCGCCGCCGCCTGATCCGCCGGGCGGCAAACTCACCAACCATCTGATCCCATCCAGATCGACCCGCCTGCGCCACAACCGGCTTGGCGGGTCGATTGCGTTTCGAGAAAGGACATGGACATGCAAGATCCCGTCTACGAGGAGGTCCACCAGGGCCACACGATCAAGATCTACCACGACCCCGACGCTGAGGACCCACGAGAGTGGTGCAACCTCGGTACGCTGATCTGCTGGCACCGCCGCTATCGGCTGGGTGACAGCCATCAGTACGACAGCCCTGAGGCGTTCCTGCGCGATCTTGCGGGCGTCTCGGATCAGAGCGATCTCTCGATGGATCGTCTGCGGGACCGCGCCGAGCGGAAGGCAATCATTCTGCCTGTGTTTCTCTATGACCATTCCGGTCTCGCGATGAACACCGTCGGGTTCCACTGCCCGTGGGATTCTGGGCAGGTCGGTTACGTCTACGTGACGCTCGAAGCGGTCCGAAAGGAATTCGGTGTAAAACGCGTGACCAAGGCCCTGCGCGAACAGGCTGTAGACATCTTACGTGGTGAGACCGCCGACTACGATTCTTACCTTGGTGGGCGTGTCTATGGTTACATCGTCGAACAGGGTGGCGAGGAGATCGACGCTTGCTGGGGGTTTGTTGGCGCCTATGAGACGCATTGTTTGCCGGAGGCGCGGAATGCCGTTCCTCGGTCCGATCCCCATGCGCCACCCGCGACCGGTGCATTGACCGCATATCCATAGAATAACTCGCCGCCACACACCGGAACTATGGGCAGCACCCGATCGCGGACATGCATTGCTGCATTGCAGAAAAGTCATAGCCCGCCCATTGTGCGACTGCAGCATTGCTCCTATGTTCGCTCTTGTGATCGGTTCTCTCCTCCTCCCTGAGCCGATCCGGAATAATCGGCGGCATCCACCTCCTCCCGGATGTCGCCTTTTTATTTGCAGATCCCCATTCTGAGCTCTTGCGATTTCTCCTCGTTGACCATTCGGTCCCCGAGCTTGCTGTGTGTCGGGTCCGTTTCGCTGGAGGTGCCCAAAATGCAGGCACGGCCGTGTCCCAGCAGCCTGGCATGGGTTTGCGCGACAACGCCCACAGCGTCATCCCCAGATTTTGTGGATAAGTTTTCGCTGCCAAGACTTCAGTTTTCGAGGCCATGAAAGAGTGAGAGACAGGGCGGGAGGGGTGACCCCTCCCGGGTGAGAGAGTGCACGCGGGGCTCGGGGCCAACCCTCAACCCCGGAGATTGCCGATGAACGCTCACCCCCATTCCGTCCAACTTGCAACCGAGCCCGAAGCCCCTGCCCTGCCGGATGCCCCACGCTTCGCCCAAAACCTGATGCAGGCTGCGAAAATCCTCGTCCCCGTTTTCGAGGCAGGCAGGTCCATCGACGCCGCCGCACTTCGCGCCGCGATGGAAGATGCTTGCGGTGCCAGTGACACAAGTGGTGCCTGGGTCTGGAAAGACGCCTATGAGGCGGCCGAGGTCGCCCAAATCCTTATACTCTCGCGCTACGGCGCGCTGATGCAGCGTCAGGCACTGTCGCCGCAGGCCTTCCTCACCATGATCGAACGTTTCACGGCTCTGGCCCCGTCTCACACGCGCCGCTCCGAAGACAGTATCCGTCTGCAACAGTTTTCCACGCCTTTGCCCCTCGCGGCCATCGTCGCGCAGGCCGCCGGGTTTCGGGACGACGACCTGATGCTCGAGCCGTCGACGGGCACGGGCATGCTGGCCATCTTTGCAAAGATCGCTGGTGCACGGTTGGCGCTGAATGAACTTGCCGACACGCGCCGCGCCCTACTGGGGCAGTTGTTCCCCGATGCCGCCGTATCTGACCACGATGCTGCCTCGATCGACGATCGTCTTGATCGCTCGATCACGCCCTCGGTCGTGGTGATGAACCCGCCGTTTTCCGCTGCCAACCATGTCGAGGGCCGGTTTAGGCAAGCGACCAGTCAGCATGTGCTTTCCGCCCTGGCACGCCTCGCGCCTGGTGGGCGGCTTGTCGTCATCACCGGCGAAAGCTTCCGTCCCTCTTTGAAATCCTTCCAGTCGACATTTCAGCGGATCGGCCAGAGCGCCGATGTCGTGTTTTCGGCCCCCATCGACGGCAAGGTCTTCGCACGGCATGGCACCACGATCGACACGCGGTTGACGGTAATCGATAAGCGCGCGGCTGGTGCTGAAGAGACCGCACCGGCTGATATTGACGCCGCCTATCATCCGATCTGCGCGACCACGAGTGATCTTCTCTCCGTAGTACTCGCCCATTGCCCGGAACGCCGCAGCCCCCCGCCCTGCCCCACCACATCGGCCCTTTCGGTCCCGTCTCAGCCGACCCGCACCAACCTCCACGCCCTGCGCAACGCAGCACGCAAAGAAACCCGTGCGCTCGCCGAGGAACGCGCGAAGCATCCGTTCGACGACATCGAGACGGCCCCGCTCGACTACTTGCCAAAAGCCTGGAGCGAACCCTATGGCACGTTGCAGGACACGGTCTACGAGGTCTATGACCTGCAGGCGATCCGGATCGACGGCGCGGCGGAGCATCCGACAGCACTTGTGCAATCCGCCGCCATGGCCTCGGTGCCGCCGCCCGTGCCGAGCTACCGCCCCGTTCTGCCGAAGACCCTCGTTCGAGACGGTCTCCTCTCTGCGCCGCAGCTCGAAAGCGTGATCTACGCGGGCAATGCACACGAGACGCATCTCAAGGGCTGGTTCAAGCGCGGCGAGATCGAAGGTCAGCTGATGGCAGCGTCTGAGGATGACGAAGGTGCCTTTCGCCTGCGCAAGGGCTGGTTCCTCGGCGATGGCACGGGCTGCGGCAAGGGCCGGCAGGTCGCGGGCATCATCCTCGACAATTGGCTGCAAGGACGACGCCGCGCGGTCTGGGTCTCGAAGAGCGACAAGCTCATCGAGGATGCGCGCCGCGACTGGATGGCGCTTGGGGGGCGTGAAAGCGATATCGTGCCGCTCTCGAAATTCCGCCAGGGGAGCGATATCCGTCTCCCAGAGGGCATCCTCTTCGTCACCTATGCCACCCTGCGTTCTGCTGAACGCGACGGGAAAGCCTCCCGCCTCGATCAGGTGACGTCCTGGCTTGGCGAGGGGTTCAACGGGGTCATCGCTTTCGACGAAAGCCACGCCATGGCGAATGCCGCCGGCGAAAAGTCCGACCGCGGCGACAAGAAGGCATCCCAACAAGGCCTTGCTGGCCTCGCGCTGCAAAATGCCGTTCCCGATGCCCGGGTGCTCTACGTCTCAGCGACCGGCGCGACGGTGGTCGGCAATCTCGCCTATGCCTCCCGTCTCGGGCTCTGGGGCACGGGTGATTTCCCTTTCGTGACGCGGGCCGAGTTCGTTGCCGCGATGGAGGCCGGGGGCATTGCTGCCATGGAGATGATCTCGCGCGATCTGAAGGCGCTCGGGCTCTATCTTGCGCGGTCCCTCTCCTATGCCGGGGTCGAATACGAAATGCTGGTGCATGAGCTGACGCCCGCACAGATCGCGATCTATGACAGCTATGCCGATGCCTACCAGATCATCCACACCAACTTGGAGGCCGCCCTTCAGGCCTCGGGTATTTCCTCCGAGACCGGTACGCTGAACCCCCAGGCGAAATCCGCTGCGCGCTCGGCCTTCGAGAGCAACAAGCAGCGTTTCTTCAATCATCTCATCACCGCCATGAAATGCCCTTCGCTCATCCATGCGATCGAAGCGGACCTGGCCGCGGGGCATTCGGCCGTGATTCAGGTGGTCTCGACCAGCGAGGCGGTGATGGAACGGCGCCTCGAAGAGATCCCGCCCTCGGAGTGGGACGACCTGCAGGTCGATTTTACGCCGCGCGAGAACATCATGGACTACCTCATGCACAGCTTCCCGACGCAGCTCTTCGAGCCCTACTCCGACGAGAACGGCGACCTACGCTCGCGTCCCGCCCTCGATGGTGATGGCAATCCGATTATCTGCCGTGAGGCGGAGCGGCGGCGGGATGAGCTTGTCGAGCATCTCGGTGCCCTTGCCCCGGTGCAGGGCGCGCTCGATCAGATCCTGTGGCATTTCGGGGGCGATGCGGTGGCCGAGGTCACGGGGCGCAAGCGGCGCATCGCGAGGACGCGTGAAGGGCGGCTCAAGGTCGAGAACCGAGCCGCCTCCTCCAACCTCGGCGAAACCCAGGCCTTCATGGATGACGCCAAGCGCATCCTGATCTTTTCTGACGCCGGTGGCACGGGGCGCAGCTACCACGCCGATCTTGGTGCAAAGAACCAGCGCCTCCGGGTGCATTACTTGCTTGAGCCTGGCTGGAAAGCCGACAATGCGATCCAGGGGCTGGGGCGTACCAACCGCACGAACCAAGCGCAGCCGCCGCTCTTTCGCCCCGTTGCCACAGACGTGAAGGGTGAGAAGCGGTTCCTCTCCACCATCGCCCGCCGCCTCGATACGCTCGGGGCCATCACCAAGGGGCAACGCGAGACGGGTGGGCAGAACATGTTCCGCGCCGAGGACAACCTCGAGAGCCCTTATGCACGAGCGGCGTTGCGGCAGTTCTTCTACAAGCTGCGCGCGGGCAAGATCGACGCCTGCTCCTACTCCAGGTTCCAGGAGATGACCGGGCTGACGCTCGATGAGGCGGATGGCACGATGAAGGAAACCCTGCCGCCGATCCAGCAGTTCCTGAACCGCTGCCTCGCGCTCCGCATCGACATGCAGGACGCGATCTTCGAGGCCTTCGGCGGGTTTCTTTCGGCGATAATTGAGGACGCGCGTCAGGCAGGCACCCTCGATGTCGGGCTAGAGACCCTGCGCGCCGAGAAGTTTGAGATCGTTGATCGCAAGGTCATCTTCGAGCATGAGGCGACGGGCGCGACGGCAACTGCGCTGACCGTGGAGCGTATCGATCGCAACGATCCGCTCACTCTGCCCCGCGTCAAAGCCATCTGCGCCGACACAAGAGGCGCGACGCTGTGCTGGAACAAGACCTCCAAACGCGCGGCCCTGATGGTGAAAGCGCCGGCCTTCATGGACGAGGATGGCGTGCCGATCTTGCGGGTGAAGCTCCTGCGGCCCATGGCGACCGAAATCCTCGCGCTGACCGAGTTCTCGAAGTCGCACTGGGAAGAGATCGATGATGCGATGTTCGAGCAGCTCTGGCAGGCCGAGGTCGACGCGGTGCCGGAGTTCACTACATCGAAGATCACGCTGATCTGCGGCCTCCTCCTGCCGATCTGGGACCGGCTGCCCGCCGACAACATGCGGATCTATCGTCTGCAGACCGAGGACGGGGAGCGCGCCATCGGCCGCTTGGTCAGCCAGGAACAGCTTCTCAATGTCTATGCGCGCCTTGGTCTCGACTGCCAGATTGAGATGACGCCGCAGGAGGTGTTCGGCGCGGTCATGGACGCGAAGACGACCCTCAGCCTGCTTGGGGGCTACCAGTTGCGTCGCTCTCTGGTCATGGGACAGCCGAGGCTCGAGCTGATCGGAGCGTCGGGCGCGGCACTGCCCGCATTGAAGGCCTTGGGCTGTTTCACCGAGGTGATCCAGTGGAAGACGCGGGTGTTCATCCCGGTGGATTGCACCGAGGTGCTGGCGCGGGTCCTTGCCGCGCATCCGGTTGGCGCAAGCGCAGCGGATGCAGCCGCATGAGCGCGCGGCGCAGCATCGCAGACCTCTCGGCTGATCTTGCAGACCGCGCCGAGAGTTTCTGCCGCCAGTATTTCCCCGAGGGGTCCAAGCAGGGCAACTATTGGCAGGTTGGCGACACTTCGGGCGCAAAGGGTCAGAGCCTCGCCATCCGGCTGCAAGCTCAGGGTGGGCGCAAAGCCGGATCTTGGACCGATTTCGCGACCGGTGAGTATGGCGATCTGATTGACCTGATGCATGAACGGCTTGGTTCGGTCACGCTCAAGGAAACGCTGAGGGAGGCCCGGTCCTTTCTCGGCGAGGCCCCCTGCCCTTCCTTACCTTGTGACACCCAAAGGGCTGAGTGCCCCGATGCTGCCTCTAGCAAACGCATTGCGCGGGCGCGGAAGCTCTTTGCCGCTGGCAAGCCGGTTCTCGGCACCTTGGCTGCCACCTATCTGCAGGGGCGCGGGATCACACGGCTGGGTCCGGCGCTGCGTTATCACCCGCGGGTTTTCCTGCGGCAGGGCGAGGACGACGCCGATCCGCCGCAAAGGGCCCCTGCCCTGCTCGCGAAGATCACCGACAATCGGGGCCAGATCACCGGCTGCGCACGCTTCTATCTCGACCCGTCCACCGGCGGTTTGGCCGAGATCGAGAGCCCGAAGCGGATCCTCGGACAGCTGCACGGCCATGCCATCCGCTTCTGGTCCGGCAAGGCGCGCAGCGATCTCATCGTCGGTGAAGGTCTCGAGAACACCCTCTCGGTCGGCACGGCTCTCTCCGAGTTTGACCTCGCCTCCTGTCTCACTGCCACCCATCTCGGCCTCTTCATCCCGCCGCCGGGGATCAAGCGTATCTGGATCGCGCGGGACAATGACGAAGCGGGACGAACCGCATCACTGAGACTGCGTAACCAACTGGAATCGCTTGGTATTGCCTGTGGTGGTCTCGTGCCAAACATGGGCGATTTCAACGACGATCTGCGGGCATTTGGCAAAGATGCGCTGCGCCGGTCGTTGCTTGAGGCCATGAAAGTACAAGGTCTGGAGATCGAGGACGGGTGAGCGCCAGCCCCATAAGTGACGTCCGACAGGGCAAAGGTTCCGCGGGTTCGATCTGAACCCGTTTGGAAAAGAGGAGCGATGGACCGGCGGGTCGGAGCAGAGTGCTCCTCGCCCGGACAGCAATGCGCCCCGCACCAGAAAATTCCCCTGAGCCTTCGGCTCATTCCTCGCGGGAGCAATTTTCCGGCCCTGGGCGCATTCTCCGCTGCGCTCCGATCCTGACGGATGCGGCCCGGTCGCCGCCGGTCCTGTTATCGCCCCATCCAAATCGGGTCAGATCAATCAGAGGAACCAGACAATGCCCCATCAGACAGACATCCCCGAGGAAACCGGCGTAACCTCCGCCATCCTCGACCACCTCGCACTTCATGGCGCAACACCAGGACCCGGCGAGACCGATCATCGCCCCCTGCCCCAGCCTGACGAGGTCGAGCTCGCCATGGCGACACTTTTCGACACCACTATCGGCCTCCTCACCGGCAGCCAGTTGGAAGACAATCTCGAAGAGATGCTCTGGTCCCTCACCTCGATCTTCCATCGCCGGCTTGCCCATATCCAGAAGCTTCTCGACGATAACGAATTCGAGGTCCGGGAAAGTTTGGCCATCCAGGACGGTTCCGAGGTCGCTTCGGTTGAACTGGAACGCCTCCAGTTGATCGGGCTTAAGCTCTGGGACCATCGCGACGCTTTCGAGCAGATGCGCGATCTGGCCGTGGACCACTTCTCGGCCGCCACCGGTTCACCCTGGCTGCCCCGCACCGGATCCAAGGTCTCGCATCGCGGTCTCACCTCCGCCGTGGTGGACAGCCGGGCCTATCTCTCGGCCAAGCGGCGCAAGGAGACCGAGGTTCACTGCCCCGAAGGCACGCGGATCGCCTTCTCGGGCGGGGACTATCACGCCTACGACCTGATCTGGTCCGTCCTCGATGCCACCCATGCGAAATACCCAGACATGATTCTTTTACACGGCGGCACACCAAAAGGTGCCGAGATGATCGCTGCCCGCTGGGCAGATACCCGTGGTGTCACGCAGGTGGCGTTCAAACCCGACTGGAAGAGCCATGGCAAGGCTGCCCCCTTCAAGCGCAACGACAAGATGCTCGAAACCATGCCACAGGGTCTGATTGCCACGCCCGGTTCGGGCATCACCGAGAACATCGTCGACAAGGCCCGCAAGCTCGGAATCCGCATCAAGAGGATCGGGGCTTAGGCCCCGGTTCACGCCCCGCGCAAGAGGTCCTGTACGACGGAAGGCTTCTTGGCGATCAATGCCAGCAGAACCTGTGCTGGGCCTGTCGGGTGCCGGCGCCCGTGTTCCCAGTTCAGGAGCGTACCTTTCGCGACGCCAATGCTCTTGGCGAACTCGGCCTGGGACAGGCCCGTCCGTTGCCGGACTTCGGCGACATCGACCTCCGCCACGGACACTTCATGCACTTTGGCGTCGGCCAAATCGCCATTCGCGAAGGCCAGAGCCTCTTCGAGGCCCTTGGATACAGATTTGAATGCACTCATTTTGCGTCGATGCTCCTTGGCCACGGCTGTTTTGCTGGGGCAGTAAGATACTTCGGCTTGAGCAACTAGCTATGGCCGTAGGTAAGATTAACCTTGCAAATCTTCCGTATCGTGGAGTAATTGCAAGGTATGTACAAACGCAAGACCCAACAATTCGTTCAGTCTTCCTTGGAGAGCCAAGCGGCTGTGGTCCTTCTCGGCCCCCGACAGGTCGGAAAGACAACACTTGCACTCGACATCGCATCAGAGCGCCCATCTGTCTATCTCGACCTTGAGCGTGAGGCGGACAGGCAAATCCTGACTGAACCAGATCTCTATCTGGACGAACAGGCGGGCAAACTCGTCATCCTCGACGAGGTGCAGCAGATGCCTGACCTCTTCAGAACCTTGCGCGGCCAGATCGATCAGCGTCGGCGGGCCGGGTTTCGGACGGGACAGTTCCTGCTATTGGGATCGGCTTCCAATATCCTCTTGCACCAAACGGCGGAATCCCTCGCCGGTCGTGTTCGATATGTTGAAATGCCCCCCTTGCAGCCTGACGAGGTGGGGGCCGATCAGTTGAACTTGCTCTGGCTGCGCGGCGGCTTTCCCGACAGCTTTCAGGCCGCGAGCGATCGGGCAAGTATGGACTGGCGTCTGGATTTCCTGCGCACCTATCTGGAGCGAGACATCCCTGCCCTCGGACCTCGGATTCCGGCAGCGACCTTGCGGCGGTTCTGGACGATGCTTGCGCATGTCCAGGGCGGCCTTCTGAACGCCGCGGCCCTTGCCGAGGGATTGGGCGTGTCCGGCCAGACCGTTGGGCGCTACCTCGATCTGCTCGTCGATCTCATGCTGGTGAGACGCCTGCAGCCCTGGCACGAGAATGTCGGCAAGCGTCTGGTGAAATCGCCAAAGGTCTATGTGAGAGACAGCGGCATCGTGCATGCGCTGTTGGGCATCGGCACGACAGAAGGCTTGCTCGGGCACCCGGTCGTCGGTGGCAGTTGGGAGGGGTTCTGTATCGAGGCGCTTCTTGCTGCCGCCCCTTTAGGCACCGAACCTTTCTTCTATCGCACTTCGGCCGGTGCTGAACTCGACTTGGTTTTGCGTTTGCCAAGCGGCGACATCTGGGCTGTTGAGATCAAACGGACGACTGCACCAAAGGTTTCGAGAGGATTTCACACAGGGGCCGAGGACATTGGAGCCAACCGAAAGCTCCTGGTCTATGCCGGTGAGCATGAGGTCCCCGTCGCGAAGGACATTCGAGCGTTACCACTGGCACATGCAATCGAGTTGTTGAGCGCGCTATGACCTCGTTTTTATCTCTGGCTCAGGACACTTCCATTGGTCTGAGGATAACAGCGACACGCGAAGAATCTCAGAGCCAGGTCTGGCCATTAGTCGGGCACCAGAGCGGATGAGTGTCTGGCAACTCGATGGTATCTGGACGCCTGCATCTCCGAATGCGAACGCAAACGCCCCTGTGATGCCACGGAAGGATGGGCGAATGCTCTGCCGTTGCCATCGATTTGTGATCTGACGGCTTTGGTCTTCGAAGAGTCTTGAAGTTTGGATGGACGAGAAGACAATCCCTACTCCTTGCGGCATCTCTCTCGTCTGTTCCCCTACTTTCCTTCATGGCCACCGCACTTCTCCCTTTGTCTGAGTTGCATGACATGCTGGTCGCAGCTGTCGTCCCGTCCACAAAGGTTGTCGCCGATCTTTTTCCCCTGACCCTGCGGGTCATTCCGCGCGGACCAAAAAGACCGGCGCCTGCCCCTCTCCGCTGCGCTCCGCCTTCGGTGTGGCCGGGCCTTGGCCAGCTGCAAGGTGACCATCATTGCAACGCAAACAAGGAGAAGAGCAATGACCACGAACTGCATCAAATTCACCAGCGCCGACA
>NZ_SOAP01000008.1 GCF_004364805.1 Pelagimonas phthalicica
CGAAAAGCATAGGCGCGATGGCAGTGGAATCTCATAATTAAGGGCAAAAAATATCCCCGAACGCGTCGTGTCTCAGATTTAAGGGCAACGCGACACTGGGTATTCCCCGCACCACATTCTACCGCTGGTATGATCGGTATCTGCAGCGCGGTGAGGCTGGTCTGCATGATCAGTCTCCCAAACCAAAGCATGTCTGGAACCGAGTGCCCACCGAAGTGAAGCGCAAGGTTGTGAAACTCGCTCTGAAAGAAACGGAGCTATCGCCGCGTGAGCTGGCTGTCACGTTCTCAGACCGAGAACGGTACCCTCGACCATTGTCCTCGGACCAATGGCGGACAAAGGTCTCGATGTCGGAATCTACAGTGTATCGCACGCTCAAGGCGCACGACCTGATCACCAGCCCTGCTTTCATCGTGCTGAAAGCCGCGAATGAATTTGAGCATAAGACAACGGCCATAAACCAGCTTTGGCAAACCGATTTTACCTATCTGAAGGTTCTGGGTTGGGGCTGGTTTTATCTCAGCACAGTTCTGGACGATTACAGTCGCTACATCATCTCATGGAAACTCTGCACGAACATGCGGGCTGAGGATGTGACAGAAACCCTTGATCTGGCCTTGCAGGCATCTGGTTGTGATCAGGTTCACGTCGTTCACAAGCCACGTTTGCTCAGCGATAACGGCTCAAGTTACGTCTCGGGCGACCTGGCCGAGTGGTTGCAGGACAAGGGCATGAAGCACTCTCGCGGTGCGCCATATCATCCGCAAACCCAAGGCAAGATCGAGCGATGGCATCAGACATTGAAGAACCGCATCCTGCTGGAAAACTACTTCCTGCCCGGTGATCTTGAAGCTCAGATCGAAGCCTTCGTCGATCACTACAATCACCAACGCTATCACGAGAGCCTGAACAACGTCACACCCGCCGATGTCTACTTCGGACGTGACAAAGCCATTCTAAAACGACGAGAAAGGATTAAACAGAAGACCTTCGAAGCGCGACGCTTGCATCACAGAAAACGCGCCGCATAATCACAACAACCAGATGAGCCAAACTCTCTGATGACGGACACTCTATTGTAGTGACGTCACGTTTTCTGGGGACCATCACTGGAGTGAAACCTTCACGTTGATGGTCGGCTGCGGGTAGGGTGCGCTGCTTGTGAAGTATGATCAGCGTGACTTGTCGCAAGATCCTTCAAAGAAACATTGTCGAGTATTGCATCAGCCAATATGCGCTCGCGCTTTCATTTTTCGGTCTCCAATCCGCGCAGCTTTTTGGTTTCTGACACCTTCAATCCGCAAAACTCTGCTTTGTATTATAAGAGATTGGGATCGCCGATACTCTGGCCATGGCACGAACCTTGCATGTTTGAAATCACTTCAAATACTTTGATTATTCGGATGAGCTATTCGTTGAAAGTCTGCGCGGCATCGTCCATACGTTAATTGGATGAATTACAAAAACCTCAATGGCCGGATTTTGTGGGGTTTAGTCACAGCCAACGCTAAGAATTCTCGCACAAGTCAAATAGACGAAATTTTACTTAATTTAAGCGATCTTTAGCTTTAATATTTTGACGACGGACACCTAAATTTGGGGGCGGATCACAATACAATGGCAGGAAGTTCATTCTAAAATGTGCTCAGTTGAGCAGCATAATTTGAAATGGTTGAATAAGTTTTGAACGTTGATCGAAAAATAGGAGATCTTCACTCCAAGACTAATTGCTGCAACGTAGCATTGCTGGCATGATATGAGCGAGTTTGGTCCTTTGTGTCTATACTAGGAGGCCAAATATAGCTCTGTGCCGTATTTCCTCCCGCGGTATAGATGAAAAGGCACCATCACTGTCATGAGATGGTGCCTTTTGCAATTTTCTTTGTTTCCTACTAGGCAATCAATCAATAGGTTCTCGGCACTGGTTAGCAGTAGCTTCATGTTCTATATGGTCTTTTGCTGACACAATACTATCTCTCTTCGTCAATCAAAATCTGAGGTTCATGAGGACTGAAGGAAACCTGCTCATTGAGTAGTTCATACTTAATCCGCCGTTAAATTATTTAGCAATATCAAGACTATAGGTGTTTTCTAAGCGTTTGTTCTTCAGCGCACCGTGTACCAAAATTGGTCTGCCGATGCGTTGATCATGTCCAGTGAGTTCGGCTTACTTCATACTATAATAGTCTTGCAATCGAGGCTGCATTCAATAGGAAAGTTTTTTGACGAAAAGTCGTAACAAAATCCGTCCGGCAATGAAGGGAGTTTAAGATTGGGCATCGATAAGGCATTCAAACTACCGCTCTATGCAGGGTCAAACGTTTCGCCTGATCAGCCCCACCTGAGAGGTCCAATTTGAATGTTAGTGCATGACTGGCCTTGGGTCCATCTGGATGATGGTTTCCGGGGCCGGAGGGCGGTAGCCCAGAGCACTGTGAGGTCGTTTTGTGTTGTAGTGTTTTCTCCATGCTTCAATCACGATTTGCGCCTCACGCAGGCTGTAGAAGATCTCGCCATTCAAGAACTCATCGCGGAACCGGGCGTTAAAGCTTTCGCAATAACCGTTCTCCCAGGGGCTGCCCTGGTTCAATGTAAGCTGTCTTTGCGCCGACGGCTTTGATCCAGTTCTGCACGGCTAGAGCAATGAACTCCTGACCATTGTCAGACCGAATGAACGAGGGCACACCGCGCAGGATGAACAGATCGCTCAGGGCATCGATGACGTTGCCTGAGTTCAGCTTGCGATCCACGCGGATGGCCAAACACTCCCGGCTATATTCGTCGATGATGTTGAGCGTGCGGAACGCCTTTCCGTCATCAGTAAGGCAATGCACGAAGTCGTAGGACCAGACATGATTGCGATGCTCCGGCCGCAGCCGAACGCACGATCCGTCATTCAGCCAGAGCCGCCCCTTCTTTGGTTGTTTCATTGGCACTTTCAGCCCCTCTCGTCTCCACAGCCTTTCGACGCGCTTGTCGTTCACATGCCAGCCCGCATCTCTCAGCAGCGCTGCGATCCGACGATAGCCGTATCGACCATATTGCCGGGTCAGTTCGATCATATCAGCCACCAACAGCTCTTCATCAGCACGACCGACAGGCACCTTCCGTTGCGTGGATCGGTGTTGTTTCAAAACGCGGCAAGCCCGACGTTCCGAGACGTTCAGCTCAGCTCGAACACGATCAATGCAGGCACGGCGACGAGCGGGGCTTAGAAGTTTCCCTTTGCTGCCTCCGCCAAGATCAATTTGTCCAGCGTCAGATCAGAAACGGCCTTGCGCAAACGCTCGTTCTCTTTTTGCAGACGCTTCAGTTCCTTCAATTGGTCCGTGCCCATTCCACCGTACTTCTTCTTCCAGCGGTAGTAGGTCTGTTCAGTCACGCCAATCTGCCGGATCGCATCCAGACGCGGCATGCCTTGCCCTGTCAGAACTTCAACTTGCCGTAACTTCGTTACAATTTCCTCGGGCTTCGGTCGCTTGTTGGCCATGTGTTTCCTCCGTTTTTCCTAAACATAGCGGAGGACCACTTCAGTGGGGGAAGACCAGGAAGTTATCGGGAACAACGCCGGTTCTTGAACATGCTACGCTTCATTTCCAACGATCTGTGCGCATCACTTGTCGTCTTTGGTGTTAATGAGGCTGCTGAGGCGGTTCGCGGTGAGGGGCAACTTGCGCGAAGGATGGACGAACATTTTCTGCCACTCTGGGATGACGATGTTGAGTTTTCCCGGTTGGTCCAGACTCTGATCGCTGCCATGCAATTGGAGCGCGGATCTGGTCTGAGTGTTCAGTCTCCACGTATCATTCTTGGTATTACAGGTGGCGTCACATCGCTTGTGTTCACAATGATCAAAGCGCTCTCCATCGACGCCATCGAGACAGGAAAGGAACGGATCACGGACGAGGCCGTCCAATCCTGGCAACCGGTCTGGGCCAAGCACAGCTGGACCGTTCGGAACCAACCATAACCGGCATATTAGTGACCTGCAAACCTCTGCCAAGGTGTCCGGCACCTTTTCAGGACGAACTGCTGTGCAGCTGAATCGCCCGCCTAGCAGAGGCCAAATATTGTTTGGTCTCAGAGCTCTGCCGATATCTGGGCTTTGCGCAAGAACGTCCTCCGGAAACGCAATCAGATTTAGCTGGCGTAGACATCGGCGGGTTCTGTGCAACGATACGTCTCCCTCCCGAGGAGCTCGACAGCATGTTGATCTAGAGACAGGCTGATTTCCCGATCGAGTGCATTTCGTGGTCGGATTTTCAGAGATGCCCGGCATGTGCACACAGTCAGCCTGGGATATCGCTTCGCCATTGGCGCTTCGCATGGTCATTGCGATGCGAAATCTGCGGGTCCGAACTGTCGCCAGTGGGCCGCGATCCAGCGGCACATGTGAACCATCCCAACCGGCTTGGCGCCCGCGCCCAAGAAGGTGCGAAGCGGTTGATGCTAGCCAATCAACACGGGGACCGCCATGCTAGTCGACGGATGGATCTGACGCTGCAAGTCGCTGCTGTGCTCGCGCCGGAACTCCGTCACGGTGCGCGCTTTTCCCAGAACCGAATAGATCGCTTCAAAGCCCTCGCTGCCATCAATCTCGGAATGACCCAACCTTTGATCGCAACCGCGTTGTTGGAGAAGAACGATCCCGCCTTCGCAACCAGACTTAGTGGGGCCTTCTCGCATAAACGGAAGATGGTAGATCGGACGGGCAGCCTTGCCAGCGAATTGCCGATTCTCGACAGTGGTTATGGCGAGATTCACAAAGACCGGTCAAAGAGGCAGCCTCCAAACATCGCCGGTTCACCTCCGCCGGAATATCTCGCAGCGCGAAGACAAGCGATCATAAGATTTGATGTGACCGCGGATCGCGGTGAACTATTAAGGCACGCCGAAAGAATCCTTCAATCTGCAACCTGTGGATTTTCAGCAATTAAGGGTTCAAAGCTCGTCCATATCTGCAGCAGTATATCAGCTTCCCAATATTATGGGAACAGTGAAAATTGGTTTGAAGACAAACTGTTGCCGAACTCATCTACTGCCTGTAACCGGTTAAATATATGTGACCTATGGAATTTCTTCCTGATGCGGGTTACCTTGCGTGACAAGCGTGCCGGGGTCATCTATTTGTGGTTCCGTATAGGCGATAGGCTAAAACTTTGTGGATGGGTGACGCCGGACGCAATTCAGTTACTTGGCGTAAAGTCTTCCAAGTCTTTTCGGAGGACTAAAACCAAACAAAGAGGACGGGAACTAGATTTGCCAATTTCGCGACGCACTCCGAAACTCGTAATTTTTGACTGTGACGGTGTGCTCGTGGACTCCGAGCCCATCTTCAATCGCGTCTTGCACGCATATTTGCTCTCGAGTGGCGCGCGCTTGTCACTCGACAAATGCCACAGTCTGTTCGTCGGCAAGTGCAGACATGATGTCGAACGTTATGTGAGTGATAGGGGATTGCGCCTTACTGAGAAATGGCCACAGGACTTCTACGTTAGCGTTCTCGACGCCCTCAGGACAGAGGTCGCGCCAATTCCGGGCGCCCGTGAGGCGGTGGCGATGATTTCGTCGGCTGGCATTCCGCTCTGCGTAGCCTCCAATGGGCTTCTGGCAAAGATGCATGTCACTCTGGAGCGGTCGGGTCTGCTTCCTTGGTTCGAAGGAAAGATGTATTCGGCTTATGATGTCGGCGCTAGTAAACCCGCGCCCGATGTGTTTTTGCATGCGGCTGAAATGAATCGCGTTGCGCCCGAGCACTGCGTGGTAGTCGAAGACAGCGCAAGCGGATTCGAAGCGGCGTCCAACGCTGCGATGACCTGTTTTGCCTACGACCCGAACGCGACTTTGAAACCAGAGAATCTCTTCGGGGCACGCCGATTAACTGATATGGCTGACCTACCGAAACTGTTGGGACTTTGAGAGCGGCTGATACTTGGTCGGCAACCAGCTTCGCATTGACCGGACGGCGTTTACCGGACTGCCCAATCTCCTTCAGAACAAACAAAACGTGTCGCATGCGCAGGAACAGGCCCGTCAGGTGTTTTACTTTTTCGGTTCTGCTTCACCAATTCTTGTTATTGATCGACTGAGTGAACAGCACGCATCCAACGCTCTCGCGGTTGCCATCAGCATTTGAGGAAGGACCATCCACTCCAAAGCCCAGGCTGTGCCAGACCGTTCCTGTTCATGTATCAAAGCATGATGCATAGCCGAGACCTGCACCGCATTGAATCGTGCCAACGTCACCAAGAGCTCGGCGGAAATCGGATTGTTCTTGTGTGGCATTGCGGACGAAGTTCCACCACCTGAAATCGCGATAGCACCGACGCCTTGCTGCGCCATAAGGGCGATGTCCTGCCCAATCTTGCCGAGAGTGCCAGAAATCATTGAAAGCAGAGAGGCATATTCCACAATCCCGTCACGCATCGTGTGCCAGGCCTTGTAAGTCGGAGCCAGATCGAGCTGGCAGGCGACATCGGCAACAATTTCATCCGCCTTGTTTCGAAGGGCCTGGCGGTCGCCGGAGGCCCCGCCAATCTGTACCCGCTCGATACGGGGGCGAATTTGATCCAGCCGCACCCGATGCTCGGCCAAAGGCAATCTCCAGGGTAGAACCCGATCACGTACGGTGATTAGCGTGGCGGCCTGCATTCTTGTGCGCCCCATTAACGGTTCATCCCCGAACCGCTCTTCTAGCCCCTTGAGTAATTTCTCCAATTCAATCAATCTGTTGGTGATGAGCAATGAAGCCTCTCGCAGAACCAGGACTGTCGTGGTGTCGACCACATCTTGAGAAGTAGCGCCCATGTGGACGGCTTCTCCAGGTGCGATAGCCTTCAGCTGTTTGACCAGACTCGGCACCGGCAGACCATCCTGCGCAGTACCCTTGGTAAGATCGGTTAGATCGGGATTGGCAACTTCGATGGCTTGTGCAGCTGTCTCGGCCAGGGTTGCGTCAATCAGTCCTGCCCGCCCACATGCCCGCGACCATGCTGCCTCGAAGGCGAGCATGTGCTGAAGCTGCCGTTCCGGGGCGAGGATCGCTGCCATTGCGTCATCGCCGAACAGACCGGATAGCCACGGACTCTCAAACACTGAAGCGCTCATATCGAGCTCCTTATGGTGCGTCGAAAGGGGCGGGATGACCAACCTATTCGATACCTCATTTCCCGATCTGGTCAGATGTCGAGGAAGACCGTTTCGCCCTCGCCCTGCAGGCGTATGTCGAAGCGGTATTTGCCGTTACCGGTTTTCTTGGCTATCAAGGTATTCACCCGTGGACGCTGTTCGACTCGGTTCAGCAACGGGTCATTGGCGTTGTCCTCGTCTTCGAAATAGATCCGAGTATTGAGACCAATGTTGATCCCTCGTGCGACGACCCAAAGGGAAATATGAGGCGCGCTCTCGACTCCACCGCGCCCCTGGTAAGAGCCAGGTTTGACTGTGCGCAAGGTAAACTCGCCGCTTTCCGCGTCGGCCGCAAAGCGGCAATGGCCTGTAAAGGCCGGATCGGCGCTTTTATCGCCCGGAAACACGCCCCCAGCATCGCATTGCCAGCTCTCGATCAACGCATCTCGCATCGCCCAGCCGGTGCCGTCAAATACGGAGCCAACGATCTCAACGATCTCACCCTTGGCCTTGCTTTCATCCAGAAAAGGCGTGGTGCCAATCTCTTCGTCATAGTATCCTGCGTTTCCCGCATAGGTAGGCATCAGGCCGATATGGACATAAGGACCCGCCGTTTGCGAGGCGCTTTCGATCAGTGTTTCAAGTTTCTGAACCATTTCACATGCCCTCCAGCTTGTTTTCAAACATGGTCTGACGGCGACCCCGCAAAACAATGTCAAATTTATAGGCGAGAAAATCGAGTGGGCGCGATTTCGAGAAATCGAGCGGCGCGACCAGCCGGTCGAGCTGGCTGCGATCCTTGATGGTCGCGGCGATCGGGCAGTGATTGATGAGCGGATCGCCCTCGAAATACATCTGCGAGATTAACCTTTGGCCGAAGCTGTGGCCAAATATCGAAAAGTGGATGTGCATCGGACGCCAGTCATTGGCACGGTTAGGCCAGGGGTAAGCCCCTGGACGAATGGTCAAGAATTCGTAGTATCCGTTTTCATCCGTGATGGTCCGACCGCAGCCGCCGAAATTTGGGTCGAGCGGTGCGAAATAGGTGTCTTTCTTGTGCCGGTAGCGCCCACCCGCATTAGCCTGCCAGATCTCTATTAGCGCGTTCGGTATCGGGCGGTTCATCTCGTCCAGCAAGCGGCCATGCACCAGGATGCGTTCGCCCACGGCGGGAGCAGCACCCTTTGTCCAGTTCAAGATCAGGTTGTTGTCGAGCGCGCCGAGCTTAGTGTGGCCAAATCTCGGACCAGTCTCTTCCGAGGGGGTGCTCTCCATCGAAAGCAACGGCAGGAAGGGCGAGCGCGCGACGCTCGTTTTGTAGCCAGGATCATAGGGCTCGGGGTGGATCGCGCGGTTGCGCGGAATCAGTGGTCCATGGTCAGTCATTAGATACTTTCCTCCATTTCCGCATAAGTCTGCTTGGCCAGCTTTAGCGCGTGGTTGGCTTTCGGCACGCCAGCATAGATCGCGACGTGTTGCAGCGCCTCGGCGACATCCGCTTTCGAGGCACCTGTATTGGCGGTAGCCCGGATATGCATTGGAATTTCCTCGAAATTTCCTGTCGCGGCCAGCAGTGCGAGGGTCAACATCGAGCGTTCGCGTCGGGTGATCCGCTCCGACGCCCAAACAGTTCCCCATGCGCTTTCCGTGATCAACGATTGAAACGGCAAGTCGAATTCGGTCTTGCCTGCCTCTGCCCGGTCCACATGGGCGTCTCCCAGCACCTCGCGGCGCACTTGCATGCCTTTGTCGAACGTCTCTGTCATGGGATGATCCTTTCCACGAAATTTATCAGGGTGTGGGCAAATACCTTTGGCTGCTCTACCGCAGGCAGATGGCCGGAGCGGTCGAACATGACAAAATCGGAGCGGGGCAGGGCGGCGGCGAGCTTTTCGACCACGTCCGGCGGCGTCGCCTGATCGTGATAGCCGCCGATCACCAGCGCGGGCTGGGTGATTTCGCGAAGGCGGTCGGTGATGTCGGTGCCGGCGATCGCCGCGCAAGTGGCTATATAGCCTTCCGTATCTGTCCGGGTGAGCAGCGCCCGCCACAGATCGGTTTCAAGAGTCGCAAGCATATCGGGGCCGAACCACCGCTGTAGGATGCCGTCTGCCATTGCCGCCATGCCATTAGCGCGTACACCCTCGATCCGACTCAGCCAGCTATCCGCATTTCCCAGCATTGGGGCGGTATTCGAAAGCACCAAGCCGATCACCCTATCCGGCGCCATGAGCGCGATGTGCTGCGCGATCAGGCCGCCGATGGAGCAACCGACGATCACCGCCTGAGCGAGACCGATATGGTCCATCGCGGCCAGCACGTCCTCGGCCAGCTCTGGAATGCCATATCCCTGCGGCGCGGTACTGCTCAGCCCGTGACCGCGCTTGTCCATGCGCAAGTTCGACCAGCCCGCGGGTAGAAGCGCGACGACATCGTCCCACATCCGCAGGTCTGTGCCGAGCGAATTGATGAAGACAAGCGCGACACCTTCGCCGTCAGTGGCGCGCAGATGCGTGGTGCCCCAATCGCGTTTCAATGCCTGCATGGTATCCTCCTGCCGATAATTTGGCATAACTTTTCCCTTTACAAAAATATGATCTTGGCTAAAAACTATAACCAAATGAATATACCTAATGGTCTGAAACTGCGCCATCTCGAAGCTTTCCTGACCGTTGCTGAAGCCGGAACAATCTCTGCTGCGGCGCGGCAACGGAACGTGTCGCAGCCGGCACTGTCAAAAACGATCTCGGAACTGGAGGGGCTGCTTGGCGCGCATCTCTTCGAGCGTACAGGGCGGCGGGCCGTCTTAACCCCGGCAGGAGAGAATTTTCGTGCTCATGCCCGCGCCGCGCTGCAAAGCCTCGAGGCAGGGGTGCGCGACCTGTCGGGGCAGGTGGCGGCGGGGCTGGTGAAGGTTGGGTTGCTGCCGACCGTGGCCGGTGGGTTCTTCCCCTCGGTCGCTCTTGCATTCTCGCAGGCGCGCCCGGATGCGCGGATCGGTATAATCACTGGGCCGAACCACTACCTGCTCGAACGACTGCGCGGCGGCAAGATTGACCTTATGGTCGGGCGCATGCCACGGGCAGCCGACATGGCAGGCCTGTCTTTCGAGTATCTCTATGACGAGCCGATCTTGCTGGTGGCGCGCGCCGGACATCCAGCGCTGGATCTGCCGGTGACCGACGCTCTGCTACGCTATCCCCTCATCCTGCCCAACCCTGGCGCGATCATCCGTCAGAGCGTGGATCAATACCTTGCCGCGATGGGGTTATCCGATCTCACACCGGTGTTCGAGACGGTGGCCCTGCCGGCGGCGCAAACGCTTCTCGAAGGTTCTGAGATGCTCTGGTTCATCTCGCGCGGCGTCGTGGCGCGGGAAATTGCGCGCGGCAGCCTTGCTGCGCTCGATCTAAAGTCGGATTACATGGCCGGGGCGGTAGGTCTGACACGCAAGTTCACGTTCGACGAAGACAGCCATGCCGATCTGCTGGCGCGGCTTCTACACCGGCGGGTTGAAGAGGATTGCGCCCGTCGTTGAGCCAGTCAGACGGCTTCTAGCGCAATAGCAATACCCTGTCCTACACCGATACACATGGTGGATAGCGATTTCTCACCAGGCTTGAGGTCAAGCATCGCGGTGCCAGTAATCCGCGCACCCGACATGCCCAGCGGATGACCCAACGCGATTGCCCCGCCATTGGGGTTCACACGCACGTCATCATCAGCAATCCCAAGATTACGCAACGTGGCGAGGCCCTGCGAGGCGAAAGCTTCGTTAAGCTCAATCACTGCGAACTCCTCTTGGCGCAGGCCAAGACGCGCCAGAAGCTTTCTCGAGGCCGGAACCGGGCCGAAGCCCATGATGCGCGGCGCCACGCCGGCGGTCGCCCCGCCGAGCACTCTGGCGATCGGCTTAAGCCCATGCTTTTCGGCAGCTTCTTTCGTCGAAAGGATCAAAGCGGCAGACCCGTCATTCACGCCAGAGGCGTTGCCCGCTGTCACAGTGCCATCGGCTTTCACGAAGGGCCGAAGCTTTTTCAGGCCTTCGTATGTAGTCGTGGAACGCGGATGCTCGTCGGTGTCGATGACCAGAGGATCACCTTTGCGCTGCGGGATCGTAACCGGCACGATCTCCTGGGCCAAACGGCCATTGACTTGGGCTTTGGCCGCTTTCTGCTGCGAGCGCAAGGCGAAGGCATCCTGATCGGGGCGCGAGATGCCAAAATCTTCGGCCACATTCTCTGCCGTCTCGGGCATGCTGTCGACGCCATATTGTTCCTTCATCAGCTTGTTAACGAAACGCCAGCCGATAGTGGTGTCGTGGACCTCATTGGCCCGCGAGAAGGCGGAGGTGGCCTTGGGCATCACGAATGGCGCGCGCGACATGCTCTCTACCCCTCCGGCGACAAGCAGCTCGGCCTCGCCGGATTTGATCGCCCGAGCTGCAGTGATGACCGCATCCATACCCGAGCCGCAAAGTCGGTTCATCGTCGTACCCGGCACCGTCTCGGGATAGCCTGCGAGAAGCAGCGCCATGCGGGCGACGTTGCGGTTGTCTTCGCCAGCCTGATTGGCGCAGCCGAAGATCACCTCGTCGATCGCGGCAAGGTCGAGGCCCGGATTGCGCGCGGCAATGGCCCGAAGCGGAATCGCGGCAAGGTCGTCAGCGCGGACGGAGGAAAGCGCACCGCCAAAGCGGCCGATTGGTGTGCGGATGTAGTCGCATATGTATACGTCAGTCATGAGATTCCCTCGGGAACATTGAGTTCGGCAACTTCGCCAACAATGTGCAACGTCGCGCCAGTCACCGCCTGCAAGGCGTCCAAAGTGATGCCCGGCAGTTTTTCACGAAGCACGAATTTGCTATCTTCGATGTCAATCACGGCCAGAGAGGTGTAGACGCGGGTCACGCACCCGACGCCTGTCAGCGGGAAAGTACAGGCCTCGACCAGTTTCGGGCCGCCATCCTTGGTTACATGGTCAGTTACAACCGCCACACGCTTGGCCCCATGCACAAGGTCCATTGCTCCACCCACGGCCGGCACGCCTTTGGTGCCTACGCGCCAGTTCGCCAGATCGCCGTTCTGGGCGACCTGATACGCGCCAAGAACGGCCAGATCGAGGTGGCCACCGCGCACCATCGAAAAGCTGTCGGCATGATGGAAAAAGGATGCACCGGGCTTCAATGTAATCGCCTTTTTGCCCGCATTAATAAGATCCCAGTCTTCCTGTCCCTCCGCAGGGGCTTTTCCGAATCCCAGCACGCCGTTCTCGGTATGATAGGTTACATCGCGGCCATCGGGCTGGAACTTGGCGATCATCTCGGGAAATCCGATACCGAGGTTCACATAGGAACCATCTTCGATATCCTGAGCGGCACGCCACGCGATCTGCGCGTTCGTCAGTTTGTCTTCCATTAAATTGAAACCGGACATCAGTAGACCACCCCCCTACGCACGAGTACTTCTTCTTGTTGAGGCGCGGGAACCTCGACAATCTTGTCGACGAAGATTCCGGGGGTAACTACCGCCTCAGGATCGATGGAGCCAGGTGCGCGGAGGTTGGAGACCTGCGCAATCGTGCGATCGGCAGCCATCGCCATCAACGGATTGAAGTTCCGGCCAGCCAAACGATAGGTAAGGTTGCCGGTCTCGTCACCATCATGGCCTTTGATCAGGGCGAAGTCGGCCTTCAACCACAACTCTTGCACGTACATCTTGCCGTCGAACGTCTCTGTCGGCTTGCCTTCGGCAAGCTCGGTACCAAAAGAAGTTGGCGTATAAAAAGCGGGAATGCCTGCTCCGCGCGCGCGAATGCGTTCGGCCAATGTACCCTGCGGGATCAACTCGAGCTCGATTTCGCTTGCCAGGTATTTTTCGTTGAATGCCTCGGCGTTGGAGCTGCGCGGGAAAGAGCAGATCATCTTCCTGACCATCCCCGCTTTGATCATCGCGGCGATTCCGATCGCGCCGTTTCCCGCGTTATTGTTTATCACGGTAAGATTCTTGGGGCTGCCGGTGGCACGAAAGCGGTCGATTAAAGCGTGGATCAGTTCGATCGGGGCTCCGGAGCCTCCAAAGCCACCGATCATAACCTGTACGCCATCGGGGATATCCGCAACCGCGTCAGCGAGGCTGGGCGATGTTTTGTTCATCAGGATCCTCCTTACATTCACTTCGAAATATCCCTAGATTACCGCCGTAGCGAGTAAAATGTTCATATATTGATCTTTTTTCAACATGTGTATATCAACGTTCGCATGTTGAACAATCCCACCGACTACATCGCCTCGCTCGCCAAGGGGCTGAAAGTGATCGAAGCCTTCGGACCCACATCCCCGCGTCTTTCGATATCCGAAGCTGCCGTCGCCAGTGGCTTGGATCGCGCTGCTACGCGACGCGTACTGTTGACGCTCCACCGCGAAGGTTACGCCGACTATGACGGTAAGTTTTTTACTCTTACCCCGCGCATCCTACGGCTCGGAGTGGCCGCACTTGCTTCCCTACCGCTCTCGCAGATTGTCCAACCTTGGCTTGACCAACTCTCCGAGCAAATTGGTCAAAGCTGTTCCGTGGCACTGCTCGATGAGACCGAGATCGTGTATATCGCGCGCGCGGCGCAGAAACGTGTGATGTCCATCGGGCTCATGCCTGGGTCACGACTCCCCGCCCATTGCACCTCGATGGGAAGGGTTCTGTTGGCTGCGCTGCCTCGCGAAGAGGCTGACCTGCTTGTCAGACGCTCGGACCTTACCCCGCGGACCAAGTTCTCAATACTCGACCCAGTTCAGACCTTGTGCCGGATCGATGCTGCGAGAGAGGACGGATATGCGTTTGTGGACCAGGAAGTGGAAACGGGTTTACGGTCAATCGCTGTTCCGCTGAATGATCGCAAGGGTTTGACCGTCGCTGCTCTCAATATCGGTTTGTCGTCTGCCGGCTGGACACCGAAGCAGACGATTGAAACATACTTGCCGCACTTGCTTGGCGTCCAATCGGCCCTCGGGCGGGTTCTCTGATTGACATTATTTAGAAGTCTAAGTTATTAGGGCCTCAAGCCGGGAGAATACCTTAGATGGAAAATCTGAAACTAGACGCGAAGCTCTCTCTTCAAGAACCAGCCCATCTCTACTACGGCGGCGCATGGGTGCCGCCACTAGAGGGAAAGTACGAAGACACTTTCAACCCAGGAACCGGCGAGCGGATCGGGTCGGTTGCGACGGCAAGTCGCGCCGATGTCGATGCGGCGGTTGCGGCAGCGAAAGAAGGGTTCGAGGTATGGCGGGATGTTGTGCCGCTGGAACGCGCACGTATCCTGAAGGAAATCGCAAATCTCTTGCGAAAGCATGGCGATGAACTGGCGATGATGGACGCTGCAAACTGTGGCAACCCCTATACTGAAATGCGCGGCGACGCCGCGATTGCGGCAGCGCAGATGGAGTTTTTCGCCGGTCTTGTGACCGAAATGAAGGGCGATACGATCCCTATGGGACCAGAGCGCATCAACATGACCCTACGCCAGCCGATGGGCGTGGTTGCACGGATTCTTGCCTTTAATCACCCGTTCATGTTCTGCGGCGGAAAGATGGCAGCGCCTCTGGCCGCAGGCAATGCCGTCATCATCAAGCCGCCGGTTCAGGCTCCGTTGTCTTCGCTGCGGCTGGCGGAGCTCATCGATGGCCTGCTGCCTAAAGGCACGTTCAATGTTCTGCCGGGCGGCGTCGAGGCAGGAGCTGGGCTGGCCGAACATCCCGACGTCGCCAAGGTCACACTCATCGGCTCCGTACCCGCGGGCCGGGCGGTGATGCGCAGCGCGAGCGACACCGTCAAACCAGTGCTGCTCGAACTCGGCGGCAAGAACGCGCTGATCGCCTATCCGGACAGCGATCCGAAGATGATCGCCGATGCGATCGTCGGCGGCATGAATTTCGGCTGGTGCGGGCAATCTTGCGGATCGACGAGCCGCGCTTTCTTGCATGTAGACATCCACGATGCGGTCATCTCGCATCTCAAAGCGGCTGTCGAACGGTACAAGCCAGGCATTCCGACAGAGCCGGAGACCACGATGGGGGCGATCGTCAGCCGGACACAGTTCGATCGGATCATGGACTTCATCGAATCCGCCATGAGCGAAGGCGCGCGTGCCGTAACCGGCGGCCATGCGGTGACCGAAGGTGCGCTGGCACAGGGAAGCTTCATCGCGCCGACGATTTTTGCGGATGTAACGCCGCAGATGCGTATCGCCCGTGAAGAGATTTTCGGGCCAGTTCTTGCGGTTCGCAAATGGTCGGACGAAGATTCCATGCTGAACGAGGTCAATGCACTTGAGCTTGGGCTGACCTGCGCAATTTGGACTCGGGACTTGGTGACGGCTCATCGTACGGCTGCACGCGTCGAGGCCGGGTTTGTTTGGGTTAACGAAGTTGGCCGGCATTTCCTTGGTGCCCCGTTCGGCGGGGTCAAACAATCGGGTATCGGGCGCGAAGAAGGTATTGGCGAGCTGATTTCCTTCACCCATGAAAAGAATGTGCATATCAATCTGTCGGGTCAGTGACCCGGTGCGTAGGTAATGTGCGAACGGGGTCTGGGATCCAAAAGCTTTTTCTTTATTGATTGCTTTGGCCGGGATGAGACCATCCCTTCCTGCCCCTTCTGCAAACCGACAAGGATCTGAAAAATAATGAGCAATGTTGCGAACGTCCCCGATATCATCCTCGAACCTATGGTTCGGAACGCCATTGTGGAGGACCTGGGTGCAGCAGGCGACGTGACAACCCGTTCCGTTCTGCCTGAAGGCACGCGCTACAAGGCGCAAATGCGTGCACGGCAGGACGCGGTTGTTTCTGGGATGCAGGTGGCCTCTCTGGCGTTTCGGCTGATTGATCCCGATCTTATTGTCGAGACTGTTGTCGCGGATGGTACGGCCTGCAAAACGGGCGATACCTTGATGCGTATAGAGGGATCGGCGGCGTCGATCCTTGCCGCAGAGCGTGTTGCCCTGAACTTTGCCGGGCGGTTGTCCGGGACGGCAACTTTGACAGCGTCCTATGTGCAGGAACTTGCGGGTACCAAGACACGTATCACCTGTACGCGCAAAACCACACCGGGGCTGAAGCTTGTCGAGAAACTCGCGATTTTGCATGGCGGCGGCCACAATCACCGGTTTTCCCTGTCCGATGCAATCCTGATCAAGGACAACCATATCGCAGCGGCTGGTGGCATCAAACAGGTGCTGGAAGCCGTTCAGCGAAATGTGGGTCACATGGTCGTGGTTGAGATCGAGATCGACGGTTTGCATCAGTTGGACGAGGTGCTTCAGACCGGGGGCGCAGATGTCATCATGTTTGACAATATGTCGACCGAAGACATGGCCGAAGCCGTAAAGCGCATTGACGGGCGGGCGAAGACAGAAGCCAGCGGGAATGTGACCCTTGGCCGTTTGCGCGAAATCGCATCGGTAAATGTGGATTATATTTCCTCCGGTGCTTTGACCCATTCGGCGGGAACCGTCGATTTCGGTTTGGATTTCTGATCCTCTGAACCACTCCAGACTGTCAGTGCTGAACAATTCCCGTCCTTTCGGCGGACAACGAAATCTTATTTGGTGCGCCTTTCCAAATGGGGTTGCCGCACCAACACATCGTAAAGAGAGGTCTGAAGATATGAGTGAAGGAATTCCATTGCCGGTTGAGCGCCCAGTATCGTCGGATAGTTTGGGAGTTTGGGGTAGCGATGTATTTGCGGATATGTTGCGAGGTTTGGGGGTGAAGTATGTTGCGCTGAACCCTGGGTCGAGCTTTCGAGGTTTGCACGACAGCCTTGTGAACCACCTTGGTAATGAAGATCCGCAGATGCTGTTGTGTCTGCACGAAGAGCATGCGGTTGCGATTGCGCATGGCTATGCGAAAGTGACGGGGGAGCCATTGGCGGTGATCCTGCACAGCAATGTGGGTCTGATGCACGGGACGATGGCGATCTTCAACGCATGGTGTGATCGGGTTCCTGTGCTGATCTATGGTGCGACGGGGCCGGTTGATGCGGCGCTGCGGCGTCCTTGGATTGACTGGCTGCATACCTGCCGTGACCAGGCGTCGATGATCCGGAATTATGTGAAATGGGACGATCAGCCTGGCTCGATGGAGGCGGCGCTGGAATCGATGTTGCGGGCGGATGTGATTGCGCGGAGCGAGCCGAAAGGGCCGACCTATGTGAACTTTGATGTGTCGATCCAGGAAAAGCAGCACGCGCAGGCCCCGGCGCTGCCGGATTTTGCGCGTTACCAGCCGCCTTTGCCTGCGGCTCCTTCGGCCGAAGGCGTGGCACGTGCGGCGGACCTGCTGAAGAACGCCAAGGCGCCTGTGGTGCTGGCGGGGCGGGTGTCGCGCGATCCGGCGGATTGGGCGCGGCGTGTGGCCTTTGTCGAGGGGCTGGGGGCGAAGGTTCTGACGGATATCCGGATCGGGGCGTCTTTCCCGACGGATCACCCGCAGCATCGGGGTAAACCAGCCTTCTTCATCGACGACGCGGCGGGCGCGGTGCTGCGCGAGGCCGATGTGATCCTGAGCCTGGACTGGCTGGATGTCGCGGGTACGCTGAAACTGGCGGGCGAAGTGACGGCGCAGGTGATCCAGGCGTCGCTGGATTATCAGCTGCACAATGGCTGGGGGATGGAGCATCAGGCGCTGCCTGCGCTGGATCTGCACCTGGCCTGTGGCCCGGATGTTGCGATGCATGCGATTGCCGATGCCCTGGGTGTAGGGGCGGGCGAGATGCCCGGTGATTTGCCGGTCAAACCCGCGCTGAACGCCCCCGATGCAGATGTTGAGCTTGATATCATGACGCTGGCCGGGGCGCTTGGCGAAGGTTTGGAAGGTGTCTGTGCCAGCTTTGTGCGTTTGCCGTTGGGTTGGGCGGGCGAGGCGTGGCACTTCCGTCATCCGCTGGACTTCCTGGGTTCGGATGGCGGCGCGGGGATCGGCTCGGGTCCTGGGATGCTGATCGGGGCGGCGCTGGCGCTGAAAGACAGCGACCGGCTGCCTGTTGCGGTTCTTGGGGACGGCGACTTCATGATGGCGGCCTCGGCATTTTGGACGGCGGCGCATTATGGCACTCCGTTCCTGGCGGTGGTGTCGAACAATCGCTCGTTCTACAATGACGAGGTGCACCAGGAACGCGTGGCCGTGGCCCGCAACCGCCCGGTCGAGAACAAGTGGATCGGCCAGCGTATCGGTGATCCGGATATCGACATTGCCGGAGTTGCGCGGGCGCAGGGCTGCGAAGGGATCGGCCCGGTCTTTACCGCGGGCGAGCTGGTCGAGGCGATCAAACAGGGCGTCGAGATGGTGCGCGCGGGCAAGAGCGTAGTGATCGATGCACGTGTCCAGCCGGGGTATAACCCCAACATGGTCGCTGGCCTGACGCGGAGCGACTGATGATGACCCCGAAGATCTATATTGCGCAGGATCCTGTGCTGGAAGAGGTGTTGGACACCGCAACGGATCGGCTGCGGGCCGAAGGCTGGGAGGTCGTTCGCGGCCCCCAGATCACCCCGGGTGTTCCGCTGCGGCTGACGGGAGAGCAACGGCAGGCGCTGCTGTCGGACGTTGATATCATCGTGGCCAGCTCGCGGTCGCGGCTGAGCGAGGCGGATCTGGATGCCTCGCCACGGCTGCGGGCGCTGGTCTTTCCGACGATCGGGGTGGATGCGGTCGATCTGGAGGCCTGTGCCGCGCGTGGTCTGATCGTGGCCAATGGTGCAACGCCCGAGAACTTTCTGGCGATGTCAGAGGCGACAGTGATGCTGATGCTGGTGCTGCTGTACCGGCTGCATGAATCCGAACGCCTGCTACGCGAAAATGCGGGCCGGCCGCAGCAGATGTATGCGCGGATGGTGCGGGGCCGGACGATCGGCCTGATCGGGTCTGGCCGGATCGGGGCCGGGGTGATCGAGCGACTGCTGGCGTTCGAGCCGGCACAGATCCTGGTGCACGATCCGTTCCTGACACCGGATACCGCGCCTACGGGCGTACGGTTGGTGGAGCGCGACGCGCTGCTGACCACGTGTGATGTGGTGAGCCTGCATGTGCCGTTGAACGCGCAGACACGGGGCATGATTGGCGAGGCTGAACTGCGCATGATGAAGCCGGATGCGGTTCTGATCAACACCTCGCGCGGGGGTCTCATTGACGAGGATGCGCTGGTGCGGGTGATGACCGCAGGGCACCTGGCTGGTGCGGGGCTGGACGTGACGGAAACCGAACCGCTGCCCGCCGACCACCCGCTGCGCGGCCTCGACCGGGTGATCCTCACCCCGCATATCCTGGGCCACACCATTGATCTCTACACGGTCATGCCCGACGTCCTCGTCGAAAACGCAACACGCATCATGAAAGGTGATCTGCCGACATATGTCAGGAACCCCGATGTGGTGGAACGCTGGCGACAAAAGTTGAACGATCTGAACTGACCAGCCCCTCCGCGCGAACGGTGTGCACAGCTGAACTGCAGAGCCTATGTTCCTTGCACCTATTGAATGGCCGTGAACCGCGCCGGGTTTGCCGGAGGCGTTACACAACGGTTGCCCGGCGCTGTGCGGCACAGTGGTGCAAGGCAGGTGTCGGCGCATGATGGTCGCGTTCTGGAAAGCAACCGGCGCACAATCCCGACACAGGGGCAAAACCACCCCGGAAGAAAGTCCATACTCGGGCCCAACGATAGGCACCCCGTCTTCCATGTCTTGACTTTGCACCAAGGCTCGGCACCTATGTTGCGCGCGCCACGCTAGGGTTGTGCCGCCGCCAAAGGCGTGCGGCAGAACTCTGGAGTTCCTAGCTATCAAGTCCGGGCGGGCGCGCTGTTTGGATAAAAACCATGTGTGGAGACAGGCCGTGAGCGATGCGATGAAAGAAAAGCAAACAAGCCATGTGCCTGTCCGCCCCGACGAGCGCTTGGCCCGACTGGTGCGATTGGCGGCCCGCGGTTTCAACCGGGCTCTTCAACTTCGCCTGCAAACGGAAAATGTTACGTTCGGTCAGTGGATTTTCCTGCGCATCCTCTGGCAGGAAGACGGGTTGTCGCAACGCGAACTGAGCGACCGGGCGCATCTCACCGAACCCACCGCCCACACCGCGCTCATCAAAATGGAAGAATTGGGTTTCATAGAGCGACGCAACGTCGAGGGCAACAAACGGCGCCAGCACGCGTTTCTGACGCGGAAGGGCTTGGAGCTGCGCGACGTTCTCGAACCTCTGGCGCTCGAAGTGAACGATGCAGCGATGGCGGGACTGTCCAAGAAAGCTCAGGAAGACTTGCGACACGCACTTGCCGTGATGATCCGGAACCTCGAAAATGACGAACAGGATGCGGCCGCCAGAGGGGTCCGTGTTCCCCCGACCAAGGGCAACACAGAAAACTGAATCGCGAGCCATGCGTGCCGAGGGTCCGGCGCGGGCCATTCAATGGCGGTGGCGGACATAGATAGCCTATGGGGGCGGGGGTTTGAGGCCTGCTGCTCCGGGGCTCCACGGGTTGATAGTGCGTCACGACAAAGCACCTACGCCGGACACACGGCTTCGGCGTGTTCCGCGTCAGGAACTATGACCTGAGTGGCTTTCGCTGAACAATAATCTCGACTTCAATCAGGGTTGACGGGTGCGAGTGGATAGACTATTGGCATTAAAGATAGATATCTAATATTAGATGTCTACTGAAAACAGGGAGGAAGACATGAAATTTCCAATCAAAGCCGTTGCCGCATCGATCGGCCTTGCGGTTCTTGCGAGCGCTGCTTCCGCAGAAAGCGTTAATGTGACCCTTTCAGGCGGCAATCCCTCGGGGCTTTGGTCGCTTCTGGGCGCTGGTATTGACCGTGCCGTCAAGGCGGATGACCCGAGCGGCGTGGTGACCTATCAGGCCACCGGGGGTGGCTTTGCGAACATCGGCCTTCTGGGCCGTGAACGGACCGACCTGGGGATGGCACATGATGCCGAGATCAAGCTGGCCCTCGCAGGGGACGAACCGTTTGACGCGCCGATCGAGAACCTTCAAGCCATCGGCTACATGTACAACTGGGCGCCGATGCACTTCTTCATCAAGAAGTCTCTTGCCGAAGAATATGGCATCGACAGCATTGACGACCTCGCGACGTCCGGCGCGGCGATCCGTGTTGCGAACAACAATGCCGGGAACATCGTCGCCAACATCACGACCTTCATGCTCGAAGAGGCGGGCTACGACGAAGCCACGATCGAGTCCAATGGCGGCGTGCTTGTCCGCGGTGGTTCGTCACAGCAAGCAGATCTGATTGCAGACGGCCGCACCGATATGGTGATCAACGGCATTTTCATCGGACATTCGTCGTTCCGTAAAGTTGACGAGGGCAATGACGTCGTGTTGCTCAGCGTTCCCGAAAACATCATCGCTGCGACCAACGAGCGTTTCGGAACCGGCACGTTCACAATTCCAGCCGACAGCTACAAGAACCAGACCGAAGATGTCGTCACGCTCGCACTGGGTGCGATGGTAATCACTTCCGATGTACTGCCGGAAGAAACTGGCTACATGCTCGCAAAGAGCATCGCGTCCAATATCGACGAGATCCGCGGCGTGCATAAGGCGATGCAGGCGCTCACACCGGAACTTCTGACGTCGCAGACCACGCTGCCGTTCCATCCTGGTGCGGAGCGTGCCTACAAGGAACTGGGTCTGCTCAAGTAAGGTCGATCCCGCGATCCGGCCGGCGCGCGCTGCAACGACACGCGCCGGCCCACTCATGGACTGCACAGAGCAATGCCCCGCGGTGGCTACGTGAGATGTCACGTCATGTCATCGCGCGGCCCATACATCGCGGTTCTTTCTCTTCTCTGCCTTATACGGGGTCTACATGAATTTTCCTTCGCTTACAGAAACCGGTCGTCGTAGAAATTTAGGCTCGCCGATGAGAACCATCGTCATGGTTCTGGCGGCGGCATTCGCGGTTTGGGTAATCCACTCGAACCTCTTCATCATCTCCGATCCGCTCATTCAGGGCATTCTGTTCGTATCGGGCATTTTCACGATTCTCTTCCTCGCGATCGGCGCGACCTCGCGCGCGCCGGACAGCATTCCGATCTATGATTGGGTTCTCTCTGCGCTGAGCCTGGCCACAGGGGTGTATTTCTACGTGACCTCGGGAGCGATTGCGGACCGGATCAGTCTACTCGACGAATTCACAACCGATCAGTTTTTCTTTGGCTCAGCCTTGTTGTTTCTGACCATCGAAGCGACCCGCCGGACCACCGGCCTAGGCCTGACCGGCGTTGTCGCCCTCTTCCTGATTTATAATCTGTTTGGCTCTCTTCTGCCGCCGCCATTCGGGCATCGCGTCAGCGAGTTCAGCTATCTCTTGGATATTCTGGTTTTCACCACCGATGGACTTTTTGGCGTGCCGCTTCAGGTCGTTGCCAGCTATGTTTTCCTGTTCGTGATGTTTGGAACATTCCTGGCCAAGGCCGGGGGAGGGGACTTCTTTTTCAACCTTGCAGCGCTTGTGACCGGCAATGCGCGCGGCGGCCCCGCCAAAATCGCGATCATTTCGTCGGGCCTGTACGGCACGATGTCCGGGAGCCCAACATCCGATGTTGTTGCAACGGGGTCGATCACGATCCCTGTCATGAAGCGACTCGGCTATCGGGCACGGTTCGCGGGGGCGGTGGAAGTCGCGGCGTCGTCTGGCGGAAGCGCGATGCCTCCGATCATGGGGTCAGCAGCCTTCATCATGGCCGAGTATTCCGGCATTTCCTACAACGCCATCGTGCTCGCCGCTCTGGTGCCGGCGCTTCTATACTACACGGGTGTCTTCGCTCAGGTTCACTTCCGGTCAGTCAAGCACAACCTTCGACCCTCTGCAGACGAAATACCTTCAGCAAAGGAAACATTCAGGACCGGATGGGTTTTCCTGCTGCCGATCATCGGCATCATCGTCGCCCTCATTCTGGGGTATTCCCCGACCTTCACAGCCGGTGTCGGAGTTCTGGTAACCATCCTGTCCGCGATGATGCTGAAAGACACACGGCTGTCACTGTGGCAGTTGGTGGAAGGGCTGGGGGCGACTACGCTCCAGATTCTGCCAGTCGCCGGCGCTTGTGCCGCGGCCGGTCTTGTGATTGGCGGCTTGTCGATGACCGGCCTTGGAATGAAATCCGCGAACGTCATTTTGACTGTCAGCAACATGCAACCACTGCTGACACTCGTTATCGCCGCGGTCGTCACGATTGTTCTCGGTCTCGGGATGCCAACGCCCAGTGCGTATATCCTGGCAGCCGTGCTGGTCGGACCGGCGCTGGCAAAGCTCGGTTTCCCGACGTTGCCGAGCCAGATGTTTCTGCTCTACTACGCGATTCTCTCGGCACTGACGCCACCGATTGCTGTGGCTGCAATCGCGGCCTCAGCGATTGCCGACGAAGACCCCTTCAAGATCGCGTTCTCTGCAGTCCGGCTAGCCGTCGTCGGCTTCCTGCTGCCCTTCGCCTTCGTGTGGAACCCGGGTATCCTCCTAGAACTTGGCCCCCTGGCAAACACCTTGGCCGTCGTGGGTGCGTTTGCCGGAGCCCTCGCGGTCGCAGCCTCTCTGGAAGGCTTGGTCAAGACGCAACTCACTGCAATCGAAAGGGGCGTACTTCCCATCGCTGCGATTGGCGCCGTAAGCCCATATTTGGCGGTATCCGCGATCTGTATTTTGGTGATTGTCGCAATGCTAATCCGGCAGATCGCTTTCACGACAGAAAGCGCCCACGTCGACAGTGCCTAGCTGTGGCGCCTCAGCAGGTTGCCCCTATTGAAGTGCAGTCTGGTCATCGAGGGATTCAACCCAGAGGCGGCATTTGGTCTGGGCCAATTTTTAAGGTTGGTCCGGGCCGGTCGGCCTATGACACCGAACACAGGCGGCCACTTCCGTAGGTGGGAACTGATCATTTCGCAACCGGCGCAAAGTATGTCGAGGTTCAGAAAATGAATGAAACACGGGGGCCGGAAGAACTTGGGCCAAAACAGCTTAGTATTGGCGCCGACGCGATCTCCGAGCTGTCGGTTTCAATCAGAGCGCCCCTTGTACAGGCTGCGGTCGTCGCGAAGGCGATCAACGATTTCGTTCCCGATCACCTAGATTGCTGCCGACCTGACAGGCCAGTGTCGGTGCAGAACCAGACTAGCTCTGAGGAGTTCACCTTTTTGCTTACCCTGCGTGGGGAAGAAATATCCGAGTCGCTCCGAGACGAAATGGCCGCATTGGCCCGTGACCTCGAAGAGAGACTGAGCTTTGCTTTGGTGGCGGAAGGACACCAGGTGTCGGCCAACGATACGGACCCGAAACCGCCAGCCGCGCCGCGCTACTGGAAGGCCTGGGTCGCCAGCATGTTGGGTGTCTATCCTCTGCTGATCCTTATCTACTACGCGCTGCAACCGCTCACGCAAAACCTTCCAGGGCCGATGTCTCTGTTTCTTGTTGCGCTGGTGCTCACCGGAGTGAACGGTGTCTACGTTGCGCCGTTTCTGGGCAAAAGCTTGCATCCATGGCTCTCACGGTGAAGCGAGATGGTGCGCTTGCCGGGACTCATGCACAGGCTGGCCGCCATGACACCTCAGTGACGGGCCCGGCAAGCCGCTGTCGGGGAGGTTCCGGACCACAATTGCGCGAAAGTATCTCGGTTTTGCGATCTCGTCAGCTTGATCTAGTTCAGAACCCGCTATTTCGGACAACAAGTTAGGTCGATACCTACAACGCGGGCAAAAAAAGTGGCAGGCTACGTTGACAGATAAAACTTAGAGAGCTAAGAATAATTGAGAGGTCGAAAACCACTCATCCACTGAAAGAGTCGGATGCCATTGGAGGAGCCCAGATGCTTACACCCGAAGAGAATGAACTGCTTACACGCGTAACGGGGGATGCCCCGATGGCGCGACTTATGCGTCAGCATTGGACGCCTGTATGCCTGATCGAAGAGGTTGAAGAGTCGGACGGCAAACCGCTTCGAGTCGAAGTTCTCGGCGAAAGCTATGTCGCGTTCCGGGATACCAAGGGTCGTCTGGGAATGCTGGATGAGCTTTGCCCGCACAGAAAGGCCTCTCTGGTCTATGGCCGTAACGAGGAATGTGGGCTGCGCTGCCTCTATCACGGCTGGAAGATGGATGTTGAAGGCAATGTCGTCGCAATGTCTTCAGAGCCGGAAGGCAGTCCATTGATGGACAAGGTCAAACATCGTTCCTACCCCGTGCGGGAGTGGGGCGGCTTCGTCTGGGCTTGGCTCGGCGAGAAAGATGATATGCCCGAGTTCCAGCCGCCGGCCTTTGCGCCAACCGAAGACACCCCAGTTTCGATCCTGAAGATTCGCGTGCCCGCCAACTGGGCGCAGATTCACGAGGGCCAGATCGATAGCGCGCATTCATCATCGCTCCATTCCTCGAATATGGTTCCGGCACGGGTCGAGGGCGCCGCGGCGGACGACAAATCATGGTACCGCCCGTCGACAGACAAATCTCCGCGTATGCAGACTGAAACCACGAGCTACGGTTTCCATTACGCGGCGATCCGTAAGCCGATCAAAAACGCTCAGACGCATAACTATCTCCGGATCACCGAATTTATCGCGCCCTATTATTCGCTGATTCCGCCGAACAACAACTACCGGGTCGCCAGCGTCATCGTGCCGATCAATGACGATGAGACAGCGTTTCACTTCATAGCCTTCGACGGACCGAACGTTCCCTCCACCAAAGAGTGGCGCAAGTTTGCCCATGCCGTACCGGGTGAGGACGTGGACCATAAATGGCGCTCTCTCCGGACGTTGGAGAACGACTTCAAGCAGGACCGCGAAAGGATGAAAGAGGGCCACTTTACCGGCGTGGACGGCATTCCGAACGAAGATATTGTGATGTGGGTTTCGATGGGTAGCCGCGTGCAGCGTCACACGGACATTCTTGGGGCCTCCGACCTAGCGATTGTCGAGTTCCGCCGGCTCATGGCCGATGCGGCAAAGAAAGTCGCCGAAGGTGGCCAGGCAATCGGCACCGACTCGAAGATTCCGCAAAGGGTAATCGCCTCTCACGAGGGCGTGTATCCTAAGGACGTCGATTGGCGAACACTGGTAGACACGTCGAGCAAGACGGAAGCGGCCGAATAACTTGCGCACATGTTTCCTCCCTGAACCGTCCAAAGCCTCAAGGGGTTTTGGGCGGCTCTTTTTTCGTGGTGCCGTCGGACTTTCATAGCTTCCCTCGACGGTTTCTGCTCGACGGGCGACAGGCGTTATGACGACAGCAATCAATATCGAAGACTTGCGAGCGCAGGCACGGCGTCGCCTGCCACGGGTGGTGTTCGATTATTTGGATGGGGGCGCGGAATCGGAGGTGACGCTGCGGCGCAATCGCAGTTCCTTCACGAATATCGTTCTCACGCCGCGAATCCTCAAAGGGGGGAGCGTCGATCTCACCTTGGAGCTGTTCGGGGAAACATACTCGAAGCCGTTTTTCATAGGGCCGACAGGGCTGAATGGGCTCTACTGGCCCCAGGGAGATCTGCACCTCGCCGCTGCGGCCGAACGGGCTGGGGTCGGTTTCACGGTTTCGACCGCCTCGAACACGACGCTGGAAGAGATCGCGCGGAGGAGCAAGGGTCCCCTCTGGTTCCAGCTTTATCCTTGGGGGAAGGGCGCATTCGCTGATGCGCTGATCGACCGGGCGCAGGCGGCCGGTTACTCGGCTCTGGTACTGACTGTCGATTCACTCGTGGGCGGCAAGCGCGAACGTGATCTGCGGCACGGCTTCGCCCACGAAATCCGCATTGGCCCCCGGACTGTTCTCGATGGGCTTCTGCATCCTGCTTGGCTGACCTCCGTATGGCTCGGGCCGCACCGTCCCAGACTTGAGAACCTCTTGGACTTTGTCGGAAACAGCGCGAGCGACAGAGAACTGGCCGAGTTTACCCGATCTCAGCGGAACCCGGAGTTTTCATGGGAACATGTTCGCCGCATTCGGGAGAAATGGAAAGGCCCGCTGCTGATCAAGGGTATCATGTGCCCAGAAGATGCGATTGACGCGCAACGCGCCGGTGTGGATGGAATCGTCGTCTCGAACCATGGTGGCCGTCAGCTTGATGGCGCTCCTGCCACCATCGACGTACTCGCAAATATCATCGCGGCTCTTGATCGGAAGTTCCCGGTTCTGCTGGACGGCGGCATTCGTCGCGGCAGTGACATCGTGAAAGCGCTCACCCTGGGCGCGAAGGGCGTTCTGCTGGGTCGCGCGCCGCTCTATGGCTTGGCGGCGCAAGGCGAGGCGGGCGCGTCACGGGCGCTTTCGATCCTTGAAGAGGAGATGACGAGGACCATGACCTTTGTGGGCGCAAGATCCGTGTCCGCTGTCTCAGGTGTCAACGTCGAAACGCGACGGCCATAACAGGTTCCTCCACTAGTAGCACCTGCACGTTCTCGATGGCTCGCCCAAGGTTGAGGATGACTGCGCAGCACATGGTCTGTTGACACACATAACTTAGCTATCTAAACAATTTCACAATCACGACCAAATGGGAGGACCTCATGGAGAATATCAAGATGCGCGTCGAGAAACGGCGTGACTTGACCCCGAGCATCGCCGAATTCACCCTGGTGCCGGTTGGGGGCGATGTGCTCCCTAGTTTCGATCCTGGTGCTCACATCACCTTGGAAACTCCGTCCGGAGCGATGCGTCGCTATTCGCTGATCAACGATGGCAGCGACCCAAAGGAATTTGTTGTCGCGATCAAAAAAGAACCGAATTCGCGTGGGGGCTCCGCGTCGATGCACGAACAGGCGACCGTCGGGTCCGAGTTGACAGTCGAATTCCCGGAAAACGATTTCCCGCTAACCGATGTTCAGAAGTACCTGCTCATCGCCGGCGGTATCGGGATCACGCCGATTCTGTCGATGGCACGGTATCTCGACAAGAAGGGCAAGATGCTCAGAATCATCTACGTCAGCCGCAGTCCGGAGGAATCGGCCTATCTGGATGAACTGATGAGAGATTTCGATGGCCGGATCATTGTGCACCATGACGGCGGCGCTCCGGATGCAGTCTACGATTTCTGGGACGATCTCGTCACGCCCCGTGCCACTCACGTCTTCTGTTGTGGTCCGAAACCGCTGATGGATGAAATCAAGGCCGTTTCCGGGCACTGGCCGGAGGGGCGAGTTCACTTCGAGGATTTCAAGCCCATCGATGTGGTGCGCCAAGACGATGTCTCTTTCGAAGTGGAGCTGAAAAAAAGTGGCGAAACCGTCACGGTGCCCGAAGATCGTTCGATCTTGGAGGCATTGCGTGACGCCGGATTCGCAACGTCCAGCTCCTGTGAAAGTGGCACATGCGGCACCTGCAAGACCCGCCTCCTCGAGGGGAAAGCTGACCATCGCGACATGGTGCTTATGGAAGAGGAAAAAAGCGACCATATAATGATTTGTGTATCCCGCGCGCTATCGGGGAGGCTGGTTCTTGACCTCTGATCCCGTCCGCCTCGGAGTTGCGGGGTTGGGGCGGGCTTTCATGCTGATGGTCCCCACCTTTGATGCCGACGCACGCGTCAAGCTCACGGCCGCGGCCGCGCCGAGGGCGGAAAGCCGGGCCGCATTCGAAGAGCAATACGGCGGTGTCGCCTATCCGACTGTCGAGGATCTATGCGCCGATCCATCTGTGGAAGCGATCTACATCGCCACCCCGCACCAAATGCATGTAGATCACGTTCTGGCCGCGGCGCGCGCTGGAAAGCACATTCTCGTGGAAAAGCCGCTCGCGATCTCGATGGAAGACGCCGAGACCATGGTCGCCGCCGCGAACGAGGCGGGGGTTCACCTGATCGTTGGGCCCAGCCACAGTTTCGATCCGCCGGTCGAGCTGGCCGCGCAGTTGATCGCGAGCGGCAAGTTCGGCCAGCTGAGAATGATCCAGGCCCTTAACTACACCGACTTCCTGTATCGTCCCCGACGCCCGGAGGAGCTGCGCACCGAAGAAGGAGGAGGGGTGCTGTTCAGCCAGGCCATCCACCAGATCGACGTGGTCCGACGGCTTGCGGGCGGCATGGGAGAGAAGATTTATGCCATGACGGGGGCATGGGATCCAAAGCGTCCAACAGAAGGCGCCTTTACGGCGCTGATGAACTTTGAGGGTGGATGCGTCGCCAATCTCACCTATTCGGGCTATGCCCATTTCGATAGCGACATTTGGATGAACGACGTCGGAGAGCTGGGGCAGCGAAAACTCGCCGGCGCCTATGGCGATGCAAGGCGGGCGCTGATGGCCCTCGATCCCGATGACGAGGCGCGCCTCAAGACGACGCGCACATTCGGCAGCGGTAAGACGGTCGACGCAAAGCACAACGAGCATTTTGGCCCAGTCATCGCGCTTTGCGACCGTGCCGACCTAAAGCTGACTCCGGACGGAGTTGAAGTATTTGGTGACACCGAGCGTGGCTTCATCGAAGCGACATTCGGGCCCGCGCCACGTAGAACCGTGAACGATGCACTGGTAGCCGCTGTCCGCCAGAACAAGGCCCCCGTCCAGACGGGCGCGTGGGGTCTGGCAAGCCTGGAGGTTTGCCATGCGATCCTGCAGTCCGCCTCGACCGGCCAACCTGTCGACCTGCGGCAACAATGCAAAACAAATGAGGAGGAACAAACAGGATGAGCAATCTCAAACTATCCCTTGCCATGGGAAATTATGACCGAACGCGTGCCATCGTGGATGGAAGAGTGCAGATAGACGGTGTCGATCCCGTGCCCATGCTCCTGTCCCCAGAGGAAATGTTCTTCCGGGCGTTCCGCCACGAAGCGTTCGATATCAGCGAAATTTCGTTGTCCTCCTATTCGATCTCGGTCGCCCGCGGAAATCCGCACTATGTCGCGATCCCGGTCTTTCTGAGCCGGGCGTTCCGTCACACTTCTGTCTACATTCGAACCGACAAAGGAATCGAAACGCCTCAGGATCTGAAGGGCAAGCGCATTGGTATCGCCGAATATCAGCTGTCCGCCAATGTCTGGGTGCGCGGCATTCTCGAAGAGGAATACGGTGTCAAACCCTCCGACATCATCTGGGTGCGCGGCGGTATGGATACGCCGGGCCGGCCCGAAAAGATCAAGGTTCAGTTACCCGGCGATATCCGCATGGAAGAGGCGCCGGTCGGCAGCACGTTGAATGGCATGCTCGAAGCCGGTGAGATCGACGGCTTCGTCGGCCCGCGTTGGCCGCGTTGTTTCGCCGAGCGGCATCCGCACGTAGGTCGGCTTTTTGCAGACAGCATCGCTACGGCCGAAGCCTATTTCGAAAAGACCCGGATCTTTCCGATCATGCATGTTCTTGGGGTGCGCCGCAGCCTCGCAGAGGAATACCCGTTCTTACCCGCCGCCCTGCTCAAGGCGTTCACGCAATCGAAGCTGCTAGCAGAAGAGGCCCTGTCGGATACCTCTGCAACGAAAGTAACGATGCCCTTCGTCGAGGATAATCTCAACCGCGTGCATGCGCTAATGGGTGACGACCCCTGGAGCTATGGCGTCGGCGGCAACGCCCATGTCCTGAACAAGTTTTTGGATTACCACGCGAGTCAGGGACTGTCGCCGCGCCGAGTGGAGATCGAAGAACTGTTCCATCCCTCGACCCTAGAAGCCTACAGCCTTTAAGAGGAGCGCCACAATGGAAGAGTACGCACCCGGAGATATCGTCGAGGTCGAAACAACGAAGGGGCTGGCTTACGTACAGCTCACGCATACCCACCCGAGCTATCCTCCCGTGGTCAAGTTCCTCCCGGGGTCTTACGAACACCGGCCCGACAATGTGACTGTATTGGCCGAAAAACCCGCACCGATGGCCATGGTCCCCCTAACGGGGGCATTGAATCGGTTAGGGTTGAAGCACGCGCTTGCCGGACGGTCGGACATTCCGCATTCGGAAAGAAGTTTCCCGATTTTCCGGATGCCGATTCGCGACAAGCAAGGCAAGATCATCTATTGGTGGTTCTGGGACGGCCAGGGGTTGACCTATTCTACCGAGCTGATGGCGCAGCAGGAGACGCTGCCAATGCGCGAGGTTATGTCTTCAGACCACTTCCTGGATCAGTTGCTGACCCATGACAAGTAGCAGGTACAATCCGCGCCGACACGCGCGATGACCACCGCAGGGTTCGGCGGCCTCTTGGCCGCGTTCGGAGCGTTCTGCTACGCCTTGAGTTCGGTTTCCATTGCCAAGAGTTCGCAATCGGTTCAGGGCCGCGGCAACGACGTTCTTATCTCTGTGCTGATGACCGCCGTTGTCTCCGGGGCGCTTTGGCTGCTCCTGGGCCCAACGATGCCGGAACTTGGACTCGGTGCGCTCATTGGTGCGGCTTATTTCGTTGCAGCCGGGGTGCTTGGCAACGTTGTCGGCCGTCTTACGCTGTTCCGCTCGGTAGAGCTTGCCGGAGCCATCGAGACCGGTTTCATCCGACGCCTGATACCAGTGTTTGCGGCGCTGTTGGCGTTCTTTCTGCTCGGTGAGGTCATCACGACACCTGTGGTCATCGCCTTCTTCCTGGTTACCAGCGGCGTGGTAATCATGATGTCACGCGCTTCGGTCAAATCGGCTTCTGACTTGGCGGTCGGAGATCCTGACCCTCGAGAGAAGAACAAGGGCCGGGCGATGGCCGTAGCGTCCGCCGCCGGGTATGGCGGCTCTTTCGTCTCCCGAAAGCTCGCGATGCAGACTTTGCCGGACCCTCTGGCCGGAGTTTTCATCGGTGCGATGACGGGTCTAATGTGGTTTGCGGTCTCCTGGGTGTTCCGGTTCAAATCGCGCAACGCGTTGTCCTGGCGAATTCAGCGGCCGAGCAGGTGGCAACTGCTGGCTGGCAGTTCGATGACCGTTGGGCAAGTGGCGCTGTTCTTTTCACTTATGTTCACTGATGTGACCGTCGTCGCGATCATGTCTTCGATCGAGATGTTCTTTGCCGCCTGGCTCGCAGGCCACATCTTCAAAACCGAACGGCGCCCGGGTCCCAGATTCTACCTGTCGTCTGCACTAGCCGCGACCGGTGTGACACTTCTCGCCCTTGCGCCAAGGTTTGGTTAGCGGGACTGGCAACACGCGCTTGCGAGATTATCTAGAAGCTTGTCCATCGCAGCGAAAAGGTGACCCAACTCGTCGGGTTCAAATCCCGTCGAGGCGTGATCTGCCGCGAGACGCGCAGATTTCATTGCGCCATCTATCCTTCGAAGGCCTGAGTCAGTCAGGTCGACATGAACCACGCGCCGGTCGGACTGGCTGCGGTTACGCGTGATAAGATCTCGCTTTTCGAGCTCGTCCAGTACGCGTGTAGATGACGCCTTTTCGATGCCCAGCAACCCGGAAAGCTCGGATTGTTTTAGTTTGCCTTCCTCTCTCAGGCACCGGAGATGAATGTACTGCGCCATGCTGAGCCCGGTTTCGCGCAACTGCTCCTGCAGCAGCTTACCATAAAGATGATGCGCCAGGCGGAGTGACGCCCCAAGACCACGTTTCCTAGAAGGTGATTGCGGCACGATTTGCGCCCCCTAATTTAGATGTCTTATTTCTTGACAATTCTAAAGCCACTCTTATAGTAAGGCAATCTTACTAACTTGAAGCAAGACTGGGCAACAGACGGAGGAGCTATAATGCCAGAAAGATTGCTATGTGCGGTGTCGGACTTGAGCGACAAGACGGCAAAGATTTGCGAGGTCGACGGGGTCGAGATCGGGGTCATTCGGCACAAAGGAGACATCGTTGCATATAAGAACGTGTGTCCGCACCAAGGTGGCCCGGTATGCGAAGGCCTAAAGATGCCGCAGGTCTGCGTCGAACTCGACGACCAGCAGCGCGCGCTCCGGCAGACCTTCAACGAAGACGAATTGCATTTCGTTTGCCCGTGGCATGGCTGGGAATTCAAGATTGCGACGGGCGAAGCCGTCGGCGATCCGAAGTACAAAATGAAACGTTACAACGTGGTGGAAAAAGGAGGAGAGGTCTATGTCGAAGTTTGACCAGATAACCGCTGAAGCTCCTGCTCTGGAGGCATCGGTCGATGCTGTCCTGAATGCACTTCGCAACCCCGAAAGCAGTGGCCTGCGCGCCGAGCAACTTCAGGCGCTGCTTTCACACGCTGTGACCGCATATGCGAAACTTCGCGAAACCAATGACGGCTTGCCCGCATTCCCACGAGACAACGATGTCTCGGCGACAGCTGTCGCCATCGCCGCGACCGGCATTCTCGATGCTGCCGATATGGCGGTGTTCGAGTTGGGCATGTGGCAGACGCTGAATCCGTAACACGAGGGGAGAGAGATAAAATGTCTTTAACGGGCACCACGATGAACTACAGCTCGGATAACGATCCGGCAATCCAGGAATTTAACACCAGCAAGCTGCTGAAGAACGCACGTAAGCAAGCGGAAGATCGCAATTACAAAGACTTCTTCATTTGCGATGTGGACAGCCACCACTATGAGACTGAGGCCTTGCCGGAAATCCTGCAATACATGGACGACCCGGTGATGCGCCATCTTGGCTTGTCAGCCGGTAACGTTGGCCGCGCCGGCCTTATTCCGCAGGCGATCGGTTCGCAGGACATGGCTGGGCGCGTGACGCGCTATGCGGGTCGGAACAAGGAAATTGTCCCCGAAGAGCCGCACCGCGACATCACTTTGGCACGGCGCTGGATGGACGCGATGGGTACGGATATGGCGTGCCTTTTCCCAACCCCAATGCTGTTGTTGGCAACGCACCCCCAAGTCGAGGTCGAGGTGGCAATGGCCCGCGCCTATAACCGTTGGCTGAGCGAGCGCATTCTTGAAGAAGACAATCGCCTCGTATCCATGGTCTATCTGCCCATGAACGAGCCGCACGAAGCCGAGAAGATGATTGACGAGTTCGCCGAAAAGAAAGGCGTCGTTGGGTTCCTTTCGACTGGGTATCTCAAGCGGCCAGTGCATGACAGCGCAAACATGCGTATTTATGCCAAACTGGAAGAGCATGGAATGCCTCTTGGCTTCCACGCGGCTTATCACTGGGCCGACACCTCGTTGGCACAGCTGAACAAGTTTATCTCAGTTCACGCGCTTGGTTTCAGCTTCTGTAACATCATCCACATGACCAACTGGGTTATGAACGGCATGCCCGAGCGTTTCCCAAAATTGAAAACCATGTGGATCGAAAGTGGTCTGGCTTGGGTTCCCTTCCTGATGCAACGGCTGGACAACGAGTACATGATGCGTACATCCGATGCCCCGCTCTTGAAGAAAAAACCCAGCGATTACATGCGCGAGATGTTCTACTCTACGCAGCCGATGGAGCTGGTGGACAACCGCGAAGCGTTGGAGGTCACCTTCAAGATGATAAACGCAGAATCGCAGTTGCTCTATTCGTCCGACTACCCGCATTGGGATATGGATCTTCCGAGCACGATCTATGATCTTCCGTTCTTGGACGAGAAGGCCAAGCGGAGCATTCTAGGTGGAAACGCGCAGAAACTGTTCAATCTTGACCCAGTTATGTCCGAGTGGAAACTGGAGGCAAACGCCAAAGGTTGACGCCGTTCTCGTCGTCCGTTTCCAACAGGACACGCATATACGGATCGCTGCGAGGCTGCCCGGAGAACATCCGGGTGGCCTTTTTCATGCTCGAGCGGCGCGCAGTTTGTCTAACGGCGTGAGCGTCCGTTGAACCCGCCCTAACGGTGTCGAGGATGATGTGACCCCCGGAATCGCCCTCGATTCTGGTTAGGGTTTTTCGCTAGATTTCCCAGGCTGGGAGAGGAGCGGAAACGCATGAAGGCATCGAAGTTCACGGACGCGTAGAAGGCGTTCATCATCAAGCAGGCCGAGGACGGGACGCCCGTCGCGGAGGTCTGCCCGAAAGAGGACGCTGGTCGATGAGATGCTGGCGGATTGGCAGGTGTCGATCCGCCAGGCCTGTGCGGTGATCCGGTTCGGATACCGTCGTGTCCATGTGCTGTTGAAGCGCGAGGGCTAGGAGATCAATGCTAAGTAGACCTATCGCATTTACAAGGAATTGGGCATGCAGCTCAGGAACAAGACGCCCAAGCGGCGGGTGAAGGCGAAGCTACGAGAGGACTGTACGGAAGCCGTTGGGCCGAACGATGTCTGGGCCATGGACTTCGTGCATGACCGACTGGCAACGGGGCGGAAGATCAGAGTTCTGACGGTTGTCGACACCTTCTCAGGCTTCGTGCCGGTGCTTGATCCGCGGTTCAGCTATCGAGGCGAGGATGTGGTCGCTACGCTCGAGCGGGTATGCCGCCGTATCGGCTATTCGGCCACGATCCGGGTCGACCAGGGCAGCGAGTTCATCTCGCGCGACATGGACCTTTGGGCCTACCAGCGCGGCATCACGCTCGACTTCTCGAGACCAGGCAAACCGACGGACAATCCCTTCATCGAGGCGTTCAATGGGCGATTCCGGGGAGAATGCCTGAACAGCCATTGGTTCATGAGCCTTGAAGATGCGGCGGAAAAGTTGGAGGCTTGGCATAGAGACTACAACGAGGAACGGCCGCACAGCGCCATCGGGCACAAAGTCCCGGCGTACCTGATGAAAACAGCGCACGACACCAGCCCGTGTACCTGATCAAAGGGCGGAAACTCTGACAACCGCCGAGGGCGCGTTGGGTAGCACATTACATAGGCGGCCCAGGAAATCTTCTGTCACACGTTTGATGGAGAAAATCTGGTCGTTGTTGTCTATATCTTCCTCCGATCTGCGGTCATTCGAAATGGCCTCTGATTTTAGGTGAGCATGCTCTTGCGGTTCCACTCTTCAGCAATTTTCTGCCCACTTGACTGGTCACCGCCGATTGGAATGTCGGCTTTTTTATCGCTGACGGGTGAGGTCCTAGGTTTCCAAAGGAAATAGCCGCCCACTGCACATGCAATAAGAAGTGCCCCTTTGACGCTTGGGGTTAATCGACGAATTTACGGCGCATGCGCCGTGCGCTCGCATCCAGATCGTCGCTCTTGCCAGTCCAACCTGGAACGCCGCCAGCGATCTTCGTCAGTAGCGACATATATTGCCGCCGCTCCGCCTTTGAAAGGGGCGCCAGCATGGACGCCTCCCTGGCCATGAGTTCGGGAATGAATGCACTATACGCACGCCGTCCCAGATCGGTCAGGTAGAGCAATTGACGGCGATTATCACCCGGATCGACATCTCGTGTAATCATGCCATTTTTGTTCAGCGCGTTAACTGCACGGCTTACATTGGTCTTGGAATGACCGGTCAGATCGCACATTTCCTGGGCCGCCACGCCATCGCGAAACGACAAAAAAAGCAGCAAGATCGCCTCGGATCGCTTCAGGCCAAGCTCATTTTCAATAACCCTGAATAAGGGCTCTCGATAGAAGTTGAGAATATAGGAGGCTTTGTAGGCGAACGGTATTTCAGTACCGTTCAGGATCACATCGCGGTCCTGTAAACCCACATCCTTCTCATTTTTGCTTTCATCGGGTTTCATAGTTGCAATTGGGACTAATTATAGTTGCATATGGAACGAATTCATCCTATCATATATACACTGAATAACATCTTAACGCCATGGGAGGTAATCATGAAAATCATATTGGTGCATGGAGGCTGGCAGGGCGGCTGGGCGTGGGACGACGTCGCCGCAGCGCTTGAAGAGAAGGGCCATGAGACCTTCCACCCCACAATGTTGGGCCACGAAAAGGACGACGACAGGGCCGGGGTGACAATTTCCAAAATTGCCGACGACCTCATTGCCAGGATCAAGGACCAAGGCTGGACAGAGTTCGCAATAGTCGGACATAGCGGCGGCGGCCCGCTGGCGCAATTGGTGGCTGACGCTATGCCGGATGCAGTAAAAAACATTACCTTTGTGGACGCCTGGGTCCTGCACGATGGCGAATGCATAAATGATGTACTGCCCGCAGAACTCGTGGGAGGTCTGACCGCGATGGCCAGCGCATCTCCTGACGACACGGTCCCCATGACCCGGGAGTTGTGGGGCAGAGCTTTCATGCAGGACGCCAATGCGGAAAGCTTGGACCGGCTTGCGCAGCGGTTGATACCCTGCCCGATGGGATGGCTCGATCAACCGATCCGCCTCAACAGCTTCTGGGCGAAGAAACACCCATCTGCCTACGTCTTCCTCAAAGAAGATATGGCCATGCCTGCTGAGGTCTATCGCAACATGGCGTCCCGCCTGGAAAATCCCAAAACCGCCGAAAGTCCCGGCAGCCATCAGGCGATGATGACACGCCCACGCGAATTGGCCGACGCCATCGACAGCGTCCTCTGATGCGTCCCAATGCATTGATCCCTGGAGGGTGCAGCTTCAGGTTGCCCCAAGGCAATGGAATCCAATGATTGAGGACGCATGCCTGTCCAAAACATCCGGCCCCCTTGGGCTGGATTGCGTTTACGCCGACATCATTGCCCCGGCTGACACCGATTTCGCAAGAACCCACGTCATGGTACACGGCGGCATGCACACTGGCGCCTGCTGGATGCGGACGCCGGATAACCGGGAAGGTTGGGCTTTACGGCTCGCTCGCACCGGTGATCGCGTCATATGCGTCGATTGGCCGGGGTGCGGCCGCAGCGGTTATGTCCCGCCCGAAAAGTTGACGGGACAGCTCGTTGCCGACCAGATAGCTGCGGCGGTAAAAACTCTCAAGGGCGAAATCATCCTCTGGACCCATTCTATGGGCGGCGCCATTGGCTGGCGGATTGCCGAATTGCTGGCCGGCCGGCTCAGCCGTTTGGTCGCGATCGCGCCTGGCCCGCCTGGCAACATCCAGCCAGTCGCCAAACTGATGTCTCAAGGCCCGGATCGATTGACCATGGAATTTGCCGGCGTTCCACTCGATGTACATCCGAACGGGCCGGTTGTGCTCAGCCATGAGGCAGCCCGCGCCAAACTCATAGGCTCAAGCACGCAGTTTCCCCGTCAACACACTGACAGCTACCTTGCCGGACTGCAGGCAGTCCCTCGACAACTTTTTCTGGAGCGTGTCAATTTCGAAGGTCAGCAATTGCGAATGTTGACCCCAAATGCACTGGCCGGGACCCAGGTTCTGATTGTCACCGGCGACAGCGACCCCGATCATCCCCCCGCTACGGACTCCGCTATCGGCGATTTCCTGACGGAACAGGGGATGATCAGCCGCTTTGTATACTTACCCGACCATGACATCACCGGAAACGGACACATGATGATGCTCGAACGCAACAGCGATCAGATCCTTGATCTTATCCTAGTTCTTATCAACGAGTCGTAGAGAATCAGCCCAACGCAAACACAGGATACGGGCTCTGCTCAGCGCTCGTCCAGTTGAGAAAATGGTGGGTATGACAGGGATTGAACCTGTGACTCTGGAGCAGCCCCCTGAAAGTGGTCCACCAACTGGGATAGCTTTGTCCCATAGATTGGAGGATCAGCGATGGCTGCAAAACGAGAGAAGCCGAAAGATATTGTATCTAAGCTTCGACAGGTTGAAGTGCTGCAGGGACAAGGTGTGACACTTGTCGAGGCGGTGCGTCAGATCGGCGTGACGCAGCAAACGTTTTATCGATGGCGTAAACTTTATGGCGGGATGCAGCAGTCACAACTTGCTCGGCTGAGAGAGATTGAGAAAGAGAACCAGAGGCTGAGACGGGCGGTGTCTAATCTGAGCTTGGACGAGCTCATTCCAACCGAGGCAACCAGGGGAAACTTCTTAACCTTCGCGTCGCCGCAAGTGCATTGACCAAGTTCGGCAGGGACTGGGCGTGTCTGAGCGCCGCGCCTGCCGTACTTTGGCCCAGCACCGATTCACGCAGTGTAAAATTCCGCTGGGCTGTGTTGATGAGACACGTTTGACAGGCGACATCATCGAGCTGGCCGATTAATATGGGCGCTATGAATATCGGATGGTGACGGGTCCGCTGAACAACGCGGGCTGGCTGGTGAACCACAAGCGGGTCGAGCGCATCTGGCGACGCGAAGGGCTGAAGGACCCCAAAAAGCAGAATAAAAAGGGACGGCTCTGGCTGAACGACGGGTCGTGTGTGCGCCTGCGGCCCGAGCGACCCAACCATGTCTGGTCCTACGACTTCGTCCAGGACCGCACCGCTGATGGCCGGGGCTATCGGACGCTTACTAGCGGCGATCGCGACCCGGCTATCTCTTGAAGTGCGGCAAAAAACATAGACATCTAAGTAATCAGATGATAGCGTGCCTTAGCGTTCGATCAGTGAGGCGAAGATGAGCATCAAGAATATCCTTATTACGCATTCCGGGAGTGCTGGATTCCCGAGTGGCGTAGGTCATGCGACAAAAATTGCGGCCAAGCACGATGCATGGCTGACGGCGGTATATGGCAGCACTTCTTCCTACTTCGAACATGTTCTCGGCCTGACCGAAGACCTTCTCGGCAAGCTCGGAAATGTGCGGAATGAGAAAATCGAAGCTGCTCGAGCCTTTTTTGAGGAGCAAGCTTCTTCGGCTGGAGTGGCCGAACGGTCGCGTTTTGTTATGCCAAGCGAGATCGGAAAGTTAAGTTTGCCCGAAATCGCACGTAATTTTGATTTTGTGGTGACAGGCTACCACTCGAACCTTCCTACCGATGAATTTCGTGCTGTGAACCCCGATCTCATGGCACTACAAAGCGGCCGCCCAGTCCTTGTTGTACCCAATGGATACTCCACCGACAAACTTGGTTCACATGCTCTCGTCGCCTGGGATGGAAAGCGCTCGGCAGCCCGAGCGCTCAACGACGCTATGACGATCTTGGAGGAGAGACCGCGCAAGGTCACGATCTTGAGCGTTGGCGCGAGCCTGCCGAAAATGCCCGAAGGAACAGACATTGTCACCCACCTCCGACGCCATGGTGTTGACGTGGAACAGGTCGAGCGCCCCAAAGGCAAGAACGGCATAGCCGACGTTATTCAACGGACCGCTGCCGAGTTGGGGGCAAAGTTGATCGTGATGGGGGCTTTCGAACACAGCAAGTTTTCGCAAGACCTGTTCGGGGGCGTTACCCACGAAGTCATCAGGAGCAGCCAAGTGCCGGTGTTCATGTCCCACTGACCGCATCGTCGTGCCCTTCGGAGGGTGTCCTTTGCATGGCTCGCAGTGTCGCCCCCCGCGCGGGGCCTTCTGTACATGATCATGCAGGCTCGGCGAAGGATTGGCGGATTCGATCCATGAGCTGAATTTGCGGCGCGGAGAACACCGTCTTCTTGTCGTAGACTAGGAACAGTGGCATCGCAATTTCCAGCTCTGGTGTATCCACAAGGCGAAGCCCCGACGCCTCTGGGTCCCTCGGCAATGCGCTCTTGAAGACGAAACCGGCCCCGACATCGGCGCGGATCGCATTTAGGATCGGCTCGGGATGCCCGAAGGCCAGTACGCTGTTGGTTCTCACAACCCCAGCGGCGCGCAGCACCTCGTCGATGAGTTCTCGCGCCATTTGCCCCTTCGGCGGGGTGATCAGCGGCAATGTCCCTAGCTCATCGATATAAGCGACATCGCCGACCAATCGGCTCTCTATCGCGGCCACCAGATAAAGCGGCTCGCGCCAGAGCAATTCGATCTCCAACCGTGAGGTGTCGCGATTGTGATCAACCAAAGTGATCCCGAAGTCGCAATCCCCAAGCAGTACTGATTCCGTGGCAAGGTAGGGGCTGGCCATCGACACCGAAATCCTGGCTGATGGGAATTCCTTTTTGAACGCAATTATAGTTTCAGACAATTTGTAAGTGCCGGCCACCATCGACGAGGCGATCCGCGTTCGGCCAACCAGACCTTTCTTGATGTCTGCAAGGTCAAGAAACATATCTGAGCTGCGCTGAATAGTTTCCTTCGCCCAGGCAAGAGTGCGACGCCCGGCTTGTGTTAGTTCGATGTTGCGCCCAGCCTTGCGCACCAACTTGACACCAAGGCTCTTCTCAAGACTGCGCAGGTGGGCGGTAACTGCGGGTTGCGCGATATTCAGATACTCCGCCGCGCGGGTTACACTGTTGAATTTGGCGATCGTGCAAAAGACGTGCAGCTTGTGCAGCGTGAGGTTGCGCGACCGAAGCAAGTCTTTCGACAGCGTGTCGTTCGGTTCTTCTGGCCGATCTTTGGGCAATTCCTGTTCTCCTGTGTCAGGCATCCGGTTTGATGGCTCGGAAGCATACCAAAACCACAATAAATCAGTCGGGCAAGTTCAGGAATCAACTCAGTTGATTGAGCGCCCGGCATTAAATCATAACCATAGCCATATATATTGTCGACGTTTGCGTATTGGACGCGAGGCCGCTCGGCATCGCACAATCGGAACATTCCTGATCCTCGCGCGGCTATCGCAGCGGCTCGGGTGAAACAGTCGGCTATAAGCCTGTCGTCCAGAAGAGGCGAAGGTTCATACCATTTCAAGGGAGGAGGAAAGTTTGAAGGAATTTGCGTTCGGTACGGAGCCGCCCGGGTCCGGTAGGATTTGCGTCGTCGGGGCCGGATTCATGGGATGCGTCATCGCGACACTCTATGCGCATCACGGCTATGATGCGGTGATCTGCGACAGCAATCAGACCATGCTTGACACTTATGTGGAGCGGGCCCGCCCGATCGCGGCAGGACTGGTCGAGAATTCGGATGCATCGGAGGCCATGCTAGCCGGAGTGACACTTGAGCCGGATCTTGCAAGCGCAGTCGAAGGGGCCTTCCTCGTGCATGAAGCAGTGCAGGAATCCCTGGAAGTCAAACAGGCCCTGTTCGCGGAACTCGACAGAATCTGTCCAGAAAACATGGTGCTGGCAACCAACACCTCGTCCTTCCTGATCTCCGACATCGCCGCGCAAATGACGCGCAAAGAGCGGATGATGGGCATTCACTATGTTACTCCGGGTCATATCGTTCCGGTAATCGAGTTGATCCACGCGGCCGATACACCGGCGGAGTTGGTGGCATGGAGCCGCAAGCTGGTGCAGAACATCGAACATGTTGGTGTCGCGATCCTCGAACGTCCAGGCTTTCTTGTGAACCGGATCCAGTTCGCCATGCTGACCGAGATCTATCGTCTGATGGACGAAGGCCTGGTGTCGCGTAGCCCTTAATTGTGAGATGAGAAATCCAACGAAATCAACGGCCTTGCTTTGCCCTTAAATATGATATTTTGCCTTTAAATCCGATAT
>NZ_SOAP01000009.1 GCF_004364805.1 Pelagimonas phthalicica
TACACGCTGACCATCCGCGACCACGGCTTCAACGCCAACCTCGGCAAGGCCGCGAACCAGGACGATCTGTCCCTGCAGGCCGTCATCCCCTGGGGTCCCAAAGACGCCGCGTGACGGCTAAGGCCGGTCGGTTCTCCACCGACCGGCCCATCAAGACTCCAATCTTGAACGCGTTCAAGATTGGAGTTTTAGGGGTGGTGGAGCTTCTAAATAAGCGCCTGAAACTCATAGGCGCGTGGTATCTTTATTTTTCCTCCAAAACCGTGCTACCATAGAAGCAGAATCGAGTCGAACTCGGACCCAACCGAAGTCAGGGCTTAGGAATGAGCGGTAGTCTAGAACAGTTTTTGACGGACCTGTCACGTGGGCTTGAGCGCACGATGGTGGCAGTGAACAAGGAACTCACCTTGCGTCAGCGCATCAAGCGCACGTGGTCAATGCGCCAGTGCGCAAGGTTTATGAACGTCAGTATTCAGTATCTAACCAAGTTCGCCAATTCGAGCGACGACTTTCCCGCGGGCGAATATGTTGGAAGAGAGCGTGTTTTCACGCTTTCCGAATTGATGCACATGCGGGCCCTTCTGGCGGCCTCGGCAAAGCGGCCCTACGACTACCTAGCCTGGCGCAAACCCGACGCCCCCTTACCCGTCATCTCGTTTGCCAGCCAGAAAGGGGGCACGGCTAAGAGCCTGAGCGCCGCGCATTTTGCGCAGTATCTCAGCTTGCATTACGGCATGCGCGTTGGTGTCATGGATGCAGACCCGCAAAGCACGATAACGCTCTACTTTGTCGGGGGTGAAGGTCTTCCCCAGATGCCCGACGAAAACACCGCCTCCATGGTGGACTTTGCCGGCCTCTTCCAGTCGGAAGATGCGCCATACACTGATCACGATGCGCAGACGCTCGACAGCTTCTTTCTAAAGACCTCCTGGCCGGGGCTGCGTCTGCTGCCGGCACATGGCGAAACGTCTGAGGGAGAGATCCAGATTGCGCGCCTTGTGCGAGAGGCCCCCGCCGGAAAGAGCTTCTATCGCTACCTGCGCGATGCCCTTGATCGCTGGAAAGCGGGCCACCCGCCAAAAACGCTGCCCAACGAATTGGTAGTCGAGGGCAAGGTCGATCAGCAGCGACTGAACGCTGCGCTGACCGAGACCCTCGATGTCATCATCATCGACTATCAGCCTGCGTTGACACTTTTCCAGCTGAATAACGTGATTGCGTCGACTTCGCTGGTCATCCCGCAAACCATGAAGGGGTTTGACATCGCAACGCTGTCGACCTTTGTGACCGGCCTGCTGGGGATGCTTCAGCATATTCTGGCCCATGAACGGATCGAAATAGGAACTGGTGCCAACATGCTGTTGCCGACGATCGTCCAACGATCCAATGCGCAGGATCTAAACCACATCGGAAACCTGCTGGAACACTGCCCCACGGAAATTCTGCCGGTGTTTTATCTGCGTTCCGACGCAATCTCGAATGCGTCGGACGTCTATCAATCCGTATACGAATATGAGCCGGACACGCCGGGAAAACGCAAGGGGATCAACCGGTTCATCACGAATGCCGATGCGGTTAACGACGCCATAGTATCGCGACTCTGGCCGGGCTTCGAACGCGGTTATGCCAATACATGGATGGACGAGTTCTATGAAGATGACGGCGAGGGTGAAGCATGAAACGCAGTATTCCAAGGTCGCTGGTCAGCAAGGCTACTAGTCCCGACACATCCAAGGAGCGCACGCCCGGTCCCGAAGGCCGGGCAGAAACGGGCGACGCTGTTTCTACTCCTTTCAAGGGGGCCGGCAGTGCTTGGAAATCAGGGGCGCTTGCGCAATCGCAAGCCGCTGTGGAGCGAAGCAGAGCTGAGCTTTGTTCGGATATCTTAAACGGCCGCCACGAAATAAGCCTGTCGCCAGACCAGATATCAGATCCGATGGGGACAGACCGCCGTCAAGACTGGATGTCCCAGGAAGCATTCAGGTCTCTGGTAAACAGCATTGCCTCGAACGGGCAGGACACACCCATTCTGGTGTGGCCCGAGGATCCGGATTGGGAGCCGGATCCGTTGGAGCCGTCGAACGTCACTGGTGTTCCATTTGTCATGCTTACAGGACGCCGCCGACTGGCGGCCGCGTCGGAGTTGGGTTTACCTCTTCGTGCAATCCTCGCTTCGCCGGAAGCGCGAAACGCCGAGAACAGCAAGTTTGAGATGTTGTTTCTGCGGTTCCGCGAGAATGAGGAGCGCGAGAATCTTAGCCCATTTGAGCGTTTGGTTTCGATTGGTGAAATGTATGAAACGTTGGCTTCTGGGGCAGACAAGCTGACAGCTGTGGCCTTCGCAAAGAAAATTGGCGTGCATGAGAGCCTAGTCTCACGAGCGAGGTCTGTTTTCGCTGCGCAGGATCAGATCTTGAACGCGTTCAAGAATGTCTACGACATGAGCTTTCGTGATTTGCAGGGAGCCTTAGCGAGCTTGGAGAGGGTGAACAAACCCAAGCTCAAACCGAAGGCAAAGCCCAGAAAGCTCACGGTCAAACGCAAGGTGGGCAACCGAAATCTTTCGGCGACTTCAGTCGATGGAAACCTATCCATCAAGGTTGCAGGTGTGCCGATAGACCAAGAGCGTCTCGAGAAGCTCGGAGATTTAGTCGCCGACTACTTGAGCGCCGAAGGTTCGGGGAAGGAAACCGACTGACGACAATGTCAGCGACATATCCTCCAGAACGACGAGGCAAGGAGCAAAAAGGAACGACAATCGAAATAAAGGCAAAAGAAAAGCCCCCAAGCGGTGTGGCCTGAGAGCTGATCTTAATGGTTTGGTCACCTTCAAGATAAGTCTCGCAGGATTCACTGTCAACGACGAACGCTCCTGAGCGAACGGCTTTCTTTTGCCTCCACATAAACGGAGGTGAGATACAGGCATGAAACATACAGGTTGGCGCAAGCCGACACCGGGTCTTGGGGTTGCTGAGCAACTTGCCCAAGCCGGTGAACGGGTAGCAGTACCCAAAACACGGGCATTCGTGGCACTTAAGCGCGTGGGGGCACATATCGGCTTGAAGGCCGGAGACATGTTGCTCCTCGACACGCTCGGGGCCTTTACCCAGGCCCAGGACTGGGAGGAGGGGCAGCGTCCGATCGTCTGGGCGTCGAACGCCTATCTGATGGAGCAAACGGGTTTTTCGCTGTCTGCCCTCAAGCGCCACGCGCGGCGCCTTGCTGAGATCGGCGTGATCTCCTTCCAGGATAGCCCCAATGGCAAGCGGTGGGGCCGCAGAGACGTCGATGGCCGCATCGTCGAGGCCTATGGCTTCGATCTGTCGCCGCTCTCAGCCCGTGTCGAGGAGTTCGAGGAGCTTCATGCTGAGTTGCAGGCTGAACGCGAGCTCTGCCTACGCCTGAAGCGCCAGATCACTGTGGCGCGCCGGATGATCCGAGCCCGGATCGAGGCAGCTCTCAGCAGCGCTCTGCGTGGGCCCTGGAGGCAATTCACGGGGCTTTTTGAGGAGCTTCTGGAACGACTTCCGCGCCGTCATGAAGCTTCAGAGCAGTTGGAGCGGCTATTGGCATGGTTCAAGGAACTCCAAGAACGGGTCGAGGCGGCTTATCTTAAGGCGACTGTTGCGACAAAACCTGTGGAAAACACCGATGATAAACACGCCCAAGTCACGAAGAAGACTCAAGAAATGAACCCCAGGGAGGTCATTTCTGAACCTCATATACTAATTACAAACCAACTTAATCCTGTAACTAGTAATTCCTCTGAAAAAGAGGAAGCGGCGGGTGTGGTGCCTAATGCCCAACCCGAAGAGCGGGTTGATAGGGAGCTGGAAGACTGGGTTGCCGAGGTACGCAAGAAGCGGACAGCGCTCGATCTGCCGACAATCATGCAGGCCTGTCCGGAATTCGCATCCTGGGCGCGGAATTTGGGTGGATTCCTGAAAGATTGGGGCGATCTGCACCGGGTTGCCGGTCAACTCAGGCCGATGATCGGGATCTCTGAGCATGCCTGGAACGTGGCGCAGGACCGAATGGGCACCCAGGTGGCCACGGCCGCGTTTGCCCTCGTCTTCGAGAAGCACAGTGCGGGCGAGGTTGCCTCGCCGGGCGGCTATCTGCGGGGCATGGTCGAGAAGGCCGGGGCAGGGGAGCTGCATCTCGAGCGCAGCTTCTATGGTAGGCTCAGTGGGCAGGCGGCGTGATAGGGCAGGGGCTCAGAGACCGGCGGCTTTGGTCAGGTTCACCCGGAACCGGTCCCGGCGGCGCTGATAGCGGCGGGTCATCTCGGCGGAAGCGTGGCCGAGGTGTTTCTGGACGTAGCGCTCGTCGACTTCGGCGGAGCTGGCGAGACCGGCGCGCAACGAATGGCCGGAGAACAGCGCCAGGCGGTCTTTCTCAGGCAGGTCCGACCGGATGCCGGCGTCGAGCACGGTGCGCTTGATCAGGCGCGCGACGTGTTTGTCGTTGAGGCGTGTCTCCAGCGCCTTCTTGCCGTCCCGCGAGGTGCCGACAAAGATTGGGCCAAAGTCGATCTTGGCGAAGTGCAGCCATTGTTCGAGCGCATGGACAGGGCAGGTCTGATCCTTGGAGCCGCGGCCGATCTCGACCTCGCGCCAGCCGGTCTTGGCATTGAGGGTGAGCAGGGTGCCCTTGTCGAACACTTCAACCCAGCCGCCCGAGTCCGGCGTGTCGTCCTTGTGGACATCGAGGCTGACGATTTCCGAGCGACGAAGGCCGCCGGCGTAGCCCAGCAGCAGGATCGCGCGATCCCTGAGGCCGCGCAGGTCAAAAGGCAGGGTGGCCACCATCGCAAGGATGTCATCGGCCAGGATCGCTTCCTTTTGCACCGGCGGACGGGCGTGTTTGCGTTTGATCCCGGCCAGCACGGTGGCGATATGGCGGTTCTTGCGATCGAGGGCAAAGCCGCGCTGCGCATAGTTCCAGGCAAGGCCCGACAGGCGGCGGTCGATGGTGCTGACCGATAGGGCAGGGGAGGGGCCCGCTCCGGACGCCAGGTCCGCAAGGTAGAGCCCGATCATTTCGGGCGACGGGGGCAGAGTCTCCGCGCCCTTCATCCGGCACCAGCGCGCGAAATGCGCCCAGTCTTTCGCATAGGCCTTCAGCGTATTGTCCGAGGCCGCGGCGCGCGCATAGTCGCGCGCGGTATCCACCAGCCGATCGAGCGTGCCTGAACCAGCCACAAAGGAAGGAAGGCTCAAAGCCTCGCTGCTGGGATGATCTCTCTCGTTGTTCTCGCTGACCGAAGGCCCATTTGGCGGCTTTGAGATCGATTTCTCGTTGTTTTCTGACATGTCGCTGAGCATATTCTTTGGTGTCCGATAATGCAAACTTATTGGACATAGCGCGATCTTGCAGGCTGCGGCGGTTCTAACGCTATTTTCTGGTGAAAAGCGCCGCGATGACGTAGGCTCCAAGCATGACATATGCTCGGCTCGATCACACCAGCGACCTCGACACATTACCCCGGATGCCCGCCTGGGTCACCTCAGCGCGGGCTGAAAGCCTTGAAGATGTTGCGTTTTTGTCGGGCGCAGCGCTGAGCCACCTGCATGTTGTGCTGGAGCGCGAGGAGGTGCCCCAAGCCTTGTTGCGGGATCGGCTCGCGCTGCGCGCAGCGGAGGCCTGTGTCGCGTTTTCGGGGCGCCTGGAGAGAGCAGGGGATCTGCGCGACGCGGTGCATTTGTTGCGTTCTGGCGATCTGCCGGGACCGGCTGGCGAGACCTGCCTCGCCTGGCGGCGCGCGGTGGAGCGGCCGGTGTCGACCAAGGCTCTGGATCGAGCCTTGCCGGCCTTCGAGTCGGGCAAGATCGCGATGTGGCTCAATGCAGGGAAGGGGGCGCCGGTGACTCGGGCCGCGATGGTGCTGGAGGCGGTGCTGACGGAGGCGCCACGCGCTGACGTAGCTTCGCTGGTCCTCGCGGATGCGGCTCTCGCCCAAACATTCGGTTGGGATCATCTCGTGCCGTTGTTGGCCGCGGGTCTGAAACGTGCCGACCTGCGCAAGCAGGGCGACGATTTGCGTCTCGTCTGTCATCGGGCACTCATCTTATCGGCGGTCGAGGCTGTGCGTCTCTCCGCCGACCTCGCGCGTCGGGCGGCACACCTAAAGGCCGTTGCGCCAAAGCTTCGCGCCAAGGGAGCGGATGCCGCTGTCGAGATGTTCCTCACCCGCGATGCCGTGGCACCTTTGGCCTTGCCCTTGTCGGATCGCGCCGCGCGGCGGCTTTGCGACCGACTGGTCGATCTCGGCGCGGTGCGCGAGCTGACAGGGCGAGACACGTTTCGGCTCTACGGGGTGTAGCGATGGCGAAGGATCGTTCAGAGCCGGACCTGGACCGTGAGTTGGCCGACCTGCCGCCTGAGCTGCGCTGGCGGGAATGGATGCGCCGGATCGAGGCGGTGCTGTTTGCCTCGGCCTCGCCGGTGCCGCGCGAAGACCTGGCGCGCGTGGTGGGGCAGGGGGTCTCGGTGGATCTGTTGGTCGAGGATCTCGTCGCCGATCTGGAAGGGCGGGCCTTCGAGATCGCCCAGGTCTCTGGCGGCTGGATGTTTCGGACGCGGGCGGCCTACGCTCCCGCGATCCGGGTCGCCGCGGATGTCGAGGATCAGCTACTCGACCTGAGTGAATTCGACGTCGCGGTCTTGGCCGCCATCGCCTATCACCAGCCGATCACGCGCGACGGGCTCAAGGACATCTTCGGCAAGGAGATCAGCCGCGACCTGATCGGTCGGCTGCATGCGCGCGACTTGATCGGGACCGGGCCACGATCGCCGCGCCGCGGTGCGCCATACACATTTGTGACGACCGAGCAGTTCCTTGTTGCATTTGATCTGGAGACTCTCGCGGATCTGCCAGAGCGGGAGCAGTTGGAGGACGCAGGTCTGGATGGCGGGTCATAGGAATGGTTGCGGGCTGGCGATCCCCGTATTGGCCAAACGGTGAGGCATGTCGTGGACATTTCGTGACGCTCTCAGTTGTGACTTGTTGAGAGAACTCAGGCTTCGATCCTGAGCCCTCTGAACAGAGCTTCCCAAGGGTCCCCATCCTCGGTCATCGCGCCCGGTTCCAGGTTTGCTATGTTCTCGTCGATGACTGCGTTGTGGTAGTTCTTGAGCCAGCTGTATTTGCGCCGCACCGTCGCGTTGGGACTGTCGGCGAGACCGCTCTCCACCAACGTTTTGTGCCTACCCAGAAACTCGATCCAGCCGGCGTATTCGCCGTCGAGCTCGCTCAGACTGGCGCGAAGATAGTCGATGTAGTGGAGGCCTGACTCGTCCTGGCGCAGGAGGTTGTTCAGGTGACGCTCTTCATCCTCATAGGAATGTCCTTCCCGCCAAAGCGTTTGGTCCTGTCGGTGGCGTTCGATGACATCTTCATGGATCGCAATGCGCGGGAAGATGACCTCGCCTTCTTCCATGAAATAAGCCTGAACGAGGGCAGGCCCAAACACCGGACCACTGAAGTCGATGCCGAGATGCATAGGGCCGATGGTCATCGCGCCGCGCACCATTATGCCGTTCGCCACGCATTCGATCTGGATGTGCAGCAGATCGATGAGTTCCCAGACCAAAGGGCCAGCCTGGTACTGAGTTTCAATGGTTCTGGTTCTTACGATCGCGTCAGACACGATCTCTGCATGGACTTCGCTGATCATCCGCATCTCGTCGGAGCGGGTGGGCGGCGTGGCATCCCCTTCGGACACCCTGCGAAACATCGAAAGCAAGTGCCTGATCTCTGCACCGCTTCGCGTGTGCAGGAGGTTCCTGAAACCGAGGACATCAAAAAAGGTCACAAGGCATTCTTCGTAGTCGGGGTCGTTCTCGAAATCAGTCATCTCTGGTCCATCTTCAGCCGAGGAGCTTCTCCAACTCTTCCCCTTGGGCGGCATGCTTCTTGGGGTTTTCTGCTTTCAGCTTGTTCACGTTGATGAGCTTCCATCGGACCGCTGGAAGCTCGGCCGCTTGAGGGCGGTCGATCGCGTCGAAGTCTGGATCGCCGTCATGCAGGGTTCTCAGAAACCTCTTCGCGCCCTCATCCAAGCGGGATTGGATATCACCGATCAGGCGGTCGCGCGTTGAGACCAATTCCGTTAGGTCGACTGCTTCCTTCGTCATGCCCTCGAATTCCCGCGCGTAGGGCTGATCTAGATCGATCAGGTTTGGATTCAGCAGTTCGTGCGGCGGGCGTGGTGAACTCGCGAGGTAGATCAGAAACGTGCGGAACAACTCGTCGGTAAACCCTTCGTTCTCGTAGAGCAGTTTAACGTCGTAGAGGTCTCGCGGGTGCTGGCGATCTAGGGCCGCATGTAGCTTGCCGCCGAACAAATCCTCGAAGGAGACGATGTTCATCGTCGCATATCCGAACGCCTCCTCGACGGCTTCGGAGACTTCGCGTTGTTCCGGATCATGCACGACGCCCCGGGTAACGGGGGAGGTTTCGATTTTGATTTCGGCTGTGCCGAGGCGGGCGAGCGCACGCGTGGCGCCGCCGCCACCGCCGGCAATTCGCTGCGCTTTGGCGCCGGCGATGCCGCCTTCGATGGCGGCGGTAATCCGGTCCATCGCGTCGTTGATCTCGACGAGGCTGTCGGCGCGGTCCTTGACAGGCAGATAGGTCAGATCGATATCGACCGAGAGGCGCGGAAGGTCGCGATAGAAGAGGTTGATGGCCGTCCCGCCCTTGAGCGCAAATATCTCCTCCTTCGCCACATATGGAAGTACCCGTACGAGCAGGGCCACTTGGGCGGCATAGTCTTCACGCGCCATCACCACGTTCCTTTCTTACAAACTCTTCGGGCACCATGATCCTGTAGCGTGGATGTATCTTGCCGCCTTTGACCAATGCGCGATCCCCGCTGCCGAGGTCGAAGTCTTCCGGATCGAGACGCTTGCGCCAGGCATGGTCGTGGCGGTCGGCGAACACGAAGAACAGGCGTTTGACCTTGATCTTCTTGCAACTTCTGAGCAGTGCCGAGAGGGTTCTTGGGCGCAACGTCGTCAGGCTTTCGAACACCATGTCGAGGTTGTGAAAGCTCTCCTGATCCGGCAACTCGTCAAGCGCTTCGAGGATGGCGCGTTCCGGCGAGGACATCACCAGTTTCCAGTCCCATGGCAGGGACGATGCTGTCTCGTTGAGATTATTTCGCGCGTCATTGACACCCAACTCTGGATCGGAGAACAGCGATACGCTGCGTGTGCGGAGTTCGGTGTTGAGCGGCAGTTTTTCGAGCCAGTTGGGGATTTTTGAGCCGTAGAGCCAGACTGTGCTCTTGTCGCCGAGTGAGAGGTAGTGCGCATAGCCTTGCAGGCCCAATGCCGTCGCCCCCCCGATATGGACAGGGTAGTGCATGATGTGCTGGAGCGAGAGCAGGCTGGTCTTCCAGTCGAGCGTATTCGTGGTGGCGCTGCTTGGTGCGGGACGGCGGAACACTCCGCGTCCTAGGCGTTCTAGCCAGCCGCGTTGCACATAGCCGTAGGACGAACGCCGACCTATCCCGTGGTGCTCCAGCCAGGCGGAGTCCACGAGGAACCCCGTGGGGACAGCCTCAAGAAGACTCTTTAGTTTTTCGTGTTCTTGTCCACTCATGGGCGACATAATGATGTATTTTTAAAGATGCCGCCACTTGTTTCTGTGATAACCTGTGAGATAGTCCGTCAAGGATCGACAAATTCTGGAATTTTCAAAGAGACTGGTGGTTGTCAGCTCTGAAGCTCACCAGCAAAGCAGGGCGTGGATGCCCTCGGAGGGCTGAGAAGACATCCGGCCATTCGGATCGAACAGTCGAAGCTATGTGCCCCTGTCGAAGCCGCTGCGCCAAACCAGAGTCAGGTTTCACTTTCGATTGTGGCGTTCTTTTGCCCATACAAACATCGCACCGACGGCAGCATTGGCTTGCTGCACGCTGAACACTTCCGGTTCGAACGCGCCCGCCCATTGCTTTGTATCGCGATGTTCCGGGTGGTGTTTGTCGGTCAGCGCGTCGAGAAACTCTTCGTAAGAGTAGGGTCCTCCACAGTCCTCTGGCGGGCAGGCTCGCTCTCCGTCAACACAGGCGGGAAAGTCCAGATCTGGTCTTCCGGTTGGTTTGCTAAACTTCTCAACGGTGACGAGATGCCGCCAGCCATCGCCGAAATCATAAGTGTATGTGAACTGACTGCCTTTCTTGACCAGCTTTCCAAGAGTAAACCTCTTCTCGTCCTTCCGCCCATCGGTAGGGTCCCAGCTGTCGTCACTTTCGTCGCGGGCCTCGAACCTGTCTTCGCCAATCTCGAACTCATGCAAATGATAGTCTTGCCAAGGCATAGCGCCCTGGAGAACGGAATGCAGGATGTCCAAGCTGATGTCATTCGGCACGACGATACGGCGCCAGATGGGTGGTTTGATGCCAACCAGTTCGATTTTCAGCTCAATCAAAGTGTGTTCCGCCTGTCTCAATGGCCCTGCCGTTGAAGTAACTTTTGATTCTTAAGTTGAAGCATTCAAGGGGAACATTGGCCCCTCCCGCCCTTTGGCCAGGACCGCGCCCTACTCGGTCGGCTGCGCGCAGCCGCCCTCCCCGAGCTGAAACGCCGCCTCTCCCTGCGACGTGCCGCTGGCCCGGCCGTCTCCTCCGGAGCCAGCCCGACCAGCCGTCGCATGGTCGTGGCAACGCTTCATCTCGGCCGTTCCGGTTACGGTCACTGGGGCAGGGGTGTGCCCGCAACGGTGCGAACAGATGTATGTGGCCATCGGCCCAATCAAGCATAAAGCATGGGAAGTGCTTCAACCATGACGTTAGTCGTTGCAAAGATGGCTGTGCAAAATAGTGTGGTTCGGAGAGGGTTCCGATAATGTCTTCAATAATCAAGTTTTTCCGAATTACATTCTTTCTCGTCCTGTATTTTTTCTTATGTATGGTCGTGGTGACCACAATGCTTCAGGGTTGGCCGATTGGCGGCCAGATGTTGTTTGCATTTGGTGTTCCCGTCATTCTGGTCTGGTGGCAAGAAAAACGGAGATCGCGGAAAGTCGCTGCAAAGGCGCAAGCTGAGGGGAGTTCCGAAAATCTACCCCCCCGACCTGAGCCGGTGCCGCGCCCAAGTGCCTACGACAAGCGTATCGAGCGTGAGCGCGAACGAACTCGCGAAGCCAACGCGTCCAAACAGCCGGCTGCCGTGCAGGCTTACTCCCCACCAAAGCAGGACTACGCTGAAATCGTTCGGGCTGGAAAGTCTGCGGCGCCGGCACTTGCCGCGGCCGCTGAACGAAATCAGCCCTCGCGAGTGGCATCGAGCGCATCGGTCCGATCATCGAAAAGCGGGTGGGTCCCGTCTTATGAAACAGCTAGCGTCGCCGGCCGCAACATCGGCGGGATGGTCTATGTCGGCACGGCTCCCTTGCTGAACACCTACGGGTATCGTGACAAGTGCCGAGCCTATATCGATCCGTCTCTGTCTGTCGCGCGCTCTGGAGCCGACAAAGCTGGTGAAGGTATGCCTTACTGGCCCGGATACGCGGATATCTCACCTCAGTGCCGGGCGACCTACCTCGACTGGTTGGCCAGCGGGCGCAACGACGCCTCCTACAACCCCGGATACATGTTCCTGTACTTCTACGGGCTGGAGCGTCGCTTCTTCGTCGATCAGTCCAACGAAGATGCCAAGGATATCGTCCAGGAAGTTCGGCGGCTGCATTCACTTTACCCTGACAACCACTCCGTCAGGCGCTATTTGGGTGAGTTCCTCGACATTGCGATGCTTGCCGAAACCGACCTCGACGCTATCGAACCGATTTTCGAGAAGCAGGGCTGGGAACTTCCGTTCTCACTCAAATACGCAATCGGAGCTCGGATCGACAAAGGCGAGAACCTGACGGCTGACTGGTTGCTGAGTTGGTTCATCTGCCATCCGGAAACAAATCTGAGAACTCCCGCGACGCGGTGCCGTGACGAGTTCGTCGCTCTTTTCCGTATGCGGTTTGATCGGCGTTTTCCTGATGGGCTCAAAGTGACAAAACCCCGGAAATCACTCACGGCATCCTATCGCGCCGCCTCCAGCGAGTTTCAGGGGTCAGTCAATCCGACCGTGGATGGCAAACCCGTGCCCGACATCTCCGGCTTGCGCAAGCCGGTCGAGATTGCGCAAGAGCTGGCTGACGAGGTGATGAACGACCTCGACAAGCTCAGTCGCTTCCTGGGCCGAAACCCTGACGGCCGCGGAAGTGTGGAAGCGCATGCCTTGCTACCCTCTGAACTTTGGGATGCTTTCCCATCAGAGGAAATGGACCGCTTGAAATCTTGGGCAAGCGATATCGTCGATCGCGGGGGATTGGTGCCGCTTGAGGAGGTGATCGGACGACTGGAGGGAGAAACGAACGAGAAGATCGGAAAACGGCAAATGACAGGAGCCGCCGACGCGCTCGCGCGCCTCGGTTTCGGTCTGGCGCCCGACCCTCGGTTTGCGCTCCGGTCGCCCAAGACGGAGGAGCCTGTTGTGCTGTTTCGTCTGGGCGAACCCATCGAAAGACTGGAGGACGTTTCCGACAGCTATCGAAGCGCCTTGATCGAATTGGCACTTGGGTCGTTAGTCGCCCATGCTGATGGTCGCATCGCGGAGCCTGAACGCAGGGCGTTGGAAGATCAGGTTTCTGCCACGGCCCTCAGCGATCAGGAACGCCGCAGGCTGCGTGCAAACCTTGAATGGTTCCTGGCCGTGCCACCGGACATGACGCTTCTGCGGCGCAAACTGAAGGAGGTGGGCCAAGACAGCCAAGCCGCTATGCGGGCAGCGCTGGTCGGTGCAGCACATGCCGATGGCATTATTCACTCCGACGAAGTCGCAAGCATCGAGAAAATCTACAAGGCTTTGGGACTTGATCCTGCGCTTGCCTACACCGACCTGCATGCTGGCGAAGTTGCGGATGGTCCACGCACTGTTCGCGCGTCGCAACCGGGTCGCCCGGGCGAAGCGATACCCGCGCTCGAAAAAGCCAGCGGACCGAAACTCGACGCTTCACGGATCGCAGCAATTCGTTCGGACACAGAGCGCGTGTCGTCCGTCCTCGGTCAGATTTTCGATGTCAAAGAGGAAGAAAGTGGTGCCTCCGCGCCTGCCAGCCAAAGCCAGCTGGTAGGGCTTGACCCGAAACACGGCGCCCTTGTCCTCGAACTGGTCACTCGAGAGCATTGGTCTGAAACCGAGTTCGAGACGATCTGCGCCTCGCATGGGTTGATGGCATCCGGGGCTTTGGAAGTCGTGAATGAATGGGCTTTTGAGACCTACAACGAAGCACTGCTCGACGAGTATGATGGATATGACGTGTCTCTGGAAATTGCGGAGGCGGTAAAAGAAAAGATGAGTGCGGAGGGCAGGGATGTCTAAGTTGAAACCACGTGAACGCGATGCAATCGTACAGGCGCTTCGGGCCGGGGTCGTGCCCAAACTCGGTTTGCGCCATATTCAGGTTGGCCGCGTCCGAGAGATTGAAGAGCTCGTCAAGGACATGGACCGGATATCCGATGGCGGATCGGCGATCCGGTTCATCATCGGGGAGTACGGATCGGGCAAGACGTTCTTCATGAACCTGATCCGCCTCGTGGCTCTGGAGAAAGGCCTGGTCGTGATGTTCGCGGATTTAGCGCCAGATCGGCGCATTCACGCGACCGGCGGACAAGCTCGCGGGCTGTATGCCGAGATGGCCCGAAACCTCTCGACGCGGACCAAGCCCGATGGCGGGGCATTGGCCAGCGTGGTGGAGCGATTTGTCAGCCAGGCTCACCGAGATGCTGAAGAACGGGATTTGCCCACGGGGACCGTCATTCGTGAACGCCTTGGCCACTTTGAAGAACTTACCGGAGGGTTTGAGTTCGCCGAAGTCATCCGTCGATATTGGGAAGGCCATGAGACCGGCGACGACGAGTTGAAATCCGCAGCCCTGAGATGGCTGCGCGGCGAGTTCGCGACACGCACCGACGCGCGCAAAGCACTTGGTGTGCGAACGATCATCGACGACGCCAGTGTCTATGACCATCTGAAGCTGATGTCGGCATTCGTGTGCGAGGCCGGGTATAAAGGATTGCTGGTCGGCCTCGACGAGATGGTGAACCTCTACAAGCTCACTTCGTCGCAGGCCCGCAATGCAAACTACGAACAGATCCTCCGGATCCTGAACGATGTGCTGCAGGGTAGCGCCGAGAACCTCGGATTCCTTATGGGTGGAACCCCGGAGTTTCTGATGAACACCCGTCGAGGGCTCTATAGCTACGAAGCCCTTCAATCGCGTTTGGCCGAGAACACCTTCGCGCGGGACGGATTGGTCGACCTTTCAGGACCGGTTGTCCGGCTGGCCAGCCTGACCCCTGAAGATCTCTTCGTTCTTCTGGCCAATGTGCGGCGGATCATGCAGGACGATGCCGGTGCTCTGCCGGACGACGCGCTCGAGGCCTTCATGGCGCATTGTTCGGACCGGATCGGTGAAGCTTACTTCCGCACCCCGCGCAATACGGTGACGGCATTCGTGAACCTGCTTTCCGTGCTTGAGCAAAACCCCGGTGTCGAGTGGAGCGATCTGATCGAAAAGATCGAGGTCTCCGAAGACCTCGGCGAAGACATGAACGAGGTAGACGAGTCGACTGGTGCCCAAGACCCCGGTGACGATGATCTGATCAGCTTCAAGCTCTGACGCCGATGAGCAGTGCGTTCGACAAACTGGCGAGGCCTGTGCAGAAATGGATACGCCAGAAAGGTTGGCGCGAACTTCGCGACATCCAGGCGCGATCCATCCGGACGATCTGCGAATCCAATGCCGATTTAATCGTTGCAGCTTCTACGGCGGGCGGAAAGACCGAGGCGGCGTTCCTGCCGTTGATTTCACAGGTGCTTGACGAGCCGTCGGGCGGCACCGGCTTCGACCTGCTCTACATCGGTCCGCTGAAAGCCCTGATCACGGACCAGGCCATGCGGCTGGAGGGCATCTGCCAGGAAGCAGAGCTTCCGGTTGTTCCCTGGCACGGAGATGTCTCGCAATCCATCAAGACGCGCGCGTTGATATCTCCAAAAGGGATCCTTCTGATAACCCCAGAGTCCCTTGAGGCGCTTTTCATTCGTCGCGGTTTGGAAATTGCCCGCCTGTTTGGGGCGACACGGGCGGTCGTGATCGACGAGCTGCACACAGTTCTGGACAGCGAACGCGGTGTCCAGCTTCGTTCACTGCTCACACGGCTCGAGCTCGCGATAAAGCGCCCAATCCGTCGGATAGGTCTGTCAGCTACGCTAGGCGACATGGACCTCGCTAAGGCCTATCTTCGCCCTGACGCCGCAAACGCTGTCCAGCTGATCGAAGCAGATGGCGGCGAGGCTGAATTGAAGCTTCAGCTTCGCGGTTACCTTTCCGGCGATGAAGATGAAAACAGCCCATCCGCAACGGACGCGATCGCAGCACATCTTTTCAAACACCTTCGAGGCAGCGACAACCTGGTCTTCGCCGGAGCGCGTCAACGGGTCGAGATTTACGCAGATCGGTTGCGGGAGCTTTGCGAACGGGAGCACCTGCCACAGGAATTCTATCCCCACCACGCGAGCCTCTCCCGAGAACACCGTGACTTCGTTGAGCGGCGCTTGAAGGACCCTGCGAAACCGACGACAGCCGTTTGCACATCGACGCTCGAGCTTGGAATCGACATCGGTGACGTGACCTGCGTGGCTCAAATCGGTGCGCCATTCAGCGTCGCCGCGTTGCGACAACGGCTTGGCCGATCAGGCCGGCGTGAAGGACAGCCGGCCATTCTCAGGCAGTATGCTGTCGAAGCCAAGTTGACGCCGGAGAGCAGTTTCGTGGATCGTCTTCGCCTCGGCCTGATCAGGTCCATCGCGATGATAGACTTGCTGCTGGAAGGCTGGTGCGAACCTCCAAAACCTCAGGCGCTTCATCTCTCGACGCTCGTCCACCAGATACTGTCAGTCATAGCGCAGCGCGGCGGTGCGTCTGCAAGCGTGGTCTACAATGTGCTCTGCCGCGAAGGCCCCTTTCGGAAGGTCACAACCGAAGTCTTCGCAGATGTGTTGCGTGCAATCGGCCACCCAGAAACCGGCTTGATCGAACAGGTCGGCAGCGGGCTGTTGCTTTTGGGACCCGCGGGCGAAAAACTGGTTGAGCATTACAGCTTCTATGCGGTGTTTCAGACGCCTGAGGAATTCCGGTTGGTCGCAGAGGGGCGGGACCTTGGAACCCTGCCGATCGATAATGTTCTTGCCCCTGGGATGCTATTAATATTCTCTGGGCGACGTTGGGTTGTTCAAGAAATCCATGATCGTGAAAAGGTCATCGTCGTCAAACCCGCGAAGGCTGGTGTGCCGCCCGTCTTCGGCGGCGATGCGGGGGACATTCATGACAAAGTGATCGACCGAATGTTCGCCGTGCTCGAGGGGGATTCCAGCCCAGCTTACATGGATACAGTCTCTTTGATGATGCTCGAGGAAGCGCGTGCTCACTATGAACAGCTGGGGTTTAGGGCCAATAACCTACACACCATTGGCGAGCATACATCAGTCATTGCGACGCGGGTCGGTACTGTGAAGACATCAACCCTCGCGCTAGCACTGAGAAGTGAGGGGTTTTCGGTCGAACTGCATGACGGGTTTCTGATGGTGGAGGCCGGGGACGAAACCCCCGATCTTCAAACGGTACTAGCGCACATTCGATCTGGCGAACCTGTCGATCTGTTCGCTGGAGCTGGGAATTTAATGTCGGAGAAGTTTCATCCTTACCTGTCGCAGCCCCTCTTGGAGTTGGATGCAATTTCTTCCAAGCTTGCGCCCGATACTCTTACCGCGATGGTCGGTAGAATCGTCCCAGCATAATATGTGCGGCAATACTCGTTGACTGTTTTCATCGCTCCTAGGGCTAGTGATTGCTTTGTCTCCGCCAAGAAAGGACGGCATCTTCCGTTCCCGCAACTGGTGCCGCGTCACTCCAACGATCCCAGAAATTGACTGTCGCGCTATTGGGCTTGAAGCGCGGCTCGGACACCACAACTCGCGTCGGAAGCAAGCTCGCATCGCCGACCACCAATGCCTCACCGATGTCGAGGACCGGTAGAAGATCACCAAACCCGCCGAGGCTGTCAGGCAGCAACCGTTTGATCACGGATTGATCGTCGCCGTTGGTCAGCCGCATCGCAATGACATTGTTGCACTGGCTCAGAACGGTGCGGTTCACTTCGGATGGTCTTTGGCTGATAACCACTAGTCCAACACCGTATTTCCTGCCTTCTTTGGCGATCCTCTCGAAAATCCCGACAGAGATCTCATCGGCTGACTCTGACGATGCACGCTCCGGGATATACAGATGTGCCTCATCGCAGAACAATGCGATGGGATGACGGTTGTCTGGTGGCGTCCACTGGCTGACTGTGAATATCAGCCGAGCAATCAAGCTGACCATGAGCGGCAGGATGTCGGACGGCACTTCCGAGAAATTGATGATCTTGATCCCACCCTTGCCATCAGCTTGCGATCCGCGCCCGCCTATCAGGAAATGCGTTACCTCCGACAGCCAGGCCATATCCATACAGGCTGCTGGCGGCTGAAATATGAACCCAAGCCTGCGATCATTTCGTTTGGCTTCAAATCGCGCGATTAAGCGGCTGAGCTTGTCGAAGTATGGTCCTTGCTTATCCTTGTTGTTAGCGCCCGGAACCATTTGTTCGTTCAAGTCAGATAGTTGCTTGTGGACACTGTCGATATCGAAAGGCACGGGGCTATCGATAGTGAAATTTGCAAGAATGTCGGCGTGTTTTCCCGGATCAAGCATTGCGCGCTTCGCATCGGTGATACAGCGCGTCATGAGCATGGCTTGGTTCGGAGCGTTCTGATCGGACCGATCTACAAACAAAGCGACCAATGCCTCATAGCCGAGAAGCCAGAACGGTAGATGTAGAACACCGTCGGCCAGTCGGCGATCGTGTCCAATGTCCCCCGGCCCAGCGATGCGTAGATGCCGAAACTCGTCGCTATCGAGGGTCTGGTACTCACCATGGATATCGAACAAGATTACGTTGGCTTGTGGAAGACCGGCAATCTGGTCTAGGAGCCGCGCAGTTGTGTACGATTTGCCGCTGCCAGTGCTACCGACCACGATGGCATGACGTTGGAACAGACGGTTGCCGTTCAAGAAGGCCCGCGCGTCCTCGTCCAAAGCATAGCGACCAAGATCAAGCTGCGGGCCGTCGCCGGAAACCTGCGAAATGACCTGCATGAAGTCTGTCAGGCGCTGACCTTCCAAGGAAAAGCAATCCGCATCGATTTCGGGCACAGTCTCTAGGGTGCGCTTAAAGACGTTCTCTTTCAGCCCCTCCTTGTCTACGAGTGTTCCAATCAGAGCGACCCGAACGAGGTTGTTTTCGGGGAGCGCGGCTTCCGGATCCTCCTCAGACCCGTCTATTGCAGTTTCGTCACCTGCTTTGCGTGTGATGCGCGAAACTATCCCGATTAAGTGCTGCCCGGCTTTCGAGCTTCTGATCGCGGTCAACCGATTGACCTGAATCCGTTTGAGGCGTTCAAGTTCATCGACTCGCACCGTCACAGTGGCAGTATCGACGGCAATAATTTTGCCGAGACTTTCATCATCGTTGAAATCAAGTATGCCCAACTCTTCCTCCTAAAACCCAATCAATTCGTTCAATGCAGGCAACTCCCAATATTTGCCCCCGATAACAACAATACCGTCTGGGCTGTCACGGTTGTAAACCATCGTCCCCTCATCGTGGTTCTCGAGCGCGAGGTAGTGACGCCCGGCGTTGTTCTTGAGAAAATCCTTGGCTTCGGGCGTTAAGGTGCGCGCTGCGACAAGGATGGGAACGTCATGCACACGACAACGCGTCATCAGCTTCGGATGGATATGGCCGTCGCGGAACCCGTATCCTATGCAAATGAATGCGGTCGCGGCACTCAACACACGATCGGCGCCCTGTATCGCGCTCCGAAAGGGCTCGTCGTGCGTCCGCTGATATTTGCTTACACCTGGCGTGACGATCAACGGAACCAAACCATCGGGCAACTCGCTCGTCATCGGTAGCGACATCACACCCCCATGCGGGTCTGAAAACCAATCAAGAGACCCGTGGACTTTCCAGACTGTGACCGTCCGCGCCAAATTGGCCCCTTGTTTGAAAATCAGATTCTCCGCCCCATCGGCCCGTCGCAGATAGCCCGGAAGGAAACCCGTGTTGTGGATGTAGCCGCCTGAATCGGCTGCATACTCTGCAACGCGGTCGTAGTTTGTTGTTACGACATGGATATTGCGGTTTGTACTTCGGAATAAACCTGTGAATAGGGTGCGGAGCGGAAAAATGGTCTCGGTCTTTATAGCTGATTTGAGCAGGCTATAATCGCCCTGAGCGATGAAGTCCCAGGTACTTCGGACAATCTTGACAACCAAGGAGTCGGGTAGAGGCTTGTTTTCTAGTGCTGCTTCTAAATGATCTCCAGCGGCCAAGGCTGTTCTAACAAGTGTCCAGGCATCGACTTCCGGTCCATCGTCGGCCTGTACATTATCGCGGAGCCAAACGGCCAAATCCCCCATGCCACGAATGCCATGCGGTATCGAGGCCCCGCTGCCCAAGACTATCACTGGGCTATGCTGTGCACAGTTTTGGCACTGCTTTGCGAGTTCTTCTAGTTCCAAAGCTATTTTGCCTCACTTCTTGTACTTCGGCTTAGTTTGTCTGTGCCCGAAAACGATTTGGTCCAAAATTTCGCTCTTACGATACCCCCGGTAGCACTTCTTTGTCACAGCAAGTTTTCGCTGTCGTCGCAAGGTGGGTGCGTCGGGAATCTGGCAAGTGACATGGATCCGAAAATGCCTGCTCCAGCTATGATCCATGCATCAACATGCGCCCTCTGGCATCTTTGACGGCTGTTCACCATCCTTCCTTAGCGGCCAACGCACTTCTCCCTTTGTCTGAGTTGCATGACATGCTGGTCGCAGCTGTCGTCCCGTCCACAAAGGTTGCCGCCGATCTTTTTCCCCTGACCCTGCGGGTCATTCCTCGCGGAGCAAAAAGACCGGCACCTGCCCCTCTCCGCTACGCTTCGCCTTCGGTGTGCCCGGGCCTTGGCCAGCTGCAAGGTGACCATCATTGCAACGCAAACAAGGAGAAGAGCAATGACCACGAACTGCATCAAATTCACCAGCGCCGACA
>NZ_SOAP01000010.1 GCF_004364805.1 Pelagimonas phthalicica
ATATCGGATTTAAAGGCAAAATATCATATTTAAGGGCAAAGCAAGGCCGTTGATTTCGTTGGATTTCTCATCTCACAATTAAGGGCTACGCGACAGCCGGTTTTCGTACTTGCCACGTCCGAGGATCACATCGCCCCCTGGACCTCGATTTATCCAGCGACGCAGATACTCGGCGGCGAGGTTGAATTTGTCCTTGGCGGCTCGGGCCATATTGCCGGAGTCATCAACCCCCCGACCGAACGTGCCAAATACGGTTTCAGAAAAAGCGACACCTATCCGCCAGAACCAGCGAATTTTCTGACCAAGGCCACGGAAATGCCGGGGTCGTGGTGGCCCTACTGGGCGGACTGGCTCGAGGCCAAAGACGGCAAGACCGTCAAGCCTCGAAAGCCCGTCAACCGCGGAAAGTACAAATCCATCGAGCCGGCACCGGGAAGCTACGTTCGGGCGAATTGAGACCGCGTTCCATGACAGGAATATGTGGTCGTTCGGTACTGCCGGAAATCGCCGCGAAACCTGAACGCCATCCCTCGTGAAGCGGAACGACCGGAAAACTTTTCCCTATTGAACCAAGCATCAAACGTCCTGCAGTCCTCGGCATAGTCAAATGGCCGGTAGCGGATACTCCTGTGCATATGTGGGCATGGCAACGATCTTCGTCAGATTTCACCGAATGAATTGACCCCCAATCAACCGGCATTCCGAAATCCCGACTGTGACTGGTCTGGTTGTCTACCGAAATTGAGCGCAAAGAAACGCAGCAGTGAGTGCGCTAGGCTCGTATTCCATTGCTGACAAGTTCAAGGATCTGGTTGGCAATGACCTCAGGAGGTTCCGAACCGTCGGGATTGTACCACTCCGGCATCTGGTTGAAGGCTGAGAACAGAACCTGGGCCAGCCTTTTGGGCGAGCATTCGCGGATTGACTTGTCCTTGATACCGGCCTTGATAACCTCTTCAAGGAATTCCTGACCGTCGCGCAAGGTTTGGCGCAGTTTTTCCTGATTCTTGCCCGTGAGGTTGCGGCGCGCCTCGCGCATCAATGAGGAACCGAAATCGCTCACAACCAATGCAGCGTAGGAACGAAAAAACACGCGCAACCTGTCAAGGCCGTTGCCAGTTGATACCTGGGCCGCGTCAAAGCAACGCTTGACCCCTTCCAGCGACACCAATGAGCACTGCATCAGGATGTCTTCCTTGTTGCGGGCGTAGTAATAGAGTGCAGGCTTGGTCAGATCGAGTTCGGCGGCGATATCATCGAGCGAGGTTTTCTTGTAACCGACTGTCGAAAACAGTCTCGCCGCAACGTCCAACACGGCACGGCGCTTCAGTTCCTGCTGCTCTTCGACGTCTTTTGTCTTTCTATGCCACTGGATTGCAGGCACATGACCCTCGCTTGAAATTGTGCGCCGGGCGAGAATTCTTCCCGCCCGGCATCTTACCAAGTTTAGTAGTCGAGGCCCCGGGCTGCAACTGTCCAGGCGCCGTTTTCAACCTTGGCCAGGATCAGCGTTTCCACCCCCTGGTGATCTTCGGGGCCAAAGCTGATTGTTTGGCCGCCGATCGGATCGACATAGCCATTGATCGCCTCGATCGCAGCCAAGAAGCCTTCGGTGGTCAGTTCGGGGCCTGCCGCTTCAAGCGCCTCGGCCAGCAAATCGATGAAAATATAGCCCAACTGCGCCTGCGGCTCCATTTTTGTCCCATAGGTCTCTGCATAGGTTTCCAGGATGCGTTTGGCCTCGCCTTCCGAAGTCGCGACATCGGCGAAGACGAAGGGCGAAACCAGATAGAGCCCTTCCATTGCACCGTCTGCCGCCTTGGCCACGGCATCCATGTAGGGGACCATGCCCGTGACGAAGATCGGTTCGAAACCGAGCTTCTTTGAGGTGGCAACGGTCAAGATCGTGTCCTTGACGCTGCCGGCGTTGAAGACGATGTCGCAGCCTGCATTCTTCAAGGTCGTGACCGAAGACACCATGTCGGTCTCTGTGGCCGAATGCTCGGTTTTTGCAACGATCTCCATGCCGTATTCATGTAGCTGCTGTTCAACGCCAAGCGTCATCGACTCGCCCGCTTCGTTGGCGATCTGCGACACGCAGGGAGTCACAAACCCGCCATTATCATGGAAATAGGCAACCGCCGCTCGGAACTGCTCGGTATAGTTGCGAAAAAAGGCGTATTTCATCTGGTGCAGCGGCTCTGCCATCTCGGGCGCCGCAGTCATGGGAAACAGGTTGGGAACGCCGGCGTCCAATTGCTGCGGCATGACCGCGAGGTTCATCGGTGTTCCCAGCGCGCCGACCATAGCAAAGACCCTGTCGCGGCGCAGCAGTTTGTTGGCAGCCTGAATGGCGCGCGGCACCTGATACTGCGTGTCCTCGATCACGATCTCAAGCTGGCGACCGTGAATGCCGCCCGCGGCGTTGATCTCGTCCACGCGCATGCGCAGTCCGTTGGCTTCAGGTACGCCCCAGACAGCCAGCGGGCCGCTGAGATCGGTATAGCTGCCAAGCGTGATCTTATCTTCGGTCACGCCCTGCGGACCAGCGATGGCCGCCCCGGTGACCAGCGCGGAGAGCGCCAGTGCAGTTGCAAAATTCTTCATGATTTCCTCCCTTTCAAGTTTCAGTACATAGTTTCAATGAGGTCTTTGTATTTACGCTCGACCTCGTTGCGTTTGAGTTTCATCGTCGGAGTGAGTTCCTCATCCTCAGCCGTCAGAAGCACGTCGATCAGGCGGAACTTCTTCACTTGTTCCACCGGCGAAAATCCGGAATTCGCACGGTCCACCTCGTTGCCAATCAACTCGATGATCGGCTCGCTTTCGCAGAGCGATTTGTAGTTCGAGAACGGGATGCGCTTGTCCTGTGCGTATTTCTCGACCGTTTCCTGGTCGATCATGATCAGCACGGTTAGGTACTTGCGCTTGTCGCCAATGATCACCGCGTCCGAGATGTAGGGCGAGAATTTCAGCTCGTTTTCCAGCTGCGAGGGCGTGATGTTCTTGCCGCCGGCGGTGATGATGATGTCCTTCTTGCGGTCCAGAATGGTCAGATCGCCATTGTCGTCCATCTTGCCGACATCGCCGGTATGCACCCAGCCATCCACCATGGTCTCGGCGGTCTTTTCCGGCTGGCTCAGGTAGCCAGAGAAGTTTGACCGCGCGCGTATCAGGATCTCGCCATCCTCGGCCAGTTTGGCTTCGACGCCGCGCATGGCCCGCCCGATCGAGCCGATGGGCGATTGGCCTGGAACCGTGGCAGTGACAATGCCAGTCTCGGTCTGTCCATAGGCTTCCTGCACAGAGACGCCGAGCGCATTGAACCAGCGAAGCAGTCGGGCCGAGATCGGCGCGGCGCCCGAAACGATCGTATGCGCCCGTGCCAGACCCAGTTCCACGCGGATGTTGCGCAGGACAAGGAAATCGATCGCTCGGTGAAAAAGGGAAAGGCCCAGCGGCACCTGTTTGCCCGCAGCCAGCAGATCTGCCCGGCGTTCGGCCACTTTCAGCGCCTGCGTATAGGCAAAGCGTCCAAAGGCGGTGGCGTCATTCATGATGAAAGAGATGCGGGAATAAAACTTTTCCCACACCCGCGGCACGGCAAAGATGAAAGTCGGGGCCACTTCCTGAATGTCGGCATTAAAGGTCTCACCGCTTTCGGCAATATTGATGGTGATGCCATGCCGGATCGGGGTTGCGACCGAGATGATGCGCTCGGCCGCGTGGCACAGCGGCAGGAAAGTCAGGATTTCGTCGCCCGGGCCCAGCGGCATTTCCGGGTGGTTGTCGGCCTGCGCCAGAAAGAACCGGTGCGAGATCATCGCGCCCTTCGGCGCGCCGGTGGTGCCCGAGGTATAGATCAGCGTGGCGATGTCCTCGCCCTTGCCGGCATCAATTCGGGTTTCGAAGGCGGCGTGCATTTCGGGGGCGCCGTCCGCGGCAAGCTCGAGAAACGCCTCCCATCCCATGACCTTGTCGTGAGAAAACCGGCGCAGGCCTTCCATGTCGTAGACAATAACCTTTTCGATCCCCGGCAGCTCGTCCTGCACCAGCAGGTATTTGTCGAGCTGTTCCTCGTCCTCGACGAACAACACCTTGGCGCCGCTGTCGTTGAGCTGATAGGCCACCTGCTTTTCCTGCAAAGTTGGGTAAAGCCCGTGGGTGACCGCACCGATGCACTGAATGCCAAGGTCGGAAAACACCCATTCCTTGTTGTCTTCGCTGATGATCGCCACGATGTCGCCGGGCGCGATCCCCAGCGCTATCAGCGCACAGCCCGCCAGCCGGGACCGGTCATAGTAGTCGGTCCAGGTGTATTCTTCCCAGATGCCGAAATCCCTTTCGCGGATCGCGATCGCGGACCCGAATTTCCGGCAGTTCTGCCGAAACAGTTTGGGCAGTGTGTCGCAGCCGTCGATTTCAAAGACGGGCGGGGTCCAGTTTTGTGTAGAGATGTCGTTCATCGCCAGGTCTTCCTTGCTTTCCAGCGACGGTCGCCCCGCGCGCTGTCGGCCTTGATGCCAAGGTAAAATTCGCGAATGTCAGCGCTGTTCATCAGCATGTCGCGTTCGCCTTCCATGACGATCCGCCCGGTTTCCAGCACATAGCCGAAATCGGCGGCAGGAAGCGCGACGCTGGCGTTCTGCTCCACCAGCAGCATGGTCATGCCCTCTTCGACGTTGATCCGCTTGATGATCGCGAAAATCTCGGAAATCAGCCGGGGCGAGAGACCCAGCGACGGCTCATCCAGCAGCATCAGGCTGGGCCGTGCCATGAAGGCGCGTCCAAGGGCCACCATCTGCTGTTGCCCGCCCGACAGGTAGATCGCCTGCTTGTCGAGAAATTCGCGCAGGACCGGGAACCAGCCCAGCACCTTTTCGAAATCGCGCGCCACCTCGTCGCGGTCCTTGCGGCAATAGGCACCCATCATCAGGTTGTCTTTCACCGACAAAAGCGCAAACACTTCGCGTCCTTCGGGGCTATGGGCCACACCGGTGCGGGCAATCACATCCGGATCCAGGCCGGTAATGGACTTACCCTTGAATGTGATCTCACCTTTGAACGGGTCGAGCGCCCCCGAGATGGTTTTCAGGATAGTGGTCTTGCCAGCGCCGTTCGATCCCATGACCGTGACCACGGTGCCTTCGCGCACCGAAAGGCTGACACCGCGGATCGCCATGACGCGGCCATACATGGTTTCGACATTGCGGACTTTCAGAACTTCGCTCATGCCGCTTCCCCCCCTAGATAGGCTGCCTGCACATCCGGGTCGTCCTGCACCTCCGAGGCGCTGCCGGTGGCCAGGAAGCGGCCTTCGTTGATTGCCAGAACCTTGTCCGAGACCTTGTTCACCAGCTTCATGTCGTGCTCGATCATCACCACGGTGATGCCCAGATCCTCGCGGATGTCTTCGATCACAAAGGCGGTGTCGTCGGTTTCCTCGGTGGTCAGCCCGCTGGAGGGCTCATCCAGCAACAGGATCTCGGGGCTGGCGACCAGCGCGCGCGCCATCTCGGTTTTCTTGCGCACGCCGTAAGGCAGGTCGGCGACGCGGGCGTGACGGTAGCCTTCGAGATCGAGAAACTCGATAACCTCTTCCGCCTTGCGGCGGTGTTCCAGTTCCTGGCGCAATTGGCCGGGCAGGAAGAACAGCTCGCTCAGCGGCGAGAACCGCCCATGCCGGAACCGGCCGATCAACAGGTTGTCCAGAAGTGAGGCATGCTCGAACAATTCGATGTTCTGGAAGGTGCGGGCGATGCCGTGGTTGATCACTTCGTGGGGCCTGGCCCCCAGCAGGCTTTCGCCACCAAAGCGGATATCGCCTTCCAGCGGGTCATAGATGCGGCAGATCAGGTTGAACACCGTGCTCTTGCCGGCACCATTGGGACCGATGATGGTGAATACCTTGCCCGGTTCCACCGAGAAGCTCAGGTTATCGACGGCTTTCAGCCCACCGAATGCCAGCGACACGTTTTCGACTTCAAGCCAGCTCATTTCAGACGCTCCGTCTTGAGGAAGGTCTTCTGACGTTGGAAGCTGCGGCGCTTGTACATCGGGAAGACGTTGAAATAGTGATGGATTTTGACCCAGCGGCCATAGAGCCCATCAGGTTCGAACAGGATGAAGCCAAGAAGGATCATCCCGAAGGCGAGGCTGTCGAACCCGCCGGATGTGGCTATGGCCCCGGGAAGCAGCACCTTGACCCAACTCAGGACGGTGGGCAGCAGCACGATGAAGAACGCGCCGAAGATGGCCCCGTAGATGGTGCCGATCCCACCGACAACGATCATAAGAAGCAGGCGAATGCTCTCACCCATGCCGAAAGTTTCCGGTGTAATGTAGTAGAACGCATGCGCCAGAAGCCCACCAGCCAGACCGGCGAACACCGCCGACAGGAAGAAGGCATAGGCTTTGTAGAAGGCCACATTCGTGCCCAGCGAACGGGCCGAAACTTCGCTGTCGCGGATCGCGATCAGGGCGCGGCCAGACCGTGTGCGCAACAGGTTGCGCGTCATCAGAATGGCGCCGACAAACAGGGCGAGATTTAACAGGTAGGTCTTCCAGCTCTGGTCGATGGCGATGCCGAAGATGTCGATGCCCGGAACCGGCAGGCCACGATGTCCGCCGGTAAAATCGCCGCCGCCGCCGATCAGCCGTTCGGTCACGATAGCAATCGAAAGCGTAGCGATGGCGAGATACAAGCCATGCATACGCCCGCAGATGCGCCCGATGGCCAGCCCGACCAAACCAGTGATCAGCGCCGCCAGGGGCAGCGACAGGATCCACGGCACACCATAGCGCGACAAGAGGATCGTGTGGGCATAGGCGCCGATGGCGACAAAGGCGGCCTGCCCAAAACTTACCTGGCCCGAGAACCCGGTCAGGATCATCAGCCCCAGCCCGGCTATCGCGTAGATATAGACAAACGACAATTCGTCCAGAAAGTAGCCATCGAGAAACAACGGAGCAGCAAGCGCGATACACAAGAACAGCAGATACCAGAAAGCCTGTGTGCGGTCGCGAAACAGGCGGATGTCCTGCTTGTAGGATTTGCGGAAAAGAACGCGCATGAGCCTATACCTTCTTTGCGTAGATTTGTGCCAGCAGCCCTTCGGGCCGGATCAGCAGCACGACGAACATGATCAGATAGGCGCCGATGCCCTTGAACGTGGGGAACATGATGTCGAAGAACGGCTCGGTCACGCCAATCAGCAAACAGCCCAGAACGGCGCCGGGGATCGATCCGAACCCGCCGACAATGGCACCGGCAAAGGCTTTGAAGCCAACAAATCCCATCTGCGTCGAGACCAGCGTGACCGGACCCAGAAGCAGGCCTGCGATGGCGCCGAAGATCGCGGACATGGCCCAGATCGAAGAGGTCAGGCGCTTGACCGGGATGCCCATGTAAAAGGCCGCCAATTGGTTCAGGGACAAGGCCTGCATCGCCACGCCCTGGCGGGCATAGCGGAAGAAGGCGTAAAGCCCGCTGGCCACGATGGCGGTCACCAGGATCGCCAGAACGCTGGACCAGCCGATGATGACCGACCCAAATGCCAGATTGCCCTCAACCGGGGCGGGGAGCGAATAGTTGCCGAAGCCCCAGACAATCCCGGCCACGGCGCGCAGTGCAATTCCCAGCGCCAGCGTCAGGATGAAAACGGTGAACACCGGCTGTCCGGTGAGCCGCCGCACAACAAGCGCGTCAACCCCGTAACCGAACCCGCCCATGAACACGAGTGTCAGCAAGGCCCCCAGCCAATAAGGCAGCCCCCAAAGCACGATGAACTGGTAGCCAACAAAGGCCCCCAGCATCATGAATTCGCCCTGGGCGAAGTTCACCTGCTCGGTGGCCTTGTAGACCAGCACCAGGCCGATGGCGATAAGGCTGTAGAGACAGCCCTGTGACAGGCCGACCAGCAAAAGCTGTATGGCGTCGGCGAAACTCAGACCGGTCATATGGCGGTCCTCCAATGATGTAGGATTTCGTTCATTTCGACGAAACCGGCGTCACCGGTTGTCGGAATGTCTGGCGGGGTTTGTGAGAATCGGGGGGCCGGGGCGGGCATTTCGATGCCGTCCACGGTGACAAAGCTCTCGCGTGCCCGGTTGTGCTGGTGTGTGGCAGCTTCGGCCAGTGGCACCACCGGCGCAAAGCAGGCATCGCTGCCTTCCAGCACCTCGCACCATTCGGCCTGTGTCCGGGTCAGGAACAGTTCGGTCAGGGCCTCGCGCATGGCCGGCTGCGCCTCGGGCGCATATTGGTCGGCAAAACGCGGATCATCGCTCAGCCCGGTCAGGCGCAGGAATTCGGTAAAGAACTGTGGCTCGACACAGCCGATGGATATGAACTTTCCGTCGGCGGTTTCGTAACAACGATACCACGCCACCCCGCCATTGATGAAATCGCCAGCGCGCTCGCCGCTCCAGGCCCCACCGGCCGCCAGCCCGTGTTGCATGGTCATCAAGAGGTTGACCCCATCGCACATGGCCGCGTCGACCACCTGACCCTCGCCGGTTGCGCGCGCATGGGTCAGGGCCGCGAGGATGCCGACATTCAGCATCATCGCGCCACCACCCTGATCGGCAATCAGGTTCATTGGCGCGGGCGGGGGCCGGTCGGCCTCGCCCAGCCCATGAACCGCGCCCGTGATCGCGGCATAGTTCAGATCATGCCCGGCAGCCTGTGCCAGCGGCCCGGTCTGTCCCCATCCGGTCATGCGGCCATAGACCAGCGCCGGGTTGCGTGCCAGAACCGCCTCTGGAGCGAATCCGAGTTTCTCCATCTTGCCGGGGCGGAAGCCCTCGATCAGAATCTCGGCCCGCTCGATCAGCCCCCAGAGCTTTTCAGCATCATTTGCCTGCCGCAGATCGAGCACCAGACTGCGCCGCGAGCGATTGAACAGGTTGTGTTTCTCATCGATCGGCAAGGGAAAAGCCTTACCGGGGCGGGTGATCCGCACCACTTCGGCGCCCATGTCGGCCAGATGCATGGCCGCAAAGGGCGCAGGCCCGATCCCGGCCATTTCGATGACCCGAACACCTTTGAGGGGACCGTTGCGTGTCAGCATCGCCCTACCTCGCCCGCAGCCGCGTGGCGGCATCCAGTCGCAGAGTCGCGCCGTTCATGTAACTGTTTTCGATCAGAAAAGCGCAGGCATGGGCGAATTCTTCCATCCGGCCCACCCGCTTGGGGGCCTCGACGCTTTCTTCGAGCGAGGCGACGACCTCATCACCCAGGCTCATCACCATCGGTGTGCCAAAGAGCCCTGGCGCGATGGCGTTGATGCGGATGCCTTTCGGCCCCAGCTCGCGCGCCGCAGGCAGGTTGAGCCCGATCACGCCGGCCTTGGATGAGGCATAGGCAGTCTGACCGATCTGGCCCTCATAGGCCGCCCCGGACGAGATGTTGACGACCACGCCACGCTCTTCCCCGTCTTCGGGCGGGTTTTCCAGCATCCGGGCGGCGCATTTGCTCATCACGTTGAAAGTGCCAACAAGGTTGATCTCGACCGTGCGCCGAAAGGCATCGAGTGACGCTGGAGCGCCCTCGCGGTCGACTACCTTCATCGGGCTGACCACACCGGCGCAGTTGATGGCGACATGCAGCGCGCCAAAGCGGTCGATCACGGCCGCGATGGCCTCGGACACCTGCTCGTCGCTGGTCACATCCACCTGCCGGAACATGGCCCGGTCCGCGCCCAGCCGTGCGGCCAGCGCCGTGCCCTGTTCCGTGTCGCGGTCGAACATTGCCACCTGTGCGCCCAGCCCATACAGGTATTCTGCCGTCGCGGCACCAAGTCCCGAGGCGCCGCCGGTCACGATAATTGTCTTGCCTTCGATCTTCATGACTCGGGCCCCTATTTGAACGCCGCCACACCGGTCAGGGACCGGGCGATCAGCAGTTTCTGAATCTCGGTGGTCCCGTCCGGGATCGGGCCGATGATGGCCTCGCGGGCCAGGCGTTCGACAATGAACTCGCGGGTCACGCCGTTGCCGCCATGGATCTGCACCGCCTGCCGCGTGGCGTTCACCGCGATCTCGGTGCCGTACCACTTGGCCATGGCGCATTCTGTGTCACAACGTTCATCGCGGTCGATCATGCCGGCGGCGCGATGGGTCAGCAGGCGCGCGGCGTCGATCTCGGTCGCCATGGTGGCGATCTTGTCGGCAATCATCTGATGCCCGGCGATCTGCTTGCCATGCTGATTGCGCTCCTGCGCGTAACGGATGGACTCCTCCAGCGCACGGCGCGCCAAGGCGATGCCCCACATCGCCATATGCACCCGCGCGCGTTCGAACACGACCAGCGTCTGCTGCAACCCGCGCCCTTCGGCGCCGATGGTGTTCTCAACCGGCACCCGCACCTCATCGAGGAAGACCTGCGAGGTCGACTGCGCATTGAGGCCGATCTTGGGGATGTCGCGGGTTTCGAACCCTTGTTCCTTGCGGTCGACCAGGATATGCGTCAGCCCCTCGCCGGTGTTGCAGGTGCAGATCAGGAAATCGGCGAAACGCCCGTTCGAGATCCAGGTCTTTTCGCCCGAGATCACCCAGTCGCCGCCATCCTTGCGGGCGCGGGTCTTGACCGCCGCCACGTCCGAGCCGACGCCCGGTTCGGATATGCCGATGGCCACGGATGTTTCGCCCGCCAGAAGCTGCGGGATATAGCGCGCGCGTTGTTCGTCGGTGCCGAGGCGAAGCAAAAGATCGGCGCCCACAACGTTGATCAGGATCGGCACTGCAATATCCATTGCCGTGACGCCGACCTCTTCGAACAGCATCAGGTGCGTGGACCAGTCGAGCCCCATGCCACCCGCCTCTTCTGGATGGGGGGCCGAGGTCAGGCCGAACTCGGACAGCTGCGTGAGGAATCCCTGGATCACCTTTTTTTCAAACGGCGCATCCTTCACCTTCAGGTATTCCGGTTCGATCTGGTCATCGAGGAAGCGGCGCAGCATGTCGCAGGCCATTGTCTGTTCTTCGGTCTTGAACATCTCGCTCTCCTATCGTGCCAGAATCAGGACCGAGGCCACGGCCTCTTCGATCCCGATCAGCCCACCACCGTTCTCTGCAATTGCCACCTTTGCCCCTTCGACCTGGCGCGTGCCGCATTCACCGCGCAGCTGGCTGACAAGCTCATAGACCTGCCCCAGACCGGTGGCGCCGATCGGGTGGCCCTTGCACTCCAGCCCGCCCGACGGGTTGACCGGCACACGCCCGCCAATCGTGGTCTCGCCACGTTCGGAGGCTGCCGCGCCCTCACCAAAGGGAAAAAGACCAAGGTTTTCGATCTGGATCAGCTCGCCCACAGCAGTGGCGTCATGCACCTCGGCGACCGAGACGTCCTCGGGCCCAAGCCCGGCCTTCTCATAGGCGCGCCGGGCCGCCTTAGCGGTCAGATGGTTTTCAAAGTCGTCGCCATCCCGGTCCGAACCGGTCTGGATCACGCTGGCACGCAACTCGATGGCGCGGTCTCGGGAAATGCCGTGGCGCTTCATGCCCGCTTCGGTCATCAGCACGGCCGCTGCACCGCCATCGCTCATCGGGGCGCACATCGGCAGGGTCAGCGGATAGGTGATCGGCGGCGCGCCCATCACGTCCGCCACAGTGTAGGGATCGCGAAACTGCGCCTTGTCGTTTTCAACGGAATGATTGTGGTTCTTGGCCGAAATGGCCGCGAATTGCGCCTGTGTCGTCCCGAACAGGCGCATATGCGCGCGGGCAAAGGCGGCGTAGACGGCCATGAAAACGGAATAGGGTTTTTCGGACTCGCTGCCCTCGGGCAGATCGATGCCATGTCCCAGCGCCAGCAGTTGTTTTTCATTCTCCGCAGCGGTCGCCAGTTCCCAGCCCGAGTCGAAAAAGCTGAACATCTTGGCTTTATCACCAGTCCACATCTTCTCGGCCCCGACGGCCAGCGCCACATCGCCTTCGCCTGCCTTCAGAAACTGGGCAGCCAGGTTCAGGGCGGTCGATCCGCTGGCACAGGCGTTTTCGACGTTCACAACCGGAATGCCCTCGATCCCCATATCGCGGAGGGCGATCTGGCCCGGGATCATCAACTGGCCTTCCAGATGCCGCTGTGTGGCGTTCGAAAAATAGGCAGCTTCGACCGCGCCGGCGGAAATCCCGGCATCAGCCAGGGCCCCGGTGACGGCCTCGCGGGACAGCGACTTTACGGTCGCCCCGTCCAGGCGCCCCATACGCGTCATTGCCACTCCGGTTATATAAACATTGTCCATCCTGGTCCTCATCAGGTTCCGGCAAAGACCGGTTTGCGTTTCTCCGAAAACGCCGCCAGCCCTTCGGCAGCGTCGTTTGATGTCAGGTGGTCGCGCAGGACCGACAATTCCCAGGCCAGAGCTTCGGCTTGCGACATCTCGACTGACGCATTGGCGACCGCTTTCATGCGCGACAGAACCAGAGGACTTTTGTCAGCCAGTTCTCTTGCGAACGCGTCCAGACGAACCTCAAGCGCATCATCGGCAACCACTTCCTGCACAAGCCCCATGCGCAACCAATCGCGCGCCGGCAGACTGCGGCCGGAAAACAGCAGGTATTTGGCGTTCGGCAAGCCAATCCGAGAGGGCAGGACAGCAGCGCCTCCCGCCCCTGGAAAGACCCCAAAATTGGCATGCGCATCGCCGATCTTCGCGCTTTCTGCGGCGATCAGTACGTCGCAGCACATGGCCAGTTCCAGGCCGCCGGCGACGGTCACGCCGTTCAGGCCACCAATGACGGGTTTGGGAAAATCGCGGAGAATCTGAAAAACCTCCGCTACGGCATCAAGGAAATCGCCGTCTTCGGACCGCTCCTGTGACAGACCCGCTTGCACCGCCTTGAGATCAGCGCCCGCACAGAACGCCCGGCCGCTGCCGGTGAGCACCACAACGCGCAGCTTTTTGTCACGAAGAATGCGCTCAAGTGCCGCCCCAAGCTCCAAAACCATGTCCCGCGAAAGAGCGTTCAACTCGGTAGGTCTGTTCAGGCGCAACCAGGCCGCCGATCCCCGCGTCTCCAAAATGACATTTACATGTTGCATTTTCATACCTTTATTTACTGACCAGTAAGTAATAATAAGCCTGCGCTGTCAACATCAAATTTCCTTATCTATTACAGCACCTTGGAAGAAACGCTCGAATGGGGGTTCATAAAACCTGTAAAAAACCGAGAATCAGAGTGACAGCTTTTTCGGGCGAGACTCGTTGTTCGCGAAGGAAATCTCACAGGAATTGCTGCCTGTCGGTAATCATCTGTGCTTGCGCTTCAGGAATGCCGAACAGGCACCACCGAACAAATTCAGTCGGCTACACATCGCAGATTTCTGACAGGTCCCGCTCCCGACAGCGGCAACGAACGTAGGAACGGAGTTGTTCGGACTCTGGGCCTCAGCGCCGGGCTCAATGATAGCTTTGGTGATGTAGGCCTGATCGCACCGAAGACTATGCAGCACGCGATTAGGAATGCTGCGTTGGCAATAGCCAAAACCACACATGGCCCAGACGGCCTGCTCCCCGTTTGTCGAAGAAGTTTGCAGCGAAGGCGCTGCACGAAATCAAAACTTCTGGCATGGGCTGCTCGTAGGCTACCGCTTTGGCCTCTGGTCCGAGCGACGGCTTTGCGAAGAGGTTCATTTGAACCTTGCATACCGCTCGTTTCTTTAGGTGGGCATGTTTCGTCAACTCCATTTCTTGGGCCTTCTCTGGATCCCGCCAGCCAATAGACGGCTGCGCGGAAAGGCCCGGCTTTCTTTGCCTGTTCTGACAACTATCTGATCGACACGGATCATGGGATCATCGTGGATGTCGATGCTTGGCGGTTGATCCGGCAGGCAGAAGTGGGCGCAATATCAAGATGATCGACCGGACGTCAGAGCGGTTCGGCCTGAAGCCAGATTGGGTGGCAGCGGACTCGGCATACGGGTATTCTGAGAACCTTGTCTGGCTGGCGCTCAAGCGCAAAATACTGCCTTTCATCCCTGTCTTTGACCACTCAAAGCGAACGGATGGAACCCGGTTGCGCACACCGGGCTCATCCGGTCTGGCATTCCGATAACATCCGGTCAGTGATTCCGGTTTGATCCGGCCACGGATTCCGGGGCATCCGGTCACCCCGGACCCGGGCTGAGAGACGCCGCTGGGCGATCGTGCGGCGGGGTAGCCTTGTATTCCGGCAGGAAGAGTTAAGAGCCCCAGAATGAACGATTGCCTATGCGGAAGATCGCCGAAGCCCTCAGGCTGAAGACCTCTGGCCTGGCAACGCGGAAGATCGCGTCGAGCCTGGGCCTTGGGCAATTCCTGTGAGATTTCCTTCGCGAACAACGAGTCTCGCCCGAAAAAGCTGTCACTCTGATTCTCGGTTTTTTACAGGTTTTATGAACCCCCATTCGAGCGTTTCTTCCAAGGTGCTGTAATAGATAAGGAAATTTGATGTTGACAGCGCAGGCTTATTATTACTTACTGGTCAGTAAATAAAGGTATGAAAATGCAACATGTAAATGTCATTTTGGAGACGCGGGGATCGGTGGCCTGGTTGCGCCAGTGCGGCGCACGCCAGGTTGACGGCGCAAACGTGGCAATTGCCGAAAATGGTGGTGGGTTGATCGGGATCGAAGGGGCTGTGGCCTCGATTCTGATTCTGGCGCGATAGGAGAGCAGGATGTTCAAGACCGAAGAAAAGACAATGGCCTGCGATATGCTGCGCCGCTTCCTCGAAATTGATACAAAGGACTAACCATGAATTCCTATGCCACGCCTATCGTCCCTGACACCTCCATCGACGATCTCAAGGCGCTTTTCACCTGCCAGAAAGCCGCCTCCAATGCCAACCCCTACCCGTCCTACGAAGAACGGTGCGGCAATGTCGAAAAGCTGCTGAAACTGACCGAGAAACACAAGCACGACATTTGTAATGTTATCGACAAGGATTTCGGCAACCGCTCGGTGCGCGAAACCACGCTGAGCGATTTGTTCCTTGTCATCCAGGGCGCCAAACATGCCCGCCGTCACCTGCGCAAATGGATGCGCCCGCGCCGGGTGGGCACAAGCCTGCATTCGCTGCCGGCCACATGCAAGGTGGTGCCGCAGCCCCTAGGAGTGATCGGCAATATCGCTCCCTGGAACTATCCCTATGCCATCGCGCTTCTTCCGGCGGTGCATGCGCTGGCCGCAGGCAACCGTATGATGATCAAGCCCAGCGAGGTCACGGTACATACAACCGAACTTCTGGGCAATCTCGTTTCCGACAATTTTGACGAGGACCTGTTGGCCGTCGTCACCGGCGGGGCCGAGCTGGGCAATGCCTTTGCCGAACTGCCTTTTGACCACCTGATCTTTACGGGGTCCACCGCCGTGGGGCGCAAGATCGCCCAGGCCGCGGCACCCAACCTGACGCCTGTCACGCTGGAACTGGGGGGCAAGAGCCCCGCGATCATCGACCATTCCTATAATCCGGCCAAGGCGGTCAGCTCGATCCTGCGCGGCAAGGTGCTGAACTGTGGCCAGACCTGTATCGGAGTGGACTACGTCTTTGTGCCCACCGAAAAGCTTGATGGGTTCGTCGGGGATATGAAGAAGGGCTTTACCAAGTTCTTTCCCAACCTCGATGGCAACGTAGACTACACCACGATCGTTTCGGACCGCCATTACGACCGGCTGCGCAATCTGGTCACCGATGCCCGTGACAAGGGGGCAAAGGTGGTGACGGTCAACCCCGATGGTGGCGAGGGCAATACCAACAACCGGATTCTGCCGCTGAATATGGTGATCAACCCCAGCGACGACATGGCAGTGATGCAGGAGGAAGTGTTCGGCCCGGTTCTGTCGATCAAGACCTATGACAGCCTGGATGAGGTCACGGGCTATATCAACAGCCATGACCGTCCGTTGGCGCTCTATTGGTTTGGCCATGACCGAGCCCGTGAAAAACACATGCTGCAAAACACCTGGGCCGGGGGGATGTGCGTCAACGAAACCCTGTTCCACGTGTTCCAGGAAAAGTTGCCCTTCGGCGGCATTGGGGCCAGCGGCATGGGCACCCATACCGGCAAGGCTGGGTTTGACAGTTTCAGCGCCCACAAGCCGGTCTTCCGGCAGGCGCGGCTGAACTCGGCAAACCTTCTGAATCCGCCCTACAGCAGGCTCACCGACACGCTCTTGGCGGTCATGAAGAAAATCGTCTGACACAGACACAAAAAATGGTAACAGGGAGAGTAACAATGGCAGATTATGTAGTCATTGGTGGAGGATCTTCGGGAGGAGTGGTTGCCGCGCGGCTATCCGAGGACCCGAACACTACCGTCACGCTTCTCGAAGCAGGGGGTCCGGGTAACTCGAAATTCGTTTCGATTCCCGGCATGTTCGCCGGGCTGATCCAGAACTACAAAATCAACAAGCTGAACTGGCGCTTCAACACCACGCCGCAGAAAAATCTTAACAACCGCGCGCTTTATAACCCGCGCGGCAAGATGCTGGGCGGTTCGTCCGGCATGAACGGCATGGTCTATATCCGTGGCGAATCCGGCGACTATGACCGCTGGTCCGAACTCGGCAACGAAGGCTGGAGCTATGACGAGGTGCTGCCCTATTTCCGCAAGGCCGAAAACAACGAACGCGGTGCGGATGACTATCACGGCGACAGCGGTCCCTTGCATGTCAGCAACGGCGATGCCTCGTTTGATTTCTACAACGCCTTCCTCGCCTCGGGCGAGAAGCTGGAATACCCCAAGACCCCGGATTTTAACGGCGCCAATCGCGAAGGGCTGGGCATCTACCAGTTCACCACCAAGAACGGCGAACGCGCCTCGGTCAAGTTCTGCTATCTCGACCCGATCACGGACCGCAAGAACTTGGATATCCAGGTTAAGGCCACGGTGCGCCGGATCGTCATGGAAGACGGGCGCGCGGTGGCCGTCGAATACGACCAGGGCGGCGAAACCAAGCGGGTCGGGGTGAACAAGGAGGTCATCGTCAGCGGCGGGGCCTTCGGCTCGCCGCAAGTCCTGATGCTCTCGGGCATCGGACCCCGGGCCGAGTTGGAGAAACATGGCATCAAGGTGCAGCATGAATTGCCCGGCGTGGGCGAAAACCTGCATGACCACCCGGACGTGATGTTCGTGTTCAAATCTAAGAAACGCACCGGAATTTCCCTTGGCCCACTGGGCACGCTCAAGAACCTTGGTGCCTTCTACCAGTATTTCACCAGGCGCAAAGGTTGGCTCGCCAATCCGCCCACAGCGGCGGGTGGCTTCCTGCGGTCCGAGCCGGGTAAGAACAACCCGGATTTCCAACTTCACATGGTGCCGTTGCCCTATCGCAACCATGCCCATGACTACATGTCGATGATCAAGTGGGGCTTTACCATGATTGTCAATATCGGTCACCCGCGCAGCCGGGGGCGTTTGACGCTCAAGAACGCCAACCCGGGGTCCGAGCCCAATATCGACCTGAACCTGCTGGATCACGCCGATGACCTGAAGGACATGCGCAATGCCTTCAAGGTGACGCAGGACATCCTGCACGGCTCACCGCTGAAGGATATGATCGCCAAGCCGCTTTACCCAAAGCGTTATCTCAATACCGATGCCGAGATCGACGACTACCTGCGCGCCGAGGTCAACCATGCGTATCACCCGGTCGGCACCTGCAAGATGGGCCGCGACGACATGGCCGTGGTCGATGCGCGGCTCAAGGTCAAGGGACTGGCCAATGTGCGTGTCGCCGATGCCTCAATCATGCCCGAGATCATCAACGGCAACACCAATGCCACCTGTATCATGATCGGTGAAAAAGCCGCCGACATGATTAAGGAGGACGCAGCCGCAACCTGATCAATTCGCCCGCAAGGCCAAGGATGCCGAGCATCAGCAGAAGCTGAAGCGCTGGGTGTTGCTGGATACGGCCGCGCACGAGTTGACCACCAAGAGATATTCGGAAACGTCAATTGGCGAATTGGCCGACCTGCTCGATGTTTCCAAGCCTGCCCTCTGTTACTATGTGAAGAACAAGGAAGACATCCTGCTGCAGTGCACAATCGAGTCTCCTTCTCGAAGGTGCGCAATAAAGCAACCGAACTCGTCCGTCACGTCCTGCAAGCGGATTCCGTCATACCGCGAGGTCGCCATGTCAGCGACGCGCAACAGATTGGCAGCTTTTGAGAAAGTCCATTTGACAGCCTCGTATCCGGTTTGCATTTGTAGCAACATCGCGGCATGACAATCTCTGTCATGCTGGCACATTGAAATTAACCAGCACACCCGGGAATCGACTTTCAGTTTTCGAGAGTCCATATCCTGAAGCGCCCCTGCCCTGTCACCTCGCGGATCAAACCGCTTTCTTCCATCCACGCCAGATTGCGTTGAATGGCGGCGCGACTGGCTCCGGTCACGGATTCAGCCATTGGGGCCGATACCAAAAACCATTCGGAGAAGATTCTTCGCAATGCGACCGGCGTGCGACCCGACAAATGCGCCATGTCGGACTTCGCCCGCGCCGCCCACCTTTCAGTATCGTCAAGTACTCGCATCGCCGATAGAATCGCGCTGTTCATCCCATCCAACCAGCGTGCCAAGCGTTCGGTTGGCACACCCGAGGCACGCAGCCCCCCTTCTATGGTTGCCGCCCGTGATGCAAGAAGTTTCTTGATGTCGTGAGGCGGGCTCGAGTGCGGTCTTCTATCAGGCCTTTGTATGCGGCGTCTGAAATGCCGCTGGCCGGTATGGTGATCAGCGGAGCGGGTCTCAATCTACCCTGCGGGCTCAAGCGCCCAAGGGGGCCTTCTGGTTTTCCCGCTCCCGATCTATTCGATCCGTTTCCCATTCAATCTATCGACTTCTCACACCTCCCGTTTGCCGACTTCAGTTCACCCAGCTGAGCTATCGCGCTCAAGCCACGGCGATCTGGGCCGGTTCCCGATAGTCCTCTTCTTTGGTCAGCATCGCCCAGATCATCCGGGCCATCTTGTTCGCCAGCGCAACAGCGACCAGCATCTTCGGTTTGCGTTCGAGCATCCGCGCCAGCCAGCTTCCGGGGGTGATCTTACGGCGGCCCATTGGAGTGATCCGGCTCATGGCGCCGATGATCAGAAGCCGCCTGATGTCCCCCTGCCCCGCCTTGGACATCTTCCCGAGGCGCTGCTTTCCACCTGAGGATTTTTGGCGCGGCACGATCCCCAGCCAGGCCGCATGTCGCGTTGCCCTTAAATCTGAGACACGACGCGTTCGGGGATATTTTTTGCCCTTAATTATGAGATTCCACTGCCATCGCGCCTATGCTTTTCG
>NZ_SOAP01000011.1 GCF_004364805.1 Pelagimonas phthalicica
CTGATCCAATGGGCCCCCGGCCTGCCCAAAACCCGCTCCGGCAAAATCATGCGCCGCATCCTGCGCAAAATCGCCGAAAACGACTACGGCAGCCTCGGCGACACATCCACACTCGCTGACCCAAGCGTGGTCGATGAGCTCGTGGACAACCGCATGAACCGGGAGGCCTAAGCGATGGATGGCACAACCACCCTCGCCGCTCCGGTCCTGATCCTGCTTGGCCCCCCCGGGGCCGGCAAAGGCACTCAGGCGCGGATGCTGGAAGACGCGTTCGGCTTTGTTCAACTCTCGACCGGTGACCTTTTGCGCGCAGCCGTCGCCGCGGGCACCGAAGCTGGCAAACAAGCCAAGGCCGTCATGGAAGCCGGAGACCTGGTGAGCGACGAGATCGTCATCGCCATCCTGCGCGATCGCTTGATGGATACAGATTGCGCCAAGGGCGTGATCCTGGACGGTTTCCCACGCACCACGGTGCAGGCCCAGGCCCTGGATCGCCTGCTTGAGGAAAGCGGGCAGCGCATCAACGCGGCCATCAGCCTTGAGGTGGATGACGCGGCCATGGTGACCCGGATTTCCGGTCGCTACACCTGCGGCAGCTGCGGCGAAGGCTATCACGACACGTTCAAACAGCCAAAACAGGCCGGGGTTTGCGACAATTGCGGTGGCACGGAGATGAAGCGCCGTGCCGACGACAATGCCGAAACCGTGGCCAGCCGTCTGGAAGCATACCACGCCCAGACCGCACCGCTGATTGACTACTACAAAGCCCAAGGCGCGCTGAAAGGCGTCGCTGCCATGGGGGAGATCAAACAGATCGCCGCCGAGATGGGCGCAATTGTTCGGGGCGCTGTCGCTTAAGCGAGGGCAACCTGGCGCCCCTTGGGACGGGGGGCGCAGCAATGCTTGCCACGGGCAAGCGCAATGGAGGAAGAGGAGGACCCGCATGACGGATCACACATCTCAAAACGCGCAAAGCGCCGAAAAGTCCGATCAGGGCTATTGGGCGGCGAATGTGCGCATCATTCTGATCAGCCTGGTTATCTGGGCCGTGGTCAGCTTTGGCTTTGGCATCATCCTGCGCCCGCTGTTGAGCGGCATTACGGTTGGCGGCACTGATCTGGGCTTTTGGTTTGCTCAGCAGGGCTCGATCCTGGTCTTCTTGGGCCTGATCTTTTTCTACGCCTGGCGGATGAACAAGCTGGATAAAGAATTCGGGGTAGAGGAATAATCCATGGACCAGTTTACCATCAACCTGCTGTTTGTTGGCGCGTCCTTTGCGCTCTACATCGGCATCGCGATCTGGGCCCGTGCCGGTTCCACATCGGAATTCTACGCTGCGGGTCGCGGCGTTCACCCTGTCACCAACGGTATGGCCACAGCTGCTGACTGGATGTCGGCGGCTTCGTTCATTTCGATGGCGGGCCTGATTGCCTTTACCGGCTATGACAACTCGTCCTTCCTGATGGGTTGGACCGGTGGCTATGTTCTGCTGGCTCTGCTGCTTGCGCCTTACCTGCGTAAGTTCGGCAAGTTCACCGTGTCGGAATTCATCGGCGACCGTTTCTACAGCTCGACCGCACGCGTTGTTGCTGTGATCTGTCTGATCGTGGCGTCGACCACCTATGTTATCGGTCAGATGACCGGCGTGGGCGTGGCCTTTGGCCGTTTCCTTGAGATCTCCAACTTCTGGGGGCTGATCATCGGTGCGGGCGTTGTGTTTGCTTATGCGGTTCTGGGCGGCATGAAGGGTGTGACCTACACCCAGGTTGCGCAGTACTGCGTTCTGATCATGGCTTACACCATCCCGGCGATCTTTATCTCGCTGCAGCTGACCGGCACTCCGGTTCCGGCTTTGGGTCTGTTTGGGGATCACGTTGCCTCGGGTGAGCCTTTGCTGGCGAAACTGGATGCAGTCGTGGCCGAGCTGGGCTTTAACGAATACACAGCGCATCACGCCGACACCTTCAACATGGTGCTCTTCACCCTGTCGCTGATGATCGGTACTGCGGGTCTGCCCCACGTAATCATGCGCTTCTTTACAGTGCCACGTGTTGCTGACGCCCGTTGGTCCGCTGGCTGGACACTGGTCTTTATCGCCCTGCTGTACCTCACCGCCCCTGCGGTTGGTGCCATGGCGCGCCTGAACATCACTGAAATGATGTGGCCAAATGGGGCCGCTGGTGAGCCTGTCTCCGTGGAAACCATCGCAGATGACGAAAAGTACAACTGGATGGCAACATGGCAGAAAACCGGCCTGCTGGGCTGGGAAGACAAGAATGGCGACGGCCGTATCGCATACTTCAACGAGAAAGATGCCGATACCGTTGCCAAGATGGAAGCTGCTGGCTGGGGTTCCGAAAACGAGCTGACCAAGTTCAACCGCGATATCCTGGTTCTGGCCAACCCAGAAATCGCCAACCTACCGGGTTGGGTGATCGGTCTGGTCGCGGCGGGTGGTCTTGCGGCTGCTCTGTCGACTGCGGCGGGTCTGCTTCTGGCGATCTCGACCGCTGTGTCTCACGACCTCATGAAGGGTCAGCTGACCCCAAATATCTCTGAGAAGAACGAGCTGCTCTCGGCCCGTATCGCCATGGCCGTGGCCATCGTGATCGCGACCATCTTGGGTCTCAACCCTCCGGGCTTTGCGGCGCAAACGGTTGCTCTGGCCTTTGGTCTGGCGGCGGCCTCGATCTTCCCGGCACTGATGATGGGCATCTTTACCAAGGTGAACAACAAAGGCGCTGTTGCAGGTATGTTGGCAGGTCTGACCGTGACCCTGATCTACATCTTCCTGCACAAGGGCTGGTTGTTCATTCCGGGCACCAACAGCTTCACCGATGCTGATCCGCTGCTCGGCACCATCAAATCCACCTCCTTCGGTGCGATTGGTGCTCTGGTGAACTTCTGTGTTGCCTTCACCGTTTCCAAATTCACCGCTCCGATCCCAACCGAGATCGAAGACCTGGTGGAAAGCGTCCGTGTCCCCCGCGGTGCTGGTGCGGCAGTCGAAGGCCACTAAGACAGGGTGACATTGCTGTGCTCCCATTCGGCAATGTCATTCAAAATGAGGCGGGGTATCGCAAGGTACCTCGCCTCTTTGCAATCTGGGCCAGCCCGCCCAGAACCGGATTGATCTTTGCCATACATCAAGGTCCGCTGCCCTTTGTATTGCTAAGACCAGACCACCTGTTCCTTTGACATGAGTCTTGATGATGCCGCTTGATACCCCGTCACTTGCCCGTTTCCTGAGTGCCGTTCACCCCTATGACGCCTTGTCTGAGGAGACCATGAACGCGCTTTTGCCCTGTTTTGAGGCACGGGCCTATGCCGAGGGGGAAGTTATCTATGAGCTCGGGAGCGAGCTGGAAGGGTTGTTTTTGATCCATGAGGGGCAAGTCGAGATCCGCGATGGCAATGACGTGCCCGTCTCACTGCTCAGCCGTAGAAATTCCTTTGGTGAGAGGGGCTTGCTGCGCGAAGGGGCCGCCGTCACCTCGGCCAAAGCGACAAGCGACTGCCAATTGGTGATCCTGCCCCGGGCCGACTTCCATGTGCTCTTGGATCAGGAAGAAGCCGCGCGAAAATTCTTTGATCGCTCACGAACGGCCAAACCGCAAAAGGCGGATCTGGCCACCTCTCGGGTTGAAGTGTTGATGGCCCCTGCCCCCTTGACCTGCCCCGCCGGAACCACGGTGCGCGAGGCGGCACAGATCATGCATTCACGCCATATCTCATCCGTTTGCATCACCGATGGTCCGGCATTGTTGGGCATCGCAACGATCCGTGACCTGTCTGGCAAGGTTGTTGGCGGCGCTTTGCCCTTTGACACACCAATTTCCGAAATCATGACGCCCAATCCGGTCACACTGTCCCCGTCAGATATCGGGTCAGACGTCTTGCACATGATGATGGAGCGCAAGATCGGCCATGTGCCTGTCACTGACGCTGGCAAACTGGTGGGTATCGTGACCCAGACCGATTTGACGCGCTTTCAGGCGGTCAGCTCGGCTGAGCTGGTCTCGGAAATCGCACATGCGCCAGATGCGGACAGTATGGCCGAGGTCACCGCGCGCATCCCGCAATTGCTGTTGCAACTGGTCGCCGGTGGCAATCGCCATGAGGTGGTCACCCGGCTGATCACAGACATTGCCGACACCGCCACCCGCCGTCTTTTGGCACTGGCAGAGGCCGAATTCGGCCCGCCCCCGGTGCCCTATCTCTGGCTGGCCTGCGGATCGCAAGGGCGCCAGGAACAGACCGGGGTCTCGGATCAGGACAACTGCATCATCATTGATGACGCGGTTGACGAAAGCCAGTTGCCCTATTTTGCCCAGCTGGCAGAGTTTGTGTGCAAGGGGCTCGATACCTGCGGCTATGTGTTTTGCCCCGGCGATATGATGGCCTCAAATCCGCGTTGGTGTCAGCCACTGCAAGTCTGGCGCGATTATTTCACCAATTGGGTCGACAAACCTTCGCCCGAGGCACAGATGCTCGCCTCGGTCATGTTTGATCTGCGCCCGATTGGCGGCACCATGAGCCTGTTTGAACAATTGCAAGAAGACACGCTGGACATGGCCAGCCGCAACTCGATCTTTGTGGCGCATATGATCAGCAACTCACTGAAACATACGCCGCCTTTGGGGCTGCTGCGCGGCTTTGCGACCATCCGGTCCGGCGAGCATAAGAACCAGTTGGACCTGAAACATAACGGCGTTGTTCCCGTCGTGGATCTGGGCCGCGTCTATGCGCTGCAAGGCCGCCTGACCGAGGCCAACACCCGCGCCCGGCTTGAGGCGGCGATGGCGGCGGGCGTGCTAAGCCAAGCTGGTGGACAGGACCTGTTGGATGCCTATGACCTGATCGCCGAAACACGGCTGGAGCATCAGGCTGCGCAGGTCAAATCGGGCGAGGCCCCAGACAATTACCTGGCTCCGGCCGATCTGTCGGATTTCGAACGCAGTCACTTGCGCGACGCTTTTGTGGTGGTGAAGTCCCTGCAATCGGCGCTAGGACATGGGAAGGGAATGTTCGGGTGAGGCAAAACCAAATTCCGTTCACGGAATTTGCAAAATCCATCGATGGATTTTGGTTGCGCACCCGGTGAGGAGAATGAGCGAAACACAGGTTTCGCAGGAGGGGAGGATATATGTTTCTGGAATTGATCGCGGTGTTTGTGGCCGGGTTCGCCGGAGCCGGTGTCATGATGCTTTTGGCGAAGCTGTCTGGCGGGCGTTTGCCGCGCTGGTTGATCCCCGTCGGCGCAGGCGCTGCCATGCTCGCCGCTGGCATTTCCAGCGAATATAGCTGGTATGCCCGCACCTCAGCCAATCTACCCGAGGGTATCGAAATCGCCCAAACCGGGGACAGCAAAGCCATCTGGCGCCCCTGGACCCATGTCTTTCCAATGGTAGACCGGTTTGTTGCTGCCGATACCGGCAACATGAAGGCCAACACAGAAACCGCAGGCCTGTTCCTCGCAGACCTCTATTTCTTTGGCCGTTGGAAACCAGTTCAAGTCGTTGAAATCATGGTTGATTGCCCCAATGGCCGCCGAGCTGATCCTGCCCTGGGCGATGGGTCAGACCCGGTTTGGCGTGATGTCGGCGCGGCAGATCCAATTGTGAAAACCATTTGCAAAGGCGCGTGAGCCATGTTCGCCAATCTCAGCCTTCGCTTACGCATATTCCTGTTCTTTTGCCTCATCGCCATTGGCAGCACCGGGCTTGTTCTGATTGCGCTTTGGGTCGGTCATGCACGCGTCGCTGCATCCAGCGTGACAGACGGTTTCATCTTTGCAGGCATCCTATCCATTCTGGGCACGGTCGCCTTAACGGCTGGGATCTGGCTGCTTTTTGATGAAAACGTCGCCAAACCGATTGAAAAACTCGCCGCCGATATGCGCAGCCGCGCCCATGCGGGCGTCGCGACCAAAGTCGACACCGAGGCAGCGCGTTATTTGGGAGACCTCGCCCCAGCGGCCAACGCGGTTGCCTCGGCCCTAAGCGAAACGACCCTGCAAACCGCACAAAAGGTCGCCGCCGAAACCGAGCGCCTGAATGCTGAAAAAGCCCGCCTGACCGCCCTGCTCACCGAAATCCCTGTCGCAACCATCCTGGTCAATATCCATGACCAGATCGTTCTCTATGACGGCCAGGCCGCCGAGGTTCTTTCGCAACTCGCGCCCCCACGGCTCAACGCCCCGATGAGCGACTATTTTGACCCGGCGGCGCTCTCCTCTGCCAAACGCAAAATGCAAAAGACTGGCAAAGACGTGGATTTCACCGCCCAGGGCAACACCCATGACCAAAGCTTTGACGCGCGCATGAAACCCATGGATGGCGGCGGCTATATGCTGGTGATCAATGCCGAACACGTCAATCTCACCCCGGATGCGGCGCGCCCACTGGTCTATGATTTCGACCTAATGGATCGCAACACTGGCTCCTGGGATGCCGATACCCCGCTTGGCGATCTGACCTATGCGGTGTTTGACACCGAAACCACCGGCCTGCTGCCCCACAAAGACGAGATCGTGCAAATTGGGGCCGTTCGCGTGGTGAATGGGCGGATTGTGGCGGGTGAACGTCTGGATCAACTGGTCAATCCGGGCTGCCCGATCCCGCCTGCGTCAACCAAGGTGCATCACGTCACCGATGCCATGGTCCAGAACGCTCCGGACATTGGCAAGGCGGGTGTGCTGTTTCACAGCTTTGCTTCCAATTCGGTGATCGTCGCCCATAATGCGCCCTTTGACATGGCCTTTCTGCACCGTCACAAGGCCAGGATGGACGTCGAGTGGGATCATCCCATACTCGACACTGTGCTCCTGTCGGCGGTGCTGTTTGGCGCGTCTCAGACCCACACGTTGGATGCCCTATGCGACCGGCTCGAAGTCACGATCCCACCGGAGCTGCGCCACACCGCCCTTGGGGATGCGCAGGCCACGGCCGAAGTTCTGGTCCGCATGTTGCCGATGCTGGCAGCGCGCGGTTTGACCACCTTTGGCGCGGTCCTGACAGAGACCCGCCGCCACAGCCGCTTGCTCGAAGATTTGAACTGAAGCCCCTGCGGGACAATAGAAAACACCCCTGCGGGATGGTGGGTGGGGCGAGGCTCGCTTGCGAGCCAGCGTCACCCCATCCCGCGATCAGCGCTGTGGCAGGCGTACCGCTGCGTCCAAACGAATGGTCGTGCCATTCAGATAGGGGTTTTCGCAAATCTGGCAAACCATTTGGGCATATTCCGCTGGATCCCCCAGACGATGCGGGAACGGAATATTAGCCACGATCCCATCGGTCACCTCCTGCGGCAAGCCTTCCATCATCGGCGTGTTGAACAGGCCAGGTGCAATCGCCATCACGCGCACCCCTTGCTTGGCCATTTCCCGAGCTGCCGGCAGGCACATGGCGGCAATCGCCCCTTTTGACGCGGAATAGGCCGATTGGCCAAACTGCCCGTCCTGGTAGGCAATCGAAGCCGTATTGATCACAACGCCTCGCTCACCCGTCTCAAGCGCCTCCTGTTCCATCATCGCCCGGGCCGCGTAGGACATCACGTTGAACGTGCCGATCAGGTTCACGCGAATGGTTTGCTCAAACGCATCAATCGACAGCGCCCCTTCTCGCCCAACGATACGCTTTGCCGGCGCAATGCCTGCACAATTCACTGCAATCCGAGGCTTGCCCAAGGCGTCGATCACCCCATCAAACGCCGCTGCGACCGAGCTTTCATCACCGACATCGGTTTTGAAACTGACGCCACCAATGTCCTGGGCCGTGCGCGCGCCGCCCGCCTCGTCGAAATCCAGGATTGCCACCTTGGCCCCTTGCGCCGCGAGCCGCCGTGCCGTGGCCTCGCCCAACCCACTGGCTCCTCCTGTGACAACTGCCACCTGTCCTTTGATCTCCATGACACCCCTCCTCTGTGCATCCGGGCGCGCCCAAGGTTTCGATCAGGATCAAAGTCCTAGGCGCACCAATTGATTTTGGAGAAGTAAATGAACAATTGTTCAAAAATGTCAATCAGGGTCCTCACCTCGATTTATCCAACGCCTTTTGAGAGGGGCACAGGGGTGCTGTCCAGCCAAGCGTGGAATACAGAAGATTAGCCTAACGAGGGTTGCAATGGAGCCCTGTCGAAAGGGCGTTTCCAATCGACAAATTTAATCTACGACATGTCGGTCGCAGCTGATCAAACCGCTCTCGTTTGATCGCCTTCAGTCACCATCACAGCTGGACGGTTCAGGTTTGTTTTGCCGCTGCAAGCGTAAATCTAGCCAGGTTTCACGAGGGATTTCGAGATCCGCTCCAACTGTTGTGACAGCAGCATCAAATGCGTCACCTGCCCGCCGGCAACTTCACCGGCCAGAGAGATCGCCGAGCTTTCGACAACTTTGGCGGCTTCAACCAAGTCAAAGGCTATATCCGAGACTTCGCGCACCACGGTTCGCTCGACGTCTTGAAAACCGACCGGATCACGTCCGCCGGATGCGCCTCCTGTCTTCAATCGCATGTCCTGCATTCCGTTCTATTCCTGTGAAAACACAAGCTTACCTACACGTCCCTGCAACACGGTCTTTGAGGGCAAGCCGCGTTGCCACCCGTTTTAGTTAACTCGTTTAAATTATTCACTCAAGTGTAAAATACACCTTTAGCGGGAAATTGTTTTACCTATCACCGCTAAAGGAATTTCAGGCGATTGTTACACAAGAGTTTAAATGGAAAGGTCACGGACCCGCTTTCTGAAACCGTTGCGGGCCCGCAACAATGAATCCGGGCGAGTCGCCGAGACCGCTAGGGATTTAAAGCAGGTGCCCCCTATTGAGAGGAGCGTTGCAACATGCCGAACAAGTCCCGCGGATCATCCGGGTCCGCCAACATGTCCAATTGAGTTGAGAACGGCGTTCCCTGAATGGCGCTCAGAACATAGCGCAGGGCGCTGAAATCCTCGATGGCAAAGCCAACGCTATCGAACAGGGTGATCTCCTTGTCGTTACGACGCCCAACGGTTTGACCAGTGATAACCTGCCATAGCTCGGTCACCGGGTGGTCTGGCTCCAACTGCTGGATCTCTCCTTCGATCCGCGTTTGCGGTGGATATTCGACGAAAATCTTGGACCGCATCAGGATATCACGGTGCAATTCGGTTTTGCCGGGACAGTCGCCGCCAATCGCGTTGATATGCACCCCGCTACCGACCATATTGTCGGTCAGAATGGTCGCATATTGCTTATCCGCCGTGCAGGTGGTGATGATCTGCGCCCCTTCCATGCTTTCCTCGCCCGAGGAACAGGACACAACCTTCAGCCCCTGCCCAGCAAGGTTTGCCGCGCATTTGGCGGTGGCGGCGGGGTCGACGTCGAACAGGCGCACCTCGTCGATGCCACAGATCGCCTTGAAGGCCAGGCATTGGAATTCCGCCTGCGCGCCATTGCCGATCATGGCCATGCTCTTGGCCCCTTTCGGTGCCAAATGACGCGCCGCCATGGCGCTGGTCGCGGCGGTGCGTAACGCAGTCAGCAGTGTCATTTCCGACAGCAGCTTGGGATAGCCGCTTTCGACATCTGCGAGCAGGCCAAAGGCCGTGACGGTTTGCAGCCCTTCCTTGGTGTTCTTGGGATGGCCATTGACATATTTGAACCCATACAACTCGCCATCAGAGGTCGGCATAAGCTCGATCACCCCGACATCGGAATGCGAGGCCACACGCGGGGTTTTGTCAAACAAGTCCCAGCGCTTGAAATCGGCCTCAATGGCGTCAGCCAGATCACACAAGAGCGTCTCAATGCCAATGTGATGGATCAGCCCCATCATATGATCGACCGAGACAAAGGGAACAAAGGCCAGGTCAGAAGGTTGAGGTGCCATAGTGGGAATCCTTAATAGCTGCGGGTCGCGCGGTCGAGAATGCGGCGGCCAAACAGGCTTGCCGTGAGATCGACCATCAGCCGCGCGGTGCGGCCTTTGACATCCAGAAACGGGTTGAGCTCGACCAGGTCGAGCGATGTGACCAGGCCGCTGTCATGCAGCAGCTCCATCACATGGTGGGCCTCGCGAAAGGTGGCCCCGCCGGGCACGGTGGTGCCCACGGCAGGGGCAATATCAGGTTCGATGAAATCAACGTCCAGGGAGACATGCAGCACCCCCTTGGCGGCCCGCACCCGGTCCAAAAAGGCGCGCAGCAAGGGGACAATGCCCAATTCGTCTATGGCGCGCATATCATGGGCGGTGACAGCACTGTCCTGCAACAAACGCCGCTCGTCCCCGTCGACGGAACGCAGCCCCAATATGCAGACATTTTCCGGATTGACCGGCACAGGAACCGGCCCGTTCAGATAGGCATCAAACCCCGGCAGCCCGCAGGCAAAGGCCAAGGGCGTGCCATGCAGGTTGCCGCTGGTCGTGGTGGCGAATGTGTTAAAATCCGCATGCGCATCCAGCCACAAAACAAAAAATGGTCGATCCTGTTCAGCAGCCGCAGCAGCATGGCCGGTCACGGTGCCCGCCGACAACGCATGATCCCCGCCCAGATAGATCGGCAAGGCATCCCCGCGCCCCAACCGTTTGGCATCCGCGTGCAAGGCGCGTGTCCAGCCCGCGACAACCTCCAACTCCTTGAGATGGGTGAACTCTGTCTTGGCATCTCGGGCGTCTTCGGGCTCTGCGTCGCCCATATCGGTGACCTCATGCCCCAGCGCCCGCAACTCTTCGACAAGGCCCGCCGTCCGATAGGCATCCGGCCCCATCACACATCCGCGCCGCCCTGTTCCGGCTTCGATGGGTGCCCCAAGCAAAACGATCTTGGTCATGCGGCCACCTCCTCAGGTCGCGGGCTGAGATGGATACCGGCAATGGTGCACCGCACCGACCCTCCGGCCAGTTCAATGGTCGGCATGCGCAACGGAACCAAGGTGACATGTTTTTCGATGCGGTCGCGTTGATCCTGAGTCAGAGCCTCAACAGCGCGTTCAGACATGGCCAACAATCTGCCGCCCCGCCCCCGCAACTCAATCGCATTGCCCGCAAAATGCCCGATCTGATCCGGTGTCAGGACAATGACATCACGCCCGCCGGTGGCAAGTCGATCCACCACCTCGGCCCGCCGCGCCCGATCCGGGATCATATCAGCGCCAATCAAGGCGAAGTCACTGGCGATGCACATTAAAACATTGGTGTGATAGATCGGCGCGCCATCAATGGTGATCGCGTCAAAAACCATCGGCTCATAATTGAAATGGGTGCAGAACCGTTCGAGCAAAACCTCGCTCGTGCGATTGGAGCGCGCGGCATAGACCACCCGTTCAAGGTGATCGATGGTCATGGCACCGGTGCCCTCCAGGAACAACCCGTCCTGTTCCAGCCCGGAATAATCAATGACGTCCTGCACGCGAAACCGCATTTTGAGGAAGTCGATCACATCGTGCCGCCGCTCTTTACGCCGGTTTTCGGCAAACATAGCGTGCAGCGCGACATGCCCGCCGCCATGAGTCGAAAACCAGTTGTTCGGAAAGACACTGTCCGGGGTATCGCTGCCAAGATCTTCGAACAAATGCACGCTGACACCATGCTGCCTCAGCACCGCGACGGCATCCGTGATTTCATTATAGGCCCGTTGAGAGACTTGCGCCTCACCATCAATAGCCTCGCTTTGAAAGGCATTATCCTTGGCCGTTTGAGCATTTGGCCTAAAGTGATGCGGGCGGATCATCACCACCGCCTCGGGGGCTTGCAACCAGCGCTGCGACATTTCCTAGTCCTGTTCCTTTTGGTGTTGGACCAAGTCTACAGACGGAAACTTAGCAAATCATATAGGCATGCCGAACAAATATGAAAGTCATATTTGACTAATTGAAAAGCAAGATTTAACAGATTGCCATGCAAAATCTTGATGACCTTGACCGCCGCCTTGTTGCCATCCTTCGCGAAGATGGGCGTGCCCCTATTTCAAAACTGGCGACGATTCTTGGCGTGACCCGGGCCACGGTTCAGGCGCGGCTGGATAAGCTGATCGATAGTGGCGCTGTACTGGGCTTTACAATTCGTGCCCGCCAGGAACATGGCCCCGATGGGGTGCATGCGATCATGTCGATTGAGGTTTCCGGTCATTCCACCACCGCCGTCATCCGCAAATTGCGAGGTATGCCCGAACTGCGCCAGTTGCATTCGACCAATGGCAAATGGGATCTTGTGGCACAAATCACCGCCGATAGCCTGCCGGATTTTGACCGTGTACTACGAGAAGTACGTCAGGTGCAGGGCATTACGAATAGCGAAACATCGATCCTGCTAAGCTCGGTTTGATCGCGACCAAGGGCCGTCAGGAATCAGGCACTGTTGCGAACAACAATCTCGCCATGAAACTGCGCAAGGTCCTGCCTGTCTTCCCCCTTTAAAACATCAATCAGCCCCGCCACCATAATGTCCAAGGGCTGGCGATAGGTGGTGAGTTGGTAATTCGGGCTTTGCGCCTGCGGGACGTCATCAAATCCGATGACGGCAATATCCTGAGGGACCCGCAGCCCCAGTTCAAACCGAATGGCGTCAATGGCCCCGATGGCGATGGCGTCATTCTCGCAGACCAAAACATCCGGCAAATCCCGCTCTTCGCGCCCTAGCAAAAGATCCTTGGTATGAAGGTACGCGGCATTGGGATCGTATGAGCCCACGTCAGAGAATTCGGCGGGACGCCCGGTTGCCCCCTCCCAGTTCTTGAGGAAGGTTTCCTTGCGAATAACATGCGCAGAAACGGTCTGTGGACCAGCCAGAAAGATCGGGTGTTTATACCCTTTATCCAAGACATATTGGCAGATTTCGGACATGGCCGCGTGGTCGTCACAGCAAATGGATATCGTATTGGGATTGGCGGAATAACGCGCAAAAACAAGGAGTTTTCGGAGGCGGCGCGCACCCAGGGCCGTTGCCAGCCCCTTGTCGTCAAACCGGCTACCGATCAAAACCGCGGCGTCCACCCGGCGTTGGCTGGCGGTCATCAGAGCGACCGAAGCGTCATCTTCGCTGAGCGTGTTGACCAGCAGCGTATCCCAGCCCTCTTTGCGCAAAAGGCGTGTCAGCTTCTCTAGCATGACCAGCTTATGGGGGTTGGAAAAATCATCCACCAAAAGCGCAACAAGGTTGCTGCGATCCGAGGCCAGGCTAGAGGCCAGCAAATCCGGAGCATAGCCCAATTGCTCGGCGGCCTTCATGACTTTGAGGCGACTTTTTTCGGAAACCGAGGCGTCCTTTTTGAAGGCGCGCGTCACTGTCCAACGCGACACGCCCGCCAGTTCCGCCACATCATCCGCCGTTGCCGAAGCACCGATCTGTTTCGTGCTCATCCATCTGCCTCCCCTGTCGTTGTTTATCTCAGATCAGATGAAAGCGCCAGAGTTTTGCACGCGCGAGCAAAAACTTCTTGCTCGCGCGTGCAAAATTGCTCATCATGACCTCCAACAACAGATTCGAAGGGAGCGAACATGTTGAAAGTTGGACTATTGGGGGCGGGCCGCATCGGTGCGGTTCATGCCAAGGCCATTTCCAAACATCCCCAAAGCCAGCTTGTTGCAGTCTCGGATTATTACGAAGACGCAGCGCAGAAACTGGCATCGGAATTTGGCGCAGAGGCGCGCAGCACGGACGCAATCATTGCGGATACAAGCATCGATGCGGTGCTGATCGCGACATCCACCGACACGCATTCCGACCTGATCGAGGCCGCAACAGCCGCAGGCAAAGCCGTGCTTTGCGAAAAACCGGTTGATCTGAGCCTGGAGCGCGCCAAAGCCTGCCAGGCCAAAGTCGCGGAAACCGGCAAGCCGGTGATGATCGGTTTCAACCGTCGATTTGACCCAAATTTTGGCGCACTGAAACAGGCGGTTCAGGCCGGAGAAATCGGCAAGCCCGAACTGTTGTCGATCACCTCCTTCGACCCGGCCCCGCCCCCGGTGAGCTATGTCAAAGTGTCGGGCGGTTTGTTCCGCGACATGATGATTCACGATTTTGACATGGCCAATTTCATCATGGATGATCTGCCGGTTTCGATCTCGGCCATCGGCTCTTCGATCGTAGATCCCGAGATTGGGGCAGCTGGCGACATCGATACAGCCGCGGTCACCTTGACCTATGCGGATGGGCGCATTGCGGTGATCAAAAACTCGCGCCGCGCCGCCTATGGCTATGATCAACGGGTCGAACTGCTCGGCTCTGAGGGGCTTTTGCAAGCACAGAACATGTTGGAAAATACCGTTGTAAAATCGACAGTTGACGGCGTGACAGGCGCAAAACCGACCTATTTCTTTCTGGAAAGATACATGCCGGCCTATGAGGCGGAATGGAGCGCTTTTGTAGACGCCGTCACGACGAACGCCCCCTTCCCGGTCACGCTGGACGATGGCGTTTCCGCCCTGGCCATGGCCGAAGCCGCTGCGCGGTCACTGGAAACAGGGCAGCCAACAAAACTTTGAAAAGACTTTTTGAAACCGGTTGCAAAAATCTGAAAGTCGCTCAAAATAAGCACACCTGAGAAGAGGAAATCAGGTCAAAAGATTCGGTTCTGCCGAATATCGCGGGGGCAACCCCACCCAAAACAGAGGATCCCAAAGGGAGGAGATCTTATGAAGAACTTCATCAAAAGCGTGGTCGCTGCAACGGCGATTGCCGTAGCTGCTCCAGCTGTTGCACAGGACATCGTTGTTGTCTCGCACGGCCAGGCCAACGATGCATTCTGGAACGTCGTGAAGAACGGTGTTGAGCAGGCTGGTAAGGATACCGGCATCAATGTCGATTACCGCGCGCCGGAAACTTTTGACATGGTTGCCATGTCCCAGTTGATCGATGCGGCTGTGAACCAAGAGCCGGATGGCCTGATCGTTTCGATCCCTGACGCCGATGCGCTTGGCCCATCGATCGAACGTGCGGTCGCAGCTGGCATTCCGGTCATCTCCATCAACTCCGGCTCGGACGTCTCCAAGGGCCTGGGCGCTCTGTTGCATGTTGGTCAGGACGAATATGACGCCGGTAAAGCTGCTGGTGAAAAACTGGCCGGCATGGGCGGCAAGAGCGGCATCTGTGTGAACCACGAAGTAGGCAACGTCGCGCTCGACCTGCGCTGCCAAGGTTTCTCTGATGGCTTTGGTGGCTCAGTCACTGTTCTGCCAACCACCAACGATCCATCCGAGATCCAGTCCAAAGTTGCGGCTGCTCTGGCGGCTGACGAAAGCGTTGACACAGTCATGGCGCTGGGTGCTGGTACAGCGGGTGAACCTGCGGTTGCGGCAGCCAAAGCCTCTGGCCGTGACGTTGCGGTTGCCTCCTTCGACCTCTCCGCAAACTTCCTGCAATCCGTTGCAGATGGCGACGCGGCGTTTGCCATCGACCAGCAGCAGTACCTGCAAGGTTACCTGTCGGTTAACTTCATGGCGCTGCACGCCAAATTTGGCCTGATGCCTGGTGGCAACGTGCCTTCCGGTCCAAACCTGATCACCGCTGACAAAGCCGGTCAGGTTGTCGAGCTGTCTGCCAAAGGCATTCGCTGACATCTGCCCCACAAGGCAACATGACCAGGGGCGGCACCTATCGGGCCGCCCCATTTAAAACGGGAGGGAAAAATGAGCGACACGTCCCCAAACGTCGCGGATGAACGACTCAAGTCAGAGTCCTTTTTTGCAAAGTTGATGAAACGGCCCGAACTGGGCGCAATTGCCGGGGTGATCCTAGTTGTCATCTTCTTTGGACTGACGGCAGATGGATCCATGTTCAGCCTATCCGGCTTCATGAACTTCATGACACCTGCGTCGCAGCTTGGCATTCTGGCCATTGGCGCGGCCTTGCTGATGATCGGCGGTGAATTCGATCTGTCCATCGGGTCCATGGTGGCCTTTGCTGGCCTGTTCTTTGGCGTCTGCGTGGTGACCTGGGGTCTGCCACTGGTCTTTGCCATCCCTCTGACCTTCCTATTCGCGGCCTTTGTTGGTGGTATCAACGGGACCATCTGCATTCGCTCCGGCCTGCCCTCCTTTATTGTGACGCTGGCTTTCCTCTTTATCCTGCGCGGCCTGTCCCTTGTCGGGCTGAAAATGGCCACCGGCGGATCGACCCAATTGCGCGGCGTGCGTGACGCTGTGGAAAACGACTGGCTGGCCCCGCTGTTTTCCGGCGATGCCTTTCCCGGCCTGTTCACCTGGCTGGCCGAAACCGGCCTTGTCGCCACCTTCAAGAATGGATCCCCCAAGGTGCCCGGCATTCCAGTGGAAATCCTGTGGTTCATCGTGATTGCCCTGCTGGCAACCTATGTGCTGCTGCGCACCCCGGCCGGGAACTGGATCTTTGCCTCTGGTGGTGATCGCAACGCGGCTTCGAACTCCGGTGTTCCTGTTGATCGCGTCAAGATCTCGCTCTTTATGCTGACCGCCTGCTGTGCCGCCCTGGTCGCCATCATCACCGTGATGGACTCTGGCTCTACCGATGCGCGCCGCGGCTTCCAAAAAGAATTCGAAGCCATCATCGCGGCTGTTATCGGCGGTTGTCTTCTGACCGGCGGCTACGGCTCTGCCATCGGGGCGTTCTTTGGATCGATCATTTTTGGCATGGTTGTCATCGGCCTGACCTATACCGACTTTGATCAGGATTGGTTCCAGGTCTTCCTGGGAGGCATGCTGCTCATCGCCGTTCTGTTCAACAATGCGATCCGCAAACGTGTGACGGGGGAGCGCTGATATGACCGAAGATAGCAAATTCCACCATGGTGATGCGAATGATGCCGCACCCATCGTGCAGATGCAAAACATCGAAAAGCACTTTGGCAATATCATCGCTCTGGCCGGTGTCAGCTTTGACGTGAAACCGGGCGAATGCCACTGTCTATTGGGCGATAACGGGGCCGGAAAATCCACGTTTATCAAGACGATGTCGGGCGTTCATAAACCAACCAAAGGCGAGATCCTCTTTGAGGGCAAGCCAATGAACTTTAACACCCCGCGCGACGCCATGGAGGCAGGGATTGCGACGGTGTTTCAGGATCTGGCGATGATCCCGCTGATGAGCGTGACGCGCAACTTTTTCATGGGGCGCGAACCGACCAAGGGGTCCGGTATTCTGAAACGCTATGATGCGGACCACGCCAATGCGGTCGCCATGGAAGAGATGCGAAAAATGGGCATCAACCTGCGTGGCCCGGACCAGGCGGTTGGCACCCTGTCCGGTGGTGAGCGTCAAACGGTTGCCATTGCCCGAGCGGTCTATTTCGGGGCCAAGATCCTGATCCTGGACGAACCGACATCGGCTCTTGGTGTGCGCCAGACCTCCAATGTCTTGGCGACCATCGACAAGGTGCGCAACCAAGGCATTGGCGTGGTCTTTATCAGCCACAACGTGCGCCATGCTCTGGCGGTGGGTGACCGGTTTACCGTTCTGAACCGCGGCAAGACGCTGGGCACCGCCAAACGCGGCGAAATCACCCCTGAAGAATTGCAGGATCTCATGGCCGGTGGCCAGGAAATGGCGCAACTCGAAGGGTCTTTGGGCGGTACGGTTTAACCCGCCGCCATAGCAACTCTGGTCGCCGCAACAGGCGACCAGCTCTTTGCGGCAGAGGCCCCATGGCCCGCCGCACCTACGCACCCACATCTGGGGTCTCTAAAATTGAAAGGGTCAGCTGTGACTTCCCTTGATTTGATCACGATTGGCCGTAGTTCGGTTGATTTATATGGCGCTCAGATAGGTGGGCGGCTTGAGGATATGGGGTCTTTTGACAAATATAT
>NZ_SOAP01000012.1 GCF_004364805.1 Pelagimonas phthalicica
CACTTTCACGCATAACAACGGTTTGCTGTCCAATGGTCTCGCTAATCTGCTTTGCTGTTTCAATATCATTCACACCGAACCATTGAACAGCACCCGCGTTTGCAAAGAAGGTTTGAGCAACATCACCGTAAGTTGCCTTGAGTTGCGAGAGGTCTTGTAGAAACGGCCACAGACGCATCCCATAGCCTGCCATGAGGCCCATAGCCCTTTTGACAGACTGTAGCTTACCAAGGGCTGCAAACTCGTCCAGCAGGAAGAGAACGGGCAAATCAGGCTTGCGGTCAGTGGATGCCATATCCTGCAATGCTTCATTGACCATTAGGCGCAACCATCGGCCATAGGTGTCTAAGCGGTCAGGAGGGATGCAAAGGAAGATGGTTGTGCCTTGGTTCTTTTTAAGCTCCGAAAAGGAAAGCCCTGCGGCAGTTCCAAGAACCCGTGTCATGCGTTCGGAATCCAAAAACTTTGTATGCCGCTGTGCCGTGGATAAAACAGAACTGGCTTCACGCTCTGACTTGCCCAGGAACCTGTTAGCCGTTCTAGCAACCAAGCCGCCGCAATCCTGCATGATCTCAAGTATCTGATTAAAGCGTTCTGGGGTTTCTGTGATGATCTCCCGAACTGTTCCTAGGTGCTGGCGCTCCCTGGCCTCATGCAATGCGACAAACAGAATTACGCCTTCGAGGAATGAAGCGGCTTCATCGTCCCAATGGCTATCATCATCGGGACCGCGCACAACGAGAGCATCGGCAAGAGCCGCCGCATCGTCGGCTGCATCGGGGTTGTCGGCAGTAATTCGGCTCAGGGGGTTGTAGGAGGCCGTGGCAAGCCCCGTGGTGTCGAATGGATCCAGAACGTATGTTTTGCCTATCTCGGTCCTCTTGCGGGCGGCTACACGGGCATTCTCGCCCTTGGGATCGACCACCAGGACAGACCCTGAATAGGTCAGCAGGTTTGGGATGATTGCGCCGACACCTTTGCCGCTTCTGTTGGGTGCCACAGTGATTAGATGGGCTTCCCCAGCATATCTAACATCGCGTCCTTTGGCGTCCCGTCCCAAGAGAAGGCCAGCCGGTTTGTTGTTGGCCTCTGTCCACTGATCAGTTTCCCTTGGCGTCATAAAGCGGGCTGATCCGTGCTCGTCACGATCCAGAAGCGGAAGGATCACACGAATTACAAAAACGGGGATGGCGAGCCATATTCCCAGCACCACGATTGCTATGCCTTTCAAGTCACCAACGGTGCCAAAGAAAGCCACGAGGGAGAGCAGCCACAGTGCCAAAACTGTGCTGACAAGGAACCCCTTGATAACAGCAGCTCGGTGTTCACCGCGATCAATGATCCAGTCTTGAATGCCCGTGTTCTTAGACACCACCCCAAAGCCAGCCAAAGCAATCCAGGTCGACAAAATGGCAAGGATAAGAAACAGCATATCTACTCTCCGCTTGTCACCGACCAGCCTTCGAACGCCTTCTGATCGATGTCGCGAAACTGATGATTGATAATCTTATGAACGAGCGCTGTGGCGGTTTCATCCCCGGCACGTGCCAAAGCCAGTAGCCCCCCGCCGAGCAGAATTTTACGGCGGGTGTCTAGCTTGCGCGCACGGGTTTGGGAACGTGCTTGGGCTAGATCTTCGCGTGCGGAAATCTGATCAGCCGTCGCATTTTCCTTGCGGCCTTGTTTCTTGTCTCGTGTGCCTTTGAACACTTGTGCCATGCGGTTTCAGATCGTTGACGGAAGCTCTCGTTTTGAGCTAGATTACACTGGAAGTGCGCACTTACGCAAACTAAAGTTTGCCGCGCGATCTATCGGGGGGAAAACCCCCAGCCGATGGCTTCCCCATTCGAGGCCGAAGGCCCCGAAAAAGGAGGGCGCGTTGCCCCTCCTTAAACCACCCAAACCAACCTGCGCGGTTGGAGCGCGAGCCGTCCTTTTCCGCCTACGGCCCGTCGTGAAGCGAGCGGCGGAAAAGGACGGAGCGGCGGTTGTATCACTGCACGGTCAAAAAGTTCTCACGGGGTAAAGGCCAGAGCGCGACTGCGGCTGCGGCCTATCGGGCTGGTGCTGAGATTGAAGACGAGCGCACAGGTGAAGTTCACGATTACACTCGCCGTTCTGGTGTGGTCAGCTCGCACATTGTGTTGCCGGATCAGCATCCCGAATGGGCGAGAGATCGTAGCAAGCTGTGGTCAGGTGCAGAGCAGGCGGAAACCCGGAAAAACTCGGTTGTCGCGCGTGAGGTCGAGATCGGTTTGCCTGCTGAATTGTCAGCTGCGGAACGTGAGGAATTGGCCACAGATTTCGCGGCTCATCTTGTCGATAAATACAACGTTGCAGCAGAAGTCTCCATCCATGAACCCAGCCGTCAGGGCGACCAGCGAAACCATCATGCTCATGTTCTGTTCACAACCCGGCGCATGGATGAAAACGGGTTCACAGAAAAGACACGAGAGCTGGATGATAAGAGAGCTGGTCCGCAGGAGATCGAGGCTATCCGCAAAGACTGGGAAGAATTTCAGAACCAGGCACTAGAGCGAGCAGGCCAGGAGAAACGTGTGGACTGTCGAAGCCTTGCTGCACAGCGTGACGAAGCTTTGGAGCTGGCATCAGAGTACGAGAAGAAGGCAGCAGTAAACGCTCCTTATTGGGAAGCGCCCTCAATGGATCTCCGCCCAAAATGGGCTGAGCCACCCAAGCTAAAGCCGCTGGAAGCTGTTTACAGCGATCCGGATGCACGGGTGGAAGGTCCAAGTAATCTGGACAAGTGGAAAGAGCAGGCAGAGGCCATGCGCCGGAAGGCGGAAAACCTCAACCGGGAACCAGGACAACATCAGGGACCAGCTCGAACGGAGATGAACCGCCGAGTAATGCAGCGCATCGAGCAGATGCGGGATGGATTGCAGGATCGTGTTGATCGTCTTCAGGAGGCGTTCCGAGAGAGACTGGATACTGTGCGGGCGAAGTTTGAGGATCTGAAGGACCGCTTGCAGCGGCAGGAGCCTGAAAGAGCCAAGGGTATTCAGAGCGAGCGGCCTGGTCACACAGTCGAAGATAGATTGCAGAAGTTGCGTGAGGATCGGCAAGAGAGCAAGTCCGCTGACGAAGGGCGGAGCGTAGCTGATAGATTACAGCAGATCCGCGATGCAGATCGGGACCAGGAAGCTGACCGCAGGAGGCGTGATCGCAGTCGTGATGGCCCAGACTTTGAGCGATAGGGTCAAGGGCGACTAGCGAGGGTTGTCGTGACCTGCTCAATTGAATCCAACCATTGCGCTGTACCAGGCCTCCGCCATTCGATCACTTGTCGAATCCGGTCCCGATCTTCAGCTAGGTTTCGCGCAAAAATGGGTTCATGGTGCGCTATGCGATTGCGTAGCTTCCTGATTTTCTCGATGTGATCAAACATCTGTGCTCGTGCCTGCGCGAGCGTCAGAGATTTATCGTAGCCAGGGAATGCGGTTGCGAAGTGCGAATCCCATATCCGTGCCTGTTGACCTCTGACAAACAGATGTTGCCAGAAAGCAAATTTGAGCTCCGCGACGACCTTCCCAGCAGTGGGCAAACGTGATGCGCAGGTCTGCAAATCACCACGTGGTTGATAACCTCGCCCTCCGCGTAAGACGGGCAGCGTATACACAAAACCACGGTTCAGGTGCCAGTTTGCACCAAAGACTGTCTCAATGGCTTCGACCGCGCCATTTCGAATTGAGAGCTCGCAAAATTGCAGCATGACATAGAAGGCCGCAGACACGTCAGTGTTCCAGCAGTACAGCTCCATCGCCTTGTGGCGGTCTCCACCCATCTCACGCAAATATGTTCCAAAGCGTGGGGGCGATAATACTGCCTCAAGATCAAGTATTTGCTGTGCTGTAAAAGTGTTGGCCATCGTGCGTTCTGTTAGGAGAATGTTGACAGTGCGAGCATAGAAACGTAGGTAAGATGTACAAGGCTTTGAGGTTCGCGGGTGCTTGCACCTTCCCTCATCGTCAAAAGATTAAGAAAGCCCGTTGCCTTTTGGCAGCGGGTTTTTCGTTTCTCAAAGCGTTTACTTAGTGTCTAGGCTGGTGATGTGTTCGTAATGGTTCACTGACATCAGTACGAAGGCAGGCTTGCCGTAGCGGGTAATTAGAATTGGGTGATCTTCTGCCAGCTTCAGATAGGCGCGTGTCTTACGCCGGAATGTGCTGACTGCGACGGTGGGCATTCGCTCTATCATGTTAGCTCCTTCCCGTGCTCCACATCCGACCAATGGGCGTTTGGCGGTAGCTTCTTGGCTCGCCGCGCTACCTGGTCGAATGCTATGGGCATGAACTCCCATTGATCAACGCCCACGTTTACTGCGTTGCGTGAGCCAGCCCAATTATTGTGAACGTGTCCGAACATATGCAGTGCTTGCCGCCGCGCATGGTTCCAGGTGATCATTGGATAGTGGCACAGCGTATGCGCCTGGTTCTGAGGCCCGTCGCGCACTTCAGCCAGGTGCGCGATGCTATCCCAAGGCAGCGCCAATGTCGGTTCAAGATCGTGATTGCCAACGATCAGGTGTTTCCGAGCGCCGGGAAGTTGGCCGAAAATACCTTCGACATAGCTGCTCTCTTTTGCTTTCGGGCCAAAGGCAAAATCCCCGATGATCCACAGATCGTCATCAGGCCCTACGACTTTCCACATATTCTCAATTAGAACGGTATCCATGTGGCCGGCATTGCGGAACGGCCGGCCACAGAACTGGATTACGTTTTCATGCCCAAAATGGGTGTCAGCAGTATACCAATTTGTCATTTTATTCCCTTTTTTGATAGGGATAGCGCAGAGTTTAGGAGAGAGAAATGTTTCGTTATCTAGCGCACCGTCATGACCGTAAGCACATTTTGAAGTCACTACAGCGCCAGGAACGTATTACTCACAGATCCATTGAATTTAGCCATGATGCGGCCTTGGCGTTTGCGGTGGACGAAGCTGAGGACAAGAATGCTGTTGGTTGTGAGCTGGCATTCAATGACATTTCAGCAGGAGAGCGGTTTTACACGCCGATATCGCCCTCTGAGCCTTTAGAAGTTGGTGAGAAAAGATTGATATTTCAATCTGATATCACAACCTTGAACCAAGAAAACAACACGTTTGAGTGTTTGCTTGCGGACAGCGGTTCTAAGGACCATGCCGTCATTGTTTTCCATCATTGGTATGCGCGGAATCGCTACCCTGCATTCTCGAAATTCTTTGCATCGAAAGGCATAACCGTTGTTGAGGCTACCCTGCCATATCATTTCGAGCGCGGTGTTGATGACTATTCTGAAGAAAACTTCTTCAATGCCAATTTGGGCCGCACTGTTCGGTCTGTGCGCCAGGCCGTCTTAGATGGGCGCAAGGTCGTCGGTTGGCTTCACAGTCAGGGCTATAGAAAAATCTCAGTCGTCGGCATGTGTGCAGGCGGCACGGTTGCTGGCTTGATTGCGGCCCAAGACGATAAGGTAGACAAAGCGGTTCTTATGGTAACACCAGTAAGTCCTGCCGATCTTGTTTGGACTGGGGAGACGATGGTAGCGTTACGCCGTCGCATTGAACCAAACATGTCTCTTGAAAGCCTGAGAACCGCTTGGGGCCTCATTAGCCTGGAGAAGCACGCCTGGAGCCTTACACGTAGCGGGTTGGACCTAATGTTTGTGCTGGGTAATGACGATACGATCGTGCGCCCGGAAACATCGGATAAGCTGATAGAGACGTTGCAGGAGTGTGGTTGCCCTCCCCGCGTTACACGCCTCAATTGCGGTCATTCGTCTATCGGAATGTTTCCATACAACATCGTTGCAGCTCGCAAAGTGCTGCATTTCTTGAAAGAGACGCCGACTCTGAGAGAGCTTTGGGATATGCGAGGATTCCGCTATGATTTTAGCGAGGTCTAGAATCTGTGAGTAATTTGGGGCGGCTTTACCGCCCCAAATTATTAAAATGCGTAAGGTGCATAAAGCAGGATTGCGATCCCAAGAGCGATAGCCATTTTAGCCTCCTTTTGTAGCTTCCAGTTGTGCGATTTCTGTGGTGCGCGCCTTTTTTCGGTATCGGCGGTAAGCGACCACGAGCATGTAGATCAGGATGATAAGTCGCATGAATTTCTCCTGTTTTGGTGGTTGGGAGGGGGGGCTTTCCCCTCCCTTGCGCCAGCTTCCTTAGTGCAGGAGGATGACGACGATCACGATTGCGACGATGGGGTCCATAGTGGTCTCCTCTTTTAGCTTGGTAGGGGAGGCTCAGCGGGAAGGTCAGAGTTTCCGCTGAGCCATGAAATCCGCTAATTTACGCGAGGTAGATCGGCGGAAACGGGAAGTCCCAAGGCTTCGGGAAAGGCCAAGGGCAGTACACAGACAGCGTTGTCAGAGCGGTCAGTGCGTTCAGGGTCGTGTCGTACATGATGTGTCCTTTCAGACTTGACTTCAGATTTTCGAGCAGCGTTGTTTTGCTCTGTTTCGAAAATTAATCAGTCGATACGAACTCTCAATTTATCATTCTGTTTCAATGACATAGATTTGTAGTGCTAAAGCATTACTGTTCGATTCCAACATGCTCACCTAGTCGAACATTATGTTGCATCCGAACAACATGATTGGATGCACGCCCCGTTGAAGAGGACTATTCTGCAATCAGAGTACCTAGATTGGTGCCCTACTCATGAGGGAGGATTACATGTCCGACTATAATGATGACGGGCTAGGCCCATTTGCTCTTCAGGGGGCAATTTTGAGGGCTTGGAATACAACCGTGATGACGGTTTTGGATGGTTATGAAGGTAAGCGTGACAAGGAGTTCATGGCACACGCAACGCGTTTTGAAGACTCCGACACCATGCTTTTCTTTGGCTATATCGCGCAGGCGATTGGTCAAGTTATCATGCAGTCCAAGATCGTAAATGCTCTGGCTTCAAATCCAGAGAGCCGACAGGCGAAGCGGCAGGATATCAAGCGCCGTGCTGATGCTGTGGAACTGTTCGGGCTGATTAAGCGTGAGTATCTCAGCGATGTTGCTGTTCAGTTTTCCCTGACGGAGGAAGGGCGCGAGGTACTGGAAATGTACGAAGCTGCTTATGCTGCTGAAGTACGGAAACTCAAAGGTGATGAGGATGACAAAGATGCTGCATAAATTCCTACCCGTAGTTCTCGCGGTCTTGGTCGTTTCCATGACCTTAGTGTCGCCTGCCCTAGCTGGGGACAGTGCGGGCGGAGCTGGCTCATTGCTGATCCAGCAATACTTGCACTAGAGCTCTATGGTTTGCGACTGACGAAGAGCCATTCATGAGATGATGGCTCTTCGTTGATTTTATCTGAGCGGCCCCACTATCGGAAAAGAAGCCCGTTTCGCCTTCAGGCGGCTGCCAGCTCTGCCTTTGAGATTACGCGGACAAAATTATTATAGTACGCCTTGTAGGCTTCAGCGGACGCCGAAATCCCTACGATTTGCAGCTCTTTGACCCAATCACCTACTTCTTGGCGGCAATACTCAGGGGCGATCTGCCGACCGTAGCGAACCAGTTGTGCCCTGATTTGGCGGGATTGTTCGCGGCTGTTTGCCAGAAACCCTTCTGCGGATCTTTCAATCTCTACCTTTGCCTTTCGGAATGCGGCTTGATCCCGTTCAAAGAGATCTAGGGCTATCGGAATCGTCGTTTCCAGAAGTTCTTGGGCTTCGGCCCAGGTGGCGCGTTCCGCTTCGGCCTTCAGCCTACAGGATTCTGCTTTGAGAGCTGCCTTATGGGCTTGAATTCGGTCTGCCTCAATGTCGGTTGTTAGGGTGCTGCAGAGCGTAAGGAACTGATCCTGGGGCAGTTTAGCAAGTTGGGCTGCCACATGTTCCCGGCCTCGATGAGGGGCTATGTGAAAGCCTTGCAAGAGGTCCTGGACAGCCACATTGTTAAGCTGGCTGATAACTCGTTTTGTGACGCTGTTTCGTAGTTCTCGCATCCCCTACCCTTTCGTCTTCCTGCCAAAAACTCGCTGTAAGAACGATGGGGCAGGTCGCATGTCTTGGAGCAACCCATAAAGTCGAGCGTCTGAGCTAGAGGCTCGTTCTTCGGCTCTGTCCCGCTGTTCCTTCAGATCTTCAATCTGCGCTTCGAGCGCATCAACTTTGCCTTGCAAGTAGTTGAAATCTGGGGTGTTCTTAGGGTGTTCGGGTTGCTGTTCGTTTACCTGTTCTTTGCTGCGGGGGTTATACACCCTGCTCAGCTCGGAAGGATCAACCCTCCAAGCGCCCTTGCCGTCCTTCTCTCCGGATATTTTACCACTTTTCAAAGCTTTGGTTAGTGTCGGTCGAGACACGTCAAATTCTTCTACGGCTTTTCTAAGGGTAATATTCGGCATGTTCCTCTACCTGTTCACAGCGGTAAACATTTATGTTCTTTTACCTGTTCTAGAACAGGCTGCCAATCACCCACAGGTGTGCGAAGTATGTGGCGGGGAGAAAGATGAACCGAAGCCAGACGCGATACTCAAGTGAATATATGAGGCCCATCAAGGCAAAGATGGCGGCAGTCGCAGGAAGCTGGATATGATCCATCGCCGATTGATACCATGGCTCAATGATTGGCTGGATCAGCCCTTTGTTCGACGCACTGGCTTGGACCAGCACCCACTCAGAGGATATTAGAAACAGCAGAGCTATCATACCGTACAGCCAGAACCCCCCAAAGAATACGGATGTTCGGAATGTCAGGCGGTACGTTGATATGTCGAAATCATTCATGGTCTTCTCCTGGTTTCAAAGTCGTTGCTGGTAGGTCCGGCTCCATGCCTGGTAGTGCTGGTTCTGATGGCGGGGGCATTCCTTCACCGAACGGAAGTTGATGCTCGTCGCGATACAAGCTTGGTAGCTTGCGTAGCGGTGCCTGATTGCCCAACTCATGCTGATCTGGCTGCTCATCATCGGAAGCGATGATCGTGGCGCTGAATAGGCTATAACGGATTCCGTCTCGTTTTCCGGACCAGGCCACCCGGTCATTGATCACGTAGGCATTTACCGTGCCATTCTGGCCGATCTGGCGCACCTCGATCCAGCGGTCTTTAACAAGCACGTCCAAGGCTCTTTGAACCGTCCGCCTGGATGTACCCGTCAATTTCATCAGGTTCTTTTGACTAACAACCACTGCATTGTTGTCACCCACTCGTGCGGTCAGGACATGCATGAGCTGAGCAGCTTTAGGTGCTTTGGCGATCAGCGTTGCCCACGCTTCATGAGCTGCACGTTCAGTCTGGACCCAGTTTCCCCTGGGAGATTTGGATGGGAGTTGCTCAGTCAATCGGTCCCTCGTGATGTTATATGTTTATTTGGCGCAGGGGTGCGTCACCCGTGACCAATTTTTGTCCATCATTGCCCGATTATCGACACTTGCACAAGGACAAAAATTGGTCACGGGTGGTAAATTATTGTCCCAACCTGCGTCATCTAGGTGGCGCAGGGGTGCGTCATCTAGGTGGCGCACCCCCCCTAGCTAACTAACTGATTCAATTGACTCAAAAAAACGCGCTTTCTTATGATCTTTAGGAACCCAAAAAATGCACATCCAAAGGAGGGAGCGCGCCTCACATATGGCGCCGTAGCGACTGACTGCAGTGATGTGTAGTTTTTGGGGGCCGCAGGCGACGTAGGAGCCTGCTTGTCCAACAGTACAAAACTTGAAAGGCATGAATTAAAGGTAGCCCTTACCACGCACATAACGCTGGTTGGATGGGGTGGATCAGGCAAGGAGGGGAAGGAAAATGCGAAATCCGGAAGAAGAGCTGGCATTTGCCAAAAGCATGGAAGCTCAATATGAGCTGATAAAAGTCGCATTCGAATCCGGTAACGAAGAAACGTTTGATCAAGCGATTTTAGAAGTTGAGCAGGCACGTAGTTCGCTAAAGAAAGGCATTCTGGACATGATCCAGGACGATTGATCACTGAAGCTTTTCTTCAGGCTCACCCTGCATAACCCGTCCACGATGTGGGGTACTGGACGCATCAACCATCAAAAGCCCACAATCACAGTAACCAGCACCTGGCTTAACCCCTGGAGGTAGCCGCCAAGATCGATGCCAGCTCTTAGCAACGGTTTTGCAATACTTACAGTAAAGACCAAAAGGCTCATGAAATTCCGTTTTTACTGTCAAAGCATCCTCCTAGCGCTGAGGGTCTACATCCCACATGCCAGAGAAAGCGGGATCATCGAAATAACGGAGCTTTTGACATGGCAAAGGCCGCTTCCCTTGGAACATAAGAATTTGCGTTTCATTCGGCAAATTCATCAATTCATCTGGGGTAAGCAGACTACGGGCATGACTGCTGGTGTCACCATCACTTTCACGCATAACAACGGTTTGCTGTCCAATGGTCTCGCTAATCTGCTTTGCTGTTTCAATATCATTCACACCGAACCATTGAACAGCACCC
>NZ_SOAP01000013.1 GCF_004364805.1 Pelagimonas phthalicica
CAATCCAGCCGCTCCGCCTGAGCCCCCCAGAACCCCTCAGGATCGCTCACCGACTGCGCATACATCTCATCATAACGCGACGCGTCAACATGGGCTTGCGAGGACAACTCCGCGCTTGGTGGATAGGTCGGTGCCGTATCAGTATTTGCGGTTGTATCGCTCATGGATATCTCCTCCCAATGAAATTCTCCCCCAAGACGAGAACTTTCGTCCTGACATGTCTTGTTGCGATCATAGGTGACGGGGAAAATTTTTGTATAAGATAAGCAAATGCAATGAGTTATTTGTAAATAAATTTTTCAAATGAGAGAAAATCAGTAAAGGAATTTTCGGAATCGCGGCTAACCCCTTTGTTTTCCTGACCCGGTCATATTCACGTTTGCGCAAGCATTTCTTAACGATTAGGGCTACACACCCGACAAACGCTCTCTACGTAGTACTGGGTAGCCTGCGGCATAATGTTCCGGGTTTTGAATGTTGTGCGCTAACGGGGACGTAAGGGCAGTGCGGGTGATTCCTTGGGCGGCGGGACGCTAGCATTTCAGGATTGGCAGGTCTCCCATGATCCACCGAAGTACTGCGTTACAAAAACTTCACTTGGCGAGGCTCATTTAATTCCGTAATTCCGGAAATATGGAAAATGAAGTGATCTCTCAATTGGCCTCACTGGCTCATTCACGCCGCTTGGCAGTGTTTCGGCTTTTAATGCGGCGCTATCCCGATCTGCTGCCCGCCGGGGAAATCGCGAAGGTTCTGAACCTGCCTGCCTCGTCCCTTTCGGCCTGTCTGGCACATTTGCGTCAGGCGGGATTGGTCACGCAGGTTCGCAGCGGCACCTCTCTTTTATATGCCGCTCAAACCGAAGCCGCCGCGCAATTGGTGGATTATCTGGCCTCGGATTGCTGTCGGGGCCGTCCTGAACAATGCCTACCTTCCCCTTTGCGAAAGGAGCCAGACAGAGCTGATCGTAAGCGCAACGTCCTGTTTATCTGCACCGGGAATTCCGCCCGATCCATTTTCGCCGAGACGCTGATGCGCGACCTTGCCGGAGATCGGTTTGAGGTGTTTTCGGCGGGCACCAAACCGCAATCTGAGCTCAATCCCTTTGCAATCGAGCTATTGGCGGCCAAGGGGCATGACACAACCGGGCTGCGGGCCAAGACTGTTGATGAGTTTCGCGGCTCGGACGCGCCAGACATGGATTTCGTTTTTACGGTTTGCGACACAGCCGCCAACGAAGAATGCCCCCCTTGGCCGGGCCAGCCCATGACCGGACATTGGGGGCAGCCCGATCCGGTCAAGGCCACCGGTACCGATGCCGAAAAGCGCCTAGCCTTTCAGCAGGTCTATGGGGCCATGCGCAACCGCATCAAAGCCTTTACCGCATTGCCGATCGAAACGCTCGATCGGGTCAGCCTGCAAAACAAAATCGACGAAATCGCCAAAACGGAAGACTGAAACATGACCAAATATGCAATCAACGGCCTTGGCCGCATGGGAAAGCTGGTTTTGAAACCCATGCTGGACGCCGAGATGGAGATCGCCTGGATCAATGATGCAGTGGGCGATGCGGCCACCCATGCGCATCTTTTGGAGTTTGATACGGTGCATGGGCGCTGGGATGCTGAGTTTTCAAGCGATGAGAACAGTATCACCATCGACGGCACCCGCATCCCGACCTATCAGACGCGTGAGCTGAGCGATTTGCCTTTGGCTGAGGCGGATGTGGTCGTAGATTGCACCGGCTATTTCAAAACCGAAGCCCGCATTCAGCCCTATTTTGACGCTGGCGTGAAAAAGGTCGTGGTCTCGGCCCCGGTCAAGGATGGCAATGCCGCCAATCTGGTGATTGGTGTTAATGATGACATCTATAATGCAGACGAGCACAAGATCATCACCGCCGCCTCTTGCACCACCAACTGTTTGGCTCCTGTGGTCAAGGTGATCCACGAAGGGCTGGGGATCAAACATGGGTCAATGACCACGATCCATGATGTGACCAACACCCAGACCATCGTCGACAAGCCGCACAAAGACCTGCGCCGCGCGCGCTCGGCTTTGAATTCGCTGATCCCAACCTCGACCGGCTCGGCCACAGCGATCACGCTGATCTATCCCGAACTCAAAGGGCGGTTGAACGGTCATGCGGTTCGTGTGCCGCTGCTGAATGCCTCGCTGACTGATTGCGTGTTCGAGGTTGAGCGTGAAACCACTGTTCAGGAGGTGAACGAGATGTTCCGTGTCGCCTCCGAAGGCGCTCTGAAAGGCATCCTGGGCTATGAAACCCGCCCGCTTGTCTCGACCGATTACACCAATGACGCGCGCAGTTCTATCATCGACGCGCCCTCGACCATGGTGGTGAATGGCACGCAGGTGAAAATCTATGCCTGGTATGACAATGAATGGGGCTATGCCCATCGTTTGGCGGATGTCGCAGCCAAAGTCGGCGCGTCGTTGTAATGCGGTAGGGTGGGGTTCTACCCCACCTGCCTTTGCGGGAAAGAATTCATGACTGACGCAAAGCCACAGGGCTTGGCCGCTTACATCGCGGTGACGGCGGCCTATTGGGCCTTTATGCTGACCGATGGCGCGCTGCGCATGTTGGTGCTGTTGCACTTTCACACGCTGGGCTTTTCACCGGTACAGCTGGCCTATCTATTCCTGCTCTATGAATTGGCAGGGATTGTGACCAATCTTTCGGCGGGTTGGATCGCCGCCCGCTTTGGGCTCAGCAGTACACTATATGCGGGACTTGGGTTGCAGGTCGTGGCGCTATTGGCGCTGTCGCAACTGGATCCGGCCTGGGGTCTGACGGCCTCGGTCATCTTTGTCATGGCTGTTCAGGGCCTGTCAGGCGTGGCCAAGGATCTGTCCAAGATGTCGGCCAAATCCGCAGTGAAACTGCTGGCCCCCAAAGGGCAGGGTGGTTTGTTCAAATGGGTTGCGGTTCTGACCGGCTCCAAGAATGCTGTCAAAGGTTGCGGCTTCCTGCTTGGGGCTGCGCTTTTGGGCTTGGCCGGGTTTGTTCCGGCGGTTCTGGGCATGGCGGCGGTCCTGGCACTGGTGTTGGTGGCCGTCGTTTTGCGTATGCCAGCGGGCCTGCCGGGGTCCAAGAAAGACGCCAAATTCAAAGAGGTCATCTCCAAAGATCGCAACATCAATTGGCTCAGCTTTGCGCGGGTGTTCCTGTTTGGCGCGCGCGATGTCTGGTTTGTCGTCGGCATTCCGGTCTATTTCTACGCAGTGCTGTCTGATGGTAGTGAAGAGGGCAACCGGTTTGCCTTTTTCACCATCGGCACCTTTATGGCTGTCTGGACGATCCTTTACGGGTTGGTGCAAGGGGCCGCGCCGAAACTGTTGCGCGCCAAAGACCGTTCCGAAGCAGACATCATCGCGTCAGCGAAAATCTGGGTCGGTGGATTGGCAGTCCTGCCCTTGATCCTGGCGGCACTGGTTTGGGGTGCTGGCACACCGCAAACTTGGCTGACACTGGTTCTGATCGCAGGTCTATTGATCTTCGGCGCAGTCTTTGCTGTGAACTCCTCGCTGCATTCCTACCTTATCCTCGCCTTTTCCAAGGGTGAAAGGGTGACCATGGATGTTGGGTTCTACTACATGGCCAATGCCGCGGGCCGGTTGCTGGGAACACTGCTTTCGGGGCTGAGTTATCAGCTTGGCGGTGTAGCCCTGTGCCTGCTCATGGCTGCGCTGATGCTTGGGCTTAGCGCCTTGGGGGCGGGTCGTTTGCGCGGTGATCCTTGATTTCGTGAAATGCGCTTTTGTTAACCTTTTGTTAACAATGCGACATTTCTACATGCCTCCTCGGTAAATTCCCTGAAAACCTAGAAAAGCGCAGCTTTGTTTTTTATACTCAAAGCTGTGTTTCTCTTTTGGTTTTCGCGCTTGTTCGCGTGCGTATAAGTTTCGGTTTCAAAGCCGCCGGGTTTTCGTGAGGGCCAAGTTGGCCTTCAGAACTAAGACCACTATTGCTGCGGCTGCATGTCATTGGTGCTCTGCGGGCTGTGCTGGCACTGCCAAACCCGGATTCGAAAGCGTAGATTCATGGCTAAACTGTCGAACTCTATTTCGAAATCACCAACGCGCCCTTTGCGTGTGCGTTTGCAGGCCTTGATCCTTTTTGCCGTGATACCCAGCGCTGTTGGCATCCTTTATTTCGGAATTGAGAAATACAATGCCGAGGTTGCCCGCTATTCCGATGATGCCCGACGAATCACCGCGCAACTGGCTGAAAAACAACAGGCTTTGATCATAGAAACTCAGAGTTTTCTGAAAAAGCTGGCCCTGTCCGAAGCAGTTCAGGACCCAATGGCACCGCAATGCGGCGTGTTTCTGGCGCAGGTTCTTCAACTGTCGGACAAATACGAAAACCTGGGCGTTCCGCGCTGGGATGGAGAGTTGCATTGCAGCGCGCTGCCATTGATTACAGATGTTAATGTCAAGGACCGTCCCTATTTCCGCAAAGCAATCGACAAAAAGGATTTTGCGGTTGGCACGTTTCAAACTGACAGGGTCACAAATCATGTCAGTGTGAATTTCTCGTACCCCGTCATTCCAGAGGGGCAACGTGACCCGATTGGGGCTGCCGTCGCTGTTTTGGGGTTGGAGTGGTGGAGTGCCAGCCTTGAGCGGGCCGATGTGACCAAAGACGCGGTCGCGACGATTACCGATGCCAGCGGCCGGATCGTCGCCATTTTCCCACCCGATCCCGAGATGTTGGGGCAGGATCACCGCCAGCTTGGTGTTCTGGGGCGGCAGGCTGATCGTGGCAATCCCGACCTTGTCCGAGGCACGGATGGCCGGTTGCGGGTGCTGACCCAGCGGGTCTTGTTCGAGGATGGGGATGGGCTTCCGGTGACTGTCACGCTCGGGTTTCCCTTGGACGCGGCACTGGCCTCGGCCCGACAAACCACCGTCATTCGCTTGGCGGGGCTGTTGGGGCTTGTCGCCCTGATCAATGCCATGGCTTTTCGCTTGCTAGAACGCCAGGTTCTGCGCCCGATGGAGGCACTGACTCGTACAATCGAACGATTTGAAGCAGGGTTTGGCGAAAACCTGACGCTTGAACAGCAGGCCGCCAAGATCAAGGATTTTGAAACTATTTCTGGCAGTTTCCGCCGGATTTCCAAGGCGCGCCAAACCGCCGAAGAGATGGAAAGCGAGCGTCGTCAGCAAATGCAAGCCCTGCTGGACGCTTTGCCAGACACCTATTTCCGCCTCAGCCGGGATGGGGTGATTTTGGACTATCGCGCCTCAGACAAAGAGGACCTTTTGATGCCCCCCGAACAGTTCCTTGGGCGCAAAGTGTCAGATGTTCTGGGCGGATCAGCGCTGGAGTTCTACGAGTTGAATATGGCGCAGTTTCTCAAAGATCGAAAACCCAGGACCTGGGAATATGATCTGGAGATACGTGGGCGAAAGACAGATTTCGAGGCCCGGCTGCGGGACGTTTCATCACGAGACGAAGCGGTTCTTGTGGTGCGCAATATTTCCGAGCTCAAACGCGCACGGGAAAAGATCCTGCTGCAAGCGCGAACAGATTTTTTGACGCGGCTGCCAAACCGCGCCAGCCTGACCTTAGAAGTGGAAAACGCGGTCAGCTTGTCCAGACAGTTGGATCGCCCCTTAGTTTTGATGTTCGTCGATCTGGATGGGTTGAAAAAGGTCAATGACAAGCTGGGTCATGCCATCGGGGATGGGTTGTTAAAGCTGGTTGCGCAACGGCTGCGCAGCGCCATTCAAAGCGTTGATTTTGTTGCGCGTCATGCCGGGGATGAATTTGTTGTGCTCTTGCGCGGCGAAGAGGCTGTTTTGCGAACCGAACCGGTCGCACGCCGCATTCTCGAGGCCATGCATCACCCGTTCAATATTGGCCAGGACTGCGTGCAGATTTCGGCCTCCATTGGTATAGCACATTGCCCGGATGACGCCGTCACACCACAGTCACTGTTAAGCGCGGCAGATCAGGCCATGTATTCCGCCAAGGCGGCAGGTGGCGGCTGTATCCGTCACTTTACACATGAAATCGGGTCCAAAAACGCGCACCGTTTGCGGATGCTTGATGATCTGCACCGGGCGTTGGAATTTGACGAGTTCGAATTGTTCTATCAGCCGATTATCGACCTCAAAACCGGGCGTATTGTCATGGCCGAAGCATTGCTGCGCTGGAACCACCCAGAATTTGGATTGCTGACACCGGACCGGTTCCTGCATTTCGTAGAAGAGGCGGGGCTGATGATCGAGGTGGGTGATGTCGGGCTTCGCAACGCCTGTTCTGACCTGGGGGATTTTGTGGATCGTTTCGGGCCGGGGTTCAAAGTTTGCGTCAATCATTCCCCCAAAGAGCTTTGCGCTCGCGAACACGGCAAGGGGCTGAATTGGCCGGACTACATTCGGGCAAACGCGCCTGCGACCGGGGCAATTGTCGTCGAGATCACCGAGGCCGCGTTGCTTGATCCCACCCCATTCACGTTGGCGACGCTGCGTTCTTTCCGGGCTGCAGGGGTTGAGGTCGCTTTGGACGACTTCGGTGCAGGTTACTCCAGCTTGCTCTATTTCCTGAATAACGAATTTGATTACCTCAAAATCGACCGGGAATTTGCCCAGAACGCACCGGAAAGCGCGCGGGCGGCGGGGCTTTGCGAGACCATCCTGGGCCTCTCGGCCCGGTTGGGAAGTAAGGCCATTGCCGAGGGTATCGAACGCAAGGAACAATTGGTGTTCTTTCAAAACCGAGGCTGCGCTTTGGGGCAGGGCTTTTTGTTTTCGAAAGCCCTGTCACGCGAGGCGTTTCTAAGCCTGTCTGAAAAACGCCTCTTGTGCGATGACCTGCAGGGCGGCGTCCTGGGCAAACTGGAGGCGTAGTGACAGGAAACAGGCACATCGCCCTGTCTTGCCCATTCAATACGAGTTCAAGATGCTTTCCTTTCGGTGCAAGAATATGCCACATAGGCCGCGCTGCGGCGAAACATAACGGTGAAAACACTTTTTGCTGCCTGACGCACGCAGTGACACCCTTGGAAACCCTGATCCGCAGGCCAATAGAAAGACGCATGTGCAAAGATGACTTGGCGCAAGTCTCAGGACAAAAACAACAGTTTGACCCTTCGTGAAAGCGCGCGTTTAAGCGTTGCCCCGATTATGGATTTGTGTGAGGGGTTTAATCTACATGATATTGTGATATTTTTCGGGTTTTGGTTTTGTGTAGCACATACGTAGCAACGGTCCGTTTTGGATGGTGAAGGCGTGCTCCGCCTCCCACAGGATGCAACATTTCTGATTGGTCTGGAAATGGATGCGCCGGGACCGAGCAACAGGCCCGGCTGCTCTTTTTTTGAGCTATACGACAGAGGCAAGAAGGCTGCCCGTCTCACTGATTGCTGCGAGCTTGTCATCCAGCGCAACATTGGCCGCTCTGAACTGCTTCCAGCAACAAGCCAGGTTCACATAGTCGACCAAATCCTGGTCTTTGCTCTATTCAGCGCACGTCGCATCAGTGAGATTTGTAATCTCCGATGGGAAGATTTCAGGAAGGAAGAAGCCAAGATCT
>NZ_SOAP01000014.1 GCF_004364805.1 Pelagimonas phthalicica
AGAAACTGCACCAGATCTGGAAAGGGTGCTGACAAGTTTGCGCATAGCAGCCAAAAAAAATTGGCCCACGATTTCGACACCGCATCGACGAATTCCTGCTCGACAGGATCATATTCCGTCATAGTAGCTGTTCGAACCCAATCACTGATCTCCGCAGAAATGTGTGGTGGGATAACGTCCAGGTTTTCGCTTCGCCGCTTCGGCGGTGAAGGAAAAACCTCCTTTGGGAGGAAACATGAGACTTTTTCGTCACTACGAAATTTAATTAGTGTTTTCAGTGCTCGTTGACGGGATTTCCACTCGTTTCCCTCAAGAGCCAGAGAATTGCCTTCCAACCTTTCCTAGCTGACGGTTGAGGGCGGGATCCCATCCGTCCTGGCGAGATCTGCCAGCTTGCGAACTGGGATGAGCAATTGCGGGCTGGCAACGACCGCTGCAGGTGACTGCATGCCGTTCCAGAGCGGAAAGAAGCTCGGACCATTCATCCATGCGGCCCCGACGTTCCTTGGCTGCGGTGGCCAACCCAGTCGCGTTCTTGACCGCAGCGATGATCTTGCGACTCGTGGCGTTGTAGGCCTTCTCGGATCGGCCAAATGCCGGCTGATAGCCTTTAAGTGGCAGCCTTTGCTTGATCAGGAGGATATCCGCTGTAATCTAGCTCAGGGCGAGCTCATCGGTCTTTTTTGGGAAACGCTTTATCGCGTTCGCATAGTCGACGTTTCCCGCCTCCGTTGCCCATGCGTGAACATCCTGTAGCGTCATTGCTGTGATTGGTTTCTGAAAGCTCATTTCGACCTCTTGTCTCTTGTCCGCTAAATGACAAATTGGCCATCATCCTCGAAACCAAAGTAAAAAATGCCAACAGTCTTTGGATTTTCCGGAACCGAATATCCGGGGGTGTTTGTCATTTTGTCTGCTAAGGATGTCATTGACTGTTAAGGACCAATATCGCGCCGAAATGTCATTTTGCGAACCGATTGTTGTTCAGCTTGATGGCGCTTCATGTCGCTCATTCTCCTTTCCGCTTCAGGAAGGAGGTGGTTTCGAATGACAGTTTGCGTAGATGTTTTGTCGATCACTGTGGACCTTTTTTGGCATGAAAAAAGCTGTCGTCGAAGGTTGAGAGTCCGGCACGGGAGGCGAAACGCTTTGTGTGACGAGGGGGCTGACGTCTGCTTTCCTCGTATGAATGGGTGCATCAAACCAATGTCGCGCACAAATTTTGGGGAAGTACCAGACATCCAAGCTTCAAGTTCAAAGGCAAAGATCAGTCGCTTTCGGGAACCAGGTGAATGTAGTTTCTGAACGATGGATCGCGTTGGGATCCATCGAACATCCTCGCAAGCGTCTTTGCTGATCCACCAGAGGCCACCGCTGCTCTTTTCGCACCCAACAAGGGTCGCCAGATAACCTGTTCGCTTTAGGGTAGCGGCGGTGGGAAGCCAAAGGCGGCAAACAGACGAGCACGTGGATAGCCCTTTCCGCGCTTTGGTATGTCAAGTTCCTTCATGAGGTTGCGCGCAAACGCTTGCGACGTTGTCAGAAAGATCGACAGATCTTTAGTGCTCAGAAGTGGCTTCTAAACTGATTGTATTTGAGGCTCGAACAATGTGATCTCTCTATTTTCATTAGTAAAATTGGTTTGGCACAGTAATATCGGAAATCCAGTTTAGGAAAGGCAACGCGCAGTTTCGTAGAATGTTGATCAAATAGTTGGTTCTCAGCAGAGTTTGACTCCTGTGCACGTGATAGCAGTTTTTGCGCCATGCGATGGCCGAGGTTGCTGAGCTATTCTAAGCGGTGACGCTTTGATGCCGAGCGCAAGTTGACAGGTGAGTAATAGGAAGAACATCGACCCAACTTTGGTCTCTTCGGCGAGCAGCCTACGATTTCTTCTTGAAGGATCAGTGACATAGTGCTCAACTCAAGCGAGCTTATGTATGGGTGAATGCCCGTTGAATGTATTGGCAAAACTGGATTTCAAAATGAACGATTTGACCCCGACTCGAGTAATCTCAGTTCTTGAAGAGGCTCGCCGCAAGCTCCTTGAAACCGGAACTCGGAACCGTTTGGTCCATGTGAACCGAAAAAACCAGCGTGCCAACTGTCTGAACCTCATCAATGAAAGATCTGATGACGTGTTCGAACTTCTACGTTCGAAATCTCGCCGAATGCGGTTCAAGTCGATGGGCAAAGATAAAGAAATTGAAGACCCTGAGCTCAGGTTTGAAGAAATAGAATTAGTTGAGGAGGTGTCGGCGGAACGCTACACAGATCTAATTCTTGAAACACCTCTTGGCCCCGAAGCCTTGCAAAAGCGGCTGCTCCGATTGGCCGGAGCGGCTAGGACCGCTGAGGAGGAGCAAGGTGTTAACATCTTGTTCTTGGCATTAGGGTTTCTCAAATGGCGAGAAAGCGAAAACTCCGAGGTCGAACGCAACTCACCACTTATTCTGCTACCCGTTGAATTGGTTCGGAATAAACGGACCTCGACCTACGATGTCCGCTGTCGAGAAGAGGATATTACGACAAACTTACCTCTCCAGGAACGCCTGAAACAAGATTTTGGGATCGCGCTTCCCGAAATTGAAGAAGGCGAAGAGTGGAAGCCTCATACTTATTTCGATTCAGTTCGCGATGTCATCGAAGCTAAGTCTGGTTGGAGCTTGGAAGAAGATGGAATGCAAATGGGGTTCTTTTCCTTTGCAAAGCTTCTCATGCATAGGGATTTAGCTCCGGAAAATTGGCCTGATGGAGAACTTGACGACAATCCATTGCTAAAGCAACTGATTGCCGAAGGCTTTGAAGACGATGGCGAACTGTTTGGCAAAGAAGACAAACTGGACGAAATCCTTGATCCTGCGGATATCATCCAAATTGTAGATGCAGACGCCTCTCAAACGAAGGTAATCGAGGAGGTGCGCAAGGGCGCAAGCCTTGTGGTCCAAGGTCCTCCCGGAACGGGCAAATCTCAAACGATTTCCAACATCATCGCAGCGGCAGTTCACGATGGAAAAAGGGTTCTATTTGTAGCAGAAAAAATGGCTGCCCTGTCGGTGGTGCATGAACGATTGGTGAAGTCCGGACTTCGGGATGTCTGTCTTGAACTTCATTCAAGGAGTTCAAATAAAAAGGCTCTTGCCCAAGAACTTGGCCGCACATTGATGGCCAGCCTGAGGGGGTCGTCAGCTGTCAATCAGGCTGATGAGCTTCGACACAAGCGGGACGAACTTAATCGGATTTCAAATCTGCTTCACACGCCCATAGTTGCCGGTCAAGAGACTGCTTTTGGAGCGATAGCTGAGCTTTCAAGGTTTATCGGCCGCGAAGTTGAGCCCCCAAAGATCTCGGTTTCAGGTCTTGAGAAGATCGGACCTGACGTTCGCCGAGAAATATTGGGCGGAATTCAGAGATTTGTTGTTTACAGAGACACTGTCGGATCTCCCGAACATCATCCATTTTTTGGAGTTCGATCGCTCAATCTCCAGCCGACTGATATCGCAAGGCTTCGAAATGAACTAAATGAAGCCGTTGCAGCTATCGAGGCGTGTTTGAGCGAAGCGACGAACATAACAAAAGCAATTGGAGTTGGGGCACCTTCGACGCTCGCTCAGATTGATCGTATTTCGTTGTGTTTGGACAAGCTGGGCGAAGCCCCTGTTGGCTCAGAGCAGTTTTGCGCCGCTTTGTTTGAAAGAAGCTCTGAGAAACGGCTCACAGAGGCGCTTGCGGTGGGAGAGTCTTGGGCGGCAGCTCGTAAAAATGGAGAGGACAATTTCAACTCCTCGGCTTGGGATGCTGAGCTAAGAGATGTGCGTTCTGCATTGTTCAAAGGCAAAAATTCATTCTTTTCCAGACTGTTTGGCTCTTACCGCAAGGCGTCTTCTGAGTTTGCCTCTTATCTGAATAATCAACTACCCAAAGCTCCTGAAGAACGCCTTGCATTGCTCGACAAGCTTGCTGATATCCAAAGGCAGAGAGCGACGCTTGCCGAAGAAGAAAACTATCTATCGTCGTCACTTGGAGAACACTGGAGGGGCGAACGGACTTCATTCTCCGAATTGCAGACTGTTCAACGGTGGCTATCCAGTATTCACGAAACCAGCTTGTTTGCCTCTGCTAAAGAATTGGTTGAGGCTTTGTCTGTATCGAGGTCGATCGACAAAAATGGCGAGCAATTGCGACAGGCCGTCGCCAAGGTTAACGATCTCCTTAGGATCCCACTCGATAGAATGAAGCTCGATCTTGAACAAATATCGGAGCATTGGGTCGATACCGATCATGTTGACCTCGAGCAGATTTTGCGAAGGTTCAAACGGATAGAAGCGGATCATGGAAGATACCCTGAATGGACTGCGCTCGCCAATTCAACTAAAACCCTTGTAGATCGAGGAGCGGGTGATCTTGTCTCTGCTGTCAATGACGGTCGTGTCGAAACACAAAACGCCGAGGATGAGTTTCTTTACGCTTGCGCAGAAGCGCGATGGGCGGAAGCAAGAAGGTTAAAGCCAGAGCTCGAAGGGTTGGCTGAGCTCGACCGTTCAGATCTTGTTGCTGCTTTCAGCTCGCTGGACAGGAAGCGAATTGAAGATGCACGCTCACTGATATTGGCACGCCATTCAGAACAGATTCCGAAGGGTAGCGTCGGACAGATGGGCATCATCCGCGGTGAAATTGGACGAAAGCGTGGGCATAAACCTGTTCGCTGGATCATGAAGAACGCAGGGGAAATGGTCCAACGCATGAAACCTGTGTTTCTAATGAGTCCCATTTCAGTTGCTCAGTATCTAACACCCGGGTCTTTGACATTTGACCTTTTGGTCATTGATGAAGCATCGCAGATCCGGCCCGAAGATGCTTTTGGCGTGATTGCAAGAGCTAAGCAAATCGTTGTGGTTGGTGACGAAAAGCAGCTTCCACCGACTTCGTTCTTTGATCGCTTGGTTGATAGCGGCGATGACGAAAACGATGAAGCGGAAGAAACTTTTGGCGCAAGTGCAGCCGATATGGAAAGCATCCTGACAGCGTGCTCAAGCCGAGGTATGAGGCAACGCATGCTGGAGTGGCACTATCGGTCAAGGGATCCTTCTTTGATCCGTATGTCGAATTCAGTCTTCTACGAGGACAATCTTGTTCTCCCGCCATCACCGCTTGAACACGACGATAACTATGGACTGAAATTCCATCGAGTGCCTGGTGTTTATTCACGCGGAAAATCAGGCCCGGGGCGAACGGGAACCAACAAGATTGAAGCACAAGCCGTTGTAGCGGAAATCGCAAAGCATGCCCGTGATTGGCCTGATCTCTCGCTTGGGGTTGTAGCGTTTTCCAAATCTCAGGCGGATATGCTGACTGAAGTATTGGAACACGCCCGAAGAAGTGACCCGGTTCTCGATGGTTTTTTGAGGGAGGGCCAAAGAGAGGATGTATTCGTAAAGAACATCGAAAATGTTCAGGGGGATGAGCGCGACGTTATCTTGATTTCGGTTGGGTATGGGCCAACCGAGCCAAATGGTCGCCTTCCGAGTATGTCTTTTGGACCAATCAACGGAGAAGGCGGAGAGCGGCGGCTAAATGTGCTTTTCACTCGGTCTCGTGTTCGCTGCTCCGTTTTTGCTTCGTTCAACCCAGGCGATATTGATCCTGCGCGAACAACGCGTGAAGGACCAAAGGTGCTGAAGAAATTTCTGGAGTATGCGAAGTCAGGTCTTTTAGATGACCGTGCACCGACTGGCCTCGACGCTGATAGTCCCTTTGAAGAGGACGTGGCACAGGTAATCAAGGGAATGGGTTACCTTGTTGACCTGCAAGTTGGCTCGTCAGGATTTCGAATTGACATGGGGGTTCGCCATCCGGATCAGCCTGGGCAATATATTGCGGCAGTTGAGTGTGATGGTGCCACTTACCACTCGGCCTTGTGGGCGCGCGAGAGGGACCGGCTACGCCAAGATATTCTTGAGAACCTTGGTTGGGAGTTTCATCGTATATGGAGCACTGATTGGTTCTATCGTCGTGACGCTGAAATCGAGAGACTGAGACTGGCTCTGACTAAAGCTTTGGAGAAAGCAGGGGCGGGTATCGCTGTGACTGGAGCCAATGAAGGTCGACAGTTGTTAGAGGAAACAGCAGACGCGAAAAGGGGAGTTTCAGAAAAAGAAGTGTTTGATGTTGAACAGATTTCCGTTTCAGCACCGCTTTATGAGCGCGCAGAGTTGAACGTGAATACCAATGGGTTGGAGCCACATGAGGCACCCATTTCTCAATTGGTGAGGATTGTGACGCAGATCGTTGAACGCGAAGGTCCCATACACATTGAAGAGTTGGCGCGCCGGGTATCTGGCTCATTCGGGCGGACAAGGGCTGGAAGGCGCATCGTTGAAGTGACAAAGGAAGCTGCTCAAACCGCAGCGAGTAAATCCGACGGTGTCTTGTTAAGCTTAGGGAGCTTTCTCTTAACTAAGTCTCAGGCAGAGATCACCCCAGTGCGGGATCGCTCTGAAGAAACGGGAAATGTTGTAAAGGCGGCCTATCTTCCACCAATGGAGATCAAAGCCGCTTCGGAAAAGATTACAGAAGAGTGTGGCTCTATGGAAATGGATGATCTTGTTCGTGCTACGGCAAGGCTACTTGGCTTCAAACGCGTTGGGTCGGATCTAAATAAGATCATTGCCGACACTCTGACTGATGGGTGTTGAGCGCCGTTGGGTTGAAGGGGAGGGTGATATGTGAATCCAGTTCTTGGAAGTGCAGCTCGTGTATCACCGACTTCCAATGTCCTCAATGTGGGCGCAAAAGAAAAAAGGCAACAAAAGGGATTCAAACCCCTGCCTGGAGTGAGGTTGGCACCCCTATGCCCAGTTCAGAAGCTGGGAAGATGGGTTCAAAGATCGCGTTTATGCCCTGCTCAGGGATGTCGGGGATGCCGAAGACTATCTCGTGATGAAATCAGGCTTGAATCTTGGCGATCCAGATCATGTGCCCGCCTTCATCTCACCGCCTGAATAAGCCGGTCCCTTTCGTCGCGCTGCCAACCTCTTGGAAGGATGCATTTGCCGCCATGGATGCAGGCTGTGATCGAAACGGTCAAATGCCCCCTGCCCCCGGTATGATGGCCACGCACAAGATGAAGGTTCGCCAGTTGCTGTGCACTGCTCGATTGGCGGCATTGCTAGATGAAATTTCCGTCGACACTGGACGTGTCGCGATTTGATGCCGCTCCTTTGAAAGCATTTTATTGCAGCAAGTGA
>NZ_SOAP01000015.1 GCF_004364805.1 Pelagimonas phthalicica
ATATCGGATTTAAAGGCAAAATATCATATTTAAGGGCAAAGCAAGGCCGTTGATTTCGTTGGATTTCTCATCTCACAATTAAGGGCTACGCGACAGGCATGTTCATGCCGCTGCCCGGCCGGGCACATGGCTTGGCGAGATGCTGACGCGCAAGCCGCCGATGCTGGTGCGGGTCGCGCTGGCGAACAAAATGGCGCGGATCGTCTGGGCGCTGATGGCCCGAGGCGGCGCCTACCAGTCTCCGACCGCTGCGGCGTAAGCCGTCACTGGTCGCGAGGACGTCGGAGCGGAAGAGGGCAAGGAGACGTTTGGCGCACGGTCGTGAGACGGGATCGGGAGAACCAGAGCGCAACAGAGTGCCATCGAGCACGCGGCTTTGATCTGGACCCGACCTGCGAACACCATACGGGCCCGCGGCGTGATGATGGCCGCAACAGAGGCCGGATACATGTCAGCACCCGACACCGCGCGAAACTGATCCAGAAACCCTCTTGCGCAAGGGGCGGTTATACATGTTGCGCAAATGCTGTGAAGGTTTCACCTTGCGAATCCAGTCTGTTAGTCAGGCTGCATGAGCAGACCCATACCCCCGACCTACAAGACCAGGAACTGGCCAGCCTACAATGAAGCAGTCAAGCGCCGGGGCTCGCTGACGATCTGGTTTGACCCCGAGATGAGCTGGGATGCCGCGCCGACAGGCAGGCGTGGCCGCCAGCAGACCTACAGCGATGCCGCTATCCAGACGTGCCTCTCGATGAAAGTGCTGTTCGGCATGGCGCTCCGGCAGACGACCGGGTTCGTCGAGAGCCTGCTACGGCTGGTCGGCCTGAACTGGACGGTGCCCGACTTCAGCACGCTATCTCGCCGCCAGAAGACCTTGGCCGTGAACATCCCCTACCGCGGCTCCAAGGGGCCGTTGCACCTGCTGATCGACAGCACCGGGATCAAGGTCGAAGGTGAAGGCGAGTGGCACGCACGCAAGCATGGCGGCCCGAAACGGCGCGTCTGGCGCAAGCTCCACCTTGGGATCGATGAAGAAACGTTGGAGATCCGGGCCGTCGAAGTCACCGGGAGCCACATCGGTGATGCGCCCATCCTACCCACCTTCTCGACCAAATCCCGCAGGACCAGGAAATCGGTAGCGTTACGGCTGATGGCGCCTACGACACGCGCAAATGCCACGATGCGATTGCAGATCGCGGTGCCCATGCCGTCATCCCGCCCCGCAAGAACGCGAAGCCCTGGAAGACGATCACCGCCGGAGCCGTGGCGCGAAATGAGGCCCTGCGCGCGGCGAAATACCTGGGCCGCGCGCTCTGGCGACGATGGAGTGGATACCACCGCCGAAGCCGCGTCGAGACAAAGATGCATTGTATCAAGTTGCTGGGCCAGCGGCTCATGGCACGGGACTTCGATCGACAGGTCGCCGAACTCCAGGTCCGCATCGCCGTCCTGAACGGCTACACCGCGCTCGGAATACCCGTCACGGAAGCTGTGGGATAAGTCCGTCCGGGGAAAGGGGAACCTCGGCCTTAAGCCGATTTGTGCATCAGAGCCCTTGACACTAATAATTAGCTATCTATGTTTTTCCCGGCGATGGTTCCCCGGAAGAGGAGCCGGATTTCATCGCTGCATCAAACTGGAGGAAATTCATGTCACGGACAGCCAATTTGGCCGGCCCGCGTTCGCGGACCGGAATGGTGGTGCTTTGCCTCGCTCTGACCGCGGGCTTCGCCCCGCTCGCGTCGGCGCAGGAGCAGCCCGCCTTCAACGAACATGCGGGAACCCTGCCGGACGGGACGGCATGGCTGATCCGCGTGCCCGAGAACTGGAATGGTCGACTACTCAGGGATCTGGATTTCGCCAGCAACGTTTCGGTCGCGTCAGCGGTCCAGCGGTATGACGACCTGCTCGGTCGTGGCTATGCCTTCGCCGGGCTCGCCCGGCACCCGCTGCGCCTGTGGCAATACGATCCGCAGCGTGAAATCCTGAATCTACAAGCTGTTCAGGACATTTTCACGGACCTGGAGCGCGCTCCTGACATGGTGCTGCAATACGGCTGTTCTGGCGGAGGGCTCGACAGCCTCGCTTCGGCCGAGGATTACCCGGACAGGATCGACGGTGCCGCCGTGCTTGCCGCCCATACGCCGGTCTGGATCATGAGCAGTTTCCTGGATGGCTGGTTCGCCATGCAGACCCTGCTGGGCGAAAGCTATGAGGCCGCTGGGCACGGTCCGGCCAGCGATCTCGCCATCGTCGGCCTGCCCAATGCCGGAGCGGGTGGCGAGCGCAGCCTTGACGCGATCCGTGCGTCCTGGATGGCCGCCATCGAAACGGCGGGCGAAAGCCCGGAGGGCCGCGCGCGGCTGGCGCTTGCCTTCGCCATCGGACAGTGGTCGCCGTGGATGGTCGAGGGGACCGAACTACCCGACACCGCGGATGCCGGCGCCATGGCCGACATGATCGTGGCCTCGGCGCTGCGCATCGGCGGTAATGTTGGCGGGTCCTCGCGGCTTCTGTTCGAAAACGCCGCATCGGGGCAGCAACTTTCCGGGAACGAGGGGGTCGACTATGCCGCCTTCTACCAGAATGCCGCACCCGCGATGGCGCGGACGGTTGAGGCGCTCTACGAACAGGCCGGTTTGGACCTTCAGGCCGACATTGCCAGGATCGACGCCGCCCCCCGCATCGCGGCCTCGGATTATGCGCGCGATTTCTGGGCCGCAGACGGGCGCACGACGACCGGCGATCTGCAGGTTCCGGCGATCCGCATCCACATGCTGGGCGACTGGGCCATTCCCTACACGCTGATGGAAGGCTACGGCGCGCTGGTGCAGGAGCAGGGTACCGGCGATCTGTATCGGCAGTCGCTGGTCCAGGGCACGGGCCATTGCGAGTTCACGGCTGCCGAAAGCACGGCCATCGTCGAGACCCTGGTCGAACGGATCGAAACGGGCGCCTGGCCCGAGACATCGCCCGAGGCGCTGAACGCCGCAGCCGAGGCGCTGGAAACCGGGAGCGCCCCCCGGTTCATCGAACACGGTGATTGGCGCGTGGCAGCCTATAACCGGCCCTGGGTTCCGGCAGAATGAGCCGATGGGGAACTGGCGCTGCGCCGGTTCCCCCACAGGTCCGGTGGCGCAAGTCATTGGTGGACCGTCGCCAACGCGCAGTGGGCATCTCTGGCGAGGGCAAGTGTTCCCATGTCTGGACGACCCCTGCTGCGCAAGCTGGGAATTGACGCGCCTATGCCGAAAGCAGTCATGTCTACGGCCTTTGTGGTGCGGTCTAGCCGCTGGCCCAGATGAAGTCCGCGGATCGGGTCCCAATCAAAATTGCGCGCTTTCTGCGCCTTGACCCCCTGGGGTGTCCCGATCCCCGGTTCGACCGGTTTGTCATCTCTTCTCAGCTTCACGCATTCCGTCAGCGGTTCCGCGCTCAGGAGACAGGGGCCGCGTAGATCTCGTTGCGGCGCAGGAGCGCCCAAGCGATCCGGGCAGTCTTGTTGGCGAGCGCGACCGCAACGACTTTCGGTCGCTTGCGTGCTTGTCGCGTTGCCCTTAAATCTGAGACACGACGCGTTCGGGGATATTTTTTGCCCTTAATTATGAGATTCCACTGCCATCGCGCCTATGCTTTTCG
>NZ_SOAP01000016.1 GCF_004364805.1 Pelagimonas phthalicica
TGTCGCGTAGCCCTTAATTGTGAGATGAGAAATCCAACGAAATCAACGGCCTTGCTTTGCCCTTAAATATGATATTTTGCCTTTAAATCCGATATTTTTGCCCTTAAACCTGAGACAGGGTTCGCAGCTTCGTGTGGCAAATATTGATGGATGATGATCGCGAAGACTTCGTTGCCGCTGGTGCTGAGGAGGCGCGCAGGGCGGCCGTTCTGCGTCCGCTTGTTCAGGCATATCTCAAAGGAACTGGCAGTCTGGAAAGTGGCATCAATGACGCCGTTTGGGAGCTTGGTGTCAGCAGGGCGACTGTCTGGCGCTGGATAAAGCGTCTGGCCGAAGAGGGTGGGCGCACCAGCGCGCTGGCTTCTCGGAAACGGGGCCGCCCGACTGGTACAACCTTGATATCCGGCAAGGTGGAAGCGGTGATCGAAGAACATCTTCGCCGTTATTTCTTACGGCGGGAACGCCCAAGCCTGTCGCGCATCGTGACAGAAATCCGAAGCGCGTGCTGGCAGCAGGGCTTGCAACCGCCGACACGTCGGACGGTTCAGCGCAGGCTGGATGCAATGGATGCCCGTGAAATTGCCAAGGCACGCGAAGGCGCAAAGGCGGCCCGCCAGAAATTTGCGCCGGTCGTAGGCGACAACAAGGCAAACCGGCCACTGGAGGTCGTGCAAATCGACCATACGCCTGCGGACATCATTCTCGTCGACAGTTTTGAACGCAAACCAATTGGGCGGCCTTGGGTCACGCTGGCGATCGACGTCGCAACGCGGATGGTGACCGGATATTACACCTCTCTCGAGGCACCTTCGCGTCTGTCGGTGGCGCTTTGCCTGACACAGGCTGTGGCCCCCAAGGCGGAACTTCTGGCGGAATTGGTGCGCAATGTTCCTTGGCCCGCGCAGGGTAAACCGCATAGCATCCACGTCGATAACGGGCGCGATTTCCGGTCGCATGCCTTTCGGTCGGCATGTGCAGAATGGGGGATCGATCTGGTCTATCGGCCGCCAGGCAGTCCTCATTTCGGAGGGCACATCGAACGATTGATCGGCACGATGATGGGGGCCGTGCACCTGTTGCCTGGAACAACGCAATCCTCGGTCGTGGCCAAGGGCGACTATGACGCCGAGGGCATGGCCACGATGACCTTAAGCGACTTCGATCGCTGGTTTGCTCTGGAAATCTGCCGCTACAACAACAGCATTCATTCAAGTCTTGGCTGCACGCCCGTTGCCAAATGGGAGGCGCTCTCAGAGCAAATGATGGGCGATATCCCCTTCGAGATTGAAGCCTTTCGGGTGAGCTTTCTGCCAAGTGAACTGCGCAAGGTCAGGCGTGACGGCATCCATCTGTTCCAGATACGGTACTGGTCCGATGCGCTTGCAGGCCACATCGGGCGCGGGGATGGAAAGGTGGTCGTCCGCTACGACCCTCGCGACCTCTCGGTGATCTGGGTCGAACTGGATAATGACCGATACGTCGAAGCTCGGTACCGAAACCTGGAAATTCCGCCTGTGTCGCTCTGGGAATATCGCGAAGCCATGAGGAATGCCCGTGCCCTTGGCAAGTCCGGGTCCAATGAGCTGGTCCTGGCTGAGCTGATCCGACAGCAACGCCAAATCGAGTCTGAAAGCCGGAGCCTGACGAGGGCCGAACGCCGATCCCGTGAAAGAAAAGGGACATTGGAGGGCGCCAACTCGGCCGTCTCAACAACCGAAGGGCTGCGCGCGATCGATACGGGTGATACATCGCGCCCATTGTTCAAGGTGGAGAGATGGTGAATTGAGGGCAGGAAAAACAGAGGAAGACGGTCGGATCACCCTCATTCAATCGGATATCTGGATTGGCTTTCCGCGGGCCGAACAAGTTCTGGACCGTTTGCAGTGTATGATCGAAGCGCCAAGGCAAACCCGTATGCCTGGCCTTCTTGTGCATGGCGCGTCCGGGATCGGAAAGACGATGATCGCCCGCAATCTTTCGCGCAGATATGCACCGGAATATGACCCAGCATCGGGAATTACGCGAACGCCGCTGTTACTGTTACAAGCACCACCAGCTCCCGACGAACGACGGTTCTATCTGCACATCCTGGCGACCGTCGGGGCACCGGCCACGGCACTGAGCGCGCGCGCTCAAAATGTGGCCTCCCTCGAAGTCCGTGTCGTCGCGCTCTTGCGCGACCTTGGCCTGCGGATGATCATGATCGACGAAGTCCACAACCTCTTGGCCGGGACCCACCGCGAACAGCGCCGCTTTCTCAATGTTCTGCGGTATCTCAGCAATGAACTCGAAGTGTCGCTGGTCTGCCTGGGGGTCAGCGAGGCCGTCGATGCCATCCGTGGTGATATCCAGCTTGCCAGGCGGCTGGACGAACATCACCTTCCAAACTGGCGCGACGACGCCGAGTTCTCGGACATGATCCAGACACTCATCGCGGCAATGCCCCTCGAGAAGAAATCCAATCTGAAGGTCAAGTCACTAAAGCAGATACTTGCGCTGACCGGCGGGGTGACCTCGCGCATCTTCGCCCTGATCAAGGATCTTTCCATCGACGCCATTGTCACAGGTGATGAATGCATCACCGATGACGCAATCGCAAAATGGACGCCGGTTTGGTCGCGCCATGCGAACCCCCATCGGCGGCTCGAGAAGTCCGGGGTGTGAAGCCGCACCCGCTGCCCAAGACTGTCGCGCCGCTGCCCGACGAGTTGTTGTCAGGTTGGTTGTCTAGGCTGGCGGCGGCCAACTACTGTGATGATGCGGAACTACTGGCTCATCTCAGAATCGATACCGCGCATGGCACCGCCTTGAACTTCAACGTCGACGCGGCTGCGGCGGCGAAGATTGCCAACGCCGCACGGATTGACCCAGATGTTGTGCGATCTTTGACCTTCCCAGCAATGACGACACGAGAAGCCTCGCTGACGGCCCAGATACCATTCCAGCATTGCCTGCAATGTTCCAGAGAGGGCCTTTCGCTCAAGCATTGGAGGCGAGCCTGGGCATTCGACTGCCAGGTTTGTGGGACGAGACTTGTGCCGACGCTCGGCAAGGCCAGTGGCGAACAGATGCCCGAAAAGCTGATAAATCGTGCGCGCAACGGCGCCGCGCGGCTTGAATACGCCGCGCGATTACGCAGCTCCAAGCAATTTCGGCGCGCAATGCGCGCGGTCACCTTTGCCATATCATTAAAGGCCTTCCGCGGAGATCCGTTATACGCTCTTCAGGGCCACAGGCTGGAAGTAAGGCTGTTTGGCCTTGCTGCAATTGATGCAGCCCAATCCCGTCCACTGGTCAAAGCGGCCATCTCAAGCTCCGGCATCGACGACTATGCAAGGGTTGCTCTATTGCGCGCCTTCGATAAGGAGCCACGTCTGCTTGCCGCGGTTGTTTACATCGCCCGGCAGCGCGCGAAAAGCATAGGCGCGATGGCAGTGGAATCTCATAATTAAGGGCAAAAAATATCCCCGAACGCGTCGTGTCTCAGATTTAAGGGCAACGCGACA
>NZ_SOAP01000017.1 GCF_004364805.1 Pelagimonas phthalicica
GCCCATGTTGACGCGTCGCGTTATGATGAGATGTATGCGCAGTCGGTGAGCGATCCTGAGGGGTTCTGGGGGGCTCAGGCGGAGCGGCTGGATTGGATCAAGGCGCCGAGCCAGGTCAAGAACGTCAATTACAATTTTGGCGAGGTGAATATCGAATGGTTCGCCGATGGCACTCTGAACGTCGCCGCCAATTGCATCGACCGCCATCTGGAAAGCCGCGGCAATCAGACCGCGATCATTTTCGAGCCTGATGATCCTGCCGAACAGGCCCAGAGCATCAGCTATAACGACCTGCATCGCCGGGTCTGCCGCATGGCCAACGTCTTGGAATCCTTGGGGGTTCGCAAGGGCGACCGGGTGATCATCTACCTCCCGATGATCCCCGAGGCCGCCTATGCCATGCTGGCCTGCGCCCGTATCGGTGCCATCCATTCCATCGTTTTTGCCGGGTTCAGCCCCGATGCTCTGGCGGCGCGGGTCAATGGCTGTGACGCCAAGGTCGTCATCACCGCCGACCACGCTCCGCGCGGCGGGCGCAAGACTCCGCTCAAGGCCAATACCGACGCCGCCCTGCTGCATTGCAAGGACACGGTTAAATGTCTGGTTGTAAAGCGCACCGGCGAACAGACCACCTGGATTGCCGATCGCGACTATGATTACAACGAGATGGTGCTGGAGGCCGACGATTATTGCCGCCCCGCCGAGATGAACGCCACCGACCCTCTGTTCATCCTCTACACCTCGGGTTCGACCGGCCAGCCCAAGGGCGTTGTGCACAGCTCTGGCGGGTATCTGCTTTATGCGGCGCTGAGCCAGGAAGTCACCTTTGACTATCAGGAGGGCGATGTTTACTGGTGTACCGCCGATGTGGGCTGGGTCACCGGGCACTCCTATATCGTCTATGGCCCGCTGGCCAATGGCGCGACCACGCTGATGTTTGAAGGCGTGCCGACCTATCCCGATGCCAGCCGTTTCTGGCAGGTTTGTGAGAAACACAAGGTCAATCAATTCTACACCGCCCCGACCGCCATTCGCGCATTGATGGGTCAAGGCAATGAATTTGTTGAGAAATGCGACCTGTCTTCACTGCGCATTCTGGGTACGGTCGGCGAGCCGATCAACCCCGAGGCCTGGAACTGGTACAATGATGTGGTCGGCGGCGGGCGCTGCCCGATTGTTGACACCTGGTGGCAGACCGAAACCGGCGGCCACATGATGACCCCGCTGCCGGGTGCCCATGCGACCAAGCCGGGTTCGGCGATGAAGCCGTTCTTTGGCGTACAACCTGTGGTTTTAGACCCGCAATCGGGTGAAGAGATCCACGAGTATCCGGTTGAGGGCGTTTTGGCGATCAAGGACAGCTGGCCCGGTCAGATGATGACGGTCTGGGGCGATCACGAGCGGTTCCAAAAGACCTATTTCAGCGATTACAAAGGCTACTATTTCTCGGGCGATGGCTGCCGTCGTGACGAGGATGGCGATTACTGGATCACCGGGCGTGTCGATGACGTGATCAACGTAAGCGGGCATCGCATGGGCACCGCTGAAGTTGAATCAGCGCTGGTGGCACATGCCAAAGTGGCTGAGGCCGCGGTGGTTGGCTACCCGCATGAGATCAAGGGCCAGGGCATCTATTGCTATGTGACGCTGATGAACGATGTGGAACCCACCGAAGAGCTGCGCAAAGAGCTGCGCACCTGGGTGCGCACGGAAATCGGCCCCATCGCCTCACCCGACCTGATCCAATGGGCCCCCGGCCTGCCCAAAACCCGCTCCGGCAAAATCATGCGCCGCATCCTGCGCAAAATCGCCGAAAACGACTACGGCAGCCT
>NZ_SOAP01000018.1 GCF_004364805.1 Pelagimonas phthalicica
CCAAATCCTGGTCTTTGCTCTATTCAGCGCACGTCGCATCAGTGAGATTTGTAATCTCCGATGGGAAGATTTCAGGAAGGAAGAAGCCAAGATCTTCGTCCGCGAGATGAAGCATCCGCGCCAAAAGAAACGAAACAACATCTGGTGCGATGTGCCCCCTGAAGCGATGGCCATCATTCGAGTGATGCCTCGAATTTCTGAGTTTGTTTTCCCGTTCGATCCTAGATCTGTCGGAGCGGCGTTCCTCCGGCATCGGGAAAAGTCGGTGTGGTAGATCTGCGCTTTCATGGCCTCCGCCACGAAGCAATCAGTCGTCTCTCAGAAATGGGCACTCAGGGGGAGTATGTAGCCAAAACTTCCGGTCACAAAGGCACTTCGTGACTCGAACGCTACACCACATCATGAAGGTTGGAGACAAATTGCAGGGTTGGTCTAGGCTGACCTTCGTCTGCGACACCCAAAACCTACCGGAAACAGAAGTTTCGGAGAGTGTCGTCCGAAAGGGGGCACGCAAAAGTTAGGATTCCCCCCCTTTCGGGGCGGAAAATTCGCTCGCAAATCATGACCATCAGCAAAGGAGACACAAATGACAACCATCGACTGGACCTGTCCCGATTTCGTGCCGCTCCAAGTGCTCGTTTATGCCACTTTCCGTTCGAATTCGACGGGGCTTTTCCAGCCCAATGCTGAATGCCGTTGTCGCGGATTGTAATAGCCATTGATGTAGTTGAAGATGGCCAGTTCAACGGCCCTACGCGTTGGCCACGACCTTTGCCATATCAGCTCGGCTTTGATCATTTTGAAGAACGTTTCGACCGCCGAGTATACGTAACAATTTCCCTTGCCGTTCATCGACACCTGAAAGCCGTGCTGACGCACGAGCTTCTGATAATCGTGAGCACAGTATTGGGATCCGCGATCTGTATGGTGGATGCTACCTTTCGGCGGTTGCCGGAGCGCGACGGCCATTTGCAACGCCCGGATCGCGAGGTCGCGTTTCATTCGATTACTGGCGGCCCAGCCGCTCACCCGCGGGAATGCAGATCATGGATGACCGCCAGGTAGAGCCAACCCTCGCGCGTCCACACGTAACTTATGTCACCCGCCCATTTTTGGTTTGGCAACTCTGCGCAGAAATCCCGGTTCTGCAGATTGGGTGCGATGTTGAAGACGTGGTTGCTATCAGTGGTCACCTTGTATTTCTTAGATCGTTCGACACGGATGCCATTCTCACGCATCAGCCGACCGGCGCGACGATGGCCAATGTTCAGGCCCAACTCCTCCAGTTCCTAGGCCATCCGTGGGCGGCCATAACTGCCCAAGCTGAGGCGAGACTGTTCCTTGATATGCGCCAGAACGATCATGTCGGTGCGCTGCCTTTGACTGGCTAGGCGGCTGCGATAGGCCCGTAGACCACGCTCACTGACATCCAGACCATTGCACATCCGCTTGGCGCTGAAGGGATCAGTGTGTTCTTCGATGAACCTGAACTTCATGGCTTTTGGCCAGCGAAGAACTGCGTTGCCTTTTTTAAGATCACCCTCTCCTCCTTGAGAATGCGGTTCTCGCGTCGAAGCCGTTCATTCTCTCGAGCAAGGTCGAGGTCTTTGTCGGATACCTCCTCGGTGTCGCCCCTCTCGACAGATTTGCCATGCAAATCGCCTGCCGGGCAATGAATGCGCTGTGACCCACTTGTTCAGGGTCGAAAGGCCAACACCCAAATCTGACGCCACCTGCTTCCTGCTCAGCCCGCTCGTCAGCGCAATCCGCACCGCAGCAGCACGGAATTATTCTGTCCGTTTCAATCCCATAGTTCATC
>NZ_SOAP01000019.1 GCF_004364805.1 Pelagimonas phthalicica
CTTGATTTGATCACGATTGGCCGTAGTTCGGTTGATTTATATGGCGCTCAGATAGGTGGGCGGCTTGAGGATATGGGGTCTTTTGACAAATATATCGGCGGCAGCCCGACCAATATTGCCTGTGGCACGGCGCGGTTGGGGTTGAAATCGGCGGTGATCACCGGGGTTGGTGATGAGCATATGGGCCGGTTCATTCGCGAGCAGTTGCAGCGCGAGGGGGTCAATACGGACGGGGTCAAGACCGATCCTGACCGTCTGACCGCGCTGGTCCTGCTGGGCATTCGCGACGAAGAACAGTTTCCGCTGATTTTCTACCGCGAGAACTGCGCCGATATGGGGCTGACCGAAGAGGATATCGACCCGGATTTCATCCGCAGCGCGCGGGCGATTGTCGCCACGGGCACGCATCTGTCGCATCCCCAGGTCGAGGCCGCGACGCTCAAGGCGTTGACCATCGCCCGCGCCGCCGGTCAGCAAACCGCGCTGGACATTGATTACCGCCCCAATCTTTGGGGCGTGGCCGGGCATGGCGATGGCGAAAGCCGCTTTGTCGAAAGCGCCGCTGTCACGGCCAAGCTGCAGGAAAGCCTACATCTTTTCGACCTGATCGTCGGCACCGAAGAAGAGTTTCACATCGCCGGTGGCAGCACCGATACCATCACCGCCCTGCGCGCGGTGCGGGCGGTTTCTGACGCGACCTTGGTCTGCAAACGCGGCGCGGATGGGGCGGTGGCCTTTACCGGTGACATCCCTGACAGCCTTGATGAGGGCGAGGCCGGGCCGGGCTTTCCGATCGAAGTTTTCAACGTTCTGGGGGCGGGTGATGGGTTCATGTCGGGCCTGCTCAAGGGCTGGCTGGACAAGGAACCCTGGCCCGTCGCGCTGAAATACGCCAATGCCTGCGGGGCTTTTGCCGTGTCGCGCCATGGCTGCACCCCGGCCTATCCCAGCCTGGAAGAGCTGGAATATTTCTTTGATCGCGGGCTGATCCGCGCCGATCTGCGCAATGATACCGAGCTTGAGCAGGTGCACTGGGCCACCAACCGTTCTGGTGATTGGTCCAGCTTGCGCACCTTTGCCTTTGATCACCGCCTGCAACTGGAAGAGATGGAGGGCTATAGCCTGTCCAAGGGCGCGGCCTTCAAAGAGCTGTGTCTGGAGGCGGCGCTGACGGTTCAGAATGGCCAGCCGGGCTATGGCATCCTGTGCGACAACCGCATCGGTCGCTCGGCCCTGCATCGCGCCAGCGGGTCGGGCCTGTGGATCGGCCGCCCCACCGAGCTGCCCGGGTCGCGCCCCATCCAGTTTGAGCCGGAGCTGGGCGATGATCTGGGGCGGTTGCGCGAATGGGCGCGGGAAAATGTGGTCAAACTGCTGGTCTTTTGCCACCCCGATGACACCAGCGACACGCGCGCCCTGCAAGAGGAACGGGTCAAGCGGCTGTATCAGGCGGCGCGGCGCAACGGGTTGGAATTCCTGCTCGAGGTAATCCCCTCCAAGGTGGGCCGCGTCGATGACAGCAGCACGGCCAAGCTGATCCAGCAATTCTACGATGCCGGGATCTATCCGGATTGGTGGAAGCTGGAACCCTTCACAACCGAAGCGGCCTGGGACCAGGCGGTCAACGCGATCGAGCGCAACGATCCCCGCACCCGCGGCATCGTGGTGCTGGGCCTGGACGCCCCCGAAGACGCGCTCGCCGCCTCCTTTGCCCTGGCGGCCAAACAACCCCTGGTCAAAGGCTTTGCCGTCGGCCGCACAATCTTCGCCGACCCCGCCCGCGCCTGGCTCAAAGGCGACATCAACGACGCAGAGGC